>OY969798.1:0-5196240 GCA_963703165.1 uncultured Actinomycetota bacterium
AGACGGCGGCCGATGATCATGCGCTGGATGTCGGCGGTGCCCTCGCCGATGAGCAGCATCGGGGCTTCGCGGTATAGACGCTCGATCTCGTACTCCTTCGAGAACCCGTACCCGCCGTGGATGCGGAAGGAGTCCTCGACGACCTGGTGGCAGTACTCGCTGGCGAGGTACTTGGCCATGCCGGCCTCGAGGTCGTTGCGCTCCCCGGAGTCCTTCTTGCGGGCGGCCATCACCATCATCTGGTGGGCGGACTCCACCTTGCAGGCCATGTCCGCGAGGCGGAACAGCACGGCCTGGTGATCGGCGATCTTCTTGCCGAAGGTCTCGCGCTGCTGCGAATACTGGATGCCGAGCTCGAAGGCGCGGATCGCGACGCCACAGCCGCGGGCGGCAACGTTCACGCGGCCGACCTCGACACCGTCCATCATCTGGTAGAAACCCTTGCCGCGGCCGGCGGCGCCGCCGAGGACCTGGGCCTGCGGGATGCGGAAGTCGTCGAAGACCATCTCGGTCGTGTCGACGCCCTTGTAGCCCATCTTCTCGATCTTGCCCGGCACGACCAGGCCGGGGACGACCTCGCCGAAGCCCGACGGCTTCTCGACCAGGATCGTCGTCATGTTCTTGTAGACCGATTCCGCGCCCTCGTCCGTGCGGACCAGCACGGCGGTGAGGTTGGACGAGCCACCGTTGGTCAGCCACATCTTGGCGCCGTTGACGACGAAGTCCTCGCCGTCCTCCTTGGCCTTGGTCTTGATCGCCGCGACGTCGGAACCGCAACCGGGCTCGGACATCGAGAACGAGCCGCGGACCTCGCCCTCGGCCATGCGCGGGAGGTACTGCTGCTTCTGCTCCGGGGTGCCGTGCTGCATGAGCATGTACGCGACGATGAAGTGCGTGTTGATGATGCCGGAGACGCTCATCCAGCCGCGAGCGATCTGCTCGACCACCAGGGCGTAGGTCAGCAGCGACTCACCGAGACCGCCGTACTCCTCGGGGATGGTGAGCCCGAACAGGCCCATCTCCTTCATCCCGTCGACGATGTCCTGCGGGTAGATGTCCCCGTGCTCCAGCTCCTGGGCGTGGGGGATGATCTCCTTCTCGACGAAGTCCGCGACGGTCTTCAGGATCTCCTGCTGGACGTCGGTCAGGTTCTCGGTCTGCGCCAGGCGGCCCATGATGCTCCCTGCTCTCCGCGAATCTCCGGCCCAGGATGCGGCCCACGCCTGCCGGACGGCACGAGGTTACCCGGTGGTAGACACTGCTCCGGGCGGAGGTGGGCGACCTTGTCCGGGGCCTTGCACGGATGGACCTTCGGGGCGTTCGCGGTGGCGTCGGCGCTGTCCACGGTCCTGCTCCTGAACGTCGACGGCGCCGGCCATGTTTCCGCGGAAACATCCAGCACCTCGCGCGATGAGACTGAGCACAGGGAAGTGTCGGCGCTCGGGTCTATCGTGAATCGAACACCAGTTCGAGCCAGGAGGACAGATGGCGATGCTTGCAGACACCCTGCCGGGGGAGACGGTCCCGGAGCGCAACGCCCGGGAGTGGGCCGAGCTGGAGGCCCTCGGCGACAAGATCGCAGAGGGCGGGGGACATCTGGCTGCCGCGACGGCAGTGTGGCTGGGCCAGATCGCGGAATTCGACCGCCGGAACGGATGGTGGCATCCGGGCGGCGCCGTCAGTTGTGCTCAGTGGTTGTCCTGGCGGTGCGGGCTTGGGGACGTAGCTGCTCGCGAGCATGTCCGCGTGGCCCGCGCGCTGGAGGACCTCCCGCTGCTGCGGGCCGAGTTTCTCGCCGGGCGGTTGTCGTACTCGAAGGTGCGCGCGATCACCCGCGTGGCGAACCCCGCCAACGAATCGTCCCTGGTGCAAACCGCTCTGTGCTGCACCGGAGCGCAACTCGAGCGCATCACGGCGGGTATCCGCCGCGCCAAGGACGCGGCCGACCCGGACGGTCGACACGAGCGTCGCAGGCTGACCTGGAGGTGGGACCACGACGGGATGCTCGTCATCAGCGGCCGATTCACGCCTGAGGAGGGGGCCCTGCTGCTGGCCGGCCTCGACGCCGCCCGGCCGGATGTTTCCGCGGAAACAACCGGCGAATGCACGGCGGTGTCGACAGGCCCGCAGGTCAGTGCTGACGCTCTGGTCGCTCTGGCCCGGTGCACCCTGAACCACCTCGCAGACGTCGAACCCAGCACCGCGCCCGATCACACGGTGAACATCCACGTCGACCTCGACGAACTTCTGGCCGACGAGCCGCGGGCTCAGATCGAGAACGGGCCGGCGGTGCACCCCGAGACCCTCCGGCGGCTGCTGTGCGATTCCTCAGCCGTGGTCGTCGCCCACCATCGGGCCGGCCGACCGGGCACCTCGATGGACATCGGTCGGCGCTCCCGAGTCGTCCCGCGGAGGCTGCGGCGCGCGCTCATCCTGCGCGACGGTGGCTGCGGCATGCCGGGCTGTTGCGCCACACGATTCCTGCACGCCCACCACGTCATTCATTGGTCACAGCGAGGCCCGACGGCGTTGTGGAATCTCATCCTGTTATGCCCGGCCCACCATCACCTGGTCCACGAGGGGGGCTTCTCTGTCGAGTCCGACGGCCGGGGCGGATTCGTCTTCCGCAATCCCGACGGCATGGTCATCGACCAGGTCCCCCCGGTCGTTCGAGGCGAGGCCGCGGCCGTGCCTGACATGCACCGGGCCACGATCGATTCCGTGACGACACGGCCGCACTGGCACGGCGAGCCGCTTGACCTGCATTACGCGGTTGAGGTGCTGCTGCACGCCGAGGAGCGAACTGCCAGGGCGCTTGCCGATGTTTCCGCGGAAACATTGGAACCCCCGACGGGTCCGTCCTTGAACTGAGCCCTGAACTTCTCGGGTGCTGCCGGTCAGTCCTCATCGTCGTCGGCGCCGTAGCGTCCCGCGACGGCGGTGGTCAGGCTCAGCACGACCACGATCATCGCGACGGCGGACACGGCCAGCCCGGCGCCCACGATCACCCCGTACTTGTCCAGCGCCGCGATGTCCGCCGGCGTCGGGTCGCCCTTGGCGTCGTAGAACGGCGACCAGGCGAACGCGGCGTTGAACGCGAAGGCCGACAGCAGCATCGCGACCGTCCACGGTGCCCACCAGAGCCAGATGACGCGCGAGGCGAGCCAGGCGCGGTGCACCTCGGTGAGTTCGCGCAATGCCTTGAGCGGCATCACGAGGTTGGCGATGGGTGCCCACCCGCCCAGGGCCTGCGCCCGCTCCAAGCTGAGGCCACCGCCCCAGTCACGGGCGGCGCGGTCGACCACCCCATGCCACGCGATCACCGCGACGGCGCACAACAGGACGGCGATCCCGAGCGGCAGCAAGGCCTGGGCAAGGAAGCCGCCGGTGTACTCGGCTTTGTCCTCGAGTCCGGTCTCGGTCTTGCTGTTCTCGTTGATCCGACCCTGGTAGATCCGCAGGTCACCCGCCCCTCGCCGGCCGAACGCGAACGCCAACCACACCGACCCCGCCACGGCGAGGCCGAGCGTGCCCATGGCGAGAATGGACAGGACGCGCAACGAGGGGCCGCGCGGCTCGTCATCGAGCCACCACTCGTCCTGATCGTCTTCGGCGCTCATGAGGAGCCAGTATTGGGGCGTCGGTCGGCACCGGCGCGAGGGAGGGGCTGTGCGGAGACGCGGGGAGACGCTGGTTGTCCTCGTCATGCTGGTGGCCGGGTGCTCGGAATCCTCGGACGCGCCGCCACAGAGCGCCCCCGAACCAACGCCGGCGGCATCGGTCTCCGGCGGTCCGAATGAGCTCGGCGGCGACGCGCGGCCGGGGCCGGGGCTTCTCCTCGAGGGCGTCCCGCCGCGGGTCGACTCCGGGACGCCGCTGTTCATCGATCCCGCCCGCATCCTTCCGAGCGTCCCGGGCGGATGGCAGGTCGCGGCGGACAGCCTTCCGGAGCCGCTCTGTCTGGGCAGCAGGGACCTGCGCGGGGGTGAGGAGTTCGGACGGCAGTACGGCACGGCCGCCACCAGCGCCGATCAGACGGTGGTGCGCGCGAAGTCCGTCGCCGACGCCGACGCGATGTTCGCCGAGGCGATCCGGGCAGTTGAGGAATGCTCGCCGGGCGGCGACGACCTCGGTCATCTCGACGTCGGGGACGAGACCCGCGCGTTCCGGACCAGCAGCGGCGGCACCACGGTCCAGTTCGGCATCTTCCGCTCCAGGAACACGTTCGCGACCTTCGTCATGGCGAATCCGCCGGGGAAGGAACCCGAGGAGGACTTTCTTGCGACGGTGATCCTGGCGATGGAGCCGCTCGCCTGAGGTCAGCGGAAGCGCTGCGCCGCCTGCTCCACCTGCTCGCAGTACGCCGTCCACCACTGCGCATCGCCCTCGGGCAGGTTGTCGCTGCCCGCCCGTAGTCCGGCTCGGCCGTCGATCAACTCGCGGATGACGTCGACCTGGCCCGCGTGGCGGTGCGTCTCCATGACCACGTGCACCAGGATCTGATGCAACGTCACCTCACGGGTCTCCGGCTTCCACCACGGCACCGAGCCGATAGCGTCCAACGGCAGCGCGTCGATGGTCGCGTCGTCGTGCTCCCACGCCCGGTGGTACAGGTCGACGATGAACTCCCGGGACTCGTCGGCGGTGGCCCACATGTCGTCGTTGGGCGCGGCGTCGTCGGTGAACCAGGGCAGCGGGATGCCCGAGGGTCGACCGAACACGTCCCCGAGGTACCCGAGTTCGACCGAGGCGACGTGCTTGATGACGCCGAGCACGTTCGTGCCGGTCGGTGTCAGGGGTCGTCGAGCGTCGTACTCGGACAACCCGTCGAGCTTCCACAGCAAGGCCTCGCGGGCGACCTGCAAGTAGCGCGCCAGTGTGGCCTTGGGCTCCGCGAGATCGGACATCAGGCGAAAACGGCCGTGGCCGTCATGGCTCCAACGTTGTCGCCGGTGTCGACGGACATGTTCCCCGTCGTGATTCCGTCCTGCTCCTCCGCCGCGCCGTGGACCAGGATCTGGTGGCTGCAGTAGGCGGGGAAGCGAGCCCGGAACTTGAACTGAGTGACCGTCAGCTCAGGGGAGTAGCGTCGGGGGAGTTCCAGACACAGGATCGCCAGCAGCGGGCCGTGGACGATCAGGTCCGGGTAGTGCTCGACGTTGGTGACGTAGTCCTGGTCGTAGTGGATGCGGTGCGAGTTGTAGGTCAGCGCGCTGAACCGGAACAGGGACACCGGGTCGGGCTGGAAGGGCATCTGCCACGGACTCTGCACCGGCTCGGGCTTGGCCGTGCTCGGGTCGAACGGCGGACGGACCGGGTCCCCGGAGCGGTACATGATGTTCTTGTCCTCGACGGCGAGCAGGATGCCGTCGGCGGTGAACATGTCCCGCACGGTCACGAACATCATCTCGCCCGATCCACCCTGCTTCACCGACACGTTGGTGACGGTGGAGACCCGGGTGACCTCCTGGCCGACGCGGAACGGCGCGTGCTGGATGAGGTGTCCACCTGCGAACATCCGGCGGCGGTCCGGGATCGGCGGGAGGAAGGTGCCCTGCAGAGGGTGACCGTCGGGGCCGACCTCGGACTTGGTCGGACGGTCGAGCAGGTGCAGCCAGTGCCAGAGCGGGGGCAGCGGATCGCCCTTGCCCTGAACGGGCACGGGCTGGTCGATCAACCCGGCGAAGGTCGCGGTCGGGGTGATGTCGATGCGCTCGTACTGAGCCGTGGTCTCCGGCTGCCACTCGGCCGCGATCTGCTTGAGCGAGGGACCGTCAGCGGTGGCGGAGGAGGTCTGAGGGTCCGCTGTGGTGGTCACATCAATCTCCAGGGTCTGCGGCGGGCCCAGCGACGGTGCCTGCCGCGCGTAGTTCTGCGATCTCCTCTGAGGAGTACCCCGCAACGCTGCGAAGCACCTCATCGGTGTCCTCGCCCAAAGCCGGCGCCGGGACGGCACGGCGGTCGAGGCCTGCGAAGGCCAGGGGACCGGCCGGTGCGAGATGCGGCCCCACCCCCGGCTGGTCGAGGACGGACATCATGGGGTTGGCCGCCAACGCGGGGTCGGCGACCAGGTCAGCGAAGCCGGCGTAGGTGGACCAGAGAACGGAACTCGCGCCCAGTCCCGCCGAGACCTCGGCGTGGCTGCGCCCGGCGAACCAGGGCTTGAAGAGCGCCACGAGCAGTTCGCGGTGCGTGTACCGGTCCCCGTCGGTCGAGAAGTCCGCCTTGAGCGCGGCCTCGATCGCGGACACCGCGTCCGCGGTGCCGGTCAGTTCAACCAAGTCCTTGAAGTGACGCGGTGTCAGGGCGACGAGCATCACGCGTCTGCCGTCGGAGGTGGCGAAGTCGTGGGCGAAGCCACCGAACAGGTGGTTACCGATGCGCTCGCGCGTGCCGCCGAACTGGGCCTCGGCGAGCAGGCCCAGGTTGCCCGCCGTCGCGATCGCCACGTCGGCCAGAGCGGCGACGACGTGGGAGCCGGTGCCGGTGAGGCGCCGCCCCCGCTCGGCGGCGAGGATCGCGAGTGCCGCGTAGAGGCCGGCGGCGACGTCCCACGCCGGCAGCACGTGGTTGACCGGGTCCGATGTCCCGGGAGAACCCGTCACGAGGGGGAAGCCGACCTCGGCGTTCACCGTGTAGTCGACGGCGGGCGAGCCGTCGGACTTGCCGGTCAACTCCACGACGATCACGTCGGACCGCAGCGCGGACAGCGTCGGGTAGCTCATGAACGAACGCCCGGCGGCGTTGGTCAGCAGGATCCCGCCGCCCTCACCGGGCGCGGTGACCAGGCGCTGCACGATCTCCTGACCCGCCGGGGCGCGCAGATCGACCTCGATCGATCGCTTGCCCTTGTTCAGCCCGGTCCAATACATGGAAATGCCCGACGGCGCCAACGGCCAACGCCGGACGTCGGGGGCTCCGCCGATCGGGTCGATCCTGATGACCTCGGCCCCGAGCTGCGCGAGTGTCATGCCGCCCAGCGGGGAAGCCACGAAGGAGGAGATCTCGATGACGCGCAGGCCCGCCAAGGGCGCCGTTGACTGCCCCACTGCAGGCCCCTCCTCGACGTCGTATGCCTTGATGGCACCGTATCGCCTGGGTGATGTCCGGGCCCGGGTCCGCCGACCCGATCAGCGATGGGATGGAACACAGTGCACGGGCTTGATGCGGAGGAGACGGCGGTCCTCGCGACCGTGCGGGAGTTCGTCGAGCGTGACGTGCGTCCGGTGGTGCGTGATCTGGAGCACGCCAACACCTACCCCGAGGACCTCATCGAGACGATGAAGGAGCTGGGGATCTTCGGACTGCGGGTCCCCGAGCCGTGGGGTGAGGCCCCGGTCTCAACGCCGTGTTTCGCGATGCTGACCGCCGAACTGTCCCGCGGTTGGATGAGCCTCGCGGGCGCGATGGGTTCGCACAGCGTCGTCGCGACCCTGCTCACCAAATTCGGCACGAAGGAGCAGCAGGACAACTGGCTCCCGCGCATGGCCACCGGCGAGGTCCGCGCGGCGATGGCGCTGACCGAACCCGGCGGCGGCTCGGACCTGCAGGCGCTGCGCACCACAGCTGTCCGCTCCGGCGACGGCTGGTCGGTCACCGGCACCAAGACCTGGATCAGCAACGCCCGCCGGGCCGGGGTGATGGCGGTTCTGGCCCGCACCGACCCGTCGGCGGATCCGCCCCACAAGGGCATGAGCATCCTGCTCTGCGAACCGGGTCCCGGGCTCACCGTCTCGCGGGACCTCGGCAAGCTCGGCTACAAGGGCGTGGAGAGCTGCGAGGTCGTGTTCGACGAGCACGCGATCGGCCCGGAGGCGATCCTGGGTGGGGAGCCGAACGCCGGCTTCGGCCAGTTCATGCAAGGACTGGAGGTCGGACGCATTCAGGTGGCCTCCCGCGCGCTGGGGGTCGGCCGCGCCGCCTTCGACGACGCCTTCCGTTACGCCCAGGAGCGCGAGACGTTCGGCAAGCCCATCTGGCAGCACCAGTCCATCGGCAATTACCTGGCCGACATGGCGACGAAACTCACCGCCGCGAGGGAATTGATCCTGCACGCCGCGCGTCAATACGACACCGGGGCACGCACCGACGTGGAAGCCGGGATGGCCAAGCTGTTCGCCTCCGAGGTCGCCCTCGAGGTCGCTACCTCGGCCGTGCGGATCCACGGGGGCTACGGGTACTCGACCGAGTTCGACGTGGAACGGTATTTCCGGGATGCTCCGCTGATGATCGTCGGCGAGGGCACGAACGAGATCCAGCGAGATGTGATCGTGCGTCAGCTGATCAGGCGTGGGGGGTTGGGATGAACGAGCACGGGGCTTTCCCCATCGATCTGGAGGAGCCGGAGGGCGGCGAACGTGCCTACTCCCAGTACCGCTTCAAGGTCCCCGAAGGCTCGACCGACGTTCTGCTGATCCGCCACGGGGAGTCCGCGGCCATGGAGCCCACCGGCTTCCCGGTGACCGCCGAGGGCCAGGCCGACCCGGAGCTGTCCCCGACCGGCAGGGAACAGGCCGCTGCCGTCTGCGTCCGCCTGGCCGAGGCCGGACTGGACGCGCTGTATGTCTCCTCCCTACGCCGTACCCACGAGACCATCGCCCCGCTCGTCGCCAAGACCGGTCTCGTGCCGCAGGTCGACCCGGATCTGCGCGAGGTGTTCCTCGGTGAGTGGGAGGGCGGGGAGTTCCGTCGTCGCGCGATCATGAAGGACCCGCGGATGATGGAGCTCCTGGCCGGCGGCACGTGGGACATGGTTCCCGGCGCCGAATCCACGGACGGGTTCGCGGCCCGGGTCCGCGGGGCACTGCAACGGATCCATGCGGCGCACCCGGGACAGCGGGTCGGCGTGGTCTGTCACGGCGGGGTGATCGGTCAGGCGCTCGCCCTGGCCAGCGGCGCGAACTCGCTGGCCTTCATGGGCTGTGACAACACGTCGATCTCCCAATTGGTCCTGGCCGACGACCACTGGATCGTGCGCCGGTTCAACGACACCGAACACCTGGGCCCGGCGTTCACCCAGGTGTCCCCGCCGCCGGAATGAGCCGGGGCCGAGACAGGTTGTGGACCAGGTGACAATCGCCGGTCTGGTACTCGCCGCGGGGTCCGGCTCTCGCCTGGGCACCCCCAAGGCGCTGATCGAGCTCGACGGGGAGCGCCTCGTCGACCGGGCCGTCCGCACCTTGCGCGAGGGCGGCTGCGCGCCGATCACCGTGGTGCTCGGCGCCGCGGTCGTCGACGTGGCAGGTGCCGAGGTCGTGGAGAACCCTGACTGGGCGAGTGGCATGGGGTCCTCCTTCCGCGCCGGGCTGGGTGCGTTGCCGGCGGACGCCGACGCCGTGGTCGTCTCACTGGTGGACCAGCCGCGGATCGGCGCAGCCGTCGTCGCGCGCCTGATCGAGGCGCACCGCGCCGGGGCCCGCGTCGCGGTCGCCACCTACGGCGGGCAGCGACGGAACCCGGTGCTGCTGGGCCAGGAGACCTGGGCTGAGGTGGCCGACCTCGCCGAGGGTGATCAAGGCGCGCGGCCCTACCTGGCCAAGCACTCCGAGCAGATCGTCCCGGTGCCGTGCGACGACCTCGGCGTTCCCGACGACATCGACACACCCGCGGACCTGCAAGCCGAGCGAGCAAGGAGCGCGTCAGCCGAGCATCGCCCGAATCGCGTAACCTGACCTGATCAGTTGACAAAGGAGCACCCATGGCCGACACCGCCACCCTCACCCCTGCCGACCTGCGTACCCGGTTGGGCAGTGATCCCAAGATCAGGCTGCTCGACGTGCGTAGCCCGGGCGAGTTCGCGGCCGGTCGGATCCCGGGATCACACAACATCCCGCTGGGTGACCTCTCGGCCTACGCGTCACAGCTCGCCGGCGGCCCGGTCACCGAACTCGTGCTGGTCTGTCAGTCCGGTGGCCGCGCTGGTCTGGCCGCCGAGGTGCTCGCCGACGCGGGCCACGACACCCACACCGTGCTCGCCGGTGGCCTCAACGCCTGGGAGCAGGCCGGCGGCCAGGTCGACGGCGGTTCGTCGACCTCCGCGTGGAGCATCGAACGTCAGGTCCGCCTCGTCGCGGGCTCGCTGGTCGCCACCGGAATCCTGGTCAGCACCAAGTACCCGAAAGCCAAGTTCCTCTCCGGCGCCGTCGGCAGCGGTCTGGTCTTCGCGGCCGTCTCGAACACCTGCATGATGGGCAGCCTGCTCGCCAAGCTCCCGTTCAACCGGGCGGACAGCGGCGACGTCCGGAGCGCGGTGTCGGCCCTCACGAGCTGACCCGTTGGTCGCTCCGGTGGCCACCTCGAGCGCAACCTGGCGCGCCCGCACCTCGTGCGGGCGCGCCGCGCGTTTTAGCATCGACACACCTGGTCGACGAAGCCCGAGTGAGGCGCCCGCATGACTGTTGTTCCGTCGTACGCATCCGGTACGTCGTCCGTCCCCCTCCTGGGGGAGACGCTCGGGGCCTGTCTGGAGCGGATCGCCGCGGCGCACCCCGACGCCGAGGCCCTTGTCGACGTCCCCGCCGGGCGCCGCTGGACCTACGCCGAACTGCTTGCCGACGTCCGTCGGCTGGCCGCCGGCCTGTTGGCCGCGGGCATCAAGCCTGCGGACCGAGTGGCCCTGTGGGCGCCGAACTGCGGCGAGTGGGTGCTGCTGCAGCACGCGACGGCCGCCATGGGCGCGATCCTCGTCAACATCAACCCCAACTACCGTACGCACGAGTTGTCCTACGCCCTGCGTCAGTCCGGTGCCGCGATGCTGGTGACACTGCCTCAGTTCCGCACCAGCAACTACCGCGCGATGGTCGACGAGGTCCAGGGCGAGTGCCCCGACCTGCGATCCGTGGTCTACCTCGGTGAGGACAGCTGGACCACGCTGACCGCCACGGAACCAGGCCCCGACCTGGACGAGATCGCCGCCGGCCTGCGCTTCGACGACCCGATCAACATCCAGTACACGTCAGGGACCACGGGCTTCCCGAAGGGCGCCACGCTCACCCACCACAACCTCATCAACAACGGGCTGTTCCTCGGTGAGGTCATGCGGTACACCCCCGCCGACCGGATCTGCGTGCCCGTGCCCTTCTACCACTGCTTCGGCATGGTGATCGGAAATCTCGCGGCCCTCACCCACGGCAGCGCGGTGATCATCCCGGCGCCGGTCTTCGACCCCGCCGCGACCCTGGCCGCCTGCGCGGCGGAGAAGGCCACCTCGCTCTACGGCGTCCCGACGATGTTCATCGCGATGCTCGGCGTCGAGTCCCGCAAGGACCTCGACCTGTCGTCCCTGCGCACCGGCATGATGGCCGGCGCCTCCTGCCCCGTCGAGGTCATGAAGCGCGTCATCGGCGAACTCGGCATGGAGGAGGTCACGATCGGCTACGGCATGACAGAGACCTCGCCCGTGTCCACGCAGACCCGCATCGGCGACGACATCGACCGTCAGACCGGCACCGTAGGTCGCGTCCACCCGCACGTGGAGATCGCGGTGGTCGACCCGGAGACCGAACTGGTCGTGCCGCGTGGACAGCGTGGGGAGTTCCGGGCCCGCGGGTACCACGTCATGCGCGGCTATTGGAACGAGCCGGAGAAGACCGCCGAGGCCATCGACGAGGGCGGCTGGATGCGCACCGGCGACCTGGCGGAGATGGACGCCGATGGTTATGTCCGCATCGTCGGTCGCATCAAGGACACGATCATCCGCGGCGGGGAGAACATCGCCCCGCGCGAGGTGGAGGAGTTCCTCTACTCCCACCCGGACATCCTCGACGTTCAGATCGTCGGCGTCCCGGACGCAAAATACGGCGAGGAACTCTGCGCCTGCATCCGCCAGGCCCCCGGCGCGACCCGGCTGGACGCCGCGGCCGTCAAGGAGTTCTGCGACGGCAAGATCTCGCGCCACAAGGTCCCGCGCTACGTCGTGATCGTCGACGAGTTCCCGATGACCGTCACCGGCAAGGTGCAGAAGTTCATCCTCCGCGATGCGATGACCAAGCAACTGGATCTGTCCACCGACTGATCTGCGGCACCAAGACCGCACTTGACGCGCGCCAACAATGGACAGATGCATCGTCGCCGAGCGTGCGTCGTGATCGCCGGTCTCCTCGCTGCGCTTGCCGGGTGCGGAGGGTCGAATACCGACGAGGCACCCGATTCCCAGGGGCTTCCCTCCGCCTCCGCCACGCCGACCTCGGCCGTCGACGAGCCGACGCCCACGGAGTCTGCCGTCGACGGATCGACATCCGTGCCATCGGTCCCGGCGTCGCCAGGATCCTCGGCCGAGGCCGAGCCGAAGCCGACCATCTCCGATTTGATGGCGACGGGCACGTGGGCCGCCTGGGACGGGGCACGCGAATCGGTCGCCAGCTCGTCGAAGGACGGGACGCTCGAGACCCCGCCGGTCGGGGAGCCGGTCGTGTCCGGCAACGGCCGCTTCATCGCACTGGTCGCCGGCAACTCGAAGCTCGGGTGCCCCGACGGGATCCTCGTCAAGGAGTTGGCGACGGGCGATCTCGAATGCGCGTCGACCACGTCCGAAGGAAAGCCGGCGCTGGACGGCAGCAAGGGCCGGGCGAACTCGTCCCGCCCGGCGCTCTCGGCCGACGGTCGCACGGTCGCGTTCACCTCCAACGCGGCCAACCTGGTTCCGAGACCGCGCTGGTCGCACGTTCGCTGTCGACCACCGGTCAGGTCTTGACCGGCCCGGGCCGAAGCCAGATCAAGTACTGGCGTCGCGGCTGATCGCCGAGCCCCATCACTCCCGCACGGCTCGTGGGGGCGAACGTCGGGTGGCCACCTGAGATCAACTCAGCCACATCCGTATCACGATCGGGTGTGCGATCTCGGCAACCCGGATGCGGAGCTGATGGACTGGGAGCACCCTGGGGGCAGGCGCAAATCGTGAGGGTGGGGACATGCGGATCGGCGTGGCCGGAGTGGGGCGCATCGGAGCTCTGCATGCCGGAAAATCTGGCCGGGCTGATCGGGCCCGACTCGGTCCTGATCGCCGACGCGGACCACACCCGCGCGAACCTCGTCGCCGAGAAGCTCGGGGTCAGCGCCGTCGCCTCCGTCGACTCGCTGTTCGACGCCGGCATCGCCGGGATCGTCGTCGCCGTCCCTACACCGCAGCACGCGGACCTGGTCGTGCGGGCGGTGAACGCCGGCGTCACGGTCTTCTGCGAGAAGCCGGTCGCTCAGGACATCGCGGCCACCCGCGCGGTGCTCGACGCCGTCGCCGGACGCGAGGTGCCGGTGCAGGTCGGCTTCCAGCGCCGCTTCGACCCCGGGTACGTCGCGGCACGCGAGGCCGTCGTCTCCGGTGCGCTCGGGCCCATCCACACGATCATCGGCTTCACCCTCGACCCCGCGCCGCCGCCCGCGGAGTACGTCCGCGGCTCGGGCGGGATCTTCCGGGACTGCCTGGTGCACGACCTGGACGTGCTGCGCTTCGTCTCCGGACGTGAGGTCGTCGAGGTGTACGCGACCGGCACGAACCTGGGCGACGACTTCATCCGCGAGGCCGACGACGTCGACGCGGTGGCGGTGACCCTGACGTTGGACAACGGCACCCTGGTGCAGCTGTCCGCCTCGCGCTACAACGGTGCCGGGTGCGACGTCCGCATGGAACTGCGCGGACACCTGGACTCCGTCGCGGTCGGTGTCGACGGCCGCACACCGCTGCGCTCCCTGCAGCCCGGGGTGATCGCGAGCGAGCACCCCGCGTACGACCTGTTTCTGGACCGATTCGCCGCTGCCTACGTCGCCGAGATGGCGGCGTTCACCACCTTGGTCGCCGACGGCGGGCCCAGCCCGTGCACGGTGTCCGATGCCTTGGCCGCTTTCGCGCTTGCGGAAGCGTGCGACATCTCCCGACGCGAGTGTCGTCGGGTCAGCTTGGGGGAGATCCGGGCATGACCGATTTTTTGAACCGCTTGGCGGGTGCGCCGATCTCCTGGGGCGTCTGTGAGGTTCCCGGTTGGGGCGCGCAGTTGCCGGCCCGGACGGTGCTCTCGGAGATGTCCGCGCTCGGTCTGCGCGCCAGCGAGTTCGGCCCCGACGGCTTCCTGCCCGACGGCGGCCGCGCCCGTGCCCGCGCGCTCGCCGGCCACGGCCTGTCGGCCGTCGGCGGGTTCATCCCGGTCGTCGCGCATCGTCCAGACATCGACCCCGTCGCCCAGTGCGCCTCGCTGCTGGCCGACTTCGCCGCCGCCAACTCCCGGGTCGCTGTGTTCGCCGCGGTCAGCGGGGCGGACGGCTACGAGGCCCGCCCCGAGCTCGACTCCCTGGCGTGGCGCACTCTCTGCTTCAACCTGGACCGCCTCGCCGCGGCCGCCAACTCCCACGGGTTGATCGGCACGCTGCACCCGCACGCCGGGACCCTCGTCGAGCGTCCGGACGACGTCGCGAAGGTCCTCGACGGCTCCGCGATCCAGCTGACGTTGGACACCGGTCACCTCATGGTCGGCGGTGGTGACCCGCTGATGCTGGCCCGCTCGGCCGCCACTCGCATCGCGCATGTGCACCTCAAGGACGTCAAGCCCGCCCTGGCCGGCGAGGTCCGGGCCGGTCGCCTCGGGTACGCCGACGCGGTCCGCGCCGGGATGTACGTACCGCTGGGTGCCGGCGGCGCGAAGGTCGCCGAGGTCGTCAGCACGCTCGAGGACAACGGGTACCGCGGTTGGTACGTACTGGAGCAGGACCGGATCCTGGTGCCCCACCGCGACGGTGTCGCCGCGGCCCTGGCCGAGATCCGCGCCGACGTCCGGTCCGGTCTCGATCACCTGCGGTCCGCGTTGAGCATGCGCGTGGGTGCAGCTGGGCGTCGCGGCGCGGCGTGACATCCGCTGACGGAACGTCAGAACCCTATGAGGTAATGGCGTTCGGGCGGGTGGGCGTCGACGTCTACCCGCAGCAGATCGGCGTCGGGCTCGAGGACGTCACCTCGTTCGGCAAGCATCTCGGTGGGTCCGCCGGCAACGTCGCGGTCGCGGCAGCACGGCACGGCAGGCGCGCCGCCCTGGTATCCGGGGTCGGCGCGGACCCGTTCGGTCGCTACGTGCGCCGGGCCCTGGGCGAGTTCGGCGTCGACGACCGATACGTGCGCGTTGTCGAGGACCTGCCGACCCCGGTGACGTTCTGCGAGATCTTCCCCCCGGACAACTTCCCCCTGTACTTCTACCGCCGGCCCTCCGCCCCGGACCTGCAACTGCTCGTCGAGGACCTCGACCACGAGGCCATCCGTGCCGCCCGGCTGGTGTGGACGACTGTCACGGGCCTGTCCGAGGAGCCGAGCCGCTCGACGACGCTGGCGGCCCTGACCGTCCGGGCCCGCCGCGGGCTGACCGTCCTGGACCTGGACTGGCGCCCGATGTTCTGGTCCTCGCCCGACGAGGCCCGCCCGCACATCGAGGCGGCGCTCGCGCAGTCGATCGTCGCCGTCGGCAATCTCGCCGAGTGCGAGGTGGCCGTGGGGGAATCCGATCCGGTGCGCGCCGCCGAGGCCCTGCGCGCCCTCGGCATTCGGTTGGCCGTGGTGAAGATGGGCCCCGAGGGAGTGTTCGCCCTCGACGAGTCCGGCGGCGTGCACTGTCCGCCCACTCCCGTCGAGGTGGTCAACGGACTCGGAGCCGGCGACGCCTTCGGCGGTGCCCTGTGCCACGGCCTGCTCTCGGGCTGGGACCTGCCCCGCCTGCTCGCCTTCGCCAACGCCGCCGGTGCGATCGTCGCCTCCCGCCTGGCCTGCGCCGAAGCCATGCCCACCTCCCGCGAGGTCGACGACTTCATCGCTGCCAGAGTGTGACCGTGAGCAGCGACTTTCACCTGCGGCACGGGACGGCCGGGCGCGGGGAGTGGACGTGTGAGGTCGCTCCGGGGCGTCCGGGGTGGTCGTACACGTCGTTGCGGACCGTCGATCTGGCGGCGGGCGGGTCGATCGCCTTCGAGACGGGCAACGAGGAAGCAGTGGTGCTGCCGCTGGCGGGCGCTTGTGTCGTCGGGTGCGACGACCTCGAGTTCACGCTGACCGGGCGCGAGAACGTGTTCGCCGCGGTGAGCGACTTCGCCTACGTCCCCAGAGATGCGGCAGTCCGGATCAGCAGCTCCGAGGGTGGACGGTTCGCGGTGGTCGGCGCCGTGTGCGAGCGACGGCTGACCGCACGCTACGGCCCGGCCGACGGCGTTCAGGTGGAGCTGCGTGGCGCGGGGGTCGCGTCGCGGCAGGTCAACAACTTCTGCACCCCGGCCACGTTCGAGGCCGATCGACTCATCGCGGTCGAGGTGCTCACCCCGGGCGGGAACTGGTCGTCGTGGCCGCCGCACAAGCACGACGAGCACCGGCCCGGCGAGGAGTCGGAGCTCGAGGAGATCTACTACTGCGAGCTGTCCCGCCCTGACGGCCTGGCCTACCTGCGGGTCTACGGCAACTCCGACCGTCCCATCGACGTGCTGGCCGAGGTCGGACACGGCGACGTCGTCCTCATCCCGCACGGCTGGCACGGACCGGCCGCCGCGACCCCGGGCACGGATCTCTACTACCTCAACGTCATGGCCGGCCCGGGCGACGAACGCGTCTGGCGTATCTGCGACGACCCCGCGCACGCGTGGGTCCGGGACACCTGGCCGGAGCAACCCTTCGACGCGCGGCTCCCCATGACAGGGCCACACGGCCGGGTCGCGCAATGATCAGGGCATGCCCCGTCTCACCGTCGCCCAGGCGCTCGTCCGGTTCCTGTCCGTCCAGTACTCCGAACGCGACGGTGAACGTCAGCGCCTGATCCCCGCGTGCTTCGGCATCTTCGGGCACGGCAACGTCGCCGGGCTCGGGCAGGCGCTGCTGCAGGCACACCTGACGGGCGAGGCGGACCTGCCGTACCGGCTTGCCCGCAACGAACAGGCGATGGTGCACACCGCCGTCGGGTTCGCCCGGATGCGCAACCGCATGGCCACCCTGGCTTGTACGACCTCGATCGGCCCGGGCGCGACGAATCTGGTGACCGGGGCCGCGTTGGCCACCGTCAACCGGCTACCGGTGCTGCTGCTGCCCGGCGACACCTTCGCCACCCGCGCCGCGGGGACCGTGCTGCAGCAGCTGGAGTTCCCGGGGGACCCGGGGATCTCGGTCAACGACACTCTGCGCCCGGTCTCGGTGTTCTTCGACCGGGTGCACCGGCCCGAGCAACTGCCCGACGCCCTGTTCGGCGCCATGCGGGCCCTCACCGATCCCGCCACGACCGGCGCCGTGACGATCGCCCTGCCGCAGGACGTGCAGGCGGAGGCGCACGACTGGCCCGACGAGCTGTTCGACGAGCGCACCTGGCACATCGCGCGGCCCACTCCCGACGCTGCCGGGGTGGCCCGTGCGGTCGAACTCCTCCGGGCGGCACGGCGCCCGCTGATCGTCGCCGGCGGGGGAGTCGCCTACTCCGAGGCCTGCGCCGCACTGATCGCGTTCGCCGACGCGACCGGGATCCCCGTCGCCGACACCCATGCGGGCAAGGGCGCGATCCCGTTCGACCACCCCGCCGCGGTCGGTGGGCTGGGCTCGACGGGTACCCCCGCCGCCAACGCGCTCGCCGCGCAGGCCGACCTGGTGTTCGGCATCGGCACCCGCTGGTCGGACTTCACCACCGCGTCCCGGACTGTCTTCGCCGACCCCGACGTCCAGTTCGTGAACCTCAACATCACCTCGATCGATGCGGCCAAGCACGGCGCGATGATGCTGGTGGGCGACGCCCGCGCCGGACTCTCCGCGTTGCACGAGGCTTTGGCCGACTACCGGGCACCGCAGGAATGGGTGACGGCCGGATCGACAGCCATGACCGACTGGACGGACGTGAGCGACGCCGCCCGGACCATCGACACCGGCGCTGCGCGACCGGTCCAGACCACCCTGCTCGGTACCGTCAACGACCTGCTGCCCGCCGAGGGCACCGTGATCGCCGCGGCCGGGTCGATGCCCGGACAGCTGCAGATGCTGTGGCGCGCCCGGCACCCCCGCGAGTACAACGTCGAGTACGGCTATTCCTGCATGGGCTACGAGATCGCCGGTGGCCTCGGTGCCAAGCTCGCCGCGCCCGAGCGGGAGGTGGTCGTCCTGGTCGGCGACGGTAGCTATCTGATGATGGCTCAGGAGTTGGCCACCGCCGTGTCGGAGCGGGTCAAGCTCACTGTGGTGCTGGTCGACAACTCCGGCTTCGGCTCGATCGGTGCGCTGTCGGAGTCCCTCGGTGGACAGCGTCTGGGGACCGCCTACCGCTACCGCAATCCTGCCACCGGTCTGCTCGACGGCGATCCGCTCCCGGTGGACCTCGCCGCCAATGCGGCCAGCCTGGGCGCCCAGGTGCTGCGGGCCGAAACACTCGAGGAGTTCCGCACTGCGTTCACCGCCGCGCTGGCGGCCACCGAGACCACCGTCGTGCATGTGGTCACCGATCACGTCCAGAGCGCGCCGTCCTCGGGCTGCTGGTGGGACGTACCGGTCGCGGAGGTGTCCGCGCTGGAGAGCACCGGGCTGGCCCGGGCAACCTACGAGGCCGCCAAGCAGGCGCAACGCCCGCTGTACTGACGGGTCTGCCTACGAGGCAACGATCTGACGTTGCGTCGCCCGCGGGCCGACCGTGGCTCCCGACACGGCCGGCCCGCAGGCCGCTACCGAGGTGTCCGCAGACAGCCCGGGGTCATCGGAGGAATTCCCGCAGCGCGGCGAGCCGGCCGGTGTGCAGTTCACCGATGCGGTTGCGCGAGGGCGAGCGGCTGAACTTCCCGGCGCCGCTCTCGTAGGCGGTGTACACGCGATCGCCGACGGTGGTCATGGTCTGCGGCAGGCTCGGCGTCCACAGGCAGGCGACCGACTTGCTCGGCGCCGAGCGTCGGACCACGACCATCTTCCCGCGGTTGCCGCCGGCGGAGGTCGTGAAGACGAAGTTCCGGCCGGAGACCAGCACGCCCTGCGTCCGCGCGGGGACCCGCCACGGGCCGTCGACGGCCTTCAGACGGCCCGACGGCTGCACCGTGTAGCGGTACAGGGAGTCCGGCTTGCGGGTGACGTGCCGTCCGACGTAGACCGAACCGCCGTGCACGGTCATGAAACTTGCCCCGTGCACCCGTTGCGGGCGACCGTGCGGCGCGAGGTAGGGCTTGGCGCCTGTCTTCTTCGCGTGAAGCATCTGCGTGCGTAGCGAGGAGACCTTGTAGCGGCGCATCGCCGGTGCTTGGCGCGCGCTGACGTTGTCCTGCGCGACCAGCCAGCCCCGGCTGATGCCGAGCGCCCCGAAGTGGGTCGCCCTGGTGCGCACGGTTCCGACGTGGCGTCCGGTCGTGGGATTGATGCCGACCAGGTAGGACTGCGCCCCGTCGCGGTACATGCCGAGCAGGAGCAGCGCGTCCCCGTGGCCGTTCCAGTTCGACCACGTCGTGAGGCCCTGCGGCACCCACCCGGCCAGGTGCGGCACCCGCGGTCCCGGGCGGAAGACCTGGTCGTAGACCTTGGAGGCCGAGGGCCCGTGGTAGCGGGCGGTTCTGGCCGGACGCTGCTTGGTGTTGCAGCGCGGTGCCGGCGCGGCGGCGACGGCTTTCACAGCGGCGGTGCGCACGGTGGAGTCCGCGACGAGAGCGGCGCGGGCCGGTCCGGCCAGTTCCGCCAACCCGGTGCGCAACAGTGGCGCGGGGTTCACACGCGCCTGGGCCGCACTCACCGGTCGACCGGCGTCGGAGGGCGGCGCGGCGGTCGCGTCGGCGGACTCGCGGACGGGGCTCGCCGACGTCGCGGCGGCACGGACGGCCGTCTCGGCGTGGTTCGTCACGGCTGGTGCGAGCAGACCGATCAGGAGGGCGCCGGCCAGGGTCAGCACGGCGCCACGGTGAAGCGGCGGCATGACGCGGATCCTTCATGGCAGCAGGCGCTGCCGGAACGGGGGCTCCCCCGGGTGGGGACCGGGGGAGAAACCGCCCCGCCGATCGCTGGCACGTCGACCGGCGGGGCGGAGATTCCCGTTCGGTCTGTTGCAGTGTCACAACACTCCGAGCGGTTTCGGGAGTATTGCGGCAAATCGGACATCGGAGGAACGAGCACTGGCCCAGTCTTGATGCACCTTTACGCACCGTTACCCAGGCAATCCGCTTTCTTGCCGCACCGAGCCCCTGGCTTGATCCGACGGCCGTCTTGAGTACGGATCCGTACCGTTCGCGCAGGTCAGAGCTTCGGGAGATCGATCGGCCGACTCGAGCGCGCCGCCACGGCGACCGGGTCGGTGGCCGCGAGCAGCGAGGTGAGATCGGTGACGTGCAGCCGGGTGATCCGGTTACGGAGGTGCGGTCGGTCGAAGCGGTAGGCGCCGCTCTCGAAGGCGGTGAAGACCTTGCCCTGATGTTCCGTCAGGTTCTGCGGAAGGCTCGGCGTCCACAGGCACGCCACCGGGAGGCCGAGTCCCTTGGCGGCGGCCCGACGGTAGACCCGCAGCCGTCCCTCACCGAGACCTTCGGAGCTGGCGAACAAGAAGTGATCCGGGGTCACCAACAGGCCCTGCGTCCGCGGCGGGACCTTCCAGGGTCCGTCGATCGTCCGTAGGGTCCCGGTCTCGTCGACGGTGTAGCGGTACATGCGCGTGACGCCGGCGCTGCGGTGGCGACCGATCCACAGGGATCCCTCGGCGACGTTCATGAAGCTGACCGCCCTGATGCGCTGCGGATCGCCGTCGGACTCCAGGTACGGGCGGGTGCCGGTGGCGGCCGCCTCCGTCATGGCCGTGCGCAACCGGTCCACGCGGTAACGACGCACTGCCTGCTCGGAGGAGGGCCCCGCGGTGTGCTGGGTGATCAGCCAGTTCCCGATGACCCCGATGCCGCCCAGGTGGGATTCGTGCACCCGTACGCTGCCGACGTGCCGGCCGGTGGTCGGGTCGATACCGACGAGGAACGAGTCGGCCCACGGGCGGTACATGCCCAGCAGCAGCAGCGTGTTCCCCGCGCCGTCCCAGTTGCGCCATGTGGTCAGGCCCTGCGGGATATGGCCGCTGAGGTGCGGCATCGCGGGCCCGGCGGCGAAGAGGCTGTCGTAGATCCGGGAGACCGATCGGCCGGGATAGAAATCGTTGTGCCCGCCGCTCTGCGTGTAGTCGCATCGCGGACCTGGTCGCGGGGCCGGCAGGGCGGGTGCGGAGGCCGTGATCGGGGCCGGCTGCAGCGCGGCCGAGGCGGCGAGGAACGCCTCCGACGTCGCGGCGCTCGGGGTCGGCGTCGGCGCGGGTCGCGCAGCGGGGACGGCGGGGGCGGGCGCCGGGGCGGCGACGACCGCCGACGGCGCGGCCTCGGGGATGGCCGGTTGCGTGGCGCGCAGGGCCTGGGTCACCAACGACGCCAACCGCGGCTCGGGGACGGAGGCCCCCCGGTCCTCCGTCACCGTGGTCCCCGCTCTGCTGCTCAGCAGCACCCGAGCGTCGGAGACCCGCTCCGAGGGCGGCACCGGCGATTCCGCCGAGGCGGTCAACCGGGCGTCGGAGATGCGTTCGGCCGGTGCCACCGCAAGCACCGCGGTGAACCGAGGCCCCGACTGCGGGGAGTACGTCGCAGGCAGCGCCGCTGCCTCGGCGATCCCGCGGGACACGAGTACCGGTTGCCCGTCGGTGCTCAACACGACGAGCGGTAAACCGCCGAGCAGCGCCCAGGCGAGCGTCCTGGGCCGGGTGGGCCGTGTCGTCACGGGTGCCTCCCCTGCCTGGTCGGTCGAAGTCTGGACACCCCCAGTCCGCCGGAACCGGGGGTGAGCCGAGAACTATCGGGACGCCGAGCCGACGCGAAAAGGTCTCACCATTCACTCTTGTCGCAGATTGGGCAGTCATTGCCGCTGGCCGGGCCGCGATTACCTCGTGGATGCCCGGGCTTGTATCTCTCTGACTGATCGTCACATCCGCGGTGTGCGAAACGCATCGGCCCGCGTGCGCGCGACACACCCCGACCGTGCCGATCCCGTCGCGCCGGCACCGCGCCTGCTCTGACACCCTGGCGGCAGGGACGTCGACGCGGAGGTTTGTGTGCGCAGGATCGAGCACTGGATCGACGGCGCTCGCACGCCTGGTCGCGGCAGTCGGACGGCGTCGGTCTACGACCCGGCGACCGGCGTGGTCGCCGCGGAGGTGTGTCTGGCCGACCGGACCGACGTCGACACCGCCGTCGAGGTGGCCGCGAAGGCGGCGGTGGCGTGGCGGGAGAAGTCCCCGCCGGTCCGGGCGCGCGTGATGTTCGCCTTCCGCGACCTGCTCGTCGCACACACCGACGAACTCGCCGCGATCGTCAGCGCCGAGCACGGCAAGGTCCTGGCCGACGCCCGCGGGGAGATCGCCCGCGGGATCGAGGTTGTGGAGTTCGCCTGCGGCATCCCGCACCTGCTGAAGGGCGAGTACTCCGACGGCGTCGCGACCGGCGTCGACGCGTTCTCGATCCGGGAGCCGCTGGGTGTGGTTGCCGGCATCACGCCGTTCAACTTCCCGGTGATGGTGCCGTTGTGGATGCATCCGATCGCGATCGCGTGCGGCAACAGCTTCGTGCTCAAGCCCAGTGAGCAGGATCCGTCGGTCTCGATGCGCATCGCCGAGCTGTACACGACCGCGGGACTTCCCCACGGTGTGTTCAACGTCGTGCACGGGGACCGGGATGCGGTCGAGGCGGTCTGCGATCACCCGGGTATCGCCGCGGTGTCGTTCGTCGGTTCGACGCCGGTGGCCCGCGCGGTGCACCAACGTTCCTCCACCGCGGGCAAACGGGTGCAGGCGCTGGGCGGGGCCAAGAACCACGCCGTGGTGCTCCCCGACGCCGATCTGGACCTGGCGGCGGCTGAACTCACCGGCGCGGCTTACGGGTCGGCCGGCCAGCGCTGCATGGCGATCTCCGTGGTCGTCGCGGTCGGTGACGCCGGCGACGCGTTGGTCGAGCGGTTGGCCGCCAGGGCCACCGCGATCCGCGTCGGCGCCGGCACCGACCCCGACGCCGAGATGGGTCCGTTGATCAACGCCGCGGCGCTGGAGCGGGTTCGCTCCCACCTTCAGGGGACTGCCGGCACCGGGGCGGAGGTCGTCGTCGACGGCCGAACCGCCGAGCTGCCCGCAGGGGGGTTCTTCGTCGGCCCCAGCCTGGTCGACCGCGTCGCGCTCTCCGACGACCTGTACGTGAACGAGGTCTTCGGCCCGGTGCTCGCGGTGGTCCGCGCCGCGTCCCTGGACGAGGCCATCGAACTGGTCAACGCGAACCCCTACGGCAATGGTGCGGCCATCTTCACCGGCAGCGGCGCCGCTGCCCGCAGGTTCACCCGCGGGGTCACGATCGGGATGGTCGGGATCAACGTGCCGATCCCTGTACCGATGGCGTTCTACTCCTTCGGTGGCTGGAAGGACTCAGCCTTCGGCGACATCGCGATGCACGGCGCCGAGGGCGTGCGGTTCTACACCCGTGGCAAGGCGATCACCAGTCGCTGGCCCTCGGACGCCATCGCGCACACCACGATGCAGTTCCCGACCAACCGATGACGGGGCGTCAGCCGGGCTCGTACCGCAACCGTCTCCCGCGGCTGATCCAGGGCCGCGAGGCGACGCTGACCTTCGACGTCGGCGGGACCGGCATCAAGGCCCAGGTCATCGACCGGACCGGGGAACCGATCGGCGAACGCATACGGGTCCCCACCCCCTACCCGACTCCACCGGAGCGATTGATCGATTTCCTGCTCGAACTGGCCGACGACCTGCCGAGCTTCGATCGGGTCTCCGTCGGGCTGCCGGGCATGATTCGCGGTGGCTGCGTGCTCGCCACCCCGCACTTCATCACCGAGGCCGGGCCGTTCACCCCACGTAGGCAGGACCTCGTCGAGGCGTGGCGTCGCTGGGATGCCGCCGCGGCGCTGAACGACGCCTTCGGCTGCCCGGTGCGCGTGGTCAACGACGCCGAACTTGCCGGCTTCGCGGTGATCGAAGGCAGCGGGTTCGAGGTTCTCCTGGCCTTCGGGACCGGCCTGGGTGCGGCCCTGTTCGACGACGGCCACCTGCTGCCCAAGCTGGAGCTGTCCCAGGCGCCGTTTCGCGACGGGGAGAGCTACGACCGCCAGCTCGGCGACCACGCCCGCATCGCGTTGGGCAACGAGGAGTGGAGCAAGCGCGTCGCCCTCGCCCTGGACGCCTGGTACCCCGTGCTCGGCTGGGACCGGCTCTACCTCGGCGGCGGCAACGCCGAACACCTCGCTCCCGATCTCGGCCACCGCGCCACCCGCGTCGGCAACGAGGCCGGCCTGCGCGGCGGCCACAAGCTCTGGGCCTACCGCACCCGCTGAGCACTCCGCTCCACAAGGATGCGTCCGACGTCTGGCGTCCGGTGGGCCTCGCATCGTCGGACGTTCGGGCAGTCCGGGTCTCAGTAGGGGTGGGCGCGGTCGGTGAAGACGGGGGAGAGGCGGTCGGCGCGGTCGGCGGGGAATGAGATGCGGTCCGGGTTCCCGTCGGAGGTGTAGCGCAGCGACGGGTCGGCGGCCAGGCGCGCGAGGGCGTCCTGGGCATCGAGGACGCCGAGGCCGGTGTCCAGCCGCGGGATGCGGTTCGGGTCGAAGCGGAGCGAGAACGGGGACGGCGAGGAGATCTCAGCGACGCCGAACACCGCGTCGAAGCTGTAGGCGACGCCGTCGTGCATTCCGGTTCGGGCCAGCGTCGAGTTGCGCGGGTAGACACCGAACGGCACGGCCATCGTGGTCACCCGCAGCCCCGGGACGGCGGACTGCAGGTACGCGACGTCGCGCCCGATCTCGGCCTGGACCCCGGCGTCGTCGAGCTTTCCGAGGTCGGCGTGGGAGTGGGTGTGCGCGCCGATCTCGTAGCCGTTGGCGGCCAGCCAGGTGAGGACCTGCGGGTCGGTGAACGGCTCCGGGGTGGAGTTCACGTAGAAGGTGGCGGTCGCGGTGAACCCGGGGTGGTCGCGCTCGAAGGCCTCGAGGATGCCCAAGGAGGATTCCGGGGTCGGGTTGCCGGCGTCGTCGAGGCGGGCCTGGTCGTGCGTGGAGTCGTCGAAGGTCAGGACGACCGGGTGCGTTCCCGCGGGGACGTCGATGCGACCGGCGGCCATGGCTGCGGCAGTGATCGGCCGGTAGCCCGCGTCGTACAGCGCCTGCAGCTGCGCGCGGAAGGCGTCGGGCGTCATGTCGTAGGGCCGCTTGGGCGACGAGGTGAGCTGGTGGTACATCAGCACCGGGATCGCACCGAGTTCGTTCGCACCGACCCGCCGGGTCACCGGCCGGCGGAGCACTTGTGCTCGGACTCGGACTCGGTGACGGCCCGGACCGGGCGCCCTGCTGCTCCGCCGTGGCGCAGCCGAGCAGCAGAAGGCTGCCCAGGACCGCCAGCATGATCGATCGCATCGATTCATCGTGCCCCTCCTGCGGGTGCGCAGGGCCGACGTTGGTTCAACTCGGCGCATAGATTGAGCAGGATGAAGCAGGCTCCCGTCGTCGCGATCGGTGCTGCGGCGGCGTTCGTGGGCCTGTTGGCGCTGGTGGCGGGCGGATGGGACCCGCTGCACGACTTCGACGTCGACGCGGTTCGGTCGACCACCGACGTGACCCGCGACCACGACACCTACCGACGCACACTCGACGCGCTGACCACGGTCATGAACTCCGGCTGGACCGTGCTCGCCGTCGCCGTTGTCGCCGTGGTGATCTGGGCGCGGCGACGTCCGGGGACGGCGTTGTGGCTGTTCGCGGTGGTCGGTATCGGCAATCTGCCCGGTCCGGTTCTCAAGCAGATCGTCGACCGGCAGCGGCCAGATCTGCCCGAACCGATCCAGACCTTCTCCGGGCTCAGCTTCCCGTCCGGACATGCGGGCAGCGCGACCCTCGCCGCGGCGGCGGTGCTGCTGGCGCTGTGGTCGCGACTGAGCCCGCCGGCGCGGGGTCTCGCGATCGTCCTCGCGGTGGCGCTCCCGCTGACCTCCGCGTGGACGCGCCTGGCGTTGGGCGGGCACTACCCCAGCGATCTGCTGGGCGGGTTCCTTATCGGCACGGCCTGGGTGGCAGCGTGGGCCCCGATGCTCCCACGTGCGGCGGAGCATTTCGGCGATGCCACAAGAGAACTGACGCCTATTCAGGGGAGTGCTCGTGCGACCGAAACGTGAGCGGGTCGGCGCCGGGCAGCGCTCGGTCTGGGACTTCCCTCGTCCGCCGGCGATCGAGACGGATCCTCGGCGCGCCGTGCTGCGCCACGGTGGAGTGGTCGTCGCCGAGACCTCGGATCTGGTGACCGTCCTGGAGACCAGTCACCCGCCGACGTTCTACCTGCCGCGGACCGCGTTCGGAGAGTACCTGCGTCCCGCGGACCGGATGACCTTCTGCGAATGGAAGGGATCGGCCCGCTACGTGGACATCGTCGTAGCGGGCACCGACCCCTTGATCGAGGTCGGCTGGTGGTACCCCGACCCGAACCGGCCGGAGCTACACGATCGGGTAGCGGTCTACGCGGGCCCGTTCGACGAGATCACCCTCGACGGTGAACGCGTCGTTCCGCAGCCAGGTGGGTTCTACGGCGGCTGGATCACCGCAGACGTGACCGGCCCGTTCAAGGGTGGGCCGGGCACGCACGGCTGGTGAGCGTCAGGCGGTTCGTCAGACGAGCAGGGCGTCGATCTGGCCGATCGCCTCCGACATGCCCTCGATCATGCCCATCGACACGAGCTGCTCCATGGCCTCGATGGACGGGAACGTGGTGTCGACGGTCATCCGGGTGCCGCCACCGTCGCGGTCGCTGAGCTCGACAGTCATCACCATGCTGGGCATCTTCGGGTCCGGGTTCCCCGCGTCGTCGGCGAAGCCCTCCTCGAACTCCAGGCGCCGCGGGGGAGCGGCGGCGATGATCCGGAACCAGCCGGGCGCCTTCGTGCCGTCGGGGCCGGTCATGAAGTAGGCGACCTTCCCGCCCGGTTCCACGGAGTGCTCGGTGACGGTGGCCGGCCAGGTCGGCGGGCCCCACCACTTCTCCAGCTGGCGCGGGTCGGCCCAGATCTGCCAGACCCGCTCGACCGGTGCGTCGAACTCGGAGACGAGATTCATGCTCAGGGTCTCGGGGTGCTTGTCCACTGCGATCAGCGTCATGGGGATGCCTTTCATCGATTCGGGTCAGCTGTCCTGGGCGAGCAGGTCGTCGATGCGGCCGATGCGGCCGCGCCAGATCGCTTCCCATTCGTCGAGCAATGTCCGGGCGCGTGCCAGGGCCTCTGGATTTCCGGCCACCAACTGCTCCCTTCCTGCTCGCTGCTTGGTGATGAGCCCGGCCCGTTCCAGCACCGCGACGTGCTTCTGAACGGCGGCGAAACTCATCGGGTACCGCCGGGCCAACGTGGACACCGAGTGCTCCTGCGCCATCGCGGTCCGCAGAATGTCGCGGCGGGTCGCGTCGGCCAGAGCGTGGAACAGCCGGTCCACATCGGCTTCCATCAAATCTACAACCATGTGGTTGTACATTACGCGATCGAGTGGCGGACGGCAACCCGGTTCGCCAGAGTTCTCGGTCCCGTGCGAGTGAGTCGCGTGAACCGGTTACCCCGCCGGGGTTCTACGGTTCTCAGCCATGGCCGGAATCTCCGCCCGACTTGCCGCGGTCATCGACGCGCTGCCGCTGCGCCCGGGCATGCGCGTGCTCGAGGTCGGTGGTGCTCCTGGCACGGCGGCGCGAGCCATCGCCGCGCGTCTCGGTGGCGGGCACATCCTGGTGATCGACCGGTCGCCGACGGGCGTCGCACAGATCGAGCGGACCGCACACGCCGAGATCGCCGCCGGGGTGCTCAGCACCCGGTGCGTTTCCGCGGAAACGTTCGCGCTGCTGCCGGGGGAGGCGCCGTTCGATCTGGCGTTCGCCGTCCGCGTCGGCGCCTTCGACGGGCGTCACCCGAAGGACTGGCAGCTCGCGCTGCCACGGATCGAGTCGGCCCTGACCCGGACCGGGCGACTGTTCATCGACGGCGGAGACCCGCTGCGCGAGATCGTGCTTCGCTGACAGCGGGCCACCGCGCGGAGTTCAGCTGAGGCGGATGACCCGGGACTCGGTGCGGCCGGTGGTGGCCACCGGGGTCAGGAACGTGCCGGTGGAGCTGACCCCGCCGGCCATCGCGGGAGCCTTGGCCGTGGGCTCCTCGACCCCTGCGGGCTGCTTGGGCGCCGACTTGGCCAGCACGACCCGCTTGGCACCGAAGCGGCTGTCGGGGCGGCCCGGCACTTCCTGGATCGTCTGGGCGGGGACCGCCGAGGTGCGGTGCTTGTCGTCGGCGACCTCGAAGCGTCGAACCGTCGGGGATGCCGAGGTGCGTCGAGCCCAGGCGGCACCCGCGGAGGCCGCGAACGCAGCCGCGGCGGGCGGAACGACGGCGGACTCGGACGAACCCTGGGCCGGGACGGACGAAGGCTTCTCCCCGTGCAGAGCCTTCACCCGCATCAGCTCCTCCTTCAGCGCGGCGAGTTCGACGGCAGCCCGCGCCACCTCGTCGCGAACAAGCGCGGCCTCGTCGAGGTGGACCTGCTCGGCCTGCTCCGCGGCCACAGCCGCCTTCCTGGCCTCCGCGGCCGCCTTGCGGCGCTCGGCAGCGGCCGCGCGCTTCTCCGCGACCTGACGGGCCTTCAGTTCCTCCGCCTCGGCGGCGGCCTTCTTGGCTTCCGCCGCCGCCTTGCGGCGCTCGGCAGCGGCCGCACGCTTCTCCGCGGCCTCCCGCGCCTCGACGTCCTCGGGGATCTCCGCCGGCTCGGCTGCGGCCGGCGCCTTCCGGGGGCGCGGGGCCCGCTTCGTCTCGACCTCGGCCACGACCTGACGGGCGACCCGTCCGGCGGACTCCTCGGCCTCGATCAGCGACGTCGACGCACTGCCCGCGTCGTGCGTCGCGATCATCAGGTGCAGGGCGGCTGCCTCACGGAGCAGGATTGCCGCCCGCTCCTCGAGTTCCAGGCGCCAGGCCCGCTCCGCGGTGAAGGCGGCGTCGACCGCTTCGCGGCTGTAGCCCTTGCCGACGGACGGGAAGACGGGGGTTTCGGTGACGGTCATGGTCATGACGCTCTCCTGATGTCGCACGCGCGTCGGACGCCAGACCCTCCGTGACCGGACCGCCGACGCGCGCCCCGCTCACCACTGCGCCCATCGTGGAACGGATGGGACGAATGTGACTAGAGGGGTTCAGGGGATTTGATCTTGCCCAGGGAACTTGATTGCCCGGATCGATGCTGATCATGAACGACGGCTGCTTGTCGGGCAGAGGGGTCAGTCGCGCAGGCCGGACTGGGAGTAGGCGGCGATCTGCTCGACGAAGCGCTTGGCGAGGGGACCCGCGGTCTTGGAGCCGGACTCGCCGCGTTCGACGATCACCGCGAAGGCGATGTCGCCGACGAAGCCGACCATCCAGGCGTGCTTGCCGGGTTCGGTCTCGCTGCCGTACTCGGCGGTGCCGGTCTTGCCACCCACGGTGTAGCCGCCGACGCTCAGGATGCTCGCGGTCCCGTTGCGCACGGTCTCGATCATCAGTTCGCGCAGCTCGGCGGCGTGCTTGAGCGGGGCGTGCGGCGTCGGGGAGGCGCTCGGGAACGGATCCGGCACGGGGCTCACGGTCGGGGTCTCCCGCGGCGGCGGGCCACTGCGCAGCAGCTGCGGCGTGCGTGGGGTGCCCGAGGCGGCCGCGGCGGCGACCACGGCCATGGACAGCGGGCTCATCAGTACCCGGCCCTGGCCGATCGCGTTCGCGGCCTGCTCCACGTCGGAGTTCGGGTAGGGCACGTCGCCGGAGAAATCGTCCAGTGCCAGCTGCCAGTCCGCGCCGATCCCGAAGGCGTCGGCTGCCTCTCCGATGGCGTCGTCCTCGAGCTTGAGGGTCTCGTTGATGAAGCCGGTGTTGCACGACTGCGCGAAGTTCTGCCGGAAGGAGCTCTGCCCGAGCGACCCGAGGCCGTCGTAGTTCTCGAACCGCTTGCCGTTGACGGTGACGCTGGACGGGCAGTCGACGGTGTCCGACGGTTCCAGCCCGCCGTTGAGCAGCGCGTCGGCGGTGATCAGCTTGAACACCGAGCCGGGTGCGTACCGGCCGTTCAGGGCCCGGTCCTCGCCGGACTTATCGGCGGGGCCGTTGGCCACCGCGAGGATCTCCCCGTTGCGGATGTTGATGGCGACCAGCGAGGAGTTCTCCGAGGTCATGCTGACGGCTTCCTCGGCGGCGTCCTGGACCCGCTTGTCCAGCGTGGTCCGGACCGGAGTGCCCGGCACCTGGTCCCAGCTGAAGATGGTCTCCAGCACCGCGTCGGTGCTGCGCCGCTTCAGTTCGATGCGTCCGCGCGGCTTGCCCGCGAGCTGCTTCTGGTAGAGCGCCTGTAGGCCGAAGGACCCCACCTGGTCGGCCTTGGAGGCATACGGACCCGCGTTGGCCAGCGACTGCGCGGTGGCAGTCCCGACGGCGCCGAGCACCCCGCGCGCGTACTGTCGCGAGGACGCCAACGCCTGCCGTTCGTCGCGGGCGATGACACCGCCGATGGCGTCGAGCTCGCTCTTCTTCGCCTGGTAGTCCGAGGCGCGCAGCACGACGGCCTGCACGAACTGACCTTCCTCGGCCAGGCTGACCCGGGTGCGCAACCCGTCCTCGTTGACGTCGAGCAGCTTGGCGAGCTTCTCGACGGCGCCGTCCTGCACCCGCCCGGCTGCGACGCCGATCGAGTAGACCTTCTGGTTCTCCACCAGCGCCCGGTCGTTGCGGTCCAGGATCGGGGCGCGGCTGGGCAGACCACGGGCGCGGCCGAGCTTGAGCTCGTCGGTCAGCCGGGGGTGGAGGACGGCAGGGGTCCACTGGACGAGCCAGCGGTCCTCGCTGCCGACCTTCTGCTTGATCACGGTGAGCGCGCTCTCGTACTTCCAGTCGCCCAACGCGTTGAGGAACAGGTCCGCGTCGAAGTTGATCTGGCAGCTGTCCCCGGAGCAGTCGGTGGGCTCGGGGGAGAACTTGCGGACGTCCGGGCGCAGCTCGGTCTGGATCTCCTCCAGCGCCGCGCGGGCCTTGGCGGGGTCCGTGGTCCGGGCCGAGGCCTCCGTGTAGCGGCCGGCGGCCCAGTCGTCGAGGAAACCGATGCCGGTGGCCGAGGCCTGGTCGGTCTTCTTCTCGTCGCCGCCGCCGGGAAGACCCAGCGGCCCCCCGCAGCCGGCGACCAGCAGCGCCACCGACGTCACGCCTGCCAGGCGTCGTGCGCGCACGGCAGTCCGGCTGCGCTGGCTCATCGGTCTGGTTCCCCCTCGGTCGTGCACCTGCGGACTCTCGATGACAGCAAATCAGCCGGGAGTTACCGGCGGGTTGATCGATCCGTGATCACCGGCGTGTCGAAGGCAACGCGCAGGTGACCGGGGGAGGCGTGTAAATGCCCCACTGCACGCCGATAACGTCTGGGAAGGCAGCGGGGAGTCCCCGCTGTGAGTTCTCCCTGGCTGAGCGAGCGCGACGAACGAGGAACGAGTGAGGAGCCCGAGTGATCAGCGAGGAAGTTGGCGCTCGTGAGTAGATCGGTACTCGTCACCGGCGGAAACCGAGGGATCGGCCGGGCCATCGCGGAGTCGTTCGTGGCTTCCGGTGACAAGGTCGCGGTCACCTACCGGTCCGGTGACCTGCCCGACGCCCTCCTCAAAGGCGGCTGTCTGGGCGTGAAGTGCGACGTCACGGACTCCGCTGCTGTCGACGCCGCGTTCGCCGAGGCCGAGGCCGCGCACGGCCCCGTCGAGATCGTCGTCGCCAACGCCGGCATCACCCGCGACACCCTCATGCTGCGGATGAGCGAGGAGGACTTCGCCGCCGTCCTCGACACCAACCTCACGGGCTCCTTCCGCGTCGCCAAGCGAGCTTCCAAGTCGATGCTGCGCCAGAAGAAGGGCCGGATCGTCTTCATCTCGTCGGTCGTCGGCATGTTGGGCTCGGCGGGCCAGGTGAACTACGCGGCCTCCAAGTCCGGCCTCATCGGAATGGCGCGTTCGATCGCCCGCGAGCTGGGTTCGCGCGGCATCACCGCGAACGTGGTCGCCCCCGGCTTCGTGCAGACCGACATGACGGCGGAGCTCGGCGAGGACTACACGAAGCAGATCATCGCCTCGGTGCCGCTGGCCCGGATGGCGCAGGCCGACGAGATCGCCGGTGTCGTCCACTTCCTGGCCTCCCCGGCGGCGGCCTACATCACCGGCGCGGTCATCCCCGTCGACGGCGGACTCGGGATGGGCCACTAGAGCATGGAGATCCCGATGCAACGGCAACCAACTGTGGCGCACAGGGCAGACAAAGGGGCGGGGCACTGATGGGAATTCTCGACGGCAAGCGCATCCTGGTCACCGGGGTGCTCACCGACGCCTCCATCGCCTTCCACGTGGCCCGCATCGCGCAGGACGAGGGCGCCCAGGTCGTCCTGTCCTCGTACGGGCGGGTGCTGCGTCTGACGACCCGCATCGCGGGGCGCCTCCCGCAGCCGGCACCGGTGATCGAGCTCGACGTCACCGACACCGAGCACCTGGCCAACCTGACGACGGCCGTGGGCGAGCACGTCGACGGCCTGGACGGGGTCGTGCACTCCATCGGCTTCGCGCCTGAGGCAGCTCTGGGGGGCAACTTTCTGAACACCGCGTGGGAGGACGTCGCCACCGCGGTGAACGTCTCGGCCTTCTCCTACAAGGCCCTGGCGATGGCCGCGAAGCCGATGTTCCCGGCCTCGGGTGCCTCCGTCGTCGGCCTGACCTTCGACGCCACCGTGGCCTGGCCCAAGTACGACTGGATGGGCGTCGCGAAGGCGGCCCTGGAGTCCTGCTCCCGGTACCTGGCGCGCGACCTCGGCCCCTCGGGGATCCGCTCGAACCTCGTGGCCGCCGGCCCGATCAAGACCATGGCTGCCAAGTCGATCCCCGGTTTCGACGAGTTCGACCAGGTGTGGAAGTCCCGCGCCCCGATGGGCTGGGACATCGGCGACCCGGTCCCGGCGGCGCAGGCTTGTGTCGCCCTGCTCTCGGACTGGTTCCCTGCCACCACCGGCGAGATCATCCACGTCGACGGCGGCGTTCACGCCATGGGTGGCTGAGACGGGAAATGATGCTGGGTCGTGCGAGAGTGAGGCCATGAAGGAAGGCAGTAGTACCGGCTCCGGCAAGGGCCGGACGTTGATCGTGCTGCGGCACGCCAAGGCGGAGCGCGGCACCACGACCGATCACGAACGGCCGTTGACCTCACGCGGTCGCAAGGACGCCCTGGCCGCCGGACGGTGGCTGGAGGAGAACCGGCTGCAGCCGGATCTGACGGTGTGTTCTACCGCGACCCGCGCCAAGGAGACCTGGGCGCTGGCCGCGATGGAACTCGGTGACGGCATCACGACCACCTTTGAGCGGGCCGTCTACGACGCCGACCTCGATGATCTGCTGCAGGTCCTGCGGGACACCCCCAACGAGGTTCACACCCTGCTGCTGGTCGGGCACAACCCGTCGCTGCAGGACCTGGTGCTGGCCCTCTCCGGTGAAGGCCCCGACAACAACATCTACGTCGCGCGCACCGATTTCGGCACCGCGGCCGTGGCCGTGATCGAGCTGCACGGCAAGTGGTCGGTGTTGTCCGAGGGCAGCGGCGTCCTGGCGTCGATCGTCATCGCCCGCGGCTGATCGACCGTCACTACAGCGGCTGGTCAGGCGCCGCGGTGCGTTGATCCGGGAGCACCGGGTCCGCCGCGTCTGCCTCCTCCACGTCCTCCCGACTGATCCCCAGCAGGAACAGCAGGGCGTCGAGGTAGGGCACGTTGATCGCGGCCGCGGCGGCCTTGCGCACCATCGGCTTGGCGTTGAACGCGACACCGAGTCCGGCGCGGGCGAGCATGTCGAGGTCGTTGGCGCCGTCGCCGATCGCAACGGTCTGGGTGAGGGCAACGCCGGCGGCCGCGGCGAACTCCTCCAGCGCCTTGGCCTTGTACGCCCGGTCCACGATGGGTCCGACCAGGCCGCCGGTCAGGGTGCCGTCGACGATCTCCAAGGTGTTCGCGGCGGAGTAGTCCAGCCCGAGTTCGGCTACCAGCGCGTCGGTGACCTGCGTGAAGCCACCGGAAACGATCGCCACCTCGTGGTCCAGGCGCTTGAGGGTGCGGATGAGGGTGCGGGCGCCGGGGGTGAGGCGGACCGCGGCGCGCACCTCGTCGACCGCCGACTCGGGCAGGCCCGCGAGCAGGGCGACCCGGGCCCGCAGGGAGGCCTCGAAATCCAGCTCGCCACGCATCGCCGCCTCGGTGATCCGGGCGACCTCGGCGTGCTGCCCGGCATGTTCGGCGAGCAGCTCGATGACCTCGCCCTGGATGAGCGTGGAGTCGACGTCCATGACCACCAGGCGCTTGCCGCGGCGGTGCAGGCCGGCGACGTGCACCGCGATGTCGACCCCGCGGGCGGCGGCCTCCTCTGCTAGCGCCACCCGCAGTGCCTCGACGTCGGTCGCTCCGGAGATGTCGAGTTCAAGGCTGGTGACGGGCCGGCGGGACAGCCGCATGATTCGGTCGATGTTGGCGCCGGCGGCGGCGATCCGGGCGGCGACCCCGGCCATCGCGGCGGTCCGCAGCGGGTGTCCGAGCACGGTCACGTGCAGTCGTCCGGCGGGGCGAGGCGCGTTGTCGCCGGTGCCTGACGCGATCTCGACGTGCATGTCCAACGCGTGGGCGGCGGCGGCCACAGCAGCCCGTACGCCCGCCTCGTCGTTGCCGGGTGTGACCAGCACCCCGAGTACCAGGCGACCGCGGACGACGACCTGCTCGACGTCGACGACCTCGACGTCGTACCCGATCAGCGCGTCGAACAGAGCGGCGGTGACCCCGGGCCGGTCGTGGCCGGTGACGGTGACCAGCAGGGTCCGATTTTCCACTGGCAGACGGTATCCGGGAGTTCTCGCGGCGCGTTGGCGGGGCGTCCATAGTTAGGTTAGGGTCACCTAACTATGAGTCATGCTTCCACGCCGCTCATTCCCCGCCAGCGCCACCTGACCGCACCTGCGGCCAGGCATCGGTGCGGGTCGCCCGCCGGTGACCAGCCACACGTGGCCTCGGGCACGTCCGCCCGGTGCGGGTGGTGCGGAACGCCCGCGCGGGAGGTGCCATGGCACCCGGAGTCGTCGCTGCGATCCAGCGGCCGCCTGGTACGCCTGCGCTGTCTCCTCGGGCACTGGAGCCTGGTCCGGCACTGACCGGCGCTCAGCCCTCGAGCATCGCGCCCTTGGCCACCACGCGGATCCCACCGTCGGTCATGGTGACCCGCTTGAGGTCGGCGTCCTTGTCCGTGAGGCCGAGGCGGAAGCCGTCGGGGACGACGACGTTCTTGTCGAGGATCGCGTTGCGCACCACGGCGTCCTGACCGACGCGGACGCCGTCGAGCAGAACGCAGCCCTCGATGCGGGCCCCACGCCCGACGGAAACGCCGGGCGAGAGCACGGAACGCTCCACGGAACCGGCGATCTGCACGCCGCCGGAGATCATCGACTCGACCGCGTGCCCGGTGACACCCTCGGTGCCCCCGACGAAGCGGGCCGGCGGCCACGGGTCATGCAGGGTGTAGATGGGCCACTCGCGGTTGTACAGGTTGAACGCGGGGTTGGCCGAGATGAGGTCCATGTGGGCCTCGTAGAAGGCGTCCAGCGTCCCGACGTCGCGCCAGTAGCCGGACTCGCGCCCTTCGGGACCGGGGACGTCGTTGGTGGAGAAGTCGTAGACGCCTGCCCGGCCCTGGGCCACCAGATTCGGGATGATGTTGCCGCCGAGGTCGTGGCGCGACTGCGGATCCATCGCGTCCTCGTTGACCGCCCGGATCAACGCCGAGGTGCGGAAGACGTAGTTGCCCATCGAGGCGTAGATCTCCTCGGGGGAGTCCGCCAGGCCCGCGATGTCGGTCGGCTTCTCCAGGAACTGCTCGATCCGGGCGCCGGTGGCGTCGGTCTGGATGACCCCGAACTGGTCGGACATCGACCGCGGCTGGCGCACGGCCGCGACGGTGACGTCCATCCCGGACTCGATGTGCTGCGCGACCATCTGCCGGGGGTCCATCCGGTAGATGTGGTCGGCGCCGAAGACGATCACGTGCTCGGGCTGCTCGTCGTCGATCAGGTTCAGGTTCTGGAAGATCGCATCGGCCGAGCCGGCGAACCAGCGGGGCCCGCGGCGCTGCTGCGCCGGCACGGGGGTCACGTAGTTGCCGAGCATCGCCGACATGCGCCAGGTCCGCGAGATGTGCCGGTCGAGGCTGTGGTTCTTGTACTGAGTCAGCACGACGATCTTGAGGTAGCCGCCGTTGACCAGATTCGACAGCACGAAATCGACCAGCCGATAGATGCCGCCGAAGGGGACGGCGGGCTTCGCGCGGTCCCCGGTGAGGGGCATGAGGCGCTTGCCCTCACCGCCGGCGAGCACCATTGCAAGAACCCGGGGAGCCATGCTCGGGACCCTATCCCTGTGCCGCCCGCCTGATCGTGAGGCATCTGCCCTGCCGGGGGTGTTCTCTCGGCGGCCGGGGCCGCCTCGGTCAGCCCGCTTCAATCGGTTCGGGAGCGGACAGCCGCTCGCAGGCTCGCGGCTCGTGCCCACCGTCTCCGCTCTCCTCAATCGCGGGTAGCGTGCCGCAATGCGAGTCGACCTGCTGACCAGGGAATATCCGCCGGAGGTCTACGGCGGCGCCGGTGTCCACGTCGAGTACCTCGCCCGGGAGTTGCGGGCGCTGGCCGACGTGCACGTGCAGTGCTTCGGGAAGCCGAGGGACGAGCCGGGGGTGCACGCCTGGCCGGTGCCCGGGGAACTGTCCGACGCGAACGCCGCGTTGGGGGTCTTCGGGGTCGATCTGCAGATGGCGGCGGCCGTCGCCGGGACCGACCTGGTGCACAGTCACACCTGGTACGCCAACCTCGCCGGGCACGCCGCGAAGCTCCTGCACGGCGTGCCGCACGTGATGAGCACGCACTCCCTCGAACCCCTGCGGCCGTGGAAGGCCGAGCAACTCGGCGGCGGGTACGCGCTGTCCTCCTGGGCGGAGAAGACCGCGGTCGAGGCCGCCGACGCGGTGATCGCCGTCTCGGCCGGGATGCGTGAGGACGTGCTGCGCTGCTATCCCGAGGTCGATCCCGGCCGCGTGCAGGTCATCCACAACGGGATCGACACCGACCAGTACTCGCCCGACCACGAGACCGATGTGATGAAGCGTCACCAGCTGGAGGTCGGGCGCCCCACGGTGATCTTCGTGGGCCGGATCACCCGACAGAAGGGACTGCCGTACCTGTTGCGCGCAGTCCGTTCGTTCGACCGTGACGCCCAGGTCGTGCTGTGCGCCGGCGCCCCGGACACCAAGGACCTCTACGGCGAGGTCGTCGGTCTGGTGAACATCCTGCAGACCGAACGCCGCGGGGTGCACTGGATCGAGGAGCAACTGCCCAAGGCCGACATCATCCAGTTGCTCACCCACGCCAGCGTGTTCGTGTGCCCGTCGATCTACGAACCGATGGGCATCGTGAACCTCGAGGCGATGGCCTGCGAGACGGCCGTCGTCGCCACCGCGACGGGCGGCATCCCGGAGGTCGTCGCCGACGGCGAGACCGGCCTGCTCGTCCCCATCGAACAGGTGCAGGACGGCACGGGCATCCCGCTGGATCAGAACAAGTTCGCCGCCGACTTCGCCGAGGCGGTCAACGTCCTGCTCCGCGACCCCGACCGGGCAGCCGCGATGGGCAAGGCCGGCCGGGAACGAGCCGTCACCCAGTTCTCCTGGTCGGAGATCGCGGCGCGCACCCACGCCCTGTACGAGTCGCTGCTCTGACCGGCGGAGCTAGGGGGCGGCGATGATCCGGGGCTCGACGACGCTGTTGAACGCGGCGAGGGTGGCGTACCGGGCGGCGCCGGAGAGCTGACGCAGCAGGGCGTCGCGGGCACCGAGGATGCCGGTGCCGACGCCGGCGTCGTGGTCCTCCTCGACGAGTGCGGCGATCGCGGAGATCCGTTGCGCCGAGGCCAGCACGCGGTGCGCTCGGCCCGGGTAGCCCGGGGCGAGACCGACGGTTCCGTTGCCGGCGCGGATGCCTGCCAGTGACTCGGCGATCTGCGGCCGCCAACGGGCCAGGTCCAGACAGGCGAGGGCCTCGGTGACCTCGCGCAGGGTTTCGGTCAGCTGCAGTTCGGCCTCGCCGAGCGAGGGGAGGTTGGTGCCGATCCGGGGCTCGACGCTGTGCGCCGCCCAATGGACGGCGACGCCGGGTGGGCCGTCGGGGTCGGTGAGGGTGAGCTCGGGAACCATGCCGACGGGCTCCGCGCCCAGGAGCAGGACGGCCTCGCCGGCATCCAGCGCGGGACCGTTGAAGGCAGGAGGGCCGGGCAGGCCGCGCAGGTCACCGGGGACGGGCAGCACCAGCAACAGCCCGCGCACGCCCTGGGTGCGTAGCGCGGCGAGGAACATCGGCAGCGTCTGTCCGACGGCACCCGCACGGTCGATGCGGTGCAGTCGGTCCTCGCCCTGGATGCGGTCGGCCGCGGTGTCGGGGCTGACCTCGCCCGCGAGCACAGCGTTGCCCCACGCCACAAGGCGTCCGGACCGCAGGTCTCCGTTCATCGGCGACAGGGTAAGCCGCGAACCAGGGAATCGGTGCACGTCGGTGTGTCTGCCGACACGCACGCCGTGGGCGGGACCGCCCGCAGAGCCGGACTAGGTTGGCCGCAATGAGCAGCGCAGCGCACCCGCCGACCCTGGTGCTCGACCTCGCCGAGGTCGTCGTCACGCGGGACGGCAGGAAGATCCTCGACCTGGAGTCCTGGCAGATCCGCGAGGGCGAGCGGTGGATCGTCATGGGACCCAACGGCGCCGGCAAGACGACCGTGCTGCAGGTCATCGGCGGACACCTGCACCCGAGCTCGGGCTGGGCCGCGATCCTGGGTGAGGTGCTCGGCGAGACCGACGTCTTCGAACTGCGCCCCCGGGTCGGGCTGGCCAGCGCGGCGTTGGCGGACCGCCTGCCGCGTGAGGAGACGGTGCGCGACGTCGTCATCACCGCGGCCTACGCCGTGATGGGCCGCTGGCGCGAGAAGTACGACTCCTCCGACACCGACCGGGCCGACGTCCTGCTGAAGGTCCTCGGGATGGCGGAGTTCGCCGACCGTACGTTCGGCACGCTGTCCGAGGGGGAGCGCAAGCGCGTCCAGATCGCGCGGGCGTTGATGGCGGACCCGGAACTGCTGCTGCTCGACGAACCCGCCGCCGGCCTCGACCTGGGCAGCCGCGAGGACCTGGTGCGTCGCCTGTCCCGCCTGGCGCGGGACGAGTTCGCGCCGGCAATGATCATGGTCACCCATCACGTCGAGGAGATCCCGCCAGGGATGACGCACATCCTGCTGCTGCGCGAGGGCCGCATCGTCGCCTCCGGGCCCATCACGCTGACACTGACGGCGGAGAACCTGACCGCCTGCTTCGGCCTCCCCCTCGACCTGCGCCGCGAGGGCGACCGCTGGAGCGCACGGGGCCGCTGAGCCGCCGTTGCGTCCGACATCTGGCGTGTTCGCTTCGCTCAACAGGCTTCAATCGCCTCTCCGGTGAGCCCCGCAACGTCGGACGCATGGGCTATTTGCGGGGCTGGGTCTCGGGGTTGCGGGAGAAGCGACGGGCGGGTGGCTCGACGGGCTCGGGGCCGGCGGAGAACGTCGGGCCAGGGGTCCACTGCGGCCCCGCGCGCCAGGTCGGTCCGGGCGTCCATTGCGGGCCTATGGTCCAGCGGGGTCCGGGCGTCCAGAACGGGCCCGGAGCGGGCCTTCGGGTCGGCCGATCGGTCGCGGTCGGGGTCGGGAGCGGCGACGGCAGCAGCGCGTCGGGGGTGCCCAGGGCGTCCTTCGGCGTCAGTCCAAGCTTGCGTGAGCAGCCCGGCCAGGCCCGCCAACCCTGGGCGTCCAGCACGCGTTCGGCCACGGTGATCTGTTCCGTCTTGGTGGCCAGATCTGCTCGCTTGGCGAACTTCCGGCCGCCGAAGGCTTTCCAGGTCCCCCCGGAGAACTGCAGCCCGCCGTAGTACCCGTTGCCGGTGTTGATGTTCCAGCGCCCGCCACTCTCGCAGTGCGCGAGGCGCTCCCACGTCTGCGTGGTCGCGGCGTCGGCAGACCCGACGACGACCAGTGCCGCGACCACGGCGGCGGCCGTCACGCCGCTGCCCATCGCGGCACCCCAGCGCGGTGCCCGTTCCCCCATGCTTCGACTCTGAGCGCCGCACCCGGTGGAGGTCGATCCGCCGGCAGAGGGACAAACGGCCCGTTTTCCGCCCGATCGGCCCAGTTTCGGAGCGCCGCGACGCGTGTGACGTCCGATCAGACGGGCGGCCCTAGGATTGCCGCCGTGGATGCCTGGGTGTGGTGGTTGATCGCGCTGGCGGTGCTGGTGCTGATCGAGGCCCTCACGATGGACCTCGTGTTCGCGATGTTCGGCGCGGGTGCACTGGTGGCGGCTGTTGTGGACGGCTTCGCGTCGATCGGGTTCGCAGGGCAGACGATCTGCTTCGTCGTCGCCGCCGCGCTGGGCCTGGCGCTGATCCGCCCGGCCGCGCTGGAGCGCCTCAAGTCCTCGCCCGCCGCTCGGTGAGGCCCGCGTCGGCGGGTCGGTGAGTTGCGATGTCCTGGTGGGACGTGTGGGCCATCCTGCTCACCGGTGGAGCTGCCGGAGCGATCAATGCGGTCGTCGGCTCCGGCACCCTGATCACTTTCCCGACGCTGCTCGCGCTGGGCTATCCGGCCGTGACGGCCAACGTGTCGAACACCGTCGGCCTGGTGCCTGGTTCGGCGGCCGCCGTGTGGTCCTACCGCGAGCAGTTGCGTGGCCAACGCGACCGATTGCTGCGGCTGGCCCCGGTGACTTGCCTCGGGTCGGTTCTGGGCGCCACGTTGCTGCTGACGGCACCCGAGCGGGCTTTCCGCGCGGTGGTGCCCGCGCTGATCGGGCTGGCCTGCGTGCTGGTGGTGATCCAGCCGCGCCTCACCCGATGGCTCAAGGGCCGGCCTGCGAGCCGCTCCCACTTCCTCGCTCTGACGATGGCGGTCGGCGCCACCGGCGTCTACGCGGGCTACTTCGGTGCGGCCCAGGGCGTGCTGCTGATCGCCTTCCTGTCCGTGTTCCTCATCGACGACCTGCAACGGCTCAACGGCCTCAAGAACGTGCTCGCACTGCTCGGCAACCTGGTGGCCGCGCTCATCTTCATGACGGTGAGTCACATCGACTGGGGCGTGGCGGGGTTGATCGCCGTCGGGTCGATCGTCGGTGGGTTGGTCGGAGGCCGCTACGGCCGCAACCTCTCCCCGGCCGCGCTACGGGGCGCCATCGTCGCGATCGGCATCGTCGCGATCGTTCGACTGGTGGCCTGACGGTGCGTCAGCGCGCGCTGGGTCTGGCGTTGGGGGTGGCCGCCGACGCCGTGTTCGCCGACCCCCGCCGGGGCCACCCGGTCGCCGGGTTCGGACAGGCCGCTGCTGCGCTGGAGCAACGGGTCCATCGCGACTGTGTCCCGGCCGGCGCCGCCTACACCGCCGTGTGCGTGGGTGTGCCCGTGCTGCTCGGCGCGCTGGCGCAGCGCCGGGCGGGTTCCGGCGTGGCCGGCACCCTGCTGACCGCCACCGCGACCTGGGCGGTGCTCGGGGGGACCTCGCTCACCCGCGAGGCCCGCCTGATGACGCGTCACCTCACCGACGACGATCTGCCTGCGGCGCGGGCCCGGTTGCGGCATCTGTGTGCCCGCGATCCATCGGCGCTGGAACCCGCGGAGCTGGCCCGGGCCACCGTGGAGTCCGTCGCGGAGAACACCTCCGACGCTGTCGTCGCCCCGCTGTGCTGGGGCGCGATCGCGGGAGTCCCCGGCCTGCTGGGATATCGCGCGGTGAACACCCTCGACGCGATGATCGGGTACCGCAATGCCCGCCACGAGCGGTTCGGCAAGGCCGCGGCCCGCCTCGACGACGTCGTCAATCTGCTGCCGGCCCGGCTCACCGGGCTGCTCACGGTGGCCGCCGCACCGCTCGTCGGCGGTGACGCCCGATCGGCGACGCGGGTCCTGCGTGCCGACCGTGGGGCACACCCCAGCCCCAACGCGGGCTGGTGCGAGGCGGCGGCGGCCGGGGCGCTCGGGGTCCGGTTGGGCGGGCGCAACAGTTATCCGGGCTACGTCGAGGACCGTCCCGTGCTCCACGCCGACGGGGCGGCGGTGAGGGTCGGCGACATCGACCGGGCTGCGCGTCTGGCCCGTGCCGTCGGTATCGGCGCCGCGGCGGTGGCGATCGTCGTCGGGAGCCGACGATGAGGGGCGCCCTGCTGGTCGCGGGCACGAGTTCTGACGCCGGCAAGAGCGTGCTGGTCGCCGGCCTGTGCCGGTGGCTGCATCGCCAAGGGGTGTCGGTCGCGCCGTTCAAGGCGCAGAACATGTCCAACAACTCCGCGGTCACCCCGGACGGCGGCGAGATCGGGCGGGCCCAGGCCATGCAGGCCGCCGCCGCGGGCATCGAGATCGAGACCGCCCTGAACCCGGTGCTGCTCAAGCCCGGCAGCGACCGAACCTCCCAGGTGTTGCTGCACGGGCGGGTGCTGACCGACGTCGACGCCATGTCCTACCGGCACCTCAAGCCCGAGTTGCTCGCCCACGTGCTCGATGCCCTGGCGGATCTGCGGTGCCGGTTCGACGTGGTGATCTGCGAGGGCGCGGGCAGCCCGGCCGAGATCAACCTGCGCGCCGACGACATCGCGAACCTCGGCCTGGCCCGCGCTGCCGCCCTGCCGACGATCGTCGTCGGTGACATCGACCGCGGCGGGGTGCTCGCCTCCCTGTTCGGGACCCTGGCCGTACTGGAACCGGCCGACCAGGCCCTGATCGCCGGGTTCGTCATCAACAAGTTCCGCGGCGACCCTCGGCTGCTCGAGCCGGGCCTGCGCGCCCTGACGGGGATGACCGGGCGTCAGATGCTCGGCGTGCTGCCGTGGCGCGCGGACCTGTGGCTCGACGTGGAGGACTCGCTGTCTTTGGACGCTCTCGGTCCGCGCGGACACCTCGGCGAACAGGACACCGACGCACTGCGCGTCGCGGTGGTGCGTCTGCCCCGGATCTCCAACCTCACCGACATCGACGCCCTGGGTGCTGAAACCGGCGTTGCGGTGCGCTTCGTCGACCACCCAGCGGACCTGCTCGACGCTCATCTGGTGGTCGTACCGGGCACCAGGGCCACCGTCAGCGATCTGGCCTGGCTCCGCTCGCGCGGCCTGGCCGACGCGCTCGTGGATCGCGCGGCCGCCGGGCGACCGGTGCTGGGGATTTGCGGCGGGTACCAGATGCTGGCCCGCGAGATCCGCGACGACGTCGAGTCCCGCGCCGGCGTAGTGCGCGGGCTGGGTCTGCTGCCGGGCGACGTCGTCTTCGCGCCGGAGAAGACCGTCGGCCGAGTTCGGGGTGAGGCCTACGGGCACCCAGTCACCGGCTACGAGATCCACCACGGTGTCGTGCGCGTCGACGCCGGCGCCGAACCCTTCCTCGACGGCTGCCGGTCCGGGGCGGTGTGGGGGACCACCTGGCACGGCGCACTGGAGTCCGACGCCTTCCGGCGCGCGTTCCTCGGCGAGGTCGCCGCGGTAGCCGGTACCGACTGGCGCCCCGGACCGTCGGTGAGCTTCGCCGGGGTCCGCGAGGCGCGCCTGGACGCCCTCGGCGACCTGGTGGCCGACCACCTGGACACCGTCGCCCTCTCCGAACTGATCGAGGGCGGCATTCCTGCGAAGCTCCCGGTCCTGCGGACCCAGCTCGACCCGGGCTGATTCCGCGGCATGTCAGCCCGTGCAGCTACATGTCAGCCGGTACTCAGGCTGACATGTAGCTACTGGGGACGACGTCCCTCCCGAATTACGGGGGCGTGGGGTGCATGTCAGCCCGTGCAGCTACATGTCAGCCGGTACTCGGGCTGACATGTAGCTGTAGGGGACGACGTCCCCGATGGATGACAGCCACCCTGTTACTGGTGTGATTGGTGTGACACGCGGTGCGACGTACGGGTCCCCGGTTGGGGGCCCCTGGTCCGGTTGACTGGACCCGCATCCCGGGGGGATGTGACGGGGGCGGTTGTCCCTGTCCGAGGACGAGGGGATAGCGATGCGTACATCGCGACGTGTCTTTGTCGGCATCAGCGCCTGTGCCGTGCTCACGGTTCTTCCGGCCGGGCCGGGTGTCGCCGCCGATGTGGCGGACTTCCGTGTGCCGATGGCCGACGGGCCGTCGGTGCCGGATCTCGGTGTGCCCCCGGAGGGGACACCGGGCACCAGTGAGACCGGTGGGGTTGCCGGTATCGAGCCAGGCAAGAATCCGGTTCCGGGCGTGGGCTACGACTCACCGGAAGCACCGAAGACGGGACCGGCGAGCGAGGACCCTGATCCGTTGGAGTCCAAGCCGCTGCCCAGCACCCCGGTGACTCCGGGCGTCGAAGGCGAGACGCCCAACCCGCTCGCGGGCACCGGCCTGGCACCGGAGGCCGAGGCGCCGACGGAGGAGCAGTCCGCTCCCGAGGAGAAGCAGGCCCCGGAGAAGTCGGCCGAGCAGAACAAGTCCGAGGAGGCTCCTGCACAGAAGCAGGCACCCGCCACGGAGAAGCAGGCCCCGGCGGAGCAGGAAGCTCCGGCAAAGGAGCAGGGTGAGCAGAAGGCCGCCGAGGAGAACGAGCAGGCGACCGAGGAAGCACCGCGGCAGGACCAGCGCGACCAGCAGCAGGACGAGCAGTCCGAGGACCAGTCGCAGGCGCGGCAGGCCCCGGCGTCCGAGGAGCAGGCCGCGGCCGTGGACGAGCGGTCGGAGCGGAACAAGGAGCGGTCGGCCAAGCGTGCCGACCGTCGCGACAGGGACGATGACGACGCCCACGGCGGCGACGGCAACCACGGTGGTGGCGGCGGCGCAGGCTGATCCTCGCCACCAGTTCCATCCTTCTGCGGCGTCCCGGGTCCGGCCTGGGGCGCCGCAGGTTTGTGTGCCCCAGGTGGGCCGGCTCCCGAATACGGGCAGTAACCGGGATACTGACCGGCGGTGCGTTGCGGCGAAGGGGCTGACCAGTTGCGGATCTCGGCGAAGGTCGACTACGCCGTGCGGGCGTTGATCGAGATCGCGGGCGCCCCGCCGGGGGTCCCGCGCTCGGCGGAGGCGATCTCGGCCGCCCAGGACATCCCGCGCGACTTCCTGCTCTCGGTCCTCGCCGACCTGCGTCGGGCAGGCATTCTGGCGAGTCAGCGCGGTCAGGCCGGCGGCTGGATGCTGGTGACGCCGGCGACGGAGGTCTCGGTGGCCGACGTCATCCGCGCCGTCGACGGTCCGTTGGTCAGCGTGCACGGCCGAGCGCCCGAGGACGTCACCTACCGGGGGTCCGCCGAGGCACTGCAGCAGGTGTGGATCGCCGTACGGGTCGGTCTGCGCCAGGTCCTCGAGGGCATCACGGTGGCTCATCTGATGGACAAGACGCTGCCGGACGCCGCGTCCGAGCTCACCCAGACCACCGACGCCTGGCGGCGGCGCTGAGTCAGGCACCAGAAGAAGCGAGCTGGTCCGAGCGGCCGGCCTTTCCCGAGGACGACCCGCCCAGCTGGACCGAGCCCGGTCCGATCCTCGGGTACGAACGCGCCGCCTCGGACAAGCTCGTCGAGCTGGACGAGTTCCGGCGTGGGGCGCCGGGGGAGCACTACGTCACCTACCAGTGGCACCTCAGCTTCTACGGCGAGTACGCCCTCAAGCCCCTGGCGCACAAGCTGCAGGACGCGCTCGACGGCTCCGGCCTCGACGTGGTTTCCGAGGATCGCTGGCAGGTGCCGCTGTTGCGGATCGCCGGCGAGGAGTTGACCTCGGCGCAGCTGGAGAAGGTCGAGATCCGGGCTCGCGACTGGGCCATCGACCTGCACCAGTTCCGCGTCGCTCTGGGCCCGCCGGTGCTGCGCCCGAACGGTGTCTCGCTTTCGGTCACGCCGTGGGACGAGATCCGCGACCTGCGCTACGGACTCTGGCAGGGGGCGCGCAACGTGCTGGGCTACCAGCCCTGGCTCCGTGAGCGCATCCCGTTCCGCCCGCACGTTCCCATCGCCTACGCCACCGGGCCCATGCCTGCCGACGTCGTCCGCGAGCGCCTGGCCCCGTTGGCCGACCACAAGCCGGTCCTCCTCCGCGTCCGCCGGGTCACCCTGGCCAGACTCACCCGCCACCGGGGCCAGGCCCACTGGCACAGCGTCTGCGACATGGCCCTGGGCCGCCGGACGGCGTTCTACACGTAGCCATGCGTCCGACACGTAGCGTCCGGTGGGCCCCGCAACGTCGGACGCAACGGGTGGGTTCGGGGCGGTTGGGAAGCGTGGGAAACTTGGGGGAGCGGCGTCGCTCCAGGCGCGCTCGAGCGCAGGGAGAGGGGAGCCGGTGGCGGACCGCGGACCACGCGCCGGCATGTTCCCGTTCTCGGCAGTCGTCGGGATGGACGATCTCAAGCTCGCCCTGGCGTTGAATGCCGTCGCGCCGAGCATCGGCGGGGTGCTGGTGCGTGGGGAGAAGGGCACCGCCAAGTCCACCGTCGTGCGGGCGCTCGCCACGCTGCTGCCCCAACTGGACGCCGTCGAGCACTGCCGGTTCGCCTGCGACCCGACAGCTCCGGACGACGAGTGTCCCGACGGGCCGCACCGCGACGACGAGCCCGCCCAGCGGCGCCGGGTGCGCCTGGTCGAGTTGCCGGTCGGGGCCGCGGAGGACCGGGTCGTCGGCTCGTTGGACCTGGAGAAGGCACTGTCCGCCGGGGTCCGTGCCTTCGAGCCCGGGCTGCTCGCGGCCGCCCACCGTGGCGTGCTCTACGTCGACGAGGTCAACCTGCTCCACGACCACCTGGTCGACGTCCTGCTGGACGCCGCGGCCATGGGGCGGGCGCACGTCGAGCGCGAGGGGGTGTCGGTCTCGCACGCCGCCCGCTTCCTGCTCGTCGGGACGATGAACCCGGAGGAGGGCGAGCTGCGTCCGCAGCTGCTCGACCGGTTCGGGCTGACCGTCCAGGTCGCCGCAAGCCGTGATCCGTCGATCCGCGCCGAGGTAGTCCGCCGCGGGCTGGCGCACGAGGCGAACCCCGTCGGCTTCGCGGAGGCCTGGGCCGGCGCCGACGAGGAGTTCGCCGCGCGCATCGAGTCCGCCCGCACGCTGGTCGGCGCAGTGGAGCTGCCGGACGCGGAGCTGGAGCGCATTGCCCGGGTCTGCGCGGCCTTCGACGTCGACGGCATGCGTGCGGACCTGGTCACCGCTCGGGCAGCGCGGGCGAACGCCGCGTGGAACGGACGCACCACGGTGACCGCCGAGGACGTCGAGGCCGCGGCCCGCCTGGCACTGCCGCACCGACGTCGCCGCGACCCCTTCGATGCTCCCGGGCTCGACCAGGAAGCACTGAACAACGCCTTGGCGGACTCCGAGGAGCCTGATCCGGATGACCCCGGCCCCGGCGGTGGTGCACCGGAACCGCAGACAGAGCAGCAATCTGACGGTGGATCGACGACCTCGCAGGACAAGCCTGCCGAGCAGTCCCCGCAGCCGCAGGGCGCGGGGATGCGCACGGAGGCCGTGGGCGAGACCTTCCGCCCCCGGCTGCTCACCGCGCCCGGCTCCGGACCCGGGGTCCCCGGTCGGCGTTCCCCCGGTCCCAGCAGCAACGGACGCGTCGTCGGGTCCTGGCGCCCCAGCACGTTGCCTGCCGCCGACCAGATCCACCTCACGGCGACCCTGCGCGCCGCGGCCCCGCACCAGCAGGCCCGTGGTCGAGCCGCGTGCGGACCGCTGCGGGTACGCCCCGACGATCTGCGCGCCACCCGCCGCCACGGCCGCGTCGGCAACCTCGTGCTGTTCTGCGTCGACGCCTCCGGCTCCATGGGTGCCCGCTCGCGGATGCGCGCCGTCAAGGGCGCCGTGCAGTCCCTGCTGCGCGACGCCTACCAACGCCGGGACAAGGTCGGCCTGATCACCTTCCGCGGCACCGGTGCCGAACTGGTCCTGACCCCCACGTCCTCCGTCGAGGCCGGCGCAGCCCGGTTGAGCACCCTGGCCACCGGCGGACGCACCTCGCTCGCCGAGGGCCTGCTCCTGTCCCGTCAGGTCCTCGCCCGCGAACGCCTGCGCGACCCCGACCGGGCGCCCCTGCTCGTGGTCCTCACCGACGGCCGGGCCAACGCCGGGCCCGATCCGCTCAACACCGCCCGTCGCGCCGCACGCCTGCTGCACGCCGACGACATCAGCGCCGTGGTCGTGGACTGCGAGTCCGGACCCGTCCGCCTGGGCCTGGCCGGCGAGTTCGCCGTCGAACTCGGTGCCCCCATGGTGCGCCTGGACGCCCTCGCCGCCGACGGGCTGGCGGGGATCGTCGCCGAGCTTCGCGGCCAGAGGGGCGCTGCCTGATGCCCCAGGGAGTCCCCACCCTCGTTCCCGAGGACGGTCTGACGACCCGTCAGCGCCGGACGCGGCAGCTGCTGATCGTCCACACCGGCGAGAACAAGGGAAAGTCGACGGCCGCGTTCGGTCTGGCGCTGCGAGCCTGGAACGCCGGTTGGTCCATCGGCGTCTTCCAGTTCGTGAAGAGCGCCAAGTGGAAGGTCGGTGAGGAGAACGCGCTGACCGCACTCGGCCGGGTGCACGAGGCGACCGGGGAAGGTGGCCCCGTGGAGTGGCACAAGATGGGCACCGGCTGGTCCTGGTCGCGCAAGCCCGGCAGCGAGACCGATCACGCCGCCGACGCCGCGGAGGGCTGGGCCGAGATCAAACGCCGCCTGGCCGCCCAGACCCACACGCTCTACGTCCTCGACGAGTTCACCTACCCGATGAAATGGGGCTGGGTCGACGTCGACGACGTCGTGACAACGTTGCGCGAACGCCCCGGCACCCAACACGTGGTCATCACCGGTCGCGACGCCCACCCCGCACTGTGCGACGCAGCGGACCTCGTCACCGAGATGACGAAGATCAAACACCCGATGGACACCGGCCAAAAAGGCCAACGAGGCATCGAATGGTGACCGAACCGGTCACCGGATCGTTGAGCAGTCGAGAGGGGTGGGCCGAGTGACGATCCTGGTTCCCGCACCGGGTGGTCCGCCGCGCCTGGTGATCGCCGCGCCGGGCAGTGGCACCGGTAAGACGACGGTCGCCACCGGCCTGATCGCCGCCATCCGTGCCCGTGGCTTCAGTGTGTCCGCGCACAAGGTCGGCCCCGACTACATCGACCCTGGGTACCTCGGCCTGGCCGCCGGGCGCCCCGCGCGCAACCTCGACGCCTGGATGGCCGGCGAGTCAGCCATCGCCCCGCTGTTCCTGCACGGCGCTGCCGGCGCGCAGGTGGCCATCGTCGAGGGCGTCATGGGCCTGTTCGACGGTGTCTCCGGCGGGGCCGAGGGCATTGAGGACTACGCGTCCACCGCCCACGTCGCCCGCCTGCTCGACGCCCCTGTGCTGCTCGTCGTCGACGCCTCCTCGCAGTCACGGTCGGTCGCGGCGCTCGTGCACGGCTTCGCGTCCTTCGACCCGCGGGTGCGCATCGGTGGCGTGCTGCTCAACCGCGTCGCCTCCGACCGTCACGAACGCCTGCTGCGCGAGGCGCTGGCCTCGATCAAGATGCCGGTACTGGGCGTGCTGCGCCGCGAGGAACGCCTCACGACCCCCGCGCGGCATCTCGGTCTGGTGCCGGTCGCCGAACGATCCGCCGAGGCGCTCGGCATGGTCGATGCCGCGGCCGAACTGGTCGGGCGATGCGTCGACATCGAGGCCGTGCTCGCACTGGCCGCGACCGCGCCGCGCATGGCCACCGTGCTGCCCTGGGACCCGAATCTCGCGGTGGGGCCGACGCCCCGCGGCTGGTTCGGACCGCGGCCGAAGATCGCCCTGGCCGGCGGACCGGCGTTCACGTTCAGCTACACCGAGCACGCCGAACTGCTCCGCGCCGCCGGTGCGGAACTGGTCACCGTCGATCCGTGCCGCGACGAGGCCCTGCCGCCTGGCACGACCGGTCTGGTGCTCGGCGGTGGCTTCCCCGAGGTCTACGCCCAGGCCCTGTCCGACAACGAGAAGCTCCGCAAGGACGTTGCGGACCTTGCCGCCTCCGGCGGGGTGCTGGTCGCCGAGTGCGCGGGACTGCTGTACCTGGCCCGCAACCTCGACGGCGCCCCGATGTGCGGCGTGCTCGAGGCCGAGGCGCGGATGACGCCGAAGCTGACCCTGGGGTACCGCCAGGCCACCGCCGCCGTGGACTCGGTGCTGTGCCGCGCCGGTCAGGTCATGCGTGGGCACGAGTTCCACCGCACCGTCACCGAACCGACCGCGAGCGCGCGGCCGGCCTGGCTGATGTCCGGCTCGCACACCGACGCCGAACCTGCCGCAGTGGCCGAGGGTCACGTCGCCGACGGCGTCCACGCCTCTTATCTGCACCTGCACTGGGCCGGTCGTCCGCGCATCGCTCGCCGCGTCGTCGCCGCGGCCCGGGCGGTCGACCTCGCCGCCCAGGGCCGGACCACGCGGTGACCGACGCCGTCCGACGCGGACCTGGGGATCCGGCAAGCCTGAACCTGCGACACCACGGCGACGACGAACTGGCCCCCGGTCTGGTCGATCTCGCCGTGAATGTGCGCCGTGGCGGGCCACCCGCGTGGTTGCGGTCGATGCTCACCGAGTCCTTGCGGGACCTGTCCAGTTACCCGAACCCGGACGACGCCCGCGACGCCGTTGCCATCCGGCACGGCCGACGCCAGTCCGACGTCCTGATCACCGCCGGCGCCGCGGAGGCCTTCACCCTGATCGCGCGGGCCTTCCGCCCCCGGCACGCCATGGTGATCCACCCTCAGTTCACCGAACCCGAGCTCGCCCTGCGTACCGCGGGCCACGACGTCGACCGCCTCGTGCTCGACCCCGAGGACGGCTTCGCCCTGCCGGACTACGGCGTGCCGACGAGCGTGGACCTGCTCGTCGTCGGCAACCCCACCAACCCGACCTCCACGCTGCACCGTGAGGCCGCCCTGACCGCGCTGGCCCGCCCCGGGCGGCTGCTGATCGTGGACGAGGCGTTCATGGACGCGGTCCCGGGGGAGACCGAGTCGCTGTCCGAACTCCCCGACGTGCCCGGGCTGATCGTCGTACGCAGCTTCACCAAGACCTGGGGCCTGGCCGGTCTACGGGTCGGGTACGTGCTCGCCGCCCCGGACCTCATCGAGGCCATGGCAGCGGTCCAGCCGCACTGGTCGGTCAGTACCCCTGCGTTGGTCGCGGCGAAGGCCTGCAGCTCCCCGGTGGCGATCGCCGAGGCGCAGGCCGTCGCGTCGCGGATCACCACCGACCGGGCCTACCTGGTGCGGCGGCTTGCCGAGTTCGACGGCGTCGACGTCGCCGGGCTGCCCCGCGCCCCGTTCGTGCTGCTGCAGGTCCGCAACGGCCGCAAGGTCCGTCAACGGTTGCGCGACCGTGGGTTTGCCGTGCGTCGGGGTGATTCATTCCCCGGCCTGGGCCCGACCTGGATGCGGGTGGCTGTACGGGACCCGCACATCACCGATGCTTTCCTCGATGCCCTGGCCACCGTGCAGCTCGAGGTGGGCTTCGCCCTTCCCACCGGCGGGGACCGATCCTGAACGGCAGCTTCGACGAGGCGGAACGCGCGACGGTGCACCGGGTGCTCGCCGAGCGTCGTGACGTGCGCTCCGGGTTCACCGCGACCCCGATCCCGGATGACGTGCTGACAAGGGTTCTGACGGGGGCTCACCACGCGCCGAGCGTCGGGTTCAGCCAGCCCTGGGATTTCCTGGTCATCTCCTCGCCGCAGACCCGGGCTCGTCTGGCCCTTCTGGCTGCCGCGGCGCGGGAACGCTACGCAGCCTCATTGCCCAGCGCCCGGGCCCGTGCCTTCGCGCCCCTGCGGGTGGAGGCGATCGAGAGCGCACCGGTGGGCATCGTGGTCACCTGCGACCCGACCCGCGGCGGGCGGCACACCCTGGGTCGGCACACCCAACCGCTGACCGCGACCCACTCGGCTGCAGCCGCGGTGCAGAACCTGTGGTTGGCCGCCCGCGCCGAGGGCCTCGGGGTCGGCTGGGTGAGCTTCTTCTCCGACTCCGACGTCGCGCAGACCCTCGGTCTGCCCGCGCATCTGGAGGTCGTCGCGTACCTGTGCCTGGGGTACGTGGAGTCGTTCGGGGCCGAGCCGGAACTGGCCGCAGCGGGGTGGGCGCGACGCCGCCCGTTGGCGTGGTCGGTCCATTGGGAAGAATTCGGTCGTCGAGGACTGCCAGGGGAGGCACCGATGGATCTGCTCGCGGACACGTTGCGCGCGATCGCGCCGCTGGACGCGTCCGCGGTGCGTGCCGCCCGCGAGCGTCAGGACCGGATGACCAAGCCCCGCGGATCGCTCGGGGTGCTCGAGGACGTCTCGGTGCAATTGGCAGGCCTGGCGGGCGTGTGCCCTGCGCCGTTGCCGGAGCCGGCCGCGGTCGCGGTGTTCGCCGCCGACCACGGCGTACACGCTCAGGGGGTCACCCCGTGGCCGCAGGAGGTCACCGCGCAGATGGTGGCCAACTTCCTCGCCGGCGGTGCGGTCGTGAATGCCTTCGCCGCGCAGACCGGCGCCGAGGTGGTCGTCGTCGACGTGGGCGTGGCGAGTGAACTCGAGGCGGTCCCGGGCCTGCTGCCCCGCAAGATCGCCCGTGGCACCGCGGATCTGACGGTGGGTCCGGCGATGAGCCCGCAACAAGCCCTGGCTGCGATCGAGGTCGGCATCGAGACGGCGCGGGATCTCGTCGCCGCCGGCAATCGTTGTCTGCTCACCGGGGACATGGGCATCGCCAACACCACCGCGTCGGCAGCGCTCATCGCGGCGTTCACCGGTGCGGATCCGGCGGTCGTCACCGGCCGCGGCACCGGCATCGACGACGAGATGCACCGGCACAAGGTCGAGGTCGTGACAATGGCCCTGGAGCTGCACACACCCGACCCCGCGGACCCGATCGCGGTGCTCGCGGCCGTCGGTGGGTTCGAGCACGCGGCACTCGTCGGGTTCCTGCTGGGCGGTGCGGCCCTGCGCGTGCCGGTCGTCCTCGACGGCGTGATCGCCGGCGCCTCTGCACTCGTTGCCGCCGCCATGCACCCCGACGCGTCGGCTGCTTGGATCGCCGGGCACCGCTCCGCCGAACCCGGCCATGCGATCGCACTCGGACACCTCGGCCTACGTCCGCTGGTCGAACTGGACCTGCGCCTGGGCGAGGGCACCGGCGCCCTGCTGGCACTGCCCCTCGTGCAGGCCGCCGCGCGCGCCCTGGCCGAGGTCGCCACCTTCGACGCCGCCGGCATCACGGACAAGTCATGAGCGAGCGCAGCGAGCGAATCAGCAAGCAGAGCGTGTCGTGCCTCATGCGGATTCCGAGGAACGAGGAATCCGCATGAGCGAGGATTCTCGAGACACCCCCAGCTATCCGGTCGGGCTGCGGCTCGCGGGCCGTCGGGTGCTGGTTGTCGGTGGCGGGCAGGTGGCGCAACGTCGTCTGCCGTTGCTGCTGGATGCCGGAGCCGACGTGCATCTGGTCTCGCCGCAGGTCACCGCGGCCGTGGAGGCAATGGCGGATCACGGTCGGATCCGCTGGGCAGCACGATCTTACGAGCCGTCAGATATCGACGGAGCCTGGTATGTGCAGGCCTTGACCGCCGACCCGGTCGTGAATGCGGCCGTGGCTGCCGACGCCGAGGCGGCACGGATCTTCTGTGTGCGGGCCGACGACGCCACCGAGGCCACCGCGTGGACCGCCGCCTCCGGTCGACACGCCGGCCTCACCGTCGCGGTGCTCGCCGGGCGTCGACCACTGCGCGCCGCCGCGGTCCGCGACGGACTGCTCGCCGCCCTGCGGGACGGCACCGTCCGCGTCGGCGACGCGGTGACCAAGCCGACCGGTGTCGCCCTGGTCGGCGGGGGACCGGGGGATCCGGACCTCATCACCGTCCGCGGGCGACAGTTGCTCGCCCAGGCCGATGTCGTCGTCACCGACCGCCTCGGACCGTCGGCCCTGCTGGCCGAACTGGGGCCGCACGTCGAGGTCATCGACGCCAGCAAGATCCCCTTCGGCAGGTTCATGGCGCAGGAGGCGATCAACCAGGCGCTGATCGAGCACGCCAAGGTCGGGAAGTTCGTGGTGCGCCTCAAGGGCGGCGATCCGTACGTGTTCGGCCGCGGCTACGAGGAACTCATCGCCTGCACGGAGGCCGGGATCCCGGTCATCGTCGTGCCGGGGATCTCCAGCTCGATCTCCGTCCCGGCGCTCGCGGGGATCCCGGTCACCCACCGCGGGATCGCCCACGAGTTCACGGTGCTCTCCGGGCACATCTCCCCGGACAACCCGGAGTCCCTCGTGGACTGGAACGCGCTCGCCCGCATGCGCGGCACCCTGGTCATGCTGATGGCCGTCGACAAACTGCCCGCGATCGCCGAGTGCCTGATCAAAGAGGGCAAGCGGGCAGACACTCCGGCCGCCGTCATCGCCGACGGCAGCACGGCGGAGCAACGCAGCGTGCGCGCCCCGCTGAGCGGGATCGCCGCCGCCGTGGCCGAGGCCGGCATCCGCCCGCCCGCGATCGTGGTGATCGGCGACGTCGTCGATGTGGGCGCCTCCGTCGACGCATGACCGACCCCCTCGAGGTGCTCGACGCCACCGACCCACGGCTGGCCGACTACGCGCGACTCGTCGACGTCGGACATCGGGTGCGTCGTGAACCCGAGGCCGGAGTGTTCATCGCCGAGGGGACGCTGACCCTCGACCGGGCACTCGCGGCCGGGTACCGCCCGCGGTCGCTGCTGCTGGCCCCCAACCGCGTCGCCGCGGTCCCCGACCAGATCGCGGCAGTCGCTGCGCTAGGTGCTCCGGTGTACGTCGCCGCCCCGGACCTGCTCGAGGGTCTGACGGGGTATCAGGTGCACCGCGGCCTGCTCGCCGCGATGGATCGCCGGCCGTTGCCTTCCGTCGAGGAGGTGCTGCGGGGCGCGCGGCGGGTCGCCGTGCTCGAGGACATCACGGACCACACCAACGTCGGCGCCGCGATCCGCAACGCCGCAGCCTTCGGCATCGACGCCGTCCTCGTCACCCCGAGCTGCGCGGATCCCCTCTACCGAAGGGCTATCCGCACCTCGATGGGCACGGTGTTCCAGGTCCCCTGGACCCGGCTCGACGAGTGGCCGCAGGACATCGCGCTCCTGCATGACGCCAACTTCCACACCGTGGCGCTCACTCCGCAGGGCGAGTTCGACATTTGTGACGTGGCCGCCGCCGGCCACGAGCGGCTCGCCCTGATCCTGGGGACGGAGGGTGCAGGGCTGGCGCCGGGGACGCTGACTGCGGCCAGGTCGACGGCGCGTATCCCGATGTCCGGGGGAGTCGACTCCCTCAACATCGCCGCGGCGGCAGCAGTGGCGTTCTTCGCGGTCACCGCCCCGATGTGATCAGCGGCGGGTGCAGTTCAGCGCCGCGTCGGAGACGCGGAGCTGCTTCTTGACCAGCTTGGCCGAGGCGAACTCCCACTGGGCGTAGCGGCTCGGGTAGGCGGAGCGCTGGATCAGCTGGGCGGCCTTGGTCAGCGACATCCGCTTCCAGCCCGGGGTCTGCACCAGCGGCACGTAGAAGGCTGCCGCAGCGAATGCCGGAGTGCGGACGAGCTTCTTGGTGCCCCACCCCATCGACGGGCGCTGCTGGAACAGGCCGAGGGAGTCGCGGTCGCCCCAGCCGAGGTTGCGCAGATTCGACTCCTGGAAGGCGGTGGCGACACCGATCACCGCAGCCCGGGGCGGAAGCCCGAGCGTCGTGGCGAGGTCGATGATCGTGCGGGCATTGCGCCGTTGCGTCGTGTCGAGCACCGGGTGCTGCTGGCGCGAGGCCCGGTAGCCGCAGGCACCGCGCATCCGGGGCCCGTCGGGCTTCGGTGCGACTCGTTTGGGGACGACCACGACCGGCGCCAGGACGTGCGTCGGGGCCTGGAGGCGCCGGGCCGCCCGTGCGCCATCGTCGTCCCGGGAATCGGGGCCGAGGGAAAGCACCGGCAGGTGCGGTCGCAGGGGGTTCAGATCCACGGTCGGCACGGCGACGGGCTCCGCGGACGCGGCCGCCCCGCTCGGCGCCGAGACCTCGGCGCCGGCAACAGCGAGCGCCGAGCAGATGAGGGCAACGCCCGCTACGGCGAGCGGGCGACGCAGCCCTCGTCTCGCACGGTGGGAATGGGTGGTCGAACGGGTGTGGTTCGGCAGATGCATGGGCAGGAACTTAAGTTGCGAACCCGGGGATCGGGCTCATCGCGATCCGAGCAGGACTCGGCACCTGTGGCCTGTGTGAACGAATGTCCGGAATCGCCCACGATGGCGCTCCCAGATTCTGTGCGTGTCGTTATCGTTCCGTGATTCAGCGCTCCCGCGCGTCAGGCCACACGCACGCCTCGCGCGAGCTTGCGGGTCGGGGTGCGCAGGCGTCGGATCGTGATCGTGACCGCGCCGACGCCCAGCAACGCGTTGAACGCCAGGCCCCACGGCCAGACCGGGCTCTGCTGTCGGTCGCCCGCGTCGAGCACTGAGGAGTCGATGCTGGAGTTCGGGTCCCGGGCATCGCGCACCGCCCCTGCGATCGCACCGAGGGGATCGACGCTGGCCTGCCCGTCGTTGCCCTCGGAGTCGATGCTCATCTCGAACGCGCGCTGCTTCTGCGGAGCCGCATCGGCGAGGATCACGAACGGATTCGGCGCGAGCAACCACCACACCTTCTCCGGCCGGACGTCCTCCCGGGTCTCGGTGACGGTCTTCATCGGCACCTTCGTGATATCGGTCGTGATGCCGTCCTCGAGTCCGTTGTAGAGCGCCTCGTAGTCCGGCACGCGTTCGGTGACCTCGTGCACGCTGCTGGTCGCCGGCAGCGCCAGACCGAAGGCGATCAACGTGCCGACCGTCAGCGCGAACACGCTGAGGTAGGACAGCACCGCGGAGATACCCGTACGGGACAACAGCGCCGACCAGCACTGGGAAATCGCGGCGACGACGCCGAGCAGAACGGCCACCACGAGCACGGTGACGAACAGACGTCCGACACCGACCCCGCCCATGAACAAGGTCGAGACGGCCATCGGCATCGCGACGAGCAGGAAGACGAGCGAGACGCCCCACGCCGCGGCCAACTTGCCCAGCGCGATCTCGGTCGGGGTGAGCAGCGTGACCTGCAATGTGGCCAACACGCCGCGTTCGCGGTCGCCGTTCACCGACTGCGCCGAGAGTGCCGGCACGACCAGCATGGACAGCGACATCAGCAACATCATCAGGCCGCCGAAGACGGGCACCCCGCGTGCGGTGAGCTCGTCGACGGAATACGCGGCCCACCCCAGCAGCCCGGTCAGACCACCCACGAGTAGGAACCAGAGCGCCAACAGGATCCGCCAGCGTCCGGTGCGCAGCCGCACCCGGAACTCGTGCATCGCGACGGCCTTGATGCCGGCCACGCTCGTCCGGCTCTCCGGGACGACGGGCACCGGCGGGGGAGCAACTGTGGTCATCTGCGGTCCTCCGTCAGCGCGAGGTAGGCCGATTCCAGAGCGCCGCCGGCCGGCGCGATCGCGGCCACGCGCACCCCGTCGCGGACCAGGGCGGCGAGCAGGGCTGCGGCATCGGCGTCCCCACGCAGCAACACCTGCACCCCGGCGGCATCAGGTGGATCGAACTGCACGCCGTAGCCGGTGAGTGCCGTGAGCAGGCGGTCGGGTTCGAGGGCGCGGATGCGCCACGGCGTCGGGGCATCCGCCGATCGCATCTCCGCCACCGACTGCGAGGCGACGGTCCGCCCACCGGCGACGAACACGGCGGCGTCGGCCATCTCCTCGAGCTCGGCGAGGATGTGGCTGGACACGAGGATCGCGCAGCCGCCGGCGGCGAGTTGGCGCAGCAGGCCGCGCAGTTCGACGCGGCTGCGCGGGTCGAGACCGGACGCCGGCTCGTCGAGCAACAGCACCGAAGGGCCGTGCACGATCGCGCGCGCCAGGCCCAGGCGCTGCTTCTGGCCGCGGGACAGCACATGCACCGGACGGTCGGCGAACTCGGCCAGGTGGACCAGTTCGAGCAGTTCTCGGGCGCGCGTGGAGTGCACGGCGCGCGGCATCCGGTAGGCGGAGGCGACGAACTCGAGCACCTCACGGGCCGTCAGATTGTCGTAGGTGCCGAAGGTGTCCGGCATCCATCCCATGGACCGGCGCACCTGGGAGGGCGCGGTCACCGGGTCGTGACCGGCGATCCGGATCGCGCCGGCGTCCGGGGTCAGCAGGCTGGCCAACATCAGGAGCAGCGTCGTCTTGCCCGCGCCGTTGGGCCCGACCAGCGCCGTCACCAGGCCCGGGGGCGCGTCGAAGCTCATCGAGTCGACGGCGGTGACATTGCCGAAGGTCCGCCGCACGCCGCGCACGCTGATGCCGACGCCCTGTGGCGCCGTGAGTGCCTCCACGCCGTCGTGCCCCCGCTCATCTCGTGTGCAGAACAATCCCGATAGCGCAGTTGAGCACGCCTGCAGAGATCATTTTCGGTGTTCAACTGCGCTATCGGCAGAGTTGTTGCACAGCTTCAGTCCGTCAGGCGCGCCTTTTGCACCTTGCCCAGTGCGTTTCGGGGCAGATCGGGCAGGAAGACGATCCGGCGCGGGCGCTTGTGGGCCGAGAGCTGCTCGCCGACCCAGTCCGTGAGGGCCTCGGCGCTGACGCCGTCGGCGACGACGTATCCGACGATGCGCTGCCCGAGGTCGGGGTCGGGCTCACCGACGACGGCCGCCTGGGTCACCGCGGGGTGGGTCATGAGCGCGGCCTCGATCTCGCCGGCGCCGATGCGGTACCCGCCGGACTTGATGAGATCGCTGCTCGCGCGACCCAGGATCCGGTGCCAACCGTCCGGCCCGAGCACCGCGATGTCGCCGGTGCGGAACCAGCCGTCGACGGTCCAGCATGCCGCGGTGTCCTCCTCTCGGCCGAGGTAGCCGTCGAACATCGTGGCGGTGCGCACCTGCAGCTCGCCAGGTGTCTCGCCGTCGCACGGCAGCTCCGCGTCATCCTCACCGACGACGCGGGTGGTGACCCCGGGCAGAGGTAGGCCGACCTGGCCGGCGCGGCGTTCCCCGGCGGCCCTGGAGCTGACGGTGATCAGCGTCTCGGTCATCCCGTAGCGCTCCACCGGGGCGTGCCCGGCCCGGGCCACGAGGGCGTCGAAGATCGCGGCAGGCAGGCCGGCGCTGCCGGACACGAGCAGTCGCGCCGTACGTAGCGCCGCGGCGGCGGCCGGGTCCTCGACCACCCGGGACCAGACCGTCGGGACCCCGAAGTACAGGGAGCCGTCCGCCGCGGCGTAGTTCGCCGGGGTTGCGCGGCCGGTGTGCACCAGCCGGGACCCGACCCTGAGCGAGCCCAGTACGCCGAGAATCAGGCCGTGCACGTGGAACAACGGCAGGCCCTGCACGAGCGTGTCCGCGCGGGTCCAGTCCCACGCCTGCGCCAACGCGTCGAGGTCCGCGGCGATCGCTGTGGGGGACAGCACGACGCCCTTCGGAGGTCCGGTCGTCCCGCTGGTGTACATCACCATCCGCCCGGCCTCGCCCGGGTCGGGAATCGCACCCACCGAGCCGGGCGCGTGCACGTCGGGCACCGGCACCCAGGCACGGTCACCGACCCAGGCCGGCTGCCCGAGTACGACGTCGGGGTTGCTGTCGCGCAGCACGTGGTCGCGCTCCATCGGCCCGGCGTCCGGCGCGAGCGGAACCAGTCGCACCCCGGCTCGCAGTGCCCCGAGCATTCCCACGACAGTCGCCATCGTCGGGTCGGCCTCGAGGACGGCGGTGCGGGCCCCGATCAGGCGCGCGGCACACATCTCGGCCGCCGCGACGACCTGCTCACGCGACGCCGCGATCCCGTCCACCTGCACCGCGTCAGGCCGGTCCCCGTCGGCGGCGAACAGGCCGGGAAGCAACGCGTCGAGGGCACCCATCGACGTTCATCCTGACGTGCCGGGTTGGTCCGGCCCGCCGCGGGGGATGACTATCCTGGCCGCTTCCCGGCCGCGACCTGCCGTAGAGGAGCCATGACCCACCTGCTGCTGGACTACCGCCTGTCCGCGGAGTACGCGACGCGGCGCCCGGAGTTCCGGGCCGAGCATCTGGCCCTGCTGGAGGCCGCGACCCAGCGCGGTGAGCTCGTCCTGGGTGGCGCCCTGCCGGACCCGTTCGATCGCGCGCTGATGGTCTGGCGCGAGGACGCCGCCGAGGCGATCGAGACCTTCGTCGCCGCCGACCCGTATGTGCGGCACGGACTTGTCGATGCCTGGTCGGTGCGCACCTGGAACACGGTGATCGGCACCGCGATCGACACTGCGAAGATCTGACTCGACGTCATATGACTGAACCCGAAAGCGGGCACTACCCCCGCGGCGAGGCCTACGCCGCGCGCCTCAAGGCTCTGGCCGAGTCCGGGATGGACATGCACGGCGAGGCCACGTTGTGCACCTCGCTCGTGCCTGCGGGCGCGCGGATCCTCGACGCGGGGTGTGGGACCGGACGCGTCGCGGCCCGCCTCGCGGAACTCGGCCACCGCTGCGTCGGCACCGACGTCGACCCGTCGATGCTGGCCGTGGCCCAGCGGATACCCGACGTGACGTGGGTCCAGGCTGACCTCACCACCCTGGACCTCGCCGACCACGGCATCGACGACCCGTTCGACCTGGCGGTGTGCGCCGGCAACGTCGTGCCCCTGGTACCGGACCCTCGGGCGGCAGTGACGCGGATCGCCGCGCACCTGGACACCGGTGGGTTCCTCGTCGCCGGATACGGGCTGGCCCGTTCGCACCTGCCGGCCGATGCGGTCGTGCTGACCCTGGCCGACTACGACGCCTGGTGCGCCGCCGCGGGCCTACGACTCGAGCATCGCTTTGCCACCTGGGACGGCGTGGAGTACACCGGCGGGACCTACGCGGTGAGCATCAGCGTCAAGGTGTGATGACCACGTCCAGGTACTCCTGGGCCAAGACCATCGTGTCGTCGCCGGAGATGTTGTTCCGGGTCAGGAACGCCATCAGGTCGTCGTCCAGCGCCTGGGCGCCGTCGGGCCCGACGTGTTCGAACGCCTTCACCACCGGCCCGAAGTTGGCCTTGAAGTAGTCCAGCCAGAAACGCGTCGAGGGCATGGTGAGCCGTACGAAGCGTCGGCTCGCCTCGATGCGGGCGTCCGGGAACAGCTCGGCGAGGTGCGCCGTCGTGCCCCAGGCGATCGGGGGCACGAAGCCCTCCGGGGGCGGCGGCAGATGCCCGCCGACGGTGCGGAACATCTCCCCGGCGATGCCGTCCGGCACCCAATTGGACAGGGCGATCCGCCCACCGGGACGCAGCACGCGCACCAGTTCCGCCGCGGCCCGCGGATGATCGGGGGCGAACATGACCCCGAAGGTCGACATCACCACGTCGAAGGAGGCGTCAGGGAACGGAAGCGCCTCGGCGTCGCCCTCGACGAACTCGACGACCAACCCTTCGGCCTGTGCCCGGACCCGCGCCCGCTCCAGCAGCGACGGCACGAAGTCGACGCCGGTCACCTGCGTGAACCGACGCGCAGCCGCGATCGCCGTGTTGCCACTGCCCGTGGCCACATCGAGCACGCGCTGTCCGGCACGCAGGTCAGCGGTATCGCACAGCTGCTCGCTGACGATCTGGATCATCGTCGCGATCACAGCGAAGTCCCCGGCGGACCACGTCTTATGCGCGCGGTCCTTCAGCGCGGCGAGTTGCTCAGCATCCATCGTCGGAACCTAATCGCTCGGCCCCACGGGCCGGAAGAGGACGCCGACAAATGCCTGACGCCCCCTCAGCGTGTTGAGGAGGCGTCAGGCAAGAAGGTCACCGGTCGCACTGGATCAGACAAACAGCGCGACCGGGGGTCGATGCGGACTAGCGGGCCACGTTCGGGAACTGACCCGGGCAGAAGCCGAGGGAAGCCGCACCCGCGAACGCCTTGAGCTGGTCGGCGCTCATGGCCTGGCCCATGAACTCGGAGACCTCGGCGGTCATGCGGTCCTTCTGCGCGCCCCAGGTCGGGAGCGCGTCGCAGGTCTGCTTGGCCAGGTCGATCGCGGCCGGCTGGTTACCGGGCTGCGCGGCCAGGGACAGGTCGGCCGGCAGAGCCATGAAGAACACGGCGCTCTGGCTGCGACCGGCAACCAGGGTCGGGTTCTGCGTGACAGCGTGCGCGCTCGAGATGTTGGTGGCGCGCTCCTTCTGGTCGGCAACGGAGGCGGCAGACGCCGCACCCGTGGTGGCGCCGAGGGCGACAGCGCCCATGGCGAGGAATGCGCCGGCCACTGCAGCAACGCGCGCGACGGGGTTGAGCGAGTTCGGCGAAACGGACGACACCTTGAACCACCTTCGGATGAGTGAACCTCGACTGGAGCTAGGACGCCGTCCGAGGGTGATCGGCTCCGGTGTCGGGGCAGAACTGGCGGAACGGCCCATGCGGGCTCAACCGTCTGATAGCCGCACATCGACCGAACGGTCGGGAAGCGATGACAGAAATGCCCCACATCCGTGCCGGCCTCCCGCTCCGGGCGCCGACGCATAACATCGAGGAACAGCACACCGCAGAGGCCATCCACGGACAGACCGGAGAGTGTGTGACCGAGCAAGTCCGGCCACCGACGCAGACCGCTCCCGCCGCCGAGGCCCCGTCGCCCGGCTCCGGCTGGATGATGGGTCGGTTGTTCGGTGTTCCGGTCTACGTCACTCCGTCCTGGGGCGTCGTCGCCCTGCTGATCACGGTCATGTTCGCGCCGAACGTGGGGTACTCCATCCCGGAGATCGGCGCAGGCAAGTACGCGGTGTCCTTCGCCTACGCCGTCCTGCTCTATGTCTCGGTGCTGATCCACGAACTCGGACACGCCCTCACCGCGATGCGCCTGGGCCTCCCGGTGCGTCGGATCACCCTGCAGTTGCTCGGCGGCGTCACCGAGATGAACGGCCAGGCCCCGACCCCGCGCCGGGAGTTCTCGATCGCCGTGGCGGGACCGATTCTTTCCCTCTCGCTCGGCGTGGGCGCGTGGATCGCGATCCACGCCCTCGGTGGGAATCCCGGCGGGCTCACGGGCCCTTCGGCGGCATCCGACCCGACCGACTCGGTATCGATGCGGATCGCGCTGGAACTGCTCGACGCGCTGATGTACGCCAACATCATCGTCGGACTGTTCAACCTCCTGCCCGGCCTGCCGTTGGACGGCGGAATCATGCTGCGCTCGGCGTTGTGGGCGATCACCGGCAAGACGAAGACCGCCACGGTCGCCGCCGGCTGGGTCGGTCGGGTGTTGGCGGTCATCGTCTTCTTCATCCCGATCAGCATCGACGCCTATCGCGGACAGGAAATCCGGACGCTGACCGTCGTCTGGGGGGCCCTGCTCGGGGGGTTCATCTGGATCGGCGCCACCGCCGCGATCCGCGGCGCCCACATCCGCGACCTGCTGCCACGCCTGCAGGCCCGCACCCTGACCCGGCGCGCGATCGCGGTGGGCTCCGACCTTCCGCTCGCCGAGGCCGTCCGCCAGGCCACGGCCGCCGGGGCCTACGGCTTGGTCGTCGTCGACTCAGCCGGCCATCCGATCGGCCTGGTGAACGAGGCCTCGGTGAAGGCCACCCCGGAGGAACGTCGACCATGGGTGAGCGTGTCGACCGTCGCCCGCACCCTGGAGCCGGGACTGGTCCTCAACGCGGCCCTCACCGGCGAGGAATTGATCCGCACCCTCGAGGCCACCGCCGGGACCGAGTACCTGGTCGTCGAGAGCGACGGGGCCATCTACGGAATTCTGGCGGCGGTCGACGTCCAGAAGGCACTGGCGGGGAACTGAGTTTCACGGGACGGACAGGCTGCCCTAGGGTTCCGAGCGCCATGAGCGACCACGAAACCCCGTCCGGGGATCCCGCAGCCGACCGACGTGGACCGTTCCGGGCCGGCGATCTGGTTCAGCTGACCGACCCCAAGGGCCGGCTCAGCACGATCACGCTCGCCGAGGGGAAGTCCTACCACTCGCACAAAGGCCACTTCCCCCACGACGAGCTCATCGGGGCGCCCGAGGGCACGGTCCTCAAGACCAACGGTGGGCAGGAGTTCCTGGCGCTGCGCCCGTTGCTGTCGGACTTCGTGCTGTCGATGCCACGCGGGGCGACGGTGGTCTACCCGAAGGACGCGGCGCAGATCGTCGGCCTGGCCGACATCCATCCGGGTGCGCGGGTCGTCGAGGCCGGCGCCGGATCGGGGGCGCTGAGCTGCTCGCTGTTGCGTGCGGTCGGTCCGACCGGACACGTGCTGTCGTTCGAACGCCGTCCGGAGTTCGCCGCCGTGGCCCGGTCCAACGTGGATCGCTTCTTCGGCGGGGTGCCGGACACGTGGGAGCTGGTCGAGGGCGATCTGGTCGAGGCACTCGGGGAGCACGTCGAGCCCGGGTCGATCGACCGGGTGGTGCTGGACATGCTCGCCCCGTGGGAGTGCGTGAGTGTCGTCGCCGACGCCCTGATCCCTGGCGGGGTGCTCTGCGTGTACGTCGCGACCACCACGCAGATGTCCAAGGTGGTCGAGGAGCTGCGGACCTCGTTGGCGTTCACCGAACCGCGGTCCTGGGAGACGTTGCTGCGCACCTGGCATGTCGAGGGTCTGGCGGTGCGCCCGGATCACCGGATGATCGGGCACACGGGGTTCCTGGTGAGCACCCGGCGTATGGCTCCCGGGGTGAGCCCGCCACTGCGGCGACGACGGCCGGCGAAGGGCGCCAACCCCGAACCCGAGGTCGAATTGACCGAAGAATCCGGCGACGCCCCGAAACGACGTCCGAAACTGCCCTGACGAATGCGTCGTACGCATATGACTTTCGGGACGATCCTCCGCCAGACCCTGTTCGGAGGGTAAGGCCGCTCTTACTCTCGGTGCATATCCGGAAGGCAATATCGGGCATATCCGATGGCGCATTCGGACCGAAACGGAGCGGAGCAGACAAGTGGTGTCATATCTGCAGGCCGGTGGTGCCGCGGATCTGCGTCTCATCGCGTTGGCCGGAAAATCCATGACGGTCGGACGTCTCGAACGCAACGACATCTCGTTGGTCGACGACAGCGTCTCGCGACTGCACGCCCTGCTCGAGGCCCGCTCGGGAAGTTGGTGCATCCGCGACCTGTCCTCGCGCAACGGCACCTTCGTCAACGGCGAGCGCCTGGTCACCGAGCGAGTGCTGCGGGACAACGACGAACTCCGCCTGGGCGCCTCGCGCCTGATCTTCCGCGAGGAGGTTGCCGCCCCGTTCGAGGAGACCCAGGCGGCCGAACCGCCCCCGGAGTTGACCCGCCGCGAGCGCGACGTCCTGCTCGCGTTGTTCCGCAACGGCGCCGGCGACGACCAGTTCCTGGAGCCCGCCTCCACCCGCGAGATCGCGATGGCCCTGGTGGTCAGCGAAGCCGCGGTCAAGCAGCACCTGCTCAACCTCTACCGCAAGTTCGACATCCCGCCCGGCGCCCCGCAGCGCCGGCTGCGATTGGCCAACGAGGCCATGCGCCGCGGCGCGTTGCGGGTGAGCGAGCTCCGCCTCGGGGTCTGACCCGACCGACCCCTCCCGATACCTGATCGGGTGTCAGTTCATCCGGCGAACTGACACCCGATCAGAAGTTTTCGGGACCACCCCTGGCCTAGCCGCCGAAGTTGACCACCCAGAACTCACCGTCGTCTGCGTACCCGACGCCGATCTCACGGAACTGGCAGTCGAGGATGTTGCGACGGTGGCCGGGGGTGGACATCCAGGCCTCCTCGACCTCCTCGGCCGTGGGGAAGCCTGAGGCGATGTTCTCGCCCAACTCGTGGCCTTCGTAGCCGGAGGCGCGAATCCGCTGGTCGAAGGTGCGGCCGTCCAGCGACGTGTGGCTGAAGTAGTCGTGCCGGGACATGTCGTCGGCGTGCCCCTGGGCGGAGTTGGACAGCTCCGCGTTGGGGATCACCGGGCTGCAGCCGTGGGCTCTGCGGTCGGCATTGGTCAACTCGATGACGCGGGCCATCAGCTCACTGGGGCCGGGTGTCGCCGGTTCCGGGTCCGGGATCCGCGGGCCTTCGACCGGGGGAGGAGGCATCGTCGGTGTGGGTGTCGGGCTCGGGGACGGCGAAGGAGGCGTGGGCCTGGCAGGGGTGCTCGGTGCGGGCGCCGGGGCTGTGGGAGCGGGCGAGGGCGCCGGAGGGGCCGGTGCCGGCGTCACGGGCGCGCTGGGCGCCGGAGAGGGAGCGGGCATGGGCTTGCCTGGCGCGGGCCGGGTGGAACCGGGAGGCATGGTCGGCATGGCGGGCGTCGGCTTCGGTGCCGTCGAGGTGGGGGGAGCCGCGGGGTTGGCCGGGACGGGCTGCGGCGTGGTCCGAGGCGCAGTCGGTGACGCGGGACCCGGCGCGGGCGGAGCCGGCGTCGGCGTCGGGCGCGGCATGCCGGCCGAGCCGGGGCGGGGCTCCTGCACCAGGTCGGTGATCCCCGACAGGTTGGGGATCGGCGGGGTGCCCGGTTCCGGTGTGGAGGCCAACGACGGCGCGGCGCCGATCAGCAGCGCAGCTCCCGCGGTTGCCGCAAGGGCAGCCAACCGCGAGCGTCGCAGGTGGCTCATTCGATCTCCCTCAAGCACCGTCGGCACGGCATTGCATTGCCGACTCAATGCTCGGGAAGGATCGAGATTCGCAGTATTCCTCCGAGGGTGCTTGTTCCCCCGCCCCCTCGGATATGCCGACCTTACTTCGCGGTCAGGGTCGGGCTATTTGCTTCCGCCGGACGGGTGGAAATGGCCGGACGGAAATGAAAAGCACTCATTCAGCGGGGAGAAAAGGGACAGAATTCCCATGTCGAACGTGGTGTGCGATGTCCGGAAATGCTCGAGCGGTTCAGGGCGACGGAATCGGTTCCTCGCTGCGCTGTCTGGGCAGCCCGTCCATGCGCAGCGCACGGATGGGTGACCCGGACCAGTCGCGCCGCGTCGGCGCTTCGATCGGAGGCTGCCCGGCGACGAGCATGACCTCCTGCGCGGCGGCGGCGAACTCCGCGGCGCCCGCGGGGCGATCGGAGGAGTCCTTGGACAGGGAGCGGGCAATCAGTTCCCGCAGCGCCCCGGGGAGCCGGCTGGGCAACCGCGCCGGCGGAGCGGTGACCAACCGGATGTAGAGCGAGGCCCAGCCCTCGTCGGGGCGGGCCGGGATCGGGGGTACCCCGGTGAGCAGGAAGTAGCAGGTCGCCGCGAGGGAGTACACGTCGGAGGAGACCGATGCCGGGTCACCGTCCAGGACCTCCGGTGCCGTCCAGAGCACCGACCCGATGCGCGAGGGCCCGTCCAGCAGATCTGCATCGCCGGCGACAGCGGCGACCCCGAAATCGGCCAGCAGCGCTCGACCGTGCTCGGAGACGAGGACGTTCTGCGGTTTGACGTCGCGATGCACCACCCGATTGCGGTGCGCGCAGGCCAAGGCGTCCGCCAGATCCACGGCGATCCGCACGGCGGCGGGCCAGGTCAGCGGGCCGCGGCGGTGCACATGCTCGGCCAGGGTTCCGCCGGCGCAGTACTGCAGCACCAGGTAGGGCCGCCCCTCGACACAGCCCGCGTCGTGCACGGTCAGCACGTTCGGGTGGTCGGACAGGGCTCCGATCGCAAAGGCCTCGTGCTCGAAGCGCAGCCGCGCCGCCGCGTCCGGCACGGTGTGCAGCAGCTTCACCGCGACCGGGCGGTTCACCGAGATCTGCTGTGCCCGGTAGACAGTGGCCGAGGCCCCGCGTCCGATCTCCACAGCGTCTCGGATCCCGGGAATCCCCAGGTCCGCGCAGGCCGTGGCGGGCTCGCCGACCGCCGACGCATCAGGCGTCAACGGCACCAGACGACGAGACGTACCCACCGGCCCCCCAAGGCAGCAAAGGTAAAGCGCAGGTAATACCGGCTCGGATCGTGACACGGGTGCGGAAGTCGGGACAACCCGTCGTCACCCTGATGCGCCAACGCAGGGGACATCATCCGAACGGACGGTATTCGACGCTGTTCGTACCACCGACGGCGTTTCCCATTCCGCGCGAACCGGTCAGGGTCCAGGATCAAGCACCGGTCGTCGCAAGCACGACACGGATCCAGACCCGGTCCGGTAGCGACGGCGCACGAGCGACGCACTGTGTAGGGTCCAGACAGTGCCTCTGGAGGTGGGGACCGTGCCGGGTCAGGACGACAACGCAGGATCCAGTACCGAGGACCTGAACAACCAGGTCGCGTTCCTGGAACAAGAGGTCGCGGTGCTTCGCCGCCGCCTCACCGATTCCCCTCGCCAATCCCGCCAGCTCGAGGAGCGGGTCATCGAGCTGCAGACGCAGTTGTCCGGGACGTCGTCGCAGAACGAGCGCCTGGTCGCGACACTGCGGGAAGCGCGCGAGCAGATCGTGGCGCTCAAGGAAGAAGTCGACCGACTCGCGGCTCCGCCGTCGGGCTACGGCGTCTTCGTCTCGGCGGCCGAGGACGGCACCGTGGACATCTTCACCGGGGGGCGCAAGCTGCGCGTCGCGGTGAGTCCCGAGGTCGAACTCGAATCGCTGAAGCCTGGCCAGGAGGTCATGCTCAACGAGGCGATGAACGTCGTGCGCGCCATGGAGTGGGAGCGCTCCGGCGAGGTCGTCCAGCTCAAGGAGATCCTCGCCGACGGCGAGCGAGCCCTGGTCGTCGGGCACTCCGACGAGGAGCGCGTGGTCTTCCTGGCCGAGCCGCTGCGGGACCAGCCGATTCGCATCGGTGACTCGCTGCTGCTGGAGTCCCGCTCGGGCTACGTCTACGAGCGAGTTCCCAAGGCCGAGGTCGAGGAACTGGTCCTCGAAGAGGTCCCGGACATCGACTACTCCTCGATCGGTGGCCTCATGGGTCAGATCGAGGCGATCCGCGACGCGGTCGAGCTCCCGTACCTGCACCGCGACCTGTTCATCGAGCACAAGCTGCGGCCGCCGAAGGGCGTCCTGCTCTACGGCCCTCCCGGCTGTGGCAAGACGCTGATCGCGAAGGCCGTCGCGAACTCGCTCGCGAAGAAGGTCGCCGAGGTCACCGGCAAGCCCGAGGGGAAGAGCTACTTCCTCAACATCAAGGGCCCGGAGCTGCTCAACAAGTACGTCGGTGAGACCGAGCGCCACATCCGCCTGGTCTTCCAGCGTGCTCGTGAGAAGGCTTCCGAGGGCACGCCCGTCATCGTCTTCTTCGACGAGATGGACTCGCTGTTCCGCACCCGTGGCTCCGGTGTCTCCTCCGACGTCGAGAACACGATCGTGCCGCAGCTGCTCTCGGAGATCGACGGCGTCGAGGGCCTGGAGAACGTGGTCGTGATCGGTGCCAGCAACCGTGAGGACATGATCGACCCCGCGATCCTTCGTCCCGGTCGATTGGACGTCAAGATCAAGATCGAGCGTCCGGACGCCGAGGCCGCGAAGGACATCTTCAGCAAATACATCATCGAGGAACTGCCGCTGCACGCGGACGACCTCGCTGAGCACGGTGGCAACCGTGGGGCCACGGTCTCGTCGATGATCCAGCGCACCGTCGAACGGATGTACGCCGACAACGACGAGAACCGCTTCCTGGAGGTCACCTACGCCAACGGGGACAAGGAGGTCCTGTACTTCAAGGACTTCAACTCCGGCGCGATGATCGAGAACATCGTCAACCGAGCCAAGAAGATGGCCATCAAGGACTGGTTGGACGCGGGCCAGCGCGGTATCCGCATCAGTCACCTGATGGCGGCGTGCGTGGACGAGTTCAAGGAGAACGAGGACCTGCCCAACACGACGAACCCGGACGACTGGGCTCGTATCTCCGGAAAGAAGGGCGAGCGGATCGTGTACATCCGCACCCTCATTTCCGGCAAGCAGGGCGCAGAAGCCGGTCGCTCGATCGACACTGTCGCCAACACGGGCCAGTACCTGTAGAAGAGCAGTGCCAACGGAGAACCCGGACGATCGGCTCAACGAGCTGGTCGCCGGGTTCTCCGCTTGTCTGGCGGACATCCGCTTGCTCGAACTCAGCGAAGGCTCGGATCACGAGACCTACCCGCCTGCTCGCGTAGACGTCACCCACTCCGTTGTTGATCCGCAACTGCGGGAACGGTTAGCGGCGATCCTGCGCACCGCAGATCTGACGCCCCGCCAAGCTGTGCCGGCCCTCGGGGAAGTGCGCGTTTCCATCGAAAGCCCCCCGCGAGCGATCGGTTTGGACGATGACAGCCATCCTGTCTGGAGCGATCCCGCCGAGGGCTGGGCAGAGCTCCTGCCTGGATGGCTACGAGTGGAGGGATGGCCCTACCACGCTCGTCTCGCCGATCCCGGCGCTCTCGACGAATGGCTGGCAGAAGTCGGAATCGCGCGGCCGTGGACCGATCGGGCGCTCGCCGCCGTGCGTGTCGTCGAAGATCATCTTGCCTCCGGAGGAGGCTCTCGACCCGAATCGCGGCATCCAGACATGGCCGTGGTGGCCCAACTGTGGGACTCCCACTGGCCGGGCAGCAAGCCCGTCGGCCACGATCTGAGCACACCGAAGCAGACCGCTGGGCGCGGTTTCACGCGCTTCCGGAGTCAAAGCAGTTCCCCGATACGGAAACCGAGTATCGCGAGATCCTGCGTCGCCACCACGTGCTGCTCGACGATCTGTGTGCGCTCGCCGGCGCCGACGAGCCGCTATGGCTGATCGAGTGCACGTGGTCGACGATGGACGCCCCGTTCTCGCTTCGCGTGCCGGTCGCCGCCGCACTTAGGTCGATGCTGCCCTGGTTCTCCATCGCCGAGGACAACGCCGACGACTGCGGCTGGGACGACCCGCTGTCCTGGACACACCTGTGGCTGGAGGAAATCCAGCTCGACTCGCTCGAACTCGAGGTGGTGCTGCGACTGGTGGCAGACGAGGTCGTCGGCAGCGTCACCCTCGCGGACCGAGATCTGACCTGGCTCTACCACCGTACCCCGGCGGGGCGGATGTCATCGCTCCGACGGTCGCGGCGGCCGAGGCGCTGGCCGCTCGATACTCCGATCGGCTTCCCGACCGCCGCCCGGATTAGAAGTATGGCTATGCGACGTGGGCGCGCCGGAATTCCTCCAGCGCGTCCTCGGGGATGTGCGCGATGCCTTCGACCATCACGACCCCGATGCGGCGCTCGACAACCGCCTGGGCAAGCTCGATCCCGGCGATGCCACTGGCTCGGGCAGCCTCCGCGAGGGTCAACGCGCCCATGCGATGGGCCTTGTCTGCGATCGACTCCGTCATCTGGCGCCTCCCTCTTCGAAAAGCTTACGGTGCAGAACGACGATTTGGTGCTCTACGCCTGCGAGGCAACTCAGCGCTTCGAGTTCGATGAGGGCGTCCCGAGCGTTCTCGAGATCCCACAGCAGGACTGTCGCCTCCTCGAGGGTGAAGGTGACGCGTGGAGGTGGAGTTGTCATGTGCCGGACCCTAGGTGGACGGTCGGACAAAGTTGGATCCGCCGAGCGCCGCATCCCGAGCGTGGACGAGTGCACGGTCCGACGACCCGATCGCGGTTGCCGCGACCATCTCCACGCTGCCCGCGGAACTGGTGCCGCCCTCGCCCGGCTCTGCGCCTTGTAGCGTCTGGCACACATGAGCGCGACGTTGACTGCCAAGGGCCTCTCGGCCGCACATGGCGACCGGACCCTGTTCTCGAACCTCGATCTGGTGCTCGCGCCGGGCGACGTCGTCGGTGTCGTCGGGGCGAACGGGGCCGGGAAGTCGACGCTGTTCAAGCTGCTCGCCGGGCTGGAGAGACCCGCGGAGGGGCAGCTCGCGCTCTCGCCCCCCGGGGCGATCGTCGGCTACCTGCCGCAGGAGTCCGACGCGGTACCGGGGGAGACGCTGCTCGCCTTCCTCGAACGTCGGACAGGTGTGGGCGCGGCACAACTGGCACTGGACGACGCCGCGGACGCCCTCGGCGAGGGGCGCGCGATCGGCGGGCTCAGCGCCGAGGACGCGTACAGCCTCGCGCTGGAGCGCTGGCTCTCGCTCGGTGCCGCCGACCTGGAGGAACGCAGCAAGGCGACGCTGGACGACGTCGGGCTCGCGGTCGACCTCGTCGTCGAGATGACGACCCTCTCGCGCGGGCAGGCGGCACGCGCCGGCCTCGCGTCGCTGCTGCTCTCGCGCTACGACCTGTTCCTGCTCGACGAGCCCACGAACGACCTCGACCTCGACGGCCTCGACCGGCTCGAACGCTTCACGACCGGGCTGCGCGTCCCAGTGGCCGTCGTGAGCCACGACCGCGAGTTCCTCGCCCGCACCGTCAACCGGATCGTCGAACTCGATCTCGCTCAACAGAAGATCTCCGTGTTCGGCGGCGGGTACACCGCCTACCTGGCCGAACGGGAGATCGCCCGGCGTCGCGCCGCCGAGGCTTACGACGAGTACGCCGACCGGGTCGGGGACCTCACCGAACGTGCCCGCATCCAACGGGCGTGGATGGAGAAGGGCGTCAAGAACGCCCACCGCAAGGCCGCCCCGGACAACGACAAGATCGGGCGCAAGTTCCGCTCCGAGGCGACGGAGAAGCAGGCGGCGAAGGCCCGGCAGACGGAGCGTCTGATCGAGCGCCTCGAGGTGGTGGAGGAACCGCGTAAGGAGTGGAAGCTGCAGATGGAGATCGCCGCGGCGCCCCGCGCCGGGGCGATCGTGGCGACGGTGAACGGCGCGGTGGTGCGCCGTACCGGCTTCACCCTCGGGCCGGTGACGTTGCAGATCGACTGGGCCGACCGCGTCGCGATCACCGGACCCAACGGTGCGGGGAAGTCGACCCTGCTCGCGGTGCTGCTCGGCCGGCTCGCCCCGGACGAGGGATCGGCGACGCTCGGCCCCGGCGTGCGGGTCGGGGAGATCGATCAGGCACGCTCGTCGTTCCTCGACGGCACCACGCTGCTGCGCGCCTTCGGTGCCCAGGTCCCCGACCAGCCCGAGGCCGACGTCCGTACCCTGCTGGCGAAGTACGGCCTGAAGTCCGATCAGGTCCTGCGGCCGGCCGCGAGTCTGTCGCCGGGCGAACGCACGCGCGCGGGGCTCGCGCTGCTGCAGGCACGCGGGGTCAATCTGCTCGTCCTCGACGAGCCCACGAACCACCTCGACCTGCCGGCGATCGAACAACTGGAGGAGGCGTTGGACTCCTACCCCGGCACCCTCCTGCTGGTCTCGCACGATCGACGGCTGCTCGAGGTCGTCCGCGTCAACCGGCGCGTGGGCGTGGACTCCGGCACCATGCGCGAACTCCCCGCCTGAGATCCCGACCTGATCGGTCCACAGAGTCGAAAGGCCCGCCGATGTTGCTCACCAGCCTCGACCACGTCGCGGTCCTGACCGCGGACACCGACGCCTTCGTCGAGTTCTTCGCCGACGTCTTCGGCGCGGAGTCCCGCGCGGTTCCCGACCTGCCGCCGGACATGCGCCTGACGATGGTCGACATCGGTGGGCACAGCGAACTGAACGTGTTCCAGCTGCACGGGAACACCGAGGCCGCCCGGCAGGTACCGATGTTCGGCCGCGGCCGGCTCGATCACCTGGGCCTGCGCGCGGCATCGATGGAGGCCTTCGAGACGGCCCGGGAACGCCTTGTCGCCCGCGGCGCCTCCGACGGCTTCGTCACCGACTTCGGGCCGGTGCTGAGCGTCTTTTTCATCGGTCCCGACGGGCTGGAGGCCGAGGTCTGCGTGCCGAACCCGGAGGCGATCCCGGGCCGGTTCAACCCGCCGGGGACCCCGTCGCGTCGCTTCCACCCGGAGACCGACCCGGTCTGACCGAACCGCCCATTCGGGCGAATGGCGCTTACAACGGGCAAGTCGGTGGGTTCTACTCGGCTCGTAACGAAGCGCCACCTCGGATCGGAGCCCCATGTATCTCTCGCGCGCGTTGTCCGTGACCCTGGCGGCCACCTGCCTCGCCGCCCTCCCGTCGGCTGCCGGTGCCGTGACTGCCGGCGACGCCCCGGGCCACCAGAAGGACGGCCCGACCCGCATCGTGATCTGCAAGTTCGGCCTGGACACCTTCGACGTCTACGCCGACGGCGGGCTGTACAGCGACGGCGGTTCGATCCGCCACGCCAGCCTGTCCCAGGGCAAGCGCAAGTGCACCGACTGGGGCACGGTTCAGCCAGGCATCTACGACCTCGGTTTCGCCCAGCGCATCGCCTCGGAGGCCAAGGTCGTGGTCCGGGCCAAGCTCATGGTCCGCGGCAAGATCGTGAAGAAGACGTTCGACGGTGAGGGCGTGATCAACGCGCTCGTCCGCAAGGGCGACACCGTCCGCCTGAACCTCTACACCGAGCGTCACAGCGGTCACTGACACGCCCCCGGCGGGGGCGTGTCACACGCGAACGAAGAGGTGAGGCGCCGCGGGTCACCGTGGCGCCTCACCCGCGTTTTCGGGGGTCCGATTGCCTGCCGGAAGCAGTCCGGGACGCCGCGCCCGGGGCGCTTTGTCGGCGGCCGACAGCCCGGATGTCGGTGCGGGCAATTACGCTGCCTGTATGAGTGTCTGGCGCGTGATGGGTCTGGAGACCGAGTACGGGGTCTCGGTGCCCGGGCAACCGAGCGCGAACGCGATGCTGATCTCCTCCCAGGTGGTCAACGCCTACGCGACGGCGACGTCGCGTGCGCGCCGAGCCCGGTGGGATTTCGAGGAGGAGAATCCGCTTCGTGACGCGCGCGGATTCGACCTCGCCCGGGACCTGGCGGACTCCAGCCAGCTGACCGATGAGGACGTCGGCCTGGCCAACGTCATCCTCACCAACGGTGCTCGGCTCTACGTCGACCACGCCCACCCCGAGTACTCCTCGCCCGAGTGCACCAACCCGCGAGACCTCGTGGCCTGGGACAAGGCCGGCGAGCTGGTCATGGCCGCCGCCGGCGAGGGTGCCTCGCGCATCCCGGGCGCCCAGACGATCAACCTCTACAAGAACAACACCGACAACAAGGGCGCCTCCTACGGCACCCACGAGAACTACCTGATGCAGCGTTCGACCCCGTTCGCGGAGATCGTGCGCCACCTGACTCCGTTCTTCGTCTCGCGCCAGGTCGTCACCGGCGCGGGCCGCGTCGGTATCGGGCAGGACGGTCGCGGCCAGGGTTTCCAGATCAGCCAGCGCGCGGACTTCTTCGAGGTCGAGGTCGGCCTGGAGACCACCCTGAAGCGGCCGATCATCAACACCCGCGACGAACCGCACGCCGACGCCGAGAAGTACCGCCGGCTGCACGTGATCATCGGCGACGCGAACCTCGCCGAGGTCTCGACGTACCTCAAGCTCGGCACTACCTCGCTGGTGCTGTCGATGATCGAGGACCGCTTCCTCTCCGCGGACCTGTCGGTGGCCGGCCCGGTCCAGACCTTGCACCAGGTCTCGCACGACCCGAGCCTCAAGCACCTCATGACCCTGCAGTCCGGTCGGAAACTGACGGCCGTTCAGTTGCAGATGGAGTACTGCGAGCAGGCCCGCAAGTACGTCGAGGACCGCTACGGCGCCGACGCGGACGACGTCACGCAGGACGTGCTCAACCGCTGGGAATCGGTGCTGACCCGCCTCGCGACCGACCCGATGAGCCTGTCCCGCGAGTTGGACTGGGTCGCCAAGCTCGAACTGCTCAACGGCTACCGCGAGCGCGACAAGGTGGACTGGGATGCCCCGCGCCTGCACCTGGTCGACCTGCAGTACTCCGACGTGCGCCCGGACAAGGGTCTGTACAACAAGCTCGTCTCCAAGGACCGGTTCGAGCGCATCGCCACCGACGCGAAGACCTCCTGGGCAATGACCAACCCGCCGGAGGACACCCGCGCATACTTCCGCGGGCGCTGCCTGGACCAGTACCCAGACGACATCGCGGCCGCCTCCTGGGACTCGGTCATCTTCGACCTCCCCGGCCGGGACTCGCTCCAGCGGGTACCGACCCTCGAGCCGCTGCGGGGGACCCGCAAGCACGTAGGGGATCTGTTGGACCGCTGCGCAACCGCCGAGGAACTACTCCGGGTGCTCTCCGGCAACGGATAGGCGGCTCGTCCCGTCCGGGTTTATCAGTATTTGTCCGCGCCTGCGCCCAGAACCGCCTCGCCCGAAGCGCCCGACGGGTAAAGTCGAATCACGGTCGGTGCCGACCGGCACGGAGAACGTGCAGACGCGAAGGAGTCCCGCCGTGGCGACCAAAGACAGCGGTGGCGGTCAGCAGCAGGCCAAGAAGTCCGAGCAGGAATCGGAAGAGGCTCCGCAGGCAACGGAGACCACCGACCTGACCGAACGGCACGAGAAGCTGTCCGACGACGTCGACTCGATCCTCGACGAGATCGATGAAGTCCTCGAGGAGAACGCCGAGGAATTCGTGCGCTCGTTCGTACAGAAGGGCGGCGAGTAGCCGTAGGGCCACTGCCTCAACCTGACCTTCCGAACGCACCGCTCCCATCGGGGAGCGGTGCGTTCGTTCATCTCCGAACGCCGGTCGGTAGGGTTGCGGCGAGTCGAGTCCGGCGATGGATGGAAGGCAACGCGTGACAACGATCCCCGACGGCAGCGGACGAGTCCCCGCAGCCTTCTTGAACCAGGGAACCTCCTCGTTCACCGAGTTCCTGTCCTCGTATTCGCCGGAGCTGTTGCCGCACCGGCGAGCGATCCCGGCCGGCGCGCACATCGAGGCGCCGCACGCCACGACGATCGTGGCCGCGACCTTCCCGGGCGGCGTCATCATCGCCGGCGACCGGCGGGCGACGATGGGCCACATGATCGCCCAGCGCGACATCGAGAAGGTCTTCCCTGCCGACGAGTACAGCTGCGTCAGCATCGCCGGCACCGCGGGTATCGGCCTGGAGATGACCCGGCTGTTCCAGGTCGAACTGGAGCACTACGAGAAGATCGAGGGCACGACGCTCTCGCTGGACGGTAAGGCGAACCGCCTGTCCACGATGATCCGCGGCAACCTCGGCCTGGCGATGCAGGGTCTGGCGGTCGTGCCGCTGTTCGTCGGCTACGACCTCGACGCGCAGATCGGCCGGATCTTCAGCTACGACGTCACGGGCGGTCGGTACGAGGAGCACGGCTACCACTCCGTCGGCTCCGGCTCGATCTTCGCCCGCGGCGCACTCAAGAAGCTGCATCGCGTCGACATGTCCGCCGACCAGACGATTCGCGTCCTCGTCCAGGCGCTCTACGACGCCGCCGACGACGACTCCGCCACCGGCGGCCCGGACCTCACCCGCTCGATCTGGCCGGTCGTCTACGTCATCACCGCCGACGGCGGCCGTCGCGTTCCCGACGCCGAGGTCGGCGACGTGGTCCGTTCGGTCGTCGAAGGTCGGATGACCGAACCGGACGGTCCGCACGCCGGCTGATCCTCGGCCAGAGCCTGCAGCCGACCAGACACAGCCCGCGTTCCCTGTCTCGACCACGCCAGCCCGAGAGGACCCACCGCGGTGACGACGCCGTTCTACATCTCGCCCGAGCAGATCATGAAGGACAAGGCGGACTACGCCCGTAAGGGCATTGCCCGCGGTCGGTCCGCGGTCGTGCTGCAGTACCAGGACGGGATCCTGCTGGTCGCCGAGAACTGGTCGCCGGCCCTGCACAAGATCTCCGAGATCTACGACCGGATCGGCTTCGCCGCCGTCGGCCGGTACAACGAGTTCGAGAACCTGCGGATCATGGGCGTGCGTGTCGCCGACCTGCGCGGGTACTCCTACGACCGCCGCGACGTGACCGCCCGCGGGCTGGCCAACGCCTACGCGCAGACCCTGGGCACGATCTTCTCCTCCGGCGGCGAGAAGCCGTTCGAGGTCGAGCTCGTCGTGGCCGAGGTGGGCGACAGCGCGGCCGACGACCAGATCTTCCGCCTGACCTACGACGGCTCCGTCGCCGACGAGCACGGCTGGATGGTGATGGGCGGCCAGACCGAGCCGATCGGCACCTACCTCGAGGCCAACTACCAGGAGGGCCAGACGGTCGAGCAGGCCCTGGCAGTGGCCGTGCGAGCGCTCGGCGAGGGCAACCCCGGCCCTGACGGTCCGCGCGTCATCGTCGCCAATCAACTCGAGGTCGCCGTCCTCGACCGCAACCGACCCAAGCGCAAGTTCAAGCGGCTGACCCGCGCCCGCCTCGAGGAGATCCTCGGCGCCCTCCCGGCCGGGTCCTCCGACTCACCGGGTTCGGAGTCCGCCAAGGCCGGACAGGCAGCGACCGACGCCGGACGTCCGCCCGTCGGCCCCCAGCCCCCGAAGCCCGGCAGCACCGACACCGGCACCGGCGACGGCCCCGCCCTCTGACCGCCGGCCGCTCTTCGGCAAGGCCAATTCGTAAGGGACGTCGTCCCCAGCAGCAGCATGTCAGCCGGTATACGGGCTGACATGCTGCTGTACGGGACGACGTCCCTTCGGTTTTCGTCGGACCTCGCCTGGGAGTCGGCTGATTTCGACTCGGCGTCGTCGGACCCGTCTGCACACGCGAGTGATCAGTGCCGCGTACTGTGACGCGTATGGATCGCCGCATCTTCGGCTTGGAGAACGAGTACGGCGTCACGTGCACCTTTCGGGGGCAGCGAAGGCTGAGCCCGGACGAAGTGGCGCGCTACTTGTTCCGACGGGTTGTGTCCTGGGGACGGTCGAGCAACGTCTTCCTGCGCAACGGTGCCCGCCTCTATCTCGATGTCGGTTCGCACCCGGAGTACGCCACTCCCGAGTGCGACAACGTCATCGACCTCGTCACGCACGACAAGGCCGGTGAGCGGATCCTCGAGGGCCTGCTTGTCGACGCCGAGCGTCGGCTGCGCGAGGAGGGCATCGCCGGGGACGTCTACCTGTTCAAGAACAACACCGACTCGGCCGGTAACTCCTACGGCTGCCACGAGAACTACCTCGTCGCGCGCCACGGTGAGTTCTCCCGCCTCGCGGACGTGCTCATCCCGTTCCTGGTGACCCGTCAGATCATCTGCGGAGCCGGCAAGGTGCTGCAGACGCCACGGGGCGCGGTCTACTGCGTCAGCCAGCGCGCAGAGCACATCTGGGAGGGCGTCTCCTCGGCGACCACCCGGTCGCGCCCGATCATCAACACCCGCGACGAACCGCACGCCGACGCCGAGCGGTACCGACGCCTGCACGTCATCGTCGGCGACTCGAATATGTCCGAGACCACCACGATGCTCAAGGTCGGTTCGGCCGATCTGGTGTTGCGGATGATCGAGTCCGGTGTGGTGATGCGGGACCTGACGCTGGAGAACCCGATACGGGCCATCCGCGAGATCTCGCACGACATGACGGGGCGTCGGAAGGTCCGCCTTGCCAACGGCAAGGAAGCCACGGCCTTGGAGATCCAGGAGGAGTACCTGACCAAGGCGCGGGACTTCACCGCCCGCCGCGGTCTGGACGACGGCGTCGTCAAGCGGGTGCTCGACCTGTGGGAGCGCACCCTCTCCGCGGTGAGCAGCGGCGACCTGAGCTCCGTCGAGCGTGAGATCGACTGGATCATCAAGTACCGCCTGATCGAGACCTATCGCGCCAAGCACGACCTGGCGCTGTCGGCCCCTCGCGTCGCTCAGCTCGACCTGGCCTACCACGACATCAACCGTCACCGCGGCCTGTACTACCTGCTGGAGAAGAAGGGCGCCGTCGAGCGAGTGACGCGCGACCTGGCCATCTTCGAGGCCAAGTCCGTGCCGCCGCAGACCACCCGGGCACGGCTGCGAGGCGAGTTCATCCGCCGCGCGCAGGAGCGCCGTCGTGACTTCACGGTCGACTGGGTGCACCTGAAGCTCAACGACCAGGCGCAGCGGACCGTTCTCTGCAAGGACCCGTTCCGCCACACCGACGAGCGAGTCGAGAAGCTGATCGCCTCGATGTAACGAGCCGGTGGTTAGGCTCGAAGTAGAAGTACATGAGCCTGATCGAGGATGTGCCGGTGCGTCGACTGCTGGTCGTGTTCTGTTCCGTTGCGCTGCTGCTGTCCGGATGCGGTGGGGGCGACGACGGTCCCAAGGCCTTGCCCCAGGGCGGCCCCTTCCAGCTCCCGACGGTCTCCAACGCGTCGCCGGGCACCGACCCGGAGATTCGGTCGTCGACCCAGCCGCCGGACACCTCGGTGACCCAGATCCTCACCGAGGGCAAGGGCAGGGCGATCAAGGACGGCGACGTGATCGCCGCCGACTACAAGGGTCAGGTCTGGGAGTCCAGCGGCGCGGTCCTGCCCCCGTTCGTGAACACGTTCGACTCCGGCGTCCTGTGGGTCGGTTCGATCGACGCCGTGATCCCGGCGTGGACCAAGAAGCTGCCCGGGGTCACCGTCGGCTCGCGAGTTCTGCTGATCGCGACCCCGGAGGATGCCTTCGGGATCAAGCCGCCCGAAGGTCAGCCGATCCTGCCCAACGACACCCTCATGTTCGTGATCGACATCCTGGACGCCTTCCCTCGCTCGACGGGGCCCTCCGGGGAGACCGTGACCCCGGCGGCGAACCCGAAGCTGCCCAAGGTCACCGGCAGCAAGAACCCGAAGGTCACCGTCCCCGACGCCGACCCGCCCAAGGACCTCATCGCAGAGATCCTGGTACGCGGTGACGGCGCGAAGGTCACGGACGGCGCCTGGGTCGCGGTGCACTACACGGCGGTGGTCTGGCGCAACGGCAAGATCTTCGACTCGACCTGGGAGCGCAGCGCCGGTCCCACACCGCTGGCGACCCGCATGGCGATCCGCGGGACCCCGCTGAACGACAAGCCCAGTGGGGGAGTCATCGAAGGCATCCTCAAGGGCCTCGTCGGCAAGGCCGTCGGCAGCCGGGTGCTGCTGGTCGTGCCGCCGGCGCAGGGCTACGGCAAGGACGGCCTGGCGGACAAGGGCGTACTGGGCACCGACACCCTGGTGTTCGTGCTCGACATCCTCGGCAGCTACCGCAGCGGGGCGCGCCCGGCGGCGGCGCCCTGACGCCTCGTCAGAGCGCGCCGTCCTCGTCGAGCAGGCCGGCGGCCAGACGACCGGCGGCGGCGCAGGCCAGGAAGTAGCCCGGGTCCTGCGCCACCCCGCGGCCCATCGAGGACATCCCGACGGGCGCCTGGGTGAGGGCCTCGAGCAGTCCGTTCAGCTTCACCTCGGTCAAGCGATGCCGGTCGGACAGCGTCGCGACGTCGGCACGCACCGCGGCTCCGAGTTCTCCGTCAAGGTCCGGCACCGCGACCTGGGCGCCGGCCAACGCCACCCGCCCGTAGGCGGTCAGGCTGTGATGGGACACCCCGCGGTGTCGTTCCCGGGGGTCGGCCCCGGAGACGCGCAGGGCCGCGACCGGGCGGCCGCCGAGCACCGCCGCGGCATTGATCGCCTCGCCTGCGGTCACCCCGGAGAATCCCCACCGGGTGTCCGAGCCGAGGTTGCCCGGGCCCTGGGTGACCACGACCAGATCCGCCTCGAGCACCAGGCGTGCGGCAAGCAGCCCCGTGTACACCGAGACGCATTCCAGGTCCCCGCCGAAGGTCTGCCCGGTGGTGACGGTCCCGATCAGCAGCCCGGCGCGGCGCAGCTCGTCGAGGCTGCGCGAGAACCCGGCCGGCAGCGCTGCACCGTCGGTCATCACGTACCCGATCCGGGTGCCCGGTCGGTCCAGGTGGACCGCGACCGCGATCGGCGCCAGGGCGGAGTGCAGGTCGGCCACCACCACCGGCATCCCGCCGAGGTCATCGGCCTCGGCGAGGAGCGGGTGGTGTTCCCCGCCGGGTTCGTCCGCTCCGGCGACCATCACCTGCAGCGGGGTGTAGCGCGCCTTGACCAGATGACCGGCCGGTTCGGCGTCGGGCGGGAGACGCTCGGGCAGCGCGACGACGAGCGCGTAACCGCCGGTGCCGAGTCCGCCGACCAGAGCGTTGACGTTGAGCAGCACCACGTCCCCGGGTTGCGGATCGCCCACCAGCGAGGGATAGGCGAGCGCGCGCACCTGCGTTCCGTCCGGCAACTCGACCTCGAGCTCGACCGCTCCGGGGCGCTGCGCGCGCAGCGTCGTCACGACACCTCGACGCCAGCGGACCACCCGGCCAACCTAGGACACGCCCTGTGCGAGCCCCCGGGCGTGGTGACCCCGGGACTCGTCGCCTGCGAATAAGGTCAGAACAGACGTTCGAGCGGCGGCCCGGGGAAGGTGGTGGTGGCGATGGCGTCCCGTCGCACCGAGCGGCTGCTGAACCTGACGATCTGCCTGCTGGCCGCCCGCCGGCCGCTCACCAAGGAACAGATCCGCAAGGCCATCCCCGATTACGACGACGGCGCCACCATCGAGGCCTTCGAGCGGAAGTTCGAGCGAGACAAAGAAGATCTCCGCGACCTGGGCATCCCGATCGAGGCCCGCACGCAGGACTCCATCTTCGGCGACGAGATCGGGTACCGGATCGACCGCGACGCCTACGCCTTGCCCGAGGTGCGGTTCGGCCCCGACGAGTTGGCGGTGCTCGGCCTGGCGGCGCGGGCCTGGCAGCAGGCCTCCATGTCGCAGGCCGCCGGCACCGCCCTGCTGAAGCTGCGGGCTGCGGGCGCCGACCCGGACCTCGACGTACTCACCGGTCTCGAACCGCGGGTCAGCGCCGCGGAGCCCGCATTCGACGACCTGTGGGCCGCCTGCCGCGACCGGTACCCCGTCGGGTTCGACTACCGGACCGCGGACGACCTCGCCCCGGCTCGGCGCAAGGTCGAGCCGTGGGGGCTGCTCACCCGCAACGGACGCTGGTACCTGGTGGCCTACGACCGCGACCGCACGGCGCCACGGGTCTTCCGCGTCGACCGCATCCTCGGCGCGGTGAAGCGCGAAGGCACGGAGGGGTCATTCGTGGTCCCCGAGGATGTGGATGTGCGGGATCAGTTGCGCACGATGGTCCCTCCGGAACCCCGGCGCAGCGCGACGGTCGCGGTCCACGCCGGCGCGGCGCCCGGGCTGCGGCGCTGGGCGACCAGCGTGACGCCGGCCGAGGACGGCTGGGAGGACCTGGAGATCCCGTACTGGCGCGCGAGCGAACTGGCCGCCGAACTCGTCCCGTATGGCGCGAGCGTACGCGTGCGTGAACCGGTCGAACTGATCGACGCCCTGGTCACCCGGCTGCGCGCGATCGCGGGGGTGACGGCGTGACTGCTGCCTCTGATCGGCTGACTCGTTTGCTGGCACTGGTCCCCTACCTGTTGAACAGGCAGGGGATCGAGCTGGCCAAGGCAGCGGCCGAGGCCGGCATCACCGAGGACCAACTGGTGAAGGACCTCGAGCTGCTGTTCGTGTGCGGACTGCCCGGGCATCTGCCGGGAGACCTGATCGAGGCGGACTGGGAGTCCGGCAGGGTCTTCCTGGGCAACGCCGACACGATCGGCCGCCCGCTGCGGTTGCGTATCGACGAGGTCACCGCGCTCGTGGTCGGTCTGCGAGTGCTGATGGGTCTGCCCGGTGGGGCAGAGTCTGCGGCCGTCGAGACGGCGTTGGCGAAGCTCACCGAGATCGCCGGGGGAGTCGTCGGCGACGTCGACGCCAAGGTCGGGGTCGAAGTGGCGCCCGTGCCACCGGAGGTCGCCGAAGGCGCCCGGCGGGGTCTGGACACCGGCCGCCGGTTGCACCTGAAGTACTGGGTGCCGTGGCGTGACGAGGTCACCGAACGTGATGTCGACCCAATGCGCCTCGCGCTTGTCGACGGCCACTCCTACCTCGAGGGGTGGTGCCACCGGGCGGAGGCCGTGCGGCTGTTCCGGCTGGATCGCGTCCTCGAGTTGACCGTGCTCGACGTCCCAGCGACGGTGCCCCACGACGCCGCGACGCGGGACTTCTCCGCGGGCCTGTTCCAGCCCGGCACGCAGGACACCGTCGCGACGCTGCGTCTGGACCGGCACGCCCGCTGGGTGGCCGAGTACTACCCGGGTGAGCTGCTCAACGAGGAGACAGATGGCTCGTCGTTGGTACGGCTACGCGCTCCGGACCCCGCCTGGGTCGTGCAACTGGCCCTGCGGCTGGGTCCGTCGGCACAGATCCTCGACCCGCCCGGACTCGCCGAACAGGTCCAGGAGCGCGCCCGGCAGGCCCTGGCCGTTTACGGTGAGGGCTGGCGGGGGGTCCGCTGAGCGAGCGCGACGAGCGAGGAACGAGCGAGGAGCCCGAGCGACTTGTGACCGTGACCCAACTCAAAGTGACCTGCCCGGCCTGTGGCCATGTCCGGGTGGATGCCACCGACGTGCGGATCGTGGTCGGGGAGCGCGGTTCCTACTACGTCTTCGGTTGCCCGGACTGCTCGCTGCGGATCAAACGACCGGTCACCCCGGATGTCGTGGACGAATTGGTGGCGCGCGGAGTCCCCGCAGTCCGGACTGTCGTCGGACAAGCATCCATGCCGTGATCGCTGCGCTCAACGGGCTTCAATCGGCTCGGTAGAGCGACGCTGGTCGTTCTCGCAGCCTCTCTCTACGCTCGTCTCATGCGCCTGTAGTCTCCCCGGGTGGCCGTCGGACTGTGGGTGGCGATCGGTGTGGCCGGGATTCTCTTCCTGGTCTTCCCGACGCTGCGCCTGTGGCGTACGGTGCGGCTGCTCGGCCGTGAGGTCAAGCGGGTCTCCACAGAACTCGGTGCCGCAGGTGCGGCGCTCGAGGAGGCCTCGCGGAAGCTCCCACGCAACGGCAGTCCGGCCCGTTAGGCGCTCCGAATCCCCCGCTGATCGCTTGGAAATGGGCACAGCTCGAGTTGCAACCCTCACGTACCAAATGCACGGGGTACTCTGAACGAGACGTAGGAGGTGAGCGCGCATGGGACTAGGCACTCCCGAGATCATCCTGATCGCCTTGGTCGTGCTGCTGCTCTTCGGGGCCAAGCGCATGCCGGACATGGCGCGTTCCCTGGGTGAGTCGCTGAACATTTTCAAGAAGTCGGTCAAGGAGAGCGATCCGCCTCCGCCGCCGCCGGCTGCACCGACCCCGCCCAGCAACCAGGGCAACACCGACCGCACCGAGTCCTGACTCGTCCCTCCTGCGCGGGCTGTGCATCTGCAGCCCGCGCAGCCCATTGCTGGGCCCTCGGGCTCGGCGAGCGACGTGCGGGGACCTGTGAGCGCTGTAGCGACTGACACCACCGAGGGAGCGGCGTGACCGCCGGTACCGGTAGCCCCAAGGTGCGGGGCTCCTCTGCCGAGGGCCGAATGCCGCTGCTCGAGCACATCCGCGAGCTTCGGTCCCGTCTGATCCGGTCCGTGTTGGCCATCATCGCCGGGTCGATCGCCGGGTGGTACCTGTACGACTGGATCGTCCACGCGATGGTCGAGCCGGTCTGCCAACCCGGTATTCAGGGTGTCGCGGACGGGCGTTGTGGCGCGCTGGTGATCACCGGTGTGATCGGGCCGTTCTCGCTGCACATCAAGGTCGCCCTGTTCGCCGGCATCGCGATCTCCGCACCGATCTGGTTGTTCCAGTTCTGGGCGTTCCTGGCCCCGGGGCTGCACCGCAACGAGAAGAAGTGGGCGTACTCGATCGCCGCGATCGGGGTGCCCCTGTTCGCGCTCGGTGCGGGGCTGGCGTACTGGATCCTGCCCAACGCGGTGAAGTTCCTGCTGGGCATGACGCCCGAGGACGTCGCCAACCAGTTGCCGCTGAACGACTACCTCAACTTCGTGCTGCGCCTGCTGTTCGTGTTCGGGGTGTCCTTCGAACTTCCGCTGATCATCGTCATGGCGAACCTGGCCGGGCTGATCACCGCAGCGTCGATCCGCAAGATGTGGCGCGGCATGATCTTCGGCATCGCGGTGTTCGCCGCAGTGGCGACCCCGACCGGTGACCCCGGCACGATGCTGGCGCTGGCCACCCCGATGTCGGTGCTCTACGGATTCTCGATCATCATCACCACCTTGGTGGATCGCTCCCGCACCAAAAAACGCGCGCGCGCAGCGCGCTGACCGGCCCCGGTCATAGGCACGTCCATGTCCTCGGTGCTCGACGCCTTCCGGGCTGACTACCCCTTCGAACTCGACGACTTCCAGGTCGCGGCGTGCCGGGCCCTTGAGTCCGGTTCCGGTGTCCTGGTGGCCGCCCCGACCGGGGCGGGCAAGACCGTGGTGGGGGAGTTCGCCGTCGCCCTGGCGCTGGCCGGCGGGCGCAAATGCTTCTGGACCAGCCCCATCAAGGCGCTGTCGAATCAGAAGTTCTCCGACCTGACAGCCAGGTACTCCCCGGAGCAGATCGGCCTGCTGACCGGGGACAACACCATCAACGGCGAGGCGCCGGTGGTCGTGATGACCACCGAGGTGCTCCGCAACATGCTCTACGCACGTTCGGGCACCCTGCGCGACCTTGGGTTCGTGGTGATGGACGAGGTGCACTACCTCGCCGACGCCAGCCGCGGCGCGGTCTGGGAAGAGGTGATCATCCACCTCTCGGAGTCGGTCACCCTGGTGTCGTTGTCGGCGACGGTGTCCAACGCCGAGGAGTTCGGTGACTGGCTCAAGACGGTGCGCGGCAGCACCGAGGTCGTCGTCTCCGAGCATCGTCCGGTGCCGTTGTGGCAGCACCTGCTCATCCGCGACGAGATCGTGGACCTGTTCGTCGTCGGCCGCGACGCGAAACCGGAGATCAACCCCGACGTGCTGCGAATGGCCCGCCGGGACAGCTGGTCTGATGCACCGTCATCTCGACGAGGGGGTCGGGGTGCCGGTCCGCGAGGTCCGCGCGCGCCACGCGGCGTGCCCAGCCGGCCTGACGTCATCGCCCGCCTCGATCGGGCGGGGCTGCTGCCGGCCATCACGTTCATCTTCAGCCGCGCGGGCTGCGACGGCGCTGTCGAACAGTGCCTGCGCGCAGGGCTGCGGCTGAATTCCGACGCCGAGCGGGCCGCGGTCCGTGACCTGGTGGCGAAGGCGACGACGAACGTTCCCGACGCGGACCGTGCGGTGCTCGGCTATGCCGGCTGGGTGGACGGACTCGAGCGCGGCGTCGCGGCCCACCACGCCGGCATGCTGCCTGCGTTCAGGGAGGTCGTCGAGGCGCTGTTCGTGCGCGGTCTCGTGAAAGCCGTCTTCGCGACCGAGACGTTGGCGATGGGCATCAACATGCCCGCGCGCGCGGTGGTGCTCGAAAAGCTGGTCAAGTTCAACGGCGAGACCCACGCGGACATCACGCCGGGGGAGTTCACCCAGCTGACCGGCCGGGCCGGCCGGCGCGGCATCGACGTCGAGGGTCACGCCGTCGTGCTGTGGCAGCCGGGGATGGACGCGCGCGCCGTCGCGGGCCTGGCCTCCTCACGCACCTTCCCGCTGCGGTCGAGTTTCCGGCCGTCGTACAACATGGCAGTGAACCTGGTCGGGCAGCTCGGACGTGACCGCTCCCGGCAGATCCTGGAGACCTCCTTCGCACAGTTCCAGGCCGACCGGTCGGTGGTCGGGTTGGCCGCTCAGATCCGTCGGCAGGACGAGATTCTCTCCGGACAGGTGCAGGCCGTCGACTGCGACTGCGGGGACTTCGAGGAGTACTTCGCCATGCGGGCGGCGCTGTCCGAACGCGAGACGACGCTGGCCAAGGCCCGCAACCGGAACTCTCGAGCGCAGATCGGTTCGTCGCTGACCGCGCTGCATCGCGGGGACGTGATCACCGTGCCTCGTGGTCGGTTCGCCGGTGTGGCGGTGGTGCTCGAGGTCGTCGATGACCAGTCCGACCCCAAGCTGATGGTGGTGACCGCGGATCGGCAGTACCGGCGGCTGGGGGAGTCGGACTTCACCGGTCCGGTGCAGCCGCAAATGCGGATACCGGTCCCCAAGCACTTCAACCCGCGCAACCCGCAGTCCCGGCGCGACCTCGCGTCCACGATGCGCGCGCAGGGAGCCGAACCGGCCCGCCTGCGCAAGGGTGCCGGCGGCGCGGGTGAGGACACCGAGGTCGCACGCCTGCGTCAGGAGATCCGGGCCCACCCCTGCCACAGCTGCCCCGATCGCGAGGAGCACGCGCGCTCCGCCGAGCGCCGCCGCCGCCTGTCCGGGGACACCGACAAGCTGCGGGCACAGGTCGCGGCGCGGACCGCGACGGTCGCCCGCACCTTCGACCGGGTGTGCGGACTGTTGGAAGAACTGGAGTATCTGCACGAGGACTCGGTCACTCCGCAGGGACGCAAGCTGGCCCGCATCTACGGAGAACTGGATCTGCTGGCGTCGGAGTGTCTGCGCCGCGGCGTGTGGCGTGGCCTCGGTCCCGCAGAACTGGCCGCCTGTGTGTCAGTGCTCGTGTTCGAGTCCCGCAGCCGGGACGACTCGCCGCCACCGCGGATGCCGGAGGGTCAGATTCGTGACTCCCTCGAGGCGACGGTGCGGCTGTGGGGGGAGCTCGACCGGCTGGAGAGGCAGCACCGGCTCTCGTTCCTGCGTGAGCCGGATCTGGGATTCGTCCGGGCCTCGTTGCGCTGGGCGCAGGGCAAAGCGCTGGAGCAGGTGCTGCGCGAGGCCGAGCTCACCGCGGGCGATTTCGTCCGTTGGTGCAAGCAATTGATCGACCTGCTCGGACAGATCGCCGACGTCGCCGACGACGAGGTCCGTCCGGTGGCCGAAATGGCCATCGGTGCAGTTCGGCGCGGCGTGGTGGCTTGGTCGTCGATGGCCTGAACGGGGTGTTACGCGATCGTGAGGCACCTCACGATCAGCCTCGGTCTTGATCCATGTCACGTTCGAGGTCGCCCGAAAGCGGTCAGACCATCACCATGTCTGGTTTCAAGAAATCGCGTTGGAAGTACACCGTCCCGGCCGCTGCGCTCGCAGTGGGCTCGATGGCCTTTGCTCCGGCTGCATCAGCCGCGCAGGCGCCGTCAGCGGCGGACACGGCCGCCGTGTCCGCGACCCCGACCAGTGGAGAGGACAAGGGCTCGAACCCACTCCTGGACCTCCTCCCGCTCCCGGAGCAGGAGAAGCCGCCGAAGGCGCTGACCGCCCCGACCAGCGGTGAGGACAAGGGCTCGAACCCACTCCTGGACCTCCTCCCGCTCCCGGAACAGAAGCCCCCGAAGAGCGTCGTGATCCCGACCTCGGGCGAGGACAAGGGCTCCAACCCGTTGGCGGACCTGTTGCCGCTGCCGGAGCAGAAGCCCCCGAAGGGCTGACACGCACAGCACGACACCCGTAGCCGACCGCGCCGCGGGGACCGGAACACCGGTCCCCGCGGCGCTCGGCGTTCCCGGCTGCGTCGTCCTAAGGTGTCGGCATGGGCGCAGGATTCTCCGCTGAGCAACGAGATCTGCAGGACCGCTTCGACACCCGACGATTGGCCGATCGGATCGACGGCTTGCTGGTCAGTGACGAGATCAGCGAGGGTGACCGGGAGTTCATCGAACGCCTGGACATGTTCTTCCTCGCGACCGCGGACGCGGAAGGGCGACCGACCTGCTCGTACAAGGGTGGGTCGCCGGGCTTCGTTCGGGTTCTCGATCCGCACACGATCGCCTTCCCCAACTACGACGGCAACGGGCTGTACCTCTCGTGCGGGAACGTGCTCGCGAACCCCGAGGTCGGGCTGCTGTTCCTGGATCTGATGCAAGGTCACCGAATGCGGCTGGAGGGAACGGCGAGCATCGATTTCGACGACCCACTGCTGGTCGATTACCCCGAGGCGCAGTTTGTCGTCCGTGTGCGCACCCGGGCCGTGTACCCGAACTGCCCGCGCTACATCCACCGGTACGAACCGGCCGAACGTTCGGCGTTCGTCCCGGAGGTCGAACGGCCGACGCCGATCCCTGCGTGGAAGACGATGGACTGGGCGGCAGATGTGCTGCCCGAGTCCGATCCCGCACGCAATCCCGACGCGCACGAGGTGCGCGGGCGTTAGAGAACGCTGAACCCCGCAGGCAGCGGTCGTCGACCGGTGAGCGCCAACATCAGGTCGCCGGCCTTGCCGGTACCGGTCGCCAACTGGGTTGCCAGGGCGAGGGTTTGCTTCGCCGCAGGGACCGGCGGATCGACGGGTCGACCGAGCGCCGCGGCGATGTCGCAGGTGTGCACCGTCAATTCGAAGACGCGGGTCGGCAGGTAGTCGAGCAGACGCATCCCGCCGACCGGTGTCGTGAGGAGCTGGTCGGGGTCGGCCGAGTCGAGTAACGGCAGCACCCGGGCAACGATCTGTGTCACCGTCGCGGCCGGGCGCTCGCCCAGGGCGGTGCCGGCGTCGCGGCCGCGTTGCAGGACGGCTGCGGGGTCGCCCAGGGAGGCCATCGCCACACGGAAGTAGTCCGTCGCGGATTCGACCTGGACCACGGTGGCCGGGGTCGCGAGGTAGCCCTCCAGAGTCAGCAACGCTCGAGTGGTGTGCCCCACCAGGTCGCGCAGCGTCCAGTCGCCCAACCCTGGACCGGCCCAGTCCGTGGCGCCGGCGACGGTGTCCTCGAACCACCGTGCAGCCGCGACGTACGCGTCGCGCATCTCGTTCCAGTCCGCGGCCGTCATGAGGGAAGGCTAATCAGTTCGGTGACATCCACGCGTCGAAGGGCGGGAACTCCAGGTCGGCGTCGACGACACCGCGGCGCCGCGTGACCCGCCGCTGATGCAGCATCACGGCCACCATGGGGAGGAAGAACAACGGCGCCAGATAGAACGCGAGCATCGACTGGGTGACCACGTACAGGACCGGTCCGATCGCGGCGAAGGCGGCGGCCAGTTCCATCGGCCACCACGCGAAGCGCAACGATGCTCGGTCTGTCACGTCTTGATGGAAGCACGACCTGACCATGACCGTCAGCCGAGCAGCGATCTGTCCGGGATGTCCGCGAGTGTGGCGGGTAGCGTCGTTCTGGTGAGTACTCCCGCGCCGACCGAACTGGACTGGACCGATCAGCTGGTCGAGCAACTCGACTGGCACTGGCGTATGCAATGGCGCACCCGCCTCGAGGGCCTCGGTGACGACGAGTACTTCTGGGAGCCCGCGGCGGAGTGTTGGAACGTCCGTCCGCGCGGGACGTCCACGGCACCCGTGCAGGGCGGCAACGGTGACTTCGTCATCGAGTTCGCGCAGCCGGCGCCCGAGCCGGCGCCGCTGACCACGATCGCCTGGCGACTCGGACACGTCATCGTCGGCGTCCTGGGCATGCGGGTCGCCTCGCACTTCGGCGGCCCGGCGATGGACTACCTGGACTTCTCCTACGCCGGAACGGCAACCGAGGCGTTGGCGCAACTCGACGCGGCCTACGCGGGCTGGATCAGTGGAGTCCGTGGGCTCGGCCCGGCTGAGTTGGCGGCGCCGTGCGGGCCGGCCGAGGGTCCGTTCGGTGATCTGCCGATGGCGACCCTGGTGTTGCACATCAACCGGGAGATGCTCCACCACGGCGCGGAGATCGCCCTGTTGCGCGACCTCTATGCCCACCGCGGCTGATGCCGCAGATCGCCCTGCGCACCGCGCGGCTGACGCTCGTCCCGTTGGCCGACGAGCATCTCCGCTTCGAGAGCGAACTCGACGCCGATCCCGAGGTGATGCGATTTCTCGGTCCGCCCCGCACCCCGCAGCAGATGGGGGAGTTCCACCGCAAGCGGATGGCCGTCGGGACCGAGACCGACGGTCTGGGATTCTGGGTCGGGCTGTCCGACGACGAGCCCGTCGGGTGGTGGCTCCTGCGACCGCCCCAGCGCCCGGATCAGGGACCGGTGGCGGGGCAGGCGGAACTCGGCTATCGGTTGTTGCGCCGACACTGGCGCCGGGGCTTCGGTAGCGAGGGGGCGGGGGAGTTGCTCCGGCACGGCTTCGTCGACCTCGGGCTGGACCGGATCTTCGCCGAGACCATGACGCTCAACGCCGGTTCCCGGGCCGTCATGACCTCGGTCGGGATGGGGTTCGTCCGCACCTTCGTCCCGACGTTCTCCGACCCTGTTCCCGGCACCGATCAGGGCGACGTCGAGTACGCGATCACCCGCGAGCAGTGGATCGCCGCCCGCACCTGATGGTCCGTCAGCGAGATTCTGCGAGCTCGCTCAATACACCGAGAATCCGGTTGAGTGGGCTGGACAGCCCCCACCGATCGGACAGCTCCAGCAACGCTTCCGGATCACGCGGGGTGGCCGGGAGGGTGGCGTCGAACGTCGGCACCGGCAGGTCGCACACGACGCTGACGACCCGCGGCGCGACCGCCAGGTAGTCGGTGGCGTCGATCAGCTTGCGCCGCACACTCGGTGACATTCCGGTGCTCGGGTCGGCGGCCGCGGCAAGGACACCCTCGATCGTCCCGTAGGAGGTGACCAACGCGGCGGCTGTCTTGTCCCCGACCCCGCTCACCCCCGGCAGGCCGTCGCTGGGGTCGCCGCGCAGGGCGGCGAAGGGCGCGTAGGCGCGACCGGGGATCGAGTACTTCTTGGTCACCGCCGCCTCGTCGACGATCTCCATGTTCCGCACGCCCTTGGCGATGTAGAGCACGCGGACGCCACGTTGATCGTCGACGAGTTGGAACAGGTCGCGGTCCCCGGTCACCACGTCGACCGGATCGGGTGAGCGCGTGGCCAGGGTGCCGATGACGTCGTCGGCCTCATAGCCGTCGATGCCGAGGTGCACGATGCCCAGCGCGTCGAGGACCGCCTCGATCACCGGTACCTGCGGGCTGAGCAGATCCGGGATCTCCTCGATGCCGGCGACGGCGTCCGCGACCCGGTGCGTCTTGTAGGACGGGATCGCCTCGACGCGGAACGCCGGACGCCAGTCGTTGTCCATGCAGGCGACCAGATGGGTCGGGCGACGCAGCTTCACCAGGTGCGCGACGAACTCGAGGAACCCGCGCACCGCGTTGACCGGCGTCCCGTCCGGGGCGCGGACAGTGTCCGGGACGCCGAAGAACGCGCGGAAGTACATCGAGGGCGCATCGAGGAGCAGCAGTTGGCCAGGCACGCCTCGATTGTTGTCGATGACCCGACGGGCACCCACGCGGCATCCCCGTCGTTGACCCTGCATGCGATCCACCCGACAGCTTCTGCTCCCACTCGCCCTCGTCGCCGCCCTCGCAGCCTGCGCCGAGGACTCCCAGCGGCAGACGGCGTCGCCCCCGGCAGTCGTCGCCCCGATCGTGACCCCGAGCCCGACCCCCTCCGTCACGCCGACCCGTGACCCGTCCCTGCCGGAATTGCAGATCGAGATCCGCGACTTCACCTTCAAGCCGGCTCTTCTGCAGGCGAAGCCCGGGCAGGCGATCACGGTGACCAACCGGGACTTCATCGCCCACACCCTCACCGCCAAGGACGGCTCGATCGATTCCGGCGACCTGGGTCAGGACCAGAGTTGGACGTTCGTCGCGCCGGGGCCCGGCAGCGTCCCCTACTTCTGCGAGCCGCACCCCCAGATGACCGGGACCATCGAGATCTCCCGGGACCCTTGAGGGCCGCAGCGCAGAATCGTCCGAACGACGACCCATGCCGGCCGTTCGTACGACCCATTCGCACCTCGATGTCTCGTCCAACCCTCATCGGTCCACCGCGGACCGCATCGAGGGAGAGTCGAGACCGTGCGTATCTGGATCGCCGCCACGAACGTCGAGGAATGGCAGTCCATCGCCGAGGCTGCGAGCGAGGTCGGGCACACCATCGTGACCGGTGTCGTCGACGCCCAGCAGATCTGGGTCGCCTCCACCTGGCGCGACGACCCCGCGTTCGCCGCGGACGTCAAGATGGGCATCTCGCTGGGCATGCCGGTCCTGGACCTCGACCGCGCGGCATGGATGGATCAAGGGTATTGAGACTGAGCCCCTCCTCCCGGCGTAGTTGAGCGGCCGGTGCGAGGATGGGGCCCATGTCGAACGCTGCCTTCACCGAACGTCTCCAGCGCGCCCGGGAGGCCGCCGCGGCCGCCGGGCTGGGGGCCCTGCTCATCACGCCAGGTCCGGACCTGCGCTACCTGACCGGGTACGTGGCCAAGCCGCTGGAGCGGTTGACCTGCCTCGTGCTGCCGGCCGACGCCGATCCCGTCCTGGTGGTGCCGTTCCTGGAACGCCAGGCTGCCGAGGATGCCGGGGTCGCTGCTCTCGGGTTGGACCTCGCGGACTGGCAGGAGACCGACGACCCGATCGCGTTGGTGGCGAAGCTGCTGCCCGCCGGGACGAGTAACTACGGCGTCGACGACCACATGTGGGCCGAGAAGGTGCTCCGGCTGCGCGCCGGCATGCCGGACATCGAGCAGCGGCTCGCCGGGCAGGTGCTGCGGGACCTGCGCATCCGGAAGGCTGCCGACGAGGTCGACGCATTGCGCGAGGCCGGGCGGTTCATCGATAGCGTCCATGAGCGGATCGGCGAGTGGCTCAAGCCCGGCCGGACCGAGCGGGAGATCGGCCGCGACATCGCCGACGCCATCGTTGCCGCCGGGCACATCCGCGCGGACTTCGTGATCGTCGGATCCGGGCCCAACGGCGCCAGCCCGCACCACGACGTGTCCGACCGGGTGGTGCAGGTCGGAGACCCGGTGGTCGTCGACATCGGCGGCACCACCGAGGCCGGGTACTGCTCGGACTCCACCCGCACGTACTGCGTGGGGGAGCCGGACGCGGAGTTCCGCCGGTACTACGAGGTGCTGCTGGCGTCGCAGATCGCGGCGTGCGAGGCGGTACGTCCGGGCATCGAGTGCCAGGAGGTCGACCGGGTCGCGCGAGCCGTCATCACCGACGCCGGCTATGGGGAGTACTTCATCCACCGCACCGGGCACGGGATCGGCCTGGAGGGCCACGAGCACCCGTACATGGTCGAGGGCAACGACGAGATCCTCGAGCCCGGAATGGCGTTCTCGATCGAGCCGGGCATCTACCTTCCCGGCCGCCACGGGGCCCGGATCGAGGACATCGTGGTGTGCACCGAGTCCGACGGCGAGCGGCTCAACCTGACCTCGCGGGAGTTGATCGTCCTCCCGGTCTGACCGCCGTGACACGCCGGGACTACGGTGTCCGGCGTGGAGGACCTGGACCGCCGCATCGTGGACCTGCTGTGCGCCGACGGACGGATGAGTTTCACCGACCTCGGCAAGCGCACGGGCCTGTCCACCTCAGCGGCACAGCAGCGCGTGCGACGCCTCGAACAACGAGGCGTCCTGCGCTCGTACACGGCGGTCGTGGACCATGACGCACTCGGCCTGCCGCTGACGGCCTTCATCTCGATCAAGCCGATGGACATGAGCGCCCCGGACGACGCCCCCGAACGCCTCGCCGGGATCGCGGCCATCGAGGCCTGCCACAGCGTGGCCGGCGACGAGAACTACATCCTCAAGGTGCGCGTGGCCGGGCCCGGGCAGCTGGAGTCGCTGCTCGCGGAGATCCGCAGCACCGCCAACGTCACCACCCGGACGACCGTCGTGCTGTCGACGCCGTACGAGAACCGCGCGCCGTCCGCCGAGGCGTGACCTCAGCCGTTCGTACCTGATCCGTCGGTAGTCGACCGCCCCCACGTCATCCGGCCGATCAACCGGTCGCGGTCGATCAGTTGGTGCTTGAGGACCATTCCGACGTGCAGAGCGATGACCACGAAGAACGCGATGTGGGCCCCGATGTGCAGGGGGAGCAGATCGTCCTCGCCACCGAGGACGAGGACGATGCCGGTCGCCGGCATCACGAAGAGCAGCCCGAGCAGCGCTTTCTCGGTGAGCCCGGCCAACCGCCGCTCGGCGGCCGAAAGCGTCGAGGCCCAGGGCGGTAGACCTCCGATCCGGCGCCACAGGACCCGTGCCACCGCCAGGCCCATGATCACGACGCCGATGACCAGGTGTGCGGTCAACTTCGCGTTCAGGTCGTCGAGGTAATCGAAGTCCCCACCGCGGCCAGCGTCCCCGGCCGGACTCACCGCCCCGGCCGCGCCCTCGGCCACGGCCGCCACCGGTGTCGATCAGGTAGCCGAGCGTGAATTGCGCGAGCAGGGCGAGCACGGTCGCCCAGTGCAAGGTCTTGGTGACGACGCCGTAGCCGTGAGATCCGTTGGCCAGGCGCACCCCGTCCAGGGTAGATAACGCGGGAGATGGGTGCGGGAACCAAACCGAACAGGGCACGTTTTACGTATCCCCGGGTAAACGTGCTCAGTTGTCCAGAATTGACACGTACCGTCCCCCTCAGCGGGGCAGCACGGCAGCCTGTGCGCAGGCGTGACGAAGGCGAGAACGAATGCGACACCTCCGGGCCGTATGTGGCCTCGCGACGGCGGGGCTGCTGCTCGGGCTGACGACCACGATGACCGGCGGGACCGCGCGGGCGCAGGCCCCGCTGACCGATCTGGACGCCGTGGCCTCCGATATCATGGAGTTGCCCGACACCCTCAAGCTCGGCCTCGACCCGGGGATCACGAAGACGCTGGAGGCTTGGCGCGCGACGCCTGCCGGCGCGGCCCAGTACGGGGCCGCCGCGGCGAATCCGAAGGTCGGCGACACGCGCATGTGGCCGTCGCTGGATCAGGTCCAGAGCTCCGTGTACCTCAAGGAGTACACGCTGCGCGGCGTCGGCAAGAACATCGAGGTGTGGGTCGCCAGCGGCGCCGGTCCCGACGGAATCATGGGCACCGACTTCCGGGCCGAGGACTGCCGCAACGTCATCAAGAACAGCACCACGATCACCGACGCCCAGGTGAAGCGCCTGATGAGCGAGTACGACAACAAGATGCTCCCGAAGGAGTCCAAGGCCTTCAGCGTGGCCCCTGCCCGGGACGGGTCGAAGCCGGTCGAGAACGAGCTGACGAAGGGCCTGTCCTTCACCGGCGCCGGGAACAACGTCGTCACTCTCGTCGACAACGTCAGGGACCCGAACTTCTACGACTTCCCGAAGAATCAGACCTACGTCGCCGGCTTCTTCTCCCGGCAGTTCAACGAGTTGACCGACCGCAACATCATGTCGATCGACGCTTACGACTGGGCGCACCGTACCGGGGTCGACCCGCGCGACGACCAGGATGCCGACGACATCTGCCGGTCCCGCCCGGCACGCCCCAACCAGTACGAGGGTGTCTTCGCCCACGAGTACCAGCACCTGCTGCACTACTACACCGACCCGGACGAGGGGAACTTCCTCAACGAGGGCCTGTCGGACTATGCCGAGAGCCTCGTCGGGTACGGGAACACCACCCGCACGGTGTTCCAGAAGTCCAACGAGTCCCACCTCACCTGCTTCAACGGCTACGGCACGGTGGGCACCAAGTACAACCCGAACCCGCAGGCCTGCGGCGGGCCGCAGAACTCGTTGACGATGTGGGGCGACGAGGGCGAAGGCAGCGAGATCCTCGCCGACTACGGCAACGCGTGGTCCTTCCTGCTCTTCGTGCTCGACCGGTTCGGGCCGCGGGTCCTCGAGGACCTGCACCGGGACAAGAAGTACCAGGGGATCAAGAGCGTGCAGATCGCGCTGGACAAGTACGCCAAGGGCACCAAGGTCGCGGACGTCCTGCATGACTTCCAGCTCTCCACCCTGCTGGACAAGCTGGTGACCAACGGCAAGGTGACCGGGATCGACCGCAAGCGGATCCTCGCCAAGAGCCTGAACTCCTCGGTGAACCTGCTGAACCCGGCCGCGTACCTGAAGGGTGGCGTGGCGCCCAACGGCGCCGACTACGTGCCGCTGCGCACGACCGGAACCGGGTTCCTGCGCGGCAACCAACTCGAGTCGCTGCGCTTCACCGGCGCCAAGGCGCTGAAGGCCGGGCCGCTGCAGTGGTCGGTGGTTCCGAAGACCCCGCTGCTGCCGCCGGTGGTCCTGCCGGCGGTCCCGAACACTCCGCCGGTCGACCCGATCGTGGCGCCGGAACTCGGACCGCTGCCGATCGACAAGCCGGCGCTGTTCTCCGGCAATGACGGGAGCGAGGACGCCTCCGCGGTGTTCTCCACGACCGTGCCGGCCGACGCCCCGACGTTCAGCTACACCTCCTCGCACTCCATGGAGGACGGCTTCGACTGGGGCTACACCGTCGTCTCCACCAACGGCGGTAAGACCTGGGAGTCGCTGGTCAACACGAACACCCGCCCGACGACGTCGCCGGCGCCGGCAGGGAACGCACTCACCGGTTCCTCCGGGATCCCGGTGACGCAGACCTTCGACCTGACCGAGTACGCGGGCAAGAAGGTGCTCATCGGCTTCCGCTACGTCAGCGACCCGCTGATCAACAACGGCGGCTGGTACGTCAGCGACGTGAAGCTCGGCAACAAAGTCATCTCCGACGGTACGACGCTGAAGGGCTTCAAGTCCTTCACGCAGATCCGCCCGGTCGCCGTGCCGGCGTTCACCGTGACGCTGGTCGGCATCGACGAGGTCGGCAAGCGGGCCCACGTGCAGCGGATCAAGGGCACCTACAACGCGAAGCTGACCTCGGCCCGGCTGAAGGCGTTCGCGAGCTACCCGGTGGTGGTGGCCGTCATCTCGCTCGACGACATCGCGGAGAAGCTCACCGCGTATGCGCCGTACGTGCTGAACGTGAACGGCGTCATCCAGGAGGGCGGCAAGCTCTAGTCGGGTTTCGCGGGCGGTCCCTCATCCAGGGCCGCCTGCACATCCCGACGGAACTTCTTCATGTCCACGCTGCCTGGGTCGGGCTTGCGTCGGGTGAATTCCTTGTGGCCGATGCAGCTCCTGGCCGTCCATCCGTGGAACTCGCACACCGCGGCGAAGACGAGGACCGTGGCGTCGTAGGCCTCCTCCGACGGCGGCTTGCGGCCGGAGTACATCGTCTCCTGGCCGTAGAGGAACGAGTTCCCGTCGGTGTCGTCGGGCCCGGGCTTGGGCGGGTAGTCGTCGTAGTCCTCGGCGATCACGGCGTCGCGCACGATGCTCGATCCGCGCCCGGCGTGATTGGCCCGACCCCACCCGACCAGGTCGACGACACCGTCGTCGCGCATGCCCCACTGGCACAGCGGGCCGGGCAGGGTTCCGTGCCCGTCACGCAGGACCCGGTAGGTCGCGCGGTCCGGTGCGTCGTCGCCGGTGTGGTGCAGCAGCACCCCGTGCATCTCGCCCCACTCGCCGGGTCGGTCGTGCTTCGACCACCCTTCGTGCTCGCGGTAACGCGCTCCCCAGCGATCCAACTGCGCCAGGAACTCTCGCGCCGTCATCGCCTTCGACATCAGCCCTCAGCCGCGCGGCGGCGTGGTTGCGAACTCGCGCATCCCCGCCTCGAAATCCTCCGTGGGCTTCCAACTTAGCTCGGTCTGTGCGCACTCCGAGGCGGCGATGAGGTGTCGGACGTCGCCCACGCGATAGGCGCCGGTGATCTCCGGCGGCGGTCCGCCGTAGACGGCCACCAGCGCGCAGGCCAGTTCGCCGATCGTGCGCGGCTGGCCGCTGCCGATATTGAAGACCCGGCTCGTTCCCGGCGCGATCGACCCGTTCGAACCGGTCGCGCTCAGCGCCGCGAGGTTGGCCCGTGCGACGTCGCGGACGTGCACGAAGTCGCGGTACTGCGCGCCGTCCTCGAACACCTGCGGCGCCCGACCCTCGGCCAGGGCGGCCCGGAACGCGGTGGCGGGACCGGCGTATTCGGTGCTGCGTGAGGTCCGCGGGCCATAGACGTGGTGGTAGCGCAGCACCGCCACCTGCAGTCCCGCCGAGCGGGCTGCCGCACCGGCGAGGTGCTCCTGTGCCACCTTCGTGGCGGCGAACACGTTGCACGGTGCGGGCGGGGTGTCCTCGTCCAGCAGTTCAGGTTCGACGTCCGACCCACAGCTCGGACAGCGCGGTTCGAACCGGCCGGCGTCCAGATCGGCGGCGGCCCGGGGCGGCGCGGGCATCATGCCGTGCTCGGCGCAGTGGTAGTACCCGTTGCCGTAGACGACGACGGACGAGGCCAGCACCCAGCGGGTGATCCCGGCACGCGCGGCCTCGGCCAACAGGACGGCGGTCGCGACGCCGTTGGCGCCGACGTACTCGGCGGCGTCGTCCAGGTTCAGACCCGGGCCGACCATCGCGGCCTGGTGGCAGATCGCCTCGACGCTGCGCAGCGCGGTGCGCACGATCGCGGCGTCGCGGAGATCGCCGTGCACGAACTGGACCTCTGACGGCAGGTCAGGTCGGGCGTTGTGTGCCCGGGGGAGCAGAGAGTCGATGACCCGCACCTCGTGACCGGCGCGCAGCAGCGCATCGACCACATGGGAGCCGACGAACCCGGCCCCGCCCGTCACCAGAACTCTCACCCACGAAGCTTAGGAAAGCGTCCCCCGTCCCCGAGGGATCTTGTCCGCAGCGTTATGTCAGTGGGCGCACGGATCTACTGACCCGATGCGGGCGCCAGTGCCTGCCGACGCCACCAGGCCTGGCCGGCTTCGGGCAAGGTTCGGATCGGGTCGTAGTAGGGGTAGCGGCGATCCAGCGCCTCGGCGTCGGCCAGTTCGATCGCGGTGCGGTAGTTCTTCGTCCACCATGAGGTGCCGCTGACCGCGTCGTACTCGACGGCCTGGTCCACCCACCGCTTGCCGACGTAGGGGACGTCGACGACCAGGCGAGGGGTGGCGAAGCCCGGCAGCCACCCCATGATCGCGTGCTGCAGCTCCTGGGCCTGGGCGACGGACAGCCGCCAGTGCTCGGAGCCGGGGATCATGTCGCATTGGTAGAAGTAGTACGGGAGCACGCCGGCGCCGTCGAGCAAGGCGAAGCACAGGTCCAGCAGTGCCTGCGGGGAGTCGTTGACGCCGGCCAGCAGCACGCCCTGGTTGCGGACGTCGCGCACGCCCGCCTCCAGTAGACCGGCGACGGCCTGCTTCACCAGCGGGGTCACCGAGGCGGCGGAGTTGGTGTGCGTGTGCACGGCAAGTCCGACGCCGCGGGAGCGAGCGGTGCGCGCCAGGCGCTCCATGCCGGCCCGCACCTCGTCCTGCAACCAGTGCTGCGGCAGACCGATGACGGCCTTGCTGGCGAGGCGGATGTCGCGGATGTTCTCCAGTTCCAGCAGAGACGCGACGAAGTCCTCGAGCCGCGGCCACGGCAGATTCGCCACGTCGCCGCCGGAGACGACGACGTCCCGCACCCCGGGGGAGCGGCGCAGGTAGTCCAGCATCCGGTCCTGGCGGTCGACGGGCTTGAGGCTGAAGCGATGCTTCTCGACGGCCGGCGTCGAGGTGCCGACGAGGTCCATGCGCGTGCAGTGCCCGCAGTACTGCGGGCAGGTGTTGGTCAGCTCGGCGAGCACCTTGGTCGGGTAGCGATGCGTCAACCCTTCGACGGCCCACATCTCGGACTCGTGCAGCGAGTCGCGGGTGGCGTAGGGGTGGCTCGGCCAGAGCGGGTCGCGGTCGCTCGCGATCGGCAGCATGTAGCGGCGGACCGGGTCGGCGCAGAAGGCGGCGCTGAGGCTCCCGGGCCCGCCGGGCGTCGCGGTGGCCATCATGGTGTTCAGCATCTGAGGGGGAAGCAGCATCGGCATCGTCGCGTGCTGTTCCTGGTCCGCGGTCAGGTCGGCGTAGCAGCTCTCGTCGATGAGGTCGCCGAGGACGGCGTGCAGCTGCGCGATCGACTTCACGCAGTGCGCGCGCTGCCACTGGGCACTCGCCCAGTCCTCGGCGCTGACCGCGCGCCACCCGGGAAAGCGGGTCCAGTCAGGCTCCGCCAGCTCGGCCCGGCGGTAGCTGTAGGGCTGCTCGCCGGGCTCGCGCGGGACTCGTGGAGAAATCAGATCTGCCACCGAACACCTCCGTGACCCGATTATTACCCGTTCAATGTCAGTCTCACGACAAAATCCTTCGTCAAGCGTACGCTTGACCAGAGGAATGCGATGGCCGATTGCGGCAGTCGGGAGGTGGCACCGGTGTACCGCCACGGCGGATCCCCGCTCGGCACCCACCGTGTGCTCGACGCTGCCCGGGTTCTGCCCCAGGCGGCCTGGCGTCTCGACGACCGGCCGGACCTGTGGAACGACGAGGTCCGCATCGACGTGGCCCGGCTGAATCTGGACGCGGCCTCGTTCCGGCAGTTGCGCGAGCACCATCTCGATCCCGATGCGGTCCGTGAGGCGGTCGTCGGGATCGTCGGTTCGCGCGGCAAGATGCACAACCCGATCACCGGGTCCGGGGGCATGCTGATCGGCTCGGTCGCCGACGTCGGACCGCACTCGCCCCTCGGCCTGCACGTGGGGGACCGGCTCGCCACGCTCGTGTCGCTGACCCTCACCCCGCTCCGGATCACCGACGGTCTCGCGCGGTGGAGCGGCACAGGGGAGCAGATCCCCGCCACCGGTCACGCGATCCTGTTCGGCCGTTCGATCGCCGCGGTCCTGCCCGACGATCTGCCTGACGAACTCGCCCTGGCGGTCCTCGACGTCGCCGGTGCCCCGTCATTGACCACCCGGATCGTCGCCGAGCACGCGAATCCCGCACCGAGCGTCGTGGTGCTCGGTGCCGCGGGGAAGAGCGGATCGCTCGCGCTGGCCGCGGCCCGGCGCGCGGGCGCCGGCCGGCTGGTCGGAATGGTCCGCGATAACGCCGAGGCGGAGGCACTCGGGGCGTCAGGGCTCGCCGATCACGTCGTCGTCGCGGACGCACAGGACGCGCTTGCGGTTCTCGACGCCATGAACACCTGCGGGGGGCCGGCGGACATCTGTGTCGTCTGCGTCGATGCCCTCGGCGCCGAGCACGGAGCGGTGCTGGCCACCGCCGCCGGCGGCACGGTCGTGTTCTTCTCAATGGCCACCTCATTTTCGGCAGCCGCATTGGGTGCAGAAGGGGTGGCCGCAGACGTTCGCATGGTGATCGGCAATGGCTACACCCCCGGGCACGCGACCACCGCCCTGGACCTGGTGCGCGCCGATCCCGGGGTGCGTGCCCTCTTCGACCGTCGACTGCGTATCGAGGTGATCCCCACATGAGGTTGGACCTGGGCGCCGCTGTCGTTGCCGAGGCTCGAGCGGCCGCGGCGCGCGTCGGTGCGCCCGTGGTGGACCTGGCCCGCACCCACACCACGACCTCGATCGAACGCGCCGTTCTACGGCTGGCCGGCCTGACCGGAGCCGACGCCGGTGGTCAGCCCTGGCCGAATCACCTGGTGTCCGCCGTGGCGGACCAGGTCGGTCTGGCGCACGGTGTCGCGGGCCCGGTGTGGGACGCGCTCGCTCGTGGCCTCGCCCCGGACCTGAACGCACTGGCCGCGGCCGCCGCACTGGGCCGCGTGGACTTCCGTGTCCCGGTCGGCGCCGCCGCGACCACTGCGCACGCCGCGGCGCGGTCGGCCGTCGGCCGTGGGCTGGATCGCATCGCGGCCCGCCGCACCGAGCGCGAGGGCCTGGTGACCACGCTCGGCGACCCGCGGCGACGTCCCTGGATCTATCTGATCGTGGCCACCGGCAACATCCACGAGGACATCCCCCAGGCCCAGGCGGCTGCACGCGAGGGTGCCGACGTGGTCGCGGTGATCCGGTCCACCGGCCAGTCGCTGCTCGACCACGTCCCGGAGGGCGCGACCACCGAAGGCTTCGCCGGCACCTACGCGACCGCGGAGAACTTCCGGCTCATGCGGGCCGCCCTCGACGAGGTGTCCCACGAGCTCGGCCGGTACGTGCGGCTGACCAACTACGCCTCCGGGCTGTGCATGCCCGAGATCGCCACCCTGGCCGGGCTCGAGCGCCTGGACATGATGCTCAACGACTCGATGTACGGGATCCTCTTCCGCGACATCAACCCGGTCCGGACCTTCACCGACCAACGCTTCGCACGGCGCATCCACGCGCACGCCGGGATCATCATCAACACCGGCGAGGACAACTACCTGACGACGGCCGACGCCGTCGAGGCCGCGCACACGGTCACCGTCTCGCAGTTGCTCAACGAGTACTTCGCGAAGGAAGCCGGCCTGGCGGACTGGCAACTCGGCCTCGGGCACGCCTTCGAGATCGACCCGGACCTGCCCGACTCGTTCCGGCTGGAACTCGCGCACGCCCTGCTCGCGCGCAGCCTGTTCCCGGACGCGCCGCTGAAGTGGATGCCGCCCACCAAGCACATGACCGGCGACGTGTTCCGCGGCCATCTGCTCGACGGATTCTTCAACCTCGCCGGGGTGCTCACCGGCCAGGGGATCCTGCTGGTCGGGATGATGACCGAGGCGGTGCTGACCCCGTTCCTGTCGGACCGGGACAACGCGCTGCGCAACGTCCGCTACGTGCTCGACGCCGCCGGCAACCTCGGCGAGGACTTCCATCCCGCGCCCGACGGCTTCATCGCCAACCGCGCCCGTACGGTCCTCGGCGAGGCGATCGATCTGCTCGGACGCATCGAGCGGGACGGTCTGCTCGCCGCGATCGCGACCGGCACCTTCGGCTCCATGAAGCGTCCCGCGGACGGCGGCAAGGGCCGCGACGGCGTGCTGGCCAAGGCGCCGGACTACTGCAATCCCGCCGACGACCTGCTGGACGCGGCCTTCGGCATCGACGCGAGCCGAGGTGCGGCATGAGGATCGTGCGGCCCTACGGGGACACCACCGACGACGGCATGGTGCAGTGCTCGTTCACCCTGCCCGTGCCGCATGACGCCCGCGCCGAGGCTGCGGCGCTGATTCTCGCGGAGAAGATGGGGCTGCGTCCGGCAACGGTCGTGCACGCTCGCGCGATGGGCCCGGACTTCACGTACTTCGTCGTCTACGGGCGACTCACCCACACCGTGGACCTGGACGGGATCATCATCGCGGAACGCGAGTTCCCGCTGTTGTCGCCGTCCGAGGTCAATCAGGCGATCCGTGCGGGGCTGCGCCGTCGCATGGTCGTGCTGGGTGCCTGCATCGGCACCGACGCGCACACCGTGGGTATCGACGCGATCCTCAACATCAAGGGCTTCGCCGGCGAGAAGGGCCTGGAGTACTACCGAGAACTCGACGTGCGCAATCTCGGGGCCCAGGTCGAGATCGACGACCTGCTGCGCACCGCGGCCGACGCGCACGCCGATGCCATCCTGGTATCTCAGGTCGTCACCCAGCGCGATGTGCATCTGCACAACACCAAGGCGTTGGCCGCCGCTGTGCGCGAGCACTACGGCACCGGGCCGCGGCCGCTGTTGATCGTCGGCGGTCCGCGTTTCGACGCCGGTGCGGCGGGCGAACTCGGGGTGGACCGGGTCTTCTCCCGCGGGACGACGCCGGGGGAGGTCGCCAGTTACCTGGCGCACGCTGTGTCGGAAGGGAGGGCGGCATGACAGCTTCGGATCTCGGGGACGATCCTCGTCTCGGCCTGGTGGTCACCCACCGCCGCTACGTACCGCACGGTGCCGCCCACTACGGCGGCGGACTCGTCGAGGGCGCCTTCGTGATGGGTCTGTTCGGCGACGTGGCCACGGAGATGTGTCTGCGCACCGACGGCGACGAAGGTCTGCTGGCGACCTACCGCGAGGTGCTGTTCCTCGCCCCGGTGCTTGCGGGCGACGTGATCGAGGCCAGTGCCCGCCTGGTCCGTGTCGGACGTCGGTCGCGATCGCTGGAACTGGTGGCCGTCGTCTGCACCAGGGCCCGTCCGGATCGGTCACCCTCGGCCGGCGACGTGCTCGATCCGCCCCTCACCGTGGCGATGGCACGTGCCGAAGTGGTCGTTCCTTGAGCCGCGGGCGCTCACGTTTACCCCGTGTCGTGCGCGACACGCCGTGTTCTGAACATTTCGTCTCATATTTTTTGGGCTCCGCGCGCCCGCTTGACCTGCAACGTTCCGCGTCCTCGCAGGTGAACGCCCGGTTGAGTGTGCGAGAGGGAGAGATGTAGTTTTCGGGCCGTCAACCACGGACCTGCGGCCGGCTCTGCCGGCGAGATTCCTGAGCGGGCGAAGCCGGACGGGATTCACTCCCGACGTCCTCGCCCAACCGGCTCAGGGCCCTCGCGGAACGGTCGTTCGCATGGGGGTTGCGCGCCGGAAAGACCCGGGGCCCAGTAGACAACGGCATCGGTCTCGTACCCAGCGAGCCCGATGTCGGTCCGAAGGGTTCCCGGGTCTTTCCATTGCTGCACACGGTTTCTGATGCAGCGTCAGGGAAGACCCGGGGTAGGTATGTCGACTCTCCACCCGAGGTTCCCGGGCCCACCTACGTCGACCGTCGGTCGAAGATCTGTACCGTCCCGGGTGGGGCGTGTGCGCGCCCGGGAAGGGGCCGGTCGCAGGTGAGCCGCTTCCGTGATCCGCGCCTTGCCGGCGCGATCGCCTCCGGCGTACTGCTCGCGTTGGCTTTCCCACCGTTCGATGTGTGGCCCTTGGCGTTCTGCGCCATCGCGGCCCTCACTCTGCTCACCCGCGACGTGCGCCCGGCCCGCGCAGCTCGCATCGGCTTCGGATTCGGCCTCGGCTTCTTCGTCGTGCTGCTGCGCTGGTTGCATGTCATCGGCTACGACGCGGTCCTCGCGCTGGCCGCGTTGGAGGCCGCGTTCCTGATCCCGGTCGCCATGGCCTTCGCCTTGCTGTCGCGACGTCGCGACTGGTGGGTCTGGCAACCGGTCGTGTGGGTGGCAGGCGAGGCGCTGCGGGCCCGCCAGCCTTTCGGGGGACTGCCGTGGGGTCGGCTGGCTTTCGCGCAGGCGGACTCGCCCCTGGCTCCACTGATGGCCTGGGCCGGCGCCCCGGGGGTCACGTTCGCGGTCGCGGCGGGCGGGTGCGCCGTGGCCGTCGTGGTCGTGGCGGTCCGGCGGTTGCAGGTGATTCCGGCCGTGCTTGCCGCGGGAGTGTTCGCCGGGGTGCTCGGTGCGGGCGCACTGGCCCCGGAGCCGGACGGAGCGACGCCCTCGCTCACGGTGGCCGTCGTGCAGGGCAACGTGCCCCGGCCGGCGCTGACGTCACGCGTCGCACAGCAGGAGGCGGTGTTCGCGAACCACGTCGGGGCCACACATGCCCTGGCCGAAGCGGTCCGCGGTGGCCGGGCGAGGCAACCCGATCTGGTCATCTGGCCGGAGAACTCCTCCGACGTCGACCCGTTCAACCGGCCGGACGTGGCGATGAGCCTGAACGCCGTCGTGGACGACATCGGCGCACCGACGCTCGTCGGAGCAGTGCTGGACGCCGGGCCGCAGTACGTCCGCAATGCCGGGATCCTCTGGAACCCGGGAACCGGTGCCGCGCGGATGTACACCAAGCGCCACCCGGTGCCGTTCGGTGAGTACCTGCCGATGCGCCCGATCCTGGAGAAGCTGATCAGCAGGTTCTCCCGGATCCCGCGAGATTTCGAACCGGGCCGCGACCCGGGGGTCCTGGACACAGCGGGAACCCGCATCGGTGGGGTGATCTGCTTCGAGGTGGCCTACGACCGGCTCGTCCGAGATGTGGTGCGCGACGGCGGCCGGTTGCTCGTTGTCCAGACGAACAACGCCACCTACGGGCGGACCGGGCAGCCCGAGCAGCAGCTGGCGATCGAGCGGTTGCGGGCTCGCGAGCACGGGCGGGACATGGTGGTGGCGGCCACCAGCGGGATCAGCGCGGTGCTGCGTGCCGACGGCTCCGTGGCGTGGCAGAGCGGTCAGTTCGTGGACGTCGTCGGAGTACGGCAGGTGGCCCTGCACTCGCGGTTGACCCCCGCCACCCGTGTGGGCGGTTGGCCTGAACTCGTCCTCACCCTGCTCGGCCTTATCGGGATCGTGACTCACCGACCTGGACGGAGATCCACTCGTGAAGGTCTCACCCGGTCTACCGTGAAGAATGAGGCGGTGGACTCGCAGCGATCAGCCGATGCCACCACGGTCGACGGGACGGCAATCGGGGGAGAGGCCTTGACCGACAAGGTGACGACAGCGCAGCCCATCACGCCGGTGGTCTCCGAGGAGTCCTCACCCGGGACGATCCTGGTGTTGATCCCGACCTACAACGAGGCGCAGAACCTGGCCGGAGTGCTCGAGCGCCTGGCGACCGCGGTTCCGGACGCTCACGTTCTGGTCCTCGACGACAACAGCCCCGACGGCACCGGGCAGATCGCCGACGAGATCGCCGCCCGTGACCCACGGGTGAACGTGCTGCACCGCCCGGGCAAGGCCGGCCTCGGCGCTGCCTACCTGGCCGGGTTCGAGTGGGGCCTGGAGCGCGGCTACTCGGCCCTGGTCGAGATGGACGCCGACGGTTCGCACCGCCCGGAGGACCTCCCGCGCCTGATCGCGGCCCTTCCGGAGGCCGATCTGGTGCTGGGCTCGCGCTGGGTGCCCGGTGGCTCGGTGGTCAACTGGCCGCGGTCGCGGCGGATCCTGTCCCGCGGTGGGACCGGCTACGCGAACCTTGTCCTGCGCCTGGGCATCCGTGACGCCACCGGCGGGTTCCGGGTGTTCCGCCGCGAGACCCTCGAGGGACTTGAACTGGCGGGGGTCGCGTCACAGGGCTACTGCTTCCAGATCGATCTGGCCGCGCGGGCTGTGGAGCGCGGCTTCCGGGTCGTCGAGGTGCCGATCACCTTCGTCGAGCGCGAACTTGGCGCCTCGAAGATGAGCCGGTCGATCGTGTTCGAGGCGTTGTGGCGGGTCACCCTTTGGGGTCTGACCGGCCGCCGTCGCCGCGGCAAGGACGCAGCCCAGGGCGCCGGTGCCGCGGTGGGAAGCGCCACACGCTCCCGCTGAGGACCGCACGCGCCTGACCAGCGCTGCTTCGGGAAGAATGGCAGCATGCCGTTTTCGTTGGTTGCCCTGCTCGTGGTCCCGATCGTCGAGATCTACATCCTCGTCCAGGTCGGGCAGGAGATCGGCGCGCTACCGACCATCGGGCTGCTGATCCTGGACAGCGTGCTGGGTGCGTGGCTGATCCGCCGGGAGGGTCGCCGGGCCTGGCAGGCGCTCAATCAGAGCTTCAACGCCGGGAAGATGCCCACCAAGGAACTCGTCGACGGGGCGCTGGTGCTCATCGGCGGCACGCTGCTGCTGACCCCGGGCTTCGCGACCGACGTCGTCGGCTTCTTCCTTGTGCTGCCGTTCACCCGGCCGTTGGCGCGGCGCTTCCTGATCAACTTCGCGACCAAGCGCGCGGCCGCCGCGGTCGGCGTCTCGGGACCGGGCCTCCGGATGTACCAGTTCGGCGGGGGTCGCCGGCCGGGCGCGTCCGGCCCCGGGAACGCATCGACCCCCGGCGGCGCGAACGGCCCCGGGGGTCGAGTGGTCAGCGGCGAGGTCGTCGAGGACGACGACCGGTAGCCGACTGCGTCAGGCGGTCTTCTTGGTGGAGGTCGCGGGGTGACCCTTGATCCCACCCGCGCGGAGTACCGCGAGGCGCTCGGCGAGGATCTCTTCGAGCTCCTCACGCGTTCGGCGCTCCATCAGCATGTCCCAGTGCGTACGGGCAGGCTTGACGCGTTTCTCGTCGCCGGACTCGCCGTCCGAGCGCATGGCCAACGACCCGCACACGCGGCACTCCCAGACCACGGGTACCTCTTCGGCCTCGGCCGAGAAAGGAACCTCGAGGTGGTGCCCCTTCGGGCAGTCGTAGCCGACGATGGTGCGCGGTGCCAGCTCGATGTCGCGGTCGTTCTCATAGCTGGTTGCACCCAGCCGTGAGCCGCGTAGTGCTCGCTCACTCATGTTGCGCACCCCATTCGGGCCCTGCGGCCCTGCCTTTTGGTCTCGCTGCATCTGATCCAACGGACCGGATGTAGAGGGAATTCCCGACTCGCTGCCGCGCACACCTACTTCACAGAAAGGACGCTGTGTGTAGCAGGCTGCACTCGGCTGTACGACATCGTTTCGTTCCGATGCTTATGGATACCGCTCGGTAGCCCGACGCGCCACCGACTTTCCCGGGTCGTTGCCCGGGTGCAATGTTGGCGCTGGGTATTCGTCACGGAACCGTGGGTGGAGTGCTCCCAGATGCGAGTCGGCGGCGCCGCCGGACGAGCGGCACCGCGATCACCACCGCGACGACGACCAGGGCCGCGCCGAGCACCCAGGCGGTGCCGAGGTCGGCGACCCAGCGGGTCAACTGCCCCGAGATGTTGTCGACGAAGGTCAGCGGCCAGTCCGGGGGAGAGCCGCCCCGCTCGACCCGCAGCTCGTAGAAGCCGTAGTAGGCGACGTACGCCCCGGCCAGCGCGGCCAGGGCGCCCGCGGCGACATTGACCCACGGCAGGACCCGGCGCACGGCGCTGAGGAGCCCTTGTTTGGCCAGCGCGACGGCGACCGTGAGCACGACCAGCACGCTCGCCATGCCGGCCGTGTAGGCGAGGAAGACCGCCGTTCCCTCCCAGGTGCTGGCCTCGGAGAAGGTGCCGACAACGGAGACCAGGAACGCCGGGATCGTGCAGGAGAGGGAGACGGTGGCGTAGGAGACGCCGAACCAGAACATGTCGACGACTCCGGCGTCACCGCCGGCCGCACCGGCCCGTGCGGCTCGACGCACGGCCGGCAAGGGCAGCTTGGGGCTCCAACCGCGCATCATCGCGAGGCCCGCCGGGATCAGAGCCAGCCCGATCGCCACGCTCAACCAGGGCGTGTACTCCTGCACCGTGACGGCGGTCCGGGAGATCAGGAACCCGGCGACGCCGAAGACCGCGGCGAAGCCGACGGCCATGCTCGCGGCGACCACCGTGGCGCGCCGCAGCGCCGCCACCGGCGGGCGGGGCGGTCCGTCCGCGGCGAGGAAAACCGACAGGTAGGCCGGCAGCAACGCGAAGCCACACGGGTTGAACGCCGCGACGGTCCCTGCACTGAACGCGAAGCCCAGCGGCAGATCTGACACGGCCCCCCGTTCCCTTCCGTCGCGTCAGTCCTTGCGGGCCGCGGCCAGGATGGCCTTTTCGTCGAGGTCGCGGAACCAGGTCTTCACAACCTTGCCGTCCTTGTCGAGCACGATGACGGTCGGCTGATTGGTGACCTTCCAGTGCAGCCAGGTCTTGCCGGACGCGTCCCAGATCATGTCCAGGCCGTCGGTCGAGGTGTCCCCGATGAAGCCCTTGGCCTGCTCCAGGGAGTCCTGAGCGCCGATGCCGAGCACGGCGACCTCGGTGCCGTGCTCCTTCTCGAACTTCAGCAGGTCCGGGGCCTCGGCACGACAGATCGAGCAGTGCGGGGCCCAGAACCAGAGCAGCGTCGGCTTGCCGGCGACGTGCAGCGAGGAGAGCGAAACCTTGTCCCCGGTGGACATCCGGACGACATCGATCGCGGGCAGGACGGCGGCGCTCTCCGGCCGCGCGATGTCGTGCTCGGCCTCGTGACCGGGGGAATCCGCGGTGTCGCTCTTCTCGGCAGCGATCGAAGTGGTGGCCGCGCCAGTCTTCGACTGGTCGGCGGCGGGCGCGAGCTGCTCGGCGGAGTCCTCCGAGCCGCCGCAGCCGGCCAGGATCAATGCCGCGGCAGCCGCGAGCGCCACCCGTCCCGCTCGACCAATCATCTGCTTGTCCTCTCGCCACCGCTGGTTATGCACGGATACTACGGCGGGAATCAATTGCGTACGGCGTCGCAGCCGATCTCCACCCGGGCGTTGAGGTACAGGCCGGTGACGCCGAAGGCGTGCCGCGCCGGAAAGCGGCCTTGCTTCCAGTAGGTGCTGTACACCTCGTTGAAGGCGTCCCGCTCCTTGATGTCGGCCAGCATCACCTCACAGGCGACCACCCGATCGAGGGAGGACCCATTGCGCTCCAGGGTGGCCTTGAGGTTCGCCAGCATCTGAGTGGTCTCGGCCTTGATGCCGCCCGGCACGATCTTCCCGGCGGCATCGAGACCCAGGTTGCCCGCGAGGTGCAGCATCGGGCCCACGGCCACGGCATCGGAGTACGGCGACGTCGTGGCCGGGTCCGCATTGAGGTACTCGACCTCCGAACCTGATTCCGAATCAGAATCGGAGGCGGCTGCAGCGGTCACGGCGGCCGAGGCACCGGCGGCCACCACTGCGATCAGGACACCTGTTGCGATCGAGCGCTTGCGGAGTGAACTCATCGGTTCACCTTCCCGGCAGAGCCCGGCGAGCCGGGTATTCCCCCCGACGCCGGCGACGCTACTCCTGGCTGGTGAGGATGACGAGCTTCTGGGTGGCCCGGGTCATCGCGACGTAGCGGTCGACGGCCCCTTCGATGCCGACGCCGAAGTTCTCCGGGTCGACGAGGACGACCAGGTCGAACTCGAGTCCCTTCGACAGCTCCGGCGTCAGCGACCGGACGCGGGAGGTTGCCGCGAAGCTCGGGTCGCCGATGACGGCGGCAATGCCTTCCGTGTGCGTGGTGAGCCAGTTCTCGAGGATCGCGTCGAGCTCCGTCGTGGCACCGCGCACGACCGCGTACTCGCCGGTCCGGATGGACGTCGGGACGTTGGCGTCGGGGAGCACAGCCCGGATGACCGGCTCGGCCTCGGCCATGATCTGTTCCGGCGTCCGGTAGTTGATGCTCAGCGCCGCCAGGTTGATCTGGTCGAACCCGACCCGCTTGAGGCGGTCGTGCCACGACTCGATGAACCCATGCCGGGCCTGGGCCCGGTCCCCGACGACGGTGAAGCTACGCGACGGGCACCGGGACAGCAGCATCTGCCACTCTGCGTCGGTCAGCTCCTGCGCCTCGTCCACCACGATGTGCGCGAACGGCCCGGCGAGGGCGTCCGCATCGGTGCGGGTCATCGTGACCTCACCCGCCAGGACGCCGCGTAGGTCGTCGCCGTGCAGCATCGTCACGGCACCTTCGCCGTCGTCATCGGCTTCGAGGATGGACTCGACGACACGGGTCATCTCCTCACGCGCGGCGGCGGCCTCGAACTCGAGTCGACGTCGCCGACGGGCTGCGTCCGGGTCGCCGAGCCGCTGTCGGGCGGCGTCGAGCAGGGGGAGATCGGACACGGTCCAGGGCGATCCCTCCGGGCGCTGCAGCGCCAGGACCTCGTCCCGACTGAGCCACGGCGCGCACTTGCGCAGGTAGGCGGGAACGGCCCAGAGGTCCCCGACGAGGTCCGACGCCTCGAGCAGCGGCCAGGCGCGGTTGAACGCGGTGCCCAGCTCTCGGTTCTGGGTCAGAGCGCGGCGGATCATCGGGCCGGAGGACTGTCCCTCCTCGTCGTCCTCGCCGGTCTCGACGTGCTTGTCGACCAGGATCGTGAGGAGCGCTTCCCAGATCTGGCCGCGCGCCTCGTTGTGCGGGGTGCCGGGGTCCGGTGTCTCGAACGCCTCGCGCCAATCCGTGGCGCTGAGCACGACCTCGTCCCAGGGGGTCGCGACCTTCATCGGCGTGGTCGGCGTCTCCTCATAGATCCCGACGGCCGCCTCGATCGCGGTCACCATCTCCGCGGTGGCCTTCAGCCGGGCCACCTCCGGGTCCGCCTCGAGGGTCGCGGTCTCACCTTCGGTGACGAGATCGCGCAGAACGCAGGTCTGCACACCGTCCTCGCCGAGGCCGGGCAGGACGTCGGCGACGTAGGCCAGGTAGGGACCGCTGGGGCCGACGAACAGCACGCCGCCGCGGCGCTGGTTGAGTTGCGGGTCGGAATAGAGCAGGTAGGCGGAACGGTGCAGGGCGACGACGGTCTTGCCGGTGCCGGGACCTCCGTCGACGACGAGGGCACCGCGCGACCCGGCGCGGATGATGGCGTCCTGGTCGGCCTGGATGGTGCCGAGCACGTCCCGCATCCGCGCGGAGCGGTTGGTGCCGAGGCTGGCGATGAACGCGGACTGGTCGTCGAGGGCGGCGTGCCCCTCGAGCCCCTCAGCAGTGAAGACCTCGTCCCAGTAATCGCTGATCCGCCCACGGTGCCAGCGATAGCGGCGACGACTGGTCAGACCCATGGGGTTGCCGTGCGTCGCGCCGAAGAACGGTTCGGCCGCGGGGGAGCGCCAGTCGACGAGGAGCCGTCGGCCGGTGCTGTCGCTGAGGCCGAGGCGCCCGATGTACACGGGCTCGCGCGCCTCCGCGGTCACCATGTGGCCCAGGCAGAGGTCGAGGCCGTAGCGGCGCAACAGGCGGAGCCGGGAGTCCAGCCGATGGACCTCCATGTCCCGGTCCATCGCTGCCTGACCGCGGCCGCCGGGCGCCTTCAACGTGGCGTTCAGACGTTCGGCGAGGTCGGTGATCGACGCTTCCAGGCTTGCTGCGATCTCTGCGAAGTACGCCTCGTCTCCGGCGATCAGGGCCGGGTCGGCCTTGGCGGAAAGGTTGTCCGGAAGGTCGAAGACTTTCGTCGGCAAGCGATTCACGTGCGTCCCCCGTTGTCCGTCCGATTACGGCCCCGGTTGGCGAGTGTGCGCCACGACGTAGGGCTTGCCGCAAGCCCCAGGGTCCGCTATACGTTGAAGCTGAGGGGCTTCGGGCCTCTCTTTTCTTGTTTTGCGGTGGGTGCTCCCCTTGCGGTGGGTGCTCGGTTCGCGGTGGGTGTTCGGTTCGCGGTGGGTGCGGCCTTCCTTGTGGGCGCGGCGGTGGGTGTGTCTTGTGGGTGCGGCGGCTGGGTGCGTCACCAAGGCTGACGCGCCGCTTCCGGTCCTCGGCGCCCTGGCGGGCGCCTGCGGTCCGGGTCGGCTTGTCATCGGATTACCGTGGTCGCCGTTGGCGGTAGTCGCTCTGGGGTGGTCGCTGATGGTGGGTCAGGTCGCCTTGGTTATGTGGTTGCGATGGGGTGCTGCAGGTATAGGAAATGTCAGTATGATTAGCTAGTATGTTCGAATGGAACACGGGCCGTTGCGCATCGCGGACCACCTGGCAGGAATGCCGGTGGGACCCGAACTCGCGGCCATGTTGGCGTCGGTGAACGTAGACCGGTTGGACGGGTACGACACGGTCGGGATGTTCAAGGCCGACTACCGCCAGGAGGCCCACTCGACCGGGCGCCGGTTGCATGCGGTGTGGCATGTCGCCCGGTGCGGGCGCGACGCCGGGGCATACGCGCAGCGACTGCCCGAGCCGGACGCCTTCGCCTCGCATGAGGTGAAGTCCGCGGCCTCCCTGACCAAAGGCGCCAGCGATGACATGGTCGGGCTGGCCCAAGGGCTGTTCGGGATCTGCCCCGAGCTCGGGGCGGCGATGATCGCCGGGGAGCTCGATCTGGACCGCGCGAAGATGCTGCTGTTCTGGACCAGCAACCTGTCCGACGCCCATCGCGTGTCGATCTTCGTGAACCTCCTCCCGCGGGTGTCGCTGTCGGCGAACACTGCGTTGACGACCGGACAGTTGGCCCGGGAGATCGCGCGCCTTGCCATCAAGCTGGACCCGGACTGGGCGCACGACCGGTACGAGAAGGGCGTGCGCGAGCGCGATGTGCGGGCGAGGCTGAACCCCGACGGAACCGCGGACCTGACCGGGACGCAGCTGCCGCCCGATCGGGTGTCCTCGGCCGTGAAGCGGATCAACACCCTCGCCCAGGCCGCGATCCGCCAGGGCGACCCGCGCCCGGTCGCGATCCTGCGCGCGGAGATCTACCTGTGCCTCACCGAGGGGTCCTGGGTCGGGCTCGACGACCTCCAGATCCTCGACGCGTTGCGCCAGTCCCGCCCGTCTCCGGACAGCGCGGACCTCAAGGCTCCTGCAGCGTCGCGTCAGGAGATCGCGCCCGGTGTGTTCGAGATGCCCGTCGCCGCGCAGCGCACCGCGGACGGGATCGAGCTGAAGATCGGCCTGAAGACCATGCTCGGGCTGGACCGCAAGCCCGCCGAGATCGCGGGGATGGGGTGGGTCGGGGACACGTTCGCCAAGGACCTGGTCACCAGCCTCGGTGGGGCGCAGTGGCGGTGGATCACCACCGACCACGCCGGGCACCTCCAGGCCACCGGCCTCACCCCCGCCCGACCCGCCGGCATCCGACTCCGCGACGGGGAGTGCACCTCGATCGTGAACCTGCACGTCCCCGCGCACCTGCTCGCGGTGCTCGCCGAGGCCGACAGGTACGACCCGCCGTTCGGGATGCACCCCGTGACCTGGGAGATCTGGCGACCGGTCCTCCAAGACATCGCCGAGAGAGCGAAGCGGTTCCGACCACCCGACGACGACCCGAAGAACAGGTTCGCCAGTGCCGCGCTACGGCGCATCATCCAGATCCGGGACACCCAGTGCGTCGGCGTGGGGTGTCGCGCGCCCGCGACCGCGTCGGAAATCGATCACCTCAAGGACCACGCCAAAGGCGGCCCCACCGACGAGATCAACGAGGCGCCTGCGTGCAAGTACGACCACACGGTGAAACACAAAGCCGGGTGGAAGGTGAAACGCACCGACACCGGGTTCCTCTGGACCTCACGGCTCGGGCATACCTACCTGGTACCGCACCGACCCGTCGACCCGGACGCCGAGCCCGACCTCCCACCCTTCTAAAACAGGATCCGACGAACGGCCCTGGCACAGGGCCGTTCGTCGGAGGTCTGGTCGCGGCGGGTCGAGGTCAGCGGGTCAGGGTCACCGAGCAGTCGCCGGGGCCATCGAGGCGCTTGGCGGCCATGACGAACTCGTCGACGCCGGCGGCGTCGGTCCGCTGCTGTTCGACATCGATCTCGCCTTCGTGGTCGGCGGTCAGCTGTTGGTCGAAGTACTTCTCGCCGTTCTGTGTGAGCTGGATCTGCCAGCGCTGACCGGGCTGGGCGTCGTCGATCTCGAAGTTGCTCTCCAGTCCGTTGCCCTCACGGTCGACCTCCGCGTCGTAGCGGGCGCCGCCGCAGTCCCCGGTCCGCTCCGACGTGGTGCTGACGCCCGCGGTCGAGGCAAACGCACCGGAGCCCGCTGCCACCATGCAAAGGCTCACGGCGCCGAAAGCGGCAACACCGGCGATGATGGACTTGCGACGGTTCAGGTTCAGGGCGGGCATCGGGTTCTCCTCGGGGGCTTCGGTTTCGCACCGTTCGGCGCGTTGAGGGAACTCTGCGCCGATGTCCGCTATCGCCACCGCAACCGATCGCTAAGGCCGCGATAACTCCGCCGGGCCAACTAAAGAGCGGTCGGCTAATCCCCGCCCACCCAGGTGCGGATGGCGTCGATGTCGGCCGCGGACAGCCCGGTCCGATGACCGACCGGATACAGCAGCGCGCGTGCTCGGTAGTGCTCGGCGGTCCAGTCCAGCTCGGCGGGGCCGATCTCGTTCTCTGGCTTCACCCGCGTCAGCAGCGGCTGCGACGACGCGTCGGCGCCCTTACGAGCGCACCTGTACTCGCGATGAGGCTGCGACGCCCCGAAGGGAATGAGCGTTCCGTCGACGTCGAGGAAGAGGAGCACTCGTAGTAGCGTGGAACGCCTGCTCGGACTGTCGGCACGAACGCTCGGCTATGCCGGGTAGACCTGAGTTTCGTTGGCCTTCACGGCCATCCAGATCTCCTGGCCCGGTACGAGACCGAGTTCAGCGACGGCGCCGGCGGTGATGTCCGCGAAGCCGGGCAGCGCGCCGACCAACCGCAGGCGGACCACACCGCCGTGCAGTTCGAGATCGGCGACCGTCGCGGGGAAGACGTTGCGGGGACTGCCGTCCGGGCGCGAGCGGAACACCGCGACCGCGGCGGGGGAGAACGCAACGAACACCGGACCCGCGGCCTCCTCGGCGAGCGACAGCTCCGTGCCCGACTCCAGCCGGACCGACGATCCGTTCGCCTGCCCCTGGTAGAGGTTCAGCCCGACCAGCTGCGCGACGTAGTCCGTCCGGGGTTGGCGGGCGATCTCCGCCACCGAACCGGCCTGCACCACGGTGCCGTTCTCGAGGACCACCACCCGGGTCGCGAGAACCATCGCGTCCAGCGGGTCGTGGGTGACGAGGACCGCCGCGCCGGCGAAGTCCGCCAGATGACGTCGCAGTTCGGAACGGACCTCGATGCGGGTGGCGGCATCCAGCGCCGCGAGCGGTTCGTCGAGCAACAGCAGGGCGGGGCCGGGGGCGAGGGCTCGAGCGAGGGCAACCCGTTGGGCCTGACCGCCGGAGAGCTGGGCGGGCTTCGAGCTGCCCTTGTCCGGAAGGCCGACCCGAGTGAGCCATTGTTCGGCCGTCGTCCTGGCTTCGCGTCGCCCCGCTCCGCGGGTGCGCAGACCGAAGGCGATGTTGTCGACGGCGCTCAGGTGCGGGAAGAGTCGGTGGTCCTGGAAGACCATCCCGACCGGCCGCTTCTCCGGCGGCACGTGCAGCCGTCGCGCGCTGTCGTCGAGGTCTCGACCTGCGAGTCGAACCTGCGCCTCGGTGGGCGGCAGCAACCCCGCCAGAACCCGCAGTGCAGTGCTCTTACCTGCACCGTTGGGTCCCAGCAGAGCCACGGTCTCCCCGTGCGCGACCGAAAGGCTCAAGTTCAAGTTGAAGGTTGCACGTTCAACTCTCAACTTCGCATCGAGGGTCATGGCGGGCTCGCGGTGGGGTTCAGCCAGCGCTCCCGGAGCAGCGCCAGGACGACGACGCACACCGAGAGCAGCACCAGGCTCAGCACGATCGCAGCCGGCGGATCGCTCTCGAGTGCCTCGTACACCGCGAGCGGCATCGTCTGGGTGCGGCCCGGGAAGCTGCCGGCGAAGGTGATCGTCGCGCCGAACTCACCGAGGGCCCTGGCCCAACAGAGCACGGCGCCGGCGGCGACACCCGGCAGCACCAGGGGGAGCGTGACCCTGCGGAACGTCGTCCACCGCCCCGCGCCGAGCGTGGCCGCGGCCTCGGCGAAGCGCGGGTCCAGGCCCCGCAGGGAACCCTCGACAGCAATGACGAGGAACGGCATGGCGACGAACGCCTCCGCGATCACGACCGCCGTGGTGGTGAACGGCAGCGAGAACCCGGTCGCGTCGTAGATCTCCTTGCCGACCACACCGGTACGGCCCAGCGCGCTGAGGAGCGCGACGCCGCCGACGACGGGCGGCAGCACCAGAGGCACGGTGACCAGCGCGCGCAGGACCGCCCGGCCACGGAACCGGCCGTGGGCGAGGACGACGGCCAGTGGCACCCCGAGCACGATCGAGATGATCGTCGCCATGGTGGCGGTCATGAGCGACAGCTTCAGGGCCTCGCGCACAGCCGGGTCGGACATGCGGTCCGGCATGGAGCCCCACGGCGCGCGCAGGATGAGGCCGAGCAGGGGGATCAGCAGGAAGAACAGCCCGAGGACCGCCGGCAGGATCAGTGCCGGCGGTACCGCGCTTCGTGTCCGCCCTCGACGGCGCACTGTCTGATGCCGCGTCACGGCACCTGGAAGCCGGCCTCCTGGAACGCGGCCTTCGCCTCGTCACCGGCCAGGAAGGCGATCCAGGCCGCAGCACCGTTGGCGTTCTTCGACTCGGTGAGGGCAACGATCGGGTAGTCGTTGATCGCGTTCGCGGACTCCGGGAAGGAGATCCCGACGACGGAGTCACCGGCGGACTTCACGTCGGTCCTGTAGACGAGTCCGGCGTCGGCCTCCCCGCTGGTCACCTTGGTGAGCACGCCCTTCACGTCCTGCTCGAAGCTGTCGATCGCCGCGGAGACCCCCGCCGCGGTGAAGACCTTCTCTGCCGCCGCACCGCACGGGACCACCTGCGCGCAGACGACGATCCGCAGCGCGGACTTACCGAAGTCCGCCAGGCCGGTGATACCGCCGGGATTGTTCTTGGGCGTCGCGATCTGCAGTTCGTTCTTCACGAAGATCGTGGGCGTGCCGACCGCGTCGCCGGCGTCGGTGACCGTCTTCATCGTCGCCGGCGAGGCAGCGGCGAAGACGTCGGCGGGTGCCTTGGACACGATCGACTGGGCCAGCGCGGAGGAGGCGCCGAAGGAGAAGCGGAGGTTGACCCCGGGGTTGGCGGCCTTGAACCGCTCGCCGAGCTTGGTGAACACCTCGGTCAGCGACGCCGCGGCCAGAACGGTCAGATCGCCGGTCGCGGGGCCTGGGGTGCCGGTCACGGTGGCTGTGACAGCGGGCGTCACCTCCGGCCCTGGCTGAGCGATCACAGGGTCGCTGCTGTCGTTGGCGCAGCCGCCGGCCAGCAGAGCCAACGCAAGCGCGGCGACGCCGACGGTGAGCGATCTTGGACGCACGGTGAGCACAGACATCGACGGCCTCCCGGGGCGGGGGAGCAGAGGGCACTAGGACAGGTCAGGAATCTCGATCACGACGTTGGTCGACTTCACGCTCGCGACCGCGAGCACGCCGGGCTCCAGGCCGAGTTCGTCGGCGGCCTCGCGGCTCATCAACGACACGATGCGGTGCGGACCCGCCTGGATCTCGACCTTGGCCATGACCTTGTCGCGCACGACGTGGGTGACGATCCCGCGCATGCGGTTGCGGGCCGACGCCGCCATGACCCGGCCGGGTTCCGGGGTCTCGGCGAGCGACCGTGCGAAGGCCGCGAGCTCGCGTCCCTCCACCACGCGGTGCCCGTGCTGATCGCGGGTGGCGGGCAGCCGACCACCGTCAGTCCAGCGGCGGGCGGTGTCCGCGCTGACTCCCATGAGGTCGGCGACCTCGCTGATTCGAAAGGTGGTCACGGGAGCACCGTATCGCAAGCACTACACCGAGTGCCTATCAAGCCTTGCTGTTGCGACGGTCAACCATTCGCGAGCGGCACACCGCCCGCTGATCCCGCCCTTCCTGACGCGCCCGCACCCTCTCCCAGGGGCGCGTCAGGCGCGGGGCAGTCGAACGGTGATCGACGCCCCTTCGCCAGGAACCGCTCCGATCACCACCGAGCCGCCGGCCGCCCGCGCCGTGCGGCCCACGATGTCCAACCCGAGACCTGTCGACCCCGCGGCCGAGTCACCACGGACCATCGGCTCCAGCCCGGCCGGGAATCCCGGTCCGGCGTCGGACATCTCCAGCTCCACCACCTGGCCGGCGCGCACCGTCAGGCGCAGTCCGGCACCGTCCGGCGTATGGCTGAAGACGTTGTCGAACAACGCGTCCAGCATCGCCTCGAGATCCTGCTCGCCGGCCCGAACTGGTGCGGGGCCGGCGGGCAGCTCGACGGAGAACGGGCGGTCCTGGTCCTCGGCCAACGGCCGCCAGAAGTCGGCTCGCGCCTGCGCCACCGAGACCAGATCGGTGAAAGCCGCGAGGCCCTCCCGCTCGGAGCGACGGGCCTCCCTGATCAGCTGGTCGACGGCGCGGTCCAGCGCGTCGACGTATTCGCCGATTCGCTCCCGGTCATCCTGCGCCAAGCCGTCGGCAGCGAGGCGCAGACGCGTGACGGGGGTTCGCAGACGGTGCGAGAGGTCGGTGACGGCGACCCGCTCCCGTTCGAGCAACTCATCGACCCTCTCCACCAGGGTGTCCAGGGCGCGGGCCACGACGACGACCTCCGCCGGCCCTTCGCGGGACGGGGGTGCGGAACGGTCTCCGGTGGCCAGCCGGCCGGCACGGTCGGCCAGGCCGAGCACCGGTTGCACGAAGCTGCGACCCAGGCGGTCGGCGACCAACACGCTGCCGCCCAGCAGGGTCAGGCCGAGCAGTCCGAGCAGAGCCCACGACCGACGGACCTCATCGATGTAGCCGTCCGAGAGCACCTGCACCCGCACGACCGGGGTGTTCGACGGCAATCCGCTGCTTCCGCCCAACGACACCGGGACCAGAATCTGCGCGCCGTCGCCCTGGGTGTCGGCACGTGCCTGCCCCGTCTGACGGGCCTCACGTACCCGGTCGTCCTCACCGGGCGTCGGCCCGATCGCCGTTCCGTCCGGATAGAGCACGGTGGTGCGGATGCCGTTGTCGTTGCGGTTGGCGGTGTCCACGTAGACCGACACCGAACCTTTGTCCTGCCCGGACACGACGGTCTCGGTGGCCTGCACCTCGAGCGCTGCGCGGGCGAGACGGTCCTCGAGGGCGTACTTGCGCACCAGGAAGGCCATCGGCACCAGCAGGGCGACGAGCACGATGACGGTGACCGCGGCGACGGTGCGGATCAGGCTGCGGCGCATCAGACTGGTGCGACGAGCTTGACCCCGACCCCGCGCACGGTGTGCAGGAACCGAGGTTGCTGGGCCGTCTCACCGAGCTTGCGCCGCAACCAGGACAGGTGCACGTCGACGGTCTTGTCCGATCCGCCGTAGGGCTGTTGCCACACCTCGGCGAGCAGTTCCTTCTTGGTGACCACCTGCCCGACCCGGTCGGCCAGGTAGGCGAGCAGATCGAACTCCTTGGGAGTCAGCTCCAGCACCGCCCCGCCCAGAACCACCTCACGCGCCCGCAGGTCCAGCTCCAGGCCCGCCACCTTGATGACCGGCCGCGGTGTGTCCGCCGAACCCGCCCGCCGCAGCACCGCGCGGATGCGGGCCTCGAGTGCGTCGGCCGAGAAGGGCTTGACCATGTAGTCGTCCGCGCCCCTGCCCAGGGCCGCGACCACCGACGGATCGTCGTCGCGGGCCGTCGCGACGATCACCGGAACCTGGCTGACGGCGCGGAGCATCTTGAGCACCTCGGTGCCGTCGATGTCCGGCAGGCCCAGGTCGAGCACCACGAGGTCCGGCCGCGACTCCACGGCGAGGCTGAGTCCGGACATACCGGATGCGGCCGACGCCACCGCGAAGCCCCGTTCGCCGAGGGCGCGCGAGAGCAACGAGCGGATCGCCGCGTCGTCCTCGATGAGCAATACGTGGGCCACGTCCGCACGCTAGTGCCCGCAACCACGACCCAGGCAGCCTCAGGAGCGCACCTTAACCTTCTGTTAGGGGCGGGCTAGGGCAGCGCTGACGCAGACGCGTCATCCTGAGAGCGTGAGATCACGGGTGGGGACCGCATCGACGTTGCGCCTGTTGGGCTGGGCGGCGGCGCTTGTCGGTTTCACCGGTCTCGGGCTCTTCGCCGTCGGAACTGTGGGCGATGCCGCACGCGGAAGCGGGCCGCTGGGCGCCGCGGTGATCCGTGTCGATGCACCGCCGCCGCCTACCGTCCCGGCCACGCCTCCGCCGGGGCTGAGCGAGGTCCGCGACGACCTGATCCACGACTTCGGCACCTTCACCGTGGCCTGTCACGGTCCGTACGCCACCGGCATCGACGCAAAGGCGGCCTCCGGCTGGCAGGTGGTGCGCTTCGAGCCCGGGCCTGATGACGACGTCGAGGTGGTCTTCGCGAGCGCGGCAGAACTGGTGGAACTGGAGGCGTTCTGCAACCGAGGCCGCCCGGAGGTCGCCGAACTGGACCGCAGCCTTGTGACGCCACAGTGATCACATCGCCCGCGGGTAGGGACAGTTGATGCCCGGCCAGCACAGGACGCCACCAACCCCACCTCGGTCCACCAGTCGCCGCACCTTCCTGCGGGCGGTCGGTGCCGCGGGTGGCGCATTCATGCTCGGCGGCGTCGGCTGGTACTTCGCCGAGGCAGCGGACGAGGCGCCGCGGCCACTCGGATCCGCGCTGCCCGTCGGCAAGGACGGGGTGCCGTCGCTGCCGGAGACCCAGGCTGCCCCGTTCGGTCCGTACGGTGCTCTGGCGCGACCGGACGCCAACGGTCTGCGGTTGCCGCCAGGGTTCGCCGGCCGGATTGTCGCCCGCTCCGGGGAGCGAGTGGCCGACAGCAACTACCGCTGGCACCCGGCGCCGGACGGCGGAGCCTGCTTCGCCGACGGCGAGGGCTGGGTCTATGTCTCGAACTCCGAGATGGACGACGCCGAGGGTGGCGTCGGCGTGCTGCGCTTCGGCGCCGACGGAACCCTGCTCGGCGGTTACCCGATCCTCACCGGCACCGAACGCAACTGCGCGGGCGGCGCGACTCCGTGGGGGACCTGGCTGTCCTGCGAGGAGACCTCGCGCGGCGTGGTTTTCGAGACCTTCCCGCTCGGCGGACGGGACCCGATCCGACACGACGCGATGGGTGTCTTCCGGCACGAGGCCGCTGCCGTGGATCCGGACCGGCGCCGCGTTTATCTGACGGAGGATCAGCCTGACGGCTGCTTCTACCGGTTCACGCCGCTCCTGTGGCCGAACCTGGCCGCCGGGCGACTCGAGGTGCTGTGCGGCACCGGGAGCGGCCCCGTGCGGTGGGAGATCGTGCCCGACCCCGGAGCCGTCGCGAGCAAGACCCGCCGGCAGGTCTCCGCCGCGATGCAGTTCGACGGCGGCGAGGGTTGCGTCTACGGCGACGGCTCCGTCTGGTTCACGACCAAGGGTGATGGGAAGGTCTGGCGTCTGGACGCCGCCGGCGATCTCCTGTCGATCGTTTACGACGAGGAACGCGCGGACTCTGCACCGGTGTCCGGGTTGGACAACCTGGCTCGCTCGGCCGCGGGCGAGCTGTTCATCGCCGAGGACCGCGGCTCGTTGGACCTCGGCCTGATCAGCCCCAACGGCACGGTGTCGGTGTTCGCGCACCTGGTGGGTCACCGCGGGTCGGAGATCACCGGACCTGCGTTCAACCCGGCCGGGACCCGCATGTACTTCTCCTCCCAGCGCGGGCAGAAGAAGGAACACACCGACGGCTATACCTTCGAGATCAGCGGGCCGTTCAACCAGCTGCCGCGAGGTCTGCTCAACCTGCCCTGACGGAGTAACCGGGACCGAAAACGCTGACCTCAGGAGCTTGGACGGGCAATCTAAGGTTGGAGGCCCGGCGTCCGGCGGTCGCCGTCCCGGTGCTTCGTAGGTGGGGATCGGCTCGCAGCGCGGGCCGACACGCACCGGTCACTCGGATCGCCCTTGACCGCCGGGCCTCCACCAGCCGCTTCCCAGCTGATTCGCAGGGATTAGGGAAATGCGAGAACGTTTCTGCTCCTGGAGAACGTTCAGCTATTCTGGGCTCGCTGCGACCCCGACGTCCCGCCCCTCCAGGCCGGCCACGTCTGTGGACGCCCAGGCGGTGCCTGCACCCCTTTGCTCGGCTCGACCGCGGATTCGGTCGCGATGTCGCCCTCCTGGGAAATTCTTCGTGGCACAACTCGACCTCGGTTTTGACGCACCGGCGCCCGCGGACCCGCGTCCGACGCGATCGCTCTACCGGGCGGTGTGGCGTTGGCACTTCTACGCCGGCCTGTTCGCGATCCCGATCATCGTCATGCTGTGCCTCAGCGGCATGGTCTACCTGTTCAAGCCACAACTGAACGGGTTGCTGTACGGCGACATGATGAAGGTGCAGCCCGGCGTCGCCGCGGTGTCCTACGAGCAGCAGCGCGCGGCTGTGCTGGATCGGTACCCGGGTGCGGAGATCGGTCAGATCCTCACCCCGAACAAGCCCGACCGGTCGACGCAGTTCGACATCACCACCGCTGCCGGCAAGAGCTACGCGACCTGGGTCAACCCGTACACCGGTGAGGTGCTCGGGCACCGCAACAACAACACCGACCCGGCGCAGCTCGCGAAGCTGATGCACGGCACATTGCTGACCGGGAAGTGGTTGGGCGACGGCGGGAAGTACGGGGACCGGTTCATCGAACTCGTCGCCGGATGGTCGGTCGTGCTGGTCGTCACCGGCATCTACCTGTGGTGGCCGCGGGGCAAGACACGCAAGTGGCGATCGTCGCTGTCGTTGCGCCGGGGGAGCGGACCACGGATGTTCTGGCGTGACCTGCATGCGGTCACCGGTGTCCTGTTCTCGTTCATCATGTTGTTCTTCCTCATCACCGGCCTTGCCTGGTCCGGCGTGTGGGGAGCGAAGTTCTCCTCGTTGGCCGCCAACACCGACGGTTACTACAACGGGGCCTGGGACTTCTCGGCCGAGTCGACCCTGGGGGAACTGCAACCCAACGGCGCCTCACCGTGGGCGGCCAGTTCGCTGCCGATGCTCGCCTCCGACGTGCCCGTGCAGGGCGGCCCCCAGGTGGGTGGCGCGACCAACACCGCGGGGACGCTGACGTGGGCTCAGGGAACCCCCGCGCCGATGGACGCGATCGTGCACACAGCGCAGGAGCAGGGGATGCGCGGGTCGGTGGTGGTGACCCCGCCGTCGGACCCGAAGGGCAGTTGGTTCGTCGGGTACTACGAGGACACCGACGCCGCCCCGAACCGCAATTCGTTCGACCAGAAGATCATCTACGTCGACCAGTACTCGGCGAAGATGATCGACGACTACACCTACGGCGACTACGGCCTCACCGGTAAGGCGATGGCGACGGGCATCTCGCTGCACGAGGGCCGCGAGTGGGGCCTGGTCTCGCAGATCGGGGTGCTGATCGCGACCCTCGCCGTGCTGCTGTCCGTGGCGTCGTCGTTGGTGATGTGGCGCAAGCGCAGGCCCAAGGGAATCGGTTCGCCGCGCAAGGAGCCCGACCGGCGGATCAGTCTCGGCGTCGTGGTGATCATGGCGGTGCTCGGGTTCCTGTTCCCGCTCGTCGGGCTGTCGATGGTGATCCTGCTCGTGCTCGAGTTCTTCCTGCTGCGGCGGGTTCCCCCGGTGGCGCGCGCACTCGGTTTGATCGAGGCGCGGCCGAAGGAGAAGGTCTGACATGCACAACCACGGAGGCGGCGGATCGGGCGCGGGCGCATGGGTGAACCTGCTGCCGCTCTGGTTGCAGGCGGTGTTCCTGATCGCCCTGTGCGCGGTCGCGGCGTGGTCGCTGATCGAGGTGGCCATGCTGCGGGGGACGCGCCAGATCGTGGCCGGGCTGCATGTGCTGGTGGCTGCCGGGATGGTCGACATGTTCGCGCCCTGGGTCGGCGACCCGGGCCGGGCAAGGTTCTGGCAGATCGCCTTCGGTGCCGCCACGATCGTGGCGCTGCTCGGCATGCTCGCGGCCTCGGCGCGGCGGCGTGACCTGCTGGGGCCGTGGGGACTCACCGCTCTGGACACTGCGGCGATGACGTGGATGTTCCTGCTGTTCGACACCAACTGGGCACCGCTCACCTACGTGCTGGTCGGCGTCTACGCGCTGCTCACCGTCGCCTGGGTGCACGGCGCGCTGGATCTGACGCACCGTCCGATGTGCGCTGACCTGCCCGCGATCTCGAAGCGGCTCACCGCCGCCCGCATGGCGCGCAGCACGCAGGCGCTGATGTCCGCGTCCATGGCCTGGATGTTCCTCATCATGGCCCCGCAGAGCGGCGGATTCTTCGGCCGCGCGTTCACCTCCGGCCTCACCGAGGACACCTGGTGGGCGATCGCGCTGATCGGCCTTCTGCTGCGGGCGGCCGCCGACCCGGTGCTGGTGCGTCGGCTCGTGCCCTCTCAGGACCGGGTGGCACGATCTCGCGGGTGACCACGAGAGCAGCCGCCGACAGCCACGACCTGATCCGCGTGCAGGGCGCGCGGGAGAACAACCTCAAGAACATCAGCGTCGAACTCCCCAAACGCCGGCTGACCGTGTTCACCGGGGTCTCCGGCTCCGGGAAGAGTTCGCTGGTCTTCGGCACGATCGCCGCCGAGTCGCAGCGGATGATCAACGAGACCTACAGCGCCTTCGTGCAGGGCTTCATGCCGAGCATGGCCCGGCCCGACGTCGATGTGCTCGACGGGCTGACCACGGCGATCATCGTCGACCAGGAGCGCATGGGCGCCAACGCGCGCTCGACCGTCGGCACCGTGACCGACACCAACACGATGCTGCGCATCCTGTTCAGCCGACTCGGCAAGCCGCACCTCGGCTCACCGCAGGCGTACTCGTTCAACGTGGCCTCGATCAGCGGCGCGGGCGCGGTGACGACGTCCAAGGGCGGCCGCGAGGTGAAGGAGCGCCGATCCTTCAGCATCACGGGTGGCATGTGCCCGCGGTGCGAGGGGATGGGCAAGGTTTCCGACTTCGACCTCGCCGCCCTCTACGACGACACCAAGTCCATCAACGACGGCGCGATCACCATCCCCGGCTACTCGATGGAGGGCTGGTACGGGCGGATCTTCAACGGCTGCGGTTTCTTCGACTGCGACAAGCCGATCGCGAGGTTCACCAAGAAGGAACTGGACGCCCTCCTCCACAAGGAGCCGACCAAGATCAAGGTCGAGGGCATCAACCTGACCTTCCTCGGCCTGATCCCGCAGATCCAGAAGTCGTTCCTGTCCAAGGACGTCGAGGCGATGCAGCCGCACGTCCGCGCCTTCGTGGATCGGGCCGTCGTGTTCACCACCTGCCCGGACTGCGGCGGAACCCGGCTCGCCGAGCACGCGCGGGCATCGAAGATCAAGGGCAAGAACATCGCGGATCTGTGCGCGATGCAGATCAGCGATCTGGCCGACTGGGTGCGGGGCGTGGACGACACCTCGGTCGGGCCGCTGCTGAGCGGACTGCAGCACACCTTGGACAAGTTCGTCGAGATCGGGTTGGGCTACCTGTCCCTGGACCGACCGTCGGGGACGTTGTCCGGGGGAGAGGCCCAGCGCACCAAGATGATCCGCCATCTCGGATCCTCGCTCACCGACGTCACCTACGTCTTCGACGAGCCCACGATCGGCCTGCACCCGCATGACATCGCGCGGATGAACGACCTGCTGCTGCAACTGCGGGACAAAGGCAACACGGTGCTCGTCGTCGAGCACAAGCCGGAGACCATCGCGATCGCCGATCACGTCGTCGACCTGGGACCGGGCGCAGGCGCTGCGGGCGGGGAGGTCGTGTTCGAGGGGACCGTCGCCGGGTTACGGAAGAGCTCAACGCTGACGGGATGTCACTTCGATGACAGGGCAGCGCTGAAGGGCTCGGTCCGGGACCGGTCAGGTGTCATGGAGATCCGCAAGGCAGGCCTCCACAACCTGCGCAACGTCGACGTCGACATCCCGCTCGGTGTCCTTGTGGTCGTGACCGGCGTGGCCGGATCCGGCAAGAGTTCGCTGATCCACGGCTCGGTCACCGGGCGGGACGGCGTGGTGGTCGTCGACCAGACGGGCATCAAGGGATCCCGGCGCAGCAACCCGGCCACCTACACCGGGCTGCTCGAGCCGATCCGCAAGGCGTTCGCGAAGGCCAACGGGGTCAAGCCCGCACTGTTCAGCGCGAACTCGGAGGGCGCCTGCCCGACCTGCAACGGCGCCGGTGTCATCTACACCGACCTGGCGATGATGGCCGGCGTCTCGACCGTCTGCGAGCTGTGCGAGGGCAAGCGATTCGACTCGGCCGTCCTGGACTACACGTTCGGTGGGCGCGACATCAGCGAGGTGCTCGCGATGTCCGCGACCGAGGCCGAGGCGTTCTTCGGCGACGGCGACGCGAAGACCCCGGCTGCGCACGCGATCCTCGCCCGACTGGTGGACGTGGGTCTCGGTTATGTCAGCCTCGGGCAGCCGTTGACGACCCTGTCCGGCGGTGAGCGGCAGCGGCTGAAACTGGCCACCCACATGGGGGACAAGGGCGGCGTCTACGTCCTCGACGAACCGACCACCGGCCTGCACCTGGCTGACGTCGAGCAACTGCTCGGACTGCTGGACCGGTTGGTGGACGGCGGCAAATCGGTGATCGTCATCGAGCACCACCAGGCCGTGATGGCCCACGCCGACTGGATCATCGACCTCGGCCCGGGCGCCGGCCACGACGGCGGGAAACTCGTCTTCGAGGGCACGCCGGCCGACCTGATCAAGAAGAGGTCGACGCTCACCGGCGAGCACCTCGCGGCCTACGTCGGCAAGTAGCGGTCACCGCCGTACCCCATCCCTCCCGGGAAGCAGTAAATTTCCCGCCCCAGGACGCCCGAATTGCGCTGGGTTGTGAGCATCAGTCCGATTCGTCGTGCACATTGCGACAAGCTGCAGCGGAACGGCGCATGACCAGGTGACGTCCAACGCGTGCGTTCCTCACATCGGCACCGGGAGAGACTTCATGCGTTCGGCGTCGCGCAAGGCGGCTGTAGCGGCCGCGGTGATCATCTCCGCGGCTCTCGGATCGGCCGTCACCGGCGGCGGCACGACGCTCCGTCGCCGTCGATGCCGATGCCCGCGGTGGACCTGCAGGCCGCCTCCTGCGACGACGGACAGAGCGGCAGCGGCGCGTTCTACCCGGGTGACGCGGCGTCGGAGACCTACGAGGACACCTTCGTCAAGGGCTTCGCGATCCCGCACCTGTCCACGCACGTGCCGCAGGGGATCACGTTCTGGAAGAACTGGAACGGCAAGGGCCAGAACGTTCTGATCATGAGCATGTACCGCAAGGTCGACGACGTCGAGAAGAACTCCTACCTGGTCGCGTTCGACGCGAGCAACGGCAAGCACCTCGGCACCGTCGAGGTCGCCGGTGGTCACCTGGGCGGCATCGCGATCGCCGGGAAGTACCTCTTCGGTCAGGACGCGGACAAGAAGGCTCCGACCAAGGAGCCGGTGCGTCGGTACAAGCTGACCAAGCTCGCCGACAAGCTCAAGGAAGCGATCAAGGACGACGAGCGGCCCTACCTCGGGCGCGAGAGCGGACTGCAGACGATCGCCGGTGCCGGCTTCATGGTGGCCTACGAGGGCCGGGTCTGGGCGGGGCATTTCAACAACTTCGAGAACGACAAGATGTACGAGTACAAGGTGAGCTCCACCGGCAAGCTCACGGTCACCGGTTCGAGCTGGGAGATCCCGCGGCGCACGCAGGGCGTGCTGGTCACCTCGGACCGCTTCATCTTCAGCGTCAGCGACGGGAACAACCAGGGCAAGATCGTCGTCGCCGAGCGCAAGCACAAGCTCTCCGACGCCGACCAGCGCTGCTTCGTCGCCCCGAGCATGGGCGAGAACATGGCGCGCAACGGCAACGAGGTCTTCCTGGTCTTCGAGGGCGCGTCGTACAAGTACCCGAACGCCGAGAATCGGATCAAGGACGTCCACGTCGGCGACCTGACCGACCTGCGCAAGTTGGATTAGCGCCGGCGTCAGGCTTCCGTGGCGGGGACCGTCACCTGTCCGCAATGTGTCGCTGCGCGTCCGCGCCGCTGTGTGCTGACAGGCTGACCGCGCGTCCCACCCATCCCAGGAAGTGAGCTCGGATGTCGAGAATGTGGATTTCGCTGTGCCCACCATCGGCGAACGTCGTCGGCACAACAGGTGCCGGTGGATTCGCAGCTCGCGGCGTCGCCGCCGCTGTTACCGCAACATGCGGCGCTGGCGCGACGACGATGACTACGACGGCCGTCGCGGCGGCCGTCGCGGCGACGACGACTAGGTCGACCACAGCTGATGAGGGCGCCCCGAACCGCGCGAGCGGATCGGGGCGTTCTTGCTGTCTCAGCCCGGCTTGCGCCGCTCGGCAGGCCTGGCGCAGGCCTCCCGCCAGGCCGCCGTCGTCGTCGTGAGTAGTGTCGTGGACCCCACCGGTCAGTCGGGAGGCGCCTGATGTTCGACGACCGCAACACGTTCTGGTTCCCGTTCCCGGGCTTCGCGGGGTTCGAGGTCTCCATCAACCGGCTGGACCCTGACCGGGGCCTGGCCGACTTCCTCATCAAGTTCGAACCGAACACCCCGATTCAGCTGCACCGCCACATGGCCGAGACGAGCACCTTCGTCCTGCAGGGGGAGCATCAGATCCACGAACCGGACGGGACGCTTCAGGACATCCGCCCCGTCGGGTCGTACACCCTGACCCCACTCGGGGCGCCTCCACACCGGGAGGGCGCAGGTGATGAACCCTGCGTCGTCCACTACTACATCCGCTCGGACCAGGACCTGATCTTCGAGTTCTTGAACGACGACCTGAGCGTGATGGCCCCGCTCACCATCTCGACGACAGCGGGCATCTGGGAGCAGGCCAAGGCGGCGGCAGTGCCTGCCTGACGGAGGGTCACGCCGTTCCGGGAATCAGGAGGCCGAGCCGATCGGCTGACCCAAACCGGACCAAACGGATGATCCCGGCCGCCGCCCGGTGTCGTCTCCTTGAGGGAACGATCCGCCCGAGGAGCAGACGACGATGTCCGAGCCGTTCATCCCGAAGCAGCGCAACGAGCTGTACGAGCGCGGACCGGCCGTCTTGACGGTGCAGGTGCCCGAAGGGATCGTCCTGTCCGAGTACGACGTCGACCTGCTGTGGTCCGCCATCCTCGGGACGCCGTGCCCGTGCCCACGGTTCGGCCCGCACGCCCACACCTTCCCGTATGGGGCCTTCTACGAGGTCGACATGGACCACCCGGACTACGAGGACTTCGCGGTGCGCCAGGCGGGACTCACCCTTCCTCGGTGATAGCGCGACCGCCGAGCAGGCTCAGCCCGGCGTCACTGCCGGGGGAAGCCAAGTAGCAGCCTGGCGTTGCCGGCCGGGAGAATCGCCGCATGACCACAGCTCGATCGATCGCTCTCTTCATCGCTGCCGCCGTCGCTGAGATCGGTGGAGCGTGGCTGATCTGGCAGGGCGTCCGCGAGCACAAGGGCTGGCTCTGGATGGGCCTGGGCGTCGTCGCGCTCGGCATCTACGGGTTCGTGGCGACGCTCCAACCGGACGCGAACTTCGGCCGCATCCTCGCGGCGTACGGGGGAGTCTTTGTCGCCGGTTCGCTGGCGTGGGCGATGGCCCTCGACGGCTTCAAGCCCGATCGCTGGGACATCACCGGGGCCGTGGTCTGCCTCCTGGGCGTGGCCGTCATCATGTACGCGCCTCGCGGCGCGGCGGGCTGACGGGGAGTGGTCATGGCGAAGCTGATCTACGGGTCGAACATGTCTCTCGACGGCTGGACCGAGGACGCACGCGGCGCGCTCGACTGGGCACCTCCGGACGAGGAAGTGTTCGTGTCCATCACCGAGCTCATGGTCTCCGCGGGCACCTACCTCTACGGCCGTCGGATGTACGAGACGCTGGCCGTGTGGGAGACCGACCCGGCCCTGGCTGCGCACTCGGACCTCCACGCCGCCTACGCGAGCACTTGGCAGGGCGCGGACAAGATCGTCTACTCCTCGACCCTGACTGCCCCGCTCACCGCGAACACTCGACTCGAACGCCACTTCGACCCTGACGCGGTACGCGAACTGAAAGCCGCGGGGGACGGGGATCTGCTGGTGGGCGGACCGACTCTCGCAGGGCAGGCTCTCGCCGCCGGACTGGTCGACGAGGTGATGCTGTACATCTGGCCGATCGTCCTCGGCGGTCAGAAGCCTGCGCTGCAGGCCCACTCCCGCGTCGACCTCGAACTCATCGACGAGCAGCGCTTCGCCAGCGGCGTCGTCCTCGTCCGGTACAGCGTTCGGTGACCGATCGGCCCTACAGGCCCATGTCCTTGGCGATGATGGTCTTCATGACCTCGCTGGTTCCGCCGTAGATGCGGGTGACGCGGGTGTCGCTGTAGAGGCGCGCGATCGGGTACTCGGTGATGTAGCCGTAGCCGCCGTGCAACTGCAGGCACTTGTCGATGACCCGCCCCGCGACCTCGGTGCAGAAGAGCTTGATGGTGGCAGCCTCGGCAACGGTGAGTTCGTCGGTGTCGTCGAGTTCCAGGCCCCGGTCCGCGAGGGTCTGCGCGGCGGCCACTTCAGCGGCGCACTCGGCGAGGACGAACTTGGTGTTCTGGAACTCGGCGACGGTGCGACCGAAGATCTCCCGCTCGCGCACGTAAGCCAAGGCGAACTGCACAGCGGCGGTCGCGGTGGCGACGGCGCCGACACCGATGGCGAGGCGCTCGCGGGGGAGGTTCTGGCCCAGGTAGGCGAACCCGCGACCTTCTTCGCCGAGCACGTTGTCGACCGGCACGAGGACGCCGTCGAAGGACATCTCGCAGGTGTCGGTGGCGTGCTGGCCGATCTTCTCGAGCTTGCGGCCGACGGTGAACCCTTCTGACGCGTTCTCGACGACGAGCAGCGAGAACCCGGTACGACGGTCCTCGGTCGAGGGCGACGTGCGGGCGACGACCACGGTCAGTTCGGAATTCTGCGCGCCGGTGATGAAGGTCTTGGACCCGTTGAGCACGTGGTGCCGGCCGTCCTCGGTGAGCTTCGCCGTCGTGCGGATCCCTGCGAGATCGGATCCGGTCCCGGGCTCGGTCATCGCGATGGCCAGCAGGAGGTCGCCGGTGGCGATGCCTGGGAGCCAACGCTCGCGCTGCTCGTCATTGGCGAGCTTGAGCAGGTAGGGGAGCACGATGCCGGTGCTCACCGCGTAGTGCCCGAGTTGGACCGCGGCGGCGGCGCATTCCTCGGCGATGATCGCCTGGTACTTGTAACTGACCTCGCCCGGGCCGCCGTACTCCTCGGGGATGCCGAAGCCCATGACGCCGAGCTTGCCCAGCTTGCGGAACAGCTCGCGGGGCGTGCCGTCGCGCAGCCAGTCGTCGTAGAACGGAGCGATCTCGGCGGCGATGAAGTCGCGGAAGGTCCGACGGAACGCCTCGTGGTCGGCGTCGTAGACGTTGCGCTTCACGGTGATCTCCCTCGCGAGACGGGGCTTCGGCATTTGCCGGTCAAATGTCCGGTAAATGTGATCCGAACGTTACCGGTCACTTGACCTGTTTGTCTATTCTGCTCTCATGGTCACCGCCGAACGTCCGCGTCGTACGCAAGCGCAACGCACCGAGGAAACCCGCGCAGCACTGGTGGACGCGACGATCCGCGCCATTCGCGACGACGGCTACCGGGCGACCACGACGCGTCGAGTCGCCGAGTACGCCGGGGTCTCACTCGGCGCCGTCGCGCATCATTTCCCGACGCGGGCGGCTCTGATCGGGGCGACCCTGGACGAGGTCGCCACGCGGGTCGCGCGCAACCTGGAGGCGGAGACCAGCGCCCTGGGGGGCGCCACGTCGACGCGTTCCCGCGTGCTGCTGGACACCCTCTGGCGCAGCCTGAACGACGAGGCCTTCCTGGTGTGGCTGCGCGTGTGGATCGCCGCGGGCGAGGACCCCGACCTCCGCGACGCCGTCCTCGCCGCAGACCGCCACATGCGGGCACTGTTCCAGCGCGTCATCCCGCCACTGGCTCCGGCGCACGTCTCACCCGCCGACTGGTTGCGTCGCGTCAACGTCGCCCTGGACACCATCCGCGGCCTGAACCTGATGACCTTCTACCAACCACGCAACGACACCCCGCGGGACCACTGGCCCAACGCCCGACGCGAACTCGTCCGCATGCTCGATGCCTGACCGCGAGCGCATTCGATCCACGTTGAAACTGGAGTGACACTGACCGCGCCACCTGCGTCACATGCGTTGCAACGTGGATCGTTTGCGTGCAGCCCCTTGGAGAGCCGGACGTGGTCCAGACCGTCCTGGAACTCGGGCTTCTTGCGTCTATGACGCGGTGCGTTATAGTAGGTGTGTGATCCGGTCGCTCCACGACAGGCGGACGGAACAGATCTGGAACCGTGAGGTTCCGCGGAGGATGGATGCCGTCCTGGCGCGGCGCGCATACACGAAGCTGGTGATGCTCGACGCAGCGGAAACGCTGGACGACCTGAGAGTGCCGCCGGGCAACCGGCTGGAGCCGTTGTCCGGCGACCGACCAGGTCAGCACAGCATCCGGATCAATCAGCAATGGCGCGTGTGCTTCATCTGGAAAGACGGCGGCGCCGACAGAGTCGAAGTCGTCGACTACCACTGAGGGGGAGAAGACATGGCAGTCATCGGTCCGGTTCACCCCGGCGAGATCCTGCTCGAAGAGTTCCTGGAGCCCCTCGAGCTCAGCCAGAACGCGCTCGCGCGCCACATCGAGGTACCTCCGCGTCGGATCAATGAGATCGTCCTCGGCAAACGCGCCATCACCTCGGACACCGCACTGCGCCTGGCTCGCTACTTCGGCACCAGCGATCGCTTCTGGATGAACCTCCAGATCCGTTTCGACCTCGAGTCGCAGAAGGACGTCATCGGCGCATCCCTGGCGAACCTGAAGACCCACGCCGAGTGGACACGTGGCGAGCCCGAAGCGGTCTCGCACCACGTCGGCTGACGAGGCGTTCCGCGTGGCACTGTCTGAGACCCGACTGCGAACGCCGATAATGGACGTTATGTCAGTTGGCGTGGGCGGGAAGTCCCAGGTCAACTATTCCTGAACCTGATCCGGGTCTTCGGGAGTCGCGGCATGACGCCGGCGTCTTCCGGTCGGCTGCGGGAATGACTCGTCGGCCTGCTCCACGTCTTCTTCCGCAGCCGGGCGGCCACGTCGCCGCCTTCCGGTCGGCTCCGGTTCAAGCATCTCGACGGGACCCGAGTACGGCGCCTCGATCGGCGCATCGATCCATTCCTGGACCGGCTCGACGAGCAGTTCCTCGGTCGGCGGGTCGTCCGGCTCGTCGACCACTTCCGCGACGGGCTCGTCGACCGGGGCGAGGCCGTGCGCCTTCAACGTCAGTTCGGCGACTGCCTGGATGATGGCGGCGACGGGAGCTCTGACGAAGCGCGGGACCTTGTCGACCGTGATCTGCATCAGATTCGGGTCGGGCTCCGGTTCGCCGGGCTCGGGCTCCGGCGGGAACCAGGCACCGGAGGCCAGGGCGAGCGCCAGCAACGGGGCACTGTCGCCGGGCATGTCCAGCGTCGCCGCCGCGGCCTCCAACGACCACAGCAGTTCCTCGCGTTCCGACTTGGCCGACGGGATGAACCGGAAGGTCTGGAGAGACGCTCTGGCGTGGGTGCCGAGCCCCTGGCTGCCCATCGACTCGAAGACGGCGCGCCGCATCCCGCCGGGCCAGTCCACGATCTCGGACAGCAGTTGCGCTGCCCCGGACGGCGTGCGACCGGCGAGGCGGAGCACCGTGAACTTGAGCAGCTTGTCGGCGAAGTCCCCGTGCCGCACGGCGATGGTGCCGTCGTCCAGGTCCACGCAGCCGCTGAGCGCGAGCTCGAGGAACAGGCCCCCGGCCAACCCGATGTCGAAGGCGGGGTCGGCCTCCGGGCCGATTCCGCCTTCGTCGTCGAGGGCCACCAGGGCCAGTTGATAGGTCAGCAGCACGCTCCCATTGTGGGGCGTGCCCGGGATGTGCGGGATGGGGCTACTCCCCCTGATAGTCCGCTTCCCGTCCGCTGTGCACTACACCAGGGCTCAGGTGCCCGTCCCACATCTGCGAGACAGTCACAAAGTGGTAGCCCTGGGCCTTCAGGTCCTCGATGATCCGCGGGACGGCGTCGACGCTCGTCGGGTAGATGTCGTGCATCAGCACCACGGACCCGGGTCGGACCCTGTCGACGACGCGACGGTGCACGACATCGGCGTCGCGGTCGCGCCAGTCGTCGGGATCCACCGACCAGAGCACGATCGGCAGACCGGTCCGTCGCAGCAACGCCGTTGACGAGCTGCTCAGCGCACCGTACGGAGGGCGGAACATGGTGGGCCGTCGTCCGGTCGCCGCGGAGACGATGGCGTCCGTACGGTGGATCTCGGTTCCGATCTGATCGACGGTCAGATCGGTCAGCGAGGTGTGGGACCACCCGTGGCTGGCCACCTCCCCCTGCGCGGCGGCCGCCTCGGCGAACGCCTCGTGGCCCGCAACTCCGGAGCCCAGCACGAAGAAGGTGGCCGGCACATCGGCGCGACTGAGGATGTCCAGCAACCGTGCTGTGTTCTCCGAGGGACCGTCGTCGAAGGTGAGCGCGACGCAGCGATCGACGCGGCAGTCCAGGTGTGAGCTCTGCTCTGCAGGGCGCTCCGGCGCAGGGCGGCCGGTGTCACCCACCGGATCCACCGGGTCGATCGCCCACGGCTCGAGCTCCTGCGCGACCAACTGCCAGCGGTCCTCCCCGGACTCCACCGCCGACAGGCCGACGACAGGCGTCGGGGCGCCGAAAACGCACCCCGCAAGCAGCACTGATCCGACGGTCACAGCCAGCCCGGCCGCAGCCGGACGTCGAAATTTTTCCCCCATGGCCCCCACCCCAGAGATCGCGGACGATCCAGGACAAGGGTGTCGTTGCGGACCCGCACAAACCGAGCAAGATCATGAAAAATCCTGACGATCTTGCTGCCATGGGAACCTGGGAACTTCCGACGCGGCGTCAGATGATCACCGCTTCGGGCCGGCCGTGCCGTCACCCGCCCGGCCAGTCCGCTGCGATCCTGAGCCCCGGCGGCTTACCCTTGATCAACAGGACGGTCACGAGCCGTCCGAGTCAACAGGCCGAGAACGTCAGCGGCGGGGGTCGCAGCATCGTGGTGGAGTGGTTTCAGGCCGTCTTCCTCGGCCTGCTGCAAGGACTGACGGAGTTTCTCCCGATCTCCTCCAGCGCGCACTTGCGGATCTTCCCCGACATGTTCGGGTGGAAGGATCCGGGCGCGTCGTTCACCGCTGTCATCCAGATCGGCACCGAACTCGCGGTCTTGCTCTACTTCCGCCAGGACATCTGGAACATAATCAAGACATGGACGCAGTCCCTGTTCAAGCCTGAGCTGCGCAGCCACGTCGACGCCCGCATGGGCTGGTACGTCATCGTCGGCACGATCCCGATCGGCATCCTCGGCATCCTGTTCCAGGACGACATCAAGACCGGGGCCCGCAACCTGTGGCTCGTCGGCACGATGCTCATCGTCATGGGCCTGGTCCTCGGTTTCGCCGAGCGGATCGGCAAGCTGCACCGCTCGGCCGACGACCTGCAGATGCGCGACGGGATCCTCTGCGGACTGGCCCAGGCCGCCGCCCTGATCCCCGGCGTGTCCCGCTCCGGCGCGACGATCTCTATGGGTCTCGCGCTGGGTCAGCAGCGCGCCACCGCGACCCGCTTCGCGTTCCTCATGGCGATCCCCGCCGTCGTCGCCGCCGGCCTCTTCCAGATCGAGGACGTCACCGACGGCGACAGCCCTTACTCCAACGGCCAGACGATCCTCGCCACGATCATCGCGTTCATCGTCGGCTACGCGGCTATCGCGTGGCTGCTGCGCTACGTCAGCACCCACACGTACACGCCGTTCGTCATCTACCGAGTGGCGCTCGGCGCCCTGGTGCTGATCCTCGTCAGCACCGGTGCACTGGATGCCAAGAGCGACATCGAGGTTTTGCCCTCGCCCGGATCCGGGGTCAGCGCTCCCCTGGCCGCGCCCTGAGCTGAGCGCTACCGCAAGGGCGCCGCGTCACGGAGCGCATCGCGGATCAACGCCGGGAGCTCCCGCTTTCCGGATCCGTCCGTCGCGATGACCACGTAGGTGGTGCGGCCCGAGCAGGTGACCTCCCCCGCGCGCCGCACCTCGAAGTCGAGGTCGAAGCTGGTGCGGCCCAGCCGGGCCGTCGACACCGCGATCACCACCGGGTCCTGCCACCCGACCCCGGTGCGCCAGTCCAGTTCCGTGTGTACCAACTGGACGTCGTAGCCGGCGTCGAGCATGTGTTGGTACGGCAACCCGCGGGCCGTCAGGAACTCGGTCATCGCCTCGTCGAACCACGCGAGGTACCAGGCGTTGAACACCACGCCCTGCGCGTCCACCTCGTGATAGCGGACCCGCACGGGGAACTCGAACACGTCCATCGCCGGAGCGTAGTGAGGCGCTACTTGGCGCGCAGGACCGCGAGCGGGATGTCGCGGGTGGTGCGCTTCTGATACGCGGCGTAGCCCTTGTATATCTGCACCAGCGGCGGCCAGAGGCGTTCTTTCGTCTCCGGGCTCGCTTTGGTGGCGGTCATGGCGACCTTCTGCCGTCGCGCTCGACCTCGACGTCCGGGTTGGACAGCAGATTCAGGAACCATGCGGGCGTCCGGTCGTCGCCGCCGTAGCTGCCGACGACCACCAACGAGTCGCCGTCCACCAGATAGAACACCGGCACCGTGCGCGCCTGTCCGGTCTTACGGCCGGTCATGGTCAGCATCGTCGGGACCTTGCGGAACTTCCCGCCGCCCGGTGCCGGCAAGGTCAGCAACGTGTCGGAGCAGCCGAATCTTCCCCGACGCCTCGGAGCAGGTGGGGCGATGGTCGTCGGGCTGAGCGCGATGCTGGGTGCCGGGGTGTTCGTGGTCCCGGCACCGGCCGCCGCGGCCGCGGGCTCCGCGACGCTGCTCGCGTTGCTGCTCGCCGGCGCGGTCGCCTGGTGCAACGCGGACTCCTCCGCCCGGCTGGCCGCGCGTCACCCGCAGTCCGGCGGGACCTACGTCTACGGACGCGAACAGCTCGGGGCGTTCTGGGGCTACCTCACCGGCTGGGCCTTCATCACCGGCAAGAGCGCGTCGTGCGCGACGATGGCGCTGGCCGTCGGGGCCTACGCGTGGCCCGAGCACGCCGGCACCGTCGCGGTCCTCACGGTGCTCGGCCTCACCGCCCTGAACTGCTTGGGCGTGCACCGTTCGGCGCGGGTGGGCGCCGCGTTGGTCGCCGTCGTCCTGATCGTGCTGGCGACGGTGGTCGTTGTAGGGCTCACCTCCGACGCCGCCGACGCCGACCGGCTGCCGGATCACCTCCGACGCCGACACGAACGGAGTCCTGGAAGCCGCGGGCCTGCTGTTCTTCGCCTTCGCCGGGTACGCCCGCCTCGCCACCCTCGGCGAGGAGGTCCGTGACCCCACCCGCACGATCCCCCGTGCCATCCGGCGGGCGCTGAGCCTCGTGCTGCTCACCTACGCCGCGGTGCTCGCCACGGTCCTCGCGGTCCTCGGTCCGGCCGGCACCGGAGCGAGCCACGCCCCGCTGGCCGACGTCGTGACCGCCGCGGGCGCCGACGGGCTGGAACCGGTGGTGCGGGCCACGGCCGTCCTCGCCGCCGCGGGGGCGCTGCTCGCATTGCTGCTCGGGGTGTCCCGAACGACCCTGGCCATGGCCCGTGACGGGCACCTCCCCCGGCCCCTCGCGCGGATCGATGCGCGGGCGAAAGCACCGGTGCGTGCCGAGCTCGCCGTGGGCCTGGTGGTGGCCGTGCTCGCCGCCACCCTCGACCTGCGCGGCGCGATTGGCTTCTCCTCCTTCGGGGTGCTCCTCTACTACGCGATCGCCAACGCCTCGGCGTGGACGCTGCGCCCCGGACCGCTCGGGCGGACCGTCGCCGCCGGCGGGCTGCTCGGCTGCCTGGTGCTGGCCCTCGCTCTGCCGCCCGCGGCGATCGCGGCCGGGATCGCCGTCCTCGCGGTCGGCGCCGGGCTGTTCGTCGCACGCACGCACGGGGCGCGCGTGCAAGACTCGGCCAAATGATGATCGACCCGAACTCCCACGACCGGTTCGTCCTGCGTCAGCGCATCAAGCTGATGATCAACCAGTACGAGTTCGCGCTGCCTGAGTCGGAGACGACGGCTTTCTGCTTCGTCGAGCAGAAGCGGTTCAAGTTCAAGGAGGACATCGGCTTCTTCGCCGATGCGTCCAAGTCGCAGATGCTGTTGCGGATCAAGGCCCTGGCGCGGTTCGACCCGCGGGCCAAGTACGACATCACCACCGCGAACGGTGAACGGATCGGTCAGATCCAGAAAGTCTTCGGAGCCTCGCTGCTGCGCTCCACGTACGCGCTGTTCGACGTCAACGGCGCGGAGATCTGCCGGGCGAGCGAGCGCAACCTGTTCGTCGCGCTGTTCCGCCGCGCGGTCGGGTTCATCCCGTACATCGGGGGCTACGCCGACTGGCTGCCGATCCCGTACGACTTCGATTTCACCCGCGACGGTCACGTGCTGGCCACCAACTCCCGTCGCCGCATGAAGTGGCGCGACACCTACGACATCGACGCGAGCGCGGACACCCAGCGACTTTTGGACCGGCGCCTGCTGCTCGCAGCGGTCGTCGGGATGGACGCGCTGCAGGCCCGCTGACGCCCGAGCGGCTCGGTTCACGGCGTGTGACACGTCTCATCGACAGACCGAAACTCCTGCGAAACCTCTGACAACCCCTTCGGAAACGTCGGTTCGGTTGCCTGACGGGGTGAGTGAGCCGGGAGTGACCTCGAAGGTCCGCGGGGTCTGCTCGTACTGCGGCGTGGGTTGCGGTGTGCTCATCGAGACCGGGCCCGGCGCGAGCGGGGAGCGTCGGGTCCTCTCGATGGTCGGGGACCCCGAACACCCCGCGAACCGGGGCCGGCTCTGCATCAAGGGCGCGACGAGTGCCGCCGCCGCGACCGCCCCCGGGCGCGTGACGCGGGCGCAACTGCGCACCGATCGTGCGAGCGAGCGGGCCGACGTGGACCTGGACACCGCCATCGAGGCCGCCGCCGCACGGTGGGCCGCGATCGTCGAGGAGCACGGCGCCGACGCCGTCGCGCTCTACGTCTCCGGGCAGATGACCACCGAGGCGCAGTACCTGATCAACAAGCTGGTCAAGGGCTACCTGCGCACCAACAACATCGAGTCGAACTCGCGGCTGTGCATGGCCGGCGCCGCGACGGGCTACAAGCAGTCCCTCGGCGCCGACGGCCCGCCCGGGTCCTACGACGACTTCGAGCACGCCGACGCGTTCCTGGTGATCGGCTCGAACATGGCGGACTGCCACCCGGTCCTCTACCTGCGGATGATGGAACGGGTCCGGGCCGGCGCGAAGCTGATCGTCGTCGACCCTCGGCGCACCGCCACCGCCGCGAAGGCGGACCTGTTCCTGCCGGTGAAGGCGGGCACCGACGTCGCGTTGCTCAACGGCCTGCTGCAGTTGCTGCTCGAGGCGGGACGCGTCGACGAGGAGTTCATCGCCGAGTGCACCGACGGCTGGGCGGACATGCCGGCGTTCCTCGCCGCCTACTCCCCCGCCGCCGTCGCCGAGATCACCGGGCTGCCCGAGGCGGACCTGCGACGGGCCGCCGAGCTGCTCGCCGGCGCGGAGAATTTCATGACGCTCTGGACGATGGGACTGAACCAGAGCACCCAGGGCACCTGGGCCACCAACGCGATCTGCAACCTGCACCTGGCCTCCGGCACCGTCGGGCGGCCGGGCAGCGGACCCTTCTCCCTCACCGGGCAGCCCAACGCGATGGGCGGCCGGGAGATGGGCTACATGGGGCCCGGCCTGCCCGGGCAGCGCAGCGTCCTCGTCGACGCCGACCGCGTGTTCGTCGAGCAGATGTGGGGCCTGGAGCCCGGCACGCTGCGGACCGAGGTGGGCAAGGGCACCGTCGACATGTTCGCCAAGCTGGCCGCCGGCGAGATCAAGGCAGTCTGGGTGATCTGTACGAACCCGGTGGCCTCGGTCGGCAACCGGGCACAGGTGATCGCGGGGCTGCAGGCCGCGGAGCTGGTGATCGTGCAGGAAGCCTTCGCCGACGCGGAGATCAACGCTTATGCCGACGTGCTGCTCCCTGCGGCGATCTGGACCGAGACCGACGGCGTCTTCGTCAACTCCGAAAGGAATGTGACGCTGCTTCAGGCCGTGGCCGACGCGCCCGGGGACGCACGTCCGGACTGGGAACTGATCAGCCGCTTCGCCACCGCGCTCGGGCACGGCGCCGCGTTCGACTACTCCGACGCCGAGCAGGTCTTCGACGAGCTGCGCACCGCCGCGAACCCGGACACCGATTACGACCTGCGCGGGGTGGACTACGCGCGTCTGCGCATCGGGCCGGTGCAATGGCCCGCACCGGCCGGCGACACCGCGGCCAGGCACCCGATCCGGTACCGCAACGACGGCGCGACCCGCCCGACCCGCACCCGGCCCGACGGCACCGCGCCCCGGCTGTGGTTCGCGCTGCCGGACGGCCGCGCCCGGTTCCACCCGCGCCCGCACCTGAGCCCGGCCGAGGTACCCGACGAGGCGTTCCCGTTCCTGCTCAACACCGGCCGGGTCGCCAACCAGTGGCACACCGGGACCAAGACCGGCAAGGTCGCCAAGCTGAACCGGCTCGACCCAGGACCGTTCCTCGAACTGCACCCCGACGACGCCGCAGCGCTGCAGGTCGCGCAGGGCGACGCGGTCGAGGTGGCCTCCCGGCGGGGCCGCGCGGTGCTGCCCGCGCGCATCACCGACGCCGTGACCCCGGGCACCGTGTTCGCCCCGTTCCACTGGAACGACTCCTACGGCGCCGACCTCGCGATCAACGCTGTCACCAACGACGCCGTGGACGCAGCATCGGCGCAGCCGGAATTGAAGATCTGCGCGGTGCGCCTGGTCCGCGTCGCCCCGGTACCCACCGCGACGGAACCTGTACCGCTCCCCCGCGCCACCACCGGCACCGCCGCACCCGACCGCCTGCGCACCGCCCTGGGGCTGGGCCAGGCCGCGATGCCGGCGCTGGACGAGTACCAGCAGCAGTACCTCGGTGGCTTGGTGTGGGCGCTGACCAACGCTGCGCAGACCGCCCGCGAAGGCATCCCGATGCTCCCTCGCGAAGCCCCCTTCTCGGGTGCCGCCCGCGCCTGGGTCGACGGCATGCTCGCCGGGCTGTTCAGCCGCTCCACGTCACCGACCGCGGGCGACGAGGCTCCCGCGCCCGAGGCCGCGGTGGCGCCCAGGCCCGAACCGGTCCTGATCGTCTGGGCGTCGCAGACCGGCACCGCTGAGGAGTTCGCGATCGAGGTGCACCGAGCCCTGGTCGCGGACGGCGTGGAGGCCGACCTCATCGGCATGGACGCCGTCAACGTGGCGACTCTGCCCGCGGCGCACCGGCTCCTGGTGATCACGAGCACCTACGGCGACGGGGAGTCCCCGGACAACGGCTCCGGATTCTGGCGAACCCTGGCCGCCCCCGGCGCCCCGAAACTGCCCCACACCCAGTTCGCGGTGCTGGCCTTCGGCGACTCCAACTACGCCGACTTTTGTGCGCACGGTCGCCGCATCGACGCCCGCCTCGCCGACCTGGGGGCGACCCGCCTGGCCGATCGCCTCGACGTGGAGCCCCACGCGATGGAGCAGGCCGAGGCCTGGTTGACCACGCTGCGGCCGCTGCTGAACGCGCAGCCCCCGGCCTCCGACGCGGTCGCCATTCCGCGAACCGCCATCGAGGACACTCCCCCGCCGCCCGACGCCGTGTTCACCAAGCGAGCGCCGCTGCACACCCAACTGCTGACGAACCGTCAGCTCACCGGGAGCGGCTCCGCCAAGGACGTGCGGGCCTTCGAGTTCGAGCTGTCCTCGGACTGCGCCTACTCGGTCGGCGACGCCCTCGGGGTCCTGCCGCGCAACGACCCGTCGGTCGTCGAGGAGTGGCTGCACGCGACCGGTCTGGCCCCCGACGCCCCGGTCGGGCTGGCGGGCCTGCCCGGCATGACGCTGCGTACGGCGGCGCTGGAGTACCTGGACATCGTGCGGATCACCCCGGAGCTGCTGCGGTTCGTCGCCGCCCGCACCGACAGGTCCGAGCCGGGACACCGCGACCTGGCCCGCCTGTTGCGCCCGGACAACAAGCTCAGCCTCGCGCAGTGGCTGTGGGGACGGCAGGCGATGGACCTGCTGACGGAGTTCCCGGTGCGCGCCGAGACCGCGGAATGGCTCGAAGTGCTGCGTCGGATGTCCCCGCGGTTGTACTCGATCTCCTCCAGCCCGCTGGTCTCCCCGCACCGGGTCGCCCTCACGGTGTCCACGGTCCGCTTCGCCCACGAGGGCAAGGTCCGCCAGGGCGTCTGCAGCACCTTCCTCGCCGATCGCAGCGCCCATGGCAGCGTCGGGGTCTTCCTGCAGCGCTCGTCGCACTTCCGCCCACCGGCGACCCCCGGCACTCCGATGATCATGATCGGCCCGGGTACCGGCGTTGCCCCGTTCCGTGGCTTCCTGCAGGAGCGCCGGGCCCTCGGGCACACCGGACGCAACTGGCTGTTCTTCGGCGAGCAGCGCTCGTCCACCGACTTCTACTACCGCGACGAGCTCGAGTCGATGAGCAGCGACGGACTGCTGACCCGGCTGAGCCTCGCCTTCTCCCGCGATCAGCGGCAGAAGGTCTACGTCCAGGACCTCATGCGCCGCTCCGGAGCCGAGGTCTGGCGGTGGCTGGAGGACGGTGCCCACGTCTACGTCTGCGGCGACGCCACCCGCATGGCCAAGGACGTGCACGCCGCCCTGATCGACATCGCCAAGGAACATGGTGGCCTGGGCGAGGGGGCCGAGGAATGGGTCGGTGACCTCGTCGCCGCCAAGCGGTACCTGCGGGACGTCTACTGAGCGAGCTGCTCTTTCACGGTCTGGGCGTAGACGTCGACGTACTCCTGGCCGGACAGGGCCTGGATCGCGCGCATGATGTCGTCGGTCATCTCGCGGAACAGCATCGCGTCGCGCTTACGGCCCTCGTAGCGGGCCAGATCCATCGGCGGACCGAACCGGACCGTGACCGGGGCCAGCCGCGGGAGCTTGCGCCCCGGCGGCTGGACGACGTCGGTCCCGATGACGGCACACGGCAGCAGCGGAGCCTGCGACTCCATCCATAGTCGCGCGACGCCGACCCGGCCGCGGTAGAGCCGACCGTCCGGGGAGCGGGTGCCCTCGGGGTAGATGCCGAGCAGGTTGCCCTCGGCCAGCACGTCCACGGCCGTCTGGATCGCCGCGAGGCCCGCACGCCCGCTGGACCGGTCGACCGGTTTCTGCCCGACCGCATTGAAGAAGCTCGCGGTGAGTCGCCCCGCGACGCCCTTGCCGTTGAAGTAGTCCGCCTTGGCCAGGTAGACCACCTGGCGACGAATCACCAACGGCACGAAGAAATGGTCGGAGAACGAGACGTGGTTGCCCGCCAGGATTCCCGGGCCGTTGCTGGGCACGTGCTCCAGCCCCTCGACGGTGGGCCGGTACGCCGCGCTGAGCAAAGGTCCGAGCGTGACCTTCATTCCGCGGTAGAGCAACGACACCTCCGCAACCATTTACCCGGTGTCCTCGTTCCTCGGACGCCGAGTGGGCCGCGACCGTCGTCCTGCCCGGTTCGCGTCCTGGCGAGGATACGGGCAATATCGGGGCACCGATGCAGGTGGTCGGCCCGGCACCGCAACCAGGGAGGAACAGGCGTGCAGCTAGGGCGACGCGGCGTGGCCGGGTTGATCCTCGGATCGATGCTCGCAGGGATCAGCGCGTGCGGCAGCGAGCGCACGGCCCTGCCCGGCCCCGACGCCACGGCCCCGCCGCCGCCGGCGAGCACCGCGGTGATCCCGCCCACCTCCTACCCCGAAGCCTTCAGCGGCATCGCCAAGGCCACCGACGCGATGCCTGCCACCGCGCAACGACTTGCCGCGGGCGTGGTCGCGGCCGGCGACGTCCGCGGGAACTCCGACTCCGCCGCCTCCGCGCTGCGGTCCAAGCTCACGCACCGACTCACCCTGCACGTGCACCTGGTCGGCCTGGCCGCGGAGAGCGTGCTGGACACCGGACCGGACAGCAAACGCACCAAGGCGGCGCAGACGGCCGTGGACGTCAACAGCAAGGCCCTGGCCAAGTTGATCCCGGCCGAGAAGGGGTCGAGCGACTCGAAGTCGGCCTCCGAGGAGTCGTCGGACCCCGACTCTGCCCGACGATCGGCGAACTTCCTGACCGCCTGGCGCACCCACGTCGACGACCTGGCCGCGTTCGCACTCGCCGCCCGCGAAGGCATCGAGCCGGACAAGGACGACGTCCGCGACGACCTGAATGACTGGCGCACGGCCGCCGCGGACAACCTCAAGAAGGCCGCTGACGGGCAGGTGCAGTCGCAGACGCTGCGCGGCCAGCTCGGTCGGTACACCAAGGCGATGACCAACGGGATCGATGCGCTGGCGGACAAGGACGGCACCGGGCCGGAGCGGCTGCGCAACGCGGCGCTGGCCATGACGGAGTTCGCGGAGAGCCTCGGCAACGGCCTGGCTCGTGCCGACGACCTGGACGGGGACGCCCGCGACGATGCCGCCTCGGTGCGTGCGGAACTGACCCGGCTGCTCACCGAGCACGTGGTGATGACCGGCGCGGCCGTGCTCGCCTCCTACACGAACCGTAAGACCGGGGGCGCGTCCAGTCCGGAGGCGCAGATCGCCAAGGCGGGCCTCGACGAGAACTCGAAGGACTTCAGCGAGCGACTCCGCCCGGCAGCGGACCCGCAGGCGCAGGTGGCGTTCCTGATCCTGTGGCGGACGGTGGTCAACGACTTCCTCGACTATGCCGAGGCGGTCCGCACCGACAGCACGACCCGCGCGGACGCCGAGGTGGCCGCCCTGAACAAGCAGCGGGCCGCGCTCGGTTCCTTCCTGGCCCGGGTGACCGACAAGAAGGTGCCCGCCGCGACGCTGTCCACCGCGTTCAAGACCCACATCGCGGCCCTGACCGGGGCGATCCAGGCCATCGCGCTCGGCGTGCTGCCCGCGCGCGCCCCGTCAGGCTGACCCGTCAGGCCGAGGAAGGGTGTTGCGCCGCTCGGGACCAATCCCTCCTGATCACGACGGCGAATAGGGGGTGAACGTCGCCCGCATGACCGTGGGGGCGTGCTCGAACCGCGCCGCACCCACCCGGCTGGAGGCTCACCGACATGACGTCGGAACCGCTACGCAATCCCGTACGGCTGCACGCCGTGAGGCCGGAGGTCGCTCCCACCGAGCGCCTCGAGGACCTCATGGGCCGCGTCGTACGCGGTGACCAAGCAGCCTTCGAAGCCGTTTACACGCGGGTCTCCGGGCCGGTCTACGGCCTGATCCGTCGGGTCCTGCGCGATCCTGCGCAGTCCGAGGAGGTCGCCCAGGAGGTCCTGCTCGCGGTCTGGAAATCCGCATCGCGGTTCGACGAGAACCAGGGCAGCGCAATGGCCTGGATCATGACGATGGCTCACCGCCGCGCGGTGGACCGGGTCCGGTCCGAGCAGTCGGCCAGCGACCGGCTCAAGCGCCTCGGGGCGCGCTCGGCCGAGCCGGAGTACGACCAGGTGGCTGAGACCGTCGAGATCCAGCTCGAGCGCGAGGCCGTACGTCGTGGCCTGAGCTCGCTGACCGACCTGCAACGTGAATCGATCGAGCTTGCGTACTACGGGGGCTACAGCTACCGAGAGGTCAGCGAGATCCTCGAGGTGCCGCTGGGCACAGTTAAGACGAGAATGCGCGACGGGCTCATTCGCCTGCGCGACAGCCTGGGGGTGACCGCATGAGTGACATGCACATGTTGGCTGCTGCGTATGCGGCCGGCGCACTGGATCAGGACGAGCACGAGCTCTTCGAGGCGCACCACCGTTCCTGCGTGCAGTGCGAGGTCGAGGTGCGCGAGCTGCTCGAGACCACCGCGCTGCTCGGCGTTGCCGTCGCCCAGCCGGCTCCGCCCGGGATGCGGGACGCGGTCATGGCCGAGGTGGCCCGGACCCGTCAGCTCCCGCCGGTCGTCGTCTCGCTCAGCGAGCACGCGACCCGTCGCAGCGCTCTGCGCCGCTTCGGGCTCACTGCCGCCGCCTGCTTGGCCGTGTTCACGATCGGGCTGGGCGCCTACGCAAACCAGCTGGCCGACGAGAACTCCGACCTCCAGGCGCGCAACGAGCAGCTCGCCGAGATCATGACGGCCGCCGACGCCAAGACCTACACGGCGACCGACGCCGGCGCCACGGCCACCGCGACGGTGTCCAAGGCCGCCAACCGCGGGGAGTTCCTCTCTCGTGGCCTGCTCCTGCGGCCCAACCGGACCTACCAGCTGTGGCTGATCGGGCCGAACGGCGCGCGCTCGGCGGGGGTCTTCTCCCCCAACGACGGTCGCCACGACCCGATCGTGTTCACCGGCCCGGGCGACGCGACCGCAATCGCGGTGACCGACGAGCCCAAGGGCGGCTCCGCACAGCCGACCACCAAGCCGATGTTGATGATGACCCTCAAGAAGGTGTGACCCGGTCTCCGAAGTACTCGAAGAACTGCACGGCGAGAAGGTCGGGGCGAGCTGTCGAACGCCCCGACCGGCCGTTTTCCGTGCACCGAGCGGTCGCCAGCGGGTAGTTGACCAATCCCATGGGCCCCATGATCCACACGCCCGTACGGATGAATTTGATTCCGGTTGGCCTGGCAGCCCGTAACAATGCACTCGTGACTGCGATACTCGATGAGAAGTGATGAAACGACGCCGCATCGATGACGGCTTGAAGGAGTACGACGCAGATGTGCCCGCATGAACCCCACTGCCCTGCCGCAGACGCCCCGGACCATGACGCCGCCCACATGATCGCCTTCCACCCCGAACAGGGCTGGAGCCTTCTCTGTAACGGCGTCGTCCTCTTCGAGGACAACGGCGAGATCCTCCCCTCGGGAGTGGTCGTCGGTTCCCACCGCCCCAGCGACCGGATGGCCGGCGCCACCGCCTGAGGCTCCGTCACATGTCTCGACCAAGATCGAGATCTGAAGTTCATCCCATAGCTGACGCGCTGACGGTCGCTGCTGCGCTACCGATAGCTTGTCCGCCGTGTTCGTGGTCAGTGTGCTGAGCCTCAAGGGGGGCGTCGGCAAGACCACGGCGGTTCTCGGCCTGGCCGGTGCGGCCGCCGCCCGCGGCCTGCGTACCCTGGTCGTGGACCTCGACCCGCAGGCCAACGCCACGCTCGCGCTCGACGTCCCGCCCTCCGAGATCACCGTCGCCGAGGTCTTCGACGACCCCCATATCGACGTCGTCGACGCCGCGATCCGGCCCGGTGGGTGGGTGGCCGAGCTCCGCGGCCCCGAGGGTCGACCGGCGGTGCTGGACGTCATGCTCGGGCACTCGTCGCTGCTCCGCCACGACACTCCTGACGGTGCACCGGGGCGCCTGTTCCGGTTGGCCCGCGCCTTCGGGCACCTGACCGAGGACTACGACCTCATCTTCATCGACTGTCCACCGTCACTGGCGCGGCTCACCCGCAGCGCGTTGGTGGCAGCAGACCGGGCCCTGGTGGTCACCGAGCCCAGCTTCTTCGCCGTGCACGGGGCCGATCGCGCGTTCCGGGCCGTGCAGGAGGAGCGCACGCACAACCCGAACCTGCAGCCCTTCGGAGTGCTGGTGAACCGCTACGACGCGCGCCTGGTCGAGCACCGCTTCCGCTACGACGAGCTGCGCGAGCTGTTCGGGCCGCTCGTGCTGACGCCGCCGTTGCCCGATCGCATCGTGCTGGCTCAGGCGCAGGGCATGGCGCTGCCGGTGCAGCGGTGGCGCACTCCGGCGGCCCGCGAAGTGGGCAGTGCCTTCGACGCCTACCTGGACCGCCTGCTGCGGCTCCCCGGCCGCGACCCGACACCTCCTGAGCAGAAGCCTGCCCGGAGCGGTGTAGCGACCGGCTAGCCGGTGCGGCGGGCCCGTCGGGCGGCGAGCTCGTCGGCCGGTTCCAGAGCGTCCCCGGGGCGCTCCCCCGGAAGTTCGGCCAGCGAACCCTCGACCTCACGCCACACGCGTCCGACGGCGATGCCGAATACGCCCTGACCGCCGGCGAGGATGTCGACGACCTCGTCGGGCGAGGTGCACTCGTAGACGGTCGCGCCGTCGCTCATCAGGGTCAGCGTGGCCAGCTCTTCGATCCCACGGTGACGGAGGTACTGGACGGCCTGGCGAATCTGTTGGAGCGAGACCCCGGCATCCAGTAGTCGCTTGACGATCTTGAGGACCAAGATGTCCCGGAATCCGTAGAGCCGCTGCGTTCCCGAACCGGTTGCCGGACGGATGCTGGGTTCCACGAGCCCGGTACGGGCCCAGTAATCAAGTTGGCGGTAGGTGATTCCGGCGGCGCTACACGCGGTGGGGCCGCGGTAGCCGATGTCCTCCGCCAGAGAAGTGACGTCCGATTCGAACAGCAGCCCCTGCTCACCGGCCGCAAGGACGACCTGCGGGTTGTCGCCCTCGCTGTGCTCGCGCACCGCGCCTCCTGCAGTTGGCCCGGGGTAGCCACTGCCACCTGGTCTGATGGCACGCGTTGAAATTACACCGGGGACTTTTCCACAGGAAAACTAGGCCTGCCTGTGCATAACGTCAACGCAACGCGCCGAATGACCCCGCGTGTGAGGCCGTTGTGACCAAAGCGACACATGCGCCCTTGACCCCGAGACACAGCGCCCGATAGGGCGCCGCGGCCGAACACTGTTGAGGACGTCGTCCCCAACAGCAGCATGTCAGCCGGTACTCAGGCCGACATGCTGCTGTAAGGGCTGACATGCTCGCCGACCGAGCGGTCCCGGCCGCTGCGACCGGAGCGGTCAGGCGCCGCGGCGAGCCTCCGCCCGAGCAAACGCAGCGCGCAATCGCGCGGCCAGCCGAGTGGGTTCGTGGACCACTTCGCGCCAATTGGTGCGGACGACCTCCACCCCCGTGTCGCGGATGGAGTCCTCGCGCTCCTTCTCGTCCCACAGGGTGCGGGTCGGATCGCCGTAGGGCTGCGTGTACTTGATCTTCCCGTCGCATTCGAGGTCGGTCCAACGCTCCGGGAAGGCCAGGTCCAGGCGCCGATTCCGCCCCGACGAGTCGCGGATCGGCAACTGCGCGACCGGCGTTGGCAGGCCCTGGTCGTACACGACGAGTCGAGCGATCGACTCGAGCGGAGACTCCGCTCGAGGGTCGCCGAACTCGACCAGTTCCTGCGCCTGCCGCCCGCCGCGCCACAGCGCGCAGGCCTTCGCCACCACGCGAAGCTCATCGCGCTCGCATCCCATCCGCAGCGCGACGTCGATCACCGTCACCGCCCAGTACCTGTCCAGTTCGCGGAGCAAGTCGACTGTGGTCCGGGCCAGCGTCGTGATCGGAAGGCCGTCCAACAGCGTGACGTGCTCCGGAGGGAGGCCCGCGGGCCGCACACGCACCCCTGCCCGCGCCGTCCTGTTGCTCCGGTCCTGGCTGACAAGTTCGACCACAGGGAGAGCGTCCGGCACCGAAAAGGTCGGCGATGAGACGTGGTCGGTGATCTTGGTCGTCGGCGGGACCGGCAGACCCCACAGCAGTGCCGCACTGCGGTGCCCGACCACGAACTCCCAGGTGGCCACGCCACCGACCCATCCCCGCGCCACCAGGGCCGCCGCCGCCTGGATCCGATGGCGTTGCACGGGATCCGCGGTCTCGAAGAGGGAGGGCAGCGTGTAGACGTTGCGGCGTACCTGCACCAGCTGTTCGCTACGCACCGCCGCGCGCAGATCCGACCAGTCCCAGCCGTACTCCGCGGCCTGACGGGTCGTGAAGACGCCTGCCTGCGAGAGCAGGACGCCCATCAATTCTTGATTCATGGGCGGGAGCCTTGCTCATGGCGCCGACAGTTCGCGGGCAGATCGGCAAGCAGGCGCGAACCATCTCTGGCATGTCAGCCGTTACGGCTACATGTCAGCCGGTACTCAGGCTGACATGTAGCCGTAGGGGACGACGTCCCCAGGAATTGTGGCGGCGAACGGAGCGCATGGGACGAATGAGGCGAAAGCGCCCTGGACGGCGGGGCATGTCAGCCGTACCAGCAGCATGTCAGCCGGTACTCAGGCCGACAGGCTGCTGTACGGGACGACGTCCCTCAGCATTTGAGGCGGTTGAGAGCCGGCGTCAGCCTGTGGTGTCGAAGTCCTCGGGAGAGATCTGGTCGAGGAACTCGCGGAACTTCTCGACCTCGTCCTCCTGCTCGTCCGGGATCTCGATGCCGGCCTCGTCGAGAACCTCGGGCGAGCCGAAGATCGGGGTGCCGGTGCGCAGGGCGAGGGCGATCGCGTCGGAGGGGCGGGCGCTGACCTCGACGCCGTCGCCGAAGATCAGGTTCGCGTAGAAGACGCCGTCGCGCAGCCCGGTGATGCGGACCTGCTTGAGCTCCTGGCCGAGTGCGGCGAGCACGTCGCGGAACAGGTCGTGAGTCATCGGCCGCTGTGGCACGACGCCCTGTTGGGCGAAGGCGATCGCGGTGGCTTCGACGGCGCCGATCCAGATCGGCAGGTACCGCTCACCGGCGACCTCGCGCAACAACACGATCGGCTGGTTGGCGGGCATCTCCACACGGACGCCGACGACGTCGAGCTGGTTCACGCCGGCAACAGTACCCGCCGCAGCGGGTACCTGGGTCGCAGTGGACTCAGAGGCCTACGTCGCGCCGGACGCCGGTCCGGAGCAGGGCGCCGTGCAACGCGAGACAGAGCTCGGTGAGCTCGTGCGCGGTCTGCTTCGCCTGCGCCCGTGCGGCCGGGGTCCCGGCGGCGCCGGACTGGAACGCGGCCTGCTCGATCAGCCCGACCTCACGGTCCGCGGCGCCCTTGAAGGCGCGCAGATGTCGGGGTTCCAGGCCGTAGGACGACAGCCGGGCAACGATCAGCGCGATGCCGACATCGTCGGCGCTGTAGTGCCCGCCGCGACGCCGGGACAGCAGACCCGAGTCGTCGAGGGCCGCCAGTGCGACGGGGCTCAGACCGGTCGCGGCGAGCATCTGCTCACGGTCGAGACGGTCGGGCAGATCCGGCTGCTCATGACCGGCTGCGCCGCCGGCGTCGCGTGCCTCGAGGCGGTCCTTGATGACCTTCAACGGCAGGTACTGCTGCTGCGAGGTGAGGACGTAGCGCAGGCGCTCGACGTCGGCCGGGCTGAACTTGCGATACCCGGCCGGGGTGCGCGAGGGCTCGACCAGGCCCTCCGCCTCGAGGTAGCGGATCTTCGAGATCGAGATGTCGGGGAAGTCGGCCTGCAGCAGCGCCAGCACCTCGCCGATGTTCATCAGCCCGCCGGCGGCAGGCTGATCCTCCATCGGCGATGCGGTCGGCCGCGCCGGGCCGAGGTTCAATGCGGGAGCTCCGAGCCGATCACCGCGGAGGTCGGGGCCGCGGCGAAGAACACCAGGCGGTACTTGCCGATCTGTACCTCGTCGCCGCCGGTGAGGACGATCTCCTCGATGCGCTCACGGTTGACGTAGGTGCCGTTCAGGCTGCCGACGTCGCGCACGCAGAAGCCGCCGGTGTCCAGGCGGAGGAATTGCGCGTGCCGGCGGGACACAGTGACGTCGTCCAGAAAGATGTCGCTGTCCGGGTGCCGTCCCGCGGTCACGGCGTCCGCGTCGAGCAGGTAGCGGCTGCCGGAGTCCGGGCCGCGCTGGACGATCAGCAGGGCCGAGTCCGGCGGCAGCGCATCGACGGCCGCCTGGTCGCCGGGCGAGAGCAGCCCCGCCTCGGCCTCGACGAGTTCCAGCCCGGAGATGGTGATGCTGGAGGTGATCTCCGCACTGGAGATCGCCGGGCCGGGAAGAGCGGTGCCGCAGTTCGCGCAGAAGCGGGCGGAGCTCGCGGCTTCGGAACCGCACTGACTGCAGAAGGGCATTCGGCGGCCTTTCACCCAGGAGTTCGCCCGAGAGACGCCGGTGGCCCCCCGGGTTGGCGCAGCGCCGCGCTCAAGCGCTCATTCCCGCCTCGGCGGCGCCCCAACCATCGACCGCAACCTCAGGTTCACGGTCGAGTGAAAAGTATCAGCCTGCGAGCCCGGCCTGGTACTCCTCCGCCGACAGCAGACCTTCGCCGATCTCTCCTTCGGGAGTGACGTCGAACATCCAGCCCTCGCCGTACGGGTCGGAGTTGATCACCTCGGGGGCGGTCACCACGGCTTCGTTGCGGGCGGTGACGACCCCGGAGACGGGAGCGAAGATCTCACTCACGCTCTTGGTGGACTCCAGTTCGCCGCACGCCGCCCCGGCCACGACCTTCGCGCCGACCTCGGGCAGCGAGACGAACACGATGTCGCCGAGCTGTTCGGCGGCGTGATCGGTGATACCCACCCGGAGGGCACCCGCGGGCTGCGACAGCGCCCACTCGTGCTCGGCGGTGTATTTGCGGTCGACGGGCGGGGTCATCGGCGGCCTTCCTGCACTCGAGCTGATTGCTACTGCGGTGGTACGGGTCGCGAGTACTGAGGTGCCTCGCTGCTCACCGTCGCCTGAACGAAGACCACGGGCGGAGCCGTCACCGTCGCGGTGGCGCCGCGCTCGTTGAGCACGGCGAACACCCCGCCCGGGATGCGCAAGGCGGGGTCGAGGGTATCGGGGTCCCCGATCACCGTGAACACGTACGGGGCGCTCACGGTTTTCCCGTCGATGTTCACGCTGCCCGGCGCGGCATCGAGGAAGGCGGTGCCGGCCACCACCCGCACGCCGTTGATCTGGACGGCCTCCGCACCGGCGTCGCGCAGTTCCTGCAGGGCGTCGAGCAGGACCGGGGCGTCGACCTTCTTCGCGGGGTCGGTGATGCGCAGGGTGATGCCGGGGCCGCGGGCGGGGACGGTGCCGGCCAGGATGCCGAGGGTCGCCCGACGCTTGACCGCTTCCGCCAGCGCCGCCTTGCTGGCGTCGGTGCCCGACTGAAGCTCGGTGCGCCGGGCCTGCAGCTCGCGGATCTCGCGGTCGAGCCGGTCGGAGCGGTCGTTCAGGTCGTCGAGGATGCGGATCAGGTCGCTCTGGCGCGCGTTGCGCAGGTTGCTGTCCCCGGCCGCCACCCGGATCTGGACCACCGCGAAGAAGCCCAGCAGCCCGCACAGCAGCCCGATGAGAAGCTGCGGGCCACGTGACCGAGGGGTCCGCAGAGCACGACGCAGCGCCTTGAGCCCGGAATCCCCACCCTCCGGTGGACCGTGGTGATGGGCCGGTGCAGGTGCAGGTGCAGGCGTGGGCCGCGTCGGCATCGGAGCGGGCGTCGACGCCGGTGGAACAGGCGGGGCCGCGGCCGTGGTGCCCGTCGCGCCCGTTGCACCGTCCGCGCCCAGCCCGGCACCCCGCAGGGTCTGCCCGTCGATGAGGATCGTCTCCTCGTCGGCGGTCTCGCTCGCCGTGTCCGCGACGTCCTCGGCCCTGGCGTAGTCGAAGCTGGCGTCGTCGACGAAGGCGTCGCCCGGCGGCGTGCCCCCCGAGGCGGGCGCCTCGTCGGGATCGGGTCGCGAACTCACGCCGAGAGCAGGTGGCGCCGGATCGCCGCCACGTTGGAGAAGATCCGGATGGACAGCACGACGATGATGCCGGTGGTCAACTGGCCGCCGACGCCGAGACGGTCGCCGACGAACACGACGAAGACGGCGACGAGCACGTTCGCGATGAACGACACCACGAACACCTTGTCGCTGAAGATCCCGTCAAGGAGCGCGCGCAGGGCACCGAACAGCGCGTCGAGGGCCGCGACCACAGCGATCGGCAGGTAGGCCTGCAGCCAGAACGGCACCTCAGGCTTGAAGATCAGTCCGAGTGCAATTCCCACGGCCAGGCCGATGACCGCGATCATGGTCCGACCCTCTCCTGTGCGAGCCGCAACGTCGAGCCCGCAGCGCCGGGCAAGGTCAGGTTCTGTTCCTGGGTGACGCTGAACCCGATGCCGAACCCGGTCAGGGTGTGAAACCAGCGCCCGCCCGGGCCGTCGACGAAATCCACCTCGAGGTCGTTGGCCTTGCCCACCGCGAGTACCTCGTAAGGCGGGGACAACGGGCGGTAGGCCACCAGGATCGCGTCGCCCGCCGACCGGACAGCCGTGAGCGTGGTCAGCCGCTGCCCGTTGATGGCGACGGCCTCCGCGCCCGCGGCCCACAATCCGTTGAGCAACCGTTGCAGGTCGCTGTCCCGGATCCGACCGGAGCTGCCCTGCCCGCGCACGGAGCTGTTCGGGGCGTCGTCGACGACGACTCGGATGCCGGGCCCCCGGACGGGGGTGATGCCGGCGAGCAGCGCCAGGCGTTCGAGCTCGCCGCCGGCCGCGGACCCGGCCGCGGTGGCACTCAGCGCGGCCGCGCGTGAGGCATCGACGTCGGTGCGCAGGGCCATCACCCGCCGCTCGAGTTCGTCGGCCTCGGCGTTGCGGGCGAGTACCCGGTCGATCAGTTCGTTGCGCGCCGCGGAGACCGCCGGCGCGTTGACCCGCGTCTGCGCGGCCGCGGTACCGAGCACCAGCCCGGCGAGGACGAACACCGAGAGCAGAGTGATGGAGCTGCGGAACTTGAAGCGTCGGCTTACCTCGGGTCGCGGGGCCCCTGCCCGGCGATACCCGGAGTCGATGGTGTCGCGGGTGATCTCGGCCAGCAGCGACATGGAGGCATCGACCCGCCGCTGCTGCGACCGTTCGGGCTCCGTGTTCACCACGGACGTCATCGTTCCACGTCAGCGCCGTGGGCATCGACCATGCGCGGGACAAGATCCAAACGCCCTCAGGTCTGGGCTCTCTCGATGACCTCGACCCACTCGGCCAGGAGTTCCTTGGCGCCGCCGTCGTCGCTCGATTCCGCCCACAGGTGGGTCTGCGCGGCCGAGGGATCGGGGACCACGAGGGCCCAGCTGTCGTCGCGTTCGACGACCCGGACGCCGTCGGTGGTGTCCAGGGTGCGCCCGGCCGCGGCTTCCAGGACCGCGCGCATGACCTTGCCCTTGGCCGACCACGGGGTGTCCAGGGCCCGGTAGGCGACGTGGGCCTTCGGGATACGCGCATCGATCTGACTCAACGTCAGTTTGGTCCGGGCCACCAGGCCGACGAGGCGCACGAAGGCCGCCGCGCCGTCGACCGCTCCCCCGACCTCGGGGATCACGAAGCCACCGCGACCGTCGCCGCCCAGGATCACCAACGGATCGGTGACCGCGCGGGCCAGGTCGGTGGGTGAGGTGGTGGTCCAGGTGATCTCCACACCGTGGAAGCCGGCGACCTGCTCGGCCACCCGGGTCGTGGTCACCGGCAGCGCAATGCGGCCCGAGCGGCGCTCGGCCGCCACGAGGTCCATGACGACCAGCAGCGCTCGGTCGTCCGCGATCGCCTCGCCACGTTCGTCGACCAGCGAGATTCGTTCGCCGAGCGGGTCGAAGAGCACCCCGAAGGCGGCGCGCGACGATCCGACGAACTCCCCGAGACGTTGCAGGGACTCCTCACGCTCCGCCGCGGTGCGCGTGGGGCGGGCCTCGTCGATGCCCAGGTTGATGGTGAGCACGTCCACGCCCGAGCCGCCGATCAGCCCCGGCAGCAGCAGGCCGGCGGCCCCGTTGCCGGCGTCGACGACGACCTTCATCCGGTCGCGCGCCCCGGCGGGCGGGACCCCGGAGATGTCGACGGCGTTCAGCACCTGCTTGACGTAGGTCTCGCCGGCGTGCGGGGAGAAGGTCAGGTCCCCGATCTCACCGGGGAAGGCGCGACGGAACTCCTGACGGGCGAAGACGCGCTCCAGGCGCCGTTGCTGGGCCGGGGACAGGTCCGCGCCGGACACGTCGAGAAACGCGATGTCGACGCAGTCGGGCACGCCGGGCGTGGTTCGGATCAGCACTCCGCCGGCGATGCCGTGCGAGGCCTCCATCCGGGCCACGGCGGGTGGCTGCATCTCCAGGTCGCGCACGTTGATCGCCGAGGCCTGCAGCGCCGAGATGACCGCCTGCTTCAGCGCGCGGGCGGCCCGGGAGCCGTCGCGCGCGGTGAGCACCGTGTCGCCCTTCTTCAGGGTCGTCGCGTACGCGCTGGCCAGGCGCACCGCCAGTTCGGGGGTGATCTCGACGTTCACGATGCCGGACACCCCACGGGCGCCGAACAGGCTGCGTTGGCCGCGCGATTCCCAGATCACGCTCTGGTTGACGACGACGCCGGCCTCGATGGTCTTGGCCGGGTAGATCTTCACCCCGGCGGAGAGGATCGCCTCCTCCTCGACCAGGCACTCCTCGCCGACCACCGCGCCCTCGTTGATCCGGGCGCCGCGCATCACGTCGGAGTTCTTGCCGATGACACAGCCACGCAGGTTGGTCTGCGGTCCGATGTAGACGTTGTCGTGCACGACGGCGCGGTCCAGGAACGCCCCGCTCTTCACGACCACGTTGCTGCCGAGCACGGTGTACTCGCGCAACTCGGCGCCGGCCTCGATCTTGCAGTAGTCGCCGATGTACAGCGGACCGTTCAGGGTCGCGCCGGGGTCCACCTCCGCTCCCTCGGCCACCCAGACGCCGGGGGCCAACTCGAAGCCGTCGATGTCCACCGCCACGCGCCCGGCCAGCACGTCGGCCTGGGCCTGGAGGTACTTCTCGTGCGTGCCGACGTCCTCCCAGTACCCCTCGGCGACGTAGCCGTAGACGGCCTTGTCGGCCTTGAGCAACGCGGGGAAGACGTCCGTCGACCAGTCGACCATCTCCCCCGGCGTGATGAAGTCGAAGACCTCCGGCTCCATCACGTAGATGCCGGTACTGACGGTGTCGGTGAAGACCTGACCCCAGGTCGGCTTCTCCAGGAAGCGCTCGACGCGGCCGGCGTTGTCGACGACCGTGATCCCGAATTCCAGCGGGTCCCGCACCCGGGTCAGGCAGGTCGTGACCATCGCGTCGTTCTCGCGGTGGAACCGCAGCAGGTCGGTGAGGTCGATGTCGGTCAGCGCGTCGCCGGACATGACCAGGAAGGTGCCGTCGCGCAGGGCGTCCTCGGCGTTCTTGATGCTGCCCGCGGTACCGAGCGGGGACTGCTCGTTGGCGTAGGAGATCGACATGTCGAACTCCTCACCGTCGCCGAAGTGATTACGGACCAGCGACGCGAGGAACTGGACGGTGACGACGACGTCGGTGAAGCCGTGCTTGCGCAGCAGGGCCAGCACATGGGCCATCACCGGCCGGTTGACCACCGGGAGCAGCGGCTTGGGCATGGCGGCGGTCAACGGACGCAGGCGAGTGCCCTCGCCGCCGGCCATCACCACAGCCTTCATCCGTTGCCACCTCCTCTCCCCTTCACGAACGGGCGTTGCGCCCGGTTCCGAGATCGGCAGTCGGATTCGATTCCTCGGATGCCGGACGAAGATCGCGCACCTGCATCACGTACAGGATTCCTGCCCACCAGTACAGGGCGGTACCCCAGATCGCGAACGCCCAGCCGAACACCGCGGCCATCGTCTGGACACCGGTCATCGCACCGGTGCCGTCGGACAGCAGCAGGAACGGGAAGGCGTAGAGCAGGTTGAAGGTGGCGGCCTTACCCAGGTAGTGCACAGGCAATGCCGGGCCATATCCCAGCGAGCGCAGTCTCGGCACGCACGCGGTGAGCATGATGTCCCGCGCGAAGAGGAACAGCGTCAGCCAGAGCGGGATGATGTCGCGGCCGGTGAGGCCGATCAGGGTGAACACGATGTAGAGCCGGTCGGCGGCGGGGTCGAGCAGCGCGCCGAGGCGGCTGGTCTGGTTGAGCTTGCGGGCGAGCCAGCCGTCGGCGTAGTCGGTGAACCCGGAGAACATCAGCACCAGCAACGCCAGGCCGTCGCGTTCCGGGCCCAGGATCAGCCACAGGAACAGCGGGGCCCCGGCCAGGCGCAGCGCGCTGAGCGCGTTGGGCAGGGTGAGGACCCGATCGCCGACAAGGGTGGAGGGCTCGTTCACTGCACCTCCCCGCGCCGGTAGTAGCGCGGCCGACACTACCCGGCGAGAGGGCAGTCAGGGCGTGGCGAACGCTCTTGGCTAGCGCCCGGAGAGGGTCTCCGCGAGGCTGCGTTCGCGCCGGTCCAGGACCGCGCCGGCGACCTCGACCAGGCGGGCGAGCCGGGCCAACTCGGTGCGGTGAAACGACGGACCGCCCTGAGATCGGCCCAGGTACACCGTGCTGGTCGGGCCGGTGGGCACGGCCGCCAGGTGAACGTCGGGGCTGGAACTGAAGGCCAACGGACGAGCAGGCCGGATGTCCGGCAGCGCGTCCAGGCCGGGTGCCTTGGGGCTCGCCGCCAGGATCGGGCGCTCGGGGTGCTCCCCCAGCACGACGGCCCAGTCCGCGCCGAAGACACCCGGCAGGGCGTCGGTCAGCGTCGCCAGGGCATGCGCCGGGTCGGCCATCACCTGCAGGAGCACATCCAGATCCGGGAACGCGTCGGCCTGCGCCCGCGTCTCCCAGGCACCCTCGAGCGTGACCCCGGGCAGCGTGGTCAGTGCGCCGGCGAGGCGCTCCGGGCCGGGATAGCTCGGCCAGGAGACGGTGAACTCGTCGACCACCCGGTTGACGCCGTGGTCGAGCACCGTGACGCCTCGGATGTCCGCCCCCAGGGCACCCAGCACCCGGCTGACCTTGGCCAATGAGCCCGGTCGATCCGGCAGTGTGATTCGCAGTCGCAGCAGCACTCGAGTCGTGCCTCCCCTCAGCCTCCTCTCGAGGGTGGAGCCGATCCGTTTCAGCTGTGTTGCGCGCCTGTAAGGACTGTCTACGGTTGCGCGGCCAGGCCGGTGCATTCGCGCAGTTCGCGCCATTGCGCGATCGCATCGCGGCGCGCGGCGCCCTTCAGCGGGCGGGGCAGTCCGTCCTGACCGATGACCGTAGGCGCGAAGGAATCGGAGCGCACCGAGTCGCCCGACCAGGTGAGCTTCAGGACCCCACTCGCGGCCTCGGCCTTGGAGTTGGGGCTGTACCAGACGAAGTTGCCCAGGCCGTAGGAGACGTAACGACCCTTCTGCCATCCGGAGCCGAGCAGCACATGGGCGTGCGAGCCGACGATGACGTCGGCCCCGGCCCTGCTCAGCGCACCGACGATGTCGCGCTGCTCGCGGGTCGGGCAGGCCACGCGTTCGGTGCCGTAGTGCAGGTAGACGACCACCAGGTCCGCGCTCGCCCCGGCCGCGCGCACGGCAGCGACCAGTCGCTTTGGGTTCCGGGCCGAGGCGACGCCGGGCTTGTCCTTGCCGGCTGCCCAGACCGACGCGGTGCGGTCAGGGACCTGGGTCGCACCGAGCACGGCCACTTTCGTGCCACGGACGTCGAACCGTGCGGGGGCGAAGGCCGCCTTGGCGTTCTTGCCGATGCCGACGACGGGAATCGGCGAGTTCGCCTTCGCCGCAAGGGTGTCGGCGAGGCCCTGCGCGCCGTAGTCGACGGCGTGATTGTTGGCCAGACTCACGACGTCGACGCCCGCGGCGGCGAGGGCGTCCAACGCCTTGGGCGAGGTCCGGAAGGTGAACTTCTTCGGCTCGGGCCTGCCCCGTGCGGTGATCGCCGTCTCGAGGTTGACCATCGTCAGATCCGCGTCGCGAAGCGTCGGCGCGATCGGGGCCAGCGCGGTCCTAGGCTTGTTCAGCCGCGCGCGCAGTTCGTCCTCGAAGTGCACGTCGCCGGCGAAGGCCAACGTCACCGACGGCGCAGCCGAAGCCACGCCGCCGGCGGGGGCCAGTGCCGCGAGCAGAACGGCGGTCGCGGCGACCGCTCCGCGTCGTCCCTCAGCCACGGGCGATCGAGTACACCCCACGCTCGAATTCGGCGTAGAAGTTCATGTACGGCGGATACACGAACGGGAAGAACTGCGAGTAGATCGCGCCCGTCACCCCGGAGACCGGGTCGACCCAGAAGTGGGTGTTGCCCAGACCCGCCCAGGTACCGCTGCCTGCCGTTCGGGCACCGGGCTCGTCCTTCGTGTTGATCAGCAGACCCCAGCCCCACGTGCGGTCCGGGCCCGCGATGAAGTCCGCGGTGTGCATCGGGGACGCAGCCTTGATGACCTGCGGGACGGTCAGTTCGCCGATCTGGTTGGAGAAAGCCTCGCGCACCGCGCCCTCGGCGAGGATCCGCGTGCCGTCGAGTTGGCCGCCGTGCAGCAACATCTGCTGGAAGCGCAGGTAGTCCTGCGGCGTGGAGTAGAGGCCATGCCCGCCGGTCCAGTACTCCGGTTCGCGCGGGAGCTCGAAGTCGATCGGGACCCACGAGCCCTCGTTCGGGACGTGCAGTGCGACGAGCCGAGAGCGCTGGTCGTCGCGGACAGTGAATCCGGTGTCGACCATGCCGAGCGGGCCGACGATGTGCTCGGCGAAGTAGTCCTTGAGGGATTGGCCCGAGGCTTCTTCGACGGCACGACCGAGGAAGTCGGTGTTGGATCCGTACTCGAACTTCGCGCCCGGGTCGGCGATCAGTGGCGCCTGCAATGCCGCGGAGAGTCCGCTGACGACGTTGGGCTGCCCGGTCAGCTCCTCGTAGCGGACCATGTCCGCGTTCCAGAACCAGTACGTCAGGCCCGAGGTGTGGGTGACCAGATGCGCCACGGTGGCGATGCTCCTCGGGGCGCGCAGCCGAGGAGTGTCACCGTCGAAGCCCTCGAGGACCTGGAGCTTGTCCCACTCCGGCAGGTACTGCGCGACGGGCGCGGTGAAGTCGAGCTTCCCCGCCTCGCGCAGCTGCAGCGCCGCGACGGTGGTGAGCATCTTCGTCATCGACGCGATCCAGAACACGGTGTCCAGGCCGACCTCGGGCGCCTCCCCGGTCTTGCGCGGACCGGCGGAACCTTCGTAGATCACGCCGTTGCGGTCCGCCGCGACGGCGACGATGTTCGGCACGGTCCCATCGGCGACCGCCGACGCGAGCAGTGCGTCCAGTTGCGCGGACATCCGGTGCTCCTCTCCTTGAGTGATGCCTTCACTCAAGCACCCGAGGCACCTGCCGGCCAGAGGCGCAAAGGGGTGAGCCCCCGCCGGAGGGCGGGGGCTCACGAGGTCGGAATCAGTTACTTCCAGGTGTGGAGGATGAACTGGTCCGGGTCGGGCGTCCAACCATTGGGAGTGCCGTCAGGGTTCGCGGCGGTGTTGGAGCTCGCGTAGTGGTACATGAACTCGCGGCCCTGGCCGTTCTCCTTGTTCCAGTTGTTGCCGAAGCGCTCGGTCTGGACGTAGGACCACTTCTGGTCCAGGGACGCGTCGGAGGCCCAGACGGTGCCGTTGCCCAGCACGGCCATCATCCGCTCGCGGGTCAGGTTCGGACCGACCGTCTTGGCGGCCAGCGCGAAGATGTTGACGGCCACATACCCGGCCTGGGTGATGTGGTGGTTCAGGCCACGGTTGCCACGGGCGTACTTGTTCATCGTCGCCATGTACTCGGTGCCCCAGAACCGGTAGGTGGTGTTGGTCCAGTAGCGACCGGCCGGCCACTTGCCGAAGAGCGAGCCGAGTACTTCGCCGCCGAGGTGGTTGCCGGAGATGCCCTTGGACGGGTAATAGCCCTGCTGCTGGGACTCGACCATGAACTTCGCCATCGTGGCCGGGTTGATCACGTAGTGAATGACGTGCTCGGGGTTGGCCGCGCGCATCGCGAGCACGTGCGAGGACATCGAGGTCTCCGAGATCGAGACGTCGGCCTTCTTGACCAGCTTCGCACCCGAGGAGTCCATGATCTTCTGCACCTCGTTGCAGGCCAGTTGCATCTCCGGCGAGGTCAGGCAGATCAGGCCGTAGGTCTTGGGCTTGATGACGTTCTTCGCCCACTGGGCCCCTGCCATGGCCTCGTGGATCATCGACATGTGCGTGGGGAACATGTACGGGTCCTGCCACTCGGTCTGGCTGTAGGCCCACGCGCCGACGTAGGGCAACTTGAACTGCTTGAGGTCGTCGTGGATCGAGGCGGTCGCCCAGTCGATACCGGTGATCAACGAGAAGACCTTGTCCTGCCCGGCCAGCTTCTTGATGCACGCCTTCGCGCGGGAGACCTCACCGGGACCGTCGTCGCAGTCGATGATGTTGATCCGACGGCCGAGGACACCGCCCCGGTCATTGATCGCCGAGGCCGACGCCAGATTCGAGCGCACCTGCGGTTGCGTGAGGATATTGCCCAAGGCCATGCCGTGCATGTTGATCGATCCGAGTTTGATCTGATCCTTCGTCACACCGACGTCGGTGGTGCCGTTCTTGGCCTCGTAGATCTTCTGGTTCTCCGCCTTCTGCGCGGCAGACTCGCCACCTCTGATCTCCGTCAGGGCTTCTCCCGAGTTGCCCGCCACCCTGGCCGGACCGGAAGATTTCGACCCCTCCGCCGGAGCGGCGGCGTTCGCCTTCGCTTTGTCCACCTTGGCCGAGGTCTCGGCCTTCGGGGCGGCGATCGTGCTCGTTCCGCTGTCCGTGGCAGCGGTCTTCGCCTTGGTGCCCGGCGCCGCCTTGGTCCTGGTGCCGGGCGCCTTCGCGACCGGGGCTGCCTCGGTGGTTTCCGGTGAGGCGGCGTCGGCTGCGGACGGTGCGGCGGCAACCGGCGCGGCTTCCTGGGCGGCCGTCGCCGAATTGTCGTTGTCGCCACCACAGGCGCTGAGCAGAAGCGCCATCGAGGCGATCAGCGGAACCGCCTGAGCGGAACGCCGAACGAAGGTCACCTTCATGTGCCGTTCTCCTCTACCTGGGAGGCCGAATAAGGGGGCGGCGCCGTCCGTGCCCTGCGTCCCTGACCCGCGCGCACGGCATCTCCTCGACAGAATGCCGACGGGTGTGACCCAAATCATCGTCTGTCGACACAAAGTTCCCCGTTTGAGGGGAATAAGTCGTCGTCGAAACCGACGAGATAGACACTGAGTGCTTGTGTGGCGACTTTAAGTGATCAAACGTCCCTGGAACAGCGATGAGCCCCCGCTGGAGGGCGGGGGCTCATCAGATCGACGACGCTCAGACGCTGCCGATCAGTTCAGGGTGTTCGCTCAACAACCCGAGGCGCTTACTTCCAGGTAGTCGCTTCGTTCGACCTGGTGCGTTCGCCTCGGAAGAGCCATAGAGCTCGTTCCTCGCTCTCGCTCTCCGCTCGGCTCACTTCCAGGTGTAGATCACGTGCTGATCCGGGTCGGGAATCCAACCGTTGGGAGTGCCGTCCGGGTTCGCCGTGGTGTTGGAGCTCATGTACTTGTAGATGAACTCACGGCCCTGGCCGTACTGCTTGTTCCAGTTGTTGCCCGAGCGTTCCGAGGCCACCCACTGGAACTTCTGGTCCAGGTCGGCGTCCGAGGCCCACACCGTCCCGTTGCCCAGCACTGCCATCAGGCGTTCGCGGGTCAGGTTCGGACCCACCTCCTTGGCGGCCTGGGAGAAGATGTTCATGCCCACGTACCCGGCCTGGGTGATGTGGTGGTTCAAGCCCCGGTTGCCGCGGGCGTACTTGGTCATGGTCGCCCAGTACTCGGCGCCCCAGATCCGGTACGTGGTGTTGGTCCAGTAGCGGCCGGCGGGGTACTTGCCGAACAACGACCCGAGAACCTCGGCCGCCAGGTGGTTACCGGAGACGCCCTTGGGCGGGTAGTAGCCCTGCTGCTGACCCTCGACCAGGAACTTCGCGATCGTGGCCGGGTTGATGACGTAGTGAATGATGTGCTCCGGGGCCGCGGCCCGCATCGAGAGCACGTACGAGGACATCGAGGTCTCCGAGATGGAGACGTCGACCCGCTTGACCAGCTTGGCGCCCGACTGGTCGAGGATCTTCTTGACCTCGTTGCACGCCAGCTGCATCTCGGGGCTCGTGAGGCAGATCAGCCCGTAGGTCTTGGGCTTGATGACGTTCTTCGCCCACTGGGCGTTGGCCATCGCCTCGTGAATCATCGACATGTGAGTGGGGAACATGTACGGGTCCTGCCACTCGGACTGGCTGTACGCCCACGCGCCGAGGTAGGGCAGCTTGAACTGCGCCAGGTCATCGTGAATCGATGCGGTCGCCCAGTCGATGCCGGTGACCAACGCGAAGATCTTGTCCTGGCCGGCCAGCTTCTTGATGCACGCCTTCGCACGGGAGACCTCACCCGGGCCGTCGTCGCAGTCCACGATCGAGAGCCGACGACCGAGGACGCCACCGCGGTCGTTGATGGCTGCGGCCGACGCCAGATTCGCGCGCACCTGCGGCAGGGTGATGATGTTGCCCAGCGCCATGCCGTGCATGTTGACCGAACCGAGCTTGATGCCGTCCTTCGTGACACCGATCTCGGTGGCGCCGTTCTTCTCTTCGTAGATCTTCTGGTTCGCCTGCTTCTGCTCCGCAGTCTCGCCGCCGACGATCTTGGTCAGGGCTTCCCCGGAACCGGCCTTCGCCTTCGCACCCGCGGACCTGGCGGGCGCCGCGGGAGCAGCAGCGTTGGACTTCGCCTTGGTCTGCGTGGCCTTCGAGGCGGCCTCAGCCTTCGGGGCAACCGCGCCGGCCGTCGTGTCGGCAGCGGTTGCCGCCTTCGCGTCAGGGGCGGCCTTGGTCTTGGTGTCGGCCTTCTCGGCCTTTTCCACCGGCGCTTCAGCGGCGGTATCCGGCGCTGCTTCATCGGTCGTGGACGGTGCGACGGCTGCGGGAGCGGCTTCCTGGGCGGCCGTCGCGTTGTCGTTGTCGCCGCCACACGCGCTCAGGACAAGCGCTATCGAGGCGAGCAGTGGGACGGCCTGGGCGGCTCGACGAGCGGGATTCACCTTCATGAAATCGCGGCTCCTTACGCTAGAAGACAGGTGGGGAAGGTGCCGTACGCGTGTCCCTGCGCCTGACGCGCACACGGCACTCGGCGACAGGCGTGGCATGGCTGAACGTCTGTCCGTGTGATGCCCATCACTGCGCCCAACTGTCCTCTGCTGGGCGAAAGGCGTCGATCCGTCGGGGTGATGAAAAACGACCCCCCTGCGGTTACAAACGCGCTGCTGAGAGCCACTGAACGGGCTCGTGGCCCACACGGGGCACAACGCAGTGAGCCCCCGGCGTGGACGCCGGGGGCTCACTGAACGATCGATTGCCTACTTGTTCGTGTAGATCACGAACTGGTCCGGGTCGGGGATCCACCCGTTGGGGGTCCCGTCCGGGTTGGACGAGGTGTTGGTGGTTTCCATCTTGTAGATGAACTCACGGCCCTGGCCGTACTCGCTGTTCCAGTTGTTGCCGAAACGCTCGGACTGGATGTACTGGAAGCGCTGGTCCAGGCCTGCGTCGGACTGCCAGACGGTGCCGTTGCCGAGCACGGCCATGATGCGTTCGCGGGTCAGGTTCGGCCCGACCTGGCGGGCGGCCTGGGCGAAGATGTTGATGCCCGCGTACCCGGCCTGAACGATGTGGTGGTTCGCGCCCTTGTTCGCGCGGGCGTACTTGTTCATGGTCGCCATGAACTCCGGACCCCACAGCTTGTAGGTGGTGTTGGTCCAGTACCGACCGGCCGGCCACTTGCCGAACAACGACCCCAACACCTCACTGGCGAGGTGGTTACCCGAGATGCCCTTGGGCGGGTAGTAGCCCTGCTGCTGGGACTCGACCATGAACTTCGCGACGGTCGCCGGGTTGATCACGTAATGGATCACGTGCTCCGGGGCCGCGGCCCGCATCGCCAACACCTGGGACGACATCGAGGTCTCGGAGATGGACACGTCGGACTTCTTCACCAGCTTCGCGCCGGACGCGTCCATGATCTTCTGAACTTCCTTGCACGCCAGCTGCATCTCCGGGGAGGTGAGGCACAGCAGGCCGTAGGTCTTGGGCTTGATGACGTTCTTCGCCCACTGCGCCCCGGCCATCGCCTCGTGGATCATCGACATGTGGCTCGGGAACATGTACGGGTCCTGCCACTCGGTCTGGGAGTACGCCCAGGCGCCGATGTAGGGCAGCTTGTTCTGCTTGAGGTCGTCGTGGATCGACGCGGTCGCCCAGTCGATACCGGTGACCAGGGAGAAGATCTTGTCCTGCGCGACCATCTTCTTGATGCAGGCCTTCGCGCGGGAGACCTCACCCGGGCCGTCGTCGCAGTCGGTGATCAACAGACGACGACCCAACACACCACCGCGGTCGTTGATCGACGCCATCGTCGCCAGGTTGCCACGGACCTGCGGGGCGGTGATCAGGTTGCCCAGCGCCATGCCGTGCATGTTGATCGAACCGAGCTTGATCTGATCCTTGCTCACACCGATGTCGGTGGCGCCGTTCTTGGCGTCGTAGATCTTCTGGTTCTCCGCCTTCTCCTCCGCGGACTCCCCGGCCTTGAGCTTCGTGATGTCCTCACCCAACGTGCCCTTCGCCTTCGCCTTGAGGTTGGACTTCGTCTCGCCGGCCGGGGCGGTCTTCGCCTTGGCCTTGCCGTCCGTCTTCGGTGCGGTGGCCGTGCCCTTCGTGTCGCCGGCAGTGGTAGCCGTGGTGCCCTTGGCCGAGTCGGCAGTCTTCGCCTTGGCGTCGGCGGCCTTCTTGGTGGGGGCGTCAGCCGCGGTGTCGGGGGCGGCAGCGTCAGCGTCGGTGGTGGAGGGGGCGGCGACAGCAGGGGCTTCCTGCGCGGCAGTCGCCTGGTCGTCGTTGCTGCTCCCGCACGCGCTGAGAATCAGCGCCAAGGAAGCGATCAGCGGAACCGTCTGAGCGGCTCGCCGAGCGGGGGTGACCTTCATCTGGATGAATCTCCTTCAGACCGGGTTGAAGCACGCCGTCGCCCGGACGCCTGGGGACCGGGACGGTAGGGCAGGCGTTCTCTTCACAATGCATGACGATGTGACCCGTTTCATCCCTCTCTCGACGATCTGTTATCTGCCGAAAGACGGAGAAATGGGATACCGGCGCCCGAATGTGGCGTTACGTCAGGAGATAACTCCGGAACGTCACCGAGCCAGGTCGGAACGCAGAGAGCCCCCCGGGGCGTTGCCGGGGGGCGCTCTGCGAAATTGAGACGGGGTCAGACCCCACCGATTACTTCCAGGTGTTCGCTGCGCTCAACCTGGTGCAATCGCCTCGGCTCATTTCCAGGTGTAGATGACGCCCTGGTCGGGGTCGAGCACCCAGCCCTGCGGCGTGCCGTCAGGGTTCGAGACGGTGTTCGTCGTCTCCATCTTGTAGATGAACTCGCGGCCCTGGCCGTTCTGCTTGTTCCAGTTCTCGCCGAAGCGCTCGCTCTGGATGTACTGGAACTTCTGGTCGAGCGACGCGTCCGACCGCCATACGGTGCCGTTGCCGAGGGTGGCCATGATCCGCTCGCGGGTCAGGTTCGGGCCGGTGGCCTTGGCGGCCTGGGCGAAGATGTTGATGCCGACGTAGCCAGCCTGGACGATGTGGTGATTCGCGCCCTTGTTCGCGCGGGCGTACTTGTTCATGGTCGCCATGAACTCCGGACCCCATAGGCGGAACGTGGTGTTGGTCCAATACCGGTTGGCCGGCCACTTGCCGAACAGCGAGCCCAGCACCTCGGACGCGAGGTGGTTACCGGAGATGCCCTTGGGCGGGTAGTAGCCCTGCTGCTGGGACTCGACCATGAACTTCGCCATGGTCGCCGGGTTGATCACGTAGTGAATGACGTGTTCGGGGGCCGCGGCCCGCATCGCCAACACCTGCGAGGACATCGAGGTCTCCGAGATGGAGACGTCGGCCTTCTTCACCAGCTTGGAGCCGGAGGCATCCATGATCTTCTGGACCTCCTTGCACGCCAGCTGCATCTCCGGGCTGGTGAGGCAGATCAGTCCGTAGGTCTTGGGCTTGATGACGTTCTTCGCCCACTGCGCCCCGGCCATCGCCTCGTGGATCATCGACATGTGGCTCGGGAACATGTACGGGTCCTGCCACTCGGTCTGGGAGTACGCCCAGGCACCGATGTAGGGCAGCTTCTGCTGCTTGAGGTCGTCGTGGATCGACGCGGTCGCCCAGTCGATACCGGTGACCAGGGAGAAGATCTTGTCCTGCGAGGCGAGCTTCTTGATGCAGGCCTTCGCACGCGAGACCTCACCGGGACCGTCGTCGCAGTCGACGATGCTCAGCCGACGGCCGAGGATGCCGCCGCGGTCGTTCAACGCCGCCATGGTGGCCAGGTTGCCCCGCACCTGCGGGGCGGTGATCAGATTGCCGAGCGCCATGCCGTGCATGTTGATCGAGCCCAGCTTGATGCTGTCCCGGGTGACACCGATGTCCGTCGCGCCGTTCTTGGCGTCGTAGATCTTCTGGTTCTCCGCCTTCTCCTGCGCCGACTCGGAGCCCTCGACGGTGGTCTCGGCCTCGTCGGAGGCGACAGCCTTGGCGCCCGCCGCGGACTTCGCCGGACCGGTCGCCGCGGTCTTGGTCTTGGTCGCCTTGGCGACCTTCGTCTCGCCCGCGGCCGCGGACTTGCCGGCCTTCGTCCCGGTGACTGCAACGGCCTTGGCAGGAGCCTCGGCCACGGTGTCAGGGACGGCAGCCTCGGTCGTGGAGGGGGCGGCCGCTACGGGCGCCGGCTGCTGCGCTGCGGTTGCCTGGTCGTCGTTGTCGCCACCGCAGGCGCTGAGCACCAGCGCCACCGATGCGATCAGCGGAACCGCCTGAAGCGTCCGCCGCGCAGGGTTGAGCGTCATCTGTCGTGTCTCCTTCGGAGCGTCGTCGGATCGGACGCCCCGTCGCGACCTTCGAGGGCACGCCGGTGAGGCACGGCATCACGGGACACCATGCAGGATGATGTGACCCAATTCATCCCTCCTTCGGTGGTCGGGTATCTACCGAACGACGGGGATCGGCGGGTCTCGGAAGGAGCGGCGTGTCGTGAACAACGGCCTCCCCGAGGTCTCCCCCGTCCCGCGGGGTGGGGGTCGCCCACTGTCCGAACGACACCAGGTGTTGGTTGTCGACTTGTTGCAGCGGGTCGCGTCCTCCGGAGTGGACGTGGCGGTGCCCCGAACGGGGGTCGACGCCACCACCGCTCAGGCGTTACTGCTCAGTGCATGGGATGACGCGCGGAAGGCGCTGACCGACTGTCTGTCAGACGCGACGCAGAACGAGCGGGCGCAGTCCCTGCTCGAACTGCTCGGGGAACTGCGTCAGCTCTCCGACGAGCTTCGCGACGACGAATGGCACGAGCGCGAGCGCTCCTTCGACCACGTCCGGGAGGTTCTGGCGCTCCTGCGGGACATCGAGTCGTCGTCCGAACTGATCGATCAGGCCGTCGTCGCCGTCTGTCAGTTGGGCTTCGACCGCGCGATCGTCTCCCGCGTCGAGAACAACCTCTGGGTGGCGCAGAGCGTCTACGTCGGGCGTGACGTGCGCTGGGCCGAGGAAATTCTGCGCGCCAGCCAGCAGAACCCGCTGGCGGTCGAGGGCATCCCCGAGGCCGAGATCGTGCGGACCGGCCGCTCCATGCTGATCGCGAGCGTCCAGGATCTGCCCGCCGTGCACCGGCCGATCGCCGACGCCTCGCACTCCCGCTCCTACGTGGCCGCCCCGATCATCGCCCACGGTGCGGTCGTCGGGTTCCTGCACGCGGACCGCCACTTCCAGGAGCGCGCCCTGGACGAGACCGACCGCATGGTGCTCGCTCTGTTCGGCGAGGGACTGGGCTACGCGTTGGCCCGCACCGCGGTGCTGGACCGCCTGGCCGCCCTGCGCGCAGATCTGGGCCGACTCAGCTCCGGCACCAACCAGTTGTGGCCCGACCCGGGCGGCACGCAAGAGCCCCCGAGGCGCTTGATCCTCGCGGACGACTCGCCCGAGGGCGGGTTGACCCGACGAGAGACCGAGGTCCTGCGCTGGATGGCCCGTGGCGAGACCAACGGCCGGATCGCGCGGCGCCTGGCCATCACCGAAGGGACGGTGAAGACCCACGTGCAGAGCATCCTGCGCAAGCTCAACGCAGCGAACCGGGCCGAGGCCGTGTCGGTCTGGACCCAGCTCCAGCAGCAGGCCGGCCGCTCCGGGGCCCCGTAGCCGGACCCGAGCGTCGATCGACGGAGCTATCTCCTCATATCGACAGAGGCGTACTCCCCCTGTCCGGGCACACTATGGAGTCAGTCCACAGGAGGTTCAGATGTCCGTAGTCGCAGCCGTCGCCCCGGCCCGGCGCAAGGTTGCCGCCTCGGTCAACCGCGTCACCGAGGAAATCCGGGCCCGCCGTGCCGTGATCAAGGAGATCGAAGCCCTCGATCCGGAAGTCGACTACCACCGCATCACCCAGTTGACCCTCGGCCGCGTCTTCTCCGACGCCTTCTTCCACCAGGCCTTGTTCAGCGTCGCCTACTACCGCCAGGTCGCCGTCGAGACCATCGGCCCGATCATCGCCCGCCGCGGGTACGGAGACACCCTCACGCAGTTGAAGAAGCGCAACGACGACTCGTTGCTGTTCTTCGGCCTGATCTACCGCGACGGGCCGGACGACCCGGAGGGTCAGCGCACGATCGACCGACTCTCGGCGATCCACAAGACCTTCGACATCAAGAACGACGACTACCGGTACACGATCGCCTCGCTGTGCTTCGAACCCGTCCGGATGCCCGAACTTCTGGGCATCAAGGACGCGCTCACCGCGAAGGAGCAGCGCGCGCTCTTCCTGTTCTGGCGCAACGTCGGACGCGAGTGGGGAGTCGACATCCCGGAGGAGACGGCGGAGGACTTCCGGCGCTGGTTCGACAAGTACGAGGAAGACACCTACGTCCAGAGCGACGACTGCCACGACGTCTCGCTGGCGATGGAGAAGGTCTTCCTGGACCGGTTCGCCCCCTGGGGCCCCTTGCGGTGGGTCGGCTCCCAATTCCTGAAGTCGCTGGCCGACGACCGCCTGCTCCACGCCGCGCGGTTCGACCCGCCCCACCCCGTGATGAAGAAGGCCTCGACCGTGGCCGTCAAGGCCTACCTGAAGGGCCGCCGCATCATGCCGGGGCCGGTCCGCGACGACATGCTCCTGGCGCCCTGGTCGCAGGAGTACGGCAGCGTTCCGGACTCCTCCGTCCCCGGTCCGAAGTGGGCCGCCGAGATTCAGGTGGAACCGCGCGCGACCGCAGGTAAGTGCCCGTTCTGATCAGCGCGCAAGATTTTCGCGGACCCGCACCGGCAAAGTAACCTGGACGGCGGTGGCTCTCGAGCCGCCGCCGTTTCGCCGTAGTCGTCCTGAGGGAGTGGGTCCATGAAGAACTCCGACCTGGAGTCGCCGAACATCGAGCCCGGCGGTGCACCGGGCGAGGCGATGGCGGCAGCGCCAGGCGGCGTCGTTCTCGATGCGGCGGCGGCGCTCGCCCGCACGCTGACCCATCCCAAACTTGTCGGACGTGCCGCGGGCGGTTTCGCCGCCGAGCTCGGTCGCGTCGTCGTCGGGCGTTCCGCGGTGGAGCCCCCCAAGGGTGACCGTCGCTTCAACGACCCGGCCTTCACCGACCACCCGATCTACCACCGGGTCATGCAGGGCTACCTCGCGATGTGCGACTCCATCGGCGAGGTCGTCGAGGGCGCGGACGTCACCTGGCGCACCCGCGAGCGCGCGCGCTTCGCAGCCGGTGTGCTGACCTCCAGCATCGCCCCGACCAACACGCTCGTGGGCAACCCGGCCGCCATCAAGCGGGCCTTCGACACCGGCGGCGCCAGTCTGATCCGCGGGGCCAAGCACTTCGCGTCCGACGTGCGGCACAACGGCGGTATGCCCAGTCAGGTCGACGCCTCCGGGTACACCGTCGGGGAGAACATCGCGGCCAGCCCGGGCGCGGTCATCTTCCGCAACGAGGTCCTGGAGCTCATCCAGTACACCCCGAGCACGGACAAGGTCCGCGAGCTCCCGGTCATGCTGGTCCCGCCGCAGATCAACAAGTACTACTTCATGGACCTGGCCCCGGGCCGCAGCTTCGTGGAGCACGCGGTCGGCCGTGGCGTGACGATGTTCGTCGTCTCCTGGCGCAACCCGGGCAAGGACCAGGGCGAGTGGAACCTGGACACCTACGCCCGCGCAATCCTCGACGCGACGGACGCCATCCGGGAGATCACCGGCAGCGAGGAACTCATCACGATCTCGCTGTGCGCCGGCGGAATCACCACCTCGACGGTGCTGTCCTACCTGGCCTCGATCGGTGACACCCGCGTCAAGGCGGCGTCGTTCGCCGTCACGCTGCTCGACTGGGAGACGCCCGCGCCGCGATCGGGGCCTTCAACAGCGGTCCGCTGCTCGCCGTCGCCAAGCGCAAGGGCAAGAAGCAGGGTGTGCTCGACGCGCGTTCGCTCGGCACCGTGTTCACCTGGATGCGCCCGAACGACCTGGTCTGGAACTACTGGGTCAACAACTACCTGATGGGCAACAAGCCGCCCACGTTCGACATCCTCGCCTGGAACGCCGACACGCACGAACCTGCCGGGCGCGCTGCACCGCCAGTTCATGGCGTGCTTCGCAGCGCAACATCCTCACCCAGCCCGGCGAGCTGCAGGTGCTCGGGCACGGCGTCGACCTGACCTCGATCAAGTCCGACACCTACGTGGTCGGCGGGTTCTCCGACCACCTGACTCCGTGGACAGGGCTGCTACCGGACCACCCAACTCCTGGGCGGGCACACCGAGTTCGTGCTCTCCCCCACCGGGCACATCCAGACCCCGGTCTCCCCGCCCGGAGGCCGAAGGCGCACTACTTCACCGGCCCGACCCCGCCGGCCGACCCGGAGATGTGGCGCGCGCAGAGCACCCGGAACGAGGGCACCTGGTGGGACCACTGGGCGGACTGGGTCATCGCCCGTGCGGGCGACGAGAAGCCGGCAGCGAAGCGGCTGGGCAGCACGAAGCACCCGGTCCTCGTCCCGGCCCCGGGCACCTACGTGCACCAGCCGGCCTGACCACGCAGCGAGTCCGCCATCCTCCTCGTCACCGACGCCGAGCGCACGGTTCGGGTCCGTGCGCTCGGTCAGACCGTCCGGGTCACGATCCGCCCTGGTGAGGCCAGTGCTCACCAGAAGATCCGCCCGTTGGTGCTCTGCAACGGCATCGGTGCGCCGCTGGAGTTGCTCGGCCCCTTCGTGCACTCGCTGCCGCCCTCGGTCGAGGTCGTGCGCTGGGACGTTCCCGGCACGGGAGGCTCTCCGCTGCCCGACGTTCCGTACACCTTCGCCGGGCTCTCGATCCTGCTCGGCAAGGTGCTCGACAAGCTCGGCTATTCCGAGGTCGACGTCCTGGGCATCTCGTGGGGAGGTGGACTCGCCCAGCAGTTCGCCTTCCAGAACCCCCGGCGGTGCCGTCGACTGATCCTGGTCAGCACCGGGACCGGCTGGATGATGGTCCCGGGCAAGCCCAAGGTGCTCGCGAACCTGATGACCCCGCACCGGTACCGCAATCTCGACTACACGTGGAAACACGTGGCCGAGTTGTACGGCGGACGGATCCGGACCCACCCCGAGGACGCGGTGCACCTGCTGCACGGTGGCCCGCGGGTCGGGCGCCTGGGCTACGCCCTGCAACTGGCGGCCGGCATGGGCTGGTCGACGTTGCCGTGGCTGCGCCTCATCCGACAGCAGACGTTGATCATGACCGGCACCGACGACCCGATCATCCCGGTGATCAACGGGCAGATCATGGCGAAGTTGCTGCCGCACGCCACGCTGCACACCTTCGACGACGGGCACCTGGGGTTGCTGACCTCGGCAAAGGAACTCGCACCGGTGGTCCACAACTTCCTGTCCTGACGTACCCGCGCGTATTGGGGATCATGGGGCCATGGCCTGGATACAGGTGCGCCTGGAGGGGGTGCCCGAGACCGCGCTGTGGACGCTGTACCACCGCGCGATGGATGCCGGTCGCGCCGGCTCCGGCCTCGACGACCCCAAAGCCATCGAGCTGGTCACCTCGATCGACTTCCCGTTCCGCGAGCAGTTCGGGCCGGACCTCGTCGGCCTGAACCAGGTCGTCGGGCAACGCGCGCGGACCTTCGACCAGGAGGTCCGGTCGGTGCTGGACACCGATCCTGACGCACACGTGGTCGTTCTCGGCGAGGGCTTCGAGACCCAGTTCTGGCGGGTGGACAACGGCCGCGTGCAGTGGCTCTCCGTCGACCTCCCTTCGGTGTCCGCGCTGCGCACCGATCTGCTCGGGGAGGACCCGCCGCGGCGGCGGCACTGGGCCGGCTCCGCCTTGTCGGACCGGTGGGTCGACGAGGTCGGCGCCAAGCCCGACGAGCGCGTCGTCGTGGTCGCCCAGGGTCTGCTCATGTACCTGGAGCCCGCGGACGTGGACGCGTTGATCAGGCGGTGCGCCGCGGCCTTCCCCGGCGGCGTGATGCTCTTCGACGTCGTCCCCCGATGGTTCTCGAAGCTGTCCGCCCTCGGAATTCTGGCCACCCCCGGTGGATACGTCGCTCCCCCGATGCCCTGGGGCATGGACGCCGGTCGCGCACGATCGGCTCGCGAGCCTGCACCCCCACATCGCCTCGGTCCGCACGGTCATCCCGCCGCCCACCAGCGGCCCCCTGGCCGGGAGTGTTCATGCCGACGGTGCGCCGGCTGCCGCTCGCCCGCCGCGCACTGCCCGAGATCATCAGGCTGGATTTCGGCGGGCTCGTCTGATCTGACAACCCTCTCCTTCTTTGGGTAGGGGCCAGGCGTAGCCTCCCGAATACCGGGGGCGTCCCGCTCCGTCACGTCACAAAGGAGTGCCGTACATGGTCGATCAGCGAGTTGCCATCGTGACTGGAGGCGTGCGCGGCATCGGTGCCGCGATCAGCTTCGGCCTGGCCCAGACCGGTGTTCATGTCGCCGCAGGATGTACCCGGATCAGCCCCACGGCCCAAGAGATCGTGGATCGACTCAACAAGGACGGTCTGTCGGTGTCCCTGCATGAGGGGAACGTCGGTAACCCGGAGGACTGTCAGCGGGTGGTCGGGGAGGTCATGGACCTCAAGGGACGCGTCGACATCCTGGTCAACAACGCCGGCGTCACCGTCGACAAGACCGTGCGCAAGATGACCGTCGACGACTGGCACGCGGTGCTACGGGTCAACCTGTCCGGGTCGTTCTACATGATCAAGGCCGTGCTGGAGCAGATGATCGAGCAGGAGTACGGGCGGATCATCAACATCTCCTCCGCTGTCGGCGCGACCGGCAGCGTCGGGCAGGCGAACTACGCCGCGTCGAAGTCCGGGCAGTTCGGGTTGTCGAAGTCGCTCGCCCGTGAGGTCGCCCGCAAGGGCATCACCGTCAACTGCGTGACCCCGGGCTACACCGACACCGACATGGTCGCCGCCGTGCCCGAGGAGGTGCTGGAGAAGGTCAAGAAGACGATCCCCGTCGGCCGACTGGGCAAGGCCGAGGAGGTCGCGCGCGCGGTCACCTTCCTCGCAGCCGAGGAGGCCGGCTACATCACCGGTGCGGTCATCGCCGTCAACGGCGGTTGGGACATGTCCTGAGGTTCTGAAGCTGGTTGTCGTGCGCTCAGTACTGACCGCACGACCAATTCCGCGGGTGGTTTGTCCGGGTTTGCGGGCGGCCCCGGTCAGTACTGAGCGCCACACGACGGCCGACCGGCCTCACGAGGCCACGGTGCGCCGGGCCTGAGCTCGTGCGATGGCGGGCAACAGAATCGCGGCGAGCAACTTCGGGTCGTTGGCCTCGCGCCAACCCCAACGAACGATCTCGGCCCGTTCCGTGAGGATGCGCCGTTCGCGGGCCTTCTCATCCTTCACCGCCTGCAGCGTTGCTGCTCGATCGGTCCCGCCGTTCGGCAGGTACTTCTCGAAACCATCCGACTCGCCGACGAGGTCCAGATCCGGCCACCAATCGAAGTCGAGACGCACCTCTCGTCCTTCGATCCAGAGCACGGACTGCGAGATCGGCATCGGGATCTCGAGCTTCGACATCGTCACCCGGGACACGGACTCGAGGACTGACTCCGTCCGCGGATCAGCGAACAGGAACACCTTCCGCGCTTTGGTCACATTGGGTCGCCCCTCGGCCCACTCCAGCAGTGCGTCGAAATCTGTAGTCGCAATCAACCGTTGGCGCAACGCGGATTCGACGACCACAACGGCCGGAGTGAACTTCAGCGTCGAAGCAAGATCGAGCAGCGTACGCCCGACCGTCGTCACCGGCACGTCGTGCCGGATCTGCAGGTGGTCGTCAGGAAGGCGGGCGACGCGAAGGCAGTACCCATCCCGGCGGGTCGGCTTCACACCGGACTCGTCCGTGAGGACGACGAGTTCCGTGCTTGGGCTCCCAAGCAGCTCCAGGCCGTGAATGCGCGCCGCAGTAAGGCCTGCGCCTGCGATTCGCTTGCGGGACAGGGCGAGCAGGAGGCACTGGGCCTGAAGCGCTTGGAGCCGCCGCGGGTCGCGCGCTGCCTCTGCGTACTCCCTGGCCGTGACGAACACCGCGCGCCGCATCCGGACCAAGAAGCCTTGCTCAACCGCGTATGTGACGTCCGCCTGCGTGAAACCGCGGGCGATGGCCTGGTCGAGTGTGAACGGGCCGGTGAACGGGATCGACGATTTCATGGCCTCGGATGCTGGCACCGGCCCCCGACACTTCTGACTACGCGCCAGACAATCCGGGACAAGCCGCCCACCCCGCCGGCTCAGTACTGACCGCACGTCCCTCAGGAAGGGCGATTTGTCCCAGTTCGGCGAAGGCCAGGGTCAGTACTGAGCAGGCGACCCCGACCAACGGACCTGAAGCGGGCACTCGACGGTGCCGCCGACCGGGGCGGACCGGCGGCACACGTCGAGAGGCTTAGCGGTCGGCCTTGACCACGATGGACGGGTCGACGCGCATGACCGCGTAGCCGGCCACGGCGCCGGCGCCGAAGCCCGGCGCGAACACACGCAGCGGCTTGTCGATCGCGCCCTCGACGACCGCATCGTGGATGGCCAGCGGGATGCTCGCCGCGGAGCAGTTACCGGTGCGCTCGATGTTGAAGTAGACCTGATCCATCGGGAAGTCCACGCCGCGGGCGATATCGGAGACCATCACCTTGTTGGCCTGGTGCGGCACCATCAGCTCGACGGCATCGAACAACGTGCCGTCGCCCTGCGCCCCGTCCGGATGTGGCAGTGCCTTGAGCTCGTCGAGCATCTGCGCGAGGTAGCGGCCGGCGAGCGACTTCACCTCCGGGCCGAACACCGTGATGTTGCCGTCGTACTCGGGGTTCGGCCACAGGATCGAGTTGACCTCGGAGACCGGCCCGGAGGCGTAGGTCTGCAGGTACTCGATGTCACCCTCGGTGCCTTCCGGCGCCGGGGCGATGATCGCCGCGGCGGCACCGTCGGCGAAGAGCATGCGCGAGGTGCGGACCGAGCCGATCTTGTCGGAGAACTTCTCCGCCCACACGCACAGCACCGGGCGCTTGATCTCCTGCAGCAGGCGGACACTTTCCGCAAGCCCGTAAGGGAATCCGGCACAGGCCGAGACCAGGTCACCGGACATGTAGGTCCGGTACAGGCCCAGCTCGCCGGAGATGTAGGAACCCATCGACGGGATCAGCCGGTTGCTGGTGCAGGTGCACACCAGGACCGCGCCGATCTCGTCCGGCCGACGACCGGAGCCCTTCAGCGCCGCACGGGCGGCCTCCAGGGCCAACTGCTCGAGCGGCTTGTCGGTGTAGCAACGCGAGTCGATGCCGGTCTTGCGCGAGATCTGCGCGGCGCTCATCGGTGACCAGTTGAAGGCCGAGTTGCGGATGACGTCGTCGTTGGTGACGACGTGCTCGCCGCGCAGAGCTGCCAGCGACTCGATCTTCGGCTGGACCGCGAACGCTTCCTTCACGTTCAGCGCGGGGAACGGCTCCGCCGGCTGGACTGCCTCGACGTCGCGATCGAAGTCCGCGTGCGTGTTCACCACCGTCGAAGGCGACCCGCCCTTGGCCCGCTTGATGAAGCCGGTGACGGCGTTGTTGCGTGGGACGAACAGGATGACGAACTCGTCGTCCTTGACCTCGGACAGCGGGGCGAGACGCATCGCCTTGCGGTCCCAGGGGTGCAGGTTGTGCAGCACCCGAGCCCAGCGACCCAAGGACTCCAGCTCGGGAACCTCCGCGAAGTGATCGAGGATGTCCTCCTGGCTGTAGACCGGGAAATCAGGGTCGTGCGAGGGCAGCACGAAGGTCAGCGCAGAGGGTTCCTCGAGCAATTCGGCGACGGTCGGCTTGATCGCGGGCAGGCCACTCGCGTGGTACCGCTTGTGCGACCAGACGTCGAAGAGAATCTCGGCGATCGCATCCTCGACCTCGGCGTCCCACGCGGCGGGAAGGCCCTTGTAGGCCTCCGCGACGCCGGCCACCTTGCGGTCGCCGTCGATCCACGGCTTGAGCAACGGCAGGAAGACCTCGTCGGACTTCTTCGGGACGTCCTTCCACCGCGTGGGGCGGGGTTCGTACATCGTGATCGTGTACCGGTTGCCCCAGAACAGGTTCAGGGCGACGTCGCGCAGCAACTCGAAGCGGCTCTCGTACTTGGCGGCCTCGACACGCTCGATGATGTCGGTGCCCGTCGGGGACTTCTCGTCGAAGTCGCGCCGGACCGAGGCCTCGTACTGCTCCAGCGACGAGAACGCGGAGAGGTCCATGTCAGGGAAATAGCTGGACGGAAACACGATTCGACCGTGGCGGTTGATGACGAACGGTCTCACGGCAGCTCCTGACGAGAGTCGGTCCAGCGCTGGTGGCGCACGGCTGAGGACGAGTCGGTACCCCCATGCTGCCGCGAAGATCGGGGGCTACTCGGCGGTTGTGGGCGCGCTCACGTGCCCGATCGCCGGGCGTTCGTCACATCGATGACAGCCAGGTTTCGTCCTCCAAGTACCCAGAAGCTCAGAAAACCTTCCATAGCGTTGCTATGTCTACTAGCTTAATATCGCTATAGACGTCGACCACGGGAGGTCCCCATGTCCACCATCCGTTCCATCCAGGTCGCCGAGCCTGGCGCACCGTTCGAGCTCATCGACCGCGACCTGCCCGAGCCCGGTCGGGGTCAGGTCCGCGTCGCCGTCGAGGCCTGCGGCATCTGCCACACCGACGCCTACTTCATCCACGGTGGCTTCCCAGGAATGAACTTCCCGATCGTCCCCGGGCACGAGATCGCCGGACGCGTCGACGTGATCGGCACCGACGTCGAGGGCTGGAGTGCGGGCGAGCGAATCGCCGTCGGTTGGTTCGGCGGGCACTGCGGCAGCTGCTCGTCGTGCCGGGCGGGCGAGTTCATCCACTGCGCGAACCTGCAGGTGCCGAGCTACGCGTACCCGGGAGGGTTCGCCGAGGCCATGCTCGCCCCCGTCTCCGCGCTGGCTCGAATCCCGGACGCACTCAGCGCCACGGACGCCGCCCCGATGGGGTGCGCCGGTGTGGCGACCTTCAACGCATTGCGCCGAGGTCCAGCACGTGCCGGTGACCTTGTCGCGGTCCTCGGCCTCGGTGGACTCGGCCACCTCGCGGTGCAGTTCGCCGCAAAATCGGGCTTCGAGGTCGTCGCGATCGCGCGCGGAGGCGAGAAGGAGGCCGTGGCCCGCGAACTCGGGGCGCACCACTACCTCGACAGCACCGCGGGCAAGATCGCCGCCGGACTGCAATCGCTCGGTGGGGCGGCCGTGGTGCTGGCGACGGCAGTCAACGCCGACGTGATGAGCGCGAGCATCGAGGGGCTACGCCCCCGAGGTGAGCTCACCGTGCTCGGCGCAGTCGGAGAAGCGATCCAGGCCGGGCCCTTCTCGCTGATCCCGGCGGCCCGTCGGATCGCCGGTCACCCGTCGGGCACCTCGGCCGACGTGGAGGACACGATGAAGTTCGCGGCACTGCAAGGCATTCGCCCGCTGACGCAGACCGCGCCGCTCGAGGACGTCGACGCCGCGTTCAAGCAGATGATGTCCGGCGACGCCCGCTTCCGCATGGTGCTCACGACCGGCCGCTGACACAGCGCTGATGACAAAGGCCGTGGCTGTCGGGTCGGGCGCGTTACGCTCCGACCCGACAGCCATGGACACCCGACAACGCATCCTCGAGGCGACAGCCGAGCTGCTGGCGGCTGCCAGTCCCGACGGCGTCTCCACCCGCGCGATCTGCGAGGCCGCCGGCGTCACGGCGCCGACGATCTACCACCACTTCGGCGACAAGGCCGGTCTCCTAGACGCCGTCGCGGCGCATGGCTTCGAGTCCTATCTGGCGACCAAACGGGCCCTCACGCCCACCGCCGACGCGGTGGCCGACCTGCACCGCGCATGGGACGCGCACGTGGAGTTCGGCGTGACCCACCCCGCGCTGTACACGCTCATGTACTGCGTTCCCCGTGTCGGCGACGACTCCCCCGCGGCCAAGGAGGCCGGTGGGGTCCTCACCGAGTTGCTCACCCGCGTGGCCCGCGCCGGCCGCCTGGCCGTGAGCATCGACCGCGCGACCGGGGTCGTCGTGGCCGGATGCATCGGGTCGGTGCTGCAGGCAATCTCGAGCGGTCACGACGCGGAGGTCTCCGCGCATCTGCGCGACGCCGTCCTCGGTTCGATCCTCACCGGCAGGTCTCGCTCCGCCCGCCCAGCGTCGGTGAGCAGCGCCGCCGGGCAACTGGCGGCGCTGCTCGACGACCGTGCCACGGCCGACGCGCCCTTACGCCCGGCCGAGCTCGCGCTCTTCCAGGACTGGCTGCGTCAACTCGTCGCGTCCCGGCCCGTCAGCTGACTCCGCGTCAGCTCTGCGCGGGTCCGTCGATGAATTCGGCGAGTTCGGCGTTGCCGAAATGCCGGGCCCACTCCCCGGGCGTCGCGTCGAACCGGTGATCGCGCACCGTCCGGTCGGCGCCGAGGTCCAGCAGTAGCCGGACCAGGTGCTCGTCGCCCTCGCCGGCCGCGAAGTGCAGCGCGGTCTCCCACTCCATCGGCGCCGGGATGTCGGTCCGGGCCTTCGCTGACACGTCCCACCCGAACTCGACGGCGAGCCGGACGGCGGCGTGCGTGCTGTGCGCCGCCGCCCAGACCACGTGGCCCGGCCGCTTCTCCCGTGCCTGCGCGATGCGCTCGGGACCGACGCGTTCCAGAGTCGCGCGATCAGCCGCCAGGACCGCCCCGAGGACTTCATCGACGGGGTCGAGTTCGCCCTGCGCCGCGCCCCGGGCCAGCAGGAGTTCGGCGAGAGCGGTTTGACCCGTCGCGCGGGCCGTCGCGTACGGGGTCCGCCCACGCCCGCCGTACTGGGTCAGCGGCGCATCGAGGTCGACGCCGTTGTCGGCCAGCAGCGTCACTCGCTCGACGAGCCCGTGGGTGACGGCCCAGGCCAGCTGACCGCTCATCATCGCGGTCGGACTGGGCGCGCGATCTCCCATGCGAGCCCGCCACGGCCCGCCGTCCCCGGTGCCGAGGCCGAACTCGAACAGCAGCTCGAGGTGATCGTTCTCCGGTTGGAAGATTCGGTTGTACAGGCCCTGCGCGTCGTTGGGGTCCGCGCCGGATTCCAACAGGAGCCGGGCAAGTCCGTGTTCGGCCGGGTGGCGGGGCTGACGTTCCGGTCCCAGCTCTCCCTGCCCGAAGCAACCGGTGAGCAGGGTGAAGGCGTACGGCAGGCCGTGCCAGAGGAACCCTGTGTTCGGGTCCGCGCCGGCCGCGAGCAACAACCGTGCGGTCTCGACGGCGGCGTCGGGGTCCAGCTTCGGGTCGTGCCGGGCGTAGGCCAGATACGTGATGGGCGGCCAGTTGTGCGGTCCCCCTCGACGTCGGGCCGAGCCGCGGTCCCGCTGCAGGTGACGGGCGATCGCGTCAACGTCGGCGCACGCGGCCGCGACGTGGACGTCCGAATCCGCCAGGCCGGGGTGCTCGGCGAGCAGTGGCACGGCAGCGACCTGCAGCATGCCGTCGCGATTGCCGTAGGTGAGGCATGCCCGCCGCAGGAACTCCGTGGCGGGATCTTCCGACGGTGCCGCCGTGTCCGGGGAACTGCTGTGCTCCGTCACCACTTCGAGGTGATGCACCAGGGCCGGCCAACTCGGGAAGCCGTACCGGCGGGCCGTGACGAGTTGCGCCGCACTGAGCGGCCAGTGGGACCCGGCGGTCGGATCGGGGTGGAACTCCGCGACCGCGGCGAGCGCGTCGGCGTCACCGGCGCGTGCGGCACGTTGAAGTTCGCGCGCCTGCGTTCGCAACTGGTCGAGATCAGGGTCTTCGGGGAGATCGAGAATCGGCACCACTGCCTCCATCCATGCCCGCGGTCCGCGACGCGTGGCCGGAAGGAGGGAAGTGGGCCCTGCTCCTGGCGAAGAACTACCTGATGGGCTCTGCCCTTCCCGCGGACCGGCGGCGCTCAGGAGCGCCGTCGCCGGAGATTACGCCCTCAGGCGATCCGGGGCCACGTGGAGGGACCGGCGAGGTAATCCGCGATGCGGTGGCTCAGGGTGTCGGCCGGGAGAAGGCGGGAGAGGAACTCCTGCGGGTCGAGCCATTCGACGCGGGAGGACTCGTCGCTGAGGCGGACCGCGCCGCCGATCGGACGGGCCGTCAGCATGAGGGAGAACTCCTGCCGGACCTCGTCGTTGCTCGTGTAGTGAATGAGGTGACCCGGGTCGGAGTAGATGCCGATGAGGCCGGTGATCTGGCAGAGGATGCCCGTCTCCTCCTCGCACTCGCGCACCGCGGCCTGAGCCACGGACTCGCCCAGATCGATCGCGCCGCCGGGGATCGACCACCACAGGTTGTCAGTGCGTTGGATGGTCAGGATGCGACCCTGCCCGTCCTCGACGATCACATTGACCCCGGGCACCCTGCTGTTGGGTGCGGGGGCATCGGGGTCGTTGTGATAGTCGATGCGACGGCTCATGACGGGAAGTCTGCCCGTACTGTCACCGGGTGACGATCGCCCGGCCCGCTTCCCGCACCCGGTTGGCGTGGGCCGCCGGGATCGGCGGGCCCGCGGCCTTCGTCGGTGCCTGGGTAGCGGGCGGTCTGATCAAGGACGGCTACTCCCCCGTCCAGGACACGATCAGCCGACTCGCGGAGGAGGGCGCGTCGACCCGTCCGTTGATGACCGCCGGATTCGTCGGCTTCGGCCTGCTGATGCCGATCTTCGCCTACCGACTGGGGCGTGCCCTCGGCTCTCCTGCGGCAGGGGCGGCGGTGACCGCCTCAGCGCTCGGAACCCTTGCGGTGGCGGCGTTTCCGGTCACAGCCGCAGGCGGCACCACCGGCGATTCCCTTCATTACGGTGCCGCGGCCGTGGCCTACACGGCCAACGTGGTCGCGCCCTTGGTGGCGGCACGGCACCTGGATGGCAGAGCTCGACGGATCTCGCAGGTGACCGGCCTCGCGATCGCCGCGGCGCTCGTCGGAAGTGTTCGCGTCGAGGACGGCACGGGCCTGTTGCAACGCGTCGGACTGACGATGTTCGACGCGTGGGCGGTGGCGATGGCAGTGCGCGGACTACGCACGCCCGACGCGAACTGACCGTTCGGCCCAGGCAACTGGGGCCGTTCGGAGGCAGCGCCGCACCGACGGGGGCCGGTTAATATCCGGAGACCGTGCCGTCTCCGTCAGGCTGATCCCGTGTCGTTCACCCCGGTCGTCGCCAAGCGCGTCGCTCTCGTCATCGCCGTCCTCGGGTCCTTCCTTCCCTGGCTCGATCTCGGCTCCTTCAACGCCGGTGGCAAGTCCTTCGTCGAGGGCGCGATCGTCATGTGGGCGGCCTTGATCGGGTTGCTGATCTCCTTCACACGACCGATCGATCCACGGGCCCGTACGTTCGAGGTCGTCCTGGCAGCCCTCACGCTCGGTGCGCCGGGCTGGTTCTACGTGGACACCTTCACGCGCGGGGGCGACGGCTTCGGCGGCTCACCCGGCTACGGACTGTTCCTCTGCGCCGCCGCGGGCGCCTTCTGGCTCGCCTGGCTGGCCTGGGACTACCGCCGCGTGGGTGGCCACGTGCGCCGGCAGCGACCGCCGCGGCGTCTGGACGATTGGGGCTGACGGCCCCGCCGGAGTTCCGCTCAGCTCTCGAGGTGCGGTCGCAGGACCGCCACGGCGAACGCCCGGAGATCGTTCGCGGATTCCAAGGGCCGGGCCAGATGCGGGACCAGCACGACCGAATGCACGAGTCGCACGACGGTCTCGGCGACGACGTCGACCTGGAATCCCGCGGGTAGCGATCCGCGGGCTGCCTCCGCCTCGAGGACCCCCGTCAGGTAGATCGTCGAGAGACCCATCAATTCACCGCTCGCGAACACCGACAACTCGGCGACCTCGTCGGGGTGTTCAGCGAGGGCGCCGCGGATCATCGGGTGTGCCCTAATCGCCCCGACGGTGGTGACGAATACGCCCGCCACCCGTTCCAGCGGGTCGGACTCCGCGGCCACCACGAGTTCGAGGTCCGCGAACAGCCGCTGCAGCTCCCGGCCCAGCACCGCACGAACGAGCTCGTCCTTCGAGCCGAGCCGACGGAACACCGTGTTGCGCCCGACCCGTGCCCGGCGGGCCACGTCGTCCATGCTCGTGCGCCGCACGCCGTGGCGCGCGAACTGTTCAGCGGCGGCATCGAGGATGCGCGTCAACACCGCGTCGCCGTCGTCCTCGACAACCGGCGAGGCGGCGGGAACGACCGTCTGCTCGGGCATTGCCGGAGTGTAAGGGTGGGACTATGGTACTTCAAGAGTCCCATCGTCCCACTGAGGAGATCCCGATGGCCGCGATCGCGCAGACGACCCGCTCCTCCGCTCCCGACGCCCTCCTGGGCCGGATGAGCCCCGCGTCGGAGGCCTTCTCCGGAGCCATCGACTTCCTGTTCCCTGCCGCGCGACGCACCGGGGTGGACGGGGCCGAGGCCGAACTTGCCACCCTGGTCGCCGGCTACCGGATCGGCGACCCGACCGCGGATGCGCTCGTCGCCGCGATGCGGGGCAACCGCGAGCTCTCCGCCCAGTTCGAGGCGGCGCTGACCGGCGGGCTCGCCACGATCGCCCGGCCGACCAAGGAACTGCGCGCCTTCTTCGCCACCGTCGACGAGGTACCCGACTGGATCGTCGAGGACCAGGTCGCGTTGGGCGTGCGCACCCAGCGACGTATCGACGGCGTCACCGGGGCGGGAGCCGGCTGGGCGCTGGGATTCCTGCTCGCCGCGATCCTGCCGAACTCCGCGAAGTCCATGTCCACCAACGCCCGCGCCGTCGAGAACGCGGGTCGTCGATTCGCCGAGACCGGCCGGATCATGTGCGACCTCCTGGCCGTGGACGGCCGCGGACGGTTCGGCGCAGGCACCATCTCCTCGACCCGGCTACGGATCCTGCATGCCAACGTCCGCCTCGCCGTGGCGCGCCACGGCGACTGGGACCTCGATTTCTACGGCACACCGATCAGCGCGAGCGACAACCTCGGCGCCTCGCTCGGCATGGTCGGCGTCGTGCAGACCGCCATGCGGCTCGGGTACCGGTTCACCGCCGAGGAACTCGACGGTGTCGCGCAGTTCGCCGCGCTGTTCGCCTACCGGCAAGGCGTTCCCGCCGAGCTGATCCCCCGGACCTACGACGACCAACTGCGGTGGTTCCAGGTCACCCTGCGGACCTCACGGGGCGTCGCCGACCCCGACGCGATCGGACGGCTCATGCCCGCGCTGGTGCAGATCGAGGTCGAGAACCTCCCCCGCCCCGCGCAGGCCGCGGTGCGGCACGTATTCAACGCCTACGGCCGGTTGATCTTCGGCCCCGAACTGTCCGATGCCACAGGAATCCCCGACACCCCGATCCGCCGGGTGCTGCCGTGGGCCACCGGCGCGGTCATCCGCCCCTTCGAGGCCGCACGGGTCCGCTCCGCACGACTCGACCGCGCCACCCACCGCGGGGCGGACCTCATGTGGCGCCGCCTGATGCCACTGATCTACAGCGACGAGGCAACTTACGACGCCGACCATGTCGGCACGGTGGTCAAGACCTGACGCCCTCCGCTGACGCACAAGATCACCATTTCCGGTTTGTCCGGATGATCACTGGGCAGCGCCCCGCATGAGGCGATCAGACATCGCGCGCCCGCTGACGGTGAAAGGGGTCGACGTGACGGTCGTCGATCGGACGCCGGACCAGCGCACCGACGGCGATCCCGGACGGCTTCCCGAACTCCCCCACGACGCGGCGCCGGCTGTGGTGGTCGCGACCGTCCGCGACCTCCTGCAGGAGATCACCGGCCGCTGGCTGCCGGAGTCGCAGTCCGTCTCGCTGCCCGGCGGACTGTCCGGCCTGGCCACCACGGCACGCGTACCGATCGCGGTCCCCTATCAACTGGCCTCGCTGGTCCTCGGCGTCCCGCTCGCGCAGCCCGAGGACCCGTGGACCGTCGCGCCACTGCGCGCCTGGGCCGGACCCGCCACCGTCGACCGGTTGCGGGCGATCCCCCTGCACTTCGACGGCGACGCGATCCACTACGCCATACCCGAAACCCCGACCCTCGCGCAGAGCGCGGCGGTCGCCGACGCCTTCGGGGTCCGCACTGCACGGGCACTGCTGTGCACGCCGGAGAGCGTCGGCATCTGGAGCCTGCCCACCGACCCCGGAAGGCGACCCGCCCGGCCCGTGCTCGACACCGCGTTGACGAGCAGCAACGTGTGGATGGCGGCACTGCGGCGATTGCCGCTGCCGCGTCCGCCAGGGCGTGAGCTCGGTGCCGTGGTCGGCCTCGGCGGATCGACGGCTGCCGTCGTCGGCGACCCTCGGGCGATCGACGTCCTGGGACCGATCGTCACCCGACTGACCGGACTGCCTGTCGCTCACGCCCAGGTACCGCCGGACGTGGAGAAGTGGCTCGCGGAAAGTTCCGAGTCCGCACCCACGCCGTCGGCGCCGGAACTGGTCGAGCAACTCCGCTGTCTCCCGACAACCTTGCGTGGCCTGGGCTGGCACGGCGCGCTGGCCGGGCTGGCCGGTGACCAGCGGGTGCGGATCGCGGCCTGGGCGCTCGGCGTCCCGTGGCTGAGCGCCGAGGTGGCGGCGCTAATCGCCGCAAGGCGACCGCAGCAGGCGAACGACCTCTTCACCGATCCGGACTGGGCCGTCGGTCCATGGACGGACGGCCGACGCCGTCGCGCCGTCGTCGTCGGGGTCCCGCCACTCACCCCCGAATCCGACCCAGCCCACGACGCCTACGCCGAGGCGCTGCTGTCCGCGCCGTTGGCCGATGCCCTCTCCGTCGAGGTCGCGGCCACCGCGATGTCGCGGGTCCAGGCGGGCGCAACCCTCGACGAGGCGTTGACCGAGATCGCACCGGAACTGTCGGTGAGCGCCTTGCTCGCGCAGCACGTCGGACTGCCTACCGTCGACCTGGACCCGCAGCCGCACGAGGAGGCTCAGGTCGACGCCTTGGGGCGCGCCCGTCGGGCGGCCCATTGGGACGACCCCGTCGGCCCGCCCGGGCACCCGGTGCTCGATGAACCCGGCGTGGTCCCGGTCCAGCACGATCCCGACGGCACGCTCGTGGTCGCGGTCGCGGATCCGTTGGAGCCCGGGTTGCTCACGCGGCTGACGGCGATGACCACCCGGCCGGTCCGGATGGCCGTCGCGCCACGCGACCAGATCGAGCGCGCCCGCAAGCGTCTGCTGGCCCGCGGGTCGCTCGAGATCGCCGCGCTGCAGGCCGAGCTGTCCGCCGCACAGCGCCACCGGGTGCGGCTGCACTGCGCCCAGTGGAAGGTCTCCCCCGCTCAGGCAGTGCTCGATCTCGGTCTCCTGGCCGAGAGCGCGCCGGCCGAGCGTCGCTTCGTGCGTCGCGTGACCCGGCGCCGGGACGACTCCGCCGACCTTGTCCTGACGCCCGATCAGAAGATCGTGCTCACCGCGAGTGCGCTGCTGCTCGGCATGACAGTGCTTCTGGTCCCGTGGCCGACGCTCAGCGCGCTCACCGCATTCGTGCTGGCGCTGCTCGCCACGACCGGCGCCGTCCGCCTCTGGGGGGCGGTGCGCGTGCGGCGTGTTTCCGCACGCGTGGCTCCGCCCCGGTCCGAGCTCGCCGAGACCCCGATCGTCACGCTGCTCGTCCCCCTGGCCGCCTGCGCGGTGCAGTGGGCGACGGTGGTGAAGCGACTGTCCGCGTTCGACTATCCCCCCGACCGACTCGACGTGAAGCTCCTCGTCGACGAGGACGCCCTCGCAGTGCAGGCGACGCTCGGTGGGCTGACGTTGCCCGAATATGCCGAGGTGCTCGTAGTCCCGGGCAGCAAGGCCACCGGCCGGTACAAGGCCGCCAACTACGGACTCATGCACGCGCGCGGCCGCTACGTCCTCCTGCACGATCCTGCCGCGCGGGCCGAACCGAACCTCCTCCGCGAGGCGGTGCGCACCTTCCACACGAGCCCGCCTGACGTGGTCGCCCTGCAGGCGGGGCTGCGTCACCGCAACGAGGCCACCGGCCCGCTTGCTCGCCTTCTGGCCGCCGGGTACGCGATCACCTTCGGGTCGCTGCCCGAGTTGTGCCGCGGTCGGGTACCGATCCCCCTCGGCCCGACGTCGACGTTCTTCCGCACCGACTGGCTGCGCACGGCGGGCGGGTGGGATCCGCACAACCGCACCGCCCAGGCCGACCTCGGGATCCGCATCCCCCGTCTCGGTGGACGGGTCGCCGCCCTGAACAGCGTCACCGACCATCCGGCCGCCACGGACGTGCGCGACTGGGTGAATCGCTGCACGCGCTGCGTCGTCGGTTACCTCCAGACCTACCTGGTGCACATGAGGCGACCGCGGCAACTGCTCGGCGAACTGGGTGTGCGGGGCTTTCTCAGCTTCCAGTGCGCGGTGGCCGGCACGACGGTGGCCTTCGTGGCGTTCCCGGTCCTGTGGTTCCTCGGCGCCCTCTGGGCCGGCGGAGCGGGCTGGGTCGGGCAGGTATTCCCCGGCCCGACGCCCGTCGCGTTGGGCGTTCTCGCCGCGAGCACCGGACTCTTTGTGCTCGCCCACCTGCTGGCGCGGCGGACACGGCGCGACGGTGGAGGGTGGCGACTGCTCCTCACCCCGTGGTACTGGTCAGTGCGACTCGCGAGAGCACGACGCGCGCTACCTTTCTGACGCACCATCACACCCGTCGCCCTCAGCTGCCGGATACCGTTGTCGGATGCCATGTCGAATCGTCCTCCTGCGGGCCGTCAACGTCGGCACCGCGCAGTTGCCCATGGCGCGACTGCGGGACCTCGCCCTTGACCTCGGTGCCACCGACGTGTCGACCTACATCGCCTCGGGCAATCTCCTGTGCACTCCGCCCGGTGCGGCGAAGGCGTTCGGCCGGGCGTTGGAGCAGGCGATCGAGGCGGAGTTCGGGTTCTTCCGGGAGGCGATCTCCCGCACGCCGGCTGAGATGGCGAAGGCCCTCGCGGCGCATCCCTTCGAGGTGTTGAAGCCCAACTGGTCCTACGTCACGTTCCTCGCCTCGAAGCCGACCGCCGCCGCCGTCGACAAGGCGCGGACCTACGAGACCGGCGCCGATCTCTGGCAGGTGATCGGCCGGGAGATGCACATCCGCTACGCCAGTGGCGCCGGGCGCCCGCAGATGAAGGCAGCAGCGATCGGCAAGGCCCTCGGCGTGCCCGGCACGGCCCGCAATCTCAACACGGTGGCGAAGCTCGTCGAGCTGGCGCAGGGCTGATCGATGCGAACGGGTCGCGACGCGGCGGTATAGGGATCAGATACCGCCAGGTCTCCGTCGCGAACGTCGGGCGGCCGGTGATTGCCGTCACCGCACGGGCGTCAGCCCGTTGCCAAGGTCATGATCTCGACACCGTCGTCGGTGACGGCGATGGTGTGCTCACTGTGTGCGGTCCGGCAGCCGGTGACGCTGCGCAGCGTCCAGCCGTCGGCGTCCTTCATGAGGTCGGCAGTGTCGGCCATGACCCACGGCTCCAGGGCCAACATCAGACCCGGGCGCAACTTGAAGCCCCGGCCCGGCCGGCCGTCGTTCAGCACATGCGGCTCCTGGTGCATCGTCGAGCCGATGCCATGCCCACCGAACTCCGTGTTGACCTCGTAGCCCGCCTGGTGCAGGACCGAACCGATGGCGTGCGAGATGTCGCCGAGGGGCACCCCGGGGCCGGCAATGGCGATCGCAGCCGCCAGCGCTCGTTCGGTCGCGTCGATCAGGGCGACGCTCTCCGCGGGCTTGCTGTCGCCCACGATGAAACTGATGGCCGAGTCGGCCGCGATCCCGTCCTTGGTGATGGCGAAGTCAAGGGACAGCAGATCCCCGTCGACGAGGGCGTAATCGTGGGGCAACCCGTGGAGCACTGCGTCGTTGACCCCGGTGCAGATGTAGTGACCGAACGGCCCGCGCCCGAAGGAGGGCGCGTAGTCGACGTAGCAGGACTCCGCGCCGGCCGCGACGATCATCTCCTTGGTCCACCGGTCGATGTCCAGCAGATTCGTGCCGACCTCGCATCGGCTCTTGAGCGTCTGCAGGATGTCCGCGACCAGGGCGCCGGTGACCTTCGCCCTGTCCAGTTGCGTGCGGCTCAGGATCTCGATCATGCGGCGCGTTCGAAGATCGCGGCCAGGCCCTGTCCGCCACCGATGCACATGGTCTCCAGGCCGTAGCGAGCCTCGCGGCGGACCAACTCCCGGGCCAGCGTCGCGAGGATCCGCCCGCCGGTGGCCCCGACGGGGTGACCCAGCGAGATGCCTGAGCCGTGGACGTTGAGCCGGGCGAAGTCGTCCGGGGTGAAGCCCCATTCCCTGGTGCAGGCGAGCACCTGGGCGGCGAAGGCCTCGTTGAGTTCGATCAGGTCGATGTCGGAGAGCTTGAGCCCGGCCAGTGCCAGGGCCTTGGCGGTGGACGGGACCGGGCCGATGCCCATCGTCTTGGGGGCGACGCCGGCCAGGCCCCAGGAGACCAGACGGACCGACGGTCGCAGGCCGAGGGACTCGGCGGTAGCGCGACTGGTGACGATGCAGATCGAGGCGCCGTCGTTCTGCCCGGAGGCATTGCCGGCGGTGACCGTGGCGTCGGGGTCGGCCTTGCCCAGCACCGGCTTGAGACGGGAGAGGGTCTCCATCGTCGTCGCGGGCCGGATGTGCTCGTCGGCGTCGACGACGGTGTCGCCCTTACGGCCGGGAACGGTCACGGGGACGATCTCCTCGGCGAAGATCCCCGCGGCCTGCGCGGCGGTGGCGCGCCGGTGGCTCTCGACGGCGAACTCGTCCTGTTCGGCGCGCGGGATCGAGTACTCGCGGCGCAGGTTCTCCGCGGTCTCCAGCATCCCGCCGGGCACCGGGTAGTCCTTGCCGCCCGCGGTGACGCGGCCCCGGGCGAGGGAGTCGTGCAGCATCACGCCGCCGGGGCCCTCGGCGCCCCGCCGCATCGAGGTGGAGAAGAACGCCGCGTTCGACATCGACTCGGCGCCCCCGGCCAGCACGACGTCGCAGGCACCGGAGCCGACCTGCATCGCGGCGTAGATGACGGCCTGCAGGCCGGAGCCGCAACGGCGGTCGATCTGCAGCCCGGTGGCGGTGATCGGGAGGCCGGCGTCCAGCGCGGCGACGCGGCCGATCGCGGGGGCGTCCATCGTCGGGTAGCAATTCCCGAGCAGGACGTCGTCGACGCGCTCGGGCGGCAGGCCGCTGCGCTCGATGACCGCGCGGATGACCGTGGCCGCGAGCTCGTGGGGCGCGACCGTGGCCAGTCCCCCGCCGAACCCGCCGACAGCGGTACGCAACGGCTCACAGATGACGATGTCAGCGGCACTCGACATGCAATGGTCCTCTCACCAGCGGGCAGCCGTCCCCGCATCCCCCGGGAACGTGACGCCGGTGTTCAGCCGGGCCTCCTCCGAGCATAGGAAAGCCTCCGCTGCGCTGACGTCAGCGGGTTCCGTCGCAGGCTCGGGGAACGATCAGGCGCGCCCGCGAGAGGGCGAAAAGGGGCAAAACTGGAAATTCGTTGGTCGCACCGGGCGGTGCTCGGGAGCACTGTGCGAATGTGCGCAATCGTCAGATCGCCGTCGCCGCCCCAGGTGTCACTGACACCGCGCGGCCACGTACAGGCACCCCGCCACAGGCCAGGCGCCCCTTCGGACCGCTGCCGCGCGCTGTGGTTGCGGGCTACGGGATCGTGCTCGCCGCGGCCGGCGGAACGCTCGGCCAACTGGCGGACGACGGTGGCCCCTCGCGCTGGGTCGGGCTCGGCTGCGTGCTGTTGGGAATCAGCTGCTTGGCCGTCGCCACTGCCAGGAGGGCACCGGTCCCCGCTGCGGAGGAGGCACCTGAGCCCGACTCGGTGACGCGTCTCGCAGCCCAGTTCGCCGTCGAGGTATCCGACCTGGAACGCCTCCTCGACGAGTTCGCGGAAGAGCATCCCGCGCTCCGAGCGGTCACGGTCGTCGCTCCGCCGGATCTCCTGTTCTGCCCCACCGCCACCTGTTGTGGACACATGCCCGGGCGAACCGGGCCGGGCAGCGGTCCGACTGTCTTCTCGTTCGGTCACGCGGCCTGAGCTCCCTGCCGCGGGAATAGCGCGCGACAGGATTAGCTTCGTAGAGCATGACCGATCGCCCGCTGACCCTCATGGCCGTGCACGCGCATCCCGACGACGAGGCCAGCAGCACCGGCGGCGTGCTGGCTCACTATTCCTCCGAAGGCGTTCGCACCGTCGTGGTGATGTGCACCGACGGCGGTTGCGGAGACGGTCCGGACGGCGTGAAACCCGGTGCGCCCGGGCACGACCCCGCAGCGGTGGCGCAGATGCGCGGCACCGAGCTGAGGGAGAGCTGCGCGATATTGGGCGTCAGCGAGCTCGAACTGCTCGAGTACGCCGACTCCGGGATGATGGGCTGGCCGTCCAACGACGCACCTGGAGCGTTCTGGGGCACCCCGTTCGAGGGGGCGGCCGATCGCCTTGCTGCCCTGATCCGCGAGTACCGGCCCGACGTGGTCGTGACCTATGACGAGAACGGCTTCTACGGTCACCCCGACCACATCCAGGCGCATCGGATCACGATGGCAGCCGTCGATGCGCTCGGCCCCGCGGATGCACCCGCCAAGGTCTACTGGAGCACGATGGCGCACTCGGTGATGCGTGAGTTCGCCCGGCGCGCACGCGAGGCCGGGGCGGACTGGGAGGAGACCGCCGACGACGAACCGAAGATCGGCCTGCCCGATGACCTGATCACGACGTGGGTCGACACCGTCGCGTTCACCGAGCGGAAGTACCGAGCGCTGAAGGCCCACGCGAGCCAGCCGGACAACGCGTTCTTTCTCACGATGGGCCTGCCTGCGTTCACCGAGTTGTTCGGTGTCGAGACCTTCCTCCGGGTGCGCGACTCCACCGGGCGGCCACTCGCACGTGAGACGGATCTGTTCGCCGGGCTGCGGTAGGTCGGCGACCGCGGGGCGGTGACCTCACGTGAGCAGGACGAGAGTGTCCGCCACACAGACGGGTTTGGGGCTGCGCTCGGCCTCGATGGTGTGCCGGACGGTCAGCGTCGCGGTGGCACCGTTGTGCACGAGATCGACGAACGTCGAGCGGGCACGCACCACCGAACCTACGAGCATCGGCGCCGGAAAGCGGACCTTGTTCAGGCCGTAGTTGACCCGAGCGCGGCAGAAGGGCAGCTCGTACAGCTGCCGGGCGAGAATCGGGATGAGCGAAAGCGTCAGGTAGCCGTGGGCGATAGTTGCGCCGTACGGCCCGGCCGCTGCGCGCTCGGTGTCGATGTGGATCCATTGATCGTCGCCCGTGACCTCGGCGAAGCCGTCGACCCGTGCCTGGTCGACCACCATGGCAGGGGACGGACCGAACTCCACGCCGAGGGCGGCGCGGACCTCGTCGAATGAGTGGAAGGTGTGCACCGGGCACCTGCTCTCTGTCTGCGCTGATCGACGGGACCACGGACGGACTACATGAACCGACCGCCGGTGACCTCCAGGACGGTCCCCGTCATGTACGAGGACATGTCCGAGGCCAGGAACGCCGTCACGGAAGCGATCTCGGACACCTCGCCGGCGCGACCCATGGGGATCTCCGTCATCTTCTGGTCCCACGCCTTCTGCGGCATGGCTTCGGTCATCGCCGATCGGATCAGCCCCGGTTGGATGACGTTGACGCGCACGCCGTGGTGAGCGAGTTCCTTCGCCGCGGCCTTGGACAGCCCCACGATCCCCGCCTTGGCGGCGGAGTAGTTGGTCTGCCCGACCATGCCGACCTTGCCGGACAGGGAGGAGATGTTCACGATCGCGCCGCGCTTCTGCTCGCGCATGATGGCGCCCGCCGCGCGGGTCCCGTTCCAGGTTCCCTTGAGATGAACAGCGATCACCTGATCGAACTGATCCTCCGTCATGGTCCGCATGGTCGCGTCACGGGTGATACCCGCGTTGTTCACCATGACGTCCACGGAACCGAAGGTCCGCCGCGCCTCGGCCAGCATCGCATCGACCTCGGTGGCACTCCGCACGTCGCATCGAACCCCGACGGCGAGGTCGAGGCCGCCGAGTTGCGTCGCCGCGGTGCGAGCAGCCTCTGCGTCCACATCGCCCAGGACCACCTTGGCGCCCTCGGCGACGAAGAGCTCGGCGATCGCGAAACCGATGCCCTGGGCGCCGCCGGTGATCACGGCGGTACGGCCGGCAAGCAGTGGACCAGGCATGAGCATCCCTCCTTGGTCAGCAACGTTCCTGCTGCGCGGCCTCCCCTCTGTCGCGTGCGGCAGGAGCGGAACGCGGGTGTCGTCGATAGATACGCGGGAAGTCTGCCGGCCCCTACGTCGATGCAGAACTCCCGCTCGGTCGTCGTGGCTACCCCTGGAACAGGTCGCTTCGAATCAGCTCGGTAAAAACCGAGCGTCGGAGGCCCACGCCAGCCGGTCGCCCGCCCGGACGTGAGACGGGTCTGTTCGCCGGCCTGCGTCAATGGGGTCCCACCGGACTGCCTACGTCACTCTCAATGAGCGGGCGATCAGTTCCTTCTGCACCTCGTTCGCGCCGCCGTAGATGCGTTGGACTCGGGAGTCCGTCCACATCCGGCCGATCGGGTACTCCTGGGTATAGCCGTACCCGCCGTGCAACTGCAGGCAGCGGTCGACGACCTGGCACTGGACGTCGGTGAGCCAGTACTTGGCCATGGAGGCTGTCGCCGCGTCCAGAAGCCCCGCCAGGCAACGGTCTACGCACGAGTCGACGAAGACCCGCGCGACCTGCGCGAGGGTCGCGCACTCCGCCAACTCGAAGCGCGGGTGCTGCAGGTCGAACATCGTTCCCTCGAACATCGTCCGCTGCTGGGCGTAGTCGACCGTCTCCTCGACGGCACGCTCGATCACCGCCGCGGCGAGCAGGGCCAGCATCAATCGCTCCTGCGGCAATTGGGCCATCAACTGGGCGAAGCCGCGGCCCTCCTCTCCACCGAGCACCGCATCGGCAGGCACAACGACATCGTCGAAGAACAACTCCGAGGTGTCGGAGTAGTGCTGGCCGGACTTGTGGATGATGCGGCCGCGGCTGAAGCCAGGAAGGTCGCGCACGTCGACGTGGAAGAGCGAGATCCCTTTCGCCCCGGCGCGGGTGTCGGTCTTGGCGGCGACGAGCACCACGTCGGCGCTCGCTCCTTTGGTGATGAAGGTCTTGGCCCCGGAGATGCGGTAGTCCCCGCCGGCGCCGCGCGTCGCGCGAGTGGTCAGCCGCTTGAGGTCCGAGCCCGTGCCCGGTTCCGTCATGGCCAGCGCGGGCACGATCTCACCGCTACATATGCCAGGCAGCCAACGCAGCTTCTGCTCGTGAGAGCCGTACGCCAGCAGGTAATGCGCGTCGATGACACTTGTCTGTGCCCCACCCCAGCCCTGCAGGTTGGCCCTGGCCTGTTGATGGACGACGACGAAGTCATGCGCCAAGGTTCCGCCCCCACCCCCGTACTCCTCCGGTACGGCGCACCCGAGCAGGCCGAGCTCGCCTGCCCTGAGCCAGACGTCCCGGTCCACGCACCGCTCACGTTCCCAACGCTCCAAGTCGGCGTTGATGTGCACCGCGAAGAACTTCTCCGCAGTGCGCCCGAGCTCGCGGACGTCATCCGGCTCCATCCATGCGGACACGTACCCGTGTTGATCCAAGGTCGCCATGAACGGACGGTAGGTGACGTCTCTCGCGCCGATCAGCCGTAGTGACTACCGGTGTCTCGCCGCCCGCACGCGGGTTGACTTCACCCATCAGAGGACCTAACTCGGAACATCGGGAGCGCTCATGTCGTCGGGCCCATTGCACGACGTGCGCGTCGTCGAACTGTCCGGCCTCGGTCCCGCGCCATTCGCCGCAATGGTGCTCGCGGGTCTTGGCGCGACCGTGGTGCGCGTGGACCGCATCACCGCTGTCGCCGACGAGCCCATCCCGGGCAACGAACTACTCAACCGCGGTCGACCCTGTGTGGCCGTGGACCTCAAGCATCCCGATGGCGTCCGCACGGTCCGGCAGCTGACGGAGTCGGCGGACATCTTCATCGAAGGCTTTCGGCCCGGCGTCACCGAACGGCTCGGGCTGGGCCCCGACGACTTGTTCGCCACGAACCCGAAATTGATCTACGCACGCATGACCGGTTGGGGCCAGGACGGACCGCTCTGCCACACCGTCGGCCACGACATCAACTACATCGCGCGTACAGGTGCCCTGCACGCGATCGGGACCGCCGAGCGCCCTGTCCCGCCGCTCAACCTGATCGGGGATTTCGGCGGCGGGGCGATGGTTCTCCTGACCGGTGTCCTCGCCGCCCTGCACGAACGCACAACCTCCGGACGCGGTCAGGTCATCGACGCGGCCATGATCGACGGCACCGCGATGCTGATGTCGATGGCCTATGACTTTCACAACGCCGGGGAGCAGATCGACTACCGCGAGGCCAATCTTCTCGACGGCGGCGCTCCCTTCTACGGCACGTATCAATGCGCCGACGGCGGCTGGATCGCCGTGGGCGCGATCGAAGCGCCTTTCTTCGCCGAATTCGAACGGCGTCTGGGCCTGGGCCCACTCGGTCCGCAGTGGGACCGGCCGAGTTGGCCGGACGTACGCAAGCGGATCGCCGAGCAGGTCCGCACCCGTACCCGCACACAGTGGTGCGAGGTGTTCGTCGACAGCGACGCCTGTGTCAGTCCCGTGCTCTCGATCGCGGAGGTCGCCGACGATCCGCAGATCATCGCGCGGAACGCGGTCGCCCGCGGATCGGACGAGAGCATGCAGACAACGGTGGCCCCGCAGTTCTCGCGGACCCCTTCGCCGGCATTGGCCCCGCCCGCCCGCAGCGGTGAGCACACCCGGCAAAGCCTGCTGGAGTGGGGTTTCAATTCAGGAGAGATCGATGCGCTGCTCGCCGCCGGGGCCGTCGCTCAACGTCCCACCTGAGTACTGAGTACAGGTCAGATTCGGAAGCCCACCCGAAGCGCATTCACGCATCCTCATTCAGCGAGCGCGCACCGCCAGCACGCGCACCACCTGCGCACCGGTCAGCGCTGACCCAGCAGCGACCGCGATGATCAGGTAGAGACTGCCGACGTCGGTAATTCCTTCCGGCGCGATCGTGCTGAGGCCGGCGGGGAGGAGCCTCTGCGGCGGCAGTTGCCTGCCGACCGCAGTCGGGACGTCGGCGGTGTTCGGAAGCAATGCGCCGGCGTCCACTGGCACGACACCGCCGGCTGCTGCGTCGACGACTGCGGGCAATCCTGCCGCCTCTGTGCTCGGTCGTGCCGAGGTATTGCTCGGGAGTGCGGCGCCGGTGTCGGCGGACGAGGGGGCGGTGCTGGTGGCGGTCAACGAGACTCGGCCGACGGTGATGGTCTCAGTGGTGGTACCGCGCTCGGAGGTGTTGGAGAAGAACAGTCGGAGGGCCCCGGACATCACACCGGAGACGTCCTTCTTGGCGTTGACCTCCGGTCCGGTGCTGGTCGAACCGTCGGTGTAGGCGTAAATCTCCGGCAGGTATGTCACAGAGATACCGGCCGGCTTCAGCGCGCCGTTCAGGGCGTCCAAACCGTCGACCGACAGCGGAGTCGGAGCCGATCCGAGCGCTGAGAATCCTGCACCGGTGGCGCCCGAGGTGAGCCCTGCGAAGGAGATGGTGCCGAGGTTGGTCCTGGTGACCGGCTTGGTCTTGCCGCTGCCGTCCCGCGTCAGGCTCGCGTAGGAGGAGACGTTGCCGAGGTCGAGGATCCCGTCGAAGGTCAGCGCGTGTACCCCGGCCGTTCCCTCGGTGAACAGGCCGTCCTCGCCGGCAACGCTGGTCGCCAGCGCGAACGCGTTGTTCTCCGCTGATGTCGCCGACTGCCCACCGATGCCCACCTTGCCGGTGGCCTTCCCGCGGACGGCGTTGGCGACCAGTTCGTAGCCCCCCGCGTTCTGCGTGTCGCTGGGCAACACCGGGTCCTTGGCGCTGACATAGCCCGGGAGCGTCGGGACGACAGGGAGGCCGGCACCGAACGTGGACTGCGCGACCCCGTTGCCGGTTCTCGGCAGCGACGACACGAGCGGGGAGTACGGCGCACCGGCGTCGGCGGAACTTTCCCCGTTGCTGTTGAGGGTCGAGCTCGCACCGTAGGAGCCGTAGGAGAACGGGATCCCGAGCGGCACTCCCGGGTCGGTGAAGGTCGACTGGAGTGCCACCGCCTCGGCGGTGAGGTCGTAGATGTCTGGCGCCGCGGCACTGGCCGTCCCGGACCAGATCAGGGCACTCGCACTGAGCGTGAGCACCGCCGCCGCGATCAGGCTCGTCGCACGGACGACGCGGTGTAGTGGACTCATGATGCAAGGCCTCCCAGGTACGAGTGCGCGATCGTGTCCTCGCTGATCTCGGACGGTTCACCGACGAAGGTCAGCCGGCCGCGGTCGAGGATGTAGACGTAGTCCGCGAGCTCCAGCGCCCGGGCCACGTACTGCTCGACGACGAGCAGGGAGATCCCCGTGCTCGCCAGTTGCCGCAGGTAGAGGAAGATCTCGTCGACCACCTTGGGGGCCAGTCCCATCGAGACCTCGTCGAGCAGCACCACTTCGGGTCTGCAGACGTAGGCGCGGGCCAGGGCAAGCATCTGCTGCTCGCCGCCGGACATCGTCCCGGCCCGTTGCTCGAGGCGCTCGCCGAGCCGAGGGAAGGCCTCGACCGCCTGCTTCAGCGCCTTGCGCCGGTCGACTCCGGGCGGAGCCTGCAACCGGATGTTGTCCGCGACCGACAGCGACGGAAATATGCCCCGGCCCTCCGGCACATGGCAAACCCCGCGCCGGGCGAGTTTCTCCGAACGCTTGCCGGTCATGTCGTCCCCACCGAGACGAACTTGACCACCGACCGGCGCGAGCTGCCCGGAGGCGGCCCGTAGCAGCGTCGTCTTCCCGGCGCCGTTCGCGCCGAGCAGGGCGACCACCGAGGCCTTCGGCACGGTCAACGAGACGTTGCGCAACACCAGCCCGGTCTCGTAGCCCGCCGAGACGTTCCGCAGCTCAAGCATCGACGTTCACCTCTCCCCCGAGGTAGGCGGCACGCACGATCTCGGAGGTCATCGCCTCCGACGTCGGACCGGACCAGATCAGTCGGCCGAAATCGAGCACATAGACCATGGAGCACGCGTCGGCGACCAGCGCCATGTCGTGCTCCACCAGCAGCACACCGATGCCGGTCTCGCGCACGTGCGAGGTCAACACCGCACCGAACTCCTCGGTCTCGTTCACGTCCAGCCCGGAAGACGGTTCGTCGAGCAGCAGGAAACGGAACGGACTCGCGATGGCGCGGGCGAGCTCGACCAATCGCCGCTGCCCGGTCGACAGATCACGCACCCGACGGTCAGTCACCTTTTCCAGACCGCACCGCGCCAGCGCCGCGCCGGTCCGGTCGGCGATCTCCCGCCGCTCCGACCGAGGCGCCCAGAACTGACCCCACGGGCGACGGGAGGACAGCACGCCCTCCGGCCCCATGGACACGTTCTCGATCACGGACATCGAGTCGAACAGTTCCATCCGTTGGAACGTCCGACCGAGACCGGCTGCCGCCCGGCTCGGCGTGGACAGCTGATCGAGACGTCGCTCACCCAACTGCACCCGTCCGGTCGCCGTTCGCACGACCCCGGTGCACGCGTTGAAGGTCGTCGTCTTGCCGGCACCGTTCGGACCGATCAACGCCGTGATCGTCCCTGCGCCCGCCCGCAACGAGAGCGCGGACACCGCCGTCAGACCACCGAACCTGACGGTGACGTCGTCGACGTGCAGAGCGGGCATGGCGCCGCCGGTCGCCGCGTTCATCGAGACCCCACCAACTCGTGCTCGACATGTGCTCGAGCTTCCGCCGCTCGTGCCTGGACGGGGGAACTGACGCCCCGTTCGGCACCACGCTCACGCAGTAACGGCAACCGGATGCCGGGCCACAGTGCCACCAGCAGCGCAAGGCCGCCGAAGAACGCACCGCGGTAGTCAGAGAAGAATCCGGAGTCCATCGGCGGGTAGATCTTGGCCACCGCGAACAGGAACGCGGCGAGCACCGGGCCGAGGATCGGCCGACGGCCGCAGAAGGTGAGCACCGCGATCAGCGCGAGGGAATTGAAGTAGCCGAACGGTCCACCGGCATCGCCGCCCGCGCCGGTGGCCGCCCCACCGATCAACGCGCCGCCGATCGCGGCGATGAACGCCGACAGGCAGAACACCGACAGCCGCGTCACCTTGGTGCGCACCGCGTGGGCGTCCAGGGCGGCGGGCGAGTCGGCCAGCGCCCGCAAAATGCGGCCCAGCCGGCTGCGCCGGACCAGCAGAACCAGACCCGCGAGCAACCCGGCGACGGCGAGAACCAGGTAGTAGTAGCCCTTGTCGCCCTGTGTCTCGAGGCCGAGCAACTTCGGACGGACGATGACCTCGGAGTTGTCCAGGCCAAACATCAGACCCGAGGTGTAGAGCAGATTCTGCGCCAGCAGCCCGAATCCGAAAGTCGCCACGGCCAGGTAGACCCCGGAGAGCCGGAAGGACGGGATCGCGACGATCGCTCCGGCGGGAACTGCGGCTAGGCCTGCGAAAAGAAGACAGAGCAGCCACGGGAAGCCGCCCTGTTGCAGATGGGCGAAGGTCGACGCGCCGATCGCCGCGAAGGCCATCTGGCACAGGGAGATCTGCCCCGAGGACCACAGCAGCAGGCCGAGCGAGAGGAGCACGATCGCAAAGCCCAGGCCGACGGTGTACTGGTTGAGGTCCGAGGCCGCCACCAGGTTCGGCAGGATCAGGAACAGCGCGAGGGTGCCGGCCGCCACCGTTGCGTTGACCGGCATCGGGAACTGGCGGATCGGCGGAAGCTTGCGCACGCGCTTGCTGCCGCGCTCGATCAACCGCGCCCGTCCGACCAACAGCAGGGCGGCTACCAACGCAACGAACGGCACCTGCGTGTAGAGGCCCGTCACCCAGGTGCTGCTCGCGTCGGCCAACTCGTTGCCCAGCACGTTGGTGGCGACACCGATCCCGATCGCTGCGATGAACGTGACCACCAGGTTGTCGAAGGCCCCGAGCGCGGCGGCGCCGAACGCCGTGATGTAGAGCAGCAGCATCAGGTTGACGTCGATCCCGAGCACCGGTGCGATGAGCATCCCGGAGATCGAGACGAAGCAGGATCCGATCGCCCAGGCATAGCGGCGAACGGCGATCGGACTCGTCCCCTCCGAAGCCAGGAGTTCAGGGTCGTCCACCAGCGCCGTCATGGCCAGGCCGATCCGGTTGCGCCGGAAGAAGAGCGTGAGCGCGATCGTGGCCAGCAGTGCCAGCACCACGACGATGATCTGACTCGCCAGCACCTGGGTGCCGGCGATCTCGACCTGCTTCTGCGACAGGTACGGCGGGAACTGCAGGGTGACGGTGCCGTAGGCACCGGTGAGCACCGACTGCAACAGAACGACCAGCCCGATGGTCGCCACCACGCGCATGACCGGCGGCGCCTCCTCCAACCAGAAGGCGATCCGTTCGAGCAGGACCGCGCCGCCGAGGCCGACGAGCAGGAGGGAGAGCACGAAGGCCACCGGCCACGGCAGTCCGGCATCGACTCGGAAGGAGTAGAAGACGTAGGCCGATGCTGCGGCCTGCGCCCCGATCGCGAAATTGAAGATGCCGGAGGTCTTGAACGTCAGCACCAGACCCAATGCGGCGAAGGAGTAGATGGCGCCGTCCGAGATGCCGGTCAGCACGAAGGGCCACATGCCTCGGGCGGCGGCGACAGGTGCACCGACGAGCACGACGAGGAGCGCTCCGGCCACCCAGCATCCGGTGTACCCGAGTCGGCCGGTGAGGTGCTTCAGACCGCTCATGGCGCGCACACTCCGCATGGGGTCCGGCCGGCGTGCTCGTGGGTCACGCGCGGGACCGGCGTCCACGACCGGTCGGCGACCATCGCGCAGTCGACCCGGTGGTAGAAGCGTTCGGTGCCCGCAAAGGCGTCCTCGTCGGCCACTGCGGCAGGCAGCACGACGGGCCGCACGTCTGCGCCCAGCAGCCGTCGGCGACGGTCGCCGCACGCCTGGCGGCCGCGCAGGAACCACAACGCTTGCCCCGCGCCGATCAGGACCAGGCCGAGAACGGCGACGTTGAGCGGGGCGAGTTGTGACTCCATCGAGGCCCGGTCGGAGATCTCCCACCAGCCGACGACCATGATTCCGCCGCCGAGCGTCGTCAGGACCGCCGTCGTCACGGCGTCGGTCCGGGTCCAGGGGGTGCTCGCGCCGACGTTCATCAGGACCGTCCGGCCGCCACGCTCGGGCGGGCCGCGCTGCGGTGGGACATCTGCCCATGGGCCGACTGGAGCGTGCCGTTCCCGGCGCCGGCTTCCTGCGTGGACGGCAGGGCGGTGGTGCCGGATTCCCTGATGGCCTGCTCGATCCGGTCCAGCTTGCGCCACTCGTCTCGCAGGTCCGCCGACAGCCACAGCATCGCCCCGGTGCCGACGAGGGCGAGGCCCCCGAGTCCGCAGCCTGCGATGTAGGGCAGTTGCTTGGCCGTGTAGGCGGTCTCGCTGACGCCCAGCCACCCGACGAACAGCGTGACGAGGCCGCCGAGCACGCAGGCCCAGGCACCGGCCCGGTCCCACTGCAGCCGAAGCCAACCGGGAATGTCAGTTCGCACGTCTCACTCCTGCACTCGAAAATCGCGTGACGGCCAGGTGCCGCGGACGTTGCCACCAGTGCACACGCCTTGTGATGGCCTTCACAGCGGTAGTCGCTACGGTCGCCGCCCTCGCGCGTCCCGCGGATCGCTCAACTCGTGCCCGCGCTCGATCAAGAACTCGAAGGCCTCGCCGATCAGGTCCCAGGTGGCGTCGGGCCGCTTCCCGCTGCGGTGCAGGTGCACGTTCAGCGCTGTGATGGCGGCGAACCGCCAGCAGGCCAGCGCCTGATACCAGGACAGATCGGCGACCGGCCGCCTGGCCGCTGCCGCGTAGGACTCCCCGATCTCCATCGGGGACGGTCCCCAGGTCATCCACGCCCGCCGGGACGGTCCCCAGCACGCGGGGTCGTACATCATCAACAGCCAGCCGACGTCCAGCAGCGGCGGCCCGATCGCGGCGATCTCCCAGTCGACGACGCCGAGCAGGCGAGCGCCGTCGCAGACCCAGTTGTTGGAGTAGAAGTCACCGTGGATGACCGACGGCTCGGGTTCGGCCGGCCGTGTGCGCAGCAGAGCCTCCTTCAGTCCCAGACCCAGCGCGGTCCAGGCCTCGTTGCGGCCCTTGCGCAGGATCGGCTCCCAGGCGCAGATCTCCTCGTCCAGCGGACGGGGGACGCCCCATCCCACAAGTGCGCGGCGCCAGTCGATCCGGTGGACGGCCGCCAGCGCGGTGACCGCCTCGGCGAAGACCTTGCCGGCGTCCGCGGCACTCCCGGGCAACGGCTCCCACGCGCTGACCGACGTTCCGGACAGCCACTCCACCACGAAGTAGGGCGAGGCGAACCAGGTCTCCTCCTCGCCCCACCACCGCACGTCCGGGACCGGGACGCCTGCCGCCTTCGCCGCCTGCAGTACCGGCACCTGACGCAGCACGTCCGCGGGGCCGACACGTCGCAGGCCCGGCGGGGCGACGCGGACGACGAGACGCTCGCAGGTCGCGCCCGCCGAGACGTCGAAGCCGAAGCTGATCCCCGCGTGCCCCGGCATGGGGGCGACCCGTCCGACGGTCGCGCCCGGGCCGTAGTGGGCTTTCGCCCACCGCAGGAGCAGGGCGGTACTCGTGTTCAGGTCGCCGACGTCGAGGCGCCGCGCAGTGAAGTGGTCGTCGTCCATCCCCCCATCGCAGCGTGTCCGAGTCCCTTCGGTCACCGGTACCGACTACTGCTGCGAGTCGACGGCGATCTCTCTGAGATGGGGGCATGGAGTTCGTGATCGTTCGGCATGCCGAGCCGATGGCCGTGCGTGTGGAGTCCGGAGCCGCCGATCCGGGCCTGACCGTTCTGGGCCGGGCACAGGCGCAGGCGTTGGCCGACAGCCCCGCACTGGGCCCCGTCGACGCCATCGCGCAGAGCCCGTCCCGGCGGGCCATCGAGACCGCCCGCCCGATCGCCGAGCGGTTCGGGCTCGACCCGGTGACCGTCGACGGCCTCGCCGAGTTCGACCACGGCGACACCGAGTACGTCCCCGTCGAAGAATTGCGCGAGGCCCGCGGCGAACGCTGGGACGCGTTGCTCCGGGGGGAGCCTTACGGCGAGGTCGACGTCCCCGCGTTTCGCGCGCGGGTGCTGCGGTCATTCGCCGATCTGGCCGCCGCCAATCCCGGACGACGACGCGTGCTCGTCGTCTGCCACTCCGGGGTCGTCAACGCCTACATCGGCGATGTCATCGGCATGGACAAGCTGCTCTGGTTCGCTCCGGCGTACAGCAGCTTCAGCCGGATCGCGGCCGCGCGCGACGGTCGGCGCGGCATCGTCTCGCTCAACGAGACCCCGCACCTGCACGGCCTGGACCTGGCCACGCCGAGAATGCCCGCGTCCGTATGAGCTTCCGGCTCGACGGGCGCACCGCGCTGGTGGTGGGCGGCTCCAGCGGCATCGGGCTGGGAATCGCGCGCCGACTGCAGGCCGCGGACGTGACGGTGCACATCACCGGAACCCGCGAGGGCGATGCCTACGGCGACGACGTGACGGGGCTGACCTACCACCGGCTGGACGTGGTCGACGACGCAGCGGTGGCGGACCTTGCCGTCCGCCTGGACTCGCTGAACGTTCTCGTCTACAGCGCAGGCACGGTCGCCTACCGGCGCGCGGAGTACGACATCGCGACCTTCCGGAAGGTCGTGGAGGTCAACCTGATCGGTGCGATGTCGTGCGCCACGGCCTTCCACGACTCGCTGGCGGAGGCCGACGACGCCGCCGCGCTGTTGATCGGGTCCACGTCGAGCTTCATCGCGACACCCGGCCAGCCGGCCTACGGCGCCAGCAAGGGCGCCCTGGTCACCTTGGTCAAGTCGCTGGCGAAGGCCTGGGCCCGGGACGGCATCCGGGTCAACGGTCTCGCTCCCGGTCTCGTGGAGACGAAGCTGACCACCGCCAGCCGCGACGACCCCGCGGCGTACGCAGCCTCGTTGGAGCGGATCCCGCTCAAGCGATGGGGCACGCCCCAGGAGATGGGCGACATCGCAACCTTCCTCGTGTCGCCGCTGGCGTCCTACATCACCGGCCAGATGCTGCTTGCCGACGGCGGCGCGACCCTGCTGTAGGGCCGAGATGCGTCGATGCGCGCACCGGGCAGTACCGGTTACTGCGGCGTGCGTCGGGCACGGGCGCGACCATCGAGCATGACCTCCGCTTCGCTTCCCGGCCACGCAGTCCCGGCCTCGGGCGCTCGCGCCGCACTGGTCACCGGGGGCGGATCAGGCATCGGGAGGGCGACGGCGGCCGCGTTGTGGGACTCCGGGTTCGACGTTGTCGTCGCCGACATCGATCTGTGCGCGGCGGAACGAACGGCCGACGCCGTCGGTGGGGAAGCCGTCGCGCTCGACGTGACCGACCTGGGGGCTTGGCAGGAACTCGCGATCGCGCTGGCCGCCCGCCCCGTCCCGCTCGCCCATGTGGCGCTGAACGCCGGGCTCGCCGGCGGTGGCCGCGACCTCGCCGAGTTCGACCTCGACCGGTATCGCGCCCTGTGGGGTGTCAACGTGGACGGCGTGCTGTTCGGTCTACGGGCCCTGCTTCCCCTGCTTTCGCGCAACCGGGGCGCCGCCACCGTCATGTGCTCGGTCGCGGGTCTGACCGGGATCCCGTTCGATCCCCTGTATGCGATGACCAAGCACGCCCTCATCGGGCTGGTCCGCAGTTCCCTCGACGACCTCGCCGCGCGCGGTGTCCGGCTGCAGGCGGTGTGCCCCGGCCTGGTCGACACGCCGCTGCTGGGCGATGGCCGCGCCCAACTCGGGGAGGTCGGATTTCCGCTGCTGACAGCCCGTGATGTGGGCCGAGTGGTCGCCGACTGCGCCACCGGACGTATCGGCCATCCGGTGATCGTGTGCCAGCCCGGCCGCGAACCGGTGCCCTACCGATTCGCCGGTCTTCCCGGAGCTCGTAGGACCGACGGGGAAGCGTTACCGCCCCTGCCGGTCGATCTTCAGCTGGGGTCCTAACAGCCGGTCCACCGTTACTGATGGAGGCTCAGGTCCCGTGCGGCACGACCTCCTGCAAGAAGCGGGTGGACGGACGACGGGCGACGAGATCGACCAGGCCGGCGAGGTCCCCTCGCTCCGAGCGCCACGCCTTGTAGGTCTCGAAATCGGCGCGGGACGCCCAGCGCTCGCACAGCAGCACGGTGGTGGGGTCGTCGAGATCCTGCTCGACGAGCACTTCGACGCATCCGTCGAAGGCCCTCGTGGCCGGGAGGATTCGCTGCAGAAGCACAAGGAGCTCATCGACGCGGTCCGGCAACGACTGGAACTCCACCAACACGAACACGCTCATCAGTGCCGTCCTTCGATTCGGCGACATGCCGACACGGCCACGTTCTCCGGCGCCGACTTCGGCCGCACGCGTAGTCACTACGGTCGATCGCGACCGACCGTGGAGCTTGTGTGATCACTGCAGTCCCGTCGGCCGACGGGTGCGTCGATGCCGTGTGGAGGCCCCGTGAACGAGACGACCCCGACGCAGTGCCGGGTCGAGCCCCTACCGGCGCTCGACGTCACACCGGAGCAGATGTTCGCTCCGATCGCAGGACTGCCACTGTCGATGGTCTACACGATCGGTCTGCTCGACGCGGACGACGGGAGCAGTTGGTTCCCGGTCCGCGGATTCTTCACCGAGCTCACCCGCAGCGCGCGCCCGCTGGAGGCCCTCCCCGGCGGGGACTACACCCTGCCCCCCGAGGCGGCCGGTTGTTACAGCGGACCGGTGAACTCAGGCCGGCGCGGGGAAGCGTGGGGGTACTGGGAACCGGACGGAACCGCGCTGCTCGTTCTGGCCGGCGCCGGCGTCCGGTCGACCGAGGGCGAGTTCCTGGACCTGGGCGGCGACGCCGTAGGGCCGGCGTGCCGCCTGGCGGTCGAGCATCCGGATCACCCGATCGTGTACACCTCTCGGGCTTTCCGGGTCCGAGGACGGATCCGGCGGTGCTCCGTGAACGGCGTTCTGTTCGTCGACACGATCCATGCCCGACCGGGGACGTCGCTGTTTCCCAGCCCCTACGTGGACTCGCTGCAACGCGCCTGGTGCAGCTTCGCCAACGAGTACACCGATGGCGCCTGGGAGTCCGGCATCCTGCTCTCCGGCCGAGGCGGGTACAGCGCCGTCTGCGTCCAACACGACGGGCGAGCACTCGTCGCCGCCGACGAGCTCGACTCGGCCGGCTACGAGTTCGAGGACACCGAGCTTCGCTTCCCCGAGCGCGCGAGGGTGAGCGGCGGCGGGGAGACCTTCGAGTGGCAGGCCGCGCCGGGGGGGCGTTGGCCGGTGATGGCTCACTACGCGCCGGACCACCGGATGCGGCGCGGAACGCTGCGGCGATCCGGGGCGGGCCCGCTCCGTCGTTCTCTCGCGCTCGTCGAGGGATACGTGGATCGAATGTCCGAGCACTCGGTCGGGCCGTAGCGGTTACTGCTGTGAGCCGGATCGCCGGCGGGTGACGCTGAGCACAACAGCTCACCGCACGTGGAGGTCAGGATGTCGCAGCCGACGTACACGATCGATTTCCGGACGACCGAATCGCTCGAGCAGGACCTCGTGGGCGGCAAGGGCGCGAATCTCGGACGCCTGACCTCCGCCGGGTTCGACGTTCCACCGGGGTTCACCGTGGCCACGACGGCCTACCGGGACTTCCTGCGCCTGGCCGGTCTGGACGCCGTCGTCGAGAAGTACTGCCAGGAGTTCGACTACGACGACCCGGCTCGCCTCGACGAGCTGACCGCGGGTCTGCGGGAGGAACTGACCTCGGCGACGGTCCCCGCGGAGGTGGCCGGCGCCATCAGGGCCGCCTACGCGGCCCTCGGTGCGGGAACGTTTGTAGCCGTGCGGTCCTCCGGAACGGCCGAGGATCTGGCCGAGGCCTCCTTCGCGGGCCAGCACGACACCTACCTGGACGTCTGCGGGGCGGACGCGGTGGTTGAATCCGTGCAGCGGTGCTGGGCCTCGCTGTGGACCGCCCGCGCCACCGCCTACCGGGCCAAGAACGGGATCGACCACGGCGGCGTGGCCATCGCGATCGTCGTGCAGACCATGGTCTCCTCCGAGGTCGCCGGGGTGCTGTTCACCGGCAACCCGCTGACGGCCGCCACCGACGAACTGGTGATCAACGCCTCCTGGGGTCTCGGCGAGGGCGTGGTCTCGGGGATCACCCAGCCGGACGAGTTCATCGTCGCCACCGACAGCTTGCGGATCCTCACCAAGCGCCTCGGGGACAAGGCCGTCATGGTCGTGCGCGACCCGGCCGCCGGAGTGGGCACCGTGGAGACCGAGGTCTCGGCGCCCGACCGGTCCCGGTTCTGCCTCAGCGATGCCCAGGTCGCCCAGCTCGGCCAGTTGGGACGCCGGGTCACCGAGTTCTACGACCGCATTCCCCAGGACATCGAGTGGGCCCTGCTCGACGGCCGGTTCTACCTCCTGCAGTCCAGGCCCATCACCGGCGTCCCGTTCGCCTGGCCGGAGGAACTGGAGCCCTGGCTGAAGTACTCCGACCCGGACGCGGTCTGGTCCCGCGCCTGGTCCGACGCCTTCTGGACCGGAGCCATCACACCGCTGATGTACTCCTACCGGGCGAAGTGCTTCAACGAGATGTACAGCTTCGCGATGAAGACCTACGGCCTGACCGAACTGGCCAAGATCCCGTGGATGAAGTACTACAAGGGCGAGGCGTACTACAACGCCGCAGCCGAACCCATCATCGCCCGGACCTTCCCCCGCGCCCTGCGCGGCGGCCTGTTGGAGACCGCGACACCGCCGGACAGGGAACGCGTGTCCGCGGAGCCGATGGACATCCGGGGCTTCCTCAAGTGGCACGCGCGCAGCATGCTCGACCCCACGACGAATCCGTTGCAGTACGTCAACCACATGATGAAGAAGATCAGCGGCGACACCACCCGTGTCGACGGACTGACGGCGGATCAGCTGAACACGCTCTCGGACCGCGCGCTGCGCCGCTACTGCGACGATCTCGTCGAGTTCGAGATCGAGTTCTGTCTCGAGAACGTCTCCATGATGTGGATCGCGCCGTACCTGATGAATTCGCTCGCCCACATGGTGACGAAGTGGGCCGGCCTGGGGAACGAGACCTTCGGCGCGCTCGTCACCGGCAACCCGGAGCGCAGCGCCACCTCGGACGAGAATCTGTGGCTGTGGCGGCTCGCCCGCAAGCTGCACGCGGACGCGGCACTGCGGTCGCTGTTCACCGAGCACCCCGACGGCGCGTTCTTCGCCGCGGTTGCGGACCACCCGACCGGTCAGGTCTGGCTCCAGGAGTACCGGGAGTTCGCCGCGACCCACCACCACCGCGGGCATGCGGACCGGGACATCTGTCTTCCGCGGCGCTGCGAGGACCCGAGCATCGACTACAACTCGCTCAAGGCCTTCCTCACGGCCGACGACACGCACGATCCCGAGTCGACCGAGGACGAGAACACGCGGCGCCGCGACGCCGCGCACGCCCAGGTGGTCGCGAAGCTTCGCGCGGGCTTCCTGGGATCGGCGAAGGCCGAGGCCTTCAAGGGAGTGCACGCCGAGATCATGCGCGTCTACGCCTACCGCGACCACATGCGCTACTTCATCGACCGGTCCACCTACTCGCTGCGACGAGGAATTCTGGAACTCGCGAATCGCCTCGTCCAGCGCGGCCTGCTGAGCAGCGTCGACGACGTGTGGTTCCTCGGTCTCGACGAGGTCTACGACCTGCTGGAAGGACGGGTGAACCGTTCTCTCACGCAGGCGAAGCTCGCCGCACGCAGGGCGGACTTCGACGCCATCGACACCCAGGACGCGAAGCGGCCGGCGTTCCTGCAGCACAATCGCGAACTGAGCTTCCGTCAGGAAAGCCGCGACGACTCCACCGGCGTTCTGGCCGGCTACGGAACCAGCCCCGGGACGATCACCGGCACCGCCCGGGTCGTGAAGAGCCTCAAGGAGATCGGCAAGCTCGGCCAGGGCGACATCTTGGTCTGCCACGCCACCGACCCGGGCTGGACACCGGTGTTCCTGATCATCGCCGGCGCGGTCATCGAGACCGGTGGTCTGCTGGCCCACGCTTCCTGTCTCGCGCGCGAGTACGGCTTCCCGGCGATCCAGTTGGAGTCCGCGATGACGCGCATCCCCGACGGCGCCACCATCGAGCTCGACGGCAACACCGGTGCGGTGACGATCCTCGAGGAGAAGGCGGCCATCGCCGTGGCGTAGTCGGCCGCGGGTCAGGGCGTCGAATCGACGGGCCCGGCCGCCGTCTCCTGCGGGAGTGCGGCGGCCAGGTCCGTCCTGCGGGAGACACCGAGCTTGAGGTAGACCCCCTGCAGTCGGGTCTCCACGGTGCGAACGGAGAGTTGGAGCCGGGCGGCGATCGACTTGTTCGACTCGCCGCGGGCGGCCGCCCAGGCGGTGAGCAGCTCGGCATCACTGAGTTCCTCGCGCCGGCCCAGGCCGCGCAGCGCCGGCGTCCGTGCGCCTTCGCATCGCTCGGCCAGGTCCAGGGCGTAGTTGCGGGCCGCGGTCTCTCGCCGTCCGTCGCCGGCGGCACGCCAACCGGTTCGGGCGTCGGCCGCGGTCTCGGCGGCCAGCAGAACGGCGCCCAAGTCTTGGAGAATCCGGGCCGTGCGGTCGAGGAGTTCGGGCTCTCCCTGCACGATCCCCCGGGCGTGGTCGGCGTAGAGCCCGACCCAGACACCGTCGATCTCGGTGCGAAGCAGCGTCAGGCCCTCGATGGCGTCCGCGGCGCTCCCTATCCGGACCAGGCTGTGCAGCGCAGCGGCCTCGTGCACGTGGTCGCCTATCTCCCGGCACCGGCCCACGGTCTCCCGCAGGATCCGGACAGCGGTCTCGTCGTCGCCCTCGGCCACCGCCAGCCAGGCCCGCGCCTCCCCGTCGAGCCCTCGGGAGAAGGCGTGTACCGGGGCTCGGCAGATCGAGTCCAGGGCCCGTCGCGCCGCGTCGGGACGGCCGAGCATCGCCTCGATGAGGGCGATCATCCGTGCCGAGTCCTGGCTGACGAGGTCGTAGGAGAGCTGGTCGGCCAGAGCCTCGGCCTCGTGGATCAGCTTGAGCGCACTGCCGAGTCGGCCGGCCTGCATCTGGCGGCGCCCCAGAGCCGAGGCAAAGGCCATCTGCATCTCGGGCGAACCGATCTCGGCCGCGCGCCGGTACTGCTGCGCCAAGCCCTCGATGCTTTCGAGGAGGCGACCGGTGTACACCAGATGCTGGTTGGTGGCCGTGCTGGTGGGGATCTGCCACCAGCCGAGCCTCGCGCCGTCGCCGTCGCCGTCGCCGCCGTCGGCGTCGCGCCGGGCCAGGTCCAGCTCGGCGAGGCCGTGTCGACCCGAGCGCGAATGCGCGATGGCCCGCGATTCGAACCACGGATAGGCCGTCGCGGGATCGGCGTCGAAGGTGGGCGCCGCAAGATCGAGGGCGGCCCGCGGGCCTTCCAGGATCAGGGTCGCGGTGCACCTGCGCGCCGCCACGGCCGCACCGAGCCCCGAATCGAGCGGCCCCGGCCCCAGGGAGTCCAGCAGCGTGCGCATCTCTTCCGGTCGACCCCGCCCCTGCGCGATGTCGACCCGCGCCAGCGTTGCCCGGACGCGGCTCGATTCGTCCTGTGCGCGGCACAGTCGGACGAACAGTGCATCTGCCTCGTCGGGCTTTCCCAGGCGCAGCAGGAGTTGCGCCGTCATCAGCTCGGCCTCGAAGCCTGCCCCGGCGTCGACCGCGGCCGACGCCAGCCGGTGCGCGACGTCGAGATCCAGGCGCCACCGCGCGTCGGTGGCCGCGATCATCAGGTGCGCGGGCGACGCGCCACCGGCTCGCAACCGCCACATCGCGACTCGTAGGACGTCGTCGTGGCGGCGAAGGCCGGTGGATTCCACCGCCTGCGCCAACGACCGGCAGACTCGATGCTCCTGCTCCTCGCTCATCCGGGCGCGGAGCACCTCACCGTAGAGAGGATGGGCGAGCCGCAGCTCGAGGCGTCGCCCGTGGTCGCGGCTGGCGATCAGACCGAGGTCCTCGAGCCGTTCGGCCATCTCGAAGGAGGAGAGCAGGTCGAGTTCGCGCGCACCGAGCGGTTCGCCGACCGCGAGCAGGTCCAGCAGCCATCGCTCGGCCGCGGTCAACCGCCCGAGGCGTGCCTCGACCAGTTCCGCGAGCCGTTGGGACGGCTGGGACGCGCCGACCAACCGCCACAGATCGTGTTCGAGGCGGAGGGTTCCGTCGTTGCGGGCCGCCTCGACCAGCTCCCGCAGGTACAGCAGATTTCCCTGGCTTCTGGACGTGAGCGCAGCGAGGGTGGCGCCGTCGACCGGTCCGCCCAGCACCGCGCCCAGAAGCTGTTCGACGGCGGGCTCCGCCAACTCGGTCAGGTCGATCCGGTCGAGCAGCCGGTCCTTCCACAACGCCGTCACCGCATCCGGTGCCTGCTCCCGGTTGCGGATCGTCACGAGCAGGAAGGTCGCCTCGGTCTGCGCCAGCTGGTGCACCAACAGGGCCGAGGCGTTGTCGAGCAGATGGGCGTCGTCGACGACGACGAACATCCGTTCGGCGCCGGCCCGGTCGACCACGTGCGCGACCACGTCCTGCAACAGCGTGAACGGATCCCTGCTGCGCAACGGGACCGCGCCGAGTGTCGAGAGCGCGGATGCCATGGCGCCCAGCGGCACATGTCCGGCGCCGTTGGTTCCGGTGGCCACCAGCGTGGGGGTTCCGGCGTGCGCGACACCGCGCCGCAGTTCCGCGGCCAGCCGGCTCTTTCCCACTCCGGCCGCCGCGGCCAACACCACACCTCGACTGGTGGGGTCCTCCACCCGGGCGCGGATGGATGCGATCTCTCGATCTCGCCCTACGAGCGGCCATTCAGCCATGGGTCGACGCTAGATCCCGCGGTAGCGGCCGGGCAGCAGTAGCCACTACCGCGAGAGGTTCAGCAGAACAGCTTCGCGCCCTGCGGGGCACTGAACCTGCTGTTCGCCACGCCCCACAGGAAGGTGCAGGGCTTGGCGACGGCGCTCTTGCCCTTGGCGTAGGTCAGCGGCACCGTCAGCCCGCCCAGCGTCTCGTTCTTCACCTTCCACAGCCCGGCCATCAGGTCTGCCGAGGTCGGCGCCTCCGGAAGGTTCTTGCCGCCGAAGGCCAGCATCTCCCCGGCCACCCAGGAGAGCATCCCGGTTCCGCTCTCGCCCACCTTCGGCCCGTAGGTCGCCATGGCGCGACGGTAGTTCTCGACCGCGGGCAGCCCCTGGCCGTCGGCGGGCGATGCGGTGGCCCCGGGAACCAACGTGTCCTTGAGCGCCGGGATGGTCGGCATGTCCTTCGTGGCGTCGAGGCCGAGCAGCATCACCTTCGGCTTGAAGCCCTGCACGGCGCAGTCCTGGACCAGGCGTGCGGCACCGGCGGTGTCCATCAGCAGATAGATCGCATCGATCTTCGCGCCCTTCATCCGCAGACACTGGCTGGTGTAGCTCGGGGCGACCAGGGACACCTGATAGTTCTGGGCGATGTACTTCCCCATCGGCGACGACAGGGTCTTTTCCTTGAAGTAGGTGCACAGGGCAGCGACCTCGAGGCAGTAGAGCATCGCGAGCTTGGAGGTGCCGCCGGACACCAGCAGCTGCAACCCGGCCAGGATCTGATCGCCGAGGTGCGAGGTGACGGGGAACGCGATCGGCGAGGAGTACCAGCCGGGGTCGATGCCGTCCCCGAGCATGGGGACGTTCTTGCTCCGCATGTACTTCTCGAGCTGCGGGAAGCCGAAGAGGTTGATGTTGCCCGCCATCGCCAGGATCTTGTCGCTCTCGACGAGACGCCGGGCCAGGGTCAGCGTCGTGGCCGGATCCCCCTGGTCGTCCGCGACGATCAGCGAGATCGGATGCCCGTTCAGGCCGCCCTTGGCGTTCTGATTCGCCACCCACGCCTGCATGGTCCTGGGGGCGCTCGCGGTCACCGCACCGAGTACCCCGGACCACGCCCCGAGCATGCCGATCTTGACCACGGACTTGTCGGCCACCTTCGGGGCTGTGGACGTCGCGGCCGGGGCGGTCGACTTGGCAGTCGGCTTGGCGATCGGCTTGGCGGAACGGCCCGTGGCGACGGCGGTCCCGGCATCCGGTGCGTCGGCCTTCGACCCCGGAGCGCGCGATCCGGCCGCTGGGACACCAGCAGCTTCGGGTGCAGTCGCCGGGGCGACCTCGTCCGCGGCACCGGCATCGGTGTCCACCGGTGCCACCTCGGTGCCCGCGCTGACCGGGCCGCGCAGGGCCGCTGCGATCTCCACGTCCGAGGCGCGGCTCCCGCATCCGGTGCCGACAATGAGCACCGCCGTGACGATCGCGGTGGCGCGTAGCCACGCCGAGAAGCGCGTGTGCATCGTGGAGGGTCGAGGCCTCATCGGGCATCCTCACAAGGTGTCGGTGGTGCATCGGGCCGGCCCACGCCGGGGGCTCGGCTGTCTACGAGGAGCTCACGGGTGGCGCCGTCGTGTCGGGTCCGCACGCGCCAACTCGGACTCGATGTCCTGCCCCATCGCGGCCAGGAACTCGATGCGCAGACGGTGGAGCACCGAATCGGTTGCCTCCTTGGTCACGGGACCGTCGGGCCACAGCGCGACCGCGGTGGCATCGCAGGCCGCCAGAACCCGAGCCCGTCGCTCGCCCGCGCCGTCGCCGCTTCCGCCGTCGGCCTCCCGAGGAAGGTCTGCGAGCGCGGCCCCCGGCAGCCGCGCCGGCCAGGAACGGGCGGTGCGGGCCAGCCGCTCGGTCGGCTCCAGCGCCCACGCCTCGTCCTCCACCACGCGTGCGGCGAGTTCGCCGAGCACACCGATCGCGGCGACGAGCACGGAGCGCCCGTAGTCGTCGTCCTCGGCCAAGCGAGGCAGGACGGAGCTGCGAAGTTCCTCCCGCACCAGGTCGAGGGCCGCACCCGGGCCGATCACGAGACCGCTCGCAGCGTGTCGAGCAGCAACTGACGCATCGTCGGAAGCGTGTAACTCCAGCGCAGCAGGCGCAGGTCCGCACTTACCCGGTGGGCCACGTTGTGTGCGGCGTTCACCCAACCCACCGCGTTCATCGTCTGGAAATAGACTTGCCAGAACCGGATCGCGTCCCAGCGCACCGCTCGGCCGGCCTTCTCCTCGTAGAGCGCGACAAGTCGCTCCGGCTCCAGGATGTAGCTCGCCAGCGGCGAACCCACCCGGTTGGACGGCGCGAGCACCCAGGCCAGATCCATCATCGGATCGCCAGGGGCCGCGAGTTCCCAGTCCAGCACCCCGGTGATCGCGTCGTCGCCGAAGAGCAGATTGCCGGTCCGGTAGTCGCCGTGCACGAGCACCGTTTCCGCGGCGACCGGCGCATGCGCGCGCAGCCAACCGAGGGCGTAGGTCAGCAGCGGCTCCGGGCCTGCCGGATGCGCGTCGATCGTGGCCTGCAGCGTCGCGACGAGCTCGAGCGCGCCCCGACCCGGATCGGACCGCTTGATGAGGCCGAGTCCTTCCCAGTCGACGGCGTGGATCTCCGCCAGCAGCCCCGCGAAGCGCACCCCCAGCGGTCCTTCGCCCGCTCGCTGCAGGAACTCCCGCCCCGACGACGACCAGGGAATTGGCGCCACCCCGGCCAGGCGGCTCATGCCGATGGTCGCGCCCCCGAGCGCATCGCCCCGCGGGTCGAACCAGAGTGGGATCGGCGCCGGCACGGGCGTGCGTTCGAGGGCCTGCAGGGTACGGAAGTGCCGCTCGGGGTCGGTCAACGCCCGGAGCACCCCGTCGTGGCGGTACCGGCGGATCGCGATCGCATGCGCGGACCCGAGGGAATCGAGGGCGTCGACGAGAATCGTGTCGTCGGACATGCCCTGACCGGCGACCCGGACCGACTGCAGGGTCAGCCCCTCACCGACGTCGAGGCGCTCCGCCACGTAATCGGTGAGCACGCCGACCGAGATGCCGGGCAGCACCTGGCGACCAACGGTCCGAGAGTCCAGGCGAGCGGTCATGACCAGAACGCTGCCTTGCAGCGGCGCCCCGGCCAGCCGTAGTCGCTACTGTTCCTTGGCCGCGGCGTCGACCGGCCCGGCCAGCACCTGAGCGGCCAGGTCCTCGCGGCGTCGGATACCGAGCTTGTAGTAGATGCTCTGCAGGCGGGCCTCGACGGTGCGCACGGACAGGCCGAGCCGCTCGGCGATGACCTTGTTGGCGTGCCCGGCCGCGGCGTAGCGCGCGGTCTCCTGCTCGGCCGGCGTCAGTTGCTCCCGCACCGAAAGCCCTTGCAGGGCCGGGGTCTGCGCCCCCTCGCACTGCTCCGCGAGGTGTGCCGCACGCCGCGTGGCCCCGGCCGCGCGCCTGGTGTCCCCGGCCCGTTGCCAGAGCATCCCGGCGTCGGCAGAGGCCTCGGCCGCGAGCAGCAGCGCACCGATCCGTTCGAAGTCCTCGCTGACCTGGGCGGCGCCCGCCGCGTCGTGGGCGACGACGGCCACGCAGTGCCGGGCGTACAGCGACACCCACGGGTTCTCGACCGCGGCGGCGACCTCGGTGAGCGACTCGACCGCCTGCTTCGCATGCCCGATGCGCACCAGGCCGTGCAGCGCAGCCGCCGCCGCGAGGACGTCGCCGCTTGCCTGGCTCTCCTGGTAGGTGCGGACGAACAGATCGCGGGCTGCCGGCAGATCACCCTCGGCGACGGCGGTCCACGCCGCCGCCTGACCGATCAGGCCGGTGGTGAACCCGTTGGGCGCGATACCGGCCGCCGCGTTCAGGCCCAGTGCCTCGCGTGCCTCGACGGGTCGCTGACACAGCGCGTGAATCACCGCGAGCAGCGGGGTCGCGTACGCCCAACAGACGTCGTAGCCCAACTGCTCGCACAGGGCGATCGCCTCGTGGGTGACCTTCTCGGCCGTGGCCAGTTTCCCCTCGCGGAGATGGTGCCCGCCCAACTGCCAGGCCGCGAACAGTTGCATCTCGGCCGACCCGCGGGCCAGCCCGTCGTCGTACTGGCGCCGGCACAGCTCGATGCTCTCGGCCAACCGGCCGCTGTTGGCCACGACCTCGCTCAGCGTCGCTTCGTGGGCGAACCGCCACCACCCCAGGTCACCGGCCGCCCGGGCACTGCTCTCGACCCGTTCGATCTCCGCATCGGCGAGCGCCGGATGTCCCATCCGGCTCAGGCACATCGCACGGCCGATCCGGGCCGCAGCCATGGCCGCGGTCCGGCCCTCGTCGATCGTCGGTACCGCAAGCTCGACCGCGGCTCGCGGTCCGTCGAGCAGCAGGGCGTTGATCACTGCGAGGCCCTGGCGAGCCGCCTCCAACTCGGGATCCTCCGAGGTCGCCTCCGCCAGCAGCCGCTGCATCTCGACGGGGCGGGCGCGCATGTACGCGATCCGTGCTCGCTCCAGAATCGTGCGCACCCGGTCCGCGCCCGAGACCTCCGCGGCGAGGTCGGCGAGCAGGGCGTCCGCCTCGTCCGGTTGGCCGTGCAGCAGAAGCAGGCCCGCCATCAGCAACGAAGCCTCGGGACCGGCGCCTGCGGACCGAGCGGCGGACGCGAGGCGTAAAGCCAACGGCAGGTCCCACTGCCAGCGGGCGGCGTCGGCCGCCGCCAGGAGTTGATCGGCCCGGCCACCACCGCCGGCCAGGCGCCAGGTGGCGACCCGGAGCACGTCGTTGCGACGACGCAGGCCGGTCGCCTCGACGGCCTCCGCAAGCATCCGGGCCAGCCTGCGGGACTGCAGCCCGCTCAACCGGCTGCGCAGGACCTCGCCGTAGATCGGGTGCGCCAACCGCACCTCGAGGCGCTGCCCGTCGTTCCGGCTCGAGACCAGGCCCAGCTCCTCCAGGCGGTCCGCGATCTCGACCGCCGAGAGAGTCTCGAGCTCCCGTGCGCCGAGCGGCTCGCCGATCGCGAGCAACTCCAGCAGCTTGCGTTCCGCACCGTCCAGACGCGTCAGCCGTGCTTCCACCAACTCGACGAGGCGATCGGAGGGCGCGGACTCCCCCACCAACCGCCAGAGATCGTGCTCGTGCCGCAGGCTGCCGCTGGCGAGGCCGGCGGTGACCAGCTCACGCAGGAAGAGCATGTTGCCCTGACTGCGTTGGATCAACGTGGCGAGGGCGGCGCCGTCCAACGGGCCGCCGAGGACGGTCGTGAGCAATTCCTCCAGGACATCCGGTTGCAGGTCGGTGAGGTCCAGCCGCTCCAGCAGCCCGTCCTTCCACAGCCCGGTGATGGCGTCCGGGGCGGACTCGCGTGGGCGCAGCGTCAGCAGCAGGAACACCTCGGGCCGTTGGGCGAGCTGGGCGATCAACGCGGCCGAGGCGACGTCCAGCAGGTGAGCGTCGTCCACCAGGATGCAGACCCGCCCCGAGCCGGCCTGGGCCACGATGTGACGCACGGCGAGCGGCATGAAGGCGCTCGGCTCCTTGGCCGGGGCGTCGACGCCACCGGCGGCCGAGAGCATCGAGGCCATCGCACCGAGCGGGACCGCCGCCGCTGCCTGACTAGCACTGACGACGAACGTGGTCATGTCACGCTCCTGGAGGGCACGCAGGCACTCCCGGGCCAACCTCGTCTTCCCCGACCCGGCGGGCGCCACCAGGACGGCACCGCGACGCAGATGATCGGCGGCGAGGCGGCGCAACAGTGCCTGCTCCTCGTCCCGCCCGACCAGGGGCCATTCGCTCACCGTGCGACGTTATCTCGCGGGGCAGGCGGCAGGTAGCAACTACGGCTGCCCCGAGCCGACGGGCAAGGTCGACTGCTGTCATCCGAGTTCACCCATCTGCGGCCTGCGGGCACGCCGGGAGGCGTTCGACGTGACTGTGACAACCCAGCTCCCCTCGCTGCGCAACAGCGGACGGTTCTTCATCGGCGGCGAGTGGGTCGAGCCGTCTTCCTCGGCGCTGTTCGAGGTCGTCGACTCCGGGACCGAGGAGCGCTTCTTCCAGGTGGCACAGGCTCAGGCCGCCGACATGGACCGGGCGATCGGTGCAGCCCGTGAAGCCTTCGACCACGGCCCGTGGCCACGTCTCTCGCACGCCGAGCGCGCGGAGTTCCTGCGTGCCTTCGCCGCACGCCTACGCGAACGGACGGAGGAGATCGCCGAGATCTGGCCGCGGGAGTCCGGCATCCTGGCTCCGCACGCGAGGGGTTCGGTCCCCAAATCCGCGAATGCCTGGGACTTCTACGCCGACCTCGCTGACAGCTACGCGTTCGAGGACGTCGTCAAGCCCACCGCGGGTGCCTTCGGGCTCCTGGTCCGCGAGCCGGTCGGCGTGGTCGGCTCGATCATCCCGTGGAACTCGGCCATCACGATGATCACCTACAAGGTGGCCCCAGCCCTGCTGACCGGGTGCACGGTCGTGCTGAAGTGTTCGCCGGAGGCTCCCGGCGAGGGCTTGGTCTGCGCCGAGATCGCCCGCGAGATCGGGATGCCGCCCGGCGTGCTCAACGTCGTGACCGCGGACCGGGAAGTCTCCGAACTGTTGGTGACCGACCCTCGCGTGGACAAGATCACGTTCACCGGTTCCACGGCCGCGGGGCGACGGATCGCGAGCCTGTGCGGCGGCCGGATCGCCCGGGTCACCCTCGAACTGGGCGGCAAGTCGGCCGCCGTCGTCCTCGACGACGCCGACCTCGGCGCCGCGGCCAAGGCGCTCGCCATGGCCGAGTGCATCCTCACCGGTCAGGTCTGCTCCTCGCTCACCCGCATCGTCGTCAGCCGAGCCCGCCACGACGAACTCATCGACGCCCTGGCCGCGCAGTTCGGTTCGGTGGTCGTCGGCAGCCCCTTCGATCCCGGCTCGACGATGGGTCCGCTTGCCGCGAGCCGTCACCGCGACCGGGTGGAGAGCCACATCGCGGCGGGGATCGCCGAGGGCGCCGAACTGGTCGTCGGCGGCAAACGCCCGGCACATCTGGACCGCGGCTGGTACATCGAACCGACCCTGTTCGGCAACGTCGACAACCGATGGTCCCTCGCGCAGGAGGAGACGTTCGGGCCTGTGCTCAGCGTGATCCCTGCCGACGACGAGGCCGACGCCATCCGAATCGCCAACGACACCGTCTACGGCCTGAACGCCTCCGTGTTCACCCCCGACGTGGACCGGGCGCGCGAGGTGGCCGCTCACCTCCGGGCCGGGACGGTCGGCCACAACGCGTTCCGCACGGACTTCGGCATGGCGTTCGGCGGGTTCAAGCAGTCGGGCATCGGACGGGAGGGCGGCACCGAAGGCCTGCTGCCGTTCCTGGAGACGAAATCCGTCATTCTCGACGGCGCACCCGCCCGCTACCGGGCCGAGTGAGGTCGTCGTGACCGAGCGATCCTCGTCGCCGGCGCCGGAGTTCGCGCCGCTGCCCAGCCGTTGCGAGGTCCTGATCGTGGGGGCCGGCTTCGGTGGGGTCTACGCCCTGCACCGACTGCGCAAGCTGGGCTTCGACGCCCACGTCGTCGAAGCCGCCGGCGGGGTGGGGGGCACCTGGTACTGGAACCGCTACCCGGGAGCCCGCTGCGACGTGCCGAGCGTCCAGTACTCCTACTCCTTCGACCCGGAGCTGCAGCAGGACTGGGTCTGGACCGAGCGCTACGCCGCACAACCGGAGATCCTCGCCTACATCGAACACGTCGTGGACCGCTTCGGGCTGGCGTCCGGGATCACGGTCGACACCCGGGTCGCCGGCACAGAACTGGACGAGGCGGGCGACAGTTGGATCGTGCGCACCGACTCCGGCGCGGTCGTGCGGGCGCAGTTCCTGATCGCAGCCGTCGGTGGACTGTCCTCCCCGCAGATCCCGGACTTCCCCGGGATCGAGAGCTTCCGGGGCGAGATCCACCATCCCGGCGCATGGCCGCACGACGGAGTCGAACTGGCGGGCAGACGCGTCGGGATCATCGGCACCGGATCCTCCGGCGTTCAGATGATTCCGCTGGTTGCCCAGCAGGCCGCGCATCTGACGGTATTTCAGCGAACTCCGTGCTATTCCATCCCGGCTGGGAACCGGCCGCTGCCGCCCGAGGAGTTGGCACAGATCAAGGCGACCTACCCGGAGCTGCGCCAGGCCGGACTGCGGAGCAGCAACAGCCAGGTGTACCCGACGGAGGGCCGTCCGATGTCGGCGGATCCGCCGGAGCTCCGCCAGAAGGTCCTGAGTCGCTACTGGGCCGACGGCGGGCTGGGGATCGCCCGTGCGTACACCGACACCTCGACCGATCCCGCCGCCGGCGAATACCTGTCCGAGTTCATCCGGGACCAGATCGCCGAGATCGTCGTCGATCCCGTCCGGCGGGAGATCCTGACCCCGCGGTCCTTCCCGTTCAACGGGCGCCGACCGACGCTGGACACGAACTACTACCGCACCTTCAACCTCCCGCACGTCGACCTCGTCGACGTCCGGGAGAACCCCATCCTCGGCCTGACGCCGTCCGGGGTGGCGACCGAGGAGCGGGAGTACGACCTCGACCTCATCGTGTTCGCCACCGGGTACGACGCCATGACCGGTTCGCTGTTCCGCCTGAACGTCTGCGGCCGGGACGGTCGCAGCCTGCGCGAGGCCTGGACCGACGGCCCCCAGACCTTCCTGGGTCTGACGACACATCAGTTCCCGAACTTCTTCGTGCTCGCGGGCCCGGGCAGCCCCTCGGTGCTCGCGACCGTGGTGCTCGCCATCGAACAGCAGGTGGAATGGCTGGGGGATCTGCTCGCGCACGCCCGAGCCGCCGGAGCCGCCTCGATCGAGGCGACACCCCAGGCACAGGCCGACTGGATGCGGCAGGTCGAGGAGGCCTACGAGAAGTCGGCGTTTCACGGCGTGGACTCCTGGTATGTCGGCGCGAACATCCCGGGCAAGCCCCGCGTGATCCTGCCCTACACCGGCGGGGCGACGGTGTACCGCGAGCTCTGCGACGAGATCGCCGCCGCGGGATACCGAGGGCTGCGGCTGACCGCCGCCGTGCAGCCCTCGACCAACGCCTGAGGCCTACGTCGCGGCGCCGAGCGGGAGCCGCTCGGCCCGCAGGGCGGAGCGGCGCACCTTGCCGGCGTCGTCGCGCAGGGGCTCCTCGGTGCGTTCGATGGTGCGGGGAACCTTGTACGGCGCCAGCCGGTCCCTCACGTGGGCAAGCAACTCGGCGTCGTCCACCGGTTCGCCGAGTTGCACGAGGGCGTGCGGGACGGCGCCCAGATCCTCGTGGGGCAATCCGATCACGCAGCTGGACCGCACCGCGGGATGCTCGTCGAGCACGGCCTCGATCTCGGCGGGATACACGTTCGCTCCCCCGACGAGGAACATGTCGGTCCGCCGGTCGGTGATGTAGACGTAGCCGTCGGAATCCATCCGGCCCAGATCGCCGAGCGATTCCCACCCGTCGGCCGCCGCCCGAGCCTCGGCGCCGATGTAGCGGTAGGGCGAGGCGGCACCGACACCACGGCGCAGCCAGAGCTCGCCCACCTGCTCGGATTCGAGCGGGCGACCCTGCTCGTCGCGGATCTGGATCTCTCCGACGGCCGCGCGCCCCACGGAGCCGGGATGGCCGAGCCATTCGTCGCCCCGAATCACGCACATCGCCTGACCCTCGGATCCGCCGTACATCTCCCAGATCCGTTCCGCGCCGAGCCATTCGATCCACGCCCGTTTGAGCCAGCCCGGACACGGCGCCGCCATGTGGAACACCACGTCGATCGACCCGACGTCCCGGGTCGTCCGCTCCGCCTCCGGCAGTCGCCAGATCCGTTGCATCATGGTGGGCACCAGGTAGCACCAGCCGACGCGATGCCGTTGGACGAGATCGAGCGCCTCGGCAGGGTCGAAGCGGGTCATCAGGACCACGTGGCTGCCACGCAGCAGGCTGTTGACGGTGATGGAGAACGGCGCGCTGTGGGACAGCGGGGCCGGCATCAGCACGCATCCGCCGTAGGGCAGGCCCATCAGCTTCGCGGCCGTGCTCGCGTCCTCCGCGACGGCGGGCTTGCTCGAGACGATGAGCTTCGGCCGGCCGGTACTGCCTCCGCTGGTGATGATCTTCCAGATCGGGGACACCAGAGCGGGCCCGGGTTCGCCGCCGGCCCGGACGGCGGCCTGCATCTGTTCGAGAGTGAGGTCGGTGCCGTCCGCCTCGGCCTCTCCCACGACCAGGGCGGGCGCCGCGAGTTCGAGGATCTGTCGACGTTCCGCGGCGGGAAGTCGGTGGGACAGAGGGGCAGGCGTGGCCCCGACCCACCACGTCGCGAACAGCGTCTGCACGAGTTCGATGCAGTTCGGCAGACCGATGCTGACGACCTCACCCGGCCCGACCCCGCGGGAGGCGAGGTCCGCCGCGAGCGCGCGCACCCCGGCGAGGAGTTCGCCGCGGCTCACCGTCCGCTCGTCGCACGTCAGCGCCGGACGATCCGGCTCGGCCAGCGCCAGAGCCTCCAGGGCCGAGCCGAATGGCGTCCCCACGTGTTCTGTCGTCACTGGTGCTCCCTCGATGGTGGTCCGACGCGACCTCACGCTAGGAACCGAACTCGGTCCGGGCACCCGTAAGCGCTACTGCGGCGCTGCGGCCGGTGGTGATGCCCAGTAGCGATTGCGGTGGGCGGACCCTCGGAGCCGGTTACAGACTTCGTCGCATGACGACATACGCCAGTCCGGGACTGACCGATCGGGTGTGCGATCTACGCGTCCGCATGCTCGACTTCATCGACAACGAGGTGAGTCCGGCCGAGCACCTCATCGACGCGGGCGGCGAGCAGCGGCTCAAGGTGGTGGCCGACCTACGCGCCGAGGCCAAGCGCCGCGGCCTGTGGGCGCTCGGGCACCCGATTCACCTCGGCGGCCAGGGTCTGTCGTTCATGGAGTTCGTCCACATGAACGAGATCATCGGACGCTCCGAGCACGGCATGATCGCCGTCGGGTCCATGACGCAGCACGACACGATCATGTGGGACCGGTACGGAACGCCCGCCCAGAAGGAACGGTGGCTCACCGGTCTGGTCAACGGCGAGTACCCGTGGATCGCGATCGGCCTGACCGAGCCCGACGCGGCGGGTTCCGATCCCACCCAGATGCAGACCACCGCGGTCCTCGACGGGGACGAGTGGGTGGTCAACGGCCGCAAGTGGTTCACCTCCTGGGCCAACCTGGCCCCCGCCGTTCTGGTGTGGGCCAAGACCGACCCGGATGCCCCGCCGCACCAGCAGTTCTCGGCGATCATCGTGCCGAACGAGACCCCCGGATACGAACTGGTCCGGGTGATCCCCACGATGGGCGGCGTCCACGGCAACCACTGCGAACTGAGCTTCACCGACGTCCGGGTACCGAAGGACAACCTGTTCGGACCCCGCGGCCTGGCCTTCTCCGTCGCGCAGGGTCGGTTGGGACCCGGTCGGATCTTCCACTGCATGCGTTGGCTCGGCCAGATGCAGCGCGCTTTCGAACTGATGTGCGAGCGTGCGCGGACGCGCTACGCCCATGGGTCCTACCTGCACGAGAAGGGCGAGATCCGCCGCTACATCGCCGAGTCCGCCGCCGACATCCAGGCGCATCGCCTGATGACCTTGGAGGCGGCCCGGGTCGTCGACGAGGGCGGCGACGACCGCGTGGCGATCAGCCTCATCAAGTTCCGCGGCGCCGAGTACCTGCACAACGTGATCGACCGGGCCATCCAGGTCTACGGCGCGATGGGCGTCACCGAGGACACCCCGCTGGCGAAGATGTATCGCGACGCCCGCTACGCCCGTCTCTACGACGGCCCGGACGAGGTCCACCGCATGGTCGTCGCCCGCCGCCTGGTCAAGCCCGGGGCGATCGCGCCCTGGTCCCCGAAGGGAGAACACAGCAATGTCTGAGGTCGTGGTCGCAGGGGTCGGCATGATCCCGTTCGCCAAGCCGGGCACGTCCGACCCCTACGACGCGATGGGCGAGGCCGCCGCGCGCGCCGCTCTCGCCGACTCGGGTCTGGACTACCAGCGGGTGCAGCAGGCCTACGTGGGCTACGTGTACGGCGACTCCACGTCGGGCCAGGCCGCGCTCTACGGCGTCGGCCTGTCCGGGATTCCGATCGTCAACGTGAACAACAACTGCTCCACCGGATCCTCCGCGTTGTGGCTGGCTCGGCAGGCCGTCGCGTCGGGCATGGTGGACTGCGTTCTCGCGCTGGGCTTCGAGCAGATGCGCAAGGGCGCCCTCAACGCGATTTTCGACGACCGGCCGGACGCACTGGGCCGCACCAACGACGCGATGGACCGCATCCAGACCCGGACCGAGGCCCCGCCGGCCGCCCAGATGTTCGGCGGTGCGGGCGCCGAGTACGCCGAGCGCTACGACGTCGACCCGGCGCTGTTCGCGAAGATCTCCGTCAAGGCACGACGCCACGCCGCCAACAACCCCTACGCGGTGTTCCGCGATCTCGTCACCGAGGACGAGGTGCTGAACTCCCCGCACATCTACGGCCCCCTGACCCGTCTCCAGTGCTGCCCGCCGACCTGCGGCGCGGCCGCGGCGGTCATCTGCAGTGCGGAGTTCGCCGCACGCCACGACGTGCCCGCACCGATCCGGATCCGGGCCCAGGCGATGACGACGGACGGTCCCGGCACCTTCGACGCGGGGACGTCGATGATCAACCTCGTCGGCTACGAGATGGCGAAACGGGCGGCCGACCAGGTCTACCGGGACGCGGGCGTCGACCCCCTGGACATCCGGGTCGCCGAACTGCACGACTGCTTCTCCACCAACGAGGTCCTGAGCTACGAGTCGCTCGGACTCGTCGAGGAGGGCGGCGCCGAGAAGTTCGTGCTCTCCGGCGACAACACCTACGGCGGGCGGGTCGTCACCAATCCATCCGGTGGCCTGCTGTCCAAGGGCCACCCGCTCGGCGCGACCGGTCTGGCGCAGTGCACCGAGTTGGTGTGGCAGCTGCGCGGTACCGCCGGGGCTCGTCAGGTCGAAGGGGGTCCCCCGCTCGCCCTGCAGCACAACCTGGGTCTGGGCGGCGCGTGTGTGGTCACCCTCTACGAACGGATGGGCCGATGAGCTTCGCGCACGCCGTCGGGCGGCAGACCTCGCCCGTCGAGTCGGTGATCGAGCGCGGCCGCCTGCGCCTGTTCGCTCGATCGATCGGCGAAACCGATCCCGTGTACTTCGATGTGACGGCGGCTCAGGCGGCCGGCCACCGCGACCTGCTGGTCCCGCCCACCTTCCTGTTCGGGTTGGAACTGGAAGGACCCGACCCCGTCGCCTGGATCGAGGACCTCGGTGTCGACCTGCGTTCGATCCTGCACGGGGAGCAGGAGTTCACCTACCTCGCTCCGGTGTACGCGGGCGACACCCTGCGCGCCGCCAGCACCCTCGTCGACACGTTCGAGAAGAAGGGCGGCGCCTTGAAGTTCCTGGTCCGGGCGACCGAGGTGACCCGCGACGGCACCGTCGTGGCCCGCCTGCAGACCATCCTGGTCGTCCGCGAGCTCAGCCCCGTGGGGAGCGCGTGATGGCGACGCTCGAGGTGAGCGCGGGAACGGTCCTCGTCCCGCTCACCGGGCCGACCCTCGACCGCACCGTGCTCGCGTACTTCGCGGGGGGCTCCGGGGACCTCAACCCGATTCACCTCGACATCGACGTCGCCCGTTCCGCCGGGCTCGAGGACGTGTTCGCGCAGGGAATGCTCTCCATGGCGGTGCTCGGGCGCCTGCTCACCGGTTGGGTCCCCCAGAGCAGCATCCGGTCCTTCCGCGTCCGATTCGCCTCCATCACTCCGGTCAATGCACGCCCGACCTGCCACGGCACCGTCGTCTCCGTCGAGGACGTCGACGGCGAGACCAGGGCCACGATCGACCTGTCCGTCCGGTTGGCCGACGACACGGTGACCCTCACCGGAACCGCAGTCGTCGCCCTCATCTGAGCAAGAGGAGAAGCAGTGGGAAAGCTCGACGGCAAGGTGGCGTTGGTGTCCGGCTCCGGCCGCGGGATTGGGCGCGAGATCGCGCTCAAACTCGCAGCTGACGGAGCATCAGTTGTCGTGAACGATCTCGACGCCGAGCCGGCCAAGGAGACCGTGGCCGCCATCGAGGCGGCCGGCGGACAAGCGGTGGCGTGCGTGGGAAGCGTGACGGAGACCGGATTCGCCGAGCGGTTCGTGCAGACCGGCGAAGAAGCCTTCGGCGGTCTCGACATCGTCGTCAACAACGCCGGGTACACCTGGGACTCGGTCATCCAGAAGATGTCCGACGAGCAGTGGGACACCATTCTCGACCTGCACCTCAAAGCCCCGTTCCAGATCCTGCGGGCCGCGCAGCCGGTGATCTCCCGGGCGGTCAAGGCCGCCCAGCAGGCCGGCGAACCGGTGCCGTGCCGCAAGGTCGTGAACATCTCCTCGGTCGCCGGACTCGGCGGCAACGTCGGGCAGAGCAACTACTCCGCTGCCAAGATGGGGCTCGTCGGGCTCACCAAGACCCTGGCGAAGGAGTGGGGCCGGTACAACGTCACCGTCAACTGCGTGGCGTTCGGGTTCATCCTGACGCGCCTCACCGAGGTCGCCGCGGGCGGCGCGACGCTGAAGGTCGACGGTCGCGACCTCAAGGTCGGGGTCAACCCGGAGTTCCTCGAGCAGGCCAAGTCCGTCATCCCCCTGGGCCGCCCCGGGACGCCGACGGAGGCAGCCGGTGCCGCGTACTTGTTCTGCATCCCGGAGTCGGACTACGTCAGCGGCGAGGTGCTGCTCTGCGGCGGCGGATACCGCATCTGAATGGATCCCGAATTCGCCGCGCTGCTGGCGATCCTTCCCAGGTTCGACCTGACGGACGTCGCGAAGTTGCGCGCCGTCATCGAGCAGGCCAGGCCTCGCAGACCGATGGCCGCCCATCCCGACGTCGCGATCCGGCACGAGACGATTCCCGGCCGCCACGGCGGCCCAGCGGTTGACATCCGGTTGTACTCACCGTCCGAGCGCTCCGGTCCAGTCCCCGGGGTGGTGTGGTGCCACGGCGGCGGATTCATCATGGGGTCCCCGGACAGCGACCATGCGCGTTGTCTGCGGTACGCCGCGGGGGCCGGCGTGGTGGTCGTCTCGCCGGACTATCGCCTCGCACCGGAGCACCGCTTCCCCGCGGGCCTCGACGACTGCTCCGCGGCACTGGACTGGCTCGTGGCCGAAGCGGAGGCGCTGGGCGTCGATCCGGCTCGGGTGGCGGTCGGTGGCACCAGCGCGGGCGCTGCCCTGGCGGCCGGAATGGCTCTGCGGGAACGCGATCGCGGCGGAGCGGCACCTGCACTACTGGTGCTGGTGTGCCCGGTCACCGACAATCGCTTGACCTCCGCATCGATCCGTCAGTTCCGGGACCTCCCGGGTTGGAACGGAACAGCTTCGGAACTGATGTGGCGTCACTATCTTCCGACCGACGGCGCTGTATTCACGTACGCGGCACCCAATCGCGCACAGTCTCTCCGTGGTCTGCCGCCGACCCACATCACCATCGCCGAACTCGATCCCCTCAGGGACGAGGGCCTTGGGTTCGCGGAACGACTGCGGCAGGACGGCGTGCCGACAACAGTGCGGCTCTACGCCGACGTGCCACACGGATTCGACAGTCTGTTGCCCTCTTCGGACATCTCCACCCGCAGCGTCGACGCGCAGATCCGGGCGCTGAACGATCACCTGGGACACGACCGCTCGGCGAGCGCCCCTCCGGCTACAGTTGCCCGCTGACGTCATACGAAGTGATCGGTTCGTACTGCCGGACTCGCCCGCAGGAGGCTGCGGCGGACATCGTCGGATCCGCCGTCCAGACCGGCCCGCTGCGAAGGGATGGGGGGTACTGCTGTCTGTTTCCTGGGTCACCAGAGTCGCGTCCGCGCCCGCCGGCAGCGCTGACTCCGTGATCCGCTCGGCATTGTCTTTGTCGAACAACGTCTCGGCGTCGGAGACCACGACGAGCATCGGGGAAGTCGGGTTAGATCAGCGTGCAACGACTGGGCGAGCAGAATGTTCCCTTGGCGCCCCGCCCAGGTAGAGGTGGTCGGCTGGCGCGATGCCCGGGTTCGCGACCCGCGCGGGCGCCGGAGCGCGCCTCGGGATCTGGCCAGAAACTGAGGAGAGCCACCCGAAGGTGGCTCTGACCTGCGTAAACGTGGTCGGGCTGACAGGATTTGAAGCTAGAACCTCCGGGATGAGAGCGGCGGATTCACCGGAGCTTCACGGCGACCAAGCGAATGACGTTCGCGCCCAACAGCGCCACTGCGGCGACGAGAGCGAGGATCAGGTGGAGTCGATCTCACCGCGTCACCTCCCCAAGTCACCGTTGATCAACTTAGTCTGATGGCAAATCAGATCTCATTGTGCTGATCGACCCGATAGGCCGAATAGGCCGACAGGTTAGGCGCGGCGTAGTCGAAAGAGGCTGCCGATGTAGAAATCCTGCGCCGGCGCGCGCTTGTCGACCTTGCGCTTGTCCGCACCGATGGGCAACACCACCGGGTTTAGCGACGGCACCGGTCCTCAGCGCTCTGCGATCGGTAAGCGGTCGGCGTCATGCGGGCTCGAGGCGTCGGCTTACGGCGAGCGGCTTGAGGGTCCCGAGGTGGCGACCACCATCGCCCGTCGACGCGACACGCCGCGCGCTGTCGACAAAGGACCGTCAGCTCACTGCCTGCCGAACGGCAAAGCCTCCCGGCACGGCTTCGGCCATAAAGAGTTGCTGCGCGAGGGTCGCGGGATCGGCGACACGAACCAGGCCTCGTGGTCCGTCGAACGCGGACCCGATCAGACGATCGGCGAGGTCGTCCGGATGCCACGACCGCGCTCGAAACGCAGCCCCGGCGACAAGGTGCACCGCCTCGTACACGGCCACGGAGAAGCTCGACGTGGGCGGGCTGCACTCACCGAACCGGCCGTAGTAGCGCTTCAGGAAGGCGTCGTTCGCGGCAGTGGTCAGGTCCGAGAAGTATCCGAAGACTCCCCACAACCCGGAGGCGGCGCGGTCGCCGATGTGTTCACGCGTGGAGTCGTCGATGGCCGGACCGAGTACCTGGCAATGCTCGTCGAGCCCGAGCTCCATGAACTGTCGGTGGAAGGCCGCGGCGTCGGTTCCGACGAACGTCGACAACACGTTCTCGGCACCGGATCGACGAATGGCCTCGAGCAGACGCGAGAACTCTCGCGTGCCGAGCGGAGCGAAGCTCTCCCCCACCACCTCGCCGCCCGCGGCGTCCACCAGGCGGCGGGCGCACGCGTGCGTCGCCCGCGGGAAGGAGTAGTCATTGCCCGCGAGGAACCACCGTCGAGTGCTGTGCTCCTTCATGAGCCACGGGATCGCGGGTTCGAGCTGGGTCGCGGGCCGCTCCCCCAACCGCAAGATCCGGCGGCTGGTCGGACCGCCTTCGTTGGTGTTGCAGTAGATCAACAGACCGCCCGCCGCCTCCACCACCGGCACGACGGCGTCGAAGCAGTTCGAGGTCCCCAGGAACAGGATCACCGGAGCGCCCTCGTCGTGCAGCAACCGGTGCGCTTCAGCCGCCGCGATCACGGGGTTCGTCCCGTCGTCACCGACGACCAGTCGCAGTGGCGCACCCGTCGGCGGACCGTCGGTGTTGACCTCTTCGACCGCGAGCTGCGCCAGCCTCGTCGCGGCGCCGGCGCCCAGACTGCCCGAGCCGGACTGGCAGGTCAGCAGACCGATCGGGACACCCCCGGGTTCCCCCTCCGGGGCCAGCACGTTCCCCCGTCGACGGAGCAGCCACCGCATGGCCTCCTGCGGAACGGTGACCACGATCCGAAGCCGGGACCCACCAGTCACGGGGGTGACCGTGCAGACGACGCGGCCGCGCCACGGGCTCTCCTGCTCGATCACCAACTTGCGTGGCCGGGACACGTGCGTGATCCGACCGGCGCCCTGCAGGACCCCGCCGTAGGCGGCGCCCATCGGTAGCTCCAGTCGCACGACCGATCCGCGCCGGACCGCGTCGCAGGACGCCCCGAGAAGCCCGCCCTGGTCCGGGGCGCACAGCAACTCGAACACCGTCTCCGGTGGGGCCTCGATGACCTCCTCCTCCACCAGAGTGAGATCCGCCATCGCGCCCTTCCGCCTCCGTCGCTTCGGGTCATCCCGACGGTGCGACCGGGATGGCGTCAATCGTCGCCGCCGTTCGAGCGGTTGACAAGCCAGGCCAGGCCGTACTATGTCAATCAGACATCACGCGTCGACGTATTGGAGAGTCCGTGGCTGCTTCCGGCAACGAGGCCTTCGAGGCGTTGGCCGACCCGACGCGCCGCACGATCCTGCAGCTCCTGCGCGCGCAGGGCGAGATCACCGCCGGCGAGATCGGGGCGCAGGTGGACGCGGTCAGCCGGACCGCGGTGTCCGCCCACCTGCGGGTCCTGCGCACCGCCGGGCTCATCAGCGAGCGCAAGCAGGGGCGCTACCGCCTGTACTCCCTCGAACCGGAGGCCGCCGACGAAGTGGTCGCCTTCCTGGCCGACCTCTACTCCAGTTCGCTCGGCGCCTTCAAAGCGAAGGCAGAGAAGACCGCGAAGGCCCGACCCTCGAGCACCGAGGGCTCCGTCGCCAAGGCGGTCGCCCGGCGCCGCGGCTCCTCCCCTCGCGCCGACCGAACCGCGTAACCCTCACCTCCGTCGCACGGTGCCGACGCGCCAATCTGACAACGCGCCTTGACATATTGTCCAGTGCCGAACCATAGTGAGCGCGTAGGAGGCCGGCAGGCGACGGTGCCGCGGAGGACACATGGACGGCGTGCACGATCTCGGTGGACTCGAAGGCTTCGGCGCCATCCATCCGAGCCCCGCCGAGCCGACCTTCCACTCCGACTGGGAACGCACGTCGTTCGCGATGCTGGTGCCGCTGCTGCTCAACGGGATGAACCTCGACGAACTGCGGTGGGGCATCGAGAAGATGCACCCCGTCGAGTACCTGTCCTCCCGTTACTACGAGCATTGGCTCCGCACGTTCGAGGACGCCGTCGTCGCCCATGGCTTGATCTCACGTACCGAGCTGGACGAGCGCGCCGCGCACTACCGCGAGAATCCGCACGCGCCGCTCCCGGACCGTGAGGACCCGGCACAGGCCGCCTTCATGCTCGAGGTCCTGCACGCCGGCGCCTCCCCCAAACGCGACGTGGACAGCGCGCCCCGCTACTCGGTGGGAGACGCGGTGCGGATCCGCACTCCGCATCCGCACAACCACACCCGGACCGCGCGCTATGTCCGGGGCAAGCGCGGCGAGGTGACGCGGGTCTACGACGCGTTCGTGCTGCCCGACAGCAACGCGCTCCACGCGGGCGAGAACCCGCAGTACGTCTACAACATTCAATTCAGCGCCGCCGAGATCTGGGGCGACGAGGCGGCCGAGCCGGCGCAAGCCGTCCACTTCGACTGTTGGGAGTCCTACCTTGAGCCCGCATAGCGAGCAGACCGCCGGCTTCCTCGAGACATCCGCCGGTTCCCCACCGCCGGTCGCCGGCTCCTTCCCCGTGCCGGATGTCGAGTTGGCCGCGCGGGCCAAGGCCCTGGAAGCGTTGCTGATCGAGAAGGGCCTGCTCAGCGTCAAGGCGGTCGACAGGATCGCCGAGATGTACGAGAAGGAGGTCGGCCCGCACCTCGGAGCAAAGATTGTGGCCCGTGCGTGGTGCGACCCCGACTTCAAGTCACGCCTGCTCGAGAACGCGACGACGGCCTGCCGGGAACTCGGCATCGGCGGCGTGCAGGGCGAGGAGATGGTGGTCGTCGAGAACACCCCCGACGTCCACAACGTCATCGTCTGCACGCTCTGCTCCTGCTATCCCTGGCCCACGCTCGGCCTCCCACCGAACTGGTACAAGTACCCGGCCTACCGCTCGCGGATCGTCAAGGAACCGCGGCGCGTGCTCCGGGACGAGTTCGGCATCGATCTACCGCCGACCACCGAGATCCGGGTCTGGGACTCCAGCGCTGAGGTGCGCTACTGGGTCCTGCCCGAACGACCGGCCGGGACGCAGGGCTTGAGCGAGGACGACCTGGCCGCTCTCGTCAACCGTGACTCGATGATCGGCGTCGGGCAACCCGATCGAGTGGGGGGCTAGCAATGGTTCCTCGCCAACCCGCCGACGAGTTCGGGCCCTCCCCGGACAGGAACCACGTCGAGCACCTCCTGGCGGACCTACCCCAGGCGAGCCGGGTTCCTCGGAAGGACCAGGACCTGGCCTTCGACCACCCGTGGGAGGTGCGGGTTCTCGGCATCGCCGTCGAACTGCACCAGCAGGGCCTCTTCGAGTGGCCCGAGTTCCAGGGCAGCCTCATCGACGAGATCGGCCGATGGGAGCGAACCGGTCCCGACGGCCATGAATGGTCGTACTACCACCGCTGGCTCGATGCGCTGCAGCGTCTGCTGGAACAGCAAGGCGTCCTCGCCGGCAGCGAGGTACGCACGCGGATGCAAGAGCTCCTCTGCGCCAAGCCGGACCCCGGCCATCACGCCTGACCACACACTCTTGAGCGGAGACTTTCGTGCCTGTCCGTCCCCCCACCCACGCCGAACTCCGGGACATCGCCGACTCGTTCAACCTCGGCCTCTCCGATGACGACGTCGCGTCCTTCCAGGAGCTCATGGGCCCGTGGCTGCACGCATATCACGTCGTGGAGCAGATGGTCGAGCCGGCTCTTCTGCCGGTGAAGTATCCGCGCACGCCGGGCTACCGACCCGAGCCCGCCGAGAATCCCTACAACGCGTGGTACTGGAAGAGCACTGTCCAGGGTGCCGCCGAGGGACCCCTCGCGGGCAAGACGGTCGTCCTCAAGGACAACGTCTGTCTGGCCGGCGTGCCGATGATGAACGGGTCGGTCACGCTGGAGGGTTACGTCCCCGAGGTGGACGCGACGATCGTGACGCGGATCCTCGACGCCGGCGGCACGATAGTCGGCAAGGCGGTGTGTGAGGACCTGTGCGTCTCCGGTGGTAGTCACACCGCCGCCACGGGTCCCGTGCTCAACCCGCGCGACCCGCGGTACTCGGCGGGCGGATCCTCGGCCGGCTCCGCGGCCCTGGTCGCCGCCGGTGAGGTCGACCTCGCGATCGGCGGGGATCAAGGCGGCTCGATCCGCATGCCGGCCGGTTGGTGCGGCGTCGTCGGCCACAAGCCGACGCACGGACTCGTCCCCTACACCGGGGTGTTCCCGATCGAGCACACCCTCGACGTCACGGGCCCGATCGGCGCCACCGTGCGCGACGTGGCGGTGCTGCTGGAAGTGCTCGCCGGGGTCGACGGGCTGGACCCGCGACAGCCGTCCACCGTCGCGCCGGTCGCCTACGCGGACGAGCTCGCCGCCGGCATCGACGGCCTGCGGATCGGCGTGGTCCAGGAGGGATTCGGCTGGGAGGGACTGTCCGAGCCGGGGGTCGACGACGCCGTCCGCGAGGCCGCCTCCAGCCTCAAGAAGGCCGGTGCGACCGTCTCCGACGTCTCGATCCCGTTGCACCGTCAGGCCATTGCCATCTGGACGATGGTGGCTGTCGAAGGCGCCACCGAACTCATGATCAAGGGCGCGTCGATGGGGACGAACTGGCGGGGTTACTACACCACCAGCCTGCTCGACGCCTTCGCGAAGGGCCTCAAGACGAGAGCTCGCAACCTGTCGGAGACGGTCAAGCTCATCATGATGCTCGGCGAGTACATGCACCGCGAGTACGACGGCCGCTACTACGCCAAGGGCCAGAACCTCGCCCACACCCTCCGCACCGCCTACGACACCGCGCTGTCCGAGTACGACGTCCTGGTGATGCCGACGCTCCCGCTGCTCCCGACCCCGATCCCGCCGCCGACGGCGAGCCGGGCCGACTACGTGGCGCGCGCGTTGGAGATGCTCCCGAACACCGCGGCCTTCTCGCTCTCGGGACACCCCGCGGCCACCGTCCCCTGCCAGCCCGACGGGTCACTTCCCATCGGCATGATGATCATCGGCCGACCCTTCGAGGACAGCCTCGTGCTGCGCGTCGCCGCAGCGTTCGAGGAACTCGTCGGCGGATTCTCGACGGCGGGCTGAGCCTCCACCGCTAGGACCAACCCGGGAGAAGAGATGAACCAAGCGCGTCCTGCCCTGCTTGGGGTTCCGGTCGCCGCGTTGCTGGCCGTACTTTGCGCGATCTTCGCGCTCTACGTCATGACGCTCGACAACGGCCTCGTCCTGCAGGGACTGGCCACGCAGGCGCACGAGTTCGTCCACGACGGTCGCCATTTCCTCGGCGTCCCCTGTCACTGACCATCCGGGGTTGAGAATGTCTACCGTCGCGACGCCTCAGGTGAGGCCACTGGACGAAACGGCCTGGTCCCCCGCGGTGCTCCGTCGCGGACTGGCGGCCGGTCTCATCGGTGGCGTGGCGATGAGCGGCTTCCTGCTCCTGGTCGGGGAGTCCTCGATCCGCCGCGCCATAGAACTGGAGACCGCCGCCGCGGATTCGCGCCACCACGAGGAGGTCTTCTCCCGGGACGTGCAGGTGCTCGGCGGCGTGGTGGCATGCCTGGTCTACGGAGTGCTGCTGGGCGCTGTGTTCGCGGTCGTGCACGCGATCCTTCGCCGGCGTGCCCAGGCCGCTGCATTCAGGTCGGCCCTTCACCTCGGCGCGACCGGGTTCGTCACGATCTCCGTACTGCCGGTTCTGAAATATCCCGCGAATCCGCCGGGCGTCGGCGATCCCGGGACCATCGACCAGCGCACGATCAGGTATCTCACCTTCTTGTTCGTCGGCGTCCTGCTGACGCTGCTGGCCCGGCAGTTGTGGCAGCGCCTGCGCGATCGCGGGGTGGCCGAGGAATCCTCGGCCGTGGTGGTCGCCGGCTCCTGGGCGGTGCTCGTCGGGATCGCCTATCTGACGTGGCCCCAGAATTCGGAGACCACGCCCGTGCCCGCCCAGCTGCTGTGGAACTTCCGACTGTCCTCGCTCGGCGGCGCGTTCGTGCTCTGGACGACGATGGCCTTGGCCTTCGGGTGGCTGGCAGGGCGCTCCCCCGATCGAATCGATCGATGAGATCGCCGCAGCAGGACGGATCTGACGGTGGGAAAGCCGTGCCGCACGCCGACCGCGTCGCCGAGACGATCGGCGACGCTCTCCGTCTCGCCGCGAGGCAGCGCCCCGGCGCGGTGGCGTTGATCGACGGCGACGACCCGACGCGGAGGTGGACGTTCGCCGAGTTGGAGGCGGAGGCCCTGCGCACGGCCCGCGCCCTCCAGGGGAGGTTCCGCCCTGGCGAGCACATCGCGGTGTGGGCCCCGAACCGGCCGGAATGGACCTTCCTGCAGTTCGGGGCAGCTTTGGCCGGCCTGGTGCTGGTCACCGTCAACCCTGCGCTGCGCGCCGCCGAGGTCCACGACGTGTTGGAGCGTTCGGATTCGGTTGCGGTGTTCGTCGAACCCACGTACCGCGGCACCGACCTCGTCGGGGTGGTCGAGTCCGTGCGGACGGACCTGCCGGCGCTGCGCGAGGTGTGGTCGTTCGCCCACTGGGACGACCTGCTCGGACATGGGGATGGTGCGGGCGACCTCCCCGTTGTCGAACCGGACTCGACGTGCCAGATCCAGTACACGTCGGGAACGACCGGCGCACCGAAGGGCGCGATGATCACGCACCGAGGCATGACGGTGAACGCACGTCTGTACGCCGCGATGGTCGGCGCCCGTGACAGTGATGTGTGGGTCAACGCAATGCCGCTGTTCCATACGGCCGGGTGTGGGCTCGCGACGTTGGGTGCCCTGCAGAGCGGTGGCGCTCAGTTGTTAATTCCGGGCTTCGACGCCGGCTTGGTCCTGGACCTCATCGAGAGCGAACGCGGGACGCTGCTGCTGCAGGTGCCGACGATGCTCATCCGGTTGCTGGACGCTCAGGCGGACCGCCCGCGGGACGTCGCGAGCTGGCGGATCAGCAGTCTCGGCGGCGCCCCGGTCGCACCGGAACTGGTCCGTCGAGCGCAGGAAGAACTCGGCCTCGCCGTGGCCATCGGCTTCGGACAGACCGAGTCGAGCCCCTACATCACACACACGGTGCTCGATGATCCGCACCCGGAATGGCAACGGACGGTGGGACGGCCGATGTCCGGCATCGAGGTAAGGATCACCGTGCCGGGCGGCAAGGACGAGGTCCCCACCGGCGAGGTCGGCGAGATCTGCACCCGCAGCGTGTGTGTGATGCGCGGGTACTACGGCGACCCGCACGCCACCGCCGCGGCGATCGACACCGACGGGTGGCTGCACACCGGGGATCTGGGGTGCATCGACGAACGCGGGTACCTCCGCATGGCCGGCCGCCTGAAGGACATGATCATCCGCGGGGGCGAGAACATCTACCCGCGCGAGATCGAGGACGTGCTGCTCGAACACCCCGGGGTGGATGAGGTCGCGGTGGTCGGGGTTCCTGACCCGGAGTGGGGCGAAACCGTTGCAGCGTTCGTGCGCTCGCAGTGCGGGGTCAGCGACCACGAGCTCGATGCCTTCTGCCGGGCGCGCCTAGCCACCTTCAAGGTCCCGCGAGTGTGGCGAGTCGTGAGCGAATTCCCCCAGACGGCATCGGGGAAGATCCAGAAGTTTCAGCTCGCCCGTCAGCTCGGGGCGGAGCCTGCCGCGACCTGACGCCGCCTTGTCCGTCCTGTGCCGATGAGCACCTCGCGCCCGAGGCCTCGGTCGCCGGGCGGGCCGTCGACTTCAGGTGGGGCGTTACGGGCAGTCCTCGGGCAGTTGCACAGCACCGAAGTCGACCTTGCCCTAGAGGTGTCAGCCCGCTCGGACCAACGGTTTGGGCCCATCGCTGCAGTGCACCGGGGAGACCGTCCACCTCCGCACCATCTGGCCAGAATCTGGCCAAACTGAGGAGAGCCACCCGAAGGTGGCTCTGACCTGCGTAAACGTGGTCGGGCTGACAGGATTTGAACCTGCGACCCCTTGACCCCCAGTCAAGTGCGCTACCAAGCTGCGCTACAGCCCGATGCCCGGCGAACCGAGCCTGCCGACCCTATCGCAGGCAACCGGGCGACTTCCCTCCGGTTTACGCCCGCGTGGCGCACATAACGTCTCGATGCCGGCCGGATCGATCACCCGTTTGGCGGCGCCGGTGTTCCTAGCCTGAACGTGTGGATCTCTCCCGTCTGCTCGACCTCGAGCAACCGCGCGCCCAGGTGGCCGCGGTGGCGGTGCTGGGAGCCCTCCTCGTGGGCGGATGCTCGCTGGACGACGAGGCGAGCCTGGGCGCCTCACAGGCCCAGATCGCTGCCGCGGAGGCCAACGACGCGGCGCGGACCGCGCAGGTGCGCGCGGCGGTTGCCTGCGACCTCGGCGCTCCGTGGACGGACGTCTCACGCCCGACCCCGGCCGATCCCGCAATGCCGCCGTCGGGAAGTGCGCGGCCCGCCTCGACCGCCCGCGGGGCACTGGGTGACGGCAGCGTACCGACGCTGAACTACGCGGAACGACGGGTGGACACCGACACCGTCATGTTCACCGCCAGCCACCACGGCAAGGTGCGGGTCGCGATCAGCGTCGTCCGGAGCAACGCGCAGTGGACGTGGGACACCCTGGCGGCCTGCGATCAGGCCGAGCTACCCGCCGCGTCGGACAGCACCTCGCCCGCCATCGTGTGGACCGACAGCGCCGGCAAGCGCGTGTCCACCAGGACCGTGCGCACGGAGCGCCTGAACCGCAGCGTCCAGGAGTGCTACGGCGAGCACGTCTCGATGGTGGTCCTCGACGGTCGCCGCTACGTCTCCGACCCGTTGGGCGCCTACACCGGCACGACCTACGGCAAGTACCGCGACGGCGCGACGCTGCCCCCAGGAGCCACGGACAGCGGCCTGCGCTTCGGAAAGGACGCGCTGTGGCGTACCACCGGCACCGACTACGTCTACCTGGTCGACGGCACCAACACGCGGCGGCTGCCGCTGGAGAAGAGTGACCCGCCCGGCGTGTGCTGACGCACCGTCACCACCGGGAACGGACCGTTCGGCCGGTCAGTGTCAGGCCGTTGGCACGATCCGCGATCGCCACCGGCGCCCTACGGTTCCTGAGTGGAGGACGTTGCCGACCCGGTGTCCGGGAACCCGTTCGACATATGCGGATATTCCCTCCGTCCGGCCGTGACCGTTCCTACCCTCATCTCATGACGTTTCGAGGGGCCACCGAGGGCGCCACGGTGCTGGCCCTGGGATCGATGTTTTTCGGCACGTTCTTCCTCCTCGACGTCGATCTCTCGCGGCCGCAATCGCGCGAGCAACCGTTCGCGTACACCCAATACGACGACCTCGGCCACACCGAGTACCTCCGCGACCGCCTCGAGTGCGACGGCCCCTACGGCGGAGGAGGCCAGAAGGCGCGGCCACGCGCGCTGTACGGCGCGCCGAAGGTGCCCTCGCGCAGCGTCAGCGCGGCCACCCCCGACGAGGTGATCGAGCGACAGTTCCGGGCGGTCGATCCGTTGGTGATCTACGGGCGTAGTGCGCTCGGGCCGGACACGAAGGGCCGCAAGCGGTATCTGTACACCTACGACCGCGACGACAAGCGGAAAGTGGCGATCGTCGTGGCCCGCGTCGCGACGTCTCCGGACGCATGGGAATGGGACAAGCTCGTTCACTGCGACCTGTCTGAGATTCCGGAGGTCGGCCTCGAGAATCTCGCGCGGCGGACGGTTTGGACCACCCGCACCGGAACCCTGGTCCCGACGCGCCTGGTCTACTCGTTCCGCATGACTCCCGACATGCAGCGTTGCTACGGGCCCGGGGTGGAGGTCATCTCGTACCGGGGCGGCCAGTACGTCGCCGACCCGCTGGGCACGCTCCCGAGGCCGCTGAAGGAGCCGTACGTGCACGACGCCCTCCTGCCCGCCGACGCCGTCGACACCGGCCTGCGGCAGGGAACGGTCTCGCTCTGGCTCGGTGGCGATCTCGAGCGCATCTACCTCCTCGGCCCGCACAGTGTTCGTGCGCTGCCACGGCTCCCTTACCTGTCGTCGATGGCGATCCCGGCGCCGGAGCAGTTCACCTCTTGCGCTTCTCCTTGACCTTCACCGAGAGTTCGATCGGTGTGCCGACGAAGCCGAACTGCTCGCGCAGCTTGCGTTCGATGAACCGTCGGTACCCGGCCTCGATGAACCCCGAGGCGAAGAGCACGAACCGCGGGGGTCGGGTGGAGGCCTGCGTGGCGAACAGGATCCGGGGCTGCTTGCCGCCCCGGATGGGGTGCGGGTTGGCAGCGATCAGCGCGCCGATGAACGAGTTCAGCTTGCCCGTCGGCACGCGCTGGTCCCACGACTCGAGTGAGGTCTCCAGCGCCGGCACGAGCTTGTCGACGGCCCGCCCGGTGCGCGCGGAGATGTTGACCCGCGGCGCCCACGGGACGCGGACGAGTTCCTTCTCGATCTCGCGCTCGAGGTAGTAGCGGCGCTCCTCGTCGATCAGGTCCCACTTGTTGTAGACGACGACCAGCGCACGGCCGGCGTCGACGACCATCGAGATGATGCGGGTGTCCTGCTCGCTGATCGGCTCGAAGCAGTCGATGATCACGACGGCGACCTCGGCCGATTCCAGGGCCGCCGCGGTGCGCAGGCTCGCGAAGTACTCGTGGCCCGACGCGGTGGCGACCTTGCGGCGGATCCCGGCGGTGTCGACGAAGCGCCAGGGCTTGCCACCCAGCTGGATCAACTCGTCGACCGGGTCGACGGTGGTCCCGGCGACGGAGTCGACGACGACCCGGTTGGACCCGGCGAGCTTGTTCAGCAACGAGGACTTGCCGACGTTCGGCTTACCGACGATGGCGACTCGACGCGGCCCACCGGTGACGACGGCACGCTCGCCGGGCAGTTCGGGCAGGGCGTCCAGCACCGCGTCGAGCAGGTCACCGGAGCCGCGACCGTGCAGGGCCGAGACCGGGTAGGGCTGGCCGAGGCCGAGCGACCAGAGCAGCGTGGCGTCGGCCTCACCGGAGGGGCCGTCGACCTTGTTCGCGGCCAGGACGACGGGCTTCTTCGTGCTGCGCAGGATCTTCATGACCGACTCGTCGTGGTCGGTCGCCCCGACGGTGGCATCAACGACGAACAGCACCGCGTCGGCGGCGTCGACCGCGAGTTCGGCCTGCGCGGTGATCGAGGCACGCAGACCCTCACCGTCCGGGTCCCACCCACCGGTGTCGACCACGGTGAACCGGCGCCCGTTCCACATCGCGTCGTAGGCGACGCGGTCGCGGGTGACGCCGGGCTTGTCCTCGGTGACGGCCTCGCGACGGCCGATGATGCGGTTCACCAACGTGGACTTGCCGACGTTCGGCCGTCCGACGACGGCGAGCACCGGCGCGGGCTCGACGGTCGCGGACTCGTCCTCACCGAACTCGGAGTCGTCGAACTCGAAGTCGGCGAAATCCGCCTCGGTGTACTCGCCGTCGTCCTCGAGGTGCTGAACAGTCTCGTCGGGGGTGGACCCGTTCATCGAACAACTACTTTCTGATGCTGTGTCACTGTGTAATTCTGTTGAGCCGGCACCGGCGCCGGTGTCAGTGCGCGAGGTCTCCGCTGACCGGTTCGGGCAGCACGCGGCGCACCCGGTCGAGCACTGCCTCGATGACCTGCTCACGGTTCAGCGTGGTGGTGTCCACCTCGACCGCGTCGGAGGCCTGCAGCAGCGGGGCGACCGTTCGACTGGAGTCCAGGGTGTCGCGGCGGGCCAGCTCCTGCTGCGTGGCCTCCACCGAGACGTTCTGCGCGCCTGCGGCGGTGAACTCAGCACTGCGTCGCCCGGCGCGGGCCTCGGCCGAGGCGGTCAGGAAGATCTTCACCGGGGCGTCGGGGGCGACGACCGTGCCGATGTCGCGGCCCTCGACCACGATGCCGCCGTCGTCGGCGCAGCAGCGCGCGATGATCGCCCGCTGCATCGCGACCAGGCGGGTGCGAACCGCGGGCACCGCGCTGACGAGGCTGACGGCGCCGGTCACCTCAGGGGTGCGGATGGGCCCGGAGACGTCGTGACCGTCGACGGTGATGCCGGGCGCCTTGGGGTCGGTGTCGCTGAACAGCACCGGCCGCTCGGCAGCGGCGGCCACGGCGATGGGGTCGTGCACGTCGATGCCCTGCTCGAGCATCCAGAAGGTGATCGCGCGGTACTGCGCTCCGGTGTCCAGGTAGCGAACCCCGAGGGCCTCGGCGACGCCGCGCGAGACGCTGGACTTCCCGGAGCCGGACGGGCCGTCCATCGCGATGACCAGCGACGACTCGAGTGGGCGCGAAGACTCCACGGTGATCGAACTCCTGACCTCACCGACGGACCGCGGTGCCGGCCAGTCAGTTCAGCCTACAGGCGATTGAGGCGGGAGCAGGGCGAGCGGCGAGGAACGAGCCGCTCGGTGCACGCCGCCGTAGGCGGGCGGATCGAGAGTGCGAGGAACGAGCATTCTCGATCCGACGAGCCGCAGGCGGCGGGCACGAGCCGCGAGGAACGAGCGGCGTGCCCTGCCGAGCCGATTGAAGCCCTGTTGACGAGCGCAGCGAGGATCACAGGCGATTCGGGCGGGAGCAGCGTCGGAGCCGCGAGGAACGAGCGCTCGGAGCCCCGCGTACGAAAATTGCACTCTCGGGGCGATTTCGCGGGTGGAATGTCCCGGTTTGGGGTGGTGGGGCCGTACGAAAATTGCACTCTCGGGGAGTTTTGGGAACGGGTGGGACGGGTGGGACTTCGGGTGGAGCTAGTAGACGGCCCAGCCGCGGGAGCGGAGTTCGGCCACCAGGACCTCGGCGACGGCGGGGCGGACGGCGAGTTCGACGAGACCGGCGGGCTGACCCGGGGAGTGGTCGATGCGCATGTCCTCGAGGTTGATGCCGGCCGCGCCGACGTCGGTGAGCAGGCGGGCCAGCTCGCCGGGCTTGTCGGGCACCAGCACGGGCACCGCGACCACCGGCAAGGGCGGTTCACCGTGCTTGCCGGGCAGTTGCGCGCGGCCGAGGTTGCCCGCTCGGATCGCATCGGTCACCGCCGCGACGGCGTCGGGCGTCTCCTGCCCGTCGGCGATCGAACGTAGGGCGTCGACCACCGTGTCCAGGTCGGCGGCGAGCGCGGTCAGGACCTCGGCCACCGCGGCCGCGTTGCCCGCGAGGATCTCCGACCACAGTCCAGGGTCGGAGGCCGCGATGCGGGTCACGTCGCGGATGCCCTGCCCGGCCAGGCCGGCCGCCACCGGGTCCGCGCCCACCAACCGTGCCGCGACCAGCGAGGCCAGCACCTGCGGGGCGTGCGAGACCAGCGCGACGGCGCGGTCGTGCGTCGTCGGGTCCATCAGCACCGGCGTCGCCTCGCACAGCTCGACGACCGTCAACGCAGCCGCCAGAGCGGCCTCGCTGCTCACCGCCGACGGCGTCAGCACCCACGGGCGACCGGCGAACAGGTCGATGCGGGCCGCCCCCGGACCGGAGCGTTCGCGCCCTGCCAACGGATGCCCACCGACGTAGCTCGAGGGATCGGCGTGCGTCTCGACGTCGCGTTGCGCATTCCCCTTGATCGAGGCCAGATCGGTCCAGGCCCGCGCCGCCCCCGCGGCCTGCAGCTCACCGAGCACCCGCCCGACCGCCGCCGGCGGCACCGCGAGAATCCCGATGTCGGCGGGTTCCTCCGAACCGGTGCGCACCTCTCCCCCACCCAGGGCCGCCGCCAACGCGGCGATCTCGGAGTCGCGATCCTGCAGGAACACGGTGACCCCACGAGCACGCAGAGCCAGCGCGACCGACGTGCCCATCAACCCCGTGCCGACCACCAACGCGCTGCGCAGGTCGACCCGGTCCGGCGACGCGTTCACTACTGCGCGATGTCCTTGCGCAGCGCGACGGCACCGCGCAGGTAGACGTGCTGAATCTCGGCCTTCGACCGCGAACTCTCGACGTGCGCGAGGATCCGGATCACGCGCGGCATTGCGCCGGCGATGTCGATCTCCTGCGCGCACAGCAACGGCACGTCGGTGATTCCGAGGTCGCGCGCCCCGACCGCGGGGAACTCGCTGTGCAGGTCCGGTGTCGCGGTGAACACGATGCTGATCAGATCGTCGACGGAGATCTCGTTGCGATCCAGGATCGCCGAGACGAGCTCGGACACCGAGACAAGCATGTGCTCCCGCTCGTCCGCGTCCAGCTGCACCGCACCGCGGATCGCCCGCACCGCCACGCTGATCACCTTTCCGTGCACCCGCCAGGCTCGGCTCGCCACCCTATGCAGACAGCGACCGCACCGACGAGTCGGGCGCGCGTTTACCGCCCGCGCAACGACTCGAGGACCCGGGCACGAGCCGATCGGGGCCGCGGGATGTGTTCGGCCGACCGTTCCAGGCACGGCGCCGCGACGTGGGCGAGCACCTCGTCGAGGCGAGCCAGGTCCTCGCGGCGCAGCCGGAACAGTGTCGGCTCGATGACGACGGTGATGCCGTCGGCCCCGACGAGCGTCCGCGCCCCGTCGGGCCAGTCAAGCTTCGCTGCGCACCCGTCGAAGAGCACCGTGGCGACACCGAGAGCACTGGTCAGCATCACGCCGTCGGTACCGATCACCAGCTCGGTGTGCCGGTCGTCCCAGGCCCGGTACCGACGCCCGGAGACGGTCTGGCTCGAGCCCGCGTGCAGGTAGGTGAAGTCGACCCGCCCGACTTCGGCCTCCGGCGGCACACTGAGCAGGATCGTGCGCATCCCCGCCCGCGCGCAGGCACGGATGTCGGCGCCGGTGAGGGCGCGGATCTCCTCGCGCATCTGCGCCAACGTCAGCGTGGGATGGCCCCACAGCAGGTTCATGCCGTGCGCAACGACCATCGCCTCGGCCTTCTCCGGCCGGTCCCACTCGTCCAGGCGCATCGCGCGGATCGCGTCGAGGTCGTCGTGCCGGTCCGGCCAGTGCGCCAGCTTGTCGAGGACCTGCAGGACCGCCGCGGTCACCGGACGGTCGCGCCCGGGCAGCATGTCCGCGCAGCCGATGACCGTGGCGACGTCGGCGTCGCGCGGCGAGTAGCCGGCGGTCGCGGCGTAGGAGTGGCCGTGTTCCTGACGCAGCGTCCGGAACAAGGCCCGGCGCAACGCCTCCCCGAACACAGGCGCCGCCGACGTGCGCGGCACGAGAAGGTCGAACGCGATGCCGTCCGGTGCCCCGTGGAACCAGGCAGGGGTCCGCGCCAACGCGTTGCTCGGCTCGGGGGCAGGCATCCGCGGACCGTCGAGCAGCGGCAACCGCAGCCCGACGGGCATCCGTTCGCCGACGACGGCGAGCACCGCGTTGCCCCGGGTGAACCACCGCCGGCTCCACCGGTTCAGCGCCTCCGCGTCGAGGCCGGGAAGACCCAGCTCCGGGAAGGCAGCCAGGCCATAGCTGCGGGCTCCGTACCGCCACACCGCCAGGTCGTGCGCGGCCGACCGGGCCCGGCCGCCGTCCTCGACCCGCAGGATGTCCTTCTCCACCGCCAACCGGTGCAGCGGCGGATCGGTCAGGCCGGTGCAGACCTCGCGCAGGAAGTCGATCACGTCGGACTCGCTGCCGTGGATCGGGAAGCAGGTCATGGTCTGGTCGGTCGCACCGTTGGCGTGCAGGTCGGCCAGGTCCAGGCCGAACAGCGCGAGGTGCTCGAGCAGGTGGGTGACGCCACGCTCGGCGAGGGTCTCGTCGGCCTGCCCGACCCGGAACATCAGGACGGCGCGCGTCGGCCCGGAGGTCCGGACGAACAGCGTCGGAACCCCGTCCACGTCGAAGGTCTCGACGTCCGTCCCGCTCATGTCCCCATGATCGGAGCGCGCGCAGACGCGTGCCCGTGGTTGTCGCGCGAAAGGGACGAACGGCCGGCGGGATCGATCCGTTCGGTGGAGGGGGCTACTTCTTCGCGCGAACCGGCTTCTTCGCCCCGGCCGACTTCTTGGACCGGGACGACGCGTTCGAACGAGACGACTTGGAGCGGGTCGTCTTCGGGCGAGCAGCTGCCTCCGAGGCGGTGAACAGCGCGGAGATCTCGTGGCTCGTGAGGTGGCGCAGCCGACCAGGGATGAGGTTGCCCGTGGTGACCGGACCGATGTCGGTGCGGATCAGGCGGGACACCGGGTGCCCAACGGCCTCCAGCAGCCGGCGCACGATGTGTGTGCGCCCCTCGTGCAGCGTCACCTCGACCATCGCGCGGCCGTGCGCGGTATCGAGCACCCGGAAGCCGTCGACCTTCACCGGGCCGTCGTCCAGCACAATGCCGCGCTTCAGCGTGCGGCCCAGGTCGCGCGAGATCGGGCCCGGGACCTCGGCGACGTAGACCTTGGAGACGCCGAAGGACGGGTGCGTGATCCGGTGCGCGAGGTCACCGTCGTTGGTGAGGATCAGCAGGCCCTCGGTGTCGATGTCCAGACGCCCGACGTGGAAGAGGCGCTGGGGGAACTCCTCGACGAAGTCCCCGATGCACTGCCGGCCCTCGGGGTCGCTCATCGAGCTCACGCAACCGAGCGGCTTGTTGAAGAGCAGATAGACGGTGTCGGTCTTGGTGGCCACCCGGGAGCCGTCGACGCGGATCTCGTCGCTGTTCGGGTCGACCCGCCTGCCCTGCTCGCTCACGCGTTCGCCGTTGACCTCGACGCGGCCTGCCTCGATGAGTTCCTCGCACGCGCGGCGCGAGCCCAGGCCGGCGGCCGCGAGGACCTTCTGCAGGCGGATCTGCTCGCCGGGTTCCCGGGGGCCGGGGTCGGCCTCGAAGGTCTCGTAGGGAAAGTCGTCGTCGGGTTCTTCAGCCATCAGATACCGGGCATCTCTACATCGTCGAGGGCGTCCATCGCGGGGAGGAAGGGCGCCAGTTCGGGCAGCTCATCAAGGCTGTCGATGCCGAGACGATCCAGGAAGTACGTGGTCGTGCGGTAGAACGTCGCGCCGCTGCCTTCCTCGGTGCCGGCCTCCTCGACCAGCCCGCGGGTGAGCAGGGTGCGCATCACACCGTCCACGTTGACCCCACGCACCGCGGCGACGCGGGAGCGGGTGACCGGCTGACGGTAGGCCACAACGGCCAAAGTCTCCAAAGCGGCCTGGGTGAGCTTGGCCTGCTGACCGTCCCGGACAAATCGCTCGACGACGTCCGCGTACTGCGGGTCGGACCAGAATCGCCAGCCCCCGCCGGACTCCCGCAGCGTGAAGCCACGACCGTCCGCGCGGTACTCCTCGGCGAGCTCGTGCAGGACCGCGCTGACCTCCATCGCCGTGCAGCGGCAGGCGGTCGCCAGCTCGATCTCGGTGACCGGGGCGTCGATGACCATCAGCACCGCCTCGACGGCCGCCCGCAGCACCTCGGTAGGAATCGCCGGAGGTGCTTCCTCCACGGCGGCTTCCTCAACCTCAACCTCGGACGCGGTGTCGGCGGTCACGACTGCTGCTCCCCTGTGTCCTCGACAAGTTGATCTTCCTCGTCACTCGGCACGGGTTCGTCGAGTTCGTCGAACTCCGCGCCGGCCTCGATCACGCCCTCGGCTGCGCCGGTCCACCGGACGTGCAGCTCGGCGAATGGCGTCTCCTGCTCGAAGGCCACATCGGCTGCGCGGAAGAGCTCGAGCAGGCCGAGGAACCGGGCCACGACCGTGAGGGTGTCCGGAGCGTCGGCGATGAGGTCGCGGAACGTCGCGGTCCCCGAGATGCGCAGCCGGTCGACGATGATGACGACCTGTTCCTTCACGCTGACCGCCGGGGCGTGCAGGTGCGCGACGGAGATGGTCGGGAGCACCCGCGGGGTCATGGCCTTCACCGCGAGGGCCGCGAACTGCTCGGGGCCGAGCCCGATCAGCACCTCCGGCAGCAACTGCGCGAAGGGCTCCTCCATCTCCACCGAGCGCGGGTAACGCCGTCCGGCGTTCGCCATGCGGTCGGCGAAGACCGCCGCAACCTGCTTGTACGCGCGGTACTGCAGCAGGCGGGCGAAGAGCAGGTCGCGCGCCTCGAGCAGCGCGAGGTCCTCCTCGTCGTCGACCTCGCCGGAGGGCAGCAGGCGCGCGCACTTGAGGTCGAGCAAGGTCGCGGCGACGACCAGGAACTCACTGGCGACGTCGAGGTCCCAGTCGTCCCCGTAGCTGCGGATGTAGGCGATGAAGTCGTCGGTGACCGTGGCCAACGCGATCTCGGTGATGTCCAGCTTGTGCTTGGCGATCAGCCCGAGCAGCAGGTCGAACGGCCCCTCGAACACGGGCAGGTTGACCTGGAACGCGGCGCGCTTGCCCGGCACTTCGGCGGTCGGTTCGGGCGGCGTCGGTCCTTCTGCCAGCACGACATCCACCCCGGAACCGTAACCGACCGGCAGAGGTGCCGCGGACTGGCGAGGGATCAGTGGGTGTCGAGGCGCTGCAGCACCTCGCGGGCGAGCTGGCGATAGGCCGCGGCACCTGGGGAGGTCGTGGCGTAGGAGGTGATCGGCTCACCGGCCACAGTGGTCTCCGGGAAGCGCACGGTGCGCCCGATGACGGTGTGGAACACCGCATCACCGAAGGCCTCGACGACCCGCTGCATGACCTCACGGCCGTGCACGGTGCGCGAGTCGTACATCGTGGCGAGGATGCCTTCCAGTCGCAGCTGCGGGTTGAGCCGCTCCTGCACCTTCGCGATGGTGTCGGCCAGCAGCGCGACCCCGCGCAGCGCGAAGTACTCGAGCTCCAGCGGCACGATCACCGCGTGCGCGGCGGTCAACGCGTTGACCGTCAACAGGCCGAGCGAGGGCTGGCAGTCGATGATGATGTGGTCGTACTCGTGGTAGATCGGTAGCAGCGCGCGCTGCAGGCACTGCTCACGCCCGACCTCGGAGACCAGCTGCACCTCGGCGGCCGAGAGATCGATGTTGCAGGGCAGCAGGTCCAGACCGTCGACGTTGGTCTTGAGCCGGACGTCGTCGATGCCCACGTTGCGGTCGAGCAGCAGGTTGTAGAGCGTCAGGTCGAGCTCGTGCGGGTTGACACCGAGCCCGACGGCCAGCGCCCCCTGCGGGTCGAAGTCGACGAGCAGAACCTTGCGGCCGACCTCGGCGAGGCAGGCACCCAGGTTGATGGTCGAGGTGGTCTTGCCGACCCCGCCCTTCTGGTTGCACATCGCAATGATCTTGGCCGGCCCGTGGCGCTCCAGCACGGGCGGCTCGGGGAATGTCGGCATCGGACGGCCGGTGGGGCCGATCTGGCCGGAAAGCTCGGGCTCTGCGGCAACCTGCGCAGGGATCTGATCTGGCATCAGATCCGTCGACGGGGTGTTCGCGCGGGCGGTCGGCGTCCACCGCTCGCGCGGCACGGACGCCATCACCGAGGGCAACGGCGGAAACTTCTCGTCGCTGCGGGCGGTGGATCCGTAGCCGTAGGTCGACTCGGGCATGGCGAGCCTTCCTCCCTGTCGGTTCCGTAGCCCGACGGACGTGGACCGCCGCCGGCACGGCCAGATTCGCGCACGCAGCGACGCCCGATCGGTTCATCCCGCGGCGTGTCGTGCGGTGTTGTGCGCGACACGGTCCAGCGCTGTTTCCCCTGTGAAACAGAGAAATCAGTGGGACTCGAGTGACCTACGTTGTTGCCTCGGCGCCCGGGCCAGCCGAGCCCGCGGGTGCGTACTCGCGTAGACCTCCTGCAGGTGCTCGACGGTGACCAGCGTGTAGACCTGCGTGGTCGCCACCGAGGCGTGGCCGAGCAGTTCCTGGACCACCCGGACGTCCGCGCCGCCCTCGAGCAGGTGGGTCGCGAAGGAGTGCCGCAGGGTGTGCGGGGAGACCTCGACGCTCAATCCGGCGCCGACCCCGGAGGCACGCAACGCCGTCCAGGCGCTCTGCCGGGACAGCCGTCCGCCGCGTGCGTTGAGGAACAGCGCCGGCGACCCGCCGCCGGCCTGCGCCAACGCGGGCCGTCCGGCAGCCAGGTACCCGGTCAACGCCGAGTGCGCGCAGCCACCGATCGGCACCATGCGCTGCTTGTCGCCCTTACCGGTCAGAATCACCGAGCGGTTGTCCAGATCGATGTCGTCGACGTCCAGTCCGACGGCCTCCGAGATCCGGGCCCCGGTCCCGTAGAGCAGCTCCAGCAGGGCGACGTCGCGGGCGGCGAGCTCGCGGCGTTCGCCACGGTCGGCCGCGGCGATCATCGCCGCGACATCGGCCACCGGAATGGCCTTGGGCAGCCGCTTAGGGGTGCGCGGCGGACGGACCGGGCGGGCCGGGTCGTCGACGGTCAGCCCCTCCCGCAACGCGAACCGGTGGAACCCGCGCACCGCGATGACCGCGCGCGCCGCCGAGGACGCGGCCAGCGGCGGGTGCTCGGAGTCCCCGGCCCGCAGCCGGACGAGGAAATCCGCGACGTCGTGCTGCGTGATCGCGTCGACCTCGTTGACCCCGCGATCGACGAGCACGGCCAGGTAGCGGCTCAGATCCCGGCGGTAGGACAGCAGGGTGTTGGTGGCCAGACCACGTTCGACCGCGAGGTGATCGAGGTACCCGCGCAGGGCGCCGGCGAGTTCGACCTCGGACACCTGGCCCCCTCCCACCACGAACGACCTCAGCAACTTATGGCCGTCGCGGGGCCGGCTCGGGGAGGTCGAACCGGCGCGCCGCCTATCGGGGTCAGGAGCTGCGCCCTCAAACGAGGACGGAGGCCAGCTCCACGCCCGGCAGGCCGTGGGCCTCGGCGACCGGAGCGCAGGTGATCGCGCCCTGGTGCGTGTTCAGGCCGAGGGCCAGGGCCGGGTCGGCGCGCAGGGCGTCGCGCCAGCCGCGGTCGGCGATGGCCAGGGCGTACGGCATGGTCACGTTGGTCAGCGCGTGGGTCGAGGTGTGCGGGACGGCGCCGGGCATGTTGGTGACGCAGTAGAACAGCGAGCCGTGCGCGGTGTACGTCGGCTCGGCGTGCGTGGTCGGGCGGGAGTCCTCGAAGCAGCCGCCCTGGTCGATGGCGATGTCAACGAGCACCGTGCCGGGCTTCATGCGGGAGACCAGGTCGCTGGAGACCAACTTCGGCGCGACGGCACCGGGCACGAGGACCGCGCCGACGACCAGGTCGGCATCGAGCACTGCCTTCTCGATCTCGAAGGCGTTCGACGCCACGGACTGCACGTGGCCCTGGTAGATCCGGTCGGCCTCGCGCAGCTTCGCGATGTTGCGGTCCAGCAGCAGCACCTCGGCGTGCATGCCGACGGCGATCGCCGCCGCGTTCATCCCGGCAACGCCCGCCCCGATCACCACGACCTTGGCCGCGTAGACCCCGGACACCCCGCCCATCAGCACGCCACGACCGCCGCCCGCGGCCATCAGGTGGTACGCGCCGGCGAGCGGGGCGAGACGTCCGGCAACCTCGCTCATCGGATACAGGAGCGGCAGTGACCCGTCGGCCAGTTGCACGGTCTCGTAGGCGATCGCGGTGGTCCCGGACGCCAGCAACGCGTCGGTGCATTCCCGCGACGCGGCCAGGTGGAGATAGGTGAACAGGACCTGGTCGGCGCGCAGCAGCCCGTACTCCTCCGGGACCGGCTCCTTGACCTTGAGGATCAGGTCGCCGGTCCCCCACACGTCCGCCGCGCTCGGCGCGATCGTGGCCCCGGCGGCGACGTAGTCCTCATCGCTGATCGAGGACCCGACCCCGGCTTCGTGCTCGATGAGCACCTCGTGGCCGTGCCGGACCAACTCGTGCACCCCGGACGGGGTGATCGCCACCCGGTACTCGTGGTTCTTCAGCTCACGCGGAACGCCGATCCTCATGGCTGCACATTAGAACGGCCCGCGCGGCGCGGCATGAAGCCGACGCCCCGCGGGCCGTGTCAACGAACGGCGTCGCTCAGCAGTCGCTGCTGCTGCTGGTGGAGCACCACGAACGACCGCCGCCGTACCAACGACGACGACGCCAGCTGCGGCGCCACCGGCGCCGACCGCTCAGGTGCGACCTGCGGTAGCTGTTCCAGCCGGAGCTACCGACCGAGTAGGAGCTGAAGTACCGATGAGACATGTCGGACGCCTTTCACCGATCGGCCCACGAGTCGGGAGCTCGCGGGGGTTGATAAGTGACTTACCGACATGATCCACCGCAAACCGGGCGGGGGTAAAGCGAATCTGGCCGACAGGCAAATGGGCCTGGTCAGGGCCCTGTCTCTTCGGACGGCAGATGCCGGTCCAGCACCTCGATCACGGTGGCGAGGCTGGGGCGCTGGGTGGGGTCGAAGGCGCAGCAGGCGTCGACGAGGTCGCCGATCTCCTCGTGCAGCTTGCGCGGGCGCCACTTGCCCGGCGGGGAGGCCAACGGCCCGTGATCGTTCTGGTACTCCGGACACCCGGGCGGGAACGGGTCCCGGTCCGAGAGCGCCTCGAGCATGATCACGCCCAGGCCCCAGATGTCCGTCGCCGGGGAGACGTACTCCTTGTTCGCCTGTTCCGGCGAGAGGTAGCCCTGGGTGCCGTGCCGCTTGACGCCGACACCGGCACCGCGGGCACCGGACAGGTCGATCACCTTGACCGTGGCGCGCTCGGCGAGGGCGTTCGCGGGTTTGAGGTCGCAGTGAATGATGCCGCGGCCGTGCAGATACCACAGCGCAGAAGCGATCTGACGACCCATCACGACAACTTCACCCGGAGGCAGGCGGCCCTCCTCGCGGAACAGTTCACGCAACGTTGGTCCGGTGAGCACCTCCAGGACCAGCGCCGGTTGCGGGTCCTCGAGCACCTCGTAGAGCTTGATCAGGTGGGGGTGGTTCAGGCCCGTGAGGTAGTTGCCCTCGCGCAGGATCTTCTCGCCGCCCTCGGGCCCCATGCTGGCCCGCGCCGTCTTGATCACGACGGCACAACTGCGTTCCTCGCTCCAGGCCTGATAGACCTCGAACCGGTTGCTGGCGGCCACGAGGCGCTGCATCCGGTAGCCCTTGAGCGGCAGGTCCATGTGCTCCGCGGCCGTCTGATCCGGGTCGCGGTCGACCTCATCCGCAGACGCAGACGCGCGCCCCGGCGAACCGGGGCGCGCGCTGTGCCAACGTTTGAGAACCAACGTCAGCAGTCGCTCCAGGAGCGGCTGGTGTCGCGACGGCCGCTGTAGCAGCCACCACGCCGACGACGGTTCCACCGACGACGACGGTTCCAGCGGTGATGACGACGACGACGACGCCAATCGCGTGTTGCTACCACCCACAGTGGGGATGGAGAAAAGACTCCGTGCCATAGCCTCTGCCCCTTCGGGTTACGTGTCGGACGTGGGGTCCGAACACTTGGGACCATAGCCGGCAGTCGGCGGTCCGCATTGGGCGCTATGCGAAAGTTTTCACAGTTTTTGCGAGCTTGGCGCGGAATTAGCCTGCGGGAAATCCAGGTCCTCTACAGGATGTGGTCCGGTGGGCTCTTTTAGACAGCAACTTGCCGGCGCGGGGAGCGCCCGCCGATGGCGGGCACGGCAGCGGCGAGCGCACCCCTTCACGCCTGAATCAGTCAGTGGTCCAGGTGCGCGTGCAGGTGTAACGGGTGCGCCGACGGCCACGGCGCCAGTACCGCACGCGACGGCAGCGGGTCACGTACCGACCACGGCGGCGACGACGACGACCGCCGACGGTCGGGATAGAAAAAAGGCTTCGTGCCATGTTGCCCCTCCATCTCGCGATGCCAGGTGAAATTTCCCGGCGATTCGGACGATAGGCGAGCATTCTTCGAGGTGCCTGGACGGGCGCTGTCAGTACTGACAGCGACGCAGTTTGCCGGTTCGGCCTGTCTGGAGATGACCGTCGTGCTAGGCAAACGCGCAGGTCACATCGTGTACGCGACAGGCTCCGGCGGGAGGTCGTCGAAATCTTCGTCGTCGTACTCGGAGAGGTCGTCCTCCTCGTCGTCGCCGTACTTCTTGCGCATTGCGAGCGACGGCCCCACCGGTGCCTCGAGGTTCAGGACGTCGTCGGCCTCGGCCAGGACGACTGCGTCGTGGCTGGACACGATCACGGTCCGGTTCACGGAAAGCTGGCGCAGCGTGTCGAGGAAGCGTTGCGCGGTCACGTCGTCCAGGCCGGTGGTCGGCTCGTCGAGGATGATGACCTTCGCGCCACCCACCAGGGCCCGGGCCAACGCGATGCGCTGGCGCTGACCGCCCGACAGGGAGCGTCCACGCTGCCCCAGACGGGAGTCCAGACCCTTGGGCAGGGCGGCCACGACATCGTCCACGCCGGCTTGGCTCAGGGCCGCCCAGACCTCGTCGTCGCTCGCGCCGGGCTTGGCGAAGGTGATGTTGTCCCGGACGCTCGCGTCGAGCACCGGAGCCTCCTGCAGCAGCACGGTGACCGTGTCGCGCAGGCTGCGCATCTCCAGGACCTGCAGATCGTGATGGTCGAGCAGGACGACGCCCTCGTCGGGATCGTCCAGGCGGGCGAGCAGACGCACCAACGTCGACTTGCCGGAGCCGCTGGGCCCGGCCAGAGCCGTCATGCGGCCGGGCTGGAACCGGTAGGACACCCCTTCGACGGCCGACCGTTTCGCGGCCGGGTAGCGGAAGGTGACGTCGCGCAGTTCGAGCTCCCCGCGCACCGTGGCCTGGTCGAGCTTGACCGGGTTGGGGCACTCGGTGACGCCCGGCGGCAGGTTGAGGACTTCCTCGATGCGCTCGACGTCGGCCATCGCGGACACGATCGTGTTGCCCAGGTCGCCGAGCGAACGCACCGGTGAGTACATCTTGGTCAGGTAGGTCAGGAAGACCAGGAACCCACCGAGCGTGAGGTTGCCCTGGTCCAGGGCCCAGGCGCCGGCGGCGATCACCACGAGCATGCCGACCAGTTCGACCAGGTCGACCACCAGCGGGAAGGTCGAGGTCAGGCGGGCCGCGCCCAGCTCGGTCGCCAGCACGGCATTGGCCTCGCGGTCGAAGCGCGCGGCCTCCTCCTTCTCGCGGCCGTGCACCTGGACCAGTGCGAGCACGGCCAGGCTCTCCTCGGCCACCGCGGTCAACGAACCGGCCCGGCGTGCGCGCTGGCGCGCGATGCGCTTGAGGCGGCGGGCGAAGGTCGCGGCGATCAACCAGAAGAACGGCACGACGGTCAGCGAGAGCAGTGCCAGGCGCCAGTCGAGCAGGAACAGCGCGGTACCGAAGAAGGCCAACTGCGCGATCGATCCGGTCGCGGACACGACGATGCCGACCATCAGGCTCTCGACGGCGCCGACGTCGTCGGTGAGACGGGTCAGCAGGTCACCCGCGCGTTGCTTGTCCAACGTCGTCGTGTTGGTGCGCTGCAGGCTGCGCAGCATCTTGGCCCGGATGCGCAGCAGCAGATGCTCGCCGACCCAGGCCGAGAGGTAGGAGTCGATCCAGCCGACCGCGCCACCGCCCATGGACAGCAGCAGGTACAGCAGCGCGATGTCGTACATCGCGTCGATGTCGGTCGGGACCAGGACGTCGTCGACGATGCGTTGGAACAACCAGATCTGCGAGGTCTGGATCAGCGGGGCCACGACGGCCAGCAGAAGCATGAGGCCGATGCCCCAGCGGAACGGCTTCACGTCCGGCCAGAAGCGCTTGATCATCGTGCGCAGCGGCGTCGAGACAGCCTCCGCGACGAGGCCTTCGCCCTCGGCCACCGGGGCGACCCGGTCCTTCATCCGCGAGTAGCGGGTACCCCGGTCCGGCTCGACCTCGAGGACTGCCTCGCCCGCGGGCGGGGTCGGCAGGACGTGCGACGGCTCATCGAGTGAGTCGACTCCTGGCTCGTTGCGCTGCTCGGGGCGCGATTCCGCGCGGGATGGGGGCGAGTCCTGGAACTGCACAGACTCGTCGAACTGGACGGGTGGGGGCGGCTGCGATGCCTTCGACGGCTTCGGAGCCTTGCTCCCCTTCTTGGACCAGGGACTCACGCGGGGACGCAGCAATCCGGCCGCGCGCTGAAAGCTGCGGCGGCGTCAGGGGTCAAAGGCGTGGGCACTGTGAACATTCTGCCTCTCGGATCGGCTTCAGGCGCGCATTGTCGGTCCTGCAGCTTGGTGAACTCTCACGATCCGGCCAATAACGTGAGTACGCCCCGACCGATGGGGGCGGACGGGGCGCACTCCTGTTGTGATCTGGGGTCGATCACGCAGTTGGACTACCAGGTGCTGCTGGAGGTCCAGCTATGGCTGTGGCTCCAACCGTCGCCGTAGTAACGACGGCGGCGGCCGTACCAACGACGGCGCCAGTGACGACGCCGTCCGTACCAACGATCCCCACCGACGGTGGGGATAGAGAATCTCGACATCGCGATTGTCCTTCCCTCCGGTCCAGGCCTTCGCCTGGTCGGTACGCGAGAACATAGGACTCAAGATCCGAGTGATGTTCCGCCTCGGGAGGTTGTTTCGTCCCATTTGGGACGTTCTGACCGGGTTTGTGAACTTTCGGGGTAATTAGCTGACCTTGATCAACTAGAGGTGAGCATCCCTCATGTCGCGTCGACCGCCCCGGACATGCGAACGCCCCGACCGTTCGGGAGGTCGGGGCGGACGCGGTGTCAGGTGAGGCGACGATCAGTCGGTCGAGCTGCTGGAGTCGTTCCAACGACGGCGGCGGCACCAACGCCGACGGCTCCACCGACGACAGCGGCGGTGACGCCGACGCCACGCGAAGCTGTCCGAGCTGCTGCCCACGGTGGGGATCGAGAAGATTCTCGACATGTCCCTGCCCCTCTCTGTGTCCCGGGAGGACCTCCCGGCGTGGGCACAACCCTGCCGGGAAGCGAGGGCGCCGGATGTTCGCCGGCGAACACTTCGTAGGTCGGGTTCCCGACCTACGCGGAACTACCTCAGGCCGAACGCAACGAGTCCACGCCGGCGCCGGCCAGGACCGCGGTCAACGCCGGGACGCCCATGACCAGCAACGGGTTGGACAGTGTCCCGGCCAGGATTCCCTCGAGCAGCTCAGCCAACGGGACCCACGCCATGGGTAGGTCGGCCTCCTCGTGCCGTCCGACCGGCCGATCCCCCGGCAACGACGCCACACCTCGGGCCACGTAGATGCGCACGGCCTCGTCGCTGATGCCGGGAGAGGTATAGGCGTCGACGAGCACCCGCCAGTCCTGCGCGCTCAGGTGGGCCTCCTCGGCCAGCTCCCGACGGGCCGCGGCCAACCGCTCCTCGCCGGGGAAGTCGAGCAACCCGGCCGGCAGTTCCCACAGCCGCTTACCCACGGGGTGGCGGTACTGCCGCAGCACCAGTACCCGGTTCTCGTCGTCCAGTGCCAGCACTCCGACGGAGCCGGGATGCACGAGCACGTCCCGCACCGCGAGGTCGCCGTCGGGCATCAGAACGTGGTCCACCCGCATCCGCACGACGCCGCCCTGGAAGGCCTCCACCGAGCGGCGGACCGGGAGCGACGCCGGGGCGTCGGCAATCGGCTCCGTGACGGTCATCGCGCAAGCCGAGCAGTGGGCTCCGAAGGATCGGCGGGGGCGGGCACCGTGTTCGCCGCGCTCCCGGTGCGAGCCGCGCGTCGGGCGAGGCCGGCCTCGATCAGGCCGGAGAACAGCGGATGGGCCCGGGTCGGGCGGGAGCGAAACTCCGGGTGCGCCTGGGTCGCGACCAGGAACGGGTGCTCGGAGCGGTCGAGTTCGACGAACTCCACCAGACGACCGTCCGGGGACGTGCCGGAGAAGATCAGTCCGGCCCGCTCCAGCTCGGCGCGGTAGGTGTTGTTGACCTCGTAGCGGTGCCGATGCCGCTCGGAGATGTACGGCTCGCCGTAGAGCTCGCGCACGATCGAACCCTCGGTCAGCTTCGCCGGATACAGGCCCAGGCGCATGGTGCCGCCCAGGTCCCGTTCGCCGGCGACGACGTCGCGCTGGTCGTCCATCGTGGCGATCACCGGATGCGTGCTGGCGGGGTCGAACTCCGCGGAGTTGGCGCCCTCGAGGCCGGCCATGTGGCGGGCGTACTCGATGACCACGCACTGCAGCCCGAGGCACAGGCCCAGCAGCGGGATCCCCTGCTCACGGGCGAAGCGGATCGCGGCGAGCTTGCCCTCGATGCCGCGCACCCCGAAGCCGCCGGGGACACAGACCGCGTCGCAGTCGCCGAGCTGATCCACCGCGCCTTCGTAGGTCTGGCAGTCGTCGGAGGTGACCCACCGGATCTCGACCTTGGCGTCGTTGGCGAAGCCGCCGTGGCGCAACGCCTCGGTGACCGAGAGGTACGCGTCGGGGAGGTCCACGTACTTGCCGACCAGACCCACCGTGACGTGATGGGCCGGGGAATGCACCCGGCGCAGCAGCAGGTCCCAGGCGGTCCAGTCGACGTCGCGGAAGGGCAGTCCGAGGCGTCGGACGACGTAGGCGTCGAGGCCCTCGGCGTGCAGCACCTTCGGGATGTCGTAGATCGACGGGGCGTCGCAGGCAGCCGCGACAGCCTCGAGGTCGACGTCGCACATCAGCGAGATCTTGCGCTTGACCGCGGCCGGGATCGGGCGGTCGGAGCGGCAGACGATCGCGTCGGGCTGGATACCGATCGAGCGCAACGCGGCGACCGAGTGCTGCGTCGGCTTGGTCTTCAGCTCACCCGACGGGCCGATCCACGGGACCAGGGAGACGTGCAGGAAGAACACGTTGTCCCGGCCGACCTCGTGGCGGACCTGGCGTGCGGCCTCGAGGAACGGCAGCGACTCGATGTCACCGACCGTGCCGCCGATCTCGGTGATCACCAGGTCGACCGGTTCCTGGCCGCTGGTCGGCGTCGCCATCCTGCGGATGCGCGCCTTGATCTCGTTGGTGATGTGCGGGATGACCTGAACGGTGTCCCCCAGGTACTCCCCGCGGCGCTCCTTGGCGATGACGGTGGAGTACACCTGACCCGTCGTCACATTTGCGGAGCCGTGGAGCACGGTGTCGAGGAAGCGCTCGTAGTGCCCGACGTCGAGGTCGGTCTCCGCACCGTCGTCGGTCACGAAGACCTCGCCGTGCTGGAACGGATTCATCGTTCCCGGGTCGACGTTCAGGTACGGGTCGAGCTTTTGCATCGTGACGCGAAGCCCGCGCGCGGTCAGCAGGTTGCCGAGGCTGGACGCCGTCAGGCCCTTACCGAGCGAGGAGGCGACGCCGCCGGTGACGAACAGGTGCTTGGTGACATGCGGCGTGACCAAGAGGCGCTCCGTGGCAGAGAAGGGGGCGGCGAGGTTCGCCGGGGTCCACGGGGTTCTAACCTACAGGCGATTGAGGCGAGCGACAGCACCGACCGGAGAGGACCGCCCGTACCGGAGCGAAGGAGCGAGAGCGCGAGGAACGAGCGTTCTCGATCCCGGAGCCGGAGGTGGCGGGCGAAGGGCCGAGACGAGCGGCGGTCCGCTGCCCGAGGCGATTGAGACCTGTTGACGAGCGAAGCGAGGATCAGCCTGCCTGGCTGTGGGCGCCCGCACGGCGCTCCGCTATCGGAAGCAGTCCCCGGTAGAGCCCCAGCAATTGCGCCTGCACAGCCGCTTCGTCGGGCCAGTCCTGCGCCCGGGTTCGGCCTGCCACCGCGAGCTGTGCGGCGAGTTCGGGCTGGGTCAGGACGGCGACCACCGCTTCGGCCACCGCGGCCGCGTCGCCGCGTGGAACCAGCACCGCCGCGTCGCCGACCAGGTCGGGGATGCCGCCCACCGCGGTGGAGATCAGCGGCACCCCGGCCCGCAACGCCTCCTGGGCGAACAGCGAGCGGGCCTCCCAGTGGCTGGTGATCACGGCGGCGTCGGCGGCCGCGAGGACCGCGCTGACCTCCGACGCGGAGCCGAGCAGGCGTGCCGGTAGGTCCTCGGCAGCGATCCGTGCGCGGATCTCGTCCTCCAACGGTCCGGCGCCGACGATGCCCAGCAGGGGCTGCGGGACCAGACCGCGCCAGCGGGCCGCGGCGCTGAGCAGCGTCGGGTAGTCCTTCTGCGGCGCCATGCGGCCGACGGTCACCACGAACGGTTCCGCCTCCAGTCCCAGTGCCTCACGGGCGGAGGCGCGATCGGGGACCGACTCGGGCTCCGGCGGGGCGGCCACGGGGCCGAGATACGCGCGGCGGGCGCCGAGCCGCAGGGCGCGGGCCACCAGGTCGCTCGAGGCGCCGAGGGTCAGGTCTGCGCCGCGGGCGACCAGGGCCTCCAGGGCGGTCGGCAGCGCACGGCGCAGCCCGGTGCTGAGCACCGCGTTGTGCCAGGTGACGACGAGCGGTGGGCGGATGGACCCGCCGCCGATCTCGACACGGCCGGCGCGGAGCGCGAGCACGGCGACTCCCCCGGCGCGCAGGCCGTGCGCGTGCACGACGGTCGGGGCGAAGTCGGCGAGGAGAGCCCGCACCTCGCGCACTGCGTCGAGGTCCTGCTTGGGCCGCGGGACGTCCGCGATCTCGACGGGCTCGAAGCGGGCTCCGGCCGCGGCGAAGCCGAAGTGCTCGTCGGTGGCCGCCGGCCCGACGACGAGCACAGGAACCCCGTGCGCCGCGAGGGAAGCCGCGACCGAGGCGACGTGGCGCCCTACCCCACCGGTGCTGCTGGCCAGCAGGAGCAGGACGCGTGGCGCCCCCGTCGTCTCACTCATCGTCGGTCCCCCCGCGCAGTGCCAGCACCGTCGGGCGATCCGCGAGCAACACCGCCCCCGCGAACACCACCGCGATCAGCGCGCTCACCCCCACAGTGCCGGCTGCCGCCGCCGCGAAGCTCGCGTCGTCGAACTTCTCGCCGACCACCGCACCGCCGAGCGCGGCCGCGGCGGCCGCCCCGACGCCGACCCCGGCGGTGCGGGCGAGACCGCTCAGCACCGCCGGTCCCCGCAGCCGGGCCACGGCCACCAGCAGCAGGACCCCTCCGACGGTGAGCCCGGCCGAGTAGCCGATCGCCAGCGCCGCGACGGCGTCTCGCCCGGGGGCCACGATCACGGCGACAGTGCCTCCGACGGCGACGACCACCCACCCGGTGGCCGCGGCGACGGCCGCGGAGCGCCCCCGGTGTGCCGCGTACAGCACGCGGGACAGGTGGGTGATCAAGGCGAAGCCGATCAGCGCCGGGGCCAGACCGACGATGCCTGCGCGCAAGGCGTTCTGATCGCTCACCTCGGTGCCGGCCACGAAGACTCGACTGATCGGGACCGCGGCGCCGGCGGTCAGCGCGGCCCCGGCACACCCGGCCAGCAGCACCATGCGAGTCGTCGTCGCGGTGAGCGCGGTGGGGTTCTCGGAGGCTGCCAGGCGAGGGAAGGCGCTGGTGACGATGGGCAGGGTCAGGATCGCGTGCGCGGAGAGGAACACGGCCAGCGCCCACGTCCAGGCCGTCACCGATCCGGCCGGGCCGTGGTTGTTGGCCAACCAGTTCACGGCGAGCAGCGCGCCGTGCTGGGCGATGAGGACGGCGGCACCGGCCAGGGCGAGGGCCCGCACCTTGGTGGCGACACCGTCGGGAAAGGTCAGCGACGGGCGGATCCGGATACCGGCCGCGCGCAGCGGAACGGCGACGGTCAGCGCCAGGGCGAGCACGCCCATCGTGGTGCCCAGGGCGAGAACGTCGCGGGACCGCAGCGTCACCTCACCGGTGCCGATCCTCCCGTCGGCGACGGCGGCGAAGACCAGGTAGGTGCGCGATCAGCACCGCGCTGGACATCAGCGGCGCGAGGGCGGCCGCGAAGAAGCGGCGGTGCGCGGCGAGGGCGCCGGACAGCACGACGGCCACGCCGTAGCAGAACAGCTGCGGCAGGAACATCAACAGCATCCGGTGCCCGACGTCGACCGCCTGCGGGCACTCGTTCACCGAGCCGAGGAAGAAGCTCACCATCGGTCGCGCCACGATCGCCGCGACCAGCGCGACGGGGATCAGCAGCAGCAGCGTCCAACCGAGCAAGGCCGAGATCGTGGCGTCGACGTGCTCGCGGTCCTTGCGGGCGACCGCGGCGGCGAGGACGGGAACCACCATGCCCGCGAGCGCGCCGCCGACCACGACCTCGAACATGACGTTCGGGCAGCAGGTTCGCGGTGTTGTAGACGTCGCCGAGGCAACCGCCCTCGACGGTCTGCGCGAACACGATCCAGCGGCCGAAGCCGAGCACCCGGGCCACGATCGTGACGACCGCGACGAGCGCCGCGGCGCCGGCGAGGGTCCCGGCACCCCCTCGGGTCAGGACCCGAGGCATCAGACCCCGCTTCGGGCCGGGGCGAGCCGACCCAGTTCGTCGAGGCGACGCAGCGGTTCGTGGGCGGCGATGTAGGAGGTGAAGCTGATCCGCTCACTCGCCAGGGTCAGCGCGCACAGGCCGAGCAGGTGGGCGGCGCGCCCGAACCGGCCGTAACAGGCGAGCACCGTCGCCCCCAGGGCGGCGCCGAGCGCGTTGGATCCGGTGTCGCCGAGCATCACCCGCTCGCGCAGGTCGACGTCCAGCAGGCCGACCGCTGCGCCGAGCGGACCGGCCAGCGCCGCCCCACCCGAGGTGAGGACCACCGGGGCGTGCAGCAGGCCGAACTTCAGACAGCGACCGGGCCGCAGGTCCAGCAGGTTCGCCAGGTTCGCGTACCCGGCGACCACCGCGGCGGCGATCGGCGAGGTCCCCGCGGCGCGGGCGGCCACCGGGCGGCAGCAGGCCCCCGGCCACCGCACCGACCGCACTCAGCCCGACGACCTTGGCCGCGCCGGTGGTGAACCGACCGCTCGCCAGCGCCTTCAGGTGCCCCTCGAGCCCCTTGGCCTGACCCCCGGCGCCGGCTCCGTGGTCGTCGTAATGTCCGACGGCACCGGCGCCCGCGACGGCCAGCGCGGTGGCCGAGCCGAGCACGTACCGAGGCGCGCGGGGCGAGCAGAGCCCCACCGGCCGCACCGGCCAGGAAGGCCGGTCCGGCAAGCAGACTGACGGACCGTCCGTTGAAGTTGGTGCGGTCCCATTCGGCCGGGACCGGCGGTGTCCTGCTGCCACCGCTGCAACGCCGCCCGAGCGACTACGGCCCGAGCACCGACCGACGCGGCGCCGCGATGCGAGGCGCTCATCGTTTGGTGGTCGACGCGCGGAACCGTGGGAGCGGGGTGTCCCCGGAGTCCGCGGAGCCGTACTGCCCGGCTCCGCCGGCAATCTGTTCGACGAGTGCGTAGACGGTCGCGATCTGCCCGAACGGGGTCTCGACGCTGTCCACCGTCGAGACCTGTTCCGCGGCCGAGGTGTCCTTGCGCACGGCCTGCACGGCGCCGCCGTTGTCCTGCGCGGGCCCGACGACGACGGTCCCGCCGCTCGCGGCGTCCATCGCGGTGGCCAGCGCGACGGTCCCGCTGCGGCGGCGGTCGGTCTGCGGGGTCCCCTTGGCCGGGGTGCCCCCGGTGACCAGCACGGCGAGGTCCCCGGGCGCGACCACTGCGGCGCGGGTGATCATCCCGGCTCGATCCAATTCGGTGAGGAAGGCTTGCGCATCCGCCCCCAGACCCGTGCCGGTGTCGCGGGCGAGCAGTGCGTGCGCGAGTTGGGTGGCCGGCGCCTTGCTCTTGATCGTCGTCAGGCCGTGACGGCGGATCGTCTCGTCGCGGAGCTTCGCCTTCTCCGCCACCTGGGGGTCCTCGGTGTCAGCGGCGGCGAAGAAGTCGTCGTTGACGGTGACGCGGCCGGAGAGCTGCGCTCCGGACTCGGTGAGCGTGCGGGCCATCGCGTCGACGTCCTTCCCGGACGCACCGGGAAGCACGACGATCGAGACCCGATGTCCGAGCAGGCGACCGGGCAGCAGCGACTCACGTAGTTCACCCAGGTAGCTGTCGCGGTACGCGATCTCGCTCTGGGCGGCGTCCAGGTTCTGGCGCAGCGACTCCCTCTCCCCCCGCAGGTTGGAGATGTCCGAGCGCTGAGAGTCGATCAACGACTGGTTGATCAATGAGGAGCCCACGAGGATGCCGGTCGCCAACGCCATGAAGACGGCAACCAGGGACACCAGGTGGTACCGGAAGTCGATCAGGGGAAGCTCCTGCGCGGCAAAGGGTCAGACCAGACCCTGGAACCAGTACCAGAGATCGTCCCAGCGAGCCCCGAGCGAGGTCATGATGGCCCGCCCCGACGGCGAGGCGGTGACGACCACGGCCATGGTGATCAGCGCCGCGGCGAAGAGCACTAGCAACTGCAGGTTGCTGATCCGGCTGCGGTAGAGCCGTGAGACGCCCTTGGCGTCGACGAGCTTGCTACCCACCCGCAGGCGCGTCAGGAAGGTGCTGGACATGCCCTCGCGGCCCTTGTCGAGGAACTCCTCCAGGTTCGCGTGCGTGCCGACGGCGACGATGAGGTCCGCGCCCAGATCGTCGACGAGCAGCATCGCGACGTCCTCGCTCGTGCCGGTCGCGGGCAGCACGACGGCGGCGCAGCCCAATTGGGCGAGGCGCTCCATGCCGGGCGCGCGTCCGTCGGCGTAGGCGTGCACGACGAGTTCCGCCCCGCAGCGCAGTCCCTTGTCCGAGACCGAGTCCATGTCGCCGACGATCAGGTGCGGGGTGTAGCCGGCCTCGATGAGGGCGTCCGCGCCGCCGTCGACGCCGACGAGCACCGGCCGGTACTCCCTGATGTACGGGCGCAACGCGGCGAGGTCCTCGCGGTAGTGCGGGCCACGCACCACGATCAGCGCGTGCCGCCCCTCGACCTTGACCTTCAGCGGCGGCGAGGAGATCGGGTCGAGCAGCACGGTGTGCTCACGCTCGAGGTGTTCCATCGTGTTCGCCACGAAGGCCTTCAGCTGCAGCGACAAACCATCGCGCGCGGCGGCCAGGGCCGCCTCGACGGATTCGGCATTGGCGAGCTTGCCCTCGGCAAGCGCGGCATCCCCGCGCAGCACGGTGCCCTGGTCGACGCGGATGATCTCGCCCTCGGTCACGAGGTCGAAGATGTCGCCGCCGACGTCGTCGATGAGCGGGATGCCGGCGGCCAGCAGGATCTCCGGACCGCGGTTCGGGTACCGACCGCTGATGCTCGGGCGGGCGTTGAGGACCGCGGCCGGCCGGCAGGTCACGAGCGCCTCGGCGCTGACCCGATCCAGGTCCGGGTGGTCGATGAGCGCGATCTCGCCGGGTTGCAGACGCTTCGTGAGGTTCTTGGTACGCCGGTCGGCGCGCAGCGATCCCTACGGCCTCACGCGCCGCACCCGCATCACTCCGACCGACCCGAGGCAGCCTCACACCCGGATCTTCCCACGTCAGCCGGCTTCACCCCAGTTCAGCGCCACTGTGAGCCAGTCGCGGCGGCCTGACCCTGTCGCGGCACGGGCTGAACAAGCACCGGCTGATGAGCCCGACCGCCTACTCGTAGCGCAGGGCGTCGATGGGTCGCAGGCTCGCGGCACGGTTGGCGGGATAGAGGCCGAAGATCAGTCCGGTCGCGAGGGAAACGCCGATCGACAGGTAGATCGAGTACGGCGCGATGACCGGTTCCACACCGGCGATCGTGAACTGGGTGGCCACGAACCCGACGGCCACGCCGAGCACACCTCCGGCCAGGGACAGGAACACCGCTTCCCCCAGGAACTGGCCGACGATGTCGCGCTTGCCCGCGCCGATCGCTTTGCGGATGCCGATCTCGCGCGTTCGTTCGGTGACCGACACCAACATGATGTTCATGACGCCGATCCCGCCGACGAGCAGCGAGATGCCGGCGACGGCGGCGAGCAGGATCGTCAGCGTCTTGTTGGAGTCCGCGGAGACGTCGAGCACCGACGAGGCGTTGAACACGATGAAGTCCATGTTCAACAAGGTGACGCCGTGGCGCTGGGACAGCAGTCGGGTGACGTCACCTTGCGCCGTCGGCACCAGGTCCGGTGTCTTCGCCTTGACGGCGATCGCACTGAGCGGCCCTTGCCCGAGTGGGGAGTACCCGTACAGCGCGTCGTTGACGGCGGTGCCGACGGCGACGACGCGGTCGTCCTGGTCCTGCTGACCGCTGTAGCCCTTCGCGCCGAGGATCCCCGCCACGGTGAAGCCCTGGCCGTTGACGCGGATCTCCTCGCCGACGAGTTTCGTCGGGTCCTGCCCGCCGAGGTTGCTGGCGACGGTCGGACCGAGCAGCACGAGGCGGGTGTGCGCGGTGTAGTCGGCGTCGGTGAAGGTGCGACCGACCTCGATGGTGCTCTCGTCGATGTCCTTGAACGACGGCGTCGACCCGATGAGGGTGCCCGCGGTGTGCGACTGGCTCTGGTACTGCAGGGTGACCCGCTGCATGATCGTCACCGGCGCGACGCGTCTCGACGCTCGGCAGCGCGCTGATCGCCTCGGCGTCCTCGTAGGTCAGCTTGGCGTTGCGGGTCAGCGTGCCGGAGACCGAGGGGCTGGGCAGGCCCAACGCTCGACGCAGCTGCGCGGCCAGTCCGGTGCCGCCGCGGCCGGTCGGTGCGTCGGGCAGCACGAACAGGGTGTTCGAGCCGAGCCGACTGATCGACTTCTGCACGTCCCGGGAGGACCCGGTGCCGACGGCCACGAGCGTGATGACCGAGGCGACGCCGATGAGGATCATCAGCATCGTCAGCATCGAACGCATCTTGTTCGCGAGGATGCCGCGCATCGCGAACCGCAGACTCTCGGCAGTCCTCATCCGGCCTCCGTACAGTGTAAGTCTGCTGTACGGACATGGTGTACGAAGTCGTACACCTGTGCAACCGGAATGCCCTTATTCGTAACGCAGAGCATCGATGGGCTTCAGGGCCGCGGCCCGACTGGCCGGGTAGAGCCCGAAGATCAGGCCGGTCAGCAGGGAGACGCCCAGCGACAGGTAGACCGAGTAGGGCGCGATCACCGGCTCCACGCCGGCGATCGTGAACTGGGTGGCGATGAACCCGGCGGCGACGCCGAGCACACCGCCGGCCAGGGACAGGAACGCGGCCTCACCGAGGAACTGGCCGATGATGTCGCGCCGGTCCGCGCCGATCGCCTTGCGGATGCCGATCTCCCGGGTCCGCTCGGTGACCGACACCAACATGATGTTCATGACGCCGATCCCGCCGACGAGCAGCGAGATTCCGGCAACGGCCGCGAGCAGGATCGTCAGCGTCTTGTTGGAGTCCGCGGACACCGACAGCACCGACGACGCGCTGAACACGATGAAGTCTGCATTCAGCATCGAGACGCCGTGACGCTGGCTCAGGATCCGGTTGATCTGGGACTGCGCGAGCGGAACGGTGTCCGGCGTCGTCGCCTTGACCGCGATGGCGCTGATCGGTCCCATCCCCGCGGGGGAGTAGCCGTAGAGCGCATCGTTGACGGCAGTACCGACTGCGATGACCCGATCGTCCTGGTCCTGCTGTCCGCTGTAGCCCTTGCCGGCGAGGATGCCCGCCACGGTGAACGCCTGGCTGTTGATGAGCAACTGCTGGCCGACCAACGCGGTGGGGTCACGACCGCCGAGATTGCTGGCCACCGTGGGTCCGAGCAGGATCAGCCGGCTCCGGCCGGTGTAGTCGGCATCGGTGAAGGACCGCCCGGCGGTGACGACGCTCTCGTCGATGTCCAGGAACGACGGCGTGGTCCCGATCAGGGTGGCTGCGACGTGCGACGCGCTGGCGTACTGCATGGTGACGCGTTGCATCAGGACGCTCGGGGCGACCGCGGCGACGTTCGGCGCGGACACGGGATCGACGAGGGCGTTGGCGTCCTCGTAGGTCAACGTCGCCTTGCGGATCTGAGTACCCGTCACCGACGGGGCCTTCATACCCAGGGCGCGTCGCATCTGCGCGGCCATTCCGCGGCCTCGCCCGCCGGTCGGCGCGTCCGGCAGTACGTACAAGGTGTTGGAGCCGAGTCGGCTGATCGACTCCTGCACGTCACGGGACGAGCCGGTGCCGACCGCGACGAGCGTGATGACCGAGGCGACACCGATCAGGATCATCAGCATCGTCAGCATCGAACGCATCTTGTTCGCCAGGATGCCGCGGACCGCGAAACGCAGGCTCTCGGCAGTCCGCAATCCAACTCCCCCGGCCGCACCCGAATACCGCTCACCGTGACGGTGACGGACAAGAGCGACCAGCGAGGCCAAATCGGACTGAGAGTGTTCTCAGCGCGCTGTGAGTGTTCCCAGCCTGCCTGGATCAGGCGCTACGGGCGGCGGCCGCCGCGGCGAGCAGTTCCTTCGCGTGGGTGCGGGCGGCCTTGGAGTCGGCCTGCCCGGCGAGCATGCGCGAGAGCTCACGCAGCCGGGCCTTCTCGTCCAGGGTGGTGACGGCGGTGCGCGTGATCTCCCCCGAGGCGTCCTTCTCGACGAGCAGGTGCGCGTCGGCGAACGCGGCGACCTGCGGCAAGTGCGTGACCACCAGCACCTGGGAGGTGCGGGCCAGGCGGGCCAGGCGCGCACCCACCTCGACCGCTGCCCGACCGCCGACCCCGGAGTCCACCTCGTCGAAGACGAACGTCGGGGCAGGGTCCGCGCCGGCGAGCACGACCTGTAGCGCCAGCATGATCCGGGACAGCTCACCGCCCGAGGCGCCCTTGTGGATCGGGCGGGCCGGAGCGCCGGGGTGCGGCGCGAGGAGAAACTCGATGTCGTCGGCCCCGTCCGGGCCGGGCTTGCCTGCTTCGACGACGACGACGAACGTCGCCTGCGGCATCGCCAGGGCGGCCAGTTCGGCCTCGACCTGCTCACCCAGACGCCCCGCGACGACCGTGCGGGCCGCACGCAACGCCGACGCGGCCGCGTGCAGGGCCTCCTCGAGGTGCTTCTCCTGCCCGCGTAGTTCGTCGCCGGAATCGGCGTCGGCGTCGAGTTCGAACAGTCGTGGCGCGGCAGCGGCGGCCCACCCCAGGACGTCGTCGACCTTCGGGCCGTACTTGCGGCACAGCCGGGTCAACGCCGCGAGCCGGTCCTGCGCGGTGTCCAGGCGCGCCGGATCGACGTCGATGCCCGCTGCGTAGGAGGCCAGCTCCGCGGCGACGTCGTCGAGCAGGTGGGAGAGCTCGGTGAGACGAGCCGCGAGCCCGGCGAGCGCAGGATCGTGACCCGATGCGGCGGCCAGCGAACTGCGGGCCGCGCCGACCAACCCGCCGGCGTCCGGGGCTCCTCGCTCGGCCGGGTCTCCCCGCAGCGCATCGTGCGCGGCCGTGGCGGCGGCGCGCAGGTCGGCCGCGTGGCCGAGCCGTTCGATCTCGACCGCGAGGCTCACATCCTCCCCCGGTTGCGGCTCGACGGCGGCGATCTCCTCCAGCCCGAAGCGGAGACCGTCGGCCTCGACCGCGCGTTCCGCGGCGCGTTCGGTGATGTCGGTCAACCGGGCGCGCACGGCGCGCAGAGCCTGATAGGTCTCGCGATATTCGGCGAGCAGCGTCGCGACCTCCGCCCCGGCGAACCGGTCGAGCACCTCGCGGGCCCGGCCGGGACGGGCCAGACCCTGCTGTTCGTGCTGGCCGTGGACGACGACCAGGTCCGCCGCGAGTTCGCCGAGCAGGCCGATGGGCGCGCCCGTTCCGCCGACCCAGGCCCGGGACCGCGCTTCCGGGAGCACGATGCGTCCGATGAGCAGCGTGTCGCCGTTCTCGAGTTCGCCGCCCGCGTCGTGCACCCGGGTCGCGACGGGACCGTCGGGGTCGATGCGGATGCGGCCCTCGACGGACAGGCGCTCGACCCCGGTCCGGACCAGTGCCGGGTCGGCGCGACCGCCGAGCAGCAGCCCGAGTCCGCTCATCACCATGGTCTTGCCGGCGCCGGTCTCACCGGTGAGGACGGTCAGGCCGGGTCCGAGTTCCAGCACTGCTTCGGAGATGACCCCGAGGCCGCGGATGGTGATCTCCTCGATCATCCGGCGCCCTCGATGGTCTCGTCCACACCCGCCAAGGCGTTCGCCTCGGCCGCCGCGCCGCGCCAGCCGCGCACCGGGAGCTCGAACTTGCGCACCAGACGGTCGGTGAACTGCGCCGGCGCCAGCCGGGCGAAGCGGACCGGCAGCGCGCCGCGACGTACCTCGACGCGTGCCCCCGCGGGCAACTGCCAGGTCCGGCGGCCGTCGACGCGCAGGACGCCCGGCGAGGTGCCCGCCAGGACCTCGACGGCCAGCACTGAGGTCGGGGACACCACCAGCGGGCGGGCGAACAGGGCGTGTGCGCTCAGGGGGATCAGCAGCAGGGCCTCGACCTCGGGCCAGATGACCGGGCCGCCGGCGGAGAAGGCGTAGGCGGTGGAACCGGTGGGGGTCGCGCAGACCACCCCGTCGCAGCCCCAGCGCGAGAGCGGGCGTCCGTCGACCTCGGCGACGACGTCGAGCATCCGGTCCTGCTTCTCGATCGAGGCTTCGTTCAGCGCCCAGGTCGAGGCCAGTTCCTCGTCCCCGAGCTTCGCGATGACGTCGACGGTCATGCGTTCCTCGACGGTCCAGTCGCGGGCCACGACTCGGTCGGCGACCGCGCTCAGCTGCCCGCGTTCAGCTTCGGCGAGGAAGCCGACATGCCCGAGGTTCACGCCCAGCAGCGGGACCCCGGCCTCGCGGGTGAGTTCGGCGCCGCGCAGCAAGGTGCCGTCTCCCCCGAGGACGACCGCGAGCTCGCAGCCGACCGCGGCCTCGGGCTCGGCGGCCACCGATTCGACCCCGGCCATGGCCAGCTGCTCGGCCTCCATCTTCGGAGCGCGCACGGTGATGCCGACCGCCTGCAGGCGCTTGGCCATCGCCCGGGCCGCGGAGATCGCCTCGGGTCGGCCGATGTGTGCCATCAGGAGCACGGTCCGCTGCTCGCCCCGTTCGGTCATGACGGTCCTGCCGCCATCGCCGCGGCGAGGTCCTCCTCGACCAGCGGGTCGGCCCCGGCGTGCAGCCACAAGAAGTACTCCACATTGCCTGCGGGGCCGGGCAACTGACTGGCCGTCACCCCGCGTACGCCGAGGCCCAGACCGGCAGCCGTGGCAGCGACCTCACGGACCGCGGCGGCGCGCAGTGCGGGCGTGCGGACGACTCCGCCCGCCTCGATGCGTTCCTTGCCGACCTCGAACTGCGGCTTCACCATCAGCACGAGGTCCGCGTCCGGAGCAACGACGGACAGCAGCGGAGGCAGCACGGTCGACAACGAGATGAACGACAGGTCACCGACGACGAGTTCCGGCGCCGGCGCCACCATCTCGGGGTCCATGGTGCGGACGTTCGTCCGCTCGAGCACGACGACCCGTTCGTCGGTCCGCAGCTTCCAGGCGAGCTGTCCGTAGCCGACGTCCACGGCGAGCACGGTGGCCGCGCCACGGCGCAGCAGGACCTCGGTGAATCCGCCGGTCGAGGCGCCCGCGTCCAGGCAGCGACGGCCCTGAACCTTCGGGCCGCCGCCGGGGCGGGAGTCGAACTCGGCCAGGGCGCCCTCGAGCTTGTAGGCGCCACGGGAGACCCAGTCCGGGTCCGTCTCGTCGTCGGCGACGAGGATCGGTTCGGCCGGGATGACCTGCGTGGAGGACTTGGTGGCCTGGCGCCCGGACACGGTGACGCGGCCGTCGGCGATGAGCGAGGCGGCCTGTTCCCGGGAGCGCGCCAGCCCCCGACGCACCAGTTCCGCGTCGAGGCGGGTCAGCTTGTTCGCCATGACGCGCTCACCTCAACGACGCACTGCCGTGGAGGACGCGGGCTCGAGATCGGCCAGGCAGTCCCGCAGGCCGCGGTGCACCTGGTCGTAGATCGCGACGTGGTCGGCGACCGGGGCGCCCGTCAGGTTGAGCAGACCCGCCAGCACCGAATCCACGCGCTCGTCGGCGGTGTGCGGCACCTCGATGCCGTCGAACGGCGCGTCGACTGTCTCGACCGTCGCCTCGGGCGTGGCGTCGACCTGATCGATCGTCTCGACCTGCTCCGCTGCCTCGGCCTGGAACTCGCTGTCCTCGCTCACCCCTGAACGCTACCGCGCGCCGGCCGGGTTGCTCGTCGTCCCGAGGTACGTGCCGCTCCCCCGGGTGACCGCCCCGTGCTCGCCGAAGCTGAGCACCTCGCACACCTCGTTGCCACGCTGGTTGCGGTACCGGATGACCATGGTGTCCACGCCGGTGAACACCCCGAGGACCTCGAAGTGCAGATCAGGGATGCGCTCCAGGCCCTCGGTCCAGTAGGCCCGCAGTGCTTCCTTGCCCCGGACCACACCGTCGCCGCCCAGCAACTGCACCGCGACCGGCGAGGTGAACACGCAGTCCTCGGTGAAGTGCTGGAGCACGGCGTCGATGTTGCGGTCGTTCCAGCCTGCCGCCCAGCGGCGGGCGAAGTCGTGCGGATCACGCGGGAGCGTCATGATCGGGATCGTACGGACGGAGCTCACTGCGCCTCCGTCCGGTCCCGCTCGGGGGTGCCGACGATCGACCCTGCGTGCGCGACGGCCGCCGGGTCGCGGCGGGTCTTGACGATGCTGGCGACGGTGACCACAGCGAGCACGACGACGATCACGCTCAGGCTGAGGGTGGTGCTGATCTCCGGCACGTCCTTGCTGAGGTCCTCGTGCGCCCAGTGCAGGACGAGCTTGACCCCGATGAAGGCCAGGATCACCGCCAGTCCGGTGGACAGGTAGACCAACCGGTCGAGCAGTCCTTGGACGAGGAAGAACAGGGCCCGCAGGCCGAGCAGCGCGAACGCGTTGGCGACGAACACGATGTAGGCCTCGTCGGTCACGCCGAACACTGCGGGGATCGAGTCGAGCGCGAACAGCAGGTCGATGGTCCCGATCGCGACGAGCACGACGAACAGCGGCGTCGCGAGCCGTTTGCCGTCGACCCGGGTGGTCAGCTTCCCGCCGACGTAGCCGTCGGAGACGGGCACCAGGCGGCGCACAGCGCGCACGATCCCGTTGTTCTCGACGTCCGGGTCGGAGTCGCGGTGGCGGAAGAGTTGGACCGCGGTGAACAGCAGCAGCGCACCGAAGAGCAGGAACATGAAGGAGAACAGCGCGAGAAGGGTCGCGCCGAGAGCGATGAAGATCGCCCGCATCGCCAGGGCGAGCACGATGCCGAAGGTCAGGACCTTGTGCTGGTACTCCTGCGGCACCGCGAAGGTCGCCATGATGATCACGAAGACGAAGAGGTTGTCGACCGACAGGCTCTTCTCGACGATGTAGCCGGCGAAGAACTCCGTGCCGAAGTCACCACCGTGCGCGGCGGTGAACCACAGCCCGAAGGCGATGGCGACGCCGATGTAGAAGACCGACCAGGCAACTGCCTCACGGAAGCCCACCTGATGCGGGCGCAGGGAGGCGAGGATCAGGTCGAGGGCCAGCAGGCCCAACACCAGTCCGATGGTCAGCGTCCAGGTCGCAGCGCTGATCTCGAGGTCCATCGAGCCCTTCTCGTAGAGCCTCGGGCCTTCGCCCGGAGCCCCGCGGAGGGGCTTCCTACTTTTCTACGACTCGGACCGCGGCAAGGTTCCGCTTCCCACGGCGCAGCAGGATCCACTCGCCGTGAAGCACGTCACCGTCGGCGATCACGGCGGCCTCGTCGAGCACCTTGACGTTGTTCACGTAGGCGCCGCCCTCCCCGATCGTGCGGCGCGCGGAGTTGCCGCTCTTCTCCAGGCCGGTGGCGATGAGCAGGTCGACGACCGACGGCAGCGGGGCGTTCACCTCGGCGGTGGGCAACTCGGCCAGCGCCGCGGCCAGGGTGCCCGCGTCGAGTTCGGTGATCTCACCCCGCCCGAACAGCGCCGCGCCCGCGGCCTCGGCAGCAGCCGTCGCCTCGGCGCCGTGCACCAGGGCGGTGAGCTCGCGGGCCAGCGCCCGCTGCGCCTCACGCGCGCCGGGCCGTTCCGCGGTCGCCTTCTCCAGGTCGCCGACCTGATCCTGCGTCAGGAATGTGAGGCACTTGAGGTAACCGATGACGTCGCGGTCGTCGGTGTTGAGCCAGAACTGGAAGAACGCGTACGGAGTGGTCAGTTCGGCGTCGAGCCACACCGCGCCGGACTCGGTCTTGCCGAACTTGGCACCGTCGGACTTGGTGAGCAGGTTCGTGGTCAGCGCGTGTGCCTTGCCACCCTCGACGCGGCGCACCAGTTCGCAGCCGGCCGTGATGTTGCCCCACTGGTCCGAGCCACCGATCTGCAGCGAGCAGCCGTGGCGACGGAACAACTCCAGGTAGTCCAGCGACTGCAGCAGGACGTAGGAGAACTCGGTGTAGGAGATGCCGACGTCGGAGTTCAGCCGCTGCGAGACGGCGTCGCGGGCGAGCATCCGGTTGATCGGGAAGTGCTTGCCGACGTCGCGCAGGAAGTCGATGGTCGACATCGACTGCGTCCAGTCCAGGTTGTTGACCATGATCGCCGGGTTGTCGCCGGTGAAGTCCAGGAAAGGCTCGATCTGTGCCCGGATCCTGCCCACCCAGTCCGCAACGATGTCCTTGGTGTTCAGGTTGCGCTCGGAGCTCTCCTTCGGGTCCCCGATCAGCCCGGTGGCCCCGCCGACCAGCGCGATGACCCGGTGCCCGGCCTGCTGGAACCGCCGCAGCGTGAGCACCTGCACCAGGTGCCCCACGTGCAGGCTCGGCGCCGTCGGGTCGAACCCGCAGTAGAGCGTGACCGGCCCGGAGTTCAGCGCCGTCTCCAGCGCCTCCCGCTCGGTGTGCTGTGCGACGAGGTCCCGCCACGTGAGTTCGTCCAGGATCCCCGACACGTGCATTCCCTCCGAGCGAGCGGTCAACCGCCGGATTCTCTCAGCCGGGCGCGCGTCCTCGCCGGCGCATATGCCCGAGTCGCGACGGGTTCCTAGGATCCAGGCGTGACTACTGCTCAGGACCTCCTGAAGGGCGCATGGGCCAGCGAGGTCGTTCCCGTCCTCCGCTCGCGCGGGTTCAAGGGCTCGTGGCCAACTTGGCGTTTGACGAACGAGCGCGGCGACGTCGCCATCGTGAACGTCCAGGGATCGATGGGCAGCGATCGAACACGAGCGGCGTTCTACCTGAACCTCGCGTTCGCTCCCTCCGCGTGGCTGGAGTGGAGGTCGACGCTGGGAACCGGGCCGGTTGGCAAATCGGTGCACGAATATCACGGGCTCTGGCGAGATCGGCTCGAGCCGGCATCCGGACTCGGCCACTGGTCGCTCACCGATGCGGCTTCGGCGGCCGAAGCTGTGCGAGAGGTACTGCATCTTCTCGACCGCGAGGGGCTTCCCGCGATCGAGCCCCTCCTCGACCGAGCCGTGCTGCTGCAAACGATCCGGACCGGCAACCTCGGGCATATCGACAGGTCGTTCGATGCGTACTACGCGACTGCAGAGGCCGTGATCGTCGCGGATGCGGGAAATCCGGCAGAACTCGAGGACGTCCTGGCGAGGGTGCCGGGAGATGAACCGCCCCGGAGTTTCCGGAGGCTCGGTTTGACGGCTCAGCCGACTGGCTGGGGCTCGTTTCTTGCAGCGTAGTGAAGCTGTTCGGCGGCAACAGGGGCTAGATCCGACAGGGCCTCGTGCGGGCGCTCGTTGTTGAACCAGTCGACCCAGTTCAACGTCTCGATCTCGACGTGCTCGACCCCGCGCCACGGACCCTCGGGACGGTTGAGCTCTGTCTTGTAGAGCCCGATCTGGGACTCGGCGAGAGCGTTGTCGTAGGCGTCGCCGACGGAACCGACCGAGGCGTCGACCCCGGCCTCGACGAGGCGCTCGGTGAAGGCGAATGAGACGTACTGGCTGCCCGTATCCGTGTGGTGGACGAGTCCGGACAGGTCCTGAACCCCATCGCGTTGGCGGGTCCAGATCGCATGCTCCAGGGTGTCCAGGACGAGGTCGGTCGTCATCCTCGTCGCGGCGCGCCAGCCGACGATTCGCCGGCTGAAGACGTCGAACACGAACGCGACGTAGACCGTCCCGGACCACGTCGCGACGTAGGTGAAGTCCGCGACCCAAAGCTGGTTCGGTCGTTGCGCGAAGAACTGACGGTCAACCAGATCGTTTGGTCGGGCCGCAGCCGGATCGGCAATCGTCGTGCGGAATCGGCGTTTGCGTGTCGCGCCGACCCAGCCCTCGCGGCGGTAGAGCCGCTCGATCGTGCAGCGGGCGACGTCGTGGCCCTGGCCTCGCAGGTGGAGCCACATCTTCCGCGGCCCGTAGCGGCACCGGAACTTCTGCGCCTCGCGCGCGGCGACCATCAACGCCACCAACTCCTCGTCGCGCCGGTCGCGGGCCGAGGGCTCGCGGCGACGGGCCTCGTAGAACGTCGACGGGGCGATCGGCAGACCGTGCTCGGTGAGCACGCGGCAGATCGGCTCGACCCCGTAGAGGTCCCGGTGGGCCTCGATGTAGGCGATCAGTTCCGGAAGGGGCGGTCGAGCTCCGCCGCGAAGAAAGCCGAGGCGCTCTTGAGGATCTCGTTGGCCCGGCGCAACTCGGCGACCTCCTTGCGCAGCGCCTTGATCTCGGCGATCTCCTCGGTCGTCTTGCCAGGCCGAGCACCGTCATCGATCTCCGCCCGGCGAACCCACTTGCGCAACGACTCCGTCGAGGCGATCCCGAGCTTCGCCGCGACCGACCGGATCGCCGCGGTGTCGTTCGGATAGTCGGCCCGAGACTCGATCACCATCCGCACCGCGCGCTCACGCAACTCGGCCGGGTACTGCGAGGGACGTCCCATGAGGAAGATCCTTCCAACGAAAGGACCCTCCGGACATGCCGGGGCGGTTCAGTCGGCCGTTCTGGTCACGGCGACCTTTCGGGTTCGAGCGGGACGGCAGCCACAACGAACGCGAAGCGCATCGCCTCAGGCTGCTCTACATTGCACTGCTCGAAGGCAAGAGCCTCTCCCAGATGTGCCGCGAATTGAACGAAGACGGATACCCAACTACGGCCGACAACCCTTGGCAGCAGCCGGCGCTGCGGCAGACTCTTCGGCACCCACGCAACGCCGGGATCATGACCTACTACGGCGAGGAAGTCGGAGACGGCGCATGGCAGCCGATCGTGCCGCCGGACGTCTTCCGCGAAGCGGCTGCGCTTCTCGACATGCCTGAGCGCAATGTGGGCGGCATCAAGCGCGGCCCGAAAGCGTCGAACCTGCTCACCGGGATCGCACGATGCGGCGAATGTGGAGGCGATGCCGGTGGGCGGATCGCGGTCGGGTATCAGAATCGCAAGACGATCAAGCAGCACTACCCGTACTACCTCTGTCGCGATCACCACTGCTGCACACATAAGCGCGTAGAGACCGACGCTTACGTCATCGAATGCGTAATCGCATACCTCGCCATGCCCGAGAACGCCAGTATCTGGACCAAGCCCGACGACAACGACAAGACCGTCGGCATACGCCAGCAAGCGATGAAGCTGAGCCTCCGCCTGAACGAATTGTCGACCGACTACGCCGACGGCCTCATCGATCGACAACAGCTCCAAACGGGAACTGCTCGCATCAAAGAACGTCTGGCCTCGATCGACCAGCAATTGAAGACTGTCGGCCGAGTACGAGCGCTGGACGGCTTACCAGCCGGGGCAACCGACATCGCGGTGCGTTTCTGGTGGGACGGACTCGACTTCGAGCAGCAGCGGATGATCCTCCAGACTCTGACGAAGTCGATCAGGCTTCACCGACGCGGCAAGGGCACGCGCACCTTCGTGAAGGAGAAGATCGTCATCCATTGGCGGGAGGGTCGGGTGGAACGGCCGACCACCGACGTGGAGGCCTGCTGATCACAGCGGTCACCGTGCCCGAGGGCTGCGCCGGTACGCCGAGACCGCCCGACTGCCCACGGCCCAGAACCGCCACGGGATGTCATGAGCGAGAGTGACCCCGACCCGAGGTCCCGTTGCCACCTCCCCGGGTGGCAACCCAGGCCGGAGGAACAGCACCGGGCTTCGCAGCAGATCCGCACCTCCGTGCTCACCGACCACCCCAAGCGCCTGCGCCAGATTTCCGGGCCCTCGCGCCACCTGGTCGTCGGCGACCCCACCCCGGCGGGACCGGGCCAATTCAAGCCCGGTGACCACCTCTCCCGCCCGTAGCAGGACCGCACTCGCGCGACCCTCTGGACCTGTAACGACGTTCATCGCCCAGTGCAATCCGTAGGAGCGGTACACGTACAGGAAACCAGCCGGCCCGAACATCACCGCAGTGCGCTGAGTCGGGCCGCGGAAGGCATGCGACGCCGGGTCGTCGCCGCCTTCGTACGCCTCGGTCTCAACGATGCGTACCGTGACCTCACCCGCACTTGAGCGGTGCGTCAAAGTCCAGCCGAGAAGCTCGCGAGCTACCGATGGCGCGGGCCTCTCCAATACCGCTCGCCGAGCGTTCATGCCGCGCTCCGCGCACGGTGGCGCGCCGGGTGACGAGCAGGCGAAACTTTCGCGTGCAAGCAAAACAGCAGGTCAGGACCCCGTTCATAGCTATGTCCCAATGCGCGGCGCATGCCGTAGGTGAAGTAGACGTAGAGGTGCCCGGGCGGGCCGAACATCACCGTCGTGCGCGGGGTCAGGCCGCGGTAGGCGTGCGAGGCCGGGTCGTTCGGACCGTCGTAGGCCTCGACCTCGGTGATCCGCACCGCGACGGGGCCGTTGCGTAGCACGCAGCCGAGCAGGTCGGGAGCGACCTCGAGCACGGGGCGGTCGAAGAACGAGCGGCGCAGCAGTCGTCCGGTCATGGCAGCGCCGAAAGTACCCGTCGGTGACCGATGAGTTTCTGTCGGTGCCGTGGTCTTGGGTAACAGGAGACGGGGTCCGGTCGGCGGGCGCCCTGCAAACGAGGAGACGTCATGGGAGCACCGGTCGTGCACTTCGAGATCCTGGGCAAGGACCAGGCAGCGTTGAGCGCCTTCTACGGAGAGATCTTCGATTGGAAGGTCGACGCGAACAACCCCGTCGGCTACGGAATGGTGGATCGGGACTCGAACCTGAACAAGGACGGCATCGGCATCGGCGGCGGGATCATGGGCATGCCCGAAGGCCCGGATTGCTCCTCGATGGTGACCTTCTACGTCGAGGTTCCGAGCGTCGAGGACGCGCTGGCGCACGCCGAGCGTCTCGGCGGCAAGCGCCTCATGGGTCCGGAGAGCCCGATGGAGGGCCTGGTCATCGGGATGTTCGCCGACCCCGAGGGTCACCCCATCGGTGTCATTCAGTCCTGACGATCAGTCAGCGGACAGTCGACGCCCAGCTGCGTTGCGCGGTCAGGTCCGTGGCGAGGTCCTTCAGCTGATCGGATACCCGAACAGCTGCGGTGCCGCCGCGGGCAGACCGTGACGCGATCGATCCCTCAACCGTGAGCACTCCGCGGACCGCCGGGGTCAGGTGCGGGGAGATCGCGGCGAAGTCGGCGTCGGTGAGTTCGTCGAGTTCGCAGCCCTTCGTCTCGCACGCCTGGACACAGGCACCGGCGATCTCGTGGGCCTCGCGGAACGGGACGTGCTCGCGCACCAGCCACTCGGCGATGTCGGTGGCGAGCGAGAAGCCGGCCGGGGCGAGGGCTGCCATGCGGTCGGTGTGGAAGCGCATCGTGGCGACCATGCCGGTGAAGGCGGGCAGCAGGACCTCGAGGGTGTCAACGGAGTCGAACACCGGCTCCTTGTCCTCCTGCAGATCGCGGTTGTACGCGAGCGGGAGCCCCTTGAGGGTGGCGAGGAGACCGGAGAGGTTGCCGATGAGGCGTCCTGCCTTGCCGCGGGCCAGTTCCGCGACGTCAGGGTTCTTCTTCTGCGGCATGATCGACGAGCCGGTGGAGTAGGCGTCGTCGAGGGTGATGAAGGAGAACTCCTTCGTCGCCCACAGGATGATCTCCTCGGCGATCCGCGAGAGGTCCACGCCGATCATCGCGAACACGAAGGCTGCCTCCGCGGCGAAGTCACGGGCCGCGGTGCCGTCGATGGAGTTCGCGACGGATCCGTCGAATCCGAGTTCCGCGGCCACCTGCTCGGGGTCGAGGCCGAGCGACGAGCCGGCCAACGCCCCGGAGCCGTAGGGCGAGATCGCGGCGCGGGCATCCCAGTCCCGCAGACGGGAGACGTCGCGGCTGAACGTGTGGACGTGGGCGAGCAGATGGTGGCTGAGCAGCACCGGCTGGGCGTGCTGCAGGTGGGTCCGTCCGGGCATCGGCACCCCGAGGTGAGTGGTGGCCTGCTCGACCAGGGCTTCCTGCAGATCCACCAGCAGGCCGGCGACGCGACGAGCCGCGTCGCGCAGGTACATCCGGAACAGCGTGGCGACCTGGTCGTTGCGGGACCGTCCGGCGCGTAGCCGGCCGCCGAGGTCCGGGCCGACCCGTTCGATCAGGCCACGCTCGAGCGCGGTGTGCACGTCCTCGTCGGCGACCGTCGGGGTGAACGCACCTGACGCCACGTCAGCGTCGAGGCGGTCGAGCCCGTCGAGCATCCCCGCGAGCTCGTCGTCGGTGAGCAAGCCTGCCCGGTGCAGGACGCGAGCGTGAGCGCGAGAACCGGCAAGGTCGTAGCTCGCCAGGCGCCAGTCGAAGTGGACCGACACCGACAGCGCGGCCAACGCATCGGCCGGACCGGAGGCGAATCGTCCGCCCCACAGTCGCAGCCCGTCGCTCCCGGAAGTCCCCGCACTCACGCTTGCGTTCCCCTCTTACTTGTTCTTGCGAGCGTCGCGGCCCGCGGCGATACGGCTGGACATCCCGAACAGCTCGATGAAGCCCTTGGCCATCGACTGGTCGAAGGTGTCCTCGGCGTCGTAGGTCGCCAGGTTGTAGTCGTAGAGCGACTGCGGCGAACGGCGCCCCGTCGGCACGGCGCGACCGCCGTGCAGGGTCATCCGGATCTCACCGGTGACCACCGAGTTGACCTCGTCGAGGAAGACGTCGATGGCCTTGCGCAGCGGGGAGAACCAGAGGCCGTCGTAGACCAGTTCGGTCCACCGCTGCTCGATGGCGCGCTTGAAGCGGGCGACCTCACGCTCGACGGTGAGGTTTTCCAGCTCCTGCTTCGCGGTGATCAGCGCGATCGCGCCGGGAGCCTCGTAGACCTCACGGCTCTTGATGCCGACCAGACGGTCCTCGACCATGTCCAGGCGACCGACGCCCTGCGCGCCGGCGCGCTTGTTCATCTCGACGATCGCCTCGAGCATGGTGACCGAACGGCCGTCGATCGCGACCGGCTTGCCGGCCTCGAAGGTGATGACGACCTCGTCGGCGTCGCGCGGGGTGGCCGGGTTCTGCGTGTAGGTGTAGATGTCCTCGATGGGGCCGTTCCACGGGTCCTCGAGAAACCCGGTCTCGATTGCCTTGCCCCACACGTTCTGGTCGATCGAGTACGGCGACTTCTTGTTGACATCGATCGGCAGCTGCTGCTCCTCCGCGAAGGCGATGGCCTTGTCACGGGTCATCCCTGAGTCGCGCACCGGGGCGAGCACCTTGATGTCCGGAGCAAGCGCACCGATGCCGACCTCGAAACGGACCTGGTCGTTGCCTTTACCGGTGCAGCCATGGCCGACCATCGTCGCGCCGTGCATTCGGGCAGCGTCCACAAGGTGCTTCACGATGATCGGGCGGGAAAGCGCCGAGACCAGCGGGTACCGGTCCATGTAGAGCGCGTTCGCCTTCAGCGCGGGCAGGCAGTACTCGTTGGCGAACTCATCCTTGAGGTCGAGCACGATCGACTCGACCGCACCGCAGTCCAGAGCGCGCTGACGGATGACATCCATGTCCTCGCCGCCCTGGCCGACGTCGGCCGCGACGGCCACGATCTCGGCACCGGTCTCGGCGGCGACCCAGCCGATACAGACGGAAGTGTCCAGACCACCGGAATAGGCAAGTACGACGCGCTCGGTCACGACTCAGATCTCCTGTTCGGTTCAGCTGCTGCGAGGTGCGTTGGCGAGGGAGAGGAACCAGTCGGCGGTGACGGTCCCTCCGGTGGGATTGCGAGTGATGACGAGAACGGTGTCGTCCCCGGCGATGGTGCCGAGCAGATCGGGCAGGGCCGCCTGGTCGATCGCGGAGGCGAAGAACTGGGCGGCACCCGGCGGGGTGCGCAGTACGACGAGGTTGGCGGAGGCCTCCGCGGAGACCAGCAGTTCCTCGGCGATGCGGGCCAGCCGGGCCGAGTTGCCTGCAGACTCGGCGGGCAGGCGAGGGCGGCGATCCCCTCCGTCGGCCGGGACGGCGTAGACGAGATCCCCGACGTCGTCGCGGATGCGGACCGCGCCGAGTTCGTCGAGGTCACGGGACAGGGTTGCCTGAGTGACCGTCAGACCGTCGTGGGTGAGCAACTCGGCCAACTCGCCCTGCGAGTGCACCCGGGTACGCGAGAGCAGCTCGACGATGCGCCGGTGCCGCGCGGTCTTGGTGGCCGGGATGGTCGTCACGCCTGCGACCGTTCTGCCACATTTTCGCTCGGGCTCCTCACTCGTCCCTCGCTCGTCGCACTCGCTCGGATGAGCCAGGTGAGCAGCGCCTTCTGTGCGTGCAGTCGGTTCTCCGCCTCGTCCCACACCGCGGAGGCGGGTCCGTCGAGCACCTCGGCGCTGATTTCCTTGCCTCGGTAGGCGGGCAGGCAGTGCAGCACGATCGCGTCCGGTGCAGCGATGGCGAGCGCGGCAGCGTCGACGGTGAACGGGGTGAACACCTGCTCGCGGCCGTCGGCCTCCATGCCCATGGAGACCCAGGTGTCCGTGGCGAGCACCTCCGCGCCGGTGAACGCCTCCTTGGGATCGGAGGTGAGCATGACCGATCCCCCGGTCTGCGCGGCGATCTCCGCGGCACGGGCCACGATCGTGGGATCCGGCGAGAAGCCCTCGGGCGCTCCGATCCGTACGTGCAGGCCCGCCGTCGCACCACCGAGCAGGTAGGAGTGCGCCATGTTGTTGGCGCCGTCGCCGACGTAGGTCAGCGTGAGGCCGGCCAACCTGCCGTAGCGTTCGCGCACGGTCTGCAGATCGGCGAGCACCTGGCAGGGGTGGAACTCGTCGGACAGCGCGTTGACGACCGGCACGGTCGCGACAGCAGCCATCTCCTCGATGCGCTCCTGCCCGAAGGTGCGCCAGACGATCGCCGCGCACTGCCGGTCGAGGACCTTGGCGGTGTCGGAGATCGGCTCACCGCGGCCGAGCTGCGACCCGGCGGCCTCGATCACCAACGGGTACCCACCGAGTTCGGCCACGCCCACGCTGAACGAGACCCGGGTCCGGGTGGAGTGCTTGTCGAACATGATCGCGACGGCCCGGGGACCCTCAAGGGGCTTGTAGCCGAGGCGATTCGCCTTCATCGCGTCCGCCAGATCGAGCACCTCGAGCTGCTCGGCCGGTGTGAGGTCGTCGTCGCGACGGAAGTGACGGATGGTCACGGGGTCTCCCCTGCGGCGTCGAGAATGCCGGGCAGCGCGGCGAGAAACAGATCAGCCTGCTCGACGGTGAGGACCAGCGGCGGAGCGAGGCGGATCGCGTTCGGCTGCACGGCGTTCACGAGGAAGCCGGCCGCGCGGCACGCCGGCTCGACCTTCGCGGACACCTCGTCGGTCAGGACCATCGCGAGCCACAGTCCCTTGCCCCGCACCCCGGCAAGAAGCGGGTGCTCGACCGCGGCGATACCGGCGGCGAGGTGCTCGCCGACCTTGGTCGCGTTCTCGAGCAGTCCGTCGGCCTCGATGGTGTCGAACACCGCGAGCGCGGCGGCCGCCGACACCGGGTTACCACCGAACGTGCTGCCGTGGTCGCCCCGGAGCAGTGTCGCACCGAACGATCCCAGCCCGACGCAGGCGCCGATCGGCATCCCACCACCGAGGCCCTTGGCCAGGGTGAGCACATCCGGCCGGATGCCGGAGTCGTCGTGACCGAACCAGGTTCCGGTGCGTCCGATCGCGCCCTGGATCTCGTCGAGCACGAACACGGCACCGGTGAAGTCGCAGAGTTCGCGTGCGGCAGCGAGATAGCCCGCCGGCGGCGGGATGACGCCGCCCTCGCCCAGGGTCGGCTCGAGGAACAGCGCCGCGGTCCCCGGGGTGACGGCGGCGCACAGTGCGTCGACGTCGCCGTAGGGCACGAAGACGGCCTCGATCCCGAACGGGGCGAAGGGCTCGCGGATCGCGGACTTGCCGGTGATCGACAGCGCCCCGAAGGACCGGCCGTGGAACCCGTTCTCGGCGGCGACGACCCGCATCGTCCCCTCGCCGTGGTGGCGCCGCACGACCTTCAGCGCCGCCTCGTTGGCCTCCGTCCCGCTGTTGCACAGGAAGACCCGCGAGCCGTTGTCGTCGGCGCCGAGCAGACCCAGGATCCGTTCGGCGAGGCGAACGCCCGGCTCGTGCAGGTACAGGTTCGAGGTGTGGGCAAGGGTCGCGACCTGCTCGGTGACCGCGGCGATCAGCGCCGGGTGCGCGTGGCCGAGCGAGGTCACCGCGATGCCGGCCAGCAGGTCGAGGTACTTCTTCCCGTCGACGTCCCAGACCCAGCAGCCTTCGCCACGCGCGAGAGCGACCGGCGGGGTGCCGTAGTTCGGCATGAGCGCGGCATCCCAGCGCGCCTGCAGATCGGCAGTGTTGCTCACAGCAGTCCTCCCCCGATATCGCTCGAGTTCCTCACTCGTTCCTCGCTCGTCAAACTCGCTCGGCCGGGCGTGACCATGGTTCCGATGCCCTCGTCGGTGACGAGCTCCAGCAGGACCGCGTGCGGCACGCGTCCGTCGAGCACGTGCGCCGCGGGGATCCCCCCGCGGACCGCGGCCAGGCAGGCTTCCATCTTGGGAATCATTCCGGAGCTCAGGCCCGGCAACATCTCGGCGAGTTCGTCGGCGGTGAGTTGGTCGATCACCTCGTCGTCGTCGGGCCAGTTTGCGTACAGGCCCTCGACGTCGGTGAGCATAATCATCTTCTCCGCGCCGAGCGCGACGGCGAGCGCCGCGGCGGCGGTGTCGGCGTTCACGTTGTAGATCTGCCCGTCCGTGCCGCGTGCCACCGAGGACACGACCGGGATGCGCCCGTCGTCGAGCAGTCCTTGGACCACGCCGGGCTGCACCAGGGTGACCTCGCCGACCAGGCCGATGTCAACCTCCTCGCCGTCCACCATCGCCCCGCGTCGGGTGGCGGTGAACAGCCGCGCGTCCTCACCGGACAGGCCGACGGCGAACGGACCGTGCGAGTTGATCCGGCCGACGATCTCCCGTTGCACCTGACCGACGAGCACCATCCGGACGACCTCCATGGTCTCCGGCGTGGTGACCCGCAGCCCGGCGGTGAACGTCGATTCGATACCGAGCTTGTCCAGGGCAGCGGAGATCTGCGGACCGCCGCCGTGCACGATCACCGGACGGATCCCCGCCAGGCGAAGGAAAACCAGATCCTCGGCGAAGCAGTCCATCAGCGCGTCGTCGGTCATGGCGTTGCCACCGAACTTGATGACGACCGTGCGGCCCCGGAACCGTGTGAGCCACGGCAGCGCCTGCACCAGCACCGCGGCCTTGGCCTGCGCCTGCTTGTTCCTGCTCATGCGAGCCCGCTCATGTGGAGTACGCCGAATTCTCGTGGACGTAGTCGTGCGTGAGGTCGTTGGTCCAGACCGTCGCCTGCGCGGCGCCGGCCTTCAGGTCGATCAGCACATCGACCTGACGTGGGGTCAGGTCGACCTTGTCACGGGACTCCCCCGGACCGCCGTTACGACAGATCTGCACGCCGTTGAAGGTGACGTCGAGCTGGTGCGGTTCGAACGCGGCCGACGTGGTGCCGACAGCGGCGAGGATGCGGCCCCAGTTGGGGTCCTTGCCGAACACCGCGCACTTGAACAGGTTCGACCGGGCGACCGCCTTGCCGACCTCGACCGCCTCGTCCTCCGTGGCCGCGTTGATCACCTGGATCGCGATGTCGTGCGAAGCGCCCTCGGCGTCATGGAGCAACTGCATCGCGAGGTCCACGCAGACGTCCCGCAGGACCGCCTCGAACTCGAACGGGTCCGGGCGCACCCCCGACGCCCCGGAGGCCATGACGAGCACGGTGTCGTTGGTGGACATGCAACCGTCGGAGTCGACCCGGTCGAAGGAGACCCGGGTGGCCTCGCGCAGCGCGCCGTCCAGCTCGGCGATGGAGATCTGGGCGTCGGTGGTGAGGACCACCAACATCGTCGCCAGGCCCGGGGCGAGCATTCCCGCGCCCTTGGCCATCCCGCCGACGATCCACCCGGTCGACCCCACCGCGGAGGCCTCCTTCGGCACCGAGTCGGTGGTCATGATGGCTCGGGCGGCCTCGGGTCCGCCGTCGGCGTAGAGCCCCTTGAACGCGGCCGCGACGCCCTTGGCCAGCTTGCCCATCGGGAGACGCTCGCCGATCAGCCCGGTGGAGCAGACCGCGACGTCGACGGAACTGATGCCGAGCAGATCGCTGACGTGCTCGGCGGTGCGATGGGTGTCGGCGAAACCGTCGGCGCCGGTACAGGCATTGGCGCCGCCCGAGTTCAGCACGACGGCATCCACCCGTCCGTCGGCGACGACCTGCCGGCTCCACACGACCGGGGCGGCCACCACACGATTGCTGGTGAAGACGGCAGCCGCGGTGTACTCCGGACCGTCGTTGACAACGAGCGCGACGTCCGGTTTGCCGCTGGACTTGAGACCTGCGGCGACACCGGAGGCCCGGAAGCCCTTCGGGGCGGTCACTGTCACGGCGCCACCCCGTAGATGGAGAGCCCGGTGGTCTCCGGCAGACCGAGCGCGATGTTCGCGTTCTGCAGCGCCTGACCTGCCGCGCCCTTGCCGAGGTTGTCGATCGCGCAGACGACGATCGCCCGACCGGAGTCGACGTCCGCGGCAGCCTGCAGGTGCACGGCGTTGGAGCCGAACGTGGCGGCGGTGTGCGGCATCTGGCCCTCGCCGAGCAGATGCACGAAGGGCTCGGCGGTGTAGGCCGCCGCCAACGCGCGACGCAGCTCCACGGTATCCACGCCAGGCTTCAGCCGAGCGGTGCAGGTGGCGAGGATGCCTCGCGGCATCGGAGCCAACGTCGGGGTGAAGCTGACCGAGACCGGGCCGTCGCTCGCTGCGGACAGGTTCTGAGTGATCTCCGGGGTGTGCTGGTGCGCACCGCCGATCTTGTACGGCGACAGGTCTCCCATCACCTCCGAACCCAGCAGATTGGTGGTCGCCTTGCGGCCGGCACCGGAGGTTCCCGACGCCGCGACGACCACGATGTCGGTGCCCTCGACGAGCCCCGCCGCCAGCAGGGGGGCCAGCGCGAGGCTGACCGCTGTCGGATAGCACCCGGGGTTGGCGATCCGCTTGCTCGCGGCGATCTCCGCCCGTGCGCCGGGGAGTTCCGGCATGCCGTAGGTCCACGTGCCCGCGTGCGGCAGCTTGTAGAAGCGCTCCCACGCGGCGCCGTCACGCAGCCGGAAATCCGCGCCGAGGTCGATGACCAACTGGCCCTCGGGGAGCTGCGCCGCCAGGGCGGCCGACATGCCGTGCGGGAGGGCGAGGAAGACCACGTCCGCGGCGGACAGTGCGTCGGCCGTCGTCGCCGCGAGCACCAGCTCCGGGTGGCCCACCAGGTTCGGGTGCACGGCCGAGAGCAGCTCCCCCGCGCGGCTCTCCGCCGCGGCCACACTCACCTCGAGATCCGGGTGCGCGGCCAGCAGTCGGAGCAGTTCGCCCCCTGCATAGCCGCTGGCTCCTGCCACTGCCACCTGCGCGCCCATGATCGCCTCCCTCTCCCTGGAGAGCATATCCATACGCTCTTCCGGAAGTCGATGCAGTATCCCTCACTCCCGGGGCGTGTACCAAGGGATAAGGACGTCGCCGCACGCTCAGTTACCGCCTGGTCAAATCCTTCGCGATTCGGACAGAACGGCTCCGTACACCGTAAGGCCGGCATACGCTCACGCCGAAGAGCAACCTCGCTCGTCCCGAGGAGCGACCCAGTGAAGCCCGACGTCCCCCGTCGCGTCGACCGGCTGATTCTGCGCGGCTACGGCCCGCTGGCCGCGCTCCTCGTCGTGCTGCTCCTCGTCACGCTGCTGGTCCCGAGCAAGCCCCGGACCACCGAGATCAACCAGGTCGTGGGCAGCGCCGAGAACGGCTTCGCCGACGTCGGATCTGACGCTCAGGCTGCGGCGCCCACCAAGGGCCTTCCTGCCTCCGGCAACAAGCCCCGCCCTGGGCAGGCCGTCGGTCCCGCCCAGCCCGGCCAGGCCACGGCCGCACCCGGTAAGGGCGGCGCCGTCGGTCAGACCACCGCAGCCGCCGCCGCTGCGGCACCCGGCGCCGTCCGGGCTGCCAAGAACTGCTCCGGCGGCGCGCTGCAGGACAAGAACAGCGCCTACTCCCCGCCCTGCCTCGCCTTCAGCGGAGCCAACGGCGGCGCGACCTTCCGCGGCGTCACCAAGGACACGATCACTGTCGCCTACCGCGAACTGGGCAACCCGCTCGGCAAGAACAGCGAGTTGGCCAAGACCGCGGAGAAGAAGGGCATCGTCTCCAACCCGGAGGCCGCGGCCCGCACCCGCGCAGCGTTGCTCGAGTACTTCAACCGAACCTTCCAGCTCTACGGCCGTCAGGTGAAGCTGGTCTCCTACAAGGGCCGCGGCGATGCGTTCAAGGAGCTGTCGGGCACCGGCCAGGAAGCTGCCAACGCCGACGGGTTGAAGGTCGGTCAGGAGATCAAGGCCTTCGCGGACCTGTCCGGGATCAGCCAGCCCTACCTCGACGCTCTGGTGCGTCAGAAGGTCGTCACCTTCGGTGGCGTGCACCTGCCCGCGAGCTACTACAAGGCACGCGCCCCCTACGCCTGGGGCCAGCTCATCGACTGCACCACGTTGCTCACCTCGGCCGTCGACCTGTTGTCCAAGCGGCTACCGCCGACCGGCAAGGCCGAGCGCGCAGGCAGCACGAGTCTGCGCACCAAGGACCGCAAGTACGGCTTGGTGCTGCCCGACGACGCGGTCTACGCCCAGTGCCTGAAGGAGGCCCGGCCCAAGCTGGCCGCGGCCGGGATCACCATCACCAAGGAGATCCGTTACGCCCTGGACTTCTCGAACATGCAGCAGCAGGCGCCGAACATCGCGGCGCAGCTGAAGAACGCCGGCATCACCACGGTGATCATGGTGACCGACCCGCTGCTGCCGTTCTTCCTCTCCGGTTCTGCCACCCAGCAGGACTTCTGGCCCGAGTGGTTCCTCAGCGGCACGGTCCTCACCGACGCCGACGTGGCCGGCCAGTTCTACGACCAGGACCAGTGGCAGTTCGCCTACGGGCAGAGCTTCCTCGGCGACGTCACGCAGGGCAAGGCGTCGGAGTCCTACCGCGCGTACAAGGCGATCCGCCCGAACGACGAACCGACGGTAGCTCGCGACCTCGAGTACTACTCGATGCTGATGCTGTTCATCGGGCTGCAGATGGCCGGACCGAATCTGACGCCGCAGACCTTCCAGCAGGGCATGTTCGCCTACCCCGGCGCCAGCGGTTCGTTGGGCCATTGGAGTTGGGGGCCCAACGACTACACGGCGATCGACGACGCCCGCGAGATCTACTACGACCGCCGGGCCATCAGCCCGTTCAACAACCAGCCCGGCCGGTACATCTGCCCCGAGGGCAACCGGCGCCACCGCGGCGCGTGGGCGGCCAAGGATCCGGGGGCACCTATCCCACCGGCGGCCGCGCCATGAGGAGGCTGACGCTGCCGATCGCCCTGATCCTTGCCGGGATCTCGGCGCCGCTGCTCACGCCCGGCATCGCCCAGGCGCAGGACCCCGTCGGTGACGTGCGGGGCGGTGCGCAGGCGATCGCGGTCCGGCTGGTCCCCTACGTCGGTGTCCCCGGCTTCTCCGGTGCCCTGGGCATCACGACCGCGCAGGTCGACTCGGGGACCGCCGCGGCCTCGGCCGGCGCCGCGGACCTCGGCCTCGCGGGCACGCTGATCAACGCCAGTGCACCCGGCGAGGAGGGCAAGGAGCCGCCCTTCCAACTGCCCGAGCCGATCAGCGCCTCCTCGGGTCGTACGGAGAAGATCGAGCGCTACCCCCTGAACCCGCCGGGCGCCCCGGCACCGGCAGCCGGCACCCCCGGGTCGGGTGCCCACGAGTCGGCCACCGCCACGGAGGACCCGCTCGCAGCGGTCGGGTCTGTCACCGGTCCGGAGCTGAACATCCCCGGCGTCCTGCGGATCACCGGCGGTACGAGCCGTTCGGCGGCTGACGCTGCCCGCTCCGTCGGTGAAGTGACGTTGGGTCAGCTGGCGTTGGGCGACAACGTCGTGGTGCTGTCCGGGCTGCGCTGGAGCGCGGCCAAGGCGACCGGCAAGGACGCCGTGCAGTCCTTCACGCTGGGCGCGATGAGCGTGTCCGGGATCTCCATGCCGGTGGGTTCCGGTCAGGAACTCGCCGCCGCGTTCGAGGCCGCCAACAAGGCGCTGGAGCCGACGGGACTCAGCATCGGCGTGCCGCAGGTCGTCGGCACGGCGCGTGAGGCTGCCGTCGCTCCCCTGGTACTGCAGTTGCGCAGCCCGCAGGCCCTCGTGGAGCCGGGCGCCCAGGCCGGCGAGGTCACCAAGCCGCTTCTGCTCGGGGTCGCGAAGGCCGTGCTCGATGCGTACCCGGACGCCGCCGCCGCGCAGATCGTGATCAACGCACTCGTCGGAGCCAGCAGCGGACGCAGCGGTGGGCGCCTGGAGTTCGGCGGGGTCAGCGCGCGCTCCGACCTTCTGCCGGCCGTCGACAACAGCACCGGTACCCCGACCGTCGTGCCGCCCTCGGTCCCGGCCCTGCCGCCGGTTCCGACCGGCGATATCCCGGCGCCCGTCGGGACGTTGGATCCCGCACCGGTGCCGGTGAGCGATGGCGTCAGCGCCGTTGGCGGCGCCCAGGACGACATCAAACTCGGCTCGGCCGACATGCGTGGCACGGCCCTGCCGGCTCAGCCCGCGGTCCAGGCATCGGACGTCGGCGGACGCGGCAAGGCTGCTGTGGCCCTCGGGGTCGGACTCGCGCTGTTGCTCGCGTTCGCCGTCGCCGACCGGCTGCGGACAGGGTGAGCCCGGGCATCGGGCGGATCGGCGGGCATCGCCGTTCCGCGGGACCGTCGGCCCCCGAGGAGCCGAGCGAGAGTCCGAAGCGTCTGGGTGACCTGTCGCCGGGCGCGCGGAACAAGATCCTCGCGACGATCGCCCTGTTCCCCGCGTGGGCCGTCCTCAACGCCGTTCTGCCCTCCGGGCTCCCCGCGGGTGTCGTGCTGCAGGGCGTGGTGCTGGGGTCGCTCACCGGCTGCTCGGCCCTGGGTCTGGTCCTCGTGTACCGCTCCTCACGGGTCGTCAACTTCGCGCAGGCCTCCCTCGGATCGGTCGCTGCCGCGCTGTCCGTGCAGTTGTTCGTCGCCAAGGGCTGGAACTACTACGCCGCTTTCATCGTGGGTGTTGCGGTGGCGGCGATCACCGGCGCCCTCTGCGATCGGCTCGTGGTGCAACGGCTGTTCTGGGCACCGCGTCTGGTGCTCACCGTCGCGACCATCGGACTCGCGCAGATCCTGGCCGGCGCGCAGATCTACGTGCCGAAGATGCTCCGGGTCGACGCCGGCGGATTCGGCGGGATCCAGGGCAGCTTCGAGACACCGCTGGACATCGAGTTCGGCTTCGGCAAGCTGCGCTTCGAGGGCGCGCACGTGATGGTCCTGCTGGTCGTCCCGGTCGTGCTCGCTCTGTTCGCGCTCTTCCTGCGCGGCAGCTCCGCCGGCGTCGGCATCCGCGCCACGGCCTCCAACGCCGAACGCGCCATGCTGCTCGGCATCCCCGTGCGTCGGCTCTCCACCATCGTGTGGGCGCTGGCCGGTGCGCTGTCCGGGCTGGCCGCGATCCTCGCCGCTCCGCTGATCGGCCAGGGCGGTGACCTCGTCGCCGGGCCGACGCTGCTGCTGCCCGCGTTGGCCGCCGCGGTCATCGCGCGGATGGAGAGTCTGTCCGGCGCGGTCCTCGCCGGAGTCGGCGTCGGCGTCTTCCAGCAGGCGGTCTTCTGGAACACCTCGCGCTCGAGCTGGACCGACGTCGGCCTGTTCGTCGTGGTGCTCGTCGCCCTGCTCCTGCAGCGTCACCGTCTCACCCGCGCGGCCGACGTGAACACCGGTGGCTGGACCGGCGCGGAGGAGACTCCCCCGATCCCGTGGGAGATCGCCAAGCTGCCCGAGATCGTCTGGGGCCGCCGGGTTCTGCTGCTCGCCATCATCGCCGGGCTGGTGGTCCTGCCGCTGTTCATGAGCCCCAGTCAGACTTCGTTGCTGGGCACCGTCACGATCATCTACGGCCTCGTCGCCGTGTCGCTGGTCGTGCTCACCGGATGGGCCGGCCAGATCAGCCTCGGCCAGTTCGCGATCGCGGGTCTGGGCGCCGTGGTCACCGGCGACCTGATTGCCCGCGCGGGCGCGGACCTGATCGTCGCGATGCTCGGCGGCATGGCCACCGGCGCCCTGACCGCCCTGCTCGTCGGCCTGCCCGCGCTGCGCATCCGTGGGTTGTTCCTCGGCGTGACGACGTTGGCCTTCGCGGTGCCGCTGTCCACGTTCCTGCTCAACCCCGCGAACTTCCCGAAGTTGGTGCCCACTCAGGTCGAGCGACCGATCCTGCTGTCCCGCTTCGATCTCAACGACGAACGCACCCTGTACTGGTTCTGCCTGTCCATGCTCGGAATGGCCCTCGTGCTGATCGCCGGCATCCGCCAGTCCCGACCAGGCCGGGCGATGCTCGCGGTACGGGACAACGAACGGGCTGCCGCGGCCCGCGGCCTGAGCCCGACCAAGGTAAAGCTCGCGGGCTTCGCGATCAGCGGCGCGTTGGCCGGACTCGCAGGGGCGCTGCACGTCATCGCCCTGGCCGGGGTGCGCGCCGGCACGTACGCGCCCAACATGGCCTTCGAGGCGTTCTCGATGCTCGTGCTCGGCGGGGCGACCTCGCTGGCCGGAGCCCTGCTCGGTGCCGTCGCCCTCCGCCTCGCGCAGTACCACCTCACCGGTGGCATGCAGCTGCTCGTCACAGGCACCGGGGTGCTGCTCGTCCTGCTGGTCCTGCCCGGCGGTCTGGCACGACTGATCAACAACGCACGAAGCATGATCTTCCGCCTCGTGGCCCGCTCCCGCGGGATCACCCTGTCCGGACCGGGTGGGGAGACGGGCACCAGCGACGTCGACCTCGCCGCCGTCGGGGAACGGGTGGGATCACGATGAGCCTGCTGGAGTGCAAGGGCCTGCACGTCTCCTACGGCCGCAACCCGGTGCTGCACGGAGTGGATCTGCACCTGGACGCCGGTGAGGTGCTCGCGGTGCTCGGCACCAACGGCGCGGGCAAGTCGACGCTGCTGCGCGCGATCTCCGGGCTCACCCCGCCGAAGAAGGGCACCGTCCACTTCGACGGGAAGGACCTCACCGGGTCCGACCCGATGCGCATGGCGCGCTCCGGCCTGGCCTACATGCCGGGTGGGCGCGGCATCTTCCCCGATCTGACGGTCCTTGAGAACCTGCGCATGGCGACCTGGGTCAGCCGGCGCGACAAGGCCCACTGCGCCGCGGCGGTCACGTGGGCCTGTGAACTGTTCCCGGCGCTGAAGCCTCGCATGGCGGACCGGGCCGGGTTGCTCTCCGGCGGTCAGCAGCAGATGCTCGCGCTCGCCCAGGCGTTGGTGCAGGGACCGGCGGGCGACCGCGGTCGCCCCGGTGTGCGCCTGCTGCTGATCGACGAGCTGTCCCTCGGTCTCGCGCCGGCGATCGTGTCTCAGCTCCTCGAGGTGGTCGTGCAACTGCGCGACGACGGTCTGGGCATCCTGCTCGTCGAACAGTCCGCGGAGCTCGCACTGAAGGTGGCCGACCGGGCGATGTTCATGGAGAAGGGCGAGTGTCGCTTCGTCGGCCCCGCTCAGGAGATCCTCGAACGCGGCGACCTGATCCGCTCGGTGTTCCTCGCCGGGGCACTCACCGACGAGGAGAACCCGCAGCTCTCTCTCGAGCCTGACCTCGGCGCGATCATCGACGCCCAGCAGGAGGAGACCGCGACGACGCCGGTGCTCACCGCGGTACATGAGCGGGCGTCAGACTCCCTGGACCCGGCGATCGCCTGCTCCGGCCTGCGCAAGACGTTCGGCGGCGTCGTGGCCATCGGCGGCGTGGATCTGGCCGTCTTCCCCGGCGAGATCGTCGGCTTGATGGGCCCCAACGGAGCCGGCAAGACCACCATCCTCGACGCCCTCAGTGGCTTCCTGGTCCCCGACGAAGGACGCGTGCAGTTCGCCGGCCGCGACGTCACCGCGCTGGCGCCGCAGGAGCGGGCGCACCTCGGCCTGGGCCGGTCCTTCCAGGACGCCCGTCTGTTCCCCGGCCTGACGGTCTTCGAGACGGTGGCCGTGTCCTGCGAACGCTGGGTCACCTCGCGGGAACCCCTGGCTGCCGCGCTGCGCCTCCCCGCATCTTTGGTGTCGGAGTTCGATGTCACCGAACGGGTGGAGCGCATCATCGACCTGCTCGGGCTTCAGGTCTTCCGGGACCGCTTCGCGTCCGAGCTGTCCACGGGTTCGCGTCGTCTTGTCGAGTTCGGCTGCCTGCTGGCCCAGGAGCCCGACGTCCTCCTGCTCGACGAGCCGGCGGCCGGCCTGGCCCGCGCCGAGGCCGAGCTGATGGGCCCGTTGCTCAAGCGGATCCGCGCGGCGACCGGTAGCGCGCTGATCATCGTCGAGCACGACGTCGCCCTGCTGCGCCGGACCTGCGACCGGATCGTCGCACTGGACATGGGCCGGGTCGTGACCGACGGGACCCCGGACGAAGTCCTCAGCAACCCGCACGTGATCGCCACCTATCTGGGGGCCGACGGTGCCGCCTGACGGTGGGTGTGATCATCATCGCGCCCGACATCTCCGGACATTCCCGGGCACTTCCGCAACGGTGCTGACACGGACTGCCCAGCGGGCGGGACAAGAGGTTTCTCAGGTTGCACTCTGGGCACGTCGAGCCGGGTCCATGGGGACCTGTCGGCGAGGAGCAGAGGCATGTCCGACCCAAGGGCAGCAGCAGCCGAGCACATCGGCCGGGTCCGCGCGCGTGTGATCGCCGCGGTACCGCACCGTGCCCGCGATCTGGGACACGGGAAGGTCTTCGCGATCGGGATCGCTGCCGCGGTCGCCGTCGGTTCCACCTTCGTCGGCCTCACCTGGGCCGGATCGGACAAGACGCAGACGCCCGTGGTGCGCAGCTCCCCGGTGCCTTCCACCGTGCCCGGCCAGTGCTCGATCCTCGTCGGAGATCGTCCCCTGATCATGGACGTGGACCGGGCCAGAACCATCACGATGGTCGCAGGGGTGGCGACCCAGGTCGACGCGGTTCCGGCGCAGGCCGCCCGCGCCCTGGACGTGGCGCTGTCCGGGCAGCCGCACTACCTGCCGACGGTCAACCAGACCCTTCAACTACTGGCCCGCGACGACACCAAGGCGCCGTCCGCGGAGAGCCTCGCGGTCCTCGACGCGCTGACCCGCCCAGCGGCGCTGTCCTGCAACTTCAAGGTCGTGCACCCCAAGGCGGAGAAGAAGGGCAAGAACGGTCTGATCCCGCGCGCCGAGAAGGTCCGCAGCGGAGTGTTCGACGCCTTCGGCCGACTCAAGGCCACCGGCTTCGGCGACACCGCGGCCAAGGACGACGGTCTCGAGAAGGCGGGCCGCGCCCTCGAGGTGTGGGTGAAGGACGGCAAGAAGGTCGATCGGCAGACCGGGTGGGTGATGGCGAACTGGCTGGTGGCGCGCGGCGCGTCCTACCGTCTGAACACCGTCACGTTCGACTCGCACTCGTGGAAGCCGAGCACCGGCTGGCGTGCCCAGCCGCAGGCGTCACCTGCCGCCAACCCTGCGCCCGCCGACACCTCGGTCGCCAAGGCCGCGAAAAAGGCCGCCGCACAGGCCGAGGCGGCCCGCCAGCGTGAGTCGGTGCTGATCGTCGTCGACAAGGGTCGCTGAGTCCGCCGCTGCCGGTGGCCTAGTTCAGGATCAGGACGTCGTCCGCGTCGACGAACGCTCGGCGGTGGTTGAACGAGATCTCCACCAACCGACGGTGGCCGACGACGTAGACGCGCTCGTCCGGCGAAGCGTCGGGGGCGGTGAAGTCATCGGCGTGATGCTGCGTCAGACCGACGTAGAACTGCCCGGCCGGGATCGAGTAGGGCAGCGCCTCGATCTGCGTCGGGGGCACACCGACGGGGTAGGCGGTCCCCTCCGGGACGGGGATGCCGTACACCGGGATGGTGGTGCGCCCCGGCAGCGGAGTGACCAGCGAGCCGTTGCCCGGGAGGCCGATCGCCCCGGTGCGGTCGAAGAACCACCCCACCTGGCCGCCGAACCACACGGCCACCCAGCCGTTGCGCCGCTCGGCGACGACGAAACGCTGACCGGTGGTCGCCTTCGCCGCCGCGTCATCGATCCCGAGGGTGCCTGGGCTGCCGTCGGGTCGCAACGCCCGGTCACCGAGCAGGGGCGCATCGGCGCGGGGCTCCGTGCGCAGAATGACGACGTTGCTGCCCTGGGCGGGCAGTTCGGTGCAACCGGACGCGGAGCAGTCCTGCAAGGGCCGGGTGTTCCACCCGAACAACGGCGCCAGGGTGACCACGGACGGCCCCGGCATGCGCGACCGATCCGCGTGGTCGTCCGCCAGGGGGGCGCCCAACAGCGTGAAGTAGTGCTCCCAGTTCCAGTAAGGGCCGGGGTCGGTGTGCATCTGCGGGACCCGGTCCGCGCGGGTCGCCGGAATCTCGTCGTGGCCGAGGATGTGCTCGCGGTCCAACGGGATGCCGTACTTGTTCGCGAGGTGCCGGACCAACGTCGCCGATGCCCGGTACATCTCCTCCGTGTACCAGCGCGCACCCTGAGCCATGAAGCCCTCGTGCTCGATGCCGATCGAGTGCATGTTGAACCAGAAGTTGCCCGCGTGGTACGCCAGATCGCTGTTACGTACGAACTGGGTGACTGCGCCGTCGGCGGACCGCAGCAGGTAGTGCGCGGACGTGATGCCGTCCGGATTCGTGAACAGCTTGATCGTCCTGTCGTAGCTCAACTCGGTGTTGTGGATGACGATGTAGCGCAGGTCCAACCCGTTGCCCGGTCGATCGGTCGGGCGGAAACGCTCCTTGGCCGCCGGCACGAACGTGCACTCGAGGTCGAACGGGCAGTCCGCCTGCGGCCCGGCTTTCGCTTCGCTCGGAGCCGTCGAGGCGCTCGACTGTCCCGTGGCAGCCAGCACGCACGCAGTCAGGGAGACGACCATCGCGGTGACGAGCGATCGGCTGCGCATCGCATGATTCTTGCGCCGATCGTCTCCGTCATCCAGTACTGGCGCGACCCGCGCGAGTCGCGCAGGCTGTCCGTACATTGACGGCGCATTCACTACTGAACTGATCGCCTAAAGCTACTTGCCACGAAACTGACGTGACTTCAGAAACTGCGATTCACGATCGTCATTCGTCTGCGCCGATGTGCGTTGGAGACTGCGGTCGAACTCGTGGCGTCCTCACGGTGGAATTCTCGCCTGCCGATGTCTCGGATCCGCCCAGCCCGCGGAACGTCGTGCCGGAAGGACGGAGACGCGGTCCGGGTGGACCTGGGGTGCTGTGGGTGGTCGCCACAGTCGGGGTCGGCGCGGGTCGCTTGAGGCGCCCCTCGGGGTCACGTCTCGAGGGATGATGATTCGGCGGAATCCTTTACCAGTATAGGAAAGTCGCCCGTTCCGGAGACGCCAGAACTTTCGGTGGTCATCTCTAGAGTTGCAGTCATGACCATCACCCCCGAGGCACCTGCCGCCTCTCCGGCGGCGGCTGCCGTCGCCGGACTGAAGGTGGCGTTCGAGGCAGCCTTGACGGCGGTGCGGGAGGAGCAGTGGCGGTCCAGCGACGGTGAGGTCAAGGGCCAGGTCGTGGACACCCACCAGTTCCTCGCACTCGCCCTGTCGCTACACCTGAGCTCGGTCGCGGAGAGGGACGAGCGAGGCATCGCGGAGGTCGACGGAGCGATCAGCTCCCGCGCCTGGCTGCGCCACCGGTTGAACGAAACCCCGGCGCGGCGTCACTCACCGCGAAGCTGGCAGTCGCGTGCTCCCCGAAAGGCCCGCACGCGAAGGTCGGTACCGCGCTGGCCTCCGGCGAAGTGAACCCGAACCAGTGCCGGGTGATCACCAAGGCCCTGGGCTCCCTCCCTGCGAAGATGCCGGTCGAGCACCGCGAATTCGCGAAAGATCTGCTCCTGCAGAAGGCCGCCGAACTCAACGCCGACGACCTGCGCACGATCGGCAAAGGCCTGCGCGAGGCGGCCGATCCCGACGGAAAGCTGCGTGACGACGACGAGGTCGATCGCCTCCGGGGAGTGCACTACCGCGACCACCACGACGGCACCCACTCGGTCACCTGGCGCGACACCCCGAGAACGCTGCCCTGCTCAAGACCGCGATCAGTGCCCTCGACGGCCCCAAGCCGCAGGAGAACGGCGCCGCGGACGCCCGCTCACCAGGTCAACGTCGCGCCGACGCCATGGTCTACCTGTGCAACGGGCTGCTGCGCCACGGGGACCTCCCCACTCCCGCGGAGTCGCGCCGCACCTGCACGTCACGGCGGGCCTCGACACGCTCAAGGGCACCGACGGTGCCGCTAAGTCGGCCCTGGCCACCGGCGGGGCACTCACTCTCAACGCCCTGCGCCTGCTGGCCTGCGACTGCGACATCACCCCGATCGTGCTCGACGCCCACGGCAAACCCCTTTCGGTCGGGCGGACCACCCGCATCTGGACCCCCGCCATCTGGGCCGCGCTGGTCGCCCGCGACACCGGCTGCGCCTTCCCCGCCTGCGACGTCCCGTCCTGGATGTGCAAGGGACACCATGTGAAGCACTGGATCAGAGATCACGGTCCCACCGAACTCGACAACGGGGTTTTGCTCTGCGACCGGCACCATGTGCAGGTCCACCACCGCGGATGGCAGGTCCGACTCGATGAATACGGCATCCCCGAGTTCATCCCACCGCCATGGATCGACGCGTTGCAAAGACCAAGGCAGAACCACCACTGGCTGTTGCAGAAGGGACTGCTCGTTCCACCCAAGATCCCGGACCTCGACCTCTGGGAATGATGCGAGGCTCAGAGGCATGAGTGGGCGGCTCCCGCTGAGCGCGAGGATGCCCGGTGTTACCGCTTGCAGGTGGCAACCTTGCCGCACGTCGTGCCGCCGTCCGTGCGTTGGAACGCCGAGGGTGAAAACTTCAGCAGGGAGCAGGTCATCGCTTTCACGGCTTTTCGCGCTTGTGTGGTCGCGGTTGCGCGCACGCGTGATTCCGGATGGGTATCACGCACAACCTCGATCAGTGGCAAGGCAGCGGCGTTGCCAATGGCACGACGCAACGACATCCTGAAGGCCGCGGGCGAGCCCATAGGCGCGCGCCAGGTGAGCCGCCACAGTTGTGACCACCTTGCCGTCCTGGAGCCGTGGCAACCAAGCGAGCAGAACAGGCATCGCGGCGCGTTCATCAAAGGCTGACGGCCGGAAGTGATCAGTGTTGCTCACGAATCGACCCTGGTCCGAAACTCCGGCAACGCCCTCGGCGGCCAGCGCATTGCGCAACTCAGCCCACTCGTCGGTCACTGGACCAAAGTACTGCCGGTCAACTCAGCCGGTGTTCCGCAAGCCCGCGGCGATGGCGTTGACCGAGAGCAACAGTGCTCGTTGCACCTGCTCGTCGGGTTCGTCGTCCTCGGGCACGTCGCGGACCCGGCGCAGCAGGGCCACCTGCAGGTAGGACAGCGGGTCGAGGTAGGCGTCGCGGGTGCGCAGGGTGGCGCGCAGGGCAGGGTTGGAGGCAAGGAGTTCGTCCTGCCCGGTGACCGTGAGCAGTTCGGTCACGGTGCGGTCGTGCTCGGCGACAACGGCGTCGAAGAGATGCTGGACCTCCTGCGGGGCAAGGGATCTGACGTAGTGTTCGGCGATCCGCAGGTCGGTCTTGGCCAGGGTCATCTCGACGTTGGACAGGAAGTTCGCGAAGAACGGCCAGCGGCGGTACATCTCGCTCATGAGCTCGCCGTGGCCTGCCTCGCGCGCCGCGGCGAGGCCGGTGCCGACACCGAACCAGCCGGGCACGATCTGCCGGGACTGGGTCCAGCCGAACACCCACGGGATGGCGCGCAGGTCGTTGATGCCCGCTCCGCCACCGGGGCGTCGCGACGGACGCGAGCCGATGTTCAGCGCCCCGAGCAGCTCGACCGGGGTCGAGGTCAGGAAGTACGTCGGGAGGTCGTCGTGGGTGACGAACTCGCGGTAGGCGGCATGCGAGGCGTCGGAGACGACATCCATGCAGGCGTCCCAGCTCGCGAGGTCCTCGGGCGACTGGCGCGGGCGGCGGTTGAGCACCGCGGCCTCGAGCACAGCGGCGACGGTGAGTTCGAGGTTCTCCCGGGCAAGGGCCGGCAACAGGTACTTGTCGGAGATGACCTCGCCCTGCTCGGTCACCTTCATCTCCCCGTCGAGAGTCCCCCACGGCTGAGCGAGGATCGCGTCGTAGGTAGGTCCACCGCCGCGGCCGACGGTGCCACCGCGGCCATGGAACAGCCGCAACCTGACCCCGTGGGCGCGGGCGACGTCACGCAGCGCGCGTTGCGCGCGGTGAATCTGCCACTGAGCGGTGGTGATGCCGCCGGCCTTGTTCGAGTCGCTGTAGCCCAGCATCACCTCCTGCAGATCGCCACGCAGCTCGACCACGCGCCGGTAGGGCTCGGTGTTGAGCAGGTCGTCGAGGATCTGGCCGGCGGCCGCCAGTTCCTCCGGGGTCTCCAGCAACGGCACGAACCCGACCCGGGCCTGGCCGGCGGCCAGGTCGACGAGCCTCGCCTCCCGCGCCAACAGCACGGCCGCGAGGACGTCGTCGACGCCGGTGGTCATCGAGATGATGTAGCTCTGGACGACCTTCGCACCGAACCGGTCCAACAGGTCGCCGATCGCGACGAACGCGCCGAAGGTACGGGTCCCGGGCTCGTCCAACGACGGCGGTTGAGTGGTCAACGGCCGACGACCCGTCAGTTCCTTTACCAGTAGCGCGATTCGCTCCGGTCGGTCCAGTTCGAGATACGGCTTGCGCCCTTCCCCGAGGCGGTCGAACAGTTGTGCCAACGCGGCGTGATGGGCGGCGGCGTGTTCGCGGACGTCGAGCGTGGCCAGGTGCAGTCCGAAGGCAGCGACACTGCGGATGGCGCGTTCGAGTTGCCCGTGGGCGACGAGGTCCCCGCCGTGCTTCAGGAGCGAGTCGCGCACCACCGCCAGGTCGTCGAGCAGCTCCACGGAGCCCAGGTAATCCCGACCCGAGACGTGCGCACGTCCGTCGGCGATCCGGGCCCTGGTGTTCACCAGCTTGGCCCGGAAGCACGTCAACGCGAGCCGGTAGGGCTCCTCGGCATTGAGCCTGCGATGCCGGGCGGCAATCTCCGGGAGACGATCCAGGTCCGCCTCGAGCCGTTGCGCGAGCGCGGCGCTGACGCCGGTCGTCCGGCTGGACTGGGAGAGATCCCGGCGCAGTTCGTCGATGGCCTCGATCGCGGCCGCGATGCCGTACTCGTGCGCGAGCACCAGCACGTCGCGGGTGACCTCGGGCGTGACGTTCGGGTTGCCGTCGCGGTCCCCACCGATCCAGCTGCCGAAGGTCAGCGGCCGAGCCGTCGGCGGGACCTCGACGCCCAGGCCGCTCAGCACGTCGTTCAGGTCCTCGAGCACGTCCGGCACGGCTCCTGCAGCCAGCTCGGCCAGGTAATAGACGGCGTTGCGGGCCTCGTCCTGCGGTTCGGGGCGGCTGGCCCGCAGCTCGTCGGTCTGCCAGAGCAGGTCGACCGTCTCGGCCAGCCGCCGTTCCACCCGACGAGCGTCAACGGCAGCGAGCGGCCGGGCCTCGAGGAGTTCGGCGATCTGCCGCAGCTTGGCCAACGCCGATCGACGGGCCGCCTCGGTCGGGTGGGCGGTGAACACCGGGCGCACCCCGAGGTGTGCGACGTCGCTGCGCAGCTGGGTGGGCGAGATCCCGGCCGCACCGATCCGCGCGGCTGCCTGCTCCAGCCACCCGCCACGTTCAGCCCGCCGCGCGGTCAGCTCACGGGCACGGTGCACCTGCTCGGCGACGTTGGCCAGGTGGAAGTAGGTCCCGAAGGCCCGCACCAGCACCGTGGCATCAGCCGAGGGCAGTGCGCCCAACAGGGCCGCGGTGGCCTCGTCGTCGACCCGGACACCCTCGCGGACCGTCTCGACGAGCGCGAGCATCTCCGGGCCCTGCAGACGTTCCAGCGTCTGTCCGAGCAGGTCGGCAAGGCGGCGGATGTCGGCCCGCAGGTCCGGCGGGGCCTGATGCGAAGAGGTAGTCATCGCTGGTGAGGCTACGGGGCGGGCCTGAGGCGAACGGCACGGCAACCGCGCCCAAACCTGGCGCAAATCACACGGAAGACATTCGGACACACCCGTGACACATGCAACTTTGCGGTTTTTTCATAGACCTTCGGGGTCAGAATCGGGGAATGGGTCAGGTCCGTGGGTACCGGGCGGCGTGTGCCGGGATCGCGGCGACGGCGGTGATCGTCGCGCTCGCGGCGATCGGCGGGTCCAGCCCGGCAGATCAGCCCACCACGTTCAACGCCGCCTCTCTCCCCGAGGTTGCCAAGGTTGACGATTCCGCGGCCACGCAGAAGGACGACCGGGCGATCCCCCGGGCCTCGCGCAGCGGCATCCGCAGCAAGGGCCCCCACCAGCTTCCCCCGGTGCTGATCCCCGCGTCGACCTGCACCCTGACCTTGCCGCAGGGCGACTGGAAGCTGGACGTCGTCGCAGCCCGGACGCTCGTGATGCTGACCGCGTTGGCTTACCACGAAGAGCGGCCGGTGGCGAAGGCCGCGCGCGCCTTCGAGCACTCACTGCGCCTGCAGCACCGCTCCATCCCCACCCCTTCGCAGGCCCGCGAAATGCTGCGTCGCAACGAGTACAAGAAGGGCGGCTTGACGCCGCACACCTGGGCGGTGGACGCGGTCCTGTCGCTGTACAGCCCCCGGTCCCTCACCTGCGCGCAGCCAATCCGCTCGATGCCCGCCGAGCCGATGCTGACCAACGGACTGACCATGCGTGCGCAGACGATGGTGTTCGCGTTCTTCGACTCCTACGGCGGGCGGCCGCTCGGCGGCTTCGACCCCAAGGGCATCACCAGCGGCCACATCGAGAACTCCGCGCACTACGACGGCCGCGCGGTCGACATCTTCTTCTCGCGCGACGACGCCGACAACCGGGCCCGCGGCTGGCTGCTCGCGAACTGGTTGGTCGCGAACGCCGACTACTACTCGATCGCGACCGTTATCTTCGACGACCACGTGTGGACGTCGGTGAAGTCCGCCGAAGGTTGGCGTCCCTACGTCCACCCGAGCGGTGACCGGAAGAATCCGACGCTGCGTCACCTCGACCACATCCACGCCGACGTCGTCAACGGCGAGCCCACGGAGACCGCGAACGCCGCGACCGAGGCCGACAACGCCGCAGCAGCGACGGCACCCGACTCGCGCGCAGCGGCTCCGTCCAACCCGCATCGCTCCGCGAGGACCGAGGAATCGAAGGCATCCGAGCGATCCGCCAAGCCCGCTACGGGCAAGGCGACGGACGACAAGCCGGCTGAACCCGCGCAGCCGGCCGACAAGGAGCGAAAGCCGCTGCCGCGCGTCCTGGCCCCGCCGAACCTTCCGAAGGACGGACCGGCCAAGCCCGGTACCCAGCCCGGTCCGCCGACCGAGTAGGTCCGCTCTCAGCCGAAGAGCGTCTGAGGGACGGCCTCGGGGAGCGGCTCGATGAGCTCCGGCCCGTTGTTGCGGTGGTTGTTGACGGCCGTCGACACGGGGTAGGCCTCCAGGCCCGCACCGGGTGAGGCGGTCAGCAGGGCGGTGAGGGCCTCGGCGTCGGCGGCGGTGGGGTCGAGCCACGCGGTCCAGTGCGACGGGTCGACGAACATCGGCTGCCGGTCGTGGATGTGACCGACGGCGTCGGTGGCGGTGGTCGTGAGCACCGTGGCGGTGCGCAGCCAGGCCTGGGGGTCGTCGCGTTCGCGGGTCGGGTCGCGCCAGAGTTCGTAGAGGCCTGCCATCGCGAGTGGACGGCCGTCGCGCGGGCGGATGAAGAACGGCTGCTTGCCGCCCTTCTTCGGCGCGTTGTCCGGGGTGTACCACTCGTAGTAGCCGTCGGCCGGGAGCAGGCAGCGGCGCTTGGCGAAGGCCTCGCGGAAGGCGGGCTTCTCCGCGGCGGTCTCGATGCGGGCGTTGATCATCCGAGAACCGATCTTCGGGTCCTTCGCCCAGAACGGGACCAGGCCCCACTGCAGCGTGACGAGCCGGCGCAGCGGCTCGACGTCCTCGGGCTCCCCGCGCCCGCGCCGGGTCAGCACCGCGTACACCGGCTTGGTCGGAGCCACGTTCCAGTCCGGCTCCAGCCGCTCACTGTCCGGCACGTCTACGGCTGCCACGTCGAACTGCTCGATGAGGTCGTCGACGCCCCAGCTGGCTCCGTATCGTCCGCACATCCCTCCAGATTGCCGGCCGAGGCTTGCTGCGACCAGTTCGCAAGAACAATCCAGTGGCGCGTAGGCTACGAATCGTGCCCATGCTTCCCCGACTTCGCCTGTTGCTCGCCGCCGTTCTTGCCGCCGGAGCGCTTGCCGGGTGCGGTGGTGAGAACGACCAGGCGCAAGCGGCCTCCGTCCCGCCGCCTCCGCGCCCCTCCAATGCCCCCACACTCAAGGTGGTGACGACGGTCGCCCCGATCACCTCGATCGCCGCCGCGGTCGCCGGGGACCGGGCCCAGGTCGAGGGCATCGTGCCGGAGGGCACCAACTCGCACACCTTCGAGCCGGCGCCGAGCGTCGCCGCGGTGCTGTCGAGCGCGGACATCATCTTCATCAACGGACTCAAGCTCGAGGAGCCGACGAAGAAGCTGGCCGAGGCCAACCGCAAGTCCACGGCACCGATCGTCGAACTGGGCAATGAGGTGCTCCCCGCGGAGGAGTACGTCTACGACTTCTCCTTCCCCAAGGAGGACGGCAAGCCGAACCCACACCTGTGGACCGACCCGACCTACGCGATCCGCTACGCCGAGGTCATCAAGGCCAAGCTCACCGAGATCGACTCCGCCGGGCAGGCCACTTACACGGCGAACTACGAGAAGTTCAAGGCTCAGGCCGACGCGCTGTCCGCGGCCATCCGGACCGACCAGGAGTCACTGCCTGCCGACCAGCGGGAGCTGCTGACCTACCACGACGCCTACGCCTACTTCGCGAAGAGTTTCGGCTGGAAGGTGATCGGAGCAGTCCAACCGTCGAGCTTCGACGAACCCACCCCGAAGGAACTGGCCGCCCTCATCGATCAGATCAAGGAAGAAGGGGTGAAGGCCGTCTTCGGCTCCGAGGTCTTCCCCAGCAAGGCGTTGGAGGAGATCGGGCGGGCCACCGGCGCCTCCGTCGAGGACACCCTGCGCGACGACGACCTCCCCGGTAAGCCCGGAGAGGCCGAGCATTCCTGGGTGGCGCTGATGCGTTACAACTACCGCACGATCATCACCAGACTGGGCGGGAGCGCACCGACGTTGGACGCCCTCGACATCACCCCGACCGGTCCCGACTCGGCGGCCTACCCCCAATGACACCGTCCCCAGTGACCGCGCCGTTGCCCACCGACCTGCTTCGTCTGCGCGGTGTCGGGTTCGGCTATTCCGGTGCATCTGTCCTGCACGATGTCGAACTGACCGTCCGCAGGGGAGATTTCCTCGGCGTGGTCGGTCCTTCGGGCTCCGGCAAGACCACACTCCTGCGCCTCCTGCTCGGCTCCCTCCGCCCGCAGGCCGGCGCCCTGGACCGCGCCCGGGGCCTGCGGATCGGCTACGTCCCGCAACTGGAGAGCGTCGACTGGAACTTCCCCGTCACCCTGGCCGAGTGCGTGCTGATGGCTCGCCCCCAGCGCAGGTTCCCGTGGGCCAGTGCCGACGAGCGAGTGTCCGTCCACCAGATCCTGGACCGTCTGGGCCTCGCACATCTGGCGGATCGTCACATCCGAGCCCTGTCCGGCGGCCAGCAGCAGCGCATGTTCCTGGCCCGGGCGCTGCTCTGCTCCCCCGACCTGCTCCTGCTCGACGAACCGACCTCCGGCATCGACTGGAACTCGCGGCACGAGATGTTGCACCTGCTCGGCGATCTCAACGCCGACGGCATGACGATCGCGTTGACCACCCACGACCTGAACGGGGTCGCGGCGCATCTGCCGCACCTGGTGGCCCTGAACCGCACCGTCGTCGCCGCGGGAACTCCTGCAGAGGTCATCACCCCGCGGGTGCTCGAGCGCACCTTCGGCGCCCCGATGGAGGTCCTGGAGCACCTCGGCCTTCCGGTTGTCCTGGAACGCGAGGCGGCAGGCATCCGCCGCGTCGGCTGATGCACACGCTTCTCGAGCCTTACGACTACGCGTTCTTCCAACGCGGCTGCATCGCGGCCGTACTGGCAGGTGCGTTGTGCGGGCTGATCGGCGTGTTCATCGTCCAGCGTGGGATGAGTTACATCGGGCACGGGCTGGCGCATTCGATCTTCGGCGGCTTCGCGGCGAGTTCGGTCGCCGGCATCAACTACTACCTCGGCGCGGGCATCTGGGGCTTCGTCTCCGCGCTGATGGTCAACGCCCTCACCCGCAGTCGCCGTATCGGTGCCGACGCCGCGATCGGGGTGATCACCACCGCGAGCTTCGCGCTGGGGATCGCCCTGATCTCGCACTACGGCAACAAGGGCAGCGATTTCGACGCCGCGCTGTTCGGCAGTGTCCTCGGGGTGCGACCGCTGGACCTGTGGGTACTCGGCGGGGTCAGTCTCGGCGTCCTGATCGTCGTGCTCGCCCGGTACCGGGCGCTGCTGTTCGTGTCCTTCGATCCCGACGTCGCCGCCGCGCACGGGGTGAAGGTGGCGCGCGTGGACGCGCTGCTGATGGGCCTGCTCTCCGCGGCGATCCTGACCTGCCTGCACGTGATCGGCGTGACCCTCGTCGCGGCCGCCCTGGTGATCCCCGCGGTGGCCGCGCGGTTGCTCACCGACTCATTCGCCCGGCTGCTGTGGCTCGCCACGATCTTCGGCGGGACCTGCGGCTTCGTCGGCATGAATGCCAGCTATCACGCGGACGTTCCCTCGGGCACCGCGATCGTGCTGACCGGGGCGGCACTGTTCCTGCTGGTGCTCATCGGCACCGGGGTCTCCGGCCGCGGACGCACCCGCGCCGCGTTCGCAGGCCCGAGCCGGCCGTCAGACGTTGTTCAGGACGCGCGCGTTGGCATCGGACCGTAGCCAGCGCACGACCCACTCCATCTGGCCGGGCTCCCCGATCTGCACGCAGGCCAACGTCGCGACCCATTCCTTGCCGGCGTTCGAGGTGTGCATGAAGATCCCGGACCCCAGGTTGGCGACCGGCTCCGGACCCACCCCGACGTTCAGCCGCGGGTTGTTGTAGTCGAGCCACAGGCCCCAACTCATCATCCGGCGCGTGCCGTCGACGTCCTTGGGCTTCTCGACCCAGGTGTTGTACTCCCCGCCCGGTTCAGAACTCACCACGGAGGTCGCCAGGCGACGACGCCACGGCAGCTCGGTGGGGCGCTCCTCCGCGGTGGAGAACGCCGTGTGGATCGCGTAGACGCCCGTCGGGGTCTTGAGGTCGTCCGCCCGGCGCATGCCCGGTAACGCAAAGCCCTTGGCGCCGATCTGGGAGCGGAAGATCGCCTCCCCGTTCTCGCCCGGGCCCGTCGCGATGCGCCAGACGCCGTCGACCTTCTCCCAGGCCACGGTGCGGGAGCAGTAGATCTGCTCGCACCACTGGTGGCTGCTGCTGGTGTGCAGCACCTGCGTGGTGTCGGTGGGCAGCAGCGCGGCCCACGGGGGCGGCACCGGGGCCACGAAGGGAGCGGCCGGGGCCGCGAGATCGACGAGGCCGGCCTGGGTCGCTCCGGAGTCGACGGCGTGCTGTCCGTTCGAGGGCAGAGTCAGCCCGAGGACTGCGGCGCCGAGCACGGACACGGCGACGATCGCGAGGACGGTGTCGACGCGGCGTCGGCGGCGGGGCGCCCGCCCGGTGGTGGGGTTCATCCCTTCCACCATGCGTCCTCGACCGGCTCTCGACAACAAAGACCTGCCGATCAACGGTTATTCACGACGCGCGGATTGGCATCCGGGTCGAGCCGACGCACGATCCACTTGGCCTGAGCGGGGTCGCCGATCTGGATGCAGGCCAGCGTGGGCGCCCACGGCCGACCGGCGTTGGAGGTGTGCAGGAAGATGCCCGAGCCGCGGCCGGGCACCGGCTTGCGGCCCTCACCGATCGCCAACCGCGGGTAGTTGTAGTCGATCCAGAAGCCCCAACTCATCATCCGTCGGTCGCCTCCGCGGACGTCGGAGTCCTCGATCCAGGTGTTGTACGTCTTGCCGGGCGTCGACGAGACGACGGAGGAGGGCAGACGACGACGCCACGGCATCTCGGTGGGACTGTCCTGCGTGGTGGAGAAGGCGACCTTGATGCCGAAGATCCCGGTGGGGCTCCGCAGGTCGTTCTGCCGACGCTTGCCCTCGGGCGCGAACCCCCGAGCCCCGATCTGCGACCGGAACACGGCCTTGCCGTTCTTGCCCGGGCCCTTCGCGATCCGCCAGACCCCGTCGTCGCTGCGCTCCCAGAACTCGGTCCGCGCGCAGTAGACCTGCGCGCACCACTGGCGGCTGCGCACAGTGCGGACGGCCTGAGTGGTGTCGCGGGGCAGCGCACGGGTCCAGTCCGGGCCCGTGATCGTCTTCGGCTGCGCCTTCGGGGCCTTGGGGGCCTTTTTCTGTGCGGGCGTCAGATCTTCGAGCGGGCCGGGCAGTCCGACGCCGGGCGGTGGGCCGGGCGCATTGTGCTGCGCGACGGCATTACCGGTCGTGCTGAGCGTGCCGAGGACCAGCAGCAGTGTGGCCACACCGGCCGCCAGAGCGGCTTGACGGTGCGGGCGGGCAGCGTCGTCCATGCTCGCCACGATCGCCAAACCAAACCGGAATGGGGCGAGGTTGGTCCGAACGTGGACGGACTCTTTGCCGCAATCGCGGCATCAATCGGACGAACCGGTCGAAACCGGACCGCGGTGGATCAGAAGAACCAGAGCCACCCGACGGCCGGGCCACCGGCGATGTCGACGTCGTGGCGGTAGCGCGGCTTGGAGAACAGGGACCCGAAACGGCTCGGCCGGAAGAAGCTCCCACCGAACCCACCACCGAAGAAGAACATGGCTGCCTCCCGTTCACACACGCATCCCCGGGACGTGAACGCCCGGGACGCGAGCAAAAGTACCTTCAAGATCTAGTTCTCAGATAGTGACAAACCGCAACTATCTGCGCGGAACCCCCAAATGGAGTAAACCCGACGCAGGACAGCGCGCCGGGAATCCGGCGCGCTGTCTCCGTGCGTTCGGCTCGGGGACGGCCCTACAGGCCGATCGACCCGGTGATGCCGACGCCGATGGAGCCCAGGAAGGTGCTCACGGCACCGCCCACAGTGCTGACCGCGGTACCGACGCTGGTGAGCAGACCGCCGAGGCCGGCGCCGATGGTGACAGCAAGATCGATCATTGAGGAACTCCAATTCGCGAGGATGGTGAGGGGAAGTGCCTCCGGGCCCAATGTGGGCTGACGGTGGCCGCTTGCACTCGGCTCGGTCATCCGGCGAACGCCAGTAACGCCGGAGTTTTCGAGACGAGGGCGGGATCTGAGGCTTACTCAGGTCTTTCGATTGGTCCCACGTCGAGGCCTGACGTCCCCGGCTGTGATCACCAACGGCGGCTAACTAGCCCACCCATCAACTCGCAAACACACAAACTCAAGAAAAGTTTGGCGCCATCGTCAGCCGCGCAACACGGCCCCGGTCGCGGCGGTCGCGGCAGCCACGGCGGCGTCCCGAGCTCCCGTCACCTCATCGGCCGTCAGCGTCCGGTCCGGCGCCCGGAACCGCAGCGCGAAGGCCAGCGAACGGCGACCCGGACCGACCTGGTCACCGACGTAGACGTCGAAGAGGCGGATCGACTCCAGGAGGGTCCCGCCGCCGGCACGCAGCGCCGCCGCGACCTTCCCGGCGGGCACCTCGGCGTCGACGACCAGGGCCACGTCCTGCGTCGCCACCGGGAAGCCGGAGATCGGCGGACCGGCAGCGACGTCGGCCGCGGCGCCGATCAGGAGGTCGAGATCGAGTTCGGCGGCGACCGCCCGGGGCGGGAGGCCCAGCGTGGTCAGGGTGCGCGGGTGCAGTTCCCCGGCGTGCCCGACCAGCACCGGCCCGCCCGGACCGTCCACCGACAGGTGCGCGCAGCGGCCGGGGTGCCATGGCGCGTGCACATCGTTGCGGATACGCAACTTCACGCCTGCGGCTCGGGCGCAGACTTCTGCCGCCTCGATCGCGTCGGCCCAATCGGCAACCCGAGCAGGGCCCCACCAACCGGCACGGTGCCGGGCGCCGGCGAGCACCACGGCCACCCGGCGTGGCTGATGCGGCAGCGCCGCCTCAGTCGCAGCGAGTTCCTCCACGGTGGCCCGCCTGTCCACCGGCGGCCGCGGCGCGGCCGGAGACCCCGCGGTGGGGCGGAAGACGCGGCCGATCTCGTACAGCGCGAGATCGGTGGCGCCGCGGCCCAGGTTGCGTCGCGCGGCCTCCAGCAGACCAGGAAGCAGGGTGGTGCGGAGCAGCGGGGCGTCCTGCGAGATCGGGTTGGCCAGGCGCAGCGCCGTGCGCCGCGGGTCCGCGGCGTCGAGCCCGAGTGCGTCGAGGTCCTTCTCTGCGATGAAAGGGTAGTTGAGCACCTCGACGAAGCCGGCCCCGGCGAGGGCGCGGGCGACGCCGCGGCGGCGCTTCTGACTGCGAGTCAGACCACGACCGGCCGGGGCCGCGGGCAGCGTCGCGGGGATCGAGTCGAAGCCCTCGAGGCGGATGACCTCCTCCGCGACGTCGGCCGGGTCGGTGAGGTCGGGCCGCCACGACGGTGCCGTCACCGTGAGGCGGGTGCCGTCCAGGGTCGTGGTCGCACCGACCTGCTGCAGGCGGCGACGCACGGTCTCGGCATCGATCTGACGCCCCGCCAGACGGCCCGGATAGTCGATATCGACGGTGATCCGGGTCGCTTCCCCGATCGAATTCACATCGGTGCCCGCGACGTCCAGGGTGCCGCCGGCCAACTCCTCCAGCAACGTGGCGACCCGGGCGGCGGCGATCGGCGGCAGGAGCGGATCGACCCCGCGCTCGAAGCGCCGCGAGGCCTCGCTCGGCAGCTTGTGCCGCCGGGCGCCCCGAGCAATGGCGACCGGCGTGAAGTGCGCGGCCTCGATGAGGACGTCGACGGTCTCCAGGCTCATTTCGGTGCTCGCGCCACCCATGACACCGGCCAGACCGATCGGCCCGGAGTCGTCGGTGATCAGGAGGTCTTCGGCGTCGAGGTCGCGGACCGCGCCGTCGAGGGTCTCCAGCTTCTCCCCCGACCTGGCGCGGCGGACCACGATCGGTCCGCGCAGCTTGGCCAGGTCGTAGCCGTGGATCGGCTGACCGAGTTCGAGCATGACGTAGTTGGTGATGTCGACGGACAGCGAGATGGGGCGCATCCCTGCCGCCTGGATCCGCTTGCGCAGCCAGTCCGGAGTGGCGGCGTTCGGGTCGACGCCGCGGACCACACGCGCGACGAACCGGTCGCAGCCCTCGCGGTCCTCGAGGCGAACCTCGTACCCACCGTCTCCAGGCGCCCCGACGCGGACAGCCGGGTCGTTGAACGGGACCCCGTAGGCGGTGGCGACCTCGCGGGCGACACCACGGATGGACAGCGCGTACCCACGGTCGGGGGTCACCGCGATGTCGAGGACCTCTTCGTCCAGACCGAGGACGCCGCGGGCGTCCAGGCCGAGTTCCGTGTCCGCCGGCAGGACGATGATGCCTTCGCCGTCACCCTCGGGCATGCCGAGCTCACGCTCGGAGCAGATCATCCCGTCGGAGATGTTGCCGTAGGTCTTGCGCGAGGCGATGGCGAACCCACCGGGTAGGACAGCACCGGGCAGCGCCGCGACAATCACGTCGCCGAGAGCGAAATTCCTTGCCCCACAGACGATTCCGCGCGATCCCTCAGAGTCGTTGTGCTCCGGGCCGACGTCGACGCGGCAGTACCGGATGTCCTTCTTGAGCTTCTGGGTCTCCTTCAGCTCCTCGATGGAGACGACCTTGCCGGTCACCACCGGTCCCGTGAGGCCCGGGGCTGCGGACTCGACGGTCTCGACCTCGAGGCCCGCAGCGATGATTCGCTCGGCGACCTGACGACCCGTCACGTGCTTGGGCAGCTCGGGCACGAATTCCCGGATCCAGCTGAGCGGCGCGCGCATCAGATCTCCACCCCGAACGGAACGGTGAAGCGGACGTCGCCTTCCACCATGTCTCGCATGTCCTCGACCCCGTGCCGGAACATCAGGGTGCGCTCGATCCCCATGCCGAACGCGAAACCGGTGTACTCCTCAGGGTCCACCCCGCACGCGATCAGGACGCGAGGGTTGACCATCCCGCAGCCGCCCCACTCGATCCAGCCCTCGGAGCGGCAGGTGCGACACGGGTTGGCGGGGTCGCCGACCGAGGCGCCCCGGCACACGAAGCACTCCAGATCGAACTCGGCCGAGGGCTCGGTGAACGGGAAGTACGACGGCCGCCACCGGGTCCGGGTGCCCGCACCGAACAGAGTGGAGGCGAGGTGGTCCAGGGTGCCCTTGAGGTGGGCCATCGAGATGCCCTTGTCGACCGCCAGGCCCTCGATCTGGTGGAACACGGGGGTGTGCGTGGCGTCCAGTTCGTCGGTACGGAACACCCGGCCCGGATGCACGACGTAGACCGGCAACTGACGATCCATCAGTGCCCGGATCTGGGTCGGTGAGGTGTGCGTGCGCAGCACCAGACCGTGACTCGGCGGGTCGACGAAGAACGTGTCCATCATGCTGCGCGCCGGGTGGTCCGGAGCGATGTTCAGCGCGTCGAAGTTGAACCACTCGGTCTCGACCTCGGGGCCCTCGGCGATCTCGTAACCCATCGAGACGAAGATGTCGGCCAGCAGTTCGGCGATCGTGGACAGCGGGTGTCGGGCACCGGCCGGGTTGCGGTCGGTCGGCAACGTGACGTCGACGGCCTCCTCGACCAGCACGCGGGCGTCGCGCTCCGCCTCCAGCGCCACGGTGCGCTCGGCCAGGGCGTCGGAGACCTGTTTGCGCGCCATCCCGACCCGCTTGCCGGCCTCGGCCTTGGCAGCCGGCGGCAGCGCCCCGATCTCACGGTTGGCCAAGGCGAGCGGGGACCTGTCCCCCGCGACGTCGAGACGAACCTGCTTCAGCGCGGCGAGGTCGCCGGCGGCGGCGACAGCGCCGAGCGCTCGAGCGACCTCTGCCTCGATCTCAGCGGCTTCGAGGGGGGTCACCTGGACCGGGTCGAACGAAGAATTAGGTGCAGACACTCCGGAATCCTATTTGGCGCGCAGTGCGTGCGCCGACTCCATATCCGCGGTGCGGCGGAGTACGAGCGAGTCCCACTCGTCACACGAGACGTGCATGTCAGTCGTAATGGCGCCACAAACCGGACATATCACCCACTTTTACAACCCTTGCGCACGTCGTGCGCAAGGGTTGTAACCCTCACCGCTGGGCGCGGGCGGAGGCATAGAGGCAGACGGCGGCGGCGGTGGCGAGGTTGAGGCTCTCGGCGCGGCCGTGGATCGGGACCCGGACGACAGCGTCGGCCAGGGCGCGGACCTCGGGGGGCATCCCCCAGGCCTCGTTGCCGAACATCCACACCGTCGGGGCCGCCAGGTCGCCGGCGTCGATCAGCTCGTCCAGGTCCGCGTCGCCGGCTCCGTCGGCCGCGAGCACCCGGAGTCCCGCGGCCCGCAGCGCGGCCACGGCGGTGGGAAGCTCGACGTCGACGGCCAGGTCCAGGTGGAACAGGCTTCCGGCGCTGGCCCGCACGCACTTGGAGTTGTAGGCGTCCACGCTGCCGTGGCTGAGCAGGACGGCTCCGGCCCCGGCGGCGTCAGCGACCCGGATCACCGTGCCGGCGTTGCCGGGGTCGCGCACCTGGGCGAGGAGCACGGCGAGCCGCGGCGGGCTGTCCAACACCTTCGTCGCCGGGACGTCGACGAAGGGACAGACGGCGAGGATCCCCTGCGGGGTCACCGTGCCGGTCAGCGTCGCCATGACCTGCCCGGAGACCTGATGCACCGTCGCCCCTGCGGTGGAGGCAGCCGCGACGAGGTCAGGGTGCCGCGCGGCCGCGTCGGCGGTCACGAACAGAGCCAGGACCCCTCCGGCGACGCCGAGGGCCTCCCGCACCGCCTGGGGGCCCTCAGCGAGGAAGCGCCGCTGCGCCGAGCGGAAGGCGCGCTTGTTCAGCTTGCTCGCCGCGGTGACCGGAGCGGAGCGCGGCGAGGTGATCTCGGACATCAGGAGTGCTCTCGCGGAACGGCCGAAGGACCGCCGACCCGGCGGGGTCGACGGTCCTCGAAGGCGTGAATGTTCAGGCGGCGGGCGCGTTGACGTCGGCCGGCAGTGCGGCCTTCGCTGCGTCGACCAGGACCTTGAACGCGGGCGGGTCGTTGACCGCCATCTCGGCGAGCATGCGGCGGTCGACCTCGATCTCGGCGGCCTTCAACCCCTGGATGAAACGGTTGTAGGTGAGGCCGTGCTCGCGGCAGCCCGCGTTGATGCGCTGGATCCACAGGCGGCGGAAGTCGCCCTTGCGCTTGCGGCGGTCCCGGTAGGCGTAGACCAGGGAGTGAGTGACCTGCTCCTTGGCCTTGCGGTACAGGCGGGAGCGCTGGCCGCGGTAACCGCTGGCCTGCTCGAGAACCTCACGGCGCTTCTTCTGCGCGTTTACTGCGCGCTTGACGCGTGCCACGTTGACTGACTCCTTCTGTTCTCGCCCCGCCGGGTGGGCAGGCGGAACGAATCGTTCTGGTCCGGATCGGGCGGCGGCTTGCTACTTGCGCAGCAGCTTCTTGATGCGCTTGGCGTCGCTGGGAGCGACGTCGGCGTCGCCGGCGAGCCGGCGGGTGCGACGGGACGACTTGTGCTCGAGCAGGTGCCGGGCGTTCGCGCGCTCGCGCCGCAGCTTGCCGGTGCCGGTGAGCTTGAAGCGCTTGCTGGCGCCGCTGTGGGTCTTGACCTTGGGCATGCTCGACGTCTCCTCGGTGATTCGTTCGTCTTGCTGTGGGGCTGGGCGTGTCGCTCAGGCCTGGTCGGCCGGCGGTGCGCCCTCGGCAGGCTCTGTGTGGTCGACCTCGTTCTGGTCGATCTCGGTCTCGTCGACCTGGGTCTCGTCGTACGGGGTTCCGTCCTCGTTCAGCGCGTCGGGGTCGCGTTCTCCCCGCTTCGCTCTGGCCTCGGCCATCGCCTCGGACTTCTTCTTGGTGGGGGCCAGCACCATCAACATGTTGCGGCCCTCCTGCCGAGGCTCGTACTCGACGATTCCCAGCGTGGAGACGTCGTCGGCCAGGCGCTTGAGGAGCCGGAATCCCAGCTCCGGACGCGATTGCTCGCGACCGCGGAACATGATCGTGATCTTGACCTTGTCGCCTGCCTTCAGGAAGCGGACGACGTGGCCCTTCTTGGTCTCGTAGTCGTGCGGGTCGATCTTCGGGCGCAGCTTCATCTCCTTGATGACCGTCTGCGCCTGATTACGTCGCGCCTCACGTGCCTTGAGCGCGGACTCGTACTTGAACTTGCCGTAGTCCATGAGCTTGGCAACAGGCGGACGCGCCGTGGCTGCCACCTCGACCAGGTCCAGATCGGCCTCCCGAGCCAACTCCATGGCTTTGGCGATCGGCACAATGCCGACCTGCTCGCCATTGGGGCCGACAAGGCGGACCTCGGGAACTCGGATCCGGTCGTTGATGCGCGGTTCCACGATGCGCGGTTCTGTGCTGATGGGGCCTCCTAGAACGACTGGCGACCTGGACGCGAAAAGGGCTCCCGCGACTGCGCTCGCGAAAGCCCGACGACCGGCCCCCGCCCACGACGTGGGCGTTTCAGGACGCCCGGAGGCATCCTGGGGACCTTGACCCGACGACCCGGAGGTCGATGCGGGTGGGAGTCGGGACTCCGCTTGGCGTCCCGACGCCGAGGAGGCGTCAGGAAGGTCAATCAGGGAGTGTAGCAAGCCGACTCACAGCCCCCGCACGGCGCGCGAGGCGCCGGATCCCAGGGCGCGGTTCAGCCCCGCGGTGCCGCACCACGGGGAGCGGCGGGCGCAGGAGCGCCGCGCGGGGCGGCGCCGGAGGTCGCCGGCGGTGAGCCGCGGCGCGGGAGCACGACCTGCTGGGCGCTCGCGGTCGCTCCGTCGATGACCCGGACCGAGTCGTCGCCGATGCTGGAGACGTACACCTGCCCGCTGGTCGGGTGCGCCGCGAGTGAGACCGGGGTCTTGCCGACGGGGATCGTGGTGAGCAGGGCACCGGCCGCGGAGAGCACGCTGACCGAGGCGCCGGCGGAGTTGGCGACGTAGACCTTGCCGGACTTCGGGTCCGCGGCGAGCGCGATCGGGGTCTTGCCGACCTTCACATCGGTCGCGGTGGCGCCGTCGATGATCGAGACCTCGTCGCTGCCGAGGTCGGCCACGAACACCTTCCCGTTGACCGGGTTGACGGTCAGCGCGGCCGGGCTGGTCCCGACCTTGACGGTCTTGGTCCCGTTCGTCCTGCCGTCGATCACGGTGACGTCGTTGCCGCCCACGTTGCCGACGTAGATGGTGTTGGTGGCCGGGTTGATGGCCATCGGACCCGCGTAGCGTCCGGCCCGCACTGTCGCCACGACCTTGTCCGTGGCGCCGTCCAGGACGCTCACGGAGGAACTGCCGAGGCTCGAGACGTAGGCCCGGCCGGTCTTCGGATTCGCCTTGACCGCGCCCGGCGCCCGGCCGACCGGGACCTGGGTGACCTTGTTCGTCTTGCCGTCGATCACCGACACGTCGTTGCTGCCGAGGTTGGTGACGTAGATCTTGTCGGTGGTCGGGTTCACGGCGATCGAGCCGGGCTTGCTGCCGACCTTGACCGACATCGTGGTGAGCCGCCTGCCGTCGAGCACGGCGACCGAGTTGTTCTCGGCGGTGATGACGTAGACCTTGTTCGTGGTCGGGTTCACGGCGAGCGCCACCGGACCGGGACCGACCGCGACGTTGGTGCTGACCCCGTTCGCGGGATCGAGCACCGTGACGTCATCGGTGCCGGAGTTGGCGACGAACACCGTGCCGGTGGCCTCGTTGATCGCGACCTCGATCGGGTCGGGACCGCCTCCGCCCTGCGGCGGGCCGGGCGCGGCCTGGGCCTGCGCGGGGCCGGCTGCCGCCGCGATCCCCACCGTCGCCGTCGCCAGAGCTGTCGTCATTGCGGCACGCCAACGCATCGTCGCAAACCCCCCAGTGCTCATCGTCCGCCCCGGTCGGAGCAGACGACCCCCTTGTCACCGTGGATCAACTGTTGCCCGGGGAGGTCTCGGCCGATGCGTCGCTGGGCCGAATGGGGGAACGGCGCAACGTCAGTACAGGCGCTCGGCGGGCAGTTCCGTGCCGGGCGGGAGGATCGCGAGATCCAAGCCCCGCGCCAGTCGCGATGCCAGCACGGAATCGCCGGCCAGGGCCTGGCTCAGGTCGGCGACGGCGGCGGCCGCGTCGACCGCGTCGTCGCGCAGAACCAGTCCCAGGATCGCGTCGGACGCCTCGCCCTCCGAAGGCAGGAACAAGGCCGACCGGAAAGCCGGGCGGGCGCTGAGGTGCGCACGCAGGGCCTCGGCGATCTCGGGATCGCGATGCACCGGCAGTGGCGGGATGCCGGCGGCCAGGGTCGTCAACGCGGGTCCGGCGACCGGCGCGGTCACCGGCCCGGCGGGGTCGATCAGCAACAGGTCGGCCTTCTCGAAGATCGCGGCCTGCGCGGCCCGCATCCCCTCGATCGGGAGCGGCCGCGCGTCGGCGTGCCACCGCGCGAGGGCGTCGAGAGACGTGAACGCGGGCAACGCGATCTGACCATTGGTCAACTTCAGGGTGACCACGGCCATGTCGGTGCTCTTCTCCGCGCCCCGCTCGTCGACCTCGTCGAGAATCGCGACGATCGGCACCAGCAGGCGCGCGGTCGGGAGCAGGTGGGCCAACGGTTCAGGGTCGCCGGCCGCGAAGGCGCGCAGGGCGGCGGCGAACTCCGGGTCCGCGCCGCCACTGTCGTCGGCGAACCCGGGATCGCTCAGCGTTCGTTCCATGTCGCGTCAGTACAGCCGCTCTGCCGGAAGTTCTGTGTCCGGCGGGAGGAGCGCCAGTTCCAGGCCGAGGTTCAGCCGCTCCGCCAGCACCGGATCGTGGGACAGGGCCTCGCTCAGGTCGGCGACCTCGGCGTCGACGTCGACGTCGTCGTCGCGGAGGACCAACTCCAGGCGCAGGTCGGAGTCCTCGTCCTCCGCCGGCCCGATCATCGCGGCCCGGAAGGCCGGGCGTGCGCGCAGGTGCTCGAGCAACGCAGCAGCGATCTCGGGATCGGCGTGGAGTGGGAGTGCGACGCCGCCGGCGAGGGTCAGGAGGTCCTCCCCGGTCACGGCGATGGTGACCTCGCCGCCCGGGTCGATCAGCAGCATGTCGACCTCCGCGTCGAGCGCCGACCGACCGGCGCTCCTCCCATCGAGGGGCATGGGGCGCGCCTCGGCGTGCCATTCGGTCAGTGCGGGCACCGAGGTGAAGATGGGGACCGCGACCTGACCATCCGTCAGGCGGAGTGTGAGCACGGTCATCTCCGTGCCCTTCCCCTGGCCATGTCCGTGACCGTGGCCGTGACCGTGCTCGTCGTCGTGGTCGTGGCCGCAGTCCTGCTCGTCCTGCTCGGCCTGCTCCCCCGGCTCGGCGGGAACAGCGAGGAGCGGCACGAAGAATCGGGTGGGGGGCAACAGCACGGCGAGGGGCTCGAAGTCCCCGTCCTCGTCATAGGCGGCGAGGGCCGCCAGCACCTGCGGGTCGGCCAGACCGTCGTCCCGGGCGAAGCGGGCGTCGATGATGTCGCGGTTCATGGTCGGTCAGCTTTCCACGGGGTCATGTGCCGGCGACGTCCCGGCTCAGTCGATTGACGAGACCGGCGAGCTCGCGAGCCTGGACCGCCGCGACGTCGCCGTCGGAACCCTGGATCCCCATCACGGCCAAAGTCTGGCCGTCGGACAGGTCCAGGTACACCCACGGGTCCCCCCGCTTGAGGCGCACCGAGAGGATCTCGCCCCAGCCGACGGTGCGGCGCTTGAACATGTTGATGACGAGAAGGCCGTCGGTGTCGGCGATCGCGCGCACCCTGGCGTGGCGGTGCAGGAACCACACGATGAACAGGCCGCACGCGAAGACCCCGATGCGGTCGGCGACGCCGAACGCACGTTCGCCTTCGTCGGGCAGGATCATCGCGATCGTGCCCATGACGATCAGCAGCACCGCCGAGATCGCGTAGATGGCGATACGGGTCCGACGCGGCCGGAAAGTCCGCGGCAGCTCTACGTCAGAGCCGGCAGGCATGAATGTCGGTGACCAGGATCGCCCGGGCCCCGACGTCCCAGAGGTCGTCCATGATCCGTTGGGCTTCCTTGCGCGGCACCATCGCACGCACAGCGACCCAGGAGGTGTCCCGCAGCGGCGCGATGGTCGGGGACTCGATCCCCGGGGTCAGCGCGACGGCGGCCTCGACCTTCTCGGTCGGGCAGTCGTAATCCATCATCACGTAGCGGCGGGCCACGAGCACGCCCTGCAGGCGGCGCAGCAACTGCCCGAACGCGGGTTCCTCCGGCGAGGCGGCCCGGCGGACCAGGATCGCCTCGGACTTGAGGATCGGCTCGCCGATGACCTCGAGGCCGGCCTGACGCAGCGTCGTTCCGGTCTCCACGACGTCGGCGATGACATCGGCGACGCCCAGCTGGATCGACGTCTCCACCGCACCGTCGAGGCGGATCACCTCGGCGCCGACGCCGTGGTCGGCCAGGTGCTTGCCGACGAGGCCGGGGAACGAGGTCGCCACCCGAAGGCCGGCGAAGTCCTTGACCGAGCTCCCAGTGCCGGGCAGCGCCGCGTAGCGGAACGTGGAGGAGCCGAAGCCGAGCGCCAGGATCTCCTCGGCAGGCGCCCCGGAGTCCAGCAGCAGGTCACGTCCGGTGATGCCGACGTCCAGGCGGCCCGAGCCCACGTAGATGGCGATGTCGCGCGGGCGCAGGAAGAAGAACTCGACGTGGTTCTCCGGGTCGGCCAGGACGAGCTCGCGGGAATCGCTGCGCTGGCGGTACCCCGCCTCGCGGAGCATGCCCGAAGCGGGCTCGGACAACGAGCCCTTGTTGGGCACGGCAATACGCAACATCGGACTCTTCAACCTCTCGCGTGACTCAGAGGTGAGCGTATACGTCGTCGAGGCTCAGGCCGGTCGCGAGCATGAGCACCTGCAGGTGGTAGAGCAGCTGGGAGATCTCCTCGGCGGTCTTCTCCTTGCCCTCGTACTCCGCGGCCATCCAGACCTCGGCCGCCTCCTCCACGATCTTCTTGCCGATCGTGTGCACACCGGCCTGCAGGGAGCGCACAGTGCCTGACGCGGGGTCACCGGTGGCGGCCTTGGCCTGCAACTCGACGAACAGCGCGTCGAAGGTCTTCACTCGATGTCTCCTGCGTTCGGGACCGGAATGTGCAGTTTCCCAGCTGCCCCGAATCCTGCCGCACTCCCGACGCGCAAGCGAATCGATTCACGAGCGGTCGCACTGCGTGACCTGTCCGAATTGTTCTGCTGTGCAGGCCTTCCGAACGATCTCCGTTCTCTATGAATCAGCCGAACGGATGAGGTGAATTCGGACCGTCCGTCTGATCCCGCCCGCTCCAGTCGGCGTCACCATCAATGGGACGGACCAACCACGCTCGCTATACGAACAGGGGAATCGAATGGCACTGCGTCGTTCGCCTAAGGACATCCCGGCTCAGGCGTCGGCTGCGGAGCAGGACGCTCCCGCCGCGGTCGAGGCCAGCGTGCCTGCCCAGGTCAACAACGGTGTCGAGGACGTCCAGGACCAGATCCGCCGCCTGGCGAATTTGCGTCAGATGGGCGTGCTCAGCGACGAGGAGTTCTCCGGCCTGACCGCCGTGCTCCTCGACCTGCCGTAGTTCTTTCCACGCACGGGCCGGGCGATCCGGCCGGTTCGGTCGGGTCCGGGGGGAACCGATCGATCCGGCCGGGTCGCTCGCGCTTTAAAGTCCGAGTTCGCGCAGGGTGAGGGCGGTACGGATCGCGGCCTGCGTGGCCTCGTAGCCCTTGTCCTCCTTCGATCCCGGCAGCCCCGCACGGTCGTGCGCCTGCTCGTCGGTGTCGCAGGTGAGCACCCCGAAGCCAATCGGCACCCCGGTGTCGACGCTGACCTGCGTGAGCCCCATCGTCGCCGCCTCGCACACGTACTCGAAGTGCGGTGTGCCACCGCGCACTACGACGCCGAGCGCCACGATCGCGTCGTGGGTCTCCGCCAGTCGTCGCGCCGAGACGGGCAACTCGAACGTACCCGGAACCCGAATCACAGTCGGGGATGCAATCTGAGCTTCCGTCAGCGCTCGGGTCGCCCCGTTGAGCAGGCCCGCCATGACCTGTGCGTGCCACTGCGCCGCAACCACCGCGACGCGCAGCCCGCTCGCGTTCGGCATTCCCAGCTCCGGTGCACCGCTGCCACTCATCGAGCCTCCTCACTGCCCAGCGGATCCGCATCCGGCTGATCCCAGTCGGGCAGGGAGTGGCCCATGCGTTCGCGCTTGGTGCGCAGGTAATGCTCGTTGTCCGGCGTCGGCGCGATGTAGGACGGGACACGGGAACTCACGGGGACCCCGTAGGCCTCCAGCTGCGTGCACTTGAGCGGGTTGTTCGTCATCAGGCGCACCGAACGGACCTCGAGGTCGCCGAGGATGCGCGCCGCGACCCCATAGTCCCGGGAATCCACCGGTAGCCCAAGGACGAGGTTCGCGTCGACCGTGTCGTGCCCGCTGTCCTGCAGTTCGTAGGCGCGTAGCTTGTGCCCCAGGCCGATCCCCCTGCCCTCGTGCCCGCGCAGATAGACCACGATCCCGCGGCCCTCGGACTCGATCCGGGTCAGAGCCGAGCGCAGTTGGGGGCCGCAGTCGCAGCGCAGCGACCCGAACGCGTCCCCGGTCAGGCACTCGGAGTGGATCCGGACCAAGACGTCCTCGCCGTCCGCGACGTCGCCCTTGATCAGCGCGACGTGCTCGTACTCGCCCTCGGCCGGCAGTCCGTCCTCGGTTCGGTCGGCGTAGGCGACAGCCTTGAATTCCCCGGCAATGGTGGGCAGCCGGGTGGCCGCCAGGCGCTGCACATGCGACTCGAGCTTGCGGCGGTAGGTGATCATGTCGGCGATCGAGATCAGCGCCAGGTTGTGGGTCTCGGCGAACTCGATCAGCTCCGGTAGGCGGGCCATCGACCCGTCGTCGTTGACGACCTCGCAGATGACCCCGGCCGGGGTGAGTCCCGCGAAGCGGGCCAGGTCGACCGCGGCCTCGGTGTGTCCGGGGCGGCGCAGCACACCGCCGTCGACGGCGCGCAGCGGGAAGATGTGGCCGGGACGGGTCAGTTCCCACGGCTCGGTCGCCGAGTCGACGAGCACCTTGATGGTGTGCGCCCGGTCAGAGGCGGAGATACCTGTGCTGACGCCATCGCGGGCGTCCACGGACACCGTGTACGCCGTCTTCTTGCGGTCCTCGTTGACCATCGTCATCGGCGGCAGATCGAGCCGGTCCAGCGCCTTGGCCGGCATCGGGACGCAGACGACGCCGGAGCTGTACCGGATCATGAAGGCCAGCAGCTCCGGGGTGGCCTTGCTCGCGGCGAAGATGAGGTCGCCCTCATTCTCCCGATCCTCGTCGTCGACGACCAGCACGGCCTTGCCGGCGGCGATGTCCGCGATCGCGCGATCGATGGTGTCGAAGGTGAAGTCCACGTTCGGCGCCACGACGACGGGCCGCTTGGCGGCCTTGCGCCGGTGCGTGATGAGCTCGACGTTGTCCGGTACGACGACGCCGGCGTACCCGCTGCGCTGTGGGAGTTCCTCGCTCGCCTCGGTCATGACGCCACTCCCGGTCCTGTGGTCCCCGGTGTGGTGAGGAACCGCTCGACGTACTTGGCCAGCACGTCCACCTCCAGATTGACCGCCTCGCCGACCTCCCGCAACCCGAGGGTGGTCAACTCCAACGTGGTGGGGATCAGGCTCACCGAGAACGAGGAGGCACCCACGCTCGCGACGGTCAGGCTCACCCCGTCGACGGTGATGGACCCTTTCTCCACCACATAACGCAACACCTCGGGGGTCGTGGCAATTTCCACGACGTCCCAGTGCTCCTCCTTGCGCCGCGACGCGACGCGCCCGGTGCCGTCCACATGGCCCTGGACGAGGTGTCCGCCCAGGCGGGTGGCGAGCGTGACGGCGCGTTCCAAATTCACGCGGGAGCCAGGGCGCAACTCGGCCAGGGCGGAGCGGTTCAGCGTCTCGGCCATGACGTCGGCGGTGAAGAAGTCCGGGCCGTACTCGACGACCGTGAGGCAGACGCCATTCACGGCGATCGAGGCGCCGTGCTCCGCGTCGGCGGTGACGAGCTTCGTACCGATCCGCAGCCGCGCCGCATCCGCCAGCTCGGTCAGCTCGACGACCTCGCCGAGTTCCTCGACGATCCCGGTGAACACGCTCAGGCCTCCAAGTCCGACGCCCACCGCACGGGGCGGGCGGTCAACCGTACGTCGGCGCCGATCCGGGTGATCTCGTCCAGGCGCAGGCGCAGGGCGGCGTCGATCGTAGGAGCGCCCGGACCGCTGAGTGCGGGCAGTCCCCCGCCGCCGATCAGCGCGGGCGCCAGGTAGGCGACGACCTTGTCGACGAGGCGCGCAGAGAGGAAGCCGCCGGCCAGCCGGGCGCCGCCCTCGAGCAGCACCGAGACGACGCCGCGCTCGTGCAGCACCGCGAGCACCCGGGTCAGGTCCAGGCCGTCGGCGGCCCGGGGCACGGCGACGATCTCGGCGCCCGCCTTGCGCAACGCGGCGGCACTCTCGCCGGCAGCGACGTCCTCGGCGACGAGGATCAGCGTCGGCGCCGCGTCGTCCAGGATGCGTGCGGCCACCGGGATGCGGGCGTTGGTGTCGATCACGACCCGCAGGGGCGGCACGGCGCGCAGCAGGGGTGCCTTGCGGACGGCGAGGTGCGGATCGTCGGCCAGGGCGGTGCCGGAGCCGACGAGCACCGCGTCGACCTCGGCGCGCAGGCGATGCACGTCGGCACGCGCCTCGCTCGAGGTGATCCAGCGGCTCGTCCCGTCGGCGGCGGCGGTCCGTCCGTCGAGGGTGGCGGCGTACTTCCAGGTGACGAAGGGGCGCCCGGCACGCACGAAGGTCAGCCAGGCCTCGTTGACCTGTTGGGCCTCAACAGTCAACAGCCCGGTCTCGACCTCGATGCCGGCGTCGGTCAGCACCGCGGCGCCGCCGGCGGCGCTCGGGTTGGGGTCACGGACGGCAAAGACCACGCGGGCCACGCCTGCGGAGATCAGCGCCTGGGTGCACGGGCCGGTCCGACCGGTGTGGTTGCACGGCTCGAGAGTGACCACGCAGGTGGCGCCGCGGGCCCGGTCCCCCGCCTGCGCCAAGGCGACGACCTCGGCGTGCGGGCCGCCCGCGACGGCGTGGAAGCCCTCGCCGAGGATCTCCCCCGCGGCGTCGAGCACGACGGCACCGACAACAGGGTTGGGGCTCGTGGCGCCGAGGCCCTGGGCGGCAAGCTCGATCGCGCGGTTCATACCCGCCGACTCCGCTTGGCTACTCACGGGTCAACTTTAGGCTGAGGTGGCTCCGGCGGCCTCTGCCGCTGCCCGCAGGCGAGCGATGGCCGCAACCGGGTCGGCAGCGCCGTAGACGGCGGAGCCGGCGACGAAGACGTCGGCCCCTGCCTCGGCGCAGCGTTCGATCGTGGAGTCGGAGACTCCGCCGTCGACCTGGAGCCAGATGTCGAGGTCGCGGGTATCGATGAGCTGCCGGGCCCGGCGGATCTTGGGCAGCACCATGTCCAGGAAGGCCTGACCGCCGAAGCCTGGCTCGACGGTCATGAGCAGCAGCATGTCGATCTCGCCGAGCAGGTCCCCGACGGACTCCAGCGGGGTCGCCGGCTTGAGCCCGACGCCGACCTTGGACCCGGCCTGGCGGATCGCCCGGGCCAGGCGCACCGGGGCGTGCGCGGCCTCGAGGTGGAAGGTGACACTGCCCGCGCCGGCCTCGGCGTAGGCGGGGGCCCAGCGGTCGGGGTCGGCGATCATCAGGTGGCAGTCGACCGGGGTGCTGACCTGCTTGAGCAGCGCCTCGACGATCGGCAGCCCGAGCGTCAGGTTCGGGACGAAGTGATTGTCCATCACATCGACGTGCAGCCAGTCGGCTGCGCCCGCGACCCGCTCGCACTCGGCCACCAGCGCGCCGAAGTCCGCGGACAGGATGCTCGGTGAGATCTGCACAGCCATGAGCGGGGAGCCTAACGGGAGTTCGGGACGTCGGGCGCTTCAGCCGCGGCGTCACCGTCCCAGGCGCCGCGATGCGTCATTCGGGTCCGGAGCAGTTCGGCCGAGCCGAGCTGCCACGGGACGCTGGTCACCATCACACCGGGTTCGAACAGCAGGCGCGCCTTGAGCCGCAGGGCGCTCTGGTTGTGCAAGAGCTGCTCCCACCAGTGACCCACGACATACTCGGGCACGAACACGCACACGACATCTCGCGGACCGGCCAGGCGCAGTTTGCGGATGTAGTCGAGGATCGGCTTGGTGACCTCGCGATAGGGCGAGTCCAGGACGGTGAGCGGCACGGGGATGTCGTGCTGTGCCCATTCGCGGAGCAACCCCGCACTGGACTGCGGCGAGGTCTGCACGGTCAGCGCGGTCAGCGTGTCCGGTCGGGTGGCCCGGGCGAAGGCGAGCGCGCGCAACGCGGGGGTGTGCACGCGGGACACCAGCACGATGCTGTGGATCCGGCTGGGCAGCGTCACCCCGCCCGGCGGCGGCTTCAGCTCTGCCTCGACCTGATCGTAGTGCCGGGCGATGGCTCGCATCATGAAGAACAGGACCGGAACGACGAGCAGCACGACGTACGCGCCGTCGAGGAAATCGGCGATCACCACGACGGTCAACACCGTCCCGGTGAGCAGCGCACCCAATCCGTTCACGGCGCGCGCGCGCTGGGCCCGCCGTCGTTGAACCGGCTCCGGCGTGCTTCTCAGGACGACGAACCAGTGCCGAACCAATCCGATCTGACCAAGAGTCAGACAGATGAACACGGCGATGATGTACATCAAGATCAACTGGCTGACATCTGCCTTGACCCCCACCACCAGCAACCCGGCCGCGACGGCCAACAGCAAGATGCCGTTGCTGAACGCCAGGCGACCACCACGCTGCCGCAGTTGCTTGGGAAGAAATCCGTCCCGGGCGAGGATCTCGCCGAACAGCGGAAAGCCGTTGAAGGATGTGTTCGCAGCGAAAATCAGGATCAAGGTAGCGACTGCGGTCAGGTAGACGAACATCGGCGATCCGTCGCCGAAGACCGCGGCCGAGACCTGCGCGATGATCGGTTCCTGCACGTACTCCGGTCCCGCCGGCACCCCATTGATGAGAATGTCGTTCGCCGGGTCGGCGGCGATCCGCACATCGGTGAGCATGCCGAGAGCCACCAGACCGGTGAACATGCTCACCGACGCCACGCCGGTCAGCAGCAGGACGGTGGCGGCGTTGCGCGGCTTCGGTTCCTTGAGGGCAGGGACGCTGTGCGCGGTCTGCTCGAATCCGGCCGCGGCGACACTGCCGGCGGAGAACGCACGGATCGCCAGAAGCACCAGCGCGAGCGTCCCCACGTCGGTGCGGTGCTCCACGATCTCGTATCCCGCCGTGGGAGCGCTGAGATCGTCATCGAGCAGTAGCGAGCGGACCAGACCCACGACGATCAGCGCGAGCATGCCTCCGACGAAGGCGTATGTGGGCACGGCCAATGCCGGGCCTGCTTCTTGGATTCCGCGCAGATTCACCAACGCGAGCAATGCGATCACGATCAACGCTGTCGCCACCCGGTGCTCGGCCACCACGGGGATCGCCGCACCGAGGTTGTCCACCGCGGCGGAGGTCGAGACCGCGACCGTCAACACGTAATCGGTGATCAACGCGGCGCCGACGGTCAGTCCGCCGGTGCGCCCGAGGTTGGCCTTGGCGACGTCGTAGTCCCCACCACCCCCGGGGTAGGCGCGGACGTTCTGCCGATAGGACGCGACGACGACGAGGACGAGCGCGGCGATGCCGAATGCGAACCACATGCCGGCGTGGAAGTAGACGACGCCGGCAACGGAGAGCACCAGGAAGATCTCTTGGGGCGCATAGGCCACGGACGAGAGGGGTCCGGAGGCGAAGATCGGCAGCGCGACCCGCTTGGACAGCAACGTGTCGCCCAACCGGTTGCTGTGCACCGGCGAGCCGATGAGCAATCGCTTCCCGATTTCCAACGCCCGTACCACGGGGGCAAGCCAACACGATGCGCACTCCAGGCGCGCACCGCCCCGCCGTGCGGGGCACAGTCAGGGCTCGAAGCGGTACCCCATCCCGGGGTCGGTGATCAGATGCCGGGGCCGGCTGGGCTCGGGCTCGAGCTTGCGGCGCAGCTGTGCGAGGTACACCCGCAGGTAGTTGGTCTCAGTGCTGTAGGTGGGTCCCCAGACCTCCTGGAGCAGCTGACGTTGGCTCACCTGCTTGCCCGCGTTGCGGACCAGGATCTCCAGCACCCCCCACTCGGTGGGGGTGAGCCGGACCTCGCCGGAGGCGGTGGTGACCTTCTTCGCGGCGAGGTCGACGGTGAAGGAGTCGGTGACGACCACCGGGGTCGACTCCCCCGGGTCCGCGGAGCGCCGCAGCGCGGCACGGATCCGGGCCAGAAGTTCGTCCATGCCGAACGGCTTGGTGACGTAGTCGTCAGCGCCGGCATCGAGCGCGGCAACCTTCTGCGCCTGATCCTCCCGGGCCGAGAGCACGACGATCGGGGACCGGCACCACCCGCGAAGACCCTCGATGACCTCGACGCCGTCCATGTCCGGCAGGCCGAGGTCGAGGATCACGAGATCGGGGGCATGGCGAGCGGCCGTGGCCAATGCGTCGGCACCGGTCGCCGCGGTGTCCACCGTGTAGCGGCGGGCCTTCAGATTGATCGCCAGGGCCCGCAGCAGCGTCGGCTCGTCCTCGACGACCAGTACGCGCGGACCGGCGACAACGGGCTCGGCGGGAGTGCTCATGCGGGCGGTTCCAGAGGCAGGCGGATGGCCATGGTCAGTCCGCCACCGGGGGTCTGCGCCGGGGTCAGGGTGCCGCCGAGGGCGTTCACGAACCCGCGGGCGATGGCCAGGCCGAGACCGACGCCGCCGCCGCGGTCGTCGAGTCGCTGGAACGGGGTGAACATGGTCTCCCAGTCTGCCCGGGGTACCCCGGGGCCGGCGTCGATCACGGCCAGGGTCAGCGACGCACCATCGGGGTCGAGCCGGCCTCGGACCACCACCGGGGTGCCCGCCGGGGCGAACCGGACCGCGTTGAGCACGACGTTGGCGATCACACGCTCCAGCAGACCGGCGTCGGTCGCCAGCAACGGCAGGTCGTCCGGGACATCGATCTCCACGCCGTCCCCGTCCGCGCCGGTCGTGAGCATGGCACTGGCGACGATCTCGTCGAGACCCACCGGGCGGCGCACCACGGACAGCACCCCGGCCTGCAATCGGCTCATCGCGAGCAGGTTCGCGACCAGGTCGTCGAGACGATCGGCGGAGTCCTCGATCTGCGCGAGGAACTCCTCCTGCTCCTCCGCCGACCACTCGATGTCGGGCTGGCGCAGGCTGGAGGCCGCGGCCTTGATGCCGGCCAGCGGCGTGCGCAGGTCGTGTCCGACGGCGGCCAGCAGCGCCGAGCGGAGCCGGTCGATCTCGGCGAGTTCGCGGGCCCGGGCGGCGTCGCCGGCCAACCGTTGGGCCTGCGCCGAGCGCGCCGCGGCGGCGGCCAGGCGTGAGAGCAGCCGCCGGTCGGCGGCCATGGACCGCGGGCCTTCGGCGACCAGGCGCAGCCCCTCGCCGGCGTCGACGTCGATCACCGCCTCCCCCTGCAGGGGCGGGCCGACCAGCCCCATCACACTCAGCGGTCCCGCGCCGGGGTCGAGCAGCGCGACCGAGGTCATCCCGAAGGTCGCGCGGACCTCCTCGAGCAACTCGTCCAGCGACGTCACCCGCACCGGGGCGGCGGCGAGCCGGGAGAGCAGGGCGGCCTCCACGGTGGTCCGCTCCGCCGAGGCGCGCGAGCGGGCCGCGAACTCCACCGTCGCACTCACCGTGAGGGCGACCAGGAAGAAGATGGCGACGGAGACCGCGTTGTCCAGGTCGGCGATCCCGAACTCCCCGTAGGGCTCGATCAACCAGTAGTGCACCAACCAGTAGGCCGAGCCCGCGGTGAGCACGGCCGGCAGCAACCCACCGACGACGGCGACGGCGACGACCGCCACCAGATAGATCAGCAGCACCGTGGCCGGGTCGACGTCCTCGCGCACCGGGATCAGCGCCGTGGTCAGGGCGGCCAACAGAACCGCCCCGAGCAGGTACGCGAGCCGACGGCGGCCGATCGGCAGCCCGCTGCCTGCGCCGAGCAGTCGGGCCGAGGCCGCCTGGAGGTTCACAGCATCAGTCTCCACCGCGTGCGGACGGCGGAGCCTGATGCCGGCTCAGCGAGCCGCGACGGTCGGCTCGTCGTCACGCGCGTCGATCTGCCACGGCACGTTGGTGACCATCACGCCGGGCTCGAACAACAGGCGTGCCTTCAGGCGCAGCGCGCTCTGGTTGTGCAGCAAGTTCTCCCACCACTTCCCGACCACGTACTCCGGGACGAACACGCAGACGACGTCCCGCGGGCCGCCCTCGCGGCGCAGGCCACGGATGTGCTCCAGCACCGTGTTGGTGACGTCGCGGTACGGCGAGTCGAGCACGGTGAGCGGCACCGGCACGTCGCGGTCGGACCATTCGCGCAGCAGCGCCTGGGTCGACTCGGGCGAGGTCTGCACGGTCAACGCAGTCAGCGTGTCCGGTCGGGTGGCCCGGGCGAACGCGAGCGCCCGCATGGCCGGGGTGTGCAGGCGGGAGATCAGGACGACGCCGTGGATGCGGCTGGGCAGGGTCACCCCGGCCGGCGGCAGTACCAGCGAGCGCTCGACGCGGACGTAGTGCTCGTTGATCGCGCGCATCATCATGAACAGGAGCGGCATCGCGATCAGCACCAGGTACGCGCCGTGGGTGAACTTGGTGATCAGCACGACCACCAGGACCGAACCGGTCATCATCCCGCCGGCGAAGTTGATCGCCCGCGAGCGGCGGATCCTGGACTTGTCCGCGCCGGGCTCGAGCAGCTTGCGGTTCCAGTGCCGCACCATGCCGATCTGACCCAGCGTGAAGGAGACGAACACCCCGATGATGTAGAGCTGGATCAGCTTGGTGACGTCGGCGTCGAAGATGTAGACGAGCAGGGCGGCCGCGATGGCCAGCAACACGATGCCGTTGCTGAACGCGAGCCGGTCACCGCGGGCGCGCAGTTGCTTGGGCAGGAAGCCGTCCCGAGCGAGGATCGAGCCGAGCACCGGGAAGCCGTTGTAAGCGGTGTTGGCGGCGAAGAACAGGATCATCGCGGTCACTGCCGCGAGGAAGATGAACGGTGCCGAGCCGTCGCCGAAGACCGCCGCCGCGACCTGGGAGATGATCGGGTCCTGCCGGTACTCCGGCCCGGCCGGGACACCGTTGATCAGGATGTCCGTGGCCGGGTGCTCGGCCACCCGCATGTCGGTGAGCATGCCCAGCGCCACGAGGCCGGCGAACATGGTGACGGCGATGGCGCCCATCGCCGTGAGCGTCGTGGCGGCATTGCGGCTCTTCGGTTCCTTGAAGGAGGGCACGCCGTTGGCGATGGCCTCGACACCGGTCAGCGCGGCGCAGCCGGAGGCGAACGCGCGCAGGATCAGGAAGATCAGCGCGAACCCGGCGAGGTGACCGTGTTCGGCGACCACCTCATAGCCGGCGGTCGGAGCCTTGAGATCTTCGCCCTGCACCAGCGCGCGGAACAGCCCCACGACGATCAGGCACATGACGCCGGCGACGAAGAGATAGGTGGGCACAGCGAAGGCGAGGCCGGCCTCGCGGATCCCTCGCAGGTTGACGATCGTCAGGAGCGCGATGATCACCATCGCGACGGTGACCTTGTGATGGGCGACGAACGGTACGGCCGCGCCGAGGTTGTCCAGGCCCGCGGCGACCGACACCGCGACGGTGAGCACGTAGTCGACCAGAAGCGCCGAGGCGACGGTCAGCCCGCCCGATCGGCCGAGGTTGACCATGGCGACCTCGTAGTCACCGCCGCCGCCCGGGTAGGCGTGCACGTTCTGCCGGTAGGAGGCCACCACGGTGGCCATCAGGATCGTGACGGCGAGGGCGAACCAGAGACTGGTGTGGAAGTACACGGTGCCCGCGACCGAGAGCACGATGAAGATCTCCTGCGGGGCGTAGGCCACCGAGGAGAGCGGGTCGCTGGCGAAGATCGGCAGGGCCAGTCGTTTGGGCAGCAGCGTCTCGCCGAGGCGGTCGCTCCGCATGGGGCGCCCGACCAGGAGTCGCTTGGAGAAGCTCACCGATCGCATGTCGGCAGCCAACAACCGAATGACCCGCGCGAACGCGATCTTGACGCCGCCTTAGCGGCCGACAGCGGCGGATTGATGCCGCGCTGACGCCCGCTCAGGATCGGGCCGGCCTGGAACGGGCGAACAAAGGTGAACGGAAGGTGAACAGGATGTAGACTGTGAGTGGAGCAGCGCGTCGGTCGCCGCCCGAGCCCGGGAGGGGTAGCAATGGTGAATCTGATCAGCTTCCTGCTGCTGCTCGCGATCCCCGTGATCTGCTACTGGCTGGTCGCCCGCGAAGAGGACGACCAGCGCGGCGTCGTCTCGCGCGTCGGCGCTGCCGCCTTCGCCCGCACTCGCCCGTAGCTTCTGGCTAGCTCGTCCGCCGCAGCAGGGCGAGGAACATCGCGTCCGTGCCGTGCCGGTGCGGCCATAGCTGTACGTGCGGGCCCTCGCCCAGGTCCGGGACGTCCGGCAGCGCTGCGCGGGCGTCGAGGGTGTCCACGGTGATCCCGCGCTTCTCGGCGTCCTTGGTCGCGCTGAGCACCGGGCCACGGGTCTCGCCCAGGTGCGGCGAGCAGGTGACGTAGGCGACGACCCCGCCGGGGCGGACCGCGGCGAGCGCCTCGGTGAGCAGCTTCGTCTGCAGGGCGAACAGTCGACCGACGTCACCGGGTTCACGGCGCCAGCGAGCCTCGGGGCGGCGCCGCAGCGCGCCCAGCCCGGTGCAGGGGGCGTCGACGAGGATCCGGTCGAAGGCGCCCTCGCGCCAGGCCGGGTGCGTGCTGTCCGCGACGACGACGCGGGCGGTGTCCGGCACGGAGCCGGTGACGAGCCGCGCGCGGTGCGGAGCGATCTCGGCGGCGAGCAGGTGCGCGCCGCGCTCGGCCGCGAGCCCGGCCAACAGTGCGGCCTTGCCTCCGGGGCCGGCGCAGGCGTCGAGCCACAGCCGATCCGAGCCGTCGAGCGGTGCGGCGGCCAGAGCCAGGGCGACGAGTTGGCTGCCCTCGTCCTGCACGCCGGCGGCGCCGGAGCGGATCTGCTCCAGGGCGCCCGGGTCACCCGACCACGTCGCGCTGTACGGGGAGAGCCCGGTGGCGGTGGCACCGGCGGCGACCAGCTCCTCCAGGGTGCTGCGGCCCGGACGCGCCACGAGTGTCACCGCGGCCGGAACATTGTTGGCGGCCAGGGCGGCGTCGACCTGGTCCCAGTCCCCGCCGAGGGCTTCGGCGATCGCGGTGACGATCCACCGCGGATGGGCGTGACGGAACGTCAGATGCCCGGCGGGATCGGCATCCCGGGCCGGGGCGAGGCGTCCCGTCCAGGCCTCGAGGTCCTGTTCGGACACCCGGCGCAGCACGGCGTTGGCGAAGCCTGCCGAGGAGTGGCCCGCGGCGGTCCGGCACAGCGCGACGGTCGCGGAGACCGCGGCGTGCGACGGGGTCCGCATCGACAGCAACTGATGGGCCCCGAGGCGCAGGACGTCGCGCACACCCTCGTCGAGGGAGGTCAGCGGTCGGTTGCTGCAGGCCGCGAGGATCTCGTCGTAGGTGCCCAGACCGCGCAGGGTGCCGTAAGCGAGCTCGGTGGCGAAGCCCGCGTCCCGGCCGGTGATGCCGCGTTCGCGCAGCAGGCCGGGCAGGACGAGGTTCGCGTAGGCGTCACGGGAATCGACGGCTCGCAGCAGGTCGAAGGCGGCCCGTCTGGCCGGATCGTCGCTCTCGCGCCGTGGGGATGACGCACCATCAGGTCGACGGGCTCCGCCGCGTGGTGCCGTTCCCCCGCGTCCGCGGGGGCCGCTCTCCCGAGGGCTCACGCGTTCTCGCCGAGGATCTCGCCGGACTCCAGGCGCGCCCCGCGCGCCCAGTCACCGGCCGGCATCTCCCGCTTGCCCGGAGCAGTCACCGGGCCGAGCGCGACGGCGTGCGTCGCGGTGCCGACCAGGATCGCCTTGCGCCCCACGGACAGCTCCCCCGGCTTCAGGTCCCGCTCGTCCGGGCGCGGGGTCACCGGGCCCAGCCGCAGTCGCTCGCCGCGCCAGAGCGTCCACGCACCCGGCGCGGGGGTGCAGCCACGGATCAGGCGATCGACCCGCATGGCCGGGGCGTTCCAGTCGACCCGCGCGTCCTCGACCGTGAGCTTCGGGGCCAGGGACACGCCGTCGGTCGGTTGCTCGATGGCTTCCACCGCGCCCGTCTCGATCCCGTCGAGCGTGGCCAGCATCAGCCCAGCACCGGCCGTGGCCAGGCGTTCGAGCAGGGCCCCGGAGGTGTCGTCGGGGCGGATGGTCTCGGTGAGGACCCCGAACACCGGACCGGCATCGAGCGGTTTCACGATGCGGAAGGTGCTGGCCCCGGTCATCTCGTCGCCGGCGATCACCGAGTGCTGCACGGGAGCGGCTCCGCGCCAAGCGGGGAGCAGGGAGAAGTGCAGGTTGATCCAGCCGTGCTCGGGGACGGCGAGCAACGATTCGGGAAGCAGCCCGCCGTAGGCGACCACCGGACAGCAGTCCGGGGCCAGTTCCTGCAGTCGGGTCAGCAGTTCCGGGTCACGGGGGCCGGCGGGGCGCAGGATCTCGATGCCCGCCTCCGCGGCGGCCGCGGCCACCGGGCTGGGGGTCAAGGTGCGTCCCCGCCCTGCCGGTGCGTCGGGGCGGGTGAGCACCGCGACGACCTCGTGGTCGGACTCCAGCAACGCGTGCAGGGTCGGGAGGGCGACCTCCGGGGTGCCCGCGAACACGAGTTTCATCAGGTCGCGGAACCGGCGGTGGCGTGCGGGGACAGGCGAATCTGGGGCGCGGGGTCGCCGTTCCAACTGGCTTCGCGGATCGCGCGCAGCGCCTGCCGACGGTTCTCGGAATCCAGGCGGTCGATGAACAGGATGCCGTCGAGATGGTCGGTCTCGTGCTGCACGCACCGGGCCAGCAGGTGCGATCCGACCACCTCGATCGGTTCGCCGTACATGTTCTGGCCTTTGGCCACCACGCGCAGCGCCCGCGTCGTGGGGAAGCTCAACCCGGGCAGCGACAGGCAACCCTCGCCACCGTCCTGGGTGTCCTCGGACAGATCCAGGGTCGGGTTCACGAGGTGCCCGATCTCGTCGTCCACCCACCAGGTGAACACGCGCAGTCCGACGCCGATCTGCGGTGCGGCCAACCCGGCACCGGGGGCCTCGCGCATCGTGTCGGTGAGGTCCGCGACCAGGGTGCGCAACTCCAGGCCGAAGTCGGTCACCACAGCGGCGGGGGTGCGCAGCACCGGATCCCCGAACAGACGGATGGGCTGCACTGGCACGAGCAGAACTCCTCGATGTCGACGGATGCACCGCTCAGTCTAGGTCGACGGACCGCGCCCGCCGGTCGCGCTCAGCGTCTTCTATCCGATGGCGATCGGGTCGATCTGGATGCGCACCGAGCCTGCCAGGCGCTTGGCGCTGCGCACCCCGGCGGCAGCGGACAGCGCCGCGGCGAGGCCAACGCCCTGCGGCCGCGGGACCCGCAGCAGGGCCCGCACCGCGGCTGGGTCCGTGCCCGGCACGGGGACCGGGCCGAGGACCTGCGTCTCGGGCGGAAGGTCGGCCAGTGCGAGCAGTTCGGTGACGGCCTCCGACGGGCCGGTCAGGGTGGCGAGGCGCAACGCCGGTGGGAAGCCGGCACTCATCCGTTCGTTCATCTCCTCCGTCGCGAACCCGAACGGGTCCCAACGGACCAGGGCCTGCGCGGGGCGGGCCTGCGAGTCGGCCATCAGCACCACCGGGGCACCGGGGCGGACCAGCGCGGCAGCGTTGAGCCAGCGCCGCAGAGTTTCCTCGCCGGCGCGCAGATCGGGGCGGTTCAGCATCGCGCCCCCGTCGAGCAGCAGGGCCGCGGCGTAGCCGCCCTCGACGTACGGTTCGACGCCGGGTGTCGCGACCACCAGGGCCGGCGTCGCCGGGATCTCGATCGCTCCGCCGGCTTCGGCGGCCCGCACGACGGTCCCCGGGAAGGCCCGGCCGAGTTCCTCGACGGTGCGTTCGGATCCGACGGCCACCGCGCGGAAGCTCGTCGCCTCGCATTCGGGGCAGGCCCAGCTCTCGGCGTCCTTGCCGCACCATCCGCAGCGCGCGGTGCCGTCGGCGGCGCCGAGACCGAGTGGTCCGTGGCAGGCGGTGCAGCGCGCGGCGAGACGGCACTGCACGCAACTGAGCACGGGGAGGTAGCCACGACGGCGAACCTGGACGAGCACCGGGCCGTTGCTGAGGGCGTCGCGCGCGGTCTGCCAGGCGATGCGGGGCAGCCGAGCGGCACGGGCCATGGCGTCGCGGCCGGTCTCGGCCTCGGACCCGGCGATCTGCACCATCGGGGCGTTCGCGCGGACGGTGTCGCGAGTGGGCCGCAACATGCGGGCCCAGCGGGTGGTGATCAGCGCGGCGGCTTCGGCGGTCACGCCGTACCCGCCGATCAACGCCCCCGCGCCGATGAAGTGCGCCCGCATGCACAGCACCTCGCGGGTGTGCGGGTACGGCGCCCGCTGCTCTGCGTGCAGGTCGTCGCCGTCGTCCCAGCAGACGACCAGACCGAGATCGACGACCGGGGCGAACGCGGCTGCCCGCGTGCCGATCACGATCTGCGCCTGACCGCGGCGGATCGCGAGCCAGCGGCGGTACCGCTCGGCCGGACCGAGATCGGCGGTGAGCGAGACGTGGGCTCCCTTGCCCAGCAGGCGATCCAGCGCAGCGCTCAACCGCGTGAGGTCGCGCGCGTCGGGGACGACGACGAGGGCGCCGCGACCCGAGGCCCGGCAGGCGGCGACGGCGGCGGCGATGGGTTCGGCCCAGTCGCGGCCAGGCAGCGGCGACCAGACGGCTCGTGGGTGCCCACCCTCGAGCAGTGCGCGCACGAAGCCGGGGCCGGCGTCGTGGTCGGCGAACGCCTTCTCCCACGCCTCGTCCGGCGCGGGCGGCGGTGTGGGCTCGGCGGGCGACTCCTGCTCGACGCGGGCGTGCCGGGGCGGGACCGCGAGCCGGAGGACGTCGGCGAGGGTGCCCGACCAGCGGTTGGCGACCTCCCGCGCGAGGTTGTGCACCTCCGGGGTGAGCACCGGCTCCGGGGAAATGATCCGTTGCAGCTTTGCGAGCGTGCCCGCGTGGGCGCTGGTCTCGACCCGCTCCAGCAGGTAGCCGTCGACGAGTTGCCCGGCGAAGCGCACCTTGACCCGCACCCCGGGCACCGCCTCGGCGTCCATGGTCGCGGGGACGAGGTAGTCGAACGGGCGGTCGAGGTGCTGCAACGGGACGTCGACGGCGACCCGCGCCACCGGCAGTTCCGCGGCGGCGGCGACGGTGGCGGCGATCTGCGCCTTGGTCGGCTTCGAGCGCCGGACCTCCTCGCGCAGCAACGCCAGCTGTTCGCCCGACGCGTCGGCGTCGGTCACTTCCTCAATCACCTGTCACCTCGCCGCTGTGTCTAGCAGACCGAACCGACACCCCGGAGCGCTGCGGTCGGGTAAGCATGGGGGGTGCGCCTGACCGGACCCCTTGCCTCGTTGCCCCCTGCTCGGCGTCGTTTTGTGGCGGGTTTGGGCGGATCGCTGCTCGCGGTCGCCTTGGTCACCGGCGGGTGCGCCCTGAGTGATTCCGCCGATGAGGGCCCGGCCGACGCGCCCGTCGCGAACCCGGCTCGTCCCACGGCCATCACGCTGCCCCCGACCGCGTCACCGACGATGACCTCCCTGCAGCCCGGTCCGGTGCTGCTGGTCCACGGGTACGGCGGGACCAGCGCGGGCCTGGACCGACTGGCCTCGCAGATCCGGGGCGCGGGTCGCACCGCGGTGGTGGTGGACCCGGTCGGGGACAACACCGGGGACATCAACGCCCAGGTCGAGAACCTCGAGACAGCCGTGGCCGCCGCGGAGAAGGCCGGCGCCCCGTCGGTGGACATCGTCGGCTACTCCGCCGGCGGTGTGGTGGCACTGGCCTGGTCGCAACGTCACGACGGGCCTGAGCGAGCGCGCCGGATCGTCAGCCTCGGGTCCCCGTTCCACGGCACGCAGGTGGCCGCCTCGGCGCTCGCGTTCCTCCCGGAGTCGTGCCCGACGGCCTGCCGCCAGCTGGCACCGGGCAGTGAACTGCTGCGCGGTCTCGACGTCGACGGCGCCGGGGCCAGGCATCCCGCGTGGTTGGCGCTGTGGACGACGTTCGACACCACGGTCACCCCACCGGAGAGCGCGAACCTGAAGGGCGCCTTCTCGACGTCGGTGCAGCAGGTCTGTCCCGACGTGACCGTCGGCCACAGCGATCTGCCCGCCGACGCGGTGGTGCGGCGCATGGTGCTGACGGCGCTCGGCAGCGTCTCCCTGGCTGCCCCCGCTGCCAGTGCCTGCGTCAGCTCTTGATGTCCTTCGAGGCGAGGTTGGCCCACGCCAGCGCGAGGAATACGACTCCGTAGGCGAGTTGCAGGGCGAAGCCGCGTTCGATCTCGCGCCACAGGATCGGGTCCCGGAACAGGTCCACCCAGGCCAGCCAATACCGCGTCGGCAGGAACGGCGAGACGGGGTTGGAGGCCTCGAGGGTCACCAGGACCTGACTGGCGATCATCGCCGAGAGCGCGCCCAGGGCGGCACCGGGCGTGGAGTCCGTGCAGGTGGACAGGAACAGCGCGATCGCGGCTACCCCGAGCATCGAGACACCGATGTAGCCGACTGTCAGCAGCATCCGGCCGACTACCTGACTGGGCGTCAGTTCGAAGCCGGAGACGGAGACCACCGACCCACGCTGCCCGCCCGAGCAGGCTCACCCCGACCACCAGCGACACCAGCGCGACGGTGATCACGGCACCGAGGGTGAACACGACGACCGAGACCAACTTGGCCACCAGCAGCCTGGTCCGCGAGACCGGCCGGATCAGCAGGTAGCGCAACGTCCCGGCATTGGCCTCACCGGCGATCGACTCGCCCGCCATCAGCGCGACAGAGATCGGCAGGAAGATCGGCAGGATGATGGCCAACGCCGCGGCCGGGTAGAGCACGCCGTTGTTGAGCACCGCCGACAGGAACGGCGGACCCTCACCCGGCCGCGGTCCGATGTCGCGGGCGGCGACGAAGATCGCGACCAGGGTGGGCAACGCACACAGCAGCAGCAATGTGACCCAGGTCCGTGGGCGGCGCAGCATCTTCGACAGCTCGACCGCGATCACGCGCGCACCTCGCGGGGGACGTCGAGCCGGTCGCTGCCGGTACCGGAGACCGAGAGCACGACGTCCTCGAGCGTGCGACGTTCGACCTGGACACCGGTGACGCGCAGGCCCGCGCCGACGAGTTGCGCGGTGAGCGCAGCGGGGTCGACGCTTCGGATCGCGAGCCGGTCGGCCTGACGGTCCATCACCTGCCCGTCGAGCAGGGCGACGACCCGGTCGGCGTCCGGGGAGTGCACCAGGACCCGCCCGGTCGGGGCACGCAGCGACCTCGAGGGTCTCCTGCAGCAGCAGTTGCCCCCGGTCGACGATCCCGACGCGTTGGCAGGTCGCCTCGACCTCGGAGAGCAGGTGGCTGGACAGGAACACCGTCGTGCCCGTGGCGTTCAGTTCTGCGAGCAATGCGCGGACCTCCTGGATGCCGCGCGGATCCAGCCCGTTGGTGGGCTCGTCGAGGATCAGCAGGCGCGGTGGGGAGAGCAATGCCGCACCCAGACCGAGGCGTTGGCGCATGCCGAGCGAGTAGGCCTTCACCGGACGCTCGTCGACGCCGCCGAGTCCGACGCGTTCCAGGACCTCCTGGACGCGCGCCTTGCGGGTACGGCGTGGTCCGGAGTTGCCCATCGCGTCGAGCAGCGCCAGGTTGCGCCGCCCGGACAGGTGCCCGTAGGCGGCGGGCCCCTCGACCAGCGCACCGATGTGCGGCAGCACGTGCTGCACCCGCTTCGGGACGGGTTCGCCGAGCACCTCGATCTCACCCGAGCTGGCGTAGACGAGTCCGAGCAACATGCGCACGACCGTCGTCTTGCCGGAGCCGTTCGGGCCGAGGAAGCCGTAGCACTCTCCTGCCGCCACGTTCAGCTCCACGCCGTCGACGGCGAGCACGCGGCCGAAGCGTTTGGTCAGGCCGGTGGTGCGGATGACGGCGGTCATCGGAGGAGCCTGGCCTCGGCGGCCACGAGCTCGCGCGCGGCGGAGAGCAGGACCGTGTCGGTCACCGAACCGGCGAACAGGTAGGAGCCGGATCCGAAGGGCGTGTCGGTGAGGATCAGGAGGGTCAGCAGGGGGGTGCGGATGAGCGCCGTCTGCGGACTCCCCTCGAGACCGGGGACGGGCGGCGGCGTCTTCGTGTCGAGGGGCCCGACCGTGGCCCCGCCGGCGCGGGCGGCGCGGAAGATCCGGCGGTCCAGACCTGGCGGGAGGGGCAGCGCGGAGAACCCGTTCAAGCCGGAGCCGTAGACGCGCAGGGCCTGCGGCGCGTCGGAGTCGGAGGTCTGCGCGGAGCGGCCGGCGAGCCGGTTGGGCAGGGTGTCCGACAGCCGCTGGTCGAGCGCGTTGCTGACCTGGGGGGCGTCGGCGACCACGTACTGGGCGTCGGTGGGCGATGGCGGGGTCAGGCGCTCGGCGGCCACGATGTCCGGTCCCTGCTCGAGCTCGAGGAACTGGGTGCTGAGGTCCGCGGCGCCCAGGGACTTACCGAGCACCTCGACCGCCACCGGCAGACCCGAGCGGGGATCGGCCCACACGTCGATGGCGCCGACGGTCGTGTCCGGGTCTGTGGGTCGCGTGCGCAGACCGGCGGCGGAGACGCCTGCGACCCGACGCGCGGGCAGCGCCTCGAGAGCCGCCTTGGGCCCGGCGGCGCCCAGCAGCCGGCGAGCCAGGGCGGGCGGGAGCAGGTCGGCGGGTCGTGGCGTCCGAAGACTCGGGAACCCGACCAGGTCGAGGCGCAGGTTCTCCTCGTAGTTCCAGGAGGTGGTGCCGGTCGCCGTGGCGTACTGGTCGCGTTCGCCGGCGGCGGTGAGGACGTCGACCCGCCAGGCCTTCTCCGACGCGTGCCAGACCCGCATCCGAGTGCGACTCCCCAGCAACGAACTGACGTCGTCGAGGGCGGGAAGGTCGGGCAGACCCAACGCTCCGACGCTCTCGGCGTAGCCGAGGTGCTCGGGGTCGGTGGTGAGGATCCGGGTGCGCAACGTCGCCAGGTCGACCCGTTCGGCACTGGCCGGGACCAGGTTGATCAGGCCCGGTACCGCGCACAGCACCGCGATCCCGGTGAGCACGATGACCCACCGCCGGCGCGTCGCCGCAGTGGTGGTCGAGGCAGGCCTACGAAGCGCGTCGAGTCGCCGCGCGGTAGCCCCCATGATCCCCACCGATCCACCGTACGTCGCGAACCTTGGATCGGGCGGGGCTCGAGCAGCCCAACCGCGAAGGCCCCGCACCCGGGGACCGGGGCGGGGCCTTCGTGCGGTGCGTGGGTCAGACCCCGGCGGCGGCCTTGAGGGCGTCGACGCGGTCGGTGCGCTCCCAGGTGAAGTCCGGGAGGTCACGCCCGAAGTGGCCGTAGGCCGCAGTCGGGGCGTAGATCGGGCGGAGCAGGTCCAGGTCGCGGATGATCGCGGCCGGACGCAGGTCGAACACGGTGGTGACCGCGTCCTGGATCTTCTCGGCGGCGACGGTCTCGGTGCCGAAGGTCTCGACGAACACACCGACGGGGTGCGCCTTGCCGATGGCGTAGGCGACCTGCACCTCGCAGCGACGGGCGAGCCCGGCGGCGACGACGTTCTTGGCCACCCAACGCATCGCGTACGCGGCGGAGCGGTCGACCTTGGACGGGTCCTTGCCGGAGAAAGCACCGCCACCGTGGCGGGCCATGCCGCCGTAGGTGTCGACGATGATCTTGCGACCGGTCAGGCCGGCGTCACCCATCGGGCCGCCGATCTCGAAGCGACCGGTCGGGTTGACCAGCAGGCGGTAGCCCTTGGTGTCGATGTTGAGGCCCTCGAGCTCCGGGGCGACGACGTGGTCGGCGATGTCCGGGGACAGCAGGGTCTTCAGGTCGATGTCGGCCGCGTGCTGCGAGCTGACGACGACGACGGTGTCGAGGCGGACCGGGCGGTCGCCGTCGTACTCGATGGTGACCTGGGTCTTGCCGTCCGGGCGCAGGTACGGGACGAGCCCGGACTTGCGGACCTGCGACAGGCGGTACGAGAGACGGTGCGCCAGCTGGATCGGCAGCGGCATCAGCTCGGGGGTGTCCTCGCAGGCGTAGCCGAACATCAGGCCCTGGTCGCCGGCGCCCTGGGCGTCGAGCTCGTCGACACCCTCGCCCTCGCGCTGCTCGAACGCCGAGTCGACGCCCTGTGCGATGTCCGGGGACTGCGAACCGATGGACACCGAGACGCCGCAGGAGGCGCCGTCGAAGCCCTTCTTGGACGAGTCGTAGCCGATCTCCAGGACGCGCTCGCGCACGATCGTGGGGATGTCGGCGTACCCCTGGGTGGTGACCTCACCGGCGACGTGGACCTGGCCGGTGGTGATCAGGGTCTCGACGGCCACGCGGCTGCGCGGGTCCTCCTTGAGGAGGGCGTCGAGGATGGAGTCGCTGATCTGGTCGGCGATCTTGTCGGGGTGGCCCTCGGTGACGGACTCCGAGGTGAACAGGCGACGAGACACAGTGCTCCCAGGGTGAATACGGATACGTAAGGATCGGAGCAGCAGGCGCTCCACCAGCGCAGGATTCTATCGTCGGCCCGCGAAGATCACCGGAAGATCGACTCGGGAGAGTCGCAAGTCACCCGCCCCGTCGGTCCCACGGTCCACAAAAGCCCCACCTGTGCTCAGGCGGGTACCGATTGCGGGCCCCGGACCAGCCTTCCGGGCGTCGCGCCGGTCGGCTTCCCGTGTGCCTGGGTCTCCACGCCCGCCACGAACGTGTGCAGGTAGCCCTCCGCAGGCTGCAGGAACCGTCGACCGCCGGCGGGAAGGTCCTGGTGCGAGACCGGTGCCCGCACCCCGACGGTGTCCATGTCGATGACGTTGAGGTCGGCCCGGTAGCCAGGCGCGATCACCCCGCGGTCGTTGAGCCCGACCAGACGGGCGGTCGCGGCGCACTGCTGCTCGACGATCCACTCGATCGGCAGCCGACCTGACGGTCTGTCACGTCCCCAGTAGGACAGCAGGTAGGTCGGGAAGCCACCGTCGCAGATGGTGCCGACGTGCGCGCCACCGTCGGACAGGCCCGGGACCGAGCAGGGGTGCACGAGCATTTCCCGCACCACGTCGAAGTTCCAGTCCAGATAGTTCGCGGCGGGCAGGTACAGCAGACCCTTGCCGTCGTTCTCGAGCATCAGCTCGAGCGCCATCTCCTCCGGACTGATCCCGGCGGCGGCGGCCCGGTTCGCGATGGACGCCGACTGCGGGGCCTCGTACTGCGGCGGGTCCCCGAGCCCGATGATCTTGTCGAACAGGGTCACCATGCTGCCGCCGAGCTTGGACGGATCCGCCTTCACGTCGGCAGAAAGCAGGCGGGCGCGGAAGTCCGCGTCCCGCAACGCTGCGACCCGTTCGGGGTGGCTCTTGGCCGCGATCTCGGCGTAGACCGGGTTGGCGATGAACGGGTTGAGCGTGGCCTCGAGGCCCATCATCAACCCGATCGCGCGCGGCGCGACCTGGGCGGTCATCTGCACACCGTTGGCGCGCGCCGCTGCCATCCGCTCGAGGATCTCCAGGTACGGGATCCGGTCGAAGGGCCGCGCGAAGGCGAGTTGCTGCGCCAGGGTCATCGACAACGGCCGGCCCGACGTCTCCGCAAGTTTGTGGAGCAGCGCGAACTCCGCGTCGACGTCCTCGAAGTCCGACAGCAGCTGCATCACTCCGGTGCCCGCGCGGCGCAGCCCGTCGGCCAGGCCGAGCAGTTCCCTCTCCGACGCGGTCAGCGACGGCGTCGGGTCGCCGTTGGACGACTTGTGGTTGGTCGATCGCGACGTCGAGAAGCCCAACGCCCCGGCCCGCACGGCTTCCTCGACGAGGGTGGACATCTCCCCGATGTCGGCGTCGGTCGCGTCCTCACCGGCCGCGCCCCGGTCCCCCATCACGTGGACCCGCAAGGCGGCGTGCGGGATCTGCGTCGCGATGTCGATGTCGTGCGGCAGCGCGTCGAGTGCGTCGAGGTAGGACGGAAAGCCTTCCCAGTTCCACGCGAGGCCTTCGTGCAGCGCGGTCCCCGGAATGTCCTCGACGCCTTCCATCAACTGGATGAGTCGCTCATGCTCCTGCGGCCGGACCGGAGCGAACCCCACGCCGCAGTTGCCGAAGACGACGGTCGTCACGCCGTGGTCCGACGACGGCGCGAGCCGGGTGTCCCAGGTCGCCTGCCCGTCGTAGTGCGTATGCACGTCGACCCAGCCCGGCGCGACCAGCAGGCCGGCGGCATCGATCTCCCGCTGTCCCCGGCCGTCGATCTGCCCCACCGCGACGATCTTCCCGTCGCGGATCGCGACATCGGCGTCCCGCAGCGGCGCCCCGGTCCCGTCGGCGACCGTTCCGCCACGGATCACCAGGTCGAACTCTCGCGTGCTGTCCACCACGCCTCCCGACGTTCGTTGCCCCCATCCAACGCCGGCTCTGCCCGGTCGGATAGGTCCGGGGGGTCTCCGCTCACCCTGCACGGGCGGCGGCACGGTGTCCTGAGGTGCTCGTTGTGGTCACCGGTACTGATGATGACGATGCGTCAGGACCCTGAAATTATTGGAGAATTTCTTCTCCCGAGCCTCACGCGAGCCTCTTTTCGGGCCATTTTTGTCGGTGGTCATCTCTAGAGTTATCGACATGGACACCGACGTGCGCACTCCCGCCGAAGAGGCGGTCGAGTCGCTCACGACCGAACTCACCAAGGCCCTCGAGGTGCTGTCCGGCGAGTTCTTCCGGTGCGTGGACACCGAGGTCGTGCATGTCGTCCGGGCCACCGCCCGCGTGGTCGCGATGGCCAAGGCGTTGCACTTCAAAGCGGTGGCGGAGTTGGATCAGCGCGGTTATGCCGCAGCGGCCGGGGACATCAACACCCCCACCTGGACAGCGTCGAGCCTGAACCAGACTCACAAGGCCGCGAAGATCGACGCCAAGCTCGCCACCGCTCTCGCGGGCCCGCACCGCCAGCTCGGGGAGTCCGTCGAGCGCGGCGAGGTCAATGACGAGCAGGCGCTGGCGATCGTGGATTCCCTCAACCGCGTCGCGAAGCACGCCACCGCCGCGCAGATGGACTTCGCGCGCACCCTGATGCTCGAGTACGCCCGCGATCACAACGCCGAGGATCTGCGTGTGCTGGGCAAGGGCATCCTCGACCGTGCCGACACCGACGGCCCCAAGCCTGACGACGACGATCACCCCGAGAAGCTGCGCGGTCTGACCTACCACGATCACCACGACGGCACTCAGTCGCTGAAGTACCGCGACACCGTCGAGAACCTGGCCAAGGTCAAGGCCGCGATCGGCTCACTCGACGCCCCCAAGGACGCGAAGGACGAGCGCTCCACCCCGGTTCGCCGCGCGGACGCCATGGTCGAGCTGTTCGAGAAGTTCCTACGCACCGGGGATCTGCCGACCTCACGCGGCGTCGCCCCGCACATCGATCTTGTCGTCGGCCTCGACACCCTCAAGGGCATCAGCGGCGCCGCCTACGGAGCGCTCGCCACCGGTTCGGCAATCAGCCCCGAGGCCGTCCGTCGCCTGTTCTGCGATGCAGAGGTCACCCCCATCGTGCTCGACGCCAAAGGCAAGCCCCTCTCGGTCGGGCGCACCTCCCGCAATTGGACCCCGGCCCAATGGAAAGCCCTCGTCGCCCGCGACGGCGGCTGCGTCCATCCCGGCTGCACCGCACCACCATGGCTCTGCCGCGGCCACCATCTGAAGTACTGGACAGAACACTTCGGGCCGACCGACGTCGAGAACGGCGCTTTGCTCTGCGAGAAACATCATCAAGGCGTCCACCACCACGGATGGGAGTGTCGCCTCGGGGAGGACGGTCTCCCCGAGATGATCCCGCCCGCCCACATCGACACCGAGCAGAAACCACGCCGCAACTTCTACTGGCAGATGCAACGCGGACTGCTCCTCCCACCCGACCTCGGCGGACTCAACTGACCCACGGCGTCCTGCCGCGTCGTCAGGCGTTGAGCGTCGCCCTCCGGCGATACTTCGGCCATGCCTCGCCCGCCGCTCGCCGAGCAACTCGACCTCGCCCCGCACCCGGAGGGCGGGTGGTTCCGGGAGACCTGGCGCTCCGAGCGCACCGTGGAACTTCCGGACTACCACGGACCACGTTCGGCGGGAACGGCGATTTACTTCCTGCTCGCCCCCGGCGAGCGGAGTGCCTGGCACACCGTCCGCTCGGCGGAGCTGTGGTTCTGGCACCGCGGCGGACCACTCGTCCTGAGCCTCGGCGGCGACGGACCCGAGCCGAGAGAGCAGACCGAACTGGTGCTCGGTCCTTCCATGGCCGCCGGGCAGGCACCCCAATTGCTGGTGCCGCCCGGCGTGTGGCAGGCGGCCCGCCCCGCTCACGACGAAGAAGTGCTCGTCAGTTGCGTCGTCGTGCCCGGCTTCGACTTCGCCGACTTCCGGTTGAGTATCTGACCCTGCGTCATTCAGTGCGGACGCTCTGCCGCAGCAGTGCAGCCCCGGCGAGTGCGGCGAGGACCATGACGGTGGATCCGTAGATGTAGAGCGTGGTGAGGATGTCGCCGGTCTGCACCACGAGGACGCCGGCGAGCACCGCGGGGATACCGAAGGCCAGGTAGGAGAAGACGAACAGCACCGAGAGCACACCCCCGCGCTCGTGCGCCTCCGCGCGGCTGACGACCGTGCGCAGCGCGCCCTGGAACGCCCCGCCGAACCCGGCACCGGCGACGATCGCGGCGAGGAAGAACCCTGACGCCGAGGCGTTCGCGGCGAGCATCGAGATGCCGACCCCGACGAAGAGGGCGCCGACGCCGAACAGCATGAGCCGGTGCGGTGCCCAACTGTCCAGCAGGACGACAACGGCGGCACCACCCACCGCCAGCACGAACAGCGCCGAGCCGCCGAGCACGTGATTGCCGGAGCCGGTCACCCGGTGCACCACAGCCGGACCGAGCGAGCCGTAGAGCCCGACCATCGACCACGACGCGATCAATGCGGGGGCCGCCGCGAGCACTGGGGCGCGCAGGGCGCGGGGCACCGCGAAGGTCGGTCGCAGCGAGGCGCGTGCGCCGGGCTTGCGGGTAACCGTCTCCGGCATCGCCAGCACCGCGACCGCCTGAAGGAGGAAGACACCCAGCACCACCACGTAGATCAGATGCGTCGGCGCGGGCAGGTACTGGATGAACGCACCGGACACCACGGCGCCGAGTCCCGTGCCCACCATCGGAGCCACCGCGTTGAAGCGTGGGCCGCGCTTGCCGTCGAGGTCGAGCATTCCGGCGCCCATTGCACCGATGGCCGCACCGGTGGCGAAGCCCTGGATGAACCGCGCCGCGAACAGCGTGCCCACGTCACCGGCGGCGACGAACAGCGCCAGCGCGACGACCTGCGCCGCGATGGCCGCGAGCAGCAACGGGCGCCGACCGACGTGGTCGGACAGCCTCCCGACGACCAGCAACGCGACGAGCACCGACAGGGCGTAGACCGCGAACACCTCGGTGGCGGTGATCGACGAGAACCCCCACCGCTCCTGGTAGACCCCGTACAGCGGCGTCGGCACGCTGGCCGCGGCCAGGAAGCTCACCGCCAGCGACACCAGCACGTGCGAACGAGGTCCGCGGGCCCAGGCGGAACGGCACGGAGCGGTCGAGGGCGCGGGCGCCGGTGACAGCAATGGTGGCCACGACGGGTCCCCCTTGCGAGAAGTCGAAACAGACAGGTCTGTCTGCTCAGAGGCTTGAGAGTAGACAGACCTGTCTGTTAGTGTCAACCGGTATGACGACAACGACGCTGCAGACACCGCCTTCCGCGAAGGAACGCCTGCTCGCCGCGGCCGACGAGCTCTTCTACACAGAGGGCGTCAACAGCGTCGGGATCGACCGGGTCATCGAGCGGGCCGGCGTCGCGAAGGCCACCCTGTACAGCGCGTTCGGCAGCAAGGACGGGCTGATCAAGGCCTATCTGATGCAGCGCCACGAGTACCGGGTGCGGCGCATCACGCGGTATGTGGACGCGCAGTCCGAGCCGAGGGACAAGCTCCTCGCCGTCTTCGACTCCCTCGCGGAACTGTTCGCGACGCCGGGCTGGCGCGGCTGCCCATTCCTCGCCGCCCCCGGCGAGACCCGGTCGGGCGACCCGGTCGGGGAGGTCACCACCCTGACCCGCGCCTGGACCCGCACGCTGTTCACCGACCTCGCCGGCAACGCCGGGCTGAGCGAGCCGTCCGCGCTGGCCGACGCGCTGATGAACGTCTACGACGGGGCGATCGTCGCCTCGCAGCTCGACCAGAAACTGACGGCCGCCTCGACCGCGAGGCGCATCGCCGAGGTGCTGATCACCGCAGCCTGACGGGACGTCAGTCGGTCAAGCGCGCCGCGGCCAGATCCCAGATGACGTCGGCGAGTGCTTCCTTCGGCCCACGCGGCACGTCGGTCGCCGAGCCGTCGCGGCCGAGGATCGTCGCGGCGTTGTCCGGGGTCCCGAAGGCCTTGTCGCCGCCGACGTCGTTGACGACCAGCAGGTCGCAGCCCTTGCGCGCGAGCTTGGTGCGGCCGTGGTCGAGCACCGACCCGTTCGCGTCGCCGGTCTCGGCCGCGAAGCCGACGATCACCTGACCGGGACGCGGACTCGCGCAGAGTTCGGCGAGGACGTCGGGGTTGCGGGTCAGTGCCACGGGCGGCGGGTCGACGTCGCCCTTCTTGAGCTTGGCGTCGGCGGTCTGCACGGGCCGAAAGTCCGCGACTGCCGCGGCCATCACGACGACGTCGACGTCCGCCGCGGCGGACAGCACCGCGTCGCGCAGTTCCAGCGCACTGCCCACCCGGACGACCTTCGCCCCGGCGGGGTCAGGAAGTTCGACGTTGGCCGACACCAGCACGACCTCGGCGCCGCGGGCCAGTGCAGTGGTGGCGAGGGCGTAGCCCTGCTTGCCGGAGGAGCGATTGCCGATGAAGCGCACCGGGTCGATCGGTTCGCGGGTACCGCCCGCGGAGATCAGGACGCGGCGCCCGGTGAGATCAGCGACAGCGGGGCCGCGGGCCAGCAACCGCATCGCGGCAGCGTGGATCGCCTCAGGTTCGGGCAACCGCCCGGGGCCGGTGTCCTTGCCGGTGAGCCGCCCGTGTGCGGGGTCGAGCACGATCACCCCGCGGCGGCGCAGGGTCGCGACGTTCTCCTGTGTGGCCGGGTGCTCCCACATCTCGGTGTGCATGGCCGGGGCGAAGAGCACCGGACATCGCGCGGTGAGCAGGGTCGCGGTGAGCAGGTCGTCGGAGCGGCCGATGACCGCGCGGGCCAGCAGGTCCGCGGTCGCCGGGGCCACCACGAGCAGGTCGGCGGTCTGGCCCAGCCGAACGTGGGGCACCTCGTGAACATCGTCGAAGACCCCGGTGGTGACCTGCTGTCCGGACAGGGCCTCCCACGTCGCGGCGCCGACGAACTTCAGCGCGGACTCGGTCGGGATCACCCGGACCGACGCGCCGCCCTCGGTGAACAGCCGCAGGAGCGAGGCGGCCTTGTACGCAGCAATGCCGCCGCACACACCCAGAACGATCCGGGGCGAGTGCGCGGCGGCAGCCATGGTCAGACGGTCAGGCGCCGACGACCGGGTCGATCTTCTCGGCGGTCAGCAGACCGGCGTTGATCTCCCGCATCGCGATCGACAGCGGCTTCTCGTGCAGGTGGGTGTCGACCAGCGGGCCGACGTACTCCAGCAGGCCCTCGCCCAGCTGGGAGTAGTACGCATTGATCTGACGCGCGCGCTTCGCGGCGTAGGTGACCAGGCTGTACTTGGAGTCCGTGGCCTCCAGCAACTCGTCGATCGGCGGGTTGGTGATGCCCTCGGGCGAGGCGAACGTTCCGGACACGGGTCCCCTTATTTCAGCGGTGAAACACAGCGGTGCCGATTTCGAGAATGCGCAGGTCAATCGGCTTTCCGAGCCAAGGCTAACAGTTTCTCGGCAACTTCCTGGACCGACGTGTTCACCAGCGTGACGTCGAACTCGGATCCGGCGGCCAGTTCGTCGCGGGCGACCTCGAGCCGACGCTCGATGACCTCGGGCGGTTCGGTCCCCCGCCCGGTGAGTCGACGGACCAGCTCGTCCCAGTTCGGCGGGGCCAGGAACACCAGGCACGCCTCGGGCATCGCCTTGCGTACCTGCATGGCGCCCTGGATCTCCAGTTCGAGCAGAACCGGGTCCCCGGAGGCGAGCCGGTCGAGCACCGGCAGGCGCGGGGTGCCGTAGAGGTTCCCGGCGAACTCCGCCCACTCGAGGAGGTCACCGTCGTCGACCATCGCCTGGAACTCGGCGCGATCGGTGAAGTAGTACTCGACGCCGTGCCGCTCCCCCGGGCGCGGGTGGCGAGTGGTCGCCGACACCGAGACCCACAGTTCCGGGTACGCGTGCCGTACGGCGGCGATGAGCGTGCTCTTACCGACCCCGGAGGGGCCGGACAACACTAGAAGATGGGGCACGAAGGTGTGTCCTCACTGCGGCCGAGCGACCGTCAGGAGCCGCCGAACTCCCGCTCGAGCGCGGCAATCTGGTTCGTTCCGAGTCCGCGCACCCGTCGGGTCTCGGAGATCCCCAGGCGTTCCATGGTCTGGCGGGCGCGCACCTTGCCGACGCCGGGCATGGACTCCAGCAGCGCCGAGACCTTCATCTTGCCGATGATCTCGTTCTCCTGGCCTTCCTTGATGACGCTGGCCAGCGACGTCCCGGAGTGCTTGAGGCGATTCTTGATCTCAGCCCGCTCCCGCCGCGCGATGGCGGCCTTCTCCAGTGCTGCGGCGCGCTGCTCAGGAGTCAGCGGAGGAAGAGCCACGGAGGTTCACCTCGGGTGCGGTCGGCGATACATAGTGGTACTTGAGCGAACTTATAGAGCGGCGCAGCTGATGAGCAACGCGGGGTGCGCCGCAGCGGAGGTTACCCACGCAGGCCTCGGACGAATCCGGGGCCCCCTACGAACGACGACGAGTGGTGCTCATCCGGCGTCCGCAAGGGCGTCACGGTAGTCCGCCGCGGCCCGAACCGCAGCATCGGCGAGGCGTTGCGGGTCGGGACCCTGGCCGAGGATCTCTCGGGACACGCTCGGCAGGACGTGGCGCCCGCAGCCGGCGAAGATGCGTTTGAGGTCACCTGCCTGCCCGCCCTGCGCACCCAACCCGGGGACCAGCAGCGGACCGTTGATGTTCAGGTCCTCGCCGGAGTCGCCGATCGTGGCCCCGACGACGGCCCCGATCGATCCCTGCGGGGTGGAGCTGCCGTTGGCGGCGCGGACGGCGTCGAGCATCGTCGCGGCGACGGTCCGCCCGTCGGCGCCCCGTGCGTGCTGCACCTGCGGGCCCTCCGGGTTGGAGGTCAGGGCGAGCACGAACACCCCGCCCCCGTGGGTGGCCGCGGCGCTCAAGAACGGCTCCAGGGAGCCGAAGCCCAGGTACGGGGAGACGGTGATCGAATCGGCTCCCAGCGGCGCTGCGGGGTCCAGGTAGGCCTCCGCGTAGGCCGCGGCCGTGCTGCCGATGTCACCGCGCTTCACGTCGAGGACGGTCAGCAGACCGGCCGCCCGTGCGTCGGCGAGCACCCGCTCCAGGGCCACGGCTCCGGCGGGCCCGAAGCGCTCGAAGAATGCCGACTGCGGCTTGACGGCGGCGGCCACCTCGGCGAGCGCCGCGACGACGGTCCGCCCGAAGCGTTCGGCCCCTGACGCGTCGTCGGGCAGCCCCCAGGCGGCCAGCAGCGGAGCGTGCGGATCGATGCCGACGCACAACGGACCCCGCGATTCGACCGCGCGATACAGCCGAGAACCGAATGGTTCGGACAAACTGGCCCCCTCACCTGCCGAACGGAGCGGACGTGGCCGCGCAGAACTCAGTTGAACGTAGACGATCCACCTTCCTGCCCCTGGTGGTGGCCGCCGCCCTGGTGGCCGCCGTCCTGGCAGTGGTGCTCGTCCGTTCGCAATCCGATTCGGCCAGTGGCGCCGAGGTCGAGATCCCGACCCAGAAGTACGAGTTGGCCAACGGGATGGAGGTCATCCTGGCCAAGGTCCCCGGCGTCCCGACGGTGTCCACGAACATCTGGTACCACGTCGGCGCGGCCAACGAGACCAAGGGCCGCACCGGCTTCGCGCACCTCTTCGAGCACATGATGTTCCAGGGCTCCGGGCACATTCCGGAAGGCAAGCTGGACTCCCTCATCGAGAGCACCGGCGCATTCTTCAACGCCACGACCTCCTTCGACCGCACGAATTATCTGTTCGGCGATCTGCCCGCCGACCGCCTCGAACTGGCGCTGTGGGCCGAGAGCGACCGGATGGGCTTTCTGTTGGACACCCTCGACGCGAACAGCCTCTACGTGCAGCAGCAAGTGGTGCGCAACGAGCGGCGGGAAAATCGGGAGCAGGCCCCGTACGGCCTGTCCGACGACGAGGTCTACAAGCAACTCTTCGGACCCGACCACCCCTACAGCCCGGCCGTCATCGGCTCGCACGAGGACATCGCGGCGGCGACCATCGAAGACGTGGAAGCGTTCTTCCGCCAGTACTACGTCCCGTCCAACGCCACCCTGGTCATCGCCGGAAACTTCGACGAGACGGCGGCGAAGGGCTGGGTGGAGAAGTACTTCGGGACCCTGCCCAAGGCGCCCAAGCCGCCGGAGCCGCAGATCGCCACCGCGCCGATCACCGCGGAGAAGCGCGTCACGCTGACCGACAAGGTGGAACTGGAACGCATCTCGATGGCCTGGCAGAGCCCCACCGTGTTCGCGCCGGGGGACGCGGCGGCCGACGTGACCGCCACCGTGTTGGGAACCGGCGAGTCCAGCCTGCTGTACCGGGAGCTGGTCCGGAACCGCAAGATCGCGCAGAACGTGACGGCCTATCAGGAGTCGCAGGGCGTCTCCTCGATCTTCAACATCACCGCGACCGCCAAACCTGGAAGGACCGCGGAGGAACTCGGTACCGCGATCGACGAGATCCTCCGTGGTCTCGGCACGAACGGACCTGCCGGGGCCGAGGTTGCGGCCGCGCGCACCACGCTGGTGTCCGGGCTTGTACGGGGCCTGGAGTCCACCGGAGACACCAACGGACTGGCCGACTCGATCAACCGGTACAACCACTACACGGGTTCCCCTGAGTACCTCTCGAAGGACATCGAGCGGTACGGGGACGTGAACATCGACGCGGTGAAGAAATTCGTCACCGACACCCTGCCGACGGACAAGCGCGTCGTGGTGATCACCAAGGTGGGCGAGCGCAAGCTGCCGCCGGACCCGGCGGCCCCGCCGGCACCGGCGGACACGCCCCCGGTGGTCTCGGCCGAGGAGTGGCGCAACACCGTGCCCGGTCCCACCCCGGTCGCGGCGCCGGCTCTGCCGGAGATCACGACGTTCACTCTCGACAACGGCATGCCGGTGTACCTGACGCGCGAATTGCGGCTCCCGGTCGTGAGCGCCTCGGTGGTCTCCCGCCTCGGGAGTGCCGCGGACCCGAAGGACAAGGCAGGCCTGGCGCAGTTCGTCACCACGATGCTGCGTCAGGGCGCTGCTGATGCCGACGCGGCCGCCGTGGCATCGCGCATCTCGGGTCTGGGCGCAACCCTGCTGTCCGAGACCCGGACCGAGTCCTCGGCGCTGACCCTGCAGACCTTGACCGGCCAGTCCGCGGACGCCGTCAAGGTCCTGGCCGATCTGACCCGGCGGGCCACCTTCCCCGAGGACGCGATCACGCGGGTGCGCGACGACCTCACGGTGGCGCGCAAACAGGCCGACAACAGCCCGGAGACCGTCGCCAACCGTCTGCTGCGCCGTCAGCTGTACGGATCGGATCACCCATACGGTCACCTGGCTGACGGATCGGTCGAGGCGTTGAAGCAAGCAGACCGTTCGGTGCTGGTCGGGCATTCCGCGCAGATGTGGAACCCGAAGACCACCGCGCTCGTCCTGGCCGGCGATCTGACGGAGGATCAGGCACGGTCGTTGGCCAAGGATGCTTTCGGTGAATGGTCCGGCGACGGGGCGGTCCCACCGGCGCCCGGTGCAGGGAAGACGGCCACGGAGCGCATCTCCGTGATCGACGTCCCGGGTGGCGCGCAGAGCGCCGTCGAGGTGGGCCAGCCTGCCCTGTCCCGGACCGCTCCGGACTTCGAGGCGGTCGAACTCGGGAACCGGGTGCTCGGCGGACTCGGCCTGTCCAGCCGGTTGAATATCAATCTACGCGAGGCGAAGGGCTGGACTTACGGGGCTTTCTCCGGCTTCACCGCGACCCGCGGGCCGGGCTGGTTCCGAGCCGCGGCGTCGGTGGAGCGCAATCACACCGGTGACTCGATCAAGGAACTCATCGCCGAGATCGAACGGATCCGCACGACGGAGGTGAGCGCGGCGGAGTTGAAGGCCGCGAAGGACTCCTACGTCGGCTCGGTGCCCGCCCTGTTCCAGACCACTCGGGACTCCGCGCGGACCCTCGGGCTGATGTTCAGTTACGACCTGGCGCCGGACTATTACCGCGGTCTGGCTGACCGGGTCGGAGCCCTGACGGCAGCTCAGGTCAAGGACGCACTGTCCCGGTACCTGAAGACGGAGAACCTGACCATCGCGGTGGCCGGGGACAAGGCACAGATCGAGAAGCAGTTGACCGCGCTCAAGTTCGGCCCGATCGCCACGCTCAAGCTCGGGGAGGACTGACGCTTCCGGACGTCAGCCGGCGTCGCGGGCCGGGAGAAGCACCTTCTCCTCCGCGACGCGCACGTGCAGCCGGTCACCCGGGGCGACGCCGAGATGGCGGGCCTCGCCCCGGGTGAGCTGCGCGGTGACGGTCTCTCCGGTGGCGGCGGCCATCTCCACGCGCACCTCGAACCCGAGGTGGGTCACCCGGCTGATTGTGACCGGCACCGAGTCCATTTCCGGGACGGTGCTCAGGTGCAGATCGTGCGGTCGGACCAGTTCCCCGCGGAACACCGAGACCGGGCCGAGGAAACGGAGCACGAACTCCGTCGCCGGGGCTTCGTAGACCTCCCGCGGAGTGCCGAACTGTTCGATCCGCCCGGCGTTCATGACGGCGATGTGCCCGGCGACGTCCATCGCCTCCTCCTGGTCGTGGGTGACCAGGACGGTGGTGACGTGCACGCGTTCGTGCAGCCGCCGCAGCCAGGAGCGCAGTTCCTCCCGTACCTTGGCGTCCAGAGCGCCGAACGGTTCGTCGAGCAGCAGCACCTTGGGGTCGACGGCCAAGGCCCGCGCCAGCGCCATGCGTTGGCGTTGGCCGCCGGAAAGCTGGTCGGGGTAGCGGTTCTGATACCCACTCAGGCCTACGATGCCGAGCAGTTCGTCGACCCGCTGCGCGACCTCGGCCTTGGGCCGCTTGCGGACCGTGAGCCCGAAGGCGACGTTGTCGCGCACCGTCATGTGCTTGAAGGCGGCGTAGTGCTGGAAGACGAAACCGATGCCGCGGCCCTGCGGACGGATCGCCGTCACGTCGCTCCCGGAGATCACCACGACCCCTTGGTCGGGTTGCTCCAGTCCGGCGATGACGCGCAACAGCGAGGACTTGCCCGAGCCGGACGGGCCGAGCAGAGCCGTCAGCGATCCGTCGGGAATAGTGAGGCTGACGTCGTCGAGGGCCTTGAAATCCCCGAACCACTTGGAGACGTTGCGGACGGCGATCACGTCGCGGGTGCCTTTCGTCGGTTGACGAGCGTCATCAGCAGCAGCGTCAGCAGGGCCAGGGTCATCAGCAGGGTCGCGGCGGAGAAGGCACCGAACGCGTTGCGGTCGTCGGTGTACCGGGCGTGCACCAGCAGCGTCAGGGTCTGCGACTCCCCCGGCACCCCACCGGCGACGATGATCAGCGCGCCGAACTCCCCCAACGCCCGCGCCACGGTGAGCACGACGCCGTAGACCAGGCCCCAGCGGATCGAGGGGAGCGTGATCCGGCGGAAGGTCTGCCACCGGTCGGCGCCGAGGGTGGCGGCGGCCTGCTCCTGCTCGTCGCCGATCTCGTGCAACACCGGTTCGACCTCGCGGACCACGAACGGCAGGGTCACGAAGATGGTGGCGAGCACCATGCCGGGCAGCGAGAAGATCACCCGGAGCCCGGCCTCGGCCAGGTCGCCGAACCACCCGTGCACGCCCCACAGCAACACCAGCGAGACGCCGACGATCACAGGGGAGACCGCGAACGGCAGGTCCACGACAGCCTGCAGAATCCCGCGTCCACGGAACCTGCCCCTGGCCAGCGCGAGGGCCACGACAACGCCGAACACGACGTTGAGCGGCACCACGATGGCGACGATCGTCAGCGACAGCTGCAAGGCGGAGATCGCCGCGGGAGTGGTGATCGACTCGGCGAAGGCGCCGAAACCTCTCTCGAAGGTGCGCCAGAAGATCACGATCAGCGGGACGGCGAGCAGGGCCAGGAGATAACCCAACGCGAGCACACGCAAGGTGATCCGCGTCCGGGGAGAGGTCCGCATCAGTGCCGCCTGCCGAGCCGATTGCCCAGCACCCGCAGCAGAAGCAGCATCACGAACGCGGCGGCGAGCAGCACCACCGAGACCGCGGCGGCGTTCACCGGACGGTCGACCTCGATCTGCTGGGCGATGTACTGGCTGGCGACCTGAGTGTCGCGGGGGACCCCGCCACCGATGAGCACCACAGATCCGAACTCACCGATCGCGCGGGCGAAGGCGAGCCCCGCGCCGGTGCACAACGCCGGAGCCAGGGCCGGGGCGATGATCCGGCAGAAGATCGTCGGATTGGACGCGCCGAGCGACGCCGCTGCCTCCTCTGCCTCACGGTCCACCTCGAGCAGCACCGGCTGCACGGTTCGCACGACGAACGGCAGCGTGACGAACAGCAGCGCCATGACGACGGCGGGCTTTGTCGCGACGAGGTTGATCCCGATCGGGCTGCGTGGCCCGTAGAGGCCGAGGAGCACGATGCTCGCGACGATCGTCGGCAACGCGAACGGCAGGTCGATCAGCGCGTTCACGACGCTCTTGCCGGGGAACTCGTCGCGCACGAGGACCCAGGCGATCAACGTGCCCACGACGACGTTGATCACCGCGACGAGCAACGAGATCCCGAACGTGAACAGCAGCGCGGCCTTGGCTGAGGGCGTCGAGACGGCGTCCCAGAATCCGCCGGGACCGTTCTCCACCGACTTGGCCGCGACCGCCGCCAGCGGCAGCAGCACGATCACGCTCAACCACAGCGTCGCAACCCCCAGGCCGAGCGGGCCGACGCCACCGACTCGAGCGGTCATCTACTGCGTGGCTTCGTCGTAGATCTTGGCGATGGCCCCGTTCGCGGGATCGAACAACTGGCTGTTGATCTCGTCCCAGCCGCCGAGCTCATCGATCGTCCAGAGTTTGCTCGGCGTGGGAAACTTGCTCGCGAACTCTCCGGCGATGCTCGGGTTCACCGGACGGAATCCCGCCTCGGCCCACAGCCGCTGGCCCGCGTCGGAGTAGAGGAACGTCCGGAACGCCTCCGCGACTGCCGGGCTCTTCGTGTTCTTCAGGACCGCGAAGGGGTTCTGGATCAGCAGCGTGCTCGGCGGGGTGACGTGCTCGACCTGCTCGCCGTCGCCCTCGACCAGCAGGGCCTCGTTCTCGTAGCTGATCAGCACGTCGCCGGTGCCGCCGAGGAACAACTCGGTGGCGTCGCGGCCGGACTTCGGCTGACCCGCCAGATTGCCGACGATGCCCTTCACCAGATCCAGACCCGCGGCGGCGTCGGTGCCGCCGTTGCTCTTCCAGAAGTACGGCGCGAGCAGGTTCCACTTCGCCGAGCCCGAGGACAGCGGGTTCGGGCTGACCACGGTGACGTCGTCGCGGGTCAGGTCCGACCAGTCCTTGATGCCCTTCGGGTTCCCCTTGCGCACGACGAGGGTGACCACCGAACCGGCCGGGACGCCCTTGTACTCGACCGTCCTTCCAGTTCGCGTCGATCGACCCGGCCTTCACAAGGCGGGTGACGTCGGGTTCGAGGGAGAACAGCACGACGTCCGTCGGCAGACCCGACTCGACCTTGCGGGACTGGTCGCCCGACGCGCCGTAGGACTGGCTGAGGAAGACGCCGGCGCCTTCCGGGGTGGCGTTGAAGGCCGGGATCAGCGTGTCGAGGCCGACCTTGGGAACAGCGAAGGCGACCAGCGAGAGTCGGCCGCCGGGGCCGCCGCTCGGGCCGGGTTGTTCGGCGGCCCGGGCGGACCTGACGACGTCGGAGGCACCACCGCAGGCGGCAAGCGTCGAGATCGCGAGGGCAGCGAGCAGCAGGGCGAGGCGGGTGCGCATGGTGCGTTCAAACATAATCAATATTATCAACTTAGATTTGAATACCGTCCAGTCGATCGAGGGTTCTGGGCGAGCCTCGGGCGAAGCGGTCAGACCAGGGCGGCGGAGCGCAATTCGGCGGACGGGTCGGCGCCCAGATCCAGGTCGTCCGCCGGGGCCCCGGCGGCGAACAGCAGATGCCCGACGGCGGCGATCATCGCGCCGTTGTCGGTGCAGTAGCGCAGCGCCGGCAGGCGCAGGTTCACCCCGGCGGCGGTGCAGCGCTCGGCGGCGACCTCGCGCAACCGTGAGTTGGCCGCGACTCCCCCGACGATGATCAGATCGGTGCAGCCGGTGGCCGCACACGCCGCGAGGGACTTGCCGACGAGCACGTCGACGACGGCCTGCTGGAACGAGGCCGCGACGTCGGCGGTCGGGATCTCCCGACCCTCGCGTTGCTCGCGCTCCACCCAGCGGGCGACCGCGGTCTTCAGCCCGGAGAAGGAGAACTCGAAAGGCGGGTCACCGGGGCGGGTCAGCCCGCGCGGGAACGCGATCGCGGCGGGGTTGCCCTCCTTGGCGGCCCGGTCGATCCACGGCCCGCCCGGGAACGGCAGCCCGAGGACCCGGCCGACCTTGTCGAAGGCCTCGCCTGCCGCGTCGTCGAGGGTGTCCCCCAGGTGCTCGATCGGGTCGGCGACCAGGTCCTTCACCTCGAGCAACGAAGTGTGCCCACCGGAGACGATCAGCACGATGCAGCGCTCGGGCAGCGGGCCGTGCGCGAGGGTGTCCGCGGCGACGTGTCCGGCCAGATGGTGCACGCCGTAGAGCGGGACACCCCAGGCGATCGAGTACGCCTTGGCGGCGGCCAGGCCCACCTGCAGAGCGGTGGCCAGCCCGGGACCGGCGGTCACCGAGATCGCGTCGACGTCGGCCGGGGTGATTCCCGCCTGATCCATCGCCGCGGTCATGCAGGGCACCAGGGCCTCGAGGTGGGCGCGCGCCGCGACCTCCGGGACGACTCCGCCGAAGCGCGCGTGCTCGTCCATGCTGGACGCCAGAGCGGAGCCGATGAGTTCGCCGTCGCGCACGACCCCGACCCCGGTCTCGTCGCACGAGGTCTCGATGCCGACGACCACTGCCACTGCGCACTCCCCTGATCGCTCACCGCTGTCGGCCCATTCTCTCCGATAGCCCCGGATGGTGACGGAGTCGGCACCATCCGAGGCCCCTGCCACCGGGACGATCCGCCTGCTGTGCGCCGTCGACGACTCGGTCACGCAGGGTGCGGCGATCGCCCGCATCAAGGATTGATCAGCCGCCCGCGGCGTTGAAGCGGCGCACCAGGTCTGCGACGGCGTCGGTGATGGCGGTGAGCTCGGCCCGGTAGGCCCAGTAGTTCGGGTGCACGCCCTCGGTCATCCCGGACGTCGTCTCCAATCGGGCGGCGAGTGCGTCGAGCTCCCCCGCCCACGGCTGCGGCGGTTCGGTACGCCCCGCCATCACGAGCCGCTGCGCGTCGCGCACCCGGAAGCGAGCCTGCCCCACCAGGTCGGCCGCGGAGTCTCGCGCCGCGACCAACAGATCGTGACGCTGCGTCAGTTCGTCGAGTAGTTGGGCAGCGACGGTGAGCCGATCGCCGGCCGCGCGGACGGCCGTCTCGACGTGCCGCCAGTTGGCTTCGCGTGACCCGTCCGCCGCCGAGGCCAACTCCGCGTCGACCGCGGCGAGGTGCTCGGCAGCGCGAGCGTCGGTATCGGCCAGATCGGCCCAGTTGCCTTCCGACCAGTCGCGGCGCAGCATCCCCAGGGTCTCCTCGACCTTCTCCGCGCGGAAACCGACGGCGTCCCGACGGGTGCGGAGCGACGCGATCCGCTTCGGTGCGGCCTCGGCGACGGCAGCGAGTTCGGCCGCCCGGCGGGCTTCCTCCTCGGCCCGTGCCGCAGCCTCGCGAGCCTCGGCCTCAGCCCGCACCTGAGCTTCCCGGGCCTCGGCCTCGACGCGGGCCTGTTCCTCACGAGCCCGGGCCTCCGCCCGCGCGATCACCTGCGCGACCGCGGGCCGCACGGCCTCGGCGGCCACCGCAGCTCGGTCGGCCAGAGCGATCAGGCCCGGGACCGCCGCCTTCCCGACGCCTGCCGCGAGTTCGTCGGCCACGGCCTGAGCTCGGTCCAGGGCCACGCCCGCCTCTTCGACCGGAATGCCTGCCGCGCCCAGTGCGGCGACGGAGGCGCGTGCCTCCTCGAGCCGGGCGTTGGCCCGCTGCCGGTGGGTGCCGAGCTGGTCGAGCGCGGTGGTGGTCTTCGCGAAGAGCGGCACGTTGGTCTCGAGGAAGGCCTCGAGCGTGGCGGCCATCTCCGAGAGGTCTCCGGTGGCCTGGCGATAGGCCATGGTCGCGGAGTAGAGCTTGTCCAGCGGGGTCGTGTCGCCGACGGGGTGGGCGTCGAGGGTGGCGAGGTAGCGCTGCGCGCGGAACTCGGCGTCGTCGTGCAGCGGTCCGTACTCCGCCTGCAGCCGCCGGGCGGCGCCCGGGTCCGCCCCGGAGACGAGGAACGATTCGACCTGCAGCTGCAGGTCCCTGTGCGCGGTGTCCATCCGGACGAACGCGTCCGCGGCGATGTCCTGGGACTCCCGGGCGTCGCGTTCCTTCGCCTCGTGCCCACGGAGCTTGCGGGAGACGTTGTCGAACGGGTTCGGCTTCCTACCGGCCATCGAGTCCCGCATTCACGCCCTAGACGCTATACGGGGTGCGGCACGCGGCCAGCAGATGTTCCACGATCTCCTCGCCTGCGAACACGCCGGCCTGTCCGGTGACCTCCACGTGCGGGCGGGTCCACCCGCAGTCGTGCAGCTCGCCGTGCGCCGGACGGACCCCGAAACTCGCCGCCTCCAGCAGCGGTGCGTCCAGCAACGCGTCCCCCGCGCCGTACAGCGCGCTCGCTCCGGTACGGCGAGCGATCTCGACCGCGGCGGCGGCCTTGGTCAACGCCTCCGGCACGACGTAGAGCTTGCGACCCTGCAGCGACACAGCCCAGCCGACGTCGACGCACCACCCGCTGAGGTCGGTCACGAAACCCGGCGGCAGTTCGGCGCGGTCGACAACGAGGTAGCAGAACAGTTCCTCGGCGACCCGGTTGGACCGGGTCCACAGCGGGTCGGCGACCTTGGTGAGGTACTCGACGACCTGGGCCAGGGGCGCGCTGGCATCGGCGAGCGCGTCGGCCACCGAGCGGGTCCAGTCCGGGCACTCCCGGCCGTCGGTCAGGATCCGCCCGCCGTTGCTCGTGATCGCGAACCCTGGCACGTCCCCGAGCTGCACCCGCTTGTATTGCGCGATCGTGCGGGTGGTGCACGGGACGAATTCGGCGACCTCGCGCAGGTGCCCGAGCAGGGCAAGCGCGCGAGTGGTGACGAAGGAGATCGGGCGACCCTCGTAGATCTCGGCGACCATCAGCGGCGGTGGGGCCGCGTCGGCGGCGAGCCCCAGGGCCGCGGCGCTGTAGATCAGCGTGCGGTCCAGGTCGACGGCGACCAGTGGTCGCGTCATGAATCGCCGTTCCGGACCGAGCGGATCAGGCCCACACATTGGTACGGCAGCCCCTCGCGGACGGCGGTCGGCACGCCCCGCTCGGCCGCGAGCAGCCGCACGTGCGTGACGTCCTCCTCGATCGCGTCGGGGGCGAACAGGATCTTGTCCGGGACACGGCGCAGCAGCACCCGCGTCGTCTCCCCCACCCCGGGCTTCACGAAGTTGGGATCGGCGACGCCCTCGTCACGGCAGATCTGCTCAACCACCGCGCGACCGGCGAAGGTGACCGGCAACAACGGCGCCGGTCCCGCCGCGGCCACGGTCGCGGCCACGGAGTCGAAGCAGGCGGTGACCGCGTCGAGGAAGACCGCGGAGACGTCGAAGGGGGCCAGGTGCGCGTGGAACTTGGCTCCGTGGAAGTCGCCGGGTCCGATCAGGTCGGCGCGCAGCACGGTCCGCGACACCAGCCCACTGACCGTCGAGTTCAGGCACGCCGACGGGATCAGCAGGTCCTCGCGGGTCCCCACGAGCGGCGCCGCCGACCCCGGATCGGCCAACACGGCCAGGGAGGGGTCGAACACCGCTCCGCCGGCAGCGGCGTGCTCCTCCAAGGCGGTGCGCAACTCGGTGGTGATGGCACCCTTTCCGGTCCAACCGTCGACGAAGACGACCTGCGCGGGGTCGTGGTGCGCGGCGAGCCACCGCAACGCGACGGGGTCGATGCCGCGACCGCGGATGATGCTCACCGAGTAGTGCTCCGGCGGCGGTCCGGTGCGCGCGAACCAACGACGCAGCAGGATCCCGACCGGCGTGCCGGCGCGGGCCAGGCTGACCAGGACGACCTCGCGGCCACGGTGTTCGCGGATCGCCTCGGCCACCGTGCCGACAGCGAGCGCCACCCGATCGGCGCCGCGGGCCAGGCTCGCCTCGAACAGCTCGAGGTACTCCGGACCCGGCTGGTACTCGATCGGCAGCGACTCCGCGTAGTGCGCACGACCGGACTGCACCGCAGCCTCGCGCTGCTCCGTGGGCGCCTCGAGCTCGACGTGCGAGAGGTCCTTGAGCAGCCAGCCGACCTCGTCAGCCGCGTACGACCCGAACGCGGGGCCGCGCAGGGGAAGGGGTAACTCCGGGAGCCGGCAGAGCAGCACGCGCCCGGCGGCACCGTGCAGGGCTTCGAGCAGACCACCGGGCGCGCGCAGCGCGGCACTGTCCGCAGGCGGATCGACGACGAGCACGATGGCGTCGAACGGCGACTGCCCCGCACCCGGCGCGACGTTGTACGCGAAACGGTCGCCGTCGGTGCCGTCGTGCGCGGGAAAGGCGAGGCAGGTGCGGATCGGGTACCCCGGTTCGTCGACGGGGAAGACCGGCGACCGCGTCGTCGAGGCGATCAGGACCTCGACCGGGTCGGCGGCACATCGGTCGGCCAACGCCGCAGCGATCCGGGTCGGGGCGTACATGAGTTCCTCGACCCCGAGCAGGAGCACCCGCCCACGTGCCCGACCGTTCGACCACAACTGCGCGGCGAGTTGGTCGGCGAGCTCCGGCAGCGTCTCCTCGACCGCCGCCCGGTGCGCGGGGGTGAATCCGTGCCGCCCCCCGAGCGGCACCCCCGCCGGCCACCTCAGGTCGAGAACCTCCGTTGCGTCCGGACAAGGATGCGCTGTCGCGCTCGTTCGTTCGGACGCAACGTCAGATTCGGCGGCGATGAGAGCGGCGGCCCCCTTCGCGAGGCTCTCGGGCAGCAGCACCTCCCCCGCGGCCAGAGCCACGACGTCAATGCGGACACCGAGTTCGGCCTGCGCCGCGACGACACGCTTCTGGTCCGCAGCGCTGCGCATGTCGAGCAGGGTCGCGACGACGTAGCGCCGTCCCGGCTGCAAACGTTCCAACGCCGCGACTGTCTCGAGTGCGGTGGCGCCGGTGGTCAACTCGTCGTCGACGATGACGATGACGTTCGCTGTCAGCAGGAGGGTCGGGTCGGCGGGCTGCACCAGATGCCCTGGGGCGTGCGAGTGCGCCTCGGTGAACGCCTCCGCGATCGGCAGGTCCGGATCCGGTCGTCGCGTCGAGTGCAGGTACGTCGCGTCGAGTGCGTCCGCCACGCTGTGGCCCAACCCGGTCGCGGTCTCGGCGTTGCCGAGCACCAACACCGACCCTTCAATCTGACTCACCACCAGAACCAGGTTGCCCAGGGCGAGTCCGCTGCCGTGCACGATCCGGGGATCGACGGGGAGATGCTTGCCGAGCACCCGGGACACCAACAGGTGCGCGCGGCGCGGGTTACGTCGCAACGCCAACTCGACCAGGTCACGCAGTTCGACCCCGGCCGGTGTGCGGGTGGCGAGAACCTCGGCGCCGAACCGGTCCTGCACCCAGCCACCGACGACCGGTCGATCGACGACGGTCACCGCGCGCCCGCTGCCAGCAGGTCGATGAAGTTGACGCCCTCCGCCGCCACCCCGAACACCTCGGCGCGCGCGAGGGTGCGCTGTGCCCAGGCCAGATGCGGGCCGGCCTCGTTCATCTTGTTCGCGTACCGCGAGGCACTGACTCCCCCGCCGGCAGCGTGCACGGCCAGCACGTCCAGGGCGTCGGAGTGCTCCTCGTGGGTGACCACCGCCAGCGCGTGCACGGCCGCGACGTGACTGGGGTGGATGACCGTCTTGCCGAGCAGACCGTTGGCCCGGTCCAGTACGAGCTCACGGATGAGACCGTCGAGGTCCTTGGTCAGCAGATCACCGCGCAGCGCGGCGGCGTCGTGCGCCGCGAATGGGGTGGACCGCAGTTGCGGCTTGAACAGGCGGTCGTGGTGCCCGAAGTACTCCCACACCGGACCGGTCACGACGAATCCTGATCCGTCGGTACGCCCGAAGACGTTGACGATGTCGGAGATCACCGACGCGATCGGGTGGACGTCGTAGATCGTGAGGTCGCGGCCGCGGCGGATCCCCAACGTGCCGCACATGTCGGTGGCCCCGATGCGCACGGCGAGCACACTGTCGCGGTGCTTGGCGAGCAGCCGGGAGATGCCCAGCAACACGTCGGCGCGCGTCTCGCGGTGGACCACGTCGGGGGTCTCCAGGACGGGCATCCCGAACAGCTGCAGGCCCGCGGACTCCGCGGTGTCGTCGAGGGCGTCGAGGAACGCGGCCCCGGTGCCGTCGGTGAACTTCGGGAAAACGAACCCGCTCAGGATCCGGGCGTCGTCCCCGAGGGCCGCGACGATCGCCGGAATCTGTTCGGGATAGCGGATCCGGACGAACACCAACGGCGGCTCGCCGTCTGCTGCGACGACGCTGCGCAACTGGGCGACGAGGTTGGCCCCGGCCGCGATCGAGGTCGCGATCGGCGATGGCGTCCTCCAGGCACAGCACGGTGCTCATCGCTCCGTTGTGGGCCGCCCGGATCAGGTCGGTGGCAAGGTCCGGGCGGGTCGCCGGCATGTAGAGGGTCGCGCCGAGCGCCGATGGCCAGCGTGTCCCGATCGGCGACGCGGGAGAACCGCGCCGGCGCATGCTCGAAGAGCCGCGCTACGCGGGCAGGGTCCAGGAACCCGAAGTGACGCACCGTAAATTCCGTTTCCGTCGCCTGTCCGCTCCCGAGCGGGAGCACCTACTCCATGGCCAACGGCTGAGCAGGAGTGCACGTTGCCGTCGTCCGTGTAAGCCTGCTCACGGGACCGGACGGTTTGGATTGCGCGCGGGTTACTTATTTGCTGCCGCGGGCCCAGTTCATGCCCCAGCCGTACTCCTTGTCCAGAGCGGACTGGGAGCCACGGATGTAGCGGATCTCGCGGTTGACCTTGATGCCGGACCCGTCGTTGGTCAGCATCGCGATCGAGCACAGCGGCGACTGGTTGTCCGCCTCGTCGAGGCGCACCTCGATCTGCCCACCCTCGGCCGGGAACAGCGTGACGACGGCGTCGGCCGCCGCCCAGTTCGGCACGCCCTGGTAGATGAAGGCGAACACCAGCACCCGGCGGATCGCCGCGGCGTGCGCCAGGTTCACGAACAGGTTCTCGCCGCCGGTGGCCGTGCCGCTGCGGTCGTCGCCGTCGAGCCAGCAGATCGGGTCGGCACCGAAGGTGTGCTTGTCCCGGAACGCGTTGCCCAGCGCCTGCACGACGCCCTTGGAGCCGTCGGTGTACTCGTAGAGGCAGGCGAGGTCGAGGTCGATCGCGCCGGTGTTCATGCGCTGCTCGGCGGCCGCCTGGAGCTTCTTCAGGAAGCCCTTCTTCTCCTCCGGGGGTGCGCCCGCCGGACGTCGGGGCGCGCGGTCCAGTTCAGGTTGACGCGCAGCATCGCCGGTGGCGCCGCCCTTGGTCAGCGAGACCGACGGGGCGCTCTTGGTCAGCGTCACCTTGCCCAGCGACACCGGGGCCGACGGAGGGCGCCGCGGCCGGTGCGGCGGCCGGCTTGCTGGTGATCGACGCGGCGCCGAGGCCGCAGCGGGCTCGGCAGCCGGCTTGGACGGACGCTTGCTGTAGTCGATCGCCATGAGGGAACTCCAGGTCAGTTCGTGTGGATCGCAGGGTGCGCGTGTTCGGGCTCCGCCGGCGCACTCCGGGTTGCGCCGCTTGTAGATCACCGAGGACACGATCGCCGTGCCGATGAAGGCGAGACCGATGCCACCGGTGACCAGCTCGGGCACGTGGTACTTGATCGTCACCAGCAGGATCGTCGCCAAACCGCCGATCGCCCACATGGCGCCGTGCTCGAGGTAGACGTACTCGCTCAGCGTGCCCTTGCGCACCAGGTAGATCGTGAACGACCGGATGTACATGGCGCCGACGCCGAGGCCCAGCGCGATGATGATCGGGTCCTGGGTGATGGCGAACGCGCCGATCACTCCGTCGAAGGAGAACGAGGCGTCGAGGACCTCGAGGTAGAGGAACAGGAAGAAGCCGGCCTTGCCGGTGACCTTCGCCGACGGTCGAGGGACCCGACTTCTTCGCGACGGGCACGCCCTCGGCCTCGTCCTCGTCCTCGCCGCCGGCTTCGAACAGCTGCCCGAGGCCGTCGACGGCGAGGTAGGTGATCAGGCCGAGGACACCGGCGAACAGGACCTCGCCGCGGTCTTCGGCGAGGAACTCGTGCGGACGCGGCCAGCGCGCGCCGAGCGCGGTGACGCACCGAGATCGACTCGAGCGCGCCGGCCTTGCGCCAGCACCCGCTCGATCGGCGCGAGCCAGTGGGTCTCGCGCTCGGGGTCGAAGATGAAGTTCAGGAACAGCATCAGCAGGAACATGCCGCCGAAGGCCGCGACGAGCGGGTGCGCCTCGTCGAGCAGGTACGCGTAGCTGCCCGGCTCGTGGATGTCGCCCTTCTCCAGGGCGAGGTCGATGGCCTCGAAGGGCCCGAGATCCGCGGTGATGCCCACGATCAGCAGCGGGAAGACCAGCCGCATGCCGAAGACGGCGATCAGGATGCCGACGGTGAGGAACATCTTCTGCCAGAAGTCGCTCATCCGCTCGATGATCTTGGCGTTGACCACCGCGTTGTCGAAGGAGAGCGAGATCTCCAGGACGATCAGGATCGAGACCAGGAGCAGGCCCTCGAGGCCGTCGTAGAGGCCGCCCGCGATCAGACCGAGGATCGTGATGCCGAACGACCAGCCGAACATCCGCAGAATCAAATGGTCCCCGCTCAACCTTCAGGAGAAAGGCGCCGGCCGAAGTCCGGCCGGCGCCTACTCGGAACTACTAACCGACGTTGACGCCGTAAGTCCTGGGCGATCCCCGCGAGGCCGGAGGCGTAGCCCTGGCCGACGGCGCGGAACTTCCACTCGCCGCTGTTGCGGTAGAGCTCGCCGAAGACCATCGCGGTCTCGGTGGAGGCGTCCTCGGTGAGGTCGTAGCGGGCGAGCTCGGCGTTGTCGGCCTGGTTGACGACGCGGATGAAGGCGTTGCGCACCTGGCCGAAGGACTGGCTGCGGGCGGCGGCGTCGTAGATGGAGACCGGGAAGACGATCTTGTCGACGTCGGCCGGCACGCCGGCGAGGTTGACCTTGATCTGCTCGTCGTCGCCCTCGCCCTCGCCGGTGAGGTTGTCGCCGGTGTGCTCGACGGCGCCGTCCGGGGACTTCAGGTTGTTGAAGAACACGAAGTTCTTGTCGTTGGAGGTCTTGCCGTCCGCGCCGACCAGGATCGCCGAAGCGTCCAGGTCGAAGTCGGTCCCGGTGGTCGAACGGACGTCCCAGCCGAGGCCGACGGTGACGGCGGTCATGGTCGGGGCCAGCTTGGTGAGACTGACGTTCCCGCCCTTGGTGAGCGCGACGGACATGCTTCCTCCTCGTTCGGTGCGGTCAAGACGTGACTGTTGGCGAGCCTAGTGGGCTCGCGCGCAGGGGCGTCGGCAGGAGAACTGCCGCGGCCTCCATAAGGTTCCCGGCATGACGTTGAACGTGGACCTGGTCGGCACGACGACCAAGATGGCGATCGTCCGGCTTGTGCCTGGTCAAGTGGTCTTCAGCGAGGCCGGCAAGTTCCTGTTCTCCTCCGACGACGTCGTGATGGAGACCAAGCTCTCCCAGCCGGCGGGCACCCAGCCCGGCGGTGGCGGGGGCGGTGGCGCCGGGGGCGGGCTCGGCGGGGTCCTGCGTGGGGCCATGGACGCCGGGAAACGGATGTTCGCCGGCGAGTCGTTCGCCTTCACCCACTTCCACACCACCGGCGGCACCGGCCTGCTCGGCCTGGCCGGGGTGCTGCCCGGGGAGATGCGGGCGCTGGAACTGGACGGATCGACCACCTGGTTCGCCGAGAAGGACGCCTTCGTCGCCGCGGAGGGATCGATCCGCTTCGACGTCGCCTTCATGGGCGGACGGACCGGGTTCGCCGGCGGGGAAGGCTTCGTCCTGGAGAAGTTCACCGGCGCCGGGACCCTGCTGATCGCCGGCGCGGGCGATTTCATCGACGTGAACCCCGCTGAACTGGGTGGCAAGGTGCGCGTCGACACCGGCTGCGTCGTCGCCTGGGACCAGAACATCCGCTACGGCGTCGAACGGATCGGCAAGTTCAACAAGGCTGGAATGATGAATGCCGTCCTCGGCGGCGAGGGCTTCTCCGTCGCCACGCTCGAGGGCGACGGCCACGTGATCCTGCAGTCGGTCACCATCGACGGCCTGGCCAAGGCACTGGAGAAGAACATGGGCATGGGTGACAAGAAGACCGGCGCCGGCATGGGCGGGCTGTTCTCAGGCTCTGCGGACTAGCCGGTCTGCGGGCAGGGCAACGCGGCCATCTCACAGCGGGCACCCAGACGGCATGACGCACGTTGTTCCGACGGAAATGTACTCGAACGAAGGCAGATCGCAGATGCAGATGAACGTTGTCAAGATGGCAGTCGCGAGCGTGATCCTCGGCGTCGCTGGCGTGGCGCTCGGTCTGATGCTGCCCGACAGCCAACGCCCGCACCGCGGGGGCGGGATCGGCGAACCCAGCCAGACCTCGGCGACTCGGTAGTCGACGACCCGCCGCCGCGTCGAGTTCCTACGGGAGCGCCGCCACCAGGTCGGCGAGGGACTTGCGGCGGCCGGTGTAGAAGGGCACCTCTTCGCGGACGTGGCGACGGGTCTCGCTGCCCCGGAGGTGACGCATGAGGTCGACGATGCGGTGCAGTTCGTCGGCCTCGAAGGCGAGCATCCACTCATAGTCGCCGAGCGCGAAGCTGGCAACGGTGTTGGCGCGGACGTCGGGGTACTCGCGCGCCATCTTCCCGTGCTCGGCCAGCATGGCGCGGCGCTCGGGGTCGGGCAGCAGGTACCACTCGAACGAGCGCACGAACGGGTACACGCAGACGTAGTCCCTGGGCGCCTCGCCGTCGAGGAACGCCGGGATGTGGCCCTTGTTGAACTCGGCCGGACGGTGCAACGCGAGCTGCGACCAGACCGGGGCGCATGCCGTGCCCAGGCGGGTGCGACGGAAGCGGGAGTAGGCCTCCTGCAGATCGTCGGAGTCGGGGGCGTGCCACCAGATCAGCACGTCGGCGTCGGCCCGCAGGCCGGCGACGTCGTAGGTGCCGCGCACAACGACGTCCTTCGCCGCCAGCTGCTCGAACAGGTCCGTGACCTCGGCCGCCACCGGCGCTCGGTCCGCGTCGCCCAGCGGGGACTCCACGCGGAACACCGACCACATCGTGTACCGGATCTCTGCGTTGATCTCGCGGGCGCCGCGCTTCTTGGCCTCGGTCGTCTCATCACTCATGGCGTTCATTCTGCCTTCGGTGACGATCCGGCGAGCACCGCCTCCGCCGCGCGCTGCGCGGAGGCGATGCAGGCCGCGATACCGATGCCGTCGTAGGCCGCTCCGCACACGGCGAGGCCCGGCGCCCCGGCCACCGCGGTCTTGATCCGCTCGACCCGATCCAGGTGCCCGACGGCGTACTGCGGCAGCGCCCCACCCCATCGGGTGACGGCGGTGTCGGTCGGGGTCGCGGCGATCCCGATGGCCCGCATCAGGTCGTCGCGCACCTTGTTGACGAGCTCCTCGTCGGTCCGCCCGAGGTCGCCGATGTCGCCGAACCGCCCGACCGACGCCCGCAGCACGCGCGCTCCCCCGGCCGTTTCGGCCGTCCACTCCCACTTGTTCGACGACTGCGTGACTGCTTTCACGGTCCGCTTGTCGATGGCGGGAACGACGAATCCGCTGCCCTGCAAGGGCGGTGCCTTCTCGTCGGCCGGCAGGACGAGAGTGACGATCGCCATCGAGGCGTACTCGATCCCGGCGAGTTCACCGGCCGCGACAGGGACGGCCTCGCCGAGCAGACGGGCGGCCGCCGGCGCGGGCACCGCCAGCACGACCGCGTCGGCCTCGATCGCCTCGGGGTCCGTGGTCGGGCCGGCGACGAGCCGCCACCCGTGCTCGGTGCGGTGCAGTTCGCGCACCATGACGCCGGTCCGCACGTCCGCCCCCGCGACCTCGACGAGCCGCCCGGGCAACCGACCGACACCGCCGACGATCCCCGCAAACACCGGCGTCCCGACCTCCACCGCCCGGGACCGGACCTCGGCGGCCACGGTCATCAGCCGCTCCGGCTCGTAGACCGCCCGCGCGAGCTGCGGCAGCGTCGCGAACATCGACAGGTCCTCCGCCCGACCGGCGTAGACCCCGCCCAGCAAGGGGTCCACCAGGCGCTGCACCACCTCGGAGCCCATCCGCTGCCCCACGAATGAGGCCACGGAGACGTCGAACTGCTTCTGCAGCGGCAGCATCAGATCGCCCGCGACCCGGGCAGCACCGGCGCGGGACAGGATCCCGATCAGCGATCCCCCACCCGGCTCGGCGGGCACTCCCATGACCTGCGCGGCCGGCAACGGCCGGATCTTCCCGCGCGTCCACACGCCGGCCGACGTCGTCCGCGGGTGCACAAGGTCCTCGCCAAGCCCGACGGCCTTCACCAGATCCAGGGCCTCAGGCCGACGGGCCAGCAGCGCCTCGGCCCCGAGGTCGAGGGTCAGCCCGGCTACCTCCCCCAGCACCAGCTTGCCGCCAACCTGCTTGCCGCCCTCGAGCACCGTGACCCGCACCCCGGGCGCACGCAGGAACCATGCCGCCGCCAACCCGGCGATCCCGCCCCCGACCACCACCACATGCACGCGCTCACCCTTCCACGAACGGCCGGGCGAACGTTTCGCCGCTGTGCTGCGTCCCCTTTGTACGACTCGTCCCGGTCGGTCCCGACCGTCCCCTCAGGAGTGCCCATGTCTCGCGCCCGACTCCGCGCCGCCACGCTCGCCCTCGCTCTGGCGGTCAGCACTCCCCTGCTGGTCGGCTGCAGCGGCGGCACCGACAGCTCGAGCGAGGCGAGTCAGACGCTCTCTGGTGGGCTGTCCAGCCCCAGCGGAGCGACCACTCAGTACGGGTCGGATGGGGCGTTCGCCGCTGACGCCGCCGCCCCGGCCGCGGCCGCCGCGCCGAAGGCGGCTCGAGCCTCCAAGGCAGCCCCCAGCCCCGCGAAGAGCGGCAAGGCCGCCGCCGGCAGCAAACTCAGCGTCCCCGAGGCGGCGCTGGACGGCCGGGCGATCGCCTACACGGCCGAGCAGACGATCCAGGTCGCCGACGTCGGGAAGGCCGTGACGCAGATCGAGGCCGCCGTCGACGCCGCGGGTGGTCTGATCGCCCGCTCCGAACGCAGCGGCGGCGCCCCGGCCACCCCCGGCGAACCCACGCCGCCCGCCACGGCCGACCTGCGGCTGCGCATCCCGCCGGGCGCGTTCGAGTCGTTCCTGGCGCGCATCGAGAAGACCGGGATCGTGCTGGAGCGGACCACCTCCGGAGACGACGTGACCGACGAGGTCGTCGACGTCGGCAGCCGGCTGGCCAGCGCCCGCAAGAGCCTGGACCGCGTGCGCCTGCTGATGGAGCGCGCGACCACACTGCGCGACGTCGTCTCCCTGGAGTCCGAGGTCGCGAGCCGCGAGGCGGAACTGGAGGCCCTGCTGGCCCGGCAGGCCAAGCTCAAGCAGCGCACCGAACTGGCGTCGGTGACGGTGCACCTGGTCACCAAGGAGCAGGCGATCACCCCGCTGGTGGAGAAGAAGGAGCAGGGCTTCGGGGCCGGTTTCGGCGACGGCTGGGACGCGTTCAAGACCTCCGCGACGGCCCTGGCGACCGTGCTCGGCGCCGTCCTCCCGTTCGCACTGGCACTGCTGCTGCTGTCCCCGTTCCTGCTGATCGCGGTCCGCCGGTACCGGCGGACCGCCCAGCACGGCATCTCCCGGGCCGCGGACACGATCTGACCTGCGGACAAACCCCATCGGATAGGGCTACGTCGTACTCTCGGAGTAGTCCACCTCGAGGAGCCCAGGTTGCCCGTCGCCCGCGTCGCGACCGCGAGCCTTGCGATGGTGCTCGGGCTGACGACGATCGGTCCCGCCGCGGCGGCACCCACGGCGCCCACCGCGTCGGCGGTGGCGAACACGAGCGTCATCAGCCTCGGCCCGAAGGACAAGCAGGCCAAGGGGCAGAGCTACGCGCCGGCGATCAGCCAGGACGGCCGGTACGTGGCGTTCGACTCCGACGCCGACAACCTGGTCCGCGGCGACACCAACGGCAAGAACGACGTATTCGTGCGCGACCGCGTCAGCAAGCGCACGACCCGGGTGTCACTGTCCAGCGCGGGCAAGCAGGGCAACAACGGCTCGTTCACCCCGTCGATCTCCGGCGACGGCCGCTGGGTCGCGTTCATCTCCGACGCCACGAACCTGGTGAAGGGCGATACCAACTCCGCACCGGACGCGTTCCTGTACGACCGGCGCACCAGGAAGACCGTCCGCCTGTCCGTGGCCATCGACGGGAGAGAGACCACCGGCGGTGAGGGCGCGCAGATCAGCCGGAACGGCCGCTGGGTCGTCTACAACGTCGGCACCCCATTGCGTTCGGTGGGCACGGACGAGGACCTCGCCGGCATGTTCGTCTTCGACACGAAGACGAAGCGCCGCGAAAGGCTCGGCCGGATCTCCGGCTTCGACCAGACCATCTCCGCCGACGGCCGGTACGTCGCCTTCGCCTCCGAGACCCGCGACCTGGTCCCCGGCGACACCAACCGCAAGGCCGACTGCTTCGTGTTCGACCGGCGCACCCGCAAGGTCGCCCGCGTCAGCCTCGGCGGCACCAAGGCGCTGGGCAACGGCTGGTTCGCGGGTAAGACCCAGGGCACCAAGGAGACCACCGGCGCGGTCATCAGCGACGACGGCCGCTACGTGGCCTTCGTGTCGACGGCGACCCGCCTCGTCCCCGGGGACACCAACAAGGTCGACGACGTGTTCGTGCGTGACCTGCGCACCGGCGCGACCCGGAGGGTCAGCGTCGGAGCGAACGGCAAGCAGTCCAACGGTGTCTCCGGTGGACCGGCGATCTCGAGCAATGGTCGAGTCATCGTCTACCTGTCGCAGGCCACCAACCTCGTCCCGAAGGACACCAGCGGCTTCGACTACGACGTCTTCCGCATCGACCTGCGCACCGGCGAGGTGTCCCGGGTCAACGTCAGCCCCCGTGGCGCCCAGGCTGACGGGCCGAGCAGTTCGTTCCCGGAGATCAGCTCGGACGGCCGGGCGGTCACCTTCGGTTCCCGTGCCACGAACCTCGTGCCCGGCGACCGCAACGGCCACGACGACGTGTTCGTGCGCCTTTACGGATGATCTGACGTAGCGTCAGCGGACGGAGCGTTCCCGCACCCGCTCGACGACGCGCAGCAGGATGTCCGGGTCGACGTTCGGCAGCACGCCGTGGCCCAGGTTGAAGATGTGCCCCGGCAGCCCCGCGGCCTCCTCGAGCACGACGTCGGTCGCGTCGGACACGACGTCCCACCCGGCCAGGAGGACTGCCGGATCCAGGTTGCCCTGCAACGCCTTGTCGGGTCCGACGCGCGTCGCGGCGATCGAGAGCGGTACCCGCCAGTCCACCCCGACGACGTCGGCCCCGGCCTCCCCCATGAGCGTCAGCAACTCCCCCGTGCCGACCCCGAAATGGATCCGAGGCAGCCCGAGGTCGGCGATCGCGGCGAAGACCTTGCGGCTTGCCGGCAGCACCGAGGCGGCATAGTCGCGCGGGGTCAGCGCCCCGGCCCACGAGTCGAACAGTTGCAGCGCGGAGACCCCGGCCTCGGCCTGCACCCGCAGGAACGTGATGGTGATGTCGGCCAGGCGGTCCATCAGCGCGGCCCACAGATCCGGGCGACCGAGCATCAGGGCTTTGGTCCGCTCGTGGTTGCGCGAGGGCCCGCCCTCGATCAGGTAGGAGGCGAGGGTGAACGGGGCGCCGGCGAACCCGATCAAGGGTGTGGCACCGAGTTCGGCGGTCAACCCGCGCACCGCCTTGGCGATGGGCGCGACCGCCTCGGGGTCCAGCGGCGGCAGTCGGTCCAGGTCCGCGGCCTCGCGGATCGGTTGCGCGATGACGGGCCCGACACCGGCGACGATGTCGAGGTCGACCCCGGCCGCCCGCAGCGGGACCACGATGTCGGAGAACAGGATGGCCGCGTCCACGCCGTAACGGCGGACCGGCTGCATCGTGATCTCGACGACCAGATCAGGGTCGTTGCACGCAGCGAGCATCCCGACGTCGGCCCGCAACGCCCGGTACTCCGGCAGCGAGCGACCTGCCTGGCGCATGAACCACACAGGGGTGCGCTCCACCGGCTCGCGACGGCAGGCACGCACGAACACCGAATTGCTGGGGTCATTCACGCGGCGAATCGTCCCACGAGTTCCCACGGGTCCCAGCCCGGGCGACACACCGCCGTGGCTGCGCGGTTCTGTCGGTGGTGCGTGACACCTTCTGGCTATGGCTCTGGAACGATTGCTGCACTGCCCCGACTGCGCGCAGGACCGAGTGTTCTGCGCCGTCGAGTGCAGTGAGGGACACGGCACGCACTGCCCGGACCTCGCGTGCACCGATTGCGGCGCTGCTCTGTTGTTCGACCTCGCGTCCTACCTTCCGAGGCCCGCCCGGCCGACCCTGCGCGACGTCGCCTGAGCCCGCCACGCCTGAGATCGGGGCGGCGCGCGGACCCGACCGCGACCCGCCCGGAAAGGTGTCCCCTTTGCGTACCGGACCGGCCTACCCTGCCCCCATGGCCTCGCCCGCTGACCCGCAGGCTCCGGCCGAATTCGTTGCCGCCGCCGCCGCTCTCCAGTCCCTCGAGATTCCCTCGGACGTCGACGTCGAGGAGACGGCCGCCCCGGCACGCCTCGCACCGTTCGCCGCGGCGATCCGGGCAGAGGTCGTCCGTCCCGGAGGACACGGGGCCGAGGACGAGGAACTGGCCATCGGCCGGCTCATCCTGCTCTGCGACCCGGACGGTCACCCGGCCTGGGACGGCACGCTGCGCCTGGTCAGCTACATCCGCACCGAGCTCGAGGCGGAACTGGTCACCGATCCCCTGCTGCCCGAGGTCGCCTGGCGCTGGCTGCTCGACGCCGCCCAGAGCCGCGGGATCCGCCTGGCCGCGCCCAGCGGGACGGTGACCCGGGTGCAGTCGCACCGCTTCGGTGACCTGGCCGACGGCTCCGGCGACGTGGGCGAGGATTTCGAGCCCGCAGGTGAACTGGAGATCCGGGCGTCTTGGAGCCTGATGGGCGACCCAGAGGCGCACATGGGCGCCTGGGTCGACATGTTGCGTACCGCCGCCGGTCTTCCGCCGGTCTCCCCCGGCATCACTGTGCTCCCGGCGATCCGCGGGATCTGACCCCGCCGGCGCCCCCTTCGGGGCCTCGCGCAGCACTTGATGAAGGCCAAGGACTTGGTCAAGTCGTAGGTAAAGGTAAAGAAAACCGTCCGCCGTGCCGCCGTCCGGTGGACCGTATGCGGCCTTTCACCCGGTTGGCGATCGCCCGTTTGGCCCAAGACCTGGGACTTTCGACCCCTTCAGGACCTAGATCTTGTGGTGCACCCTCCATCGGTGCTCCACCACCCCCTGCGGGGCATGCCGGGAACTTCGGAGATTTAGGTAAAGAAACCCCCTCTGAAGCTAAAGGAATCCCCTAGTCGGGCCGATGGAGAGCTAAAGGACAGACCAACACAAACCAGGGAGCCCCGGTGTTGATTCGCCAGCCTTCGCCGAACGCGCCGCAGCTGCCCACCCCCCGCACCCCGCAGCTCCCCCCGCCCCGGATCCCGCGGCAGGGCACCGGACCGGTTCCGGGCGCTCGCGTCCCGGCCGCCACCGAGATCCCGACCTCGTTCACCGCGATGGTCGTGGCTGCGGACCCGTACCGCCGCGCCATGAGCGTCCGCCGCCTGCGCAGCCTGGGCGCCCGTGACGTCGCCGAGGCCGGCACCGTCCTGCAGGCCCGTGCCTGGGCCCGCACCGCCGGTCTCCGCGAGGTCTGCATCGCCGACGCTCTTCTCCCGGACGGTTCCGGGATCATGCTGCTGGCCGAGCTGCAGCGCGCCGGCTGGTCCGGCTGCGCAGTCATCCCCCAGCAGGACGCCGCCCGCGCCGCCCATGCCGCGCTCGCCGCCCGCATCCGCTCCTGCGTTCTCGCCGGACGCTCCACCGGCGCCGCTCCGGGCGCCGACTCCGAGTCCGCCCGCGCCGCCGCCCGCCTCGGTCTGTCCGACCGCGAGGTCGAGGTTCTCCGCCACGTCGCCGAAGGCCGCGCGAACCGCGACGTCGGCGAGGCCATGGGCCTGTCCGCCCTCACCATCAAGAGCCACCTGGCCCGCATCGCCCGCAAGCTCGGCACCGGCGACCGCGCCGGCATGGTCGCCGTCGCCATGCGCGCCCGCGCCATCGACTAGGGGCCCACAGACCCAGCCGGGGCATCGCCCGGCTGTGCAGCGAACCGTAGGGTGACGCGGGACAGCACTCCCGCGCCGCCCTGCGGCTGTTTTCACCTCGATGACCCTTTACGGTAGGCAGGTGAGCTCGGCTGCCCAAGAACCAGAGGAACAACGCGAGCTCACCCCACTTTTGGAACCTGCCGACGGCGTTCCCCAGGTCGTCGAGGACTACGAGGCGCTCGAACGGGTCTCGGCGGCATTGGCGGCCGGCTCCGGACCGATCGCCGTGGATGCGGAGCGAGCCTCCGGTTATCGGTACGGCCAGCGGGCGTATCTGATCCAGTTGCGCAGGCAGGGGACAGGCTCGGTACTGATCGACCCGATCGCGGTCCCGGAACTCGGCCCGCTGATCAACGCCCTCGCGAACGAGGAATGGGTCTTGCACGCGGCGAGTCAGGACATCCCGTGCCTGGCCGAACTCGGTCTGCGCCCGGGTCGGATCTTCGACACCGAACTGGCGGGGCGCCTGCTCGACTACCCGCGTGTGGGCCTGGGCAGCATCGTCGCCGAGGTGCTCGGGTTGTCCCTGGAGAAGGGCCACTCGGCGGCGGACTGGTCGGTGCGGCCCTTGCCGGAGCCGTGGCTTCGGTATGCGGCGCTGGACGTCGAGGTCCTGATCGAGCTGCGCAACGCTCTGGAGGCCGAACTCGAGGCCGCGGGGAAGTTGGAGTGGGCTCACGAGGAGTTCGCAGCGGTGTCGGCCGCCCCGCTGGCGAGCCCCCGCGTGGACCCGTGGCGACGGGCCTCGGGACTGCACCGGGTGCGTCGCCCGCGTCAGCTGGCGATCGTGCGTTCGATGTGGGAGACCCGCGACCGGATGGCTCGCGCACGCGATCTGGCTCCGGGCCGGGTGCTGCCGGACACCGCGATCGTCGAGGCGGCATTGGCCTCGCCGGCCACGCTGGCCGCGTTGGCCGAACTGTCGACCTTCGGCGGGCGGGCGACACGTCGCTCGCTGGGGCAGTGGTTCGCCGCGATCGAGGCGGCCCGGGCGTTGCCGGACACCGAACTGCCGCCGGCCCACGTGGTGCCCACGGGCCCGCCGCCGGCGCGTTCCTGGCCCGATCGGGACCCCGCGGCGGCCGCCAGGCTGTCAGCCATGCGGGCAGCCGTCGGCGAGATCGCGCTCAAGCACAAGCTGCCGACGGAGAATCTGATCGCACCGGACACCGTCCGGCGCATCGCCTGGTCGCCTCCCGCCGACACCTCCACCGAGGGCGTCGCGGCGATGGCCGCGGAGCTCGGCGCACGGCGCTGGCAGATTGAACTGACCGCCGGCCCGATGTCGCAGGCGTTGGCCGACGCTGCCGCGGGTCGCGTACCGGAGATCGCAGAGCCGGTCGACGCCGTCGACGCGCCTGAGGCGACCGAGCCGACCGAAGGCTGAAATCCGACCGTTCGGTCGATGCCGGACGGTCCGTTCGTCGGGACCCATCCCACGAGTTCTGCGGTCGAATGGGGGAGAACCGCTCACCTCATGTTGTCCGGAGATCCCGGTGTCGAACCTGCGCTTCAACGCCCCGCCCGGCTGGCCGACCCCGCCTGCGGGTTGGAGGCCGCCCGCGGGCTGGAACCCGGATCCGTCCTGGCCGCCGGCCCCGCACGGCTGGATGTTCTGGGTCGACTCGAGCGCCAACCCATGGCAGGGATCGCTGCCGCGCCCGGCGCGCAGCAAGACCGCCCGCGGGTGGATGGTCGCCGGGGCGTTCGCGTCCCTGTGGGCCGCAATGTTCGTGTTCGGCGTCCTGTGCGCGGCCGTCATGTACGCCGCCGCCCCGGACTACATGAACGACCCGGCCAAGACCGACGAGACGGACAGTCTCATCTTCGGTCTGATGTGGCTGTCGCTGCTCGGACTGGTCGGCGTGATGGCCTTCCTCTGTCCGAAGGTGTCCTACCGCTCGCGCGACGCCTTCCTGGTGCTGGTCCCGTTCTACGGCTGGTTCTTCTTCGGGATGATCGTCTGGCGTCTCACCGGCCTGCCGCACCGCGACTGGGCCCCCCGCGTCGACGAGGTCCTGGCCTCGGCCCATGCTCCGCAGCCGCAGGCCTGGTGGCCGGGCACGGGGCCGCTCGCGAACCGCTGACCGTCGTGGCCACCTTCCGGTTCAACCCACCGCCCGGCTGGCCCGAGCCTGCACCCGGCTGGGCCCCGACGGCCGACTGGCAACCGCACCAGGACTGGCCGGCGGCCCCGTACGGGTGGCCGTTCTGGCTCGAGGTCCGGGCGCGGAGCTGGTGGCAGCACCCGGCCGCGCGTGTCGCGTCGGTTGTGTGCGGGCTGGGCGTCCTGGCCGTCACGTTCGGAATCTTCATGGGCCTGGGCATCACCGCCGTCGAGGAGCTCGACCCGTACTTCGCCGACTATCCGCGGGACAGCCCGATGTTCGCCGAGCAGATGATCCTGTTCGGGCTGGCCTGGTACGTCTGCGTGGTGGCTCTGTTCGCCGTCCTCGCCCGCCAGGTCGCGTTCCGTTGGTTCGTCGCGTTCTGGCTGCTGGTCCCGGTCTACGGCCAGTTCGTCATGGTCCGGATCCTGTGGCGGTGCAGCTCGCTGCCGCGGCGCTACTGGCGCCCGCGACCTGGCAGGGAACTCCAGGTGGGATCAGCTCTGGGCGGGCGTCGGGTCGACCGCGACGTCGAGGCGGGCGATCGCCTCGACCACCGCGCGGGAGATGTCCTGGGCGCCCAGGCCTAGCGAGGCAAGCAACTCCGCGCGTGAGCCGTGGTCGAGGAATTCCACCGGGGTCCCGAAGACCCGCACCGGCACGTCGACGCCGGCGTCCTGCAGCGCCTGGGTGACCGCGGAGCCGACGCCGCCGATCCGCACGCCGTCCTCGACAGTGATCACCATGTGGTGTTCGCGCGCCAACTCGACCAGGGCCGGGTCGACCGGCTTGACCCAGCGTGGGTCGACGACGGTCACGCCGATCCCCTGATCCGCCAGGCGATCGGCGACCTGCAGGCACGTCGGGGCGAAGGCGCCGACGGAGACCAACAGCACGTCCGAGGCACCGTGGCGGATCAGCACATCGACTCCGCCGCATCGCTCGATCGCGGGGATGTCGGCGATGGCCGAGCCCTTCGGGAATCGCACCACGGTCGGTCCGTCGCCGACCATCAGCGCCTCACCGAGCTGCAGCTGCAGCTGGGCCGGGTCACGGGGCGCGGCGATGCGCAGGCCGGGGACCGGCATCAGCATCGACAGGTCCCAGACTCCGTGGTGGCTGGCGCCGTCCTCGCCGGTGATGCCGGCGCGGTCCAGGACGAACGTGACTGCCGCGGTGTGCAGCGACGCGTCGAGCAGGACCTGGTCGAAGGCGCGGTTGAGGAACGTCGCGTACACGGCGACCACCGGGTGCAGGCCACCCATGGCCAGGCCGGTCGCGGAGGTGACGGCGTGCTGCTCGGCGATGCCGACGTCGAAGACCCGGTCCGGATACGCGGCGGCGAAGGCCTTGAGCCCGACCGGGATCAACATCGCCGCGGTGATCGCGACGACGTCCGGCCGATCCGCGCCGATCCGCACCATCTCCTCGGCGAACACCGAGGTCCAGGTCTTCCCGCCGGCGGTCAACGGCAGCCCGGTCGCCGGGTCGCAGATCCCGATGCCGTGGAAGTGATCGGCGTCGTCGTTCTCGGCGGGAGCGTAGCCCTGACCCTTGCGGGTGAGGCAGTGCACGATCACCGGTTCACCGAAGTCCCGGGCGCGGGCCAGCGCGAGGCTCAGCGCCTCGATGTCGTGTCCGTCGATCGGTCCGACGTACTTCAGGCCGAGATCCTCGAACAGGCCCTGCGGTGCGACCGCGTCCTTGATGCCCTTCTTGAACCCGTGCAGGGCGTTGAACAGCGAACCGCCGACGACCGGGGTGCGGCGGACGCGCTTGCCGCCCCAGCGCAGGAACTTCTCGTAGTTCGGCATCGTGCGCAGCACGGCGAGGTGCTTGGACAGGCCACCGATCGTCGGGGCGTAGGAGCGTTCGTTGTCGTTGACCACGATGATCACCGGGCGGTCGGCGTCGGCGATGTTGTTCAGCGCCTCCCAGGCCATGCCGCCGGTCAACGAGCCGTCGCCGACGACGGCGACGACGGACCGGTCCGACTGGCCCTGCAGGCGCCGGGCCTTCGCCAGGCCGTCGGCGTAGGAGAGTGCGGTCGAGGCGTGGGAGTTCTCCACCAGGTCGTGCGGCGACTCTGCGCGCGACGGGTACCCGGACAGCCCGCCGGACTGGCGCAGGCGATCGAACCCGCCGGCACGACCGGTCAGCAGCTTGTGCACGTAGGACTGGTGCCCGGTGTCCCAGATGATCGAGTCGTGCGGGGAGTCAAAGACCCGGTGCAGCGCGATGGTCAGCTCCACCGCCCCGAGGTTCGGGCCGAGGTGACCGCCGGTCTTCGACACGGCGTTGACCAGGAACTCCCTGATCTCGGCGGCGAGCGGGTCGAGCTGGTCCGGACGCAGGCGTTTGACGTCCGACGGACCGCCGATCGACTCGAGCAGACCCACCGAACCTCCAGAACGCGACGAGCCGACGCCTGCGGGTGCGTCGACTGACGATTCTAGGCGGGTGGGCGGGGCTCGGGGCGCCCGGGCAAGGACATTGCCGACGGGTTCGTCAAGCGATTCGACAGTGGGAATCTCCAGTTCATCGACGCAGGTCGGTGGCCCGGCCTGCTTTTACACATTGGCCCGGCGTGTCACGGTTAGCTCGTGACCATCACCGCCAATCCCTCGGTCCGGCAGGTCCTGTCGAAAGTCGTCCAGGACCCGCGGTACGCCGCCATCGCCCACAAGCCCGTCTGGTCGTTGCCGCACCTCGGCCTGACCGCGCTGGCCTGGGGCAGCTTCATCGCTGCGACCACCGCGTACCTGGCCGGCCCGTTCCCGTTGTGGGCGGCGATCCTGATCAACCAGTTCGCGCTCTACGTGGCCTTCACCCCACTGCACGACGCCGTGCACGGTGCGGCGTCGGGCAGCACCCGGGTGAACAACGCCATCGGGACGATCTCCGGCACCCTCCTCCTCCCGGGCGTCACGACCCGGCTGTACCGCACCCTGCACCTGGAGCATCACCGCTGGGTCGGCGACAAGGATCGCGACCCCGACGTGTGGTTCGTTCACGCCAAGAAGCCGTTGCTCCCGCTGGCCTTCATCGGTCCGGAGTGGATCTGGGCGTGGTGGTACGCCACCAAGCTGTGGTCGAGCCGCGGCCGGGCGGACCGCGTCTCGTTCGTGGGGATGCTGGTGGTCTACGTCGGCGTCCACGTCGCGTTCCTGGCCTCGCCGCTGCGGATGGAATTCTTCACCCTCTGGCTGATCCCGCACTGGGCCGCGTTCTTCGTCCTCGTCTATGTCTTCGCGCACATCCAGCACCCGCACGAGTCGAACTGGCAGGAGGCCCCGTTCCAGTCGACCGTCGAGGTCCGCGGAACCCTGCTGGGCAAGGTCTACTGGCTCGGCCAGACCGACCACGCCATCCACCACGCGCTGCCGCACGTCTCCTTCCACAGGTACCACCGCGTCTGGGAGCTCTCCGACAACGCCCTGCGCAAGCAGGGCATCCCGGAACGCGGTCTGTTCCGCGGGCCCGGGGAGATCGACGTCCCCCGTGCCGCGTACTCGGTCACCCGTCAGGCCAAGGTCGTCGAGGCCCGCGCGGTCGGCGGGGCAGGGATCGCCACTTTCCTGCTGGAGGGCGTCGACGAGGACCTGCCGCGCTTCACCCCTGGGTCCCACATCGACGTGCACCTGCCCTCGGGCCGGGTGCGCCAGTACTCCCTGTGCAACGCGCCGGACGGTCGGTACCGGATCGCGGTCAAGCCTGAGCTCGATGGCCGCGGCGGTTCGCTCGAGGTGCACGAGGTCCTGACCGTCGGCGCCGAGGTCACGATCTCCGCGCCGCGCAACAACTTCGAGCTCTACCCCGCGGACCGGTACGTCCTGGTCGCCGGCGGCATCGGCATCACGCCATTGCTGTCGATGGCGCATCACCTGTGGAACTCCGCGATCCCGTTCACCCTGCATGTGTGTGCTGCCACCGATGACGCTGTTCCTTTCGGGGCCGAGCTGGCCTCGATGCCGTTCGCGGACGTGGTGCAGGTCCACGTGGACGTCTCCCCCGGCCGCACGTCGCTGGCTCCGGCGCAGGTGTTCGCCGGCGTCGACCCGGAGACCGCGCTCTACGTCTGTGGTCCCGGTGGGTTCATGGACTGGATCACCGAGCAGGCCGCCGCCCAGGGCATGCCGCGCGACGCGATCCACCGCGAGTCCTTCTCCGCGCCCGTCCTCGACATCACCGACAGCCGTCCGTTCGACGTCGTCCTCGCGCGCAGCGGCACCACGCTGCACGTGCCGGCGGACCGTCAGATCCTCGACGTGCTGGCCGAACACGACGTCGAGGTCCCCTGGTCCTGCTCGCAGGGCGTCTGCGGTACCTGCATCACCGGGGTCATCTCCGGCGAGGTCGAACACCGCGACGCCGTGCTCTCCCCCGAGGTCAAGGCCGCCGGTACCTGCATGGCCCTGTGCGTCTCCCGCGCCAAGGACAGCAAGGTTGTTCTGGACCTCTAACTCGGAGGCAGTGGCACGGGCGGTAACCCCGGTGTCTCGACTCGTACCGGCGGTTCAGTGATCCACGGGTTGCATGGCAGTTCGGCAGCGGGCGGATAGAACGGGAAGAAGCCCAGCAGGCAACCGGTGGAGATGCCCGGACCGGGCGGCTCTCCGGCGCAGGGGTTCTTCAGCCAGCCGTCGCACGAATTCGCGAGACGTTGGGCGTCCATGTAGACCGGGCCCGACTCAGGCGGGCTTGCGGCCACCGCGTGCGGCGACACGGCGAGGCTCACTGCCGCCAGTAGCGGACTGGCCAAGCGGACTCCAACGCGGCGCATACCGTCATATCGGCCGGGACCGCCAGACGTTTCAGAACTCAGCGCTGCCCTCCGACCACGTGACCCGCAATGTGCCCTCGGCGCTGCACAGCGCGATGCCGAGCACGTCACTGTGCAAGGCACCGTCAGCGTCGGCCTGCACCGGTACCAGCTCGCCCTTGACGAGCCGGAACAACTCCGCGCGGTGCTCCGTAGGGTGCAGGACCAAGAACTCGCGGACTCCGCACTGCGCGAAGAACGGGAGTTTGAGGTAGGTCTCGTCGTTCGGCGATCGAAGCTCCACGACCAACTCCGCGCCCTCGGCACCTCGCTCGGAGCCGTGCTCTTCGCGCCGAAACAGAAGGTCGGGCACTCGAAAGTTGTCCTCCGTGCCGAACAAGCCGGTCTCGTACCGGGCGACCAAGCCACGAGCCTCGGCCAGGGGCGCTGCGAGTAGGAGAAACCAGACGCCCATACCTTGGTGCGCGTCTTTAGGCGGCGGGACCATGTGAAGCACCCCGTCCCACATCTCGTCGCGCCCGTCCAGGCCGAGCCGACGACGTTCGTCGAGCATCGACTGGGGCGCGTCGAGAATGAGCACCTTCATGGCTCCAGAATAACTGCAACTCATCGACGCCCACCTGATTCTCCTTCGACATCGAACATCTGTTCGATGTCGAAGTTATCTGACAGGTCCGACACAACGTTTCTGCGGAAACGTCAGACGGGCACGACCGCGGGATACGCCGGGCGCCACATGGCCTGGTGCACCTGTTGCACGAGATCGGTGAGCGGGGCGCGGGCAAGGCCTTCCTTCTCCGCCGCCCGGGCGACGGCAGCCGCAACCGCGGCCGAGACGGCGCGCAGGTTCGACACCGTCGGCAACAGTCCCGCCGCGGAGCCGGCCTCGACGGCGATCCGTGCAACGGCGTCCGCTGCGGCGACGAGCATCCCGTCGGTGACTCGCGACGCCTTGGCGACCGCCACGCCCAGGCCGAGGCCCGGGAAGATCAGCGCATTGTTCGCCTGCGCGATCGGGTACGTGCGGCCGTTGTGCACGACCGGCGCGAACGGACTGCCGGTCGCGATGAGCGCGCGACCGTCGGTCCACACCAACAGATCCGAGGGCAACGCTTCGCACTTGGAGGTCGGGTTGGACAGCGGCATGATCACCGGCCGGGCGCAGTGAGCGGCCATGTCGCGGACGATCGCCTCGGTGAAGGACGCCGGTTGCGCCGAGGTGCCGATCAGCATCGTCGGGTGCGCCTCACGGACGACGTCGGCCAACGTGGGCACGCCTCCCCCGCTCGCCCATCCGGCGATCTCGTCGGTCGGGCGGGCGTACTCGACCTGGAAGTCGCGGATGATCGAGGACTGATCCTGCGTCAGAAGTCCACGACTGCCCAGGGCGTAGAAGCGGGCGGTGGCCTCCTCGCGGGACAGGCCCTCGGCGACCATCTGATCGCGCATCATGTCCGCGATCCCGATGCCCGCGGTGCCGGCGCCATGAATGACGACGCACTGGTCGCGCATCTTCGCGCCCGACTCGCGCAGCGCGGACAGGGCCGCGGCCATGACGACCGCGGCGGTGCCCTGCATGTCGTCGTTGAACGTGCAGCACTTGTCCGCGTACTTCTGCAGGATGCGCCGCGCGTTGGAGGCGCCGAAGTCCTCCCAGTGCAGCATCGCGTTCGGGAACACCTGCCCGGCCGTGGTCACGAACGCGTCGATGAGGGCGTCGTAGCGTTCGTCGCGCACGCGGGCATGCCGGTTACCGAGGTAGAGGCTGTCGTTGAGCAACGCCAGGTTGTCCGTGCCCATGTCGAGCATGACCGGCACGACCCGGCCAGGGTGGATGCCCGCCGCCGCGGTGTAGACCGCGAGCTTGCCGATGGCGATCTGTGCGCCGCCGACGCCCCAGTCCCCGATGCCGAGGATGCCCTCGCCGTCGGTGGCCACGATCAGGTCGACGTCGTCCGCGTCCATTCGCAGGTTCGCGAAGGCCTCCGGGACCTCCTCAGGGTGATCCACCGAGAGGTACAGCCCACGGGGCCGACGGAACTCGTGGCTGAAACGCTCGATCGCGAGGCCGATGGTCGGGGTGTAGACGATCGGGAGCATCTCGTCGATGTTCTCGGTCAGCAGCCGGTAGAACAGGACCTCGTTCCGGTCGCGCAGGTTCGCCAGGTACACGTGCTTGAGCAGCGGACTGGACTGGTTGTTGTACTGCGCGAGCACGCGCTGCACCTGGCCGCTCCACTCGGAGACGTGGTCGGGCAGCAGCCCGGTCAGGCCGAGGGCGCGGCGTTCGGCGCGGGTGAATGCCGTACCGCGGTTGAGCAACGGCTGCATGAGCACGTCATGGCCACGCGCACGGACCTTGGCGGTCCATCCGTCGGCGTCCTGCTCGATCTCGTACGGCCGTTCCGACATCACTCCACCTTTGCCCCGTCGAACGCTCCTGTCGACCGTACCGATTCGCGATTGTGTGCTCCCATGGGCCGGTGCAGACAACCGCCGCCGGTGCGCCACCGGGCACCGCGACGGCGCGAGCGTTGGTCGTCGCCGCGTGGGTCGGCAAGGCCCTGGTACTCGCGATGCTGCTCTTCGCGGCCACGCACACCGACTGGGACCGTTTCTCCGGCAAGGCAATGGGTGGACGGGCCGTCGCGTATCCGCTGGCGCTGCTGATCCTCCCCCTCGCCTGGTGGCTGCGCCGACCGCGCCGGCCCTATCCGGGCCTGGCCGATCTGCTGCTGACGGTCCCGTTCGTGGTCGACGTCGGCGGCAACATGCTCGACCTCTACGACCGCATCGAACGCTTTGACGACGTCTGCCACTTCGGCAACTGGGCGATGCTGCTCGGCGCCCTCGCGATCTCGCTCCCGCCGGCGCTGCCCGCAGCAGCCCAGGTCGGCCTCGTCTGCGGACTCGGCTCGACCACCGCTCTGGCGTGGGAGCTGATGGAGTACTTCACGTTCATCCGCTTCGGCACGGAGCTCGACACCGCCTACACCGACACCCTCGCCGACGCCACCCTCGGCACGATCGGCGCGACGTTGGCCGGCGTGCTGGTCGTGGTCCTCCGTCGACGGCCCGCCATGCAGCCGGTGGCCTAGCCCACGCGAACTACGGGCGGCCGGCCGCCCTTTCGCCGCGCATCGTAGGGGCCACACGCCACCCGCAGATGCAAACCTCTCCGCCGCTGAAGCGTCTTCGGGCGCGTCCTCACGGCGGTATGCTTTCGGTATGGAGATCAAGTCCAGCGAGAAGACCCAGGTCACCGTCCGCATCAGTGCCGACCTTGTCGCCCACATCGATCACCTGGTGGAGACCGGTCAGGCGTCCTCTCGTGCGGCTTATCTGGACCATGCGGCGCGGCGCCAACGTCAGCTCGAAGTGGCCGAGCGCGACGCCGCGATCCTGTTGAACTCGAAGCCGGACGACGACGAGATCAGCTTGACCCGCTGGTTCGCGACGCGCGTCCACCCCGAGCTCGACTGATGCGCGCGATCTGCTTGGTGCGCATGGACAAGGTTCGGCCGGCCCTGCTGCTCACCCGGGCCAGCGTCCTCCCTCATCTCCACCAACTCACCGTCGCCCCGATCACGACCCGGGCCCGCGGGCTGAGCACCGAGGTCCCGGTGGGTCCTGCCAACGGGCTGGACCACGACTCGGTGATCAACTGCGATCTGATCACCACGGTGCCGACGCCGGATGTGGGCGAGGTCGTGGGCTTCCTTTTGGAGAGCCAGGAAGCAACCCTGACCGAAGCCATCCATGCAGCGTTCTTGCTGATGGACTGACGGAACCTCAGATCAAGGCCAGGGCGCTCAGGAGCAGGGGGCGAGGAACTTCAGGACTGCCGCGTTGACCACCTGAGGGTTCTCCACGGCGCTGAAGTGCCCGGCGTCTGTCACGGACACCACCTGGGAGCCCTCGGGCAACGTGGTCGCGAGTTCGACGAGCATCTCGTCCGGCATGGGCACCACACCGTCGTGCGCCCCGTGGAGGTAGAGCGTGGGTTGCAAAGGGAGACGGCCCCAGACGTCAAGCTGTTGCCCGACCCAGTCCATCGTCCCGTAGATCTCGGGGCCGGCCACCGAGCGGTACAGCGACAGGATCGCCTGCTGATTCGCGGACTCATGCAAGGCGGCCTTGGCTGCGACAAGGTCCTCACCGCCTCCCTGATGACCAGGGGCAGCCCAGGTCTCCCAGAGATGGTCGAGGTAGGCGAAGTTGTCGGCCGACAGATTCTCGCCCACATCGTCCATGTGCTGGAACCAGCGGTGGTTGTGCTCCGGGTTCGCAGCGGAGTTCAGGATCCGCCCGAGGAACGGGAAGGGCGGGATGTCCATGCCGATGACCTTCGCCCACCTGGCGTCGCCGTGCATGGCCGCGCCCCAGGCGGTGATCGCGCCCCAGTCGTGGCCCACGATGACGGCATCACTTCCCCCGCCCAGCGCCTCGTGCAGGGCGTTGGCATCGGCGACGAGGTCCACGAGCCCCATCGGTGCGCTCGGAGCCCCGGACGGTGCGAATCCCCGCGTCCAGGGCGCCACCGCGCGGTAGCCCGCCTCGGCAAGCGCGGGGAGCAGGTGGCGGTAGTGCGCCGGGGAACCCGGGAAGCCGTGCAGGCACAACGCCAACGGGCCCCGGCCCTGTTCGAGGAACACCAACTCGAGGCCGTTGACCTCGACGCGACCTTCGTTCATGTGACGACCCTAGACCTGGGGCCGAGCACCCCGTGACCCCACGGGTGATCCGGAATAAGGTCGGGCCAGCGACAGATCCGCGACGATGCGAGGGGTCGACATGAAGGTCTCGACAGTCCACCTGATGCCCCACCGAGAGCTCCCGGCCGACTTCAGCGATCGATACAAGTCCGTGTGGGTCACACCCCCCTGGCACGAACTCGCCGACCCCGCCCGGATCGGGGAGTTCTACAACTGGACCATCAAGGAACTGCTGCACGCGGCCGAGATGGGCTACGACGCGATCGGCGTGAACGAGCACCACCAGAACGCCTACGGCTTCATGCCGAACCCGAACGTCGTCGGTGGGGCGCTGGCTCACGCCACCAACCATCTCGACGTCGGGATCCTGCAGATCGGCGCGACGCTGCCCAACACGTCGCCGATCCGCATCGCCGAGGAATACGCGATGATCGACATCATCAGCGGTGGTCGGCTGATCGCGGGCATGCCGGCGGGCACGTCGATGGACAACAACCAGTGCATGGGCTTCCCGCCGATCGAGCAGCGCGAGCGGTTCCTCGAGGCCCACGAACTCATCCTGAAGGCCTGGCAGTCCCGGGAGACCTTCGCCTTCAACGGCAAGTACAACCAGTTGCCGTCGGTGAACCTGTGGCCGCGCCCGATCCAGGACCCGCACCCGCCGGTCTGGATCCCCGGGCTGGGCAGCCTGTCCACCTGGCGGTTCACCGCGCAGAACAACCACAGCTACTGCATGCTCTCGTTCTTCGGCAGCCAGATGGGCAAGCGGATCATGGACGGCTACTGGGAGTTCGTGGACTCCGAGGGCCTGGACCGCAACCCCTACCGGGCCGGATTCGCGCAGATGGTGTGCGTCGCCGACACCGACGCCAAGGCCGAGAAGCTGTACAAGGAACACATCCGCTACTTCTTCGACAAGTGCATGCACGTGCCCATGCACTGGTGGGCCCTGCCCGGCCACCAGGACTACGAGAGCCTGGCGAGCGGTATCCGTACCGGTTCGGCGCTCAAGGTCGCCGAGATCATGTCGAACTTCAAGAACTACAGCTACAAGGACTTCGTCGACAAGGACATCGTCATCTGCGGCAGCCCGGAGACCGTCCGGGACAAGCTCGTCGGTCACGTGAAGGACCTACGGGTCGGCAATCTGATGGTCCTTCAGCACATCGGGTCGATGCCGCACGAGTTGACGATGGACAGCATCTCGATGTTCTGCGCCGACGTCCTGCCGAAGCTGCGCAACATCTGGGACGACGAAGGGTGGGTCAACCACTGGTGGCCGGAGCGTTTGCGCGCCACCCGCGCCTGACCGTCCCCACTCGTCGAAGGAGCCATTGATGCCGTACCGCGAGACGATCGACGTCGAGGTCTGGGACCACCAGGTCCGCACCAAGGTGATGGTCGGCGGCGAAGGTCCGCCGCTGCTCTACCTGCACGCGATCCTCGGCCTGACCTGGGACCCGTTCCTGGACTCCCTCGCCGAGCACCACACCGTCTACGCGCCGTACCTGCCGGGCACCGCCCCCGGGGAGCCGGATGCGCACAAACCCATCGAGGGCCTGTCGGATCTGGTGCTCGTCTACGACGAGATCGCGAGCACCCTCGGTCTGGAGTCCCCCGCCGTCGTCGGGCACTCCCTCGGCGGGATGTTCGCCGCCGAGTACGCGGCGACGTTCCCCAAGCAGGTGTCGAAGCTGGTGCTGATCTGCCCGGCCGGGCTGTGGTCGGAGGGCCGGATCTGGGCCAACCCGTTCACCAACAGCCTCGAGGAACTCGCGCCGCTGGTGTTCGCCGACCCGACCGGTCCGGTGGCCCAGGCCGCTCTGGCCATGCCGACGGACCCGGAGGCACTCGCCGAGGCGTACATCGCGATCACCTGGGCCATGGGCGTCTCCGGCAAGTTCTGGTGGCCGATCCCCGACCGGGGCCTGTCGCACCGGATCCACCGCATCGCCGCGCCGACGCTGGTGGTCTGGGGCGAGTCCGACAAACTGATCGACCCCGCCTACGCGGCCGACTTCGAACGCCTCATCCCCGATGCCAAGGCCGAGATGCTCACCGGCGCAGCGCATCTGCCACAACTGGAACGCCTCGATGCGGTCGGGCCGATGGTTAAGGCCTTCCTTGCCTGAGACGCACCTACCGCCCGCCTCGCGGTTGCCCCGGGCCGTCCAGACGGCCGCGTTCCTCGCCGATCCGGTACGGATGCTCACCAGCGCTCGCCGCAAGCTGGGGCCCACCTTCTGCGTGCGGTTGCCGATGTTCGGCCGCTGTGTGGTCCTCGGCGAACCGGAACTGATCAAGGAACTGTTCATGACGCCGAGCAGCGTCGCCGGGAACATGGACCCGAACCTGGGGCGCGTGCTCGGGGCCGGGTCGCTGTTCAACCTCGACCACGAACCGCACCGCCGACGGCGCAAGGTTCTGGCCCCGCCGCTGCACGGGCGCCGCATGAAGGCCTACGAGGACATCGTCGTCGAGGAGACCCGACGCGAGGCCGCAACCTGGCCGCAGGGCACCGAGTTCGCCACAGCGCCAGGGTTCATGCGAATCACCCTGAACGTCATCCTGCGCGCCGTCTTCGGCGCCGAGGGCCCCGAATGTGATCGGCTGCGCGAGCTCCTTCCTCCGATGGTCGAGCGCGGCTCACGGCTGATGCTGATGCCGATCCCGAAGAGCGGCGGCGGCCCGCTCAACCCATGGCACCGCTTCCTGAGTGACCGTCAGGAATACGACTCCATCATCGATTCGCTCATCACCCGGGCCGAGGCCGATCCGGCGTTGGAGGAGCGCGTCGACGTGCTGGCCATGCTCGTCCGCACCACCTATGAGGACGGCAGCCCGATGGATCGCGGGCACATCGCCGACGAACTGCTGACCCTCCTGGCCGCCGGGCACGAGACCACCGCCAACACCCTGGCCTTCACCGTGGAACGGCTGACCCGCCACCCGGTGATCCTGACTCAGCTCGTGCGGGAGATCGACGGCGGCGGGACCGAGCTGATGGAGGCGACGCTGCTGGAGGTCCAACGGTCGCGCCCGGTCATCGGCCTCACCTTCCGCAAGGTCGTCGGGGAGGTCCTGGAGCTCGGCCAGTGGCGGATCCCGCGCGGGTGGACCGTGGTCGTCGGCATCGATCTGATCCATCACGACCCGGAGCGCTACCCGTTCCCGGAGCGCTTCGACCCGAACCGCTTCCTGCGTCAGGCACCGGACTGGTCGCAGTGGATCCCGTTCGGCGGTGGCACCCGCCGCTGCATCGGATCCGCGTTCGCCGAGATGGAACTCGAGGTCGTGCTGCGCACCCTGCTGCAGGAGTTCGAGCTGCGCCCGACGACCGACGCAGCCGAGGGACGCCGGTTCCGCGGGGTCGCCCTCGCCCCGGCCAAGGGCGGGCGAGCCGTCGTGCAACCGCGTCAGGTGACCGCGTCGACGACGGCAGCGGGTAAATCGGGCGACTCGTCCCTGAACTGACCGCGTGAAGGTCTCCGGTGCGCGAGGATGCCGCGCATGCGCAGATCTCGAACGCTGCCGGCGATCGCTGCCGTAGGCCTGTCCCTGCTCCTGAGCGCGTGCGGCGGCTCCGACGATCCGCCGACGAGGGCCGCCCAGACCCTGCCCTCGAGCGCCTCACCCACCGCAGTGGCGACGGCGACAAGTTCGGGGCAACCCACCGCCGCCACGGAGCCCACCGCGCCGCCGTCGGCGCTCGGCCTCCCCACCATCGCCCTCGCCTCGACCGACACCGCCGGCAAGCCGGCCGAGTTCGGGGCATCGCAGGCGGTCGTCTCCGGGGACGGCACCTTCCTCGCCTACCGCACCCCCGCCCTCGACGGGGCGCCCGGCGGGACGCCGGCGTCGATCCTGGTCCGGGACCTGCGCTCCGACGCTGTGGTGCCCGCATGCACCTCGGCCGACGACAAAGCGGCGAACGCCACCTGTGACTCCCCGGCGCTGTCCTTCGACGGGAAGTTCGTCGCCTTCGCCTCGACCGCGACCAATCTGGTTCCCGAGGACAAGGACCCGGATCCCGACGTGTTCCGCAAGGACCTGCGGAGTGCCGAGATCGTCCTGGTGACGAGCGGCACCAAGAAAGCCCCTGGCTCGGGTGCCGGCCCGAGCATCTCCGCCGACGGTCGGACCGTCGCCTTCGCTTCCGAGGGTCAGATTTATCTCAAGGATCTGGGCAGCGACGCGGTGACGCTGGTCTCCCGCACCACCGCGGGCAAGCCCGGCGACGCCGCGTCGGAGAGCCCGAAAATGTCGGCGGACGCATCGACGGTCGCCTTCCGGAGCCGGGCGACGGACCTCGCCGGCAAGCCACGTTACGAGAACGGCGACGTGCTCATCGCGACCGTCGCCACCGGGCGGATGGTCAACCTCGAGAAGTTGCTGAAGTTGAAGCTGCCGAAGTTCAACCACATCCTCGGCTGGACCGCACCCACCAGGATCGGCGGACGGATCGCCTACTCCGTCGGGATCGACACCCTCTCCGACGACGGCGACGGTTCGATCGAGGGAAGCAGCACCGACAAGTCCGGCGTGTTCGTCGCGGACCTGAACAGGGCCACGGTCATCCACACGGTGCGCACGGCTGAGCAGGGGGTGGACCACAAGGCCGGGTGCGAAGCGTTGTCGGCGGACGGCAAGCGTCTGGCGTACTGCACCTTCACCAAGAAGCGGAAGAAGATGGGCAGCGGCTACTCGGCCTACCTCGCCGACGTCGGCGGCAACACGACGGTGCTGATGTCCGGCCCGCCGACGGGGACGGCGTCACCGGACGCGCGACCCGAGGCGATCTCCGCCGACGGCGCGGTGGTTGCCTTCCGTTCGGACGACCCGCAGCGCGGCGTCGACGCGGAGACCAAGGAATCCCGCTATCAGATGTATGTGGCCCGCCCGGTCGAATGAATCGACCGAACGGGCCACGGATCTGACTGTGGGTCAGCCGCGCAGCAGGTTGCGCAGCACGTACTGCATGATGCCGCCGTTGCGGTAGTAGTCCGCCTCACCGGGGGTGTCGATGCGGAGCTTGGCGACGAACTCCTTGTCGCCGGCACGCACCGTCAGTTCGCGCGGCATGGTGCCGTTGTTGAGCTCGGTGACCCCGAGGATCTCGAAGGTCTCCTCCCCCGTCAGCCCGAGCGACTCGGCGGTGACGCCGTCGTGGTACTGCAACGGCAGCACGCCCATGCCGATCAGGTTCGAGCGGTGGATGCGCTCATAGGACTCGGCAATGACGGCCTTGACCCCGAGCAGCGCGGTGCCCTTGGCGGCCCAGTCACGCGACGACCCGGAGCCGTACTCCTTGCCGGCCAGGATCACCAGCGGGATGCCCGCCGCCTGGTAGTTCGCCGAGGCGTCGTAGATCGTCGACTGCCCGCCACCGGTGGTGAAGTCGCGGGTGAACCCGCCCTCGACACCGTCGAGCAGTTGGTTGCGCAGGCGGATGTTCGCGAAGGTGCCGCGGATCATCACCTCGTGGTTACCACGACGCGACCCGTAGGAGTTGAAGTCCTTGCGGTCGACACCGTTGTCGGCGAGGTACTTGCCCGCGGGTGAGTCGGCCTTGATGTTGCCTGCCGGGGAGATGTGGTCGGTGGTGACCGAATCACCGAGCTTCGCAAGCACCCGAGCGCCGAGGACGTCGGTCACCGGCGTGGTCTCGATGGTCATGCCGTCGAAGTAGGGGGGCTTGCGGACGTAGGTCGAGTTCGGGTCCCACTCGAACGTCGCGCCAACGGGCGTCGGGAGGGTCTGCCAACGTTGGTCGCCGGTGAAGACGTCGGCGTAGTCCTTGATGAACATGTCCTGGGTGACGGCCCCGGCCATGACTTCCTCGACCTCGGCGGTCGAGGGCCAGAGATCCCGCAGGTAGACGTCGTTCCCCTCGGGGTCGACGGCGATGACGTCGGAGAGGATGTCGATGTCCATCGTCCCGGCGATCGAGTACGCGACCACCAACGGCGGGCTGGCCAGGTAGTTCATCTTCACGTCGGGGCTGATGCGGCCCTCGAAGTTGCGGTTGCCGGACAGCACCGCGGTCACGGCGAGGTCGGCGGAGTTGATCGCCTCGGAGATCTCCGGGTCCAGCGGGCCGGAGTTGCCGATGCAGGTGGTGCAGCCGTACCCGACGACGTTGAATCCGACCTTGTCCAGGTACGGGGTCAGCCCGGCGCGGTCGTAGTAGTCCGAGACGACCTGCGACCCGGGGGCGAGGGTGGTCTTCACCCACGGTTTGCGGGTCAGACCCCGCTCGACGGCCTTCTTGGCGACCAGTGCGGCGCCGATCATCACCGATGGGTTGGAGGTGTTGGTGCACGAGGTGATCGCCGCGATGACGACCGCGCCGTGGTCGAGTTCGAACTGCGAGCCGTTGGCCAGGCTCACCGGCACTGGCTTGCGGGCGCGTCCCCACCCGGCCGTGACCGCCTCGCGCGGGGCGCCGTTGGTGTCGTCGGCGTGCTCGTCACCGGGCGCCGCGGCCGCGGGGTCGCTGGCCGGGAACGACTGGGCGGAGGCGGCGTCGACCTCGCTGGTATCGAACTCGCTGTGGTCCACGTAGTCGCGCAGGCTGGTACGGAAAGCTGCCTTCGCCTCGGTCAGCGCGATGCGGTCCTGCGGGCGCTTCGGTCCGGCGATTGACGGGACGATCGTGGAGAGGTCCAGCTCGAGATGCTCGGAGAAGTCAGGCTCGGCATTCGGGTCGAGCCAAAGGCCCTGCTCCTTGGCGTAGGCCTCGACCAGCGCGATCTGCTCGGCCGGACGCCCCGTCAGTTCCAGGTACTTGATGGTCTCGCCGTCGATCGGGAACATCGCCGCGGTCGAGCCGTACTCCGGGCTCATGTTGCCGATGGTGGCGCGGTTCGCCAGTGGAACTGCGGAGACCCCGGGGCCGTAGAACTCCACGAACTTCCCGACGACCTGGTGCTTGCGCAGCATCTCGGTGATGGTCAGGACGAGGTCGGTGGCGGTGACGCCGTCGGGCAGTTCGCCGGAGAGCTTGAAGCCGACGACGCGCGGGATGAGCATCGAGACGGGCTGGCCGAGCAGCGCGGACTCGGCTTCGATGCCGCCGACGCCCCAGGCGAGCACGCCGAGGCCGTTGACCATCGTGGTGTGCGAGTCGGTGCCGACACAGGTGTCGGGGTACGCCTTGCCGTTGCGCACCATCACGACGCGGGCCAGGTACTCGATATTGACCTGGTGCACGATGCCGGTGCCGGGCGGGACGACCTTGAATTCGTCGAAGGCGGTCTGGCCCCAGCGCAGGAACTGGTACCGCTCGCGGTTGCGCTCGTACTCGAGGCCGACGTTCAGGCTCAGCGCGTTGGCGGTGCCGAAATGGTCGGCGACGACCGAGTGGTCGATGACGAGCTCGGCGGGGGCGAGGGGGTTGACCTTGTCCGGGTTGCCGCCGAGGTCGCGGACGGCCTCGCGCATGGTGGCGAGGTCGACGACGCAGGGCACGCCGGTGAAGTCCTGCATGATCACGCGGGCGGGCGTGAACTGGATCTCGGTGTCCGGCTCGGCGCTCGGGTCCCAGTTGCCCAACGCACTGATGTGGTCGGCGGTGATGTTCGCGCCGTCCTCGGTGCGCAGGAGGCACTCCAGGAGCACCTTCAGGCTGAACGGGAGCCGCGCGGCGCCCGGCACCGCCGAGAGGCGGAAGATCTCGTAGGAGTTCTCCCCCACGCGTAGTTCTCCGCGGCTGCCGAAGCTGTCCAACCCAGGCGTCGTCATGTCGTCCGTCCTCAGTCAGTGCGCAGAGTGCGAGGCTGCGCGAGATATCTTGACGTCAAGATACATCGTACACGTTACCCGTTGGAGGGGAGTTCACAGGTCTGTAAGGCGCCCGGGAGGGGATTTCTGTCGGTGCCGGCACATAAGGTCGATTGCCTTGCTCCAGCCAGGGAAGGGCGTCGGCGTGGACAACCTCCAGCTGACCCGGTTCACGGAACTCGCCGCCGAGGCGTACGTGGCCGGGATCTGTTTCAAGACCGGCCCCCCGAAGGCCGTCGGCATCGAGCTCGAATGGGTCCTGCACCACCGCGGCGATCCGACCCGTCAGTTGACCTCCGCAGACGTGACCGCGGCCTCCTCCACCGCCCCTGACCTGCAGTTCAGCCGCCTCACCGTCGAACCGGGTGGTCAGGTTGAACTGTCCAGCATTCCGCTGACCGACCCGTCCGCGCTGGCCGCCGCGATGCAGACCGACGTCGCCGCCCTGCGCACCGCACTTGCCGACCTTGACCTGGTGCTCGTCGGCACCGGCATCGACGCCCACCGACCCCCGCGGCGTCTGCTCGACTCCCCGCGCTACACCGCCATGCAGGCCTTCTTCGACCGCGCCGGCCCCGCCGGGCGCACGATGATGTGCAGCACTGCGGCAATCCAGATCAACGTCGACGCCGGTCCCGAGACGCCGACCCCCGGGCAGGTGGATCTACCCACCCGGTGGGCCCTGCTGCATGAACTCACCCCTGTGCTTGTTGCCGCCTTCGCCAACTCCCCGGTCGCCGAGGGCCGCCCGACGGGCCTTCGCTCGAGCCGGCACGCGGTCTGGTCCGCGATCGACCACAGCCGCACCCGCCCGGCGACGCGCGCCGACGCCGACCCGCGCCGCGGCTGGGCCCGCTACGCCCTCGACGCCTCGGTGCTGTGTGTGACCGAGCCGGAGGGCGACTGGTTGGTCCCCCTCGGATTGGCCTTCCGGGACTGGATCGGCGGCGTCGCCGACCTGCGCACCCCCGGGCCCGCGGACCTCGACTACCACCTGACCACCCTGTTCCCGCCGGTCCGCCCACGCGGGCACCTCGAGCTGCGCACCATTGACGCGCAACGCAGTGACGCCGACTGGACCGCCGCCCTGGCCCTGGTGTGGGCACTGGTCACCGATCCGGTCGCAGCCGACGCCGCTCGCGACGCCCTGTGCCCACTGGCGGCCGAACCGGCGTCGGGCGCGCGGGCCGCCCGCGACGCCGTGAGTGATCCGCAGATCGCGCTCGCCGCCCGAGCCTGTTTCGAGGCAGCCTCACCTGCGCTCGCCAGATTGGGATGCGACAGCCTCACGCCGGTGTTGGAGGACTTCGTGGCGCGTTACCTCGACCGTGGCCGTTGCCCGGCCGACGACGCCCTCGCCGAGTTCCTGGCCGGCGGGACGACCAGCAAGGAGGCCCCGTGCTCGGCGGCAGTGTGAGTGGTGGTGTGAGCACGGACGAGATCGACGTCGAGACGATCCGCCGCGACCTCGCGGCGGATCTGGAACGCGCCCGGACGCGCACCACGGCGCTGACCTCCGTGCTCGACGAGGCCGAACTGACCCGGCAGCATTCCCCCCTGATGTCACCCCTGGTCTGGGACCTGGCGCATATCGGCAACCAGGAAGAGCTGTGGTTATTGCGTCGGATCGCCGAGCGCCCCGGGCTGCTGCCCGAGGGCATCGACGAGCTCTACGACGCGTTCCGCCACCCCCGCAAGGACCGGCCCGCGCTGCCGCTGCTCGACCCCACAGCCGCCCGCCGGTACCTCGAAGAGGTTCGGGATCGGGTGCGGGACCTGCTCGCCACGGTGGACCTGGAGTCCGCTGACCCACTGCTGCGCCACGGGTTCGTGTTCGCGATGGTCGCTCAGCACGAACAGCAGCACGTCGAGACCATGCTTGCCACCCACCAACTGCGCACCGGCGACGCCGTACTGACGGCTCCCCCGACCCCGGACGGCTGCCTCGCGCTCGGCCTGCCGACCGAGGTGGTCATCCCGGCGGGTGAGTTCGAGATGGGCACCGACCTTGATCCGTGGGCCCTGGACAACGAACGGCCCGCGCACCCCATGGGCGTCGCCGCGTTCGCGATCGACGTCCTACCCATCAGCAACGGCGACTGGACCGCTTTCATCGAGGCCGGCGGATACCGCGACCCCCAATGGTGGACTCCCGAAGGCTGGGCTCATCTCCAGGACGCGGAACTGACTGCGCCTCAGTTCTGGCTCCAGGACGGCGACTGGTGGATGGTGCGCCGGTTCGGCACCCTGACGACGTTGTCCGCGTACGAACCGGTGCAGCACGTCTGCTGGTACGAGGCCGACGCCTACGCACGGTGGCGCGGGCGCCGTCTGCCCACCGAGATCGAGTGGGAGAAGGCGGCCCGGCACGACCCGGCGACAGGTCGGTCGCGTCGGTACCCCTGGGGCGACGACCCGCCCACTGCGGCGCGCGCGAACCTCGGCGGACGCCACCTCGGCCCGGCGGCGCTGGGCGCCTACCCGGACGGCGCGTCGGCCCTCGGCGTGCACCAGTTGATCGGCGACGTCTGGGAGTGGACGTCCTCGGACTTCCACCCCTATCCCGGGTTCGCGCCGTTCCCCTACCCTGAGTACTCCGAGGTCTTCTTCGGCCCCGAGTACAAGGTTCTGCGCGGTGGCTCCTGGGCGGTGGATCCGGTGGCCTGCCGCGGGACCTTCCGTAACTGGGACCTCCCGATCCGCCGGCAGATCTTCGCGGGCCTTCGCACCGCTCGCGACGTCGTGGCCGGTGAGATCTGATGTGCCGTCACTTCGCCTACCTGGGGCCGCTCGTACCGCTGGAGCATCTCGTGATCTCCCCGCCGTTCGGGTTGATGCGCCAGGCCTGGGCTCCGCGCCACCAACAGTTCGGCAATGTGAACGTCGACGGCTACGGCGTGGGTTGGTACCTCGACGGTGAGCAGCGCCCGTTCCGGTATCGGCGCACCCTGCCGATCTGGTCGGACGCGAACCTGGCCGACGTGCTGCGTCCCGTACGCACGACCGCAGCCTTGGGGGCTGTGCGTTCGGCCACCGTCGGCAACGCCGTGGTGGAGACGGCGACCGCACCGTTCAGCGCCGGTCGTTGGCTGTTCAGCCACAACGGGATCCTGCCGAACTGGCCGCACTCCGCCGCCGACCTCGCGGCCGGCCTCGACTGGTCACGGCTGGCGGCGACCCAGACCCTGATCGACTCCACCCTGCTGTGGGCGTTGGTCCTCGACCGTCTCGAGCGCGGCGTCGACCCGGTCGATGCGATTCGGGAGGTGACGGTCGCGGCCCGGCGGATCCCGGAAGCTCGAGTGAACCTGCTGCTGCACACCGGCGACACGATCATCGCGACCGCGGCCGGTGACTCCCTCTGCTACCTGCGCGGCGAACATCCCGATCCCGAGGGCCGACCCTCGGCCGCGATCATCGTCGCCTCCGAGCCGTTCGACGAGACCGACGGCTGGGTCGACGTGCCCGCCGACCATCTGCTGATCGCGACCGCCGACTCGGTCGAGGTCTCGCCCCTGTCCCCCGCTTTGTTGGAGACCTCATGACCTGCGTGGAGCACGACCGTCTCACCCTTGATGTGCATCTCCCGCACGACTTCGCGGGAGCCGCGTTGCGGGCCGATGTGCTCGCCGGGCTGGGCGAACGGCCGCTGACCCTTCCGCCGAAGTGGTTCTACGACAAGGTCGGCTCGGACCTGTTCACCGAGATCACCCGCCTGCCCGAGTACTACCCGACCCGCGCCGAGCGGGAGATCCTCGCCCGCGAGGCGGACCGCATCGCCGCCGCCAGCCGTGCGCGGACTGTCGTCGAGCTCGGATCCGGGTCCTCGGAGAAGACCCGTCTGCTGCTCGATGCCCTCACCCGGGCCGGCACGCTCCGGGAGTACGTCGGCCTCGATGTCAGCGCCGACGCGTTGATGGACGCGGCTACCGGCCTGCTGACCGAGTACCCACAGCTGTCGGTGCACGGTCTGGTCGCGGATTTCGAGCATCAGCTCGACCTGCTGCCGGACACCGGCGACCGTCGTCTGGTCGTTTTCCTCGGCGGCACCATCGGCAACTTCGAACCCGACGCCCGCGCCCGCTTCCTCCGCGCCATCGCCGGGCGCATGCGCCCGGGTGACCACCTGCTGCTCGGGACGGACCTGGTGAAGTCCCCGGCCGTGCTGGTCCCCGCGTACGACGACGCGGCCGGCGTCACCGCCGCGTTCAACAAGAACGTGCTCGCGGTCATCAACCGCGAACTCGACGCCGACTTCGACCTCGACGCCTTCGCGCATGTCGCGCTGTGGAACGAGAAGGAGCAGTGGATCGAGATGCGCCTGCGCGCCCAGGGTGCGCAGCGTGTCCACATCCGCGCCCTCGACCTCACCCTCGAGATCGCCGACGGCGAGGAGATCCACACCGAGATCTCCGCCAAGTTCCGCCCCGAGGGTGTGCGCGCCGAACTCGCCGCCGCCGGCCTGAACCTGCGTCGGCTGTGGACCGACTCGGAGGCTCGATTCGGGCTGTCCCTGTCGGGCCCCGACCACGAGTAGCGTGACGTCCCTTACCCGAAGGGACCCACGATGACGGAACCGCGCGAGCTGACGCCCGCCGAGCAGGCGCAGCTCTTCGAGGACACCGCCAACGCGATCGGCGACCCGCTCGGCGTGAAGTTCACCAAGGCGCAGCGCGTCGAGGTGCAGGTCGAGCTGCCCCTGCCACCGAAGGAGGCGACACCGCGCGTCGTGGCCGCAGTGGAGTCGGTCGGGACACGCACCGAGAACCCGGACGGTGTCGACGACGGATCCATCCGGGCCTTGGTCATGTCCGGTTTCTTCAGCATGGTGCCCGCGCACGTGGTCGTGCTGGTCACCTCGAACGGGACCGGCGGCAGCACCGTGCGCGTCTGGGCTGCGGGTCAGGAAGGCCTCATCAAGCAGGGCGTGGCCCGCAAGGCCGCGAAGAAGGTCGTCGACGCGATCAACGCCGGGGGCTGAGCGACCCCGGGCGTTGCCGCGGACGCGTGTTTACCAGTGCACGTAGACCTTGTCGCCCTCGCGCACCATGTTGAACAGGGCGCGGACACCCGCGAGGTCGCGGACGTTGACGCACCCGTGGGAGTTCTCCTTATACCCGACGCGTCGGAAGTTGTCCGAGTAGTGGATGGCCTGCCCGCCGCTGAAGAACATCGCGTACGGCATGTCCGAGTCGTACTTGCTGGACCAGTGGTAGCGGTCCTTCCAGTAGACCTTGAACAGGCCCTCGCGGGTCGGCAGGTTGCGCGCCGTCGACCCGAACCGCGCGTCCATGGTGATCCACGATTCGCCGTTGACGACGAAGGACAGCTGACGCGTCGACTTGTTGATGCAGATCACCCGCCCTTGATTGCAGATCGACGGCCGGGACGATGCCTCGGCCGACGGAGCGACAATCAGGCCGGTCGCCAGCAAGGCCATCGAAGCCAGGCCGGCGAGCCCTCTCTTCTTACGAGCCGCCCTCACTAACCCCTCCTAGATCAACCCGTTCGCGCGGGCAGGTGGCCCTGGTTGAGTGAAGCCGCAATCTCTTCGTTGCGCCAGAGCGAGTAGGACGAGTACGTATGGGTGAACCGCCCCGGAGTTTCCGGAGGCTCGGTTTGACGGCTCAGCCGACTGGCTGGGGCTCGTTTCTTGCAGCGTAGTGAAGCTGTTCGGCGGCAACAGGGGCTAGATCCGACAGGGCCTCGTGCGGGCGCTCGTTGTTGAACCAGTCGACCCAGTTCAACGTCTCGATCTCGACGTGCTCGACCCCGCGCCACGGACCCTCGGGACGGATGAGCTCTGTCTTGTAGAGCCCGATCTGGGACTCGGCGAGAGCGTTGTCGTAGGCGTCGCCGACGGAACCGACCGAGGCGTCGACCCCGGCCTCGACGAGGCGCTCGGTGAAGGCGAATGAGACGTACTGGCTGCCCGCATCCGTGTGGTGGACGAGTCCGGACAGGTCCTGAACCCCATCGCGTTGGCGGGTCCAGATCGCATGCTCCAGGGTGTCCAGGACGAGGTCGGTCGTCATCCTCGTCGCGGCGCGCCAGCCGACGATTCGCCGGCTGAAGACGTCGAACACGAACGCGACGTAGACCGTCCCGGACCACGTCGCGACGTAGGTGAAGTCCGCGACCCAAAGCTGGTTCGGTCGTTGCGCGAAGAACTGACGGTCAACCAGATCGTTTGGTCGGGCCGCAGCCGGATCGGCAATCGTCGTGCGGAATCGGCGTTTGCGTGTCGCGCCGACCCAGCCCTCGCGGCGGTAGAGCCGCTCGATCGTGCAGCGGGCGACGTCGTGGCCCTGGCCTCGCAGGTGGAGCCACATCTTCCGCGGCCCGTAGCGGCACCGGAACTTCTGCGCCTCGCGCGCGGCGACCATCAACGCCACCAACTCCTCGTCGCGTCGGTCGCGGGCCGAGGGCTCGCGGCGACGGGCCTCGTAGAACGTCGACGGGGCGATCGGCAGACCGTGCTCGGTGAGCACGCGGCAGATCGGCTCGACCCCGTAGAGGTCCCGGTGGGCCTCGATGTAGGCGATCAGTTCCGGAAGGGGCGATCGAGCTCCGCCGCGAAGAAAGCCGAGGCGCTCTTGAGGATCTCGTTGGCCCGGCGCAACTCGGCGACCTCCTTGCGCAGCGCCTTGATCTCGGCGATCTCCTCGGTCGTCTTGCCAGGCCGAGCACCGTCATCGATCTCCGCCCGGCGAACCCACTTGCGCAACGACTCCGTCGAGGCGATCCCGAGCTTCGCCGCGACCGACCGGATCGCCGCGGTGTCGTTCGGATAGTCGGCCCGAGACTCGATCACCATCCGCACCGCGCGCTCACGCAACTCGGCCGGGTACTGAGAGGGACGTCCCATGAGGAAGATCCTTCCAACGAAAGGACCCTCCGGACATGCCGGGGCGGTTCACATGGCCCGGGTAACTCGGTCGTGCCTCGCTGTCGGTTACAAACCGCTGATCTCCACGATCTCCGCCTTGATCAGCCCGACCCAGTCCCGCGACCCGAACCTGCGCGAGTTCGGGGTGGTGACCGCCTCCGCTTACGCACCCTGGACTCAGAATGACCGCCCGGGGTTGCAGGAGTACCACCGCGTTCTCGAGCGGTGGGCACCGAACCAGCCACCTGACGGAGCTTCAGTCCTGGCCTGGACGGCGGCGCGACTCTTCGAGGCCGCCGTGGAGAAGATTGCCCCTCAAGTCCAGAACGGTCCGCTCACACCTGCGATGGTGGTGACAGGGCTCGGCAAGATCAAGAACGAAACCCTCGGCGGTTTGACCGGGTCCCTGACCTTCACGCCTGGACAGCGAACCTCGAACAGCAGCGGCTGCGTGTTCTACCAGTTCTTGACAACTCAGGGCTGGACCGCACCCCGAGGCAGCACCCCGCTCTGCCTGGGCCGCTGACGCCGCTGCGAGCCGGCGTCAGTTCCAGGGTTCTGGTTCGGGTTCCGGGAACGTGATCGGAACCAGTAACCCCTGTTGGATTTTCCAGTAGTCGTTCTGCCGAGGCTCGCCGGTGGAATCAATCCATGGCGGCGGTATGAACTCCGGGATGCCGTAACGGTCGAGGCGCACGGTCCACCCGCGGTGATGCACGTCGAAATGGTGCCGATCGCAAAGCAGAACGCCGTTCTCCTCCGACGTTTCGCCGTGGTCCCTTGTCCAGTGTTTCCGGTGGTGCGCGACGCAGTCATGGGCCGGGACATCGCATCCCGGGAAGGTGCAGCCGGTGTCGCGGGCGACGATCGCGGCCCAGATCGCCGGGGGCCAGATCCGGGTGGTCCGCCCGACCGAGAGTGGTTTGCCGTGCGGGTCGAGGTGGATCGGGGTGATGTCGGCGTCGCAGAGGTAGCGCTGCAGGGTGGTGAGGGTCAAGGCCCCACCGGTGGCGAGTGCTGCCTTGGCCGCGCCGTCGAGGCCCTTGAGTGCCTCGGCGGTGGCGGTGATGTGGATCTGGGGGCGACGTCCGCGGCTGGTGGGGAGTTTCCCGTGGCGCAGTTCGCTGCCGAAGATGTGCACCATCGCGTCGGCCCGACGTTGTGCGGGGGTCGGGGGTCGGTCCCACCGTTGGGCTGTGGCTTCGGGGCGTCCAGGGCGCCGATCGCGGTCTTGGCGGCGGCGATGTTGTCCACGCGGTCGCGCCAGGTGATCGACGCGGTGCCGTCGTGGTGGTCGCGGTACTGCACCCCACGGACGCGTTCGGCGTCCTCGTCGTCCTTGAGCTTCCCGTCCGGGTCGGCTGCGTCCTGCAGCGCTTGCCCGACCTTGCGCAGGTCGTCGGCGTTGAGTTCGGTGGCTTTCTGCAGCATGAGGTCGCGGGCGAACTCGCGGTGCTCGGTGGAGGTCTTGGGTGGGAGCTTTTCCAGGGCCTTCACGGTGACCCGGAACTGGTCCCAGTTCACGTCACCGGACCCCAACGCGGCACCGACGGCGGCGTGCGGCCCTTTGCGGGTGCAGGCGACGGCCAGTTTCGCGGTGGCACCCGCGGCGGCGGGGGTCTCGCGCAGGCGGTGGCGCAGCCAGGCTTTGGTGCTCTTCGCGCCGGAGACCTCGGCGGCCCCGCGTTCGGTCATCTCGGCGACGCTGACGAGGTGCGCGTACTGGAGTTTGCCGCGCAGGCGGTGAGTGCGTTCGACCAGGTCGACGGACTCGGCGTCGGTCCCGCGCCACGCCTCGTTCGCTGCGGTCTGGAGGAAGTTCTCCAGTGCGGCTTCGAGCACGGCGAGAGCAGCGTTGGCCGGGCTGGCCATGTGCTCTCCGAGGTTGTTGTCCATACCCGGAACTCTAGAGAGACCCACCGACAAGTTTCCGCTGGGAAGGTGGGTCCCGGATAAGAGATTTCCTATATTTCTAAGGGATCCTGACGCTCTGTCATCTCTTTCAACAGCAACCACAACGGGCACCCCAGACCCGCCTCGCGCCCGCCCGCCGAGAGCACCTGAACAGAACCCCCACCGCGACGACCTTTCGGCCGTCGCCCTTCAAGGACCGAGGCGCCACGCAAGATCAGAATGAGACCCGGAACCGGGGCCCCTCGGAGGTCTCGGTGCGCTCCACGACCAGGCCCAGGTTGGATCGCAGGAACTCGACGGACGCTTCGAGGATGAGTTCTCGATCCAACGGTCGTTGTTGCATGCCGGCGATCATGCTGAGTCCCATGAAGCCCAGCACCCGACACCGTTCGGGGTCGTCCACGAGTTGGGACAGCCATCCCTGTGTCCACTGTTCCCTGGCCCGGTCCTGGCGCCGCACCGCGGCGGCCACGCTCGCGTTGCTCAACGCCCAGGCACGCAGCGCGGCTTCCGTCTCATGCGGAAGGCCCGCCATGACCGCGAGGGTGGCCTCGGCCTGACGGAGTGGATCGGAGCCGGTGGACCGCTCCAGAATGCCGGCGAAGGACGCTTCCCAGGCCTGGAGCAGCGCGTCGACGAAGGCATCGATCCCGGAGAAGTGGTGGTAGAACGAGCCCTTCGTCACGCCCAGTCGTCCGCACAGGCGGTTGATGGTCAGGCCGTCGGGCCCGTCGTCGCCGAGGATCTTGATCGCCGCGTTGAAGTAGGCGTCCCGGAGTCTGCCGTTCGGCGAGTCTGCGGCCTTGGCTACGACTCTGCACCAGACCTCCGGACCCGAGCGAAGTGCGTACCTTTAGGTACGGAGAATTGTGCGGGGTCGTCGCAGGACTTACAACTGCATCTGTGACCTCCCCCCTGCATCGACGGCTCACCGCCGGCATCGCTGTCCCGCTGTGCCTGCTGCTGTTCGCCGCGTGCGGGTCGCGGGTCGACGGAGCCCAGATCGTGGCGGAGTCGGGCGGCGGAACCGTCAGCCTGACCCCTGAGTCATTGGCCGAACTTCGCGGGCTCGCCGGTCCGGCTCCCGCGGAGCAGACCGCGTCAGTCCCGCAGCCTTCCGGGCAAACTCAGGTTGACGATGCAGTTCCCGCCGGCGCGCAAGCGGTCGCCCGTACGGAGACACGGGCGCCGGGTCCCGCGACCGAACGCCGTGCCGCACCGGCAAAAGCGGCTGCGGCGCCGCTCCCTGCCGAGGTAGCAGCGCAGTGCCCGGCGAACCTGCCGCCGATCACCCTGGGCCACGTCGGGACGTTCTCCGGCGTCGCGGGCCCGCTGACGGCGGCGGCGCCGTCGACGATCGCCGCGTGGGCGAGTGAGGTGAACTCGCGCGGTGGTCTGGCCTGCCACCCGGTCCGGGTGTTCAGCCGCGACGACGCGGGCGACCCCGGCCGTGCAGCGTCGGTCGTGAAGGACCTCGTCGCCCGGCAAGGTGTCGTGGCGTTCGTCGGCAGCATCGTGCCGCTGTCCGGCGCCGGCTTCGTGCCCGCCGTCGAGAGTGTGAAGGTGCCGGCGATCGGTGGGGGTTCCGGCACTCAGGCGTGGTTCAACAGCCCGTGGATCTTCCCTGACGGTGCCTCACCCAACGATCAGATCACCGGCTTCATCAAGCACGGTGTCGAGCGTGGCAAGAAGAAGCTCGGCGTCCTGTACTGCGTGGAGGCCGCGGCGTGCACCCAGGGCATCAAGGCCATCCGCGACGGTGCCGCGAAGGCGGCAGGCGCCGAGCTGCTCTACGACGCACCGGTGTCCATCACCCAGCCCGACTACACGGCGCAATGCCTCAACGCTCAGAAGGCCGGCGTCGACCAGTTGGCCCTGGGCATGGACGGGGCCTCGGTCACCCGCCTTGCCCGCTCCTGCGACTCGGTCGGGTACCGGCCGCTGCTGTCCACCGTCGCCGGCCTGATCAGCCCCAACCAAGCCAAGGACGAGACGATGCGCGCGTTCGGCGTCGTCACGGCCACCGCCATCGCGCCGTGGACCGAGAACGACCGCCCGGGCTTGAAGGAGTACCACCGGGTCCTCGCGAAATGGGCCCCCGCCACCGCCCCTGACGGTGCTTCAGTCCTGACCTGGTCCTCCGCCAAGCTCCTCGAGGCTGCCATGGCCAAGGTCGAGGACCGGGCCCGCCGGGGTCCGGTCACGGCTGCCCTGATCATCGACGGCCTCGGCGCGGTCAGGAACGAGACCCTGGGCGGCCTCACAGCTCCCCTGAACTTCTCCGCCGGCCAGCAGGGCGCCACCAGCAACGGCTGCGTGTTCTACCTGCTCCTCGACGCCGAGGGCTGGTCCGCGCCCCGCGGCAGCAAGCCGGTCTGTCTTCGCCGCTGAACCGAGCCGGCATTCCTGCCCGGGATCACCGCAAAGCCGGACACAATGACCGTGTGACCGTCCCGCCGCGCCGCGCCGCATTGACTGCTGTGCTGTGTCTGGGGTTGCTCGCGGCCTGCGGAAGCCGGGTGGACGGCGAGCAGGTCGTGGCCGAGTCAGGGGGCAGCAGGACCGTGCGGCTCACTCCGGAGTCGCTGGAGGCCCTCCGTGGCCTCCCCGCCGCCGCACCGACAGCGCAGACGGACGAGGCCACGACGGACTCGGTCGCCGCAACGCCGCCTCGCGCGGACGGTGCCGCGTCGACGACGATCACTCCGAGGACCCCGAAGCAGTCCTCGACCCCGACCTCGACCGCTCCGCGATCCGCCGTCCGTTCGGCCGCCGGGCCGGTCGACAAGCCCGCTGCGCCCGCGAGCTGCCCGGCCGGGCTCGCGCCGATCGTCGTCGGGCACGTCGGACTCTTCTCCGGGATCGCCGGACCGATCACCGGCAACTCCCCCACGACCATGGCGGCTTGGGCGAACGACTTGAACTCCCGCGGTGGTCTGGCGTGTCACCCGGTTAAGGTGATCAGCCGCGACGACGGCGGGGACCCGAACAAGTCCGCGGCGATCGTCAACGACCTGGTGAAGCGTCAGGGCGTCGTCGCGTTCGTCGCGCCCCAGACGATCCTGTCCGCTGCCGGGTTCGTGCCCGCGGTCCAGGCGGCCAAGCTCCCGGTGATCGGCGGCGTGCCGGTCACCGACGCCTGGTTCTCCGACCCGTTGTTCTTCCCCGACGGCGCTTCTCCGCAGGATCAGGTCATCGGGGTGCTCAAACACGGAGCCGAGCGCGGCAAGACGAAGGTCGGCCTCGTCTACTGCGTCGAGGCATCGGCCTGCACCAAGATCGTGACGATGGCGAAGGCGGCGGCCAAGCCCGCCGGCGTCACCCTTGTCTACGACGCACCGGTGTCCATCACCCAACCCGACTTCACCGCGCAGTGCCTCAATGCGCAGAAGGCCGACGTCGACCAACTTGTGCTCGCCGTCGACGGTGCCTCGATGACGCGCATCGCCCGGTCCTGCAAGGCCGTCGGCTTCCGTCCCCTGTTCTCAACCGCCGCCGGTGCGATCGGCACCAGCCAGGCCCGCGACGAGACCTTGCGTTCCTTCGGCGTGGTCACCGCGAACACCACCGCGCCCTGGACCCAGAACGACCGCCCGGGCCTGCAGGACTACCACCGCGCCCTCAAGCGTTGGGCGCCGGGAGTGGAGGCTGACGGAGCATCAATTGCCACGTGGGCCTCGGCGAAGCTCTTCGAGGCCGCCGTGATCAATGTCGCCGCGCAGGCCCGCACCGCACCGGTCACGAGCACCCAGTTGCTCGCCGGCCTGGGCAAAATCACCCAGGAGACGCTCGGCGGGCTCATCGCGCCCGTGACCATCACGCCGGGGCAGAAACACGCGACCAGTAGTGGTTGCGTGTTCTACCAATTGCTCAGCACGGACGGCTGGACCGCGCCGCGCGGCAGTCGCCCGGTGTGCCTGCGTCGCTGACGAACCCTCAGTAGTGCACGTACACGCGGTCGCCGGTCCGGACCATGTTGAACAAGGACCGGGCACCGGCGTAGTCGCGCAGGTTCACACAGCCGTGCGAGCGCTCGCGGTATCCGACGCGCGCGAAGTTGGCCGAGAAGTGGATGGCCTGACCACCGCTGAAGAACAGCGAGAACGGCATCTCCTGGCCGTAGAGGCTCGAGACGTGCCACCGGTTCTTCCAGTACACCCGGTGCATGCCGTTGCGGGTCTCGAGGTTGCGGATCGTCGAGCCGAAGCGGGCATCGAGGACGATCTGCGTCCGCCCGTTGACGACGAAGGCGATCTGACGGGTGGTCTTGTTCGCGCAGATCACGCGTCCGTAGTTGCACGGCGACGGGCGCGCCTCGGCCGCCGGGGCGACGAAGACCATCATCGCCGCGACGAGGGCTGATGTAGCCACGCCGACGATGCCGGTTCGGGTACGAGTGGTAGCCACAAGCCCTCCTTGACCGTTGCTATACGCGAGGTTTACTCCCGTATGTCCACCGGCCACAGTAAAGCCGCGAGATCCCGGTTGCGCCAGAGCGAGTTCTCACCAATCACTCAGCGCTTTCACCGCTGACGGTGCGTTATGGGCGCATTGCCCCCTTCTGTTTCACCGCGTACAACTGTGAACGTGACCCCTCGCGCCGGACGTGCTCGCCGCCTCAGCACCGCCACGGTGGCGGGGGTTCTTTGCCTCGGGCTGCTCACCGCGTGCGGTTCCCGCGTCGACGGATCGACGATCGCGGCCGAGAGCGGGGGCGGAACGGTACGTCTCACCCAGGAGTCACTGGACGCACTCAAGGCAGCCCTCGCACCGGCACCGGGACCGTCGCAACAACTGAGCGCGGACGTGGCCGCGCCGGGAGAGGTCGCGCCGGCCGCCCCGACGGCAGCCGCCCCGGCGGCGAACACGTCCCCACGCAAGGCCACCACCTCCGCGGCCGCCCCCGCGCCCGGGCAGGCCGTTCCCCCGACATCCGAGCGCGGCACGGGCGCCGCGGCCCCGTCATGTTCCCGCTCACTCGAGCCGATCCCGCTCGGTCACGTCGGCACGTTCTCCGGCGTCGCCGGTCCGCTCACCGCCAGCGCCGTGACGACGATGGCCGCCTGGGCCAAGGACGTGAATGCGCGCGGTGGTCTGGCCTGTCACCCGGTGAAGGTGTTCACCCGCGACGACGGCGCCGACCCGGCGAAGGCCGCGGCCCTGGCGAACGAACTGGTGCGACGCGAAGGCGTGGTGGCCTTCCTCGGCACCCTCGCGCTGCAGCCCGCGGGCTTCGTGCAGGCCGTCGAGAAGTTGAAGGTCCCCGCCGTCGGCGGCGGTGTCGGCCAGGACTCCTGGTACACCAGCCCGTGGCTCTACGCCGACAGCGCCTCCGCGGACGACCTGATCGCCGGACTGCTCAAGGCGGGCGCCGACAAGGGCAAGAAGAAGCTCGGGCTCCTGTACTGCGTCGAGGCTCCCGCGTGCGGGCAGGTGACCAAGAAGGTGCAGGGCGGTGCCGCGAAGCGCGCCGGCGTCGAGCTCGTCTACGATTCCGCGGTGTCGGTGACCCAGCCCGACTACACGGCGCAGTGCCTCAACGCGCAGAAGGCCGGCGTCGACCTGCTGGGTCTGGCTGTCGACGGCGCCTCCATGACCCGGGTCGCGCGCTCCTGCGCGTCGATCGGCTTCAAGCCGTTGCTGACCACGGCCTCGTTCCTCATCGGCACCGCGCAGGCAGCGGACCCGACGCTGCGCTCCTTCGGGGTCGTCACCGCCGCCGGTTCCGCACCGTGGTTCCTGAAGGACCGCCCCGGTCTGACGGAGTATCAGCGGGCGCTCGCCCGGTGGGCGCCGAACGTTGTCGCCGACGGGGCGTCCATCAGCACCTGGACCTCGGCCAAACTCTTCGAAGCGGCGATCGCCAACGTGGCCGCGAAAGCCCGCAGCGGCGCGGTCACCACCGCGCTGGTCGTCGAGGGACTCGGCGCAGTCAAGGGCGACACCCTCGACGGTCTCGCCGGTCCGATCGACTTCACCTCCGCGGCAAAGCGCCGGAGCGGCAACGGGTGCGTGTTCTTCCAGTACCTCGGTGCAGAGGGCTGGACCGCGCCACGTGGCAGCAAGCCCGTGTGCCTCGCTCCCTAGGGAGGTCACACAGGACTGAGTACCGCCAGGCACTCGACGTGGTGCGTGTGCGGGAACAGGTCGAACGCACGGAGGTCGTCCAACCCGTACCCATGCTCGGCGAAGGTCCGTAGGTCGCGCGCCAACGTCGCCGGATCGCACGAGACGTAGGCGATCCGGCGCGGGCGCCGTTCCGCGATCGCGACGACCACCTCTCGCCCCGCCCCGGCCCGTGGTGGGTCCAGTACCACCAGATCCACGGCACTCGAAACCGACTGCAAAGCCTCCGCGACGTCCCCGACGAGCACCCGCACCCAGGAAAGGTCGGCCAGGTTGTCCATCGCGGCCGCGGCCGAGGCGCGGTCACCCTCGATTGCGGTGACTCGGCCGGTCACCCCCACCGCCGGCCCGAGCACGCCCGCGAACAGCCCTGACCCGGCGTACAGGTCGAGCACGGCTTCGCCCGGGCGCGCGCCGAGTGCCTCGCCGACGGCGGCCGCCAGCGTGCTCGCCGCGGCCGGGTGAACCTGCCAGAACCCGTCCGTCGGCGAGGAGTAGTCGCGCCCCAGCACGTGCTCGACGACCCGATCCCCCGGTTCGTCGGACCCGGTGCGGATCAGCGCCTCACCCGTCGAGCTCGGGACGACGACGGACACCTCGGTCGTTCCCGGCCAGTCCTGCGACAGCACGCCCGACTCCAGGACGGCCGGGTGCGCGATGACACACGTCTCGATCGGAACCACCTGGTGCGAACGGTGCCGACGCATCCCCGCCCGACCCGCCGCATCGACGGCGAACCGCGTACGGGTCCGCCACCCGGCACCGTCGGCGAGGTCAGCGGCGTGGGGCAGGGCCTCGACCTCGACCTGCCGGTCGATCCCGCCGATCCGGCGCAACTGCTCCGCGACCACGGTCGCCTTCACCACTCGCTGCGCCTGCAGCGACGCGTGCTGCCAGTCGCAGCCACCGCACGCCCCCGGCCCGGCATGCGGGCACGGCGGCGGCACCCGGTCCGCGGAGGCGTCGAGAACCTCCACCGCGTCCGCGCGCCAGAACTTGTCGCCCTCGCGGCCCTCCGTGACCCGGGCCCGCACCCGCTCGCCGGGCAGCGCGTGCCGCACGAACACCACGAGTGAGTCCAGTCGCGCGACGCAACTGCCGCCGTTCGCCGGCGGCCCCACGACGAGCTCCAGCTCACGACCCGCGGCGCTCGGCCGGGCGGCCCCGGCCTGCGGGCGCGGTCGGTTGCGGCGTCGGTCGGGCGCCGGACGGGAGGTGGGGTTCACGTCGTGAGCGTATTCGGGACCCGCCCGCGTGACCGGGTAGTGTCGGCGCCCGGGTCTACCCGGAAGGAAACACGGCGCGTGCACATCGTGATCATGGGCTGCGGCCGCGTCGGCTCGCTGCTGGCCATCTCCCTGGAGGAGAAGGGCCACTCGGTCGCCGTCGTCGACCAGTCCGCCGACGCCTTCCGCAGACTCGGTCCCAGTTTCGCGGGCAAGCGCGTCACCGGCGTCGGCTTCGAACGCGAGACGCTCATCAAGGCCGGCATCGAGAACGCGGACGCCTTCGCCGCGGTCTCCAGCGGTGACAACTCCAACATCATCTCCGCGCGCCTGGCGCGCGAGGACTTCGGCGTGCGCAACGTGGTCGCCCGCATCTACGACCCCGCCCGCGCGGAGGTCTACGAGCGCTTGGGCATCCCGACGGTGGCCACCGTGAGCTGGACGACCGACCAGGTGTTGCGTCGGCTCCTGCCCGCACGGCTCCGAACCGCTGTGGCGCGACCCGAGCGGGACCATCGTGCTGGCCCAGGTCGGCTGTCGCCGCGGCCTGGCTGGGCCGGGAGATGCGCGAACTGCAGAACCAGTCCGGGGCCCGCGTGGCCTTCCTGACCCGCCTGGGCACCGGCTACGTGCCGCGGCCCGACACCGTGCTGCAGGAAGGCGACCTGGTGCACATCCTCATCCTCGAGGACGAGCTCGCCGCCGCCGAACGGATCTTCGCCCGTGGCCCGGAGGTCAACTGATGCGCGTCGCTATCGCCGGAGCCGGCGCGGTGGGACGTTCCATCGCCACCGAACTGCTGCACAACGGCCACCAGGTCCTGCTCATCGACCGCGACCCCAAGGCCATCAAGGTCGACCTGGTGCCCGACGCCGAGTGGCTGCTGGCCGACGCCTGCGAGATGTCCTCACTGCAGGAGGCTCAGCTGCACCGCTGCCAGGTCATGGTCGCCGCCTCCGGTGACGACAAGGCGAACCTGGTCGTCTCGCTGCTCGCGAAGACCGAGTTCGGTGTGCCCCGTGTGGTCGCCCGGGTGAATCACCCGGCGAACGAGGTGCTGTTCAACGAGTCCTGGGGTGTCGACGTCGCCGTGTCCACCCCGCGGCTGCTGTGTGCCCTGGTCGAGGAAGCCGTCACCGTCGGCGACCTGGTCCGGCTGTTCTCGTTCAAGCACGGCGAGGCGAACCTCGTCGAGCTGACGCTGCCCGACGACTCCCCGCAGCTGGGGCACCGCGTCGGCGACGTGCGCTGGCCGCCGGACTGCGCGCTGGTGGCCATCATCCGTGGCAACCGGGTCCTGGTACCCAGCGCCGACGACCCGCTGGAGGCCGCCGACGAACTGCTGTTCGTCGCCGCCCCCGAACGGGAACCGGAACTCGAGGACTTGCTCTCCCCGCACTTCCGTACAGTCAATTGAGGCGATCCCGAGCCGATTGCAGACTGTTGACGAGCGAAGCGAGGAACACAGCAACGGGCTGAACCGCCCGCCTGACGGAGCGTCAGTCTGCTTTCTGCGGCGGGGTGGTGGCCGGCAGCGGGGTTCGGCCCCGGGCCAACAGCGCGCCCATGGCGAAGAGGGCCGCGACCTGCAGCGGCCAGCCCATGATCACCTTCGCCGTGCCCAGGGCGCCGACGTTGGACGCCTGGTAGAGCGGGTACTGGACGATCACCCGCAGCACGCACGGGACCGCGAGGATCAGCGTCAACTTGCGGCACAGCTTGACCATTGCCGGATCGTCCCGCCAGCCGGTCGGATCGCCGGTCACCGCGCCCACCATGAAACCGACCAGCGGCCAGCCGATGATCACGGTGAACAGCAACAGCCCCGAGTAGGCGGTGTTGTAGAGCAGGCCTGGCAGGAAGAAGTCACGGGCGTTGTCGTCACCGTCCTCGCCGCCCCCACCCCGCAGGGCGAACGCCGCTCCGATGGCGATCCCGAAGGCCGCGTTGAACACGAACTGGGTCGGGCCACGTTGCACCACTCGCACGAGCAGAGCTAGGGCCACAAGGCTCGCGGCCACGATCAGCGACAGCTTCACCTCGTCGGTGATCACGAACATCAACGTGAAGGCGGCGGTGGGGACCGCGGCCTCGATGATCCCTCGCGGGCCACCGAGCGCCTTTGACAGTTGTTGCCGAACCAGCGCCTCGACCGTGTCGACGTTCGCGCGCGGCGGGTCGGTGGGGGTCTCCGTCACCGAGCCGCGCCCGGGCGCAGTTCGTAGCGTGGGTTGAAGATCACGGCGCGGCCCTCGTGCTTGGCCAGCCGGCCGTGGACCCGGATCGCGCGGCCGGGCTCGACCCCGGCGATCTGACGACGCCCCAACCAGATGACGGACACCGTGCCGGACCCGTCGTAGAGCTCGGCCTCCAGGGCGGGCACCCCCGCGCGCGGGCGCAGGGTCACCGTGCGCAACGTGCCGCACAGGGTGACCAGCTCCCGGTCGCAGCAGCCCTCGATCGGAGTGCCGCCGTCGGAGACCGCGTCGGTCTGCAGCTGCTCGGCCTCCAGCACGTCCGTGCTCGCAGTGAGCCGCGTGAACATGCGGCGTAGCTTCCCGGACGAAGGAGTGTCGTCGGTCATCTGATCTCGGTGATCTCCGGGCCGCGTTCGAACGGGTTGAAGTCGCCGAGCCGGGCGCGACGCTCTGCCTCGGCCTCGGAGATCTCCTCCTCGGTCTCTTCCTGCGCCTCCATGCCGGCGGTGACCTCTTCCGGGAGGCGAAGCTCGATCGGGTCCCGCGGCGCCATGGCGTCGTCGCCACGAACCACGACCACCTCGGCGAGCAGGTTCTCCAGCGGCTCCCGGGCAGCGGCTTCCATCGCGCCCTCACCGGTGATGACCGCGCGCAGGAACCACCGGGGACCGTCGACGCCGAGGAAGCGCGCGACCTGCATGCCCTGCGTCCCGTCCGGCAGTGCCACGGGCACTGTCGCGACGAGCTCGGTGCCGAAGCGACCCTCGGACTCCTGCACCTCGCCGCCGCCCTGGCTGATTCCGGAGGCGATCTCCTGGCGGACCTCGTCCCAGATCCCGAGCGTGCGGGGGGCTGCGAAGGGCTGGATCTGGATCGCGCTGCGCTCGATGATCAGCGTCGCCGCGACCACTCGCTCCTCGGCGATCTCGGCGCGGAGCTCCATGCCGTCGACGATGGGGACCTGGATCCCGCCGAGGTCGACGCGCTCGACCTTGTCGTCGGGGGCGTCCGAGGCATCCCACGGTCCACCCTCGCGAGGCGCGCGCTCGGCGAACATCGCCGTGGACTCGTCCCCCGCGGCGGCCTCGCCGGCGTCGAGAGCTGCGTCCTCGGACTCGACGGGCGCGGTCTCGCCCTCGGGCGCCTCGTCCTTGTTACGGCGTCGAAAGACCACGTCAAACCCTTCCTGCGACATCTGTTGCCCCGGGTGCACCGGGTTCGGTGAAGCCACCTGTGGATCCATGCCCACCGGCACCGCGGGCCGAACCCGGTAGCCGGTCGACCTCGTGGAATCGAGCGCGCTCCACCTGCTGGATCACCACCTGGGCGATTCGATCACCCCGGCGGAACGTTACGGGACGGGTCCGGTCGTGATTCACGAGCGACACCTTGATCTCGCCGCGGTATCCGGCGTCGACGGTACCTGGTGCGTTCACGATGCTGACCCCGAACTTGTGCGCGAGCCCCGAGCGGGGGTGGATCAAGGCCACATACCCGTCGGGAAGCGCCAGAGCGATGCCGGTCGGCACGAGCGCCCGCTCACCGGGTTCGAGGACGAAGTCGATGGCCGTGCACAGATCCGCCCCGGCGTCGCCGGGATGCGCGTAGCTCGGCACCGGCAGGTCCGGGTCGAGGCGCTGGACCAGCACGTCGATCGGAGCACCGCGGTCCTGTCCCGTCACGGTGCCTGACACTAGTGGACCGCCGCACACGCTCGGCCCGCAGAACACCCGTCGGAGTGGGGGTCGTGGATGGACCAGACTGGCGGGGTGAGTGCGCCGCCCGTCCCGACCCCGCCGCTGTACAGCGAGCGCTTGCGGGTGCCCGGCATCTGGTGGCTGATCCCGGTGTTCGATCTCATCGTGTTCACCGTAGGCGTGCACGCCTACCTCGGGCCGGTACCCGCGATCGTGACCGGCATCGTTTCGGTGACGATCGTGATCTGGGGCCTGCTCAGCTACGGCCGCCTGGAACTGGTCGTCGACTCCGCCGGCTTCCGCGCCGGAAGCGCTCAGCTACCCCGCACCGCCCTGGGGCCCGCGTGGCCGTTGGAGCCGGACCAGGCCCGGGCGTTGCGCGGCCCGCGGGCCGATGCCCGGGCACGCCTGGTGCTTCGCGGCTATCTCTCCGCCGCGGTGCGTCTGGACGTCATCGATCCCACGCTCGGAACGCCCTACTGGTACGTCTCGACCCGACGGCCCATCGAACTGGCAGCGGCCCTGAACCAGGTGCGGGAGAACCTCAGCGCTTCTTGAACCAGGTCGCGTTGGACGTCGCGGAACTCACCCGCAGGTCCGTCCGGATCGTCTCGGCGAGCACTCGGGTCTCGTGCCGATTGACCGCGCCGCCAAGCGCGGCGCCGGAGAGCAACGGTCCGAGGGTGCTGACGTTGCGCCCGAGCCGCCCTGCCAGACGCCGACGGATCTGGGCCTTCATCGTGTCGCCGAGACCGCTGCGGAACGACGTCGGGTGCCGTGGGTCGATGCCTCGGCGACCGGCCCACGCGGACAGGTAGGCCAGACCGCGATCACCTGCCGAGCCCTCGGCGCGGACACCGTAGAGCTCGTGCAGTTCCGCAACCAGCTTCACCTCGATCACCGAGGTCACGAGCGTGGCCGCGGCCAGCTGCGCCGGGGCGGTCAGCAGGGTGGGCGGGGCCGTCCACTGCGCGGCCGCGAGCGCGCCGGTCACTGCGCCCACCGCCGTGGCGGCGTTGACGGCCGAGCGGATGAGTTCGTCGGCGATCGCCTCGACGTCGCGGTCCGGGAAATGGGCGACTAGCGTTGCCCGGGTCCGCACCGGGATCCGGGGCACGACGTCGGTGAGGGTGTCGGCCGCCCAACGTCCACCGGCGATCGCCTTCACACCGGCGGCGCGGGCGCCCTTGCCCGCCAGGATCAGTGCGGCGCGGGCCGACTCACGGCGGTCGGCCGGGTCCTCGGCCTCGGTCCACCGCGCGAGGGCGTCACCCAGCGCGGCATTGCTCCCGCCGGCCGGTTCGAGTACCTGCCCCGCGGGCTCGGGGGTCCGCTCAGGTTCTGGCGGGCCCGGCTCAGGTCGCCCTAGGCGCAGTCTCGGCAGGTCAACTGTCCGTTCTTCTCCGCAGCCAGCTGGCTGCGGTGGTGGACCAGGAAGCAGGACGAGCAGGTGAACTCGTCGGCCTGCCGCGGGAGCACCCGAACCGAGAGCTCCTCGCCGGAGAGGTCCGCGCCCGGCAACTCGAGGGACTCGGCCAGATCGGCCTCGTCGACATCGACGGTGCTGGCGCCCTTGTCCACCCGACGCGACTTGAGCTCCTCGATGCTGTCCTCACCGAGTTCGTCATCGGTCTTTCGCGGTGCGTCGTAATCGGTGGCCATCGTGCGGTGCTCCTCCAGTTACTGCCCAAGACCGGCTGCCCCTCCGGGATCCGTGGAACGACTGATGCTGTCCACTGATTCCCATCCGGCCGGCCGATTGTGCCTCATCCCGCCCGTTCATGTCGGGTGGGGAGTACGGGAGCGTTCGAGTGGGCTCGGTCACTCCCCCGGAAAGGGGCCGTCCGCTCCGTCTGCGCCCGCCGCGAGAAGCAGGTCGTGCAGCGGTCCGAAAAGCCCCTGACCGGCGGCCAGGGCGAACCGGTCCGAGGGCACCGCGCCGTTCAGCCCCTCGAAGCGCGCGCCCGCCTCGGTGGCGATCAGCCCACCGGCCGCGTGGTCCCAGGGCTGCACACCACGCTCGTAGTAGGCGTCCACCCGGCCGGCCGCTAGGCAGCACAGGTCGAACGCGCAGGCACCCTGGCGTCGGATGTCCCGGACGGCCGGCAGCACCGTCGCCAGCACCCGTGCCTGGTAGGCCCGACGCTCCGGGGCGTAGCCGAATCCGGTGGCGACCAGAGCCCGGTCCACAGCGGGGCCCGGGCCGCACTGCAGTGGACGTCCGTTGCAGGTGGCGCCGCCGCCGCGGTGGGCGGTGAAGGTCTCCCCCGTGCTCGGCACGTGCACCGCCCCGGCCACCGCGATGCCGTCGACGGTCGCGGCGATGCTGACCGCCCAGCCGCCCAACCCGTAGAGGTAGTTGACGGTGCCGTCCAACGGGTCGACGACCCAGCGCACCCCCGTGGTCCCCTCCTTGTGCGCGCCCTCCTCGCCCAGCAGGCCGTCGTCGGGGCGCAGCGTCGCCAGTTCGGTGGTGATCAGCGCCTCGGCGGCGTGGTCCATCTCCGTGACGACGTCGGTGGGTGTGCTCTTGGAGGAGACGGTCAGCAACCGGTCCGGGCGGCCCTCGACCAGTAACCGTCCCGCCTGCAACGCGATCCGTTCCGCGATGTCGCGCAGCCCCGCATTCAGCTCCGTATTCATGCGGGCACCCCCGCGACGACGGGCTTGGGGGCACGTAGGTTCGGGCAACAGTCGCCGGGGCAGACGTCGTGCCCGACGCCGAGCACGCCCAGCGCGCGGCGCGGGGCACCGGTCAGGCGCTCCTGGACGAGCTCGTGCACTGCCGCGACGAACTCCGGCGCCGTGCCGACCGTGGGGGCGCGGACGTAGCCGATCCCCAGCTCCGCGGCGACCTCTGCTGCCTCGACGTCGAGGTCGAACTTCACCTCCATGTGGTCGGAGATGAAGCCGATCGGTGCGACGACGACCGCCGAGATCCCGGCCGCGGCCCGCGCGCGCAGGTGATCGGAGATGTCCGGCTCCAGCCACGGGATCGACGGGGGTCCGGACCGGGACTGGTAGACCAATGACCAGGGGTAGGCCCGGTCGGCGGCCGCCACCCCCTCGCTGACCAGCCGGGCGACCTCGAGGTGCTGCGTCTCGTACGCGCCGCCGCCGTCGGGACCGGCCGAGGCGGCCATCGCCGTCGGGATCGAGTGCGTGGTGAACACGAGTTCCGCCCCGGCGCGCTGCTCGGGCGGCAGCGCCTCGAGCGAGGCGAGGACACCGCGCAGCTGCGGGGTGATGAAGCCGGGGTGGTTGAAGTACTGCCGGATCCGATCCACCTGCGGTGCGTCGGGGCCGACGGCCTCCCGGGCGGCGGCGAGGTCCTCGCGGTACTGCCGGCAGCCGGAGTAGGAGGAGTACGCCGAGGTGAGCAGGGCCAGGGCGTTGCGGACACCGTCGCGCGCCATCTGGGCGAGGGTGTCGGCGAGCATCGGGTCCCAGTTGCGGTTGCCCCAGTAGATGGGCAGATCGGTGCCGTTGGCGGCGAACTCGACGTGCAGCGCGTCGATCAGAGCCCGGCACTGGTCGTTGATGGGGCTGACGCCGCCGAAGTGCAGATAGTGCTCGGCGACGGCCTGCAGGCGCGCTTCGGGGACGTCGCGTCCGCGGGTCACGTTGCGCAGGAACGGCAGGACGTCCTCCGGGGCCTCCGGGCCGCCGAAGGACACCAGCAGGAAGGCGTCGTAAGCGGCGGGAGGGTGCATGTCGATGATCCTGCCGGCCGGTCCACGATCGAATGTCGCGCGCTCCCGGAACGCCACTGTCGTCACATGCGAAACACCGGTTACAGATCGGCGCGACACACCCCCGATAGGCCGTTCACCTGCGACGCAATGACAACGCCGGCCGGGAGGATCGCTGTGCAATCCAGGCTAGGAGAGGACCACCGATGCAGGAACTACGTCTGGTCGCGGCGAATGAGCGCGGGACGCATTTGGTCCTGCGGTCGCCGGACGGGGACAAGTTCCTCCTCTGCGTCGACGAGCGGCTGCGCGCCGCCGCCCGCGGCGACCGGTCCCGCTTCGCGACCGGCGACGGCGAGAACGCTGCCGAACTCCGTCCGCGCGAGATCCAGGCCCGGATCCGGTCCGGGGCCTCGGCCGAGCAGGTCGCTCGATCCGCCGGGCGTACCCGTCGACCGCGTCCGCCGCTTCGAGGGCCCGGTGCTCGCCGAGCGCGAGCACATCGCCGGCCTCGCCCAGCGCAGCACCGTCCGGCGGCACGGCATGGACGCCCGCCCCGCCGCCCTGTTCGACGTGCTGGCCGACAAGCTGATCCCGCTCGGCGTCGACGCCGAGGAACTCGGCTGGGACTCCTGGCGCCGCGACGACGGTCGGTGGATGGTCCAGGTCGCCTACTGCCTGGACGAGATCACCGTCGTCGCCCGCTTCGTCTACGACCCGCGTGCTCGCAGCGTCCTCCCCGAGGACGACGAGGCCCGTTGGCTCACCGGTGAGATCGAGCACCGGACCCCCGCCGAGCCGCGATTGGTCGAGGTCGAGGTCGAGGACCGCGCCCCCGCGCGTAAGAAGCTGAACGAGCGTCCGGAACGCCTGACCCCGTCGGTGGCGGTGATCTCCTCCGTCGGTGACTTGATGGAGGCACCGGTCCGTAGCGGGCCGGCGGCGGTCGAGAAGTCCGCGCAGGAGCCGGCAGCCATCGCTGCGGCCATGCGCTCGGTCGCGGCCGCGGCGGAACGTCCGGCCGAACCCGTCGCCCCGCGCCGTTCCCTGGACAGCCCGCGTCGCCCGGCCGTGGCGCAGCGCCGCCCCGCGGTCGCGATGGACGTCCAGCTCCCGGTCGCCTTCCCCGAGCCCATGACGCCGACGCCGGCCGCGCCGGTCGCGCCGCCCCAGGCACCGCCGGACGTGGTGGCCGAGTCCGAGACCGAGACGGTCGTCGCCCGCACCGGGACCGACGGCGAGACCACGCGTCCCACACGGCGCGGCCGGGCCAGCGTCCCGGCGTGGGACGACATCATGTTCGGCGCCCGACGCACGGACTGACGCACCCTCAGACAGCAATCGGCCCCGGTGAGCAGCGCTCACCGGGGCCGATCCGCGTGTACCGATCTACTACGGCGACGTCGTGGAGGTCGGCGCCACGGTGGACGCGGAGCTCGGCGTGGACGACGCGCTCGGGTTCACGACCCCGGTCGACGTGCCGGCCGGCTCGTAGGGAGCCGCCTTGCTCGCGTAGTCCGAGTCCAGGTTGGCCGCGTTCGCCTTCGGGAACGAGATCTTGTTCGGGTCCCCGTCGGAGGTGTAGATGCCCTTGGTGTTCTTGGCCATCTGGGTCAGCCAGTAGCCCGAGTCCAGCTGCTGCTCGCCGCGGCCGGACCGGATGCGCGGGACACCATTCGCATCGAACTCGGTGTGGAACACCGACTTCGACGGGTTGGAGCCGACGAGCATGGTGCCTTCCATGGTGTACGACGTGCCCTCGTAGCTACCGCTGTACATCAGCGGGCGATTCTTCGGGGCAACACCGAACGGGCGGGCGAAGGTCTTCACCGTGTAGCCCGGCGCCTGCTCCTGGATGTACTTGACGTTGTTCGCGATCTCCTTCTGCACGCCCTCGTCGGAGAGCTGGCTGAGGTTCGCGTGCGACACCGTGTGCGAGCCGACCTCGTAGCCGTGCTCGACCAACCACGGGATGACCTTCGGGTCGGAGAAGGAGCCGTTGTTGACGTAGAACGTCGCGGTCGACTTCCAGTCCGGGTACTGCTTCCCGAAGGCCTCCATGATGCCCAGCGCGGTGTCCGCGGTCGGCGCGCCGTCCGGGCCGATCTGCGCCTGGCTGGTCGTGGAGTCGTCGAACGTCATGACGACGGGGTGCATGCCGGCCGGAATGTCGATCTTGCCCTCGACGAAGTCGACAGCCGTCACCGGTCGGTAGTTCTCCTTGTACAGCCTCTCGAGCTCGGCCTTGAACTCCTCGGGCGACTGGTCGTAGTCACCGGCCGGACTCGGCTTGACGACGTGATACATCATCACCGGGACGATGCCGAGCTCGTTCGCGTTGACCGAGGCCGCGTCGACGGATGCTCCGACCGGCACGGTGGATGCACTCGGCGTCGCGGAGACTGTGGGACTGTCGACGACCGCGGGCGGACTGTCTGCTTTGTCCGAAGACTCGGCGCAAGCCGAAAGCAACAATCCGGTAACTGCGGCGGCCGCGACGACAGTGCGTCGGCGCATTTCCCCCCCTACGTGTGGTTGGTTGCTGCACTCTGGATCATGCAGCCGAACGGATCTTGATCAAGAACGTCCGGCCTCGATCATGCAGCAGACGCGCTCAGATTTCTGGGATTCGCGGAGCAGCCAATGCGACAACTCGGTAAAGGTGGAATCCGAATATGACGGCTTCGCAGCGCGTCGCACCCACGGCCAAGAAGACCAAGACCTCCCGCACCACGACCGTCGCGGGTGGCGTCGCTCTCCTGCTCGCCGTCGTCGCCGGGTGCTCCTCCGCGTCGGCATCGACGGTGTCCGTCACGGCGAACAAGGACTGGACGAACACGTCCTTCACCCCGGACGCGATCAAGGATCTCGCCTTCACCGTCACCGGCAAGGACCTCGCCGCGGTGAAGCTCACCTACGACGGCCAGCCGGTCACCGGGGTCACCGAGGGCACGAACCTCGTGTACCGCCCGACCAACCTCGCCGAGGGCAAGCACACGTTCGCCGCCAACGGCGAGACGGAGGCCTTCGAGGTCGACGGCACCGCTCCGGTCCTGACCATCGACAAGGCCGCCGACGACCTCGACAAGACGAAGCCGTTCACGCTGACCGGCTCCGCTGCCGGCGCCAAGATCGTGAAGGTCGACGACAAGGAGGTCGCCCTCGAGGGTGACCGCTTCAAGGTCGACTACCCGACGGCCCCGCTGTCCGCGAAGGTCTGGGCCCAGGACGCGGCAGGCAACGTCGCCGAGCAGACTGTGACTGTCGGTCAGAACTACCCGGCCATGCGCGCGGTCCACATGACCGGCATCGCGTGGCTGACCCCGTCGCTGAAGGACCCGGTCATCCAGGCGCTGAAGGACAAGCGCATCGACGCCGTCCAACTCGACATCAAGGACGAGGACGGCGCCGTCGCCTTCGACGCGGCGTCCGAGGCGGCGAACCTGTCCGGCGCGGACAAGAAGAACGGTGTCTACGACCCGGTTGCCGCGGCCAAGGAGATTCACGACCTCGGTGGCACCGTGATCGGCCGCGTCGTCGCCTTCAAGGACCCGTTGCTGGCCACGTGGGCGGCCAAGAACGGCCGGATGGACTGGGTCATCCAGGACAAGGCCGGCAACCCCTACCGCGCGGGCACCTACGGCGCGGGCGCGTTCACCAACTTCGCCAACGCCGAGGTCCGCAAGTACAACATCGAACTCGGCGTGGAGGCGGCCAAGGCCGGCTTCGACTCCATCATGTACGACTACATCCGCCGCCCCGAGGCGAACGCGACCTCCGGCAACCTCGCCGGTCAGGTGTTCCCCGGCATCGGCAGCACCGACCCGCAGGACTCGATCGCCAACTTCCTCGCCGAGGCGCAGCCACAGATCCACGCGGCGGGCGCCCAGGTCGGCGCGGCGGTCTTCGGCATCTCGGCGTTCACGCCCATCTCGGTGGCGCAGAACATCCCGAAGATGGCCAAGCACCTCGACTACATCAACCCGATGGTCTACCCGTCGCACTGGGGCCCCGGCGAGTACAGCGTCGCGGCGCCGAACTCGATGCCGTACGAAATCGTCAACCGCTCGATGATGGACTTCAACCGCCAGGTGCTCGGCACCAACTGCGTCATCATCCCGTGGCTGCAGGCCTTCCCCTGGGCAGGCGTGAGCTACGGCGAGGAGAACATCCGCAAGCAGATCAAGGCGGCCGCGGACGCCGGTATCAACAGCTGGATCCTGTGGAACGCCAGCGCGAAGTACACGTGGTCGGCGCTGGACCCGAAGGAGAAGTCCTCGGACTACCCGGGCGAGACGGTGTACTCGATCAACAAGCCCGGCAACCGCTCCGACGGCACCAAGGACGCCGCGAAGGCCGAGGAATTCATCAAGGCGTACGCCGCGTGGGTCGAGGGCGGCCGTCAGGGCGTGTTCGTGGCCCCGGGCGAGGCTCCGGCCGGCGGCACCACCCCGGCCACGCCGGGCACCACCAGCGCACCCAGCACGCCGGCTGCGACCACCAGCCCGTCGGCTGCGCCGTCGGCCTCGGCCACCGCAGCGCCGTAGTTCATCTCGAACAGCACCCGGAGCCCCGGCCGACTCGGCCGGGGCTTCGGCTTGTCCCAGCCGGCTTCGGTGACGCAGCGTCACCGTCCGGTTGATTATTACGCCACGAGTTCGCTTAGGCGGTTTTCACCACCCGCGGGCGCTCTCGTGCGGCATTCTGATCATCGGCGAACGGATCCGGGTGTTGGAAACGTTCGGCTCGACCATGCAGCAGGAGCGGCACGTTTCGGGGGAATCGCCGCCTGCGCCCATGAGACAAAACGGTGAGGGTGGAATCGGGATATGACGGCTTCTGAGGGCGTTCCGCCCATGGGCGGCGGGGATGTTCCGCCCACTGTGAAGAAGCGCAAGACGGGCCGCAATGCGGCCGTCGTCGGTGGGGTTGCCCTGCTGCTGGTCGTCGTCGGCGCTGCCGCGACGATGCCCGCGGGCGCCTCGGTCGACCTCGCGGCGAACAAGGACATGAGCTCCGGCTTCCTGAACAACGCCGCGCTGACGGACCTCGCGTTCACGGTCACGGGCGACAAGCTCGACGACGTGAAGCTGACGTGGGACGGCACCCCGGTCACCGGCGCCCAGGAGGGCGACAAGCTCGTCTACCGCCCGACCAACGTCGGCGAGGGCAAGCACTCCTTCACCGCCACCGCCAAGGGTCGCTTCGGCAAGAGCGCGACCGAGACGCAGGCCTTCGAGGTCGACAACCTCGCGCCGATCGTCACGGTCGACGAGCAGAAGGACGTCAAGTCCGACGCCCCGTTCACCCTCACCGGCTCCATCGAGGGCGCGAAGGCCGTCAAGATCGATGACAAGGACGTTTCCCTCGACGGCGGCAGATTCAGCGTCGCCTACGACAAGGCTCCGAGCCAGGTGAAGATCTGGGCGCAGGACGCGGCCGGCAACGTCGCCGAGCAGACCGTCTCGCTCAACGGCGCCGGCCAGAGTGCCGTTCCCGGGGTCCGCGCCGCGCACATCACCGCTCGCGGCTGGGGCAACGCGGGCCTGCGCGCGGGCATCATGTCGCTGGTCAAGGAAAAGAAGATCGACGCCGTCCAGCTCGACATCAAGGACGAGGACGGCATCATCGGGTTCGAGTGGGACAACGCGACGGCGAAGGCTGCCGGCGCGACCACCAACCTCTACGACGCACGCGCCGCGATCGACGAGATCCACGCCGCGGGTGCGCGGGTCGTCGGCCGCATCGTCGCCTTCCGCGATCCGAAGCTCGGCAAATGGGCCGTGAACTCGGGCAAGATGGACATGGTCATCCAGAACACCACCGGTGGCCCGTATGCGACGGCCAAGTACGGCACGGGCACGTTCACGAACTTCGCGAACCCGGACGTCATCGAGTACAACGCCCGCCTCGGCGAGGAAGCCACCAAGCTCGGCTTCGACGAGATCATGTACGACTACATCCGCAAGCCCGAGAACGAGGGCCAGGTCTACAAGGGCATCGGGGACCGCACCCCGCGCCAGGCAGTCGCGGACTTCGTGGAGGTCGCCTCGAAGCGCATCCACGCGGTCAACGGCAAGATCGGCGCCGCCGTTTACGGCATCTCGGCGTACACGCCCACCCTTGTGGCGCAGGACATCCCGCTCATGGCCAAAAATCTGGACTTCCTGGCGCCCATGACGTACCCGTCGCACTGGGGTGCGGGCGTCTACAGCATCGCGAACCCGAACGCGCAGCCGTTCGACATCCTCAAGGCGTCGTTGATGGACTTCAACCGGCTCGTGCTCACGACCAACCCCGAGTGCGCGATCGTCCCGTGGATCCAGGACTTCTCGCTCGGCATCAAGTACGGGCCGGACATGGTCCGCAAGCAGATCGAGGGCGCGCGTGCCGTCGGCATCAACGGCTTCTACCTGTGGAACGCGGGCGCCACGTACCAGGGTGCCGCGCTCGACGTCCGTGAGGCCTCGCAGAACGGCCCCGGCAAGTTGATCTACTCGATCAACAAGCCCGGCAACACGTCCGAGGGCACCGACGACGCGGCGAAGGCGAAGACCTACATCGACGCCTTCCTCGCGTGGAAGGACGGCGGCAAGCAGGGCCTGTTCGTGAGCCCTCTCGACGCCCCGGCCACCGGCACCACCACCAACGAGGCTCCGACCACGGGCCAGACGCCCGCCGCCCCGTCCACCCCGGCTCCGTCGAGCACTCCGTCGGCGACCGCCTCGGCCTCGGCGACCGCCAAGCCGTAGTTCCACCCGTACTGCATTCCGGAGCCCCGGCCGATTCGGTCGGGGCTCCGGCGTGTGTGACGCAGCGTCATCTCCCCGCGAGTCGTCGCATTTCCGCCCCTGTGCGTTTCTGCTTGCGGCATCCTGATCATGCGTACATAGCGATCCCGGGGGGGAACAGCGATATGTCGGCATCTGAACCGATCACGCCTGGCGTCGGCAAGCGCCGGACCGGCCGCAACGCTGCCGTCGTGGGTGGCGTGGCCCTGCTGATGGTCGTCGTGGGTGCCGCGGCCTCGCCGCTGGCCGCCGCATCGGTTGAGCTCGGCCTGAACAAGGACCTGGGCTCCGGGGTGCTCAACAGCGCCGGCCTGCAGGACCTGGCGTTCACAATCACGAGCGACAAGCTCGACGACGTTCAGTTGAGCTTCGACAACCTCCCGGTCCAGGGCACCCGGGAGGGCGACGCGCTGGTCTTCCGGCCGACGAACCTCACCGAGGGACAGCACACCTTCACCGCCGCCGCCAAGGGTCGCTTCGGGCGCAACGCGGAGGAGTCCCGGTCGTTCGAGGTGGACAACACCGCGCCGATCGTCACGATCGACAAGCAGGAGAACGTCCCCGCCGAGGGCCCCTTCGTCCTGACCGGCCTGATCGAGGGCGCTCAGGCCGTGAGGGTGGACGACAAGGACGTGCCGCTGGACGGCGGTAAGTTCCGGGTCGAGTACGCCCAGGTCCCGTCCGCGGCGAAGGTCTGGGCGCAGGACGCGGCCGGCAACGTCACCGAGCAGAGCGTCGCGATCAACGGCTCGGCCGTCCCCGGCGTGCGGGCCGCGCACATCACCGCCTTCGGCTGGGCCGAGTCCCGTCTGCGCGAACCGATCCTGGCGATGATCCGGGAGAAGAAGCTCGACACCGTCCAACTCGACATCAAGGACGAGGACGGCATCATCGGCTTCGACTGGCAGAACCCGACGGCCAAGGCCGCGGGCGCCTCCTCGACCCGTTACGACGCCAAGGCCGCGCTCGACGAGATTCACAACGCCGGCGCCCGCGTCGTCGGCCGCATCGTCGCCTTCCGCGACCCGAAGCTCGCGAAGTGGGCCGTCGCGAACGGCAAGATGGACATGGTCATCCAGAACACCTCGGGTGGCGCCTATTCCGCGGGCAATTACGGCGTCGCGTCGTTCACCAACTTCGCCAACCCCGACGTCATCGAGTACAACACCGCCCTCGGCGAAGAAGGCGCGCGACTCGGCTTCGACGAGATCATGTACGACTACATCCGCAAGCCGGAGAACCTCGGCCAGGTGTACAAGGGCATCGGCGACCGGACCCCGTCGCAGGCGATCGTCGACTTCGTCGCCACCGCGTCGGAGCGTATCCACGGAGCCGGCGCTGCCGTCGGCGCAGCGGTCTACGGCATCTCCGCGTTCACGCCGGCGTCGGTGGCGCAGGACATCCCGGAGATGGCCAAGCACCTCGACTTCCTGGCCCCGATGGTCTACCCGTCGCACTGGGGCAAGGGCGAGTACGGCGTCGCGAACCCGAACGCGCAGCCCTACGACATCCTCAAGCGTTCGTTGATGGACTTCAACCGCCTTGTGCTGGCCACCAACCCGAAGTGCGCGATCATCCCGTGGATCCAGGACTTCACCATGGGCGTGCGCTACGGGCCGGACATGGTCGCCGCGCAGATCAAGGCCGCCCGCGACGTCGGCATCAACAGCTTCTACCTGTGGAACGCGGGCTCGCGCTACCAGGCAGCGGCGCTGACCGCGGGTGAGGCCTCGGCGGACCGCCCCGGCACGGTCGTCTACTCCATCAACAAGCCCGGCAACCAGTCCGCGGGCACCGAGGACAGAGACAAGGCGACGGCCTACATCAAGGCCTGGATCGAGTCGAAGAAGAACGGCACGCCGTTCGTCGACCCGACCACCACCTCGGCCGCGCCCAGCACCCCGACGGCTCCGGCCCCGTCGTCCACTCCGTCCGCGTCGGCCACGGCCGCGCCTGCGTAACTGCCGCAATCTGCCGTCGTCAGGTGACCCGACGACGGTCCGCCGCGTAACGCTCGTACGCGCCGGACCCCACGAGGCTACGCATGCGGTCGAAGGCGTCCCAGACGTCCACAAAGCGCGTGTAGAGCGGTGCCGGGCCGAGCCGTAGTCGGTCGGGTGTGCGGTAGTCCCCCACGACCTTCGCCTCGGTGATCAGGGCGCGGGAGATCGCCCACGCTGCCGGGTGACGCAGGGTCACATGCGAGCCCCGCCGGCCGGGGTTGCGCGGTGACGCCAGCTCGAATCCCAGCGGCGCGAGCCATGCGTCGTGCAGCGCGATCGCGAGCTCGGTGAGCGCCATTCCCTTGTGCCGTAACCGCGGTAGCCCCGCCTCGGCCAACAACCGGGCGCCCTCCTGCACCGCGATCAACCCGAGCACCATCGGGCTGCCGGTCAGGAACCGTCGCAGGTCCGGCTCCGGGTCGTAGCGCTCCCCCATCTCGAACAGGTTCCGCTGTCCGAACCAGCCCTGGATCGGCTGCCGCAACTGGTCCTGCAACTCTCGCCGGACATAGAGGAACGCGGGTGCCCCCGGCCCCGCGTTCAGGTACTTGTACGAGCATCCGGCGGCGAGGTCCGCGCGCGCCTCGGCCAGCTGGATCGGGACCGAACCGACCGCGTGGCTGAGGTCCCAGAGCGTCAAGGCACCGACCTCGTGCGCCGCCGCCGTCAGCCGGGACATGTCTGCCAACGCGCCGCTGCGGTACCCGACGTGGCTCAGACAGAGCAGGGCCACGTCGTGGTCGAGGGCAGCGATGATGTCGTCCGGCCTGGGTCCGAGATCGAGGTCCGCAGGCACCTGACGCACCGTCAACCCGTGGCGCTCCGCCAACCCGTCGAGCACGTAGCGGTCCGTCGGGAACTCGTCCGCGGCGGTGACGATGACCCGACGTCCCGGCCTGGACTCGATGGCCGCGTCCGCGAGCTTGAACAGGTTCACCGTCGTGGCGTCACTGACGGCCACCTCGCCCGGCCGAGCCCCCAGCAACTCTGCGCCGATCAGGTCACCCACGGCGCCGGGCAGGTCGATCCAGTGCTCCCACGACGCGACCAGATCCCGTGCCCACTCGCCGGTCACGACCTCGTTCAGCCGCCGTGCCGTGCTGCGCGGCGCGCGCCCCAGAGAGTTGCCGTCGAGGTAGATGAGATCGTCGTCGGTATCCAGGAACCGGTCACGGAACCCAGCCAACGGGTCGGCCGTATCGAGGCTCTGGGCCTCGGCGCGGGTGCACGGCTCGATCATGGGAACAGCACCGTAGCCTGCGCTGGTGGACTCATCGGGACCGCTCGAGGAAATCCTGCAGTTGCTGCTCTCCCGGCACCGCGCCGTGCTGACTCCGGAGCCCCATGCCCTGATCCGGGCCGATCAGCTGATGCTCCACGGGGAGCCGTTGCATGCGGATCGGTTGTCCAGATGGGTCGGTGAACCCGTACCCGCCGGCTCCGGGTTGTGGCGCCTGCCGCTGCTCCCCGGCACGGGTGCCGACGTTCTGTCTCTGCTCGCCGATGTCCGCGGCGCTGTCGCCCCGGTCCACCTGATCCAGGCGACTCCCCGATTTCGCGGCGGCCCGGCCACCACACCCGAGTTGCTCACTTCAGCCTTGCCCGAGCCGGTCACGACGAAGGCAGCGCATCCGGTCACGGTCGCGGTACTCGACACCGGGATCGGCCGACACCCGTGGTTCGTCGACCGGCCCTGGTTCGCCGACCTGACACCCGATCAGTTCGAGGTGCTCGACGCCAACCAGGACGAACGCCTGGACGTCCTCGCCGGGCACGGCACCTTCGTCGCCGGGATCGTCGCGCAGCACGCGCCCACTGCCCAGTTGCGGGTAGGACGGCTCCTCGGCTCGGACGGGGTCTGCGATGAGCTCGACCTGATCGTCGCCCTGCAGAAGCTGCACAAGGCGAAGGTCGACGTCATCAACCTGTCCCTCGGTTGCCACACCTGGAACGACCACGCCTCAGCAGCACTTACCGAGGCTGTCGAAAAGCTCCCTGAGCACACCGTGGTCGTCGCCGCGGCAGGGAACGACGCGAGCACCCGTCCGTTCTGGCCCGCCGCCATTCCCGGGGTGATCGCCGTCGGCGCTCTGAATGCCGCCGGGACAGAGGCAGCGTCGTTCTCCAACCATGGCGACTGGGTCGACGCCTGCACCGTGGGCGAGGACGTCTGCAGTGCTTTCGTCACCCTCGACGAGACGGCACAGGCGGCGACCTTTGCCCGATGGAGCGGGACCTCGTTCGCAGCGCCTGCGGTCACGGGCCTGATCGCTCGATCGATCGGCGAGAACGGTGGCTCCCCGCAGGCTGCCATTACCGCTTTGATGTCGGACTCGCGGCAGGAACCCGGCCTGGGGGCGGTCATCCGGTGAGCGGATCGCGTTGGACCGTGAGGTAAGTGTTCGTCAGTTCGTCTCGGCCTCGAGAGCGTCGCCCGCGAGCCGCGCAAGTTCTGGATCGGATCCGGCCGCCAACTCCACGAGCAACCGCCGAGCAGCCGGAAGGGATTCGAGGGCGGCCAGGTCGGGGTCGGACCACCAAGCCGCCAGCTCGAACACGGCCGACCAACGGACATCTGGATCCTCGTCGGCACACATGCTCATGACGAGGCGCAGGTCCTGATCGGTTCCCTCCGAACAGCCGGAGATCGCGCCCGCAGCCGCGAAGCGCACCGTGGGATCGGGGTCCTCGGCGAATCGGCGAATCAGCGGCATAGCCCGGAAACTGCGCGTGTACTGGAGAGCAACGACGTGCCAGCTGTTCACCGCTGGGTCCAGTTCGGTCGCAACCGCCTGTTCGATGGCGTCGATCACCAGATCTGCGTCGAACTCCACATGAATGAGCAACCTCGCGCCGAGCTCTCGAACAGGAACTCGGACGTCCGAAACCAGTTCTGCGGTCAGCGCGATCAGTGCTCGTGCCTCGAGGGATTCGCGGAGCCGGTCCAGCTCCGGGTGGGCAGAGCCGAAGCCGTCCAGCCGTTCTCGTTCCTGCGCGGCCAACGCGGCCTCGACCAGGCTCTCGATCTCAGGTGTCACTGCGCGCCCCGTCCGAGTAGGTCACCGGGACTGTACGGGCGAAGCCCCTCACCGCGCCTCCGCCTTAGCTACCAACCCCACGGCGCAGCCGAGCCGTCAGCCGAACCGCTACCGTCACCCCATGGCCGCCGAGCCACGCCCACTCGCACAGCTCCTCGCCGCCGCGAGCGCCGGGGACGAGTCCGCGTGGTCCGCGATCGTCGACCGCTTCCACCCTCTGGTCTGGTCGGTCTCCCGGGCCTACGGCCTGGACACGCGCGATGCGTCAGACGTCAGTCAGACTGTCTGGCTTCGCCTCGTCGAGAATTTGAACCGGATCCGCGAGCCTGAGGCCTTGCCCGGGTGGCTGCGCACGACCACGCGCAACGAGTGCCTCCGCCACAGTCGCCGTCGCACGCACGAGTCCCCCGTCGACTGGCAACTACTGCAGGGCCTCCCCGACGACACCGGGGCAGACGACAAGACGCTCGCCGACGAACGCACCACCGTCGTGTCCGACGCCCTGAGCCGTCTGTCCGACAAGTGCCGCGCTCTGCTGCGGGTGTTCGCGTTCTCCCCGGACACCGGCTACACGGAGATCGGCGCAACGCTCGGTATGCCCGTCGGCAGCATCGGTCCCACGCGCGCCCGGTGCCTCGGTTATCTGCGCCGCGGCCTGGAGTCCGTCGGATACCTGAAGGATCAGGAGCCCGCCCGATGAGCGACCCCGACGACGATCTGCGCGCCGTGCTCCGTGACTTCTACCTGCGGACCGACCCGATTCCGGCCGGTGCTCGCGCCATGGCCCATGGCGCCTTCGCGTGGCGCGACGTGGACCGCGAGCTGGCCGAGATTCTCGCCGACAGCCTGCTCGTCGATGCCGCCGTACGAAGCCACGGCGGGCCGCGGTTGATCACGTTCACGACAGCGACGCACACCATCGAGATCGAGGTGAACGAGACCGGCCGGACCCGTCAGATCGTCGGCCAGCTCATCCCGGCAGAACCCGGCGAGCTCGAGGTCCGCACCGCGCCCCAGCGCCCTGCCGTCCGCCCCGACGAGCTGGGGCGGTTCTTCCTCGCCGATCTGTCCGCGGGGCCGTTCAGCCTCAGCTGGTGCCCCACCGAAGGCCAGGGCGTGAACACCTCCTGGATCGACATCTGACTCATGCTCATCGCGGAGGATCTGCTCGAACTCGCCCTGCAGGATCCCGCTGCCGCCGTGCGGGCAGCCGACGAGCTCCTTGCGACCCGACCCGATCCACTGGCGGCAGCAGTCGCACACCGGGCCGCAGGCCTGGCGCTGGCCGACATCGACGAGCTCAGCAGCGCGGCGCACCGGTTCCGCCTCGCGATCGCTCTGGCCACCAAGCACGACCTGCCTCGTCCGGCCGCTCAGGCGCGGATGAGTCTCGCCGTGGCACTGGCCGGGCTCGGGCAGTTGCCGGCCGCGTTGCGCGAACTCGACGTGGCCGGCCAGGCGCTGAGTGGAACCGACGCCGCGGAGGTGCTGGCGCAGCGCGCGCTCCTGCTCGGGCGCGCCGGACGGTACAAGGAATCGATGGACGCGTATCGCCGTGCGCTGCCGGTGCTGCGCGGCGGTCGTAACGTCCGCTTCGAAGCACTCGCCTTGCTGAACCGGGGTGCGTTGCGTTCGATGCACGGCGATCTGCGGGAGGCGGACGCCGATCTGCGCCGCTGCGCGGATCTCGCCCGCAGGGGGCGGTTGACGCAATTGCTCGCCGACGCGGAGAACAACCTCGGTTACCTCGCTGCCTGCCGCGGTGACATCCCCACCGCCCTCGAGGCGTTCGCCCGAGCCGAGGCCGTTCCCGGTATCGGTCCCGGCCAGGCGGCGGCGACCCGCACCGACCGCGCGACGGCTCTGCTTCGCGTGGGCCTTGCCGACGAGGCAGCGGCCGACGCCGCCGCGGCGATCGTGCTGCTCGAACGCGGCGGTCGGCGCCTCGACGCCGCCTCGGCGCGACTGTTGCTCGCCGAGGCCCGCCTCGCCGGCGACGATCCCTCCGCGGCCGCGCAACTGGCGGCCGGCGCCGCACGCGAGTTCCGCAGTCAGCACCGCCCCGCGTGGGCCGCCCAGGCCGTACTCCTGTCCCTGCGGGCGAAGTACGCCGCCGGCGACACGAGCGCCGGCCTGTTACGGGCGCTGCGGGTGAATCTCGACGATTTGGATCGCCACCTCGGTCCGCCGAACACTCGGCCCGCTCGTCTGTTCCTCGCTCGGGTGCTGCTCGATCACGGTCGCGACGCGCAGGCCGAGGCCGAGGCGTGGCTGGAGGCGGACTGGGCAGGGTTGCAGCGCGAGCCGGCCCAGGTGCGCGTCGCCGCCTGGACCGTCCGAGCCCTGATGGATCATCAGAACTCCGACGATGCCGCCGCGTCCCGCGCGGTGCGGTCCGGCCTGGCAGTGGTCGTCGAGTACGCCGCCGCGCTCGGCGCGACAGAGCTCCGCGCGGCCGCGGCCGCCGACGGCCGAGAGCTCGCGGAGCTCGGGGTCCGCCTCGCTCTCCGTGGCGGGCGTCCCGCAGAGGTACTGCGGGCCGCCGAGGCCCTGCGGTCCCGCAGCCTGGATCATCCGCCCACCAGAGCACCGGACGACCGGGTTCTCGCCGCAGACCTGGCAGCACTGCGGCGGACCGTCGACGACCAACGCGCCGAGGGCGTGGTCTCCGCCGAGCTTCGCGCCGAGCAAGTGCGCCTGGAACGAACAATCCGACAGCGCACACATGGCTCGCCCGGCCCGGGCGGCTCGCTCGAGAGGCCGATCGAGGTGAACCGGGTCGTGGCGGCGTTGGCCGGGCGCACCCTGGTCAGCTACCTGCGCTCCGGCGACAACCTGCATGCCGTGACCGTCCACAACGGCCGGTCGCGGGTGCATCGACTCGGTCCGTGGGCGCCGGTGGCCCAAGAGGTCGCGGCGGTCCGGTTCAGTGCGCACCGGCTGTGGCGCGCCCAAGGCAACGCCGAGTCCCTCGCCGCAGCCAGGGAAGCACTCGCACACGCGGCACATCACCTCGACGAACTCCTGCTCAAGGAGGTCACGGGGGCGGACGCAGGGCTGGTCCTGGCACCCGTCGACGATCTGCACGCACTGCCGTGGAGCCTGCTGCCCTCGACGGTGGGCCGCCCCGTGCAGGTGATTCCCTCGCTCGCCTGGTGGCTGACCCCTCGTCAGGATCGACGTCGCACCGGCGAGGTGTTCCTGGCCGCGGGGCCCCGACTGCGTCACGCCGGACCCGAGATCCGCGCCATCACCGCCCATCACCCCCAGGCGTCCGTGCTCATCGGCCCGGAGGCGACGGTGGACGCTGTGCTGGCCGGACTCGACGGCACGGGGATCGCGCACCTGGCCTGTCATGGTCGTTTCCGAGCCGACCAACCCGACTTCTCCTCCCTCGAACTGGCGGACGGACCCTTGACCGTGCATGACCTGCACCGGCTGCGCCGCCCGCCCCGCCTGTTGGTGCTGTCCGCGTGCGAGGCTGCCCGCTGCGCGGTCCGGCCCGGCGGGGAACTTCTCGGGGTATCCGCCGCCCTGCTGAAAATGGGGACCCGGACCCTGATCGCGCCGGTCACTGCGGTGCCCGATCGCGAGACCCGCGTGCTGATGACCGCGTTGCACCGGTGGCTGGCCGCCGGCGACCCGCCCGCGGTGGCCCTCTCCCGGGCCACGGCTGACACCGGGGTCGCGGGCTTCATCTGCTTCGGCGGCATTTGAGGCGCCGCGCCGGGCGTGGTTACCCATGATTTCCGGTCACCGTTCGTATCGTGAGTCACACGATGCACACGTCTATCACTTCCCGCCGGGGCTACGGGCTACGCGCCGCGGTGGCGACTGCCGCCGTGCTGCCCATGCTGCTCGGACCCGCCGCCTCCGCGGCGACCATCGAAGCGCCTGCCGCCGGACCCATCGGCGGTGCCCAGTTGGGCCGGGACGGCGTCGTGGTCGACCGCGCCGCTCCGCGGCTTCCCTACGTCCAGGCTCGCACCTGGGTGGTCGCCGACGCGGTCACCGGAGCGGTCCTCGCGGCCAAGGGTGCGCACACGCCCGCGCGCCCGGCCAGCACGCTGAAGACACTGCTGGCACTGACGATGATGCCGCGGTTGAACGCCGGCGACCACTACACGGCGACCCGCGCGGACGCGAACGTCGAGGGATCCAAGGTCGGGCTCGTCGCTGGGCGCAAGTACCTGATCGACGACCTCTGGTACGCGCTGTTCCTTCGGTCGGGCAACGACGCAGCGAACGCGATCGGTCGCGCCGGCGCGAACGGCAGTTGGCGCCGCGCCATCCGGATGATGCAGAGCGAGGCTGCCCGCCTGCAGGCCAAGGACACCAAGGTCGTGAACCCGAGCGGGCTCGACGAGCCCAAGCAGTTCTCCTCGGCCTACGACCTGGCGCTGTGGGGCCGCGCTGCCGTCCTGCATTCGGGAATCCGCAAGTACAGCAGCACGGTCGCGCGGACGTTCCCCAGCAAGAAGGCCCGCAACCAGAAGCAGTACCGCATTTACACCACGAACCGGTTGCTCGGCTTCTACCCCGGAGCCTTCGGAGTGAAGACGGGCTACACGACCCTGGCACGCAACACCCTTATCGCCGCCGCCACGCGCAACGGTCGCACGGTGATCGTCACGGTCATGGGCTCCAACTACCGCACGGCCCCGCAAGCCGCGCGACTGCTCGACTGGGCCTTCGGCAACAAGGTGATGAAGCCGGTCGGCTACCTGGTGAACCCCCTGGGCACCGCCGCGGTGGCGACGAAACTCGACCGCCAGGCTGCGGTCGTCCCGTCGGACAACTTCCAGCGCAATGCTCGACGCGGTCGTCGTCAGGCCGGTCGCGTCTAGGGTATGACCCCGTGAGTGCTCCCTTGCCCGTCGACGGCGAGGAGCCCTGACGTTCAGCCTGGATCGGTCCCGACGGCGATCGGACTGTCGGGCCGGGCGGACCACTCGCTCCACGACCCCACGTAGAGCGCGGGAATTCCACGCCCCAGGAGAGTCAAAGCCAACGCGTTGCTGCACGCGGTGACCCCTGAGCCACAGTGCACACCGACCGGGACACCCTCGGGAACCAGCGCGGCGAAGCGCGCCCGCAGGGCCACCGGATCGAGCCAGCGACCCTCGTGGTCGGTGTTCTCCACCGCGGGTGCGCTGAGCGCGCCGGGAATGTGGCCGAGGATCTTGTCGATCGGGTTGGGCTCCCCCGCGTACCGGGCGGCGGAACGCCCGTCGAGCAGCACACCGGTGCGCGCGAGTTCGCCCGCGGCCTCCGCATCGAGAACCGCAAGATGCCCGGGAATGGCTGTGAAATCACCTACTGATGCAGCGTCAGGTTCCCCGGTCTCGACCGGCAAACCCGCGGTCTGCCAGGCGGTGAACCCACCGTTGAGCAACCGCACGTTGTCATGGCCGAAGTACTGCAGGCACCACCAGGCCCGCGCCGCCGCGAGCCCGTCCGCGACGTCCAGCACGACCACGGGATACCCGGCACGCACCCCGTGGGCCCGCATCGCCGCGGTGAACGCGACCGCGTCGGGCAGCGGGTGTCGCCCGCCGGCGGCCCCTGCGGGCGGCCCGGCCAACTCGGCGTCGAGGTCCACGAACCGCGACCCCGGGATGTGCCCGGCCAGATAACCCGCGCGGTCCGACGGGCCCACGGTGGGGATCGGCCACCGGACGTCGAGCAGCACCGGCGGACGCGGGCCGGCCAGTTCGGCGGCCAGCTCCGTCGCGTTGACGAGCGGGCTCAAGCAGACCGGACCAACAACGGGACGCGTTGCTCCGCCGAGGTCAGCCCGCCGTGCATCCCGACCAGCCGGGACACGATGGGCTCGCTGACACTCGCGACCACTGCCCCGGATCCGCGCGGGACGGCCACCACGTCGCCGACCAGGTCCTCGCGCACCCGGTTCGGCGGGCCGAACCAGCCGGTCGCCACGGCGTCACCGCGGGACAGCACGTTCCAGTCCTCGCCGAGCAGTTCGGTCCACGCCGCGAGCACCTCGCCGGCGGCACCGGGCACGGTGTGCACGTAGCGGGCACGGGGTTCGCCGGCCAGCAGCTCCACACCGGCCTGCAGATCGGGTTGCGCGTCGTAGTCGATCCGGCTCGCGCTCGGGACGTCGAGCATGCCGTGATCAGCCGTGATCACCAGCGCGGCGTCGGCCGGAAGTTCGGTGACGATCTGCTCGACGAGGCGATCCAGGTGTGCCAGCTGGAACCGCCAGGCCAGGGAACCGCACCCCTCGCGGTGCCCCGTCGCGTCGAGGTCGCCGTAGTAGGAGTACACGAGCGCCGGGGCGTTCGCCGGACCCGCCGCCAGCAGGCGGAGCGTCGCTGCCGCGACTTCACCGGCCGACTCGGCACCGACGGGTTTCGCCCCGCGGAACGCGGCGGTGTTCAAGCCGCTGCCGCGGAACCGGCGCGGGCCGACGGCGCTGACCGTGACGCCCGCGTCGGCCGCACGCTCGAACGCCGTCGGGTACGGCTGCCAGGTGAGTGGATCGACGGCGGCGGCGTCCCAGTGCAGGGTGGAGAGCAGGGTGCCGTCGGGCTTGCGCAGCGAGAGGCCGAGCACGCCGTGCGCCCCCGGTGGCAGGCCGGTGCCGAGCGAGGTCAACGACGTTGCGGTCGTCGACGGGAATCCGACCCCCAACGTCGTCCCGCCCGCGGCCACCAGTGAGGCCAGGCACGGCGCCAGGTGCGCGTGGGTCGCCAGCAGTTCCGAGCCCATCCCGTCGATGAGGAGAACCGCGACGCGGTGCGGCAGCTCGAGAGGCAGTGCCGCCTCCTCGCCCGGCACGCCCAGCGAGGCCAGAACAGAGGGAAGTACTTCGGCGAGGGTCGCGGTTCCGTAGGGCGGAGCCGCCTGCGCGGCCGACGTGCTCACCCGCCGGCGCCGACGGCGGTGGACAACGCGTTCGCGAAGGCGAGCATGTCGGCCACGGCCTGGCGACCGTCCGCTGCCTCGCTCACCCGCAGTGACAGGTCGTCGGCGGTCATGGTGCCGGTGAACCCGTGCTCGGCCTCGCACGACGGGTCCCCGCACGCGGCGGGCTCGAGATCGACCCGACGTACGGCGCCCCAGCCGACGTTGAGCACGACCTCGGCCGGCGTCCCGCCGACCTTGTGCCGAGCCGGATCTGCCACGGTGCGACTGACCATGACTGTGCCCACGCGCCGGATCGGAACGCTCTCCGTCGAGGTCGTCGCGTATCCGGCCGGGTTCGCCTCATCGGCGCCGTGCTCGTCGGTGTGACCGCAGATCAGCCGCGTGGGGGTCAACGCCAGCACGGTGACGTGCCGACGGACCTCCTCGGAGTCGAACGTCGTCTCCTGATGCACCAGGTACGAGGTCAGCGACTCGTCACCCACCGCGACGTCGATGGCCTCGGCGACCAGCTCCGGGTAGTAGCCGCTGCGCTGGATAGCGCTGCGCATCTCGCGCGCCACACCCGTGTCTGCCATGCCGCAAGTCTGTCACGCCGCCGGTGGCTTAGCGTGACGCCTCGTGAACGTCGATCTGGAGGTCGCGGCTGCCCTGGCCGAGGGGCGCCCGGTGGTCGCGCTGGAGAGCACCGTCATCAGCCACGGTCTGCCCCGCCCGGACAACCTCGCGCTGGCCCGCGACCTCGAGGCGATCGTCCGGGATGCGGGCGCCGTACCGGCCACGATCGCCGTGCTCGACGGCGTCGCCCGGATCGGCCTGGATGACAACGGCCTGAGCACCCTCGCCACCCGCGACGACGTTGCGAAGCTTTCCGTGCGCGATCTCGCCCCGGCGGTCGGCACAGGCCGCACAGGCGCGACGACCGTCTCGGCGACCGCGCACCTGGCCGCCGCGGCGGGGATCGCGGTCTTCGCCACCGGCGGCCTGGGCGGCGTGCATCGCGACGCAGCCACAGATTGGGACGTCTCCGCCGATCTCGACACCCTGGCCCGCACCCGCATCGCGGTGGTCTGTTCCGGAGTGAAGTCCCTCCTGGACGTCCCCGCCACCTGCCAGCGCCTGGAGACCCTCGGTGTGACGGTGCTCGGCTACCGCACGACGCGCTTCCCCGGCTTCTACCTCGCCGACAGCGGCCAACCGCTGGATTGGCGGATCGAGGACCCGACGCAGGCCGCCGCCGTCGTCCAGGCCCGGCGGGCCCTGCGCATGCAGTCCGCGATCATCATCGCGAACCCCGTGCCCGCCGAGGCTGCCCTGGACCCCGCCGCACACGACGCGGCGCTGACGACCGCGCTGTCCGCGGCGCGCGAGGAGGGCATCCGCGGGCAGGCGTTGACGCCGTTCCTGCTGGCCAGGATGCAGGCGGCGACGGGCGGCGCGGCGCTGACGGCGAACATCGCGCTGCTGAAAGCGAACGCGGACCTCGCCGCTCGAGTTGCCGTCGCGCTGAGCGCGAGCTTCGACACGTAGGGCGCGACACGCGGCGCGACGCCAGAGTGTCCGCCGCATTGGAAAGAATGGGCGCATGGCAGCCACCCCGCCCCCCACGCACCCTGACGAGCGCATCATCGACACCGATGTTGCGGAGGAGATGAAGGGCTCGTTCCTCGAGTACGCGTACTCGGTCATCTACTCCCGGGCCCTGCCCGACGCCCGCGACGGCCTCAAGCCGGTGCACCGCCGGATCCTGTACCAAATGGCGGAGATGGGGCTGCGCCCCGACACCTCCACCGTGAAGTCGGCCCGCGTGGTCGGCGAGGTCATGGGTCGGCTGCATCCGCACGGTGACGGCGCCATCTACGACGCGCTGGTGCGCATGGTGCAGCCCTTCTCGATGCGGCTGCCCACGGTTCACGGGCAGGGCAACTTCGGCACGCTCGATGACGGCCCCGCCGCGATGCGCTACACCGAGTGCCGCCTCGCCGATCCGGCGATGGACCTGGTGGGCTCCATCCACGAGGACACCGTCGACTTCGCGCCGAACTACGACGGCCGCGAGCAGGAGCCGACGGTCCTGCCCGCCGCGTACCCGAACCTGTTGGTCAACGGCGCTGCCGGCATCGCCGTCGGCATGGCGACCAACATGGCCCCGCACAATCTCGGTGAGGTCATCGCCGCCGCCCGGCACCTGATCGCGCACCCCAACGCGGACACCGACGCGCTCATGCGTTTCGTCCCCGGCCCCGACCTGCCCACCGGCGGGAAGATCATCGGCCTGGAGGGCATCCGCGAGGCCTACGAGACCGGCCGCGGGTCGTTCAAGATGCGCGCCACCGCGACCATCGAACCTGTGACGGCCCGCCAGAAGGGAATCGTCGTCACCGAGCTGCCCTATGGCGTCGGCACCGAGAAGGTCATCGCCCGCATCAAGGACCTCGTCACCGCGCGCAAGCTGCAGGGCATCTCGAAGATCGAGGACCTGACCGATTCCAACCACGGCCTGCGCCTGGTGATCCATGTCAAGAACGGTTTCAACCCGGAGGCGGTGCTGGCCGAGCTGTACCGGCAGACCCCGCTGGAGGACTCGTTCTCGATCAACGCGGTCGCCCTGGTCGACGGGCAGCCGCTCACCCTCGGCCTGAAGGAACTGCTCCAGGTCTACCTCGAGCACCGCTTCGCCGTGGTCCGTCGTCGCTCGGAGTACCGGCGCACCAAGGCGCAGGAGCGCCTGCACCTCGTCGACGGTCTGATGGTCGCGCTGCTCAACATCGACGAGGTCATCCAGGTCATCCGGACCAGCGACGACACCGCGAGCGCACGCACCCGTCTGCAGGAGATCTTCGAACTGTCGGAGATCCAGGCCAACTACATCCTCGACACCCCGCTGCGCCGCCTCACCCGCTACGACACCCTCAAGTTGGAGCAGGAGCAGGCCGAGTTGCGGGCGACGATCGCGCAACTCACCGAACTGCTCGAGTCCGACGCACTGCTGCGCAAGACGGTGTCGAACGAACTGAAGGCGGTCTCGGACAAGTACGCGGACGCTCGCCGCACGGTGCTGCTCGAATCGGCCGGTACTCCGGCGACCGCGGTCCCGCTCGAGGTCACCGACGACCCGTGCTGGGTGCTGCTGTCCGCCACCGGACTGCTGGCCCGCACCCCGACTGCCGAACCGCTGCCGACCGAGGGATCGAGGGCCAAGCACGACGTCCTGGTGGCCTCGGTGACGACGACGGCCCGCGGTCACGTCGGGCTGATCACCAGCGCCGGTCGGATGCTGCGCATCCCCGTGCTCGACCTGCCTTCCGTGCCGCTCACCGCTGCTCCCCCGGCGCTGTCCGGTGGCGGCGCGGTGAGCGAGTTCGCCCAACTGAACAAGGGGGAACGGGTCGTCGGCCTGGCCTCGCTCGACCCGGACGGACCGGTCCTGGCGATCGGCACCGCGCAGGGCGTGGTCAAGCGGCTCAAGTACGACGTGCCGTCGAACAAGGACGACTGGGAGATCATCGCGCTGCGCCCGGGCGACTCACTCGTCGGCGCCGCCACGGTGCCCGCCGAGGAGACGACGGAACTGGTGTTCGTCACCAGCGATGCCCAACTGCTGCGCTTCCCCGCAAAGCTCGTGAACCCGCAGGGCCGGACCGCCGGCGGCATGGCCGGCATCAACCTCGGCAAGGACGCCACCGCGATCTGGTTCGGCGTTGTCGACACCGCCTGGGACGCGGTCGTGGTCACCGTCTCCGACGGCAGCGGCGCGCTGGACGTGGGCGGGGGCTCCATCAAGGTCACCCCGTTCGCCGAGTACCCCGGCAAGGGCCGCGGCACCGGAGGCGTCCGCTGCCACAAGTTCCTCAAGGGCGAGGACATCCTGACCCTCGGATGGGTCGGCTACTCCCCTGCGAAGGGCTGCTCGGCCAACGGCGCGCCGGTCGAACTGCCCGAGGTCGACATCCGCCGCGACGGCTCGGGCATCAAACTGTCCGTCCCGCTCACCGCGGTGGGTGGACCGGTCTGACGTAGCGGCAGAAAGCCGATTTGAACTAGGCGCCGCTGCAGTGATTTGACCTATATTTGGATGGCGTCACCGTAATACTCGAACGTATTATCTGCATATCTGCTTGCGTGCAGTACGATTCATTCGTGGACCTTCAGCTTCCGCGCGGCGGGATCGATTACCCACGGACGCTTCAGGAGGTCCGTGGGTGGTTCCCGGACGACGAGTCGTGCATCGACTATCTCGAGCGGCTGCGCTGGCCGGACGGCTTCGTCTGCCCCGTCTGCGCCGGCGACGGGTGGCGGATCAGTCAGCGGCAGATGTGGATGTGCACGCAGTGCGGGCGCAAGACCTCGGTCACCGCGGGCACGATCTTCCACCGTTCACGCACCCCGCTCTCGACCTGGTTCGCGGCCGCCTGGCTGGTCACCTCGAGCAAGAACGGGGTCTCCGCGCTGAACCTGCAGCAGCAGCTCGGGTTCGGCTCGTATGAGACCGCCTGGGCGTGGCTGCACAAGCTGCGCCGGGCCATGGTGCGCCCCGATCGGGACCGGCTCGCGGGGATCGTGGAGGTCGACGAGACCTTCGTCGGCGGTGTGAGCGTGGGAAAGCAGGGCGCGAGCAGCGACAAGGCCTGCGTCCAGGTCGCGGTCGAACGCGTCGGTCCCCGCAAGCTCGGTCGAGTCCGGTTCGCCGTCGCCGACGCACCCGGCACGCTGAGCCTGGTCGACTTCGCGACCGAAGTCGTCGAGCCGGGCGCGACCGTCCGCACCGACGGCGCACGCATGATGCGCCGCCTCACGGGGCTGGGCTACGTCCACGAGTACGTCACCGGCTACGACGCCGAGGACCCCGCCGAGGTCCTGCCCGGGGTGCACCTGGTGGCCTCGCTGCTCAAGCGGTGGCTGACCGGCACGCTGCACTACCGAGCCAGCGACAAGCACCTGCCGTACTACCTCGACGAGTACGCCTTCCGCTTCAACCGACGCAACTCCAGCGCCCGCGGCCTGCTCTTCTACCGGCTCCTCCAGCAGGCCGTCGCGACAGACCCGCACCCGCTCTACGAGCTGACCGCCGATTTCCCTACTGCGTAAGGGTTACTGCACTTGAGCAGATATGCAGAACGTATTATCGAATCATGCAGAAGCTGCAATCACTCCCCAAGGGTCTGGCAACCATGCCGCCGGGTGCGGAGTTGATTGCGGCGCTGGACTCGATCAGTCCGTTCTCGGTGTCCGGGAACGCCATGGTTGAGGTGTTCCGAGCACGGCTGCGGCAGCGCAATGCCGATGATGCCGCGGTCCATCGCTGGGCGGTCGAGGTCGTGCTGCGTCGGCCGGGCAGTGCGCAGACCGTGGCGCGACTGCAGATCCCCTACGAGTACGGGGTGGACGAGCTCGCGGCCGCGGGCGGCATGTCCAACGCCGCAGCGACCAAGCTGCTCGAGCTCGCGTGGGCGACCGTGATGCGTCTGCCCGAACTGAACGAGGCGATGGGCACCGGTGGCCTGGACGAGAAGGCCGCATGGGCGCTGTCGGAGTGGACCGCAGACCTGTCCGACGAGCACGCCCACGCCGTGTGCGACGCCCTGCTCCCCTCTGCCGTCCTGGACGCCGAGGAACAGCTGCCGGTCGGACAACTGATCAAAGAGGCGACCAAGCTTGCAATGGCCCTGGACCCGACCTGGGCGGAGAAGCGCTACAAGGAGGCACTACGCAAGCGCCGGGTCATCGGGTACGGGAACAAGGACGGCACGGCGAACATCTCCGGGCAGCAGCTCGACGTCGCCCGCACCGCCGCTGCTATGGGCCGACTGAAGCGTCTCGCCAAGGCCGCCAAGTCCGCGGGTGACCCCCGCCGGGTGGACCACATCCGCGCCGAACTGTTCCTGAGCATGCTCGACGGCACCTAGGAAGGCCTCGCCGACGAACAGATCCTTCTGGCCCTGGCCGCCACCATCGTTCGCGACGCCGAGGACGGGACCCAGACCGAGCCCGGATCTGCGCCGCCTGCGCCGAAGCCGCCGCAGGAGGGCGTACAGCTGTCCGTCCGGCTCACAACGCTGCTCGGCCTGGACCGGGCACCGGCCGACCTACCCGGTTGGGGACCCATCCCTCACCGGTACGCCCGCGACCTCACCGCCGAGATGGGCGCCGCGCAGTGGCGCTTCGTGCTGACCGATGACGACGGCCAGTACGTGGCCTCGGGCCTGGTCACCGCCCTCAACCCCGACGACGGGGCGCACCTGATCGACCCCGAGCTTCTTGCGCAGTGGATGCCTGTGCTGCGCGAACTGACCGAATCGATGCGCCGGCCGAAACCACTGCCGGACGACACCAACCGCCGTTTCCCCGGCGCCGGTCTCCGTCGAGCCGTGCAGCTCCGCAAGCCCCGATGCGTCGGTGTCGGCTGCGGACGCGCGTCGCGTGCCGCCGAGATCGATCACCGCCTCGACTGGGCCTACGGCGGACGCACGCGAGAGATCAACCTTGACCCCGAGTGCGGCCGCCACCACACGATCAAGACCAAGGGCGGCTGGTCCGTGCACCGCTACGAGCGATACGGCTACCGCTGGTGCACACCGCTCGGCCGCGAATACATCACCTACCTGCCGCGCGTCATCGCCCGGATCCCCGCACCGGTCGGACCCGACGCCTGGTGGCAGGAACCCGAACCGCGCGAGAACCCCGACATCGACATCAACGGCAACCGCCGGCAGGAATCCGAGATCTGGTTCCCGCGCAAGCCCAAGCCCGAACCACCGCCCAAACCCGAACCCCCACCACCGTCCGCCTACCTCGAGAAACCACCCTTCTAGAACCAGCGCCGCTCGGGCGCATGGCAACGGCCATGCGCCCTACCGGCATGCCCTGAGTCCGATTGGTCGCCCTCGTAGCGGGCACGTCGCAAGCCCGAGCCTGGTCCGGCGAATCTCATGCACCTGCTCACCGAGGCCGGGATGGGTTACCGGTTCAATCCCTGACGCGACCTCAGGCGGTCAGCCGGTCGCCGACCAGCAGCACGATCGGTACGTCGCCGCAGCGCTGCAGGGTGAGACCGTGCTGGTCGCTGCTGACCGCGCCGCTCGCGAAGAAGGCGGCGACGTCCGGCTTGCGCACCAGCGACCCGGTGACCAGGCGGGCGGTGTTCGACACGATCACCCGACCCTGGAGGTTGACCAGTGCCGCGGCCGCCGGCAGGGAACGCAACGGTGGCAACGCCAGAGTCTCGAACCGGTTGACGAACACGTCGGCGCCGGCGACTCCGACGAACTGACCCTCGTCGTAGATGGGCTCGGTGAAGGTCAGGGCGTACTCGTCGGTGCAGACGTAGTCGACGTACGGCCCGGTGATGTGGCGCTGCCCCGTGTCGGCCGGCACCGCGAACCACGGCAGCTGGGCGTAGTCGTAGAAGCGGTCCCGGCCGGGATCGAGTTCGACCACGAGTCGGGTGGCCGAACCATTGCGGGCCTGCATCCACCACTGCAGCCACCGCGGTGCGTCGACGAGGCTCTGCGGCGCCGCCACGAAGCCCGCTCCGGGAATGATGCCGTCGACCCCGCCGAGCATTCCGATCGCGATCGCGTCGATCTCGCCGAGATCCGCGACGCTCAGCCCACGGCCCACCCGTCGGGCGCCGGCGAAGAGTTCCTCGGTGGCCGTACGCAGTGTCGCGACGAGTTCGAAGACGGCCTCGGCGGCCACCGCCACGTGACGGCCCACGGATTCGGCGGTTTCGACCTTCGTCTGATTCAGGGTCACGGCATCCCCCGTTCAGGTGTAGGCGGACCCTACTACGTGGACAGCTGCAGGCGTAGCTCCGTGACCCGCTCCGCGGCCGCCCGCACGTGCCGCTCGACGAGGTCACGCGCCTTCGCCCCGTCGCCGGCAGCGATCGCGGCAATGATCTCCCGGTGCTGCGCAGCCGCTCGACGCTGGATCGCCGTTCCCTCGAAGGGCAGCCAGAGCAGCGCACCCATCTCGCCCTGCAGCGCCAGTTCCTCGCGGGCCAACCGCGCCGACTGAGCGGCGGCGGCGATCTCCAGATGAAAATATCCTTCGGCTCTGCGTCGCGCGCCGGCGTCCTTCGCGCTGGTCAACATGTCGGCCGCGCGCTCCAGTCGGGCGATGTCCTCGGCGGAGGCGCGCTCGGCGGCGAGACGAGCCGCTGTCCCACCGATCGCGGCGTAGTGGTCGAACAGGTCGCGCAGTTCGATGAGGGCGATGCGGCCCAGCCGCTCCCGCAGGTCCGACCCCGGAGGATCCGCGGGCGCCCGCACAAAGCTCCCGCCACCACGGCCACGGCGGGTCTCCAGAAGGCCCCGCTCACGCAGCATTGTGAGCGCCTCGCGCACGGTCACGGTGGAGACAGCCAGCTGCGCGGACAGATCCGCCTCGCTCGGCAACTGCTCGTCGTCGGCCAGCAGGCCGAGCACGATCGCGTCGGCCAGGCGACCCGCGACGAGCTCCGATCGGCTGATCGTGTCCAGCGGCGCGAAAACGGCGGACCGGGCGTCGAGTGCCCACCGTTGCATGGCGCCGCCCTCAGGGTTGTGACTGCCCGCCATCAACCGTTGACCTTAAACATCTGAACCCATAGGTTATCTCTCACTTCGACAGGTTGCGAGCTTCGTTCCAGCAGGGAGGGCGAGTGGCCCCTGGTTCGCACCTCTCGGACGTCTGGTTCTCGGTCTCCAACCTCGAAGTGGCCTCGGGCTCCGGATGCGTCGTCACGACGACCGACGGCACGCAGTACCTCGACTTCTCCAGCGGCATCGCGGTCACCAGCACGGGGCACTGCCACCCCCGAGTGGTGGCGGCCATCAGCGAGCAGGCCGCACGGTTCATTCACGCGCAGGCCAACGTCTACCGCCACACCCTTTTGGACCCTCTCGCCACCCGTTTGGCTGAGATCACGCCCGCCGGGATCGACGTCTTCTTCCTCGCCAACTCGGGCGCCGAGGCTACCGAAGGGGCCGTCAAGCTGGCCCGCCAGGTGACCGGCAGGCCCAACCTCATCGTCTTCGAGGGCAGCTTCCACGGCCGCACGATGCTGACGATGGCCATGACGACCTCCAAGGCCGGCTACCGCGCGGGCTACCAACCCCTGCCCGCGGGAGTCTTCGTCGCTCCCTTCCCCAACCCGCTGCGATTCGGCGGCGACGCCGAGGCAGCCACCGACCACTGCCTGGCCGCGCTGCGTCACCTGCTCGTCGCCCAGACCGCGCCAACGGAGACGGCGGCCGTCGTCATCGAACCGGTGCTGGGCGAGGGCGGGTATGTCGCCGCCCCCGGTCGATTCCTCCGCGGCGTCGCGGACCTCTGCCGCGAGCACGGCATCCTGTTCGTCGCCGATGAGATCCAGACCGGCTTCGGCCGCACCGGACGCATGTTCGCCGTGGATCACCACGGGGTGTCCCCCGACGTCATGGTGATGGCGAAGGGCATGGGCTCGGGCTTCCCCATCTCGGCCATCGGCGCCTCCGCGGAACTCATGGGCCGCTGGCCCAAGGGATCCCATGGCGGCACGTACGGCGGGAACCCCATCGGCTGCGCCGCGGCGCTGGCCACCATCGAGGTCCTCACCGAACCCGGATTCCTGGAGGCCGTCGAGGCCCGCGGACAGCAACTGCGCGACGGCCTCGCCCCATTGGCCGCCGACGACGACGGGCTGAGCGAGATCCGCGGCCTCGGGCTCATGATCGCGGCCGAGTTCGCCGACCCGACCACAGGTGCGCCGGACAAGGACCGGGTGGCGGCGGTCCAGCGTCACTGCCTCGAGGAGAGCCGACTCATCCTGATGAGCGCCGGTAGCTACGGCAACATCGTCCGCTTCATGCCGCCGCTGGTCGTGTCGCAGGCGGAGATCGACCAAGCCCTGGAGGCCTTCGCGCTGGCCTGCAAGAAGACCCGGCGCTGATGAACGAAGCCATCAGGTTGGAGGGGCTCCGCAAGAGCTACGGCGACGTCGAAGTGCTCGCCGGGGTCGACCTGGAGGTGACCGAGGGCGAATTCTTCTCCATGCTCGGCCCGTCGGGCTCCGGCAAGACCACCTGCCTGCGGATCATCGCCGGGCTGGTCGAACCCAGCGGGGGTCGGGTCCTGCTGCACGGCGAGGACGTCACGGACCTGCCGCCCTACCGACGCGACGTCAACACCGTCTTCCAGGACTACGCGCTGTTCCCGCACATGTCGGTGGGCGAGAACGTCGCCTACGGACTCATGGTGGAGCGGGTCCCGAAGCAGGAGCGCCGCAAGCGCGCAGCCGAAGCGCTGAGCATGGTGCGGCTCGAGGGCTACGACAAGCGCAAGCCCACCGAGCTGAGTGGTGGTCAGCGTCAACGCGTGGCCCTGGCGCGCGCCCTGGTGAAGCGGCCCCGGGTCCTGCTGCTCGACGAACCCCTGGGGGCGCTGGATCTCAAGCTGCGCGAGCAGATGCAGAAGGAACTGAAGGCCATCCAGCTCGAGGTGGGCATCACCTTCATCTTCGTCACCCACGATCAGGCCGAGGCCCTGGCCATGAGTGACCGCATCGCCGTGTTCAACGAGGGCGGGATCGTGCAGGTCGCGGCGCCGGCGGAGCTGTACGAGAACCCGGCCACCGCCTTCGTCGCCGGTTTCGTAGGCACGTCGAATCTCCTGGAACCTGCTTCGGCCAAGGAGATTCTCGGCCGCGAAGGCACCTTCACCGTCCGCCCGGAGAAGATCCGGCTCGTCGACCTCGACGCCCCCGCGGCCGGCGCCGACGAGTGCAGTGCCACCGGCGTCGTCACCGACGTGGCGTATCTGGGCGCCGAAACCCGCTACACGGTGACGCTCGACATCGGAGGCGAGCTCGTGGTCACCGAGCAGAACCTCACGACGAAATCGACGGACGCACTGGCAGCTCGGGACAGGCCGGTACGCCTCGTCTGGGGACAGCAGTACAACCGGCTGCTCCCCAACTGAAACCCCCACCATGGAAGGACAACGGATGCGGTATCGCCAGACTGCGTTGCTGGGTTCACTGGTATTGGCTTTGGCGCTGGCCGGCTGCGGCGGCGACGACGACGAAGCCGCGCAGGAGCCCGGCACCCCGACTGAGACCCAGGCTCCGTCGGCACCCGAAGGGATGCTGACCGAGTTGGGCAAGGCGGAGGGCCAGGTGAACCTCGTCGCCTGGGCCGGCTACGTGGAGAACGGGTCCACCGACCCCAAGACCGACTGGGTCAGCGGCTTCGAGAAGAGCAGCGGCTGCAAGGTCAAGACCACCATCGGCAACTCGTCCGACGAGATGGTCACCCTCATGAAGACCGGAAAATATGATGGTGTGTCAGCTTCGGGGGACGCGTCCTTGCGGCTCATCTCCGCCAAGGACGTGGCACCGGTCAACCTCGACCTGATCCCCAATTACAAGGACGTCTTCGACGGCCTGAAGAACAAGCCGCACAACACCGTCAAGGGCGTCTCCTACGGCACTCCGCACGGCCGCGGCGCCAACCTGCTCATGTACAACACCTCGAAGGTGACGCCCGCCCCGGACTCCTGGAGCGTCGTGTGGGACGCCAAGTCCAAGCACAAGGGCAAGGTCACCGCGTACGACAGCCCCATCTACATCGCCGACGCCGCCCTCTACCTGAAGTCGACCCAGCCGGATCTCGGCATCGAGAACGTCTACGAGCTCGACGACAAGCAGTTCACCGCTGCCACCGACCTGCTCAAGGAACAGCGCAAGATCGTCGGCGAGTACTGGTCGGACTACACCAAGGAGGTCGACGCCTTCGCGAAGGGCAACTCCGTGGTGGGCACCACCTGGCAGGTCATCGCCAACCTGCTGGCCGCCGACAAGGTCGGGGTCAAGGCGATCCTGCCCAAGGAAGGGTCGACCGGCTGGTCCGACACCTGGATGATTTCTTCGAAGGCCAAGAACCCGAACTGCATGTACCTGTGGATGAACCACATCGCCTCGCCCAAGGCCAACGCCCAGGCGACGGAGTACTTCGGTGAGGCTCCGGCCAACAAGAAGTCCTGTGCGCTGACGACCGACAAGAAGCACTGCGACACCTTCCACGCCACCGACGAGGAGTACTTCGAGAAGGTCGCGTTCTGGACGACGCCGGTGAAGGACTGCGGCGACTCCCGCGGCGAGGTGTGCAAGGACTACTCGGAGTGGGTCAAGGCCTGGACCGAGATCAAGGGCTAGTAGTTGACCGACACCGGCACCGCCGCGCGCACCCGGGCCGACTGGGTCATCGACCCCGTCGCCCGGGTGCTGCACGGCCGCCGCTGGCTCCAACTGACGCTGCTGCTGGCCGCCCCCATCGGGTGGCTGGTGGTGGCGTATCTCGGCGCCCTGTCCGTGATGCTCTTCAACGGCCTATGGCGGTTCGACCTCGGCCTGCAGGAGGTCATCGAGGACCTCAGTCTCGAGAACTTCCGCGAACTGCTCACCAGCGACACCTACTGGACCATCACGCTGCGGACAGTGGGGATGGCCCTCGCGGTCACCGTCACGACCGCCGTGCTCGCCTTCCCCATCGCCTTCACGATGGCCAAGGTCGCCTCGCAACGGCAGCGACGCTTGCTGCTCGTGGCGGTCCTGCTGCCCCTGTGGGCCAGCTACGTGGTCAAGGTCTACGCCTGGCGGACGATCCTGGCCGAGGAAGGTGTCCTGAACTGGATGCTCAACCCCATCGGCCTTTCCGGACCAGGGACAGGCGGCAACGGACTGGTCGCCATCTGGCTCACCTTCACCTACCTGTGGCTGCCGTTCATGATCCTGCCGATCTATACCGGGCTGGAACGCATCCCTGACTCACTTCTTGACGCATCGTCAGATCTGGGCGCCTCCCCCATTACCACGTTCCGGAAGGTGATCCTGCCGTTGGCCTTCCCGTCGATGGTGGCCGGCTCGATCTTCACCTTCTCCCTCACCCTCGGCGACTACATCACACCGCGTCTGGTCTCGTCCTCGCAGTTCATCGGCAATGTCATCTACGACAACCTCGGCGTGGCCGGGAACATCCCCTTCGCCGCCGCCTACGCCTCCTTCCCCCTGGTGATCATGGTCGGATACCTCCTCGTGGCCCGCCGCCTCGGCGCGTTCGACAACCTCTGATGGCCGGCCGATGATCCACTCGAGGCGGGCGCGAGCACTCCACTGGACCGGCGCCGGGCTGACCCTGGCGTTCATCTACTTCCCCCTGCTCATCATCGCCCTCTACGCCTTCAACTCTTCGCGGGTCCAGCGCTGGCCCATCGACGGACTGTCGACGAAGTGGGTGGAGGCGGCGTACCACAACGACGGCGCGCGCGACGCCCTCGGCACGTCGGTGAGGGTGGCCCTGATGTCCACCGGCGTCGCCCTGGTGTTGGGATCCCTGTTGGCCTTCGCCGTGGCCCGCTACCGCTTCTTCGGGAAGGACACCATCTCGTTCCTGGTGGTGCTCCCGATTGCGATGCCCGGCATCGTGACCGGCATGGCGCTGAACTCGGCGTTCCGCGAGGCGCCACTGGTCGGCGGAGTGAATCTGGGTCTGCTCACCATCGTCATCAGCCACGCCACGTTCTGCATCGTGCTGGTCTTCAACAACGTCATCGCGCGCCTGCGGCGGATGTCGGGCAACCTCGAGGAGGCCTCCGCCGACCTCGGGGCCAACCCGATCCAGACCTTCCGCTACGTCACGTTCCCGACCATCCGCACGGCGCTGCTCGCCGGCGCGCTGCTGTCCTTCGCCCTGTCCTTCGACGAAATCATCGTCACCATCTTCACCGCGGGTTCGGTCGAGACCCTCCCGATCTGGATCCTGCAGAACTACTCGCGACCCAACCAGGGACCCATCGTCAACGCGGTGGGTCTGTTCGCGATCGTGCTCTCCATCGTCCCCGTCTACATCGCCCAACGCCTGACCGAGGGCGAGGCGATCACCCGGTCGTCCACCCCTGCGGCGACGAAAGCCTGACCCCACCGAGCGAACGAGGTGCACCGTGGTTGATCTGTCCTCACTCCCGGCCAAGAACTTCATCGGCGGGGCGTGGGTCGCCGCCGATTCCGACCGCCTGGACGACGTCCACAATCCCGCCACCGGCGACCTCCTGTTCCAGGCCGCCTCCTCCGGCGCCGCCGACGTCGACCGCGCGGTCTCCGCCGCCGCCAAGGCCTTCGAGACCTGGTCGACCACCACACCGCGGCAACGGTCGGAGGCCCTGCTGCGCATCGCGCAGGTCATCGAGGACAACGCCGAAGAATTCACGGCGATCGAGTCGGCCAACGTCGGCAAGCCTGTCTCGCATCTGCCCGACGAGATGGACCTGACCATCGACAACTTCCGCTTCTTCGCCGGTGGCGCACGGGCCATGGAGGCCAAGCCCGCAGGTGAGTACATGAGCGGATACACCTCGATGCTGCGGCGCGAACCGCTCGGAGTCGTCGGCAGCATCGCACCGTGGAACTACCCGCTGATGATGGCCGCGTGGAAGATCGGCCCGGCCCTGGCCGCCGGGAACACCGTGGTGCTCAAGCCGTCAGAACTCACGCCGGTCAGCGTTCTGCGCCTGGCCGAGCTGCTGTCCGACGTGCTCCCGCCCGGCGTCCTCAACGTCGTCACCGGCCCCGGCACGACGGGCGCCGCCCTCGTCGAGCACCCGGACGTGGCGATCGTCTCCCTCACCGGATCGGTGGGGACCGGCAAGGCCATCATGCGAGCGGCCGCGGAGACCCTCAAGCGCGTGCACCTGGAACTGGGCGGCAAGGCGCCCGTCGTCGTCCTCGACGACGCCGACCCCGAGGTCGTCGCCGCGGCCGTGCGGCTGGGTGCGTTCTTCAACGCCGGACAGGACTGCACCGCCGCCTGTCGGGTCATCGCGACTGCCCGCTCCTACGACTCGGTCGTCGCGGCCATCACCGACGGTGCGAAGACTCTGCTTCCGGCCGACCCCTCCGCCGAGTCGACCGAACTCGGGCCGGTCGTGTCGGCGAAGCAACGCGAACGAGTGGCCGGCTTCGTGGAGCGCGCATTGGCCGGCGGTGGCGAGGCGACTACCGGTGGACATCCGGTCGACGGGCCCGGCTTCTTCTACGAGCCCTCGGTCATCGTCGGCGTCAAGCAGTCCGACGAGATCGTGCAACGCGAGGTGTTCGGCCCGGTCGTCACCGTCCAGCGCGTCGCCGACAACGACGAGGCGATCGCCGCCGCCAACGCGGTCGACTACGGCCTCGCCGCCAGCGTATTCACCACCAATGTAGGGACTGCCATGGCGGCCTCGGCGGCGCTACGGTTCGGCACGGTGTGGGTCAACGACCACATCCCGTTGGTCTCCGAGATGCCGCACGGCGGGTTCAAGCAGTCCGGGATGGGCAAGGACATGTCGATGTACGCGGTGGAGCACTACACGGAGCTCAAGCACGTCATGGTGAAGTGGTAGGCGGGTAGGCCAGACGTCGACCACTGCATCGTTGCGCGCTCATCCCGTGCGGGGGCCGAGCGCGCAACGCTGCTGACGTTTTCGGAAGGAATCACCGTGCCGCGCACCATCGCGACCACCACCCGTACCGACCTGGCCGGACTGCTGGAGTTCGTCCGCCCGCGCCACCACTTCGTGTTGCTGACGCACCGCCAGGACGGTGCGGCGCAGCTGTCCCCCGTCGCCGGCGGCGTCGACGACTCCGACCGCCTGGTGATCGCCACGTATCCCGAGCGTGCCAAGACCCACAATGCGCGGCGCACTTCGCAGGTGAGCGTCATGGTGCTCTCCGACGAGTGGAACGGGCCATGGGTTCAGGTCGACGGCACCGCGGAGGTCCTCGACGTCCCCGAGGCCCTGGACGCCTTCGTCGAGTACTTCCGCAACATCTCCGGCGAACACCCCGACTGGGACGAGTACCGCCAGGCGATGCTCGACCAGGGCAAGTCACTGATCCGCATCACCCCGATCCGCTGGGGCCCGATCGCGACGGGCGGCTTCCCGGCCCGGCTGGCGTGAACTATTGGGCGGGTGGCAGGAAGTCCTCGAGAGCGAGAGAGATTTCCGGGAACGCGAGCAACGCGATCGCCTGACCCCGTTCGTAGCTTTCGGCAGTGCCGTAGCCATCCGCACGGGGTTCGCGCATCACAATCACGGTGTTCGACGTCAGATCCACGATCCAGTACTCAGGTACGCCGGCCGCAGCGTAGATCCTTTGCTTCACCATCCGGTCCTTCTGAATGGATGAGAAGGACACCTCGATCAGCAACAGCGCAGTGCTGGGGTGCTCACGGTAGTAATCCCCGTCCGGCACCACGGCCACGTCCGGTTCGGGCTCCGAGACTTCAGATGCGGCGAACGGGGCACCCGTCCGAACCCAGGCTCGCTCGCCGATCGCCAGTGTCAACGCCCTACCGATCCGCATGATCGTCCTGGCGTGGGAGGAACCTTCTGGACTCATCCAGACCAGCTGTCCGTCGATGAGCTCGATCGGCTCGCCCACCAAGTGGCCGAGATCGACCAGCGCGTCGTACTCGGCCCGGAGCAGCGGACGCGTTGGTCCCTGATTTCGGTCATCGAGCGGGACGGACATGGGCGCACCTCCACAGGCATGGTGACATGCAAGCAGCGCCCGCCGACAGTTTGATCAGGCGTCGATGCGGGAGCGATCCAAGGTGTCAGCGCTGGACACGATGAACTCCTTGCGCGGGGCGACGTCCGAGCCCATGAGCAGGTCGAATACCTTCTCGGCCTCCTCGACGTCGCCCATCGCGACGCGACGCAGGGTGCGGCTGCCGGGATCCATGGTGGTCTCGCGCAGTTGGCCGTGGTCCATCTCGCCGAGGCCCTTGTACCGCTGGGGTTCCTTGTAGGAACGGTTCTTCTTGGTGAGGTCGGCGAGCACGCGGCGCAGTTCGGCGTCGCTGTAGGTGTAGATCAACTCGTTCTTCTTCTTGCCGGAGTTGGTCACCTCGATGCGGTGCAACGGCGGCATCGCCGCGTACACCCGCCCGGCCTCCACGAGCGGTCGCATGTACCGGTGGATCAGCGTCAGCAGCAGGGTGCGGATGTGTGCGCCGTCGACGTCGGCGTCGGTCATGAGGATGATTTTGCCGTAACGCGCGGCGTCGAGGTCGAACGTGCGACCCGAGCCGGCGCCGATGACCTGGATGATCGAGGCGCACTCGGCGTTCTTCAGGACGTCCCCGACCGCGGCCTTCTGGACGTTCAGGATCTTCCCGCGGATCGGCAGCAGTGCCTGGAACTCCGAGTTGCGGGCCATCTTCGCGGTACCCAGGGCCGAGTCACCCTCGACGATGAACAGTTCGCTGCGGTCGACATCCTCGCTGCGACAGTCCGCCAGCTTCGCCGGCAGCGACGAGGTCTCCAGCGCGTTCTTCCGCCGCTGGTGCTCCTTGTGCTGGCGCGCCGCGACGCGGGTCCGCGCGGCGGCGACGACCTTCTCCAGCACCGTGCGGGCCGCGGCCTTGTGCACCCGGTTGGTGGAGGTGAGGAACGCACGCAGTTCCCGGTCCACGACCTTCGCGACGATCCGGGAGGCTGCGTTGGTTCCGAGGATCTCCTTGGTCTGGCCCTCGAACTGGGGCTCGGCCAGGCGGACCGTGACAACCGCTGTGAGGCCCTCCAGGACGTCTTCCTTGGTCAGGGCCTCGTCGTTGGTCTTGAGCAGCTTGGCCGCCCGTGCGACCTCACTGAACGTCTTCACCAACGCTCGCTCGAAGCCCGAGACGTGGGTGCCGCCCTTGGGCGTCGCGATGATGTTCACGAAGGACTTGACGGTCGTGTCGTACCCGGTCCCCCACCGCAGCGCGATGTCCACGCCCAGATCGCGGGTCACCTCCGACACGCTCATCATGTGCCCGCCCTCGTCGAGCACGGGCACGTTCTCGACGAAGGTCTCCGAGCCGACCAGCCGTAGCGTGTCCATCAGCGGCGCGTCCGGCGCCAGGTGCTCGCAGAACTCGGCCGCCCCACCGGCGAAGTTGAACGTCTCCTCGATCGGGTCGCCCTTGCCTGTGGAGTCGGTGACCCGGATCGTCAGGCCGGGCACCAGGAACGCCGTCTGGCGCGCACGGGCCGCGACGTCCTCGAAGGAGATCTTTGCCTCGGCCAGGAAGATCTGCCGGTCCGGCCAGAACCGCACCCGCGTGCCGGTGACCCGCTTGGCCACCCGGCGCGCCTTGGTGAGGCCCGAGCTCGGTGTGAACTTCGCCTTCGCGGTCGGGGCTCCCGGGACCTCGAAGATGCCCGGCGTCCCTCGGCGGAAACTCATCGTGTGGGTGGCGCCGTCCCGGTCCACCTCGATGTCCAGGCGCACGGACAGCGCGTTGACCACCGAAGCGCCGACGCCGTGCAGGCCACCGGTGGCGGCGTACGAGCTGCCGCCGAACTTGCCGCCGGCGTGCAGCTTGGTCATGACGACCTCGACCCCGGACAGGCCGGTGCGCGGTTCGGTGTCCACCGGGATGCCGCGGCCGTCGTCGCGAACCTCACACGACCCATCGGCGTGCAGCAGCACCTCGATGGACGTGCAGTGACCACCAAGTGCTTCGTCGACGGAGTTGTCGATGATCTCCCACAGGCAATGCACCAGGCCGCGGCTGTCGGTGGACCCGACGTACATGCCCGGGCGCTTACGGACGGCCTCCAGGCCTTCCAGCACCATCAGGTGGCGGGCGGTGTACCCCGCCCCACCGGCGGGCGCTGGGGCCAGTTCTGGCGCAACTGTGTTCGAGGCGGTCACGTTCCCGAATCTACCTGCGGGCACCGACGGGTTGAGCACGGCGCGCGGGGTGCCTCACGAGGCCGACGTGGCGCAATCGACCACTCGAGAACCATCAGCCCCATCCTCCGATCGGAGGATGCCCGCATGGACTTTCGGACAATTCGTGTCGAGCCTCGGAACCGGGGTAGACCGGACACGGTCCAAGGGTTCACCACCAGCAAGGAACAGGGGCACCCCACCCGAACAGGGGCAACCACTGGCCTAACGGCGGCCCAACGCCAAGTGTTGGCGTGGGGAAACCCAGGACGAGCGCATCGGTGCGGTTGAAGAGGTAACGTCCGTGGACGGGAACGAATCGCGTCCGCCGGATTGTTCAACCTTCGTACCGCCACGAAGAGATGAGGCGATTGTGACCACTCTGCTAGCCCCCACCAAGTCGCTGAATGTTGCCGACCGCTGTGACCGATGCGGCGCGCAGGCCTACGTCCAGGTCATCCTGAGCGCCGGTGACCTGCTCTTCTGCGCTCACCACGGCCGCCGCTACGAGGAGAAGCTCCGCGAGATCGCTCGGGAGTTCCACGACGAGTCCGCCCAGCTGAACGCGACGCCGGGTACCGCGCCCGACGACGAGAGCTGACGCGCTCCACAGGACAACCGAGGGCGGCCGCCCCCTGCCGAGGGGGTTGGCCGCCTTCGATGTCTCCTCAGGGCTTTCGGCCCTGAGCGAACACGACAGCTGTCACAACGACGTGCGGGACGACCGGTAGGTCGCCCCGCACGCCTGTCAGGTGGATCACTTTTGTGACCGGCTTGCCCCGCCGATCACATCGCCCGGATCACTTGATGTAGAAGTCGATCCGGGTCGTCTGGTTCTTGCCGACGTTGGTCGTGAACGAGCCCTCGTCGTTGAACTGCCGGTACGTGGTGTGCCCGTTGCGCTTGATGCGCACCTCGAACAGAGTGCCGGGCGGTGCCGCGTACGGGAACGAGAAGCCGACCTCGTACTGGCCCACCTTGGCCGGGGACCAGTCCGCGCACTCGTCGAAGCTGCCCGCAAGGTCGTCGGAGAACGAGGACGGGCCGTCGGCGTAGATGTCGAAGCCGTAGCCGCCGTGGTTGCAGACGACCATCGCGCCCTTCCTGCTGCCGTGTCCGTCGGCGCTGGCCATCGCGGCGGTGCCGGGAAGCGCGGCGGCGGTGGCCACCAGCGCGACGAAGATGGCCTTGGCTGCGGTGTTGGTCCGTGCATTCATCTCGAACACCTTCTTCTGCATGTGGTGGGCCGGGGGATGTGCCCGCTGCACCAACAAGACCACCGACCCCCCGCCCGGCGATGTCAGCCGGCGAACAGCTCCCGGGTCGGCTTGTGACTCGATCGTCAAGCCCCATCAGCCGAACGGACGAGGCCAATCGGACCGTTCGGCCGAAACCTCCTCCGGCGGCAGTCCGTCGAATCCATAGCGGGATCGACCGACGCGGAGGGCGTGGCATGGCGATGGGAACGATGGCGACTCAACTCGGCGTCCGGCTCGCCCTGATCGGCGCCCTGCTCACCGCCGCCGGAGTCACCAGTTACTCCGCCACTCACTGGGAACCGCGGAGCTATGTCGCCCCCAGTGAGCAGAAGGTGACGCCTCGTCAGTAAGTTTGGGCGTTAGGTCCGATTCGCTCGCATTCATGTGATCTTCATTCACTCGAAAGAGCTAATGCGTCACCCGCTCGGCCCCCTTACAACTCATAAGACCTGACCCGAACGGCTCAGGCCCTGTTGACAGAGGGGGACCCCCACTCATGAACCCGTTCCTCAAGCGCACGCTCGTTGTTGCCGCGACTGCCCCGATGGCTTTCGCTCTGGCGATGGGCCCCGCAGGCGCTTCCAGCACTGACGTCGACCTCGGCGTGGTCGCCAACCCGACCGCCGGCGGTTACACCATCGATTGCGCCAGCGACAACAACCCGGTCCTGCGCTTCACGACGACCCTCTTCACCGAGGGCCCGACCGACGGCGACGTCGATGACATCGACCACGCCCGCGTCCAGGCCGTGGACGAGGACTACGACAACTCCAGCCCGTACTTCGAGCTCGACTACAACGTGAAGTCGATCAAGATCGAGTTCTTCTCCGACGACGCTGACGAGTTCAACGACAAGCCGGACCGCATTCTGCGTCGGACCGAGCGCGTCCGTGGCTTCCAGGACGGCAAGGAAGAGTTCAACACCCACAAGGACGACGTCGGCTTTGTCCGCACCACCGTCGAGTGGGAAGGCCCGACCGGCGACGACGAGGACGACGAGGAGCTTTCCTGCCTCGTGCCGCTCGACGGCAACGCTTTCCCGTAACCCGCGCGCCGAGGTCCCCCTCGGCTGGGCCTGAACATGTGAAGGGCGCCCGACCACTGGTCGGGCGCCCTTCGCCGTTCCCTGCAAGAGATGTTCTGATTATCAGTCAGTTTCTATATGTGAAAGAAGAACAGCCACACATGGGTGATCTTCATTCACCCGAACGAGACAATTGCCTTGGGCCGAACGGGCGGTTACAAATGATCAGAAGCGACCGTTCGGGTCGTCCGTACTTGACAGAGGACCCCCACCGTGACCCGCAACCTCAAGCGTGTACTGGCCACTGCCGCCATGGCCCCTTTCGCCGTTCTGGCCATCGTCGCGCCCGCCGGAGCCTCGAGCACCGCCACCGTCGATCCGTCCAGCGTCACCGGCGGCGGCACCAACACCATCACCGCGCTGTGTGAGCACCCGCTCGCCGACGTCGTCATGGAACTCGTGATCACCCTCGAGGGCACCGGCGCCGACAGCGACAGCAACGATGTCACGAAGACCGTCGTGACTGTCACCGACAACGACGGTGCCGGCGCGTTCGACAACGACGACGCCCGCGCCGAGTCCGTACGCATCGAGTACTTCGACGACGACGCCGATGGTGACGACCTCGACCGCGACGACCGCCTCTACAACGAGGACAAGCGCCTCAACGGCCGCCACAGCAGCGCCAACGTCGCGAGCTTCAACCGTGGCAAGGACAACGTCGGTTTCGTGCGCGCCCACGCCGAGTGGTCCCGCGTCGGCACCGGCTTCACGGCCGACCCCGAGGACCTGACCTGCACCGTCCCGCTCCCCGCCTGAGCATCTCTGGACTCACCTGAGGGGCCTCGATCCGCGATCGGGGCCCCTTTGTCTCAGCACTTACCTGACGTTCCGTCAGATTCCCCTGCCGACCGACACCGACGATTGACCCTGGAGGGTCTCGTGCTTCCCAACCCCAAGCTCCTGCTGGCCGTGGCCGCGATCACCCCGTTCACACTGCTCGCCGGGATGGACACCGCTCACGCGATCAGCGCACCTCCGTTGCCCTTCCAGTTCGACGGCAATTTCGGCAACTGCGACCACCTCTTGGTCGAGGGCCTCCGCATCGGCGTCGTCATCAATACCGCGGGAGAGTTCGGCGGTGCGAGCAACGACGTCACCAGCGTCTCCACCTACGCCACCGATGCCCAGAACCCGCTTGAGGAGTACTACCGCCCAGGCACCGAGGTGGAGAGCATTCGCATCGACTACTACAACGAGGAGATGACTCCCGAACTCCTCGCGGAAGGCACGCAGGAGCGATACATGATCTTCAACCAGACGAAGGCAGCCCCGATCGGCAACATGACCTTCGCGGGCAAGGAGGACGTGGGACTGATCCGCGTCCGCGTCACGTGGTCGAAGGCGGCCGACGCGACCGGCAAGGAGATGCTGACCTGCTACACGCCGCTCCCCCTGGAGGGCGAGATCGGCTGATCGCCCGGTTACCCGTCAAGCGCAAGGGGCTCCTATCCTCGGGGCCCCTTCGTCGTGTCGGAGGAATGATCCCTCGCCGGGTCGGGTTGCCCCCACAGTCGACCCTGCACCGGAGGAATCACCCATGAGTTCATCGTCCACGCCCGCTGCCACCGCCGGAACCGTACGAGTCGGCGAGCTGACCGTCCGCCGCATGGCCTACGGCGCGATGCAGATCACCGGGGACGGGGTCTGGGGCCCGCCGAAGGACCGTGCCGGGGCGATCGCGGTGCTGCGTCGGGCCGTGGAGCTCGGCGTCGACTTCATCGACACCGCCGACTCCTACGGCCCGTTCGTGTCCGAGGAACTGATCCGCGAGGCCCTGCACCCCTACGTCGACGTCACCATCGCGACCAAGGCCGGCCTGCTGCGCACCGGCCCCGGCCAGTGGCACCCGCTGGGCCGTCCCGAGTACCTGCGGCAGCAGGTGGAGATGTCCCTGCGTCGCCTCGGCCTGGAGCAGATCCCGCTGATGCAGCTGCACCGCATCGATCCGCTGGTCCCCGTCGAGGACTCCGTCGGCGAGTTCGCAGCTCTGCAGAAGGAGGGCAAGATCGGCGCGATCGGCCTCTCCGAGGTCAACGTCGCCGAGATCAAGGCCGCCCGCGCGGTGGCGACGATCGCGAGCGTGCAGAACCGCTACAACCTGGCCGACCGTTCCGCCGAGGCTGTCGTCGAGTACTGCACGGCCGAGGGCCTCGCCTTCATCCCCTGGTTCCCCGTCGCCACCGGCGAACTGGCCCGCCCGGGCGGCATCCTCGACGGCGCCGCCGAACGCTTCGGCGCCACCCCCGCCCAGCTCGCGCTGGCCTGGCTGCTGCGCCGCTCCCCCGCCATGCTCCCGATCCCGGGCACCAAGTCGGTCGCGCACCTCGAGGAGAACATCGCCGCCGCCGCGGTGCAGCTCACCGACGAGCAGTACGCGGAGCTGCTGGCCGCCGCCTGACCGTAGAACGCAGCGAGCCCCGACCGAATCGGCCGGGGCTCGCTGCGTTGAAGCTCTTAGTCGAGGTAGTCCCGAAGGACCTGCGAGCGCGACGGGTGGCGCAGCTTCGACATGGTCTTGGACTCGATCTGGCGGATGCGCTCACGGGTGACCCCGTAGACCTTGCCGATCTCATCGAGGGTCTTCGGCTGGCCGTCGGTCAGACCGAAGCGCATCGAGACGACGCCGGCCTCGCGCTCGGACAGGGTGTCGAGCACCGAGTGCAGCTGCTCCTGGAGCAGCGTGAACGAGACGGCGTCCGCGGGCACGATGGCCTCGGAGTCCTCGATCAGGTCGCCGAACTCGGAGTCGCCGTCCTCACCCAGCGGGGTGTGCAGCGAGATGGGCTCGCGGCCGTACTTCTGGACCTCGATGACCTTCTCGGGGGTCATGTCGAGTTCCTTGGCCAGCTCCTCCGGGGTGGGCTCGCGGCCCAGGTCCTGGAGCATCTGGCGCTGCACGCGGGCGAGCTTGTTGATGACCTCGACCATGTGCACCGGGATACGGATGGTGCGGGCCTGGTCGGCCATCGCGCGGGTGATCGCCTGACGGATCCACCACGTCGCGTAGGTCGAGAACTTGTAGCCCTTGGTGTAGTCGAACTTCTCGACCGCGCGGATCAGACCGAGGTTGCCCTCCTGGATCAGGTCCAGGAAGAGCATGCCGCGGCCGGTGTAGCGCTTGGCCAGGGAGACGACGAGGCGCAGGTTGGCCTCGAGCAGGTGGTTCTTCGCCCGACGACCGTCCTCGGCGATGATCTGCAGCTCGCGCATGAGCTTGGGCGAGAGCTTCTCGTCCGAGTTCAGCTTCTCCTCGCCGAAGAGGCCGGCCTCGATGCGCTTGGCGAGCTCGACCTCCTGCTCGGCGTTGAGCAGCGGGACCTTGCCGATCTGCTTCAGGTAGTCCTTGACCGGGTCGGCGGTGGCACCGGCCTGCGCCACCTGCGCGGCGGGCTCGTCGTCGTCGTCGTCGGAGAGGACGAACTCCTCGGCCTCGACATCCTTGTCGTCCGGACCGGCGACCTCATCGCCGGTCTCGGCGTCGGCGGTCTCGCCGGCGGCCGGGGCGGCAGCGGGGGCAACACCATCGGTTGCAGGCGCCTCGGCACCGGCCTTGGCCGCTGCAGCCTTCTTGGCGGGCGCCGCCTTCTTGGCTGCGCGCGCGGGCTTGGCCGCGGAATCCTCGTCGCCCTCCGCCACATCGTCCGCGGCAGCGGCCTTGTCAACGGTCTCGGTCGCCGTGGCGCGGGCCGAGGCGGTCCGCGCGGGGACTGCCCGTCGCGCGGCGGCGGGGATCTCGAGGTCCTCGGAGGGTTGGGGCTTACTGGCCGACACGTACTACCTCTCGCAGGACAACGGTCTAAGGAACGCATGCACCGGCCGCAGAGCGAACCGGGGATCAATCCATACTGACACGCGATTCGACATGCCGGCGGGCGGCAGGCACCGGGCATATTCCCACATCCGGCGCCTCGGAGCCTCCTCGACCCTCCGGCGCCGCCCTGGTCAGGTCGCTGCAGCCGTGCTATTTATCGCTCAGGCTCCTCACTCGTTCCTCGCTCGTCGCGCTCGCTCGATTGGCCGCGGCCTTCGCGGCCTGCTTGTACTCCCGCACCTTCAGGAGCGTCTCCGGGCCGGTGACATCGGCCACCGAGCGGTAGCCCTTGAGCGCGTAGTCCCCCGCCGCCGCCTTCCAGCCGCGCGGCTGGACGCCCATCTGCTTGGCCAGGAGCGCGATGAAGATCTTGGAAGTCTGCGGGCCGAATGCAGGCAACGCCTTCAGACGCTTGAGCAGATCGTCGCCGGTCGCCGCCTCGGTCCAGATCCGCGCGGGCTCGCCGCCATAGGTCTCCTCGACCAGCACCGCGAGCTTCTGCACCGCGGTGGCCTTGGCCGCCGGAAACCGGTGGATGGCGGGCGGCGTGCGGCAGATCGCCGAGAACGCCTCCGGGTCGGCGGCCGCAATCGCGGCGGTGTCCAGCGTCCCGAACCGGGTCAGGATCTTCCAGCCGCCCCGGAACGCATGCTCGATGCCGTACTGCTGATCGAGCTGCATCCCGATAACGACGGCCAGCGGCCACTCGTCGAGAACAGCGTCGGCCTCAGCCAGCCCGGTGATCTGGAACCCCATACGCGCATCCTGCCTCGTGATCCCCGGGCCGAAATGCCGGATGCCCCCGGGATCGCCGGGGGCATCCACGTCGGGTGGATCCTCAGGCGTCGCGACGGGCGAAGGTCGCGGCGGCCAGACCTGCGACGACGAGCGCCAGCAGACCGAAGGTCAGGCCACCGGGCACAGCTCCGAGGGAGACCAGGCCGTCACCGGGGCCCTCACCGCCGGGCAGGTCGACCATCTGCTGGCCCGCGGTGAACGGGAGCCAGTCGGCCATACCGGAGAAGGTGCCGGAACGGCCGTCGGCCAGCCACAGGGCGACGGGCTCGGCGACCAGGGGCAGGGACAGCAACGCCAGGGCGGCAACGGGCGTGCGGCGGAAGACACCGACGAGGCCGGCACCGAGCAGCGCGGTGGCCAGGACGAGCAGGACGAACCCGCCCATGGCTTGCGGCACGTCGCCGCTGGTGAGCAGGCTCGTCGACCATTCGCCGTGCAACGCGGTGGCGGCCACCGCGTAGGACGCGCCGAGTGAGGCGACGGCCAGGGCGGCGGACCAGGCGAGCACGACGAGCAGACGGGCCGTGAGCAGCAGATTGCGTCGCGGTACGGCCAGCAGCGAGTTCACGGTCTGCCCGGGGCGCAGGTCGGCGCCGGCAGCCAGGATCGCGAACAGACCCGCGAACAGGGCAACGAACGATGCCGGACCGACCCCGGAGGCACCGGTCAGCAGGCTGACCACGTTCTCCGGGTCGCCCAGCGGCTTGGCGCCCGAGCGGACGTCACGGGTGAGCGCCAACGCGATCAGCGCGTTGACCCCGATCCCGGCGGTGAGCAGGACCCAGGTCGAGCGGACCGAGCGGACGCGGCGCCACTCGTAGCGCAGGGCTCCGGACAGTGCGGACATCAGCGTCCCTTCCCGGCCAGCAGGGCCTCGATGTCGAAGGTCTGGGTGTCATCACTCGCGAGCTCGGCGTCGGACGTGATGTCGATCGGGCCGGTCTCCTCGAACGCAGCAGCGGAGTGCCTGGCGCGCTTCCAGCGCGCGGCGGGCGTCTGGTTCGGGATCCACAGATCGTCGGTGCCGGTCGCCGCGGGAGCGGCCGGGAGGCCGAAGCCGGTCTCGAAGTCCGCGACGCCGCAGCGCAGTTCGTGCAGCACGATGCCGTTGCGGAAGGCCAGGTCACCGACCGTGGCCCGGTCCAACCCGGCGACGGCCAGCTGCTGATCCTCGGCGCGCACCACCGAGGCGCCGTGATCGCTGAGCAGGCGACGCAGGCGCTCGACGTGCGGCGTGCGGGCCAGGACGCATTCGGTGGCCGCCATGCGGGCGGCGTAGGCGGCAGCCGGTTCGTCGGCGACCAGCAGGCCGTGCTCCAGCACGATCAGGTGATCGGCGACCGCGACGAGTTCGGCGAGGTCGGTGCCGGTGATCAGGACCGTGCGGCCCTGGGCGGCGAACGCGCGCAGGAAACCGCGCAGCCAGCGGCCGGCGGCCGTGTCCAGTTCGCGGGTGGGCTCGTCGAGGATCAGGACGGCCGGGTCGCCGAGCAGGGCGGTGGCCAGGGACAGCCGCGCGCGCATGCCCGGGGAGTAGGTGCGGATCCGGCGCCGGGCGACGGCCGTCAGGCCGACCCAGTCCAGGACCTCGTCGACGCGCTCACGCCCGACCTTCGCGGCGCCGGCCATCATCAGCAGGTGCGACTCTGCGCGGCGACCGGGGTGCAACTCGGCGCCGTCGGAGACGACCCCGACCTCACGCAGCGGGTTGCGCAGCCGCCGATACTCCAGGCCGTTGAACGTGGTGCGGCCCGCGCCACCGTCCAGACCGAGCATGAGGCGGATCGCCGTGGTCTTGCCGGCGCCGGGGGCGCCGAGCAGGCCCGTGACCGCACCGGGGCGGACGTCGAACGACAGGCCATCCACCGCCTGCGTCGACCCGTGCCTCTTACTGAGATTCCTGGCCTCGATCATTGATCGGGACACCCCCCTGGACGGGTCATACGACTGGAGCACTGCCTGGGGCCGAAGTTATCGATGCAAACTCGTGATTCTGTGGAGACTCGCGGGACCAATGTGAATTGAGGTACGTCGAGTGACGACGGGCTGGCAGTTCTGGATCGATCGCGGGGGAACGTTCACCGACGTCGTCGGCGTCGGTCCGGACGGCGTCCTGACCAGTGCGAAGCTGCTCTCGCACAACCCGACGCGCTACCGAGACGCCGCCACCGCCGGGATTCGGCGGCTGCTGGACGTGCCCGGCGACGCTCCGGTGCCCGCGGATCGGATCGACGTCGTCCGGATCGGCACCACCGTGGCCACCAACGCCCTGCTCGAGCGGCGCGGGGCCCCGACAGTGCTCGTCATCACGGCCGGGCACACCGACGCCCTGACGATCGGGCGGCAGGACCGGCCCGACATCTTCGCCCGGGAGATCGTCCGGCCCAAGCCGCTGCCGGCCCGCGTGCTGGCCTTCCATGAGCGTGTGGCGGCCGACGGCACCGTGCTGCGCGCCCCGGACCTGGACCGGCTTCGCGCGGACCTGACCGCCGTCCGGGCCGCAGGCATCGACGCCGTCGCGATCGCCTGCCTGCACGGACACCTCCATCCCGAGCACGAACGCCAGGCCGCCCAGGTCGCCGCGGAGGTCGGGTTCACCCAGATCTCCTGCTCCGCCCAGGTGAACCCATTGCTGCGCCTGCTCCCCCGGGCCGAGACCACCGTCGTCGACGCCTATCTGTCCCCCGTCCTGCGCGCCTACCTGGACGGCCTGGCGGCGGAACTGCCCGGTGTACGCCTGCTGGTGATGGGCTCGCACGGCGGTCTCGCCGACGCCGGGCACATGCGAGGCGTCGACGCGGTGCTGTCCGGACCCGCGGGCGGAATCGTCGCGATGGCGCACGTCGCGACGGCAGCCGGCCTGCGCGAGGTCATCGGCTTCGACATGGGCGGCACGTCCACCGACGTCTCGTCCTGGGCCGGGGCCTACGAACGGCGCACCGACAACGAGGTCGCCGGGGTTCGGCTGCGCACCCCCATGCTCGCCATCCACACCATCGCCTCCGGGGGCGGCTCCAAGCTGACGGTGCTCGACGGCCGGTACCGGGTCGGCCCGGAGTCCGCGGGCGCCGACCCGGGCCCGGTCGCCTACCGCCGTGGCGGCCCGCTCGCGCTCACCGATGCGAACGTCCTGCTCGGCCGCATCCATCCGGACCACTTCCCCGCCGTATTCGGCCCCGACGGCGATCGGACGCTGGACGCCGACGCCGTCCGGACCGCGTTCGCGGCGCTGGCCGCGCAGCACCAGGGGCCTGACGGCCCCCTCGCCCCGGAAGCCATGGCGGCCGGGTTCCGGCGGGTCGCCGTCGAGCAGATCGCCGACGCGCTGCGCACGATCTCCGTCCGCAAGGGCCGCGACCTGTCCGGTTCCGCGCTGGTCTGCTTCGGCGGGGCCGGCGGCCAGCATGCCTGCGCCGTGGCCGAGTCCCTCGGCATCGACACCGTGCTGGTCCCACCGCTGTCCGGGCTGCTCTGCGCCGTCGGGATCGGCGCCGCGGACCTGACCTCGATCGCCGAGCAGGCCGTCGAGGAAGCGCTCACCGCCGCCACGGCCGACGATCTCGCCGCGCTGGTCACGGACCTGACCGACCGCACCCGTGCCGCCCTGCAGGCCCAGGGCGCGACCACCGCGGACGTCGAGTGCCGGGTGCTCGCGCAGCTGCGCTACGCGGGCAGCGACACCGCACTCGGCGTCGAGTGGGCCGACCCCGAAGCCATGCGCGCCGCAGCCGCCCGAGCCCACCGCGCGATGTTCGCCTTCGACCCCGACGCCGATCTGACCGTGGAGTCCATCCGCGTCGAGGCCACCGTGCGGTCGCAATTCCTTGGGGACGTCGTCCCCAGCAGCACCATGTCAGCCGGTACTCAGGCTGACATGCGGCTGTACGGGACGACGTCCCTCACGAATTCGACCCGGGTGGAGGACCAGGTACTCATGTACGTCGGCGAGGAATGGGTGCAGGCGCGGCTCCTGCACCGCTGCGCGATCGACGTCGACGCCGTCGTCACCGGGCCCGCGATTGTGCTCGAGGACGGCGCCACCACCGTCGTCGAGCCGGGATGGAGTGCCCGCGCCGACGCCAACGGTCATCTGATGCTGACGCGCACGGCCGGTGTCGGCAACGCGGTCGTCGAACTCGGCGAGCACGCCGACCCGGTACTGCTGGAGGTGTTCGCGAATCGGTTCATGGCGATCGCCGAGCAGATGGGCGCACGGTTGGCTGCCACAGCGCGTTCAGTCAACATCAAGGAGCGCCTGGACTTCTCCTGCGCGGTGTTCGACGGCTTCGGACAGCTCGTGGCGAACGCCCCGCACATGCCGGTGCACCTCGGCTCGATGGGCGCCTGCGTGGCCGGTCTGATCGACGCCCGGGCCGCCGAGTTCGAGTCCGGCGACGTCTACGCCTGCAACGACCCGTACCGCGGCGGCACGCACCTGCCGGACGTCACCGTGGTCATGCCTGTGTTCCGCGGCCAACTCGGTCTGCCCGCAACCGACGAGGGGCCCGTCTTCTACCTCGCCGCCCGCGGGCATCACGCGGAGATCGGCGGCAGCACACCCGGTTCCATGCCCTCGGACAGCCGCACCGTCGACGAGGAGGGCGTGATCCTCGACGCGCATCTGCTGCTGCGTGACGGTTCCTTCCGCACCGAGGCGACCCGCAGCGTGCTCACCGCCGGCCCCATGCCTTCGCGGGCGGTCGAGGTCAACCTGGCCGATCTGCGCGCCCAGGTCGCCGCACTGTCCGCGGGCCTGGTCGAGCTCATGCGCACCGTCGCCGAGTTCACGTTGCCCGTGGTGAGCACCTACGCCGGGTGGGTCCTCGACGCCGCCGAGGCAGCGGTACGCGACGTGCTCGACGACCTGACGGAGGGTCAGTACCGGTACGAGATGGACAACGGTGCCGTGATCGAGGTCGCGGTGACCGTCGACCGGACCGCCCGCGAGGCGCGTGTGGACTTCACCGGCACCTCCGCGCAACTGGACACCAACTTCAACGCCCCCCGCTCCATCGTCACCGCTGCGGTGCTCTACGTGTTCCGCACCCTGATGTCCCGGGACATCCCGCTCAACGACGGATGCCTGCGCCCGCTGCACATCCACGTGCCGCCGGGGTCCTTCCTGGCCCCCCGCCCACCGGCCGCGGTGGTCGCGGGAAACGTCGAGACCTCGCAGGCGATCACCGGCGCCCTGTACGCGGCACTACGCGTCGCGGCCGAGGGTTCCGGGACCATGAACAACCTGACTTTCGGCAACGCCGACCGCCAGTACTACGAGACTGTCGCCTCGGGTTCGGGCGCCGGACCGGGCTACGCCGGCACGCCGGTCGTGCAGACCCACATGACCAATTCGCGCCTGACCGACCCCGAGGTCCTCGAGACGCGATTCCCCGTCCTGGTCGAGGAATTCTCGATCCGAGCGCACAGTGGCGGAGCAGGCACCCACCGTGGCGGGGACGGAGCGCTGCGCCGGTTGCGCTTCACCGAACCGGTGACCGTCAGCCTGCTCTCCGGACACCGCCGCGTCCCGCCCTACGGCATGGCCGGCGGCGAACCCGGCGCGCTCGGCGTCAACCGCCTGGACCGCGCCGACGGCATCCGGCTCGACCTCGCCGGGTGCGACCGTGTCGAGGCCGAGGCCGGCGACACGTTGGTGATCGCGACGCCGGGCGGCGGAGGGTGGGGCAAACCGGCCGGCTCGCCCCACTGTGACGGTGCGGACACCGAATAACCCTCACGTAGTTCGCTGCGCCGGCCTACCGTGGTGCGGCGGCAGCCTAACGATGACGTCGGTGGCGCCGAATACGCAGGTGTGGCCCGGCCGCTTGTTGGGTACAGCCTTTCGAGCCCACCGCAACTTTCAAGCAGGAGATCAGTGATGCGCGTCCGCCATGGGGTCGCAGTCCTCGCAGTGGTTTTCATGATCGCCACCGTGGGCGGCGCCGCCGGCCTCTTCGGCGGCTCGGACGACAGTCCGAACCGCTCGACGATCGAGTTCAACCCGGACACCGAGGCCAAGGCCGCCGCGTCGACCCCGAAGACGAAGAAAACGACTTCCGAGGGCTTCACCACTGAAGCGGTCAAGGAGAAGGACGGCCGCATCACCCTGTCCGGCTCGGCCGGCGACGTGAAGCCCGGCAGTCGCCTGACGGTGCAGCGCAAGGACGGCTCCGGCTGGAGCGACTTCCCCGCCGGCACCGAGGTCGACGACGACGGCACCTACTCACTGTGGATCAAGACCAGCCGATCCGGGGCTTACCGGGTGAAGGACGAGAAGTCCGGCGCCGCGTCCAAGCCGGTCAACGTCAAGGCCTGACCCGCACGGGCGGTTGACTGGGCGCATGCGCGCCCAGCCGAGTGTTCTCCACTTGGACCTCGACGCGTTCTTCGCCTCGGTCGAGCAGCGCGACAAGCCGTCGCTGCGCGGAAAGCCGGTGATCGTCGGCGGCATCGGACCGCGCGGCGTCGTGTCGACCGCGTCCTACGAGGCCCGGGTGTTCGGCGTCGGCTCGGCCATGGCGATGAGCCAGGCCCGCGCGTTGTGCCCGCACGCGGCGTTCCTCTGGCCCCGCTTCGACGCCTACCGCGCGACGAGCACGATCGTCATGGGCCTGGTCGAGGCGCTGAGCCCGGTCTACGAACCCCTGTCCCTCGACGAGACGTTCATCGACCTGGCCCCGATCGGCACCGACTGGTCGGTCGACTCGGTGCGTGAGGTCGCAGCCACGTTGAAGGCCGATGTCCACGCGGCCACCGGGATGCGCGCCTCGATCGGCGCGGGCACGTCGAAGTTCATCGCGAAGCTCGCCTCCGATCTTGACAAGCCCGACGGCCTGCGGATCGTCCCGTCCGGCACCGAGCGCGCGCTGCTGGACCCGATGCCGGTCAAGAAGTTGTGGAGCGTCGGACCGGCCACCGAGCAGCGCCTGCGCCGGGTCGGCATCAGCACGATCGCCGAACTCGCCGCACGGTCCGAGGACGAGATCGTCGGCCTCCTCGGCCAGGCCCACGGGCGGTTGCTCTCCGGCCTGGCCCGGGCCGAGGACAACCGGACGGTGGAGCCGAACCGGGAGTCCAAGTCGATCAGCGTCGAGGACACCTTCGAGCGCGACGTGGTGGACCGCGGCCACCTGCAGGAACTGCTGGACCGCATGGCCGGGCGGACCACCGCGCGGCTGCGGGAGGCGAGCCTGTCCGCCCGCACGGTGACGGTGAAGGTGCGCCGCCCGGACTTCACCACCCTGTCCCGCTCCGTGACGCTGAGCGGGCCCACCGACGACACCCGCGTCGTCAGCGAACAGGCTCGGCGCCTGTTCGCCGGGATCGACACCACCGACGGCATCCGTCTGATCGGCGTCGGGGTCTCCGGGCTCGTCGACTGGACCCAGGACGACCTGTTCGGCACCGAGGACGCCACCATCGTCGAGGAACCCGAGGAGGAGCCGGAATCGGCCCCGCACTACCGGCCCGGTATGGACGTCGTGCACACCGACCACGGGCCCGGTTGGGTCTGGGGCGCCGGCCTCGGGCGGGTCACCGTCCGGTTCGAGACGCGCGAGTCCCCGGCCCCCGGACCGGTCCGCACCTTTCGGGAGGACGATCCCGCGCTCGCGCCTCTCACCGCCGGCCGGCAGCTCTAAGGCACACTGGCCCTCATGCGCATTCTCGTTGTCGACGACGACCGGGCCGTGCGGGAGTCGTTACGACGGTCGCTGACCTTCAACGGCTACGAGGTCGACCTGGCCTCCGACGGCGCCCAGGCCCTCGGCCAGATCACCGCCCAGCGTCCCGATGCCCTCATCCTCGACGTGATGATGCCGCGCATGGGTGGCCTGGAGGCCTGCCGTGCGCTGCGCGCGACCGGCGACGACGTCCCGATCCTGGTGCTCACCGCGCGCGACACCGTCGCCGACCGGGTTGCAGGGCTCGACGCAGGGGCGGACGACTACCTGCCCAAGCCCTTCGCGCTCGAGGAGCTGCTGGCCCGGCTCCGGGCGCTGCTGCGCCGCTCCAGCCACGACACCGAGGACTCCGCGGAGTCCGGGGTGCTCGTCTTCGCCGACCTGTCGATGAACACCGCGACCCGCGAGGTGCGACGCGGCGAGCACGACGTGAAGCTCACCCGAACCGAGTTCACCCTCCTCGAGCTGTTCTTGCGCCACCCGCGCCAGGTGCTCAGCCGCGAGCGGATCCTCGAGGAGGTCTGGGGCTTCGACTTCCCGACCACCGCGAACTCCCTCGAGGTCTACGTCGGGTACCTGCGCCGCAAGACCGAGGCCGAGGGCGGACCGCGCCTGGTGCACACCGTGCGCGGCGTCGGCTACGTGCTCCGCGAGACCCCGCCGTGACCGGCGTCCGCCGACCTTGAGCCCGCAACCCCCCGACGACCGCGTCCGGCTCCCACCGAACTGGCTGCAGCGCCCGGAACCGACGCTGAGCCACCACGTCGTCGAGGCCCCTGCGCCGCCGACCGCGCAGGAGACCGCGGCCGCGGCCGTCGCAGGACAGGCGACCAGTCCGCTGTGGGACTCCCTGGTCCGCGACGCCAAGCCCGCGGACCTGCGCGAGATCGCCGCGCTGTCCCCCGGCGGCGCGCCGCCATCGGACCGCATCCCGATCAAGGTTCTGCAGCGCACCGCCGTCCTGCAGCTGGTGAAGGCCTGGTTCGCCAACCTGAGCCTGCGTACCCGCGTGGGCGCTCTGATGGCGCTCGTCGTCGGTGCCACCGTCGCCGTCACGTCGGTCGCGGCCTTCTTCACGATCCGCACCCAGATCGAGGACTCGTTCAACCGCGGGCTCATCGGCCGCGGCCAGGCCCTCGTGCTGACCCCCGCCGGTGACTTTGCCCGCCTGGTGCGCTTCCCGCAGGGCACGTTCGCGGCCGCCGACGCCCGCCTCGCGATCGTCTATCCCGACGGTTCCCCCGTCTACGCCAGCCCGGAGGACGCCCCGCCCATCGGCGCGCGCGAGATCGCCGTCGCGCAGAACAAGCTGATCTATTCGCTGCGCACCACGAAGGCGATGAGCGGCGAGGAGTTCCGGGTCTACGCGATCCCGAAGCTGCAGGAGGACGGGACCCGCACCGCGTTCGTCATCGCTCAGTCGACGAGGGCCACCAACCGCACGCTGCGGTCGCTGGGCACCGCCCTGCTGATCATCGGCGTCGCCGGGGTCGCCCTGGCCACCTACGCCGGAGTGCTGGTCGCCCGACGCGGTCTGCGCCCGGTAGGTGACCTGACCCAGGCCGCGGAGGACGTCGCACGTACGGGAGTCCTGCGCCCGATCAAGGTGGCGGGCGACGACGAACTGGCCCGCCTCGGCTCCGCGTTCAACTCGATGCTCGGTGCGGTGGAGAAGTCCCGGGAACGACAACGACGGCTCGTCGCCGACGCCGGCCACGAGCTACGCACCCCGTTGACCAGCCTGCGCACCAACCTCGACCTGCTCAAGCAGGCCGAGGGCACCGGTACCCGCCTGTCGGCAGAGGACCGTTCCGAGCTGCTCGACGACGTCCGCGCGCAGGTCGAGGAGCTGACGATGCTGGTCAGCGACCTTGTCGAGCTGGCCCGCGACGACGTGGAGAAGCACGAGGGCCGTCCCGTCGACATGGCCGAGGTGGTCAGCGCGGCCGTCGAGCGTGCCCGGCGCCGCGCCCCGGAGGTCACCTTCGACGTGCGGACGCGCCCGTGGACGGTCTACGGGGACTCCCGCGCGCTGGAGCGCGCGGTGCTGAACCTCTTGGACAACGCCGGCAAGTGGAGTCCGGCGGGCGGCACCGTCACCGTGCGCCTGTCCGACGGTGTGGTGAGCGTCGCCGACGAGGGTCCCGGCATCAACGAGGCGGACCTGCCGTTCGTCTTCGAGCGCTTCTACCGGGCCGAGGAGACGCGCGCGATGCCCGGCTCCGGGCTCGGGTTGGCGATCGTGCGCCAGGCCGCCGAACGCCACGGCGGGACGGTCACCGCGGACCGCGCGCCCCAGGGCGGGGCCCTGATGCGGCTGCGTCTACCGCACTCCTCGTCGGTCACTCATACGACCCACTAAGCAGACTCATAGACAACCTGGGCACCATGGGGGCATGAACGATCAAGGCACCCCCCCGTCGAGCGAGCCCGAGGACCCCTGGGCCGCACCGCCGCAGCCCGCCCCCGGCACGTCCTACCCGGCCCCCGGCAACCCGGGCCCCGACTACGGCAGCTCCACCCCGAGCCCGTCCGGCTCGTCCGGGTACGGGGACTCGCCCAGCTACGGGGACAGCGGGTACAGCTCCGGGTCCTACAGCTCCGGGGACACCGGTTACGGCTCCGGGACCCACAGCAGCGACACCGGCAGCAGCTACCCGAGCTCGGGCGACCACACGAGCGGGTACCCGGCAAGTTCCTCAGGGGGGTACGCCTCGGGTCAGCCCGCGTCCGACACCTGGGGCAGCACCGCCCAGCCGACGGCACCGCTGGGGTACCCGACAGCCGGCGCCCCGAGCCCGTGGCCACCCGCGCCTGCCCCGGCCTCACGCAGCGGTGGTCTGAACGTGAAGAGCGGACCGATGCTGATCGTGGCCGTCGCGTTGGCCGCGGCACTGGTCGGCGGCGGCATCGGCGGTGCGGTGGCCTACAACGCCGCCGAGGGCAACGCCGGCGGCGGGCCGAGCTCACTGTCCAGCCCGGTGACCAGCAGCAAGGCCGACGCTCCCGTCGGGTCGGTGCAGCAGGTGGCCTCCAAGGTCCTGCCCAGCGTCGTGTCGATCGACGTGCGCAACGCCTCCGGCACGATGCCCGGTTTCCCGCAGGGCTTCGGCGGGGTAGCCGGCAGCGGCAGCGGCGTCGTCATCAGCAAGGACGGCCTCATCCTGACCAACGCGCACGTGGCCGGTGAAGGCGACCTGTCGGTCACCTTCTCAGGAGGTCGGACGGTCCGCGCAGAGCTCGTCGCGATGGACAAGCAGACCGACCTGGCCGTCATCAAGGCCAAGGATGTCAACGACGCCACCCCGATCACCTTCGGCCGCTCCGGGGACCTGACGGTGGGTCAGGAAGTCGTCGCGATCGGATCCCCGCTGGGTCTGTCCGGCACCGTGACCACCGGGATCGTCAGCGCGCTGCGTCGTCCGTTGCTCCCCCAGGCCGGCTCCGGCGGCAAGGGCGGCGACGAGGGCAGCGTCATCGACGGCATCCAGACCGATGCCCCGATCAACCCGGGTAACTCCGGCGGCGCGCTCGTCGACCTCAACGGCAGCCTCGTCGGGATCACCTCGGCGATCGCGACCCTCGGCGGCGTGCTCGGCGGGCAGAGCGGCTCGATCGGTCTGGGCTTCGCGATCCCGATCGACCAGGCCCGGATCATCGCCGAGAAGCTGGCCAAGGGCGAGAAGGTTGCCCACGCCCTGCTCGGGGTGCGGGTGCGCAGCTCGGACGACCCGACGCAGCGCGGCGCGCTGATCGACGGGCTCACCGAGGGTGGCCCGGCGGAGAAGGCGGGGCTGAAGAAGGGCGACATCGTCGTCAAGCTCGACGACCGCCTCATCGACACCTCCGACGCCCTGGTCGCGGGCGTGCGATCGCGCCAACCGGGCGAAACGGCGAAATTGACCTACGTCCGAGGGAACGAGACGAAGACCGTCGACGTCGTACTAGGTAGTGACTTGGACAACGGGGCAAGTTCCTAGGTCCTGCCAGATCTGGGAGTGACGTACATGGTGGCCCCAGAGGTGTGACGAGTCGGGACGCTCGTCACACCACGAGGTCGAGGGCGATGTCGGTTCGCATGGGAGCGCGAACCCGGCGTCGCCCTCGGCAGTTTTCCCGCCGAGTGACAGGCGGGTGAACTACGCCGCTTCGGCGGCGATGCGGTCCGTGAGGCCCAGCACCCGGACCAGTTCGACCGTCGCCGAGTGCGCCGCGGTGCGCAGCAGCACCGTGGTCCCCCGCCGGCGTGCGGCCGAGGCCAACGTGTGCAGGCCGTGGTGATCGATGAAGATCAGCCGACGCGCGTCCACGACCAACGGTCCCTCGGGGCACAGTGACAGCACCCGCTCCAGCGCGCGGGCGAACAACGGCCGACAGGACCGGTCCACCTCACCGGCGAGCGCGAAGCTGGCGCCAGGCTGGGCGTAGATCCGGAACAGGGCCGACCCGCGGCTGACGAACGGGTGCATGCAGGCCAACTCGGCAACCTCGGAGGGAGCCAGCACCTGCTTGTCGTAGGCGCACAGGGCCGAGCCCAGCGCCGGGATCTGCCCGTCGGCGAGGAACTCCCACCGGGCGAAGGCTTCGCGCTGCTCGGCGGTGCGCACCATGTCGGTGGCGTCGACGACGATGCGCGGCTGTCGCACGGTCTCCGCCGCTGCTGCTCGGGCCTTGAGAGTGGCCTCGGGCCGGACCACGCCGCGGGCGTCGATCTCGTAGAACTCGTTCAGGGTGAACACCTCGGTGCCGACCGGGATGGCGCCGAGGATGTGCCGCAGCTCGACCCGCAGATCCGCGACCGACCCGGAGCCGATGTACTGGATGGGCACGCCGGCGTCGACGGCCTCAGCCAGGTACTCGGCCGTACGTGCCTGGAACTCGGCGCGGTCGGCGAAGGCCCAACACAGGTGGCTGTCGGAAGGAAGATCCCGGGCAGACGGGACGGCGTACGCGGGGCGGGGGTCGTTCACCGCATCAGATTCGGGGTGTGCACACCCGCGGTCAAGGGTCGTGGGCAGACCGTTTCAGCCTGTTCACATGACGCTCGCCCGAACAGTGACGCCATTTCATGCCGAGTGGACGTTTACCGTGCGATCCGAACCCCGACGAACTCGGACAAACCCCGACACGCCCCCGCCGGAGAGAGCGAAACCCGTACGTCGTAGGCAGAACCGGCCCACAGCGCATCCGCACCTGAAGCGGTGTCAGCGGCGTCGCGTCAGGCGCACTGTCCCCACGCTGATCAACACCAGAGCGGGCACGAACCACAGCGCCGCCTTCGCTTCCCGACTCAGCTCCACGCGGAACGTCGCGCCGTTGACCTGCACGTCGCGGCTCCACGCGTCCTTCTGCACGCGGTCGCCGATCGTGAGTCTCTGACCGACCGCGCGATCGACCTGGCGCGACGACGAACCGACGGTCACGAACCAGGCGTTGCGGGTGCCCGGGTGCTCGTCCTTGACGGTGATCGAGCGCACTGTGCCGTCGAACGAGACCGGGATGGCCGAGCGCGCGAACAGCTCCCACGCCATGACCGCGCCGAGCAGCAGCACCATGGTCGAGCAGGAGGGCGGTCGCACCGGCCCCGCCCAGGAAGTGGCCGGCGTAGTCCACACGTCGTGGGAAGGCGAACATGGTCAGGACCGTCGTCAGCGCCACCGCCGCGACCATCACCATCTCCCCCGGCAGGCCCTTGGGTAGCGGTGGTTCCTTCTCCCTCATGCCGCCCGACCCTAAGTGAGCAGGTCGCGCTGGAGTTTCCAGTAGGTGTTGCGACGGGGCCGCTGCTCCGGGTCGATGGATTTCGGGGGGATCATCTCGGGGATCCCGTCCGGCCCCAGGCGAATTTCCCAGCCGTGGAGGTGGACACCGCGGTGATGTTTTTCGCAGAGCAGAACACCGTTCTCGACTGATGTGATGCCGCCGTGTTCCCACCATCTGATGTGGTGGGCTCTGCACAGCCACGGTGGTGCGGTGCATCCGGCGTGGACGCACCCGCCGTCGCGGGCGACTATCGCTTTCCAGATCGGCCCGGTCACCGTGCGGTAGGTACGGCCCACCGACAGTGGGACGCCGTACTTGTCCAGCACGATCGGGGTGACCTCCGCGTCGCACAACAGCTGCCGCACGGTCGCGGGGCTCAACGCCGATCCGGTCGCGAGGGCCGCGTAGGCAGCGCCGGTCAGACCCTTGAGGGTGTCGAGGCCGGTGACGAGGTTCAGGTGCGGGGCGACACCGCGGGAGTTCGGGAGATCCCCGGTCCGCAGAGTCTTCTCGATGATGTCGCGCATCGCGTCCGCGCGGCGTTGCGGGGTGGAGCGGAGGTCCTCGGCGTCGTCGGGGCGTTCCAGGGCGGCGATCGCAGCCTTGAGCTTGGCGACCTGCTCGATCCCGTCGCGGTAGTGCACGGACTGGGTACCGTCGGCGTGGTTGGTGTAGCTCAGCGACCGGGGGTGGGTGCGTTCGTCCGGCTCGGGGCCGTCGGTGTCGGCCCGGTACAGGATCCGTTGGCCGAACTCATGCAGGTCGCTGGCGTTGACGTGGGCGGCGGCCTCGAGCATCCGGTCGCGGGCGAAGTCGACCTGCTCCGCGGTGCTGACCTTGGCGAGCTTGCGCAACGCCTCCACGATCACGGGCGTCTGCTCCGGATTCACCGCACCCGACGCCAGGGCCTCACCGACGGGCTTGTGCGGACCGGCACACGCCTTGGCCATGGCCACGTCGTCCTTGGCCGCGCGGTGCGTGAGGTTCAACGCCCCGGCCAGCCAGTGCTTGGTCGACAGGTCCCCGTTCGCCTCGGCGATCCCACGGGAGTCATGGGCCGCGACCGCTTTGAGGTATCCGGCCTTGGCCGCGGACAGCACCTGGGCCCAGGACAGGACCAGGTCCGTGACCTCACCGTCCACGCAGCGGTCGATGTGGTGGAAGGACTCCAACGCCTCAGCCATCTCCGCGGCAACGGCCTGAACGGCCACGGTCGCGGGAGTCATGAGGGCGGTGTCCATGCAGATAACTCTAGAGAGACCCTCCGACAGTTTCGGCCCGAAATATGGCCTCTCCAGAAACAGATTTTCCCTATTTTCCAGATGTCCTGACGTTCAGTCACTCTTTCAACAGCCACCACCACGGGCACCCCAGTCAACCTTCCGGAACCCGCAGCGGTGAGCGGCCACAGCACCCCCACCCTCAGCGACGAAGTCTCCGATCCCCTTCCACCTGCCCGGGGCACAACACCCAGCCTGCCTGGCTAGGCTCAGGGCGTGACGCACTCAGTAGCCCCGGAATTCCTTGCCCTCCCCCGTGACGTTCTTGCCGAAGCCGCGCTGTCCACAGCGAAGAGCCTCGGCGCGAGTCACGCCGACTTCCGCCTCGAGCGCCTGCGCCAGCAGGGCATCCGGCTGCGCGACGGTCGCGTCGAGGCCAGCGGCGAGTCCGCCGAGCTCGGTTTCGCGGTCCGCGTCGTGGTCGACGGGACCTGGGGCTTCGCGGCCGGGGTCGACCTGACTCCCGAGGCCGCGGCCGAGGTCGCGCGTCAGGCCGTGGCTGTCGCAAGGACCTGCCGCCCGGTGAACACCGACCCCGTCGAGCTGGCCGCCGAGCCGTCGCACGGGACGACCACCTGGGTATCGGCCTACGAGATCGACCCGTTCACGATCAGCGAGCCGGAGAAGATCGCGCTGCTGGTCGACTGGAGCAACCGGCTGATGGCCCACAAGGCCGTCTCGCACGTCGACGCCGGCCTGATCGCGGTGCTGGAGAACAAGTACTACGCCGACCTGTCCGGGCACAGTCACCACGCAGCAGCGGGTGCGGATCCAGCCGAACGTCGAGGCAACGGCGATCGACGAGGCCGGTGGTCGCTTCGAGACCATGGACACTCTCGCGCCGCCCGCCGGACGGGGCTGGGAGTACGCCCAGGGCACCGGTTGGGACTGGGACGCCGAACTGGCCGCGCTCCCGGAGCTGCTCGCCGAGAAGCTCGCCGCGCCCTCGGTGGAAGCCGGGACCTACGACGTCGTGATCGACCCGACGAACCTGTGGCTGACCATCCACGAGTCCATCGGCCACGCCACCGAGCTGGACCGGGCGCTGGGCTACGAGGCCGCGTACGCGGGCACCTCCTTCGCCACCCCGGACAAGCTGAACAAGCTGAAGTACGGCTCGGGGCTGATGAACGTCACCGGTGACCGCACGGTCATGCACGGCCTGGCCACCATCGGCTTCGACGATGAGGGCGTCGCCACGCAGTCCTGGGACATCGTGAAGGACGGGATTCTGGTCGGCTACCAACTCGACCGGCGGATCGCCTCGGTCACCGGGCAGGACCGGTCCAACGGGTGCGCGTTCGCCGACTCCCCCGGCCACACCCCGATCCAACGCATGGCCAACGTGTCCCTGCAACCCACACCTGACGGACCGTCAACCGAAGATCTCGTCGGGAGCATGGACAACGGGATCTACATCGTCGGGGACAAGAGCTGGTCCATCGACATGCAGCGCTACAACTTCCAGTTCACCGGCCAGCGCTTCTTCCGGGTCCGCGGCGGGAAGATCGTCGGGCAGGTGCGCGACGTCGCCTACCAATCCACGACCACCGACTTCTGGGGCTCGATGAGCGCCGTCGGCGGGCCGCAGACCTACCTGCTCGGCGGGGCGTTCAACTGCGGCAAGGGACAACCGGGACAGGTGGCCGCGGTCAGCCACGGCTGTCCGTCGGCCCTGTTCAACGGCGTCAAGATTCTGAACACGGTCAGCGAGGGGGGCAAATGAGCTCGTCGAATGTTCCCGATCTGGTCGATCGGGCGCTGGAGCTGTCCAAGGCCGACGCCACCATGGTGGTCGCCGAGGAGTCCAGCACCGCCAACCTGCGCTGGGCGTCCAACACGTTGACCACCAACGGGATCGCGCTGTCCCGCTCGGTGACCATCATCGCGATGGTCAACGGCAAGGAGGGCATGGCCACCGGCGTGCTCGCGCGCAGCAACCCGGACCCTGCCGCGTTGGCCGAACTGGTCGCGGCCGCGGAGTCCGCCGCCCGCGGGGGCGAGCCGGCCGAGGACGAGATGCCGCTGATCGGGCCGGGCGACGCACCGTCGTGCCCGGACTGGTCCGCGCCGCCGGAGGCGACCTCCATCGAGGTGTTCGCCGGACTGGCCACCGGCCTGGGCGAAGCCTTCGCGGCCGCCCGTGGCGCTGACCGGCAGCTGTTCGGTTTCGCCGAGCACACCGTCGACACCACGTACTACGGATCCTCGACGGGAGTACGGCTGCGCCACGTGCAGCCCACCGGCCGGCTCGAGGTGAACGCGAAGTCCACCGACTACAAGCGTTCGGCGTGGGCGGGTGCGGCGACCCGCGATTTCAGCGACGTCGATTTCGCCGCGATCGACGCCGGCCTCACTGCACGTCTGGGGTGGGCCGAGCGCCACATCGACCTGCCCGCCGGCCGCTACGAGACGCTGCTACCGCCGACCGCCGTCGCCGATCTGATGATCAACGCGTACTGGTCGGCCGCCGGTCGCGACAGCATCGAGGGCCGCACCGTCTACTCCGCCCCGGGCGGGAAGACGCGCCTCGGTGAGCGGCTCAGCAAGACGCCGATCACCATGACCAGCGACCCGGGCGCCCCGGGCCTGCAGTGCTGCCCGTTCACCTTGACCGCCTCGTCAGGCAGTACCGCGTCGGTGTTCGACAACGGCATGGCCGTGCCGGCGGTGGACTGGATCCGCGGTGGGGTCCTGCACAACCTGGCACACACCCGCTGGACCGCACAGCACTACGGCGCCCCCGGCGCGACCCCCGGTGCGGACAACCTGATCGTGTCCGTGCCCGACCCGGCCGGGTCTCTGCAGGACCTGATCGCCCGCACCGACCGCGGGCTGCTGCTGACCTGCCTCTGGTACATCCGCGAGGTCGACCCGCAGACGCTGCTGCTCACGGGGCTGACCCGCGACGGCGTCTACCTCGTCGAGAAGGGCGAGGTCGTCGGCGCGGTCAACAACTTCCGGTTCAACGAGAGCCCCGTCGGCCTGCTCGACCGCCTGATGGAGGTCGGCACGACCGAGCGGACACTGCCGCGCGAGTGGGGCGACTGGTTCACCCGCGCGGCCATGCCGCCCGTCCGCGTGGACGGATTCAACATGTCGAGCGTGTCCGAGGCTCAGTGATGTGAGCGTCCGTGCGACCGGCCCTGCGGTTCGTAGGCGCCGGCCGCACACGCGGCGGGGCCGGCAGCACCCGGCCGGCCGAAGCCGCGCTGGTCGTTGCCGTTGACCCCGGTGCACATGCCGCTGCTGATCGGGACGGCCTGGTACGGCCAGCCGTTGTCCGGCAACGACCGGGTACGGGTCGGGCCGCCGTTGTCACGCAGCGTGCCCAGGCTCGCGCCGAGGCCGAGGACCAGGGGGCTGGTAGGTCCGAACGCACAGGGCGCGGCGGGGATGACTCCGCCTAGCTCCGCACCGAGCGCGTTGTAACCACCGTCGGTGAAGAGGGCCGGGGCTGAGGTCACGCAGCGGAGCACCCGCGGACTGTCCAGCAGTGACGCCGTGACCTCGATCGTCCCGCCGACGGACTCGATCAAGACTCCCTCCCCGTCTGCCGCGGTCGGCGGCACCGGGGTCCCGGACCCGGACGCGCCTGCCGTGCCCGGGACCACGTCGGTCAACGTGACGTGACGAAGCGTCAGCGGCGAACCTCCCGACGCGAAAATTCCGTTGACGTACCCGCCGGCACCACCCACCCCAGGGGCAGTCGCGGTGCCGCCGCCACGGCCCCCGGCACCGCCCTTGACGTCGGTGATCGTCGAGTCCGTCAGCACCGGCGCGCCGTTGGTGACGTACACCCCGACCGCGTTGCCACCCCTGGAGCCGCCGGGCCAGGCCGTGTTGCGCAACCCGGCCGCGCCGGCAGCGCCGCGAATGCCGGCGATCGTGCTCGCACGCACGCCTGCCTGGTTCGAGCTGAGCGAGAGTCCCGCGACGAAACTGCCCCCGGGCCCATCGGCACCCGCCGCACCTGACATCACGTCAGTGATCTCCATGCGCTCCCCGACGGCCAGGCCGTTCGTGGCGAACAGGCTCACGCCGTAGGCCGCCCCGCCGACGACGCCCAGACCGGCGGCACCGCCGCGCAGGCGGGTGACGGCGCTGTCGAGGACGGCGGCGACCACCCCGACGGATCCGGAAGCGTTGATCCTGACGCCGGTCACCAGCCCGCCGGAGCCGCCGTTGACACCGGCTCCCTGCGGCGCCCCCGGGGCGCCACCACATCCGCCGCGCAGATCGGTGACCCTGGAATGCCCCACAATTCCCCGTTCGGCCACCACGCTGACAGCGCCGCCTCCACCGCCGGCGCCGCCCACGCCTTCGGTCCCGATGACAGCCCCAGTTCCTGGCGCGCCTGCGTTCCCGCCCACACCCCCGTCGCCACCGATCAGCGAAATCACGGCGGTGCGGGCCACCTGCGCCTCCGGCGCCGCGAGGAAGACGCCGCTGACACTCCCGCCGCGTGCGCCGACGCCGCCATCGCCACCGTTCTCAGCGGCGGCGCCCGTCCTGCCGTTGCCGCCGCGGCCGCCCGCGCCACCGGTCAACGACTGGACCGATACGTCCTCGACCCGGCTGATCACTCCGGGCGCCGGCGGGGCGGCCGGCGCCTGATAGACGCCGAACGCCGCACCGCCGACGCCACCGTCACTCCCTGAAGCGCCTGCGAGCACCCCCGCTGCGCCTGGACCACCGGCTCCGCCGGTCAGGTTCTCGATCTCGACGTCGCGGACGATCAACGCCCCGAGGTGGACCGACGCGATCCCCGCGACGTCGGCGCCATCCGCACCGGGCGCGGCGGCGGGGATCCGACGGCCGACGACCGAGAGGTCCTCGACCGCGACCGGCGCGGTGAGCGTCGCGACGGCAACGCCTGCGAGACCCGGGCCGCCGTCGATCGGGACGGTGGTGCTCACCGGCCGCAGCTTGGTGCGGTCCTCGCCGTCGCCGTCGATCGTCAAGGACGCCCAGCCGAGGGCGGTGTCGATCGTCACGCCGTCGAAGGTGCCCCGCCCGATGCGGATGCGCACGTCGTTGCCGACGTTGCCCGCGGCGATCGCCTTGGCGATGGCAGCCGCCACGGTGCGGCACGGACGATTGCCCAGGCAGATGTTGGTGTCCTTGCCCGAGGTGCTCACCGTGTACTCGACGGTGGCCGCGTGCGCGGGGGCGGCGGTAAGCACGCCGGCGAACCCGGACGCGATCAGACCGGCGATCGTGACGGCGGTGCGGCCACGCGTGGAAGGACGGTTGGACACGGCGGATCCATTCCTCGAGAGGAAGGAAACGCTAAGAGATCTTCTGACGTCTCGTCAGTCGATCGACCGTCCGTTCACTCGGATGCGCCGCCGCGAGACTCCCCGTCGGCGCCACCCTTATCCCTGCGCCAGGCGGTCGCGCCACGGGCCGCGCTGGTAGCCGGTGGGCGCATCGACGGGGTTCTGGCCCACGGCGGTTGCCAGTTCCTCGGTGGACACGTTGAGCGGAGCGAAAACCTCGGCGACGGAGTGGCCCGCGTCGCCGGTCTCGCCGGCCATCGCCATCGCGACGTCACCGTTGGCGCGAGCCTCCAGCGACTGCACCGCGGCGAGGCCGTTGAGCAGGTTGACGGTCTCGGCCTGGTTCATCGTCGAGACGCCGGCGCCCAATGCGAACTGCAGCGGGCCGCTGACGAAGCGGTCGTTCGAGGCAACGTGCAGCGTGAGGCTCTGCCCGGGCGCGACGTCGGCGACGGCGCCGGTCAGCTGGGCGACCTCACGGCCGTCCTTGCGCACCTCGACGGAGAACGCCTGGCTGCCGGCAATCGCCTCGGCACCGGTCCAGGTCATGCGCACGACACCGTCGAAGTCACCGGTGAAGGAGTCAGGGCGGACCAGCAGGCCGTCCAGGCGCAGGTCGCCGGAGTTCATCGGGAAATTGGCCACGCTCGCCGCGGTCGGGTTGTTCGCGAGCGAACCGTAGGCGCCCAGCGTCGGGGAGGAGTCACCGACACCGCCCAGCGCAGCAGCGGCCAGCGCGCCGATCGTCGCCGTGACGGAGAAACCGATGATCACCTTGGCAACGCGGGCGGGCCCGTCCTTGCGACGCTGAATCGGCGCCTCCGGGCCCGAACCCTGACGCGGGATCGTGCCGAGGCGTTCCTTGGTGACAGGCGCGGTGGACTTCTGCTCAATGCTCATAACGGTTGCGGCCTCTCAATTAGTCGTGTCCCTGCCACTACGACGCACTGGAGGCGGGCCCCGCCGCGTACTTTCGGCCCGTTTCGCCTCAACCGTTCGGCTGAGATCAGCGACCGACGCGGAAGGTGTAGCTCGTGTCGCCGGCGGCGAACGCGTTGCTGGAACCGACAGGCACCTTCACGGTCCGGCCGGCGACGATGTCGTCCATCGAGCCGACGAGCGTTCCCATCCGCTGCCGGTCACGGAAGACCGTGATCGTGAAGCTCTGGTGAGCCAGGTACGGGTGGACGCCCTCGTAGGTAACGGTCGCGGTGCCGGTGAACTCGCCGGTGCCGGCTTCGGAGCTGACAGCCAAGCCCTCCAGGACGAAGTCGGCGTTGGACATCGGGAACGTGTTGGAGGCCTGGTCGAAGGTGACCGGCGCAGCGGCCGGATCGGCCGGGCCCGTGGTCAGGGCACCGAGCACCAGGGCGACGACCGCCACACCGGACGCGGCCGGCACGATCCGCTCCCGCGGGATGCGGCGGGGGCGCCGCGTCGCGCGGACCTCCTTGGTGACCACGTACTGACGCGGCAGGGCCGGCGCCGTCCGGGTCTCGACATCGGAAAGGGGTGTGCGCTGTTCAACGGACATGGCGTGGCCTTCGGTCGGAGTCGCCGGAGCACGCGGCATGGCGTACCCCTATGACTCCGACGCAGCGGCCCGCCGATGCGGCGCGGACTTTCGGTCTGACTACGCCGCCGCCCGGACGACCCGGGAATCAGGCGTTCGGCCCATGGGGCGTGCGATATGTACTCAGTGCTTCTTCGGCGGCCGCAGGAACGGCTTGGACTCCGTCGGGCAATAGATCGAGGTCGCGCCCAGCAGGAACGCGCGGCTCTTCGCCCTGGTGATCTTGCCGCCCTTGGCCACGCCGCGGACGAGGTCCTCCGGCTCGGTGCCGGTGCCCAGCAGCCGGCATGCGCTGCGTGCAGCGGTGGTGGGCGAGGCCGCCAGGCTCAGGTCCAAGCCGACGGCGTCGGTGTACTGACGCAGCGCCAGGCGCTTCTGCTCCTGGGTGAGATTGCCCTTCGGGAGTTTCGCGGCAGCGGCTCGTGCCGCAGCCCCGACGGAGATCTGCTTGCCCGACTTGTCATAGAGCGGGGCGTCGACCTTTGCGCCCGGGGTGAGCCCGACGGGCACGGAGGAGTTCGAGACGCCGGCGGCGGCGTCGTCGGAGCTGAAGGCCATCAGGTAGACGCCGACCCAGCCCATCGTGGCCAGCACCGCCGTACCCACGAGGATCGCGGCCGCGCGCATCTTCTGCTCCTGCGGAAGGTGCAGCACGGGGATCAACGGCGCGGGGGCGGCGCCGTCCTGGGGCGCAGGAGCCGCAGCGGGCGTGGCTGAGGAGATCAGCACGACCGGCTCGACGGCAGGAGCCGACGTGCTGGGCACGGCTGCCTTCGTGAGCGAGACGGGCTCGACGGGCTCGGGCATGGGAGACCTCCGGGGACTGAGCAGGGCGCCCTCGTCGCTCGGACGTTCCCTGATCCATCCCAGGATCCCGGTTGGGCCGTTGGTGCCCGACCCCGTTAGCCCGTCCGGTGCGTGCTCACGGGTCTTCGAGCCGGAAGCCGAGCTTGAGGCCCACCTGGTAGGTGTCGACCCTGTTCTCCCGGATGTAGCCCCGAATCTCCGTCACCTCGAACCAGTCGACGTGACGCAGCGTCAGACCCGCCCGGGTGATCGCGGCGCCGATCGCCGCCTCGATGCCGTCCGGCGACGTGCCGACGAGCTCGGTCACGCGGAAGGTCCGCTCACTCATTCAGTCCTCCTTGCGATGCACTGGCTGCACATATTCCCCCGCGCCGCCCGGACACCTGACGGCGGGGCACCCGACCGATGCCCGACGGCGGAGGAGGACGTACCTTAGGAGCAGCGAGAGGCGGAACGATTTGATGCGCAAGAAGCGTGAGCCTGAGGTCTACCGGGTCACTGGCGCGCGTACGAGCCTCAGCGCGGACATCACCAGTCGCTACCGCCGGTACGCGTTGACCATGGGGATCCGCACCGTCTGCTTCCTGGGCGCGATCCTCACCACCGGGCCGATGCGTTGGACGTTGTTCGCCGCCGCACTGCTGCTCCCCTACGTCGCGGTGGTTGCCGCGAACGGTGGCCGGGAGCCCACCCGCGAAGCGGCGCTTCCCGTCGTGCTGCCCTCCCGCACAGAGCTCCCTCCGCTGCCCCCCGGCCCTTTTCTGCGCGACTGAAACCTCGGATTACGCCGTCCGTGTGGGTGGATTCACTCGACCGGCGCACAGATGAGCCTGGTTGCGAAACATCTTCCGAGTGTCGCTCTGCTGAGCACTTCCCGCGTGTCATACTTCACGCCATGCCTCGGGAGACCGGGACACGAAAATCGATGCCGGGCAGCTTCCCCCGTGGCTACCCGGCATCGTTCGTTTAACAGGGAGCGCGCACAAGAAGCCCCCGCCGCCCGGGACTCGGGCAACGGGGGCGGAGAACGTGGCTCGGAGCTAGCCGCCGATCGCGGACATCGGGCGGTCGGGCTGCAGGAACGACGGGTCGTCGATGCCGTGCCCGGCCTTCTTCCAGTGCACCGCCGCCTGCCAACGCAGCGCGATCTCGTCGTCCGAGGCGCCGCCACGCAGGGCGCCGCGCAGGTCGGACTCCTCGCGGGCGAAGAGGCAGTTGCGGATCTGGCCGTCGGCGGTGAGCCGGACGCGGTCGCAGTCGCCGCAGAACGGGCGGGTCACGCTGGCGATGATGCCGACGGTCTGCGTGCCACCGTTGACGATCCAACGCTCGGCCGGGGCGCTGCCGCGGATCGAGGCAGCCTCCGGAGTGAGGTCGAAGTAGGGCGTCAGCTTCTCGAGGATCTCGTCGGCTGTGATCATTGCCGCGCGGGACCAGTCGTGCTGCGCGTCCAACGGCATCTGCTCGATGAAGCGCAGTTCGTAGCCGCGCTCCAGACACCACTCGAGCAGGCGGTGCGGGTCGGAGTCGTTGATGTCGCGCAGCAGCACCGCGTTGACCTTCACCGGACGCAGGCCCGCGGCGTCCGCGGCGGCCATGCCGGCGATGACGTCGTCGAGCCGGTCGCGGCGGGTGATCACCTTGAAGGTCTCCGCGTCGAGGGTGTCAAGGGAAACGTTGACCCGGTCCAGCCCGGCGTCGGCGAGGGCCTGAGCCATCCGCGAGAGGCCGATGCCGTTGCTGGTCACCGACAGGCGCGGGCGAGGGTGCAGGGCCGCGGCGCGGGCGATGATGTCGACCAGTCCTCGACGGATCAGCGGCTCGCCACCGGTGAAGCGGACCTCGTCCACACCGAGCTGCTCGACGGCGATCCGGATGAGGCGGGACACCTCATCGTCGGTCAACACGTCTGCATTCGGGAGCCAGTCCAGACCTTCCGCCGGCATGCAATACGAGCAACGCAGATTGCAGCGGTCGGTCAATGAGACGCGAAGGTCGGTGGAGATCCGACCGAACGTGTCAACGAGCACGCTGTACCTCTCCCTGGGGGGTGGGGACGCCCGTCGGCAGAACGGGCAAGTACTACTTCAGGGTACGGCGATCACCGCTCCCGTGAAGGGGAAAAATGTCCGTTACCTGCACAAATGGCAGCGGCCCCAAGACCGGGCGAGCCGCAATTGCGCCCGCTCGGATGTTGATGTAGTCGCGGTTGCGAGACCACTGATTCGTCGGACCTTGGTGTGTGACCCAAACGACAAATTGTGAGATCGGTGCGACGAGCGGTCGCTATTCGGGCCGCCGGCACGTCCGCACGGCGGGATCGCGCCGATTCCAGCGGCTGTAGCGTTGGCTCGGCTCAATCTGGACCCCGGAGAAGACTTTGTATCGGTTCTTGCTGACCGCTCGCTGGCTGGTGCTGGCGTTGGTCATGGTGGCGGTGGTTCCCGGGTGCATCCTGCTGGGCCAGTGGCAGCTGGGGCGCCTGCACCGCGCCGAGGAGCACAACCAGCGCATCAAGACCTTCGCCGAGGCGCCTCCCGGTGACGTGGCGACCATCAGCCCGATCGGCTCACCCGTGCCGCCGGAGCGGGTGTACACACACCTGCGGGTCGTCGGGCGCTACGACACCGCGCACAGCCTGTTCGTCCGCAACCGACCCTCCGACGGGCGCGCGGGCTTCCACGTGCTCACTCCGCTGGTGACCGAGGCCGGTCCCGCCGCGCTCATCGACCGCGGCTGGGTCCCCGCGCCGACGGCCGGCGGGTCGCCCGAAGCGCCGGAGACCCCGAGCGGTCAGGTCTCCGTCACCGGCTTGCTGCGCGCCGCCGAGGCGCCTCGGGACACCACGGGACTGCCGCAGGGTCAGGTTCTGCGCATCGACGTCCCCACGATCGCTCAGGGCCTGCCGTACCAGGTCTACGGCGGGTACATCGCGCTGCGCACCCAGGAGCCCGCCCCTCCCGTGGTGGAGGGCGAGTACCGCCCCGAACCGGTCGAGCTGCCCTCGGGGCGCACCGAACTGCTGCACCTGGCCTATGCGTGGCAGTGGTTCGTGTTCGCCGGCATCGGCCCGCTCGGCTTCTGGTTCCTGGCGCGTCGCGAGGCCGCGGACCGACGTCGGCCCGACGGGCCCCCGAAGGCCGACCCCGCGCCGCTCGCGCACGCCTGAGTCGCCGTCAGGTCAGGGCGGGCTCGAGGAGCTCGACCGTCCCCAGCACGTCGTCGACGGTGACCTCGACCCCCAACGGGAACGTGAGCTGGACCGGCCCGTGCCCGACCGGCAGCCCGGTCAGGATCGGGATTCCCAACGGGGCGAGCCGTTCGACGACGACGGCGTCGACGGCGCGCTGGTCCCCACTGTCGGTCCACTCCCCGATGACCACCGCTGTCAGCCCGTCGAGGGATCCGGCGCGCAGCAGTTGGGTCAGTGCTCGGTCGATCCGGTACGGCGTCTCGTTGATGTCCTCGAGCAGCAGGACCCCGCCCGGGGCGGAGAACGCCTCGGGCGTGCCGATCGAGGCCGCGAGGATCGTCAGCGTCCCGCCGGTCGTGACGCCGCGCGCCCGCCCCGGGTGCAGGGCACGGACCGAAGGGCCCGCGAGGCACCGGACGGTCTCCGGCTCGGTCAGGGTGCTCACCAGATGCCGCATGGTCGCCGGTTCCGGCTGATCCTCGGCGAGGATGCTCGCGGCCGCCATCGGCCCGAACAGCGTCGCCACTCCCAGCCGCTGCGCGATCGCGAGGTGCAGTGTGGTGATGTCGCTGCAGCCGAGGAACACCGGCGGCCCGACGGCGGCATCGCGCGCGGCCATCGCCTCCCAGTCCAAGTGATCGACCATCCGGGCCGCGCCCCACCCACCGCGCCCGCAGAGCACCGCACGGACCTCGGGGTCGGACCAGGCCGCGGTCAGGTCGGCCGCTCGTTGCGCGTCGGTCCCGGCCAGGGTGCCGTGGGTCGCCAGGGCGTGCTCGCCCACGACCACCTGCATCCCGAGTTCGGTGAACAGCGCGACTCCACGGTCCAACCGCTCCTTCTCGAGCTTGCCGCTCGGCGCGACGATCGCGACCTTGTCCCCGCGACTCAGGCGTCGCGGCCGGGTCAGCGGACTCAGCACGCGAGCACCTGCGGGAGCACGGTGCCGATCTGCTCGCGCAGCACCGCGGCGGCCAGATGGTCGTACGGGGTCGGGTCGGCGTTGACGACGACCAGGCGCGCACCGCGGGACACCGCTATCTCGCACAACCCGGCCGCGGGCTGCACCTGCAGCGACGTACCGATCGCGAGGAACACGTCGCAGTCCGCGGCCGCGCGCACAGCGGCGTCGAGGACCTCGGGCCGCAGCGACTGCCCGAACGAGATCGTCGCCGCCTTCTGAACTCCGCCGCAGGCAAGGCATTCGGGGTCTTCCTCGCCTGCCGCGACCCGGGCGAGGGCCTCCTGCATCGGCAGGCGCACGTCGCAGGAGAGGCACTCGACGAAGTACAGCGTGCCGTGCAGTTCGACGACGAGGTCGGGACTCGACCCGGCCTTCTGGTGCAGCCCATCGATGTTCTGCGTAATCAGCGCGCGCAAGCGCCCGGACTTCTCGAGCTCGACCAGGGCGAGATGACCCGGGTTCGGCTGCGCAGTCCACGCCTGATGATCCCGGCGGTTGATCCACGCCTTCTTCCGCAGCTCCGGATCGCGCACGTACTCGGAGAGCTCGAACATCTTCGCCGCACTCGGATCCTTGGTCCACAACCCGTTCGGGCCGCGGAAGTCCATGATCCCGGACTCGGTGCTGATGCCGGCTCCGGTCAGCACGCACACCCTGCGCGCGCCGGTCACCCACGCGCGGACTTCGTCGATCCCCACATCCGCCTGCGACACCCCCGCAGCCTACGAGGAACGTGCGGGAAGTCTCCCGATAGCGCAGTTGAACACGGAAAACGATCTCCGCGCCGGTGTTCAAGAGCACTATCGGGATTGTTCGTACCCGCACTCTCGATCACTTGCGGTTGAACGAGTACCAGTTCGCGACCGCGTTCACAGCTTGCGCGGACAGGGCTGGGTGGCGTGCCCTCAGGTGCTCGGACACCGCCTGTCCGATCGAGGCCACGGATGCAAAGTTGTGCAGCGGCGGATCCACCGTGTACAGCTCGTCCACGATCGCCTTCACCCGCGGCAGGACGTCGAGGCCTCGCTGCCCGGACAGCTCGACGACGCGCTCTTCGGGCGAACGCTCGTCGAGAAAGCCGGGCGTCCCGACGAACGCGACGACACAGCGGCTCAGGAGCGGATCCACACCGTCCGGATTCAGTTGGCCCCCGCGGCCGTCGCGTTCAACGAGCTGCAGCAGTTCGCGGGCCAGCTCCGCCGCCTTTCGGAAGTACGGAGCCCAGGCGTCCGGCAGATCCCCGTCGATCCGCTCGAGATCCAAGGCCACGTCCCGCAAGATGCTGGCCTGCCACTCATCGGTTCCGTACGGCGTACCCAAGAAATGGCTCGCGCAGGCGTAGAGGTCCGCGTCCACCAACACGAGCTCGACGCCGGGTGTGACGACTGCTGGCTCCGGGAACGTTTCCGCGAAACAATTTTCGACTGTCGGTCGAGACCTCAGGCCGTTGCCCATAACGGCTAGTCGGCCGTCGACGCCAGGCAGGGAATCTGTCTAGGTCGGGATCGCTCCCCCTAGTACTACCGTGGTGCTACCATCCTGCAATGGCTGGAGTCGTCAAGCGATCAGTCTCCATCGACGCCGCGATCTGGGATGAGCTCTCGCAACACGCGGGTCCTGGCGAGATCTCCGCACTGCTCAACGAGGCCCTTGTGAACGAGCTCCGCCGACGGCGCGGGCTGGCGGCAGTGCGTCGGTATGAGTCCAAGCACGGACCGATCAGTGCCGCCGCGCTCGCGAAAGCCGACGCCATCCTGGACGCGGGGCGCGGCGACCTCCGATGACGACGCCGGTCTACGACGCGGGCGCGCTCGTTGCGGCTGATCGCCGGGACGAGCGGATGTGGGCGCTGCACAAGCGCGCACTGGAGCGCGGGATTACCCCTGTCGTCCCGGCGTCCGCGCTCATGCAGGTCAGTCGCTCGGCCCGGCAGTGGGAACTCAGGCAGCTACTCGCCGGGTGCGAAGTCGCCGAGCTGAGCGAGGTCGACGCACACGACGGTGGCCGCATGCTCGGCAAGGCCGATCGGGACGACGTGTCCGACGCGCACGTGGTGCTCACGACGCTTGCCGGCAACGACCGAACCGTCGTCACCTCCGATCGCGACGATCTCGAACACCTCGCGCGATCGATCAATCGGCGCCTGGCCGTGATCGACGTCTGAGCCGAAGGATTACGCGGTCTGTCGCACGACGCCCGGTGGAGAGTTCAGGCGGCGGAGACCTCGGCGCCGAGGCCGCGGAGGGCGTCGGTCGCGGTGGCCCAGCAGGTGCCACGGGTCGCGGCGATGAGGCGGGCGGCGTCGACCGCTCCCGGGACGTCCTCCCAGCCGTCGAGGACGACCACCACGTCGGCCTCGATCAGGGCTGCGCGGTCGGCGGCTCGGCCGGCGCGGGCGTCGGCGAGCGCGGTGTCGGACACGGCGGCCTGCTCGCACGGGGAGAACACGCTCGCTCCTGCCGCACGAAGGGCAGCGGCCACCGAGCGGTAGGCAGTGCGGGCGGGCCAATGGATCAGGCCGAGGTCGAGCAGAGTCGCCTCGACGGGGGCCCACACCTCGGGCTCGAGCCAGGTGCGCGGGCCGGCCAGGTAGATGCGCAGGCCGTGGAACTCACCGGCACGAGGCGGCGGGATCCGATCGGTCTGGTCGATCCGGAGTAGATCAAGCACAGGTCGCATGTTTCCGGTGGCTCCTCCGCTGTGGAGGGGTTATCGCCGCAACGGAGCCAAACGTTTCCTATGCGCCCCGAATCGGGTAGAAGTTCAGCCGGTTTGTCCGGATTTGGGGCGCTTCGGCCGCGCGTCAGAACTTTGCTGATCCAGGTCCGCCTAGGACTGGACGAGCGCGCGGAGCGGGACCGCGGGGGTGCCGCAGCGGGCCGCGAGGGCCAGGACCTCGGGGTCGTTCTCGTAGCGGCCGACGAGCACGAGCAGGTCGACGGATCGCACCTCGACCTCGGTGGGCAGGCCGCAGTCGGTCACGCCCTCGAACTCGGTCGGCAGGATGTCCTCGAGGACGACGACCAGACCGGTGGCCCACATCGCCTCGACGGCGGAGACCCAGTGCAGGTCGTTCTCCAGACCGACGACGTAGACGCGGATGCGGCGGAAGATCGAGCCGTAGATGACCGCGGCGACGCGCTCGGCATCCCGGACGCCGGCGTAGACCAGGCGGGCGGCGCGCAGTTCGCGGGACGCGTCGGTCTCCTCGGACAGCCGCGAACGACTCCACGACGGGTCCTGGGTATCGGCCTCACGGGTGTAGTCCGCCTCGTAGTCCGCCCCGAACTCGCGGTCGTGCTCGGACATTCGGCCCCCAACGTCGCGCGCCATTCCCCGACCGTCTCGGCCGGATAGTTTTTTGACGCACGAAAGCGCCCCACGGACCGGCCCAAACCCGAATACATACGTTCGGCCGATGGTCCGGTCCTCCAATGGGCTGAACCAACCGGGCGGTTCCCCCGCACAGTCGCTCGTCCGGGGAAATGCCGGGACACGGGCCGGTCCGGGTGGTTTGACCGGATGGAATAGTCCGTCCCCGTCGACGGTTCGGACGCTTGCGAACCTGCATCGACGAGTGAGGTGGACCGTGCCGATCGACATCCGACGTGCTGCTGACCGTCCGCACACAAACATGGGATGGCTCGACTCGAAGCACTCGTTCTCGTTCGGCAGGCACTTCGATCCGAAGAACACTCACCACGGCCTGCTGCTGGTCAACAACGACGACATCGTCGCGGCCGGCACCGGGTTCGAGACGCACCCGCACAAGGACATGGAGATCATCACCTGGGTGCTGTCCGGCTCCCTGGTGCATCAGGACACGACCGGGCACACGGGCGTCATCTATCCCGGGCTCGCGCAGCGGATGAGCGCCGGTCGCGGCATCCTGCACTCGGAGAAGAACGATTCCTGGCGCCTGACCGGCGAGCGGCACGAAGAACCCGTGCACTTCGTGCAGATGTGGGTCCTTCCCGATGAGCAACGCATCGAGCCGTCCTACGAGCAGCTCGAGATCGACGCCGCGCGTCTGTCCGGCAAGCTCGTGACCGTCGCATCGGGGATGCCGCAGCACTCCGACGAGGCCGCCATCCGCATCGCCAACCGCTTCGCCGCGCTGCACGTCGCGCGTCTGGCAGCCGGGGAGTCCGTGACGTTGCCCGACGCCCCGCTGGCGCACCTGTTCGCGCCGCGCGGCTCCGTCGAACTGGAGGGCGCCGGGAAGCTGGCGACCGGCGACGCTGCCCGCCTCACGGAGGCAGGCGCGCGGCGGGTCACCGCCATCGACAACACCGAGATCCTCATCTGGGAGATGCACGCCACGGCGCGCAACTGACCAACTGAGGGTCCGTCAGCGGCGGGGGGTCGGGACGCCCCCCCCCGCCGTTGGCGTTTCTCTAGTCCGCGAACTGCGTGCGGTAGAGCAGGGCGTAGAGACCGTCGGCGGCGAGGAGTTCCTCGTGCTTCCCTCGCTCGACGATCCGGCCGGCCTCGAGCACCAGGATCTGGTCGGCCCGGCGCACCGTGGACAGCCGGTGCGCGATGACCAACGACGTCCGTCCGGCCAGGGTGTTGTCCAGGGCGCGCTGCACCGCCGCCTCGGACTCGGAGTCCAGGTGGGCGGTCGCCTCGTCGAGCACGACCACCGACGGGGCCTTGAGCAGCAGCCGCGCCAATGCCAGGCGCTGCTTCTCCCCACCGGAGAGCCGGTACCCGCGGTCCCCCACGACGGTGTCCAGACCGTTGGGGAGCGACTTGATCAGCTCGAGGATCTGGGCGTCACCGCAGACGGCGAGCAGGTCGGTCTCGGTGGCCTCGGGGCGGGCGTAGGTGAGGTTGGCGCGGATGGTGTCGTGGAACATGTGCGCCTCCTGCCCCGCCACCCCGACGGTGTCCGCCAGGGATTCCAGGGTCAGGTCGCGCAGGTCGACGCCGTTGATGCGCACGGCCCCGGCGATCGGGTCGTAGAGGCGGACGAGCAGGTTGCCGATCGTCGTCTTGCCGGCACCGGACGGACCGACGAGAGCGACCAGGGTGCCTGGCTCGACCCGGAAGGAGATGCCGTACAGCACCTGCTCGCTCTGGATGCGCTCCAGCCGCGCCACGGACTCCAGTGAGGCCAGTGACACCTCGTCAGCTCCCGGGTAACGGAAGTCGACGGCGTCGAACTCGACCGACGGCGAACCGGGCGGCACCAGCACCGCGTCGGGTTTCTCGTCGATGCCGGGCTTGAGGTCCAGAACCTCGAAGACGCGATCGAAGCTGACCAGCGCGGTCATGACGTCGATGCGCACGTTGGACAACGCGGTGAGTGGCACGTACATCCGGGTCAGGAGCGTGGCCAACGCGAGCAGCGTCCCGACGGTCAGATCGCCGTCGATCGCGAGATTCCCGCCGACGCCGTAGACCAACGCGGTCGCGAGCGACGCGACCATCACCATCGCTGCGAAGAAGAACCGGTTGGCCATCGCGATGCGCACCCCGATGCCGCGGACCGAATCGGCGGTGGCATCGAACTTCGCCGACTCCTCCGCGGGGCGGCCGAACAGCTTGACCAGCAGGGCGCCGGAGACGTTGAACCGCTCGGTCATCGAGGTGGTGATGTCCGCGGTGAGATTCATCGACTCGCGCGTGAGCTTCTGCAGGTGCCGGCCGACGATCTTGGCCGGGATCAGGAAGATCGGCAGCGTCACCAACGTCAGCAGCGTCACCTGCCACGAGAGGTAGAACATCGCGGCACTGACCAGGATCAGGGTCACCGAGTTGGAGACGACCGCGCCGAGGGTGTTGGTGAACGCCTGCTGCGCGCCGAGCACGTCGTTGTTGAGCCGCGAGACCAACGCGCCGGTCTGGGTACGGGTGAAGAAGGCCAGCGGCATCCGCTGCACATGGGCGAACACCTGGGTGCGCAGGTCGTAGATCAGACCCTCACCGATGGTCGCCGAGTACCAGCGCTGCACCAACGACAGCACCCCGTCGACGATCGCGATCGCGGCGACCACACACGCCAGACCGGTCACCACCGACCGGTCCCCCGGTACGACGCCGTCGTCGATGATCTTGCGCAACGCCAACGGGACCGCGACGAGCAGGGCCGCGTCGACGACGACGAGGGTCAGGAAGATCGCGATCAGTCGCTTGTACGGCGCGGCGTAATGCAGCATCCGGCGCAACGTGCCGGGTGCCAGCTTTTGGTGGTCCGACGTATCACGGGTGAAGGAGCGGTAGGCCGTCCATGGTGACTGGCTCACGGACGACCGAGGTGGTGCGGGGACGGCTGGGGCACGGGCGGTCCCCCTTCTGGCTGAGTCTTACTGGAGCGATGCGGCCATGGAACGCAACAACGGGACCTGCGCATTCCGTTCCGCCTCGTGCGCGGCGACGGGTTCGCGGAGGTGCGCCTTGATCACGAGGTCCTTCACCGCACGGACCGCGGCATGGTTGCAGCCCACCAACTGCTGGGCCAGGGCGGCGGTCGCCGACTCCAGTTCCTCGACGGGGACCAGCGCGTTGGCCAGACCGATCTTGTCCGCCTCCGCGGCGTCGATCCAGCGCGCGGTGGCGCACAACTCGAGCGTCTTCGGGTAGCCGACGGCGCGCAGCAGGTTCTGGGTGCCCAGCAGGTCGGGAATGAGGCCGAGTGCGGTCTCCTTCATGCAGAGCTTGGCGTCGGTGGCGAGGATCCGCATGTCAGCGGCGAGCGCCAGCTGGAAGCCGCCACCGACGGCGGCACCCTGCACTGCCGCGATGGTGATCCAGCGCGGGTCGGCCATCCACGTGTAGCCGCGCTGCTGGGTGGCGATCCAGTCGCGGATCCCGGCGTCGTCGCGCTGCATCACGGCGAGCAGCGACTCCTCCCCCGGCGGGCCGTCGGCGCTGATCATGCGCAGGTCGATGCCCGCGCAGAACACCGCGCCGGCTCCGCGGACGACGACCACGAGGACGTCGTCGGTCAGCAGATTGGGTACCTCGGCGAGCGCGGCCCACAGGGACGGGGTCTCGGCGTTGCGCCGGTCCGGCCGGTTCAGGGTCACCGTGGCGACCGGGCCGGCGATGTCGAGCAGAACGTCCCCGGCCTCGAGCACGTCGGAGGTCACCCGGGTCGCTTCGGTAGTCATCGTCATGCGCTGCAGCTTAGGCGCGGGCTTACCGCCGGGTAACCCTGGGGAACGCGAATTGGCCGCCGTCCCCGAGGGGGCGGCGGCCAATACGACGCCAATAATCGCCTTGCTTGCTACCTGAAGCGGGAGCTCAGACCTTGACCTTGCCGCGGGTTGCCCCGCCACGGCCGCGGAGAGTGACCCCGGACTCCGAGAGCATCCGGTGGACGAATCCATAGGAGCGTCCGGTTTCCTCAGCCAGAGCACGGATGCTCCGACCCTGGCTGTACTTCTTCTTCAGGTCGGCGGCGAGGCGCTCACGCGCGTTGCCGGTGATCCGGCTGCCCTTGCGCAGGGTTTCGGCCACTTTTGCTTCCTCCGATCGGGACACACGAAGACTTTCCCCCGAGGCATCCATGATCAGCCGAGAAAGATTCACTACGCAGGCTCTTCGCGAAACTCGTGATGCTGGGCACAACCATTGCCCCTGTTTGTCACGAGAATTTCTCTGAACGACTGCTGCAAACGGGTGTCAGGCGAGCGCGACGAGGTCCGCGTACTCGTCGGACCACAGGTCCTCGATGCCGTCCGGGAGCAGAATCAGGCGCTCCGGAGCCAAGGCGTCGACAGCTCCTTCGTCGTGGGTCACCATCACCACAGCGCCGCTGTACCGGTGCAGAGCGGACAGGATCTCCGCGCGGCTGGCCGGGTCCAGGTTGTTCGTCGGCTCGTCGAGGAGCAGCACGTTGGCGCCGCTGACCACCAGCGTGGCCAGGGCCAGGCGGGTCTTCTCCCCGCCGGAGAGCACCGCGACCGGCTTCTCGACGTCGTCCCCGGGGAACAGGAACGAGCCGAGCACCCGGCGGCACTCGGTCTCGGAGAGGTCCGGGGCCGCCGAGACCATGTTCTCCAGCACCGTGCGCTCGCGGTCGAGCGTCTCGTGCTCCTGGGCGTAGTACGCCAGCTTCAGCCCGTGGCCCGGGACGACCTCGCCGGTGTCGGAGGGCTCCACTCCGGCCAGGATTCGCAGCAGCGTGGTCTTGCCCGCGCCGTTGAGGCCGAGGATGACGACCCGGGAGCCCTTGTCGATCGCGAGGTCGACGTCGGTGAAGATCTCGAGGCTGCCGTAGGACTTGGACAACTCCTTGGCCATCAGCGGGGTCTTGCCGCACGGCGCGGGCTCCGGGAAGCGCAGCTTGGCGACCTTGTCGTTGGCCCGGACGTCCTCCAACCCGGCCAGCAACTGACCGGCTCGACGCGCCATGTTCTGCGCGGCGACAGCCTTGGTGGCCTTGGCGCGCATCTTGTCGGCCTGCGCCATGAGCTCTGACGCCTTCTTCTCGGCGTTGGCGCGTTCCCGCTTGCGGCGGCGCTCGTCCTGCTCGCGCTGCTTGAGGTACACCGCCCAGCCGACGTTGTAGATGTCCAGCTCGGAGCGGTTGGCGTCGAGGTGGAACACCCGGTTCACCACGTGCTCGACCAGTGACACGTCGTGGCTGATCACGATGAGCCCGCCGGAGAACGTCTTCAGATACGAACGCAACCAGGTGATCGAGTCCGCGTCCAGGTGGTTGGTGGGCTCGTCGAGCATGAGCGTGTCCGCTCCGCCGAACAGGATCCGCGCCAGCTCGACCCGGCGGCGCTGACCGCCCGAGAGGGTGCCCAGCTCCTGGCTCAGGATCCGATCGGGCAGCCCGAGCCCCGCGGCGATCCCGGCCGCCTCGGACTGCGCGGCGTAGCCGCCGCCGGCCATGAACTCGGCCTCCAGGCGGGGGTAACGCTTCATCGCGGCCTCATGCACGGCCTCGTCGGTGCTGGCCATCTTGGCCTCGGTCTCGCGCATCTTGCGCGCGATCTCGTCCAGGCCACGCACGGACAGGATCCGGTCGCGGGACAACATGTGCGGGTCCGCCGCCCCGGGCTCCTGATGCAAGTACCCGATCTCGCCGGACCGGGTGACCTTGCCCTCCGAGGCCTGGTTCTCCCCCGCGAGCACGCGCAGCAACGTCGTCTTCCCGGCGCCGTTGCGCCCGACGAGGCCGACTCGGTCGCCCTTGCCGACGCGGAAGGAGCACGCGCCCAACAAAAGGCGTGCGCCTACCCGGAGTTCCAGCTCAGCGGCCGTGATCATGCGTCCCCATAGGGGCTCGAGTCTACGGGCGGTATGCGTGTGAGCTATCGCACTGTCGTTTAGGCGCAGGTGGGGAACTTGCGGGCGCATTGACCCTCAAACCGGGTAGTGCCGGCTTCGGACTGCGCCCCTACCCTGAAGAGGCGAACGTCCCCTTCGCCACACTCGTCCCGTTGCGGGTGCCGCCTCGGCGAGAGGGACCGGCCGATGAGCTCGTGATCGGTCCGTCCCGTCCATCCGGTCCCGCGGATGGTCGTGCAAGAGGTGTGCCAATGGCGGCACAGTGAGGCCAGGCGATGCTGCAAGCGTTCTCGATCGACCCGAACCCGGACCTGTTCGGTCCGAGCGTCGTCATCGGGCTGGCGAACGCGGGTATTTACAGCGTGCTGGCCGTCGCGCTGGTGCTGACGTTCAAGATCAGCCGGACCGTCGGCTTCATGCATTACGGCATCGCCGTCATCGGGGCCTACGGGTACTACCACTTCACCGCGGCCTACAAGTGGAACGGCATGGCCTCGCTCCTGCTGCTCATCGCGATCGGAGGGCTGGTCGGCGGGGGCTACGGCCTGATGGTCATGAACCGGCGGATCGCGTTCCTGCCGCGCCTGACGTTGTCCACGCTGTCGCTGGCGGTCATGCTGCTGCTCAGCTCGATCGCGACGTTGAAGTTCCCGGTCCGCCCGGACGTCGCCATCAGCCCGAGCCCCTTCGGGGAAGAGGCGTTCCGGATCTGGTCGTTCAACGTGACCATCCACCGGATGATGAGCCTGGTCATCACCGTCGTGCTGGTCATCCTGCTGGCGCTGTGGCTCAACGGCACCCGCGCCGGGGTGAACGTGCGAGCGATCTCCGACGACGTCGAGGCCGCCCGGTGGTCGGGCATCCGACTCTTCCGGATCGGCGTCGGCGCCTACGCCGTCTCCGGCGCGATGTCCTGCCTGGCCGGCGCCCTGCTCGCGCCCGTCGCCGGGACGGACCTCTCCGCGATCCTGCTCGTTTTCTTCAGAGCGCTGACCATCGCCGTCGTCGGCGCGTTCTACTCCCCTGTCCTGGCCCTGCTGGGCGCGGTCGTGCTCAGCCTCACCGAGACGTTCATGACCACCACAGCGATGGGCGACACCGGCCCCGCGTCCCGGGAGACGGCGATCTTCGTGGCGATGCTCGGGACGGCGTTGCTCGTGGCGAAGCTGCGTAAACAGTTCGGGCGTCGGCCCCTGGAGGTCGAGGTCCTGTGAGTATGACCATGAACCGTGCGAAGAGTCTGCTCAGGACGGGCTGAACGGCCGTGTCCAGCTGCCGGGCTCGACCGACAGCTTCAACGCCTCGCAGGAGCGCAGCGCCACCGACACCTCACGCAACCCGTTGAGCAAGGCCACCCCGCTGCGGGCATTGCTGCGTCAGCCGCTGAACATCGTCGCCGGGATCATTGCGGTCGGGTGGGTCTTCCTCTTCCGCGACTACTGGGTGTTCACGATCACCGCGGGCATCGTCATCGCCATCGTCGGCCTCGGCCTCATGGTGATGACCGGGTGGATCCGCGAGATCAACCTCGCGTCGGCCGGCGTCTACGCGACAACGCTCTATCTGGCGTCGTACACGTATCGCACCGAGCCCAGCGGGTGGGGTCTGCCCGGTCGTCTTCGCCATCGCTGCGGCGATCGCGATCGGTGTCGTGATGATGGTGGCGATCGCGCCGCTGTCGGTCCGCTTCTCCGGCGTCTACGTCATGATCTTCACCCTCGGCCTGCAGATGATGGTCGAGGAGGTCATGTTCAGCCAGTACCACCTGACCGGTGGCGAGACGGCGCTGCTGAACCCTCGACCGGTGTTCTTCGGCTACCACATGGAGGGCCACGACCGGGCCTTCTACTTCTTCCTGCTCGCGATCCTCGCGATCTGCATGGCGATCCTGTGCCGGATCCGGTTCTCCCCGTACGGCCGGGCGATGATGCTCACCGGCGCGGACCAGCAGGCCGCCGCGGCCGTGGGCATCTCGCCGTTCAAGGCCAAGGCACTCGGCTTCGGTATCTGCGGGGCATTGTCCGGGCTGAGCGGAATCCTCGCCGCGATGCTGTTCGTGTCCGCACCGACGACGGTCAACTACCAGGCCACGACATCGCTGCTGTGGTTGTCGATCGCCATCCTCGGCGGGTTCGACTCCATGACCGCCGTGGTGGCCGTCGCTCTGATGTTCCAGAGCGTGCCGTTCCTGCTCGAGGAATTCCACATCAATTACCAGCTGCTGGCGGGCATCTCGCTGCTCGCCGGTGTGCTGTGCGGCGCCCGCGGTCTGGGCGGTCGACTGCAGGACGTCTACCGGACGCTCCGTTTCGGTCGAGCGGTGAATCGACGCAAATCGCGGACCACGTCGCTGACAACATCGGCCTCGGTGCTCGCCCGTTCCGACGGCATCGCGGAGCTGACCGAGTTCCGCGCCCACCCGGCGGTGCGCGACCGCGCGCTCGGTGTCCTGCAGGACTGGTTCCCCGAGCGGCGCTCCGAACCGATCGCATTGCGCGCCTCGGACGTGCACCTGGCCTTCGGCGGGGTACGTGCCCTGCGCGGGGCGAGCATCGAGGTGCCGACCGGTTCCTTCACCGGCCTCATCGGTCCGAACGGCGCCGGCAAGACCACGCTGTTCGACGTCGTCTCGGGCCTGCAGAAGCCGGACCGCGCGAAGATCGAGCTCTTCGGCGAGGACGTCTCGACGACCCGGCCATGGCACCGCGCGCAGCTCGGTCTGACCCGCACCTTCCAGACGACGCGGGTCGTCAAGGAGCTGCCGGTCTCGGACAACCTCCTCGCCGGGGCGGGCCTACGGATCAAGGGCAATCTGGCGCAGTTCGTGGCCGGTGACCGTCGTGCGTGGCGGCAGGTCCGGGCGGCCGAGGAGGCCGCATGGGCGATCGCGCAGCTGCTGAACATCGACCGGTACTGGGACGAGCGGGTCGGCGACCTCGAGTTCTCCGCCCGACGCCGCACCGAGCTCGGCCGGGCGCTGATCTCCGGTCCGCAGATCCTGCTGCTGGATGAGCCGACCTCCGGTCTGGACCCGGCGTCCTCCGGTGCGCTGATCGGTCTGGTCAAGTCGTTGCAGGCCGACCTCGGGCTGACGGTCCTGTTGGTCGAGCACTACGTGAAGGCCGTACTCGAGGGCTGCGACCTCGTGTACGTCCTGGCCGAGGGCGAGATCCTGGCCCACGGCGATCCGGCCTACGTGGCGGCACACCCCGACGTGCAGGAGCACTACTTGGGCGCCGGGTCGAACCACTCCACCGTCCCGTGGCGCGAGCGGATGCAGCCGTCAGGGAAGAAGTCGATCGCCCGTGTCTGAGCACCCCAAGCTCGCGCTGCGCGCGATGCGCGCCGGCTACGACCGCGTCCCGGTGCTGTTCGACGTCGACCTCGAGGTGTGGCCCGGCGAGATCGTCGTCCTGTGCGGCGGCAACGGCGCGGGGAAGTCCACGATGCTCAAGGCCATCATGGGCACCGTCGCGGTGCTGGGCGGCGACATCACTGCTCGACGACGTCCGCATCAACAAATGGCCACCGCACAAGCGCACCAAGGCCGGGATCGCCTACTCCCCCGAGGGTCGCCGGGTGTTCCCGAACCTGACGGTGAAGGAGAACCTCTACGCCGGCGCCTCGAACGTCGCCACGTTGAAGCTGCGCGATCGGCTACGCGAGGTCTACGAGTACTTCCCGATCCTCGGCGAGCGCGAGGAGCAGTTGGCCCGCACGCTGTCCGGTGGTGAGCAGCAGATGCTCGCGATCGGTCGCGCGCTCATGCCGCGCCCCGACGTCATTCTCGTCGAGGAACCCTCCCAAGGCCTCGCGCCCGTCATCGTCGACCGGGTCTACCGCGCCTTGCAGCAGATCTGCCTCGACCGCGGCACTGCTGTGTTGATCGCGGAACAGTTCCAGCAGCTCCGCCAGAACGACTGCGACCGCGTGCTCGTCATCGACAAGGGCACCGTCGTCCCCTACGAGTCGCTCGCCATCGCGGACAAGGACTTCGTCATCGGCAACGTCCGCATCCCCGACGAGGCCGTCCAGAACTGAGACGTTGTAAAACTGGGTGAAATGTCGGGATTGTGCCGCCACTAGACATGCGGCCCGGTTATCGCCGTTTGGGTGGTTAGTGACGTGCCGTCACGGATCGGTGATCGTGATCCGGACAGCGCGGAAGGTGTCGGGAGTCGCGAGCAGGACGGCGCGTTTGGGGTCCGGGACGGTGAGGAACCGGGGCTCCGTGGCGACGGCGCGCAGCTTGTCCAGGCGCTTGTCGGCGAGGACCGCGTCGACGGCGCGACGTTCCCCGCCGAGCACGAGCGCGTCGAGGGCGCCGACCTCCGGGAGCAGGATGCGCGAGGCGTAGTCGGCTGCGGCCTCGAAGGCGGCGTCGGCCTGGGCCGCGCGACGACGGGCGAAGCGTTGTTGGGACCAACCGCCGGCGGCCGAACGGCCCTGCACGTGCCGGGAGCCGGCCTTGCCCTCGGACAGCTCGGAGCCGACGAAGACACCGGCGGCGAATCCGCCGATGCGGACCAGCAGGACCCCGACGGTGCGAGGCCGGGCGGCGTGCTCGACCAGGTTGGCGACGAGGTCGCCGTCCGGGCGCCAGGACCCCGCGAACGGGACGGTGGCATCGGCGAGCGTGCCGTCGGGCGCGCTCGCGCGTAGGCCACCGGCGGTGCCCTCGATCGTCGGGGCGCCGCCGTTGCGGCCGGTGAAGTTCGCGAACCAACGCATCAGGCGCTCGGGCGGGACGTCGACCGTTCTGATGCGCTGCTCGCCTTCGGGGGGTCGTCTGGGGGCGGAGCCCCCCGACTGTTCAGACGTTGAAGCCCAGCGCGCGAAGCTGCTCGCGGCCGTCGTCGGTGATCTTGTCCGGGCCCCACGGTGGCATCCAGACCCAGTTGATCCGGAAGTCGTTCACCAGGCCTTCGAGGGCCGCGCGGGTCTGGTCCTCGATGACGTCGGTGAGCGGACACGCAGCGCTGGTCAGCGTCATGTCGATGGTGGCGTAGTTCGCCTCGTCGACGCTGACGCCGTAGATCAGGCCGAGGTCGACGACGTTGATGCCCAGTTCCGGGTCGACGACGTCGCGCAACGCCTCCGTCAGGTCGTCCTCGCTCGGGATGCTCTTCGGGCTCAGATCCACTACCGGGTAATCGTCCTTCGATGTGGCGGTCATGCCGGTGCTCCTTCCGCGCGGACTACCGCGTCCTTCCAGGCCATCCAACCGAGCAAGGCGCATTTGATCCGTGATGGGTACTTGGATACCCCGGCGAAGGCGACTGCATCCTCCAGGACGTCTTCGTCGCCGACGGCCTGACCCTTGGACTGCATCAGGGCCAGGAACTCGGCGTGCACAGCATTGGCATCGGCCAGGCTCTTGCCGATGAGCAGGTCGGTGAGCACGGAGACCGAGGCCTGGCTGATCGAGCAGCCGAGCGCGTCGTAGGAGACGTCCTGCACGGTGCCGTCGACGAGGTGCACGCGCAGGGTCACCTCGTCGCCGCAGGTCGGGTTGACGTGGTGCACCTCGGCCTCGAAGGGCTCCCGAAGGCCCTTGTTATGGGGCTTGCGGTAGTGGTCCAGGATGATCTCCTGGTACAGGGATTCCATCTCCATGACGGTCCGTCAGCTCCCTGTTCCGAAGAACTTCTTGACCTCGTGCAGCCCCTCGACCAGTGCGTCGATCTCGGCCGGGGTCGTGTACAGGTAGAACGAGGCACGATTGCTGGCGACGACCCCGAAACGGGCGTGCGCGGGGCGCGCGCAGTGGTGGCCGCCGCGGATCGCGATACCGCGGGAGTCGAGCACCTGGCCGACGTCGTGCGGGTGCAGGTCACCGAGCTCGAAGCTGATCGCTCCCCCGCGCCCGACGGGTTCCACCGGGCCGAGAATTCGCATCCCTGGAACGGTTTTCAGCTGCTCGAGAGCGTAGGCGGTGATGGCCTGCTCGTGCGCGGCGACGGCATCCATGCCGATCCCGGACAGGTACCGGATGGCGGCACCGAGGCCGACGGCCTGCACGATCGGCGGAGTGCCGGCCTCGAAACGGTGCGGCGCGGGCGCGTAGGTGGAGCGCTCCATCCTGACAAGCTCGATCATCTCGCCGCCCCCGAGGAACGGCGGGAGCTGATTGAGCAGATCGACCTTGCCGACCAGCACGCCGATGCCGGTGGGGCCGCAGAGCTTGTGGCCGGTGAACGCGACGAAGTCGGCGTCGAGCGCGGTGAGGTCGACGGGCATCTGCGGCACGGCCTGGGAGGCGTCGACGACGACCAGCGCGCCGACCTCGTGGGCGCGGCGGGTGATCTCGGCGACCGGGTTGATGGTGCCGAGCATGTTCGAGACCCACGTCAGCGCGACGACCTTGGTGCGCTCGTTGATCAGCTCGTCGATGTTGGACAGGTCCAGGCGGCCGTCGTCGGTGATGCCGAACCAGCGCAGCGTCGCGCCGCGGCGTTCGGTGGCGAGCTGCCACGGGACGATGTTGGAGTGGTGCTCCATCTCGGTGATGAGCACCTCGTCGCCCGGGCCGAGGCCGTACGGCGCGGGTGCCCAGGACAGCACGTTCGCGACGAGGTTCAGCGCCTCGGAGGCGTTCTTCGTGAAGATGACGCCGTCGCGGGACGGAGCGTTGACGAACTCCGCGACCAGGTCACGGGCACCCTCGAACGCGGCCGTGGACTCCTCGCCCAACTGGTGCGCGGCGCGGGCGACATTGGCGTTGTGCAGCGCGTAGTGATCGGAGATCGCGTCGATGACCGACTGCGGCTTCTGCGAGGTGTTGGCCGAGTCGAGGTAGACCAGCGGCAGGTCGTCGGCCAGGCGCCGGGTCAGGATCGGGAAGTCCGCACGGATCTTCTCGACGTCCAACAAGCCGGCCAGGCTCATGCTTCTGCCTTCGCCAGGAACCTCTCGTAACCTTCGGCCTCGAGCTGGTCGGCGAGCTCGGGGCCGCCCTCTTCGACGAAGCGTCCGCCGATGAAGACGTGCACGTGACTCGGCGCGATGTAGCGCAGGATCCGCGTGTAGTGCGTGATGAGCAGGACACCCTTGTCGCCGGCGGACCGGAAGCGGTTGACGCCCTCGGAGACGACCTTCAGCGCGTCGATGTCCAGGCCCGAGTCGGTCTCGTCGAGGATCGCGATCTTGGGCTGCAGCAGTTCGAGCTGCAGGATCTCGTGGCGCTTCTTCTCGCCACCGGAGAAACCCTCGTTGACGTTGCGGGTGGCGAAGTCGGGGTCCATCTGCAGCTCGCCCATGGCGGTCTTCATGTCCTTGACCCAGGTGCGCAGCTTGGGGGCCTCACCGGAGACCGCGGTCTTCGCGGTGCGCAGGAAGTTCGACACCGAGACGCCGGGAACCTCGACGGGGTACTGCATCGCGAGGAACAGCCCGGCGCGGGCGCGCTCGTCGACGGACATCGCGAGGACGTCGACGCCGTCGAGGGTGATCGAGCCGGACGTCACCGTGTACTTGGGGTGCCCGGCGATGGAGTAAGCCAGCGTCGACTTGCCTGACCCGTTGGGGCCCATCACGGCGTGGGTCTCACCGGGGGCGATGGTGAGGTCGACCCCGCGCAGGATCTCCTTCACGCCTTCGGCGGTGGCGACCGAGACGTGCAGGTCCTTGATCTCGAGCGTGCTCATGTCTTCGGTACTCCAGACTGCTTCTGCCCGGCTGCGAGCCCTTGCCGGGGATGTGATGGGCGGTCAGCTGAGCGTGCGGGCGAGTTCTGCCTCGATGGCGTCGGACAGACGCTCCTGCAGGTCGGGGATGCCGATCTGCTGGATGATCTCGGCGAAGAAGCCGCGGACCACCAAGCGCCGGGCCTCGACGGCGGGAATGCCGCGGGCCTGGAGGTAGAACAACTGCTCGTCGTCGAAACGTCCTGTGGCGCTGGCGTGCCCGGCACCGGTGATCTCCCCGGTGAGGATCTCCAGGTTCGGCACCGAGTCGGCGCGCGCGCCGGCGGTGAGCAGCAGGTTGCGGTTGATCTCGTAGGTGTCCGTGCCGGTGGCCTCGGGGCGGATCATCACGTCCCCGATCCACACCGTGTGCGCGTTCTTGCCCTGCAAGGCACCCTTGTAGGCGACGTTGCTGCGGCAGTTCGGCACGTCGTGCTCGATGTGCGAGCGGTGCTCGAGGTGCTGACCGTCGTCGGCGAAGTACAGGCCGAGCAGTTCGGCGTCGCCGCCGGGGCCGGTGTAGTGCACCTGCGGGAACATGCGGACGAGGTCGCCGCCGAAGGTGACCGTGACCGCGCGGATGCGGGCGTCGCGGCCGAGTTGGATGCGCTGGTGGCCCAGGTGCACGGCGTCGTCGTCCCAGTCCTGGATGGAGACCAGGGTGAGGGCGGCGCTGTCCCCGACGAGCACCTCGACGTTGCCGGCGTAGGTCGCCGAGCCCCGGTGGTCCAGGACCACGGTGGCCGACGCGAACGGGGCGAGCTCGATGACGGTGTGCCCGTAGGCCGCACCCTCGGCGCCTTCCCCACGCAGCGTCAGAACCGTCGGTCCCTCGATCACCGCTTCCTTGGGGACGGAGACGATCGTGGCCTGCGCGAAGGCCGCGAACGCGTTCTGCGCGACACGGTCGATGAACTCACCGGTGCGCCCGATGCGCGGATCCTCGCGGCCCACCGTCTCCACGGTGACGCCATCGGCAGCGGCGACCTCGACAAGAACCTTGCCGTCAGGTCGCGCGGTGCCGTCGTGCAGACCGCGAAGGCGGCGCAGCGGAGTGAACCGCCACTCCTCCTCGTGACCGTTCGGGACTGGCAGTAGTGCAGTGTTCATTGTTCTCTCGACTTCGTCTCGATCGCGGACCGCACTCAGCCGACAGCCCCTTCCATCTGGAGCTCGATGAGCCGGTTCAACTCCAGCGCGTACTCCATCGGGAGTTCCTTGGCGATCGGCTCGATGAAGCCGCGCACGATCATCGCCATGGCCTCGTCCTCGGCCATGCCGCGGCTCATCAGGTAGAAGAGCTGGTCGTCGGAGACCTTGGAGACCGTGGCCTCGTGACCCAACGACACGTCGTCCTCGCGGACGTCGACGTAGGGATAGGTGTCCGAGCGGCTGATGGTGTCGACGAGCAAGGCGTCGCAGCGCACGGTCGAGCGGGAGTGGTGCGCACCGGGCTGCACGCGGACCAGGCCGCGGTAGGAGGTGCGGCCACCGCCGCGGGCCACCGACTTCGAGATGATCGTCGATGAGGTGTGCGGGGCGGCGTGCACCATCTTCGCGCCGGCGTCCTGGTGCTGACCCTCGCCCGCGAAGGCGATGGACAGGACCTCGCCGTGCGCGTGCTCACCGGTCATCCAGACGGCCGGGTACTTCATGGTGACCTTGGAGCCGATGTTGCCGTCGACCCACTCCATGGTTGCCCCGGCCTCGGCGCGGGCGCGCTTGGTGACCAGGTTGTAGACGTTGTTCGACCAGTTCTGAATGGTCGTGTAGCGGCAGCGACCGCCCGGCTTCACGATGATCTCCACGACCGCGGAGTGCAGCGAGTCCGAGGAGTAGATCGGGGCGGTGCAGCCCTCGACGTAGTGCACGTACGCGCCCTCGTCGACGATGATCAGCGTCCGCTCGAACTGGCCCATGTTCTCGGTGTTGATGCGGAAGTACGCCTGCAGCGGGATGTCGACGTGCACGCCCTTCGGCACGTAGATGAACGATCCACCGGACCACACGGCGGAGTTCAACGCGGAGAACTTGTTGTCGCCGGCGGGGATCACGGTGCCGAAGTACTCCTTGAACAGCTCCGGGTGCTCACGCAGACCGGTGTCGGTGTCCAGGAAGATGACGCCCTGCTGCTCGAGGTCCTCACGGATCTGGTGGTAGACGACCTCGGACTCGTACTGCGCGGCGACACCGGAGACGAGGCGCTGCTTCTCGGCCTCCGGGATGCCCAGCCGGTCGTAGGTGTTCTTGATTTCCTCGGGCAGCTCGTCCCAGGTCGCGGCCTGCTTCTCGGTCGAGCGCACGAAGTACTTGATGTTGTCGAAGTGAATCCCCGACAGGTCGGAACCCCAGTTGGGCATGGGCTTCTTGTAGAAGAGCTTGAGGCCCTTCAACCGGTACTCGAGCATCCACTCCGGCTCGTTCTTGAGCTTGGAGATGTTGCGCACGACGTCCTCGGAGAGACCGCGTTTCGCGGTGGCGCCTGCCGTGTCGATGTCGGCCCAGCCGAAGTCATATCGGCCGATGCCATCCAACGCGGTGGGAACGGTGGTCGTCATGCGGTGGTCCTTCCCGGTGCGAGCGGTACGTAGGTGGTGCAGACCCCGTCACCATGGGCGATGGTGGCGAGGCGCTGGACGTGCGTGCCGAGCAGACGTGCGAACGCTGCTGTCTCGGCCTCACACAACTGGGGGAACTGCTCGGCCACATGGGCGACCGGGCAGTGGTGCTGGCAGACCTGCTCACCGGTGCCACCGGGAGCCTTTCTGACGCTCGCCGCATAGCCGTCGGCTGACAGAGCGTCAGCCAACGCCTCGGTGCGGTCCGCGGAGTTCTCAACAGCCTTGCGGTAGCGCGCCTCGAGTTCGGCGACCCGGCGCTCGGCGAAGGCCGTGATGGCGTCCTCACCGCCAACCTCGGCGATGAACGCGAGCGCGCCCGCCGCGAGGTCGTCGTAGGCCTGGTGGAACGTGTCGCGCCCGGTGTCGGTGATGACGAAGGCGCGCGCGGGGCGGCCTCTTCCCGTGTGCGCACGCGGGCGGGCCGGCTGGATGACTCCGTCGGCCAGCAGAGCGTCAAGGTGACGACGAACCGCGGCCGGGGTGAGCTCCAGCTGGTCCGCGAGCTCGGCCGCCGTCGAGGCGCCGTTCTCGAGGATCACGCGCGCCACACGCTCACGCGTGCCCTGCTCCCCGGTGTCCTGGGGAGCGTGCGTCAGCGCCTGCTCGGATTTCACAACATCAGTGTGACGTAATTCCGGGCTGGTGCCAAATCCGGACGAGAACCGAGAACTACACCACGGACTCTTCAGTAAGGCAAGGCTTACCTACTCTGGATGGGTGACTACGTGCCGCCCGGACGGGTGCCTTCCTTCCCGCAGGCGTCCGACCAGGCGTGATGCCGGTACCACGGTTCCTCGGACGCCTCGGCTAAGTCGGTGTCTTGTGGCCCGCGGCAGAAGCGCACCCAGATCAGCGGCACGAAATGGAGGGGCCGCGAAGATGACGCACGCGCGAGAGATTCTGGATCCCGCCGTGCGGACTCTTGCCGCCACCCTGGAGGATGCCGAGAAGGGCTCGCCCAACGACCCCGGCCGGCTCTCCCGAATCACCCGTGTCTTCAACTCCTTCGGCGCCGGGGTCGGCGTCGGCGTGTGAGGTTCGAAGATCCAATTTTCGAGCGGTGGACCCCAAGTTGTCCGAGGCTGCCTTGGACCCCACCCGCGAGGGGCGGGTTGGTCAAGCAGATGCTCTCGGCGCGGACGTCCCCGGAAGGAGAGCAGGAGTTCGGCTATGAACACCTGTTTCCCATCGCCAAGCTGTTGATTGAGCGTGGCCACAAGCCTCTCGACGACTGGGACAAGTACGGCTTCGCTCCAGGACCGAACGGGATCACGTGCTGGATGACGCGCGCGTTCACCGACGAAGACTGGGAGGCAATCAAGGAACGCTTCGTGATCCCACGGAACATCGTGTTCTACAAGGGCCTCATCCGCGACAACGACAACGAGGTCGACATGTTGAACTACGACGAGATCCACGACACCGACGGCACCATCTCGGCCGACGAGTGGGAGTCTCGCCAGGCCTGGTCGGGCCTGCCCACCTGACCCGTACCTCGTCAAGCGCGTGGACCCCGCTCTCTAGACTGACCGCCGTGCCAGGCCCCGCCCTCGAGATCAGCGGGCTCGTCAAGCGCTATCGCGGGCGGGCCGTCGTCGACGGTCTCGACCTCGACGTCTCGAGCGGCAGCGTCACTGCACTGCTCGGGCCCAACGGGGCAGGGAAGACGACGACCGTCGAGATCTGTTGCGGCCTGCGTCGGGCAGACGGTGGGTCGGTGCGGGTGCTCGGGCTGGACCCGGCGCGCGACGGTGCCGCGTTGCGCCCCAAGCTCGGGGTGATGCTGCAGTCCGGCGGCGTCTACTCCGGAGCGAACGCGCGGGAGATGTTGCGCCACGTCGCGTCGCTGCACTCCTCCCCCCTGGACCCCGACGCCCTGCTGACCGACCTCGGTCTCGCCGACACCGGGCGCACCACCTTCCGCAGACTCTCGGGCGGACAGCAGCGGTTGCTTGCCCTGGGGCTCGCGATCATCGGCCGGCCCGAGCTGGTGTTCCTCGACGAGCCGACCGCCGGTCTGGACCCGCATGCCCGTCGTGCGACGTGGGAGCTGATCAGCGCGCTACGCGCCGACGGGGTGACGGTCCTGCTGGCCACCCACCACCTCGATGAAGCCGAGCGTCTGGCCGACCAGGTGCACATCATCGATCGCGGTCGACTCGTCCGCTCCGGAACGCCCGCCGAACTCACCGCCGGCGGCGGGTCGTTGGAGGACGTCTTCCTGTCCGTCACCGGCGGCGAGCGATGAGCGCCCTGAACACCCCCGGGCGCTACACCCCTGCGCCGGGGTCCGCACCCGCCGGACGCATGGTCCTGGCGCAGGCCAAGCTCGAGACGCAGATGTTGCTCCGCAACGGCGAGCAACTGCTGCTGACGGTCATCATCCCCACGTTCCTCCTCGTGCTGCTGTCCAAGGTCGACGTGATCGACGTCGGTGAGCGCGAACGCATCGACTTCATGGCGCCGGGCATCCTCGCCCTCGCCGTGATGTCGACGGCGTTCACCGGCCAGGCGATCGCGACCGGCTTCGAACGGCGCTACGGAGTCCTCAAACGTCTCGGCGTCTCGCCGTTGCCGCGGTGGGGATTACTGCTGGGCAAGGCAATGTCAGTGCTCGTCGTGCAACTGATGCAGGTCGCGCTGCTGGTGGCCGTCGCGTTCGCCCTCGGGTGGGAACCCGATGGAAACCCGGCTGCGGTCCTCCTGCTGCTGGTCGTCGGGACCGTGGCGTTCAGCGGGCTCGGCATGTTGATGGCCGGGACGCTGCGTGCCGAGGCCACGTTGGCCGCCGCGAACCTCGTCTACCTGGTGCTGCTGCTGTGCGGCGGCATCGTCATCCCGCTGGACAAATTCGGCGGCGCCGAGGACGTCCTTCAATTCAGCCCCGCAGCCGCATTGGCCGAGGGGCTGCGGGACGTGCTCACCGGGGTCGACTCGATGCCATGGGGCGCCGTCGGCATCCTCGCCGTGTGGGCGGGCGCCTCGCTCACCGCGGCAGCGCGCTTCTTCCGTTGGGAATGAAACTGCTGGCTCCGCGCATGCGGGTGCGACCCAGCACCCTTACACTTGAATCTGACCTACCGTCATTTGCTTTGCAGCCCGGCAGGACTACAGCACTGAGGCGACGTCGGTCTGGCTGAAGTCGGAGCCTTTGAACAACAAGGGTTCGTTGTGCAGCCGGGACAGGCTGTAGGCGAAACAGTCACCGAAGTTGAGTGCAGCAGGGTGGCGGCCTCGACCGAAGCGCCGCCACGCCTCAATCACAGCGACAACCAGTTCCGGTTCGACTGCTTCGACCTCGATCCCGGCGGTCTCGATCAGCAGGTCGAGGTCGCGGGCGGCGTCTCCCCCCTGGCGCGCCTCGACAACGATTGCGGACTCGACGGCGTTGACCGTGCAGAGTCGACGGGTTCCTCCGGCCCCCAGCAAGGCATCGCGATACCTCTCGGCGTCCGGTTCGCCCAGGACGATGGCCACCAGTGCCGAGCTGTCGACGATCACCGCGGGAGACCGTCGGGGCCGTACCCGAGAATTTCGTCTTCGGAGAGATGGGCTCGGTCAGTCCGCGCACGACCCCGGCTGACGATGTCGTCGAGGATCGTCGCCTCGCTGGGCGGGCGCGGTCGGGTCCGCACCCGTGCCAGACGTTCCTCGATCGCCACCCGCAGCGCGTCGGTGATTGACTCTCCCGTCGCGGCGGCAAGCTCGCGCGCGAGACGGTCGGTCGCGGGGTCTTTGATGTTCAGAGCCACGATGGAAGAATACCAGGCAGACTTCTTCCTTGCCATCTGCACTTTGCGCTCACCGCGGCACGCAAGCCGGGTTCGGCGCCGCTCCAGTCAGCCAGAAGTTCACCGACGAGTTCGGACACGGTGACGTCGCGACGGGCCGCCTCCAACATCAACCGAGCCGCGATCGGCTGGTCGAGACTGAGGGTCATCCGGCGATCCGCGAGGTCCCAGTGCCACGCAGGACCGGCGACGAGGCCGAGTTCGCGCCACCGGGCGATCATGCCGCGTCCGGGTTGGAGCGCATCTCGTCGACGACCTCGATGAACTCGTGGACCACCGCCACCTCGTAGCACCCGTGCCGGTCGAACTCGGTGAGAGCGTCGAGTTGTCCGTCACGCCACCAGTAGACGTGCGGGCTGAGCGGCGCGCGTCCGTCCCTGTGGAACTGTGGCACCAGGTCCAGCAGGTCCCCGAAGTTCTCGATGACGTCGCGGCCGACCGGGGTGAAGATCAGCTCGTGTCGGGTCGGCATCGCGACCAACGCACCGAAGGGAAGCTGCCGGCCGCGGCGCGGGAGGGCTCGGCGGAGAACGTCCTCGAAGACGAGCACCTTTGACGCCATGAAACCGGAGTCGCCGCGGATCGAGTACAGCCGCGAGTCGGCTCGCTGCCACTCCTCGCAGATGTCCGGGCGGATCTTCATCAGGCGCTGACGGCCCAGTTCCCGCAGCCGGTCCACCCCGACCTGCTCGACCTCGCAGTCCCGCAACCAGCGCACGAAGTCCCCTTCGAGGTGCGCGATCACCTCGAGCCATCCACCACCGACGTCACGGGCGTAGCGGTAGTGCAGCTCCCGGACATCCTTCCCCAGCGAGGCCAGCGCGTCGGCGAGGACGAGCCGCAGGTGTGCACCCTCGCGGATCTGACCCGCAGTCAGCGTCGGTGGGACCTTCCCGAACCTGTCGAGGAAGTTCCCCAGAAACCCCGCGACGACCTGCGGCCAATCATCCTCGGGAGCGTTGTGGCAATGCGAGGACAGGTTCTCCAGACCGAAGGTGCGGCCGTCGAGCAGCTTGACGTGATCGGCGTGCACGGTGGCCTCCAGGCCGCGATCCGCCAGGGTCGCCCGGGCGAGGTCACGGACCCGCTGGGTCTGGGCCGGGGTCAGGCCCGAGAGGTGCAGGTCGTCGGCGTTGGTGCCACTGGTCCAGGTCGTGCTCTCGTTCATCGGGTCCCCCTCGTGTGATGCCGCGGTGCGGCTGACGGGGAGGACGCTGCCTACGAGGCAAGGCCCGGACCAGGGTCAGTTTCCGATCTGTGGATAACTCGGGGTCTCCCCCGCTGTGGAAAACTCCGCCGGGCGGGCGCGATCAGAGCTCGCGGTAGTAGTAAAGAAGCTGGTCATCGCGGCCCGGGTCGGTGTTGCGAGCGCCGTGGCGTTCGTAGAACCGGCGGGTGTCGACGTCCGCGGAATCCACGTTGATCTCGAGAACTTCCCCGCCGCGTTCGCGGACGAGTTCGCAGATGCGCGCGAACATCGCGGTACCGATGCCCTGGTCGCGCAGGTGCGGGCGGACGTAGAACTCGTCGAGCAGCCCGATCGGGCCGTCGTACCAGACGTTGGTGCGCAGGGTGATCAGTCCGAACGCGACGGGAGGGTCGTCGGCCAGCAGCGCGAAGGTCGTCGGCTCCGTGAGCAGGGTCCGCAGTCGGTCCGCGAGAGTACGTGGGCCGGGGCTCTCGGTATCGAACTCGGTGTTGAAGTCGTGCAGCAGGCGCGCCAGAGGCTCGGCGTCGGCGGGGCTCGCGAGGCGCAGCGTGGGAATCGACACACCGCCAAGTCTGGCGCGCCCCCGACCGTCGGTCGAACGCGCATCCGTGGCCGACTTACCATCGACCCGTGCCTTCGCCCGAGGTCCTGCCCGCAAAGGAGCGGTGGCGTCCCACGACGCCGCAGCTGCGCCGGCTCGCGCTGGCCTCGATCGTGGCCAACATCGGCATCGTCGTCACCGGTGGCGCGGTGCGCCTGACGGGGTCGGGGCTCGGCTGCCCGGAGTGGCCGCGCTGCCACGAGGACTCCTTCGTCCCGACCGGTGAGCTCGGCATGCACGAGGGGATCGAGTTCGGCAACCGGATGCTGACCTACGTGCTCGGCTTCGTCGCCCTGGCGACACTGATCGCGGCCTACCGCTCCCGCCCGCAGCGCCCGGACATCCGGCGGCTCGGGCTGGTGCTGTTCATCGGCATCCCCACCCAGGCCGTCATCGGCGGAATCAGCGTGCTCACCGACCTGAACCCCTGGGTCGTGATGGGTCACCTGCTGTTGTCGATGGTGCTGATCGGCCTGGCGACGGTGCTGTATCAGCGGATCGGTGAGGGCGACGGTCCGCCGCTGCCGCTGGTGGGCCGCCTGACCCGGCGCGGGGTGGTCGGACTGCTCGGGCTCACCGCCGCCGTCCTGTACCTGGGCACAGTCGTCACCGGGAGCGGTCCGCACGCCGGCGACGCCGAATCACCGCGGACCGGCCTGGACACCCATCTGATGAGCATGCTGCACGCCGACGCGGTGCTCCTGCTGGTCGCGGCCACGCTGGCGCTCAACCTCTTGCTGGCGCGCCGCGGCGCACCGGCCGCGGTCCGCCGCGCGGCGGGGGTCGTGCTGGCCGTGCAGCTGTCGCAGGGCCTCATCGGTTACGTCCAGTACTTCACCGATCTCCCCGAGGTCCTCGTCGGCCTGCACATGCTCGGCGCGGCAGTGCTCGTCGTCGCCACGGTGCGTCTGGTTCTGGCGACCCGCGAGCGTCGGATCGGGGAACCGGCCGTAGGGACGAACTCGGCGGCTCGGCTGACCTCCGTCCGCTGAGCTCAGCGGCGCCCGGGTTTCGCCTCGACGAGCTGCCCCATGGTCACCGCGACGGAGTCGACGGCGGGCGGCTCCCCCGGCAGGTCCGGGGTCAGGGTCTCCGGGCTGACGACAGCGACGCTGCGCAGCATGAGCCGCCAGGTCCCGAACGTCGGCGAGAGGCCGGTCAGCTTCACCATCAGGATGGTGGTGGCCGCCTTGCCCGGCGAGGCCTTGGCGACCTCCTTGCCGGCGGCGTCGAACAGGATCACGTCGTAGCCGCCCTTGTTCGACACCGGCACGATCGAGGGCGGCAAACCGGGGAACGAGACCGCAATCTTGACCGCGCTCGTCCCCGGGGCGACGGCCACCGAGAACTCACGGGGGTCCGACCCGCCGCCGGCCAGTACGGGGGCGGTGAATCCCCAGTGGTCGCCGAGGCGCGCCCGGTAGGGCTCCGCACGGGTCCGGCGACGATCCGCCGCGCGCTGCAGGGTCTCCAACCGCTTCGCGTATCCGGGTCGCTGCACCAGGTCCACGGCTGCGGCGTCGACGATCCCGTAGCCGGAACGGGCAAAGCTCGACGCGTCGGCCAGCGGCGATGTCGTGGCCTGCAACGCCACCCGAACCTGACTGGGTGTCAGTTTCGGGTTGGCCTGCAGCAGCAGAGCGGCCAGGCCGGCGACGTGCGGGGCAGCCATGGACGTACCCGAGATCGACGCCGTGCACGGCGCCTTGATCGATCCTCGACACGGCGGGTTGGGCACCATCAGGACACCGGGCGTCGAGGACGACGAGGTGATGTTCGACCCCGGCGCGCTCACATCCGGGTGGTAGAGACCCGGCTGCGCGCCGCGGAAGCGGTGGTGCCCGGCGGCCATGCCCGTCACCGGGGTCGAGTTGTCGTACTCGACCCCGCCGGAGGAGAACTCCGATCGCTTGCGGGCGATGGTGGTCGAGCCGACCGAGATCACCCAGGGCGCCACCGAGAAGGGGTTGATCGTCATCTCCTCGCCGTCGTTGCCGGCGGCGAACACGACGACGACCCCCTTCTTGGCCAGGGTCTTGGTGGCGACGTTGATGGGGTCGGCGGGGTCGAAGAACCGGAAGCTCGTCCCCCAGGAGTTGTTGATCACCCGAATGTTGCGCTCGGCCTGGTGGGTCAGGATGTCGTCGAAGGCGCCGAGCACGCTGAAGATGAACAGTTCCCCGACGGAGTACGCATCCAACGACGCATCGGGGGCGACGCCGATCTGCTCGGGTGAGGTGGTGCCGTCGGCCGCGACGATCCCCGCGACGTGGGTGCCGTGCCCGGCGAACAGGTCGGAATCGCCGGTCGTCTCCATCGGGAGCACGAAGTTCGGCCCGGTGCTGGGGTAGGCGGGGTAGCCGGGGCCGACCACCTTCATGTTGCGCGCCACGTGGTCGGCCAGGTCCGGATGGGTGCCGTCCACGCCGGAGTCGATGATCGCCACTCCCACGCCCTTGCCGGTGATGCCGCGGGAGTGCAGGACGTTCACGCCGAGGCTCTTGCCCGAGTCGCGGATGCTCGTCGCCGGCTCGGGTTCGGGCTCGGGCTCGGGCTTCTCCTCGTAGGAACGCAGTCGCTCGTTGGGGTAGACATCGCGCACGACGCCGGTGGTGACGGCGGCCTGCAGCTGCGCCATGGGGCCCGAGACCAGCGCCAGGGGCAGGTTGCGCAGGCCCTGCACCGTCAACCCGAGGCTGCTCAGCACGGACAGGTCCGTCGGGCTGGGGATTCCCTGGAAGGTCGCCACGGCGGTGACGGCAGCGGCGGGGTCGCCGACCGTGGCGAGCAGCCTGGTCAGGCCGGGCAGCGCGGCGGGGGACGTGAACGGCCCTGCCGCAGCGGCGGGTGCGGCGGGCGCGGCCAGGCTCAGCGCGAGAACAAGCACCGCGGCGGATCGTCGGAGCATGAACGGGTCCTCCGGTCTGGATGGTGCCACTTCGGAGGATACGCGGGATTTGCGACGCCGTCCGGGGGGACTTTCGCCGCCGCCGAACCTCATCGCCGAAACCCTTACCGGAGTGGACGTTCCGCCCATCCGGGACGGCGCTTGATGTCGAGCAGATCTCCGGTTCCCCGCCCTAACCTCCGGTCCCATCTTCTGCCCCGTGTCGCGCCCATCACCGCGCCGAAAAGGCGCGCAACTCTGCAGAAGATGGCGCCCCGCCTCGAACTGTCGGTGGTCCCCTCAACGATCCGTGGCACAGACCACTGGACGGAGAGCGCCATGGGCAGCAACAACAAGAGACGGCGCGCGGTACGAGCCCGCGAACGGGCACGGGCTCGCGCACGCAGCGCGAGCAATGGGAGCGCATGCTTCTACGAGTGCTACTGCGAAGAGCACGCCCGCCAGGTCCTGCTGCACGATCTGGCGGTGCGCCTCGGAATCGTCCCGCCCGGGAGGTCACGAACGAAGTCCAGCCCGACGTGGTCGTCGCGCGGTACACGGACCTGACCGACGCGTGTCTGCCTGTCGCACCCTTGCTGGCGGTGGAAGCTCTGTCGCCGAGTACCGCCCTGCACGACCGCAACACGAAGATGGCGCACTACGCCCGCATCGGCGTCCCGTCCTACTGGTTGCTCGACCCGATCCAGCCCGGCGCGATCGAGGTCCACGAACTCGACGAGCACGGCAGCTATCGCCTCGTTGCGAAAGCTGCCGGCGACGAGGCGATCCGCCTCGACCGACCGTTCCCCGTAGAGGTCTGCCCGGCACGATTGCTCGACGGTCTGCGTCCGCGCTGCCGTCCTTGACCTGGCCCGATCAGTGATTGCCTGAGCCCGGTTATCCACAGCGGGGGAAGGTGCCAGTTATCCACAGATTCCGAATTCGTCCTTCTCACCGTCCGCCGAGCCGACTGCACTGCCGGGCATGCCACCGACTCCTCGCACACCGCCCGAATTGCTCGGCGCCCCGTTCCACCTCCGCGACGCCTTCGCCGCGGGTCTGACCCGGCATCAGCTCGCTACGCGATGCTGGGTGCGCCTGTTCCGACAGGTCTACGTCCACCATTCGGTCGACCTGACGGACAAGATGCGCTTCGACGCGGCCCGGCTGATCGTGCCGCCCGAAGCGGCAACGATTGGACTGACCGCTGCGTGGCTCTACGGCATCTGGACTCCCTCGCCCGGTGCAGCGGTACCTATGAGCTTCGGCCTTCCGCTGCACCGCGGCGCGTTCAGGACCACCGACGCGACTGGTCGGCGGATCGTCCTGGACGAGGGTGACACCGACGAACTTGATGGCGTGCTGGTGACCACTCCCGAGCGCACCTGCTTCGGGTTGATGACCGCCAGCACCCCGACGGAGGCCGTCGTCTGGGCCGACGCCTTCCTGCACTCGGGTACGACCACGGCGCACGGACTGCGTCGCTACGCCGACGAACGACCGCACTGGCCGCACGTCCGTAAGGTACGCGCCGCCGTCGAACGAGCCCGGGTCGGAGCCGCCTCCCCGATGGAGTCCCGCCTCCGCCTCGTCATCGTCGACGGCGGGCTGCCCGAGCCCACCTGGCTGAACAAACCGCTCTACGACAAGGACGGCACCTTCCTCGGCGAACCAGCCATGGGCTACGACCTGCCGGTGGTGGAACGGCCGCTGTTCGGGATCGATCTCGACGGAACCTCGCCCGAGAACGGCCTCTCGCTGAACGGAATCCCGCTCCTCCGCTACACGAGACACGACGTCTACCGAGATCCCCGACGCATCGTCCGCGAGGTCGGCGCGATGCTCCACCGGCACTCCGCGGCATGACCCGGCGGCGACAACCACTCAACGGAAGGAAACCTGATGGGGTATCAGCTTGTGGTCTGGGAGGGCGAACGGCCCGACACCGACGCCGACGGACAACGCGAGTTCCAGGCGATGACACAGCAGCACCTGATCGCGAAGCCGACGGATCCGACTCCGGCGATCCGGCGGTTCGTCGAGGAACTGGGCGAACTGTGGACCCACGACCCGAATGATCCCGAGTGGGTCAACTCGCCATGGAAGTGCTGCCCCGTGCTGGACGAGGCATCGGGGCCGGTCATCTTTCTCCACCTCACCTTGGAAGCGGGCGTCATCGCGAGCATGATCATCGCCTCCGTCGCCGAGAAGCACGGACTGGTGGCCTACGACCTCATGACCGGATGGCTCCGCCCGGTCTCGGAGGAAGTCATCGCCCAGCAAGCCCAACGGTGGACAAGCTCGCTCAACTGAGCGCGCGGCGCGAGCGCAGGCGCATCTTCGGGTGGCGCGCTGCCCTTTCAGCCGCCCTCGTAGGGGCGACCCGCCACCCGAAGATGCGACCTGGGCCCGCCGAGCGAGCCCCCCCGGGTCAGGCGAACGCGACCGCGTCGATGGCGATGATGAGGAACAGGAGCGCGAGGTAGCTGTTCGAGATGTGGAACAGGCGCATCGGTGCGAGGTCGATGCCGGTGACTCCGTGGGTGACCTTGTGCAACAGGCGGTGGGCCTCGACGAGGATCCCCGCGCCGAAGACGGCTGCGGCGACCGGGTACAGCCACCCGGTGTCGGCGACCGGCCAGAGCAGCAGTGAGCAGACGACCGTCGCCCAGGTGTAGATGGTGATCTCGGTGATGACCCGGCGCTCGGTCGCGACCACCGGCAGCATCGGGACCTTGGCCGCCGCGTAGTCCTCCTTGTAGCGCATGGCCAGCGCCCAGAAGTGCGGCGGAGTCCAGAAGAACACCACGCCGAACAGCACGATCGGGGCCCACGACACAGAGTCCGTCACCGCGGTCCAACCGATCAGCGGTGGGAAGCACCCGGCCGCCCCGCCCCACACGATGTTCTGCGACGTGCGGCGCTTGAGGATCATCGTGTAGCCGAAGACGTAGAACAGATTCGCGGCCAGAGCGAGCCAGGCGGAGAGCCAGTTGACGGCCAGCCCCAGCACCAGCGTCGCGGCGATCCCGAGCACGATGCCGAAGGCGATCGTCTCCCGTGGGGACACCCCGTGCATCGGCAGCGGGCGGCGCCGGGTGCGGCGCATGTCGGCGTCGATGTCGCGGTCGAGGTAGCAGTTCAGGACGTTCGCGGACCCGGCGGCGGCGATCCCGCCGAGCAGGGTCCAAGCCACCAGGCCCAGGTCGGGCACGCCACGTTCGGCCAGGAACATCACCGGCACGGTCGTGACGAGCAGCAGCTCGATGATCCGCGGCTTGGTGAGCGCGACGTAGGCCTTGACGGTCGCGCCGACGCTGCGGCGGCCGTCGACCACCGGCGGCTGGAGGTCGGGCTTCGGAGGCAGGTCGAGCGTGGTCATCGAACCTCCCCCGTCAATCCCACCGAGTCACCCGCATGGCGACGCTCGACTCTGGGCACGCGTACCTCGTTCGGTGCGGGAGGCGCACCCGCGGTGAGCTCCCATCGCAACGTCGCGACGGACCTTCCCACGGGCCAGTGGGCGGGGCCAACTGTAGCCGCCGGGCAGGCGTCCTCCGGTCATGGGTAGTTAATGCCGGGTCGTTAGGCTCGACACAGCCGGGCGATCGTTGCGGACGGGCAGCAACCGCCGAGCCCAGGGCACAAGTGACCTGATCTATGCCCCCTGCCGAGAGGATGCGGACCATCGTGGGAGCCAGCGGTCTGGAGTGGTCGGAACTCGACGCTCGCGCAGTGGACACCGCCCGCCTGTTGGCGGCCGACGCCGTGGAGGCGGCCGGCAACGGCCACCCGGGGACGGCGATGAGCCTCGCGCCCGCCGCGTACCTCACCTACCAGCGGCTTCTCCGCCACGACCCCACCGATCCGGACTGGTTCGGCCGGGACCGTTTCGTGCTTTCGTGCGGCCACTCGAGCCTCACGCTGTACGTCCAGCTGTACCTCTCGGGCTACGGCCTGACGCTCGACGACCTGCGGCACCTGCGCCAATGGGGCTCGCTGACCCCGGGCCACCCGGAGGTCGGACACACCGCCGGCGTCGAGACCACCACCGGTCCACTGGGCCAGGGTGTGGCGACCTCCGTCGGCATGGCAATGGCCGCCCGGCGCGCCCGGTACCTCTTCGACCCCGAGGCCCCCGCGGGCGAGAGTGTCTTTGACCACACCGTCTGGGTCTTCGCCTCCGACGGCGACATGGAGGAGGGCGTCGCGTCCGAGGCCGCGTCGCTCGCGGGCACGCAGGCGCTGGGCAACCTCGTCGTCCTCTACGACGACAACCACATCTCCATCGAGGGCGACACCGACGTCGCGTTCACCGAGGACGTCCTTGCCCGCTTCGCCGCCTACGGCTGGCACACCCAGCGCGTCGACGACGCGAACGACGTCAAGGCACTGCACAAGGCCCTCGCCTCGGCGCGGGATCACCACGGTGCTCCGTCGATCGTCGCGGTCCGCTCGATCATCGCCTGGCCCGCCCCGAACCTGCAGAACACCGGGAAGTCGCACGGCTCGGCGCTGGGCAAGGACGAGGTCGCGGCGACCAAGGAGATCCTCGGGTTCGACCCGACCAAGTCCTTCGACGTCGCCGACGACGTCCTCGCCCACGCCCGCCAGGTCGTCGACCGGGGCCGCACCCTGCATGCCGAGTGGGACACGAAGTTCGCCGCCTGGCGCGAGGCCAACGCCGACCGCGCCGCCGAGCTGGACCGCATGCGCGCGCACCGCCTCCCCGACGGCTGGGCCGCGAAGCTGCCCGAGTACCCCGCCGGCAAGGAGGTCGCCACCCGCAAGGCCTCCGGCGAGGTCCTCAACGCCATCGCCGCGGCCGTGCCCGAACTGTGGGGCGGCTCGGCCGACCTCGCGGAGTCCAACCTCACCTGGATCCACGGCGAGGACTCCTTCCTCCCGTCCAGCTCCGGGGCGAAGAACGCCAACCCCGCCGGGCGCAACGTGCACTTCGGGGTCCGCGAACACGCCATGGGCTCGGCGATGAACGGCATCGCCCTGCACGGTGTGTTCCGCCCTTACGGCGGCACGTTCCTCGTCTTCTCCGACTACATGCGCGGCGCGGTCCGCCTCGGCGCCCTGATGAAGCAGCCCGTCGTCCACGTGTGGACGCACGACTCCATCGGCCTCGGCGAGGACGGTCCGACGCACCAGCCCATCGAGCACCTGTGGGCCCTGCGCGCCATCCCGGGCCTGGATGTCGTCCGCCCCGGCGACGCCAACGAGACCGTCGCCGCGTGGCGCCAGATCCTCGAGAACCCGCACGCCCCGGCCGCCCTCGCGCTCACCCGGCAGAACATCCCCACCTACGACCGCTCCGCGGGCTTCGGCTCCGTCGAGGGCGTCGCCAAGGGCGGGTACGTGCTGCAGGAGGCGGGCTCAGGTCTGCCCGAGCTGATCCTGATCGCCACCGGCAGCGAGGTACAGATCGCCGTGGCCGCCCGTGAGGCCCTGGAGGCCGAGGGCGTCCCGACCCGCGTTGTGTCCATGCCGTGCATCGAGTGGTTCGAGGCGCAGGACGACTCGTACAAGGCCACCGTCCTCCCCGGCCGGGTCCGGGCTCGCGTCGCCGTCGAGGCCGGCATCGCGCAGGGCTGGTGGCGGTACGTCGGCGACGGCGGTGAGGTCGTCGGCATCGAGCACTTCGGCGCCTCGGCGCCCTACTCGACCCTCTACGAACAGTTCGGCCTCACCGCACCGGCCGTCGTGGCCGCAGCCCACCGCAGCCTCGCCCGCACCGTGGGTGAGAAGGGGTCGAAGACCGGGAACTAGACGCGCACCTGACGTAGGTGGCGACGTCAGGAGCCGCCCAGACACAGCATCACCGACGAGGAGATTCCTATGACCGCACCGAACGAGCGGCTTCGCCGGCTGAGCAACGCCGGGGTCGCGATCTGGCTGGACGACCTGTCCCGCGCCCGACTGCAGACGGGTGGCCTGGCGGCCCTCGTCCGCGACAGCGCCGTCGTGGGAGTCACCACCAACCCGGCGATCTTCCAGGCCGCCGTCACCAAGTCCGACCTGTACGACCCGCAGCTCGCCGACCTCGCCGTACGCGGGGTGAGCGTCGACGAGGCGATCCGCTCTATCACCACCATGGATGTGCGCGATGCCTGCGACGTCCTGCGTCCCGTCTACGACGCGACCGACGGCATCGACGGCCGCGTCTCCATCGAGGTCGATCCGCGCTTCGCCGAGCACACAGCGCCGACGATCGCCGAGGCACGCGCGCTGTGGTGGGCCGTGGACCGGCCCAACCTCTACATCAAGATCCCGGCCACCCTCGAGTGTCTGCCGGCGATCTCCCAGGCGTTGGCCGAGGGCATCAGCGTCAACGTCACGCTGATCTTCTCCCTCGATCGCTACCGCGCCGTGATGGAGGCCTTCCTCGAGGGCATGGAGCGCGCCCGCGCCGCCGGGCTTCCCCTGGAGAACATCGGCTCGGTCGCCTCTTTCTTCGTCTCCCGCGTGGACACCGAGATCGACAAGCGCCTGGACAAGCTCGGCACCGACGCCGCCAAGGCCGTGCGCGGCAAGGCCGGGGTCGCGAACGCGCAGCTCGCGTTCCAGGCCTACGAAGAGGTCTTCGCCACCGACCGCTGGAAGGCCCTCGCCGCCGCGGGCGCGAAGGTGCAGCGTCCGTTGTGGGCCTCGACCGGCGTGAAGGACCCGGCCTACCCGGACACCCTCTACGTCGACAACCTCGTCACCGCCGGCGTCGTCAACACGATGCCCGAGGCGACGCTGGAGGCCACCGCCCACCATTCCGACGCCGGCGACGACACGATCCGCGGCAGCTACGGCACCGCCAAGCAGGTCCTCGACGACCTCGCGGCGATCGGCATTGACTACGACGAGATCGTGAACCTGCTCGAGCGTGAGGGCGTCGACAAGTTCGTCACCGCGTGGGAGGACCTGATCGCCTCGGTCAGCACGTCACTCTCGCGCATGCAGGCGGAGGCGCAGTGAGCGAGCGCAGCGAGCCAACCAATGTCGGAGCGTCTTCGGTCATCGGGCCGACGAAGGAGGTCCGATGACCAAGGAAATCGCCGTTGCGGCATCGGGTGGGGTGACGGTCACCGTCGCCGACACCACGCTGTCCCAGCTGATCAAGCCCGTCATCGGTGAGGCCGTGGGCGAGGACGTCGCGCGTCGCCTGTGCGACGGCGACGGCACCCTGTGGGGACCCGAGGCCGAACCGGAGGCCTCGATCCGCCTCGGGTGGGTCGACGCCGCCGCGAAGTCCCGCGAGATCCTCCCTCGGCTGCAGAAGCTCGTCGACGAACTCCTCAACGAGGGCCTGGACCATGTGGTGCTCGCCGGGATGGGCGGATCCTCGCTCGCCCCGGAGGTCATCACCCGCACTGCGGGCGCACGCCTGACAGTCCTCGACACCACCGATCCGGGCCAGGTTCGGCGCGCGATGAAGGAGCGCCTGGACCGCACCGTGGTCGTCGTGGCGTCCAAGTCCGGCGGCACCGTGGAGACCGACAGCCACCGCCGCGTCTACGAACAGGCCTTCCGGGACGCAGGTCTGACGGATGCTCAGGTCGCCGGCCGGTTCGTCATCGTCACCGACCCGGGTTCGCCGCTGGAGAAGCTGTCCATCGAGGCCGGGTACCGAGCGATCTTCCTCGCCGACGAGACCGTCGGCGGCCGCTACAGCGCCCTGACCGCGTTCGGGCTGGTGCCGTCCGCGCTGGCGGGGGTCGACGTCACTCTCCTGCTGGACGCAGCCGACGAGGTCCGCGGCGCGCTGTCCAATTCGGTCGACAACCCGGGCATGATGCTCGGCGCCGCGATCGGGGCAGCCTGCAAAGCCGGGCGGGACAAGCTCGTCATCGTCGAGGCCGAGGCCGGTGCCGTCGGGTTCGGCGACTGGGCCGAGCAACTCGTCGCCGAGTCCACCGGCAAGGAGAGCTCCGGCGTGCTGCCCGTCGTGGCGGAGGACGTCGACTCCGCCGGGTGGCAGGGCGCCGGGTCCGACGCGCTGCTGGTGTCCATCGGTTCCGCGGAGAACGCCGCGGTCACCGTCAGCGGCCCGCTGGGGGCGCAGTTCCTGGTCTGGGAGTACGCGACCGCGATCGCCGGACGGGTACAGGGCATCAACCCCTTCGACCAGCCGAACGTGACCGAGTCCAAGGAGAACACCGGCGCGCTGCTGGAGAAGGCCGTCGACGGTGGCCTACCGGTCGGCGAGCCGCTGCTGGACCTGGGCCACGTGCAGGTCTTCGGCGATGCGGCGCTGCTCGGAGACGCGAAGGACCTGCGCGGGGCGTTGGATGCGCTGCTGGACACGGTTCCCGAGCGCGGGTACCTCGCGGTGATGGCCTACCTCGACCGCATCGGTGACTCCTCCGCCGCCGGGCTGCGCCTGGCGTTGGCCCGTCGGCTGAAGGACCGTCAGGTCACCTTCGGGTGGGGCCCGCGGTTTCTGCACTCGACCGGGCAGTACCACAAGGGCGGCCCGCAGAACGGGACGTTCCTGCAGCTCACCGGCGTCGTCGCCGAGGACCTTCAGGTCCCCGGGCGCCCGTACACGTTCGGGACGCTGCACCTCGCCCAGGCCCTCGGAGACCTCGGTGCCCTCACCGGCCGGGGCCGCCCCGCGCTGCGGCTGCACCTGGCCGACCGGCGCTGGGGTCTTTCCGACATCTTCGCCGCCCTGAACCCCTGAGTACTCATCCGCGGGATGGGCACACCACAAGTGTGAGCAACCCTCTACGAGATCCCCGCGACAAGCGCCTGCCGCGTGTCGCGGGGCCCTGCGGCCTGGTCCTTTTCGGCGTCACCGGCGACCTGGCCCGCAAGAAGGTCATGCCGGCGATCTACGACCTGGCCAACCGCGGCCTGCTGCCCCCAGGGTTCTCCCTCGTCGGCTACGCCCGACGGTCCTGGGAGAACGAGGACTTCGCGCAGGTCGTGAAGGACGCGGTGAAGGAGCACGCCCGCACCGGGTTCCGGGAGGAGGTCTGGGCGCAACTGTCCGACGGCTTCCGCTTCGTGCCGGGCGACTTCTCCGACGACGCCGCGTTCAAACAGCTGGCTGACACCGTGTCAGAACTGGACCACAGCCGCGGCACCGAGGGCAACCACGCCTTCTACCTCTCGATCCCGCCGAAGTTCTTCCCCGACGTCATCCGCCAGCTCGCCAAGCACGGGCTGTCGACCCCCGACGAGGCCGGCCCGAGCGGTCGGGTCCCCTGGCGGCGCGTCGTGATCGAGAAGCCGTTCGGGCACGACCTGGAGTCCGCGAAGGAACTCAACGCCGTCGTGGAGGCGGAGTTCCCGCCCGAGTCGGTGTTCCGAATCGACCACTACCTCGGCAAGGAGACGGTCCAGAACATCCTCGCGATGCGCTTCGCGAACCAGTTGTTCGAACCGATCTGGAACCGCTCCTACGTCGATCACGTGCAGATCACCATGGCCGAAGACATCGGCATCGGCAGCCGCGCCGGGTACTACGACGGCATCGGTGCCGCCCGCGATGTCCTGCAGAACCACCTGCTGCAACTGCTCGCGCTGACCGCGATGGAGGAGCCGGTCTCCTTCAAGGCCGACGACCTGCGTGCGGAGAAGGAGAAGATCCTCTCCGCGATCCGGCTGCCCGCCGATCTCGGCGCCGCGACCGCGCGCGGCCGCTACGCCGCAGGGTGGCAGGGCGGCACGAAGGTCCTCGGGTACTGCGAGGAGGACGGCATCCCGGCCGGGTCCGCCACCGAGACCTACGCCGCGGTGAAGCTGGAACTCGACACGCGCCGCTGGGCGGGGGTCCCGTTCTATCTGCGCACCGGTAAGCGGCTGGGCCGTCGGGTCACCGAGGTCGCGTTGCTGTTCCAACGTGTGCCCCACCTCCCGTTCGAGGCCACCGCGACCGAGGAACTCGGGCAGAACGCGCTGGTGTTCCGCATCCAGCCCGAAGAGGGCATCACCGTGCGCTTCGGCTCGAAGGTGCCCGCTACGTCGATGGAGATCCGCGACGTCAACATGGACTTCGCCTACGGCGGCAGCTTCGCCGAGTCCTCTCCCGAGGCCTACGAACGGCTCATCCTCGACGTCCTGCTCGGCGACCCGCCCCTGTTCCCCCGCAGCCGCGAGGTCGAACTGGGCTGGCAGATGCTCGACCCGATCGAGGAGTACTGGTCCAAGCAGGGACCGCCCGAGGACTACGCGTCCGGCAGTTGGGGCCCGGCCGGGGCCGACGACATGTTGCGTCACGACGGCCGAGTGTGGCGGCGGCCATGAGCGGGCGCAGCGAGCGAATCAGCAAACAGAGCGTCGCGTGCCTCATGCGGGTGCCGAGGAAGGAGGCATCCGCATGAGCACGACTTTGGCGGACACGACGTCGAACGCGATCGAGAAGGCGTTGGTCGGGGCGCGGCGCGTGCACGGTGGTCTGACGTCGGGTCACGTACTGACGTTGATCGTCGCCACCGACGGCCACGACGACAGCACCGCGGTGCAGGCGGCGTGCCGTTCGGCAGGTGAGCACCCGTCGCGGATCCTCGTCGTGCGCCGACACCCGAACACCCGCACCGCGCGCCTGGATGCCGAGGTGTTCGGCAGCGGGGAACGCGGTCCGGGCGAGCTGGTCATCCTGGACCTGTCCGGGGAGCTGACCGAGCACGCCGACGCGGTGGTGACGCCTTTGCTGCTGCCCGACACCCCTGTGGTCACCTACTGGCCGGGAGATGCGCCGCTGCAGCTCGATTCGGCGTCCCTGGGCCGTTGGAGCCAGCGCCGCATCACCGACCTCGCCGAGGCCGAGGATCCTCGCGCGTTGATGCACGAACGTGCCGCGCACTACGTGCCCGGGGACACGGACCTGGCGTGGACGCGCCTCACGGGGTGGCGCAGCCTGCTCGCCAGCGCCTTCGACCAACGTGGCAGCGCACCGAGTGGTGGCGCCATCACCGCGGTCGCGGGCAGCCCCAGCGCGGAACTGCTGGCGTTGTGGTTGGAACACCGACTCGGGATCACCGTCGAGCGGATCACCTCGGACGGTCCGGGCGTCACCGGTGTCAGGCTGGATTTCCCCGACGGGCAGTGCGAGATCGCCCGCGTCGACGGGCGACTGGCCACGGTCCGCTCCCCCGACCACCCGGAGCGCCCCATCGCCCTGGCCCGCCGACCCCTGGCGGACCTGATCTCCGAGGAGCTGGGCCGCATGGACCCGGACGAGATCTACGCCGAGTGCCTTGCCATGCTGACGGCATGAGCGAGCGCAGCGAGCGAATCAGCAAACAGAGCGTGTCGTGCCTCATGCGGCCGCCGAGGAACGAGGCGGCCGCATGAGCTCTCCTACGTTGATCGTGCACCGTGACGCCGAGACGTTGGCCTCCGCGGTGGCGGCGCGTCTGGTCACCACCATCGTCGACGCGCAGTCCGCGCGAGGCTCGGCGTCGATCGTGCTGACCGGTGGCACCGTCGGCATCAAGACCCTTGCCGTCCTGCGCGCCATGCCGGCCCACGACTCCATCGACTGGCGCCGGCTCGACGTGTGGTGGGGCGACGACCGATTCGTGCCCGAAGGTCACGCCGACCGCAATGCGCAGCAGGCGCGTGACGCCCTGCTGGATCACGTGCCGCTGGATCCGGACCGCGTGCACGTGATGCCGCCGTCGGACGGCCCGGACGGGAATGACCCGGACGCGGCGGCCGAACGTTACGAGAGGGAACTCAAGGCCGCGAGTCGCCCCGAGGACCACGGCCCCGCGCCGACCTTCGACGTGCTGATGCTCGGTGTCGGTCCCGACGGACACATCGCGTCGCTGTTCCCGGAGCGCCCGGCGCTGCACGAGACCGTGCGGGGAGCAGTCGCGGTGCGCAACTCCCCCAAGCCACCGCCGACCCGGATCTCGCTCACGTTGCCGACCATCCGCAGCGCCCGCGAGGTGTGGCTGGTGGCCGCAGGTGCGGAGAAGGCAGCCGTGATCCGGATGGCACTGACCGGCGCCGGCCCCGTGCAGATCCCCGCCGCGGGCGCGACCGGGCGTGCACGGACGCTGTGGCTGCTGGACCGCGCGGCGGCCTCCGAGCTCCCGCCGTCGCTGTCCCGGCTCGCCTCACCGTGAAGCCGTGCTCGCCGAGTCCCTCCGCAGCAGGGCGCTAAGCGGGCAGGGCGAGCTCGTCCAGGAGCAGTTTCTCGAGGCGACGGACGCTCTCCTCGGCCGGCGAGAGCCCGGCGCCGGCGGGGGTGTCCTTGAGGACGGCGAGGACGACGCTCGAGATGGCGTCCAGGCCGAGTCGGGTGCCGTAATCGGCCATCAAGGACTCGGTCAGATCGGCGCAGGAGAACACCGAACCGCTGACTGGATGGCGTCGTCCCGGAATTGCGGGCGACGTGGGGCCGGACTGTGCTCCGGGCATTGGATCCGCCGTTCGGCGCGACGCGGCTTCAAGGGCGACGTCGGCGTTCGATCGCTGGTGCTGCAGCCCTGGCGGGCTGCGCGACGGTGGAACTATCACGAGTCTAGCCCGACCGCGGATCGCCGAGCCTCCTCCGAACGGCCGACCCCACGTGCTGACGGGACCTCAGATCGTTGGTGCCGCGCAGGTGCAGCCCAGGGTGCTACCGTCGTTGCGGTTGCATGTTTACGAGATTCCCGCTTCGTTACCTGACGTCCCGCGGACTTGTGAATTCCGCCGGGCACTCCCGCATCACCTTGACGTGGCCCAGCCGCCCGCAGTGGGCGCCGTGATCGCACGTCTCGATGCAGAACAGGACGAAGACATGACTCAGGGCACCGTCAAGTGGTTCAACTCCGAAAAGGGCTTCGGCTTCATCGCCGTCGAGGGCCAGGACGACGTGTTCGTGCACTTCTCCGCGATCGCGGCCGAGGGCTACAAGTCCCTCGAGGAGAACCAGAAGGTCGAACTGGACATCACCGCCGGCCAGAAGGGCCCGCAGGCGTCCAACGTGCGCCCCATCTAGTCGTACGCACTGCGACGCCCCGTACCGCGAAAGCGGTACGGGGCGTCGTCGTCGCTGGTGGTCGCTCCGGGAACGACGGGCGGCGTCCCGGAGCGACCGAGTTCTACTTGACGGCCCGGATGCCCTTGGTCCGCTCAGCGCTCGCGGGCGGGGTCAGCCCCGACAGCTCGGGCGTGGTGTAGGTCAGCGGCGGCTGGGCGGCCGGGGCGTTCGGCGCGGCGGGTGCCACCGGGGCGACAACCGGCGAGACGACCGTCGGGGCGCAGTTCTTGACCCCACTGGTGGCCGACGCGATCACGATGTCGGTGCCGGCCATGCCGCCGCCGGTGACGATGACGCGGGCCGCGTTGACGGTCAGCTGGTCCGGGGACTGGATCTGCTCGTTGATGACGAGCTTCGCCGACACCCCGGCCTGCCCGGCGATGTCGAACGCCGTGTTCGGGCCGAGCGAGAGCGGGACGGACTGGCCGTCGATTCGCAGCTCGCTGACGTTGCCGATGGCCTTCGAGCCACCGCACGCCGTGATCGACTGCGCACGCAGGCCGGTCAACGAGATCTGCGGCAGACCGGGGATGACCACGTTGACCTCCTGGGCCGTCGCGGTGGCCATGGAGGTGTCCGGGGCCGCGCCCGTGGTCACACCCGCGCACATGCCCTTGGCGACCACGACGGTCGGCGGCAGGTCCACGCCGCACGGGGCGTCGTAGGTGCCGGAGGCGGTGGATTCCACGGCGCCGGTGTCCGGGCTGCCGGGGACGGAGGCGGGGCTCAGCATCCCGCTGGAGAGCATCGAGAGCGCGAACGCGTTGCCGGTCATGGTGAGCTCAGCCGGCGGCGCCACGGTGGCCGAGGCCGACACGCCCAGGCCCGCGAAAGCAGTCGTGGCCAGCACCGTCGCCGCGCCCGCACGGAGCACCCGACCGCACGCTCTTCCGCGTCGCGGAGAAGTCCTCATCTGCATCGCCCCCATCGATGTGTGCCGCTAACCGAACGTCAGCGATTCACTACGCACAGTGCCTGATGGCGGCGGCGTGTCCAGGGCTTCAACGCGCGTTCACTCCGGCGGCGCATCACGAAACGACTCGATTCGGAGAAAGCGCTCCGCCGAGGTCAGTCGTTGACGTCGCGTCGCATCGCCTTGAGCCGGGAACGACGAGTCTTGTCGTCCAGGCGGCGACGCTTGGCACCTTCACTGGGCCTGGTCGGCTTGCGGGGCCGCGGCGGCGGCGCGACAGCCGTGGCGAGCAGCTCGCTCATCCGCTCGCGAGCCGCCTCACGATTGCGCAGCTGGGACCGGTTCTCCGAGGCCGCGACCACGATCGCGCCGTCGACGAGGCGATCGGCCAGGCGCTCGAGGGCGCGCTGCTTCCACAGCGGCGGCAGGGCGGTCGAGTCCGCGAGGTCGTAGACGAGCTCGACACGGGAATCGGTGGTGTTGACGCTCTGCCCACCGGGACCGGAGCTGCGCGAGAACCGCCAGGACAGTTCGCCCTCGGGGATCAGCACCCCGTTGACCTCCAGGCCACTGCCCGCCGAGGTAGGACTCACCCGGCCAAGGGTGCCGGCTCCACATCGAGCAGTGCTGCAGCCAACGCCACGAAGGTTCGCGAAGCCTTGAGCAGTTCATCGGCCTCCGCCGCCGTGACGGCGTCCCGGAAGCCCGCCTCAGCGGCAGCGCGCTTGGCGGCCCCGGCGGCAAACCGGGCAGCCCACTCGCCCAGCTCCGGTGCGACCAGGGGCAATTGATCCCAGGCACTGGTCGGGCGGCGACGTCGGGTGGGGCGCCCGCCGGGCTTCGCGCCCGCCGTGCGCGGTGCGGTCAGCGGCGGCCGGGCGGCCAGTACGGCGGCAGCAGCGCGCAGCGCGGCCAGGTGCGCGGCGGTGTACTGATCCGCCGGGCGATCCGCGAGTTCGGCCTGCCGTAGGTCACGACGGGCGGCGGCCGCCAGTTCGGCGGCGCGGGTGGCGGTCCCTCCTGTGTCGAGCATCGGCCCTCCCTTATCGGGCATCGGCTGGCTTATCGGGCATCGACTGGCTTATCGGGCATCGAGCTGGGGCGGTCACCGGGTGCGGCGGACGAGGGTCGAATTCGCCCGCCGCAGCCGATGGGTCGTGCTCCCTGCGGATCAACAGGCTCAATCGGCTCGGGATCCTCGAGAGCTCGTTCCTCGCTCTCGCGGCTCCGCTCGCCTCAATCGCCTGTGCCGAGCGGTGGTCGACTCGGGGGGAAGGATTCGAACACCTGTTCGGACGATGCTCATAGTAGAACCCAGCACCGACAGTTCCGCAAGGAAAATCTGACGGACCCTTTCAGCGAGTGGCGTCGACCCCGTCCCGGTCCTTCTTCGGTGCGCTCGGGGCCGAGGCGAGCCGGTCGAGCAGCTTGTTCCCGAGCTGGATCCCGGCCGTGTAGGCGGGCGGCGCGTAACGCTTGAGCAGCCAGATCGCTCGGCCCTGCAGGTGCGGCAGGCACCAGAACTTCTCTTTGTCCACCGCTCGGAAGATCTTGCGCGCGACGTCGTCCGCGGTCATCTTCAGGCCTGGGATGCCCTGGCCGGTCACCAACTTCTCGGTGATCACCTCGAACACCGGGTCGGAACTGCGCATGTTGTTGTGGATGTTGGTCGCGAAGAAGCTCGGGCACACGACCGTCGTCCGGATCCCCGTCCCGGACAGCTCGTGGCGCATGGTCTCCGACAGCGAGATGACCCCGGCCTTGGTGACGTTGTAGGAGGCCATGCTCGGGGCGTTGGCGATCCCGGCCAGCGACGCGATGTTGACGACGTGCCCGGCCCCTTGCGCGGCGAACACCGGCAGGAACGTGTGCACGCCGCGCACGACGCCCTTGAGGTTGATGTCGATGATCCAGTCCCAGTCGGCCATCGGGGTCTCCGCGATCGGACCGGCCACCGCGACCCCGGCGTTGTTCACCAGGACGTCCAACCCGCTCCACTCCGTGCGGACCCACTCGCGGGCCGCCACCCAGTCGGCGTCCTTGCGCACGTCCAGGGGGACAAACGCCAGCCGTTGCGCGTCGCCGCCGCTCTCGCGAACCTTCTCGGCGATCTCCAGGCGTGCCAGCTCTCCGGCCTGGGCGTCGACATCGGTCAGCAGCACCCAGGCACCGTCGCGCGCCGCGGCCTCGGCCAGTGCCTTGCCGAGCCCCGAAGCGGCTCCGGTGATCAGAATGCGTCGCTGCATCGAGTCCTCCTCGGGACCGGGACCGGCTTCCTTACTCGGGGTAAGTTACCACGTTGGTAGGTTCGCAGCCATGGAGATCTGGCTCAATCCGGCGTGTTCGAAGTGCCGCACCGCGCAGGCCGCGCTCGACGAGGCCGGCGTGGAATACAGCGTGCGCCGCTACCTCGACGATCCGCCGACCGCCGCCGAACTCGAGGCCGTCCTGGCGCGCCTGGATCTCGATCCGTGGCACATCACCCGCCTGGCCGAGGACGACGCCACGGCACTGGGTATGAAGACCTGGCCCAAGGACGACGCGAATCGCGCCCGCTGGATCGAAGCGCTGGCCGGTCACCCCAAGCTGATCCAGCGGCCGATCATCACCGCCGACGACGGGACCACCGTCGTGGGCCGCGACCAGGGCGAACTGGATCGCGTGCTGAAGGCCGCCGACGAGGCATGACCACTCGGGTCGACGTCGCGATCGTCGCCGCCGGACACAACGCGCTCGTCTCGGCCTGTTACCTGGCCCGCGCAGGCCTGGACGTCGAGGTGCTCGAGCGCGACACCGTCGTGGGCGGGGCGGTGTCCACCGTCGAACGATTTCCCGGACACCGGGTGGACCGCGGTTCCAGTCTGCATGTGATGGTGCGTCATACCGATCTGGTCGAGGACTTGGAGCTCGGCGAGTGCGGACTGCGCTACCTCGACGTCGACCCGTGGGGCTTCGTACCGTCGACCGGCCCGGACTCCCCGGCGGTGACGCTGTGGCGGGACCTGGACCGGACCGTCGAGTCGATCGCCGCCGGGTGCGGCCGCGAGGACGCCCGCGGCTACCGAGAGCTGATGGACCGTCTGATCCCCGTCGCCCGTGGCCTGCTCGTCACGTTCGCGGGCGCCCCGACCCCGGCCCGGATCATGCGGGCCGGGCGCACACTGCGCCCGAGCCCGGATCGCACCGAGACCGTGCGTTGGTTCCTGCAGCCGGCCGACCATCTCCTCGACGCGCACCTGCGCGACGAACGGCTCAAGGCCGCGCTGGCCTGGTTGGTGTCCCAGTCCGGCCCGCCGTCGCACGAACCCGGCACGGTCGGGCACCTCATGTGGGTCGCCCTCATGCACCTGCGCTCCCCCGGCCGACCGATCGGCGGGTCCGGGATGCTGTCGGAGGCCCTGGCCGAACGGCTGCGGCGCAGCGGCGGGCGGATCGCGTTGGGCGACGGCGCGGCCGCATTCCTGACCGAGGGCAGCCGGGTCACCGGGGTGCGGACCATCGGCGGACGCGAGATCCAGGCCCGGGTCGTCCTGTCCGGTGCGCACGTGCTGACCACCCTCGATCTGCTCGCCACCGCGGGTCTCGAACCGCCCGGCGCACGCGCCCGCATCCGGGTCGGCGACGGCATCGGTGCCGTCGTGCGTCTCGCCACCGACGCCTTGCCTGCCTACCCTGACGAGCAGTCACATCCGGCTGGGGCAGATGCCTGGCACGGTATGCAATTGCTGGTCACCGATCGCGCGCAGTTGCGTGCCGCCTACGCCGACTACCTGACCGGACGTCCACCCGCGCACCCCGCCGTCCTGGCGATCACCCCGACGGCGCTGGACCCCTCGCTGTCACCGCCCGGCGAGCATCAGGTGACGTTGTGGGCCCAGTGGCACCGCTTCGACCTGGCCGACGGCCGGCGGTGGGACCAGCTGCGCGACCAGGTCGCCGCGAGCTGCATCGCCGCGCTGGAGCGCCACGCCCCCGGGTTCGCCGACAGTGTCCGCGCGACCCACGTGCAGTCCCCCTGGGACCTGGCCGAGGAGTTGGGACTGCGGGGCGGCAACGTCATGCATGTCGAGATGGCACTGGACGCCATGTTCGGGATGCGGCCGTTGCCGGAGTTCGCCCGGTACCGGACCCCCGTCGAGGGTCTGTACCTGACCGGGGCCTCCACCCACCCGGGCGGCGGGGTGTTCGGGGCGTCGGGTCGCAACGCCGCCCACGCCGTGCTCGCGGATCTACGTCGCCGCACAAGTCGCCGGCGTTAGGGTCGTCGGATGGAGATCGAGAGCTACGCCCCCGGCGCCCCCTGCTGGCTGGACCTGACCTGCCCGGACCCCTCGGCGGTGCACTCCTTCTATCGCGACCTGTTCGGCTGGACCATCAAGTCCGACGAGGAGGACGACGGCCCCGGATTCGGGACGTTCAGCCTCGCCGGTCGCGAGATCGCAGGCATCGGCCCGTGCGAGCCGACCCGCGGTGCGAGTTGGAACATCTACCTGAACACCCCGGACCTCGACGCCTGCCTGACCGACGTCGAGAAATTCGGTGGGCGGGTCCTCGTCGGCCCGGTCGAGATCGGGACCCGCGGCCGAGGCGGGGCGTGCGTCGACCCGACCGGAGGGGTCTTCTCGGTCTGGGAGGCCGGTGACCACCCGGGGTCCGGTCTGGCCGACCTGCCCGGCACCTGGTGCTGGACGGAACTGCTGACCGCGGACGTGGAGATCGCCTCGCAGTTCTTCGCGAACGTCTTCGACTGGACCATCGACGTCGAGACCGTCGACGGTGTGGAGATCGGGGTGGCCACCATCAACGGTGACGCGGTCGCCGGGTTGGTGACCCCGCCGCCGGAGGCGAAGATCGGGACGCTGTGGGCAGTCTCGTTCGCCGTCACCGACGCCGACAGCGTGGCCAGGATCGTCCCGGCCCTCGGTGGGCAGGTCGTGGTCCCGCCCACCGACATCCCCGGCATGGGCCGCTACTGCCTGATCGCCGGGCCCGCCGGTGAGACGTTCTCGATCGTCGCGCGCGACGAATCCATCGCCGCCAACTGACGCTCCGCCATGGCCCGCGTGGTGGTGATCGGTGCCGGGCTGTCCGGACTCGCCGCCGCGGCGCGGCTGGCTCGGCTGAAGTACGACGTCGTCGTGTGCGAACGCAGCAGCGGGCCCGGTGGGCAGGCCGGGCGGTACGAACGCGACGGGTTCGCTTTCGACACCGGCCCGACGACCCTGCTGATGCCCGCGTCCTACCGGGACCTGTTCGTCAAGACAGGGAAGACCACACCGATCGAGAACTACCTCGATCTGCAGCCCCTCGAGCCCGCCGTCCGGTGGCGCTTCGCCGAGGGCACGACGGTCGATCTGCCGAACGCATCGCGGGCCGGGCGGATGGAGGCCATCGGTGCCGCCTTCGGACCGGGGGCGGCGCAGGCCTGGGAGGACTTCCTCGCCCACGGCGAGACGGTGTGGACCCGATTCCGCTGGAGCTTCCTCCACGGGCCGCCGCAGCTGAGCGGCAAGCGGTTCCGAGTGCCGGCCGAGGAGAAGAAAGTCCTCGCGGAGCTGAATCCGGCCGACTCGTACTGCAAGCTGACGGAACGTCACCTCGCGAAGTGGCCGCGCCTGATGCAGGCCGCCGACTCGTGGCCGCTGCGCCTGGGCACCGATCCGACCTTCGCCTCGTCAGGGATGGCCATCTGGCCGTGGCTGGAGGCGACCTTCGGGGTCTGGGCTCCGGTGGGTGGTGTGCGGGCCCTCGTCGACGTGGTGGAGGAACGCGCCCGCTCCCGCGGCGCCGACCTGCGGTACGACACCGAGGTCACCGGGCTGGAGGTGGCGGGCGGCAAGGTCGCCGGCGTTCGCCTGCGCGACGGGAGCGCGCTGCCCGCCGACATCGTCGTAGCGGCGGTCGACGACCAGTTGGTCGCCCGGTGGACCGGCGCCGAGGAGTCCGAGGCGAACCGCTCGCACCCCGCCGTCACCATGCTGCTCGCACTGGACGAGCCCGACGACCGACCCGTGCTCGAGTTGGTGTTCCCCGACAGCCCCGGCGAGGACACCGTGCTCGTCGTGACCCGCGCACAGGCCCCGGAGGGCCGTTCCGCGTACACGGTCACGGCGAACGACCCGGGCCAGGGCGGCGTCAGTGCGCCTGCTCTGATCGCCGCGTTGGACAAGGCCGGGTTCAGCGCCGGCCGTCGCATGCTCTGGCACGAGTACCGCACCTCCGACGGGGCCATGGCCGGCGCGGCGCTGCACGGCCGCACCGGTCTGATCCGACGCCCGAACGCCACTGAGATCGACGGGCTCTTCCACGTCGGCGCCGCCGCTCATCCGGGGCCCGGAATCGCCTTCGCTCCGTTGGGTGCCGCCCTGGTCGCCGACGCGGTCGGCCGGGCCCGCTGACCTGACGTCAGCCCGGGGGTCACCCGGGGGAACATGCACCACGTGCGGGCGCCAACTCCCCGCAGTCGGGTGCTTGTTGCACATAGGTCGCAGCATTGCAGGCCGCTGACCTGCACGTTTACCGGACGGCTGCGTTCTCGACGGATTTTCGACGCAGGACGCACCCCCCACCGTCCCGCCAATCCTTCGCACCCTCTGGACATGAAGCGAGGGCAGACGCGCATTCATTGCGCGCGCCCCACGCCGTGGATCACGACACCAAGCGGCGTTCCGGAAGTCGAGAGGGATATTCATGCGAAGAGTTCGGATCTCACCCCGCCTGACCGCGGTGACCGCCACCGGCGTCGCCGGCGCGCTCGCGGTCAGCGGCCTGGCCTTGATGGGTGGCCAGGCAAGCAACGCGTCCAGCCACCGTGAAGCACCGGCGATCCTCGCCGACCCGCAGGCGGACAACACCGACACCTACGCCTTCGTCAGCCCGGACAAGAAGAACACCGTCACGTTGCTGGCCAACTGGTACCCGTTCCAGGAACCCAACGGCGGCCCGAACTTCTTCCCGTTCGCCACCGACGCTCGCTACAACATCAACATCGACAACGACGGCGACGCGAAGCCGGACATCACCTACCGGTGGAAGTTCAGGAACGTCGACAAGCGCGGGACCGACACGTTCCTGTACAACAACGGCCCGGTCGGCTCGCTCAACGACCCGAACCTGCTCTTCAAGCAGCGCTACACCCTGACGAAGATCGAGAACGGCAAGAGCACCGTCATCGTGAAGAACGGCACCGCCGCCCCGTCGTTCACCGGCCAGGCCTCGATGCCGAACTACGGCAAGCTGCGCGCGCAAGCCACCCGCAAGCTCGACAAGGGCAGCGGCCGGACCTACGCGGGCTCCGCTGACGACTCCTTCGCGCTCGACCTGCGTGTCTTCGACCTGCTCTACGGGACGAAGCTGAAGGAGGTCGGCCAGGACACCCTCAAGGGCTACAACGTCAACACCCTGGCGATCCAGATCCCGAAGAACGCCCTCGCGCTCAAGAAGAACGCGAAGAACAACCCGGTCATCGGGGTGTGGGCCACCACCGAGCGCCAGACCACCGAGATCGTCGACGACGTTCCCGCGGTCGACAACGGCAACGGCAATTCGAACGAACCCCAGAAGTCCGGTCTGACCTGTGGCACCCCGCTCGAGGCCATCGGCTGTTCGAGCGTGAACAACCTCAAGGAGGGGCAGGTCACCACGGCTCGCGTCGTGAAGAAGTGGACTCAGGTTTCGCGCCTGGGCAATCCCCTGGTCAACGAGGTCGTCGCCCCGGCCGGTCTGAAGGACGCGTTCCTGCGTCTGAAGCCCGCCGACGACGCCGACGTGGAGCCGCTGGTCAAGCGCGTCACGGACCCGGAGGTGCCGAAGCTGATCGAGGCCATCTACGGCCTCAAGGCACCGGCAACACCCCGCAACGACCTGGTCCAGATCTTCCTGACCGGTGTCGCGAAGAACAACGGCCCGATCAAGGCGGACCTCAACTCGCTCGCCCTGAACAAGGACGTCGAGGGCGACATCCGTCCGGCGGAAATGCTCCGACTCAACATGAGCATCCCGCCGACCAAGAACCCGAATCGTCTCGGCGTGCTTGCCGGCGACCTTCAGGGCTTCCCGAACGGCCGTCGCCTCGGCGACGACGTCGTGGACATCTCGCTGCAGGCCATCATGGGTGCGGCAACGAAGGGCATTGTGAAGGCGCTCGCCGCGGGCGACGGCGTGAACGAGAACAACAAGGCGTTCACCCGTTCGTTCCCGTACATCGCGGGCCCGAACAAGCAGGCCGTCAACACTCAGTAGTTCATTCGGTAGTTCAGGCGTGGCGGGCGTCGACCTCGCGGTCGGCGCCCGCTGCACCTCCCCCACTTTCGATCTCTGGAGATATGAACTGATGCCCCGTCACCACCGCAGCGGTCGGATCGCGATCGTGGCCGTGGCCACCGTCGCGCTGCTCGTCGGCGGCGGGATCGGCATCAGTCTCGGCGGCGGATCGGCCACCCCCGCTTCGAGCGACCGCACGGTGGCCCTCGCCTCCGAGACCGGCGACGTCGGCCGACTGCAGCGCCGACTCGCCGAACAGCCCGCCGACGCCGACGCGTGGGCGGCTTTGGGTGCCGCGTACCTGGAGCGCTCCCGTGCCAGTGGGGATCCAGCGCTGTACCCGAAGGCCGCCGAGGCCATCGAACGCTCCCTGGCCCTGCGGCCGGAACAGAACATCCCCGCGTTCGTCGGCATGGGCGCGCTCGCCAACGCCCGCCACGACTTCGCCACCGCGCTGCGCTGGGGCAAGAAGGCCCAGGCCGTCAGCGATTTCAGCCCCGAGGCCTACGCGGTCCTCGTCGACGCCTACACCCAGCTCGGCAGGCGAGCCGAGGCCACCGCGGCCGCGCAGCGCATGCTCGACCTGTCCCCCACGCTGCCCGCGCTCTCCCGCGCCGCCTACGACCTCGAACAGCGCGGCCGGCTCTCCGCTGCCACCCAGCTGCTGGAGGAGGCCCTGGCCGAGAGCTTCGATGCCCGCTCCATCGGCTACCTGCGCCATCAGCTCGGCGAGCTCGCGATCAACACCGGAGACCTGACCAAGGCCGACGGGCACTACCGCGCGGGCCTGGCCGCCGACCCCCAGAATCCTTCTCTGCTGCACGGTCGGGCCAAGGTCGCCGCCCTGCGCGGGCAGACCGCCGCCGCGCTGCGCGACTACGCCGACCTGGTCGGCCGCATCCCTAACCCGCAGTACCTCGTGGAGTACGGCGAAGTCCTCCTGGCGGCCGGGCGCAAGGACGAGGCCGCCGCGCAGTTCGAGGTCGTCGAGACGGTCCAACAACTGTTCATCGCCAACGGCGGCAAGGATGACCTGTCGCTCGCCGAGTACGAGGCCGACCACGGCTCCCCCGACCGCGCGGTGACCCTGGCTCGCAAGGAGTGGGACCGTCGCGAGTTCGCCGTCGTCGCCGACGCCCTCGCCTGGGCACTGCACCGTTCCGGCGATTCGAAGCAGGCGCTGACGTACTCCAACCGGGCCCTGGCCGGCGGTTGGGCCAACGCCCTGTTCGCCTTCCACCGCAGCGAAATCCAGAAGGCACTGGGCAACCGGACCGCGGCGAGGGCCGACGCCGCACTCGCCAAGAAGTACAGCCCCGCGTTCGATTCCACGCTCCCGGCTCTCGGGCGATCGCTGTGATGCGTCGTCGCGGCGGGCTGCTCGCCCTGCTGACCCTCGGCGCGTTCGCCTGTGGTCTGGTCGGAACGCCCGCCTCCGCGCACCCGCTGAACAACTTCTCGATCAACCAGCACCACGCGCTGACGCTGCATCCCGACCGGGTGGACGACCGAGCCGTCGTCGACATCGCAGAGATCCCGACCCTGCAGGCGAAGAAGTCGATCGACCGGGACAGCGACGGCCAGTTCTCCGCGCCCGAGCTCGACCGTGCCGCCCGCAGTGAGTGCACCGAGCTGCTCCGTGGGCTGCGGGCCGATATCGCCGGCACGCCGCTGCAGTGGCGGTCGACCACCGCGAGCCTCGCCTACCTGCCCGGCGAGAACGGCCTGGAGGTCAGCCGCTACGAATGCGGCTTCAGCGCTCCCGCAACACTTTCCGGGCCCGCGCAGCTGCACTTCGAGACGGAGTTCCGCCCCGGCAACGTCGGGTGGCGAGAGATCACCGCCACCGGTGCCGGGGTCCGCTTCACCGCCGCGTCCGTCGCCGAACTCAGCATCAGCGACGAGCTGCGCAGCTATCCCAACGATCTGCTCGCCACCCCGCTGGATCAGCGCAGCGCCGACATCTCGGCGACTCCCGGGTCCGGCGCCTCCCCCGGGGTCACCCCGCGGGTCGACGGCGTCGGCCCGATGACACGGCTCATCGCTCCGGTGCAGAACACCTTCGACGACCTGCTCGGCAAGGACCTGACTCTCCCGATCGGCCTGGCCGCCGTCGCACTGTCGATGCTGCTCGGCGCCGCGCACGCGATGCTGCCCGGCCACGGCAAGACTGTGATGGCCGCGTATCTGGTGGGCCGTCACGGTGGGGCCCGCGACGCCGTGCTGGTCGGGGCGACGGTGACCTTCACCCATACCGCCGGGGTCCTCAGCATGGGTCTGCTGCTCTCGGCGAGCGCCGCGGTCAGCGGCGACGGCCTGCTCGCCTGGCTCGGCCTGATCAGCGGCGCGCTCATCGCCGGCATCGGGATCGTCCTGCTGCGATCCGCCTGGAAGCACCGCGGAGAAGCGCCCGCCGCCCACGGGCACGGCGAGGGCCACACGCACACCCACGGCCTCTCCTTCGGCCGCCGCGGTGGACACGGCCATGGCCACGGGCACGGTCACGGTCACGGGCACAGCCACGAGGCGCCGGTGCTCGACGACGACGCATGGTTCTTCCCGTCGATGCCCTCGACCGACGCCGCCGTCGCGGTGGCCGAACGCCCGCACGTGCACGCCGCCGTCGAGGAAGCCCGACCGTCCTTCTCCCGCCGCGGGCTCGTCGGGCTCGGCGTCGCCGGGGGTCTGGTGCCCAGCCCGTCAGCGCTCGTGGTCCTGCTCGGCGCGATCGCCTTGGGCCGGACCTGGTTCGGCGTCGGTCTCGTCCTGGGCTACGGGATCGGCATGGCCGCGACCCTGATGGCCGCAGGCCTGCTGCTCGTGAAATTCCGCGACGGCATCGTGGCCCGGGTGACCGCCCACCGCCACCCGGTGCTCCGCACACTCTCGACCCTGACGCCGATGTTCACCGCGTTCCTGGTGATCCTCGTCGGCGCGGGCCTTGTCCTGAACGAACTGTCCCGGATCTGAGGGGAAACGTGCGCACTGCATTCGTGAGGGTGACGCTCGGCGTCGCCGCCCTGCTCACCCTGACCGCCTGTGGCGGATCGGAGTCCGACGGCCGCTTCGCCGCGGGCACCGACGCCTACCCGCTGAGCTGCCTGCAGCATCAGGACGCCATGCCCGGAAAGGCCTACGCCGGCGAGGAGACCGACGACACCGCCGCCGTCTTCCAGATGCTTGAGTACTACACCGCCAACAAGAACGTGCGGACGTTCTGCGACGGCAAGGCACCGAGCAAAACCGACAAGGCCTGGGCCCAGACCTACGTGGACCTTGGCGCCGAACCGGCCAACGTCGCGCACCTTCTCGCCTGAGCAACCTCTTCCGGCGGAACCGACGTCCTGACGGCACATCAGACAGCCCGAACTCGGACCACGGGCGCGGAGCCGGAGCGTCAGGACGGGCCGAGGCCGAGCTTCTTGTAGATCTCCAGCGTCGAGGTGGAGCGGTTCAGCGTATAGAAGTGCAGTCCTGGGGCACCGCCGGCCAGGAGCTTGGTGCACAGCTCGCCGGCGACCTCGACGCCGATCGCCCGTACGCGCACGTGGTCCTCACCGGCCGCGAGCAGCCGCTCCGCCAGCGCGGGCGGGAACGTGGCCCCGGAGAGCTGGGCGAAGCGTTCGATCTGCTTGACGTTGGTGACCGGCATGATCCCCGGCAGGATCGGGATGGTGCAGCCGTGCGCGGCGGCCCGGTCGACGAGGCGGAAATAGTCGTCGGCGTCGAAGAAGAACTGGGTGACGGCGAAGTCCGCACCGGCGGCGGCCTTCAGGGCCAGGTACTTCGCGTCGGACTCGAGGTCCGCGGACTCGGGGTGCCCCTCGGGGAACGCTGCGACGCCGACGCAGAACGGCCCGAGCTCCTTGACCATCTTCACCAGCTGGTCGGCGTGCTCCAGACCCTCCGGGTGCGGCTCCCACACCGCGTCCGGCCCGCCCGGCGGGTCACCACGCAGCGCGAGCACATTGCGTACCCCGGCCGCGGCGAAGGACCCGATCACCGACCGCAACTCCGCCCGCGAGGAGCCGACGCAGGTGAGATGCCCCATGGCGGTCATCGTGGTGTCTGTCGCGATGTGCTCGATGATGCGCACCGTGCGGTCGCGGGTGGATCCGCCCGCGCCGTAGGTCACCGACACGAACGTCGGCGCCAGCGGCTCCAGGTGGCGGATCGCCTCCCACAGGGTCTTCTCCCCCGCGTCGGAGGCAGGCGGGAAGAACTCGAAGGAGTAGGACTTGCCGCCGGAGGCCAGCAGATCGCGGATGGTGGTGCCAAGCCCGGGCCGAGCCGCTGCGTCGTCGGTCGTCATAGTGGTTTCAGCGTAGTCAGGACAAGGGGTGGGGCGGGACATGCGCACCGTGACTGGTCCGTCCGAGCGCGTCGTGATCGTCGGCGCGGGGCTCTCCGGCCTGTCCGCGGCCCTGCGCCTGACCGCGGCCGGACGCTCCGTCACGCTCCTGGAACGTGAATCCCTTCCCGGTGGGCGCGCCGGCCTGCGCGAACTCGGCGGCTACCGACTGGACACCGGGCCCACCGTGCTGACCATGCCCGACCTCATCGCTGACGCCCTGGACTGCGTCGGGGAACGCCTGTCCGACTGGCTGAGCCTGGAGCGTCTCGACCCGTCCTACCGGGCCCGGTTCGCCGACGGCAGCAGCCTCGACGTGCGGGCACACCCGGAGGACACCGCCACGGAGATCGAGGCGCTCTGCGGACCGGCCGAGGCGGCCGGGTACCGGCGGCTCGTCGAGTGGATGGGCAAGCTCTACCGCTTCCAGATGCGCCGGTTCATCGACGCCAACCTCGACTCACCGCTGGACCTGCTGATCCCCGATCTCGCGCGACTGGCCGCGGTCGGCGGGTTCGGCAAGCTCGGTCCGGCCGTCGACTCGCGACTGTCGGACCCCCGGACCCGGCGCGTCTTCTCCTTCCAGTCGATGTACGCGGGGCTGGCCCCGGCGCAGGCGCTCGCCGCCTACGGGGTCATCGCCTACATGGACACCGTCGCCGGGGTGTACTTCCCGGCAGGTGGGATGCATGCCGTGCCGACGGCGCTGGCCGGCGCCGCGACCAAGCACGGAGTCGAGCTGCGGTTGGGCACCGAGGCCGTGCGCGTGGAGAAGAAGGACGGGCGCGCCGTCGCGGTGCACACGGCCGACGGCGACCGGATCGCCTGCGACGCACTGGTACTCACCGCGGATCTGCCCGTCGCGTGGGAGCGACTGCTCGGGCATCCTCCGCGGCGCGTCGCCCGGCTGCGCTACTCCCCCTCGTGCGCGCTGCTGCTGGCCGGATCCCGGACCGACTATCCGGACCGTGCCCACCACGAGGTTGACTTCGGCGCCGCCTGGGACGACACGTTCGCCGCCATCATCGACCGCGGCGAGCTGATGGAGGACCCCTCGTTCCTGGTCAGTACCCCGACCCGCAGTGACCCCTCACTGGCACCACCGGGTGGTCACTGCTACTCGGTGCTCTTCCCGACTCCTAATCTGATGGGGCATCAGGACTGGGCCCGCGACGGCGCACGGTACCGGGCGCACATGCTCGCCACCCTCGAGGCACGCGGCTACGCCGGTTTCGGCGACGGCATCGAGGTCGCCGAGTACGTGACGCCCGCGGACTGGGGCGCACGCGGGATGGCGGCCGGGACCCCGTTCGCCGCCTCGCACCTGTTCCGCCAGACCGGGCCGTTCCGGCCCCGCAACCTGGCCCGCGGCTGGGACAACGTCGTGTTCGCCGGGTCCGGAACACTGCCGGGCGTCGGGGTGCCCAGCGTGCTGATCTCCGGACGTCTGGCCGCCGAGCGGATCACCGGCTCCGATCGGCGCTACCACTCGCGGGCGTGGCCCAGCGGATCTGCCGCGCGCCCGCCGACGGGCCGGCGCGTATGGCTACGCTGACCCGGTCGGCGCCATCTGTTCCCGTGGCCCACCGACCGGTGGAGGGACGGAGGCTACCGATGGCGACGCCGACCCTCCTGCCGAGATGACGGATCCCGGCCACGGAGGCCTGGAGTATCTGCGCGAAGCGTTGCGCGATCATGCCCAACTCGTCGGCTCACCGGTGGACCTCGAGATGATGTGCGAGTTCGCCGGGGCGCACCTCGGCGCGGCGGTGGCGGTGTCGATCCCGGCGGGACCCGACGACGGGTCCGTCATCACGGCCGGCGGCCCGACGGCCCGGGCGGCCGAGGAACTGCAACTCATTGTCGGCGAGGGACCGTCGCGGCAGGGCTATGCCGACGTGGGAATCCTGCTGGTGGACGACCTCGCGACCGCGGCCCAACAAGCCCGCTGGCCGCTGTTCACGCCCACGGCGATCGAGTCCGGCATTCGCGCGCTCTGTGTGATTCCCATGCGCGTCGGCGCAGCGCAGTTCGGCGTGTTCGCCGTGTACTTCGACCGAACCGCCGCCTTGACCGTCGAGACCCTGGCCGACGCGGTGTTGCTCGCCGCGATTGCATTGGATCTCCTGCTGGATCAGCTCGGTTCGAACGGGGCCGCGCCGGACGGTGTGGACCAGCACGACTCGATCTCGCGGGTCGCCGCGCGTCTGCTCGACGACCGCCCCGAGATCCACCAGGCCACCGGCATGGTGTCGGTGCAGTTGGCCGTCGACCTCCCGACGGCGTTGCTGCACCTGCGGGCCCGCGCATTCGCCGACGGCCGCTCGCTGTCCGGCCTCGCCGCCGACGTGGTCGGCGGGACCTTCCGCTTCGAGCCCGACATCGCACCGACGTGAGAGGCCATGATGGGGGTAGCCCCCAAGCATCCGCAGAGTCCGCCGACGTGGGGAGGCCCTCGATGAACACCGACCGCCTGGCCGAGACCTTCGTGGACCTCGCCGACACCCTCGTCGATGAATTCGACCTGGTCGAGTTCCTCTACACCCTGGTCGACCGGTGCATGGAACTGCTCGACGTCAGCGCCGTCGGGCTGATGCTCGCCGACGGCCGAGGCCAACTCACGGTGATGGCGTCGTCCAGCGAGGAGACGCGCCTGCTGGAGCTGTTTCAGCTGCAGAACGATGAGGGCCCGTGCCTGGAAGCGTTTCGCGGCGGGGCACCCGTGCATGCCTCGGACATTCAGGAAGCGGGCGAGCGGTGGCCGACCTTCGCCCCCGAAGCGATCCGGGCCGGGTTCCGCGCCGTGCACGCGCTGCCGATGCGGTTGCGTACGGAGACCATCGGGGCGCTGAATCTCTTCCACGCCGCGCCCGGTGGGCTGAACCTGTCGGATGCACGGATCGGGCAGGCGCTCGTCGACGTCGCCACGATCGGGCTGATCCAGGTCGACCTCGGGCGCCGCCGGCAGGTGCTGGTCACCCAACTGCAGACCGCGCTGAACACCCGGATCACCATCGAGCAGGCCAAGGGAATCCTCGCCGAGCGGCACCGGATCACCCCCGCTCAAGCGTTCACCTCGCTGCGTGACCATGCTCGCGGGACCAATCAGCGACTGACCGAGCTTGCTCTCGCCGTGATCGCCGGCGAGACGATCGACCCGGTCGTCGTTCGTGACAAGATCGAATGACAGGACCCGCACTTCAGGAGGCAGCTGTGGCCGAGGACACATCGAACGAGGAAGTGGCCGAGACGCCCGCCGACGACGAGCCGAAGGACGACAAGGCCAAGTTCCGCGAGGCACTGGCCCGCAAAGCCGGCGGCGGTGGTCGCCGCGGCGTCGGCGGGGGCGCCGGCGGCAAGATCGGCGAGGAGCACGGCGCGCCGAAGGCGTCCCGCACCTTCCGCCGGAAGAGCGGCGGCTGATTTGTCCCTGTCCGCCCGCCGGGCCCTGGACGCGGCCGGGATCGGCGACGCGCAGTTGCGGGCCGCCTACCTCGGCTGCCGTTCCCTGCTGGCCCGGCACGGGCGGACGTACAGCCTCGCCACCGCCCTGCTGCCGCCGGCTCGGCGACCCTACGTGTGGGCGCTGTACGGGTTCGCCCGCTACGCCGACGAGATCGTCGACGACCTCGAGCAGTTCTCCACGACCGAGGAACGCGCCGAGTACTTCCGAATCTGGTCGGCGCAGCGATCGGGCGAGCTCGCGGAAGGTACGAGCAGCGACCTGATCGGCCGGGCGCTGGTGGACACGCTACGGACCTGGGACATCGACCCGACGCACATCGGCGCGTTCCTCGACTCGATGCGCGCCGATCTGACGGTCACTCAGTACCCCACGTTCGCCGATCTGATGGGCTACATGCACGGCTCCGCGGCGGTGATCGGCCTGCAGATGCTGCCGATCCTCGGGCCGACGCACCCTGAGGCCGCCACCCCGGCCCGCGCTCTGGGCGTCGCGTTCCAGCTGACGAACTTCCTGCGGGACATCGCCGAGGACCTCGACCGTGGCCGGCTCTACCTGCCGCTGGAGGACCTCGACGCGCACGGCGTGACCCGCGCGGACCTCACGGCAGGGACGATCACCGCAGCGGTCCGCGACCTCCTGCGCTTCGAGGTGGCCCGCACCCGCACCTGGTACGCCCAGGCCCGGCCTGGGATCGCGATGCTGCAGCCGGACAGCCGCGAGTGCATCGCGACCGCGTCGCGGATCTACTCCGGCATCCTCGATCAGATCGAGCGTCGCGACTTCGACGTCTTCTCCGCGCGCGCCACGGTCCCCCGCGCCACCCGGATCCGCATCGCCGCCCCGGCCTATCTGCGCGCGCGCCGCGCCTGGCCGAACCGCTCCCACCAGATCCAGGTCCAGAGCACCAACGCGAACCCGAACAACAGGTCCTCCACCGGCGCGTAGACGATCCGCCCGGACCCGACGAACACCGGCTCCGCGTCGCCGATGATCGCGTCGGGGTCGTAGCGCACGATCTTCCGCCCGGTCAGCCATCCGTTGCTCAGCAACTGGAAGAACACGACGATCGCGTAGGAGATCCAGACCTCCCGTCGCGTCGCCAGCCGCGTCCCGCCGAGGACGTCGAAGGCCAGTACGCCCAGCGCACCCAGGACCGCCCACGCCGTGTAGGTCATCGGCGGTCCGCGCGGTCGAGGATCGCGCGCACGGCCTCGAGGGTATAGATCACCGCGAGGGGGATCACGATGAAGAAAGCGATCTCCTCCAGCGGCAGGCCGGCGATGCGGGCACCGAGGGTCTGATCCGGATCGAAGGACCAGTGCTCGGCGTCGGTCGCGAGCACGTCCCAGGTCAGGAACGGGACGAGCACCATGGCGAGGGTCGCCAGTAACCGCCGGGGACGGCGCAGCACCCGCGCCCCGGGGAAGCGCTCCATCGGGACGGTGCACGCGAGAACGACGAGCAGCATCGCCAGGTACGAGAACTGCCGCACGGCGCTCAGGCCTTGCGCACCGCCGCCGCGAACGCGGCCGCTGCGGCGCCGGGGTCGTCGGCCTCGGTGATCGCGCGGACCACCACGATGCGGGTGGCCCCGGTGGACAGGACCTCGGGCAGGCGTTCGAAATCGATCCCGCCGATGGCGAACCAGGGACGGTCGGTGCCACGGCGCGCGGTGTAGCGCAACAATTCCGGGCCGGGAGCGGGGCGGCCGGGTTTGGTCGGGGTCGGCCAGGTGGGTCCGACGCAGAAGTAGTCGACGCCGTCCTCGGCGATCGCGTCGTCGACCTGACCGACCTCGTGGGTGGAGCGTCCGATCAGCGGCGCCGAGCCGATGAGGTACCGGGCGTCGTTCACCGGGAGGTCGTCCTGGCCCAGGTGCAGGACGTCGGCGCGGGAGGCGTAGGCCAGGTCGGCGCGGTCGTTGACGGCGAACAGCGCCCCGTGCCGGGTCGCCGCATCGGCGAGAACCTCGAGCGCGGCCAACTCGTGCGCCGCCTCCATGCCCTTCTGGCGTAGCTGGATGATGTCGACCCCATTGGCCAGGACCGTGTCGGCGAACTCCGCGAGGTCCCCCTGCCGCGCTCGGGCGTCGGTGCACAGGTACAGCCGCGCGTCGGCCAGCCGTGCGCGTGCCCCGGCACCGGCCATCAGAACCCCAGCGCCTGCGCGCGTCGTTTGACCTCGGTGCCTCGGTTCTCCAGCAGCGCCTGCACGGGGGTGCCCGGCAGCGAGTCGTCCGCGGTGAACAGCCACCGCAGGGCTTCCTCGTCGCTGTACCCGTTGTCCTTGAGCAGCGTGAGGGTGCCGGGCAGGTGCTTGAGCACGGCGCCGCCGGTCACGAATTCCGCCGGGACTGCGAGGGCGTTGTTCTCCCCGCGGCGGCGGGCCAGGAACTGGCGGTCGGTGTACAACTGCCGCGCTCGGCCGGCGTCGATACCCAGCTCATCCGCGACCTCGGGCAAGCTCAGCCAGCGGCTGACGGCGGCCTCGACGGCGTCCATCTCTGTCTCCACGGCCCAACCTCATCACGTCGCTGACCTGCGGCCCAATCCGCACCCACCCCCGGGCGCACGCTTTTTTCCCCGAGAGTGCAATTTCCGTACGCCCGACCCCGAGATTTGTCGGGGTTCGCCTCGAATGTCCGCCCTGAGAGTGCAATTTTCGTACGGACGGGGGCCCGCCGGCTCGGGCCGACGCCCGATCGGGGTCGGCGACTAAGCTCGCGGTGATGGCTGCGGCGACCGGAGACGAGCACGCCCCCGACGTTCTCGTGGTGGGCGGCGGGGCCATCGGGCTGAGCATCGCCTGGCGCGCCGCCGGCGCCGGTCTGAGCGTGACGGTGGTCGATCCGGCCCCCGCAAGCGGCACATCCCGGGTGGCGGCAGGGATGCTCGCCCCGGTCACCGAGGCGCACTACAACGAGCAGGCCATCCTGCGGCTGAACGTCGACTCCGCCGCCCGCTACCCCGAGTTCGTGGCCGAGCTCAGCGAAGCCACCGGCATCGATCCCGGCCTGAGCACCGTCGGCACCGTGCTGGCCGCCGTCGACGCCGACGACCAGCGCGTCGCGCAGGAGCTGCTCGCGTTCCACCGCAGCCTGGACCTGCCGACGCAGCCGCTGACCACCCGCGAACTGCGCACCCTCGAGCCGTTCCTGACCCCGAATCTGCGCGGCGGGCTGCTGGTCGAGACAGACCACCAGGTCGACCCGCGTCGCCTCCTCGCCGCCCTGCTCGCCGCATGTCGAACCGCCGGCGTCAGGTTCGTCGAGGCGCCCGTCCGTGGGGTCGCGTCCGGTGGGCAGCGCGCCACCGGCGTCGTACTCGGTGACGGGACGACGCTCGACGCCGGGCAGGTCGTGCTCGCCGCGGGAGCGTGGACCGGCGGCCTCGAGGGCCTCCCGCCCGGCGCCTTCGGGCAGCTGCGACCGGTGAAGGGGCAGCTGCTGCGCCTGCAGATCCCCCCGGCGCTGCGCCCCCTGCTGCGCCACACCGTCCGCGGTCTGGTTCATGGGGTGAGCATCTACCTGGTCCCCCGCGCCGACGGCGAGCTCGTGGTCGGGGCGACCGTCGAGGAGCAGGGCTTCGACACCACCGTCACCGCCGGGGCCGTGCACGATCTCCTGCGCGACGCCTCCGAGTTGGTGCCCGCCATCGGCGAACTGGCACTGGTCGAGACCTGCGCCGGGTTGCGCCCGGCCACCACCGATCACGGACCGCTGCTCGGCCGCGCGCACCTCGATCACCTGGTCGTGGCCACCGGGCATTTCCGTAACGGCATTCTGCTCGCACCGATCACTGCCGACGTCATCCGCGACGTGCTGCTCGGTGCGGGCCTCCCCCGGTCGCGGCCCCGTTCGCCGCGGACCGCTTCGCTCAGGTCGGAGTCAGCACATGAGTACGAAACGCACTGACGACGGCGACGGCGAGGGCGGCGGGCCGTTCACCGTCCACGTCAACGGCGAGGCCCGTGAGATCACCGCGGGCACCACGATCGCGGAGATCATCGCCGATCTGGTCGGCGGGCTCGAGGTCCGCGGGGTCGCCGCGGCCCTCAACGGCTCCGTCGTGCCGCGCGGGCGGTGGCGCGGCTGCACGCTCAACGACTCCGACCGGGTCGAGATCCTGACGGCTGTGCAGGGCGGCTGAGATGCGAGCGACCGCGACGAACGAGGAACGAGCGAGGAGCCGGAGCGTACATTGACTCTGCCTCAGATCAGTGAACGAACGACAACCACGCCTCTGGTCATTGCCGGGCGCACCTTCGACTCCCGGCTCATCATGGGCACCGGCGGGGCTCCGAGTCTGGAGATTCTCGAGGCGGCCCTGCTGGCCTCGGGCACGGAGCTCACCACCGTCGCGATGCGACGTGTCGACCCGACCGCCCGCGGGTCGGTGCTGGATCTGTTGCAGCGTCACGGGATCGCGGTGCTGCCCAACACCGCCGGCTGTCGCACGGCCGCCGAGGTCGTGCTCACCGCACGGCTGGCCCGCGAGGCCCTGGGCACCGACTGGGTGAAGCTCGAGGTCATCGGCGACGACCGCACGTTGCTGCCCGACCCCATCGAAACCCTCGACGCCGCCGAGCAACTCGTCGCGGACGGTTTCGTCGTGCTGCCCTACACGAACGACGACCCGATCCTGGCCCGGCGTCTCGAGCAGGTCGGTTGCGCGGCGGTGATGCCGCTGGGTTCACCGATCGGTTCCGGGCTGGGCATCCGTAATCCGCACAACATTGCGCTGATCGTCGAGTCAGCGAAGGTCCCCGTCATCCTCGACGCCGGGATCGGCACCGCGTCCGATGCCGCGCTGGCCATGGAACTCGGGTGCGACGCGGTGCTGCTCGCCTCCGCCGTCACCCGCGCGCAGGACCCGGTCGCGATGGCCGAGGCGATGCGACACGCCGTGACGGCAGGGCGATTGGCCCGAAATGCCGGGCGGATCCCGATTCGCACCCACGCGGTCGCGTCATCTCCGACCGACGGATTGGTGTAGATCCCGACTGAGCGGGTCACTGATCCGTAAGCTCGTCAGAGTGGGGACGACCGTGGACGATCCGCTTGTCGGCCAGCTGCTCGACGGGCGCTATCGCGTCACGCGCCGGCTGGCTCGCGGCGGCATGGCCACGGTCTACGAGGCCACCGACACCCGGCTGAACCGGACCATCGCCGTCAAGGTGATGCACCCTGCGTTCGCAGAGGACCGCGAGTTCGTCGCCCGTTTCATCCGTGAGGCGCACGCCGCGGCCCGGCTGTCGCACCCCTGCGCGGTCTCGGTCTACGACCAGAGCGAGGACGCCGGGCGCGTCTTCATCGCGATGGAGTACGTCGCCGGGCGCACGCTGCGGGACTGGCTGTCCGACCGCGGTCGCCTGACCCCGCGCGAGACCTTCGCGGTGCTCGAGCCGGTGCTCGCCGCCCTCGCCGCGGCGCACGCCGCCGGCCTGGTGCACCGCGACATCAAGCCGGAGAACGTGCTGATCGCCGACGACGGCCGGGTCAAGGTCGCCGACTTCGGCCTGGCCCGCGCGGTCAGCAACGCCACGTCCACCGGTGCGTTGATCGGCACCGTCGCCTACCTCGCGCCGGAGCTCGTCGAGCGCGGCGTCGCGGACCGGCGCAGCGACGTCTACGCCGCCGGCATCCTGCTCTACGAATGTCTGACGGGGGCTCAGCCCTACACCGGCGAGACTCCGCTGCAGATCGCCTACCAGCACGTGAATCACGACGTGCCCCCGCCGTCGGACCTGCGCCACACCCTGGCTCCCGAACTCGACGAACTGGTGCTGCGCGCGACCTCTCGCGACCCGGCCGGTCGTCCGGCCGACGCGGGTGAGTTCCTCGCCGAGGTGCTCGCCGCCCGCCGCGCGCTCAGCCCCGCCGAACTCGACGACGCCACCGCGGAGTCCCCGACGATCGTGGTGCCCCGGCCGAGCGCCGCGGACGCCCCGACCTGGGTACGCCCCGCGGTGGCCTCGCAGACCGCTCCGATCAGCGCCGCACCGGCGCCGAACGCCACGCAGGTCATCCCGATCCCGCCGGTCTTCGCGCGACGCCGTCGTCGTGGCCGCGTGGCGCTCATCCTCGTGCTGGTCGCGGCCGTGCTCGTCGGCATCGGCGGATGGAAGCTGGCCGCCGGAAGCGGGATCACGACCCCTTCGCTGATCAACCTGAGCAAGGCCGATGCGGAGACCAAGGCCCGGGAGTCCGGGCTCAAGATCAGCTACGGCCCCGAACGGTTCAGTGAGAACGTCAAGGCCGGCACGGTGTTCAGCACCGACCCGCCCTCGGGCAACCGGATCAGCAAGGGCGCCACGATCACCGTCGTGCTGTCCAAGGGCCCGGAACGCTTCGAGGTCCCGACGCTGGCCAAGGTCGAACTGGACGCCGCCCGCAAGAAAATCACCGACAAGGGCCTGGTCGTCGGCACGATCACGCAGCAGTACAGCGACTCGGTCCCGTCCGGCTCGGTGATCTCGAGCTCCCCCGAGGCCGGTACCGAACTGCGCGGCAAGGCCACGGTGGACCTGGTGGTCTCCCAGGGCGGAAAGCCGGTCGACGTGCCCAACGTCGTCGGGCAGTACGTCGACGCCGCCCGCCGGATGCTGGACGCCAACGGCCTGAAGGTGAAGGTCCAGGAGGTCGACTACGACGACGACATCCCCGCCGGCGTGGTGGTCGCCCAGGAGCCGAACGGCGGCCGGCTGTCCCGCGGCCAGACCGTCACCCTGCAGGTGGCCAAGGGCCCGAAGATGGTCGTCGTCCCCGAGTTGATCGGGATGACCCGCAACGAGGCCCGGCGCGTGCTGGAGAACCTCAACCTCGAGGCCCAGTTTGACGGCGGCTTCGGCGGACTGTTCGGCGGCGGTAACCGCGTCACCTCGCAGGACCCCCCGATGGGCTCCCAGGTCCCCGAGCGCACCACCGTCCGCATGCAACTGGGCTGACCAGAGGGACGCACGAGGCTGCTGAGCGGCCGTGAGGGCATGAATTTCGTGCCGACGACGACACAAATCACTCAATCGGCTGCGATGACTTGAGTGGATCTGTCACCTTCGCTTAGGCTTGCCTAATCGATCGACGCCCCGGTCGTCTGCCCAGTCGAAATGAGCCCGCCCGTGTACGTGTGCCTGTGTCACGCAGTCACTGAGGACGAGATCCTCGATGCGGTTGACTCCGGTGCGGTCACCGAGGACGAGGTCGGCGACCTGACCTTCGCGGGCACCGGCTGCGGTTCCTGCCTCGAGCGCGTCGGCGAACTCCTCGACGGTGCGGCCCCCTACGGCTGCCGCCTCCGCGCCCTGCCGCGCATCGCCTGAAGGCCCGTCCCGCCACGCTCAAACAGGCTTGGCTTGCCTTCGGTGACAGCTCGGTCACTCCGGGGTACGTTGCGCTGAGATACCAGCCTCGCCAGACGCCCATGGCGCCGACAGGACGGACCCTCAGATGCAAGGCGATCCCGACGTCATTGCTCTGCTCAATGAGCAGCTCACCAGTGAACTGACGGCGATCAACCAGTACTTCCTGCACGCCAAGATGCAGAAGAACTGGGGATACACCGAGCTCGCCGAGAAGACCCGCAAGGAATCCATCGAAGAGATGGTCCATGCGGAGGAGGTCACCGACCGCATCCTCTTCCTCGACGGCCTTCCCAACTACCAGCGGCTGTTCCCGCTGCGCATCGGACAGACCGTGCCGGAGCAGTTCCGCGCCGACCTGTCCGTCGAGCTCGAGGTCGTGGAGCGCCTCCGCCCGGGTATCAACATGTGCCGGGAGAAGGGCGACATCACCACCGCCAACCTCCTGGAGAAGATCCTCGCCAACGAGGAGGAGCACATCGACTACCTCGAGACGCAGCTCGCGCTGATCAACTCCCTCGGCGAGGGCCTGTACCTCGCGCAGTGCGTCACCCGCCCGCCGAGCGCCTGAGCTTCGCGTTCACCATCCGGCACCCGATCCGCCCTTGCAGAGGGCGGGCGGGTGCCGGATAACTTTTGAGCCTTCCAACGACGGAGGTAACCATGGCCGGGTTCATCCAGGTGGTCACATACGCGACGTCGCGCATCGACGAGATCCGGGCGGCAGGCAAGAAGTTCGGCGAGAGCTCCGACGGTGGACCCAACCGCGTCATCATCACCGCCAATCGCGACACCCCCGGCAAGTACGCCACCCTCGTCGAGTTCAACTCCTACGAGGCCGCGATGGAGCAGAGCAACCGCCCGGAGACCGGCGAGTTCGCGGCCATGATGGGCGCGCTGTGCGACGGCCCGCCGACCTTCTACAACCTCGACGTCATCGAGTCGGAGAAGCCGAGCCCCGGCGCCACCGGTTTCCTCCAGGCGATCCTGTACACGACGTCCCGCTTCGACGAGTTGGACGCCGCCGCCAAGGCGCACCGGGACCGCATGGCGGCAACCGACGGCCCCACGCCCACGCGCGTCGTCATCACGAGCAACCGTGACGATCCCAAGGGCTACGTGACGCTGATCGGCTTCGCCTGCTACGAGGAGGCGATGGCCAACAGCGCCCGCCCGGAGACCGGCGAGTTCGCACAGCTGATGATGTCCTTCTGCGACGGCTCACCGGCCTTCCGCAACCTCGACGTCCTCGAGAACTACGAACCCTGACGGATGGCCTACGCCCGCTTCGCCGGCAACTCCGACGTCTACATCTTCGTAACCCCCTTGGGGTTGCTCGAATGTTGCGGATGTTCGTTGGGCGAGGGTTCGGAGTTCACAAGCGCTGCTGCGATGGTCGCGCACCTCGAAGCACACGTTGTGGCCGGAGACCGCGTTCCAACCGAGGTCGTCGGCGAGTTGCGCAGGGACGACGAGGAGAACTTCCCACCCGCGCACGTGTTCGAGCCCGACGAGCGCGGTCTGTGCGTAGCGCACTGGCCAGGCCAGCGATTTGAGTGTGGGTTTGCTGTCGATGCCTCGGCCCACCGAGACGTCGTTTAGCCGCGCAGCTGACCCGTCTCAGGTCGCTTCAGCAGCCGGCCCATGGAACCCACGCGCGGAAGCTCCATGCGCGGCTGACCTCCCCGAATTTGGCTTCACTCGCCGACGTAACGGTTCACTCGCCCCCCGCAGACTCACTCAACGAGTGAAGCGGCACTCTGACGAGTGAAGCTGCAGCCGGAAAGGATCAGAGAAGCGCGCACAGGACGTCGGCGGCGCGGTCGCACGCCGCGTCGTCGACGTCGAGATGCGTGACCAGGCGCACCCGGTAGGGGCCGAGGCCGGAGATCAGCACGCCCTCGGCGCGGGCCTTCGCGGCCAGTTCCTCCACGCGCCCGCCGTCCTTGGGCAGGTCGACGACGACCATGTTCGACTCGGGCGCAACCACGCCGCCGGTCACCACGGACAGGCGTTGGGCGAGGCGCGTCGCTCGGGCGTGGTCGTCGGCCATGCGCTCGATGTGGTGGTCCAGGGCGTAGTGCCCGGCCGCGGCGAGCACGCCGACCTGACGCATCCCGCCGCCGAGGCGCTTGCGCCACCAGCGGGCCTGCGTGATCAGCTCCGTGGGTCCGCAGACCAGCGACCCCACGGGCGCTCCGAGGCCCTTGGACAGGCAGACGGAGACAGTGTCGAAGAGCATCCCGTAGGCCGACAGCGGGACACCCGTCGCGACGTGCGCGTTCCACAGCCGCGCGCCGTCCAGGTGCAGCCGAACGCCGGCCTCGTCGGCCCATTCGCGCAGGGCCCGTAGCTGGTCGAGGGGCTGGACCGTGCCACCACCGAAGTTGTGCGTGTTCTCGACGACGACGACGCCGGTGGCCACGAGGAACGGGTTACCGGGGGCAGCCGCGAGCGCGGTCACGTCGGCCAGGTGCGAGCCGTCCGCGGTCCGCGGTCCACGTCCGCGTGGTCACGGCTCCGAACGCGGCGTGCGCCCCGAGCTCCGCCCGCACGATGTGCGCAACCGAGTCGCAGAGCACCTCCTCGCCGGGCTGCGTGAGGAATCGGACGCCGAGCATGTTGGCCATCGACCCGGTCGGGGTGAACAGCGCCGCCTCGTGCCCGAGCAGCCCCGCGACGCGCTCCTGCAGCGACGTGACCGTCGGGTCCTCGCCGTAGACGTCGTCCCCGACCTCCGCGGAAGCCATCGCCTGACGCATCCCCGCAGACGGCCGCGTGACCGTGTCGCTCCGAAGATCGATCACCTGTCACTCACCCCCCGTCCCGAAATCACTCCGAGTGTGCAATTTCCGTACGCGAATGTCCGATTTGGCGTACGAAAATTGCACTCTCGGGGAAAAAACCGCGCGGAGGGGTTCAGGCCTTCTCGCGGTAGAGCTCGGCGACCTCGAAGGCCAGGTCGAGGCTCTGGGTCCGGTTCAGGCGCGGGTCGCAGAGGGTCTCGTAGCGCTGATGCAGCTCGTCCTCGGCCAGTTCGAAGCCACCGCCGACGCACTCGGTGACGTCGTCGCCGGTGAGCTCCATGTGGATGCCACCGGGGTGGGTGCCCAGCGCGTGGTGGACCTCGAAGAAGCCGCGGACCTCGTCGAGGACGTCGTCGAAGCGACGGGTCTTGAAACCGGACGGAGCCTCGTAGGTGTTGCCGTGCATCGGGTCGCAGACCCACGGGACGACGGCGCCGGACGCGACGACCTTCTCGACCAGGCGGGGCAGGTTCTCGCGGACCTTGCCGGCGCCCATGCGCGTGATCAACGTGAGGCGGCCGGGCTCGCGGTCCGGGTCCAGGGCGTCGATCAGCGCGAGGACGTCGTCGGCGGTGGCGTTCGGGCCGACCTTCACGCCGATCGGGTTGCGGATCTTGCGGAGCAGGTCGACGTGCGCGCCGTCGAGGTTGCGGGTGCGCTCACCGATCCACACGAAGTGCGCGGAGACGATGTACGGCAGCCCGGTGCGCGAGTCGATGCGGGTCAGCGCGCGCTCGTACTCCAGAAGCAGGGCCTCGTGCGAGGACCACATCTCCACCGCGTGGAACTGGTCCGTGTCGACGCCGCAGGCGCGCATGAACTCCATCGCACGGTCGATCTCCTTGGCCAGCTGCTCGTAGCGCCGCCCGGCCGGCGAGTTCGCGACGAAGTCCTGGTTCCAGGCGTGCACCTGACGCAGGTCGGCGTAGCCACCGGTGGTGAACGCGCGGACGAGGTTCAGCGTGGCCGCGGAGAGGTTGTACATCTTCAGCAGCCGCTGCGGGTCCGGGATCCGGGCCGCCTCGGTGAAGTCAGACCCGTTGACCGCGTCGCCGCGGTAGGACGGGAGCTCGACGCCGTCGCGCTTCTCGATGTTCGACGAGCGCGGCTTCGCGTACTGTCCGGCGAAACGGCCGAGCTTCACCACCGGCACGGAACCCGCGTAGGTGAGCACGGCGGCCATCTGCAACAGGGTCTTCAGCTTGGCGCGCAACTGGTCGGCGCTGCACTGGTCGAAGGCCTCGGCGCAGTCACCGCCCTGCAGCAGGAATGCCTCACCGCGGGCCACCTGCGCCAACCGAGCCTTCAGCCGGTCGCATTCACCGGCAAAGACCAGCGGCGGCAGCCCGCGCAGTTCGGCCACGGCACGCTCGACTGCCTCGAGGTCCGGGTAATCGGGCTGCTGCAACGCGGGCAGATCCCGCCAGGTGTCCAGGTCAACGCTCATGACGCGGCCTCGCTTCGCTCACTCACGGTCCCAGGGTACGTCCCACCTGCACCAATGCCCGAATTGATATCCCTCGCCCCCTTCGCGACCTCTGTGGATCAAGCCGGCGTCACGATGTGGCGATTTCACGATGTGAGGATTCCTAGCGACTTAGCGTGAGCGGATCCCACGACTGCGGCTCGTCGATCCGAGCCGGCGCGGCGGCGGGACACCGGACCAGCCACACGGCACGCTGGTCCTGCCCAGGCGGCAGAGGAGATATCTGGATGGCGAAGCACGTTCGTACCGTGATCGTGGGGCTGACCGTCGCCCTGGCCGCGACCGGCTGCGGCGGCCGTTCCACCGGCGACACGGCGGGCGACAAGCCCTCCGTCCCGGACGCGACGGCCGCGCCCCTGCCGGTCTACAAGTACGAGCTCGACAACGCCGCGACCGGCCCCGCGCGGCCCGTCGAGGGCGCCGCCAAGGGCGGAACCGTCCGGGTCTACGACGAGACCGAGTACCAGCACCTCGACCCGGCTCGCATCTACACCACCTACGAGACGACGCTGAGCCTGCTGCTGTCCCGAGGACTGACCGGCTTCCGGCAGGAGGGCACCAACGTCAACCTCGTCGGCGACCTCGCCACCGACACCGGGAAGACCACTGACGGTGGCAAGACGTGGACCTACACATTGCGCGACGGCATCACGTGGGAGGACGGGCAGCCGATCACCGCGGCCCAGGTGAAGTACGGCCTGGAGCGGACCTTCGTGAAGGAGTACGCCGAGGGCCCGACGTACCTGCAGACCTGGCTGGTCGACAACCCGGACTTCCACAAGGTCTACACCGGCCCCTACGAGGGCAAGCACCTCGACGCCATTGCGGCCCCCGACGACAAGACCATCAAGCTGAGCTTCAACAAGCCACGGCCCGACGTGCCGTTCGCGTTGTCGCTGCCGTTCAGTGCCCCGGTCCGCGAGGACAAGGACACCCGCGCGCAGTACACGCAGAAGCCGTTCTCCTCCGGCCCGTACCGCGTCGAATCCCGTCAGATCGAGAAGTCGATGACGGTGGTGCGCAACACGAACTGGAAGGCGGAGTCCGACCCGATCCGCACCGCGTACCCGGACCGGTTCGAGTTCACCTTCGGCGAGCGTCCGGTCGCGACCGGGCAGCGCCTGATCGCGGCGGTCGGCGGCGACGCCGCGGCCATGACCGTGGACACCCCGATCTCGCAGGAGATCCTGCCGCAGGTGCTCAACAGCCCCGAGCTGATGGGTCGCACGATCTCCGGGATCACCCCGGGAATGCAGTACGTCGCGATCAACACCAAGCGGATCACCGACGTGCGTATCCGCAAGGCCCTGATGTACGCCTACCCGCGCGCGCAGACCCGTCAGGCCTCGGGCGGACCGGACGTCGGCGACTTCGCCAGCACGCTGTCCTCCCCCACCCTGATCGGGCACGAGCAGTTCGACATGTTCAGCGTGCCGCCGGAGGGTGACCTGGCGAAGGCCCGCGGCCTGCTCGAGGAGGCCGGCGCCGTCGGCCAGAAGATCGTGCACGCCTACCTGGCCAACGAGCGCAACGAGAAGCGCGCGGTCATCGTGGCGCAGGCGCTGAACAAGGCCGGCTTCGAGTGGATCGGCAAGCCGCTCCCGACCCGCACCGGGTTCGACGAGATCCAGAATCCGAACAACCAGTTCGACATGTACTTCATGACCTGGTTCGCGGATTGGCCCAGCGGCGCGACCGTCTTCGGTCCGCTCTTCGATGGCCGTCTCGTCCGCGACGGCACCTACAACGTGTCGTTCTTCAACGACGAGGCGATCAACACCGAGATGGACGAGATCTCCGCGATCACCGATCCGCTCGAGGCGGGCAAGCGGTGGTCGTCGCTGGAGCGCAAGATCATGGAGAAGGTCCCGATGTTCCCGGACCTCTACACCCGCAACCGTCGCCTGTACGGCCCGAAGATCGGCGGTTCGTACCTGGACCTCGTGCTCGGCAAGGCGTCGCTGAACAACATCTACGTCAAGCCTTAGCAGCGCCGCTCGATCGATGAGTCCTTCGTCGAGACACGACCACACCGGACCCCTGCCCCGGATCTCCCGCGACGCCGCGGAGATCCGGCGCAGGGGCGAGCTGGTCCTCGACGAGGTCGCGGCCCGGTCCCGCGCGAGTGTGCACACCCGCACCGGACGGCTGCGGATCGCGGCGCCGCTGATCGCACAGTCGGCGATCGCGGCAGGCATTGCGTGGTGGCTGGCGAATCAGTTCGCCGACGAAGGTGTGCCGCCGTTCTTCGCCCCGGTGGCGGCGGTGATCTCGCTGGGCTCGGCGCTCGGGCAGCGGCTGCGGCGCACGATCGAGCTGGTGGTCGGCGTTGCGCTGGGCATCCTGGTCGGCGACCTCCTGCTCAACCTGATCGGCACGGGCACCGGCCAACTGATCCTGGTCGTGGGCCTGGCGATGACCGCCGCCGTGCTCGTCGACAGCGGTCAACTGCTCGTCCTGCAATGCGCGACCTCCAGCGTGCTGGTCGCGACGCTCGTCCCCGCCGACGGCACCCTCGGTGGCGTCGACCGCTTCCGGGACGCGTTGATCGGAGGACTGGTGGGGATGGCGATCGGCCTCCTGCTGCTCCCGATCAACCCGTTGTCGGTGGCCGCCCGCTCCACAGCCCCGGTGATGGCGGGGCTGTCCACGGGGCTCAGCGGCGTCGCCGACGCCCTGGCTGCCAAGGACGGCGACGCGGCGCTGGCCGCGTTGGAGGGCCTACGCCGACTCGACCCCGCCGTCGCGCAACTCGGTGTCGCCGTGGCCACCGCGGAGGAGGTCGCGCGGGTGGCCCCGATCCGATGGCGCGCTCGCGACCGCTCGACGTTGTACGCCGAGGCCGCCGTGCATCTGGACTACGCGGTCCGCAACTGCCGCGTGCTCGCCCGCCGCGCCCAGGTGCTGCTGCGGGCCCAACACGAGTGCCCGCCGGAGTTGGTCGACGCTGTCCGCGCCCTGGGCGACTCGATGAGCGACGTCGAGGATCTGCTGGCCGGCAACACCGAGCCTCGCGCCGCCCGTGACGCCCTGCTCAACACCTACGCCGCCGCCCGCGGATCGATCGGCAAGGGCTCCCCGGAGTCCGTCGTCGTCTTCGTGGCCCAGTTCCGCTCGATCGCCTACGACCTGCTCCGCGCCACCGGCCTCAACCGCCTCGACGCCCTCGCCCTCCTCGAGGGCTAGCCGAACAGGACCTCGGCCTCGGAGTACAAGGTCGGGTCGACGAGTTTGAGCTGGGCGGTGGCCTCGGCGAGGGGGACGCGGACGATATCGGTGCCGCGCAGGGCGACCATCTTTCCCCAGTCGCCCTCGTTGGCGGCGTCGATCGCGTGCAGGCCGAAGCGGGTGGCCAGCCAACGGTCGAAGGCCGTCGGCGTGCCGCCGCGCTGGACGTGGCCGAGGACGACGGCCCGGGACTCGGCGCCCGTGCGGGCCTCGATCTCCCTGGCGACGCGGTCACCGACACCGCCGAGGCGCACATGGCCGAAGGCGTCGAGTTCGCCCGAGGCCACCTCCATCGTGCCCTCCTTGGGCACTGCGCCCTCGGAGACGACGACGATCGGCGAGTAGTGGCTCTGGAAGCGGCTCTCGATGAACTTGCAGACCTTCTCGATGTCGAACGGGACCTCGGGGATCAGGATGAGGTTGGCGCCACCGGCCATGCCGGCGTGCAGCGCGATCCACCCGGCGTGACGCCCCATCACTTCCACGACCAGGGCCCTGTGGTGCGATTCGGCGGTGGTGTGCAGCCGGTCGATCGCCTCCACCGCGATGTTGACGGCGGTGTCGAAGCCGAAGGTGTAGTCGGTGGCGTTGAGGTCGTTGTCGATCGTCTTCGGGACGCCGATCACCGGCACGCCCTCGGCCCAGAGCCGAGTGGCGACACCGAGGGTGTCCTCGCCGCCGATCGCGATGAGCGCGTCCACGCCGACGTCGGCGAGGGTCTTGCGGATCCGTTCGATGCCGCCGTCGACCTTGATCGGGTTGGTGCGGGAGGAGCCGAGGATGGTGCCGCCACGCGGCAGGATCCCGCGGACCTCGGGCACGCCGAGCGTCTGCGTCAGGTTCTCCAGCGGCCCGCGCCATCCGTCGCGGAAGCCCACGAACGAGTGGTGGTACTGCTGCACACCCTTACGCACGACCGCGCGGATGACCGCGTTCAGCCCGGGGCAGTCGCCCCCGCCGGTCAGTACTCCGATGCGCACATGGCCTCCTCGCGTCCCGTGTCGCCAACCTATCGGCAGCGTGGGCTTACCCAAACCTGCTGGTTACAGCCTGCTAGGTGGACAGCGACGTAAGACAAGCGCAAGCTGGCGGGGACCGCCCCGCGCGGAACCGGCACCGAAGAGTGGGTGTGGGCAATGTCGCCCCGCCTGGACAAGGAGCCCGACATGAGCGATCAGCTCTCCGCCACCGCCGCCATCTGGATGGTCTTCACCTGCACGTTCGCGATCCTTGCCTTCACGGCGATGTGGGGCCTGTCGAACCGCCACCCGATCCGGCCGCACGCCCAACTCACGGGACGCGCGGCCGTGCCGTATTGGTACAGCCCGACCGGCCGTCAGGACGAACGCGGCATCAAGTCAGTCTGAGCCTGAACCCTTAGTAGGGCCGGCCGGTCGTCCGCAGCTTGTCGAGGGCCTCGGCGAGGATCAGTTCGCCGTCCTCGTGGCTGCGGCGCTCGCGGACGTAGGCGAGGTGCGTCTTGTAGGGCTCGGTCCGCGGCGGCGCGGGCGGGGCCTCGGCGTCCTGCCCGGCGGGCAGACCGCACCGGGGGCAGTCCCAGAACTCGGGCGCGGTGACCGTGCTGTCCTCCGCGAACGAGGGGCGGGTCTCGTGCCCGTTGGCGCAGTAGTAGGAGATCCAGAACCGCGGAGCCGCGTCGCCGCGCTCCGCCTCTCCCATCGGGCCTGCGCCAACTCGGCTGCCCCTGATCGCGTTACCGCTCGCCACGAATGTTCTCCCGCTACTGACCCACGCCCGAAGGCGGGGCGTTGATGTGCTGTCTGGTGGGGGGTGTTCGGTGGTGCCAGGTCAATTCTTGAGCAGCAGCGCCAACGAGATGCAACTGGCGGTCCAGATAGCGATGATCACGTAGGTGATCCGGTCCAGGTTGCGCTCAGCGATCGACGAGCCGCCCAGCGAGGACGAGACGCCACCGCCGAACAGGTCGGAGAGACCGCCACCCTTCCCCTTGTGCAGGAGCACGAGAAGGATGATCAACATGCTGGTGAGCAGCAGCAACACCTGGAATGCGACGACCACGGCTTGCTACCAACCTCCTGAAGCGGACACCTGTGGGCCCAAGCCTACGACGTCACCTGGAAAGACAGCCCGCGTGTACGGGTGATTCTTCCCGCGTGGCGTCCTGAGGCTCACCGAGCGACGGGAAGTTCCCGGTACCGGACGATGAGCGGAAAGTCATTCGGGTCCAGGCTCGCGCCGCCCACGAGGGCCCCGTCGACGTCGGTCTGGGCCATGATCGCGGCCACGTTGTCGGACTTGACCGAGCCTCCGTAGAGGATCCGCACGGCATCGGAGACGTCGGCCGAGTAAAGCTGCTGCAGACGGTCCCGGATCGCGGAGCACACCTCCTGGGCGTCGGCCGGGGTCGCGACCTCGCCGGTCCCGATCGCCCACACCGGCTCGTAGGCGATGACGATCGTGCGGGCCTGGGCGGCGGGGACGTCGGCCAGGGCGCCGTCCAGTTGCGCGAGGGTGTGCGCGACGTGCTCCCCTGCCTTGCGTACCTCCAGGCCCTCCCCGACGCACAGGATCGGGACGATGCCGTTGCGGAAGGCCGCCTTCACCTTCGCGTTGACCAGGGCTTCGTCCTCGCGGTGGTACTGCCGGCGCTCGGAATGCCCGACGACGACGTAGGTGCAGCCGAGCTTGGCGAGCATGACCCCGGAGATCTCGCCGGTGTAGGCGCCGGAGTCCTGGACGGACAGGTCCTGGCCGCCGAAGGCGAACTGGACGTGGTCCATCTCGATGGTCGTCTGCACCGAGCGGATGTCGGTGAACGGCGGCAGCACACAGACCTCGACGTGCTCGAGGTCCTTCTCCTTGATGGACCAGGCGAGCTTCTGGACCAGGGCGACGGCCTCGAAGTGGTTGAGGTTCATCTTCCAGTTGGCCGCGATCAACGGCTTACGTGCCAAGGTGCTCAGTCCTCCAGGACTTGTAAGCCGGGCAATTGCTTGCCCTCCAGGTATTCGAGGCTCGCTCCACCGCCGGTGGAGATGTGGCCGAAGGCATCATCGCGGAAGCCGAGACGACGTACCGCCGCGGCGGAGTCACCGCCGCCGACGACCGAGAAGCCCTTGCCGTCGACGAGCGCCTGCGCGACGGCGCGGGTGCCGCCGGCGAAGGCATCCATCTCGAACACGCCCATCGGGCCGTTCCAGAACGTCGTGGCGGAGTCGGCGAGCACCGAGGCGAACAACGCGCCACTGGCCGGGCCGATGTCTAGGCCCATCCGGTCGGCGGGAATCGCGTCGGCGGCGACGACCATCGCGTCGGCGTCGGCGGCGAAGCGGTCCGCGGCGACGATGTCGGTGGGCAGGATCAGCTCCACGCCCTCCGCGCGGGCCCGCTGCAGATACTCGCGGACGGTGTCGAGCTGGTCCTTCTCCAGCAGCGAGGTCCCGACCTCGTAGCCCTGCGCGGCGAGGAAGGTGAAGACCATGCCGCCGCCGACGAGGATCCGATCGGCGACACCGAGCAGACGGTCGATGACCGCGAGCTTGTCGGAGACCTTCGAGCCGCCGAGCACGACGGTGTAGGGCCGGGCGGGTTCGAGGGTGAGGCGCTTGAGCACCTCGACCTCGGTGGCCACCAGTCCCCCGGCCGCGTGCGGGAGAAGCGTCGCGACGTCGTAGACGCTGGCGTGCTTGCGGTGCACGGCGCCGAAGGCATCGCCCACGTAGGCGTCGGCCATGGCCGCCAGCTGCGCGGCGAACTCACCGCGGACGGCGTCGTCCTTGGACGTCTCCGCGGCGGAGAACCGCACGTTCTCCAGCAGCGCGACGCTGCCCTCGAAAAGTCCCGACGACGGTGGCCTGGGCCTGTGCGCCGACCGGCTCGGGCGAGAACATCACCTGGGAGCCGAGTAGTTCCTGCAGGCGGGCCGCGACCGGGGCCAGGGAGAAGGCCGGGTTCGGCTCGCCCTTGGGCCGACCGAGGTGCGCGCAGACCACGACCTTGGCGCCCTGCGCCGTCAGGGCCTGGATCGTGGGCAGGCCGGCCCGGATCCGGCCGTCGTCGGCAATCGTCGTGCCGTCGAGCGGCACGTTGAGGTCACTACGGATCAGGACCCGCTTGCCGCGCAGGTCCCCGAGGTCCCGGATGCTCCGCACGGTTACAGCGAGGCGCCGACGAGCTTGATCAGGTCGGCGAGCCGGTTGGAGTAGCCCCACTCGTTGTCGTACCAGCCGACGATCTTCGCCTGGTTGCCCTGGCACATCGTCAGCCCGGCGTCGAAGGTGCACGAGGCCGGCGAGGTGACGATGTCGGAGGACACGATCGGGTCCTCGGTGTACTCCAGGTACCCGGCCAGCGCGCCCTTCGAGGCGGCCTGGAACGCGGCGTTGATCTCTTCCTTCGTCGTCTCACGGCTCAGGTTCAGCACCAGGTCGGTGACCGAGCCGGTGGGCACCGGCACGCGCATCGCGATGCCGTCGAGCTTGCCCTTGAGCTCGGGGAGCACCAAGGCCGTGGCCTTCGCGGCGCCGGTGGAGGTCGGGATGATGTTGGTGGCCGCGCCGCGGGCCCGGCGCAGGTCCTTGTGCGGGAAGTCCAGGATCACCTGGTCGTTGGTGTAGGCGTGGATCGTGGTCATCAGACCGCGCTCGATGCCGAAGTTCTCCAGCATCACCTTCGCCATCGGCGCCACACAGTTCGTGGTGCAGGAGGCGTTGCTGATGATGTGGTGGGTCGCCGGGTCGTACTTGTCTTGGTTGACGCCCATGACGATGGTGATGTCCTCGTCGTTGGCCGGCGCGGAGATGATGACCTTCTTGGCGCCCGCGGCGAGGTGCTTGCCCGCGTCGGCGGCCTTGGTGAAGTGGCCGGTGGACTCGATGACGATGTCCGCGCCCAGGTCGCCCCAGGGCAGCTTGGCCGGGTCGCGCTCGGAGGTGACCGCGAAGGTCTTCCCGCCGACGGTGATGTCGGAGTCGGTCGCCTTCACCTCCTGGCCGATGCGCCCCAGGATCGAGTCGTAGCGCAGCAGGTGCGCCAGGGTGGCGTTGTCGGTGAGGTCGTTGACCCCGACGATCTCGATGTCGGCGCCGCTGGTCAGCACCGCCCGGAAGAAGTTGCGGCCGATCCGGCCGAATCCGTTGATGCCTACGCGGATAGTCACTACATCCTCCGTGTTCCCTGCGGTCAACAGGCTCAATCGGCTCGGGAACGACAACGCTCGTTCCTCGCGTCCCCGTTCCTCTCGCCTCAATCGCCTGTGGGCTGGTCAGGGGGTATTTGGACCTTACCCAACTCCCGCCACGAGCTTTCACGAGCCGGCTGACCCCGGACGAAACCGGACGAATCCCCCGTCTTCTGCCGAATCGGTTGACCGGCCGCGAAAGGGGACGGATCGTTTGATCAACTGACGGCGTAAGGGGGCGCGATGAGCACGATGCGTATCCGGATCGGTGCGGCGCTGGCTTCGTTGGCGGTGGTCGCGGCAGGAGCCGTCGCGGGAGGCTCAGCGCAGGCGGCCGACGCCGCCCCGGCACATGCCGGGCACGGCACGGTCACCGAGATGAAGATCGGCCCGTTCGTCCTCCCGGCCGCCCCCGCGGGCGCGGTCCACGGCAACAACCGCCCGATCCCCGTGATCGTCAAGCCGTGCGACAACTGCTACATCATCGCTGTCGATCCGGACCTGCAGTTCGCCGACGGCCGCTCAGCGACCATGGCCGACGGCGTGATGCTGCACCACATGGTGATCTTCGAGCCGAGCAAGCCGGACCCGACCTGCGGGCGATCCGGCCTCGGCGCGCTGGGCCGTCGCGTGTTCGCCGCGGGCGACGAGCGGACGAGCTTCCACCTGCCGGAGGGCTTCGGTTACAAGGTCGACTCCAGCCGTTGGGCCGGTATCGCCGAGCTGATGAACCACAGCGCGCAGCCGCAGACGGTGTACCTGACCGCCAAGGTCACCCACGTTCCCGCGGACAAGGCCGGCATGAAGCCGGTGACCCCGGTGTGGTTGGACGTCGCGAACTGCTCGGACTCGCAGTACTCGGTGCCTGCCGGGAAGAGCGCGACCCCGTGGACCTGGACGTCGAACATCACCGGCCGGATCATCGAGGCCGGTGGCCACGTGCACGCCGGCGGCGTCGGCCTGACCCTGGACAACGCCACGACCAAGCAGCGCATCTGCTCCTCCGAGGCCGGCTACGGCGAGGGCACACACGCCGGCATGGTCACCTCGATGTCCGTGTGCAGCTGGGACAGCCTCGGGACCGTCCGCAAGGGCGAGACCCTGAAGATGACGAGCCTCTACGACTCACCGCAGGCGATGAGCGGCGTCATGGGAATCATGCTCGTCGCCATCTACGAGACCGAGGACCTCAAGAGCGGCACCAAGGCCCCCGCGTACATGCGAGCAACCCCGACCACCAAGGTCCCGGCGAAGATCGCGGATGATTCGGGCCACGGCGGCGGACATGCGCCCGGTGGCACGCCGGCGCCCGAGGCCGACGGTGAGCACGAGCACGCGCCGGACGCCCCGCCGCACCATTGAGCGCGGCCTTTCTCTGTACGGGATGTCATCCCATAGGTCCTCACTGTCAGCCCGTGCAAGGGCTGACAAGGGCCGGTACGGGATGACATCCCGTACCGGTTCGACCTACTGGACCAGCATGTCCGGGGTGAGTGAGGCCTCGGTGTCGGGGATGCCGAGTTCGGAGGCCTTCTTGTCGGCCATGGCGAGGAGACGCCGTATGCGGCCGGCGATGGCGTCCTTGGTCAGGGGCGGGTCGGAGAGAGCACCCAACTCTTCGAGGCTGGCCTGCTTGTGCTCGACCCGGAGCTGACCGGCTGCGGCCAAGTGGTCGGGGACGTCGTCGCCGAGGATCTCCAGGGCGCGGGCGACCCGGGCACCCGCGGCGACCGCGGCGCGCGCCGAGCGACGCAGGTTCGCGTCGTCGAAGTTTGCCAGACGGTTGGCCGTGGCCCGGACCTCGCGGCGCAGGCGCCGCTCCTCCCAGGCGAGCACGCTCTGGTGCGCACCGAGGCGGGTCAGCAGGGCGCCGATCGAGTCGCCGTCCTTGATGACGACCCGGTCCACGCCGCGGACCTCACGGGCCTTGGCGACCACGCCGAGCCGGCGAGCGGCACCGACGAGGGCCAGCGCGGCCTCCGGACCGGGGCAGGTGATCTCCATGGCGGAGGACCGGCCGGGTTCCGTGAGCGAGCCGTGGGCGAGGAACGCACCACGCCAGGCGGCCTCGGCGTCGCACATCGAGCCGGACACCACCTGCGGCGGCAAGCCGCGGACCGGACGACCACGTCCGTCGACCAGACCGGTCTGACGCGCCAGGGCCTCCCCCGCGGAGACCACGCGCACCACCCACCGACTGCCTCGACGCAATCCACCGGGCGCCATGACAGCGACCTCGGAGGGATGGCCGAAGACCTCGGCAATGTCCTTACGGAGACGACGAGCGACCGACCCGGTATCGAGCTCGGCCTCGACGACGATGCGTCCACCCACGAGATGCAAGCCACCGGCGAAGCGAAGCGTCGAAGACACTTCGGCCTTACGGCAGCAGGGTTTCGTGACCGTCAGCCGACTGAGCTCGTCTTTCACGGACGAGGTCATCGCCATGCGAAGGCTCCACGCGGTTGCAGTTCGACGGCAATTACGGAGGGCATGCCCCGATCCTGCCACGCCGAAAGACATCGGCGTAAGCCGCTGCCAGTCGATCCACGTCATGGCGGGGAGATCCGTCGGTCATCGCGACCTCCGCGAGGACCAGATCGGCGCCCAGAGAACTCGTGATCTTCTGCAGGGCGGCGATCTCAGGGACCGCTCGCGGGTCGGCCAGGACGACGTCCAACCGCAGGTCGGGGGCATGTTCGGCCAACACCTCGAGGTATCGCTCCGGCGAGAAGCCGGTGGTCTCGCCCTGCTGCGGGGCGAGATTCAACGCGACCATCCGCGATGCCGGGGTCGCGCACAATGCCTCGACCAATTCGGGAACCATCAAGTGCGGCATGACACTGGTGAACCACGATCCGGGACCGAGGACGACCCACTCGGCCTCGGCGACGGCCTGCAACGCCTCCGGGCAGGCAGGCGGATCCGGCGGCACGAGGCTGATGCTCTCCACCCGCCCGAGGGTCGTCGCGACGGCGACCTGGCCGCGCACAGTGCGCACCGCGGTGGGGTCGTCGGGCTCCAGCCCGGTCACCGCCGCCGCGATGTCCAGGGGCACCGAGGCCATCGGAAGCACTCGCCCGCGGGCGCCCAGCAGACGTCCCACCCAGTCCAGGCCGGCCACCGGGTCGTCGAGCAGTTCCCACAGCGCGACGATCAGAACGTTGCCGACGGTGTGGTCCTGCAGGTCACCCGAGGCCCGGAACCGGTGCTGCACGACGCGGCTCCACGTCGCGCCCCACTCGTCGTCCCCGCACAACGCGGCCAGCGCCATCCGTAGGTCACCCGGGGGCAGGACCCCGAGGTCGCGGCGCAGCCGACCACTGGAGCCGCCGTCGTCGGCGACGGTCACGACGGCGGTGAGGGAATCGGTGACCCGGCGCAGCGCGGTCAGCGACGCGGCCAGGCCGTGCCCGCCGCCGAGCGCGACCACCCGCGGTCCCGATCTCATCGTCACTCCCGTCCGACGTCACGGTGCGCGACGCGTGCCTGGATGCCCTCGACGGCCAGTCGCTTGCCGAGTTCCTCCGCCATCGCGACGCTGCGGTGCTTCCCACCGGTGCACCCGACGGCGAGGGTCACGTAGCGCTTGCCCTCCCGCCGGTACCCGGCCAGGACGCCGCCAAGCAGATCCACGTAACCCTTGAGGAATTCCTGTGCCCCCGGGCGGGACAGGACGTAGGCGCTGACCTCGGGGTCGCGCCCGGTGAATGGCCGCAGCTCGGGCACCCAGTGCGGGTTGGGCAGGAAGCGACAGTCGGCCACGAGGTCGGCGTCCACCGGAAGCCCGTACTTGTAACCGAACGAGACGATGTTGACCGAGAGGGTCTCCTCCAGGCCGCCACGGAAGGCCTCGGCGATCCGCTCGCGGAGCTGGTGCACGTTCATGTCGGTCGTGTCGATGACGTGGTCGGCCCGGCCGCGCAGGTCCAGCAGCAGGGCCCGCTCGGCGGAGATGCCGTCGGTGATCCGGCCGTCCTCCTGCAACGGGTGCGGCCGGCGGACATTCTCGAAGCGACGGACCAGGACGTCGTCGGAGGCCTCGAGGAAGACGATGGCCAAGGTGACGTCGCGAGCCTCGAGCTCAGCCAGGGCGTCCCGGAGGGTGTCGAAGAAGGCGCCGCCACGGACGTCCACGACCGCGGCGATGTTCGGGACGGAGCCCTTGGTGCGCTCCCCGAGCTGGACCAGCGGGGGCAGCAGTGCCGGTGGCAGGTTGTCGACGACGAACCAGCCGAGGTCCTCCAGGGCGTTCGCCGCGGTGCTCCGCCCCGCCCCGGACATGCCGGTCACGATGGTGAGCGAGATCGGCGTCGCCGCCGCTGCCGCCGTCACGTCAGCCTCCATCGTCACGCGTCCTCCCCCCGTTGGGGTCCGCGTCGAGATCGATCATGACGCCGGTGGCAGTGTTCACGGCGGCGCCTTGACCCGGAAGGGTGGCCAGCGCCTGGTGCACCGCGGCCGCGGTGCTCGGTCCGAATCCTGGCAGGGCCGCGATGTCGTCGACGCTGGCGGCGCGCAGCTTGCGCAGCGAACCGAAGTTCTTCATCAGCACCGCCCGGCGGCGCTCCCCCAGCCCCGGGACCGCGTCGAGCTGGCTCGCGATCATCGACTTGGACCGGCGCCCTCGGTGGTGGGTGATCGCCGAACGGTGCGCCTCGTCCCGGACCCGTTGCAGCAGATAGAGACCCTCGGACTGCCGCGACATGATCACCGGGTCGGCCTCGTCGGGCAGCCAGACCTCCTCGAGGCGCTTGGCCAGTCCGCACAGTGCGACGTCGTTGACGCCCATGGCGTCCAGGGCCGCGGCGGCCGCGGCGACCTGGGGTGCGCCGCCGTCGACGACGACGAGGTTGGGTGGGTAGGCGAACTTCTTGGGCCGCCCGGTCTCCGCGTCGATGGGCTGTGCCTCGGGTTCGTCTGGGGCGTCGGCCTGCTCGTTGAGGTAGCGGCGGAACCGGCGGGTGATGACCTCGGCGATAGCCGCGACGTCGTTCTGCCCCTCGACGCCCTTGATGTTGAACTTGCGGTACTCGCTCTTGCGGGCCAGCCCGTCCTCGAACACGACCATCGACGCGACGACCTCGGTGCCCTGCAGGTTGGAGACGTCGAAACACTCGATGCGCAACGGTGCCTCGTCCAGCCCGAGAGCCTCCTGGATCTGCTGCAGAGCTATCGAACGGGTCGTCAGATCGCTGGCCCGCTTGGTCTTGTGCAGGATCAGGCCCTGTTTGGCGTTGCGCTCGACGGTCTCCATCAGCGCCTTCTTGTCCCCGCGCTGCGGGACCCGCAGGTCGACCCGGCTGCCGCGCCGCCCGGCCAACCACTCGGTGACCGCGGCGAGGTCCGGGGGCAGTTCGGGGACGAGGACCTCGCGCGGGACGGCGTCGCCGGCGGCCTCGTTCGCGTCGGTGTAGTCGCCGTAGAGCTGCTGCAGGAAGTGCTCGACGAGTTCGCCGGTGGTGACGTCCTCGACCTTGTCGACCACGAAGCCGCGCTGCCCGCGGACCCGTCCGCCGCGGACGTGGAACACCTGGACCGCGGCCTCCAACTGGTCCTCGGCGAGGGCGATCACGTCGGCGTCGGTGCCGTCCGACAGCACCACCGCGTTCTTCTCGATGGCCTTGCGCAAGGCCCCGATGTCGTCGCGCAGCTTGGCGGCGCGTTCGTACTCCTGGCAATCGGAGGCAGTCCGCATCTCCTTCTCGAGCTGGCGCAGCCAGGGACCTGTCTGCCCGGCCATGAAGTCGCAGAAGTTGCCGACGATGCGCCGGTGTTCCTCGGGCGAGACCCGCCCGACGCACGGCGCGGAGCACTTGCCGATGTACCCGAGCAGACAGGGCCGACCCTGCAAAGCAGCCCTGCGGAAGACACCCGCCGAGCAGGTCCGGGCCGGGAAGACCCGCAGCAGCAGGTCGAGGGTCTCCCGGATCGCCCAGGCGTGCGCGTAGGGGCCGAAGTACCGCACGCCCTTCTTCTTGGGCCCGCGCAGGACCATCAGCCGCGGGAACTCCTCGTCGAGGGTGACCGCCAGGCTCGGGTAGGACTTGTCGTCGCGGTAACGGACGTTGAACCGCGGGTCGTACTCCTTGATCCAGGAGTACTCCAGCTGCAGCGCCTCGACCTCGGTGCCGACCACGGTCCACTCGACGGCCGCCGCGGTCTGCACCATGGTCTGGGTGCGGGGGTGCAGCGCGGACAGGTCCTGGAAATAGGAACCCAGCCGCGAGCGGAGGCTCTTGGCCTTGCCGACGTAGATGACCCGGCCGTGTTGATCCCGGAACCGGTACACGCCCGGGGAGTCCGGGACGGATCCCGGCCGGGGGCGATAGGTCGCTGGATCTGCCACGTGCGAAGGCTAGTTGCCGGCGCCGACACCTGTCGGTCGGCGCCGCGGGCGTCAGGCGAGCGTGAGGTTGCCGCCCTTGACCGTGACGGACTTCTTCGCCAGCGGAGCGTCCGCCGGGCCCTTCACGACCGAGCCGTCCTTGTCGGAGAACTTGCTGCCGTGGCAGCCGCAGTTCATCGTCCCGCCCTCGGTCTCATAGATGGTGCAACCGGTGTGGGTGCAGACCGAGGTGAAGGCGCGGAAGTCCCCGGCGGTCGGCTGCGTGACGATGACGCCCTCGTCCTCGAAGGTCTTCCCGCCACCGACGGGAATCTCGGAGGTGGCCCCCAGGACCTTTCCGCCGCCGGAGCTACCGCCGGCCGGCGTCTCGCTTGCTTCGGCGGACGGGGTCTTGGTGTCGGTCCCGCCGACCGGAGGAGCGTCGGTCCCGTTCTGGGCAGGGGCCGCGGTGTCCTTCTTCTCCCCGCCACCCCCGCACGCGGCAAGCAGGCTCACGGCACCGAGCGCGGCGGCTCCCCGGAGTACGGCGCGGCGGCCTGAGCAGGCCAGGCCGGTGTCGGAGCAGGAGAGAACGGACTCGTTGGCGCTGGGCGCGATCATGCGGGAGTGACCCCAATCGTCTAGGTGCACGCGCGGGCGGCGCGTGATCACGAGCCTATTCGGCCACGTGTATCGCCCGGGTTGCTCGGCGTTATCAATCAGCTGTCAGTTGTTACCTGGAGTCAGCTGATCGCGGCGATCGGGTTATTTCTCCCGAATCTCGCCGCCGGTCACGACGATGCGCCGCTCCGGAAGAGGCTCCTTGGCCGGGCCCTGCAGCACCGAACCGTCCACCAACGAGTACTTGGACTCGTGGCAGGGGCAGTTGATGCTCCCGTCGGAGCAGTCGGCGACCAGGCAGCCCTGGTGGGTGCAGCGGGCGTCGAAGGCCACGTAGACGCCGGCCTTCGGCTGGGTGACGACCATCTTCTGCTCGGGGTAGACAGTCCCGCCGCCGACGGGGATGTCGTCGGTCCTGGCAGGCAGGGACGGGCGTGGGCTGCGTGCGGGCAGGGGGTCACCGTCGGTCTTCGGCCGCGCCTGCCCGGGGCGGCGGGCGGTGGCGAGTCCGTCGGCCTTGCTCGGTGTCCCGACGTCGACCGCCGCCGCGTCGCCTGCGGTGGGCGCGGCGCTCGGACGCGCGGCGGGGCCTGGGCTCCGGGTGGGCAGCGTCTCGGTCTCCGCGACGTCCCCCTCCCCCCGTCGGTACAGCTGCGACTTGGAGCGCGGCACCGAGGTCCGGGCCGGCTCGACGGGAGCGGGTGCCGGCGCAGCGGCCGGGAGGTTGCCGACGGCCTGATTGGATCCACCGCCGCAGCCGGCCAACGGCAGGCCGGCGGCGGCCGCGAGGCCGAGCACGGCACCGCTACGAAGCACCGTGCGGCGATCCGGCCCGCGGTCCCCCGTGAGCTCGTCGTCCGGCACCTCGGGCATGCCGAAAGGGTACGGCCGGGCGACCGCCGGAACCGGGCAAACGGGCCGGCTCAGCGACGCACCGGAGTCATTTCGCCCGGGCTCGCCCTGCTTTGGCCGGGGCCTTCGTGAGTGCTTTGGCCGGTGCTTTGGCTGCCGTCCGGGTCGCCTTCTTGGGCGCTATGACCGGCGGACCGGCGTCGATCAGCGCCTTGAGGAACAGCCCGGTGTGGCTGTCCGGGTGGGCGGCGACGTCCTCCGGGGTACCGGTGGCGACGACCCGTCCGCCGCCGGAGCCACCTTCGGGGCCCATGTCGATGATCCAGTCCGCGGTCTTCACCACGTCGAGGTTGTGCTCGATGACGATCACCGAGTTGCCCTTCTCGACGAGCGAGTGCAGCACCCCGAGCAGCTTGCGGACGTCCTCGAAGTGCAGACCGGTGGTCGGTTCGTCGAGTACGTAGATGGTGCGACCGGTGGAGCGCTTCTGCAGTTCGGAGGCGAGCTTGACGCGTTGTGCCTCACCGCCGGAGAGCGTCGGCGCGGGTTGACCGAGGCGCACGTACCCGAGGCCGACCTCGACGAGCGTGCTGAGGTGCCGCGAGATCGCGGGGATCGCCGCGAAGAACTCGGCGGCCTCCTCGATCGGCATGTCCAGGACCTCGGCGATCGTGCGGCCCTTGAAGTGCACCTCGAGGGTCTCCCGGTTGTACCGGGCGCCGGCGCAGACCTCGCACGGCACGTAGACGTCCGGGAGGAAGTTCATCTCGATCTTGATGGTGCCGTCGCCGGAGCACGCCTCGCAGCGCCCGCCCTTGACGTTGAAGGAGAACCGGCCGGGCAGGTACCCGCGGACCTTCGCCTCCTGGGTCTCGGCGAAGAGCTTGCGGATGTTGTCGAAGACGCCGGTGTAGGTGGCCGCGTTGGACCGCGGGGTGCGCCCGATCGGTGACTGGTCGACGTGGATGGCCTTGTCGATCAGGTCCAGGCCGTCGATGCGGGTGTGCCGGCCGGGGACCGTCCGGGCCTTGTAGAGGTGCTTGGCCAGGGCGTTGTAGAGGATGTCGTTGACCAGGCTGGATTTGCCCGACCCGGACACCCCGGTGACCGCCACGAACAGTCCGAGCGGGAAGGCCACGGTGACGTCGTCGAGGTTGTGCTCCTTCGCCCCGCGCACCGTGAGTTCCTTGCCCGGGGTGGCCGGCCGGCGGATCTCGGGGACCGCGATGGACCGCCGCCCGGACAGGTACGCCGCCGTCAGCGAGTCGTCGCACTCCAGCAACTTCTCGTACGGGCCGGAGAACACGACCTGCCCGCCGTGCTCGCCGGCACCGGGACCGATGTCGACCACCCAGTCCGCGATGCGGATGGTGTCCTCGTCGTGCTCGACGACGATGAGGGTGTTGCCCATCCCCCGCAGTCGGATCAGGGTGTCGATGAGCCGGTGGTTGTCGCGCTGGTGCAGACCGATCGAGGGTTCGTCGAGCACGTAGAGCACACCGACGAGGCCCGACCCGATCTGCGTGGCCAGGCGGATGCGTTGCGCCTCGCCGCCGGCGAGGGTCGCCGCGGCGCGGTCGAGGGACAGGTAGTCCAGGCCGACGTCGAGCAGGAAGCCGAGGCGGGCGTTGACCTCCTTGAGGACCCGTTCGGCGATCTGCGCCTCGCGGGCGGACAGTTCGAGTTCGCGCAGGAACTCCGCGCAGCCGCCGATCGGGAGCGACGCGACCTCGGCGATGGAGCGCCCGCCGAGAGTGACCGCGAGCGAGACGGGCTTGAGGCGGTGTCCGTTGCAGGTCGGGCACGGGACCTCGCGCATGAAGCCCGCGAAGCGGTCACGGCTGACGTCGGACTCGGCCTCGGCGTGCCGCCGGGTGACCCACGGGATGACGCCTTCGTAGCCCGTGTAGTACGAGCGGACCCGGCCGTAGCGGTTCTTGTACTTCACGTGGACCTGGTGGTCGTGCCCGTGCAGGACGGCTTTCTGCGCCTTGGCGGGCAACTTCTCCCAGGCGACGTCGGTCCGGAAGCCGAGGGTCTCGGCCAGCGCGGTGAGCAGACGCCCGAAGTACTCCTGGGACTGCGCCGAGGTCCACGGCGAGATGGCGCCGTCGTCGATGGACTTGGACGGGTCCGGGATGAGCAGCTCCGGGTCGACCTCCATGCGGGTGCCCAGGCCGGTGCAGTCCGGGCAGGCGCCGAACGGGGAGTTGAAGGAGAACGATCGGGGCTCGAGCTCCTCGAAGTCGAGGTTGTCGTAGAGGCAGGCGAGGTGCTCGGAGAAGACGCGCTCGCGGTCGGGGTCGTCCTCGGGCAGGTCGACGAAGTCCAGCGTCACCAGGCCGCCGGAGAGCTTGAGCGCCGTCTCGACGGAGTCGGTGAGCCGACGCTTCGCGGTGTCCTTGACCGCGAGACGGTCGACGACCACGTCGATCGTGTGCTTCTCCTGCTTCTTCAACGTCGGCGGCTCGGTGAGCGAGTGCACGACGCCGTCGATGCGGGCGCGGGAGTATCCCTTGGCCACGAGCTCGCGGAACAGCTCGCCGTACTCCCCCTTGCGTTCGCGGATCACCGGGGCGAGGACCTGGAACTTGGAGCCCTGCTCCAGCTCGAGGACGCGGTCGACGATCTGCTGCGGGGTCTGGCGGGCGATCGGGCGGCCGCACTTGGGGCAGTGCGGGCGGCCTGCGCGCGCGTACAGGAGGCGGAGGTAGTCGTAGACCTCGGTGATGGTGCCGACCGTGGACCGCGGGTTGCGCGAGGTGGACTTCTGGTCGATGGAGACCGCCGGGGAAAGACCCTCGATGAAGTCGACGTCGGGCTTGTCCATCTGCCCGAGGAACTGCCGTGCGTAGGCCGACAACGACTCCACGTAACGACGCTGGCCCTCGGCGAAGATCGTGTCGAACGCGAGGCTGGACTTGCCCGACCCGGACAGGCCGGTGAACACGATGAGCGAATCGCGCGGGAGGTCGAGGGACACGTCCTTGAGGTTGTGCTCGCGCGCCCCTCGGACGATCAATCGGTCGGCCACTAGCGCCCCTCCACGCGGTGCATCCGACGGCCGGCGGGCCGCCGCCAGTCATCGTAGGCAACAGGTCCGACAAGCGACTGAGCCGAGCGGAGAGAGCGCGAGGAACGAGCGGCTCTATCCCGAGGCGAGGGAAGCTTGTTGACGAGCGCAGCGAGGATCACAAGAGCGGCGCCCGCGATCCGGGGGCCGAGTTCCCAGGGGTTTCGGGCTTCGGGTGTCAAGATCGGCACTGCACGCCCGGAGCATGGAGGAACGCATGGCCAAGACGCTGGAAGACGCCGGTATCCGGCGGGCGCTGGACGCCATCGACCTGGGAACGCAGCGGATGATCGATGCCGTCACCGCCCTCGACGATTCCGCCCTGCGGGCCCCGTCCGCGCTGCCGCACTGGAGCCGCGGGCACGTCGCGACGCACGTCGCACGCAACGCCGAGGCGTTCGTGAACCTGATCATGCAGGCCGCGGACGGCAGGCCCCGCCCGATGTACGCGAGCGTCACCGCCCGTGCCGACGGCATCGAGGCCGGCGCGGATCGCCCCGGGCCGGAGATCGTCGCCGACCTCAAGGCCACCGCGGACCGGTTCCTGTGGGCCGCCCGGGAACTGCCGGTGGAGCGGTGGTCGGCCGAGGTCACGCTGATCACCGGCCGCCCCGTCCCCGTCTGGTACGTGCTCGGTGGGCGGATGCGCGAGGTGGAGTTCCACCACGTCGACCTGGCCGCCGGGTACCGCCCGGAGCGCTGGTCCCCCGCGTTCGTCGGCCCCTGCATGGACGAGATCAGTCGTTCCATGTCCGGTCGCGCCGAGATGCCGGCACTGAAGCTGCAGTCGACCGACCAGGAGATGCCGCAGTCCTGGACCACCGTCGGAGCGGGGATCCCGATCACCGTCTTCGGCCCTCGCACCAGCCTGCTCGCCTGGCTCACCGGCCGCAGCGACGGCGACGACCTCAGCCACACCGCCGAACAGCTGCCGACCCTCCCGCCCTGGGCCTGAGTGCCCGGACAGCGGGCGGCGGCCCAAATTTCTGAGGGACGTCAGCCCCACCAGCATGTCAGCCCGAGTACCGGCTGACATGTTGCTGGTAGGGCTGACATGGATCGGCTCTGCGACCCCCGCCTCACCCGTTGCCCGTCCAGGCGCTACGCAAGAATGGAGGCCTCGGCGATCGGGCAAGGAGCAACAGGTGAGCTACCACGGCAACGTGAGCGTCGGCGGTCCCCCGGATGTGCGTGAGCTGGCGGGCCTGATCATCACCAAGGTGGCCGTCGGCCCGATGAACAACAACTGCTACCTGCTGCGGTGCAGGGACAGCGGCGAGCAGCTACTGATCGACGCCGCCAACGAGGCGGACACCCTGCTCGCCATGCTGCACGATCCGCTGGAGCGGATCGTCACCACACACCAGCACTACGACCACTGGCAGGCCCTCGCCGAGGTCGCCCGCGCCACCGGCGCCCGCACCACCGCCCACCGCCTCGACGCCGAGGGCATCCCCGTCGCCACCGACGACCAGGTCGAGGACGGCGCGGAGATCAGCTTCGGCCGCGTCTCACTCAAGGCGATCCACATCGTCGGCCACACCCCGGGCAGCATCGCCCTGGTCTACGACGACCCCTCCGGCCACCCGCACCTCTTCACCGGCGACTGCCTCTTCCCCGGCGGCGTCGGCAACACCTTCGGTGACGGCAAGAACTTCGGCTCGCTCATCGACGACGTCGAGCACAAACTCTTCGCCACGCTCCCCGACGAAACCTGGGTCTACCCGGGCCACGGCGGCGACACCACCCTCGGCAACGAACGCCCGAACCTCGCCGAGTGGCGCTCGCGGGGTTGGTAGACGAGTCGGCCCGGCGCGCCGGACGCAGGCTCTGATGTACATCGCAAAGGACGACGGTTCGCGCCCGAGCACTCGAGAGCGCGTAGGCATAGGCCTGGTCGCGGCGTCGCTGGTGACCTGGCTCTTCCGCGATCCCGGCTGGTGGCTCATCCCGCTGGGCATCGTCATCGCGACGGGCAGCTACCTGATGCCCCGCGGCTGGCGCCCCAAGCGCGGCCGACCACCGGCCTAGGACGGCTTGCGCACCAAGCGAAGATTCGCTCTACGTCCATCGGGTCTGCCCCAGGTTCAGTTGACTCCCACCCGTGAGGCTGCGTCAGCCCCAGGGTTCTGGTTCTGGTTCCGGGAACGTGATCGGAACAAGCAGGCCTGTTGGAGTTTCCAGTAGTCGTTCTTGCGGGGTTCGCCGGTGGAGTCCACCCATGGCGGAGGTATGAACTCCGGGATCCCGTAACGATCGAGGCGCACGGTCCACCCGCGGTGATGCACGTCGAAGTGGTGCCGGTCGCAGAGGAGAACGCCGTTCTCCGCTGACGTTTCGCCGTGGTCCCTTGTCCAGTGCTTCCGGTGGTGCGCAACGCAGTCATGGGCCGGGACATCGCATCCGGGGAAGGTGCATCCGGTGTCGCGGGCGACGATCGCGGCCCAGATGGCCGGGGGCCAGATCCGGGTGGTCCGCCCGACCGAGAGTGGCTTGCCGTGCGGGTCGAGGTGGATCGGGGTGATGTCGGCGTCGCAGAGGTAGCGCTGCAGCGTGGTGAGGGTCAAGGCCCCACCGGTGGCGAGTGCTGCCTTCGCGGCACCGTCGAGGCCCTTGAGTGCCTCGGCGGTGGCGGTGATATGGATCTGGGGGCGACGTCCGCGGCTGGTGGGGAGCTTCCCGTGCCTGAGTTCGCTGCCGAAGATGTGCACCATCGCGTCGGCCCGACGTTGTGCGGGGGTCCGGGGGTCGGTCCCACCGTTGGGCTGTGGCTTCGGGGCGTCCAGGGCGCCGATGGCGGTCTTGGCGGCGGCGATGTTGTCCACGCGGTCGCGCCAGGTGATCGACGCGGTGCCGTCGTGGTGGTCGCGGTACTGCACCCCACGGACGCGTTCGGCGTCCTCGTCGTCCTTGAGCTTCCCGTCCGGGTCGGCTGCGTCCTGCAGCGCTTGCCCGACCTTGCGCAGGTCGTCGGCGTTGAGTTCGGCGGCCTTCTGCAGCAGGAGGTCGCGGGCGAACTCGCGGTGCTCGGTGGAGGTCTTGGGCGGGAGCTTGTCCAGGGCCTTCACGGTGACCCGGAACTGGTCCCAGTTCAGGGCGCCTGAGGCCAACGCCGCACCGACGGCAGCGTGCTGGCCTTTCGGGGTGCAGGCCACAGCCAGCTTCGCAGTGACTCCCGAAGCGCCGACGGTCTCGCGCAGGCGGTGGCGCAGCCAGGACCGGGTGTTCAGGCCCCCTGCCTCTACGGCGATGCCGCGTTCGGTGAACTGGGCGACCGAGGCCAGGTGCGCGTACTGCATCCGCCCGCGCACGCGGTGGGTGCGCTCGACCAGGGCCGTCATCTCGGCATCGGAAGACCGCCACCCCTCGCCCTCGACGGCTGCGAGGTAGCCGTCAATGGCTGCCTCGAGCACGTCGAGGGCGACCACGGCCGGGGAGGCTGTGAGCTCGGTTCCGTCGTTGTTCACACTCAGAACTCTAGAGAGGACCACCGACAGTTTCGGCCCGGAATCGGGCCTCCAACGAAAGGGGTTTCCTCTATTTTCCAGGGATCCTGACGCTCTGTCATCTCCTTCATCAGCAACCACAACGGGCACCTCAGACACACCTCACGCCCACCCGCATAGAGCACCCGAACAGCACCCCCACTTCGCGCCGACGGTGGCCGCTCTTCGGGACGACCCGAATTCCCGCGTGGCCTCGGCCGCGTCCCGCGCCTACGCACGACTGACCACGGGCCCCGCGGCGGAGCGATGAACGCCTTTCCTCGCGAGTTGTCGCCGCAGGAACGAGAAGTCCTCGAACTGGTGTTGGCCCCGGACTTCGAGGCCGCTGAGGTACTGCGGGCGCAGGTCCCGGCGGCCCGGGTCGAAGGACTTTGCGGCTGCGGCTGCCCGACCGTCGACCTCGTGGTCGAAGGCGCCCCCGCTGCCGAGGGCTTCTCTTCGCCGGTCGTCCCTGTCCGACTGATTGTCACCACGGACGGCATCGAGACCGGCGCGATCATCCTCCTTGTCGAGGACGGACGACTGAGCCGCCTGGAGTACTTCTGGTTCGGCGACGTCCAACCGTCCGAGTGGCCGGACCCGGACCACGTGCTCATGGAGTGGACCGGTTAGAGCTCTCAGCGCTTCGCCATCCTCGGGACCTGTGCGACTCCGCATTAGTTGCGAACGTACCCGCACGCCGACGCGCCGCCGACAAGTGCCGACCCGTCAGATCCTGAGGGCTACGCTCGACCCGCCCGGATCTGACGGATGATCGGATGTGCGCACATGAACACACGGCTCCAGACCGCGTGCGCCCTCGCGGGACTGATCGGTGTCACGTTGGTCCTCGTCGGTCTTATCACCGCCGACTACCTGCCTCCGCCCCACGCGGACTGGAGCCCGGCGCAGTTCGCCGAGTTCTACACCGACGAGAGCGACCGGATCCGGACCGGCGTGCTGATCATGCTCGTCGCCACCACGGGCTGGGCGACGATGGTCGCCGGGGCCGCCGTGCAACTGCGCCGAGCCGGGCAGGGGACGGCCGCGGTACTCCAGACGATCGCCGGCGCGGCCGTCTACATGCTGCTCGTACTGTTCTGCATCTTCCTGGCCGCAGCGGCCTTCCGCCCGGAGCGCAACGGGGAACTGACCGCGGCACTGCACGACGTCGGCTGGTTCATGGCGTTCCTCGCCGCCCCGTCCTTCGCCCTGCAGTCCCTGGCGGTCGGGGTCGGCGTGCTCTCGGACAAGTCCGCGACGCCGGTGTATCCGCGGTGGTTGGGCTACGCAGGCATCTGGGTCGCGATCCTGCTGCTGCCCGGCACGATCCTGCTGTACTTCCACGACGGGATCTTCGCCTACCACGGGCTGATCTCGTACTGGATCCCCGTCTTCACCTTCGGCGGGTGGATGGGCCTGCTCTCGCTGATGAACCTGGTGGCCGCCCAGGCCGAGGCGAAGACCGCGCTACCCGCCTGATCCGCGCACGGTCAGCAGCCGAACGCGCCGCTCGCTGCGCAGGGGTCGGTGGGCTTGTCCCGGCGCACGATCATGGGCTTGTCGAGAGTGTCGTACTGCCACACGCTGCGACGGTCGGCGGCCGTGTACCGGCCGACGCGAGGCAGGACGGCCAACCGCTTGGCCGGCTTCCCCTTGGGGCCGGAAAGACCGAGGCACTTGGTGGGGACGCTGATCGCGATCGTCCCGTCGCCCTGCGGTGTCAGCACCGCGCCCTTGCACGAGACGCGCCGCTCCGCATTCGGCAGGAGTTGGACAACCGTGACCGGGCCGAACCGCCGGCCGCCGTCGTAGACCTGCACGGTCGCGACGTAGTGACCGTCGCGCCCACGGAGATCCGAGGAACCGGCACCGATCGCGATCGACGCGAAATCGACGATCGACCGGTCGTCCACGGTGAGGACGACGTCGACGATCTTCGGGACGTACGCGGCGTAGGCGTTCACCAGATCCGGCCCGCGTCGCCCGTCCCCCGCGGCCGGGGTGTCCGCCGCGGAGAGCGCCGGCTGCTGCCAGTCCCCCCGGGCGTCGTCGACCTCGGCCACCGGGTCGTCGGAGGCGGCCACGGACGTTGACGGCAGCAGCACGACGAGTGCTGCCGCGGCGCACAGCGCGGGTACGGACGGCATGCGCCGATCGTGACACAGCGCCGGCGGCTGACCCAGTAGCTGACGATCAGCGCGCGCCGACGCCCACGGGCCGCAGTGCGGGGATGAGGGTCGTGGCGCCGGTGTCGAGGTCGGTGATGCGGACCGCCCACCATTCGCCGTGCTCGGCGAGGAGCATGTCGAGGTTCCCGGCGGCGTCGGCGGACCAGACGTCGCCCTCAGCGGTGACGACCGCGGCGGCGGACAGGTCGTGGAACTCGACGAGCACGCTCGGCTCCCGGACCACAATCTCGAGCACTTCCACCCGGAACATGACGCCTCCCCTGACACGGCGGGCGGCGCTGCGCCACCCAGGCGAAGGTGACATGGGAAGGTCCGACCGACGGTTGCCCATGAGCCACGAGCGGTCGGACGTCCCGTGAACACTGTCCCGGCCGACGGTTGTGGTCGGCTGCGCGGAGGTTCAGGATCGGTGCGCACAGCACGAGCCCCACTCGACCCGGCGGTGGCGATGTACGAGATCACGGTCCAGCCCTTCGGGGACACGTTCACCTGCAATGAGGGCGAGACGATCCTCGATGCGGCGCTGCGCGAACATCGCTTCCTGCGCTACGGCTGCAAGCACGGCGGCTGCGGGACCTGCAAGGTGGAACTCGTCGACGGCGACGTCGACCTGACGACGTCCTCCTACGCGCTCCCGCCGTCCGAGCGGGACGCGGGCACGATCCTGGTCTGTCAGAGCTACCCGCTGGACGATTGCGAGATCGACACCGCGGCGATGAACCTCGACGACGAGGAGTACCGCGCCGGCGACGGCACGCTCACGCTGGACGCGAAGCTGCGCGAGGTCGAGCACCTCACCTCGGACATCTGCCGAGTGGTCCTCGAACTGCCCGAGCCCATGCCGTTCGTGGCCGGCCAGTTCGTCAACGTCGTCGTCCCGGGCACCGAGCTCGTCCGCACCTACTCGATGGCCAACGGCTCGGCGGACCCCCACCGCATCGATCTGATCTGCAAGTTGCTGCCCGGCGGAGCCTTCTCGGACTACCTGCGTTCCGCCCCGGAACTTGGTAGCGCGGTCCAGCTCAGCGGGCCGTTCGGGATGCTGCGGATCCGGCTCTCGCACCGCGAGATCGTCATGGTCGCCGGCGGCTCGGGCCTGGCGCCGTTGCTGTCGATGCTCGCCGACCTGGCCCGCAACGGGTCCGAGCGCGTCATCACGCTCGTCTTCGGCGCCCGGACACCGGCCGACCTCTACCTGGTCGAGGAGATCGAGGCACTGAAGGCATCCCTGCCCGGGCTGACCTTCATCCCGGTCGTCCAGGACGGCGGATCGGACTGGAGCGGGGTGACCGGGGTGGTCACCGACGCGCTGGGCGCCAAGGAGTCGTGGGAGAGCACCGACGCGTATCTCTGCGGGCCGCCCGGAATGATCGACGCCGCGACAGAACTGCTGGTCAGCCGGGGTGTGCGGACCCAGAACGTCTATTTCGACGCGTTCGTCCCGACGGGGTCGGAGACCGTCAGCACCTAGGCCGCCGAGCTGGCTGTGGGCCATGTGTGTTGTCCACGCCGGCTAATTCGACACGGCAAATTCTCTGCGTTCGGAGCTGGTGGCACGCATCACATCGGAGCAGGGTGGGGACAACGACCGGCCCCGTCCCGGCCCGGTCGCAGATCGACGACGATCAGGAGCCCCCGGATGCCCTCGGTCATCGAGACCCACGACCGCGTCAAGGACGTGCAGTGGACCCCGACCTACGTAGACAAGCAGCCCCGCTACCCCACTCGGTACAAGATCCCCAGTAAGACCAAGGATCCGTTCCGCACCCTGGTGCGCGAGTACCTGACGATGGAGCAGGAGAAGGACGACCGGCAGTACGGCGGCTTCGAGGACGTCCTGTCCCGCACCGCCTCGGTCAAGAACGCGAACCTCAGCTGGATGGAGGGCATGAAGCTGGCCCTCCCGATCGTGGTCTACGCGGAGTACGGCGCCGAGAAATGCCAGTCGATGCTCGTCGACACGATCGACAACGCCGAGCTGCGCCAGGGCTACCTCGCCCAGGCGATGGACGAGCGGCGTCACCTGAACCAGCAGATGTACCTGCTGCGCTACATGACCAAGAACGCCGCCGAGCCCTGGGGCTTCGACCGCGGCATGAAGCTGCGCGGCGACAACATCTTCGCCCGCGCCGGCCGCGTCTGCTTCGACAACTTCTACGTCAACGACCCGATCGAGTGCGCGCTGAGCCTGCAGGTCGTCGGCGAGACCGCGTACACGAACCCGCTGTTCGTCGCGCTGACCCGCGTCGCCGCGGTCAACAACGACCACGCGACCCCCGGCGTCTTCCTCTCGATCCAGTCCGACGAAGCCCGGCATATGGCCAACGGGTACTCGACGTTGGCGGCCGTGCTCTCCGAGCCGGACAACCTCGACATGCTGCAGGTCGACTTCGACCGGTCGTTCTGGCGGCAGCACGTCTTCCTCGACCCGCTGCTGTCGGTGCTGTTCGACTACTTCGGCGGCGGTCTGATGCCGAAGTCCTACGGCAAGCTGTGGCAGGAGTGGGTGGCCGACGACTGGGTCGGCAACTACATCGGCACCCTCGAGCCGTTCGGCCTGAAGGTTCCCAAGTACTTCGCGCACGCCGCGGAGCGGATGAAGTGGTCCGGGCACACCGCCGCGATGGTCGCTGCCGCCTCGTGGCCGCTGCACTACTGGCGTTGGCCGTCGATGGATCAGCGGCAGATGGAGTGGATGGAGGAGCAGTACCCGGGTTGGTACGACATCTACGGCTTCTTCTGGGAGGCGTACGCCACCCTCGAGGACCCGGCCAACGAGATGATCCCGATCCAGGCCCTGTCCGAGCGGCCGTACTTCTGCCGCACCTGCGCGCTGCCGTGCGTCTTCCCCCGCATCGACGAGCCCACCACCCGGGTCCGTAGCTACGGCGGGCGCAACCACGCGTTCTGCTCCGACCCCTGCGAAGAGATCTTCTGCCAGCAGCCGGAGCGCTACGAGTCCACGATGCTGTGGGACGAGCTGTGGGACGGAGTTTCCTGCGAGGAGTTCGTGACGACGCGCGACCTGCTCCGTGAGGACGGCAAGACCCTCATCGCGCAGCCGCACACGAAGGCCGACGGCCACCTGTGGACGGTGGAGGACCTCGCACGCACCGGGTTCGGCATCACCAACCCGCTCCCGGACGTGAAGGACGCCCCGAAGCTGGTGAAGCAGATCGACGGCACCCTGCGTCTCGCCGAACCCACGCCGGTTCCGGCGTGACGCGGCCTTCCACCGCTTCGGGCCCGCCGCGGGACTTCAGCTACATCAACACCCGCAAGCGCAAGCCGTCGGAGTACGAGGCGGTCAACCTGCACGTCCAGCCGCGGCTGGGCGACATCTGGGACAAGTGCAACAGCTATCTGCGCACGCCGGAGGGACGTCCGGCCTTCATCGAGGAATCGACGGAGCTGCGGCACCCCGACTGGCACGACTTCCGCGACCCCTGCGGGTTGTGGCAGCGGCCGTACATGCGGATGCAGGCCGAGCAGGAACGGGCCATCGAACGTCTCACCATCGACGTCTCCCCGACGGTGGCGCGCGACGTCGACCCGAAGTGGCGCGACGAGGTCCTGCTCGAGCACTACGCGGTGTGGTCGTTCGTCGAGTGGGGCCTGTTCCGGGCAATGTTCTCGGCATCCCGCGAGGGATTGTCGGACACGATCGTGGCCTCGATGCTGTTCGAGACCTTCGACCGGGCCCGGCACAGCCAGGACATCGTGCACTGGATGCTGGCGTTGGAGGAGAACATCCCCGGCGCGGACAGCACCAAGGCCAAGGACATCTGGTTGAACGAGGCCAGGTATCAGCCGATGCGCGAGATCGTCGAACGCATCGCGTGGGCCACGCCGGACTGGTGCGAGGTCATCGTCGCGATGAACCTCTGCTTCGACCCGATCGTCTCCGAGCTCGCGATCCACCGGCTCATCGGTCGCAACGCCCCGCGTCATGGGGATGTGGTGTCGAAGCTGATCGTGGCCTCGGTCGAACGTGACCGGGCCCGCGACGCCGACTACACCGCCGAGTTCGTGCGCATGGTCACCGGCGAGGGCATCCCGGAGGCAGCGGCGAACCTGGCCCACATCAAGCAGTGGGTGGCCAAGTGGACCCCGATGGCTCTGAAGGCCGCCGAGGGTATGTCCACGCTGTACGACGACCAGCCCGGGGTGACGGAGTCCTTCGAGACCGCGTACGCCGAGGTTGTCGCCGCGCAGCAGGCCGTCATCGCCGAACTCGGGCTCGCCTCATGACCTTGGATCACGCCACCACGCTGGTGCTGATGAAGGGCACCGACACCGACGCCACTCTCGAGGCGATCGTCGCGTCCGGCCAGGACGTGACGATCGAGGACGAGGGGCCCTTCTGGAAACTGCACGGGCGCAAGGACATCCTCGTCGACCTCAACGACGTGGGCGAGGAACTCGGCGCTCCGATCACCATCAGCAAGTGGCTGGTGAGCATGTCCTCGTTCGTCGGCTACGCCGAGACCAGCGAGACGCACTTCGCGGTGCGCGCCGACCGCAGCGACGCGGTCGATCGGGCGCCCAGCGGCTGAACGCCACACAGAGCAACGGGGCGGCGCAATGGCGCGTCGCCCCGTTTCTGTTCCCGGGGACCGTCACCCGGCGGAGGCGACGACTACCCTCGGCCCGATGTCGGATTCATCGGGAGGACGCGCATGACGACGCTGGCCAAGGGCGCCAACACCGCGATCAGTGCACGCCGGGTACGGGCCGTCGTGGGCTGGACCTCCGGCGGCGGTGCCCCGGACGTCGACGCCTCGGCGTTGCTGGTCACCGAGTCCGGCAAGGTCCGCTCCGACGAGGACTTCGTCTTCTACAACCAGCCCACGCATCCCTCCGGTGCCGTCGCGCACACCGGCAAGTCCGCGCCGCCGACGGGCGCGGCCACCGACACCCTGACCGTCGACCTCACCCGGCTGACCCCGGACATCACCGGGGTCGCGCTGGCGGCCTCCTCCGACGGCGGGCCCTTCGGCACGGTCCCCGGGCTGCATCTGACGTTGTTCGACGCCGATTCCGGTGCCGAGCTCGCACGCTTCGAGGACATGAACGCCTCGTCCGAGACCGCGTTCGTCGTCGGTGAGCTGTACCTGCGCAACGGGGCCTGGAAGTTCCGCGCCGTCGGGCAGGGCTGGGCCTCGGGCCTCGCGGGCCTGGCCACCGACTTCGGCATCTCCGTCGAGGAACCCTCCCCGGCCGCTGCGCCCGCGACTCCCCCACCGCCCCCGCCCGCCGCACCGCCCGCGCCCAGCGGCCCGATCAACCTCGACAAGGGGTTGGTGAGCCTGCGCAAGGGCGACCGGGTCAGCCTGACCAAGACCGGCGCACCCGCGCTGTCCCGGGTGATTCTCGGGCTCGGTTGGGATCCCGCGAAGTCCGGGAAGTCCATCGACCTCGACGCTTCGGTGCTCGCCTTCGACACCGCCCACCAGAAGCTGGAGATCGTCTACTTCGGCAACCGCAACGAGTTCAAGGGAGCCATCGCCCACTCCGGCGACAACCTCACCGGTGAGGGCGAGGGCGACGACGAGCAAATCGTGATCGACCTGTCCAAGCTGCCCGCCAACGTTGCCGGTCTGGTGTGCACGATCAACTCCTTCCGTGGCCACAAGTTCACCGACATCGCTCGGGCATTCTGTCGCCTGGTCGACGCCGCCTCGAACGTCGAGCTGGTCCGCTTCGACCTCACCGAGTCGCAGGCCTCCACCGGCGTGCTGATGTGTTCGATCATCCGGACGCCGGCCAACACCTGGGAGATGCGCGCCATCGGTACGTTCCACGACGGCAAGACCGGCAAGGACATGGTCAACCCGGCAGCGGCCGCGTTGCGCAATTGACCGGGTTCGTACTGCCTGATGGTCCGTCAGAACGTGGCGAATATCTCGACCGAAGCATGTTCGGGGATTAGCTTTCGTTCTGCTGCGCAGTGGTTAAGGCATGCCCATCACTGCGACCCCCACCCCGGCCGATGCCACGTCGTGTTTTCTCGGCGACGACAGCAAGGGCACCTTGTGTCGCTGGATCTACGACCGGACCGACAACGAATGGCTGGCCCGGTCCTCCGACTGGCTGGTCGCGCGCCCGGTGCACGTCCTGATCATCGTCATCATCGCGCTGATCCTGCGGCGTCTCGTGCACCGCACCATCGAGAAGGCCGCCAACCGCCTCGCCGAGGGGGTTCCGCACCCCGGCCTGGGTCGCGGACGCAGTGAGAACGGAAGGCCCGGTCCCGCCGACAACGGCGGCACCCTGGCCACCGAACGGCGCCACCAGCGCGCCGCGACGATGTCCTCGGTCCTGCGTAGCGTCTCCACCGGCGTCATCTTCACCGTCGCGGCCCTGATGTCCTGCGCCGAGGTCGGCCTGAATGTCGCGCCCCTGATCGCGAGCGCGGGCATCATCGGTGTCGCGCTGGGCTTCGGCGCACAGTCGTTGGTGAAGGATTTCCTCTCCGGCCTGTTCATGATCATCGAGGACCAGTACGGCGTCGGTGATGTCACCGACCTCGGCGACGCCTCCGGCACCGTGGAGGCGGTCGGCCTGCGGGTCACGCGACTGCGCGACGTCAACGGCACCGTCTGGTACATGCGCAACGGCGAGATCGCCCGCGTCGGCAACAAGAGCCAGGGTTGGGCGCGCGCCGTGGTGGACGTCGACATCGCCTACGGCGAGGACGTCGCCCGGGTCCGCCACCTCATGCTCGACACCGCCAACAAGCTCTTCGAGGACGAAGCCAACGCCGCGCTGATCATCGAGCCGCCCGAGGTCTGGGGCGTCGAGGCCCTGTCCGCGGACGCGGTCGTCGTGCGACTCGTGGTCAAGACAGTCCCGCTGCAGCAGTGGAAGGTGTCCCGCATGCTGCGCGAGCAGGTCAAGGTCGCGTTCGACGAGGCCGGCGTGGAGATCCCGTTCCCGCAGCGCACCGTCTGGGTGCGCACCGAGGGCTCGGGCCAGGAGGACACCGCCGAAGCGGTGACTGCCGGCACCGGCGTCAGCGCCGATCGATGAGGGTCCGCGCGGACGGGACCCAGTCGGTGTTGATGCCGTCCGGGTCCAGAGCCAACACGCGCTCGTGCGCGGACTCGGCGACGATCCACACATAGGCCAGCAGGCCACACTCCTTGGCCCGGGCCACCGTCCGCGCGGTCGTGGCGCGTTGGTGCAGGCTCACGGCGCTCGCCCCGACGGCGGCGGCATCGTCGATGTAGCGGAACGTGCCACGTTCGTCGCGGGTGTTGCGCAGCAACGCCGTCTGCGCCCACGGCGCCGCCTCGCGCAGCCGCATGACTGCGGCGGGCGTGCGGTGCCACAGCATCACGTCACGGCGGCCGGACTCGAGAACCGCCACTATCGTCGCCGGGACGGCCTTGTCCGTCTTGATGTCCAGGGTCGGCCGCAGGTCCGACGGGCACGCGGTGAGGGCGTCGACCAGTCGCACCAGACCGTCCCGCGTCCCCGCGGCGCGCGCCAACCGCGGATAGGTCGTGACTTCGACGGGCAGCGGCCACCGCGCCGTCCGCCACGCGGTGCGGTCGTGGAACAGCACGGCGATCCCGTCCTTGGTGCACCGCACGTCGACCTCGACGGCGTCAGCACCGGACGCGGCCGCCGCCGCGATTCCCTCGAGGCTGTTCTCCGGACCGTCGAGCGGACACGCACGGTGCGCGATGAGCAGCGGCCTCGTGCTCACCGATCCGCCGTGGCCATCACACATGCCGGCAGACGATGTCGGCGCAGCACCGCGAACCACAACGTGGCCAGAGCGACGCCGACCCCGAGGATCCCAACCACCGCCCACTGCCACGACTGGTCCGACGGCTCCACCTTCGGCAACCAGTGGGGCCCGCCCCAGCTCAGGTCGATCGGATGCCCGCCCTGCATCTGCGCCCAGACCGTCCAGGAGATCAGCCGGGCGACGGCGAAGACGAACAGCCCCCGGTAGATCGCCAGCAGAGCGTCCTCCGGCAGCCGCCGGGCCAACCAGTCCCAGATGCCGGGGTCGGCGGTGCGCACGACCCGGGTGAAGTACTCGCGGGACAACGCGTCACGGGCGATGAGCAGGAGCAGCAGCAACCACCCGAAGTCCATGACGAACCCGAGGCTGGAGAAGTACGCGGCGGCGTCCTCGTGCTTGCCGACCTGCGCCCCGTAGGCCCAGGTACCGATGCTGAAGTTGTGCGTCGTGAAGGGGAACAGCAGCATCGTCCCCTTGGTGTCGTTGATGTCGGTGAGCACGTGCGCCCACTGCCCGACGACGACGCCGATCCCCCACGGCACACCCCAGGAGTGTTTGCGTCCGAGGAACCACACGACGCTCGCGATCAGCACCCCGAACGCCAACGAGTGCGTGAATCCCGCACCGGGCCAGGTGCGGTGGAAATCGGCGGGATGGTCGGCGCCGTAGTGCTTGTCGCCGATCGTGAAGCCGTAGACCCAGATCTTGATCAGAAAGTCCGGCAGCAGGTCACCGGCGACGATGGCCAGGTAACTGATCCGAACCTTCTCGCCCAGATGGCGCTGCAGGATGTAGCTCTCGAACTGGTGAGCAGACCAGCTCATGTGGATGCCTCGTTCCTCGGCATCCACATGAGGCACGCCACGCTCTGTTTGCTGATTCGCTCGCTGCGCTCGCTCATGCTGCCGTCCGCTCGGTCGACACCGACCGGGGAGAACGCTCCCGCCCACGGATTCGCGTGACCAGCCGCGGGACGACGGAGACCCAGAGGACCATCCACACCGGGGTGAGGATCATCGACAGGATCGGCAGGTAGATCAGGCCGAGTCCGGCCCAGACCAGCGCGGCCACGGCGTAAATCCCGAAGCTGAACGAACTCGGGGACGCAGGCCAGCGGCGCGTCCCATCGACGCCTCCGTGGCTCCGCGCTCCGCGCATTGCCCATTATGAGCAGATCAGGTCACGGTGAGCGCAATCCGGGCGCTCGTGCCCGCGGCGAGTCCGCTGCCTCTGGCCGCGACCACCCGGTAGATGTGCTTGCCACGGGAGGTCGGCTTGACGGTGAATGTGGTGGCCTTCGTCGACGACGTCTTCCCGGTGGTCACCGTCTTCCGCGAACCGCCGTAGCCGTCGGTGACGGTCGTGGGCGGCACCGTGCTGTGCGCGGACATGCGCACGACCACGTCCTTCCAGTCCGCGGCGATCGGCGCGGTCCAGGTCAGCTCCACGGCGTCGTAGTACGCGGCCGCGGTCAGCCCGGTGACGGGATCCGGCGCGACGCCGACCACCGACGTGGGTTCTTCGGTCACCACGGGCTCGTCCACCGCGGACGCGGCGGCGGGCAGACCGACCAGGCCGGCGAAGGCGAGGCTGGTCAGCAGGGCGACGGGAACGGCACGAAGCTGCCCTTCGGGGCGGCGATGCGGAACAGGTACTGGCCGCGGCCGGTCATCTTCACCTTGAACGTGGTCGCCTTGCTCGCCGACGTCTTGCCAGGCGGCCTTCCTCCACTTGCCGTCGACCCGCTTCTCGAGGGTGATCGTCTTGCCGGACTCCATCGGGTCGACAGCGCCGAGGATCCGGAGTACCACTGCTTGGTGTCCAGGCGCTGCGCGTAGATCTCGACCTTCTGCAGCCCGTCGCCGATGTTCGGGACGGTCAGCTTGCCGGTGAGCTTCACCTTCTTGCCGTAGGTCAGCGACGAGGAGGAGACCTTCAGGCTGAGCTTCGACGCGCGCAGCACGTGGGTCACCGGCGTCGACGCCAGCGGGGTCGTCTCGGAGTCGACGGTGAAGATGGAGAAGGAGTAGGCCTTCCCTGCCCTGAGCCCCTTCGCCGTCGCCTTCTCCTCGCGGTCCTTGTAGCGAGCGTGCCGCTGGTCCGCTTGCTCGGCGGGGTGGTGCCCTCCGCCATGCGCACCTCGACGTGGCGAGCAACGTTCCGGGCGGCGGACGATTCGGGCCGATCGGCCGAGGTCCACTCATCCCTTCGGCCGGCCGGCGTCGTGCGTGCGGTTGACTGGTGCCCTCAGTGAAGGGGGTCCCGATGACCGAAGCCGCCACCTCGAGTGTGACCGGGCGGGTGCACAACGTCCGCCTGACCGCGGGCGACCGTGGGAACCCGATCGACCTCACCTCCGCCGCGAGCCTCGCCGAGGCCCTGAAGATCAGCGACGGCATCGGCGCCATGACGCTGACGCACGACGGCCCGAACTTCTGCGTCGGCGGGGACGTCCACGGGTTCGCCGGCGCCACCGACCCCGGGGCGTACGTGCTGGAACTCGCCAACGCCGCACACACATGCGTCCGTGCGATCACCGAGGCCGGTGTGCCCGTGGTCATGGGCGCACGCGGCTGGGCGGCCGGGGCGGGCATGGCGCTGCTGCTGACCGCGGACATCCTCGTACTCGGTGAGTCGGCCAAGATGCGCGTTGCCTACCCGGGGATCGGGATCACGCCGGACTGCGGCATGACCTGGAATCTGCCGCGCGCCGTCGGGCGGGCCCGTGCCAGGGAGATCCTGCTGACCAACCGCGCGGTGGACGCGACCGAGGCCTTGGCCATCGGCATCGCGGCGCACGTGGTGCCCGACGACGAGGTCGACGACGTCGTCAACCAGATCGCGAGCGGTCTCGCCTCCGGGCCCACCGAGGCCTACCGCGGGATCCGTCGTCTCCTGGACGACGGGGCCGACCGACCCCTCACCGAGCACCTCGATGTCGAGGCGACCTCGATCGGTTGTGCCGCCGGATCGGCGGAGGGCTCCGAGGGAATCCGGGCCTTCCTCGAGAAGCGCCCCCCGCGGTACCACGGTTAGAAGGAGCCTCCGATAGACGCCACGATCGCCTACCAGGGCGAGCCCGGTTCGAACTCGCAGTTGGCCGCAGCGCAAGCCTGGCCCGACCACGGGACCGTGCCGTGTCCGACGTTCGAGGACGTCTTCGCCGCCATCACGGGCGGCGAGGTCGAACGTGCCCTGATCCCGATCGAGAACTCCCTCGCGGGTCGGGTCGCGGACATCCACCACCTGCTGCCGGACTCGGGGCTGCACATCGTCGGTGAGCACTTCCTGCCGATCCACTTCCACCTGATGGCCCTGCCCGGGGTGGGGATCGAGGAGATCAGGTCGGTGCACTCCCATGTGCACGCGCTCGGGCAGTGCCGCAAGATCATCCGCCGCCTCGGCCTGCACCCCGTCGTCGCCGGCGACACCGCCGGCGCAGCGCGCGAGCTCGCCGAGTCCGAGGACCGGACCTCGGCGGCGCTGTCGCCCGAGGGCGCCGCAGCGTTGTACGGGCTGGAGATCCTGGAACGCAACGTCGAGGACGAGTCCCACAACACCACCCGGTTCGTGATGCTCGCCCGGGAACCCGCCGTGGTCTCCGTCGACACCCCCGATGTCGTGACGTGCTTCGTGTTCCGGGTCCGCAACATCCCCGCGGCGCTTTACAAGGCGCTCGGCGGCTTCGCGACGAACTCGGTCAACATGACCAAGCTCGAGTCGTACATGGTCGACGGTCAGTTCAGCGCGACCCAGTTCTACGCCGAGGTCGACGGGCACCCCGATTCGCCGCATCTGCAGCGGGCATTGGAGGAACTGACCTTCTTCGCGGCCGAACTGCGGATGCTCGGGACCTTCCAGGCCTCGCCGTTGCGCCGCGATCTCGTGCTCGGCGGACAGTAAGGGAGAACGCGCCATGCCGATCCGCTTCGAGCCCGACGGGCACGTCGTACTGATCACCATCGACCGGCCGCAGTCCCACAACTGCCTGGACCCGGAGCACAACGACGCGTTGGCCGCGGCCTTCGCGGACTACGAGAAGGACCCGAACCTGCGCTGCGCGGTGCTTACCGGCGCAGGCGAGAAGTCGTTCAGCGCCGGTGCGGACCTCAAGGCGTTGATCCCGCCCTTCCGTGACGCCGTGCGCTCCGGCGAGGCTCCCCCGTGGGTCATCGGGGGCATCACCGACGGACGGCTCACCAAGCCGACGATCGCCGCGGTGAACGGGCACGCCCTGGCCGGCGGCATGGAACTCGCGTTGGCGTGCGACATCCGTTTCGCGTCGGAGAATGCCTCCCTCGGCCTGGCCGAGACGAAGTGGGCGATCATCCCCGGCGCCGGCGGCACGCAACGTCTCCCCCGCGCCGTGCCGTTGGGCATGGCGATGGAGATCATCCTGTCCGGCGACCCGATCGACGCCGCGACGGCGCTGCGCGCCGGTCTGGTGAACCGAGTGCTGCCGCAGTCCGAGTTGCTCCCCGCCGCCCTGGGACTGGCGGCGACCATCGCGTCACGCGGACCACTCGCCGTGCAGGCGGCACGCAAGGCCATCCTCGCCGCGTATTCGATGCCCGAGGCCGAGGCGATGCGCCACGAGTACGACCTGTTCCTCGAGACCATGCGCACCGACGACGCCGTCGAGGGACCGACAGCGTTCGTGGAGAAGCGCCCGCCGGTCTATCACGGGCGCTGAGTCCGCTCCGTCCGCCGGCCACGCGTACCGTGGAGGCGTGAAGGACGCACGCCTCCCCCGCCCGCGCCGAAAGGGCACTCCTGCGGTACCCGACGTCATGACGCCGACGGAGCGCCAGGCACGCCTGGACGCGATCCTCAAGCGACAGCGCGCCTACTTCCGCTTCATGGTGCCCTCGATCTGCTTCACCGCGTTCGGGTTCTTCGTGCCCGCCCCGGTCCCGCTACGGCTGGCGGCGTTGGTCGTCGCCGTCGGGCTCGGGTTGACCGCGGTGCTGCTCGGCAACGCGCGCTGACCCAGCGCCTCAGCTGACCAAAAACATGCAGAAGCCCCGACCGGCTGCGGAGTGTCGGGGCTTCTGATGGTACGTCAGACCGTTCGCACGGTCAGACCTCTGACGATCAGACCTTCTTGAACATGAGGGTCTTGGTGTTCGTGAACTCGGCCAGGCCCTCGGCGCCGTTCTCGACGCCCATGCCGGACTCCTTGTGGCCACCGAACGGGATGTCGACGCCGTGGACGTGGATCTCGTTGACCCACACCGTGCCGGTCTCGATGCGCAGCGCGACCGCGTTGGCCTCGGCCTCCGGGCCCCACACGGAACCGCCGAGCCCGAAGCGGGTCTCGTTGGCCTTGGCCACGGCTTCGTCGACACTGGAGTACTTCAGCAGCGGCAGGATCGGGCCGAAGGGCTCCTCCTGCACGACGCGGGAGTCGTGCGGCGGGTTGTCGACGACCGTGACCGGGACGAAGTTGCCCGGCAGGGACTCATCGATCTTGCCGCCGACCGGAACGGTGTAGCCGTTCTTCTCGACGTCGGCGAACAGGTCCTGCAGCTTGCCGTACTGCATCTTGTTCTGGATGGGCCCGAGGTCGGTGTCGGGGTCCAGGCCGTTGCCGAGCTTCTGCTTCTTGGCGAACGCGACGAACTTGTCGCGGAAGGTGTCGTACAGCGAATCGTGCACGTAGAGGCGCTTGACCGCGATGCACCACTGCCCGGAGTTGCCGTAGGCAGCCCAGAACAGCGTCTCGATCAACTGGTCGGTGATCTCGGTGCCCGGGAGCACGATCGCCGGATCGTTGCCGCCGAGTTCAAGCGTGATGCGCTTGAGGTTCGTCGAACCCGAGGCCATGACCTTCTTGCCGGTCGCGGTGGAGCCGGTGAAGGAGATCTTGTCGACGCCGGGGTGCTCGGACATCTGCTGGCCCAGTTCGTTGCCGCCGGAGACGATGTTCAGCACACCGGGCGGGAAGATCTCCTGCGCGATCTCGCCGAAGCGCAGCGAAGTCAGCGGGGTGGTCGGGGCCGGCTTGAGGACCATCGTGTTGCCGGTGATCAGACACGGAGCGACCTTCCACAGGCCCAGCAGGACCGGGAAGTTCCACGGCAGGATCGCGCCGACGACGCCGAGCGGCGTGCGGTGGATCTCGACGGTGTGCTCGTCGGTGTCCTCGATGATCTCGGTCGGGAGCTTGCGCTGGCCGACCTCGCGCACCCAGTAGATGGCGTAGTCGGTCTCCACCGAGGCCATCGAGTGCAGCGGCTTGCCCTGCTCCAGCGTCAGCAACCGCGCCAGCTCGTCCTTCTGCGCCTCGAGGGCGTCGGCGTAGCGCTGGATGTAGGCGGAGCGCTCCTCCCAGGAAAGGGCCGACCAGGCCGGGAACGCAGCGCGGGCGGCGGCGATCGCCTCTTCCATCTGCTCCGCCGAGGCCGCGGGCGCCTTACCGACGAGCTCATCGGTCGCAGGGTTCGGGACGTCGAAGGTCGTCGGTGCGTCGACGAGCTTTCCACCGATGGACAGCCGGTACGGCCCGATCCAGTCGATGGTTCCCGAGCCTGTGCGGGTGGCGGTTGCGGTCACGTGAGCCTCCATAATTGGATGGTAAATCTAAGGATGAATCGACAATACAGCTAGGTTTTGCTTGTCGAAACTGGTTTGACTGGTTGCATTTGCTACATCACGAGAACCACAGTCCTCCGACTCCGGCCGGCTGTCGCTGCGGCTTGGACCTCCCCCGTGGGGGCCACTAGCCAGGACATCCAAATCGTGATGGATTAGGTGAGCCTAACCTGATCAAATGTCTGCGTTTGTGGGCCGCGATCCAGGCCTCCTACCCCAGCCCTCAGGGAGTCAGCACATGACAGTCAGCACAAACCCGCGTGTGACGGAGTTCCTCGGCGCTCAGGGCAAGCTGTTCATCGGCGGTCAGTTCGTCGACGCCCTGTCCGGCAAGACCTTCGAGACGCCCAACCCGGCCACGGGTCAGACCCTGGCCACCGTCGCCGACGGCCAGCCCGAAGACATCGATCGCGCGGTCGCCGCAGCCAAGGGCGCGTTCGGCGAGTGGAAGGCGATGGCGCCCAGCAAGCGCGCGCAGATCGTCTGGCGCATCGGTGACCTGATCGACGAGCACGCCGAGACGCTCGCCGAGCTCGAGTCGCTGGACAACGGCAAGCCCAAGGTCTTCGCGCAGTTCGTCGACGTCGCGTGCGCGGCCGAGCAGTTCCGCTACATGGCCGGCTGGGCCACCAAGGTCGACGGCCAGACCAAGAACATGCAGTCCCCCTATACGCCAGGCGTGAAGTACCACTCGTACACGCGAAAAGAGCCCGTCGGGGTCTGCGGCCAGATCATCCCCTGGAACTTCCCGCTGCTGATGGCCGCCTGGAAGCTCGCGCCGGGCCTCGCCACGGGCAACACGATCGTCCTGAAGCCGGCCGAGCAGACCCCGATCACCGCGCTCTACCTCGCGCGCCTGATGCAGGAGGCCGGCGTTCCCGACGGCGTCGTCAACGTCGTCAACGGCTTCGGCCAGGCGGGCGCCGCACTGGCCGCGCACAACGACGTCAACAAGGTCTCCTTCACCGGGTCCACCGAGGTCGGCAAGCTGATCGTGGACGCGTCCAAGGGCAACCTGAAGAAGGTCACCCTGGAGCTCGGCGGCAAGTCGCCGAACATCATCTTCGACGACGCCGACCTCGACGCCGCCGTGGCGAACGCAGCCAACGCGATCTTCTTCAACTCCGGCCAGGCCTGCACCGCGGGCTCGCGCCTGTTCGTCCAGGCGGGCATCTACGACGCCGTCGTCGAGGGCGTCACCGAGATCGCGCGCGGCATCAAGCTGGGCCCGGGCATGGCCGCTGACACCCAGATGGGTCCGCTGACCTCTGCCGAGCAGTACGAGCGGGTGTCGGGCTTCGTGAAGGCGGGCATCGACGCCGGCGCGACAGTGACCCAGGGCAGCGACGTCCCCTCGGGCGACGGGTACTTCTTCTCCCCGACCGTCCTCACCAACACCACCCCGGACATGAAGCCGGTCACGGACGAGATCTTCGGCCCGGTCCTGGTGGCCGAGAAGTTCGGCAGCGTCGAGGAAGCCGTCGCGATCGCGAACAACACCGAGTACGGCCTGGGCGCCGGCATCTGGACCCAGAACGTCTCCAAGGCGCACCTGGTGGCCGAGCAGATCCAGGCCGGCACCGTGTGGGTCAACTGCTACAACGTGCTCGACCCGACCATGCCCTTCGGTGGGTACAAGCAGTCGGGCTGGGGCCGCGAACACGGCTCCGAGGTGCTGGAGGCCTACACCCAGACCAAGTCCGTGGTGATCAACCTCTAACAGTTCCCCCCGACGACGGGTGCCCGGGGGCGGGTGGGCGTACCAGCCCCGGGCATTCGTCTTCTGATGTGCCGTCAGGTCGGAAGCGCGCACGCAAGGTCGATCCCCTAGCCTCGCCCGGCGAATGCGAGAGCACGGAGATCTTTGCGTTCCGTCTCTCGGTCCGCAGCTGAGAACTTCTGAACCCACGTCAGACTGCAACTCCTTGTCCGTGGTTGTTGCGCCGTGCGCACCTGCGAGACGCGGCCGGGCGAGGCGGAGGTGAACGGGCACATGCTCGCCGCGCTGCTCGCCGCCGACGGCGTCTCCTAGCTGCCGCACACGACCGCCGCGCACCCCACTCTTCCGATCGAACCAGTGGTGCTCGACCTGCTCGGCCGGACTCGGCACGTCAAGGAGTTCCGTGTCATCAACGGCCTGGTCAAGGGCAACCTGACCAGGGCCCTGGACGGCAAGAAGATCGGCACGCTGGTCACCGCCTGACAGCGGCGACCGGCGGGCTCAGGACGAGCCGGGAGAACTCAGGGTGCTCGTCCCCGTGACGGTGACCGTCGGGGTCGGGGTCGGGGTCAACGTCGCCGTGCTCGAGGGGATCACGGTGCTCGTCGGGCTCGGGGTGCTCGTCGGGCTGACCGTCGGGGTGGTGCGCTTTCCGGCGAGGTAGTTGTCGCTGAGCAGGATCAGTGCGTCGGCGGCCGTGCGGGCCTTGTCCTTCTCCTTGGCCTCGACCGCCGCGGCGAGCGCGATGAACTGCGTCTCGAACTCCTCGTGGGCGTCGGGGTCCTCGGACTTGATGCGGCCCTCGATGTCTTCCCAGACGGGAACCATCGCGTCGTTGGTCTCCAGCGCCTTGTCGCTGCCGACCTCGTTCTTGATGTCGTTCAGGAAACCCTTGAGCACACCGAGACCATCGATCACGATCGCCGGGTCAGCGATCACGGCCTCGTTGTCCAGACCCCCGCGGACCTCACCGGGGCCCTCGCCCAAATCTGGCTCGTCGTCGCCGCCACCGCAGGCACTGAGCCCGCCGAGGAGCAACGCCGCGAGGGCGAGCGCGCCGACCTGACCCCGACGGCCAGACCCGCCACGCCGATTCAACGGCTCACGCACCACTTGCCTCCCGCATCCCCCGAAGCTCCCGCTTCAGCTCATGGATCTCGTCGCGCAGTCTTGCAGCAAGTTCGAACGCGAGCTCCGCAGCAGCAGAATGCATCTGTTCGGTGAGTTGCTGGATCAGATCCGCGAGATCCGAAGCCGGGAGTTCTGCCAGGGTCGCCGCGTGGCGTCCTGCGCGGTCCTCAGGCGCGACACGGGAGGACAAACCGGGCACGGGAGTCTTCCCGCGCGAGCGTTGCCGGCCCGACCCACCGATCAGCTCGGCGGTGTCGGCGTCCTCGCGGGCGATGGAGTCGAGGATGTCGCCGATCTTCTTGCGCAGCGGCTGAGGGTCCACCCCGTGCGCGGTGTTGTAGGCGACCTGCTTGGCCCGACGGCGGTTGGTCTCGTCGATGGCCTTCTCCATCGACGGGGTGATCTTGTCCGCGTACATGTGCACCTGGCCGGACACGTTGCGGGCCGCGCGACCGATGGTCTGGATCAGGGACGTCCCGCTACGCAGGAACCCTTCCTTGTCCGCGTCGAGGATCGAGACCAGGGAGACCTCGGGCAGATCCAGGCCCTCGCGGAGCAGGTTGATCCCGACCAGGACGTCGTACTCCCCCGACCGCAGTTCACGCAGCAGCTCCACCCGGCGCAGGGTGTCCACCTCGGAGTGCAGGTACCGGACCCGCACGCCGTACTCCATGAGGTAGTCGGTGAGGTCCTCGGCCATCTTCTTGGTCAGCGTGGTGACCAGGACGCGCTCGTTGCGGTCGGCCCGGGCTCGGATCTCGTGCAGGAGGTCATCGATCTGACCCTTCGTCGGCTTGACGACGATCTCCGGGTCGATCAGGCCGGTGGGGCGGATGATCTGCTCGACGAAGCCGTCACCGCGGCCCAGCTCGTACGGGCCCGGGGTCGCCGAGAGATACACCGTCTGCCCGATGCGTTCGACGAACTCCTCCCAGCGAAGCGGCCGGTTGTCCATCGCGGAGGGCAGCCGGAACCCGTGGTCGACGAGCATCCGCTTGCGGGACATGTCGCCCTCGTACATCCCTCCGATCTGAGGCACCGTCACGTGGGACTCGTCGATGACGAGGAGGAAGTCGTCGGGGAAGTAGTCGAGCAGCGTGTGCGGCGGGGTGCCCGCCGCGCGGCCGTCGATGTGGCGGGAGTAGTTCTCGATGCCGTTGCAGAACCCGACCTGGCGCATCATCTCCACGTCGTACTGGGTCCGCATCCGCAACCGCTGGGCCTCGAGCAGCTTGCCCTGGCGCTCCAGTTCGGCGAGGCGATCCGCGCACTCCAACTCGATGCCGGCGATCGCGCGTTCCATGCGCTCCGGGCCGGCGACGTAGTGCGTCGCGGGGAACACGTGGATGGAGTTGTCCTCGGAGATGACCTCGCCGGTGAGCGGGTGCAGGGTCATCACGCGTTCGATCTCGTCCCCGAAGAACTCGATGCGCAGCGCGAGTTCCTCGTAGACGGGAAAAATCTCGACGGTGTCTCCGCGCACCCGGAACGTTCCTCGGGTGAAGGCCATGTCGTTGCGGGTGTACTGCATGGTGACGAGCTGCCGCAGCAGCTTGTCCCGCTCGATCTCCTCGCCCACCTCGAGCGCGACCATCCGCTCGAGGTACTCCTCAGGCGTGCCGAGGCCGTAGATGCACGAGACCGACGCGACCACGATCACGTCGCGGCGGGTGAGCAGCGAGTTGGTCGCCGAGTGCCGCAGCCGCTCGACCTCCTCGTTCACCGAGGAGTCCTTCTCGATGTAGGTGTCCGACTGCGGGATGTACGCCTCGGGTTGGTAGTAGTCGTAATAGGAGACGAAGTACTCCACCGCGTTGTTGGGCAGCAGCTCGCGGAACTCGTTGGCCAATTGCGCCGCGAGGGTCTTGTTCGGCGCCATGACCAACGTCGGCCGTTGCACCTGCTCGACCAACCACGCCGTGGTCGCGGACTTACCGGTACCGGTGGCCCCGAGCAGGACCACGTTCGTCTCGCCCGCGTTGATCCGCCGTGTCAGGTCCGCGATGGCCGTGGGCTGGTCCCCGGACGGCGTGAAGTCACTGACGACCTCGAAAGGCCGCACCACCCGCTTGAGCTTGGCCTGCAGTTCACTGTCGACTCTCACGCCGACCACCGTATGTCCCGCCACCGACAACCGTCGGCCCCTGGGAACGCGCTTCACTCGTCGCAGTGCCGCCCCACTCGCCTGACGCGGCCGCGCCCAGCGTGCAAGGCAGCACGCCAACGAGTGAAGCTGGCTTCGGAACGGGTCGGAGGGCGTGGGTTGGGGCACGTTATCCACAGCGGGGGTGACCCCGGGTTTTCCACAGATTCGAAACTCGTCCTTCTCGGACTGGCTGCCGGTCAGCAATGTCCCCGACATGGATGCACACCATGAAGCCCTCGCCGCGAGCGCGGGTCTGATCACCACCGCCCAGGCGGAGCAACTCGGCTACTCCCGCGCGGAGGTCGTCCGACTTCGGGCAGCGGGCGAGATGGCCGGCCTGCGCCGGGGCATCTACCTGAACGGCCCTCTGCCGGAGGAGACGAGCAACCGTCACCTGACCGCCGCTGCGGCTGCGCTGCTCGCGGTGGAGGGCGACGACGCAGTGCTCGCGCATCGCACTGCCGCGATCGCCTGGGGGTTCGACTGGCTCCGCGCGCCCGATCTCGCCTCGGTCTGGCTCGCACAACCGCGAGGGTTGCACGCGGTGCGCAAGTATCCGGGCCTCCACATCTGGCCCGCGACGCTGCCGGCACATCACCTGACGCACACCGCGACCGGACTTCCCGTGACCAGCGTGGCCCGCACCGTCGTGGATCTCGCACGGCACTACACGTTTCGCGAATCCATGGTGCTGGCCGAGTCTGCGCTGCGGCGAAAGCTCACCACCGTCGACGAGCTCCATCGCATTGCGGCCGACTGTGTGGGCTGGCCGTACAGCCGCCGCGTGGCTCGCGTCCTGGCCCACGCCGACGGCACCACCGAGTCGGTGGCCGAATCGCTTGCCCGCGCGATCTTCGTCGAGGTCGGCCTGCCGAAGCCGCGGACTCAGGTACTGATCGGCGACGACGGCGTGAAACTCGCTCGACTGGATTTCCTGTTCGGCACGTGGGTGGCCGTGCCGGTCGACGGCAGAGAGAAGTACGAGAAGAACCCCGACGAGCGGTGGCGGGAGAAGCGGCAGGAGGACCGCCTACGCGAGATCGGGCACGAGGTCGTTCGGTTGATCTGGGCCGATCTGATCGGGCCGCCTGAGGACATTCGACGCCGGATCCTCGACGCCATGGCGCGCGCCGACGCCCGTCACCGGTGACCTTCGTGCCGCTTCACTCGCCAGGGTGCCGCTGCACTCGCTCCCCGCGCACGCGCCGGGCGAGTGAGGCAGCACTGCAGCGAGTGAAGCGCGTCCCCTAAGGGCGGAGCAGTGGTCGGAGGGATTCGAGCTTGTCGAAGGTCCACCAGAGGTAGTTCAGCGTGCCGCCCTCTCGCAGGGGGTGGAGGTCGGCGTTGTCGGGATCGTTGCGGTAGTTGGCCAGCGCGTCGAGGCTCGGCCACTCGACCAGCACGATCGCGTTGCGCGCCGGGGTGGCGCCTGGGATCACCTCGGTGCCCTGGTGGCCGAGGGCGACGACCTTCCCGCCGTACTTGCCGACGGCCGCAGGCGAGCGGCGCGAGTAGGCGAGGTAATCGGCGTTGTCGGCAAGGTCGAAGAGGTTCAGCGCGTAGATCGGCATGTCACCGACTCTATGTGAGCCTGCATATTCCTGGTGAGCTCAGGTCGACCCGGTGAGGTGGGCGAAGACGACGGTGTTGTCGCGGTAGGTGTGCGCGTCGTGGTCCCAGCCGGCGCAGGTGATCAGCCGCAGTGCGGCGTGGGTGGTGTCGCCGTAGACGTCGGCCGTGGGAAACGCGTCCTTCGGGACCTCGCGCACGCCGTCCACGGTGAACACCGCGGTGCGGCCGTCGGCGCGGACCACGTGGATCGGGTCCCCGGGACGCAGTTCGGCGAGGCGGAAGAAGATCGCCGGGCCGGTGCGGTCGTCGTCGACGTGACCCAGCAGGACGGCCGGGCCGAGCGCTCCCGGCGTCGGCGAGTACCGGTACCAGCCGGCCTGCATCGGCTCTTGCGGCACCTCCACGGTGCCGTCGGGATTCTTGCCCAGTTCACCCACCACGGCGCCGACCCCGATCGTCGGCAAGGACACCGCCACCGGCGGTGACGACTCGAGCGGGGCAGCACTCCCGCCTACCGGAACCACCGGGGCGGACCCGACGAAGCTTGCCGCGCGGGGTGGGGTCCCCACCCCTGACCACGGCGATTCCGAGGCGAGCGCTGTGGAGACCAGGCCAATGCCCACGACCGCTAGGCCGCCCGCCACCACGAAGGCGGCGAGGCGGCGACGGTCCCCGCGGCGCGTGGGCATCGACCGCGGCTCAGGCCGCCGAGGAGCGGCGGCGGGCGCCCCAGACGGTCACACCGGCGGCGGCCAGCAGCAGCAAGCCACCGGCAGCGAGAGGACCGGTGTTCGTCGCGCCCTGCGTGGCACCGGAGCCGGTGTCCGCACCTCCGGAAGGAGTGTCGGTGACCTGCGTGGACTCCGACTCGGTCGAGCTCGAGCTCGACGGCGAGGCCGACGGCGACGCGGTGCTGGTCAACATCCCCGTGCCCGCACCGCTCATCCCGGACATCCCCGGCATGGTGCTGGCAGTCGGCGTGGGCGAGGTCTCGGCGAGGGCCGGACCCGCGGCCACCAGGGGTGCGGCGAGGGCAGCCACCACAGTGAGGGTGCGCAGCGTCCTGGTCATCGAACGTCCTTCCGGTCGGGCGAGGACACGGCCGGCAGATCGTGCGGCCGCATGCTTTCGCAAGGTGAGTCCGCCTCGGACTACCCCTCCGTCAGAAGCTCATTCCGCGACCTGCGCCACCCTCGGCTGAACGTCAGGCGACGCCGACGCCCGCCGGCTCCCGGGACCCGGCGGGCGCGAGGCGGACGGGCAGGCGGGCGAGGCCGTGCAGGATCCGGGTCGGCCGCCGCTGCGACTCCCCCGCAAGAACGAGGTCAGGGAAGCGTTCGAACAGCTTGCGCAGCACGATCTCGCCCTCCATCCGGGCCAGTGCCGCACCCACGCAGAAGTGCGGGCCGATCGCGAAGGCCAGGTGCTCGCCGGCGTTGGCACGGGCGACGTCGAACATGTGCGGGTTCTCGAACACGGTCGGGTCGCGGTTCGCCCCCGCGATCAGCAACGAGACGAACTGGCCACGCTTGAGCGTCACGCCGTGCAGGTCGTGGTCGGCGAGTCGGTGCCGGAAGGTGTTCTGCAGCGGGGATTCGTAGCGCAGCATCTCCTCGACCGCGTTGCCCCACAGCTCCGGCCGTTCCCGCAGGACCGTCAACTGCTCCGGGTGGGTCATCAGCAACTTCGCGCCGTTGCCGAGCAGGTTGACGGTGGTCTCGAAGCCGGCCAGCAGCAGCAGGCCGGCATTCGCCATCAGGCCCTCGTCGGTGATCCGAACTCCCTGACGGGTCTCGGCATCGGCGGCCTCGACCATGCGGCTGAGCAGGTTGTCGCCAGGGTGCGCGCGTAGTTCCCCGATGTGTCCGACCATCCACTCGGTCAATTGGCGCATCGCGACCTCACCGCCCGCGAACCGGCGGTAGGTGACACCGAGATCCGCGGAGACCGCGATCTCGGTGGCCCAGGCACGGAATTGCGGCTGCATGTCCCCCGGAACACCCAGGATCTCGGCGACCACGAGCACCGGCAGGATGTCGGCCAGGTCAGCGATGACGTCGGCCGGCTCCCCTCCTTCCAGCCGGTGCGCCATCGCCTCGAGCAGTTCGTCGGTGAGTGCCCCGATGCGCTCGCGCAGCCGCTCGATCGCCCGAGCGGTGAAGGCCTTCATTGCCAGACGTCGGTAGGCGGCGTGCTCGGCCCCGTTGGTGACGATCATGCTGGGCCGCGCGATCGGACTGGCGACCGCCGGATCACGGGCCCAGGTCGCGACGGCGCGCATCGCCGCCGGCAGCACCTCGAAGGGCGGGCCGGACAGGAAGTCCGGGTCGAGCAGGATCTCGCTGACCATGTCGTGACGGGCCGTCACTGTGGCTACCCGTCCGCTGACGACAGGGCCGGCTGCACGCAGTTCGTCGTAGTACGGGTGCGGGTCTGCCAGCAGGTCCGGTTCGGTGAGCAGCCGGGCCATCGGGTCACCCGCTCGCGCGGCCGCGCCGAACCCGAGGCGCACGGGGCCGTGGCTGATCCCCCAGCGGGCTGCCGAGCGAACCAGCGGCAGCGCCGCGGGGACGGCGGTGCGTGCCAGGTGCGCACCGCCACCGAGGGCGGCCGCGCCGACACCGATCCGCAGTGCCCTAGTGCCCATGACACAGCTCCGTCCGTCGGGTTCGTACAGACTTACACTGTACGTCCCGACGGACGGAGCCGCCAGAGCAGGTAGTCGTGCCTGAGTTCAGGCGATGCCGAGTTGCTCGTAGACCGCGGCCTCGACACCCATCAGGGTGCCGACGACGCCGGCGTCGAAGAACGGCAGGACCTGGGTGAACACGGCGCCACTGATGCCGGTGGTCCGGTCGACCCAGTAGTAGGTGTTGAAGATTCCGGCCCAGTCGCCGGTGCCCGCGCGACGCATGCCGGGGACGTCGGCCAGCACCAGGTGCAGGCCCAGGCCCCAGGACTCGGGCAGCGGGAACGCCGGAACATCGTTCACCAGCTCCGGGACGGCGGACTTGATGCCCTCGGCGGGCATCGGGACGCCGTTGAGGGAGTCGGCGAACATCAGGTCGACGCTCTCCTCGCTCAGGATCCGTGCGCCGTCGAGCTCGCCGCCGCGCAGGAGGGCCTGGAGCAGACGGGCGTAGGCACCGGCGGTCCCGAACAGCCCGTGGCCACCGGGCCACCAGTCGGGCGTGGGCGGGAGGTCCAGCGGGGTCTCGACGAGACCGCCGTCGGGGGTGCGGGCGTGGACCGGCATGGCCCGGGCGCGCTGGTCGTCGGACGGCTCGAAGGTCACGTCGCCCATGTTCAGCGGACGCAGGATGTGATCCGCGAAGTAGGCGTCCAGGCTCTTGCCGGAGACGCGCTCGACGAGCAGACCGAGCCAGTCGGTGTTGGTGCCGTACTCCCAGATCGTGCCGGGGTCGTGCGCCAGCGGCACGTCCGTCAGCGCCGCCTTCTCCCCCGTCAGCACGTTCGGGACGCCGGTCGCGGCGTGGAACTGCACGATGTTCAGGTTGGAGAAGAAGTAGGAGCAGCCCGCGGTGTGGTTGAGCAGTTCACGGACCAGCGGCGAGCGACTCGGGGCACGCAGGATCGGCTGGTCGCCGTCGAAGCCGTCGATGACCTGCAGCTTGCCGAACTCCGGCAGCAGCGAGGTCACCTCGTCGTCGAGGGAGAGCTTGCCTGCTTCGACCAGTTGCAACGCGGCGACGGACGTCAGCGCCTTGGTCATGGAGGCGTAGCGGAAGATGGTGCTCGCGGTGACTGAACTACCACCGTCGCGCAGGGCTCCCGCGGTGCCCGAGTAGAGGATCCCGTCGCGGTTCGCGATGACGACGGATACGCCGGGGACAGCCCCGGAGGAGACAGCGTGGTCAAGGAGGGCGTCGAGTGCGCCGGATTCAAGGGCCATGACGCACAGTCAATCTCCCCAGGCCCGCCACCGCCATTGGTCGCACGCAACAATTCCAGGAAGTGGATCAGTGCGTATCGGTGATCATCCCCGCGCCGACGGTCACGTTGGTGGCCTCGTCGATGAGAATGAAGCCTCCGGTGGCCCGGTTGTTGCGGTAGTCGTCGACGAACAACGGGGCCGTGGTGCGCAGCCGGACCCGGCCGATGTCGTTGAGTCCCAGCTCGCCGGTGGCCTCGTCGCGGTGCAACGTGTTCACGTCCAGGCGGTACTGCAGGTCCTTCACCAGGGCCCGCACCGTGCGAGTGGTGTGCTTGATCGCCAGCTTCTGGCCCGGGCGCAGCGGCTCGGTCGCCATCCAGCACACCATCGCGTCGATGTCCTGGGTGGCCGTCGGCATGTTCTTCGGCCGGCAGAGCATGTCGCCGCGGGAGACGTCGAGGTTGTCCTTGAGCCGAATCACGACCGACATCGGTGAGTACGCCTCGGCGACCGGACCGTCGAGCGAGTCGATGGTGTCGATGGTCGTGGAGAACCCGCTGGGCAGCACGGTGACCGTGTCCCCCGGCTTCATGACCCCGCCGGCGACCTGACCGGCGTAGCCCCGGTAGTCGTGGTGCTCCTTGGTCTGCGGCCGGATGACGTACTGCACCGGGAACCGGACGTCGATGAGGTTGCGGTCACTGGCCACGTGCACGTGCTCGAGGTGGTGCAGCAAGGACGAACCGGCGTACCACGGCGAGTTCTCCGACCGCGTCACGACGTTGTCGCCGTTGAGCGCGGAGATCGGGATCGTCACCAGGTCGCGGATGCGCAATCGCGCGGCGAAGGCGGTGAACTCGGCGTGGATCCGGTCGAACACGGCCTCATCCCAGTCGACGAGGTCCATCTTGTTGATCGCTACGACGAGGTGCGGCACCTGCAGCAGCGAAGCCAGGAACGCGTGCCGACGTGACTGCTCGACCAGACCGTGCCGCGCGTCGACGAGGATGATCGCCAGGTCCGCGGTGGAGGCGCCGGTGACCATGTTCCGGGTGTACTGAATGTGCCCCGGGGTGTCGGCGATGATGAATTTCCGTTTGGGAGTGGCGAAGTAGCGGTACGCGACGTCGATCGTGATGCCCTGCTCGCGCTCGGCGCGCAGGCCGTCGGTGAGCAACGCGAGGTCGGTGTACTCACGCCCCTTGTCGCGGCTGACCTTCTCGACGTGCTCGAGCTGGTCCTCGAAGATCGACTTGGTGTCGTAGAGCAGACGACCGATCAGGGTCGACTTGCCGTCGTCGACGGAGCCGGCGGTGGCGAACCGAAGAAGGTCCATCTAGAAGTAGCCCTCCTTCTTGCGGTCTTCCATGGCCGCTTCGGTCGCGCGGTCGTCGCCGCGAGTCGCGCCACGTTCGGTCTGCCGGGTCACGGCCACCTCGTCGATGATTGCCTCGACGTCACGCGCCTCCGAGCGCACGGCGGCGGTGAGGGTCGCGTCGCCGACGGTGCGGTAGCGGACGGTCGTCACGAACGGTTCCTCGCCCTCGCGGGGGCGGCAGAACTCGTTGTTCGCCATGAGCATCCCGTCACGCAGGAACACCTCGCGCTCGTGGGCGTAGTAGATCGGCGGCAGGGCGACCTTCTCCGCCGCGATGTAGTACCAGATGTCCAGCTCGGTCCAGTTGGACAGCGGGAACACGCGGATCGACTCGCCGGCGTGGATGCGCCCGTTGTAGAGGTTCCACAGTTCCGGGCGTTGGTTCTTGGGGTCCCACTGCCCGAAGTCGTCGCGGAAGGAGAAGATCCGCTCCTTCGCGCGGGCGCGCTCCTCATCCCGCCGCGCACCGCCGAACAGTGCGGTGAAGCGGTGCTTCTCGCACGCCTCGAGCAGGACAGGGGTCTGGATGCGGTTGCGTGACCCGTTGGGTTCTTCGCGCACCGTGCCGCGGTCGATGGCGTCCTGCACCGACGCCACGATCAGCTGCACGCCCAACCGCTCGACCTCGGAGTCGCGGAACTCGAGCACCTCGGGGAAGTTGTGGCCGGTGTCGACGTGCATGACCGGGAACGGGATCGGCGCCGGCGCGAACGCCTTCGCCGCCACGTGCAGCATCACGGCCGAGTCCTTGCCACCGGAGAACAGCAGACACGGCCGCTCCATCTCCGCGGCGACCTCACGGATGATGTGGACCGCCTCGGACTCCAGGACCCGCAACTGCGAAAGCTGATAGTCGTGCGGCGCAATCTGACTTCCCATCACTGGGCGTGCCTCCTAGCCCCAGGCGGATGCGGACGGTGATCAGCGTGGTTCCTGGCAAGGCGGAGGAGGAGCCCGCTACGGAGTAGCGGGCGACGACGACAACGCCGCCAGGGGCCGCGCTGGCGCCGTCCGCGCCGCCTACCGGGGCTAGGAGGCATGCCCATCACTCCCCTGAATCGCAGCGACGAGCTGCGACGCAAACTCCGGCCGGGCCACGATCAGGTCGGGCAGGTAGACGTCGGACTGGTTGTAGCGCAACGCTGCGCCGTCGATCCGGCTGGTGAACATCCCCGCCGCGCGGGCCATCGCGACCGGGGCCGCGGAGTCCCATTCGTACTGGCCGCCGTCGTGCACATAGGCGTCAACGTCACCGAGGACGACGGCGGCGACCTTCGCACCGGCGGAGCCCATCGGCACGAGGGTCGCGCCGAGTTCCCGGGCGGCGGTGACCGCGGCGCCCGGCGGGCGGGTGCGGCTGACGGCTATCCGCCACTCGCCCTCGGCGCGGGGGCGTCCGGCGTTGCCGTCCGAGGACAAGATCACGCCGCGGCCGGGCAGCGCGACCACACCGACGGTCAGTTCACCGACGAAGCGCTCCCAGAGCGCGACGTGCACCGCCCAGTCGTCGCGGCCCTCGGAGAACTCCCGGGTGCCGTCGAGCGGGTCGATGATCCAGACCCGGTCCGCCTTGAGCCGCGCGGGGCTGTCCCGGGCCTCCTCGGACAGCACGGCGTCGCCCGGACGCACGGCCGTCAGCCCGGAGGCGATCACGTCCTGCGCCGCACTGTCCCCGGCGTCGCCGAGTTCCCAGCTCGGCCCGGACCAGGACTCCCGGACCTCCAGCAACCGCTTCCCGGCGACCTCGGCAAGACGCACCGCCAGCGCCAGATCGGCGGGGTCGGCGGCGGTGTGGGCGTGGACGCCGGCCTCGGGGCGCACGAGCAGTCGGTCCTCTCTCAAAGTCAAGTGATTCTATCGGCATAGGTGGTGTGCTCGATCCGTATCCCCGAGCCTGCCAGGAATGTCGGAAACGGCCTTCGGCAGACTGAGGGCAACCACACCCTCGGAGGAGCCCCATGGCGCAGCAGGTCCGCGGAGTCGTCGCACTGGAGCGGGGAAAGCCGGTCAGCCTGGAGACCATCATCGTCCCCGACCCTGGGCCGGGTGAGGCGGTCGTCGCCATCCAGGCGTGCGGGGTGTGCCACACCGACCTGCACTATCGCGAGGGCGGCATCAACGACGATTTCCCCTTCCTGCTCGGCCACGAGGCCTCCGGGATCGTGGAGTCCGTCGGCGCCGGCGTCACCGAGGTGGCGCCGGGCGACTTCGTGATCCTCAACTGGCGCGCGGTGTGCGGGCAGTGCCGCTCCTGCGCCCGCGGGAAGCCGCAGTACTGCTTCGCCACCCACAACGCCAAGCAGAAGATGACCCTGCTGTCCGGTCAGGAGCTGTCGCCGGCGCTGGGCATCGGCGCGTTCGCCGACAAGACCCTCGTTGCCGCCGGGCAGTGCACCAAGGTCAACCCTGCGGTGTCCCCCGCGGTCGCCGGTCTGCTCGGCTGCGGCGTCATGGCCGGCATCGGGGCCGCGATCAACACCGGCGGCATCGGCCGCGGTGACTCCATCGCGGTGATCGGTTGCGGTGGCGTCGGCGCGGGTGCGATCGCGGGCGCGGTCCTGGCCGGGGCGGGCATCATCGTCGCGGTCGACGTCGACGACCGGAAGCTGGAGACGGCACGTCGCTTCGGCGCGACGCACACGGTGAACTCCAAGAACGTCGATGCCGTCGAGGGCATCAAGGAGGCCACCGGCGGATTCGGTGCCGACGTCGTCGTCGACGCGGTCGGCCGACCCGAGACGTGGAAGCAGGCCTTCTTCGCCCGCGACCTGGCCGGGACCGTCGTACTGGTCGGCGTACCGACGCCGGACATGAAGGCACCGGAGCTTCCGCTGATCGAGTACTTCGGCCGAGGTGGGTCGCTGAAGTCCTCCTGGTACGGCGATTGCCTGCCCAGTAGGGATTTCCCGATGTTGATCGACCTGCACCTGCAGGGTCGCCTGCCGCTGCAGGACTTCGTCAGCGAGACCATCGCACTCGACGACGTCGAGGCCGCGTTCGAGCGGATGCACCACGGCGACGTGCTCCGCTCGGTGGTGGTCCTGTGACCGACGCGATCCAGCACCTCGTCACCTCCGGCACGTTCTCCCTCGACGGTGGGACGTGGGACGTCGACAACAACGTGTGGGTGATCGGGGACGAGCGCGAGGTGATCGTTCTCGACGCCGCGCACGATCCGGATGCGATCGCCGCCGCGGTCGGCGATCGACGCGTGGTGGCGATCGTCTGCACTCACGCGCACGACGACCACATCAACTCCGCTCCGGCGTTGGCCGACCGGCTCAACGCGCCGATCCTGCTGAACCCCGACGAGTCCACGTTGTGGCAGATGACCCATCCGGACCGGAAGCCCGATGCAGAACTGACCGATGGTCAGATCCTGCGGGTCGCCGGGATCGATCTTCGTGTCATGGTCACCCCTGGGCACTCCCCCGGCTCGACCTGTCTCTACGCACCCGACCTGGGCACCCTGTTCACCGGCGACACCCTGTTCGCGGGCGGCCCGGGTGCCACCGGCCGATCGTTCTCCAGCTTCGAGACGATCATCGATTCGATCCGCACCCGGCTGCTGACCCTCCCCCCGGAGACCGTGGTGCGCACCGGGCACGGTGACTCCACCACCATCGGCGCCGAGGCGCCGCAACTGGAGGAATGGATCCGCCGGGGGAACTAGATGCGCCCTCGAACCTGAGAAACACCTAAACAGCCCAGGTCACGGATTGACAACAGACCCCGACATAAAGGGATCATTCGCCCCATGGCCGACGTCGTTCCGTTGCGCTCGCAGTCCGGCATGGACGCGGCCTCGTATCGCACCCCCGCGGTGTTCGACGACGCCGACGGCCCCGGCCGCCTGGCCGCCCGCTGGCACCACGACGGGACGGTCGGCATCACGGTCGCCGATGGACGCGGGGTCTCGGTCCCCAGCGAGTTCAAGCTGGCCGCCGAGGACGTGCTCGAGTTCGTGCGTGTGCTCGTCGAGGGGCTCAACGAGCCGGGCCCGGTCCGCCTCGGAGCTCCGGCGCAGGTGCTTCCGATGACTCCCCGGCCGGGGGGACCGTCGGTTCCCTGACCGCCCGGCCGACGATCCGCAGCGAGGCCACCCCGGCGATCGCGGCGGCGACGGCCGCAACCGTGAACACCCGGGCCCCGGTCCCCTGCGCGACGAGCAGCGCCAGCAGGCTGGTGCCCAGGATGCTGCCCAGGTACCGCGCCGAGGAGGAGACTCCCGCGGCGACCCCGGCCTGTTCGGCCGGTAGGGCCTCTGCGCCGGCCGTCTGCACCGCGGCGGTGGACAGCCCGAGCCCGATCCCGGCGGCGCCGAGCAGCAGGGCGGTCATCGCCGGCTGCTCGGACAGATCCAGTGGGGCGAGCCCGGCGAAGGCCACCGCGATCAGTACGTTGCCCGCCACCGCCGGGGCACGGCGGCCCCACCGGTCGGCCAGCCGCCCGCCGATCGGTGCGAACAGCGCTGCGCCGAACAGCATGGGCGCGAGGATCACGCCGGCGGAGGACCCGCCCTCCTCGACCAGCAACGGAACCGCGAGGAGGACCAGGTACATCGCCAGGTTGCCCCCGGCGATGGCGAGCACGCACGCGGCCAACGCCGGAACGCGCAACACCGACAGGTCGAGCACCGGCGCCGGGTGGCGGCGCTCCACGAACACGAAGGCAAACGCAGCGAGCACCGTGGCTGCAGCGAGCGCGATGTCCACCGCGAGCGGGGTGTCCTCGGACAGGCGGTTCACGAGCACTGCGGCGGCGGCGAGGGTCGCGAGCAGCAGGAAGGCACCGAACGGGTCGAAGCGCCGCACCCCGGCGCGTGCTGGGTCGGCGGGCGCGCGGACCGGATCGGGCGGCAGCCACCGCACGACCGCGAGCAGCGCGAGGGCCACCAGCGGCAGGATGAACAGGAAGGTCCCCCGCCAGCCGGCCCAGGCCACAGCGACCGCCCCGATCGGTGGACCGGAGGCGGCGGCCAGCGTGGCCGAGGCCCCGACCATCCCGAAGGCGCGGCCCCGGCGCCCGGCAGGCACCGCTGCGCGCACGGCGGCCGCCGTGTTGACGATGGCCATCGCACCGAAGGCTGCCTGCAGGCAGCGCGCGGCGATCGCCGCCGGGTACACGGGGGCTGCGGCGGCCAGGGCGGCGAACACCCCGAACCCGGCCACGCCGACGATCGCGAGCCGACGTCGACCCAAGCGGTCGCCCAGGCCGCCCGCCATCAGCTGCGCCGCGGCGGTCACCACCAGGTAGGCGTTGACCAGCCACACCGCGGCCGCCACCGACAGGTCGAAGTCCTGGCGCAGGTCGGGCAGCGCGACGGCCACCATCGTGGAGCTCAGCGGCACCAACGTGGTGGCGAGGCAGGCCGCCAGCAGCAGCTTGCGTTCGCCTCGATCAGGGGCGGCCGGCTTCACCCTCCGTCGAGCACAGTGACCGTGCCGGTGTCGCCCTCGATCCGGACGCGCGCACCGTCCGGGATCAAGGACGTGGCGTTCACACAGCCGACGACTGCCGGCACCCCGAACTCCCGCGCCACGATCGCCGCGTGCGACAGCATCCCGCCGCGGTCGGTGACCAGGCCCGCGAGCAACGGCAGCACCAGGTTGAAGGCCGGACCGGTCTGAATCGTCACGAGGATGTCGCCCTCCTCGATCAGTTCCAGCTCGTCGATCTGGCGGATCAGGCGAGCCCGGCCCTCCGCGACTCCGGAGGCTCCGGGGAGGCCCGCGACGACGGCGCCCGCTGTGGTGGCCTCGGGCCCGATGTCGCCGAGAATGCCGTGCAGGGCGAAGCCCAAGCCGGCGTGGACCCGCGCAGCCGTCGGCGGCAACCATTCAGCGGGCAGCGGCGGGCCGGGCGGCTGACCGAACAGGGGCGGCATCCGGCGGTAGTCGGCGTTCAGCCGCCACTGGACCCGCTCGGCGACGTCGGCGGCCGAGGGGCCGGTCCCCTTGCGCAACAGGTCGTCGACCTCGGGGGCGTCGAGGTCGACCGCGTGGTCGGCCTGCTCGAGGCGCCCGCGCGCGGTCAGCCGCTCGCCGATCTCGAGCAACGCCCGCCGCAGGACCGTGCCGAGTTGGCGGTCGCCGTAGACCGCTCGTTCGTCGCGCAAGCGGTACACCAGGCGCGCCTCGGCCAAGGCGGAGTCGAAGATCGCCCGGTGTTCCTCCGGTACTGCCGCGCGCAGCTGGTCCGCGGCGGCCCCCGCGCCGATGTGCGCGTCGGGCTCGGGGGTGTCGAGCGCCGCGCGGAGACGGCCGACGATCAACTCCGGGCACTCGATGGTGGTGGGCACGCCGACCGCGTCCTCCCCGTCGACCGGAAGGAAGCGGGCCTCGGCCAGGTAGGCGCTCAGGGCCTCTCCGACGGGTCCCTGACGCCGGCTCAGTTCCTTGACCGTGGTCGAGGCAGGCTGATCCGCCGCGAGCTTCTCCCGGGCGCCGGGGTCCGCTGCGATCGCGCGAGCTGCGGCTTCCAGCGCGACACCGCCGCCGGTGGACACCGGGCTGGCGCCGGAAAGAGCTGCGATCGCGACATGCGGCGGAAGTCCCGTCCAGCCCATCACCGAGAGGAGGTAGTCCCCGACCGGCAGGATCGCGGCGCCGTTGTAGGTGTGGTGGACCACCCAGCCGTTCTTGTACGCCTCGGTGCAGGCCTGCAGGTGAGCCAGCAACCCGTCGTCGGACAGCCCGCCCAGGTCGACGGCGTCCAACGTGTCTCGCTTGGCGATCTGCTCCGGCTTGTGCGTGGTGTCCCAGTGCAGCAGGTCCCTGCGCCACAGCTGCTCGGCCCAGACGTTCTCGGCGGCGCGCATCCGTTCCTGGAACGCCGGGTTGTTCGCCAGGATCTCGTCGAAGACCTCCTTGGGAGGGTGATCGACGGCCTCCGGCGGCGCACCCAGCGCGCGGACCTGGTTGTAGATGAATCCGCCGACGGGACGGGCTTCGACGACCTCGAGCAGCATCCCGTACCGGGCGAAGGTGGAGCCGAATCCTTCGCAGAACCCGTGAGTGAACAGTGGCCAGATATAGCGGGCCACCGGCCGGGGGCAATGGCTGGCGTCAAGCCCCCACGTGCCGATGCCGGGGGCCGCCCACCCCGCGTAGGCACTGTCCGGCAGGACGTCAGGGAAGTCGGCAGTGGTCATTCGTGGCTCCGCGGGACGTGAACGGTCGGTGAACGTGAGCACAACTTACGCCGTGGAGATGACGGGTCGATTCAGGCCGGCCCCCTGCGGGCGTGTCCGGCGCACCGCGCTTGTACCGATGATCTTCGAGCGCCGTGCGGATTTGCCTGACGTGTCGTCAGTTTCGCTGCTGCAGTTCCACCCAGAGCTCGCGGGTCTGCAGTTCGAGGTGCTCGCGGGTCCGCGAGTTGTCCAGCACGACATCGGCCGCGGCGAGCCGCTTCGTCCGGTCCACCTGGGCGGAGATCCGGGCCCGGGCATCGGCCTCGGTCATCCCGCGGTGTTCGATGAGCCGGGCAACCGCGACCTCCGGCGGCACGTCGACGACGATCACCAGGTCGAACTTGTCCTGCTGACCGGTCTCCACCAGCAGCGGGATCGACTGGATGACGATCGACCCGGGCGGGGCGGCCGCCACCTCCTCGATGCTGCGGGCCCGGATCAATGGGTGCACGATCGCGTTCAACCTCGCCCGAGCCTCGGGGTCGGCGAAGACCAGTGCCGCCATGGCCTCGCGGTCCATCCCACCGTCGGGCGTCAGGATCTGGTCGCCGAACTCGGAGGCGATCGCAGCGAGCCCCTCGCTGCCCGGGGCCACGACCGCGCGCGCGATCACGTCCGCGTCGACGATGACCGCGCCCAGTTCCGCGAGGAGGTCGGTGACGGTCGTCTTGCCCGACCCGATCCCGCCGGTCAGCCCGATGTGCACGGTAGGGATCCTGCCGGCCTCGTGCGGGGACGGAGTCCGGAGGGCGGTACATACATATCGAAGCTATGATGCATACATGAAGCGAACGACCATCGAGCTGGACGAGGAGCTCGTCGCACGAGCCAAGCGCGCCCTCGGCCTGGAGACGACCCGAGCGACGGTGGAGGAAGCGCTGCGTCGAGTCGCGGACAGCGCGGAGCGTCAGCACGCCGAGCTGATCGCTCGGCAGCGGGCGGATCTGGCTGTCCTCGGGACGCACGTCGATCTCGACGTCCTCGCGGGCGATGAGATGTGGCGGTGAGCAGTCCGCCTCCCCCGAGGGGATGGATCCTCGACAAGAGCGCGGCGGCCCGGTCGCAGGATCCAGAGATCGCTGCGCAGCTCGCGGAACTCGCCGGCTCGCTGCACCTCTGTCCGATCGGCGAACTCGAGCAGTTGTACTCAGCGCGCTCCGCCACGGACTACGTCGCCCGCAAGGCGCAGATCCGCAACGCCTATCTCGCGGCGCCTGCCCCGCCCGACATCCTCGAACGCGCCCTGGCGCTGCAGGCAGACCTGGCCGATCACCACGGGATGTGGCATCGCATCGCGATCGGCGACCTACTCATCGCCGAGACGGCGCTGCATCACGGGTTGGGCGTTCTCCACGTGGACCGTGACTACGACCGCATCACCGAGGTGCGTCCGCTCGTCAGCCGACGACTCGCCTGACGCAGGCACAGAACGCCGAAGGCCCCGTCCGGCGAATCGGACGGGGCCTTCGATCAGGTCGTACTAGCTGCGACCGGTGAGCTTCTCGCGCAGTGCGGCGAGGGCCTCGTCGGTGGCCAGGGTGCCGCTGGCCTCGGTCTCGTCGCCCGCAGGGGCTTCCGAGGAGTACGAGGTCGGCACGTCGCCGCCGCCACCGCCGCCTCGGACGAACCGGCCTCGGCGTCGGCAGCCTGAGCGGCCTTGGCCTGCTTGCGGTGCGCCTCGAAGCGGGCGCGGGCCTCGGCGTACTGCGCCTCCCACACCGCCTGCTGCGCCTCGAAGCCGGCGAGCCACTCGTTGGTCTCCGCGTCGAAGCCCTCCGGGTAGACGTACTGGCCGGCCTCGTCGTACTCGACGGGCATGCCGTACAGCGCCGGGTCGAAGTGCTCGTCGGCCTCGCCCGCGCCGGAGCCCTCGTTCGCCTGCTTCAGCGAGAGGGAGATGCGGCGACGCTCAAGGTCGATGTCGATGACCTTGACGAAGATCTCGTCGCCGACCTGGACGACCTGCTCCGGCACCTCGACGTGGCGCTCGGCCAGCTCGGAGATGTGGACCAAGCCCTCGATGCCCTCGTCGACGCGCACGAACGCACCGAACGGGACGAGCTTGGTGACGCGACCGGGGACGACCTGGCCGATCTGGTGCGTCCGGGCGAACTGCTGCCACGGGTCTTCCTGGGTCGCCTTGAGCGACAGCGAGACGCGCTCGCGGTCCATGTCCACGTCGAGAACCTCGACGGTGACCTCCTGGCCGACCTCGACAACCTCGGACGGGTGGTCGATGTGCTTCCAGGACAGCTCGGAGACGTGGACGAGACCGTCGACGCCGCCGAGGTCCACGAACGCACCGAAGTTGACGATCGAGGAGACGACGCCGGGGCGGACCTGGCCCTTCTGCAGGGTCGTGAGGAAGTTCTGGCGAACCGCGGACTGGGTCTGCTCGAGCCACGCGCGGCGGGACAGAACGACGTTGTTGCGGTTCTTGTCGAGCTCGATGATCTTGGCCTCGAGCTGCTGACCGACGTAGGGCTGCAGGTCGCGGACGCGGCGCATCTCCACCAGCGAGGCGGGGAGGAAGCCACGAAGACCGATGTCCAGGATCAGGCCACCCTTGACGACCTCGATCACCGAACCGGTGACGATGCCGTCCTCTTCCTTGATCCGCTCGATCGTGCCCCAGGCGCGCTCGTACTGGGCGCGCTTCTTGGACAGGATCAGACGACCCTCCTTGTCCTCCTTCTGGAGAACCAGAGCCTCGATCTCATCGCCGACCTTGACGACCTCATTGGGGTCGACGTCGTGCTTGATGGAGAGCTCACGGGAGGGAATGACGCCCTCGGTCTTGTAGCCGATGTCGAGGAGGACCTCGTCACGGTCCACCTTGACGATGATGCCTTCGACGATGTCGCCGTCGTTGAAGTACTTGATGGTCAGATCGATGGCGGCGAGGAAGTCCTCAGCCGAACCGATGTCGTTGACCGCGACCTGGGGCGGAGCGGGTGAGGTGACGCCGTAGGCCGGGATAGTGGTGGTCATTAGGTAGGTGACTCCGGAAACTGGTTTATCGGGGGCCCCTGGATGGGCCGCATCGGCGCGCTGGAGACCGCTTCCGCCTGCCGATAAACCGAGGTTCCTCCTGACCAGTCGGCTCCGAGGAGCCGCGGTGACCAAAAGACACTGCCGGATCAACGACGTACGAGCGTGCGCCTACTACGTCCGAGGTCGCACTGGCCCACAACGCGCCTGCCAGGATACTTGCCGCCGGGAAAACCGGTCAATTGACGGGCGTGATGTCGCGCAGCCTGGGAGAACCCGCAGGTCAGCGCCTCGACGACACGCCGACTCGGGGGCAAGCAGAGGAGATCAGGTGTCGGACGTGGGGCGGGCCGAGGTCGGGGCCGAGCCGACGACAGCCGCCAACCGGGCGTGGTGGGACTCCGCGGCGACCGAGTACCAGGCCGAGCACGGGTCATTCCTGGGCGACGCCGATTTCGTGTGGGGCCCCGAGGGGCTGCGCGAGGCGGACGCCCGTCTGCTCGGTCCGGTGGCGGGCGCCGACGTCCTGGAGTTCGGGTGCGGGGCGGCCCAGTGCGCCCGGTGGCTCCAGGCGGCCGGGGCTCGGGTCGTCGGGGTGGACATGTCGGAGGTGCAGATCCGGCACTCCCTGGAACTGGACCGCCAAGCCGGGACGCGGGTGCCGGTGCTCGTCGCCGACGCCTCGGCACTCCCCTTGCGTTCTGGTTCGTTCGACGCCGCGTGCTCGGCCTACGGAGCGCTGCCGTTCGTGGCCGACGTCGGCGCGGTGCTGCGGGAGGTCGCGCGGGTGGTGCGCCCCGGCGGGCGGGTCGTATTCTCGGTGACGCACCCGTTCCGGTGGTGCTTCCCGGACGACCCCGGCAGGGGCGGGCTGACCGTGCGGGACTCCTACTTCGACCGTCGGGCCTACGTCGAGTACTCCGACGGCCACCCCAGCTACGTCGAGCACCACCGCACCCTCGGGGACTGGGTGCGGGAGATCGTCGACGCGGGCCTGGTCCTCACCGACCTCGTCGAGCCGGAGTGGCCGGCCGGGCACGACGGCATCTGGGGCGGCTGGAGCCCGCTGCGTGGCCGACTGTTCCCCGGCACCGCGATCTTTCTGGTCGACCGCCCCTGAGGGCGAAAAGCGCAACGTCCGACCGAATGCGGCCCGCGGCCCTCGTTCGGTCGGACGCTGCGGAGCGTTCCTAGCCGTTGGTGAACTTGTCGGCGGCCTGGTTCGCCTTGTCCTGTGCCATGTCGACCTTGTCGGCGTGTTGGCCACCGGTCTTCGCGTCGACTGCGTCGCCCGCCTTGTCGATGCCCTGATCGACCTTGTCCGGGTTCTTCCCGGCGAAGTCCTTGGCCTTGTCCTTGATGCTGTCGAACGCGCCCATGGGGGTCCCTCCCTGCAGTTGGCGAACAGCTTCTCCGTAGGGCATTCCCGGCCCACGCCGGCTCTACACGCCTGCCGTAGGCGTTGCTTGTCATCCGTTGTGGCCACACATTGCGGACATTTCGCCCACTTTCACAACCACTGCGCACGTCGTGTTCGCGACTTCGTCGCTCAACAGGCTTCAATCGGCTCGGGAGAGCGAAAGCTCGTTCCTCGCCTTCGCTCTCCGCTCGCCTCAATCGCCTGTGCGTAATGGTCGTAAGCCGTCAGTGGCCGGCGTCGTGCCAGTTCTTGCCGACGCCGACGGAGACGTCGAGGGCGACGGACAGTGGGTAGGCGCCGCCCATCTGGTCGCGGACCAACTGTTCGAGCTGCTCGCGTTCGCCGGGGGCGACCTCGAGGACGAGTTCGTCGTGGACCTGCAGGAGCATGCGGGACTTGAGCCCGGTGGCCTTGATGGCGCCGTCGACGCCGAGCATCGCGACCTTGATGATGTCGGCGGCCGAGCCCTGGATGGGGGCGTTCAGTGCCATGCGCTCGGCCATCTCGCGGCGTTGGCGGTTGTCGCTGGTGAGGTCCGGGCAGGTAGCGGCGGCGGCCGAGGATCGTCTCGGTGTAGCCCTCCATGCGCGCGACCTCGACGACCTTGTGCAGGTAGTCCCGCACCCCGCCGAAGCGGTCGAAGTACTCGTCGCGCAGCCCGGACGCTTCCTCGACGGAGATCTTCAGTTGGCGCGAGAGACCGAACGAGGAGAGTCCGTAGGCCAATCCGTAGGACATCGCCTTGATCTTGGCGCGCTGGGCGAGGGTGACGTCGCCGGGTTCGACGGAGAAGACCCTTGACGCCACGGTGGTGTGCAGGTCCTCCCCCGAGGCGAAGGCCTCCTTCAGCCCGTCGTCCTCGGACAGGTGCGCCATGATCCGCATCTCGATCTGGCTGTAGTCCGCGGTCATCAGCGACTCGTAGCCGGGCCCGCAAATGAAGGCCGTGCGGATGCGGCGGCCCTCCTCGGTGCGGATCGGGATGTTCTGCAGGTTCGGGTCCGTCGAGGACAACCGGCCGGTCGCGGCGATCATCTGGTTGAACGTGGTGTGGATGCGGCCGTGGTCGTCGAGCATCGGCAGCAGGCCGTCGACGGTCGACTTCAGCCGGGTGACGTCGCGGTGGCGGAGTAGGTGTTCGAGGAACGGGTGCTCCGTCTTCTCGAACAGGTCAACAAGTGACTCGGCGTCAGTTGTCCAACCGGTCTTGATCTTCTTGGTCTTCGGCAGCCCGAGTTCCTCGAACAGCACGACCTGCAACTGCTTGGGCGATCCGAGGTTCACCTCGTGTCCGAGGGCGGCGAACGCGGCCTGTTCGGCATCCTTCACCCCGCCGCCGAACTCGGCCGACAGGTTCGCGAGGTAGTCGGCGTCGGCCGCGATGCCGACGGTCTCCAGCTGCGTGAGGACCTCGACCAGCGGCAGTTCGACCTGCTCCAGCAACGGCGCCCCGCCGCGCTCGGCGAGCTCGCTGTCCAGGAACGTGGCCAGGTCGATGATCGCGCTCGCCCGGACCATCGCGGCCTCGGCGGAGGCCTGCTCGTCGGCGCCGTCGAAGGAGAGCTGCCCCTCGTCGGCGGAGTCGTTGCGCAACTCGCGGTGCAGGAAGCGCAGCGCCAGGTCGGACAGGTCGAAGGACCGCTGCCCGGGCAGGGCCAGATACGCCGAGAGAGCGGTGTCGGAGGTGACCCCGTTCAGGGTCCAGCCGTGCGCGGCCAACGCCAACGCCGGGCCCTTGGCGTCATGCAGCGCCTTGGGGCGGGCGGCGTCGGCCAACCAGGCCGCGAGCGACTTGTCGTCGTCCGGGCCGATCGTGGCGGGGTCGATGAAGCAGGCCGACCCGTCGGCGGCGGCCAACGCCAGGCCGGTCACCAGACCGGTGCCGCGGCCCCAGGTGCCGACGACCTCGAGGCCGACCCGCTCCGGCCCGGCGGCGTGCTCCTCGATCCACGCGGTGACCTCGCCCGGGGCGAGCGACGACCCGGAGATGTCGAACCCGGACTCCGCCTCGGGCGTCGCGGACTCCAACGTCGCCCAGAGCCGCTCGCGCAGTACGCGGAACTGGAGGGTGTCGAAGACGCGGTGCACCTCGTCGCGGTCCCACTGCTGCAACGCCAGGTCCGCGGGAACGACATCCAGCGGAACGTCGCGGCGCAGCTCGGTCAGTTGGCGGTTCAGCATCACTGAGGACAGGTGCGCACGCAGTGCCTCACCGACCTTGCCCTTGACCTCATCGACCCGGTTGATCAGTTCGTCGAGGGAGCCGTACTCGCGGATCCACTTCGCGGCGGTCTTCTCCCCCACGCTCGGGATCGAGGGCAGGTTGTCCGACGGGTCCCCGCGCAGCGCCGCGTAGTCCGGGTACTGCTTGGGTGTGAGCCCGTATCGCTCCTCGACCGCGGCCGGGTCCATCCGGGACAGCTCGGAGACACCGCGCTTGGGGTAGAGGACTGTGACGTTGTCCGAGACGAGCTGGAAGGCGTCGCGGTCCCCGGAGAGGATCAGCACCTGATAGCCCTCGGCCTCGGCCGCGACGGTCACCGTGGCGATGACGTCATCGGCCTCGTAGCCCTCCACCGCGAGGACCTGGATGCGCAGGGCGTCGAGGACCTCGCGGATCAGACTGACCTGCGGACGGAAGTCGTCCGGCGCGGAGGTGCGGTTGGCTTTGTACTCCGGGAACGCCTCGGTGCGGAACGTCGCCCGGGAGATGTCGAAGCACACCGCGAGGTGCGTCGGGACCTCGTCACGCAGCGTGTTGATCAGCATCGACGTGAAGCCGTAGACGGCGTTCGTAGGGGCGCCGGTGGTGGTGGAGAAGTTCTCCACCGGCAGCGCGTAGAACGCCCGATAGGCCAAGGAGTGCCCATCCAGCAACAACAACCGCCCTGCATCTGCCACGCCGGCGATCCTAGGTGGCGACGCCGACAACGTGCCTGGCGCCCGGAATGGGTGGGGCTGCGGGGGCTTGGTATTTCAATGGCGCAAACCTCGGCCCGATTGACCGGATCGAGCCGCCTGCCGCCAGTACAGTCCGGTGATCAAGGAACATGATCTTCACCGGGCTGGGGAGGGCCGCTTGCCACGACGGCTTGCGGCAGTGCTGTGCGCCATGGTCGCCGCGCTGCTCGCGCTGGCGATCGGTGCCGGACCAGCGGCGGCGGCCGGCGAGGATCTGCACGGCACGCTGAAGGACGGCGGCGAGCCGGTCGCGAACGTGCGCGTGTTCGCCACCACCCCCGACGGCGCCCCGATCGGTGAGGCCCGCAGCGATGCCACCGGCGCCTGGGCGATCCCGCTGCCCGGGTCCCGGCAGCTACACGGTGACCCTGGACACCGCGACGTTGCCGCAGGGCGTCGAACTGCGCGACGCCGACCGCTCCTCGGCCACCAAGGACGTGCTCAGCGGCCAGACGAAACCGCAGCTGTTCCCTCTCGGTGAGGCCGCCGGGCCGAGCGCCGGCAGCCAGGACCTCAACCGCACCGCGCAACTGACGGCCGAGGGCTTGCGCTTCGGGCTGATCCTCGCGCTCGCGGCGTTGGGTCTCTCACTGATCTACGGCACCACCAAGCTGGTCAACTTCGCGCACGGCGAGTTGGTCACCCTGGGCGCCCTGGTCGCCTGGTGGATCAACGTCGACGGCGGGCTCGCGTTGCTCCCCGCGGCGGCCCTCGCGGTGCTGATCTGCGGAGCCGGTGGCTGGACCCAGGACAAGTTCTTCTGGGGTCAGCTGCGCCGCCGTGGAACCGGCCTGGTCCCGATGATGATCGTCTCCATCGGACTGGCACTGCTGGCCCGCTACGTCCTGCTGTACTTCTTCGGCGGCGGCAACGAGGCGTACACCGACTACCAGGGCCAACGTGCCGTGCAGCCCTTCGGCCTGCCGATCGCCCTGGCCCCGCGCGACTACTGGAGCATGGGCATCGCGGCCGTCGCGATCGTGCTCACGCTGCTCGCCCTGAACAAGACCCGCCTCGGTAAGGCGACCCGCGCCGTCGCGGACAACCCGTCACTGGCCGCTGCCTCCGGGATCGACGTCGACCGGGTCATCCGGACCGTCTGGATCGTCGGCGCCGCCCTGGCCGGCCTGGCGGGCATCCTGCTGGGCGTCGCCCAGCAGGTGCAGTTCCAGATGGGTCAGCAGATCCTGCTGCTCATGTTCGCCGCGGTCACCCTCGGCGGCCTGGGCACCGCGACCGGCGCCCTCGTCGGCTCACTGGTCATCGCGGTGCTTCATCCAGCTGTCCACGTTGGTGATCTCCCCCGAGCTGAAGAACCTCGGTGCGCTCGGCGTGCTGATCCTGATCCTGCTGGTCCGTCCGCAGGGCATCCTCGGGCGCCGCGAGCGGATCGGGTGAGGGGGTAGCCATGGACTGGACGCAGCATCTTCACCAACTCCGCCGAGGCCGGGCTTCGGCGTCGACGCCGTGTACTTCGCCCTCGCCGCGATCGGCCTGAACATCCACTTCGGCTACGCGGGCCTGCTGAACTTCGGTCACGCCGCCTTCATGGCGATGGGCTCCTACGGCCTGGCCGTGTCCATCGCCACCTACGACCTGCCCTTCGGCGTCGCGATCGCCATCGGGCTGGGCCTGTCGGTGCTGCTCGCGGTGCTGCTCGGCATACCGACCCTGCGGCTACGGGCGGACTATCTGGCGATCGCGACGATCGCGGCCGCGGAGATGATCCGCCTGATTCTGCAGTCGGTGGCGTTGGAGGACAAGTTCGGCGGCACCGACGGCATCCAGCAGTTCTCCACCGCGTTCTTCGAGATGAACCCGTACCCGACGGGCAATCGCTACGGCATCGGGCCGGTCGACTACGACGCCCGCACGTTCTGGGTGCTGACCGTCGGTTGGAGCCTGGTCGCGATCGTCTGCTGCCTCGTCGCGCTGCTGGTGCGCAGCCCGTGGGGTCGCGTCATCAAGGCGATCCGCGAGGACGAGGACGCGGTGCGCAGCCTCGGCAAGAACGTCTACTCGTACAAGATGCAGGCGCTGATCCTCGGCGGCGTCATCGGCTCGTTGGGCGGGTTCATCGCGGCGCTGGGCAAGGGGTCGGTGCAGCCCGGTCTCTACGGCACCGAGACCACGTTCCTGTGTTACGTCGTGCTGATCCTGGGCGGTGCCGCGCGGGTGTTCGGTCCGGTCGTCGGCGCGATGATCCTGTGGACACTGCTGGCCTTCTCCGACGCGGTGCTGCGCCAGGCCGTGGCCGCCGGGCACATCCCCACCTCGATCATGGAGGCCACGCAGGTCGGGCAGGTCCGGTTCATGCTCGTCGGCCTCGGGTTGGTCCTGCTGGTGGTCTTCCGACCACAAGGAATCTTCGGCGATCGACGGGAGATGGCCCTCGATGTCCGCTGACTCGTACGGGGTCCCCGAGGTCCCACGGATCCATTCCGAGCACCACGCGGTGGCGATGGACGCCCTCGCGGGCTCCGACCCCGATCCCGGTTCCCGTAAGCCGGATCCGATCATGGTTGCCGACTCGGTCGTGCGTCGTTTCGGTGGCCTGACCGCCGTCAGCGTCGGGCACCTGGAGATCCAGCGGCACTCGATCACCGCGCTGATCGGACCCAACGGCGCGGGGAAGACGACGCTGTTCAACATCCTCACCGGCTTCGACCGGGCCGAGGCCGGGGCGTGGACCTTCCAGGGCAAGGTGGTCAGCGGCAAGCCGCCGCATCGCCTCGCCCGCGCGGGCATGGTCCGCACCTTCCAGCTCACCAAGGCGCTCTCGAAGCTGTCCGTGCTGGACAACATGCGTCTGGGCGCGACCGGGCAGCGTGGCGAGTCGTTGTGGGCAGCGATGGCGCACCCGCTGTGGCGCCGTCAGGAGGCGGCGACCACCGCTCGCGCGATGGAACTGCTGGATCGCTTCAAGCTCACCCACGTCGCGCACGACTTCGCGGGCACCCTGTCCGGTGGGCAGCGCAAGCTGCTGGAGATGGCGCGCGCACTGATGACCGACCCGACGCTGGTGATGCTCGACGAGCCGATGGCCGGGGTGAACCCGGCGTTGGCACAGAGCCTGCTCGGACACGTGAAGGGGCTGCGCGACGAGGGCCTGACCGTCGTCTTCGTCGAGCACGACATGGACGTCGTGCGCGACATCGCCGACTGGGCCGTGGTGATGGCCGCCGGATCGATCGTCGCCGAGGGCCCGCCCGCGACGGTGATGGCGGACGACCGAGTGATCGACGCCTACCTCGGATCGCACCACGATGCGCCTCTGTCCATCGAGGAAGAAGAAGAGCGCCTGGCCGAAGTAGAGGACGGGACCCCATGAGCACCGAAGCGCCCATGCCTGCGCCCGCGACCGTGCAGCTGGAGGCACGCGACCTGGTCGCCGGGTACACGCCTGAGGTCAACATCCTCAACGGCGTCGACGTGACCATCGCCAAGGGGGAACTCGTCGGCATCATCGGCCCGAACGGGGCCGGGAAGTCGACGCTGCTCAAGGCGATGTTCGGCCTGGTGCCGGTGCGTTCGGGGACGGTGACCCTGGGCGGGGACGACATCACGGGGCTCAAGGCGAACAAGCTGGTCGCCCGCGGGGTCGGGTACGTGCCGCAGAACAACAACGTGTTCCCGAGCCTGACCATCGAGGAGAACCTGCAGATGGGGATGTATCTGAATCCCCGTCAGTTCAAGGAGCGCTTCGAGCACGTCTGCGAACTGTTCCCCGCCCTCGGCGATCCGCCGCAAGCAGCGCTGCGGGTCATTGTCCGGCGGCGAGCGGCAGATGGTCGCAATGGGGCGAGCCCTCATGCCGAACCCGCAGGTGCTGCTGCTCGACGAGCCGTCCGCGGGCCTGTCCCCCGCGCTGCAGGACGAGGTCTTCATCCGGACCAAGCGGATCAACCGCACCGGGGTGACGGTGCTGATGGTCGAGCAGAACGCCCGGCGCTGCCTGCAGATCTGCCACCGCGGCTACGTCCTGGACAACGGCCGCAACGCGTACAGCGGTACGGGCAAGAGCCTGATCAACGACCCGAAGGTGATCGAGCTGTACCTGGGGACGCTGGCCCGGGCGTGACGCTCAACGCCGTCGGCTCCGGCAACGGCGTTCCGGCGCACCAGACGTCGACCTCGCTGGTGCTGATCCGCTCCGGCAGCATGCCGGTCCGCAGGTAACGCAGCGTCAGATCGTTGACGCAGCTGTTGTCCCCTGCACTGGCGATGTGCCCGACCTCGCGGGACACCACCAGCACGGAGTCGGGGAACAGCGTGCGCACTGTGATGCCGTTGACCAACGGCGTCGCTCCGTCGATCTCCCGCCCGGTGAGCAGCAACGGCGGCGCCTGCGAGCCGTCCACCTCGGCACGGTCCTTCTGATGCGGCCAGGTCAGGCACGGCAGGTAGTTCTCGACGAGCTTCCACGCGGCGAACGGCGACTCCTCCGCCGCGGCGAATCCGTCCGCGCGCCAGGTGGCGTAGTCCGCCGGCCACCGCGAGTCACCGCAGGCCGCGGCGTTGTACGCCGCCGCTGAGTTGTCGGTGTCGGCGGCGGCCGCGATCCCGGCCGCGGGAGCGGTCACCTCGGCCGCCTCCTCGGACAGCGTGGCTGCGCGGTGCACGAGGGCGAAGAACGTCGCTCCCGCGGGCCAGGTCGCCGGCGAGTACAGCGTCTGCAGCAGCCCGTTGCGCCACGCGGACTGGCTCAGTTCGTCCGGGGTCCGCTCGACCAGGAGCCGGTCGATCGCGTAGTAGGCCGCCTCGACCTCCGTCGCAGCCGATCCGAGGCCGTACACGGCGTCGTGGTCGGCGACCCAGGCGAAGAAGCGTTGCGCGGCGGCCTCGAAGCCCACGGCGTCGATCCGCAGGCTCGCGTACCCCCACGTCGTCGGGTCGACGTTGCTGTCCAGCACCATCCGCCCGACCCGCTCCGGGTACGTACTCGCGTACAGCTGGCCGAGGTACGTGCCGTAGGAGAAGCCGTAGTAGTCGATCGTCTCGGCGCCCAGGGCGCGCCGGATGGCGTCCATGTCCGCAGCCACGTCGGTGCTGGTCATGTGCTCCAACCTCGTGGAGTTGGCGGCGGTGCAGTCCGCGACGTACTGCTCGGCCAGGGCCAGGGACGTCGTCTCGTTGAGCCCCGGCTCCTCGTCCAGGCGGGTGACCGGCTCGATGATCGCGATCCGCGTGGAGCGGTCGTTGCCGCACTCCAGCGCGGGCAGGCTCGCACCTACTCCGCGCGGGTCGAACCCGATCAGGTCGTGGTCGCGGCGGATCGCTGCGCCGAACTCGCCGGTGAACAACGCGGAGGCGGCCAGCCCGGAGGCCCCGGGGCCGCCCGGGTTGACCAGCAGGGGGCCGCGGTAGGTCGTGGGGTCACCGGTGGCACGCAACCGCGAGATCGCGACGGCGATCCGGCCCGCCTGCGGGTCGGCCCGGTCCAACGGCACGAGCACGTGCCTGCACTGGGCCGCGAGGGCCACGAGCGGCGCGTCGGTGCAGGCGCCCCACTCCTGCGAGGGCCCGGCGGCCGAGACCGTCTCAGTGGGTGTGGTGGGGGTCGGGGTGTCGGTGGCGGAGGCCATGACGGAGGCGCCACCGAGGGCGCAGACGGCGCCGGTGGTCACGGCGACGATCTTGCTGATCCTGCGCATGTCCCGACCTCCGGCACGCACGTACGCCGCCGGACGTGCGTGTACCGGCGCCGTAATGGTGCATATCGGGACAAACCGATTCAAGGGTCGGCGTCATGATCCTTTTCGGCACACACAGGAAGGGGCCCCGCCTGGCGGCGGGACCCCTTCGGAGCGTGCGGTGTGACCTTGGGTCAGAAGCTCGACGTCGACGTCGGGGACGGCGACGAGGTGCCCGTGCTGCTCGGCGACGTCGACGGCGACGAGGTCGCGCTCGAGGTCGGCGAGGCCGAGCTGCTCGGCGACGGCGACGAGGTCGACGGCGACGAGGTCGAGACGGGCAGCGCGCCACCCGAGACCGAGCCGGTGACCGGCTTCAGGAACTTGTACTTGTTGTCCGAGCCGAACTGGTAGATGCCCATCGACGCGATCGTCGGGTCACCGTTGGTGTCGAACTCGATCGGGCCGGACAGGCCGTCGTAGTTGATGTCCTTGCCGGCGGCCAGCAGGTCCTTGCACGCCTTGAACTCGGTGCACTTCTCGCCACCGGAGCTGACGTCGACCATCTTCGCGGCCATCGCGGTGCCGGTGTCAGACTTGGCAGCCTCGGCGGCGAGGGCGATCAGGATCGTGGCGTCGTAGGCCTCGGCCGCGTAGCTGTAGTCCTTCAGGTTGGCGTCGAACTCCGCGAGGCGTCCCTGGAGGGCCTTGGTCGGCTCGGAGCCCGGGATGGTGCCCTTGATGCCCTCGAGCGAGCCCGCCTTCACGGGGATGGTGTTCGACATGTTGCCGTCGACGAAGTACATCTTCTTGCCCGTCGGGAGCGGCAGGATGCCCTGCTTGATCATCTCGTCGATGATCTTGGAGGACTCCTCGAAGCCGATCAGCGCGATCGCGTCGGCGTCGGCGGTCTTGAGCCGGGCAACCTCGGCGGTGAACTCGCTCGCGTCGGTGTTGTAGATGATCTTTTCCTTGACCTCGCCGTCGGCGTCGGTGAAGGCGTTCGCGGCCTGGTCGGCGAGGCTGGTGCCGTAGGCGTCCTGGCGAGCCAGGATCGCCATCGTCTCCGCACCGTCGTCGATGGCGGTCTCGCCCACGACGCGGCCCTGGAAGATGTCGCTGGGCGCGGTGCGGAAGTAGAGGCCCTTGTCCGAGTAGGTGCTCAGCTTGGTCGAGGTGTTCGACCCGGAGATCTGCAGCACGCCGGAGCCGGTGATCTTGTCGATCACGTTCAGGGTGACCGCGGAGGCGGCCGCACCGACAATCGCGTCGACGCCGTCGTTCAGCATGCTGTCGACGGAGATGTTGGCGATGTCGGTCTTGTCGTCACCGGAGTCGCGCTCGACGACCTCGACCTGCTTGCCGAGTACACCGCCGGCGGCGTTGATGTCCTTGAGGGCGAGCTTCACACCCGCGGCCTGCGGGGGCCCGAGGATGACCAGGCTGCCGGTCTGCGGCAGCAACGTGCCGATCTTGAGCGTGCCGTCGCCGGCCTGCGTCTGGGTGGTCGGCTGCTCGATGGGGGCAGCGTTGTCGTCCTTGCTGCCACATGCGGCGAGCACCAGTCCGGCCGCAGCGGCCACCGCGAGTACGCGGGCGGCGGGAAGGACACGGGCCATGAGGTGGACTCCTCGATAGTCATGAGACAGGTGAACAATCACGCGGGCGCGCGTGTTGATCCCCCATCAGGTTGGTCTCAGGGAACCTAACGGAGCAACACGCGGCGCGGTTGGAGCTTGGGCAACGGTGCACAAGCCGTATCCGCTTCGTGATCTTCGTGCCCACGACTGCCCCAAATGCCGGGAAAGCGCAGGTCAGCGCGTCAGGCGAGACCGAGGCCCGGGTCCGCGCCGTCGGTCGCGGAGTCCCCCCGTTCGGAGTCGGCGATGATCACCGACGCGACCTCGCGCATGCTCATCCGCCGGTCCATCGAGGCCTTCTGGATCCACCGGAACGCCTCGGGCTCGGTGAGTCCGTACTTGGTCTGCAGGCAGCCCTTGGCGCGGTCGACGAGCTTGCGCACCTCGAACCGCTCGGCGAGCCCGGAGACCTCCTGCTCGAGCTGGACGATCTCGGCGTGCCGGGACAGGGCCATCTCGATCGCCGGCAGCAGGTCGTTCTTCGTGAACGGCTTCACCAGGTATGCCATCACGCCCGCGTCCCGGGCCCGGCTGACGAGCTCCTTCTGCGAGAACGCGGTCAGCATCACCACAGCCGCACCCCGCTTGGCCACGATCTGCTCGGCGGCGGTGATCCCGTCCTGCAGGGGCATCTTCACGTCGAGGATCACCAGGTCGGGCTTGAACTCCTCGACCAGCTCGACGGCCCGCAGACCGTCGCCCGCCTCGGCGACGACCTCGAAGCCCTCTTCCTCGAGCATCTCGCGCAGGTCCATCCGGATCAGGGTCTCGTCCTCCGCGATGACGACACGGCGAGCTTCGGATGGCATGCGTCGAACCTATCCAATGCACCGCTCTCCCGGCTGTCCTCACGAAGCCGCTGACCAGCGCTTCCGCCTACGAGTGGCGATCAACACACTCCCCTGCGCGGATACACTGACCCGGCTCAACCCGGCCGGGGTGGCGGAATGGCAGACGCGGGTGGCTCAAACCCACCTGACTCACAAGGTCATGCGGGTTCGAATCCCGCCCTCGGCACTCCCTCGGGCGACCGCTGTCCGCGGAAAGCGCGAACCAGGTCGGTCGTCGTTTCAAGCGCGCGACTTCGTCGCGCCGGCGGGGGCTTCGCCACCCGCACCCCCTTCACGAATCCGGGCCGCCCGAGCACCCGCGCCCCGTTCGTTCACCCGCCCCGACCGAGCCAGGCCCGCCGACCTGGCGCCGATGCTCGGCGTGGCACCACCGGCTCGGCCTCCAACCGCGATATCACCGTCCTGAGCAATGGCGAGAACTCGCCGCAGGGGCACAGGACGGGCGGTCATGACGGTGAGGGTTGGCGGTACAGGTCGGGCTGGTGCCCGGCGGCGCGCTCGTCGCCTGAGTCTCCTGGTCGGCGTCCCGACGCTGGGTGTGAACCTGGTGCTGAGCGCGGTCCCGGCGAGCGCAGTGGCCCCGATCGTCCCGGCGGCGCCGAACCCGTACGAGCAGGTCTTCTGCGACCCCGCGGCCGGTGCCTGCACCACGTCGCCGCTCACCGGAAGCACCGACACCTTCACGGCCACCGCCACCGGCGGCAACCGCAGCGCCACCCTGGTGGCCGTCCTGAACAACAGCACCTCCCCGGACTGCCCGCAGTTCGAGGAGGGCAACAGCGACTGGGTGCACGTCGGCTTCAGCGATGCTCAACGCGGCTCGACGTGGAACAAGGTCGTCGTGATGACCAGCACCGAACCGGCCACCCTGACCGCCGCCCGCGCAGCCCTGCGCCGCGACCTGGTCTGCTTCGAGGCGCCGTACCGCTTCTTCGTGCGCCCCGGCTACAAGCTCGACGAGGGCAAGCGCGAGCGCGGCCCGTACGCCGGCGTGCTCGCGACCTGCACCACCGTCGACAGCCTGTTCCCCACCGAGTTCCGCAGCCGGGTCCAACCGCTGCCGTGCATCCTGGGCCGCCGCGTCGTGGCCTCCGGTGCCGGCTGGGTGGTGCAGAACATCGTGCGCATCCCACGCGACACCGCCGCCACGAAACTGCGGCACAACGTCCAGCCCCCCAGCTGATTCTGACGCGACGTCATGTGCATCAACCCCCGCCGCGACTCCCACTCGAGCGGGGGCCTTTCGGGGCCTCCGACCGGCGGGCCAGCGGCCAGGACGGAGTAAGCCATGTCCCGGACCGCCACCTCCCCTGCCGGACGAAACGGTAAGGCGCTCATCCGCCACCGGCCGCTGACGCTCGCGCTGTCCACGACCCTCGCCGCGGCGGGCCTCGTGGCGATCGCAGTGCCTGGGGCATCGGCTGTGGACACCGTCCCCATCACGTGCGCCACGGGTGGCGGTGGGGTGGCCACCTGCGAATACGCCGACCCGACCCAGGTGGGCGAATTCAAGGTGCCGCAGCGAGTCACCAAGCTGCGGGTGACACTGCGCGGTGGCGAGGGCGGCGACGGATCCAGCGAGGCCGGCGGAGGGCCCGAGGGGCAAGGGGGCGCCGGTGGCCTGACCATCCACACGGTGACCGTCAGTCCCGGCCAGATCCTGCACGCTCTGATCGGCGAGGGCGGCGTGGACCTCGGCCTCGGCGCTTGCCTCAGCGAGGGATTCGGCGGTGCCTCCGGCGGTTACGACGGGCCGAATATGAGCCCCGCGATCACTGGCGGCGATGGCGGCAGTCCGACCGGCACCTGGTGCGTCGGAGGTGGTGGGGGTGCCGGCACCTTCCTCATGCGCAAGGACCAGTTGCCAACGGAGTACCAGCCGCTGGCTGCGGCAGGAGGCGGCGGCGGAGGGAGCGGCGGAATGCGGAACGTCGCGACCGGCGGCTCAGACGGTGGCAAGGGCGGCGCCGGGGCGCAGGACGGTGCAGGTCCCAACCCAGGCGAGGTCGGCGGCGGCGACCAGGGCGGCGGCGACGGCGGAGGCGCGGGCGGCGGCGGCGGTGGCGGTGGCGGTTACCTGGGCGGTGGTGGCGGTGGTGCCGGCAGCGGCGGCGCAGGTGGATGCGGTGTTCCGGAGACGGTCTCGTGCGAAGGTTCCGCGTACATCTCCTCAACCACCGCACCTGCAACGTATCGGGCTGCCTCGCTCAACGGCAGCCTGATCATCGAGTACACCGTCCCGGCGCCGACGGGCGGCCCGGGCAACGGCCAACCCCCGCCGGATGTGCCGATCGATCCCGATCCGCACGGCAGCGGTCACCCGTCGTCCAACGACCCGAACCGGAACACCAACCCGAAGTCCGACCCCAAGCCCTTGCCGGGCATGGACCCGAACACCGACACCGCCCTGTGCAAGCCCGAGAAGAAGATCTGCACGGTGAGCGTCTCCGGCCCCGACAGTCGGTTCCGCATCGACGCGGAGAACGGCAAGCAGACCGCAGTGCTGTTCGCCACCATGAACGGCAACTACCGGCCCGCGAGCCTCGAGGCCTCCGGCAAGCCCAACTGCCCGAACTACGCCGAGCAGAACTCCGACTGGGTGCAGTTCGGCTTCACCGAACCCGCACGCGGGCGAACCTGGCACAAGACCGCGTACATGACGCAACGTCAGAAGATGAAGCGCGCAGCGGCAACGGCCATGGCTCAGAAGCTGCAGATCTGCTTCGCGGCCCCGTACAAGTTCCCGACCCGGCCGGGCTACCGCCTCGGCACCCAAGGCTCCGACTGGGTAGGCGTCCTCACCGAATGCGGTTCCGTCCGCAAGGCCAAGGGACGACCCGTCCCCTGCGTCCTGACCCGCGAGATCGTCAAGGTCAAGAAGGGCTGGACCGTCCGGATCACCTTCAAAATCCCGGCCAACGGCAAGGACCCGAAGGCCCTCGGCTGACGACAGCTCGGCGTGCGCGAGAACTCCCGATAGCGCAGTTGAACACCGGTTCGGTGATCGTTTTCGGTGTTCAACTGCGCTATCGGGGTGGAAGCGCCCCGCTCAGCCGCTGTGCAGGGGCTTGAAGCGGCGCAGCCGCAGGCTGTTGCTGACCACGAACACGGAGCTGGCAGCCATGGCGCCGCCGGCGATCATCGGGTTCAGCAGTCCCCCGGCCGCCAGCGGCAGTGCGGCCAGGTTGTAGGCGAAGGCCCAGAACAGGTTGGCCTTGATCGTGCCCAGCGTGCGCCGGGACAGGCGGATCGCGTCGGCGACGGCGCGCAGGTCACCGCGCACCAGGGTCAGGTCGCCCGCGGAGATTGCGGCATCGGATCCCGTACCCATCGCCAGACCGAGGTCAGCCACCGCGAGCGCCGCGGCGTCGTTGACGCCGTCTCCCACCATCGCGACGGTGCGGCCCTCGCCCTGCAGCCGCTGCACGGCGGCGACCTTCTCCTCCGGGAGGACCTCGGCGATGACCTCGCCGATCCCGACGGCGTCGGCGACGGCCTGCGCTGCGCGGGCGTTGTCCCCGGTCAGCAGCACCGGGTGCAGGCCGAGTGCCTTCAGGTCGGCGATCGCCTGCGCGGAGGTGTCCTTGATGGTGTCGGCGACGACGAGCACACCCCGGAAGGCGCCGTCCCAGCCGACCCAGACGCAGGTGCGGCCGTCGGTCTCGGCGCGCTCCGCGGCCTCGACCAGATCCGCCGGCGCGTCGGTGTTCAGCTGCTCGCTCAACCAATTGCGGCGACCGACGAGGACCTGGTGCCCGTCGACCAGGCCGGTGACGCCCCGCCCCGGGGTGTTCGCGAACTCGGTGACCTCGGCCAGGGCTCCCTGCGCCGCGGCCGCCTCGGCGATCGCGGCGCCGATCGGGTGCTCGGAGGCATGTTCGACTGCCCCGGCCAGGCGCAGCACCTCGCCCTGGTCGGCACCGGGAACCGCCTGCATCTCGAGCAGGGAGAGCTTGCCGGTGGTGACCGTTCCGGTCTTGTCGAGGACGACGGTGTCGATGCGTCGGGTGCTCTCCAGCACCTCCGGGCCCTTGATCAGGATGCCCAACTGAGCACCGCGGCCGGTGCCGACGAGCAGGGCCGTGGGCGTGGCCAGCCCGAGGGCGCACGGGCAGGCGATGATCAGCACGGCGACGGTCGCGGTGAAGGCCAGTTGGCTCTCGCCGCCGGTACCGAGCCAGAGGCCGAGGGTCAGCACCGCGATCAGCAGCACCATGGGAACGAAGATCGAGCAGACCTTGTCGGCGAGGCGCTGCACCTGCGCCTTGCCGGCCTGGGCGTCGGCGACCATGCGGGCGATCTGGGCCAACCGGGTGTCGGCACCGACGCGGGTGGCCTCAACCACCAGGCGGCCACCCGCGTTGACCGTCGCACCGGTGACGGAGTCCCCCGGTCCGACCTCGACCGGGACCGATTCGCCGGTGAGCAGCGCGGCATCGATCGCGGAGGTCCCGGAGACGACGACGCCGTCAGTGGCGACCTTCTCCCCCGGGCGGACGACAAACTCCTGACCGACCGTCAGTTCCTGGATGGAGATGCGCTCCTCGACGCCGTCCCGCAGCACGGCGACATCCTTGGCCCCCAGGTCCAGCAGCGCGCGCAACGCGGCGCCGGAGGCGCGGCGCGCCCGGGCCTCGAGGTAGCGCCCGGTCAGGACGAACAGGGTCACCGCGCAGGCGACCTCGAGATAGATCTCGTGGTTGCCCGGATGCCCCTGCGGAACCAGGTGGAAGTGGCCGGGGACGGCGTCGGGGGCGCCCGCGTCGGCCCAGATGAGCGCGTAGAGCGACCAGAGGAACGCGGCACTCACGCCGATGCTGACCAGGGTGTCCATGGCAGCGGTGCGCTTCAATGCGCCGAGGAACGCGGCCTTGTGGAACGGCCAGGCGCCCCAGAGGATCACCGGGGCCGCGGGGATCAGGGCGTACCACTGCCAGCGGTCGAACTGCAACTGGGAGAGCATCGAGACTGCGATCACCGGGACCGTCAGCACCGCGCAGATGAGGACGCGCAGGCGCAGGGCAGCGCTGGCCGCGCCCTGCTCGACGCTGGGGTCCGGGATCCCGCCGTCGGGCAGCGTGGCCTTGCAGCCTGCGCCCTCCACCGCGGCGATCAGGTCGTCGGGCAGAACCGTCGGCACGTGCATGACGCGGGCCTGGGCCATCGCGAAGTTCACGGTGGCACTGACGCCGGGCATCCGGTTCAGCGCCCGCTCGACGCGGCCCGCGCATCCGGCACAGTTCATGCCGCTGACCGTGAGGTCGATCTTGCGGACACTGCCGTCGTCGTTCACCCGTGCCGACGTCTCGGTGCGGCTCATTGCCATTTACCTTCCGCCTCCAGCACGGGTCTCAGTCAGCTTATGCCCCCGGGGGGTATTCGTGTCGGGAGTCGGCGTGGATCGGCGCGCAGGCACCACAGCAAGTACGGCCAGCGCGATCAAACAGATTGCCCACAGGCTCTCCTCGGTGAGCTTGCCGGTCGTGAACGCCGTAGCGAAGAACCCTCGGGCGCCCGAGTCCATTCCGAGGAACATGTAGGCCATCGCCAGGCTCATCGCCGCTTCCGCCGCGGCGAAGTCCCACCGGCCCTTGCAACACAGCTGCCGCGCCGGGACCTGACCGGGGCCGAAGTCGTAGGGCAACACGGAGGCCCGTCGTCCCGGCGCAGGCTCGGCGAACCAGCCGTGCATCCACGCCGCGACCAGCAGCAGGTAGAACGCGACGAGCACCCGGCTCAGTTCGGGGATCTCGGCCGTGCCGTGGTGCACCGCGAACATATAGGCCATCGCCGCGCACTCGACGGTCGCGAGGACCCAGAGCAGATTGACGCGCCGGACGCGCTGCAGCTCCAACCCGACCCAGCCGCCGACCAGCACGGTCAGTCCGCTGTAGAAGGCGATCGGGACATCCGGGTCCAGGGGCATCGTGGTCCACGGCGCGAACATGTAGACCATGCCGATGCCGATCAGCAGGTGCACGAGGTGGAAGCGTCGGCTGCCGCCACGCATCCAGAGCATGTGGACCACCTGCAGGGCGCAGACCGCGGCGAGCAGCGGCACCCAGAACAGCGAGCCCCAGAGCGGCAGCAGGTTCAGCCCATCGCTGTGGTGATGCTCATGCATGGGCACGCGCCTTGGTCCGACGCACGGCCCGGACCAGGCGCTCGAGCACCAGGTAGACCAGGAAGGAGATGCCGAGCGTCGGCATGAGGTAGATCAGCCCGGCGAAGATCAGCAGCAGCGGCACCGGCACGGTGCGCCACAACGGCCCGGCCTTCGGTGGGAAGCCGAATCCACCGGGGGGTCGGCTCAGCCACCACATCCGGTAGCCGGCGGCCACGATGACGATCACGCCCAACGCCAGCACCGTCAAATAGACCTGGGTCCCGAACCCGAACAGCTCGCCCTGATGGAACGCGACTCCCATCGTCGTCCATTGCTGCAGCCGCGGTCGGTCCGACCAGTCGACCCGATCCAGCACGGTTCCGTCGCGGCCGTCGACCGTCAGGTTCACGGGCTTGTTGGGGAACTTCTGGTCGGCCTTGTCGGCCTTCCAGGCCTTGTCCACGGTCTTCGGGGGCGTGTACTTGATCAGGCCGGTGACACCCGCGGTGGCGGTGCCCTGAGCGACGGTGTCGATCTGGCCGGCGATGTCCGAGACCGGGAACGCGGCCGCGGTCGGCGCAGCCACTGCAGGCGCTCCGCCGTGCTCCTCATGACCCTCACCACCGGGGACAGGAACGGGGGCCGGTGGCGGCGCGAAGCCCGGGAGCGTGGCCGAGGCCGCCGGCACCGGTGCGCTGACCGCGGCCTTGAAGTCGGTGATCCGGGAGCCGGCGAAGCTGGTCCAGGTCAGTCCGGTGATGACCAGCCCCAGCAGCGGGATGATCAGCCACAGGCCGAGCGTCGTGTGAAACGCCTGGGCGCGGCTCCAGCCCGGTGTGCGGAGCTTGGGGATCAGGGCCGCCCCGAGCTTCTTCCGCATCACGGGCCAGCGCAGGTACAGGCCGGTCACCAGCGAGATCAGCAGCCAGCTCGCCGCCAGTTCGGTCAGCGGCGCGACGTTGTCCCCCAGCCTCCAGCTCGAGTGCAGATTGCGCAGCCACTCGTTGGGGCGTTGGGCCTCGTTGATCTGCCCGAGCACCGTCGCGCTGCCGGGATCGACGTAGACGCTGAGGGCGCCGGCGGCGTGGCCGAACCCGACGGCCGGCGCGGCACCGGGGGGCGTCATCGCCACCGCGGTGGTGTCCCGGCCCCCGAAGACCCCCGGGGCCGCCGGGGTGATCGCGGTGACCGTCCAGCCCGGGCGTGACTGCTGCGCGGCGCGGACCTGGTCACCCAGCGAGGCGGGCTGCGCGTCGGAGACGGCGGTCAACTCGTCGCCGTAGATGGTCTTCTCGATCTGCGGGTTCCAGGCGAACAGGATCCCGCTCAGCGCCAGGGACAGGATGATCGGCGCCGCGAGGAAGCCGGTCAGGAAGTGCAGACGACGCAGCACCGGCTCCAACGCTGCCCGACGCGTGGGCTTGGGGGGTTCCGGGGCAGTCTCCGGCACAGCGCTCTGCGGAGGCGCGGTGTCGATGGCCATGCTCAGAAAGTCGCCGGCACCGACCCTGAAGTTCCATACCCCCCGGCCGACCCCGAAGCGCGGGTCGAGGGCACACTCAGGCGCACGATCCCCAGGCGTCCGAACAGGTCTGCGCGCTCGGCGAGTCTGCGTGAGACCTGTGTGTCCTCTGGAGGTCCGAGGCTGCACAGCAGGTCGAGAGCGACGGCGGCGTCGTAGTCGCAGTGCTCGCGACGGGCCACCTCCAACGCCTCGGTCAGCTCGGCGATCAGGACGGTCTCGCCCTCGTCGCGGCGGGCCAGCGCGGCGGTCCGCAGCAGCAGCGGCAACTCGCGGGCACCCGCATTCGGGGTCAGCGCCGCGACGACCTCGAGCGCGCGTGCCCTGTCCCCCGCGTACGCCGCAGCCTCGGCCAGATAACTGCGGGCGAGCACCGCGTCCTCCATGCCGTGCGCGGCCAATTCGTCGACGGCCGTCTCGAGCAACGCGATGCCCTCGGCCCAGCGCCCCTCGCGCGCGGCAGTCCGGCCCAGCAGCATGCGGGCGAAGCCCACTCCGCCGACGTTCCCCGCGGCCCGCCAGATCCGCAGCGCGTTGCCGAGTTCGGACCGTGCCCGTTCCCAGTGGCCCTGGTCGGAGAGGACCTCACCGAGGTTGGCGCGGGTGGTGGCCGCGACCTCCTCGTCCCCGATGCGTTCGGCGAGCGCTCCGCATTCCCCGTACAGCCGGACGGCCTCGTCCCATTGCCCGGCCCAGTAGGCGAACATGCCCATGTTGTTGAGGACGTGCGAGGCGTCCTCCAACTCGCCGAGGCTCTCGTAGATCGCCAATGCGCGGGCCGAGTGCACGGCCTCGTCGGCTCGGCCGAGGGTGACCAGCGCCCAGTCCAGCAGGAAGTTCGCGTGCGCGGTCGCCCGTCGCGCAATCTCACCCGAGTCACTCGCCGCGGCGGCCAGTGCCCGCTCGCAGAGTTGGACTGCCAGCGTGCGGCGCCCCTGATCCATCCGGTTCGCGGCCTCGGCGGCCAGCAGACGAGCTCGCCATCCCCGTGCGTGCGGGTCGTCCGCCGTACCCAGGACGGCGAGTCCGCGCCGGGCCCAGCGCACCCCCGCCGCCGGCCGGCCGGCTCGTTGCGCCAACCGCGCCTGGCGGTAGAGCAACTCCGCCTGCCGAGCCGGGTTGTCCCCGACCGCGCGTCGGGCCTCCCGGTAGGCGCGATCGGCCGCCGTCCCCTCCGCGGCCAGGCGCAGCGCATCGCCGAGTCCTTCCCAGACCTCCGCGAGTTCGGCGGCGGGGATCCGGAGTTCCCGGGCCGATTCCAGCGCGTCGCGGTACAGCGCGGCCGCGTCGGCCGGCGCGGCGCGCGTCGCGGCTCGCCGCGCTGCGAGCCGGTTCAACTCCCAGGCACGGTCGTGGTGCTCGGCGTAGCGGTGGTGGCGGGCCAGCACTGCCGGGTCCGCAGGGCCGGCGGCACCGGCTTCCAATGCGTCCGCGACCACGGCGTGCAGGGCGCGCCGTTCCGCGTACGGCAGCGCCGCGTAGGCCGCTTCCTGCACCGCCGCGCGCCGGAACCGCCGATGCCCTTCCGGAGTGGTCGCCACCACGGCGTCGAGTCGGCGCCAGGACGCGGCGTCGACCGGAGCGCCGAGGACGGCATCGGCCAACTGCGGGGGGAAGGTGGATCCGAGCAGGCTGACCCGGCGGACCAGGGTCCGGTCGCCCGGCGGGAGCGCGTCGAGTTGGGCCATCGCGGCGGCCTGCGCCGAGTCGGGCAAATCACCGCCGCGGGCCGCGAGCAGATCCAGCAGGAACTGCGGATTCCCACCCGAACGCGTGACCGCGACTTCCAGGACGTGCGGGGGCAGCGGGTCGTCGTCCGTGACGGCAACGGCCAGCGCCCGAGTGTCGGCGACATCCAGTGGCGCGAGCGCGAGCGCCTGTGCACCGGCCACGGCGTCGAAACGACTCGGTCCCCCGCGGCGCAGAGCGATCACGGCCCAGCGCGACGACGCCAGGCGCGGCACCAGTCCGGCCAGCAGGCCGGCGGAGGCCTCGTCGATCAGGTGCGCGGAATCGATCCCGAGCACCGTGGGCAGCTCGAGGTCCGGCTCGAGGAACCGGCCGAGCACCTCCACCAGCCGCGCGACGCGGAAGTGCGGGAGCAGCGCCGCCGTCGCCGCCGTCGGGGGAAGTTCCACCCCACAGGCGTCACCGATCAGCGGCAGCCATTCCGCCAGCTCAGGTCGGCCGGCGCAGCGTTCGGTCAGCGCCGCGGCGACCGCATCGGCGGGGTCGTCCCAGGCCAGATCCAGCAGTTGGCGCAGCAACCCGTGCCACAACGCGTACGGCACACCCGAGAGGTGGGCCTCGCAGTTGCCGCGGAGCACCCGCAGCCCTGCGGGCCCGGCGAGCAGGGCCTCGGCGAGCAGCCGCGACTTGCCCACCCCCGCATCCCCGACGACGTCCAGGCAGCACCCGAGGCCTGCTCCCGCCGAGACGATCGCCTCGGTTGTCGTCGCCAGATCGCCGGTGCGCCCGACGAAGGCCACGCCGTCCCCCGCGAGAGGTTCGGTCGCTCGGGATCGTCGGTGCAGCGGTGACCCCACCGACCACGCCTGCACGAGCTTGGTCTTGCCCTTGGCGGCGAAGGGTTCCAGCTTCTCGACGTCGAACCCGGTGCCGGACCGCTCCAGTACCCCGGCGGTGGCCCACAGTTCACCGACCCGGCTCTTGCCCATCACCCGGGCCGCAAGGTTGGTCGTGTCGCCCATCACGGTGTAGGCCCGCCGGTAGGTCGGGCCGATCTCACCGGTGAAGACCGGACCCCGGTTCACCCCGATGCGAACCGGCAACCGCCTTCGCCCGTCAAGGATCTGACGGAGCGCCAGAAGTAACCTCTCCTCGTCGTCACCGACCACGCGCGGGGCACCGGCGGTGAACAGGAGCTTGCCGCCGTCGGCGTCGATGTCGGAGTCCAGGAAGCAGATCCCCCACTCGTCGGCGGCCCGCTGGGCGTCGGCCACCACTTCCTGGACCGCCGCCGCGGCGGCCGCCAGGCCCTCGCTCGCGATGATGGCGTTGGTGCCCTTGAAATGGAGGAAGGCCACCGCCGCCCGGCGATGCTCGGCCGTCGCCGGACCCTCCGTCACATGGGCCCGGACCGCCGTGGACAGGCAGCGGGCCACCAGGTCGTTCGGCGGGTGGGCGATCTCCTCCATCAGCGCGATGTCCCGGTCCAGCGGGTCGGCCCGCAGCAGGACGGCCCCGGTGGTGCCGTCGCCGACCGGCGCCCCGCGACTGCTCGCCGGGAGCCGCGCTGCGGTCGCGGCGCTGATCACGATCTGCCCGTTCTCGGCGAGGGCCTCGGTGTCGACAGTCCCGCCGGCGCCGGGTCCGAGCACCAGGTGTTCCAGGTGCGAGTCGCCGACGAGGAAGAAGTGGAAATCGTCGGAGTGCACCCCGACGGTCATCCGCAGCACCCCGCGCACACCGGCCACGTCGATCCGACCGACCGTGCGCAGTCGTTCGCGCATGCGGAACGCCGAACGCGCCGCCCGCTCGGGGTGCCGGTCACCCTCGAAGAAGATCAGCAGCGCGTCACCGCCGAACTTCACCAGGCTGCCGCCGTTGTCGTACGCGACGCGCAGCAGGGCGTCGAACACCCCGTTGATGGTGCCGACGAGCAGTTCCGCGCCCTCCGGCCCGCGCCGCTGCAGTCGCTCGGAGAGCTTGGTGAAGCCGGACAGATCGGCGAACAGCATCGAGCCGGCGACCGAGCGCACCGGCTCGAACGGCTCGGTGGCCAGATGGCGCAGGACGCCTCGCGGCACATACGCGTCGTAAGGCCGACTCTCGGACACGCTCACAGCGTAATTGCGCGCTCCGCGCGGACGCTCGCTTGCGCTCGCCGGTTCGGTGTGCGGATACGGTCGGCGCGATGCTTCGACTACGGTCCTCCTGCCGAGGGACTCCCCCGTGAACCTGCTGTTGGTGTCCGACCTGCACTACACACTGCGCCAGTTCGACTGGCTGCTCACGCGTGCGCCCGAGTACGACGCCGTGGTCCTGGCCGGAGATCTGCTCAGCGTCACCGCACCGGTATCGGTGGAGGCACAGATCGTCGCGATGCGAGCCACGTTGCGTCGTCTCGCCCGCTCCACCACGGTGATCACCTGCTCGGGCAATCACGACCTGAACGCGCTCAACAGCGCCGGGGAGAAGACCGCCGACTGGTACGACGGCCTGGCCGACGACGGGATCGTGACCGACGGTCATTCGGTGCGGGTGGGCGACGCGCTGATCACCGTGCTGCCGTGGTGGGACGGTCCGGTGGCCCGCGCGGCCTCCGAGGAGTTTCTTGCCGGCGAGGATCGGGCCGGGGCCAGGCATTGGGTATGGGTCTACCACTCTCCGCCTGAATCGTTGCTGAGCTGGACCGGCGCCCGACACTTCGGCGACTCGACGGTCACCGGTTGGATCGAACGGTGGCGTCCGGATGCCGTGCTGTGCGGGCACATCCATCAGGCACCGTTCGCGCCCGACGGATCCTGGGTGGATCAGGTCGGCGACACCTGGGTGTTCAACCCGGGCAAGCAGACCGGACCGGTGCCCACGTTCGTCGAACTCGACCTGGACGCCGGCCTGTCACGCTGGACCTCGATGATGGGCTCCGAGGACCGCGAACTGCGCCCGGGACTGTCGGCGGTCCCGGCTCAGTAGTCCGGCTGATCCCCTCGGGCGGAGCCGAGGGGGACGCTGCTGGGCCGGGCGGAGTTCAGCTCCGAGAGCACATCGGCCATCAGGCCCAGATGAGTGTCGGAGTCGCTGTACTGCTGTCGCAGATCGGCCAGGTAGCCGGTCATCGCGTGCAGACGCGCCGCGAGGAGACGGGCCATCCCCATCAACAGCGCCGGGCTGTCCGTCGCCTCGGCCGCCGGCATGGAACGGGTCCGGCACTCGGTCAGCGCGTAGACCCGCGCGGAGTGTGTGGTCTGCAGCAAAACCGAGATCTCACCGAGGAACGAGCCCGGCTCGGACACCCGGGTGACCAGCACCCCACCGACCTCGATGCCGACGGTGCCCTGCTCCAGAACATGAATCACGCCGGAGGTCGTGCCCTCCGCCATGAGGGACTCACCCGGCGCGAACTGACTGACCGGCAGATGCGCGCACAGCGCGAGGATGTCGTCCACGGGCGAAGACTAGTGGTGGGATGTCACAGAAGTTCTACTTGCAGGTCGACGTTCTCCACCGAGCGACGCCGTCCGTCCCAACGGACGTCCTCCCCACGTTGCGCGCCGCGGGAGTGCGCGATCCCCCAGGACAGCTGAACAGGCTGCGCGCAGCCGGCACACAGCACGTCATCAGCCATCGGGGCGGCCGACGCACAGGCCTGGCAGCGCAGTCCCCCGGTCGCGTCCATACCCCAGCATCACCCGCCGCACAGGACCCGGCAAGCACAACGTCGCGAACTAGAGTCGAGTGATGGCCAAGAACGAGACCATCCCCTCTTTGTCCCCCGCCCCCACGCCGGGCGCCCTCGGTCGACTGCTGCGCGCCGGGTCCGACCCGATCGACCTGTCGACCGTCGATCCGCGCTCCACTCCTGGGTTCGCCGGGTCCAAGGAGGACGGCATCGCGGCGCTGGCGACGCTCGGTCCGGAATTGGCCGACCTGCAGGAACGGTTGTTCGCGCAAGGCCGGGCCGGAGGGACGCAATCGGTGCTGCTCGTCCTGCAAGGCATGGACACCTCGGGCAAGGGCGGCACGGTCCGCAACGTCGTCGGCCTGGTGGACCCGCAGGGCGTGCAGATCGCCGGCTTCAAGAAGCCGACCGAGGAGGAACTCGCGCACGACTTCCTCTGGCGCATCCGCAAGCGCCTGCCCGAGCCCGGCATGCTGGGCGTCTTCGACCGTTCGCACTACGAGAGTGTGTTGATCGAGAGGGTCCGGAATCTGGTGCCCCGGGAGGTCTGGGAGGGCCACTACGCGGAGATCAACACCTTCGAGAAGGAACTGGTCGACGCAGGCACGACCGTGCTGAAGATCTTCCTGCACATCGATGCGGACCTCCAGAAGGAACGGCTGCTGGCCCGTCTCGATGACCCCTCGAAGCACTGGAAGTTCAACCCGGGCGATCTCGAGGAACGTCAGGTCTGGTCGGCCTATCGGGAGGCGTACTCGGTCGCCCTGTCCCGCTGCAGTACCGACGCCGCGCCCTGGTACCTCGTCCCGGCGGGTCGCAAGTGGTACCGCGACTGGGCCGTGGCGGTGCTGCTGCGCGACACCCTGTTGGAGGTGCACCCGGCCTGGCCGGACCCGGGCCTGGACGTCGACGCGCTGCGCAAACGGCTGGAGACCGAGCAACCCACCTGAGACGTCAGCTGATGACCGGAAGCACTCCGGTCACATAGGCGGGGTGGACCTCGTGCACGGCGTCACCGATGCGGTGCACCCGCATCGCGTTGGTGCCACCGACGATGCCCGGCGGGCTGCCGGCGACGATGACGACCTTGTCGCCCTCCTTGCAACGGCCCAGCGCCAGCATCGCCTCGTCGACCTGACGCACCATCTGATCCGTGTGATCGACGGCGGGAACCAGGAAGGTCTCCACTCCCCAGGTCAACGCCAGCTGGTTGCGCACCGCCCCTTCCGGGGTGAAGGCGAGCAGCGGGATCGGCGAACGGTGCCGCGCCAGGCGACGTGCAGTGTCCCCGCTCTGGGTGAACGCCACCAGGAACTTGGCGCCGACGGCCTCCCCCACCTCCGCGGCGGCTCGCGCGATGGCGCCGCCCTGCGTCTGTGGCGGGCCGATGGGCGGCGCGAGCGCGGTCAGGGTGTCCTCCTCAACCGCCTGCGCGATCCGGCTCATCGTGGCCAACGCACCCAACGGGTAGCGCCCGACGCTGGTCTCCCCGGACAGCATCACCGCGTCGGCACCGTCGAGCACGGCGTTGGCGACGTCGGACGTCTCGGCTCGGGTCGGCCGCGGGTCCTCGATCATCGAATCGAGCATCTGCGTCGCGACGATGACCGGCTTGGCCTTGACCCGGGTCATCGCGATCGCCCGCTTCTGCACCAACGGGACGTCCCAGAGGGGTAGCTCCACCCCGAGGTCCCCCCGAGCGACCATCAGACCGTCGAAGGCGTCGATGATCTGCTCGAGGTTCGCGACCGCCTGCGGCTTCTCGATCTTCGCGATCACCGGCAGGCGCACGCCCTCCTCGGCCATGATCGCCCGTACCCCGGCGGCATCCGCTGCGTCGCGCACGAACGAGAGCGCGATGATGTCGGCGCGCAGGTGCAGGGCCCAGCGCAGGTCCTCGATGTCCTTCTCGCTCAGCGCGGGGACACTCACCGCGACCCCGGGCAGGTTCAGACCCTTGTGGTTGGAGATCGGCCCGCCGTCGATGACACGCGTCAGCACATCCGTTGCCGTCGCGCTGAGCACCTCCAGGCTGAGGCGCCCGTCGTCGACGAGGATCCGGTCCCCGGGCGAGACATCGCCGGGCAGGCCTGCGTAGGACGTCGAGACGATCTGGGCGGTGCCGGGCACGTCGCGGTTGGTGATGGTGAACTCGGCACCGGTGACCAGCACCGTGCCAGGCTCCGCAAAGCGACCCACCCGGATCTTCGGGCCCTGCAGGTCGACGAGAATCCCGACCGCCCGACCCGCGGCGTCGGAGGCACCACGCACCCGCGCGTAGCGGATCTCGTGCTCGGCGTACGAACCGTGACTGAGGTTCAGCCGCGCGATGTCCATCCCGGCATCCACCAACGCCCGGATCTGCTCCGCACTGTCGGTGGCCGGCCCCAGGGTGGCAATGATCTTCGCGCGACGCATGCCTCGACCCTACGCAGCGCCCTGTTGCGTCGGGATGTCCGGCACGCGAACCCCGCGCCAGAAGACGGAGTCGCAGACCACGGGCGATTGGCGGGCACCCGAACTCCAGGCGGACGCGGCGCCGACTGCCCGATGGGTGGAGAACGACCCTGGATGGCGACGCCGTCGCCCGGTGCGGGGTTGTTCGCGGCGAATACCGCCACAAAAGCGTCGTACCCCCATCCGGCTCCGAATGCGAGGCGCCCAGGCGAACAACGCCGGAGCATCCCCATCGTCTGGAGTTCTGTTGATGCGTATCGAACGTCGACGTGCCCGCCGAGCAGCGGCCGCGGCCGTGGCAGCCATGGCACTGCTCCCGCTGGCGACCGGCGGCGCGCCCGCCTCCGCGGACCAGGCCACGGCCGTGGCCACGGGCCGTCCCGATCCCCTGCCGGGCGACCCGAAGTTGTCCGACTACAAGGCGCCGGTCTCGGACGCGAAGGTGATCGTGCGGGAGATCGACTTCGAGGTCGAGAACCTGCTCGAGCCAGGGTCGTCCTACACCCTGCGCGGATTTCTCTACGAGCCCAAGGGCAAGAAGAACTGCAAATCCTCGATCCTGCAGGCGAATCACGCGCTGACGACGGGCGCCTGGTACTGGGACATCCCCTTCGAGCAGCAGAAGTACTCCATCGCCCGCAAGGTCGCCGCCTCCGGCATCCCGTTCCTCTCGCTCAACAAGTTGGGCTATGGCCAGCCGGACCACCCCTTCCGCGCTTCGGACGAGCCGCCGGGCAAGACCGTCACGATCCAGGCGCTCGCGCACGCGAGTCACCAGGTCACCCAGCAGCTGCGGGAGATGGGCTACAAGCACGTCGGCCTGATCGGGCACTCGGCGGGCAGCGAGGAGTCGGAGATCCACGCCGGCATGTACCAGGACGTGGACGCGCTGATCCTGTCCGGGTTCACCCACCTCGCCACCACCGGGTTCGGCTCGGACTTCGTCATGAACGAGATCCCCCGCGCGATGGCTGAGGACTACCCCTACTTCTGGGGCGACATCGAGCACCGCGACAGTTTCCTGTTCACCGACCAGGCCGACCCCAAGCTCGTGAAGGCCCTGCACCCGCTGGTGAACGAGACGCCGTCCGGCGAGATCCTCTCGATCGGCCCGCAGCCCTCGCGGTTCTTCGCGACCCAGGTGAAGGTGCCGGTCCTGACGCTGATCGCCGAGGAGGACGCCATCTTCGACAAGAACGCCGCCCCTCTCGATGAGGCCGCCTTCACCAGCACCGACGACGTCACCTACAACAACTACCCGGGCATCGGCCACGGCGTGGAGTTCCACCGCAACGGCCCCGAGATCACCGGCGACGTTGTCGAGTGGCTCAAGGACCGCCCGGAGGCCATGCCCTCCTGCTGACGCCGCGAGCATGCCGCGCAACCTGCGTCAGCGAGTGGGGCTATCGAGAGGATGCGATAGCCCCACTCGCCGGCAGAAGACGGTGTGTCAGACGACCAGGGGGCGGGCGCTGGGCGGGATGGGGGCGGGGAGGTTGGTGTCGCCCGTGAGGAAGCGGTCCACCGCCGCCGCGCACGCGCGGCCTTCGGCGATGGCCCACACGATGAGGGACTGGCCGCGGCCCGCGTCGCCGGCCACGAAGACGCCGTCGACGTTGGTCGCATACGTCTCGTCTCTTGCGACGTTGCCTCTCGGGTCGTACTCGACGCCGAGGTCGGTGAGCAGCGGGCCCTTCTCCGGACCGACGAAGCCCATCGCGAGCAGGACAAGGTCCGCGGGGATCTCCCGCTCGGTGCCGGGGACCTCCTCGAACTTGCCGTCGACGAACTGCACCTCGGACAGGACGAGGGCGCGGACCTTGCCATCCTCGGTGCCGAGGAAGTGCTTGGTGGAGACCGAGTACACGCGGTCCCCGCCCTCCTCGTGGGCGCTCGCGACGCGCATGATCATCGGGTACGTCGGCCACGGCTGCGCGTCCGGACGATCCTCCGGCGGTTGCGGCATGATCTCGAGGCTCGTGACCGACGCGGCGCCCTGACGGTGCGAGGTGCCGATGCAGTCCGCGCCGGTGTCGCCGCCGCCGATGACGATCACGTGCTTGCCCGTGGCGGTGACCTGGTTCTCGACCGTGTCGCCCTCGCAGACCTTGTTGCTCTGCGGCAGGAATTCCATGGCCTGGTGGACGCCCTCGAACTCACGGCCGGGCACGGGCAGATCGCGCCACGAGGTCGCGCCCATCGCGAGCACGATCGCGTCGTAGCGCTTCTGCAGCTGAGCAGCCGTCAGATCCGGACCGCCGACGTCGACGCCGGGACGGAACTTCGTGCCCTCCGCCTTCATCTGACGCAGGCGGCGGTCGAGGTAGCGCTTCTCCATCTTGAACTCGGGGATGCCGTACCGCATCAGCCCGCCGATGCGGTCCGCACGCTCGTACACAGCCACGGTGTGCCCGACCCGCGTGAGTTGCTGCGCAGCGGCCAGACCGGCCGGGCCGGAGCCGATGACGGCGATCGTCTTGCCCGAGAGGCGATCCGGGGGCTGCGGCGTGACCCAGCCGGAGTCCCAGGCCCGGTCGATGATCGAGACCTCGACGTTCTTGATGGTGACCGGGTCCTGATTGATGCCGAGCACGCAGGCCGGCTCGCACGGCGCAGGGCACAGCCGACCGGTGAACTCCGGGAAGTTGTTGGTCGCGTGCAGTCGCTCGATCGCCTCGCGCCAGTCACCGCGCCAAACCAGGTCGTTCCACTCCGGGATGAGGTTGCCCAGCGGGCAGCCCGAGTGGCAGAACGGGATGCCGCAGTCCATGCAGCGACCGGCCTGGGTCTTGATGATCGGCAGCAGGGCCCGACCGAGCCCGTCCTCGGGATAGACCTCGTTCCAGTCCTTCAGCCGCTCCTCTACGGGGCGGCGAGCCGCGACCTCGCGGCCGTCCTTCAGAAAGCCTCTGGGGTCTGCCATCTAGGAAGCACTCTCCATGACGCGACGCAGGGTCGCCTCGCTGTCCAGACCTTCTGCCTCGGCTGACGCCTGTGCCGCCAGCACCCGCTTGTAGTCCTTGGGCATGACCTTGCCGAAGCGTTCGACGGCGCTGTCCCAGTCCGCGAGCAGCGCCTGCGCGACTCCGGACCCGGTGTGCTCCGCATGCTTCTTCACCGTGGTTGCCAGGAACTCACGGTCCGCCTCGTCCAACGGGTCGAGGTCGACCATCTCCTTGTTGACCCGGTCTGTGTCGAGGTCGAGCACGTAGGCGATGCCGCCGGACATGCCCGCGCCGACGTTGCGGCCGGTCGGACCGAGAACGACCACGCGCCCACCGGTCATGTATTCGCACGCATGGTCACCGACACCTTCGACCACGGCGGTGGCGCCGGAGTTGCGGACGCAGAAACGTTCGCCGGCGAGGCCGCGCAGGAAGATCTCGCCGCCGGTCGCACCGTAAGCGATGGTGTTGCCGGCGATGACGTGCTCCTCGGGCGCGAACGGCGCGGAGCGGTCCGGGCGGACCACGACCCGTCCGCCGGACAGGCCCTTGCCGACGTAGTCGTTGGCGTCACCCTCGAGTCGCAGCGTGATGCCGGCCGGGACGAATGCGCCGAAGGACTGTCCGGCGGAGCCGGTGAAGGTGATGTCGATGGTGCCGTCGGGCAGGCCCGCACCACGGTGACGCTTCGTCACTTCGTGGCCCAGCATGGTGCCGACGGTCCGGTTGACGTTGCGGATCGGCAGGTTCGCCCGGACGGGGACCTTGGTCTCGATGGCCTCACTACAGATCGCGATGAGCTCGTTGTCCAGCGCCTTGTCCAGGCCGTGGTCCTGCTCGGTGGTGCAGTAGCGCGTCGCGCCGTCCGGGATCTCGGGCATGTGCAGGATCGGACTGAGGTCCAGACCCGAGGCCTTCCAGTGCGAGACGGCCGCGGAGACGTCGATGACGTCCGCCTGACCGACAGCCTCCTCGATGCTCCGGAAGCCGAGCTGCGCGAGCAGTTCCCGCACCTCTTCCGCGATGTATTCGAAGAACGTGACGACGAACTCGGCCTTGCCGCTGTAGCGCGAACGCAGAACCGGGTTCTGGGTCGCGACGCCCACGGGGCAGGTGTCGAGGTGGCAGACCCGCATCATGATGCAGCCCGACACCACCAGCGGAGCGGTGGCGAAGCCGAACTCCTCGGCGCCCAACAGTGCAGCGATGATGACGTCGCGGCCCGACTTCAGCTGGCCGTCGGTCTGCACGACGATGCGGTCGCGCAGCCCGTTGAGCAGCAGCGTCTGCTGGGTCTCCGCCAGGCCGAGCTCCCACGGGGCACCGGCGTGCTTGAGCGAGGTCAACGGCGAGGCACCGGTACCGCCGTCGTGACCGGAGATCAGGACGACGTCCGCGTGCGCCTTCGAGACACCCGCCGCGACCGTGCCGACGCCGACCTCGGCGACCAGCTTCACGTGGACGCGGGCGGAGGGATTGGCGTTCTTGAGGTCGTGAATGAGCTGGGCGAGGTCCTCGATCGAGTAGATGTCGTGGTGCGGCGGCGGGGAGATCAGACCGACGCCGGGCGTGGAGTGCCGGGTCTTGGCGACCCACGGGTACACCTTCGCGCCGGGCAGCTGGCCACCCTCGCCGGGCTTCGCGCCCTGCGCCATCTTGATCTGGATGTCGTCGGAGTTGGTCAGGTACTCGGCGGTGACGCCGAACCGACCCGAGGCGACCTGCTTGACCGCGGAGCGACGCTCCGGGTCGTAGAGGCGCTCGACGTCCTCGCCACCCTCGCCCGTGTTGGACCGCCCACCGATGCGGTTCATCGCGATCGCGAGGGTCTCGTGTGCCTCCTGCGAGATGGATCCGTAGGACATCGCGCCGGTGTTGAACCGCTTCATGATCTCGGAAGCGGGCTCGACCTCGTCGATCGAGATCGGCGGACGCAGGCCCTCCTTCAGCTCGAACAGCCCGCGCAGCGTCATCAGACGCTTGGCCTGGGCGTCGATGCGCTCGGTGTACTGCTTGAAGATGTCGTAGCGGCGGTTGCGCGTGGAGTGCTGCAGACGGAACACCGTGTCCGGGTCGAACAGGTGCGGTTCGCCCTCGCGGCGCCACTGGTACTCGCCGCCGATGGGCAGCGTGCGGTGCGCCTGCGGGATGCCGCTCGGTGGGAACGCCATGCGGTGGCGCAGCGCGACCTCCTCTGCGACGACGTCGAGTCCGATGCCACCGAGCTGGCTGGTGGTGCCGGTGAAGTACTTGTCGACGAGTTCCTGCGAGAGCCCGATCGCCTCGAAGATCTGCGCACCGTGGTAGGACCCCACGGTCGAGACACCCATCTTCGACATGACCTTGAGGACGCCCTTGCCCAGGGACTTCACGAGGTTGGCGACGGCCTTCTCGGACTCGAGCTCGAGCAGCACCCCGGCGTTGGCGAGGTCCTCGACGGACTCCATCGCGAGGTACGGGTTCACCGCGGAGGCGCCGAAGCCGATGAGCAGCGCGACGTGGTGGACCTCGCGGACGTCGCCGGTCTCGACGACGATGCCGACCTGGGTGCGGGTCTTCTGGCGGATCAGGTGGTGGTGGATGGCTGCCGTGAGCAGGAGCGACGGGATCGGAGCGTGCTCCGAGTCGGAGTGACGGTCACTCAGCACGATGATGCGCGCACCGTCGGAGATCGCTGCACTGACCTGCGTACAGAGTTCGTCCAGCCGAGCCGCGAGCGCCTCTCCCCCGCCGTCGACCTCGTAGAGGCCGCTGAAACTGACGGCCTTGAGGCCCGGCTTGTCGCCGTCGGCGTTGATGTGGAGCAGCTTGGCGAGCTGGTCGTTGTCGATGACCGGGAACCCGAGCACCACCTGACGGCAGTGGCCGGGGCTCGAGGCGAGCAGGTTCACCTCGGGCCCGATGGAGGTCGACAGCGAGGTGACGAGCTCCTCACGGATCGCGTCCAGCGGCGGGTTGGTGACCTGCGCGAACAGCTGCGTGAAGTAGTCGAACAGCAGCCGCGGCCGACTGGACAGCACGGCGATCGGAGTGTCGGTGCCCATCGAGCCGATCGGCTCACCACCGGTACGGGCCATCGGCACGAGCAGGACGCGCAGCTCCTCCTCGGTGTACCCGAAGGTCTGCTGACGGCGCGTCACGGACGAGTGCGTGTGCACGATGTGCTCGCGCTCGGGCAGCTGCTCGAGGCGGATCAGCCCGGCGTGCAGCCACTCGTCGTAGGGGTGCTCCGAGGCGAGGCCGGACTTGATCTCCTCGTCCTCGACGATGCGGTGCTCCTCCATGTCCACGAGGAACATGCGGCCGGGCTGCAGGCGACCCTTGCGGACCACGCGGGCGGGATCGATGTCGAGCACGCCGACCTCGGAGGCCATGACGACGAGGCCATCGTCGGTGACCCAGTACCGCGAGGGGCGCAAGCCGTTGCGGTCCAGGACCGCACCGACGCACGTGCCGTCGGTGAAGGTGATCGAGGCCGGGCCGTCCCAGGGCTCCATCAGCGTGGAGTGGAAGGTGTAGAAGGCACGACGGGCCGGGTCCATCGTGGGGTTGTTCTCCCACGCCTCCGGGATCATCATCAGCACCGCGTGCGGCAGCGAGCGCCCGCCGAGGTGCAACAACTCCAGGACCTCGTCGAAGCTCGCCGAGTCCGAGGCGCCCGGGGTGCAGATCGGGAAGACCCGCTCGAGGTCACCCGGGATCAGGTCGGAGACCAGCTGGGACTCACGCGCGCGCATCCAGTTGCGGTTGCCCATCACGGTGTTGATCTCGCCGTTGTGCGCGACGTACCGGAACGGGTGCGCCAGCGGCCACGACGGGAACGTGTTGGTGGAGAACCGCGAGTGCACCAGCGCGACGGCCGAGGCGTACCGGCGGTCCGAGAGGTCCGGGTAGAACGGCTCGAGCTGACCGGTCGTCAGCATGCCCTTGTAGCAAATCGTGCGCGAGGACATCGAGGAGAAGTAGATCTCGACCTCGCGCTCGGCCCGCTTGCGCAGCACGAACGCCTGGCGCTCGAGGCCCAGTCCGTCGGCGGCGACGTAGCTGCCCGCCTTGGCCGAGGAGTCCGCGGCGACGAACAGCTGACGCACGTAGGGCACGGTCGCCCCGGAGGCGGCGCCCAGCAGCGACGGGGTCGTGGGGACGTCGCGCCAGCCGAGGATCCGCAGACCCTCCTGGACGGCGATCGCCTCGATCCGTGCCTCGGCGGCGGCCCGCTGGGCCGCGTCCTGCGGCAGGAAGGCCGGGCCGACGGCGTAGGAGCCCGCGGCGGGCAGGTCGAAGTCGACGACCGCGCGGAGGAAGGCGTCGGGGACCTGGGTCAGGATGCCGGCGCCGTCACCGGAGTCCGGGTCGCTGCCGGCCGCACCACGGTGCTCGAGGTTGCGCAGGGCGATGAGGGCCTTGTTGACGATGTCGTAGGACGCGACGCCCGTCATGGTCGCGACGAAGGCGACTCCACAGGCGTCGTGCTCGTGCCGACCGGTGTAAAGGCCCTGCGGAGCGGGCCTTCCTCCCAACGACGTGGCATCGGGCATGGTGACTCCCGTCGGCTGGGTGCGAGTTCTGATGCTTCTTACTTCCACGTGCGCACTCCAGTAGCCATGGTGTCAGCGGGCGTTGCGTAACCGGCTACTCAGCGTGCGCGCGTGAACGCGGACAGCGTGGACGAGACGCTCATCGCAAGGCGCATCGTGGGCGCACTGTTTCTCGGGACGACACTGGCCCAGGGGCGGTTCGGCGATTCTAGCGCACCGGCGAGACCGCTCCCGGAGCGTTTCCGCTGCGGTAGACGGAGGGCTCCCGGGACGAAAAATGGCGGCGTGACCAGGTCAGATACGCAACTGATCCGGCGAACAGGATCAACGACGTGAAGATGTTCAGCCGCAGTCCGAAGATGTGCTCCGCTGTGTCGACCCGCAGCGCCTCGATCCAGAATCGACCGACGCAGTACGCGGCGACGTAGAGCCAGAACGCCTGCCCGTGGCCGAGTTGGAAGCGCCGATCCGCCCAGATCACCAGCGCCGCGACGCCGAGGCACCACAGCGACTCGTAGAGGAACGTCGGGTGGTAGGTGGCGACGTCGGGAGTGGCGTCCGGCCGGTTCGACGCATCGATCTCCAGGGCCCACGGGAGGTCGGTGGCCTTGCCGTAGAGCTCCTGGTTGAACCAGTTGCCCCACCGGCCCGCCGCCTGCGCCAGCGCCAGGCCGGGCGCGACGGCATCCGCGATCGGCGGGGTCCACATCCCCAGGCGGCGGGCGGCGATGAAGGCGCCGAGGCCGCCGAAGGCGATGGCACCCCAGATCCCCAGGCCGCCCTTCCAGATCATCAGGGCCTCGACCGGGTCCCCGCCCTTGCCGAAGTACGGCTCCGGGGTGGTGATGACGTGGTAGATCCGTCCGCCAATGATGCCGAACGGGACCGCCCAGAACGCGATGTCGGCCATGGCCCCGGGCGCACCGCCGCGGGCCTGCAGGCGTCGATCGCCGACGGTGATCGCGATGAGGATGCCGACGATGATCGCCAGGGCATAACCGCGGACCGGGAACGCGCCGATGTGCCAGACGCCCTGCGAGGGACTGGGGATGGAGGCGAGGGTCATGGCGGTGGCCACGATAGTCGGGCCGCCCGGCGAAGCGGTCCACCCGGGCGGGGGTCAGGCCGCCACGCGGCGTGCCGCCGCATGACGACCGCCCGGTCGCCCGACCCGGTGCGGGGCCCAGTGGTGCAGCACCGCGACGGATGCCGCGCACAGGAAATTGGCGAGGGCCAGGGCCACGCAGGTCTCCGGCCAGGCGGTCATGAACGCCGCGGCGGGCGTCGAGGCCGGTTCGAGGTTCGCGATGAGCACCGCCCCGGACACCGCGATCCCCAACGCGGCGCCGAGTTCCCGAGTGATGTCGTTGACCGCCGATGCCAGGCCCTGCTCCTCGTCGGGCAGCGCGGCGACGATCGCTTCGGTCGCCGGTGCCTGCATGAGACCGCAGCCGCCGCCCCAGATGATCGCCATCGCGATGTAGTGCCAGAGGGGGTCGCCCACCGACAGGGTCGCGAACACGAGGTCCATGCCCCCGAGTACCAGCAGGCCCCCGATGATCAGCGGGCCGACACCGACGCGGCGGGCGGCGCGCGCGGACACGAAGGTCAGCGGCACCAGCAGCACGGCGTAGGTGAGCAGCGTCAAGCCGATCTGCAGCGCACTCAGGCCGTGCACCCTCGAGAGGTACTGCACCGTCACGAAGGCGGTGGAGTATGCGGCGAAGAACAGGGCGATGCAGCCGACCAGGCCCATGCCCACCGTGATCCCGGCCAACTTCCGCACATCGAGCAGCGGATGGTCGGCCCTCCACTGGCGGCGCAGGAACGCACCGGTGACCCCGAGACCGACGATCAGCCCGGCCAGCGCCCGGGCGTCCAACAACCCGTGCACCCGGCCTCGATGATGCCGAAGGTGGTGGCCCCGATTCCGAGGACCACCTGGGCGGATCCGAACGGGTCCAGCACCACCGAGGGATGACGTTCGGACTCCGGCACGACCAGCAGAACCGCGGGCAGCAGCGCGGCGGACAACGCCGCTGACGCCCACGGGATCGAGCGCCAGGACCAGACCTCCAGGAGCAGACCCGCGCCGAGCAGTCCGACGAACGCACCGAGGATCGCTGCGATCGACCACACGGCCACGGCCCGCGCCCGGGTGTCACCGGTCAACGTGGTGGTCAGGATGGACAGCGTCGCCGGGAACACCAGCGCGGCGCCTACGGCGCAACCGACGCGCCACCCGACGGCGGCAGCGGCCGAGTCCGCCAAGGCAAGCCCGACGTTGGTCGCCGCCATCAGCACCAGGCCCACCAGCAGCATCCGACGCCGGCCGTATCGATCCCCCAGCGCGCCGCCCGGCAGCAACAGCGCGGCGAGGGCCACCGGGTAACTGTCGAGGATCCACTGCAGTTCGGTCTGGGAGGCCGCCAGATCCGCGGTCACCTGAGGCAACGCGATGCTCAGCACCAGTTGTTGGGACACGACCAGACCGACGGCGATCCCGATCACCATCAGGGCCGATCTGCGTACCGCATGAGCGGATCGTTCCACCTGAGGGCTCCCCGGTTCGAGTGCTCCGGACTACGCGTCGCGTGCGCCCGGGTACGCCCCAGACGCAGCGGCGCGCCGTGCAGGACGTTGCCGGGTCCCGCCGGCACGCTGACCGGACCAACCCATCCCGGAGGTCCTCATGTCCGCCGATCCCCACCGCTCGATTTCCCTGCGCGGGCGCACGGGCTCAGCGGTGCTGCTGACCGCCGCGATCACCATGGCCGGTCTCGTCGGGCCCGCGAGCGCCGCCTCGTTGCCGTTCACCAACTGCGGCACGCGCAGTCCCGCCACCGTGACCGGCGTGGACGTCACACCCCATCCGTTGCAGCCCGGTCGGAAGGTCGACGTGACGCTGCGCGGAAAGCTGAGCGAGCGGGTCATCGGTGGCAGCTATGCCCTTCGCGTCACCTACCTCGGCGCGACCCTGCTGCAGCGCAGCGGCAAACTCGCCGAGGTCGTGCAACTGCCGCTGCCGGCAGGCAAGTTCCGGCTGCACAAGCAGGTGCCCGTCCCCAACCAGGCACCCTCGGGCAAGTACACGCTACGGCTGACGGCTGCCAACCAGAAGGACAAGCAGCTCCTCTGCGTCAGCGTCCCCTTCGAGGTGAACTGACCTACCGTCAGGACTCAGAGGTCAGATCATTTTTGCGCCGCAGGATCGAACCAGTCGAGGCCAGGGAAGCGAGCGAAGCCTCGGTCGCCGGTCGCGAGGCGCGCGCCATAGGTGATCACCGTCGCGGCAAGCCACGCGTCCGGAACAAGGTTGGCGCGCACCTGCGAGTCAGTGGCGGCGAACTCGCGCATCTTCGTCCACGTCGCCTCGGTCGGGTTCAGCATTCGGGCACGGTCGCGCCCACGTAGGTCCGCAACGAAATCGAGGGCGTCACCGGCAGGGTCCGGAGGGTCGAACACCCGTCGGTTGGTCACGATGCGAAGGAAGCCGAGCAGGACGAGATCGACCAGACCGAGTTCGGCGGCGCCGCCGGCGAGCGGGTCGAGCCACGACTTGTGCAGCTCGTGGTCATTCGCGTCCGGGCGGTAGGCCCGGATCAGGACGTTGACGTCGGGGACGATCACTTGACCCCGTCAGCGTCGAGGGCCTCCCACAGCGCGTCCTTGTCGTCGATGTCGATCACGATCCGGCCCCCGCGAACCTGCGAGACGGGCAGCGGACGGCGGTCGGTCTGCTGGGCCTCGACCGCCAGAATTTTCCGCAAGCCTTCCTCGACAAGGCTCGTGAATGTGCGGCCTTCAGCCTTGGCGCGCTTTTGGCCGCTTCGCCGAGCGCGTCAGGCAGATTGATGGTCGTCCTCATACATACGAGCATACGCGCTGAGAACGGACCGCCGGGGCGATCCGTCGAGCGTGTGGTCAGGGCCGCGCGCGGCAGAAAGTGGCACGCACGGCTATTGGATCCATCCGATCACGCAGATGTACTGGCACCTCGTGTCTTCACCAGCGAAAGGATCCTCGTGAGCGCCCTGTACTCCCCCACGCACCGTCGGCTGCAGGACCGCTTCGACACTCGGCCGCTGGCCGACCGCGTCGAGGAGATCGTGGTCCACGACGAGTTCAGCGAGATGGACAAGGCGTTCATCGAGAGCCGCGACATGTTCTTCCTGTCGACCGTCGACCCCGACGGGAGCCCCACCGTGTCCTACAAGGGCGGGGCGCCCGGGTTCGTCCGCATCGACGACGGGGTGCTCACGTTCCCCTGCTACGACGGCAACGGGATGTTCCTCTCCGCGGGCAACCTGGCGCAGACCTCGAAGGTCGGCCTGCTCTTCATGGACTTCGAGCACCCGATCCGGATCCGCGTGCAGGGCGAGGCGAGCATCGACGACGCCACCGACGGCTGGCCGGGAGCGCAGTTCCTGGTGCGGGTGCGACCGACCCGGGTCTGGCCCAACTGCGGCCGCTACATCCACCCGCACCAGAAGATCGAGCAGTCTCGGCACGTTCCGGACGCTGCCGGCGACCAGCCACTGGCGGTGTGGAAGCGCATCGACGCGGTCCAGGACGCGTTGCCCGAGGACGTCCGTGCCGCGGCCGCCGCGGCCGGAGTCATCGACCTCGAGACGTGGGTGGCGACGGGCGAGCGCTGACCTTCCGGGCGCCGGCTGTCCTGGTCAGGACAGTCAGCGCCGCCGGACCCCGGCAGCGAGATCCGCCGCCAGTGCAGCGCACGCGGCGACGCCGGCTGCCTCGTCGGCGCCGTCGAGGAGGCAGCGCACGAAGGCCGAGCCGACGATGACGCCGTCGGCGTAGCCGGCAACCTCGGCGGCCTGGTCTCCGTTGGAGACCCCGAGGCCGACGCCCAACGGAAGATCGGTGACCTCGCGCAGCCGCGAGATCAGTGCGGGCGCGGCGGCCGACGTCGTGGTGCGGGCGCCGGTCACGCCCATGACGGCCGTGGCGTAGACGAAACCGCGGCACGCCTCGACGGTCAGCTTCAACCGCTCCGCCGAGGTCGACGGTGCGGCGAGGAAGATCCGGTCCAGACCGTGCGCGTCCGAGGCAACCAGCCAGTCCTCGCCCATGTCCGGGGTCAGGTCCGGGGTGATCAGGCCGGACCCGCCGGCCGCGGCGAGGTCACGGGAGAAGCGGTCCACGCCGTAGCGCAGCACCGGGTTCCAGTAGGTCATGACCACTGTCGCGGCACCCGCGGCCGCGACGGCCTCCACGGTCGCGAAGACATCGGCGATCCGGGTGCCGTTGCGCAATGCCTGATCGGCAGCGGCCTGAATGGTCGGGCCGTCGAGCACCGGGTCGCTGTAGGGCAGACCGACTTCGACGATGTCCACGCCCGCGTCGACCATCGCGGTCAGCGCTGCGATGCAGCCGGATTGGCTGGGGAATCCGGCGGGCAGGTACCCCACCAGTGCGGCGCGGTTCTCCTTCGCCGCCCGCTCGTAGGCGGCGGCAACCTGACTGCCCGTCTTTAAGACCGAACCACGTGGCGGCCGTGTCGACGTCCTTGTCGCCGCGGCCGGAGAGGTTCACCAGGACGGTCGCGTCGGGTCCGAGTTCCTGGCCGACGAGCAGTGCGCCGGCCAGGGCGTGCGAGCTCTCGATGGCGGGGATGATGCCTTCGGTCCGACACAGCAGGCGAAATGCGTCCATGGCCTGGGTGTCGGTGATCGCGCGGTAGGTGGCCCGCCCGGAATCCGCCAGGTACGCGTGCTCCGGTCCGACGCCCGGGTAGTCGAGGCCGGCCGAGATCGAGTGCGACTCGATGGTCTGGCCCTCGTCGTCCTGCAGCAGGTAGGAGTGGGCGCCGTGCAGGACACCGGGGGCTCCCCCGGTGATCGTCGCGGCATGACGATCGGTCTCGACACCGTCGCCGCCGGCCTCGAAGCCGAACAGGCGCACCGAGTCGTCTGGGATGAAGTCGTAGAAGATGCCGATCGCGTTGGACCCGCCACCGACGCACGCGCACACCGCGTCGGGCAGTGCGCCCGTCAGTTCCAGCACCTGCGCGCGGGCCTCCTGTCCGATCACCCGATGGAACTCCCGGACCATGTACGGGAACGGGTGCGGGCCGGCGACGGTGCCGAGCAGGTAGTGGGTGCGTTCGACGTTGGTCACCCAGTCGCGCATCGCCTCGTTGATCGCGTCCTTGAGGGTGCGGCTGCCGGTGGTCACCGGGATGACCTCGGCGCCGAGCATGTGCATGCGGGCGACGTTCAGCGCCTGGCGCCGGGTGTCCTCCTCGCCCATGTAGATCACGCACTCGAGACCCATGAGAGCCGCGGCGGTCGCGGTGGCGACGCCGTGCTGTCCGGCGCCGGTCTCGGCGATGACCCGGGTCTTGCCCATGCGCTTGGTGAGCAGTGCTTGGCCGAGCACGTTGTTGATCTTGTGCGAACCGGTGTGGTTGAGGTCCTCGCGCTTGAGGATCAGGCGGGCGCCGCCGGCGTGCTCAGCGAAGCGGGGGACCTCGGTGATCGGCGACGGGCGGCCGGTGTAGTCCTTGAGCAGACCTGAGAGCTCCGCCTGGAACTGCGGGTCCTCCTGGGCGGCGGCGAACTCCGCGGTCAGTTGGTCCAGGGCCGCCATGAGCGCTTCGGGAACGTACCGACCGCCGTACTCACCGAACCTGCCCGCCGCATCCGGAAGGAGGAGGGGATCAGCACCCACCGCGTGGGTCCTTCTGCAGTGCTGGATGAGCACCGGCGGCGACCATGTCGGCCACAGCGGTGCGCGGGTCCTTACCGGTCACCAGCGTCTCCCCCACGAGTACCGCGTCCGCACCCTGGCGGCCGTACTCGATCACGTCGTGCGGTCCTCGCACACCGGACTCGGCCACCCGCACCACGGAGTTCGGGATGAGCGGCGCGAGTCGACCGAAGGTGCCCCGGTCGACCTCCAGCGTGGACAGGTTGCGGGCGTTGACGCCAATCAATTTCGCGCCGGCATCGACGGCGCGCATCGTCTCGGACTCGGTGTGCACCTCGACCAACGGCGTCATGCCGAGTGACTCGGCCCGCTCGATCAACGAGATCAACGCGTTCTGCTCGAGTGCCGCGACGATCAGCAGCACGATGTCGGCGCCGCAGGCGCGCGCCTCCCACAGTTGGTAGGCGGTGAACATGAAGTCCTTACGCAGCACCGGGATCTCGACCTGCGAGCGCACAGCGCTCAGGTCGGCCAGTGAGCCGCCGAAGCGGCGACCCTCGGTGAGCACGCTGATCGCGGAGGCCCCGCCGGCCTCGTACGCGTCGGCCAGCGCAGCCGGGTCATCGATGGAGGCCAAGGCCCCTTTGGCCGGGCTGGACCGCTTCACCTCGGCGATCACACTGACGCCCGACCCTCGCAGCCGGCTCAGCACGTCGCGCGGTGCGGGAGCCCGTCGGGCTCGTTCCTTCAACGCTTCCAGCGGCTCGGCGGCCTGGCGCTCGTTGAGGTCTGCGCGGACCCCAGCCAGGATCTCGTCGAGGACCGACACGGGCGATGTTCCAATCGTCGGCACGCTGGTTGCGTGGTGGCGCCGGTTCCGGGACAGGTGCCGGCGGTGGGGCGCCCCGCAGTTTCCGGTCCGGTGATTTCCACCGCATCCAGGGGTGAGCGGGACAGCGGCATGGTAGCCCGGCGACCGTTGGTCGCCGGCACAGCCCCGAGGCTGCGGCCCCGACGTCAGAGCGTCGGGTCCTCGCCGCGGTCCAACGCGCGCCACTGGTCGAGCGCGGAGTCCGCTCTCACCTCCGCGGCCGGCTTCTCCTGCGCCACGTCAGGTCGCTCGTAGCGCGAGGACATCCCCGGCCAGGCCGCACCGCGCATTGCCGTCAGGACGCCGGCGATCAGGCACAGCAGTGCGCCGAGCACCGCGACCCAGGGCCAGAGCGTCGTGTCGACCCCGGTGGCTGTCGCCGACGCCGTTCCGACGGCTTCCCCGGCCCGGTCGGCCAACTCCCCGGCACCCGGGTCCGCGGACAGCACCGCGGCGATGCCGGAGCCGAGGCCGGCGGCGGCGATCACGACGCCGATCACCGTGCGCACGGTCGAGCGGGCGGCGAGCAGTCCCACGGACCCGGCGAGGCACACCAGCGCGCACGCGGGCACCGCCGGGGACAGCGCGGCACCGTTGACGGAGAGGTCCACCCGCAACGGGTCCTGCACGGCGACGGCGTTCACCCACGGGCGCCCCGCGGCCAGCAGCACCACCGCGGAACCCAGCAGGCAGCCGAGCACCGCCGCGGTCATCTCACGACGAGAGCTCACGAGCCGTCCACGCTGCGCAAGGTGGCCGCGACAGCGATCGCACGCAGCACCGCGGCCGCCTTGTTGCGGCATTCCGCGTCCTCGGTCTCCGGATCGGAGTCGGCCACGATCCCCGCCCCGGCCTGCACGTAAGCGATGCCGTCGCGCACCAACGCGGTGCGGATGGCGATCGCGGTGTCCAGTTCGCCGGCGAAGTCCAGGTACCCGATGACGCCGCCGTAGAGACCGCGCCGGGTGGGTTCCAGTTCCTCGATGATCTCCATCGCCCGGGGCTTGGGCGCCCCGGACAAGGTGCCCGCAGGGAAGCACGCGGTGAGCGCGTCGAACGCCGTCAGGCCGGGGGCCAGACGTCCGACCACCGTCGAGACGATGTGCATGACGTGCGAGTACCGCTCGATCGACATGAAGTCGACGACCTCGACACTGCCCGGCGCGCAGACCCGTCCGAGGTCGTTGCGGCCGAGATCCACGAGCATGAGGTGCTCGGCACGTTCCTTGGGGTCGGCGAGCAGGTCCGCGGCCAACGCAGAGTCCTGCTCCGGATCGCTTCCCCGAGGCCGGGTGCCCGCAATTGGGTGCAGCATCGCCCGGCCGTCGTTCACCTTGACCAGCGCCTCCGGGCTGGACCCGACGACGTCGAAGCCGCCCGCGGCGCTGCCGTCGGGACCGGGGAAGCGCAACAGATAAAGGTACGGGCTCGGGTTGGTCAGGCGCAGCACCCGGTAGATGTCCAGGGCGCTCGCGCTGGTGGGCATCGCGAAGCGCTGGGAGACGACGATCTGGAAGGCCTCCCCGGCGTGGATCTCCTCGACGGCCCGGGAGACGGCGGCCAGGTACTCCTCGCGGGGCGTTCCCGAGGTGTAGTCCGGCTGCGCGTCGTGATCGAGCACGGCGGCCGAGCCGGCTTCGGGCCGGGCCAGGTCCGCGGTCATCGCGGCCAGGCGCTCGACGGCCGACTCCCAAGCCGCGTCGACCCCGGCGTCGCTGCCGTCCCAGTTCACGGCGTTGGCGATGAGGACGACCGAACCGTCCTCGTGGTCGAGCACCGCGAGGTCGGTGGCCAGCAGCATGGACAGCTCGGGCAGGTGCAGGTCGTCGACAGCCTTCTCGGGCAACCGTTCGAGGCGACGCACGGCGTCGTACCCGATGAACCCGACCAGGCCTCCGGTGAGCGGGGGCAGCCCGGGCGCCGCCTCGGTGCGCAACGCCTCCACGGTCCCGCGCAGGGCGGTGAGCGGGTCCCCGGAGGTCGGCACCCCGACGGGCGGGCGCCCGATCCAGGTCGCGACGCCGTCCTGCTCGGTGAGCATCGCGGGGCTGTTGACGCCGACGAAGGAGTACCGGCCCCAGACCCGCCCGTGCTCGGCGGACTCGAGCAGGAACGTGCCGGGGCGCTCCCCGGCGAGCTTGCGGTACAGCCCGACGGGCGTCTCAGCGTCGGCGAGGAGCCGTCGGGTCACCGGGATGACCTTCCGGGTCTTCGCCATCTCCCGGAAGGTCTCCAGGTCGGGCGTCGGGCCGGCGTGGAAGGTCATCGGTCGTTTCCAGTGGTCGGCAGCGGGTCGGCGTCGAAGCAGGTCCGGGTGCCGGTGTGGCAGGCCGGACCCTCCTGGTCGACCCGGACGAGCACCGCGTCGCCGTCGCAGTCCAGCGCGACCGAGCGGACCCACTGCTTGTGCCCGGAGGTCTCGCCCTTCACCCAGTACTCCTGACGGCTGCGGCTGAAGTAGGTGGCCCGACCGCTGGTGAGCGTGCGGTGCAGCGCCTCGTCGTCCATCCAGCCGAGCATCAGGACCTCACCGGTGTCCCACTGCTGTGCGATCGCGGCCACCAGGCCATGGGCGTCGCGCTTGAGGCGGGCGGCGATGGACGGATCCAGGCCGCTCACAGGCGGCGGGGCGGAGGACGGAGCGCTTGCAGACATGCCCCAGATTCTGCCGGTTCGCGCAGATCGGGACCGACACCTGAGCCAGCACGGAGTAATGCACTACTGAAGTGGCTCGTGTTGTCTAGAGTTGCGGTGATTGATGATCAATTTCGGCGCGCCTGCCTGAATCGGCATGCGTCCGAACGGGGGAGGTATGACTGATGAATCCCAGACGTCCGGTCGACCCGCCCCCGGAGTGGGGGCCGGCATGGGACCATGCGCGGAGTGATGGCGCACTGCGCACAGGTCTTCTGGACCCCACTGAGGGGGATATCGGCATGAGCAGCAAGGGCAGGGGCGCCGGGTCGCCGAGCGGCCGTCCGGACGAGGGCGACGGCGCCCGCGCGGGCGGGTCGGCGGCGTCGACCGGCGCGACGGCCACCGACGGCTCCACCGGCACTCCCGCGCCGGGCTCCCCGCCCGCGCAGCGGGACTCCGGTTCGTCGGTGACCACGGCGAAGGAGGGCGAGCCGGGCACGCGCAGCTGGCTGTACAACCAGCTGGGCATCGCCGCGGAGAACCGGCCCGAGGCCGCGGGGGCGGAGCAGTCCGTCAAGCCCACGATGCCGAAGCTGGACTTCGACGCGTTGCGCCCGGGCGACCCCAACGAGTCGCCGTTCCCGCCCGGTTCGCTCGGCGGCGGGGTCGAGGACCCTGAGCCCCGGAAGTTCCACGGATTTCCCAAGCCCGGGTCGGGGCTGCCCACAGTGGTGGAGAGTGGCTCCGGCTTGCCGGCCGCCGTCGTCGAACCGGGCAGCAACGCGTTGCCGCCCGGCGTCGTCGCCGGCCGACCGACCAACCGAGCGCCGGAACCGGCGCCCGAGGAGAACCCCTTCCGTTTGTACGACGAGCGGACCGCGACGGGAGACGTCGACCTGTCCAGTAACCCCGCCCCCGCCCGGGCCTCGGCGCCTGCGCCTGCCCCGGCTCGCGCGCAGATGCCGGCCGACACCGAGAAGCTCTCGGCCGACAGCCTCACCGCCGACAACGTCCTCAAGAAGCGCAAGACCCCGGCCAGCAAGGGCTGGCGCAAGGGTCTGATGTCTTCCACCGGCATCAACCTCGGTCCGTCGCGCAAGGAACTGCACGACGCCGGGTTCGAGAACCGGGTCCGCACCCCCATCGACGGCTGCCACCGCCTCGCGGTCATCAGCCTCAAAGGCGGCGTCGGCAAAACCACCACCGCCGCGACCCTCGGCTCGATGTTCGCCTCGCTGCGCGGGGACCGCGTCATCGCGGTCGACGCCAACCCGGACCGCGGAACCCTCGGCGACAAGATCGTCGCCGGGATGACCCGGGCCACGGTGCGCGACTTCGTGCGCCGCAGCCCGCAGCTGGACCGGTACTCCGCGGTGCGTGAGTTCACCGCTCAGGCGTCCTCGCGCCTGGAGGTGCTCTGCTCGGAGTCCGACCCGCTGGCGTCGATGGCCTTCTCCGAAGCCGACTACCGGGTGATCTCCGACATCCTCGAGCGCTTCTACAACCTGATCCTCACCGACTGCGGCACCGGTCTGCTGCACTCGGCGATGGTCGGGGTGCTCGCCAAGGCCGACCAGGTCGTCATCGTCAGCTCGGCCAGCCTCGACGGCGCCCGCAGCGCGAGCGCGACACTGGACTGGCTCGAGGCGCATGGGTACTCGAAGCTCGCGCAGGACTCGGTCACCGTGGTGACCTCGGTCCGGCCGAAGTCCGACGCCGTGCATCTCAACGAGATCATGGGCCACTTCGCCAAGCGCACCCGCGCTGTCGTCGCGGTCCCCTACGACCCGCACCTGGCCGAGGGTGGCCAGATCGACCTGGACCGGATGAGCAGGATCGCGTACCACGCGTACCTGGAGCTGGCAGCCGAGGTCGGCGACGCCTTCACTCGCCTGAGCCACAACCAGAACGCCTGAACCACCAGCACTTCCGAACGGCGGGGCCCTCCGGGTCCCGCCGTTCTTCGTCTCAGCGGACCGGGTGCCCAGCCGTGCGCAGCGCTTCCTTGACCTGCCCGATCCGCAGATCGCCGAAGTGGAAAACCGAGGCCGCGAGGACTGCGTCGGCGCCGGCGGCGACGGCCGGCGCGAAGTCGTCGACCTTGCCCGCGCCACCGCTGGCGATCACCGGAACGGTGACCACCTCACGGACCTGACGGAGCATCACCAGGTCGTAGCCGTCCTTGGTGCCGTCAGCGTCCATGGAGTTCAGCAGGATCTCCCCTGCGCCGAGCTCGCAGCCGCGACGGCACCACTCGACGGCGTCGATGCCGGTGCCGCGGCGGCCGCCGTGGGTGGTGACTTCGAAGCCCGACGCGGTCTGGGTCTCGCCCGGCGGGACGCGGCGGGCGTCGATGGACAGCACGAGCACCTGGTTGCCGAACCGGTCGGCGATCTCCGCGATCAGCGCGGGCCGGGCGATCGCGGCGGTGTTCACCCCGACCTTGTCCGCGCCGGCGCGCAGCAACTTGTCGACGTCCGCCACGGTGCGCACTCCCCCGCCGACGGTCAGCGGGATGAACACCTGCTCCGCGGTCCGCGAGACGACCTCGTAGGTGGTTTCACGCGATCCGCTGGACGCGGTGATGTCGAGGAAGGTCAGTTCGTCGGCGCCGTCCGCGTCGTACTTGCGCGCCAGTTCGACCGGGTCACCCGCATCGCGCAGGTTGCGGAAGTTGACGCCCTTGACCACACGCCCCGCATCGACGTCCAGACAGGGGATCACCCGCACCGCAACACTCATGCGGAGGCAACCGCTGCGAGGGCTTCTTCCATGGTGAAGGCGCCGGCGTAGAGGGCCTTGCCGACGATCGCGCCCTCGACGCCGATCGGGACCAGGCTCGCGATCGCGCGCAGGTCGTCGAGGCTGGAGACCCCACCGGAGGCGACCACCGGCTTGTCTGTGCGTTCGCAGACCTCGCGCAGCAACTCGAGGTTCGGGCCGCGCAAGGTTCCGTCCTTGGTGACGTCGGTGACGACGTAGCGGGCGCACCCCTCCGCGTCGAGGCGGGCGAGCACCTCCCAGATGTCGCCGCCCTCCTGGGTCCAACCGCGGCCGGCGAGGGTGGTGCCGCGGACGTCGAGGCCGACGGCGACGCGGTCGCCCCACTTCGCGATGGCCGCGGCACACCACGTCGGGTTCTCCAGGGCGGCGGTGCCGATGTTCACCCGCGCGCACCCGGTGGCCATGGCGGCCTCCAGCGACGCGTCGTCGCGGATGCCGCCGCTCATCTCGACCTTGATGTCGAGCTTGGCGACGACCTCGTGCAGGATCTCGCGGTTCGAGCCCCGCCCGAACGCGGCGTCGAGGTCCACGAGGTGCAGCCACTCGGCACCGGCGGCCTGCCACGCGAGCGCGGCGGCCAACGGTTCCCCGTAGTTGGTCTCACTGCCGGCGGCGCCCTGAACCAGACGCACCGCCTGACCGGAGGCGACGTCGACGGCGGGCAACAGTTCGAGCGTGGACATGCGTCGGAGATTACAGGCGCACGTCGTGTGGCCCGCGTCTCAGTCCGCGTTGCCCTTGCTCCACTTGGTCCAGGAGATGTTCCAGTCGGCATAACGGTTCGTCAGGTCCTTGTAGCTCTTGGACGAACCTGTCACCACGACCGGATCACCGAGCAGGCTGTGTTCCCAGATCCACCGCGCGTCCTTCGTCAACATGCCGACGCAACCGTGGCTGGCGTTGGCCTCACCGATGCTGCTCTTGTTCCACGGGGCGTCGTGGATGAACTCCCCGCTGTTGGTGAGCCGGATCGCGTACTGCGACTCCTCCGTGTAGTCCTCCGGGGCGTCGATCGCCTCGTTGGTCCACTCCTTCGTGCCGACCTTGTCCATCATGATCTTCACGCCGTTGCGGGTCTCCCAGCCGGGCTTGCCGGTGGAAACGTCGAACTTCTTGATCGCCTTGTCGTCACGCATGACGGTGAGCTTGCGGGCCTTGGTGTCGATCTCGAGCACCTGCAGGCGGCCGATGGTGAACTCCGAGGTCTTGTTCTCCCCGCCGATCACGCCGTCGCCGGCGCTGCGCTCGGCGATGCGTGCCTGCAGTTTCACCTTCGTGTCCGCGGGCCAGAACTCCTGCGGGCGGAAGTGCACATGGGTGTCGTCGATCCAGTACCAGGCGCCCTCCACCGGAGGCGTCGAGGTGACCCGCAGCGCGGACTGCACGATCTTCCGGTTGGCGACCGGCTGGTTGAACGCGACCACGATCGGGTGGCCGACGCCGACCTTCGCGCCGTCCTCGGGGGTGATGCTTTCGATCTGCAATGTGCCCGACTGCTTGATGTCCTTGCTGCCGAACGTGGCGGTCTTCTCGACCTGCGCCCCGTCGGCGCCAGTCGCCCACGCCTCGACGCGGTACTTGGTGTCGACGCGTACCGGGACGTCCGCCAACCAACTCGCCGCGTCGGGGCTCATCGTGCCCTCGACGTCGCGGTCGTCGTTGTCGGTGACGCGGACCTCGGTGAGCTTCCCGTTCGTCACCCGCACCGCGATCTTGGTGTCGGTGGCGACCTTCTTCGACCCGGACTTCGGATCGATGGTGATCGTGGCGGGTCCGGACGAGGCAGAGGCCGCCGGTGATTCGGGCGGGCCGGCGGCGGTACTCGTCCCACAAGCGGACAAACCGGTCAGAACAAGCAGAACCACCGCCCCGAGGGCGGTGGAAGCATGATGTCGCATGGCCCTCGTCTACCCCACGGGCCCCCTCGACATTCGACCCCGTTCGAGGGTGGGCGATTCGTCCCTATCCGAGGGTGGCGAGCCAATTCGTCAGCAGCGCGGCGCCCGCGTCCCCGGACTTCTCCGGGTGGAACTGGGTGGCGCACAACGCCTCGTTCTCCACGGCGGCGACGAACGGTTCGCCGTGTTCCGCCCAGGTCACCTTGGGGGGAATGAACGGAGCTTCCACCTTCAATCTCCACTCCCGGACGGCGTAGGAGTGCACGAAGTAGAACCGTTCGTCCTCGATGCCCTTGAACAACCTTGTGCTGTGGGGCGCGTTGACGGCGTTCCAGCCCATGTGCGGCAGCACCGGCGCGTGCAGTCGCTCGACGACTCCCGGCCACTCCGCGCATCCCGCGGTCGTCACTCCGTGCTCGACGCCGTGGTCGAAGAGGACCTGCATGCCGACGCAGATCCCGAGCACCGGGCGACCGCCGGCCAGTCGTCGGCCGATGATCTCCGGGCCGTGGATCTTGCGCAGCCCTGCCATGCATGCCGCGTATGCCCCGACCCCCGGAACCACGAGCCCGTCGGCGTTCTCCGCGAGCTTGCGGTCGGCCGTCACGGTGACGTTGGCCCCGACCCGTTCCACCGCGCGTTGCGCGGACCGCAGATTGCCCGACCCGTAATCCAGGACGACGACGTTGGGACCATTCACGTCGAGAGGGTTCCCTTGGTCGACGGCACGCCGGTCTCCCGCGGGTCGAGCGCGACGGCATCGCGCAGGGCTCGGGCCACGCCCTTGAACTGAGCCTCGGCGATGTGGTGCGCGTTGCGGCCGCGCAGGACGTCGACGTGCAGACAGATCTGGGCGGCGTTGACGAAGGACTCCCAGATGTGGCGAGTCAGGGTGGTGTCGTATTCCCCGATCATCGGGGCCTGACCCTCGGGCTCGGTGTGCACCAGGTAGGGCCGCCCGGAGAGGTCGACGGCCACCCGCACGAGGGCCTCGTCCAGGGGCACGAGCGAATTGGCGAAGCGCCGCACGCCCGCCTTGTCCCCCATGGCCTGACGAAAGGCGGTGCCCAGCGCGATCGCGGTGTCCTCGATCGTGTGGTGCGAGTCGATGTGCAGGTCGCCCTCGGTCTTGACGGTGAGGTCGAACAGACCGTGCTTGCCCAACTGGGAAAGCATGTGATCGTAGAACCCGATCCCGGTGGAGATCTCGAGCTTCCCGCTGCCGTCGAGGTCCACCTCGACCAGCACGTTGGACTCCTTGGTCACCCTCTCGACCCGACCCGTACGCGGCCCTGTCATCGGCTCGCTCGCAAGCTCGCTCGAAGTGTCATGGCGTCAGATTTCCTTCCCGGCAGATCTTGCGAAGCGCGTCGAGAAAAGCGTCGTTCTCCGACGGTAGCCCGACGGTCACCCGCAGGCGGCCAGGCAGGCCGACGTCGCGGATCAGGACACCCTGGTCGAGCAGGCCCTGCCACACGGCGGCGGCATCGTCGAACAGGCCGAACAGGACGAAGTTCGCGTCCGACGGCACGACGTCGAGGCCCTCCGCGCGCAGTTCGCCGACGACCCGATCACGCTCGCCACGCAGGGTGGCGACCGTGCGCAGTAGGTCGACGTGGTGGCGCAGCGCGACCCGTGCGGCGACCTGGGTGAGCTCGGAGAGGTGGTACGGCAGGCGGACCAGCAGAAGGCATTCGACGAGCTTCGGATCCGCCGCGAGATATCCGACCCGCAGCCCGGCCATCGCGAAGGCCTTGGACATGGTCCGGCTCACGACCAGCCGGGGGCGGCCGGGCAGCAGGGTCAGCGCACTGGGGACACCGTCGCGGGCGAACTCGGCGTAGGCCTCGTCGACGACGACGATCCCTGCGGTCGCGTCGTACACGGCCTCGATGACCGAGAGCGGCAGCGCGGTCCCGCTGGGATTGTTCGGTGAGGTAAGGAAGATCACGTCGGGTGTGCGCTCGGCGATCTGCTCGAGTACCCGGCCCGCGTCGAGGGTGAAGTCGTCCTCGCGGTAGCCGCTGATCCAGCCCGTCCCGGTGGCCTCGGCGATGAGGCGGTGCATCGTGTAACTCGGCTCGAAGCCCAGCGCGGTGCGGCCCGCTCCCCCGAAGGCCATCAGCAGCTGCTGGATGATCTCGTTCGACCCGTTGGCCGCCCACACCTGATCCTGAGTCAGGTCGTGGCCGAGGTAGCCGGCGAGTTCGCCCCGCAGGGCCATCGCGTCGCGGTCCGGGTAGCGGTTCAACGTCAGGGCGGCCTCGCCCACCGCGGCGGCGAGATCAGCAGCGAGCGCCGGCGACGGGCCGTACGGGTTCTCGTTGGTGTTCAGACGCACGGGGACGTCGAGCTGCGGCGCACCGTAGGCAGTACGGCCACGCAGGTCGGCTCGCAGCGGCAGTTCGTCCACAGGTCTAAGGATATGGCCGAGGAGGGGTTCGGGCCTTCGGATAAACCTGACGCCCCCTCCGACGGCTCAGTCTCGAGGGACTCGAACGCGGACGGCGTTGACGTGGGCCAGGAGGTTCTCCGCGCCGCCGAGGGCGTCGATGTGCCCGGCGACCTCGGCGAGGGCGTCGCGGGTGTACTCGACGATGTGCACGCTGCGCAGGAAGGAGTGCACCGAGAGTCCGCCGGAGTGCCGGGCGGTGCCGCCGGTGGGCAGGACGTGGTTGGAGCCCGCGAGGTAGTCGCCCAGGCTCACCGGGGAGTAAGGCCCGACGAAGATCGCGCCGGCGTTTCGGATCCGGCGGGCCACCGCGGGGGCGTCCACGGTGAGGATCGCCAGATGCTCGGCGGCCCACTCGTCGACGACGGCGATCCCGGCCTCCAGGTCCGCGACCAGGACGAGGGCCGACTGGTTGGCCAGGGCCGAGTCGACCTGGACGGTGTTCAGCGAGACCCCACGTTGGCGCCCGACCTCGATCTGGACGGCGTCGATCAGTGCGGGGCTGGTGGTGACGAGCAGCGTCGCGGCGTTCTCGTCGTGCTCGGCCTGGGAGATCAGGTCGGCGGCGACGAAGGTCGGGTCGGCGGTGTCGTCGGCGAGCACAGCGATCTCGGTGGGCCCGGCTTCGGCGTCGATGCCGACGATGCCCTTGAGCAGGCGCTTGGCGCTGGCCACGTAGATGTTGCCCGGGCCGGTGACCAGATCGACCCGCTCGCACTCCTCGGTACCGTGCGCGAACATCGCGACGGCCTGGGCCCCGCCGACGGCGTAGACCTCCTCGACGCCCAGCAGTGCACACGCCGCCAGGACCACGGGGTGCGGCCAGCCGTCGTTGTCGGCCTGCGGCGGGGAGGTGACGGCGAGGGACTCGACGCCCGCGACCTGGGCCGGGACGACATTCATGACCACGCTGGACGGGTACGCCAACAGCCCACCCGGCACATACAGGCCGACGCGGCGCACGGGCACCCACCGCTCGGTGACCACACCGCCGGGAGCCACGTCCACGACCGCGTCCGGATGGCGCTGGGCCGTGTGCACGATGCGGGCCCGCCGGGCTGCCTCCTCGAGCGCGGCACGCACCGTCGGGTCCAGATCGACCAGAGCCTTCTCGAGGATCTCCGCGGGCACCCGCGTGCTCGCGGGGCGGACCGCGTCGAAGCGCTCGCAGTAGTCCAGCACCGCTGCGACGCCGCGCTCCCGCACGTCGTCGCAGATGGGCCGCACGGTCTCGACCGTCGTCGCCACGTCCGCCGCCGCCCGCGGCAACCGCTCCCGCGGCACATCCGCGGGCGATCGCAGCTGCAGGTCGCGCAGGTCGAGGACGGGAATCATGCCTCGATTCTATGTGCCGTCCGGCGACGCCTCCCTCGCGGCGGTCGCGCTGACCGGCGTACGAAAATTGCTCTCTCGGGGAGTTTTGGGGCGGGCATAGAGTCGGCGGGTGAGCGTGCGCCTGCCGCTGTTCCCGCTGGGGACTGTGCTGTTTCCCGGGATGCCGATGCCGCTGCATATTTTCGAGCCGCGGTATCGGCAGTTGGTCGCTGACCTGACCGAGGGACTGCCCGGTGACGGTGCGGCGCCGGAGTTCGGGGTGCTCGCGATCCGGGAGGGCTGGGAGGTCGGGGCCGAGGCGGTGCCTGCCTTGCACGAGGTCGGGTGCACCGCTGTGGTCCAGCAGATCGAGGCGTTGCCCGACGGCCGCTTCAACGTGATGGCTGCCGGTGGACAGCGATTCCGGCTGCTCGATCTCGACGAAAGCGGCCCGTACCTGGTCGGAGAGGTCGAGTACCTCGCCGAGACGGGCGGGGAGGACGCTGCACGGCGCGCGGCCTCGACCCGGACAGCCTTCCGCCGGTACGTGGCCCAACTGCTGGCCACGGCCGAGCAGGCCCCGCGACCGCCGGCTCAGCTGCCTGACGACCCGATCGTCCTGTCCTACCTGGTCGCGGCCTCGATGGTGCTGGACCTGGCGGATCGGCAGTCCATGCTGGAGGCCCCGGACGCTGCGTCGCGCCTGCAGGTCGCCTCAGCGCTGCTGGCGCGCGAGCGCTCCATCCTTACCCGGCTCCCGTCCGTCCCCGGGACTTCCCTCACCCGCGGACCCACCAGCCTCAACTGAGTCGAGGTCGTCCTCGGCGTCGAACGGGGAGCCTTCGGCGGCGGCGTCACCGGTTCGCGCCTGCGGTTTCTCCAGACCAAGAATCATGGAGACGTACGCGATCAGCACACCGATCGGCCAGCCGAGCAGGACGATCTTGGAGCGGACGTCGATGGCGCCGTTCACCGTTTCCCCGTCGACAGTGCCGACAGCGGCCTGCACCAGGTCCGGCGGCCCGAACTCCTGGCCGGTGCGACGCGCGATCCAGGCCCCCGCGAACGCGGCCGCGGTGATCGCCAGCATCGCGGGCAGGGCCCGGCGGTAACGCCAGTAACCGACGGCGCCGCAGACGACGCCCAGCGCCAATCCGAGCAGCAGGAACCAGCCGTCGGCGGCGATGAACTCGGAGCTGTCCTCGTCGAAGGGGAAGACCGAGCCCTCGATGTTCAGGTATTTCGGAGGCGGGGCGAGCCACTGCCAGGCCATTCCCAACCACGGCGCGAGCAGCAGGGTGAGGAGCCCGGAGAGCAACGCAGCACGCATTGCCGCAACCACCGGCACGCGCTGCGGGCCGGGCGCGGATTCCTTCACCCGGTTGCCCACGACTCCAGTCTCCTCCGTCCGAGTCGCCCCATGTTCACCGGTCGGGCGATTCGACCTCGAACGGCGGAGATTACTCGACCGAAACGCTGGTGTGCGACAACTCCCCGGCCTGGTCCGCGGCCGCCGCTCGGGTGCCCGCGGCCAATCCCACGATCGCCAGCACCGCGGCGAGAACGACCGCGACCGCCGCCGCGACCAGCGCCAGACGGGTGCGCTGCGGACGAACCGGCCGCACGGCGGCGTGCCGACTGCGCGGCCCCGGCACGACGGCCGGAGGAGAGTTCGTGGCGGCAGCGGAACGAGGCCGTTCGGCCTGCGCTCGCGCCCCTGCTCGCATAGCGAGCCTCCTGACCAGTGAAGATCGACATTCTGAGTCCTAGCTGAGACCTCAGAGTGCGGGCAGGAAGGCCCTGCAGGGAAGAGCCGGAGCGCGGGTCCATCCGGTCGGCGACGACATCGAGACGAACGGATGATGCTCCAACCGGGCGTCGGCGGACCGACGGCACGGATGAGACAACTAACCGAGGCAGGACGAGCCGAGTAGCGCCTTGAGGTCGCCCATCAAGGCGGGCGACGGGGTGACGTAGGGGCCCTTCTCCAACCGCATGACGGTGGTGCGGCTGCGGGCCTGCAGGTGCAGGTGGACCTCGGTGCTCCCCGGGTGGCTGGCGAGCACCTCCCGCAGCCGTTCGACCAGGGGCGGGGTGCAGCGCACGGCCGGCAGGTGCACCGCGACCGGTCCGCCCGCGCCCTTGGTCGTGTCCGGCAGGGTGAGGTCGGAGACGATCAGCTTGGGGGTGTCCTCGCGCCGGTCGATGCGGCCCTTGACCGCCACGACGCTGTCCTCGGCAAGCAGCTGCCCGAGGGCGGTGTAGGACTGCGGGAAGAGCATGCACTCGATCGAGCCCGCGAGGTCCTCCACGATCGCGATGGCCCACTGGTTGCCGGTCTTGGTCATCTTGCGCTGGATCCCGGTGACCAGGCCGGCGATGGTGACGGTCGAGCCGTCGGGGCGCCCCTCGGGGTCGGCCAGCGCACTGATCGAGCAGTCGGCGGCGGCGGCGAGCACGTGCTCGATCCCGGCCAACGGGTGGTCGGAGACGTAGAGCCCGAGCATCTCCCGCTCGTAGGCGAGCAGCGTGGTCTTGTCCCATTCGGTGTCGGGGATCTCGACGTCGAAGGTGGAGTCCGCGGCACCGGCCTCATCGAAGGCACCGAACAGCGAGTCCTGCCCGATCGCCTCGTTGCGCTTGATGTCGATGATCGCGTCGATCGCCCGCTCGTGGACGTTCAGCAGACCGCGCCGGGGGTGACGCAACGAGTCGAATGCGCCGCCCTTGATCAGGGATTCGACGGTCTTCTTGTTGCAGACCCCGGCGGGCACCTTGCGCAGAAAGTCCTGGAAGTCGACGAACTCGCCCTGGTCGGTGCGGGCGTTGACGATCTGTTCGACGACGTTCGCGCCGACGTTGCGCACCGCGGTCAGGCCGAAGACGATGTCCGTCCCGCGCGGGGTGAAGTTCGCGTCCGAGGCGTTGACGTCCGGCGGCAGCACCTTGATGCCCATCCGGCGGCACTCGTTGAGGTAGATCGCGGACTTGTCCTTGTCGTCGCGCACCGAGGTGAGCAACGCCGCCATGTACTCGGCGGGGAAGTTGGCCTTGAGGAACGCGGTCCAGTAGGACACCAGGCCGTAGCCCGCGGTGTGCGCCTTGTTGAACGCGTAGTCGGAGAACGGGACCAGGATGTCCCAGAGTGTCTTGATGGCGGCCTCGGAGTACCCGTTGGCCTTCATCCCGTCGGAGAAGGGGATGTACTCCTTGTCGAGGATCTCCTTCTTCTTCTTGCCCATCGCTCGACGCAGCAGGTCCGCGGCGCCGAGGGAGTACCCGGCGAGCTTCTGCGCGATCGCCATGACCTGTTCCTGATAGACGATCAGGCCGTAGGTGTCGCCGAGGATCTCCGACAGCGGTTCCTCGAGCTCAGCATGGATCGGCACGACGGGCTTGCGCCCGTTCTTGCGGTCGGCGTAGTCGTTGTGCGCGTTGGCGCCCATGGGACCCGGGCGGTACAGCGCGAGGACCGCGGAGATGTCCTCGAAGTTGTCCGGGATCATCGAACGCAGCAGAGCCCGCATCGGGCCGCCGTCGAGTTGGAAGACGCCCAGGGTGTCCCCGCGGGCGAGCAACTCGTACGCCTTACGGTCCGTCAGTTCCAATTTCTCCAGCACCAACGGCTGCCCGCCGTTGAGGTCGATGTTGTACAGGCAGTCGTCGAGCACGGTCAGGTTGCGCAGCCCGAGGAAGTCCATCTTCAGCAGCCCGAGGGACTCGCAGGCCCCCATGTCGAACTGGGTGATGATCGCGCCGTCCTGCTCGCGGCGCTGGATCGGGATGACGTCGAGCAACGGTTCGGCGGACAGGATGACACCCGCGGCGTGCACACCCCACTGCCGCTTGAGGCCCTCGAGACCACGCGCGGTGTCGACGACCTTCTTGACGTCGGCGTCCTGCTCGTAGAGCGAACGGAACTCGCCGGCCTCGCCGTAGCGCGGATGGTCCTTGTCGAAGATCCCCGCGAGGGGGATGTCCTTGCCCATCACCGCGGGCGGCATGGCCTTGGTGATGCGGTCGCCCATCGCGAAGGGGTACCCGAGGACGCGGGCGGAGTCCTTCACCGCGGCCTTGGCCTTGATGGTGCCGTAGGTGATGATCTGCGCGACGCGTTCCTCGCCGTACTTCTCCGTCGCGTACCGGATCATGTCGCCGCGTCGGCGTTCGTCGAAGTCCATGTCGATGTCGGGCATCGAGATGCGCTCGGGGTTGAGGAAGCGCTCGAAGATCAGGCCGTGCTTGATCGGGTCGAGCTCGGTGATGCCCATCGCGTAGGCGATCAGCGCCCCGGCCGCGGACCCACGACCGGGACCGACCCGGATCTTGTTGTCCTTGGCGTACTGCACGAGATCGGCGGTCACCAGGAAGTACCCCGGGAAGCCCATCTTGATGATCATGTCGACCTCGTAGGCCGCCTGATCGATGTGCGTCTGCGGCACCTGACCGTCGAAGCGCAGGGCCAGGCCGCGCTCGACCTCCTTACGCAGGAAGGAGTCCTCGGTCTCCCCCTCCGGCACCGGGAAGCGCGGCATGAGATTGCGGGACGTGAACCCCATCTGGCACCGCTCGGCGATGAGCAACGTGTTGTCGCACGCCTCGCGCAGGCCGTACTGGTCCTGCCACAGCGCCCGCATCTCCGCGGGGCTCTTGAGATAGAAGTCGGTCGCGTCGAACTTGAAGCGGTTCGGGTCGGCAAGGGTCTTGCCGGACTGCACGCACAGCAGCACCTCGTGCGCGCCGGCGTCCCCGGCGGCGGCGTAGTGCAGGTCATTGGTGGCGAGCAGCGGCAAGTTCATGTCCTTGGCCAGGCGCATCAGCCCGTCGTGCGCGCGCTTCTCGATGCCGATGCCGTGGTCCATCAGCTCGCAGAAGAAATTCTCCTTGCCGAAGATGTCGCGGAACTCGCCCGCGGACTCCTTGGCCTTCTCGTAGTTCCCGATCCGCAGCCAGGTCTGGATCTCCCCCGACGGGCAGCCCGTGGTGGCGATCAGACCCTTGCCGTAGAGGTTCAGCAGTTCGCGGTCCGCCCGCGGCTTGTAGAAGAAGCCCTCCGTGCTCGCCCGGGACGAGAGCCGGAACAGGTTCTGCATGCTCTCGGTGTCGGTCGCGAGCATGGTCATGTGCGTGTACGAACCCGACCCGGAGACGTCGTCCTCGCCGCCGTCGGCCCAGCGCACGCGGGTGCGCTCCCCGCGGTGGGTACCCGGGGTGAGGTAGGCCTCCATGCCGACGATCGGGTTGATCCCGGCGGCGTTGGCCTTCTTCACGAAGTCGTAGGCGCCGAAGACGTTGCCGTGGTCGGTCATCGCCAGGGCGGGCATGCCCATGTCCTGGCAGCCCCGGAACAGGTCGTCCAGACGCGCGGCACCGTCGAGCATCGAGTACTCGGTGTGCACGTGCAGGTGCACGAAGGAGTCGTTGCGCCCGTTGCTCGACCCCGTCGCACTCACAGCGCAGAGCCTACGGTCGAGGTCCGACAGTTCTCGAATGTCCTGGCGAGTCCCCTGCTCCTCTCGGCGCGGCGTCGATCATGCCCCGGAATACCGATCGGTAGCTCAGCGTTGATCATGGGGTGGTGATGCTGCCGACGGGACCGGTCACCGCCCGCCCGTCCAGATCCGCCGAACTGTGGATCACCGTCGGGCTGGCGTTGGGCCCCGCCGCCGCCCTGGGGCTGGGCCGGTTCGGCTACGCCCTCCTGCTGCCCCCCATGCGGGAGGACCTCGGTTGGTCCTTCGCGACCTCCGGCGCCCTGAACACGGCCAACGCCGTCGGGTACCTGATCGGCGCGTTGCTGGCGACCGCCATCGGCGCGCGGGTCGGTGCCCGGCGTGCCTTCGTTGTCGGCTTCGCTCTGACCGTCCTGGCGTTGGCCCTCACCGTCGCGACCAGCAACGTCGCGATCCTTCTGACCGTGCGCCTGATCAGCGGCGTGGTCGGGTCCGTGGTCTTCGTCCTCGGCGGCGCCCTGGTTGCGAAGGCGGGGATGCACGCAGGTCGGGGCAGGGCGGCCACCCTGCTCGGGGTGTACTTCACCGGGCCCGGCATCGGCATCGTGGTCTCCGGCGCAGTCATCCCGCCGGTGCTGGCCCACACCGGGGCGGGAGCGGGCTGGCGACTCGGCTGGTTGCTCATGGCCGGTCTCAGCGGGCTGGCGCTGCTCGCGTGCCTCCCTGCGGTGCGTCGGGTCGGTGACCCCCCGGCCTCGGTCAGCCGTGCGGACCGCTGGCCGATCCGTGAGCTCTGGCAGATCCTGCTCGCCTACACCTTGTTCGGCGCCGGCTACATCGCCTACATGACCTTCGCGGTGGCCTATGTACGCGCCGAAGGGGCCGGCGCGGGGGAGGTCGGGGTGTTCTGGGTGACGCTCGGGATCGTCGGGGTGCTGGCGGCCTTCGCCTGGGGCCCTGTGTTGGGTGCGCTGCCGGGCGGCCTGGGGCCGGCGCTGGTGCTCAGCCTGGTCGCCGTCGGCGCCGCACTGCCTCTGGTGTCCTCGGCGCACTGGGCGACGTTGGGGTCGGCAGCCCTGTTCGGGTCGTTCATGTCCGTGGTCACGGCGTTCACGGCTGTCGCCCGTAATCGCCTGATGCCGAGCCTCTGGCCGGGCGCCATCGCCACGTTGACCGTCGGCTTCGCCCTCGGACAGTCCGTCGGCCCGATCCTCGCCGGCACCCTCTCCGACGGTCCCAGCGGTCTGCGAATCGGACTGGTGCTGTCCGTCGCGCTGCTGGTGGCCGCCTGCCTCGTCTCGCTCAGCGAATCCGGAGTCCGTGCGAGACGCCCCATGCCCACGGCCGTGCCCCCGCTCTGACCTGTCAGGAAGCGAACACCGACCCGGTCCGGCGACGGACGGCGTCCGCGGTCGATCCCGACGAACCTTGGGTGCATCAGGAAGAAGACCCCAGCACGGAGGCAGCCATGACCCGCACGCTCGTCACCCTCGGCCGGATCCTCGCCGCTGCCTCGCTGGCCGCCCCCGGCGGTGGCGCTGTCTACACCGCCACCCGCGTCGCGGCCGCCAAGAGCCGCTGACCCCACCGCAATTCGCGAGCACGTCCACTCCCGATAGCGCAGTTGAACACCGGTCCGAAGATCGAACTCGGTGTTCGTCTGCGCTATCGGGCGGTTATGCCCCGCGCGCTCGGCGCCGGCGCCAAGGGCGCGGGACCTCAGCTTCCGCCCGGACCAGCATGGCGACGCCTGCCGCGAGCACCAGGCCTGCGGCGGCGGCGATCCCGAACACCCACCACCACAGGTCCCCACCCGCGGTGTAGATGCCGTCGCCGTACCAACGCAGCTCCTGGACGAAGGCGACCATGAACACGTTGGCCATCAGCTGCCAGAACAGGATGGCCATGACCAGGGCCAGCACGATCGCGGTGGCGCTCGCCAGGCCGATCGACCCGAGCACCGTCAGTGCCATCGCAAGGAACGGCCGGCGCTTCCGGGCCGGGTGATTCGGCAGATCGCTCACGGTGGGTGCGCCCTTCCTGCGGCGGAGACCGAGAGTATCGGGCCTCCCGGCCTTCTCCCAGGGTGGTCTCAGGGCTCCTGAACGACCGCCAGCGCCCGGGCGAGGTCCTCGGGGTACTCGCTGGAGAACTCGACCGGCTCCCCGGAGTCGGGATGCTCGAAGCCGAGCGAGACCGCGTGCAGCCATTGCCGTTCCAGGCCGAGCTTGGCGGACAGCTTCGGGTCGGCGCCGTAGGTCGTGTCCCCCGCGCACGGGTGGCGCAGCGCGGACATGTGCACCCGGATCTGATGGGTGCGCCCGGTCTCCAGCTTGATCCGCAGCAGGCTGGCCGCCCGGTGGGCCTCGAGGGTCTCGTAGTGGGTGACCGACGCGCGTCCGCCGGCGTCCTCGCCCACGATCGCCCACTTCCAGTCGTGCACGGGATGACGCCCGATCGGGGCGTCCACCGTGCCGCGGCTCGGGTCGGGGTGACCCTGCACCAGCGCGTGGTAGATCTTCGTGACCGTGCGCTCCCGGAACGCCTGCTTCAGCAACGTGTAGGCGCGCTCGGACTTCGCGACCACCATGAGCCCGCTGGTGCCCACGTCGAGCCGGTGCACAACGCCTTGACGCTCGGCGGCGCCGCTGGTCGAGATCCGGTAGCCGGCCGCGGCCAGGCCCCCGATGACGGTGGTGCCGGTCCAGCCGGGGCTGGGGTGCGCCGCGACGCCGACCGGCTTGTCGACGACGACCAGGTGCTCGTCGTCGTGCACGATCCGCATCCCCGGCACAGGCTCGGCGACGAGCTCGGTCTCCGCCGCACGTTCGTCGGGCAGGTCGACCTCCAGCCAGGCTCCGGCGTGCAACCGGTCGGACTTGCCGACCTCGGCCCCGTCCACACGCACCAGACCGGCGACGGCCAGGTCGGCGGCCTTGGTCCGGGACAGCCCGAACAGCCGCGCGAGGCCCGCGTCGACGCGTTCCCCGGCCAGCCCGTCGGGCACCGGCAGTGCGCGGTGGTCGCTCACCCGCGCCCGGTCAATGCCTGCCCTGGAAGGACAGGCGGTCCACCCAGGCCAGCAGCAGGGCCGAACCGACGAAGGCCAGATGGACGGTGGCCAGAGTCAGCAGTTGCTGGTTGTCCAGATCCTTGGGGGCCATGTAGTTCTTCAGCAGGTGGATACCGGAGATCGCCACGATCGAGGCGGCGAGCTTGAGCTTGACGGTGCCCAGATCGAGCTTGCCGAGCCAATCCGGGCGCTCGACGTCGTCGTGGACGTCGAACCGTGACACGAACGACTCGTACCCCGACAGCGCCACCATCACGATCAGCCCGCCGACCAGCGAGAGATCGATCAGCGAGAGCGCGGACAGGATCAGATCAGTCTCGGTGATCTCGTCGATGTGCGTGAACAGGTGCCACAGTTCCCGGGCCGCGCTCACCGTGAACACCACCAGGACGAGCATCAGCGCCAGGTAGAGCGGCATCAGCAGCCAACGGCTTAGCAGCAGACTCAGCTCGACGGCGTGCTCGGCGCGTTTCCACTGCGGGCGCTCGTCGGGGCGCGGCGGAGCCTCGGGGATCTCGGGTTGGACTGACACGGCGGCGACGTTAGCCGATAGCCGGTTGCCGGTTGCCTCAGCGGTGGTGGCGGCGTCCGGACAGCGGGACGTTGCGCAGCGCAAGGAGCACGATCAGCACGCCGGCGAAGCAGATCGCGGCGTCGGCGAGGTTGAAGATCGGCCAGCCCGAGATGTGCACGAAGTCGACGACGTGCCCGCGGAACGGCCCGGGCGAGCGCGCCAGGCGGTCGGTGAGGTTGCCCATCGAGCCGCCGAGCAGCAGTCCGAGCGTCAGCGCCCAGGCCAGGCTGTCCAGGCGGTGCGAGATCAGCAGGATCACCGCGATGACCAGGGCCGTGACCAGCGTGAACAGCACCGTCGCGCCGACCCCGACGCCGAAGGCGGCCCCGGGGTTGCGGATCAGACGGAACTCCAGCCCGCTGTCCCCGAGCTTCTTCGGGGTGTCCTCGGCCAGGGTGGCCACGACCATCAGCTTGGTGACCACGTCCGCGAGGTAGGTGACCACCGCGATGAGCAGCAGCACCGCCACCCGCGGGAGGGCCCGTCGCTGGGCGCGGACGTACGGGACGGTGTGCAGATGGCGGACGGGCGCCGGCGAAACCGGGAGCGCGACCGAACGCAGTGCGGGGGCTGCGTCGGGGGCGGCGGCGAGGTCGGTCACGGAGTCAGAGTGCCACGGGCTGGACCGGCCCCAATTGTCCGATTTGTCACAGACCGGTAAAGACGGTTCAAGTTTAGCGACGCTCTTGCCGTTGTTTACAGCTCATGCACAGCGTCGCGCGCGGGAACGCCTGCAGGCGCTCCTTGCCGATGAGTTGGCCACAGGACTCGCACTGACCGTAGGACCCGTCGTCGAGGCGGGCCAGGGCCCGCTCGTCCTGCTCGAGCATGTCCAGGGCGTTGTTCACCAACGACAGCTCGTGCTCACGCTCGAAGGTCTTGGCACCGGCGTCGGCCTGGTCCTCCCCGGAACTGTCCCCGTAGTCACGTAGCAGGTGCTCCCGCTCGGACTGGGCGGAGGAGATCTCCTCGCGCAGTCGGTCGGCGTCCGCGGTGAGTTCGGCACGCAGTGACGCGACCTCGGTCTTCGTCCATGCCTCCTTGGCGGGCGGAGCCGGGGCAGGGGCTGGTCGGACGGCGGGCGCGGGCTTCTCGACGGCGGGCGGCGGCGCCGACGCAGCCGCGGGCTCCTTGGCCGGGGCCGCGGCCTTCTTGGCCGGGGCTGCCTTCTTTGCCGGAGCCGCAGCCGCCTTCTTCGTCGGGGCCGCGGCGGCCTTCGTAGCCGCCGGAGCAGCCTTCTTCGCGGGCGGAGCGGCCTTCGCGGCCGCCGGAGCAGCCTTCTTCGCAGGCGCAGCAGCCTTCGCGGGCGCCGGAGCCTTCTTCGCCGCCGGAGCAGCCTTCTTCGCGGGCGCGGCAGCCTTCGTCGCCGAAGGAGCAGCCTTCTTCGCGGGCGCCGCGGCCTTCGTCGCCGCCGGAGCAGCCTTCTTCACGGGCGCGGCAGCCTTCTTCGCAGGCGCGGCAGCCTTCTTGACGGCCGGAGCAGCCTTCTTCGCGGGCGCAGCCTTCGTCGCGGGCGCGGCAGCCTTCTTGGCGGCCGGAGCGGCCTTCGTCGCCGGCGCGGCAGCCTTCTTGGCGGCCGGGGCAGCCTTCTTCGCGGGCGCCGCAGCCTTCTTCGCCGCCGGAGCGGCCTTCTTCGCGGGCGCCGCAGCCTTCTTCGCGGCAGGCACGGCGGCCTTCGCCGCGGGGGTAGCGGCCTTCTTCGCCGCAGCCGCCCTGCCGGGTGCCTTGACCACCGCAAGAGCGCGGGTGATCGCGCCACGCGCGGCGTTCGCGCCGCTCCGGGCTGCGCTCGCCTGCCTACCCATGCGGGGTCCTGCCCTCCGACGCGGTGGCCCGCACCGGCCGACCGGTGCGGTGCGCACTATAAGACCACCCCGATAGGGGGTATATGACTCCGGTCACCAAAGCGGCGCCGCGTGTCGCTGCGCTAGCCTCGCCACCCGTGTACGCCTCCGTTCCCGCTCAGGTAGACCTGCCCGCACTCGAACGAGAAGTTCTCGCGTTCTGGGCGGAGAACCGCATCTTCGAACGGTCCTTGGAGGCCTCGGCCGACGGGCCGCCCTGGGTGTTCTACGAGGGCCCGCCCACCGCCAACGGCATGCCCGGCACGCACCACGTCGAGGCGCGCGTGTTCAAGGACGTCTTCCCGCGCTACCGGACCATGAAGGGCTACTCGGTCCCCCGCAAGGCGGGCTGGGACTGCCACGGTCTGCCGGTCGAGCTCGCGGTGGAGAAGGAACTCGGATTCACCGGCAAGGGCGACATCGAGGCCTACGGGGTCGCGGAGTTCAACGAGAAGTGCCGGGCTTCCGTGCTCAAGCACGTCGACGCCTTCGCCGCCATGACCGAGCGCATGGGCTACTGGGTCGATCTGGACACCGCCTACTGGACGATGGACTCCGCCTACGTGCAGAGCGTCTGGTGGTCCCTCGCCAAGATCTTCGACGACGGCCGCCTCGTGCAGGACCACCGCGTCGCGCCGTACTGCCCGCGCTGCGGCACGGGCTTGTCCGACCACGAGCTCGCGCAGGGCTACGAGACCGTCGTCGACCCGTCGGTCTACGTCCGCTTCCCGCTGACCTCCGGACCCCACGCCGGCCAGGCGGACCTGCTCGTCTGGACCACCACGCCCTGGACGCTGGTCTCCAACACCGCGGTCGCCGCCCGTTCCGACGTCACCTACGTCATCGCGCGTCCGGCCGACGGCAAGGGCAACCCGCTCGTCGTCGCCGAGCTGCTGCTGGAGAAGGCCCTGGGTGAGGGCGCCGAGGTGCTCGCGTCATTCACCGGCGCGGACATGGAGCGCTGGACTTATCAGCGTCCGTTCGAGCTGATCGCCTTCCCCGACGACGTCCCGACGCACTACGTGGTGCTCGCGGATTACGTCACCACCGAGGACGGCACCGGTCTGGTGCACCAGTCCCCCGCGTTCGGCGCCGAGGACCTCGAGGTGTGCCGCAAGTACGGGCTGCCGGTCATCAACCCGGTCAAGCCCGACGGCCATTTCAAGGACGACGTCCCGCTGATCGGCGGGGTGTTCTTCAAGAAGGCCGACGAGGCCCTGGTCGCGGACCTGCAGGCGCGCGGGGTGCTGTTCAAGCACGTCCCGTACGAGCACCCGTACCCGCACTGCTGGCGCTGCCACACCGCGCTCATCTACTACGCGCAGCCGTCCTGGTACATCCGCACGACCGCGGTGAAGGACGCGCTGCTGCGCGAGAACGCCGCGACGAACTGGTATCCGCCGACCATCAAGGACGGCCGGTACGGCGACTGGCTGAACAACAACATCGACTGGGCGCTGTCCCGCAACCGGTACTGGGGCACGCCTCTGCCGATCTGGCGCTGCGCGGAGAACCACCTCACCGCGATCCCGTCGTTGGTCGCCCTGAGTGAGCTCACCGGTCGCGACCTCAAGGATCTGGACCCGCACCGCCCGTACATCGACGAGGTCACCTTCGCCTGCCCACAGCCGGCGAGCTCGCGAGCCGGCCAGGAAGCACTGTGCGGCGACGAGGCCCGACGCGTGCCGGAGGTCATCGATGCCTGGTATGACTCCGGCGCGATGCCCTTCGCGCAGTGGGGCTACCCGCACTCCGGGGAACCGCTGGAGGGCCGGTACCCGGCGCAGTTCATCTGCGAGGCCATCGACCAGACCCGCGGCTGGTTCTACACGCTGATGGCGATCGGGACGTTGGTCTTCGACGAGAACTCGTACGAGAACGTCCTGTGCCTGGGCCACATCCTGGCCGAGGACGGCCGCAAGATGTCCAAGCACCTGGGCAACATCCTCGAGCCGCTGCCGCTCATGGAGGCGCACGGCGCCGACGCGCTGCGCTGGTTCATGGCCTGCTCCGGCTCGCCCTGGTCCGCCCGCCGCGTCGGCCACACCGCGCTGCAGGACGTCGTCCGCAAGACGCTGCTCACGTACTGGAACACCGTCGCCTTCCAGTCGCTCTACGCCCGCACCTCGAACTGGACGCCCGACGTCGCGGCCCCGCCGCCCGCGGAGCGCCCGGCCATGGACCGGTGGGCGCTGTCCGAGGCGCACCGCCTGGCCCGCGACGTCGACGCGGCCCTCGCGGACTTCGACACCCAGAAGACCGGGCGCCTGCTGGCGGCCTTCGTCGACGACCTGTCGAACTGGTACGTCCGGCGCTGTCGCCGCCGCTTCTGGGCCGGCGACCCGGCCGCGCTCGCGACCCTGCACGAGTGCCTGCGGATTGTCACGCTGCTGACGGCTCCGCTGACCCCGTTCATCGCCGAGCGCGTGTGGCAGGACCTCTTCCGGACCACGAGCGACACCGGCACCGACTCGATCCACCTGGCTTCCTGGCCCGAGCCGGACGCGAGCCTGATCGATGAGGACCTGAGCGCGCAGATGGGCTTGGCCCGTCGGCTGGTCGAGCTCGGGCGCGCGGCGCGCGCCGACAGCGCCGTGAAGACCCGTCAGCCGCTGTCCCGTGCCCTGATCGGCGCTCATGGGTGGACGGCGCTCTCGGAGGATCTGCGGGGTCAGATCGCCGAGGAACTCAACGTCACCCGCCTGGAGTCCCTGGGCGCGGCCGGTGCCGATCTCGTCGACTACTCCGCCAAGGCAAACTTCCGCACCCTCGGCAAGCGCTTCGGCAAGGGCACGCAGCCCGTCGCCGCGGCCATCGCCGCCGCGGATGCCGCCGCACTGGCCGCGGCACTGCGCACCGGGGCGAACGCCTCGGTCGTCGTCGACGGCGAGACGATCGAGGTCGGGCCGGACGAGGTCATCGTCACCGAGACCCCCCGCGAGGGGTGGGCCGTGGCCCGCGAGGGCGAGACCGTCGCGCTGGACCTGACGATCACCCCGGAACTGCGACGCGCCGGCCTGGCCCGCGAGGCGGTCCGCGCGATCCAGGAAGCGCGCAAGAGCGCCGGCCTCGAGGTCTCCGACCGCATCTCGCTCGGTTGGCACGCCGGCAACGCCGAGGCGGCCGAAGCGCTGCGCGAGCACGCCGACGCGATCGCCGCCGAGGTCCTGGCCACGACGCTGACCGAACTGACCGAACCGGCCGGCGGCGCCGCGGACGAAGACCTCGGTCTGACGCTGCGGCTGTCCAAGGCCTAGGGCCTACGCGGTTCCGGCCATCTGCCGCACGCGGGCAACCGGCTTGGCGGCCAGGTCGAGCACAGTCGACAGGTCGACCTTCCGACCACCGGCCAGGTGAACGACGCTCAGCAGCGCCTCACCCACGCGGGACCCGACGACGTAGCCGGTGCGGGTCACCTCGGTGCCCTGCCGCGTGACGACGAATCGGATCCGGTACGCCCACGCCTCGTCCGCACCGGTGACCGTCGCGCGCACGAGCTCGACCGACACCTGCTTCGGCGCCAATCGCTGCCCCTGGAGGTGAGCGGTCAGCCGTTTCTCGTAGCACCGCGCGCCCTTGGTGGTGCCCAGATTCTCCTGGTCCCGCACCGCGCTGTCCTCGGCGTCGGCGACGTCCGCCTGGGACTGCACGGACATCTCGACGGCCTGGGGCGTTCCGACCTTCTCGGCGTACAGGAACGTCCCACCGCGGTGGCGCGCCAGGTACTCGGGCTGCCCGGCTCCGAGGCAGGCGTAGAACTCCTCCTCGCCGTCGGCGCCGCCGCCGGGATCGGCCGCGGCTCGGGGCGGCGGGGTGGCGTAGCTCGGCGGGAGATCGGAAGCCTCGACGACCCCGACGTCGGCCGCCGCCCGCGCCTCCGGCGCGGTGATCGCATCGACCGCGTGCGCCGGGCTCGCACCCAGTGCCGCGAGAACAATCACCAGTACCGCTCCTACAGCCCTGCCGCCCATGCGTCGGTTCTCCCTACCCGTCGACCATGCGCGCCTCCCCGCGCGCAGTTCAGTCGATCAGACTCGACCGCCTCAGTCGCCGCACAACATGCCTGCGACACCCACCGGAGCGAACTCCGCCCCGGCTGCTGTCGGCGGGGCGACCTACGATCGGCCCGGTGAAGACGCCCACCGCCGATGTCACCTCAACCTCCCCCGGTCTCGCCGCCGCCCTCGACGTTCTGCACCGGGTCTTCGGCTACTCGGCATTCCGGGGGCCGCAGGCGGAGGTCGTCGAGCACATCGTCGCCGGCGGGGACGCGCTCGTCCTCATGCCGACCGGCGGCGGGAAATCGCTCTGCTACCAGGTCCCCGCACTGGTCCGACCCGGGACCGGGGTGGTGATCTCGCCGCTGATCGCCCTGATGCAGGACCAGGTCGACGCGCTGCGGACCTTGGGGGTGCGGGCCGGGTTCCTCAATTCGACGCAGACCTCCGAGGAGCGCCGCGAGACCGAACAGGCCCTGCTGGCCGGGAACCTGGACCTGCTCTACCTCGCTCCCGAGCGCCTTCGGGTCCCGTCCACGGTGAGCCTGCTGGACCGGGCGACCAAGGCCCTGTTCGCGATCGACGAGGCGCACTGCGTCGCCCAGTGGGGCCACGACTTCCGCCCCGATTACCTCCTGCTCTCCGACCTGCACGAGCGTTGGCCCGACGTTCCCCGCATCGCGCTGACCGCCACGGCAACCCCGGCGACCCGCACCGAGATCGCCCAGCGGCTCGATCTGACGGACGCGAAACAGGTCGTCGCCGGCTTCGACCGGCCCAACATCCAGTACCGGATCGCACCGAAGGCCGAGCCCCGCAAGCAGTTGCTCGAACTGCTCCGCACCGAGCACGACGGGGACTCCGGGATCGTGTATTGCCTGTCCCGCAAGTCGGTCGAGCAGACCGCGGAATTCCTTGTCGGACAAGGGATCCCGGCTCTGCCGTACCACGCGGGCCTCGACGCCGGGGTGCGGCGACGCAACCAGTCCCGGTTCCTGCGCGAGGACGGGCTGATCATGTGCGCGACCATCGCGTTCGGGATGGGCATCGACAAGCCGGACGTCCGGTTCGTCGCGCACCTCGACCTGCCGAAATCCGTCGAGGGCTATTACCAGGAGACCGGACGCGCGGGCCGCGACGGACAGCCCAGCACGGCCTGGCTGGCCTACGGGTTGGCCGACGTCGTCCAGCAGCGAACGATGATCGCCGACTCCGAGGGCGACGCCGCGCACAAGCGCCGCCTCGGGCAGCACCTCGACGCGATGCTTGCGCTGTGCGAGACCGTCGAGTGTCGGCGGGTGCAGTTGCTCGCCTATTTCGGGGAGCGCGGTGAGCCCTGCGGGAACTGCGACACCTGCCTGGTGCCGGCGGAGTCCTGGGACGGCACGGTGCCCGCGCAGAAGCTGCTCTCGACGGTGTGGCGGCTGAAGTCCGAGCGCAACCAGAGCTTCGGCGCCGGGCAGGTCGTCGACATCCTGCTGGGCAAGCGCAGTCCGAAGGTCGAGCAGTTCCGCCACGAGGAGCTGTCGACGTTCGGGATCGGCACCGAGCTGACCGAGTACGAGTGGCGCGGGGTGGTGCGTCAGCTGTTGGCCCGCCAGCTCCTGGCGGTCGGCGGCGCCTTCAACACCCTGGCCCTCACCGACGACAGCGCGGGCGTGCTCAAGGGCGAGCGCCAGGTGATGCTGCGCAAGGACCCGGTGCGGACCGCAACGCGTCGCACGGCCCGCTCGGCCGCCGCCGTCGCGGACCTGCCGGCGGGCGCTGCACCGGTGTTCGAGCGGCTACGGGCCTGGCGCGGCGCCACCGCCAAGGAACAGGGCGTCCCGGCCTACGTGATCTTCCACGACGCGACGCTGCGCGCGATCGCCGCGCTGGCCCCGACCTCGCTCGCCGCGCTCGGCACCGTGAGCGGCGTCGGCGAGAACAAGCTCGCGAAGTACGGCCCCGGAGTGCTGGAGGTGCTCGCGGACGGCGCCCCCACGGCACCGGCCGGTGACGCAAACCCGCCGGCCCGCGATGCATGGGCGGACGGGCGACCCGTCGAGGAACCGCCCGAGCCGGACCACCCCGACGACGATCCGTGGGGTGCCTGACCGACCGTCAGCGCTTCTTGGGCGCCTTGGCCTTGCTCGCCGGGGTGGCCTGCTGCGCCCGCGCGACCGGCTTGGCTGCCAGCGCCGTCACCTCGTCGAGGGCGAAGTCCTTGCCGCTGCCGGTGTAGGCGACGGTGAGCAGCGCCTGCCCGACCCGCGCACCGAGCACGTAGCCGTTGCCGGAGACGTCCCGGCCGCCGCTGCTGATGGTGAAGGTGACCCGGTAGGCCCAGGCCTCGTCGGCGCCCGCGACGGTCGCCTCGAGCAGCTCCACCGCGACCGCCTTCGGGGTACCCCGCAGGTTGCGCGAGATGGCCTTGACGAGGCGCTCGCGGTAGCAGCTGACGGCCTTCGCGGTGCGCAGCTTCTGCTGGTTCGCGACGGCGGCGTCCACGGAGTCGACGACGTCGGCCTTGGAGTCGACCTCGAGGGTCGTGGCCTCGGGCGAGCCGACCTTGTCGGCGTACAGGAATTTCATGCCGACGTTGCGCCCGAGGTAGCTCGGCTCGGCGATGCCCAGGCACTTGTAGAAGGCCCGCTCGTCCTTGCGGTCGGGCTCGTTCGCCGAGCGCGGCGGGGTGAAGTACTGCTTGGGCAGGTCCTTCTGCATCACCACGGCGACGTTGGCGATCGCCTTGGCCTGCGGCTTGGTCAGGGCGGCTGCCGCGCCGGCCGGGCCGGTGCTCGTCAGGCCGAGGAGCCCGACCAGGCCCACGGTGAGGGCAGCAGAGGTCCGGCTGATTCGCATCGATGTCTCCCCAGTTCCGAGCTCGACCGGGCCCCGTCGATCCGGTCGGGGACAGTCTCGCCGGGAGCACGCCCCAGGGCGTGGCACGACATGCGAAAGGGCCCGACGAGGCGATGCTCGTCGGGCCCTTTCGGGTGTCGCTGGAGGACTAGCTCTCGTCCTCGTCGATCAGGAAGCCACGCATGGGCTGGCGCGGAGCGCCGGCGCGGGCACCTGCGGCGGTGGCACGAGGACCGTTGGCCATGTTGTCGCCCTCGGCGGGTGCGTCCAGCTGACGGAGCTGGCCCTCCAGGAAGGACTTCAGGCGGCTGCGGTACTCCCGCTCGAACTGGCGCAGCTGGTCGAGCTGAGCCTCGAGGGCGTTCCGCTGGGTCTCGAGCACACCGATGATCGAGCGGTGCTTGTCCTGGGCGTCACGCTCGAGCGCGTCGGCCTTGTTACGGGCCTCCCGCTCGATCGCCTCGGCCTTGGACCGTGCGTCGCCGACGATCTTGTTGGCCTCGCCACGAGCTTCGGCGATGGCCTGGTCGGCGGTCTGCTGGGCCAGCGCGAGCACGCGGGCTGCGCTGTCCGACGAGCTGCCGACCTGCACCTCGGGTGCGGGCGGGGGCGCCTCGACAGACTTGGGCGGCTCGGGCGCGGGAGCGGGCTCCGGCTCGGCCTTCTTCTCCACGACGGGCTGCGGCGCGGTGGTCGCGGCCGGCTGCGGCGAGCTGGAGGCAGCCTTCGTCGCAGCGGCGAGCTTGGCACGCAGCTCGTCGTTCTCACGGATCAGACGGCGGAGCTCGGTCTCGACCTCGTCGAGGAAGGCGTCAACCTCATCCTCGTCGTAGCCCTCGCGTAGACGGACGGTCGTGAACTGCTTGTTCCGCACGTCCTCGGGGGTCAGCGGCATCTGGTCACCTCAGAGAGATCGTCGACGTTCGGAATAGACCGTACCGCCTCACAGCGTTCGGGCGACGCTGAGCCCGAGGCTGACGATGACAAATAGCACAAGGAACGATAGGTCAAGAGACACTCCACCAAGCCTGAGCGGGGGTATGAAGCGCCGGAGGAACTTCAGCGGCGGGTCCGTGATCGAGTACAGGACCTCCAACGCGACCACTGCAACCCCACGGGGCTGATAGGACCGCGCGAACATGAATACGTAGTCCATGACCAGGCGTGCGATGAGCACCACCATGAAGATGGTCAGGACGTAGACCAGCGTGACGCCGACCGGACTCATGGCCGGCCCCCGTCACCGAGTGGGCTGAGCGGGCCTGCGGGAAGTTCACCCGTTCGGGCGCAGCACAGAAGGAGCCCAGGGGTCCCTCGGACCACCCAGGCCCCGTCGGCCTCACGACTTACCCCCCGTGGATTCACGTGCGACATCCTGCCCGGTTCACTGCGCCCGCTCACACTCGGGCTCCTCACTCGTTCCTCGCTCGTGTGGCTGAGCTCCGCCGATCGGCCTTGTGTCAGCTCTGGTTGAAGAAGCCACCGCGGGCGATCCGAGCCTTGTCCTCGGCAGTCACATCGACGTTGGCCGGGGAGAGCAGGAACACCTTCTGGGTGACCCGCTCGATGGTGCCGTGGCAGCCGAAGACCAGTCCGGCGGAGAAGTCGACCAGACGCTTGGCGTCGATGTCGTCCATGTCGGTGAGGTTCATGATCACCGGCACGCCCTCGCGGAACTGCTCGCCGATCTGGCGGGCCTCGTTGTAGGTGCGCGGGTGCAGCGTCGTGATGCGGTACGGGTCCAGGATCGGCGCCGGGGGCACCTCGACACGCGGGGCCGGGGGCGCCATGCGACGTTCGGCCACTGCGACGTGGCGTGCGACCGGCTCGTTCACGCGCGGCTCCCGGGCGTAGGGGCGCTCCTCGCGGAGCTCGTCGCGGTCGTCGTCCGGGTAGCGGTCCGCTTCCTCGACCAGGCCGAGGTAGACGCCCATCTTGTGCATTGCGCCCATGTGCGCCCAACCCTTTCGGTCCGCCTGTAGGGGTGTGGATCAACCCCGCACGGTGACGCTAGCGGTTGGGCGGACGCGTACCGAGCAACCCGGACCCGACACGCACATGTGTCGCGCCGGCCGCCACGGCGGCTTCCAGATCCCCGCTCATACCGGCCGAGATCCACGACGCTTGCGGGTGCTCTGCCCGCAACGACGCGCTCAATGCAGCCAGCTCGGCGAAGACCGGCGCGGGGTCGGTCCCGGGCGGTGCGACGAGCATCAGCCCACGCAGCGCGAGGCCGGGCGCGGCCGCGATCGCCTCGGCCAGCGCGGACACCTCGGTGGGTGCGGCACCGGCCCGATCGGGGTCAGGCGTCGGGTCCAGGTTCACCTGGATAAGCACGCCCAGTGGGCCTGTGCCGGCCTGCTCCGTGCGCTCGGCGGTGGCCTTCGCGAGGGCGTCGACCAGGCGCTTGCGGTCGACGGAATGCACCGCGGCGGCGTAGTCGGCCACCGAGGCGGCCTTGTTGGTCTGCAGGGCCCCGACGAAGTGCCAGTGCAGTCGCGGGTCGGCCACCTCGGCGGCTTTGGCGGAGGCCTCCTGGTCACGGCTCTCCCCCACCTCGGTGACGCCGAGGGCAGCCAGCGCGGCGACGTCGGAGGCAGGCCAGGTCTTGGTCACCGCGACGAGGGTGACCTCGTCCGCATCGCGTCCCGCGGCCGTGGCGGCGGCCGCGATCCGGGCACGCACGGCGCCCAGATTGGCGGCCAGCTCGGCGCCGCGGTCGTGTGACGCCGGGTCAGGCACCCTCGGGCTCCAGCCAGATCACGCCGGCGAAGCGTCCGGTGATCCCGTCGCGCCGGTAGGAGTACTGCTCGGGGTCGTCCTGGGTGCAGCCACCGAGCATCCCGACCTGGTCGATGCCGAGGTCACGCAGCTGTCCGAGCACGCCGGCCCGCAGATCGAGGCTGGGCGTGCCCGCGCGCGTACGGCCGCCGCCGTCGAGCACCCCGGGGGCGACGGACGCCACGGCGGTCTGCATGTCGGCGGGGACCTCGTAGCAGCAGGACCCGATCGCCGGACCGATCCAGGCGTGCGTGCGCAGCGGATCGGCGCCGAGGTCCTCCATGGCGCGGACCGTCGAGTCGATGACTCCGAGTTCCACCCCGCGTCGCCCGGCGTGCGCGACCGCGACGACCCCGACCTCGGCGTCGGCGAGCAGCACCGGCACGCAGTCGGCGACCATGACGACCAGCGCCAGACCGGGGACGTGGGTGACCAGCCCGTCAGCGACCGGAGGCTCGTCCGGCGGGCCCTCCAGGATCACGGCGGCGTTCCCGTGCACCTGCTCGGCGAACGCCAACCGGTCCGGCGTCAGACCGATGGCCTTCGCCAGGTGCGCCCGGTTGTCGGCCACGGTGCGGGGATCGTCGCCCACGTGCAGCGCGAGGTTCAACTCGCTGTACGGAGCGAGGCTCGCTCCCCCGGCACGGGTGGTGAACACGCCGCGGATCCCCCGCGGCCAAGCCGGAATCAGCAGTGGCAGCACAGTCACAGTCTCCCCGGAAAACCGAAGGGACGTCGTCCCGTACAGCAGCATGTCGGCCCGAGTACCGGCTGACATGCTGCTGTACGGGACGACGTCCCTCGAAAGTTTCGGTTACTTCATGAAGTCGGGGACGTCCAGCTCGTCGGGGCCGTACTCGGGCTGGCGCCGGACGTTCTGGGAGGGCACGGAACGGGCTTCGACCCGAGCCGGTTCGCGACGCGGCTGGTAGTCGCGCGGCGCGGGCATCTCACGGGGCGTCTCGGCCGCGGCCGGGGCCTCGATCGGGAGCTCGACCGGCGGGTCGACATGGCGACGCTGCGGCGTGGCCACGACGTCGGCCGGGGCCACGTGGTCGAAGCCCGCCGCGATGACGGTGACCCGGGCCTCGTCGCCGAGTGCGTCGTCGATAACCGCACCGAAGATGATGTTGGCCTCGGGGTGTGCGGCCTCGGCGACCAGTTGGGCGGCGTGGTTGATCTCGAACAGGCCGAGGTTCGACCCGCCGGAGATCGACAGCAGCACGCCGCGAGCGCCCTCGATGGAGGTCTCGAGCAGCGGGGAGGAGATGGCAGCCTCGGCGGCCAGGATCGCGCGGTCCTCACCGCGGGCCGAGCCGATGCCCATGAGGGCCGAGCCGGCGCCGGACATGACCGACTTGACGTCGGCGAAGTCCAGGTTGATCAGGCCGGGGGTGGTGATCAGGTCGGTGATGCCCTGGACGCCGGACAGCAGCACCTGGTCGGCGGACTTGAACGCGTCCAGCACGGAGACCTGGCTGTCGGAGATCGACAGCAACCGGTCGTTCGGGATCACGATGAGGGTGTCGACCTCCTCGCGCAGTCGCTGGATGCCTTCCGCGGCCTGGGTGGAACGACGCCGGCCCTCGAAGTTGAACGGGCGGGTCACGACGCCGATGGTCAGGGCGCCCAGCGACTTCGCGATGGTCGCGACGACCGGCGCGCCACCGGTGCCGGTGCCGCCGCCCTCGCCCGCGGTCACGAAGACCATGTCGGCGCCGCGCAGCACCTCCTCGATCTCGTCGCGGTGATCCTCGGCGGCCTTGCGACCGACCTCCGGATTAGCGCCCGCACCGAGGCCACGGGTGAGTTCACGGCCGATGTCGAGCTTCACGTCGGCGTCGCTCATCAGCAGGGCCTGTGCGTCGGTGTTGATCGCGATGAACTCGACGCCCTTCAGACCGACCTCGATCATCCGGTTGATGGCGTTGACGCCCCCGCCGCCGATGCCGACGACCTTGATCACTGCCAGGTAGTTCTGCGGTGCTGCCATCGCCGGTTGCCCCTCACTCGCGGTCCAAATTCTTGTGACCCGGTACTCTCACCCTCAAGTTGAGGCTTAGAGTTATGTCAACCTGGCCGACGTTGGAGAAGTTAGGACTCACAGGAGCAGGAACGAAGGACATCGGGGGCGTGTCGCCCCAGCAGAATGTGACGAGGCGTCATTCTTGGTCCCACCAGAAGAACTCAGGTGTCCGCCTCGATCGGACCCGCCGCGAGGTTGGAGATCGTCTCGGTCGGCAGTGTCGGCGCCCGATGCTGCCGCCACTTGTCCATGCCGGCGTCGATCATGTCGAGCGGGGCGGACCAGGTCTGGCCGCGGTCTGTGCTGCGTGCTCGGATCGGTCCGTGGGCGTTGTAGCCGGCCCTTCGCCAAGCGACGGCCAGTGCATCCACGCCGTTCTCCTCCGGCGCTCAGCGTCGGGTGATGGCCGGCGCCTCGGGTGAGCTGACGTCGTACGCCCTGCCCTTGCGTTCCATCAGCACACTCAGCACCTGGGCCTTGAGAGCCTCACGGGAGGTGTCCCCCCACAGGATCAGGCGTCCGTCACCCAGTTCCACCGACATGTTCTCGGCGCTGTCGGCGCGGACCACCTCGACCTCCTCGCGCACCCCGACGGGCAACGCGGCGAGCATCTGCAGGACGGCCTTCAGGTTCGCCGCCGACATCGTGGGGGCGGTGGTGCGCACCGTGGGCAGCAGTGCGCCGCGGTTGTCCTCCGGGCCGAAGACGACCCCGGCGGCGTCGACCGACCGGCGTCCGGTCGAGGACTCCAGGATCAGCGCCGGGACGCGTTCGCGCACAACCACGCGTACCGAGTGCATCGGACGGCGGTTCACGTCGACGTCCGCGACGGCAGGTAGGGACCGCACCCGCGCCGCGATGGCGCCGGTGTCGAGCAGAACCAACGAACCCCCGGTCGGCACAGCCGCGACGGCGAGCACCTGGTCGGGGGTCAGTTGGTCCAGCCCGTCGACCCGCACGTCACGTACGGCGAGCAGCGAGGAGAAGCAGGCGGCCCACACCAGGGCACCGAGCAGGACGGCGAGCAGCACGCCCACCAGGGCACGCACCCAGCGGCCACGGCGCCGCGCCCGGGCCGCTTCGCCGGCGCGTGCCGAAGCGGCGACGAGGGCGGCCGGGGTGGACGGACGCGGCGGTGCGGTCGTCCGTCCGTTCATGGACCGAGGATGTCACCGACCGAGCGTCGGCCCCCTGCCCTGACGCCCGGCGTGTCGCGCCTGACGGAGCGTCAGGCCGAGGGCGTCGTCGGTTGTCCCAGCAGCTCCAGGACCTCGGGGCCGATCATCGTGACGTCGCCGGCGCCCAGGGTGAGCACGATGTCGCCGGGGCGGGCATGTTCCACCAGCCGGGCAGCGACCTGGCTGAACGAGGCCTCGAACACGACCTCGCCGGGCGCCAGCGGCACGGCGGCGGCGACGGAGCCGCCGGTGACCCCGGGGATCGGCTCCTCGCCGGCGGAGTACACGTCCATCAGCACCACGTGGTCGGCGAGGCCGAGCGCGGTGCCCATCTCCTTCGCGAAGGCTGCGGTGCGGGAGTACCGGTGCGGCTGGAAGACGGCGATGATCCGTCCGTCGCCCACGACGTGGCGAGCGGCGCGCAGCACGGCGTCCAACTCGGTGGGGTGGTGCGCGTAGTCGTCGTAGACGCGCACGCCGTTCGCGATGCCCTTGAGCTCGAAGCGGCGCCGCGTGCCGGTGAACCCGGCCAGGCCCTCGCGCAGGTCCGCGGCGGAGAAGCCGAGACCGAGTCCGACGGACAGCGCCGCGGCGGCGTTGAGCGCGTTGTGCGCGCCGGGCACCTGCAGCGACAGCGGTCCGAGCTTGCGGCCGTTGGCGACCGCCTCGAAGGTGTAGCCGCCGTTGGCGAGCACCCGCAGGCCCTCCAGACGCACGTCGGCGTGCTCCCCCAGGCCGTAGGTGCGCACGTCGATGCCCTCGTTGGCCGCGACCCGACCGAGCTCGATCGAGCCGGGGTCGTCGCCGCACACCACCAGGAACCCGTCGGGAACGATGCGGCCGCTGAACCGCACGAACGCCTCGGCCACGGCCGCCGGCGTCCCGTAGTGGTCGAGGTGATCGGCCTCGACGTTGGTGACGATGGCCGCGTGCGGCGTGTAGAGCAGGAACGACCCGTCGCTCTCGTCGGCCTCGGCGACGAACACGTCGCCGGTGCCGTCGTGCGCGTTGGCACCGGACTCGTTGAGGCTGCCGCCGATCGCGAAGGACGGGTCCGCGCCGCAGTGCTGCAGGGCGACGGTGAGCATCGAGGTCGTCGTGGTCTTACCGTGCGTGCCCGCCACCGCGACCGAACGCCGCCCGGCCATGACCGACGCGAGGGCCGCGGCACGGGGCAGGACCCGCAGCCCCGCCGCGCGGGCCTGGGCGTACTCCGGGTTCGAGTCGCGGATCGCGGTCGAGACCACGACGGTGTCCGCCGCGCCCACCTGATCGGCGGCGTGGCCGACGTAGACGGTCGCGCCCAACTGCCGCAGTGAGGCCAGCGCGGTGGACTCCTTGGCGTCGCTGCCGGACACCGAGACACCGCGAGCGAGCAGGATGCGTGCGATGCCGGACATGCCGGCACCGCCGATGCCGACGAAGTGCACCCGCCCCAGCCGGTCGGCGGCAGGGATGTCGGCCGCGGTGATGCCCTGCACAGCGGTCACTTGCCACCCCGCGTCTTGACGGCCTCGTCGACCATGTCGGCCAGAATTTCGTCGGCGTCGGGTCGACCGTGCGTGGCCGCGGCCTTGCTCATCGCGGCCAGCCGCGTCGGGTTGGTCAGGAGCGGCACGAGGTGCGACGCGATCCATTCCGAGTCGAGCGCTTTGTCGTCGATGATTCCGCCGCCCCCTGCCTCGACCAGCGGCAGCGCGTTGCGACGCTGCTCCCCATTGCCGATCGGCAGCGGGATGTACCAGGCGGGCAGTCCCACCGCGGCAAGTTCGGCGCAGGTCATCGCGCCGCTTCGGCACATCGCGAGGTCAGCGGCGGCGTAAGCCAGATCCATGCGCTCGAGGTAGGGCACGACCACGTAGGGCAGACCGGCTCCCTCCGGCGGGGTGACACCGGCGAAATTGTCCCGCCCGACGGCGTGCAGGACCTGCACCCCGCCGGCACGCAGAGCCGGTGCTGCTCCGAGCGCGGCCGCGTTGAGACTGCGGGCACCGAGCGAGCCACCGAACACCAGCAGCGTCGGCGCATGCGGGTCCAATCCGAAGTGTGCCCGGGCCTCGGTACGCAACGCGGCCCGATCGAGCGTGGAGATGCTGCGCCGCAGGGGCATGCCGACCAGCCGGCCCTTCGGCAGATCGTCCGCTCTGCCGGTGGTGGCGACGAACTCGGTGAACCGGGCGCCGATCTTGTTGGCCAGCCCGGCCGGGGTGTTGCCCTCGTGCACGACGATCGGCACCTTGCGCGATCGCGCGGCGAGATACATCGGCACGCACACATATCCACCGAAGCCGACGACCGCGTCCGGCCGCAACTCGTCCAGCAGCGCCTTGGCGGTCCGCACCGCCCCGAGCATCCGCCCGGGCAGCTTCACCAGGTCCGGCGACGGCTTACGCGGCAGGGGCAGCCGCGGCACATGCCGCACGGTGTACCCGCGGGCCGGGACCAGGGTGTTCTCCATGCCGGTCGCGGTGCCCACGACGGTGATACCGATCTCGGGATCACGTCGACGCAACGCGTCGGCCAGGGACAGCGCGGGTTCGATGTGACCTGCCGTGCCACCGGCGGCCAGTACAACGTGCAAGTTGGGCGAGCTCCTTAACGGGCCGACGTGCGTCGGCGTAGCCGGCGCCGCCGCTCCTCTGCTGGAACCTCACGCGGAGCGAACCCGAGCCAAGCCGCACAGGCCCGCACCGGTCCGCCCTGCCGGGCACGTAGCGCCGCAGCCGCGCCGGGTTCCCGACGGGCGAAGGACAGCAACATGCCCAGCGCCACCAGCAGCGGTAGCAGGGCGCTGCCACCGTACGACACCAGCGGCAACGGGATCCCGGTGATCGGCAGAACACCGAGCACCGCACCGATGTTCACCAGCGCCTGCACCGCGATCCAGACCGTGATGCCCGCCGCGGCCAACGAGGTGAACCTGTCCCGGCTGCGGGCTGCGATCCGGAAGCCGGCGAAGACGAGGGTCGCGAAGACCATCAACACGCCGATGGCGCCGATCAGCCCGAGTTCCTCGCCGATGATCGCGTAGATGAAGTCGGTGTGGGCCTCGGGCAGGTAGCCCCACTTCTCGCGGCTGGCGCCCAGGCCGACGCCGGTCAGGCCACCGGAGGCCAGCGCGAACAGGCTCTGCGCGCCCTGCCACCCGGTGTCCTGGTAACTGGCGAAGGGGTCCGTGAAGGCGGTCAGGCGGCGCATGCGGTCCGGGTCGGCGACGATCAGCCCGCCGACCATGGCGACCAGCGGGAGGCCGAGCACGAGGAACCAGCGCAGCGGGGTGCCGACGAAGAACAACAGCGCGAGCACGATCGCGATGAGGATCAGCGAGGTGCCGAGGTCGTGCCCGGCCAGGACCAGGCCGATGGTCAGGACGGCCACGGGCAGCAGAGGAATCGCCAGGTGCGACCAGTGCCGGAGCAGCTGCTTCTTCCGGGCCAGCACGTGCGCGCCGAAGAGCACCAACCCGAGCTTGGCCGCCTCCGAGGGCTGCAACTCGAACGGGCCGCCGAAGGACAGCCAGTTGCGGTTGCCGTTGACCTCCTTGCCCATGCCGGGCACGAGGACCAGCGCCAGCAGGACGATGGAGAACCCCATCGCCGGGAAGGCGAGGCGCCGGTAGACCTCCGGCGAGATGCGCGAGGCGACCCACATCAGCGGGAGCCCGACCCCGATCCAGACCGCCTGGCGCTTCGCGATCGCGAACACCGACCCGGAGGCGCGGTAGGACTCCACGGACGAGGCCGAGAGCACCATCACCAGGCCGAGCGTGACGAGCAGCAGCCCGCAGATCAGCACGAGGTAGTACGAGGTCAGCGGCCGGTCCAGGGAGCGCAGTCGCTCGGCGAACCAGCTCGGACGCACCGGCTCCGGTGCCGGGGCCGCGGTGGCAGCACGGGTACGCGCGGCCGAGGGAACATTCGGCGGGAGGGACACACGGCGCTGGGTGGGCGGAGCGTTCGCGGGAGGCGCCGTCGGACTCACGGGGCCTCCTCCGTCGGCCCCGTTCGCGCGCTCGCTCGGCACATTGGTTCGCTCGCAAGCTCGCTCACTTGCGACCCTCCTGGTGCCTACGGGTTCAGTCGGCCAACCGTTGGACGGCTGCCGCGAACTTGTCCCCGCGTTCGGCGTAGCTGGTGAACATGTCCATGGACGCGCACGCCGGTGCCAGCAGCACGGTGTCGCCGGCGATGGCGAGTCGGGCCGCTTGCGCGACGACGACGTCCATCGCCCCAGTGTCGACGTCGGCGACCTCGATCACGGGGACATCCGGAGCGTGTCGCGCCAAGGCCGCCGCAATGAGGGGTCGGTCCGTGCCGATCAGCACCGCGGCCTTCAACCGGCCGGCGGCGTCGGCCACCAGGTCGTCGAACTCCGCCCCCTTGGCGAGGCCGCCGGCGATCCACACGACCCGCTCGAAGGCCGCCAGGGACGCGGCCGCCGCGTGCGGATTGGTGGCCTTGGAGTCGTCGATGTACCGCACCCCGGCGCGGGTGGCGACCTCGGCGATGCGGTGACCGTCGGGCTTGAACGCCCGCAGGCCATCGCGGATCGCCGTCGCCGGGACGCCGTAGGACCTCGCCAACGCGGCCGCTGCCAGCGCATTCGCGACGTTGTGCGGGGCCAGGGGCGTGATGTCCGCCAGCGTGGCCAACTCGGTCGCGGTGCCGACGGGTGCGACTCCCCCGACATCGTCGAACGCCCTGTCGACGAGGAGGTCCTCAATGACTCCCAACTGCTCGATCGACGGCGTCCCGAGAGTGAACCCGACCGCGCGGGCGTCGGGTTCGCGCAGTGCGTCGGCCATCAACGCGACGGTCCGCGGGTCGTTCAGGTTGTAGACGACGGCGCCGGTCACCCCGCGGTAGATCAGGCCCTTCGCGGCGGCGTAGGCGTCGAGATCCCCGTGCCAGTCGACGTGGTCCGGCGCGATGTTGAGCACTGCCGAGGAGTGCACGGCGATCGAGTTCGACCAGTGCAACTGGAAGCTGGACAGCTCGACGGCCAGCACGTCGTGCTGATTCGCCATGACGACCTCGAGCAACGGCGTCCCGACGTTGCCCGCCGCGACGGCCCGCAGCCCCGCGGCGGTCAGCATCGAGGTCAGCATCCGGACCGTCGTCGTCTTGCCGTTGGTGCCGGTGATGGCCAGCCACGGCGCAGCGTTCCGGGTGGGCCGAAGCCGCCACGCCAGTTCCACCTCGCCCCAGACTCCGATCCCGGCCGCCGACGCCGCGACGAGCAGCGGAGCATCCGGTCGCCACCCCGGCGAGGTGACCACGAGATCGACGCCCGCGGGGAGCGAATCGCCGTCGCCGAGGCGCACCGTGGCGCCGAGGTTCTCCAGCACGGCGGCGCGGTCGGTGTCCCCCGCCTTGCCGTCCACGACGGTCACCGTGGCCCCGAGGCCCAGGAGGGCGTCGGCGGCGGCGAAGCCGGAGACTCCAATGCCTGCGACGACGACGGAAACGCCGGACCAGTCCGAGTCCCGGCCAAGTCCGTTGATCAGCTCGCTCATGTACCCGAGAGCCATTCGGCGTAGAAGAGTCCGAGACCTCCGGCCACGAACAGGCCCGCGATGATCCAGAACCGGATCACGATGGTCACTTCGTTCCAGCCGGACAACTCGAAGTGGTGTTGCAGGGGTGCCATGCGGAACACGCGTTTTCGCGTCATCTTGAAGAAGCCGACCTGCACGATGACCGAGACGGTGATCAGCACGAACAGGCCACCGAGCAGCACCAGCAGCAGCTCGGTGCGCGTGGTGATGGCGAGACCCGCGAGCGCGCCACCGAGGGCCAGCGAGCCGGTGTCACCCATGAAGATCTTGGCCGGCGACGCGTTCCACCAGAGGAAGCCGAAGCAGGCGCCCATGACGGCGGCCGCGACGATCCCGAGGTCGAGGGCATTGGGGACCGAGTAGCACTCCCCGCCCCCTGGTATGTCGGGGCGGTCGGGGCGACAGGCGTTGCCGGACTGCCAGACGCCGATCAGCGTGTAGGCGCCGAACACCATTGCGGCGGCGCCGGTCGCGAGACCGTCGAGACCGTCGGTGAGGTTCACCCCGTTGGAGGTGGCAGCGATCATCAGGTACGCCCAGACGACGAACCCGACCGCGCCCAGGCCCACCGCGGTGTCGCGGATGAAGGAGATGTCCGTCGAGGCCGGCGACAACCCGTTGTCGTCCTCGAACTGCAGGGCGAGGACAGCGAAGGACAGGGCGACCAGGGACTGGCCGAAGAGTTTGGCCTTGGCCCGCAACCCGAGGCTGCGTTGCTTGGAGACCTTGATGTAGTCGTCGAGGAACCCGACCAGACCGAGCCCGGTCATCAGGTAGAGGACGAGCATCCCGGAGGCCGACGGGCTGAAGTCCTGCAGCACCAGGTGGGCCACGATGTAGCCGAGCCAGACGGCGATGATGATGACGGAGCCGCCCATGGTGGGCGTGCCGCGCTTGGTCTGGTGCGTCGTGGGGCCGTCGTCGCGGATCAGCTGGCCGTAGCCCCGCTTGACCAGGATCTTGATCGCGAGCGGGGTGCCCAGGAGCGCGACGATCAGCGCGACCGCGGACGCGGCGAGGACACCTCTCACGCTGTGCCCTCCAAGAGCGCCGCGGCAACCTGTTCCAGACCGACCGCGCGCGAGGCCTTCACCAGCACCACGTCGGCAGTGATCACTTCGCTGCGCAGTATGTCGACTGCGGCGGCGACGTCGGGCGCGAACGCCGGTTCGTCCACCCATGTCCGGGCAGCCCGGGCACCGGCGAGGATCGGTTGCGCACCCGCACCGACCACGACCAACCGTGAGAAGTCCATGTCGGCCACCAGCCTGCCCAGCGCTTCGTGCTCGCCGGTGCTCGACTCGCCGAGTTCCCGCATCTCACCCAGGACGGCCCAGCGGCGGCGCGGACCGGCGATCGCGGTCGTGGCGACCAGCGCGGCCCGCATCGAGTCGGGGTTGGCGTTGTACGCGTCGTTGACCACGGTCACCCCGTCCGGACGGGTGGTGACCTCCATCCGCCACCGGCTGCGAGGCCCGGCGGCCCCCAGAGCGGCGGCGATCGCGTCCGGGGTCATGCCCAACGCGTGTCCGACGGCGGCCGCCGCGAGCGAGTTCGACACCTGATGCTCCCCGTGCAGGGGCAGCGCCACCGCAGCGCGACCGGCGGGGGTGATCAGCGTGAAACTGGGCCGCCCCTCGACCATGGCGACGTCCTCGGCGCGGACGTCGGCGTCACCGGCGCGGCCGTAGCGCAGCACGGCCGCCTGCGTCCGGCTCGCCATCGCGGCGACCAGGGGGTCATCGGCGTTGAGCACCGCGGTGCCGTCGACCGGGAGCGCCTCGACGAGTTCGCCCTTGGCCAGCGCGATGTTCTCCCGCGACCCGAACTCCCCCACGTGCGCAACACCGACGTTCAGCACGACCCCGATGCGCGGCGGCGCGATCTCGCACAGGTAGCGGATGTGCCCGATACCGCGGGCCCCCATCTCCAGCACCAGGTGATCGGTGCTGGGCTCGGCTCGGAGCACGGTCAGCGGGAGGCCGATCTCGTTGTTGAACGACCCGGGTGGGGCGATGGTCGCGCCGTGGGTTTCGAGCACGGTGGCGATCAGATCCTTGGTGCTGGTCTTGCCCTGCGAACCGGTGATCCCGACGAGGACCAGGCCGTGGTCGGACACGAGGCGTCGGCTCACGAGGCCCGCGAGCGCACCCAAGGCGGTCACCGTGTCCTCGACGACGACCGCCGGCACCCCGACCGGCCGGGTGGCGAGCACTGCGGCGGCTCCGGTGGCGACCGCACCGGCCGCATAGTCGTGTCCGTCGACGCGCTCGCCGGGCACCGCGACGAACAGCGCCCCGCGCGCGACCTGTCGGGAGTCCACAACCACCGGGCCGCCGACCCGCAGGTTCGGTGCGCCGTCGACAATCTGACCGCCCGTCACCTCGGCGATCTCCTCCAGGCTGACCTCGATCACGCGCCGCCCCCTGCGATGACGTCCCGCAGCACGCTGCGGTCGTCGAACGGGCGGACGACACCGGCCGCCTCCTGACCCTGCTCGTGGCCCTTGCCGGCGACGACCACGGTGTCCCCTGCCTTGGCCAGTGTGACGGCGAGTGCGATGGCGGCGGCCCGGTCGTGCGCAATGTGCAGATCGGCGGCCTCGTCCGCGAACACGGACTCCGCGCCGCGGCGCACCTCGGACAGGATCTCTGCCGGGTCCTCCGAGCGCGGGTTGTCGTCGGTGAGCACGAGGACGTCGGCCTGCTTGGACGCGATCTCCCCCATCAGCGGGCGCTTCCCGCGGTCGCGGTCCCCACCGGCGCCCAGCACGACGATCAAGCGACCGCTCGTCACCGGACGCAACGCCGCGAGCAGGGTGGCGACGGCATCCGGCGTGTGCGCGTAGTCGACGACCGCCAGGTAGGGCTGGCCGACGTCGATGCGTTCCATCCGGCCCGGGACGCCGGGGCACTCCCCGACCCCGCGCGCCGCGTCCGCGAGCGGCACACCCGCCGCCACGAGAGTCGCTATCGCGCCGAGCGCGTTGGCAACGTTGAAGGCGCCGGCCAGTCGCACGGATCCTTCGCCGCGGGCACCGTCCGGGCCGAGCACCGTGAAGACAGAACCGCTCGGGTCGGCGACGACGTCGACCGCCCGCCAGTCCGCACCGGCGGCACCGGTCGCGGAGAAGGTCTGCACAGGGATCCGGGCCCGCTCGAGGAGGCGCGGACCCCACGGATCGTCGATGTTCACGATGCCGACCTTGGCGTGTTCGGGGGTGAACAGGACGCACTTGGCGGCGAAGTAGTCCTCGAGCGTGAAGTGATAGTCGAGGTGATCCTGGGAGAGATTGGTGAACAGTGCGGCGGCGAACACGACCCCGTCGACGCGATGCATGTCCAGGGCGTGACTGGACACCTCCATCGCCACCGCACTCGCGCCGCGTTCGCGCATGACCGCGAGCAGGGCATGCAGGTCCGGGGCTTCCGGGGTGGTGCGGGAGCTGGGAATCGACTCGTCACCGATACGGGTGGCGACGGTGCCGAGCAGGCCGGTGGTGTGGCCGGCGGCGCGCAGCCCCGCCTCCATCAGGAACGCGGTGGTGGTCTTACCGTTCGTCCCGGTCACGCCGAAGCAGCGCAACGCCTCGGCCGGACGGCCGTATATCTCTCCGGCGACCCGCCCCAGCATCGCGCGCGCGTCGGGCACCACCAGGACGGGCAGTTGAGCCGCCCGTGAGCGCTCGCGGCCCAGCGGGTCGGTGAGGATCGCCGCGGCGCCGGCCTCCGCGGCCTGGCGGACGAACTCGGCGCCGTGGGTGCGTTCGCCCAGCAGCGCGGCGTACAGGTCACCCGGGCGCACCTGCCGTGAGTCGTGGGTGACGCCGCTGACCTGTACCCCGAGGAGCGACTCGGCGACCTCCGCCAGACCGAGGCCCGCTGCCAACACCCCCAGCGTCACGGCAGCGTTCTGCTGCGGACGCAGCGGGCTGGGTGTCACGTCGAGTCACCCTAGTGAGTAAGCCCTCGGACCCCACGTCCGCTCGGCCTCTGCGCGGCGCGACTTGAGGCACATTCGCCTCGCGAACGCGATATGTCCGGTCGGCCGAGGTTGATGTGGCTGAAGGGACCAGTCGTCCCGTTCGCCTCCCCCGTCCTAGCTCCAGTGCTCCATTCGCCACCCGGGCGCGTGGTCGCCGGGGTCCGGGGGAATGTCATGGCGATTCGGCGCAAGGGCGCGCTCGTCGCTATCTCGCTCAGCACGTGCCTTGTCACGGCGATCCTGACGACCGGCGGCAGCGAGGCGTACGCGAGTGGGCCGGAGCAGGCTCAGCCGGGCGCCATCAAGACCGCGGTGCACACCTGGCCCTCGCCCTGGGTGTCGGGGAAGCCCGAAATCGTGGCGCACCGCGGCGACAGCACCGCGGCGACCCCGAACACCCCCGGCGCCATCCGCGCGGCCTTGGACCACGGGGCCGACGCCGTCGAGTTCGACGTCCAGTGGACCAAGGACGGACAGCCGATCGTGCTGCACGACTCGCACCTGAGCACGCAGACGACCAACTGCAAGAAGCGCACGTTCGAGATCGACTACACCGAGTACCGCACCTGCAAGACCAAGGACGGCAAGACCGCGCCGAATGCCTACGAGGCGTTGCTGCCGGTCCGCGACGCCGGCTAGAAGGCGTACATCCACGTGAAGGCCCCGGGTAAGTCCGGGACGAAGCCGTCGACGGCGCAGGCCGCACGGATGGCGGGCAATCTCATGGGAGCGGTGAATAAGTACGGTCTCAACCGAGGCGGGCACGTGGTCTTCTTCAGCGACCAGCGGAACATGCTCGACGCCTTGCGCGACGCGGGTGCCGCGAACCTCGGCTTGATCTTCAACAACGACAGCGTGAGGGCCGGTTGGGCGTCGAACTATCCCGTGCTGGTCCCTACAACACCCCGATCACCCTCGACCTGGTGCGCAAGGCCCAGGCCCGCGGACAGGCGGTCTTCCCCGTCGAGTCGTTCCCGCTGAGCCTGGACCAGGCACGTGTCATGGGCGTGGACGGCGTGCTGGCCAACGACCTCGCGGGCGCGATCGCCACGTTCCGCTGACACCGGCTGACAATGGCCGGCTGACAAAGAGTGTGCCCGGTCGGCCATTGCTCATCGCAAACCCGTGAACACCTCACGATCGCGCTTGGTTTCCTCGTGTTCTGCGCGTCGAGCGATCGACCGCGTGGCCCGCTTGGGGGCGGGTGGGGGCTTGGGGTGTTCCGGGGGGAACTGAATGCGTTTGCGCCGTCGTGTGACGAGCATGTCCCTGTTTGCGCTGGGGGCGGTCGTGTTGAGCGGTTCGTTGGGCAGCGGCACCGGTCTGGCGGCCGCACCTGATGATCCAGGGCTGACGTTGCCGATCACGCTCCCCGCGCAGCTCCCGGTCGAGCTGCCCGTCGAGGTGCCGGGCGTGACCGCTCCCGTCGAGGTCCCCGCCGCGCCGACCGAGTCCACCCAGTCCGCCGAGTCGGCGGCGACCGCGGTGACCACCCCGGACCAGGCTCCGGTAGCCGTCGCGCCCGAAGAGCAGCCGGCCGTCTCCACACTGCCCGAGCAGCTCCGGCCCGAGATCATCGCCCACCGCGGTGACCGCAGCTCGGCCGCGGAGAACACCCCGCCCGCCATCGCCGCCGCGTTCGCCAACGGCGCGGACGCCGTGGAGTTCGACGTCGTGTCCACCTCCGACGGCAAGGCCGTCGCGCTGCACGACCCTGACCTGCGCAAGCACACGAGCAACTGCACCGGCCTGGCGTCGCAGCTGACCTACGCCCAGATCCGCAAGTGCCGGATCCGCGGTGGCGGCGGTCAGGTGCCCAATCTCGACGAGATGCTGCGCGAGGTCTACGCCGGCAAGCGGGCCTACGTGCACCTCAAGACTCCGGCCGGACGCGGGATGGCGCCGAGGCTGCTGGCGGCGGTCGACCAGTACGGCCAGAACGCCGACGGGCGGATCGTGTTCTTCAGTTCCAGCCCGAAGGTGCTCAATGAGCTGCGTGCCGCCGGGGCGGAGATCGTCGGACTGATCTTCGACGACGCCGAGGCCGACGCGGCCTGGTCCTCGGACTTCCCCGTCCTCATTCCTTACCAGACCCCGGTCACGAAGTCCCTGGTCGGCGCCGCGCACAGGCGTGGGCAGCAGGTGGTGCCGGTACAGGCGCGGCCGACGACCGCCGCCCAGGCATTGAAGCTGGGCGTCGACGGGTTCATGGCCGACAACCTCACGGGCGTGCTCAAGATCCTGGGCTGATCGGCAGGTACGAGCTTGGCAGGACTGCCGGCAGCAAGATCGCGAGGAACCAAAGGCCTCCGCAACGCGACGGGTGCGGTAGGTGCATGTCCCGGTACACCGGGCGTGAGCCTGCCGCGACATCCCCACGCAAGCCTCGGAGGACACCGATGACCACGACCACCCGCCGCAGCGGAATCGCCGCCTCGATGGCCCTGCTCCTCGGCCTGGCGGTCGTCGGCGCCGCCGGTCCCGCCTCCGCGCACACCTCGCTGGAGTCCTCGAACCCGGCCAACGGTGCCGTGCTGACCGACTCCCCCAAGACCGCGAAGCTCGTGTTCAGCGAGAAGGTCAAGCCGGTCCCGAGCGGCTTCGGTCTGCACGCCAGTTCCGGGCACACCATGGTCGCCACCGGCAAGCCGACCGTGTCCGGCGACGCCGTGACCATGTCGATCAAGGACACCCTGGCGGCCGGCGGCTACGTCCTGACCTACTCGGTGCTCTCCGACGACGGCCACCCGGTCAAGGGCACCATCGCCTTCCGGGTCAAGTAGCCAGGTACATGGTTGGCGCGCGCCGCGGCGTCGCCGCGGTCCTGACCCTGCTGTGGGTCCTGTTGGGCCTGGCCACGGCCGGGCCCGCAGCCGCGCACGCCGAACTGCTCTCCTCCGACCCGGAGAACGGGGCCGAACTCACGATCGCCCCGAAGCAGGTGCGGCTGACGTTCTCCGAGCGGGTGCGTCCGGTGCGCAAGACCTTCTCGTTGACCGACGACGCCGGCGACAGGCTGAGCATCGTCGAACCGACGGGGACCTCGCGCATCCTCGTCACCGCACTGCCCGGTCTTGCGCCCGGCTTCTACCTGTTCAGCTTCCGGGTGATCTCGGTGGACAACCACCCGATCCGCGCCTCGGTCGCGTTCAACGTGAGCGGGAAGCCCGCGGCGGCGACCGGCCAGAAGGCCACGGCGGCGCCGTCCGGGCACATGGATCACCCGATGGGGTCGGCGGATCACGCGCTGATGGTGACCTCCGGCGGCGACTCGCACGTGGTGTCCGCACTCGCCGGGGTCAACCGGTGGATCTCCTATCTCGGCGCGGTTCTGCTGCTCGGGATCGCGGGATTCGTGCGGCTGTGCTGGGCCACGGGGGCCCAGGACCGTCGGGTGCGGATCCTCGGTGCGACCGGAGCGGTGCTGGTGACCCTGGCTGCGTCGGCCGCCATTCCTCTGCAGTCTGCGCAGGTCGCGGGGACCGGTCTGGGCGGAGCGTTCGGCGACGGCCGACTCGGTGACGTCGTGAACGCCCGCTACGGCGAGACCATGCTGCTGCGGATCGGCTTCGCCCTGGCGCTGCTGGTCGCGCTCGCGTTCTTCGCTCGCCGGCCGGGCCCGTGGCCGACGGCCGCAGCCGGCGCGGCCGCCGTCGGCGTCGCGGTCACCTACGCCCGGGCCGGGCATCCGGCAGCGGGTGAGCACCCCGCTTGGACGATGGGTCTGGACGCCGTCCACCTCGTCGCGATGTCGGTGTGGATCGGCGGGCTGCTCGTCCTCGCTGTGCGCATGCTGCCCGATCCGCCGAGCGACTGCGCCGCGGTGCTACGGCGCTGGTCGAACGTCGCGATGGTCGCCGTCGTGGCGCTCGTCATCACCGGCACGATCCAGGCCGCCCGGGAACTGCGTTCGTTCGCTGCCGTCGTCGACACCGAGTACGGCCGGTGGATCCTGGCCAAGGCCGTGCTTCTGTGCGGCATGGTCGCGCTGGCCAACCTCGGCCGGATCCGGGTCCGGCGCGTCGCTGTGGCGGGTTCGGTGCGCGCGCAGGCCGGGGCGTCGCTCGGCGCCAAGCTCGCCGACGCCCCGCCGGACGAGGTGTCCCGTCTACGTCGATCGGTGGCCGGCGAACTGGTCCTGGCCGCGGCCGTGCTGGTGCTGACCGCCTTCCTCACCGTGACCTCCCCTCCCGGCGGTCACGGTGACGGTGCAGCGGCCGGGCCCGCAGCGGCCGGAACCTCGCAGACCTCGTCCGGCTGAGGCGGTCTCACCAGGTCAGGCGGATGCGCGGAGCCTTCGTCCCGGTCGGGCGCACCCCGAGGTTCTGCAGCGCGAAGTTCATCGTCTTCACCCACACCGGCCCGGCGAGCACACCACCGGAGTGGCCCTTCTTCGGCAGTTGCAGCGTCACCGAGATCGCGAGACGCGGCGCGTCCGCCGGCGCGAAGCCGGCGAAGGACGCGGTGTAGCCCTTGTAGCAACCGCAGTTGGGGTTGGCGAACTGGGCGGTGCCGGTCTTGCCTGCGATCCGGTAGTCCGGAAGGCGCAACTGGGACGCGGCGCCGCCGGGGGCGACCACCTGTTCCATCATCTTCGTCAGCGTCGCCGCGGTCTCCGGGGCGACGACGCGCCGCGACTCCGGCGGCGTCGGCACGTGCAGGCGACCGGTCTCGTCGGTCCAGGACTTGATCAGCCGCGGTTCCAGTCGCACACCGCCGTTTCCGACGGTCTGGTAGATGCTCGCCGCCTGCACGGTGTTGACCGCGAAACCCTGACCGAACGTCACTGTGTATTTCTGGCTCTCCGACCAGTCGTCGACGTCGGCGAGGATGCCCCGGCTCTCTCCCGGGAAGCCGATGCCCGTCGGCTCACCGAGACCGAACGCCTTCATGTAGCGGAACAGCGAGGACAAGGAGATCCGGTCGACGGCCTGCACCGTCCCGATGTTGCTGGACTTGGCCAGCGCGCCGGTCAGCGTGAGGCGGATCGTGCCGTGGTCCCAGTGGTCCTTGAGGCGGCGCCCGGCGCGGTCGAGCACGCCCGGGACCTTGAGCTTCAGCTTGGGGGTCGCCGCGTGCTGGTCCAGCACCGCCGCCAGTGAGACGACCTTCGCGATGGAGCCGGGTTCGTAAACCTGGGACAGCGCGCGGTTGCCGCGGTTCTCGTCCGGGCCCTTGCCGGGGTGGTTCGGGTTGAACGTCGGCGCGGTCGCCATGGCGAGGATCTCGCCGGTCGCGATTTCCTGGATGACGACGGTGCCGCTGGCCGCCTTGGTCTGGAGGACCTTGGCCGCGATCGCCTGCTGGGCGTACCACTGCAGTTCGCGGTCGATGGTCAACTGCAGGTCCTGGCCAGGCACGGGTTCGGTGGTGCGGGCGCCGGCGGTGGCGATTCGCCCGCCGCGGCTGTCCCGTTCGTAGGTCTGCTTGCCCGGCTTGCCGGCCAGCAGGTCGTCGAAGGATCGTTCGACCCCGCCCATGCCGACGCCGGCGGCATTGACGAATCCCAACACGTTCGCGGCCACGGCGTCGGCCGGATAGATCCGCTTGCTGGTGGTCTCCGCGAAGATCCCCTGGATCTTCTTGCCGGTCCGCGGATCGAGGACAGCGGAGATCTGACGCCAGGTGCCGGGGTCGATGTTGCGGGCGAGCACCACGTACCGGCGGGGTCGATCGGACATCTTGCGGGCCAGGGTGTCCGCGTCGACCTTCAGCAGTGGCGCCAGCAGGTGCGCGTAGCCGACCGGGTCGGCGATGAGGATCGGGTCGGCGGTGACGTTGCGCGCCGGAACGCTGCGCGCGAGCACCTCACCGTCGCGGTCATAGATGACGCCGCGCGTCGCCGGGACGTCGACGGTGCGCAACCGCTCGCTCTGGGCGACAGCGGCGTAGGAACTCGCCTGCACCCCCTGCACCTGAACCAGGCGGGTGACCAGCAGCGCGACCACCAGGCCGAGCAGCGCGGCGGCGACACCGAGACGGCGCGACGGGTCGCCGAGGGCGATGCCGCGGGGTCGACGGGGACGCGGTGCCGGGCGCCTGGCCGGCACGGACCAGTCGCCTCGTTGGCCGCCCGGTCGTTGTCCGCCCGCCGTCATCGCGTCAGTCCTTCCGAGGGTGCGTGCTTGGGCTGCGGCGGCGCGAGGAGAGTCTCCCCACGCCCTTGTGACGCCGCCTTGTCCCGCGCGGCCTGCTTGGCCTTCAGCGCCTTCGCCTTGGCCACGGCCTTGATCCGGGCCTGCTCCGCGGCGCGGGCCTGGGCCTCCGCCTCGGCGCGAGCGATGGCGGCGACGCGGTCGGCCTCCGCCTTCGCCTTCTTCTTCGCCTTCTTCTTCGCCGCCGCGGCCTCGGACTCGGCCTTCTGCTCCGGGGTCAACGGCGCCGGCGCACCGCGGGCGATCGAGGCCCGGCCGCTGATCGTCCCGTCGGCAAGACGCAGGTACGCGAGGCTGCCCGCGGGGACCATGCCGAGCTGCTTGGCGGACTGGGCCAACGCCGCCGGCGAGGAGGCGCGGGCCAGATCCTCCTGCAGCGCCTGGCTGCGTTCGCCGAGTTCGACGTTCGTGCGCTGCAGCTCGCTCAGGCTGAAGGAGTTGCGGGCCAGCGCCGTGTTGACCACGAGCAGCGAGACGAGGCCCGAGGCTGAGCACGAGCAGGACGAGGAAGACGAACGACGCCCGGCCGGCGCGCTCGGTGCCCTCGGACGCGCCCGGTGTCGCGAGGACCGGCGTCCCCGGACGCACAGTCGAACCGCGCCGGCCGGCGCGGTCGGGCAACGGCAGGGCGCCGACGGACCGGGCGCACCGATCCGGGTCGTGGCCGGTCGGGCGGAGTGGGAACGCGCGGCAGCGGGACTCATCTCAGGCGACCCGTCCTTCGCGCAACTTCTCCACCGCGCGCAACCGTGCCGAGGCCGCCCGCGGGTTGGCGACGACCTCTTCCTCGGTGGCTGTCTCCCCGCGGACGATCAGCTTGAGAATCGGGGCGTGCTCCGGCAGTTCCACCGGCAGGCCGTGGGGCGCCGTGGAAGTGGCGGCGGCGCTGAAGCTGCGCTTGACGATCCGGTCCTCCAGCGAGTGGTAGGTCAGCACCGCGACCCGCCCGGAGATCGCGGCGTGCTCGATGGCCGCCGGCATCACCTGAGTGAGTCCGGCGAGCTCCCCGTTGACCTCGATGCGCAAGGCCTGGAAGGTGCGCTTGGCGGGGTTGCCACCGGTGCGCCGGGCAGGCGCCGGGATCGCGTCGCGGATCAGGTCGACCAGGCGGGCCGACGTGGTGAACGGCTCCTTGGCGCGGGCGGCGACGACGGCGTGCGCGATGCGCTTCGCGAAGCGCTCCTCGCCGTAGGTACCGACCACCCGGGTCAGGTCGCCGACGGAGTACGTGTTCAGCACCTCGGCGGCGGTGATTCCGCGGGTCTGGTCCATCCGCATGTCCAGCGTGGTGTCGCGGGAGTAGGAGAAGCCACGGTCGTCGAGGTCCAGCTGCATGGAGGAGACCCCGAGGTCGAAGAGCATGCCGTGCACCCGAGACAGGTCCAGGCCCTCGAGCACCTCGGGCAGTTCGTCGTAGCGGGCGTGCACCAGGGTGCACCCGGTCACCGAAGCGGGCGAGCCGCTCCCCCGAGCGCTCCAGCGCCGTCGTGTCGCGGTCCAGGCCGATCAGGCGTAGCCCGTCGAAGGCCTCGAGCATCGCCTCGCTGTGACCGCCCAGTCCGAGCGTCGCGTCGACGACGACGGCGTCGGGTCGGGTCAGTGCCGGGGACAGCACGGCCAGGATGCGCTCGACCATCACCGGTACGTGCGCCGGAGCCGGAGCCGAACCCCCCGCCACGTGGTCGCCTTCCCGTCGTGCTGATCGTTTCGTCCGTTCGTGCCTTCGGGTCCCCGCCCGCTCGTCGCGCCGGCTCTGGGGAAGAGAGTCGGCGCCGCAAGCGGGAGGGAACCTGATCGCACGATCGTCGTAGGGTCTTGACTTCTGACTGCGTGTCACATCAGACCGGGCAGCACCTCCTCGGACAGATCGGCGAACGCTTGTTCCTGTGCAGTCAGATAGGCGTCCCACGCTGCGGTGTCCCAGATCTCGACCCGGGAGTTCGCGCCGATGACCACGCAGTCGCGGTCCAGGCCTGCGTACTGGCGAAGCTGCGGAGGGAGGGTGATGCGGCCCTGCTTGTCCGGCACCTCGTCCGAGGCGCCCGCGTAGAGCACCCGCATGAAGTCCCGGGGCCCCTTCTGCGTGACCGGTGCCGAACGCAGCGAGTCGGCGATCCGCGCGAACTCGGCGACCGGCCAGACGTAGAGGCAACGCTCCTGCCCCTTCGTGATCACGAGTCCCTCGGCCAGCTCGTCGCGGAACTTCGCGGGGAGGATCAGCCGACCCTTGTCGTCCAGTCGCGGGGTGTGGGTGCCGAGAAACATGGCCCCTCTTCCGCCCTGGAAGCCCTTTTCGCTCCACGAACCCCCAACTTACTCCACTTCGCTCCACGGTCAATGCGGCGCGAGCGCATCTGACCACCCGATCGGGGTATTTCCGGGCGGCGGCACGCTCAGGGCTGGGACATCACGGGGTCACGGCGGTGCCGTGCGGTCCCGACGTTCCTCCACTTCCCCCCACCAAGCGGGCAGAGGCTGTCCTCCGAAGGGACCTGAGGGAGGCATCGACCGCACGGCGTGACGCTTTGCGTGGAGAATGAAGCGCTGCCCGAGCGGTGGAGAATGATCTCGACGACGACCCGGCTCCGGGAGGACCAGTGACCACCCCCTACGAGGGCTCCGGCAGCTACTCGAGCGGCCCCGATCTGGGCGGCACGTCCTCCGGCCCGTACACCGGCTCGAGCTACAGCTCCGGCTCTGCTTACTCGTCCGGATCCGCGTACACGCCGGGCACGAGCTTCAGCACGACGGCCGGCTACGGCACCGTGCCGGGCGTCGTGGAAACGGCCGGCCGGATCCAGAAGACCATCGAGCGGGTCATCTCCGGCAAGGGCGAGGCGATCCGCCTGGCCATGATCGTGCTGCTGGCCGAGGGCCACCTGCTGGTCGAGGACGTCCCCGGCGTCGGCAAGACGATGCTGTCCAAGGCGATGGCCCGGTCGATCGACTGCTCCGTGCGCCGCATCCAGTTCACCCCGGACCTGCTGCCGTCCGACATCACCGGCGTCAGCATCTGGAACCAGGAGCGCCGCGACTTCGAGTTCAAGCCCGGCGCGATCTTCTCCAACATCGTCATCGGCGACGAGATCAACCGCGCCTCCCCCAAGACGCAGTCCGCGCTGCTGGAGTGCATGGAGGAGGCCCAGGTCACCGTCGACGGCGTGACCTACGCGCTGTCCGCCCCGTTCATGGTCGTCGCCACCCAGAACCCGGTGGAGATGGAGGGCACCTACCCGCTGCCCGAGGCGCAGCGCGACCGGTTCATGGCCCGGATCTCGATGGGCTACCCGGACCGGCGCGCCGAACTGGACATGATCGACCAGCACGGCGGGGTGTCCCCGCTGGACTACCTGGAGCCGGCGGCCGACGCCCGCACCGTGGTGAAGCTGATCGAGACCGTGCGCGGCGTGCACCTGTCCACCGCGGTGAAGCAGTACGCCGTCGACATCGTCACGGCCACCCGCAACCACTCCGAGCTCCGCCTGGGCGCCTCCCCGCGCGCGACGCTGCACCTGGTGCGGGCCGGTCGCGCCGCCGCAGCGCTGGACAACCGGGACTACGTGCTGCCCGACGACATCCAGGCCCTGGCCGCGCCGGTCCTTGCGCACCGCCTGCTCACGACCGCCGAGGCGCAGATCGCCCGGCGCACCGCGGCGACGGTCGTCAACGACATCGTGCGCGGCCTGCCGCTGCCGGCGGCACGTTGAGCGAGCGCAGCCGAGCGAGCGCGACGAGCGAGGGACGAGTGAGGAGCCCGAGCGATCTGAGCACCGAGCGAGGGACGAGCGAGGAGCCCGAGCGATTGGCGGCTCTGACCCCACCGCGCGGCGGGGTCCCGTCGTGAAGGTCGTTCGCGGGCTGACCGTGCGCGGCCGCTCGTTCCTGGTCGGTGGCATCGCCGCGGCGATCTGCTCGCAGGTGCTCGGCCAGCCCGACCTGCTGCGGGTCGCCGTGCTGCTGATCGCGTTGCCGTTGATCTGCGCGATCGCGGTGCTGCGCACCCAGCACCAGATCAAGTGCACCCGCATGATCGAGCCGGGCCGGGTGCCCGCCGGCGACGAGGCCAAGGTGACGTTGCGGCTGGAGAACGAGTCGATCGTGCCGAGCGGCCTGTTGCTGGCCGAGGACACGTTGCCTCGGGGGATGAGTGCCCGGCCGCGCTTCGTCATCGACCGCCTGGATCCGCGGGGCGTCCGCGACGTCTACTACCGCGTGCGCAGCGAGGTCCGTGGGCGGTACCGGATCGGCCCCCTGACCATCCGGGTCGCCGATCCGTTCGGCATGTGCGAGATCCCGCGGGACTTCCCCGGCACCGACGACCTGATCGTCATCCCGGTCGTCGAACACCTTCCGGTCGTCGTGCTCGGCGGCGAGTGGACCGGCAGCAACGACAACCAACCCAGCTCGATCCCCGCCGCGGGCGAGGACGACATCGCGGTGCGCGAGTACCGCTACGGCGACTCGCTGCACCGCGTGCACTGGAAGGCCACCGCGCGCCGCGGCGAACTGATGGTGCGGCGGGAGGAGCAGCATCGTCAGAGCCGGGCCACGATCCTGCTCGACGTCCGCGCCGGTGCCCACCATGGCGAAGGTCTGCGCTCGTCGTTGGAGTGGGGCGTCTCGGCGGCGGCCAGCCTCGCGATCCACCTCAACCGGCGCGAGTACACGCTGCGCGTGATCACCGAGACCGGCACCGGCCTGGCCGGGATGGGCAGCGACGTCAGCGCCCCGCAGCCGGACGTCGAGGGCCTGCTGCTCGATGCGCTCGCCGTGCTCGTCCCATCCAAGATCCCCTCGATGCGCGACGCCAGCCTGTCGTTGAGCCGTTCCGGATCGGACAGCCTGGTCATCGCGGTGCTCGGCAACCTCAGCCGCCAGGACGCGGCCGACCTGGCCCGACGCCGCCAGGGCACCACGACCGCGATCGCGTTGATGATGCGCACCCACTCCTGGCGCGACGGCAACCCGGGCAGTAACGACGAGGCCGAGTTCGAGCACAACATCGCCCAGCTGCGCAACGCCGGCTGGAAGGTGCTGCAGGTCAGTGCCGGCGACAAGCTCGCGACCATCTGGCCACGAGCCGGTCGTGGCGCGCACGGCGCGACCGAGCCGGTGGAGACGGTCGCGTGAACGTGAACACCCGAGCGAGCGCGACGAGCGAGGGACGAGTGAGCCCGAGCGACATCGTCACCGTGACCCACAGCTGCGACCAATCCTCGACAGCTACGGTGCCCGACCGAGCACCGGCGAGTGGGGTTGGCGCATGAGCATGGGTGGGGACTCGCAGGCTTCCGCGCTGCGGCGGACCTTCGTGGGCTGGTTGGCCTGCCTGCTGGCCACCGTCGTCCTGTTCTCCGTGCTCGACGGGACCGAGTGGTTCGTGCGCGCCGTCGGGGCGATGACCATCGTCGCGGTGCTCGGCGCACTCGGCCGGTCCGTGCGGGTGCCGCACGTGCTGATCATCCTGATCCAGGCGGGCGTCGGGTGGCTGTACCTCGTCGCCCTCTACGCCGGGGACTTCGCCCGCGGCGGGATCTGGCCGGACCGGGACACCTTCGACGAACTGCGGCGGCTCGGCGATGAGGGCTTCTCGCAGATCGAGACCCTCACCCCGCCGGTCACCCCAGGTCCCGGGATCTCCCTGGTCACCGTCGCGTCGGTGCTCGTCGCCGCGCTGTTCATCGACATTCTCGCGGCGAGCTTCCGGCAGAGCGCCCTGGCCGGGCTCCCCCTGCTGGCTCTCTACGTCGTGCCGTCGACCGTGCTGCCCGAGGGCATCGACGCGTGGCTGTTCCTCCTCCCTGCCTTCGGGTTCCTCCTGCTGTTGGTCACCGACAGCCGCGACCGACTGCTCGGCTGGGGCATCCCGATCGGCGGGCGTCTGGCCGAGGGCGCCCGCGGCCGCGGCACCGGGCAGCTGTCCCGCATGAGTCGCAACGTCGGGCTGGCGACCCTGTCGCTGTCGATCGCGGTCCCCGCCGCCATCCCCCAACTGACCGACGGCGCCTTCGGGGACAAGGGCATCGGCGCCACCGAGGGCCGGACCATCTCCACCCTCGATCCGCTGGTGAGCATGCGCCGCGACCTGCTCGACCGGACGGACGTGGACCTGGCCCGGGTCCGCACGAGCTCCGCGCGACCCAGTGAGCTGTACCTTCGCGCCGTCACCCTCGACGAGTTCAACGGCGTCGAGTGGAAGGCCGCCCGCCGCGAGGTCCGCAAGTTCGACGCTGCGCTGCCCGAGGCCCCCGGACTCACCCCGACCGTCGCGACCAGTCCCGTCGACACCGAGGTCATCGCGGGGCCGAACCTGCAGTCCGACTACCTGCCGATGCCCTACCCGGCCACGCGCCTGACGATCGACGGTGCCTGGCGCCTGGACGAGCGCACCGGCAACGTCGTCAGCTACGACGGCCGGGACCAGATCAGCGGCAAGACCTACACGGTCAACAGCTACGACGTGGATCCCACCAAGGACGACGTCAGCAACGACGACGCCATCACCCCCTACCTGCGCCCCTACCTGCAGCTGCCGGAGATCCCCGAGGCCGTCGTCGACACCGCGCGACGGGTAACCCGCGGTGCCGAGGGCCCACTGGAGACCGGCATCGCGCTGCAGCAGTGGTTCCGCCGGCCCGGGAACTTCGTCTACGACCTCCGCACCCGCGGCGGCACCGGGAACTCCGCGATGTTGGACTTCCTGCGCGACCGCCGCGGCTACTGCGAGCACTTCGCGACCGCGATGGCCGTCATGGCCCGGGTGCTGGGCGTGCCCAGCCGGATCAACGTCGGCTTCACCGCCGGGGAACTCGCCGACGACGGCATCGCGCGCGTGATCAGCAGCAACGACGCCCACGCCTGGCCGGAGTTGTGGCTGCCGGGCGTCGGCTGGACGCGCTTCGAACCCACCCCCGGCTCCGCGAACTCCAACCCGAGCGCACCGTCGTGGCTCAACGAGGGCAGGAGCCCGGAGAACTCCGACGAGACCGACAACGAGACGGACTCGAAGCCGGAGGACTCCGAGTCCACCGGCGACGATTCGGAGTCCGTGGGCGGTACCCCGCAGGGGGCGCAGGGCACGACCGACTGCGCGGTCAACCCTTCCGCCCCCGGCTGCGAGGGCAGCCCACCTCCGGAGGAGCCTGATCCACTGGCGGCGTCCGAGTCGCACTGGGTACGCAACGGGCTCGGCACGTTGTTCCTGATCTTCCTGATCTTCTTGCCGCACATCGTCCGCGTCGGGCTGCGCCGACGGCGTTGGGTGCTGGCCCGCCGCGACGGCGGGGTGCTCGCCGCGGAGATGGCGTGGCGGGAGCTGCGCGACGACGCCCGGGATCTCGGGTACTTCTGGTCCTCCGCCCGCACCCCCCGGCAGACGACGCTCGAGCTGGGCACCGACGGCAAGCTCACGCCGACCGGCGCCGCCGAACTCGGCCTGCTCGCGAACACCCTGGAGCGGACTCGGTACGCCCGCAGCGGGGGCGCCGTCGACGACCCCCGTCTGCGCAGCGCCGTCCTCGCGGTGCGCCGCGACCTGAGCGCGAATGCGTCCCCAATCAACCGCTTCCGGGCGTGGTGGATGCCGCGCTCGCCGCGCGAGCGCCTCAGGGACCTGATCCGCGACGGCCGCTTCGCCCCCGGCATGACCCGCCGCGGCGTCGCCCGCACGAAGCAGATCCTCGCGACCCGCAGCTTCAAGACCACCTGACGCCCCACCGGCGCGCGCGGAGCCTTCAATTTGTGAGGGACGTCGTCCCCTACAGCCGCCTGTCAGCCCGAGTACCGGCTGACATGTGGCTGTACCGGCTGACAGGCCCGTTGCGCGCCGCTGATCCAACTGGGGACGTCGTCCCCTGCAGCCACATGTCAGCCCGAGTACCGGCTGACATGTGGCTGTACCGGCTGACATGTGGCTGCACAGGCTGACAGGCGGGCCGGCCCGGAAACACGAAGGGCGCCCCGGAGGGCGCCCTGTCGGTTGGTCTGTGGGGTACTAACCTTCACGGCGCTTGCGCCAGCGCTCCTCGAAACGGTCGCTCACGCTGCGCTTGGCCGGACGACGGGCCGGGCCGCTGCTGCCGCCACGCGAGGGGGCGGGGCGGCCGGTGTCGGTGCCGCCGGCGACGCGCTTCCAGCTCGTCGTCGCGAAGACCGCGGAGGCCAGCATCAGCACGAAGCCGAAGACGGAGACAGCGATCATTCCGCCGCCGCCGATCACGCCGGCCATCAGCAGGACGACGCCCAGCACGAAGCCGAAGGCGCACTGGGCCACCCGGCGACGATGGTGGCGACGAAGATCCGTTCCGCGAAGGGACGACACGAACTTCGGATCCTCGGCAACGAGGGCCCGTTCCATCTGCTCCAGCAGACGTTGTTCGTGCTCAGAAAGCGGCACGGATTCCTCCTTCGACCCGATCGCGACGATGTTGGCGAGCTTGCGAGCCCGGCTTGCACCACCGTCTTCGACCAGCTACCCCGCTCAGGATAAGCAGGGAAGCGCTCCCGTGTAACCCGACCTGACGAACAGATGCCCACTGGTGGTGGGCATTCCACCCGAGCGAGGGCCTTCCCCGATCCGGCGCGCTCATCCACGCCTCGCCAGAAGGTGCAACTGGGTGGCAACCGGATGGAACGCCGCGAGGTCGGCCAGAGCCGCCTCCAGGGCCAACAATGCCTCGACCGCACCGGGCTCGGTCTCGACGAGTCCGCCGGGCACCAGGTCGCTGCAGACCCGCACGCCGTGCGTGGCGATCGTCTGCAGTCCGGCGCCTGCGATCAGCGCGGCGGCCTGCTCCGGGCTGAATCGTCGGGGCAGCGGATCCTGCGCGCCCCAACGCCCGCTCGGGTCGGTCAGGGCGTGCCGGGCCTGGTCGATGTGGCCGGCGACGGCCCGAGCCAGCACGACGGCATTGCGGTTGGCGACGAGGACGCTGGCCAGCCCCCCGGGCCGCAGGGCGGCCGCGGCGGCACCGAGTACCTGCGCGGGGTCCTCGACGTGCTCCAGGACCCGGTGACACAGCACGACGTCCTGCCCGCCGGTGCCCACGACGTCGATCAGGTTCGCGGCGTCCTCCTGGACGGCCTTGATCCGACCGGCGACGCCCATCTCGGCGGCGCGGCGTTCCAAGGTCGCCAGCGCGTCCGGACTGGGGTCGAGCACGGTGACCCGGTGTCCCAGTTCGGCCAGCGGGACGGCGAACCCGCCGGTACCCCCGCCGACGTCGAGCACTTCGAGCTCACTGCGCCCGGTCGCGGCGATGAGGTCCGCCAGCGCCGGGCTCAGGGCGTCCCAGATCACCGCGGTGCGCAGTCGTTCCCGGGTGAGTGCTCGATCCGCCACCCTTTGATTCTCCCCTCTGGCGCGTCCTGACGTCGATCATTCGGCGCTGTTGGGTGATCAAAGTTGGAAAGATCAAAGCGCTTCAGAGGCGGCGGCGGCCGGGGAAGCCCAGATCCGCGCGGTGATACCACTCCAGGGCCCGGTCGCCCTCCAGCCAGCAGTACAGGACAGCGGTCCCGTCCTGCTCGCCAGGAAAATCGAGCAGCAACGGCGCGAGGCCCTTCATGTGGACCCCGGCGGCCTGGACCTCCGAGACGAGTTCGTCAATGCGTGCCTGGGCGGCCTTGAACTCGGCCATCCCGCCCAACGGCGAGGTCCCACCGGCCTTCAAGGTGACGGCGAGCTCGGCTGCGTCGGCGCGCAGGGTGACAATCTCGTCGAGCGTGGGCAGCAGCCGGGTCAATTCGGCGCGGGCCTGCTCGAGGGTGAACACGTGGCCACCCTGTCAGATCGTTAGGGTCCCCAGGCATGAGCGAGCGCAGCGAGCGAATCGGCAAACACAGCGCGTCGCGCCTCATCGGGAGCCCGAGGAACGAGGCCTCCCGATGAGCGTTCTTGCCATCGACGCCGGGACGACCGGGGTGACAGCGCTGGTGGTCACCGAGGACGGGCAGGTGGCGGCGCGGGGGCACCAGGAGTTCCCGCAGCACTTCCCGGCGCCCGGGTGGGTGGAGCACGACCCCGAGGACATCTGGCAGGCCACGCTCGCTGCGTGTCGGGCGGCGTTGGACGCGGCGCCCGGGCCGGTGTGGTGCATCGGCATCACCAATCAGCGCGAGACCGCGGTGCTGTGGGACCGCGCGAGTCTGAAGGCGCCGCGGCGGGCGATCGTCTGGCAGGACCGGCGCACCGCCGAGATCTGCCGCACCCTGACCGAGGCCGGGCACGAGGCACGGGTCGGCGAGCTGACCGGGCTGCGTCTGGATCCCTACTTCACCGGCACCAAGCTGACGTGGCTGGCGCAGCACGATTCCTGCTGGGCCGACGTGCAGGCAGGCACGGTGGTCATCGGCACCGTCGACTCCTACCTGATCGCCCGCCTGACGGGGGGTCAGGTGCACGCCACCGAGGCCTCCAACGCAAGCCGCACGCTGCTCTACGACCTCACCGTCGGCGCCTGGTCCCCGGAGCTGTGCGACCTGCTGTCAGTCCCCCTCGCGGCATTGCCCGAGGTCCGACCCACCTGGGGCGACTTCGGCCGGACCGATCCCGACGCCTTCCTGGGACTCCGCCTACCGATCTCCGGGGTGGCCGGGGACCAACAGGCCGCACTGTTCGGGCAGGCCTGTTGGTCGCCCGGTGAATCCAAGTGCACCTACGGCACGGGCTCGTTCGTCCTGACCAACACCGGCACGGAGATCGTGCGCTCCCAGGCCGGACTGCTGACCACCGTGGCCTGGCAGGCCCCCGACGGCACGCTGACCTACGCCGTGGAGGGCGCGGTGTTCGTCACCGGCGCCGCGGTGCAGTGGCTGCGCGACGGACTCGGATTGATCGAGCTGGCCGCGCAGACCGAGGAGATCGCGGCGTCCGTCCCGGACAGCGGCGGTGTGGTGTTCGTGCCGGCCCTGACCGGCCTGGGCGCCCCGTTCTGGGACCCCGACGCCCGCGGGCTGATCATCGGACTGACGCGCGGGACCACTCGCGCGCACCTGGTGCGCGCGACGCTGGAGGCGATCGCCTTCCAGGTCCGCGACGTCGTGGCCGCGATGGTCGAGGAAGCCGGCCTCGCGCTGGCTGTCCTCACTGTCGACGGCGGGGCCAGTGCGAACAATCTGCTGTGCCAGATCCAGGCCGATCAGTTGGCCGTGCCGGTGCGCCGTCCGCAGGTGCTCGAGACGACTGCGTTGGGCGCGGCGTTCCTCGCCGGTCTGGGCGCGGGCGTGTGGAACGGCACCGACGAACTGGCCGACGCCTGGCGCCTGGACCGCCGCTTCGAACCCGGTCCGCGCGACGAACCCGCCTACGCCCGGTGGCAGGAGGCTGTGGAACGTTCCCGCGGTTGGGCCGCGTTGCAGTAGGGAACCGCGCCCGCGGTGCCTCAGGCGGCGCGGTTGTTCGGGTGGGCGATGCGATCGGCCTTCGCGGCCGCCTTCGCGGTGGAGGCGTAGACGTCGACGTATTCCTGACCGGTGAGCAGCATCAGCTCGTACATCAGTTCGTCGGTGACCGAGCGCAGCACGAACCGGTCGTCCTCCAGCCCCTGGTACCGGGAGAAGTCCAACGGGGCGCCGATCTTCACGCCGATCTTCCCGACCTTGGGCAGGACCCGCCCGGGGGGCTGCACCTTGTCGGTGTCCACCATCGCGACCGGCAAAACGGGCACTCCGGCGGCCAGCGCGAGACGCGCGACGCCGGTCCGGCCGCGGTAGAGCCGCCCGTCCGGGGAGCGTGTGCCCTCCGGGTAGATGCCGAACAGTGCGCCGCGCTTGAGCACACTCATCCCGGCCGCCAGCGCCGCGTCCGAGGCCTTTCCGCCCGCGCGGTTGACGGGGATCATGCCGACGCCACGGAAGAAGCCCGCGTTGAACCGACCCTTGAGACCCGTTCCGGTGAAGTACTCCTCCTTGGCCAGGAAGGTGATCCGCCGCGGGACGACCAACGGCAGGAAGAAGGAGTCGGAGAACGAGAGGTGGTTGCTGGCCAGGATCGCCGGACCGTCGGTGGGGATGTTCTCGAGCCCCTCGACGTCAGGCCGGAACGCTGCTCGGAGCGGTGGCCCGAGCAGAAAGTGCTTCATGATCCAGTAGAGCAACGCACCTCCGCACAGGGCCTGCCGAGCGGGCTCAGCCTAGGGCACAGCGCGCGCCGCGCACCCGGAGTGCGAACCACGCCGGGCGCCACACGCGACACAGAACCGTGCAACCATGCAAGCCGGGGATTTCACGGCGTTCCAGGGAGCGGGGCATGTCGGTCCTACGGGGAGCGGAGCCGTTTCACCACAGCGGTGGGACGACCGGCGCCCTGCTGTGCCACGGCTTCACCGGCTCCCCCCAGTCCCTGCGTGGGTGGGCCCAGTACCTGGCCGACGCGGGCCTGACCGTGTCGCTGCCGCGACTGCCTGGCCACGGCACCGACTGGCGCGATGCCAACCTCACCACCTGGGACGATTGGTACGGCTGCGTCGATCGGGAGTTTGCTGAACTCTCGCAGCGTTGCACCGACGTGTTCGTCATGGGTCTGTCGATGGGCGGAGCGCTCGCGCTGCGGTTGGCGCAATGCCATGGGTCGGCCGTCACAGGTGTCGTCGTGGTCAATCCGTCGGTGCTGAGCCTGGACAAGCGCCTGCTTGCGCTGCCGGTTCTGCACCGGTTCGTCCCGTCGCTGGCCGCGATCGGCAACGACATCCGCAAGCCCGGCGTGCAGGAGCTCGCCTACGACCGCACCCCGCTGCGGGCGCTGGAGTCGCTGCGGCGCACCTGGCCCGTGATCCGCCGGGACCTGCCGCGGGTGACCCAGCCGCTGCTGCTCCTGCGCAGCCTGACCGACAACATCGTCGAGCCGGCCAGCTCCGCGGAGGTGATCGCCCGGATCTCCTCCGCCGACCTCACCCAGATCGTGCTGCACGACAGCTACCACGTGGCGACCCTCGACCACGACGCCGACCACATCCATTCCTCGAGCCTGGCGTTCGTGCGCCGCCTCGCCCGTGACGCCGCGGTGGCGACGTGACGCCGGGTCGTAGCAACGGGCTCCCCGCCGTCCGGTTCACGCCGCTGGTCGATCTCGAACCGCACTTCGCCGACGCCCTGCTCGAGGCCCTGCGCCAGGAGGGCGTCGCCGCCTACGCCGCCCCGGCACCAGGGCGGCGTGGACCGTACTTGGACATCCAGCTCCCCGACCGGCCCACAGACCGGGTCTTCGTCGACTCGACCGAGCACACCAAGGCCCGCCAGGTCCTTCGCGAGCTGCCCGAACTCGCCGAGGCTTCCGCCTCGGGCAACCCCGGGCCGCAACCCACCTCCGGTCCCCCGCGGCCGTTGCTGTCCGACGCCGAGTCCGACGCCGCGTGGCGCGCGATCGTTGCCGGGTACGCGGCGACGACGTCCGCCCCCGTGCCGCCGTGGCCGGTCGAGGAGGACGTCGTGGCGGAGGCCGACGCCAAGCCCGAACCGAAGGCCGCCGCGGAGTCCGACGACTCCGGCTGGGAGGACCTGAAGCCGGCGACCCTCGACGCCGACGCCGAGCCGGCGGACGACCCCGAGGACCACTTCATCCCCCCGCCCCCACCGCCGCTGCCGCGGCTGGCCGCGCATACCAAGCTCGCCTGGCTGGGGGTGTCGGCGGGACCGCTGTATCTGCTGTCCTCCAACGTCTTCAACCAGGACCTGTTCTACGGCGCCGGCATGCTCTCGCTGCTTGCCTCCTTGGGCGGCGCGGCAGCCGTCATCTACCGGATGAAGGACGATCGCTACGACCCCGACGGTCCTGACGACAACGGCGCCGTCGTCTGATCGGTCCTCAGCTGAGGATCAATCAGATTGCTCTCCGGCAGGGCGAAGCGTCAGCTCGGCCAACACCGGCAGGTGGTCGCTGGCTCCCGCTGCGTTCATCAGCCCTTCCGGCACGCCCGCACCGAGCACCGTCACCGATTCGGACACGAACACACCGTCGATCCGTCGGGAGGGGACCGACGCGGGGAAGGTGAGCGTCCCGCCGACGGGGGCCACGGCGTGCGCGTCACGCAGGTCGCGCGCCAGGGCGGCCCACGTCGGGCTGCCCGGCACGTCGTTGACGTCGCCGCACAGGACGACGTTTTCGACCTCCATCGCGGCGACGCGGCGAGTGACCTCATGCGCCTGCTTCTCCCGCTCTGCGGGATCCAGCGACAGGTGCGTGCCGGCGACGAGCACCTCGGCGCCGCCGACCTCCAGGACCGTCAGCACCAGGCCACGCCGGTGGCGCTGCGGCGAACCGGGGAGCTCGGTGTCCACGACATGGCGCACGTGCACCCGCAGATGTGTGAGGACAATGTTCGCGCCGGAGGCCCGACCGCCGCCGGCGTAGAGCAACCCGCCCGCTCGGGCCAGCTCCGCGCAGCGGGAACGCCAGCGCAGGAAACGCGGAGCCTCCTGCAGGCACACGACGTCGGGTCGCAACTGACGCAGTGTCGCGGCGACCAGGTCGCCGTCGTCGCGCAGCGACCGAACGTTCCAGGTGACGACCCGCAGCGGGACCTCGGTCATGGCGCGGCCGTCCGCACCAGGTCGGCGGCGCCGACGATGCCGGCGTCGTTGCCGAGCGCCGCGGGCCGGATCGGGATCGCGGGACGTTGGGCCCCGGCGGGCACACGCCGGGCGAAGGACTCCCGCGCCGGGTCGAGGAGCAGATCCCCGGCAGCCACCAGACCGCCGCCGATCACGAAGCACTCCGGGTCGAGCACGGCCGCCAGGGCGGCGAGTCCGCGTCCGAGCCATTCGCCGATCTCGGACAGCAGATGCAGCGCCGCAAGGTCCCCGCCCGTCGCGGCCGCGGTGACCATCGTCCCGGTCAGGTCGGCCGAGTTCCCGCCGCACGCCTCGCGCAACGCCGCGGCGGCCGGTGCGCCCGAGTCGACGAGGTAGCGCGCGACCCGCACCAACGCGGTGCCGCTGGCGTACTGCTCCCAGCACCCCTGCTGCCCGCAGGGGCAGGCCTTGCCGTCGATCACGAGCGGCAGGTGGCCGATCTCCGCGGCCATCCCGTTGCCCCCGCGCTGCAGCACCCCGTCGGAGACGATGCCTCCGCCGATGCCGGTCCCGACGGTCACCGCCACCAACGCCCGCGCGCCCCGGCCGGCACCGAACCGTGCCTCGGCCCAGGCCGCCGCGTTCGCGTCGTTCTCGACCACGACGGGTACCCCGAGGCGGGCGGCGAGATCCCCGCCGAGGTCGGCGTCGATCCAGTCGAGATTCGGTGCGCGCAGCACCGTGCTGCGGTCGGCCGCGACGAACCCGGCGACGCCGATCCCCACCGGCACCCCGCGAGCCTCCGAGCCGAGGTCGGCGATCACCGCCTGGATCTGCTCCGCGGTGACCTTCGGATCGGAGCGCTCACTGGCGACCTGACGCCGGATCAGAATACGCCCTTCGGCGTCGACGACCCCGGCGGCGAGTTTTGTGCCACCGACGTCGACACCTACGGAGAGTTTCACCGGACTAGTTGATGACGATCTTCTCGAAGCCCGACCCGGACTCCTCGGCGCCGCCACGCCCGGCGGGGGCGGCGCACTTGATTGCGGCGAGCAGCGAACGCATGGCGTCGTCCAGGTGCGCGATGACCTCGGGGCTGGTGGTGCGGGCGATCGCGATGATCCGACAGACGGGACACAGCTTGCACTCCGCGCTGCCCGTGGCGATCGACTCCTCGCCGGTGTGCGTCCAGGTGGGGCCGTCGACGGGTGCATGCCCGGACAACCACTCCCCGAGCGCCTCGACCAGCCGGGCCGCCTCGTGCGCCGCGCTGCCCAACGCCTCTTCCCTGCTCATGTCCTGTCCCGCGCGAAGCTGATCTGCAGCCGGTCCCCGACAAGTTCGGCACCGGTGACGTCCCGACGCGCGAGGAGGGCGGGCAACGCCAACTGCCGACGATGCCCGGACACCGTCAGCACCAACTCCTCGCCCTTGCGGCGCAAATCCATCTCGCGCTTGTCGGCCAACGGCAGGGCGAGGGAAAGCACATACCGGTCACCGATGTGACGGATCGTCATGGGTTCGGTCTCGGACAGCACCGCGCACGGGTCCGGGGAACGCCCGGCCCGCGGAGGAAGGCTCGCGTAGAGCGCGTCGGCGAACTCGGTGAGCTCCGCCTGCCCCACCGGCTCGCTCGCCCGGTAGGGCGCGCAGAGGATCGGCAACGGCGTGAACGAGGCGACGACCTCGGCGAGCAGAGCGGTCTGCGCGCGCACCCACCCCATCCGCCACTCGTCGGCGCCCTCGGCGGGGAACACCCGGTTGGCGATGACGGCGTCGGTCCGATAGCCGTAGAGCGAGAGCGAGGTGAGCGTGCGCCGGGCCTCGGCGACGACCACCGCCTCCGGGGTGAGCACCAGACGCACCGAGGTCATCGGGTCCGTGAGGACCGTGCGGACCCCGGCCAGTTCGCCGTGCAGACGCTCGACGGCGTCGAAGACCCGGTCGCGGGGCATCGGGACCCCGGCCACCTTGCCGAGCACGGGACGCAGCGCCCGGACCATGCGGCGTTCGATCGGGAAGACCCGGTCCATGTACCAGTTCAGTGCCTCGGGCAGCGCCAGCAACCGCAGCGTCTCGGCGGTCGGGGCGCAGTCCACGACCACGAGGTCCCAGCGCCCGGAGCGCACCTGGTCGCGCACCTCGAGCAGCGCCAGCACCTCCTCGGCGCCGGGTAGGACGGTGAGCTCCTCGGCCTCGATCGGGTCCACACCGGCTGCGTCCAGGACGCTGAGCAGGTAGCTGCGGATCTCCACCCAGGTGCGTTCGAAGGTCGCCTGGGCGTCAACCTGCTGCACCCAGAGGTTCGGCCCGGCCTCGGTGGGCTCGCCGCCCGCGCGCACCGCGAGGGTGTCCGACAACGAGTGGGCGGCGTCGGTGGACAGGACCAAGGTCTTGTTGCCGGCGGCGGCAGCAGCCGTCGCGGTGGCAGCCGCCGCGGTGGTCTTACCTACTCCACCCTTGCCGGTGAACAGGAGAACCCGCACTGGGTCTCAGCCCTCCACGCGCTTCTTAAGCTCTTTCAGCGCGGTGTCGATGATGACCTTCTCGGCCTTGCGCTTGATCATGCCCAGCAGCGGGATCTTCACATCCAGCGCGAGGTGGTACGTGACCTCGGTCTGTCCGTCCGAGCCCTCGGAGAGCGCGTAGGAGCCGACGAGAGTCTTGAGCATCTGGCCCTCGACGAGCTGCCAGCGCAGCACGGTGGGGACCTCGCTCCAGTCGTAACGGAGCGTGTACTCGTCCTTGATCGGGCCCGCGTCGAGTTGGTAGTGCACCAGCTCGGCCCGTCCGTCCGGCAGCCGGCCCAGGATCTCGGCCCGCTTCACCGCACCGGTCCACTGCGGGTAGGCCTCGAAGTCGCAGATGACATCGAGCACCGCGGACGGCGGCGCCGCGACGGTGATGCTCGCCGTCGTCTGGTCGGCCATCCCCCGCGCCTCCGGATCTGTGTGCGTCCCAGCTGTCCCTGGGCCCGTCGCAGGCTATCGCTACGCACGGGTACCAATGTGTCGGGCGGTTACCAGGTGAGTACGTAGGGACGCCCGACGCCGCGGAAGTGACCGACGTTGACGCACTCGGTGCGCCCGATCCGCACTCGCCCCGCCAGGGGCTGATGGACGTGTCCGAACAGGGCCAACGCCGGCTGGTGGGTGCGGATGGCGTCCAGGACCACCTCGCTTCCCCGCTCGAAGCGGCGCGCGACGACGTCGTAGGTGAGATCGGCCACGGCGGGCGGGATGTGGGTGCAGAGCACGTCCACCGGGGTCCCCGCGGCCGCCGCCGCGTCGAACACCGAGGCGACCTTCGCCGCGTACTCGTCCTCGGGCACCTCGAACGGAGTCCGGTACGGCGTGGGCAGACCCCCTCCGACGAACCCGAAGACACGGCCGCCGATGGTCGCGATCTGCCCGTCGAGGACGGTGTGCCGCGCCTGCGTGAACTCCGGCCACAGCGCGGGCAGGTCCACGTTGCCGTAGGTGAGATAGGTGGGGTCGGGCATGGCCGCGAACAGTTCCGCGTACTGTCCGCGCACACGGGCCGTGATGGTCTCCCAGGGATCCACCGGGGACGCGGCCCACAATGACCGGAGGAAGGAGCGCGCTTCGTCCCATTGGCGCGCCGTCCGCAGGTTGATCCACTCCTGCGCCCGCTCGAGTCCGAAGATCTCTCCGAAGATGCCGCCACCGGGCTCGTCGTAGTCCACGAACAACACGAGGTCACCCAGGCAGATCAGGACATCAGCGCCCGTCCCGGCGGCAGCCAATGCCTGCACGGAACCGTGCACATCGCTGACCACATGGGCACGCATCGGGCAGAACTTCCACTCGTTCGGCGGATCATGGTCACAGAACGGCTGAAGAACGCAGGAGATCATCGAGAAGGCGTCCTAGGCGTCGTCACTCACCGTATCTTCGGGTAGAGCTTCTTGAGGTTGGAGGAACACTGCGCGACGTCCTCGTCATTTCCGGTAATGCGGCAATCACCGCTGCGCTGGCCGGCGATGACCTCAACGTGATCCCCATCGACCCCACGGAGACGCCGGGGTGGGTCGAATGGGCCTCTGCCGCGCACCTTTTGATGCTCGACCTGGGCGATCCCGAGCGCGCCGTCGACGTCGTCGGTGACCTGCGTCGCCGCTCCGTCGACGTGCCGGTGCTGATCGTCGCGGAGTCCGTCTCGGACAGCCCGCGGCTGGTCGCCCTGCGTCTGTCGGACCACAACGTCAAGACGCTCACGCTGCCGCTGACCCGGGACCGCCTGCTGCGCGCGGTGGGCCGGACCATGGCTGCCGGCGACGCCGCGGAGGCGAAGGCCGAAGCTGCGGCCGCCGAGGAGGCGCGGGTCGAGACGGCCTCGCTGCTGGAGGCGGCGCCGACGTTCGACACGTCGAGCTTCACGACCCGCTTCGACACCCCGAGCTACGACCCGCCGGCTCCGGCCACCCCGAGCTGGACGTCGCCCGCGCCTGCTACCCCGAGCTACGACCCGCCGGCCGGCTACACCCCGCCGCCCGCCCCGGACCCGGTGATCGTTCCCGCACCGACCCCGCCGGCCGCGGAGCAGCCCGCTGCGCCGAGCCGCGGTCGGGTCGAGTGGCCGAGCTTCGAACTGGACTCGTTCCAGCAGTCCGAGACCTTGGACTGGCGTACCGCGTTCACCCCGGAGTCCCTGGCCGCGGTGGACCAGGACCAGGCCGGCGGCTCCGCGCCCGCCGCGAGCGCTCCGCCGGCTCCCGCGTCCTCCGACCACTCGTGGTCGACGTCCACCGAAACCTCGCCCCCGGCTGCCCCCGCACCGGCGGCTTACGACGCACCGGCCGCCCGGACCGAGCAGGACTGGCCGAGCCTGCGTCCGCTGCCCAGCTACGACGACGACAGTTGGCGGACCACGCCGACCACGCCGGCGCCCCCTGCCGAGCCGACCCCGTCGTGGTCCCCGGCGCCGTCCGCGAACCCGACCGAGTCCTACGCAGCTCCGGCTCCGACGCCCACCCCGTCCTGGGAGCCCACGCCGTCCGGCGCGCCCGCGCCCCCGGCGTACCCGACGACCGACCCGGCGCTGGATCTGCCGCCGGCCCCGGCGACCGAGACCCGTAAGCACCGCCTGGCCCCGTGGGCCCGGCCGCGGCCGGGTGCCGCCAAGGCCCCCGGCTCAGGCACCGGGTCCTCCGCCCCCACCGCCCCGCTGCCGACGTCCGCGGTGCCGCCGATGACACAGGCCGCGAGCGCTCCGCCGGCCTACCTGGACGCACCGGCCGCACCCGTCGCCCGGCAGGAGCCGGCCCCGGCACCCGTCGCCCCGCCCGCGGCTGCCCCGGCCCCGACGGCTCCCGCGCCGTTTCCGGCCGCACCGCCGGTCCCGCTGGACCCGAAGGCCGCCAAGGCCGCCGCGAAGGCGCAAAGGAAGCAGAGAAGCGCGCCGCCAAGGCGCAGGCCGCCGCCGAGAAGGCAGCGGCGAAGGAAGCCCGCAAGCACGGCTGGTCGCCGGAGGTTCAGCAGCAGGCCGCCGCGGCCGCGCAGCTGGCCGCCGCCGAGCAGGCCGCCGCGGACGCCCACGACGCCCAACGCCGCGAGGTCGACTCGAAGGCCGCGCAGCGCGCCGCCGCCGACGCCGAGCGCATCGAGCGGGCCCGGATGGAGGCCGCTCAGCGTGCCGCCGTGGAGGCCGACCGCCTGGAGCAGGCCCGTCTGGAAGCCAAGGCCAAGGCCGACGAGCGGGCCGCCGCCGATTCCGCACGCGCCGACAAGGCCCGTGCTGACGCCGAGGCCAAGGCAGCCGCCGAAGCCGCGCGGGTCGCTCAGGCCGAGGCCAAGAACCGGGCCAGGGCCGACGCGGAGGCCGCACGGGCCGCCGAGCGCGCCGCCGCCGTCGCCGCCAAGGCCGCCGTGGAGAAGGCCGAGGCCGACGCCAAGGCCGCCGCGATCGCCTCGAAGGCGATCGAGAAGGCCCGGGCCGAAGCCGCCCGGATCGCCGACGCGCAGGCTCGTGCCGAGGAGAAGACCGCCCAGCTCAAGGCCGCCGCCGACGCCAAGTCCGCCGCGGAGGCCGCGAAGCAGGCCGAGCGGGCCGCCGCCGAGTCCGCGCGCGCCGACGAGCGCGCCCGACAGGTCGCCGAGCGCGCCGCGCTGGCTCAGTCCAAGGTCGACCAGCGCATGGCCGCCGAGGCCGCCAAGGCCGCCCGCGGGCAGGCCGAGGTCGAAGCCCACCAGGCTGCGGTCAAGGCCCGCGAGGAAGCCGAGGCCAACCGGATCGCGGCCAAGCTGGCGGCGGAGGAGTCCAGGCGAGACACGATCATCAAGGTCCAGGAGAAGATCCAGGACTCCAAGATCCGCGCCGAGGCCGACCGCATCGTCGACGACGCCGTGCGCAAGGCCGAGGAGGATGCCGAGGCGCGCGCCCTGGCCGCCCGCCCCGTCTACTACGGCCCCGAGCTCGAGTCCCCCGGCCTGGGGTCGCTGCACCAGCTGATGGCGATGACCGACACCCTCGCCGGTCCGGCGCAGGTCGCCGAGGAGCTCGCGTTCCTGGCCATGGAGCACCTGGAGTGCGAAGCCGTCGCGATCATGATCCCGGACGGCGAGGCATGGACCACCGCCTCCGGTATCGGGATCGGCCGCAAGGACGTCCGCTTCCGGCTCTCCGAGGAGCACTGGTTCATCCGTCAGGTGCTGGGCCTCGAGGCCGTCGCGTTGATCGACGACCCGGCGGCCCTGCGTGACGAGCTGTCCGGGGTCCCGCTGTCCGACCGCCCGTACCTGATCGGGTTGCCGATGCTCGAGGCCAACTCGATCCTGGTCGCGGCCCGCTCGCAGGCCCCGTTCGAGGCGGACGTGCTCGAGGTCTTCGCCGAGGGCATCGAGGAGTACGTCCTGGAGCTCGCCGAGACCCTCCAGGTCCGCGACGTGGCCCGCGAGATCCACGACCGCAGCCGTCGTCGCTGAGTTGTCTTGTGCGGCCTCCGGCCGCGAACGCTCGCTGCGCGCGCCGCTCCGTCTCCAGGCGGCTCGCTTCTTCGGTCGCTCGGCGGCCTGGCCCTGCGTGGTCACGCCAGGCGCCGCCGGCTTCCTACGGCGCGGCCCCCTGCGCCTCCGCGGCGGGCTTCGCTCGCACCCCTGATCAGGCCGTTTCGCCGAACGGTCTGACCGGGATTCTCAGCGCGCACCCCCCACTCGGGGGAATCCCCGGTCGCGGCGTCGCGGAGCGGTGACCTTACCTGTGTAAAGGTGGGGGTCATGGCCGGGCGTGTCGCAGGATTGCTCGCACGCAACCCCGGCCTGCCCGCCGTGGCGCTACGCACGCTCCTGCTCGTCGGCTGCGCGGTGCTGGCGCTGCTCGGCGACGACGCCGGCGAGGACTTCAGCTGGATCGTCGCCGTCGGCATGGTCGGTGCCGCGGTGTCCGTGCTCGAGCGCACCCCCCTCGCCGGGATCATCGGCCGGACCGGCGAGATCGTCATCTGGACGATCGCGGTGCACTCCACCGGTGCCGAGCTCTCCCCGCTGCTCCCGTACCTGCTCGCTCCCGTGTTCGCCGGCGGGCTGCTGGCCCAGGCCGCAGGGGCTCTCATGGCCGCCGGCGCGGGCGCGACAGCCCTGCTGATCGGCGTCGCGATCCCGGACGACCTGCAGGTCAAGGACTACACCGTGGCTGCCGCGCAGTGGACTGTGATCGCCCTGATGGGCGGGCTGGTGGCGGCCTGGGCCCGGCGCCTGCAGGACGACGTGACGGAGGCGGAGTCCAACGCCTACGTGGAGGCCCATGCCCTGCTCTCCCAGCTCTACCAGGTCACCCGTCAGCTCCCCGGGTCGCTGGACCCCGCCACAACGGCCGAGACCCTGATCGAGCAGGTCAGCAGCATCGCCCGCTTCTCCACCGCCGCCGTGATCACGCGGACCCAGGGCGAGCGCCTCGCGCCGCTGGCCCGGCGCGGCACCGACCGACTGGACTGGGATATCGCCCCGACCGGCGGCAACGCCTTCGCGCGCGCCTGGCTCAGCGCGGAGCCGCTGGTCGAGACGTCGCGGTTCGCTCGGGAGACGAACTCGCTGGAACCACCCGCCGAGGGCAGTTCGCTGGTGGTCCCGATCCGGATCGGTGAGCGGGTGACCGGCGTGCTCGGGCTGGAGACCGAAGCGGTCGACGCCTACTCCCCCGCCGTGGTCGCCGAGGTGCTCGCCGCGACCGACGACCTCGCGCTGCGCCTGGAGACCGGCCTGCTGTTCGACTCGATCCGTGAGCTGGCGACCACCGAGGAACGCCGACGCCTCGCCCGGGAGATTCACGACGGCATCGCCCAGGAGCTGGCCTCGCTCGGCTACATCGTCGACGAGATCTCCGCGGTCGCCGAGGACAACGGCCAGCCGGACATCGTCAACGACCTGTTCGGGCTGCGCCAGGAGATGACCCGCATTGTCCGTGAGCTGCGGCTTTCCATCTTCGACCTGCGTTCGGACGTCGACCGGCACGGTGGCCTGGGGGCCGCGTTGTCGGAGTACATCCGCATGATCGGCACGACGTCGGGGTTCACCGTCCACCTGACTCTGGACGAGTCCAACCGCCGTCTGCCCGCCGAGGTGGAGGCCGAACTGCTCCGCATCGCGCAGGAGGCCATCAACAATGCCCGCAAGCACGCGGGCGCGGACAACCTGTGGGTCACCTGCCGGGTACACCCCCCGGATGCCGAGCTTGTCGTCGAGGACGATGGGAAGGGCCTCGGGAAGGGCCGGGAGGACAGTTACGGCCTGGAGGTCATGCGTGAGCGGGCGGCCCGAAGCCGTGCGACGCTGGAGATCCGCGCCCGGGCCCCGCGCGGTACCTACGTCGCAGTGAGGGTCGGCCTACCTGCCGCGCCGCATTCCGCACCATCTGTTGAGTACGACAAGCTTGTGCGTGTCGGAGAGAAGCGAACCGACGACAAGCCGCGAGCCACGGAAGGGCAGCCCCTATGACCACGACGGTTCTGTTGGTCGACGACCACGAACTGATCCGACACGGACTTCGTCGGGCCTTCGAGCGCGACCCCGACTTCACGGTCGTCGGCGAGGCCGGCTCGGTCGCCGAGGCGCTCGCGGTGATCCGCTCGACCGAGCCCGAGGTCGTGATCATGGACGTCCGGCTCCCCGACGGGAACGGGCTCGACGCGGTCAAGAAGCTCCGCGCCGCTGGGGAGACGATGGGCATCGTCATCCTGACCATGTACGCGGGCGACGAGCAGCTGTTCGGCGCCCTGGAGGCCGGGGCCTCCAGCTTCGTGAACAAGGACGCCCCCGCCGAGGAGGTCCTGGCCGCCGCCCGTCACGCCGCGAGCTCCCCCGGCTCGTTCTCCGCCGACGGCCTCGCCGACGCGATGAAGCGCAAAATGGCCCCCTCCGGCCCCGCGTTGTCGCCCCGTGAGCGTGAGGTGCTCAAGCTGCTGGCCGACGGCCTGGCGGTCTCCGGCATCGCCAAGACCCTGTTCATCAGTGAGTCGACCACCAAGACCCACATCTCGAAGCTCTACGAGAAGCTCGGCGCCGCCAACCGCGCCCAGGCCCTCATGACGGCCCTGCGTCTGGGCCTGATCACCCAGGACGTCGACGGCCCGCGCTAGGCCCACATTTCTGAGGGACGTCGTCCCCAGCAGCAGCATGTCAGCCGGTACTCAGGCTGACAGGCTGCTCTACGGGACGACGTCCCTCGGTTTGTGGGGCCGTTTCAGGGGGTCAGGAGAACTTCCAGGCGGCGGACCTGCTCGTCCCAGCCCCACTCCTCGAGCACCCATTGGCGTCCGCGCGCGCCCATCGCCTGCGCGGACGCGGGATCGTCGAGCAGGCCCGCGACGATGTGCGCGACCCCGCCCGGGGACTCGGGGTCGACCACCCGGCCGGTGATGCCGTCGAGCACCGCGTCGGGCGCTCCCCCGGAATCCCCGGCGACGACGGGCAGTCCGCAGGACGACGCCTCCAGGAACACCATGCCGAGTCCCTCGACGTCCAGGCCCTTGCGGCGGGTCCGGCAGGGCATCGCGAACACGTCACCCACCCCGTACCAGGACGCCAGATCCTTGCCCGGGACGGCACCGACGAACCGCACCCGCTCCTGCAGCCCGTGCGCGGCGGTCATGGCGCGCAGCCGGGCGGCGTCGGGGCCGTCGCCGACGATCAGCAGCACCGCGTCGGGGACCCGCCGGGTGATGGCGGGCAGCGCCCGGATCAAGGTGTCCTGGCCCTTGCGTCGCACCAGCCGGGACACGCACACCACGACGGGTCGGTCGGTGAGGCCCAGCGCCGCGCGACGTTCCGCGCCGCCGGAGTCCGGCGCGAACCGTTGGGCGTCGACGCCCGGGTGCAGACGGTGCAGCTTGGACCGGTCCTCGGGTCGCAGCGCCTTCGCGATCAGGCGCTCGGTGTAGGACCCGAGGTAGGTCAGGGCGTCCAGACCGGCGGCAATACGCGCCAACCCTGTGCGCCCGCCGGGCACCAGCGCCCAGCCGGCCTCATGCCCGTGCGTGATGCCGACCGCGCGGCGGATCCCGGCCTGCCGCAGCGCGGGCGCCAACGCTCCCAGCGGCGCGGCGGCGCCGAACAGGACCGAGTCGCAGCCGTACCGACCGGCGAGTTCGCGGGCCCGCCGAGCGACCGGAGGGCCGGGGAGCATCAGGGAGGTCGGGTGCCGCTTGACCTCGTAGGCGGCGGCCGTGTCGAAGGCCTCGGCGCCCTCCCACTTCGGTGCGTAGACGACGACCCGGTCCGGCGGCAGCCGGTCCACCAGAGCGTGCACGAAGGACTGGATGCCGCCGGTGCGCGGCGGGAAGTCGTTGGTGACGACGAGGGTGCGCCCGGTCAAGTCAGCGCTCCGCCTGGGTCGGCGCCGGCAGGGTCACCCCGTTGAGCTTCGCCCAGGTGCGGGCCGCAGCGATGCGCTCCGGTCCGCTGGGGTGCGTGGACAGCAGCCACTTCACGATGCCCGGGGCGTCGAGGTCGGCGAGGTTGTTCGTCGACAGGCGCTGCTGCATGGCGATGAGCGTGGCAGGGTCGCGGGTCAGCGTGAGTGCGTGCACGTCGGCGCGTGCCTCGACCTTGCGGCTGACCATCAGGGTCACCGGGGACGTCACCGTGCTCAGCAGCGCCACGACGGCGAGCAGCAATGCCAGCGCGTGGGGATGAGTCGGGTCCTCGACCCCGGCCGCCCGACGCAACCGGCGCGAACTCAGCATCAGGTAGACCAGACACACGCCGGCGGCCGCACCCAGCGCCGCGGCGGCGGTGCCGCGCAGCACGTCCTGGTTCTTCACGTGACCCAACTCGTGGGCGACGATCGAGCGGATCTGTGCAGGCGGGAGCTTGGCCAAGGTGGTGTCGTAGACGACGATGCGCCGGCTGGAGCCGATGCCCGACACGTACGCGTTCAGTCGGGTCGAGCGCTTGGACTCGTCGGCGACCAGGACGTCGGAGACCGTGATGCCATCACTGGCGGCGAGGTTCAGCAGATCGGTGCGCACCTCCCCGGCAGGGAGATCGCGGAAGTTGTTGAACGCGGGCTCCACCACGACCGGGTAGACGAACGAGCCGGCGAAGACCAGGCCGACGGCGAGCACCGCGCCGGGCGCCCACCAGTGGCGCACGCGGCGGGCGAGGGCGAAGAAGATGCCCAAGCCCAGCAGGGATCCCCCGACCGTGAACCCGAAGGCGATGAACCTGTCGATCACGTAGGCGTCCCAGCCCTGAACCACGATGTCGTAGTCCCGCGCCGTCTTGGCCCGCCACAGGTCGAAAGGCAGCGTGGCCAGGACGCCGACGGCACTGACTGCGACGGTTCCCGCGAACAGGATCACCGAGCGTCGTTGGCCGAAACGCCTGCCCCCGAGTCGACGGCCCGCGGCCCGCACCAGGCGCGTCCCCGCCGGGGTGAATCCGAGCAGCAGCGTCACCAGGAGCGACACCGCCATGCCACCGAACACCCCCGGCCAGATCGGCCGGTGGTAGGCGTCCTCCAGTGCCCGCTGGGCGGGGGTGAAGTCCAACGCTGGGTCGGGCACCACCCGGTCGCCCGCCGGCGCGTCGAGCGGGTCCCAGGGGGTGATGACGACCAGCACCACCAGCAGCGCCACGGCGAGCACGGCCAGCGTGATCGCCGGGAGCCGACGCGAGGGTTCCGCCCGGACGACGGTTGACACGTCTGGCGTGCTGGGAGGGACCGGATCGATCACTGGTCTGATACCTGACTACCCGTCAGCTTAGTTCACGCCGGACGTAGTCCCGCCATTCGGCGGTGAACTCCTCCAGCGTGGTGTCGAGGACCTCACGGAAGGCGCGACTCACCTCGGTGCCGCCGCCGGTACTGCCGACCGTCCGGTAGAACTCGACCAGCGCTTCGGAGCCGCCGTACCGGTCGGCGATCAACCGGCAGGCCAGCCAGGACAGCTCGTAGGTCTGCGCCAGCGAGGCGTTGATGGCGGCGAACTGGGCGTCGTCGGGCAAGGTCTGCGGAAGCAGACCGCGGCGCACGTCGGCGGCCAGTTCCTGGGCGACGACATCGGTGTCCAGGCCGCTGGCCTTGTAACCGATGTAGTCGGCGAACCCCTCGGCCAACCAGCGCGGTGTCCAGGCCTGCGTGCGCGAACGGGCGGCGACGTGTGCCACCTCGTGCCGCATGATCACGCGGCGGCCGATCGCGGACAGCTCCCGGTAGGCCTTGGGGTTGACGATGATCCGTTCGGCGGCGGCCGACTCTTCTTCGAGGCCCAGCTCACCTCGGGTCACCGCGGCGAGTTGCCGGTATCCGTCGGCGTCCCCGCCGAGCAGCACCGCCATCTCGGCCTCGGTCCGGGTGACGACGATCAGCGCGCGCCGGGGCCAGGACTCCCCCCACACCGCGTCGACGGCGGGCACCGCGTCGTCGAGTTCGCGGGCGTAGATCCCCAGACGGTCGCTCGGCTCCAGGCCGAGGATCAGACCGTGCTCGGCCTTGCGGACGTGCACGGTCCCGACGTCCCACAGTTCGCGGTGCGCAGCGCGGCCCGCCGGGTCGAAGCTGCCGCTGATGTACCAGCGACCCGCGCGCGGGGTCAACGTGAACACCCGGTCGTAGTGCTGACCGGCGTTGTCGTGGCCTTCGATCCGGAACTCGCCCTCGACCAGGGCGGCGAAGCTGCCGCTGCCGGTGCGGCTCGCGAGCTCGCGTGCCTCTGCCGGCACCACGGTCTGCGGGGTGCTGTTGGCGAGCTTCATCCGCCACTGCCCGAACGGGACCGCCTCGAGGCGCTCGAACCAGCGCTCCTGCTCGTCGCGGAACTGCTTCTGCTCCCGGTCGACGGTGTCCAGAAACGCCGACTTGTCCTTGTCCCGGAGCGCCTCGGCGCGGCGGGCGAGCATCGCCGCGACCGTGTCGGCGCGACCGTCCTCCCGGGTGATCGTCGCCTGATCGACCAGGCGACCCTCGGGCGTCGGGGCCCCGGCCTCGGTCTGCACCGAGTGCTGCACGCCGAGCAGCACCGCGACCAACGCCAACGCGAGGGCGATCAGCAGACCGCTGAACGCCCGCACCACCGGTCGGCGTGACCGCGATGCGACGCGCTGGGGCAACATTCCGGGAATGCTACGACCCGGCACCGTCGGACCCCCGCGCTTCGGCTCAGTCAGTGAAGATCAACTTCGGCGTGTCGAGACTGAACGTCACCGGTGGAGGGTCACGGGCGGGTGGCGCCGGCGTAAGGCATGAGGTCGATCGGCGTGATGCGCACGGTCTTGCGGGAGTTCGGCGCGTCGACGATCTTGCCGTTGCCCAGGTAGATCCCGACGTGCGAGATCGGGCTGTAGTAGTAGACGAGGTCGCCGGGCTCCAGTTCGGAACGCGGGATCTTGCGACCCGAGGCGAACTGCTGCGCCGAGGAGTGCGGCAGCGAGACGCCCGCCCTGCGCCAGGCCGCCATCGTGAGGCCGGAGCAGTCGAATCCGTCCGGGCCGGAGGCGCCCCAGACGTAGCGGTCGCCGATCTGGTTGAGCGCGTACGCGATCGCCTTGGCCGCCCGGGGGTTGGGATCGGGCAGGTCCTTGAGCAGGTCGCGAGGGTCGATCCCCGAACGCGAGGCGCGGTCGAGCCGCTGCCTCTGCGAGTCGGTGAGCTTGCTGAGGATGGTCCGCGCCTGGCGCAGGTGGTCCTCGATGGTGGATTTCTCCTTGGCCAACACCTTGCGCTGCGCCTCGACGACGGCCAGCTGGGTGGCGGCGGTCTGCTGACTGGCCTTCAGGTCACGGCGGGCTTCGACGACGCGACGGAGGGCGGCGGCCTGGCGGGTGGACAGCGCGTCGAGCGCGGACGCCTTGCCGAGGAAGAGCGTGGGGTCGTCGGAGAAGATCAGCTGCAGGGTTCGGTCGACACCGCCGCTGCGGTAGGCCGAGGCGGCGAAGGCGCCCACGGAGTTCTGCAGGTCGCGCAGCTTCTTCTGCTGCGCACCGGCCCGACGCTGCGCCTGGTCGAGCACACGCTCGGCGTCGCGCATGGCATTGCGGGCCTGGTTGTAGCGCTCAGTGGCCTGTTCGGCCTTGTGGTCGAGGGCATCGACCTGGCGGCGAGCCTGCTCCACGTCGCTGGGCGCCGCGTAGCCGGCTGTGGGGCCGGCGATCAGCGACACCGTCAACGTGGCGGTGATGGCGGCGGTCGCGCGAGCGCGGCGCCATGACGTGCGGGCGAGCGGCACGGGTGGGGAGCTCCGTTCCTTCCGGTCCGTCTACCGAGTCAGTTGACGGGTTCGGGCTCGAAAAACAGCCCTACGGCTCGGCAAGCCGATTCAGCCCGAAACTGTCGTTCCTCGGTTTCACACACTCGGTGTCCCCACCCGCTCACCGTGTGTACAAATTCGACGCAGACGGCTGCGGCCACCCCAGGCGGGTGAACCTCCGCGGTCGTCCTTGAAGCACGCTAACCCTCACCACCAGGGGCTTCAACCGTGACCCGCCTGGATAGAACGTGGACTTGACCTCAGTTTGGGGCGCCGGCCGGGTCGTTGGAACCTCATGCGGTCGCACGTCCCCCAGGGGTGGCCGGGGGCACCAGGGTCAACCGCAGCGGCGGCACCAGGCCGGATTCCGCAAGCACCCCCAGCGCCACCATCTCTTCTGCGTCGAAACCGTCCTGTACCGCCCCGGGCGGGCCCAACAGCACGCTGACCACGCAGTCCTTGCACGCGATGTCGCGCATCGTGCAGTCGTCGCAATCGATGATCACCGCTGCCTCCTTCGTCTTGGGACGCACGTTGCCAGGACCCTCCGACAGTTCTGTGGACCCGTTCGGCCCTGAGGCCTTGAAACCCCTTTCATCCCACTGGTCCCACCGGTCCCGACGTGCGTCTGCCGGCGGAGCGGCGAGGCAGTTCTGTCGGTGGGTCGCCCTACCTTCGCGACATGAGCCCGGCCCCCACCGCCCTCCCCCGTCACGCACCGGCCCGCCACGTGCAGGCGACCTTCGACGAACTGGGCACCCCGCTGCGCGACGTCACGTTCGTCGTGGTCGACCTGGAGACCACCGGCAGCCGCGCCACCGACGGCATCACCGAGATCGGGGCCGTGAAGGTCCGCGGCGGCCAACGCCTCGGCGAGTTCGGGACTCTGGTGGACCCGGGCACGCCGATCCCGGCGTTCATCTCGGTGCTCACCGGAATCACCGACTCGATGGTGGCCGGCGCCCCGCGACTGGAGGCCGCGCTGCCCGCGTTTCTCGAGTTCGCCGCCGGTGCCGTCCTGGTCGCCCACAACGCGCCCTTCGACGTCGGGTTCCTCAAGGCCGCCTGCGCCAAGCACGGCCACGCCTGGCCGGCACCCACGGTGGTCGACACCGTCCGGCTGGCCCGCCACGTCGTGACACGTGACGAGGCCCCCAACTGCAAGCTGGGGACCCTCGCGCGGGTGTTCCGCTCCCCCACCACCCCGAACCACCGGGCCCTGGACGACGCCCGGGCCACCGTCGACGTGCTGCATGGTCTGCTCGAGCGCCTCGGCGGCCTCGGTGTGCACTCGTTGGAGGAGCTGACCCGGTATTCGGCGAAGGTGCGCTCCGAGCAGCGCCGCAAGCGATACCTGGCAGAGGGCCTGCCCACGCTGCCGGGCGTCTACCGCTTCGAGGACGGCCGGGGCGAGGTGCTCTACGTCGGCACCTCCGGCAACATCCGCGACCGGGTGCGTTCCTACTTCACCGCCTCGGAGTCCCGCGCCCGGATGTCGGAGATGGTCGGACTGGCCGAGCGGGTCGTGCCGATCGTGTGCGCGACCCGGCTGGAGGCACAGGTCCGGGAACTGCGCCTGATCGCCGAGCACAAGCCTCGGTACAACCGCCGCTCCCGGTTCCCCGAACGCGCGGTGTGGCTGAAGCTGACCGACGAGGCCTTCCCACGCTTGTCGTTGGTCCGCCAGGTCCGCGCCGACGCCGCGGCCTACCTCGGTCCGTTCTCCTCCAGCCGCATGGCCGAGCAGGCGATGGCCGCGGCGCACGAGGCGTTCCGGTTGCGCCAGTGCCGGATGCCGCTGTCCCCGCGCACGATCAAGCCGGCTTGCGTGCTGGCCGAGATAGGCCGGTGCAACGCCCCGTGCGAGGGCAAGGAGACCGTCGCGCAGTACGCCGCCCACGCCGACGCGGTGCGGGCGGCGATGCAGGTCGACGCGCGGGACCTGGTCGAGCAGTTGCGAAGCCGGATCGAACGACTGGCGTCCACCGGACGGTACGAGGACGCCGCGGTGGCCCGGGACCGACTGGCTTCCTTCGCCCGTGCCGCGGCGCGGTTGCAGCGCCTGCGCGGGCTGAACGAGTGCCCGCAGGTCGTCGCCGCCCGTCGCCGGGAGGACGGGGTCTGGGACATCGCGGTCGTGCGGCACGGTCGCCTGGCCGCCTCGGCCACGGCCCCCACCGCGCACGGAGTGCTCGGCGAGGTGGACCTTGCCCTGGCCACTGCGGCGACGGTGCTGCCCGGACCTGGGCCGCTGCCTGCCGCCCTGGCCGAGGAGACCGAGACCATCCTGCGCTGGCTGGAGCAACCGGGCACCCGCCTGGTCAGCCTTGAGGGCGAGTGGTCGACCCCGACGCACGGCGCGGGCCGCTGGCTGGAGTGGCTCGCAGCGTCTTGAGGCCCTGAGTACGAAAGGATGCGGTCGTGGTCATCCCCATCCACGACCGGAATCCCACCAGTCGTTTCGCCGTGGTGACCTTCACGTTGATCCTGCTCAACGTCGCCGTCTACTTCTTCGGCCCGAGCCTCTCGGACGAGGGGCTGCCGCCGGGTTCGCCGGCCGCTTGCTCGGACGAGGCGTTCGTCCAGCACTACGCGGCCGTGCCGAAGGAACTCACCGAGAACCACACCGACCCACCCGAGCCGTTCGCCGTCCGCGACGACCGGGGCCGCGTGGTGGAGTGCGCGCCGGACTACGACAAGAACGCCCCGTTGTCCGCGCTGACCTCGATGTTCCTGCACGGCGGCGTCCTGCACCTGCTGGGCAACATGCTGTTCCTGTTCGTGTTCGGCAACAACGTCGAGGATCGCTTCGGCAGGCTGAAGTTTCTGCTGTTCTACCTGCTGTGCGGGTACTCCGCCGCCTACGCGTTCGCGTTCACCGAACCCAATTCCCTGGCCCCGCTGGTCGGGGCATCCGGAGCCATCGCCGGGGTGCTCGGCGCCTACCTGTGGCTGTTCCCCAAAGCCCGGGTGATCGCGCTCGTCCCGTTCCTGTTCTTCATCCCGCTGCCGATCCCGGCGTGGGCGGTGCTGTCCAGTTGGTTCATCCTGCAGGCGGTGTACGCCAACGGCGGTGGGCTCGGCGAAGGTCAGGTCGCCTACGTTGCACACGTGGTCGGGTTTGCCGTCGGCCTGGTCCTGACGATCCTGTACATCGGCAACCGTCGTGAGATACCCGTACGAGGGAGAACCCGTGATCACCGCCATCGTTCTGATCAAGGCTGATGTCGGGCGCGTCCCGGAGGTCGGCGAAGCCGTCGCTCAGTTGCCCGGGGTCAGCGAGGTGTACTCCGTCACCGGCGAGCACGACCTCGTCGCGATGGTGCGCGTCCGCGAGCACGAGCAACTGGCCGAGGTCATTCCCGGCCTGCTGAACCGCACCCCGGGCATCGTCGCGACGGAGACCCACATCGCGTTCCGCACCTACTCGCGGCACGACCTCGAGGCGGCGTTCTCTATCGGCCTGGAGGGCTGAGGCGCGGTCACTTCCCTGCCAGGCGGCGGGTGGTGGCCACCCAGCGGTCCAGCAACGCGGCGGCTGCCCCGGAGTCGACGGCGGCCGCGGCCGTGTCGATCCCGGCGCGGATCCGGTCGAGCAGCGGCGCACCCGACGCGTCGAGGGTCGCGAGCGCGGCGCCGGCATTGAGCAACACCGCGTCGCGGACCGGCCCTGTCTTGCCGGCCACCAGATCGCGCACGACGGCCGCGTTGAATGCCGCGTCCGCACCTCGCAGCGCGCCGGGCTCCGAGCGCGCGATTCCGAGGTCGAGCGGCTCCAGGGTCCCCTCAATGACCTGACCGTCGCGGACCTCCCAGTAGCTGGAGGTCGCCGCCGTGGAGAGTTCGTCGAGGCCGTCGTCGCCGCGGAACACCAGCGCCGAGACCCCGCGGCCCGCCAGCACACCGGCCAGGATCGGGGCCATCCGTCGGTCCGCGACGCCGACCGCCTGGAAGCCCGGCCGAGCCGGATTCGCCAACGGGCCGAGGAAGTTGAACATCGTCGGGATGCCGAGTTCACGTCGGGGTGCACCCGCGTGGCGCAGGGCCGGGTGGAACATCGGCGCGAAGCAGAAGGTCACGCCGGCCTCCAGTGCCACCGCGACGACCGCGTCGGCCGGCAGGTCGAGAACGACCCCGAGTTCCTCGAGCACGTCCGCGGTACCGCAACTGGACGACGCGGCACGGTTGCCGTGCTTGACCACGCGGGCCCCGGTGGCGGCGACGACGATGGTGGCCATGGTCGAGATGTTGACCGTGTGCGCCTGGTCCCCGCCGGTACCCACGATGTCCACGATCGGTCCGGGGACCTCGATGAGCGTCGCGTGCTCCAGCATCGTGCGGACGAGGCCCTCGAACTCCCCGACCGTCTCGCCCTTGGCCCGCAGGGCCACGGCGAAGCCCGCGATCTGCGCCGGGCTCGCCTCCCCGCGCATGATCTGGTCCATCGCCCAGGCCGTGTCCTCGGCGCTGAGGTCCTCGCGGCGCAACAGCGCGTTCAGCAGGCCGGACCAGCTCTGGGTCGTCATGAGGCCTCCTCCGTCGGCCCCATCCGCTTCGCGAGAGCGCCTGTCGGTGAGCTCGCGAGCTCGCTCACTGGACCGGCAGCATCCGACGCCGCATCAGCGACGCCACCGCGTCCGCGACGGCGATCGGGTCCAGCGGGTGCGGGACGACCGCGTCGGCGCGCGACCAGGTGGCCAGCCAGCCGTCCTGCGGGCGTCCGATCAGCACGAGAATCGGCGGGCAGCGGAAGATCTCGTCCTTCATCTGGCGGCAGACGCCCATGCCGCCCGCGGGCACGGCCTCGCCGTCGAACACCGCGACGTCGATGCCGCCGGCGTCCATCGCCGCGACCACGGCGGGTTCGGTGGCGACCTCGAGGATCTCCACCCGCGGCAGTTCCGGGGCCGGGCGACGCCCGAGGGCGAGCCGCACGGCGGCGCGGGTGTTGATGTCGTCGCTGTAGACCAGGACCTTCATCGTGACCTCAGCGGTGGGCTGCGGACCGGACACTGGCGCGCTCCTCGTCTACTGACCGCCGTCGTTCCGGCCGGCTGCACTTTCGCCGAATGCTACCGAGCGTCTGGCCGCGGCAGCGTCCAGCCGATCGAGGCGCCGGTCCTCGCGCCGGGCCTCCCGCTCGCTGGCCCGGACCCATTGGAAGAACAGCGCTGCGAACACGAGCAGCCCGATGAGGTCCCCGCTGAGCCAGAGGATCCCGCCGGCCGTCTGCTGGTCCGAGAGCGGACTCGCCCCCCAGTCGCGGTCGACGGCGTTGTACCAGTCGGCCGCGATGAGCGTGTTCGCCGACATGATCGAGACACCCAGCCAGGCGTGGAAGGGCAGCGTGACGAACGAGGAGATGACCCGCATCGGGTACCCCGCCCGGTGGGGCAGCGGGTCGATCCCGATGAGCGTCACGAACCACAGGCACCCGACCATCACGAAATGCAGGTGGTTGAGGTCGTGCAGCCAGCGGTGCTCGAGGGTCTGTTCGTAGAGGTCGCTGTAGTAGAGGACGAACGGGTTGGCGACGAAGATCACGCCTGCCACCACCGGAAAGGTGAACACCCCGACGACCCGGGAGTGCAGGACCGCCAGCAGGACCCGGCGTCCGGCCAGCGGCAGGGTGCGCAGGGCGAGCGTGATCGGGGCGCCGAGCACCAGGAAAACGGGCCCGACCATGGCCAGCAGCATGTGCTGGACCATGTGGACCGAGAGCAACGTCACGTCGTAGGTCGCCAGCGGCGAGGCGACCGCCAGAAGGAGGGTTCCGTGCCCCCCGACGACGAAGGCCAACGTCCGGCCCAACGGCCACGGATTGCCCGCCGCGCGGAGCCGATGCACGCCGTAGAGATACAGCCCCGCGCTCATGACCAGCGCAAACAGCGCCAACGGCTCGAAGCTCCAGGCCGTCAGGTACCGCCAACCTGACAGGGGCTCAGCGGGGACGTCGGCGCCTGGATGCATAGGCAGAAGGATCGTCACCACGGCCCGAGAGTAACTGTGCCGACATCGCCAATTTATCGGCTCTCATGCCGGGAGCAGTCCGTCACGGCCGCTGTCGCCGCACCGCCGCCGAGGCTGCTCGCGACATGTCGCCGAGGTCACCGGGGGCGGTCACAGAAGCGCGAAGTCCCTGGCCCATAATGTGCCCGTGAGCGCATCAGCAGTGGATACCCACGCACCCCAGCATGGCGCGGTGAACCGCCCCAACATGGTCAGCGTCGGGACGATCGTGTGGCTGTCCTCGGAGCTGATGTTCTTCGCGGCTTTGTTCGCGATGTACTTCACGCTCCGGTCGGTCTACGGCGCCGACAACTGGCCCCCGGACTACGTCCACCTGAACCTTCCGTTCGCCTCCGTCAACACCTTCGTGCTGGTGGCCAGCTCCTTCACCTGCCAGGCGGGCGTCTTCGCCGCGGAGCGCGGGGACGTCGAGAAGCTCCGGATGTGGTTCATCATCACGTTCCTGATGGGCGCGTTCTTCGTGGCCGGTCAGGCCACCGAGTACACGGAGCTCGTCAACGAGGGCATCACGCTCTCCTCCGACGCCTACTCGTCGATCTTCTATCTCACGACCGGCTTCCACGGTCTGCACGTGACCTTGGGGTTGTTCGCGTTCTTGTTCGTCCTCGGCCGCACCTACGCGGCGCGCCGGTTCACCCATGAGCAGGCCACCAGCGCCATCGTGGTGTCGTACTACTGGCACTTCGTCGACGTCGTCTGGATCGGTCTGTTCGGGGCGATCTACCTGCTCAAGTAGCACCCACCTTCACCACTACGGCGGCGCACCGCCTCGGCCCGTGAACAGCACCGAACCCGCCCAAGGAACGACAGGACAGACGTGAAACGACTCTCTGCCCGACGCCGCCACCCGTGGGCCGCGGTCGTCGTCCTGCTCTTCGCCCTCGGCTCGGTGGGCGCCCTCTACTCGGCCTTCGCGCCCTCGGGCTCGGCCGAGGCCGCCGGTGGCGCCTCGTCGCTGACCGAGTTGGAAGAGGGCAAGAGCCTGTTCGTCACCGCCTGTTCCTCCTGCCACGGTCTCAACGCCGAGGGCACCAGCGACGGCCCGTCGCTCATCGGTGCCGGTGCCGCCGCGGTCGACTTCCAGGTCGGTACCGGCCGCATGCCGATGCAGTCCAAGACCGCACAGGCGCCGATCAAGCCGCGCAAGTTCAACGAGGAGGAGACCGCGGCGATCGCCGCCTACGTCGCCTCTCTGGCCCCCGGCCCCGCGATCCCGACCGAGGAGCAGTGGGAGGCCGACGGCGACATGCAGGAGGGCGGAGAGATCTTCCGCACCAACTGCGCCTCGTGCCACAACTTCGCCGGTAACGGCGGCGCGCTGACCCGCGGCAAGTACGCCGTCTCGCTGAAGGACACCACCAAGAAGCACATGTACGAGGCCATGCTGACCGGCCCGCAGTCGATGCCCACGTTCAACGACGGGGTCCTGACGCCGGAACAGAAGAAGGACGTCATCACCTACCTCAAGGCGATGCAGAACGAGCCTGACGTCGGCGGTAATTCACTAGGTCGGATCGGCCCGGTGACCGAAGGTCTGCTCATGTGGACCATCGTTCTCGGCGTGCTGGTCGGCTTCTCGATCTGGCTCGGAGCGAAGGCATCATGAGCGACGACAACCACGGGCACGAGCTCGTCCCCTCGGACAGTCCGTTCGCGGACCCCGGCCTGCCGCACCACACCCCGCGCCGTACGGACATCGACCCGCGCGCGGCCAACCGCGCCGAGCGTCAGGTCGCGGCGCTGTTCGCGATGAGCATGCTCAGCACCCTCGCGTTCATCGTCTGCTTCGTGACCATCGACAAGGACGACGAGCTCCGGGTCGTCACCCTCGGCACGGTCAATGCGCTGAACTTCGCGCTCGGCGTGACCCTCGGCATCTCGCTGCTGGGCATCGGCATCGGGCAGATCCACTGGGCCCGCAAGCTGATGAACGCCGAGGAGATGATCCAGGAGCGCCACCCGCTGAAGTCCTCGCCGCAGGACACCGCCGACGTGCTCGAGATGGCCAAGGCGGGCGCTGCCGACTCGGCGCTCCCCCGCCGCAAGCTGATCTGGACCTCGCTGGCCGGCGCCATGGCGTTGTTCCCGGTCACGCTGATCCTGCCGCTGCGCGACCTCGGTCCGCTGCCGAAGAAGGCGTTGCGCAGAACGTTGTTCGCCGACCCGGCCCGTCGGCAGATCGTGACGGCCAACGGCGAGCGCCGGATCCGCCCGGAGGACCTGCAGGTCGGCTCGCTGGTCTCGGCCAAGCCGACCGGCGAGGTCAGCCTGACCGAACTGGCCAAGTCCGCGATCATGCTGATCAGGCTGCGCCCGGAGGACATCACCAGTCAGATCTCCCTGGAGAAGGGCTACCAGGGGATCCTCTGCTTCTCGAAGATCTGCTCGCACGCGGGCTGCCCGCTGGGCCTCTACGAGCAGACCACGCACCACATGCTCTGCCCCTGCCACCAGTCCACGTTCGACCTGGCCAATTCCGGCAAGGTCATCTTCGGCCCGGCGGCACGTAATTTGCAGCAGTTGGCCATCACGGTCGACGCCGAGGGCTACCTGGTGGCCAAGCGGGACTTCGACGAACCTGTCGGACCGACCTACTGGGAGCGTGGATGAGCGGCGCGCAGAAGGCGGGCGCGGGTGTGGCGACCTACCTCGACGAGCGTCTGGGCAGTAATGCCGGGCTGAAGCGGAACTTGCGCAAGGTGTTCCCTGAGCACTGGTCGTTCATGCTCGGTGAGATCGCCCTGTACAGCTTCGTGATCCTGTTGCTGTCGGGTACGTATCTGACGTTGTGGTTCAAGCCGTCGATGACCGAGGTCGATTACAACGGCTCGTACGAGCCGTTGCAGGGTGTGCACATGTCCGAGGCGTTCGCCTCGACGTTGGACATCAGTTTCGATGTCCGCGGTGGGTTGTTGATGCGTCAGATCCACCACTGGTCCGCGTTGATCTTCGTGACCGCGATCGTGGTCCACGCGTTGCGGATCTACTTCACCGGTGCGTTCCGCAAACCGCGTGAGTTGAACTGGCTCATCGGGAACATCCTGATGATCATGGCCATCCTGGAAGGGTTCCTCGGGTACTCCATCCCCGACGACCTGCTCTCGGGGACCGGGCTGCGCATCGCCCAGGGGGTGATGCTGTCCATACCCGTGGTCGGGACCTATGTGCAGTTCTTCCTCTTCGGTGGGGAGTTCCCCGGCGAGGACATCATCCCGAGGTTCTTCATCCTGCACGTCCTGGTCGTGCCGGGTGTGATGCTGGCGCTGATCACCGTGCACCTGATGCTGGTGGTCGTGCAGAAGCACACCCAGTTCCCCGGCCCGGGTCGCACCAACTCCAACGTCGTCGGCTTCCCGCTCATGCCGGTCTACATGGCCAAGGCCGGTGGGTTCTTCTTCATCGTCTTCGGTGTCTGCGCGATCCTCGCCTCGGTGGCGCAGATCAACCCGATCTGGTTGTACGGCCCGTATGTGCCTGATCAGATATCCGCCGGCTCACAACCGGACTTCTACATCGGGTTCCTGGAAGGGTCGCTGCGGGCGATGCCGAACTGGGAGACCACCCTGTTCGGGTACTCGATCGCGTGGAACATCCTGATCCCCGGTGTGGTCCTGCCGGGTCTGATGTTCAACCTGATGATGGTCTACCCGTTCATCGAGGCCTGGGTGACCGGGGACAAGCGCGAGCACCACCTGCTCGACCGCCCCCGCGATGCCCCGGTCCGCACCGCCCTGGGCACGATGTCGTTGTCGTTCTACCTGATCCTGTTCATCAACGGCGGGAACGACATCATCGCCTACACGATCCAGAGCGAGATCAACCTGATCACCAGGATCTCCCAGGTCGCGTTGTTCGTCGTGCCACCGATCGTGTTCATCATCACCAAACGGTGGTGCATCGGCCTGCAACGCAAGGACCTCAACAAGGTCCTGCACGGCCGCGAGACGGGCATCATCAAACGCCTGCCCAACGGTGAGTTCATCGAGGTCCACGAACCCATCTCCGCCGAGGAACGCTTCGTCCTCATGTCCCGCACCTCCCCCAAGGTGCTGGCGGCCGGTCCCGCGACCGACGCCGACGGCATCCCCGCCCCCGGGCACAAGGCCTCCAAGGTCCGCGAACGCCTCTCCGGGTTCTGGTACAAGGACGAACTCCCCAAGCCCACCCCCGAGGAATACGCCGAACTCACCGCAGGCCACGGCCACGGCGACGACCACGGCGGCGGCCACCACTAGCTCGACCCCTACGAAGGGCCGGCTCCGGGACTCCCGGAGCCGGCCCTTCGTCCGTTGGGGGGCCTTACGACCATTGCGCACGACGTGCGCAAAGGTTGTGAAACTGGGCGGAATGTCCGGATTGTGTGACCACTACGAATGACATGCACGCCCGCCTCGGGACCGAGCGTCGCCCGTTGAGCACAGAGGGGAGAACTGAGGCGCGGATCGGCCCGAGAATCGCCTCGCCTGCTGCTTATGTGCTCATCCAGAGACAGTCCGGCGAGACACCTGCATGTCAGTCGTAGTGGTCACCGGAACCCGCACGAACCGGACACGATCACGACCTTTGCGCACGACGTGCGCAGTGGTTGTACTCCCCCACAACGAGAAGGGTCGGACGCTTTCGCGTCCGACCCTGGTGAAGCTGTAGGTCAGTGGGCGTGTTCGCCGCGGTAGTACTCGAACACGAAGGCCCAGGTGGCGACGGCGAACGCGGGGATGCCGATGGTCAGGATCCACCAGCCGAAGACGGGGGCGAGGAAGATGATCGCGCCGGTGCCGGCCAGGGCCAACGGGCACCAGGACCACGGGCTGTAGAAGCCCAGCTCGCCGGGAGAGTCCTCGATCAGGGCGGTGGGGTCGTCCTCCGGCCGGGCGTCGATGCGCTTGGCGGTGAAGAGGAAGTACGCCCCGATCATCGCGCACAGGCCCCACGTGACGATCAGCGCGGTGGTGCCGGTGGGGTCCTCGGACCAGAACCAGTACACCGGGATGACCGGGATGAGGAAGATCCCGATGCCGGCGAAGATGTTGCCTTCGGTCTTCATCAGTGGCCGTCCCCGTCACGGTTGTGCTCATCGTGCCCGTCGTGCTGATCGCGCTCGTGCTCGAGGACCGCCGTACGGGACTGTGCGCCCTCGTGGCCCTCGAGGTCCGGCTCGCCGTAGATGTCCTCGAGCAGGTTGTGCTTGCCCTTCGGGCCGTCGTGCGCGCTGGCGTACTCGGGGTGGTGCAGGTCGAAGGCCGGGCTCTCCGAACGGATGCGCGGCATCGACGCGAAGTTGTGGCGCGGCGGCGGGCAGGACGTCGCCCACTCCAGCGAGCGGCCGTAGCCCCACGGGTCGTCGGTGTTGACCATCGGCGCCCGCTTGGTCGTGATGATCACGTTGAGGATGAACGGCAACGTCGAGGCGCCGAGCATGAAGGCGCCGATCGTCGAGACCATGTTCAGCCCGGTGAAGCCGTCGGCGTCCAGGTAGTCCGCGTAGCGCCGCGGCATGCCCTCAGCACCCAGCCAGTGCTGGACGAGGAACGTGGTGTGGAAGCCGAAGAACAGCAGCCAGAAGTGGATCTTCCCGAGGCGCTCGTCGAGCATCTTCCCGGTCATCTTCGGCCACCAGAAGTAGAACCCGGCGAACATCGCGAACACGACGGTGCCGAAGACCACGTAGTGGAAGTGCGCGACCACGAAGTACGAGTCGGAGAGCTGGAAGTCCAGCGGTGGGCTGGCCAGGATGATGCCGGTCAGGCCACCGAAGAGGAACGTCACGAGGAAGCCGACGGCCCACAGCATCGGGGTGTCGAAGCTGATCGCTCCGCGCCACATGGTGCCGACCCAGTTGAAGAACTTCACCCCGGTGGGCACGGCGATCAAGAACGTCATGAAGGCGAAGAACGGCAGCAGCACACCCCCGGTGACGTACATGTGGTGCGCCCACACGGTCACCGAGAGCGCCGCGATGGACAGCGTCGCGAAGACCAAGCCCTTGTAGCCGAAGATCGGCTTGCGGCTGAACACCGGCAGGATCTCGGTGACGATGCCGAAGAACGGCAGGGCGATGATGTACACCTCTGGGTGCCCGAAGAACCAGAACAGGTGCTGCCAGAGCAGCGCTCCGCCGTTGGCCGAGTCGAAGACGTGGGTCCCGAGTGTTCGGTCCGCCTCCAGCACCAGCAGCGCCGCAGCGAGAACCGGGAAGGCCATCAGCACGAGCACCGAAGTCACCAGGGCGTTCCAGGTGAAGATCGGCATCCGGAACATCGTCATGCCGGGCGCGCGCATGCAGCAGATCGTGGTGATGAAGTTGACGCCACCGAGGATCGTGCCGAAGCCGGACAGCGCCAGGCCCATGATCCAGAGGTCCGCACCGATGTTCGGCGAATGCACACCATCGGACAGCGGGGTGTAGGCGAACCAGCCGAAGTCGGCGGCACCACCGGGGGTGATGAAGCCGAGCATCGCTATCGAGCCGCCGAAGAGGAACAGCCAGTAGCTGAACATGTTCAGACGGGGGAAGGCGACGTCCGGCGACCCGATCTGCAGCGGCATGATCACGTTCGTGAAGCCGACGAACAGTGGCGTCGCGAAGAACAGCAGCATGATCGTGCCGTGCATGGTGAACAGCTGGTTGAACTGGTCGTTGCTGACGAACTGCGACCCCGGTTGGGCCAGCTCGGCCCGCATCATCAGCGCCATCAGGCCGCCGATGAGGAAGAACGCGAACGACGTCATCAGGTACAGGTAACCGATCTTCTTGTGATCGGTCGTGGTGATCCAGTCGATGATCGCCGCACCCAGCGTGCGCTTGCGCGGCGTCGCGGTGGCCTGAACGCGACGAGCCTGCTCGTAAGTCGTCATCAGTGGCTCTCGCCCTCTTCGTGGCTCTCGCCCTCGGGCTTACCGATCGGGCCGTCGGTCTCCTCGTAGCGGTCGAGGTTGTACTGACGGATGCGGTCGCTGTCCTCGTCGAGAATGCCCTTCCACAGTTGGCCGGTCTGCTTGAGGCGACGCAGGTCCTCGACGTGGGCGCGGTAGTCCGCGTCGGAGACGACATTGACCTCGAAGAGCATCCGCGAGTGGTCGGTGCCGCACAGCTCGGCGCACTTGCCCGTGAAGCGGCCGACCTTGTTCGGGGTGAGCGCGAACTTGTTCGTCTTGCCCGGGAACACGTCCATCTTGAACAAGAAGGAGGGCACCCAGAAGGAGTGGATGACGTCCGGGGAGGTCAGCTCGAACTCGACGCGCTTGTCCACCGGCAGCCACAGGACCGGCAGGTCCTTGGGCGTACCGACGTCGTAGACCTGATCCTCGAGGTAGTTGAACGTCCAGCTCCACTGGCGCCCGACCACGTTCACGGTCAGGTCCTGCTTGTCTTCGGTCTCCAGCAGGATCGACTCGTCGCGAGCGGTGAAGTAGAAGAAGACGACGACGGCGATGAACGGGATGACCGTGTAGAGGACCTCGATGGGCAGGTTGTACCGGGACTGGATCGGGATCTCGTCCTCGTGCTTCTTCCGGTGGAAGATGCAGGACCAGATGATCAGTGCCCAGACCAGAGCGCCGGTGATGAGCGCGGCGAGCCAGGAACCCTGCCAGAGCAGCAGGATGCGCGGGCCTTCCTCGGTGGCCGGGGTCGGGAACGCCAGACGCGGCAGTTCCTCGGTGTCACAACCCGTGCCGGTGAGCAGCACGAAGAGGGTAAGGAGCGCCAGCCCGAGGACCCTGCGGTGGGGCCGCGAGCGCCTCGTGAGGGGCGAGCCGAATCGAGCCAACGCGGTGCCTTCCAGGGGTGCGGCAGGGCGTTCCGGGCCGTAGCGGGCGGCCTTGTCCCGGAGTTACGTAATCGGGCGGAAGCTTACTCCGCGCAGATCCCCGACTTACGCCCAGGGGACCCGCCTGGCGGGTCGAACGAAACACATTCCGGCGCCGTCCTGGTTCAGAACGCGTGGACTCCTGGGAGGCTGTGGCATGCGTCACCGATTGATCGTGCAGCGAGTGGCCCTGGCAGGCTTGGCGGCGGCGCTGCTGGCGGCCTGCGGGTGGAGTTGGTCGCCTTCGCGGGCCAGCGGCTGGCTCCGAGCAAGGACGCCCCGGTGGCGGCCACGGTCGAGGGGATGCAGGCCTTCGCGGCCGACCTCTACCGGATCGCCGCCTCCCCGGAGAAGAACCTGGTGTTCTCCCCGCTGAGCATCGAGTACGCCTTCGCGATGCTCCGGGCCGGCGCCGCCGGCACCTCGGCGCAGCAACTGGACAAGGCCTTCGGCTTCCCGCCCGAGGTCGCCGCGGCCGTGAACGCACTGACCGCCGGTCTGGTGACCGACAAGGCCTCGCCGCTCCCTTCTCCCCGACCTGAGGGCGCCAAGCCCGAGGGCGAGCGCCACCCCCCGCCCACCGACCCGATCCTGGCGGTCTCGAACGCGCTGTTCGCCCAGCGCGGGTATGCCTAGTTCGAGGCCTTCCTACGGACCATGCGTGAGCAGTACGACGCGGGCCTGCAGAGCGTCGACTTCGTCGCCGACGAGGCGGCGGCCCTGGCCGCCATCAACGGCTGGGTCGACGAGCAGACCCGCGGGCGGATCACGGAGGTACTGAAGCAGCTGGACCCGATGACCCGGCTCGCGATCGTCAACGCCGTGTACCTCAAGGCAAGTTGGCCGACGCCCTTCGAGGACCCCAGCCCTGGTGACTTCCGGGTGGGCGACCAGACCGTCCGGGTACCGATGCTAGGCAAGAACTCGTCCTTCGGCGACGCCACCGGCCCCGGCTGGCGTTCGGCGACGCTCCCCTACTTCGGCAACCGTCTCGCCATGCGGCTGATCCTGCCCACCGGCGACAGCGCCCCGGCCAATTTGATGAACACGAAGACGCTGACCGCGGCAGGGAAGACCAAGCCCACCGATGTGGTGCTGACGATGCCGACCTGGGCCTTCGGCGCCGATCTGGACCTCAGGAAGCTGCTGCCCGAGCTCGGCCTGACCGACGACTTCGACGAGGCCCGTGCCGACCTGTCCGGCATCACCACGTCCGAGTCCCTGTTCGTCGACCAGGCACTGCACAAGGCCAACATCACCGTCGATCAACTCGGCACCGAGGCCGCAGCAGTCACGGTGATCACCGTCACCGCGGTCTCGGGAAAGATCGGCCCGCCGCCGGTGGAGTTCACCGTCGACCGGCCGTTCCTGTTCGAGATCGTCGACACGAAGACCGGCGCCCCGCTGTTCGTCGGTCAGGTCGTCGACCCGCGGGCGAAGTAGCGACCTACGGCAGCATCCACTCCAGGGCGTTGGTCTGCAGCCACACGAGCAGACACATGCCCGCGAGCATGACCACGCTCCAGCCGACGACCTTGCGGAAGATGTCGCCTTCCTTGCCGGTCATGCCGACGGCGCCGGCCGCGATGGCGAGGTTCTGCGGCGAGATCATCTTTCCCAGCACTCCGCCGGAGGAGTTCGACGCCGCCATCAGGGCGGGGTCGAGGCCGGCTCCCTGACCCGCCGTCACCTGCAGCGCACCGAACAGCGAGTTGGACGACGTGTCGGAGCCGGTGACCGCGACCCCGAGCCAGCCGAGGATCGGTGAGATGAGGGCGAAGGCGTCGCCTGCCTCGGCCAGCCCGTTGCCGAGCGCCCCGGTCTGGCCTGAGTTGTTCATGATGTAGGCCAGGGCGAGCACCGCCATCACGGTGACGATCGCCCGCCACAGTTGCTGATACGTCTTCACGTAGGCCCGCACCGCAGCCGCCGGTTTGATGCCGATGATCGGCATCGTGATCAAGCCGGCGATGATCGTCAACGTTCCAGCCGCGGCGAACCAGTTCAACGTGTAGTCGGCCGGTGGTTTCCCGCTCGCGGTGACCAGGTCGAGGCCCGGCCACTGGAACAGATACGTCCACGGTTCCTTGAGCATCTCCTTCTTCACGCCGTCGATCTGGAAGACGCTGAAGATGGCGATGATGACGAGGTACGGCGCGTAGGCGCGCGCGATCTCGGCGCGGGTATCGACACGTGAGACCACGAGAGTGCCGTCGCGGCGGCCGCCGCCGAGCTCGCCGGGCCGCACGGCGCTGCCGCCACCACCGGCGGTGTCCTCGAGCTCGCTGTAGGTCTCCTCGGGTTTCCACACCCGCAGCAGGATCACGATGGCCAGCGCACTGACCAACGCGGCGACGACGTCGGTGAGCTGCACCGAGAAGTAGGTCGACGTCAGCCACTGCGCGACACCGAACGCCACACCACCCACGAGCGCCGGCAACCAGCACTGCCGCACACCACGACGACCGTCCACGATCGCGACCAGGACCAGCGGCACGAAGACCGCGAGCACCGGGGTCTGACGCCCCACCAGGGCGCCGAGGTGGTCCTCGGTGAAGTGGTCCGCGATCGACGGGTCCGAGTTGGCGGGGGTGGTCACTTTGGACAGCGTCACGATCGGGGTCGCCAGCGCACCGAAGGCCACCGGGGCGGTGTTCGCGACGAGGGCAACGGTCGCCGCCTTCAACGGCTGGAAGCCGAGCGCGATGAGCATGACGGCGCTGATGGCCACCGGGGTGCCGAAGCCTGCAAGCGCCTCCATCAGCGCGCCGAAGCAGAAGGCGACGACGATCGCCTGGATCCGCATGTCGTCGCTGATCGTGGCGAAGGAGCGACGCAGGACGTCGAAGTGCCCCGTCTCGACGGTCATGTTGTAGACCCAGATCGCGCTGATGACGATCCACATGATCGGGAAGAACCCGAAGGCCGCGCCCCAGGACCCGACGGCGGCGGCCTGATCCATGGGCATGTCGAAGCCCACGGTCGCCACGACCACCGCGACCCCGAGGGCGACCAGACCGGAGACCCACGCCGTGATCCGCAGGACGCCCAGCATGAAGAACAGCGTCGCGAGCGGCAGCACGGCGACCAGCGCCGAAGCCGTCAGCGAATCGCTGATCGAGCGGATGTCGGGTTGATAGGTCGCCAGCAGCATCGGCAGCGCTCCAGCAGTGACCCCCAACCGGATGTGACGCGCGCAACATATCGACTCCCGGTGCGCCTCGGAACCCATCCGCCCCACGGTCTCGACCGTCTGTCGTCCCGAAGCGCCGGCCGGTCGTCGAAGAGGTCGTTCCAGCGCAGCCGGTCCACTACGGTTCCGGCCATGGCCGACGGCTATTCCGTGGACACGACGGTGCTGCGTCGCGTGTCCGAGGATCTCCGGACGTCGGCCGTCAACTGCGGCCGCGCTACGTCGACGGACATCAGGTCGACGTGGGGTGCTCCACCGGCGAGGTGGGCGAGGCGCTCCGGCACCTCGGCAAGGCCGGTGGCGACCTGTCGGAGCTGTGTCGCCTCCTCGCCGAGCAGCTGCGCCATTCCGCCGAGGTCTACGACGAGGCCGAGGCGACCAACAACGCAAATGCGGAGCGGCTGGACCGAGACGGCCGGCTGCCGTGATCGACCTGCTCCTGCAGGGCGAACCCGCTCAGTGCCGCGTGGCGGTGACCGAGCTGGACCTCTTCGTCCACCAGCTCCGCGCCGCCGCGGAAGAACTCGACACCGCCGTGCGGACCGTCAGCGGCAGCTGGCACGGAGTGGCCGCCGACGAGTTCCGCAGCCGGCTCAACGGCATCACCGGCGAGGCCGAGGAGCTGCAAGGGAAGGCCACGCAGCTTCTCCGAGCTTTGGATGAGTTCGCCGTGGCGCTGGAACGGGTCCGCGCCGAGCTGGAGGGCGCTCGCATTGAAGCACTCCTGGCCGGGTTGATCGTCCAGGGCGACGTGATCCAGCCACCGCCGACCCTGACGACCGACCTCCCCGCACCGGCGCCCATCCTCGGCCCGATCGCGTCACCGTTCGGCGTCGACCACCGCGTGGAGGTCTACTGGCGCTGCCACGACCGCGTCCAGACAGCCCGGACCCGTGAGCGCTACGCCCACGACGACCTCCAGGCCGCCGCCGGCGCCGTCCTGCGCGAACCGTTCCTCGAGCACTGGCTCGCGAAGCTCGGCCTGCTGCCCTCGTACCCGGGCGGCCACGGGCTCTGGGGCGCCAACGCCGCCTTGTTCGGGGCGAGCACCGGCGCTGACTGGGCCACGAAAGTCAAGTACGGCGAGTTCCGGGGCCTTGGCCGCTGCACGAGCATCGACCAGATCTCGGTAATCCCCGTCCAGACGCTCCTTCGGGGGTGCGGAGATGGTCACGCCCTCGTGCGGAAAATAGGCGCAGTAGTTCGGGTATCCCCAACGGCGACGATCCTTGCCTTCGGGTTGCCCCCAACCCAGGCCTCGAAGCTGATCCTGTTGTCCTTGGCTCAGCCGCGCCAAGCCGCCGGACTCGACCGGGCCAGTGCAACGGCAGTACAGGCAAAGTCCATCCGATAGAAGTTGAGCACTGGGTCGGCATCCGGCGAGGGACCGCCGCGCACGGAACGAATCAATTGACGAAGAGGATTCGGGTTCTCGACCTCCCTGCGCGGGGCGAGCGGCCCACGCCGAACCTCCACGTAGAAGATCTGGCCTTTAGTCAGATCCAGGAATGTCGCTTGGAGATGCGTTCCCAAGTCCTCCCATGAGCAATCTGGGCTCTCCGTGGTGGTCCACGACTCGAACACTTTGACCGCCTCTGCATGCTCCACGGGGACGTAGAGACCGTACGCAAGCCTGACCGAGGCCCACGGCTGCGGTAGGTCAGCCGCGCCGTTGGACCGTCAACCCGTCTGGCGCTGATACACCCAACGGCCCGCGCAGTGTGTGGACGGCTAATTTGGCCGCCCGGCGAGCATCGACCAACTGGCGGTAGTCACCACGGACCTTCGCTTCCGGAGGCCGGGACAGGATGCCGCCCTCGTGCGGGAAGTACACGCAGTACTGGGGATAGCCCCCCCGGCCCCGATCCTTGCCCTCCGCTTGAGCCCAACCGAGGGCCGCAATCTGGTCTTTCTGCTCAGGGGAGTACTGGACCCAACCACCGGACTCCACCGGTCCTGTGCATTCGCCGTAGAGCGTGTCGTCCATCCGAAAGAACTGCAGCGCTGGGGGCTCGTCCCGCGGCTTGCTGCGCGTCAGAGACTGCATCAGACGTGCCGCGATGCCCGGCCTGTCAGGTTCGCCGACCTCCTCCGCGGGGTCGCGGAGTACCTGCACCGTGACCATCTCGTCCTTCGACAGGTCAGGAAGCGTTTCGGCGAGTTCCTGACGGAACTGCTCCCACGACTGATCTGGACACCTGTCACCTCGTCGGAGGTCTGGCGGGCAATCATCACGTTGCTGCCCGATGATGGCGAGCTCGAGTAGCCGACATGTCCTAGCGTTCGGAGGGTGACCTCTCCCCCCGACGGCTACCTCGACGCCGCGTCCACCGAGCCCATGCACCCGGCAGCGCGGGAGGCCTATGCGGCGGCGCTGGACAGCGGCTGGGCGGACCCGGCGCGGCTGTACCGCGCTGGACGCCAGGCGCGGATGCGGTTGGACGAGGCCCGGGAGATCGTCGCGCAGGTGCTCGGCGTGCCACCGGCCGACGTCTTGTTCACGGCGTCGGGCACGCAGGCGGTGAATCTCGGCATGATCGGGTGCCTGCGCGGGCGGTCGCGGGTCGGCGACCGGTTGGTGGTCTCCGCGGTGGAGCACTCGGCGGTGCTGCACACGGCGGAGCACTACGAGTCGGTGGGCGGCGAGGTCGCACTGGTACCCGTGGACCGGACCGGGCGCGTGGACGTCAAGCTCTTCGCCACCAATCTGACCGAGGACACGGCGCTGGGCTGCCTGCAGAGCGCCAACCACGAGGTCGGCACGATCCAACCCGTCGACGAGATCGCGGCGGCCGCGCCCGACATCCCGCTGCTGGTCGACGCGGCTCAGACGATGGGTCGGGCTCCGCTTCCTGATGGGTGGTCACTGCTGTGCGGCAGCGCCCACAAGTGGGGCGGCCCGCCGGGCGTCGGGGTGCTGGTCACCCGACGCGCCGCGCGCTGGCGCTCCCCCCTGCCGGGCGGGGGGTGGCCGGCGGGAGTCGTGCCGGGCTATGCCAACGTGCCGGGCATCGTGGCGGCCGCCGCCGCACTGGCCGCGGTGAGCGCGGACGCGGATGCCGAGTCGGCCCGCCTCGCCGCCCTGACCGACCGCATCCGCAAGGCCGCCGCCGCGTTGCCGGACGTCGTCGTGCTGGGCGACCCGACGAACTCGCTGCCGCACCTGGTCACGTTCTCCTGCCTCTACATGGACGGCGAGGCGCTGGTCACCGAACTGGACCGCGCGGGCTTCGCGGTGAACTCGGGCTCCTCGTGCACCGCCGACACCCTGCGACCCAGCCACGTGCTCGAGGCGATGGGGGCCCTCACGCACGGCAACGTGCGTGTCTCACTTCCCCGCGGCGTCGATGAGGCGACCGTGGACAGGTTCCTCGCGGTACTCCCCCGCGTACTCGTCGACCTGCGCGCAGCGGCGGGCGTCGAGGACCTGTGACCGTGAACGAACCGGCGCTCGTTCTCGACGTCCTGGGCCGACGCTGTCCGGCGCCGATCATCGAGCTCGCGCGGCACATCCGCGACGTCGAGGTCGGCGAGACGATCGGCGTCCTTGCCGACGACCCTGCGGCGGCGCTGGACATCCCGGCGTGGTGCGAGATGCGCGACCAGGAGTATCTGGGTCGTCCCGGCGACGCCTACGTGGTTCGCCGCCGAAGCTGAGCCTGCATCACTTCTCCGGTTCGGCCGGTGCCTCGGGCTTCTCCGGCGGCGGCGGGAACTGAGTGCTACTTCCGGGCGCCCGGTGCAGCAGTCGGAAGTCGCCGCGTTCCTCGACCTGCTCGTAGCCAGCCTCGTTCGCGGCCTCGATCAGCGCGTCCTGCGCGTCTCGCTGCTGCAGCGGGTACCCGACCGGCTCGCCGTTGTCGATGACGATCCACTCCGGGTTCGGCCGGGCGTCGGGCCAGCCGAACACGCTCACCTCGGTGCGTCCGCTCAGATGTGGGGCGAGGCGGTTGGACGCCATGACGAACGCTCCGTCGGGGATCTTGTCCAGCAGTGCGCGGGCGTCCCCCACCCGAGGGTTGCTGTCCCAGGTGCTCGGGCGGAACGGTCCGGCCAGCGCGTTCGACGGAACCATCACCGCGGTGACCAGGGCGCAGACCGCCAAGGCCTCGCGGCGTCGGCCGAGCGCGGTGGGACCGGACCAGCGGCGCATGACGTCGATGAAGGCGACGAACACGATCGGCATCAGCACCGCGCTGTAGTGGAAGTCCAGTTCGTGGTACTCCCACTTCGCCGAGAGCAGCCGCCAGGCCATCGTCGGCAGCGCGAGCAACAGCAGCGGGGAGCGCAGCGCGACGAACGCCGTCGGGGCCAACAGCATCACCAACAGGATGGCCTTGGGCTCCGGGTTCACCAGACCGAAGCTCACCCGCTCGGCCAGGTCCCCCGGACCGCTCGAGCTCGACTCCCCGCCGCCCTTGAGGTTCTTCCAGTAGCTGAACGACCCGTCAGGATTGTTCGCGGGCAGCACGACGAGGACCACCAGCGCACACCCGGCCAGCCCGACCAGGGCGGTGACGACGCCGAGGACACGGTCGCCGTAGTGCCAGACCAGGAGCCCGACCATCGTCACGGTCAGCCCGAGGTCCTCCTTGACGAGCAGCAACGGCAGCGCCCACAGCACGGCCGCCATAAGGCGCCGCTCCACCAGGGCGCAGGCACTGAACGCCATGAGCGGCACCGCGAAGGCGACCTCGTGGAAGTCGAAGCCGACGGTCGCCGCGATCCCCCAGGACAGGCCGTAGCCGGCCGCGATCACCAGCGCCGTGTTCCGGCCCAGCAGGCGTTGCGCGGTGCGCGCGATCGGGACGACGGCCACCGCGAGCAGAGCGGCCTGCGCCACCAGCAGGGTGACGGCCGTCGGGAAGAGCTTGTAGATCGGGGCGATCAGCGCCAGGACCGGGGAGAAGTGATCACCGAGGATCGGGAAGTCGGGGCCCTTGATCTCCGAGGTCGGCAGGTGACCGGAGGCGTAGGACCGGACCGCCTGCTCGAAGATGCCGAGGTCGTAGCCGGTGGTCTGCAGCGTGTAGTGCCGGCGCACCGAGACGATCGTGTAGAGCACGAACAGGCACGCGGCGAACGCCCACATCCAGGCCCGGCCGCCGCCGTCCTCCGCCCGCGTCCCGACGCGGGGGTCCCGCGCGGCCGGTACCCGGTGCGCGCCCGACTCGGCGCGTGAGGTGACCGACTCGGTGCTCATCGATCACATCCAACCGCAACGCTTGCCGTGCGTCGCGATTTACCGGGCCCGCGGCACCTACCCGTCGAAGGCCGACGGCAGGGGCAGGGCCAGCGCCAGACGGTGCTCGTACTCGGTCCGGGTCACGTCGATCGCGCCGAGGCTGACGAGGTGTGGGGTCGTCCACTGGACGTCGAACAGCCGCTTCTCCAGCGGCCCCGGGGCGGCGCGCAGCAGGTCGACGAGCCCGAGCAGCGCCGCCTTGGAGGCGTCGGTGCGGCGGTGGAACATCGATTCCCCGGCGAACAGCCCCCCGATGGAGATGCCGAAGACTCCTCCGACCAGTTCGGACCCCTCGAACGCCTCGACGCTGTGCGCCCAACCGAGCGCGTGCAGGCGGCGATAGGCGTTGAACATCGCCGGGGTGATCCAGCCGTGCGGGCGGCGCGGGTCACCGCAGGCGGCGACGACGTCGTCGAAGACCGTGTCCACGCGGATCTCGAACCGCTTGCGGGTGCGGGCCAGCGACCGGGACTCGTGCGCCCCGGCCGGCGGCAGGATCCCGCGCGGGTCCGGAGACCACCAGCCGATCCGACCCCGCCGGGACAGCGGCATCGGGAAGATGCCGGTGCGATAGGCGGACAGCAGCGTGGCCGGTTCCAGATCGGCCCCGACTCCGATCAGGCCGGAATCGTCGGCGAGTTCGGTGGGCGGGAACTGCCAGCGCTCCGGCCCCGGATCGATCGGCACGATCAGACGGGCTTGACCGCCAGCAAGGGCTCCACCTCAGCGGCCGCGTCCGCCCCGTAGGCGGCGCCCAGTCGCTTGAGGAAGCTGCCCGCCTCCAGGCTGTACTCCTGCGTGCCGAGGGTCTCGATGACGTGCGCGGCGAGCACGGAACCCACCTGCGCACTGCGCTCCAGGCCGAGGCCCCACGCGCGCCCGGACAGGAATCCGGCCCGGAAGGCATCGCCGACGCCGGTGGGCTCGACGATCCGCTCGACGGAGGCCACGGGGATCTGGATCGGTTCCTCGCCGCGGGCCTCGACGCGCGCGCCGTCGGCGCCCAGCGTGGTGATCCGGACGTCGACGCGGGCGGCGATGTCGGCGGTGGTCCATCCGGTCTTCTTCTCGACGACCGCTGCCTCGTACTCGTTGGTGAACAGGTACGCGGCGCCGTCGATGAGGCCCTGAATGTCCTCGCCGGACAGCCACGCCACCTGCTGGCTGGGGTCCGCCGCGAACGGGATGCCCCGCTCGCGGCACTCGGCGGTGTGCCGGGCCATCGCACCCGGGTCGTTGGCGCCGATCAGCACCAGGTCCAGGCCGCCGACGCGGTCGGCGATCGGCCCGAGCTCGATCTGCCCGGCCTCACTCATCGCGCCGGGGTAGAACGAAGCGATCTGCGCCTGGTCGGTGTCGGTGGTGCAGACGAAACGGGCGGTGTGCTTGAGCTCGGAGATCAGCACGGAGGCGGTGTCCACGCCGTGGCGCTCCAGCCAGGACCGGTACGACTCGAAGTCCTCGCCGACGGCGCCGACGAGGATCGGGGTCTGGCCCAGGTAGCCCATCCCGAAGGCGATGTTGGCCGCCACCCCGCCGCGACGGACCTCGAGGTCGTCGACCAGGAACGAGACGGAGATCTTCGCCAGCGCTTCGGGGACCAAGGAGTCGGCGAAGCGTCCGCTGAAGCTCATCAGGTGGTCGGTGGCAATCGAGCCGGTGACGGCGACGCGCAACGCAGGACTCCAATTCGCGGGGGTGACGAGTGTCGCTGCAGGCTACCGCGCAGTACCTCTGGATCCTGGAGGTGAACGGCTTCTAACGTGGCCCGCAAGGGACCCACACCCGACTTACCGCAGGAGCAGTCATGGCAGACATCACGACCGGCACGCCGTCGCCGGGGCTCGCGCGGATGGGGCAGGACGCCGAGCAGGTCGCCATGAACTTCCCGCGCCCGGTTCCGGCCGCTCCCGAGGCGTGGCGCGCGGCGAAGCTGAGCATCCCCGCGGCCGTTGCGCCGCTGGTCGAGGGCGTCGGCTACCCGAACTGAGCGTGCGGCGCGGTTCCCGCCGCGACCCACGAGCTGCCGGCGGGTGAGCCGGCCAGGGCGAGCAGCCCACCGCCCAGCAGCAGAGCGGTCGTCAGTCGAGCGCAGAGGCGCGGTCGCATGGAATCTCCCGAATCGCAGCGGCCTGTCATGTCCTGGTGACTCAGCGTCGGGGATTGTGGCGCTCCGGCACAGGGCCGTGCGGGTGATCTCGTTGCGTATTCGCAATCATCGGCCGACGGAACGACGAAGCCCCCGGAGGCCACGAGGGCGTCCGGGGGCTTCGTGAGGTTCTAGTGGAACGAGTCGCCGCAGGCGCAGGATCCGCCGGCGTTGGGGTTGTCGATGGTGAAGCCCTGCTTCTCGATGGTGTCCACGAAGTCGATGCTGGCGCCGCTCAGGTACGGGACGCTCATGCGGTCGACGACGACGTTCACCCCGCCGAAGTCGCTGACGACATCGCCGTCGAGTGCGCGCTCGTCGAAGAACAGCTGATAGCGCAGGCCGGAGCAGCCGCCCGGCTGCACCGCAATGCGCAGCTGGAGGTCGTCACGACCCTCCTGGTCGATCAGGTTCCGCACCTTGGTCTGTGCGGCGTCGGTGAGCAGCACACCGGTGGTTGTCTCGGTGGTGGTCTCGCCGGAAACCGTCATTGGGCTCGCTCCTGCGTATGGGGGCATCGCTTGTCCTACGACCATGCTGACACATTCAAGGCCGCCGGTATTCCTTGCGCGCGTGCAGTCAGTGTCCGGAGTCTCACAATCCCGGCATTTCGCCGCCCGCAGGAGCCTCAGGTGTCCGAGCGTGACCAGCTGCTCGCCACGCGTGCAGCGAGGGCACGCAGAGCCTCGGACGGGTTGGCCTGCCCGGGACCGATCAATTCGTCGACGGAGTAGGCCGACGCCACGCCGAGAGCCGCCGTTTCCCGTCGGCCGACCTCGACCCGCCCCGCCAGCACCACGCACGGCACTCCGCGTGCGGTGGCTGCCTCGGCGACCCCGGAGACCACCTTTCCGGTCAGCGACTGCCAGTCCAGGCACCCTTCCCCGGTGAGGACAAGATCGGCTCGGCCGATCTCCGCGGTGAGGCCGGTGAGGTCCATGACGGTGGCGATCCCGGGAACCCGGCGGCCCCCGAGCTGCAGCAGGCCGTACCCCAGTCCCCCGGCCGCCCCGGCGCCGGGCGCGACAGCGAGCGATCCACTCATGTTGAGGCCGCTACCGGGCTGGGCGGCCCGCGCGAACTGCTCCAACGCGGCGTCCAGGCGTTGCACGGCGTCCTCGTCGGCGCCCTTCTGCGGGCCGTATCCCGCGCTGGCACCGCGCAGACCGAGCAGGACAGCCTCGACGTCGGTGGCGACCAGCAGCTCGACGCCGTCCAGGCGCGCGCGTGCCGGAGCCAGATCGAGCCCGTCGAGGGCGAGTTCCCGCAGCGCAGCACCGCCGGAGCGCAGCAGGTCCGCGGGCTGCGCGCCGAGGGCGGCGAGGGCCCCCGCGCCGCCGTCGTTGGTGCCCGAGCCGCCGAGCCCCACGACGATCCGCCGCGCGCCGCCGTCCAGCGCCGCCAGTAGCAATTCCCCCACTCCGTAGGTGGTCGTGAGCGTGGGGTCGCGGCGCTCGGCGGGGACCAGGTGCAGGCCGCACGCCTGCGCGGACTCCAGGTAGGCGGTGTCACCCGCGCGCAGCACCGCGGCGGGCACCGGATCACCTGACGGTCCGGTCACGGTCAGGGCGCTGAGTTCCCCACCCAGCGCGTGCGCGGCGACGTCGAGGAACCCCGGGCCGCCGTCCGAGAGCGGCGCCAGGAGCAGGTCGTCCCCCGGGGCGGTGTCGCGCCAGCCGGCGGCGATCGCAGCCGCGGCCTCGGGGGCACTCAACGTGCCGGTGAAGGAATCGGGGGCAATCAGCACGCGCACGGCGCGCAGTCTGCCGTCTCCGGAAGAACCACCGCGCGACGGGTGTTCAGCTTGTGACAGCATCGAACCGAACCACCGAGCTGCCAGGAGATCCAGTGACTGCCGGCCCCGCCACGGAACGCACCGTCGTCCCTCTGAGCCTGACGCTGCGCAGCGCCGCCGACCCGTTCTCCGAACGTGGCGTGGAATGTCCCGGCGATCTTCCCGCCGCCGCCGACCCGGAGCTCAGCGACCGTGCCGCAGCGGCCAAAGCCGCCCTGGGTGACCGGTTGTTCATCCTCGGGCATCACTACCAGCGCGATGAGGTCATCGCCTTCGCCGACGTCACCGGCGACTCGTTCAAGCTTGCCCGCGAGGCGGCGGCGCGCCCCGAGGCGGAGTTCATCGTGTTCTGCGGCGTGCATTTCATGGCCGAGTCCGCCGACATCCTGACCTCACCCGCGCAGCAGGTGATCCTCCCGGACCTGGCGGCCGGCTGCTCCATGGCCGACATGGCCACCGAGCACCAGGTCGAGGACTGCTGGGACGTCCTCACCGACGCGGGCATCGCGGACGTGACGATCCCCGTCTCGTACATGAACTCCTCGGCCGCGATCAAGGCGTTCACCGGACGCCACGGCGGCACGATCTGCACCTCCTCCAACGCCCGCGTCGCACTGGATTGGGCCTTCGCCCAGGGCCAGAAGGTGCTGTTCCTGCCCGATCAGCACCTCGGTCGCAACACCGCAGTGCGCGATCTGGGCATGTCGCTCGACGACTGCGTCGTCTACGACCCGCACCGCCCCAACGGTGGACTGACGGAGCGTCAGTTGACTGACGCGCGGATGATCCTGTGGCGCGGACACTGCTCCGTGCACGGCCGATTCACCACGGCGAACGTCAGCGACGTGCGCGCACGCATCCCCGGGGTGAACGTGCTGGTGCACCCGGAGTGCCGCAACGAGGTCGTGGAGGCCGCCGACCACGTCGGGTCCACGGAGCAAATCCTGCGGGTCCTCGACGCCGCGCCGCCCGGGTCCGCGTGGGCCATCGGCACCGAACTGAACCTCGTGAAGCGCTTGGCCACGTTGCACCCGGACAAGCAGGTCGTGTTCCTGGACAAGACCGTCTGCTACTGCTCGACGATGAACCGCATCGACCTGCCGCACCTGACCTGGGCCCTGGAGTCCTTGGCTGCGGGGCAGGTGCGCAACGTGATCCGCGTCGACGACGAGACCGCGCACTGGGCGCGCGTCGCGCTGGATCAGATGCTCGCGCTGCCTGGGATCTGAGCCGGTTCGCGGACCGCGTCCGCCTGTCCGTCCAGCCACCACTGGCGGATCTGACGGTGCGTCCGTTCCAGGCGGTCCTTGCCCTTGTCGCCGAACGCGGTCATCACGCTCAGCTTGATCGGGCGCTTGGAACCCTCGCGGAACAGACCCACCATGCCTGCCTTGCCCACGCGGACGATGGACACGTCGGTGATCTGATCGCGCGGGACCCGCCGGGCCGGGGTGAACGGGCGACGTACGACGGCCTCGGTCGGGGTCAGGTCGATGCCCTGACGACGGTTCATGACCAAGAAGGCCACGGTCCACGGCACATACATCACGGCCAGGGTGTGCTTGTGGAAACCGAAGATCGCGATCATCGCGATCACGAAGCCGATCGCGAGTTGGATCCGTTCCTCGGTCCAGCTCCGTCGGATCTTCACGATGTCGTTCTCCGACGCCGCCACCCGGCCCCCTTCCGTCGAAGCGCGAGCCTAACGACGGGTCGGCAGCGAGGGTTGCAAGATCAGGTCAAGCCTCGATCGGGCGCCGGAGCCGACCCAGTCCGAGCGCGAGATAGAGGGCCACGTACTGCCCCGTGGCGTGCAGTGCCGCGTACCGGCTGACGGCACCACCCTCGGTCCAGGCGACCTCGCGGTGGCGCACGCCGTTCTCCTGCGCCGCGGCCAGCAGCCGGGTGCGGCGCATCCGGATCGCGACGTCCTCAGCTCCGTCGTCGATCGTCAGCAGCACCGGGCGCCGCTCGGGGGGCCCGTCGATGGGGTCGGCGAAGATGTCGCGCTCCGGTGCGGAACGCACCAGCGGCATCAGATGTTCTGCGTCGGCGGCCAGCGCCGCCCGGCCCGAGGCCTTGCGCAGCGCCTCGGCGAACCGACGCCCGGCGCGGGCCGCGAGCACCGAACCGCCCCACACGAGCGGATTGGCCTCGGCCAGGACGACTGCGAGGTCCTTGGCGGGGTTGGCGGACAGGTCGCTGCGCGGACCGCACCGCGTCGCCACCTCGGTGAGCACGTTGGAGACCTCCTCGGCCTGCACCTCCGGGCCGAGGCCCATCGCGTGCAGCGCCTGGAGGGCGACCACCGCGACGGCCAGGACGTCGTCGGTCTGACTGGGCAGCAGCACGGTCGAGCGCGATCCGGAGGAGTCGGCCAACGGCGAGGACGCCGGCGCCGAGACGAGCAGCCCGCACCCACGACGGACCGCCTCGGCCGCGGCCGAGGCCGCCTCCGGGGAGTGCGCGCCCGGCGCGATCACCACGACCAGGTCCAGGGCCCCGGCCCAACCGGGCAGGCTCGGGCCGGGCCAGGCGACGAACGGCACCGGACACCACGGCTCGAGGACCGCGCGCAGCAGACGCGCGTCCGCACCCGCGGCGACGACCGCGCGGGGCTTGGGAAAATCGGTGAGCGCCACCATCGCCTCGTGCGCGGCGTTGACCTCGTGGCGCACGCGTGCGCCCGCCTCGGCGAGGTGGCGAAGCGTGTCGTCGGCGACGCTCAGCGCCTCCGGGTCGTCGAGGGCAGTGTCGTCGAACTCCTCGGCAGCCACGCAGGTGCAACCTTTCGGATCATGCGAACGGTCGTGGGACCGGTGCTTGTCAGCCCGTGGACGCCCTTGTCAGCCCGTGCAGGGGCCGACAAGCAGCGCTACGGGATGACATCCCGTAGCGGGAGGACCGGTGTCAGCCGGGGATGAGGCCGTCGTCGCGGAGCAGGTCGCGGGCCTCGGTCAGGCTCGTGTCCGAGTGCGGCAGCAGGACGTCGGAGGACTCCAGAGCATCGAACTCCAGCGCCGTGCCGGCGGTACGAACCTTGTCCAGCAGCGCCGCGAGGGCGATCTTGAACGTCGGTTCGTCCGAGGCGGCAATCGCCGCCTCGACGTCCGCGTCGAGGCGGTTGAGTTCGTCGAGCAGCGAGTCGTCGACCCGGTACTGACCCTCTCCCAGGATGCGCATGATCACGGCTGTCCCCCCAGTTGCTTCGGTGCCGGTGCACCCTGGCCCAGTTCGGACTTCAGGCGCGCCATCTCCAGCTCGACGTCGGAGTCCGAGGACAGCCGGTCGAGTTCTGCGGTCAGGTTGTCCTTGGACATGCCCGAGGGGTCGTCCAGGGCGCCCGAGGCGAGCAGTTCGTCGATGGCGCCCGCGCGCGCCTGCATCGTCGCCGTCTTGTCCTCGGCACGCTGGATCGCGAGGCCGACGTCGCCCATCTCCTCGGAGATCCCCGAGAACGCCTCGTTGATCTTCGTCTGCGCCTGGGCGGCGGTGTAGGTCGCCTTGATCGTCTCCTTCTTGGTGCGGAAGGCGTCGACCTTGGCCTGCAGACGCTGCGAGGCGAGCGTGAGCTTCTCCTCCTGAGCCAGCAGGTCAGCGTGCTGCTGCTGCAGATCGAGGATCTGCTGCTCGAGGCCGGATCGGCGCGTCAACGCCTCCCGGGCGAGGTCCTCCCGCCCGATCGAGAGGGCCTTCTTGGCCTGCTCGCCGAGCTTGTCGGACTGCTGGCGCAGCTGCGTCTGCTGGATCTCCAGGCGCTTGCGGGAGGTGGCGACCTCGGCGACGCCGCGGCGCACCTTGGTCAGCATCTCCAGCTGCTTCTCGTAGCTGTAGTCGAGGATCTCTCGGGGGTCCTCGGCCTTGTCCAAGGCCTTGCTGGCCTTGGCCTTGAAGATCAGGGACATCCGCTGCATCAGGCTCATGCCCAGCGACTCTACTGATCGGCATTAGGCTTGGCTCGTGTTCTCCCGCCGCGGCAAGACCGACTCCTCCAGCGACGTGCTCGAGGAGGTCAACCCGTCCGGTAAGGGACGGCCCACCCCGAAGCGCGCCGACGCCGAACGTGAGCGTCGGGAACGCATCAAGCCCAAGGACCGCAAGGCCGCGGCAGCGGCGCAGCGCCAGCGTCGACTGGAGGACCGCAAGCAGCGGTCCGAGGGCATGATGCGCGGCGAAGAGCGCTACCTGATGGCACGCGACCAGGGCCCGCGCCGCAAGTACATCCGCGACTTCATCGACGGCCGGTTCACCGCCTCGGAGCTGTTCCTGCCGATGGCGGTGGTGATCCTGCTGCTCGGCCTGTTCGGCAGCAAGGAGGCTGAAAACGCCTCGGTGAGCATCTGGATGCTGATGGTCATCTTCATCGTCGTCGACTCGGCGATCTGGACCCGGCAACTACGCAGAGGCCTGCGCCGCCGGTTCCAGGACGAGCCCCGCAAGCGCGGCGACATCTCCTACGCGATGATGCGCGGGATGCTCTCCCGCCCCCTGCGCACCCCGAAGCCGCAGGTCAAACGAGGCACCCGCCCCGTCTGACCCCCGCGCGCACCCCCGGGAGCCCCATTTCCCCGAGAGTGCAGTTTTCGTACGCCGGAGCGGTCGCTCTGTCCGGGTTTGTGCCGGTTCGGATTCCCCGAGAGTGCAAATTTCGTACGGGAGCTGCCGGCCCGCGCCCGATTACTCCGCGGCGTGCAGGGACATGGGGCCGTAGATCTTGCTGCCGTTCTCCAGCAGCGTGACCGCGTCGACGCCTTGGTCGACGAGTTCGCGCCAGACCTCGCCGACCCAACTCTCCGCGTCGGCCTGGGTCGGGAACTGCGGGACGGTTCCCGCCACGGGCAGCACCTCGCTGCCGTCGGTCCGCTCGTACCGCCAGCTCCACGCCATTGCCGTCCACCCCTCCGCACCGTCGAACTCGTCTCCGGCAGGCTAGCCCCGACATGAACGCGATCCCCGCACCCGTCCCGTGGCGCACGTTGCTGCTCGGTGGGGCGCGCTCCGGGAAGTCCGCCGCCGCCGAGACTCGGGCCATGACCGCGGCGGGGCCGGACGGGGCGGTGCTGTACCTGGCCACCGCGGCCGAGCGGCTCGACGACCCGGAATGGGTCGAGCGCATCGCGGCGCATCAGCGACGGCGACCCGCGCACTGGCGCACGGTGGCCACCGCGGACCCGACGCCGCTGCTGCGGTCCGAGACCGGCGTGGTGCTCCTGGACTGCCTGGCCCTGTGGCTGACCCGGGCCATGGACGACGTCGACGCCTGGGACGACGTGGCCTGGGAGTCCGGGACCGCACGCAAGGCCCTCGTCACCCGGGTGGACGACCTGCTCGACGCCTGGCGCGCGGCGCCCGGGCACGCGATCGCCGTCAGCAACGAGGTCGGGATGGGCGTCGTGCCCGCCACGGCGTCGGGGCGACGGTTCCGCGACGAACTGGGCCGGCTGAACGTGGCGATGGCCGCGGCCTCCGACGACGTCGCGCTGGTGGTGGCCGGTCGCCTGCTGCCGCTGACCGACCCGGCAGCGTCCCGATGACCGCCACCCCGACGCCGGACGCCGACCGCGCCTCGGCCGGTCTGGCGCTCGCGTTGAGCACGATGACGGTGCTGCCGGTGGGTCAGGTACGCGCCGACCGGTCCACGGCGGGTGCCGCGATGCTGTGGGCGCCGGCGGTCGGAGCCGCCCTGGGTGCGCTGTGCGGTGCGGCCGCCGCGCTGCTCCTGGAACTCGACCTGTCCTCCCTGGCCGCCGCGACGCTGGCGCTGGCACTGCTGGCAGCCGCGAGCCGCGGCCTGCACCTGGACGGCCTGGCCGACACCGCCGACGGGCTCGGTGTCGGCCGCGATCGGGATCGAGCCCTGGCAGTCATGAAGGCCTCCGACATCGGCCCGTTCGGCGTGCTCACCCTCGTGTTCGTCCTGCTGCTGCAGGTCGCCGCACTGGCTGGGATCGCCGCGCGTTGGGACAACGAGCACCTCATCGCGGCGACGGCACTGGTCGGGGCGATCGGTCGCGGCACACTGCCATGGGCCTGCCGACGGACCGAGCCCGCCGCGCGACCCGACGGCCTGGGCGCGATGGTCGCCGGCACGGTACCGCGCATCTTCGCCGCGATCTGGGTCGCCGCGATCGTCGTCGGGGTGACCCTGCTCGGCTGGGCCGCCGACTTCGGCCTGTTCCGTTCCTTCTGCGCCGCGGCCCTCGCCCTGATCGCCGCGGACCTGCTCGCCCGCCGCTGCAGGCGACGCTTCGGCGGGATCACCGGAGACACCCTCGGCGCCGGCGTCGAGGTCGCGACGACCGTGGCGCTTCTCGTGCTGAGCACTGTCTGATGGCCCGCCCGGAGCCGATCCCGGCCGCCTTCGACCTGCTCACGACCCGATTGCCCGACGCGCTCGCGGCCTTCCTCGGCGGCAGCGCACCGACGGCCCGCCGCACGGCGACGTCGGACCTGGACATCGTCGTGGTGCTGCCCGGGCCGCCCGCGCCCTACCGGGAGACGGTGCGGCACCGGGACTGGCCCGCCGAGCTGTTCGTGCACACCGAGACGTCGCTACGCCACTACTGGGGCCTCGACGCCGCCGAGCGCCGGGCGGTGTTGGTGCGGATGTGCGCCGAGGGTGTCCTGCTGGTGTCGGTCGACGGGGTCGGTGAGGCCATTCAGGCGGAGGCGCGGGCCCTGTACGCGCAAGGGCCGCGCCCGGCGTCCGAGGACGAGGTGGCGACCAAGCGCTACCTGCTCACCGACCTGCTCGACGACTTCCGCGACTGCACCGACCCGTCCGAGCGCGCCTTCATCGGGGCAACTCTGCTGCTGGCCGCCGGCGAGTTGGCGCTGCTCCTCGACGGCACGTGGCTCTCCCGCGGCAAATGGTTACCGCGCAGGCTCGACGAACGAACGCGCGCCGACCTGGTCGCCGGGCACGGATCACCCGACAAGGCCGACCTCGAACGAGCGGTGCTGGCCGTGCTCGAACGCGCCGGCGGCCCGCTCACCGAGGGCTACCGAATCGGCGGGACCGAACCCGGCTAACGCACGTGCGACGGGACGAACGGCGGCTTGGTGACCTCGAAGCTGCCCACCCGGCCGCGGATGTCGACGACCAACGTCTCCCCCTCGGCGACCGAGGCCTCGACGAGCGCCAGACCGATGCCGAGCTTGCGGGTCGGGGAGAACGTGCCGGAGGTGACCTCACCGATCTCCGGACCGTCGGCCTCCCGACGCACCGTCATGTGCGCCCGCGGGATCGTCCGGGCGTCGCCGAGCAGCCCGACCAGACGCCGCTTGCGACCCGCGGCCTTCTCCGCCAACAACGCCTCCCGGCCCCAGAAGGTCGGCTTGTCCCACCCGACGGCCCAGCCGGCCCCGGCCTGATTGGGCGTCACATCCGGTGAGATGTCCTGCCCGTGCAGGGGATAGCCCATCTCCGTGCGCAGGGTGTCGCGGGCACCAAGGCCGGCAGGGGTGACCCCGAGGCCCGCGATGGCATCCCACAGCGCCGGCGCGTCGGCCCAGCGCGGCAGGAGCTCGTAGCCCACTTCGCCCGTGTAGCCGCTACGGCAGACGACGACCGGACGGCCGTCCCACTGGGCGTCGACGAAGCTCATGTACTGGTGGCCGAACGGCAGGCCCAGCTTGCCCAGGACCTCCTCCGCGCGCGGACCCTGCACGGCGAGCACGGCGTAGGTCTCGTGCTCGTCGGTGACGGTGAGCCCGACCGGGGCCGCGGCGGCGAGATGTGCGACGACCCCGGCGGTGTTCGCGGCATTCGGGATCAGCAGCAGATCGTCCTCCGCGCGCAGGTAGACGATCAGATCGTCGATGATGCCGCCCTGGGAGTTGCAGCAGAGGTTGTACTGCGCCTGCCCGGGACTGATCTTGCTCAGCGCGTTGGTGAGGCAGGAGTCGACGAAGGCGGCCGCGCCCGGACCGGTGACCGAGGCCTTGCCCAGGTGGGAGACGTCGAAGACGCCGACGTCGGTGCGCACCGCGGTGTGTTCCGCGACCACGCCCAGCTTGCTCGGGGCGGCCCCGTAGTCGATCGGCATCTCCCAACCGCCGAAGTCGGCGAGCTTGGCACCGAGAGCCACGTGGCGGTCGTAGAGGGCGGAGCGGCGCAGAGTCATGTCGCCGACGTTATCGAGACGAGCGTGCGGACTAGGCTTCGAGGCAATCGCACAGGCCCCGAAACCCGAGGGATGGTCGTGGCAACGATCTCGCTGAGCACCACCGCTGTATCCGACGTCCGCGCGGACGCGATCGTGATCGGCGTCGCTGCCGGGCCCAAGGGACCGGTGCTCACCGAGGCCGCCAAGGAGGTCCAGGACGCGCTCGGCGTGAAGTTGATCGCCGCGCTGACCGCCCTGGGTGCCGAGGGCAAGGCCGAGCAGATCACGAAGCTGCCCGCGAGCGGATCGGTCAAGGCAGGGATCGTCGTCGTCGTCGGCCTGGGCAAGGCGCCGACCGGTCGAGCCGGCTGGGATCACGAGGCGTTGCGCCGTGCCGCCGGGGCCGCAGCCCGGGCCGTGGCCGGCAGCAAGTCCGTCGCCGTCGCCCTGCCCGCCGAGGACGCCGCGTCCGTCGGTGCCGTCGCCGAGGGTGCCCTGCTGGGCGCGTACGCCTACCTGCGCTACCGCAGCAACGGCTCCGAGAAGCCCGCCGTGGGTGCCGTCACCGTGTGCAGCGCGCTGAGCGACGCCGCCACGAAGGCCGCCGTGAACCGGGCGAGCGTGCTGGCCGAGGCCGTGCACTGGACCCGCGACCTCGTCAACACTCCGCCGTCGGACCTGCGCCCGAGCGACCTGGCCGCAGCCGCCGCCGATGCGGCCGCCGTCGCCGGCGTGACGATCGAGGTCATGGACGAGAAGGCCTTGAAGAAGGGCGGGTACGGCGGCATCGTCGGCGTGGGGCAGGGCTCGAGCAGCCCGCCGCGCATGGTGAAGCTGACCTACAAGTCGTCGAAGGCCAAGAAGCACCTGGCACTGGTCGGCAAGGGCGTCACCTTCGACTCGGGCGGCCTCTCGCTCAAGCCGGCCGACGCGATGATGACGATGAAGTGCGACATGGGTGGCGCCGCCGCGGTCATCTCCGCGATCCGCGCGATCGCCAAGCTCAAGCTCCCGATCAACGTCACCGCCTGGGCACCGATGGTCGAGAACATGCCCTCGGGCACCGCGCAGCGCCCGTCGGACGTCCTGACCATGTACTCGGGCAAGACCGTCGAGGTGCTCAACACCGACGCCGAGGGCCGCCTGATCCTGGCCGACGCGCTGGCCCGGGCCTGCGAGGACTCCCCCGACCTGGTCGTCGACGTCGCGACGTTGACCGGCGCGATCATGGTCGCCCTCGGCGCCCGGACCACCGGGATCATGAGCAACGACGACGACGTCCGCGCCAAGGTGCACGCCCTGTCCGGCGAGGCCGGCGAGTCCATGTGGCCGATGCCGCTGCCCGAGGAACTCCGCGCCGGCCTGAAGTCCTCCGTCGCCGACATCGCCAACATCGGCGAGCGCTTCGGCGGGGCGATGTCCGCGGGCATCTTCCTCAAGGAGTTCGTCGCCGAGGACACCAAGTGGGTCCACCTCGACATCGCCGGCCCGGCCTTCAACGAGTCCGAGCCCTTCGGCTACACCCCCAAGGGCGGCACCGGCACCGCCGTTCGCACCCTGGTTCGCATCGCCGAGGACCTCATCACCTCCTGACGGCCCGGCGGCCCAGGGGCCGTCGAGCAACGTCGAGCGACAGCGGCCACGCTCCGTCGGGTTCACCCCCCGTACGAAATTTGCACTCTCGGGGCAGCAGAACCGGGGCGAACCGGGGCATAACGCCGCCCCGGGCGTACGAAAATTGCACTCTCGGGGAAATGTGAGGGTGGCTCAGGTCAGCGGGCGCGGTCCGGGCGCGGTCAGCGGACGGGTCAGCGGCCGTCGTCGGTGCGGCGGGAGTCGTAGTCGCGTTTGCGTTGGGGATAGCCGACGAGCGCGGCGTCGTAGACCGGGATCGCGAGCTTCTTGCACAGTTCCCGGGCGTGCTCGGGGCTGGGGACGCGGCGGCGGGTCCACTCCCCGTCGGCCGCGATCAGCATTATCGTGAACTCGGTGACCGCGGTCCGGGGCTCGAGGTAAGCCTCGACGCCCGTCCGGGAAGCGGCCCATGCCTGGAGGTGTTCCCTGTCCTGGGACCCCGCCGTGCGGGTAGTCCCGGGGCGTTGCTTGCGCCTGCCGAACCATCGCATGGCCTTCAGTATGGCGCGCGAGTCACCCACCCGGTCGAATGTGAGGGGCACTACGGGAGACCTTGCGCACAGGCGCCGTGCTCCGGTGGGCAGCGCCACACGCTGCAGTGGAAGGATGAAAGGGATCCCGCAGGTTAGAGAGATAGAAGCGATCCACCCCGATCCGAGGAGAGCCGCCGTGGCCGGCGAAGCAGGGACCGAGTTCGACATCGTCATCCTCGGTGGAGGCAGCGGCGGATACGCCTGCGCGTTGCGCGCCACCCAGCTGGGGCTTTCGGTCGCGCTGATCGAGAAGGACAAGCTCGGCGGGACGTGTCTGCACAAGGGCTGCATCCCCACCAAGGCCCTGCTGCACGCGGCCGAGGTCGCCGATCTGGCCCGCGAGGGCTCGCACTTCGGCGTGAACGTGACGCTGGACAGCATCGACATGCCGGGCGTGAACGCGTACCGCGACGGCGTCGTCTCCAAGCTCTACAAGGGCCTGCAGGGCTTGGTGAAGCACCGCAAGGTCACCCTCATCGAGGCCGAGGGCCGCCTGACCAGCGCCACGACCGTCGACGCGGGCGGGATTCGCTACACCGGCAAGCACATCGTGCTCGCCACCGGCTCCGTGCCGCGGTCGCTGCCGGGTCTGACCATCGACGGGCAGCGGGTCATCAACTCCGACCACGCGCTGGCGCTGGCGCACATCCCGGCCTCGGTGATCGTTCTCGGCGGCGGTGTGATCGGCTGCGAGTTCGCCAGCGTGTGGAAGTCCTTCGGCGTCGACGTCACGATCATCGAGGGCCTGCCGCACCTGGTGCCCCTGGAGGACGAGGCCGCCTCGAAGCTGCTCGAGCGTGCGTACCGCAAGCGGGGCATCAACTTCGAGGTCGGCGCGCGCTTCTCCGGCGTCGAGTCCACCGCGACCGGGGTAAAGGTCAGCACCGAGAGCGGCAAGACGTTCGAGGCCGAACTGCTGCTCGTCGCGATCGGACGTGGCCCGGTCTCCGAGGGCCTCGGGTACGACGAGGTCGGGGTCGAGATGGACCGCGGCTTCGTCAAGGTCGACGGCCTGTGCCAGACCAACATCCCGACGATCTCCGCGGTCGGTGACCTCATCCCGACCCTGCAGCTGGCACACGTCGGCTTCGGCGAGGGCATCCTCGTCGCCGAGCGGGTGGCCGGGCTGCCTGTCGTGCCGATCGACTACGACGGCGTCCCGCGCGTCACCTACTCCGAGCCGGAGGTGGCGTCGGTAGGCCTGACCGAAGCGGCTGCGAAGGACCGCTACGGCGCGGACGAGGTCGAGTCCCTGGTCTACGACCTGGCCGGCAACGGCAAGAGCCAGATCCTGCGCACGACCGGCGCCATCAAGTTGGTCAAACGCAAGGACGGTCCGGTGCTCGGCATCCACATGGTGGGCTCCCGCGTCGGAGAGCTGATCTCCGAGGCGCAGCTCATCTACAACTGGGAGGCGCTGCCCGGCGAGGTCGCCAACCTCATCCACGCTCATCCCACGCAAGGCGAAGCCCTCGGCGAGGCCCATCTCGCGCTGGCCGGTAAGCCCCTTCACGCCCACGGCTGATTCGCCGTCACTTCATATCTGCACAAGGAGTTCAGCGATGTCGGTCTCCGTCACTCTCCCCGCGCTCGGCGAGAGCGTCACCGAGGGCACAGTCACCCGGTGGCTGAAGAAGGAGGGCGACACCGTCGCCGTCGACGAGCCGTTGCTGGAGATCTCGACCGACAAGGTCGACACCGAGATCCCCGCCCCGGCCGCCGGTGTCCTGCTGCGCATCAGCGTCCAGGAGGACGAGACCGTCGCCGTCGGCGCGGAACTCGGAGTGATCGGCGCCGAGGGTGAGGCCGAGGGCTCCGCACCCGCGCCTGCCGCGGCGCCGCCCGCCGCCGCCCCGGAACCCGCCCCGGCTCCGACTGCTCCGGCACCTCAAGCCGAAGCACCGGCTCCGGCAGCCGAGCCCGCTCCTGCGCCGGCCGCGGCCCCGTCCGGTGGCGACGCCTCAGGCACCCCCGTGCTTCTGCCTGCCCTCGGCGAGAGCGTCACCGAGGGTACGGTCACCCGCTGGCTCAAGCAGGTCGGCGACACCGTGGCCGCCGACGAGCCGCTGGTGGAGATCTCCACCGACAAGGTCGACACCGAACTCCCGTCCCCCGTGGCCGGCGTCCTTCTCTCGATCGACGTCGCCGAGGACCAGACCGTCAATGTCGGTGCACAGCTCGGGACGATCGGCGCCGCCGGCTCGGCTCCGGCCGCCGCCTCCCCGGCCGCTCCCGCAGCCCCGGCCCCGGCCCCGACTCCCCCGCCGGCTCCGGAGCCCACCCCTGCCCCGGCCGCTGCCGCACCGCCGCCACCGCCCGCAGCCACCCCGCCCCCGGCTCCGGCCGCACCCGCTCCCGCCCCTGCCGGTGCCTCCTCGGAGAACGGCAAGGCCTCCGCGGACGACGTGAGCAGCTACGTCACCCCGTTGGTGCGCAAGCTGGCCGCTGACAACAACATCGACCTGTCCTCGGTCAGCGGCACCGGCGTCGGAGGTCGTATCCGTAAGCAGGACGTCCTCGACGCGGCCCGCGCCGCGCAGGACGCGTCCCGCACCCAGGCCGCCCCGGCCGCAGCGGCTCCGGCCACCGCCCCGACCGCCCGGGTCGCTGCCCCCGCGGCCTCCGCAGATCTGACCGGCACTCAACCCCTGTCGCGGCTGCGCAAGGTCATCGCGACCCGGATGGTCGAGTCGCTGCAGGTCTCCGCGCAGCTGACGACCGTCGTCGAGGTGGACGTCACCAAGATCGCCCGGCTGCGCCAGCAGGCGAAGGACGCCTTCGAGGCCCGCGAGGGTCAGAAGCTCTCCTTCATGCCGTTCTTCGCGAAGGCCGTCGTCGAGGCGCTCAAGTCGCACCCGAAGCTCAACGCCTCGATCGACGTCGAGAAGGGCGAGGTGACCTACCATCCCGAGGCCCATCTGGGCGTCGCGGTGGACACCGAGCGCGGTCTGCTCGTGCCGGTCGTCAAGCACGCCGACGACCTCAACATCGCCGGGTTGACCCGCAAGATCGCCGACCTCGCCGCACGCACCCGCGACAACAAGATCGCCCCGGACGACCTCGGCGGCGGCACGTTCACGCTGACGAACACCGGCAGCCGCGGCGCCCTGTTCGACACCCCGATCCTCAACCAGCCGCAGGTTGCGATCCTCGGCACCGGCGCGGTGGTCAAGCGCGCGGTGGTGATGGACGACCCGGATCTCGGCGAGACGATCGCGGTCCGGTCGATGGTCTACCTGGCGCTGACCTACGACCACCGACTGGTCGACGGGGCGGACGCCGCCCGATTCCTGGTGGCGGTCAAGGCCCGCCTCGAGGAAGCCGCCTTCGAGGCCGACCTCGGGCTGTAGGCCCCGTGAAGGTCATCGTCGCGGGATCGTCGGGACTGATCGGCAAGGCACTGGTCGAGGCGCTGCGCGCCGACGACCACGAGGTGCTGCGCCTGGTGCGTCGCGCACCGACGGGGTCGGATGAGATCCAGTGGGATCCCGAGCAGCCCCTGGACCCGGCCAAGCTGACCGGCGTCAAGGCCGCGGTGAACCTGGCCGGCGCGGGAGTCGGCGACAAGCGCTGGACCGATTCGTACAAGCGGACCCTCGTCGACTCGCGCGTGAAGTCGACGCAGACCCTGGCGACGGCGTTGGCGGCGATGGACACCAAGGCGTCGGTCCTGGTCAACGGCTCCGCGATCGGGTTCTACGGCGAGGCCGGAGACACGATCCTCGACGAGCGGGCACCGGCCGGCGACGACTTCCTCGCCCAGTTGTGCGTCAAGTGGGAGGCCGCGACCGCCCCGGCGGAAGCCGCCGGGATCCGCGTCGTGCACGCCCGGACCGGGCTCGTCGTGGCCCGCGAGGGCGGCGCGTTCGAGCGCATCGTCAAGATCTTCAAGCTCGGCGCGGGCGGCAAGCTCGGTTCCGGCAAGCAGTGGTGGAGCCCGATCTCGCTGACCGACGAAGTCCGCGCGCTGGAGTTCGCGCTCACGACCCCGAGCGTGTCCGGGCCGATCAACCTCGCCTGCCCGTCGCCCCTGACGAACGCTCAGGTCACCAGCACACTCGGGTCCCTGCTGCACCGGCCCACGCTGCTGCCCGCCCCGAAGTTCGGGCTGCGTCTGGTCCTCGGGGAGTTCGCCGTCGAACCTCTGCGCAGCCAGCGGGTCATCCCCCGGGCATTGACCGAGGCCGGATTCCGTTTCACCCACGAAGATTTCGAGGCCGCCGCACAGGCGTGTCTCGTTTCCTAAGCTGAAGGTGTGTCAGTGCTCCGCTTTCTCGACGCCACCGGTGGCCCGCTGCTGCCGTACGTGCCGACCTGGGACCACCAGCGGGACCTGCACGCCTTCCGCGCGGCCGACGAGATCGACGACACCGTGCTGCTGTTGGAGCACGAGCCGGTGTTCACCGCGGGCAAGCGCACCGAGCCGCAGGACCGGCCCTGGGACGGCACGGCCGTCGTCGAGGTCGACCGTGGCGGCAAGATCACCTGGCACGGCCCCGGTCAGCTGACCGGTTACCCGATCGTGAAGCTGCCCGAGCGGGTCTATGTCGTGGACTACGTGCGGCGCCTCGAGGCCGCGATCATCAACGTCTGCACCGATCTCGGCCTGGACGCCGGGCAGGTCTCGGGACGCAGCGGCGTCTGGATCCCCGGCAAGCCCGACCGCAAGGTCGCCGCGATCGGCGTGCGCGTCGCCAAGGGCGTGACCATGCACGGCTTCGCCATCAACGCCGACTGTGACCTGTCCTGGTTCTCGCGCATCGTGCCGTGCGGGATCACCGACGCCGCCGTCACCACGTTGTCCATGGAACTGGGTCGCCCGGTCACCGCCGCCGAGCTCGTGCCGTTGGTACAACGTCGCCTGGCCGAGTCGCTGGGCGCCGACGCGGTGGAAAGCGACACCTTCCGGCTGCACGTCGGGAGCCCGTCGTGACTGTCGCCCCGGACGGCCGTCGGATGCTGCGCTTGGAGGTGCGCAACGCCGAGGTCCCGATCGAGCGCAAGCCGCCGTGGATCCGCACGAAGCTGCGCACCGGCCCCGAGTTCACCGCGCTGTCCGCGCTGGTGAAGGAGGAAGGCCTGCACACGGTCTGCCAGGAAGCGGGCTGCCCCAACATCTACGAGTGCTGGGAGGACCGCGAGGCGACCTTCCTCATCGGCGGCGATCAGTGCACGCGGCGCTGCGACTTCTGCCAGATCGACACCGGCAAGCCCGCCGACCTCGACCGCGACGAACCGCGCCGGGTCGCGGAGTCCGTCGCGACGATGGGCCTGCGCTACGCGACGGTCACCGGCGTGGCCCGCGACGACCTGCCCGACGGGGGCGCCTGGCTCTACGCCGAGACCGTCCGCGCGATCCACGCCGCGGTGCCCGGCTGCGGGGTCGAACTGCTCGCCCCGGACTTCAACAACATCCCCGAGCTGCTCGCCGAGGTCTTCGAATCAGCCCCCGAGGTGTTCGCGCACAACATCGAGACCGTGCCGCGGATCTTCCGTCGGATCCGCCCCGGCTTCCGCTACGAGCGGTCCCTGGAGGTCATCTCCGCCGCGCGGGCCGCCGGACTCGTCACCAAATCCAACCTGATCCTGGGCATGGGCGAGGAGATCGTCGAGGTGGCGGACACCATGCGGGCCCTGCACGAGGCCGGCACCGACCTGCTCACCATCACGCAGTACCTGCGCCCCAGCCTGCGCCACCACCCCATCGCGCGCTGGGTGGAGCCCCGGGAGTTCGACGAGCTCGCCGCGCTGGCCGAGGAGATCGGGTTCGCCGGTGTGATGTCCGGCCCCCTGGTGCGCTCCTCCTACCGCGCCGGGCGGCTGTACCAGCAAGCCGTGGCGGCCCGCACCTCCGGCTGACCCCTACGCTTGGCACATGGCGAAAAAGGCGGAGCGCCGAAGCCTGAGGGCGGCAAGCTCAAGCAGATGCGGATGGCTTACACCATCACGCGCAAGAAGGACCCGAAGCTCCCCTGGATGATGCTCGGCGCCTTCCTGGTCGACTTCGTGCTCGTCCTCGGCATCGGCATCCTGATCGACCATGTGATCTTCGGTGCGATCTTCGCCGTGCTCACCGGCATCCTGGCCGCGGTGTTCGTGTTCGGGAACCGGGTCCAGAAGTCCGCCTACGCGGAGATCGCCGGCCAGCCCGGGGCCGCCGCCGCGGTGCTGAACACGGTGAAGCGCGGGGGGTGGACGATCACCCCGGCCGTCGCCCTGAACAAGAACCAGGATTGCGTGCATCGGGCCGTCGGCAAGGCGGGGATCGTCCTGATCGCCGAAGGCTCGCAGCGTGGGATGGCCGAATTGCTCGACGCCGAACGCAAGCGGATGAACCGGTTCGTCGCCGACATCCCGGTGATCGAGATCCGGGTCGGCGACGGCGACGGCGAAGTGCCGCTGACCAAGCTGAGCAAGAAGCTCATGCGCCAGAAGCGCACCCTCAAGGGCGGTGAGGTCACCGAGGTCAACGACCGCCTGCGCGCCGTCGGGGACGTCATGAAGAACGTGCCGCTGCCCAAGGGCCCGATGCCCAAGGGCACCCGGATGCCCAAGGGACCGCGCCCACCGCGCTGAGTGTCCGCAGTCCGTAAGCACTCGCGGGGTATCCCGTCCGCGCTCCAGGCCGTTCAATCGGAACAAGCGTCCGAACGTCCCGGAGGAAAACCATGATCCGACGACTGCTGCGCAAGCGATGGGTGCAGGGCGGCCTGGTCGCGGGCACGGTCCTGACCGTGGTGGCCCTGGCCGCTCTCGAGCCGTGGAAGCTCTGGGTCGACGAAACCGTCGTCGAGGCCCTGCCCGCGGCTCCGGCAGTCGTTGCCGTCGAGCCCGTCGCCGCCCCGGCCGCTACGGCCGCGCCTGCGGCGTCGCCGACCGCGACGCCGAGCCCGGCGAGTGCCCTGGTCGAGGAGTACCGCGGCACGTTCATCTCCCACGAGCACGGCACCTCCGGCTCGGTCCGCGTGCTGCGCCTGGCCGACGGCTCCCGCGTGCTGCGCCTGGAGAACCTGGACACCTCCAACGGCCCGGATCTGAAGGTCGTGCTCTCCGACGCCTCGGTCCTGCCGGGCAAGGCCGGCTGGCATGTCTTCGACGACGGTGAGCACCGCAAGATCGCCAACCTCAAGGGCAACAAGGGCTCGCAGAACTACGCGATCCCCACCGACGTCGACCTGAAGCAGTTGAGCAGCGTCTCCATCTGGTGTGACCGGTTCAACGTGTCCTTCGGTGCGGCCGCACTGAGCGCTGCATAACCGGAAGCCTTTCGGACTTCCGCGCGAAACATTGCGCGAACACTGGGCGGTTAACCTCGCGGGACCAACCCCGCCGCGTACTGCCGAAGGTGACATCCATGAGTGGAAACCCGATCCGTCTCCAAGCCATCCGCGACGTCGAGGCCTACGTGCCGCCGGCCGCCAGCTACCAGGCTCACGAGACGCCCGGGGAGATCTTCGGCCAGAACGTCTTCAGCACCTCGGTGATGCAGAAGCGCCTGCCGAAGGCGGTCTACAAGTCCGTCCTCGCGACCATCGAGCGCTCCACCCCGTTGGACCCGCCGATCGCGGACGCCGTCGCTTCGGCGATGAAGGACTGGGCGCTGGAGAAGGGCGCGACGCACTACGCGCACGTGTTCTACCCGCTGACCCACGCGACCGCGGAGAAGCACGACAGCTTCCTCGAGCCCGTCGGCGACGGCACCGCGCTCGCGGAGTTCGCCGGCAAGACCCTGACCCAGGGCGAGCCGGACGCATCCAGCTTCCCCAGCGGCGGCCTGCGCAACACCTTCGAGGCCCGCGGGTACACCGGGTGGGACGTCACCAGCCCCGCGTACGTGCTGGACAACCCCAACGGCAAGACGCTGTGCATCCCGACGTTCTTCGTGTCGATGACCGGCGAGGCCCTGGACCACAAGACCCCGCTGCTGCGCTCGCAGCAGGCGATGGCGACGCACGCGGCGCGCATCATCACCCTGTTCGGGCACGACCCGGGGCAGGTCGTCTCCTACTGCGGCGCCGAGCAGGAGTACTTCCTGATCGACCGGCACTTCTTCCTGGCCCGCCCAGACCTGCTCAACGCCGGCCGCACCCTCTTGGGCGGCAAGCCGCCCAAGGGCCAGGAGTTCGACGACCACTACTTCGGCGCCATCCCCGAGCGGGTGCATCGGCTTCATGGCCGACGTCGAGCGGGAGCTGTTCAAGCTCGGCATCCCGGCCAAGACCCGCCACAACGAGGTCGCGCCCGGCCAGTTCGAGATCGCCCCGATGTTCGAGCGGGCCAACGTCGCCGCCGACCACCAGCAGCTGCTGATGACCACGTTCAAGACCATGGCCAAGAAGCACGGCATGGAGTGCCTGTTCCACGAGAAGCCCTTCGCCGGCGTCAACGGCTCCGGCAAGCACGTCAACTTCTCGATGGGCTCCTCCACCGTCGGCAACCTGCTGCTGCCCGGGGACACCCCGCACGACAACGCGCAGTTCCTCGTCTTCTGCGCCGCCGTCATCCGCGCGGTGCACAAGTACGGCGGGCTGCTGCGCGCCTCGGTCGCCTCGGCCGTCCAACGATCACCGCCTCGGCGCCAACGAGGCCCCGCCGGCGATCATCTCGATCTTCCTCGGCGACCAGTTGGCCGACGTCTTCGACCAGATCGCCAAGGGCGCGGCCACGTCGTCGAAGGGCAAGCGGCACGCTGATGCCGGGCGTCGACACCCTGCCGACGCTGCCGACCGACCCGGGCGACCGCAACCGCACCTCACCGTTCGCGTTCACCGGCAACCGCTTCGAGTTCCGCGCGCCCGGCTCCGATGCAGTCCGTGGCCGGGCCGATGACCACGATCAACACGATCCTGGCCGAGGCGCTGGACCACATCGCCACCTACCTCGAGGCCGCGGTCGCCGAGGGCACCGAGTTCAACGTCGCGGTGCAGGCGATCCTCACCGAGATCATCACCAACCACGGTGCCGCGGTCTTCAACGGCAACGGCTACTCCGACGAGTGGCAGGTCGAGGCCGCCGCCCGCGGACTGCCGAACCTGAAGACCACCCTCGACGCCCTGCCGGAGCTCATCAGCGAGCCCGCGATGGAGCTGTTCGAGAAGTACAAGGTCTTCAGCCACCGCGAGATGCACAGCCGCTACGAGATCGGCCTGGAGCAGTACGTCCTGTCGATCGGCGTCGAGGCGCAGCCTCACGCTGGAGATCGGCAGCACCACGGTGGTCCCGGCCGCGCTCCGCTACCAGACCGAACTGGCCACCAACGTGGCCGCGCTCAAGGCCGCCGGCGTCGACTCCGACCCGACCGACCTGCTGGCGGTCAGCGCCCCGCTCGCCGACCTGCGCGCGGGCGCTGCGCGGGCTGTCCGAGGCACTGGCTGCCGACGCCGGCCACGACGCGCTGGCCGAGGCGACGCACGCCAACCAGGTCCTGCTCCCGGCCATGGCCGCAGGTGCGGACCGCCATCGACGCCCTCGAGGCGCTCGTGGCCGACGACCTGTGGCCGCTGCCGACCTACCAGGAGATGCTCTACATCCTCTGAGCGCGCAGCGCTCAGCGCGAGACGACGACCGTGTAGGACGAAACGGTCGTGCAGGCCGCGGCGATCCCGGTCCCAGACGAGGGCCGGGATCACCAGGCAGATCAGGAAGGTGCGCAGCACCACCGAGATGAGCGGCGGGTTCGACGCCGTCGACGCGGGCGACGCGGATCCGGAGCAGTCGCCCGCCGATCCCGGCGCCCACGGTGGTGATCAGGGCGACGTTCATGAGGCGAAGATGCCCATCGTGGCCAGGATCCGCGGACCGGGCTGACTGCTGAACGAGAAGGCGATCAGCTGCGCCACGGTCCAGTCGATGAACGTCGCGCCGAGCCGACGGCCCTGCGAGGCGAGCGAGTTGACCCCGCTCTCGGGCAGCCCGAGGCGCTCCCCCGGGCGACGCACCGGCAGCCCCGTCGCCTCGGCGAACGAACCGGGGCCGGAGAGCCACGAGCCCAACATGCGACGATCCACGCGCTCACGGTACCTGCGCCGCCGGGTGTCGACTCCCCCGCCGGCCCTCCGACCAGCGGCGTTCCACATGTCGGACGCCTTGGTACGTGTTGGTAACACGCCGGCAACACAATCCGCCGGCACGTGATGTGAGCTGTGCGGACCTGAGTGGCGTACGCAGGTCACCCCACGGTTGGATAGGACCCAACCGGAGCCGTCGAGTCGAGGACGCCCGGGCAGGCCTGGGCAAGGAGGATGGATGTTCAACAACGCCGACGAGGTCATGAAGTACATCAAGGACGAGAAGGTGGAGTTCGTCGATGTGCGCTTCTGCGACCTCCCCGGGGTCATGCAGCACTTCAACGTCCCGGCACAGTCGGTCGACGCGGACTTCTTCACCGAGGGCCAGATGTTCGACGGATCCTCGATCCGCGGCTTCCAGGCGATCCACGAGTCCGGACATGAAGCTGATCCCGGACCTGGACACCGCCTACCTCGACCCGTTCCGCGCGAACAAGACGCTCAACATCAACATGAGCATCGTCGACCCGTACACGGGCGAGCCCTACAGCCGCGACCCGCGCCAGATCGCGGCCAAGGCCGAGGCGTACATGAAGTCGACCGGCATCGCGGACACCGCGTTCTTCGCGCCCGAGGCCGAGTTCTACATCTTCGACGACATCCGCTTCGAGACGAAGCAGAACGCCGGCTACTACTACATCGACTCCATCGAGGGCGCCTGGAACACCGGCCGCGTCGAGGAGGGTGGCAACCAGGGTCACAAGACCCCGTACAAGGGTGGCTACTTCCCGGTCCCGCCGGTCGACCACTTCGCCGACATGCGCGACGAGATCTCCCTCGAGTTGGACCGCCTCGGCCTGCAGGTCGAGCGCGCGCACCACGAGGTCGGCACCGCCGGCCAGCAGGAGATCAACTACCGCTTCGACACGCTGGCCAAGTCCGCGGACAAGATCATGCTCTTCAAGTACATCGTGAAGAACGTGGTCGCCCGCAACGGCAAGACCGCCACCTTCATGCCGAAGCCGCTCTTCGGCGACAACGGCTCGGGCATGCACTGCCACCAGTCGCTGTGGAAGAACGGCGACCCGCTGTTCTACGACGAGCTCGGCTACGGCGGATTGTCGGACATCGCCCGCTGGTACATCGGCGGCCTGCTGCACCACGCCCCGTCGCTGCTGGCGTTCACCAACCCGACGATGAACTCCTACCACCGCCTGGTCCCGGGCTTCGAGGCTCCGGTCAACCTCGTCTACTCGGCCCGTAACCGCTCGGCCTGTGTCCGTATCCCGGTCACCGGCTCGAACCCCAAGGCCAAGCGCGTCGAGTTCCGCGTGCCGGACCCGTCGAGCAACCCGTACCTCGCCTTCTCGGCGATGCTGATGGCCGGCCTCGACGGCATCAAGAACAAGATCGAACCGCCGCTGCCCGTCGACAAGGACCTCTACGAGCTCCCGCCGGACGAGCTGGCCGAGATCGCTCAGGTCCCGGACTCGCTGCCCAAGGTCCTCGACGCCCTCGAGGCCGACCACGGGTACCTCTCCGAGGGTGGCGTCTTCACCGAGGACCTCATCGAGACCTGGGTCTCGTGGAAGCGCGCCAACGAGGTCGACCCCATCCGCCTCCGCCCGCACCCGCACGAGTTTGAGTTGTACTACGACATCTAAGTCGTCAGCTTTCCGCGGAAGCGGGTCTCCGGTTCGCCGGGGGCCCGCTTCTGTCGTTTTCGGCGACGTCGCGTCGCCCGTTGAGCACAAAGGAAACAGGTGAGGCGATCTCGACGCCTCAGGACTCACACGGGTCTTCCATTGTGCTCTGTGGTCGACGCGGCTCAGTTCAGGAAGTCGTCGTCCGGGAAGCCCATCTCGATCATTCGCTCCCGGGTGAAGGCGACGATGAGTTCGTCGCTCGGAATGATGACTTCCTCAGGACTCGTGGGATCCACGGCAGCCGCCACCACCCAGACCGGGCCTGCCGCGAAGTCGAGCCGCAAGGCGATCGGTAGGTCCGCGTGGGTGGACCAGTCGTCGCCCCCGTGCTCGGGTTCGAGCTCGACCCGGTCCCAGAAGGCATCCACGCCCGTGATCGCGTAGCCGATCCTCCCGGCCCACAGCCCGTGCTCCGTGACGTCCCACGATTCCGCGACCTCCGACAGATGCTCGGACAGCGGGTCACGGAAAACCTCGACGCCGTAAGGGAAGAACGTGTCCGTCCACCGCACACAGGCCGGGCCGTCGTTCAGGACCAAGCCGACGCCCATGATCGCCCGGTGCCACTCGCCGTGGTCCCAGACGGGCTCGTCGTCGAAGATGTTGATGTCGGCATAGGTGACCTGCTCGAGAACGGATCCGACCAGCGAGGCGGTCTTCTCCGCGAACATCCCTCGAGCGGCTACGGGGTCAGGGTGTCGCGCCACGCGGCCATTATGGCGGCGGGTGTCAGCAGCGCTGCAGCGCCTCGGCGGCGGCGCGCTGCACGTCGGCGGTGCGGCGGGCGATGTCCTCGTTGTTGAAGCCGTTGGTCTGCGGGGCCATGCCGTGCGGCCCAGGAGGTGACCTGGTCGCGGCAGGACTCGAACTCGGTTCCACTGCCGTCGCTCGCCTGGCTGATGCCGGCGACGAGCGCCACCACGGCGATGGCCGCCGCGGCCGTGGCGAACGCCAGGTAGACCGGCGAGACGGTCGACGCCGTCTGGCGGGACTCGGACATGGAGTGCCTCCCTGTGGACCGTCGTATCCATTGGACGGACCGATGCGGGGTGGCCGGGTCCTACGAACGGCCGGCATCGCCCGTCGTTCGGACGTTTTCGGGCGGTCGCTCAGGTCGGGCGGGACGCCTCGCGAAGCAGGTCGGCCGCCGCCCGCCAGAGCGGGGGCATGAACGGCGCGTATTCGGGCTCGCGGGCGAGCGTCTCGTCCTGGGTCACCGGCGGCCACTGGTCCGGCAGGAGGTCATGGTCGGTGGCGTCGGCGGCGGCGAGGAAGACGGGCGAGTGAAAGAGCGGCGAGTGGACGTCGACGCGGAGCACTCCGCGTTCGTCGATCCGGGTCGTCAGACGTACCGGATCGTCGTAGGTGTGCACCGTCACCGTGTGGTCGGACTCAGCGCGGAGCAGGACCAGCGCGGTGGCGAGGTCAGGCCCCGCGGCACGGATCGGCCAGAGGACGTCGACCATCGTCGGGCCGTCGTCGTCGGCGTACTCGAGGCGGCGACTCCCACGCCCGATCAGCAATGAACTCTTGCCGCGCTCGATCGCCCAGGCCGCCTTCAACACCTTGGGGCGGCGCCACCGGCGTGGGCTCGGGTTGAGCACGACCTGCAGAGATCGGTCCTTGGCAACGTCGAGGATCCCGACCGTGACCATCGGCGGGGACTCGCTTCCCTGATCGAGCAGGGCATAGATCCGGAAGAGTCCGCGGGCCGGCGCTCGGGCCGAACCGAAGCCGTCAATCAGTTGCGCATCCACCGGTCGAGGCTAGCCGCCGTTGACCGCGCGACAGCAGAAGCGGAAGGCGGTCAGCGGGATCGCACCGGCCTCGTTGGTAATGGCCCAGACCTCGTAGTCGGCGCGCAGGATGCGGAGCAGCGTCAGCACGTCACCTTCATTGAGGTGGATGCCCTCGGCCTCGTCGTCGTAGGGAATGAGGCAGACGTACTTGCTCGACATCGGTACGAGATCCCCTCTTAGACCGGCCAGCCGGACAGCGCCAGGATCTCGGCGGCGATGTCGGCGACGGGCCGGTCGTCGGTCGTGACGCGGTGCACCCAGGACGGTGCGCCACTTTCCAGCTGCGGCGCCATCGCGGCGCTGCGACTGATGTGTTCCTCGAGCCCGCTGCCGATCTCACGGCGCGTCAGGCGCTCGGCCACGACGTCGTCGCCGGCTGTCAGCAGCACCGCGCGCACCTCCAGGTCGTCGGCCAAGCATTCCACCAAAGACGCGATGACCGGCTTGAGGACGACAGCGGTGTTGACGTAGATCAGCCGCGAGTAGCCGGCGGCCGTGTAGTTGCGCCACATGGCCGCGAGGTTCAGTTCGGCCAGCTTCAGCCCCTGCTCATGCGGCGTGGGGTGGGCGAGATCGAGGAAGTCGCCCTCGATCAGCGCGTGCATCACGTCGGCCCGGGCGAGTTGCTCGTGCATCTCGAACGCCACCGTGGATTTGCCCACCCCTGAACGGCCGCCGAGCAGCAGCACCTGACTCCGTGGACGCATTCGGGCGATCTTGCCGGCGTCGCCAGGCTCGTGCCCACCGGTTTGCCACATTGTGCGTCACTCCTTCGCGCGGCAGACCGCCGTGGCTAAGGTCCGGGGCATGGCCGAATTCGTGGCGCAGGACCTCAGCGGATCGCGATTCGACGACGTCAGCCTGTGCGAGGCGACCCTGCGCAACGTCACCCTCGCCGGGGCCACGTTCGTGGGTGTCGACCTGTGCGGGGTCGTGATGCGCGGCGTCGAACTGAGTGACGTGCGCATCGACGGGGAGATCCGGAATCTCGTGATCAACGGCGTCGACGTCGCCCCGCTGATCGAGGCCGAGCTGGACCGCCGCGACCCCGAACGGGTGGCGATGCGGCCCACGGACCCGGCCGGGTTCCGAGCAGCGTGGGACATCGTCGAACGGCGGTGGGCCGAGACCGTCGAAGGGGCCCGGCGCCTCGATCCGGCGTTGCTGCACGAGTCGGTCGAGGGCGAGTGGTCGTTCATCGAGACCCTGCGTCACCTGGTCTTCGCCACCGACGCGTGGGTGCGCCGGGCACTGCTCGGCGACCCGGCGCCGTGGCACCCGCTGGGTCTGCCGTGGGATGAGGCACCGGATACCCCCGGCATTCCGCGTGACCGGGCGGCGCGGCCCTCGCTCGACGAGATCCTCGCCGTGCGCCGCGATCGCATGGACTCGGTCCGCGCCGTCATCGACGGACTCACCGACGAGAGCCTGGCCGCCACCACGACACCGGTCGACGGCCCCGGATGGCCGCCGGCGCATACCTTCCCGGTCTCCGAGCCCCTGCTCGTCATCCTCAACGAGGAGTGGCTGCACCGTCAGTTCGCGGAGCGTGACCTCGCCGTTCTCCAGACACGCGCCTGACAGGCGACCCGAACAGTCATTGTCCGAGGCGATCGATCAGCGGTGCGTCGTCGTCGACGATCCGGGCGAACATCTCGCCCATCCGGTTCTCGCGATTGCTGATGTACAGCCGGATGGCGTCCTGCACCACATCGTGCATCGTGCGACCTTCCGCTGCCGCGATCCGGTGAAGCACCTGAATCTCTTGTGGGTCCAGCCGCAAGGTCATCGCCATTCACCAAAGCTAGCTGGAAGGCAGTTTCAGTCCAGCGATTTCCGGTGCGGCGTCGCATGTGCAAGGGGGCCACGGCCTAAGCCGTGACCCCCTCGACGTTCTACGTCTTTGCGATACGTCAGCCGGCGGCCGGGACGTTGATGTTCGCGCAGTTCGCGTACACCGACACCTGGTGCGAGGAGCTACCGGTGTTGCGCACCTTCACGGTCCAGCTGGTCAGGTTCGCGGTGGTCGTCCCACCGAGCTCGAAGACAGCGTTGGACGGGGCCCAGCTGCCACCACCGACGGCGACCTTGCCCGACGGGCAGGCGACCGTGATGCGCTCGACGTCGTTGCCGTCGATACGGGTGGTGACCTTGACCCGCTCGAAGTCGACGATGCCGTCCTGACCGTCAGCGCCGACAGCGCCCGCCGGACCCACGCCACCGTCGGCGCCATCAGCACCGTCAGCGCCGTCCGCACCCGCCGGACCCTGCGGACCCACGCCGCCATCGGCACCAACCGCGCCGTCAGCACCATCGGCACCCTGCGGACCCTGCGGACCGACGCCACCGTCAGCACCGTCAACGCCGGCCGGACCCTGCGCACCGATCGCACCCGCCGGACCCTGCGCACCGATCGCGCCGGCCGGACCCTGGGCACCGGTGGCACCCGCAGCGCCGGTCGCACCGGTTGCGCCGACCGCACCGGTCGCACCCACAGCGCCGGTCGCACCGGTCGCGCCCTGAGAACCCTGCGCGTTCCAGCTGATCACCTTGCCGTTACCCAGCGGAACGTCGCAGTCGCGGGCGTTGAAGGACGAGGTGTGCACGTTGTAGATGAGGTCGTCCACCGGGCCGCTGGTGCCGAGGCAGGCGTAGAAGGTGGGAGTGCTCGCGGTGGCCATCGCAACACCGGGGATGGCAACAGCGGCCACGGCGATCGGAGCGGCGACGAGAGCGATGGCGCGGAAGGACGGGCGAGCGAACGACATCTGAAGGTTCTCCGTTTGGCTGGATCTCGATTCCGGGAAGTCCCGGGCCGCGCTGCTGGCGACATAGAGAACATTGCTGCCGAACCGGACCTTTCCGGATCAGCCGAACGAATCGACCGAACGCACCGTTCGGCCATGATCGAATCAGCCGAACGAACGAGGCCCTCCTCACCCGAAACGCAGGCGATCAAGGACTGTCAGCCCCGGCCGGCACAGTGGGGCTCGGTGAAGGGGGCGCGTCGATGACGTCGGCAGGGGAACAGGCACTCGAAGCAGTACTGGCCAAGCTCGCGGGGCCGGACGCGAAGCCGCGGGCGGATCAGATCCAGGCGGTCGACGCGCTCGTCGAGGGCCGTCGGGTGCTGCTGGTGCAGGCGACCGGGTGGGGCAAGTCCGCCGTCTACTGGGCCGCGGCGCACGCGCTGCGCAAGGCCGGCCGCGGTCCCGCGTTGGTGATCTCCCCCTTGCTCGCCCTGATGCGGGACCAGGTCTCGGCCGCCCAGCGCGCCGGGTTGCGCGCGGCCACGGTGAACTCCGCCAACTTCGACGACTGGCAGGAGGTCTTCGACGCCCTCGCCGCCGACGAGCTCGACATCCTGCTGGTCTCCCCCGAACGCCTCGCCAATCCCAAGTTCGCCGACAAAGCGCTGCCGTTGCTCGCGCGGGCCGGGCTGCTGGTCGTCGACGAGGCACATTGCATCTCCGACTGGGGATTCGACTTCCGCCCGGACTACCAACGCCTCACCCGCCTGCTGAGCCAGATGACCGACGGCGCCCCGGTGCTCGCGACCACCGCCACCGCGAATGCCCGGGTCACCGCTGATGTCGCAGCACAGCTCGGCCCGGAGACCGTCGTGCTGCGCGGCCCACTCGCGCGAGCGACGCTGCGGTTGTCCGTGGTCCCTGGCCTCGGCGGGGTCGAACGGTTCGCCTGGGTGACGGAGGCACTGCACACCCTTCCGGGCTCCGGAATCGTCTACGCCCTGACCGTCGATGCGGCCACGTCGCTGGCGGAGTTCCTCCGCGGGCAGGGCCACGTGGTCGCCGCCTACACCGGGCAGACCGAACCGGACGAACGCGCGCGCATCGAGGCCGCGCTGCGCGCCAACGAACTGAAGGCCGTCGTCGCCACCTCGGCCCTCGGCATGGGGTACGACAAGCCCGATCTCGGGTTCTGCGTGCACGTCGGATCGCCGGACTCCCCCGTCGCCTACTACCAACAGGTCGGTCGCGCCGGGCGCGCGTTGCCACCGGAACTCGCCGCCCAGGGCGCCGTCGGGGTCCTGCTGCCTGCCGCGGAGTCCGACCCGCGCATCTGGGAATACTTCGCAACGGCAACCATCCCGGACCCCGACGCCGCCCGCAAAGTCCTTGCCCTGTTGGAAAGTGCGGGCCCCGAGGCCGCGCTGAGCATTCCTGCGATCGAGGCCGAGACAGGGCTGCGGCGCGGGCGGCTCGAGGCACTGCTCAAGACCCTGCACGTCGACGGCGCCACCGAACGGGTCAGCGGCGGATGGCGTGGGACCGGCGCGGCCTGGACCTACGACTCGGAGAAGTACGCCCGCATGGTGAAGGCACGGCGCGCGGAGGCGGACCTGATGCGCAGCTACGCGGCCGGCGCCCGCTGCCTGATGGAGGTGCTCACCGAGGCCCTCGACGACCCCGCCGCCGGGCGCTGCGGTCGCTGTTCCGTCTGCACCGGCGAGTTGCCCGGCCCCGGCGCACGTCCGGCCGCCGCAGCGACGGCCGCGGCCACGGCGCACCTGCGGGGCCGCTCCCACATCCTCGAGCCACGCAAGCTCTGGCCCAGCGGTGCCGGGCGCAAGGGCCGCCTGTCCGGGATCGAACCGGGCCGCGCCCTGGCCTTCGCCGACGATCCAGCGTGGGTCGAGGTCATCGCCGAACTGTCCGGACCCGACGCCGAACCGTCCGATGAGTTGCGCTCCGGCCTCGTCGACGTGCTGCGCAGGTGGGCGAAGGAGTGGGGTTGGCGACCGGTCGCCGTCGTCCCCGTGCCCAGCCGAACCCACCCACGGCGGGTCGCCGGGATGGCCGCGCACATCGCGGCGATCGGCAAGCTCCCCCTGCTCGATGTGCTGCAGGTGACCGGTCCCGCTCCACCGGCCGAGGTCGCCTCGGCAGGCCGGGTGGCGGCGCTGCTGCAGGGCATGAGCGTCGCGCCGGACGCCCCCGCATTGCCAGAGGGCCCCCTGTTGCTCGTCGACGACGTCTCCCGCACCGGGTGGACCGCCACCGTCGCCGCAGCGCTGCTGCGCGACGCGGGGGCGGTCCGGTGCTGCCGCTGGTCGGGCACCGCCGGCCCTGAGCTTTCATCCGCCATCGGCCGAACGTACGAGTCCGAATTCAACCGTTCTGCACGGATCCGCACGCACAGTCGCCCCGTCCAACCCCCAACTGAGACACACAATTTCAAAACACACGGGGGCAGTTCAGATGGGTCGTCGCATCATCGGTGGAATCGTCGGCGTGGCCGTCGTCATCGTCGGTTACTTCACCACCAGCACCGGTTACGCGGGCCACAACGACGCGACCGGCACGTTCTGCCAGGAGATGCTGCAGCAGAACAACAAGATCCACGACGACTCGAAGAAGCTGGAAACGGCGAAGGCCGACTGGACCGCAATTGCCGCCCGCCTCGAGCAGGGCGCCAAGGACCTCCGGGGCATCATCACCCCCGAGGTGAAGGTCGAGGTCGCCTCGGTTGCGCGCACGCTGGCCACGGCGATGACCAACGTCGCCACCGCTCCCGACGACGCCGACCTGGACGCGATCGACGCTGCTTACTCCAAGGCTCTGAAGGACATGGCCGCGGCGTGCAACACCGCCACCGGCGAGAAGGTCGGCGTCGACCTCGAGTACTGATCCGCGGAGCTGACAGCTCGGGGCCGGGACCGCCGCATCTGCGGCGTCCCGGCCCCGTTCGTGTTCAGACCTTCTCGAGGACCAGCATCTCCAGATCGCGATCGGTGCGGTCCTCGTAAGACTGCCACGCAGGCCATACGGCGAGCGCAGTGCGCCAGATCTCAGCCCGCTCGTCCTCGCGAGCGGAAGTCCGTTGCTCATGCATGAGCAACGGACCCCAATCACGCCCCGTTTGTCCGGGTTTGTTGTGTCGGTTGCTCATGCATGAGCAACCGACACCGGCGACGGGTCCGCAGGCGGCATCGGCGCGGACACCTGGCGTCGCATGGATCGACCCCAGTTGCGCTCCCCCAGCAGCACCATCACGGCGGGCAGGACGACGATGCGGATGAGCGTCGCGTCGATGGCCACCGCGGCCGCCAGGCCGACACCCATCTGCTTGAAGTCCATCATCGACAGGGTCGCGAAGACCGAGAACACCGCGACCATGATGGCCGCCGCGCTGGTCACCACCCCGGCCGTGCGGGTGATGCCGTGCCGCACCGCGGCGGTCGTGTCCATTCCCGCGTCGACGGCCTCTCGGATCCGGGAGACCACGAACACGTGGTAATCCGTGCTCAGTCCGAACAGGATCACCAGCGTGAGCATCGGGATCCAGGCTTCGACCGCCCCGACGCCTTCCGTGCCGAAGAACCCGGCGCCCCAGCCGTACTGGAAGACCGCGGTCATCACACCGAACGCCGCGCCGACGGAAAGCAGGTTGAGCACCAGCGCCGTCGCCGCGATCACCAGGGAACGGAACGCGAAAGCCATCACCGCGAAGGTGATCAGCGCCAACGCGAGCAGCACCGGGATCAGGCCCTGGCGCAGCTGATTGTCGAAGTCGACGCTCTGCGCGAGCATCCCGCTCACGTAGGCCTCGCCGACATCACCCACGGTGGCGGGGACGACCTCGTCCCGGAGCTCGTCGAGCGCGGCCTTCGACTCGCCGCCCGCACCGTCCCCGGCCAGCGGGACGTCGATGATGATGATGACGCCCTTGTCCTGACGGATCGTCACCTCGATGGGTGCACCGAACGAGTCCGAGGCGGCGACCCGGTCCCGGAAAGTCGCGAGCGCCTGGTCCACGCGCGGGTCCGCGGTGTCGCGCACCTTGACCACGACCTGCGCCGGCAACGGACCGGTCGGGAACGCCTCGGTGATGCGCTGATACGCGACGGCGATCGGCGTCCCGGGTGCCTGCTGCTCCGGGGTGAGCTCTGCGGTCTTCATCGTCGTGGCCGGCAGCGCCAGCAGGACCAGCGCGCCGACACCGAGCGCGACCGCGGTGCGCGGCCGGGAAGTGACCGGCCTCAGGACCGCACCGACCCAGCGCCCGCCCCGGCCGGGCGCAGCAGGCGCCGGGCGACGCAGCGCCTTGCGCACCCACAGCGCCGGACGACCACGCTCGACCCGGTCGCCCAGCAGCGAGAGCACCGCGGGAAGAACCGTGACCGACCCGAGCATCGCGACGAGCACGACGGTGATGGTCGCGGCGGCGAAGCCCTCGAACAGGGACATGCCGGTGAGGAACATGCCGCCCATCGCGGCCATCACGGTGACGCCCGAGACGAGCACCGAGTGACCCGAGGTCGCCGCCGCGACGGCAAGCGCCGACTCGGCGTCCCGGCCCGCGGCGCGCTCCTCACGCTCGCGGCGCAGGTAGAACATCGCGTAGTCCACGCCGACGGCGAGGCCCATCAACAGCATCAGCGAGGCGGAGGAGTCCTCGACCGGCACCATCTGACTGACGAACGCCAGCAGGCCGAGGGCCGCGATGAAGGCCGTCAACGCGAGCACGACCGGGATGAGGGCTGCGACCAGGGCACCGAACGCGATGAGCAGGATGCCCAGCGCCAGCGGCACCGCGGTCCACTCGGCTCTCTTGAAGTCCTTGGCGATGACCTTCTCGAACCAGCTCTCGACCGTCGCGTCCCCGACCTGGTGAACCTCGATCCCCGGATAGGCGGCGCGAAGGGCGTCGACGGTAGCCATCACCGGCGCCGCGTCCTTCACCGCGGCGTCGTAGTCCCCGGCCAGGTCGAAGCGGACGAGTCCGTCGTGCCGGTCGCCCGAGGCCACCGTGTCGTCGATCGTCTCGACCTGCGCGACTCCGCGCAGCCTGCCGATCAGGTCGTCGGCCGCGGGCCGCCAGCCGTCGGGCGTCTCGCTGTGCAGCAGCACCAGCTCGCTCGCCGGGTTCTTTATCCCCGCCTCGGCCAGGATGCGGTCCGCCCGGGCGGAGTCGCCGGCTCCGATCTCGTGGTCCTCGAGCTGCCGCGAGCCGAGCATCCCACCCAACACAGTGGCCAGCACGACGAACAACAGCCAGCCCGCGATCGCCGACTTCCGGTGCCGGGCACTCCACCCGCCCAACCGGGCAGCCACCCCACTGTGTGTCCCCGCACGCATCGTTGTCCCCTTCGTCTGACGAACACTCAGATCAGTCCGATCTGTTGTCATCGACGTTAGGAATTCGCGGCGCCGGCAGCCGGCCGTCCATCACCCGTATCCACGGGAACGAACACCCCGGTGAGGGTGTACCCAGGTACACCCTCGGATCCGGGTGTGGGCACCCGTGCCCTGCGGACCGAGAGCCGCGATGCTTGAGACATGACGCAGCTCGTGGCCACGCCGCCAGTGACCCGCCCCGGCAGGACCCGGCGTGGGGTTGTCTCCATGTTCCAGGGCCTGGCCCTCGCGCTGTTCGGCATTCCCGTGGCCCTGGCGCTGCTGATCCTCACGCTGATCTCGATCGCGTTCATCCCGCTGGGCATCGGCATCCTGACCACGCCGCCCCTGCTCCTGGCCGTGCGGGCGCTCGCCGATCTGCACCGGCGTTTCGGCCTCCATTGGTTCGGCACCCCGGTGCCACGGCCCTACATGCCAAAGCCGCAGGGCGATCTGAGGATCTTCCGTCGCGTCGGCTGGATGCTGGGCGACCCGGCCACCTGGCGCGATCTGCTGTGGCTGTTCTGGTCCGCCTCACTCGGCTTCATGCTCGCCCTCGTCCCGCTGGGCCTGGTGGCGCAGGGCATCTACGGCTGGGTGCTGATGTGCGGGGTGTGGAAACCGATCTACAACGCCTCCGGCGGCGATTGGTACGGCCCGATCTTCGTGAACAGCCAGACCCGGGCCTTCGAGGCGGGTGCACTGGGGGTGGTGTTCCTCGCCGCGGGGGTGCTGCTGGGTCCCTACGTGACGAAGCTGCACTCCCTGGTGAGCAAGGGCCTGCTCGCGCCGACGAAGGAACAGGCGTTGCGCCGCGTCGCCGAGCTCACCGAGACGCGCACCGCCGCCGTCGACGCCTCCGCGGCTGAGCTTCGCCGGATCGAACGCGACCTGCACGACGGAGCACAAGCCCGGCTGGTGGCGATGGGGATGACGCTCGGAGCGGCCGAGCACCTCATGGACAGCGATCCGGTGCGCGCCAAGGAGCTGATCGCCGAGGCCCGCGACGCGTCGGTGACCGCACTCAACGAGCTTCGCGGCCTGGTCCGCGGCATCCTTCCGCCGGTGCTTGCCGAACGTGGCCTCGGTGACGCCGTCCGCGCGCTGGCCCTCGCCGCCCCCGTGCAGGCCGACGTCACGGTCACCCTGCCGACACGTCTGGCCGACCCGGTCGAGTCCGCGGCCTACTTCGCCGTGTCCGAGACACTCACCAATGCCGTCAAGCACGCCCGCGCCACCCGGATCTGGATCGACCTGCGCCACGACGGATCCCTGCTGCGGATCACCGTCGGCGACGACGGCCGCGGCGGCGCGGACCTCACCCGGGGCACCGGGCTGAGCGGGGTCGCCAAACGCCTGTCCACCTTCGACGGCCGGCTGACCGTCGCCTCCCCCGCGGGCGGCCCGACGCTGATCACGATGGAGGTTCCGGCGGCCTCGGCCGGCTAAGGTGACCGAGTGCGCGTGGTGCTGGCAGAAGACCTCTTCCTGCTCCGCGACGGCCTGATCCGCCTGCTCGAGGCCTACAAGTTCACCATCGCCGCTGCCGTTGACAACGGTCCGGACCTCGTCACCGCGCTGCGCGAGGAGAAACCCGACGTCGCCGTCGTCGATGTGCGACTCCCTCCGACCCTCACCGACGAAGGCCTGCAGGCCGCGCTCGGCGCCCGGCGCGAGACGCCGGGCCTGCCGATCCTCGTGCTCTCCCAGCACGTCGAACAGCTCTACGCCCGCGAACTGCTGGCCGACGGCAACGGCGGCATCGGCTACCTGCTCAAGGACCGCGTCCTCGACGCCGATCAGTTCATCGACGCGGTCCGACGCGTCGCCGCCGGCGGCACCGCGATGGACCCGCAGGTCATCGCTGCCCTGCTCGCCCGGCCGGCGGTCCGCACCCCGCTGGGCGAACTGACGCCCCGCGAACACGAGGTGCTCGGGCTGATGGCCGAGGGCCGTTCCAACGCCGCGATCGCGACGTCGATGGTCGTCACGGAACGCGCGGTGGCCAAGCACACCGCGAACATCTTCACGAAGCTGAACCTGCCGCCCTCCGACGACGACAACCGCCGCGTGCTGGCGGTGATCGCCTACCTGGACGGCACCTGACCCGTGCCGCATCTCCCCGATAGCGCAGTTGAACACGCCTCCGGTGATCGTTTTCGGTGTCCAACTGCGCTATCGGGAGTGTTCGCGCCCGTAGTCGAGGAAGGCGTCGAGTTCCGGGTCGGAGAGTTTGCTCATGGGGTGGGCCGCGCCGAAGGGCGCGTTCCAGAACTCGCCGACGCGCGGGGTCCACGGTGCGACGTAGGCGTAGGGCTCCGGGCAGTACTCGTCGCCCGGGGAGACGCCGTAGTTGACCTCATCGACGGCGATGCCGACGTCGAAGTGCTCCGGCCAGAGGATCGGGGTCTCCTCCGAGGCGAACCGGCGCAGCGCGGTATCGCCGCGGCGCAGCGCGTCGAGCATCGCGGTGGCCGCCGCCTCGTCGACGGTCAGCACCTCGTGCGGGTCGGCGCCGGTCAGGTCCTGGTACAGGTCCCGCGGCGGACCGACGTCGACCCCGACCGCCTCCGCGAGTCCGGTGCAGGTCGCGCCATGGAGCGGGAAACGCCCGCCCGGGCCGATGAGGTGACTGGCAGTCAGCTCCAGCTGAGGATCAGCAACGGTGGCGAAGCCGCCGGCGGTGATCCGCAGCCGGATCGTCCCGCTGCGCCGATGCTGCGGGCCGGACATCACCTGTTCGGCGATCGCGTGCAGGCTGCGTCGAGTCACGGCGAGGTCGGTCACACCAGCATTCTGTCCCGGCGCGTACGGTCAGGCCATGAGCACCCTTCACGAGGTCGGCGAGCGGGACCACTGGCGTTGCTGGCTCTGCGACGAGTCGGTCGACCCGGACGCGTCCGTCAACTCCGACCGCGGGCCCAGCGTCGACGCGGGCGAGAAGCCCAAGAAAGGCAAGAAGGGAGCCGCCGGTCCCGAGCGGTTGGCACACCGGAGCTGCAACACCGGCAAGGGTGCGACGACGCCGGTCGTGCCGTGGAAGGACGGCCTCTTCGTCATCGATCCGGCGCCGATCATCCCCACCGTCGAGCGGCTGCGACGCAAGGGCGGACGTGAGGTCGTCGCCCGCTGCCCCACCCGTCAGGAGGCCGACGAGGCGGGTGCGTGGTTGCTGGATCGACTCTCGCGCCTGGCGCCGGATCTGAAGGCACTCACCCGGGTCGACCCGGGCGGCGGGCAGTTCTTGCTGGTCCTCGAGACTGTCTGACGAATCATCAGCCCGCGCGCCAGGCCCGCTCGAACGGCAGCCGCCAGGCGTGCGGGGTGACGAGCTGGTGGATGGCATTCGGGCCCCAGGACCCCACCGGGTAGGGCCGCACCGGCGGCGGGGCGGCCAGCAGCGGACCGGACAGTTCCCAGAGACGTTCGATGCCCTCGGCGGTGGTGAACAGGGTCCGATCACCGCAGATCGCGTCGTGGATGAGCCGTTCGTAGGCCTCGAGAACGTCGTCGGAATGGCCGGACTCGTCGAGCGCGAACTGCAGGGACAGCTTCTGCAGGCGCATTCCCGGGCCCGGCCGCTTGCCGTAGAAGGACAAGGACAGCTTCGACTGGTCGGCGAGGTCGAAGGTGAGGTGATCCGGGCCGTGCGCGCCGATTCCCGACCCCGCCGGAAACATGCTCTTCGGCGGTTCACGGAAGGCGATCGAGATGATCCGGGCGCCCTGGGCCAGGCGCTTGCCGGTGCGGAGGTAGAACGGAACTCCCGCCCAGCGCCAGTTGTCGATGCCGACCTTCAGCGCGATGAACGTCTCGGTCTCCGACTCCGGCGCCACGCCCGGCTCGTCGCGGTACCCGATGTACTGCCCACGCACGACATCTGAGCCGGTGATCGGGCGCATCGAGCGGAAGACCTTGTTCTTCTCCTCGCTGATCGCCTCGGGTGTCAGTTGTGCCGGTGGCTCCATCGCCATGAACGCGAGCACCTGGAACAGGTGCGTGACCACCATGTCGCGGTAGGCCCCGACGCCCTCGTAGAAGCCCGCGCGACCCTCGCAGCCGAGCATCTCCGGGATGTCGATCTGGACGTGATCGATGTGATTGCGGTTCCAGATCGGCTCGAACAGACCATTGGCGAACCGGAAGGCGAGGATGTTCTGCGCCGCCTCCTTGCCGAGGAAGTGGTCGATCCGGAAGATCTGCTCCTCGGCGAAGGTCTCGTGCAGCGTGGCGTTCAGTTGCCGGGCCGTGGCCAGGTCCACCCCGAACGGCTTCTCCAGAATGATCCGCGAGCGCTCGACAAGCTTCGCCTCGTCCAGCGCCCGGATCACCCCGCGCGCCGCCGAGGGCGGGATCGACAGGTAGTGCAGCCGGTTCGGTTCACCACCGAGGGCGTCCTCCGCGGCGCTCACCGCGGCCCCGAGACCGGCCGGTCCGACCGACTGCGGGACGTAGCTCAACCGCTCGGCGAACTCCGCCCAGGCGGTGCCGCCGCACTCCTTGCCGAACTCGGCGCAGGCCACCCTGGCGAATTCCCGGAAGCCGACGTCGTCGTACTCGTCCAGCGAGCTTCCGATGACCCGGCACGGTCCCAACAGGCCGGTGGAGCACAGCCGGAACAGACCGGGCAGCAGCTTGCGGCGGGCCAGGTCGCCAGTGGCACCGAAGAGGACGATGACCTGTGGCGCCGGACCGGTGGGATCGACAGTCGTGGCGGGCACGCTTGAACGTAACGACGCCAGGTTGCGGGCCGGTGTCGCGCGGCGGACAGGCGGGTGTCCGGGCGATCACCGGTCCGGCGAGGTCAGACCGCGGCGAGGGAGGTGGTCAGCATCGCGCGCAGCACGAAGGCGAGGTCGGCGGCGGCCAGTTCCGGCTTGTCGGTCGGCTGCAGGATGTGCGAGAAGACCAGACGGACAAGCGTCTGCAGGGTGAGCCGCAGTTCCTCGTCCGGGATTCCCAGGGTCGGGAAGGCGGCGACGAAGGCCGTGCGGACCTGGCGGTAGGCCTCGTCGAGCACGAAGGCGGAGTCCAGGGTCAGCAGCGGCAGCAGGTCGGCGTTGCCACCGTAGGTCGCGTCCAGGGCCAGGCGCAGGAACGCGTTGTTCTCCGCGCGGGTCAGGGCTACCAGCGCGGCACCACTCACGGCGTCGATCGGGTCGGCGCTCTGGCCGATCCGCACGACGACCTCGTCGAGGAATCGGGAGAGCTCTCGGGCCACCAGCTGCTGGGCGAGGATGGGCTTGGAGCCGATCTCGTTGTAGACCGTCTGGCGGCTGACACCCGCCTTGCAGGCGATCTTGTTCATGGTGACTCCGGGCCAGCCGCCGTCGAGGGCGAGTTCCGTGGCCGCGTCCAGGAGCCGATCACGGGTCGAGCTGCCCATCGTCACCGTCATCGCAGCTCCCTGGAGGTCGAGCAACATGGTCACGCAGGCTGTCCCGAGTTCACAAGGGACAAATCGCCCACATAGTGCTCTTTCACCCGCGGATCCATCACCGAGCGCCACAGCGGCGGCACGGTCGCGAGCAGGATCATCCCGAGGTAGCCGGTCGGGAGCACCGGGGCTTCCTCGAAGTCGCGCAGGGTCTGATAGCGCCGGGTCGGGTTCGCGTGGTGATCGCTGTGCCGCTGCAGGTGGTACAGGATCAGGTTGCTGACCATGTGGTTGGAGTTCCAGCTGTGCGCCGGGCGGACCTTCTCGTAGCGACCCCGGGCGTCCTTCTGCCGCGACAGGCCGTAGTGCTCGAGGTAGTTGACGGTCTCCAGCAGCCAGATGCCGACAACGGCCTGCAGGATCAGGTAGGGCAGCACGACCGGGCCGAGCCACAGGGTGAGACCGCCGAAGAGCGCCACCGTCATCACGAAGCCGTGGAGCAGTTCGTTCTCCGGGTGCACGAACGGCTTGCCCGCCCGCTCCATGCGATCGCGCTCGAGGTGCCATGCGCTGCGCGCACTGCCGCCGATGGACCGGGGCAGGAAGCGCCAGAGGGATTCCCCCAGCCGGGAGCTGGCCGGGTCCTCCGGGGTGGCGACGCGCACGTGGTGGCCGCGGTTGTGCTCGACGAAGAAGTGCCCGTACGCCGTCGGGGCCAGGGCAACGCGGGCGAACCAACGCTCGACGTCCTCACCTTTGTGACCGAGCTCGTGCGCGGTGTTGATCGCGACGCCGGCGACCAGCCCCATCGCCAGTCCGAGGCCGATCCGGTCGGCGGTGGACAGTCCGCCGTTCGCGATCATCCACATGCCCCAGATCAGCGAGGCGTACTGGACCGGCAGGAACGCGTAGGTCAGGTACCGGTAGTACCGATCACCGTCCAGTCCGGCCATCGCCTCGTCCGGCGGGTTGGCCGCATCCTCGCCGAAGACCAGGTCGGCGAGCGGGACGAGCACGAAGAAGATGACCAGCGGCGAGTACCACATCAGACCGGAGCCGGTGAGCTCCACGAGGCCATAGGCGACGAACACGATCAGGGGCAGTACCGCCCCGAGGATCCACAGGTGTCGCTTCGGGTCGTGCCACGTCTTCGGGGTGCTGGTGCCTCGCATTGCCAACCTCCTCGTCGGTTGACAAAACACTGTCAAATGTACAGCGACTTTACAAGTAGTCGCTGTTTGTAAATTGAGCTTCTCCGTCAACTTTGGTTGACGTCAACTATGGTTGACGATATGACGACGCCAGCCCCCCTCGCCAATGTCCGCCTCGACGAACTGATCGAGGCGATCAAGCAGGTCCACCCCGACGTCCTGGATCAACTCAGCGACGCGGTCCTTGCCGCCGAACACCTCACTGAGGTCTCGGATCATCTGATCGGTCACTTCGTCGACCAGGCCCGGCGCTCGGGTGCTTCCTGGTCCGACATCGGGCGCAGCATGGGCGTCAGCAAGCAGGCGGCGCAGAAGCGCTTCGTTCCCAAGGGTGGGACCCCCGATCTCGATCCGGGGCAGGGTTTCTCCCGCTTCACCCCGCGGGCCCGCAACGTGGTGGTCATCGCACAGAACGAAGCGCAGCGTCGCGGCCACGCCGAGATCCTGCCCGCCCATCTGGTGCTCGGACTGCTCACCGGGAACGAGGCGCTCGCCTTTCGCATCATGGTCCTGCAGGGAATCGATCCCACGGCACTCGGCGCCGCGGCGACCGCCGCTCTCCCGCCCGACAACCCCGAAGGCCCGGAGCTCGTCCCCTTCGACGCCGGGGCCCGCAAGGCGCTCGAGCTGACGTTCCGGGAGGCGTTGCGCCTGGGCCACAACTACGTCGGCACCGAGCACCTGCTGCTCGCCCTGCTCGAGCAGGAGGACGGCGAGGGCCTGCTGCACGCCCAGGGGCTGCGCAAGGAAGCCGTGGATGCTGCTGTGGTTGCGGCGCTCGACCTGCTCACCACAAAGGCGAATTAGGAGACTGAGAAGGCATCTGACTTTCCGTCATACTCGAAGGCCCCGACCGGGCGAACCGGTCGGGGCCTTGGAGCCTTCGTGCTGCGGTGCTGACTAGCTCAGGACCGGGACGGCCGCGGCGCAGATCGCGTAGGCGGTGACCTGGTGGCTGCTGCCGTGGGAGTTGCGCACCTTGACGGTCCACTTGCTGCCGTCGGCCGACGGGCCGCCGGAGATCAGGTCGACTCCGCTCGACGGGGCCCAGGCGCCACCGCCGGTGACCAGGGAGCCCTCGTCGCAGGTGGCCGAGTAGTTCGCCACGGTGTTGCCGGGGATGCGGACCTGGTTCGACTCGCGGGACCACCCGGCCAGTCCACCGTCAGCACCGTCAGCACCGGCCGCGCCGGGAGCGCCTGCCGGACCAGCCGGGCCTGCGGGGCCGGCCGCACCGGTCTCGCCGGCCGGGCCGGTGAGACCGATCGGGCCGATGGGACCCTGCGAGCCGGTGTCACCCTGCGGGCCGGCCTCGCCGGCGGGACCCGTCTCGCCGGCCGGGCCGACGAGACCCTGCGGGCCGATCGGGCCGGTCGCGCCGAGCGGGCCCATGAGTCCCTGCGGGCCGGTGGCGCCGGGAACGCCCTGCGCGCCGGTCTCACCCTGCGCGCCGGTCTCACCCTGCGCGCCGGTCTCACCCTGCGCGCCGGTCTCACCCTGCGCGCCGGTCTCACCCTGCGCGCCAGTCTCACCCTGCGGACCCTGCGCGCCCGTCTCGCCGATCGGTCCCTCGTTGTTCCAGTTGATGAGGATGTCGTCGTCCTCGTTGCAGGCGAAACTGCCCGACGCATTCACGGTGACCTGAGTCAGCGAGCCGGCGACGGGGCCGGTGGTGATGCCGTTGCCGTCGGTCTCGAGGCAAGCGGTGTAGACGTCACCCGGAGCGACCGCAGCGGCGATGGACGGGACCGCCACGGCGGCGATGGCGAGCGGAACGGCGATGAACGCCATCTTGCGAGCGGACGGGCGACGAAGAGCCATTAGTTGTTCCCCCATGGGAGTGAGCTTCGGGATCCGGTGGCGGGCTGGTCGCGCCGGGCCGGGGCCGCCCTCGTTGGCGACAACCGTGGTTTCGGTGCCTGCCGGAGCGCTCTCGATCGTTCGTTAGGTCAAGGAACGGTCAACCGAACGGCCGATGCCCAAAGGGTTTCCTTGACCTTCGCCGCCCATAACGCCCAAGAGCCCCGACCGGTCCGTACCGGTCGGGGCTGCCTCGTCCGCGATGCCCGAACCGTGTTCGGTAAAGCGGGCGATCTTGAGGACGGCGCACCAGAAATGGCCGACGCCCCGACCACGTCGGGTGGTCGGGGCGTCGGTCGCAACCGCGGGGCACCGGGTGATCCAGTGCCCCGCAGGGCTTACGGAGTCGGTCAGACGCTGGCGCAGATCGCGTAGACGTAGACGGTCTTGCTGCTGCCGGCGGTGTTCGCGACACGCGCCTTCCAGGACTTCGCGTTGCTGGCCGGGTGGTTGGCCAGCGGGACGATCGCGTTCGAGGACGAGTAGACGCCGCCACCGGTCACCTTGAGCGAGCCACCGCAGTTGACCTGCAGGCTCTTCACGGACTGCTTCGAGACGGTGAACTTGGTCTTGATCATCTTGTAGCCGGAGACGCCGTCGTCGCCGGCCGGGCCACGCAGGCCGGTGGCGCCGATGGCACCCGTGGCGCCGTTGGCACCCGCGACACCGGGGTCGCCCTTGTCGCCCTTGTCGCCCTTGGGGCCCTGCACCGCGGCAACCTCGTCGTCGCAGCCACTGCCGGCGTTGGCGACCGCGATGTCGACGATCTGGCCGTCGAGCAGGCAGAGCTTGACCAGCTCGCCACCAGTGGTGAACGGCACGTTGTCGCCGAGGTCGGTGATGTCGAGAACGCCCAGGATGCTGTCCAGCAGACCCGCGTTGGCCGAGGAGGCCATGGGCAGGGCCACAGCGCCGAGCGCGAGCGGGGCGGCGATGACGGCGACCATCTTGCGCGAGATACGACGAGCCATTGTTCTGATCCCCCTGGGAAATGAGCCGGCCGGACAAGGCCTCGTTCGGCCAGCCGGGTCGCCGACTGTGGCGACGAGATCAGAGTGAGGCCGTCCAAGGGCGTCGCGAATCATCCGAAGGGTTCGTCCGCACTCGACCGATCCGCCAGTTCCGGATCAGCCGAAAGAACGATGTAACGCCCCGGCGGGGATGAAATCTGACGCTTGGACAGATCCGTGATGTCTTTCTTGCGCCGTCGCAACGACTCTCGCTCGTCGCGCGGTATGTCCGGATCGACCGATCGGTTCCTTGACGTCTCCATCGCTCGGCGGAGACCTCAGGCGAGCGCGTTCTGCTGCTTGCGCAGCACTCGGATCAGACTGGCGGTGGACACCAGTGCCCACACTCCCTCCAGCAACAGGAAGCCCCAGTTGCTTCCCATGGCGGCCAACACCGCGAGTACGGCGGTCCCGACCGCGTTCAACAGCAGGAACGACACCGAGTCGGTGGGCAGCCCGCGCCACTGATTGGCGCAGAACGCGCCGAGAACCAGCAGGGCAGCGACGAGTTGCACGACTTGATCCACGGAACCAACCTAAGGTCTGTCCTACAAGGACCGGGTTCGACCCGGTCGGGATCTCCACCAATGGGGTAAGCGGTGAACCGTTCCGGCCCGGAACGCGTCGATTCAGTGGAGGCTCTCGGGGGCACCGTGCGGGGAGAAAGCCGCCGCGTGAGAGGTATCAGGGGGGACGTATGAGACGGCTGGCGGGAGTGGTCGCCGCAGTCGGGGTGTCGTGGGTGCTCGCCGGATGCGGCGGTGGTGCCGCCCCGGCGGCCTCAGACGTCCCCGCGGCCGCCCCGGCCCTGGCCCCGGCCCCGGCGCCGGCGCCGAGTGCACCCGCCGAATTCACCGCAGTCGGACCGCTCGCCGAGCCGACCGGAGCCCCGTCCGCGCTCGCGACCTTCCCGCCCACGTCGGCACCGGCCGCGACCTCCGTCCCCGTGCCGGCCGACACCGCCGCCCCGGTACCCACAAGGTCGGCATCCGCCACGCGTGCCGCCGGCCAGGCAACGGCCACGCCTGGGCCCCTGAAGCACGCCGTCACGCCCACCGCCCCCGAGCTGGTCACCGCCAAGCCCGGCATGCGTAACGTGCAGCCCGCGCACTGGGAACGGGCCGATGTCCTCGGGGAGCGCAAGGTCCGGGTGCTGTTCACCTCCGGGGTCGCCCCGTGCGAGGTGCTGGACTCGGTCCGGGTCGAGTACCGTCCGACCATCGTCGTCATCACCCTCTACACCGGCTCGGATCCCTCGCAGCGGGACCGGGTCTGCGCGGCGGTCGCCGAGGAGAAGGCCGTGGACGTGCGTCTGGCCAAGCCGTTGGCCGGCCGCACTCTCGTCGACGGCGCCGCCGTCGACGCCCGGGAATCGGCGCGCCTGGACGAGCCGGGGTCCGGGGGCGTCGAGGTCCGCCCCAGCCCGGGCGCGGTGGACACCCGCGCCACCGCGTGGGACCGCGCGGAGATGCGCGACTCGCGCACCGTCCGGATCCATTTCACTTCGGGCACACCGCCGTGCATGGTGCTGGACCGCGTGAAGGTCGACTACGCGAGCGACCGGGTCACCATCACCCTGATCACCGGCCGCGACAAGGCCGCCGCCGGTCAGGCCTGCACCATGTCGCTGCACCCGGCCTACGTCGACGTGGAGCTCGACGAACCACTCGCCAACCGCCGGATCGTCGACGGCGCAACGGACTGATCCTCCGTCAGTCGTAGAAGACCCGCTCCACAACCGAACGGGCATGGCGGGTCAACCGCTGATAGTCCTCGACGAACGAACTGGCCGTCGCCGCCGGATAGCCCAGGCACCGGCCGATCGCCTGACGGGCCCGACCGTCCCCGGGCGGGGAGTCCGACGGACGGCCGCGCACCAGCATGATCGCGTTGCGGACCCGGGTGGCCATCCGCCAGGCCTCGGCCAGCACCGTCGCGTCCGCGTGGCCGATCAGCTTGGCCTCGTCGGCGGCGGCGAGCGCCTCCAGGGTCCGCGTCGTACGCAGCTCGGGAATCCTCGCCGCGTGCTGCAGCGCCAGGAGCTGCGCCACCCACTCGACGTCGGACAGCCCGCCCCGGCCCAGCTTCGTGTGCAGGGTCGGGTCGGCACCGCGGGGCATCCGTTCGGTCTCCACCCGGGCCTTGATCCGCCGGATCTCTCGAACCTGATCCTCCGTCAGACCCGCTGCCGGGTAGCGAATCGGGTCGATCAGAGCGATGAACCGCGCCCCCACGTCGGCGTCACCGGCGACGAATTCCGCACGGAGCAACGCCTGCGCCTCCCACCCGCTGGACCACCGCGCGTAGTACTTCTCGTACGAGGCCAGCGAGCGCACCAGCGGCCCGTTGCGGCCCTCCGGGCGCAGGTCCGCGTCGACCTCCAGACCCGGTTCGGACATGGGGGCGTGCAGCAACCGCCGCAGTTCGTTGGCAATGGCGGTGGCGGCGTCGGCGGCCTGGCGTTCGTCTGCACCGGGCAGCGGGTCGTGGACGAAGATGACGTCGGCGTCGCTGGAGTAGCCCAGTTCGTGCCCGCCGAGACGACCCATGGCCACGATGGCGAACCGGGTCGGGACCGGTTGTTTCTCCTCCACCGCACGAATCGCCGCGTCCAGGCCTCCCCGCAGGGTCGCGGCCGCGACGTTGCTGAGCGCGTCGGCGACGGTCGAGACGTCGAGGTTGCCCAGGACGTCGGCGGCACTGATGCGGAACAGTTCCCGGCGGCGCATGCCGCGCACCGCCAGCACCGCGTCCTCGGCGCTGCGGGCCCGGGCCGTGGAGGAGTGCACCTCGTTGACCAACGCGTCGACCCCGCGCGGCACGAGGTCCGCGTCGGCGGCGAGGATCGCGACGGCCTCCGGCGCCCCGGCGAGAAGCTCGGCCACGAACCGCGACCCGGACAGCACGGTGGCCATGCGTTGCGCGGCCTGCCCCTCGTCCCGCAGCAGCCGCAGGTACCAGGGGGTCGCCCCGAGCGCGTCGGAGACCTGGCGGAAGGCGAGCAGTCCCGCGTCCGGATCCGCCGCGTCGGCGAACCAGCCGAGCATCACCGGCAGCAACGTCCGCTGGATGGACGCGCGCCGGGACAGCCCGGCGGTCAGGGCCTCCAGATGACGCAGCGCCCCCTGCGGGTCGGCGTAACCGAGCGCCGAGAGCCGGGCCTGGGCGGCCTCCGCGGTCAGTCGCGTCTCCGGACCCGCCAGACGCGCGACCGCGGTGAGCAGCGGCCGGTAGAACAACTTCTCGTGCAGCCGGCGCACCTGCTGGGTGTGCCGCCGCCAGGTCTCGGTCAGCTCCTTGGCGGGGTCCGCGCGCATGCCGAGGGAGCGACCCAGGCGACGCAACTCGTCCTGCGCCTCGGGCAGGACGTGCGTGCGGCGCAGCCGGTGCATCTGGATGCGGTGCTCCAGGGTGCGCAGGAAGCGGTAGGCGTCGGCGAACTCGGTGGCGTCGTCCCGCCCGACGTAGCCGCCCCGGGCCAGTGCGGCCAACGCCTCGAGGGTGTTGCCGGTCCGCAGGGACTCGTCGGATCGACCGTGCACCAGTTCGAGCAGTTGCACCGCGAACTCGACGTCGCGCAGCCCGCCGGGACCCGAGCTTGAGTTGGCGTTCGGCCGCGACCGGCGGACAACGTCGACTCGACGCGGCGACGCATCGCCTGCACGTCCTCGACGAAGTTGTCCCGCCCCGCGGCCTTCCACACCAGAGGGCTGATCGCGGCCATGTACTCGGCGGCCAGGTCGAGATCGCCGGCGATCGGCCGTGCCTTGAGCAGCGCCTGGAACTCCCAGGTCGCGGCCCAGCGCTCGTAGTAGGCCGCGTGCGAGGCGACGGTCCGCACCAGTGGTCCGGCCTTGCCCTCCGGACGCAGTGCGGGGTCGACCGGCCAGATCGCGCCCTCGGGGGTGGCCTCGGAGCAGACCCGCATCAGCGCCGTGGCCAACCGCGTCGCGGCCTTCAACGCAGCGGCCTCATCGCCGTCGGGCAGGGCCTCGGCGACGAAGATGACGTCGACGTCGCTGACGTAGTTGAGCTCCCGGCCGCCGCACTTGCCCATGCCGATCACAGCGATCCGGCACGGCTCTTCGTCGGGCGCCGACCCGGCGCGAGCCACCGCCAGCGCGGCGTCGAGGGTTCCGGCAGCGAGGTCGGCCAGTTCCGCCGCGACTTCCTCGAGGTTCGCGAAGCCGGTCAGGTCGCGCGCCGCCAGGGTGAGCACGCCCCGGCGGTACTGAACCCGAAGGTCGGAGAACACCTCTGCGTCGCACGCGTCGGCCACCGGCGTCGGCGGCGTACGGGTCGGCCCCGACGGCGGTCAGCAGACCCGTGCGCAACGCCTGCGCGGAGATCGGCCCGGCCGGGTCCGGCTCGAGCAGTCGCCAGTCCTCGGGGTGACGCACCAGGTGATCGCCCAACGCGACCGACGCCCCGAGCACCGCGATCAGCCGGGACCGCAGTCCCTCGTTGAGCCGCAGCGCGGCCCGCAGGTCGGACGGATCCTCGGCGGCTGCCAGACGCGACAGCGCCGCGAGCGCCAGGTCCGGGTCCGCCGCCTCACCGAGCGCTGCGAGCAGGTCCGGGGCACTGGAGATCTCGAGTGGCGACTCCGCGATCAGCGTGGTCGCGGCCGGGACGTCCTGGAAGCCCAGCCGCGCCAACTCCGCGCCCGGGCCCGTGCTGCGTCGGGCCTGGGCGTCGGGAGGAGTCACGCCTCCAAGTTAGCCCTGACTACAGGAGCGCCACGTAGCGGTCGAGCTCGAACGGGGTGACCTGGGAGCGGTACTCCTCCCACTCCCGACGCTTGTTGCGCAGGAAGAAGTCGTAGACGTGCTCGCCCAGGGTCTCCGCGACCAGCTCGCTGCGCTCCATGAGCGCGATGGCCTCGGCCAGGTTCTGCGGCAGCGGCTCGATGCCCAGCGCGCGGCGCTCGGCCTCGGTGAGCGACCAGACGTCGTCCTCGGCCTCGGCCGGCAGCTCGTAGCCCTCCTCGATGCCCTTCAGGCCGGCGGCGAGCAGCAGCGCGTAGGCGAGGTAGGGGTTGCAGGACGTGTCGAGCGAACGGATCTCGACGCGCGTGGACTGGCCCTTGCTGGGCTTGTACATCGGCACCCGCACGAGCGCGGAGCGGTTGTTGTGGCCCCAGCAGATGTAGGCCGGGGCCTCGCCGCCGCCCCAGAGGCGCTTGTAGGAGTTCACCCACTGGTTGGTGACCGCGGTGATCTCGGCGGCGTGCTTGAGCAGGCCCGCGATGAAGGAGCGGCCCACCTTGGACAGCTGGTACTCCGCGCCGGCCTCGTGGAAGGCGTTGCGATCGCCCTCGAACAGCGAGAGGTGCGTGTGCATGCCGGAACCGGGGTGCTCGGTGAACGGCTTGGGCATGAAGGAGGCGTAGACGCCCTGTTCGAGCGCGACCTCCTTCATGACCGTGCGGAAGGTCATGATGTTGTCCGCGGTGGTCAGCGCGTCGGCGTAGCGCAGGTCGATCTCCTGCTGGCCGGGGCCGCCCTCGTGGTGGCTGAACTCCACCGAGATGCCCATGTTCTCGAGCATCGTGATGGCCTGGCGGCGGAAGTCGAAGCCGACCCGGTGGGTGGTGTGGTCGAAGTAGCCGCCGTTGTCGATCGGCACCGGCTTCTCCCCGGACCCCGGCTTCTTCTCGAGCAGGTAGAACTCGATCTCGGGGTGGGTGTAGAAGGTGAAGCCGAGCTCGGAGGCCTTGGCGAGCGTGCGCTTGAGCACGTGCCGCGGGTCGGCGTAGCTGGCCGACCCGTCGGTCATGAGGATGTCGCAGAACATGCGGGCCGTGCCGGGGGCCTCGGTGCGCCAGGGCAGCACCTGGAAGGTCGCCGGGTCGGGCTTGGCGAGCATGTCGGACTCGTGGACGCGGGCGAAGCCCTCGATCGCGGAGCCGTCGAAGCCGATGCCCTCGGCGAACGCGGCCTCCAGCTCGGCCGGCGCGATCGCGACCGACTTCAGGAACCCGAGCACGTCGGTGAACCACAGCCGCACGAAACGGATGTCGCGCTCCTCGAGGGTGCGCAGCACGAACTCGGTCTGCTTGTCCATGAGTCCCATCTTGGTCGATGCTCGCCGCCGGTCGGAATTCTTCCCGATCGGTGTTTCGCCGCGGTTACCGGTGTGAGGCTCAGGAAACATTCCGGCGTCACCGAGGCGGAGCTGCGAGAACAACTTCGCACGCCACCAGGAAGCAGAGGTGACGAGCGCGCCTGGCCCCGCGGTCCCCGGTCTATCACCGCCCGTCCCTGCGGCCCGCACCTGCCCCGATCGCGCCCCGTCCTTAGGCTGCGGGCATGCCGCAACTTCGCCTCGCCCTCGCGCAGTGCAACGTCACCGTGGGGGCGCTCGCCGCCAACGCGGACCTGATCCTGGACCGGACCGCCGCCGCGGCCGCGGCGGGCGCGCATCTGGTCGCGTTCCCCGAGATGGCACTGACCGGGTATCCCGTCGAGGACCTGGCACTGCGCCAGTCCTTCCAGTCAGCCTCCCGCGCGACGTTGGACTCCTTGGCTCCCCGGCTCGTCGAGGCCGGCTTGGGCGAGATCGCCGTCGTCGTCGGGTACCTCGACGCCACCGAGCACGACCGGCCGAGGCTGGGCAAGCCCGCCGGGTCGCCGAAGAACGCGCTCGCCGTCCTGCACGGCGGGCAGGTCGTGATCCGCTCGGCCAAGCACCACCTGCCCAACTACGGGGTCTTCGACGAGTTCCGCTACTTCGTGCCCGGCAACGTCCTGCCGGTCGTGCGCCTGCACGGCGTCGACGTTGCCTTCGCGATCTGCGAGGACCTCTGGCAGGAGGGCGGTCCGGTCGCGGCCACGTCCGCGGCCGGGGCGGGGTTGCTGGTCGTGCTCAACGGCTCCCCGTACGAGGCGAACAAGGACGACGTCCGTCTGGACCTGTGCCGTCGGCGGGCCGCGCAGGCCGGGGCGACCCTGGCCTACGTCAACCTGGTCGGCGGGCAGGACGAGCTGGTGTTCGACGGCGACTCCCTGGTCGTCTCCCCCACCGGCGACGTCCTCGCCCGGGCCCCGCAGTTCGTCGAGAGCCTGCTGATCGTCGACCTCGACCTGCCCGGGCCGCGAGCGGAACGGGCCGTCGCCGCCGAGGTCGACGTGGCGATCGCGCGCGCCGAGATCTCCGCCGCGCCGCTGCCGGCCTTCGACGCGGCGCCCGCAGGTGTGGAGCCGCGGCTGTCCAACGAGGCGGAGGTCTACGGGGCACTGGTCCTGGCGCTGCGGGACTACGTCCGCAAGAACGGCTTCCGCTCGGTCGTGCTCGGCCTGTCCGGCGGCATCGACTCCGCGCTGATCGCCGCGATCGCCTGCGACGCGATCGGTGCGTCGAACGTCCACGGCGTCTCGATGCCTTCGGTGTACTCGTCCGACCACTCCCGGTCCGACGCCGACGACCTCGCGACGCGCACCGGCCTGAACTACCGCTCCGTGCCGATCGCGCCGATGGTCGACGCCTACCTCGAGTCGTTGAAGCTGACCGGCCTGGCGGAGGAGAACCTGCAGGCCCGAGTGCGCGGCACCACGTTGATGGGGCTGTCCAACGCCGAGGGCCACCTGGTCCTCGCCACCGGCAACAAGACCGAGCTCGCCGCCGGGTACTCCACGATCTACGGCGACGCCGTCGGCGGGTTCGCGCCACTGAAGGACGTGCTGAAGACTGTCGTGTGGCGCATCTCGGAGTGGCGCAACGCCGAGGCCGAACGCCGCGGCGAGACCCCACCCATCCCGCCGAACTCGATCACGAAGCCACCCTCGGCGGAACTGAGGCCGGGTCAGCTCGACACCGATTCCCTGCCCGACTACGAACTCCTCGATCGTCTCCTCGACCACTACGTCGAGCAGGACTCCTCCGCCGCGGCCCTGGTCGCCGCCGGCTTCGACCCGGAGCTGGTGACCCGCATCCTGCGCCTCGTCGACCTCGCCGAGTACAAACGCCGCCAGTACCCGCCGGGCCCGAAGATCTCCCGCCGCGCCTTCGGCCGCGACCGTCGCCTCCCCATCACCAGCGCCTGGCGCGAGACAGCGCCTTGAACAACCATTGCGCACGACGTGCGCAATGGTCGTAAATGTGTCCGATATGCCCTGAATCGGTGACCACGACGACTGACAGGCTCCGTCGACATTGCGCTGATTTGCCTCATGCGTAACGAAATTCTCGATTCGGGCGCGCGGTGATCATCGTCGGATCCAAGATCTGACGCCATGACACCTGAGCTTCGGGCAATCCGTGAGATCCAAAGCGGTCCGTTCACCGTGGCGCAGGCACGGGCCACAGGCATCAGCCGTGGGCAGCAGCGGCAGATGGAGAAGGAAGGCCACCTGACTGCCCTGCGTCGGGGGGTTCTCATCGACACGAAGGATCTCCTCGCGGCCGACACCCGAGAGCTCCACCGCATCGAGACTGCCGCCGCGTTGTTGCTGCGGTTCCCGCCACCTGACCCTGAACGGGTGATGTGGCCGGGAGTGCTGCTCTCCGCCGGGCATCGCAGCGCGGCCATGCTCTGGAAGTTGCGCAGCCCGATGCCACCCGTCAACCCTGACTCCCTCCCGGTGGACTGGCCTGCCCCGGCACCCGTGCGCCATGTCGTCGAACTCGTCAGCCCGGACCGCACTCGTCGGAACTTCAACTGGGGCGTCCACGTCCGCCCGGCGACGCTGGAGAAAGCAGACGTGGTTGTGCTGGCCGGGCTGTTCGTCACGTCGCTCGAACGGACCGCCGTCGATCTGGCCCGCGAGATCAAGCGCTCCGACGCATTGATCGCTGCGGACAGTGCCCTGCAACTGGGCGCCTCGCACGATCAGATGCGAGCCATCGTCGCCGCCTACCGCGGGTGGCGCGGCAGTCGCCAGGCCGAGGAGATCATTGCCTTCGCGGACGGTCGTGCCGAGTCGGGGGCCGAGTCACTGGCCCGGCTGGTCCTCGCCGACCACGGCCTGCGCAACCCGGACCTCCAGGTCGAACTCTTCGACCACCGCGGCAAGATCGCCCGGGTCGATCTCCTGTTCCGTGAGCACCGGACCGTCGTCGAGGCCGACGGCATGATCAAGTACACCGATCCCTGGATCGACCCGAAGGAGGTGCTCGTGCGCGAGAAGCTGCGCGAGGATCGCCTGCGCGACGCGGGCTGGGAGGTCGTCCGAGTGACCTGGAATCAGCTCGTGAACGAGCCCCGTGAGTTCGTGGCCCGTGTCCGCCGCGCGTTCGCGCGGGCTCGACACCAGGTCAGCTGAGCTTGCCGAGAGCCCCGATCGCTGCGCTTGTCATTCGTTGTGGTTCCACAAACTGGACATATTGGGCAGTTTTACGACCACTACGCACGACGTGCGCAAAGGTTGTGACCTACCCTCGGGAGTGTCCGGGGACCTCGTCCGGAGGCCTCGAGGCGACAACGAGGAGTCGATGATGACGTCCACTTCTGAAACCACGCCGGTCTACGGAAACCTGCCGCCCGCGCGTCGGGTGCGTGTGCCGGCGTTGCACGCCATGAAGGAACGCGGCGAGCGTTGGCCGATGCTCACCGCGTACGACATGTACACCGCGGAGATCTTCGACGCGGCCGGGATCCCGGCGCTGCTCGTCGGGGACAGTGCTGCCAACAACGTCTACGGCTACGAGACGACGGTCCCGGTGACTGTCGACGAACTCCTGCCGCTGTGCCGGTCGGTGGTGACCGCCAGCAAGCGGGCGCTGATCGTCGGAGATCTGCCGTTCGGGTCGTACCAGGTGTCCCCCCAGCAGGCTCTCGAGACCGCGATCCGCTTCATGAAGGAAGGCGGGGTGCACGCGGTCAAGCTCGAGGGCGGGGTGCGGGTCGCCGGGCAGATCAAGGCGATCGTCGACGCCGGTGTGCCCGTGATGGCCCACGTCGGATTCACCCCGCAGAGCGAGCACGGCCTGGGCGGGTACCGGGTGCAGGGCCGCGGTGCAGCCGCTGAGCAGGTCTTGGCGGACGCGCACGCCGTCGAGGACGCCGGTGCGTTCGCCGTCGTGCTCGAGATGGTCCCCGCCGAGGTGTCCAAGCAGATCACCGCCGAGCTGCGCATCCCCACCATCGGCATCGGCGCCGGTCCGGACTGCGACGCGCAGGTGCTGGTCTGGCAGGACATGATGGGCCTGAGGGAGGGTCAGATTCCGAGGTTCGTGAAGCGCTACGCCGACCTGCGCGGCGTGATGACCGAGGCCGCCAAAGCCTTCGCCACCGACGTCGTCGGTGGACAGTTCCCGTCGCACGAGCACGCCTACTAACGGAGTCGCATGATCCGACGCATCCTGGCACCGGCCGTCGCAATGGTCGGCGCACTGGCGCTGTGCACCCTTGCACCCACGGGGCCCGCGCAGGCCGAGGAGTCCCCCGGAGCTGAATCCTTCGGGCTGATCGACGACGAGTTCAAGTGCCTCCAGCTCGTTCCCGAACTGACCTCGTTCGAGAACAAGCCTGTCGCGCTGCGCCTGCGGATCCTCCTCGACGGGACACCCAAGGACCGGGCCGAGGCCGCGGTGGAGGTCATGCGCAAGACCTACGCCGCGCTCGACATCGACGTGCGGGCCACCTACCGCAAGGTCACCTTCGAGGGAACCGACGCGTTGGCGCTCATCGGCCAGTCCAAGAAGGTCTATCGCGGCAAGGTCCCGCGGGGCGTCGACGTGGTCTACACACTGACGAACAAGGACATCGTCGGCGGGTTCCCCGCGGGCAAGAACGTCGCCGGCCTCGCCGACTGCATCGGCGGTGTCCGCTTCCCCGCGCACGCGTTCGCCGTCGGGGAGATCTTCCCCGAGTCGGTCAAGTCGCAGACCCTGCCCGTCACCCTGGCGGACGCGACCGGCAAGACGATGGCGCACGAGGTCGGGCACCTGCTCGGGGCGCACCACCACTACGCGAGCGTGGAGGGTTACAGCGGTACCGGGCCCGACGTCCTGTCCCTCATGGGCCCGTCCCTGAGCGTCATCGGCCTACGGTTCTCCAGCCTCGAGGCCGCCGTAGTCCGCGGGCACGTGCAGCGGAGCCGCTGAGCCGGAGTTGTCCGTTTTCGCCGGGATGGAACCGATTTGCCCCGGGCTGCATCTAACGCCCCAAGCGACCCGGACAGACCGGGTGCAAGCAAAGGGGCGATGGTCATCGTGAAGTGGTTCGTGTTCCCGGTCGAGGGTGGTCTCGAGCTGGTCATCGACTCCACCGACGAGCTGGTGCTGGACGAGGCCATGGCCGCCGTCGCCGCCGAGTTCCCCGGCTTCCTCATCCAGACCGAGTGGGTCATGGACTCCGGCGACGTGATCCTGCTGGTGCCGGCTCCGGTCGAGGTCCCGCAGCAGCTGACTGCAGTTCCTCAGCAGCAGAGTCGCAGCACGGCCGAGGAGAAGTCCCGCGCCGCGCACCCGGCCGGCAAGGGTCGCAAGCAGGTCTGACCCGACGAAAGCTTCAGACGCCCGCCCAGGCTGCACCTGGGCGGGCGTTCTGCATGGCGGCGGTCAGGTCGGCCCGAGCCGTGGCCATCGACGGGCCGTACCAGGTCAGCTGCCGGCCGCTCACCAGGGCGACGTCCACCGCGCCGAAGGCCTCGGGCCCGTCCGCGGCGGTGAACACGTACGGCTCGTCGGGGAGGATCACCAGGTCCGCCCCGCGGGCCAGGATCTCCTCCGGCGAGGCCTTCGGGTAGCGCCCGGCCAGGTCGGCCGGCGGGTCGTCGAAGACGTTGTCCAGCCCCAGTCGGGCCAGCATGTCCGTGGTGAAGGTGTCGGCGCCGGCGACCATCCACGGCCGCCGCCAGATCGGCACCGCCACCCGACGACGCTCCCTCGGCGCGGGCTGCGCCCACGAGACCTGCGCGGCGGCCAACCAGTCCGGGCGGCCCAAACCGCAGGCCGCCAGCATCCGCTCCAGCGAGGACAACGCGGAGGCGACGTCGCGGATGTCGGTCGTCCAGACCGCCAGGCCCGCGGCGCGCAGCGCGTCGAGGTCCTCGGTCCGGTTCTCCTCGACGGCCACCAGCACCACGTCCGGCGCCAGGGCCGTCACGGCCGTGACGTCCGGGTTCTTCGTCCCACCCACCCGGGAGGCGTCCAACCGCTGCGGGTGTGTGCACCAGTCGGTGATGCCCACCAGCAGGTCCGGCGCGGTCTCTCCGACGGCCTCCGTCAGCGACGGCACCAGGGAGACGATCCGCCGCACCCGGTCGGGCAGCGGCGGGCTCGTGCCCTGGTCGTCTACAGGTTTGGTCGGCATCGCGACCTACACTGCCAGGCATGTCGTTGCTCGCCGGAACCGTCTCCCCCATGCGCTCCGTCCCAGCCTCGATCCCGCGGCCGGAGTACGTCGGGCGCTCGCACCCCGAGCCCTGGACGGGGCCGGAGATCAAGGACGCCGAGACCATCGAGCGCATGCGCGCCGCCGGCCGCCTGGCCGGGCGGGCGCTCCTGGAGGTCTCCAAGCACATCGCCCCCGGGATCACCACCGAGGAGCTGGACCGCATCGGGCACGAGTTCCTGCTCGACCACGGCGCGTACCCGTCGACACTGGGCTACAAGCACTTCCCGAAGTCGTTGTGCACCTCGGTGAACGAGGTCATCTGCCACGGCATCCCGGACGATCGGGAGCTCCTCGACGGGGACATCGTCAACGTCGACATCACCGCGTTCCTCGACGGCGTCCATGGCGACACCGACGCCACCTACCCGGTCGGGGACATCGACGAGGAGTCCCGCCTGCTGCTCGAGCGCACCCAGGAGGCCATGCACCGTGGCATCCGCGCGGTGAAGCCGGGCCGGCAGATCAACGTGATCGGACGGGTCATCGAGGCCTACGCACAGCGCTTCGGCTATGGCGTCGTCCGGGAGTTCACCGGGCACGGCATCGGAGCCGCGTTCCACTCCGGGCTGGTCATCCCGCACTACGACTCCGACGAGTACGCCGCCGTCATCGAGCCCGGGATGACCTTCACCATCGAGCCGATGCTCACGCTCGGCTCGGCCGCCTGGGACATGTGGGACGACGGCTGGACCGTGGTGACCAAGGACCGTCGTCGTTCCGCGCAGTTCGAGCACACAATCCTGGTCACCGACGACGGCGCCGAGATCCTGACCCTGCCTTAGCGATCCCTGGCCCGGTCTAGCGGTTGCGGGCGGACGCGGCAGCCACGCGGAAGGTCGCGGTCTTCAGCGCCTCGGTGGTCGGCTCGTCCACGAACTGGAAGGCGTTGCGCGCCCGGGTCTCGCCGGCGCGCATGCTCAGCTCGAGCAGCTCGTCGCTGGAGACCCGCTGGCCGTTGGCGTCGAGTGCCTCGAGCTGGACGCGGAAGGTCTTCTGATCCCCGGACCCGTTGTGGATGGTGACCGGCAGCATCCGGATCGGTTGCCCGACGCCGTTGACTCCGGTGACGAACTGACCGAACTGCACGTCGAGCTGCTGGAGCACCAGGGCGGTGTCGCCGTCGGCCCGGGCGCGGTCGTCGGCGGCGGTCTTCATGCCCCACAGGCCGTTGCCCACGACCACGAGGATCGCGATGAGGGCGAACGTGCGGCCGGTCCGCGCGAAGCGCTCGGCGTGCGCGGCAGCGCCGCGCATCAGGATCCGCGACTCCGGGTCGTGCCGGGACAGCTCGCGGGTGGCCATCACGATCGAGCCGAGAGCCAGCACCAGGCCGAGGAACTTCAGGTACGGCCACCAGGCGAGGACGATCGCCGCGATACCCATCGCGAACGCCGTCACCGAGAGGTCCACCCCGCTGGGGGTGAACTCCTCCTCCTCAAGGGCGTCGTAACCGCGGTAGCGGTCGTAGCCGCCCTTCGGGGTGGCCTTACGCGCGGCGGGCTTACGGCGGCGCCCATACCAGGTACGCGTCGCGTACTGGTCGGTCCGGTGGTCCACGTCCGAGCTCACCATGGCGGTGGCGGCCCCTCCCCATCTGATGCCGAAACTGCTCTATACAGAGTGCGCCGGGTTACCGGTCTGCTCCAATTGCTCAGGGCTTGTTTTGACCGAACGTCCGCCGTGCCGTGACCAAGCGCCAGTGACATCGAATGCGCAGGTCAGCAAGGTCACCAGGGACGGACAGGCCGCAGCCGTCGGGTTCAGTACGCCACCGCCCCCGTGACGGCGAACTTCGCGGTCAGCAGCGACTCGAGCAGGCGGTCGTTGACGATGTTGAACACGCGGATCTGGGCGAGCTGACCGGCCGCGAGGCCGGGCACGAACGCGTTGTCGGTGGTGATGAGCTTCCCGGACTTGTCGCGCGCCTCGAAGTCGAGGTCGAACGAGGTCCTGCGGTCGCCTCGGTTGGTGACCTTCACCGGAACGTTCAGGCTCCGCAGCCCGGAATCCTCAAGTTCGATGTGCGGGGTGCCGAACTCGATATCGATGTCCTTGCCGATCACGCCCGGGATCACGGCCGCCGGCAGGCCGTCAGGGCCCACCGAGGGTGTCGCGGACGGCTGGTGCGAGGCGACCGAGCCGAAGGCGGAGGCGGAGGCGACGAGGCCGACCGCGGAGAACACGGCGAGCACGAGGCCCGCCAGCGCCATCTCCGAGCCTTGGCGCCGGTTGCGTCGACGGGCGACGAGACCGAACCCGAAGGCAAGCGCGCAGACGGCCAGACCGTAGGTTCGCGCCGCGGGGACGAAGGCGCACGCGAGCGCGCCCAGGCCGAGCATGATCGACACGCGTGCCACCGGATCCCGGCGGCGACGCCCGGTCTCGTCGAGATCAGATTCGTGCCGCCCGTGGCGGCCGATCTCGGTGGTCGGCATCAAGATCCCTTCGGCGTCGTAGGTGCCCGTCCGACCCGGTGTCGGGTCAGTTGGGTGCTCCTCAATGACAGCCGAACTTTCCCTGGCCCGTAGGCCCTTTCGCCTGACATTGGCCGAACGGCCGAGGGGTTTCGGGCCGTTCGTCCGATGGATCCCGGACCGTCCCGCGCGCCGATGGGAACAGTGCATCCGCGCCGGTTCCATATAAAGGGCCGCGCTTTGCCGGCACTTGCCTCGGACCCCATCCGCCGAACGGAGGATGCCTCCTCATCGAACGTCCAGACCTGGTCCGGAGGTGAAACCGAGTGGACCTCGGCGAGGTCTGAGGGGGCAAGCAGTCGGGCAACTGGGACAAAGCGACCACAGGTTGCACAGACCCGACACAGTGCACTTGGGGGCGGAAATGGTCGGCGACCACTGGTTCGTGTATCCGGTCGAGAATGGTGTCGAGCTGGTGATTGACAGCACCGACGACGCGACCTACGAGCGCGCGCTGGCTGCCTTCGTCACTCACTTCACCGACTACAACCTGCTCGCTGAGTACTCCAGCGACGGCGGCGAGGTGCTGCACTTCGTGCCGGCGATCGTGGACCAGCCGGAGCCGGTCATCGAGAACCCGGTCGCCCCAGCAGCCGTGGAGATCCCGGCGCCGCGCGAGCGGACCGAGGCCGAGTCGCGCGCCGCGCACCCGGCGGGCAAGGGGCGGCGCATCCCGCGCCAGCCCGAGGTGTTCTGACCCGAGAACTTCATCGCCGGCGTGGGGCAGGCGCGATGAGCAGGGAGGGCCGGCGGATTTCCGCCGGCCCTCTCGTACGTCCGGATCCGCCGGTGGATCCGGCAACCCGCCCGCCACGACGGCGAAATGTCCGATTGGTCCGGATGTCACCATGGACTCGGCCTCCCGCAGCCTGTAGGAATCGGCAGACATCTCGCGCACTCCGGCCGATCGGAACGTCTTTGCCCCTGCTCCCCCGGGTCCGGACCTCCCGGACCGCGCGAGCCTCGCTCGCCGTCGCCGCCGTTCTCGCCCTGGCCGCAGGAGTGCTGGCCGCCGCGCCGCAGAACTTCCCGGGCGACCCGGACGCGAGCGCCCTCCAGGCGGCGGGCACCACGACCGCCCTGACCGCGGCGAAGGACGAGCTCCGCCGGACCCCCGGCCGGACGAACCTCCGGCCCGCTCCCGCGGCCGCGCCCGACCAGTCCGAACGAAGCCAGCGGGCCAAGGCGCCGGCGGCCCGGCCGCGGAGCAACGCCGAGATCTGGGCCGAGGCCCGTGCGCGACGCAAGGCCCCGAAGGCGTACGGCGGGACAGCTCCTCGGAAGATCGACTGCCGCAAGCTGAAGTGCATCGCGTTGACCTTCGACGACGGTCCCGCCCCGGGCCTGACCGATCGACTCCTGGAGGTGCTGGCCGCCGAACACGTCCGGGCAAGCTTCTTCGTCCTGGGCAAGAACGTGGCCGCGGACCCGGGCCCCCTGATCCGCGCGGCGTGGGACGGACACGAGATCGGTGTGCACACCTGGGATCACCGGGCCCTGCCCGGGCGCAGCACCGAGGACCTCGCCGACGACCTCACCCGGACCATGCACGCGGTGACCAAGGCCTCCGGCGTGCGACCGCGCCTGGTCCGCCCGCCGTTCGGGGCGTTGGACCCCGCGACGGCCCGCCGGATCCCGTACCCCCTGGTGCTCTGGTCCGTCGACCCGGACGACTGGCGCGACCGCAACCGCGATCTCATCGTGCAGCGGGTGACCGCCGGCGGACGACCCGGATCGGTCGTGCTGCTGCACGACGTGCACCCCGAGTCGGTCGCAGCGGTCCCGGCGATCATCGACTTCTACCGGCGGCACGGCTACACGTTCGTGACCGTCAGCGAGCTGTACGGCAGCGCGCTCCGCCCGCATCACGTGTACCGCGGCCGCGAGGCGGCCTGCCTGCGCGCCAAGGGCGTCGCGCCGCCGGAGACCGTCCCCGCGCCGAAGCCGGCACGGCCGGTCGAGCCCACGCCGACCCCCGCACCGGTCGCGAAACCCGACGAGGCCGCCGTGGGCGAGGGTGAGGCTCCCGCCGATCCGACGCCAGACGCCGCGAGCACCCCCACCCCGGAACCGGGGCTGGTCCCCCCGAATCCCCGCCGAAGTTGAGACTGACGTTGCGTCAGTAGTTCAGGCGAGACTGCCCGAGTGGATCGCGCGGACCGCGTCGACGGTGTCGGCCTCTGCCACCGCCTTGTCCGTCCGGTAGCGCAGGACGCGGGCGAACCGCAGGGCCATCCCACCGGGATACCGGGTGGAGGCCTGGACACCGTCGAAGGCGATCTCCACGACCAGTTCCGGGCGGACCGTCACGACCCAGTCCTTCGGGTCCCCGACCGCGCGGGCGAGCAGTTGCGCGGTCTGCCAGGTCAGCAGCTCGTCGGTCAAGCCCTTGAACGTCTTGCCGAGCATCACGAAGCCGCCCGCCGGATCGCGGGCGCCCAGGTGCAGATTGGACAGCAGACCCTTGCGGCGCCCGTGGCCCCACTCGGCCGCGAGGACGACGAGATCGAGGGTGTGCCGGGGCTTCACCTTCACCCATCCCCCACCCCGCCGCCCGGCGTCGTAGCCGGCGCCCAGCGACTTCACGACGATGCCCTCGTGACCGTGCCGCAGCGCGTCGGCGAGGAATTCCTCGGCGGAGGCGGCGTTGCTCACCTCGAGGCGCGGAACCAGCAGCCGAGGTTCTGCGACGGCTTCGAGCGCCGCCCGGCGCGCCGCGGCGGTCTCCCCGAGCAGGTCGGCACCGTCGAGGTGCAGCGCGTCGAACAGGAACGCGGTCAGCGCGACCTCGGTGTCGCCGCCGTGCCGCGCCGTGCGGGAGGCGGTGAGCTGGAACGGCAGCGGACGGCCGTCGGCCCGCAGGGCGATGACCTCGCCGTCGAGCACCGCCGAGCGCACCGGAAGAGCGAGCGCCGCGGCGACCACCTCCGGGACGCGGCCGGTGATGTCGTCGAGGCTGCGGGAGAACACGGCCACGTCGGTGCCGTCGCGGTGCACCTGGATCCGGATGCCGTCGAGCTTCCACTCGACCGCCGCGGGGCCCGTCCGAGCGAGCGCGTCGGCGAGGTCGACGCCGGGCTGCGCCAGCATCGGCCGCACCGGCCGCCCGACCTGCAACTGGAACTCGGTGAGCACGGCGGCCCCGACGGTCAGGGCCCGTTGCGCCACGGGACCGACGGCGCCGGCCAGCATGACGGCGCGACGCACGTCGGCGGCCGGCAGTCCGGCAACCAATGCCACGGCATCGAGCATCACCCCGTCCAAGGCGCCCTGGCGCACCTCCCCGGTGACCAGCCCCGCGAGGAGCCGCTGCTCCGCCGCGGTGGCCCGGGCCATCAGGGCACCGAATGCGTCCCGGCGGGCAGCCGCGGATCCCGGACCTGCACAGTCGGCGAGCGCCGCGAAGGTGGCATCCACCTCGGCGAGGTGCAGCGTGGCCTGCGCCGCCGGCGGCGGCAGATCGCGCAGCGCCGCGGGCCCCAATCCAGTCCGGCGCTGCAGCAGTTCCCCTGCCAGATAAGCGACAGCGACCGGAACCTCCTCGGCCGGGACCTGCCGCAGGCACGCGGCGATGGCGGCAGACTTGGCCGAGCGCGAGGCCGTCGCGGCGACCGCCGTCGAGGCCGCGACGAGGGTGTCGAGCAGCACCGACTCCTCCTCACCCAGTGGTTGCTGATCGTTTACTCAAGTCGGTGTCGTCGGCGGATTGGAAGGTCCGCGCAGAGGGTATGAGAGATACATCGAACACCGACTGTAAGGATGCAGACCGTGAGCGTGACGAACGAGGCCGCGCCCCCTTCAGTGCGTACCCGCGGACGGTCTCGGACCCACCACATGGAGATTCGTCGGGAGGGGGTCCGGCCCGACGGAGACTGGCTCTACGTCTGGGCGTGCGTTCACTGTGGCCAGACGTTGTCGCAACTCGACGCCGACGCCGGGCCGAACGACCCGACACGACTCGCCTCGCGCATCTGCCCCGCTGCCTGATCCCGCGTCAGCTCAGCCCCGTCAGCCTTCCCGCACTGCGGGAGGGCTGATTTCGTTCGGCCCCCATGTCACGACAAGCCCCGAATGAACGGGCGAACAACCGCGCGGCGTGACGCCGAACGGCCGATCGGCGCTGACATCGCTCCGCGAGCCGGTGACCCTCGGAGGTCCGAGGTCGTACAAACGGCCTACCCGGATGCAACCGATCGGTGGATTCGCACGTCTGAGTCACGGTTGCGTCAGTTGAGCGGAATGGCCCGATCCGAACGGGAGCGTGCATGGCAGCTACGGAACGGCGGCCCGGCCTCGGCCGCCTGACCCCCGCGGTCCTTGCCGTCGGTCTTTTCGCCGGCCCGGCGGTCCTCGATGAAGCGGCGTCGGCGGCGCCGCGCATCGATCCGACCGCCTACTGCGCAACCTGGTCCCCGCCCGTTGACCGAGTTCGTGCGTTCGAGGGGGACGCACGGCACGACATCGGCGCATCGGACCTCACCTGCCGGACGGACCAGCAGATCCGCGAGCTGGCCGCCCGGCACGGACTTGAAGGGCACGGCAGAACCGGGTTCGACGGCCGATACCGCCGGTTCCGCGACGCGGCGACCGGCGTCGAGCGCCTCCGCCTGGACCAGGGTCACCGCGACCCGAACACGGGCCGCCCGTACAAGGACCCGCGCGCCGCGGTCCCGCATGTGCACGGCTACGACCCCGACGGCGATCCGATCCGTGATCCCCGCACCGGCAACACGCACTTCCCGCTGCTGGTGGGGCCGGCCAGTGCCCGATGACGGGGTCGAGCTCGACGACGTCGACGTCTGGCTCGACCCCGACGGCGGCATCGTCATCAAGGCCGTGACCGCGAGCGACGACCCGGTCGAACTCTCCACGCTGCAGGCACGCGAACTCGCCCTCCGGCTGCTCCGGCTGGCCGCGCGCGATCGGTGACGATCGCGCAGCGGACGGCGATCCGTCACCGAACCCGAGATGTACTCGGAAATCTTCCGCGGAAACGTTTTTCCGTCACGGGTGTGAGCGCTTCCGCCACGGCAGCGGAGCAAGTCGACAACCATCGTTTCCCCGGCGTCGTTCGCGACGCCGCACGGGCCCAGCATCATCCTCGAACGACCACATTCCCCAGGCGGCTTCGTGAGCTTCGATGTCTTCGTGCAGCGCTTCGTCGGCGGCGACCCCGTGGCCGCCGATGCGACCACTGTGCGCGGGATGCTCGAGCCGTTCGTCGACGGCGTCGAGGACGACTTCGCTCGCCTGCGCGCCCGCGACGGTCAGGCCGATCTCTACGGGTGGGACGACCTGGACAGCGGGTTCCTCGTGAACCACATCTCCGGCGTTGCGATTCTCGATCTGATCGTCCGCGTCGCGGCGGCCGCGCAGCTGACGATCATCCCCGTCGGCTGCCCGACCGCCGTCGCCTCGCTCGATCAGGTGCCCGACCTCCCGGACGACCTGCGTGACGATGTGATCCTCGTCAACTGCGGCTCTGATCTGTTGGCTGCATCCCGCCGCGTTTGACGCGTGATCCGACCGCACCGACCCGCAAACCAACTGCAGGTCTGGGATGTCGAGGCCTAACTCACAGGTTGAGTACGGCCGGTGCGGGAATTTCAACAACACAGCATCTTTCAGTGTCGGAAGTGATCACCGCCACGGTCACGGCGGAGCTTCGTAACTGATCCGGACCCCCAGGCGACACATTCCCTCGCCAGCCTGGCATCCGGTGGCCATCGCGCTGTCGTCGTTCGACCCTCAATTTCATATCTGACGCTCAGTCATTTAAAACTTAGTCGGCACGAGTCACGAGAGGCAGCAACCGATGAAGGTCACGTCGCCGGCCAGGACCCGCAGAGCGCGCGCCACCGTGAGCCTGGCCAAGGCGACGGCCACCGGCGCTGCCATCACGGTCGCGTTGGCCGCGACGGCCGGCGCGGCCGCAGCAGCGCAGGGCATGGCGCAGACCGCCGGCAACTGCGCCGTCCTCACCCCGCTCGACAGCGTGACCTGTGTCTACTCCAACCCCGCCATCACCGACTACGTGCTCCGTATCCCCGCCGGCGTCACCGAGGTGCACATCGAGGCCCGCGGCGCCGGGGGCGGCAACGGCGGCGTGATCGGCTCCGTCATGCGTGGGCCCGAGGGGGGCCACGGGGGCTTGGTCGCGGCGGACTTCCCGGTCACCGGTGGAGACGTCCTCCGCGTGCTGGTGGGTGGTCGCGGCCAGGACGCGAACGGCATGAAGCAAGGTGCCGGTGGACTCAACGGTGGCGCCACGGGCGGCGCCGGAACACCCGGCGGCGGGGGCGGCGGTGGCGCCTCCAGCGTGCGACTCAACGGGCACGATCTTGCTTCGCGCATCCTGGTGGCCGGTGGCGGCGGTGGCGCCGGCGGTGCCATGACCCCGGCGGCGGCCGCCTCGGCCCGTGGTGGTGCCGGCGGCGGCGACTACGGCGGCGATGGCGGCGGCGACCGCGTGGGGATGGGCGGCTTGGGCGCGACGGGACCGTCGGGCGGGGCCGGCCTGCGCCGGGTCACCGGTCAGGACGGCCACAGCGGTTATGACCAGCAGTGGGGCGGCGGCGGCGGCGAGGGCGGTTACGGCAGCTCGAACACGATCCAGCACTCGGGCAACTGGTCCGGCGGCCCGGTCGGCGCCGGTGGCGGCGGCGGCGGATACGCCGGAGGTAGCGGCGGCGCGGCGGGCGCGATGCTCGGTGGTGGGGGTGGCGGCGGCAGCGGCTTCGTCGCGACCTCGGCCTTGGCGCCGAGCGTGGCCCGACTCGGCTCGGCCACCTTGTTGAGCGGCGGCAGCGGCCGCGTCGACGAAGGTCTGGTGTTCATCACCTACCAATTCCCGACCGACGGCCAGGACCGGTCCGACCCCGCGGTGTCGATCTGGTCCGCCACCGCCACGCCGAACAAGCAGGACTGATGCGAGGCGTACAACGCTTCTGATCCTCCCCACTACCGCGCGCGTACTGTGGCGACGCCGACATCGGCGGCGGTGGGGAGGTGCGCGCAGTGCTGGTCAACCTGCTGGAGCACGACGCCGTCCCGCTGCAGACGCTCCACGGCCGGTACGGCTCCCTGCTCGAACTGGTGCGCAAGCTGCTCGGCGTCGTGCCGAACTGCGATCCCTACCTGGAGATCTGGCCGCCGGCGTTCCGGACCTACAACGTGATGGTCCCGAACCTGCTCAATCTCCCGCTGCTGGGCTGGGGGCTGGGAGCGCCCCGATCCACCGTCGGGCTCGCGATGTACGTGTCCAGCCGGGCCGCCGGCTGCGCGTACTGCTCCGCGCACTCCTGCTCCTTCGCGCTGCGCCGCGGCGCCACCGCCGACCAGGTGACCGCGAGCCTCGAGGCCGAGCACACCCTCACCGCCGCCGAGCGGTCAGTCGTGCGGGTGGCCCACGCGCTCGGCACTGTGCCGACGACCATCGACGACGACGCCCGCGCCGACCTGCGGCGCCACTTTTCCGCGAAGGACGCGGAATGGATGGTGCTCGCGATCGCGATGATGGGGTTTCTCAACAAGGCGATGGACGCTCTTGGGGTCCCGCTCGAGGACCCGGTGATCGCCGAGGTCAACCGGGTGATCGCACCGTCGGGATGGACTCCCGGACAGCACTTCACCCGGACCGTGCTCGACGGCGACCCGCCTGGGGAGGACTCGCTCCGTGCTCGGCTCAGCGTCGTGCGCCAGGCGCCGGCAGCCATCAAGCTCGACAAGCAATGGACGAAGGGTGTCCCCGACCGATGGCCGGCCGTCGGACAGTTCCTGCACGAACAGACGGGGCACAACTTCCCGGTCCTGACGCACCTTCGGCATCGCCGCGCCGTCCGCGCGATCGCCACGATGATCAGAGACAACCTCGGCGAGAGCATCATCGGGCGCGACCAGAAGCTCTCGGCAGGTCTGATCTACGCGCGGACCGTCGAGAACCCCGCACTCGAGACCGAGCTGACGGTCGCGCTCGGCGCCAGGGAACTCCCCGAGTCGCCGACGCTGATCCTGGCGCGGGCCATCTCGTCCAGCCCTGCCGCTGTGGACGGGCGTGCGATCGAGGCAGCACGCGAGATCCCGCCGGCCGGGATCGTTGAACTCGTCAGCTTCATCGCAGTCCTGCAGATGCTGCATCGCCTCTCCTGCTTCTACCGGACGTGATCACCGCGGCAGGTGCGGTGCTGTGGCGTCGGGGACCCGAAGGCGTCGAGGTCGCATTGATCCACCGACCCGCGAAGCCGGACTGGAGTTTCCCGAAGGGAAAGCCCGAGCCCGGCGAATCCCCCGCGGACACCGCACGCCGCGAGGTACAGGAGGAGACCGGGATGACGCCGATCCTCGGCAAGCGCCTCCCCCCGCGCCGCTATTTCAAGGGACGCACCCTCAAGCGCGTCGACTACTGGAGCGCCACGGTGGACGGCCCCGCGACGTTCGTCCCCAACGACGAGGTCGACCGCCTGGACTGGCTCCCGATCCCCGCCGCCCGGGCCCGCCTGACCCATCCCCGGGACCGCCGCCTGCTCGACGCCTTCGTCCGCACGCATAAGGCCAACTGAGGGTTGCAAGGCGCTCAAACGATCCACGTTGCAACGCGTGTGACTCAACTTGAGCGTGCCGACTGTCCCACCAGTCACAACGTGGATCGTTTGCGCACGCCGGCGCGACCGAGAGGCGACGAGCCGGCCTGTAAGCCGGATTCTGTCGTCAGGCGTCTCATTAGGCCTTTGACCTGCGGTTTTGTCATCCACAGGCACCTCTGGGCCGTCTCTGGGCCGTCAGAGATTTGCGCGCCCCGAGTCGCCGTGAATGTCCATCGCTGGTTCTGACTAGCCGTCAGGTCGAAGCGGGCGCGAGTGGTTGTGCTTACTCGTCGTAGAGCCCGAGGTCCTCGGCCTGCTCGCTCATGGCCTTCAAAGCCTCTTCCGCCTGGGCATCCACGCGATCACGGTGGATCACCAATCGGTCCGCCCCGATCTCGACGAAGCTGGCCTCGGCCAGGGCCGACACGAGCGCGTCGAGGTTCTCCTCGAACAGCGCCAACAGCACGTCGTTCGTGATGTTGCCGGTCGCGACGATGAGCAACCTGCGCGGGGTCGACCGGAGCAGGTGGCTGTCGCGGAAGTCGCGGTCCTTGGTGACTACGACCCTGTCGTCGGCGTAGGCAATCGCCCCGATTTCGGAGTCGGGGGTTGCGTTGCGGTTGGGAAGCTCCGAGGTGTGGAGCGCGTCGTGTCCGACCGAGTCGAGGAAGCGTGCCAGCCGCACCGGCAGCTGGGCGTCGACGAGGAACTTCACGCGGCGCCGAGGGGCACCATGCGACGCATGCCGGTGGCCAGCGCACCGAACTCGAGGGCGGCGAGCAGGTCGTCGCGTTCCAGATCGGGGTGATCCTCGACGATCTCCTCGATCGTCATTCCCGACGCCAAGAGCTCGAGGAGGCCCTCCACCGGGTAGCGCAGGCCACGCACGGTGGGCTGCCCGTGGCAGATCTCCGGGTTCGTCGTGATCCGGTCGAGGCGAGACATGTTCCCGATTCTATCCAGCGGCGTTCTCCGCTGAAGGTCTCGCAACGGCACTGCTGCGCGCGGTGATTGCCGGCTGCGGGATCACATATCCGGCTCGACGACGGTGTTGAGCGTCAGGCGCCATTGGGGATCGAGATCGCCCTCCTCGGGAGCGGAGGGGTCGAGGAGATCTGGGCGCCAACGACGCCGCTCGTGCGCGACGTCGAACAACGGAGCAGCCAGCTTGGGCAGGTCCACGAGTTCGAGCAGGTAGCCCAACCGGCGCACCGCCCCGAGCGGATAGAGGTCCGCCGCGGCCGCGAGCTTCTTCCCGACGAGCGCGCCGTCTTCGCCGAGTTCGGCAAGAACGGTGGCAACGTTGCTGATGCCTGCACCCAGCATGGGAACGGCGGCCAGGTCGAGCGCGGTTGCCTCCGGGCTGGAGACCCACACCTGCCCGGTCCGCACGGTTCGCTGCACACGCGGAATCTCGGCCGCGTGTCGACGTTCGACGAAGCGCAGACGAACCCGGCCCAGGTCCTTGTCGGCCAGGTGCCTGTCGACGGCAACCTGCAGTACCTGCGGCCGCTGGTGGGCCGCTCCGTGGAGCTCGGCGGCGGAGAGCCAGCCGACGTAGTAGGAACGCCCGAGATGACGCATCATCGCGTCGACGAACTGGAGCCCGGGGGTCACCTTCCAGGTCCGGTACTCCGGCGGAATCGCCACCCAGAGGCTCCGAGCAGGCGAGAACACCTTGCCCTGGCGAACGAGCGGGTTCAACCGAACCCGGACGTGGTCGGACGGGACGCCGAGCAACTCGGCGGCTTCCTCGGTACTGAACGCACTACGACCGTGCGCGAGGAGGCCGTCCACCACGTCTGCCGCGGTCACGACACTCCCTCCATCAACGTAACGTCTTCCGTTACGTTAGCTCAGTAATTGAATCGTGTCACTCGCTTTGCAAACGTAACGGTTATCGTTGCGTTGGCCCAGCGTTTGACGCGGTTGACCGTTCGTCGTCGTACCAGCCCAGAAGCTCGGCCCGCTCGCTCATCGCGGCCAGGGCCTCGCGAACGTCATCGGCCTCGAGAAACGGGAAGTCCTCCTGAATCTGCTCGAAGGTTCGCCCGTCGGCCACCAACCGCACTACGTGCGCCGCGGTCAGCCGGTGCTCGCGGATACACGGTGGCCGCCCAACTTGCCCAGCTCGACGGTGATCCGCTCGAAGCCCTTCATGACGACTGCCCGCTCCCATCCACAACGTTCTGCGCTCTGCCCCGCAGGCTAGGACCACCGGGCGACAAGCACCTGCGATTAACTTCCCGCTCCGCGGGCACGAACGCCTTCCACCCCAAGGAACCGCCCGAGTCCGGCGTCCACCGCTGCCCGCGATCGTTCTTCGGTGTCCGGCCAGAGGTGCGCGTAGGTGTTGAGGGTTTCGTCCGCGGTGGCGTGGCCGAGCCGGGCCTGGACGACCTTGACGCTCTCTCCGCCGTCGATGAGCAGGGAGGCGTAGAAGTGTCGCAATTCGTGGAAGTGACTGCCCGTCGGAAGACCTGCGGCCAGCACTGCCGGACGCCAGACGGCGCGGTGGAACCAGGTCCGGCCAATCGGTCGGCCGTTGTCGTCGCCGAACATGAGCTCGACGTTGCGGCCGCGGGAGTCGGGGGTGTGCGCCGGCGGGATCGCAGCGACGTGCGCGGCCAGGGCGTCGAGCACAACGTCGGCGAGCGGCACCGTCCGATAGCTCGCGGTGGTTTTGGGCGGCGCCAGGTAGGGCGGTGCTCCTGGCATCAGCACCAGCTGTCCGTCGACGGTCAGCGTGCGGCGCAGGAAGTCGACGCGGTCGCGGCGCAGGCCGAGGACCTCGCCCTGGCGCAGTCCCGTACCGGCGGCGCAGATCAGCAGCGCCCGGTATCGCTCGGGTGCGAACTTCGCCAGCGCCGCGACGGCGTCGGCGGGCAGCGGGCGGACCTCCTTGGGCGGCGCCTTCGGCAGCGCGATGCGTTCGCACGGGCTGATGGCCAGTACGCGGTCGGCGACGGCGGCGCGGAAGATCATGCGCAGCACGGAGTAGACGAGCGTGGTGGTCGACGGCGCAAGCAGTTCAGAGCGGGACTTCACCCACCCCTGGATCTCCGAGCGCGTGATCGCGCCCATGGGCCGGTGGCCGAGCAGCGGGAGGATGTGGTTGCGCAGGTGGGAGTCAAAGGCCGCGGCCGTCGTGCGGCGGTGGACCTGGGCCTGCTGCCACATCGCCGCGTACTCCCCCACGGTGATCCGCCCGGCGGCGGGATCGACGTAGAGGCCGCGAGACTTGTCGGATTCCACTCCGGCAAGAAACTTCTCGGCGTCGGTCTTGCGCGCGAAGGTCCGCGCCCGTTCGCGGCCGTTCGGGTCGAAGTAGCGGGCCCGCCACCGGTCGCCCTTGCCGTACCGATCGGTCCGCACCCGGGCACCGTCGGTCTGCTTCTCCCAGCGGTCCTCGATGTGCGCCATGGCTCAATCCCCTTGTCCTGTCGCGAATTGCTCGCCGGCCGCGCTGGCAGACTACGCGCGGCCGGCGACAAAACGTCCGGCTCGATCCGGTTACATCCTTCGGGCTCTCGGAACGGGCGGCGTCGGTTCGACCCGTCCGGCGGCGACGAACGCGTCGAGGTCGCCAGCCTCGATTCGGACGTGGCGACCGAGCTTGGTGAACGCGATGCGGCGTTCGGCCACGAGCCTGCGGATGAATCTGGTGGTGGTGTTGAGCCGCAGCGCGGCCTCGTCGACCGTGTACAGCTGTGCCGGCAAGAGTCCTCCTCATGAATGGTGGTGCCCGTGGCGCGGCCACGGCGCCTCTCGGTTGCTCGCTTCCCTTCTATGTGCGCGCGTCGCCCGTCGAGATCGACCGCGATCACCCCGGGCGACGCGGAGACGCCTCCGCGGGGACGTCACCAGCCGATGCCGGGGGCGTCGTCGCGGCCCCGCCCGTAGGTGTGGTCCGGTGCGGGACGGCGGCGTTCGACCGCGCGCTGTCGGTCGAGTTCCATCCCACCGGCCGTCGCAGCCGCCACCCGAGCGGGTCCGCCCCGAAAGCCACTGGGCCGCGCCGGCGCGAGATAGGGCTCGTCGCTCACCGCGGGCGTGGCGCGGGTGAATCGTGGGCGCTGTTCGGCCCTGCGCGACCGCTCGTCCAGGTCGACTTGGCGGGACAGGGCGACGATCTCGTGGGACAGCGCGGCCGATCGCGGGAAGCACGCCTGCAGGGCCTGGTCGTGGCGGGCGACGGTCTCGAGGAGTTCGCGGCGCCGTCCCGGCCGCAGCCGGGTGGTCCTGGCCAGCTCGGTGCGGCCGTCGGCGGCGGCCCGCCTGTGCTCCTGTTGCTCCTCTTGCAGTCGACCGTGCTCGACGTGACGGCGGCTCAGTTCGGCGGCCCGTGCGAGATGGTCGGCCGGGACGACGGGTTCGGCTACCCGTCGTGCCGCTTCTTCGGCTGCGAGCCGGGCGGCATCGACCGCGCGGGCGCGGGCGTTGTCCCGGGCCGTGACCGCGGCGTCCTGAGCGCCGCTGCGAGCGAGCGCGGTTGCGAGCACGTCGAGTGCCGCGGCGCCGTTCGTCCGGTCGCCCGCGGGCCCGTGGCGGTCGGTCTCGGCGCCGTCGGTGGCGACGAAGGCGTGGTTGGCCCACCTTCCCCGGGTCATCGCCACGTAGAGGTGTTCGCGGTCGATGCCCGGGCGCACCAGCACCAGTCCGACGTCGACGGTCGCGCCCTGCGCGGCGGTCACGGTGGTGGCCCACCCGTACTCCCCGTGCGCGGCGACGTAGGCGGCGGGCAGGAACGCACCGTCCTTCCGGTCGAGGTGCTCCACGTGCAAACCGGCGTCGTCGACCGCGACGACGCGGTAGCGGTCGCCGTTGCGGACGTGGCCGTCCTCGCCGACCGGGAGGGTGCGGTCGTTGCGTCGGGCGCGGAGCAGGTCCCCGGTCTGCCAGTCGCGCTCCCCCAGCCGCACGACCGGGCCGTGCACTTCGCCGGAGTCGTGCGCGCTCGCGCGCGCTCGGGCGTTGAGCGCGTCGACGTCGGCCCGGGTGCGGGCCATCATCAGGACCTTCCAACCGGCTGCACGCTCGAGCGTCCATCGTTCGTGCAGGGCCTCGATGGCCGTCTCGACGTCGGAGTGGGGATGGAGTCGGTGTTGGTCGCGGTAGGCGTCGAGCACGGCGGGGTTGCCGCGTCGCAGCCCGAGCGAGGCCTCGGCCTCCCAGTCCTCGACGAACCGGTGGACGGTGGCCAGGTCCAGGCCGTGACCGGCGTTGGCGAGTGCGGCCAGCATCCCGCCGGGGCCGCGCACGACGCCGATCTGCGCAGGGTCCCCCACCAAGACCGCCTTCGCGCCGGCCCGACCGGCGGCGACGAGGAGGACGTCGAGGTCGTGCGTGTTCGCCATCGACGCCTCGTCCACTACGACCACGGCCCGGTTGTCCAGCACGAACCGCGCCCTCGCCTCCGGCAGGAGCAACCCGCGGCGGTCCTGTTCCACGATCCACTTCGCCAGCGTGTCCGCCGGCCCGCCCGTCGCCTGCGCGAGTTCCGCGGCCGCACGCGCCGACGGCGCGAGCGCGACCACCCGGTACCCGTCGCGGCGCCACGCGTTCGCGGCGACGCCGAGCATCCGCGTCTTACCCGCCCCCGCCGGAGCGGTCACCACGTGCAGGAAGTCGCCGTCCTGCGTCAGCGCCCGCACCGCCTCCTGCTGACCCGCGTCCAGACCGGCGTCCCTCTGGGCGAGGACCAGCGAGGTGACGGCGACTCGGCCGTAGCCGGCGGTGCGCCCGCGTTCGGCGAGCGAGAGCACTCTGGCCTCCGCCGCGAGGACCTCGGCCCCGGCCCAGCGCGCGTCGGACGCCCGAGGCGTCCGCCCGCTCGGATGCTCTCCCACCGACACCGCCCCGGCCGTGCCCAGAGCCTGGTCGGTGAGCGCTTCGACCGTCGCCGTGACCGCGGCGGCGCCGCGGCCGTCGACCTGCAACAGCGCAGCGATCTGTCCGGCCACATCCGCCCGCGAGAACACCGCCCGCGTCGCCGCGGCCGCGTTCACCCCCTCCACCGCCAGATCGCGGTCCGGGACCGGTTGCCCGGATGCTTGCCGGCCCGCTTCGCGCGCGGCCTCCCGCACCGCGTGCATGAGCTGCCCTGGATCGAATCCGCCCGCCACGGCCTCGGCGTACCAGCGCTCCTGCAACGTCCCGGCGTCGTGCACCGATTTCGCCGGCCGGGTCTTGAGTACCGCGGTCTTCGTGACCGCCGTCCGTTCGTTCGGGGACAGTGATCGGCCTAGCGAATTCTCGTACTCGCCGATTCTCGCCGAGGCCTCTGTCTCGATCTGCGCGGTTCGCTTGGACCACATCTTCAACAGTCCAGCGGGTACCGCGAATATCTCCGATTGACCGTTGTTGTCCGCGACATCGAATGCAAAGCCGGTGCGTGCATAGATTTCACTGCGCAGCGCCGCTTGATAGACCATTCCAGCCGACTTCTTGTGGTGGAACAATTCAACAGCGTCGATAGTTCGCCACGTGCCGTCTGTACATCGGACCTTGTTCACCACCAGGGCGTGAGTGTGCAGCTGCGGGTCCGCACACCGCGAGGTGCGGTGCTCGAAGCACGCCACCGCCAACCCGCCCGACGCGATCTGTTCGGTCCCGTCCACCCCGCGCCGGGACCACGACGCGTGCGCGTCCATGTAGGACAGGGCTGCCTCCACCGCCGCGGCGTGCGCGGCTCGGAGATGCGAGGCGGTGTCCGGATCTGCCAGTGCCCACAGGGAACTGACGCTCTTCGGAGCCGAGAACGTCAGATCCCAGCCGGTGACTCCGTCGAGCCGCCACCTCCGCCCCAGACGCCCACCCGACACCGGGTGGAGGGCTCGAGCGAACAGTGCCTCCAGCTGCGCCTCGCCGACGACCGCACCCGGTTCGAGGCCGAGCGCCGCGAGCCCGCGGCCCCGCCAACGTCCCGGCGCCTCACCGACGCCGAGGTAGTACTCCGTCGCCGCGCAAGCCACCGACTGCGTGTAGTAGCGCCACGACGCCGTGCCGATTCTCGCCGAACTGAGCACCCGCACCCCCGGAATTCAGCGCCTACGCGGCGACGCAATCTTACATTCGAATAATGCATATGTCTGAAGGATTGGGGACGACATGGGGGAGTGGCGGGGGGACGAGTAATGACGGTGAATAACGGTGCTGAAGAGTGAATCGGAAATGCGACGGAGAGGGATTGCGAGGGGGGCTTTTCGTGCTCGGGACCGCAGGCTTTGGGGCGAGGGAAAGGGCTAGCCGATCAGCCACCGCGGCGTCGACCCGTAGAGGCTTCCCATCGCGGCGACCGCACGGCCGCCTCACCGCACCGCGCTGGACTCATGGCCGTCGGGACCGGCCGAGCACACTCGTCCGCACCTCCCCGGGTCGAACATCCTTGGCGGCCGGGGAGGCGTTGTTCCGAGGGGGTGCGATCAGGCTCAGTCGCACCACGCCGGTGAACGCGACGCCGCGGTAGGTGCCGGTGACCTCCAACTCGTCGGTTACCGGCATGCCGAGCTTCGGCGCCCAGCAGGTGCGCTGCCGCTGTTCGCCGACGACGTCCCCCGTCATGGTCGTGCGCCGGTCGACCAGGTAGCAGTCGACGTTGCGGCCGTCGAGATCGAACCGGCGGGCCTCGACCACGGTGGACTCTGTGCGGCCGCGGACTCCCCCCGCGGTCCAGCGACTGGTGACTTGGTCGCCGATCCGGACCGGGAGGGCGAACAGCACCTGCGCGGGGTCGAGACTGCCGCCGTACCCCAACCCGGCCGCGGACACCTGCTGCTCGCGTGCGGACACCGCGCGAGCGGCATACCGACGCGTCTCCTGGACGGTCGCGAAGCTGGTTCGTGTTGTCACGCGCACCTGCGCTTCCCGGGAGCTTTCACCGGTCCGCTCCACGCGGCTCGCCGCCTCCTCGTCGAACGGGACATCGCTGCCTGCGGCGCCGATCGACCGGGTGCCTGTTGCGCGGTAGCGCCACTCCCCTGCCGTGGGGACCGCGATGCGGTTCGGAGACGTCGCCGTCCCCTCCGGAGCTCGCGGCCGGTCTCCACCGGAGCGCGGCTCCGGCGATGCGGTGCGAGGCACGGGCGAGGGACTGCGGACGGCGGACGCGGACGCCGTCCGCTCGCGAGTGATGGCCCGCGGCGTCGACTTCTTCGTTACCGCACCGTCTGCCGCGACGGCCCGCGGCGGCGGGCTCGAGGACGCAGTGGCTGCGCTGCGAGCTTGTGCAAGTGGCGCCGCGGCCACTTCCACGACGGGTTCGCCGCCGCGGCCGGCGAACGCGATGACGCCCAAGACCGTCGCGACGGCCAGCACGGCGGTGCCCGCGGCCGGGTTGGCCCACCGCACCTGCCGTGCGACCGGCAAGCCGGTGGACGGCCAGAAGGCGTAACGCCCCAGGAGGATCGTCGCCGCCGGGACGACGAGGCTTCGCACGACGAAGGTGTCGATCAAGATCCCGACCGCCACCCCGAAGCCAAGCTGTCGTACGTTCGCGATCGGAGTGATCAGCATCGCTGCGAACGTGCCCGCCAGCACCATGCCGGCCGCGGTGATGGTGGGACCGGTGGCGGTCAGTGCCTCCCGGGTGGCGTCCGCGACCGAGCGTCCGGCGTCGATCTCCTCGCGGATCCGCCCGGTGATGAAGATGTTGTAGTCCGAGCCGAGCGCCACCAGCATCACGAACAGCAGCACCGGTAGGAAAAGGCGACCCCGGGATCGCCCAGCAGGTCCTGGAACACCACGGCGGTGATGCCCATCGCCGCGAGCATGGACAGCACGGCACTGGCCAGCAGGTACAGGGGTGCGACGAGTGAACGCAGGAGCAACGCGAGCACGACCAGGACAACGGCCAGGACCAGTGCGCCGACGGTGACGAGGTCGCTTGCGAGGAGGTCCTGGATGTCGGCGAAGTAGGCGCTGGGTCCGGCCACCCCGAGTTGGAACCCGGCCAGTGGCCCCGCGGCGAGCTCGTCGGCGGCCCACTCGTCGAGGTCCCGCACGAAGTTCAGGGCGGCCGGGCTGTAGGGGCTGACCTTCAGCGCCACCACGATCCGGGTGGTCGTCGCGGAGGCGTCGAGGAAGTAGCCCAGACGCTCCCGAAGTTGCGGGTACTGCTCAAGGAGCGCGGCGTCGAACCGCAATCCCTGCGGCGAATGCAACGCGGCCAGCAGAGGACCGACATCGACGCGGTCGGGGTCGATACCCAGGGCGGCAAGGTCCTTCTCACCCGTCAACGCCTGAAGGTTGTCCGCGGTGAGCGGGCGCCCGGCCGGCTGGGTCACCGAGCGGACCTCTGCGACCTCCGGTCGTTCGGCGAGCGCGGCGACGAGGCGGTCCAACTCCTGCATCCGGGGCTGGTCCAGCAGCGTGCCCGGTCCGGAGACGACGAGGAACGCCGGGGCGACGAGGCCGGCCGGGTAGTGCTCGGCCAGCAGGTCGAAACCCTGCCTGGCCTCCGCGCTCGCCGGGAGTTCAGCGGGGATGTCGAAGGAAGGACGAATCGTCGACGCCGCCAGAGCCGGGACGGCGAGGACCATCAGCGCGGCCGTCAGCACCGCGGCGGGACGACGGCTCACCAGCGCGGCCACCCGTTCCCACCGTTGGCGCTGCCGCTCGCGCGATCGAGGGGAGGCCTCCCGCGACGGCCAGAAGGCGGCGGGCCCGGCCAGCCGCAACAGGGCGGGAGTGAGGGTCAACGCGGCGGGGACGGTGACGGCGATGGCGATGCCGAGGACCGGGCCCATCGATCGCATCAGGCCGAACTCAGCGGCGAGGAACGCCAGGAAGGCAAGGCTGACCGTGGCTCCGGAGGCGAGAATCGTCGGAGCGACGGATCGGGTGGCGCTCGCCAGGTCGCTGCGCCTGCTCTCGGCCGTCCGCGCGGATTCGCGATAGCGGGCCAGCACGAACATGACGTAGTCGGTCCCCGCGCCGAAGGCCATCACGACCATGAAGGTCTCGGCCAGGCTGGCAACTCCCAAGCCCGCCTCGGCCAGGTACCCGGCGGCGCCGCGGGCGACCGCGAACGCACACACGATGCTCACCAGCGAGATCACCGGGGCGAGTGCGGAGCGGTACACCAGCACCAGAATCAGCAGCACCAGTGCCACCGTCGCCAGCGCGGTGCGGTCGAAGGCATCGAGAATCGCGTCGGCCTGGTCGGCCGCCAACGCCGCGAGTCCGGTGACCTCGTGTTGCAGTCCCGGTGGCGCGGTGGAGTCGAGGTACTGGCGCAGGAAGTGCACGGAGTCCTGTGCGGTGAGCGTGAACACCTGCGCCTTGAGGCTCACGATGATCAGTTCGGCCGCGCCGTCGCCGGAGCGCAGCACCGGAGCGAGTTCCGGTGCGGTCGTGGCGCTCTGCACCCCCTTGACGTGCTCGCGGGCCGCCGGGGAGAGGAGGAAGCGATCCAACGAGGTCACGTAGGCGCGGTCGGTCTTGGTGAGCCCACCGGGGCGGACGAGCACGATCACCGCGGGGTCGCGTGTCGGGTCGTCCGGGAAAGCCGTGCGGAGCAGGGCGTCCGCGCGCCCCGATGGTGCAGAGTCGGGCACGAATGAGGTTTGGTCCGCGGTGCCGAGGCTGCGTACCGAGGGTGCGGCGACGGTCATCCACACGGCCGCGAACACCCAGGCCAGAACGATCAGCAGCGGCCATCGGTCCACCAGGCGGGTGAGGCGGTTCACCGGTCGTCCCGCAACCGCTTGCACGAGCCACCACACGCACGCTCGGGGCCGGCAGTCACCGGGGCAGGCCGAATTGTCCGCACACCGCACCCGATGACCCGCCCGGACGACACGTCATCGCGCTCCACCGCGCCGCCGCTCAGGTCGCCGCCAGACGCAACGGAAGATGCACCGGACCGCGCAACGACGCCGATCTCGCCCAGGTGACAGGGCCCGCCGGCTCGATCGACGGCACCGACTCCAACAAGTGCTCCAACGCAACCCGTACCTCGAGCCGGGTCAGGTGCGCGCCCAGGCAGAAGTGGATCCCGGCACCGAAGCCGAGGTGGTCCCCGACCCTACGGTCGAGCTGGAACGTCTCGGGATCCGGGTAGTGCTCGGGGTCGCGGTTCGCGGCGCCGAGCATCAGCAACACCCGTGAGCGAGCCGGGATCGTGATGTCGCCGACGATCTCGTCGGTAATATCGACGTCGCGGGTGGTCTGACGGGCGGTCCACTGCACCGGCGAGTGCAGACGCATCGTTTCCTCGACGAACGCCGGGACCAGCGCGGGTTCGGCGCGCAGCCTGTCGTAGAGCGCCGGGTCGTGGGACAGCACGTGCAGCGCGGAGCCGAGCAGGTTGACCGTGGTCTCGTTACCCGCGACCAGCAGGATGAAGGCCATCAACAGCGCCTCCTCGCGGGTCAGACGACCGTCGGCGATGGTCGTCGCGAGGTGTTGGATCAGATCGTCCGTCGGCTGCTGTTCGCGCCGTAGGAGTTCGTCGCTGATCAGGTTCCGGAAGTTGTGCATCACCGGCAGGATCCGCGCGGCCCCGCGCACCGCCTCGACCGTGGAGGAGTCGCCGAAAATTCCGACGAGCTTGTTCGACCACGCCCGCACCGCCGGCATCCGCTCCTCGGGGACGCCGAGCAGGTCGCAGATGACTCCCACCGGCAGCGGCACGCACAACGCGGCCACCGCGTCGACGGTGTCCCCCTGCCGCAACGCTGCGACGCCGTCGGCGGACCGGCGGTGCACCGAGTCGGCCAGTGCCCTGAGAGCGGCCTTGGTGAACACCGCAGACACCGCGTGGCGTAGGCGGTCGTGATCCGGCGGGTCGGCGCCGAGAAGCCCGCCGCCGCCGCGCGGGGCCAGCATCATCCCGGCGCTGTTGGAATAGGTCTGCTCGTCCCGGGCGGCGGCGCGGACGTCCACATAGCGGTGAAGCACCCACACGTCGTGTTGTTCGCTGACCTGGGCGCGGCTGCCCTCGCGGACCTTGAGATACACCGGATACGGGTTCGCGATGGTGTCCGGCGCGACCGGGTCGAACACCGTGCGGGTGACGTGCGGAGCGGCTGTACGGGCCGGCACCTGGCTGCGGCGCGCGTTCTCACCGGAGACCGTTGAGCGGCCGAGGAACAACAGCAGCTGCGCGGCGTCCTCCGCGCGCCGGCGGCGCCGACCGAGGCCAGATTCCGGCGCGGTGGGGCGAATCGTCAGAGCGTCCATACCGACGACCGTAAGAAACCCGTGCCCCTGAATCCATTCGCGAATCGGACTGATGCATCATCGAATCGGACAGGGGGAGGCGTCAGCCGTGTACGGACCGATGGGGATCGCGCTGCTGCTGGAGGTCGGCGCGGAGCACGGCGTGCCGGCCGAGCGGCTGTTGGTCGGCAGCGGATTGAGCGTCGCGGACCTAGCCGACCCCCGGTGCCTCGTCGGGCCGCAACAGGACATCGATGTCGCCCGAAATGTGATCGCAGTGCTGGGCGACCTACCCGGCTTCGGCTCGGCGGCCGGCAGCCGAACCAGCCTCCCCGGCAGTGGCGTCGCCGGCTTCGCTCTGCTGCACAGTCCGTCGTGGCGGCACGCGCTGGAGCTGTACGCCCGGTTCCAGCAGTTGGTGCCGGTGCTGACGGTCCCGCGCCTGGTCGACACCGGTGACCAGATCGAGGTGGTGCTGGACGACAGCGCGATCCCCGTCGACGTGCGCAGCCTGCTCGCCGAACGGGACCTGGCTGCGATCGCCGCCGCGATGCGCCTGGTCGGTCCCCCCACGCCGGTGATCGAGGTGCGCACTCGTTTCCGCGCCGACCGGGCTCGCCACCTCGGTCAGGCCTTCGACCCGGTTCCGGTGATCCCGGACCACCCAGCCCACGTCTTCCGCCTCGATGTCGCTCTGCTCGACGCCCCTCTGCCGACCGCCGCGCCCGACGTGCAGGAACTCTGCGTGCGGGAGTGCGAGCGCCTGCTGTCCCAGGCCGACGCACGCTCCGGCACGGCCGCCCGAGTGCGACACCGCCTGTTGTACAACCCGCGGATGATGCCGTCGCTGGAGGCGATCGCGGAGGAGCTGAGTCTTGACCCGCGCACGCTGCGCCGCCACCTCACCGCGCAGGGCACGACCTACCGGGCGCTGCGCGAAGAAGTGCTCCGGACGCTGGCCATCGAGTTGCTGACCACGGCGGGGTTGAACGTGACCGAGACTGCCGCCCGGTTGGGCTACTCGAACGCTGCCGCGTTCAGCCAGGCGTTCACCCGCTGGACCGGGACCCCGCCGAGTCGCGTCACACGCCCGTCCACCCCATGACGTCAGCCGAGTAGCAGGTCTCGCTCCACCTAGCGATCACCGCCCCTGTCGGCTGGATATACGCCATACGACCAGAGCCCCGACGGCCATCACCTCCGCCGCAACGACCAGCGCGAACGCCTACCCGGAGGCGACGGCGCTCTTAAGACCCAGACTGGATCGGCCGTCTCGGTCAGAGCCGCTCGCCGTTCAGGAAGAAGCTCGGGGTGCCCTGCACGCCCAGGGCGATGCCGGCGTCGACGTCGCGCTTAATCCACGCCGCGACGTCGGCCGCGGCCTGGTCGGCGTCGAGGACAGTCGGCGCCGTGTCACGGATTCCGGTCACGGGTTCGAGGGTGGTTCGTTCGTTCGCCATGGCCGCTGCGGGTCTGTTGACCGCGGGTGGGCGACGACCTCGATCGCGTAGGTCGGCGGCTCTTCGCTGACCCGGCCGCGATACGTGTGACCCGTCAGGTGGCACCAGGCGGGGAGGTCGAGCGGAGCAGCCGGGTCCGTGGCAATCACGTGGACGATGGCGCCGCTCGGTTGGTCTCGCAGCGGCGCTCGCAGCCGCATGAGCAACTGCACGCACAGCAGCCCGGCGCCGTCGACGACGAGATCGGGCGGATCTGTTTCGAGCCGGGGCGCATTCGACCATCCGTGCTCAGTGGGAGGCATCGGTGCTCGCAGGCCGGTGGGTCTCGTACATCCGTACCGCCACAACGGCGCCGGAGGCGGCGGTGATCACGGCGACGACCCAGATCGCAGATCGGATGCTGAACGCGTCCGCGATCACTCCCGCCACGAGTGCTCCCACGGCGAATCCGCCGTCGCGCCAGAGGCGGTACACGCCGACGGCCCTCGCTCGCCAGGCGGGATGGGCTACGTCGCCGATGGAGGCGAGCAGGGTCGGGTAGACCATCGCGGTTCCGGCTCCCAGGAGCGCAGCTGCGGCTGCCCAGGGCCAGAAGGAGTCCGCAACCGCAACCAGTGCCAAGGCCACCGCCTGCACCCACATGCCGCTGGCGATCAACCATTTGCGGCCCCAGCGGTCCGACAGCGCACCTGTGATGAGTTGGCCGAGGCCCCAGATCGCCGGGTAGAGCGCGGCAAGGACGCCGATCCGGCCGACGGAGAGCCCGGCGCCGGCGAACAGGACCGGGAACAGTCCCCAGGCCAGGCCGTCGTTGAGGTTGTTCACCATCCCGGCTTGCGCGGCCGAGGACATGGCCGGTTCACGGAAACTGGCCTGCACGAACACCTGACGGTCGGTCAGCTCACTGTGCATCGGACCGGCGCCGGCCGAGACCCGGGAGACGTGCTCGGCCGATTCGAGCCGCGCGTAGTCACGGGTCTCACGGACCGAGAGTGTGGACAGCCCGAGGCCCAGGGCCGCGAAGGCGACGCCGAGCAGGAAAGGCGCGGGCCGCAACCCGTGCTGGTCGGCCAGGTAACCGGTGGCGAGGGCAGTCGCCGCGACGGCCATGTACCCGGCGGCCTCGTTGAGGCCCATGGCCAACCCGCGCTTCGCCGGCCCGACGAGGTCGATCTTCATGATCACAGTGGTCGACCAGGTCAGGCCCTGGCTGACCCCGAGCAGCACGTTGGCTACGACGACCCATCCCCAACTGGGCGCCCAGATCAGCAGCAGCGGTACCGGGATCGCGACCAACCATCCGGCGACAAGCACGGGCTTGCGCCCGTAGCGGTCGGAGAACGTACCGGCCAGATAGTTTGTCGCCGCCTTGGCCACACCGAAGGCGAGGATGTAGGTCAGCGCCGCGGTGTAGGCCGCGAGGCCGAACTCTCGCTCCGCGAGCAGCGGAAGGACCGTGCGTTCCTGGCCGAGCATGCCTCCGACGAGGGCATTGACCGCCACCAGCAAGCTGAACTGCGCAAGGTTGGCGCGCAGACCGAGTTGCAGGGGCCGGTCGAGATTCGCGGGCGTCGCACCGATGAGTCTCACGACCGGGTCGCCAGCGAGCGCCGCCGTCGCGGAGGCCCAGTCCTCCGGTCCCCCGGCCAGCACAGCTAGATCGCGGCGTCCTTCGCGGGCCAACATGCTCGCGGCTCCCATGGCACGTTCGCCATGACCGCACATCACAACCAACGGCCCCCGGGGTAGATCGGCGGCCTGCCGTTGCAGATCACCGAGTTCGATGTGCAGCGCGCCCGGGACGTGGCCGCTCGCGAACTCGCTGTGCTGGCGGACGTCGAGCAGTCGCATACCTGCCAACTCGTCCTCGCCGCGAAGCGGGATACGGCTCACCGGCAGGCCGGCCGCCGCCCAAGCGGCGAGACCGCCGGCCAACTCGCCGGGGATGATGTCGAACCCGATCTTGAGGGCCTGGCCGACGATCTCCGTCGGGTCCTGATCCGGGGTGCGCACGATGACCAACGCCCGATCCGCCGGAACCAGCCAGCCGAGCCAGGTGGCGAACGCGGGCCGCAGGGGATTGGACAGCGATCCGGGGATGTGGCCGCCGGAGAAGTCCGGGAGTCGGCGGACGTCCACGATCTCCGCCCCATCGGCCTGCAGGCGTCGCACCTGATCCACGCTCAAGGGCGCCAACGCGGGTGGAGTTCCCACCACGGCCGGTCCGCGGCGGTTCAGCTCACCGAGTCGCTCGAAATAGGCGGGATAGGTGCCGAGTGCTGCCAGCAGGCGTGCGACGAACTCGTCCTCGGTCGGAGTGCGCAGCAACGCGTTGGTGGCCTTCTCGGTTCCCACCGTCGAGGTGCGCGCGGCGCCGGGCGGGGCGGAGCAGAAGGAACCTGCCCCGTGAGTCGGCCACACCTGCACGTCGTCCGGCAGGGTGGCCAGACGTTGCAGCGAGCGGTACTGCAGTCGGGCGAGTTCCTCGGTACGGGAGGGATCCACCAGATCGGTCCGCGCCGCCGACCCGACGATCAACGAGCCGCCGGTGAAGACCCCGACGGTGCGGGCGCCGTCCAGGATCTGGAATGCCACGTGCTCGTGCGTGTGGCCGGGCGTCGCCAGCGTGCGGAGGGTAAGACCGCCGAGGTCGATCTCGTCCTCGTCGCCCAGTGGGGTGTGGGGGAACTCGCGGGCGCCCGTGGCCGAGGCGAGAATCTGAGTGCCGTGGGCGGCCGCCAGTTCCCTTGCTCCGGAAAGGAAATCGGCGTGCAGGTGGGTGTCGGCGGCGAAGGCGATCCGCAGTCCCTGCTTCTCGGCGACGACCTGAACCGCACGCAGGTCACGGCTGACGTCGACGGCCAGGGCGCGACCGTCGCCGATCTCGAGCAGGTATGCCGTGTTTCCCAGGCCCTCATCGACGAGCTGGATCGGCTGAGGCTGCGTCAGCTCGCTCATCGTGCGTCAACTCCGGCCCCGGTCTCGACGGGTAGCCCCGCCGCTGCCCACTCCGGAAACCCGTCCTCGAGCCGGCGGGCTCGCCGACCGCGAGCTGTGAGCAGGCGAACGGCATCGTCGGCGTACACGCAGAACGGTCCGCGGCAGTAGGCGACGACCTCGTCGCCGCCATCCGGCAACTCGGCCAAGCGGCGCTCGAGTTCGTCCGGTGGGATCGGCCTGGCCCCGGGCACATGGCCGGCCCGGAACTCGGGCTCGGGCCGGATGTCGAGTACGGCCACCTCGCCGCCGCGCAACCGGTCGGCCAGTTCGGTCCGACCGATCGTCTCCAGCCCCGACCGGTCGCCGGTGTAGGCAAGGACCAGTCGATCAAGTTGAGCGAGCCGATCGACGGCGAGATCGCGCAGCGTGCGCCAGGCGTCGGCGACCGTCGGGTTCGCCAAGGCGTAGATCACGTTGCTGGACCGGCGCTGTCCGATCACCAGGCCGGCTTGTGCCAACTGACGGAGGTGTTGCGAGGTGTTCGCGACGCTCTGCCCGATCTCGGCGGCCAGCTCGTCGACAGAGCGCTCGCCCTGGCTCAGAACGTCGATCAGCTCGACCCGCCGCCCATTCGCCAGCGCCTTCACCGTCGAGGCGAATCCGTCGTACAGCGCGTCCTTGGCCCGGCGATCACTCATGGACTCAGAGTGCGGCGCTCGGATCAATTAATCAAGCGATCTATTGAATTCGCAGGTCAACCAGCCTGTGCATGGCGGTCGCGGGGCAATGGTTCGGGTCGATCTGTGTGCCGCGCGGAGGCTCCGCGGAATCGGAGACCGGATGATCTCGAGCAACACCCGACACCGAGGCGGCACTTTGTGTGGGTCCTGCTGCGTCGCGTCGCCATCCGCTCGATTCCAAAGACACAGGTACGGCGGCGCAATGTCTCATGGGCGTAAGAGGTGCGAAAGCGTGGCCTTCGACGCCGCGCAACGAGGAGCTGAAGGTCGATGGCAGCGTGCCCTCATCAAGCGGTTGCCCGAACAGCTCGACCGATCCAGATTCGCGCCTCGAGCGGGTGAATACAGGGATGACGAAGTTCAGGCCGAGCGGACAAGGCGCTCGATGGCGGCGCTGGCTTCCGCGATCTTCTCCTCGGCGATCGGCCCGCCGTCGGCGATGGCCTCACTGACGCAGTGCCGTAGGTGCTCCTCCAGCAGGCCGAGAGCGAACGACTCCAGGGCTTCGTGGCCGCGGACACCTGGGTGAGGATGTCGATGCAGTACTTGTCTTCCTCGACCATTTTCGCGATCCCGCGCACCTGACCCTCGATACGCCGCAGGCGCTTGAGATAGGCGATGCGGTCGCCTTGATAGCCGTGCGTGCCTGGGGTCTCCACGGATTCACCATACCTTCAGGGGGTATACCCGGGGGCATCTGCGAGCACCGCCCGGAACGCTAATTACTCGAGGCGGCACGGAGTTGCGCCACTTCCTCGCGCAGCCGTGCGATCTCGGCATCGCGCTGCTGGATCTGCGCGGCCGCGCCGTCCCGGCTGCGGTCGGGCGCCGGCTCGGCGCGGTGGAGCGGAGCGAAGCGACGCAAGCCCAGGCTGTTGGTCACCACGAACACCGAACTGAGCGCCATCGCCACGCCGGCCAGCAACGGGTTCAGCAATCCCGCAGCAGCCAACGGAAGCGCGGCGACGTTGTAGGCGAAGGCCCAGAACAGGTTGCCCTTGATCGTCCGCAAGGTCCGCCGAGCCAGGCGGATCGCGTCGGCGGCGGCACGCAGGTCGCCCCGGACGAGGGTGAGGTCGCTCGCGGCAATCGCCGCGTCGGTGCCGGTGCCCATCGCCAGGCCGAGGTCGGCCGCGGCGAGCGCGGCCGCGTCGTTGACCCCGTCTCCGACCATCGCCACGGTCCGGCCCTCGGCCTGCAGACGCGTGATCGCCTCGACCTTCTGCGCGGGCAGCACCTCGGCGATGACTTCGTCGATGCCCACCGCGGCAGCGACGGCGTGAGCCGCGCGTGCGTTGTCGCCGGTCAGCAGCACCGGGCGCAGCCCGAGCGCCTTGAGATCGGCGACGGCTTGCGCGGAGGTGTCCTTGATCGTGTCGGCGACGACCAGCACGCCGCGGACCTCACCGTCCCAACCGACCCAGATCGGCGTGCGACCCGCGGACTCCGCGGCCTCCGCGGCGGACACAAGCGTGCCGGGAGCGTGCTGCGACCATTGGTCGGCCAGCCAGGCGCGGCGGCCCGCTACGACGGCGTGTCCTTCGACGACGCCGGAGACGCCGCGCCCGTCGTGGTTGGCGAAGTCCTCGACTCCGGGCAGCATGACGCCCCGGGCCCGCGCTCCGGCGGCGACGGCGCGGGCGATGGGGTGCTCAGAGGCATCCTCGAGCGCCCCCGCGAGGCGCATAAGTTCGCTCTGGTCCTGGCCCTCGGCGGGGATGGCGTCGAGCAGGCTCATCTGACCGGTCGTCACGGTGCCGGTCTTGTCGAGCACGATGGTGTCGACCCGGCGCGTGTTCTCCAGTACCTCGGGACCCTTGATCAGGATGCCGAGCTGCGCGCCACGTCCGGTTCCGACGAGCAACGCCGTGGGCGTCGCCAGGCCGAGCGCGCAAGGGCAGGCGATGATCAGCACCGCCACAGCGGCCGTGAACGCCAGCTGCGTGTTCCCGGAATGCCCGAGCCAGAACCCGAGGGTGGCGGCGGCGATCGCAAACACGAGCGGCACAAACACTGCGGAGACACGGTCGGCGAGCCGGGCGACCTCGGCCTTGCCGGACTGCGCCTGCGTGACCAGTTTCGCGATCTGGGCAAGTTGGGTATCGGCGCCGACGCGGGTGGCGCGCACCACCAGACGCCCACCCACATTGACGGTCGCGCCGGTGACCGCGTCCGGTGGACGGACCTCGACCGGTACCGATTCGCCGGTCAACATCGACTCGTCGACGGCGGAGGTTCCGGAGACGACGATCCCGTCGGTGGCGATCTTCTCCCCAGGGCGCACCACGAATTCCTGACCGACCGTCAGTGATCCGATCGGTACGCGGGTTTCGACACCGTCGCGCAGCACTGCGACATCTTTGGCGCCGAGGTCCAGGAGCGCTCGCAGCGCCGCTCCGGCGCGGCGCTTGGCACGCGCCTCGAAGTACCGCCCGGCGAGCAGAGCAGTGGTGAGAACCGCAGCGACCTCGAGGTAGATCTCGTGCGCACCGCCGTGCCGCTCGGGAACGAGCTCGAATCCCATGGTCATCCCGGGGACACCCGCGCCGCCGAGGAACAACGCGTAGAGCGACCAGCCGGTGGCAGCGAGCACGCCGACGCTGACAAGGGTGTCCATGGTGGCCGCACCGTGGCGCAGGTTGAGCAGCGCCGCGCGGTGGAACGGCCAGGCGCCCCACGCCGCGACCGGGGCGGCGAGGGTGAGCGCAGCCCATTGCCAGTACTCGAACTGCAGCGGCGGGATCATGCCGAGCAGGACCACCGGGAGCGTGAGCAGCGCGCTGCCGAGCAACCGGGCACGCAGCGCACCGAGGCGGGTGGCCTCGGCAGCCTCCTCCGGGTCGACCGCTTCGACGGCGCCGGCGGCAGGTGCGACGACCTCGAGCGTGCGGGGTTGCGGCACTGTGGCGGTGTAGCCGGTGTCGGCGACGACGGCCAGCAGTCGCTCGGTGGTAAGGCTCGGGTCGTACTCGATGCGGGCGGTCTCGGTGGCGTAGTTCACGCTGGCGGTCACGCCTTCGACCTTGTTCAGTGCCTTCTCGACCCGGCGTGCGCAGGAGGCACAGGTCATCCCGCCGATGCGGAGGTCGACCTGGGCACGGCCCTGCTCGTTGATGTCGGTGGCGGTGTTCACGGCGTCCTCCTTCAGTGCCCGGAGTGCTCGCCCGTGGGCGAGGACGGAGCGGCAGGTTCGGCCGGCTGTTGCGCTGCGGGGCTCGCCGATGTCGGCACGTCGACGGTGAACTCCGCTGTGCGGACCGTTCCTGCGTGCGCGAAATTCAGGTACAGCCGGTAGCGGCCCGCAGTCGGGAACGTGGTGGCGAATCGGATCTCCGGGCCGCCCCGGGCGTCGGCCGCCGCGTCCTCCGACGGGTGCGTGTGCAGATACGCCAGATCGCCCGGGCGCAATGACACCAAGTGGCCGAAGGCGCCGAGGTAGGGCTCGAGGTCGCCGACCGGCGCACCCGCGCGAGTGACCGTGAAGGTCAGTTCCGAGTGGGTGCCTGCCTGCGGGCTCCCGGAGAGCGCGACCGAGTAGTCCTGATCCGACCAGGCGGAGGCAGGCTCGGGAAGCTCGGCGGGCTGGAAGTCGCCCGGTACGAACAGGTCGGCCCCGAGGGTGATGGTCTCGTTCAACGCTGCGGGGGCGAAGTCCGCGAAGACGCGGTACACCCCGCCCGAGTCGAGCGCCACCGGGGCCTCCCACGCGCCGTCCGCTCCGAGTTCCGGGTGCAGATGTTGGAAGCGCGACAAGTCCCTACGCACGACGATCAGGTGCATGTCCTTCTCGTGCGTGCGCCGGTACTCCCGCACGGGTGTGCCGCCGGGGCCGAGGATCTCGAAACGGACCGGAACGTCGGCACCGGCGTCGACGGTGGGGTCGAGCAGGCGCAACGCGTAGCCCCGGTCGGCCACAGCGAGACCTGGCAGGGCCACACCTGCGACGTTCGCGGGTACCGCCTCGGTCGAAGCGGGGGCGGTCGTCATCGTGTGCTGCGGGACCGCCGCGGAGTCCGCAGAATCGGTGACGCGGCCGACCGTGAACCCTGTCGCCACAAGACCGGCCAGAGCCAGAGCGAAAGCGCCGACCTTCGTCGGACCGTTCATGCGCGTCTCCTCGGTCATCGCTCCCAAGTACCCCTGGGGGGTACCTTCGCAACCATACCCCGCATGGGTATGTTCCCGCCAGTCGTCAGGATTTCTTGGCGAGGGCCTGCATGCGGGCGATCTCCGAGCGTTGGGCGGTCACGATGCGCCCGGCGAGCTCCTTGGCCGCTGGGCTGCGCCCACTCGACTGTTCCTCCGAGGCCATCTCGACCGCGCCACGGTGATGCGCGATCATGAGTTCGAGGAACGCGACGTCGAACGCCGCGCCCTTCGCCGCACGCAGCTCGGCGAGATCCTTCGACGAGGCCATGCCAGGCATGTCATGCCCGGGAGACATTGCGGCCATCTCGTCCGCGCTCATGTCCGAGTGGTCCATCTCGGCCATCTCGGATGCCGCCGGCCTGCCCCAGTCGGCGAGCAGGTCTTTCATCGTGTTGATCTCCGGACCTTGCGCGGAGAGAATCTTCGCGGCGAGGTCCTTGACGTCGGCGCTCTTCGCCCGGGGCGCAGCGAGCTTCGCCATGGCCACGGCCTGCTCGTGGTGCGGGATCATCGACTGCGCGAAGGTCACGTCGGCATCGTTGAACTCGGCCTGCGTCTGAGCTTGCGGCGCTGATTCGGCCTTGTCCTCGCCTCCTCCGCAGGCGCTCAAGGGGCCGAGGGCAACGGCGGCCGTCAGCGCGAGGACGGCAGCAGTCCGTCGAGGACGGGGTGCGCTGGTGGTAGGTCTCATCGTGTTCTCCTGAGTCGCTGGGGCCGCGCGGTCGTCGCGCGAGTGCCGGGGCCGGGCAGACGCGCCGGAGGTCCGTGGCGGATATGACGTGATGTCAGCCGGCCGAGAGGATCGAGGCGCCGTATCCCTCGGCCTCGATGGCGGCAAGCACCTGCTCGACCGTTGCGCCCGTACCGTCCAGCTCAACGACGGTCCGTTCGTGGCGCATGTCGGTGCGGACTCGCACGACGCCGGGCAACTCTTCGACGACGTCGTCGATCAACATTCCGCAGCTCGCGCAGTGCATGCCGGTGATCGCGAGTTCGAGGTGGGTCATCGCTTCGCCCCCGTCGCCACGGCGCCGGATTCGAACTGGATGCGGCCGGTGTACATGCCCATGCCGCACGTGTAGCGCAGCGTCCCGGCCACCGGGTTGCCAAGTTCGACGACGGTCGTCCCGGACTTCGGCAGCACTTCCTGCACTCCTCGGCTGGGAATCACGAACGCTCGCGTGCATCCGCCCGTGTCCGCGGTGACCAACTCCAGTCGCGTCGGTATCCCGGGCCGCGCGGCGACCGCCGACGGTTCGTAGCCGCCGCTGCGCACCAAGAGGCGCACCACCTGGGTGCCGTCCGGCAATGTGCGTACCGCACGTGCCGATGCCGCGGTGATCGGTGCGGAGTCCTGCGAGCGCCAACCGCCGAGGGTGAGTGCCGAGTTGACCGTCCACGCAGCGACGGCGAGCACCACGATGCCGGTGGCGATCGACAGGCGTCCCTGCAGCATCCGCGTGGACTGACGCAACAGAACGCCCAACAGCGCGAACAACGGAGCAGTGCCCAGCACGAAACCCGCCATCGCTGCCGCACCCGCGAGCGGGGAAGCGGAGGTGATGGCCAGCAGCGACACGCTCAACGTCACCCCGCACGGCAGCAGCACCGTGAGGAACCCCAGCAGCGCGGGAGTGTAGGTGGACTCCGACCGGCCGGCCCTGCGTACCCGACGGGTCCAGGCCTCCGGCGCGCGGGGCACCAACCCGCGCACGGCCCGCACACCCATGAGATCGAGCGCGAAGAGGACCATCAGGACCGCCGCTCCGAGCAGCAGCATGGCTCGGGTGCGCGGGCCAGGTTCAGCGGCCGCCCCGAGGGCACCGAGAACCGCGCCGAGAGCGGTGTGCGACACAAGCTTGGCGACCAGGAACACGCCGACGGGTCGTATGGACTCGGCGAGCTTCGCCCGCCAGGCGGCGGGACGCTCGGCGACGGCTAGTCCGCCGTCGTGGGCCGGGACCGGAGTTCGCCTTCTGCCTACGGCACCGGCGAGCAGGCCGCCCTGCACGGCGGCGCACGAAGCGCCACCGGCGACGGCACCGGTGCTCAGACCGGTGAAGAACAACGCTGTCGCGGACAACGGAAACTCTCCTGCTCTGTGGAGCCTGCCGCACGAAGGCGCGGCATGCAGCGGTTCGGGAACGCCGAAGCGCACCGCGACGCCGAGGCGTCGGGCGCGGAGGCTGTTCCTAGACCCGCTGCACGCAGAGAGCGGAAGGATCGGGTGGATCGGCGCAGACGGCGACCGTGGGACCGCGTTCCAAGCGGCCGCGCGATGTCGCGGGAGACCACGCGCCGAGAGCCACGTCCGAACTCGCCGTCGAGATCACGAGCGGCACCGCGGTCGCCATCACGGCAACCATGCAGCTGGCAGCGTGGAAACCATGCTCGCCGTGGCCCGTGGCGCCGTGCGCGCTGTGGCCGGTCGAATCCGCCACTGTCGAGACTGACCCCGGCGCTGTCGCGTGCCCGGTGTCGTGCATCGCGTGCGACGGGGCAACCGCGGTGTCGCCGTGCGACACGGCGCGACCGTTGGGCATCGACTCACCGAGTCCGAGCAGGCAGAGCAGCACGGCCAACGACACGAGCAGTCGCGGCAGCGCGTCTCTGAGCCGGACGTCGGAACTCATGGTCCTTCAATGCTACGAGGGCGAGAAGGCTTGTTCGCGCGAATGTAACACCGCAATCTGTTGCGGGCGGGAAGTGCGTTACCCGCTCGAGTGATCTTCCGCCATTCGGACCAGCCAGCCCGGTGTCGCCTGCTGGTGCCGCAACCTACCCGCCGCTACGGTCGGGAATCACACGCGACAAGCGAGCTCCCGGGGACGGCCACACCGGCCACACATTGACATGAATACCGAGCCGAGCGGTCCGGTCGGACCGGCCGCGGATCTTCCGCGACGCAGCTGGGTCGAACAGATCATGGGCATGCCCGTCAGCGTGTTGTGCCGAGGACAAGCCGCCCGCACCGACCAGGTCGATGCCGCGGTTCGAGCGGTCTTCACTGAGCTGCGGAAAGCCGACGACACGTTCTCGACCTACAAGGACGGCAGCGTTGTCAGCCAGGTCCGTTCCGGGGTGATCAGCCTTGCCGACTGCCCGAACGAGGTGCGTGCCGTGGCCGAACGGGCCGCCCGATGGCGAGACCTCACCGGCGGACTGTTCGACCCACGTCGGCCGGACGGCACCTGGGATCCCTCCGGTCTGGTCAAAGGCTGGGCGGTGGAGCGCGCGGCCGCTTCACTCCGCACGCCGGGCTCGCTCGACTGGTGCCTCAACGCCGGAGGAGACGTCCTCCTGCACTGCGCAGCCGGACGATCGTTCCGCGTCGGGATCGCCGATCCGCGCAGCGCGGGCTGCGTGCTCACCTCGGTCGCTCTGACCGCCGGCGCGGTGGCGACCAGTGGGACGGGCGCCCGCGGGCGACACATCTACGACCCGCGGCTGGGCGAGGAGGCGCAGAGCCGATGGGCGTCCGTCACCGTCACCGGGCCCTCCCTTGAGACGGCCGACGTACTCGCCACTGCCGCCTTCGTGGCCGGTGCCGAGTGGCAGGAGTTGCTAGCGCGTTTCCCCGACTACGCCGGGCTCGCCGTCGACGAGAGCGGTGAGCTCGAAAAGGGACCCGGTTGGCCGGGATGATTCGGTCGCACCTGGACAACTCGGGCCGCCTAGTCGGTCGTGCCACATCATTCGGACCTCGTCGGGCCGGAGGACTCGGCATCCTTCGAGAGTGACAGGCACACCGCAGCCGACCGCCGGGCCGCGCGGAATTCGCGCGCGCCACGGCGAACGGCCACGCCCGGACGCGGTGCATGCCCTGCTCTCGGCGAGCATGCTCGCCATGGCGTGGATGTGGGCGTCCGGCCCGAGCGTCCCGGCCGTCGTCCAATCGGTCGAGGGGTTGATCAACGGGCTGGGTCGGCTGACGGGGCTGCTCGCCGCCGCTCTCCTGCTGGTCCAGGTGCTGCTGATGGCCCGGGTCCCGCTGCTCGAGCGGTGGAGCGACCAACGCCGCCTGACGGTCCGTCACCAGATGGTCGGGCGGTGGTCCATCTCCCTGCTCGGCGCTCACCTCGTGTTGACGCTGGTGGGCCACGCTCTTGTTGCCGAGGTCTCACCGGTCCGCCAGGCGTGGACCATGCTTGTCGACTACCCCGGCATGCTGCCGGCTGTCGTCGGAACGCTGGCGCTTCTCATGGTCGCCGGCACCTCGGTTCGGGCGGCGCGTCGATGGATGCGCTACGAGAGCTGGCACCTTCTCCATCTTTACGCCTACGTCGGGATCGCCCTGGCGATCCCCCACCAGCTCTGGACCGGGGCGGACTTCACCGCCTCGCCGCGGACGCGCGCCGCCTGGTGGGTTGTCTACCTGAGCGTGCTGACCCTGCTCCTGGTCTACCGAGTAGGACTTCCCCTCGTGCGCTCGCTGGGGCGCCGTGCATCGGTCGACCGGCGCCGCGCCATGCGCAATGCGGCCGCCGCCGCGGTCACCGCGGGAGCGACCGGACTGATCTTCCTGTCGCCCACCGCACGGGGAGCCGCAGTCGGCCAGCAGGTCGCGACCCGACCCGTCGGTGTCGAACCCGCTGCGGCTGCCGCCGAACCAATGCACCACGACCACGACGAGGACATGAACGCTCCCCCACCCCCGGACCCGCCCGGCCCCGGGGAGACAGTGATCAACGGCGAAGCGGTATCCACACCGTACGGACCCCTGCAGGTGCAGATCCGTCTGTTTGACGGTCGCATCGTCGCCGCCAACGCGATCGTCTACCCGCGCGAGGGACTCGCCGACAAGGCTGTCAACTACTACGCGGTCCCGCTGCTCCAGGAGGCGACGGTCGAGGCGCAGAGCGCCCAGATCGACACCGTCACCGGCGCCACCGAGACCTCCGAGGGCTACCGCGACTCACTCCAATCGGCCCTCGACGCCGCGCATCTGTGAGCGTCCGTCGAGCGAAGCCAGGAGGCCGAAAGTAACGTCGCGTCAGATTTTCTGGGCCGTCTCTGGGCCGTGACAGTCCGGTCGCAGGGGGTAAATCAAGGGTGTGAGCGGTCAACTACGAAGCGAGATATTCGCAGGTCAGATGGTCTTTCGGCGACTCACGGTGCCTGTGGATAACTAGCGGGCGACGAGCCGGCCTGTAAGCCGGATTCTGTTCACCGGCGAACCGGTGAGGCGGCCATCCATCTGGGGCAAACGTTGCCGTCTGCCTCGGTGCGGCCTACCTGTGAGCTCGAGCGAGCAGCCCTCGAACGCTCACACACGACGGGCGGACCCGCCGATCTTGGCCTTGCTCCGGGTGGGGTTTACCGAGCCGTCCGAGTCACCCCGGACGCTGGTGGTCTCTTACACCACCGTTTCACCCTTACCGCCGGACCGAGGTCCGGCGGCGGTCTGTTTTCTGTGGCACTGTCCCGCGGGTCACCCCGGGTGGGTGTTACCCACCACCCTGCTCTGTGGAGTCCGGACTTTCCTCGACGGCGTTTCCGCGGAAACGCCTCCGCGACCGCCCGGCCGGCTCGTCGCCGCGCCAGCGTAGCGGCTCCCCGTACCGAACCGCCGCGGAGGAGCGCAGTTAGGCTGAGCGCATGGCGGTGGTCGCACAGTCGGCGGTGCCCGAGGAGCAGCCCAGCGACCGCCTACGCGCCGCTCTCGATCTGTTCGACTTCTGCGAGCGCGCGTTTCGGCACGGATTCGGCGAGAACGCCCGGGCGTATCCGAGGAAGATGTCGACGCGGTGATCCGGGCGTGGCTGAGCACTCGGCCCGGTGCCGAGTACGGCGACGGTCCTGGCGTCGTCTCCGGCCGCTGGCAGTGAACGTCCTTGAGGCCACGCTCCTCGCGATGAATGATCTCCGAGATCGGTTCGACCTTCGCCCTGATCGGGGGCCTCGCTGTCTCGCTGCGCGCCGAGCCTCGGACCACCCGCGACGTCGACCTGGCGCGTGCCCGGGGCTACTCAGTGGCGATGGTGATGGAACACGAATCGACCGGCCTGCTCAGCACCGTCCGGCTGCACTCTCCTGTGCCGGGTCACATCTTTCTCGACCTGCTCTTCGGCAGCAGCGGGATTGAGGCCGATCTGGTGGCGCGAGCCACGATCCTTGAGGTCCTCCCTGGCCTGGAGGCCCCCGTGGCCACCGCCGGCGATCTCGTCGCATTGAAGCTGCTGGCGCAAAGCGCCGAGCGCCTGCAGGACTCGATGGATCTGCAGTCCCTGCGACCTGCCTTGACCGACGCCGACGTTGAGATCGCAAGAGACGCAGTGATGCGCATCGTCGAACTCGGCTTCCAGAGGGACAGGGATCTGCCTACTCTGTTAGCGGAGTACCTACATTGAGCTTGTGACGGACTCCGGTGCCGAAGCTGCGCTGAGGCAGGCGGTCACGACAACTCGCGCACAACGGGCGGCACGGGTGCAGTACGTGCGCGCGATCGACATCGAGACGCCACCAGCGTTACTCGGGCGTCGCGGACCGCTCAAGTGGTTGCTCCGTAGATTCCTCGACGCGGTCAAGTTTGTCGAAGCCGAGGGCGTCGTCGAGTTCGAGCCCCTCCGCATAGCCGTGGACCAAGGCGCGTTCGCTCGAACCGAGGTCGGGGCGCAGCGGTGGTCCGGACGCTCGGGTCGCTCGCTGGAGACGCTGCCCCGGGACACTGCCGATCAACTTCCGCTGCTTTGGTTGTGGGTCGCGCTGGATCAGGTGTCCTCGGCGACGGACGACGGCGAGGAGGAAGTCCGTGGCGTTGCTTGCCGTCGGCTTGTAGCGGACCTCGATTTCGACAGCGACCGTGGCACCGCGGCCGACATTTTTACCGGTTGGCGGCTGGCCACGGACACATCGTTCGACACGGGCGCGCCGCGTCTGCAGGTGTGGCTCGACCAGCAATGCCTGCGGCGGATCCGCATCGCGATCCCGATGGGCGCCCAAGGCACCACCGCCGACCACACCGTCGAGCTATGGGATTTCGGAGTGGACACCAGCCGGCTCGACTGGAACCGTCTCTCAACCTTCCGGACCGAACACGACCGGGAGCCCAATCGGGTCTGAGCTGCGTTCAGGACGAGCAGCGGAGGCGGCGGACGTCATGTTGCTCGACCCGCCAGCCGCGTGAGCGCCTGCGCTCAGCCGGTCAGGTAGATCGCGCCGTCGCGGAGTTCGACCGGGTAGCGCTTGAGCTTGCGGGCGCCGAGCGTCATGCGCACCGGGGACGCGATGGGCTTGAACGCGCCCTGCGGGCCGAGGGTCATGGCGCCGCTGACGACGTCCATCCGGGCCCCGTGCCAGGCGCACACCAGCTCGCCGTCCTTGCTCACCGCACCCTTGCCGAGCTCGGAGAAGAGGTGGCGGCAGCGGTTGGACACCGCGAACGGAACGCCCTTGCTCAGACCGACGGCGAGCGAGCCATGGGGGGTGCCACTGACCGTGGTCACCCCGGAGCGAGGAAGATCTACGACATCGATGAGCTTGGTTCCCTGCATCGCGACAGTCATCTGGGGCAGCCTCCTGCGGAAGGGTCGCCGACGACCGGGCGGGGCGCCGACGAAGAAGGAGCAGCTCGGACCGGGTGCGAGACCGGAGCCGAGTGATTGCAGCACCGACCCAACCACGTCCCGGACCCCGCTGGAAACAACCTGGAAACGCATCGGGGAAGGATCTGCGTAAGCCTGAGCCTGAGCACCCGTACCGACCTGTGAGGACCCGTGGCTATCCGCGTCGCCGTCGAGCACCGCACCGTCTACAAGTTCGATCGCCCGACCGAGATCGGCCCGCACCTGGTGCGGCTGCGTCCCGCCCCGCACTGCCGCACCCCGATCACCGGCTACTCGCTGCGCGTCGAGCCCGCCGAGCACTTCGTCAACTGGCAGCAGGACGTCTACGGCAACCACGCCGCGCGGCTGGTCTTCCCGACGCCCGCGACCGAGCTCGCGATCACCGTCGACCTCGTCGCGGACATGTCTTCCATCAACCCCTTCGACTTCTTCGTCGACGACGCCGCGAAGCAGTTCCCGTTCGAGTACGCGGCGGGCTCGGCCGAGGACCTTGTCCCGTACCTGCGCCGCGTCGACGAGCCGGGTTCGGCGCCGGGATCCGGCGCCGGACCGCGGCTGCGGCATTGGCTGGACACCTTCGACGCCGACAAGGCCAAGGGCACCGCGATCGTCGACTTCCTCGTCGAGATCAACCGGCGCGTGGCTGGAGACGTCGCGTACTCGTTGCGCATGGAACACGGCGTGCAGTCCCCCGACGAGACCTTGGCGCGCGGCATCGGGTCCTGCCGGGACAGCGCATGGCTGCTCGTGGCGATCATGCGCGAGCTGGGTCTCGCGGCCCGGTTCGTGTCCGGTTACCTCGTGCAGCTGGTACCTGACGATGCATCAGCGAACTTCACGCAGGACTTCACCGACCTGCACGCCTGGGCCGAGGTCTACGTCCCCGGGGCCGGCTGGGTCGGCCTGGACGCCACGTCCGGGCTGATGGCCGGCGAGGGACATATCCCGCTGGTGGGCAGCCCCCGCCCGGAGCACGCGGCACCGATCAGCGGCACCACCGGCCCGGTGAACGTCACCATGGAGTTCGCCAACTCGGTGCGCCGCATCCACGAGGACCCCCGGGTCAGCAAGCCATATACCCAGCCGCAACTGGAACGCATCGCCGCGTTGGGTGAACAGGTCGACGCCCTGCTGACCGCAGGGGACGTCCGCCTCACGATGGGCGGCGAACCGACCTACGTCGCCGCCGGTGACATGGAATCCGCGCAATGGCGGGTCGCGGCCGACGGCGAGGACAAGCGCCGCTACGCCCTGGAACTGGCCGCGCAACTCAAGGAGCACTACGCGCCGGCCGGGATCGTCATGCACGGGCAGGGCAAGTGGTACCCGGGTGAGCCGCTGCCCCGCTGGGAGATCCGGCTCCTCTGGCGCTCCGACGGGCAGCCGCTCTGGACCGACCCGGCCCTGCTCGACGAACCCTGGACCGAACCCCGCTTCGAGCCCGGCTCCGCGGCAGCGGCCGAGGCGGTCGGGCAACTGACCACCGCCATCGCGGCCCGGCTCGGGGTCCCCGACAGCTTCACTCGCCCGCTCTACGAGGACCCGCTGGAGCGCCTGGCCGCCGAGGCCGCGTTGCCCGCGGGCCCGCCCCCGCCGGTTCCCGGCAGCGACGTCTGGCCCGCCGACGGCGACCGTCGCTCGGCCGTGATCGCGGCTCTGGACGCCGAACGAGGGCTGCCGGCTGCCTGGGCGATCCCGCTCAGCCGCGCCGAGGGTGAGCCGGTGTGGGCGACCATGGCCTGGACCACCCGACGTGGCGAGGTGTTCCTGCGCCCGGGTACGTCCCCGGCCGGCCTCCGCCTGCCGCTGGACGCTCTGGCCTGGACCCCACCCCCGCTCGAGCCCGAGCGGTCCCGCTTCGCCCCGACGACCCCGCTGCCGGCCGTGAAGGCGGCCCCGGCCGGCGCCCCCCGCCCGGCCGGTGGGCCCGGCGCCGCGGTGCTCCCGCCGGAGCGGGCCCGGACCACCTCGCTGTGCGTCCAGGAGCGCGACGGACACGTGTTCGTGTTCCTGCCCCCGTTCAAAGCGGCGGAGCACAGCGTGGAACTGCTTCAGGTGATCGAGGCGGCCGCAGCGGCCACCGGGATCCCCGTCGTCCTGGAGGGTTACCCGCCGTCCGGCGATGACCGCCTGAGTTCGCTGACCGTCACCCCCGACCCCGGGGTCATCGAGGTCAACGTCCACCCCTCGGCCAGCTGGACCGAGCTGTGCGAGATCAACCGGACCCTGCACACCGCCGCCACCACAGTGGGCCTGGCCGCCGAGACCTTCAGCATGGACGGCCTGCACACCGGCACCGGAGGGGGCGGACACCTCACCCTCGGCGGCCGCACGCCGGCGGACTCCCCCATGCTGCGCCGCCCCGACCTGCTGGTCAGCATGCTCACCTACTGGCAGCACCACCCCGGCCTGAGCTACCTGTTCTCCGGGCGCTTCATCGGCCCGACCAGCCAGGCGCCCCGCGTCGACGAGGCGCGCCACGAAACCCTCTACGAACTCGAGATCGCCTTCGCCGAACTCGCAGCCCTCGACGACCCACGGCCCTGGCAGATCGACCGGGCCCTGCGGCATCTGCTGACCGACATCACGGGCAACACCCACCGCAGTGAGTTCTGCATCGACAAGCTGTTCAGCCCGGACTCCGACCGCGGTCGGTTGGGCCTGTTGGAACTGCGCGGGTTCGAGATGGCCCCGCACCCGGATCTGTCCCTGGTGCAGGCACTGCTGGTGCGGTCGCTGGTGGCCCGATTCTGGGACGCGCCCTACAGCGGGCAACTCGTGCGCTGGGGCACCCGACTGCACGACACCTTCCTGCTGCCCGAGTACGCGATGGCCGACGTCTCCGACGTCGTCGCCGACCTCAACGCGCACGGCCTGCCGTTCTCCCCCGCCTGGCTGGACCCGTTCGCCGAGTTCCGCTTCCCGCGCCTGGGATCCGTCGACATCGACGGGGTGCACCTGGAACTGCGCACGGCCATCGAGCCCTGGCACGTCCTGGGTGAGGAGGCGTCAGGTACCGGCACCGCGCGCTACGTCGATTCCTCCACCGAACGCGTCCAGGTGAAGGTCACGGGGGCCGTGCCCGGGCGGCACGCGGTCACCTGCAACGGCCTGCCGCTGCCGCTGGCTCCGGCGCGCGCGTCCGGCGCCATGGTCGCCGGGGTCCGGTACCGGGCCTGGGCGCCGCACTCGGCGCTGCACCCGACGATCCCGATCCACTCCCCGTTGGTGTTCGACGTCGTCGACCTCTGGAACCACCGTTCGCTGGGTGGCTGCACATACCACGTCACCCACCCGGGGGGTCTGGCGTGGGAGACCTTCCCCGTCAACGCGGCCGAGGCGGAGTCCCGCCGCGGCGCGCGGTTCATCCCCGGTGGGCACACTCCGGGGCCGGTGGATCCGAGCGCATGGCAGTCTTCGTCCATGCACCCGTCCCCGGCCACCTCGCTGATCGCGTCGACCACGGCCGACGCAGGCGAGTACCCGCGCACGCTCGACCTGCGCCGCACCGCCTCCGGCGGAAACAGGCACAGACGCACCCCCCGGTGACAGCCCAGTGACCGGGGCGCTCCCGACCGAGGGGTCGGCGTCCGGGATGGTGCACGCCTACGCCTCCCGCAGCGCGAAGCAGCGGTCCTGCTGGGACGAGATGGTCGGCTTCCACGGCCGGGTGCGCCGCGGGTGGCGGGAGCTGTCCGCCTTCGCCGAGCACCTCGGTCCGGACGGCCTGGCAGCGGCCGCCGCCGAGGCGACCCGACTGCTGACAGAGGACGGAGTCACCTATCTCCCGCTCGGCGCGGAGGAGGAACAGACCTGGGGCCTGGACCCGCTGCCCGTCTTCATCGACGAGGTCGAGTGGTCGGTGCTCGAGCCCGGCCTCATCCAGCGCGCCGAGTTGCTGGACCGGCTGCTCGCAGACCTCTACGGCCCGCGCGAATCGATCCGCGCCGGCTTGCTGCCGACGGAGATCGTCCACGCACACCCCGGATTCCTGCGGGCCTGGGACGGCATCACCGCACCCAAGCGCCAACTGTTCCTCGCCTCCGCCGATCTCGGCCGCAGCCGCGAGGGTGCGTGGTGCGTCGTCGCCGACCGGGTGCAGGCACCCTCGGGCGCCGGGTACGCGATGGCCAACCGCCGCGTGGTATCCCGGGTACTGCCGGGGCTGCACCGCGAGTCGGAGATCCACCGCCTAGGCCCGTTCTTCCACGCCATGCGGGTCGGGCTGGAACAGGTCGCCCCGCCGACCGCCGAGGCGCCGCGTGCGGTGCTCCTCACCCCCGGCACACACAGCGAGACCGCGTTCGAGCAGGCCTACCTCTCCGTCCTGCTCGGCTATCCGCTGGTGCGCGGCTCGGACCTGCGGGTCGCCGAGGGCCGCGTCTGGCGGCAGACCCTCGGGCGACGCGAACAGGTCGACGTCATCCTGCGCCGGGTCGACTCCTGGTACTGCGACCCGCTGGACCTGCGCCCGGACTCCGAACTGGGCGTCCCCGGGTTGGTCGAGGTCGCTCGCTCCGGCAACGTCACCGTGGTCAACGCGTTGGGCTCCGGTGTCGTGGAGAACCCCGCACTGCTGCCGTTCCTGCCGGGCCTGTGCCAACTGCTGCTCGATGAGCCGCTGCGCATGAAGTCGGTGCCGACCTACTGGTGCGGTGACTCCGACGGACTGAGCCAGGTGCTCCCCCGGCTGAACGAACTGGTGATCAAGCCGCTGGCCCGCGGCGTCGCCCGCTCGCACCGCAACGGCTGGGAACTCTCCGCCGCCGAACTCGACGACCTGCGCGCACGCATCCGCACCGAGCCGTACGCCTGGGTCGGGCAGGAACCCCTGGCCTGCTCGACCGCGCCCAGCGTCGTCGCCGACGACCTGCGCCCGCAGATGCTGACCCTGCGTACCTTCGCGGTCGCCTCCGGCACCACGTTCCAGGTGATGACCGGCGGACTGGGCCAGGTTCGGCAGCCTGATCTTTCTCCTGGGGCGCACAACGGTCTGATGGCCCGTCAGGAGGCGCCCACCTCCAAGGACGTGTGGATCCGCAACACCCGCGGCGCCCCCGCGATCACCCCCTGGGTGCGCGAGGCGACCCCGTCTCAGCTGGTGCCGGTTGCCGACTCCCCCCGCGTCCTGGAGGACATGTTCTGGCTGGGTCGCTACGCCGAGCGCGCCGAGGACACCGCGCGCCTGATGCGCGCCGTCGGCGACCGCTGGGCCGACTTCCACCAGTCCCCGGAGCAGGCCGGCGCCGAGGCGCTCGCGGTGCTTCTGCGGACCCTCACCGAGGTCACCGCGACGGCACCGGGGTTCCTGGACATCGAGAGCGAGACCTGGTTCGCCGGCCGCGGCGACGAACTGGTCTCACTGCTGCTCGACGCCGACCGCCCCGGCACCCTGGCCTACGCCGTGCGGCGGCTCACCGACGTGTCCGGCGACGTCCGCGAACAACTGTCCACCGACACCTGGCTGGTCCTCGGCGGCCTGGAACGGGAACTGCAGAAGCTCGCGGGCCGCTCCGGCAACCGCCGCCGCGTCCCGACCGGCACTCCGGACGCGCTCGCCCGGGTCCTGGAGGGCATGCTCGCGCTGTCCGGGCTCATGTCCGAGAGCCTGGTCCGCGACGTCGGGTGGCGGTTCTGCGAGATCGGCCGCCGCGTCGAACGCGCCCTGCACGTGACCTCGTTGCTGTCCTCCGCGTTGGGCCGCCAACGTGGTGCCGACACCGACAGCCTCGTGCTGGAGTCGGTGCTCATCGCGGCGGAGAGCATCATCACCTACCGCCGCCGCTACACGACCCGCGCCGGCTCCCACACGGTGCTCGACCTGCTGCTGGCCGACCGGGAGAACCCGCGCGCGATCGCCTTCCAGCTCGACCGGATCGGGGAATCGCTCGAACGCATCCCGGCCGACGTCGAACGCATCGCCGACGTGCGGGCGACCCTCACCGGCCTGCGGGACCGGGTTCGCATCGCGGACACCGTGGCCCTGGGAGCCCCGGGGCCCGACGGCGACCGCGGCGCCCTGCGGGAGTTCCTGTCCGGCCTCGAGGCCGGGCTTTCCGGGATCGCCGTGGACCTCGAGCGCGTCTTCTTCGTCCAGCCGACACCGCAGCGCCCGTTGCAGGGCACCGTCCTCGCGCAGGAGGCCTGGTGAGCCCGCTGACGGTGGTGCGCGCCGGCGCCCGGCATTACCGCCTGACCCACCGCACTGAATATCACTACGACGACGACGTGCTGACCAGCTACGGACGAGCACATCTGATCCCACGTCACGGGAGCGGGCAACACCGCCTCGAGGCTCACCTGGACATCGAGCCGGAACCGGGGGAACTCACCGAGCACACCGACTTCTTCGGTAACCGGTCCACGTATTTCGCGGTGCACCGACCGCACCGCGACCTGGTGGTCACCTCCCGCTGCCTGATCGCGGTCGACCGTCCGGAACCCGACCGGGCTGCGCTGGAGGCCCTGCGGACGGGGTCGATCCTCGACCTGCTCGCCGATCGGTCGCAGCGCGACGACGACCTGCTCGAGGCACGGCCCTACGTGCTGCCATCCCCCATGATCGGCCGGGCCGCCGCGGTCGAGACCTTCGCCGGCGACCTGTTGGGCGGCGGGGATCGCAACCTCGGCGACGTTTTGCTCGATCTGCTCGAACGTATCGGGAAGTTCGCCTACGTCTCCGGCTCCACCGACGTCAAGACCACGGTCACCGAGGTCCTGGCCCGCCGCGAGGGCGTGTGTCAGGACTTCGCGCACGTCGGCGTCGCCGCGCTACGGGCCGTCGGCCTGGCCGCGCGGTACGTCAGCGGCTATCTGGAGACCCGTCCGCCGCCCGGACGCCCCCGGCTGGTCGGGGCCGACGCCTCGCACGCCTGGGTGTCGGTGTTCGCCCCCGGCCTGGGGTGGATCGACATCGACCCGACCAACCGCAAGTTCGTCGACGACTCCTACGTCGTGGCCGCGATCGGCCGCGACTACGGCGACGTCCCACCGCTGCGCGGGGTCATCTTCACCGAGTCGATGGAGAGCACCATGAAGGTGTCGGTGGACATGGCGCCCGCGGGCCCGCCCGCCGTTGCCGGCGAAGGCGTGCCTGAGCACGCAGAAGGGTAGGGGCGGCCCGATGCGATCCTTCACCTGTCCCTCCTGCGGGGGCCTGCTGTTCTTCGAGAACAGCGTCTGCCTGGCCTGCGGCTCCCGCGTCGGTTACGAGCGCGCCTCACGCGAGTTCGTCCTGGTGCCACCTGCCGTCAAGTGCGCCAACGCGGCAATCGCCGAGTGCAACTGGACCGCGGACGGTGAGGACGGGCTGTGTTCGTGCTGCACCCTGACCCGCACCCGCCCCAACGACAACGACGAGAAGGGCATGGCCGCCTTCTCCCGTGCGCAGGCGGCCTCGCGCCGACTGGTCTACCAACTCGACGACCTCGGTCTGCCGACCACGCCCCGGAGCAAGGACCCCGAGAACGGTCTGGCCTTCGACCTGCTCTCCAGCGTCAACGGACCGGTGATCACCGGGCACGTCGACGGAGTCATCACGGTCGACCTCGCCGAGGGCGACGACGGGTACCGCGAGGCGCTGCGGGTACGCCTCGACGAGCCGTACCGCACCCTGCTTGGGCACTTCCGCCACGAGATCGGGCACTGGTACTGGACGGTGCTGGTGATGGATCGCCCGGCGCTGCCGGTGTTCCGAGCCCTGTTCGGTGACGAGCAGATCGACTACCAGGCCGCCCTGGACTGGCACTACAACAACGACCCGGATCCGAACTGGCCCGAGACCTATGTGTCCAGCTACGCCACCATGCACCCGTGGGAGGACTGGGCCGAGACCTTCGCGCACTACCTCCACATCCGCGACGGCCTGCAGACCGCCGCGGCGTTCGGCATCGTCGTCGCCGGCCCCGATGTGGATTCAGATCCTGATCCGACGGCCCCGTTGACCTCCGTACCGCACGAAGGCATGGACGACTTCGACGCCCTCATCGACGCGTGGTTGCCGCTCACCTACGCCCTGAACGCGGTCAACCGCAGCATCGGCCGGCGCGACCTCTACCCGTTCGTCCTCAGCCCCACGGTGCTGGAGAAGCTGCGCCTGGTGCACCAACTGATCACGACGTACAAGGGCTGACTGGTCGTCAGCTTCTTCGATCAGCCGGCCACCGCTGCTTCGATCGCGGCGATGTCGGGCTTGGCGACCTTGTTCATCGCCTCGAAGGCCTTCTGCCCGGTGGCCGGGTCGGCCATGAACTCCAGAACCCGGGTCGGCACGACCTGCCAGGACAGTCCGAACTTGTCCTTCAACCAGCAGCACGGGCCCGGCTCGCCGCCGGCGACGAGGGCGTCCCAGTAGTGATCGACCTCGGCCTGGTCGGCGCAATGGATCTGGAAGGAGACCGCCTCGCTGAAGGAGAACAGCGGTCCGCCGTTGAGGCCCACGTACGGCTGCCCGTTCAGGGAGAACTCGACGACCATCACCGCGCCGGGCTCGTTGCCCGGGGTGCCACCGTCCGGTGCGCGCCCGATGTTGTCGATGGAGGAGTTGGGGAATATCGAGGTGTAGAACTCGGCCGCCGCCTCGGCGTTGCCGTCGAACCACAGGCACGGGGTGATGGGTCGCATGGTCTTCCTCCAGGTCTGCCTTGCGCGGGCGGTTCAGTGCATGAGACCGACCGCGCCGGCAGAACTCATCGGTCGCAGGTGCCGACCTACTCGAACAGCGCGGCCAGGGAGGGATCGGCGTGGTGGGCGAACACCGCCGCGACCACCCGATCGGGAGTGCGCCGGTGCGAGAGCGGCGGCAGCTCGTCGGCGGCGAAGAACCCGACCCCGTCTGTCTCGTGGTCCCCGCCGGCCTCGCCGCCGAGCACCGTTCCGCTGAACACGATCTTGTAGGCGCTGAACGGGGTCGTGGCGTCGTGGGCGTCGAAGACACCGACCAGGTGCGTGAGGCGCGTGGTGTAGCCGGATTCCTCGACCACCTCGCGTTCCGCCGAGCCAGCCGGCGAATCCCCCACGTCGGCCCAGCCGCCGGGCATGGACCACCGACCGTCGGCGACCTCACGGACCAGCAGCAGCCGACCCTCGTCGTCGAATACCGCGGCACGCACGTCGACCTTCGGGGTCACGTAGCCCTCGGTCGGCAGGTACAGCTCGGTCAGCTCAACCTCGGGACGCGCGTGGAGCTCGGCGAACATTTCCGTCGCGATCGCGGCCAGCTCCCGGTAGCGCCGCTGCTCGTACGGGTTCTCCGCGAACGTGCTGCCGATGCGCGCCATCGCGTCGAGCTTGCGGGCCCACTTCAGCCACACCGACGCATCCTCGGGGGCCTCGCTCATTGACCGTCCAACCGCGCGAGGTCACCGAGATGGCCGGTGTCGTTGAACGAGTGCAGGGCGCTGTTCCCGTCGCCGTACCAATTGACCTGCGACAGGGACGTCGGGGCGAGTTGCAGGCGGTGCACCAGATGGATCGGGGCGTCGAGGGCGAGGCGGATCAACAGCTTGATCGGGGTGACGTGGGCGACCACCAGCAAGTTGTGCCCGCCGTGCTCGGACAGCAGCCGGTCCTGCACACCGGCGATGCGATCGGCGACGGCGAACAGCGACTCCCCGTCGCCGGGGGGCGAGACTGCGGGATCGCCCAACCACTCGGCCAGTTCGTTCGGCCAGTCGGCCTGCACCTCGGCGAACGTCAGCCCGTCCCACATGCCGAAATCGGCCTCGCGCAGGTCGTCCTCGACGATGACGTCCAGCCCGAGTGCCGCGGCCGAGGCCTCGGCCGTCTGCCGGGCGCGGCGCAACGGGGAACTGACCACGACGTCGATCCCGCCGCGCGCGCCGATGTGCTTCGCTGTCGCGGCCGCTTGCTTCTCGCCGAACTCCGACAGCGGCGGATCGGTGTGCCGGCCGCTGAAGCGGCGCTGCTCGGTGTGCGGGGTGACGCCGTGCCGCAGCAGGAGCAGGCCGGTCGTGGTGCCCAGGTCCTGTGCCCAGCCGATGATCTTCGGGGCCGCGCCGGTGCGCACCGCGACGTCACCCGCGGCGGGTTGCGCCGAGACGACCTCCACATGGCCCGCGGCCTTCTCGGCGTCCAGGGCGGCGTTGGCGAGACGGTCGGCGTGGATGTTCTCCGCACGCGGGATCCAGGTCCAGCGCACCTCCGCCTGCGGGGGAATCAACGCCCGCGCCCGCGAGGCCAACGGCTTGAGGTTGACGTGCTTGACGCTCCATCGCCCGGCCATCTGCTCGATCACCAGTTTGGAGTCCATCCGGACCTCGACGCGCGCCTGCGGGTCCACGGAGTACGCGGCCTCGAGCGCGGCGATCAGCCCGGAGTACTCCGCGACGTTATTGGTGGCGTGTCCGAGGGCCTGCGATCGTTCGGCCAGGATCTCGCCGGTCTCGGCGTCGCGCACCACGGCACCGTAGGACGCCGGGCCCGGGTTGCCGCGGGCCGCGCCGTCGGCCTCGACGACCAGCCGCCGACCGCTGCTCACAGACCCGAGTCGGAGACGCGGACGAGGATCCGGCGGCATTCCTCGCAACGCACCACGAGGTCGTCCGGCGCAGCCTTCAGCGCGGCGAGTTCCGTCGAGGGCAGTTCCATCCGGCAGCCCTCGCACCGACCTCGCCGCAAGGCCGCGGCACCGGCCCCACCATTGGCGCGGATCTTCTCGTACAGCGCGACGAACTCCTTCGGCAGACCCCCGGCCAGCGTGGCGCGCTCCTGGACGACGGTCTCGGACTCCGCCGCGATCTCCTTCAGGGCGGCGTCGCGCGAGGCGGCCAACCGTTCGGCGTCGGCCGTGAGCTGGTCACGCTCGGCAGTCAGTTCGGCGGCGCGGGCCTGCGCGGACTCCCGGCGCTCCATGATTTCCAGCACGGTCTCCTCGAGGTCGTCCTGGCGTCGGGCGAGGCTCGCGATCTCGTGCTGCAGGCTCTCCAACTCCTTCGGCGACCCGACGGTGCCTGCGTCGAGGCGCTGCTGGTCGCGCGTGGCCCGGCTCCGGACGGCCTCGACGTCACCCTCGGCCTTGGCCTGCTCCCGGCCGATGTCGGACTCCTCCGTCACGGCGCCGACCAGCAGGTCCGCGACGTGCGCCTGACGCTGAGTCAGCTCGGCGAGTGCGGCGATCTCGGGCAGGGTGGCCCGGCGGTGTGCCAACCGGTCGAGCCGGGAGTCGAGATCGGCCAGATCCAGCAGCCGCCACTGGTCAGCGAGCGCAACGTTCAGGACTCCTCCTTGGAGGCGTAGGCCGTGTGCAACGTCCACGGGTCGGTGACCAACGTGGAGACACGGGTCTCCACCGTAGCGAGCCCGGCGCCCAGGGCGGCGGCCGCGCGGGCCAACCAGGGCCACTCGCTGGCCCAGTGCGCGACGTCGACCAGCGCCGGGCCACCACCTTCGAGGTGCTCCGAGGCGGGGTGATGGCGTAGATCGGCAGTCAGGTAGACATCGGCCCCGGCCGCGCCGGCGGCCTTGAGAAGCGAGTCTCCCGCGCCCCCGCAGACCGCCACCCGCCGGACGGGGGTCATCAGGTCACCGGCGACCCGGATCCCGCTCGCGGTGGCGGGCAGGCCGCGGCGGACCCGGTCGAGGAACGTGCCCAACGGCTCCGCCGCGTCCAGTTCGCAGACCCGCCCGATGCCGACGTCGCCCGGCAGCGAGACGGTCTCGGTGAGGTCGAACGCGGGTTCCTCGTAGGGGTGGGCTGCCCGCAACGCGGCGACCACCGCCGTCCGACGGTGCCGCGGCAGCACCATCTCCAGCCGGGTCTCGGCGACAGCCTCCACCGCCCCGATCGTCCCGATCGTCGGGTTGGCCCCGGCCAACGGGCGGAAGGTGCCGACGCCCGCGGCGGTGAACGCGCACCGGTCGTAGGCGCCGATCGCCCCGGCACCGGCGGCCGCCAGCGCGTCGAGCAGTGCGTCGGCGTCGGCCTGCGGGACGAAGGTCACCAGCTTGTCGAGGTGCTCCACGGGCTCGGCCGCCAACGGCCGGCCGGCAGGAAGCCCCAGCGCGGCGGCCAGGGCGTCGGAGACGCCGTCCAGGCCCGCGTCGGCATTGGTGTGCGCGACCAACAGCCCGCAGCCGTTGCTGAGCAGGTCGTGGACGACCCGACCCTTCGGGGTGGTCGCGGCGACACCGTGCACGGCACGCAGGAACAGCGGGTGGTGGGTGACGAGCAGATCCGCACCCCAGGCGATGGCCTCGGCGACGACCGCGGCGACCGGGTCGACAGCGAACATGACCTTGCGGACCGGTGCCCCCGGGTCACCGCAGACCAGTCCGATCGCGTCCCACGAGGCGGCCAGGCGCGGGTCCCAGCGCCGTTCCAGGACGGCGACGACCTCACTCAGACTCGGCGCTGCGGCAGTCTCCGGCACGCCGCGAGGTTACTTGCCCTTCGCCGCCTTGGTGCTCTTGGTGCTCTTGGCGGTCTTGACGTCCTGGCAGACCTTCGTGGATGCCTTGCAGTCCTCGTCGGCGAATCCACTGGTCAACTGCGAGTCGCTGGGGAGGGTCTTGGCGAGCAGCAGGCCGCACATGAGCAGGAGCAGCACGCACCAGTTGACGAGGGCCAGCCCGACGTTGATCCGGTCGACCTCGATGACGGCGTCGCGACCACTGTCGCGAACATCGATGGGCGCGGAGTGCAACTGCAGGAGTGCCATAAGCCCGGTCCATCCCTCTTCGCACGATCGGTCACGAAACGTCCCGAGTGGGACGCAGCAGCCCCGGGATCTGGTTCCGGAATACGGCAATTCACTTACCCGTGTCCGGCAGATCCCGCATGAATCACCCGGTCGGTCGATGACGAACGGTCCGTTCGGCTGACGAAAGTCGAGCCGAAAGTACGAGTCCATTCGTCATGTGAATCCGTCATAGAGGCATGGACCGATTCGTTGACCCGCTGGGCTTCATCGCTGCTACCTGGGACTTCATGTCCGCACACGGTGGCGGTGGAATCGCCGCATTTGTCGCCGCCGGCATCGTCACGCTCGTGCACATCGCGATCGCCTCTTTGCTGCTCGCGCTGTTCGTGAACGTGCGCGGGGTCGTCGAGGCGGTCCGCGGGTTCGTGCAGGGCGTCAACGAGCCGGTCGAGACCGAGGCCCGCCGCTACTGAGGTCACCTTCCGACTCACCTGACGAAGGACGGGTAGTTCTCGCTCAGGACAGAGCGAGGAGTGCTCACTGTGCTCGGGCGATCACGACCGGACGGGACCTCCCCGCCCGGCGAATGGGTGGACGTCCCGCTTCCTGACGGGACGATCGCAGTGACTGGATCCCGGCGGAGCAACCCGCGCCGCCGGGTGGGTCACCGGGCGAATGGCACGTGGTCTCCGATCCGGATGGAACGGCGTCGCACCGGGAATGGCACCAGACGCCGACCCTGACGCGGCGGTCGACCACCGACCCCTACGCGGCCACCGGGCCGCACCGCGTAGCGGCGGCATTCGGCGCGATGGGCCGACCTGCTGCGCCCTGACGCACCTCCCCCGCGACGACCGATGCCTCAACTGGGGATGGCGCTGCTGTGCTTCCCGGGCGCCGCGGCGGTGGTCTCCGGCGCGATGCTGGTCAACGAGCTGCTCGAGCACTGACCCGAAGCGGGACGAACCGAAACATATTCGTGTTCCCGGACGATGATGCATTTGAGGAGGGGCGACGGCGAGCGAGGGTCCTTCGGGTGGCCTCGCTCGCCGTTGCACTCCTGATCGGCTCCGCGCCCGCTGCGGCGGCCGTTCCGGGCCCCTCCGTGCCGCTGGATCGGATCTCCACCCTCGAGTCCTGTCGGGTCGATCCGGCCGCCGTGCGGTGCCCGCAACAGCACCGTCCGGCGGCCGTCGGGACCGACGGGTCGTTGTACCTGATCGCGGGCAACCGCGTGCTGCGGCGGGACACCGCCCAGGGACGGACGGTCGTCCTCGCCGGCTCGGGCCGCAAGGACCTCGACTGCCGGGACGGTGCGCGAGCCGCGCAGGCCTGTCTGGAGCCCAGCGCCGCCGCCATCGGGCCCGGCGGCACCGTGTTCGTGACGGACGTGTCCCGCAAGCGGGTGCTGCGGATCGCGCCTTCCGGGTCCTTCACTGTCGTGGCCGCCGGTCTGGGCACGCCCTACGCACTCGCCCCGGACGGTGCGGGCGGGGTGTTCGTCGGCGTCCTGGAGGGGCGGGTCTTCCGGGCCGCCCCGGGGAGGTCGGTGCGCCACGTCGCGGGCGTCGGCGGCTGCTTCCGCACGCTTCCCGACCAACTCGATCCCGCCGCGCTGGGAGACGGTGGGCCGGCAACGGCCGCGTGCCTGCTCTCGGTGGACGCACTCGCGTTCTCCGGCGGCGTGCTCTATGTGGCCGACGGCGGGGGCAACCGCCTGCGCGCCGTCGACGCGGCCGGACGCATCTCCACCGTCGCCGGCAACGGTCTCTCGCCGATCGACGCGTTCGAGGTCTGCCCGGCAGGCCCGGTCGGACAGGCCGGGTGTCTCGGCTCTCCGACAGCGCTCGCGGTGGGTCCGACCGGCAGGCTCTACATCGCCGCGAACGCCACCGACGGTCTTCCGGCGGGTCCGGCACGGACCCGCAGCGCCGTGCCGAGTTCACCGAGCAAGACCGTCCGTGCCGAGGATGCGCCGACGTCGGGCCTACCGGCCGCCTACGTCGTCGCGGCGTTCGTCGATGACGAGCACCAGGAACTGGCCGAGGCCGTCCGCAGCTACCTGCTCGTCGCGTTGGTCGCCCTGATGGCCGTCGGTCTCGGTGCGTGGTCGGTGTCCGGGCGGCTACTACGCCCGCTGCGCGACCTGCGCGTGACGGCCGATCAGATCACCCACAGCGACCTGACGCGTCGTATCGACTCCCCGGCCACGACGACATCTCCGATCTGGCCCACACCTTCAACGCGATGCTGGACCGGCTCGAGGACGCGTTCGCGGGCCAGCGGCAGTTCCTCGACGACGCCGGCCACGAGCTGCGCACCCCGCTGACCATCGCGCGCGGGCACCTCGAGCTGATGGCGCCCGGCGACGTCGAGGACGTCTCGGCCACCCGCGAGCTGGTGCTCGACGAACTGGACCGGATGGGCCGCCTCGTCGACGACCTGGTGGTGCTGGCCCGTGCCGGTCGACCGGACTTCCTGCGTGCACGCCCGATCGATCTCGGATCGCTGACCGACGACGTGTTGGACAAGGCGCGCGGGCTCGGGGACCGGCGCTGGCAGTGCGACGCGCGGGCCGAGGCCGAACTCGTCGCCGATCCGCAACGGCTCACGCAGGCGCTGCTGCAGTTGGCCTCCAACGCGGTGTCGTACACCGACCGGGGCGCGGAGATCGCGATCGGCACATCCGTCGCCTCGGGCACCGCGAGCCTGTGGGTGCGCGACACCGGCCATGGGGTGGACCCGGCCGACGCCGAGCGCATCTTCGACCGCTTCGAACGCGGCGACGGCGCCGATCCGCACAGGCGACTGAGGCGAGCGGAGAGCGGACCAGCGAGGAACGAGCGGTCGGCTCTCCCGAGCCGATGGAGCCTGTTGACCGAAGGGATCACGGGGCAGGCCTCGGACTGTCGATCGTGCGGGCGATCGCCACCGCGCACGGGGGCGGCGTGACCCTCGTCCCGCGGCCGGACCCGGCGCGACCTTCCGCATCGACCTCCCCGTGGCCGATTCGAACCTTCCCGCACGCGAAGGGGTGGAGGTCTGACGAGTCGGATCCTCGTGGCCGAGGACGAGGAACGCATTGCGTCGTTCGTCGCCAAGGGCCTGCGGGCCAACGGCCTCACGGTCACCGTCGTGGGTGACGGCCGGACGCCTTCGGGCACGCCCTGACCGGCGAGTTCGACCTGCTGGTCCTCGACGTCGGACTGCCGGTGCTGGACGGGTTCTCGGTGCTGCGGCGACTACGCGAGAAGCGCTGCCCGATCCCCGTCATCATGCTCACCGCCCGCACGTCCATCGACGACACCGTCGCCGGGTTGGAGGGCGGGGCCGACGACTACATGGCCAAGCCCTTCCGCTTCGAGGAGCTGCTGGCCCGGGTCCGCCTACGGTTGAGGGAGGACCGGGCGCCCGAGATCACTCAGCTGCGCCTGGGCGAACTGACCCTCGACCTGCGCACGCGGCGCGCCTCCGTCGAAGGTCGCACCGTCGATCTGACGGCCCGTGAGTTCCTGGTGGCCGAGCACCTGCTGCGCAACCCGATCAGGTGGTCTCCCGCGAGCAGTTGCTCTCCCGGGTCTGGGGCTACGACTTCGACGGCCAGTCCAACGTCGTCGACGTCTACGTGCGCTACCTGCGCCGCAAGCTCGGCGCGGATCGCATCGAGACCGTGCGTGGCATGGGCTACCGCATGGTCGACCCCACCGCGAGTCCCTGACCTCCGAGAAAACGACAGCACCCCCGGGCGGGCCCGGGGGTGCTGTCGTGCATGTGTCGATGCAGTGCTGACGCCTGGGGAGGCGATGGTGCTGAGCTAGTGGTCAGCGACCCCAGCCGCGACCGTCGTAACGGACGGAGTGGCGGCCGTCGTGCCGGTTGTCGTTGTCGCCGTGGCCCTTGTTCCACTTCTCCTTCGCGTGGTCACGGAAGTCCTCGCGCGAGAAGTTCACCTGCTGCGCGCGAGCCGCCTCGCGGGCCTTCTTGGCCTCGGCGCGTGCCTGCTCGGCCTGGGTCTTCGACTGCTCCCGGGCCTCGGCGCGGGCCGCGATGAAGTCCTTGACCTGCTGGCGGAAGGCAGCGATGGCCGCGGCCCGCTGCTTCTGCCACTCGGCGCGGGCGGCCGCCAGCTGCTCCTGAGCGTCGTCGTTCACGTCGGTCATCGGCTGCGCCGCCTTCGCGTCAGCGAGTTCCTTGCGGATCTCGGTGAGCTCGGACTGGAACTCGGCACGGATCTTCGCGACCTCGGCCGCGGCGATCTTCTGCGCCTCGGTCCGGGCGGTTTCCCGTGCCTCGGTGCGGGCCTCGTCCATGACCTGTCCACGGATCGCGGCGATGGCCGAGGTCGCCTCCTTCAGCAGCTCACGTACCGCGGCCAGCTCGGTGTCCCGGTCGGTGACCAGCTCGTCGAGGTCGGCGTCGAGCTCCTGGTCGGTGTCGTCCTCGACCGCGAGGACCTGACCCGTCAGCGGCGCGTTGCCGTTGTCGTCGTCGTTGTTCTGAGCGGCCGCCCCGGTAAGGCCGAGTCCACCGATCGCAAACGAGCCGATGACAGCGGTGACAATCCCGGCATTTCGCATGGGCTTACGCATATGTGTGCCTCCTGGAAGTCTGCCGCGAGTAGCGGCCGGCGGTACCCCCCGGCACCGCCGCTGCTCCAGATATGCCCGGCCCGACCGAGACTTTCGTGAGGCCTCGATGAGCGTTCTCTCATGATCGATTGGTCCCACCACCAGGCCAAACCCGCCCAAGCAGGACACCGCATCACGGGGCGAGTGCGGGGGCCGCCGAGGAGGACGGCGGGCCAAACAGGAACCCCGTGCGTCGCCGGCGCGCTCACAGACATCGGCGAGCGGCGCCCGCCGCGAAGGCGCAGGCCGGCAGCGCCGGAGGGAGCGGGCGACGCCCGGCCGGACCACGCAGGGCCGGGCCGCCCGCGACCGTAGAAGCTCGCCGCCCGGAGACGAAGCGGCGCGCGCAGCGCGCGTTCGCGCGCGGAGCGCGCCATGTACACGTGCTGGCGGAGGGGCTCGAACCCCCAACCCTCGCCTTGTAAGGGCGATGCTCTCCCATTGAGCTACGCCAGCCTGGAGCGCCGACAGCCTAGATGCTGCAGCCGGGCATGGGGCAACTCGTAGCGTCCGCTCGTTCGTGACCCATTGCTCACTCCTGACGGACGTAAGGCGGCGGAGCTACAGCGCGGCGATGGCCTCGTGATAGTCGGCCTGGTTGCGTGGCTTGGACAGGTCGTTGACGACCTTCCACCGCACGATGCCCTCGGCGTCGATGAGGAAGGTGCCCCGCTTGGCCACGCCCGCCTCGGCGTTGAAGACCCCGTAAGCCTGCGCGACGGCCCCGTGGGGCCAGAAGTCGGAGAGCAGGGGGAACTTGAAGCCCTCGGTGTCGGCGAACATCCGCAGCGTGTACGGGGAGTCCACCGAGACGGCGAGCACCTGGATCCGGTCGTTCTGGAACTGTTCGAGCTCGGACTGGATCAGGTTCAGCTCACCGGCGCAGACGCCGGTGAAGGCGAGCGGGTAGAACACCAGAAGGACCGCGCGCCCACGCAGGGACGACAACGAGATCTCCACGTTGTGCTGGTCCCGCAGACACAGCTCGGGCGCGAACGCCCCCACGGCGATGGAATCAGCCCCCGCGTCCATGGCTGCAGAGTACGGGACCGTTTCTGGACCCTCGCAACCTGGTTTCGCGCTCAACGCTTGCTGCGCGCCGCCTTCGGCGCCACCAGGCGGGTACCGGACCAGTCGCGAGCTGCACTGATGCTGCTGGTCTGGGCCAGGCCGGCGGTGGGCGCAGCTTCGCCGATGTCGCTGGGTTCGACGTGTCCTTCGCGGCCCGACTTGGGAGTCAGCACCCAGATCACACCGCCGTCGGCCAGCGAGGTGAGGGCGTCGACCAGGGCATCGACCAGGTCACCGTCCCCGTCGCGCCACCACAACAGGACGACGTCACAGACGTCGTCGTAGTCCTCATCGACCAGATCACCATCAATCTGGTCCTCGATCGCGGTCCGCAGTTCCTCGTCGACGTCGTCGTCGTAGCCGAGCTCCGCCACCACCTGACCGGCGGTGAGCCCGAGCCGCCCCCCGGCCGGTCCGCCCGCGCCTTCGGCGCTCGCGCTCACGAACTTCCTCCTCGCTGATGGTCCCCTGTGCCACGGCCTTGTGACTGCGGGAACTCGCCGGTAGTCCACCGCGCCACACCCCTCCGCGCAAGTACCTCGCCCCGTTGGACGTGCGCGCCGCGCTCCGGACCCCCGTCGCCCGGATGACCGATCACACATCTGATACCGGGTAGTAGAGATGCGTTCGTTGCCTCGACCAGGGACGATTGGGACAACCCCGCACGCTTCAGGACCGCTCGACCAGTGGTCCCCGAACAGACAGGACAGCGGCCAGTGGCAGCAGGACGCGAGAAATTCTCAGTGATCAGTGGCGGGCTCCCCACCCAATTGCCCGACATCAATCCGGACGAGACCAAGGAATGGCTCGAGTCGCTCGACGCAGTCGTCGACGCCGCCGGCCGGCCACGCGCGCGCTACCTGATGCTCCGCCTGCTGGCCCGTGCCCGCGAGAAGCAGGTCGGCGTCTCCAGCCTTCGCAGCACGGACTACATCAACACCATCGGCACCGAGAACGAGCCGTGGTTCCCCGGCAACGAGGACATCGAGCGCCACATCCGCGCGATCATCCGCTGGAACGCCGCGGTGATGGTGTCCCGCGCGAACCGCCCGGGCATCGGCGTCGGCGGTCACATCGCCACCTACGCCTCCTCCGCGAGCCTCTACGAGGTCGGCTTCAACCATTTCTTCCGCGGCAAGAACGGCGGGGAGTCCGGCGACCAGGTCTTCATCCAGGGCCACGCCTCCCCCGGGATCTACTCGCGCGCGTTCCTCGAGGGCCGGCTGTCCGAGAACCAGCTCGACGGTTTCCGTCAGGAACTGACCAACGTCGGCGGCGGGCTGCCCTCCTACCCCCACCCCCGGCTGATGCCGGACTTCTGGGAGTTCCCCACGGTCTCCATGGGCCTCGGCCCGCTGCACGCCATCTACCAGGCGCGCTTCAACCGGTATCTGTTGAACCGTCAGATCAAGGACACCTCCCGCTCCAACGTGTGGGCGTTCCTCGGCGACGGCGAGATGGACGAGCCCGAATCCCTCGGCGCGATCGGCCTCGCGGCCCGCGAGGAGCTCGACAACCTGACCTTCGTCATCAACTGCAACCTGCAGCGCCTCGACGGTCCGGTCCGCGGTAACGGCAAGATCATGCAGGAGCTCGAGAGCTTCTTCCGCGGCGCCGGCTGGAACGTCATCAAGGTCGTCTGGGGCCGGGACTGGGACCCGCTGCTCGCCGCGGACGTGGACGGCGTGCTCGTCAACGCCATGAACACCACGCCCGACGGACAGTTCCAGACGTTCATCACCGAGGACGGCGCGTACATCCGCGACACCTTCTTCGGCACGGACCAGCGCCTGCGCAAGATGGTCCAGAACCTCTCCGACGAGGACCTGACCAAGCTCTCGCGCGGTGGGCACGATTACCGCAAGGTCTATGCCGCCTTCAAGGCAGCCAGCGAGCACGTGGGGCAGCCGACGGTGATCCTCGCCCACACCATCAAGGGTTGGACGCTGAAGAGCTTCGAGGCGCGCAACGCGACGCACCAGATGAAGAAGCTCACCAAGGACGACCTCAAGGAGTTCCGCGACCGCCTGCACCTGCCTATCGCGGACTCCGCGCTCGAGGACAAGCTGCCGCCGTACTTCCACCCCGGTGCGGATTCCGACGCGGTGCAGTACCTGAAGGACCGACGCACCGCGCTCGGCGGCTACCTGCCCTCGCGCGTGGTCAACGCCAAGCCGATCAAGCTGCCCGGCGACGAGGTGTACAGCGAGCTCAAGCAGGGCTCCGGCAAGCAGTCGGTGGCCACGACCATGGCCTTCGTCCGCCTGTTCAAGGACCTCATCAAGGACCCCGAGATCGGCAACCGCTTCGTGCCGATCATCCCCGACGAGGCGCGCACCTTCGGCCTGGACGCGATCTTCCCGACGGCAAAGATCTACTCCCCGCACGGCCAGACCTACGACGCCGTGGACCGCAAGCTGCTGCTCTCCTACAAGGAAGCGACGAACGGTCAGATCCTGCACGAGGGCATCAGCGAGGCCGGTGCGATGGGTTCGCTGATCGCCGCCGGGACGTCGTACGCGACGCACGGCGAGCACATGATCCCCGTGTACATCTTCTACTCGATGTTCGGTTTCCAGCGGACCGGCGACGCCGCCTGGGCCTTCGCCGACCAGCTCGGTCGCGGGTTCATGCTCGGCGCCACGGCCGGTCGCACCACGCTGAACGGGGAGGGCCTGCAGCACGAGGACGGCCACTCGGTCCTGCTCGCCTCGACCAACCCGGCCTGCGTGGCCTACGACCCGTCGTTCAGCTTCGAGATCGCGCACATCTTCAAGGACGGCCTGCGTCGCATGTACGGGTCCTCGGAGGAGCATCCGCAGGGTGAGGACGTCTTCTACTACCTGACCGTCTACAACGAGCCGTACGTCCAGCCGGTCGAGCCGGAGAATGTCGACGTCGCGGGCATCCTCAAGGGGCTCTACCACTACGCGGCCGCACCCGAGGTGGCCGAGAACGCACCCCGGGCACAGCTCCTCGCGTCGGGCCCGGCGATGCAGTGGGCGCTGGACGCACAGCGCGTGCTCGCCGCGGACTGGGGCGTGGCCGCCGACGTGTGGTCGGCGACCTCCTGGACCGAACTGCGCCGCGAGGCGTTGGACTGTGACGAGTGGAATCTACTCAACCCGGAGGGTCCGGCACGGGTGCCGTACGTGACGGGCAGGCTGGAGAACTCCGCGGGCCCCGTGATCGCCGTCAGCGACTGGATGAAGGCGGTACCGGACCAGATCGCCCGATGGGTACCCGGTGGCCTGTCCACCCTCGGCACCGACGGCTTCGGCCGTTCAGACACCCGCGCTGCGCTGCGGCGGCACTTCAAGGTCGACGCCCAGTCGATCATCGTGCAGACGCTCTCGGACCTGGCCCGCCGCGGCGAGGTCAAGCCCGAGGCCGTCCGCGACGCCCTCGACCGCTACAAGCTGCACGACGTCAACGCCACCACGGCCGCGGAGGCCGGCGGCGAGACCTGATCCACCCGCACCACCGCAGGCCACGAGCGGCCCGCCCCGGGAGTACCGGGCGGGCCGCTCGCGCGTCCGGGATGGGCCCTGCCGTACGGGATGACATCCCTGAGCGCACACGCCGAGGGTTCGTCACATCCGTCACTTTTGTAACTCTGGTCTCTACGCTGGCCGAGTTCGTGTTCCACCAGTACCAATCGAGAGGCCCTTCCGGATGCCACGACCGCGCGTGAACCGTTGCGCGTCCCATCGGCGCGACCGGGCGGTCAACGTGCTCGCCGTCGTCGTGCTGACCGGGGGCGCCGCGACCGCGGTCCTCGCAGGGCCCGACGCACAGGCCGGTCCGGATCGCAGCGACAAGGGCCCGGCCTATCCCGCCGGCGCGACCGTCACACACTTCAAGGGCCTGGCCTTCGACACCTGCATCGCGCCCACCCTGGCCACCATGACGTCCTGGCTGTCCTCCCCGTACCGCGCCGTCGGCGTTTACGTCAGCGGCCCGGAGCGCGCCTGCGAGAAGCAGCCGAACCTGACCCGCGACTGGGTGAGCCGGGTCAGCGCCGCGGGCTGGAAGGTCATCCCGATCGACGTCGGCCGGCAGGCTCCGTGCCGGGTCAACACGAGCAAGAAGCCGATCGACCCGGCCAGGGCCGAGCGTCAGGGCGCCGCTGCCGCGCGGCGCGCGGTCACCGCCGCCGCGGGACTCGGGATCCTTCCCGGCAGCGCGCTCTATTCCGACATCGAGCACTACCGCGGCACGAAGAAGCGGTGCATCAACGCGGTCGCCGACTACATCACCGGCTGGACCAAGCAGTTGCACGAGTTCGGTTACTTGTCCGGCATGTACAGCCACGGCGGGACGGGCACCAAGGACGCCGCGGCGCGCTACCACTCCACCACCTGGACCCGCCCCGACGCGATGTGGACCGCCCGGTGGGACCGCAAGCCGAAGGTGACCGACTGGCAGGGCGTCGGTGCGGACCAGTGGGCGAACAAGCAGCGCATCAAGCAGTACCGCGGCGACCACCTGGAGAGGCACGGTGGGGTGACGCTGAACATCGACTCGAACATTGTCGACGCCCCCGTCGCGACGATCGCCGTTCAGTACCCGGTCGCCGCAGGCGGCACCTCCGCCCGGCGTGCCCCGCGCGCGGACGCTGCCCAGGTCGGCACGCTCGTCGCGGGCGGCACCGCCGCGGTGCTCTGCCGCGTCGACCGCGCGGATGGTCGTTGGTACAAGCTCACCGACGGTTCCTACCTTCCGCAGTCGGCCCTGGCCGCGGGCGGCAAGCTCCCGATCGCCCGCTGCGTGTACCCCGCCCCTGTCCTCCCGCCCGAACCGACGATGCTGCGCAAGGGTCCCGGTCCGTCGCACCCCGAGGGCGGTGTACTCCCTGTCGGCGCATTGGCCTGGGTCGAGTGCCGCAACCCCGACCGTCCTTCCTGGCTCGCCCTGTCCGGCGGCCGGTGGGTCTCCGACTCCGACCTGGGTACCGGCGGTGAAGCCGGCTCTCCCCTGCCCCGCTGCGAGAAGCTCAGCGAGGCCACCGACGACAACGAGACCGTCACCCCGGCGGCGGACCCGACGACCCGCTCACAACCGCGTTGATTATCTGATGCAACATCAGATGTGGATCGCAGGTCCACTGTGTGAGAAATGACGGGTCTCCGTCCGCATATCGAACGAACCACAGCAAACGCCCTGTGAACAGGCCTCGGACCCCTGTTCACTACACGAGCGCGGGGTCACCATCACCCCGGCTACGCCGTGGCCCGAGGGGGTGCCGTGGACCCTGCACCCGACGACGACACGACCATGCCCGCAGCGGCCGGCGCGGGCCTCGGTACGGGCAAGCTCGTGGCGTTGATCTTCGCCACCTGTTCCGCCCTCATCGCGACGACCACCCTGACCGGCTCCGCGGCTTTTCAGGCCAGCGCGACCACCCCGTTCGCGGCCGCGTCGGCGATAGCACCGGCCGACGAGCAACCAGACCTCGCACCGGTACCCACCGCGGGTGTGACCCGTTTCCAGGGACGGGCCTTCGACGTCTGCCGCGCACCGTCGCTGTCGGACATGAAGGCGTGGGAGGCCTCGCCGTATCGTGCGCTCGGGGTCTACATCAGCGGCAAGGCCCGCGCGTGCAAGCACCAACCGCATCTGACCCCGGAGTGGGTGGCCGCGGTCAGCGCTGCCGGCTGGCGGCTGATCCCGATCGACGTGAGCCAGCAGGCGCCGTGCCTGTGGGGCAGCCGGTCCAAGAACTCGATCCGCCCGGACCGGGCCCACAGTCAGGGCACGTCCGCGGCACGGGCCTCGGTCCGCGCGGCGCAGGCACTGGGCATGCTGCCCGGCAGCGCCCTGTACTCCGACATCGAGCACTACGGCAGCAAGGCCCGACCCGGCTGCATCAAGGCGGTGGCCGACTTCCTGTCCGGGTGGACCGAGGAACTGCACCGTCGGGGCTACCTCAGCGGCGTGTACGCGCACGTCGGCTCAGGCATCCCCCACGCGGCGAAGCGGTACTTCTCCACCGGCCAGGCCCGCCCGGACGCCGTGTGGATGGCGCAGTGGGACCGCGGGCGGAACCTGCGCGGTTGGCCCGGGGTCTCCGACCTGTTCTGGGCCGACGGCGACCGGATCAAGCAGTATCGCGGTGACCACGTCGAGCGGTGGGGCGGCGTGTCCATGCGCATCGACTCCAACGTCCTCGACGCCCCGGTGGCCACCGTCGCCGCCACCGCACCCTCCGCCGTCCCGGCGGCGACGATCTTCGGCAACCGGTTCATGTCCATGGCCCGCGACCTGTGGCGGCGCCACCGCGGCGACCCGGGGCAGGCGAACCCGGCCACGCAGTCCTGGTGTCCCTCGCAGTACCTCTCGCCCCGGGAGCGACTGGCCGTGGCGCTGGAGCGGATGTACGCCTTCCACCCCACCAAGGGCGCATATGCGTCGTCGGTGGCCCGGTTCCGCGACATCCATCGCTGGGCCGAGGCGCAATACCCGCGCAACTTCGCCTACGACTCCCGCGACTCGTCCTTCCCCCGCCTCACCGACGTGCGCAACCAGGTGGACCGGATCGTCCTGCACTACACCGAGGGTCGCGACTCGAAGATCAAGGCACGGCTGCAGGCCCGTGACATGAACCGCATGAACAACGGGACCGGCTACAACTGGTTCATCAACGACCGCGGCCGCGAGGCCCGCGTCTTCAAGACCAGCAGCCAGTTCACCTACCACGTGAAGGACCGCAGCGCCCGGTCCCTCGGCGTGGAGGTCGCCGCCTGCAGTCAGGCCGACGTCACCGCACGGCAGTACGAGCAACTGCTCTACCTCGTCGCGAACGTGCTGGAGATCAACCAGATCGTGAGCCTCGACCGTCCTGTCGCCGAGATCGTCGAGCGCTTCGTGGTCGGACACCGCGAGTACGCCGGCGCCCACGGCCACGCCGACTTCCCGAAGGTCGTCACCGACCCGTTCCGTCAGCGACTGGTCGACTTCCTGGTCGAGGAGCTCGGCTACCGCCGCTGAATCGGCACGACCACTGCGCACGTCGTGCGTAGTGGTTCCACAAATCGGGCATATCGCCCGGATTCACGACCATTGCGCACGACGTGCGCAATGGTTGTTGACCCACGCCGCGGGTGGTAGGGACTCAGTTGTGGCGCTTGGTCCACTCCAGCAGGGTGTCGAGGTCCCAGGTGTTGACGATCTGATCGGGCGTCAGACCTTGTTCGACGGCGCGCACGCAGCCGTAGGGCTGCCAGTCCAACTGCCCGGGGGCGTGCGCGTCGGAGTCGATGGAGAAACGGCACCCGGCCTCGACCGCGAGATCGATGAGCCGTCGCGGCGGGTCCAGGCGCTCCGGGCGGGAGTTGATCTCGACGGCGACGTCGAAGCGGGCGCAGGCCGCGAAGACCAGTTCCGCGTCGAACTCCGACTCGGGCCGGCCCTTGCCTCCCCCGCGCTTGCCGTCCGGGTCCTTGCCGACAAGCCGACCGGTGCAGTGACCCAGGACGTCGACGTGCGGGTTGGCCACGGCGTGCACCATGCGCCGGGTCATCGCCTCGGAGTCCATCCGGAGCTTCGAGTGCACGCTGGCCACGACCAGGTCCAGACGCCCGAGAAGTTCGGCGTCCTGATCCAGTGACCCGTCGTCGAGGATGTCGACCTCGATCCCGGTCAGCAGCCGGAACGGCGCGAGGCGTTCGTTGATCTCGGCGACGACGTCGAGTTGGTGCAGCAACCGTTCGCGGGTGAGCCCGTTGGCGACCCTGAGTTGGGGCGAGTGGTCGGTGAGCACAAGGTAGGAGTGCCCGATCACGGCGGCCGCCGTGCGCGCCATCTCCTCGATCGGGCTTCCGCCGTCGGACCAGTCCGAGTGGCTGTGCAGGTCCCCCTTCAATGCGGCCCGCAGTTCCTCTCCCCCGGTGGCGACGGCGGCGGGCGCCGACTTCACCAGCTTCGCTAGGTACTCCGGCACCTCCCCGCGCAGCGACGAGGCGATGACCGCAGCGGTCGTGTCCCCGATCCCCTTGAGGTCGGTGAGGGTCCCCGCCTGCGCCCGCTTCGCCGGCTCGTCCTCCGCCAGCCCGGCGAGCACGGTCACCGCGTTGCGGAACGCCTTCACGCGGTACGTCGGCTGATGCGAGCGCTCCAGCAGGAACGCGATCTGCTCCAGGTCCCCGATCGGGTCGCGCGTGGCCATGGGTGCAACGTAACCAGAGCGCCCGCCGGACGCCGCAGACCGCGTGCGCAAACACTCCCGGCAGCGCAGTTGAACACCGCTCTGAAGATCCACATCGGTGTCCGACTGCGCTATCGGCGCGATTCCGGCACGCGCTCTACGCTCACGGCATGACGACGGGGGCGGTCTCGCATCCCCGCACAGTGCGCCGCGTGGGGCAGGCCACCGACTCCATCGGGTCCGCGGCCCTCGCGCAGATGCAGCGCGACGTCGACTGGTACCGCGCGCTGGCCAACGACAGCCGGTCGTGGATCGAGCTGATCGTGCGTTCTGGTGTGAACAACTTCGCAGCCTGGCTGACCGACCCGGAGCGCGGCGCACGCCTGCCGGTGGAGGTCTTCTCCGCCGCGCCACCGGAACTGACCCGTGCGGTGAGCCTGCAGCAGACGGTGCAACTCGTGCGGCTGACCGTCGACGTGCTCGAGGACCGCATCGAGGAGCTCGCCGCACCGGGCGAGGCCGACTGGCTGCGCAACGCGCTGTTGCGCTACTCCCGCGAACTGGCCTTCGCCGCCGCCCAGATCTACGCCCAGGCCGCGGAAGCGCGCGGCGCCTGGGACGCGCGCCTCGAGGCGGTCATCGTCGACGCGGTGCTGCGTGACGAACCCGACGAGGCGCTGCACTCCCGCGCCTCGGCGCTGGGCTGGTCCTGGAACGGGTCGGTGATCGTGGTCGTCGGCACCACACCCGGCAAGGACCCGGCGGTGGTGGCCAAGGCGATCCACCGCGTCGGCCGCCACGCCGGCCTGGCCGTGTTGGTGGGCGTGCAGGGCGAGCGACTGGTCGTCATCGTGGGCGGCGTCGAGGACCCGGCCAAGGCGGCCGCCGCGGTTGCCCCGGCCTTCGGGGTCGGTCCGGTGGTCGTCGGCCCGGCGGTTCCTGACCTGGCGTCAGCCACACGCTCCGCAGCCGCCGCGCTGGGCGGGCTGCGGGCCGCGCCTGCCTGGCCGGACGCGCCCCGACCGGTCTCTGCCGACGCACTCCTGGCCGAGCGGGCCATCGCCGGGGACATGAGCGCGAAGCGCCAGTTGGTCGAGGAGGTCTACCGCCCGCTCCGGGGGGCCGGACCGGCGGTGCTCGACACCGCCGAGGTCTTTCTGGAGCAGACCGGGTCGCTGGAGGCCACCGCGCGGTTGTTGTTCGTGCATCCCAACACCGTCCGGTACCGACTACGGCGTGTGACCGAGGTCACCGGGTTATCGCCCACAAACTCCCGATCCGCGTTCACCCTGCGTATAGCACTGACCTTGGGCCGACTGGAAATCGGACAGGGGTCTTTGTAGGTTCTCCACAAACGACGCGCCCCAACTTGGTGTCGCAGGTTACGGCGCAGGCGGCTGCGGACGGGCAAGGTGGAGACGTGCTTGCACTTGTCGCGCCGGGCCAGGGCGCTCAGACCCCCGGCTTCCTCGAACCGTGGCTCGATCTGCCCTCTTTTGCCGACCGCATCGCGGGATTGTCGACGGCCTGCGGCCTGGACCTCGTGGCGCTCGGCACCAAGGGCGACGCCGACCAGATCCGCGACACCGCCGTGGCCCAGCCGCTGCTCGTCGGTGCCGGACTGGCCGCGCTCGCCGAGCTGCTCGGCGACCGTGACATCACCGCGTTCGGCGTGGCCGCCGGCCACAGCGTCGGCGAACTCACCGCGGCCGCCGCGGTCGGCGTACTGACTCCCGATCAGGCCATGAGCCTGGTCGCCGAGCGCGGCAAGGCGATGGCCGAGGCCTCCGCGATCACCCCGACCGGCATGAGCGCCGTCCTCGGCGGGGACCGCGACGAGGTGCTCGCCGTAATCGGCGCCGCCGGCCTGACCGCCGCCAACGACAACGGCTCCGGTCAGATCGTCGCCGCCGGCACGCTCCAGCAACTCGAAGCCTTCGCCGCCGCACCGCCGGCCAAGGCCCGCCTGATCCCGCTGTCGGTCGCGGGCGCCTTCCACACCGTGCACATGGCCCCGGCCGTCGACCACCTCGCGGCGCAGGCCGCCGGCATCGCCCCCGGTGACCCGTCGATCTCGTTACTCACCAACGCCGACGGCTCCGTCGTGCCCACCGGCGCGGAGTTCCTCACCCGCCTGGTGAACCAGGTCAGCAACCCGGTCCGGTGGGACCTGTGCACGGCGAGCATGCTGTCCCTCGAGGTCACCGGTCTGATCGAGCTGCTGCCCGGCGGCACCCTGACCGGGCTGGCCAAGCGCGGCATGCGTGGTGTCACCGGTGTCGCACTCAGGACGCCCGACGATCTGGAAGCCGCGCGCGCACTCCTTGCCGAGGGAGCACCTTCATGACCGGACTGATCCACAACACCTCCGGTGCGACCTACACACGCATTCACGGCGTCGGCGGGTACCGGCCCGCCCGGCTCGTCACCAACGCCGAGATCTGCGAACACATCGACTCCACCGACGAGTGGATCCGTTCCCGCTCGGGCATCGCCAGCCGTCACTTCGCGGAGCCCGAGGAGACCATCCAGGACATGTCCGTCGCCGCAGGCGGCAAGGCCATCGCGGCCGCAGGCATCTCCCCGGAGCAGGTCGGCGCCGTGATGGTCGCGTCCTGCACGACGACCAATCAGATTCCGGCCGCCGGCCCCGAGGTCGCCTGGCGCCTGGGGTGCACCGATGCCGCGGCCTGGGACATCAACATCGCGTGCGCCGGGTTCTGCCACGGCATCGCGCTGGCCTCGGACTCGGTCCGGGCAGGCTCCGCGAAGTACGTCCTGGTGATCGGCACGGAGAAGTTCTCCCCGCTGGTCGACAAGACCGACCGCGGGATCGCGTTCATCTTCGGCGACGCCTCCGGTGCCGCGATCGTCGGTCCCTCGGACACCCCCGGCATCGGCCCGGTGGTGTGGGGCTCGGACGGATCACAGTCCGCGGCGATCGCCATGAACGGCGACTGGATCACCAAGGCCGCCGCCGGCGAGCAGGCATTCCTGACCATGAACGGCCAGCAGGTCTTCCGCTGGGCCTCCTACGAGATGGCCCCGGTCGCCCGTCGCGCCGTCGCGGCCGCCGGGCTCACCTTCGACGACCTCGACGCCTTCATCCCGCACCAGGCCAACATGCGCATCACCGACGCGATGGCCCGGGCACTGAAACTTCCCAAGCACATCGCCATCGCACGGGACATCGTGGAGACGGGGAACACCTCCGCCGCGTCGGTCCCGTTGGCCATGGAGACAATGTTGGAGCGCGGCGAGGTGCGAAGCGGGGGCACCGCGTTGTTGATCGGTTTCGGCGCAGGCCTGAGCTTCGCGGCTCAGGTGGTGTCGATGCCCTGACCCGCCCGGCCGTACGGTCCAGGACGACCGGCGGCCTGCACCTTGTTCCGACCCACATCGCAGGACACGAGAACCGAGAAGGAGTTCCACCATGGCAGCAACCGAGGCCGAGATCATCGAGGGCCTGGGCGAGATCGTCAACGAGATCGTCGGAATCCCGGCCGAGGACGTGCAGCCGGACAAGGCGTTCATCGCCGACCTGGACATCGACTCGCTGTCGATGGTCGAGGTCATCGTGGCCGCCGAGGAGCGCTTCGGCGTGAAGATCCCGGACGACGAGGTCAAGAACCTCGAGACCGTCGGCGACGCCGTCAAGTTCATCGCCGCCCACGCTTCCTGATCCACCCTCAGCACGACCGAATCGACCGCCCACCCCTCGCTGACCCAACGATGACAGCGCGGGGAAGGGGCCGGAGGTCCAGTACCAGTAGGCCTCGAGTTGCTTACGCAGAAACCGATCGCCCGTTCGTCGGGCTCGGACGAGGAGTCCAGTCATGACCACCAACGTCGTCGTCACCGGCCTCGGCGCGACCACGCCTCTCGGCGGGGACGTAGCCGGCACTTGGTCCGCGTTGCTGGCCGGCAAGTCCGGCATCAAGACGCTGACCGAGGACTGGGCCGAGCCCCTGCCGGTCCGCATCGCCGGCCGCGTCGCCGTCGAGCCCAGTGAGGTCCTCGACCGCGTACAGGCCCGACGTCTGGACCGCGGAAGCCAGTTCGCCCTGATCGCCGGCCGCGAGGCCTGGGCCGACGCGGGCGGCACCGAAGGCGTCGGCGTGGACCCGGAGCGCCTCGGCGTCGTCGTGGCCTCCGGCATCGGCGGCATCATCACGCTGCTCAACACCTACGACACCCTCAACGCCAAGGGCCCGCGACTGGTCTCCCCCCTGGCCATCCCGATGCTGATCCCGAACGCTCCGGCCGTCGCCGTCGGCCTCGAGGTCGGCGCGAAGGCGGGCGTGCATACCCCCGTCAGCGCCTGCGCCTCGGGCGCCGAGGCGTTGTCGATGGCCCTGGACATGATCCGCTGCGGCCGCGCCGACGTCGTGCTCGCGGGCGGTACCGAAGCGGCCATCCACGCGCTGCCGATCGCCGCTTTCGCCGCGATGAAGGCCATGTCCACCCGCAACGACGAGCCCGAGCGCGCCTCCCGGCCCTACGACAAGGCCCGCGACGGCTTCGTACTCGGCGAGGGCGCAGGCATCGTCGTGCTGGAGTCCGAGGAGCACGCCAAGGCCCGCGGCGCGCGGATCTACTGCACCCTGGCCGGCTCCGGCATGAGCGCCGATGCCCACCACGTGGCGCAGCCCGACCCGAGCGGCAGCGGGGTGGCCCGGGCGCTGCGCTTCGCCCTGGAGAACTCCAAGATCGAAGCCACCGACGTGGCCCACGTCAACGCCCATGCCACCTCCACGCCGCAGGGTGACGTCGCCGAGGTGTTCGCCCTTCGCGCGGTCCTCGGGGACGCGGTGGACAACGTCGCGATCACCGGCACCAAGTCGATGACCGGACACCTGCTCGGCGGCGCCGGAGCGATCGAGTCGGTGGCCTCGGCCCTGGCCGTGTACCACCGCCTGGTCCCGCCGACGATCAACCTCGACGACCCCGACGACGAGTTGAGCGTCGACGTGGTCCGCGTCGAGCCGCGCGCCCTGCGCTCGGGCAACATCGCCGCGCTGAACAACTCCTTCGGCTTCGGCGGCCACAACGTCTGCCTCGTCTTCACCGGCTGATTCCGCCACACCACCGATGGCGGACCCCCAGGACACCGACCCCGGTGCCCGCCTGACCCGACTGCTCGACGGCGGCAGTGTGCTGCCGCTCGGCGGCGGCGGGGACGACGGGTTCCGTTCTGCCACCGGCACCGTGCACGGAAGCCCCGTGGTGGCCTTCGCCGCCGATCCGGCGGTGATGGGCGGGGCGATGGGCGCCGACGGCTGCGCGGTGATCGCGGCGGCCTACGCCCACGCCGAGGCGCAGTCCTGCCCGATCATCGGGATCTGGCACTCCGGCGGCGCGCGGCTCACCGAAGGTGTCAGCGGCCTGGACGCCGTCGGCCATGTCTTCGCCGCCATGACGCGGGCCTCGGGTCGGATCCCTCAGCTGTCGCTGGTCGTCGGTCCCGCCGCCGGCGGTGCAGCCTACGGCCCGGCGCTGACCGACCTGGTGGTGCTCGCCCCGGAGGGCCGGGTGTTCGTCACCGGACCGGACGTGGTCGCCACGGTCACCGGCGAGTACGCCGACGCCGCGCTGCTCGGCGGCCCGGAACCGCACGGCCGCCGGACCGGCCTGGTGCATGTGGTCAGCGAGGACACCGACGGCGCGTTCGAGGCCACTCGCGCCCTCACCGACCTGCTGACCCGACAGGGCAGTCTCGATCTCGCAGCGGTCCGCGAGGTGGACCTGGCTGCGGGCATGCCGGACTCACCGCGGCGTGCCTACGACGTGCACCCGTTGGTCACCGGCCTGCTCGATCCGGGCAGCGCCGTCGTCCTGCAGGCCGAGTTCGCCCCGAACATCGTCACCGCCCTCGGCCGCCTCGGGGGCCGCACCGTCGGCGTGCTCGCCAACAACCCGGTGCGCCTGGGCGGCTGCCTGGACTGGCCCTCCGCGGAGAAGGCGGCCCGGTTCGTGCGGACCTGCGACGCGTTCGGGATCCCCCTCGCGGTCCTGGTCGACGTCCCCGGCTACCTGCCCGGCGTCGGACAGGAGTGGGACGGTGTGGTCCGCCGCGGCGCCAAGCTCCTGCACTCCTTCGCCGCCGCGGTCGTGCCGCGGGTGACGGTGGTGACCCGCAAGGCCTACGGCGGCGCCTACATCGCGATGAACTCCCGCTCACTGGGCGCGACCCGGGTGCTCGCCTGGCCCGGCGCCGAGATCGAGGTGATGGGGCCACTGGCCGCCGTGCGGATCCTGCACCGGCGCAAGATCGCCGCCGCCCCCGAGGCAGAGCGCGCCGACCTCGAGGCAACCCTCGCCGACGAGCACAGCCGCCGCGGCGGGCTCGACCAAGCCGTCGCGCTCGGGGTCATCGACGAGGTCATCGCACCGGCCCGCACCCGCGGCGCGGTCGCCGCGGCCATCGCCGCCGCCCTGACCGATCCCCCGACCCGCGCCGCCCACAGCAACATCCCGCTGTAGAAACGACAGGCTGTAGAAACGGCAGTGAGCCGGAGGCAACCTGCCCACCGGCTCACTGCTTACGTGGTGTGGCCGCCTCGGACTGCCGGGAACGAATCACCGGGCGGGCGCCGGCGGCCACGTACTGGGGGAATCAAGTTCCGGGGAAATCATTCCCGGTATCGGCACGTTTCATGCGCACCTCGAGGCTGCCGGCAACATTCTCAGCCTCGTGCGTATCAGCGTCGTCGATCGCTCGGGGCTCCTCACTCGTCCCTCGCTCGTCCGTCCCTCACTCGTCGCGCTCGCTCAGCCCACCCGGTGCAGCCAGCGCACCGGAGCGCCCTGACCCGCGTGCCGGAACGGCTCGAGCTCGTCGTCCCACGGCTGGCCGAGCATCAGTTCGAGCTCGTCGGACATGTCGAGGTCGTCGACCTCGCGGGCCCGCGCGATGGCCACCCGCAGCCGGTCCTCGTTGATCATGATGTCGCCGTGCACGCCGATAGCGGCGTGGTAGATGCCGAGGGTCGGCGAGAAGCTGAACCGGGCTCCTTCGTGGCCCAGGCACGATTCCTCGGTCACCTCGAAGCGCACCCCGTGGGGACGCAGCGCGGAGGACAGCAGCGCTGCCGTCCCGGGCTCGCCCTGCCAGGACAGCTCTGTACGCCACTGCTGTGGCGCGATGGGTTGCGGCGTCCAGTCGCACTTGACCGGGACACCGAGGACGCCCTGCACCGCCCACTCGATGTGGGAGCACATTGCAGACTGTGCGGAGTGCACGTAGAGCACTCCACGGGTGATGGGCACCGAGTTCCTCCTGGTTTCGCTTCGGCCGAGAGACGCCTTCCCCAGCGGTCTCGAGCTTCCTGCGATCCAGTTCGAACTCCGAGCGGTGTTGCGGCCGCAATTCTGCCCATAACGGACGCCAACGCAAAAGTCCGGCGCGCCGAAAGATTCCAGGATCACTCGTTCGAGTGATCCGAAACGGGGTACAAGTACTTGCTCAGCCCACGTTCGAGATGTTCCGGCGACGTCGGCCAGGCACCTTGGCGCCCTCGCTGCGCGGGCCGGCGATCAGCCCCGCGTGGTACCGGGCGGACCAGTCGGGGAAATCTTCGGCCGGCATCGGGCGGCCGAGGTGGTACCCCTGGGCGCACTGTACGCCGAGCTCTGCGAGCGCGTTCCAGGTGGCTTCGTCCTCGACGCCCTCGGCCACGATCTCGATGCCCATGTTGCTCGCGAGGTCCGCGATCGAGCGGACGATCATCATGACCTTCGGCTCGGCGACGATGCGTGAGGTGAACTCGCGGTCCAGCTTGACCTCGTCGACCGGCAGCCGGCGCAGGTAGGCCAGCGAGGAGTAGCCGGTGCCGAAGTCGTCGATCGACAGCCGCACCCCGAGGGCGTTGAGGCGGTAGAGCAGGTCGATCGCCTGCGGGCTGTCGGCCATCAGGCTGGTCTCGGTGATCTCGATGGTCAGCAGCCGGGCCTCGACCCCGGAGCGCGCCAGCGCGGCGGCGACGGTGTCGACGAAGCTGGGGTCCTTGAGACTGCGTGCGCTGACGTTGACCGCGACGCCGGTACCGAGTCCGGACTCCTGCCACGTCGCGCACGCGGCCAGGGCGGTGTCGAGCATGGCCTCGGTCAGCGCGCCGATCATTCCGTTGGCCTCGGCGATCGCGAGGAACTCCGCCGGCCCGCGGACCCCGTCCACCGGGTGCCGCCAACGCGCCAGGGCCTCGACGCCGGTCACGCGACCGTCGGACAGGGCCGCCTTGGGCTGGACCCAGGCCTCGATGCCGCCGTCCTTGATGGCCGAGCGCAGATCGGAGACGAGGGTCAGGCGGCTCGGATTCGCGGCCTCCTGCAGTCCGTCGTCGTAGAGGCGGACACCCCCGCCGTTGGCCTTCGCCGCGTACATCGCGACGTCGGCACGCTTGAGCAGGCCGGAGGCGTCCTCTGCGTGCGCGGGCGCCATCGCGACACCGAGGGAGCAGCTGACCTCGACGCTCACGCCGTCGATGCGGGTCGGCACCTTGAGCGAGTCGACCAGTTCCTCGGCCAGCGCGGTCGCGATGGTCGGGTCGTCGACGTCGGTCAGCAGCATCGCGAACTCGTCGCCGCCGAGGCGGGCCACGAGCGCCCGCCCGGCCGAGGCGACCACGAACGACCGCGCGACCATGCGCAGCAGTTCGTCGCCGTGCTGGTGGCCGAGAGTGTCGTTGACCTCCTTGAAGCCGTTCAGGTCGGAGATCATCACCGCGCAGCCGGCCGAGCGGCCGGCGCGGACGGCGGCGATCGCGATGTCGAGTTCCTGCTGCAGCAGGTGGCGGTTGGGCAGGCCGGTCAGCGTGTCGTGGTGGGCCTCGTGCGAGAGCCGGGCGATGAGGCTGCCGGACTTCAGCGCCACGCCGGCGTGGTTGGCGACGGTGTCCAGCAGGCGAACGTCACCCGCGTCGTAGCCGCGGACCTCGCCGAGCCGGTTGGCCACCGACAAGGTGCCGACGACGGCGCCGTCCATGTGCAGCGGGACGACGATCGCCTCACGGAGCCCGTGCTCGTCGAGCCACTCGCGCTGCCCGCTGATGCGGGTGTTGCGGGCGACGAGCACCGACACCCGGGACTCGCGCACCTGCTCGATGACGCTGTCGGAGATCTGGGCCTCGTGAGTGCCGGCCACCCGCTGGAAGCCGTCGCCCCGCAAGGTCATCCGGTGGGGAGCCAGCTGGCCCGGGAAGTCGAAGGCGAGGAACTCGGCGCGGTCGGCGCGCAGCAGTTGGCGGGCCTGCTCCAGGACGCTGCGCAGCACCGTGTCGACGTCGTGCGCACCGGAGACGACCTCGGAGAAGTGGTAGAGCTGCTCGAGGCTCTCGTGGCGCTCCCGCAGCGAGGCGTAGGCACGGTAGGCCAGCAGCAGCAGGGCGCCGGCGGCCTCGACGAGGAAGGCGCTGCGGACGTCGTAGTAGATGGCGGTCGCGGCGACCAGGCCGACGGTGCCGACCGCGGCGGCGAGCACGCCGGCGGCGGCGATCTCCCGCAGGACGCGGCGCAGCTTGACCGAGCTCTCGTAGCAGGCGATGGCCATCGTGGTGGCGATCGCGTCGAAGGTGCCGGCGGCGACCAGCGCGGCGAAGACGCCGGCCCAGGCCTGCGGGCCGGTGTCGATCTCGGCCCAGGTCAACGACCAGACCGTCAGTGCGAGGCTGCCGCTGGCCAGGACCAGAGCGGTGTTGAAGGCGACCTTGATCGGGGCCTGGCGGCGTTGCAGCGTGAATACCAGCAGCGAGCCGAGCGTCCGTCCGATGAGCAGGGCCAACGGGTCGGCCATGAACAGGCCGACGACCAACGGGATCTCGGACAGGGAGACCGTCTGCGCCTCGCGCTGGACCTGGATGTGCAGCACCACCGCCTCGGCGGCGGCGAACATCAGCACCATCGACCACCACGGCAGCTGCACCGGGCCCAGGACCGGGGTGTCCAGCGCCGGGGTATGGGTCAACAGCACGTAGGTCAGGCCGAGCAGCGCACCCACCAGCGCGAGCACCCGCAGGGTGCGCCGACGGGCACCGACCGCGGTCTCGGTCATCGCTGCGTCGCGGCGGGCCCGCGAGCGGCGGGTCACGATGGCTACGTTGGCCACAACACCCCGTTCGCATTTCGGGCACGTTCGGCAACGCGCGTCCTGGTTTCGACGCAGATCGCAAGATCGCCGTTCCGTCGTGGGGCCACCGACAGCCGAAGGGACCAACGCGGGTCATCCGTTCGGCCCAACACGCCCCGTTCACCAGTCCCGACACCCGCGTCGGCCTTCGCACCCGGATTCCGTCGGATGTGCCGTGACTCACGGAACTGATGGACTTCATCCGGTGTTCACACCACAGAGACAGCGCCGCCACGCCGGCCGGGCATTGTCGAGTTTCGCCGCTCGGGTTAGCGTTACGCCTTCCCGATCCGGAATCCGCAACGGGCTCGACACTCGGAAAGGAAATTCAGGTGTTCCCCGCTACACGCTCTCGACTCGGCACGATCACCGCGTTGGCCTTCGACGCGACGTTGACGGTGCTCTCGGAGCCCATCCATCGGGGTTCTCTCGCCAACGCGCGCAACGCCCTTGAGCAGCGCCGCAACGAGGATCTGGCAGCTCAGGCCAACTGGCGCCAGTTCTCCGAGCGCGGTGCGCTCCCGACCGTCGCGGCCGCCACCCGGCCCCGCGTCCTGGTCTGAACAACCGTCCAGATAACGGCCCCGGACCCCGGCCTGAACGACCGTCCAATTAATCTGTCTGCATAATTGGCTCCGTCGTTCTACATTAACCCTGCGATGGCAGGGAATTCTGAGGCATTCGACGTCGACCTGCTTCGCAGGCGCCTTTCATCGTTGTCTCACCGAGACGCCCATTCCTTGGGCCGTCGGCTCGAACGCATGACTCGAGGCCGCGGCGGCGCGAACGAGCAGTCGGGATACGAATCCGACCTCGCGGCCGCCGAGGCCCGAGTTGCCGCCCGTGCCGCGTCGGTACCGATCCCGACGTATCCGGATCTGCCGATCACGGCGCACCTCGACGCGATCCGCTCGGCACTCGCCGAGCACCAGATCGTCGTGGTCGCCGGCGAGACCGGATCGGGCAAGACCACCCAGCTACCGAAGATGTGCCTGGACCTCGGGCGCGGGGTGCGCGGGCAGATCGGGCACACCCAGCCGCGACGCCTGGCCGCGCGCACGGTCGCCGACCGGGTCGCCGAGGAACTCGGGACCGACCTGGGCGACCTCGTCGGGTACACGGTGCGGTTCTCCGACAAGGTCAACCCACAGACTCTGATCCGGGTCATGACCGACGGCATCCTGCTCGCCCAGATCCGCAACGACCCCCGCCTGCTGGCCTACGACACGCTCATCGTCGACGAGGCCCACGAGCGCAGCCTCAACATCGACTTCATCCTCGGCTACCTGCACCGCCTGCTGCCGACCCGGCCGGACCTGAAGCTGATCATCACCTCGGCGACCATCGACACCGAGCGCTTCGCGACGCACTTCGCGACCGCCGGCTCTCCGGCGCCGGTGATCGAGGTGTCCGGGCGCGGGTACCCCGTCGAGATGCGGTACCGGCCCATCGTCAGTGACACCGAGGCCGAAGGGGCGGGACGAGGACCTGGATCAGGCCGGCGCGGTCTGCGAGGCCGTGCGCGAGCTGATGGGCGAGGGGCGCGGGGATGTCCTGGTCTTCCTGTCCGGCGAACGGGAGATCCGCGATACGGCGGACGCGTTGAGTTCGGCGCTCCCGACCCGGGCCGGGGCGCCGGATGTGGAGGTCCTTCCCCTGTACGCCCGGCTCTCGATCGCCGAGCAGCACCGGGTCTTCGCCCCGCACCCGGGCCGCCGGGTGGTCCTGGCGACGAACGTCGCCGAGACCTCGCTGACGGTCCCCGGCATCCGGTACGTCGTCGATGCCGGAACGGCGCGCATCTCCCGCTACAGCGTGCGCCGCAAGGTCCAGCGCCTCCCGATCGAGGCGATCTCGCAGGCCTCGGCCAACCAACGGGCCGGGCGGTGCGGCCGGGTGGCGCCGGGCATCTGTATCCGGCTCTACGACGAGGCCGACTACCTCGGGCGCCCGGAGTTCACCGAGCCGGAGATCCTGCGCACCAACCTCGCCTCGGTGATCCTGTCGATGGCCTCGCTGGGGTTGGGCGAGGTCGCCGACTTCCCGTTCCTCGATCCCCCGGACCGGCGCGCGATCGCCGACGGTGTGTCGTTGCTCGAGGAACTCGGAGCGCTGGAACCCGCCAAGGACGGCCCGTCGAGGATCACCGAACTGGGCCGCCGGCTCGCGGCACTTCCGGTCGACCCACGGTTGGGTCGGATGGTGCTGGAGGCCGACCGCCTCGGCGCGCTGCGCGAGGTCATCGTCATCGCCGCCGCGTTGTCGATCCAGGATCCGCGCGAGGCACCGGTCGAGTCCCGTGAGGCCGCTCGGGCGATGCATGCCCGCTTCGCCGACGACACGTCCGACTTCCTGTCGTGGTTGAACCTGTGGACCTACCTGCGCGAGCAGCAGAAGGAAAGGAGCTCCGCGAGCTTCCGGCGGATGTGTCAGAAGGAGTACCTGCACTGGTTGCGGATCCGGGAGTGGCAGGACCTCGTCGCGCAGCTGCGGGAGGTCGCCGGGAGCATCGGGCTGCGGTGGCAGTCCAACCCCGCCAGTGCGGCCACGGTGCATGAGGCCCTGCTGACCGGCCTGCTGACCAACGTCGGGATGAAGGACCCGCAGGCCACCGACGGATCGTTCCTCGGACCGCGCAATGTGCGCTTCTCCGTGTTCCCCGGTTCGGCGCTGGCCCGACGCGTCCCCGCGTTGGGTGATGACCGCGGAACTCGTCGAGACATCGCGGCTGTTCGCCCGGACCGTGGCGAAGGTGGAGCCGGAGCAGATCGAGGCCGCGGCCGCGCATGTGGTCACCCGGCAGTACGCCGAGCCGCACTGGGAGCGTCGCCGCGGCGGGGTGGTGGCGCTGGAGCGGGTCACGCTCTACGGACTGCCGCTGGTCGTCGGACGCAAGGTCGACTACGCGCAGATCGACCCGATGCTGTGTCGGGAGCTGTTCATCCGGCACGCATTGGTGGACGAGGACTGGGACTCCCACCACCGCTTCCTCGCGCACAACACGAAGCTGCGCGCGCAGGCCGCCGAGCTCGAGGAGCGGTCCCGCCGCCGCGGCCTGGTCATCGACGACGAGGCGCTGTTCGCCTTCTACGACTCGAGGATTCCCGCCGACGTCGTCTCCGCGCGTCATTTCGATGCGTGGTGGAAGAAGCGCAAGCGCAACCACCCTGACGACCTCGATCTCAACCTGGCGATGCTGCAGTCCGAGGCGGCCGCCGACGTCCGGCCTGAGGACTTCCCCGACACCTGGTCGCACGGCGGGGAGCAGCTCGACGCTGACCTATCAGTTCGCGCCGGGTGATGTCCTCGACGGGGTGACCGTGGAGGTACCGCTCGCGGTGCTCAACCGGATCGATCCGACGACCTTCGACTGGGGCGTACCGGGGCTGCGCGAGGAGTTACTGACGGCCCTGATCCGCAGCCTGCCCAAGGGGATCCGGCGCAGCTTCTCCCCCGCCGGCTCCTTCGCCGCGGCGGCGCTGGCGCGGCTGAACCCGGCCGCCGGCGGCTCGATCCGTGCGGCTCTGGCGCGAGACCTGACCGCGGCGGGCAGCGTGACGGTGACGGCGGACGACTTCGACGTCGAGCGCGTCCCCGGCTGGCTGCGGCCGACGTTCCTGGTGCGCGGCACCGCCGGCACCGCACTGGGCCAGGGAAGGACCTCGCGGAGCTGCAACGCAAGCACAGCCCGGACCTGCGCGCCCTGGTGTCGGCGGGCACTGCGGACCTGGAACGCACCGCCCTGCGGGGGTGGCCTGCGGAGCTGGCGCAGATCCCCGTCACGCACGAGCACGTGCGCGACGGCCGCATCGTGCGCGGGTACCCGTCGCTGGTCGCCGAATCCGACGGCACGGTGGCCCTACGGGTCCTGACCGACCCGCGCGAGGCCGAGCACTACCTTGGTGCTCGGTGTGCGGCGGCTGTTGATGGCCGCGGTGGCCTCCCCGGTGAAGGGGCTGCTCGGCGAGCTGACGAGTGCTCAGAAGCTCGCGCTCGCGGGCGCACCGCACGCCAACGGGGGCGTCCTGTTCGCCGACTGCACCGCCGCCGCGGTCGACGCGATCGTCGCCGCCCACGGCGGACCCGCCCGGGACCGCAACAGCTTCGACCTGTTGACCTCCGTGGTCCGCGCGCAACTGCGCGACCAGTTGCGCGGAGTCCTGAAGCAGGTGGTGGCGACGCTGACGGTGGCCCAGCAGGTCGACCGCGAACTCGCCGCCGCCGCGTCGGGACCGTTCCGCGAATCGGTGGCCGACGCCCGGGAGCAGTACGACGCGCTGCTCTACGAGGGCTTCGTCGCCGACACCGGCACCGCGCGCCTGGCGCACCTGCCCCGCTACCTCAAGGGCATTGCGCGCCGCCTGGAGCGGCTGCCCGCGGACCCGGTCCGCGACGGCGCCCGCACGACCACGATCCGTCAGCTCTCCCGCGAGTACGCCCAACTACGCGACGCGCTGCCGCCCGCTCGCCGCGACGACCCCGACGTCGTCGAGGTCCGCTGGCTGCTGGAGGAGTTGCGCGTCAGCCTGTTCGCGCAGATGCTCGGCACCGCCGTGCCGGTGTCGGAGAAGCGCATCATCAAGGCGATGGACGACGTCGAGGCGGCTAGTTCGGCCGGGGCGTGAGCAACTGGTCGACCGGGCGAAGTCGTCCCGCAGCACCGCGGCTTTCCCGGCGAAGTCCGCGACCTGCGCCCCGGTCCACACCTGGAACTCGGATGCGCGTTGCTCCAGCCAGGCCGTGAGGCCCGGCAGGGGAGCGTCCGAGGCGACGACGAGAATGTTGCCGCCACCGGTGGGCTCGTGGATCGTGCGCGGCACGATCAGCACGACGTTCCCGAAGGTCTCGGCGACGGTGGCTGCCTGCGCGCGGGCGAACTTGAGCGGCGTGTAGTCGATGACGTTGACGAGATAGATCCCGTCCGGGCCGAGGACCCGGCGCGCCTGGGCCACCACCTCACGGGTCGTCAGGTGCCAGGGCACCGCCACCCCGCCGAAGGCGTCCATCACCACCAGATCGCGGCTGTGGTCCGGTTCGGCGGCCAACGCGGCTCGCCCGTCGCGGACCACGACCTCGACCCCGAGTCCGGTGGTCAGTCCGAGCTCGTCGCGGGCGATGTCGACGACGCCCTGATCGATCTCGGCGATCAGGTTGTCGCTCCCGCCACGGGTGGCTTCGACGTACCGCGGCAACGTGGCTCCCCCGCCGCCGATGTGCAACGCGCGAATCGCCTCGCCTGGCGGGCGCATCCCGTCGACCACCGTGGCGAAGGCGCGGATGTAACCGAAGGCCAGGAACTGTGGATCGGCGATGTCCACGTAGGAATGCCGCAGCGTGTCCAGGTAGAGCGTCCGCCCGGTGGGCCTGGACTCGTCGACGACGATCCGCGCGCAGTGATACGCCGTCTCCACCTCGCAGGGCTGCGGGGCGACCAGCACCACCGTGCCCGCCGCCGCGGCACCGAGACCGCCGACGCCCGCGGCGCGCAACCGCGCACGGCCGGAGACCGCGACGCCCAGCACGATCAGCGCGAGTCCGAGCACGAGGAGGATCCGCGACACCGGCGCCGCGGACACCAGCAGGAAACCGGTCAGGAACGTGCCGACCAGCGCTCCGAACGTCCCGACGCCGGACAGCGCCCCGACCACCGAACCGGTGCGGGCCAGCGAACCGAGTTGGGTCTTGACCACCATGGGACTGACCGCCGACAACAGCGCCGCCGGGAGGAACACCGCGAGCGCCGCCATGGTGAGCACCGCACCGTCGTCGCCGGCCTGGGACGAGTCGCCGATCCACCGCACCGACGGCGTCACGAGCAGCATCAGTCCGCCGCCGGTGATGATCAGCGGGCCGATCACCTTCCGCGGATCGCAGTGATCCGCCGCCAGACCGCCCAGCCAGGAGCCCGCCGCGATCGCCGCCAAGGCGCACCCGATAACGGCAGTACTGACCTCGATCGTGACGCCCACGTACGGCGCCACCAGGCGCAGGCTGAGGATCTCCAGCATCAGCACGGCCGCCGAACAGAGGAACACCAGCGCACCGGCAAGAAGGGAACTCACGCCCCAGTCTTACGCGCCCACCTGTGCGCCGCGCCCACCTGCCCGGGAACCCCCGGGGACTAATCCGTGTTCCCTTCGGTCAACAGGCTTCAATCGACTCGGGGGAGCCGAACCGCTCGTTCCTCGCTGGTTCGCTCTCCCTCGCCTCAATCGCCTGTGAGGAAACCGTCGGAGATGAGTTCGCGGACAACGGGGAGCAGGCGGGCGCGCAGTTCGGCGGCGGGTTCGTCGAGGACCTGGGCGACGGCGTCGAGGAGCACCCCGAGCGGGACGTCCCCGTCACAGGCTCCGACGAGCGCGGCGGTCGCGGTGTCCACGCGACGTTCCCTGTGCAGGCCGCGTAGCTGATGCAGCGTCACCTTGTCCGGGTCCTCGAAGCCGGGCGGGCCCACGTGCCCCTGCACGATGTCGTCTCCCAGGTACAGGCGCGCGACGAGGAGGTCGGCGTCGGCGGGGTGGCGCGCCAGCCAGGCCCAGCGGTCCAAGGTCTCGGCGACGTACGGCCCCAGGGGCCGATCGACCGGGTTGGGCCAGTCCTCGACCACGTGGGTCAGCTCGGCCGCGTCGGTACGGCTCAGGACGATCCAGCCGAAGCCGACGGCCTCGATGTCGGCCGCCTCGAGACGGGTCAGCCACGCGTCATAGCGATCCGGGTAGTCCGGGGCGGCCACGTCGCCGCAGTCGTGCAGCCACAGCGAGACGTAGGCGGCCGGGTCGAGCACCTCACGTTGCAGCACCCAGGCGTCGACACCCGCCGGAAGCCACTCGGCGACCTGTTCGCGCCAGTCGGTGCCGCGCCGGTGGGCCCAGTTGGCGAGCAGCTGGCAACGCCCGCCGGGGTTGAGTCGGTCGGGGGCCGCCGCGACGAGGCTGCGGCACAGGCCGTCCTCGGCCATTCCGGAGTCCCGGTACACACGGTGTCCGCCGCCGGTGTTGCCGCCCCCGATGGCGAACGGGGGGTTGGCTACGATCAGGTCGAAGCGCTCGTCCCGCACCGGGTCGAAGCCCGGTCCTTCCCGAAGATCGAGGCTCACCCGCGAGAGCCCGGCCGAGAGCGACGCCAGCTCTAGCGCCCGCGGCAGCAGATCGGTGGCCACGACCCGGTCGGCGTGCCGGGACAGATGCAAGGCCTGCACCCCACAGCCGGTCCCGACGTCGAGCGCGCTCGACACCGGTTGACGGATCGTCAGTTCCGCGAGCGAGACCGAGGCGCCGCCGACGCCGAGCACGTGCTCGGGGCCGACGGGGCGGACGTCGGCGTCCAGCCCGGTGCCGAGGTCGGCGACGATGAAGAAATCCTCGTCGTGCGGTCGGACGTCGAGGGACGCGCGGATCTCGCCGTCCTCCTCGCGCACCAGGCCCAACGCCACGGCGGCGGGCATCGGGAGGGTCTTCTCGGCCCGCGCCGCAGGGACGGACTGCTGCAGCATAAACAGGGACACGAGGACCGCCAACGGGTCCCCCGCGCCACGTTCGGCGCACGCCCGCCGGGCCGGAACGGTCTCGTTGCGGGCCAGGGCGGCCGAGGCATGCGGACCGAGCAGATCAGCCACGCCGTCCGACGTGTAGTCGGCCCGGTCGAAGGCATCACGAAGCAGGGCCAGATCGGCAGTCACGTCGGACGAGGACACGGGCACATCCTTCCTGACGGTGCGTCGTGTTTGTGGCGCGCGGGTGTCAGGATGGAGCCATGGCCAAATCCGATGACGAGATCGAGCGCCTGCTGGCCGAGGTGGACGGATCCCTCGGTGGCCGCGGCTCGCGCACCCCGGCGCGCAACGAGACAGCTCCGGCCGCCCCTGCGGGCAAGTTGGAGACGTCGGCCCGCGTGGCTGCGGTCTCCGGCGCGCTTGCGGCCGCGGTGATCTTCGGCCTCTTCGCCGTGCTGCCGTTCTTCGGCGCCTTCTCCGGCGCCGCCGGAGCCTTCACCGCGACGTTCTTCATCGTCTTCGCCCAGCGCGTGACCGGGCGACGCAAGAATAAGTAGTCAGCCCTTGCGCGGCAGGTTGACGGTGACCGACGAGACGCCGTCACGGCGACGGGTGCCCTTGCCGGTGAAGGCGAGCAGCACCAAGCCGGGCAGCACCTTCACCGCGGTGCCCGCGGCGAGCAGACCGTCGAGGTCGTCGGGGCCCTCGGGGTCGACCCCGAGCTCGGTGAGCACCTCGGCGTCCGCGATCTCGACCGGCACCACGGCCATGGGGGCGGCAAGCTTCGGGCGCGTCTTGACCACGGCCTCGTGGACCTTCGCGGCGTCGAACTTCGCCATCGCCCACCCCTCCTCGCCCGCGGCGAGGACCAGCGCGTTCGCCAGGGCGTACTGCCCGCCCTCGCTGATCGGCGACAGGTCGGAGTGCAGGCCGGAGCCCAGCGCGGTCAACACGGTGAACAGATCGAGTTCGTGGGTCTCGGTGCCCGGGGAATCAGCCATGCACCCAGGTTAGCCACACCGCGTCCGCCCGTTGGACCCCACGAACGAGGGGTGTTGCATCTCGGCCGATAGCGCAGTCGAACACCGAAAATGATCTCCGCAGCGGTGTTCATCTGCGCTATCGGGCGGTTCTGATCCGGCCGGTGCAACGCGAAGGCCCCGAGGTATGTACCTCGGGGCCCTCGGACTTCCCGGATTTAGCTGCAGCCGCTGGTGCTTCCGCAGCCTTCGCAGACGTAGCAGCTGCCGGCGGTGCGCATCTTGGTGCCGCAGGTGAGGCAGAGCGGGGCATCGGCTGTGCGGCCCTGCTGGGCCTCGATCAGTTCGGTCGTGGAGCCCGGCACCTGCCAGGTAGCCGAGGCGCCGCCGACCGTGGTGTCGGCCGGCTCGATCGGGGCGGACTGGGCGAGGGCTTGGGTGTCGAGTCCCTCGGTGGGCTCCTCGGACTCCTCGAAGTACGAGCCGGTCTCCAGCTGACGGGCCCGCTCCTCGGCCGAGTGGATGCCCAGTGCCGCGCGGTCCTCGGCCGGCATGAAGTCCAGCGCGAGGCGACGGAAGATGTAGTCCATGATCGACGCCGACATCCGGATGTCCGGGTCGTCGGTCATGCCCGCCGGCTCGAACCGCATGTTGGTGAACTTCTGGACGTAGGTCTCCAGCGGGACGCCGTACTGCAGGCCGATCGAGACCGCGATCGAGAAGGCGTCCATCATCCCGGCGAGGGTGGAGCCCTGCTTGGACATCTTGAGGAAGACCTCGCCGAGTCCGCCTTCGGCGTATCCCGCGGCGGTCATGTAGCCCTCGGCCCCGCCGACGGAGAACGAGACCGTCTTGGAGTCGCGGACCTTCGGCAGGCGCTTGCGGATCGGGCGGAACTCGATCTCCTTGGCGACCTCGGCGGTCTCGTCAGCACGGGCCGAGCTGCCCGCGGACAGCGGCTGGCCGACCTTGCAGTTGTCGCGGTAGACCGCGAGTGCCTTCAGGCCGAGCTTCCAGCCCGCGGTGTAGACCTCGGCGATCTCCTCCACCGTGGCGGTCTCGGGCATGTTGACGGTCTTGGAGATCGCGCCGGAGATGAACGGCTGGACCGCGGCCATCATCGAGACGTGGCCCATCGGCTTGATGGCCCGCTGGCCCATCGCGCAGTCGAAGACCTCGTAGTGCTCCTGGCGCAGCCCAGGGGCGTCGACGACGTGCCCGTTCTCGGCGATGAACTCGACGATCGCCTCGATCTGCTCGTTCTGGTATCCGAGCTTGTCCAGCGCGCGCGGCACGGTCTGGTTGACGATCTGCATGGAGCCGCCGCCGACCAGCTTCTTGAACTTGACCAGCGCGAGGTCCGGCTCGATGCCGGTGGTGTCGCAGTCCATCATCAGGCCGATGGTGCCGGTCGGTGCGAGCACCGAGGCCTGGGAGTTGCGCCAGCCGTTGGCCTCACCGATGCGCAGGCACTCGGCCCAGGCGAGGGTTGCCAGCTCGAGGATCTGACGGTCCATCTCCTCGATCGACCGGACCGAGTCGTTGGCCGCGGCGTGCTTGCGCATGACGCGGGAGTGCCCCGCGCTGTTGCGGGCGTAGCCCTCGTAGGCGCCGACGACACCGGCGAGCTCCGCCGAGCGCCGGTACGCGGTACCGGTCATCAGTGAGGTGATCGCCGCGGCGAGCACCCGGCCGCCCTCGGAGTCGTAGCCGTGGCCGGTGGCCATCAGCAGCGCGCCCAGGTTCGCGTACCCGATGCCGAGCTGACGGAAGTTACGAGTGGTCTCGGCGATCGGCTCGGTCGGGAAGTCCGCGAAGCAGATCGAGATGTCCATCGCGGTGATGACCAGCTCGACGACCTTGGCGAAGGTCGCGGCGTCGAAGGTGTTGTCGTCGCGCAGGAACTTCATCAGGTTCAGCGAGGCCAGGTTGCACGAGGAGTTGTCCAGGTGCATGTACTCCGAGCACGGATTGCTGGCGGTGATCCGCCCGCTCTCCGGGCAGGTGTGCCAGTCGTTGATGGTGCCGTCGTACTGGATGCCCGGATCGGCGCACTCCCATGCGGCGGTGGCCATGGTGTCGAACAACGCGCGGGCGTCGGTCTGCTCGATCACCTCGCCGGTGTGCCGGGCGCGCAGCCCGAACGAGGAACCGGTCTCGACCGCACGCATGAACTCGTCGGTGACTCGGATGGAGTTGTTGGCGTTCTGGTACTGGACGCTGGTGATGTCCACGCCGCCGAGGTCCATGTCGAACCCGGCGTCGCGCAGCGCGCGGATCTTGCGCTCCTCGCGGGACTTGGTCTCGATGAACTCCGCGACGTCGGGGTGGTCGACGTCGAGGATGACCATCTTGGCCGCGCGGCGGGTGGCGCCACCGGACTTGATGGTCCCGGCGGAGGCATCGGCCCCGCGCATGAAGCTGACCGGACCGGACGCGGTGCCGCCGGAGGACAGCAGTTCCTTCGACGACCGGATGCGCGAGAGGTTGAGGCCGGCACCGGAGCCGCCCTTGAAGATCAGACCCTCCTCCCGGTACCAGTTCAGGATCGAGTCCATCGTGTCGTCGACGGAGAGGATGAAGCACGCGGACACCTGCTGCGGAGCAGCGGTACCGACGTTGAACCACACCGGGGAGTTGAACGAGAACACCTGGTGCAGCAGTGCGTGGGTGAGTTCGTCGGCGAAGGCGTCGGCGTCGGCGGGGGTGGCGAAGTAGCCGTGCTGCTCACCGGCCGCGCGGTAGGTCTTCACGACCCGGTCGATGAGCTGACGCAGGCTCCACTCGCGGTCCGGTGCACCCACGGCGCCGCGGAAGTACTTGGTGGTCACGATGTTCGCGGCGTTCACCGACCAGGTGGACGGGAACTCCACGCCCTTCTGCTCGAAGATCACCGCGCCGTCACGCCAGTTCGTCATCACGACATCGCGACGTTCCCAGGTGACCTGGTCGTAGGGATGAGCGCCCGGGCGGGAGTAGATCCGGTTGATGCGCAGCCCGCTCCGACGGGCACCCGACCGCGGCCCGACGGGCCACTGGCCCTCCGCGTGCTCGCTACCCGTCACCGTCATGGCCCCGCCGTTCACGCTCTCGCTCACGTCTGTTCCCTCTCACTGTTGCAACAACCGCGGCCGCGGGGTCCATGCCCTCGGCGGGTTGAAATCTCCGGACGGTGTCGGTCGATCTGGTTTCTGGTGGTGCGCCGGGACGACGCTGCGTAACCCAACGCTCTGTAGTCATTGCTGAGTTCAACGGGCGGCGGGAACCGTCGCCTTGTGGTCGGCTCGCAGGGTGCTGATCTCGGCTTCGAAGTCGGCCAAGGACTCGAACCCGCGGTAGACACTGGCGAAGCGCAGGTAGGCAACTTCGTCCAGATCCCGCAGCGGTACGAGCACCGCCAGACCGACGTCGTGGGCGGCCACCTCGGGGGCACCGAGGCCGCGAACCGCCTCCTCCACCCGCTGGGCGAGCATCGCCAGGTCGTCCTCGCTCACCGGGCGCCCCTGGCAGGCCTTGCGGACTCCCACGAGCACCTTCTCCCGGCTGAACGCCTCGGTCGCGCCGCTGCGCTTGGTCACCCAGAGTCCGGCCGTCTCGAAGGTCGTGAAACGGCGCTCGCACCGTTCGCACTGCCGCCGACGGCGGATCGCGGTGCCGTCCTCGGCGGTCCGAGAGTCCACGACGCGCGTGTCTGCGTCGCGACAGAAAGGGCAGTTCATGCCGACTCCCGGGGGATGCGCGAGGTTCGCGCTGTGGATGAGGTGGTGTACGGCTTGGGGATATCTCGTGCACAACCTGTGGGTTACTTACAGAGGTGTAACTACTAGATGTGGGAACCGTAGAACTCTGCAACCGCCGGATGCAAGCGACGGGCGAGGTCAAATCGACGCCACGCCGACCCAGTCGACAGACCCGCAGGTCACAGCGATGTCACGGCATTCGAGAGCCATTTCTTCGGGCGTGTCCGCGTGTCGGGGCCCACATCTCGGGCGCCACAGGAGTCACGGGAGTAGCAGAACCTGGCCGGACTGGATCTCGGCGGAGGGCAACGCGTTCAGGTCGCGGATCGCGCCGATCGTGACCCGGGGGTCGCGGTCCGGCGCGGCAGCACGGGCGATCCCCCACAGGGTCTCGCCGGGCTGGACGACCACGCTCGCGTGGTCCACCGGGACCGGGGCCTCATCCGCGCCGCGGGCCGTCGAGCCGAAGACCAGACCGAGGCAGAAGATCGCGGCGAGCATCAGCAGCAGGGCGATACCGCGACCACGAGGAGTGAGCCGAAGGATCGGTGCGGCGGCCGCGGCGGGCAGATAGGAGAGCACCGTGTCGGTGGCCGGCTGAACCGACGCAGGGGCGGATTCAGCCGGCGGCGGGACCAGCCGAAGCTGGGGCGGAGAGGCCGGGCGCAGATTGCGTCCTGCCGGGTGCGGCAGGCGACCAGGGCGGTCGACGACGGTTCCGGTGCTGCTCATGACTGCCTCCTGGGCGGATCTGTCGAGACCATCCCGGCCTCGAGTGTTCGAACATGTATTCGACCCTTTGTGATGGGGACAGTTGTACCGGACACCTCCGACACTTTCGATGAACGATCGAACATTTGTTTGATTGTCGTGTCGCGGCCCGCTACGGTCAGTCACATCAGCAGCGGTCGCTCGGGCATCTCAGGAGTCCCTCGCTCGGCGCGCTCGCTCGAATACGGGCCCGTCGATCCCCCTGAAGGCCCGCGCGAAGCACGAGGAGGAACCGGTGAGCAAGCGCACGGAGCAGGAGCAGGGAGTCGGCGAGGCACAACTGCACTCCCTGCCCGACGGGCCCGCGGACGTCAACGGCCTCACGGCGCGGCAGCGCAAGGTGCTCGAGGTGATCCGGGACTCCGTGGAGAAGCGCGGCTATCCGCCGTCGATGCGCGAGATCGGCGACGCGGTCGGGCTGACCTCGACGTCCTCGGTCGCCCACCAGCTGTCCACGCTGGAGAAGAAGGGGTACCTGCGCCGCGACCCGAACCGGCCGCGCGCGGTGGACGTCCGCTTCCCCGAGGGCGTGGAACCGAGTTCGGTACGGGAGTACGACGAGGAGGAGTTCCGCTCCTCCCGCCCGACCCCTGCCTTCGTCCCGGTCGTCGGCCGCATCGCCGCCGGTGGCCCCGTCCTGGCCGAGCAGGCCGTCGAGGCGGTCTTCCCGCTCCCCCGCGAACTGGTCGGCGAGGGCGCGCTGTTCCTGCTCAAGGTCGTCGGCGACTCGATGGTCGACGCCGCGATCTGCGACGGGGACTGGGTGGTCGTCCGCCAGCAGAACACCGCGGAGAACGGTGAGATCGTTGCCGCGATGCTCGACGGCGAGGCCACCGTCAAGACCTTCAAACGCCGCTACGGCCGCATCTGGCTGATGCCGCACAACGAGGCGTACGAGCCGATCCCCGGCGAGATGGCCACCATCCTCGGCAAGGTCGTCAGCGTCCTGCGCAAGGTCTGACGGTTCCGCAGAAGCTCACTTCGCAGCTGCGGCGGCAGTTTCCTCCTCCGCCGTCGCAGCCAGTCGGATCAACGCGTCCCGCACGACCTTCGGGTCGGTGGTGCTCCAGAAGTCCGGCAGCGAGGCCGTGAGGAACCGGCCGTATCGCGCGGTGGACAGCCGCGGGTCCAGCACCGCGACCACGCCACGGTCGCCGGCCGACCGGATCAACCGACCCGCGCCCTGCGCGAGCTTCACCGCCGCGTGCGAGGCGTACACCGACATGAACCCGTTCGCGCCGGCCCGGTCGGCCGCACGCGATCGCGCCGAGGCCAGCGGGTCGTCGGGGCGCGGGAACGGGATCCGGTCGATGACCACGAGTTGGCACGATGCGCCCGGGACGTCGATGCCCTGCCACAACGACAGCGTGCCGAACAGCGACACGGTCGGGTCGGCGGTGAACTGCGCGACGAGCTCGGCAAGTGTTCCCTCGCCCTGACACAGCACGGGATACGGCAGTTGGGTGCGCACCTCGGCCGCCGCGGCCTCGGCTGCGCGCCGCGAGGAGAACAACCCGAGCGTGCGACCACCCGCGGCGCTCACCAGCTCGATCAGTTCCGTCGCGATCGCCGGGGAGATGCCCTCCCGGCCCGGCGGCGGGAGATGCCGGGCGATGTAGAGGATCCCCTGCCGCGGATAGTCGAATGGCGAGCCCACATCCAGCCCACGCCACAACAGCGGCGGCTTCTCCGCGGCATCGGCATCGGCATCGGCGTCCGCCTCGGCCGAGTCGGGGTTGAACTCGGCGTCGTCCACGGGCGGCGGGGCGGCGGCGCCACGCGCCTGCGCGGAGTCCCCGGCGGACAGACCCATGCTGCGGGCGGTCATGTCGAAGTTCCCACCCACCGCCAACGTGGCGGAGGTGAGCACCACGGTGCGGGTGCCGAACAGCGCCTCACGTAGCAACCCGGCGACCGAGAGTGGGGCCACCCGGAGCACCCGGCCGCGCCGGTCCTCGACGGAGAGCCACGCGACGTCGTACTGCGTCGGGGCGGCGAGGCGTTCGGCGACGTTCATCAACTCCTCGCACGCCGTGCGGGCGATCCGCTTGCCCAGCACCTCCTCCGGGGCGTCGTCCTTGCTGGAGGAGATGGACACCAGTACCCCGCGCGCGGCCTCCCGCACCGCCGCGAGTTCGGCGGCCAGCAGCGGCGGCACGGGATCCAGCGGCCCGGGCGGCACCGAGTCCAGCGTGGCGCCGAGACCTTCACCCACGCCGGCGAGGATGTCGACCGCGCGCTGCTCGCCGATCTTGGTGCAGACCCGCGCGGCACGCTCGATGATGCCGATACTCAACTCGGCGGTCGCGACGCCGGAGACCCGGTCCACCAATTCGTGGGCCTCGTCCACCACGACGACACCGTGCTCGGGCAGCACGGGGATGTTCTCCAGCGCGTCGATCGCGAGCAGCGCGTGGTTGGTGACCACCACGTCGGCCTCCGCGGCGAGGAACTTCGCGCGCTCCGCGAAGCACTCCGCGCCGCTCGGGCACTTGCTCGCACCCAGGCACTCCCTCGACCCGACCGAGATCTGCGCCCAGGCCCGATCACTCACCCCGGGTGTCAGGTCGTCACGGTCGCCGGTCTCGGTCTCCTCGGCCCATTGCCGGGCCCGCAGCACTTCCTTGCCCAGCGGGCTGGTCGGTGCCTGCGCGGCCGCGAAGTCGAACAGCCCGTCACCGGAATCCGTCGGGGCCCCGCCGCCGATGCGGTGCAGGCAGGCGTAGTTGTTGCGGCCCTTGAGGATCGCGAAGCTGGGCTTGCGGCCGAGCACACCTCCGGCCACCTCGATGAGCCGCGGCAGGTCGCGGCGCACCAGTTGGGCCTGCAGGGCCAGGGTCGCGGTGGAGACCACGACGGGCCGACGGTGCAGCACCGCGGCCACGAGATAGGCGAGCGATTTGCCGGTGCCGGTGCCTGCCTGCACCAGCAGGTGCTCCCCGGTACGCATCGCGGCAGCGACGGCTTCGGCCATCTCGACCTGACCGGGACGCCGGGCGCCGCCGAGGTCGCCGACGGCAGCCGTCAGCAACTCACGGACAGCGGCAGCAGGGGGCACCGCCGAACCCTAACCGGGATCAGCGACGCCCCGTGCCGTCACGGCGTGGGCGTCACGGGGTCGCGGTGGTTGCCGTCGCGAACTCGGCGAGTTCACCGGCGAGCGCCTCCGAGACCCGTGCCCGCAGACGGGTACCGACGGCGGTGTGCTCCTCCTCGGTCACCACCCCGTGCTCGTGCACCCGGGCGACGATGTTTCCGAAGGCGTACGGCACCAGGATGTCGATCTCCACCTCCGTGCGAGGCAGCGCGGCGGCCACCGCGGCGAGCAGCCCGTCCATCCCGGCTCCGGTCCGGGCCGAGACCACCACCGCGGTCGACTCCGTGCGGACCAGGCGCTCGAGCGTGTAGGAGTCCGCGGCATCGGCCTTGTTCACCACCACGATCTCCGGGATCGACCGTGCGTCGATCTCGGTGAGCACGGCGCGCACCGCCAGCAACTGCTCCTCCGGGGCCTCGTCCGACCCGTCCACGACGTGCACGATCAGGTCGGCGTCGGCGATCTCCTCCAGCGTGGAGCGGAACGCCTCGACCAACTGGTGCGGTAGATGCCGAACGAAGCCGACGGTGTCGGTGAGCGTGTACGCGCGTCCCTGGGGGGTGGCGGCCTTGCGCACCGTCGGGTCCAGGGTGGCGAACAACGCGTCCTCCACCAGAACCCCGGCACCGGTGAGCCTGTTCAGCAACGAGGACTTCCCCGCGTTGGTGTATCCGACGATAGCCACCGACGGAACGGAACGGCTGCGGCGCGAGTGACGCTGGGTCTCCCGGGACGTGCCCATCTCGACGATCTCTCGGCGCAGCTTCGCCATCCGGGTGCGCAACCGCCGCCGATCGGTCTCGATCTTCGTCTCACCGGGACCACGACCACCGATGCCCGCGCCGCCCGCGGCACGACCACCGGCCTGGCGGGACATCGACTCTCCCCAGCCACGCAGCCGCGGCAGCATGTACTGCAACTGCGCGAGCTCCACCTGCGCCTTGCCCTCCCGGGAGCGGGCGTGCTGGGCGAAGATGTCGAGGATCAGCGCCGTCCGGTCGATCACCTTGACCTTGACGACCTTCTCCAACTTGACCAACTGACTGGGCGTCAGTTCGCCGTCGCAGATGAGGGTGTCCGCCCCCTCGGCGGCGATGACGTCGCACAGCTCGATGGCCTTGCCGGACCCGACGAAGGTTGCGGGGTCGGGGCGGTCGCGGCGTTGCGTGAACCCGTCGAGGACCACCGCACCGGCGGTCTCGGCGAGGCGGCGCAGCTCCAGCAGCGACGCGGCCGCCGAGGCCGCGGTGCCGGAGGTCCACACGCCGATGAGGACGACCCGTTCCAGGCGGAGCTGGCGGTACTCGACCTCGGTGACGTCGGCCAGTTCGGTGGACAGGCCCGGGATGCGGCGCAGTGCGTGTCGGTCGGCCAGGTCCAGCTGATCGCCGTCGTGGTCGACCGCAACCGCGAGATCTGACGCATCGTCATCGATGGCGTCGATGGGCTCGTCCCACGGTTGCATGTTGCTCGTCATACGTTCCTTCCGTCACTCCTGCGTTGTTCGAGAGTGCCACGCGCTGTCCGGTCGAGCGAGTCGTTTTCCCCGGCCCCGGCAGCTGATCGCTCGGGCTCCTCACTCGTTCCTCGCTCGTCACGCTCGCTCGGGAACCATTCCCCTGCGGCCACGAGCACCGCCGGACCGGTCATCAGCACCGTTTCGGGGGTCACCTCGATGTGCAGCCGACCGCCGGGGACGTCGACGGTGATGAGCCCCGAGACGATGACCCCGGACAACTGCGCCGCCACCACGGCCGCGCACACCCCCGTGCCACAGGAGCGCGTCTCCCCCGAACCGCGTTCGTGCACCCGTAGTTCCAGGCGGTCCGATTCGGCCGCTCGGATGAACTCGACGTTCACCCCGTCCGGAAAAGCACCGGGCGGGTCGACGATCGGCGGCGCCAGCAGGTCTCCGGCGTCGGCGACGTCCTCCACGATGACCACCGCGTGCGGGTTCGGCATCAACACCGCGCGCGCGGGCCAGGACCGATCCCCGACGCGGATCGTCACCGGCCCCACCTCCGGCAGCACCGCGGCACCCATGTCGACAGTCACCGGACCATCGGCGGGACACTCCACGACGCGCACGCCACCGCGCGTGGCGATCGGGAATCGTCCCGGTGCCGCCAGGCCGGTGTCGACCAGGTAGCGGGCGAAGACCCGGATGCCGTTGCCGCACATCTCCGCGATCGAGCCGTCGGCATTGCGGTAGTCCATGAACCACTCGGCGGCGCCGGTCCAGGCTGCCGCCTCGGGCTCGTCGGCGACGCGCACCACCCGCAGGATCCCGTCCGCCCCGATCCCGGCCCGGCGGTCACAGATCGCCGCGACGTCCCCGGGTTCCAGCTTCAGCCGGGCATCGAGGTCCGGCAGCAGCACGAAGTCGTTCTCGGTGCCGTGGCCCTTCACGAAGGGCAAGCCGCCTGCGCTCATCGCACCCAGCGTACGCAAAGGACCTCGTTCAGGCTCCGCGGACGAGCGCCTCCGCGGCGTCCGCGGCGTCCGCGCCCCCTGCGGGAAGCCAGTGCACCCGCGGGTCGCGTCCGAACCACGTCAGCTGGCGCCGGGCGAATTTACGGGTGGCCTGCTTGGTCGCGGCAGCGGCGCCCGCTTCGTCCAGGTGCCCGTCCAGGTGGGCGAGAACCTGCGCGTAGCCCAACGCCTTGCCCGCGGTGCGGCCCTCCCGCAACCCCCGAGGCACCAGGGTCCGGACCTCCTCGACCAGGCCGGCGGCCCACATGGCGTCCACCCGCGCATCGATACGGGCGTCCAGCGGCGCTCGCTCGGCCCGCAACCCGATCTGGACCGCGGGACGGACGTAGCGGGGCTCCGGAAGTGCGGCCGCGAACGGGTGTCCGGTCAGCTCGATGACCTCGAGGGCACGCACGATGCGCCGTCCGTTGCCGGGCAGGATCCGCTCCGCCGCAGCAGGGTCCACCGCTCCGAGCCGCGCGTGCAGCGCCGGCGCCCCGACGGCGGCCAGCTCCCCCTCCAGCCGCGCCCGCAGGTCCGGATCGGTGCCGGGGAACTCGAGGTCGTCGAGCACGGCGCGGACGTAGAGGCCCGAGCCACCGACGAGGATCGGCACGGTGCCCGCCTCGATCAGCTCAGCCACCAGGACGCGGGCCATTCGTTGATACTCGGCCACCGCGGCGGGCTCGGAGACCTCCCAGATGTCGAGCAGGTGGTGCGGGATGCCGCCGCGCTCGTCGGGCGTCAGTTTCGCGGTGCCGATGTCCATCCCGCGGTAGAGCTGCATCGAATCGGCGTTGATCACCTCGCCGCCCAGGCGACGGGCCAATTCGATGCCGAGGTCCGACTTGCCGACGGCGGTGGGACCCACCACGGCGACCACCGGAAGCTCCACGGGCACAGTCTCGCAGCGCCGGACGTTACGGAGATGATTGCCCTCTCACAAGCGCGGGCAGGGGTTCCGAAGACGCTGGAGGTTTCACATGGGATTCCTGAATGACGTCGGTGCCAAGGCGAAGCACTTGGTCGCCGGCAACCGGGACAAGATCGACAAGGGTCTGGCGAAAGCCGGCGATCTGGCGAACAAGAAGACGAAGGGCAAGCACCAGGACAAGATCGACAAGGGTCTGACCAAGGTCTCCGAGGGCCTGGACAAGGTCGAGGCCCAAGGACCGAACAACCCCGGACCTGGTACACCCCCGCCGAATCCCAACCCGAACCCGCCCGGTCCGACTGCGCCCTGACGCCGCGTCAGCGCACCGGTGCCGGGCACAGGTGCGCGTGCCACGCGATCGCGGTGGAGTCCGTGAGCGAGGCGACCTGATCGACCACCACGCGACGCCGGGCCAGGTCGTCCGGTGCCGCGATCCAGTCCTCCCGGAACGCCGGCTCGAGGACCTCGGGGCTGCCGGCGTCCAACGCATCGACGAGTTCCGCGATCAGGGCTCGCTCCCGCGCCTGCACCCCGACCCGTAGCGGGGTGCGCATCACGTACCGGTCGGCCAGGGCCTTGAGCAGTGCCACCTCGACGATCGTCTCCCGCGGCACCTCCAGGTGCGCCTCGTAACGGGTCAGCGGCGCACCCTCGACCCGAGCGCCACGGGTGGCGTGTTCGGCAGCGAGACAGAAGCGTCCGATCAGCTCACTGGTCAGGTTCTTCAGCGCTGCCTGGCCCGCCCGCGTGCGGTCGGGGTTACGCGGCCAGAACTCCGCCGAGGTCAACGCCGCCACCGCCGCGTCGAGTTCGATCGGATCCAGGTCGAGCAGGTAGCTCTCGAGCACGATCTCGGCCAGATCCGCGCGTTCCTCGGCGCTGCCGAGCACCCGCAGATCGATGTTGCCCGCGTGCGTGCCGTCCTCGACGTCGTGGACGGAGTAGGCGACGTCGTCGGCGAAATCCATGATCTCGGCCTCGAGACATCGGACGCCGTCGGGGCGACCGAGTCGCAACCAGCGGTAGACGGCCTCGTCCTCCGCGTAACAACCGAACTTCCGGGTGGCGGGCCCCCGCGGCCAGGGGTACTTGACCGTCGCGTCGAGCGTGGCGCGGGTGAGGTTCAGGCCGGCGCTGCGCCCGTCGGGGGCCATCGTCTTGCCCTCCAGGCGTGTCAGCACCCGCAGGGTCTGCGCGTTGCCCTCGAAACCGCCACAGCCGGCCGCGGCCAGGTCCAGGGCGTCCTCGCCGTTGTGACCGAAGGGCGGATGTCCGAGGTCGTGCGCCAGGCAGGCGGTCTCCACCAGATCCGGGTCGGCACCGAGGCGTCGGCCCAACTCGCAGCCGATCTGGCCGACCTCGAGGGAATGCGTCAGGCGGTTGCGCGAGAAGTCGTCGCTGCCGGGCGCGACGACCTGGGTCTTGGCGGCCAGCCGACGAAATGCGGCGGCGTGCAGCACGCGGGCCCGGTCGCGCTGAAAAGCGGTCCGTCCGGGCCGTTTGAGGGGTTCGGGCACCCAACGCTGCACGTCATCCCGGCCGTACCCGGGCGCCAGTGCCTCCTGCATCGTGGGGCCAAACCTAGTACGTAAGGCTGGTTTCAACGGGGAAGCAGCGCTTCACCGTTTGTCGGTAGGTGGCCCGGGAAGACTCTCCTCACGTTGTGCATGCCTGCACACAGCACCACCGAGGAGGTACGCACCATGGGTATTGGCGTCGGAATTTTCCTGGTCGCAGTGGGAGCAATCCTGGCATTTGCGGTTGATGCGAACGCCGAGGGCGTCAACCTCGAGACGGTCGGCGTCATCCTCATGATCGTCGGCGCCGCCGGGATCCTGCTCTCTATGGCGTTCTGGAGCAGCTGGGGCGGTGGCATGGGCCGCCGACGCACCGAAATCGTGGACTCCGCCGATCCCGGTCGTCGGGTCGTCCGCGAGGAGACCTACGACAACCGGTAGGCAACCGAGAGCCTCGAAAGGGGGCGAGCGCCGGTCGGCGCTCGCCCCCTTTCGTGTCTGCTCTAGCGGCTGTCGCTGCCCGCCGAGGCCGACGCGGCACGACCGGCCTCGAGTCGGGCCACCGGCACGCGGAACGGCGAGCAGGACACGTAGTCCAGGCCTACCTCGGCGAAGAAGTGGATCGAGTCGGGGTCACCGCCGTGCTCGCCGCACACGCCGAGCTTCAGGCCGGGCTTGGCAGCCCGCCCTTCCTCCGAGGCGATGCGCACGAGACGCCCGACACCCTCACGGTCGAGGGACTCGAACGGGGAGACCCCGAAGATGCCCTTCTCCAGGTACTGGGTGAAGAACGCGGCCTCGACGTCGTCCCGCGAGAAGCCCCACGTGGTCTGCGTCAGGTCGTTGGTGCCGTAAGAGAAGAAGTCCGCAGCCTCGGCGATCTGACCTGCCGTCAGGGCGGCGCGGGGAAGCTCGATCATCGTGCCGATCGGGATGAAGGACAGGTCGACGCCGGTGGCGGCCTCGACCTCCTTGATGACCGTCTCGGATTCGTCGCGCATGAGCTCGAGCTCCTGGACGGCGCCGACGAGCGGGATCATCACTTCGGGCAGCGGGTTGCCGCCGGCCTTCTTGCGCTCTGCGGCCGCCTCGGCGATCGCGCGGACCTGCATGCCGAACAAGCCCGGAATGACGACGCCGAGGCGCACGCCACGAAGACCGAGCATCGGGTTCGACTCGTGGAGACGGTTGACCGCGGCGAGCAGTTCCTTGTCGTGCCCGGGGTCCTGGCCCAGCGCCTCGGCGACCGCGACCTTGACGGCCAGGTCGGTGAGGTTCGGCAGGAACTCGTGCAGCGGAGGGTCGATCAGACGGACCGTCACAGGCAGACCGTCCATCGCCTCGAAGATCTCGAGGAAGTCCTGCTTCTGCAGCGGCGCCAGGGTGTCGAGCGCGGCCTGGCGGCCGGCGGCGTCGGCGGCCAGGATCAGCTTCTCGACCTGGACGGCCCGGTCGCCGAGGAACATGTGCTCGGTGCGGCACAGGCCGATGCCCTGCGCACCCATGCGGCGGGCGCGCGCGGAATCCTCGGGGGTGTCGGCGTTCGTGCGGATCTTGAGGATGCGCGCGGCGTCGGCGTGGGTGATCAGCCGGTGCACGGCCTTGACCAGGTCGTCGGCGTCGGCCGCGTCCGGCGCGAGGTTGCCCTCGAAGTACTCCACAACCGGGCTTGCCTGCACCGGCACCTCGCCGAGGTAGACCGCGCCGGAGGAGCCGTCGATGGAGAGGACGTCGCCCTCCTTGATGACCACGCCGCCCGGCGCCTTGATGGTCCTGGCCTTGGTGTCGACGTCGAGTTCCTCGGCGCCGCAGACGCAGGTCTTACCCATGCCGCGCGCGACAACCGCGGCGTGGCTGGTCTTGCCGCCGCGGGAGGTGAGGATCCCGGCGGCGGCGATCATCCCGGACAGGTCGTCAGGGTTGGTCTCTCTGCGGACGAGGATGACCTTCTCGCCGCGCTCGACCCAAGCCACCGCCTCGGCGGAGGAGAACACGGCCCGCCCCACGGCGGCACCGGGCGAGGCATTCATGCCCTTGGTGATGCGCTTCGGGTTGGTCGAGGTATCGAACTTCGGGAACATCAGCTGGGTCAGCTGCTCGCCGGTGACGCGCTGCAGCGCCTCGTCGAGGTCGATCAGGCCTTCGTCGATGAGCTGGGTGGCGATGCGGAACGCCGCGCCCGCGGTGCGCTTGCCGACGCGGGTCTGCAGCATCCAGAGCTTGCCGCGTTCGATGGTGAACTCGATGTCGCACAGGTCGCGGTAGTGCGTCTCGAGCTGGCTCATGATCGCGATCAGCTTGTCGAAGGCCGGCTTGTCGATGCGCTCGAGGTCCTGCAGCGGCAGGGTGTTGCGGATGCCGGCGACGACGTCCTCGCCCTGCGCGTTCTCCAGGTAGTCGCCGTAGAGGCCGATCTGGCCGGTGCCCGGGTCGCGGGTGAAGCAGACGCCGGTGCCGGAGTCCATGCCGAGGTTGCCGAACACCATCGACTGGACGTTGACCGCGGTGCCGAGGTCGGCCGGGATGCGCTCCTGGCGGCGGTAGAGGATCGCGCGGTCGGCGTTCCAGGAGTTGAAGACCGCGTAGACGGCCGCGTCGAGCTGGTCGCGCGGGTCCTGCGGGAACGGCTTGCCGGTGTGCTCGTGGATGATCCCCTTGAAGGTCTCGACGAGGCCGCTCAGGTCGTCGGCGTCCAGGTCGAGGTCCGCGGTGGTGTTCTTGGCCTTCTTGGCCGCGTCGATCGCGTCCTCGAAGTGCTCGCCCTCGATGTGCAGCACGGTCTTGCCGAACATCTGCAGCAGGCGACGGTAGGAGTCCCACGCGAAGCGGTCGTTGGAGGACTGCTTGGCCAGGCCCGCGACGGACTCGTCGTTCAGGCCGATGTTGAGGACCGTCTCCATCATTCCGGGCATGGAGAACTTCGCGCCGGAGCGCACGGAGACCAACAGCGGGTCGTCGGCCTGGCCGAGCTTCTTGCCGAACTGGTTCTCGAGCCAGCTGAGCTTGTCGGTGACCTGGTCCTTCAACTCGGACGGGGCGGAGCCGGTCTCGAGGTAGGCCTTGCAGGCCTCGGTCGTGATCGTGAAGCCGGGAGGTACCGGTAGACCGAGGTTCGTCATCTCCGCGAGGTTGGCGCCCTTGCCGCCCAGCAGATCCTTCTGGTCCCGGTTTCCTTCGGTGAAGTCGTAGACGAACTTCGGCACGACCGTGCTCCCTCAACTCAACTCGACAAAATCACTTCAACCCTATTGCTTGCGTACCCGTGGGTAGGCAACGAGCAAGTCGCACCCGGACCAACTAACGGGTGAATCGCTCCACGACCGCGTTCTCCAGACCGCGCCCGTTGGCGTTCGCGGCGACCGTCGGTACGCCCAGGCCGTCGATCAGCAGGGCGTACAGCGGCGAACACAGGGCATTGATCGCTCCCCCGTAGCTGCGCGAGGACACCAGCCAGACCGACCCCTCGGGCTGGTTCTTGAGGTAGCTGGTGATCCGTGAGGCAGTGGAACGGGGCGAAACAGCGCTCAGGCGCTGCGAGTAGTCGGTCCAGTCCACGATCCGCGGATCGGGCTGGGACGGCAGGGTCATCCGCGTGACCTTCTTGGAGAGAACCAGCCGTTCCTCGATGGCCGGGGCCAACTGGTCCGGGCAGTAGACGATCAGATCGCCCTTCTTCACCTCTGCGTTGAGGACGTCGGCGACGCGACCGGCCTGGGTGTGTGGGGTGGTCGCGACCGTCACTCCACCGCACAGACCGAGGGTCACCAGCACCGCCAGGACGCCGGTGCAGGCACCTGGCGGCAGCGTGCGCACACCGAAGGCCAGCAACACGATCAGGGCCGGGACGACGACCGCGGTGTAGCGGACGACGACCGCGCCGTCGCCGACCATCGAGGCGAGCAGGGCGACCAGCAGCGTCCCCAGCATCAGCGCCGCGACGACGCCGGTGACCCCGGAGGGGCGGGTCGCGAGGACCACGGTCCCGTCGGGGAGACGACGGGCGAAGACAGCCAGCGCCAGCAGGACGATGACCAGCACGCCGGCGGTGCGGCCGACCACGCCGTCGGCGCCGCCGTACCACTGGCTCGGCAGGATCGCCAACGACCCGAGGCTGGGGGTCGGCGCCCACGGGGCGCCGGTGCGGTCGGCCTGGTAGAGCATCGTGGGAGCCCAGGGCAGGAACGCGACCCCGGAGGCCGCCAGAGCAGCCACCGCGCGGCCCACGAACGCCCGCTCGGCGGGGCGACGCCACGCGGCCAGCACGAGCAGGCCGAGGACCGTGGCCAGCAGGAACATCGACCAGTAGTGCGTGTACAGCAGGACGGTGGACGCCAACGCCAGTCCGACCGCCGACGGGAGGTCCGGGCGGCGGCGCAGCCGAAGCAGCAGCAGGCAGGCCACGAGCGTCTCGAGGACGACCAGGGAGTACATCCGGGCCTCGCCCGCGTACTGGATGGCCCAGGGGTTCGTGGCCAGCAGCAGCACGCCCACCGCCGCGGTGGTCGCATCTCCACGCAGGCGCCGCACCAGCAGCCACATGAGGGGCAGCGCGGCCAAGGAGGCCACCATCGACATGGAGCGGGCGGCCCACTCGCCGTCGCCGAACATGTTCAGCCAGAGGTGCAGCAACGCGTAGTACAGGGGCGGGGCGCCGTCGATGCGCAGGGCGTCGGGCAGATCGCTCAGGGGCAGCCGTGCGAACGAGACCGACTGCGCCTCGTCCAGCCAGAGCGGCGAGAACGACCAGGCGCGCAGCACGATGCCGGCCACGACCACCACGGCCACCACGACCGAGAGGCGGACGCGCCGCGGCAGCGTCAACCCCGGGTCGGTCGTGGAGACGGACCCGGGGCGGACGAAGGTGTCCTGCACGCGCAAGGCGGCGGCCGAGATCAGGCCACGTCGGCGTCGCGCGCCGGGGCGGCGTCACCGGAGCTCACCGACACCGGGTGGTTGTTGCCGGGAGCACGCTCACGGGTCGGGACGATCGGGGCCGCACGTCCGGTGCCGGTCGCCGGGGCCGAGCCCGAGGGGGTGTTCTTCTCCTCGTGGTACTCCTCCTCGACGTTGACGGCCCACAGGTCACGCGGGGTGCCTGTCAGGTTGTCGACCGCGTAGATCGCGGTGACCATCGAGTGGTCCTGGTTGTTGTAGCGGTGCATGCCGTTGCGGCCGACGGGCTGCACGTTGGACGCGTTCTCGGCCAGCCACGCGCGGACGACCTCGACCTTGGCGTCGTAGCCCTCGTCGTAGATCGGGTAGGCCTTCGGGACCCGCACGACATAGCCGACCTCGACCTGGTCCGCCTTGGCCAGGTTGAGCTGTGAGATCTCCTTCTTCGCCAGCGCGATGAGCTCCTCATCGGTGGAGTCCCACATCTCGTCGCCCTCGTTGACGAAGTACTCCAGGCCGAGGCAGGTCTTGCCGTCCTTGACCAGGTAGGGCGACCACGAGCCGTAGTTCTGCACCCGGCCGACCTTCACGCCGGGGGTGTGGATGTAGATCCAGTTGTCCGGGAAGCCGGCCGACTCGGGCACGACCAGCGCCACGGTGAGGAAGTCGCGGTAACCCAGGCCCTCGGCGGCGGCGACGGCCTCCGGCGAGGCCTTCGGGTCCATCGCGAGCAGCAGGGTGGACAGCGGCATCGAGGAGATGACGTCGCTGCAGGGAACCTTGCGCTCCACGCCGTCCTGGAAGACGGTGACCGCCTCGACGCGGTCGCCCTCACGGTGCAGGGCGACGACGGGGGTCTCCATGTGGATCGCGCCGCCGCCGTCGAGGACGAGGTCGCGGGCCTTCTCCCACATCATTCCGGGGCCGTACTTCGGGTACTGGAAGCGGTCGATCAGCGTGGTGATCTCCGTCTGGCCCTTAGGCTGGAAGATCGCGTTCTTGATTGCGCTCATCAGCGAGAGGTTCTTGATCCGCTGCGCCGCCCAGTCCGCCTGGATCTGGGTGGCCGGGATGCCCCAGACCTTCTCGGTGTAGGTCTTGAAGAAGATCCGGTACAGGCGCCAGCCGAAGCGGGCGGCGACCCAGGTCTCGAAGTTGCTCTGGTCCTTGGGCGGGTTGATCCGCACCCAGGCGTAGGACAGGACGCAGCGGATGGCCTCGATGATGCCGAGGCTCTTGAGCGCGTTGCCCGCCTTGAGCGGGTAGTCGAAGAGCTTGCCGTTGTAGAGGATGCGGCTCATCCGGGGGCGCTGCAGGAAGTCCTCGTCCGGCAGGACCTCGTGCCAGAACTTCTCGACCTCGGGCACCTTGGTGAAGAACCGGTGCCCACCGATGTCGAAGCGCCATCCGTCGCGCTCCTCGGTCCGACTGATCCCACCGATCGCGTCGGTCGACTCGAGCACGGTCACCGGGCGGTTCCTGCGGACGAGCTCCAGTGCGGCGGTCAACCCGGCCGGCCCGGCACCGATGACCACCACCGGCGGCTGTTCGGACGAGTGGATGTCCGGCTGTTCCATGCGCAGCGCTCCTTAGCCGTCGGCCCCTGCCCACGGGCAGAGACGATTCTTCCGTCTCTTCCCCACCGACTCCGACAGCAGGCATGAGGGATTGGACACGTTCGGGAGAAGGTTTTCGATCTGGCCACAGCACGAAACCCGCCGGCCACAGGGGTCCAGGGAGTTTCCCGAATTCTCTCAGCCGCCGGAAATGATCAATTCACCGGCTCCGTCCGGGGCCACCTCGCCGTCCCAGTCGTCGGCCAACCAGCCGTCGGGCAGCGCGACCTTGCGCGGGGATCCGGTGCGGCCGCGAGGTGACCCGACGGCCTGCTCCGGGAACGTCTGATCCATGTCGAGGCGTCCCAACAGGTCGTCGAGCGCGGCCATGGTTTCCACCAGGGCGAGGCCGCGGCGCAGCTCGGAGCCGACCGCGAAGCCCTTCAGGTACCAGGCGATGTGCTTACGGATCTCGCACGCGGCCCAGCGCTCGCCGCCATCGTCGGCCATCAGGCGTGCGTGGCGACGCAGGGTCGCCGCGACCACGGAGAGGTCCGGGTGTCCCGGGTCGGGCTCGCCGGCGAGCACCGCTGCCAGGTTCGCGAACAGCCACGGACGGCCCAGACAGCCCCTGCCGACGACCACTCCGGCGCAGCCCGTCGCCTCGAGCATCCGGACGGCATCGGCGGCCTCCCAGATGTCGCCGTTGCCGAGCACCGGGGTCCCGAACGGGGCCAGGTGCTCCACCAGACGCGTGATCGCGGTCCAGTCGGCCTCCCCCGAGTAGTGCTGGGCGGCGGTCCGGGCGTGCAACGCCACCCAGGCAACGCCCTCCTGCGCGGCAATCCGGCCCGCGTCGAGGTAGGTGAGCGTGTCCTCGTCGATGCCCTTGCGCATCTTGACCGTCACGGGCACCCGACCGTCAGCACCGGCGACCACCGCCGCGAGCACGCGGGTGAACAGGGCCCGCTTGTAGGGCAGGGCCGCTCCCCCGCCCTTGCGCGTCACCTTCGGCACCGGGCACCCGAAGTTGAGATCGATGTGGTCAGCGAGGTCCTCGGCGACGACCAACCGGGCCGCGGCGCCCATCGACTCGGCGTCGGTGCCGTAGAGCTGCAGGCTGCGCGGACGCTCGTCGACGTCGAAGGAGACCATCGCCCGCGTGGTGCGGTCGCCCTCGACCAGCCCGCGCGCCGTGATCATCTCGTTGACGTAGAGGCCGCCGGGGGCGTGCTCGCGGCACAGCTTCCGGTACGCCCGGTTGGTGATGCCCGCCATCGGGGCGAGCACGACCGGCGGATCGATCAGGTGCTCACCGAGGCGCAGCGGCGCGCTCAGCACCCCACCAGACGCTCGGCGAGGAAGCCGTGCAGCTTGTCCATCGACACCCGCTCCTGCTTCATCGTGTCCCGTTCGCGGACGGTGACGCCCTGGTCGGAGAGCGTCTCGAAGTCCAGCGTGACGCAGAACGGGGTCCCTATCTCGTCCTGCCGACGGTACCGCCGCCCGATCGCGCCGGAGTCGTCGTACTCGACGTTCCACTGGCGGCGCAGCGCGGCGGCGAGGTCCCGACCCAGCGGGGACAGCGCCGAGTTGCGGGACAACGGCAGGATCGCGGCCTTCACCGGGGCGAGGCGCGGATCCAGACGCAGCACCGCGCGCGGTTGCGGGACACCGTTGGCGTCGGTGGCGAAGTCCTCGGCCAGACCGGCGCACAGGAACGCGAGGACGCAGCGGGACAGGCCGGCCGTGGGGGCGATGACATAGGGCACCCAGCGGCTGCTGTTGCTCTGGTCGAAGAAGCTCAGGTCCGTGCCGGACAGGCGGGAGTGCGCGAGCAGGTCGACGTCGGTCCGGTTGGCCAGACCTTCCAGCTTGCCCCACTCGGCATCGGGGAACTTGAACCGGAACTCGATGTCGATGGTCCGCACCGAACCGGGACGGCGTGGGTCGGCCACCCGGGTGTGTTGGCGCAGGTCACCGGCGCACAGGCCGAGGTCGAGGTACCAGTCCCAGCGCTGCTCTATCCAGTACCGGTGCCACTCGGCGTCGGTGCCGGGCGCAACGAACCACGCCAGGCCCATCTGCTCGAACTCGTGCGTGCGGAACAGGGGATGCCCGGACTCGGTCTCGTTGCGGAACGACCGGCCGATCTGCCCGATCCCGAACGGCGGTCGACGGCGGGCCGAGCGCATCACGTTGGCGAAATTGACGAGGATCCCCTGGGTGGGGTCCGGGCGCAGGTGGTGCACCACGTGCTGTCCGTCGTCGAAATCCAGGAACGCCTGCACCGAGCCGTGCCCCGGCCGGGGCTGGAACAGCGAGCCGACGGATCCGCAGTGCGAGCACGGGATGCTCGCCAGTTGGGCTGGGCGGGTGCCCGGACCGAGCGTCGAAGCCTCCACCTCGGTCCGCCGTTTGCAGATCTGACATTGAGTCAGAAATTCTCCGGGGTCGCCCCCCGAGGTCTGCCAGACGTCGAAGGGCAGGATCACCGCGGAATCCAGGCCGACGACGTCGTCGCGGCCCTGGACGCAGGCCTTCCACCACTGGCGCTTGACGTTCTCCTTGAGTTCGACGCCCAGGGGCCCGTAATCCCAGGCGGAACAGAGCGCCTCGGAGCCGCCGCCGTGGTGATAGATGTCCGCCGAGGGATAGCCGAAGCCACGCCGCTTACCCAGCGCCACAATTTGTTCGACGCGATCCGGAGACAAGACAGGGGCTCCGCGATTGTCGGCCTGCTCGGGGAAAGCCGTCACCATACTCCCGGCAACGCACACCGCGACAGGCACGCAGGTCCTTGCCGGCTTCGATCCGGCGAATCGCCCCGACCGCTAACCGGTGGTGAGGATCTCGTAGGTCAGTGCGGCGTCGGGCAACCGCGCCATCAGCGGCATGATCGCCTCCCGCACCGCGCCGGTCGACAGCCCCCGACGTCCGCTTCCGACGTCCTCCCACTCGCAGGTCAGGACCCACGCACCGGGCTCGTCCAGCGACCGACCCAGGCGTCCGGCCACCCAGCCCGGGCGAGCTCCCAACGCGGCGAAGGCCTGCGCGGCGGCGGCCTGCAACGCATCGGGATCGGTGACCTCGGTCAGACGCGCGACCAACAGCATGCGGCCAGCCTGCCGGCCCGCGGCGCGATTGCGGCAAGATGGCGCCGTGATGGCGAAGCGGCGGCCGGTGAGCGCGGCCAAGGGGCGACCGGTCAAGGCGGCGGTGGCCAAGGGACGTCCCATTCGTCCCGGGGTCTCCGAGGAGGCGGTCGCGAACAAGGTCGCCGTCGCCACCGCGCCCATGCTGCTGCGTCTGCTGCGGCTCCCCCGATGGCTGGTCCCGCTGCTCGCGGTCGCCCTGCTGTTCACCGGTCTGGCCATCGGCGGCGTGGGCGGTCTGTTGATCCTCTGGGCCTTGGGCGGTGGCCTCGGTTGGTTCCTCATCGTGTTCTGGCCGGTCACGCCCAACTCGGGCCGGGTCCTGCGGAGCCTGGTGGTCGCCGCGGTCTTCGCCGCGGGACTGTTGAACCTCTGACGGTCGACCGCTGACTACCGGCGGACCCGGAACTGCCGCGCGGCCGGGGACTGCTCGACGTTGCCCGCGGCGTCCACGGCCCGCACCCGGACCACATGGTTGCCCGGACCGATCCGCATCCGGAACGCCGCGCGGCAGTCACGCCACTTGCCCGCGTCGAGCTGGCACCGGAACTGCACTCCGGGCTCGTCGGCGCGGACGACGAAGCGCTGCAGGCCGGGCAGGACCGTCCCGACCGGGCCGATGGTGAACAGAGAGTTCGGAGCGGCGACGTCGACGGGCACCCGAGCGCGCTCGACGGGATAGCGGGTGCCGGCGCGGTCGAGGACGAAGACGTCATCGGCATGGTTGTTGTCACCGGCCACCAGGTTCTGGGCCGCTCCGCCGAAGGCCAGATGCGCCGCGTCAGGGCTGAGCGCCACCCCGTAGGTCGTGCCGTCCGGCCCGGTGGGCATCGCGATGCGACTGGTGCGGTCGGTGCGCCGGTCGTGGAGGTAGGCGTACTGCTCGTGGGTCAGGTCCCGGCCGATCAGATCCCGTGCGAAGGAGGTGAAGCCCACCCAACGGCCGTCCGCGCTGAGGGCCGGGGCATAGCTCGCCCCGCGTTCGCTCACCGCAGGCACGACCGGCGTCCCGGCGCTGATGAACGCTGTGCGGGCACGCTCGAGGTCGCGCAGGTAGACGTCGGCCGTCCAGTCGGTGTCGGCGCGACTCATCGGCCATGTCGTGCTGAACGCCACGTGGCCGCCCTCCGCGCTGATCGCGACGTCGGAGTACCGGCCGCACCCCTCGGTGACCGAGGCCAGGGTCAAGGTGCCCTGCGCCAGATCCTTGACCTCGACGTCCTCGCACTCACCGCCACGGGTCCCCGCGGTCACGAAGGCGATCCGATTCCCGTCCGCGGACATCGCGGGCCCGGCAGCGCCGCCGGGCAGGTCCTTGCCCGCGGTGTCACGGCTGATCCGATCCAGCCCGTCGCCGGCGGTCCAGACGAAGATGTCGGAGTGTCCGTTGCGGTCGTCCGGGACGAGATTCGTCGCGCGGGACTCGAAGGCGACGCGCGATCCCACGGCGTTGATCGCCGGTGCGCTGCCGTCCGCCCGTCCGCCCGCCCGCCTGCCGCGCCGGAGCAGTTCGGTGCGTCCGGTGCGCAGGTCGCGCAGGAAGACTCCGACGCCGCCGTGCGCCAACTGAGCCGGGCCGGGCACGAGGTCACCGGCCCACGACTCGAACGCAACCCAGCGCCCGTCCGCGGACAACGCCGGCGATCCACTGCTCCCCGCCCCCGGGCGGCCCGCCGGGGTCGCGCTCACAAGCATCGTGCGGCGGGTGAGCCGATCCCGGACGAACACGTCGGCGAAGTTGTTCCGATCGGCCCGGACCAGGTTCGACGCCGGCGAGGCGAAGGCGACGTACCGACCGTCGGCGCTGATCGAGGGCCGGCCCACCAGTGAACCGTCGGCCTGCGCGTCGCCGGGACCGAAGTTCACCCGGGACACCGTGCCGTGCCGGACGGTGCGGCGAGCGGTGCGAACGGGTGCGCTCGAGTCCGCGGGTGCGATCTCTGTGCCGTGCGGGGAACGCGGAGCTTCCCTGCGCATCGAGTGCGTCGGGTGCGTCGAGTGCGGGCTCGGACCGATCATTGCGGTCGCGGCGGGTTCGCTCGCCGCGACCGCGGAATCCCCGGTGGTCCGTGTCCCCGCTATGACACCGGCGGCGACCAGCGCGGTGACGACCGTCCCCACCAGCACGCGCGCGTGCCCTGTGCGACGCGTACCGGCCATGGCGGCTCCCCCGATCAAGTGATCGTGACGGTAGGGAGAAAGCCTCGACCGACGCGAGAGCCACCGGTCGTTCTCAGCACAATATTGGGCGGTTCTCAGCCCTGCTTCAGATCTGAGGGCAACGGGCATGCCGAGTCAACATGATGACGGATCAGTAGGCAGGATCACGAAAGTATTCCTGACGATTCATCAGATCTGAGTATCCGCCGCAGCACCGGATCGCCGCGAGGCGGGAGCCTCTCGGGCCGGGCCCCAGGGTCTGCGCGTCATTGATCTGATGATCAGTCAGCGGGCGGTGGCGGATTCGGAGCTGCTCCGCCGTAGCGGCGGTCCCGTGCCGCGTACAGCTCGATGGCGTGCCAGAGGTGCCGCCGGTCGAAGTCCGGCCAGAGGGTGTCCAGGAATACCAGCTCGGCATAGGCGCTCTGCCAGAGCAAGAAGTTGGAGGTGCGCTGCTCCCCCGAGCTGCGCACGAACAGGTCGACGTCGGGCAGGTCGGGCTCGTCGAGGTACTTGGCGAAACGCCGCTCGTCGATCTTGTCCGGGTCGATCTTCCCCGCGACGGCATCGGCCGCGATGGCGCGCACGGCGTCGACGATCTCGGCCCGACCGCCGTAGTTCACGCAGAACTGCAGGGTGATGACGTCGTTGCCCGCGGTCCGGACCTCGGCGTCCTCCAGCTCGGAGATCACGCTGCGCCACAGCTTGGGGCGCCGCCCTGCCCAGCGCACCCGCACGCCCATCGCGTCGAGTTCGTCGCGGCGACGGTGGATGACGTCGCGGTTGAAGCCCATCAGGAAGCGGACCTCGTCCGGGGTGCGCTTCCAGTTCTCGGTGGAGAACGCGTAGGCGGACAACGTGGTCACGCCGATCTCGATCGCACCGCAGATGACGTCGAGCAGCGCCGCCTCACCCGCCTCGTGGCCGACGGTGCGTGGCTGGTTGCGTTGCTTGGCCCAGCGCCCGTTGCCGTCCATCACGATCGCGACGTGCCGCGGGACGAGTTCCTTCGGCAGGTGCGGCGGGCGCGCGCCGGACGGGTGCGCCGGGGGCGCCTGGTGGTTCTTGCGCCTCATACCTCGGCGCTCACCGGCGCCTCGGCGGTGCGGTCCACGTGTCGCAGCGAGCGCAGTCCGCGCTCCAGGTGCCACTGCAGGTAGGCGGCGACCAGGCCGCTGCCCTCCCGGCGGGCCCGCGGGCCGGCGGCCTCCGCGGTCGTCCAATCCCCTGTGCGCAGCGCGTCGAGCAGGATCAGCGTCTCGGCGCCGGGTGCGGCGGCGCCGGGAGTGCGACAGTCCGAACAGACCGCGCCCCCGGCCGGGACCGTGAAGAACCGGTGCGGACCCGGCGCGCTGCAACTCGCGCACTCGGCGAAGCTCGGGGCGTACCCGCCCAGTTCCAGCGAGCGGACCAGGAACGCGTCGAGGATCAGGATCGGGTCCCGCTCGGTGTCGGTCAGCGCCCGCAGTCCGCCGACCAGCAGCAGGTACTGCCGCAGCGACGGGTCGCCCTCGTTCTCGGTGAACCGCTCGGTGGCCTCGAGCATCGCGGTGCCTGCGGTCCACCGGGCGTAGTCCCGAGACAACTTCCCGCCGAACGGGTCGATCGTGACGACCTGCGTCGCGATGTCCAATGTCCGGCCGTTCACGCACTGCAGGTCCACGTGGCTGAACGGTTCGAGGCGGGCCCCGAAGCGGGAGGACGTGCGCCGGACCCCCTTGGCCGCCACCCGGATCCGGCCGTGTCGGCGGGTCAGCAGGGTGACGATGCGGTCGGCCTCACCGAGTTTGTGCGTGCGGAGCACCACGCCTGCGTCCCGGTAATAGCCCACGGCCCCATTGTGCGGCCAACCGGCGACAGGAACGGCGCACGCCGCCCCGCCACGCTCAGACGCCGCAGAGCACCCGAGCCACGAGGCCCGCCCCGACCGCTGTCAGCACCATCAGCACCATCAGGAGGACGTCGTAGCGGTTACGGGTCATGAACTCCGAGACCCCCGTGGCCTCGGATCCCAGAACGTCGTGCCCCTCGTCGTCCAGCCACGGCTCGTGCAGTGCGATCACAGCGGTCCCGGCCATGTTGGTCCCCCGTCGAATCGGATCAATCGCCCAGAAGCGGACGACTCTGGCTTCGACGCATCAACCGAACGGACGGTTCCTTGATCGGACGAAAGGTCGATGCCGGGAGGAACCGCCGATTTTGTCGGGGACTATCCGCCCGAAGCGTTCCCGATCAGGTCAAAGAAGCGCGATGAATACCGACCTCCCGGCATGCGAAAAGCAGGGTGAGTCCGGCCGCGGGACACAGGGGTACGGCGGCCGTCATACCAAGGGGGAATACGCATCATGGGACTGAACAAGAATCTGATTCGCGCCGTTGCGGTCATTGCAGTGGCGCTGCCGACGGCCGTCATTCCGGTCACCGCGCAGGCCACGGCTGCGGCCGGGGAGGTCCGCACGACGGTGGACGGCAACGCCCGTTTCGACCTGTCCAGCGGTGACCGGGTCTCGCTGTCCGTGATCGGCATCGACGACGACGCCATCGGCTGGATGACCGTGCGCACGAACGCCGGCAGCGCCTCGGCCAAGGTGCTGTGCGCGACCAGCTCGAAGATCGACGGGGTGCGGTACGCCGCGATCGGTGTCATCTTCCACAAGTCGACGATCCCGGGGATCGCCCGCTTCGCCACCGGCGTCGAGTACATCCGCGACGGCGAGCGCCGCGGCACCGACCGTGCCGACGGCTCGCGCCTGGAGCTTGGTTCGCCCGGCTGCCCGACCGAGGGCTTCTCCGCGCCGACCGGACTGGTCGACGTCACCCGGGGCGATTACGAGGTCAAGGTCTCGCGCTAGCTGTCTCGATCGATCGCAGGACTGCCGAGCGGCCGTGGGGGCCGCGCAGAAAAGACTGAGCCCGGGGCGGCGTGCCGGCCCCGGGCTCAGTGCTGTCTCAAGCGTGTTCGGTACGAAGGGTCAGGCGTCCTCGCCGGCCTCGGCGGGCACCACGCTCGCCAGAGCCAGAACCGCGGCAACCATGCGGCGCTTGCGCCGGCGCGCCCGGACGATCTCTACGTACGTCATCGTGCCCCCGTATCGATCCGACATTCGTCCCACTTCGGGACGTTGCGGTTAGGACGTCGTGATTGCCGCGTCGGTTCCGGTTATTTCCTGAAAGTCAGCTACCTAACCAACGATTGCGCCGGAAGGAGGACACGGCGCGATTCAGGCGGGATCGCGCCACATCAGGAACAGCGGCGGCGAGTCCTCGATGGTCAGGGTGTCCCGCAGGACGAATCCGTGACGCTCGTAGAGGCGCTTGTTGTTCTCACTGGAAGCTTCCAGGTACGCGGGCACACCGTCCGCGTCGCAGCGCTCGAGCACCTCACGCAGCAGGGCACCCCCGAGCCCGCGGCCCTGGAACTGCGGCCGGGCCCCGAGGAAGAACAGGTAGAAGTGCTCCTCGGTCGGGTGCACCGCCTCGGTCGCGGCCATGATCGCGAAGGCCCTCTCCGCGTACTCCCCGACGACTTCGACGGTCGCGGCCCCGAACTGCTCCATCTCCTCCGCGGTCGGCTGCGCTCCGGGCGGCACCCACAGCGCCGCGGCGACACCCTCGGCCGCGTAGATCTCCTCGCCCGGCAGAAACGCCCCGACCATCAGCTCGAAGAAGGCCGGGAGGATCTCCTTGCGGCGCGCGTCCTGCGGCATCCACCACTGCATCAACGGGTCGTCGAAGAAGGACTGCGCGAAGGTCTCCACGACCTCCGGCACGTCGCCCACGCCGATCCTGCGTACCTCGCTCATCGCCCTCGCTTCTTCGCAGTCACGTCAGCCAGATCCTTGCCAATCGCCTCAACCTTCGGCAACCGGATTGCGGCGGGCGCCGCGGACGCCGTCGGGCTCGCGCAGGGCCCGATCGACGGATCGGCCAGCAGCGTGCGTGCCCGGTCCCGGGCACGGTTCGGGTCGAACCAGGGGTCGGCCGACCCGGTGCGCAGCGCGGCATGCGGAGCCAGCGCGCAGTCCCGCAGCCCGGCGGGGAGGCGCCGTACGAGGGCGGGGACAGCGTCGGCGGAAAGCCGGGACAGGTAGTCCAGGTCGATCTTCCCGGTGCGTTCGTAGCGGTCGATGTTGCGTTCGGCGATGTAGGCGTCGGGGTTCAGCGCGGCCAGGCCGAGCAGACCGGCCATGCCGACGACGACCACGGCCGGCACCAAGGGCACCTGCCGAACGCCCACGATCAGCACCAGGATCAGGACGGCTCCCAGGAACAGCTCGATCGCGGTGCCGGCCAGGCGCAGCCGGGTGAATCCGTAGGCCTGCTCGTACAGCGACATCCGGTGCACGGCAGAGGCCACCACGACCAGCGCCAGAAGGCAGAGCATCCCCAGCAGGCCGCGGATCAGTGCGCGGTCGAAGCGCGTGGCCAGGGGGGCGATCCGGACCGTCACCGCGACGACGACCAACGTGAGCACGGTGACCGCGAGCAGCTGCCCGAAGCCCTCGCGGGCGTACTGGGCGTAGGTGAGGCCCTGCCCGGTGAGGATGCGCCGGTGGCCACCGAACAGGACCGCGAGCTGCACGAGGACGAAGGTGGCGAACAGCAGGTCGAGGGCGGCGACGGGTACTGCCCACACCGCGCGGGGCCACCGTCGGCCTGCCGCGACGGTGAAGGCGTCGACGGCGGGCGGGGATGCCGCCAGGTACGCGAGCACGGTCGCGATCACGGCGACCATTGCGCCGATCTGCACCCGCCCGGCGAGCTGGAGCGGGTCGAGGTCGGGCGAGAGGCGGTCCAGCAGGGCGGCGAAGGCCGGGTCGGCACCGGCGAACAGGGCCCCGAAGGCGATCAGCAGCGCCAGGGTCCCGACGGCCACCGCTGCCCCGAGCTTCGCGCGGGTGAGCGCCGAACGCGACCGACCGCCCATGGTCCGACCGGTCCACCCGGCCGCGGGCGCGAGTCCGCAGACCGCGGCGATCGGTGTGAGCACCAGGCCGGTCCAGGTGCGGGCCCCGAGCAGCAGGACCACCCCCGCCGTCATCGCCCCCAGGACGCAGGCGGCGACGGCCCACGGCGCCGCGCGCACACCCGCCACGGCGAGGAGCGCGCACAGCCCCAGAGCGACGACGAGTTCGACCGCTGTGGGTCTGCGTCCTCGGCCTAGCAGGCACACAGTGATGACGCCCGCCCCGATGACGGCGGCACTCCCCCCGAGCGGGTCGAACCGCAGGAGAAGCGCGGTGAGCAGGCCCACGGCGAGCGCCGCGATCAGGACCCTCGGTCGCGGACCGGCAGCTGCGGGTTGCGGCCAGAGCCGGAACCACCAGCGGGGACGCGGATCGCGGTCCGCCCAACCCCACTCGGTACCGAGGGGTGGGCGTGCGGAGGTACTCGATGGACATGGCGATGCTCCCCAAGGCGTGACGGGACCGCGCCACGGGTACGCGACGCGCAGAGGGAACTGACGAGACGTCAGGCGGCGGGCAGACTGACCCGGATGCGGCAGCCCGGGGGCTCACCGACGACGGCGATCTGGCCGCCGTGCAGTTGGACGGCCCAGCGGGCGATCGCCAGGCCGAGCCCGGTGCCTCCGTCGTCGGCGCCGCCGCGGGTGAAGCGTTCGAACACGCTCCCATGATCGGCGACGGGGATGCCCGGTCCGCTGTCGCAGACCTCGATCAGCAGACCCCCTGCCGGGCCCAGGACCCCGGAGCGCAGCAGGATCTCCGCTCCGGCGGGACTGTGCCGCCCGGCGTTGTCCAGCAGGTTGGCGACCACCTGGTGCAGACGGGCGGGATCGGCGTCGGCGGTCAGGTTCTCCGGCGACACCTCGACCCGGACACCGCCCAGCGCGGCCTGCGCCCGCACCTCGTCGAGGAACGGCTTGACCGCGAAGACCTCGCGATGCAGCGCGACCGCGTTGGCGTCCAGACGCGACAGGTCGAGCAGTTCGGCGACCAGCTTGGACAGCCGCTCGGTCTGGTTCAGCGCGGCCTGCAGCGTGCTTGGGTCGGGTTCGGTGACGCCGTCGACGAGGTTCTCCAGCACCGCGTGCAAGGCCGTGATCGGGGTGCGCAGTTCGTGGGAGACGTTGGCGATGAGCTCGCGGCGGTGCTGATCCGCGGCGCCGAGGTCCGCGGACATCTGGTTGAACGCGACGGCGAGTTCGCCGACCTCGTCGCGGGCGGTGGCCCGCACCCGCAGGTGGTAATCGCCCCGGGCCATGGCGCGGGCCGCGGCCGTCATCTCGCGCAGCGGGGAGGTCATGCCGTGCGCGACCACCTGGACGACGACCATCGTGATCGCCAACGCGAGCACCAACGACAGGCGAAAAGGCCAGTCGACGGCCAGGCGCAACACGATCGCGCTGGTGGAGAAGGAAATGCCGACGAGCAGCGCGACCTTGGTCTTGAAGGACCGCAGCGGGTCCAGCGGCCGCGGCAGCCAGGTCGGCAGGAGATTCATGCCGACACCTCGAGGGAGTACCCGACGCCGTGCACGGTGCGGATCAGGTCCGGACCGAGCTTGCGGCGCAGGGCCTTCACATGGCTGTCGATCGTGCGCGAGGCACCGGATTCGCCCCAGCCCCACAGCTGCGCGAGCAGCACCTCACGGGCCACGACCGCCCGCGGGCGGGCGGCGAGCAGCGTCAACAGTTCGAACTCGGTGCGGGTCAGGTGCACCTCGTCCGCACCGCGGTGCACCCGGCGCTCGGCGAGGTCGATGCGAACCTCGCCGAGCACCAGCTCGGTGCCGTGGGCCAGTTGCGCGGCACGCAGGCTCCGGCGCAGCAGCGCGTTCACGCGGGCGGACAGCTCGCGCATGCTGAACGGCTTGGTGAGGTAATCGTCGGCGCCGACACCGAGGCCGACGAGCATGTCGTTCTCGTCCGCACGAGCGGTCAGCATGAGCACCGGCACCGGCCCGGTCCGCCTGGATCCGGCGGCACACCTCGTGCCCGTCGAAGCCGGGCAGCATCACGTCGAGAACCACCAGGTCCGGCCGGTCCGCCGCGCACCTGCGCGCGGCGGACGGGCCGTCGGGCGCCGTGCTGACCTCGAAGCCCTCCGAGCGCAGACGCGCCGCGACCGAGTCGGCGATCGTCGGGTCGTCGTCGACGACCAGGATCCGCGGTGCGCTCATGTCACTGACGGTAAGGCGGCAATGTGCGCAGGGCGGGCGGATCGTGTGAAGGAACTGTGCAGAACGCCCCGGGCGTCCGCTGAAGCGTGCGCTATAGCTCACTCTTCAGCGGACGCCCTGGGTGTCCTAGCGGTTGATCGCGGAGATGACGGCCTTGAGCGAGGCGGTCACGATGTTGGCGTCCATGCCCACGCCCCAGCGGACGGTGTCACCTACGGCGCACTCGAGGTACGCGGCAGCGCGGGCGTCACCGCCGGAGCTCATCGCGTGCTCGTGGTAGTCGAGCACCCGCACGTCGACGCCGATGCCGGCCAACGCATCGGTGAAGGCGGCGATCGGGCCGTTGCCCTTGCCCTCCAGCGTCTGCACCTCGCCGTCGACGACGACATTGACGGCGAGGGTGTCCTCCTCGCCGGCCGCCGAGGAGGTGTGGTGCGAGTTCAGACGCACGTTGCCCTTCTCGGCCAGGTACTCGGCCTCGAACATCGACCACATGTCGCCGGGCAGCACCTCGCCGCCCTCGTCGTCGGTGTGGCGCTGGATGACCGCGCTGAACTCCATCTGCAGCCGACGTGGGAGGTCCAGGTGGTACTCGGTCTTCATGATGTAGGCGACGCCGCCCTTGCCGGACTGCGAGTTGACCCGGATGACGGCCTCGTAGGTGCGCCCGACGTCCTTGGGGTCGATCGGCAGGTACGGGCACGGCCCAGCGGAATTCGTCGACCGGGACGCCGGCCTCTGCCGCGTCGCGCTCCATCCAGGCGAAGCCCTTGTTGATGGCGTCCTGGTGGGAGCCGGAGAAGGCGGTGTAGACCAGGTCGCCGCCGTAGGGGTGGCGTTCGGCGACCGGCAGCTGGTTGCAGTACTCGACGGTGCGACGGATGTCGTCGATGTCGGAGAAGTTGATCTGCGGGTCCACGCCCTGGCTGAACAGGTTCAGGCCCAGGGTCACCAGGCACACGTTTCCTGTCCGCTCGCCATTGCCGAACAGGCAGCCCTCGATGCGGTCGGCACCGGCCAGGTAGCCCAGTTCGGCGGCGGCCACGGCAGTGCCGCGGTCGTTGTGCGGGTGCAGCGAGAGCACGACCGCGTCCCGGTAGGCCAGGTTGCGGTGCATCCACTCGATGGAGTCGGCGTAGATGTTCGGGGTGGCCATCTCGACGGTGGCGGGCAGGTTGATGACGACCTTGTGATCGGGCGTCGGCTTCCACACGTCGTTGACGGCGTTGCAGACCTCGACGGCGAAGTCGAGTTCGGTGCCGGTGTAGGACTCCGGCGAGTACTCGAAGTACACGTCGGTGCCGGGCACGGACTCGACCAGCTTCTGGCAGATCCGCGCGCCCTGGACGGCGATGTCCTTGATGCCGTCGCGGTCCAGCCCGAACACCACGCGACGCTGCAGCGTGGACGTCGAGTTGTAGAGGTGCACGACGGCCTGCTTCGAACCCTTGATGGACTCGAAGGTGCGGCTGATCAGTTCCTCGCGGGCCTGGGTCAGCACCTGGATGGTGACGTCGTCCGGGATCGCGTCGGTCTCGATGAGCTGACGGACGAAGTCGAAGTCGGTCTGGCTCGCGGCCGGGAAGCCGACCTCGATCTCCTTGTAGCCCATCCGGACCAGGAGGTCGAACATCCGCTTCTTGCGGGCCGGGCTCATCGGGTCGATGAGGGCCTGGTTGCCGTCACGCAGGTCGACGGCGCACCAGCGCGGCGCTGCCGTGATGACCTTGTCCGGCCAGGTCCGGTCGCTCAGGCCGACGGGCGTGAATGCGGGATAGCGATGGGCCGGCATGCCGCTGGGTTGCTGGGGGTGGTGCATCGAAGGGCTCCCTGTCAGTTCGTCGTGGGCGCGACCGGCGAGGCGCAATGTGGAAACCCGCGACGAGGGAGCCGGCCCTTACAGGGCCTCGCCGCGGCTACTAAGGAGGAGGCTTCGCTGATGCACATGGCGATCGTATCGCACCGCGCTCGCCTCGCCTGAATCGATAAAAGGTGATCTTTCGGCCACACCCCGGTCAGGACGACTTGACCATGATCATCGTGCGGGCACGCGAATATTCGGTCGCGCAACCGCATTTCGGGCCGCTTCTCTGAGCTCATGGACATGCATGTGCTCGACCCGGCCGACGCCGCCCGGGTCGCCGAGGTACTCGCGCTGTGGGCTGCCGCGCAGGAGGTGGACCGACCCGCCGACCCGCCGTTCACGCCCAGCTACGAGCGCGGCCGGATCCTCGACCCGATGCCTGACGAACCCACCGAGTACCACCTCGCCTACCGCGACGGGACGCTCGTGGGCGTCGCCGCGATCACGCTGCCCCATCTCGACAACACGGGTACCGCGTGGACGGACGTCATGGTGCACCCGGATGCGCGTCGCCAGGGTGTGGGCACGGCGCTGTGGGAGTTCGTGGCGGAGTACGCCCGCGCCGCCGAGCGCAAGCTCGTCGTCTTCGAGGCGAAGATGGGCGGCAAGGACGAGGACTTCGCCCGGCGCCACAACGGCGAACTCGGCATCCACACCGCACGGCGCCAACTCGTCGTCGAGCCGTCGGTCCTCGAACTGGCCGACGACCTCGAGGCCGCCGCGCTGCCGCACTCCGCGGGGTACGAGTTGCACAGCTTCCGCGGGGTCACCCCCGAGCAGTGGATCGACGGCGTCGCGTACCTGACCGGTCGGATGTCCACCGACGCCCCGCTCGACGACCTCGACTGGGAGCCGGAGAACTACGACGCCGAACGCATCCGCGGCCGGGAGGCCCGTCTCGACTCATGGGGCCAGTTGGTGCACACCACGATCGCCGTGCACAGCGCAACGGGGGCGGTCGTGGGGTTCAGCAACATCGGGGTGTGCGTCGACAATCTGACGTCGGGTCACCAATGGAACACCATCGTCGACCCGGATCATCGGGGGCATCGGCTCGGTGTCCGTCTCAAGGTCGCGAACCTGCGCTTCACGCTGCGGCACTGCCCGGAGCTGGCCACGATCCTGACCTGGAACGCGGTGTCCAACGGACCGATGATCGCGGTCAACGAGGCGATGGGGTTTCGCCTCTTCGACCACTGGGGTGAGTGGCAGATCCGCCTGTAGGACGGCGGCTCACCCGACCTGATCGGCACGTCGCTCCTACGGCGTGCCGATCTCGTTGTGACCGTCGGTCAGAAGCCGAGCTTGCGCAGCTGCTTCGGGTCGCGTTGCCAATCCTTCGCGACCCGCACGTGCAGGTCCAGGTAGATCGGGGTGCCGAGCAGCGCCTCGATCTGGTGCCGGGCTCTCGTCCCGACCTCACGCAGGCGCGCGCCCTTGTGGCCGATGATGATGCCCTTCTGGCTGTCTCGTTCGACATAGACCTCGGCCCGGACGTCGAGGAGCGGGTTGTCGGGGCCGCGACCCTCCCGGGGGATCATCTCCTCGACGACGACCGCCAGCGAGTGCGGCAGCTCGTCGCGGACGCCCTCCAGGGCGGCCTCACGGATCAGCTCCGCCACCATCACCAGCTCCGGCGAGTCGGTGAGCTCCCCGTCGGGGTACAGCGCCGGCCCGACAGGCAGCCGCGCGGTGAGCAGTTCGGACAACAGGTCGACCTGGTCGTTCTCCAGCGCGGAGACCGGCACGATCTCGGCGAAGTCGATCCCGACCTCCTCGCCGAGGCGGGACACCGCGAGCAGTTGCCCGGCGATCTGGTCCCTGGACGCGAGGTCGGTCTTGGTCACCACGACGAACACCGTCGCGCGGCGCGCCGCCTTGGCCATCTCGCCCAGGATGAACCGGTCCCCGGGGCCGATCTTCTCGTTGGCCGGGATGCACAGCCCGAGGACGTCGACCTCGGCGATGGTGCCGCGCACGAGGTCGTTGAGCCGCTCCCCCAGCAACGTCCGAGGGCGGTGGAAGCCCGGGGTGTCGACGAGGACGAGCTGCGCGTCCGGGCGCGAGACGATGCCCCGGATCGTGTGTCGGGTGGTCTGCGGCCGCGCGGAAGTGATCGCGACCTTCTGCCCGACGAGGGCATTCGTCAGCGTCGACTTGCCGGTGTTGGGTCGCCCGACGAAGCAGGCGAACCCGGAGCGGTGATCAGCAGAGGAGGGGGGCACCCGGTGATTCTCGCGGATGCGCGTCGCGGGCGGACCGATGGCCGCCCGCGGACCTCACGTCGTCGGGCAGTTGGCGACCGCGCTGCTGGCCGAGGCGAGCACGATGTTGGCGCTCTGCCCGCCGGGCATCGACACGATCAGGCGGGCGGCGTTCACCGTCAGGCCATTCCCCGTCGGGATGCGCTCGTCGACGATCAGCCGCACCAGCACACCCGCGCGATCGATCAGGTCGACCACGGAGTTCGGTCCCGGTGCGATGGTGACCGGCATGCCCGCCACCGACACCTCGGCGACGGTCGCCTTGCCCTCGGGCGTCTCGCCGCAGCCGCTGATCGAGGCCGCGCGCAGCCCACTGAGCTGGATCGGCGCCACCAGATTGAGGGTCACGTTCCCCACCCAGGCCACGGCGCCCGCGGCACCTTCGGCGTAGGTGACGACGCCACCGCAGGCGGCGCTGATCGACGCCACGAGCAACTGCGGCGCGGCGACCGCGCAGTTCGGTTCGTCCTGCGTGGCCTCTTCCTCGATGACCAATCCGGAGTCGGCCGTACCGGGAATGCTCGCCGCGGCCAGCGCGCCGCTGCCCTGCACCGACAGCCCGTAGGCGCGTCCGGCCAGCTGCGGACCCGCCGTCGCGACGGCGTTCGACGGCGGTGCGGCCACGGCGAGCAGACCGGTCGCGGCCACCATCGCCGCCAGGCCGCGCCGTGCCAGACGTCCACCGGTCGACCGAGAAGTGCGCACCATCGTTGAGCCCCCGCCCCGCAACCGCCCGACCCTGATGTCGGCGGACATAGCCGCACAATGGCCGATTAGTGCGCTCAGATCAGCATGTGTGCGCTTCGGTTCACCCCGATGGCTCAGCCGATTGGGGCCGAACGGTTGATCATGGACCGGTGGGCGCACCGAACTCCGGCCTGACCGGAAGTTCCTCGGCCCCGGCCGCCACGGCGTCCGCCGCCGCCTGCGCCCACCCCACGACGGCCGACACCTCAACGCCGGCCGCCGCAGCGTCGACGAAATCCGCCATGTTCTCGGCACCGCGGCGCAGCAGGGTGGTCGCGCCGGTCCGGTTGCCGCGCTGCAGATGGGTGAGGCCGACGCAGAGCTGCGCGAGGCCCTGCCACATCCCGGTGTCGGCCGCTCCGGCCGCCCGGCGTTGCTTCCACTGGTCCTCGAAGATCTCGTGGGCCTGGAACGGCAGGTCGGCGGCGAGGAACGCCTCAGCCTCGGCCAAGGCCTGAGTCGGCGTCAGATCTAAGCCCTCCGGCACGCGGGGGACCCCGGGCTCACCCGGGGTCAGCGGCTTACCGGTGGCGTCGCGCGGACGAGCGTTGCGGGCGCGCCCGCTGTCGTCGCGGTCCCGATCACCCATGCTCAGCCGGTGACGGTGACGCGCAGCGAACCGTCGGGGTCGACGATGTGCAGCGGCGCGGCCGGTCCACCGAACTCGCGGACGACGGCACGGTCCTCGTCACCCAGGGCACCCTCGGCAACGACCGCGGCGGCCTCGAGCCCGCGCGCTCCCGATGCGATCGCCATCACCACGGCCGCCTGCACCGCGGAGACCTGCAGCGATGGCAGCGTCACCGGAGTCGCGGCGTAGGTACGGCCGGTGTCGTCGCGCACGGCCGCGCCCTCACTCGAGGAATTGCGGGCACGCACCGCGCGGGCCAACGTGACCAACTTCGCGTCTTCTTCTGTCAGATCCTCTGCCACCGGACCAGCCTACTGAGCGATGCAGAACGACCTCGGCAACGACATCGTCGGCCGACGGTCGTCAGGGACTGTCTCAGTCCTGCTCGTGCTCGGAATCCTCGGCGGATTCCTCGAAGGGTTCCGGCTCGATCGACACCACCACGGTGCTGATCCGATTACGTCGGCCGCCGGCGCTCTCCGCGCGCAGCCGTAGGCCCTCGACGACACACTCCGAGCCTTCGATCGGGACCCGCCCCAGGTGCTTGGCAAGCAGACCGCCGACGGTGTCGACGTCCTCGTCGTTCAGCGGTTTGCCGAAGAACTCGCCGAGTTCCTCCACGCCGAGTCGTGCGCTGACGCGGGCCACCCCGTCCTCGAGCCACTCGATCGGGGGGCGCTCGCGGTCGTGCTCGTCGGCGATCTCTCCGACGATCTCCTCGACGAGGTCCTCGATGGTGACCAGACCTGCCGTGCCGCCGTACTCGTCCACGACGATCGCGATGTGAGACTGCGTCAGCTGCATCTCGCGCAACAGGTCGTCGACCGGCTTGGAGTCCGGCACGAATACCGCCGGGCGCATCAGCGAGTCGACGTACTCGGCGTTCTCGGCGCTGGAGTTGTCGAACACGCGCCGCATCAGGTCCTTGAGGTACAGCACGCCCAGGACGTCGTCCTTGTCCTCCCCGACGACCGGGATGCGGGAGAACCCGCTGCGCAGGGCGAGCGACAAACCTTGTCGCAGCGTCGTCTGCCGCTCCAGGTAGACCATGTCCGGGCGCGGGACCATCACCTCACGCACGATCGTGTCGGCCAATTCGAAGACGGAGTGCAGCATGCGCCGCTCGTCCTCCTCGATGACCTGTGACTCCTCCGCGGCGCGGTCCACCAGGTCGCGCAGTTCGGCCTCGGAGGCGAACGGGCCCTCACGGAAACCCTTACCGGGGGTGACCGCGTTGCCGAGCAGGATCAGCACCTTCGGGATCGGGCCGAGGAAGGTGGCCAGCGGCGGCAGGACCACGGCGGCCACCTGCCCGACGCCACCGGAGTGCTGCCGCCCGACGGTGCGGGGGCTGACGCCGACCACCACGTAGGACACGACGACCATGACCGCGGCGGTGAGACCGATCGCGCTCCACCGGTCGGACACCTGACGCAGGGTCACGGCAGCGACGAGCGACGCGGCGCTCATCTCGCAGACGACGCGCAGCAGTAGGGCGAGGTTGAGATAGCGCGGGGTGTCCTCGAGCATCGCCTGCAGGCCCACGGCGGCGCGCTTCTGTTCCCGGATCGCCTCGTCGACGAGGGACCGGGACAACCGGGAGATCGCCGCCTCGAAGGCCGCGAACAGGCCTGCGACCGCGATCAGCGCCACCGCCAGCACGATCAACCCGACATCCGAACCCATCGGCGTGCCTCAGCCCGCGACCCGGCCGGCGTGCCAGGCCGCCAGCAATCGTCGTTGTTCGGCGAACATCTCCTGCTCCGTCTCGGCGTCGGCGTGGTCGTAGCCGAGCAGGTGCAGGATGCCGTGCGTGGTCAGCAGGTGGAGTTCCTCCGCGGTGCTGTGGCCGGCCGCGGCGGCCTGGCGCGCGGCGACCTCCGGGCAGAGCACGACGTCCCCGAGCAGGCCGGGATCGGCCTCCGGGTCGTCGCGGCGCCCGGGCCGCAGTTCGTCCATCGGGAAGGCGAGCACATCGGTCGGGCCGGGCTCGTCCATCCACTGGACGTGCAGCCGCTCCATCGCGATCGCGTCGACGAGCAACAGGGACAGTTCGGCGAGCGGGTGGATGCCCATCTCATCGAGGACGTGACGTACCAGGTCCAGGAGAGCGTCGGTGTCGACGTCGTGCCCGGACTCATTGCAGATATCCACGTTCATACCTGCAGCCGCCCTACTCGCCGGACCGACGCCCGCCCAGGCGGACAAGCAACAGTCACATTCACTTGCGGCCCCGTGCCTTACCGGCCGGATCGGCCGCCTTCGCCGCGTCGTTACGGGCGTAGGCCTCGACGATGTCCACGACCAGGCGGTGGCGGACGACGTCGGTGCTGGTCAGCCAGGAGAAATTGATGTCGCGCACGCCCTCGAGGATCGACTGCACCGCCCGCAGCCCACTGGTCGTGCCCGACGGAAGGTCGACCTGGGTGACGTCACCGGTGACCACGATCTTCGACCCGAAGCCGAGACGGGTCAGGAACATCTTCATCTGCTCGGGCGAGGTGTTCTGCGCCTCGTCGAGGATGATGAAGGAGTTGTTCAGCGACCGACCACGCATGAAAGCCAGGGGTGCGACCTCGATGACGCCGTCGGTGAGCAGCCGCGGGACCGTTTCGGGATCGAGCATGTCGCGCAGCGCGTCGTAGAGCGGGCGCAGGTACGGGTCGATCTTCTCGTAGAGCGTGCCTGGCAGGAATCCGAGCCGCTCCCCGGCCTCGACGGCCGGGCGTGTGAGGATGATCCGGTCGACCTGCTTGGTCTGCAACGCCTGGACAGCCTTCGCCACGGCCAGGTAGGTCTTTCCGGTGCCGGCGGGGCCGATGCCGAAGGTGATCGTGTACTTGTCGATCGCGTCGACGTAGCGCTTCTGGTTGACGGTCTTGGGGCGCACCGACTTGCCGCGGTTGGACACGATGTCCTGAGCCAGCACGTCGGCGGGGCGCAGCTGGGTGTCCATCTGCAGGATCTGGATCGAGCGCTCCACCGAATCGACCGACAGCGGCGCGCCGGTGCGCAGCACCACGACCAGTTCGTCGAACAGGCGCTCCACCATGGCGACGTCGCCCGCCGGGCCGGCCACGTTGATCTCATTGCCGCGGGCGAGGAAGTCCACCTTCGGGAATGCTCGTTCAACGGTGCGCAAGTACTCGTCACCGCTCCCCAACAGGCCGACCATGGGTACGGCGGGGGGCACCACGATGCGGTGCGAGCTCTGCGTCTCGGCCATTGGCCCAACTCTACTGCGCCGGGTCAGCCCGGTGTCGTAGCGAATTCAATGGGCATGGACTCCCAGCCGTTGATCCATGGGGTGGCCTGCCGCACGCCCGGGCCGACGAGCCGCGGGTCGGCGATCGTGGCGACGAACTCCTCGAAGACGACCCTGAGCTCCAGGCGGGCCAGCCCCGCACCCAGACAGAAGTGCCGGCCACCCCCGCCGAACGCCTGGTGCATGTCATTGCGACGCCCCACGTGGAACCGGTCGGGGTCGGGAAACGCCGTCTCGTCCCGGCTGCCCGAGGAGTACCACAGGGCGAGCTTGTCGCCCGCCGCGATCTCCTGCCCACCCACAACGGTGTCCCGCATGGCCGTCCGCGCGAAGTAGTTGACCACCGTCGAGTAGCGCAGCATCTCCTCGACCGCCTTCGGGACGAGGCTGGGATCAGCGGCCAGCAGGCGCAGTTGGTCCGGGTGCTCGATCAGGGCCCGCACCCCCGCCGAGGTGGTGTTGCGGGTGGTGTCGTTGCCGGCGAAGACCAGAATCCCGAAGAAGAGCATCAGCTCCTCCTCACTGAGCCGGTCCCCGTCGATCTCGGCCCGGGCCAGCTTGCCCACGAGCAGGTCGGACTCGAGCTGACCCGCGATCAACTCGGTGAGGTACTCGGCCATCTCCATGAGCGCCTCGAGGCCCTCGCCGGTGTCACCGTCCTGCTGCCCGTGGTCGAGCCGGGTCGTCCAGTCCAACAGCAGACCGACGTCGGACTGCGGCGCACCCAGAAGGTCGGCGATCACCGCGAGCGGGACCGGGACGGCCAGGTCCCGGACCACGTCCATCGCCCCGGTCGGACCCACCCGGTCGAGAATTGCCCGCACCCGCGCCCGGATCGAGTCCTCCAGCACGGCCACGACGCGCGGCGTGAAGGCGACCAGCAGTAGCTTGCGGAAGCGGACGTGCTCAGGCCCGTCCTTGAACAGGAGCACGTTGCGCATCAGGTCGAGCGGGGCGACGGAGTTGTCGCGGAACCAGACGCCCTTCTCGTAGGAGGAGAACAGGTCGGCGTCCTTGCTGATCAGCTCGATGTCAGCGGCCCTGGTCACGTTCCAGAACCACGGGATGACGGGGTTCCCGGGTTCGTTGCGATGGACCGGGGCCTCCCGGCGCATCCGGGCGAACAGCTGGTGGGGCGGGCCGTCGACGAACCAGGAGGGATCGCTCAGGTCGACGCTGTTGAGATCGACGTCAGCGACGTCGGGGGTAGCGAGGCCGAGCTGGGACATCGGGGCACCTCCGGCAGGGTGCGGCCCACCTTGGCCCAGCGCGCCGCCCCCCGGCAAGGCCTCAGCCCGGAGGCCAGCTGAACGGCCGCCCACCCAGGATGTGACCGTGCACATGAAACACGCTCTGGCCGACGTCCGCGCCGGTGTTGAACACCAGCCGGAAAGCCTTGCCGACGCCCTCGGCCTCGGCCACCGCGGCCGCGTCGGCGGCCAGGCGCCCGGCCAGGCCGGAGTCGGCAAGCGCGAGCGCCGCCATGTCGGTGTGGTGCTGGCGGGGAATGATCAGGACGTGCACCGGGGCCTGCGGGTTGATGTCCCGGAACGCGACGGTGTCGGGGGTCCGCGCCACGATCTCGGCCGGGATCTCCTCGGCCACGATCCGGCAGAACAGGCATTCCTCACTCATTTCTGCCTCCTTCGTCGGCCGAAATGAATGACCAACACTCTGCCAGTTGGTTCGCTCCGCTCACTGCAAGTCCTCGCTGATTACTCGTTCCGGCGCGCTCGGTTACCCGATCCTGCCCGATTGACCCGATGTGACTCCCGACCGGATCTAGGGTCGGTGTCAACCGAACCGAGCCCTGACGCGTCAAGAGGACGTGACAACGATGGTGGCCGAATGGCGTCCGCAAGCCGCGGACCTGTCGGAGGCGACTCCTGCCGCACGGTGGGACGCCGACGACGCCGTCACCATGCTCTACGCCCAGCACTACCGCGGTCTGGTCCGTCTCTCAACGCTGCTGCTGCGTGACGCCGGCGCGGCCGAGGAGGTCGTGCAGGACGCGTTCGTGGCCATGCACGGCTCCTGGAAGCGCCTGCGCGACGAGGAGAAGGCGCTCGCCTACCTGCGCCAGACCGTGGTCAACCGGTCCCGGTCGGTCCTCCGCCGGCGGGTCGTCGCCGACCGGTATCAACCCGAACCCGATCCGGACGTCGCGAGCGCCGAGGACTCGGTGATGCGGCGTGCCGAGAGCGAGCGGGTGATGGCCGCGCTGCGTCAACTGCCGCCCCGTCAGCGCGAGGCCCTGGTCCTCCGGTACTACGGCGACCTGTCCGAGGCGCAAATCGCCGCCGCGATGAAGGTGAGCGCCGGCTCGGTCAAGACCCACACGTTCCGCGGCATGGCTGCCTTGCGATCACTCCTGGAGGCACCGTGACGAGCCCGGACCGCGACCGCGAGCTGGAGCAGCAGCTGCGTGCGGCGCTGAACGCCGAGGCCAACCGCACCACCCCGGCCGGTGACGGTCTGGCCCGCATCCGCGCCCGCACGTCGGCGAACGTCGGCTTCGGCCGGCTCTTTCGACCGGCGCTGGCGGGCGCGGCGCTGACGTTCACCCTGATTGCCGGGACGCTCATCGGCGTCCGGATGACCGACGACGGCAACCGCACCGACATCGCCCTGCCGACGGTGACCGGCGGCCCTGTCGTCGTGGACCCCCCGGCCGTGCAGCCGCCGGTGGTGAATCCGCCGGTGACCCCTCCGCCGGGCACCGCCACGAAGCCGGTGGTGACGACACAGCCGACGCCAGAGCCGGGCGAGGGCACCCGGATCGCCGTCACCGCCCCGCCGACCGGCCTCGCGTCCCCTGCCACCACCTGCACGCCGAACATGAGCGTGCCGCCCGACGACGGCAACAACTACATCGCGATCACGTCACCGGGCAGCGGTTGCCCGGTGGCCGGTCCGTCCTTCACCGTGTCGGGCACGGCGCGCGTCTTCGAGGCCGCGTTGACCGTCGACGTCATGCAGAACCAGTTCGTCGTGCACAGCGCGAACGTCATGGCCTCGGAGGGCGCGCCCGGCCTGGGTACCTGGTCGACGATGTTCTCCCTGCAGCCAGGCAACTACCGCATCGAGGCCTACGCGCTGTCCCCCGCCGACGGCTCGCGCATGATCCAGGACACGATCTGGATCAGCGTCGCCCCCTGACGCGGGCTCAGGACCAGCGCCCCAGACGGGCGGCGAGCACGGCGAGGGCAGCTGCCCCCGCGGTGGAGGTGCGCAGCACCTCCGGTCCGAGGCGGCAGCTCCGCGCGCCGGCTTCCTGAAACTGCGTCAGTTCCTTGTCGGACACCCCGCCCTCGGGCCCGACGACGAGCACCAGCTCACCGGCGGACGGCAGCGCCGTCTCCGTGAGAGGAGCTGTCGCGGCCTCGTGGAGCACGATCGCCACGGCAGCGTCTCGGATCCGCGCGGCCACGGCAGCGGAGTCCACCGGCGCCTCGACGAGCGGGACCCACGACCGACGTGCCTGCTTCGCGGCCTCGCGGGCATGCGCGGCCCAGCGCTCCTGGTTGCGCCCGGCCTTCATGCCCTCCCACTTCGCGATGGACCGCTCCGCCGCCCACGGCACCACGACGTCGACGCCGAGCTCGGTCATGAGTTCGACGGCGAGCTCCCCGCGGTCACCTTTGGGCAGCGCCTGGACCACCGTCAGCCTCGGCGCGGATGCCGGCACGGTCCGCACGGCGAGGACGTCGACGACCAGCCCCACCCCGACGTCGGTCACGACGCACCCGGCCAGCACCCCCGCGCCGTCGGCCAGTTCCAGGTGCTCCCCCACCCGCAGCCGTCGCACCTTGGCCGCGTGCCGCCCCTCGTCCCCGCCGAGCTCAAAACGCCCGGACGCAGGCAGCTCGCCGGCCCCGACAAGAAACAGCGGCAAGCTCACCCCGGTCACACCCTTCGTTGCGTCCGACGAATCGGAGCCCACCGGACGCTATCCGTCGGACGCAACGCATCCCGCCGACGGCACAACACGTTACGTCCGACGGAACGGAGCCCACCGGACGCCAGGTGTCGGACGCAACGGAGTCAGCGGTTGCCGAAGACGTCGCGAATCTTGGAGAACAGACCGGGCTGGCCGAGCTTCATGTTGCCGTCGGGGTGTTCCTCGCCGCGCATGCGGGCGAAGTCGCGGAGCAACTGCTCCTGGGCCTCGTCGAGCTTGGTCGGGGTCAGCACCTCGAGGTGCACGATCAGGTCGCCGCGGCCGGCCGAGCGGAGGTGCGGGATGCCGCGGGCGCCGATGCGTTCGAGTTTCCCGGACTGGGTGCCCGGGCGGACGTGCAGCTCGTAGGGGCCGTCGAGGGTGTCGATGGTCATCGACGTGCCCAGCGCCGCGGCGGTCATCGGCAGTGCGATCGTGCAGTGCAGGTCGTCGCCCTGGCGGGTGAAGTGCGGGTGCTCGGCCTCGACGATCTCCACGTACAGGTCACCGGGCGGGCCTCCACCGGGACCGACCTCGGACTCCCCGGCGAGCTGGATCCGGGTACCGGTGTCGACGCCGGGCGGGATCTTCACCTTCAACGTCCGCCGGGACCGCACGCGGCCCTCGCCGTCGCACTCCGGGCAGGGCGTCGGGATGATCGTTCCGTAGCCGCGGCACTGCCCGCAGGGTCGCGCGGTCATCACCTGACCGAGGAACGAACGCTGCACCGAGGCGATCTCACCACGGCCGCCGCACATGTCGCACTGCACCGGCTTGGTGCCCGGGGCGGCACCCTGACCGTGGCACCGGTCGCAGGCGATAGCGGTGTCGATCTGGATCTCGCGGGTCGCGCCGAAGGCGGCGTCGGCGAGCTCGATCTCCAGGCGGATCAACGCATCCTGGCCGCGCTGCATGCGGCTGCGCGGACCACGAGAGGTCTGCTGACCGCCGAAGAAGGCGTCCATGATGTCGCTGAACGCGAACCCGGCACCCCCACCGCCGAACGGGCTTCCGCCGCCCCCACCGGACAGCGGATCGCCGCCGAGGTCGTGCAGCTGCCGCTTCTGCGGGTCGGAGAGCACCTCGTAGGCCGCGGTCACAGTCTTGAACTGTTCCTGCGCCGCCGGGTCCGGGTTCCGGTCGGGGTGCAGCTGCATGGCCAACTTGCGGTAGGCCTTCTTGATGGTGTCCGCGTCGGCGTCCCGGGACACTCCGAGCACGGCGTAGTAGTCAGGCACAGTCAGCCGCGTTCCCCACGCTCAATGTCTCTGTCACCGGAAATTACTTGCCCTACGTAGCGGGCCACGGCTCGCACCGCCCCCATGGTCCCGGGGTAGTCCATCCGCGTCGGGCCGATCACGCCGAGCCGGGAGGCACCCTCGCCCCGACCGTAGCCCGCGAGTACCACCGAGGTGCCGGCCAGTCCCGCCACCGCGGTCTCGTGCCCGATCCGGACGGACAGGTCGGTGCTCACCGTCTCCCCGAGCAGACGCATCAGCACGACCTGCTCCTCGAGGGCCTCCAGCACCACGTGCAACGAGTCGGAGAAGTCGTGCCCGGCCCGGGTCAGGTTCGACGCCCCGGCCATCACGACGCGCTGGTCGCGGCTCTCGTCGATCATCTCCCGCAGCGCGGCCGCGACTGTCGCGACGACCACCGGCTCGATGCCGTCGGGGGCGACCGGGAACTGGGCGGCCAGGGCACCGACCGCCGCGTCGGCGACGGACAGACGTTGGCCGTCCATGGCCGCGTTCAGGCGGGCGCGCAGATCCGGGAGCAGGTGATCGGAGGTGACGACGGGCACCTCGACGATGCGCTGCTCGACCCGGCCGGTGTCGGTGATCAGCACGATCATCACCCGTCCCGGGGCAATGTCCAGCAGCTCGAGGTGACGCACCGCGGCCCCGGTCAGCGACGGGTACTGCACGACGGCGACCTGCCGGGTCAACTGCGCGAGCAGACGCACCGTGCGGTCGACGACGTCGTCCAGATTCACCGCGGAGTCCAGGAACGCACCGATCGCCCGGCGCTCGGCCTGCGAGAGCGGGCGCACGCCGGCCAGCCGGTCGACGAACAGCCGGTAGCCCTTGTCGGTGGGGATCCGCCCGGCGCTGGTGTGCGGCTGGGCGATGTAGCCCTCTTCCTCCAGCACGGCCATGTCGTTGCGGATGGTGGCCGGGGAGACCCCGAGGTTGTGTCGTTCCACCAGAGCCTTGGAGCCGACCGGTTCTTCGGTGGCGACGTAGTCCTGCACGATCGCGCGCAGCACGGCGAGCTTGCGGTCGTCCATGGCGCACCTCCCATGCCGTTAGCACTGTCCCTCGGCGAGTGATAAGTCTAGCCGGGCAGTACTCGGGTTACGGTGCGGCGATGGACCCGATGGATCGCTACGCCGACGACCCCCTGTCCGCGAACTGGCGGCGACCGAAGGACGTGCCGTCGGTGTTCGCCGAGCTCGATCTGGTGGTGGAAGTCACTCAGGGCGGCTTCTGCGGGGCGATCGTGGGGGTCGAGAAGGGTCCCGGCGGGCACATGGTGACCCTCGAGGACCGGCTGAACCGGCGCCGGGTCTTCCCGCTCGGCTACGGCTTCGAGGTCGAGGGCAAGGCCGTCCTGCTCCTGCCCCCGCAGAAGGCGGGTCCGGCCCGCCCCACGCGCACAGCGTCGGGGTCGGTGGCCGCGCCGACCTCCCGCGCCCGGGTGGCGATCGGCAGCCGGATCTACGTCGAGGGCCGCCACGACGCGGAACTCGTCGAGAAGGTCTGGGGCGACGACCTGCGCGCCGAGGGTGTCGTCGTCGAGTACCTCGAGGGCATCGACGATCTGGCGGCGATCGTCGCCGAGTTCGCCCCCACCCGTGACCGACGCCTCGGCGTCCTCGTCGATCACCTGGTCACCGGTACCAAGGAGACCCGGATCGCGGCCACGGTCCGTTCGCCCGCACGTCCTGATCGTCGGGCACCCCTACATCGACATCTGGCAGGCGGTGAAGCCCAACTCGGTCGGGATCCGCAAGTGGCCGACGGTGCCGCCGGGTCAACCGTGGAAGGAAGGCGTCCTCGAGGCCCTCGGCTGGTACGTCGAACCGCATGTCGCATGGAAGCGGATCCTGGGCGGCGTGCGGTCCTGGACCGACCTCGAGCCAGAACTGCTCGGCCGCATGGAGGAACTCATCGACTTCGTGACGGTGCCGCCGAACTAGAAGGTCCTAGTCCGTGAGGTCGCGGATGACAGCGTCGGCGAGCAGTCGACCGCGCAGGGTCAGCACAGCGCGGCCGTCGGCGAACTGGTCCGGCTCGAGCAGGCCGTTGTCGGCAGCCCGCGCAGCGGCGTTGCGCCCGCTCGGTGAGAGGTCGTCGAGGTCGAGCCCCTCACGCAGGCGCAGCCGCAACATGACGCGCTCCATCGTCTGCTGATCCGGCGTCAGAAACTCGTGGTCGGCCTCCGGCGACCGGTCGGCCTGGATCGCGGCGGCGTAGTCCCGCGGGTGTTTCACGTTCCACCAACGCTTCCCGGACACATGCGAGTGGGCACCGGGGCCGATGCCCCACCAGTCGCCGCCGGTCCAGTACAGGACGTTGTGCCGGGCGACGGCGTCGTCGCCCGCGGCCCAGTTGGACACCTCGTACCAGCCCAGGCCGCCGGCGCTGAACAGGGCGTCGGCCATCAGATACCGGTCGGCGAGCACGTCCGGGTCAGGCATCGGCAGTACCCCGCGACGCACCTGGGCGGCCAGGCGCGTGCCGTCCTCGACGATCAGCGAGTACGCGCTGACGTGGTCGGGGCCGGCGGCCAACGCCGCGTTCACGGAGTCCTTCCAGTCCGCGTCGGACTCCCCCGGGGTCCCGTAGATCAGGTCCAGGTTCACGTGCTCGAAGCCGGCCTCGCGGGCCCATTGCACGCACTGGGCGGCGCGTCCCGGGGTGTGCGTGCGTTCGAGCACCGCGAGCACGTGCTGATGCACGCTCTGCATGCCGAAGGAGATCCGGTTGAAGCCCCCGGCCCGCAGTTGCACGAGGCCCGCGGCATCCACCGAATCCGGGTTCGCCTCGGTGGTGACCTCCGCGCCCGGGAGCAGGCCGAACTCGGCGTCGATGACGGCGAGCAGTCCGGTCAGTTCCTCGGGCGCCAACAGTGTGGGAGTGCCGCCGCCGACGAAGACCGTGGCCACCCGCGGCGGGGCACCCTCACCGGCCAACTGACGCGCGGCGAAGCGGATCTCCGCGGCGGCCTGCGGCCGGGTACGCGGTCCGGCTGCCGCCGCCGCCGAGATCGGCGGAGGTGTAGGTGTTGAAGTCGCAGTAGCCGCACCGGCTCGCACAGAACGGCACGTGCAGGTAGATCCCGAACGCGGCAGCCACACCGGGGATTGTGCCGGCGTGCGCCGCCTCGCTCAGAACGACGTCTGCGTGATCTCGACGTGACGCAACGTCAGAATGGTTTCGACGTCGTCCCCGTCGGTGACCTCGACCTCCGCCGTGGCGGGCGGGTAGCCGACCGCGCTGAGCGTGTAGGCCCCCGCCGGGACATCGACCAGTCGGTAGGCGCCCTCGGCGTCGGTGCGCGTCTGGGCGATCACGTGTCCGGCTGCGTCGCTGAGCCAGACCACTGCATCCGGGAGCGCGACGCCCTCCGGGCTGCGCGCGACCCCGGCCACACCGGTGCGCCCGGACAGGGCGACGTCGTGCATGAAGTTCCCGGACGGGCCCAGCTCCACGGAGCTGGTGATGGGCGCCGCGTGGTCCGGTGTGACCACCAGGGTCCGGGCACCGGCGCTCAGGTCGGCCAGTTGGTACGCACCCCGGTCGTCGGTGCGGGTCGAGGCGAGCACAGTCCCGTGCTCGTCGGTCAGTTCGACGAGCGCTCCGGCGATCGGGCGACGGCCGCCCGCGGCGCGCACCGTGCCGTGCAGCACGACCGCCGGGGCCAGCGTGACGGTGATCGAGACCTCGCGCTCGGCGGTCGGGCCGGCGTGCGGGACGTGGACCGTGCGGGCGGCCGGACGGTGCCCGCGGTGGCGGGCGACCAGCACGACCTCGGCGGGACCGGCGACGGGGAACCCGGCCTCGCCCTGTTCGTCGGTCCAGCCACGGTCGAGGTGGCGACCGACGCCGTCGAGCAGGGTGAGCACCGCACCGGCGATCGGCACGCCGGCGGGGTCGTTGACGACGATGCGGACGTTGGCGACCGGACCGTCGTGCGGGCCGTGCGGCCGTCCGACGAGGGGACGTCCACCGCCTGCGGCCGCCCACGCGGGTGGACGTTCGGCGCGGTGTCCGTCCGGGTCTGCGTGCCCGTTCGACAACGCCGGCAACGGAACCGGGGGGAACGGCTGCGATTCGGGCGCACCGTCGGGGGTCGCGTCGGACACGAACGCCGGGACGGGCTCGGGCGTAGGCACGAGGACAGGCTCCGGTTCTGGGACGGACGAGGGCACTCGTTCCACAGCGAACACCGGTCTCGGCGCAGGCGCAAATGCCGGCGGGGATTCGGGTGCCTGAGCCGGGACGGTCGGCACCGGGCCCGGCGACGCGGCGACCGCTCCGACGGGCACCGGCAAATCGGGCTCGTCGTCGTAGACCGGCACCGCACCGAACTCGCCGGCAGCGGACAGATCGAGGTTCTTGACATTGACCAAGGCGAAGATCGCGATCGCGGCGATGAACAGGATCACGGCGGACCACACGCTGGCCCGGACGTAGCCCTCGACCAGCCCCGCCATCACCGTCTGCGGGTCTGCGGTGTCCTTGCCGATCATCCAGTCCGCGGAGCGGTTGGCGGCGATCGTCGAGATCAGGGCGACGCCGAGGGAGCCACCGATCTGCTGGGCGGTGTTGATGGAGGCGCTCGCGATGCTTGCGTCGCGCGGCTCGACCCCGATGGTCGCGGCGTTGAACGCGGGCACGAAGACCGCGCCCATGCTCAGACCACCGAGCAGCATCGCCGGCAGCAGGTCCTTCATGTACGTCGAGTCGAGGTTGATCCGCACCATCAGCAGGGCGGCCACGCCCGCACCGGCCAGCCCGACGCCCATGATCAGGCGCGGCGGGACCTTGGTGACCAACGAGCTGACGATCGCCGAGGAGATGATGATGCCCACGGTCACTGCGAGGAAGCCGACACCCGTCTGCACCGGCGAGTATCCGAGCACGCCCTGCATGAAGAAGGTCTGCCAGAAGAACGCGCCGAACATCGCGACCGCGGCGAGCAGCACCGCGAGGTTCGCGCCGGCACGCGTCCGGTCACCGAGCACCCGCAGCGGCAGCACCGGGTTGGCCACCACGCGCTGGCTCAGTACGAACGCGACGAGCAGGCCGACGCCGAGGACCAGCAGCAACAGCGTCCGGGTGGTGCCCCAACCGTTGCGCTCGGCCTCGGAGAACGAGTAGACGATCATGAGCAGGCCTGCGGTGCCGAGCACGGTGCCGACGATGTCGAGCCGACCCGGGTGCGCCGGGCGGAACTCCTTGAGGAGCATCACGCCACCGGCCACCGCGATCAGCGTGATCGGGATGTTGATGAACATCGTCCAGCGCCAGCTGGCGTACTCGGTCAGCACACCGCCGAGCAGCAGACCGATCGCGGACCCTCCACCTGCGACAGCACCGAAGATCGCGAAGGCCTTCCCGCGCTCCTTCGGGTCCTTGAAGGTGACGGCGAGCAGCGCCATCGACGCGGGTGCCATCAGCGCCCCGAACAGGCCCTGTGCGGCGCGTGCGACGAGCAGCACCTCGAGGTTCGGTGCGGCGCCGGCCACCGCGGAGGCGATGCCGAACCCGATCAGACCGATGTTGAAGGACTTGAGCAGACCGATGTAGTCCGCAATGCGACCACCGAGAAGCAGGAAGCCGCCGAAGGCCAACGTGTACCCGGTGAGCACCCACTGCCGGTCGGCCTCGGAGATGTGCAGGTCCTCGGTCATCGCGGGCAGCGCGACGTTGATGATCGTCGCGTCGACCACGATGGTGAGCTGGGCGATCGCGATGACGACCAGGCCGAGCCAACGACGCTTGTATTCGCGGCGCTCGTCCTCGCTCATCGCGACGGCGGCGCCGGTGGGGGTGCTCACATCAGTTCCCGCGGGCCAGCGAAGGCGCGAGAAGCGGCATCAGCACGCCGTCCACCATGCGCTCGATGAACGTGTCGTCGACGGACTCGCCGGTGATCATCAGCCGGTTCAGCAGGGTCGCCGGCGCGACCTGGCGGACCAGGTCGGGGTCGCTGGCGGTGATGACGCCCTCGGTCGTGTAGCGGGCGAGCAGCGAGTCGACGTTCATCTGGCAGCGCACGATGTCGGCGCGCATGAGCCGGGCGAGTTCCGGGTCGGACTGCATCGCGTGGATCATCCCGGCGAGCAGTGGGACCTTGTCCAAGAACCGGTCACGGGCATTGGTGATCAGCGTGAACAGGTCGGCGCGCAGGTCGCCGGTGTACTGCGGGGCGATGTGCGCGGAGTCGGTGAGATCCCGCATGGCCTCCACGACGAGGGCCGGCTTGCCGGGCCATCGGCGGTAGATGGTCGCCTTGCTTGCGCGCGCCCGGGCGGCGACGGCGTCGATGGTCAGCCGCTCGTAGCCGATCTCGGTCAGCAGGTCCGCGCAGACGCTGAGGATCTCGTGCTCACGCGGCGTGAGCGTTTCCTCGACGGTGGCCGAATCGACGACCCCGGCGATCTCGGCGTCGGACAGCGGTGCGATGGGGGCGCGCAGGTCCGTCATGCCGATAACCATACGTCGATGACGGTACGGATCCGTACTGACTTGAAACGGATTGCGTAAATCCTCCGTTCTGTCCGGTTCCCGGCGTTCCGCACTCTTTGCCCATGCCCGCCCGCACCGTTGCCGACCTGCGTGGATGCCCCTAGGTTTTTCGACAACTGCGCTTGGGGAGGGCACATGAGCGTTCACCGAACCTCGCCGGACCGGTCCTGTCGGCAGCACTCGTGCTAGGTGTCGCGGCCTGCGGCGGTGGCGGCGAGGACGATGCCGTGAGTGCGCCGGCGTCCTCCCCGGAGGCGACCGCGAGCGCAGCGGCGAGCACCGAACCGACGGCATCGGTCGCCCCGTCCGGGCCGTCGGCGGACATCACGGCAATCACAAAGCTGATCACCGAGGTCGCCCGGTCCAAGGACCCCGCCCGCATCTGCGGTCAACTGATGACCCCCGCGTTCGTGAAGGACCTGTTCGCGACCCAGGCCAAGTGCCGCGAGGAGGATCCGGACACCGTCAGCCCCACCGGCGCGACGACCTCCGGGCTGGTCGTCACCGGCAACACCGCGAGCGCGCAGGTCGCGCTGCGCGGTGGCGATCTCGACAAGTCGAAGGGCCTGTGGAAGTTCGTCCGACAGTCCGGGAAGTGGCGCCTGAACGAGTGGAGCACCGAGTTCCTCCGCTCGACCTACGTCCAGACCTTCGAGAACTACACCTCCACCGACCCCGCCGACCCCTTCTCGGACGCCTCCTTCCGCGAGTGCGTCATCGCCGAGGGGAAGAAGCTGTCCGACACGAAGTTCCGCTCGCTGGCTCGCAACTCGTTCCAGAGCGAGAAGAACGGCTACGACTCGATCCTGCGGCCGTGCTTCCTGGCCTCGCCCGACGGCAAGCCGTCCGCGATCCGGCGCGGCTTCGAGTTGGGCTTCCGCGAGACCGACGTCGGCCTCAGTGACGAACAGATCGACTGCATCCTGGAACGCCTGCGCAAGGACGTCACCGACGTCCAGCTCTACGAGCTCGGCCAGGACCCCGCCGGAGCGGGCGCCTCGGAGGTCCAGGACAAGACCCGCAGCGCGGCTTTGCAGTGCGGCACGAGCAAGTCCGGCTCGACCGGAGCGATGCGCGCGGCCAAGGCCGGGACGGCGAAGTCAGCCCCGGCTCGTGTGCCCGGACGGTGATCGGCCGGGCGGGCACAGCGGTGGTGGCGGTCAGCCTGCTTCTCGACCTACGCGAACGCCGGCGACTCCCGACAGAACTGCGTCGCGGGCTACCGCCGGTACGAAGCGATCGACCATCCCACCGGCGCCCGGGTGCCCGGGATCCAGGTCGAGTCGACCTTCTCGAGCCAGACCTGAAGAAGTGCGGCGCCTGACCGCTACTTCCCGGCCCGCTTACCGCCGCTGTCCGGGGATTCGTCGGTGGACAGCGCGGCGATGAAGGCCTCCTGCGGGACCTCGACCCGGCCGACCATCTTCATCCGCTTCTTGCCTTCCTTCTGCTTCTCCAGCAGCTTGCGCTTGCGAGAGATGTCGCCGCCGTAGCACTTGGCGAGGACGTCCTTGCGGATGGCGCTGATGTTCTCGCGGGCGATGATCCGGGCTCCGATGGACGCCTGGATCGGCACCTCGAACTGCTGACGGGGAATCAGGGTCCGCAGCTTCTTGGTCATCTTCGTCGCGTACTCGGGCGCCTTGTCCTTGTGCACGATCGCCGAGAAGGCATCGACGGGCTCGCCCTGCAACAGGATGTCGACCTTCACCAGGTCCGCGGTCTGCTCGCCGTTCACCTCGTAGTCCAAGGACGCGTACCCGCGGGTGCGGGACTTCAGGGCGTCGAAGAAATCGAAGACGATCTCGGCCAGCGGCAGCGTGTAGCGCAGTTCGACGCGGTCCTCGGACAGGTAGTCCATGCCGCCGAGAGTGCCGCGGCGGTTCTGGCACAGCTCCATGATCGTGCCGACGAACTCGCTCGGGGAGAGCACCGTGGCGCGCACGATCGGTTCCCACACCTCGTGGATCTTGCCGTCGGGGTACTCGCTCGGGTTGGTCACGATGACCTCCTTGCGATCCTCCTTGACGACTCGGTAGACGACGCTCGGCGCGGTGGAGATCAGCTCCAGGCCGGCCTCCCGCTCGAGGCGCTCGCGAACGATCTCGAGGTGGAGGAGACCGAGGCAGCCGACGCGGAAGCCGAAGCCCAGCGCCGCGGAGGACTCCGGCTCGTAGACCAGCGCGGCGTCGTTCAATTGGAGCTTGTCCAGCGCCTCACGCAGCAACGGGAACTCGGAACCGTCGATCGGGAACAGGCCCGAGAAGACCATGGGCTTGGGATCGCGGTAGCCGCCGAGCGAGGTGGTGGCCGGGGCGAGCGCGTTGGTGATGGTGTCGCCGACCTTGGACTGGCGCACGTCCTTCACGCCGGTGATCAGGTAGCCGACCTCGCCGACGCCCAGGCCCTCGGCACTGGGCACGGGCTCGGGTGAGCTCACGCCGATCTCGAGCAGTTCGTGGGTGGCCTTCGTCGAGAGCATGAGGATGCGCTCACGCTTGGAGAGGTGTCCGTCGACGACGCGGACGTAGGTGACGACTCCGCGGTAGCTGTCGTAGACGGAGTCGAAGATCATCGCCCGGGCAGGGGCGTTCGGGTCGCCGACGGGATGCGGGATCAGCGCGACGATCTTGTCGAGCAGCGCATCGACGCCCTCGCCGGTCTTGCCGCTGGTCTGGAGAACGTCCTCGGGGTCGCAGCCGATGACGTGCGCGAGTTCGGCGGCGTACTTCTCCGGCTGCGCGGCCGGCAGGTCGATCTTGTTGAGCACCGGGATGATCGTGAGGTCGTTCTCCATCGCGAGGTACAGGTTGGCGAGGGTCTGCGCCTCGATGCCCTGCGCGGCGTCGACCAGCAGCACGGCGCCCTCGCAGGCGGCGAGCGAACGGGACACCTCGTAGGTGAAGTCGACGTGGCCGGGGGTGTCGATCATGTTGAGCACGTACGTGGTGTCGTCGACGACCCACGGCAGACGAACCGCCTGGCTCTTGATCGTGATGCCGCGCTCGCGCTCGATGTCCATGCGGTCGAGGTACTGGGCGCGCATGTTCCGGGCCTCGACCACGCCGGTGATCTGCAGCATCCGGTCGGCGAGCGTGGACTTGCCGTGGTCGATGTGGGCGATGATGCAGAAGTTGCGGATCAGCGCCGGGTCGGTCCGGTTGGGCTTGGGGGTCGGCGGCACAGAGAAGATCCGTCTCCTGGCAGTGAGGGCGCGCAGTTGCGCGGAGCGGTCATTCTTTCACGGTCGGGGCCTGGCAGGCTTCCACCATGACTGCGACGACGGGCACCCCACGACCGCTCGCGGAGATCGTGGAGGCGGGCTGGGCCCGCGCGCTCGCGCCGGTGGCCCCGGCCATCGCGTCCGTCGGCGACTTCCTCCGTGCCGAGATCGCGGAGGGCCGCACGTACCTACCGGCGGGGCCCAACGTGCTGCGGGCGTTCAGTCGGCCGTTCGACGCGGTCCGCGTACTGATCGTCGGCCAGGACCCGTACCCGACACCCGGGCACGCCGTCGGACTGTCGTTCTCGGTCGCGCCGGGGACCCGGCCCGTCCCCCGGTCCCTGCAGAACATCTTCAAGGAGTACGCCGCGGACCTCGGCCACCCGACGCCCAGCAATGGCGACCTCTCCCCCTGGGCCGACCAGGGCGTCCTGCTGCTCAACCGGGTACTGACCGTCGCCCCCGGTGACTCCGGCTCGCACCGCGGCAAGGGGTGGGAGGCGGTGACCGAACAGGCCATCCACGCCCTCGTCGCCCGCGACGAACCGCTGGTCGCGATCCTCTGGGGCCGCGACGCCGCCAACCTCGAACCGATCCTCGGCGACGTGCCGTGCATCGTCTCCGCGCACCCGAGCCCCATGTCCGCGGACCGGGGCTTCTTCGGTTCCCGCCCGTTCAGCCGCGCGAACGCCCTGCTCGACGAACTCGGCGAGGAGCCGGTGGACTGGCGCCTGCCCTGACTAACGGAAGCTGAGCACGTCGAACACACCGAGGACCGCGACACCGAACGCCAAGACCGTCACGTGCCACTGCGGCGCGAGGATCCGGCCACTGCGGGCACCGTCGAGCACGACCTGACGTCGACTGCGCCCGAGCTGCACGGTCAGCAGGGCCAGCGCCGCCGCCCAACAGGCGCCCGCCCGGGCGACCGGGTCGCCCGAGCCACCGTCGCGCAGCACCAACAGGGCGCCGTTCGCGAGGATCCCCAACGCCGTGCGCTCCCAGGCCAGCACGGTGCGCTGCGCGGCCAACCCGCCCGCGTCGTTGGGCACCGGCCGGCGGGGTCTCACGAACGTCCGCCGGGAACGACGACGAGCGCGATCACCACCACCGCGAGCACGGCCACGGCCAGGCCGAGCAGGAGCGGGTCGCGGCCGTCGGGCAGGTCCGCGCCACGGCGCATGCGCTGCTGGACCTCGCGCCAGCGGCGCAGTCCGATCAGCGCCGCGGCCGTTCCCAGCAGCCCGATGCCGACCGCGACTGACCGCTCTGCGGTGGACACCTCGGACTCCGGCACCAGGTGGACCAGCGCCACCGCGCCCGCGAGCAACGCCAGGGCCGTGCGGATCCAGGCCAGGAACGTGCGCTCGTTGGCCAACGTGAATCGGTAGTCCGGCTCGGCCTCGTCGCCGCTCGGCGGAGCCCCGTCGCCCTGCGTCATACGGCGCTCCCTTCGATCAATTGTACGTACATATGATACCGCCCTAATGGGCCTGTCCGGTTGCCCGTGCGTTCCTCACATCGGTTCGATGATTCCGACCATCACGGGCTGGGGGAGCACATGCGGGTTCGATCGATGTCCGGTGCGGGACTGCTCGCCACCCTCGCACTCTGCGGCAGCGCGATGCTCACGGCCTCCGCCGATGCGGTGGCGACCCCGCCGCCGGGCGCCCCCACCCTGGCGATCAACCCGCACGGCGCCTGCCTCGACGGCGGTGCGGGCCTGCTCCTCACGGTCACCGACGCGGACACCGACCCGGGCGCGCTGGTCGTGACCGCCGCGTCGTCCGACCCCACGGTGCTGCCGGACGCGAACCTCGAGGTGATCACCGACGGCGCCCGCCGGGTGCTGGCGATCACCGCCGCGGAGCCCGGGCAGTCCACGATCACCGTGACCGTCTCGGACGGCGTGACCTCGACCACCGAGCAGACCGACCTCACCGTGGGCACCAAGGGCGCCGACTTCCTCGTCGGGACCCCGCGTCCGGACGTCATCCTCGCGGGCGGCGGATCCGACGCCGTCGACGCCAAGGCGGGCGACGACCTCGTCTGCGCCGGGTCGGGCAACGACGTGGTCGACGGCGGCCCCGGCGACGACGACCTCTACGGCCAGGCCGGCAAGGACACCCTGCGCGGCGGTCCCGGCCAGGACACGCTCGAGGGCGGCCGAGGCGAGGACGTGCTCATCGAGCAGAGCGTCGGCGGCGGCACGATCGACGAAAGCTGAGCCTCAGTCAGATAAATCGGTCCCGATCTGTCCGCATCTGGGTGGGTTTGTGGTGATTACCCACCGGTGGAACAGGGCTGAACGGATGAAAATTTCCCCTTTCCCCATCCCTGGAACGTCATCCGCAGTTCTACTGATCGCGTTGCTGCGGACGCAGGAGGCGGAGTGGAGCTGGGATACCGCCTTGCCGGTGCCTCCGCGGCTTTGGCGCTGGTGCTCATCGCCGCACTGACCGCCTCACCGACGCCGACGCAACACCTGGCCAGCGCCCGCGGCGCGATCGCCCCGTCCGCCGCTCCCACCACCGCGCCCACACCGGGCGCCGCGTTCGGCGCAGGTCCCGACAACGGCAGCCCTGTCGCCGAACCGGCAGCGGCCGAGCGACGCGCCCTGACGGTTCCCCCGCTGAACTCCCAGCCCGATCCGTACGCGCTGTGGCGCAAGCACTCCGCCGCGGATCCCGCCCAGGCGCAGATGTTCGTGCAGCACTATTGCCCGACCGCCGCGACCCTGCGATCCATTGCACCCGTCGACCGCTTCGCGATCGCGCTGCGTCGCCTCTACGACTTCGCGCCGACCAAGGCGAAGTACCTCGACGCCGTCCACGGCATCGTGGACATCCGCGACACCGTCGAGACGGTGTTCCCGCGCAGCTTCGGTTACACACGCTGGGACCCGGACATGGTGCAGGTGGTCGACATCCCGACCCAGGTGAAGCAGCTCGTCCTGCACTACACCGAGGGCGATCGCAAGGACCTGGGCGGCTACGCGCACGCCAAGCTGATCGCCAACATGGGCGTCGGGGTCGGCTACAACTACTACATCAACGACACCGACACCGACTCGAACATCTACAACACCAGCGGCCAGTTCGTGTACCACGTGAAGAAGCACAACGGCGATTCGTTCGGCATCGAGGTGGCCGCCTGCAGCCAGGCCGGGATCACGCCACGGGAGTGGGAGAACCTGCTCTACCTGGTCGCGCACTTCATGGCGTCGAACAACATCATCAGCCGTGACCGCGGCGTCACCGACATCGTGAACTCCTACGTGATCGGGCACCGCGAGATGGCCGGCGAACGCGGGCACGCCGACTTCCCGGCGGTCATGACCGAACCGTTCCGCTGGCGGTTGATCGGCTTCCTGGTCCAGGAGCTCGGTTACCAGCCCTGACCCACCCCCACTGACGGAGCGTCAGGCGGTGCGGGTGACCTCGACCTCGACTCCGAGCGAGGTCGCCGGTGGACCGGAGTAGACGCCCTTGTGCGGCGGCACGTCCCAGTAGTCCCGCCCGCGCGCGACCACGATGTGCTCAGGTCCGGCCGGGCGGCCGTTGGTCGGGTCGAACGAGGTCCACTCCCCGTCCCACCACTGCACCCAGGCGTGACTCTCCCCCGTGACGGCCTGCCCCAGCGGGGCATCGCGGTCGTGCAGATAACCGGAGACGTAGCGGGCCGGGATGCCCAGCGACCGCACCGCGCCGACGGTCAGATGCGCGAGGTCCTGACAGACGCCCTTCCGTTCGGCCCAGGCCTCCATGGCGACCGTGTGCACCCCGGTCGCGCCGGACACGTACGCCACCTGCGAGCGCATCCAGTCCGCGACCGCGCACGCGGCCTGCGCGGGCGGTAGGTCACCGGCGACCTCGCGGGCCGCCGCGGCAAGTTCGTCGTCGATCCGCGTGTGCGGGGTCGGGAGCAGGAACTCCACCTGCGAGTCCGTCACCTTGGCGCTGCGCAACGAGTCCCAGTCGACGGTCTCCTCGCTCAGCGTGCTCGGGTGCGTCTCCACCACGGACGTGGCCTCGAGGGTGAGTTCGACGTGCGGACTCTGCAGGTCGAAGGCGGTGACGTGCGAGCCCCAGTAGTCCCAGTACCGCGTCACCGACGCCTTCGGGCTGATCCGGAGCCGCGATTCCAGCGTGGTCTGGCCGATGTCGGTGAGCGGGGTCATGCGGGCCTCGTTGTAGGACGCGTCGACCTCCGCGTCGTACCGGAACCCGGTGAGGTGACGCACCTTCAGCCGCCAGGTGTCGCCGTACAGTCCGGTCATGCGACGCCCTCCTCGGTCGCCACGCCGAGCAGGTCCGCGGTCCACGCGACCGGTGCGACGTAGGGGAAGTAGCGCTTGGCGACGGCGTCGCTGACCTGCGAACAGGTCTCCTGCAGACCCTCGAGGTGCTCGGAGAACTCGTCGAGCAGGTCCCCGCGGCTGCGGAACTCCAGGTCCGTGCGGGCCCGCCCGAGCAGGAGTCGGGCCATGTCGTCGAACCCGCTGCGGCCGGCGGCAGGGTCGAGAGTCGCCAGGCACTGCTCGGCGGTGGACAGGGCGTAGAACACCGAGCGAGGGGAGAGCCGGTCGACCATCAGGAACTCCGCCGCGAGGTTCTCCCGCACGGGTCCGCGATAGGTGCGCAGGTAGCTCTCGTAGGCGCCGCACGAGCGCAGCAACGTCCCCCACGTCGGCGCGCGGCCACCGGGCAGGGTCCGCAGCATCAACAGTCGGGCGGTCATGTCGGCACGTTCCAGCGATCGGCCCAGGGTCAGGAAGACCCAGCCCTCGTCGCGACTCATCGTGGAGTCGACGAGACCGGACAGCACCGCGGTGCGGGTGCGGACCCAGGAGAAGAAGCTGTGCGGGCCGAGCCGGTCCGCCGAGAGCCGACGTTCGGGCAAGGCCATCCACGTTGCGTTGAGCGCCTCGAAGATCTCCGCGGAAATGGTCTCGCGGGCACCGCGGGCGTTCTCCCGGGCGAAGGCCAAGGCACCGGCGATCGCGCTGGGGTTGGCGCGGTCGTAGGCCAGTTCGGCCAGCACCTGTGCGGCGGAGTCGGCGACCACCGCGTCGGACTCCTCCGGATCGGCGACGCCCATCACCTCCATGAGGGAGGAGCACACGGTGGCCTCGTCGACCCAGGGGTCCTCGATGAGCATCTGCAGGTGCACGTCGAGGATGCGGGCGGTCGAGTCGGCCCGCTCGAGGTAGCGGCCGATCCAGAACACCGATTCGGCGATGCGGCTCAGCATGGCGAGTCCGCCGATCCTGCGGGGCCCTGCTGTTGCTGTTGCTGGGCCTGCTGCTGATGCAGCCGCGGGTGCACGGGAAACTGCTGTTGTTGCGCCATCTGCTGACGCAGCGCGGGCGGCGCGACCAGAGCGTGGAGCGGCCCCGGGTCCGACGCCGTCGCTTTGGGCCGGGCTTGGACGGCCGCGACAGCCTCGGCAGGGTCGTCGTCCGGAGCCAGCACCCAGGTGTCCTTGGAACCGCCGCCCTGGCTGGAGTTGACGACGAGCTGACCCTCCGGCAGCGCAACGCGGGTGAGCCCACCGGGGAGCACGTAGATCTCGTCGCCGTCGTTGACCGCGAACGGGCGCAGGTCGACGTGGCGAGGACGCAGGCGGTCATCGATCAGGGTCGGAACCGTCGACAGCTGTACCACCTGTTGCGCGATCCAGCCGCGCGGGTCGGCCTGCACCCTCTCCTTCAGCGCCGCGAGCGTGGCCTGATCCGCGGCCGGCCCGATCACGATGCCCTTGCCACCGGAGGCGTCGACGGGCTTGAGCACGAGCTCGTCGAGGTGGGCGAGTACCCAGGGCAGCGTCTCGGTGTCACCGGCGTCGTCGAGCCGGTAGGTGTCGACGTTCCCGAGCAGCGGTTCCTCGCTGAGGTAGTACCGGATGAGGTCGGGGACGTAGGTGTAGACGAGCTTGTCGTCGGCGATGCCGTTGCCGACCGCGTTGCAGATGGTCACCCCGCCGTCCCGGGCGGCGTTGAGCAGGCCGGGGCAGCCGAGGGTGGAGTCCGGGCGGAAGTGCAGCGGGTCGAGGAAGTCGTCGTCGATGCGGCGGTAGATGACGTCGACGCGCTTCTCACCGTTGGTGGTGCGCATGTAGACCCGGTTGCGCCGGCAGAACAGGTCCCGGCCCTCGACCAGTTCCACGCCCATGAGGCGCGCCAGGAGCGCGTGCTCGAAGTAGGCGGAGTTGTAGACGCCGGGCGTGAGCACGACGACCTCGGCGTCGGCGGCCCCGTCGGGCGCGGCGGCGCGCGCGGCGGCGAGCAGGCGCTGCGGGTAGTCCGAGACCGGCATGATCCGGTGCGCGCTGAATGCCTCGGGCAGGCCGTGGGTCATGGCGCGGCGATTCTCGATGACGTAGCTGACGCCGGACGGGGTGCGGATGTTGTCCTCCAGCACCCGGAACTGCCCGTCCTGATCCCGGATGACGTCGATCCCGGAGACGAGGACCCGCACACCGTTGGCCGGCACGACGTCGGCCGCGGCGCGGTGGAAGTGCGCGGAGGTGGCGATCAGCCGCTTCGGGATGACGCCGTCGATGAAGACCTGGCCGCGGTCGTAGACGTCGGCGAGGAAGGCCTCCAGTGCCCTGACCCGCTGCGTGACGCCGGCAGCGAGCCCGGCCCACTCGGCCGCGGTGATGATGCGCGGAACGATGTCCAGCGGGAACGGCCGCTCCTCTCCCCCGAGAGCGAAGGTGACGCCGCGGTCCAGGAAGGACAGGGCCAACGCGTCGGCCCGTGACCGCAGTTCGTCGACGGCGAGGTTGCGAACCGTGTCGTGGACGGCGGCAACTGCCTCACGGGGCTGGTCCTGGGCGCCGAACATCTCGTCCCAGGCGGACCCGAGGGGGTAGTCCTGGAAGAGATCAGCCATGGTTGCGGACCTTAGCGTGGCCGTGTTTCGCGCAGTTTTCCCCGCACGGGGGCGCACAGCCGCGGTGCACGTTTGGCTACCCACTCCGCGCGCTGGTAGTCTCGGCGGTCGCGCGCCACCGGTGCGCCCCTTCGACGTGTCGGCGAACAACAGCGAGGCGAGCTCTCTCCGTGGCGAATATCAAGTCTCAGATCAAGCGGAACAAGACCAACGAGAAGGCACGGCAGCGCAACAAGGCTGTCCGTTCCGCGCTGAAGACTTCGGTGCGCAAGTTCCGCGAGGCCGCGGCCGCCGGTGACACGGAGAAGGCCGGTGTCCTGCTCAAGGACGCCTCCCGGGCGCTGGACAAGGCCGCGAGCAAGGGCGTCATCCACGCCAACGCCGCCGCGAACAAGAAGTCGGCGATGGCCCAGGCGGTCAACAAGCTGTAGTGGGACGAGTCCCACCAGGCCCCACCTGCTCCGCTTCATCGCCGCGCGGCGGCGACCTCGACGACGGCGCGTTCCAACGCGTACCCCGGAGAGAGTGCGCCGCCCTTGACCGCGGCGTCGGCGACCGCGACCGCCGTCAAGGCGCGCGCGATGCCTTCGGGATCCCAGCCCCGGGCCTGAGCCCGGACTCGGTCGAGCTTCCACGACGGCATCCCGGAGTCCCCCGGTCCCGCGAGCCGCGCGATATTGCGTAGGCCCATCGCCAGGGCCGCGGTGAGCAGCACCGGCTCGACACCGGCCGTCAGTGACCAACGCAGATGCGCCAGCGCCTCGCCCGTGCGGCCCTCGACCGCAAGGTCCGCGACCGCGAAGCTGCTGACCTCCGCGCGGCCGGCGTAGTACCGGCGGATCGTCGGGACGTCCACGTTGCCGGTGGTGTCCGCGACGAGTTGGGCGCAGGCCGCTCCGAGCTCGCGCAAGCCACCACCGACGGAGTCGAGCAGGGCCTTCGCGGCGTCGGAGGAGATCTTGCGCCCCGCGGCGCGGAACTCGGCGCTGATGAAGCCCAGCTTGTCGCCGACCTTCTTGACCTCGGCGCAGTCCACGACCGTGGCACCGGCCTTGCGTGCCTTCTCGACCAGAGCCTTGCCCTTGGCGCCACCCGGGTGCACCAGTACCAGGGAGGTCTCCTCGGGCGGTTCGGCGAGCAGCGTCTCGACCTCGGCGAGCACCGGTCCGGACAGATCTGCCGCGCCACGCACCACGATCAGGCGCCGGACGGCGAACAGCGATGGCGCCGTCAGGCCGGCTAGGTCCCCGGCGGCCAGCTCGGTCGCGGTCACCTGGTGCACGTCGGCGTCGGCCTCGACGGCCCGCACCATGCGCAGGACTCGGGCGACTGCGCGGTCCGCCAACAGCTCCTCGGATCCGAGGACCAGAGTCAGCGCGGGCAGGGTGGCGGGGGTCGTCATCCCGGTCAGCTTTTCACAGGGCTCGGACAATGCCGCACGACGGGACTTACCGAGAGTAAGTTTCTCCGCTAGCGTGATCTCGTCGAGTCAGCCGGCACCCACCGAGGGGACTTCGTCATGGCGTCGAAGACGATCCACACGAAGGCAGTCCTGCCGCACCGCGACAACGGGTTCTTCGGGCCAGGGTCGGTGACGTGGAAGGTCTGGGGCTACCCGACCTCGACGGTGCTCGGCTTCATGCGGTCCGTCGTCATCGAGGAACTCGATCCGTTCCTGGTGGCCTCGGTCGAGCACAGCGGTCAGGTCAAGCAGCGCACGAAACTGCGCTACGACCGCACGATGCAGTACTTCGCGACGGTGAAGTTCGGCGACGCGGAGTCGGTGCTCAAGGCCGCGCACACGTTGGTGAAGATCCACGGCCGGGCGGTGGGGATCGAGCCGATCTCCGGGGAGACCTTCGATGCGAACGATCCCGATTCGCAACTGTGGATCCACCTGACCGCCTGGCACTCGATCCTCTACATGTACGAGGTCTACGGCCCCGGGAAACTGCCCGCGGAGGAGGAGGCGCGGTACTGGGCGGAGTGCGCCGTGGCCGCGGAGTTCCAGACCATCGACCCGGCGACGGTTCCGCTCACCCGGGACGACGTGACCGCCTACTTCGAGGAGTACCGCCCGCGCCTGGTCGGCTCCCCCGTCGCGCAGGACATGATGGATTTCCTGCTCGACGTCACTCCGCTGATGCTGGACGGGATCGCGCCCAAGGCGTTCTCCGTGCCGCTGTCCGCGGTCATCCGCCGCGCCGTGATCGCCACCATGCCGGCGTGGATGCGCGAGATGTCAGGCATCGAACAGTCCCGCGCCACCGACATCGCGGTCACCATCCCCACCAAGATCGCTATTCGCACGCTCGCCGCCGACACCCGGCTGCAGATGGCCGTGCTGAAGCGGTTGTCGCCGTTGGCAGTGCCGGTCGTCGCACCGATCCTGAAGGGCGTCCCCGCCGTCGAACGGCGGACCTGGACCCCAGCCGAGGCGTACGCCCACTTCGAGTTGCCGACGCCACGGGAGCAGTACGCGGAACTGCTGGCCAAGCGCAAGGAAGGCCGCGGCCCGAACCCGTACGCCGAGCACCACGCCGAGCCGCCGGTGGCCTTCCCGCTCGACCGGGCAGTGATCTGAGGGATCGTCAGGGCTACGGGTCCGGTGCGCCGCGACGGGTCACGACCTGCAGCCGACCGTCCTGCGCGGTGACCGCGAGGTCGCCGGAGGTGTCGGTGCGGGCGTGTCGCATGCCGGCGGACCGCAACGACGCGACGGTGATCGGCGCGGGGTGTCCGTAGTCGTTGTCGGCGCCGGCCGAGGTGATGGCGATCCGGGCGCCGAGGCTGCGCAGGAACGCGTCGTCCTGATGGGCGCTGCCGTGGTGCGGGGTCTTGAGGACGTCGACGCGTAGCTCCGGTTCCGCGCGGTGCAGGGCGATCTGGGCCGCCGGCTCGATGTCGCCGGCGAGCAGGATCCGCACGCCCGCCGGTGTGCGCACGTCGAGGACGACGCTGGCGTTGTTGGCGGCCGATCCCTCGCGCAGCAACAGCCGGGGCCAGACCACCCGCCAGGACAGACCGTCGACACCGCGCTGCTCCCCCGGCACGGCGACGGTGAGTCGGGCACCGGCCACGGCGACCTGCGCCGCGACCGCGGCCGCGGCGGGCGCCGGGTCAGGCAACGGGGAAACGCCGACCTCGGCGACCTGCCGGCCGCGCAGCGCACCCGCGAGCCCGCCGATGTGGTCGGCGTGAAAGTGCGTCAGCAGGAGATAGGGAATGTCCCGCACGCCGAGGCGGCGCAGGCAGCGGTCCATCAGGTCCGGGTCCGGCCCGGTGTCGACGACGACCGCCACCCCTGGTCGGACGGAGAGCACCAGTCCGTCGCCCTGCCCGATGTCGCAGGCGATCAGCTGCCACCCGGCGGGTGGCCAGTGCAGGGCGCGCAGCGGCCCGGGCAGCGGGACGCTCGGTCGCGTCACGAGACAGACCGTCGCGAGCAGCAGCACCATGCCCAGGGCACGCCCTGCGGGGCGTAACCAGGGCGCGTCCCGGGCTCGGCTACCGGCGGCGCCCGCGGCGAGGGCGAGGATCAGGACGATCGTCAGCGCCAGCGCCCCGCGGACACCGTCGGGCCAGTCCAGCGACGGGCCGGGAACACCGGCGGCAGTCCGTCCCACCACGACGATCCACCAGGCGGCCGCGCCCGCGGGTTCGGCCAGCAGCGCGGCGAGCCAGGGGCTGAGCGACTGCGTGGCCGCGGCGGCCAGGCCGAAGCACATCGCGGGCGCGACGGCCGGAACGGCCAGCAGGTTGGCCGGGATCCCGACGAGGCTGATGTTTCCGGCGAGCAGGACGATCAGCGGCGCGCACGCGACCTGGGCGGCCGCGGGCACGGCGATCGCGGCGGCCAGGGGGCGGGGCATCCGTCGCGCCCACGCCTCGGTCCAGCGGGGCGCCAGAGTCAACAACCCTGCGGTGGCCGATACGGACAGCGCGAACCCGAATGAGCGGGCGAGCCAGGGATCAGCGAGCAGGAGCAGGATCACCGACGCGAGCAGGGCGGGAGCCGCGCGGTTTGGCCTGCCCAGGCTGAGCGCCAACACGGCGATCAGGCCCATGACGGCTGCGCGCAGCAGGCTGGGTTCGGGTCCGACGACGGCGGCGAAGCCGAGGATGGTCGCGACGCCGAGGGGTGGGAGGAACACCCGACGGAGACCTGCTCGTTTCGCGATGCCGAGGACGACGGCGACGAGGATCGCCACGTTCGCTCCGGACACCGCGGTGAGGTGCGCCAGGCCGGCGACGCGGAAGTCGTCGGCGAGGTCGGGGTCGGTGCCGGAGGTGTCCCCGAGCACCAGACCCGGCAGCAGGCCGCGTTGTGGCTCCGGCAGGCCGTCGACGGCGGCCCGCATGTCCGCGCGGGCCCCCGCCGCGGCCCGGGCGGCCCAGGGTGCGGTGGAGAGCGTGCGCGGTGGGTCGTCGGCCCAGAGCAGGGCGGCCGTCGGGGTGCGGGGTCGGGCGGGAGCCAGGCGCCCGGTGGCGGCGATGCGTTCGCCCGGCAGCACCGTGGCCCAGGAGAGGTCCGCGCTGCGCAGCAGCATCGGCGAATGGACCATGAACGAGCGGCCGCGACCCGTCATGGCGGTGACCTCGATCGGGACGGCGACGAACTCGCGGGCGCCGCCCGGGCGGGTGGTGGCGCTGCGCTGGACGGTCGGGTAGGTCCGCACCCGCGCCGCCACGGTGACAGTGGCCCGCGCCGCAGTGAGTTCCGCGACCGGGTCCGCGTCGATCGCGCGGACCCGCGCCGCCGAGGCGAGCCCGGCCGCCCCGGCGCAGGCGAGGACCGCGGCCACGGTGGCCGCGGCCGTAATCCGCGGCGCCGACCCGTTCCCGTCCGCGCGGCGCCGCCACTCGCGGTGCAGCAGCACCAACGCGGCGGGCAGCGCGACGACCGGCACGAGCCACCTCACGCCGCCGGGCAGCGCCGGGGTCAGCCAGGCGACCACCCACGTCGCGCCGGCGGCCGGCAACAGCCGTAGGTCCAGGTGCTTCCGTTGCCCCACAGGACCTTCGTCGACCGCTGACGCCACATCAGACCCGAACCCTGGAGCGGATCTCGGCGAATTTGGCCGGGCCTATGCCGCTGACCTCGCGCAGCTCGTCGACCGAGGTGAACCGGCCGTGCGTGGTGCGGTAGTCGACGATGCGCTGCGCCAGGACCGGACCGACGCCGGGGAGGGTCTCGAGCTCGGCGACGGTCGCGCGGTTGAGGTCGATCACCGCGTTCGCCGTCCGGGCCGGGCGGCTCGACCCACCGGGCGTCGTGGTGGTCGCCGCGGGCGCCGCCGGCAGTGCGCCGGCCGGTGCCTGGACGGCGGCCGCGTCGCCGCACGCCGGTCCGAGCACGATCTGCTCGCCGTCGCTGACGGGCGCCGCGAGGTTCAGCGACCGCGTGCTCACCCCGGGACGAGGTCCGCCGACCGCGTTCAGGGCGTCGCGGACCCGCGCGCCGGTAGGCAGATTGACCACGCCGGGGCGTCGCACCCTGCCCTGGACGTCGACGGTGACGCCCGGGTCGTCCGGCGCCGCGGTCGGCGATTCCGTGGGGCTCGGAACCACGGAGGCGGCGACGAAGGTCTGCATCGCCGGGGCGGGCGAGGCGACGCCGTTCGAGGCGGACATCGGCCCGACGTCGGCGGACTGCGGCCGGGCTCGCCAGAGCAGGAAGCCGGCAAGCGCGACGCTCAACGCCGCCACGAGGCAGACCACCAGGGCCGCGCGCCCGTCGATCCCCCGTTCCGGTCGTCCATCGGGCGGGTTGTCAGGGTCGTCGACCGCGGAGACGTCGACGACATGGCCGAACGGGCCGGGGAAGAGACGGATGAGCCGAGCCTCGACACGGGCCCGGGCGCTGAGGATTCGAGGAGAGAGATTCACGGCGCGGACGCTAGAGACGCGTCCACCCCAAGTCAGGGGGCAATCTCCAATCTGTGGATAACTGGCCCCCTCCCCCGCTGTGGAAAACTTCTGACGACCACTACGCACGTCGTGCGTAGTGGTCGTGAAACTGGGCGATTTGTCCGGGTTCGTGGAACCATTACGCACAGGCGATTGAGGCGAGCGGAGAGCGAAGGCGAGGAACGAGCTTTCGCTCTTCCGAGCCGATTGAGCCCTGTTGAGCGGCGAAATCGCGAACACGACGTGCGCAAAGGTTGTTACCCGCGTTGGGCGACGACGGCCAGGGTGCCGGGACCGACGTGGGCACCGACGGCGGCGCCGAGTTCGGCGAGTTCCACGTCCACGCCGGAGCGTTCGCGCAGGGCGGCGGCCATGGCGGCCGCGCGGTCGGGAGCGCCGAGGTGTTGCACGGCGAGTGCGACGGGGGAAGGAACCTGGCGCATCGTCAGGTCGACGAGGCGTTCCAGGGCGCGGCTCGCGGTGCGGACCTTGTCCACCGGTTCGATCCGGCCGCCCTCGATGCCGAGGATCGGTTTGACGGCCAGCGCGGAGCCGACGAGAGCCTGCGCGGCGCCGATGCGACCGCCGCGGCGCAGGTACTCCAGAGTGTCGACGTAGAAGAACACGGAGGTGGCGCCGACGCAGGCGCGCACGGCCTCGATCACCTCGGCGGAGGAACCACCGGTTTCGCGAACCGCTACCGCGGCGCGGAGCGCGAAACCCAGACCGAGGCCGATGGTCGCCGAGTCGACGACGTGGACCGGTACCGCGCAGTCAGCCGCGGCCGCGCGTGCGGCGGCGCAGGTTCCGGACAGGGCCTCGGACAGGTGCACCGAGACGATCTCCTCGGCGCCCGCGGAGATGAGCTCGTCGTAGACCGCTCGCAGCGACGTCGGGGAGGGCTGCGAGGTGGACACCGTCGAACCGTCCCGCAGGGCAGTGACCAGCTGATCACTCGTCAGATCGTTCTCGGGCATCTCGCGCCCACCGACGGCGACACGCAACGGAACCACCACGAGACCCAAGGCCTCGCTCTCCTTGACCGACAGCGCGCACGCCGAATCGGTGACCAGACCCAGACTCACTGCGGCCAGACGGGCTTGCGCTTGTCGAAGAACGCCTGCATGCCCTCGCGCGCCTCAGGAGTCTCCGACGAGGAGGCCATGACCTCGACCGCGATCTCGTAGGCGTCGGCCTCGGGACGATCCAGCTGGGCGTAGAGGGTGCGCTTGCCCCGGCCCTTCGCGGCCCGACTGCCGCGGGTACAGCGGGCGAGCAGTTCGTCGACCCGGGCGTCGAGCTCGGCGTCCGGCACGGCGTAGTTGATCAAGCCCCACTCCGCGGCGGTCGTCGCGTCGATCGGGTCGCCGGAGAAGGCGAGTTCCATCAGACGTTTGCGGCCGATGGTGCGGGCAACCGGCACGGCCGGGGTGTGGCAGAACCACCCACCCTTGCCGCCTGGCAGACAGAACGCCGCGGACTCGGCGGCGACGGCCAGGTCGCAGGAGGCCACCAGCTGACAACCCGCCGCGGTCGCGAGCGCGTGCACGCGAGCGACGACGACCTGCGACACCGACTGGATGGTCTGCATGAGGGCGGTGCAGGTCAGCAGCAGCTCGCGGTTGCCTGCGTTGTCACGCGCGAACACGTCGGCGAAGTCGTGGCCCGCGGAGAACACCGGGCCGTTGCCGGCCAGGATGATGCCCGTCGCGTCGGTCTCCCCCGTCGTGCGGAACGCGTGCGTCAGCTCGAGCAGGTGTTCCTCGGAGAGCGCGTTGCGGCGCTCCGGGCGGTCCATCGTTATCCGCACGGTGTCGCCGTCACGCTTGACCTTGATGAAGCGGTAGGAGTCCATGCCCATGACGCTACTCAGCCCGGGACGATGTTGACCAGCTTCGGTGCCCGGACCACGACGGTGCGGACCGGACGGCCGTCCAACGCCGCGATGACCTTCTCGGTCGCCAGCGCCAATTCCTGCAGCGCGTCCTCGGCGATGTCGGCCGGGACCTCGATGCGGTCACGGACCTTCCCGGCGATCTGCACGACGCACGTGACGGTGTCCTCGACCAGCAGCGCAGGATCGGCCACCGGGAACGGGTGGTAGGTCAACGAGTCGGCATGACCCAGCAGCGCCCACAGCTCTTCGGCCATGTGCGGGGCCAACGGCGCCAGCAGCAACGTCATGGTCTCCGCCACGTCGCGCGACAGCTCGCCGCGGTCGGCGACGACCTTGGTCAGATGGTTGTTGGCCTCGATCAGCTTCGCGATCGCGGTGTTGTAGCGCAGGCCCTCGAAGTCCCGGGCGACGCCGTCGACGGCCTTCGCGACGACTCGCGCGGTCGCGTCGTCCGCGGGTGAATCGACAACGCGAGCCTTGCCGGTGTCCTCGTCGACGATGTTGCGCCACAGCCGCTGCAGGAACCGGAACGAGCCGATCACCGCTCGGGTGTCCCACGGCCGGGAGACGTCCATGGGGCCCATCGACATCTCGTAGACCCGCAGGGTGTCCGCACCGTACTCCGCGCACATGTCGTCAGGCGTCACGGAGTTCTTCAGGCCCTTGCCCATTTTTCCGTACTCGCGGTTGACCGGGGCGTCCTGATAGGTCCAGGTGCCGTCGCCGCCCTCGACGACCTCGGCCGCGGGAACGTACATTCCCCGCTCGTCGGTGTAGGCGTAGGCCTGGATGTAGCCCTGGTTGAACAGGCGACGGAACGGCTCGGAACTGGAGACGTGGCCCAGGTCGAACAGGACCTTGTGCCAGAACCGCGCGTACAGCAGGTGCAGCACTGCGTGCTCGACGCCGCCGACGTACAGGTCGACCCCGCCGCAGTCGCCTTCGGTGCGCGGACCCATCCAGTACTTCTCGACCTCGGGGTCGACGAAGCGCTCACTGTTGGTCGGGTCCAGGTACCGCATCTCGTACCAGCACGAGCCGGCCCATTGCGGCATCGTGTTGGTCTCGCGGCGATACTCCTTCGGCCCGTCACCGAGGTCCAGGGTGACGGTGGCCCACTCGGTCGCCCGAGCGAGCGGGGATTCCGGCGCAGAGGTGGCGTCGTCGGCCTCGAAGGTCCGCGGCGAGTAGTCCTCCACCTCGGGCAGTTCGACGGGCAGCATCGATTCTGGCAGCGCCACCGCGCCGTACTCATCGAAGACGATCGGGAACGGCTCGCCCCAGTAGCGCTGACGACTGAACAGCCAGTCGCGCAGCTTGTACTGGACCGTGGCCTCGCCGACGCCCTTGGCTCCGAGCCACTCGATGATCTGCGCCTTCGCGGTCTCCTTGTCCAGACCGTTCAACGAGATCTCGTCGTTGGCCGAGTTGATCGAGGCGCCGTCACCGGTCCAGGCGCCGTCGGTCCAGTCCGCCGGGGGCTGCACCGTGCGGATCACCGGGATGCCGAACGCGGCGGCGAACGCCCAGTCACGTTCGTCCTCGGCGGGCACGGCCATGATCGCCCCGGTGCCGTAGCCCATCAGCACGTAGTCGGCGATGAAGACCGGGATCGGTGCACCGTTGACGGGGTTGATCGCGTACGACCCGGTGAACACACCGGTCTTCTGCTTCGCGTCGGCCTGGCGTTCGACATCGGACTTGGCGCCGGCGGCCAGGCGGTAGGACGTGACGGCGTCGGCCGGGGTCGCGGCCCCGCCGGTCCAGGAGGCGGGGGTGTCTCCGGGCCAGGCTGCGGGCAGCAGCGAGTCGACCAACGGGTGCTCGGGCGCCAGCACCATGTAGGTGGCGCCGAACAAGGTGTCCGGGCGGGTGGTGAAGACAGTGATCGCGTCCTGCGCACCGGCCCCGGTGGTGACAGCGAAGTCCACACGAGCACCGGTCGAGCGACCGATCCAGTTGCGCTGCATCAGCTTGATCGCCTCGGGCCAGTCCAGCCCGTCGAGGTCAGCACTCAACCGATCGGCATAGGCGGTGATCCGCATCTTCCACTGGCGCAGGTTGCGCTTGAGGACCGGGAAGTTGCCGCGCTCGCTGCGACCGTCGGGGGTGACCTCCTCGTTGGCCAGCACCGTGCCCAGGCCGGGACACCAGTTCACCGGGGCGTCGGACAGGAACGCCAGGCGGTGGTCGTCGATCGCCGCGCGACGCTGACTTTCCGTCAGATCAGCCCAGGGGGTGCCGTCGGGGGTGGTCCGGGACCCGTCGGCCCAGCTCCCCACCAGCTCGGCGATCGGACGCGCAGCGTCGGCGTCCGGGTCGTACCAGGAGTTGAAGATCTGCAGGAAGATCCACTGGGTCCAGCGGTAGAACTCGACGTCGGTCGTCGCGACACTGCGCCGGTCGTCGTGGGCCAGACCCAATGCGCGCAGCTGGCGGCGCATGTTCGCGACGTTGGCCTCGGTGGTCACCCGCGGGTGCTGGCCGGTCTGCACGGCGTACTGCTCGGCGGGCAGACCGAAGGCGTCGTAGCCCAGCGCGTGCAGGACGTTGTGCCCGGTCATCCGCTTGAACCGGCCGAAGACGTCGGTCCCGATGTAGCCGAGCGGGTGCCCGACGTGCAGGCCCGCCCCCGACGGGTACGGGAACATGTCGAGCACGTACAGCTTCTCGCGCCCGGCGACCGCCTCCGCGTCGCCCATCGGTCCCGACGGGTTCGGCGCGTGGAAGGTCCCCTCGCGGTCCCAGCGGTCCTGCCACTCTCCCTCGATCCGGTTCGCCAGGCCCGCCGTGTAGCGGAACGCAGGCGCGTCGGAATCGGTCTGCGGCGTGCTGGTCTCGCCCTGTGTCATGTCCTCGATCTCTCCCCTGTAGCCATGAATCGGCACGGGCGCAGCGTATCGGCGCGCCTTCCCTGGGTAGCTCTACGGACACAGCTCACGCAAGGAGGTTTCCGCCATGCCCAGGTCGTCGATCAAGGACGAGAAGCTCTACGACAAGCTCCGGGACGAGGGAAACAGCAAGGAAAAGTCCGCGCGGATCGCCAATTCGGCCGCCGCCGAGGGCCGCAGCACGGTCGGTTCCAGGGGCGGCCACAGCGGATCGTACGACGACTGGACCGTCGAGGACCTGCGCAAACGAGCCGCCGAACTCGACATCGAAGGCCGCTCGGGCATGAACAAGAGCGACTTGGTCGACGCCCTGCGCAATCACTGAGCGCTCAGCGCGCGAAGTCGACCCGCACGACGCCTGGCAGGAGCCGGCCCACCGGTCCCAGCTTGCGGCCCACCGCGGCCCCCGCACCGATGATCGCCGGCAGGCCTGGCGGCTCGACGAGCGAGGCTGCCGCGATGTTCGGCTGCTCGGGCAGTTGGCGGAGCAGCATCCGCGGGTCCGCGCCCCACGGCATCGGAGGTGCCGCGTACCCGCTCGGGCCGCGCAGCTTGCCCCGGACGGTCAGCGCGCTGAAGAACGGCGGAACGGTGTCGAAAGCCATCGCCCCGCCGGGGAAGCGCGCGGCGCAGGTGGTGATGAGGGCTCGCACGTCGGCCGGCCGCAGGTACATGAGCAGCCCCTGCGCGACTACGACCACCCGGTCCCCGGGCTGTGCGCCCAGCTCGTCCATCCAGGCGTGGTCGGTGGCGGACCCCGCAAACAGCCGCCGCCGCGGCGGTTCGGCCGGCAGCAGCGTCTCGCGGACGTGCGCCGTCTCCGGCAGTTCGACGGTGAACCAGCGGATCCGCCCGTTGTCCACCCGCCAGAACTGGGTCTCGAGGCCCTCGCCCAGCACTACGACCGTCGCGTCCGGGTTCTCACCCAAGACAGAGAGCACGACGCGGTCGAAGGCCAAAGCGCGGAAACCGATGTAGCGGCCGAACGCCGGCGGGCCGGAGCCGAAGCGACCGCGGAAGTCGAAGTCGATCGCGGCCAGGAGTTCGATCGCCTTCGGATCCTGCAACGGGCTGCCGTGACGCCCGGCCTCGCGGGCACGGTGATACAGCGTCCAGAGCGTCGTCTCCGGAACCCCACCGAGGTCCGGTCGCAACCGTCGCACGGGTTCGGCGCCCGTTCCTTCGTCCATCCCCGGCACCTTACGGTGCGAGGCACGACTCAGCGGCGGACGAAGATGTCGCCCTCGTGGTTGGTGTCCCCGTCGACGAGGTTCTCGGCGTCGGAGGCGAACGCGATCCGACGACCGTCGGCGCTGACTGCCGGGGAGTAGCTCAGCCCCGCGCCCTCGGATCCCTGATTGCCGATGCTCATCCGCGTGGTCTTCTTCTCGACGACGTCGCGGATGAATACGTCGCGCTCGTTGTTCGTGTCCCCGGGCACCAGGTTGTTCGCGTAGGACACGAACACGACGTAGCGTCCGTCGCCGGACATCGCCGCGGAGTAGCTCTCCCGCACGCCCTGCACGCCCGCGTCGGAGACGCTGATCATCTCGGTGGTGCCCGTGACCATGTCGTGCAGGAACACGTCGGATGCGCTGTTCTCGTCGGTGCTCCCCCGCTGCAGCGGGTTGAACATCTTCGGCGTGAACTCGGGGGTGGGGTCGTTGCTCGTGAGCGAGTAGGCCATCGACTCGAAGGTGATCCAGCGGCCGTCCGCGCTGATCGATGCCTGGTCGCTCTCGTGGTTGGACTCACCGCCGACGGTGTTCAGGCTGACCCGACGGGTGGTCTGCAGTTCCCGGTCGCGCACGAAGATGTCGTCGCGCTGGTTGGTGTCGGCGACCACGAGATTGGCAGCCGAGGAGGTGAACGCGACGTAGCGGCCGTCGTGGCTGATCGTCGGGGCACCGCTGCTGCCGATGCCGGCGCCCTGCAGACCCTGGCTGACGTACTCGATGTCGCCGGTCTCGCGCTCCCACACGTACACGTCGCTCTGATTGCCCCCACCCGGGCGCATGTCCGGGGCGTTCGACTCGAACGTGACGTGCTTGCCGTCACCGCTGATCACCGCGAAACCGCTGTTGCCGTGGGCTTCCTTGTGATCGTCGAGTCGGCCGCTGATGCGGATCGTCCTGCCCGTCTCGGTGTCGTGCAGGAAGACGTCACCGCGGTGGTTCTTGTCGCCCGGGACCAGGTTGTCGGACCACGAGTCGAAGGCGACCCACCGACCGTCCGCGGAGATCGACGGGTTGTAGCTGTGCTGATTGGACTGCGCACCGCGGGAGCTGACCGAGACCCGCTTGGTCCGCCCGGTGCGGTTGTCGCGGACGAAGACGTCGCGATTGTTGTTGGTGTCGCCGCGAACGAGGTTGGTCGCGTCGGAGGCGAAGGCGACGTACTGCCCGTCCGCGGACAGCACCGGGTCGTAGCTGGCGGCGTCTGCCTCGTGGGCCTGCTCGTCGAGGCTGACCCGTTCGGTGCCGTGCTCGTCCTCGGCGGCACCGGCATCCGATGCCTGCGCGAGGGTCACGGCCAGCAGTCCGGCCACGGACGCAGCGACCCACCGACGCGAGTGCGTTCGGCGGGCCATTCACAGACTCTACGCCTGCGGTCCAGTGGACCTGCAGAGGCGCGACGTGTGACTAACTGAACTGCGATCCCGCCCGAACGGAGGGTTTCACGATCGCGATCCGCGTAGTCAGCGGACCACGGCCGGTCGTGCGGCGGTCGCGCGGCCGAGCACCACGACCAGGTAGATCGCGGCGACAGCGGCAGCGCCGATCCCGAGCAGGGTGAACCCGGCACCCGCGACCACCAGCCCGGCGAGAACGCCGCCCAGCGCACCGGCGACATTCATCGCGACGTCGGACAGGCCTTGCGCCCGCGCCCGATCCGCGACCGGCAGTGCGCTGGTCAGCAAAACCGATCCGGCGATGAGTCCGGCGCTCCACCCGAGGCCGAGCAGCACCAGCCCGACGGCGAGCTGCAGCGGTTCGTCCTCCCCGGCCGAGGCGCACGTACCGGCCGCCGCGAGCATCAAGCCGCCGCCGGCCAGCAGGATGCGCAGCGGACCCGCTCGGTCGGTCAGGTGGCCGAACACGGGACTCAGTCCGTACATCCCGGCGATGTGCACGCTGATCACGACCCCGACGACCGCGACCCCGTGGCCGCCGTGGTTGAGGTGCACCGGAGACATCGACATCACCGAGACCATCAGCATGTGGAAGACGGCGAGCCCGGCCAGCGCGAGCCGAGCGTCGGTGACCGCCACGATCTGTCGGGTGGAGCGAGCGGGTGCCTGGATGGAGGCGGCCTCGTCGGTCAGGGCCAACCGACGGGCCGTCAACAACGGGTCCGGACGGAGACCGACGAGGACGATCGCGGTCGCGACGGCGAATGCCACCGTGCAGCAGAGGAAAGGTCCGATGGGGCTCGGCAACCCGAGCGCGCCCGCGGCCCTGCGCGCGACCACAGCGAGGTTCGGGCCCGTGACGGCTCCCACCGTGCTGGCCCACAGGATGACGCCGAGTGCGCGACCGCGGCGCTCCGGTGCGGCCAGGTCCGTGGCGGCAAATCGCGCGGCCATGCCCGCTGCCATGCCCGCCCCGAACAGCACGAGCCCGGCGAGCAGCAGCGGCCAACTTTCCATCCCGACCCCGAGCGAACAGACCGCTCCACCCACCGCTCCGGCCGCGTACCCGCATGCGAGCGAGGGACGTCGGCCCACGCGATCGGCGATGCGGGACAGGCTCCAGGCCGCGATGCCGGCCCCGACGGAGGCGCAGGTGAACGCCGCGCCGCCCACGAGGTCGGAGTCCGACAACCTTGCGGCTTCGAGACTGTTGACCGCGAAGCACAGTCCGACGGCCAGTCCGCTGAAGACCTGGGCGGCCCCGAGAACCTTGAGGACCCGACGTTGGTCGCTCTCGATGGCGGCCGGAATCTGGGTCGCCGCGGGCAGGGACATGGACGAATCCTCGCGTACCGGCAGCGTGAACGCTCAGCGGTTTCTACTTGCGGAAACTCTTGTATCTCAAGTGTGTATGGAAGTCGGGGGCGTGGTCGTTGTGGTCTGGGGTGCTGTTCAGGTGCTCTCGGCGGGCGGGGCGCGACGTGGGTCTGGGGTGCCCGTTGTGGTCGCCGGTGAAAGAGATGACTGAACGTCAGAAGGTCTGAAGAATATAGGAAATCTCTTTCCGGAGAGGCCCGATCCGGGGGCAAAACTGTCGGTGTCCCTCTCTAGAGTTATCTCATGGACACCACCCTGATGACTCCCGCGACCGTGGCCGTTCAGGCCGTTGCCGCGGAGATGACGGAGGCGTTGGAGTCCTTCCACCACATCGACCGCTGCGTGGACGGTGAGGTCACGGACCTGGTGCTGTCCTGGGCCCAGGTGCTGTCCGCGGCCAAGGCCGGATACCTCAAAGCCGTCGCTGCCCACGAGGCCCGGGGGATCGCCGAGGCGAACGGGGACCTGTCGACCAAGCACTGGCTGGCCGGGGCGTTGAACCTCACGCACCGCGCGGCCAAGGACGACGTGGCCATGGCCAAGGCGTGTGCCGGTCCGCACAAGCCCGTCGGTGAGGCCCTGGCGTCGGGTGCGGTGAATCCGGAGCAGACGCCCGTGATCGTGGAGGCGTTGCGCAAGCTGGCCAAGGTCAGCACCGCGGAGCAGGTCGACTTCGCCCGCGACCGGATGCTCGAGGCCGCCGCCCACGTCAACGCCAGCGACCTGCATGAGTTCGGCCAACGGATCCTGTACCGGGCCGACACCGACGGCCCCGAGCCGGACGAACGCACCCGCCCCCGGTCGGTGACCTACACCAAGCACGCCGACGGTACCCAGTCCGTGCACTACCGCGACGGGATCGAGCAGGTCGCCAAACTCAAGGCCGCGATCGCCGCCCTGGAACGCCCCGACGACGCCGAGGACCTCCGCTCCACCCCGCAACGCCGCGCGGACGCGATGCGCGACATCGTCGAGAAGACTCTGCGGACCGGGGATCTCCCGAACTCCCGCGGTGTCGCCCCGCACCTGAACCTCGTCACCGGCCTCGACACCCTCAAGGGTCTGACCGGCGCTGCCTACGCAGCCCTCGCCACCGGGTCCGCGTTGAGCCCCGCGACCGTGCAGCGTCTGTTGTGCGACGCGGAGGTCACCCCGATCGTGCTCGACAAGTACGGCGTCCCCCTCTCGGTGGGCCGGACCTACCGCACGGTGACCGGGCCGATCTGGAAAGCGATCGTCGCCCGCGACGGAGGGTGCGTCCACGCCGGATGCACCGCACCACCGTGGCTGTGCAGAGCCCACCACATCAGATGGTGGGAACACGGCGGCATCACATCAGTCGAGAACGGTGTTCTGCTCTGCGAAAAACATCACCGCGGTGTCCACCTCCACGGCTGGGAAATTCGCCTGGGGCCGGACGGGATCCCCGAGATGATCCCCCCGAAATCCATCGACCCGGAGCAGCGGCCTCGCCGCAACACCTACTGGAGGATCCAGCGCGATCTGCTGCACCCGCCCTCACCACCGCGCTCGGAGTAACGCGGAGCCAGATCAACGATCGTCGGCGAGCGCCCTCAGGCGGCGACTCTTGTCGTGCAGGGGCATGGGCGCATCCCTGCCCCACCGGGATGCGCACCACCCCACTGATGAATCGTCAGTTCCACGTGTCAGAGGAGGATGATCAGAAGGACGATGATCAGGATCACGGTCAGAACGCCGCCACCGATGTACATCGGATTCTCCTTTCCGTTGCCCACATCCGCTCCAGGGCCTGGAGCGACGAGCTTGCGGAGATACGAGACGTCCCGAGCGAGGGCTGGCCGGGGGTCAGGGTTCACTACTACCCAATGTCCGGGGCTCGCACCCTGGGGGATCCCTCCGTACCGGCTTGACTCAGCCGTTCGGACAGTTCGATCGAGCTCTGCCGGATCAGCGCTCGTCGGCGAGCACCGGCTCCGGAAGGGTGCCCGCGTTGTGCTCCGCGATGGACCAGCGGTGCGATCGTTGCGCGAGCAAGCTCCAGGAGCAGTTCGACAGCACTCCGAGGACGCTCCAGTGCTCAGGCGGCAGTCCGCACATCGAGCCGATCAGCACCCGACCCGATCCGCCGTGGGTGACCGCGACGAGGGTGTCGTCCGGGCCGAGTTCGGCGAGCGCGGCGCGGACAGCGTCGGCCGCACGGGTCGCGACCTCCTGCATGCTCTCTCCCCCGCCACGGCGCTCGACGTCGCCGCGCAGCCAGGCTTCTTCCTCGCCGGGGAACTTGGCCGCGACCTCCTCGCGGGTCAAGCCCTGCCAGGTGCCGAGGTAGGTCTCCCGTAACCCGGGTGCCGCGACGACCTGAAGCCCCGTCAGCGTTCCCAGTTCCGCCGCGGTGGCCCAGGCGCGCTTGAGGTCCGAGGAGATGATCGCGGCCGGCTTGAGCCCGGTCAGGATGCGCGCGGCGTTGGCGGCCTGCTCGACGCCGACCTCATCCAGTTCGACGTCGCTCTGGCCCTGGAAACGCCCGGCCAGATTCCACTGTGTCCGGCCGTGCCGCCAGACGACGACCCTCTGCGCCACGGGTCAGCCGGTCGCGCGGGGACCGTCGCGGCCCATCCGCACCGATTCGGGAAGTTCGACGGTCGGGCAGTCCTTCCAGAGCCGCTCCAACGCGTAGTACAGGCGGTCCTCCGAGTGCTGCACGTGCACCACGACGTCGCCGTAGTCCAGCAGCACCCAGCGGCCTTCGCGCTCGCCCTCGCGGCGGATCGGGCGCTCGCCGAGTTCCTTCAGTTTGCGCTCGATGTCGTCGACGATCGACTTCACCTGGCGGTCGTTGGAGGCCGAGCACAACAGGAAGATGTCGCAGATCACCAGCTGTTCGCTGACGTCGAAGGCGAGGATGTCCTCGGCCAACTTCTCCGAGGCAGCCTCTGCGGCGGCGATCGTCACCTCAACCGCGCGATCAGTGGCGGTCAACGGCCGACTCCATGCTGGGTCCTCATCACTGCCCCAGTCTCCCACGTCCGATGACCACGGCCACATCCGCGCCGAACGGCACCTCTCCGCCGACCTTGACCACCGACGCCGGCAGGCCCAGCAGGTCTGCCACATCGGCCCCGAGCGCCTCCGCCTCGGGGGTCCCGGCGCGGACCACCACCGACGACACCGCGCCGGCCGCCGCAGCGGTCCCGGCCAGGTATTCGTAGCCCGCCCCGAGCACGTCCGCACGGACGTCGGCGGGCGTCGCCTCGGCCCCTTCGGCGATCGAGACCGCGATCCGGGGCGTCTCATCCGTTCGCCCCGCACCCGGCTCCCCACCGAGCACGTCCCGCACCACCGGTGTCGCCGCGCGGGGGTCGAGGTTCGCGCCGGAGGAGTCGACCGGCAGCGGCGTCACCGTGAGTCGACCGGCAGCGCTCTCCCGGGCCAACCCGCACAGGACAGCCGCCAGGCGGGTCACGGGCAGTCCGGGCGCATCGAGCAGTCCGAGGTCGGTGAGCAGGTCGGTCGCGGCGCCGAAGCCGGTCGGGAACCCGGCCACGAGCGCGCCGAGCACCTCCCCCGTCCCCGCGGCACTGGCCGCGGCGCGGGTCACCGCCGCCTTGCCGTCCAAGGACGATCCGTCGACCCGGAGCCCGCCCAGGCGGTCGACGAGCGTCGCGAACTCCACCTCGGGCAGCACCCAGCTCCCGACCAGTCCGACACCGAGCAACTCCCCCAACGCCTCCCGCGAGAGCGTCGGACCGGCGTCGTCCAAAGCGCTACGCACCGTCGCGGCAGCTGTGCCCTCCACCGGTAGCCCCAGGCTCGCCGGGACGGCCACCACCGCCCCGCTGCCGCGTCCCCGGCGGTCGCGCACGAGCACCGCGGTGGCGACGGCCCCATCGCTGCCCTGGACCTGCAGCAGCATCGGCACGCGGTCGGCACCCAGGGCCTCATCACCGCTGTCCTCGGCACTGCCACCGCCCCAGGGCTGCCACAGAGCGGCGCCGGCCACGAGCGCCAGCACGACGACGACGACGGCCAGCAGGACGCGCCGTTCCTTCCGGGCGGCCCGGCGGTCGGCGCGGTCCCCGGCCCGGGAGCGCACGAACTGCAGCCACCCGGCGGTCTCGGCCTCCTCGCGCGCCTCGACGGCGGGATCGGGCTCGGTGGACTCGGTAGGCGGGTTCGGCTCGGTCACGTCGCCTCGGCCGGGCGGTACAGGTCGCGCTTGGTGATGTACTGCACGACCCCATCGGGCACGAGGTACCAGATGGGTCGGTCCTCGGCCACGCGCGTGCGACAGTCCGTCGAGGAGATCGCCAGGGCAGGGATCTCGACGAGGCTCACCTGCGCGCCCGGGAGTCCGGGATCGGTCAGCTGGTGCCCGGGCCGGGTACAGCCGACGAAGTGCGCCATGCTCACCAGCTCGGCGGAGTCGTGCCAGCCGAGGATGGCGCCCAACGCGTCCGCGCCGGTGATGAAGAAGAACTCGGCGTCCGGTCCGCGGGAGGCCCGCAGGTCCCGCAGGGTGTCGATCGTGTAGGTCGGCCCCTGCCGGTCGACGTCGACCCGGCTGACGGAGAACGTGGGATTGCCGGCGGTGGCGATGACCGTCATCAGGTAGCGGTCCTCGGGGTCGGAGACCGCCCGATCGCTCTTCTGCCAGGGCCGTCCGGTCGGCACGAACACGACCTCGTCCAGCCCGAAGCGGTTCGCGACCTCACTGGCGGCCACGAGGTGACCGTTGTGGATCGGGTCGAACGTGCCGCCCATCACGCCCAGGCGAGGACCGGCGCCCATGCGAGCGGGGTCAGCGGTCCCTGTTGAACGCGAGCGTGACCAGTAGGCACAGCGTCAGGCCGAGGAACACGGCGACGCCGACCAGGACGTGGTTGTGGTCCGCGTGGGGAGCACCGAAGCCGCCCTCTTGCTCCGCCTCGGCGAGGATCAACACGGTCTGGCTGAACATGCTCGATGCTCCCGGGACGTCGAGGTCGGACGGTCGGGGCCAAGCGTCTCACGAACCGGTCGTCGGCCCGCACAGGCGGTCAGCCGCGGACGTGGCCGTCCCCGGTCAGCACGTACTTGGTCGAGGTGAGTTCCGGCAGGCCCATCGGGCCGCGGGCGTGCAACTTCTGGGTGGAGATGCCGATCTCGGCCCCGAACCCGAACTCCCCGCCGTCGGTGAAGCGGGTCGAGGCGTTGACCACGACGGCCGCCGCGTCGACCGCGGCGACGAAGCGACGTGCTGCCGCCTGGGACCGGGTGATGATCGCCTCGGTGTGCCCGCTGCCGTGCTCGCGGATGTGCGTGATCGCGTCCTCGAGCGAACCGACGACGCCGGCGGCGATGTCGAGGCTCAGGAACTCGGTGTCCCAGTCCTCGGCGCTGACCGGGACGACGTCGGCGCCGCCGATTCGGGCGACCTCGGCGTCACCGTGCACGGTGACCCCGGCAGCCTTGAGCGCCGCGATCGCGCGGGGCACGAAGACGTCGGCCACGTCGGCGTGCACGAGGAAGGTCTCCGCGGAGTTGCAGACGCTGGGGCGCTGCGCCTTGGCGTTGACCAGGATCGCCTCGGCGGCGTCGAGGTCGGCGTCGGCATCGACGTAGACGTGGCAGTTGCCGACGCCGGTCTCGATGACCGGAACCGTGGATTCCTCGACCACGGTGCGGATCAACGTCGCGCCACCACGCGGGATCAGGACGTCGACGAGACCGCGGGCGCGCATGAGGTGCTTCACCGACTCGTGGCTGTCGCCCGGCACCAACTGGACGGCCTCGGCGGGCAGTCCGACCGAGGTGATCCCCGTCTGCAGTGCTGCCACGATCGCGAGGTTGGACGACTTCGCCGAGGACGACCCCCGCAGCAGCACCGCGTTGCCGGACTTCAGGCACAGGCCGGCGGCGTCGGCGGTGACGTTGGGGCGGGACTCGTAGATGATCCCGACGACCCCGAACGGGACGCGGATCTGACGCAGCTCCAAACCGTTGGGCAAGGTGGACCCGCGGACCACCTCACCGACCGGGTCGGGCAGACCGGCGACGTCACGCAGCCCTCGGGCCATCGCCTCCACGCGGCCGGCGTCGAGCTTCAGCCGGTCGATCATCGTCTCCGAGGTGCCGCCCTCACGGGCCCGGGTGACGTCGACGGCGTTGGCCTCGAGCACGGCGTCGGTGGCCGCGACGAGGGCGTCGGCCATCGCGCGCAGCGCACTGTCCTTGGCCGCACGGGACGCGACGGCAAGGTCGATGGACGCGACCCGCGCGCGGCGCGCACAGTCGTGGACTGCAGCCTGATCACTCATGCCGTCCAGCTTAACCGCAGCGCACCAGCGGTTTTCCGGCTCAGCCGGTCAGTGTGAAGCGACCTGTCCCGCGCGCCTTCGTGACCGGTGCGCTCACGCAGTCCCCCTCGGTGGGGATCACGACGTAGGTGCCGTTGGCTCGCTCGCCGGTGAGGTCGCCGACTCCGGGTGGATAGCCCGACCCGGGACCGAAGCCGAAGAGGATCGGCTCCTTGACCGCCACGCGCCCCGCCTCGGTCGGGATGTCGGCGACCCCGGTCGACGGATCGGAGGTGATCGTCCCGGAGCCAGGCTGCAGCGAGAGCCTTGGCTTGATCTCCGAGTTGTACCCGAAGGTGCAGATCGCGTCAGTGGCTGCGGCGAACACCGCGTCGCCAGGGAAAACCGACAACGTCAGGGCGACGGCGGTGAGCGCGGTGCACAGTCCGCGATTCACCGCGCCATGGTCGCCCTGACGTGTCGTCAGTTCAAGCCCTGGGTGTGGGCCGTTCTAGCCCTTGCGCTTGGTGACCTCGTCGGTCGCCTGCGGCAGGACCTTGTGCAGGTCGCCGACGACGCCGTAGTCGGCGAGTTCGAAGATCGGGGCCTCGCGGTCCTTGTTGATCGCGACGATCGTCTTGCTGGTCTGCATACCGGCGCGGTGCTGGATCGCACCGGAGATACCGGCGGCGATGTACAGGCTCGGGGAGACCGTCTTGCCGGTCTGCCCAACCTGCGACTGGTGTGGGTACCAACCGGCGTCGACGACGGCGCGGGAGGCGCCGACGGCTGCGCCGAGGGAGTCCGCGAGACGTTCTACGACGGCCATGTTGTCGGCGGAGCCGACGCCGCGGCCGCCGGAGACGACGATCGAGGCCTCGGTCAGTTCGGGGCGCTCGCCCTTCTCCTCCACGACCCGGTTGGTGATCTTCGCGGCCTTGGCGGCGTCGGAGAGCTCGATGCTGACCGGGGTCTTGGTGCCTGCGGCCGGGGCGGCCTCCGGCGGGGTGGAGTTCGGCAGGACCGCGATCAGCGGGGTACCGCTGGTCACCTGCGAGCGGACGATGGTCGCACCACCGAAGATCGACTGCTCGGCGGTGACGCCGCCGTCGGCCGAGAGGCCGGTGGCGCCGGTGAGGATGCCGGAATTGGTCTTGATCGCGAGGCGGCCGAGGATCTCCTTGCCGGTCGCGTTCTCGGCCACGAGGACCGCGGCGGGCGACTGCTCGGCGATCAGCTTGGCGAGCACCTCCGCGGCCGGGGCCACGACGTACTCGCTCAGTTCGGCGGCATCGGCGACGTAGATCGTTTCCGCGCCGTACTCGGCGAGCTTGTCCGCGACGGCGTCCACGCCGGAGCCGATGTAGACGGCAGCGGGTTCGCCCACCGTGCGGGCCAATGTCAGAAGTTCGAGGGTGACCTTCTTGACCGCACCGTCGCTGTGCTCCACGAGCACCAGTACCTGTGCCATGACTGTTCTCCTTCAGGTATGGGTGTCGGGGGCCTAGACGAACTTCTGCGAGGCGAGGTACTCGACCAGCGCGACGCCGCCGTTGCCTTCGTCCTCGACGACGGTGCCGGCCGTGCGGGGCGGACGGTTGGTGGCGTCGAGGACCTTGGTCCACGCGCCGGCGAGACCGACAGACCCGGCGTCGAGGCCGAGGTCGGAGATGCTGACCTCGTCGACCGGCTTCTTCTTCGCGGCCATGATCCCCTTGAAGGAGGGGTAGCGCGGCTCGTTCATCTTCTCCACGACGGAGACGACGGCGGGGGTGGATGCCTCGACGACCTGGTACCCGTCGTCGGTCATGCGCTGCACCTTCACCGCGGTGCCGTCGACCTCGATCTTGTTGACGAAGGTCAGTTGCGGCAGGCCGAGGCGCTCGGCGAGCATCGCCGGGACCACCGAGGTCCGCGAGTCCGAGGACTCCGAGCCGGCGATGATCAGGTCGTAGGTGCCGATGCGCTCGATGGCCTTGGCCAGGGCGAGCGACGTGCCGGCCGAGTCAGAACCCGCGAGGGCGTCGTCGAGGACGTGGACCGCCTGGTCGGCGCCCATCGACAGCGCCTTGCGGATCGCCTCGGTGGCGCTGTCCGGCCCCATGGACAGGACCGTCACCGTGCCGCCGTGCGCCTCGATCAGCTGCAGGGCGGCCTCGATGGCGAACTCGTCCATCTCGTTGAGGATGTTGTCCCCGGACCGGTCCAAGGTCTGGCTCGACGGGTCCAGCTTCTTCTCCGCCCAGGTGTCCGGCACCTGCTTCACGCACACGACAACATCCATGAACGGCTCTTCCTCCCGCGCTTCGACACCCGTGGTTACTGCAACGTATGTTACTGACAAGTAGGTTAAGCCTACAAGGTGACCCTGAGCACAGCCGCTCGCTCAGCGACCGGTGAACTTGGCCTTGCCCGGCCCGTTCTCGACGAACGATCGCATGCCTTCGGACTGGTCCTCGGTGGCGAACAACGCCGCGAACGCGAGGCGCTCGATCTCCAGGCCCGTGTCCAGGTCGACCTCGATGCCCTTGTCGATCGCGGTCTTCGCGGCACGCAGCGCCTGCGTCGGCCCGCCGACGAAGGTCTTCGCCCACGCCACCGAGGCCTCGTAGACCTCCGCGTCCGGCACGACCTTGTTGACCAGGCCGATCGCGAGGGCCTCCTCGGCGTCGATGAATCGCCCGGAGAAGACGATCTCCTTCGCGCGCGACGGCCCCACGAGGCGGGTCAACCGCTGGGTTCCGCCCGCGCCGGGGATGATTCCGAGCAGGATCTCGGGCTGGCCGAGCTTGGCGCCCGCGCCCGCGACGCGGAAGTCCGCGCACATCGCCAGTTCGCAGCCGCCACCGAGGGCGTAGCCGGTCACCGCGGCGATCGTCGGCTGCGGGATCTTCGTGACAGCGGTGAAGCAGGCGTGCAGGACGACCGACTGCGACGCCATCTGGGCGTAGCTCATGTCGGCCATCTCCTTGACGTCCGCGCCCGCGGCGAAGACGCGCTCGCCGCCGTAGATGACGACCGCCGCGACGTCAGGGTCCGCGCCGACCTCGGCGGAGCAGGCCCGGATCTCCTCCTGGACCTGACTGTTCAACGCGTTCATCTTCGGCCGGTCCAGACGGATCGTGGCGATCCCGTCGGCCTTCTCCACCCGCACGAACTCACCCATGGTGCTCCCCTTTGCCGGCCCACCTGCTCTGCTCGGCACCGTATCGGCGACGCGGCGGCGTGACTCCCCCGGGCGGTGCGGAATCATGTGCGCGATGTCCGCCGAACGCGCACTGCCGGATCCCGGCAGCCCCACGCCCCTGGGCGCGACCCACGACGGTGACCGTGGCGGAGTCAATTTCGCCCTGTGGTCGGCGGCGGCCGAGTCGGTGACCCTGTGCCTGCTCGACGACGACGGCATCGAACGTGATCGCGTCGAGCTGGCGGACCGCACCCACCATGTGTGGCACGGCTTCGTGCCGGGCGTGGGGCCGGGGCAGCGCTATGGCTATCGGGTCCACGGCCCGTGGGATCCCGCCCGTGGCGCGCGGTTCAATGCCGCGAAGTTGCTTCTCGACCCCTACGCCCGGGCGGTCACGGGCACGTGGTCGATGGACCCGTCGACCTACGGACATGTCTTCGGCGGAAGCGACCTGACGCGTGACCCACGGGACTCGGCCGCGCACGTCCCGCACGGTCTGGTGGTCGGCGACATTGCCGTCGACACCGGGGTGCGCCCTGACCGGGCCTGGACCGACACGGTCATCTATGAACTGCACGTGCGCGGGTTCACCGCGGCTCACCCGGCCGTGCCGGAGGCGTTGCGTGGCACGTACGCGGGACTCGCGCATCCCGCGGTGCTGGAGTACCTGACCGACCTGGGCGTCACCGCCGTCGAACTTCTGCCGCTGCATCAGTTCGTGTCCGAGGAGCACCTGCAGCTGCGGGGCAAGGCCAACTTCTGGGGCTACAACACGATCGGCTTCTTCGCCCCGCACGGCGCCTACGCCGCGAGCGGGGACCGGGGCGAGCAGGTCTCGGAGTTCAGGTCGATGGTCGCTGCACTGCACGGCGCCGGTCTGGAGGTGATCCTCGACGTCGTCTACAACCACACGGCGGAGGGCAACGAGACCGGACCCACGCTGAGCTTCCGGGGCATCGACAACGCCGCTTACTACCGGCTGCGCGGCGGCCGGCGCTACGACGACGTGACCGGCTGCGGCGACACCCTGGATGCGCGGCAACTACAGGTCGTGGCGCTGATCGCCGACTCGTTGCGGTACTGGGTCACCGAGATGGGCGTCGACGGCTTCCGCTTCGATCTGACCCCTGCCCTCCTGCGCGGGGATCGCGGCGTGACCCCACGCGCGGCATTGCTGGCGGTGCTGGCCCAGGATCCGGTCCTGCGCGGGGTCAAGTTGATCGCCGAACCCTGGGACCTCGGGCCGGGCGGCTACGTACTCGGCGGATTCCCTCCCCCGTGGGCGGAGTGGAACGACCGGTTCCGCGGCACCGTGCGGGACTTCTGGCGGCGGGGGGCATCCGGGGTCAGCGACCTCGCCTCTCGCGTGTCCGGATCCTCGGACCTGTTCAACCGACCCGGCCGTGGCCCGACGGCATCGGTCAACTTCGTCACCGCGCACGACGGTTTCACCCTCCACGACCTGGTGACCTACTCCCGCAAGCACAATGCCGCCAACGGCGAGGGCAACCGCGACGGGACCGACGACAACCGCTCGGACAACCACGGGCTCGAGGGCGAGACCACCGACCCCGAGGTTCGTCGGCTGAGGGAGCGTCAGGTACGCAACCTGATCACGACGTTGCTGCTGTCCCTCGGCGTACCGATGCTCCTGGCCGGGGACGAGCGCGGCCGGACCCAGCGGGGCAACAACAACGCCTATTGCCTCGACGACCCGACGACCTGGGTGGACTGGACGCCGACGGCAACCGCGGAGGCCCTGGCCGGCTTCACCCGAGCGGTACTCCGCCTGCGCGCCGAACACCCGGTCTTCCGTGCGGACATCTTCCTGACCGGCGCCCCGGCCGGCGACGCGCAACGTCCCGACGTGGACTGGATCGGCCCGGACGGGACTTCGCTCGAGCCACCGGCCTGGAACGACCCGGACCTACGCACCCTCGGCATGCTCCGCACCGGGACGCCGGACAGCTTCCTGCTCCTGCTGCACGCGGGCCTCGAGGCGGACAAGTTCACCCTCCCCGCTCTGACCTGGGCCCGCGGCTACCGGCAGGTGCTCACCACCGTCGGCGAACCGGACGGCCTGCGACCCGGACCTGAGCTGCGTCCGGGGAGCACGGTCGAGCTTGCACCGCGCTCCGTCGTGCTGCTGACGGTGGTCGCCATCACGCGCTGAGACCTATCTCACACCGTGGTCCGGCGCACCGGGGCTGTCCGACCCGTTCCCCAGCCATGGGAACTGCGCAACGTCGAGGGACCGTGCTGCGTCGATGGGCAACGCCGGCAGCGGCCGCTGTCCTGATCGCGGGCCTGAGCGCCTGCGGCGGTGACGACGAGCCTGAGGCCGCCGCGCCCGTGGTCACCACCGCACCGACGTCCACCACCGAGGCGACGCCCGCGACCACGACCCTCAAGCCGGTCGCCTACGCCGATCCGTTCCTCGGTGCCCGGGCCGCCGCCGCGCACATGCCGGACACCGCGGCAGCCCTGGCGGCCGGCTTCGCCACGTCGGCGAAGGCCACCGGGTCCGACACCGCCGCGGCGGAACTCGGCGGGCAGCTGCAGCACCTGCTCACGGAGTACGTGTTCCTCTCGATGTTGGCGATGGAGATCGAGCTGGTGAAGCCGGACGACCCGGCGAATGCCGACGCGATCGCCCAGGTCGACAAGAACGCGGTCGCGTTGGCGGACACCATCGGCAAGGTCGCCACCTCGGCGCAGCGCTCGGAGTTCCTCACCGGGTGGCGCAAGCAGGCCAAGGCGATGATCGACTCCGCCATCTCCAACGACTCAACGGTCGACGATCCCGCGTCGGAGGTGTTGGCGGACTACCCGAAGCAGGCCGCGACGTTGCTCGGCAAGATCAGCGACGGCGAGTTGGACACCACGAAGTTCGCCACGGCGCTGGGCGAGCAGCTGGACGGGTTGTCGGCGGCGCAGCGGTCGGTGAAGAACAAGGAGGACGTCGGCTTCCGCAACCTGTACCGCGTGGCCGACGGGATGAGCACGGTCGCGGGCACCCTGACCGAGGCACTTGCCGAGGGCGGTGACCTGGCGGGCGATCCGAAGTCCGTCGGAGCGACCGCCCGCGCCAAGTTGTCCCACCTGCTCACCGCGCACGTGTACCTCGCGACCACCGCGGTGCTCGTGGAGTACAGCCCGCTGGGTGTTCTCGAGGTCCAGTCGGGCAGCAGCGTCGCCTCGGCGCTCGGCGGCAACTCCACCGACATCACCGACGCGATCGGTGCGCTGGCGCCGGACTTCCGGGCCCCCTTCGACCAGTCCTGGGCCGTGCACGTCAACGACATCCTCGATTACGGCAAGGCCGCGAAGGCCAAGGACAGCGCGGCCCAGACCCGGGACCTGGCCTCGCTGGAGAGCTACCGGACCGCTGCCGGGAAACTGCTGGCCGAGGCGAGCGAGGGCGGTCTCAAGGCGGCTGCGGTGGCCAAGGCCTTCGAGACGCACATCGAGTCTTTGATCGGCACGGTCGACGCCCTCGCGGAGCGGATGATCGACTGAGCTGAGGGCCAGGCCCTGGTGCGCCCCAAGAGCCTGGAAACTGCCTGTGCCGTGGGCGTGCGGAATTCATACTCGCCGTCGTGACCCTGCGCGCCGGTGAGCCGACCACTGCTTCGCGACCCGCCCTGCGCCACGGACTGCTCGCGGCCACCCTGTTGTGCGGCCTGCTCACCGTCGCGGCGGGCGCCGCCGCTCTGCTGGCCAGCGTCGAGAATCGGCGCGAACCGGGCTGGCGCTGCGACGCGAGCGGCGACGAGGCGGCCTACAGCAGCTGCCTGGAGCAGGCTCCGTTGGCGACGCCGTTCCAGATGCACGCGGGCCTGTGGACCACCACGCTCGCCTCGGCGATCTGCGCCATGGTGCTGGTGACCGCGCTGCTGGCCCAGACCCGACGACGCGCCCGGGCCGGCCAGGTCAACTGAAGGTATGGACTGAGAGAACCAACTGCGCAAATCCGACGTACCTGTCATTGACGGTTCGCTCGGGGGAGGTACAGATGCGCGTGTTGGAGGCGTCCCGCACTCATCTGGTGGTCGGGGCGGCAGCAACCGTCCTGGTGGCCGGTGGGGTGATCAGTGCGATCCCCGCCGCGGCCGCGCCCGAGGGCACGCTGTGCCCCGTCACGCAGATGGAGAAAGTGTGGGGCGGCACAGAGCAGGACGCCTGGACCCTGGAGCAGTGCGGCGACCTCGCGGCTCGCTACGACCACCTCTTCCACCCCGGCGAGATGCTCACCCGGGCGTTGGACGGTAGCTACGTCGAGAACGTCGTGATCGTGCAGTTGCGGCTGCGGGACTTGAAGTACCGGCCGATGGTCGTCGACGGGTCCTTCGGGCCCCAGACCGAGGCCGCGGTCACGCGCTATCAGCGCGACCGCCGCCTGGTCGTCGACGGCAAGGTCGGCGAGCAGGCCTGGCGCGCGTTGTTCGGCCTCGGCCCCGCCTGACCCTGGGCCGCGCCCCGGACAAACCCGACAAACACTCCCGTCCGGGCGACGAGGTGTGCGACACCCCCGCCGGAGATGTGGCATTCGGCGGTGCGGGACGGCTCGGTGAGGCAGGCTGTGCCCCGACCGTGATGATCTTGGAGATCGACGCCGCCTGCCAATGACCCCACCCATCGCTTCCACCGAGCTGCCGCCCCGGCTCGGGCCGTACATGCTCGGCCCGGTGCTCGGAGTAGGCGGTTCCGCAGTCGTGGTCCGTGCCCGCGATCCGCGGTACGACGTCGACGTCGCGATCAAGTTGTTGCGAGTGGCCGATCCGGAACTCGGGGCCTGTTTTCTGCGCGAGGGTCGACTGCTGCGCCAGGTCGCCCACCCGGCCGTCGTCACCGTGCATGACCTCGGGCAGACCCCGGACGGGCGTCCGTACCTGGTGATGGACCTGGCCCAGGACTGTCTCACCGACCGGCTGCGCCGGCTCACGCCGCCGGCCGATCCGGCCACGCTGACCAGGGTGATCGCGGCACTGGCCGATGGGCTCGGCGCGCTGCACGCCCTCGGCATCGTGCACCGCGACGTGAAGCCCGCGAACCTGTTGTTGATCTCCGAGGCGTGGGCCGTCGAACTGAGCCCGGGCACGCTCGTCGGGGAGGACGAGCGCATCGTGCTCGGCGATCTCGGTTTCGCCGACGGCGGCGCCTCCGGCTTCCGCGCACCGGAGCAGCGCGAGCTGGGCAGGGGCGTCGACGCGCGGGCCGACGTCTACGGGGCCACTGCCGTGCTGTGGACACTGATCACCGGACGGATGCCACCCACTCCACAGGCGCTCGGCGTCGAGGTGCAGTCGGTTCCGATCGGCTGGCGCGAATTCCTGCGCACCGGTATGCATTCTGACGCCGAATCACGTTTTTCGGATATCGCTAGCTGGGCGCAAGCAGCCCGGGACGTGCTCGGGGTGCGTTCGCCCGTCGATGCCGGTCCGAAGCGCGTCCTGGTGCCCGGGGCGGACGTCGTCCCCTACAGGGGACTGGCTGCGTTCCAGCCCGTGGATGCGCCGTTCCTCTTCGGCCGGACCGAACTGATCGATCGCCTGGTCGCCCGCCTGGCTCTGCATTCTGTGCTGGTCATTGCCGGCGCGTCGGGCAGCGGGAAGTCCTCCCTGGTGCGCGCCGGGCTCATCCCGCGCCTCGAGGCCGGCGCCCTGCCCGGCAGCGCGGACATGCCGACCTGCCTGCTCACCCCGGGCGATCGCCCGTTGCAAGCGCTTACCGACCACCTGGTCGCAGCCGGGGCGGCACACCTGACCGTCGACCAACTGCGTACCGCCCCCGCCGCGGCCGTGAGCACGCTGCCGCGGCCGGTGCTCCTGGTCGTCGACCAGTTCGAGGAGCTCTTCGCGCTGTGCGCGGACCCCGACGAGCAGGACGCGTTCCTCGCCGTCCTGGCCGCCCTGACCGCCCTGACCGACGGCAGCGTCCCGCGCGCCCGGATCGTGCTCGCGGTCCGCGCCGACTTCTACGCCGTGTGCGCCACCCGGCCGTGGTTGGCCGCAGCGGTCAACAACAACCAGGTGCTCGTCCAGCCCATGAGCCGGGCCGACCTGCGCGAGGCCGTCGACGGTCCCGCACAGTTGGTCGGCCTGCACCTGCAGGACGGTCTGGCCGAAAGACTTCTTTCCGACACCGGCGACGCCCCCGGGGCCCTCCCCCTGTTCGCGCACGCCCTCGCGCAGACCTGGCGGCGGCGCGAGGCGGGCGTGCTGACCCTGGCCGGCTACGAGGCGGCCGGCGGTGTGGCCAGTGCGGTGCAGCGCAGCGCGGAGCAGGTGTGGTCCGGCCTGGCCGAGTCCGACCAGGCGATGGCGCGACGGTTGCTGCTGCGCCTCGTCCAGCCGGGCGACGGGACCCCGGAGACCCGGCGCGCGCTGGACTGGAACGAACTGACCACCACTCAGCGCGAGACGCTGGGTGCCTTCGTCGCCGCAGGTCTGCTGACCCTCGACACCGACGGTGTCCGGTTCGCTCACGAGGCGGTGCTGCGGTCCTGGGATCGCCTGATCGGGTGGTTGACCGAGAGCCGCGAGGAACTGCGGGTCGGACGCCACATGGAGCAGGCCGCCGCGGAGTGGGACCGACACGGACGACGGCCGGATCAGTTGCTGTCCGGGATGGCACTGGCGGCAGCGATGGATTGGCGCGATCGGCAGCGCGGCGACATCTCCTACCAGGTGGCCACGTTCCTCACCGAGGCCGAGTCCGCACAGGCGCAGGAACAAGAACGCCACCAGGACACCCTCGATCATGCCGCTCGAAAGCGCCGGCGGGTGCTGGTCGGGCTGAGTGCGGTGACCGTTCTCTCGCTGGGAGTGGCGGCTCTGGCCGGGATCGGACTGGGCTCGCGGGACGACGCGCAACTGACCGGCGGTGCCGCGACCACGGTGACGGAACAGGCCCCGCCGGCACCGGTGGCAGCAGTACCCACGGTCGCGGTCGCGCCGACGGCATTGACCCGACTCGCCGACCTCCGGCATTCCGGGGGCGTACTGGCGGCCGCCGGCGACGGAACGGCCCTGGCGGTCGGGTTCGCCGACGGCAGCGTGCGAGTGCTGGATGCAGTCACCGGCGCCGAGCGCGCGGTGTTGCGCGGTGCGGACGACGTCGCGATCGGCGCGGTGACGTTCCTCGGGACGGACCGCGTCGTGGCGGGCGACGCCGACGGGACCCTGCGGGTCTGGTCGACCGACGGGACCCTGGTGGCCGAGCGTCGCGCCGCCCATCGCGGTGCGATCGGCGGCCTGGCCGCCGCCGCTGATCGTGTGCTCAGCGTCGGTCGAGACGGCATCATTCGCCTGTGGCCGAGCGATCTGACGCGACCTCAGCAGGAGGCCACGGCCGGTGGACAGCTCACCGACGTCGCCACGGACGCCTCGGCAACGACCGTCGTCGCGGTGAGCCGGGCCGGACAGGTGACCCGCTGGCAACCGTCGACCGGAGCGACCGAGCAGAGCTCGGCACCAGGGGTGACCGCCTGGGGCGTGACGCTGGCCGGCGACACCCTGGCCATAGCGCAGGCCGACGGCGCGCTCTCGGTGTGGTCGTTGGGCCGGAGCGGCTCGGCGCTGCGGTGGGAACGCAACGAGAACCTCGGCGGAGCCAACGATGTCGCGGTCGCCGGACCAGGCCTGCTGGTGACCGCTGCCGGTGACGGCCAACTGCGATTCTGGGATGCCCTCACCGGCAGCCCTGTGCGCACGCTGACCGCCGGCGGCGCGGGGCTGCGCCAGGTCGCGACAGCGCCGGACGGCACGGTCTGGACGGTCGACCGCGACGGCTCGGTATTCCGAGCCGCCGGGGCGACCTCAGCGCAGTAGGAACCCGTTCTCGGCCGCGGTGACCGGACCGCCCGAGGGGAGCGCCACCAGACCGAGCTCCGCAGGGCCGGCGAGCAACTTGTGGGCAGGCAGTACCCGCACCGTGTAACCGAACGGGCCGCTGCGGTCCAACTGCACGGTGCCCTCGTAACGCATCCGCCCACCCTCGTAGGTCTGCGCGACCGAGAGCGTGAGCGTCGAGGTGTTGGTCAGCTGGTCGGCCTCGTCGACGCGACCGAACGCGAGCTGCACGTCGACGTCGGCCGGCTCGAGATCCCCGAGGGTGACGAAGGCCTGCACGCGCAGGTCGTCGCCCACCGAGGCGCCTTCCGACGCTCCGCTGGCCTCGACGTGCTCCACCCGAACGGTGGACCAGCCGGCGCGGACCTTCGACTTCCACGTCGCGAGTTCGCGGGCGCCGGCGAGCTTGTCCTCGGCCAGTTCGCGGGAGGCCCGGGCGGCCGGGGCGTAGAGCTCGTTGACGTAGTCGGCGACCATCCGGGTGGCCAGCACCTTCGGGCCCAATGTCGCGATCGTGTGCCGGACCATTTCCAGCCAGCGCGCGGGCAGCCCGGCCGAGTCACGCTCGTAGAAACGCGGGGCGACCGCGGTCTCGATCAGGTCGTAGAGCGCGTTGGCCTCGAGGTCGTCGCGGTACTCGGGGTCCTCGACGCCGGTGGCGGACGGGATCGCCCAACCGTTCTCGCCGTCGTACCACTCGTCCCACCAGCCGTCGAGTACGGACAGGTTGAGGCAGCCGTTGAGCGCCGCCTTCATCCCGGACGTGCCGCACGCTTCCAGCGGGCGCAGCGGGTTGTTCAGCCACACGTCGCAGCCGGGGATCATCTCCGCTGCCAGGCCCATGTCGTAGTCGGAGAGGAACACGATTCGGTTGCGGACTGACGGGTCGTCAGTGAATCGGACGAGTTCCTGAATGAGTCGCTTCCCGCCGTCGTCGGCCGGGTGAGCCTTGCCGGCGATCACGATCTGCACAGGACGATCGGCATGGGTGAGCAGGCCCGCGAGCCGTTCCGGGTTGCGCATCATCAGGGTGAGTCGCTTGTAGGAGGGCACCCGACGGGCGAACCCGATCGTGAGCACGTCCGGGTCGAGCACATTGTTGATCCAGCCGAGCTCCGCGTCGGTCGACCCGCGCGCGATCCATTGCGCACGCAGCCGGCGACGGACGCTCTCCACCAGGCGCACCCGCAGCAGCCGGCCGGTCTCCCAGAGCTGATCGTCGGCCACCTCGTCGAGGCTGCCCCAGTCCTCGGCGGTGGCGATGAACTTCGACCCCATGGCGCGACGGGCCAGCTCGAGGGCCTCCGGGGCGGTCCACGTCGGGGCGTGCACACCGTTGGTGATCGAGGTGATCGGGACCTCGTTGTTGTCGAAGCCCGGCCACAGCCCGCCGAACATGTCGCGGCTGACCTGACCGTGCAGCTTGCTCACGCCGTTGGCGCGCTGCGCGAGGCGCAGGCCCATCACCGCCATGTTGAACACCGACGGGTCGCCGCCGGCGTAGGTCTCGGCGCCGAGCGCGAGGACCCGCTCGACGGGGATCGACGCACTGGCGTTGTCGCCACCGAAGTACTGCGCGATCAGGTCCCGCGGGAACCGGTCGATGCCGGCCGGGACCGGGGTGTGGGTGGTGAACAGGGTGCCCGCGCGCGCAGCCTCCAGTGCCGCGTCGAACGGCAGGCCGTCCTCCTCGACGTACTCGCGGATGCGTTCCACCCCGAGGAAGCCGGCGTGGCCCTCGTTGGTGTGGAAGACCTCGGGAGAGGGGGTGCCGGTCAGCCGGCAGTACGCCCGGACGGCGCGCACGCCGCCGATGCCGAGCAGCAGTTCCTGGTGCAGCCGGTGCTCCGTGCCGCCGCCGTAGAGGCGGTCGGTGACCTCGCGCTCGAACGGGCCGTTCTCCTCCACGTCGGAGTCGAGCAGCAGCAGCGGCACCCGGCCGACCGCGGCGACCCACACGCGGGCTACGAGCACCCGGGCGCCAGGCAGGGAGATCCGCACCCGCACCGGGGAGTCGTCGGCCTCGCGCAGCGGCTCGATCGGCAGCTCGTGCGGGTCCAGGACCGGGTAGCGCTCCTGCTGCCAGCCCTCGCGGGACAGCGACTGGATGAAGTACCCGTGCCGGTACAACAGCCCGACGCCGACGATCGGCACGCCGAGGTCACTGGCGGCCTTGAGGTGGTCGCCGGCCAGGATGCCAAGGCCGCCGGAGTACTGCGGCAGCACCGCGGTGAGGCCGAACTCCGGGGAGAAGTAAGCGATCGCCTTGGGTAGGTCCCCGCCCGCCGCGTCGGTGCGCTGGTACCACTTGTCCTCGGTGCGGTACGCGGTGAGGTCCTCGATCGACTGGGTCATCCGGGCCAGGAAGATCGTGTCCTCCGCGAGCTCGGTGAGCCGCTCCGGGGAGACGGCCCCGAGCAGCTTGACGGGGTCGTGGCCGACCTCGTCCCAGACCTGGGGATCGACGGACGCAAACACCGCGCGGGTGTCGGCGTGCCACGACCAGCGCAGGTTGACGGCCAGCTCCCCGAGCGGGCGCAGCGGCGCGGGCAGGGCGGTACGGACGGTGAACCGACGGATAGCTCTCACCCTCGCCAACCTACTGGTCCCGCGTGACCGCTGGATTGCCAGTTGTTGTGAACGGGGTCACCTGGGTAGGGCTACGTGAACGCATCACGGACAGAGAGGCCCCACATGAGTGGCAACGACCCCAAGGGCGAGAACGTGCTGGCTGAGGCCAAGGAATTCATCGGCGAGGTGCGCGGAGACACCAAGCGTGCCGCCGAGGGTCACAAGGAGCAGGAGGAAGCGGCCAAGGACCAGACCCTGGCCGAGTCGGTCAACCAGGCCATGACCGAAACCTCCGGTGACGAGACCCGCGCGAAATAACCGTTCGGCCACCGTCGCGCCCCGCAGTCCACTCGGTGAGACTGTGGGGCGTGCGCCTGTTCCGGAGTCCCCTGATCGTCATCGGGATCGTTCTCGCTGCCATCGGCCTGCTGATCACGCTGCTCTCCGCGATGGAGTGGCGTAGCCAGTTGGACCGCGACGAGGCCATCCGCACGGGCGGGACCGCCGTCCCCGGCTCGGTGGTCGGCGTGATCCGCGAGAACCGGGACGGCACACCGGTCAGCGTCCGCGTCAACTACGAGTACAAGGGCGCCGCCAAGCAGGCCGAGGTGCAACTTGCCGGATACCCGTCGCCGCGATCACTGAGCAAGGGTTCCACGCTGAATCTGCTGGTCGACGCGAACGAACCCAGCTTTCCCCGCCTGGCGGAGTCGGTCGACGGCGGTGACGCCGCGGCCTGGCGCAACGGAGCCTTCGCGGGGGTGGTCGTGGTCATCGCCGGATCGGGGCTGTTCGCCGTGCCGATCGTCCGCGCGCGCCAACTCGGAGACGCCAGGTGACTCCTCCGGCAACGTGATCGACGCCTCGCAGAGGTGTTGGTGACGGAGCAGGCTGGGTAGCGTCGAGTCGTGAACGCTCGCATTCCTATCTCTGATGTCTACCCCGTGGTCGACTGCGCCGCACGGGCGGCGAAAGCCGTCGCCGGCGAGGACTTCGAGGTCCGCGCCACCGTATTCCGTGAGGGGCACGACGCGGTCAACGCCAACATCGTGCTGCGCGACCCGCGCGGCAAGGCGGGCCCGCTGATCCCGATGCGGCTGCTCGCTGCGGGCACCGACCGCTGGGGTGCCCGGGTCCGCCCGGACAAGCCCGGCAAGTGGAACTTCACCGTCGAGGCGTGGAGCGATCCCGTCGAGACCTGGCGGCACGATGCCGAGATCAAGGTCAAGGCCGAGATCGACGTCGAGCTGATGCTCGAGGAAGGCGCCCGGGTGCTCGCCCGCGCCGCCGAGGGTGTCCCGAAGGACGAGGGTCGACAGGTCGTCCTGGACGCGGTGACCGCCTTGCGCGACACCGACCGCCCGGCCCTGGTGCGCCTCGCCGCGGGTCTGGCGCCTGAGGTGAACGACGTCCTCGCCACGCATCCGCTGCGCGACCTCCTCACGGTGTCGAAGAAGTACCCGCTGCAGGTCGACCGCCGCGAGGCGCTGTTCTCCTCCTGGTACGAGTTCTTCCCGCGCAGCGAGGGCGCTTCCCTCGATCCGCCGCGCTCGGGCACCTTCGCCACCGCGGCCGAACGACTCCCGGCGATCGCCGAGATGGGCTTCGACGTCGTCTACCTGCCGCCGATCCATCCGGTGGGGACGGCCTTCCGCAAGGGCCCTAACAACACGCTCACCCCGGGCCCGGACGACCCCGGCTCCCCGTGGGCGATCGGCTCCCCCGACGGTGGGCACGACGAGATCCACCCGGACCTGGGAACGCTCAAGGACTTCGACAAGTTCGTCTCCAAGGCCAAGAAGCTCGGCCTGGAGATCGCGATCGACTTCGCGCTGCAGGCCTCCCCGGATCACCCGTGGGTGAAATCGAATCCGGAGTGGTTCACCACCCGGGCCGACGGGACGATCGCCTACGCGGAGAACCCGCCGAAGAAGTACCAGGACATCTACCCGATCAACTTCGACAACGACTACCCCGGCCTGCTCGCCGAGTGCGAACGCGTGCTGCGGCACTGGATGGCGCACGGCGTGCGGATCTTCCGCGTGGACAACCCGCACACCAAACCGGTCGCGTTCTGGGAGGAACTGCTCGGCACCATCCGCAAGTCCGACCCGGATGTGCTGTTCCTGGCCGAGGCGTTCACGCGCCCGGCGATGATGCGCGAACTCGCCAAGGTGGGGTTCCACCAGTCGTACACGTACTTCACCTGGCGCACCGGCAAGGTCGAACTGCAGGAGTACGGCGAAGAACTGGCGCGCGAGACCGGGCACTTCATGCGCCCGAACTTCTTCGTCAACACCCCGGACATCCTGCACGCGTTCCTGCAGCACGGCGGCCCGGCGGCGTTCAAGATCCGTGCCACGCTGGCCGCGACGATGTCCCCGGCCTGGGGGGTCTACGCGGGCTACGAGCTCTTCGAACACGTCGCGGTCCGCCCGGGCAGCGAGGAGTACCTGGACTCGGAGAAGTACCAATATCGGCCACGGGACTGGGCGACCGCCGCCGCCCAGGGTCGCACCCTGGCGCCCTATCTCACGCTGCTCAACCGGGTGCGCCGCGAACACCCGGCGCTGCAACAACTGCGCGACATCACGTTCCACGAGGTGGACAACCCCCACGTGCTCGCCTACTCCAAGAGCGCGCTGCGGCCCGACGGGACACGCGACACGATTCTGGTCGTGGTGAATCTCGACCCGTATCAGGCCCACGAGGCGACAGTCACGGTGGACCTGACCGAGTTCGGGCTCGGACCGGACGGCCGAATCCTGGTTTCGGACGCGTTCACCGGGGCCAGTTACGTGTGGAGCGAGAAGAACTACGTGCGGCTGGATCCCACCGAACCGGCGCACCTCCTGACCGTGCATCAGATGACCGACGGCGGCTGACGTCGACGGAAGGAGCCACCCGGGTGTCCGAGTCGACGTCGTCGCTGCCTGATCTCCCTCTGCTCGATCTGGAGGGGCCGGCGCACAACCCACCGATCGATTCGTATCAGGACACGCCGGAGAGCCCCTCGGACCCGGAGTGGTTCAAGCGCGCCGTCTTCTACGAGGTTCTCGTCCGGTCGTTCAACGACAGCAACGGCGACGGCATCGGTGACCTGACGGGCCTCACCCAGAAGTTGGACTATCTGCAATGGCTCGGGGTCGACTGCCTCTGGCTGCCGCCGTTCTACATGTCCCCTCTGCGCGACGGCGGGTACGACGTCAGCAACTACACCGAGGTCCTGCCGGAGTTCGGCACCATCGGTGACTTCGTGGAGCTCATCGACGAGGCGCACAGCCGTGGCATCCGCCTGATCACCGACTTCGTCATGAATCACACCTCCGACGCGCACCCGTGGTTCCAGGCGTCACGCTCGGACCCCACCGGCCCGTACGGGGACTTCTACATGTGGGCCGACGACGACAAGGGTTACCCGGACGCCCGGATCATCTTCGTCGACACCGAGACCTCCAACTGGACCTTCGACCCGGTGCGCAAGCAGTACTTCTGGCACCGCTTCTTCTCCCACCAGCCGGACCTCAACTTCGACAACCCGGCGGTGCAAGAGGCGATCATGGAAGCCCTGCGCTTCTGGCTGGACCTCGGCATCGACGGCTACCGCCTGGACGCGGTCCCTTACCTCTACGCGCGTGAGGGCACCAACTGCGAGAACCTGCCCGAGACCCACGAGTTCCTCAAGTACGTGCGCACCGAGGTGGACCGCCTCTACCCGGACCGCGTCCTGCTGTGCGAGGCCAATCAGTGGCCGCAGGACGTCGTGGAGTACCTGGGCGACGGCGACGAGTGCCACATGGCGTTCCACTTCCCCGTGATGCCGCGGCTGTTCATGGCCGTGCGTCGGGAGAGCCGCTATCCGATCTCCGAGATCATGGCGCAGACGCCGAAGATCCCGGACAACTGTCAGTGGGGCATCTTCCTGCGCAACCACGACGAGCTCACCCTCGAGATGGTCACGGACGAAGAGCGCGACTACATGTACTCCGAGTACGCCAAGGACCCGCGGATGAAGGCGAACATCGGCATCCGCCGGCGCCTGGCCCCGCTCCTGGACAACGACCGCCGCGCCCTGGAGTTGTTCGAGGCGCTGCTGCTGTCCCTGCCGGGCTCTCCCGTCCTGTACTACGGCGACGAGATCGGGATGGGCGACAACATCTGGCTCGGTGACCGCGATGGTGTGCGCACCCCGATGCAATGGACCCCGGACCGCAACGCGGGCTTCTCGAAGGCGACCCCGGGTCGCCTGACGCTGCCCGTGGTGATGGACCCGGTACACGGCTACCAGGTCACCAACGTCGAGGCACAGTTGGCCGCACCCACCTCGCTGCTGCACTGGACCCGACGGATGATCGAGGTGCGCAAGTCGCACCCGGCATTCGGCCTGGGCACCTTCGTCGATCTGGGCGGCGCCAACCCGAGTGTGCTGGCGTTCCTGCGTGAATACGACCACGCGGGCGGCAAGGACGTCGTGCTCTGTGTGAACAACCTCTCCCGGTTCCCGCAACCGGTGGAACTCGACCTGCGCCGGTTCAACGGCTACCGCCCGACCGAACTCACCGGTGGCGTGGAATTCCCACCGATCGGTGAGCTTCCTTACCTGCTGACCGCACCCGGACACGGCTTCTACTGGTTCGGTCTGACGCCGGACCCCGACTCGCCCGCCGGGCCGGTCGGGGGGTAGCGGGTCGGGGTGTCGGGTAGGGGCGCCGAGTAGACGAGCACGATTCGGCGAGGAGAGGACCCAACGCGTGCAGGCCGATGTCATGCTCCCGTGGTTGACCGACCGACGTTGGTTCGCGGGCAAGGGAAGACCGGTCCGTGAGGCGAGCGTGACCGCTTCGGACTGGCTGGCCGACGAGCCCCGCACCCGCGTGGAATTCGTGACGGTGCAGTACGAAACTGCGGGCGACGGCGAACGCGCGAGCGAGACCTACCAGGTCCCGGTCGTGTATCGACGGACGCGCGTCGAGTCCTTGGGCCATGCCCTGATCGGCCCGGTCAGCCTCGATGGCGAGGACCTGTGGGCCTACGACGCCGTGTACGACAAGGAGGCCGTCGCGCTCTGGCCGACCGGGATGCGCGCCGGCCGCACCGTCGGCGACATGGACTTTCACTCCGACCCCGGGCATCCCGACGGCGCCGACGGGGACAAGCCCGGTCTGCCCGAACAGGTCGACGACTCCTTCGTGATGTCCGCCGAGCAGAGCAACACCTCCGTGGTCTTCCGCGATGCGGCCATCCTCAAGATCTTCCGTCGCCTCTCGCCCGGGGAGAACCCGGACCTGGAACTGCACCGGGCGCTCGCCGAGACCGGCAACACCCACGTCGCTCGCCTCCTCGGGTGGGCATCCGGTTCGTGGTCGGCGAACGCGGGTTCGCACACCGGCACCCTCGCGGTGGCCAGTGAGTTCCTTCCGTCGACGACCCAGGGCTGGGACCTCGCGCTGACCAGCGTCCGCGACCTGTTCGCACAGCCGGCGGGGTGCGGTGCGGCCGACGTCGGCGGAGACTTCGCGGGCGAGGCCCGCCGGCTCGGGCAGGCCACCGCCGAGGTGCACGCCGATCTGGCCAAGGTGCTCGGCGCCGACGAATACGACAAGTCGGCGCGCACCGCCTTGGTCGCGGCGATGGGCGAGCGCCTGGCTGCCGCCTGCGCCGTCGCGCCGGAACTCGCCGAGATCGCGCCCGCGATCCGCGCACTGCACCAACAACTCAGCGACTTTCCGGGTTCCTTGCCGCGCCAGCGCATCCACGGTGATCTGCATCTGGGTCAGGTGCTGCGCGCGTTGGACGGTTGGCGGATCCTCGACTTCGAGGGCGAGCCGGCGCGACCGATGGAACAGCGCCGCCAAGCGGACAGCCCGCTGCGCGACGTCGCCGGAATGCTTCGCTCCTTCGACTATGCCGCCGGACATCTGCTGGGTACGCACCCGGAGCCCGGCGCGATCTCCCGGGCGCGGGACTGGGCTGCTCACAACCAGCGTGCGTTCCTCGCGGGCTACACCGAACACGGTGGCGGCCACCTGCCCGAGGACCCGCTTCCGCTGCGGGTGTTCGCTCTCGACAAGGCCTGCTACGAGGTCCTGTACGAGGCCCGCAACCGACCGGACTGGATTCATTTGCCGCTGCGCGCCGTGCAGGCGCTGGTGACCGGCGGTGCATCTGACGCGCGCCAAGAAGAAGACGACGCAGTAGGGGAGGATGAGTGACTGTGACCACCACACCGACATCGGGGCGCCTCGCCCCCAGGGCTGTCTCCTCCGCCGAACTGGGCCGCTTGGTCGCCGGTGATCACCACGATCCGCACGGCATTCTCGGCGCCCACGTCGACGGGGACTGCGTCACTTTCCGGGTGATGCGACAGTTCGCCCAGACGGTCGCCGTGCTCGTCGACGGGGAACGGCACGAGCTCACCCACGAGCACGAAGGCGTGTGGGTGGGAGTCATGCCGGGCACGCAGGTGCCCGACTACCGCCTCGAGGTCACCTGGGCCACCGGGCACCCGCAGGTGGGCGACGACCCGTACCGTTTTCTGCCCACACTCGGCGACATCGACCGCCACCTGATCTCCGAGGGCCGCCACGAACGGCTGTGGGATGTGCTGGGCGCGCATCCCCGTCGATATGACGCTCCGTCAGGACCGATCACCGGTACGTCGTTCGCGGTGTGGGCACCCAATGCCCGCGGCGTGCGCCTGGTCGGCGACTTCAACCACTGGGACGGCCAGGCCTTCCCGATGCGTTCGCTCGGGTCGACCGGGGTGTGGGAGTTGTTCGTCCCCGGCATCGGCTCCGGCACGCGGTACAAGTTCGACCTGCTCGGCCCGGACGGGCAATGGCGGCACAAGGCCGACCCGATGGCCTTCGCGACCGAGATCCCGCCGGCCACGGGCTCCGTCGTGCACGCCTCGGAGTACACCTGGGGCGACGACAGCTGGATGACCGAGCGCACCCGGAAGGCACCCGTGGCCGCGCCGATGAGCGTCTACGAGGTGCACCTCGGCTCCTGGCGCGTGGGCCTGTCCTACCGCGAACTGGCCGAGCACCTCGTCGAGCACGTGGCCAACCTCGGCTTCACGCACGTCGAGTTCCTGCCGGTCGCCGAGCACCCCTTCGGTGGGTCCTGGGGCTACCAGGTCTCCTCGTACTTCGCCCCGACCTCGCGCTTCGGCGACCCCGACGACTTCCGCTATCTCGTCGACCGCCTGCACCAGGCCGGCATCGGCGTCATCGTCGACTGGGTCCCGGCGCACTTCCCGAAGGACGAGTGGGCGCTGGCCGATTTCGACGGCACCGACCTCTACGAGCACCCCGACCCGCAGCGCGGTGAGCAGCTCGACTGGGGCACGCTGGTCTTCAACTACGGCCGGACCGAGGTGCGCAACTTCCTCGTCGCGAACGCCTGCTACTGGCTCGAGGAATTCCACATCGACGGCCTCCGGGTCGATGCGGTGGCCTCGATGCTCTACCTGGACTACTCCCGCGAGGAAGGCCAGTGGACGCCGAACAAGTACGGCGGCCGGGAGAACCTGGAAGCCGTCGCCTTCCTGCAGGAGATGAACGCGACCGTGTACAAGCGGGTCCCCGGTGCGTTCACCATCGCCGAGGAGTCCACCGCGTGGCCGGGCGTCACACGTCCGACGCACCTGGGCGGCCTCGGGTTCGGCTTCAAGTGGAACATGGGCTGGATGCACGACTCGCTGCACTACGCGAGCCTGGACCCGATCTACCGCTCGTATCACCACCACGAGCTGACCTTCTCGCTGATGTACGCCTGGTCGGAGAACTACGTGCTCCCGATCTCGCACGACGAGGTCGTGCACGGCAAGGGCTCGATGTTCGGCAAGATGCCCGGCGATCGCTGGCAGAAGCTGGCCAACCTGCGTGCCTACCTGGCCTTCATGTGGGCGCACCCGGGCAAGCAGTTGCTGTTCATGGGCGCCGAACTCGCCCAGGAGTCGGAGTGGTCGGAGTCCCGATCGCTGGACTGGTGGCTCCTGGAGTACCCGGACCACGCGGGTGTCTCGCAACTGATCGCGGACCTGAACAGCGTCTACAAGGACACCCCGGCGATGTGGGAGCTGGACACGTCGCCCGACGGCTTCCGCTGGATCGACGCCAACGACTCCGACAGCAACGTGTTCTCGTTCCTGCGGTACGGCGCCGACGGGTCGGCGTTCGCGTGCATCTCGAACTTCGCGAACACCGTCCACTCCGGCTACCGACTGGGGCTGCCGCACGCGGGCCGCTGGGCCGAGGTGCTCAACACCGACGCGGCGGGCTACACCGGCAGCGGCGTGGGCAACCTCGGCGAGGTCGAGGCGATCGAGGACGAGTGGCACGGCCTGCCGGCGTCGACGACGCTCACGCTGCCCCCGCTCGGCACGCTGTGGCTCCGGCACGTGCCGGAGTAGCGATCCACTGCACTCGATTCCCGCACTGTCATGACCCCTCGGCCGATCGGCCGAGGGGTCAATGTCTGTTCGGGCCGGTTTCGCCGACGATGGTCCGATACGTGCTCCGGAGCGCAACCCCCGACGAGTGCGGGCGTCTGAGCCGAAGCCGACGCTGGCCGGGAACGACCGCACCAGCGATCTCGTCGAGGACCTCGACGCACTGGTCGGCATCAACGGGTCATTCTTCTCCCCCGAGACCTCCCGGCCGGGCGACCCGAAGGGTCTGACGATCTCCGCCGGCAAGGTCCTGAGCGAACCGTCCGGCCTCCGCCCCGAGGTCACTCTCCTCGTCGACTCCGCCGACAACAGCATGAGGGTGGCCCGGCTGCGCTGGTCGGCGAGCGCGCGCAACACCTCGACCGGCGCGACGCTCCCGGTGACGCACGTGAACGCCGCACCGGACAAGGGCCAGGTCGCGTCGATCACCCGTGACTACGGCAAGCGGACCCCGAACGGTTCGGGCGCCGAGGTCGTGCTGGACCGGACCGGCTGCGTCGTGAAGGTCAGCAAGTCCCGAGGGACGAAGCTCAAGCGTAGCCAGTCCTCGCTGCAGGCCGTCGGATCCGCCGCCGGCAAGCTCCGCAAGCTCGCCGCCAAGGGGTGTGTCGCCGTCGAGCACGAGTTGCTCAACCGCGGCCGGCGCGTCGAACTCTCCTCGTCGCTGTCCGCGATGACCGGCCGGGTCTGGCTGCTCCACGACGGGAAGATCACCGCGTCCGATCTCGACAAGTACCTGTGGCGCCGCCACCCGCGCACGATCGCCGGCGTCACCTGGGACGGCAAGATCGTGATGCTCACCGTCGACGGTCGGTCTGCAAAGAGCGTCGGCGCCTCGATGCAGGAGGCCGCGAAGATCGTCCGCGAGCTCGGCCTGCGCGACGCCATGAATCTGGACGGTGGCGGCTCCACGACGCTCGCCGTCAACGGCAAGGTCGCGAACGGCGTTCGTACCGAACGGGCCGTGTCCGACGCGCTCGTGTGGCTTCCGAAGAACTAGGAGATTCAGGTGCACCGTCTTGTTCTGCCCGCGGTGTTCGTGACGGGGCTCGCAGTGTTCGCCGGCGCGGCGGCCGTCCTCATGTCGGGTGCCGACGCCGGGACCGAGGACGCCGCTACCCACCTGTCCCTCGGCTCGGCCGATCTGCCGGAGAAGCGCACCGTGGAGCAGGTCGCGCCCGGGATCGTGCTCACCACGATCGAGCGCGGAGTCGCCTCCGCCGCCGGCACGCCCGAGAGCGGTCCTTGGGTGATCCGCACACTCACCATTGATCCGGCGGTGAGCAAGGGTCAGCTCGGGGTCGCCCGCGGGTCGGACCTCGGCCCTCGGCACCGAGGTCACGCTGCTGGTCGACTCCGCCAGGAACACGTTGAAGGTCGCCCGGCTGCGTTGGTCGGCAACCGTGCGGAACGCCGAGACGGGCAAGACCCTCACGATCGACCGGGTCAATCTGGCACCGGCGAGCAGCAGTCCCGGAGAGCTGTCGGTCATCACTCCGGACTTCGGCAGGAAGACCCCCAGCGGCGAGGGCACGGAGGTCGTGCTGGACCGCAAGGGTTGCGTGGTCAAGGTGGCCGCGGACCGCGGGACGACGCTCTCACCGGACCAGTCGGCCCTGCAGGCCACCGGCTCCGACGCGGACGAGTTGAGCGCCCTGGCGAGCAAGGGTTGCCTGCTGGTGGAGCACAAGGTCACCGACAAGAACCGTCCGGTGAAGCTCACCAAGTCCCTCTCGGCGATGACCGGACGGGTGTGGCTGCTCAACGAAGGAAAGGTCGCGCCACCCGAGCGCGATCTCTACCTCTGGAAGCGGCACCCGCGCTCGGTCGCCGGATTCACCTGGGACGGCAAGATCGTGCTGATGACCATCGACGCCCGCCTGACCACCAGCGTCGGCACCACGATGCTCGAGACCGCGAAGGTCGCCCAGGACCTCGGCCTGCGCGACGCCATCAACCTCGACGGCGGTCGCTCGGCCACGATGGCCATCGACGGCAAGGTCGTCAGCGGCTTCAGCAAGGAACGCGGCGTCTCCGACGCGCTCGTGTGGCTCCCGGAGGCGGGTCGGGTCAGCTGATCCCGCGTAGCTCTTCGGGCTTGCGGGCACAGATGAGGACCGAGGATCCGAAGGGCAGGTCGACCCGAGAGAGCAGACGCTCGTCCAGGCGGCACATGCGGCCCAGCAGACGGTCGGCCCACCCGGCGAGCTGCGGCACCTCGACGACGTCCGCCGCCGAGACCCGCGACGGGCGACGGCGGACAGCGTCGCGAACGCGCCGTGCGAGACGTTCGGCCGCAAACATCGGGAACACCGCGGCGAAGGCGTGCGTGACCCGCTCGACCTCCATTCCGGCATCCCGCGCCGCCGCGGTCAGGCGGCGCCGGGTGTAGCGGCGGTGGTGGCCGTTCGCGACGTCGTGGTCACTCCACGCCCACTGGTACGCGGGAACGGCGAGCATCAGCGTCCCGCCCGGCTTCAGGACCCGGGTGAGTTCGGACATCACCAGGTGTTCGGGATCACAGTGCTCGATCACGTCGAAGGCGGTCACGACATCGAAAGCGTCGTCGCGGAACGGCAGCGCCAACGCGGAACCGCACACCCCGCCCGGACGCAACCCCCGCGGGTCGACGTCCATCGAGATGGTGTTCCCGCCGGCGTCCAACCACCCGACACTGGGACCGTCGGCGCTGCCGACGTCGAGAACCCGGGCGCCTGCCGCCACCCGCGGCTCGAAGACCGTACGCAGCAGCTCGGCGCGGGCCCGGTACCACCAGTAGTCCGGCACATCCAGCGACGGCGAGCCCCCGTGGCCGGTGACAGCGTCGCGCTGCAGCAGCTTCGTGCTCATCGGCCGAACACCCACCGACGCAGCATCAGAAAGCGGACCAGGATCGCGGCACCGTTGGCGCCGATCAGCACCAGCAATTCCGCCTGGTGACCGGGATCCGGGTGGACCGCGTGAGTGACGCCGAGCGCACCGCTGGTCATGGTCAGGGTCACCCCGAGCACGACCAGTCCCTGCAGTTGCTGGCGAGCCCGTCGCGCACGTCCCGCGATCCCGAAGGTGAAGCGTCGGTTGAGTGCGGTGTTGCCGACGGTGGTGAGCAGCAGCGTGAAGGCGTTGGCGCCCTGCGCCCCCATGCTCGGGCGGAGCAGCAGGTACAGCACCGCGTAGGCGAACGTGCTGAGCAGACCCACCGCGCCGAAGCGGACCAGCTGGCGCAGCAGTCCCGCCTGCGCCGCGACGTCGCAGGGGGCGTGACTACGGCCCAGCTGTTCGGCAAGGTGCCTCACCGGCAGTCGACCGCGCGCGAACGAGACCAGGAGTCGGGCGATCCCGCGCAGGTCCTGCATGGCGGTGGACCGGATGTGCACTGTGCTGCCCGGGTCGTCCACCCAGTCGACGGGGATCTCGTGGATGCGCATACCCGCCCGTTCGGCCAGGACCAGCAGCTCGGTGTCGAAGAACCACGCGTTGTCCTGCACATGCGGCAGCAGGGCCGCCGCCGCATCGGCCCGGATAGCCTTGAATCCGCATTGGGCGTCGGAGAACCGGGCCCGCACGGTCGCGCGCAGCACCACGTTGTAGGAACGAGAGATGAACTCCCGCTTGGCGCCGCGGATCACCCGCGATCCGCGGTGCAGCCGACTCCCGATCGCAAGGTCCGAGTGTCCGGACACCAGCGGCGCGATCAACGGCAGGAGCGCCGCCAGGTCGGTGGACAGGTCGACATCCATGTAGACCAGCACCGCCGCGTCGGAGGCGGCCCAGACCTGGCGCAACGCCCGACCCCGGCCCTTCTGGTCCAGCCGGGCGACGCCGACCTCGGGGAACTCCGCCGCCAGGCGCTGCGCGATCTCAGCGGTGGCGTCGGTGCTCGCGTTGTCCGCGACGGTGATGCGGAACGAGTAGGGCATGTGCGCGCTGAGGTGACGGTGCAACCGGCGCACGCACGGCTCGAGGTCCACCTCCTCGTTGAAGACCGGGACCACGACGTCCAGCACCGGGGCACCCCCGACCTGCCCTGGACGGCCTGGCACCGGGACGGGATTGTGGAACTCGCCGCGATTCTCGGGCGATCGCCGCGGGCCGACCAGTCCGGCCCGCGGCACAGCCTGCACCGGCGGCGTGTCGGAGAACGTCGTCATGTCGACCTGCCCATCATCGGGTGCCGGAGGAAATGACGGAGCGTCAGCCGCGCCAACAGACGGCGGAGTACTTGGTGCCGACCGGAACCACGCCCGGGTAGCGGAAGTTCCAGGCCCGGCCGTCGGCCGACGGTGCGGAGGTCACCATGCCGTGCTTGGCGCTGTCGGGCAGGGTGTAACCGCCGCCGATCGCCTTGCCGGTGGCGCAACCGACGAAGATCACGGTCGGCTTCGCGGGCTGGACGATCTGCCCCAACTGCGGGGCGACGCCCTTGCCGACGACCTCGAGGTGGACGACCTCGGGGCCCGCGGTCGTGGCCGCGGAAGCGGACTTCGACATCGACCCCACGGCGACCGAGGCCACCGGCAGGACCAGACCGGCGCACACCAGCGCGCCCGCGATCCACCACGCACGTCGAGCCGCCTGCTGATTCCTGAAGATCCCGTTCATGCTGTCCCCCAGCGCCTGGCGCTCGCATCCGGTGTCGGGCACAGATCGTGCGCCAACGGTCAGGACGCTACAAACCACCCAAGCTGGACAGCACCGTCTACGACCGTTCGGGTGACGACCGCGGGGAGTAGGTGACGGAGGATCAGAACAGCGCGCCGGCCAATGCGCGACGCGCCGCCGCGACCCGCGGGTCGTTCGGTCCGGCCACCAGGAAGAGCCCCAGCAGGTGTTCGCGGGCGGCATCGCGGTCGTCGCCGCCGGTCATTCGGACCGTCTCGATCAGGCGCTTGAAGCCCTCCTCGACCGATCCCCCCGCCACGTCCAGATCCGCGGCGAGGCACTGCGCCGCGACGTCGGACAGGTTCGCCTCAGCGTTGCTGCGCACCGTGGCGGGATCGGCCGCGTACACCCGGCGGAGCAGCCCGACCCGGGCCAGGCCCTGCTCGGCCTCCGGGTCGCCGGGCTGACGGTCCAGGGCGTCGCGATAGGCGGCCTCTGCCCCGTCCAGGTCACCGCGAGCCAGCGCCTCGAGGGCCTCCGGGTAGCGCACCGGCGGTCCTGACCGGCCGTCGTCGTCGCTCTCGTCCTCGACGTCCTCGCGGGGCGCGACCCGACCCGTGATCCCGTTCATGGTCGCGACCTTGAGGAGCTCCTCGATGACCTGGCGGATCTGGTCCTCCGGCAGCGCGCCCTGGAACAGCGGCATCGGCTGCTGGGCCACGACCGCCAGGACGGTGGGCAGCGCCTGCACCTGGATGAGCTGGGCGAGGCGCTGGTTGGCCTCGACGTCGATCTTGGCGAGCACGAATCGGCCGCCGTACTCGGTCGCCAGCTTCTCCAGCACCGGGGAGAGCTGCTTGCACGGCTCACACCAGTCCGCCCAGAAGTCCACGATGACCGGGACCTGCATCGAGGTCCCGATGACATCGGCCTCGAACGTGGCCTCGGTCACGTCGATGACGAACGGGCTCTTGCTGCCGCCGGCCGGCTTCGCCGCCGCCGGGGCGCCGCGGTGCTCGGGTCGGACCCCCAGCGCGTTGCCGCCGGGCCCCCTCCCGGCGCTCCCGGACGACCACCTGGCGGCGACGCCGGACGGCTGCCCCGGGCCTTCAACGCGGACAGGTCGATGGCTCCGTGCGTGGGGATGCGGGGGCCGGGGGGCGGTTGTGGCGGCATGTCGCCATCCTGCCTTGCCCAGGCTTGACCCGCCCAACCGGTGGGCAGGCTACGAGAGAACGGGACCCGACCCGGACGAATTCAGGAGGACAGCGCATGGCCGAGACGTGGCTTCGGATCGTCACCTACAAGGCCGCGGGCGCCGGAACCGACGCCCGCGAGTACCTCGAGCAGAACATCCAGGACACCATCCGGATGCTCGAGAGCAAGTCCGGCTTCCGCGGCGGGTCACTGGGGCTACGACTCCGACGGCGACGTGATGGCGGCGGTCACGAACTGGGAGGATCTCGAGTCGATCGAGGCGGTCTCCGCGGAGCTGGCCGAGCTGCACAAGCAGCGCGCCAAGCACGGGCTCACGGACCACGCGGCGGTGAACCTTCGCCTCATCACGCACCCCACCTCGTGGGCGCCCGGCGAGTGGCAGTCGATCACCACACGCAAGGCCTCGAACTGGATGCGGGTGTACTTCTACGACCCCAAGAAGCACGACGAGGTGACCGCCGAGCATCTGCGTGCCTCGACGCAGGACGTCATCAAGGTGCTCAAGGGCCAGCAGGGTTTCCGTCTCGGCTACTGGGGGCAGGACCCGAAGGCCGGGACGATGGCCGCCATCACGTACTGGGACGGCCGCGAGTCGATCGACAAGGCCGCTCCCGAACTCGAGCGGCTGCACCAACTGCGCAAGGAGCACGGCATCGCAGGCGCGACGGTGTTGAACCTGGAACTGCTGCACACGCAGATCCCGCCGGGCGGGGCTGCCAAGGGTTGGCTGTAGCTGTCTTCCTCGAAGGCGCTTCGCGGGTCAGACCCGCGCGGGCGCCTTCGGCTTTTCCTGGGTCCGTAGCCAACGCTCGACGAAGAACGGGGCGAAGGGCGGGATCGCGGCCAACGCCACCTTGGCGGTGGTCGCCATGGGCCACTGCAACCGCCTCGCCACGTCGATCGTCGCAAGGATGTAGAGGATGAACAGGCCGCCGTGCACCGGGCCCATGACGTGCACCCCGGTGGGCCAGTCGTTCGTCCGCTTGAGGACGGCGAACACGATCAGGGTCAGAAAGCTGAGGCCCTCGACGAGCGAAATGACCCGCAGACGTCCGACAGGTGATGAGAACACCACGTGCTCCTTAATAGCCGCGGATCCGACCCGGCAAGCCCATTGTGCAGGTCCGGAAGAACGTGGTCCGCGCCTAGCATGCGGCAGGTGGGCAACAGCACAGCCGCGCAACGCGGACCGGTCACCACCGGCGACGCCCCGGGCCGCTGGATCCGGACCCTCCCGCAGCGGCCGCAGCACACCGCCGTCCCGCTGGACCGCGAGGTGGATGACGCGGTGCAGGCCTCGGCCGTGCACGCAGGGTGGCTGCTCGTCGAGGCGCACGAGCGGCTCAGCCAGTCCGGGGCGCATCGGGTGTTCGCCACGGAACTGCATGCCTGGCACCGCTACGCACGCAACGGGGTCCGCGACCTTGTCGCTCCCCCGGAGTATCCGCAGGCCCTCGCGGTCGGCACGACGGAGTCGAACCGGCTGCGGTTCCGTCGACTGCTCGACCTGACACGTCCCGGGGACCGGGTCTTCGACATCGGCAGCGGCGCCGGCTACCTGGCGTGCCTGCTCGCCCTCGACGCCGGGATCGGGTCCTACGTGGGCATCGAGATCGCTCCGGCCAAGGCCGCCGCCGCGCAGCGGATGCTCGAGGTCAACGACATCCCCGCCGGGGTGGTGCGGATCCAGGAGGGCGACCTCTATCGGGTCACCGCGGACGACACCGCCGGATGCACCCTGCTGACCTGCCTCGAGGTGCTCGAGCACGTCCCCGATCCGGAACTGGCGTTGCGCACGTTGGCAGCGGCGCTGCCCGCGGGGGCGGACCTGCTGTTCTCGGTCCCGTTGCACGGACGGCTGGAGAACGTGTGGGGACACCGCACGGTCTTCGACGCCGCCCGGGTCAAGACCATGCTCGACGACGCCGGGTTGTGCGCGCAGCACGTCGAGCCGCTGGCCAACACCTGGACGTTGGTTCTCGCCTCGCACGGCACCGCTCCCTCGGCGCGAGTGCGCGAGGCCCGGCGTCGCCCGGCCGAACGCGCCAACCTCCCGCTGAGCCTGCATCAGGACTTCGAGCCGGTGCCGCGCAGCGAGTACACGTTCCTCGGCAGCGCCGCACCGGTGCCGGGCGAGGCGAAGCTCTGCCGCGTCGGACCGGACAAGGGCCGGATCTCCTTCCCTGTCGCGGGTCTGGAGTCCTTGCGGATCCGGCTCGGCGCGATCGATCTGGCCCACGCGGAGCAGATCGACGTCTCGGCGTTCGCCGGGCCCGGCCGGGTCTGCCGCTGGACCTGGGACATAGGCGCCGAGGACCGTCCGTCGGGGTCGATGAGCTTCGCGCTGCGGCCCGGCGAGAGTGGCGGGCAGTTCAAGGGCGCTCCGCCGCGGCGGCGGGTGCACCAGGCAGATCGGGTCGAGATCAGCGTGACCATGGCGGCCGGACAGTCCGGCTCGTTCACGGTCGACGCGGCCTATCTGCCCTGATCGACGCGGGTGTCACGGGCCCTTCGGGTCCGCCGTGCCCTCGCGCACGAGTCCGGTGAGTCGCTCCAGTGCCTTGCCCAGGTCGCTCGGCACGATCCAGACCTTGTTCGCGTCGCCCTTCGCCAACTGGGGCAGCACCTGCAGGTACTGGTAGGCGAGCAACTTCTCGTCCGGGTCGCCGGCGTGGATCGCGCTGAAGACCGTCGCGATGGCCTTCGCCTCGCCCTCGGCTCGCAGCGCCGCGGCCTGGGCGTCGCCCTGCGCGCGCAGGATCGCTGCCTCGCGCTCCCCCTCCGCCGTGAGGATCTGGGACTGCTTGAAGCCCTCGGCCGTGAGGATCGACGCGCGCTTGTCCCGTTCGGCGCGCATCTGCTGTTCCATCGCGCCCTGGATGGACGGCGGCGGGTCGATCGCCTTGAGCTCGACCCGGTTGACCCGCAGGCCCCAGCGACCGGTCGCCTCATCGAGAACCCCGCGCAGCGCGGCGTTGATCTGGTCGCGGGAGGTCAGTGCCTGTTCCAGGGTGAGCCCGCCGACGACGTTGCGCAGCGTGGTCACCGTCAACTGCTCGACGCCCGCGATGTAGTTGGCGATCTCGTAGGTCGCGGCCTTGGGGTCGGTGACCTGAAAGTAGATGACGGTGTCGATGGACACCACCAGGTTGTCCTCGGTGATCACCGGCTGGGGTGGGAAGGAGACCACCTGTTCGCGCAGGTCGATCAGGGGCCGCAGCCGGTCCACGAAGGGCACCAGCAGGGTCAGGCCCGCGTTGAGCGTCCTGGAATACCGGCCCAGTCGCTCGACGATGCCCGCCGACGCCTGCGGAACGATCCGCACCGAACGGGACAGCACCACCAGCACGAACAGGACGGCCACGCCGATCGCGATCAGCGCCGCAACGTTGCCTTCCATCGGTTCCTCTCGGTCCGTGCCTGACGCCCCGTCAGCCGACGAGGGCGGTCGCTCCGTCGATCTTCAGCACCTGCACCTCGTGGCCCACGTCGAAGACGCTCATGCCGTCCAACGAACGGGCCGACCACACCTCACCCGCGAGCTTCACCTGACCACCACGGCCGTCCACCTGAGCGAGCACCACCGCCTCGCGCCCGACCAAGGCGGCGATCCCGGTGCGCAACTCGGGCGTCGAGTGCAGATGCCGCACCGCGACGGGCCGGAGCAACGCGAGCCCTGCCACCGCGGCCACCGAGCCGACGCCCACCGCGACGCCGAGGCCGCCACCTGCCAGGTCCACGCCCGCGGCCACCAAGGCGCCACCGGCGAGCATCGCGAAGATCAGGTCGAGGGTGAAGATCTCCACGACGACGAGGACGGCGCCCATGATCAGCAACCACGCCCAAGCGTCCATGCGCGAATGCTATGGCGGAAACAGGCTTCGGGGGCCTCTGCGATCAGATCAGACCGCGCAACAGGTCCAGCGCGGCCTGGTGCGGATCGGTCCGTCCTACCTGCACCGCGTCCACCGCCTCGGCCAGGAGCGCACTGCGGTTCAGCCGAGTCTGGACCTCGGCCTGAACGTGCGCCTCGATCTCCGCACGCAGGCGCGCGGCGCGCCGCACGACCATCCCGCCGGACTCGACGAGGTGGCGCCGGTGCTTCTCGACGGCGTCGACCAGCTCGGCGATCCCCGTCCCTTCGGTCGCGCTCGTGGCCACGACGCTCGGGCGCCACCCGTCCCGCGGCGAGGTTCCCTCCACGGTGCGGCGCAGGTCCGCGACGGTGCCCATGGCGCCGTCCCGGTCCGCCTTGTTGACCACGAGTACGTCGGCGATCTCGAGGATTCCCGCCTTGGCGGCCTGAATCGCGTCCCCCATGCCGGGGGCGAGGAGCACGACCGCGGTGTCCGCGGCGGCGGCGACGTCGATCTCCGACTGCCCCACGCCGACGGTCTCCAGGAGGATCACGTCGAACCCGAGCGCGTCGAGCACCCGCACCGCGTGCGGGACGGCCCGAGCCAGACCGCCGAGGCGGCCGCGCGCCGCCAGCGAACGGATGTAGACGCCCGGGTCGGCCGCGTGATCGTTCATCCGGATCCGGTCACCGAGCAGCGCGCCACCGGAGAACGGCGAGGTGGGGTCGACGGCCAGCACGCCCACGCGCCTGCCCCGTGCCCGCAGTTCGGCGACCAGTGCGGAGGTCGTGGTGGATTTCCCGACCCCGGGTGCCCCGGTGAGGCCGACGACCCAGGCGTTGCCGGCTTTGGCCAGCAGCGCCGCGGACACCTGCGCCAGGTCGGCGTTCTCGGACTCGACGAGGGTGATCAGCCGCCCGATGGCGCGCTGATCACCCTCGCCGGCCCGAGCCAGCCACTGTGCATGCTCGTCGGTCACCTGCAGAGTCCTGACGGATCGTCAGGAACCGACCTTGAGGATCAACGCGTCACCCTGGCCGCCACCACCGCACAGTGCGGCAGCCCCGACGCCCCCGCCGCGACGCCCCAGCTCCAGGGCGAGGGTCAGCGCGAGGCGAGCGCCGGACATGCCGATCGGGTGGCCCAGGGCGATGGCCCCGCCGTTGACGTTGACGATGTCGTCGGAGACACCGAGCAGGCGACCCGAGGCGATGCCGACCGCCGCGAAGGCCTCGTTGATCTCGATGAGATCCAGGTCGGAGACGGCCATGCCCTCCTTGCGCAGCGCCGCGTTGATCGCGTTGGCCGGCTGCGCCTGCAGCGAGGAGTCCGGACCGGAGACGACGCCGTGCGCGCCGATCTCGGCGATCCAGGACAGCCCGAGGGACTGTGCCTTCTCCTTGCTCATGACGACGACGGCCGCGCCGCCGTCGGAGATCTGCGACGCGGTGCCCGCGGAGATCGTGCCGTCCTTGGCGAAGGCCGCCGGCAGTTTGCCGAGGGATTCCGCGGTGGTGTCGGCGCGGATGCCTTCGTCGTCGGAGAACACGATCGGGTCGCCCCGGCGCTGCGGGATCTCCACCGGTGCGATCTCCTCGGCGAAGATTCCGTTCTTCGCCGCGGTCGCCGCGCGCTGGTGCGAACGGGCCGCGAACTCGTCCTGCTCGAGGCGGGTCAGGTCGTTGTGATTCTCCGTCAGCTTGCCCATCGCAACGTCGGTGAAGGCGTCCCAGAGCCCGTCCCACTGCATGGCGTCGACCAGCGTGGTGTCGCCGTACTTGTAGCCCGCACGGGACTTGGGCAGCAGGTGCGGGGCATTGGTCATGGACTCCATGCCACCGGCGACGATCGTGTCGAACTCACCGGCGCGGATGAGCTGGTCCGCCATGGCGATCGCGGTGAGCCCGGACAGGCAGACCTTGTTGATGGTCAGTGCGGGCACATCCATCGGGATGCCACCGGCCACGGAGGCCTGGCGCGCGGTGATCTGCCCGGCGCCGGCCTGCAGGACCTGTCCCATGATCACGTACTGGACGTCCTTGCCGGCCACACCCGCTCGGGCCAGGGCAGCCTCGATCGCCTTGCCACCCAGCTGTGCGCCGCTGAAGTCCTTCAGCGAACCCAACAGACGACCCATCGGGGTACGTGCCCCGGCGACGATCACCGAACTGCCCATCTGACCCTGCCTCTCCCGCAAGCCGGGGGCTACTCCCCGGTACTGTCACGATAGCCGGCAGCGAAAGCCCGATATTCCTCAGGACCGGGAGGCCCCCGTTGATCAATCGCATCGACCACGTCGGACTGGCCGTTCGCGACCTCGACGCCTCCATCGCCTTCTACGAGCGCACCTTCGGGATGACGCTGGTACACGAGGAGGTCAATGAGGAACAGGGGGTGCGCGAGGCGATGCTCGCCGTGGGTGACTCCGGCTCATGCATTCAGTTGCTCGCGCCGCTGCGCGAGGACTCCCCCATCGGCAAGTTCCTCGCGAAGAACGGCGAGGGCATCCAGCAGATGGCCTACAACGTCGACGACATCGAGGCCATCAGCGCGCATCTGCGCGACGCCGGTGTGCGCCTGCTCTACGACGCACCCAAGCGCGGCACGGCCAATTCCCGCATCAACTTCGTCCACCCGAAGGACGCCGGCGGCGTACTGATCGAGTTGGTGGAATCCGCCGCCGACGGCGGCCACTGACCTTCCCGCACTCTCCCGCACTGCCCATTCGCCGCTTCGTGCGACCGCCCGGCGAGGATCTTGACCGGCAGGCCGTAGCCCGTCAGACAGCCGTGTTCGGCGTCGGTATGGTCTAGCAGCCCCTCGTCCTACTCAGGAGTAACGCTGTGAAGGAAATCCTCGAGGCGATCCTCGCCAGTGACACCGACCGTCCGGACGTCGCCGGGCTCGCGATCCCGGAGTCCTACAGGGGAATGGTCGTCCGCAAGGACGAGGAGGCCATGTTCGAGGGAGTCCCCTCGAAGGAGAAGGACCCCCGCAAGAGCCTGCACCTCGACGAGGTGGCCACGCCGGAGCTGGGCCCGGGCGAGGCGATCGTCGCGGTCATGGCCAGCGCGGTGAACTACAACACCGTCTGGACCTCGATCTTCGAACCGGTCTCGACCTTCGGCTTCCTGTCCCGCTACGGCAAGCTCTCCGAGCTCACCAAGCGCCACGATCTGCCGTACCACGTGGTCGGCTCCGACCTGGCCGGCGTGGTGCTGGCGGTCGGTGCCGGGGTCAGCAAGTGGAAGGTCGGCGACCGCGTCGTCGCCCACTGCCTGTCCGTCGAACTCGAGGACGCGATGGGCCACGACGACACGATGATGGATCCGCAGCAGCGCATCTGGGGCTTCGAGACCAACTTCGGTGGCCTCGCCGAACTGGCACTGGTCAAGGCCAACCAGCTGATGCCGAAGCCGGACCACCTGTCCTGGGAAGAGGCCGCCTGCCCCGGTCTGGTGAACTCCACCGCCTACCGGCAGCTCGTCTCGCACAACGGCGCGAACATGAAGCAGGGCGACGTCGTCCTGATCTGGGGCGCCTCCGGCGGCCTCGGCTCCTACGCCACCCAGATGGCCCTGGCCGGCGGCGGGATCCCGGTCTGCGTCGTCTCCTCCCCCGACAAGGTGGAGATCTGCAAGGCCATGGGCGCCGAACACGTGATCGACCGCAACGCCGAGGGTTACAAGTTCTGGAAGAACGAGCACGAGCAGGACCCGAAGGAGTGGCAGCGCTTCGGCAAGAAGATCCGTGAGCTCACCGGCGGCGAGGACATCGACATCGTCTTCGAGCACCCGGGCCGCGAGACCTTCGGCGCCTCGATCTATGTGACCCGCCGCGGTGGTCTCATCACCACCTGCGCCTCGACCTCGGGCTACATCCACCAGTACGACAACCGTTACCTCTGGATGAGCCTCAAGCGGATCATCGGCTCGCACTTCGCGAACTACCGCGAGGCGTGGGAGGCGAACCGCCTCATCGAGAAGGGGATCATCCACCCCACGCTCAGCAAGACCTACGCCCTGGCGGACACCGGCCAGGCCGCGCTGGACGTCCACAAGAACACCCACCAGGGCAAGGTCGGCGTGCTGTGCCTCGCCCCCGAGGAGGGACTGGGCGTCAGCAACCCGGAGAAGCGGGAGAAGTTCATCTCCGGCATCAACCGTTTCCGCAATATCTGACCGCTCACCCGCTGAGCCGGCAGCATTCCGGATCATGGCGCTGGACATTGCGAGCGATGGCGACATCGCACGCAACGACGACGACGGTGTGCCGACCTGGGGCGCGCGGTTCGGCACCGCGCTGCGCGGTTACGACCGCACCCAGGTCGACCACTACGTCGAGGAGCTCACCCAACGGGTGATCGTGCTCCGCTCGGCCGTGGCGAATGCCGAGGCTGCGGCACATGAGGCTCATTCGGAAACGGTCCGCCTCTCCGCCGAGCTCGCCGAGACCCGCTCGCGGTTGGCGATGGTGCAGGGCGGCATCCCGCTCGACACCGGCGGCGCGCAACGGCTGATGCAGCTCGCGGTGGAGACGGCCGAAGGTCTGCGGGCCGAGGCGGCCGCGATCGCGGCCACCACCCAGGCCGAGGCCCACGCCGCCCTCGAGGCCGCACAGCACGAACGCACGAGGCTGCTGGAGTCCGCCGCGGTGGAAAAGGCCGCGATCCTCGACGAGGCCCGACGGACCGCGGTCGCGCTGGCGGAGGCCGGCCGGGTCACCGCCGAGGCGCGTCGCGCCGAGGGTGCGTCCTCCCGCAAACGCGCCGAGCAGGCTGCCAAGAAGGAGGCCCAGAAGATCCTCGCTGCCGCCACCGCGGACCGGACCCAGGCGACTGCGGCCCGCACGTCCGCCGCTGCCCTGCTGGCGGCGGCGGAGCAGGCGGCGCAGGCGACGGAGGCGGAGTTGGCTCGCAGCCGAGACGCCATCGCCGCCGTGCACGACCAGCGTGAGGCGGTGATCGTCGCGAGCCGAACGATCCTGGCCGATCTGAACGCCCTTGCCGGCGACCTCGCGTCAGCGGGAGCGGAGCCCGGAGCGCGGAGCGGAGCAACCGGGCTGGACATCCGCGCCACGCCGAAAGAGGATGGCGCGAGCCCCTGAATTCGGACCTCGCGACGGAATGTTCCGCGTCGTCGCCGATCGACCGAAAGATCCCTCGCCCAGATGCAGCAATGGGATCACGATCCGGGTGTCATAACGGTGGGCTATTGCGACTCCCACTATGAAGGATGCAGATGAGACGCCCGCCGGCCCGTGGCTCTGTCACGATGGTGGCAGTCGATCACTAAAGACGGACCCCTGAACCGAGGACCAGTGTCGCGATGACGATGAACGAAACCCCGCCCGCCTTCGACATCGTGCTGCGCGGGTACGAGCGCCGGCAGGTCGACGAGCACCTGTCGACTCTCGTCAACGACCGCCTCGCCGCCGAGCGTCGGGTCAACGACCTGGAGCAGCAGGTCGGGCGTATCCGTGCGGAGTACGAAGCGGGCGCCGGCAACGAGCCCTCCTACGCCTCGCTCGGCGCCCGGGTCGAGAAGATCCTGCGCCTGGCCGAGGAAGAGGCCCGCGACGTGCGCGCCGAGGCCGAGGCCGCCGGTCAGCAGACCCGCGCGGTCGCCTCCACCGACGTGGAGCAGATCCGCAAGCAGGGTGAGCAGGACGCTCAGCGCCGCAAGGAGCAGTCCGAGGCGCACGTCGCTCAGCTGATGGAGGCTGCCAAGGCCGAGACCGAGCGGATCAAGGCAGAGGCCACCAACGAGGCCAACACCAAGATGGCGTCCGCGGAGCAGGTCGTCGAGGAGGCCCGTGCCAAGGCCGCCCAGATCGCGACCGAGGTCGAGTCCAAGCTCGCCAAGCGTCGCGAGCAGGCCGAGCGCGACATGGCCAGCCGCCAGGAGGTCGCCGAGAAGCGCCTGCTGGAGACCGGCGAGAAGGCGGACCAGATCCGCATGGAGGCGCAGAAGATGCGCGACGACGCGGAGCAGCGGGCCAAGGCCCTGCTCGAGGCCGCGCGCCGCGAGGCCGAGGAGCTCGTCTCCGACGCCCGCTCCAAGGCCGAGCGTCAGCGTCTGGAGTCCGAGCGCGAGCTCGCCGCTCTGACGCACCGCCGCGACAGCATCAACGCCCAGCTGTCCAACGTCCGCGAGATGCTCGCCACCCTCACCGGTTCGGCGACCGCGCTGGTGGACAACGCCACCGCCGCGACCTCGGCGAACGCCGCACCGGCTCCGATGCCCAGCCAGTCCGGCCCGGGTGGTTCGTCGTCGCCGATGCAGAACGTCGACAACGGCACCTCGCCCAGCTAAAAGCGACCTACGCCGAAGGGCGGGCCCGCATCACGCGGACCCGCCCTTTCGCGCTTTCTAACGCAGCGTTCGGCCGCCCGTCGGGCGGCGGCGGTCCCGGCCGTTCCAGCAGCCCGTGTGCCAGTGGCGCCGGTCCTCGCCTCCGGCGTCGGCGCGCCAGGCGACCACGTGCGGGGTACCCGCGGCGATGATCTGCTGACAGCCTGGGCAGCGGTAGGCCTTCACCGCCGTGAGCCCGGTGAGCCGACGGACCTCCCACAGGCCGTCCGGGTGCTCCTCGCGCTCACCGGCAGCCTCGCCGGACAACGGCCGGGGCGCGTCGTTGCGGCGATGTCGGCGGGGCACCAACGAATTGTCACAGGTCGATCACCGGCTGAACGTTTTCTGATCGGCCCACGTCCTTCCCACAAGAACCCATCCGACAAAGGGGAGCTCAGATGCAGCGCAAGTTCCGTGGTGCTTTGGCCGCCGCCGGCGCCGCCGGCATCGTCGGTGTCATGGTCGCGACGCTCGTCGTAGGCAACGGCTCCGGCCCGGTGCGCGCCGCCAGCCTCGACACCGCCCTGGCCGCCAACACCGTCTCCGTCAGCGGCCTGGGCCGCGTCACCGGCACGCCGGACGTGCTCAGCCTGCAGATGGGCGTCGAGCGCAACGGCCAGGTCGTCAACGACGTCCTCAACGAGACCAACGCAGACATCAACCGGATCAAGGAAGCCCTCAAGAAGTACGACGTCGCCGACAAGGACGTGCAGACCTCGAACTTGTCCATCAACCCGTTCTGGGACAAGAACCGGATCAACGGCTACCAGGTCACTCAGACCCTCACCGTGAAGCTGCGCGATCTCGGGAAGTCCGGCAACGCGATCTCCGACGCCGCAGCCGCCGGTGGCAACGCCACCCGCATCCAGGGCGTCAGCTTCGACATCGAGGACAACGGGGATCTGGTCGACGCCGCCCGCGCGAACGCTTTCGCCGACGCCAAGAAGAAGGCCGAGCAGTATGCGAAGCTGTCCGGTCGCAGCCTCGGCAAGGTCAGCCAGGTCAGCGAGTCGACCCAGTACGAGTCCGGCCCGCCGATGCCCTACGCGGCCCGCGCGATGGAGGACTCGGCCGCCGCTTCGTCGCCGGTGCCCGTCTCCGCCGGCTCGCAGCAGGTCAGCGTCAGCACCTCCGTGGTGTGGGAACTCAACTGAATTGACCGAGGGTTCATCAGAACCCTTGCCGCACAGGGGGTCGAGGGCTTCACCTCGACCCCCTGGCACCGCATTGCCGCCATTCGGCGCCCGGATTGTCCGGTCGGCGAACTTTGTATGGATTTTGTACACTTTAGATGAATTACTCTCATATTCAGCTGCATCCTCGGCCAGGTCAGAACCTCGACCAGCCAGAGGAGAACATCGATGAATCGCCGTCAGGTCGTCCTGCTGTCCGTCGGTCTCGGCCTCGCCCTCACGGCCGTGAGCACCACCGCCGCGTTGACCTTGGGCTCCTCCCCCGCGCAGGCGCTGGAGGTGACCGGCCCGCCGGCCACCGTCGGGGTCACCGGCAACGGCTACCTCGTGGGCAACCCCGACGTCCTGCAGGTGCGCATCGGGACGACGCGCACCGCCAAGGACGTCTCGGCCGCCATCGAGGGCTCCAACGCCCGGATGCGGAAGGTGCAGGCCGTCCTGCGGTCCGGCGGAGTGGAGCCGCGCGACATCCGGACCACGAGCTTCGACGTACGCAGCTCGTACTCGAAGAAGTACCGCGGTTATTACGTCTCCAGTCTGCAACTCACGGTGACCATCCGCGACCTCAAACGTGCGGGTGGCCTGATCTCCGCCGCGGCCGCCGCCGGCGGCAACGCGACCCGGGTCTACGGCATCTCGTACCAGATCGAGGATCAGGCCGCGTTGCTCCGCGAAGCCCGCGATGCCGCCTTCGCCGATGCCCGCGCCCAGGCCGAGCAGTACGCCAAGCTGGCCGGACGCACGCTCGGCCGGGTGCGGACGATCGGCAACAGCTCCATCGAGACCTACAACGACAGCGAGTACTTGACCCAGGTCTCCGCGAAATCCGCGAAGGCTTCGTCAGCCGCCGCGCCCGCGAGCGACGTTCCGTTGTCGGCCGGCAGCCAGGGCGTGAGTGCCAGCCAGGACGTTGTCTGGGAACTGAACTAACCTTGCGTCATGCCTCGCTACGAGTACCGCTGCCGCGACTGTGACTACACCTTCGAGCTCACCCGCGCGATGGCCGAGTCCAGCGACCCTGCCCCCTGCCCGTTCGGGCACGGCGACGCCGTGAAGCTCCTGTCGACCGTGGCCGTCACCGGCCGCGGCGGCAGCGGCCCCGCACGCGCCGCGACCCCCGCCCCGGCCCGTATGGGCGGCGGCGGTTGCTGCGGTGGCGGCTGCGGCTGACGCTGTTCAATCCGCGGCCTTGCCGAGCCGCACAGGCAGCTCGGCAAGCGCGTTGAACAGGAAGCTCTGCGTGAAGGTCAGCTGATCCAGTGGGATCGCCGGACTGAGGTCCGGGAACCGGTCCATCAGTGCGGTCAGCGCGATGCGTGCCTCCAGCCGGGCCAACGGTGCGCCCAGGCAGTGGTGCGCGCCGTGCCCGAAGGCCACGTGGTGGTTGGGTGTGCGGCCGAGGTCGAGCACGTCGGGAACGTCGACGTAGGACGGGTCCCGGTTGGCCGCCAGCAGCGACGGGATCAGGATCTCCCCCGCCGCGATCGGCACCCCCGCCAGTTCGGTGTCTCCGACCGCGACCAGCGGGAAGGTGACCTGGACCGGTGAGGTCCAGCGGAGCAGTTCTTCCACCGCGCCGGTGATGAGCTCCGGGTCGCTACGCAGGCGTGCCAGCTGATCCGGGTGCGCGAACAGAGCGGCGATGCCGCCCGCCAGCAGGCTCACGGTGGTCTCGTGGCCGGCGATGACCAGCACGATGATCATCGAGGTCAGTTCGTCCTCGCTGAGCCGGTCGCTCCCGTCCCGGGCCGCCACGAGCGCGGTCAACAGGTCCTCGCGCGGTTCTGTGCGCTTGAGTTCGACGATCTCGCGCAGCAGCGTGACGATGCGATCGACCGCCGCGACGAACGCTTCCTCGCCGGCGAAGATCCCGGCGTTGAAGACCAGGATCAGATCCCGGAACTCCGCCCGGTGCTCCACGGGCAGGCCGAGCATGTCGCAGATGACCGTCATCGGCAGCGGGAAGGCGAAGTTCGCGATGAGGTCGACGACCTCGTCCGGTCCGTGCTCGCCCAGACCCTCGAGCAGTTCCTCGGTGAGCTCGCGGATCCGTCCGTCCAGAGCTTCCATCGGCCGACGGGTGAACGCCGCGTTGACCAGACGGCGCAGTCGGGAGTGATCGGCGCCGTCGCGCACCAGCATGTGCGAGCCGATTGCCGGCAGCAGGTCCGGGCGGTGCTTGCTCAGGATCACCGTGTTCGCGGTGCCGGTCTTGTGGAACCGGTCGTCCGCGGTCAGCGCTTCCCGGCAGGCCGCGTGGTCGGTGACGAACCAACAGGGCACGCCGTTGGGCATTACCCCGTGGACCAACGGTCCCCGCGCGGCCAACTCCGCCCAGGCCGCGCGTCGGGTCGCCTCGGTGGTGGCGGCGAACGGACTGGCCTGGGCGGTGCTCATCGCTTATCCCTTCGAGTAATCCCTGAATCCCCGGCCGGTCTTGCGGCCCAGGTATCCCGCGGTGACCAGGTGCTCCAGCAGCGGTGCCGGGGCGAAGGCCGACTCGTGGAACTCGGCGAACAAGGTGCGTTCGATCGCCAACGACACGTCGAGGCCGACGACGTCCAGGAGCGCGAACGGACCCATCGGGAGGCGGCAGCCTTCCTTCATCGCGAGGTCGATGTCGTCGGCCGTGGCGTAGTGCGCCTCGAGCATCTTCACCGCGTCGTTCAGGTACGGGAACAGCAGCGCGTTGACGATGAATCCGGCGCGGTCCCCGCAGGTGACCGCGACCTTGCCGAGCTTCGCGCACAGCGCCCGCGTGGTCTCCACGACGTCCGGCGCGGTCGCGACGGTGTGCACGACCTCGACGAGCTTCATGATCGTGGCCGGGTTGAAGAAGTGCATGCCGACGACGTCGGCCGGGCGCGAGGTGGCCGAGGCCAACTCGATCACCGGCAGGCTGGACGTGGTGGTCGCGAGGATGGCGCCGGGTCGGACGACCTCATCGAGCGCGGCGAACAGGGCGATCTTCACGCCGAGGTCCTCGACCACGGCCTCGACGACGATGTCGACGTCGGCCAGGTCGTCCAGTGCGGTGGTGCCGGTGACCAGTGCGAGGGTCGCGTCGCGCTTCTCCTCGGTCAGCTTGCCGCGCTGGATGGCCTTGTCGAGCGACTTGGTCATCCCGGCGAGCACCGCGGTGATCTTCTCGTTGCTGCGGGCAACGAAAGTGACCTGGTGGCCGGCCTTCGCGAACACCTCGACGATGCCGGCGGCCATCGTGCCCGTGCCCACGACGCCGACCTTCTGGGTCTCGCGACGCAGCTGCGGCTTCTCCGCCTGACTCGGCGTCAGACCGTCGGCGACGACGGTCGAGGAGCCCGGCTCGGCGTAGCTGTAGAAGCCGCGGCCGGACTTCCGGCCGAGCAGTCCGGCGGTGATCATCTGCTTGAGGATCGGCGACGGGGCGTGCACGCGGCGCCGCCCCTGCAGGTACATCGTGTTGAGGATCTCGTAGGTGATGTCCAGACCGATGAGGTCGACCAGGGCGAGCGGACCCATCGGGTAGCCGCACCCGTACATCATGGCGGCGTCGATGTCCTCGCGCGAGGCGTAGTGCGATTCGAACATCGAGACCGCGTGGTTCAGATACCCGACCAGCAGCGCGTTGGTGATGAAGCCGGCCTTGTCCCCGCAGACCACCGGGGTCAGGCCGAGGCCTTGGGCGAACTCGTGGACCGAAGTGACCGCCTCGGGGTCGGTGACCAGCGTGCGTACCACCTCGACGAACCCGACCACGGGCGCGGGGTTGAAGAAGTGCAGGCCGACGACGCGGCGCGGGTTCCCGGTGGCGACGGAGATCTCGGTGACCGACAGGGAGGAGGTGTTGGTGGCGAGCACGGCCTCCGGGCCGGTCAGCTTGTCCAGTTCGGCGAACACCTCGCGCTTGAGGTCGAGGTCCTCGGTGACCGCCTCGATGATGAGGTCGCAGCTCGCGAGGGCGTGCGGGTCGGTCTGCAGGCTGATGCGCTCGAGCATCGCGACCCGCTGGGAGTCGGTGAGCTTGCCACCGGCGACGGCCCGCGCGGTGGACGCCTCCAGCAGGCCCCGCGCCCGGGCGATGGCCGCGGCGTCGACATCGACGCCGATCACATTGAGCCCGTTGCGGATGAGCACCTCGACGATGCCCGAACCCATGATGCCCAGACCGATGACCCCGACGTTCGTGAATGGCATGCGCTGACTCCGATGCATCCGGGCGGACGACTCCCTACCGCCGAGTAGCATGCCACGGCCGGCTAGGGTTTTGCCCGTGCGCCTTGTGATCGCTCGCTGTTCGGTCGACTACGTGGGACGACTGACCGCCCATCTGCCCCTTGCGACCCGTCTGCTCCTTGTGAAGGCCGACGGGTCGGTCCTCGTGCACTCCGACGGCGGGTCGTACAAACCGCTGAACTGGATGTCGCCGCCCTGCACCCTCAAGGAGTCCGAGGGCTTCTGGCTGGTGGTGAACAAGGCGGGCGAGGAACTGCGAATCACGCTCGAGGAGGTCCTCGTCGACGTCTCCCACGACCTCGGCGTCGACCCCGGCCTGATCAAGGACGGCGTCGAGGCCCACCTGCAGATCCTGCTGGCCGAGCAGGCCGATGTCTTCGGTGCGGGCTGGCGCGTCGTCCGCCGCGAGTACCCCACCTCGATCGGCCCCGTCGACCTGCTGTGCAAGGACGCCTCCGGCGCTTCGGTCGCCGTCGAGATCAAGCGCCGCGGCGACATCGACGGCGTCGAGCAACTCACCCGCTACCTCGACCTCATGAACCGCGATCCCCTCCTCGCGCCGGTCACCGGCGTCTTCGCCGCCCAGGAGATCAAGCCCCAGGCGCGCACCCTCGCCGAGGACCGCGGCATCCGCTGCGTCGTCGTCGACTACGACGCCCTACGCGGGGTCGACGACACCGAGAGCCGGCTCTTCTGATGGATGACTCCACAGCCGCACTGTCGACCGACCTGCTGCGCACCTCCAAGGACCCAGTGTTCCGTCGGCTGCGCGAGGTGCTCACCGAGCAAGGCATCGACGTCGAAGCCGACGTCCTCGCCCAGTTCTTTCCCGACGCTTCCGACGGAGAGTTCGGAGTGGTGGTCACCACCGACCACCGGGTCTACACCTTCGTCCTTCGCTACGGCGCCGGTGATCTGAACACCCAGGCCGCGAAGGCAGTTCTGCACGAGTGGCACAACATCACCGACACCTGGGACGCCTCTCCTTACGGGACCGATGTCCGCGACGCCCTCGAACTGCTCCAGTGATCGATCGCCTGACGCACCGCTGGGTCGTTCCGACCGAGGCCGAGATCCGCTCTCCCCTGCCGGGCGACGGCGTGGTCCCGAACCCGGACGCTGTCATGGACCGCGGCTTCACCGTGACCGGGACGCCTGAGGACGTGTGGCCATGGATCGTCCAGGTTGGCAAGGGCCGCGCAGGCTGGTACCTCCCTCGCTCGGTCGAACGCGTGCTGCCGCGCGGCAACCGGGCCATCCGGGCCGTGGATCCGCAGTGGCAGAACTTGGCCCCGGGCGACATCGTCCCGGACTACGGCAGGAACGAGACCCTCGAGGTCGTGTCGATCGACACGCCAAGGGCCCTGGTCTACAAGTCCCAGCGCAAGCAGATGCTCCTCACCTGGGTCATCGTGCTCAGCACCGCGACTCCCACCACGACCCGCGTCCACCTACGGCTCCGGATGGGTCCGATCCGACGCAAGCGGTTGGTCGCCACCGTCGGCGAGATCTTCGACTGGCTCACCATCGCGGGGATGGCGCGCGGACTCAGCGAACGCGTTCCACGATGAGCCCTCCGGAGCGTGAACCGCTCGACGTGGCCATCGGCGACGCGATAGGTGCCGCGCTCGCGCCCTACGCGGGCTCGTTCACCATCGAGGACATCTGGAGCGCAGGCGCCGGCGGTTGGTTCACCGAGGTCCGCCCGTCGTCACCCGACGCGGCGTTCCTCAGCGTGGTGTTCGATCGGGGCGACACGCTCTACTGGGTGATCGGCAACGCGAACATCGAGTGCTTCCCGGTCTCCCGGGACAACGCGGACATCGTGCCATGGGTGTTCGAGATCGCCAGTGCCGTCGGTGCAGGCCGAGTCCGCGAGACAGGCTCTCGGCGCGATGCCAGCGTCAAGGTGTACTCGGAGTCCGGGGAGATTCTGATCTCCGGCGGACAGATGCGCATCCCGTGGCCTTGGGCGCTGCGCAGGGTCCGGACGTACAAGCCCTACGCAGCGGCGCCCCGGTCTTAGAAGCAGTCGAAGTCGCAGTCGTAGTCGTAGTCGTCGCCGTAGTAACCGCCACCGAAACCGCCGCCCCACAGGGGCTTGTCGAAGTCAGCGTCGCTCGGGGCTCCCGGCGGGGGCGTGACTCGGGCGGGCCCCGCGGTCACCGTGATGGACGTGGTGTCGTTCAGGGCGTTCGGGTCGCCGTCGCCGTCGACGGTGGCCTCGGCAATGGCGGAGCCCGCTCCCGCGGCCTTCGCCACGAACTGGAGGACCGCGCTCGTCCCATCGACGAAGGGCGTTTCGTTGACACACAGGATGTGGCCGGTGAATCCGACGGACGGCGCGTCACAGTCCCAGTCCGTCATCGGCGTCTGCGAGACGAAGACGAACGACGACGGAAGCGTCGCGACGAGAGTGACGCCGTTGGCCGGAACGTCGGCCGCAGGGCCCAGGTTCCGCACCTCGACCTTGTAGGTGATCTCGCCGCCGACAGTCGGGCTCGGGGTGGACGCCATCATCTGCACGTCCAGATCAAAATCGACAGCCTGAGTCTGCGGCCCATCGACAGGAGCAGCGGCTGCGGTGCCAGTCAGCAGACTGGCCGCAATGAGGGTGCCTGCCACCCCGGTCATACCCAGGTGCAGAAACGATGCGCGCATGCCGCGGCTCCTTCGACTGTGTGGGGGCCGCCCTCGGCAGGGCCGATCGTCCGATCGCCATCGTGCACGCGTGTCACCCGCTTGCATTGAGCCGTTCGGGTGACATCAGGTCCACGATTTCGCCAAGCGCAACGCCGTTAGAACGTGGCGGGACGCGGCAACCGCGAACAGGCAAGGAAACACCCATGACCTGGCCGGCAAGTGATCTGATTGGGAATCAGAATGGCGGGAGGTCGGGCTCTGCGTCCGGGTCCACCGGGCGGTGCGGGACCAGATAGGTATGGCCAAGGCGGCTGGTCCAAAGATGGCCCGCGTCGGTGCGTTTCACTTTCCACCCGGCTTTGTGTTTCACCGTGTGGTCGTACTTACAGGCCGGGGCCTCGTTGACCTCGTCGGTGGGGCCGCCTTTGGCGTGGTCCTTGAGGTGATCGATTTCCGACGCGGTCGCGGGCGCGCGACACCCCACACCCACGCACTGGGTGTCCCGGATCTGGATGATCCGCCGCAGCGCGGCACTGGCGAACCTGTTCTTCGGGTCGTCGTCAGGTGGTCGGAACCGCTTCGCTCTCTCGGCGATGTCTTGGAGGACCGGTCGCCAGATCTCCCAGGTCACGGGGTGCATCCCGAACGGTGGGTCGTACCTGTCGGCCTCGGCGAGCACCGCGAGCAGGTGCGCGGGGACGTCCAGGTTCACGATCGAGGTGCATTCCCCGTCGCGGAGTCGGATGCCTGCGGGTCGGGCGGGGGTGAGGCCGGTGGCCTGGAGGTGGCCGGCGTGGTCGGTGGTGATCCATCGCCACTGCGCCCCGCCGAGGCTGTTGACGAGGTCGACGGCGAACGTGTTCCCGACCCAGCCCATCCCGGCGATCTCGGCGGGTTTGCGGTCCAGCCCGAGCATGGTCTTGAGGCCGATCTTCAGCTCGATCCCGTCCGCGGTGCGGTGCGCGGCGACGGGCATCTCGAACACACCGGGCGCGATCTCCTGACGCGACGCTGCAGGAGCCTTGAGGTCCGCGCTGTCCGGAGACGGGCGGGACTGGCGCAGCGCGTCGAGGATCTGGAGGTCGTCGAGCCCGACCCAGGACCCCTCGGTGAGGCACAGGTAGATCTCCGCGCGCAGGATCGCGACCGGGCGCGGGTCGCCTTGGCGGATCGCGGCCTTGGCCAGGGTGTTGATGCGCTTCACGGCCGAGGACACCCGATCGGGCGGCAGCTGCGTCCCGGTCAGGTCCGCGGTTCCGTCGGGGTTCAGCCTCGCCCGCACATCGCGCTCGCGCACGCCCTTCTCGTACCGGTCGTGCGCCCAGTCCGGGTCGAGCTTGATGGCCAGGCGGGCGATCTCCCGGGCCAACTGCCCGGTCGTCAACGCAGTGTTCGCCGACAGCGACACCCGCGGCAGGAGGTTCACGAAGATCGACACGCGATGGGCGTCGGACAGGTTGCTGGTCCAGAACAGCAACATCTTCGCGCGGTCCAGATCGAGCTCCCCGGCGATCATCGCCGCCCCCAGTTCGGGGCAGATCCCGAACAGTCCCTGGGCCAGCCCGACCATGTCCGACGCCGGCGCCTTTGGTCAGGGAGGCCGCGGACTTCACCTCATGGGAGGCGAAGGCGTCCGGCTCGGGCAGTCGCTGCGCGTACGCCCCGGCGTCGCGCCCGCACCGGGCGACATGCCACACCGCATGCAACCGGCGCCCCGTCGTGTGGGCCTCCTGGCGGTAGTCGGCCTTGAACATCCCGACCGTGTCGTACCCGTCCAACCGGTCCACGTTCACCGACGCCAACACGGCCGCGAGTTCGGGTCCCACCGGCATTCCTGCCAGGTGGTCCGCGATGCGCAACGGCCCGTGTTCCATTCGAAGATACTAGCTAATCATACCGACATTTCCTATACCTGCAGCACCCCATCGCAACCACATAACCAAGGCGACCTGACCCACCATCAGCGACCACCCGGCAGAGCGACTACCGCCAACGGCGACCACGGTAATCCGATGACAAGTCGACCCGGACCGCAGGCGCCCGCCAGGGCGCCGAGGACCGGAAGCGACGCGTCAGCCCTGGTGACGGGCCCACCCACCGCCCCCCGCCAACCCACCCGCCCGAACCGCCACCCACCCGGACCACCAACCCCACCCACCCCAAGCAAGCCGAGATTGTCCGGATTCGCTCCGCGCCACCGCAAGTTTGTCGGCGCCGCGGGTTAGCGTCGTTCTGTGACCGCCGAGTCCGTCGACCTAGACCTGAGCACCCTTCGGGCGGTCGTCGGCATGTCCACCTACGCCCGCGGCGTCGAGTACGCCGACCGCGGCGCGGTACGCCACTTCGACGTACGCGTGGACGGCACAGTCATCGTCGGCAAGGTCGCCGGTGGAGCCCCGATCCCGTACCTCACGAACGTCCACCTGGGCACCGACACCGGGGTCGGGCCGTACCGCTTCGTGAGCGGCCAATGCAGTTGCCCGGTCCGCTACAACTGCAAGCACGCCGTGGCCCTGTCCCTCGTCGCGTCCGGACATAGCCCACCTGTCCCCACCCCGCTGACCACCGGCACCTGGGAAGACTCCTGGCGGACGTTGCTGGACCCGCCGTGGGCTCCCCCTTCCGCCGCCGATCCGTCCGCGTTGGCCATCGAGCTGACCCTGCGGCGCAAGCTCGCCAACCGCTGGGTGGGCGGTGCAGGTCAGGCCGAGGCGATGGAGTTGTGGGGTCGAGTCGTCCGCGCCGGCAAGAAAGGCTGGGTCGGCGCAGAGCTGAGCTGGGGCCGCCTCGGCAGCCTCCAGTTCCGCAACGAGTACAACAAGGACCAGGTTCGGGTCCTGCACGATCTGCACGCGCTGTACCTGGCCCGCACGGGTTCCGGTTACACCGAACATCACCTGCGGTACGGCGACGAGAAACAGCTGGAGCTCTCGGCCATCAACTCCGGCGCCCTGATGCCGCTGCTGGAGCAGGCGGAAGCCGTCGGCCTGCGCCTGGTGCACAGCGTCCCCGAGCTCGGCGACCTCCCACCGATCACCACGGCCGACCTCTGCCTGGACATCACCGCCCCCGACGGCCCTGACGAAGGCCTGGCAGTCACTCCCGTGCTGCGCACCGACGGCAGGTACGGCGAGATCGCCCCGGTGGTCTTCCTCGGCAACGGTACCGGCGCGGTCGTGCGGCCCGCGAACGATGAGGAGCTGCCGGCCAACCCCATCAGCTGGCCGCTGCGGCTGATCTCCCTCACCACGGCGGCGCCGATCGCCATGCGTCGCATGGTCCTCGGCGCGGAGTACCCGACGGTGCCCGCCGCCCATCGCGACCGGTTCCTCGAGGAGTACTTCCCGCGCCTGCGCCAACTCGGGGAGGTGGTCTCCACCGACGGTTCGTTCACTCCCCCGGAATCCTTCGCGCCCACCCTGGTGCTGCACGCCGACTTCGGCGAGGAGCACGCCCTGGCGCTTCGCTGGGAGTGGGCCTACCAACTCGGCGAACGCGAGCGCACCCTGCCTCTGGGCTCGACCCAGGACGCGGCCTTCCGAGATCGAGCGGCCGAGGCCGTGCTGCTGGCCGGCCTCGACACCCTCGTGACTGTCTACGGTCTGAATCGCGAGAGCGGACCCGGGATCACCGAGCCCCTGGAACTCGGCGGCATCGACACGATGCAGTTCGCGACCGAGTGGCTGCCGATGCTGCGCGATCATCCCGACGTCCGCGTCGAGATCACCGGCACTCCCGTCGACTACCACGAGGCCGGGGACTCCCTGCGTATCAAGGTCTCCACGAAGGCCCGGTCCAACGACGACGACTGGTACGACCTCGGTGTGTCGATCACCGTCGACGGCGAGACGGTCCCTTTCCTCGACGTGTTCATCGCCCTCGCCCAGGGCCGGTCGCATCTGCTGCTCCCGGGTGGCGCCTACTTCTCGTTGGAGAAGCCCGAACTGATGGCGCTGCGCCGCCTCATCGACGAGGCGCGTGCGCTCACCGACAATCCCTCCGGCGCTCTGCGGATCAGCCGGTACCAGACGGGGCTCTGGGAGGAATTGCTCGGCCTCGGCGTCGTCGGACGTCAGGCCGCGGGGTGGCGCAAGCACGTCGAGGCGTTGCGGAGCCTGGACACGGTAGGGAGCACACCACTTCCCGGCGGCGTGTACGCGGAACTGAGGCCCTATCAGCTCGAGGGCTTCGAGTGGTTGGCGTTCCTGTGGGAGCACCGCCTCGGTGGGATCCTCGCCGACGACATGGGGCTCGGGAAGACGCTGCAGTCCCTCGCTCTCATCGCGCACGCGCGGGCGAAGGCCCCGGACGATCCGCCGTTCCTGATCGTCGCCCCGACGTCCGTGCTGTCGAACTGGGCCGCGGAGGCCGCCCGGTTCACCCCGGGGTTACGAGTGGCGACGGTGACGCAGAGCGTGGCCAAGGCGAGCCGTCAACGCGGCCCCTCGCTGCGGGAGCTCGCCGCCGACGCGGACATCGTCGTCACTTCCTACGCCCTGCTGCGGATCGACGCGGAGGCCTATCAGGCCGACCGTTGGGCGGGCCTGCTGCTCGACGAGGCCCAGTTCGTGAAGAACCGGAACGCGAAAGTACACAAGGCCGCGCGGCAGGTGAATGCCCCGTTCAAGCTCGCCATCACCGGCACGCCACTGGAGAACTCGGTGATGGAGTTGTGGGCGCTGCTCTCGATCACCGCACCGGGTCTCTTCCCGTTCCCGGACGGGTTCAAGGAGTTCTACGCCGTCCCGATCGAGCGCAACGGCGACGCCGAACTGCTCGCCATGCTGCGCCGGCGGATCCGTCCGTTGCTCAAGCGCCGCACCAAGGAAGCCGTGGCACCGGAGCTCCCGCCCAAGCAGGAACAGGTGCTGTCCGTCGCCCTGGAACCGCGGCACCGCAAGATCTACGACGTCGCTCTGCAGCGCGAACGGCAGAAGGTCCTCAAGCTGCTCGACGACCTCGACGGCAACCGCTTCGAGATCCTGCGCTCGCTCACGCTGCTGCGCCAGCTCAGCCTGCACCCCGGGCTGGCCGACGACCTCGACAGCGAGGTGCCCAGCGCCAAGATCGATGCCCTGCTCGAACACCTCGACGCCGTCGCCGGCACCGGGCACCGCACGCTGGTCTTCAGCCAGTTCACCGGCCTGCTCGACCTCATCGAGGACCGCCTCATCGCCGAGGACGTCGAGTTCTGCCGCCTCGACGGCGCGACGCTGCGCCGCGCCAACGTCATCGAACGCTTCAAGTCCGGAACCGCGCCGGTCTTCCTGATCAGCCTCAAGGCCGGTGGCTTCGGCCTCAACCTCACCGAGGCCGACTACTGCTTCCTCATGGACCCCTGGTGGAACCCCGCCACCGAACTGCAGGCCATCGACCGCACCCACCGCATCGGCCAGACGCGCACCGTGCACGTGTATCGACTCATCGCCGAGCACACCATCGAGGAACGCGTTCTCGCCCTGCAGGCACGCAAATCCGAACTGTTCTCCAGCGTCCTCGACGGCGGCGACAGCTTCGGCCGCCGCCTCGACGCCAACGACATCCGCGGCCTGTTCACCTGAGGCGCGAAGGTGCCAGGGCGATTAGCCGAACGTGTCTCGTCGAAGCAATGCGCCGATCGTTGCTTCGTACTGCGCGCGGTTGAACGTCACCGTGAAGATCGGCAGATCCTGACCCGAGGGGTCGAACGGCTCGTAGTCGTTCTGCCAGCCGATGTCTCGCCACTCGACAGTCTCGGGGCCGGTGACGACCTGCGCGGTCAATGCCCCACACCCCAGATCGCCGCACGCGAGGCAGTAGAGCAGCGCGATCCGACCGTCGTCCATGCGCACCTCAGGGCCGCCTGCCGAAACGTCCAGCAAGACGGCCAGACTCTGGCGGGTGTACTCGGCGGGCCAGTCGCCCCGCATCCCGGTCGTGTCAGACGGAAGGCCGTCCTGGTACCGGACGATCTCCCGCAGCGGTCTGCCGTCGATGGTCCAGTCCAGGAACTTGATGGTCCGCGTCGTGATTTCCGAGCGAAACCATTTGGTCCGGTGTTCCTGCAGGTCGACAGATGACGCCACAGTCCCCAAGCGCGCGATCTCCGCGGACACGTGCGCCTGACTACGCCTCAGCCGCCGGCAGGCCGTTCGCCTCGCGGATGATCTCGACGATGCGGGCCATGATCTCCGTCAGGCCGTAGTCCTTCGGCGTGAAGACTGCGGCGACTCCGGAAGCCATCAGAGCCTTGGCGTCGCCGTCGGGCACGATGCCGCCGACGATCACCGGGATGTCTCCGGCACCGGCCGCCTTCAACCCGTCGATGACCGACGGGATCAGCTCCATGTGCGAGCCGGACAGGATCGACAGCCCGACGCAGTGCACATCCTCTGCCACGGCGGCCGCGACGATCTGAGCCGGCGTCAGACGAATGCCCTGGTAGATCACCTCGAAGCCGACGTCACGGGCACGGACCGCCACCTGCTCGGCACCGTTGGAGTGCCCGTCCAGGCCCGGCTTGCCCACGAGCAACCGCAGTCGACGGCCCAACGCCTCGCCGGTCGCGGCCACCGAGGCGCGGACCTCCGCGATCCCGGCACCGTCGGTGTTGGCGCTCACGCCGGACACGCCGGTCGGGGCGCGGTACTCGCCGAATTCCTCGCGCAGCGCACCGGCCCACTCCCCCGTTGTGACTCCGCTCCGCACGCACTCGAGCGTGACCGGCATCAGGTTGTCGGTGGTTTTCGCCGTCCGCCGCAGGTTCTCCAACGCCGCCTTCACCGCGGCGTCGTCGCGCTGCTCGCGCCACGCGACAACACTGGCGATCGCGGCCGCCTCGGCCTCGGGGTCGGCGGTCTGGATCGCCGCCTCCAGGTCGGACAGCAGCGGGTTGGGCTCGGACTCGACAAATTTGTTCACGCCGACGATCACGTCGGCACCGGACTCGATCCGGGCCCGCCGGGCGGCGTGCGACGAGACCAGCGCCGACTTCATGTAGCCCGTCTCGACGGCGGCCAGCGCACCGCCCATCTCTGCGATGCGGTCCATCTCTACGCGCGTAGTAGCGACCAGCTCGGCGACTTTGGCCTCGACGACGACGGACCCGGTGAACAGGTCGTCGTACTCGAGCAGGTCGGACTCGAACGCCAGCACCTGCTGGATGCGCAGCGACCACTGCTGGTCCCACGGCCGGGGCAGCCCCAGGGCCTCATTCCACGCCGGCAGCTGGATCGCACGAGCTCGCGCGTCGCGCGAGAGCGTCACGCCGAGCATCTCCAGCACGATCCGTTGGATGTTGTTCTCCGGCTGAGCCTCGGTCAGACCGAGCGAGTTGACCTGCACGCCGTAGCGGAATCGGCTCGGGGCGCCGTAGCGCTCCGCGGTGATCGTGTTCCACAGCTCGCCGAAGGCGCGCATCTTGCACATCTCCTCGACGAAACGCACACCGGCGTTCACGAAGAAGGAGATCCGCCCGACGACCTCACCGAAGCGCTCGGCCGGCACCTGACCGGAGTCGCGGACGGCGTCGAGCACGGTGACCGCGGCGGAGAGCGCGAAGGCCAGTTCCTGGACGGTGGTCGCCCCGGCCTCCTGCAGGTGGTAGCTGCAGACGTTGATCGGATTCCACTTCGGCACCGAGGTGACCGTGTACGCGATCATGTCCGAGGTCAGCCGCATCGAGGCAGTCGGCGGGAACACGTAGGTCCCCCGCGAGAGGTACTCCTTGATGATGTCGTTCTGGGTGGTCCCGGTCAGCGAGGTGAGCGGGGCACCCTGCTCCTCCGCGACCACCTGGTAGAGCGCGAGCATCCACATCGCCGGCGCATTGATGGTCATCGAGGTGTTCATCTTCTCGAGCGGGATGCCGTCGAAGAGCTGACGCATTTCACCCAGGTGCGACACCGGCACCCCGACCTTGCCGACCTCACCACGAGCGAGCTCGTGGTCCGGGTCGTAGCCGGTCTGGGTGGGCAGGTCGAAGGCGACCGAAAGTCCGGTCTGGCCCTTCGCCAGGTTGCGTCGGTACAGCTCGTTGGAGCCCGCAGCCGAGGAATGCCCGGCGTAGGTGCGGATCAACCAGGGCTTGTCGCGCTCACGTTCCGCCATGAGGCACCTCCGGAAGCACAATATACTCACCGGTAATCAGCACACGTGCATAACCCGCGACGAGGCAAGATGGACGCCATGCGTTGGGAGGGCACGACCTACCTGTGGAGCCCCATCGCCGCGTTCCTCGTCGTCGGGGTCCTCATCCTCATCCTGCGCTGGGCCTACTCCGATCGCAACGACTCGCTGCTGGCCCGTCGCACCCGGATGGGCCCGGACAGCGAGTACGGCCTGCTCCTGGTGGTGGCCCGCCCGGTCGACGCTGCCACGGGTGAGGCGATGCGCATGCGTCTCGCGGCCGAAGGCATCCGGGCCATGGTCACCACGACGACGAACGGCCTGCGCGTGATGGTCTTCCCCGACGAATTGGCCCGGGCCAAGCAGATCCTGGCCGAACCCCCGCGCTGACCTCAGCCCTGGAAGTACTCAGCCCGGGAAGTGGTCTGGGTCCGGTTCGCGGATCACCTTCGCGCCCAGGGCGTTGAGCTTCTCGACGAAACCCGCGTAGCCGCGGTCGATGTGGTGCACGTCGGTCACCAGCGTGTAGCCCTCGGCCACCAGGCCGGCCAGGACCAACCCGGCGCCCGCCCGGATGTCATGCGAGCGGACCGGGGCCCCGGACAGCTGCTCGCGGCCGCGCACGACGGCGTGGTGCCCGTCGGTCTTGATCTCCGCGCCGAGGCGAACCATCTCGTCGATGAACATGAACCGCGCCTCGAAGACGTTCTCGGTGACCATCGCGGCACCCGAGGCGATCGTGTTCAGCGCGATGTAAGCCGGCTGCAGGTCGGTCGGGAAGCCCGGGTAGGGAAGCGTCATGATGTCGACGGCCTCCGGCCGGCGGTCCATCGCGACCCGGAACCCGTCCTCGAGGATCTCCACGTCGGCCCCGGCCGTGACCAGCTTGTCCAGCGGTAGCTCGAGGTGTCCGGCCTTGGCATGCCTGATCGTGACGTCGCCCCGGGTCATCGCCGCGGCCACCGCGAAGGTGCCGGCGACGATCCGGTCGGGCACGGTGCGGTGCGTGGTCGGGCTGAGCGAGGTCACGCCTTCGATCTCGATCGTCGAGGAGCCCGCCCCGGAGACCTTCGCACCCATCTGGCACAGCAGATCGGCCAGGTCGACGATCTCCGGCTCGCGCGCGGCGTTGTCGATCACCGTGGTGCCCTCGGCCAGAACGGCCGCCATCAGCACGTTCTCGGTGGCCCCGACGCTCGGAAAGTCCAGCCACACCATCGCTCCGCGCAGGCCGTTCGACGCGTCGGTGATGATGAAGCCGTGTTCCGACGCGCTCGTCGCGCCGAGCTTGGCCAGCCCACCGATGTGCATGTCCAGCGCCCGGGAACCGATGTTGTCCCCACCCGGCAGCGCGACCTTGGCCCGCCCGCAGCGCGCGACCAGCGGCCCGAGCACGCAGATCGAGGCCCGCAGACGTCGCACCAGCTCGTAGGGGGCCTCGTGCTCGAGGATCTCCGGGACGTCGATGGTGACTGTCCCGTCGGCGACCTCGACGTCGCAGCCCAGCCGACGCAGCACCGCGGCCATGTACTCGATGTCGAGGATGTCCGGTGCTCCGGTCAGCGTCGTGCGCCCAGGCGCCAGCAACGCGGCTGCCATGAGTTTGAGCACGCTGTTCTTCGCGCCGTCGATGGCCACCTCACCGGCCAGTCGAACCCCACCGTGGACCCGGAACCTATCCATGCCGTCCATCGTATTGGCCATAACCTGGAGCCATGGTCAACCTGACGCGTATCTACACCAAGACCGGCGACGACGGCACGACGGCGCTGGGCGACTTCACCCGGACATCGAAGAACGACCCGCGCCTGGCCGCCTACGCCGACGTCGACGAGGCGAACAGCACGATCGGGGTGGCCATCGCCCTGGGCAACCTGTCCGAGGACCTGGTCACACTTCTGACGCGCATTCAGAATGATCTGTTCGACGTCGGGGCCGACCTGTGCAACCCGATCACGGAGAACCCGGCCTACCCCCCGCTGCGGATCGCCGAGGCCGACATCGAGCGTCTCGAGGTGGCTTGCGACCTCTACAACGACCGGCTGGAGAAGCTGAAGAGCTTCATCCTGCCCGCGGGCACCCCGGGCGCCGCTCTGCTGCACGTGGCCCGCACGGTGGCCCGACGCGCGGAGCGCTCGGCCTGGGCAGCGGTCGAGGCTCACCCGGACACCACCAGCGCACTCCCTGCGAAGTATCTGAACAGACTCTCCGACCTGCTGTTCATCCTCGCGCGAGTTGCCAATCCGGACGGTGACGTGCTCTGGGTCCCCGGCGCCAACCGCGACTGACGTACCGTCAGATCGTTGCTCGTGTGAGAAATGCACACTCGAGCCGTGTGCTTGTCCCCGCTCCGTAGGACGCCCCTCACAAGATCACGTCTGCGCTGCTCAGCCAACCCATTCGGATCTTTCGCATTGATCGGACACGTTCATACCGTCCTCCCCAAGCCATTTGAAAGTTTCGGCCGGGAGGGGGTCAGGTCTTGTCCGCACGCATTCGTCTGCGCACTCGTCCTGTCATTGAACGAGGAACCGCCACACTGCTGCTCACGGCAGGACTGGCGCTGGGCGGCATCCTGCCCGTCGCCGGAGCTGCGGCCGCCGGGCAGTCCGCACCGTCGAGCTCGGTCGCCATGGCGAACGCCGGGGCGGTTGCCACCTCCGGTGGTGTCGCCGCCGGCCCCACCTACCGCGAGGCCGACGGCTACACGCTGACTGTCACGACCGACGACGTGGACCCCGAGGTCAACCAGCCGTTCACGATCAGCGCATACAGCGACTTCATGGGTTCCGGTGTGCCCAATGACCGCCTCCGGGTGTCCGTCACCGTCTTCGGCTTTCCGATCGCTCCCCCGCAGGGCGTGCTGACCGGGCCGGATGGTCGGATCTCCTACACCATCACCGCGCCTCCGGGGACTGAAGGTTACAGCGCCACGGTCACCGCGTGCCGCGCCACGGGTCCGAACCCGGTGCCTGACCCCGGGGCCTGCCGCACCGGCGCCGGGAACGGCGCTGCCTCCGGGTCGGTCACGGTCACCATCGGGGGCGAGACCTCGGCTACCCCAGGAGCCACCGGTCCCCGCGGAGCCACGGGCGCCACCGGCCCCGCCGGCGCCCCCGGCAACGCGGGTGACCAGGGTGCGCCCGGTGCAGCCGGCCCCAACGGCAGCACCGGCACCGCCGGCCCGGTCGGCCCCAATGGTCCGCTGGGCGACACCGGCCCCGCAGGTCCGCAGGGACCGCAGGGACCGAACGGCCCCGGCGGCCCGCAGGGCCCCGACGGTCCCCAGGGGGCCGACGGCACCCAGGGCCCGAACGGACCCGTCGGCGCCACTGGCGCTGCTGGGACGACCGGCCCCGATGGACCGCAGGGCCCCGGCGGCGCCACCGGTGCCGACGGCACCCAGGGCCTGACCGGACCCGAAGGCGACACGGGACCCACCGGCACGGACGGGTTTACCGGCGACGCCGGCCCGGCAGGCCCCGTCGGCGCGAGCCCCATCGGCCCCGCCGGAGCCACCGGACCTGACGGATCCACCGGACCCGACGGCACGATCGGACCTGACGGCGCGATCGGACCTGACGGGCCAACGGGCGCCACCGGCACCCCCGGGGCCACCGGTTCCGACGGTGTGACCGGCGGCGCAGGCGCCACCGGAACCTCCCCGACCGGGCCGACCGGTCCAGCAGGTTCCCCCGGTGCCGTCGGCGCCACCGGGACCACCGGCGCGATGGGCACCGAGGGTCCGACCGGACCGAGCGGCCAGACGGGTGCCACCGGCGCTGTGGGCGCCACCGGCGTCCAGGGCAATCAGGGCCGACGGGGCGAGATCGGCCCGATCCTCGGAATCTTCGGGATCTGACGGCCATGCGACACGTCACTCGAGCAGCACATCGTCAGCACGGGTGGTCCTGGACCACACCGGGAGCGCACCGATCCGCCGAGCACCGGACTCTGATCGTCGAGGGGGAAGCATGAACAGGAAGTACTTGCGGCGCGTGAACCGCGCTGCCGCGGCAACGACGGCCGGAGTGACCGCTGCGATCGCGCTGACGGCCGGAGGTACAGCCAAGGCTGCCGACCCGGAGTTCGACCCGGTCGCCGACACGGCGAATCCGATCGCTTCCGCAGCGGACGTTCCCGGACTCCGGGAGAAGGCCGACGCCGTCGGCCCGACCGGCCCCGCGGGCCCGACCGGCGCCACCGGTCCCAGCGGTCCGACCGGAGCGAAGGGCAACACCGGCGCGACCGGCAACACCGGCCCGGCCGGCCTCAACGGGAACACCGGCGCGGCCGGTCCCGTGGGCGCGACGGGCGGTGTCGGTCCGACCGGCGCCACCGGTAGCACCGGCTTCGTCGGGCCGACCGGCAATACGGGTGCCATCGGCGAGACGGGTCCGACCGGCGACGCCGGTCCGAGCGGCCCGACCGGCGACGCGGGCGCCACCGGAAACGACGGCCCGACCGGCAATACAGGGCCGACCGGCAACACCGGCGCCACGGGAGCCGACGGCCTCGTCGGTGCGACCGGCGCGGGCGGTCCCGCGGGTCCCGCGGGCACCGTCGGCCCGGCAGGTCCGACCGGCGACGCCGGCGCGGACGGGGCCACCGGCCCGACCGGAGCCGACGGCCCGGCCGGAGTTCCCGGCCCGACCGGCAACACCGGTGCCACCGGAGCCATCGGCGCGACCGGCGACACCGGCCCCGCCGGTGATCTCGGACCCACCGGACCTCAGGGCGCCACGGGCGCGACCGGAGCGACCGGCGCAGCCGGGACCACCGGCGCACCCGGACCCACCGGCCCGAACGGGTCGACGGGCGCGATCGGCCCCGCCGGTCCGACCGGACCTCAGGGTGTCACCGGCGCCACGGGTGCCGTCGGCGCCACCGGAGCACAAGGCGCCACCGGAGCGCAGGGAGCCACCGGTGCCACCGGCGTCCGCGGCCCCTCGCTCCTCGAAGTTGTCCTGGACCTTCTCGGGTTCTAGGTCAGCAAGTCCCTCCCTGCGGCGGCGCGGCACCTGCTCAGGTGCCGCGCCGTCGCGCATGCACGACCCCACGGCGAAAACGCGTGATGCCCCGGCCGCAGAGCCCGGGGCATCACCACGTCGAACAAGCAGTACTCAGGCCTTGCCGGCCGCCTTCAGCCGGGTGGTGGCCCGCTTGGCCGCCGCGCCGTCGGGGTCCTCGGACTTGGCCCGCTCCAGCGCCCGCGTGGCACGGGCGACGTCGATGTCGTCGCCCAGTTCAGCGGTCTCCGCGAGGATGGAGACCACGTCATCCGCCACAGAGATGAAGCCACCGTGCACCGCGGCGGTGATGGTCTCGCCGTCCGGGGTCCGGATGGTGACCGGGCCGGACTCGAGCACACCGAGCACCGGAACGTGCCCACGCAGAATGCCGAGCTCGCCCTCCAGGGTCCGGGCGATCACGATCGACGCAGGACCGTGGTACACGTTCCGGTCCGGCGCGACCACGTCGACCATGAGGGCCGCCGACGCCTCAGCCACGAGCGAGCTCCTTGGCCTTCTTCTCGACGTCCTCGATACCGCCGCACATGAAGAACGCCTGCTCCGGCAGGTGGTCGTAGTCGCCGGCCACCAGCGCCTTGAAGGAAGTGACGGTCTCGGTCAGCGGGACGAACACGCCGGGCTGGCCGGTGAAGGCCTCGGCGACGAACATCGGGTGCGAGAGGAAACGCTCGATGCGACGGGCCCGGTTGACCGCGACCTTGTCCTCTTCCGACAGTTCGTCAATACCGAGGATGGCGATGATGTCCTGCAGTTCCTTGTACTTCTGCAGCAGGCGCTTCACGGACTGGGCGACCTGGTAGTGCTCCTCGCCGACGATCGTCGGGTCGAGGATGCGGGACGTGGAGTCCAGCGGGTCGACGGCCGGGTAGATGCCCTTCTCCGTGATCGCACGGGAGAGCACCGTAGTCGCGTCGAGGTGGGCGAACGCGTTGTGCGGCGCCGGGTCGGTGATGTCGTCGGCGGGGACGTAGATCGCCTGCATCGAGGTGATCGAGCGACCACGCGTCGAGGTGATGCGCTCCTGCAGAACGCCCATCTCGTCAGCCAGGGTCGGCTGGTAACCGACGGCGGAAGGCATACGCCCGAGAAGGGTGGAGACCTCGGAACCCGCCTGGGTGAAGCGGAAGATGTTGTCGATGAACAGCAGCACGTCCTGCTTCTGCACATCGCGGAAGTACTCCGCCATCGTGAGCGCGGTGAGCGCGACCCGAAGACGGGTGCCCGGCGGCTCGTCCATCTGACCGAAGCACAGGGCGGTCGAGTTGATGACGCCGGACTCGGACATCTCCAGGAAGAGGTCGTTGCCCTCACGGGTGCGCTCGCCGACGCCGGCGAAGCAGGACACGCCACCGAACTCCTGGGCGACGCGGCGGATCATCTCCTGGATCAGCACGGTCTTGCCGACACCGGCACCACCGAACAGACCGATCTTGCCGCCCTTGACGTACGGGGTCAGCAGGTCGATGACCTTGATGCCGGTCTCGAGGATCTCGGTGCGCGACTCGAGCTGGTCGAAGGGGGGCGGCGGCCGGTGGATCGGCCAGCGCTCGGTGATCTCCAGGCTGTCGGCCGGCACATCCAGCGGCTCGCCGATCGTGTTCCACACGTGGCCCTTGGTCACGTCACCGACGGGCACCGAGATCGGCGCACCGGTGTCACGGACCTCCGCACCTCGGGTCAGGCCGTCGGTCGGGTTCAGCGAGATCGCGCGGACCAGGTTGTCGCCGAGGTGCTGGGCGACCTCGAGGGTCAGCGTGAAGTGCTGTCCACCCAGGTCGACGTCGACCTTGAGCGCGTTGTAGATACCGGGCATGGACCCGGCGGGGAACTCGACGTCGGCGACGGGGCCGATGACGCGGGCGACCCGGCCGACGGCGCCGGCGGTAGCGGACGGGGTTTCAGCGATAGCAGTCATCTGACTCTCATTCACTTCCTGCGGTCGCGTCAGCCAGCGCGTTCGCGCCGCCCACGATCTCGCTGATCTCCTGGGTGATCTCCGCCTGCCGGGCCTGGTTGGCAGAGCGGGTGAGGATCTCGACAAGATCCTTGGCATTGTCCGTTGCCGACTTCATCGCGCGCCGACGAGCGGCGAACTCCGAGGCGGCGGAGGTGAGCAAGGCGTAGAAGAACCGTGCCTCGACGTAGCGCGGAAGCAGTGCGTCGAGCACCTCTTCCTCGTCAGGCTCGTAGTCGTACTGCGGGATCGGACCGCCGCCGGAGGCCGCGGAAGCGGCAGCTGCGGCGGCCGAGCCCTCCTCGACCTCCGCAATCTCGAGCGGAAGGATGCGCCGGACGGTCACCCGCTGGGTGAGCATCGAGACGAACTCGGTGTAGACGAGGTGAATCTCGTCGACCCCGCCGTCCTCGGTCGGGGTGTTGAAGGCCGCAATCACGGTCTCCGCGATGGCCTTCGCGTCTTCGTAGGTCGGGCGGTCGGAGTACCCGGCCCACTCGCCGGCCATCGTCCGCTTGCGGAAGCGGTACCAGGTGGTCCCCTTACGCCCGGAGATGTAGGGCACCACCGTGCTGCCTTCCTCCCGCAGGAGGCTGGACAGCGCTTCACCCTCGCGGAGCACGTTGGCGTTGAAGCCGCCGCAGAAGCCGCGGTCCGAGGTCAACAGGACGACAGCGGAACGAGTGGCCGTCTCCTTCTTCTCGGTCAGCAGCGGGTGATCGGTGCTGCCGGCCTGGCTCACCAGCGCGGTGACCGCGCGGGTGATCGCGTTGGCGTACGGCTGTGCGGCGACGACCTTCTGCTGCGCCTTGATGATCCGCGAGGAGGCGATGAGCTCCTGCGCCCGCGTGATCTTGGCAGTCGACTTGACCGACCTGATCCGCTGTCGGTAGATCCGAAGTTGCGCGCCCATCGACTAGGCCTTCTTGACCTTGGTGATGGTCTCCTGGCCGACCTCGTCCTCACCCATCGCGTTGACCGCGGCCTCCTTGAGCAGCGACTGCCCGGAGGAGGTCACGAAGCTGCGCTTGAAGGAGGTGATCGCGTCCTTGAAGACGCTCAGGTCCTCGTCCGACAGCTGACCGGTGTTCCGGATCTGGTCCATGGTGCCCTTGTGCTTGAGCTCCAGGTACTCGAGGAACTCGTCCTCGAACTTGCGGATGTCCGCGACCGGGACCTCGTCGAGCTGGCCGGTGGTGCCCGCCCAGATCGAGGCGACCTGACGGTCGATAGAGAACGGGGAGAACTGCGGCTGCTTGAGCAGCTCGATCATGCGGGCGCCTCGGTCCAGCTGGGCGCGGGAGGCCGCGTCCAGGTCGGAGGCGAAGGCCGCGAAGGCCTCCAGGTCGCGGTACTGCGACAGGGCCAGACGCAGCGTTCCGGCGACCTTCTTCATCGCCTTGACCTGCGCGGCACCACCGACCCGGGAGACCGAGACACCGACGTTGATGGCCGGGCGGACACCGGCGTTGAACAGGTCCGCCTCGAGGAAGCACTGACCGTCGGTGATCGAGATGACGTTGGTCGGGATGTACGCCGACACGTCGTTGCCCTTGGTCTCGATGAGCGGCAGGCCGGTCATCGAGCCCGCGCCGAGCTCGTCGGAGAGCTTGGCGCAACGCTCGAGCAGACGGGAGTGGAGGTAGAAGACGTCGCCGGGGAAGGCCTCGCGACCCGGCGGGCGACGCAGCAGCAGCGAGACGGCGCGGTAGGCGTCGGCCTGCTTGGACAGGTCGTCGAACACGATCAGGACGTGCTTGCCCTGGTACATCCAGTGCTGGCCGATGGCCGAGCCGGTGTAGGGGGCGATGTACTTGTAGCCGGCCGCGTCCGAGGCCGGGGCCGCGACGATCGTCGTGTACTCCAGCGCGCCGGAGTCCGAGAGGACCTGGCGGATGTTGGCGATCGTCGAGCCCTTCTGGCCGACCGCGACGTAGATGCAGCGCACCTGCTTGTTCGGGTCGCCCGAGGCCCAGTTCTCGCGCTGGTTCAGGATCGTGTCGACCGCGATCGTGGTCTTACCGGTCTGACGGTCACCGATGATCAGCTGGCGCTGGCCACGGCCGATCGGGGTCATCGCGTCGATGGCCTTGATACCGGTCTGCAGCGGCTCGGTGACCGGCTGGCGCTGGACGACCGAGGGCGCCTGCAGTTCGAGGATGCGACGCTCGGTGCACTCGACCGGGCCGAGGCCGTCGAGCGGGTTGCCGAGCGAGTCGACCACGCGACCGAGGTAGGCGTCACCGACGGGGACCGACAGGACCTCGCCGGTACGGCGGACCTGCTGGCCTTCCTCGATCTTGGAGAAGTCACCGAGGACAACGACGCCGATCTCGCGCACATCGAGGTTCTGCGCGAGGCCGCGGGTGCCGTCCTCGAACTCGAGGATCTCGTTGGCCATGGTCGAGGGCAGGCCCTCGACGCGGGCGATACCGTCGCCGGCCTCGACCACAGTGCCGACCTCGTCGCGGGTCGGTGCGTCCGGGGTGTAGCCCGAGACGAACCTTTCCAGCGCGTCCCGGATCTCCTCCGGCCGGATAGTCAGCTCCGCCATGTCCGTATCTCCCTCTTCGTTCGTGCGCAGGCGTAGAGAAGTCTGTGTGTTCAGCGCTCGAAGCGCCGCTTGAGCCGATCCAGTCGACCGGCGATGGTGCCGTCGATGAGTTCGTCGCCGACCTGCACGGTCAGCCCGCCGACCACGTCGGGGTCGACCTCTGCCTTGATCTGGACCTCGCTGCCGTAGATGCCGGCCAGCGCCGCGGCGAGTCGGTCCTTCTCCCCCTGGTCGAGGGCGACCGCGGAACGGACCAGCGCCACCAGGCGCTTGCGGCGCTCACTGACGATGCGTCCGATGGCCGCGATGCCCCGCTCCGGGCTACGCCCACGGGGGTTGGCGGCAACCTCGGTGAGCAGGCGGACCGTGGCGGCCCCGGCCCGACCGGTGAGCAGGGATTCGACGAGCTCCCGCTTGCGCTCCACCGGCACGGCCACGTTGGTCAGCGCGTTGCGCAGGTCCTGACGGCCCTCGACGATGCGACCGAAGCGGAACAACTCGTCCTCGAGGTCGTCCAGCGACCCGTCGGACTCGGCGCGCCCGATCTGCGCGAGCACCGCGAGGTACTCGATCGCGTCCGCCATCTCCGACGGTCGCGACCAGCGCTGCGAGATCACGGTCGAGACCAGCCCGAGGGCCTCGTTCGACACCTTGCCCTCGAAGAGCACCCGGACGGTGTCGGCCTTTCCGCCCGCGTGCCGGCTCGGGTCAGACAGCCCACGCCGCAAGGCGTGCTCGCCGTCGATGACGTGCAGAACCGCGAACAGCTCGTCCGACAGACGCGCGAGCGCCCCGCCGTCCAGGCCGCCGACAACGGCGTCGTACCGCTCTGTGGAAACGGCAAGAGCCGTCCGACTCGCGCCTCTCATACCGTGCGTCCTCCAGTCGAGGTGGTGTCACCGGCGACTCGACCGGACTCGAGCTCGGTCAGGAACCGGTCGATGACCCGACGCTGCCGGGCGTCGTCGGACAGCGACGACCGCACGGCCTGCTCGGCCTCGTTCACGGTGAGGTTGGCGATCTCGGCCTGCAGCGACTTCACCGCCTGCTGGCGCTCGGCCTCGAGGGTTTCCCGAGCACGGGCGGTGATCTCCTCGGCCCGGGCACGTGCTGCGCCCGCAGCCTCGGCCACGATCGCCGCGTGCTGCTGACGGGCGTCGGCGAGCATCTCCGCCGCCTCGCTCCTGGCCTGCGCCACCGCCGCGTCGTAGGCGGCTTGGGCCTCCGCCAGCTTCATCCCCGCCTGTTCGGCGTCGGCGAGCTGCCGGGCGATGACTTCCTGCTTGGCCTTCATCGCCCTGCCGAGCACCGGCGCGATCTTCCACGCGATGATCGCGACGAGGAGCACGAAGCCGATGCCCTCGATGACCGAACCCTTGGCACCCGAGGCGAGGACGATGTCCGTCGTCGTCACGTCGTTCATACCGGCTCACCCACAATCCGTCCGGCCAGCGCCTTCGACAGCTCGCTGACCTCCGCCTGCAACTGCGCCACTGCGGCATCCCGCTCGCTCTGGATCTGCGCGCGAGCGGTGGCCACGACGCGGTCCGCCTCCGCCGAGGCCTCGGCGGCAGCCGCGTCCACGACTGCCTTGTGCTCGGCCCGGGCTTCCTCGCGCATTCGCGTGGCCTCCCCGCGGGTCTCCGACAGTGCCGCCTCGTAGGCAGCAGTCGACTCGTTCAACAGTCGGGCCGCCGCCTCGGCGTCGGTTCCCTGCTTCGCGAGCTTCTCCGCGCGAGCCTCCATGGCCGCGGAAACGGGCGGCACGATGAACTTCCAGACCACGAAGAGCACGACCGCGAAGAGCACGAGCTCGACGAAGAAGGTCGCGTTCGGGATCAGGAAGATGTCGTCTTCCTCTTCCTCGACACCGGGGACGGTTTCTCCCCCGGACGCGAGGACCGAGTAGGCCAGCCGCAACATCGCTACTTACTTTCCGATGACGAAGACGAACAGGGCCATGAAGGCCAGGTTGATGAAGTACGCGGCCTCACAGAGACCGACCGTCAGGAAGAAGATGGTGAAGAGGCGGCTCTGCGCCTCCGGCTGACGGGCGACACCGGAGATGGTCGCCGAACCGGCGAGACCGTCACCGATGGCAGCGCCGATGGCGCCACCACCCAGCGCCAGGCCACCGCCGACCAGGCCACCGGCCACCTTGATCGACTCGACGAGTGCGGGATCCGCTGCCATGTGGTTCCTCAATCCTTCGCTGGTGCGATACGGCGGGGCCCTGGCGTCCAGGTGCCCCGGTTCGGTCGTTGGTTCGTGGGGACTAGCAGGTGGGACTCAGTGGTGCTCGTCGCTGTGCTGAGCCGATGCCATCCCGAAGTAGAGGATCGTCAGCAGGGCGAAGATGAAGGCCTGGATCACGCCGATCGCCATGTCGAACAGCTTCCAGGCGGCATTCGGGAAGGGCGCGATGTACACGGGCATCAGGCCGATCAGCGCGACCATGATTCCGCCGGAGAAGATGTTGCCGAACAGACGCAGTGCGAGCGTGAACGGCTTGACGATCTCTTCGATGATGTTCAGCGGCAGCAGCGCCTTGTAGGGCTGCACGAAGTGGCCGAAGTACGCCCCGGCGCCCTTCTTCTTGATGCCGTTGATGTGCACCCAGATGATGACCACCAGGGCCAGCGCGTAGGTCAGGTTCACGTCCGAGGTGGCCGGCGGCAGGTACTCGTGCGCCGGAAGAATGGCCACCCAGTTCGCGAACAGGATGAAGAAGAACAGCGTCACCGCGAGCGGGACCACGAACGGTGAGGTCTTGCCCATCGACGCGTTCACCTCGCCCTGGACCCAGCCGACCACGGCTTCCCAGAACAGCTGGATCTTGCTGGGCACGCCGCTGGTGACCGTGCGGGCCAACCACAGACCCATCAGGATCACGATCGCGCCGGCGATACAGGTCGTGACGATCGTGTCGTAGTGGAACACGATCCCTGCGATCTCGACCTTGTGGTGCTTGCCGACTTCGATGTCAGCCGCATAGACGAGTTCATTCATCCTTGGCGGACCTCACGGAAGAGAACACCGGCGCTCGCGCCGATAACGGTGAACTGGAAGAACGCCAGCCCGAAGAGGACCGCGAGGCCGTCGGGGCGGAAGGCGAACATGATGTAGCCGGCGATCAGTGTGATGATCGCGAGTCGCTTTCCGGCGGAGGCGACGAACTTCTTCTTGTCGGTGTCGATCGAACCGGAGAACTTGGCGGTCGCGGACACCACCATCGAGGTGTTGAGCCAGCCCAGCAGCAGGCCGATGACGATGAAGACGCCGATCTTCCATTCGCCGACCGCGCTGGCGCCGATGAGACCGACCACGCCGACGCCGAGCCCGAAGCGCACCGCAAACTTGTAACTCGAGGAGGCCTTGGCCAACCCGATGCGCTCCTTGGGTGCCAGCTGCAGTTCCGGACGGACGTCCGGTGCCACAGCAGGCACCAGATCGACCTCGGGTCGTTCGGAATCCACGCTGCTCACCCCTCAGTTGCCCAGATAGGTGCGGACCTCGCGCCAGATGGCGACGATTCCGCAGGCAAGGCCGAGGACCAGACCCACAAGGATCCCGATCGGCGTGGAGTCCAGCTTGCTGTCGACGAACCAGCCGAGGGCGGCCCCGCCCAGCGCCCCGGCGGCGAGAGTCATTCCCACGCCCGCCAGCGCGAACGCGGTCTGACGCAGCGTTCGATCGTCGTCGGGCTGCTTCACGGGCTCCATGGCAACCCTCGCCGCGGGCAGAAAGGCCGGCGACAGCGCGGTGCCCGCGACCCCGAAGGGCGCGACGAGGGCAAGGCGCATCTCACGGACTCCAACTGAGCGGTGGCTGGTGAACGGCGGACCGTCTGTTCGTCCGGCCCGACAGCGCAGCAGCGCGACGCCGGAACCGAGGACGGCCGCCGGCGGAAGATCACGGGCAGGTGTCCGCGCCGAAAACTATCACCGGTTTGTCACGGTCTCGGCCGCGGGGCCGCGAGGCTCCGATCACAGCAGCGCCTCACCTGCGCGATCCCGGCACCGTGTGGTGAACCTCTCGCGACCAGGAAGAATCGCTGAGGGTCGAGGGGCGCTCACGAATCGAGTTCGGATCCCACCGGCACCGGCCGTAGCGGTCCGCGCAGCAGCACGATGCCGACCACCATCAGCACCGCCAGGCCGCCCATGACCCACGCCGCGGCGGACAGCAGGGACAGTCCGACGACGCCGAACGCGATCAGCGCCGACCAGAAGTACATGATCAGGACCGCCCGCCGGTGCGAGTGTCCGATCTCCAGCAGTCGGTGATGCAGGTGCAGCTTGTCCGGCGCGAACGGGGAACGCCCCGACCGGGTCCGGCGCACGATCGCGAGCACCATGTCCAGGAACGGGGCGGCGATCGCGGCGAAGGGCAGCAGCAGAGGCAGCAGCGCCGGGGAGACGTTCTCGGTGTCCACGGCGCCGAAGTCGATCTGCCCGGCGAAGCTCACCGTCGAGGCGGCCAAGATCAGCCCGATCAGCATCGAGCCGGAGTCGCCCATGAAGATCCGGGCCGGGAAGAAGTTGTGCGGCAGGAACCCCAGGCAGATGCCGGCCAGCACCGCGGAGAACAGCGACGGGGACAGCGCGCGGTCGAAGCCCTGCTCGACGGCCAGCAGGTAGGTGTAGGAGAAGAACGCCAGCGCCGCGAACAGGGCGATGCCGGCCAGCAGACCGTCCAGTCCGTCGACGAAGTTCACCGCGTTGACCGTGGCGACCACGATCAGCACCGAGAGCAGGATCCCCGAGGTGGAGTCGAGCACGATCGTGGTGCCAGGGATCGGCAGGTAGGTCATCTGGATGCCCATGACGACCATGACGCCTGCGGCGAGAACCTGCCCGGCGAACTTGGTCAGCGCGTCCAGCCCCCAACGGTCGTCGACGGCACCGAGCAGGCAGATCAGCGTTCCCCCGGTGACCAGCGCCCACGGGTCGCGGGAGTTGGTGAACAGCTCGTTGGACAGGAACGGGAGCTGCGAGGCCACCAGCACCGAGGTGACGACGCCGATCAGCATCGCGATGCCGCCGAGACGGGGAATGGGCACCGCATGCACGTCGCGGTCGCGGACCTCCGTCATCGCCCCGGCGACGACGGCGAAGCGTCGGATCAGGCCGGTGGTCAGATAGGTGGCAGCGGCAGCGACGAGCAGGGTGAGCAGGTACTCACGCACAGGGTCTTTATCCCATAGGCGAGGGCTCGAGGCTGCGTTGCCGTGCCCCGGTCAGCCGAGCAGTTGCTCGCGCTCCCCCACCGGTACGGCCTCGGCGGCCACGTGGCTCGCGAACGCGGACACGCACTCGGTGATCTCCTGCGCGCAGAGCCGGAACACGTGCAGCGGGGCGCCGTAGGGGTCGGCGATGTCGTCGGACGGTCGGGCACCGCCGATGCGATCGCGCAGGTCGGCGAGCCGATCGGTCAGCGTACGGGCCCGGGCGGTGGCCGAACCGATCAGGCTGTCGGGGCGGACCTGGCGCGAGAGGCGCGCGAACTCGCGCAGCGCGAAGGCCCGGTGAGCCGCGTGTGGGTCGAACAGCCGCACCTGGCCGCACTGCTCACGGGACCCGGTCAGGATCAGGTCGGCCAGCGCGATGTGCTCGTGCAGCAGTTCCTGTGCGACGAAGCCCTCACTACGGGCGCCGCGCTCGGCCAGGACCTTGCGGGCATGCGGCTCCATCGGGGCGCCGTCGTGCCCCCAGGTGCCGGCGCTGCTCCAGCGGAACAGGTTCGCCTCCGCGCCGAGCGCTCGGCTCAGTTCCAGCTCGGCGATGCGCTCGGCCATCGGTGAGCGGCACACGTTGCCGGTGGACACGAACAGGACGCGGAACCGCCCGGGGCGGCTCTGCGCGTGATCGGGGACCCGGCTGCGAATACGGCCCGACTGATCACTCACCCGGAGCCCTCCAGCTCGGGGATCACCGCGCGCAGTTCCGCGGCGGTCAACACCCCCGCGCGCAGCAGTCGTGGGCGGGTGCCGGTGACGTCGACGATCGACGAGGGCACAGAGTCTTCGGTGGGGCCGCCGTCGAGGTAGACCTCGACCAGGTCGCCGAGCTGGGTCTCGGCCTCGGTGACGTCGGTCGCCGCCGGGCGGCCCGACACGTTCGCGCTGCTGACCGCCAGCGGACCGGTGGCCTGCAGCAGTTCGATCGCCAGCGGATGCTGCGGCATCCGCACCGCTACGGTTCCGCGGCCGTCCCCGAGGTCCCAGATCAGCGAGGGCTGCTGGCGGCACACGAGGGTCAGCCCGCCGGGCCAGAAGGCTTCCACGAGTTTGCGGGCGTAGTCCGGGATCAGGGTCGCGATGCCGTCGAGGGTTCGATGCGTTCCCACCAGGACCGGGACCGGCATGTCACGTCCCCGGCCCTTCGCGGCGAGCAGACCGGCGACGGCCGCATGGGTGAACGCGTCTGCGCCGACGCCGTAGACGGTGTCGGTCGGCAGCACGATCAGCTTGCCGTCACCCACCGCCGAGACAGCTGCCGCGAGGCCTTCGGCCCGTTCGGCAGGATCGGCGCAGTCGTAGGACCGCGACATACAGACGACGCCTTTCTGCTCGGTGGAGGTACGCACGCTAGGTGCTTGTCGAGTCGAACCGCTAGTCGGGTGCGGCGCGCCTCGCGGAGGCGGATTTCACACGCGCTGAGCGGTCACGAACCGATCCCTCCCGGCGAGGTCTTCATGATCGGCCACCGCCCGCCAACGACCGGTCGATCGGAAGACCGCTGGGGCACTCGCACCCTGCGCATCGGCGTGCTCGACGGCCACCAGTCCACCCGACCGAAGCGCCCGACCGGCCCGCTGCTCCACGGCCCGGATGAGGTCCAGACCGTCGGACCCACCACCCCACAGCGCGGTCGGCGGGTCGTGATCGCGCGCCTCCGGGGCCACCGATTCCCAAGCGGAATGGGGGATGTAGGGCGGATTGCTGACCACGACGTCGAAGGTGCCGTCCAACTCCGGGAGGGCGGTGGCCAGGTCAGCGAGGTGCAGCACGACCGAGGACCCGGAAAGGTTGCGGGCCGCCCAGTCGTGCGCCGCCGGATCGGTCTCGACGGCGTGCACCGCCACGTGCGGGCACTCCGTCGCGATCGACAGCGCGATCGCCCCGGAGCCGGTACCCAGGTCCAGGACCTGCGCCGTGTCGAGGCCGGCCAGGAACTCGATGACCTGACCCACCATCACTTCTGTCTCCGGCCGGGGCACGAATACCCCCGGCCCGACCGCCAGGCTCACGTGCCGGAAGTACGCCACGCCGGTCAGGTGCTGCAGCGGACGGCGCTGCGCGCGGGCCTCGATCAGCGCGGCGTACCGTTCGCCGTCGATCACCTCGTAGCGGGCGAGCTGCGAACGCGGGACCGCCAGCACGAACGCGGCCAATTCCTCCGCGTCGAAGCGCGGTGAAGCCACGCCCGCCTCGGCCAGCAGCTCGGTGGCGGCGGCCAGGCCGGCCGCCAGTGGAACGGTCCCCACGATCGCGCTCAGGAGTCGTCGGAGCCGGACAGCGCCGCCTCGTTGTCGGCGTCGATGCAGGACTGGATGATGGCGTCGAGGTCACCGTCGAGGACCGCGTCGAGGTTGTAGGCCTTGAAGTTGGTCCGGTGGTCGGCGATCCGGTTCTCCGGATAGTTGTAGGTGCGGATGCGTTCGGACCGGTCGACGGTACGCACCTGGCTGCGTCGCACGTCGGAGGCGGCCTGGTCGGCCTCCTCCTGGGCGGCGGCCAGCAGCCGGGCGCGCAGGATGCGCATCGCCGACTCCTTGTTCTGCAACTGGCTCTTCTCGTTCTGGCAGGACACGACGATGCCGGTCGGGACGTGTGTGAGGCGGACCGCGGAGTCGGTGGTGTTGACCGACTGCCCGCCGGGGCCCGAGGACCGGAACACGTCGACGCGGATGTCGCTCATGTTGACCTCGACATCCACGTCCTCCGCCTCGGGCACGACCAGCACGCCGGCGGCGGAGGTGTGGATACGCCCCTGGGACTCCGTCGCCGGGACGCGCTGCACCCGGTGCACCCCGCCCTCGTACTTCAGCTGGGACCACACCCCCAGGCCTGGTTCGGCGTGCCGGGCCTTCACCGCGAGCGAGACGTCCTTGTAGCCGCCGAGATCCGACTCCTGGGCGTCGAGCACCTCGGTCTTCCAGCCGCGGCGCTCCGCGTAGCGCAGATACATGCGCAACAGGTCGCTCGCGAACAGGGCCGACTCCTGGCCACCCTCGCCGGACTTGATCTCGACGATCACGTCCTTGTCGTCCATCGGGTCGCGCGGGATCAGCAGGTGGCGCAGCCTCTCCGCGAGCTCCTCGCGGGCGGCCTCGAGCCCGGGGATCTCCGTCTTGAAAGAGGGGTCCTCGGCGACCAACTCCGCGGCCGCCTCGAGATCCTCACCGGACTGCACCCAGGCGCGGTGGGCTTCGACGATCGGGGCCAGCTCGGCATAGCGGCGCCCGAGCTTGCGGGCCGCATTCTGGTCGGAGTGCAGCGCCGGGTCGGCCATCGCCTTCTCGAGCTCGGCGTGCTCCGTCAGCAGCTCGTCGACCGCTTCGAACACCGTGACTCCCCTGGCTGCGTTGGCTTCGCGCGTCTGGTCCCGACAACGAGAACGCCGGCGCCCCTCCGCTCACAGGGAGTGGGGGCGCCGGCGCACAGTCGCTACTTGTCGGTCGCTTCCGCGGTCTTCTTGCCGAAGCGCTTCTCGAAGCGGGCGACCCGGCCGCCGGTGTCGAGGATCTTCTGCTTGCCGGTGTAGAAGGGGTGGCACTGCGAGCAGACGTCTGCGTGGATGACGCCGTTCTTCGCGGTGCTGCGCGTCTGGAACGTCGCTCCGCAGGTACAGGTCACGTCGGTGACGGTGTACGCGGGATGGATGTCGGCCTTCACGATTGCTCCTCGATCTCGTCGCTCCGGGTCGTCACGACGGGTGTCGGACGTGAACCGGAACTGGGCAAGTGTGCCAGGCACTGCCTTCCTCTGCGAAACACCCACCGCGACGCGCGCATTCCGGGTCCTCCGACGAGCCGACCGAGGGCTGTTGACCAGCGCAGCGAGGATCACCCGGACGGGTGCATGGCCCTCGACAGCGCTCCGGTTTGCCCGATTCCATACGTATCGAGCACGTTGCAACACATGCGCACCATCAGTCACGAATGTTCGGGGGGCTCTCCATGGCGCGGTTCGGTGGTCGACGGGATCTGGCGCTCGTGGCCGGTGTCGGTTCGGTGCTGCTGGCGCTGACCGCGGTGACTCCGGCCGTCGCGACGCAGTCCGGCAGCGACGATCCCGACGTCCGTGGGCTGATCAGCCCGATCGTCGGGCAGCCTGCCCCTGCCCCCGCGCCCGCTCCGGCCCCCGCGCCCGCTCCGGCCCCCGCGCCCGCTCCGGCGCCTGCCCCGGCACCCGCGCCCGCTCCGGCTGCTCCTGCCGACACGTACGAAGAGGGCTCGATGGAATTGGCCGGCCAGGGCCTGGCTCCGGACCCCATCGCGCCGAACCTGGTCCGCAACGGAAGCTTCGAGGACCCGGGTTCGCCGCAGACCGGCTTCGTCGGCACCTTCGACGCGATCCCCGGCTGGACCGAGACCACCGGCCGCGGCATGGAGATCCAGAACCGCCTGTTCTCGCCGCCCGAGAACGGCGGGGCGCAGTACGCCGAGCTCGCCTCCGACGGGCCGTCGAGCTTCTACCAGGAGATCCCGACCGAACCCGGCATGACCTACCGGCTCGCGTTCAAGTACTCCGCCCACCCGAACAGCGACGCCGGGCGACAGCGCGTTCGACGTCGTCCTCGGTTCCAGCACGATGCGCGTCGACCCGGTCCCGGCCGCGATCGCGTACTGGCGCACCACCGTGCTGGAGGTGACCGCCACCTCGGCGACCACCCGGCTGATCTTCTCCGGCGCGGGCATCGGCAACGACCCGGGCATCGGCGCGTTCCTCGACCTCGTCGAGGTCCGTCGCCTCGGCAACTGACCCCCACCTGCACAGAACCGGCCGCCCCCATCGGGAGCGGCCGGTTCGTGCGTTCGCGGTCTATTCCTCGACGCCGCCGCCGCCCTCGGCGGTCGGGGTGGTCTTCTGCACCTGCATGAGGAACTCGATGTTCGCACTTGGACTTGCGCAGCCGGTCGAGCAGCAGCTCCATCGCCTGCTGGTCGTCCAGGGCCGACATCACCCGGCGGAGCTTCCACACGATCTGGAGCTCCTCGCGGCTCATCAGCAGTTCTTCCTTGCGGGTACCGGACGCGTCGATGTCCACCGCGGGGAAGATGCGCTTGTCCGCGAGCTTGCGATCGAGCTTGAGCTCCATGTTGCCGGTGCCCTTGAACTCCTCGAAGATCACCTCGTCCATGCGCGAGCCGGTCTCGACCAGGGCGGTCGCGAGGATGGTCAGCGAGCCGCCGCCCTCGATGTTGCGGGCGGCGCCGAAGAAACGCTTGGGCGGGTACAGCGCGGTGGAGTCGACGCCACCGGACAGGATGCGGCCCGACGCCGGCGCGGCCAGGTTGTAGGCGCGACCCAGGCGGGTGATCGAGTCCAGCAGGACCACGACGTCGTGACCGAGTTCGACCAGACGCTTGGCACGCTCGATCGACAGCTCCGCGACGGTGGTGTGGTCCTCGGCGGGCCGGTCGAAGGTGGAGGCGATGACCTCACCCTTCACCGAGCGCTGCATGTCGGTGACCTCTTCGGGGCGCTCGTCGACGAGCACGACCATGAGGTGGGCCTCGGGGTTGTTGCGGGTGATCGCGTTCGCGATCGCCTGCAGCACCATCGTCTTGCCGGCCTTGGGCGGGGAGACGATCAGCCCGCGCTGGCCCTTGCCGATCGGGCAGACCAGGTCGATGACGCGGGTGGTGAGCTGCGCGCTGTCGTGCTCGAGGCGCAGACGCTCCTGCGGGTACAGCGGCGTCAGCTTGCCGAACTCCATGGCGGTCGCGGGCCTTGTCGGGCTCCGTGCCGTTGACGGAGTCCAGGCGCACCAGCGCGTTGAACTTCTCCCGACGCTCCCCGTCCCGGGGCTGGCGCACGGCGCCGGTGATCGCGTCGCCCTTGCGCAGGCCGGACTTGCGGACCTGGGCCAGGGAGACGTAGACGTCGTTCGGGCCGGGCAGGTAGCCGCTGGTCCGCACGAAGGCGTAGTTGTCGAGGATGTCGAGGATCCCGGCGACCGGGATGAGTACGTCGTCCTCGGTGATCTCGGTGTCGACGGGGCCGAACTCGCCCCGGGCACCGCTCGTCCCGCCGGGGCGGTTGCGGCTGCGGTCCCGGTACCGGCCGCGCCGACGCCGCCGACCCGAGCCGTCGTCGTCATCGTCGTCCGGACCGCCGGGGCCGCGGTTGTCGTCGCGGTCGAGCTGCCGATTGTCGCCGCGGTTGTCGGGCCGGTCCGCCACGGTTGTCACTGCGGTTGCTCTGCGGACCGCGATCGTTCTGCCGGTCGCAGATCGGCGCGGTCGTTCTGACGGTTGTCACTGCGGTTGTCACTGCGGTTGTCCGGCCGGGTGTCGCTGCGGTTCTCGCCGCGGGTGTCCGGGCGGTTGTCCTGGCGCGGACCGTCGGCGTCGCGCTCACGGCGATTACCCCGGTCGCGCTGACGTTCACGACGCTCGCCGCGGTCGCGCTGCTCGGTGGACGCCTCCGAGCCGGACGCGTCGGATCCGGTACGACGGTTCGGCCGACGCAGCGGCATCCGAGGTGTCGTCGGCGGACTTCTCGCCTTCCGCTCGGACCTCGCAGCCTTCTCGGCCGGCGCCTCGGCGACGGCCGGGCGCTCGCGGTCTCGGGCACCTCGGCGGGGGCCTTCCCGGACGAGGTCGCACGGCGACGTTCGCCGCCGGAACTCGAGTCCGAGGCGGCGCCGGAGCCGGCGCCCTGACGTTCGGTGATGGCCTCGATCAGTTGGCCCTTGCGCATACGGCCGGTGCCGGTGATGCCGAGTCCGGAGGCCATCGACTGCAAATCGGCCAGGACCATGCCCTGACAGGCCGCCTTCGGACTTGCGCGACGGGCGGGAGCGGACGACTCGGTCGTCGCTGCGGCCTGGTCGGCACCCTCTGTACGGGACTCGGCCAGGTCGGTGGAGTCGCTCACTGCGTGTTCTTCCTTTCGTCCGACCGCGTATCGAGCACGACGGACGGAGATGGGTCGCCCGGGCGGGGGGCGTGGTCGGACCGGGACCCGCACAGCGGGAACTTCGGCCGGGACCGCAGGTGGATGTGAATCAGTGCGTCGACGCGCTGTGTGGTCGATGTTCTGGTCAGCACGGATCACTTGAAGTGATCAGTTTGAGGAGATCGACACGGCAAGCGCCCTGTTAGGTGCCGTTTTACCGGCGCGCCTTGCAGTAGCACGATAACACCGGCCGCCAGGACCCGACCACGCGACACCAGCATGTGTGCCCGCGCAATGGTTGTTCACATTCAGTGTGAGCGAGCGGACCTCGGCGCCGTCGCGGTCCACGGGCAGCGGTCGCACGTCCCAGTCCGGACCGGCCAGTTCCTTCGCGGATTGCACAGTGTCCGGACCGGCCAGTGCGAGCACCGTCGGGCCGGCACCGGAGACCGTCGCGGCCAGGCCCGCTGCCCGCAGACGATCCACCAGATCGAGGCTGTCCGGCATCGCCGGACGCCGGTAGTTCTGGTGCAGACGGTCCTCGGTGGCGACCAGCAGCAGGTCGGGGCGGCGCGTGATGGCCTCGACGAGCAGGGCGGCACGGGCGGAGTTCGCGGCGGCGTCGGCGTGCGGGACGGTGGCCGGCAGCAGGCCGCGGGCCTTCTCGGTGAGCAGCTCGTGCTGGGATGAAAGCGACGGGTCGCAGGTCCTCCGACGGCTCCAGCCGCAGCACCCGGGGACCCGTCTCCCCCGTCCAGGCGAGCGTGAAGCCCCCGATCAGGCAGGCGGCGACGTTGTCCGGGTGGCCCTCGATCTCGCAGACGAGGTCGAGCACGGCCTGGTCGTCCATGCGCTTCTCGCCGTCTGGCACGAGGGCACGGCCGGCGAGCACTCCGGCGACGATCGCCGCCGAGGACGAGCCGAGTCCCGCGCCCGTGCGGGATGCGGTTGTTGCAATGCACGAGCAGGCTGCCGACCTCGTGGCCGAGACGCTGCGTGGCCAGCCGCAGCGATCGGACCAGCAGGTGCGACTCGTCGCGGGCCAGCGTGTCCGCGCCGTGGCCGTCGATGTCGATGCGCAGCCCCCCGTCGCCCGGGCCGACGGTCACCTCGTCGTGGAGGCCGAGAGCCAGACCGAAGCTGTCGAAGCCGGGACCGAGGTTGGCGGAGGTCGCCGGAACCCGAACAAAACCTTCACGCAACCTCCTTCGTCGGTCGCGTGAAGGTCAGCCTTGCTGTACGTCGTTCGCTCGCAAGCTCGCTCACGTCAGGCCGAGGTGCGACGCGGCCGCGGCGGCGTCGACCGGGACGGTCAGCGGCTTCGGGGCCCCGGCGATCGCCCACTCGGGGTCCTTGAGGCCGTTGCCGGTCACCGTGCACACGACCGGACAGGCCCGCGGGGAGCCAGTCGTTCTCCCGGGCGAGCAGCAGGCCGGCGACACTGGAGGCGGAGGACGGCTCGACGAACACGCCCTCTCTGCCCGCCAAGAAGCCGGTACGCAGCAAGGATCTGACGGTCAGTCACCGCTTCGATCCGACCGTTGGATTCCTCGCGGGCAGCGATCGCCTGATCCCAGGAAGCCGGGTTGCCGATGCGGATCGCGGTGGCGATGGTCTGCGGGCTCTTCACCGGGGCGCCGTTGACGATCGGTGCCGCGCCGGCGGCCTGGAAGCCGAACATCCGCGGCAGGTGGGTGCACAGGCCGTCGTCGAAGTACTCCCGGTAGCCCTTCCAGTAGGCGGTGATGTTGCCGGCGTTGCCGACCGGCAGGCAGTGCACGTCGCGGGGCGTCGCCGAGCGCGTCGACGATCTCGAACGCGGCGCTCTTCTGGCCCTCGATGCGGTACGGGTTCACCGAGTTGACCAGGGCGACGGGGTATGACTCGGACAGCCCGCGGGCCAACTCGAGGCAGTCGTCGAAGTTGCCGTCGACCTGCAGGATCCGCGAGCCGTGCACGAGTGCCTGGCTCATCTTGCCCAGCGCGATCTTGCCCTGCGGGACGAGCACCGCGCAGACCATGCCGGCGCGCACCGCGTACGCGGCGGCGCTGGCGCTGGTGTTGCCCGGTGGACGCGCAGATGACCGCCTTGGCGCCTTCCTCGGCGGCCCGCGAGATCGCCATCGTCATCCCGCGGTCCTTGAAGGACCCGGTGGGGTTGGCGCCCTCGACCTTCAGTCGCACGTCGCAGCCGGTCATCTCCGAGATCACGGGCGCGGGCACTAGGGGGGTGCCGCCCTCGAGAAGGGTGACGATCGGCGTATTCGCGGTGACCGGCATCCGGTCCCGGTACTCCTCGATCACTCCGCGCCACGCACGCGTCGCCACGGTCGGCATCAGGCTCCCCCTTCGACCCGCATCACGCTGGCGACGTCACGCACCACGTCGGTGCGGCGCAACTGTTCCACCGTGGCGGCCAACGCCGACTCCGGCGCACCGTGGGTGACGATGACCAATGTCGCGTCGGCGGCGTGGCCCTCCTGGTGCACGGTCTGGATCGAGACCCCGTGCTCGGCGAAGACGTTGGCGACGCCCGGCGAGCACACCCGGCTTCTCCGCGACGTCGAGGCTGACGTGGTAGCGGGTGATCGTCTCCCCCATCGCCCGGATGTTCAGGGCCGCGTAGGCGGATTCGCCCGGCCCTCGACCCCCGACGACCCGGTGGCGGGCCACCGCGACGAGGTCGCCGAGCACCGCGCTCGCGGTCGGGGCGCCACCGGCGCCGCGGCCGTAGAACATGACCGGTCCGGCGGACTCGGCCTCGATGAACACCGCGTTGAACGCGTCGCCGACCCCGGCGAGGGGGTGCGAGGTCGGGATCATCGCCGGGTGCACACGCACACCGACGCTGGTCTCGTCGGCGGAGAGTTCGCAGATCGCCAGCAGCTTGATGACGCTGTTCATGGCCTCTGCCCGCGCGACGTCGGCGGCGGTGACCTCGGTGATGCCCTCGCGGTGCACGTCGGCGGCGGTGACCCGGGTATGGAAGGCGAGTGAGGCCAGGATCGCGGCTTTCGCGGCGGCGTCGAAGCCCTCGATGTCGGCGCTCGGGTCGGCCTCGGCGTAGCCGAGGGCGGTGGCTTCCTCCAGCGCGTCGCTGAACGAGGCGCCGGTGGCGTGCATGCTCGAGAGGATGAAGTTCGTGGTGCCGTTCACGATGCCGAGCACCCGATGGATCTTGTCCCCGACCAGCGATTCGCGCAGCGGGCGCAGCAGCGGGATCGCACCGGCCACAGCGGCCTCGTAGTAGAGGTCGACGCCGTGCTTCTCGGCGGCGGCGTAGAGGGTGGCCCCGTCCTCGGCCAGCAGCGCCTTGTTGGCGGTCACCACCGACGCACCGTGCTCCATCGCGGACAGGATCAGGCTCCGGGCGGGCTCGATCCCGCCGATGACCTCGATGACGACGTCGAGGTCCTTGGTCACCAGCCCGGCGGAGTCCGTGGTGAACAACGAGGGATCCAGCTCCAGCTCGCGCGCCCGGCCGGGACGCCGAACGGCCACCCCGACCAGCTCGATCGGAGCGCCCACGCGCTGCGCGAGGTCCTCGGACTGCGCCTGCAGCTGTCGGACCACAGCGGTGCCGACGACACCACAGCCGAGCAGACCCACCCGTACCGCGGCTGTCATTGCTTGACCTTCCTCATCTGGCTGTCCCGGGACCATCCTCCCACCGCGCGGGGGTTCACCCCACGTCCAGGCGCGCCAGGTCCTCGTCGGTCTCCCGCCGCACGATCAGCCGGGCGGCTCCGTCGCGCACCGCGACCACCGGCGGGCGGCCCAGCAGGTTGTAGTTGCTGGCCATCGCGCGGCAGTAGGCGCCGGTGGCCGCGACGGCCACCAGGTCCCCCGCCGCGATGTCGCCGGGCAGCCACAGGTCACGCACGACGATGTCGCCGCTCTCGCAGTGCTTGCCCACCAGGCGGGAGACCACAGGAGCGGCGTCGGAGGTGCGGGAGACCAGCGCGGCCGTGTAGCTCGCGTCGTAGAGAGCGGTGCGGATGTTGTCGCTCATCCCACCGTCCACCGACACGTACGTGCGGGTCGCGGCGCTCTTCCCGGTACCGACCTGCACCTGCTTGACGGTGCCGACCTCGTAGAGCGTGATCGTCCCGGGACCGACGATCGCCCGCCCCGGCTCGACCGAGAGCCGCGGGACGGCGAGCCCGGCGGCCTGGCACTCCCGCTCGACGATCTTGGTCAGGGCGACGGCGGTGGCGGAGACGTCGGCGGGGTCGTCGTCGGAGGTGTAGGCGATGCCCAGGCCGCCGCCGAGGTCGATCTCGGGGAGCTCGACACCGTGCTCGTCGCGGATGGCGCCCGCCAGTTCCACCATGCGATGCGCGGCGACCTCGAAGCCCGAGGTGTCGAAGATCTGCGAGCCGATGTGGCTGTGCAGGCCGAGCAGTTCGAGGCTCGACAGGCCGAGCACGCGGCGCGCGGCCTCCGCGGCCTGGCCGCCGGCGAGGGAGAACCCGAACTTCTGGTCCTCGTGCGCGGTGGCGATGAACTCGTGGGTGTGCGCCTCGACGCCGACGGTGACCCGGATCAGGACCCCGGCCCGGACGCCCTTCTTGATCGCCAGGTCCGCGAGACGCGCGATCTCCTGGTACGAGTCGAGCACGATGCGCCCGACCCCGGCGTCCAGGGCCATCTGCAGCTCGGCGATCGACTTGTTGTTGCCGTGCAACGCGATCCGCTCGGCGGGGAACCCGGCGCGCAACGCGACGGCGAGCTCACCCGCGCTGCAGACGTCCAGGCCGAGGCCCTCCTCGGCGACCCACCGAGCGACGGTGGTGCAGAGGAACGACTTGCCCGCGTAGAAGACGTCGGCACCGTCGAAGGCCTCCGCGTACGCCCGGGCACGGGAGCGGAAATCGGCCTCGTCGAGCAGGAACGTCGGGGTGCCGTACTCCGCCGCCAGGTCCCGCACGTCCAGACCGGCGAAGGACACCACGCCGTTCTGATTACGCGTCAGATTCATGGGCCAGATGCGCGGGTCGAGGTCGTTGAGATCGACCGGAGGCGCGCCGAGCCCCTCGTGCCCGGGCTCCTCCGCGTGCCGCGGACCGGCCGGGTGCGCTGTCTTGCTCACCGCGGGCTCCCTGCGTTGCGTCCGACGTCTGGCGTCCGGTGGGCCCCGCAACGTCGGACGCAACGCCCTCTGCTGCGCGGGGAGATCGATGCGTCCGACAGAGAGCGTCCGGTGGGCTCCGATTCGTCGGACGCAACGAAGGTCGCGGGGCTCACATGCGCTCCGGGGCCGATACGCCGAGCATTGCGAGGCCGTTGGAGATCACGGTGCGGGTGGCGTCGTTGAGCCACAGGCGGGCCAGGTGCAGGTCGCCGGGCTCCTCGTCGCCGCGCGGCAGGATGCGGCAGTTGTCGTAGAAGCGGTGGTAGACCCCGGCCAGCTCCTCGAGGTACCGGGCGACCCGGTGCGGTTCGCGCAGTTCGGCCGCGGAGGCCACGACACGCGGGAACTCCCCCAGCGCGCCGAGCAGCTGCGCCTCGCGTTCGTCGGTCAGCAGCTCGGGCCGGAAGGACTCCGGGGGCGCCCATGACAGCCCGAGGTCGCGGGCGTTGCGCGCCACCGAGGCGGTCCGGGCCGCGACGTACTGCACGTAGAAGACCGGGTTCTCCGGTGCCTGGCGGGTGATCTCCTCGACGTCGATGACCAGCTGCGAGTCCGTGGAGGACCGGGCGAGCGTGTAGCGGGCCGCGTCGACGCCGACCATCTCGACCAGTTCGTCGAGGGTGACGACGGTCCCGGCGCGCTTGGACATCTTCAGTTCCTCGCCGCCGCGCTCCAGCTTCACCAGTTGGCCGATCAGCACCTGCACGATGTCCGGGTCGTCGCCGGCACAGGCGGCCAGGGCGCGCAGCCGGTTGATGTAGCCGTGGTGGTCGGCGCCGAGCAGGTACAGACAGTTGTCGAAGCCACGGGCGCGCTTGTCCAGGTAGTAGGCGGCGTCGGCGGCGAAGTAGGTCTTCTCCCCGTCGGCCTTCACCATGACCCGGTCCTTGTCGTCCCCGAAATCCGTGGTGCGCAGCCAGATCGCACCGTCCGCCTCGTAGCTGTGTCCCTGTGCCCGCAGCGTCGCGATGGCCTCGTCGACCTTGCCGGTGGCATGCAGGCCCCGCTCGGAGAACCAGACGTCGAAGTGCACGCCGAAGCTCTCGAGGCTGGCGGCGATGTCGGCGAGCATCAGCCGATACCCGCGCTCCAGGAACTCCGGCAACGCGGCGGTCTCGTCGAGGTCGCGCAGGTTCGGGGCCGTGGCCAGGATGCGGTTGGCGACGTCGGCGATGTACTCCCCGCCGTAACCGTCCTCCGGGGCGGGCTGCCCGTGCGCGGCGGCGTACAGCGAGGCGGCGAACTTCCCCATCTGCACACCGGCGTCGTTGATGTAGTACTCGCTGACCACGTCCGCGCCGGCCGCCTCGAGGATGCGCCGCAGACTGTCACCGACGGCGGCCCACCGGGTGTGCCCCAGGTGCACCGGGCCGGTCGGGTTCGCCGAGACGAACTCCAGATTGATCCGGTGCTTACGCATCGCCTCGCTGCGCCCGTACGCCGGACCGGCGGTGACGATCGTCGCCGCCAACCGGCCCGCCACCTGAGCGTCGAGGGTGATGTTGAGGAACCCCGGCCCGGCGACCTCGACCCGATCCACCCCCGGCGCATCCCGCAGATGACCCGCCACCAGCTCCGCGACCTCGCGCGGGGCCAGCCCCGCCGCCTTGGCCAACTGCATCGCGACGTTGCTCGCGTAGTCCCCGTGCTCCCGCCGCCGCGTGCGCTCCAGATGGATCTCCCGGGGCACATCCACGTCGATCTCGCCGGCCTGGACCGCGGTGTAGATCGCGACCTGGACGGCGTCACAGAGTTCGGCGGGCGTCACCAGCCAAATCGTAGTGGGGCCTCACGCACCCACCCGAATCCCATTACCGGTCGGAGCAGTGCTCCCAGCTTGATAAGGTCAACGCCGTCCCGAGCCCCCGTAGCTCAGGGGATAGAGCGTCGCCCTCCGGAGGCGAAAGCGCAGGTTCGAATCCTGCCGGGGGCACATATGTTTTTGCAGGTCAGGGGCCTTTCGGCCCCCATCGGTGACCCAATTGGCCAGATCGCACGGCCGTCGGCTGGAACTGACGGGCAGTCATGGGCATCCCCAGCACGGACGTCTGCGGGTACCGTGGAGACCGATGACCACTCAACCCGTTGCGCCGACTCCTCCGGTCAGACTCGAGCGGCCGGTTGCCGAGTTGCTCGCTCGCGTCCGTCCACTGCCGGACGACCTCTCGGAGATGGTCATTCCCGACTGGACGAGGTTGAAGGCGAGGCGTTTCTAGCCGCCATCCCCGAGTGAGCCGCGGCCCGGTAGTGGTCGCCGCCTACGCCCGCCTTCGAGTGGACTGCCAACGCGCCGGTCACGCCCTGGCCCAACGGGAGCACGATGCGGACCGATGGGTCGCCGCCGTGGCCGTCCGTCTGGGCATCCCGTTGCTCACCGTGAGTGGGCGTCCTGGTCTCCCAGGACATCAACCCCGTCACCGGTGGACACCTCCCGAACTACTACGCCGTCAACGGCTGGTCCGACGCCCGTCACAGCTCCGAGTCCGGACAGAACGCCAGCCAGGGCAGGCCCACCGCCAAACCCTCCCGCCCCGCCGCGGGACCGGTCGTGCGGACAGTCGCCGTACGCGACGGCAACGCCATGTCCGACGTGCAGTTCCAGATCGTCGACCTGAGCGCCTCACGTTCGAGAGAGCGCCGGACGGGTGCTCTCAGCGATTGCCGTGGGGGTCTCAATGCGCACAAACAAGATCGATCCGGCGGATCTGACCAAGCCGCTGCTGACCAAGCAGGAGGTCGCCGCCATCCTCGGCGCCACCGTGCGCTTCGTCGACAAGCGAGTCAGCGACGGATCGCTGCGCGCGATCAAGGTCGGCACCAAGATGGTCCGCTTCCGGCGGTCCGACGTCGCGGAACTTCTTCGATGGGTGCCGACGGTCCGCGATGCGTTGTGAGTTGGCTACCCGTCGGGGTGGCGATCGAGCCAGGCCTGGAGCGTCTCGGTGGTCCAGGTCGGGACGCCACATCCCAGGAAATCGTTGTCGCCGGTCCAGATCCCCGCAGACAACGCCAACGCGGTGGCGACGACCGGCCAGTCCGCGGGGTCACGCTGCGAACGCGCTCGCGCTTCGTCCTCGAGTGCCGAGTAGATCGCTTCCTCGAGCACGACGACGTTGTCTTCGACGGATTGCAAGCACAGGCTCGTGAGGTCCGCAGCGACCACCGACGACAGTTTGCGGTGCTTGGCGAACGCCGTGATACGACGCGGGAGTGCGACGCGCACCTCGGACCACATGCGCTCCGGCAGGAACAACTCCAGCCGGCCATCGCCGAGCCTCTCCCTGCCGCTCGCACGCAGAAGTTCACCGACCAACACGCTGGTGTCGACGACCAGCCGCATCAGCGTCGCTTGGTGCCAGTGATCTCGGCGACCAGCTCGTCCTCATCCAGGCCCGTCGCCGCTTGGAGCGCGTCGAGAGCCTCTCCCAGGCGGCCCAGGGTCTCTCGGCCCTTCAGGCGATCCTTGGCCTCGATCGGGACGAAGAAGCCGATCGGCTCGCCGTGCCGCTCGATCGCGAGGGTCTCGCCGGCGGCCATCAGCGATGTCGCCTGGTCCCTGAACTCGCGTACGCCCACAGTACGCACGGCTCCTCCTCCTTCTGTGACCACAAGTGTAGCCACCATTGGCACGGTTGCCAATCCCGTGTGGTCGGCGACCAAGAACGAATGGCTCGGCCTGATCGACGTCGCCGGGTGGGAGCTGGAGTCACTGCACGGCGGTTTCGCGGGCGAACCGCTGACCGACGAGAGCAATCAGTACGTGTTCGCCGTTCGACGTCCGCGCTGAGGGAAGACTGACGGCATGAGCAACCAGTCCGCGGGGCATCCCGAACCACCTCTGGCCGGCGACGAGATCGACTCGCTGCTCGGGTCATGGGAGCGACAACGCGCGACCCTGGCGTGGAAATGCGGCGGACTCGATGCCGACCCCATGCGGGTCAGGCTCGGCCCGTCGGCGATCACCCTGGGCGGGCTGCTCAAGCACATGGCCTTCGTCGAGGACCACACCATCGCCGTGAAGTTCTTGATGCAGCCGCTGGGTCCGCCGTGGGACACGGTCGACTGGGGGGCCGACCGGGACTGGGAGTGGCACTCCGCCGCCGACGACTCCCCCGACGAACTGTTCGCGCTGTGGCACGCGGCCGTCGACCGCTGTCGCACGCAGGTGCTCGGGCTCGTCGCCGCCGGCGGTCTGGACCAGCTCAGCCCGCGCACCCTGCCCGACGGGAGTTCCTTCAGCCTGCGGCGGATCCTGTGCGACCTCGTCGAGGAGTACTCCCGCCACGTCGGACAGGCCGACCTGATCCGTGAGTCCATCGACGGACTCGTCGGCGAGGACCCGACGGACAACCCGTACGAGTACTTCCGCGACGCTCCCCCGGCGTCCTGAGCTACATCCGTGCTGGGGCTGCGATTCCGAGCAACTCCAGGCCGGTGCGCCAGGGTGTCGACCGTGAGCCGGCACAACGCAAGGCGGTTGCCGCGTTCGGCCGGCTCCGCGGCGAGCACCGGGCATGCCTCGTAGAAGTCGGTAAAGGCTTTCGCGAGGTCGAAGAGGTAGGTGCACAGCCGGTGCGGTTCGAGGGTCGCCGCGACGTCGGTGAGCGTCACGCCGAACGCGTCGAGGGACAGCGCCAGCGCGCGCTCGGTCGGGTGCAGCGGCAGCGCCGGGTCGAGGTCGGGTGAGCCGCCCTCGACCTTGCGCAGGATCGAGCAGATCCGGGCGTGGGCGTACTGCAGGTAGACGCCGGTGTTGCCGGTGAAGGCGACCATGCGGTCGACGTCGAAGGCGTAGTCCTTGGTGCGCGAGGTCGACAGGTCGGCGTACTTCACCGACGCCGATCCCGGCCGCCTCGGCGATGCGCGCGGCCGAGTCGGTGTCCATGTCGGGGTTCTTCTCCACGACGATCGCTCGCGCGCGCTCGACGGCGTCGTCGAGCAGGTCCATCAGCTTGACCGTGCCGCCGTCGCGGGTCTTGAACGGCTTGCCGTCCTTGCCGAGCACGGTGCCGAACGCGACGTGCGCGACGTCGACGCTCGTCGGTCAGCCAGCCCGCGCGCCGGGCCGCCTCGAAGATCAGCTTGAAGTGCAGTGCCTGGCGGGCGTCGACGACGTAGAGGATGCGGTCGGCCTTGAGGTCGCGGATCCGATACCGGATGGTCGCGAGGTCGGTGGTGTCGTAGCCGTAGCCGCCGTCGGACTTGCGGACCATCAGCGGTGACCGGCGCGTCGTCGGGCCCGGTGATCTGCGCGGAGAGGAAGACCAGCGCGCCCTCGGCTGTCGACGACGACGCCGGAGCGGGTCAGCTCCTCGACGACGCCGGCGAGTTGGTCGTTGTAGAACGACTCCCCCGCCGAGTCCTCCGCGGTGAGCAGCACCCCGAGGCGGTCGTAGATCTCCCGGAAGGCCAACTCGGACTCGGCGACGATCTCCCGCCAGCGCGCCACGGTGCGCTCGTCGCCGGCCTGCAACGCCACGACCCGCGCCCGGGCCCGGTCGGCGAAGCCGGGTCGGCGTCGAACACGGTGCGCGAGGCCCGGTACAGCGTCGTCCAGGGCGGAGACCGCGGAGGTGCCCTCGGCCAGGTCGTCGTGGTGCCAGGTCGCGTCGGGGTGCTCGTCGAGGTACTGGATGAACATCCCGAACTGGGTGCCCCAGTCGCCGAGGTGGTTCTGCCGTGACGACGTCCGCCGCCGAGGAAGCTCAGTACCCGGGCCAGGCAGTCACCGATGATCGTGGTGCGCAGATGCCCGACGTGCATCTCCTTGGCGATGTTCGGCGCCGGAGTAGTCGATGACGGTCCGCCGGCCGGACTCGGTGCGGCCGACCCCGAGCCGGTCGTGCTCGAGCCGCGCGGCGACCTGAGCCCACACAGCGGCGTCGGCGACGGTGAGATTGAGGAACCCGGGGCCGGAGACCGTCGACCGCCGTGATCGGGGTACCGGTCAGTGTGAGCAGGCCCGCGGCGATCGCCTCGGCGAGGTCGGCGGGGCGCGACGCGAGCCGCCTTGGCCAGCGCGAGCGCGGCGTTGGACTGGAAGTCGGCGTGCTCGGAGGGTCGGACCACCGGGTCGGAGCCGGCCAGTTCGGGCAGGTGGGCCCCGATGGCAGCCGCGACGGCGGCTTCCATCTGCCCGAACAGCGCGGGCACCTCGTCGTTGATCACACGTTCCCCCTCTTCTTGATCACCATAAGTGTCCCAGTCCGCGACGGTGTTCGCCGCCGGGTGCGGTGCCGGTGGGTCGGCGGGCACGATGAGGGGATGAAGGTCGAGGTCTGGTCCGACGTCACGTGTCCCTGGTGCGGCATCGGGTTCCACCGGTTGCGCACCGCGCTGGGGCAGTTCGAGCACCGGGATTCCGTCGAGGTGGTGCGTCGCTCCTTCCAACTCGTCCCCCACGCACCCGAAGGCACCTGGACGGTCCGTGAACACATGGCGGCTCGGTACGGACTCACCCCGGAGCAGGTGCAGGCGAACATCGAGCAGGTCGAGTCGACGGCGGTCGCAGAGGGGATCGCTCCCTACGAGCTCGGCGACAACGTGGTGGGCAGCACCGCCCTGACCCACGAGTTCCTGGCCTTCGCCCGCAGCCAGGGCGTCGGTGAGGCCGCCTGGGCGTTGATCTTCGACACCTACTTCGGCCAGGCCCGCCCGGTGTTCGCCCTCAACGACCTGGTCGGGCTGGCCCGTGCAATCGACCTGGACCCCGAACGCACCCGCACGGTGCTGGCGGAGCGCCGCTTCGAGTTCAACGTGGCGAGCGACGTCCACGCGCTGCGGTCCAAAGGCGTCGAGGGCGTGCCGTTCCACCTGTTCGCCGGCCGCTACGCGCTGCCCGGCACCGACCGCGTCGAGGTCCTGGTCAACGCTCTCGAGTTGGCGTGGCAGCACCACACCGCCGATTTGGTCCTGGTCGACGGCGGCGGATCGAGCTGCGGCCCAGCGAGTTGCGACTGACCCGCGCCCGCAGGAGTGGTCCGGCATCGTCCGGGAAGCAAGCAGAGATGTCCGAGGCGTCGCGGGCCCGCTGGGAGCAGCGCACGCGCGTGCCCCTGGTGGTCGCGGCCGTGCTGTTCCTCGGCGCCTACGCCTGGCCGATCCTGCAACCCTCACTGGACGCCGACGCACGGCACGCGTGCGCGTGGGTCAACGTCGCGGTGTGGGTGTTGTTCGCCCTCGACTACGGGGTGCGCCTGGTCACCGCCGGGCAGCGCACACGCTTCATCCGTAAGAACTGGCTCGATCTGGTGGTCCTGGCCCTGCCGATGCTGCGGCCGTTGCAGGCGCTGCTGGTGCTCGGCGCCCTCAACATGCTCGCCAAGCGCGGTGCCGGGTTCGTGCGTGGGCGTGTGGTCGCTTCCGTCGCCGTCGCGGTCACCGCGGTCAGTTTCGTGGCGGCGCTGGCGATGCTCGACGCCGAACGGTCCAACCCTGACGCCAACATCCGTGACTTCGGCGACGCCGCCTGGTGGGCCGCGGTGACGATCCCCACCGTGGGCTACGGCGACCGGTATCCGACGACGACCGAGGGCCGGTTCATCGGTGCCGGGCTCATGCTCACCGGCATCGCGCTGCTCGGTGTGATCACGGCGGCGATCGCCTCCTGGTTCGTGGAGAAGATGTCCGAGGTCAGCGCGGGTCACGAGGAGACGCAGGCCGACCTCGCCGAACTCCTTTCCGAGGTCCGGTCGTTGCGCGAGGAGCTGCACCACCGGGATAGATCCGGCGGAATCCTCGGCGCACCGTACCCGAGCGACCGACGATTGAACTGACGCTACGTCAGCCTCGAGGTCTCAGCGTGGTCGTCGGCATCTCGGGAGCGGGAAGAGTGCTCGTCCAGGCCTCGGGAAAGGCCCCGTACCGGCCACCGGCGAGTTCGGTGCGTTCGCGTAGCCAGTCCGCCCGGTACTCGACGATCTCGGCCTGGGTGCGGCCGATGAAGTTCCACCACATCAAGATCTGCTCGCCCAGCGGTTCGCCGCCGAGGATCACGACGCGGGTGTCGACCGGGGCGGTCACCGTGATCTGCCGCCGCCCACAGGGGACGTGAATCAGCTCACCGGACTCGGCGACCAGGCCCGCGGCCGCCACGACCCCTGTGTCGCAGAGGAACCCGTGCTCGTGCTCGGGATCGACGTCGACCACGATCGTGCAGCCGGCCGGCAGCCGTAGTTCCGCGCCGATCAACGCGGTGTGCGTCGGCACCGGGGAGGTGAGCCCGAACAGGCTGCCGAGGAACACCAGCGCGCGCGCTCCGCCGTCCAGGTCGGTCCGTTCCGCGACGTGGTGCAGGAAGGACGGGTCGGTGAACCGGGCGGCCTCGGGCAGCGCGATCCACAACTGCACGCCGTGCAGCACGGACGTGTCCGGCGTCGAGAACTCCGAGTGGGCGATCCCGTGCCCGGCGGTCATCAGGTTCAACTCGCCGGGGCGCACGAGGGCGTGCGCACCGGTCGTGTCCCGGTGCTCGATCTCCCCGTGGAACAGCCAGGACGCGGTGGCCAGACCGGTGTGCGGGTGCCCGGGCACCTGCATGCCGCCGGAGGCAGCGACGTCGTCCGGGCCGTAGTGATCGGCGAAGCACCAGGCCCCGATCAGCGAGCGGCGGCGCTGCGGCAGGCTCCGGCGCACCGTCATGGCGCGGGGCCCACCGAGCGGGACGGCGGTGAACGGGAGCAGGACAGGCTCCGCCGCCCCCTCCGTGGCGCAGGTGACCGGTTGACCGGCCGCAGTCGTGCTCACGGGCGGGTCAGCTACGCGCAGCCAGCGAGTCCAGCAGTTCCTGGCAGGCCGACTGGGCCTTGCGGCATGCCTCCGAGGTGAGCCGCGAGTGCATGTGCATCGAGGCGTGACGCGCCGACTCGTGGGCGCACGCGTCGAGCACGGCCACGGCCGCGCGCAGGATCGTGGGTGCGGCCGACTGCTCCCAGCCGGCGTGGCGGGACAGCGTGCGCACGGCGGCGTCGACGATGTCGGCGCAGTCCAGGCAGGTGCGGACGCACTCGCGCATGTCCTTGATCTGGCCCTCGTTCAGACACGCGTCGGCGCAGACCGAGGCCGCCTGCGAGGCAACCTGCAGGGCAGCGATCGCCGCGTCGAGTTTCTTGCGGTCGATCAACCCGAAGCCGGTCGGGTGCACGTCGATGATCTGACGGGCAACAGTGGGCGCCATGGGTGAGTTCTCCTCCGTGTCGGTGCGGGACGGTTCCATTGTCCCCGTTCCGGCCCCGGCGTGCGGCCGCGCGTTAGGTGACCCTTGGCGCATTAGGGAATGGCGGGGCCTGCCGCGTCCGGGCTGGGTTCGTCGTTGTCGGCGACCAGACCGCCGACGTGCCCGATGACGATGCGCTTGCGATCCTCGTCGAGATACCAGTAGATGCGCAGGACGGACTTGTCCGCCCCCTGGCCGCGCGCGATATGCGGGCCGAGGGTGATCGTGCGGCCCTCGTAGGAGCGCACGTAGCGCTCGACGTTCGGCAGTTGCGCACCGTGCAGCGCACCGTGGTACCCGCTGCACCGCTGCTGGAAGGCCTCGTGCGGTCCGTCGGTGAGTTCGCCGCTGACCCAGTCGTCGCCGATCTGCTCCATCAGCAGCAGGTTGGCGAGCACCCGCTCGGGGTCGTCGTAGCGGCTGCGGGTCGCGGAGGTGAAGGACTCCTCGAGGAACAGCAGGTGCGAGCAGCGTTCCCGGGCGACGCGCACGGCCTCGATGACGGACTCGGGGACGAATTCCTCGGCCGGTACCGGTGGCGGTGCTTGCCGGCCGATGGCGCGCGGACGCGGCGGGGAAAAGGTGTCGGTGATGTCCACGGACCGGGCGTGCGCCTCGGCGGCGTCGCGTTCGGTACGCAGGGCGTCGATCTCCAGGCGCGCCTCGAAGAGGTCGCTCTCCAGTTCGGCCACCCGGCGCTGCTGGTGCTCATGGTCCGCGCACAGGGCGAGCCACACCGCCCGGTCGACCGGATCGACGGTGACGCTGTTGGTCCGGTTGAGCGTGGCCCGTGCGACGGCGGCCTGGGCGGCGGCTGCGGCGGAGTCGTGGGCGTGCTGCTCCCGACGCAGTCGGCGGCGCAACTCCGGTTCGGCGATGGACAGCGCGGAGAGCCGGCCGAGGGTGTCGAACAACTCCCCACCCATTCCTTCGCGGCCGAGGTAGGCGAGGCTGCCGCCGACGTAGGCGCGGTGGAAGTACGGGTCGTCACCGACAGCGAAGCCGGGCCAGTACATGCGCACCGCGCCGGAGTAGCAGGACAACGACTTGCCGATCGCGTCGGTGACCGCGTAGCTGGACTGCAGGTCCACCTCGACCACGTGCGCCAGGCCGAGCAGACGGTCAGCGGCACGGGCCCGGTCCAGGAACGGCTCACCCTCGGAATCGTGCGAGATGGCCAGGACCGGGAGACGGCGTTCCCGGCTGGTCAGGAACTTCACGTAGCCGGGGACCTCGGGCACGGTCAGCACCCAGGGGCGGCCGATGTCCCGGCCGTCGATGCTCACATCGAGCCGGTCGACGATCCGGCGCACCACGGGCGGGCGGTGCGGGGCGACCTTGGGCCGGGTGACCAAACCTTCGCGGGGGGAGAACAGGCCGACGCGGACCCGGACCCAGGCCTGACCGCCCTCGACGCCGATGTCGATGTGGGTCCGCCACCGCCAGGTGGCGTCCTCCGGGTCGGGCTGGTCGACCTCGAAGCCGACCACGCCACCGGCCTCACCGAACAGGCTCTCCCACTCGATGACCAGGTCCGCGGTCCGGTGCGAGCCCCCGGTCAACGGGCTGGGGGTGACGCCGAACCGGTCCTTCAGCCACCCTGCGACGGCCTCGACCGCCCGGTCCAGGGCGGCAGGTCCGAGTTCGGAGGGCAGCGGGAGGTGCGTCGCGTAGATGGTCTGCATGCCCGTCCCCTCGAGGTAGTCCGGGCACCAGGGCTGTGAGAAATTCGGTGCCGACGCCGCCACGGTTGCCTTACTTGCAGGTAACACGCTAGCGAAAGTCGCGCGACCGGGCACCGGTCGTCACGTTCAACGGTATGAAGTGGTCGGCGACGAGGCTGATCACCCCCTCCGCACGCTCGAGCCGGCCCCGAATGATCAAGGCCGCGGAGTCCCGCGCGACTCGCCGTTCACGTGCCCAGAGCCCCGGCGAGCAGATGACGTTGAGCATTCCGGTCTCGTCCTCGAGGTTCAGGAAGATCGTTCCCGCCGCGGTCTGTGGCTGCTGGCGGTGGGTGACCACCCCGGCGACGACGACCCGCTCCTTGTCGCGGTGCCCCGGCAGGTCCCCGATGGCCAGCACGCCGGGGTCCAGACCCGGGCGGACGTGCTCCATGGGATGCCCGTCCGGGGTGATGCCGGTGGCCCACAGGTCGGCCATGGTCCGCTCCACCGGGGCAAGGTCGGGCAGCCGAGGTGCCCGCTCCCCCAGAACGGTGCCCACCAGACGGTCGGGCCCGACCTGGGCGACCGCGCCGGCTGCCCACAGCGCCTCCCTACGGGCCAGGCCGAGACAGTCGAAGGCACCGGCGGTGGCCAGCGCCTCGATCCGGGCGGCACCGGCGCCGGTCCGCAGCGCGAAGTCGGCGAGGTCACGGTAGGGACGGCCGGCGGCGATGCGCTCGGCGAGGTCGTCCCCGATCGAGCGGACCGAGTTCAGCCCCAACCGCACGGCGGCCTTCCCCCAGGAGGTCGCCTCCTCTGTGTCACCGGGGCCGGCCGGTTCCAACGAGGCCGTGGCGCCTGACGCGTTGACGTCGGGGCGCAGGACCTCGACGCCGTGCCGGCGGGCGTCGGCGACCAAGGTCTGCGGTGAGTAGAAGCCCATCGGCTGGGCGTTGATCAGCGCCGCGCAGAACGCCGCCGGGTAGCGCAGCTTCAGCCAGGAGCTGGCGTAGACAAGTAGGGCGAAGCTGATCGAGTGGCTCTCGGCGAAGCCGAAGTTGGCGAAGGCGGCGATCAGGTTGAAGATCTGATCCGCCGTCTCCCCGGTGATGCCGTGGGTGCGTGCCATCCCCTCGTACAGCTCGGCACGCAGCGCGGCGATCTGATCCGCGGAGCGTTTGGAGCCCACCGCCCGGCGCACCCGATCCGCCTGGGTCGGCGTGCAACCGGCCGCGTCGACGACCATCTGCATGAGCTGTTCCTGGAACATCGGGACGCCGAGCGTGCGCCGCAGGCAGTTCTCCAACGACGGGTGCGGGTAGGTGATCGGCTCCTTGCCCGCCCGGCGGCGGATGAACGGATGCACCGAGCCGCCCTGGATGGGGCCGGGGCGGATCAGCGCGATCTCCAGGACGAGGTCGTAGAAGCAGCGCGGCTTGAGCCGGGGCAGCGTCGCCATCTGCGCGCGCGACTCGACCTGGAACACCCCGACGGAGTCGGCGCGGCCGAGCATGTCGTAGACCTCGGGGTCCTCCTTGGGCAACGTGGCCAACGTCCATTGCTTTCCGTGGTGCTCGGCGACCAGGTCGAGGCAGCCGTGCAGGGCCGAGAGCATCCCGAGGCCGAGCAGGTCGAACTTGACCAGGTTCACCAGCGGGGAGGCGCAGTCGTCCTTGTCCCACTGCACGACCGTGCGGTTCTCCATCCGGGCGTGCTCGACGGGGACCACCTCGACCACGGGCCGGTCGCAGATGACCATCCCGCCGGAGTGGATGCCCAGGTGCCGCGGGAACCGGGCGACCTGCGCGGCCAACTCCATGACCTCGGGAGGCACCTCGTTCTCGTTGACGGCCTCCGCGTCATGTTCCCTGCGGTCAACAGCGTCAATCGGCTCGGGAGCCAGAGCGCTCGTTCCTCGCTGCTCTGGCTCCTCTCGCCTCAATCCGCTGTAACGGTGAGCCTCGCGGGAGAAGGCGTCCTGTGAGCCGGTGGAGTACCCCAGGGCCTTGGCCATGTCGCGCACCGCGGAACGCGGCCGGTAGGAGATGACGTTGGCGACCTGCGCGGCGTGCCGGCGGCCGTAGCGCTCGTAGACGTGCTGGATGACCTCCTCCCGGCGGCCGGACTCGATGTCGATGTCGATGTCCGGTGGCTCACCACGTTCGGGTGAGAGGAAGCGTTCGAACAGCAGGCCGTAGTAGACGGCGTCGACGGCGGTGATGCCCAGGGCGAAGCAGACCGCGGAGTTGGCGGCCGAGCCTCGGCCCTGGCAGAGGATGTCCTGGCTGCGGGCGAACTCCACGATCTCGTGCACGATCAGGAAGTAGCCCGGGAAGTCCAGCTTCTCGATCATCTCCAGCTCGTGCTCGAGCTGCGCCCAGGCACCGGGTTGGCGTTCGGCCTCCCGTGATCCGTAGCGCTCGGTGGCGCCACGTTCGGTGAGCTCGCGCAACCAGCTCATCGCGGTGTGCCCGGGCGGCACCGGGAAGTCCGGCAGGCGCGGGCGGATCAGCGCCAGGTCGAAGGCGCACTCGGCACCGAGCGCCGCGGCTCGGGCGACGACGCCGGGATGCCGCGCGAACCGGGCCGCCTGCTCGGCACCGGAACGCAGATGCGCGGTGCCGGCGGCGGGCAGCCACCCGGACATCTCCGCCAGGCTGCGTCGGGCCCGGACCGCGGCCAGGGCGGTGGCCAACCGACGCCGGTCCGGGTGCGCGTAGTGCGCGTTCGCGGTGGCGACGCTCGGCAGGCCGAACCGGTGTGCCAGGTCGGCGAGCGCGTCGATGCGTTCGGCGTCGGTCGGGTACCCGTGGTCGGTCAGTTCCACCGCGACGTTCTCCCGACCGAACAGGGCGACCAACCGGTCCAGCTCCCGGCCGGCCGCCGCGGCACCGGCCGAGCCGCCCGCGGCCAACGCCGCGGGGACCGTGCCCTTGCGGCAGCCGGTGAGAACCAGCCAGTGCCCGTCCGCGGCCGCTCCCAACGCGTCAAGATCGTGCACCGGGCGACCTTTCTCGCCGCCGGCGGTGTAGCCGTCGCTGATCGCGGTGGACAGCCGGGCGTATCCCTCCGGATCCCGGGCGAGCACCAGCAGATGGTTGCCTTCCGGGTCGGCCACACCGTTCTGAGGGCGCGTCAGACCAAGGCTGAGTTCGGCACCGAAGATCGTCGGCAGGCCGTACCGGACGGCGGCCTCGGCGAAGCGGACCACCCCGTAGAACCCGTCGTGGTCGGTGAGGGCCAGCGCGGACAACCCGAGCCGGACGGCCTCCTCGACCATCTCCTCCGGATGACTGGCGCCGTCGAGGAAACTGAAGTTGCTGTGTGCGTGCAGCTCAGCGTACTCAACGGCAACCTCACCTGACGCGAGGTCAGGTTTCGGTCGGTACGGAGCGCGAGAAGTGCTCCCGGGCCGCTCGGCTTCGGTGCCGAACGCCAGCTTCGGTGGACGGTTCTCCCCCGGCGGAGGGAACTTTCCCGAGAGTCGGCGTTCGAGTTCGTGCCAGGGCATGGTCGGGTTGTCCCAGCCCATCAGGCGGCCCTGCCCTCAGTCATAGACGGCCTCGACGGACCAGTTGCCGTCCTCCAGGACCAGCAACCAGCCGGTGCCGTCCGCGGTGGCGACCTGGAACCGCACCCGCAGCCGGGCCGTCTTCGCGTCCCACCATCGTTCCTCCGTCGGCCACGGTCCGGCCCAGGACAGCACGCGCCGGGGCGGGTCCTGGCCGACGACGAGCCGGGCCGGGGAGCCGGAGACGGCGTACCGCGCGGTGACCGTGACCGCGGTGCCGCCGGCGTCGGTCAGGCGCGCCTGCACCGGGACCGGCGGGACCAGAGCGGGGCTCGGCTCGGGTACCCGACCGGGCCAGGGCCCGTCCTCGCCCGTCGACTCCCGCGGGTCACCCCAGGCCACGTAACGGACCCGTTCCCCCGGGCCGCGCCCACCGGTCAGCACCGCGGTGACCACGGCAGGCTGCCCGAGCATGCCCTGCACCCGGGCCATCGCGCGCCCGGCCCGAGTGGCCGCCTCACCGTCTGCGGCCGAGGAGGCCCACAGCCCGAGTTGGTCCCCGCCGTGCGGGATCACCTCGTCGGGCACCAGGCGCAGCACCGTGATCCCGGAGGTGGGGCGGGGACCTGCGCCGGCGCGTTGGTTGAGCCAGCCGTCGAGTTGCCACCGCACCCGTTCGGCGATCGCCTCGGGGCTGAGCACGCCTTCGTGGCGCCACACCCGGGTGTGTTGCTGACCGTGCTCGGTCTCCGCCTCGACGGACAGCCGGGTGCACCCCAGCCCCGCCGCGGCCAGGCGGACGTGCAACGCGTCGGCGAGTGGGCGCGCGGCGAACGCCGCCTGCTCCACGGTCAGCGCCGGCGGGTCCAGGTGGGTGACGGCGATGAGGTCCGGCGGCGGTGTGCGGGCCGCCGGCGGGCGCGGATCCAGGCCGCGGGCCAGCCGGTGGAAGTGCGCGCCCTCGGCCCCGAAGCGGGCAGTGACGTCCGCCGCGGGCAGGCAGGCGAAGTCCCCGAGGGTGCGCACTCCCAGCCGGCGCAGCAGGTCGACCAACTCCGGGCGTTCGATGACCTCCAGGGGATGATCGGCGAGGAACTGCGGCGTCCGGCCGGCCTCGATCACCAGACCGCGGCGCGCGGCCAGAGTGGCCGCGAAGGCGCCCTCCGCGACTCCCGTGCGGCACCGGTCCCCCGGGCCCGCGACCGAGGCCTCCTCCGCCAACCGCGCGGCGGCCGGCACGTCCCCGCCGAAATAGCGCGCCGGCCCCCGCGCGGCGACCGTGCACAACCCGGGCCGGATGACCTCGACCCCGGGCGCCACCGCCTCCACCGCGACCACGACCGGCTCGAAGGCCCGCGCCTCCTCGGCGAGGTCCCGGTCCAGCACCGCGAGGTCCGGACAGCGGTACTGCGCCTCACGACGACGCAGTCCACGTCGGACCCCGGCCTCCCGCGCGTTCGCCGTGCAGGCCAGCACCAGCCCCGCGGAGAACACCGCCGCCGGCGCCGCCGGGTCCAGGCCCGCCGCGGTAGCCGCGGTGAGCACCGGCCAGTCCGGCGACCACACCGCTATGGTCCGACCCGCGGGTCGGACCTCCTCCGTCGTTGTCGTCGCCACCTCTCCACTGTGTTCGAACACTTGTTCGAATGTCAATGCGGATCCGGCGTTTCTCAGCAGATGTTCACGTGTCGTTCTTCCGCCCCGACCGACAGCAGGCCCTGGGCCGACATCCGCAGCTCCACCCCGCGCACCCGCCCCGCGGCGGCCCCACGCCCGGTGGCGCGGACCAGTAACCGGCGGGTGCGCAACCGCCCATGTCCGTCCCCCAGCCCCTCCCAGGCACCCTCGACGGGGGTCAGCCGCAGCTCCGCTCCCGGCCACGGCCCGGCAGACACCAGCACCGCGCCGTGCTGCCGCGCCCGCGCGGCACCGGCTCGAGCGTGCGCCGCCGACAACTGCGCCGGCGGATGGACGGCCACCAGATCGAACCCGTCCAGCAACGCCCCCACCACCCGCGCGAACGCCGCCCCGGGCGCCGGGACCAGTGCCAGCCGGGACAGATCCACCCCCGCCTCGACCGCCGCGGCCAACCCGAGCCCAGGGGCGCCCACCAGCGCGCACCAGCACCCTGCCTGCGAGGCCCCCGCCAACAGCGCCAGCAGCAACGTGCTCCCCCCCGCGGCGGGCGCCTCGACGTATCGAGCGCCCGCACCCGACCCACCTCGGCCGAGCGCCACCGGCCCGCCCAGCCCCACCTCGACCGTGCTCCCGCGCCGCAGCCCCCCGCCCGCCAACAGCGGCCGCAGCGCCTCGGGCACCGGCAGCAACGCCGTCACCGGGGCCACCGCCGAGGCGCGCGCCACCGTCCCCGCGGGCAGACTCGCGAGAAGATCAGCTACGGAGGCAGGCACACCCCATCATCGAACACGTGTTCGAGATTGGGAAGGGGTGTCCGTCAGGCGAGACGGCCCCGCCTACGCTCCGTGCCTCGCGCGAACGCAGCGCGCAACCTTCGGTCCAGGATCTGCTGGTTGCGCACCTCAGCCCAGCCCCACCGGACCATCTCGAGGCCCGTTGTGAGGATGTCCTGCTCCCTCGTCTTCTCCCGCCGCACCGCCGCCAGCGGGTCTTCCCCAGGCACCGGCCGGTACTTGTTCATCCCGTCCGCTTCCCCGCTCACCTCCACCTCCGGCCACAGAAAGTCCAGCCGGTACTCCTCGTCCCCCACGATCAGCACGAACTGCGTCAACGGCTTCGGAATGCCGAGTTCGATGAAGGCCGCCCGCGACGCCGACTCCAACGGCGACTCGGACAACGGATCGACGGCGTCGATCACCCTCAGCACCTTCGGCAACCCGCGCCGAAACGGCACCGTCGCCACCGCCGTCTCCCGCAATTCCTCGACGGTCACCAACCTCTTCCGCACTCCCGAATCGGCCAGCACCAGCCCAGCCATGAACGACATCTCCGCCGCGAGATCGACGATCGTCCGAGCCGGCGTCGTCAGCGCGACTCCGTACTTGAGGTACACGTGCTCCGGAGGCAGTACGGCCCGCCTCAGCCGGTAACCGTCGCGATGAGTACTGGACACCAACTCCAGTCCACCGACGACCACGATCTCCTTGCTCGGCGGATCCAGGAACTCGAGGCCGTAGATCCGAGCCGCTGACGTCCCACCGGCCACCACGCTTGTCGCGAAGGAACGCTGGAGCGCCTGCACCTGCAGCGCATGCAGACGTCTTTCGTCCTTGCCGATCGCGTGCAGTTCGGCGGACGACACATAGATGTCGCGCCGCACTCGCGCCAGATCGTCGGCTCGCAGCATGCGACGCAAACAGGCCAGGTCGACGCCTTCGGCGCGCAACTCGGCAGAGGTCCAAAGCTTCGGCACTGAGGTCACGCCGCGAAGACTGCCGCAGCCCACCGACAGATCTGAATTCCCCAGCCATTCAAACGAATCCAGCCGGGAACCAGCCCCACAGACCCCTCCACCACCACACACATTCACCCCACCTCGATCGCCCGAGCATCCATGCCCCAATGACCATCCGGAGGCCCCAAAACCTGTCCCCGCGTGGTCACCAAGGCATCGATGCCTCACGATCACCTCCCCTTCCAGCCCGCCCCCCTTCCGGGTCGATGGCGGCAGGGCATGGATGCCTGGGCGACCATCCAAGGGGCCGGAAACCGGCATTCCGATGGTCGCCGGGGCATGGATGCCCTGGCGACCACGAGTCCGGGGGACGGGGGGACGGGGGGGGCGGGGGGCGGGGGTCAGCCGGGCAGCAGGGTGTGGCCCTCGAACATGCCCAGGGCCTCGCGGTAGAACTCGAGGCCGATGCCGTTGGGGTCGCGGATGTACATGCTGTCCTCGACGCCACGGTCCGGGCCGAGGTACTCGACGCCGGCCTCGTCGAGCTTGGCCTTGATCACCTCGAAGGACTCGTCGCTGACCGAGAGCGCGAGGTGCTGGACCGCCCCGATGGTCTCCATGAACTCGGGGTGGTCGTGGCCGGGGAAGTCGAAGAAGCCGAGCAGGGTGCGGTTGCCGACGTCGAAGAAGAAGTGCGTGGAGCCCTTGTAGTCCCGGTTCTCCACGAGTTCGACGAGCGGGAAGCCGAGGAACTCCTGGTAGAAGCGGATGGTCTCCTCGACGTCGCGGCAGATCAACGCCAGGTGATGCACCCCGCGGGTCGGCGTGCTCGGGCCGGCGTCCGCACGCAGGTACTCCTCCCGAAGCTGATCACGCTTGGCTCGTACGGCTTCCAACTGCGCACCATCGGGCTGGGGCATCGCGACCTCCCTGTCGGCCTCTCCACCCTAGAACAGCGTGTGCAGGGGCACTTGTGGCATTGGCCATGAGCGCCCGGAGCCCGGCCGGGAGCGTGGTACGACAGAACGACATTTATTCGAACCCCGCCCCGAGGAGCCCTCTGTGGCCGCCGATCTGGCCTCCGTCACCAGCCTGCTGTTCGTACCCGGGCACCGCCCGGACCGGTTCGCGAAGGCAGCCGACGCGGGCGCAGGCGCGATCATCCTCGACCTCGAGGACGCGGTGGCCCCGGACGACAAGCCCGAGGCCCGCAAGCAGGTCGTCGAGTGGTTGGCAGGCGGGGGCGGCGGCATGGTGCGGATCAATCCGCCCGGCACGCCCTGGTACGCCGACGACCTCGCGGCGGTCCGCGGACATGTGGTCATGCTGCCCAAGGCGGAGACCGCCGCCCAGGTCGCCGAGGTCACCATGGCAACCGGCGCGGGGGTCATCCCTCTGATCGAGACCGCGGCCGGCGTCCTCGCTGCCGCGCAGATCCTCGGGACCCCCGGCGTCATCCGGGCCGCGTTCGGGTCCATCGACCTTTCCGCCCAGCTGGGCATCGACCCGAACGACCACCAGGCCTTCCTGACCACCCGCTCGCAGCTCGTGCTCGCCAGTGCCGCCGCCGGGGTGGCCGGCCCCGTCGACGGGGTCACCGTCGACGTCAACGACGAGGCGCTCCTGGCCGCCGACGCCCGGCACGGCGCCTCGCTCGGCTTCACGGCCAAGATGGCCATCCACCCACGCCAGCTCGATGTCATCCACACGACCTTCCGGCCCACCGAGGACGAGCTCTCCTGGGCCCGCCGGGTCATGGAGGCGGCCGGCGGTGGAGCGGTGACCACGCTCGACGGCAAGATGGTCGACAAGCCCGTCGTGGACCGCGCCCGCCGCATGCTGGAGCGCGTCGGCGAGTGACCTGGCGTCAGCCAGTAGTGGATCGCTCGCAAGGAACACCACCAAGACTTGTCCGAACTGGACAAGGCCGAGCCCACCGTGCCGGCGTACCTTCGAGAGGTGCTCGCCCATCGGCTCGACCGGCCACCTCCCAACACGCGCTCGCATCCCTATCGCGGGTTGTCGATGCAGGAGGTCGACTTCCCGCTGACCGAGCGCGCGATCCTCGAGCACCTCGACGGCCGTGAGGTCTACCGCCGTACCGAGTTCCTGGCCCTGCGCCACGGGGACGAGACCGCGCTCGTGCAGGTCGCCAAGGACGATTTCGAGCCTCTCTTCGCCCCGGTCACCGACGCCATCGTGCTCGCGGGCGGCAGCGACATCGCCTACGTGGAGGATCCGGACGTCGACGTCGGCAACGCCACCGCACTGGCGCGCGCCGCGGTCCCCGGCAAGCTCGCCACCGTCGTCGTCGGGATGTTCTCCCACGTCAACTTCATCTACCGGCCGCAGCTCATCCCGATCCGGGTGACCGAGGTCGTCCCGCCGTATCCGCCCGAAGCTGTTCGCGCAGGCCACCCAGGTCATCGAGTTCGACGAGGACCTCCCGCCGATCGACCTGATCCTCGACGCCGTCCAGGTCTCCGATCTCGTCGACGCCAACCCCGCGCACACCTATCTGCTTCCCTGCCGCGGCTCCGGCTCCGCCCCGGACGGCGCGACGGTGGAGTTCCTCGACACCCGCCCGGCCGACCGCAAGGACTGGCTGATGATCGGGTGCGAACGGTCGATGCAGTTCCACCGACACTTCTACGGTGACGAGCCCCCGCAGGTCGATCTGTGCCCGAAGGCCCGCCTCGGGGGTGATGCGGAGTACCTCGCGAGCGGGGACCTCGCGCTGATCAAGTGCTGCATGCTCGAGCGCGGCCTGGAGGTCGACGACCGGTCCGTCACGGTGCCCTGGGGCGCCAACCTCGACGAGATCCGCCTCGGCCTGCGCCGCTTGCTGCTCGGTGAGGACGGACCGCCGCTGCTATGAACGAGCGCAGCGAGAGAATCAGCGAACAGAGCGTGTCGTGCCTCGTTCGGGAACCGAGGAACGAGGTTTCTGAATGAGTTCGCATTTGAGTGACTCGCAGATCTTCGGGCACCTGTGGACCACTCCCGAATTGCACGCGATGTTCGACGACCGGGGCCGGACGCAGAGCTGGCTCGACGTCCTCGTCGCGCTTGCCTCCGCCCAGGAGGAAGTAGGCCTGCTGCCCGCCGGCATCGCGGCGCTGATCGCCGAGAACGCCGACGTCGACCGCCTCGACCTCGCCGCCGTCGCCGAGGGCACCCGGACCACCGGCCACTCGACTCTCGGGCTCATCCAGGAACTGCGCCGCGTCCTGCCGCCCGAGGCCCGCGAGTGGGTCTACTACGGCGCCACCGTCCAGGACGTCACGGACACCGCGACGGCGCAAACCATGAAGCTCGTCCTCGGCATCGTGCGCCGCGACCTGCGCCGGTGCATCACCGCCACCGCGGCGCTCGCCCGCACCCATCGTGAGACGGTCATGTGCGGGCGCACCCACGGCCAACCTGGGCTGCCGATCACCTTCGGCTTCAAGGCCGCCGTGTGGACCGACGAGCTGTCGCGGCATCTGGAGCGCATCGAGCAGGCCGCGCCGCGGCTGGACGTGGTGCAACTCGGCGGTGCCCTGGGCACGATGGAGTTCTGGGGCGAGCAAGCTCCAGCGTTGCTGGATGCGTTCGCCGAGCACACCGGTCTGCACGCCCCCGACATTCCGTGGATCACCGCCCGCGATCGTGTCGCCGAGTTCGCGACGCTGCTCGCCATGGTCACCGGAACCCTGGGCAAGATCGGCAACGAGATCTTCGAGTTGTCCCGCCCGGAGATCGGCGAGCTCGCCGAACCGTTCACCCCGGGCACCGTCGGCAGCATCACGATGCCGCACAAGCGCAACCCGGAGATCTCCGAACACCTGGACACTCTCGCGCGCAGGGTACGAACTGACGCTGCGTCATGCATGGAGGGCCTCATCGCGTTGCACGAGCGCGACGGTCGTAGCTGGAAGGCCGAGTGGCTCGCGGTCCCCGAGGCGTGCCAACTCACCGGGGCTGCACTGCAGTTCGCCGTCCGCCTCCTCGAAGGTCTGCAGGTCGACGACGCCCGGATGCGCGCCAACCTCGAGGCGCGCCGTGGCTACCTGCTGTCCGAGCCGCTGATGCGCGCCCTGTCCGATCGGATCGGCAAGCACGCCGCCCACGAGGAGATCTATGCCGCCGCCATGGCGGGCATCGAGCAGGGCGTGGATCTCACGGAGGTCATCGCCGCCAAGGGTCTGCTGACGAAGGATCAGATCGACGCCGCCACGGACCCCGCCAGGGCGTTGGGCAGCGCCACGACATTCGTGGACCGCGTGCTCGCCCGCGTCGAGGCCCGCCGGTGAGTTCGGTCGCCGCGGCACTGGCCGCCCGGCCCCGCGCACTCCTGGGCACCCTGCCCACCCCGCTGCACCCCGCGCCGCGACTCTCGGCGGTGACCGACACCGAGATCTGGTTCAAGCGCGACGACCTCACCGGTCTCGGCCTGGGCGGCAACAAGGTGCGCACGCTGGAGTTCGTGATCGGCGCCGCGCTCGACAAGGGCGCGGACACCCTCATCACCGGCGGTGGCCCGTCCTCGAACTGGGTCATGCTTGCCGCGTTGGCCGCCCGCACCCGCGGGCTGGACGCCATCCTGGTCATCTACGGCGACCCGGTACCACTCACCGGCAACCTCGCCCTCGCCGAGCTCGCCGGCGCACGGATCGAGTTCACCCGCAGCCCGCACCGGCCCTCCGTCGAGGAGAACATCGACCGGATCGCTGACCAACTACGCGCCGACGGCAAGGTTCCCTACACCCTCGGGCGCGGCGGGGCGAGCGCCACCGGCGCACTGGGTTACCTCAACGCCACCCGCGAACTTCTCGACCAGTGCGCCCACCAGAATCTGACACCGGCTCAATTGTGGTTGTCCACCGGTTCCTGCGGCACCCAGGCAGGACTCGAGGCCGGTGCCGCCTGGTTGGAACCCACCTACCGGATCCACGGCGTCAGCGTCAGCCGACCGGTCTCCGAGTGCATCCCCCGCATCGCCGATCTCGCCGCGGCAGCAGGCAGGCTGATCGGCGCGCCGGCACCCGTCCGCGAGCCGCTCGTGGACGGCAGCGCCCTGGCCGCGGCCGACTACGGCAAGCCCTACCCCGCGGCGGATGCCGCTGCGGCCTTGGTCGCACGCACCGAGGGGGTCTTCCTCGACCCGGTGTTCGCCGCGCGCGCGATGGCGGCACTGCTAGCCGCACTGGAACGGGACAAGCCCACCGATCCGGTGATTTTCCTGGTCACCGGCGGCGCTCCGACCTTGTTCGGGTCCCAGGAGCACTGAGGGTTCCCTATCACCCTCGAAGTCGGGCAACCCCGTACGAACGGAGGATCCCCCACCCCTCCGATCAACCGATTTACCGACCGTGTGCAACCGGTCGAGGCAGTGCGTGCGTCTGACCCGATGTGAGAAACACCCGAGACACCACTGCATCCGGCACCCCCTCCGCCGACGACGCAGCGAGAGGAGATGTCATGCACACCTGTTCCTGGTTCACCTCGAACTCCGAGCCGCAATGCGGAGCGCCCGCTCCGCACCAGATCCTGGTGACGACCCCCCTGTACCGGGCCGCCGTCTGGTTCTGCTCCGAGCACAAGGCTGCGCAGGAGGCAAACTTCGCGCGCCGCAGTGCTCGCATCCCGGCCGCCCGCCGCGCGGAGATGTTCATCAACGACTGACGCCACGCGTGACGGCGGGCCTATCCGCCCGCCGTCTCCCGTGCCTGCGCCACCAAAGCGGTCTCGACGGCATCCAGTTCCGTGCCACGCGCTGCAGCCGCCGCGGCGGCACCGCGCGCCGCCCGGCGCACCTCGGCAGACATGGCCCGCACCGATTCGGGCGCCGCCCCGCCCTGGGTGATCCGGCCCGACACGATGGCCTTCGGGTCCAACGCCGCGGCCAGGTTCAGGTCGGAGGTGTCCAACTCGATCCCGAGGTCCTTCGCCGCCGCCTCGAGCATCGCCACCGTGATGTCGACCCCGCGCAGACCTTCGGTTGCCGCGGTGCGCACCACCGCACCCACCAGGGTGTGGGCGCTGCGGTAGTCGACCGAGCACTGAGTCATCAGATGCTCGGCCAGGTCCGCGGCCTGGGTGAAGCTCCTCTCCAGCGCCGCCCACATGTGCTCGGCATCCACCTCGAGTCCGGCGATCACCCCACCGGTCAAGGCGATCTGACGCACCGCCAGCTCCATGGCCCGCGGCACCTCGCCGTACGCGAAGATCAGGTTGTCGCTGCGCGCCGACGGACTCTTGGTGACCGCGAGCATTCCGGTCAACCGCCCGATCAGGATTCCTGACTCGCCCCGGATCATCGTCAGCGCATAAGGGTTGCGCTTCTGCGGCATCAGCACGCTGCCCCGGGTGTGCCCGTCGGCCAGGCTGACCCAGTCGAACTCGTCCGAGGACCAGATCTCCAGATCCTCGGCCACCTTGGCGGCGGTCACGGACAGGCTGCTCACCGCGGACAACAGCGCGATCAACCCGTCGGTCTGCCACATGGCGTCGCGGGTGTGCTCGATGACGTCGTCGAAGCCGAGCAGATCCGCGACCACGCCACGGTCCCCGGTCAACGCGCTGCCGTTGACACCGCCGGCTCCGCCCGGGCTGCGGTTCACCCAGGCGAAAGCGTCCTCGAGGCGGCGCAGGTCGCGCAGCACCGCGTACCCGAAGCTGAGCAGGTAGTGCCCGAAGGTCGTGGGTTGCGCGTGCTGCAGGTAGGTCTGATCGGCCATCCAGGTCTCGGCGTGCGCGGCCCCCTGCTCCGCGATCGCGTCGGCCAGGGCGGCCGTGGTGCTGATCAGCGCCAGCACATCGCGCCGCAACCGCAAGCGCAACGCGATACGCACAGCCTCGCGCCGCGGGCGTCCGGCGTTGAGCCAGCCGCCGTCGGTGCCGATCTGCCCCGCCAGCCACTCCTCGCGGCAGTTGTAGAGCTCGCCCAGCGCGGGGTCGTAGCCGAACTCCGCGACGGGGATCTCCTGGGACTCCAGCAGGGCGCCCAATAGCCGCTCGGCCGCGGCAGGCGGGATTACCTGTTCGCGGACCAGGACGAGGGTGTGCGCCAGGTCTGCCAGACCGAGGTAGGTGTGCAGCAGGTCGGCGTCCGCGCACTCGATCGCGAATCCCCCGGCAATCAGTTCCGGGGCGTACTTCGGCATCGCGACTCTCCTCGTTGTGCGAGCGCGACGATCAGGCGCGCTGCAGTGACTTCACGCCGAGGTACGGCACCAGCGCGTCGGGCACCGTCACCGAGCCGTCGGCCTGCTGGTACTGCTCCAGGATCGCCAGCCATCGTGCGACCGATCGGCAGACCCGAACCGTTCAGGGTCGCGGCGGGGGTCGCGCTTGCCGCCTGGGCTCACGAACGCGGATGCCCGCCCGGCGGGCCTGGAACCGGCCGCAGTCCGAGCACGAGGAGATCTCCCGGTAGCGCTCCTGGCCGGGCAGCCACACCTCGAGGTCGTAGGTCAGCTGCGCCGAGAAGCCCGATGTCGCCGGCGGCCAGCTTGACCACGCGGTGCGCCAGGCCCAGTTCCCGTCAGGCAGGCCTCGGCGTGGCTGACCATCAGCTCCAGCTCCTCGGCCGAGGTCTCGGCGGTCGGTGATGCGCACCAGTCTCGACCTTGGCGAACTGGTGCAGCCGCAGGATGCCGCGGGTGTCCCTGCCGTAGGACCCGGCCTCCGAGCGGTAGCACGGAGTGTGCGCGGTGTAGGCGAGCGGCAGGTCGGCGGCGTCGAGGATCTCGTCGGCGTGCAGGTTGGTCAGCGGCACCTCGGCGGTCGGGATGAGGAACAGCTCCCGGTCCCCGGCCGAGGTCGCGAACAGGTCCTCGTCGAACTTGGGCAGCTGCCCGGTCCCGGTCATCGTTTCCCGGTTCACCAGGTTCGGCACCGAGTACTCGACGTACCCGTGCCGGCGGGTGTGCAGGTCGAGGAAGAACGAGGCCAGCGCCCGCTCCAGCGCCGCACCCAGCCCACGCGCGACGGAGAACCGCGGCCCCGAGAGCTTGGTGGCGCGAGCGAAGTCGAGGATGCCCAGACCCTCGCCGAGGTCCACGTGATCCAGCGGGGTGAAGTCGAACGCGGGCGGGGTACCCCACCGGCGCACCTCGACCGCGTCGTCCTCCGACTTTCCGTCGGGCGCGGCGTCGGACGGATAGTTCGGGATCCCCAGCATGAGGTCCTTCAGCTCCGCGGCGAGCCGCTCGGCGTCGTCCTCGGCAACCTTGACCCGGTCCTTCAGGTCGCGGGCGCTCTGCTTCAGCGCTTCGACGTCCCCGCCGGCCTTGGCCGCCTTACCGACCTCGGCCGCGATGCGCTTGGCCTCCGCGCGCAGTTCGTCGCCGGTGCGGATCGCTGCGTTACGCGCCGACCACAGTTCCTGCAGTGGGGCCAGTTCGAGGGTGTAGCCACGGCGGGCCAGGCGACGGACAGCCTCGTCCCCGAGGTCGACAAGTTCGCGCGCATCGTGCATGCGGCAAACCTACCGGCGATTGAGGCGAGCGGAGAGCGAGCCGCGAGGAACGAGCGGTTCGCTCTCCCGAGCCGATGGCCGGTTGACGAGCGCAGCGAGGAACACCGGCGATTGAGGCGAGCGGAGAGCGAGCCGCGAGGAACGAGCGGTTCGCTCTCCCGAGCCGATTGAGCCGGTTGACGAGCGCAGCGAGGAACACCGGCGATTGAGGCGAGCGGAGAGCGAGCCGCGAGGAACGAGCGGTTCGCTCTCCCGAGCCGATTGAGCCGGTTGACGAGCGCAGCGAGGAACACCGGACGACCACCGGAGCACGACAAGTCGTTACGCAGCGGCGGGGCGGTGCATCTTCTGCACCGCCCCGCCGCCAACTGGTTCCGTGATCAGCCGCCGCGCTGCTCGGTGCCGTTGGCCTTGAGCGTGTACGGCGCGTACACCTGCACCGGTGCGGTGACGTCCTGCAGGGCGTCGTGAGCAACGACCGCCACGAGCGTCGGGTAGTCCGCGAAGGCCTTCAGCGCTGCGGCCTTCTCCGAGACCGTGAAACCCTTGTCGAACTGGCGGACCAGGATGCGGTTGTTCTTGGTGTCCAGGCCGACAAGCGTGACGCTCCAGTTCTCGACGTTCGCTACCTCACTGGCGTCGCCCGGGGGGATGGTGACGTCCCCGCTGCCCGCGGAGCTCGCCGCCACCGTCTTGGCGCCGTCGAACTCGAAGGACTTCAGATCCTTGCCTGCGATCCCCTTCTTGCCGGACTTGAGCAGCACGTAGTCCGCGCCGTTGGGAGCGGCACCCGGCAGGTCGTAGGACGCCGGGTTCTTCAGGTTCATCGTCGCGTTGAGGCTCTTGGTGGTGATGCGGTCCTTGTCGATGCCGACGACCTTGGCGCCGGGCTTGCTGGCGTAGGTGTCCAGCAGATTCATCAGCTGGTAGTCGTGCAGCAGGTCCGCGAGCTTCGTCTTCGGTGACAGCTCCTCGAGCGCGGCCGCGACGCTGGCCAAGCCCTGGTTCGTACCGTCGTTGTGCAGCTTGGTGATCATCTCCCGGCCGTAGCGATCGGCGAGGAACAGCAGGAACGACCAGGCGTTGCCGTAGTCGGCGAGGACCTCGGAACCGGCGCCCTCGTCCTGCCACAGCGTCAGGGAGTTCTGCGGGCCACCGCAGTCGCTGGGGTTCGGGTTGCTCGGGCCCTTGACGTTGCCGAAGCCGTGGAAGCAGAACAGGTGAGACTCCGCCCGCTTCTCCTTCACGCCGCGGGTCGTGACGCCGTATCCGACGAGGTTGATCGCGTAGTCCGACAGGCCCTCGTTCAGCCAGGTGGTCTCAGCGGCGTCGGTGTAACCCTGCAGCAGGTGCTGCCACTCGTGCGCGAAGACGCCCTCGTAGGCGTGCGGGCGAGCCGGGCGGGACTTGCACAGGTCCTTGTTCGGCTCGTTCTTGGGGTTCTCGCCGGTGCGGTGCTGCCAGTCGAACGCGTCGATGGTCATCACGTTGCGGTCGGTGAGCACGTTGAAGATGGGGGCGAAGAAGCCGGCGATGTAGGTCTTGTTCGCCGGGAAGTCGTAAAAGTTCTCGTCACGGACGTTGTCGACGAGTGTCACGGTCTTGTCGCCGCTGCCCGCGAAGTTGATCCCGGCCGCGGTCAGGCCGGGGATCGTCGCGGAGCCGCTGCGGTCCTTCGGGGTGGAGAAGAGCTTCGTCTCCTGCGGGTAGATGTTGGAGTCGAACTCCGTGACCAGACCATTGACCTGCTCGGCGGTGACATCCGTGGTGCCGGGCACGGCGTTGCGGCAGTCACCCTCCGGGAATGCGGTGCCGACGGAGGTGGCGTCGACCCCGGAGGCGACCCACACCTCGATGTGGTCGCCCACCCCGCGAAGTTCGTACTGCTTGAGGTAGATGCCGAGGAAGCTCGGGTTGGTGCCGTCGATGGCCGGCCACAGCAACTTGGTGCCGACCGCCGGGGTCTGCTCGCCCGGCAGCGCGGGCTTGGCCAGCGCCGTCGTCAGGGAGGTCAGGCCGGCCAGGTCGATCGTGTCGCGGCCGAGCATCCCGGCCAGTTGGGGCGAGAGCTTGTAGACCGCCTGCGGGCTCACCGTGGCCATGTCTCCGCCGAGGGAGATCAGGCCACTCGTGGCCGGCGCAGCTTTCGCCGCCGTGTCGGCCGCAGCTTGGACGTCCTGCGTGGGCAACCCAGCGACGGTGCCCGCGACCAGTCCGACCATGCCGAGTGCCACTCCGACTGTGCGTCGGGCTGAACCCCGCCCCGTCAACCGCATGTACTGCTCCTCTGCAAGGTTTGGTCACCCTTGTTCCGCATGGTAGGTGACCTGGATATGCGACGCCTGTGACGTTCGGGGGGCATTTATCCCCCTTGGCCCAGTCGTGACATAACGATCCGGTACAGGCCGGTGCATACCGGGACATCTCGGGCTTTCCTGCCGTGCACTTCCCCGTCTGCGCAGGCCGAAATCGGGAATGTGGGACCCGACTCGACCTGTTGAGTTGTCATCCCTCCCAACTCAACCGAAGCTCCACTCGCCCGCTAAGCTACTCGCGAGTCACATTCGCCAGGAGGCCTCCGTGAGCACCGAAGCGTTCGTCTACGACGCGATCCGTACCCCCCGCGGCCGGGGCAAGAACACCGGGTCGCTGCACACCGTCAAGCCGATCTCATTGGTCGTCGGACTGATCGACGAGCTGCGCCGCCGCAACCCCGGTCTGGACACCGACCGCATCGACGATGTGGTGCTCGGCTGCGTCACCCCGGTCGGCGATCAGGGGTCCGACATCGCCAAGACCGCGGCCAGCCTGGCCGGTCTGCCCGAGACAGTCGCGGGCGTACAGATCAACCGCTTCTGCGCCTCGGGCCTGGACGCGGTGAACCTGGCTTCGCAGAAGGTCCGCTCCGGCATGGAGGACCTCGTCATCGCCGGCGGCATCGAATCGATGTCGCGCGTGAAAATGGGCTCCGACGGCGGCGCCTGGGCGATGGACCCGCAGACCAGCTACGACACGTACTTCTCCCCGCAGGGCATCGGCGCCGACCTCATCGCCACCCTCGAGGGTTTCAGCCGTGAGGACGTCGACCGCTGGGCGGTCCGTTCGCACGAGCGCGCAGCCAAGGCCTGGGCCAACGGCTTCTTCTCCAACTCCGTCATCCCGGTTCGGGACCGCAGCGGAGTTGTCCTGCTCGACCACGACGAGAACGTCCGCGCGGACACCTCCGTGGAAAGCCTTGCCAAGCTCAACCCGTCCTTCGCGATGATGGGCGAGGTCGGCGGCTTCGACTCCGTGCTGCTGCAGAAGTACCACTGGGTCGAGAAGATCAACCACGTCCACCACCCAGGGAACTCTTCGGCGATCGTCGACGGTTCCGCGCTGGTGCTCGTCGGCAGCGAGGCCATCGGCCAGGAGCTCGGCCTGGTCCCCCGCGCTCGCATCGTCGCCACCGCGGTCAGCGGCGCCGACCCCGCGATCATGCTCACCGGCCCGGCCCCGGCCAGCACCAAGGCCCTGCTCAAGGCCGGCCTCACCATCGACGACATCGACCTGTTCGAGGTCAACGAGGCCTTCTCCTCGGTCCCCATGCGCTTCTTCAAGGACATGGGCATGACCCCGGCCGAGGTCGAGGCGAAGGTCAACGTCAACGGCGGCTCGATCGCACTGGGCCACCCGCTCGGCGCCACCGGCTCGATGCTGCTCGGCACCGTCATCGACGAGCTGCACCGCACGGACAAGCGCTACGGCCTGGTCACCATGTGCGTCGGTGGCGGCATGGGTATCGCGACGATCGTCGAGCGCGTCTGACGCTCGCGCACGGTTCACACGGCGCCTGACCGGCCACGAGCCGGCAGGCAGACGGGGTCATCCGACCGCAGTAGAGAGGGAACTGGCGCATGGGCGCACAGGAAACGCTGGGCACGTTCCGCTGGGAGTCCGACGCCGACGGGACCGTCGTGCTCACGATGGACGACCCCGCCGGTTCGGCGAACACGATGAACACCGCGTGGATCGAGTCCGTTGCGCAGGTGGCGGACCGGCTCGAGGCCGAGAAGGACTCCATCACGGGAGTGGTGATCACCTCCGCGAAGAAGACCTTCTTCGCCGGTGGCGACCTCAACTCCTTGATCGCCACCAAGCCCGAGGACGCCGCCAAGGCGACCGCCGAGGTTGAGCACATCAAGCGTCAGCTCCGCCGTATCGAGACCCTCGGCAAGCCGGTGGTCGCGGCGATCAACGGAGCCGCGCTCGGCGGCGGCTTCGAGATCGCCCTCGCCTGCCACCACCGCATCGCCGTCGACGCGAAGGGCAGCCAGATCGGCCTGCCCGAGGTGGGTCTCGGCCTGCTGCCCGGTGCCGGTGGCGTCACCCGCACCGTGCGTCTGCTCGGCATCCAGGACGCATTGCTCAACGTTCTGCTGCAGGGCCAGCGGTACTCCCCGACCGACGCATTGGCGAAGGGCCTCGTGCACGCGGTGGTCGCGGACAATGACACCGCCCTGGCCGACGCCAAGGCGTGGATCAAGGCGAACCCGAGTTCCCAGCAGCCGTGGGACGTCAAGGGCTACAAGATCCCCGGCGGCACCCCGTCGACGCCGGCCTTCGCCGCGAACCTGCCGGCGTTCCCGGCCAACCTGCGCAAGCAGATCAAGGGCGCACCGATGCCCGCCCCGCGCAACATCCTCTCGGCCGCGGTCGAGGGCGCGCAGGTCGACTTCGACAACGCCTCGAAGATCGAGACCCGCTACTTCATCGAACTGATGGTGGGTCAGGTGTCGAAGAACATGATCAAGGCGTTCTTCTTCGACACCCAGTTCGTGAACAGCGGCGGCAGCCGCCCCAAGGGCTTCGAGGTCTACAAGGCCAAGAAGGTCGCCGTCGTCGGCGCCGGGATGATGGGCGCCGGAATCGCCTACACCTGCGCGAAGGCCGGCATCGAGGTCGTCCTGCGGGACGTCACCCTCGAGGGCGCCCAGAAAGGCAAGGCGTACTCGGAGAAGCTCGTCGCCAAGGCCGTCAGCCGCGGGAAGTCGACCCAGGAGGCGGCCGACAAACTGCTCGCCCTGATCACCCCGACGGCCGACGTCGCGGACTTCGCCGGCGCGGACCTGGTCATCGAGGCGGTCTTCGAGAACACGGAGCTCAAGCACAAGGTGTTCGCCGAGATCGAGTCCGTCGTCGCGCCGGATGCCGTCCTCGGCTCGAACACCTCGACGTTGCCGATCACCGGCCTCGCCGAGGGTGTGCAGCGCCAGGCCGACTTCATCGGCCTGCACTTCTTCTCCCCCGTGGACAAGATGCCGCTGCTGGAGATCATCGCCGGCAAGAACACCTCGGACGAGACGTTGGCAAAGGCCTTCGACATCGCCAAGCAGATCCGCAAGACCCCGATCCTGGTCAACGACTCCCGCGGCTTCTTCACCAGCCGCGTCATCTCGACCATGATCAATGAGGCCTTGTCCATGGTCGGCGAGGGCATCGACCCGCAGTCTGTCGAGCAGGCCTGCATCCAGGCCGGGTACCCCGTCGGGGCGCTCGCGCTGCTGGACGAGCTCTCGTTGTCCCTGATGCGCAAGATCCGCCTGGAGACCCAGGCGGCGATCGGGATGACCGGCTGGGCCGTGCACCCCGCCGACGCCGTGGCGGACCGGATGATCGACGAGTTCGATCGCTCCGGTCGGGCGGCGGGCAAGGGTTTCTACGACTACGAGAACGGCCAGAAGGTCGGCCTGTGGCCGGGGCTGCGGGAGCACTTCAGCAAGGGCGAGCACACCGCCGCGCTGGGCACTCCCGGGCTCATCGAACTCCAGGAACGCATGCTGTTCATCGAGTCCCTCGAGACCGTCCGGTGCTTCGACGAGGGCGTGCTGCGCTCCGTCGAGGAGGCCAACCTCGGCTCGATCCTCGGCATCGGCTTCCCCCCGTGGACCGGTGGCGTCATCCAGTACATCGCGCAGTACGCCGACGGCCCGCAGGGCTTCGTCGAGCGGGCACAGGAACTCGCCGCCACCTACGGCGAGCGCTTCAACCCACCGGCCTCGCTCGTCGCCGCGGCCAAGGAGGGCAAGGTCCTCGCCTCCCAGTAAGAGCCTGATCAGCAGGAGGCCCCGTCGCGATTCGCGGCGGGGCCTCCTGCTGTAATCGCCTGCGACGAAAGGAAGATCACGTGACCGAACCGCTGGTCCTGTCCACCACCGCCGGCGGCATTGCCACGCTGACGCTGAACTCGCCGGCCAACCGCAACGCGCTGTCGTTGGCAATGCTCACCGCACTGGTCAACGCCCTCGAAGCGGCCGAGACCGACCCGTCGGCGCGAGTGGTCGTCCTGACCCACAACGGTCCGGTCTTCAGCGCGGGCATGGACCTCAAGGAAGCCGTCGTCGTGGGACTGGAGAAGGTCTCCGGGGTCCTGCTCGGCATGCTCCGGCGTATCGCGTCGCTGTCCAAACCGGTGGTGATCCGCCTCGCCGGGCCGGCCAGAGCCGGCGGGCTGGGGATCATCGGTGCCGCGGATGTTGTCATCGCCGCCGACGACATCACCTTCGCGTTCACGGAGGCCCGCATCGGCGTGGCCCCGGCGATCATCTCCCTCACCGTTCTCCCGCGTATGACGCCCCGTCAGGCCCATCGCTGGTGCCTGTCCGGCGAGACCTTCGACGCGAAGGCGGCCGCCGAGGCCGGCCTGATCAGTCAGGCCGTGCCCGCCGCCGAACTCGACGCCGCTGTGCAGGCAGTGCTCGCCGAGTTGCTGCTCGCCTCACCACAGGGCCTCGCCGAGACGAAGAAGTTGCTCGGGCGGGAGATCGTCGGTCTCTTGGACCGGGAGGGCGAGGAGATCTGCGCCCTCTCCGCGGGCCTGTTCGCCTCCGAGGAAGCCAAAGAGGGCATGGCCGCCTTCCTCGAGAAGCGCAAGCCTCGCTGGCAGACCTGACGGGGCGTGGTGGGTTGCTCATGCATGAGCAACCCACCACGCAAACTCTCCCAAACCGGACGCGAGACAGGCCCGTTGCTCATGCATGAGCAACGGGCCTGACCCCGCTTGTCGGACCCGTCGTGCAGTATCCGCTGACCATGGGGAATTGGACCGTTCCGAAAGACCGACCATTCAAGGCCGCTGAAGCCTTCGCGGGCGGCGTGACCGGCAACGATTTACGCCAAGCCGTGCGAAGCGGCTACCTGATCCGTCTGCGCAAACAGGTGTTTGTTGTGGCCGGTTATCACGCTGTGGCCAACGCTGACCCGCGAAGCGCCCACGCGCTACAGGTGCATGCGTTGATGCTTGCCATGAGTCGGCGCAACATCGCGGCCGCGGGGCTATCCGCTGCGCGAATCCACGGATTGGATCTACTGCCGGGCGCGGCGCAGGACCTGGTCGTGTGCACCGCTGACCCCGGCGTTTCGGGTACGCATCGCGATGGCTACTACCTACGCAAGGCTCCACTGCCCGCCGACGAGGTGCAGGTCCTCCACGGAATACCGGTCACCACGCCCGCGCGGACGCTCCTGGACCTGGCCGCCAACCTCGAGTTCCGCGCAGCGTTGGCCGCCGCCGATTCGGCCTATCGCTTACATCTGATCTGCCGGGAGGACTTGGACTCCGTGCTGGACAAGCGCGTCAAGAGACCTGGTATCGAGCAAGCTCGCGAGGTCTTCGCATTTGCCCAGCCCGGCTCGGAGTCTGCCCTCGAGTCTGTTTCTCGCGCCGCGATGCGAGAGCTGCAGATTCCGATCCCCAGACTGCAGGTCTACATCTGCGAGGACTTCCGCCCTTACGTCCGCACAGATTTCGACTGGTGGCCCGAGCTGGATCTGAGCGGTGAGGCCGACGGGATGAAGAAGTACCTGCCGCCCGAAGGGGCTGACCGCGCGGCCGTGTTGCGCGCGATACGCGACGAGAAAGCACGCGAGCGTCGGATCCTGCAGAAGCGTGGCGAGTTGGTGCGATGGGGCTGGCGCGAAGCCATGGATTCGGCACTGCTGGGGGCCATCCTGCTCCCAGCGATCGCCCGAGCCGGCGAGCGAAAGAACCGTTCGGCCTGAGGATCCCTGGGTTGCTCATGCATGAGCAACCAGCGACGCAAAGTACCTCCAATCGGACGTTCTGACGGTCCGTTGCTCATGCATGAGCAACGGACCACGCCCTCAGCAGGTGGTCGGGGCCTTGGTGCCGGCGAAGCGGGCCTCGAGCCAGGTGAGGGCGGCGTAGGCACCCTGGCCGGCAAGGGACACGTGCTCGGAGAAGCTGTCCTCGGTGTACTCCACCGGGACTCCGCGCTTGCAGTAGGTCTTCACCAGGCCGCGGACGTCGTCGAGCGGCATGAACTGGTCGTTGGTCGACTCGTAGATGTGCATCGGGGCCGACGGGGTCCCCTTGCCGAGCCGGTTGGCCTCGAACACCGCGCGAATGCGGGGAACGTCGAAGGGGTCGGGCACCGAGGACAGCTCGGCCATCTTCTTGAACGGGTACGCCGAGGCGAACTGCCACACGCACATCGACTCGACGTTCTTGGCAGCCGCGCGGCCCTCGGCGTTGAGCAGGTCCTCGAGTCGCATCGACGGGTAGGCCCGGTTCAATCCGACGGCGGCGGCGAGCAAGAACCCGGACAGGTAGGTGCCGTCGATACGCCGGGCGACGTTGGCCAGGTCCACCGGGATGCCACCTGCGGCGACGCCGACCACATTCAGGTCGGGCGCGTACTTCGCCGCCTGCTCGGCCGCCCAGGTCGAGGCCAGCCCGCCCTCGGAGTAGCCCCAGATACCCACGGGCGTCTTCTTGTTCAGCCCGAGGTCCTGCAGGTGCAATGCCGCTCGGGCGCCATCCAGCACGGAGCGGCCGGTGGTCGGGCCGGCGGCGTAGGTGTGCGGGCCGGGAGTGCCGGAGCCCTCGTAGTCGGTGACCATGACGGCCCACCCTCGGCCGACGGCCGCAGCCATCAGCGGCTCCTCCTGCTCGAAGCCCATCCGCAGCAGGTAGGACGGTGCGCACAGCGCGCCCATGCCGTGCGACCCAACGTTGTAGACCACGAGCGGACGTTCGGCATCGGGCTTGCCGTCGGCCAGCACCGCGACGGTCCCGGAGACGGCGTTCGGCCGACCCTGGCTGTCCGTCGAGCGGTACAGCACCTGCCACGCGCGCACCGGCATGGGGAGGCCGAGCCCCCGGATCTGAACCGGCCGCGAGCGCAGGATGGCGCCCGGCGCGACGTCGGGGATCGGGTTCGGCGGCGTGTAGAACGCGTCGTCCGCCGGCGACGACGGAAGGCCGGAGCCGTCCGGGATCGCGTCGGCGGCGACCGCGGGAGCGGTCAGCGAGACGAGCAGAGCGGTACTCAGCGCTGCGATGAACATGCGGCGAAAGTTCTCGATCCGGGCCATGCGTCCAGCTTCTTACCGTGAGTAAGTTACTGTCAAGCCCCCGCTCGGGGACGCCGCGTCGCGCTGCCGTAGGACGTCGCGCCGCGCTCTCTCATACGCGTACGACCAACGGAACCCGGACAAACCGCGCGCGAACTTTCGTCGTGCGCTCACTTATGACCGCACGACCATGCTTCGGCGCGTCGAACCGGGACTCAGCCTGCCGCGCGGGACTCCCGCAGCGCCGCGTCGCGGGCGAGCTTGGCCTCGCGCCGCTCGGAGAAGCGCCGGGCGGCGTCATCGATCTCGGCCAGGTAGGCGTCCAGCTCGAGGCGGGCCTTCTCGCCCTCGGGACCCATCTCTCGCTCCCAGATGTTCCAGTAGCGCAGGACGGGCATGACGACGTTGTCCCGGTGCTGGCGGATGTCGTAGATCCCCGCCATGGCGATCTCCAGCGCCTTGCGCTGGAAGCCGGGCAGGTCGTAGCCGGGCATCTGGAAGGTCTTCACGACCTGGGTGATCGCTGCCATCGCACGGTCCGGCGCGAGTTCCAGGGTGGCCTCGAGCAGGCGGCGGTAGAAGACCATGTGCAGGTTCTCGTCGGTGGCGATGCGGGAGAACAGCGCCTCCCCGATCGGGTCGCCGGTGGCCTTGCCGACGTTGCGGTGCGAGACCCGGGTCGCGAGCTCCTGGAAGGAGACGTAGGCGATCGAGGCGATCGCGTCGCCGGGATTGGTGTTGCGGAAGCCGTCGGACATGTGGACCATCCGCTCGCGCTCCAGCGCGATCGGGTCGCAGGCCCGGGTCACCAGCAGGTAGTCGCGGATGGCCTGGCCGTGGCGGCCCTCCTCGGCCGTCCAGCGGTGCACCCACTCGCCCCACGCCCGGTCCCGGCCGAACAGCACCGCGATCTCGAAGTGGTAGCTGGGCAGGTTGTCCTCGGTCAGCAGGTTCACCGCCAGCGCGGTGGCCACGGCGGGCGGCACCGTGGAGTCCGCCTTGGTCCACTCGACGCCGTTCATGAGGCCGGGGAAGTCACGGCCCTGCGACCACGGGACGTACTCGTGGGGGAACCATTCCTTGGCATGGGAGAGATGCCGGGCAAGTTCCTGCTCGACGACGGATTCCAGCTCGATCAGGATTGCTTCGTCGGTCAGCGATTCGCCTGTAGCCGTCACGGCGCCCCCTGCGGTGCATGGTCGGTCCCGTCGCGCGCTTGACGCGCAGACGAGGCTGGCTCTCTCGAGGTTACGGTACCGTAGGTTACTTCGCCACAATCGGCGGAGTGGGGCTGCTCACGACGTGTCGGCGCGGGTCCCTCCCACGCCTTTTGGGTGCTCTTCGTGCGCGGCCGAACACGGCGCGCGACCGAAGTCTGGGAACTGCTTATGTCCGCCTCAAACCTGTTCCATGAGTGGTGGATCGAAAGGTCCAAATGGGCAGATACACGGCACGATCTCCCTTGTGAGAACGCGGATCGACCACCCCACCACGGCCCTGCCGGACGTGGTTCCGCCGACCCGCCGCCTCAGTCGCGGGTCTGCGGTTCTACTGATCCTGGCGTTGCTCAGCGCGACGGCGACGATTGCCTTCGGGATCTGGATGACGACCTGGGCACAGCACCTCTAAAGCAGATCCAGCGCGCTGATCAACCAGCGCCCGCCCTGCTTCTCCAGCCCCATTTTCATCCGGCTGCGGTCCACGCGCGGGGTCTTGCTGTTCGCGTTGGAGACCGTCTGATCGACGAACAGCAAAATCGTCGCCTTGTCGATATCGCTGGACACCACGGCGGTCTCGAGCACCTTGCCGGTGGCGGTCGCCTTGAACTTGGCGATCAGGTCCCGCAACGAGGCACTGGCGGCGGTGTACTCGGAGCGGAACGCCCCGGTGGAGTTGTCCAGGACCTTGGCGAAGTCCGCCTCCAGGCGCGTGTGGTCGTAGGTGGTCAGGTCCACGGCGTAGGACGTCGCCGCACTGACCGCGCCACGGCGGGCGGAGTCCTGCTTGTCGTCGTCCCGCGCCTTCAACCCGAACGTGACGCTCAGCACGAGCGTCACGACCAGGCCCAGCGCCAACAGCGGCACCAGCACCCCTGGACGGCCCTTGGGGCGACCACGGCGGTGGACCGACTCGGCCGAGGGCGGCACGGTCTGCGAATCGGTCATGACACCTCGTCCTCGATGGGGTGAAGCTGTGGCCCGGCCAATTCTGGTCGGCGCCGCGACCGGCGCCCCGCAGGGCCGCCGCACGCGCGTGGCGATCAGGTCCGCAGCAGCGCCAGCAGCAGTGCCAGGGATGCCGACCCCGTGCCGCCGTCGCCACCCGAGCCGAGGCTGAGCCGAGTGCCGTCCGGGAGTACGACGATCCCCGCGGCAGGGTCGTAGCCGGCGTACACCGCGGTCGGGTACCCCTTCGTCCCCGGACCCGACGGGCTCGGACGCGGCGCATTCTGGGCCCCGCGACCACCGACCCCGGGAGTGGTGTCCTTGCAGACCCGGGTGAGATTGGGCGCGGTCCGCGTGGGGTCGATCGGGGTGCGTCGCGGACCGCCGTAGTTACAGGCCAGGTTGCCGGTCAGGTGCAACTCGGTGCGGAACTTCCCGTCCCGCACGGTGACGCGCAAGGCGTTCGTCGCCTCGGGGAAGGCGATGAGCATCGCGTTCAACGCGGGCAGGCGCCCCGAGATCAGCGCGCCGGGCGTGACCAGGTTGCCGAGCAGCGCCGAGATCGGGGTGTTCAACGTGCTGATGAAGGTGTTGAGATCCCCGATGAAGGCCGGCGAGTCCGACAGCAACGTCCCGACGTCGGGACTTCCGGCCCGGACCTGTTTGCTGAGCTCGCGCAGCGCTGTGTTGAACCGGTCGAACTGACCGGACAGGTCGTTGGCCGTGTCCAGGTTGGTCCGCCCGTTGTCCAGCAGGCGCTTGAAGGCGGGCAGGTCCTTCTGCGCCGCGGCGACGAGCTTGTCGGCGCTGTTGATGATCTCCGCCATCGCCGGACCGGTGCCCCCGAAGGCCGCGGCCATCTCGTCGACGATGGTGCGCAGTTCCTCGGTCCCGATCTGGTCAAGGAACTTGGCGACGTCGCGCACCACGACCGGGACCGGCACGGGGACGGTGGTCCGCTCGCGTGGGATGACGCTGCCCGACCGCAGGAACGGTCCGCCGTTCACCCGCGGACGCAGGTCGACGAACTGCTCGCCGGCCGGCGAGAGGTTCTGCACCACCGCGTCAAGATCGACCGGGATCTGCTTGTCCTTGTCGATGCGCAACTCGACAGCCACGCCACCCGGGATCAGCGTGATGTCGGTGACCGAACCGACAAGCTTGCCGCGGTAGGTGACCTCGGAACGCTCGTAGAGCCCGCCGGAGCTCGCCAGCTGCAGGGTGACCGGGAAGGGGTTGCGAGCGATCTGCAGCCGCAGGATGTTGAACCCGACGTGGTAGACGCCGAGCATGAGCACCGCCAGCACGGCGAGGTTGGCCAGCAGCGTCCCGTGGCGGCGCAGCGCGGTGATCATCGGCGCCCGCCCATCATCTGACGCAACGTCAAGTCCGGCGCACGCTTCTCCGTCGGGTCGGCACTGAACGAGCCCTCGGTGACCTCCACGTCGCCGGTCAGGTAGTCCGACGGCACGGCGTCGTCGAAGAACTTGCCGAACTTCACCAGCTGGCGCAGCGTCGGGCCGACGTCGTCCTCGATCGAGATCAACGCGTCCAGCACGGGTTGGGCCGACTTCAACATGGAGATCAGGTTCGCGCGGGTCGCCTTCACGACCCTGTCCCCCACCCGGCCGAGGTCGGCCACCTTAGTGAGAAGTTCGCTGAACTTGTCGGTCTGATCGGCCAGCAGCTTGGCTGCCGGGGCGATGTCGGTCAGCGCGGCCCGCAACGTCGCGCGACGGTCCACCAGCGTGCGGGCGAGAGTGTCCAGTCCGTCGAGGATCGTGTCGATGTCCCCGGTGCGGTCGTTCAGCGTCGAGAGGGTGTCGTTCAGCGAACGCAGCAGCTTCGCGGGGTTGCCCTTGGGCCCGTCGATGACCTTCTGCAGTTCGACCGCGATCGTGCGGATCTGGCCCAACCCACCGCCGGTGATGAACACCGACGCGGCGGCGAGCATGTCCTCCACGGAGGCGGCGGTGCTGGTCACCTCGGTGCCCAACATCGCGCCGTCGGTCAGGGTCTTCTTGCCCTTGCCCGGCACGATGTCGATGAAGCCCTCGCCGAGCGGGGTGGTCAGGCGCAGCTCCGCCGTGGCAGCGTCGGTCAGCACGACCTTGGTGGGGATCTTCATCTCCACCCGGGCGAGATAGTTCTCGGTCTCGATCTTGGTGACCCGCCCGACCTCCGCGCCGGCGATCCGCACCTTCGCGCCGTCGGGCAGGTTCAGCGCGTCGTTGAACAACGCCGTGACCTGGTACGTGGAACCGGACACGCTGCCGCCCGGCCGTGGCAGGTCGGCGAGCGTCGGTCCGCAGCCGGAGACCGTCCCGACGAACACCAGCGTCATACCCGCGGCCACCGCCCGTCGCCCCCCGGTCATCGGGCCCTCCGGGCACCGAAGACGTCGGAGATCGAGCCGATCGGCTTGCCGGCGTTCGAGCACAGGAACGGCCCGAAGCCGTCGCAGAACTGCTGGGCGATGACCGGGTTCAGGATGTTGGACGCTGCCGAGGCGTTGGCCCGGAACCGACTGTTCTGCAGGTTCACCGTGCGGGTCAGGTTCTGGAACGTCAGCGGCAGCACGTCGAGCGCCTCGGTGAGCTCGACGCGACGCTTGGTCAGCACCGCCAGCACCGAACTCAGGTCGTTGATGCCGGTGCGCGCGGCACCCTGGTTCTCCTTGACGAACTGCCCGACCTCGCGCAGCGCGACGGCGAGCGCGTCGACGGTGGAGTTCAACGAGGCTCCGTTGTCGGCCAGGACCTCGGTGGCGGTGGTGACGTTGTTGCTGAACTTGCGGATCACCGCGTCGTTGCGGGCGAACGCGGAGGTCAGGCCGTCGAGGGCGCTGATGATCCCGGAGATGTCCTCGCGGCGTTCGGAGAAGGTGCCGAGCGCGGCGGCCAGGCCCTTGATACTGCGGTTGAGCTTCCCGCCGTTGCCCTTGAAGTTCGCGGCCGCGACCTCGAGTGCGTCCTGGATCGCGCCTGTGTTGCGGCGGTCCTCGGACAGGCTGTTCGCGAGGGTGTCCAGGGCGCGCACGATCCGATCGAACTCAACCGGGGACCGAGTGCGGGTCAGCGGGATCTCCGCGCCGTCGGCGAGCGTCGGGCCCTTGCGCCAGACCGGGGCGAGTTCGATGTAGCGGTCGTTGATGACGCTCGGCGGGATGATCAGGGCCTGTACGTCGGCGGGCACCTTGAGGTCCGCCGGCACTTTCAGCTCGATGAGCACCGAGGTGCCCTCCGGGCGGACCTTGCTGACGGTGCCGACGGGCACTCCGAGCACGTCGACGTCGTTGCCGGGGAAGATGCCCACGGAGCTGTCGAATCGGGCCCGCAACGTCATGGTGTCCTCGCCGAACGGCCCGCAGGCGCTCAGGCCGAGCAGCATGGCGAGACCGACGAGCACGGCGGTCACGGGGCGGAAGGCGGATCGGGTCACGGCTTAGGCCCTCCCGGTACGCACTTCTGCTGGGGGACGCACAGCGCCGAGTCGGGGAACACCGCGTTGGGCCCGTTGACGTCGAAGTACGGGCCGTTGCCGGCGGCGTTGGCGAAGTACCGCGCTGCGGGGCCGAGCAGGATCGCGATCCGGTCCAGGTTCGCCTGGTTCTCCCGCAGCGTCGCGAGCACCACGTTGAGGTTGGTAAGCAGCGGCTTGATGACCTTCTTGTTGTCGCGCACCAAGCCGGTCAGCTGGACGGCCAGGGCGCGTGCGTCGACGAGGAGTTCGGTGATCGCGGCGCGGCGACGGGTCACCTCCTCGAGGATCAGCGAGGCCTGGCGCATCAGGTCCACCAGGACGTCGCGGTTCGCGTCGATGTTGGTGGTCACGTCGTTGGTCCGACGGATCAGCGTGTCCAGGTCGGTGCGCCGGGACACGACGACGTCGGAGAGTCGGGCGATGGCATCCAACGCCTTGCCGGTGATCGCCGGTGTGTTGCGGAAGTTGTCCGAGAGCACCCGCAGTGCGTCGCGCAGCTTCTGCCCGTCGAGCTGTTCCAGCGCCGTCCCACCGGTCTGGACGATGTCCTGGATCGCGAAGGGCACCTTGGTGTTGGCCAGCGGGATGGTGTCGTCGCGCAGCGCGCCGGTCGCGCCGGGGCGTAGCTCGAGGTAGTGGTTGCCCAGCAGCGTCGCGACCTTCACCTCGGCGCGGGTGTCCGCACCGAGCTTGATGCTGCGCCCGATCCGGAAGTCGACCCGGACGAGCCCGTCACGGACCTTGAGCGTCTTGACGTTCCCGACCCCGACGCCGGCCACCCGGACCTCGTCGCCCGGAACCAGCCCACCCGCCTGGACGAGTTCGGCGTGGTACGCCTTCTTCCCCAACGCGAACCCGCTCGGCACGAACAGCGCGACGATCAGGGTCACCGCGATCGCGATCGTGAGTGTCCCGACGAAGCGCGGCCCCCGGTCGGCGAAGCGACGACGCGACCCCTTGCGTGCGGCACTCATGCGCACACCGCCGAGTTCTGACCGGAGTCGGCGAACTTCTGCGGTTCCCCGCCGGGAATGACGTAGTAGACGTTGCAGAGGTAGAGGTTCACCCAGGAGCCGTACTGCATGATCCGGGCGAACGCGGTCAGGGCGACCGGCAGTCCCGTCACCGCATCGGAGAACGAGCCCTTCTCCGCCGCGTAGGTACTGGCGACCCGCTCCAGCCGGGCGAGGTCCTTCTTCAACTGCGGCCGGATGTCACGCAGCAGCGCCGCGGTGGAATCGGTCAGCGACCCGAGCGCCTGGATGGACCCGCCGATCTTGTCCCGGTCGGCCGCCGTCGCCGAGACCAGTCGGCGCAGTTGCCCGATCAGTTCGTCGACGTCGCCGTCGCGTGAGGCCACCTCGGTGAGCACCGTGCCGAGGTTGGTGATGACCCGCCCGATCACCTTGTCCCGATCGGCGAGGCGATCGGCCAGTTCCGCGGTGGTCTTCAGGAGGCTGAGGATGCTGTCGCCCTCCCCCTGCAGCACGGCCACCAACGAGGCGGAGAGCCGGTTCACGTCGTTCGGGGAGATGACCTCGAACAGCGGCTGGAACCCGCTGAGGACCACGGTCAGGTCCAGTGCGTTCTCGGTCGCCCCCAGCGGGATCCGCGTGCCGGCCGGGAGAATCTCCGCGTTCGCCTTGCCCGGGACGAGCGCCAGATAACGCTGCCCGATCAGGTTCTGGTAGCGGATCGCGACCTTCATGTCGCGGCGCAGCGCCTGATCGTCCTGGATGCGGAACTCGACCCGCGCCAGGTTCCCGTCCAGCTTCACGCTGTCCACGCGCCCGACCCGTACCCCGGCGATACGCACGTTGTCGCCCGAGTGCAGCCCGGAGGCGTCGGCGAAATCCGCGCTGTAGGAGGTGGTGGGTCCGCCGACGGTGTTCATGAGGGTGTTGTGCAGCAGCAGCGCGATCAACGAGGCGACGACCGCGAAGATCGCCAGGCGGATCGCGGCCCCACGGACCGAACCGGGACTCATCGCGCACTACCTGACGTACCATCAGGTAGCAGCACCGTGGTGCCCCGCAGGACGGAACCGGCCAGCAGCATCCCGACGTCGCCGAAGCGGGTGCCCGCCGCGCGGTCCAGGGCGATGAGCACCTGACCGAGCAGGAGCTTGTCGGTGATGCTCCCCACCGGACCGATCCCGCCGTAGACCACGGGCAGGGACGTCATCCCCTCCGGCAGCACATCCCCCGCCGGTGCGCCGCCGCCTGCCGGGGCCGCCGCACAGGTGGGCCCGGCCAATCCCGGATAGCGGACGCAGTCCGCGGGCCCGTAGACCGGCAGCGGCGACTCGTCGATCTTGGCGTCCAGCGGCTGACGACCGGTGTCGGACTGCGCCAGCGAGCCGAGGAACTTGCCGAGGTTCACGAATCCGTCGCCGAAGGCCCGCGGGTGCTTGCCCAGCGCCCCGAAGATGTCCGCGCTCTGCTTGCTGACCCGGACCAGGTTCTTCTCGTTCCCTTCGAGGAGGTCCTTCGCGTCCTTCGTCAGCCCGAGCCCGCCGGAGAGCAGTTCGATGAACTGACCCTGCCGATCGATCAGCAGGCGGGTGAGCACGAGAAGGTCCTCGATCGAGTCGAAGAGTTTCGGAGCCTGCTGCGCGATCTCGGTGGTGAAGCGGGCGAAGCCCTCGATGTCCGCACCGAGGGTCGGCAGGGAGGGGCCCAGGTCGCGCAGGTATTTGTCCGAACGCCCGATGATCGAGTTGATCGTGTCCCCGCGGGCCTGCAACGCCTCGGCGAGTGCTCCCAGTGCCACCGACAACTTCGCCGGTTGGACGGCGGTGAGCACCCGGTAGAGCTTGGCGAAGATGTCGTTGAGCTCGAGGGTCTCCGCGGACCGGTCCGCGGGGATCCGCACCCCGGATCGGATGGCACCGGCCGCCAGCCCGTCGGCCGGCGGGAGAAGTTCGACGAAGTTCTGCCCGAAGACGTTGGCCGGCAGGATCCGCGCGGTCACCCCGGCGGGGACCGTGCGGGCGCGGCCGGAGTCGATCAGCAGATCGATGACGGCGCCGGGACGTCCGGGCTGCCGATTGATCCCGTCGACCCGCCCGACGACGACTCCGCGCATTTTCACGTCGGACCCCGTGACCAGGGCATCGCCGGTGTCCGGCGTCTCGGTGCTCACCTTCACTCCGTCGGCGAACACTCCGGAGTACTGCGCGAACACGATGCCGATCAGGGCGACGACGACCCCGAGGAACATCGCGCCCCGGGAACGCAGCACACCGATGGGGAGCGGGTCGCCCGGCCGACGCTTGCCACGCCCGCTCATCCGCTGATCCTCACTCCGGGGTCGTAACCCCAGAACGCGAGGGTCAGGAACATGTCCACGACGATGATCACGATGAGGCTGGCGCGGATCGCGCGGCCGGTCGCCCGACCCACACCCTCCGGACCGCCGGTGGCGTGGAAGCCGTAGTAGCAGTGGATCAGGGTGGTCAGCAGGATGAAGATCGCGACCTTGACCGTGGACAGGACGATGTCGAAGGGATTGAGGAACGCGAGGAAGTAGTGGTCATAGGTACCTCCCGACTGGCCGAAGAACACGGTGACCACGAGCCGGGTGGCGAAGTACGAACCGAACAGGCCGACGACGTACAGCGGCAGGATCGCCAGCATCGACGCGACGACGCGGGTGCTGACCAGGAACGGCACCGGCCGCACGGCCATGACCTCGAGGGCGTCGATCTCCTCGGAGATCCGCATCGCGCCGAGCTGCGCGGTGTAGCGGCAGCCGACCTGGGCGGCGAACGCGGTGGCCGCGATCAGCGGGGCGAACTCCCGGGTGTTGGCCAGGGCCGAGACGAAGCCGGCGAAGGGCGCCAGGCCGATGATGTCCAGGCCGGTGAAGCCCGCGATGCCGACCGAGGTCCCGACGAATGCCGACAGCAGCAGCATCACGCCCATGATCCCGCCGCCGACCAGCAGCGCCCGGCCCCAGCTGATGTCGGAGAGCAGCCGACCGATCTCGCCTCGGTAGCGCCGGACCGCGAACGGGATCCAGCCCAACGAGGAGACGACGAACGTCGCCAGCTGCCCCAGTTGCACGAGCACGTTCCCGGCCCCACGGACAGGCGCGGTGAGCACCCGGACCGGGCGCGCGGGGCGCGCGGGGAGGGCGGAGCTGACCACGGCTCAGACCACCTTCGGCGGTGCGATCAGCAGGTAGGCCTGGGTCATCAGGATGTTGGTGCTGAACAGCAGAAGGAAGGTGAGCACGACGGACTGGTTGACCGCCTCGGCCACGCCCTTCGGCCCGCCCTTCGCGTGCAACCCCTTGTGCGCCGCGACGATCGCCGCGATGAAGCCGAACACCGCCGCCTTGAGCTCGGCGACTATGAAGTCGCCGGCGGCCGCGAACGAGGTGAACGAGGACAGGTAGGCCCCGGCCGTGCCGTGTTGGACGTAGACGTTGAACAGGTAGCCGGCCAACACCCCGGTCATCGCCACGACCGCGCAGAGCAGCACGCCGACCACGACCAGCGCGGCAACGCGCGGCACGACCAGGCGGCGCAACGGGGAGACCGCCATGACCTCCATCGCCTCGATCTCGTCGCGGATCGTGCGCGCTCCCAGGTCGGAGCAGATGGCTGATCCTGCGGCGCCGGCCAGGAGCAGCGCGGTGACCACGGGCGCGCCCTCGCGGATGACGCCGAGTCCGTTGACCGCGCCGACGAAGGAGGTGGCACCGACCTGGGCGGCCAGGCTGCCGACGTTGATCGCGACGATGATCCCGAACGGGATCGCCACCAGCAGCGCGGGCAACAGCGAGACGCTGGTGACGAACCAGGCCTGCAGGATGAATTCCCGCCACGGGAAGCGGCCGCGCACGAGGTCGCTCACGCCGAAGCGGATGATCGTCGCCGACATCTGGGTCAGTTCGCCGATGGTGACCACCGAGCGGTCGATCGGCCCGGGCAGCCGGAACTTTGCCGGGCGGCGGGCGCGCGAGGCCCCCTGAGATCCGGCGGCAGCGTCGGTCATACGGCCGGTCGGCCCGTGACGTTGACGCTCATCGGGATGGGACTCTCCCTCAGCAAATCCAGCGGCGGTAGGGACACTCCGACCTGCAGGTGGCGTGCAGCCTACCTGCGCCAAATGTCCGCCTTACCGCCAGTAGGGATCGCGTTCTCCTGGCCCCGACGTACGCTGCCGATCGGGGCAGCAGCCCGCCCCGATCGGCCCAAGATCGAAAGGCGGCACGAGCGCGTTGATCCCCGCCGGACGGCTCCTACGCGCCGCCGTGCCACAACCACTACGCACGACGTGCGCAAAGGTTGTGAACGTGCCGGGTTTGTCCGGATTTGTGGAACCACGACGACTGACAGGCAAGGCCGCGCCGATGCTGCGGACCGTGGCGACGAGCCCCGCCCGCGCCGTGACCCTCGCCGACTTCGCGTTGCGCAACGCGGGCGCGATCACCTCGGCGGTGCGTGCGGCGGCGGCGAGCGGCGTGGTCGAGCTGACCCGACCCGATCGGATCGTGCGGCAACTCCTGATCCTGCGCAACGAGGGCGCGGGTCTGCCCGGAGCGGTCGCGATCGCCGCCGCGCTCGCACCGAACAGCACCGCCATCGTCGACGACGCCGGCACCCGCACCTGGGCTCAGGTGGACCAGCGCAGCCGGCGCCTGGCCGTCGGGCTGGCAGATCTCGGCCTCGGTCCCGGCGACCGGGTGGGCCTGCTCTGCCGCAATTCCGCCGGCCTGGTCGAGTGCCTCCTGGCGTCGGCCCGCCTCGGCGTCGACACGGTCCTGCTGAACACCGGGTTCGGCCCCGCGGCCGTCGAACGGGTCGCCACCACCCAACGCCTCCGGTTGCTGATCCTCGACGCCGACCTGGCCGCCCCGACGACGCTTGGCAGCGAACTGGCGGTGCGCACCGCCTGGCACGACAACCCCGCCACGCGCGACACCGTGGACGACCTCGTCGACGGAGCACGCGCGGGACGTCGCCTGCGCCGCCCGGCCCGACCCGGCCGGCTGATCCTGCTCACCTCCGGGACCACCGGCACCCCCAAGGGCGCGGCCCGCCCCGACCCGACCCTCCTGAGCGGCCTGTTCGCGGTCGTCGGCCTGCTCGGACGGATTCCCCTGCGTGCCGGCGCGGTCACCGCGATCCCCGCGCCGCTGTTCCACGCCTGGGGCCTCGGCGGCCTCACGATGGCATTCGCGTTGCGCTCCCCGGTCGTGCTCAGCCGCCAGTTCGACGCGGCGGCGACGCTCGGTGCCATCGATGCCCACCGTGTCGAGCAACTGTTCGTGGTGCCGGTCATGCTGACCCGGATGCTCGCCGAACCCGCCACGGCGCCGGTGGGCAGCGCGCTACGGCTGGTCCTGTCCAGCGGTTCGGCGTTGACGCCGCGCATCGTCGCCGGCGTCCAGCAGCGCTTCGGTGACGTCCTGCACAACCTCTACGGCTCCACCGAGGTGTCCTGGGTCTCCGTCGCCGACCCGACGGACCTGCGGGCGGACCCGGGAACGGCCGGGCGCCCGCCGCTGGGGACGGGGGTCCGGATCCTCGACGCCGACGGGCATCCGTGCGCCACCGGGGAGGTCGGCCGGATCTTCGTCGGCAACGCGATGCCGTTCGACGGCTACGTCGACGGGGGCGGCGCATCGGCGTCGGTCGACTCCCTGATGGCCACCGGCGACCTCGGCCACCTCGACGGCACCGGTCGGCTGCACGTCGACGGGCGCGAGGACGACCTGGTGATCTGCGGCGGGGAGAACGTCTTCTGCCGAGAGGTCGCCGACGTGATCGCCGAACTGCCCGGCGTCATCGACGTCGCCGTGGTCGGGGTGCCCGACGCGGAGTTCGGGCAGCGCCTGGCGGCATTCCTCGTCGCCGAGTCCGGCAGCCCGCTGACCGCCGATGTGGTCCGGGGAGCCGTCCGGGAACGCATCGCGCGCCACGCGGTCCCCCGCGACGTCGTCTTCCGCGACGACCTGCCGCGCAACGCCGCGGGCAAGGTGCTCACCCGCGAACTGCGCGACGCCGGCTCATGACCGACGCGGCCCGCCCCCCGCAACGCTGCGACGTCGTCGTGGTCGGTGGCGGCCACAACGGTCTGGTGGCCGCCACCCTGCTGGCGCGCGCCGGCCTTGAGGTCGTCGTCTGCGAGGCCGCCTCGGTGCTGGGCGGGGCGGCCCGCACGGAACGCCCGTTCGCGGCCGCACCGGAGCTGGGTCAGTCCACGGGCGCCTATCTGCTGGGCCTCATGCCGCCGGAGCTGATCGCAGACCTCGGCCTGCGACCTGCGAGCTGTGTCGACGCGACCCGCACTACGCATTGCCTGCGCCGGTCGGTTCGGCGCTGCCGTCCCTCCTGTTCGGCTCCGACGCGGCCGCGAACGACCGTGAACTGTCCGCCGCGTTCTCCCCCGCCGACGCCGGGGCCGACGCCGCGTTGAACGCCGAACTGGCAATGCTGCGCGAGGACCTCGCCCCGGCGTGGTTGGCCGAACCAGGCTCGATCGAGGAGACGGCGGAGCGTTGGGTGCGTCCCGCGTTGCGGCAGGTGTTCGTCGACCTGTGCCGCGGCTCGGTGATGAATTACCTCGACCGGTTCGGGTTCAGCTCGCAGCGGCTGATCGCGATGTATGCGGTGACCGACGGCATCTCCGGGCTCGCGGCCGGCATCGACGACCCCGGGACCGGGCACAACTTCCTCGCGCACAACATGGGCCGCCTGCCCGGCTCCGACGGCACCTGGATGATCGTGCGCGGCGGGATGGGCGCGGTGAGCGCGGCTCTTGCGCAGGCCGCGCGGGCCGCCGGCGCACTCCTGCACACGGGCACGGCCGTCCGGGCGATCACCACCGCCGATGGCATCGTGACCGGCGTCGAGTTCGGTGCAGTCGATCACTCGGGCTCCTCTTCCGTTCCTCGCTCGTCGCGCTCGCTCGGCGATGGCGGCATCGCCGCACCGGTCGTTCTGGCCGCCTGCGACCCGTTCCGGTTGCCGGGCCTGCTGGGGCCCGGGGTGCTGCCCCGGGATCTGACGGACCGTCTGGAACGGGTCTACCGGCCCGGGGTGACGATGAAGCTGAACCTGGCGCTGGACCGCCCACCGGTGTTCCCCGGGCTGGCCGGTCGTTCGACCGGCGGGGCGACGGTGCACCTGCTGCCGGGCGAGGACCGGCCGTTGGACGCGGTCCGTGCGATGTGGGCCGACGTCCGGGCCGGCCGGCTACCGGAGTTCCCGACCATCGAGTGGTACCTGCACACCACCGTCGACCCGTCGCTGCGGGATCCCGCCGGGCACCATTCCTCCGCGTTGTTCGTGCAGTCGGTCCCGCACCGACCAGTGGGCTCGGACTGGGGTAGGGAGGTAGCTGCCTACTCCACCCGGTTGCTGGAGATCTGTGACACATTCGCGCCCGGCACGTCCGCGTCGGTCATCGATTCGTTCGCCTTGCCCCCGCCGGGCATCGAGGCCCACTTCGGGATCACCGGCGGCCACATCCACCACGTCGACAACACGATTGCGTTGGATGCTCGAGTTCCGTACGCGACCGGCTTACCGGGTCTTTATGCAGGCTCGGCGGGCTGCCACCCCGCCGGCTCGGTGATCGGGGCGGCGGGCCACAACAGCGCCCGGCGGATCCTCCACGACCTGCGTTGATTCATCCGCGAGACATCTGCACGCCACCTTCGAGGTGGTGTGCGCCCGTGGCCTTGCGCCACCCGGGTGACGGCGGGGACCGTCGGTCCGGAACGCCGCGGCGCAAACGACTACCCTGACTGCAACCACAGCAATCACTTCGCGTGCCCACCGCACGCATGTGCCGGAAGAGGTTGAGCGTCTCGTGTCGCCGAACCCCCAGTCCGATCCGATGGCCGGTTTCGGGCCCAACGAGTGGCTGGTCGACGAGATCTACCAGCAGTACCTGACCGACCCCGAGACGGTCGATCGCGCCTGGTGGGACTTCTTCGCCGACTACCAGCCCAACGGCGACGCCGCGACCCGCCCCACACCTCCGAGCACCCCGCCGCAGAGCGCGACCCCCGCGCCCGCCGCTCCCCCCGCGCCGACTCCCCCCGCGCCGACTCCCCCCGCACCGACCAAGCCGAGCCCTGCGCCGGCTGCTACCCCGGCTGCCGCCGCGGCACCCCCGGCCCAGCCCGCACCCGCTGCCCCTGCTGCCCCGACCGCGCCGGTCGCGGCGCCGGCCCCGGGAGTGGTCACGCCTCCGATCCCCGCCGACCCACCGGAATCGGCCGAGCGCGGGCCCGCGCCGACCGCCGCTCTCGACGGCAGCGCCGAGGTCTCCAAGCTGAAGGGCCCGGCCGCCCGCACGGTCATCAACATGGAGGCCAGCCTCTCCGTGCCGACCGCCACCTCGGTCCGTACGGTCCCGGCGAAGCTGCTCATCGACAACCGCATCGTCATCAACAACCACCTGCGTCGGTCGCGTGGCGGCAAGGTGTCCTTCACCCACCTGATCGGGTACGCCCTCGTGCGCGCCGTCGCCGCGGTCCCGGTGATGAACGCCGGGTTCACCGAGCTCGACGGCAAGCCGGCGGTCTCACTGCCCGCCCACGTGAACCTCGGCATCGCGATCGACCTGGTCCGCTCCGACGGCTCCCGCAGCCTCGTGGTCCCGTCGATCAAGGCCGCCGACACCCTCGACTTCAGTCAGTTCTGGGCGGCCTACGAGGACATCGTGCGTCGGGCCCGGGCCAACAAGCTCACCGTCGACGACTTCGCCGGCACCACCATCAGCATCACCAACCCGGGCACCATCGGCACGGTCCACTCGGTGCCGCGTCTGATGGCCGGCCAGGGCGCGATCATCGGCGTCGGCTCGATGGAATACCCGGCCGAGTACCAGGGCGCCTCCCCGGAGACCCTGTCGAACATGGCCGTCAGCAAGGTCATGACGCTGACCTCGACGTACGACCACCGGATCATCCAGGGCGCGCAGTCCGGGGAGTTCCTGCGCCGCATGCACCAGCTCCTGCTCGGCGAGGACGGCTTCTTCGACGAGGTCTTCCGCTCGCTGCGCATCCCGTACGAGCCGATCCACTGGGAGACCGACATCTCGGCCTCCCACGAGGACCAGGTCTCCAAGCAGGCCCGGGTGCACGAGCTGATCCACGCCTACCGCACCCGCGGTCACCTGATGGCCGACACCGACCCGCTGGAGTACCGCCAGCGCAGCCACCCCGACCTGGACATCGTCACGCACGGCCTGACGCTGTGGGACCTCGACCGCGAGTTCGCCTCGGGTTCGACATTCGCCCTCGCCGGTCTGATGAAGCTGCGCGACATCCTCGGCGTCCTGCGCGACTCCTACTGCCGCACAGTCGGCATCGAGTACATGCACATGCAGAACCCGCGCGAGCGGCTGTGGATCCAGGAGCGCGTCGAGCGCGCCCCGGACCGTGTGCCCCGCGAGGAACAGCTGCGGATCCTGCGCAAGCTGAACGAGGCCGAGGCCTTCGAGACCTTCCTGCAGACCAAGTACGTCGGCCAGAAGCGCTTCTCCCTCGAGGGCGGCGAGTCGGTCATCGCCCTGCTCGACGCCGTGCTCTGCGCCGCGTCGCAGGACGGCCTGGACGAGGTCGGCATCGGCATGCCGCACCGCGGACGCCTCAACGTCCTGGCCAACGTCGTCGGCAAGAGCTACGGGCAGATCTTCCGTGAGTTCGAGGGCAACCTCGACCCGAAGTCCATGCACGGCTCCGGCGACGTGAAGTATCACCTCGGCGCCGAGGGCACGTACACCGCGCACGACGGCACCCAGGTGAAGGTCAGCCTGGCCGCGAACCCGTCGCACCTCGAGGCGGTCAACCCGGTGCTCGAGGGCATCGTGCGCGCCAAGCAGGACATCCTCGATCGCGGCCTGACGGGCTTCACCGTGCTCCCCGTGCTGTTGCACGGCGACGCCGCGTTCGCCGGCCAGGGCGTCGTCGCGGAGACCCTGGAGCTGTCCCAGCTGCGCGGATACCGCACCGGCGGCACCGTGCACATCGTGGTCAACAACCAGGTCGGCTTCACCACCTCGCCGACCGCCAGCCGCTCCAGCCTCTACGCGACCGACGTCGCGCGGACCGTGCAGGCGCCGATCTTCCACGTCAACGGCGACGACCCGGAGGCCTGCGTGCGCGTCGCGCGGCTGGCTTTCGAGTACCGCCAGGCGTTCAAGAAGGACGTCGTCATTGACATGATCTGTTACCGGCGCCGCGGTCACAACGAGGGCGACGACCCCTCGATGACCCAGCCGCTGATGTACGACCTGATCGACGCGAAGCGCTCCGTCCGAAAGCTCTACACCGAGGCGCTCATCGGCCGCGGCGACATCACGCTCGACGAGGCCGAGGCCGCACTGAAGGACTTCCGCGACCAGCTCGAGAAGGTCTTCGCGGAGACCCGTGGCGCCCAGACCACCCCGACGACGGTCCCGGCCACCTACAACGTGCCCACCCCGCCGGCCGGTCTGAACACCGGCATCACCACCGAGGCGCTCAAGCGCATCGTGGAGAGCCAGATCTCGCTGCCCGAGGGCTTCTCGGCGCACCCCCGCGTCGCGCCGCTCATGCAGAAGCGCGCCGCGATGATCGAGACCGGCAACATCGACTGGGGCTTCGGTGAACTGATCTCGTTCGGTTCACTGCTGCTCGAGGGCCGTCCGGTGCGTCTGGCCGGACAGGACTCCCGCCGCGGCACGTTCACCCAGCGACACTCGGTTCTCACCGACCGGGTCACCGGCGCGGAGTACAACCCGCTGCAGAACCTGTCCCCGGACCAGGGGCCCTTCATGGTCTACGACTCCCTGCTGTCCGAGTACGCGGCGCTCGGGTTCGAGTACGGCTACTCGGTGGTCCGCCCCGACGCCCTCGTGCTGTGGGAGGCGCAGTTCGGCGACTTCGTCAACGGCGCACAGTCGATCATCGACGAGTTCATCTCCTCCGGTGAGCAGAAGTGGGGCCAGCGGTCCTCCGTCGTGCTCCTGCTCCCGCACGGTATGGAGGGCCAGGGCCCGGACCACTCCTCCGGCCGCCCGGAACGCTTCCTGCAGCTGTGCGCGCAGGACAACATGACGGTCGCCATCCCGACGACCCCGGCCAACCACTTCCACCTGCTGCGCTGGCAGGCGATCTCCCCGCACCTGCGGCCGCTGGTGATCTTCACCCCGAAGTCCCTGCTCCGCCACCGTGCCGCGGTGTCCGGGCCGGGCGACTTCACCTCCGGGCACTTCCAGCCGGTGATCGGCGACACCATCGCCGATCCGGCCGCGGTGCGCCGGGTGATCTTCTGCACCGGCAAGGTCTATTACGACCTCGCCGCGCACCGGGACAGCAGCGAGATCACGGACACCGCAATCGTGCGGGTCGAACAGCTCTACCCGCTCCCTCTGCCGGAGATCGAGGGCGTCCTGGCCACCTACCCCAATGCGACCGACCTGCGCTGGGTGCAGGAGGAGGCGGCCAACCAGGGCTCCTGGCCGTTCATGGCGCTCAACCTGACCGAGCACCTCGGCGGCCGCACCCTGCGCCGGATCTCCCGCCCCGCCTCCTCGGCCCCGGCCGTGGGCTCGCACTCGGTCCACGATTACGAGCAGCAGCTCGTCGTCCAGCAGGCCTTCGTCGAACTGAGGTAGCAGGTGTACTTCACCGACCGCGGCATCGAGGAACTGATCGCACGCCGCGGGGACGAGCAGGTCGACCTGGCCTGGCTCGCCGCGCGCCTGCAGGAGTTCGTCGATCTCAACCCCGAGTTCGAGATCCCCGTCGAGCGCCTGGCGACCTGGCTCGCGCGCCTCGACGACGAGGACTGAGATGCGCGAACCCCGGGTCGCGATCGAGTACTGAGTAATGGCGGCCTCCGGCCGCGGACGCTCGCTTCGCGCGCCGCTTCGGCTCCGGGGCGCCGGCTCACTCCGGTCGCTCGGCGGCCCGGCCCTGCGTGGTCCGGCAGGCGCCGCCGGCTCCCTCGATCGCGCCGCTCCTACGCCTCCGCGGCGGGCTCCGCTCGCACGGGGTAGTCCGTTCGGCCCATCGCAAACCAACCGACTAGCCCCCTTACGGGGTACGCCCGACCGATACGAATCAGTCCTTCCCTGCACGAATGTTGTTCCTGCCCGCCTGATCGGCGGGATGGACTTCGGGGGGAACCACATGTCTGCATATCTCGGCGGTGACGGGACGATCCCGCGCCAACCGCTGAGCAGCAACTCGGTCGACGGCGCCGTCATGGGCAGCCGGACCGGGTCCATCGAGGTGCGTGGCCTTACCAAGCGCTACGGCACCAAGACAGCTGTCGACGGACTGACGTTCGACGTACGTCCCGGTGTTGTCACCGGGTTCCTCGGGCCGAACGGCTCGGGCAAGACCACGACGATGCGCATGATTCTGGGTCTGGACACCCCGACGGCCGGCACGGTCGCCGTCGCCGGTCGGTCCTACCGCGACCTGTCCGCCCCGCTGCGGGAGATCGGCGCGCTGATCGACGCGGGCGCCGTGCACCCGAAGCGCAGCGCCTACAACCACCTGCTCGCGCTCGCCCAGAGCAACCGGATCCCCGCCAAGCGGGTCGACGAGGTGCTCGGCATGGTCGGTCTGGCCGACGTGGCCGGCAAGAAGGTCGGCGGATTCTCGCTCGGCATGAACCAGCGCCTCGGCATCGCCGCGGCTCTGCTCGGCGACCCGCCGGTGATCATGCTCGACGAGCCTGTCAACGGCCTGGACCCCGAGGGCATCGTCTGGATCCGCAAGTTCATGCGGGCACTGGCTGCCGAGGGTCGCACGGTCCTGGTCTCCAGCCACCTGATGAACGAGATGGCCCACACCGCCGACCACGTCGTGGTCATCGGCCGCGGCAAGCTGCTGCGCGACGAGCCGATCTCGCAGTTCGTCGAGACCAGCTCCGGCCGTTGGGTGACCGTCCGCACGCCGCGGGCCGCGGACCTGACGAACCACCTGATCCACTCCGGCGCCTCGGTGGCGAACGACCCCGACGGTGCGCTGCGCATCACCGGCCTGGACGCGACCGCCATCGGCGACGCGGCCGCCGCCGCCGGGATCGCGCTGCACGAGCTGACCCCGCACCGGGCCTCGCTCGAAGAAGCGTTCATGGAACTGACCCACGACTCCGTCGAGTACTCCGCAGGGAATGCATCATGAGCCTTCAGACCCTTCCCGTCCGCGCGGTCGCCCCCGTCGGTGCACCCGGCTTCGGCGACGCCGTCCGCTCCGAGTGGACCAAGCTGCGCAGCGTCCGCTCCACGGTCTGGACAATCCTCGTCGCGCTGGTGCTGGGCATCGGCCTGAGCGCCCTGATCAGCGCGGTGACCGCGAACGACTACGCCAACGGCGGCGAGTCGGCCCAGAACTGGGACCCGGCCGCGATGTCCACCGTGGGCGGGTTCTTCGCCCAGCTCGCGATCGCCGTCCTCGGCACGCTGGTGATCACGTCCGAGTACGCGACCCGCTCGATCCGGACCAGCCTCGCGGCAGTTCCGCAGCGTGGCCGCCTGCTCGGCGCGAAGGCTGTGGTCGTCGGCACGGTCGGCCTGGTCGTCGGCCTGGTCATGGCCTTCACGTCCTTCTTCATCGGCCAGGCGTTGATCTCCGGCAAGGCCCCGACCGCGAGCCTGTCCGACCCGGGTGTCTTCCGGGCGGTGGCGGGCGTCGGCCTGTACGTCGGCGCGATCGCCCTGCTCGGTATGGCGTTGGGTGCGCTGCTGCGCAGCACCGCCGGTGGGATCTTCTCCCTCGTCGCGATGCTCTACGTCCTGCCGGGCGTGGTCCAGGCGCTGCCGGCAGGTCTGCGTGACCCGATCACGAAGTTCTGGCCGACGAACGCGGGAGCGCAGATCATCAACACGGTGCAGGACCCGAGCATGCTCGGTCCCTGGGCGGGGTTCGCGGTCATGCTCACGGCGATCGCCGGGATCGGCTACGCCGCACACTGGCGCCTGACCCACACCGACGCCTGAGGCACGTACAAACCAGGCCCGTCACCCCGTTCGGTCGGGGTGGCGGGCCTTTGTGACCTTCATCTACCCCCCCCAGGTGTGACGTGCCTGCCGGCAGGCCCCCGGGGAGAAGCATTTACGCTGCGGGGGCACTGCCGGCCGGCAGGCACACTTAGCCACTGTCTGAGGTCCCCCGTGCTGATGCACCTGACCACTCGCGAGGAGTGGGACGCCGCGCAAGAGGCGGGCGTGTACGAGCCTCCGTCGCTGGCCAAAGAGGGCTTCATCCACCTCTCGGCGCCCAACCAGGTCCTCGCCACCGCCGAACGGCACTATCCCGGGGTCCGCGGCCTGGTCATGCTGACCATCGCCGCCGAGCGCCTGAAGTTCCCGCTGCGCTACGAGACGGTGCCCGAGCACGGCGAGATGTTCCCGCACCTCTACGGCCCGTTGAATCTCGACGCCGTCACCGCGGTTGTCGACTTCCAGGGTTCCGGGCAGGCCTAGGCCACCGCTCCGAGGGGCCGGTGCCGACTGATCAGCACGGACGCCGTGACCTCCACCTCGTCGGACAACCCGGCCAGGCGTCGTTCCAGTTCGAGCGGGAACACGTGGTGTGCGTTCGGCCCCATCGCCACCAGGGTCCCGACGGCCGCCCGCGGCAACACCAGTCGCCGGCTGACCGGGTGCTCCTCGACGGGGGCGAACCAGGGTTCCAGGGAGGCCGCCAGCCGCGCCGCCTTGTCGGCGTCCACCCGCATCAGACCCAACGGTTCGATCAGTTCGCCGAGGTGATCCGGCGCCGGGGTGACCACCAGCAGGCTCCCGTCCGGGCGCAGCACCCGGGCGTACTGCTCGGCATTTCGCGGGGCGAAGACGTTGAGCAGCACCCCCACGGTGCCGTCGTGCAACGGCAGCCGCTCGCGTAGATCCCAGCCGATCGCCGCGGCCCGCGGATGGGCCCTCGCGGCACGCTTGAGCGCGGCCGCCGACGAGTCCACCGCCAACCCGTGCGCGTCGGGCAGCGCCCCCAGGACGGCGGCCAGGTAGTACCCAGGCCCCGCGCCGACATCCACCACCAGCCCCGCACCCGGCCACGACAGCACGGCCATTCCTGCCAGGGCGTCCGCGATCGCGCTGAAGTGACCCTCCGTCAGGAAATCCACCCGCGCGGCGACCGCATTCGGGTCGTCGGCACCGAGCCCGGCCCGACCCAGTCCGGCCAGCAGGTTGACGTACCCCGAACGGGCCGCGTCGTAGCTGTGCCCCGTCGGACAGCGCAACCCCGCCGGGGCAGCTGCGAGATCCGACCCGCACACGGGGCAGGTCAACGCAGCCAGCACCGGACCGAACACGAGGCCCGGACCTACAGGGTGAAGACGACCTTGCCGAAGAGTTCGCCGCGCTCCATCTTCGCGAAGCCCTCCTTGGCCTCGCGCATCGGGAGCTCGGTGTCGATGAGCGGTTTGACCCCGGCGCCGGCCATGAACACCGCCAAGCGCTCCAGCTCGTCGCGGGTACCCATCGTCGAGCCGACGACCGAGAGCTGCAGGAAGAAAAGTCGGGTCAGTTCAGCCGGCGGGGCGTTGCCACTCGTCGCGCCGGAGATGACGAGGGTCCCGCCGGGCTTGAGCGACTTCATCGAGTGCGCCCAGGTGGCCTCACCGACGGTCTCCATGACCGCGTCCACCCGGCCGGGCAACCGGGCGCCGGACTCGAAGGCGGCGTCCGCCCCGAGCTCGAGCGCCTTGGCCCGCTTGGCCTCGTCCCGGCTGGTCACCCAGACCTGGAAACCCGCAGCATCGGCCAACGCGATGAGCGCCGTGGCCACGCCGCCGCCGGCGCCCTGGATGAGGACCGTGCCACCGGGCTGCAGGCCCGAGCGGCTGAAGAGCATCCGGTAGGCCGTCAGCCACGCGGTAGGCAGGCACGCCGCCTCGGAGAAGGACAGCCCCGCAGGCTTGGGCACCAGGTTGCGGCGGGGCACCACGACCTGCTCGGCGAAGGTGCCCTGGTGCTTCTCGGACAGCAGCGACCGGCCCGGGTCCATGGTCTCGTCGCCGCGGTAGTCGGGGTCGCCGATCAGCGCATGCACGATGACCTCGTTGCCGTCCGGGTCCACACCGGCCGCGTCGCAGCCGAGGATCATCGGCAACTGCTTCTCGGCCAGCCCCACCCCACGCAACGACCAGATGTCGTGGTGGTTCAGCGAGGCAGCCTTGACGTCAACGGTGACCCAGCCGTCCTTGGCGATCGGCTCGGGTCGCTCCCCCAGCTCGAGGGCGGACAGCGGGTCGTCGGGTGAGAAGCGCGCAGCGCTGAGAGCGAACATGCGCCCGACATTACTCAGGCCGCCGGACCCGTCGCCGGCGCCCGGGAGGCCACAGTCGGCAGACGACCACCGCGCGGAGATCAGCGGTCGGGATCGCGCCGACCAGCCACGAGTCGACCCCGGCCGCGGGGTTGTCGCGTTCCACCCACCAACCCTCCGGCACCCGTCGGGCGGCCCGCTTCACTGCCGGGCCGCGTTCCGGCAGTTCGACGATCACCAGGCGCCCGGGGCGCACCTCAGCGCCGTGACGCACCAGCAGAACGTCGCCGTCGCGCAGCGTCGGGAGCATCGACTCACCGGCCACCCGAACCAGGCCGAACCGCAGGGAGTCCTTGATGACCATGGGGGTAGTGTCCCGGGCAAGACGTCGAAAGCTTTGAAGGGACAATCACCGATGCGCTTTCTGCAGCTCCCGACCGTGCGCGCACACTGCGACCTGCCGTGTGGTGTCTACGACCCCGCGCAGGCCCGCATCGAGGCCGAGTCGGTGAAGGCCACCATCGAGAAGTACCACGCCAGCGACGACGCGACGTTCAAGTCGCGCGCGATCGCAGTGAAGGAAGAGCGTTCCGACCTGGTCAAGCACCACCTGTGGGTGCTGTGGACCGACTACTTCAAGCCGCCGCACTTCGAGAAGTACCCGAACCTGCACCAGCTGTTCAACGACGCCACCAAGCTCGCAGGCGCCGGGGGCACCAAGGGTTCGACCGATGTCGCCGTGGCCGAGAACCTGCTCGCCAAGATCGACGAGATCGCGGAGATCTTCTGGGCGACCAAGAAGGCCTGAGGCCACGCGCTCAGTGCGCCGTCGTGCCACTCGGTACGACGGCGCATGTCATTGGGGTGCGAGTTGTGTGGGCGCGCTCGCAGCGGGGTAGTGATCACTGGCCCGGTTGCGATCGATGTGCCGGCAGTCGTATCGAGCTAGGGCGATCTGGAGGACAACGGTGACCCACGCAGGGGCCGCGCGGGGGCACGCCGCGGAACCCGCCGCCGATTTCGTCGAGGTCCGGCTGCCCTCGGACGGGGCATTTCTGTCCGTCCTGCGCACCACCACCGCGTCGTTGGCGGCCCGACTCAATTTCACCCTCGACGAGATCGAGGACATGCGCATCGCCGTCGATGAGGCGTGCGCCTTGTTGCTGGCCAAAGCGGTACCGGACTCGCACCTGACCTGTCGCTTCGACGTCGGTGACGACGCGATGACGGTCACGGTCTCCGCTCCGACGCGCGACGGCACACCACCTCGACGCGACACCTTTGCCTGGACCGTGCTGTCCGCACTGGCGGGCGAGGTCGAGACCGAGGTCGCGCCCGACAACACCCTCACGATCCGCCTGCGCAAGGAGTGCACCGCGGTCGGGGAGGCGATGGCGTGACTGCCTCGTCCGGGGTCGAGCGCCCGGACCCTGCAGAGGAACGGACCGACCGCCTCGCGCTGGCGCGCGGGCAGGCCCGGGACCTCCTCACGGCGCTGGGGGCGATGTCGCCCGACGACCCGGCGCGGGCGGGCCTGCGCGACCGACTGGTGGAGTTGCATCTGCCGCTGGTCGAGCACCTAGCGCGCCGATTCCGCAATCGGGGCGAGCCCCTCGACGACCTCGTGCAGGTCGCGACCATCGGCCTGATCAAGTCGATCGACCGCTTCGACACCGAGCGCGGGGTCGAGTTCTCGACGTACGCGACCCCCACGATCGTCGGTGAGATCAAGCGGCACTTCCGCGACCGCGGCTGGGCGGTCCGGGTGCCTCGCCGCCTGCAGGAACTACGGGTCACGCTGACCTCGGCTCGAGCCGAGCTGTCCCAGAAGCTGGGCCGGGCGCCGACCGTCGGGGAGCTGGCCGAGTTTCTCGCCCTCTCCGAGGAGGAGGTGCTCGAGGGGCTGGAGTCGGCCAACGCCTACAGCACGCTCTCGCTGGACGCCACGGATCAGAGTGACGACGAAGGCCCCGCTGTTGTAGACCAACTCGGCGCCGAGGATGAGGCCCTTGTTGGCGTCGAATACCGAGAATCACTTAAGCCACTTCTGGAACAACTGTCACCGCGCGAGAAGCGCATTCTCATGCTTCGCTTTTTCGGCAACATGACCCAGTCGCAGATCGCCTCGGAGATCGGGATCTCACAGATGCACGTGTCGCGGCTACTGGCGCGGACACTGGCAAAATTGCGGGCCGATCTGCTCGTCGAGGAATGATCATTCCTCGACGTGCGCGTCGCGCTCCAATGCCAGGAGTGAGACCAGAGCCGCGACCGCGGAGACCAGCACCAGCCCCCCGATGATCGATTGACTGTCGAGCAGACTCCAGCCGATCGGAAGCATCAAAAGCTGCCAGACCAGCGACGGGGAGCGCGCCCAGTGCCTCCCGCGCAGCAACGCCCAGGCCGCGATCAGCAGGCCGGTGGCCGCCAGCAGCCACAATCCGGCCCCGAGCCAGGCCGAGCTGGTGTCGTCGGCATCGCCGTCCCCTGCGACGACCGCGGTCACGATCGCGAGCGCCACCAGTGCAAGGCCCTGAGCGCCGGTCACGGCGGCGGCGACGGTATGGGCGGAGCCGGTCACGGTCTCGTCGGGAACCTCGGGCACGGCGGCGAGACTACAGCCGGGCGCAGAGGGCATTTGCCTTCCTTTTGCCTTTCTAATGCATTACTACGCACATCGTTTGATCACCTGCCGCTTCTGGAACACGAGTCCATGAGGTGTCGCAAACCACCAACGTGAGCCGGGGGTTTTTAGGCCCGCAGGTCTTGTGTAGAGCTACTCGTTAGTACAGAGTCGTCGGCGGATGCGGCTCCCAAGGCCGCAGCCGTGCCCGAACTCACACAGTTTGATGCGTCCGCGATGAGGCGGAATGCCTCGTGAACGCGTTCACTAGAGAGGCAGCGTCGAACTTCAGCGCAGCCCGCCCGCACCTTTCACCCGGGGTCACCTTCGGCCCCACAGCCATGAGGAGCTACACCCATGGACTGGCGTCACCGCTCAGTCTGCCGGGACGAGGATCCCGAACTGTTCTTCCCCATCGGGAACACCGGTCCGGCTCTCCTGCAGATCGAGGAAGCCAAAGCCGTATGCCGCCGCTGCGACGTCATGGACGTCTGCCTGCAGTGGGCGCTGGAGTCCGGACAGGACGCCGGCGTGTGGGGCGGACTCAGTGAGGACGAGCGTCGCGCGCTCAAGCGTCGTACCGCGCGCGCCCGCGCTCGCGTCCTTTAGGACTCAACGGAGCAACCCCCACCACAGCGCCACCGCGCTTCGAACGTCACTGCCGAGCCCCGACCCTCCCAACCACGGAGGTCGGGGCTCGGTGTATGACGGGGCTACTGGAGCGGGACGCTGACCTCGACACGCGTTCCGCCGCCCGGACGGTCACCCATCTCAAGCCGCCCACCCAGCTCGCCGGTGATCAGGGTCCGGACGATGCGCAGCCCGAGGTTGCCGGAGGTGCGCGCGTCGAACCCGGGCGGCAGCCCTCCCCCGTCGTCGCACACCTCGACCACCAGCTCGCCTCCCGTGTGCGCGACGGTGACCCGCAGCATGCGGGAATCCTCGGTCAGGCCGTGCTCCAGTGCGTTCTGGAACAGCTCGGTCAGCACCATCGCCAACGGGCCGGCGATCCGGCCGGGCAGGCCGCCGAAGCGCCCCACGATCTCCGGTTGCACCGACGAAGCGCCGGAGACGTCGGTGACCATCTCCAGGATCCGGTCCACGATCAGGTCGAACGCGACGGTCTCGTCGTCGGACGACGCCAAGGTGTCGTGCACGATCGCGATCGACCCGACGCGGCGCTCGGCCTCCTGCAGGGCGGACCGCCCACGCGGTTCGTCGAGGCGACGCGCCTGCATCCGCAGCAGGGCCGCCACCGCCTGCAGGTTGTTCTTCACCCGGTGGTGGATCTCCCGGATGGTGGCGTCCTTGGTCATCAGCTCCTGCTCGCGCCGACGCAACTCGGTGACGTCGCGCAGCAGCACGATCGCTCCCAGGTGGTGCTCGGCATCACCCAGCGGGATCGCACGCAATCGCACCACCGCCGCCCGGGCCTCGATCTGGATCGCTCGCGGCACCCGCCCGCCGGCGACGACGGCCATCGCCTCCTCCACCGGACCGGTGCCCGGAGCGAGCCCGGCGGTGATGGTCCCCAGATGAGTGCCGACGAGGTCGGTGGCCAGGCCCAGCCGCCGGTAGGCGGAGAGCGCGTTCGGGCTGGCGTAGTCGACGAGGCCCTCGGCGTCGAGGTGGATGAGTCCGTCCCCCACGCGGGGCGATCCGTCGCCGAAGGCCGCCTCCACCTGACCGCCGACACTGGGATGCGGGAACAGGCCGGTGGCGATCATCCGAGCCAGCTCCGCGGCGCAGGCCAGGTAGGTCAGCTCCAGGCGGCTGGGGGTGCGCACCGACACCAGGCTGGTGGTGCGCGCGATCACCCCGAGGACACGGCCTCCGCGGCAGATGGGGATGGCCTCGGACCGGGCCGCGACGTCATGACGCCACTGCGCGTCGCCGCCGCGCACGATCGATCCGCTGTCCAGGGCGGCGTCCAGCGTCGGCACCGCACCACGCGGCATCCGGGTCCCGACGATGTCGTCCTGGTACGCGGTGGGTCCGGTGGTCGGACGCAACTGCGCGACGGCGAGGTACTCGGCGTTCCCGGTGACGGGGACCCACAGCACGACGTCGGAGAAGGAGAGGTCGGCCAGCAGTTGCCAGTCAGCGACGAGGACCCTGAGCCACTCCAGATCCGCCGGCCCGAGGTCCGTCGCGGAGCGGACAAGTTCGTTCAGCGACGCCACGGCGGGCAGCCTAGGGCGTACCTCGAAACGTTGCCGGAGGCCGGCCTGGCCTTTGTCGGACACTCGACGCACGGAGCCGCCGGCAAGGTAGGTTCGCCCGGGGAGCGCGGGGAGGCAAGGGTGAGCGAAGTCGACCCGGGCACACGCGCCCAGGCTGCGGTCGATCCGCGGTTCTGGGAAGGCGTGCTGGACGACGACTGCGCGGTCCCGAGCCGGCGCCGCCTCGACGACATGACCGTCGAACTCGTCGAGTTGCTCGGCGCGACCGACCCGCACCTGCGCGACGAACTGGCCACCACCGTGCTGCGGACGTGGATCGTGCGCGGGGTCTACGACGACCTGCTGCCGGCTCTCGGCGACGGCCTCACCGAAGGTCTCCGGACGGGCCTGGGCGAGCAGGACACGCACTCGGTGCTGCGGCGTTCCTTCTCCGCGGCCACGCTCGCGCACGCGTTGGCGCGCGACGCCGTTCGTCCGCGGGTGCAGCGGGAGACCGCCCTTGCATGGGGTGACCGCGGGCTTTCCTGGCTGGTCGCGGAGCGCGACCTCCGCAGCCACGTCCCCGGGGCCGGTAGGGCGCAAGCACTGCGCCACGGGGCAAACCTGGTCGAGGCGCTGGCCCGGTCCCGGCACCTGGACGAGGGTGGGCTGATGGTTCTGCTGGACACCGTCGCCGATCGCTTGCTCCTTCCCACCGGTGAACTGTTCGCCGGGCGCGAGGAGGACTGGTTCGCGGCGGCCGTGATGCGGCTGCTGAACCGCGACGTGGTGGACATGGCGCTGCTCGACCTCTGGGTGGCCCGTCTGGCCGCGTCGTGCACCGACGTCGGTCGGCACGGCGAGCCCATTCCCGCTCAGATCCTGAACACCATCGCCTTCCTGCGAGCGTTGCACCTGCATCTGCTGCTCGGTGTCCAGGAGGAGGACGAGCCCGGCCGCGACCCGTCGGTCCGGGTGGAGCTGCTCGGCCTGCTGCAGGGCGCGCTGCGCGCCGGCGGGCCGTTCCGGGCCGCGTCATGAGCGGGCGGGGCGGGCGAGCCGACCAGCAGGCAGGGCCCTTCGACTGGCTCGAGGCGCATGCCGCGGAACGCGTCGCCGCCGGGCTACGCCGCCGGGTGAACCCTCGCCGGTCCGAGGAGACCGTGCTCGATCTGGCCGGCAACGACTATCTCGGGCTGGCCCGGGACCCGAGGGTCCGTGAGGCGGCCGCCCTCGCAGCCAAGGAATGGGGGGCCGGGTCCACCGGCTCGCGCCTGGTCACCGGATCCACCACGGTGCACGCCGACCTGGAACTCGAAGCAGCGGGCCTGGTCCAGACGGAGGCGGCGCTCGCCTTCTCCTCGGGCTATCTCGCGAACATCGGCGCGGTGACGGCGTTGGCCGGCCCGGGGACCCTGATCGTGTCCGACGCGGCCAACCACGCCTCCCTGATCGACGCCTGCCGACTGTCGCGAGCCACGGTGGCGATCAGCGCGCACTGCGACGTCGCCGACGTGGAACGGCTCCTGGCGGGGCGCAGCGAGGACCGCGCAGTGGTGGTCACCGACGGCGTGTTCTCCGTCGACGGCGACATCGCGCCGATCGCCGAACTCGTCGCCGTCGCGCGGCGGCACGGCGCGGGCCTGATCGTCGACGAGGCCCACTCCCTCGGCGTGATCGGCTCGGGCGGCCGCGGCACGGTGCACGCCGCCGGGTTCGCCGGCGCGCCTGATGTGGTGCTCACCGGCGTGCTCTCGAAGTCGTTCGGCAGCCAGGGCGGTCTGGTGCTCGCCCCGCGCGCGGTGATCGACCACGTGATCGACTCCGCCCGAAGCTTCATCTTCGACACCGGCCTGTCCCCCGCCTGTGCCGCCGCCGGGTTGGAGGCGCTGCGCCTGCTGCGCAATGACCCGGCGCTCGCCTGGAAGGTGCGCGAGCGGGCCGCGGATCTGTACGGCATGGCCCGCAAGGCCGGGTTCGAGGTCACCGCGCCGCAGGGCGCGGTCTGCGGAGTCCGGATCGGAGCCCCGAATGCCGCCCTGGCCGCGGCTGCCGCCTGCCTCGACGCGGGGGTCCGCGTGGGCTGCTTCCGTCCGCCCTCGGTTCCGGACGGCATCTCCCGACTGCGGATGACCGCGCGGGCCGACCTCACCGACGTGGAACTGGAGAAGGCCGAGGTCGCGTTGCGGGCAGCAGCGAAGGCCGCGCAAGCATGACCATCGTGATCATCACCGGAACGGGTACCGGTGTCGGGAAGACGGTGGTGACCGCGGCGATCGCGGCGCTGGCCGTCGAGCGGGGCGCACCCGTGGCCGTGGTGAAGCCGGCGCAGACCGGCCTGCTCCCCGGCGAACCCGGCGACCTCACACAGATCGCGGACCTGTCCGGGGCGCGCGACCTGCACGAGTTCGTGCGCTACGCGGATCCGCTCTCCCCGGAGGCGGCCGCGCGGCGCAGCGGCCGGCCGGAGGTCGATCTGCACGACGTCGCCGCGCGGATCCAGGACCTCTCCGACCTGCAGCGTCTGGTGCTCGTCGAGGGCGCCGGCGGCCTGCTGGTCCGCTGGAACAGCGACGGCGCGACCCTCGCCGACCTGGCGCGGCTCCTGGGAGCCCCGGTGCTGGTCGTCGCCGACCCCGGCCTGGGCACCTTGAACGCCACCGCGCTCACGCTGGAGGCCCTCGCGCATCGGGGACTGCAACTGTCCGGCCTGGTCGTCGGCTCGTGGCCCGCGCTGCCCGATCTGGCGTGCCTGTGCAACCTCGAGGATCTGACCTCGCTGGCGGCCCGTCCGCTGCTGGGGTTATTACCCGCTAACATTGGATCGTTCAGCCGGGCGAGCTTCGTCACGGCGGCCCGGGCCGGGCTTGGGCCAAGCTTGGGTGGGACCTTCGATGCGATGGCGTTCCTACGCGCGCATCGGCCCTGACCCGCATCACCCGAAGGAGCGCGCGTGACGACTCTGACCGAGGCTTCCACCGACCGCCGCGAGCTGCCCCCGGTGCTGGAACGCGCGCGTGAGCAGGTCCTGGGCCGCGGCGTCGGCCTGAACGAGGCCGACGTCCTGGAGGTGCTGAACCTGGCAGACGAGTTCGTGCCCGACGCGCTCGCGTTGGCCCACGACGTGCGGATGCGTTGGTGCGGCCCGGAGGTCGAGGTCGAGGGCATCGTGTCGCTCAAGACCGGCGGCTGCCCCGAGGACTGCCATTTCTGCTCCCAGTCCGGCCAGTTCACCTCCCCGGTCCGCTCCGTCTGGCTGGACATCCCGGCGCTGGTCGAGGCCGCGAAAGCCACCGCGGCGACCGGAGCCACCGAGTTCTGCATCGTCGCCGCGGTCCGCGGCCCGGACGAGCGCCTGATGACCCAGATGCGCGACGGCGTCGCCGCGATCAAGGCCGCCGTGGACATCCAGGTCGCGGCCTCGCTCGGCATGCTCACCCAGGAGCAGGTCGACGAACTCTTCGCGATGGGCGTGCACCGGTACAACCACAACCTGGAGACCGCGCGCTCCTACTTCCCGCAGGTGGTCACCACCCACACCTGGGAGGAGCGCTGGGACACCCTCGCCATGGTCCGCACCGCGGGCATGGAGGTCTGCTGCGGCGGCATCGTCGGCATGGGAGAGACCCTCGAGCAGCGCGCCGAGTTCGCCGCCCAGCTCGCGTCCCTGGAGCCCGACGAGGTCCCGCTGAACTTCTTCAACCCGCGCCCCGGCACCCCGTTCGGCGACGTCGAGGTCCTCTCGGCCACCGACGCGCTACGGGCGATCGCTGCGTACCGCCTCGCGCTGCCGAAGACGATCCTGCGCTTCGCGGGCGGTCGCGAGATCACCCTGGGCGACCTCGGTACCCGCGACGGTCTGCTCGGCGGCATCAACGCGATGATCGTCGGCAACTACCTCACGACCCTCGGCCGGGACCCGGGCGAGGACCTCGCGCTGCTCACCGAGCTCAAGATGCCGATCAAGGCCATCGCCGAAACTCTGTAAAGCGCGGCCTCCGGCCGCGTCACGCGCGCTCCGCGCAGCGCTTCGTCTCCTGGCGGCTGCTTCTCCGGTCGCTCGGCGGCCCGGCCCGGCGTGGTTACGCCATGCGCCGCCGGCTCCCTCCGGCACGGCCGCCCTGCGCCTCCGCGCCGGCGTCGCTCGCCAGGCTTCCGCGCCGCCGACTCCCTCGTCACCTCCGACCGCTCCGGCGGTCACGCGCGACTCGCTTCGATGCGCGCAATGCCACCGGCGCGCGTCCCCTTGTTACTCCTGTTGCCATGTTAGAAATCTGGGGCAGGAGGGAAGGCCGCTACGTGTGTGGCGTTCCCGCCACACACGTCATGGGGGGCCAGGTCATGCGCAAGGGCATCTTCTCGAAGCCGGACACCAGCGGCGGGCCGCAGGCGGAACAGCGTCGGGATCTGCACCGCAGCTTCGCGATCGGCACCGCCGTCGTGGCGGTCACCGCACTCGCGACGACCGGCCTGGTCGGCACCGGCGGGGTCGGCTCGGCCTCGGCCGCCGTCGACCCGGGCGCGCCGTTCGGCCGCATCGTGCTCGCCCTGCCGCACGGGGCGAGCGCCACTGTCACCGAGTCACCGGTCCCGGTCGCCTCGCCGGCGCCGTCGGCCGCACCGACCCTGGACCCGGGAGCGGCCCCGGAACTGCGCATCGCGCTGACCTACCAGCGCCGCAACCGCGACCTCTTGCTCCGCCTGAACTTCGAGGGCGCCGTCTACGTGCCCTACACCTCCGACGGCAAGCTTCTGGAGATCGGCGACCCGGCCGACCGCAAGATCGGCCTACGCGAGTCCCTGGAGTGGGGCGACGGCACCAACTACCTCGTCGAGTCCGGCAACCGCTGCGCCAAGGGTGACGAGGCGAACGTGCTCCGCTCCGTCAAGGACAGCTACGAGCTCAAGAAGAAGTACAGCAAGGCGGGCGAGTACACCCTGAACTACGTCTTCAAGGCGTGCGGCCTGACGGGTGGTCAGATCGCCGGCTCGCTGAAGATTCGCGTGCCGTAAGCCACAAGACAACCGTGCCCCCTGCGTCGCTGACGCAGGGGGCACGTGGCTTTTCGGCCCGGTCAGTCCTCTTCGTACCGGGCGCCGAACCACTTCGCCCAGCGTCGCTCCAAGTCGGCGAAGGCGTCGGCGTCCATCCCGAAGGTCGTCAGCGTCACGCTCACCACCGCAAAGGGCTCCTCAGAGGACGGCGAGTGCGTGAGGATCAGCAGCCCGTCGCCCCAAGCGTCGACGGTCACCCCCATCTGCAGTCCGGTGCGATACCAGACCTCCCCCTCGAGGTGATCGCCCGGACCGACGTCGGCGACGTAGGGCTCGTTCGCCGGAGTGCGGAAGGCGTTCGAGAGCCCGAGCAGGTCAGGGAGCGGGGTCGGGATCGCGCTGCGCGCCGCGCCCGCGTGGTGGATCGTCCGCCGACGTTGCTGCGGATGACGGGCGAGGTGGAATCGGGCCTGTTGCAGGAAGCTGATCCAGCCTTCCTCGATGTCGTCGTAGTCCTCCGCCCAGTTCGCTCCGGAACCTTCGCCGAACGCGGGCGGCTTGCGCTCGACCTTCAGATGCGTGTTCGCCTCCTGCTCGGCGGCGGAGAAGGTGAACAGGTGCCCGCCGATGTGCAGCGTGCGCTCGTCCTTCCCCACCACCGCGCCCTCGACGAACATCGACTTGATCTCCTCGTCGAGCCCGTCGAACTCCCAGCCGTACCAGCGCTTGATGAGTTCCGGGTCGCGGAAGGTGAGCCAGACCGCGTCGACCGGTCGGGGCAGAAGCATTTCGAAAGTGGTGTCGGGCTCAGTCATGATCTCGCGCTCGCTCAGCGGGGCAGGTCAACAGGGGAAGTACCCTACGCAGCGTGCAGGAAGCCGAAGCGCTCGACCCGAATGCCGCTATGTACTGCGACCGGTGCGGAGAGCCCACCGGCGCCGGCGACCACGAGGCCTGCCGGAAGGCGCGGGACCTCGAACCGCCGCGCTACTGCCCGCAGTGCCGCCGCCGCATGATCGTGCAGGTCGCGCCGAGCAGTTGGACCGCGCGGTGCAGCGAGCACGGACCGATCCAGGGCGTGTCAGGCCTGCGTCTCGAGCAGCACCAGGACGTCGCCCGCGGAGACGACATCCCGTAGCGCGACACCCACCTGACGCACCGTTCCCGACATCGGGGCGAGCACCGGGATCTCCATCTTCATCGAGTCCAGCACCACCAGGGACTCCCCGGCAACCACGGCCTGCCCCACCTCGACCAGGACCTCGCACACCGTGCCGACGAGTTCCGCGCGCACCGCGAAGCCGGCTGACATTCGCACACTCCTGTGATCATTGGGGCGCGTGTGGTTACCGGGAATGCGCCCCCGCGGTTGCGACACTAACCGCATGGGGCTGACGGTGCTGGTGATCGGGCTGGCGCTGCTGCTGGCCGTGGTGTCGCCGAGCCGACCCGGGCACCGCCCCCAGTTGCGCGCCACCGGCGCGCTGGTCGCCGCCTGCCTCGTCCTGCTCGCCGAGCCGCTCCTGTCGGTCCATGTCGGGCTCGCCTATCCCGCACTGCTTGGCGTCGGCGCGCTGCTGCTGGCTCGCTTCGCCTTCGTCAACCGCGCGGTGCCGGGGATCGTCCTGGCGTGCTTCGGGGTGTGCCTGAACGCCTCGGTCGTTCTGGCGAACGGATCCATGCCGGTCGAGACTCATGCGGTGCTCCGCGCCGGCATCGACCCGGCCGCTCTGGCACTGGACTCCGATCCGCGCCACGAACTCGCCGACGGCTCGACGGCCCTGCGCTGGCTCGACGACCGGATCGCCGTACCGACCCCCCGGGTGGCCGAGGTGATCAGCCTCGGTGACGTCGCGATCGCCGCGGGCGTGGGCCTGTTCGTGTTCGGCTTCACCCGTCGCCACCGCCGCGAAATGGACCCCTACTACGTCATGATGAGTGAATGGGCACCCCCGCGCAGTCCCGAGCGCTGCTGATCTTCGAGAGCGACTGCGGCTTCTGCAACCGCTGCGTGCGGCTCCTGTCGCGCCGGCTGCCGAGCACCGTGAAGTACCAGCCCTGGCAACGCACCGACCTCGCCGCCCTCGGGCTCACCCGCGAACGGGCCCGTTACGAGGTGCTCTGGGTCGGCACCGACGGCAAGGTGTTCGGCGGCGCACAGGCCGTGGCCAAGCTCCTGCTGGACTGCGGCGGAGCCTGGGCGATCCTCGGCGGACTGCTCCGGATCCCCCCGTTCCGTTGGTTGGCCCACGGGGTCTACCGGGCCATCGCCCGCAATCGACACGTCCTCCCCGGCGGCGGGCCGCAGTGCGGCCTGAAACCCCGCCGTGAAACCGATGAAGTCGCCCGGCACTGAACGGCGCGGTCGCCGACGAACCCTGCGGACCCCGGCGATCGTCCTCGTCGCCGCGGTGTCCATCGGCGGATTCACTGCGGCGCAGGGCGAGGCGAGCGGGCCGGCCGGCCCTCGCCTGCTGACCGCCGGGCTGAGCGGCAACGCCGACGTCGGATCTTTCGTTCGCCAGGTGCTTCCCGGTACCGCCCAGGGCAGCTATGTCCCCGACACCAGCGTGCTGACGAACACCGCGGCCGCCGCACCGCGGTGGTGGTTCAGCAACTGGCCGGGTCGCCGGGATCCCGCCGACCCACGCGGGATCGACTGGGCCCGATCCTGGCTGGGCGCCGGAACAGTTCCCGGACGCACCGACGCCGAACGGGCGGTCGCCCGGCGGGCACTGCTGGACCTCGCACTGCTCACCGAACCCAGCGGCGCCTCGGTGGCGAACCCCTTCGGATTGTGGAACTACACCTGGCCGCGCGACGCCGCCTGGCACGCTGCCGCCTTCGCCGTGACCGGGCACCGCGAGCAGGCCCTGCGCATCCTGACCTTCTTCGCCCGCAACCAGGACCCCGACGGCACATGGGCCGCTCGCTACCACTCGGACGGCACGGAGGTCCGCGACGGCCGGTCCCGACAACTCGACGCCGTCGGTTGGCTGCCCTGGGCGACCTGGCTGTGGTGGCAGTCGGCCCGCGACACGGCCGCGCTGCAGCGCCTGTGGGCGATGGTGTCCGGGGCCGCGGACGCGGCCGCCGACTCCGTGCAGGCCGACGGCCTGCCGCGGCCTTCGTCGGATTACACGGAGCAACGCGAGGCACGGTCGACGATCGGCACGGCGGCCCCGTTGTTGCTTGGGCTGCGTTCCGCGGTCGAGTTGGCCAAGGCCATCGGCGACATCGTTGCCGCCGACCGGTGGACCACCGCCGCCCGCCTCCTCGACGCCGCGGTCACCGACGCCTTCGGTTCCACCGGGTACCGCCGCTACCCCGACGCCGGTTCCGGGCCGGACAGCGCGATCACGTTCCTGACCGCCCCGCTGGCCGCGCCTCGCGCCGGTTCGGTCTACCCCGCGGTCACCCGCACTGCGGCCGAGCTGCTCATGCCCTCGGGCGGGCTACGCCCGGGGAACATGCGCGGCGTACGACTGCACACCTTCACCCCGGCCACCGCGATGTTCGCCCTGTCGGCTGCCGGCGCAGGGGACGAAGCCGGCTTCCGCCGCTGGTACGACTGGTTGATCGCGCATCGCACCGGATTCGACGCGTTCCCGGAGAAGGTCACCGCCGACGGTGAGCCTGCCGCGGTCGCTCCGATCGGCTGGACGTCCGCGATCGTCCTGCTGGCCCTGGCGGTGCGCGACGGTCAGGTGCCTTCGCCGCAGGCCCCCTAGCTGAGCGACCGTGACGAGCGAGGAACGAGTGAGGAGCCCGAGCGATCAACTGCGCTGCTTGGCTCGGTCCACCTCGAACATCTCACTGGCCGTCAGGAACTCGTAGCCGCGTTCCTTCGCGGCGCGGATGATGCCCGGCACCGCGTCGACCCCGATGTATCGGTTGTCCGAACCGGCGTCGTGGCCGAGCAGGATCACACCCGGGCGCAGGTTATCGGTGACCCACGTGACGTTGCCCGGGGTGTCCAGGTCGCCCTCACGGAGCCGCAGGTCCCACATCAGAATCTGCTGGTCGGACATCGCGGCATGTTGCAGCAACGCGCCGTTGACGCGACCGAACGGGGGCCGGATCACGGCCGGCCGACGCCCCGTCAGATCCGCCAGGACGTCGTCGGTGCGCTCGAGATCGGCTCGCAGCTCGTCGAAGCTGAGCAGGCCGAGGTCCGCATGCGACCAGGAGTGGTTGCCGAGCTCGTGGCCGTCGCGCACCTGGGTCCGCACCAGGTCGGGGTGAGCTCGGGCACGGGACCCCACCAGCAGGAACGTGGCCCGCACCTTCGCCTCGCGCAGCGCGTCCAACAGACGGGGCGTCAGTTCCTCGCCGGGACCGTCGTCGAAGGTCAGCGCCATGACCTTGCGTTGGGTGTCCGCCCGCCAGAGCACCTGCAGGGCCCCGGACGTCGAGCGTTCGGCGTAGGTGGCTGCCAGTCCACGATCCCGAGCGGCGGCTACGTCGCGGTGGTGCATGGCGCCGGCCCCGCCAAGGCCGACAGCTCCGAGCGCAAGCCCGATCCCGCCCGCCCGCAGGAAGGAACGACGCGAAGGCGAAGCGTCGTTCAACGCCCCGACCGGTACGCAGGGGCGGCGCCCAGCACGCGCGTGAGCGCGTCGACCACCTGCGGGTCGTACTCGGCGTCCCCGGCCCGGCGCAGCCGCCAGAGGGCCGCGGTCACCATGCCGGGCTCCGGATCGGACCCGGCGAGGTCGTCGTATGCGTTGGCCACCTTGAGGACCCGCGCCCCCAGCGGTTGCTGAGCGGGGATTGCCGCACCACCGAAGGGCTCGGCCTGCGCCTCGACCAGTGCGGCCACCCGGTCCATGCCGCCGGTGGCGCGGATCAATCCTGCCCCGACCTGCGCGATGTGGCGCGCCTCGTCGGTGTCCAACAGTGCGGTGTGGCCACCGTGCACCGGAGTCGCGAGGGCCAACTGCCCGACGTCGTGCAGCAGAGCCGCTCGGGTGAGTTCGTCGATGGAGTGCTCGGCCAGGCCGAGTTCGCGTGCGATGCGGCCGGCCAGCGCACTGACACGGGTGGCGTGGCCGGTACCGGCATGCCCGCCCAGTTCCGTCACCCGGGAGAGGCAGCCCACCGTCTGGCGGCGGGTCGCGTGCAGGGCGCGCAGCCTCAGCAGCACGGGGAACAGCATCAGCAACGGCGTGGAGGCGAGCACCGCCCAACTGCCGGCCCAGGCGAACGCGACCGAGGTGGTTCCCATCACAAGCGCGACGGCAGGGACGGCGCGCACCGAGATCCCCGCGGCGTTCATCGGGGACCCCGAGGCGAGGGCAGCGAGACAACAGGGACCGTGCCGGTCTCGGGCAGCAACCCACCGACCTGCTCCGGCGGCCAGCCCTCTCGACGCAGCGCGATCACGAAGGCCTCGACGAGTGCCTGGTCGAACTGTTCGGGGCGCCGCCGCAGCTCGGCGACCGCCTCGATCAACGGGCGTCCGGCCCGGTACGGACGGTCGGAGGTCATGGCGTCGAAGGCATCGGCGATGGACACGATGCGAGCGATCTCGGGGATCTCCTCGCCGGACAGGCCCACGGGATAGCCTCCGCCGTCAATGCGTTCGTGGTGATGCCGGATGCCATCGCGGGCGGCGCGCAGGAAGTCGACGTCGGCGATCAGATCGGCGCCGCAGCCCGGGTGTCGGGCAACGTGGCTCTGCTCGCCCGCGGTCAGACCGCGGTCCTTGCGCAGCACCGCGGTCGGCACGGCGAGCTTGCCGAGGTCGTGCAGCAGTCCGGCGTAGCGGACCTGCTCGATCCGGCGTGGCCCTCGACCGATCTGACGCGCGATCATCTCGGCGGCCTGGGCCACTCGCTCGGAGTGTGCCCTCGTGTACGGGTCCTTGGCCTCGACAGCGGCGGACAGGGCACGCAGCGTCTGCTCCCGCGCTGCGCGCTCGGCGCGCCGGGTCGCTCGAGACGCCCAGACCATGGTCGCGGCGCAGGTCCCCGCCTGCACGACCGCAGCCGCTACTGCCACCCGCATCGCGGTCACCCCCCACCGGACGCGGCCAACCGAGTCGAACCGCCTCATGAATCACATTAGCACCATGAATCACAGAAGTTTCGGAGGCGAGCGGCAGTGGCGGAGGTGCCCGTGCACGGTGCATGGACCCGGGCGTGGGACGATGAGCGCCGCAATCGCGCACCGGGGACGGTGCCGGCACAGAGGAGCACTCGATGGGCAGGAAGGCACGCCGCCGCAAGGGGCGTAAGAACTCGAAGGCGAACCACGGTCGCCGTCCGAACTCCTAGGAGTTCGCTTAAATGCGTCGGGCGCCCGCAACGCGGGCGCCCGTGGCGTTTCGCGGGGTGCTCAGCCGACCCCTGGCTCCTCGGTGACGGCGATCGACACCTGGATCTCGCGGACCCGGATCATGACCCGCGAACGCAGGTCCTCCGGCAGCGGCTCGCAACCGCATCCGCGCTTGACGACGTCCTTGACCATCTGGTCGAGGCCGAACTCCTTCAGACACGGCCCGCACTCGTCCAGGTGTTCCTGGATCTTGCCGCAGTCGGCCTCGGGCAGCTCGTTGTCGAGGAAGTCGTAGACCTTCGCGAGCACGTCGGCACACGAGGTGAAGTACGGAAGGTGATCACCGCTCATGAGGTGCCACCACCATCGGCGCCCGCGCGGATCAGGCCGCGGTCGGTCGCGTAGTCGGTGAGCAGGGTGCGCAGCTGGCGCCGGCCGCGGTGCAACCGCGACATCACTGTTCCGAGTGGGGTGCCCATGATCTCCGCGATCTCTTTGTAGGCGAAGCCCTCGACGTCGGCCAGGTACACCGCGATCCGGAACTCCTCGGGCAGCTCGGCCAGCGCAGCCTTCACATCGCTGTCCGGCAGATGCTCCAGCGCCTCGATCTCCGCAGACTTCAGCCCGCTGGAGGTGTGGGACTCCGCGCGAGCGAGCTGCCAGTCCTCGACATCGTCGGAAGCGGCCGGCTGCGGTTCGCGCTGCTTCTTGCGGTACGAGTTGATGAACGTGTTCGTGAGGATGCGGTACAGCCAGGCCTTGAGGTTCGTGCCCTCCTGGAACTGGTGGAAGGCGGCGTAGGCCTTGGCGAAGGTCTCCTGCACCAGATCCTCCGCGTCGGAGGGGTTGCGGGTCATCCGCATCGCCGCCGCGTAGAGCTGGTCGAGGAAGGGCAGTGCGTCGCGCTCGAACCGATCGGCTCGAGCCTGTGCGGTCTCTGCAGTGCTCATCGGGAAAGAGCCTACGACCTGGGCACGCGCCGACGGACGAGGAGGGCAGGCAAGTCCGGGCACGGCTCCTCCGTTTCCGTCATTTCCGGCCGCACCCACGATGCGGCTCACTGGTTCCGAACCGCTCGCGGCGCCGAGTCATTCCCCGGGCGATCACGCCAACTCGCTCCACCAGTTCGCCACCCCGGCCACCAGCAGGTCCAAGGTGGCGGCCTGATCGAGCGGGGCGCGGGCCGGAACCTTGAAGCCGTGATCGGCGTGCGGCACGGGATGCAGCCGCGTTCCGGCCGGGAATTCCGCCGGGCCGCCGAAGGGATCCCGCTCCCCCTGCACCACCAATGTCGGCACCCCGGCCCCGATCAGTTCGTCGGCCCGGCTCTTCTCCGGGCGACCCGGCGGGTGCAGCGGGAAGGCCAACGCCAGGCACGCGTCAGCCCCCGTGGACACCGCGGTGCGGCACGCGACCCGCGCCCCTGCCGAGCGCCCCCCGACCACCAGTGGCCGCGGGAGCCACCCGGCGGCCCGGGCCGCGTCCAGCACGGCGGTCCAGGCGACGTCCAGGGTGGGCGGAGGGGTTGCGACCTTCTTGCCGGCCACTCGCCACGGCGAGGTCACCAACAGCACGCTGATGCCCTGCTCGGGCAGCCCCGCCGCGAGTGCGACCAGGTCTCGCGCGTCGACCCCGCCCCCCGCGCCGTGGCCGAGGACCAGCACGCCGCGAGGCCTGCGTCGGCCGGGCACGGGTGCGCGTTCCAGACGCGCCAGGCCCACCGGTGTGGCGACCTCGAGGGCCTCGGCAGCCATCGACACCTCACTTCACTACTACGCTCGGCCTTGTGACAGCGCACGGGGACCTCTGGGCCGCCCCGCAGGCCGACCACCCGGTGACGGCAGTGGTGTCGGTACCGGGCTCCAAGTCGATCACCAATCGTGCCTTGTTGCTCGCCGCCCTGGCCGACGCGCCGGGTGAGATTCGCGGCCCGTTGCGCTCCCGCGACACCGACCTGATGCTGGCGGCCGTTCGCGCCCTGGGCACGGAGGTCGAGGAAGTCACCGGACCCGAGGGTGAGCGCTGGCTGGTGCGCCCGGCCCCGTTCCGCGGCCCGGCCGAGATCGACTGCGGCCTGGCCGGGACCGTGATGCGGTTCGTGCCTCCCGTGGCCGCGCTGGCCGACGGCGTGATCCGTTTCGACGGCGACGAGCGCGCACGGGAACGGCCGATGGGTCCCGTGCTCGGTGCGCTGCGGACGCTCGGCGCCGACATCGACGGCACCGAGGGCCTGCCGTTCACGCTCACCGGACGCGGCGCGCTGCCCGGCGGGCACGTGCAGATCGACGCCTCGTCCTCCTCGCAGTTCGTCAGCGGTCTGCTGCTGGCCGCTCCCGCCTACGACAAGGGCGTGTCCGTCGATCACGTCGGCGAGCCGGTGCCCTCGCTCCCGCACATCCGGATGACCATCGCGATGCTGCGCGACGCCGGGGTCATGGTCGAGGACGAGACCCCCCAGCGCTGGCGGGTGTCGCCCGGGCCCGTTCGCGCGCGGAACATCGACGTCGAGCCCGACCTGTCCAACGCCGCGCCGTTCCTGGCCGCCGCGCTGATCACCTCCGGATCGGTCAGCATGCCCGCGTGGCCGGCGAGCACCACCCAGCCCGGCGCCAAGTTGCGCGACCTGCTCGCCCGGATGGGCGCGGAGTGCCGGGTGGGCAAGCACGGCCTGGTGGTCCGCGGAAGCGGGCGGGTGCACGGCATCGACGCCGACCTGCGCGACGTCAGCGAACTGGCGCCCACCCTCGCGGCGATCGCCGCCGTCGCCAATTCCCCGTCGACGCTGCGCGGCATCGGCCACATGCGCGGACACGAGACCGACCGCCTGGCCGCGTTGGCCGCGGAGCTCAACGGCCTCGGTGGATCAGTCACCGAGATCCGCGACGGCCTGCGGATCGAGCCGAAACCCTTGCACGGCGGGGTTTTCCACACTTATCACGACCACCGGATGGCCACGACCGGCGCACTGCTCGGCCTCGTCGTGCCCGGCATCCAGGTCGAGAACATCGCGACGACCGCCAAGACGTTGCCGGACTTCGTCGGCTCGTGGCACCGAATGCTGGGGCGAGCGGACTGACCGGCCAGGGACGGACGAAGGCATCGCGCCTGGACGAGAACGACGTCCGGGTCCGTCCCGGACGCGGGACTCGACCGCGCAGCAGCCTGCGCCCGGCTCATGCCGACGCCTCGTCAGGGCACATCGTCGCCGTGGACCGCGGCCGGGTCACCGTCCATCTCGACGACGGGATCGTGCTGCAGGCGATGAAGGCCCGCGAGCTGGGTCGCCGCGGGATGGTCGTCGGGGACCGGGTGGACGTGGTCGGTGATCTGTCCGGCAAGCCGGACACCCTGGCACGGGTGGTCCGGGTGGCCGAGCGCACCTCGGTGCTTCGGCGCACGGCCGACGACGACGATCCCGTGGAGCGCGTGCTGGTTGCGAATGCGGATCAACTGGTGATCGTGACCGCTCTTGCCGAGCCGGAGCCGCGTCCGCGCATGATCGACCGCTGTCTGGTCGCCGCCTACGACGCCGGCCTGCGTCCACTGCTCTGCCTGACGAAGTCCGATCTGGCTGATCCCACGCCGCTGCTGGAGGCCTACGCGCCGCTCGGCATCGCCCACGTGGCGACCCATCGTGGCGACGATCTGACGGCGTTGCTGGCCGAGCTGACCAATCGGGTGAGCGTGCTGGTCGGGCACTCCGGGGTCGGCAAGTCGACGCTCGTCAACGCTCTTCTACCGGGCACCGATCGAGCGGTGGGCGGGGTCAACGCGGTCACCGGTCGCGGTCGGCACACGTCCAGTTCGGCAGTGGCGCTCGCGCTGCCCGACGGTGGGTGGGTCATCGACACCCCCGGCGTGCGCAGCTTCGGGCTCGCGCACGTACAGGCGGATTCGGTGCTGGCCGGATTCACCGACCTGGCCCCGGGCACGGAGAACTGCCCGCGTGGCTGCCGACATGGAGAAGGTGTCGAGTGCGCACTGGACGCCTGGGTGGCTGCCGGACACGCGCAGCCGGCGCGCCTGAACTCGCTACGACGACTCCTGCATGCGGGCAGCGAACCCGAGGATTCTCAGCCGGAACTGTGAACTGAGGGACCGTTACTTGTCTCCGTACAGGTAGCCCCACTTGGACTGTGACCCGGTGTGTCCCGTGACTACGGTCAGTACGGTGGAGGCGACCGCCAGACCACCGACGACCACTGCGAGGCCCACGACCGCCGCGGGCAGCATCCCCTCCATGCGGCCCGCGAACCAGGTGATGACCGAGGCGATCGCGAGCGCCAGCACGATCCACAGCAGCGCGCGCCCGAACTCCTCATGGTCATTGCTCGGCGGACCATTCGGGCTGCCCTTCGGGTTCAGCTTGTCCTTGAGCGCCTCACCGGCCTGGACGGTGACGAAGGTGAGTGCCAGCATCCCGACGTTCAATGCCGCGGCAAGGCCGGCGAACTTCGCCCGCCATTCGCTGCGCAGGAACACTGCGGCGGTGAGCATCGCGCTCATCGGCAGCAGCACCACCGCGAAGTGCAGCACCAGAATGTGCAGTGGCAGGTCCATGAATTTGTCGAACACCGGTGCTCCTCGCCGGGTGGTTGGCACCATCGGGTCGTGCTGATTCGCGCGCGGACCTCGGGCGGCTTGCGAAACATCTAGGGTTGCGCCGTGAGCGACGACCTTGCACTGGCCCATGACCTCGCCGATGCCGCGGATGCCGTCACCACCGCCCGGTTCCGGGCGCTGGATCTGGCGGTGGAGACCAAGCCGGATCTGACCCCGGTCTCCGACGCCGACCGCGACGTGGAGGAACGGCTGCGTGCCCTGCTCGCCAAGGCTCGCCCCGACGACGCGGTCCACGGCGAGGAGTTCGCCGACACCGGCTCCGGGCGTCGGCGGTGGGTGATCGACCCGATCGACGGCACGAAGAACTTCGTCCGCGGGGTCCCGGTGTGGGCGACCCTGATCGCATTGATGGACGGCGCGGACGTGATCGTCGGCGTGGTCTCCGCCCCCGCCCTGGGCCGACGGTGGTGGGCCGGCCTCGGCGAGGGGGCCTGGGCCTACGACGGCACCGGAGACCCCCACCCCTGTCGGGTGTCCGCGGTGAGCGACCTGTCCGACGCCTCGCTGTCCTACTCCAGCCTGTCCGGTTGGGCCGAGCGCGGGATTCTCGAGCGCTTCGTGGACCTGACCCAGGCGTGCTGGCGAACACGCGCTTATGGCGACTTCTGGTCCTACGTGATGGTGGCCGAAGGCGTCGTCGACCTCGCCTGTGAGCCTGAGGTGGCTCTGCACGACCTGGCGCCGCTGGCGCTGATCGTCAACGAGGCGGGCGGGACGTTCACCGACCTGTCGGGCCGCCCCGGCCCGGACGGCGGCAGTGCCTTCGCGAGCAACGGCGCCTTGCACACCGCTGCGCTCAGCCTGCTCACGACTGCTACTTGAGAGCCGGCTCCGGCTCGGATGCGGACACCGGACGCCCACGCAGCTTGCCGACGGCGGCCAGCAGGGCCGGGGCACCGAGGATGGCCGCGAGGTCGAACCACCCGTAGCCCCCGGCCGCCCCGCTGGGCGGGTTGCCGATGCTCACCCAGCCGGTGGGGTCGTGCGTCTGCCAGGTCCAGGTCCCCAGATGCGTGCCCAGGATCTCCAGGTAGCTGACGATCGCGAAGGCCCCGACGTAGAGGGTGCGCGAGCGGCCCCAGGCCAGGAAGCCGAGCAGGCAGGCGAACCAGAACGCACCAAGAACGTCGTGGCGCGGCTCCAGCAGTCCGTGCAGCGCCCACGCCCCGCCGCCCACGACCGTTGCGGCGACCAGTTGCCGTCGCCACCGGTGGACCCAGCAGGTCCGGCCGATCGCCAACGCGCACAGGTACACCAGCCCGTGCCCGGGCGGGACGTAGGAGGGCACGTTCTCCAGGCGATAGATGTAGACCTCGAGCGCCGGGGAGAACATGTACTCAACTGCCGTGGCGAACACGACGACGATCGCCACCTGCGCGCGCACCAGTGGCGTCTCCCTGCTCAGCAGGGCGATCAGCAGGGCCCACGTCGCCACGCCGGACACGCGTTGCTCGGCGATCGAACCGGATTCGTCGCGCAGCAGGATCATGGTGATCCACGCGAAGACCGTGGCGGCAACGCCCAGATCACGCAGGGACTCGGCCCGCGTCGCCACCCTCGTCGTCACGGGCCGATTCTCCCATCGAGGTCCGCGCCGCACGTCAGCCGTGCGCCCGCCCCAGACGGTCCAGCACATCGGAAGGCGCGGTGGCACCGGAGTTCCACGCCACGACGCAGGCCACCCGGACCGCATCGACCCGCGTGCCGGAACCGTCCAGCCACAGCTGTCCGTCCTTAGCCCCTGCCCGCCACCCGCCCAGGGTCGCAACGCCGTCGACGTCGAGGTCCACGGCTGCGTGGTCCACGAGCAGACCGCGCAGGTCCTCGGCCAGGAGGGTCGGACGTAGCTCCGGGGCAGCTCTCAACAGGTCGGCGGGCCCGTGCACCCCGGTGAGCACGAGCAGACTGTGCACCCCGGCCCTGTTCGCGCCGAGGATGTCGGTGTCCAGCCGGTCCCCCACCACCAGGGGGCGCCGTGCGTCGACCCGCTCCGCGGACTCGCGGTGCAACGCGAGCTCGGGTTTGCCGGCGACGATCGGGTCGCGCCCCGTGGCCATCCGGATGACCTCGACCAGCGTGCCGTTGCCCGGCGCGATCCCCCGCTGGGTCGGCACGGTGCGGTCGGTGTTGCTCGCGATCCACGGGATGCCCCGCGCGACCGCGTAAGCGCCCTCGGCCAGGATCGGCCATCCCACTGTGGGGTGATATCCCTGCACGACGGCCGCCGGATCGTCGTCGGCCGAGCTCACCGGGCGCAGACCACGCTCGAGGAGCGCCGCGTGCAACCCGTCGCCGCCGACCACCAGGACGGCAGCCCCGGGCGGCACCAGCTCAGCGACCAATCGCGCGGCTGCCTGCGCCGAGGTTGCCACCTCCTCCGGCGCCGCCGGAATCCCCAGATCGGTCAGGTGCTCGGCCACGGTTTGCGGGGTGCGCGCCGCGTTGTTGGTGACGAACGCCAGCCGCATCCCGCTCGACCGAGCCGCGGCCAAGGATTCCGCGGCGTGGGCCACCGAGTCGGGCCCCACGTACAGGACGCCGTCGAGATCGAGCAGCGCGGCGTCGTAGGCCTCGACCAGTGGCCGGTCGCTACCCCGACGCAAGGCGTCCTCAGCGCTCATCGCTCCCGCCCTGGCCGTCGTCCTCGTCGTCTTCATCGTCCGTGTCGAACAGTGCCTGCTGCCCGGCCGGGGGCTCCAGGAACAACTGCGCCGTCAGCAGCGGCACCGGCACCCCCTCAGCCGGCGCAACGGGCTCGTCGGCCGGCGCTTCCTCCGCCTCTGCAACGGCCTCCGGCTCGGCCCTCGGCCGCGCGTCCGCAACCTCGACCTCGTCGACCGCGTCCTGATCGTCCTGATCGGCAACGATCGCCGCGTCGCCGCCGGCGTCGATCCCGTCCTCGACCTCTGCCTCGTCGTCGTCTTCGCCGTCGTCGTCGAAGAACACGATCCCGTCGAGTTCGGCCAACCGCTCCGCCGCCCCGGTCTCCCCCTCAGGATCCCCGGCGGCAGCTCGCTCGAACCAGGTGCGAGCCTCCTCGTGCCGCCCTACAGCCTCCAGGGCCACGGCGTACGCACAGCGCAGGCGCCCGACCCACACGGCGGTGTCCGGCCCCTGCAGGTCCGGCGTCTGCAGTGTCACCACTGCCGCGTCCAGCTGACCAAGATCTGTGCGGGCCCCGGAGACCACGATGCGCATCTCCACGCTTCCGGCCCGGTCCAGCTGTGCCGCCTCCGGGGCCGACGCCATCGCCAGTGCCCGCTCCGGGCGCCCGAGCGCCCGCTCACAGTCGGCCATCATCGGCCAATGCTCGACGCCGCCGGAGATCCGGCGGGCCGCCCGCAACTCCGCGAGCGCCTCACTCCACTTGCCCGCGTGGTAGGCCGCGATCCCCACGGCCTCGCGGATCACCCCCACCCGCGGCCCGTGACGACGGGCAGCCATCGCGTGTTCGAAGGCCAGATCCGGATCCTCGCCCATCAACCGGGCCGCCATCACCAGGTGCATGCTTGCCTGCTCGGCGGCCTCCGCCCGTAGCGTGCTCAGCTCCCGGACGACTGATCTGTCCAACTCCCGCCCGGTGACACCCTCCGCGACGCCGGGCGCCTTGACGCTGGGCCGCTCCGGCTCGCGACGCGGGCGACGATCCTCCGACGACCCGACCGAACCGCCCCTGCCTCGGGAATCCCCTGATCCCGCCGCCCGCGCACGATCCGGCGCCGCCCCACGCCCGGTGCTGCCACCGGCCGAGCGTTGCGGAGGACGACCATCGGAGCTTCCGCCGGTCTTGTTGTACGGGGGACGCGACCCGCCTTCGCCTGCGGAGTCACGCCGCGGCGCATAAGCACCACCGCTGCCGCCCGCGGAGCGCTGCGGAGGACGACCACCGGAACTCCCGCCGGTCTTGTTGTACGGAGGACGCGACCCACCCTCACCTGCGGAATCACGCCGCGGCGCATGACTCCCACCGCCCGCACCCGAGGAGCGTTGCGGGGGACGACCACCGGAACTCCCGCCGGTCTTGTTGTACGGAGGACGCGACCCACCCTCACCCGCGGAATCACCCCGCGGCGCATGACTCCCACCGCCCGCACCCGAGGAGCGTTGCGGGGGACGCCCATCGGAGCTTCCGCCGGTCTTGTTGTACGGGGGACGCGACCCGCCTTCGCCTGCGGAGTCACGCCGCGGCGCATAAGCACCACCGCTGCCGCCCGCGGAGCGCTGCGGAGGACGACCACCGGAACTCCCGCCGGTCTTGTTGTACGGAGGACGCGACCCACCCTCACCTGCGGAATCACGCCGCGGCGCATGACTCCCACCGCCCGCACCCGAGGAGCGTTGCGGGGGACGACCACCGGAACTCCCGCCGGTCTTGTTGTACGGAGGACGCGACCCACCCTCACCCGCGGAATCACGCCGCGGCGCGAAACTGCCTCCGCTGCTACCGGCGGAGCGCTGCGGAGGACGACCACCAGCACTTCCGTCGGTCTTGTTGTACGGAGGGCGCGACCCACCTTCAGTCTTGTTGTACGGCGGACGAGAAGTTCCATCGCCAGCGGAATCTCGACGACCCGCGAATTTCCCACCGCCGGATCGTGCCCCGGGCGGATTGGAATTGCCTCGAGAATCCCAGCGCTCTCCGGAATTGCCGGAATTGGAATCCCGGCGCCCACCGCCGGCGGAATCCTCCCGACGCTTACCGCGGTCGCCCTCAGCGGAGCGTTCACTGCGATCGGGGCGCGGCCCACCGGTCTTGCCTGCATCACGACCGAACGCCGGGCGCCCTGGGGCTCCACCGCCACTACGGCCGCCGGCGGGCGCTCCACCGCGGCCCGTGCCGGATCCACCCCGACTGCCACCGCCACCTGCCGTGCGCGGTCCCCGCGGTCCACTCCCGGGAGCCGAACCTCCGGAACCGCCAGATCGATTCTTGTCGCGATCTCCGTCGCGTCGACCTTGAGATTCCATTTCAATTCACTCCCATGAATGACATCTGAAAACAAATGAGGGCCACCCGTGGGGTGGCCCTCATTGAAAGAATGTCCGGCGGCGTCCTACTCTCCCACACCGTAACCAGTGCAGTACCATCGGCGCTGAAGGGCTTAGCTTCCGGGTTCGGAATGGAGCCGGGCGTTTCCCCTTCGCTATGACCGCCGTAACTCTATTGAGATATAGCCGTGCGCACTCGATGAAAGAGCGCAGGCGACCGACCGTATCTCGGGAACCGCACAGTGGACGCGTAGCAAAAGTACTCACACTCGAAAGTGGAGTGAGTGGTCAAGTCCTCGGCCTATTAGTACCGGTCAGCTGCACACGTTACCGTGTTTCCACATCCGGCCTATCAACCCAGTCGTCTAGCTGGGGGCCTTACCAGGTTAACCCTGTGGGAGACCTCATCTTGAAGCGAGCTTCCCGCTTAGATGCTTTCAGCGGTTATCCCTTCCGAACGTAGCCAACCAGCCGTGCTCCTGGCGGAACAACTGGCACACCAGAGGTTCGTCCGTCCCGGTCCTCTCGTACTAGGGACAGCCCTTCTCAAGTCTCCTGCGCGCACAGCGGATAGGGACCGAACTGTCTCACGACGTTCTAAACCCAGCTCGCGTACCGCTTTAATGGGCGAACAGCCCAACCCTTGGGACCTACTCCAGCCCCAGGATGCGACGAGCCGACATCGAGGTGCCAAACCATGCCGTCGATATGGACTCTTGGGCAAGATCAGCCTGTTATCCCCGGGGTACCTTTTATCCGTTGAGCGACGGCGCTTCCACAAGCCACCGCCGGATCACTAGTCCCTGCTTTCGCACCTGCTCGACATGTCTGTCTCACAGTCAAGCTCCCTTGTGCACTTGCACTCGACACCTGATTGCCAACCAGGCTGAGGGAACCTTTGGGCGCCTCCGTTACATTTTAGGAGGCAACCGCCCCAGTTAAACTACCCGCCAGGCACTGTCCCTGATCCGGATCACGGACCGAGGTTAGATAACCAGTACGATCAGAGTGGTATTTCAACGTTGACTCCCCCCGAACTGGCGTCCGGAGTTCACAGTCTCCCACCTATCCTACACAAATCGAACCAATCACCAATACCAAGTTGTAGTAAAGGTCCCGGGGTCTTTCCGTCCTGCTGCGCGTAACGAGCATCTTTACTCGTAGTGCAATTTCGCCGGGCCTGTGGTTGAGACAGTCGAGAAGTCGTTACGCCATTCGTGCAGGTCGGAACTTACCCGACAAGGAATTTCGCTACCTTAGGATGGTTATAGTTACCACCGCCGTTTACTGGCGCTTAAGTTCTGAGCTTCGCTCCGAAGAGCTAACCCGTCCCCTTAACGTTCCAGCACCGGGCAGGCGTCAGTCCGTATACATCGTTTTGCAACTTCGCACGGACCTGTGTTTTTAGTAAACAGTCGCTTCTCGCTGGTCTCTGCGACCACACCAGGCTTCGGAAGCAAGTTCCTACACCCAACATGGTCCCTCTTCTCCCGAAGTTACGAGGGTATTTTGCCTAGTTCCTTAACCACAGTTCGCCCGATCGCCTTGGTATTCTCTACCTGACCACCTGAGTCGGTTTGGGGTACGGGCCGCCGTGAATCTCGCTAGAGGCTTTTCTTGGCAGCATAGGATCATCCACTTCGCCTTACGGCTCGGCATCGGGTCTCAGACTATGTGAGGTGCGGATTTGCCTACACCTCGCCCTACACCCTTACCCCGGGACTACCATCGCCCGGGTTGGACTACCTTCCTGCGTCACCCCATTGCTTGCCTAATACAGAATCGGTTCGCGATTTCCCCTGCATCATCCGAAGAATCCGCAGCTTCAAGCGCTTAGCATCAACTGGTTCAGCATGGGCGATTCAAAGCGGGTACGGGAATATCAACCCGTTGTCCATCGACTACGCCTGTCGGCCTCGCCTTAGGTCCCGACTTACCCTGGGCGGATTAGCCTGGCCCAGGAACCCTTGGTCATTCGGCGGAAGGGTTTCTCACCCTTCTTTCGCTACTCATGCCTGCATTCTCACTCGTGTGGCCTCCACGGCTGGGTTACCCCGCCGCTTCGCTGGCCACACGACGCTCCCCTACCCATCCAGTCACCTGGACCACGAAGGCCTGGCTTAAGACTGAATGACACAGCTTCGGCGGTATGCTTGAGCCCCGCTACATTGTCGGCGCGGAATCACTTGACCAGTGAGCTATTACGCACTCTTTCAAGGGTGGCTGCTTCTAAGCCAACCTCCTGGTTGTCTGTGCAACTCCACATCCTTTCCCACTTAGCATACGCTTGGGGGCCTTAGCTGGTGTTCTGGGCTGTTTCCCTCTCGACAACGGAGCTTATCCCCCGCTGTCTCACTGCCACGCTCTAACTTACCGGCATTCGGAGTTTGGCTGATTTCAGTAAGCTTGTAGGCCCCCTAGACCATCCAGTGCTCTACCTCCGGCAAGAAACACGTGACGCTGCACCTAAATGCATTTCGGGGAGAACCAGCTATCACGGAGTTTGATTGGCCTTTCACCCCTACCCACAGCTCATCCCCCAGGTTTTCAACCCTGGTGGGTTCGGGCCTCCACGCGGTCTTACCCGCGCTTCACCCTGGCCATGGGTAGATCACTCCGCTTCGGGTCTAGAACATGCGACTGAACGCCCTATTCGGACTCGCTTTCGCTACGGCTTCCCCTCACGGGTTAACCTCGCCACACATTGCTAACTCGCAGGCTCATTCTTCAAAAGGCACGCGGTCACGTCTAAACGCTCCCACGGCTTGTAGGCACACGGTTTCAGGTACTATTTCACTCCCCTCCCGGGGTACTTTTCACCTTTCCCTCACGGTACTTGTCCGCTATCGGTCACCAGGGAGTATTTAGGCTTAGCGGGTGGTCCCGCCAGATTCACACGGGATTTCTCGGGCCCCGTGCTACTTGGGATGTCGTTCCACAGTCACAAAGATTTCGGCTACGGGGGTGTTACCCTCTATGCCGAGCCTTTCGCATGCTCTTCGCCTATCAATGTGATTTCTTACTGTGTGCCAGATCGGCAGACCTGACTGAACGATCCCACAACCCCGAATACGCAACGCCTGCCGGCTATCACGCGTATTTGGTTTGGCCTGTTCCGCGTTCGCTCGCCACTACTTACGGAATCACTGTTGTTTTCTCTTCCTGTGGGTACTGAGATGTTTCACTTCCCCACGTTCCCTCCGACTGCCCTATGTGTTCAGGCAGTGGTGACAGGACATGACTCCTGCCGGGTTTCCCCATTCGGAAATCCTCGGATCACAGCTCGGTTGACAGCTCCCCGAGGCTTATCGCAGCCTCCTACGTCCTTCATCGGCTCCTGGTGCCAAGGCATCCACCGTGCGCCCTTATTAACTTGGCCACTAAAAGATGCTCGCGTCCACTGTGCAGTTCTCAAGGTACGGGCGGGGTTCCAGTCGCACTTCCGTCGCGTGCTCCGTCAAGCGGAGTCGTTCGAGGGGGCTAACTGGCCCGGGCCAGGCGAACCGCCGAATTACGGCGGCGGCCTGGCGGCCGTCCCAGAAGGAGCGGGTTGTGACCCGTCCCTTCAGGACTCAACAGCGTGCCTCGGCCTGTGTTACTTGCAGCGTTCCGTTCCACTCCGCACAAGGCGGTTGTACTTGGGTTGATGCAAGACGCAGGCCTAATGGTCAATGTTCCACCCTTGAGCCCCATCGCGAGTCATTTGCTCGCGAAATGGGTCTGGACGCTCCACCCGAAGGTAAGCGCCAGTTGCTCCTTAGAAAGGAGGTGATCCAGCCGCACCTTCCGGTACGGCTACCTTGTTACGACTTCGTCCCAATCGCCAGTCCCACCTTCGACAGCTCCCTCCACAAGGGTTGGGCCACCGGCTTCGGGTGTTACCGACTTTCGTGACGTGACGGGCGGTGTGTACAAGGCCCGGGAACGTATTCACCGCAGCGTTGCTGATCTGCGATTACTAGCGACTCCGACTTCATGGGGTCGAGTTGCAGACCCCAATCCGAACTGAGACCGGCTTTTTGGGATTCGCTCCACCTCGCGGTTTCGCAGCCCTTTGTACCGGCCATTGTAGCATGTGTGCAGCCCAAGACATAAGGGGCATGATGATTTGACGTCATCCCCACCTTCCTCCGAGTTGACCCCGGCAGTCTCCTATGAGTCCCCGACATTACTCGCTGGCAACATAGAACAAGGGTTGCGCTCGTTGCGGGACTTAACCCAACATCTCACGACACGAGCTGACGACAACCATGCACCACCTGTATGGCGCCCTTGCGGACCTGACATCTCTGCCAGTTTTCACCATATGTCAAGCCTTGGTAAGGTTCTTCGCGTTGCGTCGAATTAAGCCACATGCTCCGCCGCTTGTGCGGGCCCCCGTCAATTCCTTTGAGTTTTAGCCTTGCGGCCGTACTCCCCAGGCGGGGCGCTTAATGCGTTAGCTGCGGCACGGAGAACGTGGAAAGTTCCCCACACCTAGCGCCCAACGTTTACGGCGTGGACTACCAGGGTATCTAATCCTGTTCGCTCCCCACGCTTTCGCTCCTCAGCGTCAGTATCGGTCCAGAGACCCGCCTTCGCCACCGGTGTTCCTCCTGATATCTGCGCATTTCACCGCTACACCAGGAATTCCAGTCTCCCCTACCGCACTCTAGCTAGCCCGTATCCACTGCAGGCTCGGGGTTGAGCCCCGAGTTTTCACAGCAGACGTGACAAGCCGCCTACGAGCTCTTTACGCCCAATAATTCCGGACAACGCTTGCACCCTACGTATTACCGCGGCTGCTGGCACGTAGTTAGCCGGTGCTTCTTCTGCAGGTACCGTCACTTTCGCTTCTTCCCTGCTGAAAGAGGTTTACGACCCGAAGGCCTTCATCCCTCACGCGGCGTCGCTGCGTCAGGCTTTCGCCCATTGCGCAATATTCCCCACTGCTGCCTCCCGTAGGAGTCTGGGCCGTGTCTCAGTCCCAGTGTGGCCGGTCGCCCTCTCAGGCCGGCTACCCGTCGTCGCCTTGGTAGGCCATTACCCCACCAACAAGCTGATAGGCCGCGGGCCCATCCCTAGCCAAAATTCTTTCAACTTCAAGTGATGCCACAAGAAGTGATATCCGGTATTAGCCTCGGTTTCCCGAGGTTATCCCAGAGCTAGGGGCAGGTTGCCCACGTGTTACTCACCCGTTCGCCACTGATCGCCACCCGAAGGTGGGTCACCGTTCGACTTGCATGTGTTAAGCACGCCGCCAGCGTTCGTCCTGAGCCAGGATCAAACTCTCCGTTGATGTCTTGTGTTGCATCCCCTCGCGGCGAAGCGAGAAGGACAGACACCGGAGTGTCCTGGCAGCCGAATTCGAGCCACTGACGAACTCGATTCGGCAACCAAAGGAACCGTCTTTATGAATGCGCTGACACGACCGGAATGGTCGTCCCTGCCGCACCCACAGACGGGGTTATTTGGCATTGACTTTCGGCACGCTGTTGAGTTCTCAAGGTACGGATGCACACCGTTTCGGGCCTCTCGGCCTTGTTTCGGGGCAACTCTCCAAACTTACGGGGCCGGGTAGTTCTTGTCAAATTGACTGTCGGCCCCGCTGTCGTTTCCCGTGGCTTTACACCCGTCCCCGCACATGGCGGTTCCGGGTTCAAGGACCTCGGGGGTCTCGCTGCGGGACCGGCCACCTCGTTGTGCTGGTGTCCGTTGCTCCCTCGGCAAGCGACTCCGGAAGATTACGAGTGCTGGAGTGCGGAGTCAAATCGGTTCGGGGTGTCGGCGTGGCTCGGCCGTCCCCGGATCATGGATGGGGGCATTTGTGCAGGTCAGGGCGATGCCACGGGCCCGGCCGCGGGGGCCGTGCCGACCTGGACAAGCGCCACGATGACGTCGTCCAGTGTCACCACACCGATCGGCTTCGCCTTGGTCCCGAGAACAGCCATCGGGGCCCGGGCGTCTCGCAGGACGGCCAGGGTGTCCGGAAGCGGGGTGTCCGGGGCGATCACCGGCAGATCGCGGATCACCAACCCGCGCCGTTTGACCCCGGGCAGGACGACGCCCTCGTGCAGCAGGTCCTTCAGATGGACGTAGCCGACCACCCGTCCGGAGGGATCCACCACCGGGAATCGCATGTGCCGGGTCCGCACCGCCAATGCCTCTATCTGCTCCGGGGAGGCGTCACTCGGCAGCGTGTGCAGGCGGTCCGGCGGGATCACCACATCGCGGGCCCGCGTTGCTGTGAAATGGAGCGCCCGCTCCATGAGTCGGTACTCCTCGTCGTCGAGCAGGCCCTCGCGGTGCGACTCGGCGGCGATCGCGGCCACCTCGGGGACGCCGAAGACGTGTTCCAGTGAGTTGGGCGGGCGGATCCGCAGCAGCTTCAGGATCCCCACCGCGGTGCCCCTGATCACCGTGAGCACCGGGCCGAGCAGGGTCGCGAACGTCGCCAGCGCGGGCGCGAGCAGCACCACCGCCCGATCGGGCAGCGCGAGGGTGAAGTTCTTCGGGACCATCTCTCCGATCAGCACGTGAGCGAGCACCACCAGCAGCAACGCGATCGCGAACGCGATCGGGTGCACCGCCGAGTGCCCCACCCCCATGCTCTCCAGCGGGCCCTCCAGGGAGTGCGCGATCGCGGGCTCGGCGAGGGCACCGAGTCCTACCGAGCAGATCGTGATGCCCAACTGGGCACCGGCCATCAACTCCGGGAGCCGGTCCATGGCGTGCAACGTGCGCCGGGCACGCCGCGAGGTCGCCGCGAGCGGTTCGATCCGGGTCCGACGCGCCGAGACGAGCGCGAAGGAGGCACCGACGAAGAACGCGTTGGCCACCAGCAGGAACAACGAACCCATCAGGCCTACGCCCAAGCTCATGTGCTCACCTCCTCGGCAGGTTCGGCCACCGGGATCCGCGACATGCGCACCTGATCCACCCGCCGGCCGTCCATGGTCAGCACCTCGAGCTCGACCGGATCGATCGTCAGCGTGTCCCCCACGACCGGCACGCGGCCCATGGAGGCCATGACCAGGCCTGCCAAGGTCTCGTAGACGGTGCCGCCGTCGGGTATCTCCACCCCGGTCAGGTCCCGCACCTCATCCGGGCGCAACAGGCCGGACAGCGTCCACTCGTCCTCGGGTGACCCGGGATCGGTCTGGTGCGCCGAGACCTGATCGGTGTCGTGCTCGTCGAGGACGTCGCCGATGAGCTCCTCGAGGAGGTCTTCCAGGCTGACCACGCCGTCGAGGCCCCCGAATTCGTCGAGGACCACGGCCAGTTGGACCCGTTCCTGCAGCAGCCCTGCCAGCAGATCGTCCAGCGGCAGAACTGAAGGCACGAGGTGCGCCGCAGCGGCGATCTCACCGACTCGGGTCCGGTCCCGGGCCGCGGCCGGGACCGCGTAGGCGTCCAGCAGCGTGACCACCCCACGGACGTCGTCGACGGTCTCCCCCACGACCGGGAATCGGGTGCGCCCGGTGTCCCGCGCGGTGGCCAGCAGATCGGTGACCGTGTCCCCGGTGCCGACCGTCGCGACCTTGGTGCGTGGGGTCATCACGTCCGAGGCGTGCTTGTCGTCGAAGGTCAGCACGCGGCGCAGCAACTCCGCGGTGGTGTCCTGCAGCGCCCCCTGCTCGGCCGAGCGCTGGACCAGGAAGACCAGTTCCTCGGGGTTACGGGCGTGCGCGAGCTCCTCCGTCGGTTCGACCCCGAAGGCCCTGACCACCTTGTTCGCGGCGACGTTGAGCCCGTGCGAGAGCGGGCGGGTGATCAGCGTGAAGACGCGCACCGGACCTGCGACGACCTTCGCCACGGCGTAGGGGTGGGCCAATGCCAGGTACTGCGGGACCAGCTCACCGAGCACCATCGTCAGGATCGTCGCGAGCAGCAGCGCCACCGCGGCGCCGACCGGGCGGGCCTGCCCCTCGGACAGGCCCCAGTCGGTCAAGTGCGGTTTCAGCAGCCCGGAGACGGTGGGCTCGGCGAGGAAACCGATCGCCAGGTTGGTCAGCGTGATACCGACCTGCGCACCGGACAGTTGCGTGGTCAGCGAGCGCAGCGAGGCCAGGACCCCGCGCGCACCGGGTTCCCCCTTGGCGGCGGCCTGCTCGACGAAGGTCCGGTTCACCGACAACAGGGCGAACTCGGCGGCGACGAACACGCCGCACGCCAGGATCAGGGCGAACGCGGCTACGAGCGCGGCGGCGTCACCCATCGGCGCCGGTCCAGGTCAGGGACGGTCTAGGAGGCACCAAGCGCTACCAGGGCCTTGTCGGCGTGGTCGTTGAACTTCGTCTCGCTGGCGATGATGTTCTTGATCCGCCGGTCGGTGCCGATGACGAAGGTGACCCGCTTGGTGGGAGCCAGCTTGCCGAGCAGCGCGCCACGCTTGGTGTCGTACTGCTTGGCGACCTCTCCCGAGGAGTCCGAGAGCAGCGGATAGTCGAACCCGTGCTCGTCGGCGAACTTTTTCTGCTTGTCGACCGGGTCCGTGCTGATCCCGACCCGCTGCGCGCCGACCTTGGCGAACTCGGCGCCGAGATCCCGGAAATGGCACGCCTCGCGGGTGCACCCGGAGGTCATCGCGATCGGGTACCAGAAGAGCACCACCGGCCCGTTCGTCAGCAGATCGCTGAGCGTTCGGGGCGTGCCGTCCTGATCAGGGAGCTCGAACTCGGGGGCCTGATCGCCGACCGAGAGCGCCATGAGTACCTGCCTCTCCGTGGACCCGCCCGACAGGGGCTGCCGGGTCCATCCTGTCCTACCCGGTTGCCGACCTCACTCGTTCGTGGCCGGGTTCACCGTGGATGTCGTCCGCGGCCGGCAGGCTGCTCGCCGTGGTGACCGCGATCGCCCATCGGGCCCCCGCCGACGTGCCCGCCTGCGCTGCGCTGGCCGCGGCCGGCGCCGACGTCTTCGAGATCGACGTCCAGGCGTTCGGTGCGGACCTGATCAGCTCGCACTTCCTGCCGGTCCACCCGCGCCTCCGGGTGCTCAGGCGCGACCGCAGCAGGTTCACGGTGCGGCGCCGGGCCGCCGCCGAGGTCGATCTGACCGCCGCGATCGCCGCCGTACCGCCGCTGGCCCGGATCCTGCTCGACCTCAAACGCGACGTGGGGACGCCGGCGCTCGACCTGGTGGATCTGCTGGTGCGTGCCGACCCCGATCGGGAACGGTGCCTGGTCAGCACGAAGGGCTGGCATACCCTCGACGCCCTGCGCGCGGCGGGGTTCGGCACCTGGCGCACCATCGCCGACCCCGGCTCCCTGGCCACGGTGCTGGCCGGCGCCACGCTCGCGGACGACGCCGTGACCGTGCGGCACAGCCTGCTCACCGCCGAGGTCATCACCCGGCTGCGGGACAAGGTCCCCGCCGTCATGTGCTGGACGGTCAACGACCCGCGCCGCGCGAGCGAGCTGATCCGGGCCGGGGTCGACGGGATCACCTCGGACTCCGCCGCGGTGCTGCGCCTGGTCGCCGGAGTGCCGGGGTGAGAAACGAGGCCCGCCCCACCGGCCGGAGCCGGTGGGGCGGTAGGTCCACCGTGGTGCGATGGTCGCCTCGCGGCGTATTGCACGAACGCAGCCCCAGCCGAACTGGGTTTCCACGACGGCTTTTTCAAATGAGACCCGGGGACACATGGCGCACCCGTGCGGACCTGGTTCAAATGGTAGCCGGCTCGACGCGACTCGCCCAGCCCTTCGAACACGACTCGCGCACAACCTGAGCGCACCCGGAGTGCGCAGGCACGGACAGGAGCGGACATGTCAGGACCGACAGGCACCACCGTCGACGAGATCGCCGATGGGATCTTCCGGATCTCCACCTTCGTGGCCGACATCGGCCCGACCGGCTTCACCTTCAACCAGTTCCTGATCCGCGACGAGCAGCCGTTGCTCTTCCACACCGGCCCGCGCGCGATGTTTGGCCTGGTCAGCGAGGCGATCGAGACCGTCCTGCCGGTCGCGGACCTGCGCTGGATCACCTTCGGGCACCTCGAGGCCGACGAGTGCGGTGGGATGAACGAGTTCCTGCGCGCGGCCCCGCAGGCGCAGGTGGCGCACGGCGCGATGGGATGCATGGTGTCCCTGAACGACCTGTGCGACCGGCCGCCCCGACCGTTGGCCGACGGCGAGGTGATCGAACTCGGCGCACATCGGGTACGTCACTTCGACACCCCGCACGTCCCGCACGGCTGGGATGCCCGCGTGCTGCACGAGGAGAGCACCGCCACCCTGTTCTGCGGCGATCTGTTTTCCCACATAGGCGCCGGGCCGGCGATCACGGGCAACGACCTGGTGGAAGCCGCCGACCAGGCGGAGTCGATGTTCCGGTCCACCTCGCTGACCCCGGACACCGCACCGACGATCCGTCGTCTGGCGGACCTGGAGCCGGCGACGTTGGCGATCATGCACGGCTCGTCCTTCGGCGGGGCGTGCGCGCCGATGCTGCGCGAACTGGCGGATTGCTACGAGCGGCGGTTCACCGCAGTCAGCTGACGGTTGCCCAGTCGTCGATGTCCACCCCGCGCGCGGGCGCCGCTTTGTTCACGGCCGCGGAGAGCACCTTCACGATCACGGTGTGCCGCCCACGCGCCAGTGCGTCGGAGACGAAGGCCAGGCGGCGTTCGCCCGCGGGCAGCTTGCTGAGGTCGACGATCGCCGCCATTTCGCCGTCGATGTAGATCGCCGCCCGTCCGGCCGAGGTTGGGCGCCCGGAGAACCACGCGAAGCCGGTGCCGGTGAAGCTGAAGGTCGCGGTGGCATTCGTCGTCTGGGACGCGACCACGTTCTGCCCGCCGGTGGTCGGGGTGTCCGCCCAGGCCGAGGCGGGTGTGTAGACGGTCCCCTGCGTCTGCGGAAGCAGCGAGATCTGCTGGGCCGGCGCCGTCGCCCAAGGACCCGCGACGCCCTTCGCGTCGATCGCACGCACGCGGAACGATGCGGACCCCGGAGCCAGCGCGAGCGTCGCCGAACGGGCCGGTTCGGCCTCCAACGGCACCGCGGTCCAGGTCTTGCCGCCGTCGGCGCTGCGCTGCAGTTCGTGGCGGACCCCGTCGAAGGCGTCGCCTCCGGCCGGTTCGAAGTCCACCCGCACCCCCACCATGCCCGGGATGACCGGCCCCGTCGGGTTCAGCCCGATCCGCGGCGGGGTCATCGTCACCGGCGCACCGGGGGCCGGCGCCTCGGCGAGCACGGAGAACAGCAGGCGGTTCGGCGAGCCCGAGCCGATGCCGCGGAGCACATCGGTGGTGGAGACCTGAACGAGGGCCGCGCGCAGTTGCGCCTCGGTCGCGTCGGGATGCGTCTGCAGGTACTGCGCCGCCACCCCGGCCACGTGCGGGGCAGCCATCGAGGTGCCCGACAGGGTCTGGACCGCGTTGTCGCCGGTCCCGTCGGCGGAGACGATGTCCTCGCCAGGAGCGAACAGATCGACGCACAGACCGAAGTTGGAGAAGCTCGCGCGGTGATCGGTGAGGCCGGTGGCCCCGACCGTGATCGCCTCGTCGAGGCGGGCCGGTGAGTAGGAGCAGGCGGCCTCGCCCTCGTTGCCGGCTGCGACGACGTAGTGCACACCCGCGGCGATCGAGGTCTGGACCGCCTCGTCGAGGGTGTCGGAGGTGACCCCGCCGAGGCTCATGTTCGCGATCGACGGGCCCTGGTGGTTCTTCGTCACCCAGTCCACGCCGGCGACGACGCCGGAGATGGTGCCGGACCCCTCGCAGTCGAGCACGCGCACCGAGACCAGCTTCACCTGCTTGGCGACGCCGAAGGTGGTGCCACCCAGGACGCCCGCGACGTGGGTCCCGTGCCCGTTGCAGTCCTCGTACCCGTTGCCGTCGTCGATCGTGCCCCAGCCCTTACCGACGCGACCGACCACCTCACGGTGGGTGGAACGCACGCCGGTGTCGATGATGTAGGCGGTGACCCCGGCACCGGTCTGGGAGTAGCTGTAGGACTTGTTCAGCGGCAACGAGTGCTGGTCGATGCGGTCCAGGCCCCAGTTCGCCGGCTGGGGTTGGACCGAGGCCACCGAGATGCTGTAGTCCGGCTCGATGGTCGCCACCCGCTCGTCGCGGCGCAGTTCGCCCAGGGCCGAGTCGGAGAGTTCGGCAGCGAACCCGCGCACCGCGCGGGAGTACTTGAAGTACATCTGGGACCCGGAGGCCTCCGCGATGTGCCGAGCGGTCGTCACGTGCTCGGGGCTGGTCCCGGGACGGAAGGTGACCAGGTAGCGGTTCGCGAGCCGCTCGGCGCGCATCTGCGGCGCGGGACGGCTGACGCCGTCGCCCTCGGCGTAGGAGATCCGCATCTCGCCCGACTCGAAGGACGGCGGCGCATCGGCGGCGGCGGCCGGAAGCAGGCTGCCGACGGCGAGCGCGGCCATGCCGACGACGGCGCAGGCGCGCCCACGCCCTCGGCCCCGAATCACCCGCACTCCATGTCCCCCGCCACGCGCCGGAAAAGCCGTCTGCGCAGGCTAGGAGCGCATTCGAGACGTCCGCGGGCGAACGGAGCTTTGCGGGCAGCGGTCCTGATTTGGGGTCATCCGGGAGAGCTTCACCTCTCGGACACGGCCGACTTCACGACGCCGTGCTGCGCCTGCCACGGTCGATGGTGCGTCAGTTCGCTTGCGCGTGGGCAATTCCGGCATCCTGCACCTGCACCGATCGATGCGGGCTGGATCGCCGGGAGAGTCGGGACTGTCCGGATTCGAGCAGCTGTCCGCAGACGTCATCCGCGCAGAGGTGCAAACCTCAGGTGTTGGCGCCGCGGGCTGTCACTGCCCAACGGTCCGTCAGTTCCCCGTCGCGCATGACATTGAGCTCGTCGGCCAGGTTCACGGTCGCGCACACGTGATTGGGCACCAGCGCGAGCACCGTGCCGATCTCGGGCACATCGGCGCCGCGCCAGGGCACGGTCGCATGGTGCTCGGACAGGGCCGTCACGACGAGGTCGGGTCGCCCGTGGACGTGGCCGAAACCGGGCGCCCAGGCCGGACGATCGGCGCCGAGGGTCTTGCTGCCCGCATCGAGCACCACCGCATCAGCGCGCGCGCTGACCACCGTCGCGACGGCGACGAGCGCGATCCGTTCGGGCGGGCACGCGCCCAGGGTGACCTGCTGCGCGTCGCCGAAGACATAGACCCCGGGGCGTAGTTCGGTCACCGCGTCGACATCCGTGCACCGGGCGCTGGGGGTCGACCCGCCGCTGCGGATCGGCGCCGGGAAGCCGGCGGCATGCAGCGCGGCGGCAGCCTCCGCCAGGGCGGCGGACTCCCCCGCCGCGGCGGGGGCGGCCGCGCCGGGACCGTACGCGTGTCCCGGGAACGTGAATATCCCGGCGACGGTGTGCCCCGCTCGGGACGCGGCGGTCGCGATGTCCCCCGCGAGGTGCGGCGCGACCCCGGTCCGGTGGTGGCCGCTGTCCACCTCGACGAGGACCTCGAGCGGCCCGGCGTGGCGGGCCAACGCCGCCGCGCCGGCGGCCGAGTCGACCCCGACCCGCAGCCCCACCCGCTCGGCCAACGCGCGCAGGCGCCGACCGCGAGCCTCGTCGGCCCAGACCGGATAGGCCAGGAAGAGGTCTGCGCACACGTCCGCGAAGATTTCCGCCTCGGCCACGGTCGCCACGGTCAGGCCGACGGCCCCGGCAGCCAGCTGCGCACCGGCGATCTGCAGACACTTGTGCGTCTTCGCGTGCGGTCGCAGCGCCCAGCCGGAGGTCGCCGCGAACGCGGCCATCTCCGCGATGTTGGCCTCGAGCACGTCGAGGTCCACCAGGAGGCAGGGCGTCACCAGGTCCGGGGGGATCCACATCCGCCGCATCCTGCCGGCGCGCGGAGGCCGACGAAGAACTGTCGGTGCTCGCTGAGAGGGTGGTCGTCGATGTTGCATGTTCACCGCTCCGCCTCCGCCGATGTGCTGGTTGCCGAGCTCGCCGCGCTGCTCGCCGTCCCGAGCGGGGATCCGTTCGCGCCCGAGGTCGTGGCGGTACCCGCCGCCGGCGTGGAGCGATGGCTCGCGCAACGGCTGTCCCACGTCCTTGGCGCCGGGAGTCCCACGGCGGGCTCCCTCGGCGCAGGGATCTGCGCGAACGTCGAATTCCCGTCGCCGGCCGGCGCACTCGACGACGCGGTGGCCGCGGTGTCGGACGACGACGATCGCGGCGAACTGTGGCGGGCCGATCGGGTGGTCTGGCCGCTGCTCGAGCTCGTCGACTCGGGGTATCCGGTGCCCGGCGGCGCCGCCGGCTCCCCCGGCAGGCGGTACGCGTGGGCGGCACGGGTGGCAGGAATCCTCACCCGCTACGGCCATGAGCGCCCCGAGCTGCTCCAGGCCTGGGCGCTGGGCGAGGACGAGCGCACCCCGATCCCGCACGATCTGCGGTGGCAGCCGGACCTGTGGCGGGCCCTGCGCCAGGGCATCGGGACACCGTCTCCCGCGGAGCGCCTGCCCGAGGTGCTGACGAGGTTGCGCAAGGACCCGGATCGGATCGCGCTGCCGAGCCGCATCAGCGTGTTCGGTCTCAACCGCCTGACCCGTTATCGGCTGCTGGTGCTCGCGGCACTGGCCGAGCACCGCGACGTGCACCTGTGGATCAACCATGCCTCGCCGGCCCTGTGGGCGGCGGTCGCGGCGAGCCGGCCACCGGGACAGCCGTTCCTCGCGTCGATGTCCCGCGACGTGCAGGCGTTGCAGCGCCGCCTGGTCGAGGTCGCCCCCGACCTGACCGACCACGTGCACGCCACCCCGGAGCGGCCGGACACGCTGCTCGGCCGCCTGCAGATCGCACTGCACGACGACGCCGCACCCGCGCGGCGTTCGCCACGCGCCCGCGGCGACGACAGCATCACGGTGCACGCCTGCCACGGTCGGGCGCGGCAGGTCGAGGTGCTGCGCGACGTGCTGCTGCATCGCCTCGAGGCGGACCCGACCCTCCAACCCCGCGACGTACTGGTGATGTGCCCCGACATCGAGGCGTTCGCGCCGCTGATCGCCGCCGCCTTCGGCGCACCGACCGAGATCGGCCCGGCGGCGCATCCGGCCACGGCGTTGCGGGTCCAGTTGGCCGACCGTGCCCCGCGGGCGAGCAACCCCCTCTACGGCACAGTCGAGGCACTGCTGCGGCTGGGTGCCGGGCGCGCGGGACTGGGCGCAGTGCTGGACCTCGTCGAGACCGACCCGGTCCGTCGACGTTTCGGCCTGGACTCCGACGCGACCGCCCAGTTGCGCGAGTGGATGGAGCAGGCACGGGTCAGCTGGGGATACGACGCGGAGCACCGCGAGCAGTACGGACTGCGGGGGATCACGTCCGGGACCTGGCGCAACGGTCTGGACCGCCTGCTGCTGGGCGTGACCATGGAGGACACCGGCGTCTGGCTCGCCGACGCGGTGCCCCTCGACGACGTCGACTCCACCCAGATCGAGTTGGCCGGTCGGTTCGCCGAACTGCTCGATCGGTTGGCGGCCGCGGTCGAGTTCTTCGCCACGCCACGTCCGGTCGCCCAGTGGGCGCGCGGGCTGGGCCCGATCGTGTGCGGGTTGGCACTGCCGCCGGCCGCGTGGCAGACCTCCGCGCTGCTGGGCGATCTCGATGAACTGGCCGAGCAGACGACGGATCACGAGGTCAGCCTCGACCTCGCCGACTTCACCTCGCTCTGGGCGATCCGCACACCGCCGCGGCCGAGCCGGGCGGGCTTTCGTACCGGCAAGCTGACGGTGGCCACGATGGTCCCCATGCGTTCGGTGCCGCACCGGGTCGTCGTGCTCCTCGGCCTGGACGACGGCGTGTTCCCGCGGGCCGATCACGTGGACGGGGACGACCTGCTCGCCCGGGATCGACGCGACGGCGAACGCGATCCGCGCACCGAGGACCGTCAGTTGCTGCTGGACGCGGTCTGCGCGGCGCGGGAGCATCTGATCGTCCTGCACACCGGCGCGGACGAGCGATCCGGGTTGGCCGTGCCGCCGGCCGTACCGTTGGCCGAACTGCTCGACGCCATCGACACCGTCGCGGTGGGTGGCACCGGTGGCCCGGCATCGGCGGAAGTGATGATCCGTCACCCGCTGCAACCGTTCGATCCGAGCAGCTTCGGCGACGGGGCGGCCGGCAGGTTCGTCAGCTTCGACCCGGTCGGCCTGGCCGGCGCCAGCGCCATGGTGGGGATCCGCCTCCCCCGCGCACCGTTCGTCGCGGGCGCCCTGCCTCCCGTCCCACCGGCGGACGTCGAGCTCGACGCCCTGCGGGCGATGCTGCTGCACCCGGTGAAGGAGTTTCTTCGCCAGCGGCTCGGGGTGCGCCTCACCGAGCCGGTGGTCGAGCCGCCCGAGACGCTGCCGATCGAGTTGGACAGCCTCGTCGAGTGGAGCGTCGGTGATCGACTCCTGGCCGCGCGGTTGGCCGACCGAGAGATCAACGACTGCCTGGCCGCCGAGGTGCGCCGCGGCGTCGTCCCGCCGGGGCAACTGGGCCTCGACATCGCGAAGCGGATCGGGGCCGCCGCGGAAGCCGTCGCGGCGCTCGCGCGCGGGCATCTGGTGGGCGACCCGGACAGCATCGACATCAATGTCGAGGTCCGGGTCGGCGGTGCGGACCGCGCACTGCGCGGAACGGTCACCGGGGTGCGGGAGACGACGCTGACCCGGGTGTCGTTCTCCAAGCTCGGACCCAAGCAGTTGCTCGCGGCCTGGGTGGACCTGCTCGCGCTCACCGTCAGCCGGCCGGCGCATCAGTGGCAGGCGGTGGTGATCGGACGGGCCCGACAGGGCGAGGCCGCGCGCCAGGTACTCGGCCCCGTCCCGGTGGATGTGGCGACCGAGGCGTTGATCGACCTGATCGGGGTCGCCGATCTCGGCTGTCGCGAACCGCTTCCGCTCCCCCTCAGGTGCGGTCACACGTGGGCCACCGCGGCCGGACGCAATCTGTCCCCGACCAAGATCGCCGATGCCGCCGCACGGGACTGGACCAGTAAGTGGGGCGGTGAGAGCACCGACCCGGCCCACGTACTGGTCTGGGGACCGGACAAGCCGTTCCAGGAGTTGGACCTCACCCGACTCGCGGATCTGGCGGTGCGAGTGTGGGCGCCGTTCCTCAGCGCGACCGCGGCGGGTCCGCGATGACCTCGACCGAATTCGACGTCCTCGCCCCACTGCCCACCGGGACAACGCTGCTCGAGGCCGCGGCCGGCACCGGGAAGACCTGGACGATCGCGGCGCTGGTCACCCGTTTCGTCGCGGAGGGCGCGACCGATCTGCGGGGTGCGCTGCTGGTCACCTTTGGTCGCGCCGCGACCCGCGAACTGCGCGAACGCGTGCGGGAACGGCTGACCGAGGCGCGCGACGCTCTCGCCCGCGACCGCCGGTCCGAGGCGTTCGCACACCCCGACCCGGTGATCCGACTGCTCGCCGAGGGCACAGACGCGGACGTCGACGAACGGCATCGGCGACTCGTGACGGCGACCGCCGATCTCGACGCCGCCACCATCGTCACCACCCACCGGTTCTGCCAGTTGGTGATCCAGGGCCTGGGCAGCGCGGCCTCCGCCGACCCGGGCACGACGCTCGTGGAAGACATCAACGACCTTGTCGCCGAGGTCGCCGGAGACCTGTACCTGCGCAAGTGGGCGCACACCGGTGCACCCGAGTTCTCCTGGGAGATCGCCAGGACAGTGGCGCGCGCCGCGGCCGGGGACTCCCACGCTCGCCTGACTCCGGCGCCCGGCGAGGCGGAGGGCATCGCGGACACCCGCGCACGTTTCGCCGAGCGCCTACGGATGACCGTGGGCGAGCGGCTGCGCGGCCGACGCGCCATGAGCTTCGACGACCTGCTGCGCGAGCTGCGCGATGTCCTCGCCCACACCGACAACGGCTCGCTGGTGGCCGGCCGCCTGCGGGAGCAGTACCGCCTGGTGCTCGTCGACGAGTTCCAGGACACCGACCCGGTGCAGTGGGAGATCCTGCGCAACGCCTTCCACGGGCACTCGACCCTGGTGCTCATCGGCGACCCCAAGCAGGCGATCTACGCCTTCCGCGGCGGCGACGTGCACAGCTACCTCGACGCGGCCCGGCATGCCGATACGCGGGCGTCGCTGGGGCACAACTTCCGCAGCGACCCCGCCCTGCTCGACGGCCTGGCGGCGCTGTTCGGCGGGGCGGCATTGGGCGCCGAGGAGATCATCGTCGGTCCGGTGAGCCCCGGTCGCCAGGACGCCGAGTTCACCTCGAGCGCCGGGGCCGCGCCCCTGCAGATCCGACTCCTGCCGTCGAAGGGCCTGCCCGCGGACAGGAACGGGGTGCCGCTGGCAGCGGCCGCACGGCGTGCCGTCGCCGCCGACCTCGCGCAGGAGGTGGTCACCCGGCTGCAGTCCGGCGACACGGTGTGCGGCGGGGCCGACGAAGCGCCGCGCCCCGTCCTCCCTGGCGACATCGCAGTGCTGGTGCGGACGAACGGACAGGCGGAGCAGATCCGCGATGCGCTCGTCGCGGTCGGAGTCCCCGCCGTCCTGCGCGCCACCAGCAACGTGTTCGACACCCCCGCCGCGCACGACTGGGCGGTGTTGCTCGAGGCGCTCGAACAGCCGCACTGGACTGCCCGCGTCCGCCGCCTCGCGTTGTCGGAGTTCGTCGGGCGCGACGCCGTCGCGCTCGACACCGGTGGGGAGCACGGCCACGACCGCCTCGCCGAGGAGGTCCGCGCCTGGGCGCGACTCCTGGCCGACGCGGGGGTGGCCGCGCTGTTCGCAGCGGTCGACGCGGCGCACTCGGTGACCGCCCGCCTGCTCGCCGAGCGCGGCGGGGAACGCAGGCTCACCGACCTGCGACACATCGCGGACGTGCTGCACCAGGCGGCCGTGGCCGAAGGTCTCGGACCCGCCGCGCTGTCCACCTGGCTACGCCGTCGGATGGTCGAGGCGCAACGTTCCGAGCCGGGCGGAGAACGCAGCCGACGCCTCGACTCCGACGCCGCCGCGGTGCAGGTCGTCACCGTGCACACGAGCAAAGGGCTCGAGTTCCCCCTCGTCTATCTGCCCTTCGGGTGGAGTCGGTGGGTGGACCTGCCCGAGGTGGCGCTCTACCACGACCCGACCGGCCGGCGCTGTCGTGATGTCGGCGGGCAGGCCGGCCCCGGCTGGTCCGCGGCGCTGCGGACGCATCGCCGCGAGGACGCCGGGGAGGACCTGCGTCTGCTCTACGTCGCGGCGACCCGCGCCCGGTGCACCTTGACGCTCTGGTGGAGCCGGTCCACCGTCACCGGGGAGTCCGCGCTGCACCGACTGCTGTTCACTCCGGTCGGTTCGGCCGTTCCGGCCGAGGCGGTGCGGCTGCCGGAGGATGACGCGGCGGCCCGCCGTGTGCTCGCCGACCGCTTCTCCGATGCCGCCGGTCGGGTCGAGCTCATCGAGGTACCGGCCGTCCTCACTCCGGTGACCTGGCAGCAGCCCGCTGCCGACACAGGCACATTGGCCGCGGCGCGGTTCACACGCACCATCGCGACCGATTGGCGACGCACGTCCTACAGCGGGCTGACCCGCGACGCGCACGATCACGCCGGACAGCCGGCTGCTGTCCCGATCGACCTCGATGTCGAGAACGCCGGGACGGTGGACGAACCCACCGAGACGGCGGAGACGCCGGGACCTGATCCGGCCGTCACGATCCCCGCGCCCGCGTTCGCCGCCCTGCCCGGCGGGGCAGCATTCGGCAGCCTGGTGCACACGGTGCTCGAGAAGGTCGACCCGGCCTGCGACGCGCCCACGCTGCTTGCCGCCTGCACCGCCGCGCTGCGGAGCAACCCGTTGCCGGACCTGACACCCGAGGCGTTGGCCTTGGCACTCCACCCCGTTCTGCACACCCCGCTGGGTGCCGCTGCCAATAATCTGACGCTGGCTCAGCTGGGAACGGCCGACCGGCTGTGCGAACTGGACTTCGAACTGCCCCTGCTCGGCGGCGACGCGCCGGTGGGAACACTGCGCCTGGGCGAACTCGCCGCCGTTCTCGACGCGGGCCTGGACACGGCCGACCCCGTGCGGCCGTGGATCGTCCGCCTGGCCGAGCCTCTCCTGTCCGACCAGCCGTTGCTGGGCTATCTCACCGGCAGCATCGACGTCGTGCTCCGCATCCGCGGCACGGAGGGCCTGCGCTACCTGGTCGTCGACTACAAGACCAACCGCCTGCACCCGATCGGCAGCGAGCCGACCCTGTGGCACTACCGCGACGAGGCCATGGTGGAGGCGATGCGGGCGGCCGACTACCCACTGCAGGCGTTGCTGTATCAGGTCGCACTGCACCGTTATCTGACGTGGCGTCAGCCTGGGTACGACCCGCAACTGCACCTCGGCGGAGCGCTCTACCTCTTCCTGCGTGGCATGCCTGGCCCGACGAGCACCGGGGCCGGCGCGATTCCGGGGATCTTCACCTGGCGGCCGCCCGCCGAGGTCGTGGTCGCCTGCTCGGATCTGCTGGCGCAGGGAGTCCGGTGAACGTTTCCGTGAGCGCGCGCGGCGAGTTCGACCGCGATCTGGCGCTGCGCGCCCCCGGCCTGCTCGGGGAGTTCAATCGCGCCGGGGTGCTGAGTTCCGCCGACGTCCATGTCGCGCGCACCCTGGGCCGTCTGGGCGGCGAGACCGACGAGTCCGTCCTGCTGGCCGCCGCACTGACCGTCCGCAACACGCGCATGGGGTCGGTGGTCCTCGATCTGACGCAGGCTCAGTCCACCACGGCGGCCGAGGTCCTCGGCGATACCGCGACGGCGCCCGAGCCCGTCGACCTGCCGTGGCCGGCAATCGAAACCTGGCGCGCGGCGTGCGCGGCGAGTCCGCTGGTCGCCGGTGCGGCACCGGTGGACGGGAGGCCGTTGCGGTTGGTCGAGGGCAACATGTGGCTCGACCGGTACTTCCGCCAGGAGGAGTCGGTGGCCGCGGACCTGCTCGCCCGGGTGGCGGGTACGGCGCCGGGGCATGACGAGTCCCGGCTGGCGGCCGGGCTTGCTCGTCTCTTCCCACAGGCTGACGACGCCGATCAGCGGGCGGCGGCGGAGGCCGCGGTGCGGTCCCGGTGCACCGTCATCGCGGGCGGCCCCGGTACCGGCAAGACGACAACAGTGGCGCGCCTGCTCGCCCTGCTGTGCGACCAGCCGGGCCCGGCGCCGCGCATCGCGTTGGCCGCGCCCACCGGCAAGGCGGCGGCCCGGCTGACCGCGGCGGTGCGCGGCGCGATCGCCACATTGGGCGAGGACGACCGGACGCGGGTGGGGACACCGGTGGCCACGACCGTGCACCGACTGCTCGGCTCGCGACCGGGCAGCGGGCGGTTTCGCCACGACCGTGCCAATCGCCTCCCGCACGACGTGGTGGTGATCGACGAGACCTCGATGGTGTCGCTGACCCTCATGGCCCGTCTGTTGGAGGCGGTCCGACCGCAGGCCCGTCTGGTGCTCGTCGGCGACCCCGATCAGCTCGCGTCCGTGGAGGCGGGAGCGGTGCTCGGTGACCTCACCGGGGAGGCCGACGACGCCGAGCGCGGTTCGCGGATGGCGGGCTCCGTGGTCCGATTGACCAAGGCGCGGCGCTACGCCGAGGAAGGCGAGATCGCGGCGTTGGCCGCCGCGGTGCGCCTCGGCAAGGTCGACGCGGTACTGGAGGCTGTCGGCGCCGACGGCGGGCCCGTGGAGTTCGTCGAGGTGCCCGACGACGTGCTGTGGCTCCCGGAGTCCTTGCTCACCGGACTACGCGCGGACGTGCAGGCCGCCGGCGCGCGGGTGCTGGCCGCGGCGACGGCGGGCGACGGTCAAGCCGCTCTGGAGGCGGTCGATGCCCATCGAGTGCTGTGCGCCCACCGGGCGGGGCCACGCGGTGTGGGGCATTGGTCGGACCGCGTACTGGCCTGGCTGGCCGAGACGGGCAGCCGCCCGGCGTGGACTCACGGTGTCGCGCACCCGGTCGGCGAGCCGCTACTGGTCACCACCAACGCCGCGGAGCTGGGTCTCTTCAACGGCGACACCGGGGTGGTCGTCGCCGCGCCCGGCACCGAGTCCGGCACTGCGGTCGCCTTCGACACCTCCGAGGGCCTGCGCCTCTTGCCGCCCGGTCGCCTGCCGGAGGTGCGGCCGGTCTACGCGATGACCGTCCACAAGGCACAGGGCAGCGAGTTCGCCCGGGTCACGGTGCTGCTGCCGCCGGCCGCCTCGCCGTTGGCGAGCCGCCAGACCCTCTACACCGCACTGACCCGGGCGACGGACTCCGTGCGCCTGATCGGCTCCCGGGAGGCCCTGGTGCGCGCCGTCGAGCACCCGGCGGCGCGCGCCAGTGGGCTCGCCGCACGCCTGCGCGACCCGCGCTGAGCCGACATGGCAGTTTCGACCCCTGGTCGAAACTGCGATCGCAATGCGAGGATCGCCGGACGCGGACTCACTGCCGAGACCCGCGACCCACCGCAAGGAGACCCCCATGCCCGTCAAGATTCCCAGCGACTTCATGAGCACCTGGAACGAGCTGTACGCGGCGGGCAACGTCGACGGGATCCTCGACCTCTACGACGACTCGATCGTGCTCGTCGGCCAGCCGGGCACCCGGGTCTCCGGCAAGGAGCAGGTGCGCGCCGTCATCGACGGCTTCCTTGCGATGAGCCAGGACGGGCTGGACCTGAAGCCCGGCACCTCCGTCGACGGCCCCAACCACTCGGTCACCTACGGCGACTGGGTCTTCGACGGCGTCGGCCCCGACGGGCCCGTGCACATCGAGGCCCGCGCCACCGCGGTGCTGATCCAGAAAGAGGACGGCTGGTACGCCGTCCTCGACGACTTCTTCAGCCAGGCCTGACACGACCGAAGCGCCGCCCGCGCCGATCTCCGCGCGGGCGGCCCTTCGTCGTCCCGACATTCAGCCCTTGTGCTGCGCGTCGCGCCAGGCGATCCACTTCTCGAGCAGCCCGGTGTCGTACTTGGCGTCGCCGTCGCGGTGGATGGTGAACTGGGTGACCCCGGCGGCCAGCGCAGGGTCCCCGAACTCCTCCGGCGTCTTCTCCCCCACGCCGATCGACCGCTCGATCTCCTTCGGGTCGCGACCGAACTCGGCACACCAGTCGTCGAGCACCTTGCTCTTGTGGACGACCGTGTCGATGTCGCCGAAGCCGTGCCAGATGTCGGCGAATCGCGCCGTGTGACGCAGCGTCTTCTTCTCCCCGCCCCCGCCGATCAGGACAGGAATCTTGCGGGTCGGCGCCGGGTTGAGCTTGCCCCACCGCTCCACGATCCGCGGCAAAGCTTCGCCGAGGAGGTCCAAGCGGCCACCTGCCGTGCCGAACTCGTAGCCGTACTCGTCGTAGTCCCGCTCGAACCAACCCGACCCGATGCCCAGGATGAGGCGACCGTCGGAGATGTGATCGGTGGTGCTCGCCATGGTCGCGAGCAGTTCCGGATTGCGGTAGCTGTTGCAGGTGACCAGGCACCCGATCTCGATGCGGGAGGTCTGTTCCGCCCAGGCGCCGAGCATGGTCCACGCCTCGAAGTGCGGACCGTCAGGATCACCGTAGAGCGGGTAGAAGTGATCCCAGTTGTAGACGATGTCGGCGCCCGCGTCCTCGGTCCGCCGTACCGCGTCGCGGATCTCCGCGTACGTGGCGTGCTGGGGCTGGATGTGCATGCCGATGCGGATCGGACGACTCACGTAGTTCTCCTCCTGCTGTGCGACTTGGGATCTCCTGTGCAACCCCATCAACTGTCGACGTCTTCCCGGTTACGGCCGGAGGAACCGGGCTAGGGTTCGGCGCATGCTGCCGCTGACCGATTCGGTGACCGTGACCATGCAGGCCTCGCCGGAGAAGATCTGGGCGCTGATCACCGACGTGACGCGCGTCGGTGAGTTCTCCCCGGAGACTCTCGAGGGTCGCTGGATCGACGGTGCGACCGGTCCCGCGGTCGGCGCCAAGTTCCAGGGCCATGTCAAACGCAACGGCCGCGGCCCCATGTACTGGTCGACCTGCCGGGTGCTCACCTGCGAGCCGGACCGGGACTTCGAGTTCGTCGTCGAACTCAACGGGAAGGGCGCGAACACCTGGCGTTACCGACTCGACCCGACCGAGAGCGGAACCGCCGTCACCGAGTCCTACCGCTTGAGCCCGATCCTGCCGCTGCGCATCTACTGGATGCTGCTGGGTCCCCTGCGGGCCAAAACCAACCGCAACGGCATGCGCACCACGCTGGAGCGCATCAAGAACGTCGTCGAGGGGAAATGACGGAGCATCACTACAGCGTCACGAACCGGTAGCCCGCGGCACGGTAGGCCCGCACGATTGCCGGCAGCGCGGCCACGGTGTTACCCCGGTAGGCAGTCACCCGGGATTCCGATTCGTGGCTGGCCTTGCCCGCATGCATCAGGATCACCGGGTGGCGCAGAAGCACCGTCGCCGGCAACACCCGCAGCACAAGTCCCACCGCATGCACGCTCACGGGGTCGGCGCCGTGCCGTGCGGACATGGTGCGTTCCGTCGTTGTTCGCCGACCCTGTCGCTTGACTGCACTCCGGGCACGGAGAACCCTGGGAATCAGCCGGGAATCCGTGCTTGCACGGATGCCCCTTCGTATGCCTAGGAGCAGGATGCGGGCCATGACCGGACTCCGTCGGCTGGGCGTCACCGTCGGGTATGTGGGCGCGGCGCTCCTGGTGGCCGCCGGCTGCGGTCAACCCACCGTGGTCCCGGCCGGGTCGGCCGGCATGGAGGTCCCCGTCGAGCAGGTGACGCAGACCGCGACCGACACCGGGTCGACCCCGGACCGACCGGCTGCTACGGACGCCCGGGCGGCCACGTCCGAGCCGACGAAGCCGGCGTCGAAGGCGTCCACACCTGCGGCGGCGAAGAAGCCGCAACCCGCAGCCGTCGCGGCGCAGACGCCCGAGAAGCCCCGCGGCGTGAGTGCCCGGAGCAAGCCGGCGAAGGGCACCGCGGCGGTCGCGACCGAGCCGGCGGCGGTCGAGGCAGCCGCGGCCCTGCCCCGGACGGGGACCTATACCTACGCGCTGACCGGTACCTCCAGCCTCGGACCGCCGCCGCCCACCTCGACGCTCACCGTCGCGGATGCCGGCTCCGGCGCGCAGCTCTGGACCCTGGACGCCCGCCGCGACGACGGGGCCGGTCTGGTGGAGGAACTGACGCTGCGTACCGAGCCCGCGGGTGTGTACATGGCGGCGTACCGGCTGGACGCCTCGACCGGGATCGCCGGCGTCATCCTGGAGTTCGCGCCCAACAAGCCGGTCCTCCTCACGCCGACCGCAGGCAAGCCCGGCATGACGTGGCCCTTCGACCTCGGCACCTCCGGCGACGGCTGCTCGGCCGCCAAGGGAGTCGGAGAGCTGCTCCCCGGCAGCGCGTCCACCCACATCTTCCGACTGACGACGACCGTGCGGACGGTCGGGCCGGCCAGTTGCGTGCAGATCGCCGGCAAGCGGGTGCAGGAGATCACCTATCCGAAGGCCTCGTTCCTCCCGACCCGGATCGACTCCGACCTGCAGGGCAAGGTGGCCGGCGTTCCCTTCAAGGCGGCCACCGACGCGACCCGGTCCCAGTCCTCGGACTCCGCCGCGTCGACCCCGCACCAGGACCTCGCGGCGGATCGGGTCCGGCGATGACCGTCGCTCCGGAACGTCCGCTGCTGACGCCCCCTCAGCGCGAGGGCTCCGCTGCGGGCGGAACGTGGACGATCACCTGGCGGGACCTGCAGTGGCGCCGTCGTCGATTCGCGTTCGGGGTACTCGGTACCGCGCTGGTCTTCTCTGTCACGCTGCTGCTCGCCGGCCTCAGCGCCGCTCTCAACGGTGAGGCGGATCGCGCCGTTCAGGCGGTCGGGGCCGACTCCTGGATCGTGCGCGAAGGCGCCAACGGGCCGTTCAGTTCGCTCTCCGCGATGCCGGACACGGTGGTGGAACGGGTCGCGGCCGCGCCCGGGGTCACTCAGGCCGACGGACTGATCGTCGCCTTCGGGACCACCGGTGGAGCCCGCGAGGTCGACGTCACGATCACCGGATACCGACCCGGTGGGCTCGGACCGCCGGCTCCCGTCGTGGGCCGCCAACCCACCCGCCCCGGAGAGGCCTTGGTCGATCGCGCGACCGGCTACCGGACCGGGGACGCCTTCACCCTGTCGGGGCAGAAGTTCACCGTCGTCGGCGAGGTCGAGCACATGACCTTGCGCGGAGGCGTCGGCAACGTCTACCTCAACCTGCGCGATGCCCAGTCCGTGTTGTTCAAGGGCAACCGCATCGTCACGACCATCGTCACCAAGGGCACTCCCACCGACGCGGCCGCGCTCGGGCTCCACGCGATCGATTCCGACGCCGCGCGCGCCGACCTGCTGCGCCTGTTCGACAAGGCCCTGGACGGAATCGGCGTGCTGCGCCTGCTGTTGTGGGCGGTCGCGATCGCGGTGGTCGGCACCACCATCTATCTGTCGGTCCTGGAACGCATCCAGGACTTCGCGGTGCTCAAGGCGATCGGGATCTCGTCGGGTTCGTTGATGGCCAGCCTCACCGTGCAGGCCGTGGTCATCTCCACCGCCGCGGCCGGGGCCGCGCTGGGGTTGGCGTACGCGATCGCGCCGCTGTTCCCCATGCCGATCTATCTCGCCCCGGCGACGTCGGCGACCCTGGTCGCCATCTCCATCGCGATCGGGCTGGGCGCGAGCATCGCGGGGCTGCGCAAGGCGGTGGGCGTCGATCCCGCCGCCGCGTTCGGAGGGGCCGTCTGATGAAGAGTCTGCAGATCTCCGAACTGACCGTCGAGTTCGCCGGCGGCGGGTACAAGGTGCGTCCGCTGGACAACTTCTACGCCGAGTTGAACTCCGGCGAACTGGTGCTGCTGCTCGGCCCGAGCGGGTGCGGCAAGACCACCCTGCTCTCCTGCCTGGCGGGGATCCTCACCCCGACCTCCGGCAGCATCTCCCTCGACGGAATGGATATCACCACACTGAACTCGCACGAACTGACGGAATACCGCCGCCGTTGCGTCGGCCTGGTCTTCCAGGGCTTCAAGCTCCTGCCGAGCCTCACCGCGCGGGAGAACGTCGAAGCCCCGCTCCGCCTTGCCGGCGTGGGCGCGAAGGCCGCGCGGGCCCGCGCCGAGGAACTGCTCACCCAGTTCGGTCTCGCCGAACGGATGTCGCAGCGACCCGGCCGGATGTCCGGCGGCCAACAACAACGCGCCGCGATCGCGCGCGCGCTCGCTCACGATCCGCCCGTGATCCTGGCCGACGAGCCGACAGCGGCGCTGGACTACGTCCAGGTCGAGACCGTGCTGCGCACCCTGCGCGAACTCGCCGCACCCGGCCGGGTCGTCATCGTCTCCACCCACGACCACCGTTTGGTGCCACTCGCCGACAAGGTGGTCAAGATGGGCGTGGAGGCAGTCATCGAAGGCGCGCGGCCGGGACCGGTCGCCCTGGCCGACGGGGAGAACCTGTTCCTGCAGGGCGAACGTGGAGAACTCGTCTACTTCGTCGAGAGCGGTCACATCGACCTGTATCGCGAACTCGCCGACGGCGGCGAGAGTCTCGTGCACACCTGCGGCCCGGGCGAGTACTTCGGCGAACTGGCTCCCCTGCTCGGTTTCCCCCGCTCCGCGACCGCCCGCGCCCGCGGCGCGACCACGTTGACCGGGGTCACCGTCCAGGAGTTCCGCGAGTCCGCCGGACCGGAAGGTCGGCGCAACTCGATCAGCGGCCGCGCCGCCGAGATGCCCGCGCCCGTGACGACGCCTTGATCAGGCGGACCGCACCGCGATCGGCAACGCCGCGAGGCCGCGCAGGTTGATCAGCCCGTTGCGCTTCGGTTCCCCGTCGAGCTGAATGTCGGAGAACCGCGTGGCCAGTGCCGCGAAGAAGATGCGGCCCTCGAGCCGCGCGAGGGCCGCACCCAGGCAGTGATGGATCCCGGATCCGAACGACAGGTGCTGACGCGCCTCGGGCCGTTCGATGCGCACCGTGTCCGCGTCCGGTCCCCACTTCGCCGGATCCCGGTTGACCGCGCCGATGACCGGTGAGACGAACGTCCCCGGCGGGACGACCTTCCCGCCGATCTCCCACGGCTCCGTGGTGATCCGTCGACCCAGCTGCACAGGGCTGTCGTAGCGGAGCAATTCCTCGACGGCGTTGCCCGCGAGCTCCGGCTTCTCCCGCAGCAGCGCCAACTGGTCCGGGTGCCGCAGCAGCCCGAGGGTCCCGTTGCCGAGCAGGTTCACCGTGGTCTCGTGGCCGGCGAGGAACAGCACCATGGTCTGCGCGATCAGTTCCTCCTCGGACAGCAGCCCGTCCGCGTCCGAGGCGGTGATCATCGCGGAGAGCACGTCGTCGGCGAGGTTGTTCCGCTTCCAGGCAAGGGCGTCGGCGATCATCGCCGTCAGCTCCAGGTCCGCCGCGACGATCTTGGCGACCGCCTCCGGATCGGTCACCGGTTCCATCGACATCACGATGGCGTCCGACAGCTCGCGCACCCGGGCGTCACCCGACGCAGGCATACCCAGCAGCTCGGTGATCACGGTGAACGGCAGCGGGAAGGCGAGCTCACCGATCAGCTCCGCCCGGCCGGCCTCGGCGATCCGGTCCAGGCCGTCGTTCACCAGTTGCGTGACTCGCGGCTCGAGGCGATCGATCTGGCGCATCGTGAACGTGCGGGTGAGCAGACCGCGCAGGCGCGGGTGATCGGGCGGGTCCCGGTCCATGAGTGCCAGGCCGTCACCGCGGGGCAGCTTGCCGTCGGAGAGCTCGCGGTAGAGCGGCGTCAGCTGGCTGGTCGGGCACTTCCGCTCGTCTACCGAATGCACTTCCTTGTACAGCGCCTCGGCGTCGGCGTAGCGCCAGAGGAACCACACCCCCATCGGGTGGGCGTGGACCGGGTCGGCCTCGCGCAGTTCCGCGTAATGGGCGTAGGGGTCCTCGAGGAACCCGGGGGCGAACGGGTTGAAGAAGACAGGTTCGGACATGGCCGCTTTGTACTCCAGAAGGCTGAGGACCATACCGGTGTCCCTGGTGCCTGCGGCACCGGCGGAATGGGCCGCGACCTCGCCGCGACCCATCCGCCGTCCGACTACGCGGGGTTGTCCACCTTGTAGACCTGGTACTCGACCCGCGGACCCGTGACCAGACGTCCCTGACCGACGAAGAAGGTGTGGTTGACCCACGCCCATCGTTCGTCGCCGGTCTCCAGCCGGGGGTTGGTGAAGAAGTACTGGCCGCCGAACTCGGTCTCCGCGGTCTCGCCGGCGAGAATCGCGCTGATGGTCGGCGTCACCTCGATGTAGCCGTAGTACTGCGCGTAGATGAGCGCGCCGTCACTGGTCTTGAGGGTCGCTCGGACGTCGAGTCGCCCGAAGCCGTCGTCGCCGACCAGCAGCCAGTCGGCGCCGGCGCCCACGATGGTCCCCTTCACCCCGTCATCGCCGCTGAACTCCCCGCCGGTCACGTTGGCGATCACTCGTGGACCGAACGGCCCCTTGCCGACGTCGTCGATCTGCAGGTCGGCGTAATAGGTGAGCACCGGGGTGAGTACAGGGGCGTTCCTGGCTTCCATGGCGACTCCTTGTCGGTCTCGGGGTACGGAAACGATGGTGTGCGCGTCAGCCGCGCCAGGCGTTCCCCTGGATCAGCGCACCGTTGTGGATCATGAAACTGCGCAGCGTGTTGCCGTTGAGTACGGCCTCCTTGCCGGTCCAACCGCGCGCGGCGACGAACTCCTCGATCCAGTCGTTGACCTCGCCGCGCCGCTTCACGCTGCTGAACCGTTCGCCGGTGTCCTTCTTGCGCAGGAAGCAGAACTCGACCAGCTCGTCCGCGCTTTTGCCTACGTGGGCGAGGAAACCGGCCAGCAGTTCCAGGCGTTCCTGCAGTTCCTCGGGTGGCTCCGAGGTCAGCCGGGCGCTGGCGAACCACTGCGTCACCGCAGGGGCCGCGGCGAGATCGGAGTGGGTGAGGCTCACAGCGGAAGCGCGAAACGCTTGGCGAGCTCGCGCACCTCAGCATGACGCTTGTCGGCGTCCATCCCGTCCTGCAACATCCCGGCCTCACGCAGCTTGTCCTTGACCCCGGGGATGTCCTCCCACGGGGTTCCGTAGGCGCCGCGGTGGTAGCTGTTGCTCAACGGGCGCCGCGGACGGGCCCCGCCGCCGAGGCGGTCCTCGGCGGGATACCCGACGAACTGCACCCACATCGGCACCCAGTGGTCGGGAACGTTGAGGGCCTTCTTCGCCACGTCGGTGTTGAAGGCGTGCAGACCCGTGCCGAGTCCCTCGTCCACCGCCGCCAACAGCGCCTGGCAGATCGTCAGGCCGGCCTCCACCGAGATGGCCCACATGTTCGCCATCGGGATCTGCGACATCGGCGAGACGACCTGCGCGAACGCGACCTCATCGACGTAGGCGTGCGACCACCCGTGGGTGGCGGGCAACGCGCCGAGGTCCGTCAGTTCCTTCAATCGTTCCTGCGCACCGTCGGCGAAGTTCGAGTCCCCGTACCAGAAGATGTAGACGGGAGCGAGGTCGAACTGCGTGGTCGTGGTCGGGGTCTTGAGGGACTCGACGACGTCCGGCGGAAGCTCGTCGCGCAGGCACACGATGGCCTTGGCGAAGTCGGCGTTGACGGCACGGGAGGACAGGTTCGCCGCCTCGAGGATGATCTGGATCTTCTCCGGCTCCACCGCCTTGTTCGGGTCGAAGAAACGGATGGTGCGACGGTCTCCGATGACCTGCTTGAACTCCATGGCACTCCCTCTAGACGGTCAGGATGGTGATGGCAATGGCGGCGTTGTCGGTGCCGAGGAAACCCCCGGCGTTCTCGGCCAGTCCGACGCGTGCGCCGGCGACCTGCCGGGCGTCGCAGCGGCCGCGGAGCTGATCGGCTATCTCCACGATCTGCGCGCAACCCGTCGCGCCGATCGGGTGGCCCTTGGACAGCAGACCGCCACTGGGGTTGACGACCTGCTGCCCACCGAGGCGGGTCCGACCCGAGTGCAACAGCTTGGGCCCCTCCGCTTCCGCGCACAGCCCAAGTTCCTCGTAGGCCATGAGTTCCGCGGGCGCTGCCGCGTCGTGAACCTCGATGACATCGAGGTCGTCCGGACCGAGGCCGGAGGACTCGTAGGCCTGACGAACCGCACGGTGGAACGACGACGGCTCGTCCGGTGCCCGGTCGCGGCCGGATCGCAGCACCGACGCGGCGACCCGCACCCGCTCCGGACCATTGAGCCGGTCCGCGCGGGTCAGCACCACGGCGGCGGAGCCATCACCGATCGGTGAGCACATGAGCAGGGTGAGCGGTGCGGAGATGGTGCGTGAGGCGAGGACCTCGTCGACGGTGATCGGGTTGCGGTACTGCGCCTTCGGGTTCAACGCCGCGTGCGCGTGGCTCTTGACCGCGACCTCGGCGAAGTCGCTCGGGCTCGCTCCGCTGCGTTCACAGTAGGCACGGGTGAGCGAGGCGTAGACGTCCATGAACAGCGATCGGTCGCCGGACAACTCGTCCCCGCCGAAGGTCGCGAGCAGTTCGGCCTTCTGCTCCAGGTCGATCGCGGTGCCGATGGCGTCAAAGGCCCGGTTCTTGTCCGGGATGGCCATCTTCTCCGTGCCGACCGCGAGCGCCACGTCGACCTGACCGGAGGCCACGGCACTGCAGGCGAGGTGAAAGGCGGTGGAGGACGAGGCGCAGGCGTTCTCGACGTTGACGATCGGCACCCCGAGGAGCCCGGTGAAGCGCAGGGCGGCCTGGCCGCGGATCATTTCCTGACCGGTGATCAGACCGCTTGCGGCGTTGCCGAAGAAGACCATCTGCACGTCGTCGGACGTCATGCCCGCGTCGGCGAGGGCGGCGGTGACCGCCTCTTCGGTCAGGGTTCGAGCGGTGGCAGCGGGGAACTTCCCGAAGGCGGTCATCCCCGTCCCGGCCACGTAGACCGCGGTCATCGGCCTGCCCCCTGCTGCGCGTCCCAGGTGGTGGTGGTGACGCCGCGCGCCCGCAAGGTCGCGTACTGGTTACGCTGAGTGCCGGTCTTCGGCAACTCGGTCACCAGCTCGACGTAGCGCGGTACGGCGTGCCGTCCCATGTGCTCCCGGCAGTACTCGTGCACCTGCGCCTCGGTGACCGCCGATCCCTCCCGGAGGATGACGCAGACCTTGATCTCGTCCTCCGACAGCTCCGACGGGACCGGATGAGCCGCGCTGTCGAGCACTTCCGGGTGACCGTTGAGGACCGTCTCGATCTCCCACGCGGAGATGTTCTCGCCGAGGCGGCGCATCGACTCCTTCTTGCGGCCCTTGTAGTAGAAGTAGCCGTTCTCGTCGACCACGGCGAGGTCGCCGGAGTGGAACCAACCGCCGCGATAGGCGTGGTCCGTGGCCTCGGGCAGTTTGTGATAGTGCGTCAGTTTGCCTGCGGGGTGGCGGAACACGAGCTCGCCAGGCTCTCCCGTCGGCACGGGATTGTCGTCGTCGTCCACGACCCGGAACTCGACATCGGCGACCCCGGACACCCCCATCGAGCCGACCACACCGTCGTTGTTGAGCAGGATGCCGGGAGAATCGACCATGCCGAACCACTCGATCAGGCGCACACCGAAGCGCTCCTGGAACGGCTCGAAGAGATCGGGCGGGCACCCGGCGGACAGCACCACGCGCACCGGATGGTCCCGGTCGTCCGGGCGCGGCGGCTGCTTCATGAGGATCGAGATCATCCCGCCGAGGGTGCTGAAGGAGACGGCGTCGTAGCGCCGGCAGTCGTCGAAGAAGCGCGACGCGGTGAACTTCGGTGCCAGCGCCAGTTGGGCGTCGACGAACATCGATCCGAGCATCGAGACCAGCAGGGCATTGCCGTGGAACAGGGGCAGCCCGGTGTACACCGTCTCCCCCGGCTGGACGTCCGCGGCCTTGAGCACCGCCATGAGCGGAGTGAGGTCGTACCCGGTGGCCACGACGCCCTTGGGCGGGCCGGTCGTGCCGGAGGTGTAGAGCATCCCGACACCGCCGGTCGTCTCCTCCAGCTCCACCTCCGGTTCGGTGTCCGGGGCCGACATCAGACGGTCCAGGGTCCAGTCGACCCCGCCCCCGACGGGGCCGTCCGCGACGACGAGGTGCTTCACCCCGGGGACGCGCTCCTTGGCCGCCAGAACAACGTCGCGGAGGTCCTGCTGGAACAGGACCGTGGTCGCGTCGGAGTCGGCGAGGATGTGCTCCAGAGTCACCCCGCGCTGGGAGATGTTCACCGGCGTCGAATACCCACCGATGAACTGGATACCGAGATGGGTCCAGATGAACTCCGGCCGGTTGGCCATCATCAGCGCGACCCGGTCCCCCGGGCGGACCCCGAGTTCGAGCAGGCCGTTCGCGGCGCGGAGGGCGTTGCTGAGCGCCTGGCCCCAGGTGACCTGCTCGTCGAGCCACTTCAACCACACGGCGTCCGGGTGGGCGCTGACCCGCTCCCGCATGAGCGTCTCGATCCGGCCCTGCGCTCGCACCATGTCCGCCTCCAGCTCTCGATAGCTCCGACCCTTGCACCGAAAAGGCTCTTGACTCCTGTTGTCGGGGCACAAATCTCCGGCCGGGGGTTTGGCAGTTCATGCCAAGAACCCCGCGATTCGTCACGAGCCTGCAGGACCTAGCCTGAGGTCCGTGAGCAGGTCCCCGTCCCGCGTCGTCGCAGGTCAGCCGTCCATCGGCGGCGAGCCCACCGCTGAACGCGCGGTCGTCACCGAACTCCTGCGACACTTGCTCACCGCGACCGCGCCGGAGGCCGTCGCCGCCTTCGCCGTGACGGCCGCGCGGGAGGCCACCGGCGCCGAGGTGAGCTGGTGCGGCCTGCTGCACGACACCACGCTGACCATGGCGGCGCACTCGGGCCTGCGCACTGTCCGGATGGCGACCGAGTGGACGTTGGCACTCGGGGTCGGCGTCGGAGGACGCGTGGCCGCTGAAGGCCGGGCGCTGTCCGTACGCGACTACCGGCACGACCCGCGCCGGGCCCCCACCCAGAAGACGATGATCGACGAGGAGGGCATCCGGGCGGCCATGTGCGTGCCGCTGACCGTCGGCGGCCAGGTCCTGGGCGTGCTCTACGCGGCCCGGCGGGAGACGTTCGACTGGAGCCCCGAGCAGCTGACCCTGCTGAGCGAGATCGCCATCGACTGCGGCTCGGCGATCCACCGCCTGCGCCGCCGCGGCGGACCGGGCGTCCCCCAGGGCGGAGTGGAAGCGATGCTCGGCCTGCAGAGCGATCTGGCGGAGGTGCTGGGAGCAGCGGGCGACCTGACGGCAGGCGTCATCCTCTTGCGGCGTCGCTTCGGGCTGTCCGTCGATCTCGTGGATTCTGATGGACAGTCACTGATCGGCGCCCTGCCGAGCAATGCGCCGAGCCGCTTCCGCGTCCCCTTGCCCGGCCGCACCGCGGAGCGGCTCGAGGTGTCCGGTGACCGCGAGCTGTCCCCCGAGGAACAGACGGCGGTACGGGCAGCCGCCCTGATGTTCGGTCTGCAGCTGCGCGTCATTCGGGCCGGCGCCGCCGCGGAACGTCGTGCAGGTCGCGATCTGGTGGACGCCCTCATCACGCGAAGTCGCGATGCCCAGGCAATGCGCTCGGACGCCGCGCTGCTCGGCCTCGATCTCAACCAGCCGCACCACGTCGTGTGCCTCGGCGCGCATCACAGCGAAGCTGCGCCGCTCAGTGGAGCCGCGATCGATCAGCTCGAACGCGCCGTCGCCGCGGCTCAGCCTGGGGCGCTGGTCGTCGCTCGCAACGGCGACGCCGTCCTGGTCCTGCCCGCCCGGGCGGGCTTGCGACCCCAGGACCGCGTGCGGGATCTGATCCGCGAACGGACGTTGCCCCGCGAGGGTCTGGCCGCAGGCGTGGGCCGGCGCTGCACGTCGCCGCGCGAATTCGCCGAGGCCTTCGGCGAGGCCTCACTCGCGTTGGACCTGGCACGTCGGCAGCCCGAGGCGGGTGCGGTGTTCACCGCCGCCGACCTCGGACTCACCGGCCTGCTGGCCGCCGGCGGGTCGTCGCGCAAGACCCTCGAAAGCATGGTCGACGGCACCCTCGGCCCGCTGCTCTCCGCCGACGCCGACGACGGCACCGACTATGTGCGGACCCTGCGGGGCTGGCTGTCCCAGGACCGCCATCTGGAACGCACCGCGGCTCTGCTGCATGTGCACCCCAATACCGTCCGCTACCGGATCGGCCGTGCGGGCGACGTCCTGGGCCTGGACCTCAAGAACGTCGACAACCGCTTCCAACTCGACCTCGCACTACGAGTGTTGGACGCCCTGGAGGGCACCGGCACCTCGTCGTAAACCAGATGGGATTCGTGCATGTCAGTCGTTGTGGTCGTCGAATGTCCGATTTGTATGGGTTCCTTACAACCCTTGCGCACGTCGTGCGCAAAGGTTGTAAGCCTTCCCTCTTGACTACGGTTACCTCTCGGCTAGAGGGGGCGGGAGAGGACTACGAACTCGAGGTCGTCGCGACGCGGCAGGCCGAAACGTTCGTCGCCGTAAGGGAAAGGCTGCCGTTCGCCGGTCGGGGTGTAGCCGCGGCGGAGGTACCAGGCGATGAGGTCGGTGCGTTGCGCGATCACCGTCATCTCCATCCGCACTGCGCCGAACCCTCGGGCGAAGTCTTCCGCGGCAGCAAGCAGGGTGGAGCCGACCCGGGTGCCTTGCGCTGCCGGGCGCACGGCGAACATGCCGAAGTACCCGACCCCGTCGCCCTTGTTCGTCACCGAGGCGCACGCCAAGGGGCCCGACTCGTCGACGGCGTAGAGCACCGTGAGCCGGGGGTTGGCCAGGTCCGCCGCCAGTACCTCGGGGTCGGCGCGTTGCCCGTCGAGCAGGTCCGCCTCGGTGGTCCAGCCCACGCGCGAGGAGTCCCCGCGGTAGGCGGACTGGATCAGGTCGAGGAGGTCCGGGATGTCGGCGGGTGTCGCGGCGCGGAAGGTAGGTGGCACCGCACCATGCTGATGGGTGGCACCGCACCGTGTTGACCGACCCCCACGCGAGCGTCAGTGCACGGGGTACGTGTGGGCGATCCCGCCGCCCGCTCCGGCCAGCGCGGCGGCGAAGTCGGGGTCCACCCGAGCCACCGAACCCGGCGGCGGGAAGAGTACCGACAACGTCAGCCCGTTGGCCCGCGCCCGCGCGGCTGCGTCGAGTGCCGCGAGCCGGGCGGTGCCGACGCCGAAGCCACGAGCCGGGGCGGCGGCGGTCCCGCAGATGGTCGGTTCGGCGTCGGTGACCACGACGATGACTCCCGGGTGAGCGCGCCATCCGGTACGCAGCAACAGGTCCGTCGCCGACCACACCGCGGCCTCCAGATTGGTCGGGTTGGCGGGCGTGTAGTGGCGCGCCGCCGCGAGCAGCTCTTCCGGGCGGCGGCTCAGCCCGGACACCTCGGTGACGATCGCCGCGAACACCTGCAGGGCGACCCGGTGTCCGGCCCTGGTCGCCCCTTCGATCAGCGCACGCGCCAGTGGCCCGACGGCAGCACCGGTCATCGACTCGCTGACGTCGAGGGCGAGCACGACATCGCAGGTGACGCGCGGGTGCGGAGGACGTCGTCGCAGCACCTCCGACGGCACGACCTGATCCTGCGTCAGATCGATCCCACGGCGCAGCGCCGCCCGCTGAGTGGCCCGCACCGAAAGCTCGCGGAGCCGATCTCCGGGACGCAGCAGGGTCGGGACCGACCGCTCCCCCGCCAGCGGAGGCACCGGCGACGGTGCCGTGCCCTCCGAGGACCCCGGCCGACGCGTCGGCCGCAGGATCCGGTCCAGCAACGCACCGACATCGAACCCGGCCGCGGAAGGCCCCCCGTGCCCACCGGGCTCCGCGTCGTTGCCCCGCATGTCGAGCCGGAACACCGGAAGCTCGTAGACACCCCGCGGCTGCTCCGGTTCGTCCCCGTCCTCCGGCGCCGGCCCGTCGTCCCCCGGCGCCCGCTCCACGGCCGTCAGGACGTCGAGCACCACATCGGCGACCAACTGCGCCGCGTCAACCCCGGGCACGACCCGCAGCCGATGCGGCAGCGACATCAGGCACGCCCGGACGAGACGGGTCAGGTGTGTCGCGGAGTCGAAGTCGACGACATCCCCGAGCGAGGAGTAGAGCTCGGCCGCGGCGAGCATCGCCCGCACGCTGGGCCCGGACAGCACGTCCGGATGTCCCCGCAGCCGGGCGGCAATCGCGGACAGCTCCGTCGCGGGGTCGAGCACCGCATTCACACCAACTGCTCGAGTTGCGCCTCGAGCCAGTCGTCGACGTGATCGGGGTCCGGCGCCGTGTGCGCCAGCGCGATCCGGCCGCGGAAGGCCAACCGGATGCCGTTGATCACAGCCCTCTCCCAGCCGGCTCCCGGGTTCAACGCATGCTGCGTCGCGGCCAACTCGTAGGCCGACAGGGCGGCGCGAACGCTCGGCGGCGTGCGAACCGCAGAGTCGGCCCGCAGCGTGTTCGCGAACCCGACGATGGCGTCCGCGGTCCCGTCCGGCGGCACGTCGATCCCGGCGACCTGCGGCACTCGGTTGCGCAGGATCGCCACCTCCTGCTCGGGGCTCGGGTAGGTCAGCCGCACCCGTTCGAAGCGGTCGGCCAATGCCTCGGACAGCCGCTCGACGCCTACGTACTCGGCCGGATTCATGGTCGCCACCACGACGGTGTCGATGTCGAAGCGCACGTCGTAGCCGCCCACGGTCATCGCCCGTTCCTCGAGCAGTTCCAGCAGCAGGTTCTGCAGCCGCTCCGAGAGCCGGTTCACCTCGTCGAGGAAGAGGATGCGCCTGTGCGCCCGCAGCAACCGACCCGGCCGCAACGCCCGGATGTCCGAGGCGCCCCAGCGCAGCGCCGCGGCGGGATCCAGATCACCGACGAGGTCCTCGGGCACCAGGTCCGGCGACCCCTGGATGCGGACCAGGCGACCGGCGCCGGACACCTCTCGCGCCGACGGCGCGTCCGCGCCCCAGGCGCGGCACTGCGGGCAGGCCGTCTCACCGGGTAGACACCCGAAATCGCACCCCGCCAAGGTGATCGACGGCAGTGCCTTCGCGATCGAGGACGCCAACAAGCGTCTTGCCCGATCCCACCGGACCCTCGAGCAGCAGATGCCGTCCCGCGTAGAGCACGGCGAGCATGTCCTGTTTCAGCTGCTCGGGCCCCAACCAGACGTCCAGCAGGGACAAGCTGTCCGCGGCGATACGCGCCGCGAGCTCGGACCGCACCCCACCCGGGTGCATCTGGTCCCCCACAAAGGTTGTCATGTCAGGAACGGTAACGGCCGGTAAGCGGCCGGGGCGGAGGCGGTGGCGCACAGGCAGATCGACACGAATTCCCACGTCCACGCAAGGGCTTCCTGGGTTGCCTGGAGCCATAGCATTCGGACACCGAATCTCGTCGTGCCGCACGGGGCCTGGAGGACGTCGTGACTCTCACCAGCGATGCCGAGGCGCCCGACCAGGTGAAGGAGCCGTCGGGCTCCCCGACCGGCCGCGACCTGGCCGATCTGTTGCACGCGCTCGACGCGCTGCACGCCGGCGAATTCGCCGTCCGGCTGGAGCCACGCGAGGGTCCGCTCGGTCAGCTGGTGGACCGCGTGAACGCCCTCGCGGTGCTGCACGAACGTCGTACCCGCGAGCTCGTCCGCGCCAGCCGGGTCATCGGCCGTGAGGGCCGCATGACCGAACGGCTCGACGAGGTCAGCGCCGACGGCGGCTGGGGAGTCGGTGCCGCCGCGATCAACGCCCTCATCGACGACCTGGTCCGCCCGACCACCGAGGTCGCCCGCGTCATCGCGGCTGTCGCCGAGGGCGACCTCTCCCAGCAGATGGCCCTGGAGATCGCCGGCCAGCCGGTCAAGGGTGAGTTCCTCCGCATCGGTACGACCGTGAACACGATGGTCGACCAGCTCTCCTCCTTCGCCGACGAGGTCACCCGCGTGGCCCGCGAGGTCGGCACCGAAGGAAAGCTCGGCGGCCAGGCCCAGGTGAAGGGCGTCTCCGGGGTGTGGCGGGACCTCACCGAGTCGGTCAACTCGATGGCGGGCAACCTGACCGGTCAGGTCCGCAACATCGCCCAGGTGACCACAGCCGTGGCGCAGGGCGACCTGTCGCAGAAGATCACCGTCGACGCCCAGGGCGAGATCCTCGAGCTGAAGTCGACGATCAACACGATGGTCGACCAGCTGTCCTCCTTCGCCGACGAGGTCACCCGGGTGGCCCGCGAGGTCGGCACCGAAGGAAAGCTCGGCGGCCAGGCTGAGGTGCGCGGCGTCTCCGGTACGTGGCGGGACCTCACCGACTCCGTGAACTCGATGGCCGCGAACCTGACCGACCAGGTCCGCAACATCGCCCAGGTCGCCACCGCGGTGGCCCGTGGTGACCTGTCGCAGAAGATCACCGTCGACGCCAAGGGTGAGGTCGCGGCGCTCGCGGCGACCCTGAACACGATGGTCGACCAGTTGTCCTCGTTCGCGGACGAGGTCACCCGCGTGGCCCGCGAGGTCGGCACCGAAGGAAAGCTCGGTGGCCAGGCCGACGTGCCGGGCGTGGCCGGCACCTGGAAGGACCTCACCGACTCCGTCAACAACATGGCGGGCAACCTGACCAGCCAGGTCCGCAACATCGCCCTCATCGTCACCGCGGTGGCCCGAGGCGATCTCGAGCAGAAGATCACCGTCGACGCAGCCGGCGAGGTCGCGGCCCTCGCGGACACCATCAACTCCCTCACCGACACCCTGCGCCTGTTCGCCGAGCAGGTCACCACCGTGGCCCGCGAGGTCGGTACCGAAGGGAAGCTCGGGGGCCAGGCCGACGTGCCCGGCGTGGCCGGCACCTGGAAGGACCTCACCGACTCCGTCAACAACATGGCGGCGAACCTGACCAGCCAGGTCCGTGACATCGCGGCGGTCACCACGGCCGTGGCGCAGGGCGACCTGTCGCAGAAGGTCTCGGTGGACGTCAAGGGCGAGACCCTCGAGCTGAAGTCCACGATCAACACGATGGTCGATCAGCTGTCCTCCTTCGCCGACGAGGTCACCCGCGTGGCCCGCGAGGTCGGCACCGAAGGAAAGCTCGGCGGTCAGGCCACGGTGCGCGGGGTCTCCGGCACCTGGCGCGACCTCACCGACAACGTCAACTACATGGCCGCCAACCTCACGGGCCAGGTCCGCAACATCGCCCAGGTCGCCACCGCCGTCGCGCGAGGTGACCTCAGCCAGAAGATCACCGTCGACGCCAAGGGCGAGATCGCAGCGCTCGCCGCGACGATCAACACGATGGTCGACCAGCTGTCCTCCTTCGCCGACGAGGTCACCCGCGTCGCCCGCGAGGTCGGCACCGAAGGACGACTCGGCGGCCAGGCCCAGGTGAAGGGCGTCTCCGGCACCTGGCGCGACCTCACCGACAACGTCAACTACATGGCCGCCAACCTCACCGGCCAGGTCCGCAACATCGCCCAGGTGACCACGGCCGTCGCCCGGGGCGACCTGTCGCAGAAGATCACCGTCGACGCCAAGGGCGAGGTCGCGGCGCTCGCGGCCACCATCAACACGATGGTCGACCAGCTGTCCTCCTTCGCCGACGAGGTCACCCGCGTCGCCCGCGAGGTCGGCACCGAAGGACGACTCGGCGGCCAGGCCCAGGTGAAGGGCGTCTCCGGCACCTGGCGCGACCTCACCGACAACGTCAACTACATGGCCGCCAACCTCACCGGCCAGGTCCGCAACATCGCCCAGGTCGCCACCGCCGTCGCGCGAGGCGACCTGTCGCAGAAGATCACCGTCGACGCGCAGGGCGAGATCCTCGAGCTGAAGAACACCATCAACACGATGGTCGACCAGCTGTCCTCCTTCGCCGACGAGGTCACCCGGGTGGCCCGTGAGGTCGGCACCGAAGGTGCCCTCGGTGGCCAGGCGCAGGTGAAGGGCGTTGCCGGCACCTGGCGCGACCTCACCGACAACGTCAACTACATGGCAGGAAACCTCACCGGCCAGGTCCGCAACATCGCTCTCGTCACCACCGCCGTGGCCCAGGGCGACCTGTCGCAGAAGATCACCGTCGACGCCAAGGGCGAGATCCTGCAGCTGAAGTCGACCGTCAACACGATGGTCGACCAGCTGTCCTCCTTCGCCGCGGAGGTCACCCGTGTGGCCCGCGAGGTCGGCACCGAGGGTCGACTCGGCGGGCAGGCCGAGGTCGCGGGAGTGTCCGGTACCTGGCGCCACCTGACGGAGAACGTCAACCAACTGGCGGGCAACCTGACCACCCAGGTGCGTGCCATCGCCGAGGTCTCGACCGCCGTGACCCGCGGTGACCTCACCCGGCAGATCACCGTCGAGGCGAGCGGTGAGGTCGCCGAGCTCAAGGACAACATCAACCAGATGATCGCCAACCTGCGGTCGACCACCGACATCAACGCCCAGCAGGACTGGTTGAAGTCGAACTTCGCCCGTATCGGTTCACGGATGCAGGGTCAGCGCGACCTGCGCGAACTGACGCAGATGATCATGAGCGAGGTCACTCCGGTCGTGCAGGCCGTACATGGGGCCTTCTACCTCGCCGAGCCCGATCCGGACGGCGGGGAGCAGCCGGTGCTGCGCCTGGTCGCCGGCTACGGCATCCCCGACCGCGACGTACGGATCAGGTTCGGTGAGGGGCTGGCCGGTCAGGCCGCCGCGGACCGACGTCCGCGCCGGGTCAGCGAGGTGCCCGCGGACTACCTGCCCGTCGGCGGCGGCCTCGGGGCCGCCCGACCGGCCGACGTGTTCGTGCTCCCGGTCGTCTTCGAGGAGCAGGTGCTCGGCGTCATCGAACTGGCCGGCTTCGGTCAGTTCGAGGAGGTGCACACCGACTTCCTCGTCCAGCTCGTCGAGACCATCGGCGTCGTGCTCAACACGATCATCGCGAACGTACGCACCGAGGAACTGCTCGGCCAGTCCCAGCGCCTCACTCAGGAACTGCAGGACCGCTCCGGACAGCTGCAGCGCACCAACGCCGAGCTGGAGGCCAACGCCGAACAGCTCGCGTTGGCCAGCCGCTACAAGTCCGAGTTCCTCGCGAACATGTCGCACGAGCTGCGCACGCCACTGAACTAGCTTGCTGATCCTGGCCAAGCTGCTCGTCGACAACCCCGATTCCACGCTTGACCCACAAGGAGATCGAGTTCGCGCAGACCATCCACAGCGCGGGCACCGACCTGCTCGCTCTGATCAACGACATCCTCGACCTGTCCAAGGTCGAGGCCGGGAAGATGGACGTGCACCCGACCGCGGTGCACCTCGCCGAGATCTGCGGGTTCGTCCAGTCGACGTTCGGCACCATCGCCGCGCAGAAGGGGTTGGACCTCGTTGTCGACATGGACGAGGGCGTGCCCGATTCGTTGGTCACCGACGGTCTGCGCCTGCAGCAGGTCCTGAAGAATCTGCTCTCCAACGCCATCAAGTTCACCGATGCCGGCACGGTGCGGCTGTCCGTCGGCCTCGCCCCGGAACACCTCGTCTACCCGTCGACGACGTTGAACGACGCCCCCTCGGTGATCGCTCTGCGGGTCATCGATACCGGCATCGGGGTCCCGCCGGAGAAGCTGAAGCTGATCTTCGAGGCCTTCCAGCAGGCCGACGGCACCACCAGCCGCCGCTACGGCGGCACGGGCCTCGGCCTGACGATCTCCCGCGACATCGCGCGACTGCTCGGGGGCGCCATCGACGTGCGCAGCGAAGCCGGTCTGGGCAGCACGTTCACCCTGTACGTACCGACGATGTACCCGTTCGACATGCCCGAACGCGAACCCGTCGCGAGTACCCCGGCCCTCCCACAGGTGCCGATGCTGCGCGCACTGAACGTCGCGCCGACGAAGCTGACCGGGCCGGACCCGTTGCGCGGCTCCCGTGTCCTGGTGATCGATGACGACGTGCGTAACGTCTTCGCCCTGACCAGTGCTCTGGAACGGCAGGGAATGACTGTGCTGTACGCCGACAACGGCCGGGCCGGTATCGACGTCCTACGGCAGAACCCGAACGGGGTCGACCTCGTCCTGATGGACGTGATGATGCCGGAGCTCGACGGCAACGAGACCACCACGGAGATCCGGCGCAGCCCGGCGCACACGGATCTCCCGATCGTATTCCTCACCGCGAAGGCCATGCCGGGTGACCGGGAGAAAAGCCTCATGGCCGGGGCGACCGACTACATCACCAAACCGGTGGACCTGGACCAACTGCTCGGCGTCATGCGGTCCCGGCTCAGTGTTGATCGAGTTGGGCGCGATCGCGCCACGGAGAACGCATGACAATGGCCCCCGCCGGTCCGCCGGTGAAGATCCTCATGGTCGACGACCGACCGGAGAATCTCCTTGCCCTGGAGGCAATTCTCTCCGGTCTCGGCCACGAGCTGATCCGTGCCGAGTGCGGCGCCGATGCTCTCAAGCAACTGCTCCTCAACGACATCGCGTTGATCCTGCTCGACGTGCAGATGCCGGGCATGGACGGCTTCGAGACGGCAGCGCAGATCAAGGCCAGGGAACGCACCCAGGACATCCCCATCGTCTTCCTGACCGCGATCGACGACGGTGCTCACCAGGCCTTCCGCGGGTACACGGCCGGGGCCGTCGACTACCTCTGCAAGCCGTTCGACCCGTGGGTGCTGCGCGCCAAGGTCGAGGTGTTCATCGAGCTGTATCAGCGCCGTCAGGAACTCGCTGCGCTGCGGGCCCGCTTCGACAGTGAGCGCCTCGCCATTCTCGGTGGCGCCGCCCTGGACGCCGCGCGCCAGGCAGCGGCATCGGCCCGGGCCACCGCCGCACCGGAGACCGCACAAGCCGCGGAGCGTGCCGCGCACGCCGTGGCCGAACTCGTCGCCGCTCTGCCGCCGGAGGACGACACCGCGCTGTCCCTGCAGGGTGCGCGATCGGCGTCGAAGTGGCCGGCTTGAGCAAGGCCGCAAGCTCACCAAGAGCCGCTCGCGCGACGCTTCCGGCCGCCGCCAGTTCGGCGGCCCAGGCACGCAAGTTCGTCGCGCACGCACTCGAGGACGCCGGGCTGCTCGCGCTGCGGGACGACGCCCTGCTGCTCGTCACCGAACTGGTCACCAACTCCTTCCTGCACGCGGGAACCGCGATCACTCTCGACGTGCGCACCGACGAGCTCACCGCCACCGTCGCGGTCTCCGACGGCAGCCGCGGGCGACCCGCGCCCACAGCGCCGGACAGTGGTCGCGAGAGCGGGCGCGGATTGCTGCTCGTCGACACCTTGGCCACCGCGTGGGGCACCGAGCACGACGCGACCGGCAAAACGGTGTGGTTCCGGGTCGGCCGCGAACCCGACCCGCACACCCCGGAACCGGCACCGCCACCGGCGGACGAGGCCGAGTCGGCCCCGCGTGACATCGCGTTCCTGCTCGGTCCCGGCGGTTACCAGTCGTTGCGGATGGACGCCCAGCAGCGGATCGAGGAATCGCTGCGCCGCGTGGTCGAAGGCCTGGATGCACGCCGCGGATGGGTGCACGCCGCGGTGCTGGACGGCCCCGAGGGACAGTGGGTCACCTGGGCCGCCTACGACGAGACGCCCGGCCCCGATCCGGATGCGATCCGCCGCGGCGCGGTCGGCATGAACCTGGTGTCGGTGCCGTTGCACGGCTCCGGCACGGACCCGATCGGCGCCCTGGTGCTGGACCGTCCCGCCCGCGATCGCGATGCCGACGCCCTGGCAAGCCTGGTCGCGGCCCGGATCGGTGTCATGGTCGCCGAGGAGCAGGGTCGACGTAGCCAACTCCGGGCCCGCGGCTCACTCGCGCTGCTGGCCGAGGCCGGCGAGATGTTCGCCGGGATCCTGGACGTCGGTCTGGCCTGCGTGCTCGCCGCCCGGATCACCGTGCCGCGGCTGGCGTCGTGGTCGGCTGTCTGGACCGATCTCGACGAACGCGGTGCGGTCCTGCAGGCCGTCTCGCACCCGGACGAGACGCGCGCCTCCGGACTGCGCGACCGCCTGATCCGGGACGACGTCGGCAAGGCCGTGGCCCGACTCATCGAGGGCGCCGGCGCGCGCTCGGTGCTCACCGCCGGTGCCCTGTCGACGTTGAAGGACGTGGACCTCGGCGCGCTCGGTGAGGGCTGGGTGGTTCCACTGGTGGCCCGTGGTCGCCGGCTGGGGATTCTGGTGGCGGCCGGGCACGGCGAGGCCGGCCGGCTGACCGAGGACCCGTCGCTGTTGCGCGATCTGGCGCGGATCGCGGCGTTGGCGATCGACAACGCTCGCCTCTACGGCGAACGGGCCGGGATCGCGGCCGCACTCGAGGACTGGCTGCGACCCCGTGAACTTCCCCGCATCGCGGGAGTGGATCTCGGTGCCCGCTACTCCGCGGCGGGCGAGGCGAACGAGGTCGGTGGTGACTTCTACGACGTCTTCGAGATCGACGCCGACACGTGGGGCATCTGCATCGGCGACGTCTGCGGCAAGGGTCCCTCCGCCGCCGCGGTCACCGGTATCGCCCGCGAGATCCTGCGCCTGTTGACCCGTCAGGGCCTGACCCCGCCCGAGGTGCTGGGGCGCCTCAACGAGACCCTGCTGGCCCTGGAGGACCGCGGCAGGTTCTGCACCGTGGTCCTCGGCACCGTCGCCCGCTCGGCCGACGGCCTCGCGATCCGCTACTCCACCGCCGGGCACCCTCCCCCGTTGCTGCTCGAGCGGGACGGCACGGCGCGTCTGGTCGGCGTCTGCGGGACGTTACTCGGCGTGACCGCGGACGTGGAGTTGGCCGACGACTCGATCATGCTGGCTCCCGGGGACTCGCTGGTGCTCTACACCGACGGCATCACCGAGCGACGCGGTGCCGGCGCGTTCTTCGGTGAGGCCAACCTGCTCACGGCCGTGTCCGACGCCGCCGGCGGTGATGCGGCACACATCGCCGCCGCGGTGGAGGCCGCGGCCGCACGCTTCGGCTCCGACACCGCGGTCCGCGACGACGTCGCGGTACTGGTGATCAAGGCGGACTGAGGGCCTTCCGCCCGAACCCTGATCACCCGAACGACCTAACCGGACACCTTCCGGGCGTAACTCGGTCGAGGATGGACATTGCGTGCCATGCCGGGGCACACCGTCGACCAGGGGGCAGTCATGGCTTCACTCACGTCTGTTGAAGCTGCACAGTTCTCCACCGCAGTTCGCGGCTACGACCGCGTCGCCGTCGACGAGGCGATCGCGTACGAGGCCGAGCGGGTGCGAGAGCTGCAGGAGCGCGCGGATCTGCTGGAGCGGGAGCTCGCTGTCCTGGGCACCGCAGCCGGGGTCCCGAACCGCAAGCAGATGCTGCGGCAGGCGGTGGACGTGGTGTGCGCCGGATGGGACGACGCCGTGCGGATCACCAACGAGGCCGAGCACGCGATCGGTCGGGAGTTGGCCCACGCCGAGGGGGTCGCTGCCGGGCACCTGGCGCTGGCCGAGGCCTACGCCATCGACGCGGAACGGGCCGCGCAGGCCGAGGTGGACCGCATGGTCGCGGCCGCGAAGGACGAGGCCGCGCGCATGCTGGCCGAGGCCGAGGCGGAGCGCAGCCGGGCACAGGTCGGCGCAGCGGGAATGACCCTGGCCGCGGCCGAGCGCGCCAAGGAGATCGCCCGCGGCTTCACCGAGACGTTGCGTTCACTCGAGGAGGACGTGGTCGCCGAGCTGACGGAACGTCAGACGAAGGCGGAACGGGAGCTCGAGGTCGCCACTGCGATGCTGCGGCGCGCCGAGAAGGATGCGGCCTTCGCCGCGGAGCAGGCGCAGGCGCAGCGCGTCGCGATGCTTTCGGAGGCCCGTGCCCAGGTCGCGGAGGTCGAGCAGTCGGCCGGGTCGCAGATGGGTCGTCTGCAGCAGGAAACCTCGGGCGCGACGGCGGAACTGGCCGAGCTGATGATCCGCGCCGGCGGAAAGCTCACCGCCGCCAAGGCACCTGCCGTGCCCGGCCAGGGCGCGGCCGCTGCGGACTCCGCCACGCCGACCAGCGCGGGACGACGACTGACCTGAGTGCATTCCTCATTCCGTGGGCAGCCGAGCGCCACGACCTGAAGACTCATAAACGACCGAATCTCCCGGACTCCGACCCCGGGCGGCCGACGCGTGTTCATTCTGATCATGAAGTCGAGTCGCGTCCGGGGTCGGTTCCGTAGTGGAAGAGCTGTTCCTGCCGCGTCGACACCGTGGAGGCAGCCATGCAGACCGGCACCGATGCCGAGGCCCCAGAGATCGCGGCGGCGCAGTTCCCCACCGCGATGCGCGGCTACGACCGGGCAGCCGTCGACGATGCGCGTGCGTCAGGAGCAGGCGCTTCGCCGCGATCTGGCGGACCGCATGGACTCGCTGCAGCAGGAGCTCGCGGCCATGAGTACCGCCGGTGGGGTCCCGAGCCGCAAGCGAGTGTTGCGCCGGGCTCTCGACCTGCTCTCCGACGGTTGGGACGACGCGCTGCGGATGACGAGCGAGGCCGAGTACGCCAAGGCCCGCGCGCGAGCGCACGCCGAGGGCGTGGCGCAGGCACAGCGAGAGATGGCGGATCGCCAGTACGTCGACGCCGAACGCGCCGCGCAGGCCGCAGCCGACCAGATGGTCGCGGACGCCCGAGAAGCAGCCGGCCGGATCATCGCGGAGGCGCAGGCCACGCAGGAGCGGGCGGCGATTGCGGCCGCAGAGTTGATCAAGATGGCGGCCGATCGCGCGCACGACGTCACCCGCGAGTTCGACCGGGCCTTCCGCACACTGCTGGGGGAGGCGGATACCGAACTGGCCGAACGGCAGAGCAAGGCGGAGTTCGTCCTGGAGACCGCCCAGGCTCAGGCCGAGAGCGCGCGGGCGGATGCTGCCGCCGTGCTCGATCGGGCGCAGTCGCAGCGCGACGCGATCCTTGAGCAGGCCCGTGCGCAGGTGCTCGAGATCGAGGCTTCGGCCGACTCCGAGGTGATCCGCCTGCAGGACGAGACCGATCGGGCGGTGGCCGAACTTGCCGACCTGATGCTCACCGCGGGCGGTCAACTCACGGCGGCGAGACCGCACGCGGTCTCGCCCGTCACGAAGCCGGACGCAGCCGCATGACCCTGGACAAATCGCCCGAAGCGGTCTGGAAGCAAGATCGATCAAATCTCGCAAACCGGCCACCTGCCTGCTCCGACGTGGGCAGGATGGGCGTCGCGCCGGCCCGTTGTGGGCCGTCGATCAGGGGGTAGCCATGGCCATCATCAACGCCACCGAGAACCTGCCGCTGGCGACTGCCGTTCGGGGGTACGACCGAGCTGCGGTGGACGAGGTGATCGCCCGGGAGACTGCGCGCGTGCGCGCCCTCGAGTCGCGAGCGGCTCACCTCGAACGAGAACTGGCCACCCCACCCAGCCATGGGGGGACGCCCGTACCGCGGCAGAAGGTCCAACAGGCCCTCGATGTGATGGGCGCCGGGTGGGACGAAGCCATCCTCATCACCGCCGCGGCGGAGCACGCCGCGGCTTTGGACCGCTCGCACGCCCAGCACCGCGTGTCGGCCGCGATGGCGACCCTGGATGAGCGGTGCCGGCAGGCGGAGCGAGACGCGGACGACGCCGCGCAGCGCATGGTGGCCACCGCCACCGAGGAGGCGGCACGCCTCCTCGAGCGGGCCGCGGCGGAGCACGATCACGCCGTGGAGGAGGCGGTGACACTGGCTCACGCCGCCGAGGACCGAGCCACTGAGCTCGCGATGCAGTTCGCCGCCGAGCAGCGTGCGGCCGAGGACCAACAGGCCGAACGGATCTCAGCCCGCTTCGACGATGCGGACCGCGCCGTGGCTGCCGCGCAGGCGGAACTCGCGGCCGCGGAGCAGGACGCCGCCGAGATCGCGAGCCGGGCGCTGGCTGCACGGGAGGAGATCCTCGAGCGGGCGCGGGCGGCTGCCGACGAGATCCTGGTCGCCGCGGGCGCCGAGATTCGTCGCCGGCAGGCCGAGATCGAGGCGGCGCTGGCCGAACTGGGCCGGCTGATGATCGCCACGGGCGGCCAACTCGTCGGCGCACCCACCCTATAACTGACGGAGCGTCAGACCAGTGCCCTCATCGGCCACAGGTCACTCGGTCGGTGGCTTCGTAGCGGGTGTGGAACTTCTCCCGGCGCACGACCTTGCCGTCCTTCCAGAACACCCGGGTCACGTCGATGTCGAACCCGGACGACGGTGAGGTCGGTACGCACTTGCTGCCGCTGGAACGGATGGTGCCCGCCGAGCGGTAGTTGTACCGGCCCGAGGAGATCGACTCGATCTTGTCGTAGATCTTGGTGCCCCACATGGTGACCCGGATCGAGCCGGGCTTGGCTTCGGCCTGGATGAGCACACCGGTCGGGGTGTCGTTCTGGAAGCGCAGGTCCTTGCTGCCGAAGGCGACCGTGGCCTCGCGGCCCGGCCGGGTAGCGCGAGATGTAGAGCGAGTGCGGGTGGTGCTCGATGTCCTTGAGCCCGGCGAAGAAGACCGCGTTGAAGGTGGTCGTCGCCGACTGCGAGACACCGCCACCGAGGTCCTCCGCGAACACGCCCGAGTTGATGACGAAGCCCTTCACGAACCCGTTCGCGGCGGTGCGCTCACCGACCCGTTTGTTCATGCTCCAGGTCTCCCCGGGCAGCACCAGTGACTCGTTGATCAGCTTGGCTGCGCGCCCGATGTTGGTCACCCGGTAGGCGGCGATCGGGTACTCGGTCTTGAACGTGGAGATCTTCTCGACGATCCCGAGGTTCGCCGCGGCCTCGGTGGTGAGCGCGGGCTCGGCGGGGATCACGTCGGCGATCATCGACCGACCGGCGGGCGCACGTAATGCGAGGTTGAACCGCTCGGCGAAGGTGACCGGCTCGATGGCCTCCCCCGACTTGCCCGGGCACCAGCGCCGGCTTGCCGTCCTTGAACTGATAGCTCGCGTCGATCGGCGGGGTGACCTGGTTGGGGTGTTCGGTCGTGAGCTCCTTCAGGATGTCGTCGACGTTCACCGCCGGCGTGAGCGTACCGTCCGGCGGCCGGCGGTCAGGGAGAGGTGCTCGTCGTAGTCGGCCGGGCGCAGCGTGACCTGCGTACCGTCGAGGTTGATGACGATCGGGTCCGGCGGTGGCCGGCCGGGCGAAGGTGTTCATCGCCTCGTCGACCGCGGCCTTGCCGACCTTGGGCGTCTTCTCGCGCGACCGGGACCTCGAGGCGCTCCGGCGTGGCGACCAGCGCCACGCGCAGCGGCCTTGGTGGTCTCGGCGACGTCGAGAGTGCGCCCGATCTGCGCCGTGCGGACCTTCGCGGCACCCGCGGTGAAGGTGATCCGGCCCTCGACCATCGGGCGGTTCACCTTCTTGGCGATCTTCGCGACGGTCGCCTTGAGCTTCTTCTCGTCGACCACGGTCACCGGGGCGAGCTTGTCGTCGCCACCGAACAGCGCCGGGATGAGCACCGCCGGGTTCTTGCTGCGCTTGCCGGCCTTGGCCAGCGTCGCGGTCCGGGTCGACCCGCAGCCCGGCGTTGGCGACCTCGACCGGGAAGGTCTGCTCGCCGGCGACCACGATGACCTCGCGGGCCAGGGCCATCGGGAGTTCCGAGGTCAGCTTCTGGGCCGCCTCGTCCTCGGACAGGCCGCCGATCTTGATGCCGGCAACCGTCGTCCCCTTGGGGATCCCGGAGCCTGCGGCGGCGTACGCAGCCCCCCACAGCCCCAGGAGCACGCACCGGGACAGCGATCAACGCGACCATCACGACGCGGAAACGAACACGGCTACGTGGCAGCCGGATCGCGTACGGGCGGCAGGGGGCCGGCGGGAGGCGGAGCCTTGGGCATGGACCCCATTGTCCAAGACTTCCTGAGTGCCCGACGTGGCCCGCGGGGCGCCCGGAACCTCGTGCGTTTTCGATAGTTTCTCCGGGGTGACCTCGATCTCCGATCCGGCGCGGACCCCGGGCGACCCAGCCGCTGCACGCGTCGAGCGGGGGCCGGCCGCCCATCTGCCGGGGCTGTCCGCGGCGGAGGTCGCCGAACGCATCGCCGCAGGTCAGACCAACGATGTGCCCGGTCCGGGCCAGTCGTTCACTGGGCGACATCCTGCGTTCGAACATCTTCACGCGGTTCAACGCGGTGATCGGCGTGCTGTTCGCGATGATCCTGGTCATCGGGCCGATCCAGGACGGCATGTTCGGCTTCGTCATCATCCTCAACACGCTGATCGGCATCGTGCAGGAGCTTCGGGCCAAGAAAACCCTCGATGCGCTCGCGATCGTCGGGGAGGCCAAGCCGCGGGTGCGCCGCGACGGCGACGTACCTGGACGTCCACCCGCAGCAGATCGTGCTCGACGACGTGGTCGAGTTGCGGTCCGGGCGACACGATCGTCGTCGACGGCGAGGTGCTCGCTGGTCGACGAACCTGGAGGTCGACGAGTCGCTGCTCACCGGCGAGTCCGACCCGGTCCTCAAGGCACTACGGGGACAAGGTGCTCTCCGGCAGCTTCGTGGTCGCCGGCGGCGGGGCCTACCGGGCCACCAAGGTCGGCAAGGAGGCCTACGCGGCCCAGCTGGCCGAGGAGGCCAGCCGCTTCACCCTGGTGGCCTCCGAGCTGCGCAACGGGGTCAACACGATCCTGCGGATCGTCACCTATCTGATGATCCCGGCCGGGGCGCTGATCGCGTACAGCCAGATGACCGTGCGAGGACCTGGAGACTCGCGAGGCCGCTGCGCGGCATGGTCGCCGCACTGGTCCCGATGGTCCCCGAGGGGCTGGTGCTGCTCACCTCGCATCGCGTTCGCAGTCGGCGTCGTCCGCCTGGGCAAGCGCAACTGCCTGGTGCAGGAACTGCCCGCGATCGAGGGACTCGCCCGGGTCGACGTGCGTCTGCGCGGACAAGACCGGGACGCTCACCGAGAACGGCATGCGCCTCGCGCGGGTCATCCCGTCGGGACGTTCAGACGAGGCGACTCGCTGTCCGCTCCGTTGGCGCGCCCTCGCCGCCGCGGACCCGAGGCCCAATGCCAGCCTCGCGGCTGTCGGCGAGGCCCACCCGCACGCCGTCCGCCGGCTGGGACGCCCGGGCGGTCGCCCCGTTCTCCTCCGCCCGCAAGTGGAGCGGCGCCGGTTACGACCCGCACGGCGACTGGGTGCTCGGTGCGCCCGACGTCCTGCTGCCCGGCGAGCGACCCGGTCCGCGCCGCAGGCTGAGCAGGTCGGTGCCGGCGGGTCTGCGCGTGCTGCTGCTGGGCCGCAGCGACCGTGCCATCGACGCCGAGGACGCCCCCGGTCTGGTGACCGCCGCCGGCCTGGTGGTCCTCGAGCAGCGCGTCCGCCCCGAGGCCGGGCCGACGCTGCGCTACTTCGAGGCGCAGGACGTGACGCTGAAGGTGATCTCCGGCGACAACGCCGTCTCCGTCGGCGCGGTCGCGGCGTCGCTGTCCCTCATCGGTGTCCGAGCACCCGATCGACGCCCGCCAACTCCCCGCCGACCGGACCGCGAGCGCTGGCCGAGGTCACTGGAGACCTCCTCGGTGTTCGGCCGAGTGACGCCGGCTCAGAAACGCGACATGGTCGGCGCACTGCAGTCCAAGGGCCACACCGTCGCGATGACCGGCGACGGCGTCAACGACGTGCTCGCACTCAAGGACGCCGACATCGGCGTGGCCATGGGCTCGGGCAGCCCGGCCAGTCGCTGCCGTCGCGCAGATCGTGCTGCTGGACAACTCCTTCGCGACGCTCCCCGCACGTGGTCGCCGAGGGCCGGCGGGTCATCGGCAACATCGAGCGGGTCGCGAACCTGTTCCTCACCAAGACCGTCTACTCGGTGTTCCTCGCCATCGCCATCGGGTTGATCGGTATCCCGTTCCCGTTCCTCCCGCGCCACCTCACCTTGGTCGGTTCGTTGACGATCGGCATCCCCGCGTTCTTCCTGGCCCTCGCGCCCGAATACTGAGCGCGCCAAGCGAGGCTTCGTCAAACGCGTGCTGCGTCTCGCGCTGCCGGCGGGGCTCATTTCCGGCATCGTGACCCTGACCACCTATCTGGTGGTCAGGGAGATGGACGACGCCACGTCCATTCAGCACTCCACCGCCGCCGTCGTCGCCCTGTTCGGCGTCGCGCTGTGGGTGCTTGTGATCATCGCCCGGCCGTACCTGTGGTGGAAGATCGGGCTCATCGCCCTGATGACGACGGGCTTCCTGGTCTCGCTGTACTGGGGCTGGGCACAGGAGTTCTGGGCACTGGACCCCGACCACGCGGAGTCGATGTCGGTCGCGCTGCTCGCAGCCGCGATCGGCGCGGTCCTCGTCGAGGCGAGCAACTATTTCGGGCAGCGTGCGCTTCGCCGCCGGACCGACTGAGAGGCGACCAAGGGCCCCGACCGGCGCCTGCCCTGATCCGATTACCGGCCGTTCGGGCCATAGGGACAGTCCGCGCGGCCGATGCCCTCGGATGGTCCCCCGGTGATGATGGCCGTTCCGGGGGGACACACATGCTCAGCAACACTCGCTTCGTCGCGCTCGCCATCGCAGCCGTCGTCGGCCTCAGCACGCCCACACCGGTCTTCGCCGTCGACGCCGAACCCTCGACGCGGATCGCGGGTACTTTGCTGCCGCAGCACTTCCAGGCCGCGCCGACCTCACTTCGGTTGAGCGCGTCCGCCGACTATGTCGCGGTCCCGGTGGGCCGGCCGGATCAATTCCTGGAGCCGACGTACGCGTTCTATCGCGTAGCCGACGGCTCGCTGGCCCGCGAGGTCCCTCGCTCCGCGATGGCCGACGAGGACGGCCGCCCCCTCGCACCCTCGGTGATCGGGTCCTCGTTCGTCCTGACGGCCGCGGACGTCGCCGCGCCGTGGGTAGAGGTCCGGGACATCGTTACCGGCGAGAGGATCCGCCGCTGGGATCTGACCGCGAACGACAAGGTCCTCACCGCGGGAGCGGATTGGGTGTTCGTCCTGCGTTCGGTGGCGGACACGAACAACTTCCTGCTCTTCGGCGCCGATGGGTCCTCCCGGACCGTCGCAATCCCTTCGATGGCGCAGGACTACGCGACCGTCCTCGACGTCGATGACCGTTCGATCCTGGTGCAGTACGACGACCTGCACGTCGTGGACCTGGCGGACGCGAGCACCCGCGTGGTCCTCGACGGCTACGCGCGGATCGCCGCGTTGACCGACTCCCGCCTTTACTGGACGGACTCCTGGGGTAACTCCGTCTCATGGCGCAGCCGTACCGGAACGGGCGAGGTCGAGACCGCTCCCTTCAACGGCTCCCACGACATCGCCGCGCTCTCTCGCTGGGGAACGGACGACGTCGTTCTGACCCGCCGGACCGACAACACCTACGACCCGTTCTCGTTGGCGGCGATCGACGTCGCGAACCACGAGCTTGTGGACCTCTCGGGTCCGATCTCCGGCACCGCCGCACTGAGCAACGGCACCGTGTTGGTGGGCCTCACCGACACCGCGACCGGGCGTGTGGTCCAGTTCGCTCCGGGCCATGCCGCCCGCACGGTGATCGAGCTGCCGGCGGTCCCGGCCCATTCAGGGCCCGTGGACTTCAGCGGAAACTGGCTCAGCACCTGGACCGAGAAGAACGGCGTCGAGTTCGCGCCTGCTGACGGGACCGGCGCCTGGTCCTCCGCGCAGGAGGTGCGCCGCGTCATCGGCACGTTCACCAACTCGACGTTCCAGTCCTCCGGGGACGTCTTGCTCGGCCGCACTGCCGACTACATGGGCTACAAGCTCACCTGGCCCGGCGGCGGGCGGACCCTCACCTCGTATGACCAACTGACCCTCGGGCGCGGCGGACAACTCCTCGTCGTCGAGCCGAACAGCGGTGACCTCGAGGTTCAGGACGCGCGCACCGGGACCGTGCTGAGCACGTACCGAAACACGTACGGCCGCAATGTCGTCGCCGACGGCACGATCGTCTGGTCCGTCGAGAACCACCAGTTGCGGGCCCACGACACCTCGGGGGCGACCGCCGATCGACTCATCAGCACCCCCAGCTGTTTCTACCTGCACGATGTGATCGGCCGGTGGGCACTGATGCGGTGCTCCTCCAGTGACGCCTGGACCGTTCTGGATCTGCGCGGCATTGCTGCGCCATGGACCGTCCCTGTCAGTTCCGGGTTCTCCGCCGACAGCAACTCGGCGCCCATGCTGGGCAACGGATTCGTCGCGTGGCTCAACCGTCAAGTCCTCTTCGGTGACCGCACGCTCACCGTCGCCGACCTGGCGGCGGAACACACCCTCGCCACCTACGGGCCGGTGTGGGCGGACGAGGACTGGTACGAGTCCTTCCCGGTCACCGTCGACGACGCCGGCAGCAAGCGCCTCGTCTATCTCGACAGCGCCCGGCAGATCCGGCGCGTCGACCTGACATGGCTTCAGGAGGTGTCGCTGACCCGCGCCGACAAGACCAAGCCTTCGCTCTCCGCAACGAGCGGATCGGCACGGATCGTCAAGGCCGGCGCCACGAAAACACGGATCTCAGCCGGCGCCACCTATACCGACAAGGACAGCGAGGTCGAGCCGGCGAGCGGGCTGAAGAGCTACGACGCCCGCTACCAGACCGTGCCGCGTGGGACCGCCGTCGGGACGAAGTGGACCGAACCCACCGCGTGGAAGAACCTGACCTCAGCATCGGTGACTCTGGATGTGGCGGCCGGTACCGACACCTGCGTCCAGTTCCGCGCGCGGGACAACGCCGGCAACACCAGCGCCTGGAGCACGTCGCGCTGTACCGAGCTCGACGGCACCGGGCCGAAGGTCACCAGCGCCTCGGCCGGATCGCGCGTCCAGTCCATCGAGGCCAAGGCAACCGTCAAATTCACCTACGTGGCCACCGACACCGCCGGCGTCGCCTCCTACGAGGTGGCCTACAAGGCGGCTGTCGACGGCAAGAACTACGGATCCTGGATCACGCCCAGCTCGTGGAAGAAGCGCACCAGCACCTCGGTGCCGAAGGAGATCCCGCTGGGTGGCGACACCTGCTTCCGGGTCCGTGCCACCGACAAGGTCGGCAACGTCGGCGCCTGGTCGTCGGAGAAGTGCACCGCGGTCGCCTACGGCGAGACCGACTTCAAGGCGATCGGCGCCACCAAGGACGACCGCGAGAAGTTGGTGTTCGACTACGACACGCGCGCGCTCGACGACCGGGTGGCCGTGATGGTGAAGGCCGGTGGTGAGCTGCAGAAGTCGAACGTGACGGCGCGCCAGATCGGGGTGTGGGTGATCCGCGGATCCAGCACCGGCAAGCTCGACGTGTACATCGGCAAGACGAAGCTCGCCCGCCTGTCGACCTCGGGCTCTCGGCAGAAGGTGTTGCTGTTGACCCCGAAGTCGTCGAAGTCGCTGACCGGGACGCTGCGGATCGTCTCGGTGGACGGGAAGAACACCAAGGTCGACGCGGTCGCCGTCCTGCGCTAGGACCGTATGGTCCACCCCGGGACATCGGCCAACGCCTCGGCCCCGGAGGCGGTGCTGCGAATGACGCTGATCGACCCGGCGCGTTCCAGGACCGCCGCGGCGACGTCGGCGTAGCCGGCGACCCCGGTCCGCCGCAGGGCCACGTGCAGGTCCGCCTCGGACAGGCGAGCGGCGGCCAGCGCCCCGGGGACGACCTGTCCGTCGCGCAGCAGCAACAGCGGTCCGGGCCCGAAGAGCTGCTGCCCGATCGGCGCACCGGCCAGCGCCCGCGATCCCAGATGCAACAGGGCCAGCGTGCTCAGGCCGAGCACGCCCGCGGTGAGCGTCGGGGTGTACCCCAGGATCGAACGGCCCATCAGGGCGCCGATGCCCACGGCGGCGACGACGTCGTAGGGCGTCAGCCCGGCCACGAGGCGCCGCCCGGTGACGCGCATGGTCAGCAGGATCGCCGCGTACATCCCGATCGCCGCGAGGACGACTGCGCCTGCCTCCTCGCCGCTGAGTGTGTAGTCCATGTGGTCACTCTGCCGCACCGGAACCCGCGGCGCCCCTCCAGCGTTGCCGGAGCGGGCAGACGGGGTGTGCCGATGGGAGCGACTACGGCAAGCGGAGGAAGAGCTTCCTCAACCAGCTTTTCGACTGAGTGGCGGCAGACCCGCAAGCGCCCCGGATTCAGGCTTCGGCGCTTCCTTGGGCGAGGGGGCCGCGTGAGTCGTGGCGTCGGCGTCGGGCTTCCCTGCCACGTCCACAGTCATGAACATGTCCGGGTGGAAGCGGCAGATGATCTTCCACGCGAACGGTTCGGTGAAGGTCACCTCGAAGGTCGTCCTCGGGGGGATGTCCGGTGAATTGATCTCCGAGCCGTTGCCCTGGACCACCGAGTGGATGGTGTCGTCGGTCTCCTTGTTCGTCCAGATCACCGTGTCGCCGGGCTTGATCCGGAGAACGTCCGGGTCGAAGTTCAGGTTGTGCTGCGTGATTCGGTAGGTCTTGGGTCCGGCTGTCGTAGCGGCCTGGGCGGTTCCGCCGGCGGCCACCAGCATTGCTGCCGCTCCGATCCCCACCCCACGAACCCAGCAGGTCGCTCGCATAGAAACATCCTTCACACGCCGGAGTCATGGGCGACAGGACGGGCCGGGGTCACTGGCTGCCGTGGCCCCGGCCCTCACCTGACGGTGTATCAATCAGCTGCTGGAGCTAAGTTTCAGCACTTCTTCTTGAAGGTGATCGGGTGGCGCTGCTCGCAGGTCAGCTGCTTGTTGGTCGCGTTCATCGGAACGCGGTCAACCCAGCCGGCGTAGGCGAGCGGGACAGTCATGACGCCCTGTCCACCCATGCCCGAGAGCCCTACGACCTGGTCGTCGGTGGTGGTGGAGTCCACGGCGTCGGTCAGCAGGCGACCGACGATCGCGGCGTCCGCGGGGTTGCCGTCGTTGTTCGGGTCGATGTCGACGACCCGGATGACGTTGGAGAACTTGCTGGTGACGTAGCCGTAGTAGCCGCCACCCTTCTTGGCGCCGAAGTTGACACCGTGACAACCGGCGTCGCAGCTGAGCCAGCCGACCATGCTGTCGGTCTTCGGGGAGAAGATGCCGACCTGGGAGGAGAAGGTGTTGGCGACCAGGCCACCGACGTCGTTCGGGGAAACCGCGATCTGGATCGGAAGGCCGCCGTAGCCGCCACCCGAGCCGCCCTCGATCGGGTCGTAGTTGTCCCAGAGGTCGATCTTCTTGTACTCGACCTTCTTGCCGTCCTCGCCGATGCAGGCCTTCTTCGCGTTGGAGAAGCAGGAGATGCTGGCGCCGAGGAAGTCGGCCATGTACGTACGGTCGCCACGGGCGTCCATACCGGTCGCGATCGGGAACTCACCGGTCTGCTTGTGGACGAAGGTGCCCTTCTTGATGTCCACGAGGCTGGCGTTGTAAAGGTTGACGTTCGGGGCGGCCATCCACTTCGCGTCACCGGACATCCAGTGCGCGTGCGGGTGGGCGATCTTCTCGTCCGGCGAGCTCAGCTTGATGCGTCGGTCGATCTTGGTCGCACCGGGCGAGAGCTCGACCACCGCGCCGCCACCACCGAGCGCAACGTGCAACTGGTCGGTGTCGGTACGGGTCATGACGTGAGTCGGGCTGGGCCCGACCTCGATGCGACGGACGAGCGAACCGTCCTTGCGGTTGAAGACGTTCAGCATGTTGCCGAACCACTCGGTCTGGTAGATGTACTTCTCGTTCTTGTCCGTCCACATGTTGTGCGGGTTGTTCATGTTGATCTCGGGAGCTGCGATCTTGCGCTCGATCTCCCAGGTCTCCGCGTTCAGCAGAGTCGCGGCGCCGGACTTGTCCTTGCCGGCGTAGCGCTCCATCTGCGTGTTGAACCAGACCTGACCGATGCCCGGCGTAGCGGGCTTCTGGCCGGCCTTCGCGAGCATCTTCGGCAGCTGGAACTCGTCACGGACACGCTGCTCGAGGTTGGGCACGAGCTGCGGGTTGCCGGACTTGTCGTACATGAGGATCGGGGCCGGAGCGAACTTCGGATCCCACTTGACGTCCTCGGTGTCCGAGAAGCGCTGCCAGTTCTCCGGGTTGGTGATGACGAAGAACTTCTGCACCAGCTGCGTGATGACGCTGGAGTAGGACGGCACGACCATGCCGCGACTCTTGATGACGAGCTTCTCGCCGAAGTCCGGACCCGGGGTCAGCGGGTCGTCGACCACGACGGCACCAAGCATGTACGGGTGCACCTTGCAGGCGAACGCGTAGAGGCCGGGCTTGGTCAGCTCGACGCTGCGGGTACCGATGTAGGCACCGGCCTGGTCGAACGGCATCCCGGAGGCGCCTTCGGGCCAGATCAGAGCGGTGGTGGTGTGCGCCTGGCCGGTACCCGGCTGCGCGACGTTGAAGTTCACGGTGACGGGCAGCAGGTTCTGCCCGCCGTCCGCGCGAACACCCTTGAGCAGGCTCATCAGTCCCGAGCCGCTCTTGCTGTCCTTCATCGCGATCGGGCGGTCGGCGCGGGCCGACTGCGCCTCGAGGGCGAAGGCCTTCGTCAGGTCGGCGACCTGAGCGATCCGGATGTCCCCGGCGGGCAGGATCTGCGCGACGGTGTTGCGCAGCAGGTCGAGGTTGAGCATCTCGTCGACGTCGTACCCGAGCTGGCCCAAGGTCTTGCCCCGCACGTCCATGCCGCGTAGACCCTTGAGGTCCTCGTTCATGGTCGAGCGCAGTTCGTCGCCGGTCAGCAGACCCGACCCGACGACGCGACCGGCGGCCTTGCCGCCCGGTGCGGAAACCCCGGCGCCGGAGAGCGTGGGCATCACGGCGACGGCAAGCGACTGGGTGCCCACGATCGAGGTCCCGGTGTCGAACCAGCTGCCCTGGTTGTCGGTCTGGTCGAACTTGATCGGCCGCGGACCGAGTGCCACCGGCGGGTCGAACCCGATGGTGGTCTTGCCCGGGCCGGAGAATCCTGCGCTGTTCGTGGCGATCGGTGCCGCCTCGGGGGCGGTGGCCGGCTCGGCCGAGGCGTAGGACACCCCGGCGCTGCCCAGCATGCTCATTGCAATGGCGGCCGCCACTGCCGTCGTGCGTCGCAGTCCCTTGGCCGTACCAGCGCCTGGTGCCGGCCGTCGCTTTCGCGACCCCGTGCTCATTGCTGAGCTCATGTTTTCTCCTGTGGTTGACGTCTCCAGCGCCACTCGATTGCCTGCCGCTGAAACGGGTGGTCGAGGACGCTCCTTCACCGAACGTTCCGGTGACATGACCGATTAGTCCGATTTCGGATTTCTTGAAGGGACTAAACGTGTTTCCTGTCGATCAACTCCGCTTCTCCACGGTTTCAACGGGTCGACAATTCAACGTCGATCCCCATGTGGGGAGCGTTCTGTTGCGAATTAGTGCCCACAACGACGAGTCCGCCCGTCGGTCCTCCGTCCCGGTCACAGCTTTGCCACACGACCGGGGCGCCATCCGCGGGTGTCACCTGTTTTCTTTACAGGACAGCGGTTTCAGCACTACGAACACCCCCATCGGGGACATCCATTCCGGGGTGGGTGATCCCCGTCACGTCGGGCCTCCGGAAACCCCATCGAAATGCCGATCGAACGTGAATTCACCCTGCGACACAAAACTGAGGGCACCCCGAATTCGGGGTGCCCTCAAGGATTCGCAGGTTCTCAGCGCGTGGGGCGACGCCGTCCCGAACGCTTGGTCGGCGGCTCGAACGTGATCGGCAGGCCGGCAGTACCCGGCACTGTCGGCTCGCCCGGTGTGCCGCTCGCGGGCGGCGGAGGCTGCACGGTGTGGCCACCGGAGTGCGAACCGGCGGCCTTCTTCCCCGCGACGTCGAGAGTCATGAACATGTCCGGGTGGAACCGGCAGATGATCTGCCACTCGGAAGGCTCACCGAAGGTCCACTCGAAGTCGGACTTCGGGGGGATGTCGGGCGAGTTGATCTCCGACCCGTTGCCCTGCACCACCGAATGGATGGTGTCGTCGCTTTCCTTGTTGGTCCAGACCACCGTGTCCCCGGGCTTGATCTTCAGCACGTCCGGGTCGAACTGCAGGTTGTGCTGAGTGATCCGGTAAGTCTTCGGCGGCGCCGCCTTCTTCTTCGCCTTCGCCTTGCCCTTGGGCTTGGGCTTGGCCGATGTCGCGCTCGGGTCGGCGACGGCAGCACTCGCGGTGCCGCCGACGCCCACGACGAGCGCGGCAGTCAGGCACAGGGCGCGGAGCAACGTCTGACGTCGAGTGCGGTTCGAGAAACGCATGGAATCCCTTTCTGGTGTCGATCCGTGTGTTCTCAAGCGAGGGTGAGCCGAACGCGAGGTCCGGGCTCGGTCGTCCAGGCGCGCAGCACAGCGGCGTGCTCGCGCGGCCAGCCGTAGATCAGCAGGTGCACCGGCCCACGGCCGGCGGCCGCCAACCGTTCACCGAAGTCGGTGACCCCGGGTGTGTCGAAAGGCTCGGTGGAGGCGAGGAAGGAGACCGCGCCGCCCGCGGTCTGGGCCAGCAGCGCGTGGGCCCCCGCAGACTCCTGGGCATCGGTCGCGCGGGTCCAGCTCACCCACAACGTCTCGCAGGCGGTGCGCCGGGTGCTGCCCGGCAGCAACGTGGCCGCGTGCGCCGCCCGCCGGGCCGGTGGCCGTGGGGCGTCGGTCAGTCCCCACCGCAGCAGGTAGTGCCCCGCTGTCGGGGCGGACACCCGCTGCCCGGTCTGACGATCAATCAGTTCGGCAACCACTCGGCGGTTCCACAGCGGTGCGCTCAACCCGCACAGCTCCGGCGGCCCGGCAACGATCAACCCGAGCACCGTGCGCTGCGCCTCGGGATCGAGAGCACACTGCTCGCCCGGAGCGCGGCCGCGCCGCCGGGCCCGCAGCGCGTCGGGACCGACCGTGCGGCTGGCTCGCACCCAGGTGCCCACCGCCCGACGGGACACCCCGAACGCGGTCGCGGCACTCAGCTGCGACATGCCTGCTTCGACCGCGGCGACCACCTGGCGACGCAGATCCTCCTGGACCTGCGGCGGCAGACGACGCGCGTCGAAGGAGCCACGAGGTCGAGATGCCATCGTCGGAACACTCACGCGGCGACCAGCGGAATCAGCACCAGCGCCTTGGTCCCGTCGCGGGACTGCAGCAGGACGCCCAACTCGAAGGCGCCCGGAGCCGGCAGGGTGAACGGTGCACTGAAGTGCCCCGGACTGTCGGCGACCAGGCCGAACTGCGAGGAGCGCTCCGCACGGCCGGGTAGCCGCAGGTCCACCAGGGCCGATGCCACCTGGATCGGCAGGCCGTCGACGTCGGTGATCGACACGTGCAACTCGTTGGGCAGCCCCCCGACGGCGGGGCTGATCACGGCCTGCACGTAGTTGGTCCCGCCGGCTCCGCTCGTGGCGACCGCCGGCATCACGATTGCCTTCGGCTCGGCATTGCCGACAACCTTCACGAACCGGAATCCCACGAGGGTGTCTACCGGCGACGCGACGGGCGTGCCGGAGTTCGCCGAGCGGACCGCACCGGCCGCCTGCTCCGCCCGGTAGGCCGCAGCCGCCGGCTGGGTGCTGACCAGAGCGGCGGTGACGCCGAGGATCACCACGCCCAGCGCGGTTTCCACGGCGACGACGCGCCCCAGACCTTCGGTCGGCAACCGGAACGCAGGCAGCTTCCGACGCACGGTCTCGGGCAACCCCTCGCGGCTCGACTCGGCCGTGCGCATCGACTGCACCCGCTTGCGGGCCAGTGCACCGAGGCCGAGCAGGCCGACCACCAACGCCAGCTTGGCGACCAGCCAGCCGCCGTAGGTCGTGCCGAACAAGGCGTCGAAGGAACCCACCTGGCGCCAGGCCTGCAGGGTGCCGGTGATCAGCAGCGCGGCGACCGAGATCATCGCGGTGCGGGAGAAGGCCGGCGCTGCGCGGCTCAGCAGACCGGAGTCGGAACCCTGACTGCGCAGGAGAATCAGCAGTGCCGGCAGACCGCCGAGCCATGCGCCCATCGCCAGCAGGTGCACGAGGTCGACCGGCAGGCTGATCAGACGGCCTCCGCCGGCGGTGTGCACCGCCAGACTCCAGGTGAGCCCGAAGCCCAGGCCGAGGGCAAGCACCGCGCCCGCGCGCACCGACACCTTCGTCGACCAGGCAGGCAACCGACCGTTGCGCTGCAGGCGGGCGAGAATCACGGCGGCGAGCAGCAGCAGCCCCACCAGCCCGATCCGCACGATCAGCAGACGCCCGACCCGGCTGTCCGTCCCGACGGTCAGTGCCTCGTTCGACCAGATCGAGGAGAACCCGGAACCGAGCACGAAGGGTCCGTGCAGGAGCAGACTCACCGCGGTGGAAGCGATCAGAACCGTCGCCCCTCCGGTGAGCAGACGTTGCACCCCTCGGACGCCGATCCCGGCCGGCCAGGCCAGTGCCAACAACAGACCCGTGCCGATGAGCAACGCGAGCCCGGCGAATGCCGCCCACCGCGCGAAACCCAGTGCGGTGCGGATGCCACCGGTGTTGTCGCCGCCGCTGCGGTCAGCGACGGTGGCGGCGGTCATCACCCCCACGGAGAAGGAGAACTGACCCTGGATCGGGTGACCGTCGGCGGACACGACCCGATAGACCACGGCCTGGGTGCCCGCGCCGATGCCCTTGGGCACCGTCACCGTCAACGTGTCCTTGGTTCCGGCAACGTGCGTGGGAGCGCCCATGCCGGCCACCGCCGCACCGGCCATGTCGATCACCCGGACCGTCGCACCCCGGGTTTCCACCGGGGCGTTGAAACGCAACGTGATCGACTGCGGTGCCTTGCTGAGAACCTTCCCGTTCGACGGCGTGGTCTCGAGCAGTTCGGCATGCGCGGAAGCCGGCGAGGCCAGCCCGAGCAACGCGATCAGGCTCAGCAACGCGGCGAGTGCCGCGAGCAGGGCGCGACGCATCAGACGCCACGTTCCCGACCGGCGACCATCGGGCTGCCCGGAACGCGGGGTACCACGACGGAGTCGGCCGGCAGGACGTCGAGCAGGGTGACCATGCCGGTCATTCCCTGCTTGGTCTCGGAGTGGGCGAAGATGTGGCAGTGCAGCATCCAGGCCCCGGCCCGGCTGGGTGTCCACAGCAGGTCGTAGGTCTGGCCGACCCCGAGCAGGATCGTGTCGGCCTTGTAGGGCACCGGAAGCGGGTTGCCGTCCTGCGCCATGACCTCGAAATAGCCCAGGTGCAGGTGGATCGAGTGGATGAGGTCGGGGCCGGCGCCGACCAGACGGATCCGAACGCGCTCGCCGATCTTGGCCGGCATGCGCTTCGTGAACGGGAAGCCGCGGCCGTTGATGACGAAGCCAAGGGGGCCGTCACCGAAGATCAGCGTGTAATCGCGGTCCGAGGCGATGTCACCCACCAGCGGAACAACCTGCAGTGAGCCATAGACACCGCGGCCTTCCTGGTCCCCGTGCGCGTGCGAGTGGTACCAGTGCGTGCCGGTGGTGATCGCGGTCCACTCGTAGGTGAACGTCGCGCCGGGCGGGACCTCCCGCTGGGTGATCCCGGGGACACCGTCCTGAACGTTCGGCAGGACCATGCCGTGCCAGTGGATCGAGGTGCCCTCGTCCAAGGTGTTCTTGACGACGAACCGCACCCGCTCGCCCTCGTTGACGCGGATGGTCGGCGCGGGCACACCGCCGTTGACGGCGATGCCCTTCTTGATCTTGCCGGGCTGGGTCTCGACATCCTGGCGGGCAAGGGTCAGATCGAAGATCTTGACGTCTTTCTCGACCCGCCAGGCGGCGAGCCGCGTGCCGTCGGCGAGGTTCTTGGCGGCCTGGGTCAGCGGCCCGGTGATGGGACGACCCGGCACGTCACCGTCCGCGCTGGCACCGGGGGGAGAACCCGCGGGCGGCTTGGGATCGGCAGCGTTCACGATGCGGCCACCCGAACCCAGCGAGGAGGCTGCGGAGACAGCGGTGCTCGCCTGCGCGGACGCGCCGTCGGAAAGGAAGCGGGGAACCAGCGGCAGAGCGGCGGCGGCGGCGATCGCGATCACCGCGAGGCCGGTGAGCGGGCGAAGACCGGAAGCCGAACGGGCGTGGCGGGCCATGGAGCTCCTCGTCTGTGCGTCGGCCGGGCCGGGGTCACCTGGTGGTGACCCCGGCCCGGCTGACTGTCTGTCAGTTACTTACTGGGGTCGAGCTACTAGCACTTCTTCTTGAAGGTGATCGGGTGGCGCTGCTCGCAGGTCAGCTGCTTGTTGGTCGCGTTCATCGGAACGCGGTCTACCCAGCCGGCGTAGGCGAGCGGGACAGTCAGGACGCCCTGGCCACCCATGCCCGAGTACTCCGTGACCGAGTCGTCCGTGGTGGTCGACGAGGTCGCGTCAGTCATGATGCGACCGACGATTGCGGCGTCACTGGGGCTTCCGTCGGCGTTCGGGTCGATGTCGACGACCTGGATGACGTTGGAGAACTTGCTGGTGACGTAGCCGTAGTAGCCGCCACCCTTCTTGGCGCCGAAGTTGACACCGTGACAACCGGCGTCACAGCTCAGCCAACCGACCATCTTGTCCGTGTCGGGGTCGAAGACACCGAGCTGGGAGGAGAAGGTGTTGGCGACCAGGCCACCGACGTCGTTCGGGGAAACCGCGATCTGGATCGGAAGGCCGCCGTAGCCGCCACCCGAGCCGCCCTCGATCGGGTCGTAGTTGTCCCAGAGGTCGATCTTCTTGTACTCGACCTTCTTGCCGTCCTCGCCGATGCAGGCCTTCTTCGCGTTGGAGAAGCAGGAGATGCTGGCGCCGAGGAAGTCGGCCATGTACGTACGGTCGCCACGGGCGTCCATACCGGTCGCGATCGGGAACTCACCGGTCTGCTTGTGGACGAAGGTGCCCTTCTTGATGTCCACGAGGCTGGCGTTGTAAAGGTTGACGTTCGGGGTCGCCATCCACTTCGCGTCACCGGACATCCAGTGCGCGTGCGGGTGGGCGATCTTCTCGTCCGGCGAGCTCAGCTTGAGTCGGCGGTCGATCTTGGTCGCGCCCGGAGAAAGCTCGACCACCGCGCCGCCACCACCGAGCGCAACGTGCAGCTGGTCGGTGTCGGTACGGGTCATGACGTGAGTCGGGCAGGGCCCGACCTCGATGCGACGGACGAGCGAACCGTCCTTGCGGTTGAAGACGTTCAGCATGTTGCCGAACCACTCGGTCTGGTAGATGTACTTCTCGTTCTTGTCCGTCCACATGTTGTGCGGGTTGTTCATGTTGATCTCGGGAGCTGCGATCTTGCGCTCGATCTCCCAGGTCTCCGCGTTCAGCAGAGTCGCGGCGCCGGACTTGTCCTTACCGGCGTAACGCTCCATCTGCGTGTCGAACCAGACCTGACCGATGCCCGGCGTGGACGGCTTGGTGCCGGCCTTGGGCAGCGTCTTGGGCAGGTGGAACTCGTCGTTCACGCGCTGCTCGAGGTTCGGAACCAGCTGCGGGGAACCGCTCTTGTCGTACATGAGGATCGGCGCCGGGGCGAACTTCGGGGCCCAAGTCTTGTCCTCGGTGTCGCTGAAGCGCTGCCAGTTCTCCGGGTTGGTGATGACGAAGAACTTCTGCACCAGCTGCGTGATGACGCTGGAGTAGGACGGCACGACCATGCCGCGACTCTTGATGACGAGCTTCTCGCCGAAGTCCGGACCCGGGGTCAGCGGGTCGTCGACCACGACGGCACCAAGCATGTACGGGTGCACCTTGCAGGCGAACGCGTACAGACCAGGCTTCGAGAGTTCGACAGTCCGGCTGCCGATCCAGGCACCGGCCTGGTCGAACGGCTGACCCGCGGCACCCTCGGGCCAGATCAGCGACGAGGCCGTGTGCGCCTGGCCGGTGTTCGGCTGACCGACACCGAAGTTGACGGTGACGGGGAGCAGAGCACCACCCGCGGCGCGCACCTCCTTGAGGGTGCTCAGCAGCGCCGAGCCACTCTTGCTGTCCTTCATCGCGATCGGGCGGTCCGCACGGGCCGACTGCGCCTCGGCCACGAAGGCCTTGGTGAGGTCCGCGACCTGCGCGATGCGGGCGTCGCCCGCGGGCAGGATCTGTGCCACTGCGGCGCGAAGCTGGTCGAGGTTCAACATCTTGTCGACGTTGACCCCGAGCTCGCCGAGGGTCTTGCCCCGAGTGTCCATGCCGGAGAGCGAAGGCATGTCCTCGTTCATCAAGGACTTGGCGTCGGCCGAGTTCATCAGCCCGCCGCCGATGACCTTGCCGCTCTTGGCGCCGGCAGCACCAAGGGTCGGCATCGAAGCGATCGCGAGCGAACGCGTGCCGACGATGGAGGTTCCGGTGTCGAACCAGGCGCCTTGCTGGTCGGCGAGGTTGAACACCGCCGGCCGTGGACCGAGCGCCACCGGCGGGTCGAACCCGATGGTGGTCTTGCCCGGTCCGGAGACACCGGCCTGGGATGCCGCGAGCGCTGAGCCCTTGGCCGCACCGGCCTCGGACCCCATGTCGTTCTGCTCGGCCGAGGCGAAGGACACCCCGGTGTTCCCGAGCATGCCCAGTGCGAGGACGGAGACGACGGCGGTTGCCCGACGAAGTCCCTTTCCCGAACCGGACGAGGTTCGCGGCCGTGTGGTCCGCGACCTGCTCATCTCTGAGCTCATACATCTCTCCTGACGGTTGGCGTCTCGAGCGGGGTGGGTCGGTCCTTCGCCAAGCCGGACCGTTCCGCCTCCGCCCTCTCACCGAGTGAGGCCTCGGCGTCGTGGCGACGTCTGGATTAGTCCAATGTCCGGTTTCTCCCTGATCGCGCATTTGTGTCGGGCGGATCAACTTCCATTCCCAATGCCCACGTCGACGAGAGAAAGCGAGTCGTCCGGGAGCTCGCGCCCCAAATCCGGCACGCAAATACTTCCCACAGGCCGAAGACACCGCCGCCGTGAATTCGCGCTGATCACGGGGTTGCCGGGGGTCCCCGAACGGAGGGCCCGGGGCACTTGTTTCCTTACCGAGATGCGGATCCCCGACCCCGCGACCACCCCGTTCGGGGCCACTCCCGCAGTTCCCGTGATCTGGGTCACAGCCGCAGCGACGAAACGCGGCCGCAATTTCGACGAACTGCTCCCGTAGCAGTGCTGAGTCAGTCTCAGCGCAGTAACACACCATTCGGGCCGCCCGGCGCCGGATCGTGGGGGTCGGAATTACCAAGATCTGATGCCCCGTCGGTTCTCGCGGGTGGCGACAGTCGGAGGACCGATGCAGAAGACCGCCCAGGACACGCCGGCGACGAAGGCCGGCGCGCGGGTCCCCCGTTGGCTGCTGATGACCCTCCCGGTGCTGATCGTGATCGGCGCCGTCGCCGTGGTCGTCCCGAAGGTGCTCGGTGACGATGACTCCTCCGACGGGATCGTGTTCAGCTCCACGACCCGTCAGGTGACCTACGAGGTCCTCGGCAGCGGCCGCAGCGATCAGATCGTCTACACCTCCGGCGCGAACAACGCGGAGAAGACGGTGGAGGGCGTCAAGCTCCCGTGGAAGATCACGCTCGACCTGCCGGTCGGCGTCGCCGGTGGCACCGCCAACGTCATCGCCCGCAATCCGGAGACCGGGGGCGACGTCACCTGCCGTATCTCGGTCGCGGGCAAGGTCCTGAGCGAGGTGTCCGCGACCGACGGCTACGTCGACCCGTCCTGCTCGGTGCCGATGGCGGCGGAACGGGCCAAGTGAACTTCGCCGGCGCACGCTGGGTGGTTGCCGCGATCTGTGCACTGACACTCGCGGGGTGTGGCGCAGGCGGCGCGCGCCCCCCGGCCGCTGCGGGATCCGCGGTCAGCGGCTTCGAGGTGCACGCCACTCCGTCGGTCGCCGTATCCGCCGAACAGGCCGCGCCGGTACGTCGCACGCCCGGCTGCATCGCGGTTCGGCAGGGTGACGCGCAAGGGCAGCGCAACTGCATCCCGCGCAAGCAGGTCTGTGTACGCGGCGCGATCTGGTGGACCAAGGATCTGTCCCTCGTCTGCCCGCCGCTGGCGGCCCTGCCGGTGCGGATCGTCTCCGCGCCGGACGAACTGCCCGTCGGCGCGGCGATGTGCATCGTGTGGGCCGGGACGCCGTCGAAGATCCGCGAGGGCGTCCTCGTCGTGTCCTCCCCGCACGCGAACTGCGCGACCGCGGTGGTCGGCACAGTTCTCGGGCCCCCCGCCGAACCGCTGGCGGAGATTTTCCCGGTCCAGGAGCCGGATTGCTCCACTCGCTACCCCGGCACCCGCCGGGCCTGGCCGGCGAAGGTCACCTTCGCCGACCCGCCCGGGCGGGCCTGGGCCTGCGTCATCGGCTGATCCGAGGCGATCAGGACGCCGCGCTGAAAGCCCGGATGTGGCCGGCCAGTTCGGCGGGGGCATCGAAGGGCGTGAACGTGCGGGCGTTCTCGATCCACTCCAACCGGGAGCCCGGGATGTCCTTCGCGAGCCGCTCGGCGTACCTGGGCTTGAAGAACAGGTCCTTGCGCCCCCAGACCAACAGGGTCGGCGGCGCGGTCGTGCGCAACGCCGCAATCGCTCGCAGGGTCTCGGAGTTCGTGATGCCGTGCAGCACCTTGCCGAGGTCGCGCTTCACCCCCGGGTCGGCCGCCGGCGAGCCGAGCCAACGGTTGAGTTGCTCCTTGGGCATCGGGCCGGCAGACAACGGACGGAACAACGCTCGGCCGATCACCCTGGGCAGGTGCGCCAACGCCGTCATACCGCCGGGGATCCGCGGGAAGACCTGCAGCACTCGATAGAACAGCGGCAGGAAGTTCTTGTACGCGTCGCAGTTGGTGAGCAGCAGACCGCCCAGGCGCTTCGGGTGGTCCACGGCCGTGATCTGGCACAGCGCGCCGCCGGTGTCGTTGCCGACGAGGGTCACCGCGTCGAGGTCGAGCCGCTCGAGGAACTCGGCGATGATCGTGGCAATGCCCGCCGGACTCAGATCGGCGTCGGGGTCCATGCCACGCCGGTGCGCGCCCAACGGCAGGTCGGGCACGATCACCCGCCGGTCCGTCCCGAGCTCCGGGATCACCTTGTCCCACAGGGTCCCGTCCGCGAACAACCCGTGGATGAGGACCACCACCGGCCCGGTTCCGGTGTCGCGATAGTTCAGCGTTCCGTTGCTCAGTCGCACCTCGGCCATCAGGCTCCCGCTCCCCTCATTCGACGATGTCCTCGTGGCCCACGCTCCCGGCTGCCGAGAACGTCCGCAATTACCCGGTGGGTAATCGCTTCGCTCAACAGGCTTCAATCGGTTCGGGCGCCCTCGAGCCCTTTCACAGCGCGGACCCACAGTCAGCGCAAGGGCTCTGGGCCCCGCTCACCTCAATCGCCTGTAATGACAACGAGGCCACAACAAGATCAACGACTTGCCCGATCAGAGGCTTTCTCACCGCTAGCCTGGCCAGGCTGTGAGCACCGGGCCGGGGGGCCGGAAACGTCTGTCGATCGGGGCGGGGATGTCTTTCGTGGGTCGGCGGCGCGTCCGTCACGTGGCAGCGGTTGCCGCTGTCGCAGCACTGCTCGCCGCGTGCGGCGGCAGCGGTGGAGACGAGAACCCCGCGCCGGGCGGTGGACCTGCCCGACCCGGAACGATCAGCGCCTCGCTGCAGGCGCCGGCGGACTGCCTCACTGTGCTGGCGGCGGACTCGCCGGCCATCGCAACGACGGCTGTCTCACGCGTCCTGTTCGCGTCGGCCCCCGCGGCGATCGTCGCGCCCGCCGTCGACGGCCCCGAACTGCGCGCGGCCACGGAACTAGCCCGCACGCGCGGCATTCCGTTGCTGCTCCACGGCAGCACCGGCACGTCCCCGACGGCGACCCCCGAGACCGCGGCCGCCCCTTCGACCGAGACCGCACCCTGCCCGGCGCCGAGCGCCACCCCTAGCGCCACCCCGACCGCGAGCCCGAGCCCGACCCCGACGGTCGGCGACACGGTCACCGCCACTCCCGGCGCGACCGGCACCCCGGTCCCCGTGCCGACTCCCACCGAGACCTCCACCGGTGGTCCCGCGTCCGGCGACCCCGTCCCGCCGCTACCGCCGACGCCCTCCGCGACCCCGAGCGTTCCGGCCGCAGCGTCCTCGTTCTACGACCCGGCCAAGAACGACGACGGTGTCCAGTGCCTCCCTGTCGTCCAGGCCGCCGCGGCGACGTCCACTCCGAGCGCCACCGCGACCCCGACCGAGACCGCGACCCCGAGCCCGACCGCCGAGCCGACCGTCAGCCCATCCACGACCGGCACAGCGTCGCCGACGGCTCCGCCCACCGGGTCCACGACCGGGAGCCCGAGCGCGACAGCGACGCCCAGCACCGTGCCCGGGCTCGACGGTGCGGTCGCGAACGAGCTGACCCGCCTCGCTCCCCAGGCCGTGCTGGCGATGACGCCGCAGATCGCTGCCGATCTGAGTGCCGTGCTGCCCGGAATGAAGGTCGTCACCACCGCGGACCAGCTCCCCGCGACCTCGCCGGGGACCCCGGTCACCCCCCAGCCGACGGTGCTCGTGCCGGCCGAGGCCGAACTACGTCCGACCGCCCTGGCCGTCGCCGCGACCGCGAAGGCCGCGGGCACCCGCGCGATCGGAGTCCCGTACGGCGATCCGCGCGCGTCGGCGTGCGCGATCGAGGAACTCAGCTTCACGAAGGCGAGCACCGTGGTCGCGGTCGGCGACTTCGGGTCGGCCGAGCGCCTCGGCAGGCGGCTCGCCGTGGTCGCGACCGGCGTGCAGTTGCCCGGCGGCGGTCAGCTGTTCTTCCCCGGCCGCCGGCTCGTGGCGCTCTACGGCCACCCGGGGGCACCGGAGCTCGGCGTGCTCGGCGCACAGGGGCCGTTGGCCGCCGTCGATCGGGCGAAGTCCGTTGCAGACCTGTACACCTCGGTCTCCGACGTGCCTGTCGTGCCGACCTTCGAGATCATCGTCACCGTCGCGCAGGGCGCCGCAGGGAGCGACGGCGACTATTCCGCCGAGTCCGACATCGAGACGATCCGGCCGTGGGTGGAGGCCGCGAGCAAGGCCGGCGTCTACGTGATCCTGGACCTGCAGCCCGGTCGCTCGGACTTCCTGCGCCAGGCCAAGCGCTGGGAGGAACTGCTCAAGCTCCCCAACGTGGGTCTTGCCTTGGACCCGGAGTGGCGGCTGAAGCCCGGCCAGGTGCACCTGCGCCAGATCGGCAGCGTGGACGCCTACGAGATCAACCTCGTCGCCAACTGGCTCGCGGATCTGACGGCCCGTTATCAGCTACCCCAGAAGCTGCTGGTGCTGCACCAGTTCAGCCTCACGATGATCACCAACCGAGCCTCGCTGGACACCTCGCGCGACGAGATCGCCATGCTGATCCACATGGACGGCCAGGGTGAGCCGATCGCGAAGGATGGCACCTGGAAGATCGTCACCCGCACCGTTCCGGACGAGATCTGGATGGGCTGGAAGAACTTCTACCGCAAGGACACGCGGCTGATGAGCCCGTCGGAGACGCTCAACCGCGAGCCTGTTCCGGTGATGATCTCCTACCAGTGAGCGGCGCATCCGGTCCGCACAGGACAATGGGCGGATGCAGAGCGAACTTCGGGTGGTCACAGCTACGCCCCTCGAGCACGTGTGGGGCGCCGACGATCGTGATCTGCGACTGGAACGCACCCGGGACCTCGACGCCGACGAGGTGAAGATGCTGCTCCGCAAGGGGCTGCGGCAGTTTGTCCTGGTCGACGTCGGACAGCCCCTGCTGTGGGTGGAGGGGCAGGACGTCTTCGAGTTCTGGCGCAATGAGGTCGCGGAGCGCCTGGCGAAGCCGGCAGCGCACAATTACCTCGACGACTTTCCCGGCGGCTACTGCTACCACGCCGAGGAATGGCTCGGCCCGGACGGTCACGTCGTCGTCGTCACCAAGTGGCACTGACGCCGCGACGGGCCCGGCTCACTGCTCCGGTGCGGCCGAACTGATCTGGCTCAGCACGCACAGCCACCGATCGCCGCGGCGCACCAGCACGTCGGTGGTCCACTCGTCGGAGTCGAACGGACTGCCTTCGAAGTGGGCCGTGTTGGTGACCCGTGCGGTCACCACGACCGTGTCGCCGTAGGCCTGGACCCGCGCCTCCCCCACGCGTCGCATCGCCGAGTGGGTCAGCCGCCCACTGCGGACCAGCGCGAGGAAGTCCGCGCGCGAGGCGATTCCGGTCTCCGACACGATCACCCAGTCCGGGTCCATGTAGGACCCGATCGCGTCCGCGTCGTTGGCAACGATCGCGTCGGCCCAGGCGTCCAGCAGCCCGACCAGATCCGCGGTCTCATCACCCATCCTTCGAGTGTCACATCCGGCCGGCGGATGGGGCGCGGACTTTCGAAGATGCACAGGAGATTCAGTGATTGAGCGTCAGGATGCCTGGAAATAGGGGGAATCTCAGGTTGCGTCCGCCGGCGGTCGGCCACGACGAGGTAACGGCCCGGGCGTGGCCGGCATGCGCCCGGCCGCGCGTAGCGCGTCGCGCACCAACAGTTCCAGGTGTGCGTTGACGCTGCGCATCTCGTCGGCCGCCCACCGGGCGAGGGCATCGTGCACCGCAGGATCCATACGCAGCAGGACCTGCTTGCGTTCGCCGGGCACGATCAGGTGTAGAGCGAGCCGGTGTTCACGATCGGGGAGGCCGGTTGGTCCCCACACAGCACGACCATGAGGTTGGAGACCATCGCCGCCTTCCGCTCCGAGTCCAGCTCCACCACCCCGCCGGCCTCGAGCCGATCCAGCGCCATCTCGACCATCCCGACGGCACCCTCGACGATCCGCGACCGAGCTGCGACCACCGCGGAGGCCTGCTGACGACGCAGCATTGCCTGGGCGATCTCCGGGGCGTAGGCCAGGTGCGAGATGCGGACCTCGATGATCTCGATCCCGGCCAGGGTCATCCGGGCGGCGACCTCGTGGGCCAACTCCTGGGCGATCACGTCCGTGGACCCGCGCAGCGACGTGCCGTCCTCCGTCGCGTTGTCGTACGGGTGCGACCCGGCCACATGCCGCAGCGCCGACTCGGCCTGCACGGTGACGAAGTTGCGATAGTCGTCGATCGCGAACACGGCCCGAGCCGTGTCGGCGACCTGCCAGACGACGATGGCGCCGATCTCGACCGGGTTGCCCTCGGCGTCGTTGACCTTGAGCCGATTGGTCTCGAAGTTCCGGACCCGCACGCTGATGCGCTGACGAAGCGTCAGTGGCATGACCCAGCTGAGTCCAGGCCGCCGCACGGTCCCGACGTAGCGGCCGAAGAACTGCACCACCCGCGCCTGCCCCGGCGCGATGATCACCAGCGAGCTCAGGATGATCAGCAGAAGCAGCCCGGGCAGCGCCGCCAGGTAGAAGACCGGCGTGAATGCCACCCCGACACCGCCGGCGATGCACAGCACGATCGCCAGCACCGCCCAGATGCCACTGGCAGACGGGGCGCGGAACTCCTCGATCTGGACCTGCGTCCGGCCGGGTCCGACGGGCACGGGCGTCACCGTGGCCGAGGTCGGCGGGGCGGGCAGCGGTTCGGTCATCGGACCTCCAGAAATCTGATATCAGAATGCTATCTGATTAATCGCGCCTCCGGACACACTGTTCAGCGAGCGAACCTGAGAAGATTCCCGGTTTCCCGATACGTGCAGGATCTTCCGAATACCGTGCAATGGCCACATGTGCCGTTCATGTCCAGTTCGGGAGAGGCGCCGCCGATGAGGCCGTCCCGCCGTCTGCAGGTCGTCATCGCGACCGGCCTGGGCGCCTTGTTCGCCGCAGCGTCGACTGCCTCGGCTCTCGAGTCGGGCGCGCCTGCCCCGGCGACCGAGACCTCGGCGCAGTCGCAGGCCGTACTCGCCCGCCTGGTGCCCTACGTCGGCCTGCCCGGGGTGACCACCAGCGTCGGCCTCGCGACGGCACAGGTCTCCTCCGGCGTCGCACGTTCCTCCGCCGCCGCAGCGGACTTCGGTCTGATCGGCATGCTCGCCGGCGCCGGAACCGGCAGCGTCCCCGAGATCCCGGGTGCACCCCCGGTGAGCCTGCCGTCCCCCATCAGTGCCGACAGCGAGGGCACGAACCGGGTCGACCGTGACCCGTTCGCCATGTCCGGAGCGCCGGCCGCGCCAGGCGCGGATCCGAGTGCGCCGACCGGTCTCCTGGCCCATGAGACAGCAACCGCCGACCCCGATCCGCTCGGTGCCCGCGGTCTGGTCAACGGGCCGATGTTGCGGGTCCCCGGCCTGATCGAGGTCAGCGGCGGTATCGCCGACGCGGCCGCGGGCGGCGCCGGCGGCGCGCTGTCACTGGTCACTCTCGACCGACTCGACCTCGGCGCCGGTCAGGTCGTGCTCGAGGGTCTGCGCTGGAGCGCGAGCCAGAAGCCGGCCGCTGTCGCGACGTCCGGGTTCACCGTCCGCGGCATGACGATCGCCGGGCAGGCGATGCCGGTCGACTCCCCCGCACAACTGGCCGAAAGCCTGCGCCAGGCGAGCACCGCCCTGGCGCCGCTGGGTCTGAGTCTCAGCGCGCCGGAAGGCATCGCCACTCCCACGGGAGCGAGCGTGGCGCCTCTGGTGATTCAGGTGCGCAACCCCGACGCGTTGGTCGAGCCTTCCCGGCAGGTGTCGAGCACCTTGGCACCGGTGATCACCGATCTGATCAAGGCGGCGACCGCGGGCAACGAGGACGCCGCGGCGGCGCAGATCGTGACCAACGCAGTCGTCGGTGGTGCCGGCGGGCGCAGCGGTGGCCGCATCGAACTCGGTGGCGTCAACGCCAGGGCCTCGCTGGTAAACCTGGAGGCGCTCGCGGCACCGCTCGCCGAGACGCCCGACGTGCCCCTTCCCATGACGGTTCCGCCGTTGCCTGCCGCGTCGGACACTCCGGTGCTCCTCGGTCCGGAACCTACGGTCTCCACGGCTGACGGCCCGTCAGCACTTGTCCCGACGACCGAAACGACGACCCTGGCGCAGAACCCCGCCGCCGCCGTGATCGGCAAGGACACCAAGCGGGTGGCGGCGGCCGTCGGGCTCGGCGTGATCCTCGCGGTGATCCTGGCGTTGGCGGTCGGGGACCGGATCCGAATTGCTGCGGCGGGAGCCAGGTGAACCCCGAGACGAACAGGCGCCCGAACCGGCTCGTGCTGGCCGGGTACGGTCCGCTGGCCGCGATCGTCGCGGTGCTGCTGGTCGTGACCGTCACGATGCCGAGCAAGACCGCACCCACGGCCGACGCCGCGTCTTTTCGCCCGATGAGGTGGTGACCGGGCGGACCGAGGGCACGCCTGCCGCGACCGGGTCCACCTCGACCGGGATCGCGCCCAAGGGCAAGGCCACCAAAGTCCTGCCCGGTAAGGGAAAGACGGTCGCGGTCGCTCCGGGCAAGGCCGCCGCGGTGCCTGCCGCGGCCGGCGTCGCTCCGGCGGCCAACTGCGCCGGTGGCGTGCTCCAGGTCAAGGGCAGTGCGTACTCCCCCGCGTGTGTGAACTTCTCCGGCAGCAACGGCGGGGCCACCTCGCGTGGCGTCACCGCCGACACGATCAAGGTCGCCATCCGCGAGGACGGCAAGGAACGCAAGCAGAACGACAAAGCGGACAGCGACCTGGAGAAGAAGGCCGAGGAGGCCGGGATCCGCTCCAGCCCCGCTGACCGCAAACGCGAGTTGGACGCCCTCGTCGAGTACTTCAACACCCACTACCAGCTCTACGGCCGGAAGGTGGAACTCGTCCGGTACAAGGGGCGTGGCGACGGTATGGCCGAGATCGCCGGCGGCGGGCAGGAAGGCGCCAACGCCGACGCCCTCAAGGTCGCGCAGGAGATCAAGGCGTTCGCGGACATCTCCGCGCTGACCCAGCCGTACATGGATGCCCTGGTGCGCCAGAAGGTGCTGTCCATCGGTGGTCTGCACCTGCCGGCCGGCAACTACCGCGCGAAGGCGCCGTATGCCTGGGGTCAGCTGATCGACTGCACGACGTTGATGAACTCGGCCGTGGACCTGCTCAAGAAGCGCATGCCGGCGAGCGGCAACGCCGAGCGGGCCGGCAGTGCCGCGATGCGGGAGAAGCCGCGCAAGTACGGGTTGTTGTTCCCCGACGACGCTGTCTACTCCCAGTGCATCAAGGAGGCCCGCCCCAAGCTGGCCGCGGCCGGGATCTCTTTCGCCAAGGAGATCCGCTACGCCCTGGACTTCTCCAAGCTTCAGCAGGAGGCGCCGAACATGGCCGCCCAGCTGAAGAGCTCCGGCGTCACCACCCTGGTGCTCGTCACGGACCCGCTGCTGCCGTTCTTCCTCACCGGCGCGGCCACCCAGCAGGACTACTACCCCGAGTGGTTCGTCACGGGCACGATCGGCACCGACGCGGACGTCGCGGGTCAGTTCTACGACCAGGACCAGTGGCAGAACGCGATCGGGCAGAGCTACCTGACCGGCTTCGGTGGGAACAAGAACTCCGAGGCCCGCCGAGCCTTCGCCTCCATGGGCAAGGGCACCCCGACGGCCATGGTCGACCTGACCTACCAAACGCTGATGATGCTGTTCATCGGCATCCAGCAGGCGGGCCCGAACCTCAACCCGGCCGCCTTCGCCCGCGGCATGTTCGCCTACGGCAAGCACACCGGCGAATACGGGCAATGGAGCTTCGGGCCCAACGACTACACCACCGTCGACGACGCACGGGAGTTCTACTACGACCCGCGTGCGATCAGCTCGTTCAACAACAAGCCCGGCCGTTGCGTGCCGGTCGGTCGCGGCACCCGCTACGTCGGGGCCTCCTGGCCGGCCAAGGTCAACAGCGCCCCCATCCCGCCGGCCGTCGCCCCCTGACGGTGCGACCGGCCGGCACACTGGCTCGGTGCGAGTCCCGGCCGATCTGTTGACCGAGTGGGCTCTCACCCTGGACGAGGGCCCGGAGCAGCACGGCACCGGCTCCGTTGTCGTTCGTGTTCGCACCGAGAACGGGCGGGCCGCCGTACTCAAACTGACGATCCCCGGCGGGGACAACGCCCTCGCCCACCTTGCATTGCGCCACTGGAACGGCAACGGCGCGGCGAACCTGCTGCGCGCCGACCCCCACCGAGGCGCTCTGCTGCTCGAGCGTCTCGGTACCGACGATCTCACCACCGTCTGGGATCTGACGGCCTGTGAGGCGATCGGCGAGCTCTACGCACGACTGCATGTCCCTGCCCCACCACAACTGCGTCGCCTTCCCGACGTCCTGCGCCCCGCCGCCGAGCGGCTCCGGTCGACCGACGACAGCGCCCTCCCCCGACGCATGGTCGAGCAGGCCCTCGCCCTCGGCGCCGATCTCGCCGTGGACCCGGACAGCATCGGCACCCTGATCCACACCGACCTGCACCACGGCAACGTCCTGGCCGCGGGACAGAACGATTGGGCCGCGATCAGCCCCAAGCCCCTCAACGGAGACCCGCATTACGAGCCCGCGCCCACCCTCATCCACCACTGGGACGAGGTGGTCGACGACGTCCGCTCCGGCGTCCGCCGCCGCTTCGACACCCTCGTCGACGTGGCGGGCCTCGACGAGGACCGTGCCCGCGCCTGGGTCATCGTCCGTATGGCCCACCGGGCAACCGATCCCGCCGCCACGCGCGACGCCTTGACCCGCTACATCGCCGTCATCAAGGCGGTCCAGGGGTGACCGGCCAGTGCCCCCTGACGGTGTCGTACCCGGGAAGACGCAGCGGTGGCAGCGCCTGATCTACCTGCACTGGTCGTACCACCCGAGCGTCGTGCAGGACGTGCTCCCGGTGGGACCGCCGCCGGCGCGCGACTCGGACGGCGTGGACGTCCGAGTCGGCCTCCCGCCACGGGTCGGATCCTGACGTGGCGTCAGCTCAGCTCCGCCAGCACTCGCTTCTCCAACACCGCCGGAATTCCGTGCACCGGCCGATCCGATCGCTGCTCCGGCGCACCGGCGCGGCCCATCCACTCCCACGTATCCGCCACGGTCCGATCGACGGGTCGACACCGCAACCCCCACTCCGCGGCACGCGAGGTGTCTGCTTCCAGGAAGCCGACGTAATCCCCGGATTCCGGTACCCAGCAGGGCAGGTGGATCCACGGCTCGACCCCGGCCGAGGAGAGGGTCTCCTCCGGTGCCCACACCAATTCGGCCGTCGAGCCGGTTGTGGTCACGCAGGACTCGAGCAGGCCGCCCATCGAGGCATGCCCGGACCGGCTGATGACGTCGACGGGTCCCCCGTGCCCCGCCACGAGAGCGTCGAGCATGAAGGCGGCCAGGTCCCGCGCGTCGACGTACTGCAGCGGGCGCTGCGGCCGACCTGGCGCGAGGACCTTCCCTCCGCGGGCGATCCGCCCCAGCCACCACGGCAGCCGGCCGATGTCCTCCCACGGGCCGAGGATCAGTCCGGCCCGGCACAGCAGCGCGTCGTCGAAGGCCTCCAGCACCGCGAGTTCCGCTCCCCGCTTGATCGCGGCGTAGTCGCCCTCGGTCGCCGCGGGATTGCCGTCGACGAGCGGCGAGGTCTCATCGACGTGCAATCCCCACTGATACACCGACACGCTCGACACGTAGCCGAAGCGGCCGGCTCGGCCGGCGAGCGCGCGGGCCGCGATGCCGGCCGCCGCGGGCGCTCCGGACCAGGTGTCCACGACGAGGTCCCACGTGTTCTCGCCGGCCACGGACGCGAGCGCTGCGGCGTCGCTGCGGTCCACCTGCAGCGTCGTCACCTCGGGCGGACTCGCACCGGTGAGCCCACGGTTGACCGTCGTGACGTCCCACCCGCGGGCCAGGCCCTCGCTGACCAGTGCCCGACCGACGAATCGGGTCCCGCCCAACACCAATAGTCGCATCGTTCGATTGTTGCTCGCCCGAAAAAAGCTTGCGTGATGTCACGTTGATGTCATACTGCTGTCTATGCAACTGCATCCCTATGTCACCCAGGTCCAGGCCCAGCTCACAGCGGCGGCGGCACTCGGCGATGCGCAGACGCGCACCGTCGCGGAGGCGCTCAGCGCCGCGGCGGAGCCGGCACTGCGTCTGGCGTTGCTCGCCGCGACCTCGGCTGCAGCGGACGAGATCACCGCCGCTCTTCTCGACAGCCCCGGCGCGCCCGCGGTCGCGGTGCGCATCGACGGCGACGAGTTGCGCGTGGAGGTCCGGGCGGCCGAACCGGCCTTCGCACCCGAGCCCACCCGGCCCACCGCGGCCGAGGAGGACAACAGCGCACGCATCTCGCTGCGCCTGCCCGAGGCACTCAAGGAGCGCGTCGAGACCGCGGCGCGCGCGGAGGCGATCTCGGTGAACACCTGGATCCTGCGCGCCCTCGATCAGTCCCTCGCCGGCCCGCAGTTCCCCGGCATGGGCCGGGGCCTGGGCGGCCGACGCCTCACCGGCTGGGTCAACGGCTGACCTCGCCCGACCCCACGATTCGAAGGAGCACCACCATGGCGGAAGAGACCACCACGTTCGCAATCAGCGGCCCACTCGTGTTGCAGGTACGTCTGCCCGGCCACGTCACCGTCGAGGCCCGCGACGGCCTCACCGAGGCGACCGTCCGACTTACCCCGCGCGACTCGAGTACGGACGCCCTCGAGCGGACCGTCGTCGAGCTGTCCCGGTCGACCCTCGTCGTCGCCGGTCCACGCAACTCCGGCAACCTCGCCGCGCGCCTGGTCAACCGGGTTCGCGATCGTGACACCGTGGACGCCCACATCGTCGTGCCCAGCGGCACGACGACGAAGATCGCGACGATGAACGGCGACCTCACCCTGACCGGCACGTACGCAGACTCCGACCTCGCGACCGGCGCCGGCGACATCGAGGTGGACCGGATCGCGGGCGACCTGCGGTTGCGCGTCGGGAGCGGCGAGTGCCGCAGCGGACCGGTGAGCGGATCGGTCACCGCCAAGTCCGGCTCAGGCGGCGTTAGCCTGTCCGACGTCGGTGGCGGCCTGGACGCCGCATTCGGCAGTGGCGACCTGCACGCCGGCATCGTGCGCGGGCGGCTTCGCTCGCGGGCCGGGTCCGGTGACGTCGCGATCGAGGCCGTGCACGGGGATGTCGACCTGGCGTCAGGATCCGGGTCTATCGCACTGGGGCTGCCCGCCGGGGTTTCCGCCCACCTCGACGTGATGACCGGCTCCGGTCAGCTGCACTCGGATCTGCCGGTCGAGCAGGCACCGGCGGCAGGAGCCGGCTCGATCACCGTCCGCGCCCGCACCGGGAGCGGTGACGTGCGGCTGAGCCGGGCCGCCGCGAGCAGCATGTTCGAGAAGCCCAGCGCCTGAGGGACTCAGACCAACGCGGGTTCGTCGGCCACGGCCGCGGCGCTTGTGTGGCCGAGCACGAGGTCGATCTGGGCCTCCATGCCCTCGTGCAGGTGCAGCGGGGTCTGGGCGGCCAGGCCCTGCACGACGTCCACCCGGTGGGCGCCGTTCGGTAGCGCGGCGACCTCGAAGCAACCGTCGGCACCACTGCGGCACGCGGCCAGCACGGTCCCGTCCTCGGCGTGGACCGTGACCAGGGCCTGATCGACAGGAGTCCCCGCCGGACCGCGCACCCGGCCGCGCAACCGCACGGCCGCCAGCACCTCGACCGGTGTGATCGGGACCTCCGGGTCGTCGGCGGAGTCGACGTCCAGATGCGCCTCGGGCCGGGCGGGCAGGTAGAACCCGGTCAGCAACGCACCGGCGAAACAGACTGCCGCGGCGACCAGGCAGGCCGCGGTGAACCCGTGCAGGAACGCATTGGAGACGGCGTCGAGCATGGCCGCGGCCTGCGCCGGATCGCTGACGTCGCCGATCACCTGTTGGGCGGCGCCGAGGGAGTCACCGGCCGCCGCGCGGGCGGAGTCGGGCAACCCGGCCAGGGCACCGTTGCCGGTGAGTTGACCGGAATAGAGCGAGACCTGCACGCTGCCGATCACGGCGACGCCGAGGGTGCCGCCGAACTCGCGGGTGGCGTCGTTCATCGCCGATCCGATGCCGGCCTTGTCCTTGCTGACCGCACCCATGACGGCCTCGGTGGCCGGGGCGCTGGCGAACCCGCCGCCGATGCCCATCGGGATCAACTGAAGGACCATCAGCCAGTACGGGAAGTCGCGACCGTCGGTGGAGATCCAGACGAAGCTGAGACCGAAGAGAATCAGCCCGGTGGTGACCACGATCTTGTTGCCGATCCGCACGGCCAGCATGGTGCCGACCACCGACCCGACGCCGAGCGCGACGGCCACCGGCGCGAGCCGCAGCCCCGTGTCCAACGGCGAGTAGCCGAGCACGAACTGCAGGTACTGCGTGCCGAGGAAGATGAATCCGAACAGCGCGAAGTACAGGAACGCCAGGGAACCGCTCGCCGCGGAGAATCGCGGGTTGGTGAACAACCGCACGTCGAGCATCGGGTGTGGGCAGCGCAGTTCCCAGGCGATCATCCCGGCGAAGAACACCAGCGTCAGCACGAATCCGGCCAACGTCGTACCGCTGCGCCAGCCGTTGTGCGGCGCCTCGATGATCGTGAACACCAGCGTGCCGACGGCCAGCACCGAGATGAGCAGACCGGCGATGTCCAGCCGGGGGGTGCTGGGGTCGCGTGAGGTCACCACGACACGACCGGCGATCACCGCGACGACGATGGCCCCGAGAGTCAGCGCGATCAGATTTGCCCGCCACGACCAGGCCTGCGTCAGGGCACCGCCGATCGCCGGGCCGAACCCGCTGCCCATGCCGGCGGCGGCGCCCCAGATCCCGATCGCCTTGGCGCGGCCGCGGCGGTCGGTGAAGGTGTTGGAGAGGATCGACAGCGTCGTGGGAAAGATCAGCGCGGCGCCGAGGCCCATCACGACCTGAGCAGCCGTCAGTTGTGCCGGGGTGTTGGCCTGCGATCCCACCAGCGCGGCCGTCGCGAAGATCCCCAGGCCGAGGTTCAGTGCACCCTTGCGGCCGTACCGGTCCGAGAGTGAGCCGAAGGCGAGCACCAACGACGCGAACGCGAGGTTGTACCCGTCGACGATCCACTGCAGGTCGCGCGTACTGGCCGACATGTCCTTGACCAGCGAGGGCAGCGCCACGTTCATCGTGGACGTGGCCAGCATGATCATCATCGTGGCCGCGCACACCGTGGCGAGCACGAGGTTCTGATGGCGGGCGTCGGGCACCGGCACATCGGCCGGGCGAACCGCCGTCGTCGTTGCCACCGTGGGACCTCCGGCGCGGGGACACCAGAACGGGAACATGAGTAGAACGTTGTTCTACAGCCATGTAACCACGGTCTGATCTGCCCGAAAAGCGGTGGTCAAGTGCGATGCGCCACGCCAGGGTGGGGTCAGACGAGAACGCCCTCGCGTGCCGGGGCGGGGATCGTCGGACTCGGTCGCTTGCTGTCGGCGTCGACCTCGGAGCCGCAGAAGCAGCGCAGGAGCACGGCGAACCCGCCGGTCTCGGATTCGCCGAAGCTGATGATGCGGCGCGGGCCGAGCAGGACCCGGGTGCCGCAGGAGGCGCAGTAGGGAGCGAACATGGCTCAAATCCTTCGCCGAATCGGTAGTCATTGCACGGGCCAATCAGGCACTATTGGCTGGTGTCTGCGCAAGCCAATATTCTGAGACTGGTCGAGTCGCTCGGCGCCTGGGACCGGGCGGAGTGCGGCACGCTCCCCCAGCGCCTCGCGCATGCGCTACGGGGGGCGATCCTCGGCGGCCTGATCGGCGAAGCCGAACGCCTGCCACCGGAACGAGATCTCGCCCTGGCACTGGCGGTGAGCCGATCGACTGTGACCTCGGCCCTGGACCTGCTGCGGGAGGAGGGCCTGGTGATCTCCCGACAGGGCAGCGGAACCCTCGTGCGCGGCCCCGGGCGGCGAGCCATCGGGGGCACACGGATGGCCGGTGCCCTGCTCGAGGTCGGCGGCATCGATCTCGCGGTCGGCGCACCCCTGGACCCCACTCATCTGCCCCCGGTCCAGATCGATCTCGCCGACCTGACTGCCGCTCAGATCGGCTCGGGTCTGCTCCCCCACGGGCTGCCTGCGCTGCGCCAGGCGATCGCGGAGCGGCACTGTGCCGAGGGTCTGTTCACCGACGCCGCGCAGGTCCACGTCACGTCCGGTGCCCACCAGGCGATCGCCCTCACCCTTGCCGCGTGTGCCGGACCGGGCGATGTCGTCGCGATCGAGGACCCGAACTACTCCGGAGTCTTCGACATCCTCGACCGGATCGGCGCCCGCCCGGTGCCGCTGGCCGCCGATGCCGACGGCGTGCGCCCCAGCGACCTCGACCGGGTTCTGCGCACCGTGCGGCCTGCCGCGGTCTACCTGCAGACCGGGCCGCACAACCCCACCGGGCGGGTCTCGTCCCAGGACCGTATTGCAGCCCTGGCAGGGGTTCTGGACCGCCACCGGGTCACCGTGCTGGAGGACCGGATCCTCGCCGAACTGGCCTACGCGGGACGCCCGTCCGAGCTGGCGACCGCGTGCCGCCGCGCGACCGTCGTCACCATCAACTCGCTGTCCAAGGTCGGTTGGGGCGGCCTGCGCGTCGGGTGGCTGCGCAGTACCGCCCCGATGATCGAGCGCACAATGCACCTGAAACTGGGCACCGACCTCGGCGCCTCGGTCCCGTCGCAGATGATGGCGCTCGCACTGTTCCCGGAACTCGACGGCCTGGCGCAGCGACGTCGCACGTTCATGCAGGCGGCGACCGAGCGCGCCCGGGTCCAACTGGCGGCGGACCTGCCCGAGTGGTCGATCACTCCGCCCCGTGGAAGTGCGCTGCTGTGGGCGAAGTTGCCGGTCACCGACAGCCGGCCCTTCGTCGCCCTCGCCGCCCGGCACGGCGTGCACGTCGCCGCAGGTTCCGTGGCCCACGTCGACCGCGCCGACAGCCCGCACATCCGCATCTGCGTCGACCGACCCGAGCAGGTCGTCGTCGCCGGACTACTCCGCCTGGCCCAGGCCTGGGCCGAGGCGACCGACAACGAACCGCACCGGGTGCTGAGTTGACCGCCCGCCCGGCACTACGTCAGGTGGTGCTCGACTCGACCGACGCGCGTCGAGCCGCGGAGTTCTGGCGTGAGTTCTGCGTGTTCGTGGCGGACTGAGCTCAACCGTGGGCGGCGGGGCGCCCTCTCAACGTCGGCGGTAGCGGCAACACGCCACCCGAAGACGCGTGTTCAGGCGTCGAGTTGCGCGACGAGCTTCTTGGGCGCGACGAGGCGGTAGGCGTCGAGCAGGATCTCGCGGACCTCGTCCCAATCGACCTCGACGTCCAGGTGCACCCCCAGCCAGCCTCGGTGCCCGACGTAAGGCGGCCGAAAGAAGCGGTCCGGTGCGGAGGCGACGAGTTCTTCCTGCACGCCGGGCGGGGCGGGACACCAGAACGAGAGGTGATCCGCTCCATGGTGATGATCGTCCAGGGTCGCGAGAGTCTTCTTCTCCCGGATGAACCACGCGGGCTCGCCGTGGCTGGCGCGCTCGCTCACCTCCGGCAACGCGAGACAGATCGTGCGAAGCTCGCCAACCGGATCATCGATCATCCTGCGACGTTACCGACTGCACCTGGATTCGCAGACTCCGAACATGGTGCGAACCGTGGTCGTCGGCGAACTCTCGGCCCAAGAACTGTTCGACGCGATCGACTGGCCGAACTGATCGATCAGGGGTTGGGCACAGAGTCCGCGGGTAGCCGGCCCCGATGAGCAGGAACCTTCGCAAGGGCACCAAAGTCAGCTGGCGCAGTCACGGTCAGACTGTTCTCGGGACCGTGCTGGGGAAGGTCACCGGCCGGAAGAGGGTTGCCGGGCGCACGGTGGCGGCGTCCAAGGACGAGCCCCAGTTCCACGTCAAGAGCGACAAGACCGGCCGCGACGCGGTGCACAAGGCGGAGGCGCTCGACCGCCGCGACTAGCGGGGACCGACTGCGCCTGGCATGTCAGCCGCTACAGCAGCCTGTCAGCCCGAGTACCGGCTGACATGCGGCTGCAGGGGACGACGTCCCCAATGTTTTCCGGGTGTGACCAAGTGATCTTGGTCTGACTTACACCGTCAGCCAAACAGGCCTTACCCTGGTCTTTGCCGGGGGACGGCGCGCAGGACGGTCTGATTGAAGAGCAACGCCACCCGGGTGGGCAGGTGATCGGTTTCTCCCGTTGGTGCTTCCGGCACCGACGGGCGGTGCTGTTCGGCTGGATCGCGCTCATGCTCGGCCTGACCTTCGCCTCGCACGCCGTCGGCACCCGCTATTCGGACGCCTTCTCGCTGCCGGGCACCGACTCCACGGCTGCCACCGATCTGCTCAAGGAGAGCGGGCTGGCCGACCGCGCCGGGGACAGCGCGATGATCGTGCTCCGGGCCCGCGACGGCGCCCTGCCCGAACCCGCGACGCAGCAGGCGCTGACCGCGGCCCTGCAGAGCCTGGCCGGCCGGGCCTCGATCGGCCAGATCATCACGCCCTACGACCCCCTCGGGGCCGGGCAGATCAGCGCCGACAGGCGGATCGCCTTCGCCACCGTCAGCTTCACCGGCTGGGGCCGTGAGATTCCCCTCGGGGACCTCACGGCAGTCAAGGACGCCGCCGAGTCGCTGCGGACCCCGGAGCTGCAGGCCGAGTTCGGCGGCACCGCGGCGGCGCAGATCAATCGCAACCCGGCCCAGCTCAGCGAGCTCATCGGCATCGCGGCCGCGGCGGTCGTCCTGTTCTTCGCGTTCGGGTCGCTGCTGTCGATGACCCTGCCCTTGATCGTGGCCGTCCTTGCGTTGGGCACCGCACACGGCGCCATCGGTCTGCTCAGTCACGTCATCTCGATCGGGTCGATGGCCCCGACCCTGGCCACGCTTGTCGGTCTGGGCGTCGCGATCGACTACGCCCTGTTCATCGTGACCCGACATCGCAGCGGCCTGCGGGCCGGGATGAGCGTGGAGGACGCGGCCATCGCGTCGATGAACACCGCCGGCCGTGCGGTCCTCTTCGCGGGCGCCACCGTCGCCATCGCCCTGCTCGGGCTGATCCTGCTCGGGGTCGATCTGCTGAGCGGGATGGGCATCGCCAGCGGCATCATGATCGCCTTCGCCGTGTTCGCCACGGTCAGCCTGTTGCCGGCGATGGTCGGGTTCACCGGCATGAAGGTGTTCAACAAGAACGAACGCGGCCGCCTCGCCGTGGGCGACGCCGGCATCGAGATGGCGCAGCGGGCGCGGTGGGCGCGCCTCGCGCACGCCGTCGAGGCCCGCCCGGTCGCCCTCGGGGTAGCCGCTCTCCTCGGCGTCCTCGCGCTGGCCGCACCCACCCTGACCCTGCGGATGGGTTCCTCCGACCAGGGCAACGACCCCTCCGGCACGAGCACCCGCAAGGCCTACGACCTCGTCGCCGAGGGCTTCGGCCCGGGCTTCAACGGGCCGTTGGTGATCGCCGCTCGCGTCCCGGACGCCACGGCCGCGCAGGCCTTCAGCGCCCTGGTCGAGTCATTGCGGGTCACCGACGGCGTCGCGGCCGTCGTGCCCTCACCCACTCCCCCGGGCTCCACGGTCCAGGTCCTGCAGGTGATCCCGACGACCTCCCCGCAGGACGCCGCGACCACCGAACTGGTGCACCGGTTGCGGGATCAGGTGTTCCCCGCGGTCGCCGCCGGGACAGGCATCGAACTGCACGTCGGCGGCACCACTGCGCTGTTCGCCGACTTCGGCGACGTCCTCAACGGCAAGTTGCTGCTGTTCGTGACCGTCGTGGTGCTGCTGGGCTGCCTGCTGCTGATGCTCGCGTTCCGCAGCGTCCTCATCCCGCTGACCGCGGCGGTGATGAACGTGATCTCCGCATGCGCCGGCCTCGGCGTGGTCGTGATGATCTTCCAGTGGGGCTGGGGTTCGGAGCTGATGAACCTCGGCGCGGCCGGGCCGGTGGAGTCGTTCCTGCCGGTGATGATGCTCGCCATCCTCTTCGGCCTGTCGATGGACTACCAGGTCTTCCTGGTCTCCCGTATGCACGAGGAGTGGGTGGCCACCGGCGACAACTCGCGCTCCGTCCGGGTCGGGCAGATCGAGACCTCGCGGGTGATCAGCGCCGCGGCGACCATCATGGTCTGCGTCTTCCTGGCATTCGTGTTCACCGGCCAACGTGCGATCGCCGAGTTCGGCCTAGGCCTGGCCGCCGCCATCCTGCTCGACGCCCTGGTCCTGCGCACCGTCCTCGTCCCGGCCGCGATGCACCTGATCGGACCGCGCAACTGGTGGCTGCCTACGGCGGTGGACCGGTGGCTCCCGCACGTGTCCGTCGACGGACCGCGCCACCTCCAGACCCCCACGGCGCCGATGCCCGCATCGGCACCCGCACCCATGCCCACCCCCGCGCCGCCGCCCGTTCCCGCCTGCGTCCCTTCTCCCGCCATTCCCCTCACGGAAACCCTTACCGTGCCGGGCTTTCCGGCGCTCAGCTCCGACGTCGACCTGCGCGGCTCGGTCCGTTGTCACAACGGGGCCGGCCCGCCCTGGGCCGTCGTCTCGGTCCACGACGTCGCCGGCACCGAGGTGGGTCGGGCCGCGACCGGAACCGACGGGTCCTTCGCAATCCCCGTACCGCGCCGCGACCGGTACCTGCTCGTGGTGCGCTCTCCGGGGCACCGACTGACCGAACACATCATCACCTCGACGCAGGACGTCGAGGTGGTCCTGGCCCCGGCGGAGGACCAACCGCACGTCACCTTGTGACGGACAATCAGATCGGTACGACGACGCGCCCCCAGGCGCCCGCCTGCCGCCGGGCGCGGACCGACCACGACTCGTCACGGGGCCAGAACGTCGGCAGCGCCTGGGCGAGCGCGCGGTAGACCGCGGTGTTGTGCGCGAGCCCGAGGTGCGAGGCGTTCACCTCGACGTGCCGCGCGGCGGGGTGCTTGCAGGCCTGCCACGGCGCGACGCGGTCGGTGCGGGAGTACACCGACACATACCCCACCGCTCGCGGGAACCGGGAACGCGCGGCGCGCGGAGCGCCGACGTGCCAGGTGCTCCGCGTGGGCGAACCCAGCGTCACGATCCCGGCGACCAGGTCCGGGCGTGTGGTCGCCAACGCCTTGGCGAGGATGCCACCGCGGCTGTGTCCGACGATCGCCACGCGTTGGCCAGTGGCCGCGTGGATGCGCTCCAGCCGCTTCACCAGCCGTCGCAGCAGGTACTCGTTGCCACCGACGTTGACGCCGATGCGTGAGCGGAAGGTGCGGTACCCACGGGTGCGCAACCAGCGCCCCATCACCTCCAGGGAGGCGTCACCGGCACCGAATCCCGGGATCAGCAGCACCGGTCGCCCGTAGCCCAGCGGCGTGGTCACGGACAGCAGCGGAGCGCTCGCCACCAGGCGGGACAGTTCCGGGATCGACGTCGCCCGAAGCACCGTCCCGAGCATCCGCACATCGATGATCCTAAGCGGGATTGGAAGCAGGCCCCGCGGGAAAGGGGCGTTCATGAACGACGCGTGGCAACACGGTGGCGAGGATCTCGCCGAATCGATCGCCGAGCGTGCCCTCGCACTCGACAGCTCGATCGCAGTCGCCGAGTCGCTGACCGGCGGTCAGCTCTGTGCGCGGCTGGCTTCTGCCTCGGATGCGGCACAGTGGTTCTGCGGCGGCGTCGTCGCGTACAACGCCGAGGTGAAGCACACGCTGCTCGGCGTCCCACCCGGACCGGTGGTGTCCGGCGCGGCCGCCCGCGCCATGGCCGAGGGGGCGTGCCGCACGCACCACGCGACCTACGCGGTGGCACTGACCGGCGCCGGCGGGCCTGACCCGCAGGACGGGCGCGAACCGGGCACGGTGTTCCTCGGCGTGGCAGGTCCCCGCGGAACGCAGATCGAGGAATTGCACCTGCCCGGCGACCCCGGCGAGGTCTGCCGGGCCGCAGTGGAACGCGCCTTGGCGGCATTGGACGCCGAGCTGTCTGTCGCTCAGTCGAAGATGTCGGGCTGATCGCGGCTGATCCGCTCCCAGATGGGCTGGAACTGGAACCAGCCCACGCCTTCGTAGCCGATCTGACCTCGTGTCAGTTCAGCGACGTCAGGCTCGATCTGGATCGGTCTGCCACCCAGTCCCGCCACGGCGGCGTAGGCCGTCAGCTGGCACTGCGCGCTGCGCTCGAGGGTCAGGAACCACCAGGCCGCGGAGTCCACCGAGGTGCCGACGGTCAGCATCCCGTGGTTACGCAGGATCACCGCCTTGTGCATCCCCAGCGCCGCAGCAACCCTGGCGCCCTCCTCCTCGGCCAGCACGACACCGGAATAGTCGGGGAGCAGACCGATGTCCTCGTAGAACGCGCAGGCGTCCTGGGTCAGCGGCTCGATGGTCATGTCCAACGCGGAGAGCGTCTTGCCTGCCGGGCCGTGCGCGTGCGCTGCCGCGAGCACGTCGGGGCGGGCCGCGTGCACGGCGCAGTGGATGGCGACGGCCGCGCCGTTGACCGCACGGGTGCCCTCGACCACCCGGCCGGCCTCGTCCACGCGGACAAGGTCGCTGCTGCGGATCATCGAGAAGTGCATGCCGAACGGGTTCACCCAGAAGGTGTCGGGCTCGGCCGGGTCGCGCACGGTGATGTGCCCGGCGACGCCCTCGTCCAGGCCTGCCTTGCTGAACATCCGGAAGGCCGCTGCCAGCCGTGCCTTGCGGTCCGCGCGCTCCTCCTCGACACCGGCGAACGTCGGTGGCCTCGCCATGCTCAGCGGCGCGCCGTTCACGTCGGTCAACGCCGCGTTGGTGGGCACCGCCGCGGGCGCCTGCTCGGTCGTCGTCACGGAGCCTCCCTGCTCAGAGGAAGATCGAGGATCGGATGTTGTACCGCTTCAGTATCCCCTTGATGAGTTCGTTGGCCTCCCGGCCGGCGTCGGTGCGGTCTGCGCCGAGCAGACCGCCGGCGGACTGCACGAACAGTTTGCGGTTGTCCACCAGGCGGAACGCCCACAGTCCGTTGCTCGGGTTGAACGAGGCGCGCTTGAGCAGGGAGCCGTCGAAGGTGATCGGTTCCCGGTCCTTGTCGAACTCGATCGACAGGGTGTCCCCGTCGATGCTCAGCTTCCCCTTGTGACCGCCGAAGACGTGTCGGCCACGGGTGACCTTGACCTTGCTGGTGTGCATTGCTGGGTTCCTCCCGACCGGGCCGTCGGCGTCGACGGTACCGGCCGGCAGGATGCCTGCGATCCGAGGCGGAGGTCGGCATGGCGGCGCGTGGTGTGTTCAGGGGCTTCCCGGCCGAGGGTGTGGAGTTCTTCGAGGGCTTGGCCGCGGACAACTCCAAGTCCTACTGGACCGAGCACCAGCGGACGTATCTGCGCTGTGTGAAGGAGCCCATGCAGGCGCTGCTGGCCGACCTCGAGGAGGAGTTCGGTCCGGGCCGGCTGAGACGAGCCCACCGCGACATCCGCTTCAGCCACGACAAGTCCCCGTACCACCTGCATCTGTCCGCGGGGGTGCCCACGGAGGTCGGCGAGTTCTACGTCGCGCTGAAGTACGACTGTTTGATCGCCGGGGTCGGCGCCTACGAGGTGGACACCGCGCAGTTGGCCCGCGTGCGCGCGGCGATCGATGACGACCTGCGCGGCAGGGACCTCGAGAAGCGGGTCGCGGCCGCGGAGAAGGCCGGCCTCGTGCTCAGCGGGCAGGCTCTGACCCGGGCACCGCGCGGCTACCCGGCCGGTCACCCGCGATTGCGCCTGCTGACCCGCAAGTCGCTGGTCGTCGCCCGCAGTTGGGAGCCGACCGCGTGGTTCGACACACCGAAGGTCCGCGATCGGGTCCTGGAGACGTGGCGGACGGGCCGCCCCGTACTGGACTGGGCGACCGACGTCCTGACGGTCTGACGCTCCGCGATCAGCTCGCGGGACGTTTGGGCGCCTCGACGGCGGCCGGAGCCTGGCTCTGCGTCTGCTTGTTCCTGCGGCCGAGCTTGCCGACCTGATGCAGTCCCTTGGACACCTTGGTCGGGCGGCCGTGTCGTTGCTCGATCTTCGCAGCGGCGCTGCGGGCCACCAGGCCCACGAGCGGCACGACGATCGAGAGCAGGATCCAACGGCGCACGCGCGCGAAGAGGAAGGCGAACATCCCGTCATTATGCGCGGCGCCACATTCAGTGATCCTGGACCCATGAAGCTGACGTTCAGCGGACCGATCTGGCACTGGCGCGGCCCCGCGCCCCACCACTTCGTCCGAGTGCCTGAGGTGGAGGCCGCCGCGATCGCCGACGTCGCCGCGGGTGTGACCTACGGGTGGGGCATGATCCCCGTCGAGGTGCGGTTGGGCACGAGCACGTGGACCACGTCGCTGTGGCCGAAGGACGGTGGGTACATCGTGCCGTTGAAGGCGGCCGTGCGGGCCAAGGAGAAGCTTGACGTCGACGACGAGGTCACCCTCACGGTGAGCATCGATGTCTGAGTCCGGGGCACCCGCCGCGGTCCCCCAGGTACTGGCCGACACCCGCGTGGTGCTGGCCGGCGCGACGAGCGCCGGGGCCGCGGGCGCCGTGTGGCGCCTGACCGCGCAGGAGCGCGATCTCGACGCCAACGTCATCCGGCTGCCGGCCGGTGACGGAATCGCGGCACATGACGGGCCGGACCTCGACGTGCTGATCCTGGTACTCGAGGGCGGCGCCGTGATCGACACCGAGACCGGAAGCATCGAGGTCTCGGCCGACTCCCTGCTGTGGTTGCCCCGGCGGTCACGCCGGGCCATCACCGCGGGCCCGGACGGGGTCGCCTACCTCAGCGTGCACCAGCGGCGCCAAGCCTTGGTCCCCACCGGCCTGCGGTCGCCGGCCATAGGCGACCGCTGACGTCCGGCGGATCTACAGCGGCGTGATGCTCGCGTTGGCGGCCGTGAATACAATGCGGTACTTCTTGCTGCCGATCTGAACGTCGACCGTGCGCGAGGACTCGTGGGTGGCCGTGCGCAGCACCTTGACCGTCTGCGAGGTCGCGGTAGGGACGACGATCGCCGTCAGCCGGACGTCTTTCCCGGACTTGCTCGCCTGCACCGTCGGGGCCTTGACCATGCTGTTGGTCTTCTCGCTGCGCCAGCCGAGCAACGGGTTCGTCCGGCCCTTCGCGACCTTCACCGACGGATCGGTGCCCGCCCACACGATGGTCGCGTCGGACCCGGACCCCGAGGTCGAGGCGTACGCGTCCCCGGTCTTGACCGAACGGTCCGCGCCGAACTGCCAGTTCTGGTGAACGGTGCGGCTCGTGGACTGCGACACCCGGTCGTCGACGAGCAGGATGTTCTGCTCCTTGAAGTGCACGACGGTGCGCTTCCAGTCCGCGCCCTTCAACGCCGACGTCCGGACGCCGACGAGGTCGTAGGACGAGGTGTGCTTGGACTCCGTGAGGCTCGCACCCTTGTCCCGGTCGTACGCGACACCCGCGATGTCGATGACGTTGTGCGCCTCGTTGCTGCGCACATACGTGCGCTGGATCCCCTGCCCGTAGGCGTAAAGCCCGGGCTGCCAGAGGATCTGCTTGCCCGCGGCGTAGAAGGACACGGCGCCCGCGTCCTCGTGGGCGTGCGGCATCGTGCTCATGGCCGGGCCGAAGCGGACGGAGACCAGGGACTGCTCGTTCGCGGTCTGGGTGTCGAACCATCCGGAGCGGGAGAAGGCGTAGCCGGACTGCGGGAAGACGGCGAACGTCTTGTTCGGCAGCGGGCCCGCGACTCCCTGGGACAGCACGTACTCGGTGAGGCTGTCGGTGACCTTCGGGGCCTTCTGCATGGAAGTGTCGCCCCATGCGACGACGTGGCCGTCGGGCTGGGTCGCGTGGCCGATGAAGTCCGGCATGAGTTTGAGGCGGAGGAATACCGCGGGGTCAGGCGCGAGGCCGCAGGCAAGCATCCGGGCCTGCAGCACGAGGTACCAGCGGTGGTCGAGCATCTGGTACTGCAGCGAGCCCTCGCGGGCCACACCTTCGCTGTTGACCAGTTCGGTGAAGTCGTCGCTCGCGCGCTGGACGGCACGCCGCGACCAGTCCTGGTTGTCCTCGCGACAGCCCAGCGCCAGCAGGCCCATGTCCTGGTGCAGGGCGTGGTTGGCACGGCCACGCTGTTTCGGATCGAGCAACGCCTTCGCGTGCGTCGTCATCGCGGCGCGGACCCAGCCCGGCTCGTCGAGGGCATCGGCGGCGCACACCAGCCCGATGGCCCGGACCCCCACGACCATGGCGTGCCACGCGAACTCGGAACGCGGGGACTTCGACAGGTAGGCGTTGTCCTGGAGGTAGTCCCACAGCAGGTAGGCGTACCGATCGAGCATCGCCTGGTTGTCGGTCCGCAGGCCCTCGCGCCGCAGGACGTCGGCCCACCGCATGGTCTGGTAGTCGAAGGCCCAGACGTCGTTGGAGTACGGGTTCTCCTTCCACGACGGGTTGTGCGGAAGGTTCCAGGTCCTGAAGGCGGTGAGGGTGAGCTTGCCGTTCATGAGGTCGACCGCGTCGGCCGCGTCGGTGCTCTTGCGGATGTAACGGTCGCCCATGCACTGCGGGTCACGCTCGCCGGGGGTGGTGGCCGCCGCGATGCTCATGGGCGGGTCGATGGCGGTGTCCGCCACGGCGTCCCCGTCGTCTGCTCCCGCGGGCAGCGCCGTCGCCACGCCCACAGCCGCCAACAGGACCGCTGCCGCCGTCATCGCACGCCGCATGCCCCCACCTCCCCAGGTATGCGGCAAGCATTGCCGTGGGGATCACTGGGCGCGAGAGTCCAACCGAGTCTTGGAACGAGTCGCGAGCCGCCTTGATCCGTTGTTCATCTGACGAGCCGTCATGTCCGGAAGGTCCCGGTACGCCCTCACGCAGGCGGCGGGTCAGGGACCGAGGTACTCCTGGTCGGTGACAGGGTCTCCCCACACCGTGTACTCGCCGTGCTCGTCACCGATCTGCACGGCGATGTGCGTCATGAAGGTGTCCGGGCCGGCGCCGTGCCAGTGCCACACCATCGGCTTGGCCTCGACGGAGTCCCCCGAGCGGATGACACGGATTTCACCGTCGCGTTCCGCGGTGCGACCGGTGCCGTCGAGCACGTGCAGAGCCTGACCGGCCGGGTGGGCGTGCCAGAACGTGCGGGCCCCGGGGGTGAAGCGCACCTTCAGCATCGCGATCGAACCGGGGCTGCCGTCCCCGCCTACGAGGGCGTCGTAGAAGACGTCACCGGTGAACCAGGTCGCCGGGCCACGGCCGGTGGCCGCGCTGGACGCGGAGTAAGGATTCGTCATGGCCCGACGTTAGTCCACCTGCGGAAGGGCGTGGCCGACACCTGCCGGGCACGCCCTCCCTGACCAAGCGTCAGAACCCGGTGACGACCTGGAAGCCGATGTTGGACCACTCGTCCATCGCCTCGATGACCCCCGTCAGCCCCTCAAGACCGACCTGCTCGGTGACGATGTCGCGCGGGCGCAGGATGCCTCGGTCGACCAGCGAGATGAGTTCCGGGAAGTCGGCGTGGTTCATCCCGACCCCGCTGCCGATGATCTGCAGCTCGAACAGCGAGACGAGCTCCATCGGGATGGCGAGCATGCCGTTGTCGGGCTGGGAGGTGTAGCCGGACTGCACCACGCGGCCCTGCCGGCGGGTGGACAAACAGGAGTTGATGATGCTCGTCTGGCGGGCCACGGTGTCGACGGTCGCGTGCGCGCCCTCACCGATGATGTCCTTGACGGCGGAGGCCGACGTCGGCGTCGGTTTCTGCGTTGATGGTCGCGACGGCGCCGAGTTCCTTGGCCTTGCCGAGCTTCGCGTCGTTGATGTCGACGGCGATCACGTTCGCGCCGGCCGCCGCGCCGATCTGCACCGAAGCCAGGCCCTGGCCGCCGGCGCCGTAGACGACGAGCCACTCCCCTGCCTTGATCTGCGCCTTGCGCACCACGGCGCCGAACGCGGCCATGTACCGACAGGACATGACCGAGGCGTCCAGCGGACCGATCGACTCGGGCAGCGGGATCACGTTGAGATCGGCGTTGGGGACGCGGAAGTACGCGGCGTACGCACCGGTGTACCCGCCGAACCCGGCGAAGCCGAGGTTCTCGCAGGTGTTGGTGCGACCGCGGTTGCACGAGGTGCAGTCTCCGCAGGCCCAGTGCCACGGGACGGTGATGTTGTCGCCGACCTTCAGCTTCTTGATCCCCGAGCCGACCTCGATGATCTTTCCCGCGACCTCGTGCCCCGGGGTGTGCGGCAGCGCGGCCTTGAAGCCGATCCACTCCCAGTCGCCGTTCCACAGGTGCCATTCGGTGCGGCAGACCCCGCACGCCTCGACCTTGATGACCACGTCGCGGTCCCCGCACTGCGGGTCCGGGATCTCGACGATCTCAAACGGCTTGCGGTATTCGACCATCTGGGCAGCGCGCATGAGCGACTCCTCGTAGTTCCTCGCCGTCCGGGTCCGGCGTCTGGTCTCACCCTCCCGCGCCCGCGCCTGCGAGGCATCCGTCGTTTCGGAGTAACCGGCCCCTTCGCGTTTGTCCCGGTGGAGCAAGCCACGCTCTTGTTCAACCAATTGGTTGACATGCTCGGTGATGTCGTTCTACCTTTATTCAACCGAACGGTTGAGGAGCACGCGGTGGCGGCCGAGCAGTTGGACAGGGTGTTCGCGGCACTGGCCGACCCGACCCGGCGGGACATGGTGGCCCGCCTCGCGGGGGGCGACTCGACCGTCGGCGAGCTCGCGGAGCCGTACGAGATCAGCCTGCAGGCGGTGTCCAAGCACCTCCGGGTACTCGAGGACGCCGGGCTCGTCACCCGCAGCCGCGAGGCCCAACGACGCCCCGTGCACCTCGAGGCGGAGGTGTTCGATCTGATGACCAAGTGGATCGAGCGATATCGGCGAGCAGCCGAGGAGCGCTATCGCCGGCTGGACGCCGTCCTGGCCGCGATGAACGAGAACGAGGAGCAACCGTCATGATCACCGAGGCCACCATCGAGGCCGACGCGGACGTCCCGATCATTCACATCACCCGCGACTTCGCGGCCACGCCGGCGCAGCTGGTCCGCGCACACACCGATCCGGAGCTGTACGTCCTGTGGGTCGGCCCGAACGGCACCGACGTGCGCATCGATCAGTGGGACGCCCGACCGGGCGGCTCGTGGCGCTTCGTCAGCGCCGACGGGGAGTACGCCTTCCGCGGCTGCTTCCACGATGTGCGCGGCGACCGGATCGTCCAGACCTTCACCTGGGAGGCGATGCCCGACAGCGTCGCCCTCGAGACCACGACGTTCACCGACCTCGGCGACGGGCGCACGCGGCTGCACACGCAGTCGCTGTGCTCGAGCTTCGCCGAGCGCGACGGTTGGTTGAGCAGCGGTATGGAGATCGGCGTCAACGAGGGCTACGCCAAGCTCGACGCAGCCCTCACCGCCGGGCAGATCTGACGAACAATCAGAGGCGTGGTGGGTCAGCCCTCGACGGCCTTACCCGCTCCCTTCCAGCCTCCGAAGCCACCGTCCAGGTGCGCGACGTTGGCGTAGCCCATCTCCTGCAGCGCGACGACACCCAGCGCGGAACGCCCGCCGCTCGCGCAGTGCAGAATGATCCGGGACTCCGGGTCGAACTCCGGAATGTGGTACGGGCTGGCGGCGTCGGCGCGGAACTCGAGCATCCCGCGGGGTACGTGGACCGCCCCGGGGATCCGGCCGTTGGCGGCCAGTTCCTCGGGCTCACGCAGGTCGATCAGAGTGGCGCCCTGGGCCAACTCCTTCTCGACCGCATCGGCGTCGAGATTGTCGATCCGCTCCTTGGCTGCGCTCACCATCTCGGACACTGACTTGGCCACGGTGCCTCCTCGTAGATTGCCGAATTCCCGCCGATCCTGGCACGCCCGCCGGCGGGAATCGCGTGAGGGTTGGTCGTCCTGGCTCAGGCCTTCCGCGGCGGCGCGACAGGCCCCTTCTCCGCGACGGGCTTGCCGATCGCGGCACTCGCGATCGTGATCAGCTCGCCGATGCGACCACTGGGGCCGTCCCACCACTCGCCGTAGGCGACGTCGACCTCCAGCACTCGCACGTCCGGGTCGTCCTTGTCACGGAAATAGGCAGCGGCGCCGGGATTCCACAACCGCTCGATCGTCGCGCGGTCCCCCTGGGTCCGGGCCTTGCCCTGCAACGCGACGTAGGTGTTCTTGCCGGGGTCGGCGAAGGTCACTGTGGTCGGCGACCCGGCGGTTTCCAGGGCCAGCACCCAGTCGGCACCGGCCGAGACCAGGAACCGCAGCGTCGGACCGTCCTGCTCGGCCATCGTCAACGGTCGCGACTTCCACGACTCACCGTCGGAGGTTCCGACCATCGCGAACCGCAGGCCGTCGAGCACGTCATTCAGTTCTCTGACTTCTTCTTCGGTCTCCATACGCACCTACTGCCGCAGCACTGGTCGGCCAAACGACATTGCTGTAGCGCGCGCGGTCTATAACCGGAAATGCCACGAATAAACGTCCATTTCAATGAAACTTTTTTGGCTTGGCGCGCGATATACGACGAAAGGGTGCAATCGCCGCCCCGGTCCGATTGAACAGGAGCCAACCTGTGCGCACTCCCGCTTCCATTCGCATCCGCCCTGCCGCGACTGCGGTCGCCGCGGTGGCACTCGGCCTCGTCGCCGCCTCGACCCCGGCCTTCGCCGCCTCGGCACAGAAGGCCTTCGAGTTCAAGGACGCCAGCTACATCCTCACGCTGCGCGCCGGCGGCGTGGAGGCCTACGAGCAGATCCCGCGGGATCTGCCGACCGACTACGGCCACAGCTACGTGGACCTGATCCACGACATCGGCCAGGACAACGGCCGCTGCGAGGCCATCGGTGCCGGCTACTGGCTCGGCCAGGAGGTCGAGGAGGGAGTGCTCGGCCCGGGCGCCGCCCCGCCCGACGCCGGCGACGTCTCCGGTGGGTACAAGAACCCGACCATCGCCCGCGACGTGAAGCCCAACCTCTCGCCGGGCGAGGAGAACGAGTCCGCCCGCAACCCCGGAGTGAAGAACTACCTCCCGCCGGGCCAGGAGGTCGCGGACATCCCCGCCAACGGCAACGGCGTCCGCTGGGGCGCCGAGTGCAAAAACGACGCCGAGGGGTCCGCCGTCGGCGACAACTCGAACGTCGGACCGTTCCAGTCCGTCGGCAGCACCTCCCAAGCCGTGGTCGACAAGGAGAGCGGTGTCTACACCGGGACCAGTCGCGCCTACATGCTGGGCGTCAGCGGCGAGGTCGCCGGCTTCGACAGCGCCGCGACGTTCATGCAGGTCACGAACAAGCCGAACGAGAAGCCGACCATCACCTACCGGATGATGTATTTCAACTCCGGCCAGGATCCCAAGAAGGACGGCGTCAGTTTCGGCGGCGAGAATGTGCCGGTGGATCAGTTCGCCGACCAGTTCAACGATCAGGCCAAGGGCGTCGGGGGCGCCGCGAAGCCGGTCGGGCCGGTCGGAGCGGGCACGCTGACCCCCGAGGTGGGTGTCTCCACCGACGGTGGCCGCTACTCGATCACCATCTCCGCCGGCCACGGCAACTTCGGCTTCGCCGCCCGCGACGGCAACATCGGAGGGAACCAGGGCATGCGCGTCGCCTCGATCACCTTCCAGGGCGTCTACGGCAACAACTGACCCACGTTGCTTCACCACTGAGCCGAACTGACGTCCTGTCAGTTCGGATCAGTCGTCCCTGCACTCGCCGAGGCGGCACGGCGCCGCTTGAACCCGACGGCCTCCTTCATCCGGCCGACCTCACGACCCAGGTCGCGCCTGATGGTCGTGCGCGCCAGCTTCTTGTCCGTCCCGGGTGCGCGCAGCGCAATCGTGGCCCAGCGGGCGAAGCGGACGGGGGTGAAGACCTTGTCAGGGCGACGCTTGCGGGAGAAGACGTCGAGCAGTTCGGTGACGCCCCCGGGCTTGTCGGCGAACCACTGGTACGCGGCGGCCTCGATCGGCGACACGGCGTCGTCGCGCCCCAGGGCATTGGCCCACTGGTACATCGGCAGACACTGCTCGTCCCGGTCGATCTCCCACGCGGCCAGCGCCGCGTCCAGAGCCACCGGGTCGTCCAGCACCGGAGCGGCAGCCTCCCCCAGCGTCCGACCGAACCGCATCGCGTCGCGGATCCCCTGCGCGGTGACCGGATCCTTGAAGTGCCCGGCGTCGCCGGCCAGCGCCCATCCGGGTCCCTGCGAGTGCCGGAAGAAGGACGGGTGCTCGTACGAGACCCGCGGCTTGGTCTGTCGCTCACAGCCCGCGAGCCGATCACGCAGCTGCGGAATGCTCGCGACGGTGTCCTCGAATGCCTCCACCGTGCGGCCGCGGAAGTCATCGGCCCGTGCCACCGGCGGCATCAGCAGCACGAGGATCTGGTCCCCGTCGCAGGGGAACGTCGTCACCAGTTCCTGGCCCTGCCGCCACTGCATGGCGAGGTCAGCCAACTCCGGCTTCCCCTCCGAGTAGTAGCAGTACGCCATCATCCGCTGGTTGGGCCACTCGTGATGCCTCCGAGTGCCGACCAGTTCCGCGACGACGGAGTCGCGGCCGTCGGCGCCGATCACCAGCTTCGCCGTGATCTCCCCTGACGTACCGTCACCTCCCTGCCAGCGCACCCCGGACACCCGCCCGGACGCGTCTCGGAGCAGGCCGACGACCTTCCGCCGCTCACGGACGTCCGCTCCCGCCTCGCGGGCGGTCTCGACCAGCGCGGCGTCCAGCCCTGGTCGCTTCACGCACGAACCGGCGGCGAAGCCCTCGTAGTTCGAGTACGGCCCGATCAGTTCCGTCGCGGGAGTCCCGACCCCGGCCCGGGTGTGCATCGGCGCCTTGAGTGCCAGCACCCGCGGCAGCGCGCCGAGCCGCTCGACCTCCGCCCAGTGGTGCGGGAAGAACAGATGCGTCGACAACGTGTCGGACGGAAAGCTCGCGCTGTCCAGCGCCACCACCGAACGACCCCGGCTCGCCAGCGCGATCGCCGCCGCCGAGCCGGCACACCGTGCCCCGACAATCACCACGTCCACGGTCTCAGTCATGAGCGAATCCTCTACAACGAGCGCCCACCTGTCGACGCCGGCGCGCCTGCCAACTCCACCATCGAGAGATAGCGGTGCCACCTAGGTGGTGACTCGCGACGCCGGCAGCATGACGACGTGGCTGAGAAGAAGCGCAACCGGTTCGGGGCGTTGGAGATCACGGAGGGAGCCATCTGGCTCGGCGCACCACGCAAACGAGGAAGTGATTTGGGCCTTCGCCTGGGCCCTGACGCCTTGTCGAAGTGGGCAGGGCCTGGCATCAAAGGTGGCACTCCGGGCCGAAGAGACTTCCCTTGGGACTCAATCAGCGAGATTTCGGTCGAGTTGTTGGACGAGCAGAGACCGACCACCCAATCGCTGCAACGCATGGGCGATCTCCACACCCCAGACGTAACCCTCGTTTCGACGTGGATCGATCGCGCGCCGTGTGCCGAAAACTGTCGTACCCACCGCACAGAATCGGCCCCGGTGCTGGACCACGTGTCACGGGGGCATCGGCGGCTTACCATCGCAGGGGACGGAGCACCAATGGCGACCACGCTGGACGAGCTCGAACGTCGAGTCACCGTCTTGGAGGCCCAGATGCGCGTGAACGATGCCGACCACGCGGTCATCAACGAGAAGCTCAACACGCTCATCGGCGGCCAGGACGCCATGCGAGCGGTGCTGCGCGATCACGGCCGCCTCTTGGGGAGCCACGACGCTCGACTGGACACAATCGACGCCAAGCTGGTCGCGCACGACGCCCGCTTCGACGCGGTCGATGCTCGCCTCGAAGGCATCGACGGCAAGCTGGACATCGTTCTGGCATGGATCGGAACCCAGTCCTAGCCGTTGAGCTCAGGACGGCCTCGGATGGACGAGCAGGAGTCCTGGAACGCCGACGCCCGGCCCGACCCTTGCGGGCCGACCCGGGCGTCGAGTTGTTTCAGACTTACTGGTGCACGTCGTAGCGGTCGAGTTCCATGACCTTCGCCCACGTCGTGACGAAGTCGTTCACGAACTTCTCGTGACCGTCGGCGCTGCCGAAGACCTCGCAGACGGCGCGGAGCTGAGAGTTCGAGCCGAACGCCAGGTCCGCCGAGGTGGCGGTCCACTTCGGGGCGCCGGTGTTGCGGTCGGCCCCCTCGTAGAGATTGTCGCCGTGCGCGGCCGGGGTCCACTTGGTGTTGTAGTCCAGCAGGTTGGCGAACCAGTCGTTGGTGAGCACGCCGACCCGGTCGGTCAGCTGACCGTGCTTGGACCCACCGGCGTTGGCACCGAGGACGCGCAGGCCGCCGACGAGCACGACCATCTCGGGAGCGGTGAGGGTGAGCAGGTTCGCCTTGTCGAGCAGGAGCGTCTCCGGGGTGAGCTTGTTACCCGCGCGGTGGTAGTTGCGGAAGCCGTCGGAGATGGGCTCGAGCACCGAGAAGGAGTCGACGTCGGTCTGTTCCTGCGTGGCGTCGGTGCGGCCCGGGGTGAACGGCACGGAGACCTTGACCCCGGCGTCCTTGGCCGCCTTCTCGATCGCGGCGTTGCCGCCGAGCACGATCAGGTCGGCGAGTGAGACCTTCCTCTTGCCGTCGGAATTGAAGTCAGCCTGGATCTGCTCGAGCGACTGCAGAACCTTGGCGAGCTCGGACGGGTCGTTGACCTCCCAGCTGCGCTGCGGCTCCAGGCGGATGCGAGCGCCGTTGGCGCCACCGCGCTTGTCGGTGCCGCGGAAGCTCGCGGCCGAGGCCCACGCGGTGGAGACGAGCTGCGAGACCGACAGCCCTGACTCAAGGATCTTCTCCTTCAGGTCCTTGATGTCGCCGTCCTTGAGGGACTTGCCCTCCTGCGCCGGGACCGGGTCCTGCCAGATCTGCTCCGGGGCGACCCACGGGCCGAGGTAGCGAGCGATCGGGCCCATGTCACGGTGCAGCAGCTTGTACCAGGCCTTCGCGAACGCGAGACGGAACTCCTCGGGGTTCGCCAGGAACCGCTCGGAGATGGCCCGGAACTCCGGGTCCTCCCGCAGCGCCATGTCGGCCGTGGTCATCATCGGCGCGTGGCGCTTGCTCGGGTCGTGCGCGTCCGGCACGGCGTCAGCCATCGCGCCGTTCGCCGGCTTCCACTGCTTGGCACCCGCCGGGCTCTGGGTGAGCTCCCACTCGTTGCCCAGCAAGGTCTCGAAGTAGCTGTGGTCCCACGTGATGGGCGTCGCGGTCCACGCGCCCTCGATGCCGGAGGTGATGGTGTCGTAGCCCTTGCCGGTGCCGTTGGCGTTCTCCCAACCGAAGCCCATCTTGTGGACCGGGCAGCCCTCGGGCTCGGGGCCGACGAGGTCCGGGTTGCCGTTGCCGTGCGCCTTGCCGAAGGTGTGGCCGCCTGCGACGAGCGCGACGGTCTCCTCGGAGTTCATCGCCATGCGGCTGAAAGTGAGCCTGATGTCGTGCGCGGACTGCAGGGGGTCCGGCTTGCCCTGGGGGCCCTCCGGGTTCACGTAGATGAGGCCCATGGTGACGGCGCCGTACGGCTGGCCCTCGAGGTCGAGGGGCTCGTCGCCGCGGTAGCGCTCGTCGCCGACCCAGGTGTCCTCCGCGCCCCAGTTGATGCTCTCGGCCTCCCACACGTCCTCGCGGCCGAACGCGAAGCCGAAGGTCTCGAAACCCATGTCCTCCAGCGCGACGTTGCCGGCGAGGACGAGCAGGTCCGCCCAGGACAGCGACTTGCCGTACTTCTGCTTGACCGGCCAGAGGATGGCCCGGGCCTTGTCCAGGTTGCCGTTGTCCGGCCAGCTGTTCAGCGGGGCGAAGCGCTGCGAGCCGTCACCGGCGCCGCCGCGGCCGTCGATGGTGCGGTAGGTACCGGCCGCGTGCCAGGACAGACGGATCATCAGCGGGCCGTAGTGGCCGTAGTCCGCCGGCCACCAGTCCTGCGACTTGTTCAGCACGGCGGCGACGTCGGCCTTGACCGCGTCGAAGTCGAGGGTCGCGACGGCCTTGCGGTAGTCGAAGTCGGGTTCCATCGGGTTGGACCGGTCCGAGTGCTGATGCAGGACCGACAGATCCAACTGATTGGGCCACCAGTCCTTGTTGGTGCGCGGTGCGTGAGCCTTGGGCTCGGGGCTCTTGAGGGCTGGGTTCTCGCTCTCGGACACGGTCAGGGCCTTCCTGTCAGACGTTCAGATGGGCTGTTCTCGGTTGAGCTACGCGTGCGACGCGCTGATACAGGTGGGGCAGCGGCCCCAGTAGATGACCTCGGCCTCGTCCAGGACGTAGCCCTGGTCGTCCGAGGCGGTCAGGCAGGGGGTGTCGCCGACGGCGCAATCGACGTCGGCGATCGCCCCGCAGGACCGGCACACCAGGTGGTGGTGGTTGTCCGCCACCCTCGACTCGTAGCGGGCCACGGAGCCCGCGGGTTGAATCCGGCGGATCAGTCCGGCGGTCGTCAACGTGGCCAGGCAGTCGTAGACAGCCTGGTGCGACACCTCGGGCAAGCTTGACCGCACAGCTCGCAGGACTGAGTCCGTATCCGCGTGCGGGTGGGCGTACACCGCCGTCAGCACCGCGACCCGCGGGCGGGTGACCCGCAGGGACGCACCGCGAAGCACGTGCTCGGCGTCGGTGTCGATTGCCACGTACCCCATCCTTACGTGCTTTCTTGAAACAGTCAAGAAAACGGCGGAGTAACTTGCTCGCCGTATCTGACGAACCATCAGATAAATGGTCTCGTGTGGCCCCGCCGCGATGCGGGTATGCCTTCAACAAGACCAGTTCGGCAAGGAGGAAACATGATCGAGATCAACTCGACCACGTTGTCCTGCTCCCACGACGGGTGCAGTTGCCAGGTACAGATCGTGGTTCCCTGCGCCTGCTCAGGTGAGAACGAGTACCGCTGTCACTGCGGCGCACCATTGGTCGCGAGCGCCTGAGCGAACTTACGTCGCACCCGAACCATCGGAGGGAACGCATGAGTACCAGGACAGGACCGGAATCCGGCGTCCGTGGCGTCGTCGAGGACGTCAAGGGCAAGGCCAAGGAAGCCCTCGGCGCGATGACCGGCGACGACAGCAAGAAGCAGGAAGGCCAGGCCCAGCAGAACAAGGCCGAGGCCGAGCGCGACGTCGCCGCGAAGGAGGCTCAGGCCGAAAAGGCTCGCGCCACCGCCGACGCCCATGAGGCCGAGCAACGCGCGCACCAGAACAGCTGAGATGTATCACCGTGCCCGGTCCCGCATCGCGCGGCCGGGCACGACGCTGTCCGAAACAGCCCGTCAGAACACCGGGGGAATGACGACTTCGATGAGGTGCGGGCCGGGCTCGGCGTAGGCACGGTGCAGTTCCGCCACCAGTTCTCCGGCATTCGCCGGTCGGACGGACGGCACCCCGAAGCCCTGCCCGAGCGCGACGAAGTCCAGCCCCGGTGAGTCCAACTGGAACTGCGCCCGGGCCAACGGCCCCGGCGTTCCCGCCCCGACACGGTTCAACTCCATGTCGAGGATCGCGTAGGAGCGGTTGTTGAACAGCACGACCGTGACGTCGAGCCCTTCGCGGGCCATCGTCCAGAGCGCCTGGATCGTGTAGAGCCCGGAGCCGTCGGCCTGCAGCGCCAGCACCGGGCGGTCCGGACAGGCCACCGCCGCCCCGACTGCGGTGGGCAGACCCTGACCGATCGCTCCACCGGTGAGGGTGAGCAGGTCATGGGGCGGCGCCCCCGCCGTCACGGCGGGCAGCGTGAACCCCGACGTCAATGCCTCGTCGACGACGATGGCGCCCTCCGGCAGAGTTGCCGCGACGGCTTGGCAGACCGAGGCCGCATCCAGCGCGCCCTCCGGTTCGGCAGGTCGCCCCGGCTCGACCGCCGGGACAGGCACCTCGCGCGCGCCGAGTTCGTCGATGAGCGCCTCCAGCGCACCGACCACATCGCTGGAACCACCGACGAACTCGTGCACCTCGCATTCCGGGGGCAGCGGGGTGCCGGGCTTTCCGGGATAGGCGAAGAAGGACACCGGGGCGTGGTCGTCGACGAGGATCAGGTGCCGCAGCGGGGCCAGGGCCGGCGCCGCGAGTTCGGTCAGGTACGGAATCTTCGTCACGACCGGGCGTCCTGCCCCGCGTTCGATCCGGGTGGGGAACGTGGCGTGCAGCAACTGCGCCCCGGTTGCTGCCGCGATGCGCGCGGCGGCCCGCAACTGCGGTTCACGCAATGCGCGCCCGCCCAGCATCAAGGCAACCGGTTCCCCGCTGCGCAGCACCCGCGCGATCGCTGACACCACGTCAGACCCGACCGGGGCCCGCTGGGGCAGCGGCAGCGGCGCGTGCGGCTCGGCACCGTCGTTCCAACTCACGTCGGCGGGCAGGATCAGGGTCGCCACCTGACCCGGCAGGGTCCGGGCGGCCGCGATCGCCTCCGCGGTGTCGCGCCCGACCTCACCGGTCTTGCTCGTCGTGCGCACCCAGCCGGACACGTTGCGGGCGACCGTCTCGATGTCGGACTGCAGCGGCGCGTTCATCCGCACGTGGTGGGTCGCGTGGTCCCCCACGATGTTCACCAGCGGCACCCGCGCCTTACGCGCGTTGTGCAGGTTCGCCAGCCCGTTGCCCAGCCCCGGGCCCAGGTGCAGCAGGGTCGCCGCCGGCCGGTCGGCCATCCGCGCATAGCCGTCCGCCGCTCCGGTGGCCACGCCCTCGAACAGCGTCAGCACGGCCCGGAACTCAGGGAAGGTGTCCAGCGCCGCGACCACATGCATCTCGGAGGTCCCCGGATTGGTGAAGCAGGTGTTCACCCCGGCGTCCAGCAGGGTGCGCACCAGCGCCTCGGCACCGTTCACCGGCAACTCCTCTCCACGCCCCCGCCCTGATCCAAGCAGGGCACGGTCCAGCCCTACGCTCCCCCTGTGGCGAACGCGGAGACCGGTCCGACCGCGCTGGCGCACCTGCGCGCGGGCGTCCGCCTGCTCGAGGTGGCCGACGGGACCGTCTGGCACATCGACCGGCTGCACCGGGCCACCAGCTACTCGGCCGTCGCCGTGCACCTGAGCGCCGCCGGCCGGAAGGAACGGGTGGTCGATGCCGGCACTTTGCTGAGCGCTCGGGACGGTGCCGACGACTGGCGCTTCGCCACCGAACAAGCCTGAGATCAAGCACCTCACATTCCTGGGTGAAGTTCGGCGGGATGGGAAGAAGTGCCTTGTGACTACCGACCGCGTGCAGACCCCGCCGACCGCGTCGACGGCACCGTGCGCAATGCCGGAACGTCGGGTGGTGCTCCCGTGCGAGCCGACCTCGGCGCGCGCCGGGCGCGACTTCCTCGCCGCCACGTACTGCGAGCAGCACATGGCAGGCGTGCTGGACGACGCCCAACTCATGGTGTCGGAGCTGATCGGCAACGCCATCCGGTACGGGCTGCCCCCGATCGAGCTCGCCGTGCAGTGCGTGGCCACGTCCTCGCTGGAGATCAAGGTCCGCGACACGGGCCCCACCGTTCCGACCACGGATTACGCCTCCGCAGCCGAGCCGGACGAGGAGGGCGGGCGCGGACTGTACCTCGTGGACCTGCTCAGCAGCGACTGGGGAATCGTGCCGCAGTCCGACGGAAAGACCATCTGGTTCCGCCTGGACCACTGATTCGCCGCACGCAGTCCGCCGGAAGTGCCCTCCTGAGGCCTTCGGCAAACTTATTCTGACTGAGACATGCATGGGGGATCTGCCGCGCTCGCGGCCCGTCGCAGCGTGCCGATCGGTGCCGCTCTGCTCGCACTTGTGCTGGCCGGGGGCGCCTCGGCCGCCGAGCCGACCCCACCCACGGACCTGCCGCCGACCCTACCCGCCGTACCCACGCAGACGGTGCTCGCCGATCCGATCGGCGGACCACGGATGGGCGAGCACGGCTTGGTCGCGGATCCGGCCGCAGCCCCGCTCCCCGGGGTGAACGCCGCATCCTGGCTGGTCGCCGACGTCGGCTCCGGCAAGGTCCTCGCCGCCGCTGACCCGCACGGGCGGTATCGCCCGGCCAGCACGCTGAAGACGCTGCTCGCCGTGACGATGGCACCTCGCCTGGACGTGAACGGCAGCTACACGGCCGAGCCCGACGACGAACTGGTCGAGGGCACCCGGGTCGGGATGCTGTCGTCGCAGACCTACTCGATCCGCGACATGTGGTACGGCCTGTTCCTGCGCTCCGGGAACGACGTCGCCAACGGCCTGGCGAAGGCCGGCAGCGACGGGACGTTGGAGACCGGCGTGCGGATGATGGCCGCCGAGGCCCGCCGTCTGCAGGCGTTGGACACCACGGTGGTCAACCCGAGCGGTCTGGACGCCGACGGCCAGTACGCCTCGGCCTACGACCTGGCGTTGTGGGGCAAGGCCGCGCTGGAGCGGGGCGACCTGACGCAGTACAGCAAGACGATCCGCCATCAGTTCCCGGGCAACCACACGCGGACCTCGACCCCGAAGAACAGCAAGCCGTTCTGGCTGTACACGCAGCAGAAGCTGATCGGGAAGTACGACGGCGCGATCGGGATCAAGAACGGTTACACCACCAAGGCCCGCAATACCCTCATCGCCGCCGCCGAACGCGACGGCCGCACGATCCTCGTGACGCTGATGGGCGTGCCGGCGTTGGCTGCGGACGAGGCCGCCAAGCTCCTCGACTGGGGCTTCGCTACCCCGATCGACTCGCCCGCCGTCGGCGAACTGGTCGAACCCGTGTCCACCGCCGTGATCGGTCCCGACGACGCCGCCGGCATCGCCGGTGAGCACGCAGCCACGATCTTCGCCGAGCCGACCGGGGCCTCCAGAACAGCGGCGACCCCGGCGACGGACCTGCGGTTGGCCGCGGCGAGCGGTGCCGCCGCGGCCCTGCTGTTCGTCGGCATCATCGTCGGGCGCAAGCGCCGCACCCGCCGACGCTGAGCCGTCAGACGTTCGTGAGCAGCTTGTTCGCCGCGGTGTAGGCGTCCTGCCGCTTCTCGGCGAGGTTGATGTAGTCGAAGGCCTTGTCCGCGTCGAAGAAGTAGCCGTCGAGGTCCGGCGGGTAGGTGAAGGCGTCCACGAACCGTCGGGCGATCTCCGGCACCACGGCGGCCGTGCCCAGGAGTTGCACGACATGCAGCGGGATGTCGTCGTCGATGAGGGTGTTGGTCAGGGCCGTCGGCCACTGCGCGTATTCCCAGAACTCGTCGAAGGTGCGCTGCATCCATGCCTGGTCGAAGGCCTTGCCCGCGGCGTCCTGCTCCCGGATGAGACGGTGCATCGTCGCGGCGTGGTGCGCCGCGTTGTTGGCGCCCTGGCCGGTGCACGGGTCGTTGAGGACCACGACGTCGGCCAGTCCCACGACGGCGTTGCCGCCCGGGGTCTTGCCGATCGGCTTGCGCACTGTCGGCGGAACCCGGCCGATCAGGTGGGCGTTGTCGTCGGTCAGCACCGCGTTGGCGTGCCGCTCCGACTCCCACGGCATGAAGTCCTGGAAGATCCCGAGCATCGTCTTGAGGTGATCGGACCCGCTGGTGACGGACCCCCAGCGGTCCATCGGCCCGTCCGGTACCGCCTCGACGACCCAGATGATCGAGGACCCTGCCGCGGTGGTGGCGGGGATGCCGAAGGCCTCGCCCACGTACGGAACGATGTTGTAGGAGACACCCGGCGGGTCCTGGTGCGGGACGTTGGTGACGGCGCACATGCCGATGTGGCGGCGCGGACCCGGGTACGGGGTCTTGTCCCGGTCGACCTCGAACAGCCCGGAGATCTCTCCCTTGCCCGCGGCGACGATCGTGAGGTCGTTCGCGGCGTGGATCGTGTCCAGCTGATCGAGCGTCACCGCGCCGATGACGATCTCGGCGCCCAGGCTCTCGGCGATCTTCATCCAGGTCGGGAACTTCACCCGCTGATCGACGGCCTGCCCATAACGGAACTGACGGGCCGACCAGTCGATGAGCGCGTTGCCCTCGGGGTCACCGATGTGCACGTAGAAGGCATCGGAGAGCGGGCCCTTGTCCTCCCACAGACAGATCCCGAGCTCGCGTTCGTGATCGAGCGCGCGACTGCCCATCCACATGCTCGACGGGAGGCGTCCGGTCGCGATCTGTTCTGCGGTGCGGTCGGAGTAGATCGTGACCTCGTGCCCGTCCTTCAACAGCGCGATGGATAACTGGAGACCGGACTGCCCGGCGCCCACGATCGCAAATCTGCTCACTGATGCTCCTTCATACGGGGCTTGTTCGGGCAGGGCTTGCTCAGCAGAAGAAAACTTCGTCGGTCAGGCCGACATGCAATTGTCGGTACCCGCCGGTGTAGAAGAGGAGGGGACGTCCGTCCCGGAACCGCAACGCCTCCACCTCCCCGATGATCAGTTCGTGGTCACCGGCCACGTGCCGGTCGACGATCCGGGCGCCGATGTGCGCGACGGCGCCGGGCAGGAAGGCGTAACCCTTCCACTCCTCGAACTCCACCGAATCCAGGCGGGGCTGGCCGGCGAAGTGCGCGGACAGGTCCTCCTGGTCCTCGGACAGCACGTTGATCGCATAGCGGTCGATGCTCTCCAACCGTGTCCGCATCCGGCACGCACCGAGCGAGATCAGGACCAGCGCCGGATCGAGCGACACCGACATGAAGCCGTTCGCGGTCATGCCGTAGGTGTCGTCACCGTCCTGGGCGGTCACCACGGTCACGCCCGTGGCGAAGCGGCCCATCGCCTGGCGCAGGACGAATGCGTTCAGTTCCGGCGGGGCGGACTGGCCCGTCCGCGGCGCGTGGGCGCTCATCGGGGCACTCCGATCGAGACCCGGTCACCGAGGTAGTTCTCGGCGAAGGCCTCGGATCTCGCCTCGGTGGCCAAGGCCCGCCACTGTCGGTCAGGGGCTCCGAAGTTCGACGTGAAGACGTCGGCCATCGTCCGGCTCTCCGGCATACGGGCGAGCAACCGCAGCAGATGCTCCGGCAACTCCGGCCGCAGCATCATGTTCGTCCAGTCCGAGGACGCCTCGACGAACGGCCGCCTGGTGTTGGCCACCTCCTCGGCGAAGAGCTCGTCGTAGGAGACCTCCCCGACGATGGCCCGCCCGAGCTCGACGGCGGTCCAGGAGGCCACATTCGCGCCCTGGCCCATCATCGGGTCGATCGCGGCGTGCACGTCGCCCAGGGAGATCGCGATCTTGCCGCTGGGCAGCCGGACCCAGTCCTCGCGGACCACAGGGGTCAGCACGCCCTGCAACAGATCCAGCGATCGCGTCAGCGCGAAATCGGCGAGGTCGATCCGCTCGTAGGTCGCCGGGAAGTGCTCCAGCAACGCACCGAGCACGACGTTGCGGAACAGCTCCGGATCGATGCTGCCGCTGACGTTGGCGAGCTCGAACAGGGGCGAGCCGGGGCACAGCTCGAACAGCAACGCTGTCGCCGTCCCGTCGAAGGACAGCAGCGGGATCTCGATCAGCTCACCGTGTCCGGGCAACAGATTGATCGTCACCGTCCCGGGCGCCTCGGGGCGCACACCGCGCCAGAGTCCGACGCAGAGCGCACGCGGCGGTCGGACGTACGGGGACTTGTCCACGCGCCGGGCGAAGGCCTCCCCCAACGTGGAGCGGCCGGAGGCCACGACCACCAAGTCATGGTCCTCGGAGATCGTGTGGATGTCGGCGATGCGCAGGATCTGCATCCGCACGACGCCGCCGCGTTCCTCGAACGCGTGGGACAACCGCGGCAGATAGATCCGGTAGTCGATCGCGGAGGATGGCGGGAGGAAGCTGCCGACGAAGCTGACCGGGGCCGGTCCGCCGATCACGTAGCTCATCTCGTGGATGGCGATGTCCTCGAGCGGCCAGAAGTCGATGCCGAGTTCGCGCTCGCGCTCCAGCGTCGGTGCGTGGTGCACGACGGTGTTCAACAGCCGTCCGCGCGCGATGGAGTCGGGGTGCTTGTCGGTGTAGATCGTGGTGTCGACGCCGTACTGACGCAGGAACAGTCCCAGATGCAGCGCAGCGACGCCTGAGCCGATGATGCCCACGCTCCGCGCCGCCATCCAGTGATCCTTCCCGTCGGGCTCGTCCGGCCAAAGACTGCGGGAAATCCCAGGGGGTCACTTGTGTCAACCTGACACAGCACCTACCTTTCTTCGAACGACGGTCGAAAAACCTGAGCATGTCCCTGGCGCGTCCCGGCGCCGGGGGCTTGGAGATGGCAGATGAGCCGACCCGGCGGCTCCGAGTCCCTACTCGATCACGGGGACGACGAGCTCGACGAGCGCGGGTTGCACCCACGCATCGCCTCCGCATGGCGGCGCGCCGCCCTCAACGGGGTCCTGCCGAACACGGACCTGTCGAACCTGTCGGTGTTCTCGGTCGATCTGGAATGCCGCCTCGCGTTGGCCGCGGCCCCGGTCCTGGATCAGGTCGGCCACCAGTTGGAGGGCACGACCTTCTCCCTCGTGCTCGCCGATCGGTCGGGCACCGTGATCGACCGCCGCTGGGGTGAGGCCCGGATCGCCAACGTCCTGGACACCGTCGGGATCATCGAGGGGCGCCGCTTCGCCGAGGAGACCAGCGGACCGAACGGGATCGGCACCGTCCTGGAACTGCGCGAGGGCATCGCCATCGTCGGCGAGGAGCACTTCGTCGAGTCCTTGAAGGGCTTCGCCTGCTACGGGCACCCCATCGTCAATCCCGTGACGCGGGCGCTGGAAGGCGTCCTGGACATCTCCTGCCCGGCGACGCATGCGACGCCGCTGCTGCGACCGTTCGTGATGACGACGGCCCGCATGATCGAGCAGGGGCTGGCCGAGAGCAGCACGACCAGCGACAAGCTCGTGGTGGAGGCCTTCCGCGCCACGGTGCGTCGGCGCCGACGGGCACCCGTACTGGTGCTGCACGACGGCGCGGTGGTGGCGAACGCCGCCGCGATGGAGCTGCTGGAGGCCGCGGACCAGGCTCTGTTCCGCGAGTTGGCCGAGAACGCGACCCACTTCGCGCCACAGACACATCGCGTCGTGCTGACCTCGGGTGTGGAGGTCGACGTCCGCTTGCAGGCGATCCGGCAGACCCGCAGCGGCGTGGTGTTCGAGATCGATCCGTGCGAGGGCAGCCGCAGCGTGCTGGTGCCTGGGCTCCGGCCGCGACGCACCGACGCGGGCCTGCCGGTGGAGTTGCTCGACAGCCGTGCAACCCGAGCACCGGTTCTCATTGCGGGCGAACCCGGATCGGGCCGGACCACCATGGCGCGCAGCCTGGCCGGAGACGCAGACGTGCACGTGCTCGACAGCACCGCCGCGTCGGAGATCGGCATCGAGGCCTGGCTCGGCGAACTGAGCGCCGCAACCGAGCGGCCGGGCCTGCTGCTGGTCGAGAACGTGCACCTGCTGCCCGACGAGGCGGCGCACCGCCTGAGCGCAGTCGTGCAGTCGAGGAACTCCTGGGTGGCAATGACGGCCGGTCCGCTCGGTTCGGTGACCGGGGAACTGGCAGGTCTGGTCGCCCGCTGCGTGGCGCGTACCGAGACGGTGCCGTTGCGCCGCCGGAACAGGGAATTCAGCCTGGTCGTGCGCTCGATGCTCACCCGGCTCGGTGCCGATCCGAGCGTGCGGGTCACCCCGGAGACGATCGAGGTTCTCGCGGCGCACCCCTGGCCCGGGAATCTGCGTGAACTCGCCGATGTGCTGCGCGAGGTACTCCGGCACCGCTCGGTCGGGGACATCGTCCCGGCCGATCTGCCCGTCGCCTACCGCCGGGGCGCACGCTCGCGCACGCTGAACCGCGTGCAGCAGCTGGAGCACGACGCGATCGTCGCGGCGCTGCGCTCGACCGGTGGGAACAAGGTCGCCGCTGCCGACGAACTGGGGATGAGCCGGTCCACCCTGTACCGGCGGATCCGAACCCTGCGCGTCCCTGACGACCTCTGACGGGCCCTGAGGCTGTGTCAGCTTGGCACATCTGCCCACAGGCACCGGTGGCACGATGAGGGCGGCGCGTTCCGCAGGACGCGACGTCCTGCCGCGCCGCTGAAAGGGGCGCCCATGGATTCCGTCATGGCAATGGTCGAGGCTTACGAGAAGTGCTGGGACACCGCGAACGCCGCGGACATGCCGAGTTTCTTCTGCGAGGGCGGGACCTACACCCCCGCCGGCGAGGGACCGCTGACCGGCGAGGCGATCGGCGGCTACGCCGACGTCGTGTTCAAGGCCTTCCCGGACAGCCGGATGCCCATCAAGCGCTACCTCCGCGACGGCAACTTCATCTCCGCCGAGTGGACCTACACGGCCACGATGACAGGCGACTTCGGCCCGTTCCAGGCCACCGGCAAGTCCTTCGAGCTCGTCGGCGCCCATCTCATCGAGGTCGAGGGCGACAAGCTCAAGTCGGTCGTCTCGCGCTGGGACCGGCTCGACATGATGCAGCAGCTGGGCCTCGCCTAGGACATGTGCGGTCGGCCGGGCGGCTCGGGATGCACTCCGAGTCGCTCGGCCATGCGCAGCACCCGCATCGCCAGGTCGAGGTCGAACCGGTCGTCCGGGTCGTCGAGGGAGACCGCGAGCAGTTCCTCGATACGCTTGAGCCGGTAGCGCAACGTCGAGTGGTGGATGTACAGCACCGACGCAGCCTCCGACAGGCTCGGCGCGCGCAACACCTCGACCAGCGTGCTCAGCAGCGTCTCGCTCTTCCCCGATCCCTGCCGTAGCAGCGGCTCGAGCTTGGCCCGGGCGAAGCGATCGAGCTCCGTCAGCCATTCCTGACGCTGGATCAGTCCATAAAGACCGAGCGTCGAGAACTCGACGATGGGTCGGGTCGGTCGTGAGGTCCGGGCGATCTCCGCGGCCCAGGCCGCCCGCTGCGCCGCCTCCCGGAATTCACCCGGCGCGCCGGCCTCGGTTCCCACCCCGGCACAGACCTGCCACCCCGCCTCCTGCGCCAGCAGGCGCAGGGTCTCGGCGAGGTCGAGAGCGTCCCCGCGCGCGAAGGCGATGACACATCCGTCGTCGGCCACCCCCAGGAGCGTGTTCGGGTCGAGGGTGGCACCACGCCGGACCGATCGACGCAGGGCGGCAGCAAGGTCCTCCGGATCGCCACGATCGATCACCGGCCGCACCGCCACGGCACAGTGCGGGACCTTGAGATCGAACCCGACCTGCGCGGCCCGACGCGCGGTACGGGGACCCGGTCGCCCGGACAGCAGGTCCTCCAGCAAGCTCTGATTGGCCAGCGCGGATGCCCGCTCATATTCGTGACGTACCGTCAGCTGATGTCGCAGCAGGTCCTGCAGCTCCAGCAGCACCGTCTGGGTGAACGCCGCACCCCGCTCCCCCACCGCAGCGACCACGTACGCGGACATGCCGGCCGCACCGGGCGATCCTGACAGCAGAACCACCCGCTCCGGTGCCCTCGCGGACGCCGCGACCCTGCGCACCGGACCGTCGGCCTCGGCGTCCGCGCGCCCGATCACGTGTTGCGCATCCACCGCCAGGTCCTCGGCACCGGGGTCGCAGGACTCCAGCAGATCGAGGGTCGCGGACTGCACGACCACGCCGGCACGTAACCAGGCCGCCAGCCGTTGCACGAACTCGCGCAGGTCCCGCGCCGCGATCAGCACCTCGTAGAGGGCGACCCGCTCGCCCGGGGTCAGCCGACCGTCCTCGCGTCGCTCGTCACCGCCCGCGGAGCCGATGAGCGCCAGGTGTCGTTGTTCGGCCTGACCCAAGGCCCGCCCCGGTCCGAGGACGACCAACTCACCGATCAGCGTGCCGGCCGCGACGACCGGCAGCACCGTTCCGTGCATCGGAATCCCGTCGAGGCTGGTCTCGACCGGCGCGGGATAGGTCCGGCCCTGCGCGCTGCCCACCAGTTGCTCGATCTCCGCGAGGCTCTGCCGTCGCGCCTGCGCGCAGTGCAAGCTCGCGGTCGTGTCGTTGCGGCGAAGGAAGACACAGCCGATCGAGCCCTGGTCCTGACGGTGCACCAGGGTGTGCAGGAGATCGAGCAGCCACTGCTCCGACGCGCTCACCGCACCACCCTGGCACAAGGCGAGGGCCCCACCCGGCGAACCGGGTGGGGCCCTCACGCAAAGGACTTACCTCGATCGTTCCTTACGCCTTACTTCCAGGTGTGGATGATGAACTGGTCCACGTCAGGAGCGAAGCCGGACGGCGAGCCGTCGGGGTTCGAGACGGTGTTCGTCGAGGTGTACTTGTACATGAACTCACGGCCCTGGCCGTATTCCTTGTTCCAGTTGTCGCCCTGACGCTCCGAGGAGATGTACGAGAACCGCTGGTCGAGCGAGGCGTCGGACTGCCACACGGTGCCGTTGCCGAGAACCGCCATCATGCGCTCACGGGTCAGGTTGGGGCCGACCTCCTTGGCGGCCTGGGCGAAGATGTTCATCGCCACGTACCCGGCCTGGACGATGTGGTGGTTCGTGCCACGGTTACCACGCGCGTACTTGTACATGGTCGCCATGAACTCCGGACCCCACAGCTTGTAGGTGGTGTTGGTCCAGTACCGGTTGGTCGGGTGCTTGCCGAAGATCGAGCCCAACACCTCAGCCGCGAGGTGGTTACCCGAGATGCCCTTGGGCGGGTAGTAGTTCTGCTGCGCCGACTCGACCATGAACTTCGCCATCGTGGCCGGGTTGATCACGTAGTGAATGATGTGATCCGGGTTCGCCGCGCGCATCGCGAGAACCTGGCTCGACATCGAGGTCTCCGAGATGGAGACGTCAGCCTTCTTGACGAGCTTGGCTCCGGAGGCGTCGAGGATCTTCGAGACCTCGTTGCAGGCCAGCTGCATCTCGGGCGAGGTCAGGCAGACCAGGCCGTACGTCTTGGGCTTGATGACGTTCTTCGCCCACTGCGCCCCGGACATGGCCTCGTGGATCATCGACATGTGCGTCGGGAACATGTACGGGTCCTGCCACTCGGTCTGGGAATAGGCCCAGGCACCGAGGTACGGCAGCTTGTACTGCTTGAGGTCGTCGTGGATGGACGCGGTGGCCCAGGACACGGCGGAGGTCAGGGCGAAGATCTTGTCCTGACCGACGAGCTTCTTGATGCAGGCCTTGGAGCGGGAGACCTCGCCGGGGCCGTCGTCACAGTCCACGATGGAGATGCGACGCCCGAGGACGCCACCGCGGTCGTTGATCTGCGAGCTGCTGGCCAGGTTGCCGCGCACCATCGGCTGGACGAGGACGTTGCCCAACGCCATGCCGTGCATGTTGACGGACCCGAGCTTGATCGAGTCCTTGGTGACACCGATCTCGGTCGCGCCGTTCTTCTGGTCGGCGATCTCCTTGTTCTTCTGCTGCTCCGCGGCCGACTCGAACTGCCTCACCTCGGTCAGCGACTCGGACGTGCCGGAGCCTCCACTGGCCTTGGCCTTGCCCGCGGACTTAGCGGGGGCCGCAGCCTTGGCAGTGGTCTTGGCCGCCTTGTCCGCGGTCTTGCCCGCGGCCGGAGCGGCCTTCGCAGCGTCTGCGGGGGCGGCGGCCTTGTCGGCAGCCGACGCAGCCTTGTCGGCCGCCGGGGCTGCCTTCTCGGCAGCAGGAGCTTCGGCGGTGGAAGCCTCCGCCTCGGTGGCAGCAGCCGGGGCCGCCGCTTCCTCCGCCGGCGCCTGGGCGACCGGCGAGCTGCTGTCGTTGTCGCCACCGCAAGCGGCGAGGACCAGCGCCGCTGAAGCAACGATCGGGACGGCCTTGAGCAGGGGGTTCATCCTCATGAATAAGTCTCCTTTGGTACCCGCTTCATCGCGGGTGCGCTCTACCGCGTGGGGGCTTGCTCTCGCAGGCTGACGCCTCAACCAGCCAGGGAAAATCGGCAGCGGGACACTGCTGCGGTTGGAGATGAACGAACGCTGAGAATTTCCAACGAACGCGTCCGATCGTGGCGTAGGTCACGCGAGCAATCCATCCGCGAATGTTCGCAAGGCCATGCAGGTATGCGCGCGATTCGCGGAATTTTGTCCGTTTTGCGCCTGCCTGGGGGGCCAGAGGGTGCCGTGTGCCAACTTGACACACCCACGTCCGTCCCCGCCGTTCATGAAAATTCTCAGGGTCCAACAGCGCCCCCTCCCACTCATCAGGCGCGCTCAAGGTGCCCCCAGCCCACCCACAACAACGCCCCGCATCCTCGAGATCGAAGTGGCCGGTAGCGCCGCTCGGGGGAAGGCAGGGGCATGGCAGGCAGCAGAGGTGAGCACCGCGTTCAGCAGATCACCGGCGCGCTCGCGGCGGCGGGGATCGGAGCGGCAGTGCTGCTGGGCGGTCTCGCCTACGCGCAGGATCAGGACGATGAGGCCGCGGGGAGCGCTGTCGACACGACGAGCGTGACCACGACGACCCCGACCTCGAGCATCGGCTCGAGTACGGCCGAGTCCTGGCCGAGCATGTCCCGTAGCAGCGCTTCGTCGGGCGTCGCGCGCTCGAGCGGATCGTGAGCGCCGCGGCGGTCGAGGCCGCACCGGCTCTGTCCTCGACAGCGTCGCAGACCTGGTCCTTGTGGAGCACGACGGCGACGGTGGTCGTGACCGACCCGGAACTGCTGGGTCCGGCCGTACGGGTGGTCCGACGGCATCTGGCTGCCGTCGAGGCGGCGTGCAGTCGGTTCCGCCCGGACTCGGAGCTGCGCCGCATCCACGTGGCGGCCGCGGGGTGTCCGTCGATCACGCGAGTGAGTCCCCTGCTGGGCCGGCTGGTCTCGGCAGCGTTGGATGCCGCCCACGACACCGACGGAGATGTCGATCCGACGGTAGGAACCGCGTTGATCCGGCTCGGATACGACCGCGACTACCGGTTGCTCGCCTCGAGCGAGGACAGACCCGTCCTGTCCTCCGCCGTGCGCCCGCCGGACTGGACGTCGGTACACCTGGACGGGCAGCGCCTCGGTCTGCCCGCGGGCGTGGTCCTGGACCTCGGTGCCACGGCGAAGGCCGTCGCGGCCGACGAGTGCGCGGCGCTGGTGCATCACCGGCTGGGGGTCGGTGTTCTCGTCGAGGTGGGCGGCGACCTGGCCACGGCGGGGCGTGCCCCCGCAGGCGGGTGGCCGGTGCTGGTGCAGGACCGCGACGACGATCCCGCCGAGCTGATCCTGCTGCCGGCGGGAGCCGCGCTGGCCACCTCCAGTACCCGCAACCGGACCTGGCGGCGCGGTGGCCTGACGTTGCATCACATCATCTCCCCGCGAACCGGCATGCCGGTCGAGCCGGTGTGGCGGTCGGTCACCGTCGCGGCAGGCACGTGCGTGCGGGCCAACACCATCACCACCGCGGCCGTCGTCCGGGGCGAGGCCGCGCCCTCGTGGGTGCGCGGGCTCGGCGCCCCGGCCCGGTTCGTCACCGCCGACGGGGCCGTGCGCAGGCAGGGGCTGTGGCCGTGAACTCCGACCTGACCACCGCACTGTGGTACCTGGGGCGCGGCTCCGGCATCGTCAGCATGTTGATGCTCACCGTTGTCGTCGCGCTGGGGATCGCGACGCGGGCCCGCCAGGGCCTGCCCGGCCTGCCGAAGTTCGCGGTGGCGGCCGTTCATCGCAACGCCGGGCTACTGGCGGTGACCTTTCTCTTCGTGCACGTGGTCTCGCTGGTGCTCGATCCGCTTGCGCAGTTGCGGTTGGTCGACGTCGTGGTCCCGTTTCTGGGCTCCTACCGGCCGATGTGGCTCGGGCTCGGCACCCTGGCGCTGGATTTCATGGTGGCCATCGTCGTCACGAGCTTGCTCCGGGCGCGGCTCGGTACTCGGGTGTGGAGGGCAGTGCACTGGCTGGCCTATGCCTGCTGGCCGGTCGCGTTGTTGCACGGGCTCAACACGGGCAGCGACTCAGGCCGCCTGTGGTCGAGGGCGTTGAACGGGCTGTGCGTGGTGGTGGTGGGCGCCGCGCTGGCGTGGCGGGTGTCGCCGACCTTCACCTCGGCTAAGACCCGGACGCGACCGGCACCGACTGCGGACCGCGGAACTGCCAGCCACGGAACTCCGGCGTTGCAGTCGGGCGGAGGCCCGGCAGGGCCATGATCGCCGGCACCGCGGCTCGCAGCATGGCGCGCACCAGTTGGCTGCCCAGACAGAAATGGACGCCGATCGAGAAGCCGAGGTGCTCGTCGAGGTTCGGACGGTCGAGGTCGAACTCCCGCGGGTTCGGGAACCGGGTCTCGTCCCAGTTCGCGGACGCGGCGAGCACGAGGACCCGGTCCCCGGCTCGGAGGTCGGCCGCGGGTGAGCTGAAGTCGCGGGTCAGGATCCGCGGGTAGCTGCCGACCGGGGAGAGCCACCGGATCGATTCGTCGATCGCGCGCTCGAAGGCGTCGGGGTCCTCCCCCGCTCGCCGCGCCGCGTCGGGGTGGGTCAGCAGCAACCACGGCAGGGTGGCGATCGCGTCCCGCGCGTCGTTGAATCCGCCGGCAATCATCAGAGCGACGTTGGACGCGATCTCGGCCGTCGACAGCGGGCGCTTCGGCCTGGACGCGTGGACCATCGCCGAGATGATCGAGCCGTCGGGCGCGGAGCGGACGCGGGCCACCGCACGTTCCACGACGACGGTGGTCTCGGCCATGGCCGCCTCCGCGGTGGCCCACACGGCCGGGTCGTCGGTGTTGTTGATGAGGCCGCCGATGAAGGCGTCGGACCACCGGTGGATGTCGTCGGGCTGGACGCCGTCGAGGCCGAGGGCGTCGCGCAAGGCGGCGCCGGTGAACGGGGAGGCGAAGTCCGCGGCCAGGTCGAAGTCGCCTCCTTCACGCAGCGGTGCGACGTAATGCTCCGTCAGTTCCGCCAGCCTCGGTCCCCACTCCTTCACCACGTGGGCACGCTTGAGGGCCGAGCCGGGCGCCGAGCGCAGCCGGTGATGGGCCGGACCTTCCTGGCGGATCATCGTGGTGCCGAGCGTTCGGGTCAGCAGCGCGCCGGGGATCTCGGTGGAGAAGGTCTCCGGGTCCTCGTCGACGGCCACGACGTCGGCGTAGCGGCTGACCAGGTGCATGCCCATCGGCTCGGCCCAGACCCAACGCTCCTGCGCCCGGAACGCGGCAAAGTACGGCGCCGGGTCGGCTGCCATGGCTGCAAGGTCGAACGTGAGCGGGTTGCCCATGAAAGGTGTTTACCGCAACGGGTCCAGATGGGGATCCAGCAGGTCGCGTTGGATCTTCCAGTACGTGTTGCGTCTGGGTCGTTGCTCGGGGTCGATCGACTTCGGGGGGATCATCTCGGGGATCCCATCCGGCCCCAGGCGAACTTCCCAGCCGTGGAGATGGACACCGCGATGGTGTTTTTCGCAGAGCAAAACACCGTTCTCGACACTGGTGATCCCGCCGTGTTCCCACCACCTGATGTGGTGGGCTCTGCAGAGCCACGGTGGTGCGGTACATCCGGCGTGGACGCAGCCGCCGTCGCGGGCGACGAGGGCTTTCCAGATCGGTGCAGTCACCGTGCGGTAGGTCCTACCCACCGACAGCGGAGCGCCGTTCTTGTCCAGAACGATCGGAGTGATGTCGGAGTCGCAGGCCAGGAGTTGCACGGCCGCCGGGCTGAGCGCGGACCCTGTCGCGAGCGCACCGTAGGTCGCCTGGTCGAGGCCCTTGAGCGTCTCGAGCCCGATGACGAGGCTCAGGTGCGGTGCGACGCCGCGGGAGTTCGGGAGGTCCCCGGCGCGCAGGGTCTTCTCGATGATGTCGCGCATCGCGTCCGCGCGGCGTTGGGGGGTGGAGCGGAGGTCCTCGGCGTCGTCGGGGCGTTCCAGGGCGGCGATCGCGGCCTTGAGCTTCGCGACCTGCTCGATCCCGTCGCGGTAGTGCACCGACTGGGTACCGTCGGCGTGCTTGGTGTAGGTCACCGACCGGGGGCGGGTGCGTTCGTCCGGCTCGGGGCCGTCGGTGTCGGCGCGGTTCAGGATCCATTGCCCGAGCTCATGCAGGTCAGTGGCGTTCACGTGGGCGGCGGCCTCGAGCATCCGGTCGCGGGCGAAGTCGACCTGCTCCGCGGTGGCGACCTTGGCCAGCTTGCGCAGCGCTTCCACGATGACGGGGGTCTGCTCGGGGTTGAGCCCCCCGGATGCCAGGGCGTCACCGACGGGCTTGTGCGGCCCGGAGCAGGCCTTGGCCATGGCCACGTCGTCCTTGGCCGCGCGGTGCGTGAGGTTCAACGCCCCGGCCAACCAGTGCTTGGTCGACAGGTCCCCGTTCGCCTCGGCGATCCCACGGGAGTCATGGGCCGCGACCGCTTTGAGGTATCCGGCCTTGGCCGCGGAGAGCACCTGGGCCCAGGACAGGACCAGGTCCGTGACCTCACCGTCGATGCACCGGTCGATGTGGTGGAAGGACTCCAACGCCTCCGTCATCTCCGCGGCCACGGCCTGAACGGCCACGGTCGCGGGAGTCAGCAGGGCGGTGTCCATGAAGAGAACTCTAGAGAGACCCTCCGACAGTTTCGGCCCGAAATCGTGGCCTCTCCGGAAAGAGATTTCCTGTATTTTCAAACACTTCTGATGTTCAGTCATCTCTGTGAACAGGAACCACAACGGGCACCCCAGACCTACGTCGCGCCCGCCCGCGGGGAGCACCTGAACAGCACCCCAGACCACAACGACCACAGAAGATCAGAAGCGTCGACCGCCCCCAGGACCACCACCCATCCCACCGGAGTGCTGTCCCGCAGTGGCGGTGGCCAGGGTCGTGGAGCCGGACTTGAGTGTGTAGCTCTGACCGGACTTGATGGCGTCGGAGGAGAAGATGACCGACCCGAAGGTCTTGCCGGGGGTGAACTCGGTGATCTGCTCGCCGCCGGCGTCGACGACCGACAACGTCGAACCGGGTTGCTGCGAACCACTGAGCGTGAACGACACCCAGCCCTGCGACGAGGTGGTCTCCGGAGCCTCGGCCATACCGGAGCTGCCGACCGCCAGCAGGGTGCCGCCGGAGACGGCGAGGCCACCGTTGACGTCGATCGAGCCGTTCCCGCCCATGGTCGGGCCGTTGACGACGACGGTGCCGCCGCTCATGGCCGCGTCGCCGTTGGAGTCGAGACCGTCGCCCTCCGAGTTCAGCGTGAGCGTGCCGCCCGTGATGTTCAGATGGTGACCGTGCCGGACTGCTTGCTGAGGTCGATCACCTTCTCGGCGGCGGCGTCCCACTCCGCCGCGGCGGTGTGCGGCACGGCGTTCGCGTCCAGGACCTCGGCCACCGTGGCGCCGGCGTCGCCACTCGGGGCGGTGCTGGTGGTCGAGCTGGAGACGGTGGTCGCCTTGGTGTCGGTGGAGGTGTCAGCGGCGGTGGCCCCACCTCCGGCGGAGCCGCAGGCCGCGAGCGAGGCAACGAGGGCGACGGCAGCGGCGCTGTGGGTCAGGTGGCGGCGAAGGGTGCGGGGAAGCTTCACGGTGAGGTCCTTGGCTGGAAGGTCGGCTGGGTGAGGTCGTGCAGGACGCGGTGCCACCGGTTGGCGGGCAGGTCCGGGGTGAGCAGGGCAAGTCCGGTGCAGTACTTGGAGATGCGCGCGGGTCGACATCGGTCGGCCCAGAGCAGACGGTCGGCGAGACATGGCGAGCCGGCCGACTTCGTCTCGACGACCACCCGGCTGCCGAGGTCGGCGCATTCGCCGGCCGGGCTGTGCCAGGTGAGCTCGGCGTCGAGGGTGATCCGACTGCCGGTCTCGGGCAGGAACAAGGTGGTCCGCCGGTAGCGGGTGGTCAGGACCGGCAGTAGGTGCTCGCCCACGTCGCGTCCCGCGCCGGATCGGTCGAGCGCGTGGTCCAGGAAGTCGTCGCGCAGGGTGCGATCGGGATCCGGGCGACGCTCCTTGACGGTGGCGCCGCGCGGGCCGCGGTACTTGACCTCCAGGAACGACTGACCGGTGCCCAGGTAGGTGCGGCGGCGGACCTTGAAGCGACGGCGGCGGTTGTGCGCGGCGAGTCGGTAGCTGGTCAGCGCAGGGGTGTCGAAGTAGAGCGACTCGTAGCCGAAGTCGCGGGCGTCGGCGATGGTCAGCACCCGGGCGTGCTCGGCGAGTCGGTCGACCAGTGCGGCGGCCTGCGCCGGGGCCAGGACGTACTTGCGGTCGACGCGGGTCAGGAGCTCCCCACGCGCCACCAGTTCGTCCAGCTCGATGCGGGGCAGGTCGAGGGTGATCAATGGTCGGCCGGTTCGGCGTCGAGATGCCGGCGGGCCGCCGGGACCTGCCCCTGCCGCCCGAGTAGTTCGAAGCGGACGTCGACGAGCGTGGTGTCGTTGACCAGATCCAGCTTCAGCACCACGACCTGGTGGACGCGGGCACCGAGCAGTTGCTCGAGGTGGCGAGTCAGCTGCGTCTCGTCGGGGATCGCGGTGTCCAGGAGCACCAACTGCTGGCGGTAACGCCGGAACAGCCTCGGGTGTCCGGCGATGTACATCACCGCGACGACAATCGCCATCAGCCAAAGGGGCCGATTGTCGGCGGTCGTCCCCAGTCCGGCCAGCAGGCCGAGGGCGATCGACGCGAAGTAGTAGGCGATCTCGTGCTGGGCCAGTTCGGTCGAGCGCAGCCGGATGATCGAGAGCACACCGAACAGGCCGAGTCCGAGACCGGCGCCGACGGCGCTGGTGGCCAGTGCCGACGCGACAGCGAGAACGCCGACGTTGACGCTCAGGAAGGCGATGACAAGGTCCCGGCGGCGGTGGCGCGGGAAGTAGATGCCCAGGGCGAGCAGGGTCGCGGCCACCAGATCGGCGGCGTAGTAGAGCAGGTGGTCGGGCATGGAAGTCCTTGGCAGTAGGCGGTTCGGCGTGATGAGGACAACTGTGAGCCGCGCTGTTCTGGCGATCATGTGCGCTTGCTTTGAGCTTCCTTAGACCGCGCCGCCGGCCGTTCCCGTAATATCTGAGGTTCCGTCAGTACCATGGTGAGCTCTCAGTTGTCTCGAAGGTGAACCACACGAGGATCGAGGCTTCGCAGCGGATAAACGCTGCATGACATCGACCCCCACTCTCACTCAGGCCCCGCACCGCCAGGTCCGGAGACATCGTCTGCGCCGAGCGATCGGCGGCTCCGTTCTCGCCCTTGCCCTGGCCGCGGGTGGCGGCGCCTACTGGGGCCTCAACCGCTACGTCATCGACCACGTCCAGATCTCGAACGTGGACGCCTACGAGACCTCGCTGGGCGTCCCCGCGACGTCGGCCTCCACCGGCGGCACCGTACGAGGAACCACCTACGACTCCGACACCGCGAACATCACCATCAAGACCGTGACCACCGGCTCCGGTTGGAGCCAGGTCACCTACTACGTCGCCGATGTGGAGCTGACCGACGCAACGGCGCTCCGTTCCGCCTTCGCCGACAACAAGTTCGGCACCAACATCGTCGAGAATCCCTCCGAGATCGCCGCCGACAACGACGCGGTCTTCGCGATCAACGGCGACTACTACGGTTTCCGCAGCACCGGCATCGTGATTCGCAACGGCATCATCTACCGCGACAGTCCGGCCCGCGAAGGCATCGCGTTCTACAAGGACGGCACCGCGCGGGTATACGACGAGACCGCCACCACCGCCGAGCAACTCGTGGCGGACGGGGTGTGGAACACCCTTTCGTTCGGGCCTGCGCTGCTCATCGACGGCGTCATGCAGACCGACCTGACCGACGTCAGCATCGACCGCAACTTCGGCAACCGCGACATCAACGACGCCAACCCCAGGACCGCGGTCGGGGTGATCGACGCCAACCACTTCGTGTTCGTCGTCGTCGACGGGCGCAGCCCGGGCTACAGCGCCGGAGTCACCCTCCCCGGGTTGGCGGAACTGATGCGCAGCCTCGGTGCGGAGACGGCGTACAACCTCGACGGAGGCAAGTCGTCCACGATGGTCTTCGACGGCCGACTCGTGAACCGCCCCGAGGGCGGCACCAGCGAGCGCGGCACCTCCGACATCCTCTACATCGAAGCCTGAGGGCGGCCGTCGTGATCGTCCTCATCCCTTCCTACGAGCCCGATTCCCGTTTGCTCGCGCTGCTCGACGCACTCGTTCTCGCCGACCCCGGCCTGCGCCTGCTTGTCGTCGACGACGGCAGCGGACCGCAGTACGCCGGCATCTTCGACGCAGCCCGCGCCCGCGGTGCCACCGTCCTCGTGCACCCGGTCAACCAGGGCAAGGGTCGGGCCTTGAAGGCCGCCTTCGCGCACGTCCTCGCCGAGCATCCGGGCGAGGAGGTCGTCTGCGCCGACTCCGACGGGCAGCACAGGGTCACCGACATCCTGCGGGTGGCGGCGAGGGTACGTGCCGGTGGAACGCTGGTTCTCGGGGTGCGCCGATTCGCGGGCGAGGTGCCCGCCCGCAGCCGCTTCGGCAACTCCGCGTCGCGGGTGCTCTTCCGCCTCGCCACCGGCCGCGCGTTGGTGGACACCCAGACAGGTCTGCGGGGTTACTCCCCCGCTGTGCTGCCGTGGTTGTTGACCGTGCCCGGTGAGCGGTTCGAGTGGGAGTTCAACGTCCTGCTGCGCTCGGCGCGCGGGAACCGACGGATCGACGAGGTCGAGATCGCGACCATCTACCTGGAAGGCAACGCGTCCTCGCACTTCCGCCCGCTGGTTGACTCCGCCCGCATCTACGCGCCCCTGCTCGCGTTCCTCGGGTCCTCCATGGCTGCCTTCGTCGTGGACCTCGCGGCGCTGCTCGTACTGCACATGGTCACCGGCGTGTTGCTGCTCTCAGTCGTCGGCGCCCGGTTGCTGTCCGCCCGGGTGAACTTCGCGGTGAACCGCCGCATGGTCTTCGACGGTTCAGGGGCGGGTCGCTCGGCCGCCTTCCGGTACGGGTTGCTGGCCGGCGCCCTGCTCGGGGCCAACTACGTCCTGCTGCGTTCGTTCACCGACGCGGGCCTGGGCCTGTTCCCGGCCAAGCTCACCACCGAGATGTTGTTGGTCGCCGTCAGCTACACGGCGCAGCGCTTCCTCGTCTTCCGGCCGGCTCAACTGCCGACGCCTGCCGAATCCACCACCGCGCTCGTGGGGAGCACCCGATGAACCCTGTACCTCGTCGGATCGCCGCGGCCCTGTTGGCCGCCGGGGTCCTGCTCGCCGGATGCTCGGAGCCGTCGAACGGAGCCGCACCGTCGACGATCAGTTCCACGCCGATCGCCGCCGCCGCCTCCGTGTTCGATCCGTCGGCAGTGCACTCGATCGCCGTCGAGGTGAAACCGACCGACTACGACGCGATGGTCGCCGCGTACCAGCAGGGCGGGGACAAGGAGTGGGTGCATGCCACAGTCACCATCGACGGGGAGGCGTTCCGCGACGTCGGGCTGCGGCTGAAGGGCAACCTTTCGCTGCGCACCACCGACCTGTCCGCGGACCCGTCGGGGGTGCCGTTCCTTCTCAAGCTCGACGAGTTCGTCGACGGACAGGACAAGGACGGCTGGACCCAGTTCGCGGTGCGTTCGGCCACCAACGAGACGGCCCTCAACGAGGCGGTCGCGCTGGATCTGTTGCGGGCGGCAGGATTGGCGAGCCAGCAGGCCGTAGCGGTGCGGTTCTCCGTCAACGGCGGCGCGCAGAACCTGCGGTTGGTCGTGCAGAACCCGGACTCCACCTGGGACGCGGCGACCTTCGACACCGAGGGGCTGCTCTACAAGGCCGAGGCGGGCGGGGACTACTCCTACCGTGGCACCGATCCCGCCGCCTACACCGACGTCTTCGACCAGGAGACCCACAAGAAGGACCCTGATCTCACGCCCCTGGTGGAGTTCCTGGACTTCCTGAACAACTCCACCGATGCGAAATTCGCGGCGACGCTGGCCGACCACCTCGACGTCGTGTCCTTCGCCCGTTACCTCGCTCTGGAGGAGTTGATGGCCAACAGCGACGACATCGAGGGCGGCGGCAACAACTCCTACCTGCGTTGGGATTCGAGCACCGACGCGTTCACCGTCGTCGCGTGGGACCACAACTCCGCATTCGGTGGTGGCATCGGTCCGGATGGCGGTCGCGGTGGCATGGGCGGGGGGATGCGCCCCGGCGGCGACGGCGGTGACGGCGGTGTTGTGATGCGCGGACCGGGCGGTGGACGCGGCCAGAGCAATATCCTGGTGCAACGGTTCAACGCCGTGCCCGAGTTCGCCACACTGGTGACCGCGGCAAAGGCGGACCTCACGCAGCTGCTCTACACCGGCGGTGCCGCTGAACAGTCGCTGGATCGGTGGGTCGCCGTGCTCGAGGCGCAGGCCGCCGACCTGGTGCCGGTGCCCACGATCCGGTCGGAGGCGGCCGCGGTGCAGCGTTACTTCAGCGGATAGGTCGGCGCAGTTCGGCCGCCAGGACAGCGGCCTGGGTGCGGCGCTCCATGCCGAGCTTGGCGAGCACGACCGAGACGTAGTTCTTGACCGTCTTCTCCGCCAGGAACAGGCGCTGGCCGATCTGTCGGTTGGTCAGGCCGTCGGCGATCAGACCGAGCACGTCGCGTTCGCGGTCGGTGAGCGACGCCAGTCGCGCGTCCCCGCCGGAGTTGTCACGCAACCGGGTCAGCAACCGTTCGGTGGCGGCCGGGTCGAGCAAGGACTTCCCCGCGGCCACCTGACGAATGGCCGCAAGCAGCCGGGTGCCCTTGATCTCCTTGAGCAGATACCCGGCGGCCCCGGCCATGACGGCGGCGAAGATCGCGTCGTTGTCGTCGTAGGAGGTGAAGATCAGGCACCGGATGTCCGGGTGGGCCGAGCGGATCTCGCGGCAGACGTCGATGCCGCTGCCGTCCGGTAACCGCCCGTCGAGCAGTACCACCTGCGGCGCCACCTCCGGGATGCGGGCCAAGGCGTCGGCCGCCGTGCCGGCCTGACCGACAACGACGATGTCCGGGTCGGAGCCGAGCAGTTCCGCGATGCCGCGGCGCACGATCTCGTGGTCGTCCACCAGGAACACGGTGATCTTCTCGCCGGTGGGCGCCGCCGACGTGTCGGGACGGACCGCCGCCGGGACGCCGACCGCACCCACGGTCGGCCCGAGCGAGCCACGCAACCCGACGATCGCCGAACGAATCTCAGTCATGGTCGTGTCCAGATCGGTGACCACGCCGTCGATCCGGTCGCTCGCCGGGCCCGGGCCCAGATCCGCGGCCAGCGACTGCAAGGCCAGGCCCGCGGCGAACAGGCGTTGGATCACACGGTCGTGCAGGTCCCGCGCGATGCGGCCCCGGTCCTCCGGTGCCATCATCGGTCCACCGTAGACACGTCCGCCTGCAGGGCAGGGGCGCGAGGCGGCGCACCCGACGCCGCCCCGCAACTTTCGCGTTCCCCAGCGAAACCCCGTGACCCCAGCCACGTAAGGACAAGGATCGCCTGATCGCCGGGCGATCGACAGGGCCGAAGGTCCCGACCTGCCGGCTCGTCGGTCACAGCGCACCGAGGTCGCGCACGAGTCGTTCGGAGGTCGCGCTGGTCTGAACGTCGATCTGCCCGATCAGAGTCTGCAGCTCGCCCCATTCGGCCTCGGCGGCATGGAGCTCCAGCTCGGCGAGGCTCCCACCGAGGTCGTCGATGCCGAGGTTTAGGGCGCTGCCCTTGAGCCGGTGTGCGGTGCGCGCGAGCAACTCACGGTCGTGGTCGCGGCAGCCCTGATGCAACGTCGGCAACGATTCGGCGAGCGCCGCGAGGAAAGCGTCGACGATCTCGCGGACCGTGCCGGCGCCCAACTGCTCCAGCAGTCGGGTGAGCAACGGTGCCGCGATGGGGGCGCTCATCAACGCACCGAGGCACGCGGAGCTGGTCTCGCGCAGCAACTCGGCGAGGGCGTCGAGGAGGATCGGCTTGCCCAGGAACGCATCCATGCCCGCCGACCGACATCGCCGTACGTCCTCCTGCTCGACGTTGGCGGTCATGGCGACGATCCGGACGGGCCGCTGCGGCCAGCGCTCGCGGATGCGGCGCGTCGCTTCCAGCCCGTCCATCTCGGGCATCTGGACGTCCATCAGCACCAGGTCGTAATCGCGAGTCTCCAGCGCCGCCAACGCCTCACCGCCGCTGGCCGCGACATCGGTGCGGTGCCCGAACCGAGCCAACAGTCCGGTTGCCACGAGTTGGTTCACCGGAGTGTCCTCGACGACCAGGATCGTCAGCGGTCGCCCTTGCTCGGACACGTCCATCGCCATCGACCACTCCCCCACCCGATTGCCGAAGTCTCGGCAGCGGGAGAGGTCAGGTTGAGGGCGAGGTGAACCCCGCGGGCTACGCGCCGGAAAGCACCGCCAGGAGTCGGTCCGGAAGCGGCCCTGCGGTCAAGGTCTTCATCAGACATCCAGCGGCGCCGAGTGCGGCGGCGCGATCCGCCACCTGAGGGTCCACCCCCGCGGACAGGATGACGACCGCGGTGGCGGGCGACGCGGCCAGGATCAGCGGCAGCGCGTCCAAGCCGTCGAGTTCGGGCATCGAGAGATCGAGCAACATGACGTCGGGGCGGAGCTCCCGCGCGATTCCCACGGCCGCCACGCCGTCGCCGGCCTCGGCGCAGACCTCGAAGTCCGCACTTGTCCGCAGTTGGGCGCGTAACAGCATCCGGATGTCGACGGCGTCGTCGACGATCGCCACCGACCTGGTCATCGCGCGCACGTCCGTTCGTCTGAGATCGGGACCAAGGACTCTGTTTGGCGCGGTGCCCGTACCTGCACCATCGGCGGACGGACCAGCCGATCTGAGAGGGCAGGCACAGTGCTTCGGGTTGCGATCGTCGACGATTCGCCGGATATCCGGGCACTGTGGCGCGCCGAGTTGGAACGTAGCGGCGAGTTCGTCGTCTGCGCCGAGGGCGACGACGGGCGGCAGGCCGCGGAGATCGCCTTGACTTGTCTGCCCGACGTGATGCTGCTGGACCTGTCGATGCCGGGCATGGGCGGGCTGGCCGCGTTGCCGATGGTGCTCACGGCCTCCCCGGACACCAAGGTGGTCGTGCTGTCGGCGATGGGCCGCAATCAGTTCTCCCAGGCCGCGATGTCGCTAGGTGCGTGCGCGTTCCTGGAGAAGCATCTGCCGGCGGAATCCCTCGCCTCGCGGTTGCACGAGGCACTCGGCCACGCACCGGCACCCGCCATGGGCCCCCTGGTGCTCGTCGTGGAACCGGACCGTGACCACCGTGCGTTGCTGCACTATCTGCTCGACTGGCTCGGCCACCGAGCCCACGCGGCGCACGACGGAGCCCAGGCTCTGGCGATGCTCGCCGAGCAACCGTTCGCGGCTGTGATCACCGCAGGCGTGCTGCCGGACATGACGGCCACGGAATTTGCTGCGCGGGTCCGTCGACAGGAGGTCCAAGGGCGGCGGACCCCGGTCGTGGCCGTGACCACCTCCCCTGACGAACTCCCCGAGCTCGACGGCAGCATTGCTGCGCTGCTGGCCAAGCCGGTCGCGGCGGAGGCGCTGCAGTCGGCGTTGGCGCGGCTGTCCCCGACCACCGCCCCCGCCGAGGGCACTCCACTGTTGGAGCGCGAGTACCTGCGCATGCTGGTGGATCGCATCGGGGCAGAGTCGCTGCAGGAAATCCTCGGCGGCTTCCGCGAGGCGACCCGCGAGCGCATGCGGTTGCTGCGTTGCGCCGTCGACGTCGCGGACACCGACGGGGTGACCCGATTGGCGCACCAGGTGCGCGGGTCCGCCCGCAGTCTGGCGGCGCCGCGATTGGCCCGCGCCGCGGAAGAGCTGGAGGAATCGGCCCCGTCCTGCTCGACGGAGCAGTTGCGCGACCTCGCCGCGCGACTGCAGGTGATCGTCGACGCGACGGTGGCCGCGCTGTCCGGCATCCCTGCGCCTCGCACCGCCGGCGAGGCGCCTCCGCACGAACCCGCAGTTCGTGCGGGCCGCAGTTGGCGACTCAGCGTTCGGTGACCGACGAGTCCGGAGAACGCCGTCAACCGTCGTTCAAACCGGCCTTTCGGATGATCCGGGTCGGGCCGTTCGGCCCTGGTGGCGATAACACTGCCGAGGTCTCATGGGGTATGAGCCGGAACCCTGCGACGCCGAGCACCGCTCTTCGTGCGATCCGTGCCGCGACGCTGCGAGCGAGCAGCGCGCGGAATCTGGCGGTCGTCGCCGAGCGCCGCTCCAGAATCGATGCCGCGCACTCGGTCATGTACCGCCGTGAAGCCATCCGCTTGCGCGCGCTGGCAGCGCAGTGGGAGCACACCGCCGGGATCTCGGCGGTCTGACCCCGCAGGGATCGCCGTCAGCGGCCGTGCCGCTGCCAGTGCCGGGCGAAGAGATCGTCCGGGCTCAGGGTCTTGGGCGTGACCGGCCGCGACACCCACGTCAGGTTGACGAAGTGTCGGGCGTTCACGTTCTCCGTCGTGATGTTGCCGCCCCACGTGCCGCAGGACAGGCTGAGGGTGAACGGGAGACCGTTGCGCGGACTCCCCGCACCTTCGTTGAGATTCTGATTGACCATCACTCGTGCGGTGCGGGTGCCGTTGGCCAGCGCGTCGACGTGCTCGTCGCGGCTCGTGTGGATGCCGCAGGTGTGGCCCAGGCCTTGGTAGTCGGTGATCCCGTTGACGATACGGACGGCCTCGCCGATACCGCCGGAGTAGGAGTACAGCGCCAGCACCACGCTGAGCTTCTCCCCGGAGAACGGGTTCTCGGGGCCCCAGCCATCCTCCTCGACGATGAGGAAGGTCGCGTCGGCGGGCAGCTCGAACCCGGCCAGGCGCGCGATGGTGGCGGCCGGTCGGGCGACGACGCCGAGGGTCGGGATGTGTCCGCCGTCGGGCCACATCGCCTGGGCCAGCGCCGCCTTCTGCTCGGGGCTGCAGAGATATCCGCCACGCGCGACGAGACCGGCCCGAAGCGCCTCGACGATGCTCGCCTCCGCGACAACGGCGTTGTCGGCCAGGCAGCTGGTGGCGTAGTCGAAGGTCTTCGCGACCGCGATCATCGCGGCCGCGTCCTCGAGATCCGCGGTCTCGTCGACGACGTGTACCGAGTTGCCGACGCCGACCCCGTAGGCAGGCGTGCCGGAGCTGTAGGCGGCCTTCACCATCCCGGCGCCGCCGGTGGCGACCACGAGGTCAGCCGCCCGCATGAGTTCCCCGGTCGCGGCGATCGACGGCTTCTCGATCAGCTGCACCAGGTCGGCCGGTGCCCCGACCTGCACACACGCCTCGCGCATGTACCCGACGACGGCAGCGGTGGTCCCGGCCGTGCGGGGATGCGGGGCCATCACAATGGCGTTGCGACCCTTGAGCGCGAACAAGGTCTTCAGCGGCGGAGTGGCGTCGGGCCCGGTGGTCGGGATGAGCGCGGCGACCACTCCGACCGGTTTGGCGATCTTCACCAGCCCGCGAGCCTCGTCCGTCTCGACGACGCCGACGGTCTTCGTCGGCAGCAGGTCGGCCAGCGCCCCGGTCACCCGTCGTTCGATCTTGAAGATCTTGTCCTCGACGTTCCCGAAGCCGCCTTCGTCGACGGCCAACTTGGCCAGCGCGTCGCGGTGATCGGGGCGGACCACTGCCCAGGCCACCGCGGTGCACAGATCGTCGACCTGTTCCTGGGTCCAGTCCGCGATCACGGCCTGGGCGGCTCTGGCCCGTGCGACGAGTTCGGCGATCTGGGTGCTCACAAGGTCGGTGTCCATCGTCGGATTCTCCCCCTCGCGGGGCGACCGACACACCGCCACCTTACGAAGGCACCAATCGGCGCGGCGGGCTGGTCGACGCCGGCGTCCTCGAGTGCTCGCGGAGCCCGGCCGCCCGGCCTCCCAGCTCATCGAGGTACCGTCCAAAGGTCCCGGCGATCCACCGAAAGGCGTGAGATGAGCGCGGAGAACGAGAAGCTGGTCACCGCTCTGTGCATGGGCCTGCAGGGTCCGATCGACGAGTGGGTCGCCCTGCTCGCCGACGACGTGGAGTACCAGAACGTCCCCCTGGGCCCTGCGATGAAGGGCGCCCAGGAGTGCAAGGCCTTCCTGTCGCCGTTCGTCGGCGACGGCCACAACATGCTCGAGCGCCAGGAGATCCCGAACACCACCTCGAGCGGCAACGTCGTCATGAATGAGCGCGTCGAGGTGTGGGTGAAGGGCGACCTCGAGGTCGTGCTCCCCGTGGTCGGTGTATTCGAGATCGAGAACGGCAAGATCGCGAAGTGGCGCGACTACTGGGACCTGCCGACCCTGCAGCCGTTCCTCGCCGCAGTCATGGGCCCGCAGGGCTGACCAGCACCGGCGCCGACGGATCGCCGCGGAACCGGGCGACAGCTACTCCTTGACCTCGCACAGCACTGCACCGCGCGGGGCGGTGTCGCCCGGTTGCACGGTCAGTCCGGTGACGGTGCCGGCGCGGTGCGCCGTCACCGGGTTCTCCATCTTCATGGCCTCGAGCACGGCGATGAGATCCCCGACCTCGACGCGGTCGCCGTCCTTGACCGCGACGGCGACGATCGTCCCCTGCATGGGTGCGCGGACCTCGGGTCCGGTGGGCGCGGCTGCCTTGGCCGCCAGTTCGGCAGCATTCGCCCGGACAGCGGCACCGCCGTCGGGCAGCGCGGCCAGACCGGGTAGCTCGACGCTCATCGTGCGCCGGCCCACCCGGACCGGGAGCCCGCCGTCCATGGTGACCGGAGCGGCCCAGGGTTCCAGGACTCCGGTGAACTCCTCCTCGATCCATCGGTTGTGGACGCCGAGAACGCCGTCGGTAGCGGTGAATGCGGGCTCGTCGAGCACGAGGCGGTAGAACGGCACTGGCGTGGGGATGCCGTCGATGCGCACCTCGGCCAGCGCCCGGCGAGCCCTCGCAAGGGCGGCAGCCCGGTCGGGCCCACTCACGATGAGCTTGGCGAACATGGAGTCGTAGCGACCATCGATGGCATCGCCCTGGGTCACGCCCGCGTCGATGCGGATACCGGGACCGGCGGGCAGGTCGAGCCGGGTCAGCGGTCCGGGAGTCGGGCGGAACCCCGCACCTGGATCCTCCGCGTTGAGCCTGAACTCGAACGCATGACCCGAGACGGCGGGCGGGTCGGTGGACAGCAACGTTGCGCCGCCGGCAATCCGGAACTGCTCGAGCACAAGATCGACGCCGGTGACGGCCTCGGTCACCGGGTGCTCCACCTGCAGGCGGGTGTTCACCTCGAGGAACGACACCGAGCCATCGCCGCCGACCAGGTACTCGACAGTGCCCGCGCCCACATACCCGGCAGCGCGACAGATCGCCTGCGCCGACGTCGTCACGGCCTCGAACTGATCCGACGTCAGGAAAGGCGCGGGCGCTTCTTCCACCAGCTTCTGGTTGCGCCGTTGCAGCGAGCAGTCCCGCGTGCCCACGACCACCACGGCACCCTGCGCGTCGGCCAGCACTTGCGCCTCCACGTGCCGTGCGGCCGTGACGTACCGCTCGACGAAGCACTCACCGCGCCCGAAGGACGACTCCGCCTCGCGGACAGCCGCAGCAAAGGCGGTCGGGATGTCCGCCGCGTCGTGCACGACCTTGATCCCGCGCCCGCCGCCGCCACCCGCGGCCTTGATGACCAGCGGCAGACCGTGCTTGGTCGCGAAGGCCTCGATCTCCGCCACGTAGCCGACGGTACCGGCGCTGCCCGGGGCCAACGGGGCGCCCACTTCCCGGGCGATCGACCGGGCGGCGACCTTGTCACCCAGCATGCGGATGGCCGCGGGCGGCGGGCCGATCCACACCAGGCCGGCGTCCTGCACGGCCTGCGCGAAGTCCGCGTCCTCGGCCAGGAATCCGTAGCCGGGGTGCACCGCATCGGCACCGAGGGTCAACGCTGCGGCGACCAGCGCCTCGGCGGAGAGGTAGGACGGCACCTCGACGGCCGCGTCGGCCGACCGCACATGCAGAGCGTCGCCCTCGCCCGGGGCGTGCACAGCGTATGCACCCAGACCGGCGTCACGCGCGGCGCGGAGCACCCGCACGGCGATCTCGCCGCGGTTCGCGACCAACACCGCCCGTAACGGGGTGGGCGGTGCACCGGTGAGTACGACCGTGTCCGATGCCATGTCAGTCTCCGACCTTGGTGTCGACGCCCTCGCCGGCCAGAGCCAGCACCGCACGAGCCATCGCCACGTGCGCGGCGTCGACCATCACACCGTCCACCATGCCCACGCCGTCGGCCGCTGCGTCGAGCACGGCCCGGGCATTCGCGATCTCGCCCCCGGAGGGCGTGAAGATCTCATGCGTCAACTCGACCTGGCTCGGGTGCAGGCAGATCTTGCCGCGGTAGCCGAGGTCGCGTCCGACGGTCGCGTCGACACGGAAGGCGTCGGCATCCCGCACGGCCACGACGGCCTGATCCAGCGGCAGAACGCCCGTCAACCGGCAGGCCAGCACGATCTGACTGCGCGCGAACAGGACCTCGACGCCACCGGGAGTCCGACGCCCACCCAGGTCCGCGGCGAAGTCCTCGGCACCGAAGTAGGCAGCCACGGGGCCGGCCGCAAGGAGTTCGCGAGCGTCGGCCACACCGAGCGCGCTCTCCAGGCCGACGATGATCTGCGCGTCGGCCGGCAGGTGTGCGCGAAGCCGGTCGAGTTGCTCGGTGTGCTCGTACTTGGGCAGGACGACGCCGTCGACCATGCCCTGCTCGATCGCTTCACCCACCGCCGCGCGGTCCTCGTCGTGCCACATGGTGCCGACGGGGTTGATCCGCACCAACACCAGCGGCGCCGCGGGGCGACGTTCCAGCAACGCCGCGATCACGGCCGTCCGCGCACTGTTCTTGTCCGCGGCGACGACCGAGTCCTCCAGATCGACCACGACGGCGTCCGGGCCGAATCTGCCGATGCCGCCGAGCAGATCCGGCCGCCCACCCGGCACGAAGTGCAGGCTCCGCAGAGGCACGACCACCGTGCTCATCCCTCCGCCGGGCGGCGATGCATGAGGCCGGTGCGGCGCATCCGGCAGACGAGCTCGCCGCGCTGATTGGTCGCGCGGTGCTCGAACACGACGATGCCTGCCGTCGGCCGGGAGCCGGATGCGCGCGCCTCGATGACCTCGGTCTGCACGCGGATCGTGTCACCGCAGAAGACCGGGGACGGGAAGGTGATGTCGTTCATCCCCAGCTGCGCCACGATCGTTCCCAGCGTCAACTCCGGCACCGACAGGCCGACGACCAACGCGCTCGTGAACATGCTGTTGACCAACGGCTGCTTGAACTCTGTGCCCGCCGCGTACTCGTGGTCCAGGTGCAAGGGCGCCGGATTCATCGTCATCGTCGTGAACAGCACGTTGTCGGTCTCCGTCACCGTGCGGCGGGTGGCGTGCTCGACGACGAGCCCGACGGTGAGGTCCTCGAACCACAGGCCGGCCATCAGGAGCCGGCCCGGATCGCGGCCGCGACCGCGTCGAGCGCGCCCGGGTCCTCCATCGCGGAGGTGTCGCCGGCCGGTTTCCCGTGCACGACGACGTCCCGGAGCAGCCGCCGCATCGTCTTACCGGTGCGCGTCTTGGGCATCTGCGTCGTGACGTAGATGCTGCCCAGCCGGGCATACCCACCGATCTCGTCGACCACCGCGCGGTTGATCCCCTCCCGGACAGTGGCGATGTCATCGTCCTGCCGCAACGTCACAAAGGCGATCGGGACGGTGCCCTTGGTCTCGTCGGGCACGCCCACCACGGCGGCCTCGGCCACGCCCGGGTGCGCGGCGACGACTGCCTCGATCTCCATCGTGGAGATCCGGTGCGCGGCGACGTTGATGACGTCGTCGACGCGACCGAGCACCCACAGGTGCCCGTCGTGGTCCAGCACCGCTTCGTCGTTGGTGGCGTAGCGGCCCGGGAAGCGGGAGAAGTAGGCCTGCTTGTAGCGGTCCGGGTCGTCCCAGACGGTGCGGCACAGCGTCGGGAACGGGGTGCAGAGCACCAGGTTTCCCTTGACACCGGGCGGGACCGGTTTGCCGTCGTCGTCGAGGATCTCGAAGGAGTGACCGGGCACGGTCGTGCCGACCGAGCCGGACTTGATCGCCTCGACACCGAAGATCGGGTGCGTCCAGGTGGAACCGGTCTCGGTCTGCCCGTAGGCGTTGATGACGGGGACGTCGAAGGTCTTCGTCGTCCAGGCGAAGGTCTCCGGGTCCAACGGTTCGCCCTGCATCGTGAACAACTTGAGGTTCAGCGGATGCGCGGCGGCGAGGTCGTCGCCGAACTTGCGCAGCATGCGGGCCAACGTCGGGGCGGCGAGCACCTTGGTGACCTTGTGCCGCTCGCAGATCTCGTAGAACCGCTCAGTGGTCGGGGTGTCCAGTGCACCCTCGAAGCAGACCAGGGTCATGCCCACGGCCAGTCCCCCGACGACGGCCTGGATCGGGAACGTCAGCCAGCCGACGTCGGCCGCGCACCAGTACACGTCACCGGGTTCACGACCGACCTGCCAGTGGGCGTTGGCCCACGTGCCGAGCAGGAAGCCGCCGACGCTGTGCACGACTCCCTTCGGCCGCGATTCGGTGCCCGAGGTGAAGATCAGGAACGACGGGTCGTTCGGGTCCAACGGCACACACGGTGTTCCGGCGGCACCCCTGGCCAACAAATCGGCGTACGCGTGTTCGCCGTCGGTCAACGGAACCGCGTTACCGGTGCGGTCCACGACGACGGTGGCGCGCAGCGACGGGACCCGGTCGCGCGCGAGGCGCAGGGTCTCCAGCAGCGGGACGGTCTTTCCGCGGCGGTAGCAACCATCGGCCACCACGATCACCGTGGCCCGGGCGGCCTGCAGGCGCGTGGCGACGGCGTCCGGACCGAACCCGGAGAAGAGCACCGTGTAGATGGCGCCGATGCGGTTGCAGGCGTGGATGGCGGTGAAGGCCTCGACGAGGTTCGGCATGTAGATGGCGACCACGTCACCCTGCCTGACCCCGAGCTCGAGCAACCCGGCGGCGAACGCCGAGACCTCGTCACGCAGTTCGCGGTAGGTGACCGTGCGGACGTCACCGGGCTCGCCCTCCCAGATCACCGCAACACGATCGGCGGTGGCGGGGTCCTCGGCCCAGCGGTCCACGCAGTTGTCGGCGACGTTGATGCGTCCGTCGACGAAGTACTGGAAACCGTCGATCTCGCCGGTGCGCACGGCACTCCACGGCGTTGACCAACGCTGCTGCTGGGCCACCCACTCCCAGTACGCGTCGGCGTCGGGAAGGCTGCGGCAGTGCGCCAGCTGCTCCACGCGGGAGGGCACGATCCAGCGCTCCGGCAGTGGCACCAGCGGTGTGGCGATGAGCTGGGCCAGCGGGTCGGTGCTGTCGGACATCGGTGTCCTCCGGGACGAGGGCGTCGGTGGTGCAGGGCTCAGACAGGACTGACGAGATGGTGCTTGCGGTCGCGCCGACGGATCCATCCGTCGGCGTCGGCCAGGCGCGTGATGAGCTCGGCACGCAGGTCGCGCCCCTCGACGACGGCGTCGACGACGAGGTCACTTCCCATGCGCAGCAGGTTCATATCGAGTTCCTGCTCGGCCTCGCGAGCGGCGATGAACGCGTCGCGCTCGGCCAGGTCCTCGATCGCCGCGATCTTGTTTGCGTACACGGCGCGGACCGACGCCCTCGCCGACATCGGACCGATCGCCGCAGTCGGGAGTGCGATCGTCGCCCGCGGACCGAAGCCGGGGGCGCACATCGCGTAGTACCCGGCGGCGTATGCCTTCCGCAGCACGACGGTCACCTTCGGCACCTCGGCCGAGGACATCGCGGCGATCATCTTCGCGCCGTGGCGGATGATGCCCGCCCGCTCGACCTCCACACCGACCATGAAGCCCGGGACATCCTGCAGGAACACCAACGGGATGTTGAAGGCGTCGCACAGTGCGATGAACCGGGCAGCCTTGTCGGCGGAGTCTACGAAGATCGCGCCACTGCGCACACTCGGTTGATTGGCGACGACCCCGATGACGCGGCCACCCAGACGTCCGAGCCCGACCACCATCTCCTGTGCCCAACGGGCCTTGATCTCGAAGAAGGATCCCCCGTCGACGAATGCCTCGATCACGTCGCGCACGTCGTAGGCCGCGTTCGGGTCGGTGGGTACGAGGGTGTCGAGGTCGGAGCGCTCGGGTTCGACGGACTCGCGCCAGGCCGGAGCGGAGCGGAAGTCGTCGGGCAGGTAGGTCAGCAAAAGGCGAGTGGCCGCCACGGCCTCCCAGTCCGAGGCGAACACCTCGTCCCCGCAGCCGGAGACCGAGGCGTGCATCTGTGCCCCGCCCATCTCCTCCAACGTGGTGATCTCGCCGGTGACCTGCTCGGCAACGCGGGGGCTGGCCAGATACATCGAGCCGGCGCCGTCGACCATGCCGACCCAGTCGCAGAACGCGGGCATGTAGGCGCCGCCGGCGGCGGACGGACCGTGCAGGCAGCACAACTGCGGGACCCGACCGGACAGTTCGATCTGCTTGTGGAACACCGCCGACGCCCCGCGCCGGCCGGGGAAGAAACCCATCTGATCGGTGAGGCGACCTCCGGCGGAATCGACCAGGTAGACCACGGGCAGCAGGTCGCGGTCGGCACGTTCGAGCAGCCGCAGCTGCTTCTCGCAGGTCAGCTCACCCCAGGAGCCGGCCTTGACGGCGAAGTCGTGGGCGATCACCGCGACCCGACGGCCTTCCACACGTCCGACACCGGTGACCACGCCGTCGGCGGGCAGGCCGTCAACGGTCGCGCGGGCGAGGAGGCCGTCCTCGGTGAAGGTGCCGGGATCGCAGAGCACGGCGATGCGTTCGCGGGGCGGCATCTTGCCCGGCCACCGAGTGGGATCGCCACCGACCAGAGCCACCGCGGTAGCGGCCCGCACAGCGCTCGCGCCGCCGGGCGGTTCGCCTGACGGAGCGTCAGGGGACGTCACGGGCGCATGCCCCGGGTGAGGATCTCGAGCTGGATCTCGTCAGTGCCGCCGCCGATGCGCAGGATCCGTGCGTCGCGGTAGTGCCGGGCGACCGCCGACTCCTCGGCGAAGCCGGCGCCGCCGAACAGCTGCACCGCGTCGTCCACGATGCGGTTGGCGGCGATCGCGGCGAAGTACTTGGCCTGGGCTACGGACTTGTTCGCCTCGGGGTGCCCGGCGTCCAACCGAGCGGCGGACTGGTAGGTCATCAGCCGGGCGGCGTCGAGCTCGATCTCCATGGTGGCCAGGCGATGCCGGATGGTCTGCAGGTGCGTGAGCGGAGCGCCGAAGGCCTCGCGCTCCCCCACGTAGGCCTTGGCCAGGGCAAGGGATTCGGCCGCGTGGCCGAGGCCCATGGCCGCGAGTGAGACGCGCTCGAGCTGGAAGCCCTCCATGATCTGACGGAAACCGCCGCCCCGGGCCCCGAGCATCGCGTCGACCGAGACCTGCACGCCGTCGAGGACGACCTCGCGGGTGTCGGAGGAGTGCCAGCCCATCTTGGCGAGGGGGTTGCCGAAGGACAGGCCGGGCGTGTTCTTCTCGACGAGGAACAGGGTGACGCCGCCGTGGCCGGGGCCGTCGGTACGGGCTGCGACGACGATGACGTCGGCCAGCGAGGCGTTGGTGATGAACATCTTCTGACCGTCGATCACCCAGCCGTCGGCGTTCTCGCGGGCGGTGGTCCGCACGCCGGCGACGTCGGATCCGGTGCCGGGCTCGGTGACCGCGATGGCGGCGACGGCTTCCCCGTCGGCCAGGGCGGCGCACCAACGCGCCTGCTGCGCCGGGCTGCCGTTGCGGGTGAGGTGCGTGCCCGCCATGTAGGCGCTGACGAGCATCGTCACGGCGATACCGCCGCTGGCGCGGGAGAGCTCCTCGGACAGCAGTGCGACCGCGAGGGCGTCGCCGCCCGATCCGCCGGAGCCGCCGTGCTCCTCGGCCGTGGTCAGCCCTAGCAGGCCGGCCGCGCCGGACTTCTTCCAGAGCTCGGCGGGGAACGTGCCGGTCTTCTCGGCCTCGTCGACCAGGGGACGGATCTCCTGGTCGGTGAACGCGCGGCAGGTCGCACGAAACGCGACGTGGTCCGGACCCAGTTCCCAATTCACCGTGTTGCCTCCTTGACTCGACCGACCGGTCGGTCGAGAGTAGACCAGGAACGCGGCAGCGGGCAATGGCAGGAGTGGGGGTCCCATGACGGACACAGCGGCGGCGGCACCGAGCCGAGCCGATGCTCAGCGTGACCGGGTGCTCGCCACCGCGGCCGAGATCTTCGCCCGCCGCGGCTTCCGGGCGACGTCGATGAACGAGATCGCGGCGGCAGTAGGCCTGTCCAAGCCGACGCTGTACCACTACTTCCGATCCAAGGAGGAGCTGCTGGTGCGGCTCTACTCCGACGTCCTCGACGAGAGCGTCGCGGGCGGCCGTGCGGTCGTCGCCGCCGCCGCGACCCCGCTGGAGGCCATCCGCGAGCTCATTGCCGCCCGGGTGGTGCACACCTGCGAACGCAAGGCGCTGCTCACGGTGCTGTTCGAGGAGGAGAAGGAACTGCCCGCCGATCTCGCCACGGAGCTGATCGCTCGCCGCCGCGCCTTCGAGGACCTCTTCGCGCAGGCGTTGGCCGACCACCTGGCCGAGCACCCGGACGCGCTGGCGGGCATCGCCCCGAAGGTCTACATGAACATGTGCCTGGGTGCGGCCAACTGGACCTACAAGTGGTTCAGCCCCGACGGCCCGGCGACGCCGGCCGAACTCGGACAGCAGATGGCGCAGACCCTCATCGCGCCGCTGCGAGCCTAAACGTCCGCGCAGGAATTATCTGCATACCGCCCGATATTCCCACTTTCAGATCGCAAGTAGTGATTTCGGTCTCCGTAATTTGCTACTTGCGATAGGCAAGCGGAGCAGCGTTTTCGCGCTTGGAATGGGATGTATTCACCCCGACAGGACCACCGCCGGGAATGAGTTTGGGCCCCTCAGACGTGACGAAGTATCCGTCGTCATGCAGATACTCGAAGCTCGTCCCCGGCGCGCTGGCGCCGGCAATTTAATGAGGAGTCACCACACGCATGACTGATACCTCCAAGCCCCCGGTCCCGTTCTCGAGCACTGCCGGCGAATTCCCAGCCCGCGTCACGTCCTCGTCCCAGATCGTCCCCGGCCACGGCTACCTGTCCGATGAGTCGCTGGGCTGGCTGGCGCACATGTCGCGCAAGGCCACGTTCAACGAGACCTGGTTCAAGGAGGAGAAGCCGCACCCCTCCTGGGACAACACCTCCAACCCGCCGATCAGCCCGTACCACCGCTACGACCTGACCTACGCGTGCTACGCGTTGGCGATCATGGCCGAGAACACCCCGGCCTGGCGTGAGCAGTACGGCGAGATCCTCGGCTACATGTCCGACCGCTTCCTCGAGTACTACTCGATGTGGGACTGGATCGAGAACTCGGGCCCGGACCCGGACCGCGCGAACTACCCGGCGGAGACCTCGTTCCTGTTCCCCAAGGGGTACATGGGCAAGTACGACCTCCCGGGCTGGGCCGGCAACGGCATCGAGCCATACCAGTACGACCCGGACCCCGTCCGCGGCAACGGCGCCTGCAACCTGATGTACAAGGGTTACCTGAACCTGGTCCTCGGCTTCTTCAACTACATCACCGGCGACGACAAGTACGACGCCGACTTCAAGGTGCGCTTCGACGCCGACACCAGCTACACCTACAGCCACGGCTCGCTGAACGAGCTGATCTCCAACCAGATGCGGGCCAACATCTCCGGCCTCGGTTGCGAGGTCATGAAGGTCTACCCGTGGTGCCTGAACCTGCTGGGCATGGCGCAGAACCTGTACGACACCATGCACGCCACCAACCACATCAGCTCGTACAACGGCTGGAAGCGGTACTTCAAGAACAACATGGTCGGCAACGGCACGGGTACGGGCGCCGTGGACTGGGTCACGCTGTACTGGGACCCGACGATCGAGGCGAACATGAACTCGACGGAACACCAGATCTCGTACAACTGGTTCGCCGTCGCCGTGCACCTCGCGGGTCTGGACGCGGAGCTCGGCAAGCGGATCTACGAGAGCGGCCGGGACAAGTTCATCCAGTTCCAGCCCGACGGCACCGCGTTCGCGATCGGCCTGCCGGGCCTCGAGGGCGACTACATGATGGGCACCATCACGGCGACCACCGCAGCGAAGGTCTTCGGCGACGACGAGACCTTCGAGGCGTTGAACAGCCACGTCCAGAACACTTACGAGCCGACGTGGGACGCCAACACCGGCGAGTTCTACTTCGCCTTCGGCCTCAACGAGGACTGGCCCCGGGGCCAGCTCAACGACTGGATGATGCCGGCCTACGCGATCACCAAGCCGGGTCAGTGGCAGGACATCTTCGCCAATCCGAACACCGAGAAGTTCGACCTCCCCACCCTCGTGGGCGTCGACTTCCCGACCCTGATGGTCCGTCAGGCCGACTCGACCGTCGACACGTTCACCGGTGCATTCACCACCGTGAACAAGGCTCGCCGCGGTGAGCCGACCAGCTACACCATCACCAACCTGACTCCGGGCGCGCGCTACGAGGTGCGTCGCAGCAACGCGGAGACCCAGGAGCTCGCGGCCTCGGCCACGGGCGAGCTCGCGCTCGACGCCAAGATCGCCACGCACACCGTGCGCGTCCGCCGCGTCAGCTAGTCAGTAGTCAGTAGTCAACCGAAGACCGGCGGGGCCGCGCCCTTTCACGCGGCCCCGCCCTCGGTTTTCGGGCGACCGCGAGCGCGACCGGGATAGTGGTGCCATGCACGGCTTGATCCCCGGACTCGGCGGGAACTCCGAGAACTGGAAGAAGGTGCCGCCGCCGGGGCCGCTGGTGCGGGCGGTGGAGCTCGTCGGCGACCGCTGGGCGCTGTTGATCATCTATCACGCGCTTTTTCACGGAACGACGCGCTTCGGGGATTTCCACCGCGACCTGCGGATCCCCACCAACGTGCTCACGCGCCGCCTGCAGACGCTCGTGCAGGCGGGCGTCCTCGATCGAGCCGAGGCGCCACGCGGTCACTCCCTGCACGAGTACCGGCTGACCCCGCAGGGCGAACAACTCTGGCCGGTCCTGGCCGCCCTGCACACATGGGGCGAGGAATGGCTGGCCGAGCCGGACGAACTCGTCGTCGGCCTGGCGCACCGCGAGTGCGGGGCGGCACTCACCGTCGGCCCGACGTGTCCCACCTGCAAGGCAGAGGTCAGGGCGGAGGATCTCTCCCCCGCCCTGCTGAACCACGAACTGATCCTGCGCGGAGGGTCCGACACGTGACCGTTACCCCGCAGGTAATGGCCTGACGCTGCGGCATGGCCAAGGCTGGGCCCAGGACAACTGCGATTCCTGACTACCTGGAACGGAGATCGCCGATGAGCAACACGATCGCGCGCCTGTGGAGCCACCCCGTCAAGTCGATGCTGGGCCAGCCTGTCGACGAGGTGACCCTGAGTTCGGCGGGCCTGGTGGGCGACCGCGCCTACGGCTTCGTCGACGTCGAGAGCGGGCGCCTGGTCAGCGCCAAGCACCCCCGCAAGTACGGGGCGATGCTCACCTGCTCCGCCACCTTCATCTCCACACCGCGGCCGGATGCCGCTCCGCCGCCGGTGCGGGTGAGCTTCCCCGACGGGACTGTCGTCGAGGGCGACCTGACTCAGATCGCGAAGCAGGTCTCCGTGCTCCTCGGCCGCGAGGTCCGCATGGTCACCGAGGTCGAGCCCGGCGTCCCGTTCGAAGAGGTCTGGCCCGAACTCGAAGGCTTCGGGCCGGACGCCCTCGCCGACGCTCTCGTCATCCCCGGCGCCGAGGAGGACGGTCAGCGGGTCATCGGCCTGCCCGTCGGCATCGCCGCGCCCGGCACCCTGCTCGACTTCGGCCCGCTGCACTTCCTCACGACCTCCACGTTGCGGGCGATGGCCGCCGAACACCCGGACGGCACGTGGGACGACCGTCGGTTCCGCCCGAACCTGCTGATCGACGACGACTCGCCGGCCGGTGGTCTGGCGGAGGACGCCTGGCTGGGTTCGGACCTTCTGATCGGGGATCAGGTACGTATCCACGTCGTCGCACCCACGCCTCGCTGCGTGATGACGACGCTGGCGCAGGGCCAGGGAGCCGACGCGCTGCCCGCCGACAGCGGCATCCTGCGCACGGTGGCTCGCGCCAACAACCGCGCCATCGGAGAGCTCGGTCGGTTCGCCTGCGCGGGCGCCTATGCCGAGGTCGTGGTGCCCGGCGTGATCCGGGTGGGCGACCCGGTGCGCGTCGTGGAACGGGCGTCGCAGACGAGCCCTATGGGCGAGGCGATCGCCATGCTCAGCAAGGGTCTCTCCGGCGGCTGAGCACACGGTGCCGACGCGAGGGAAGCTGTTACTTCCAAAATTGAAGTGATAGCTTCTCTCCCATGACCGACACCGCTTGGCAGCCCACCGCCTGCATCCTGTGCGAGTGCAACTGCGGCATCGAGGTGCAGCTGGACGGCCGGACTTTGACCAAGGTCCGCGGCGACAAGGCGCATCCGGCCTCGCAGGGCTACACGTGCGAGAAGGCGCTGCGCCTGGATCGCTACCAGAACGGCGCGCACCGCCTGGACAGTCCGCTGCGCCGCGAGGCCGACGGCAGCTTCACGCCCATCGACTGGGATACGGCGATCGTCGAGATCTCGCAGCGGCTGAACGCGGTCCGGGACTCCCACGGCGGGGAGAGCATCTTCTTCTACGGCGGCGGTGGGCAGGGCAACCACCTCGGCGGGTTCTTCATGCGCGCCGCGATGGTGGCCCTTGGTGCGAAGTACCGCTCGAATGCCCTCGCCCAGGAGAAGACCGGCGAGTTCTGGGTCGATCACCACCTCTACGGCGGGCACACCCGCGGGGACTTCGAGCACGCCGAGGTCTCGATGTTCCTCGGCAAGAACCCGTGGATGTCGCACGGCCTGCCACGCGCCCGCCCGACGCTGCGCGAGATCTCCCGCGACCCGAGCCGCTCGATGATCGTGATCGATCCGCGGCGTACCGAGACCGCCGACCTGGCCGACCATCACCTGGCACTGCGCCCGGGCACGGATGCCTGGTGCCTCGCGGCATTGTGCGCCGTCCTGGTCCAGGAGGATCTCGTCGACCACGAGTTCCTGTCCACGCGCACCAACGGTGCCACGCAGATGCTCGACGTACTCAAGCAGATCCCCGTCGAGGAGTACTCCGCGCACTGCGGGCTGTCCCCCGATGCAGTGCGCGCCGTCGCCCGACGTATCGCCGCCGCGAGCAGCTTCTCGGTGTTCGAGGACCTCGGGATGCAGCAGGCGCCACACAGCACGCTGTCCTCGTACCTGAACAAGCTGCTGTGGATCCTGGTCGGCAGTTTCGGCAAGCGCGGTGGGATGGCGATCCACACCGATCTGGTCCCGCTGGCGCGCGCCGACCTCGGCCCGGACAAGCGCAGCCCCGTCCTCGGCGCCCCGGTCATCGCAGGCCTGATCCCCGCCAACATCGTGGCCGAGGAGATCCTCACCGATCACCCGGCCCGCTACCGCGCGATGGTCGTCCAGAGCGCCAACCCCGCGCACTCGGTCGCCGACACCACACAGTTCCGGGAGGCGTTGGCGGCGCTGGAACTGGTGATCTGCGTCGACGTCGCAATGACGGAGACCGGTCGCCTCGCGGACTACGTCCTGCCGGCGGCCAGCCAGTTCGAGAAGCCCGAGTGCACCTGGTTCAACTTCGAGTTCCCGCACAACGGGTTCCACCTCCGCGCCCCGCTCATGGCACCGCTGCCCGGCACGCTGCCCGAGGCCGAGATCTGGAGCCGGGTGCTGGACGGCCTCGGCGCCCTGGACGGGCTCGACCTCGACGGACTCAGCCAGGCGGCGCAGGCCGGCCGCGCCGAGTTCGCCGATGCCTTCGCCGCTGCGGCGCAGGCTGACCCGCGCGTCGCGATGTACGCGCCGATCGTGCTCTACCGGACCTTGGGCCAAGCCCTTCCCGAGCACTGCGCCTCCGGCGCGGCACTGTGGACGGTGGCCCAGCGAGCTGCGGCGGTCTACCCCGATTCGATCCGGCGCGCCGGCCACGGGACCTCGACCACGAGCACCGGAGACCTGGCGATCGAACTGTTCGACGCGATGGTGAACGGCGAACGCGGCATCGTGTTCAGCGAGGACCGGCCCGAGGACGTGTGGGAGCGGGTGAGCACACCCGATGGGCGCATCCACCTCGTCATTCCCGAATTGCTCGGCGAACTCGACACGTTGGCAGCCGGCCCCCACGCGGGCGTGAACGCAGAGTTCCCGCTGGTGCTGGCCGCGGGTGAGCGCCGCGCGTTCACCGCGAACACGATTTTCCGGGACCCCACCTGGCGTCGTCGTGACGCGCACGGTGGGCTACGGATCTCCCCCACCGACGCCGCGGCCGCCGGGCTCACCGACGGTGACCGCGCCGTCCTGACCACCAAGACCGGTCGGGCTACGGTGACGATCGACGTCGACGACACCATGCCCATCGGCGCCATCGCCCTGCCGAACGGGCTGGGCCTGGACGAGCCCGGGCCGGACGGGTCGGTCGCACGGACCGGCGTCGCGCCGAACGAGCTGACCAGCGCCTCCGACCGCGATCCGATCGTCGGGACGCCCTGGCACAAGCACGTGCCGGCCCGGCTGGAACCGGTCAGCTGATGCGCCGCGCGGCCGAGACCCGATGCCCGATCGCCCGCACCTTGGGGTCGATCGGTGAGTACTGGACCCTGCTGGTGGTGCGGGACCTGTGGTTCTACGGGCCGCAGAAGTTCGACGAGTTGCAGGACGGCCTCAGCGTCTCCAGCAACACCCTCACGAACCGTCTGGCCAGGTTGACCGAGCACGGCATTGTGGTTCGGCGGCTCTATCAGAGCGGCCCGGATCGGTACGAGTACTGCCTCACCGAGCAGGGCATGGAATTGGTTCCGGCCCTGACCGTGCTTGCCGCCTGGGGCAACAAGCATCTGCCTGCCGAGGACGGTCTGCCGGTACTGGTCCGCCACCGGCACACCCGCCACCGGATCAATCCGGTCGTCGTGTGCGAGAAGTGCGGCGAGCCGGTGACGCTGGACGACATGCACCTGGAGCACGGTCCGGCGGCCGCCGCGGAGGCCCGGCCGTATCAGGACGCCGAGCGACTGGTCAGCGCACACGCAAAGGAAATCTGACGGATCGTCAGCCGCGGGCGCGGCGCTGTGCTTCCCGCACGAGGCCTCCACCGACGATGAGGCGCTGGATCTCGCTGGTGCCTTCGTACAGACGCAGCAGACGCACCTCGCGGAAGATGCGCTCGACCGGGACGTCGCGCATGTATCCGGTGCCACCGTGGATCTGCACGGCCAGGTCGGCGACCTGGCCGGCCATCTCGGTGCAGTACAGCTTGGCCGCCGACGGGCCGATCCGCCGGTCGGTCCCGTCGATGTAGGCGCGAGCGACGTCCCGCACGAGAGCGCGACCGGCCATCACCCCGGTCTGCTGGTCGGCGATCATCGCTTGCACCAGCTGGAAGTCACCGATCGGTGTGCCGCCCTGCGTCGCGACGGCCGCGTAGGCAACCGACTCGTCCAGAGCACGTTGCGCGGCGCCGACGGCGAGCGCGGCGACGACCACGCGGCCCCGGGCCAGCGAGGTCATCGCGGCGCGGTACCCGGCCTCCTCGTCGTCACCCACCAGGGCGTCCGCAGGGACCCGCACGTCGCTGAACGACACGTCCGAGGTCCACGCGCCCTCCTGGCCCATCTTGCGGTCCTTCGGTCCGACAGTGATGCCGGGAGTATCGGCGGGGACGAGGAACACCGCGATCCCGGTTCCGTTCGAGTCCGCGGGTCGGGTGCGGGCGAAGACGACGAACAGCCCTGCCGTCGGGGCGTTGGTGATGAAGCGCTTCTCACCGTCGATGACCCACTGCGAGCCGTCCTGCACCGCCCGCGTCCGCAGGCCGGCCGGGTTGGATCCGGCTCCGGACTCGGTGAGGGCGAAGGAGGCGGTGACCTCACCCGAGGCCATCCGTTCCAGCCACTGCGCCTTCTGATCGTCGGTCCCGTAATTCACCAGCACCTTGCCCGCGATGCCGTTGTTCGTGCCGAACATCGAGCGCAGGGCAAGAGAGGTGTACGACAGCTCCATGCACAGTTCCGCGTCCTGGGCCAGGTCGAGACCCAGACCGCCCCAGCGTTGCGGGATCGCGTAGCCGAAGAGGCCGAGTTCCGCGGCCTGCTTGCGCACGTCGTCCGGGACACGATCGGAGTCCATGATCTCCTGCTCGCGCGGCATCACCCGGTTGCGGACGAAGTCCCGGACCAGCTTGCGGATCGCCTCGAAATCCTCGGCCGACACCTCCGACGTCTCCGGCGTCACAGTCATCGGGTGCGCTCCTTCCGCGTACGGATCCGGCAGCTCCTACGGATGCTGTCACGCCGACCGCGACCATCGCCCCCGACGGGAAGGCCACCTGCCGTCAACGCAGCTCCCTAGGTGAGATTAGGGGCAGCCTACGACACGTTCGGGCGGCGTCGTCCACCGAGAGCGCGACCGGGGCCGGCGGTGTCACGCGCCTGACTTTCAGCCGGCGGCCGAATGTGAACACCCCGTAAGGTTGGAGTCAGCCGTTCAACACAGAGCGCTTCCGTGCCTTGCAGGGGTCGAGCGACGTATGCGTGGAGAAGACGGCAAGCGACCCCTCGCTGAGCCCGGCAATGACCGCAGTGCACTCGCTGAGGAGCTGGACCGGTTGCTGGACGAACGGGATCGACTGGCCATCGAACGTGGCCTGCTGGCAGATGAGCGCGACAGGCTGGCCGACGCTCGTGACCAGCTCGCGGACCAGGAGCAGCTCGCCCTCGCGAGTGCGGGGGATGCGGAAGCCGTCGCGCCGCTCCTGGCAACGTTGGCAACTCTCGCCAAGCGCCAGGAGGCGAGCCGCCTGGCGGGCGAACTCGTAGCGGACCGCGACCACGCCCCCGACGAGCGTGCGGAGTGGGGTGTCGAGAAGCGCGAATTCGTGGCGGATCACGAGGAGCAACAGGCCGCCCACCGTGAACAGTTGGCCGATCACCGTGAGGCTCTGGCCGACCAGCGCGAGCAGCACCTGCGGGACCTCGCCGCCCTGAGCCCGGCGCCCGACGGATCACCGTTCGCCGGGGCCGACAAGGGCGACACAACCCGGCGCGTCACCGCCAAGAGTGCTCGAGCAGACGCGGCGCGGGCCCGCACCCGCGCCACCGCGGCGCGGGACGCCGTGGCAGGGGCCGGCGGCGCGCGTTCTCTCGCCGCGGCATTCCTGGAGATCTCGGCCACGCTGGTCACCTCCGACACCCCCGAGAAGGCCATGGCGGAAGTCGTCCGCCATGCCCAGCAGCTCCTCTCCGGCGCCGATGCGGTGAGCTTCTCGCGCCAGGCGGATGGGCAGGTCCGGACGGTGGCAGCGTCGAACCCGCTGGCGTTACGGATGGACGAACTGCAGCACGCGGCCCTCGAGGGGCCATCGGCGGCGGCCCTGGCGGACCTGCACATCGTTCTGGTGGACGACCTGGTCGCGGACGCGCGCTGGCCCACGTTGCGGACCAAGCTCGCGGCCGAGATCGATCTTGAGGTTCGAAGTGTCCTGGCCACACCGGTGGCGGATCGTCCCGAGGCCGACGAGGCGCTCGGCGCGCTGAACCACTACGGCGTCGCGGCGGAGGCGTTCGACGACGAGGACGCGCAGACGGCGATCTTGTTGAGTGCGCATCTCGGCGCGCTGCTGGGCCTCGCCACCAGTGCCGCGGTCGCCCGTGACGAGGTGCAGAACCTGTCGAAGGCGCTCGCCAGTCGCGACATCATCGGGCAGGCCAAGGGCATCCTGATGGAACGCAATCGGCTGACTGCCGATCAAGCCTTCGACATCCTGTCCACCGCGTCGCAACGGCTGAACCGCAAGCTGCACCAGATCGCCGACGAGCTCGCGCTGACCGGCCGGATCAAGATCTGACGGGGCAGCTTCACAACTCCGGGGCGAGGTCGACGAGCAGCGCGTTGGTCCGCGCCAGCGAGGCCGCCTGGTCGGGTCCCACTGCGTAGGGCACTGCCCACAGCTCTGTCGCGCCGGCGTCGCGCAGGGCCGACAACCGCGCGCGGACAACGCTTTCCGGCCCGTAGACGGCGAGGTCGCCGACGCCGTCGACGCCCTCCCGATCGAACTGCTGCCGGTAGTTGACCAGGCCGTTGTAGCGGGCGAAGGTCTCCTCGACGGCGGCCCGGCCTTCCTCGACGGAGTCGCAGACCGCGATCGGCAGACCCGCCACGACCCGCGGCGCGGGGCGGCCGGCGTCGGCCGCGGCCTTGGACAGGTGCGGCACGATGTGCTCGGCCAGACCACGAGGACCGGCCAACCAGGTCACGGTCCCGTCGGCGTACTCACCGGCCGCAGCGAGCATGCGCGGCCCGAGCGCTCCCACGATGATCGACGGCGGCGTCGCGCCGACGACGTTGAACGAGGTCTCCACCTGGAAGTACGTGCCCTGGTGGGTGACCTTTCCCGTGCGCAGCAAGGTGCAGAGCACCTGCAGGTACTCCCGCATGAACTCGGCCGGGTGGTCGTAGTCCAGGCCGAGGGCCTCGATGACCGGGCGGTGCGAGACCCCCACGCCCAGGGTGAACCGGCCGCCGAGCAGGGACGCGACGGTCGCGGCCTCGGTCGCCAAGGCGGCCGGGTGACGCGGGTGGATCGGAACGATCCCGACGCCAAGATCGATCGTCGAGGTCGCCACCCCGGCGGCGGCAAGCACCGCGAGCCCGTCGGTCCCCCGGGCGAAGTGTGTGGTCCAGGCCGCAGGGAAGCCTGCCGCCTCGGCCGCCTGGGCCTGCTCCACGACGGTCGCCGGAGCGACGGGGCTGGACAGGACGTCTCCACCGAGGTTCACCGAGATACGCATCCAGTCATCCTTTATGCGAGCTTGCATAGAAGTCAAGGCACGTCGAGGTGGACATGGTCACGGTGCATCAGCGTCGCGTTCGAAGTGTTCCCGTTCGGCGGCGTGTACTCCCGCCAACCCTGACCGGAGCGACGCGCGGTCCAGATCTTGCCGTCGTAGATGACGGTGGCCAGGTCCAGCCGGTCCGCATTGGCGACCAGCCACTGCGCGCTCGCCCAACCCATGCGCCGGTTCGTCTCGTTCGCCGGTCGGTAGAAGAGGTCCACGGCCCGGCCGGTGTAGTGCGCGGAACCCTCCATGTGCCCGGCCGAGACGCCGTCGGGGTCGAAGCCGCCGGCGGACTGGTTGCCGAACGCCGACTCGGCGGCAGCCAGCGCGGCCGCAGCGCGCGGGGTCAGGCCCTTGCTGCCCGCGACCTCCCGTTCGGGGGACCCTCCACGCAGGCTGCAGGTGAAGGCGGCCTGCGAATAGCCCATGAGCGCCGAGGCGAGGACCCGAGCACGCGACTCGTGCTTGCGATAGCCGTTCGGGTGGCCGCTGCGCTGCACCCGTTGGGCGACGTCGTTGATGTCCCCGGTCCGGTAGTCGTCGATCTTGATCAGAGCGTCGTAGAACTTGTTCGCCGCGTACACCGGGTCCTGCACCTGCGCCTGCGTCCCCCAGCCCTGCGACGGGCGTTGCTGGAACAGGCCGAGGGAGTCCCGGTCCCCGTAGTCGAGGTTGCGCAGCCCCGACTCCTGGAACGCCGTCGCCAGCGCGATGGTCGCCGCCCGCGCAGGCAGACCGCGCCGGGCCGCCACCGCAGCGATCGTCGAGGCGTGCTCGGCCTGCTCCAGGCTGATCCGCGTCTCCGTGTCGTTCGCCTTGGCCACGCAGGCCTCGCGGATGACCAGGCGATCCCCGGCCAGCCGGATGACCACCGCCGCCAGCGCAGCCACGACGACGACGGTCACGGTGATGCTCATCAGGACCCGGGCCGAACGAGGTGTCGAGGTCACGTGACCCCGGGGCGGCGCATCGGCATGTCCAGAGAACGTACTAGCGCCGCGGTTCGTGCCGGGCCGGCCTTCGCGCTCAGGCGCGTCGGCTGCGCCGCGCGGTGCGCACCGGTGCCGGTCCGGTCGCGCTGCGCTTGAGCAGCGCCGCGGACGCGCCATGATCGGCGCGCAGCCGGGACAGCACCGGGTCGGAGGTCCAGAACGACTCGAAGTCGTCGGGGGCGAAACGTTCGGCGATGAGATGCATCGCGATGTCGTGGCGCACGTACTCGACGGCGACGAGCACGACCGCGGGGTCGTCGGTGTACATGCCCCAGGCGTCGGAGTTCACGACGCCGCCGATCACGGCCTGCTCCCGGTCTCCGGAGACCACCAGGAGTCGACAGCCCAGGTTCTCCAGGACGACCTCGGGCGGGGAAAACCGATGCGTGGTCGTGTTGCCGACCGGATCGGGGTCCTCTCCGAAGGACACGACGGACACCTCGACGCCGGAATCGATCGCCCGGCGCGCACTCGCCTTCAGCGGTTCGATCTCCGCCGGGAAGCCGGACAGGAACACGTCGGTACGGGCCGCGGCGATGACGTCCTCGGCACGCTCCAGGAGCGAGACGCGGTCGGTGAGGCTGTGGATCAGCCGGACCTGCGTCGGTGCCGCGATCTCCGGCAATGCGTTGCGCAACGTGTCGATGGAGTGGTCGAACTCGCGGCGCAGCCGATCCAACAGAGCCGTCGGCGGGAGGGCGATGTACCCGATGCTGTCCTCACCGACGCGCACCTCGTAGGCGGCGCCGCGGCCGACGAGCTTCGCGAGCGTCTCGTAGACGGTGCTGCGCGGAACACCGCAGCGCTTCGCGACCTCGTAGCCGTTCAGCGGCTCACCGGCAGCGACCAGCGCCACGTAGGCGCGGGCCTCGTAGCCCGACATGCCCAGGTGCTGAAGTTCCTCGATCACGCTCTGCTGCGACACGCGAGCATCCTTGCACTTACGAGCGTTCGAGCCCCTTGGGACGCGGCAGGTTGGACAGGGTGCTCTTGGTGAGGCCGCCGTCGACGGTCAGTACCTGACCGGTGATGTAGGAAGCCTTCTCCGACGCGAGGAACAGCACGGTGTCCGCGACATCCTCCGCCGAACCCAACCGGCCGAGGGGAACCGCGGCCTCGCGGACCCGTCGAACCTCCGGGTCGGCGTAGATGGCGTCGGACATGCCGGCGTCGATCAGGCCGGGCGCGACGCAGTTGACGCGGATCCCGAGCGGGGCCCACTCCATCGCCTGGTGCTCGGACAGTCGGATGACGCCCGCCTTGGAGGCGGAGTAGCTACCCGCGTGCGGGGCGACGGCGACACCGTTGATCGACGCGAGGTTGATGATCGCGCCGCCGACGCCGGCCATCCGCCGAGCGATGGTGCGACCTACGAGGAACGTGCCGGTGAGATTGACCCGCAGGGCCTGCTCCCAATCGGCGAGGGAGACGTCGAGCAGTGAGCCGAAGCGGACGAGGCCCGCGCTGTTCACCAACAGTCCCGGCGCCGTCGGCAGTGCGGCAGTGGCGGCCAGCACAGAGTCCTCGTCGGTGACGTCGACCTCGCGGGCGACGCATTCCCCACCGAGTTCGGCGGCCAACTGCTCGACACCGGCGAGGTTCTGATCCCAGGCCGCCACGCAGTACCCGGCCTTCGCCGCGGCGCGGGCGATGACGGCGCCGATGCCATTGGCAGCACCGGTGACCACGGCCCATTCGTTCACCACGGACTCCTCCTGCCGTTCCACGTTCGTCGACACTTCCTCGGAAGCGGCGCTAGCATTCTAGCGACTATTCGGTTTCCGCTGCGTTTCGTTCAGGAGGCGCGATGACTCTCCGCATCACCGTCGACGCCGATTACTGCATGAGTTCTGCGATGTGCGTCTACAACGCCCCGCAACTGATGCGGTTCGATGACGACGAGATCGCGCAGGTGATCCCCGGCGCGGTGCCGGCGTCGAAGGACGCCGCACTCGCCCTGGCCCGCAACTGTCCGTCCGGCGCGCTGCACGTGTTCTCCGACGACGAGGAGATCGACCCGTGGTGATCGGCTGATGGATCTGGCACTTCGCGGGCGCCGTGCCGCGGTCGCCGCCGGCACCGCCGGACTCGGTTTCGCCTGCGCACAGGCCCTGATCGCCGAGGGCGCCGAGGTCGTCATCTGCGGCTCCGACGCCGGCCGGGCGGAGGCCGCCGCAGAGCGCCTGGGCTCCGGCGCGCGGTGCAGCGTGCACGACCTCACGGTCCCGAGCGAAGCCGGCGCTTTCGTCGACCATGCCGCGGAAACCCTTGGTGGGTTGGACATTCTCGTCGTCAACGGTCCCGGTCCCGCCCCGGGAACGGCCTTGCGGACCCCCGCCGAGGCCTACCCCGCGGCACTCGAACGCAGCCTGCTGTCCGTGGTCCACATGTGCCTCGCGGCAGTCCCGCACATGCAGGCCGGTGGTTGGGGACGCATCGTCGCGATCACCTCGCTCGGCGTCCGCCAGCCCTATCCGCATCTCGTGCTGTCCAACACCGCACGCTCCGGCGCGACAGCGTTCCTGCGCACCCTGGCCGGCGAGGTCGCCGCCGGCGGGATCACCGTCAACTCGGTCCAGCCGGGCATGCACGCGACGGACCGCATGCGGCAGGTCTACGGGGACGGGATGGCGAAAGCACTTGAGGGCGTGCCCGCCGGACGGCTCGGCGAACCCGAGGAGTTCGGTGCGATCGTCACGTTCCTCTGCTCGCGGCAGGCCGCATTCCTTACCGGGGCGGCGATCCCGATCGACGGTGGCGCCTACCGCGCACTGCAGTGAAAGCTTCACTCCGTACCCCGCAGGCGTAGCAGGCGCGCGGCGTTCCCCGCCAGCGAGGTTCCCAGGTCACCCAGGCCCTCGACGGCGCTGGTGTCCCACCCGGCGAAGTTGGTGCCGAACACCAGCCGTTCCGTGCCGACCTGACGCACCAACAGGTCCAGCGATCTCGGGTCGTGAACGTGCGTGTCGAACCAGATGCGGCGGTAGTAGTGCGCGAAGCCCTTCTCCCGCAGCGTCTGATTCGCCCACGGCCGGATCTGCAGCGCGCGTTCGAATCGCCCGGCCAGGAACGGCATTGCTCCGCCGCCGTGGCTGAGGCAGACGTCGAGGTCAGGGTGGCGTTCGAGCACTCCGCCGAACACCAGCGCCGCGACCGCGAGAGTCTCGTCGCGGGCGAAGCCCATCAACAGGTCGAGATCGAAGCGACGCAACCGTGGATCGTCCGGCGGGCCGTCCAGGCCGAGTGGCGTCGGGTGCAGGAACAGCGGGACGTCGAGGTCGACGAGGGCTTCGTAGAGCGGGTCGAGCGCGGGGTCGTCGAGGGTACGCCCGCCCGGGTCGGTGTCGATGTAGACAGCGACCATGCCGAGGTCGCGCACCGCTCGGCGGGCTTCAGCGATCGATGCGTCCACGTCCTGCACGGGGAGCTGCGCCGCGGCGAGCAGCCGGTCGGGGTGCTTCCCGACGAGCACCGCGAGCGCGTCGTTGTGCGAACGCGCGAACGACACTGCGTTCGGGACATCGAGTCGCCCGAAGTAGGTGAGCGGGTTCGGACAGAGCATCTGCAGATCGATGCCGGCGGCGTCCATGCCGGCCAGGCGCACTTCGACGTCCAGGAACGGGCTTCCGCAGTACCGGACGCCGCGAAGCACGTAGTCCCCGACGCGGTAGAACGGCGTGCCGTCAGGCTCGGTACCCAGCTCGGGACCGGCCTCCCCTGCCGCACCGAAGCTGACCTCGAGCACCGCGTGGGCGTGCACGTCCACGACCGGTGCGCGGCCGGATTCAGACACGCGCGAGCCGCTCGAGTTGCTCCTCGGTCAGCGCCAGACCGCGGGTCAGCGGGCAGGAGGCCAGCATCCGCACCTGATCGGAGGCGCGCATCGTCCGCTCCGGGATCGGGGTGATCAGGTCGATCCGCTGCCCGCCCTTGAACACCTCGGCGATGGCGGTCGGGTTCTGCAGGATCCGCACGTCCGCCAGCGGATCGCCGTCGACGACGAGGACGTCGGCCAGGCGCCCGACCTCGAGCGTGCCGACCTCGCCCTCCATCCGCATCGCGAACGCGCCGTTGCGGGTGGCGGCGACGATCGCGTCCATCGGCGACATGCCCATGTACTCGACGAACATCTCGAGCTCGCGGGCGTGCCACTCGCCCACCGGGGTGACCGCGAAGCCGGTCTCCGAGCCGGCCAGGAAGGGGACGCCGAGCGCGTGCGCCTTGGCCATCTGAGTGGCCGTCACCTCGATCTCGGCCCGGAAGATGTCCAGCAGCTCCGGGGCGGAGCCCAGCTTGTGGCCGTAGTCGGCGAGGTTGCCGAGCAGGGTGAAGGTGGGGCACAGCGCGGTGCCGGCCTCGAGCACGGCCTCGAGGGCTTCGTCGTCCATGTAGGAGGCGTGGTAGATCAGGTCGACCCCGGCGCGGGCGGCGTCGCGGGTGCTGTCGGAGTTGCGACAGTGCGCGACGACCTTGGTGTTCAGGTCGTGCGCCGTGTCGCAGACGGTCCGCAGTTCGTCGAAGTTCCAGACCTTGACCTCCGGGCCCTTCATCGACGGGATCAGGCCCGTCACCATGATCTTGATCCAGTCGACGCCGTACTTGATCTGGCGGCGGATCTCGTTGACCATCATGTCCCGGTTGTGCACGACGGTCGCGTACCCGGTGCGGCCCTCGTCCTTGATCATGCGTCCCGCGGTGCCGCCGAGCATCGTCATCAACGCCTGCCCACCGGCGCGCATCCGGGGACCCTCGACGATGCCGTGGTCGATGGCGTCACGCAGTTCGACGCCGATGTTCCACAGGCAGTCGGCGTCGAGCACGCTGGTGACCCCGGCGCGGAGCACCTTGCGGGCGTTGTAGGCCGACAGCATCGAGCTGTAGGCCTCGGTGCGGTGGTTGAACAGTTCGTCGTTCCCGGTGGGCTCGCCGAAGGTCAGGTGCGTGTGCGCGTCGATCAGGCCGGGCATGACCGTGCGGCCGGTGACGTCGATCCGCTCCACGTCGCCGAGTTCCACGGCCTTCGCGACGGCAGCAGCCCCCAGCCCCGCGATGCGCCCGTCGTGCATGAGCAGCGCCTCGCCCACACGTGGTTCCGCACCGGTGCCGTCCAGGACGGTCCCACCGGTGAGCAGCGTGGGGCGGGCGCGTGCTCTGTTTGTTGGTGAGCTCGCAAGCTCGCTCACGACATCTTCTTGGCGGCGCTCTTGATGGCCTTGCCGATCCGGAAGTACGTCCCGCAGCGGCAGACGTTCTTGATCGCCCGGATCTCGGCGTCCGTCGGCTTCTTCGTGCGCCTGAGCAGGGCGACGGCCGCCATGATCTGGCCGGGCTGGCAGTACCCGCACTGCGGGACGTCCTGCTCCAGCCAGGCCTCCTGCACCGGGTGCAGCTTGTCGCCGTCGGCGAGGCCCTCGATGGTGGTGACCTCCCTGCCCTCGATGGCGGAGATCTTCACCGAGCAGGGATTCATGGCCTTGCCGTCGAGCAGGCTCGTGCAGGCCTTGCAGACGTTGATGCCGCAGCCGTACTTCGGGCCGGTCAGGCCGAGCTTGTCGCGCAGCGCCCACAGGACCGGGAGATCGTCCGGCGCCTCGACGCTGACCTTCTTGCCGTTCAGACGAAAGCTGTGCGTGGGCACGGGATCACCTTCCGGGGAACGCGGGCGGCGGCAGCAGGCCGGGCGGGAACGGCTTGAAATCGACGGGGTGATTGATCGGGAAGCTGCGCGGCCGCTTGCCGGTCGCGCGGTAGTAGGCGTTCGCGATCGCGCCGGTGGGAGCGGCCATCCCGACCTCACCGGTGCCGCCGATCGGGTCGCCCTTGTCCGGCATGATCACGATGTGGACGTCCTTCGGGAAGTCGGCCGCCCGCGCGAAGTGGTACTGCGAGTAGCTGCCCTCCAGCGGTAGCCCGTCGACGATGTGCAGGCCGGCCTTCAACGTCAGCGAGATCGCCTCGGCCAGGCAGCCCTCCATCTGCGCCTCGATGCCGAGCGGGTTGATCGGTTTACCGACGTCGACGACGATGACGGCCTTGGTGACCTTCGGCGCCCGCGGATTGCGGCAGTCCAGCTCGATCAGCGCGGCCGTCAGCGTGCGGCTCTCGGTGTGGTACCCGATGCCCTGCGCGAAGCCTTTCGGCATCCGCCGGCCCCAGTCACCGAGGTCGGCGGCCTTCTTCAGCACCGCACGGGCGCGGTCGGTCTTCAACGTCTGCATCCGGAACTCGACGGCGTCGACGCCGAGCTTCTCGGCGATCTCGTCGACGACGATCTCCTCGGACCCACGAGCGGTCTGACACGGCACGCTGCGGTAGCTGCTGGTGGCCATGCCCATCGAGATCTCGTACTGACGCTTGTCGTAGGCGCCGAAGTTGTAGGGCGAGGAGACCATCGTCGTGAACACGCCCTGCCCGAAGGTGTCATTCACGAAGGCCTGGCGTGCGCCCTCCGGCCATGCGGTCGCCTTCGCGGACATGATCTCGCCGAAGCCGTGGCGGTAGTCGGTCGAGACGCCCGCGACTCGCTGCTCGAAGGACACCACCGTGCCGCCGACCAACGTCGCCCGGAACCGATGCACGTTGGGCGGGCGCAACCGGCCGTGCCGGAAGTCGTCGGTGCGCGACCACATGAGCTTGATCGGCTTCCCGACCTGCTTCGAGATCAGCGCGGCTTCCAGCGCAGCGTCGAAGAAGACCCGACGCCCGAAGCCGCCGCCCGGCGGGACGACGTGCGCCGTGACCGAGTTCTCCGGAAGGCCGAGCTTCTCCTCGATGATCTGCTGTGCCGCGATCGGTGCCTGGAACCCGCTCCACAGATCCGCACCGTCGGAGCGCACGTCGGCGATCGCGCACTCGGTCTCGAGGAACCCGTGGGCAGCGGCGACCCACTCGAAGTCGGACTCGATCGTCACCGCGTCGGCCGGCGGTGCCGCGAACGGCAGCAGCGAGGCCCGCAGCGTCTTGGCGATGGATTCGTTGCTCTCATTCGGCACGGGACCGGGTGTGAACTCGGCCTCCACCTGGTTGACGGCGCGCCGGGCCTGCTCGAAGGTCTCGGCCACGATCGCGACGCCGGACGTGAGCTCGGCGGTCGCGATGACGCCGGACATCTTCTCGATCGCGGCCTTGTTCTTGAACGCGATGAGCTCACCGTGGATCGTCGGCGCGCGACGAACCATCGTCGGCAGGGCGCCGGCCTCGTTGTGGTCCATCGTGAACTTCTTCTTGCCCGTCACGATGTCGCGGGCGTCCACCCTGCGCATCGGCCTACCGATGAACCGACGGTCCGCTTCGTCCTTGACGACGACCTCGACGTCGCCCAGGCCGGGATCGGCGGCGGCGCGGGACAGTTCGCCGTAGGTCGCGGTGCGTCCGTCGGGCGCCTCGACGATCCCGTCGAGCGTCGTCAGCTCATCCGGCGAGACGCCCCACTGCCTCGCGGCGGCGGCGACCATCCGGGAGCGGGCGGTCGCGGACATCGCGCGGATCGGGTCGTAGAACGCTCGCAGGGTGCAGGAACCGGCGGTCATCTGGTTGTACTTGAGCTCGGGGCGCGCGTCGGCGCAGGTGACCTTGACCTTCGACATCGGCAGGTCGAGTTCCTCGGCCATCACCATCGCGATCGACGTGGTGATGCCCTGACCCATCTCCAGCCGCGGCAGATCGATGCGGGCGATGCCGTCGGCGCCGATGTCCAACGTGACCAGATGCATCGTGGGCTGCGCCAGGAAGATGATGGCGTCGGCGATGTCGAACTGCTCCTCGATCGACCTACCCGACGGCGCCACGGCACTCGGCGTACTCGCCGTACTCTCGGCTCCCGCTTCCTCCGCCGCCTCCGCCGTCTCGGGCGAGACGAGATCGAGGCTGAAGCGAGTGGCCACTGCCAGCGTCGGGACGCCCAGCAGATAGGTGACGAACCGTCGCCGGCCGAGGGTGACCTCGGCAACCGAACCGGGACTGGCGGGGACGGGACTGTCTACGTCGGCCATACGTCGTCTCTCCGAGCCTGTGCAGCGCATCACGAGTGGGCCCCACCCTGACCCACCACGAAAGCGGCGTCAAGCTTCTAACGACGCTTCTGCGCAAACAGCCGCCAGATGGCTGTCGGGCCCGTCCACTAGCGTCGCTAGCGTGACGACGCCGCCTGCCCAACTGGCCACGCAACGTCTCCTCACGGCAATCCACGCCCGCGACTCGGCTGCGGCCGGGGCGTGCTTCGCGCCGGAGGGCACCTGGGCGAATGTGCCCCACCCGGCAGTGCATGGGCCCGATGGGGTGCGCTCGATGCTCGCGCGGATCCTGGACCGGTCCTCCCACGTGCAGTGGGACATCGTCTCCGCCGCCTACACGGACGACCGGGCCTGGCTGGAGCGCGTCGACCGGTTCTGGATCGACGGCACCGAGTACGCGGCTCCGTGCAACGGCGTCGTCGAGGTCGACCCGGACACAGGCCTCATCACGGCGTTCCGCGATTACGTCGACCTCGGGGTGTGGCGCGACCGATTGGGCGCAGTCCTCAGCGGTGGTGCTGCAGGGCCGTCCGCGTCTTGATCGCCGGGCGGATGAGTTCCTTGATGATCCGCTGATGTTCCGCGTCCTGCTGGTAGGCCAGGTAGTTCTCCTGGCTCGGAAAGTCCGCTACCACCGCCCAGTCGGCGTTGCCCTCGGCCAGTCCGGCGTCGGTGCCGACGGTGATGGTGCCCAGTTCGACGAGATCGACCGCCATCTTCCGCAGCGCGTCCAGAGCGGCGTCCCGCTGCTCCTGGGTGGCGTCCTCTGCCCAGGAGAACAGCACGACGTGCCGGAATCCGGTCATGAATTGCCTCCGAGCAGCACCGGGTAGCTCCCCCAGTAGGGCCGCAACGTGTTCTTGTCCCGCTGCGGCGGGTGGGCCGGGTCGCGCCGGACACCGGCGGAAAGGACGCTCTGCACGACCCCAGTCAACAGGCCGAACAGATGGCCCTCGACGTCGCCCTCCCCGCGTGGGACGACGCCCGCCGCGAGGTCCTGACCGATGCAGACGTGCATGCCCGAGCCGAAGCTCAGCCCGAACGGCGCGACGCCCGCGGGGAGCTCACGGCGCGGGTTGAACTCCGCGGCGTCCGCGCCGAAGACGTTGGGGTCGCGGTTGATCTGCTGCAGGTCCAGCACGACTGTGGTGCCCTCGGGAACGATGCCTGACGACAGGCGGATCGGTGCAAGCGCGCGGCGCCGCCCGATGGGACTCGACGGGTTGAGCCGCACGGTCTCGTGGATGCAGCGCTGCACGAACAGAGCGTCGGTGCGCAGGTGCTCGGCCTCGCCGGGATTGACCTCGAGCCAGGTGAGGATGTGGTCGATGGAGCGCACGAACGCGGTCGCCGTCGTGTGCGCCCCGGCGAGCAGGAAGAAGGCGATCTCGCGGCGCAGGGCATCGCGGGTGAGGTCGAGTTCCTCGGTGTGCTGGAGCAGGGTCGTCAGCACATCCTGGGGAACCTGGACGTCCTCGCCCGCGGCGGCACGCTGCATCAGGTCCTCCCGATGTGCGATGGAGGGCGCCAGGAATTCCTCATCCCACTCGAGCAACCCGGCGAAGATGCAGCGCCGCTGCTCGTCCTTGTCGCCGGTCGAGTGCGCCAGGGTCGCGCCCTCGATGAACAGCATCATGTAGCTGTAGAGCTTGTGGGTCTCCTCGGCGGTGCCGAGCGGACGGTCCACCCCGGCGGTCAGCGCCGCGAGGTTCAGCAGCAGCTCATGGCCGAGGTGAACGAGGTCGACGTGGCCCGCCTCGCGATGGGGCACCATCGTGCGGGCGATGACGTCCGGGAACAAGTCGCGCTCGTAGCGTTCGAAGACCTCGCGGCGGAACATGACGTTCTCCGCCCGGCGCCTCGCCCGGTGCTCCGAGCCGTGGAGATTCACCAGGACGTCGCCCATGATCACCTCGCCCTCGTCGTAGAGGGACTGGCGCAGATCCTTGGCCCGGTAGACCTCTTTCGCCTCGGTGAAGGTGGAGATGACGACGGGTTCAGTCGCGGGAACGGTGGCGGTCACTTGCCGGCCTCCTTGAACAGAACTGGATAGCGGGCGAAGTTGTTGCGACTCGAGCTCGTGTCGATCGTCGGGGCGTCGTGCGGATCGGGGCGCGCGCCGTTGCGCAGCAGTTCATGAATCATGAGCGTCACTGTTCCGAACACGGGCTCGTGATCGTCCGCGCTGGGCTCGACGCCGCCGTCGAGTTCCATGCCGATGCAGGCGTGCATCCCGCCACCGAAGGAGTGACCCCACGGCGGGACGCCGTCGGGCAGGACGCGGTCCGGGTCGAAGCTATCGGCGCCCGGGCCCCAGACGTCCGGGTCGCAGTTCGCCGCTTTGAGGTTCAGCTCGACCAGCGAGCCTTCGGGCAGGTTCGCGCCGCTGCGGAGCGAGACGTCCGCGAGGGCACGGCGCCAGGCCACCGGTGAGGCCGGATTGAGCCGGAGTGTCTCGAGGACGCAACGCTGCAGGAAGCGCCGATCGTCAAGCCGGGCTGCGAATGCGGGGTTGTCCCGGAGCTGGAAGATCTGGTGCGCGGCATGGGTGAACAGGTTCGCGGTGCTGTGCGATCCGGCCTGCAAGTAGAACGCGACCTCGCGGCGGATCTCGTCGTCACTGATGCCGAGCTCGTCGCGGTTGCGCAGGACGGCGGTGAGGACGTCCTTGGGCAGCGCGTCCTCCTCGACGGCGCCGACGGCGAGCTGCGCGAGCAGGTCCTCCCGCTTGGCCCGCGCCGTGCCGAGGAAGTGCTCCTCGAACATGGCCATGGCGGCGCGCACCTCGGCGGCGAGTTCCTGCGGGTCGCGGGTCGAGTGCACCGCGGTGGCGCCGGCACTGAAGACCTTCGCGAGGCCCTCGAGCAGATCCGCGTCGGCCTCGTTCTCCGGCGGATCGATGCCCGCGACGAGCGCGGTGAGGTACATGATCGTGCGCCGCCCGAGCTGGGCCAGATCGGCCTTCCCCTCGCGGAGCGCCGGGGCGTAGCTGGTCTCGATGGTCCCGGGGACGAGGGTCAGCTCCCAATACCGGAACGTCCCGCGCCGGAAGAGCCGGTTCTCCACGCGACGGCGGCGCTTGTGGGCGTCGCCGTGCAGGGTGATGAGCGAACCGGCCATGACGTCGCCGCCCGCGTCGTAGAGGGCCTGCTCGAGATCGCGCTGCCGCAGTGCCTCGCGGACGTCCGCGTAGCTGCTCAACACGATCGGGCGCTGCACTGCAGCCACGCTCACCGGCCGCCTCCTCGGGACTAGTAGTTACGACATTAGTTACTATCGGCCTCGGGCCTCAAGGCCCCGGGCCGCGGAGGACCCTCAGATGCGCGCAGTCGTGCTGTCCGGAGGACTCACGCACGACTTCCCCGCGACCACCGCCTGCCTGCGCGAGCTGCTCGAAGCCGCCGAGCTCGACGTCGAGGTGCACACCGACGTCGACGAGGCCTTCGGTGCGCTGACCGGAGCGGACCTGCTGGTCGTCAACGCGCTGCGCTGGACCATGACCGGCCCGGGCGTCCCCGACCGGTACCGCGACCTCGCGCCGGAGTGGGCAGCGAGTCCGTCGCCCGCCGCGCGCGAGGCCCTCTCCACGCATCTGGCTCGCGGCGGCGGGGTCCTCGGGATGCACACGGCCTCGATCTGCTTCGACGACTGGCCGGAGTGGGGCGAGGTGCTCGGAGGAGCGTGGGTGTGGGGTCGCTCGGGCCACCCGCCGCTGGGGCCGGCGATCCAGGTCCGCGCCGGTGCCGCGGATCCCCTCGTATGCGACGTCGATCCGTTCGAGGTCGTCGACGAGGTCTACGGCGACCTCGATCTGCAGCCCGATGTCACGGGCCTGCTGCACGCCGCGCATCCGGACTCCCCCGCTGACAAGCACCCGGTGCTGTGGTCGCGCGAGCACGGCCGGGGACGCGTCGTCTACGACGCGCTGGGGCACCACCCGCCGTCCTACGACGTGCCCGCGCACCGCGCGATCCTGCAGCGCGCCATCCATTGGCTGATTGATCGTCAGAACTGATTGCGGAGGACGACCATGGGACGACCGATCGAGGGCATGTCGGTGCTGGTGACCGGCGGCGGGTCGGGCATCGGCGAGGCTGTCGTGCATCGGCTGGCCAAGGCCGGTGCCCGGGTGACCGTCGGCGGCCGGCGGGTCGACCGCGTCGAGGAGGTCGCGGCGAAGGCCGGCCCGAACGTGCGTGCATGCCCCGGCGACGTCACCGTCGCTGCGGACCGTCAGTCGATGGTCGACGCCGCGGTGGAGCACGGCGGCGGCCTCGAATTCCTGGTGCACGCCGCGGCCAACATGTACCGCGGGCCACTGGAAACCCTGACCGAGCAGGCATTGCACGACATCTTCGCCTCGAACACGATCGCCCCGATGCTGCTGACCGGCCTAGCCCTCCCGCACCTGCGCGAGCGCCAGGGCGCGGTCGTGTTCTTCGGGTCCGTCCACACACAGCGAGCCTTCCCGGGCGCTTCGCCGTACGCCGCGACCAAGGGCGCCCTGGAGACGCTCACCGGCGTACTCGCCGCGGAACTGGGCACGCAGGGCGTTCGTGTCGGCTGCGTCCGACCGGGCGGAGTGCTCACCGAGATCAACCAACGCGCGGGCCTCATGGACGACGCCACCGCCGCGGCCCGGATGGCCTCGCTCGGCCCGGCGCACGCCCTCGGCCGCCCCGGCACCTCGGACGAGGTCGCCGAAGCGGTCGAGTACCTCGCCACCGCCGAGTGGTACACCGGCGCGGTCCTCACCATCGACGGCGGCCTGGGCCTCGGCGTCACGAACGCCTGATCCGGTGTCTGAACCGCGCTCCGCAGCGCTGGGTTCGGCGCTTCACTCGTCAGGGTGCTGCTTGGCTCGCTCAGGGCGGTCGCCGGCAGCGAGTGAACCGGTACGCCGGCGAGTGAAGCGCGCCCCTGGTGGGCGGGGTGGCGGCCTACCGACGCCAGAAGCTGTTCAGCACCGCGGCGGACTCGCTCGGGGCGAAGTCGGCGGCGCCGAAGCCGGGCAGCAGATCGCTTCCCAGTCGGGTCGCGCAGAAGGCGTCGGCGACCGTCGGCTCGGCGTAGCGGCAGAGCAACGATGCCTGCGTCGTCAACGACAACAGCGTCGCCATCGCGCGGCCGTTGGGGCGACGACCCGACGTCGGGCCCATGGCTTCCAGCGCGGCGATGCTGCGGTCAAGGTCCGCGTTGGCGCCGGCGGCGCTGCGGATCTCGTCGAGGATGACGTCGAAGGTCTTGGGCTCGCGGTCCAGGGTCCGGTCGAGGTCCATCGTCATCATGTTCGACGTCCCCTCCCAGATGCTGTTCAGCGGCGCCTCGCGGTAGAGCCGGGCCATGGGGTGTTCCTCGATGAACCCGTTGCCACCGATGCACTCGAGGGCTTCCTCGACGACGACCGAGACACGCTTGCAGTTCCAGAACTTCGCGATCGGGGTGAGGATGCGCAGCAGCAGACGTTCGCTCTCGTCGTCGGAGTCGGCGCAGGCGGCGAGGCGGAAGGCCAGGCGCGAGGCGCCCTGCCAGTCGAGGATCAGATCGGCCAGCACGCGGCGCATCGAGTCGTGCTCCACCAGCGGGACGCCGAAGGACGTGCGGTGCTCGGCGTGGTGCATCGCGAGCGAGATGGCCTGCCGCTCCAGGCCTGCCGAGCCGACGGCGAAGTCGAGGCGGGTGAAGTGGGCCGAGGTCAGGATCGTCGAGATGCCGCGCCCTTCCTCCCCCACGAGCCAACCGCGTGCCTGCGCGAACTCGACCTCGGAGGAGGCGTTGGAGCGGTTGCCGCACTTGTCCTTGAGCCGCTGGAAGTGCAGTGCGTTGCGGGTTCCGTCCTCCAGCACCCGCGGCATGAACAGGCACGAGATCCCGCGCGCGGTCTGGGCAAGGGTGAAGAACCCATCACTCATCGGCGCCGAACAAAACCATTTGTGACCGGTGATCAGATACCACTCGCCGGTGCCTGCCAGAGCGACCGGGACGGCGCTGGTCTGGGTGGCGCGCAGGTCCGAGCCGCCCTGCTTCTCGGTCATCGCGTAGCCGATGGTGGCGGCGGACTTCTCACTCAGCGGGAGGTGCCGCGGGTCGTAGCCCTGCGCGAGGGTCTTCTGCGCCCAGCCGTCGGGGATGCCGTCGGTGCGCAGGCCGGGGATGGCCGCGTAGGCCATGCCGGTCGGGCAGGCGGTCCCGCTCTCGATCTGGTTCCACAGATAGGACATCACTGCGCGGGCGACGTGCGCCCCCGGTTCGGGCGCGGTCCAGGCGAGCGAGTGCACGCCGTGGCCGAAGCCTAGGCTCATGCATCGGTGATAGGCGGGGTGGAAGTCGACGGTGTCGCTTCGGTGGCCGTAGCGGTCGTGGGTGCGCAACTCCGGGCTGTGGCGATTGGCCAGACGCGCGGCCTCCTGGACCTCAGGATCACCCGCGAGGGCACCCAGGTCGGTGCAACGTGGCGCCGCCCAGGGCGCGGACTCGGCGACCACGGACCTGGCGAGCGGGTCGTTGGTGAAGGCGTTGTAGCCGGTGAAGTCCGGGGTCTGGTTCTCGACCCGATGCGTCGCGGTGCTCATGTCGGCTGCCCTCCCAGGGCGCGCACGCAGAACGTGCGGAGTTGGTCGACCAGTGCGTCCGGATCCGGGACGCCGTCGGTGAGTGGCGAGACCAGAGCCTCGAGCATCGCGCCGACGACGGCGGCGCCGCAGGCCCGCGGGTTCTGCTGCGGGAACTCGCCCGAGGCCATGCCCTCGGTGATGAGGCCCGCGAAGAGCAGCATGAGGTTGCCCCGCGCGTCGAGGCGGACCTGATCGACCTCGGGGTCCATCGGCTCGACGATCACCGCGTAGGCCAGACCACCGCTGCGCAGGGATCGCTCGGCGAACACCCCGACGACGTCGCCGACCCGGGCGGCGGCGGAACCCTCGGCCTGCGCCACGGCGGAGACCACGGCATGCTCTCGGGCGCAGATCTCACGCAGCATCTCCGAGAACAGCGCGCCCTTGGACGGAAAGTGTCGGTACACCGAACCGGTGGACACCCCCGCCGACGCCGCGACGGCCGCCATCTTGGCGCCGGCGAAACCCGCTTCGCGCACCACGTCACGCGCGGCCTCGAGGATCCGCTCACGGTCCTCCGCCAGGCGGGCCTCGATGCGATCGGTGCGGCGATAGGCCACCGGTCGACTCCTCGGGTCAGGTCGCCAAGAACCGAACGACGGTTCATACCTTGGTGACTTGTTCCGTTCTTGTCAACAGGAGCGCCGCCGATTCGAGCGATTCGTGTCCCCGTGGGGCCTTGGTGCCGTGGTTACGCCCCGTCAGATCTCTGTGTGAGCTGTGAATCGGCCCGTCCGGCCGTGATCACGCCCCAGGCGGGTTACCTTCACAGGAGATCGGGTGAGCATTGCGGCGCTGGGGGGCGATCGTGAACGGCTTCATGACTAGGCGTCACGGCATTGTGGCCGGTGGCGTCGCATTCGCCGTCATTGTCGGCCTGCTCCTCACCCGCGGCGGGGACCAACCGTCCGAGGCAGTCACCGCCGAGCCGCAGCCCAGCCCGTCCGCGTCCGCCTCGGCGAAGCCCGGGTGCAGTACGGCGAAGAAGGCGTTCATCCCCACGTCGATGAGCATCTCCGGCGTCAAGACGATCGCGATCCTCCCGCTGGGCCTGGACACCCAGGGCATCCCCGGAACCCCGCCGCTGACCTCCGCGGGCAAGCAGTCCATGGCCTTCGACATCAGCAGCGGGATCAAGCCGGGCAGCAAGGCCGGGCACGCGCTGTTCAACGCGCACACCTACCCCGACGGCAGCGCGCTCGGGAACACCCTGCTGGACAAACTGAACAAGGGCGACCAGATCGTCGTCAAGGGTCTCGGCGGTCAGATCTGTTACAAGGTGACCAAGGAGTCCGAGGTCGCGGCCGATTCCCGGGACTCCGGCTATTTCGACACCGAGGGAAAGCCGGAGATCGCGATCGTGGTGTGTTCCGGTCAGCGTCTCGGGCCTGGCGTCTGGACCAAGCGGACGATCTGGTTCGCCTCACCCGTTGCGTGAACGGTCGCTGACATCACAGTCACCTTCCGACCAAGACACCATCGCAATGCCTACCTGATCGCCGGGCCCCAGGTACCGTCCGTGCCGTGGGACGACACAGCAGCAACGCTCGGCGCAGCCGCGCCGCAATGGCTGCTGCCCTGTCCGGCGCGCTGATGTTCGGTGCGGTCGGGTTCGGCGGGAGCGCGAGCGCGGATCCGCTGCCCATTCCGCCGATCCCGCCGCTCCCGGGCCTGCCGCCGATCCCGCTGCCCCCTCCCCTCGGACCGGACAAGCCGGAGCCGAAGCCCAAGCCGAAGCCAGGCTGCAGCACCAGGACCAACCCCTTCATCCCGAAGGCGGTCAAGGTCACCGGCGTCGGGACGGTCCCCGTCATCGCGCTGCGCCGCGACCGCGACAATGTGCCCGGGGCGCCCCCGACCAACAACCGCGGGCGCGGCCAGATGGCCTTCGACCTCGACAGCGGCATCCGACCGGGCGACGAGCAGGGCAACGCGCTGCTCAACGCGCACACCTTCCCGGACGGACAGGCCCTCGGCAACGCCCTGCTGGCCGAGCTCGAGGAGGGCGACCGCGTCATCGTGCGCGGCAAGCGCGGACAGCTCTGCTACCGCGTGACCGACCGCATCGAGGTCCGCGACGGCGACAAGCGCGCGCGGGACCGGTACTACGACAAGCACGGCAACCCGCAGATCGCGATCGCCGTCTGCTCCGGCCGTCGCCTCGGACCCGGCCACTGGACGCACCGCACCCTGTGGTTCGCCTCGCCGATCAACTGAGCGCCGACGATCAGATCGAGCGACCCAGGCCGGCCCAGTAGGGCGCCCGGACCTCACGCTTGGCGATCTTCCCGTACGCCGTCCGCGGCAGCGCATCGACGACGTCGACGCCCTTCGGCTTCTTGTAGCCGGCGAGGTGCTTCCCGCTGAACGCGATGAGTTCCGCCGCGTCGATGCTCGCACCGGCCACCAGGACGACGACGGCGCGCACCGCCTCGCCCCATTTCTCGTCCGGCACGCCGATCACGCAGGCCTCGGCCACGGCGGGATGGGTGAGCAGCACGTCCTCGATCTCGTGCGGATACACGTTCAGACCGCCCGTGATGATCATGTCCTTGAGCCGGTCGAGGATGAACAGATAGCCCCGTTCGTCGAGCATCCCGACGTCCCCGGTGTGCAGCCAACCGTCGGCGAGTGTCTCGGCCGTCGCCTCGGGGCGGTTCCAGTACCCGGCCATCAGCGTCGGGCCGCGGAGGCAGATCTGCCCGGGCTCACCGGGCGGGACCTCCTTGTCATCGGCGTCGAGGATCCGGACCTCCATGCCGACCCGGACCCGTCCGACGGAACGTTCCCGTCCGTCGCCGTCGCGCTCGCTGTGCTCCTCGCGGCTCAGCACGGTGCCGGACATCGGCGACTCGGCCTGGCCGAAGATCTGCACGAGCACCGGGCCGAGTGCGGCGAGTGCCCGCTTCTGGTCCTCCCGGTACATCGGCGCGCCGCCGTAGCAGATCCACTGCAGGCTGGAGGTGTCCCGGCTCGCGAGATCGGGGTGCTCGACGAGCAGCTTGATCTGCGTGGGCACCAGGAACAGCGCCGCGACCCGGTGGCGCTCGACCTGCTCCAGGAACAGCGCCGGGTTGAATCCCCAGCGTTGGTGGATCACCTGGGTGCAGGCCTTCATCGTGAACGCCAGGGAGTTGTGCCCGGAGCCGTGCGACAGCGGCGCGGCGTGCATGCCGACGTGGTGCTGCTCCATGCGCTGCACGTCGGCCAGGGTGGTCAGGCACTGCGCGATCAGCCCGCCGTGGGTGAGCATCGCGCCCTTGGGACGCCCGGTGGTGCCGGAGGTGTAAGCGATCCAGGCGAGAGAATCGGTCGCGACCTCGACCGCCGCGAACGTCCCGCTGCCGGCCACCGCCTCGTCCACCTGAACCACTCGGACGTCGGTCCCGGGCGGTACCGACGCCGAACCCTCGGCGTCGGTCACCAGCACACTGGCGCCGCTGTCGTCGAGGTGCCACGCGACCTCGTCAGGAGTGAAGGTCGCGTTCAACGGCACGACGACACAGCCCGCCTTGAGAATCCCGAAGATGACCTCGAGGTACTCCGGGCAGTTGCGCAGGTACAACGCGACCCGATCACCGGGAATGAGCCCCCACGCGACCAGCGCGCACGCGAACGCGTCCGCGTGCGCACCGGACTCGCGCCAGGTTCGCGTCGTCCCCTCGAAGACGAACGCGGGATGGTCCGGGTAGCTGCGAGCGGCGTTGGTCAGCAGATCACCGGTGTTCATGACTGATGACCCGTCAGTCGCCGGCGTCCTCGGGATAGCCGTACATGCGCGCGAGGAAGCGGAGCTCGTCCCAGCGGCCAGGCAGCGGCGCGGGCGGCTGCAGCAGCTTGGCCTTCTCCATCTCGCTCACCACATCGGGATCGCGCCGGAACGGGGTCTCACCGTCCCTCTCGAAGAACAGCGTCTCGAAGTCGAAGCGGGGCCGCTGACCGCCGGCCGAGACGCCCTCGGCCGAGTACCCGACGAGCTGCAGCCACACCGGCACCCAGTGCTCCGGGACCTTGAGCAGTGCCTTCGTCCGCTCCACCATGGTCGGCTTGGAGATCATGTGCAGGCAGGTGCCGAGCCCTTGGTCCACCGCCGCCAGAACCGCCCCGTAACAGGCACCCACAGTTTCCGCGTAGGCGACCATCCCGGAGGCTTCCGCGGGTAGGTCGTGCAGCAACTCGTGGATGCCGGCCATGCCCGCCGGGGTCTCCACCGCGCGCTCGATGGCGTCGAGGATGCGGGTCTTGCTCCACCCGTACGCCGCGATGGACGCCCCGACATCGAGCAGCTGGATGGCGCCCTCAGCGAACTTGCCGGGCTCCGCTGCGTGCGGGTCGGCGAAGATGTAGATCCACACCGGCGCCTGAACGTGGGCGCCCTGCCAGTTGTCGGCCTTGAGCAGTTCATCGCGGACGTCCTCGTCCAGCTCATCGCGCCAGACCACCACGGCACGCCACGGCTGCAGGTTGCCGGGGCAGGTCGTCCACCGGATGACCTCGAGGATCTGCTGAACCTGAGCGCGGGACACCGGCTCCCAGGTCTTGAAGTAGCGGGTACTGCGCCGGGTCCCGACGACCTCAAGGAACTCCACGGACGGCCTCCAACAGCGCTGGTGGTGACTGGTCTCTCGACACCATGTCGCCGTGAGGCGTCGGCAGGCAAGAGAAGCCGTTCCAGAGCTTGCGGGGGTCCTTTGTTCGGAATTCCAAACCACGCCGAAGCTCTGGACGCCAGGCGCCCCGACCGCAACGATCGGCCCATTCAGCGACCGAAGGAGACCCCCATGGGCGCACTCACCCAGTTCCGGCTCGACGGCAAGGTCGCCCTGGTCACCGGGGCGGGCGGGGTCCTGGGAGCGGCGATCGCGTCGACGTTGGCCGACGCCGGCGCGGCAGTCATGCTCACCGACGTCCGCGAGAAGGAGGTCGAGGCGGCCGCCGAGGCGATCCGCTCGACCGGGGGGCGCGCGGAGTTCCGCATCCACGACGTCACCGACGAGGCCCAGTGGCAGTCCGTCGTCGCCGCGACCATCGAGACCCTCGGCGGCCTGGATGTGCTGGTCAACAACGCAGGCGTGGAGCGGATGGCCTTCATCACCGAGTGCACCGTCGAGGAGTACGAGTGGATCCAGAAGGTCAACTCGACGGGGACCTTCATCGGCTGCAAGGTCGGGGTTTCAGCCATGCGCCCCGGTGGCGCCGCCGGGCACGGCGGGGCGATCGTTAACCTGTCCTCGGCCGCCGGCCTCATCGGCGTCACCGCGTTGCACGCCTACTCGGCGTCCAAGGGTGCGGTCCGACTGTTGACCAAGACGGTGGCCGTTGAGTGCGCGCAACTGCAGACCGGTATCCGCTGCAACTCGATCCACCCCAGCGTCGTCGAGTCGGACATGGGCGATCACTTTCTACAGAACTTCGTCGACCTGGGACTGACGCCGGACCTGGAGGCCACGCGGGCCGCTTTCCTCGCGGGAGTGCCCATGGGTCGGTGGGCTCAACCCTCCGACGTCGCCAACGCCGCGCTGTTCCTCGCCTCCGACGCGTCGGCATTCATCACCGGCACCGAACTGCCCGTCGACGGCGGATTCACCGCAGCCTAAAGCGGGTCTCCAAGGCGGTCGCGCAGGTTCCACGTCTCCAGCGCCCACCAGACCTCGATGAGGGTCTCGGTGTCCTCGATGTCCGCCCCGGTCAGCTCCAGGTAGCGGCCGAGGCGGTAGCGGACGGTGTTGTGATGCACCGACAGTTTCGCTGCTGTGTCGGCAAAACTGCGCCGACAGGCCAGGTAGGTGCGCACGGTGAGCAGCAACGCCCCCGCGCCGGCGCCGACCTCGAGGACGGGCTCGACGTACTTGCCGAGCAACGCCTCGGACAGTTCCGGTTCCTCGACGACAGCGATGCGCACGGACAACGTCGATCGGTCCACCAACCCGGTCTGCCCGTAGCGGCCGGCGACGTTGAGCAGGCGGGTCGCCTCGGCGAAGGCCTGGGGGAACCCGGCGCTGAGTACCGGCCCGGCGACGGCGACGACGCTGCCGTCCTCCGGCGCACTCGGCCGGCCCGGGATGACGGCAACGACGTCCCCGTCGATCCAGCCGACCAGCGGACGCAGTTGCCCGACCACGCAGTTCTCCAGCCGCCGGGCCAACTCCGCAGCTCGCTCCCCCACCGGACGCCCGCGCACCACCCAGTACGGATGATCCGGCGCCAGGCCGTGTGCGGCACCGCCGGAGAGCACCTCGGTGGGCAGTAGCGCACCGGTGAGCATGCGGTGCAGGAAGGCCAGGCGCGCCCGTTCCTGACGCCGCGCCAGATCCAGGTCGATGCGCCGGCAGGCGGCGACGAGTTCGGCCGAGTACTTGTCCGTGAGGGCCCACAGGTCACGGGTGGCCGCGACGATGTCCCCGGCCGGGACGTCGAGCCGTGAGGCAGCTTCGAGGAAGCCCTCCCGGAGGACGCCCATCGAGACGCGGTACGCCCCGACGACGTCCTCGGTCGGGATGCCCTGCAGAGCGCGCTCGGTCCCGGACTCCTGTTCGCTGGCTTCCTCAGGCGGCAGGTCCGCCTCGCCGAGGAGGGTGTGCACGACGCGCAGCACGTTGCGCCGGCCCGAGCTGCGCATGGCCGAGCGCGGCACGCGGTCGTAGGAGGCGATGGCGTCGACAGCCCGCACCTGCGCGCTGACCAACTCGTCCATCCGCGCGACGAGGTCATCGGCCACCAGCGCCATGCTGTCCCGCATCACCGTCATGGTCGCGATCAGACAACACCCGAGCCGGCCGCACAAGACGCAACGATGGTCGAGTCCTCGTTGGTCAAGTACTAGACTTCTTTCATGGCCTTCCGGCTGGAGCATCCCTTCAGCGGCGCGGTGTACACCGCGTTGGAGGACGGTCGTGTCGAGGTGACCAAGGGCGATGCGCGCGGTGTGTTCGACCTGCGCGGCGAATGGGTCGAGGGCGACCTTCGCTCGGCCGATCCGGAGATGATCCGCTGGGTGGGCAGCAACGGCTGGACACCGAACTCGCGGCACCTCGCCGGGTTCACGAAGCAGGGCGACGAGCAGTGACGGCGATCGAGCCGCGGACGTCGCGCTCCCCCGGGCCGAGCTACCACGACCTGCTCGACACGGACACCCACGAAGTTCCCAGCTTCCTGCGCCGCACCGGCCGCAACGACTTCGGCATCGCCGACATCCCCGCCTACTTCTACTTCGACCGCGACGTGCTCGCGCTGGAGAAGCAGGCGATCTGGCGCCACGTCTGGCAGTTCGCCTGCCGCGAGGAACGAGTGCGCGAGCCCGGGGACTTCGAGGTCTACGAGGTCGCCGACCTCTCCGTCCTGGTGGTGCGCGGCGCCGACGGAGTTCTCCGCGGGTTCTACAACGCCTGCCTGCACCGCGGTCGCCGGCTGCGCGACACCGGCGGTGGCGGGGCGAGCGAGCTGCAGTGCCAGTTCCACGGCTTCTGTTGGGACCTCGAGGGCGAACTCAAGCGGGTGCCCGCCCGATGGGACTTCCCCCAGGTGGAGGACGAGGCGTTCACGCTGCCGCAGGTACGTGTGGACACCTGGGGCGGGTTCGTGTTCGTCTGCCTCGATCCCGAGCAGGTCTCGCTGCGCGAGTACCTCGGCGAGCTGACCGAACTGGATCACTGGGACCTCGCGGACCGATATACCGAGGCGCACGTGGAGAAGGTGCTCCCCTGCAACTGGAAGGTCGCGCAGGAAGCCTTCATGGAGTCCTTCCACGTCGTGACCACGCACCCGCAACTGCTGCGCGGCATCGGCGACGCGAACTCCCAGTACGACGCGTGGGAATGGGTCAGCCGTGCGATCACACCCCGCGGTACCCCGAGCCCGCACCTGAACTTCGAGCCCACCGAGCAGCAGATCTTCGACGCGATGATGGGCCTCGGCCTCGACGACGCACCGGTCTTGACGTTGCCCGACGACGCCCGCGCCCGCACCGTGATCGCCGCGGCCACCCGGTCGCGCATGCGCGACTCGCTGGGTGATCGGGTCGAGAGCCTGTCGGACTCCGAATGCGTGGACACGTTCTTCTACACGGCTTTTCCGAACTTCCACCCCTGGGGCTCCTACAACCGCACCTGCTACCGCTTCCGGCCGAACGGCAGCGACCCCGAGACCTCGATCATGGAGATCCTGATCCTGTCGCCGTTCCAAGGCGAGCGGCCGCCGGAGGCGCCGGTGCGCAAGCTCGGCCTGGACGACTCGATGCTCGAGGCCGCCGAACTCGGGCCACTCGCGCGGGTGTTCTTCCAGGACGAGTACAACGTCGGGTCGGTGCAGCGTGGTCTGCACACGCTGGTGGAGCACAAGGCCGGGGTCACCTTCGGCGCGTACCAGGAGACGAAGATCCGGCACTTCTATGCGGTCTACCGCCGCCTATTGGGGATCTGACGGGGTACCGTCGAGCGGTGACCTCCGTGCCGGCGACCACCCGTCGGCTGTTCGCCGCCTGGATCGCCGGCGCTTTCCTGCTGCTGGGCCTGCCGGTCACCGCCTCCGCGGCCACGGCGTCGGCCGCGACGCCGCAGGGCCAGGTTCTGCGTCAGAACGGGATCGCCGACACGCCTGGCCTTCGGGTCGAGCGCCAGAACGCCCCGCGATTGGTACGCGCGGCCGAGCCCCTGCGACTGCTCCGCTGGCCGTCCGATCTCGACACCCCGTCGGCGGTACTGCCGACCGGTCCCGCACTGCGCGCGCCTTCCTTCCGCGGCCTTGCTGCGGCGACGCCGGGCACGCCGACGGACTCGGTCCCCGCGGCAGTGGCGCGTGGCCGTGGACCGCCGGTTCCGGCGATCTCGAGTGCCGGCCCCGACGCCTTCCTCGGCCGGCCCGACGTCTCCGGAGCACTGGGCGCCCCGACGGCCTGAGTCGCCGTCGGCCCGTTCGAATACCTGACCATGGGTCAGGTCTGTCGCTCTGCCTGCTCCGGCGCGTCGCGAGGGCGATCCGTCTTCCCTGGAGCCGACATGTCCAACTCGTCCCCGCGGCGTGCTCGCCGCGCGCCGGTGATCCGTGCACTGATCTCCCTGGCCGTGATAGCCGGGTCGCTGTTCGCCGCCTTCACCATGCCCGCCAAACTCGGACTCGACCTGCGCGGCGGCACCCAGATCGTCCTGGAGACCAACGACTCACCGACGGTCAAGGCCAATCGGGAGTCGACCGAGCGCGCGCTCGAGGTGCTCCGCCGACGCGTCGACGCCCTCGGGGTCGCCGAACCCAGCATCACCCGCGCCGGGGACCGCCGCATCATCGTCGAACTGCCCGGCCTGCTGGATCCGGGCAAGGCGGCCGAGGTGCTCGGGCGCACCGCCCAACTGCAGTTCCACGAAGTGCTCGGGACCGCCGCACCCACCGCGGAAGTCGGCGCGCAGCCGGACGGGCGGGCGACCCTTCCCGACGAGGGCGGGCAGAAGTTGCGTCTGGCCGCTCCCGCGCTGACCGGAGCCGGTGTCGGGAAAGCCGAAGCGAGCTACGACCTGCGTCAGGGCGGTTGGTTCGTCACCGTCGACTTCAACGGTCAGGGTTCGGGCGCCTGGCAGCAGCTGACCGGCAAGGCCGCGTGCGCCCCGGTCGGGGATCCGCAGCGACGGGTCGCGATCGTGCTGGACTCCGAGGTGATCTCCTCGCCGCAGGTCGATCCGTCGATCGGCTGCAAGACCGGTATCCCCGGCGGCAGCACGATGATCTCCGGCAGCTTCGACGAGGCCTCCGCCCGCGACCTGGCCGTGCTGATCTCCGGCGGCGCGCTGCCGGTTCCGGTGGAGATCATCGAGCAACGCGTCGTGGGCCCCACGCTCGGTCAGGCCGCGATCGACGCCTCCGCGCAGGCGGCCCTCATCGGCGTCGCGCTCACCGGGCTGTTCATCGTCATCGTCTACCGACTGCTCGGCGCCCTGGCCACGATCGCCCTGGGCTGCTACGCGCTCATCTCCTACGCCGCGCTGGTCATCATCGGCGCCACCTTGACCCTGCCCGGACTCGCCGGGTTCGTCCTGGCGATCGGCATCGCGATCGACGCCAACGTGTTGGTGTTCGAACGAGCGCGGGAGGAGTACGCCGCCGGGACCACCCGACGCAAACTCGGCGCCTCACTGGGGCTCGGGTTCAACAAGGCGTGGTCGGCGATCATCGACTCGAACGTCACCACACTGCTCGCCGCCGGTCTGCTGTTCTACTTCGCCTCCGGGCCGGTCAAGGGCTTCGGGGTGATGCTGAGCATCGGGGTCCTGGCGTCGATGCTCTCCGCGTTGGTGATCGCCCGCACCCTCGCCGACTTCGCCATCGCGCGCGATGCAATCCGGCGTAGGCCCGCGATCAGCGGAATCGCCGCCGAGGGCCGGGTCCGCACCTGGCTGGTACGCCGGGATCCTGACGTGATGCGTCGGCGCCGCACGTGGCTGACGATCTCCGGGCTCCTGCTGGTGGTCGCCGTCGTGGGGATCGCGGTGAAGGGCCTCAATCTCGGGGTGGAGTTCACCGGCGGGCGACTGGTGGAGTACTCGACGAGCCGCCCGGTCGATGCGGAGGTGGCGCGCGCCGCCGTGTCGGAGGCCGGTTTCCCGCGGGCGATCGTGCAGTCCTCCGGCGCCGACGACCTCACCGTGCGCGCCTCGGACGTCTCCAACGCCGACGAGGAACGGATCCGCGAGGCCTTGGGCGAACTCGGCGGCGGCATCGAGACGTTGCGCGACGAACTGATCGGGCCGAGCCTGGGCGAGGAACTACGGCGCAACGCGATCATCGCGTTCTGTATCGCCCTGGCGGCCCAGATGATCTATCTGGCCGTGCGGTTCCGGTGGACGTTCGGCGCCGCCGCGGTCCTCGCGATGTTCCACGACGTGATCCTGGTGACCGGCGCGTTCGCGTGGCTGGGGCGCCCCGTGGACGGGGTGTTCCTGGCCGCGGTGTTGACGATCGTCGGGTTGTCGGTGAACGACTCGGTGGTGGTGTTCGACAGGGTCCGGGAGATGTGGGCGGCCGACCGGAGCAAACCCTTCGACCGGATCTGCAACGCCGCGACGCTGCAGACCGTGCCGCGAACGGTGAACACGGGGTTGGGCGCGATGTTCATCCTCGCCGCGTTGGCCGTCCTCGGTGGAGACTCGCTGACGGACTTCGCCATCGCACTGTTGCTCGGCCTGATCGTCGGCACGTTGTCCTCGGTGTTCACCGCGACCCCGATCGCCATCCTGTTGGAGAGCCGATCGAACACCCCGCCACCGATGCCGAAGGAGACGGTCCGAGCCCAGCCGCGAGAACGAGCGGACTCCGGGGCGGTGTTGTGACCTCAGAGTGAGATGGCGTCCGCTGAAGGGTGAGCTATAGCGCACTCTTCAGCGGACGCCCTGAGCTCAGTCCAGGCTCCGGAAGTCCGCCGGGCGCTTCTCCATGAAGGCTTTGATGCCTTCCTTGGCCTCGGGGGACTTGAAGCTGTTGGCCTGGGCGGTCGCCTCGGACGCGACGGCGGTGCCGAACGGTTGGCCGTAGGCGGCGTTGAGCTGACCCTTCATCAGGCCGAGTGCGCGGCGAGGTCCGTCCGCGAGCTTCGTCGCCCACTCGGAGACCAGGGCATCGAGGTCTTCGACGGGGACGGCCCGGTTGATCAGGCCGAGGCCGTGGGCCTCGGTGCCGGACAATCGCGTGCCGAAGAACGCGATCTCCTTGGCCTGCTGCGGTCCGATCAACCGCGGCAGCAGCCAGGAACCGCCGCCGTCCAGACCGATGCCGAGCGAGGCGAACACTTCGCCGAACACAGCGTTGTCGGCGGCCAGGACCAGGTCCGCGCACAGCGCGAGGTTGGCGCCGAAGCCGATCGCTCCTCCGCGGACGGCGGCGATCGCCGGGGTCGGCATGTCGTAGAGGGTGCGGCACAGGTGCGCGGTGCGGCGCATGAACGTGAGTTCGTCGGGCAGCGCGGGCTCGGCGAGATCCATGCCGGAGCAGAAGGCATTGCCGGCGCCGGTGAGGACGACGACCCGGTCGGTGTGTCGGCCGGCGATGTCCTCGAGGACGTCGATCAACTGCTCGACCATGGCCTGATTGATGCCGTTGCGCCGCTCGGGGCGGTTCATCGTCACAGTGACGACGCCCTCGTCGCGGGCGACGAGCACCAACTCGGACATCAGACTCCCAAGGTCGCGGCCAGTCGCACCCGGTGCTGAGCCGGATCGCCCAGCAGCAGGTCGTTGGCCATCGCGCGTCGGTAGAACAGGTGCGCGTCATGTTCCCAGGTGAACCCGATGCCACCGAACAGGTGCAGGCTCTCGCGCGCGATCCGCACGCCGGCCTCACCGCACATCGCCTTGGCCATGCTCGCCGCGGCGCGCAGTTCGCGGGCCGAGGCCGGGGTGCGCTCGGTGAGGTGGCGGTCCGCGGCGGCGATCGCCTCGTCGCGTGCGGAGCGCGCCAACTCCAACTCCAACAGCAGATTGACCAGCGTGTGCTTGATGGCCTGGAACGATCCGATGGGGCGGTCGAACTGCACGCGCTCCTTGACCCAGGAGACCGCCCGGTCCAGACACTCCGCGGCGACGCCGATCTGCTCGGCGGCCAGCACCGCCAACGAGAGGTCGAAACCGACGGCCAGCGCGTCCGCCGCGTCGGGGCCGGACAACAACGTCGCCGGCGCGTCGTGCAGGGCGATCTCGGCCATGCCCCGGGTGAGGTCCAACGTCGTCATCGGACGACGCAGCACTCCGACGCCGGAGGCGTCCACCGCGCACAACACCGGCGCCTTGGCGATGCGCGCCGGCACGAGCAGGACGTCGGCGTCCATGCCGTTGAGCACGAACGAGACGCTGCCGGTGACCCGCACACCGTCACCGCTCGGGATTGCGGCAACATCCGGCGCGAGCAACCCGCCGCGGCCGTCCATCCCCGGCCACAGCACGGCCGGCGTCGCCTCACCCTCGGCGACGCGGTTCAGCAGGTCCCCGCACACCGGCTCGGGCTCGGTACCGAGCAACACGCCGGTCGCCATGCCCACACACGCCAACGCCGGCACCGGAGCCAGGCTTCGACCCAGGGCCTCCGCGGCCACCGCGAGATCCACGTACGCCCCGCCGACCCCGCCGAACTGCTCGGGGACGACCAGCGCGGTCACCCCGATCTGCTCGACGAGGGTGCACCACAGGTCGGCGTCCACGCGGGCCGGAACGTCGTCGCCCAGGAACTCGCGCGGGCCGGGGTGTCGATCCAGGCACGCCCGGATCGACTCGGCGTACACCGCCCGCTCGGCAGCCGAGGAGGCCACGGGTGTGCTCATCCCTGACGTGCCCGATCCGTCGCCGGGTTCGCGCCTTCGCGCGTCGGCAGGACTACGGTCGCGGTGCCCGGCATGACGTCGTCGCCGCGCTGGTTGCGCGCGAAGGTCGTCACGTCGACGAGGTGCTCGCCGTTCTCGACGCGCTTGCCGACGACCTCCCCGCCGAGGGTGACCACGTCGGACAGGTAGACGAACCCGCGGTACTGCGAGGTCAGGGCACTCACCCAACCATCGTCGCCGACCCAGCTCGTCATGAGCTGGATCTGCCAGCACTGGCGCTGGAAGCCGACGTCGTACTGGAACGCGACGCCCATCGCGTTGGCTGCGTTCTTGTTGTAGTGCACGGCGTAGATGGGCTCCTGAGCCCCCGTCAGCGGATCGCGGAAGGACCAGGCAGGGTGCAGGGCGTAATCATGCAGGGCGGCCGCGTGTGCCTTGAGCCGCGGGATCGGCGTGCCGCCGCCGGCGATGAAGGCGACCTCGTCGGTGAGGCCGATCGGGCCCTTGGTGATGGTCTCCATCGCCTGGCCGACCTCGACGTCCTCCCAGTAGCGGGAGGTCGCGCCGCGGGGCTGCTCGGAGAGGACCTGCGCCTCGACGGCCTCGATCTCCGCGGGCTTCCACGGGTGCGGGATCTCGAGCTTGCGTTCACCCCGGCGCCCACGCGCCTGGGCGCGCTCGAAGTTCATGACCTGCCAGCGGATCTGCGCGACGTGCTCCCCGCGTTGATTCGTGTAGTCGTTGCGGATGTGGTCGGTAACCATGCGGCCGGCGAAGCTGGAGTCCTTCGGACCGGTGAACCCGTCGTAGTGACAGGTCGCGGTGATCGTGTCGCCCCAGTAGATGGGGGCGAGCAGTTCCATCTGGGTCGCGTTGTGGAACGAACCCAACCCGGGCCAGCCGAACTGAATGCCGGAAAAGCAGCCGATCACGAACGACGGTGGTGCGACCGGTGCACCCCAGGCCGAGGCCCGCCCGTGCTCCGCGTCGGTCCACAGCGGGTTGATGTCGCCGATGCCGCCCGCGAACTTCATGACCGCGATGCGGGTGGCTTCCTCGTTGTTGATGGAGTGGTCGATGCGCATCTGCGCGCCCACCTTCTTCTCCATGTTCGCGATCATCTCGTCGGTGATGACCGCTTCGGGCATGCGTGCTTCGGTCTCGGTGCCGTCCTGGGTTGAGGGCGCCATCGTCATCTGATGCTCCCTCAGGCCTTGTCCGGGTTCGCGGTCCAGCCGCCGCCCTGCGGCACACCGGCCTCAGCGACTGCCTTGGCCAGGTCCTCGACGGTCCAGCGACCGTCGGTGTCCAGCTTCCACTCGGGGTCCTTCTCCCAGGGCCGGATCCGTTGCACCCGTGAGCCTCCGACGATGAAGACCTCGCCGGACAGCGCGCAGTCCGCGGTCGCGAGGTACACGACGAAGGGGCTGACGTTGGCCGGGTTGAACCGGTCGAACTTGCCCTCCTTCGGGGCCAGCGCGTCACCGAAGGCCTGCTCCGTCATGCGTGTGCGGGCCTGCGGGGTGATCGCGTTGACCCGGACGCCGTAGCGCTTGAGTTCCTTGGCGGCGACCTGGGTGAGGGAGGCGACGGCGGCCTTGGCGGCTGCGTAGTTGGCCTGCCCCGGGTTGCCGAACACGCCGGATTCGCTGGAAGTGTTGATGACCGAGGCGTTCACGGCTTCGCCGGCCTTGGCCTGCTCACGCCAATGGTTGCCCGCCGCGCGGGTGACGGTGAAGGTGCCGCGCAGGTTGACGCGGACCACGAGGTCCCAGTCGTCGTCGGTGAGATTGACCAGCACGCGGTCGCGGAGGATGCCCGCGTTGTTCACGACGATGTCGAGGCGACCGAAGCTGTCGACGGCGGTGGCGATGAGTCGCTCGGCGCCCGCGGCGTCGGCGACGTCATCGGCGTTGGAGACAGCCTGGCCGCCCGCGGCGCGAATCTCAGCGGCGACAGTCTCAGCAGGACCGGCTTCGGACCCGGTGCCGTCGGACGAACCGCCGAGGTCGTTGACGACAACCTGGGCGCCCTCGGCTGCGAGCAGCAGTGCGTGCTCGCGACCGATGCCCCGTCCTGCGCCGGTGACGATCGCGACGCGTCCGTTCAGTGCTCCCATGACTGCATCCGTTCTGCCCGTGGGCTCATTCGTTCAGTCCGCGCCCGACGTGGGTCGCGGCTCCTTCGGTAGACCGAGCATCCGCTCGGCGATGATGTTGCGTTGGATCTCGTCGGTGCCACCACCGGTGCGCATACCCGGAACGCTGAGCACGAGTTCGGCCCAGGCGAAGGTTCGCGGGTCACCGGTGTCGGCAAGCATGCGTGGGCCGAGCGCGAGCCCGACCAGGTCGGCGAGCGCGGCGAGGTTGCCCGTGAGCGCCAGCTTCGCGAGCGACATCTCGGGGCCCGGCACGGAACCCGAGGCCACCGCGCGTTCGGCGCGGGCGCGCATTGCCTTGGCGGCGGTGACACCGCTGTAGACGCGGGCGAAAGCCTGCACCACAGCCGGATCCTCGGCCCGTCCGATGTCGTGCAGCCAGCGCGCGAGGTCGTCCATCCGGAAGATTCCGCTGCCGCCGCTGGACGATCCGCCGATCGCGCCGCGCTCGAAGCCGAGCATCGCCACGGCCACGCGCCAGCCGTCGTCGACCTCGCCGAGACGGTTGCCGTCCGGGACGAACACGTCGTCCAGGAAGACCTCGTTGAAATCGGCGGCACCGGTGATCTGGCGTAGCGGCCGGACGTCGACGCCGGGGGCGTGCATGTCGATCAGGAACATCGTCAGGTTCTTGTGGCGCGGGCCGGGGCTGGTGCGGGTCAGCGCGACGCCGACGTCGGCGTAGTGCGCGCCGGACGTCCACACCTTCTGCCCGTTGAGGATCCAACCGTCGTCCGTGCGTACTGCAGACATGCGCACCGAGGAGAGATCGGAACCGGCCCCGGGTTCGGAGAACAGTTGACAGCCGATCGCGTCCGCGCGATGCAGGGCGAGCATCCACGTCGCGCGGACGTCGAGCTGGGCGTACTTCTGCACGACCGGCGCGACCATGCCGAGGCTCACCGCGAGCGGGGCCTTGGACGGCAGGTCGTACTCGCGTTCCAGCTGGAGCCAGGCCCGGCGATGTGCGGACGTGAGGCCGGCTCCACCGTCGGCTTCGGACCCGGTGATCCAGCCGAAGCCGGCATCGAAGACGGTGCGCTGCCAGTCCCGGGCGGCCTGCGCCTCCTCGGCGGTCGAGCCGCGGAACAGCGCGATCCGGTCCTCGGCGCCGGTCTCCCGAGCGCCGCCACGAGGGGCTGCTGCGGAGTTCAGAAACGCGCGCGCAGCGGCGTGGAACTCCTCGACCGTGGGCTCTGGCACCCGCTCTCCTCAAACAAGTCAAGTCCTAAACAGTTGGAGTATAGATCTTTCAGTACGCGATATACTAGGCCTCAGGTACTTGTTCGAGGAGGGTGCATGGCATCGACCCCGGCGGGTCCCAACGCCTCTGTGGCGACGCACGACCCGGTCGAGTGGGCGCGGCACTACTGGCGCAAGCAGCAGCTCGGCGAGGGCGAGGACGCCTTCATCGCGATGAGCTCCGTGCTCCGCTTCCATCGGCTGATGACGGTCCGCATCGAGGACGAGCTCAAGATCCACAAGCTCAACCTGACCGACTACATGCTGCTCATGACGCTCCGCCTCTCCGACACGGGCACGCTCCCCGTCTCCCGCCTGGCCCGCGCGCTGCTGGTCCACGCCACCACCGCCACCCTGGCCACCGACCGCCTCGAGGCCCGCGGTCTCCTGGCTCGCGGCCCGCACCCCTCCGACCGCCGCGCGACCCTGGTGACGATCTCCCCCGATGGTCGCGCCCTGGTCGAGAAGGCCTCCACCGCCCTGTCCGGCTTCGAGTTCGGCCTCGCCGGCACCTCCATGGAGGACCGCGCCGAACTGGTCGAGGTCCTCACCCGCCTCCGCGCCGCCTCGGGCGACGACGACCGCTAGTTCATCCGATGTCGGCGAGCAGCCGACCGATGACCCTGTCCACGGGTGGAGCCGGGCCGTCGGTGTGACCGAGTTCGGCGTTGCGGGCCGCACGTAGCGCGATGACCGTGAGCCGGAAGACCGAGAGCACCTGCCAGAAACGAAGGCGCTCGGGCTCGGGTCCGGTGGCCCCGCGCTCGGCGTAGCGGGCGAGGAAGTCCTCGACGGCCCAGCCCTCGGGAAAGTGCTCGGTGCGGTAGATCGAGCAGGTGTACCAACCCAGGTCGTCGGCGGGATCGCCGCGGTGGGCCAGTTCCCAGTCGAGCAGGACGGTGATTCGCCCGTCGTCGACAAGCACGTTGGCGGGGCGGAAGTCGCCGTGGACGAGGCACTGCCGCTCGGGAGCGGGCGGGAGGTTCGCGTGCAACCAGGTGCGGGCCGGTTGCAGCCGGGCGTCCGGATCGAGCTTCTCGATGTCGAGCTCGCTCTCCCAGCGCTGCAGCTCGGTCCGCGCGGGATCGGGGCCGGGATCGGGGAGCACGTCGGGTGGGCTCACGGCGTGGACGTCGGCCAGCAGGTCGGCGAGGTCGCGCGCGAGGGCGAGACGGCCGTCGGCGCCGAGGCCCAGGGGGTCCTTGTCGCGGAGCACGGCGCGGTCGGCCCGACCGGGACTGCGTTCCACAATCAGGGTCGGTCCGTCGAACCAGGTGCCGTCCAGGTCCGCCCAGCGGAGGACAGGAACAGGTAGACGACCGTCGAGCGCGGTGAGCAGGGCGTGCTCGTCTGCGAGATCGGAATCAACGACGCCTGACGCCCGATCCTGACGCAGGATCAGTTCCACACTGTCCGGGGTGCCGTCGCGTTCGGTCCAGGACGCATCGACGGCCCAGATCGCCTTGGAGCTGCCACCGGCGATGGGCCGAGGTTCGCTGACCTTCAGCTCCGCGGCACAGTCACCGCGCAGCTGACTGTCGAGAAAGTTGATCAGTTGTCGGTTCAACGCAGTCATGTCGACCGCTTGGGCGGCAGTGCTTCGGGATAACGGTGATAGCCGGACAGCACCATGTACTCCACGACGCCGTAGCCGACCTGGTCGCCGTGGCGGACCTCGACGAGGTGATCGCTGCCGGCCTTGGCGTAGCGGTAGAACTGCTCGGCGTCGCGCAGGTCCCAGACGTCGGACTCCGCCGTCTCGTCGCCTCGCCACTGGCCCTGGAACCAGCCGTTCCAGCCCTCGTAACCACCGCCGCGCAGATGCGCGCGACCGGTCAGCGCTCGCAGTTGGAACTCCAACGCGCGGCCGTCGGACATCCGAAGCACGACGGTGCCGCCGACCAGCGTCGGGGCCGCGGCGTTCGGGTCCCAGGTGAGGTCGTGCTCCACGCCGACGATCGCCTCGTCCTCGGGCTTGCCACCGAGCGCCGGGGTGAGGCCGGCGGACAGATGCACTGCCTGGCCGCCCGGAGCTTCCTGCAGATAGAGGTGCAGGCCGAAGTCCGGCAGTTGCAGCGGGGCGAAGAGCAGCATTCGCCACTCGGGCCGCTCCCCCGGGGGCATGCCCGGCGCACGCGGCAACGGACGGGTGCCCCACGAGTGGTCGCGCTCGGACCACCAGCGGTCCGGCGCCAACGTCGTCTCGAAGCCGGGCGCCGAGAGCGTGCCGGCGGCCCGGCCGTGCTGCACGTAGCGGATGGCGTCGTACGTGGCGCGCGCTCGGCTCACCTGGAAGAAGCGGCCCTCGAGCAGCGGCTCCATCGTGGCGTGCCAGGCAATGTCGAACTCGATCCCGGTCTCGTTGGGCTCGAGCACCAGACGCAGCTCGCGTAGCGGCTCGACGACCTCGATGCGCAGCGGTCCGACCTCGGCCTCGGTGCTGCGCGGCAGCAGAGTGCGGGACAGGCGCAGGTTGCGCTGGGTGCCGTCGTGCGAGAACGCGACGAAGGCCTCCATCGCGTCGACGTTAGGGTACTTACCCAGACCGAGGGTCAGGACAGTGTCACCGCCGACGACGTCCTGGATGCTGATCCAGTAACGCTCCCGCCAGGACGGGTCGCTGGTCGCGACCATCGCGTGCGGCAGCGCGGTCTGATGGGTGAGGTATTCATCCGCCCCGGACAGGTGCATCAGTTGCTCCTTCAGGCGGTCGGGGTGAACTGCGCGCGCAGAGTCTTCTTGTCGAGCTTCTCCCCCGCCAGTGTGGGCAGGGGCTCGACCATGATCTGCCACCGGGTCGGGACGGCGAAGTACGCCAGCTGTTCGCGCAGGAAGGATCTCAGATCCTCGACGGATGCCGACCGGTCCGGCAGGAAGCGAAGGACAGCGACGAGTTCCTCGCCGAGGTCCGGATGGTCGATGCCGAACGCCGCGGCCTCGGCCACCGCCGGGTGCGTGAGCAGCACGGACTCCACGTGGACGCAGGCGATGTTCTCGCCGCCCCGGATCACGATGTCCTTCGCGCGGCCGGCCAGATACAGGTAGCCGTCGTCGTCGAGCCGGCCGAGGTCGCCCGTGCGTAGCCAGCCATCCGCGTCGACGGTGCCGTCAGGGAGTAGTCCTTCCGGACCGAGGTAACCGAGCATGACTCCCGGCGCGCGGACCTGAACCTCCCCGACACCCTCGGCGTCGGGTTCGTGAATTCGGAGCTCCGCGCAGGGCGCGGCCCGTCCGACGGTGCCGGGGCGCTCGGCGAGGTCCTTGGCACCGGCGGTGGTGAGGAAGCCACCGGACTCCGTCATGCCCCAGGTGTTGCCGAGGCCACCGCGCTTGAGTTGCGGGAGGCGTTCGGCGAGGGTCGCGAGAAGCTTGGCGGGAACGGGCGCGCCACCCATCGGCAGCGCGCGCAGTGAGCTGAGGTCGCGCCGGGCGAAGTCGGGATGTTCGACGAGTCGCGCGGCCATCGTCGGGACGCCGGCGAAGCTGTGCACCCCTTCGGCCTCGATGAGTTCGAGGACCTGGCCGGGGTCGAAGCGGCCGTGGTTGAGCACGAGCTTCGATCCCGTCAGCAACGCCAGCAGGATGTTGCCGACGCCGCCGACGTGGAACAGCGGCGTGCACACGACGGTGACGGCCTGCGGTGCGCTCGCGTCGAGGTCCTGCGGCAGACGTCGGGTGCGGAACATGGTGTTGTGTTGGTTGGCGATGACCGACCGGCGGGACAGCACGACGGCCTTGGGCAACCCGGAGCTGCCGGAGGTGAACAGGATCAGCGCGGGGGTGTCCTCGTCGCCACCGGTTGCGGCTCCGAGGCCGAGTCCGCCGCCGAAGGCGCCGGACAGGTCGGTGAGCTGACGAACAGTCAGATTCTTTCGGATCCAGTCCGGGTTGTCGGTGAAGGCCATGGCAGGTCGGGTCAGGATGACCGCGTGGTCCAGCTCGGCGGGGCCCCACCACCGGTTACCGAAGACGGGAACCGCGCCCATCCACCACAGGGCCCACGTCGCGAGCACGAACTCCGGGCAGTTGTAGGAGAGCAGCAACACCCGATCGCCGCGGCGGATGCCGTCGCGCTCGAGCAGAGCCGCGGCGAACGGGATGGCCGCGCGGAACTCGCCGTGGGTGATGCGGCGATCGCCCTGCACAAGGAACTCGCGGTCCGCCCAACGCTCGGCACCCGCGAACAGATCGGCGAACTGAGTCGGGCGCGGGGAGAACACGATGCCGTCGTGGCCCGCATACCGGCCGGTCACCTGTTCAGTCCCCCACAGGTCAGCCAGATCGACACTCATGCGCCGGTCCAGACGCCGGGGCGGCCCTCCTTGAACGCCGCGACGGCCTCGAGCACATCGGCGCTGCGGTTACTGGTCGCCTCGTGGGCGAAGCCGACGTCGAGCAGTTCGTCGACGCGCGCGGCCAATCCCGCGTTCAGTGTCGCCTTGGTGAGTTGAACCGCGATCGGCGGCAGGGCCGCCACCCGGGCGGCGAGTTCGAAGGCGCGCGGACCGACCTCCTCGGGTGTCGCGACCAGGTCGCTGACCAGACCAAGGTCGTGGGCGGCCTGACCCGTGAGCGGCTCACCCCACAGCAGGTGTCGCTTGGCTCGGATCAGCGGCATGTTGATCGGCCACGAGATCGCGCCACCGTCGCCGGCCACCAGGGCCAGGTGCACGTGGGGGTCGACGAGCCGAGCCGTCGGCGTCGTGACCACCGCGTCAGCGAGCAACACCAGGCTGGTGGCAACACCGAAGACGTGGCCGTGCAGGGCGACCACGAGCGGCTTCCCGAACCCGGCGAAGGTTCGGTAGAGCTCCTTGCCGCGGGCGATGCCCGAGCTCAGGTGGTCGGGGTCCCGGTGCGAGGCCAGGATCTCCTCGGTGTCGCCGCCGGCGGAGAAGTGCTTGCCCTCCGAGGTCCAGACGACCGCCCGAACTGACGGATCCTCACCGAGCTCGGTCAGCGCCGGTCCCAGCTCGCCGAGGAGGTCCGAGTCGAATCGGTTGAGCAGCTCAGGGCGGGTCAGGCACAGTTCGGCGACGCCGTCGCGCACCTCGACCTGCAATGTCTTCCACGCCACCGGTGCGGCTCCTCTAGCTGGGTCGTGCCTCGAGGATATGCACCCCGCACGCCGAGGCCAGGCCGATGACGTGCGCCAGGCCGACGCGAGCACCGGGGATCTGCCGAGCCCCGGCCTCGCCGCGCAGGTGCGTGACGATCTCGTAGACGTTGGCCACCCCCGTGGCGCCCAACGGGTGGCCCTTGGACAACAGGCCGCCGGAGACATTGACGGGGATGCGCCCGCCACGCCACGGGGCGCGGGAGTCGATGAAGTCCCCGGCACCGCCCGGCTCGCACAACCGCAGGTTGTCGTAATGGAGCAGTTCGGCCGTGGCGAAGCAGTCGTGCAGTTCGACGAGGTCGAGGTCCTCCGGGCCGATGCCCGCCTTCTCGTAGGCGAGGTCGGCGGCGTTGCGGGTGAGGGTGTTGATGTCGGCCTGGACCTGACCGCCGTCGACGTAGGGGTCCGAGGTGAGGATCGAGGCGGAGATCTTCACCGCGCGGCGACGCACATCGGGGTCGAGGGTCGCGAGCTTGCGTTCGGACACCAGGTACACCGCGGCGGCACCGTCACCGGTGGGGCAGCACATCGGCAGCGTGTTCGGCCAGGCGATGACCTCGGCTGCCAGGATCTCCTCGAGGGAGAACTCCTTCTGGTACTGCGCAAGCGGGTTGAGCGTCGAGTGGAAGTGGTTCTTCTGCGCGACCTTGGCGAACTGAGTTTGCGTCACCCCGTACTTGAGGGCGTACTCGGTACCGGCCTGCGCGAAGACGCCGGGCATGAGGTTGGTGCCGAACATCCCCTCGGTCTTCACGACGGAGCCGTAACGACCCGACGGGGTGTACTCCTTCTTCGCGTCCTTCGGCCGGCCGCCCGCGAGCAGGCCCATCTTGCCCATCTGCTCGACGCCGACGGCCAATCCGGTCTCGGACTCCCCCGCGAGGATCGACATCATCGCGACCCGGATTGCGGTCGCTCCGGTGGCGCAGGCGTTGACGACGTTGTAGACCGGGATGCCGGTCTGTCCCATCTGGTTCTGCAGGCGCTGCCCGAGGTGACCGGTGGCCGAGTAGAGATTGCCCATCGCCAGGATGTCGACGGCGGCCATGTCGACGTCGGCGTCCTTGAGCGCACCGGTGGTGGCCTCGACCGCGAGGTCCATCAGGTCCTTGTCGGGGAAGCGACCGAAGCGCGTCATCGACGCACCGACGACCCACACGTGCTCGGTCATTCCGAACCTCCCAGCGGCTCGACGGGCTCGAAGGCGAAGGCGACGGCCTCCACGCCGTTGTCGTCGACGCCCGCAACGAAGGTGACGAGGCGGACCTTGAGCTCCGGGGTGATCAGCGACGGGTCGTCGGCACCGCGGAGGTTGGTCTTCACATGCACACCGTCGCCGAGGTCGACGACGGCGGAGGTGAACGGTTGCTTCGCGCCCCGTTCGACTCGAGTGAAGGCGCGGACCACTCCTGCGTCACCGACCGGTGCTCGACTGAAGTCCGTGCCGAAGCACCGGGCGCAGGCGTTGCGGCGGTCGAAATAGGCGGCCGAGCAGGCGTCGCAGCGCCAGGCCTGCAGGTGGGGGTGGTCGCCGAGGACGAGATAGTCCACCGCGGGGATCCGTTCGGCCACGGCCGGCTCCATCCCGATTAGTCGTGAACTGAATGATATATTCCTAGAGTATCTCGCCGCCGCAGGCAAGAGCACGGGAGTCCGGATGACGCGCGAACTACGCCTGGAGCGCGTGTTCAATCTGCGCGACCTGGGCGGCCTCACCACCGAGGACGGACGCACGGTCCGTCGCGGCCGGTTGTTCCGTTCCGATGATCCTCTGATGGCGACGAAGGCGGACGTCGAGGCGCTGCGTGCGTTGGGTCTGCGGACCGTGCTGGATCTACGTCACGACGACGAGGTCGCCAAGCGCGGCTCGGCGGTCTGGGAGGAACTCGGCATCGAGGCCGTGCGCTGCTCGGTGCTGGCCGAGCTTCCCGCCAATGACGCGTGGACGCGCTTCACCGAGCCGGCGTTCGTGGCCCCGATCTACTTGGACATGCTCACCGACGCCGAGATGGGGCGGATGTGGTGGCGCGCCCTGAGCCAAGCCGCACACGCACCGGTCCTCATCCACTGCGCGTCCGGCCGTGACCGCACCGGAGTGGTGGCCGCGATGCTCCTGTCCGCCCTGGGCGTGACGCGGGATCAGGTCATCGAGGACTACGCGATCAGCGCACCAGGAATGGTCCGGTTGCTGGCACACCTCGACGAGCACGTACCCGAGCGCAGCCCGCAGTTGGAGGGTCAGCGCTACACGTTCGTGCGGACGCCCGCCGACTGCATGGCCGCGTTCCTCGACGCTGTCGAGCAGCGTTGGGGATCGGTCGAGGGCTACCTCACCGAGGTCGGAATGCACGAGCAGGTGACGCGGATGCGCGCGGCACTGCTCGAACCGGCTTAGGCGAGTACGCCCTGACCAGTCGGCGCAGTGCGGTGTCGAAGTGCCGGGCCGCCGAACCGGCGACGAAATGCCGGCGGACCAGGTCGTGCCGGCTGCCGGACTCGGTCCCCTTTCGGTAGGCCTCGTTCAACCGCTCCCCCGTGCCCGGCATCGAGGCGCCGATCGTGAACTGACCCAGCGTCACCATCGCCTCGACCGCATCCTGCGGACTCAGTCCGGCGCCCAGGAGCAGGACGACGAGCGCATCGCCGTGAGCCCGGAAGTTGCGGCCCGCGACCGGAAGCTGCGCGATGATCTCGGCGACCGCGGGCGCGGCGATCAGCAGCTCCCGCATGCGGGTGAAGAACTCGACCAGCGCGTCGTCCCAGGGCAGGTCGTCGCGCGGACCGCCGAGCTCCCCGAGCGCTGCGTCGGCAATGAGCTCGAGGACCTCCTCCTTGCCGGACACGTGCCGGTACAGCGCCCGCGGGCTGCAGCCCGAACGGTCGGCCAGGGTCCGCATGGACACCGCAGCCAGTCCGTCGGCCTCGGCGATCGCGCGAGCGTGACCGACGATCTCATCCAGGTTCAGGAAGCTGCGGTAACCCCGCTCCGGCGCCGCGCTCACGCCGAGGCCGTCTCCAGCACGGTGACGATGCCGGCGCCGCCGTCGACCCGGAGCAGGTCGCCGGTGCGCAGGACCGCGGTGCCGTTGCCGGTGCCGATGACGCAGGGCAGGCCCATTTCCCGCGCGACGATCGCGCCGTGCGAGGAGATGGAGCCGACGTCGATCACGACGCCCGCGGCGAGGTGGAAGGCCGAGGCCCAGGACGGATCGGTGGTGTGGCAGACGAGGATCTCGTCGGGCTCGAGCAGATCGGACTCGTCGGCGCCGGCCAACACGCGGGCCCGGCCCTCGACCACACCGTGGGCCGCGGCGGTCCCGGTCACGGTGCTCTCGGGTGCGACCGCCTCGGTGCTGATCGCGATCGGGACGGGTTGACCCACCCAGTGCTCAGGGACGTCGAACTTCTCGTAGGCCGTACGCAGTTCCCGACGGGCAGCGACCAGCTCGCGAGCATCGGCCGGCGGAGTCCCCTGGATCTCGTCGACCGTGAGATAGAAGACGTCGTCCTCGGTGTCGATGACGCCCGCGGCGGCCATTTCCCGGCCGCGGGCGCGGCACGCGACGCGGGTGCCGTCGAAAGCCCGCGCCAGGTTCGCTTTGCCCTCCTCGCGCATCGGGATGAAGGCCTTCGCGAGGATCAGCAGACCCTTGGCGGACGGACGGCGCACGGCCGGCAGCTCGACCAGCAGCTCGCGTTCGGCGGCCTCCCGCACCTCGGCCCGCGCCTTGCCCTGTGCGGTGTAGTCGGGGCGTTGCGGGACGCTGCGGTACTTGGCCACCAGACGTTCGATCAGCTCGGGGCGCTCCCGCCAGGTGGGATTGGAGACCTCGAGCTCGCCGGCGCAGCGGAAGCCGTACTGCGAGAGGAACCGGTCGAGGGTGGCCTCGCCGTGAGCGACCCGGTCGAGCATCGCGACCAGCTCGACCTCGGCCATCTGTCCGTAGCCGGTGGCCAGCTGCAGGTGCAACCCCGGCCGACCCGCCTTGTCTGCCAGCTTGCCGAGCCCGTCGAAGACGCCCTGTGCGACGAAGCAGACGACCATGTGCACGCGCATGACGTCGTGCAGCATCGTGAACGCCTCGTCGAGTTGCACCTGCGCCGGTCGGGCGGCCGCGGTCACGGTGGTCGCCCGACGCCACCACGTCTCGGTGCGCGCGAAGGTCTTCTGTGCCCGCCATTTCAGACGCGCAACCTGCGCCGGGGCCTTGGCCGCGATCATCGGGTAGCGACGACGGGTCGCACCCTCGGGTTCGTCAGTGCGGGTCGAGGCGAAGAACTGTTCCTCGAAGCTCGCGCCCGACTGGCCGGGGATCAGATCGGCCAGCCGACGGAAGTAGCTGATGCCTGCGGTGTAGCGGCCGTAGAAGACCGCGGACGACGGCTCCGGAGCGGGAGCGTCGATCTGATCGCTGCTCAGTACGCCGATGTCGTGGAAGCTCCCGTTGACCGCGCGGTCGCAGATCGGCAACCAGAGAGTCGCACCCAGCGGGCTCATCACTCCGGCGTAGTTCTCCCGGGTGTTCACCGTCGACCAGGTGTCGTTCGGACCTGAAGCGCAATGCATCGGGTTCGGGGCGTGCAGGTCGAGTGCCGTCATGACCGTCAAAGTACACACTGTGGACTTCATCGGACAAGGTGTCCGCACGATATGATCGACCTGGTTCAGCTCACCGCTACCCGTTGCCCCGACGCCGCCGATTCGGTGATGGCGTCGAGCAGGCGGTGCCGGGCGACCGCGTCGGTGAAGGTGGGGACCGCGGACTCGCCACCGCGCAGCGCGACGAGCAGGTCCGCGTAGGCCTCGGCGACGGGGTTCCACCGGACACGCGGGTCCGCGTCGGTGCTGCGGAACGATGCCGCGATCTCGAAGGGCTCCAGGGTGCCGCCGGTGCTGATCGCGACCTCGACGAGGCCGAACTGCAGGTGCCCCGTCGGGCCGGTGAGGACGAGTTCGCCGTCGGTGCCGGTGATCGTCCAACGGAAGTTCTCGGTCGCCGCCATGCCGCCGCGGTAATGCGCGCTGAGCACCGCCCCGCCGGTCAACATCCCGGACACGGCGATCTGGTCCTCGACGTTCATCGGGACGAGTTCGTCGGTGTCGGTCCGCAGTACTTGGGTCCGCTGGGTGGCGGTGGTCGCGGTCAGGTCGGTGAACTCCCCGAGGGCGTGGCAAACCGCGTCGATGGTGTGGCCGAAGGGGATGCTCAGCAGGGTCGCGCCGTTGGCCCGGTCGAGCAGGTAGGCGTTGGGGCCGTCGACGGTGGCGCCCCACATGCCGCCGGTGCCGATCAGCGTCGTGGAGAGCACCTCACCGATCGCGCCGGAGCGGATGGCGTCCCGGACTGCACGGAGCGCCGGTGCGGACCGGGCCTGCAGACCGACGTGAGCCGCGACGCCGGCTACGGCCGCCCGCTGCGTCAGGTCCTCGGCCTCCGCGGTGCCATTGCCCAACGGCCACTCGCAGAGCACGGACTTGCCGGCGGCGATCGCCGCGGAGACGAGGCGGCGGTGCTCGGGAACCTTGACCGCGATCACGACGAGGTCGACGTCCGGGTGCTCGGCGAGCTCGACCTGATCGGCGCAGGCCGCCGGCACCCCATGGGCCGCTGCCGCGGCCTTCGCGGACTCCAGAGAGCTTGCGCTGCAGGCCCGAAGCTCGAACCCGGGCACCGCGCACAACGCGGGGACGTGCGCCTGCGCCGCCCAACCACGCTCGGCGGAGAGCCCGACGATCCCGACGCCCACTGCGCCCTGGTCGCCCATGGACACCGACACCTCCGCTGTGTTTGGGTACGTCACGAATACTCGTTAACTCGACTATTTCGAGGATGGCCGAGGATGTCCACCGACGTCGACGTCCTGATCGTCGGATCGGGTGCGGCGGGACTGTGCGCGGCGCTGTCGGCGGTGGAGCACGGCGCCGGTTCGGTGCTGGTGGCCGAGGCCTCGGATGTGGTCGGCGGTTCGTCGCGGTTGTCCGGCGGGATCGTGATGGGCAGCCGCAGCCGGTTGCAGAAGGCGTCGGGTATCGAGGAGGACGAGGACGACCTCTTCCACGACTACCGCTCGTTGATGCGCTGGGACATCGCCGCCGGTCCGGTTCAGCGATTCGCCCGGGCCAGTGGGCCGACCGTCGATTGGCTGGTGGCGCACGGGGTTCCGTTCTTCGAGCGCCTCATCTTCGGCGGGGAGGAACGCGCCCCTCGCTCGCACGCCGTCGAAGGGGGTGGGCAGGCGTTGGTCGACGCGCTGCATCGTGCGGCGACCTCGGCCGGGGTCGACGTCGCACTGGGTCGCCGGGTCGACCGGTTGCTCGTGCAGGACGGCCGGGTCATCGGGATTGCCGTCGGGGACGACGAGATCACGGCCGGCGCCGTGGTCCTCGCGACCGGTGGGTTCGGAGCGAACCCGGACCGCATCGCCGAGCTGTTCCCGTCGGCCTGGGATCCCGAGCGCACCTGGTACATCGGGCACGACGGCGCACGCGGCGACGCTCTCGATCTCGGCGCCTCGGTCGGCGCGCAGGTCACCGGACAGGACCGTGGGCTGCGGACCCTCGGGCCCGGCGGGACGTTCGTCAACGAAGCCCTGCTGCCGGGGTGGCTGGTCCTGCTGGACTCCGCCGGCCATCGCTTCGCCGACGAGACCGCGCCCTACGGGATCCTCGACAACGCGGTGCGCGCGCACGGCAACCAATGCGTCGCGTTCCTCGACTCCGCCGCCCTGAATCCGCCGGAGCAGTTGGCCGATCGCTACAAGGGCGCCTATAAGCAGGTGTGGCCGAACCACCCGCCGTTCCGCCCGCGGCACTACACGCCGGACATGATCGAGTTCCTGCTCACCAAAAAGCGCGCCCACACCGCCGACGACCTCGGGGCTCTCGCGGCACAGGTCGGGCTGGATCCCGTTGCCGCGGTCGGCGAGCTCGACCGGTACAACGCCTTCGCCGACGCAGGCATCGACAGCGACTTCGGGAAGTCCGGGAAGTTCCTCCTACCGCTGCGCACTCCTCCGTTCTACGCGGTCCCGCTGTGGCCCATCGCCGTGAACCTCACCGGTGCCGGACTGCGGATCGACGACTGTGCACGGGTGATCGGCGCCGACGGCACTGCCGTTCCCGGGTTGTTCGCGGCCGGGGAATGCGTGGGCGGTCTGCTCGGTCCGCTGTACATGGGCAGCGGCAACGCGTTGGGCCTGGCCACCGGGATCGGACGGGTCGCCGGTGAGGAGGCCGCCCGCGAGGTGGTCGGGGCGTGACCTTCGCCGCCGCGCTCGCCGCCACTCGTCCGGACGAACTCGCCCTGCGGGCCCCGGACGGCGACTGGACCTGGGCGCAGGCCGACGACGCGCTGCGCCCACTGGTCAACGTCCTGCTCGCCGCGCAGCTACGGCCCGCTCGACGGGTCGCGGTGTTCGCGGAGAACAGTGGCCAGACCCTGCTCTACTACGCGGCCGCGACGCTGGCCGGGACCTGCGCGGTCGCCGTCAACTATCACCTCGAACCTGCCGAAGCCGCCTGGATCCTGACGCACAGTCAGGCCGACGTCGTCCTGACTGATGATGCCTGCGCGGAGCGCGCGCTCGCCGCTGCGGAGCTGGCCGGAATCTCCCGTGTCATCGGCGGTTCAGCCGATCTCGCACGCGCGCTCGTCACGGCCGGTGACGCCGAGCCTCCGACGGATCTGTTGCCTCGCCCGACGATGGTCTATACCTCCGGCACGACGGGACGCCCCAAGGGCGTGGAACTGCCGCCCACCTCCTGGGTGGGTGGGGCGGACATCACCGAGCACGTCGCCAAGCTGGCGCAGGGATCCCTGGTCACCCACGGCCGGCATCTCGTCGTCGGGCCGATGTATCACTCGGGGCCGCTCGCCGGTACTCGCATCTTCCTCGGCGGTGCGCCGGTCACGGTGCTCGGCAGGTTCGATCCCGAGGCCTTGCTGCACGCGATCGAACGGGACCGCATTGCCTCCGTGATCGTGGTTCCGACCCACCTGCAGCGCGCGATGGCTCTGCCCGCCGAGGTCCGCCTCCGCTACGACGTGTCCTCGCTGCGGTTCGTCCTGCAGGTCGGCGCGAAATTCCCGGAGCCCGACAAGCGCGCCGCGATCGAATGGTTGGGCGACGTGCTTTGGGAGTCCTACGGCGCCAGCGAGGTCGGCACCACCTGCATGATCGGCGCGCACGACTGGCTGCAACGCCCCGGTTCGGTCGGCCGCGCGATCCCGCCGTTCGAGGCCCACATCCTCGACGAGCAGGGGAATTCGGCCCCGCCCGGCACCGAAGGACGTCTGTTCTTCCGCGACACCACGGCCCATGGCATCCGCTACGTCGACCAGCCCGAGGCCGACATCACGGGCAGCGACCTCTTCACCCTCGGCGAGATCGGCGTGATGGATGCCGAGGGCTATGTCTGGGTCACCGACCGCGCCTCGGACCTCGTCGTCAGCGGCGGGGTGAACATCTATCCCGCCGAGGCCGAGGCTGTGCTCGCCGCGCACGACGCCGTCGCCGAGGCCGCCTGTATCGGGATCCCGCACCCCGACCTCGGTGAGCAGTTGATCGCCCTCGTGGTTGCCACCGACCCCGAGCACCCGCCGACCGCCGACGAGGTCCTCTCCTACTGCCAGGACCACCTGACGCGCTACAAATGTCCGCGCGAGGTCCGCTTCGTCGACTCCCTGCATCGCACGCCCGTGGGCAAGCTCGACAAGCGCGCGCTGCGGCTGGCACACCGATGATTCTCGCTTCGGGCTACGACGCTCCGACGGTCATCGACAACACCTCCGACCGCCTCGGCCTCATCTTGGTTTTCGCTGCCCTGGCGGCGATCGGCGGCTACATGCAGTACCTCGGCGCCATGCGCATCGGCGCCCGCGACCGCTCGTACTCGATACCCCTCGCAACCAACCTGTGGAACGTCGCGCACGACGTCACCTTCGTCGCGTCCTACGACTCGTGGTTCGACAGCAAGGACGAGTTCTGGATCCTGAAGCTGTTCTGGGTCGGTCTCATCGTCTTCACCGTGTTCGAACTCGTCGTGATCTCGCAGATCATGCGCTACGCCCGCGAGGACCTCTTCGGCGCGGGCTGCACCCTCACCAAGGCGATCGCCATCTACCTGGTCCTGCAGGCCTTCGTGTTCGGCATCTTCTGGTGGTTCCAGGACATCACGGAGGACCCGCTCGAGTACTACGGCCTCATGTCCACGGTCCTTCTGTCCTCGGCCTTCAACATCTCGATGATGCGGGCCCGCGGCTCCCGGCGCGGGATGTCGGAGTTCATCCTCTGGGGCTACGTCGTCCTGAGCCTCGGCTTCTGGCCCTGGATGATGCTCAGCCACGAGTACTTCCGCGAGCCCATCTTCTTCCTCATGGCCGCGGGCAACATCGCCGTCGGCCTCGCGTCCATCAAGGTCTACCGCGCCCTACCCGCCTGGGAACAACGTCTTCTGCCGGCGAGTGGGGGTACTCCGGCGCGCGAATAGCCCCACACGCCGGCAGAAGATGCACTACGAGCCGCCCTGCTGGGCCGCCTGCAGCAGAGGAACCAGGGCGAGGGTGAGGCCGCCGTCGACGCGGAGCACCTGGCCGGTGACGTAGGCAGCGCCGGGTGAGGCGAGGGCACAGATGGCCTCGGCGACGTCCTGGGCGGTGCCGGAGCGGCCGAGGGGAATCAGCGCGTTGGTGCGGGCCTCGCGGGCCGGGTCGCCCTGGCGGTCGGCGGTCATCTCCGTGCTGATCCGGCCCGGGGCGACCGCGTTGACGCGGATCCCGCGCGGGGCGTACTCGAGGGCTGCGAGCTCGGTGTACGACGCGACGGCGGCCTTGGCCATCGAATACACGCCGGTGCCGGGGACGGCGACGAACGCCGACATGGACGCTACGTTGACCACCGCTCCCCCTCCGCCGGCGCCGAGCGCATCCGCGAGGTGACGGGTCATCAGCATCGGGCCCAGGACGTTGACGTCGAAGGTCAGGCGGTAGTCCGCGACGGTCTGAGTATCCAGGCTGCCCGGCCGATACATCCCGGCGTTGTTGACCAGCACGTCAAGGTCGGTGATACCGGCGGCGAACGCCGCCACCGCGGCCTCGTCGGTGACGTCCACCATCGCGGCCTTCGCGCCGATCTCAGCCGCGGTCGTCGCGGCGGCGTCGCCGTTGAGGTCGACGATGGTCACCTCGTGCCCGGCTTCGATCAGGCGCACTGCCGTGGCGCGGCCGATCCCGCGCGCGCCTCCGGTGACGACAGCAGTGCCCACTTCGATCTCCTTCAGCGGCCGAGCAGGGTGCCGACCGCGGCGACGACGTCGCCTGGAGTCGGGTGGAAGTCCAGTCCCTCGGCGAACGGAATCGGCGAGTAGCCCGCGCCCAGACGGAGCACCGGCGCGAGCAGGTCGCCCCAGAGGTTCTCGGTGATCTGGGCCGCGAGTTCGGCGCCAGGGCCGCAGAACGTGTGGGCGTCGTGCAGGACAACGGCCCGCCGCGTCCGTTCGACGGACTCCAGCACCGTGTTCATGTCGAGCGGGACGAGGGTGCGTAGGTCGATCACCTCAGCCGAGATCCCCTGCTCGGCAAGGGTTTCCGCGGCTGCCAGGGCCTTGCGGACCGCGGCGCCGTAGGTGATGACGGTGACGTCGGAGCCTTCGCGGCGAATGGCCGCCTGCCCGAGCGGCACGGTGTGCACGCCGACGGGGACCTCGTCCTTCTGGGTGAAGACGAGCTCGAAGTGCTCCACGAACAGGCACGGGTCGGGGTCCTCGATACAGGAGGCGAGCAGGCCCTTGGCGTCGGCGGCGGTGGCCGGGACGACGACCTTGATGCCCGGGGTGTGCATGAACCAGGCCTCGAGGTTCTGGCTGTGCTGCGCACCGAAACGACGCGTGCCCACGCCGGTGCGGATGGTCAGCGGGACCGGCGTGTGGCCGCCGGACATGTAGCGCAGCTTCGCGGCGTGGTTGACGATCTGGTCCAGGCACACGGCGGTGAAGTCCATGAACATGATCTCGGCGACCGGCTTGTAGCCGCCCAATGCGAGACCGATTGCGGCACCGATGATCCCGGTCTCCGCGATCGGGGTGGCCCGCACCCGCTGGGTGCCGTACTTGGTGGACAGGCCCTTCGAGATCTTCAGGACACCACCGATCGGGTCGGCCACATCCTCACCGATCAGGAGGACCTTCGAGTCGGCGTCCATCGCGAGGTGCAGGGCGGAGTTCAGCGCCTGCCCCATCGTCATGGTCTCCGTGGTCATGCGGATACCCCCGTCCCGGCGGTCGCGGCGGCATCGGCGAACACGTCCTCGTAGCGCCGCTCCCGCGCCGGTGGCGGACTCGCCATGGCAAAGGCGAACGCGTCGTCGACCTGGGCCACGACGTCGGCGTCGATGGCCGCGAGTTCGTCCTCGGCGAGGCGGCCTTCGTTCAGGAGGTAGCGGCGGAACGTCGGGACCGGGTCGCGTTCCATCGCCGCGGCGAGTTCCTCGGCCGGCATGTAGCTGTAGTCGGCCGAGCCGGTGTGTCCGGTCAGTCGGTAGGTCATCGCCTCGACGAAGGTCGGACCGCCACCGGAACGGGCGCGTTCGAACGCTTCGACCAGGACGGCGTAGGTGGCGACGGGATCGAACCCGTCGACCCGGACGGTCTCCATGCCATAACCCTTGGCGCGCCCGGCCAGGTCGGTGACCGCCGCGTACTCCGCGATCGGGGTGTGCTCGCCCCACTGGTTGTTCTGGCACACGAAAACGACGGGCAGCTTCCACAGCCCGGCCATGTTCAGCGCCTCATGGCACGCGCCGATCGACGTCGCGCCGTCGCCGAAGGTGGTGACCACCGCACGGGAGGCTCCGTCGAGTTGCGCCGCCATCCCGAGACCGACCGCGATCGGGATCCCGGAGCCCACAATCCCGGTGCTCGTCACGAAGCCGACATCGGGATCGTGCAGATGCATCGGCCCGCCCTTGCCGCCGCACACACCGTCCGAGCGGCCGTACAGCTCAGCGATGACCCGGCGCAGGTTCGCACCCTTGGCCAACGCGTCGCCGAGCGAGCGGTACGTGGAGACGAGCTTGTCCTCGCGCGTCATGGCGCTGGCCATCGCGGCGCAGACGCCTTCCAACCCGCGCACGGGATAGAACGCCGAGGCTAGCGAACCGCTCTTGACCTCCGCGGTGGCCCGGTCACTGGTCGCGGTGATCAGGGCCATCACTCGGTACATGTCCCGCAGCACGCCTGTCGTCAGCACGCCCCGAATTTAGTTGAGCACTAGACCTTTTGGCAATGGACCGTTTATGGTCGGGCCGTGACGGGATGCCCTTACTCGCCCGGTGATCTGGACCGGCTGCTCGCCCTGGACGCCGAGCTCGTGCGGTGTCCCTTCCCGCTCTACGAGGTGCTGCGCGAGCAGGCACCGGTGCTGCGCAACGAGCGACTCGGCGGCTACGTCGTCACCCGGCACGCGGACATCATGGAGATCCTGCGCGACACCGCGACGTACTCCTCCGCGATGGCCAGCGGTCCCAGCTCCGTCAGCGGCCTCGCCACCAAGCTGATCGCAGACCCTGAGACCTCGCCCCGCTTGCGGGCGCAGGCCGAGCGACGACTGCGCATCGCGGAGTCCCCGGTCCTGTTGTTCACCGATCCCCCGCTGCACAAGCGACAACGCGATCTGGTCCGCAACGCCTTCGGCACACGGCGGGTGAAGCTGCTCGAGCCCGACGTCCGCACGTTGACCGACGAACTCCTCGAAGGTCTGGCGCAGGCCGCCCCGAACGGGCCGGTCGACGTCGTTCCGATGTTCTCGATTCCCTTGCCGATGACGGTGATCGCGACCCTGCTCGGCGTACCCCCGCAGCACATGGACGAGTTCAAGCGCTGGTCCAACGCCTTCACCGCGGGGGTCGGTGGGCTCGAGCAGTCCCCCGAGGCGGTCGCCGAGATCTTCGAGGCCGTCGACAACTTCTACGACTACTTCACCGCTGAGATCGAACTACGGCGCATCGACCCGCGCGACGATCTGCTGACCGACCTGGTCAGCGCTCGCACGCGAGACGAGGAGCCGCTCAGCCTCGACGAGATCCTGCAGATGCTGGTGCAGTTCCTGGTGGCGGGCAACGAGACCACGACGAACATGACCACCACCTTGTTACTCACGCTGGCAAGCGATCCCGAGCTGGCGCAGCGGGTCCGTTCGAATCCCGCCTTGGTCTCCCCTCTGGTCGAGGAGATGCTGCGGATCGAGGCACCGGTGCAGGGCATGTTCCGGGTGAGCACCGCGGACAGCACGATCGGCGACGTCGAGGTTCCTGCGGGATCGATGCTCTGGTTGGTCTACGGCTCCGGCAACCGCGACGAACTGGCCTTCACCGGCGCTGACTCCATCGACCTGGAGGCCGACCGCGGACTGAACCTGACCTTCGCCCAGTTCGAGCACTTCTGCCTCGGCGCGAACATCGCGAAGTTGGAACTACGGATCGCCGTCGAACACCTGCTGGCCCGCTTCAGCGATCTACGGCTTGCCGTCGATCCGGAGACCTTGTCCTACAACCGCAGCTTCATCCTGCGCGGACCGACGTCGCTCCCGCTGCACCTCACGCCGAACTGAAGGCCTCACCTACTGGCGGTTGAGTACGGGAAATATTAGTCTTCTGCTAAGCTTTTCTGTACTGAAGGAGCCTCACATGGCGACCGGACTGCCTGGGGCGATCACTCGCGCGCCGCTGCGCACATTCCGCCCGCGTGACCTCGTCGGGGTATATGCACAGCCCGCGGAGGCCGTCCATCGCCTCGCGCGTCAGGGCCGGATCCGCCAGGTCGCTCACGGGTACTACATCGCCGTCCCCGACGATGAGGACGCCGGCTGGCAGCCCACGCTCGAAGATGTTGCGGCCGGTGTTGCCACGACGATCTACGGCGAACGAGTCCCGGTACTCATGCACCTGACGGCCGCTCGCTTGCACGGAGCGCTGCCACGCGCGGTGGCGGTCGCGATCGTTGCCGCACCCAAACAGCACGACGCGATCGCTCTCACGGGCGAACGGGCGGGCACCCTCCAGTTCGTCAAACGCGACGTCGAAACTCTGGACGCCGTACTGCGGCGACTCGATCTCGGTGCCGCCTTGATCACCACGCCCGAGCAGACCGCCTTGGACCTTGCGCGACGCCCCCAGCTTGGAGGTCTGACGACCGAGGCGCTGGATGCCGCGCGCACCTTGCTGCCAATGTGCGATCCCGACCGACTGGCCGCCGTGGCTACCGCACAGCGGATGACCGCAACTCTGCGCCGCCTCCGCGCGAGCCCTCCGCCGGTCGGGCATGGCGATGAGTAGCGGTGTCCTCAACCCGGCCGACCTCGAAAGGGTTCGTACTGAGTTCGGCGTCGGCGACGCACAGGTCCGACGCGACCACGCCATCAGTCATGTGCTCGGCGCCCTCGGTGCGATGGATGGTGCGGAGGGCCTCACCTTCTTCGGCGGCACCGCACTGGCGCGAACCTTGCTGCCGGCCCTTCGGCTGAGCGAAGACCTCGATCTCCTGACTTCAACGCCGCGGTCGGAGATGGCGAGCCGCATCGAACGGGCTGTGCAAGAAGGGCTGAGACGTTCGCACGGCGTGGTCTCGTGGCAGCCATCGCTCACTCAGACGAGAGATAGCGAATCGGCGGTGCTCGTGCTCGACGGCGGCATCCGAATCCGCATACAACTTCTCGCAGCCGCCGGGTACCCGAAGTGGCCCACTACCGTCACCTCGCTGGAGCAGCGATACCGAGATGCGCCACCAAGCAGACTGACAACGCTGACTCCCGCGGCCTTCGCCGCCGGCAAGGCGATCGCATGGAACGACCGAAGAACAGCCCGCGATCTCTACGACCTATGGGGACTCGCGACGGAAAATCACATCGACTCAGCCGCTGCGGAACTGCTGCGACGTCACGGCCCGACCAGCCGTCCGGAGCCGAACCGGATCTTCGACATCGCGCCTGAATCGCACGCCTGGCACGCCGAACTCGACCATCAAGCGATCGTTCGAGTAGAACCGGCCGAGGCGTTGACCTTCGTTCGGACGAGCTGGATTTCCGCTCTCGCCGACGCTTGAACGTAAGGCTGAGTTGGATCAGGCCTCACCGGGACGCGGCGTCTGCCAGGGCATCAGCGAGCGCATCTCGAGACCGCCGTCCACCGGCAGCACGACGCCGGTGACGTACGTGCTCGCCGGTGAGGCCAGGACAAGCGCCGCGTGCGCGACGTCCTCCGGGGAGCCGGACTTCGGCGGTTCGGGTCGACGCCAGGCATCGGGCCGCGGGTCCTGCTCGACGCCGCGACTCCGTTCCCCGCTCCCGTGGTCGACGGCGATCGAACCGACCCGGATCGCGTTGGCCCGCACGCCGAGGTGCTGGTAGCCGGCGGCGACGGACCGGGTCATGGCCTCCACGCCCGCCTTGCCCGCGGAGTAGGCGTCGAAGCCCGGCATCGCCTGTGCGGCGGCGATCGAGGAGATGTTGACGATCGTGCCGGCGCCACTGCGGATCAGAGCGGGCAGACAGTGATGGGTCGTCAGGTAGACGCCGGTGAGGGTCGCGTCGACCACTCGGTGCCAGTTCTCGGCTGTCACCACACCGACCGGGCCGTCGACGCTGCGGGTGTGCAGCAGGTCGGTGGGCCCGGCGTTGTTCACCAGCACGGACAGGTCTCCGCACTCGGTGGCGAGCGCGGCGACATCGGCGTCGTCGGTGACGTCGGCACGCACGAATTCCATGCCGCTCAGGGCGGCGAACTGCTTGCCTCGCTCCTCGTCGCGTCCGCACACGAGAACGCGAGCACCGCGGTCGCGGAACAACGTCGCGATGGCCGCGCCGATGCCGGAGGTCCCACCGGTGATCAGAGCGGTCGCGCCGTCGAGCCGGAAGGGGTCCGTCATGGGTCCGACGCTATCGCCAGAAAGTCGACTGCTCAATGATTTACCTATGGACCTTTTCGGTCGGCGGGGTTAGCGTCGAGCCGTGCCTGATGTGTGCCCGCACGACGGCCTGTTCACCGAGGCCACGCCTGAGCTGACCCGCTGTCCGTACCCCGTCTACGCCGGGTTGCGGGACCGCGAACCCGTGGCATGGATCCCCGCGTTGAACGCCTTCGCCCTGACTCGGCACCAGGACATCGTCCACGTCCTGCTGCGCCCGGAGGACTTCTCGTCCACCCGTCAGTCGGGCCCGGGCGCAGCGACCAGCCTGGCCGCGCGGGTGGCCGAGGATCCGTCCTATCCCGACCGGGTGCGTGCCGCCGCAATACGCCGGCTGGGGATCGCGGCCAAGGGTCCGGCGCTGGTGAACTGCGACCCGCCACGGCACGGCGAGCAGCGGGCGATGATGAACAAGGTCTTCTCCCCGCGTCGGGTGGCGCTGCTCGAGCAACCGATCCAGACCCTGACCGAATCGCTGATCGACGCCTTTGTCGACCGCGGCAACGCCGATGCCGTCGCCGAACTGGCGCTGCCGTTACCGATGACGGTGATCGCACGGGCGATGGGGATCGAGGGGACACCGGTACCCACCCTGCACCGGTGGACCAATGCGTTCGTCCGAGCGAACGGCCGCCCCACGTTCACCGCCGAGCAGATCACCGACCTGATCCTGGCCCTGGACGAGTGCTACGACTTCTTCACCGACCAACTGGCCGATCGCCTGGCGCATCCCGGCGAGGACCTGGTCAGCGACGTCGCCGCCGCCGGTTCGGTGCTGTGTCCCGAGGAACAGCTGCAGATGCTGACGCTGTTCCTGATAGGCGGCAACGAGACCACCAACAGCCTGATCGCATCCTGCATCTGGATGCTGACGCAGGATCAGGCACTTCAGGACCGGTTGCGGGAGCACCCCGTGGAGGTGCCGGCCTTCGTCGAGGAGGTGCTGCGCCTGGAGTCCCCGGTGCAGGGCCTCTTCCGCACCGCGACCCGCGACACCGTCGCCGGTGGCGTCCCGATCCCGAAGGGAACCTTCGTCTGGCTCGTCTACGGATCGGCCAATCGGGACGACGCCCGGTTCCCTGACCCTGACGAGTTGAAGCTGGACCGCGGCGCGGAAGGGCGTCGGCATCTGACGTTCGCGCAAGGACCGCATTTCTGCCTCGGTGCCCCGCTGGCCCGCGCCGAGGCCCGCATCGCGGTGAACACCCTGTTGCGCCGCACCCGCGGGCTCCGCCTGGCTCCCGACGAGCAGGCCGATCAGTGGGCGCCCAACCTCGTCCAGCACAACCTGACCCGACTGACAGTGGAGTTCACCCCCATATGAACGACGTCATCATTGCCGAGCACGAGATCACCGCGGCGCTGCACCGCTACTGCCGCGGGATAGACCGGATGGACGCCGACCTCATCGCCTCGGCCTTCCACGACGACGGCTACGACGACCACGGCGATGCCTTCCGCGGCACCGTCGACGACTACGTCCCGTGGGTCCTCCAGGTGCTCGGCGCCCGCTTCGACTCGACCATGCACTGCCTCTCCAACATCAGCATCACGATCGACGGATCGGTCGCGCAGGTGGAGAGCTACCTGGTCGCCCAGCACGTCAGCGCCGGCGTGGGCGCACTGCGCACGTTCGGCGCCCGCTACGTCGACCGATTCGAGCATCGCCCGGGCGTCGGGTGGCGCATCGCCCATCGCACCCTCGTCCCCGAGTGGCAGGTCGAACAAGCCGGCGCCTTCGTCGCCGTCCCGCAAGGATGCGCCGCACCCGCGCGGGATCGCACGGACCCGTCCTACTGACCTACTTCTCCAGCAGGGCAAGGCTTTCGAGGTCCACCGCTGCCTGGGCGTACCGGTCCGCCAAGGGGCCGCGGACGGTCGCGGGCTGCATCTCCTCCGGCGTCAGGCAGTACACGGCGCCGTAGAGCGCGTGGCGCCGATAGGACTCCCAGGCCGCCGCGAACGACTCCGCGGCGGCCCCGCGCGCCTCGAGGTAGCCGCGCAGCAGTGCCTGCTCGTGGTCCTGGCGGTCGGCAACGCGCAGCGCGCCCACGAGGAACACGGCCACGTCCTGGTACGGGTCGGTGCGGCAGACGAACTGCCAGTCCAGGAACCGAGTACCGCCCGCTGCATCGAAGTAGACGTTGGTCGGGTTGGCGTCGCCGTGCACGAAGGTCGCGGGTGAGGCGGACTGGAACTCCCACAGGCTGCTGTAGGCGCGGGCGATCCGTTCCCGGTCGGTGAAGACTTCGAGTACCGGGCCCGCGGTGGTCTGGCCGATGTAGGCGTCCCAGTGCGCGGGCGCGAACAGGCTGTCCACGATCGGGCGGTAGAACGGCGCCGCGGGAAGCCAGTCCGGTGCGAGGTCGGCCCGGGCATGCCACGCCGCCATGGCGACCAGACCGTCAGCGACCTGATCCACCGTCATGGGCGTGCGGGGATCGTTCGTCCGTCCACCGGTGGCGGTCAGATCGTCCATCACGACGATCCCCTGGCCGTCATCGACGTCCGCGTGATGGCAGCGCGGAACACCTGCGTCGAGCGAGGGAGCGATGTCGCGGTAGAACAGCGCCTCGGCGCGGTAGCCGGACGCCATGATCGCGCGCAGCTCCGGGACGAACCCGCCCTTCACACACAGCCGGTCCTGGCTGCCGTCCGCGCGCGTCACGTCGACCAGCACCTTGGTCGCAGTGCCCCACACGATCCCCGTCTGCTTGACGTCCACGACGTCCAGCACCGAACGCAGCCAGGGATCGACCTCATCCACGCTCAACGGGAGGGCCATCACAGCACCCGCACCAGGTTCGCTTCGCCGTCGACGAGAATGCGGTCCCCGTCGTGAATGAGCGAGGTGCCGTTGCCGGTACCGATGACGTAAGGAATCCCGAGCTCCCGGGCCACGACGGCGCCGTGGCTGGCGGATCCGCCGACGTCGATGACCAAGGCCTCGGCGAGTGACATCAGAGGTGCCCAACTCGGGTCGGTGAAGCGGCAGACCAGGATGTCGCCGTCGTCGAGATCGATGTCGTCGTTGACGTCCGAGAGCACCCGGGCGCGGCCCTCGACCCTGCCGCCACCCGAGGCGGCGCCGGAGAGTTCCACGGGTTCCCCGCCCGAGGCGGCCGCAGATTCGACCGCGGGCTCGGGCATACCGCGGAAGAAGACCGGCAGCTTCATCCGCCGGTACTCCTCGCGGTGGGCCCGGCGCGCGACGACGATCTCGGTGACGTTCGCCAATCGCCCGGCCGCCAGGTCCTGGCATTCCTCGACCGAGAGATAGAACGCGTCGTCGACCTCGGCCAGTACACCCTTCGCGACCTGTTCGGCACCGAAGTCCCGGGTCGCGCGGCGGACGCCGTCGATGCACATGAGGTAGGTGGCCTTGCCGACCTGCAACGTGCGGACGATGTTGCGGACGCGCCGCATCAGCCACCGCATCGTGGGGCGCCGTGCCGCGGGAGTGGCGGCAAGCAGTGCCACCTCGGCCTGGGCACCGAGGGCCTTGGCGCGGATCTCGCGGTCTCGTGGACGCTCGATGTCCCGGCCGGCGTGGGACTTCACCAGCGCACGCACGGGGGCCGGATCCTCGCGCCAGACCGTCGCGGCCGGGTTTCCCTCGTTGGGGCCGTGATAGCCCCACTGACGCAGGAAGGCATCCTCGGTCAGCTCGCCGTGCGCCAGGCGCCACAGGTCATCGGCCATGCGCGTCTCGAACACCTCGCCGACGCCGGACATCAGGCGGGTCGCCAGGCCGGGATCGCCGGCCTTCTTCGCCGCGTCCGCCATCGCGCTCTGGGCGCCGGCGAAGACGAACCGCCACACGCAGTGGTGCCGGAACGCCTCCACGAAGCGGTCGCGCGCGCCGACCAAGCGATCGATGGGCGGCGCCGTCGACGAGGAGTCGAGGACCTCACGCCGCCACCAGGTGCTGGTGCTCGCATGCAGTTCGTGGATGAGTTTTCCCTGTCGCAGCAGGGTTTTCGGGGCCTTGGCCAGGATCACCGGCAGTCGCGCGACGCTGCCCTTCACCGTGGGCGCGTCGTCGCGGACACTGCCGCACAGGTCGCGTTCGAAGTCGTCGGGCTTCACCCCGGGAAGGTTGACGACGGTCTCCCGGACGACGTCGACGTTGATCGCGGGGCGGCCGTAGAAGACCGCCGAGCCCCAGTGATTGACGTCCGGCGAGGGCGTCGCCGAGGCAGGGATGACCCCGAATGCCTGCATCGAGTACAGCCACCCGATCTCGGCCGGGCGGCCCCACACACTCAGGCACATCGGCGAGAGAACGTCCGGTGCGGCCTCGCCGAGGTTCGTGGTCGTCCAGTACCGGCCGGGTTGACTGGTCCCGCGGGTCGGGTCGCTGACCTCGGTCACCGAAGCACGGCCGGAGCAGGTTCCGCTTTCGGCGCGACGGCGGGCATGGCCTGGGTCGGTTCCTTCACACCCGGCGGCAGAATCCCGCGGTGATCGGCCTGGAAGGGCTGGTAGCCCAGGAAGAGATTCATGATGACGGCGATCAGACCGATCCCCAGGGCCCACGTGCTCAGGCCCGCCAGTTCGGTCACGAGCCATGGGTAGTCGCCGTTCACGACGATCCAGGACGGCATCGCGATGATGGCGTACGCGCCTGCCGCGGACGCGGGCACGACCAACAGCATCGCCGCGGAACGCCAACCCGTGAGGATGGCCTGGTACCGGTAGGCGAAGGCCGCGGGCAGCAGCGCCACCCCGATGGCGTTGCACGGTGTCCACCACAGTGGCAGGTTGTTCCACCACATCGGCTGATTGCCGTAGTAGTGGTACATGCCGCCGGCGCCGACCAGCAGTTCCTCGAAGATCGTGTAACTGACCGCGGTGGCCAGCATGACCAGCCAGATCTGCTTGGCCGTCGGGCGGGACATCAGGGTCTTGAGCATCATCGCGGCGAAGGCACCGGCCCCGGCCCAACCGGCGATGATGAACCAGCCCATCTGACGGCCGAACAGGTCGAAGGCATTGTCGGTGCTGTCGGTCGGGTAGTAGACCATCCCGATCACGTCGAAGAAGACCTCGGGCACCACCACGATGACCGTGCCGATCGAGAGCATCAGTGGCATCGGGTTGCGTTTGGCCAGTGCCTCGCGGAGCGAGATCAGGATCCCGATCACACCCAACGAGCCGAGCAGTGCGATCGCGACGATGTTGTGGTCTCGGATGTAGGGGAAGTCCGCGTTGGTCGGGACGGGCGGGACACCGGTGTTGTCGTCCAGGACCAGCGCCGGGATGTTCGACGGTGGGCTGCCCATCCCCGTGATCAGGAGGTCGAGGGCCACGAAGGCGACGACGGCCAGGCCGATCAACCTCGCGGTCCGGTGGCGGGTGGACGAGGCGAATCCGGCCGTCATGGAGCGGACCTCCCGAACAGTCATTGGTCAGGTAGCCAATAGTTTACGTGTTGACTAATATCCGGTCCAGCATCTGCGCAACGGAATGTGAGGGTCGGCGATGTCCCGCTTCCTGTTCGGTGATTTCGACCATCGGGTGGTCGTAGGCGCGTTCCGGCCCGATCCCGCCACAATGCTGGTGTCCGACCCGCAGCACGGTCTGCCGCTGCAGGCGAGTTGGCTCTACGGGTTCTTCCGCGACTCCGACGGTCTGACCTACGCCGTCGAACGGAAGTACGTCGGCTCGTTGACCAGTGGGCTGTTCCTCATGACCCAGGACGGTGACCTCACCGCCGAGTTGAACGTGCACCCGGACTCGGGGCGCAGCGCTCGCGGGGAACTGCGTCGCGGCCTCGGCGGGATCGAACGGACCTGGTCCGACCCGGTGTTCCAGCGCCTCCCCGCGGGCACTCTGCCGCCCGGCGAACAACCTCTGACCATGCGCTGGACCGGCGACGAGATGGCCTACAACGAGGGCGACATCCTCGATCTGACGGGGCGTAGCGCGGGACTCGGAGCGCAGTTCTACGTCGCCTCCCGCGAGCAACCGCTGATGTACACCAGCACCTGCCACTGGATGACCGGCACCGTGCAGGGCAAGGCGATCGCCGGGCCGATGTGGTTCGACAACTCCTACTGGATCCACGGCCTGGACTGGAAGGAGTACGGCTACTACAACGACCTGCAGATCATGTGGCTGGTGTTCTGCAACGCCTTCACCGACGGCACGTTCGAGTGGGGCCACCTGATCATGGGCCGCGACGGCTTCACCCCCGGCATCGTCGTCGGTGGCGACGACCTCGTCGCCGCGACCCCGTCCCTGACGGCGAAGTTCGGCATGACTCAGGACATTAGAAGCGGCGGGGCGTGGCCCGAGTCCGCGACCTACGACGTGGCCGGCACGGGCTACACCTTCGACGGCCCGCACACCGGACGCATGACGCAGTTCTCCGAATCGCGCTGGGCCAACTACCGCGCCCAGTACGGAAAGACCTCCCGTATCGGCGAGCAACGCGAACTCGTCGACGGGTTCACCTGGCTGGAGGGCTTCGCCGACCGCGTCGCCGCCGACGGGCTCGCCTCATGACCCTCGATCCCACCGCAGTCGGCGCCACCACCGAACCGAGCACCATCGAGTGGTCGGCGAAGGACTGCGCGCTCTATGCCCTCGGCGTCGGCGCCGGCACGGATGAGCTCGCGTTCACCACCGAGAACACCCGCGACCTTCCGCAGCGGATGCTGCCGACGATGCCGGTGGTCCTGGGAACCGGAGCGAGCGCGCTCAAGCTGGCCGGGAAGATCGACTGGGTCCGCCTGGTCCACGCGGCCCAGGGCGTCGAGGTGTGCGCACCGATCCCCGTCGACGGGCAGGCCACGATCGTGAGCCGGCTGGCGGAGCTGTGGGACAAGGGCAAGGCCGCGCTGGTCGTCACAGAGACGGAGGCCCACGACCCCGCGGGCACGCTGCTGTTCCGCACCCGGATGACGGTGTTCATCGGCGGCGCCGGTGGCTTCGGCGGCGAGCGCGGCCCGAGCGATGACGAGGAACCCCCCGAGGGCAAGCCCGACCACACCGTCACCTACGCCACCCGAGCGGATCAGGCGTTGCTGTACCGGTTGTCGGGTGACCGCAACCCGCTGCACTCCGATCCGTCCTACGCCGGCCGTGCCGGCTTCGAACGACCGATCCTGCATGGCCTGTGCACGTACGGCTTCGCAGGTCGCGCGATGCTGCACGCCACGGCCGGCGGCGATCCGGATCGCGTCCGGTCGGTGTCGACCCGCTTCGCCAAGCCCGTTTATCCCGGCGACACCCTGCACGTCGATCTGTGGAATGTCGCGGACGGTGTGCGGTTCCGGGTGCGGACCGACGCCGACGTCGTCGTGCTCGACCGGGGTCGTGCCACGATCACGCCATGACTCCCGGCCGGCAGCCACTGGTGGACGCGATCGAGGCGGCCACCGACGACCGGATCCGCCACGCACTGCACCTGGTGGCCGATCACGTCGTGGCCGAAGTGGCCGGCGACATCGACGGCGTCCTCGCGACGTTGGTGCCGGAGCCCGTGTACCGGATCTGGGGCGCCTCGAGTAGCCGAGGTCCGATCGGGGCGGATCAGGTCCGCGGTTTCTACGACGACCTCGTCGGTTCGGGCAAGAACCGGCTGGACTACGAGATCACCCGCGTCGTGGCCGACCCGACCGCGGTGGTCACCGAGGGCCGGTTCCACCACGTGTTCGACGGTGCATCACTTCTGGGGCGCGTGACCACCGAGGTGGAAGCCGGCCGCTGGTATCACGTCGCGTACCAAGCTCTGATCGTCTGGCCGGTCGACGCCGCGACAGGCCTCCTCGCCGGGGAGGACATCTACTCCGGTGAAGCACCCGAAGTGGTGCGCGAGATCCAGCCTGACGAGCTACGACACCTGGGACCCACGTCCCGCTAGAGAACTGCCTCGACGCCCGGGAGGTGGTGGCGCTCATTGAGCGTCACGATGCGCATCCGGCCCTTGTGGTTGACGGCGACCCGGCTGACCCCGGTGTGGTTGGGGAAGAAGAACCACATCCGGTCCAGCCCCAGCACATGCCCCAGCAGCGCGTTGAGCGTCCCGCCGTGGCTGACCACCAGGACCTTCCCTCCCGCGTGGGTCTCCACCACCTCGTCGAAGGCGGCCAGTGCCTCTGCCCGGAACGTGGGGAAGTCGGTTCCCCACGCAGTGAGGTCGCCCGACAAGCAGGCGGCGTAGCGCGGGTCGTTGGCCTTCTTGAGGTCTTCGAAGAACAGGTACTCGTCGGCGTTCTTGTCGAACTCGGCGAAACCGTCACGCAGCAGCACCTCGAGATCGCGATCACCCGCGAGCGGCGCGGCGGTCTGTGCCGCGCGGCGCAGCGGCGAGGAGTAGATGGCGTCGAACTTTTCCTCGACCATCACGTCGGCCAGCGACCTCGCTTGCGCGCGTCCCAGTTCGGAGAGCCAGGGGTCCTTGCCGTCGGGGCCGGTCAGGCCCCGTTCCACCGCGCCGTGGCGCACCAGCACGATCTCGGTGGCTCCGGAGACCTCGAGGCCGCCGGGTCGGGTATCAGTCACCCGGTGAGTCTGCCCCACCACTGCGCCGAAGGCCGCCCGGGGGCCGGCGCCGCGACGCGCTGCGGCGCGATCGCAGGCTCCATCGCGTTGGTCACCGCCGGCGACGTCCGGCTGCTGCAGACCGGCTTCGGGCCGGTCGGGGACGAGAACCCGTCCTTGCCGAGCTTCAGCCCGTAGTAGCAGTCCAGGTATTTCGCCGGGTTGCCCTTGCTGAACGAGACGCCCGGGCTGAGCCCGCCGAGCTTCTCGTTCTTCAGCTGCCACAGTCCCTCGGTCACCATCTCGGTGGTGACGTTGCCGGCCCGCGCCTTGTCGGCGACCTTCGCCAGCGCGGCCTCGAACAGCTTGCCCGCCGCCCAGCCGAGCATGGCCTGCTGCTCCACGTCCTGGGACGGGGCGAACCGCTTCATCGCGACCTGGAAGGCGTTGACCACCGGCAGGTTCGAGGACAGATACGGCGCAATACCGGTGCCGAGGAACGTGCCCAGCGTGCGCAAGTTCTGGTCCGCCGCCGCCTGCGCGCTGACCGCGATCGCGCCCGTGGCGATGGTCGGCTTGTAGCCGATCGAGATGCACGAGCGCGCCGCACGGGTGGCGGCCGAACCGTCGAGACCGAAGAAGAGCACCTTCACGTCGGCGTCCTTCATCTGCTGGCACTCGGCGGTGAAGTCGGACTGGGTCAACGAGACGGCCTTGACCGGTCCGAGCTGCAGCCCGGCGCGCTTGGTGCCGTCCGGGTGGTTGTTCTTCAGGCCGGTGCAGATGGAGGCCTCGACGCAGTAGAAGAGCCCGGACTTTCCGCCGCCTGCGGCCTTCGCGGCCTCGACGTAGCCGCCGGAGTAGGAGGTGAGCGGTGCTCCGCCCTGAGGGAAGAGCCAGGGGCTCGTGTACCAGTCCTCAGCGGTGAGGTCGCCGCCCACGACGGGGATCTTGTCCCGCTCGGCGGCCGAGCGCATCGCCGCGATGGTGATCGGCGTTCCGCAACCCAGGCACGCGATGGCGCCCTTGACCTTCATCAGCTGATTCCAGTTCGACGCCACCCGCGAGGAGTCCGAGGCGTCGTCCAACGTGGTGATCTGGATCGGGTGGCACTGCACACCGCCGCGGGAGTTCACGTCGGCGGCCCACACCGCGACACCGTTACGCAGACCCGCGATGGCCGCGCCGACGAGACCGGAGACGGCCAGTGTCTGGCCGAGCTTGATGGGCGCGAGGCCGGCCGGGCACGCGGCAGGCAGTGCGGCCTTGGCACCGGAGGCGGTCGACGATGCGCCGGCGGCGGCCTTCGCCGCACCCTTCGCGGCAGGGGCGGCCACGGCACCGGCACTGTCCTTCGCCTTACCCGCTGCGGGCGCGACAACCGGACCTTCGGTCGAAGCGGCAACCGGTGCCCCTCCGGTCGTCGATGCCGCGGCCTGTTCCGGCGCGGCAGCAGCCTGGGAGGTGTCCGCACCCTGCGATCCGGCTGCGGGCACTGCACCTTCCGCCGCAGCCAGAGAAGCCGGTCCGTAACCGTTGCCGACGGCGACCACACGTTCGTGGTCGATGCGGGTGCCGCATCCGGACAGGACCACCGCGGTGACCAGACCCAGGCCGACCCAGGCCATCGAGCGCTTGCGCATCGGTGAACTCATCGGTGCCCACTCCCCACATATTCCGCCGCGATCGCGTCGGCATCGACTTCGGAGACCTCGCCGGCGAAGGAGACCCGGCCGCGGTTGAGCAGATAGACGTAATCGGCCACGGCGAGGGCGCGCGTGACGTACTGCTCGACGAGCAGCAGGCTCGAACCCTCGGCGGCGAGCACGGCGAGGAACTCGAAGATCTCGTCGACGATCTTGGGCGCCAGGCCCATCGACACCTCGTCGAGCATGACGAGCTTGGGGCGCTGCACGTAGGTACGCGCCAACGCGAGCATCTGCTGCTCACCGCCGGACATCGTCCCGGCGAGTTGGGTCAGCCGCTCCCCGAGCCGAGGGAAGGCGGAGACGGCGCGTTCGATGGATTCCTTCTCGGTGCCCGGGCGGCTCTGCAGGATCAAGTTCTCACGGACCGTCAGGTTCGGGAAGATCCCACGACCCTCAGGCACATGGCACAGTCCCCGGGCGCACAGCGCGTGCGGGGTCTCTCCCAGCACCGACTCGCCGTCCATGCGGATGTCACCACGGGTCGGGCGGATGAGGCCCGACGCCACCCGCAGCAAGGTGGTCTTTCCGGCGCCGTTGGGTCCGAGGAGCGCGACGATCGATTGCTTCGGGACCACCAGATCGATCCCGCGCAGCACCTGGGTGCCGCCGTACCCGGCCTCGACGTTGCGCAACTCGAACATCAGATCGCCAGTTCCGGAGCCTCGGAGCCCAGGTAGGCGCTGCGGACGAGTTCGGAGGTCTGCACCTCGATCGGCGTGCCCTCGAAGATGGGGCGGCCGAAATCGAGCACGTAGATGTAGGCGCAGATGCTCATGACCAGTGCCATGTCGTGCTCGACGATCAGGATGCTCAGCCCGCGGTCGTCGACCAGCGTCCGCAGGATCTCCCCGAACCGTTCGGTCTCGGTGCCGTCGAGACCCGACGAGGGTTCGTCGAGCAGCAGGACCCGGAAGTCACCGGCGGCGACACGGGCCAGTTCCACCAGGCGCCGCTGGCCGGTGGACAGGTCACTCGGGCGGCGTCGCGCGAGGTGCCCGATGTTGCACAGCTCGAGAGCGGCGTCGGCGTGCTCGGCGGTGGAACGCTTCTCGGCGCGGCGGGCCAGCAGATGCTTGAGTGGGTTGCGCCCGGCCAACGCCGCCTCGCGCCCCATCGCGACGTTCTCGTGCACCGAGAGGGTCTCGAACAGTTCCATCCGCTGGAACGTGCGGCCCAGGCCGCGCAGCGCGCGGGTCTGCGGCGGGAGCGCGGTGACGTCCTCACCGAACAGTCGCACGGTGCCCTCGGCCGGACGAACGACGCCGCTGATCGCGTTGAAGGTCGTCGTCTTGCCTGCTCCGTTGGGTCCGATGAGTCCGGTGATCCGACCGGTGGGGGCCGCCAGGGTCTGGCCGGCGACCGCGGTGAGGCCGCCGTAACGGACCGTCAGGTTGTCGACCTCGAGAGCGATCTGTTCGGTCATGCGCCACCTCCCGTGCGCGAAGCGACGGCGGCAGGGAACGGGAAGGCCATTCGCCGGCCGGCAGGACCCCTGGCCCGGCCGGAGTGCTTCTGCGCCTGGCTCGAGAACAGGGCACCGAAGGCGCCCTGCGAACCGGCCGCCGCCGCGATCGCGCCGAGGCCGAAGCCCAGTTGCAGGTACCGATTGAAGTCCTCGTCGCTGAAGTACAACGGGATCACGTAGAGCAGGAACGGCGCCACGAAGGAGGCGGTGATCGTGCGGCTGCCCGCGATCGCGAGGACCGCCAGCGCCAACAGCGATTGGACGTAGTTGAACGCGTCCTGGTTCACCGCGCCGAACAGGCTCGCGTAGAGCCCACCGCTGATGCCGGCAATGAACCCGGAGATGCAGAACACGATGACCCGGGACACCGCGACCGAGGTCCCGAGACTGGTCAGCGCTGTCGGTGAGTCCGACATCGCGCGCAGGAGCCGACCCAGGCGCGCACGTTCAACGGCAAGCACGGCGAGGACCGCGACGATCGCGAAGGCGAGGAGCAGGTAGTAGTACTCCTTGTCGCCGCTGAAGCCGTCCGGCCGCCGGGTGCGCAGCTGCCCGTTGCCGAACATGTAGCTCTTGGAATAGGCGTACTGGGTCAGCAGGATCCCGAAGCCGAGGGTGGCCAGCGCCAGGTACAGCCCGGACAACCGGATCGCGGGGACCGAGACCACCAACGCCAACGGCAGGCACGCCAGGCCGCCGATCAGCAATGCCAGGAAGAAGGGCACACCACGGTTCAGCATGTGGCCGAACCCGGCGGCACCGACGGCCGCGAAGCCGAAGTGGCACAGCGAGATCTGCCCGGAGGTGCGCACCAGCAGGTGCAGCGACGCGAACAGCAGGACCTGGGTCAGCGCGACGTTGTAGCCCGGCAGGCGAGCCTCGACCAGCTGTGGGAGCACGAGCAGCAGACCGAGGAACGAGACCAGGATCCCGCCCCGCACTCGCGGGCTCAGCACACTGCGCGCGGGCGGCCTTGCCCGCACCAGCCGGCCCACCTCGACCAGGCGAGCCCGCGGGATGACCAGCAGACCGATGAACAGCACGAGGAACGGGACCGAGAGGTCGAGGCCCTGCAGTTGCTCGTGGCTGCCGGCCAGTTTGCCGACGATCTTCTGCAGCACGCCGACGGCCAGACCTCCGACGAAGGCCAGCGGGACGCTCTGGAAGCGGGCGATGGTCGCCGCGCCGAAGGCCTGCACCACCAACAGGGTGAGGACGTTGACGTCGAGCTGCGCCTGGTTGGAGGCGAACAGGATCCCGGAGACGGCCGCGAACGAGGAGCCGATCATCCAGGAGGCTCGGCGGACCCGGACCGGAGCGGTGCCCGACATCGAGAGCAACTGCGGGTCGTCGACGACGCCGCGCATCGCGGTGCCCAGCCGGGAGAAGCGGAAGAACAGGAACAGCGCCACCGCGGCGACCAGGCCGAGGCCGAAGGTGATGACGTGCTCGACGGTGATGACGACGGAGGAGACCGTGAACACCTTGTCCTGGGACAGGAAAGTGTTGAACGCCAATCCGCGTTCGCCGTACCGCAGACCGATCAGTGCGCGGATCGCGACCAACAGACCGACGGTGCCGACGATCCGGTAGGCCGTCGAGACCGGGGCCAGCACCACCGCCAGCCGTTCCAGAATCAACCCCGCCAGCGGCCCGAACACCACCGCGACGATGAGGAAGGCCCAGACCCAAGGCAGACCCTGACGCTCCCTCAGATCGAAGAAGGCGTACGCGGCCGCGGCGCAGACCGCACCGTGGGCGAGGTTGAACACACCGGACGTCTTGTAGGTCAGCACCAGACCCATCGCGGTCAGACCGTAGATGGACCCGGTGATCAGCCCGAAAACGATGAACGGCGTGTAGTCAGACATCGCCGCCGCAGACCCCGCACCGTTCCCAGCGCTCGACCTCGGCGGCAGGGACCTCGATGGCCCGCTTGCCGCGCATCAGCAGGCAGTCGGCGCGGTGGGCGCGCGCCATCGACTCGGCGGTGACCAGGTGCGGGCTGGCCGCGAGCAACGCGGTGATCGAGATGTCGACGGCGGGCCGGTCCAGGTCCAGGACGGCGCGGCGGGCGGCGGCGAGCTCGCGCACGGCGGAACGGACCCGGCGCAGACCCAAGGCGATCCAGACGGCTGCCGCGAGGACGACGAATGAGGCGCACAGTGCGCCGCCGGTGATCCAGCCGAACTGGTCACGCCAGCGCACCTCGCCGCCGGCGCCGTACCAGGACACGACCACACCGGCCGTGCCGAGCAGCGCGATCACGCCGAGGACGAGGGATTCCGCGCGGCGCCATGGTCCACTGCGCCGCAGATACGGCGGGGCGGGGCGCACCCCGACCAGGAGCGCAGGCGCGGTGTCCGTCGCCGCGTCCGGCCGCTCGGTCAAGACCGGCTTCACCCGCCGTGCCCGGTCTGGTCCATCGCCGCGGTGCGGGTCGAGATCTGCCGGGTCACCTCAGCCTCGATGTAGGCCTGCAGATCACCACGACGATCGGCCTGTTCGGCGCGCAGGTCGTTGCCCTGGTCGGCGAGTTCGCGCCACTCGTCGCGCAGGTCCGCGGAGATCCACAGCGTCGCCGCGAGGGTGAATGCGAGGATCGCGCCGAAGCCGGTCGAGACCACGTACGGGATCTGTTCGGCGATGTACTCCGTGTCGGAGACCCCGAGGTACCCGACAATCAGCATGATCACGCCGACCACCGCGGCCACGACGGCGCCCGCGCGGTCCCACTGCACGCGCACGTACTTCAGCAGGTTCACGATCGGACTCCCAGTACGGAAATGGCACTGGCTGCGATCAGGCCCATCCCGGCGACCAGCACGATGGCCAGGAACATCTGGTCCTCACCGTCCCCGACCGGGGCCGCCAGGCCCTGTGGCGCGGAACTGAGGGTGACGGTGTCGGCTCGCGCTGCGGGGGGCGCGGCCACCACCGGACGGCCGGCGCGGCAGGGCGGCGGCAGGCATGACAATCGCGGGCGGTCCGACGACAGCCGGGACCGGAGCGACGGCCTCGGGTGTCACGGGCGCCGCGGGAGCCCCTGCGATCGGGTCCGAGAGCGGCAGGCCGGGACCGGGTGCGACGGCCTCGACCGGTCGCAGGTCGACGGAGGCCGACACCAGCGCGGTCGACTGGGTGAACGTCGTCGGCCCGTTGTAGTAGGTGTTTGCCGGCGGCGCGGGTGCTTCGTAGACGAAGCGGTAGGTGCCGGAGACGATGCCGCTCCTTGTTTCCTGCGGCGCCTGGAAGGAGATCGTGTAGCCCGCGTCGCCGAACGCCTTCAACGTCTCCTTGGTGGGCAGCGTGTAGGTCTGCTTCTGGCCGCCGGAGATCTGGGTGAAGGTGAAGAAGCCGTCCTGAATCCCGATGTCCGGGTTGTGGAGCGTCTCCCCGCCCATGGGGAACGGGAACGGTGGGAACTCGAACGGGGCCTGGTTGGGAACGCCGGGGATCGGGACCGGGACCGGCACCTGCGACGGCGACTGCTTCGGGATGTCGAAGGAAAGCGCCGGAACGGAGATGCGCCCGATGGACGTGGTCGTCGTCCGGGTGATCTGGCCCGTGGCACCGTCGGCCAGCACCTGGGCGACGGAGCGGACGTCGGACAACGTCGCGTACGGCCCGAGCTTGATCGCGTCGGCGGCGGTCGCGGCCTGTGAGGTGACGTCACCGTTGCGCGACTCGTCGATCCGGGTGGTGGACGTGGCGCCGAAGGCGCCTCCCTGGCCGACCTGCGAACTGGCGAGCGTCGTAAAGTCCCCGCTCTCCGCATGCAGCGTGACGCCCGGGTAGGAGACCGTCTCCGGCGCCGACCCGGCGTTCGTCGAGGCGCCGAACGGATAGGCCGGAGACGGGAACCCGAAGAGCGCGGCGCCGGTCCCGGGCAGGCCCGGCACCGTCTGCCCCGCGTACGGGAACTGCGCGTTCGCGTCGGCGACGCCGATGTTGTTCTGGCGCACCACAGCCGCCGGTCCGCCGCCCTCGATGGCGATGCCGGTGGGGATGGAGGAGTTCGCGATAGCCAGTTCGAAGCCGTTGGCCTGCGCCTTTGCCTCGTAGCTGGAGGCGGCGCGGGCGGGACTGGCGGGCAACCCCGCCCAGCAGCCGATGGCCAGCAGCGCGGCGCCGGTACCGGCGGCGATGCGGGTCAGAGCGCGTCGGGATGGCATGTGCGCCTTCCGAGGGGGGACGTCGGGGGGACTGTGACGCAGATCGCGGAAAGGTCTAGGACTTGACCTTTATAACACCGGACGAACCCGGCGTCACGGGCTAAAGGTCAAGTAATCAGGCATCCGCGAGTCCGGCCGCACGGATCCGATGATCGAAGGATTCCAACCAGGTCACGCCCTCGACCAGCTCGCGGTCGTCACCGACGCGCCGGGTGATGCCGAACTGCGCGTGGTACCCGTTCCAGCGCGAGGCGGAGAACTCCGCCATGTTGTCCTCGTCGGCGCCGATGAACTCGTACTCGTGCTCGCCCACGCCGTAGACCGCGTGGCGGATGAAGCCGGCGTCGTTGAGTTCGTAGTGCGCAGGGACGACGCTGCTCGCGCCGGTGAGCCGGTGGTCGTCGACGACCATCGCGGCGTTGAAGCCGTCCTTGCCGACGACGATCTTTCCGTACTCGATACTGCCGTCGGCGTAGCGGTTTCCGAAGATGTTCCAGGAGAGCTGGATGTCGGTGAACATCGCGGTCTCCTTCCACTCGCGGCCCGGGCGAAGGTGCACCCGGTCGAAGTAGATGAGTCCGCTGACCTGACGGTCGAGGACCGTGCCGGTGACCCAGTACGGGATCGAGGTGAAGAAGAGCGGCTCGACCGCGGAGGCGGCGTAGAACTGGACGCCGAGGGTCTTGATCTCGCCCTCGAGCCGGCAGAGGTCGCCCTGGTCCCAGCGGAAGTTGTCGCCGTCGAGTTCGAGGAGATACGGCAGGTCCCCCTCGCGGCGCGCGGCTTCGGGTAGGCGCAGCATCACCGGGTCGGCCCACTTGCGGTACTTCTCCTCGATGGTGCGCCGGACCTCGCCGCGATAGCTGCGGGTGGTCGCCGGTGCGATGTTCAAGCCACCGCGGCCGTCGGCGAGCATCACGAAGGTGCCCGTCGAGACCGAGCCGACGAACTTCTGCTCGAGGCAGACGATGCGGCCGTCGGAATCGAGCAGGAAGCCGTAGATGTACTCGATCTGTTGCTCGAGGCCGAAGTGCACGCCGTCGGGTCGCATGCGCGACAGATCGTTGACGAAGCCGCTGACGACGGTGCGGTACTCGAAGTCGCCGTAGCCGTACGAGCCCACTGCAGCCCCCGGGTGGGTAGGGCGCGGAATATGTTGCGTATCAATAGTTTGTACTGCGACTATCTAGTCCGCAAGCCCCCTCGCTGTGCCATCGAGACGAACCTCTGCACCGAGATCGACACCGCCGCCGCGTGGCTCGACCTGCTGCAACGACTGAAGCCTGCCGTGGACGCTGCGCACGTGGCGTAGGCGCGGCACAGCCTCTATTTCGATCAAGAAACCGTGGCGAAGCGGCCGTCCGGATCCCCCTGGCGGTAGCGTCCGCCACGTTGATCAGCTCACGCGGCGGGGGGCCACGGTGGGACGGCATCACAATGCTCGGGGCATCGCTGCGCTCGCGCTCGCCCTGGTGAGTTGCGTGCTGGTCGACGTGCGCGTGGCCGGTGCGTCCTGGGCGGACCTGGTGCCGCTGCCGGACGAGGGACCGTTGCCCGTCCCGCCCGTGCTGGGCGGGGGGGACGACGACCCCGAACCGAAGCGACGCCCCCGGCCGCAGCCCCAGCCGCTGTCGGACTGCAGCACCGCCACGTCGCCGTTCATCCCTCGGGCGGTGGACATCCCGACACTGGAGTCCTGGGTCCCGGTCATCGCGTTGCGGCGTGACCGGCGCGGCGTCCCCGGCACACCGCCGACCACCAGCCGCGGGCGCGGCCACATGGCTTTCGATCTGGACAGCAACGTCCGCCCCGGCGACGCCCGCGGCAACACGCTGCTCAACGCACACACCTGGCCTGATGGCACCGCGCTGGGCAACGCGTTGCTCGCCGAACTCGACGAGGGCGACGAACTGGTCCTGCGTGGCGAGAGCGGCCGGGTCTGTTACGAGGTGACCGACCGCATTCAGGTGCGTGACGGCGACCCCAAGGCGCGGGCCCGCTACTACAGCAAGCGCGGTTCCCCCCAGGTCGCGATCATCGTCTGCTCGGGCACCCGCCTCGGTCCGGGGCGGTGGACCCACCGGACCATGTGGTTCGCCTCGCCCGTCTGACGGACCGAGTTCAGTCAGCCGCGAGCATGTCCCGCAGGACGTGCTTGAGCACCTTGCCGGACGGTGTGCGCGGCAGGTCGTCGAGGACCACCAGGTGCTTCGGAATCTTGTAACCGGCCAACCGCGAACGACAGAAGGTGTCGAGCTCGTCCAGCGTCAGGTTCTTCCCCGTCGCCGTGACGACCACCGCGGTCACCTTCTCCCCCCACCGGGCATCCGGGAGCCCGATCACCGCCACGTCGGCGACGGCCCGATGCTCGGCGAGCACGTTCTCGATCTCGACGGGATAGACGTTCTCCCCGCCCGAGATGATCATGTGCTTCTTGCGGTCGACGAGGTACAGATAGCCGTCCTTGTCGAGGAATCCGAGATCGCCGAGGCTGATCCAGTCGACGCCGTCGAAGGTGCGCACCGCCTCCGCGGTGGCATCAGGTCTGCCGTGGTAACCGGCCATCATCACCGGGCTTGCGAAGACCTCGCCGACCTCACCCGGCGGCAGGATCTCGCCTTCCGGGGAGAGGATCAGCGTGGCGATCCCGCGCAACGGGATTCCGGCGGTGCGGCCGCGTTCCGGGCACTGTCGGTGGTCGACGCTGGTGACCACCCCCAGCTCCGTGCCGCCGTAGAACTCCCGCAACACAGCGTTCGGGAACGCGCGCAGAGTCGTCTGCAACGTGTCCTCCAGCAACGGCGCTCCGGCTACCACGATCGAGCGCAGACCGCTCACGTCGTATCTGCCGGGGTCCGCCTCCAGGAGGTCGCACATCCGGGCGAGCATGACCGGCACCGCGAACCCGAGCAACGTGCACCCGTGGGCGGCGACCGCCTCGAGCAACGCCTCGGGGGTGAACGTCGGCAGCACCACGAGGGTGCCGCCGAACATCAGGTGCTCCAGGGCGAAGAGCGCCGGCGCCTCGTGGAACAGTGGCCCGGGAATCAGCATCACGTCCGGGTACCCGGACCCGAAGGCGTCGTGGCATCGCCAGTGGTGATCGACGAACGCGCGGTGGGTCTGCACACAACCCTTGGGGAAGCCTGTCGTCCCTGAGGTGTATCCCTGGTAGAACGGCCCGTCCACCTCGACCTGAACGGGCGGCTCACCGGCGTCGGCCGCAGTCAACAGATCGTCGAAGTCCGCGCCCACGACCAGCGCCCGCAGATCCGGGCGGGCCTGCGCCACGATCGGGGCGCGCGGCGCATCGGTCACCACCAGCACGGCACCGGAGTCGCCGAGAATGAACCCCAGTTCGCTCGCGGTCAGCGCCGGGTTCACCGTCGCCGCGACGATCCCCGTCTTCGCTGCGGCCAGGTACAACGCCAGGTAGTCCGGATGGTTGGTGAAGTACAACCCCACCCGGTCCCCTGGCCGGATTCCCAACCCCAGCAGAGCATTCGCGGCCCGGTTCGCCCGCTCGTCGAGCTGCCGCCAGGTCCACCGGAGGTCGCCGCAGATCACCGCCGCCCGGTCCGGGTGGTTGGCCGCGGCCCAGCGCAGCATGCCGCCCATGCTGCGGTCGTCGACGGACACCCGCCGCGGGTCGACGGTCACGGTCAGTCCGGGACGCGAACCGCGTAGTCGGCCAGGCCGACTGGGTCGCCCTCGTTGTCGATCGCCGTGATCGCGACGACGACGAAGCTCTGACCGGGGCCCCGCGGGTGCAGTTCCTTGACGTAGCCCTCGCAGCGGATGACGCGACCGACCTCGACGGGCTTCACAAGTTTCGACTGCATCCGGATGACGGAGGCACCGGCGTGACGCCAGTGCCGATCGATCATCGAGCCCATCAGCGACATCGTCAGCATGCCGTGCCCGACGGTCTTCGTCGTCCCGAACACCTGGGCGCGCTTGTTCCACTCGATGTTGGTGTGCACCGGGTTGAAGTCCAGGTGTGCGAGCGCGGCCTTGTCGATGACCTCCTGGGTCACCTCGTGTTCGATCGTCGGGAACGTGTAGCCGACCTCGATGTCGGCGTAGTGGAGCTCAGTTATAGTCACGGTTGACTCTCCGTCACATCGAGGCGTAGCGGGCGAGTTCGGCACCGTCGGGCGGGATGATCAGCCGGGTCCACCAGGTGGCCTTGTGGGTGCCGTGCTCGTTGTGCAGGTCGCAGCGGTCCTCGATGTAGCACTTGCCGCGGCGGATCCACTTGTCCGCGTGGGTGACGGTCAGCGTGATTGTTTCCCCCACCACGAACGGCTCGTGCAGCTCGATGGTCTGGCCCGGGTTGCGTGCCCCCGGTGAACGCAACCAGCTGCTGATGCCGGTGTCGATGCACCAGAACACCACCTGCACGATGAACAGCGGGTGCTGCCACAGGCCGCCCCGCGAACGGGCGTACTCCGGGTCGACGAACATCGGATCGGTCTCGAGGCAGGACAGGTTGAAGGCGAGGATGTCCTCCTCCTCCACGACGAACTGGCGCATGCCCGTGCCGGATTCCCCGACGACGACCTTGTCCCAGGTCTCGTAGCGCTCAACCCCTTGGCGGAAGTCCCACTCGAAGTCGAGCTGCTTCTTGGTGGTGGCGTACCCCTTGAGGCGCAGGCTGTCCTCATCGTTCGCAGGCAATGGTCCTCATTCGGGCAGGTCGGATGTGAAGGTGATGAAGTCCTCGCCGGTGATGATCCGCCCGGTGTAGGTGCTCATGACCACGAGCCAGCGGCTCAGCGTGAGGTCCTCGCCGAGTTCCTCGGCGACCTCGTTGAGATCGACGGTGATGTCCCGCGGGCTGCGCACGTGCAGGTACGGACCGCGGTCGATGACCTCGACGTCCGGATCAGCTTCCGTGAGCACGGTGATGGTGGCCTCGGCCTCGGGGCTCTTCATCAACGCGATGGCTACCTCGTACGCGCGCGGCGTCACGGTCATGCCCGCGCTCCCTTCAAAGCAAGCGACCCGACCAGTTCGGCCTGTCCGGCCACCGCGGTGTCGAGCAGGTCCTGGAAGGTCCCCCTCGCGTGCGGGATGCGGTTGTACACCTCGGCGAGAGGCTCGGCGGCGGCGATCACCGCCGGTGTCCACTTCGCCAACCATTCCTCGACGACCGCACTGTTCTCCGCCGCGGCGGGCACGCCGTCGCCGGTCGCCATCGCCACCAGTGCCTGGGTCCACGCCTGATTGCGGCGACGGTCGCGTTCGGCGGTGCGGATGATCGTCGGGGTCACGGAGTCGCCGTGCAGTCCGGCGAACCGGCTGACGAGTCGGCTCAGGCCGACCTCGCCGACGATCGGGTCGAAGCAGAGGTTGATCGCGACGGCCACCTCGGCCCAGTCGTCGGTGGCGTGCATGATCTCTTCGACGACCTTGCGCATCGGCTGATACTGCTCGGCCTCGAGCCACTGCTCCTTCGCTCCCTCGTCGGAGAAGCCCGGGACGGACTTCTCCAACGCGAGCATCCACCAGACGACGTCCTGCGCATGACGCAACCGGTCGAACGCCTCGAAGGTGTAGACCGCGGACAGCGGGTCGGACAGGGTCTCCCGGGACGCCGTGTACACGGCGCGGAACAGGCCCCACTCGACGAAGGACCACACCCGGTAGTGCCCGCCGAGGATCTCCCGGGTCCAGGTGTCGTCGAAGTCCGCGAGGGCGCCACTGGCGATGGCGTCCTCGCAGGTGCGCTCGATCGCCCGTTCCTGCTCGGCCTGTCCCTTGACGTAGCTGCGTTGCCACAACTGCGCCGGGTCACGGAACGCGAACCAGTCCGGGACGTCGAGCCGCGTGGAGGAGAGCTCCCAGGCGATGCGACCGTTGTCGACCACCAGGCCGGGGTCGATGTCCCAACCGCCGCGGGCGTCCGGCTGGCAGTGCAGGTTGACCGCCTCGTACTCCGACGGCTTACGGCGGGTGGAGTTGATGTAGGTGAAGTCGCGCGGCGCTGTCGGTGCTTTCTCCGCCATCACGCCTCCTGCGGCTGCGCGGGCGGCGGCACCTGCAGCGGGTCGACGATCTCGAGGTTGCAGCGGCGGATGTCGTCGATGGTCCACATCGGCAGGTCGTCGCGCACGTGCGGTTGCGCGACCAGTGTCTTGCCGTCGGCGCGCAGCAGGCCGTTCTTGACGATGTATTCGTCCAGGCCCCAGCCGTGGAAGATCTCGTCGAAGGCACGCATGCTCAGGTACCGCATCGGGTTCTGGTTGAAGATCTCCTCGCACGGCTCGGAGCAGAAAGCCAGTGGCGTGCCCTCGTGCTGGACGATCCGGATCGTGTTGATCCCGGGGTGCGGGAAGGCGCACGGCATCATGCACGTCTTGCACAGCGGCGGGGGCGAGGGAAGCGCCTGCAGCGGGATCATGCCCGCCTTGGGATCCGACAGGGCGTTGTATCCGGCCCAGAACTCACCGTAGATCGCGTGCCAGCCGGGGAACTGGCTCTCGAACCATTCCATGCCGGCTTCGTCCACCCCGGGGAAACGCCACCAGTGGAACGGCCAGGTCGCCGCGGCGATCATCGCCGCGGTGTGTGGCAGCCACTTCATCCGATCGGCGGCGTGCGCGAAGTACTTGGGCAGCGCCAGCCCGAACCGTTCGAGCTTGGACACGTAGCCGCTCGCCCAGTCGTCGGCGATCCACTCCTGCCACTTGTCGACGTAGTTGATCCGCTGCGGCGCGAAGTACATGTAAAGACCGCCGAGCAACGGGTCGAGGAAGACGTGCTGGTTCCAGAACCCGCGGTCGAAGGCCTCCTGCGCGTGCGGCAGGTTCTCGTCGACCGACAGCACCGCGGCCAGCGTCGCGTAGCCGTTGGCCATGTGGCGGGCTTCATCCGACTGGATGGACAGGAACACCCCGGGGGTCACGTTGTCCCCGTTGTAGGCCGCAACCTCCGTCAACGGCACGAACAGCGGGTTGGTGTACGCGGTCTCGGTGACCGCGGACAGCGTGATCGCAGCCTCGATCGGGTCGTTGACGAAGAAGTTCTCGAAGCACAACCGCGACGCCCGACCGAACGGGTTCGTGCCGCGCACCTTCATGCCCCGGTCGAACCCCTCGGGGTCCTCCGCGTGCTTGGCGAGGTACCGCATCAGGTACATCTCTTGGTTGGTGTGCCGCTGCTCGTCCAATCCCTGGGTCAGGTAACCCTGACGCAGTTCGGGGTTGTCGACGGTGTCCACCAACTGCGACATGTTCTTCATCGCCGCGTACTCGGCGTAGACCAGCATCGGCAGGACGAGTTTGACCGCCTCCATCCAGCCGCGGTCGGACTTCTTCGCCGCGCCACCGCGGGCGAGCGCGTCCTCGAGCCCGCCGTACTGGCGGTCGTCCTTCTCCTGCTCCATCGACAGGTACTCGCGGACCAGCGTCTTGAACGGGTCCTTGGTCTTACCCGGAATCTTGAACTTCGTCGGATAACGGCGACCGGTCTCCGTCGAGTAGGACGGAGTCCAGTCGAAGTCTTTGATGCGGGCGTGCGCGTCGATGATCGACGGAGCCATGAGAACTCCTCGCCGTTCGCTGCCTTGGATGCCTTGGATGCCTTGGATGCCTCGATGCTATGAGCCGATTCCCAGGGTCGGCTGTGTCAACCTGACGCAACCCCGACCAGCACGCGAGGGGACCTTGCGCAGAGCACGGGCGGCCCTGTTCCAAGTTGACACACCTGGCTGCGACGGCTCGGACATAGCCTCACCCAGAGACACCGGAGGGCTCTCGGCATGGATGCGTACCGCACCGACGAGCACATCCACGCACTGTTGTCCGGTCGCGTGCTGCGGCCGGAGATCGAACGCTCCTGGCGGAGGTCCATCGCCTGCGGTCTGCGGCCCGGTACGGACCTGTCCGCCCTGAGCGTCGCGGAGGTGGACCGTCAGTCCCGCCTCGCGGTCGCTGCCAAGCCGGTGCTCGACCAACTCGCCGAGGACTTCGAGGGCACCAGCTATTGCCTCGCTCTGGCGGACCACAAGGCCCGCATCATCGACCGCCGGTTCGGCGAGATCCACATCGGCGAGATGCTGGACGGCCTGGGTCTGACCCCGGGCACGGAGTACCACGAAGAGAACTCCGGAGCGAACGGGATCGCGACGGCCCTCGCGCTCGGCGCCCCGATCACGGTCACCGGCGACGAACATTTTGTGGACGCCCTGCGTAACTTCGCCTGTCACGGGCATCCCATCTTCAATCCCGTGACCCGGGTGTTGGAGGGCGTGTTGGACATCTCCTGCCTGGTGGATGAGGCCAACCCGCTGATCAGGCCGCTGCTGGTGCGCTCGGCCCGCGCGATCGAGGCGCGGCTGCTCGAGGACGCCTCGCGGGCCGACCAGCGGATGCTCGAGGTCTATCGGATGGCGACCCAGCGCCGGGCACGCCCGGTGCTGGTGCTCGGCGACACCGCGGTGCTGGCCAACCCGGCCGCCATGGAGATCCTCGACGCGGTCGATCAGGCCGCGTTCCGCGAACTGGCCAACGTCGCGCCGCTTCAGGAGCATCGGACGCACACTCTCGTGCTGTCCTCCGGCGTGCGGGTGCGCGTCGACGTGCAACGCATCGACGGCACAGGGCGCGTGCTGTTCGAGTTCGACCGCCTGGGCGAGGACCAGACCGACGGCCGCCGTTGGGGGTTCCCCAACGAGGCGGAGAGCCCCACGCAGTCCCTCGAGCGAGCCCGCACCCATCGACTGCCCGTGCTCATCAGCGGCGAGCCCGGCAGCGGCCGGACCACCCTGATCCACACACTTGCGGCTCCGGCGGAGCCCGTGGTGATCGAAGGCGCCGCAGTGGTCAGCGTCGGCGAAGGCCAGTGGCTCGAGCAGTTCGTTGCACTCGCACGCACCGCGGACCTGATGGTCATCGAGGACCTGCAGTTGGTGGCGGACGCCACGGTGCGCCGGCTCCTGCCATTGCTGGAGGACGACACCGTGTGGTTCGCCCTCACCATGACTCCGCTGAGCGATCCGTCCGGCGAACACGCCGTGCTGATGGCCAGGTGCCCGGTGCGGATCAACCTGCCGCCGCTACGTGCCCGCCTCACGGAACTGGGCAGGTTGGTCCGCGACATCGCGTCGCGTCTCGCGCCCGGCGCGTCGGTGCGCTTCCTGCCGCAGACCCTCGAGGTCCTGGCTCGCCACCCGTGGCCGGGCAACCTGCACGAGCTCGAGAGCGTGCTGCGCACCGTGTTGCGGCACCGCTCCTCCGGTGACATCACGCCTGCGGACCTGCCGCTGGAGTACCGCGGCGGAGTCCGGGCTCGTCATCTGACCAAGGTGCAGCAACTCGAGCACGACGCGATCATCGGCGCGCTGGATGCCTGCCGCGGGAACAAGGTCCAGGCCGCCGCCCAGTTGGGCATGAGCCGCTCGACGCTCTACCGCCGCATCCGCACCCTCGGCGTCCCCGACCCAGGCTGAGCGCGACACACAAAAGGCGGGCCGGCCGAGCTCTCGCTCGACCGGCCCACGCTGTGCAGCCGTTACTTCCAGGTGTAAATGACGTACTGGTCCTTGTCCGGCTCGAAGCCTGACGGCGAACCGTCCGGGTTCGCGGTCGTGTTCGTGGACGTGTACTTGTACATGAACTCGCGGCCCTGGCCCCACTCCTTGTTCCAGTTGTCGCCCTGGCGTTCGCTCTGGCGCCAGCTGAACCGCTGATCCAGGGAGGCGTCGGACGCGTAGACGTCACCGTTGCCCAACTGGGCCATCAGGCGCTCGCGGGTCAGGTTCGGCCCGACGGCCTTCGCGGCGGCCGCGAAGACGTTCGCACCCACGTAGCCCGCCTGCACGATGTGGTGGTTGATGCCACGGTTGCCGCGCGCGTACTTGACCATGGTCGCCATGAATTCCGGGCCCCACAGCTTGTACGTGGTATTGGTCCAGTAGCGATTCACGGGGTGCTTGCCGAAGATCGAACCGAGCACCTCCGCCGCCAGGTGGTTTCCGCTGATCCCCTTGGCGGGGTAGTAGTTCTGCTGGGCGGCCTCGACCATGAACTTCGCCATGGTCGCCGGGTTGATGACGTAGTGCACGATGTGATCCGGGTTCGCCGCGCGCATCGCGAGGACCTGCGAGGACATCGAGGTCTCGGAGATCGAGACATTGGCCCGCTTGACCATCTTGGCGCCGGTCTGATCCAGCACCTTCGAGACCTCGTTGCACGCCAGCTGCATTTCGGGGCTGGTGAGGCAGATCAGGCCGTAGGTCTTGGGTTTGATCACGTTCTTGACCCAGTGGGCTCCTGCCATGGCCTCGTGGATCATCGACATGTGGGTCGGGAACATGTACGGGTCCTGCCACTCGGTCTGCGAGTAGGCCCACACCCCGACCGCCGGAATCTGATACTGCTTCAGATCGTCGTGGATCGAGGCGCTGGCCCACGTCGAGTAGGTCAGGAACGAGAAGATCTTGTCCTGGCCGACGAGCTTCTTGATGCAGGCCTTCGAGCGGGATACCTCGCCCGGGCCGTCGTCGCAGTCGATGAGGCTCATGCGCCGACCCAACACGCCGCCGCGGTCGTTGATCGCGCTGAGCGCACCGTTGACCCCGTTGATCATGGGCGTGATGAGAACGTTGCCCAGCGCCATGCCGTGCATGTTGACGGTGCCGAGCTTGATGGAGTCTCTGGTGATGCCGGTGTCGGTGACACCGTTCTTCTGGTCGGCGATCTTCTCGTTCTGGGCCGCCTCGGCCGCGGAGTCGTTGGAGTGGATGTTCTTCTCGGCGACCCTGGTCGCCTCCGTCTGGCCTCCGCTGTCCTTCGCCGAGGGCGCCGCAGCCTGGGCCTTGTCCGCCTTCCCCGCAGCCTTGGCGGGTTTGGCGACACTCCCCGACTTGGCCGGCGTCTTCGTGGTGGCGGTCTTGGTCCTCTCGCTCGCCTTGGCCGGGGTCGCGGCACCGTCCGAGGAAGCCTCGGGCGCGGCGGCGTCGTCGGCGCCGGTGGCCGGCGCAGACCTGGCAGCGGAGTCGTCGGCGCCGGTGCCGCCGGCAGTAGCAGCCGCGGGTACCTGCGCCACATTCGCCTGCTCGGAATCGCCGCCGCCACATGCAGCCAGCACCAGCGCCATGCTCGCTATCACGGGTACGGCCTTGACGAACCCTCTCGCTCCTGAATCGCCGAACTTCATCCTGGCTCCCTCACTGATTTCGCGGGCGTCGTCGCTCGCGGTGAGTACTCGTTGGTCGACCGAGATCGGGACACCTCAAGGGATCGACCGCCACGCTGCTTCGCCGGGACGGCGCGGTGCTGCCGGGAGGGCGATGCACGGCTTCAAACACCCTAAGCAGGGTGAGAGGAGGTGACGTGCGTCAAGTTGACACAACACGGGCACCCCACCAAGCACAAGCAGCCCAACGGCCTCATCTGACTGTCCATCAGTACCCAGCCTGAATCCAACCTGTGCGGCCACTGAAACTTGCCTCGGGACGGGAACCCCCGGGAGGTTCCCAGCGACTCCTTCACCATGGGATCGCAACGGTCCGGGTTCCGCCGCCCGGCGCCGTCCCGGAGCCTCGGTGGGTTGCTGCTGCTCCTTGCCTGGGTGGCCGCCGTTCTGCTGGGCACGGCATCCCCGGCCGCCGCGCACGCCCAGTTGCTCTCCTCCGACCCCGCGGCCAACGCACACCTGGACACCGCGCCCAGTCAAGTTGTGCTGCGCTTCAGTGAAGGCGTCACCCTGATCGACAACGGCTTCCGACTGCTCGGCCAGGACGCCCAGGAGCGCCCGCTCGGTGCCGGGTCCGTCACCGAGGCCGAGGTCACCGTCCCGGTGAGCCCCGGCCTGGCCGACGGCGCCTACGTCTTGGTCTACCGCGTCGTCTCGGCCGACTCCCATCCCGTCGCGGGAACCATCCCGTTCACTGTCGGCACGGTCACTGCCAACCCCACCGCCGCCCCGTCGCTCGACCTCGGAACGGGAGTCGACGGCGCAGTCCGGCTGCTGTGGGGCATCGACCGTTGGGTCGCCTGGGCAGGCCTCGTTCTGCTCGTCGGGGTGCCGGCGTTCGTCGCGTTCTGCTGGCCGGCGGGAGCACGGGACCCGCTCGTGCGCGGAGCCACGGTCGCGGGCTCCGCCCTCGTCGTGCTGACCGCCCTGGCAAGCCTGCCCCTGCAGGCGGCCTACGCGACCGGAGCATCGCTCGGCACCGCCCTCTCCGACGGCTCCATCCCCGACCTGCTCAGCCGGACCGCCGGCAAGGCGGTCGTCTGGCGGGTCGCATTCGCAATCGGACTCATGGCCCTGTGGGCCATCACCGCCCGCAGCCGGAAGCGCAGCGATCTCCTGACCGCCCTCGTCGCCGTCGGAGCGCTGCTACTGACGTTCTCCTGGGCGGGCCACCCGGCGGTCGGTGCCTACCCGGCCCTGACGATCGCCGACGACGTATTGCACCTGGCCGCCGTCGCGGTCTGGCTCGGGGGGCTCCTCGTCCTCGCGGCTCGGTTGCTCCCACGGCCGGGGCCCGATCTGCCGGAGGTGTTGGGACGCTGGTCGAGGGTCGCGATGAGCGCCGTGCTCGTCCTCGTCGTCACCGGGTCGGTCCAGGCCTGGCGAGAGCTGCAGTCGGTGTCCGCATTCGTCGACACCACCTACGGACGGTGGGTGCTGGCGAAGGTCGCCGGGCTGATCGTCCTGCTGTTTCTCGGAAACCTCGGGCGCCGCCGGGTGCGTCGGTGGGTGGCGCAGCGCCAGCAATCGTCGGGTCACCTGCGGACGTTGCGCGGCTCGGTGCTGGCCGAGCTCGGCATCGCCGCCGCCGTCCTGGCGGCGACCTCCGTCCTCGTCGTCACCACCCCCGGCCACCGGCAGTCAACCGCGCACGCGCAGGACCACGGCCGGGTGGCGGGAATGCCCGGCATGCCCGACCACGGGCACGGCCCCTCGACGGTGTCGGTCGATCTGCCCAACCGGGTGCGGGCCGAGATCGACGTCGCCCCGGCCACCGTCGGTACGCCCGTCGTCACCATCACGGTGCGGACCCTCGACGGCGGCACCGTCGATCCACCCGAGGTGACCGCGTCCGCGGCGCTCCCCGCCTCGGGTATCGAAGGGATCCCCCTGCAGCTACGCCGAACCGAGGCCGGCCGCTACCTCTGTGACACCGTCCGCTTCCCCTTCCCAGGGGAATGGCGAATCACGGTCACGGTCCGTACAACTGATGTCGACTCAGGAGTCGGCACCGTCAGCGTGCACCTACAGTGATCAACTACGCGCGGCCTGCTTCGGCCGGCTCGAGAGAAGGAACCACGATGCGACGCTCCGCCCGCGCGATGGCGCTGACCGGCCTCACGGCCGCCACGTTCGGCCTGCTGGCCGTCTCGGCGGACGCTCACGTGACCGTTTCGCCGAACACCGCGACCAAGGGCGGCTACGCGACGCTCACCTTCAAGGTCCCCAACGAGAGGCCCGACGCGAGCACGACGACGCTCGAGGTGAGCTTCCCCGAGTCCTCGCCGTTCGCGAGCATCTCGGTGCAGCCGAAGCCGGGCTGGACCTACCAGGTCGAGAAGGCCTCGCTGGCCACGCCGATCAGCAACCACGGTCAGCAGGTCAACGAACGCGTCGCCAAGATCACCTGGACCGCGGCCGGGGAAGCCACGCAGATCAAGCCGGGCGAGTTCGACACCTTCCCGATCAGCGCCGGCCCGTTGCCCTCGGACGCGTCGTCGTTGACCTTCAAGGCGCTGCAGACCTACAGCAACGGTGAGATCGTGCGCTGGATCGAGGAAGCCGCACCCGGCGCGGAGGAACCGAAGAATCCGGCTCCGACCCTCAGCCTGACCGATCCGGCCCCCGAGACTCCCGGGGCGCAGGCAGCTCCCGGTTCCACCGCGGCACCGACCACCGGTTCGACGAGCGAGGAGGTCCCCTCGGACTCCACCTCGACCACCGCCGCCCTCGACCAGGACACCAAGGACAAGGCCAACCTCGCCACGGGCCTGGCGGCCCTGGCCCTCGTGCTCGCGTTCATCGGCGCCGCCATGGGCGGTGTGGCGTTGAGCCGCCGGCCCAAGCGCCCGACGAACTGACCTCCCCTCAGATCAACTGAAACCGGCGAGTTCGGCCGACTCGGGTGCTGGTCTCCGCGAACTCGCCGGCGCCTGGGTCGCCGGACTCAAGGCTGACCTGCCTGCCCGGTGATCGCCGCGCGGGCGCCGCTCTCCTCGGCATCCTGCAGAGTGCGGGCCAACTCCTCGAGGGTCGCCCGATCGCGGTCGTCGCGCACAGCGATGGAGAACTCGACGTCGGTGACGACGTCACCGAAGCGGGCAAGCAGCTTCGCGGCGATCTCGTCGTAGGTGCCGATGACGGCGAACTGCTCGAGGATCGCGTCGTCGATGAGCACCGGCAACTCCTCCCAGCGCTGCTCCTTCGACAGGATCTGCGCCGTCGCGGCCAGCTCCCCGAGGCCGAGGTGCTCGAAGGCGGCGACATAGCCGGGAGTCGAGGCGTAGAACGCGATCCGGGCGCGGGCGTCGCGGATCTTCGGTACCAGTTCCTCCTCGGTGCGGGCAGAGGCGACGAGCGGCTTCATGCACACCCGGAAGGAATCCAGCGGACGCCCGCTCTCGGCCGCGCCCTGGCGCACCGCCGGAAGCATGACCTGCGCGATGTAGGACGGGGTGCACACCGGGTGCGGCCGGATCGCATCGGCCACCTCCCCGGCCACCCGGCACATGTACGGATTGACCGCCGCCAGGTGGACCGGGATCTCGGGGTGCTCGATGGGGCCGGCGTCGAACAGCGGAACCATCAGCGACAGGTTGTAGTGCTCGCCGGCGAAGTCCAGCGGCGTGCCGTGCTGCCAGCAGTCCCACACCGCACGCACGGCCCCGACGTAGTCGCGCATCCACGGGCCCGGCGGGTTCCAGGCCATCCCGTAGCGACGCACGATGTGGCCGCGGACCTGCGAGCCCAGCCCCAACGTGAATCGGCCGGCGGACAGCTTCTGCAGGGTCCAGGCGGACAGCGCCGTGACCGTCGGGCTGCGCGGGAACGCCATCGCCACCCCGGTCGTCAGGTGCAGCCGGGTCGTGGCCGCCGCGGCGAGGGTGAGCAGCACGTACGGGTCGTCCTTGGTCTCCTCCACGACCATCCCGGCGTAACCGAGGTCCTCGAGCAGGCGGGCGTTCTCGGCCACCGAGGAGATGTCCAGCGGTAGCTCCGGCGCGCGCAGCCCAGGGTCGACCTTGCCCAGCGGCAACAAGGTCTCCAGGCGCATCGCTTCTCCTCCGGGTGTGGCACTAGGTTCGCGTCATGATCCCTCGCGCAGCTGCGGCGGTGACGGTGGCCCTCGGTCTGTCCCTCGCCGGCCTGGCGGTACCGGCGCACAGCGCCGCGAAGGTGTTCACGGTGACCATGTCGCCGAAGGGCTCGGTGCGGACGCTCGATCAGGCCCAGAACGCGATCCGGGCCGCCAAGCCGACGTCGAACGTCGTGATCCGCATCAAGGCGGGCACCTACACCACGAACCCCAAGACGACGTGGACCACCTTCATCAAGGACCGCTCGATCTCGTTCGTGGGCGCCGACGGCCCCAGGCCCCTCTTCGTCAACGCGCGCAAGCCCGGCAAGGTCGACGGGCCGTGGCTGAAGGCGACGGTGCCGGCCGATCTGGGATTCAAGGCGGGGCGGCTGACATTCCGTCACCTCGAGGTGCGCGGCTTCACCGGCGGGATCGCCCTGGACGGCGGGGCCCCGAAGGTCGACGGAAAGTACGAGCAGGGTCCCGGGCTGAACCACAACTCCGTCTCGGACATGGTGTTCCGCAAGATCGGGGACAAGCACACCCGCGGGGGCGCGTTCGGTTACGGCGCGGTGATCCTGACCAACTCCTCCGACAACGAGATCCGGAAGAACACCTTCGTCGACGTCGAGAACAAGGCCCCGCAGGGCCCGAAGATCCACGGCACCTATGTGACCCATTTCAGCAGGCGGAACACGATCACGGGTAACACCTTCACCCGTATCAGCGGCGATCCGGTGAAGCTTCGGGACCGGAGCAACAGCAACACGATCACCGGAAACGCCTTCACCCGGGCCGGGCACTACTCCTACTACCGCGAGGAGTTCTGCGCCGGTGCCTGCCTGAAGAAGAACGTCGGGAAGCCGCTGGAGTGCGCGTCGAGCGGCAACCGGTTCAGCGGCAACACCCGGAGGTCCGGGTACAAGGGCGGGTCCATCCCGACGGTCAGCCTCGTGCCGAAGAGCAACACGGCCAAGGGCCCGGCCGGCTGCCCGAGCCTGGTGAACGGGTACCGCGTCAAGGCCTGAGGCCAGGTCAGAGTTTCGTGAATTCGATCGGCACCGGCCCGACGACAGGGTTGCCGATGCTCAGCTGGATGCGCGAGTGCCAGCCGAGCGGGATGTCCCGTGGGTCGCCGAGGTACGGCTTGCCCTCGTAGAAGGCGGTCACCTTTCCGCGGGTGGTGCCGAGTCGATCCGGTCCGAGCGGCTGACCCCACACGGCGAAGAAGTCCCCGAGGGTGAAGGCGTGCGGGCGCGGTGCCTCGATGTGGATCCCACCGTCCGGGGTGTGGGTGTGCAGCCACCCGAAGCAGGCGCCGTCGGTGACGTAGGACTGGTTGTTCGGGCGGGGCTCGAACTTCAGCGGCGGAGCGACGCCGATGCCCGCCGGGACCTGCCGGGGCTTGCCGTCGACGAACAGCGCGAGGTGGGCGTGCACGTGGAAGATGAACTTCTCGCCCTTTCGGCAGGTGATGCCGTTGACGATGCCGCCCGGGCGAACGAATCCGAGGGCGCCCAGCGGAGGGCCGTCCGGGATCGGCAGCCCGTCGGCACTCTGGACCCCGAGCGGTCCCGGGTCCGCGAGCGGGCCGAGGTCCGCAGGCGTACCGATCCGGTCCGGCTCCACGGTGGGAACGGCGGTCGGGTTGGTCGTCGCCGCGACCCGCACCACCGTGGGGTTCGGACCGGTGCATCCGGCGACAGCCAACGCCGTCAGCACCGCCGCACCGATCGCAGCACGTCGTCGCATTGCCTACCCCCACCTCGTCCGGCCCGGCACGGTCCGGCGACCAGGCTAAGCGATCATGGCCTGATGACAGCTCGAGGCGTGCCGGTGGTCGTGCTCACCGGCCATCTCGGCTCGGGGAAGACGACGCTCCTGAACTTCCTGCTGCGTCGCCCGGGTGCGCGCGTGGGGGTCGTCGTCAACGACTTCGGGTCGGTCAACGTCGATGCCGGGTTGGTCAGCGGCCAGGTCGACGAACCCGCCTCCATCGCCGGTGGCTGCATCTGCTGCCTGCCCGACGCCGGCGGGCTGGACGACGCCCTCGCCAAGCTCTCCCATCCCCGTCTCGGGCTCGACGTCGTGATCGTGGAGGCCAGCGGCCTGGCCGAACCGACGACGCTGGCTCGGCTCGTCCGCCTCTCCCCTGTGGAGCGGATCCGGCCGGGCGGGGTGATCGAGGTCGTCGACGCCGTCGAGTACTTCGCGACCCTCGACGACGGTCGCGGCCCGGCCCCGGTCCGGTTCGAGGCCGCGACCCTCGTGGTCCTCAACAAGGTGGACCGGCTGTCCCTGGCCGAACGCGAGGTCAGGCTCGCGCGGATCACCGAGCGGGTGCGGTTGCGTAATCCGGCCGTGGCGATCGTCCCCGCCGAGCACGCCCGCATCGATCCGGCGCTGATCTACGACGCCGCCGCCACTGAGGACCCGCCCGACCAGTTGCCCTTCGGCGCCGCCCTGCGCGCCGAACAGGCGCACGAGGACCACGTGCACGCCGACTCGGTCACGGTCTCGGTGACGGGAGCGATCGAGCCCGCCGGCCTCGTCGAACTCTTGGACGATCCCCCGGCAACGGCGTACCGCATCAAGGGGACGGTCACGGTCGCCTCCGGTGGTCGGCCGCGGAGTTACATCGTCAACGTGGTCGGCCGGTCTGCACACCTCGCGCTCGCGGGCGAGGCTGCCGGGAGCGAGCTCGTCGCCATCGGTCTGCACCTGGACGTCCCGGCGGTGCACCGACGACTGCAGCAAGCACTGCAACCCACCACGACGCCCACCGCCGACGGGTTGCGGGCGCTACGCCGCCACCTCGCACCGCGCGCCTGACCGCGCCGGGCAGGTCAGGCCACCGCTACGGGCTCTCGGTCCGACGAGGACAGCGCAAGCCCCTGGTCGGTCGCACTGTCGGGCCGGCCGGCAGGCTTCGGCGTGCTCTTCGTACCGAACATTTCGACTGCCGCCACGGTGGCCAGGCTTCTACTGATGCACATGAAGCAACGTTCCCCTCTCTCGGGATCACGTAGCGAACAGTCGCGTCTCGGCGGCGCCCAGTTCCGCGAAGGAGACAATTCACGGGTCGGTTCGGCCGTAATACCCTGCCGGGGCTGGGTTTCCAGCTATCTGATGGTTCGTCAGATCAGTGCGATCGTCAGCGCGTACGGCGCGGCTGTGCGTTGAGCCAGATCGTGGCGGCCTCGACGCGGTTGGACGCGCCGAGCTTGCGCAGGATCCGCTTCACGTGCGACTTGGCGGTGTCCTCGGTGATGACGAGACGAGCCGCGATGTGCGCGTTGGACGCACCCTCGCCGAGCAGGGCGAGGACCTCGAGTTCGCGCCGGGACAGGTCACCGGCGATGTGGTTCTCCGCGGGAGGCAGGAAAGCCGTGGTGGCGCGGGTGGCGCCCACGCCTTCCATGCCACCGCTGACCAGTTCCACCTTCGCGTCGAGGTACTCCGCGACCACGGCCTCGGTGCGCTGCAGCAGCCGCCGCAGTTCCTGGCCCTGGGCCCGCAGACGGTCCGTCAGTTGCGCACGTTCGACGGCGAAGCCGAGCCCTTCGGCGAAAGCCCAGAGAGCGTCGCGGTCGAACTCGTCGACCTGGCGCGGCTTGAGCCGGTGATCGGCGTGGATGAAACCGATGACCCGGCCCTCGGGCATGATCGGCGCCGCGACATAGGAGTGGGTGTCGTAGGCCCAGGCGAGTTCGGCGAACACCCGCGGGTTCCCGACGACATGCTGGATCGCCATCGGACGGCGGCGGCGGATCATCTCGGTCTCGAGCACCTGCGACGCGAGCTCGGCAGGGTGTTCGCGGCTGAAGGCGAGCAGCCGGGCGGCGGATTCCGGGTCGCCCTCGACCCACATCGACTCGGCCAGCAGTTCCTTGCCGGTGACGCGGAAGAGCACGGCGCGGTCGAAGCCGCAGGCCTCGCAGGCCTGACGAGGTGCGGCGGCGATCATCGCCTCGGTCGTCGGCATGCTGCGCAGGAGCGCCAGGGCGGTGTGCACCCGGGCGAGAACCTCGAGCCGATCCCGCAGCGCCGAGTCGTTGGCGCGGTCGCGGCGCTCGTGCAGGTCAGCGAGGTCCCGCAACGCGGCCTGCAGGTCCGGGGCGGCGCCCGTCGTGAGCGCGCTGATGCGGTCCTCGAGGTCGGCCAGCTCGTCGTCCAGCGCCGCACGCCGTGCGGAGGTCGGTCCGGCCGGTGGGTTGTCGGGCCACGGGGGCAGGTCGCCGGCGACCGGGTGTGGGACCACGTCAGCGGGGTTCACAGGGCCACGGTACGGCGCGCTACTGACGGGGTGACAAGCGCGGTGCCTGGTGCGCCGGGGTGTAGTTGGGCAGGTCCTGGCCGGGCTGCCAGGAGTGGCGACGGAGCTTCTTCATCGCCTTGTACTTGAGCGCCCCGTGCGCGTTGCCTGCGTACCAGACCAGGTGCACCGAGATCGGGAACGCGGCGTTCCAGAAGATGTCCGGGATCGGGTCGCGTGGGGCCGGGTCGTCCATCTTCACGTCGGCGCAGATGTAGCCCTCGCCGTCGTCGTAGCCCATGCGCTCGAGGATGACGCCGTCGGCGTCGCAGATCGTCGTCTCCCCCAGCATGCGGGAGGGCCAACTCACCCCGGGCGCGAGCGGTGTCGCCATCGTGAACGGGCCGACGTGGGAGGGATGCACGGCCGGGACGCCGAGCATCCGTGCCATCCGCGGCGGGGTCTCGCGGCAGTACTGCATGAGGAACTGCTCGTCGCGGTCGATGAACCATCCCTTGGTCAGCGCCCAGGTCGGGAACGACGGGAAGTGCATCCCGCCCGCGAGGAGCTTGACCCGCCCGACGAGTCGCTTCGCGGTGCGACCCCGTCCCCACTCGAAGCCGTTGGCGAGACCGATCGGGCCGAGGGAGGTCTCGGCGACGCCGTCGTCGGTGCCGCCGGAGTAGTAGTTGTTCTCCCAGAACGAGGGCTGATCCTTGTCGTGCAGGTGGATGGAGCCGTCGGGCTCGCACAGCGCGTACGTGCCCTTGGTGTCGTTGCCGCGCACGGCGATGAACCCGCCGCCGACGAGCGCACCGGTGTCCCGGGCCAGTTCACGCAGAGTCTGCAACGGGGCGCCGAGCAGCGGCCGCGCGACCGAACGCATGCGGGAGTCATAGGCGTTCGGGGAGGTGATCGCCTCGGGCAGGAAGATTGCCTCGGGCGAGTGCTCCTTCGCCGCGGCGCGCACCAGCCGCGCACAGCGCTCCAGGTTCGCGTCCACCTCACCGATCTGCAACGCCGGCTGGATCGCCACCACGCGGGTCATCGGGCCACCCCGTGGCGCGCGACGATCGCCTCGGCGTCGACCCCCACCGGGAGACAGCCGAGCACGCTGCCGTCGTCTTCGAGCTTCGCGGCGCAGTAGGCGTCCGCGACGGCGGTCGGCGCGAACCGGACGAGCAGCGAGGCCTGCAGGCACTTGGCCATCCGGCCCGTCAGTTCCCGGGCGCGGGCCTCGTCGACGCCGACCGTGATCATGTCCCGCAACGCCGCGACCGAGGAGTCCAGCCGCCGGTTGGCGCCGCTCGCCAGATCGAGTTCGTCGAGGAAGGCCCCGACGGAATCGGGTTCTCGTTGCATCGCGCGCAGGACGTCGAGGGCCTGAACGTTGCCCGAGCCCTCCCAGATCGACATGAGCGGGGCCTCGCGGTAGGACCGGGCCAGGCGGGACTCCTCGACGTAGCCGTAGCCGCCCTGACACTCCAGGGCCTCTCCCGCGTGCAGCGGAGCCCGCTTGCAGATCCAGAACTTGAGCACGGGGTTGGCCAGGCGTCGGAACGCGATCGCGACCGGGTCGCCGGCGGCGGCGTCCTCGGTGGCGCGGGCCAGCCGCATCGCGCCCCACGTCGCGGCCTCGGTCTCGAGCGCGAGGTCGGCGAGGACGGCGGTCATCGCGGGCTGATCAACGAGGCGGCGACCGAACGCGGACCGGTGCGCGGCCCAGTGGATGGCCTCGATGGTGCCGGTGCGCATGACCGCGGTGGACCCGAGGACGCAGTCCTGCCGCGTGCCACCGATCATCGCCATGATCGCGCGCACGCCTCGGCCGGATTCGCCGACGATGTGCGCCTCCGCCTCGTCGAAGCGGACCTCGGCGGTGGGGTTGGACTTGTTGCCGAGCTTGGTCTTGAGCCGGTCGATGGTCCAGCCGTTGTCGCTGCCGTCCGCCCGGCGGCGCGGCACGAGCAGGCAGCTGATGCCGTCGCCGGTCTGCGCGAGTACGAACATCGCGTCGGAGTGCACTGCCGAGACGAACCACTTCTCGCCGCTGACCCGGTAGGTCCCGTCGACGTCGCGCTCGGCGATGGTGGTGTTGGCACGGACGTCCGAGCCGCCCTGCTTCTCGGTCAGCGCCATGCCGATCAACGCGCCCCGCAACTGGGCGGCCGGGAGCGGGCGGGTGTCGTAGATCCCGCCGGTGACCAGCGGCTCCCACACCGCCGCGACGTCCGGCGACAGGCGCAACGCGGGGACGCAGGCGTAGGTCATCGCCAGCGGGCAGGTGGACCCGGCCTCGACCTGGGCGACCCCGATGAACTTCGCGGCGCGGGCGACCTGCGCCCCGGGCCGCGGGTCGGCCCAGACGGCGCCGCCGACGCCGTGCTCGACCGCGAGGCGCATGACGTGGTGCCAGGCCGGGTCGAAGCGGATGTCGTCGGCCCGCACCCCGGACCGGTCGTAGGGCTGGTGCACCGGCGAGTGCTCGTTGGCGGCGAACCCTGCCTCGAGGCCCTCGGCGGAGCCGAGGGCGCGCCCGAGCTCGGCGCACTCCGCGACCCGCTCACCGGCCCCGAACGCGGTCATGGCCTCGACGAGCGCCACGTCGTCGGTGATGACGTCGAAGTCCGCCAGCCGCGGCGGGGTGTTCCCGGTAGCCCGGTTCGAGGCCGTGACCCGGGCAGAAGGGCGGTCGGTGAGCGCAGTCATGCGTTGATGCAACTCCCCCGCGGGCGTGGGGGGAAGCGCTATGACTCTGAATGGTGACTGGGTGCACTCGTAATGGCGACGCTCCCCCTGGCGGGGCCGCCGTACGGTTCGACGATGGTCGACATCACGCACCACGAGAGCACCGACGTCGTGATCGTCGGGAGCCGCTGCGCGGGCTCCGCGGCGGCGATCGGTTTCCGGCGCGCCGGCCGCTCCGTGATCGCCATCGACCGCTCCCGGTTCCCCTCCGACACCCTCTCCACCCACGTCAACTTCCCGTCGGCCGTCGCCGAGATCCAGGCGATCGGGGCGCTCGACCGGGTGCTGGCGTATGACCCCCCGATGTGCACGCACGGGATGGTCGAGGCCGACGGCGCCCGGTGTCTGCAGCGCTTCGCGGCAGTCGACGGGATCGACTTCGGCATCGCGCTCCCCCGGACCGAGCTGGACATGGCGCTGGTGGAGACGGCCCGCGCCGCCGGAGCCGAGGTCCGCGAGCGGGCCTCCCTGGAGAAGGTGCTCTGGAAGAACCAGCGGATCTCCGGGGTGGTCGTGCGTCAGCCCGATGGTTCTTACACGCAGATCGACTGCAGATTCCTGGTCGGCGCGGACGGGCGTAAGTCGACGACCGCACGGCTGGTCGGGGCGGACCGGCCCTACCGCGGCTCCCGCAACGAACGCGGCTGCGCGTTCTGGTACATGGACGACCCGATGGTCGGGACCGAGTGGCGCGAGCGGCTCATCCAGCTGCGTTCCGGCGACACTCACGCTCTGATCTTCCCGTGCCCGCAGGACCGGGTGCTGTGTCTGTTCATGGGGCCGGTCGGGGACATCGCGAAGTTCCGCGCCGACCAGGACGGCATGTGGGAGGCGATGCTCGACGCCAACCCCGCCGTCCGGGTGCGTCTGGGCGGGGCGACCAACCGGACCAAGCTGCGCTCCACCGGGGACAACGTCGCGTTCTTCCGTCGCTCCAGCGGGCCGGGGTGGGCCCTGGCCGGGGACGCCGGCCACTTCAAGGACCCGATCGTCGGCCAAGGCATCCGCGATGCCATTCGCTTCGGCCGGCTGCTCGGTGAGGCGGTCGGCCCGGTGCTCGATGACCCGATCGCAACTGACATGGCGTCACGTGCCGTGGAAGCCCGACGGGACAAGGAATGCAACGCCACCTACCACTGGGGCAACCGCGAGTCCCGCGACTTCATGGTCTCCCCGGTCGTGCAGGAGGCCCTCACTGCGCTCGACGGCCGGGACCCGCCGCGACTGCTGCACATGTTCGACCGCATCCAAAAACCCCATCACGTCCTGAACCCGCTGCGCGGCGCGAAGTACGTGACCAAGGCGCTGCTGCGGCCGGGGGTGGACCGCAAGGCGATCCTCAAGGACGCCGTCGCGGACCTGCGCATCGACAAGGACGCGTGGCGTGAGGAACTGCGTCCGAAGTTCCGCTCGTTCCAGCCGACGAACTCCGAGCGTGCCGATTACGACTGGCCACCGAAGACCCCCGGCGTCGTGGAGCGGGCTCCCCGGAATCAGCCCGCCGACACGACCGCCGACGAGACGGCGAGCATCGGATGAGTGAGGTGGAGACCCGCAAGGTCGTCGCGATCCAACTGAAGGTCAACCTCAAGGACGTGGCCGGGAACCTCAAGCACATCGAGGACATCGTCGGACAGGCCTGCCGTGAGCACTCTCCGGACATGGTGTTCATGCCGGAGAGCGCGAACCATCCGAACATCCACGGCAAGGTGATGCGCTACGTCACCGAACCGATCAACGGCCCGACGTTGGCGACGTATCGCAAGCTCTCGAAGGCGTACGGCTGCGTCGTCGGCGGTGGGTATCTCGCGGTCCGCAGCGGCCACGCGCGCGGCACCTACGCGGTGTGCGAACCCGACGGCTCGGTGTCCTTCCACGACAAGGACCAGCCGTCGATGTGGGAGAACAACAACTACACCGCCGGTCAGGACATGGGGATCGCGGACACCGCGCACGGTCCGATCGGCATCGCAAACGGCTTCGAGTGGCTGCGTTCCCGGACCGCCGCCCGGCTGCGCGGCCGGGTCCGCCTGGTCGCGGGCGGCATGTGCTTCCCGTCGTTCCCGCAGTGGGGCGTCACCAAGCCGTGGTTCTGGGACCGCGAGCACGCCACGATGGTCGAGCTCGCGCGCGAGACTCCGGGGCGCATGGCCCGGGTGGTCGGTGCTCCGTGCGTGCATCCGTCGCACGTCGGGGACATCAAGATGTCCACGCCGTTCGCCCCCGGTGTGCCCTGGCCGACGATCATGCTCGGCGAGACGCAGATCGTCGACGGCGCGGGCACGTCTCTGGGGCACATGGAGTACGCCGACGGCGAGGGCTACATCTGCGCCGACATCCGCTGGGCCGACCCGGTCCCGATCAACCCGGTCCCGCCGCGGTTCTGGATGCCGGTGCTGCCGTGGACCGTGCACGCGGTGTGGGTCGCGACCAATGCATCGGGCCGCGCTCGTTATGCGGCAGCCCGGAAGCGGCGCGGATTTCCGTGGCAGTACACGATTGCGGAGAACATGGACCTCCCCGACCGCGTGCCGCCGGGCATGCTCGACGACTAAAAAATCCCTCGTGCTCCCCGCGCTGAGTTCCGGGGAGCACGAGGGAGGTTCTCAGGGGCGCTTCTCGGGCGTCCAGGTGGCGTGCATGCGCTTGATGCCGTTGCTGAAGTTCCCGATGAGGAAATCCGGCTCGTCGGCCTGGATGTCCGGGATGCGGGTGTAGACCTCGGTGAGCAGGGACTTGAGCGTGGTCCGGGCCAGCGCGGCACCCAGGCAGAAGTGCGGTCCGCCGCCACCGAAGGTGATGTGCGGGTTCGGGCTGCGCAGGATGTCGAAGCGGAAGGGGTCCTCGAAGACCTCTTCGTCGCGGTTGCCGGAGCAGTACCAGAGCACGACATTCTCGCCGGTCTTGATCTCCTGGCCGCGGATCACGGTGTCCTGGATCGCGGTGCGCCGCATGTGGTTGAGCGGGTGCGAGCAGCGCAGGATCTCCTCGACCGCGCCGTCGATGCGTCCGGGGACGTCCTCCAGCAGGAGCGCACGCTGGTCGGGGTTCTGCGAGAAGAAGTGGATCGCCTGCGCGCTGGCGTGGCGGGTGGTGTCGTTGGCCGCGACGCCGACCATGACCAGGAAGGCCCCGATCTCGGCGTCGGTCATCTTCTCGCCGTCGAACTCAGCGAGCGCCAGCCACGTCATCAGGTCGTTGCCCGGGTTCGCCCGGCGCTCGGGAACGATCGCCGCGGCCGTCCCGTGAATCTCCGTCATCGCCTCGCCGAGGATCTCCAGCCCCGACTTGTCACCGCAGGTCTCCGGGTCGGTGTAGGCCAGCAGACGCTGACACGCGTCCACCGTCCGGTCCCCCATCTCGCCCTCGGGCATGCCGAACATGCTGCGGAAGATCCGCGCGGGGAGCACCTTGGAGACCAGCGTGGCGAAGTCGCCCTCGCCGCTCTCGCCGATCTCGTCGATGAGGTCCCGGGCGTGGCCCTGGATCCACCCCTCGAGAGTGCGCATGTTCTTGGGCTTGAACGCGTCCATCGTGATCCCGCGCAGCTGCGTGTGCCGCGGCGCGTCCATCGCGATGAAGGACTGCACCAACTCGGTCAGCTCGGGGGCGAAGCTCTCCATGATGACGCCGTCGGCCGAGGAGAAGATCTCCGGATGCCGGCTGGCCAGCCGGATGTCCTCGTGCTTGGTCAGCGACCAGAACCCCTTCGTGTTGAGTTCCGGGGGCAACAGTTCGGACTCGACCGGGCGGCTCCACGGAACAGGGTTCTCCCGCCGGAGGATGGCGAACGCCTCGTCCCGTTCGGCCGCCGACTTCGCCCAGAAGCTCTTCGCGCTCAGGTCGATGTCCCCGTGGGTGGTGGTGGGGGTGATCGTGGCGGTCATGGCGTTCCTTTCACGCACGGGGCGGACGGGCGGGAGAGCGGACGATTCAGCCGACGACCTCTAGCGCCCCCATCGGGCACATCGAGACCGCTCGTTGCACGGCTGCGCGCAGTTCCTCGGCAGGCTCGGGATCCAGCACGATCACCTCGTGGGCCTTCTCATCGACGTCGAAGACCGTCGGCGCCGCGAGCAGGCACTGGCCGTGGCCGGCACAGCGGTCCCGGTTGACCTCGATACGCAGGCGGCCTGCCGCAACAGTGGTCATGGGAGCGCTCACCTCCGTCGGCGATCAGCGGACCCGAGGGGGCCCGCTCCGTCCCACACCACGATCCTCCGCATGGGGGGACGGGTCGATCCGTCGGTGTGATGAAAAGCGACCCCCTTCGGGATGGTCGGGGGGCTGTTCGCAGCTCATCCGGGGTCGACCCGCAGCTCGATGAGCTCATGGCCGGTGTCCCACAGCAGGGTGAGCAGCGCTCGCTGCGCGGCCTGGTCGGCGACGACGGCCAGCGAGGTGGTCGGCCCGGAACCCGTGCGCGTGGCCAGGACCTCGAAACGGGACCGAATGAGCTCGAGCACGGCGTCGGCCAGGTCCCCGCGGACGGTCAGCTCACAACGATGCCTGCTCACCCCACGAGCGTGCTGGGCGTGCGGCGCGAGCGCACCACCTCTCGGCAAGAACTACCCGGGGTAGCTAGATGAGGCCGAGCGCGCGGGCGGCGCTGACGGCGTCCGCCCGGCAGGCGACGCCGAGCTTGCGGTAGAGGCTCTTGTTGTAAGCCTTGACGGTGTTGATGGACAGGAACAACGCAGCGCCGATCTCCCGCTGCGAAGCGCGCCCGGGCAGCATCCGCAGGATCGACAGTTCGCGGTCGGTCAGATCCTCGAACAGAGCGCCCCTGCCGGTGGCCGTCTGCACCGCCTGGCGGCCGATCCTGGTCTCCGCAGCCTCCAGCCACGACCGCAGCAACGGGGGCACCGGGTCGTTGTCGACGACCTCCCGGGCCCGCAGCAGCATGTCGCGGGCTGCGGCGCGTTGCCCCGTCCCCAGTTCCAGATCGGCCAGAAAGATCTGCGCCGGCAGCAGGAACAGCGGACGTGCCGTGATCTCGGCGAGCGCGAGGGCGTGCTCCAACTCGGTGCGTGCCGTCGTCAGGTCACCGCGCTGGTAGCTGCGCCGCCCCTGGACCGCCCGCAGCATCGCGGTCACCGGCGCCGCGACGCTGTCGCCCCACTCCCGTTCCGCGACGTCGGCCGGCTCGCAGGCCTCGACGAGGTGTCGGTCGAGGTCCTCGGCAGCGTCCGACGCCAGCAGGAACAGGCCCAGACCCCCGGCCACCCGCAGCGTGACACCGGTCGGCCAATGGCCGTCCGCGCGCTGCGCCCAGCACCGCGTCAGGACCTCGATCGCCTCGGGGAAACGGCCGTCGAACCCGTAGGCCCGACCCAACGACACCATCGCCACGGGGTGGTTCTCGGTACCCGCGGCTGTCTCCAGCGCCAGGGCGCGCTCGCTGATCCGGACGGCTCTGGCGGTCTCGTCCGCCGGGACCACGAACGACGCCCACAGCGCCAGCTGCGCCGCTCGTGGGCTGCGCCATCCCTCGATGACGGTGTCCTCATCGATCCGGCGGTCGCAGACCGTCAGCCAGTACTCGACCTGCTCGGGGTGCCCGCTCACGTCCGCGGCATACGCGAGGTTGAGCGCCAACTGCGGGGAGATCGTGGACTCCGGGAGCAGGGTGCCCAGTGCCAGGTGGACTCCTGGCCACCCCCGTTCGAGGAACCAGGCCTGTTCGGCCTGCAGCAGCGCGGCGGCGTGCTCGACGTCGTCGGCGGCCAGCAGGTGCCGCACCGCGTCGTCGATCCGGCGCTTTTCGGCGAACCACTGGGCGGCCCGACGCTGGACCTCACGCGCCGCCTCGGCCGACTGCGCGTCGGACGCACGTCGCAGCACGTCCCGCAGCAGACGGTGGCACCGGTACCACTCCCCTTCGCCGTCGAGGGCGACGACGAACAGGTCTGCTCGTTCGAGCTCGGCCAGGACCGCCGCGGAGCCCGTGACGTCCAGCGCCGCATCGCACAACGGCCCCGACAGCAACTCCAGCGAGGCGGCCCGTACGAGCAGGTCACGTTGCTCGGGCGCCAGAGCCGGGAACACCTCGTCGGTGAAGTAGTCGAAGACATGCCGTTGCGCGCCGGGTGCCGCGGCGGGTTTGCCCCGCAACGCCAGTCCCGCGAGTTGCAGTCCAGCCGCCCACCCCTCGGTCCGTTGCCACGACTCCGCGACTACCTGCGGGTCGAGCTCACCTTCGGCGACCCCCTCGATCAACGCCGTCGACTCCTCGAGGGAGAAGCGAAGGTCGTCGGCACGCAGCTCGGTCAGTTCGCCGCGCACGCGCATCCGGGCGAGCGGCAGCGGCGGGTCCGCGCGTCCGCCGATGACGATCCGCAAGGTCGGCGGCAGATAGGAGATCAGGTACTCCAGGCTCTCGTGGATCTCCTGACGGGTGATCAGGTGGTAATCGTCGAGGACCAGGACGTGCTGCTGCTCGGCGACCGCCAGCTCGTTGAGCAGGATCGGCAACGACCGTGCCGTCGGACCCTCGTTCGCCACCTGCAGTGCCTCGAGAGCAGCCGGTCCGAGCTCGTCACTCGCCTCCCGAAGCGACGTCAGCGCGTAGCTCCAGAACCGCACGGGCTCGTCGTCGCTCTCGTCCAGCGACACCCAGGCGATCCGCGTTCGGTGTCCACGCCCGCACCCTCGAGCAGTTGGACGCTCGCGGCCTCGCCGACGACCTGGTCGCCATGGGGGCACCCGTGAGCAAGCTCCAGCTCTTCGGCCGCGTCCACCTCGACCTCAGCACCCTGCCGACCCGATACCCCTACCTGCTCATCACCCCGCAGTACAACGTCGAGCACCTCCTGCGGGAACGGGCCGAGCAGGCCGGCGCCGCCTTTCGCGTCGGGACCGTGGTGAATGTCGACCAGCACCCCGACGCCGCCGCCGTGGAGTTGGAGGACGGGACCCGACTGACCGCCTCGTACGTCGTCGGCACCGACGGCGTCCGCAGCGCGGTCCGCACGGCGCTCGGGCAACCGTTCCCCGGCAAGTCGGTCATCGCCTCTCTCATGCTCGCCGACGTGCGCCTGACCGAGGCCCCCGAGGGTGTGCTCGCCGTCAACGCGGTCGGCGACTGCTTCGCGTTCGTCGCCCCGTTCGGCGACGGGTGGTTCCGGGTGTTCGCGTGGGATCGTCGCAATCCGCAGCCGGACAGCGCACCGCTGGATCTGGCGGAGGTCCGCGACGTCACCCGGCGGGCGCTGGGCACCGATTTCGGGATGCACGACCCGCGGTGGTTGTCGCGCTTCCACAGCGACGAGCGTCAGGTGCCGCAGTACCGGGTCGGTCGGGTCTTCCTCGCCGGCGACGCCGCGCACGTGCACTCTCCCGCCGGCGGCCAGGGCATGAACACCGGCATCCAGGACGCCGCGAACCTCGGTTGGAAACTCGCCGCCGCCGTGCACGGCATCGCCGCGCCGGACCTGCTCGACAGCTACCACGCCGAGCGACACCCGGTCGGTCGCCTCGTCCTGCACAGCAGCGGCGCCATCATCCGCATGGCGATGGTCAAGAGCCGGTTCGGGCAGGCCGTGCGCAACCACGTCGCCGGGTCGCTGCTGAAGCGCGGACATGTGGCCCGCAAGGCGACCGGCGTCATCTCCGGCATCGGCATCGACTACGCGGCCCCACGACGCGCACACAAGCTCACCGGCAGCCGCGTGCCCGATCTTGCGCTCGCCGGCGGTTCACGGGTCTACGAGGCACTACGCGGAGGCGGCTTCGTCCTGCTCGGACCGGCGGGTGCGGCCGAGGTCGCGGCGCCGTGGGCCGGACGGGTCACCACGGTCCAGCCGGTCGATCTGTCGGGACCGACCCTGCTGATCCGCCCCGACGGCCATGTCGCCTGGGCCGCCGGGAACCCCGGCCCGGACGAGTTGACCGCGGCGCTCACGCGCTCGTGCGGCGTTTCCGGCCGTCAGCCCACGGTCTGCGGTTCGACCTGACAACCGGGGCACCAGAAGAGATTGCGGCCGGCAGCCAGGGCGGTCGCGACCTCGGTGCCGCACCGCGAACAGGGCAGCCCGGTCCGCCGGTACACCTCGTAGGAGGGGCGCGGCACGGTCACGTGGCGGCCCGCGATACGTCGTTCGACGGCGAGCACCTCGCGGGCCGCCTCGATGTCCTCGTCACGGGTGAGGATGCGCCCGGTCGCGACGCCGAGCGGCATCAGCGTCACCAGGTCGTTCCAGAGGGTCTTGAGATACAGGTCGGGGACGTCGCGGCCGGGGGTGCCCGGATCGAGCGCGAGGCGGTGCAGCAGTTCGCTGCGGTAGACGTTGCCGATGCCGGCCAGGATCGCCTGGTCCATGAGCAGTTCGCCGATCGGGCGCCGCGATCGCCGGATCTTGTCGAAGGCGAGGGTCGGGTCGGCGTCGGTGCGCAGCGGGTCCGGGCCGAGACGGGCACGGAGCGTCGTGATCTCGTCCGGGGTGACGACTGCGCAGGCGGTCGGGCCGCGCAGTTCCGCCACATGCCCACGGCCGACGAGCCGCAGCCGGACTGCCCCCACGCTGGGTCGGTCCGGAGTGCCGCGGACGACTGCGAACTTGCCGAACAGGCCGAGGTGCACGTGCACGATCGGCGCGGTGGGGCGCTTGCCGAAGTGGAGCCACAGGTGCTTGCCGTGGGCCTCGGTCGCGGTCAGCGTTCGCCCGTCGATCAGCGCGGCTCCTGCCTCGAAGCGGCCCTGCGGCGAGGACGCTGCCACCCGCCTCCCGCCGAGCGCGGCCTGCAGCCGCTCCGCGAGCGCGTGAATGGTGTGTCCCTCGGGCATGGACCCAGTGTGCGGCAGACCCGGCACAGCAAGCCGTCCGCCGGGAGGCTCCGAAGCTTCACGAGCACGCCCGCACCAGTTCTGGAGATTCGATGCCCACGTTGACCGACTTCACTGCCCGCACCCTCGACGGCCGGGACCTCCTGCTGGCCGACTACACCGGGCAGGTCGTGCTCGTCGTCAACACCGCTTCCAAGTGCGGGTTCACCCCGCAGTACGAGGGCCTGCAGAAGCTGCACGACAGCTACGCGGACCAGGGCCTGACGGTGCTCGGCTTCCCCTGCAACCAGTTCGGCAGCCAGGAGCCCGGCGACGCCGCCCAGATCGACAGCTTCTGCCACACGAACTACGGCGTGACGTTCCAGATGATGGACAAGGTCGACGTCAACGGACCCGCCGCGCACCCCGTCTTCGCGTGGCTGCGCGGGCAGAAGCGCGGCCCGCTGGGGCGCAAGATCAAGTGGAACTTCACCAAGTTCCTCATCGGCAAGGACGGCCAGGTGATCGGTCGTTACGCCCCGACCACCAAACCCGCCAAGATCGCCGGCGACATCGAGAAGGCGCTGCGCGCCTGAGCTGCCTGCGTGAGTCGGCGGCCAAGGCTCGGCGCTCGCCGAACGGAACCGGTCGTCACCGACTCTTCGCAACGGTCAGCAGAACTGCGGCATCCTCCAGTGCCTCTAGGCTGTGCCGTCGATTCGGCACGATCAACAGGTCCCCCACCCAGCCGTCCCAGACGTCCTGCGCAGCTACGAGGCGTACCTTGCCGTGCAGCACGTAGACGGTCGCCTCGCCGGGATTCTCGTGCTCGTCCAGGCGTTGCCCGCCGACCAGCGCGATGACGGTCTGCCGCAGGACGTGCTCGTGCCCGCCATAGACCGTCTTCGCGCTGCGACCGCTGGTTGCTTGTTGTGCGTCCGCGATCTGCTCGCGGGCCTGCGCGGTGAGTGAAAGTTTCTCCACGGTGACCTCCCTGTTGGGTAGGCCCGAGTATGGTCCTCCACCGACAAAAGGAGCTGACGCCACGTCAGTTCTTTCGGCCCGACGGGGCAGCCGGTTCCAGGGCCAGGACCCTGGTCCCTGGTCCCCTCAACCAGAGGTCAGCTGAGCCGCTCCAAGATCATCGCCATGCCCTGGCCGCCGCCGACGCACATGGTCTCCAGCCCGAACTGCTTGTTCCGGGACTGCAGCCCGTTGAGGAGCGTCGCGGTGATGCGGGCGCCGGTCATGCCGAACGGGTGCCCGAGGGCGATCGCGCCACCGTGCACGTTGAGCACATCGCCGAACGGGTCGACGCCGAGTTCACGGGCGGAGGGAATCACCTGGGCCGCAAAGGCCTCGTTGATCTCGACGAGGTCCATGTCGCCGATGGTCAGGCCCGCGCGGGCCAACGCCTGCTTGGACGCCTCGATCGGGCCGAGGCCCATGATCTCCGGCGACAGGCCGCTCACTCCGGTGGCGACGATCCGGGCCAGCGGGGTGATGCCCAGTTCGCGAGCCTTGGTGTCGGACATGACGATGACCGCCGCGGCGCCGTCGTTCAGCGGACAGCAGTTGCCCGCGGTGACCCGCCCGTCGGGACGGAAGACCGGCTTCAGTTCGGCGATCGCTTCGACGGTCACACCGGCGCGCGGACCGTCGTCCTTGGCGACGACCGTGCCGTCGGGCAGCGTCACCGGGGCGATCTCGCGGGCGAAGAAGCCATTCGCGATCGCCTTCTCGGCGTTGTTCTGTGACCGCACACCGAACGCGTCCATGTCTGCGCGGGACACCTCGCGAAGCAGCGCGACGTTCTCCGCCGTCTGACCCATGGAGAGATAGACGTCCGGGACGTCACCGGCGCCGCGGGGATCCGCCCATGCGGTGATGCCGGCTCGGGTCAGGCCGGCCTCGCGTTCGTGCGGTTCGTCGAAGGCAGGGTTCATGGTGTTCGGGTGAGAGTCGGAGCTTCCGGCCGCGAACCGCGAGACGGTCTCCACTCCCGCGGAGATGAACACGTCGCCCTCGCCGGCCCGGATGGCATGCATCGCCATGCGCGTGGTCTGCAACGAGGAGGAGCAGTACCGGGTGACAGTGGTCCCGGGCAGCCGGTCCTCGCCCAGCAGCACGGCGACGACGCGGGCCATGTTGAAGCCCTGCTCGCCGCCGGGCAGGCCACACCCGAGCATCAGGTCGTCGACCTGATCGAGAGCCAATTCAGGAACCTTGGCCATCGCGGCCCGGATCATCTGGACGGTCAGATCGTCGGGACGGATGTCCTTCAGCGATCCCTTGAACGCGCGGCCGATCGGGCTGCGCGCCGTCGCGACGATGACTGCCTCGGGCACGGGATCTCCTGGTGTACTCGTGGGTAGCAACGGCTCACTCTGTATGTCGACCTGCATAAAGTCAAGGTACTGATCGGCCCTGAGCACCGCGCGGCGCAGCGGATCCGCAGCCCGGAATCGCACTACCGTGAGAGCCGTGAGCCACGGACACGGACACGGGTCCGCACCGGCGCCCCCGCGCGTGCGCCGACTCGTCGCCGGCGCCCTGATACCGCTCGCGGTACTGGCAGTGGTGGCGATGATCGTGCTCTGGCCGCGGCACAACCACAAGGCCCACGAGGGGCTGGGCTTCGACCAGGCGACCGCCAGAGGCACGGTCTCCTCCGTGCTCCCCGGCGCCTGCAAGCCCACGGAGACCTGCCCGGTGGCCACGGTGCAGGTGACCAAAGGGCCTGGGACCGGGAGCGAGATCTCCGTCGACGCCCCGAGCGGTCTCGGTGCGCCCACACTTCACGCCGGGGACAAGGTCGTGCTGGTCCACGAACCCAGCGCGCCGAAGGGCGCGCAGTACCAGATCACCGATTTCCAACGCGGTCCGCCGTTGCTCATCCTCGCCGCGCTGTTCACCCTCATCGTGCTGATCGCGGGCCGCCGCGAGGGCTTGGCCGCACTTGCCGGGCTGGTCGTCTGCTTCCTGGTGCTGATCAAGTTCATCCTGCCCGCGATCCTGGCCGGATCCTCGCCGCTGCTGGTGGCGGTGGTCGGGTCCGCGGTGATCATGTTCGCGGTTCTCTATCTGACCCACGGCGTAAACGTCTGCACGTCGGTCGCGGTCCTCGGCACTCTGGGCGCGCTCACCCTCACCGGGCTGCTCGGGCTGATCTTCACCGCCGTCACCGACTTCACTGGGCTGGCGTCGGAGGATGCCGGGATGATCAGCGGGCTCTACCCCGACGTGGACGTCAGAGGGCTGCTGCTGGCGGGCATCATCATCGGGTCCCTCGGCGTACTGGACGATGTGACGGTCACTCAGGCGATGACTGTCTCCGAGCTGTCCCGCACGGCGCCGCACCTGTCGCGGATCGAGTTGTACCGCTCGGCCGCCCGGGTCGGCCGAGCGCACATCGCCTCGACGGTGAACACCCTGGTGCTCGCCTACGCCGGCGCGTCCTTGCCGTTGCTGTTGCTGTTCACGGCCGGCGGCCGTTCGACCACCGACGTCCTGGGCAGCGAACTCGTCGCCACGGAGATCGTGCGCAGCGCCGTCGGCGGGATCGGCATCGTGGCCGCGGTCCCGCTGACGACCTGGCTGGCCGTCCTGCTGTTGGCCCGTGCGGCACCGCCCGCCACACCGACCATGACGCCCCGCCGTGGCGGCGGCACCGGACGGCGCCGCCGCGTCACGAGCTGACGCCGGCTCAGCCGGACGTGCCCGGGTCGTCGGCCAGGATCAGATACAACTCGCGGCGAGCCTTCTCCAGAACCGCGCGGGCCGCCTCGACCTGAGTCGTGCTGCCGCTGCGACCGATCGCGCGGCTGGCTGTGGCGAGCCCGTCGAAGGCGTCGCGCAGGCTGGGCCCGCCGGCCGGACCGTCATTGGCGACGAAGGGGTCCTCGGGCGCGGTCGTCTCGTCGGCCAGGTAGGCGATCCCGGCCTCGGTGAGGGTCGCCATCTTGCGGCCACCCTCGGTCTCGGTGCGGACCAGGCCCTCGTCCTGGAGCGCGGAGATCGTCGGGTAGACGGCGCCGGGGCTGACTCGCCAGGACTGTCCTGTGCGCTCGGCGATGGCCTGCATGATCTGGTACCCGTGCATGGGCTGCTCCTGAAGGAGCAGCAGAACCGCCGCACGGACGTCGCCGCGTTGGGCCCGACCGCGGCCACGGCCGCGATGCTCGCGTCGCCCCCCGCGCGAGTCCTCGGGACCCGCCCAGCGGAAGCGTTCGGTGGGGTAGCCGCGCCGCCCGGAGTGGTGATTGCCGTGGTGATCGCTGTGGTGCTCGTGGTGGAACTCGTGCAAGTGGATCTCCTTCTGGAGCCTGTGTCGATCCGATCAGATCGACACACTCACGATATATCGCGATGCACTCTTTGACAAGCGCTCTGATTAGGTGGAGGCAACGAGATCCGCACCCGGAGGTTGCAATGACGACGCTGAACGACTTCACCGCCCGCACGCTCGACGGCACCGACAAGCCGTTGGGCGACTACGCCGGTCAGGTTGTGCTCGTGGTCAACACGGCCAGCAAGTGCGGCATGACCCCGCAATACGCCGGGCTGCAGCAACTGCACGAGGACTACTCGGGCCAGGGCCTCGCGGTGCTCGGCTTCCCGTGCAACCAGTTCGGCGCCCAGGAGCCCGGCGACGCCGAGGAGATCGGCGAGTTCTGCCGGAAGAACTACGGCGTCGGCTTCCAGATGATGGACAAGATCGACGTCAACGGCGCCGACGCGCACCCGCTCTACACCTGGCTGCGCACTCAGCCGGGCGACGGCGAGGACACGAAGATCAAGTGGAACTTCGCCAAGTTCCTCATCGGCAAGGACGGCGCCGTCATCGAGCGCTACGCCCCGAACGTCGAACCCGATGCCCTCAAGGCCGACATCGAGAAGGCTCTACAGGCCTGAGAACCGCTGACGAATCAGCGGATCTGGCGGATCGGGGCTTCGTCTCCCCAAGCGGCGTCAGAGGTGAAAACCTCTGATCCGATGCGGTCGGCAAGCGCGAGGCAGAGTCGGTCACCCAGCGACAGTCCTTCGCCGCGACGCCACCGGCGCGCTGCCCACTCCGCGTCTACTGCCGTGACCGGCTCGACCTCGACGCCGTACGCCGCGAGCGTCGCGCGGACCAGGTCCCAGTCCTTGCCGTTGGCCTGGATCCTCTGCGCGATCTCCGACCAGTTCGCCGCGCCGCAGGTGCCTCCGTGCGCCAGCTCCGCCTCCACGACGTCAGCGCCGGATTCGCCCTGAAGAAACGCCAACAGCGCCGACGAGTCGAACACCGTCATCCGGCGTCCTCGATCTCCGCTGCCCTCCGGCGCTCCGCGAGCAGTTCGCCGACGAGGTCCAGATCCGCCAGGTCCGCGCGAACCCGAGCCAGTAGCTGATCGCGCGTCAACAACGCCATCCCCGCCGGCGTATCCAGAAGCACCAACTCCGACCCGGCGTCCAAACCGGCTCGTTCCCGCAGTTCTGCGGGAATCACCAGCCGACCACGATCGCCCATCGTTACCCTGTACGTCCCACTCACGGAGTAAGCGTACCACTGAGAGATTGGATGTGGGACACGAGGAGTTCGGTGGGTTCCGCGGCTACCGCGCGCGCTCGACGCGTGTCTCGTCCCAGACGGGCTCGGGGGTCTCGCGGACCTTGCCGTCGGCGCCGAACACCAGGTACCGGTCGAAGGTCTTCGCGAACCAGCGGTCGTGAGTGACCGTCAGAGTTGTTCCGTCGTAGAGGCCCAGGGCGTGTTGCAAGGCCTCGGCGGAGGCGAGGTCGAGGTTGTCGGTCGGTTCGTCGAGCAGCAGGGCGGTGGCTCCGCCGAGTTCGAGGAGCAGGATCTGAAAGCGGGCCTGCTGTCCGCCGGAGAGCCGCTCGAAGGCTTGCTCACCGGCGCCGTCGAGTTCGTAGCGGCGCAGGGACCCCATCGCCTTCCCGAGGTCCATCGCGTGATCGGACCAGAGGATGTCGACGAGCGTGCGCCCGAGCAGTTCGGGGTGGGAGTGCGTCTGGGCGAAGTGGCCGGCCACCACGCGGGCGCCGAGCTTCCACTCCCCCGTGTGGGCGACGTCGTCGCCGGCGAGCAGACGCAGGAAGTGGGACTTGCCCGATCCGTTGGAGCCGAGCACCGCGACCCGTTCGCCGTAGAAGACCTCCAGGTCGAAGGGCTTCATCAGGCCGGTGAGTTCCAGGTTCTTGCAAGTGATCGCGCGCAGCCCGGTGCGTGATCCCCCGAGGCGCATGGTGATCTTCTGCCGCTTCGGCGGCGCGGCGGGTTTGCCCGCCTCCTCGTACTTGGCCAGGCGGGTCTGCGCGGCCGCGTACCGCGACGCCATGTCTGGGCTGCGCTTGGCGATCTCGCGCAGCTCGACGACCAGCTTCTTCAGCTGCGCGTGCTTCTCCTCCCAGCGGCGCAGCATCTCCTCGAAACGTTCGAAGCGCTTCTCCCGGGCGTCGTCGAAGGTGGCGAAGCCGCCACCGTGCACCCATGCATCGCTTCCGCCGGCGCCGGGCTCGATGCTCACGATCGACTTCGCCGCCTGGGACAGCAGTTCGCGGTCGTGGGAGACGAACAGCACCGTCTTCTGCGTCTCGGCCAGGCGTTCCTCGAGCCACAGCTTGCCGGGGACGTCGAGGTAGTTGTCCGGCTCGTCGAGGAGCAGGACCTCGTCCTGGCCACGCAGCAGATACTCGAGCACGAGGCGCTTCTGTTCTCCACCGGAGAGCGTCTTCACCACGCGCCACTGGGCCTTCTCGAACGGGACGCCGAGCGCGGCCATCGTGCACATGTCCCAGACGACCTCGGCCTCGTAGCCGTGCACCTCGGCCCAGTCCGACAGCGCATGCGCGTAGGCCATCTGGGCCTTCTCGTCGTCTCGCTCCAGCATGACCGTCTCGGCCTCGGCGACCGCCATCCCGGCGGTGCGGATCGCCGGCGGCGCGACCGAGACGAGCAGGTCCCGGACGGTCCGCTCGTCGCGGACCGAGCCGACGAACTGCGGCATCACCCCGAGACCACCGCTGATCGTGATCTGCCCCGCGTGCGGCTTGATCTCCCCCGAGATCAGCCGCAGCAGCGTCGTCTTGCCCGCCCCGTTCGGTCCGACCAATGCGGCGATGTTGCCGTCGCCGACCCGGAACGAGACGTCGTTGAGCAGCATCCGACCGTCGGGAAGGTAGTAATCGACGTGCCCGACCTCGACATGCCCCACGCAGTTACGCCAGGTCCGGGTCGGAGAGGGCGTCGGTCAGCAGGCCGACGAGTGCTTCGAGTTGGACATCGGCCGACGCGGACTCCTCGCTGACCTCACCGTCCAGTGCCCGCGAGGCCAGCCCCGCCTTGGCGTCGATGAGCTCGGCAATCCGGGCGTCGATGGTCTGGGCCGCGATGATGCGCCACGCGATGACCGGTTCGGTCTGCCCGATGCGGTGGCTACGGTCGATGGCCTGGGTCTGCTCGGCGTCGGTCCAGGACAGCTCGGCAAGCACGATGTTGGAGGCGACCTGCAGGTTGATGCCGACGCCGGCCGCGGTCAGCGAGCAGACCGCGATCGCGACCTCGGGGTCATTCACGAAGGCGTCGATCTCCTTCTGCCGGACCTTGGAGGTCTGGTCCCCGCGGATGGAGGAGAAGCGGATGCCGGCCTTGGTGAAGGTCTCCTCGGCGGAGTCCATGACGTCGATGTGCTTGGCGAAGAAGACGACCTTGCCCGCGCTGCGCGCGAGCTGGGCGGCGTAATCTGCGGCGAGGCCGGCCTTGGCCTGCCCGATCTTGCGCAGGACTCCGAACACGTTGCCGTCGGTCTTGCTCTTCGTCGCCTCCTTGCGCTCCCGGGTGGCGATGGTGCGAACGAGGTCGTGGTCGATCCCGTCGACGACGCTGCCCGAGGTGCGCATCTCCAGCGCGGCCTTGTAGCGGGAGACCATGCGCTTGGCGAGGCGCTGCTCGGCCTGGCGGATCGACTTGCCGAGCTTGTCGTCGAGTTCGACGGGCAGGTCGGCGACGCGGCGCGACGGGATGTCCGCGGCCACGTCGACCTTGCGGCGGCGCACGATGCCGAGGTCGACGACCTTCTGCCTGGCCGCGGGATAGAACCCGCGGTCGATCGGCGTCAGCTGGGTCTCCTCCAGCGCGTGCATGAGTTCGGCGCGGGGCTTCTTGTCGTCGATCCAGCCGAGGAACTGCCAGATCGCCCGGAAGTCCTCGATGTCGTTGATCAGCGGGGTGCCGGTCAGCGCCATCAGCAGGGGGCGAGGGGTGAAGGACCTGATCCGTTCGGCGAGCTCGAGGACGTGCTGCGAGCGCTGCGACGTCTTGTTCTTGATGAAGTGCGCCTCGTCGACGACCATCCCGCGGAAGCCGAACTCGCCGATCCAGCCCACGTGGCGGTCGAGCACCTCGTAGTTGACGATGACGATGTCGGCGAAGCCGTCGATCGTGTCGCCGTCGCCGTGGATCACGGTGGCCGAACGGGTGGGGGTCCAGAGACCGACCTCACGTGCCCAGTTGGTCTTGACGACGTTCGGGACGACGCACAGCAGCGGGTAGGCGTTCGCGGCCTGCGCGGCCAGCAGCGCCTGCGCGGTCTTGCCCAGTCCCGGTTCATCGGCCAGCAGGAACGTGCGGTGACCGGCCGCGGCGGAGGCGATCATCTGCGCCTGGTGCCGCATCAGCTCGAGGCCCGCCGGGGCGCGCAAGGAGTTCGGCTCCGGCAGGTTCATGCACGCCGTGGCGCCGGCGGGGGCTTCCTCGAAGGACCGGAACAGCGGCTCGAGCAGCTCCCACGTCGCCAGCTGACGCCCGGCGGCCGCGTTCGGCCGAGCCGGGGCGTTGGAGAAGTCCGGGGCGAGGAACGGGTTGGCCAGTTGCCGGGAGACGACGCCCTGCGGCACCACCCGACGGGCGGCCTGCGGGGAGGTGGCGGTGGGCGGGGGCGGCGCGATCACCTCGGGCTCGCCCTCGACGCCGGCATCGCGCAGCAGGTCCTGCATGAGGGACCGGGCGGAGGCGGAGACGACGGCGTCCTCGGCGAGCAGCGCGAGCAGCGAGGTGTCGCGGGCCGCGGTCTGCGCGAGGATCATCGCGATCCCGTCCAGCCGCTTGAGGGCCTCGGCCCGCTCGGACTCGCGGATCTTGTCGTCGGACTTGACCCGGGTGCGCTCCTTGCGCACCAGCAGCGCCACGACCTGGAACTTCGACCGGACCGAGGACGTGGCGGTGCCACGCGCGACGGCGGCCTCGACCTCGCGCACGGAGCGCGCGAGCAGCGGCATGATGCCCTCGTTGTCGCGCTCGCGACCCCCGCGGCGGTTCCGCTGGGCGGCAGGGCGCGGCCCCGAACGGCGGCGGCCGGGTTGAGCCAACGGTGCTCCTTCAGCCAATGACGTAGGGATACGTCGTTGCGCGGCCCCACTGGTCACAGCGAACGGAGCGACCGGGCCAGGCCACTTCGAGACCACTCCCACCCACGGTGCGGACCTTCGACCGGGTCCATCGCCAGGACAATCGGGAGCGCACTACCCCTGCGGAATAAGCCCAGTCCCCAGGTCCCCCGCGCCGGCACGAGCCATGTTCTCCGGTGGGTTGGCGTCCAGCTTATCGCCGCGGGGCCCCCGATGTGGCAGTGGGCGGACACCCGGGGCCTGCGGGCCACCTCGAGTCCGGATGCGGGGCGTTTGTCAGGACCGCCAATCGGGGGCCCTGATCTCTTGCGATCGCGTTGTATCGCATGTCACAGCACCGGCGAAGGATGAGCGCAGGTTGCCGCCTCACCGGCAGCCGCTTGCGAGGTCGCTGCATGGAGCTGCTGCAGGCACTGGTCGTCGGTGTCGTGGTCGGTGGTTCGTATGCCCTGTTGGCGCTCGGCGTCAGCCTGATCTTCTCCACGACCGGGGTCCTGAGCTTCGCGCAGGCTGCCTTCGCGATGTTCGCGGCCTACTTCTACTCGTGGGCGTCGGCGGAGAAGCAGTGGAACCCGTGGCTGGCCGCGCTGGTGGCCGTCGCGATCGGCACCGCCTACGGCCTGGCCGTGGAGCGGGTCGTGGTCCGCCAGATAGCCGAGGCGTCGCCGGTGACCCGCATGGTCGCCACCGTCGGCGTGCTCGCCGTGACCCAAGGCATCGTCCTGCAACTGTTCGGCTTCCAGCCCAAGGCGGCCGAGTCGCTGGCACCGGACGGCTCGGTGTTCATCGGTGACCTCGGCATCAGCTACCAACAGCTCCTCGTGCTCGGCACGACCGCGGTCCTGTGCGCCGCGCTCGCCGCGTTCCTGCGCGCCACCCGGCTGGGGCTGGCCGTGCGGGCCGCGGCGCAGAGCCCGAACGGATCGCGTCTGGTCGGCATCGACCGGGTGCGCCTGGCCCGGCTGAACTGGGGCACCGGGGCGTTCCTGGCCTCGGTCGCCGGCGTGCTGATCGCGCCGCTGACGATCATCTCCGTCGCGACGTTCCCGGGCCTCTTGCTCGGCGCCCTGGCCGGCTCGCTGTTCGGCGCGATCGGTGGCCTGACCCTCGCCGTTGCCGGCGGCTTCTCCGTCGGCGCGCTGGAGGCCGTCGCCGCGAACCAGACGTCGACGATCGGCATCCGATCGGTGGCCGTGCTCGGCCTGGTCCTGCTGCTGCTGATCGTCCGCCGCCACTGGCCGGCCGACTTCACCGCGGCCGCGAACCTCCAGGACTCCGGCGTCGCCAAGCGACCCTTCGGGCCCGGCCTGCTGGTGATCCTCGGCCTGGCCGGCTGGGGCGTGTACCGCTCGCTCACCGACACCTACTGGGCCTCGGTCGGCATCGTCGCGCTGGTTTACGCGATCGCTGCCCTCAGCCTCGTCCTGCTCACCGGCTGGGCCGCGCAGCTCTCGCTGATGCACGGGATGCTGCTCGGCGTCGGGGCCTTCGGCTTGGCCGAGTACATGGACCGCTGGGACATGCCGGTGGCCGTGGCTGTGCTCTGCGCCGGCCTCACCGCCGCGGCGGTGTCAGGAGCGGTCTCCCTGGTCGGGCTCCGGTTGCGCGGCGCCCAACTGATCATCGTCACCCTCGCGGTCGCCGCCGCCGGCTCCAACTGGCTCTTCGAGCTCGACTCCCTCGAGCGATCCGTCGAGCGGCCGCTGAACCTGATGGACGACCGCCGACTCTTCGCGGTCCTCCTCGCCGTCGCGGCCGTCTTCACCCTCGTGCTGGTGCTACTGCGCCACGGCCCTTGGGGGCGGGTGCTGGACGCCGTGGCGCGGTCGGACAGCGTCGCCGAACACTTCGGCGCCAACCCGCACGTCGTGCGGTTCCAGGCCTGGGCGCTGTCCGGTTTCATGACGGGCGTCGCGGGTGCCCTGTACGGGCTGTATCTGACGGTGCTTCAGCCGAGTATGTTCGGGGTCCTGCTCTCGATCTCGTTGCTGCTCTACGTGGTCACCTGCGGACGCGCGTCGCTGCTCGGCGCTGTCGTCGTCGCCCTGCTCTTCGGCTACGGCCCCGCGATCTACACGACCTCGCAGACGAACGCCACGGCCATCCCGAGCATCATCTCCGGCGTCGCCGTCGTCGCCATCCTCGCGTTCTTCCCCAGCGGCCTGGCCGACCTCGTCGCCCGTTGGCGCCCGCCCACCCGCCGTCCACGTCGCACGCGCGGTCCCCCGACCCCACCGCCCGCACCGGTCTCCGAACAGCCGGTGCTCGCCACCGCCAGGCCGTTGAAGCGATCCAGGGAGTTGGTGTCATGAATCGAGGCTCACGGCTGTGTGCCGTCGGGTCCGCGTTCGCCGTCATCGTCACCGCGGGCGCCGCCCTCGGGATCGTCGGAACCGCGACGCCCGCGGGCGCGGACTCGACCTTCCAGGCCTTCGAGGGCAGCGCGGACTCCTACGCGATCGGGTCCTCCTCCCGCATTCCCGCGGCCCTGCCGTTGCCGATCGAGTACTTCCTCCCCCGGACCCGCAGCAACATCGACTCCCAACCGCGGGCCATCGGCTACGCCGGCGTCGTCGACGTCCCCCTCGGTGAGGTCGTCGCCCAGTTCGGTGTTCCCTCTCCCTTGCCGAACTACTGCTACGCGTTCTTTCCCGGCAGCAAGACCGCCGATTGCGGCCTGCAGCCGCTGCTCCCCATCGCTCTCGGTGAGGGTGTGTCAGGTGGTCAGGGACAGGCCTTCGCCGACGGCGATCCCGCGCAGAGCGACGGCACCGCGGCGAGCGGCATCGCGACCATGTCGGGCTACCGCAGCGGCGCCTTCGCGTTCTCGGTGGGCTCGGCCCGTTCCGAGTCGGCCAGCAAGATCGTCGAGGGCATCCAGAGCAACGTCACCGAAGTGGTGCTGCAGAAGGTCGACATCGGCGGCGGGGCCCTGCGCTTCGACCAGATCAAGGCCACCGCCAGTGCAGCCACCGACGGGCGGCCCGGCGGCGCCAAGGCCGCGTCCACCCTGACCTTCAGCGGCCTCACCGTGAAGGGCGAGCCGGCCCCCACCCCGCCGGAGCTTGACCTCGCCACGTTGGTGAAGAACCTGCGCCCGCTCGCCGACGCGCTGCGCAGCTCCGGCGTCGTGCTCCGATCCGTCGAGAAACCCACGACCACCGAGGCCAAGGACGGCAGCAGCGCCGTGGCCGAGCAGGACGGCTTTGTGATCGAGATGATCGACAAGAGCACCGGCCAGGGCACGATCTTCACCCTCGCCCACGCCAAGGCGTCCTCCTACGCCATCCCCGCCTCGGGTTCCGTCGCGAACCTTCCCGCACCGAGCACCGCCGGCGCCGACGATGCAGGCGCGGCAGGCTCCCCCGCGCCGGCCGCCGTGCCGGTGACGGTCGGACCGCCCGCGACACCCGGCGGCGACGTCGGCGTCGGCCTCCCGATCCCTCAGACCCCCGACGACGACGTGCCCGCAAGCGTCCCCGCCGCGCCAGCTGCCGGCAGTTCGAGCGCCGGCAACTCTCCGGTGACGCAACCGGTGGCGCGGGCGGACTACCGACCACTGCTCGACCCGAGTCTGCTCGCCCAGTCCGACGCCCTGCAGGACCGTGCGGTGGCGCGGTTCCAGGACCTCTATCTGGTCGGCGCGATCTCCGCGTTCGTCCTTGCCGGTCTGGCGGTCCTCATGGGCCGCCGCCGAGTGCAGCCCTGATCCCGATCTCTCGAGCCGTCCGACGTTGAAGGGAAGGCAATCGATGTCCACCAAGGGCGATCGAGCAAGCCGAACCACGGTGTCCGAGCACCCGCTGGTGCTCGACGACGGGAGCACTGCCGTCGTCGGCGGCGTCGTGGAGTCGCCGGGCACTCAGGCGGCTCGACGTCGCGCGGCCGGCGGCCTGCGCCTCGCGCCGCAGCTCCTGCTCGCGATCGGCCTCGCCGCGGCGGGCATCGTCGCGGTGATCGTCGGCTGGGTCGGTGTCAGCCGAAAGGTCGAGGTCTGGGAACAGATGCCGTACCTGATCAGCGGCGGCTTCGGCGGCGCGATCCTGGTCGGCCTGGGCATCGCGGTCTACATCGCGCACGAGCATGCCGAGGACCGCCGCCAGCGGGACCTGCTCGCCCGCCGCGTCGAGTACCTCGAGGCGCAGCTCACCGCGCAGATGACCTGGCGCCTCGACGAGCTGGAGATGTCACTCGCCGCGGAGTTCGACAACCTCGCCGCCTCGCTCAACGTCCGGGCCGTGGACCGGCACTGACATGTCCTCACCCACCCTGTCCTCGACCCGGCTGACGCGTGCCGCGGGCCCTGTCCGGCCGCTGCGTCGGCAGGTCACCCATGCAGTGCCGGCCGCGGAGCCGGCCGAGGCGCGTCACCTTCGCGTGCCGCGACCGGCGGGCGACACGCTGCTGCGCGTCGAGGACGTCACGGTGCGCTTCGGCGGGGTGACCGCGAACGACTCGGTGACCCTCACCGTGCCGCGTGGCTGCGTCACCGCGCTGATCGGCCCGAACGGCGCGGGCAAGACCACGTTGTTCAACGTCGTCTCCGGGGCGCTGCGGCCCACCGCGGGCCGGATCGTCCTCGACGGCACGGACATCACCACGCACTCGCCGCGTCGCCGCGCCCGGTACGGCCTGGCCCGCACCTTCCAGAACCTCGAACTGGTCGACACCGCGACCGTGTTGGACAACGTGCTGCTCGGCACCACGCAGTACGCCCGCTGGACCTTCGCCCGCGCCATGGTGCCGGTCCCCGGGGTCCTCATCGCCGACGAGCAACTGCGCGAGATCGCGCTGCGGGCCGTCGATCTGGCCGAGCTCGGCCCCTACGTCCGCGAGCTCGCGGGCAACCTGCCCTACGGGCTGCGCCGCCACGTCGAACTCGCCCGCGCGCTGGCCGCCGGCCCGCAACTCCTGCTGCTGGACGAACCTTCCGCGGGCATGGACGCGGCGGAGACCGCGGAGCTCGGTCGACTCATCGAGGCGATGGTCGACGGGCTCGGGATCACCGTGCTGGTCGTCGAGCACGACATGGCCTTCGTCCGCCCGTTCGCCGATCACGTCCACGTGCTGCACCAGGGCCGACTGCTGCGGTCCGGGTTGCCTGCCGACGTGCTCGTCGACCCGGAGGTCCGGCGCATCTACCTCGGCACGAGCAGGTCCGACCATGCTTGAGCTGACCGGCGTCGAAGCGGGCTACGGGTCCGTGCGTGCCCTGGCCGGGGTCGACCTGTTCGTCGGGGCCGGCGAGACGGTGGCTCTGCTCGGGCGCAACGGTGCCGGGAAGACATCCACGCTGCGCGTGGCCAGCGCCATGATCCGTCCCCGCCGCGGCCAGGTCACCCTCGACGGCGTCCCGTTACGGAAGACCACGACCGAGGACCTCGTCGCCCGCGGAGTGGTGCACGTCCCCGAGGGCCGCGGTCTGTTCCCGCACCTCTCCGTCGCGGAGAACCTCGAGGTCGGCGCGCACGTGCGACGTCTGACGCGCCGTCAGTCCCGCGACTCCATGGACGCTGCCCTGGAGTACTTCCCCGCGTTGCACAACAAGCTCCGGCAGAACGCGGGCAGCATGTCCGGCGGTGAGCAGCAGATGCTGGTCGTCGCGCGGGCGCTGATGGCCAAGCCGCGTCTGATGTTGCTCGACGAACCGTCCTTCGGGCTCTCGCCCCTGGTGTGCGAGTCCCTCTACGAAACGTTCCACGCCCTCGCCGCCGGGGGTCTCGCGCTGCTCATCGTCGAGCAGTACGTCGATCTCGTCGCGGCCGTCGCCGATCGCGTCTACGTCCTGGACAAGGGCCGGGTCGTGCGCTCGGGCTCTCCCGCGGACGCCCTGACCGGCGACGTCCTCGAACAGGCGTATCTCGCCGAACCCCTGGAGGTCTCGCGATGACACGGAATCGCACATCCCTCGTTGCCGTCCTCGCCTGCGTGGGGCTCGCGATGTCAGGCTGCGCCTCGCAGATCTCCCAGGACGAGGCCGCGCAGATCCGCGCGGATCGCGCGACAGCCGTCCAGGAACTCATCGGCAACACGACGCCCGTGGACACCGGCCAGGCGCCCGCCGACTCGAGCGGCGCAGCTGCTCCGGGGAACTCGGGCACCAGCACCGGCGTGACCAACCCGCAGCCCGGTAAGGCACCGGCGGCCGGCGGCACCACCGGCAAGCCGGCGGACACCGCCGCGGGGCAGTCCACCGCGGCGCCCGCCACCGGGACGACGAAGACCACGACGGGCTCCGGCGGAACCTCGGCCGCGCCTGCCAAGAAGGCCGTCAACGGCCCTGGCGTGACCGACACCGAGATCCTGCTCGGCCTCACCGGGCCGCTGTCGGGTGTGTTCGGCTTCTACGGCCAGGAGATGATCGCCGGCGCCGACGCGTACGCGAAGACCGTCAACGCCGGCGGCGGTATCGCGGGCCGCAAGATCCGCATCGTCAGCTACGACGACCGCTTCGAACCGGCGCAGGTGCTGGCCAACGTCAAGCGCCTCGTCGAGCAGGACAAGGTCTTCGCGATGTTCTCGCTGTGGTCCGACGCGGCGCTTCCTTTCCTTACCCAGAGGGGAATTCCGGTCCTCACCCTCGGGGTCACGGCACCGACCTACTCCTCCAGCTACCCGACGGTGTTCCCGCTGCAGAACAACATCCTCACCTGGAACGAGCAGCTGGCCGAGGCCGTCACCCAACACCTCAACCGCAAGCCCAAGAAGGTCGGCGTCATCTACGACACCGGATTCTTCGACGGCCGCCCCTACACCGAGTACTTCAAGCAGTCCTGGGCCGAGTTCGGCGCAAACGTGGTCGTGATGGAGCCGCTCACCCTGGCCGACGGCGACTGCACCTCGGTGGCCTTGAAGATGCGCAACGCAGGCATCGACTTCTGGGACTTCGAGACCCTGGCCTGGCCGCTGTGCGTCGGCGCCATGGACCGCCTGGGGTGGAAGCCGCCGATGGGCATGGGCGGGTGGCCGGCCAGCGCGGCCGGTGTCGCGACCATCGTCGGCCCGAGCGTCAAGGGCATCATTGCGATGAACCTCGCCGACCAGCCTGACGGCAAGCCCCGCAAGAAGACCGCCGCGCACGACGCCTATTCGGCGGCGCTGAAGAAGTACTACCCCTCGATCGGCAACAAGCCCGGCTCACTGGAGTCCTCGGCCACCCTCGCCTACTACATCGGGATGCAACTGCTGACCGACGCGTTGAAGAAGATCGCTCCGACCTTCACCCGGGCGGCACTCGTCACCCATCTGCAGGGCATCAAGAAGTTCGAGACCGGGATCAGTCCGCCGATCAACAGCCTGTCGCCGGACTGCAAGCAGGGCAGCGGCCGCACCTGGTGGGCTCCCTGGGACTACGACAACACCAAGCGCGTCGCGTTCCGGTCCCCGGCGACGCCGTACGTCGGCACCGCCCGGTTCGAGAAGCGGTACGGCAGCGCCTGTTTCGTCACGAAGATCGCCGACGGAATCGTCACCGGCAGGGGCGGATTGCTCAACTCCACCCAGAACACTCCGGCGGCTCCGGACGGTTCCGACCAACCGGCCGCGACACTCGCCGGCCGCCCCGCGCCCGTGGTCATCGGCCGGCGCCGCCGGCAGCAAGGGGTCTGATCCATGGACAACGAACCCCAGGGCCCGCTCGCGGGCATCCGGGTGATCGAGGTCGGCACGCATGTCGCCGGCCCGTTCGCCGGACAACTTCTCGGTGACTTCGGCGCCGAGGTCATCAAGATCGAGCAACCGACCGGCGGCGACCCCATGCGCGAGTGGGGCGCGGTCCGCCCGGAGGGCCACAGCCTCTGGTGGCAGGTTCTCGGACGGAACAAGAAGTCCGTCACGCTCGACCTGCGTCAGCCCGAGGGCCAGGACCTGGCGCGACGCCTCATCCTCGAGACGGCCGACGTCCTGCTGGAGAACTTCCGGCCCGGGACGCTCGAGCGCTGGGGTCTGGACCCCAAGGAACTCCAGAAGGTCCGCCCGGACCTGATCGTCGCCCGCGTCAGTGGGTACGGGCAGACCGGTCCCTACGCACGGCGGGCAGGCTTCGGCAGCATCGGCGAGGCGATGGGTGGGATGCGCCAGGTCATCGGCGAACCCGATCGTCCGCCGTCCCGTGTCGGGGTGAGCCTCGGGGACGCCCTCGCCGGGGTGTTCGCCGCCTACGGCGTTGCGATCTCCCTGGTGCATCGGGAACGGACGCGGTCGGCCAACAGCAACGGCAACGGGCAGCACCCGCCGCAGGGCCAGATCGTCGACGTCGCCATCTATGAGGCCGTGCTGGCCCTGATGGAGAGCCTCGTCCTGGACTACGAACTCGTCGGGCACGTCCGCGAACGCACCGGTTCGACGCTGCCGAACGTGGCCCCGTCGAACATCTACATGGCAGCCGACGGCGTGTGGGTGCTCATCGCCGCCAACGCCGACGCCCCGTTCCGGCGGCTGGCCGAGGTGATGGGCGAACCGCAACTCGCGCAGGACGTGCGCTTCTCGACGCACGTCGCGCGCGGCGAGCACGCGGAAGAGCTCGACGCGCTCATCGGCGAATGGGCCGCGCATCTCACGTCGGACAAGTTGGTCGAGGTGCTCTCCGACCACGGCGTCCCGGCGAGCGGGATCTACACCGCCAAGGAGATGCTGAGTGACCCTCACTTCGCCGCACGCGGCACGCTGATCGAGGCCGAGCACCCCGATCTCGGTCCCCTGCACATGCAGGCCCCGTGCCCTCGGCTGTCCGCGAATCCGGGATCCGTGCGCTCCCTCGGCCCCGGGCACGGCGAACACAACGACGAGGTGCTCGGCGGCCTGCTCGGCCTGTCCACCGACGCCCTCGATGAGCTACGCCGCGCGGGAGTCGTCGCCGGCGAGCCCGCGAACCGATGAACCTCGACAGGAACCCAGCGACGGAAGGCGACACAGCATGATCACGCAGGATCCGAAGAAGATCGTCATCACCGCTGCGGTGAACGGCCCCTTCACCATGCGAGAGAAGCGTCCGGGCATCCCATGGGACGGGAACCCGACGGTTCCCTACACCCCCGAGGAGATCGCGGACCAGCAGAAGGAGTGCTACAACCAGGGCGCCGCGGTCGCGCACACGCACACCCGCCTCCCCGACGGCACCAACGTGCACGAGGCCGAACTGTTCGGCGCGAGCCACCGCCTCATTCACGCCCAGACGAACATGCTCTGCAACCCGACCACCGGTGGCGGCGGCATGATCACGCCCGAGGAACGGATCGGGATCATTCCCGCGCTCGCCTCGATGCCTGCGGGCAGCAAGCCGGAACTGGCGGAGCTGACCGCCGGCTCGGTGAACCTCGACTTCTACGACGAGGAAACCAAGCAGTGGACGCTGGGGAACCTCATCTTCAGCAACTCCAACGCGAACTTCGAGATGTTCCTCGACACCTGCAACCAGTACAACGTCAAGCCGGTCATCTGCTGCTTCGAGTACGGCCACCTCTACAACGTGCTGCGGATGGTCGACAAGGGCCTGGTGCGCCCGCCGGTCTTCCTCGACTTCGCCTTCTGCGGCGGGCCGATCGTTGCCGGTGTCCCGCCGACGGTCGACAACCTCAAGGGCTTCGTGGACCGCATCCCCGCTGACCTCGATTGCATCTGGGAGGTCCTGACCTTCGGCGTCGACGAGTTCCCGATCGCCGTGGCCGCGGCAGCGATGGGCGGCAACGTCCGGCTCGGTCTTGAGGACTACCACTACGCCGACCAGGGCAACCCCACGACAGCGGACCTCATCAAACGGTTCGTACCGCTCGCCGAGGCGATGGGCCGCACGCCCGCCACCCCGGACGAGACCCGCGAATACCTCGGCATCGGCTGATCGCCGATGTGGGAAGAACCAGAGGCGGGTCTGACTGCCGTACGCATCATCATCGGGCTGCTGTTCCTTGCCCACGGTCTGGACATCCTGACCGCGGGCAAGGAGCGCACCGTCGCGTTCTTCCAGGCCTACAAGGTCCCGATGGCAGCGGCGTCCGCGCCGTTGGCCGGAGTCGCCCAGTTCCTCTCCGGCCTGGCCATGATCATCGGCCTCGGCGCGCAGATCGGCGCCATCGTCTGCATCGCTGTCATGGTCGGCGCCATCCTCTACGTCCACGGACGGGTCGGCTTCCCGAACATCAACATCACCGGGCAGGACGAGCACGGGGCTCCCCTGTTCGGCATGCCCGGGTACGAGTTCAACGTCGCCCTCGTGGCCGGATTGCTCGCCGTCGCCATCGGCGGGCCCGGCGAATGGGCCATCGCCTGATCTTCCGTACCTGACGCCTCCACACCCTGACAGGAAGGCACAGCGCTCATGGAGACCACACGCACCAGACGCTCCATCACGGCCGAGGCCGCCGAAGCCGCGATCAGCGCCGCACAGCAGGCGGCCACCGGCATGGGCAAACCCATGTCGATCGCGGTGACCGACGAGTCGGGAACCCTCGTGGCGTTCAGCAAGATGGACGGCGCGCCCCTGCTGTCCGTCGAACTGGCCCAGGACAAGGCCTACACGGCGATCTCGTTCGGGATCCCGAGCCACGCCTGGCACGACTTCATCAAGGACGACCCGCCCCTGCACACCGGCATCCCGAGCGTCCGGCGCCTCGTCGTCTTCGGCGGCGGGTACCCGATCGTCGTCGACGGTGAGGTCGTCGGCGGGATCGGTGTCAGCGGCGGCCACTACAGCGACGACATGAAGGTCGCCGAAGCCGGACTGGCGGCGCTGTAGACCGTGGTCGTCCTCACCGAGGTCGGGCTGCGCGACGGCCTGCAACTGGAGGCCGCGGTCATCCCGACCGCGGCCAAGGTCGACCTCGCCCTGGCGTTGGCTGCGGCCGGGTATCGACGGATCGAGGTGGGAAGCTTCGTCTCGCCCACCGCGGTCCCGTCGATGGCCGACACCGGTGAGGTGCTGGCCGCACTGCGCGGCCGGGTCACCGCCGAACTCCAGGTGCTGGCCGCCAATCTGCGCGGGGTCGAGCGGGCCGCGCAGGCGCAGGCCGACACGGTCAACGTCGTGGTCGCGACCACCGAGACCATGAACCAACGCAACGCCCGGTGCACCGTCGACGAGGCGGTCGAGATCGTCGCGAAGGCTTCGGCGGGCGGGGGCGAGATGCGCGTCGCCGCGATCGTGGCCACCGCCTTCGCCTGCCCCTACGAGGGTCCCGTCGACCCGGCGGTGTCGCTGGCTCTGGTCGGACGTCTCGTCGACGCGGGCGCTGCGCGCATCACGCTGGCCGACACGATCGGGGCCGCGAACCCGGCCACCGTCGGCGCTCTGACGGCCGCCGTCCGAGAGCGCCACCCCGACCTCGATCTCGGCTTCCACGCCCATGACACTCGGGGCATGGGTGTGGCCAACGTCCTGGCGGCCGTGCAGGCAGGGGTCGACGGCATCGATTCCTCCCTGGGCGGCCTCGGCGGTTGTCCGTTCGCCGGCAAGGGCGCCGCGGGCAACGTCGCGAGCGAGGAAGTCATCGGACTGCTCGACGATCTGGGCACCGGGCCCGGCATCGACCTCGACGCCGTCGCCGCGTGCAGCGCCTACCTGGAAGACCTGCTCAAGCACGCTTTGCCCTCCCGTCGGCTCGCCCTGTTCCGGGCAACCGGCAGCGCACGCTGATCCAGAAGGGAAGGACCCGATGAGCACGAAGCTGGCACCGCCTCGCGGAACGATCGACTGGAAGTTGCCCGTCTACGAGGCGCGGACGAAGTTCTTCAACATGTACGACTCGCTACCGACGATGGACGCCTTCGATCCGGTCGAGGTTGTCGGCTACCCGAGCCACCGGGTCGACCTGGTCAAGGCGCAGGGCTCGGACGCGACCCGCACGGCGCAGGCCGACGACGAGATTCTGCTCGTCGTGCAGGGCGCGATCCGCGTGCAGTTCACCGAGAACGGCAAGGAGGTGGCGCGTGCTCAGGCCGTCGACGGCGAGGTGCTGCTGCTGCCCCGCGCGTTGTCGTACCAGATCCGTTCCGACGGCGACGAGGCCGCGCTGTTCCTGCATTTCCGTGCCCGCGAGGCCAGCGCCGTGAAGGAGGGCTGAGATGAGCAACCGCGCACGCATCGGGTCGATCACCTTCGAGGTGAACCCCGAGATGACGACCATTCACTATCCCGGTGACACCTCGGAGATCCGGACCTCGCAGGTCTTCCGTGGCTTCGTCCGCATGCTCGACTGGATGCGCGGCTTCGACGCGTTCCGCATGGAGGGCGACTTCACGATCACCGAGACCGACGGCGGCCTCACGTGGGAGTTCGGTTTCGCTCAACTGCACGCCGACTCGACCCGCACCCCGTACACCGAACGCTTCCCGATGGGTGAGGCCGCCGACTTCTGCCGTTGGGTGGCGAACCTGGCCGCGCCGCACACGAAGAACGGCCATCTGTCGGCGGCCGGACGTCTACCTCTGCCCGGCGAGTTCTCCGAGCACTTCATCATCGACCGGTTGCAGGAGGCATCGAAGTGAACAACCGTGACTTCCCGACCCGGATCCTGTTCAACAACATCCCGGCACCCCGCGCCGCGCGCTGGGAGAAGATCGAGATCAAGTACGGCAAGCTCGAGGTCACCGATCCCGAGCAGGCGTGGCGCTTCCGGCTGTTCAACCTGCGCGACCACTTGTCCAAGCTCGAGGCCCTGTGGACCGTGCACGTCGTCGGACACGTCGGCCCGCTGCTCATGCTCGCCTCCCAGGAGGACGAGGAGTTCCCGTGGGAGGGCCACGACAACGACGAGGCCGAGACCATCGTCATCCTCAACGGCCAGATGCGCTTCGTCGTCAAGGAGTCCAAGACCGACCGTGAGGTCTGCGACGTGCACCTGGAGTCCGGCGACGTGCTCGTCCAGCCGGGCGAGACCAGCCACAAGGCCTACGGCGACGGCGAGGACGCGATGCTCGCGATCATCGAGTTCGCGCACTGATGGGCAGGCTCAGCCAGGTCAACAAGGCCGACGCCCCCGCCGAGGTCCAGGCCGTCTACGAGGTCGTCTTCGGTGATCGGGACCCGGTGACCGAGCCGGGCACAGCCACCGGCAGCAAGGGCGACTGGTGGACGACCATGGCCTTGTCCCCCGATCTGCTGATGACGCTGACGGCTCAGTTCGGCGCGTTCAACAGCTCGAACCGCGAGCTTCCCGAACAACTACGGGAGCTTGCGATCCTGCGCGCCGGATTTGTGACCGGTAGTCAGTTCGTGTTCTCGCAGCACTCGAAGGTCGCCCGGGCCGTCGGGGTGAGCAAGGCCGAGGTCGAGGCCGTCCCGGCGTGGGTGAACTCCGACGTGCTCGGCCCGGAACAGCGCGCCGTGCTGGCCTACGTCGATGAACTGGTGCTGCAGAACGGCCGGGTCCAGGACCCGACTTTCGACGCGCTGCGGCCGTTCCTGTCCGACACGGCGATCCTCGAACTCACGGTGGTCGCCGCCTCGTATCACCTGCACGCCTCGGTCTCCCGCGCCCTGAAGCTGGAGTTCGACGACGTCGGAGAACGAGTGTGCGAACTCCCCGCCCCGGCGGGATTCCAGGATTCGTCTCTGCTCGCGCTGCTGCGCGGCGAATGAAGGGAAACACAGTGACCGCGACCCTCACCGTGGACGGCACGGAGATCGACGAACTCAACGACGTCGCCGATCGTTTCTTCGCGGCCGTCGAGGCCGGCGACATCGACACGGTGCGCAAGATCTACGCGCCCGAAGCAAGGATCTGGCACAACTTCGACGACTACGCCTCGACCCGCGACGAGAACCTGCAGGTGCTCGGTTGGGTCTCGGCCAACGTTCCCGGATTCCGGTTCGAGGAGGTCCGTCGCACCTTCATTCCGGGCGCGTTCATCCAGCAGCACGTGATCCGCGGACAGAAGGCCGACGGCACCGAGATCCGTTGCCCCGCGATCCTCAAGGTGGAGTGCAGCAACGGATGCATCGACCGCATCGAGGAGTACTTCGACCTGAGCCAGATGCCACTCGGCTGAGGCCGGTCCCTCCTATTTCGCCCTGGTGGCCCGCAGCACGTTGCGGATCACCAGGGCGATCTCGACGTTGAGGGCGGTGGCCGGGTCCTCCAGGTCGAACCCCGAGACCTCGGAGCACCGACGCAGCCGGTACTTCACGGTGTTGAGGTGCACGACGAGTTGTTCCGCGGTGCGGGCGAAATTGCGGCCGCACGCGAAGTAGGCGGCCAGCGTCGGCATCAGCACGTGGCCGTGCTGGTCGTCGTAGCCCTCGATCGCGCTGAGGTACCGGTCGGCGAGGGTGCGCAGTTCGTCGTCGGCGAGGTTCTCCACGACGATGCGGGCCAGCCCGAGGTCCTCGTAGACCGCGACCTGGACCTCCGACGAGGTCAGCCGACAGGCGAGCAGCGCGCGTTGGTAGGCCCGGGCCGGGGTGTCCACCGTGCCTTCGACTGACCTGCCGACACCGGCCCGGATCCCGTCGAAGCCCGGGGTCGCCAGGCGCTTGAGGATGTCCGTCGATCCCGCGACCGGGTCGCCGGCCGAGGACGGCCACAGGCACACCACCCGTCCACCGACGACGATCGAGCGTACGAGCGCCCGCGCGCCGTGGGCGGCGAGATAGGTGTCGATGAACCGAGCCGCCTCGCGGAGCTGACCGTCGTTGGGCCCGGCCGCCCTGAGCCGGAGACGCGAGGTGGCCGGAAGCCACTCGAACACCACGGCCGAGTGCAGTTCCGCGGCGTCGTAGCCCAGCAGCAACGCGCGGGCGGCAAGGGTGTCGAGGTCCTGCTCGGCGAAGAGGAGGTCGCCGATGTACTGACTCTGCTGTTCCCGCGCCCGTTGTTCCAGTGCCCGGTTCTTCCACACGAGCAGCGCCGCGCAGTTGGCTGCCGCCTCGACGGCCTGCAGGTAGAGGATCCCCAGTTTCCGTGAGGTCTCGGCGATCGAGATGTAGCCCCACAACGCGGACTCGGTGCGGATCGGTGCCATGACGCGCGAGTGGTAGTCGATCGCGGGCAGCGGCCCGAACCGGAAGGCGCCGACCTCGCGCTGCAGCTGCCGCGGCAGGTTCGCCTCGTTCAACGCGCGGATGATGTCGGCCGGCACCCGGCCGGCCTCGTTCGTCCGGCGGCGGGCGGAGTCCGGGTTCCCGACGTCGTGAAAGGCCATCACTTCGTGGTAGCAGGTCTTGATGCTCACCGGGTTCCCGGTGGCCAGGGCCAGCTCGCGGCAGATCGCCTGCAACGTCCCGCCGGTCACGACGATCTCCTGCAGTCGGCGCTGGATGCGCAGGCTCGCATCGATCTGGGCCTGGTGGTAGACGAGTAGTTCGCGGTGCAGGCGGCTCTGCAGTTCCGCCACCGACGCGTCGGTCTGCAGCCACAGCAGGGCGGTGCGGTGCGACGCGGCCTGACGAAGCACGGTCTCGAACTCGTGGCCGGTCGGCGGACCGGCGGTGGTGGCACTCACTGTGCACAGCACCGGCCACCCGTGCGGCTCGGACAGCGCGCGGGGAAAGGATGGCGAGTCGCTCGGGTGGAACAGGCTGTGGCCCGCGCGGCTCTGGCCGCTGAGCAGCGGCGCCGCCACGGTGCGGTAGGGGTCGAAGGCCCCGTCGTTGATGACCCGGGCGGTGCGGAGCAGCGGAAGTTCCAGCAGGTCGGCGATCGCGAATTCCATGACGCGTCATCCCTTGTCGAATGCGTCAGGGTAGCCGCGAGGCCTCGAATCCGGAATACGTCCGAGCCTGGGTATTACAGAACGCTATCCGTCCATTATTGTGGAGCGATGACAGAGATCGACCCGCGGACCCCCGTCGTCGTCGGGGTGGGCCAGAGCTCCGAACGCGTCGGTGACCCCGACTACGCCGCCCTGTCCCCCATCGCGCTGGCAGTCGCGGCCGCCCAGGCCGCCGCCGGCGACACCGGGCCGGCTCCGGCCGCGATCGTGTCGCACATCGACGTCGTCGTGACGACACGTCAGTTCGAGAACTCCACCCCGGGAGCGCAGGCGCCATTCGGCAGGTCGTCGAACTTCCCTCGCTCGGTCGCCGAGCGGCTGGGCGTGAATCCCCGACGGGCCGTCCTGGAGGTCGTCGGCGGGCAAGGGCCGCAGAAACTCGTCACCGAGTTCGCCGGGCAGATCGCGGCGGGCCGCGCGAGCTGGGTCCTGATCGCCGGCGCGGAGGCGATCTCGACGGCCCGGCACCTGGCCGAGACAGAGCAGTCGCCCGACTGGTCCGACGATCCGGGGGGTGATCTGGAGGAGCGCGGCCTGGGGCTGAAGGGCATCATCACCGAGCAGGCGATCCTGCACGGTCTCGTCGATGCGCCCACCCAGTACGCCCTCGTCGAGAACGCGCGCCGGGCCCGGCTGGGCCTGGACGCCGAGTCCTACGCGGCGTCGATGGGTGCGCTCTTCGCGCCGTTCACAAGGGTCGCCGCCGCGAACCCGCACGCCGTGTTCCGCGACGAACTGGACGCCACCGCTCTCGCCGAGGTCGACGAACGCAATCGGATGATCTCTGCCCCCTACCCGCGATTCCTCGTCTCCCGCGATCTGGTGAACCAGGGCGCGGCGATCCTGCTGACCTCCGTCGGTGAAGCCCGCCGCATGGGCATCGCCGAGGACCGCCTGGTCTACCTCGCGGGGCACGCCGACCTGCGCGAGTTCGATCTGCTCGCGCGTCCGGACATCTCGTCGGCACCCAGCGCCACCGCCGCGGTCACCCACGCGCTGGAGGTCGCGGACGCGAAGCTGGACGACGTTCAGTTCTTCGACCTCTACAGCTGTTTCCCGATAGCGGTGTTCAACGTCCTCGACGGCCTGGGCCTCGCACCCGACGACCCGCGCGGCTTCACGCTCACCGGCGGGCTGCCCTTCTTCGGCGGGGCAGGCAACAACTACTCCGCGCACGGCATCGTTGAGGCAGTCGATCGGGCGCGACGCTTCCCCGGCTCGCTCGGTCTGGTCGGGGCGAACGGCGGAGTGCTCTCGAAATACTCGGTCGGGATCTACACGACGACGCCATCCCCGTGGCACCCGCCCACCGACGCGCAGGCGCAGAAGGAACTCGATGCGGTCCTGCCGATCGAAACCACGGACCGTCCCGACGGCTGGGCGCGTATCGAGACCTGGACGGTTCGCCACGGACGGAAGGGACGCAAGGCGATCATCGTCGGGCGCCTGGAGTCCGACGGTCGGCGCTTCTTCGCCACCGGCGCACCCGGTGACGAGACCGTGCTGAACCTGCTGGAAGGTCCCGATCCGGTGGGCTCCCGAATCTGGGTGCATTCCGGCGAGGCGGGCAACCGCGCCTCCCTGACCCCGTGATCGACAACGCTGCGCCGTCTCCCCCCGGGCCCGGCCGGCCGCCCGACCCGGGCTTGGTCGACCGCGTCCACAATGCGGCCTGTCGCGTCTACGGCCGCCACGGGTGGCGCGGGTTCAGCATCGAGGCCGTGGCGCGGGAGGCCTCCGTCGGCAAGGCGTCCATCTACTCCCGCTGGGACTCCAAGGAGACCTTGCTCACCGAGTCGCTGGCGGCTCAGCTCGCCTTTCCTGGCGATGTCGACACCGGTGACCTGCGCGGGGACCTGACGATCCTGGCCAACGCCTTCTACCGGTTCTACGTCGGCGACCACGGGGACGCGGCACTGCGGGTGCTGGCCGAGGCGCGCCTGAATCCTGACCTGGCCGAGCGCTTCGAGGACTTCCGCTCCGACGCCATCCGCGCGGCGCGCAAGGTCGTCACCCGCGGCATCGGGCGCGGGGACCTGCCACCGGACGCCGACGTGAACTCGCTGCTCGTCGCGATCTTCGGTGGAGTGGTCATGCAGGTCTTCAGCACCCCGACCTCACCCGCCCGGCGTCGCCACGCGACCTCCGAGTCCGAGGTGCAGAACCTCGTCGACCTCGCCCTGCGTGGCGCCCGGTCCTGACGCTCGTCGCTCAGGCGGCGTGCGGGGATGGCCGCTCGCCGCGTTGGCTGCGCCAGTGATTGTTGCGGATGGGTCGTTGCATGAGGTCGATGTGTTCGGGTGGGATGAATTCGGGGTGTCCGTCCTCCGCTATCTGGATCTCCCACCCGCCGTGATGAACTTCGTCGTGGTGGTGATCGCAGAGCAGACAGAGCAGGTCGATGTCTGTCGGTCCTAGATTTCCCCAGTAGTCCACGTGATGGGCTTGGGTCCATTCCGGTGGCATGGTGCAGTTCGGTCCGACGCACCCGCCGTCCCTTGCGATGAGTGCGAGCCATTGGCCGGGTGAGGCCAGGCGTTGGGATCGGCCCAGCTTGAGCGGGATGCCGTCGCCGTTGATGTGCAACGGGTGCAGGTTCGCGTCGCACGCGATGCGCCGGACCGCTTCGCCGGTGAGGGTCTCGCCGGTGGTGGTGATCCCGAATCCGGTGGCGGTGCGCAGGTTCTCTTCGCTGATGGTGACGATGATGTTCGCGGCGTGCCCGTGGGTGGTGGGGAGGTCGCCGAAGCGCAGGACGAGGTCGGCGAGAGCGGCCATGGCGTCCGCCCGGCGCTGATCCGGGGTGCGGGGGTCCTTCGTGCCGTCGTGTGCGGGTTGCGGTGCGGCGAGGGGGTTGAGGGCGGCCTTGAACTTCGCGATCCGTTCGTCGCGGTCGGTCCAGCGCACGGTCTGGGTGCCGTCGTGGTTGTCGCGGATGGACAGGCCGCGTTTGTGTGCCGCGGTGCGTTCGCGGGTGAGCAGGCCGTCGGGGTCGACGTGGTCCTCGACCCGCTTGTGCAGTTTGCGCAGCGCCAACGAGTTGCTGGTCGGGGCGCGCTCGAGCAGGTACTTCTCCGCTTTCGCGATCTGGTTCTCGGTGGCGCCCTTGGGGAGGTCGGTCACGACAGCGGTGACCGCGGCGGCGCGTTCGAAGGAGATGTCGCCTGCGGCGAGAAGGTCGTAGGTCGCCGGGCAGTGCCGTTCCATCGCCAGGGCGGTACGTACCCACTCGGCCGCTGTGCTCGGGTGCATCGTCAACAGGCCGGACAACCAGGCGGACGGTGAGCTCGCCCCGACCCGGTGGGGCAGGTCCCGCGCGGTGGCTTCCCAGATCAGGTCCAACCCGACCGAGGCATCTCGAGCCTCGGCACGGTCGTGAGCTCGCAGCAGCCTGATCAGTTCGCTGTCCTCGACCTCATGCAGGTGCTCGTCCACCGCCGCGCGCAGCGCGGCCTGCGCCAACACGAAGTCGGCGTAGGCGTCGAGGACCGGGTTGCTCACAACCTCACATTATCGAACATCTGTTCTATTTTCAAGAAAATTTCGCTACTAAAAGTACATTTCCTATTTCCAAAGCGAGCCATCGTGCCAGCACCTCGACGCTGCCGGCGGATTGACAGGTCCGCGCCGTTTGACCTTCGACCTGCACCCATACACGGTGGAGAGGTAACACCACCTTCAGACGGGCGGCCGGTGGACACCGACCTGATCAAGCCTGCGCTCGTTCTCGGGCTCGCCCAGGCAGGGCTCTACGGCCTGCTGCCCATCTCGTTGGTCCTGTGCTTCCGGATCAGCCGCACCGTGGCGTTCGTCCACGGCGGGCTGGTGGTGTGCGGCGGAATCGTCTATACCGTCGCGCTGGGCGGCCTGAAGGTGCCGTACTCCGACCTCGCGCTGCCCGCGATGGGCCCTCGGACGGCCTTCCTGTTCGTCCTGGGCTTCGGTGCGGTGCTCGGCGGGGCGTGGGGCGCGTTCGTGATGTCGCGACGGGTGGCATCGCTGCCGGGTATGACCCTGACGGTCATGTCCCTCGGCGCCATGCTGCTGGCGACGAGTTTCCTGCCCCGTTTCATCGAGGCCGAGAGCCGCCGCGGCACCGGGGCCGGCGGCATCGCGGACTCCGCATTCGGGGACGGCGGCATCACCCTTTCCGGCCAGTACCTTCCCGCGACCCGCGTCGCCACCGCGGCGATCCTCGTGGTGCTCGTCGTCGCGCTGGCCCTGTTCCTCAACTACACGCACAGCGGGCTGCAGATCCGCGCGATCGCCGACGACCTCGAGGCCGGGGTGTGGTGCGGCGTGCGGTTGCGGCGGATCGGGGTCGGGGTCTACGCAGTCGCGGGCGCGATCGCGACCATGGCCGGCGCCCTGTTCGTCGCGACGGTGGCCGCAGCCGGTGAGGGCATGCTGATGCTCTTCCTGCGCGGCCTGGTCATCGCGGTCGTCGGTGGTCTGGCAAGCGTCCCCCTGGCCCTCGCCGGGGCGGTGCTGTTCGGCGTCCTGGAGACCGGGCTGGTCGTCGGACTCTTCGGCGACCACGACGGCGGCACCCGCGAGTTCGTCCTCCTCACCGCGATGCTCGCGCTGATCCTCACCGTCGCCCGCCTGCGCAGGGAGAACTTCTTCCTGATCGGGCGGCAGTCCCTGTGAGCGTTCTGCCGATGAAGGCACTGCCGACCACCACGACCCGGCCTGTCCGCGCCGCACTGCGCTCCCCCGGAGCGCAACTGCTCGCGTTCGGACTGATCGCCTGGCTGTTCTTCTGGCCGGACTACATGGTCTTCACCCTCACTGCGGCCTTCCCGGCCGCGTTCGCGGGCCTCGGGCTGTTGGTCCTGCAGGGCTGGACCCGCGAGATCTCCCTCGCCTCGGCCGGCCTGCTCGGCACCTCGATGTACTACTACGGCTGGCTGGCCCGCGACGATCTCGGCGTCGGTCTGCCCTGGGTGATCGCGGCGGTCATCGCGATCACCATCGCGGGCGCGGCCATGGCGCTCCTGGCAGCGTTCAGCATCAAGCTGCCCGGCATCTACCTGCTCGTGCTGACGCTCGCGCTGCAGTTGGCGATCCAGGAGATCGTCTTCACCCAGGGCCGACTCGTCGGCGGCCTCTCCGGTGGAATCGCCACACCGCGCCCGTGGTTCTTCGGGCTGGACCTCACCGACGACAAGACCTTCTACCTGTTCTGCCTGGCCCTGCTCGCGCTCACCCTCGCCGGGCTGGCCCGCCTCCGACACAGCCCCACCGGCCTGGCCTGCCTGCTCGTCGGCGCCGACCGGCAGGCCGCCGCGGCGGTCGGCATCGCGCCGGCCCGGTTCCGGGCGTTCGCCTTCGTCACCTCCGGCGTGCTCGCCGGGCTCGGTGGGGTCGTCGCCTCCTGGCTGTTCGTGACGCCCCCTCAGTCCTACGGCTACGGAGTCCAACAGTCGCTGCTGCTGCTCGCGATCCCGGTCGTGGCCGGCGTCGACTCGATGGCGTGGGTGCTCGTCGTCGTCGCCACCCTCCAGGTGATCCCGACCGCGTTCGAGAAGCTCTACATCGCCGACGCGACTCTGGCCGGCTTCGCCCTCGTGATCGGCGCAGGCCTCGGACCCGGCGGCATCGGCGGTCGCGCTACGGACCTGATGCGGCGCGTGACCCGAGGCCGCCGTGGGTCACGCACCAGCCGGACAACCGCACCCGCCGCAGGCACGCTGCGCACTGCGGAGGGGCTGGCCGACGATGCCGCCGGCAACCTCACACCCGCCGAACGCACGGCCTGCCTGGCCACCCTGGAGGCCTGGCTGCCAGCACGCCCCACCGAGGCGATCGCCATCCGTGCCGAGGGGATCCGCGTCAGCTTCGGCGCGATCCAAGCACTTGACGGCGCCGCGATCGAGGTTCGCACCGGGGAGATGGTGGGCCTCATCGGGCCCAACGGCGCGGGGAAGTCGACGCTGTTCGACGTCATCAACGGCTTCACCCCGGCCGGCGAGGGCAGCGTCGAACTGTTCGGGACCGACGTCACCGACACGAAGGCCTGGAACCGCGCGAAGCTCGGCATGACCCGCACGTTCCAGTCCACCCGCGTCGTCGGTGAACTGTCCGTCGCCGACAACATCCTCGCCGGCGCCTACCAACGAATCCGACCCGGAGCTTTCGGCTTCGTCATCGGTCGGCGGGCGGCGTGGGCCGAACTGCGGCGGGCAGAGGAGGTGGCCTGGGCCGCGGCTTGTCTCCTCGACATCGAGCGCTACTGGGACGAACGGGTCGGCACCCTCGAGTTCTCCGCCCGCCGCCGCGTCGAGATTGCGCGCGCACTGCTTGCGGGTCCCCGCGTGCTCATGCTCGACGAACCCGCGACCGGGCTCGACCCCGCCTCGTCCTCCGCGCTCTTCGGCCTGCTACGCCAACTGCACCAGGACCTCGGCCTGACCGTCCTGCTCGTCGAGCACTACGTGAAGGCGGTGCTCGACACCTGCGACTCCGTCTATGTCCTCGCCCAGGGTGCGGTCCTCGCCCACGGCAGCCCGCAGGAGATCGCCGACAACGCCGAGGTCCGCGAGCGCTACCTCGGGACGCGGGTCCGCTATCTGCGCGCCGGTGCTCCTGGCACTTCGCCGCCTACCCCGTAGCGCAGGGGGCCGCAGAAAGCAGATCAGGCAGTCCAGTCGACCGCGTCGAACCCGGCCCGCAGCCGCACGCCTCGGTCCGGGTTGAGGTCAAGACTTCCCCTTGTGGGCGGCGAGAGCTCAAGTCCGGGACGCCCCGCGACGAGACCTCCCCCGAGCACTACCTGCTGGAGCGTCTCGGCGCCGACAGGAGGGTGGCCATGCCCGCACGAATCGCCCGCCTCTCCGCCTTGACCGTCCTGCTCGCGACCGCGGTCGGAGCCGGCGGACTGCCCGCCTCTGCTGCCCCGTCGCAAGACGGCCGACTCGCTACTGGCCTGGCTGCTCGCGCCCGACGAGTTCGGCAACGACTTCGCGCAGGCCCGCCGGCTCGGGATCATGTACATCATCTGGAACAAGAAGGTCTGGCGCTCCTACCGCGGCGAATGGGGGTCGTACTCCTGCTCGGGCGTGACGGCCTGCCACCAGGATCACGTGCATTTCTCGTTCGGCTGGGCGGGGGCGCTGAAGAAGACGTCGTACTGGACCGGCAGGGTCGCCGCACCGATGCCGCCGCCCGTCCCCGTGCTGAAGAGCACCACGGAGACGATGCGCACCACCGTGTCGGCGAAGAAGCCACAGGTCTACGGTGCCAAGGTACTGAGCGGCGGGCTGCTGTACTCACTCAAGGCCACCGGGGTGTGGCAGTACGGCACGAGGGCCACCCAGCAGGCCGACGCCGGCTGCATAAGTGGCAAGGACGGCACCTGGCGACGCGACCGCATGCTCCGGGTCTCCGGCATGTGGAACATGACGCCGACCGAAGACACCGGCGGCGGCTGCAACACCGCCGACCACACCTACGTCGCGACCCTGACCCCGCAGGTCTCCGACGCGATCAGGTTCTCCCTGGAGTCCAGCAGGCGAAGCGACAATTCCGGTTCCGTGAAGGTCTCGATCCGCCGCACCCTGTGATCTGACGCCAGGTCATCGGAGTCCGCTCGCCGGGGATGAGCTCTAGGCTGCTGACCATGTCCACGCTGCGGGTCACACTTCGCCAGCTGGAGTACTTCGTGGCCGTGGTCGAACTGCAGACCATGGGCGCGGCAGCCGCCCGATGGCAGGTATCGCCCTCGGCGATCTCGTTGGCGATCGGCGAGCTGGAGCGAGCCCTGCAGGTGCAGTTGTTCCTGCGCCAGAAGGCCAAACCTCTGCAGCTGACGGCGGCCGGCCGTCAGGTGCTGTCCGATGCCCGCCCGTTGCTTGCCCGCGCGGAGGAACTGCAGGCCAATGCCCGCGGGCTGGGCCAGGCGCTGTCCGGAGAGCTGACCGTCGGCTGCTTCCCGACGCTGTCCCCCTACGTGATGCCGACCGCCCTGGACGCGGTGGCGGCCGCCCACCCCGGCGTGACGATCCGCTTCGTGGAGGGCTCGATCGCTCAACTGCAGGCCTGGTTGCACGACGGGACCTGCGAATTGGCGGTGATGTACGACATCGGTCTGGACCCGAGCCTGGAGTGCACCGAGCTCTACCAGGTGCGCCCGCACGTGGAACTCAACACCCAGCACCCGTTGGCGCAGCGCCGGCGCATCCGGCTGGCCCAGCTGGCCCAGGAGCCGATGATCATGCTGGACATGCCGCCCAGTCAGCAGTATTTCCGCGGCCTGTTCACCGATCACGGGTTCACCCCACAGGTGGTCGGCAGCGCGATCAGCGTGGACGGCGTGCGCGCGCTGGTCGCCTCCGGGCGCGGCTACACCGTGCTGCTCCAGCGTCCGATCTTCCCGATCACCTACGCGGGCCACGAGATCGCGGTCCGGGAGATCGCCGATCGCGTGGAGCCGGTGGCCGTTCAGGTCGCGGCGGTGTCCTGGGCCCGGGCCACCAAGCGTGCACTCGCCTTCCGTGAGCTGTGCCGGGCGCAGCTGCGGGAACCCGTCGGCCGTACCGGCATTGCCGACCAGCAGATGAGAAAAACTGTTCATAGCGATCAGGAACCTGAACTTTACTGATCACCTCTGACCAGCGACTCTGGTAGCAGACGAAACGCTCGCGACGAAGGGTCCTCGGCATGGACGTGTACGGCACTCCCCTCAAGCCTTCCCTGCACGAATGGGCCGATCTCATCGAGGGCATCGTCGAGACCGGCGACTCCCCCCACCTGAACGAGCCCATCTACAACCTGAACCGCGAGGACACCCGCGAGTTCGACGCGATCATCGTCGGCGGCGGGGCCGCGGGCCGGTTCTGCGGCGCGTTCCTCAAGGCCCGCGGCGGCCGTGCGCTCATCGTCGACAAGTGGCCCTTCCTCGGCGGGTCCTGCCCGCACGAGGCCTGCGTGCCGCACCACGTGTTCTCCGACGCCGCTCGCGAGCTCGACCTCAGCCGGATCATGGCCGGCAGGCTCTGGTACGACAAGGAGTGGAAGGATCGGAAGGTATCGATCCTGGAGGTCCGCGACCTCTTCCTCAGCGGCCGGGGCCTCGCGCACGCGCTGATGAACCTGCAGACCAAGGATCAGCTCGACGTCGAGTACATCCTGAACACTCCGGCCACCGTCATCGACAAGAACACCGTCGAGGTCGACGGCGTGCAGTACAAGACCCGGTCCATCGTGCTCGCCACCGGTGCCCGCACACAGCTGCCGGACATCCCGGGCCTGGACCAGAAGGGCATCTACGACTTCGCGACGCTGATCTCGGACCTGGACTACGAGCCCAGCAAGTGCGTGATCATCGGCGGCTCGAAGGTCGCCATCGAGTACGGCTCCTTCTTCCAGGCCGCCGGCATCCCCACCACGATCCTGACCCGCAGCGGCCTGATGAGTCCGAACAGCCTGCACCACGTGGACGACGACCTGCGCAACTTCGTCGTGGACGGCATGATCACTCGCGGCATCGAGGTCATCAAGGGCATCGAGCCGCTCGAGGTGACCGGCGACGGCAAGCAGGTCTCCGGCGTCCGGTACCGCACCGCCGACGGCGGCGAGGCCCATGTCGAGGCCGACTTCGTCTTCATCGCCACCGGCGAGCGCCCGCTTTCGAAGCCGTTCATCGATGCCCTCGGCATCGACGCCGACGAGAAGGGGAACATCAAGGTCGACTGGACCTGCGAGACCTCGGTGAAGGGCGTCTACGCGGTCGGCGATCTGATCGGACCGCCGCTGGAGATGTTCAAGGCCCGTAAGACCGGCACCGTCGCAGCCCGCAACATCATGGGCGAGCACTTCGAGTGGGACTACACCGACTTCGCGGACTTCCTGCACTCCACCTACGAGGTGGTCTGGATGGGCCTGTCGGAGAAGGAGGCGCGGGCGAAGTTCGAGAATGTCGTCGTCATCAAGATGCCCGTGGACGGCATCCCGCCGGAGGACTTCGCACTGCCTGCGGGCGACGGCTCGATGTTCATCGCGATGACACGACCCGAACTCTCCGGCTTCTTCAAGATCGTGTTCGACGGCGACTCTCGCAAGCTGGTCGGCGCCCACTACGTCGGCTACGGCGTCAAGAACGCGTTCCAGTACCTCGAGGTACTGATGAAGCAGGGCATCACCATCGACGAGCTCGGCCAGGTCAACGAACTGTTCCTCAACGACCTGATCCCGCAGCTGTGCCGCCTGCGCGCCGGCAACGACCTGCTTCGGGATCTGTAGGCCCGAAACGAACACGAGGCCCGACCACCATGCGGTGGTCGGGCCTCGGACGTTTGCGAGGACTACGCGATCAGCAGTCGCTCCAGGAGCGCGACGTGTCGCGACGGCCGCTGAAGCAGCCACCCCGACGACGGTTGTACCAACGACGACGGTTGAAGCGACGACGGTTACGACGCCGCGGGCCACGGCGGTTGCCGCCGACGGCGGGCATGGAGAAAAGGCTACGGGACATGGCGGGTGCCTCCAGAACTTGATTCGTCGGCGCATCAGCCTCCTGCTGCGCCTACCGAGCCGCTGGTGGGGTTGCGGGCCGGCAACACCAATCGTGCGTCGTCCGGACGTGTCCGTCTTGCACGTGAACCGCTCTTTCCTCCGCACTGGTACGGACATGGGTTTAGGCGTTTGCCGCGCTCTTGGCAAAGGCAGTCTCGAGGGCCCGGACGATGACCTCGGGGCGTTGGGCGCCCACGAGGCTGAACCTCCGGTCGATGGCTGCGAACGGCACGGAACTGACGCCGAGTCCGGCCGCCTGGTCCTCATCCGCTCGAACCTCAGCTGCGAAGGCGTCGCCACGGAGAACGTCAGCAACCTTCTGCGCCGGCAAACCCGCGTCGATGGACAGACGAGTCAGCGTCTCCCGGTCACCGATCGGTTCGCCCTCCACGAAGATGGCGCGGAAGAACCGCTCCTTCACCGCTTCCTGACAACGGTGCGCCTTGGCCAGGTGCAGCAGACGATGGGCGTCGTGGGTGTTGCCAGGCCTGGCTCGGCGGAGGTCCAGCTTCAGGCCGGAGAGGAGAGCGGCGGCTTCGATGGTTCCGAACATCTTCTGCGTGGCCTCGAGCGTCATGCCGTACTTGGCGGCGATCGTAGAGGCATAGTCCGCCTCCGGGATCGCCGGAGCTTCCGGCGCCAACTCGAAGGACCGGAAGACGAGATCCACCTGATCCCGATGAGCAAAGGAGCGAAGCGCCGCGTCGACGTTGCGTTTCGCGATGTAGCACCACGGGCACGCGACATCGGACCAGATGTCGATCTGCAAGGTCACAGGTGAACTCCTCGAGCTGATCGGGTGGTGCGGGCTTCGCCCTCCAGGGCGGCACTGACCTCCGCGTGGAACCACTCCTCGGGCCGACCCCCTTCGTCGGAGCGGGCCGCCACGACGACACCTTCACCGAGCGGCGGATCACCCTCGAGCAGCCTCAGCTCCAGATGGCAGACCAGGCGCTCGGTCGGGTCGGCGAGGTCCAGCGCCACCAGTTCGCACAACTTGCGAAGCCGGTATCGAAGGGTGTTGCGATGGATGTGGATGCTCTCGGCCGCAGCGTTCAGGTCACCGAAGGAATCGAAGTACGCCGTCAGGGTCTGGACGTAGGTCGTCCCGTGTCGTCGGTCCAGGCGGTGCAGCGCGGCTACCTTGCCGGCCTCCACCAGGCAGCGAAGTGACGACATCTGTTGCAGGTTGAGCAGGAAGGCGTGCGCGCGCAATTGATCGAAGGTCGCGACGGAGCGATCGATGAGTCGCGTTCGCAGCAGCTGAAGGACCTGGTCGGCCTCGCTCCGGGAACGGACGACTCCGGCGAGAGAGTCGACGGGTGACGCGATGCCTGCCCGTAGCTCAAGGTGAAGTGTCCGCCGGGCGGAGTCGAGCACGTCGTGCGCCAGCTGGGTCAGCCGATCCGGGGCGAGTTGATCCGCGCCGTCCTTCCGGGCGCGGAGCGTTGAACGGCCGATCAGTGATAGCCGCATCGTTACCTGACACCCCCGATCGGGGGTTTGCCCTGCTCTTGTTCGGGAAGGCGGCAACAGTCTGTCGCTTCTTGCTCGGGTGAGATCCGGACCCCGTCACGCTCGGCCCGCGTCCAGACGGTTGGCCGTCGTTCGCCCGAACGTCGGCCGCGCCTTGGGTCAGGAGTGCCATGAAAGAGCTGGACATCGGCCGTTTCCGGGAACTGATGGAGGAGTCGCAGGACCTCCAGGTCGACGCGATGCGGGGAATGAAGGAACCGCTCGACGAGATCGTCGCCCTCGGCCAGGAAAGACGCGCCACCGCGGACTACAGGGAGGCGCGACGCGAGTACGCGGCGCACCGGGTCGGCATGGGTGCGCTCGCAGTCGGCGTTGTGGCGGCGGGCACCGTGTTGTCCTCGGCCGGTCGTGCGTTCGCCGCCGAGGAGTCGGACATCCAGGCATTGCAGACCGCGGCGTCGCTGGAGAACCTGGCGGTCTTCACGTACAAGACCGCGCTGACGCTGCCGTACCTGAAGAAGAGCGACACCGCGACCAAGACCATCGCTGCGTTCGCGACCACGACGATGAAGCAGCACATGGAACACGGCGAGGCGTTCAACGCCCGCGCCGTGGAGCTCGGCGGCAAGAAGCAGACCGACACCAACCCGAAGTACACGCCGGTCGTGCAGGAAATGGTGCCCAAGCTGAAGGCGGGCGGACCGCTGGACGTCGTGGGTCTGGCGATCACGCTGGAGGACGTCGCGACCTCGACCTACGTCCAGAACATCCAGGACGTCACCGACCCCAAGGTCCGCCTCCTGTTCGGCACGGTGGCAGGCGTGGAGTCGCAGCACCTGGCGATCCTTTACGCGGTGCGCGCATTGCTGAAGGCCGACGCAGCCTCGTTGATCACGGTCAAGGCGACCGGTGGCGCGGTTGACGCGGCGAAGCTGCCCGCGAAGACCGCCTCGCTCGCGATCCCGGAGACCTTCAAGAAGACCGACATGGCCAGCCCGGCGAGCGAAGGAGCGGTCAAATGAGGCGGCGCAAGGAGGAGATGGCCTGCAGTGAGGCCGAACTGCGGGCGATGACCGCGGACATGGTCGAGATGCACCACGCGACTTTCCCGCAGATGCGGGAGGCGCTGTCCGACCTGGGCAGTGCGCTTCGACGCAACCAGTCGAAGGCGGCGCTTTTCGGGAGCCGTCGGCGCTTCCTGGCCACCAGCGGCGGATTGATCGTCGGAACTCTCGTACTCGCCGGATGCGGCGGGGACGACAAGGAGGACGCTGCCGAGCAGCCCGCGGGCAACGAGGGCGAGCAGCCTCCCGCCGACGAACCGACCGAGGGAGGGGCGGACACCGAAGGTCTGATGTTGAACGCGAGCCTGGAGAACTTGGCCGTGTTCGCGTACATGTCGGCGCTGGAGGCGGCGCCCAAGGGGATGTTCGGCAAGACCGTTCCCGACGCTGTCGCCGGTTTCGCCAAGGAAGCCATGGCCCAGCACAAGGAGCACGCGGAGGCTTTCAACGCCGCGATCACCAAGGCAGGCGGGCAGGCCTACAGCGATCCCACGCCTGCCCTGACGCCGACGGTGAAGCAACTGTTCGCCAAGGTGGACTCCGTGCCGAAACTGGCGATGCTCGCGCTGACGCTGGAGAACACGGCGGCGGCGACCTACACGAAGCAGATGGGCGAGTTCACCAGCCCGGAGGCACTGTCGGCGATCGCCACCATCGCGCCGGTGGAACGCCAGCACGCAGCGATCCTCACCTACGTGCTGGGCGACTACCCGGTTCCCGACACGTTCGTGAAGCTCAGCGAGACCAACACCTCGCTGGGCGCGCGAACCGTCAGCGATCTGAAGGCCTCCTGATGCTGTCATGGTCCTGCATCGCGTAGTGCCGGCCCTCGTCCTCGTCGCAGCCCTCACCGGCTGCGGCGGGGGCGACGGGCCGGAGGCCCCACCCCCCGCGGCCGGATCGCCTCCAGGCTCGCCGCCGTCCTCGCCGTCCGCACCTACCGACGGCCCGGCACGCATCGTCATCGAGAACTTCGTCTTCGCGCCGAGCAGCCTGCGGGTGCGCGTCGGCCAGGAGATCACCGTGGTGAACCGCGATCAAGCGGCGCACACGGTCACCGCAACGGACAAGAAGTTCGATACCGAGGAGCTCGGCAAAGACGACGTGGCCACAATCCGCGTCTCCGCGCCCGGCGAGTATCCCTTCATCTGCGATCTGCATCAGTACATGAAGGGGACCCTGACGGCGTCCTGACGGCGCGGGCCTCAGCGCGTCATCGGACAGCAGGCGAGCACCTGCTGTCCGCCCTCGAGGATCTGCAGGGTGCCGTCGGTTGCGGGCACAATCCCCGCATACACCGGCGAATCAATCCCCGGGACTCGGTACAGGCGGAGCTTCCGCACCGGACCGGTGCCCGCGACGTCGATCTTGGCGGCGCCGGCCGGCGCGAAGCCCGTCACGCAGCGCTGCCCTTCCGAGTCGAGCAGGGCACGCGCCAACATCGGCCCCTCGTCGGGTCGGCGGGTCCACCTGGCGCCAGCCGCCAGGGTCCATCGGGGCGCGTCTGGGCCAGTGCGTACTACCGCTCACCGCAGCAGCGGCATCGACCGACGACGCGGCAGATGTAGCTGATCGCGGAAAGGTTCGCACCGACCTGCGGCTTCGTGATGACGTTGCCCAGCGCCATACCGTGCATGTTGATCGAAACGATCTCGATCTCGTCCTTGGTGATACCGATCTCGGTGGCGCCGGACTTCTGGTCGTAGATCTTCTGGTTGGCGGCCTTCTCCGAAGCCGACCCGGAGCTCTCGACCCCTGCACCGGACGCGTCTGCCTTGGCGGCCGGAGCTGCCTTCCCAGCCGGAGCTGCCTTCGCCGGCTTCGCGTTCGTCGCAGTCTTCGTTGCCTTCGCGGACGAGGCGTCACCCGCGGGCGCAGCCACCGGGGCGGCCTGGCCCGCAGCAGCCTTGGTGGAGTCCTCGGCCGCTGCCGGTTCGGCGACCGCAGCAGCGTCGTCGCTCGGCGCCGCAGCGGCTGCCGGTGCCGGCGATCCGGGGTCCTGGGCTAAGGGGTTGGAATCACACTCCGCTACCGCAAGCAGCCAGCGCCAGCGCCATGCTGACGATCACGGGAGCAGCGGCAATCCGCCTCTGATTTTTTGATTCATCGAATTTCCTTTCCTTGTCGAGGAAGTCGTGCATCAGCCCCTGGCAGCTCTCGGCCATCTGGACAGCCGTCAGCACCCGCGGACCAGGCCTGTCACTCGAGAGGTTCGGGCCGCGCACGGCTCTGGAACTGCTCGCGGGCGAACATGCCGACGCGAGGACTGATTTGGCATCACATTCAGCGGACGGAAGGTGGGGCCGGTCGTGGCGGCCTGGGTCACGTAGGAAGCAGCTGACGGCCTGTCAGCTCACAGCGTCGTGACGTACCACGTGATGCTGCAAAGCGTCCTCAAGCGGGCCGTGCGCGACCAAATCATCTCCTCCATCCCGCGCGCGGAGACAGATCTGCCCAAGGTCGTGTGCGCGTGACACGAGTCAGCGCCGGCCCGCGATTGCATCTGAGCGACGGCACGCTGGTGACGGGCAGTCACTTGCTCGTAGCCGTCGGGCGGAACCCAATGACCGAGGGCATGGGCCTCGACGTCGGCGGGGTCGCGTTGGGCGGCCGCGGAGACGTGATCGTCGACGAGCATCTGGCCACCAGCGCACCGCGCGTCTTCGCCGCGGGTGACTGCGCCAGCCCACTGCAGTTCACCCACGTCGGCGACGAACAGGGCCGCCTCGCTGCCGGGAACGCCTTCGCCCCCCGACCGGGACTGCCCGGCCCGTTCGGCGGGATGAGCGCCTTCGACGCTGCGGCCGTGCCCTGGGTCACCTTCACCGAACCCGAAATCGGGCGGGTCGGGATGACCGAGGCACAGGCCTACCAGGCCTACGGAAAGCGCGCCCGCGTCGCCGTGGTCGGCCTGCACGAGATGGACCGCGCCCGTACCGCGGGCTGCACGGAGGGTTATCTCAAGCTCATCGCGGGGCCGCGCCGCCTCGCTCGCCATCCCGCGCTCGATCGGATCGTCGGGCTGACCGCGGTGATGCCCCGCGGCGGAGAGATCGCCGCGATGGGCGCCGTGGCGATCCGGACCGGAATGCTCGCCGCCCGCCTCGCTCAGACGATCTCGCCATATCCCACCTACGCATTGGGCCTGCGACTGGCCGCCGCCCGACTGTTCGGAGAATACGGCGGCGCCACCTGGCGCCCGGCCTCACCCGACGAGTGACCGTAGGCGAATCTCCCGCCTGGCCGATCCTTCGACCATCTGTTCACAGGGGCGTATCTCGGCCATCCTGGGCCAGGAAGGAGGCCACTGTGAACGACGACCTGCCGCTGTTCTCCGCCGCCTGGTGCACCGCTGCCGTTCAAGCCGCCGCCGACAGCGTCGACCTACGCCCCGGCATGGCCGATCCCGAGAGTTTCGACATCGTCCTGGCCTTTTCCTGCACCGACGCCGAACCCGCCTGCTGGGCCCGATTCCGGTCCGGCAACGTCGAGCAGTGGGAACCGGGCCCGCCTCCGACTGGCACCGACATCGCTCAACTGAGCGCACCCGTCAAGATCTGGTGCGCCGCCGCGGATCACGACGAGGTCGCCACGAACCTGCTCCTCAGCCGGAAGATCAAACTGCGCGACACGCACAACACGGTGACCTCCAACTACCAAGCCCTCGACGCCCTTCTTGCCTCGTGGTACGACATCCCGACCGATTGGACTGCCTGACCAGCCAGCGGATTCAGGCCTCGATGGGGCAGGGCGCTGTCTGCCACCCGAGTCGGTGGTCCGCTGATGTCCACGAGCGTCCATCACGGCGTGTCGCGACGTTGCGGTCAAAATTGCGGTCAGAACGATCAAGAGCCCTAGCCGCCTGGAGGCGACTAAGGCTCTGATCTGCTGTTTCTTAGTAGCGGGGACAGGATTTGAACCTGTGACCTCTGGGTTATGAGCCCAGCGAGCTACCGAGCTGCTCCACCCCGCGTCGGTAAGGCCACGATAGCGGGGACGTCGGGTGCGGAGCAAACCGGTTCCCCCGTCGCGTCTGGTCAGAACGCGGCGGGCAGCGGTTGGGGCGGCACAACGACGGCTGCGGGCGCGGGGCGTGGAATGGCCCGGGCGGCGATGATCACGCCCACGAAGAACGCAATCGAGGCGACGCCTAGGGAATAGCGGAGCTGCACGGTCATGTCGTCCCCGGCGCCGACGAGGCCACCGAGCAGGGCGACGCCGATGACGCTGCCGGACTGGCGGGCGGCGTTGATGACGCCGGAGGCCAGGCCGGCGTGGTGGGCGGGGGCGGCATCGGTGAGGGCGGCGGTGACGGCGGGCATCACCATGCCCATCCCGAAGCCGGCGGCGGCCAGCGGCAGGATCAGCGCGGCGTAGGACATCGACGGGTCGATGATCAGGCAGGCGGCGATGCCCGCGCCGGTGAGGAACATCCCGAGGCACGCGGTGCCGGCCGGTCCGCCCGCCCGGGCGCTCCAGCGGGCCGAGACCATCGAGCCGGGGATGATGACCGCGAGCTGCGGCAGGAGGAACAGCCCGGCCTCGATCGCGGAGGCGTCCAACTCCTGCTGCAGGTAGATGTTGAACACGAACAGCGCGCCGTAGAAGCCGAAGTTGATCAGCAACCCGATGGCCGCTCCCCCGGCGATCGTGGAGTTGCGGAACAGATGCAGCGGCAGCATCGGCTCGGCCACGCGCATCTCAACGGACAGGAACGCGGCAGTGGAGACGAGGCACAGCCCGACCGCCATCAGCACGCCTGGACCGACACCGGCATGCGCCCCTTCGATCAGTGCGACCGCCAGCGACCCGAGCGCGACCACCGCAAGAAGCTGGCCGGTGAGGTCCAATGCCCTAGGAACACCTGTACCGCGCGGGACGTGACGTGCCGTCAGGACCATCACCAGGAGGCCCACCGGGACGTTGACCAGGAACACCGCCCGCCACGACCAGGACGCCACGCCGAGGCCACCGAGGACCGGTCCGGCGGCGGCACCGAAGCCGGCGATGGTCGCCCACATCGCGACCGCTCGCCGCCGCAGCGCCGGGTCGGTGTAGCCGGAACGGACCAGGGCCAGCGACGACGGGACGCACAGCGCGGCCGAGACGCCCTGCAGGGCCCGGGCCACGATCAACGTGCCGGTCGTCGGCGCCATCCCGCACGCGAGCGAGGTCAGGGTGAACAGCGCGATCCCGACCTGGAAGACGTTGCGCGCGGTGAACCGGTCCGACAGCGCTCCGCCGGTGAGGATGCCTGCCGCGAGCAGCACGAGGTAGCTGTCGACGACCCACTGCAGGTCGGCCAGGTCGGCGTCGAGGTCCTGCCCGATCGCGGGGACCGCGACGTTCACGATCGTCGTGTCCAGGATGATCATGAAGTAGCCCAGGCACGCCGCGATCAGCGCCGGGGTGAGCACCCCTTGCGCGCGCGGTCGTTCGACCTGCCTGTTGATCACGACCCACGATGACTGGTGCCTGCAACCGGCGGCAACTCAGGGCCCGTCCGTCCGGCCCGGCTTTGCCGTGACATGGCCCATAACGCGACCGAACTTCACGGGTCGAAGGCCCGCGGGCACGAGCAGAAGGCGACGGCCCACGGCCAGAAGCAGCGTGCGGCCGCGGGCTGGACGGAGGGGACGATGCGCCTGTTCAGCTCGAGGCGAGGATGGTGCGCATCGACGGGTCGCGGTCGGCGGCGAACGTGATGAGGAATTCCTGCGCCGTGTAGTCCCGGTCCAGCAGCTGGCGCTGGGTGCCGTCGACGAACTCCAGGCGGACGCAGCTGGCGTCGACGCCGATCCGCCGCGTCGTCTGGCCATTCACCGTCAGCCCGGCGACGCCGAAGCCCCGGAAGCCCAGCCCGTCGCGGGGCGGGTTCGGGCAGGCGATCGTCGACGGGAGACCTTCGAGCAGCGTCTGCAGATCGCCCGCCTCGGCCGCGGTCATGGGCCACGTCGGGTTGACCCGCCCGGAGAACACGTCGGCCTCCACGATCACGGGCGTGGAACCGTCGGCCACCGGAGCGGCCGCACCACCGTTCCCACACCCGACGAGGAGCAGCGCGACAGGCACGCAGGCCCCGACCGGCCGCCACCACCCTCGGCGCTCAGCGCCGTTGCAGGATGAGGAACTCATAGCCGTAGCTCCCTGATGCGGTCTCGAACAACTCCACCTCGGCAGCTGTGGCGGCCGCGAACTCCCGGACCTCGGCGTCCTCGTGGTCGAGGAATGCCTCGGCCCGCGGCCCGAGAACGTCGTAGTAGCCGTCGATCCATGCCTCTGCAGGCAGTGTGAAGTGGTCGAGCACGCCGTACCCAGCTTTTTCCGCGATAGCCATCGATGCAGGGATCGTCCGCATGTCCGGATAACCGGTGCCGAAGAACTCCACGGCCCGCGGGTCGGGGTCCTCCCCCAGCCAGCACAGCTCGGTGACGACGACGAAACCGCCCTCGACGACAGCCTGCGCCCACGTGCTCAGGGCATTCTCGAACCCGATGCTGTAGGCCGCGCCCTCCGACCACAGCAGGTCGACGCGCGGCACGACCTGACCGACCTCGCCCATGTCCCGGCAGTGCGGCCGGATCCACTGCCGCACCCCGGCCTGCCCGGCCAGGTACATCAGATCGTCGAGGAACGGCTGGTGCGTGTCGAACGCATGGACCGGGACGTTCAATTCCTGGGCCAGCACGATCGTGCTGCGCCCCGCTCCGCACCCGGCGTCGACGACGACCTCGAAATCGCGCCGCGGCAGCACGTTCAACGCATGCCGCGTGTACTCGTCGGCCCCCGGAGCGAGCTTCGGCATTCCGGCGAACATCAGGGCAATCGCGTCCGTCACTGCGTCAGTGTGCACGGGACTGGCCGACTCTTCAGCGACCGGATCCAGAACTGTCGGACCCTGCCTGCACGATTGCGCTTTCCTCGCGACCGCATACCCCCGTGGGCCGCGGCCACTTACCATCGAGAGACAGGGGTTGGAGTGGGTATGGCGAGTTCCATCGAGGATCTCGAGCGCCGCATGGACGCGCTCGAGTCGAGAGTGCGGGCCACGGAGATCGATCAGGCTGCGGTCAGCCAGAAGTTGAACGCCATGCTCGGCTCGCAGGACGCGATCTTGGGCACGCTCCGCGACCACGGCCGACTCCTCGGCGAGCACAGTGTGACCCTGGCTGAGCTCTCCGGAGAAGTCCGCGCAAGTCGCGACGAGGTCCACGAACTGAGGGGCGACGTCCGCGGACTCAAGGGCGACGTCCGCGGACTCAAGGGCGACGTCCGCGGACTCAAGGGCGACGTCCGTGAACTCAGTGGCCAGATGGGCCTGGTTGTCGATTGGATCCAGAACCAGCCATAGCTCGGCGGCACCTCATCGGGCAGCCAGAGTGCCGCTCCGGGAGATGACGGCCTGGTCGGCGCCGAGGTAGGAGCTGACGACCCGGGGGTGGGCCAGCACCTCCGCCGGGGTTCCGGCGGCGATGACAGCTCCGGCCTCGAGCGCGACGAGTCGGTCGCACAGGCCGGACAGCAGCGCCATGTCGTGCTCGACGACCACCAGCGCGGCGCCGAGGTCGGACTGGACGCGCCGCAGGACCGGCATGAGCGCCTCGGCCTCGCGTTGCGCGACACCGGCGGACGGCTCGTCGAGCAGGACCACGGCGGGCGCCTGGGCCAGCACGCAGCCCAGTTCCACGATGCGCCGGGTACCGGTGGAGAGTTCACCGGTGCGGTGGTCGCGGTAGCGGGTCAGGCCGAGGGTCTCCAGGAGGATCGCGACGCGGGTGTCGACGGCGTCCTGGGTGTCGAAGGCCGCCGGCAGCCACAGGGCGTCCGCGAGCGGGTCGCGGTGCGCGAGGTGACGGTCCAACGCGACGGCCAGGGTCTGCGTGACGGTCAGGCCGGGGAACAGCCGGGCGTCCTGGAAGGAACGACCCAGCCCCGCACGGGCACGATGATGCGGGGCCAGGTCGCCGATCTCAGCACCCCCGATGCGTACCGTCCCGGCGTCGGCCGGGAGCAGCCCGCTGAGCATGTCGAGCACCGTCGTCTTCCCGGCGCCGTTGTGTCCGATCAGGCCGACGATCTCCCCCGGCGCGACGGACAGGTCGACGTCGTTCACGACCCGACGCCCACCGAAGCTCTTCCGCAGCCCGGTGGCTTCGAGAGCGGGCGGGGCGTCACTATCGATCGTGGACTCGGCCCGCGGACGCGCGGCCACCGTGGCCGCCTCGCCGAGGAACACCGCACGCAGCACGTCGGGGCGGTCGAGCAGTTCCGCGGTGGGGCCGACGAACCGCACGCGGCCCTTCTCCAGGAACACCGCGCGTTCGGCGAGCAGCAGCGCCACGTTCACCGACTGCTCGACGACGACGACGGTCACGCCGGACGCGTTGATCCGACGCACGACCGCGATGAGGTCAGCGACGACGGTCGGCGCGAGGCCGAGCGTGAGTTCGTCGATGCACAGCACCTGCGGGCGCACAGCCATTGCCATGGCGAGAGAGAGCATCTGCTGCTCGCCACCGGACAGGTCACCGGCGCGGGTGTCCGCGAGGCGTCCGAGGATCGGGAACAGCGCGATCGCGTCGGCGTGCGCGGCCTCGACGGCCCCGGAGTCCTTACGGATCTGCCAGCAGGCAAGGCGCAGGTTCTCCGCGACGGTCAGTGTCGGGAAGACACCACGCCCGCCCGGCATCATGGCCAGGCCCGAGCCCGCGATCCGCTCGGTCGGACGACCGGTGATCTGATCTCCCATCAGCTGACTGTCGCCACCGGTGGTGGCAAGCAGCCCACAGACCGCCCGCAGCAGGGAGGACTTGCCGGCCCCGTTGGTACCGAGCAGCGCGACGACCTCGCCCTCGCGAACGTCGAGGTCGACGCCGAACAGCACCTGATTGGGTCCGTAGGACGCGGTGACCCCGCGGCAGGACAGCGCCTCCTCGCCCGTGGGCGGGGCGGCCTCGCTCGTGGCTTCCCAACCCGACGCACCGGGTCGTTCATCCGGGTCCCACTCGACACCGTGCCGTCGAGCTATCAGCGCGGCGTAGCGGTCGCGCAGGTTCGCGCCGGCCTGGGCCATGCCGCCGGGCAGCAGGAGCAGCACCAGCAGCACGCCGGCACCGGTGGCGACCAACTGCAGTTGCGGGACCAGGTAGACAAGCAGGTGGATCGCGGCGGTGGCCGCCAGTGCGCCGCCGACGGAGGTCACCCCGCCGATGACGACGGTGGTGAAGGCAAGCAGCGACAGCGAGGTGTTGTAGGTCCGCAGGCCCACTGCACCCAGTGCTGTGGCATGCACGGCCCCGGCCATCCCGGCCAGGACACCGCAGACCACGAACGCGGTCAGCTTGGTCGCGACGCCGTCGACACCCGCCGCGGCGGCTGCCTTCGGGTTGTCCCGCGCCGCGATCATGACGCGCTTGGTCCGGCCACGGCCGAGGTTGCGGGCGACGATGACGGCGAACAGCACCAGCGAGAGGCCGACGAGGTAGAGCGTCTGGTCGTTGTGCATGTCCCACCGCTGGAACAGCACCGGACGATCGAAGGCTCCGGGGACCAGCCACGGGAAGTTCGTCGGGTTGAGGAAGAAGGTGTCGACGGCCACCGCGAAGGTCAGCGTGGTGACGGCGAGCAGCTGCCCGTCGACACGCAGCGCGGGGATCGCGACCAGGAGCGCGATCACGGCACCGGCCACACCGGCGGTGATCATCGCGATGAAGAAGTCGGTGTTCCAGCGGACCATCAGGTCCCCGGCGACGACGCCGCCGACGCCGAGGATGGCGATCTGACCCAGACTCACTGTTCCGGCCCAGCCGGTCAGCACGACGAGGGACACCGCGACGACGCCGTAGGTGGTGGCGACCGTGGCCAGGTTGAGCTGGCTGGGCGAGCCGACCACGGCGAGCAGCAGCAACAGCCCGATCGCCACGAGCGGAACCGCGAGGCGGGCGGCCCGGACCTCGGGCAGTGCACGGACCCGCGCGGGCAGGTCCCGCACCGCGCCGGTGTGGACCCACGTGCCTTCCGCGGCGGCCGCGGCGGCGCGCCCGGTGTCCTTGCGGCGCAGCAGCAGGCCGAGCAGCAGGACCGCGAGCAGAACGACGGAAGAGACCGATTGCTTGTCGACGTTCCACCGGATCAACTGGTCGAGGATGCCCAGCCCGACGCCGGCGACGAATGCGCGCGGCAACGAGTACAGCCCGGCGACGACGGCGGCGGCGAGGGCGGGCAGCATGACCTGCGGACCGGAGGAGGCCACCGACAGGTTCAGGCCCTCGGACGGCGAGCGCAGGGTGACGGTCAGCGCGGCCAGCCCACCGGCGATCGTCCACACCAGCAAGGAAAGTCGGGGCGCGGGGATGCCGAGCAGCCGGGCGCGGTCGCCGTTCTCCGCGATGCCGCGGATGGCGATGCCGGCGTCGGTGCGCAGCAGGAACCAGGTCAGCGCGCCGAGCACGAAGGGCACGACGATGACCAGGGCCAGGTCGTTGCCGGAGATGAGCAGCGGGTCGACGTCGAGACTGAACTCGGACAGCGGGGTGCGGAACGACCCGATCACCGCGGGTCCGTCGAGCAATGTCGGCAGCGCCGCCTGGCCGGCCGCGCACAGCTGCGCGAGGCCGATGGTGGCGACGGTGACGACGAGGCGCGGGGACTTGTCGAGGCGACGCAGGACGACACGCTCGATCAGCGCGCCGGCCAGCAGACCGGTGAGCACCCCGACAGCGATCGCGACCGGCCAGGGCCAGCCCTGTCCGAGGTGCAGCCCGACGGCCAGTCCGGCGCCCAGTCCACCGATGCCACCGAGGGCGAAGTTGATGATGCGGTGACTGCGATACGTCAGCACAAGCCCGACGGCCAGCAGTCCGGAGCCGGTGCCGATCAGCGCACCGAGCAGGACCACCCCGAGCGGCATCCGGTCCGGCGCGAGCACCGAGGCGACCAACAGCGCAGCCGTCGCGATGACGCCCACCGCAACCTCGGGGTGTCCGCCGAAGCGAGCGCTATAGCTCACCTTTGAGCGGACGCCATGGTTGTTCGGGGCGCTCATCGCTCGTTCTCCCGCGCGACAGCCTTGTTCTCCGGGGTCTTGACCCGCGCGGGGGCGGCGGGACCGGTGGGCCACTTACCGGGCTTGTAGCGCTTGTTCGTCGAGATGTAGGCGCCCTCGGCGTTGTTGAACTTGGAACGGGCCGACGGGTCCCAGTAGATCTCGCGGGCGTCGCGGTACGGGCTGTACTCACCGTCGGGGTATCCCCAGGTGCCCGCGGGGCCGGAGCCGCCCGGGTAGGCCCGCATACCCTTGGCGAAGGTGGCCGGGGTCAGGTCGGGGCCGGCCATCTGGATGCCGGTGGCGAGCATGTAGAAGAAGTAGTAGAAGAGTTCGGCGCCGAAGATCGGCTCGTGGTCGGGGTCGACGGACTTCGCGGCGGCGTAGGCGTAGCTGGCGCCCTGGGGCTGCTGCTCACCGAGCAGGCTGAGCCCGAAGGCGTTCTTCCACTGCGACTGGTCGTAGAACTGGCCGACGATGTCGAAGTCCGTCAGCGCGGTCCCGGTGACGATCCACTCGGGGTAGTAGTTCTGCTGCGACAGACGCGAGGTGAGCAGCAGCGGGATCAGCGGGTCGGTGGCCAGGACGACAGTGGTGATGCCGTCGCGCTTGAGCTTGGCCGCGAGGTTGTTGGCCTGGTCGGACATCGAGGCCAGGTCCAGGGTGTAGGTGTAGCGGGTCGCGTTGTTGCCGGCCGCCTTGATGATCTTCTCGCCGGTGTTCACGCACTGCTGGTACTCGGGGTTGTCCGGGGCAATCAGCGCGACCTTGCGGGGCTTGCCGACCATGTTCTCCCCGGCCTTCTGCACCGGCTGGCCGAAGACCCGCTTGTTGAGGTACTCCGCGATCGTCGAGGACAGGGAGGTGCAGTCCGGGAACGGGCTCCACGAGTAGGGGGCGCGGGCGGCGAACCACTGCGCGGACATGTACGGGGCGCCGATGGCCAGGACCTTCTGACGGGCCAGTGCGTCGTTGTAGGGCTGGGTGAAGGCGGAGATGTCCGCGAACACCTTCAGTTCCTGCGCGGCGCGGATGGCGTCGGCATTGGCGGCTTCCTGCCCGGCGCCGACGATCTCGTTGAGGACGGAGCCCTTGCCCTTCCACTCCACGAGGTCGAGCTTGCGGCCGTAGAACTGGAAGTTGCGCTCGAAGTAGGTCATGAAGTTACGCATCGTGCGGCGCATGTCTTCTTCGGTCGGCGTCGGGATCGCGTCGCCCTTGCCGCCGGTGAGCTGCGAGATGACGCTCTGATAGTCGCGGATGTCCTCGACGGGTAGACGGAACGAGATCTTGATCTTGTCCTTGGTCACGCCGCGGTAGGTCGCGCCGCCGTTGTCCTTACCCTTGGGCCAGGCGATGCACGGCGGGGAGTAGGTGTCCCCGATGACCTGCACGCTGCGGTCCGCGCAGGGGCCGCCCTTCGTCGCGGCCACCGCGGCCGCCGGTCCGGCCTTGGCGGCCTGTACCGGTCGACCGGTCTTCGGATTCACGACACCCGGCGCTACCCCCGTCTTGGGCGCGGTCCCGCGGGCGGCGGCGGCCTGATCGGCCGGGGTCCCGGGCTGAGCCTGCTGCGCGATCACCAACTGTTCACGGGCGATTGTCGGCACCAGGCTGACCACCAGCAGGAAGGCGATGGCGAGTGCGAGCAGCGGGCCGTAGCCGCCCAGGATGCGGCGAGGGGACGTACCAAGGGTGCGGGAAGAACGCTTCACGTCCGACCTCCAGCAGGTGGCGGATTGTGCGGGACGAACTAAGTGTCTGAGGGAGCGTCAGGCCATCCGGCGGCGTACGAAATCCGCTCCGGCGAGCAGGAGAATGAACACGAGGGCCAGCCACGCGGCGAGCAACCCGCCGCGTTCGGCGCAGCCGTCGCCGCTGGCCAGGTGGGTGGAGCGACAGACCGCGGCGACGGGCGCCTGGTCCACGGTGACCGTGGTAGGTGCCGCGGCGTCGACGATCGGTGCCTGTGGCGCCGAGGCGAACGCGGCCGGCGGGGCCGCGTCGCGGGGCGGGAGCACCCCAGGGGCGGAAAGCCCCGGCGCCACAGGCAGACCTGGCGGGGAGAGTGCGCCGAACCCGGAATCCAACGGGTTCGCGTAGGTGGTGACGTCGGTACCTGCCCGGGCGCCACCGAGATCGACATCGATCCCGCCGCCGTCGCCCATCACGATCAGCGCGAGGTCGGCGATCAGGTAACCGAACCCGACCGCCTTCGCGAACCCGCAGTCCGGGCTCATCTGCAACGGTGAGACCAGTTCCAGCAGCTGCGACCGCACCGGCTGCACGCCTTCGAGCACGGGTGCGAGCAGGGTGCGCAATTCGGGGGTCGAGGAGATGGAGAGGCGCAGCGGCGTGACCTGCTTACCGGTCGTCGTGGGTTGCACGCTGGGGGCGTGCAGCGCGAGCCCGATCGGCTGGAGCGTCTTGTTCGCGGCGGCCAGACCCTCGGCGAGTGACGCCGCGTCAGGAGCCGGGTAGCGCTGCCCGCCGACGGTGATCGCGCCAAGACTGAATTCGCCGTCGGAGGACTTCACGGCACCGGTGCGCTCGGTGGCGGTCCAGCGCAGACCCTCGAGTTCGACGAGTCCGCCGGCCAGGATGATCCGGCCGAGGCCGCTGCTGGCGGTGGCGGTGCGCTGCTTGCCGGGAACGAGGTGGGCACCCGAGGAGGCGGTGCCCCCGATGACGGTCAGCAGTCCGGGGATGTCGACCCGCACTCCCCCGACGCCGGCGTCGGCCTTGCTGTGCGGGGCGGCCGATCCGGACTGACTTCCGATCTCCACGGGCGTTCCGGCACCGAACGAGGCGCTCTTCTTCTCGGCGGCCCCTTCACCGGAGGACACCACGAGGCGTTGCGGGCGGGAGTCCTCGGGAAGGAACGCACCGGGTGCCGTGCCGCAGGCGATGGGCGCCTTGCCGATCATGTCGAACATGCCCATGTCCACGCCGGCGGACTCGGCGTTGCCCTGCGCGCCGGCGTAGCGGGCGCGGGTCTGCGCGAGACCGATGCCGATGTTGGCGCCGGAGGAACGCAGCGCGACACGGAAGACACCGGCCGATGCGCTGCCGACGCCCGGCACAAAAGCTGCCTCGTCCGGGGCAGCCGCCGCCGCGGCGGAGACGGGCGCGACCAGAGCAGCGGTCAGGGCGAGCGCGGTGAGCGGAGCCACGGCGCGCCGCGACCTGCGGTGTTTCGCTGTCATCGTCGGTCCTCCTTGATTCGGACTGACTAACTCAGGCACTGGGACGTTGCGTCATCGAGCCGAAGAGGATCCCGGCGAGTTCGGCCGGGTACTTCCCGGTCATGTAGGCGAGCAGGTTCTCCACCTCGGCGAGCATGTTGGCCTCGGGCGCGAGGGCCGCGGCGAATCCGTTCAAATAGAGCAGATTGCGGGAGAACAGCACGAGTTCTTTGGGGACGACGAACCCGAGCTTCATCAGGAACTTGATGACGTCACGCATCTGACTGGTGACCAGCGAGAGGTCGAGCTGGTTGAACGGCGCGTCGGTGAACTCCTCCGCGATCGCCTGGTACTTCTCCAGCTCCAGGGCCGCGGCCTCGATGTCCACGTCGGCCGGGATCGCGCCCATCTCCGCCGCGGCGATGACCTGGGCCTTGGTGTCTCGCTGCATGGCGGCGACCAGCAGGCGGACCAGCTGCGCCCGCTCCCGGTCATTCAGCCGTCCGCAGATGCCGTAGTCGACGAGTGAGATCCCGCCGTCGTCGGTGATGAGGACGTTCCCGGAGTGCAGATCACCGTGAAAGACGCCGTAGATCATCGAGTGCTCCAGGACGCCCGCGGCCGCCGAGCGAAGCAGCAGCGACCCGTCGATCGCGTCGCCGAAACGTTCCCGGGCCACCGTGTACGGCACACCCGGCACGCGTTCCATCACGAGCACGTCGGCGGTGACCATGCCCGGGACGGGGTGCGGCACCCGCAGGAACGAGTTCTTCGCGTGCTCACTCACCACACCGAGGTGGATCATGTTCCAGGCCTCGACGCGGAAGTCCAGTTCGGCCAGCACCAGTTCGGCCGCGACGGGGAGAACCTCGCCAGGGTTGGACATCCGGGCCTGCGCGCTGAGCTTGCAGATCACCGCGGAGAGCACGGACATGACCCGAAGGTCGGCGCCGAAACGCGCCCGCAGCCCTGGCCGCTGAACCTTGACCACGACCTCGGTGCCGTCGTGCAGCACAGCGTTGTGCACCTGCGCGATGCTCGCCGCCGCCCGCGGGACCGCGTCGAAGGAGGCGAACAGTTCCCCGATCGGCTTGCCGAACGACGTCTCGATCACGCGGGCGGCCACACCGGCCGGCAGCGCCGGGACCTCGTCGCGGCACCAGGCGAAGGCGTGCACCCACTCGTCGGGCAGCAGGCCCTGCGCAGTGGCGATCGATTGACCCACCTTCACGTACGCCGGACCCCCCGCGTGCACGAGCTTCTGCGCCCGACGTACTGCCGGCGACCCCTTCGCGACCGTCGGCTGCGCACCCCTCCGGCGCAGTCGACGTCCGACCCGGTGACTCGCCTCGCCGACCCCGCCGATGACGGTGAAGGCGAAGAAGCGGAACAGCGTGCGCAGCAGGGCGAGCACAGTCGCAGGCCCGAAGCTGACCTTCGCCAGGGCGGCGGCCTGCTTGCGGATCCGGGGGCGCGACGCCGTTGCGTGGCGGGACAGCCGCTCGAGTTCGTCGAGCAGCCCCGGCTGCGCGGCGACCCAGGCGGAGTCCTTCGCCAGGGCGTCGAGATCCGGCAGCGCCGGCGCGGTCCAACCGGTCATGGTTCGTTCCTCACGACAGGGCGCTTGGGATCGTCCATGACGGCGCGGCCGGCCTCGACCATCTGGGGGACGGCGGCAAGCACGGACATGATGTCGATGCGTTCCATCCCGCTGGATTTCATTCCGCCCCAGACGAACTGCGCCAGATAGGCGACGAAGTCCGCGCGGCTCATCGTGCGGCGCACGAGCCACCACTCGGTGGCCGAGAGCACGAAACCGACGATCCCGAAGGCCCACGGTTCGGCGGCGCCGGAGTCCACACCGGCCGAGCGCATGATCGACCCGATGACGGCGGCCAGTTGCGAGCCGGCCTCCAACGCCATCGGCAGGTCCTCGAGGCTGCCGGGGAGGTCCCGGGCTCCGCGGATCAGCCAGCCGTAGATCTGCGGCTCGCGCTCGACGAACGCGACGAGCACGTCGAAGACCTTCCCCAGCACCTCCTCCGGCTCCCCGCCGGACATCGCGGCGAGCATCGCGTCGGCGGCGGCGGTCTCGGCGAGCTTGCCGATGACGGCGGCGGACAGGCCGAGGCGATCCCGGAAGTGGTCGTAGAGAACCGGCTTGCTCATCCCGGCGCCGGCCGCGAGTTCGGCGAGCGTGGCCTCGGGTCCGATCTTGCGGATCGCCTCGATGATCGCGTCCAGGTACTCGGCGCGACGCACGGAGGCGCCGGTGCGGGCGCCGGCGGGCCGCCCGGGGCGTCGACGGGCGGGCGCGACGGCCTCGCTCGCCTTACCGGGACCCTGAGCCATGTGCCGTTCTCCTTGCTGAAGTTCTGGCGCCCCGAACCACTGGACTGCGGCCCGGGGCAACTGCGACAATAAACCCGATGAAGAGTAGGTTTCCAGCCCTTCCGGGCCAGATCTTCGAGATTTCTCGTTGCCTGGCCGGTTCTACGCTGGCGATTCCGCTCTGGGCGACCAAGACGGTTATCCGACTCGCGGTCGGAACGGTGGCCACGGTGGTCTTCCCGCCGGCCCCCCGGGACCGCGCTGCACGCTGTGGAGGGGCGATGGGTCACGAGTTCCTGTCCGACGACTGGATCACCGCCGTGAAGGATCTGCGAGCGGAGTACGAGGACCGCCTGCCGCAGGTCGACATCCCTTCCCTCCGGGTGAACCTCGACATCACCGGCGTCCCCGCCGAGGTCGCCCCCGACGGCGTCGTGCACGCGCACGCGGACACCAACGGCCCCGGGCTGGTCCTGGACGTCGGCGCCCTGGCCGATCCGGACCTCACTGTCACCGTCGATCACGACGTCGCCTACGACCTGCTGGTCGACCAGCGCCCCAACGCCGCGATCGGCGCGTTCCTGGCCGGGCGCATCAAGGTCTCCGGCGACATGCAGAAGCTCGCCGAGTCCGGCGACTTCGACCCTGCCGCCCTCCCCGGCCTGCTCTCGGCCCTGGGCATCACCGGCAGTTCCACCCTCGCCGACATCGACCCCGTCGCCGCCGAGATCGGCGACCGCATCCGCGCCCTGACCGCCTGAACAGGTTCGTCGCCTAGCGTCACTGCATGGACTGGTGGTGGCGCACGAGCGGCGCGCTCGCGGGAATGCTCATGCTGGCCGGGTGTGGCGGGGACGACGTCGACGCGAGCCCACCCCCCGCGGCGATCGCCTCACCCTCCACCTCACCCACCGCCTCGGGCTCCCCGACAGCCGCGCCCGACGCGCCGCCTCCCGTGACGCACCCGCTCTCACTGCCCGCGCTGATGCGCGAGAAGTTCGTCGGCTCAGCCCTGAAGCAGACGTCGGTCGAGTCGCGCACCGACAAGTACGTCCGGTCGCGGGTGACCTTCGACGCCGGCGACCTCACCGTCTCCGGAGTGCTGCTGAAGCCGCCGGGTGACGGTCCGTTCCCAGCGGTCGTGCTGAACCACGGCTACATCGACCCGGCCGTCTACTCCCCCGGTCAGGGCCTCAAGCGCGAACAGGACCGCCTGGCCCGCGCGGGCTTCGTCGTGCTGCACGTCGACTACCGCGGGCACGCCGGATCTGACGACCCGACAGAAGAGTTCGACCTCGAGGGTCGCATCGGCTACGCCCGGGACGCGATTCACGCCGTCCTGGCTCTGAAGCAGACGGACTACGTCGATCCGGAGAAGGTGGCGATGTTCGGCCGCTCCATGGGCGGCGCCGTCACCATGAACGCCCTCGTCGCCTACCCCGGCCTGGTGAAGGCCGCGGTCATCTACGCCTCGGTGAGCTCGCTGTACAACGAGAACCTCGAGCACTTCACCCAGCCCAACCGCCCGGGCCAACTGCGTCGACTCCACGCGACGTTCGGCACTCCGCAGGAATCACCGGACTTCTACGCGGGCCTCTCGGCGCGGACCTACTTCGACCGGATCACCGAACCGATCCAGTTCCACCACGGCGAACGCGACGGCACCTGCCCGCCGCGCTGGGCCACAGCGACGCAGAAGGCAATGCAGACCGCCGGGGTGGACAGCGATTTGCTGACCTACCCCGGCGAGGACCACACGTTCTACAACCAATGGTCGACGTCGATGGACCGAAGCATCGCCTTCCTGCGCGAGCACCTGGCTTAAGATCGGGTTGCCCGTCACGCTCGTCGTTCTTAGTCGAACTGATGTTCGAATGGCTATTGTCTTACCTCTCTAGAGTTGAGATAATCGTGACGTGTCCCGCTTCGTCTCCATGGACCTCCCGCCTACCGGCTCGACGCCGCTGGGTGCCCGCGAGGCATGGAAGGCGCACGCGACGGCCCGGCTCTCGCGCATGTCCGCGTCGGAGAAGCGCATCGCGATGGAGCAGGGCACGCAGATCACCGAGATCGCCGCGTTCGTGCAGGACTACGGCGACTGGGCCGTGGCCAACTGCGACCTGCGCGAGAACGGGGAACGCTCAGCCGTCGCCGAGGTCGGGTTGACCCTGAAGCTGCACGACCGCACCGCCGGCCTGCGGACCGAAGAGGCCGTCGCTCTCGCCAAGCGCCTGCCGATGGTGCTGATGTTCCTGCGCTGGGGTCGCATCACTCTGTCCCGCGCCCGCGCGATCCTCAAGGAGACGCGCGACCTACCCATCGAGAAGTGCCTCGAGGTCGAGTACGCGATCCTCGGCCAGGCCGAGAACCTCACCCCCGGCGATCTCCGCCGTGCCACGCACAAAGCCGTCCTGAAGGTCGACCGCGACAACGCCCGTAAGCGCCACCAGCGGGCTCGCAAAGCCCGCGGTGTGTCGATCACCCCGGGCGAGGACGGCATGGTCGACCTGCACGCCTCCCTGCCCGCCGAGCAGGCCATCGCCGTCTTCGGAGTCATCAACGCCCACGCCAAGACCATCAGAGCAAACCGGCGATCCCGATGACGACTCGCGGGATCGACGCCATCCGCGCCGACGTCCTCGTCGACCTCATCACCAATCCCGACGGCGAACAGCGCGTCACCTACGAGATGCGCATCCTCGTCCCCGCCGGAACGATGCTCGGCCTGGGTGACGAGGACGGCTACCTTCCCGGCCACGGCCCCATCCCTGCCGCCCTGTGCCGCGAACTGTCCACCGACGCCGCGTGGAAGCGCATCCTCACCGACCCGGACATGTCCCACGTCCTCGATGTCGGCGCGAACACCTACCGCCCGTCGGCCAGGATGCGCGAATACATCGAGGCCCGCGACCAACACTGCCGCCTGCCCGGCTGCCGCCGCCCGGCCCACGAATCAGACATCGACCACACCATCGAGTTCGACCTCCACGGACGCACCATCCGCGTCAACCTGTCCGCCTTGTGTCTCAAGCACCACGAGCTGAAACACCTCAAGGACTGGACCTCATCCAGGACCCGGACGGCTCCGGCACCCTGACCTGCATCACCCCTACGGGCAGATGTACCGGACGAGGCCACCCACCCCACTCGGCGCCGAGGTCCCGCCCGAGTGCCTCACGCCCTTCATGCCAGAGCCTGCTCCGCAGCCGTTCCTGCACGCCGTCTGACTGATCTCCGTCAGCGGCGGCGCAGCTCATTCAGCTGAGGCCCCAGGACCGCCAGGCCGCCGAGCAGCAGACCGACGGCGGCGACCTTGCTGATGCCGTTCTTCCCCGTGGCCCGCGACGCCGACCTCCCGCGCACCCGGCTACTCGCTGGCGTCCGCTCAAGGGTGAGCAATAGCGCACGGTTGAGCGGACACCCGGAGCGTTAGCTGATCATTCAGGCTTGGATTCCGGCTCGTCGTAGAGATCTCCGCGCTGGACGAAGAGCCAGGAGACGCGATCGTCATCCAGGCCGAATCCGACGGAGAGCGACCACACACCCACTTCGTAGTCGATGTCGAAGATTGAGCCGTGGTTGCTGGGATAACCGATCAGCCGGAACAGATCCCGACGAGGTAAGCCGATCAGCTCGACACCGGCGAGCAGCGCGCTGTCACGCAGGCCGATCAGGCCGATCAGTCCTTGGCAGGTCGACACCGTGATCGAACCGGCTGGGTTCGTCCAGTCCTCGTCGCCGTCAACCGCGACATGGTCCTCGCCCTGCTCGTCCGGCTCCAACGCAAGCCGGTGGCGGTCCAGGTCGTTGAGCGGCTCCCGAAACGAGGCCGTATGTCTCCATCGGCCAAGGCCTTCCGTCGTCCACCTCAACCTGTTCCTGCGCCACGCGTTCCTGCGCTATCCGACCAGCCGCCGGACCTCCGGCATGACCTTCTCGGCGAGGAGGCGCATGGTGGTGGTGTCCGGGTAGTCGGAGCACCACGGGTAGAAACCGGTGCAGCCGAGGCTCACGTACGTGGCGATCTTCTCCGCGACCTGTTCGGGGGTGCCGACGAGGTTGCCGGCCTGCCAGGACTCGAACTTCTCGCCCCAGAGGCTGCGGGAGCCGCCGTCGGCGATCTCCTTCTCGGTCTCGCGGATGTGCACCTCGGGCGACCAGGTCTTCTCGATCGCGCCGTAGTCGCGGCCGACGTCCTTGCAATGCGCCTTGAGGATTTCGCACTTGGCGGCGAACTCGTCCGGGTTGCCGCCGAAGTTCGCGGCGTCGGCGAAGCGGGCGACGACGCGCAACGTCAGCTTTTCGCCGCCACCACCGATGAGGACCTGCGGACGGGACTGCACGGGCTTCGGATCGCACTGCGCGCGGTCGAGCTTGAAGTGCGTGCCCTCGTAGGAGAACGAGGGCTCCTTCCACATCCCGGTGACGATCTCGACGGTCTCCCGCATGATGCGGATCCGCTCGGCGGGCGTGCCGAATTCGTAGCCGTAGCCGGAGAACTCGCTGCGGTACCACCCGGCGCCGGTGCCCCAGATCAATCGCCCGCCGGAGATGACGTCGATGTTCGCGGTGATCTTCGCCGTCAGCGCCGGGTTGCGGTACGGGGCGCAGCCGACCATCTGCCCGAGCATGATGCGGGACGTCAACTGCGAGATGGCCGCCATCGTCGTCCAGCACTCGAACACGGTCTCGTTGGCCGGCTTGGGCACGTTGTGCACATGGTCGTAGACCCAGATGCTGTCGTAGCCGAGCTCCTCGGCCAGCTGCGCGATCTCGACGGACTTGGCCCACTTGGCCTGCGGATCCGCGATACCGGCCAGCTCCATCTTCCAGCCCTGCGGGATGAACACTCCGAACTTCAATGCAGTCATGCACTGATCCTGCCCCGCCGCGTTCAGCCCAATGCGCGCAGCCCCGCAGTCACCGCCATGGCCACCCCGACGGCGACCAGCACCGAGGCCTTCCGCCACAGCAACAGCGCCGCGGCGGCGACGCCGACAGTGTCCGCGCCGACCCCGATCTCCTCGCCGTCGGCGAAGGTCTGGGTCACGACCAGGGCGCAGAGCACCGCCGGCGCGAGCAGCAGGACCACGCGGTTGAACCAGGCCGGCAGCGTCCGCCCGCCGAAGGCGACCGGACCGATGCCCTTGATCGAGAAGCCGATGACGGCCATGAGTGCCACCAGCAGCCAGAGTCGCCCGCTCATCGGAGCCGGATCCCGACGAGCGCGATCGCCCCTGCCATCAGCACCGGCACACCCGCGGGCGAGTGCGGCACCAGCGCCAACGCGAGCAGACCGGCCGCGGCCGCCACCCCGATCGCCCGGCGGCTGGTGAGCTCCTTCATCAGCAGGGCGAGGAAGAACGCGGGGAAGACGGCGTCCAGTCCGATCGCCTGTGCGTCGACGATCTGCCCACTGACCGCGCCGATCGTCGTCCCGGTGACCCAGGCGGCGTACTGCGGCGCGCTGGACCCGAACAGTACCCAACGGTCGAAGGAACCGTCCGCCCGCTTGGCGTGCACCCAGGAGGAGTCGACCAGCGGCTGCCCCAGCACGGCGCGGCGCAGCGGACCGCCGGGCAACGACGGGGCGAGCGCGATGCCCATCGGCAGGTAGCGGGAGTTGACCAACGTCGCCGACCCGACGGCCGAGGCCACGCTGCCACCGGCGGAGAGCACCGCGAGTGCGGCGAACTGGGCGCTGCCGGTGTAGACCAACGCGGACATCAGGATCGCGCCGACCACGGAGAACCCGACCTCGCGGGCCAGGACGCCGAAGGAGATCCCCACGACCGTGGTCGCCACCGCGAACGGCATCCCGTGGCTCACGCCTTCGCGGAATCGCGCGCGGGGCGGGGGCTCGCCCGTCGGCGCGAAGCCGTCGGTCGCGTCGACCATCGGCTCTCCTCGCAGACGGGCCGTTGTGATCCGTCTACGCGGAGTTCACCGGGCGTTCAACGCCTCCCAGTGTGGCAGGCCCGGTGTGGCAGGAGGGTCAGGTGGCGGCGCGCAGGGCGGCCGTGACGGCCATGGCCACCGCGACCCCGACGAGCACCGATCCGCGGCGCCAGAACACGACGCCGGCCGCGGCGACCCCGACGGTGTCCGCGCCGACGGCCAGCTCCTCGCCGTTGGCGAAGGCCTGGGTGACGACCAGCGCCGTGAGGACAGCCGGCGCCAGCAGCAGCACGACCCGGTCGAACCAGAACGGCATCCGCCGGCCCCCGAACGCCGCCGGCCCGATGCCCTTCACGAAGAAGGTCATCGCGGTCATCGCGGCGACGAGCATCCACAGTCGTGTACTCATCGGACCCGGATCCCCCACAGCGCCAAGGCCCCCGCGGCCAGCACCGGAACCCCGGCCGGGGAGTTCGGGATCAACGCCAACGCCAACATCGCCGCGGCGCCCGCGATCGCCATGGCCCGACGCCCACCGGCCCGGAACTCGCCGAACAGCAACGCTAGGAAGAACGCCGGGAAGACGGCGTCCAGACCCATCGAGTCGGCCGCCGGCAGCACGTCGCCAGCCAGTGCCCCGACCGCGGTCCCCAGGACCCAGAACACGTACTGGATGGCGCTGGACCCGAACAACGTCCAGCGGTCGAACGTTCCGTCGGGCCGCTTGGCGTGGATCCACGAGGAGTCGACGACGGTCCAGCCCTGCGCCGCGCGCCGCAACGGCCCGCCGGGCAGCGACGGCGCCAACGCGATGTTCAGCGGAACGAACCGCGAGTTGATCAGGGCGGCCGAGCCCACCGCGGCACCGATGCTGCCGCCGGCGCCGATCACCGCGACCATCGCGAACTGCGCGCCGCCCGCGAACACGATCGCCGCGGTGAGGATCGCGCCGAACGCGGAGAAGCCGATCTCCTTGGCCAGCACGCCGAATGACAGCGCCACGACCGAGTTGGCGACCGCGTAGGGCGCCCCGAGCCGGACGCCGGCACGGAAGGACTCCCGCGGCAGTGGTAGGTCGGCCATCCGCAACATTCTTCCAGAACAAGAAGTAAGGCCCCCCGCGAACGAGAGGCCTTACCTGATGCTGCGTCAGCTCTTGACTGCCGGTGGTGATGTCGCCTTCGGATCCGGCGATGGTGTCTCCTTCGCCGGAGTCTTCGCCGGAGCCGCCGTCTGCGCCTCCCGGGCCTGCTTCAGCGCGGCCTCGAGGCGCTCCTGCGCCTTGCCGTAAGCGGCGAAGTCACCCTTGGCCAATGCGGCCCGGCCGTCGGCGAACGCCTCCTGGGCGTTGTCGAGCGCTTCGGCGACCGCGGCGTTGCCGGTCGCCCCCGTGCCCGTGCCCGGGTTGGACGGCGTCGTCACCCCGGACTGGCCGTCGAAGAGCTGGTCGAGGGCCTCCTTGAGGTCCTTACCGATCCCGACGTTGTTCCCGAAGGACACCACGACCTGACGGAGCAGCGGGAACGACGTGCCCTGCGTCGGTTGCACGTAGAGCGGCTCGACGTAGAGCAGCCCACCACCCACCGGCACCGTCAGCAGGTTGCCCGGACGAACCTGGTTGCCCTTGTAGAGCAGGACCCGTTCGGAGACCCGTTGGTCGGAGACGATGTTGGACTGCACCTGTCTAGGCCCGGCCACCGCGGTATTAGGTGGAATCTCGAGCACACGTATCTGGCCGTAGTCCGGCCCTGGTTCGGCATTGACGGCCATGAAGGCCGACAGGTTCGGCCGACCCAACGGCTCGAAGGTCGTCGTCAACGAGAAGGTCGCCGCGCTCTGCGACGGCATCTTCAACGTCAGGTAGTACGGCGGGACCGGGTCCGACTCGGCGACCCGGGCGAGACCTGAGACGTCGGTGCCGGTCGGGTCCAGCGGGACCTGCCAGAAGTCGGCCTTGGAGTAGAACGACCCCGGGTCGGTCACGTGGTACCGGGCGAGCATCTCGCGCTGGACCTTGAAGTAGTCCTCCGGGTAACGCAGGTGCACCATCAGCGCCGATGGGATGTCCTTGCGCTCCTTGACCGTGCCCGGGAAGGCCTTCTTCCAGGTCTTCAGCATCGGGTCGGCGTCGTCCCAGGTGTACATGTTGATCGTGCCGTCGTAAGCATCGACCGTGGCCTTCACCGAGTTGCGGATGTAGTTGACCTCGTCGCGCGGCGCGATGACGCGGCGCTCGTCGTCGGTCAACGTCGTCTGCGTGGCCCGACCCAACGTGGTGCGCGAGGCGTACGGGTAGTTCGACGTCGTCGTGTACCCGTCGACGATCCATTGGATGCGCCCACTCACCACAGCGGGGTACGGGTCGGAGTCCAGCGTCAGCCAGGGCGCGACCCGCTTGACCCGCTCGCGCGGGTCGCGGATGTAGAGCACCTGAGAGCCGGAGTTGACCTCGGAGGACAGCAGGATCTTCTGCTCGCGGAACTTCACCGCGTACATGGCCTTGCGCCAGAACGACCCGATCGGGACGCCGCCCTTGCCCTGGTAGGTGTTCAGGGCCTGCCCGTTGGGCGCGGACTTGTCCTCGCGGTCGAACTCGCGGGCCACGCCGTTCTTGGATCCGACGACCGAGTAGTCCGGGGACTCCTCGCCGAAGTAGATCCGGGGCTCGTAGTCACCGAGCAGACCGGTCGGCGGGATGTCCTTGGAGACGTAGCTGGGTGACCCGTCGCTGTCCACGGTGTTCCCGCGGGCTACGACCAGGCCGTACCCGTGGGTGAAGAGGAAGTGGTCGTTGATCCAGTTGCGCTGTGCGGTCGGCACCTGATCCAGGTTCAGCTCGCGCACCGCGGTGACGACGTCCTGGTTGCGGCCGTCGATGTTGTAGCGGCCGATGCGCAGCGAGTCCGAGAAGCTGTAGAAGCGCAGGATCTGCTGCTCCTGCACGAACGTCGGAGAAACGATGTTCGGGTCCAGCAGGCGGATGCTCGCGGTCGTGTTCGCGTCGGCCCGCAACTGGTTGGGCCGCACCGTCGTCTCGGCCGGATAGGGATCGATCTTCGCGCCCTTCAACCCGTACGCCGCACGGGTCGCCTCGATGTTGCGCCCGATGTAGGGCGCCTCCTTCTTGGCCTCCGACGGGCGGACCTGGAACTGCTGCACGATCGCCGGGTACGCGCCGCCGATGAGCACGGCCGAGAGCACCAGCAGACCGAAACCGATCCCGGGCAGCAGCCACGTGCGCCGCCAGATGTTGGCGAAGAAGAGGATCGCGCAGATCAACGCGATCGCTGCGAGGATCTCCTTGGCCGGCAACAGCGCGTTCTCGTCCTTGTACCGCAGCCCGGTCCAGCCGTTGACTTGGTCGAACCCGCCCCCGGCCACCGCGAGGCCGTAGCGGTCCATCCAGTACGCGATGGCCTTCAGCAGCACGAACATGCCGAGCAGCACGGACAGGTGTACCTGCGCGCCCGGGGTCGCCTTGTCCCCCGGGGTCTGCAGCCGCAGCCCGCCGTAGAGGTAGTGCGTGACCACCGAGGCCAGCAGGCACACCAGGACGAGGGCGAACCCGAAGCCCAGCAGGAAGCGCCACCACGGGTAGTCGAAGACGTAGAACGAGACGTCCTTGTTGAACTGCGGGTCCTTGACCTTGAAATCGGTCCCGTTGCGCCACAGCAGCCAGGTACGCCACTCGGCGGACGCCGAACTGCCGGCCATGATGCCGACGACGGTGCAGACCGCGAGCAGGATCGGGACCTTGAACGGGTCCAGGCCGACGCGGTACCGGTCGAGGTTCTGCTGCTCGGCCGACATGCCACGGAACGGCGGCCGCAGCCGGTAGGCGATGGCCACGTTGAGCGCCACCAGGCCGGCCATCAGCGCCGCGAACACCGTGAACAGCACCACGCGGGTGCCCAGGCGGCTGGTGAAGACCTCGGCGTACTCCGTCGAGCGGTACCACCACAGGTCCGTGATCAGGTCCGTGAGCACCAGGAACCCGATGAACAGGCCCGCGAGGACCATCAGGACCGGGATCAGTGCTCGTGGAGCGCGGCGCGGGGCGGCGGGCCGGAACGGTCGTCGTCCCGGAGCGGGTGACCCGGAACCACCAGGCGGGTCGAAACTCACCAGCACACCTCGGCAGATACCTGGCACGGCCCTCGGTCCGGGACATGCCTGTGAACTGCCAACTTATCGAGCGCGCCTCGGGTTCCCGTCATCGGAGATCAACAACGCGGGAAAGTGCCCTTTCCTGTGCGCAGGGCCTCCAGCGCGGACACGGCGGTGGTGAGCTTGTCGACCTTCACCAGTTCGATGCCCTTCGGGGCGCCCTCGGCGGCCTCGCGGCAGTTCTCGGCGGGCACCAGGAACACCGTTGCGCCGGTCTTCTTGGCCCCGCGGATCTTCATGACGATGCCGCCGATCTTGCCGACGGTGCCGTCGTCGTCGATGCTCCCGGTCCCGGCGACGATGCGACCGCCGGTGATCTCCTCCGGCGTGAGCCGCTCGATGATGCCGAGCGCGAACATGAGCCCGGCGCTGGGCCCGCCGACGTTGTCCAGCTCGATCTTCACGCTGAACGGGAACTTGTAGTCCACGTCGGGCGAGAGGCCGATGAACGGCAGCGAGTCGTCGTCGGGGTTGGCGACCGTGGTGATCGTCTCGGTGCTCTCGGTCCCGCCACGGGAGATCTTGAAGACGACCTTCTCCCCCGGCTTGTGCTTGCGGACCGCGAGCACGACCTCTTCGGGCTTCGCGATCGCGGCACCGTCGACCTCGAGAATGCGGTCCCCGAGCTTGAGCTTCTCCGCGGCCGGGCGGCCGTCGGTCAGCGAGCTGACGACGACGAACGACTCGATATCGATCTTCATCGCCTTCAGCGCGGCTGCCGTCGCGTGCTTCTGCGAGAGCGACATCTGCCGCTGGTTCTCGGCGGCGATGTCGTCGGCCGACTTGGAGCTGTCGTAGATGGTCTCCTTGGGCACGACCGCGACACCGGAGCGGAACCAGCCGGTCAGCGCCTCGATGAGGCTCATGTTGTGGTCGGGGTTGGTGATCGAGACCGTGGTCAGCTCGAGCTTGCCGGTGACCGGGAACGTGTCGCGGCCGTTGATCACGATCAGCGGCTTGCCGTCGACCTCGCCGAGGGTGTCGGTGGCCGGCCCCGGCGAGATCCGCGCGTAGGGAACCGGGAGCAGGATCAGCAGCGCCGCCAGCAGCGCGAGCAGCGTGCCCGCGACCGTGAGCGCGATGGTGCGCGGAGAGCGCCAGTCGACCTTGGAGAACACCCGCGGAAGCTTATGTGAGCCGGCTTTACGGCGTACCGACCCATTCGGTGGTGCCGTCTCCGAATTCTTGGTGCTTCCAGATCGGCACGCCGGCCTTGATCCGGTCCACGAGGTCGCGGCAGGCGGCGAACGCCTCACCGCGGTGACCGCAGGAGACGGCGGCGACGATCGCCAGGTCGCCGATCGCCAGGTCCCCGACCCGGTGCACGGCCGCGATCCGGATCGCGTCGTGCTCGGCGGCGATCGCCTCGGCGACCGCCCTCATCTGGTCGACGGCGCTCGGGTGCGCGCTGTACTTGAGGTCCTTCACTTCCTTGCCGCCGTCGTTGTCGCGCACGGTGCCGACGAACAACGCGGTCCCACCGGCCGCCGGGTGGTCGACGGCGGCGAGGATCTCCGTCGGCGACAGCGGGGTGTCACGGATCTCGCAGAGGACGATCAGGTCAGAACTCATGGACTCATTCTCCAGACGTCACGAGAACCGGCGGCGGCGGACCTCGCGGAGCAGAGCCGCGGTGCCGACCATGGCCACCGCGGCACCGGCCGCGGACAGCGACGTCTCGCGCAGCCCACGGCGTCGGCCGTTGCCCGCGAGGTCGTCGAGCAGCGCCGCCAAGGCACCGAGATTGTCGTAGGCGGGGCGCCAGCCGGCCTCGGTGAGCCGGTCCGAGGAGATCACCCAGGGGTAGGCGACGTAGCGCAGTTCGCCGGCGGAGGCGTTGAGGACGCCGAAACGCTGCATCCGCTCGGCGGTGCCGAACGCCCGGACCGCGGAGACGGAGACCCGCCGCATCCCGGTGGCCGCCTCGACGGTCTCCTGCTCCAGCCAACCCTCGCAGCCGACGGTGAGCACCCCGGAGACCCGGCCGAGGATCGCGAACTCGCAGGCCGAGAGGAGGTCCTCGACGTGACAGAACTGCCAGGCGGGGCGTGCGCCGTCCAGGTGAAGCAGCCGGGACGAGGAGAAGTGACGGGTCAGCACGCTGTCCATGCCGCCGCCGACGAGCATCGCGGGGCGCAGCACGGTCAGCCCGTCGGCGACGCCGCCGGGGCGGGCGCCGGCCAGCAACTGTTCGATCTCGAGCAGGTCCGAGACCAGGCGCAGGTCCCCCACGGCACGCAGCGGCGCATCCTCGGCCAGCGGGATCGGGTTGTCCGGGTCCGCGCCGTAGACCATCGCGGAGGTGCACACCACGAGGCGCGGGACGCTCGTGGCGGCGCGCACCGCGTCCGCGGCGGTGCGGACCGCGTCCGGACCGTCCTCGGTCTCACCGCCGGTGGCCAGGAGCACGACGACGTCGCAGCCGCGCATGCGCTGCGCGCGGCGCGGATCGGCCAGAGCGACAGCACGTACCTCGGCGATCTCCGGATGCGCTGTCAGCCGCTCGATGAGGGCCGGGGCCAGACCGCGGTCGGCAGCGGCGACGGCGACCCGCAGGCCCTTCGCCTTGCCGTGACCCGCACGAGCGCGCGTCGAGTGCCAGTGCGCGGCGGCTGGTGTGGCGACGGTGGCAGGGACGGCATCGGGCGCCGACATCTCGCCCTCCGCACTGCGCCGTGAGCGAACCGGCACCGGTGGCCGGGTCACGCCCGCATCCGCCCGGTTAGGTTGGACTGCATGTCCCGCAAGCGCTCCACGACGTCCAGTTTGCCCGAATTCTCCGTTTTTTCCCGCAACCTTGATCATCGACTCCTGGCAGGTGCGCGGTGAGTGGAGTGCCCTTCGGCTTCGGTAAGCCCGGAGACGACGACCCGGACGACCCCCGGATGGACTTCTCCGGCGCGGACAACCCCTTCGCGGCCCTGTTCGGCGGCGGCACGTTCGGCAACGACCCGAATGCGCTCGCCAACGCGTTCACGCAGCTCGGACAGCTGATGTCGTGGACCGGGGGTCCGGTCAACTGGGACCTCGCGCAGGACGTGGCCCGCAAGACGGTCGCCGCGGCCGGCCCCGACCCGTCGGTGGCCGACGCCGCACGTCGTGAGGTCGACGAGGCGCTGCGCCTGGCCGAGCTGTGGCTGGACCCGGCGACCACTCTGCCCACCAGCGGCGCGTCGGCGCTCGCCTGGAGCCGCGCGGAGTGGATCGAGGCGACCCTGCCGGTCTGGCGGACCCTGGTGGATCCCGTCGCCGAGAAGGTCGTCGGCTCGATGGGTGAGGCTCTGCCGCCCGAGATGGCTGTCGCTGCGGGCCCGCTGGTCCCGATGATGCGCCAGATGGGCGGGGCCATGTTCGGCGCCCAGGTCGGTCAGGCCCTCGGGACGCTGGCCGCCGAGGTGCTCGGCGCCACCGACATCGGCCTCCCGCTCGGCCCGGCCGGGCGCCCGGCACTGGTCGCCGCGAACGTGACCGCGTTCAGCCAGGGCCTCGGTGTCGAACCGAACGAGGTCCGGCTCTACGTCGCGATGCGCGAGGCGGCGCACCAACGCCTGTTCGCGGGCGTCCCCTGGTTGCGAGGGCACGTGCTCTCTGCCGTCGAGAGCTACGCCCGCGGCATCAACATCGACATGACCCGCATCGAGGAGATCGTCGGGGAGTTGGACCCGACCAACCCGGAGGCGATCTCCCGAGCCCTGACCGACGGCATGTTCACGCCGCAGCAGACCCCGGAGCAGCAGGCGGCGTTGGCCCGCCTGGAGACCCTGCTGGCGCTGATCGAGGGTTGGGTGGACGAGGTGGTGCACGCCGCGGCCGTCGAGCACCTCAGTGCCTCCTCCGCCAACGCGCTGCGGGAGAGCGTGCGCCGCCGGCGCGCCGCGGGTGGACCCGCGGAGCAGACCTTCGGCAACCTGGTGGGCCTGGAGCTGCGTCCGCGCCGCCTGCGCGAGGCTGCCGCGCTGTGGCAGGAGCTGCGTGTGGCCCGCGGCATCGAGGGCCGCGACGCCGTCTGGGAGCACCCGGACCTGCTGCCCAGCGGTTCGGACCTCGACGACCCGAGTGCGTTCGTCAACCCCATCGCACTCGACCTCGGCTCGCTGCTGGACGACCCGCAGGACCCGCCGGCGACCGACGAACAGAAGTGAGCCTGCACGCCGACGCGGTAAGGGAACTGACGCGGTATCAGCCGTTCGACGCGGCGCAGGAGACCTTGCGCGGGGACTATCTCGGGTACCTCGCGGCGCATGACGACGCGATGTGGCGCAGCTGCGCCCCGGCTCATCTGACGGCGAGCGCGATCGTGATCGACCCGGCCGGTGCCCGGGTGGTGCTGGTGCATCACCGCAAGGTCGGCCTATGGCTGCAACCCGGCGGGCACTGCGAGATCGAGGACGAGTCGTTGGCAGGCGCGGCACTGCGGGAGGCGACCGAGGAGACGGACCTGGCCGGGCTGCGACTGCTCGACGGGATTCTGCGGCTGGATCGTCACCGGGCACCCTGCGCGTCGAGTTGGTCCGGCCCCGGACCGATGGAGCACCATCTGGACGTGATGTTCGCCGTGCTCGCCGAGCCTGCTGCCGCCCCTCGAGCCGGCGAGGAGTCCCTCGCCGTGCGCTGGTTCGACGTCGACGCCCTGCCGGAGGCCACCGACGATGCCGTGCGCGGCCTGGTCGCGTCCGCCGTGGCCCGGGTGCAAGCGTGAGCAGGCCCCTGGGGCTCGGCCCGATCCCGCTCGAGCCGCCGATCTCGCCGACCCGTCAGGTGATCGTGCGTCAGGCAGCCGCGCTGACGGCGGGCGTCTTCATGTTCGTCGTGATGGCCGGCTTCGGGGCCGCTGTGCTCGCCGACTCCGGCAAGACCCTGGAGGGTGGCGGCGGGGAGTTCTTTCAGAGCTTCATCTTCGGGTTGATCGTCGTCCCGGCCCTCTACGGCTGCGAGCGCTTCTTCCTGCGCCCGCGCGTGCGTATCGACGACTCCGGGGTCGCGGTGCACAACCCGTGGCGCAGCGCCGTGCTCCCCTGGGCCGCGATCGGCGGTGCGGGCTTCGACCAGACCTTCACGATCGTCCTCGCCGGCGGCGACCGGTTGCGATCGGCGCTGTTCGGACCGACGTTCTCCTCCCCGCTGACCCAGCGGACCCGGGTCGACGAGATGGTGGCCCTGATCAACGCCGAGGCATCGCGGCGGGCCGGCCGGGCGCACGACCCGGAGGCGGCCTACAGTTCGGAGGCCCTCATCAGTTCGATGAGCGACGAGGCGAGGGCCGTCGACGTCGTGAGCGCGGACTCCCTGTTCCGGATCGTGTGGGGGTGGCCGTCGCTGGCGGCCTACCTGGCGCTCTGGACGGTGGCCTGCATCGCCGTCGCCGCTGTCTGACGCCGATCTGCTTCAGCTGCGGATCTCGTCCTCGGTGTCCTCGGTGAGGTCCAGCCCGGCGGCGTGCGCGACGCCGTCGAGGTAACCCCGGGCCCGCTCCAGCTTCGGGTAGGCAGCCAGTTCGGCCCAGAACTCCGGCCCGTGGCCCGGCACGATCAGATGGGCCAGCTCGTGCAGCAGCACGTAGTCCACGACGTAAGGGGGCATCCCACGCAGGCGGGTGGACAGCCGGATCGTGCCGTCGACGGGGGTGCACGAGCCCCAGCGGGTCATCTGGTTCTCCGCCCAGCGCACCGACACCGGCGCGGCCTTGCCGCCCAGGTAGCGCTCGGAGAGCTTCCACGCACGGGTGAGCAGGACGTCGTCGGTGGGGCGGCGCCGGCCGTCCTGCGCGGACAGCTTGGCGAGCATCACCTCGACCCAGCGTCGTTCCTCTGCCCGGCTCATCCTGGCCGGGATCAGCACGACGGTCCGCCCGGCCTCGCGGTAGGCGGTCACAGTCAGTCGGCGACGGTTGCTGCGCCGAACCTCGACAGGCTCCGGCACGTCGTCGGAGGGCACCGGTAACTGGACCGGTGCCTGCGACGATGCCAAGGCACGCTTGGGGGCCACGATCGTGACGGTACCGGGCGGATGGGTCGCCCTGATGACATTCCCCGCAAGGCGCGCCGAGGCGTGACCTACCGGCCCTTGAACTGTGGGACGCGCTTCTCCTTGGCGGCGGCGATGCCCTCGTAGAGGTCCTCGCCGGCCAGGGTGATCGGCTGCGCGAGGGCCTCCCACTGGATGGCTTCCTCCAGGCCCGCGTGCCCGCCGTTGCTGAGCGCGACCTTGGTCAGGCGGGTCGCGATCGGGGCGCATTGAGCGACCGACTCGGCGATCTTCGCGACCTCCGCGGCGAAGTCCGCGGCCGGGAAGGAGCGGTTGACCAGGCCCAGCGCCGCAGCCTCCGCCCCGGTGACCGTGCGGCCGGTGAACAGCATCTCCCGGGCCACCGGCAGGCCCGCGACCTCCGGGAGCAGGTACGTGGCGGCCATGCCGGCGTGCATCCCGAGCCGGTTGAACGGGACCGACAGCTTGGCGTCGTCGACGGCGTAGCGGAGGTCGGTGGCCAGCGCCATGCACAGCCCCGCCCCGACGGCGTGCCCGTTGATGGCGGCGATGGTGGGCACCTCGAGCTCCCGGATCGACAGCCACGCCTTGTAGAAGGGCAGCATCCTCGACCGCAGGTAGTTCACGGTCGCGTTCTTGTCGGCGGTGATCCAGCCGGTGTCCCCTCCGGAGGAGAACGCCGTGCCGGCGCCGGTCACCACGACCACCCGGACGTCCGGGTCGGTCTTCAGGGACGCGACGGCGCGGACCCAGGAGTCGGTCATCTCTTTGGACATGACGTTGCGTCGGTCCGGGTTGTTCAGCGTCAGTGTCACCACCCCGGCGTCGTCACGGGTCACGGTCAGCTGCTCGAGCGGCGGGTCGAAGGTCATCTGCGCAGGTTACTGAGGGGTCATCAACCGACTTATGAGGGGTTCACCACGCTCGAATGGTCCCTCCCCTGTGACTGTTGGGGCCACAGTGCAACAACGTGACGGACGGGATCCGACTGTGCTGTTGTCCCCGGCGCGGCGCGTCGGCCGCACGCCCGCCGAGCCTCCAGAACTCCCCTAGGGTGACACGCGGGATTTTCTATGCCCTTCAGACAGGGAGAGTCGAAATGGCCGAGAGCTACACCGGCAATGCGTATTGCGTTAAGTGCAAGGAGAAGCGCGACTTCACCGGAGAGATCAAGGTGAGCGACTCCGGCCGGCGCATGGCGCAGGGCATTTGCCCCGTCTGTGGCACCAAGCTGAACCGGATCCTCGGCAAGGCCTGACGGCCACAGCCACCCTCCACCGGCGCCGACAATGACCGAATTGTCCGCGTTTGTGGAACCACTGCGGATGACAGGCGATGAAATGAATTGCCTGTCCCCGCAGTGAAAGGCGCGTTTTCGTCCATCGCCGAATTCATGGCGGCAAGCTCCGCACGTGGACTTCGACGGGGGCCGGCGGCCCGCACCAGAGTTGCGCCGCCCGATGCTCAAGCCGGGACTGCGCCGACTGCAGCGAGGCCCTCGGGCCGTGCAGTTCGGCGCGGATCCCGAGCGCGCGGTCCTGCTCACCGAGCTCGATGCGCACGTGCGGGACCAGATCGCCGAACTCGACGGCCGGTTCCCCTCCTCGATCTGCCCTGATCTGCTCGCCCACCTGGGCCGCCACGGACTGCTGGAGGACGCCGCCACCCGCTGTCCGGGTTGGCGGGGCCTGCCGCACCCCGAGCGGGACCGACTCGGTCCGGACCTGGCCTCGCTGAGCCTGCTCGATCACGGCACGGGCGGCGGCAAGCGCGCGTTGTCGCGCCGGTTCGCCGGGCACGTCGAGATTCGCGGCGCCGGTCGGGTCGGCGCCAGCCTCGCCGCGCTGCTGGCGGCCGCCGGGGTCGGGGAGGTCCGGGTGCTCGATGAGGAACTCACCCGGGACGCGGACCTGGCGCCGGCCGGGCTACGGGCCGCTGACCTGGGCCGACCCCGCGGCGACGCCGCCACTCCGCCCACCCTTCCGTTGGCAGTGCTGAAGGCGGCGCGGGCCGCCCGGCGCCGGGGCGGCGGTCGAGGCGGACGGCGAATCCCCACCCCGCGCGGCCACCACCCGACTGTCGACCTGGTGGTGCTCACCACCGACGACGGCGTCCTCCCCTACGCCGAGGACGTCTGGGGCGCCGGGATCCCGCATCTGGTCGCGCAGGTCCAGGAGGCGGCCGGCACCGTCGGTCCGCTGGTGCTGCCGGGGTACACGTCCTGCCTGCGCTGCCACGACCTGATCCGCGCCGATCGCGACCCGCAATGGCCTGCGGTGGCCGCCCAGCTGGCCGCACCGGCCGGTCCGCGTGCCGTAGCGGCCTGCGACGTCGTCCTCGCCACGGTCGTGGCCGGTCACGCCGCGCTGCAGGTCCTGGCCTTCCTCGAGACCGGGACGGCCCCCACAGCCGACGGGAGCCTGCACGTCTCACTGCCCGACGGCACGCTGCGCCGACGCTCCTGGCACGCGCACCCCGCCTGTGGGTGCTCCTGGCCCCAGCCTGTGTGAACTCACCGCGCGGACGCCTCGACGGCCGTCGTGGGCAACAATGGCGAGGTGAGCCCCGACTCGTACGGCGACATCCCTCTGCGCGCCGTCACCCGAGGGGCGAAGTTGGCCGCGCTGCCCCTCGGGATGGCCGGGCGCGCGACCCTCGGCATCGGCAAGCGCATCGGTGGCAAGCCGGCCGAGATGGTGGCCGCAGAGATCCAGGCCCGCACCGCCGAGCAGGTGTTCAAGGTCCTCGGGGAGCTCAAGGGCGGGGCCATGAAGTTCGGCCAGGCGCTCTCGGTTGCCGAGGCCGCGATGCCCGAGGCCCTCGTGGCGCCCTACCGGGCCACGCTCACCAAGTTGCAGGAGGCGGCCCCACCCCTCCCCCCGCGCGTGGTCCGTGAGGTCATGGCCGCGGGGCTCGGCCCCAAGTGGCGCGATCAGTTCCAGGAGTTCGACACCAAGGCCATCGCCGCCGCGAGCGTCGGCCAGGTACACAAGGCGACGTGGTCCGACGGCACCGTCGTGGCAGTCAAGATCCAGTACCCGGGCGCCGGACCCGCGCTGCTCGGCGATCTGAACCAGATCTCGCGGCTTGCCCGGATGTTCGGCTCGCTGGTCCCCGGCCTGGACATCAAGCCGCTGATGGAGGAACTGAAGAAGCGGGTCGCCGAGGAACTCGACTACGAGCTCGAGGCGAACTCCCAACGGCAGTTCGCCGAGGCGTTCGACGGTGACCCCGACTTCTGCGTGCCCAAGGTGATCCATCAGGGCGGCAACGTCATCGTCACCGAGTGGATCGACGGGACCCCCCTCTCCCAGATCATCAAGGACGGCGACCAGGCGACCCGCGACCGTGCGGGCGTGCTCTACCACCGCTTCCACCTCGCGGCACCCTCGCGCGCACGGTTGCTGCACGCGGACCCGCACCCGGGCAACTTCCGCCTGCTGCCCGACGGCCGTCTCGGCGTGCTCGACTTCGGCGCGGTCAACCGCCTACCCGACGGACTACCGCGGAACATTCGGACCTTCCTGGCCGCGGCGCTGGCCGGCGACGGGCAGGGCGTGGTCGACGGTCTGCGCTCGGAAGGCTTCATCAAGGCGTCGATCACCATCGACCCGGACAAGCTGCTCAGCTATCTGCTGCCCTTCCTCGAGCCGGTGACCGAATCGGAGTTCCGCTTCTCCCGGCCGTGGATGCGTTCGCAGGCGGCCCGCATCTCCGATCCCCGCTCGGCGCACTACTACACGGGACTTCAGCTCAACCTCCCGCCGCGGTACCTGCTCATCCACCGCGTGTGGCTGGGCTCGATCGGCGTGCTCTGCCAATTGGGCGCGACCGGACCGTGGCGCGACGAACTCGCCGAGTGGCTCCCCGGCGACGAGACCATTCCCGATCCCGCCCGCATCGCGATCGTCCTCGAGGAGTTGCCTGAACCGGTACCGCCGGTCGAGGAGGTCGTCGCGGTCGAGGTGAAGCCCGCGGCTAAGAAAGCTGCGCCGCGCAAGAAGGCCGCACCGAAGCCTCCCGTCGAATAGTCGTCGGACGACGAAGGGCCCTCCCGATGATGCGGGAGGGCCGTTCGTTTCGTGTCTCTCAGTGGGCCACTCGGGCCCAAGCCTTCGCGGCGCGATGCTGAGCGCGGGCGGCCCGTTCGGTCATCCGCTCGGCTCGCCTGGCGCGCCTCGCGGCGGCGACCAGACGGCCATTTTCAGCTTCGCGCAGCCGGGTCCGGACGCCTTCGCGCGCCAGATCCTCCACTGCGGGGTTCATTTCATGCTCCTTGGCGAATCGATCATGGATGAATCTGATTCATCGTCAGGTGCCTTGCCTACGCGGCGATGGAGTCCTTACGAGGACGACCCCGCGGCCGCTTGCGCGGCGCGACGACACCCTGCACGAACAGCTCGCCACCCCAGACACCCCACGGCTCGGAACGCGCGAGCGCACCGGCGAGACAGGCATCCACGATCGGGCAGTTGCGGCACAACGATTTCGCGTACTCGACATCCTCCGGAGATTCGGCGAAGAACAGGTCGGACTCGAAAGCTCGACAAGGAAGCTTCGCTGCGACGTCCTCGGTGATGGTGTCGACGACGATCTCTGCGGTCTGCATCTGGATGTCACCCCCTGTTTGGGTTCAGTGCTGGTCAGTGGTCCCTGCTGTGTGCGGCAAAGAGAAAGGCCGCGGATCCCGGGTCTCGGGTTCCGCGGCCTTGAAGGTCGCCAGTCTGTGGAGCTAGACCGGTGGACTCCAGGTGCGGGTGCCCGAGTGGGCGTAGTTGCGCGGTGCGTGCTTGGGCGCGACAGCGGCGACGAACGTCGTCGGCAGATCAGCGGTCATCGGACGCATGCGGTTGCCGAGCAGCGTGCCGAGCTGACGCCAGGCAGACTCCTGCTGCGTGCTGAACGAGACCTTGGGCGCGATGGAGCGGACGCCGATCTGCTGCGCGCAGACGGAGGCGACCACGCCGACGGAAGCGCTCAGGTCGTTCTTCAACTGGTTGCTCTTCACCGGGGATCACCTCCTGTGTGCACTCGGGCAGGCGCGCGTTCGCGTCTGCTGACTTCCGGAAGAGTACGCGGGCGTACCACGCACTCGCAAGCAATTATTTCTTTCGATAAACCTGCAGGTCAGCGCAGGATCGCGCGTCCGACGGTCATTCGGTAGAAGGATCGCGCCCGGCGCAGATCGCCAGGACGTCCTGGCCGTAGCGGTCCAGCTTGGCCGCGCCGATGCCCGGAACCCGGACAAGTTCCCGCACCTCGCCCGGGACCGCCTCGGCGATCGCGAGCAGTGTGGCGTCGGTGAACACGCAGTACGCGGGCAGGGAGGCGGCGCGAGCCCGCTCGGCGCGCCAGGTCCGCAAGCGGTCCAGCAGCGCCTCGTCGACGTCCGAGGGGCAGTCCGGGCAGCGGCCCAGCTTGCGGGCCACCGCGTCGGTCAACGCCGAGCGGCAGACCCGACAGCGCGGTTGGGCTCGTTCCTTGGTCGCGCTCGTCCCCCGCGGGGACGGAGGTGTGGAGGTGGGGCGGGAGGGCCGGATGCCGTCCAGGAAGCGCGAGGGGGTGCGGGACCCGCGCGCGCCCGGGGACCGCGCCAACGCCCAGGACAGCTCGAGATGCTGCTGCGCCCGGGTGATGCCGACGTAGAGCAGACGCCGCTCCTCCTCGATCTCCTCCGTGGTCTGGGCGTAGGCGATCGGGACCATGCCTTCGGTCAGCCCTACGAGGAACACCGCGGTCCACTCCAGGCCTTTGGCGGCGTGCAGCGAAGCCAGCGTGACGCCCTCGACCGTCGGTACATGGGAGTCCGCGGCGCGGGTGTCCAGTTCCGCGACCAGCCGCGCGAGGTCCGCGGTGGGTTCGGCCTCGACAAGGTCCGCGGCGACGCGCACCAACGCCGCGAGGGACTCGGCGCGTTCGGCGACGGCACCGGCACGGTTCGCGTCCCCGGCGACGAGCCCGGCGTCGGCGAGCACCGCACGGACCTGATCGAGCAGGCCCGGCGCGTGCTCGGTCGCGTCGGTGGTACCGAGCGCCCCCGCCCTGGCCGCGCCACGTAGACGGGTCAGCGCGGCCTTGATCTCCGGCCGGGAGAAGAACCTCTCCCCACCGCGCAGAACGAACGGGACGCCGCGTTCGGCCAGGGCCTGCTCGTACGCCAGGGACTGTCCGTTGGTGCGGAACAGGACGGCGATCTCGCTGGCCGGAACGCCCGCGTCGCGCAGCCCCACGATCCGCGCCGCGACGCCCTCGGCCTCTGCCGGGTCGTCCGGGTACTCGCGCAGGGCCGGTCGGGGTCCGTCGGGGCGTTGCGCCCGCAGCTCCGCGGGGGTGCCGCGACGGCCGAGCACGTCGTTGGCGAGCGTGACGACCTGCGGTGTGGAGCGGTAGTTGCGGATCAGGCGGACCACGGCGGCGTCCGGGTGCTTGACGCCGAACTCGCGCAGGAACGCCGGGGTCGCGCCGGCGAAGGAGTAGATGGTCTGGTCCGGGTCCCCGACCACGCAGATCGAGTCCCCCGAGCCGAGCCACAGATCCAGCAGCCGCTGCTGCAGCGGGCTGACGTCCTGGTACTCGTCGACCACCAGGTGGCGGTACTGCCGGCGCACCTTCTCGGCGATGTCCCCGTCCGCGGAGAGCACCCCGACGGTGAGGAGCAGGACGTCCTCCATGTCGATGAGTCCGCGGCCGTTCTTCACCTCTTCGTACGCGGCGTAGAACTGGGCGGCCGAGGCCGGGTCCAGCCCGGCGGGCGGGGTGCGGCCGGCCTTGGCCGCCGCCGCGGCGTAATCGGCCGGGGCGATCTGGGAGACCTTGGCCCACTCGACCTCGGCCGCCAGGTCCCGCACGTCAGCGGTACTGGGGCGCAGCCCGACACGGGAGGCGGCGGAGGCGACCTGCGGCGCCTTGGACGCCTCGAGCCGGGGAAGGGCACCGCCCACCGCGGTGGGCCAGAAGAACTGGAGTTGGCGCAGTGCCGCGGAGTGGAAGGTGCGGGCGGCGACGCCGTCGGCGCCCAAGGCCCGCAGGCGGGTGCGCAGTTCACCGGCCGCGCGAGCGGTGAAGGTGACCGCGAGGACGTTGCGGGCCTGGTACGCGCCGGTCAGCACACCGTGGGCGATGCGGTGCGTGATGGCGCGGGTCTTGCCCGTCCCTGCCCCGGCGAGCACACACACCGGGCCCTGCACCGCCTCGGCGACCGCCCGTTGTTCCGGGTCCAGGGACTCGAGCACGGAGGAAGCGGAGAGCAGCACCGGAGCATCCTTACAGCCGCCACCGACAGTCGCGAGTCCTGGGAAGTTCTGAGCCTGCGTTGCTGTTCACTTGACTGCAAGCCCGTCGAATCGAGAGGCCCACCCGGTGTCCGAGAACCCCCAGCTCACTGTCTTCAGCACCACCTGGTGCGGTCCCTGCCGCCGCCTCAAGGGCCTGCTGCAGATCGAGGGCATCGAGTTCGAGGCCGTCGACATCGAGCAGGACCCCGAGGGTCTCGAGTTCGTCAAGCAGGTCAACCAGGGCAACGCGGTGGTCCCGACGGTCCTCTTCGCCGACGGCACCGCGATGACCAACCCGTCGATCGGCGCCGTGAAGGCCCACCTCGCGACCGCCGCCTCCGCCTGAACCGGGCTACTGCCAGGTGTTGGCCGGGTCAAGTGGGCCGCCGTACCAGCGTTCGATGAGGAAGCGGGCGATCGAGATCGCGCCGGGCATCAATGCGGTCCTGTCGCGCCCGGCCTGGGCGAGTTCCTCCCGGGTGAACCAACGGGCCTCGGTGATCTCCTCCTGGTCGATCCGCAGGGTCGGATCGACGGCGTGCGCACGGAAGCCCAGCATCAGGGACTGAGGCAGCGGCCACGGCTGGCTGCCCTCGTAGGTGGCGGAGTCGCAGACGACGCCGACCTCCTCGTACACCTCACGGATGACGGTCTGTTCCAACGACTCCCCCGGTTCGACGAAGCCGGCGAGCGTGGAGAACCGGTTCGGCGGCCAGGCGGGATTGTGCCCGAGCAGACAGCGGTCGTCGTCGTCGACGATCAGCATGATCACCGCGGGGTCGGTGCGAGGGAACTGCTCGGCCCCGCACCCGGTGCACTTGCGGACGTGGCCGGCCGCCGTGATCTCCGAGCGCGACCCACAGACAGGGCAGAAGCGGTGCCGGGCGTGCCAGTTCGACAGGCCGACGGCATGCACGAACAACCCGACGGCGTCGGAGGACAAGCGGCCGCTCAGCTCGCGGAGCGTCGCCGCCCGTTCACCGGGACCGGCGTCGAACTCTCCCGGCGCCGCGAAGTACGGCCGCCCCGCCGTGTCGAGGCCGAGGAACCAGGCGTCCTCCGGAGACTTGACCTGACCTGCCGTCAGATATGCCAGATCGCTGCCGTCGGTGCGCAACACCGTCGCGCCCTCGTGCACCCGCAGCACGCGCACCTCGGGATGCGCCCAGGCATCGGCGAGCGCGGTGGGATTCGTGCGCAGATGCGCCGCGCGGTCGTGCGTGCCATGGGCGAGCGGCAGGCTGGTCAAGGGCTCGGACGAGGTCATACCCCGCACTCTATGCAGGCTCCTCGACGCCGATTCCGCCGAGCAGGCGTTCCAGCTCCGCGCGGTCCGGCATCGGGGGGCGGACGATCTTGCCGGTGCGGACGTAGCAGAACGCGGCGTCGACGTCGGCCGGGTCGACTCCGGCGAGCTCGGCCCACGCAAGGCGGTAGATCGCGAGCTGCAGCGGGTCGGCGGTCTGGTTCTTGCTGGTCTTCCAGTCGACCACCTCGTACCCGGTGAGGGTCTCGTAGACGGCGTCGATACGGCCACGGACGACTCGCCCCGCCACGGCCAGGGCGAACGGCGCCTCGACCCGGTACGGGGCACGGGACGCGTAAGGGCCTCTGCGGAAGGCTTCCTGAAGGGCCGTCAGTTCCGCGTCGTCGATGTCGGTGTCGGCGGCGTCCCCCAGGTCGTCGAGCTCGAGCAAGGACTGCTGGCCGAACTCCGCCTCCACCCAGGCGTGGAAACGGGTCCCGCGCTGGGCTGCCGCGGCCGGTGGACGCGGCATCGGGCGGGCGAGCTCGCGGGCCAGGCCGTCGGGGTCGGTGGCGAGCAGCATCACCTGCGACGCCGACAAGGACGCGGGCAGGTCGACCTCGCGCACCGAGGAGCGTTGGCGGCGCAGTTCGGTCAGCAGCAGGTTCAGGTCGTGGTCCCAGCCCGCGACCTGCGCGGCCTCGTGGGCCGCGAGGCCTCCTGCCCCGAGTGCGCCGGGGCGTTTCCGTGCGGCGGCGACGAGGTCGGCGCCGGTACGCCGGGCGGCCGCGGCGGCCTCGTCGAGCGGGGCGGGCCAGTCGATCTCGGTGGTGACGCCGCGCAGGGGGTTCTCGGTCTCGGTCGGCTGCGGCTCCCAAGGGCCGTAGGGGTCAAGCCCGCGGTCGACGAGAAAGTGCTGCACGGCGAGCAGGTATTCCGACGGCCCGCGCATCTTCTTCTGCGTGCGGCCCCACCAGTGGGCGGACATGACCAGGCGGGCCCGCGGCCGGGTGGCGGCGACGTACATGAGGCGCCGCTCCTCCAGCGCCGACTGCTCCCGCATCCCCACCTCGAATGCCGTCAGGCCCTTCGGGGTCCACTCCCCCACGTCGGGCAGACCGTCGCGGTCCCCGCGCAGCAGGTGCGGGATGCACTCGGCGCGGGTGGTCCACTTCGCGCGACCCCGGTTGGACGGGAAGACGGAGGCCGTGACGTCGGGCAGCACGACGACGTCCCACTCCAGACCCTTCGCCTTGTGGGCGGTCATCAGTACCACCGCGTCGGCGCTACGCGGGCCCGCGGAGTCCAGGCCTCGTTCGTGCTCCTCGGAGGCGCGCAGCCAGGCAAGGAACGCGGGTACCGAGGATTCGCCGTCCAGGTCGGTGAAGCCGGCCGCGATGTCGGTGAAGGCGGACAACGACTCGCGGCGGCGGGCGGCGACGGCGTGCGGGGCCGCGGCGATCTCCACCCCCAGCCCGGTCACGGCGATCACCCGGTGCACCAGGTCCAGCAGAGGTTCGCCGAGGTGGCGGCGCAACCCGCGCAGCTCACGGTCCAACGCCGCGAAGCGTTCGCGCGCCTCGGCCGAGTACCCGAGTTCCCCGGGCGAGCCCAGCGCCTCGACCAGCGAGACCCGCTCGGCCGCGTCGGTGACCCCCGGCGCGGCCTCCAAGGCGGTGCCCCGGGCGCTGCGCGGCACCGCGACCAGGTCGGCGGCCCGGCGCCCCAGCAGCGCAAGGTCGCGGGCACCGATCCGCCACCGTGGACCGACCAGCAGCCGGACCAGGGCGGCGTTCGCGGTCGCGTCATCGAGCACCTCGAGGACCGCGATGACGTCGGCGACCTCGGGCAGGTGCACCAGGCCGCCGAGGCCGACGACCTCCACCGGGATGTCGCGACCGACGAGTTCGGCGTGCAGCGGGCCGATGTCGCGGGTCGCCCGGACCAGGACCGCGATCTGGGCGGCCGGCGTGCCGTCGGCGATCGCTGCCGCCACCTGCGCACCGATCCACGTGATCTCTGATGGATAGTCAGGAAGCAGCGCGGTGCGGACCTCACCCTTGCCGTGGTTGCTCATCGCGGCCAGCAGCGGTGCCACGCCGTTGTGCACCTCGCGCAGCGGCGCGGCGAGGGCGTTCGCGAGGTCCAGGACGAGTTCACCGTTGCGTCGGTTCTCCCGCAGACTGAACCGGGTCGCCGGGGCGGTACGCCCATCGGCGTGCACAACCGGGAAATGGCCCGGGAAGTCCTCCAGGTTCGCCACCGACGCCCCACGCCAGCCGTAGATCGCCTGGCACGGGTCGCCGACCGCCGTCACCGGGTGGCCCCCACCGAACAGACCGACCAGCATCCGCCGCTGCGCCACCGAGGTGTCCTGGTACTCGTCGAGCAGCACCACCCCGAAGCGACCACGCTCGGCCTCGCTCACCGCGGGTCGCTCCTCGGCCAGCCGGGCCGCCAGGGCCATCTGGTCGCCGAAGTCGACGAGATCCGCGGCGGTCTTCGCGGCACGGTAGGCCTGCACGAGCTTGAGCAACTCCAGGCGCTTACCCGCCGCCTCAACCACCTTGCCGACGGCCGTGCCCGGCGAGTCCGCGCCCTTGACGTCCTGCAGGCGACGCAGCAGCCCGATGTCGTGCGCCCGCAACGTCTCCGGATCGACGAGGTGCTCGTCCAGTTCGCCGGACAGGGCGAGGACGTCGACGACCAGGTCCACGGTGGACTTGGTCAGCGACGGGTACGGGCCGGGCGCGGAGCGGATCGCGCGGGCCGCAAGTTGGTACCGGGTGGCGTCGGCGAGCAGCCGCGCCGAGGGCTCCACCCCGAGCCGCAGGCCGTGCTCAGCGATGAGGTTGCCGGCGTAGGAGTGATACGTCGCGATCGTCGGCTCGCCCAGGTCGGGTTCGGCGCCCTTCTCGAGCACCGCGGGTGCCAGCTTGGCCAGCGCGGTGCGCACCCGGTGGCTCAGCTCGGCGGCGGCCTTGTTCGTGAACGTCAGTCCCAGCACGCCGATCGGCGGTACCTGGCCGGTGCCGACGAGCCAGACCACCCGGGCGGCCATGACCGTCGTCTTGCCGGACCCGGCGCCGGCGACGATGACCGCGGGTTCGAGCGGAGCGGTGATCGCCGCGAGTTGCTCGTCGGTGTACGGGACACCGAGCAGCTCGACGAGGTCCTGTGGCTCACGCAGCTCACTCACTGGACCACCTGCGACCCCTCGGGTCGCGCCGAGCAGCACCGGCGGTACGCGCAGCGGTCGCAGCCCTCACTGGTGACGGGGTGGAACGCCTCGGCGCGGATGCGACGGGCGGCGTCGGCGAGCATGCGGTGCGCCCAGTCCGGATCCTCGGCGTCGGGGAGCGGCACCTGTCCGTGCACGCGGGGCAGTTCCTCGCCCTTCACCGCCTGACGCAGCATCACAAGCTCGGCGCCGCCGCAGTCCTGCGCCGCGTCGGGCAATGCCGCGGTGAGCCCGCCCGCGTTGACGACGGCCTGGTAGACGCCCAACTGCGGGTGTGCGGCGAGCTCGGCCTTGGTGGGCGGGGTCTTGTTGGTCTTCAGGTCGGTGACCCGGGTGCGGCCGGCGGCGTCGCGTTCGACCCGGTCGAGGCGACCCTTCACGCGGACCCGGTCACCCTCGACCTCCAGTTCGGTGTCGAACGGGACCTCGACGCCGAGCAGCGTGCGTTCCGGGCGGCCGAGGTGCCAGGCGAGGAAGCGGCGCAGCGCGTCCCGGGCCAGTTCGCGTTGGTCGGTGGACTGCCAGGGGGCGTCGTAGGCGAGCTCGGCCCAGACGGTGTCCAGCCGCCCCATCAAATGGTCGAGGTCCGTCGACCCGCCCGCACCGACCTCCTCGGCCAACGCATGCAGCACGTTGCCGAAACCCAGCGCCGCCGTGGCCGCGTCGTCGGCGCGGACCTCGCGACGCAGGAACCACTGCAGCGGGCAGCCGGACAGACCGGCGACCGTGCTCGGCGACAGTTCGACGGGCAACGCCGGATCGCGCACCGGTGCCCGCGCCACGGTCGTCTCGACCATTCCCCACCAGCGCGCCGGATCGGCGGCGGGCACGAGTGGCTGCCCGTCGGTGTCGGCGGCGGCGGCGAGCACAGCGAGCCGCTCGGCGGCTGCCGAACGCAACGCGGGCGAGCTGTCCGGGTCGATGAGGACCGCGCGCAGGTTCGCCACCAGACCGGAGGCCGACAGCGACCGCGTGGGTCGACCGGTGACGACCACCGCCGGTACCCCGAGTTCGTCGAGGAACCGCGAGGGCCGGTCCCCCGCCTCGTCCGCGCTGGCGACCGCGGTCACCAGCAGCCGCTCCGCGGCCCGGGTCACGGCGACGTAGAACAGCCGACGTTCCTCGGCCAGGCGTTCGGTCGGGGTCTCCGCCGGCGCCAGGCCGTCGGGTTGCAACCGATCCGCGGCCAGGAACGACCCACGGCGGCGCAGGTCCGGCCACGCGCCCTCCTGAACCCCGACCACCACGACCAGCGGCCACTCCAGCCCCTTGGACCGGTGCGCGGTCATGACCGCGACAGCGTCCGCGGAGCGGGTATCGGGTTGCGGACGGTCGCCGGGGATCTGCTGCACGTCCAACTGCGCCAGCAGCGTGCGGATGCTGCCGCCGCCGATCGGTTCGGCCGCCCGGCGGGCGAGGTCGAACAACGCGCACACTGCGTCGAGGTCCCGCCCGGCCCGTTCTGCCGCCGGGCCACGGCCGACGGCCGCCTGCTCCAGGCGCGCCGGCCAGTCGGTCCCGTTCCAGATCGTCCAGAGCACCTCGTGGGCCGTGCCGGCCTCCGCTGCCGCGGCCGCCGCGGCCAGCAGGCGAGTCAATCCGTTCGCGGCCACGGCCGTCGGGTCACGCATCCCGGCGAGTGCGGCCGGGTCGACCAGGGCGTCGCGGAGCAGCACCTCCGACGGCGCGACCCGGTCCGGGTCGGCCTTGCGGGCGCGGGCGCGCAGCTCCCTGCCCAGGACGCGCAGCGCCGCGGGGTCGACCCCGGCGAGCGGGGACAGCAACAGGTCCCGGGCGTCCTCGGGGGTGGTGGCCGCTGGGTCGAGGGCGAACCGCAGCGCCGCGCGGAGCACGGCGACGGCCGGTTCGGCGCGCAGCGGGAGTTCGTCGGCGGCGACGGCGAACGGGATGCCTGCCGCCCCGAAGGCGCGCCGCACCGCGGGGATGGTGCGGGTGCCCGAGCGCACCAGCACCGCCATCTCCGACCAGGACCGGCCCTCCTCGAGGTGGGCGCGACGCAGCGTCTCCGCGACGGCCTCCAGCTCCGCGCCGGCGTTCGAGTAGAGCCGGACCGCAACCTGCCCCGGGGTGCGGGCGGCCGACTGCGGCTCGCGGTGCGCCCGCGCCGCCGCGGCGTCGAGTCCGCTCAGCGGCAGACGCCGCGCCACGGAACGCCCGACCGTCAGCAGCCCCGGCCCGTACCGGCGCACGGTGCGCAGCACCGCGGTCGGGGCCGGGCGGCCCGCCCGGTCGAGGAAGGTGTGGCCGAAGTCGAGAATCTCCCGCACCGAGGCGCCGCGGAACGCGTAGATGGCCTGGTCCGGATCCCCGAATACGGTGAGGTCCCGGCCGTCCCCCGCGATGGCCTGCAGGAGCCGAACCTGGGCGGGGTCGACGTCCTGGTATTCGTCGACGAACACGTGCGAGTACTGCGCGCGCAGCTCCGCCCGGGTCTCGGGCTGCTCGGCCAACGCGACCGCGCGGAGCACCAGCCCGGAGTGGTCGCCGACGCCGCGGGCGTCGAGTACGTCGAGGTAGACGTCGGTGAACTCCGCCAGCGCCTGCCATTGCTCGGCTCGCTCGGGATCGAGCTTCGCGAGCACGTGCAGGTCGACGTCGCGTTCGGCGACGCGGGACAGGACGTCGCGGACCTCCTCGGCCAGGCCACGCGTACCGACGGCCGCGGCGAACTCCGTGGGCCAGTCCAGGGCCGTCAGCGGGTCGCCGACCGTGCCGCGCAGGAGTTCGCGGACGGCGACGTCCTGTTCGGCCCCGGACATGAGCCGAGGGGCGAAGCCGTGGTCCGCGAGGAGGGTGAAGCAGAACGAGTGGAAGGTGGCCGCGGCCGGTCCGGCGGTAGTACGGCGCAGCCGCCGGCCGATGCGGTCCCGCAGCTCCGCGGCGGCCTTACGGCTGAAGGTGAGGACGAGGATCCGCTCGGGGTCGACGCCATCCGCGACGCGGGCCGCGACGGCCTCGACCAGCGTGGTGGTCTTGCCGGTACCGGGGCCGGCCAGGACCAGCAGCGGGCCGCCGGGATGCTCGACGACGCCGCGTTGGGCGTCATCGAGGGTCGGGACGACGAGTTCCGGTGGACCCGAGCGCACCAGCCGGTACGTCGGCCCCCGCCGTTCCCGCGCCACGCCTGTGCCCCCTCGTCGCCACTGCCGAGGACCATCACATCAGCCGGCACCGACAACTCGCCCGGGCGTCTTCCGCCTCAGTCCGACAGTCCGGTCCAGCGCGCTGCCTTCATGTCGACCTTGCCGTTGGGGCGCACCGGGGTCCCCTCCTCGTGCCAGTGCCGGGCGCACACCCGGTCCTTGCCCGGGGGCGGGGAGCCGTCGGCGTGCGGCACCCGCCACCACGGAACCCCCCCGCCGTGGCGGGACAGCACCGCCCCGACCTGCCGCGGCCCACCGACGCCGAGCGCGTCCGCGATGTCGCCGTAGGCCATCACGTGGCCCTCCGGGATCGACTCGACGAGCGCAAGAACAGCCTCGGTGAACTCGTCACCGGACGAGTTCACCGAGGCTGTTGGTTGTACGTTCTAGGAGCGAGGCCCCGCCGGGAGACCGGCCTGGGAGCCACTGCCCATGAAGCCCTGCAGCGCGGGGACCGAACCCGGTGCGAAGGGCACGTCGCCCTCGGCCAGGCGCAGACCCTTGATGCCGGAGTGCTCCTGCGCGTACTTCAGCGCCTTCGCCAGGTCGGCGACGCCGTTGCTGCCGGGGATCGGAGCGATCGACAGGGTCGAGAGAACGCCGAACGCCTGGCCCTTGCTGTCGATGAAGCCCGAGCCGGAGTCACCGGGGATGCCCGGGGACGCGGTGTAGACCTCGTGCGACCAGCCGTCGGGCGAGGTGCCGATGCTGAAGCCCTGCTTCGGGGAGAACTGCTCGATCCCACCGCGCAGCGGCGAGTTGCCGTACGACAGGACCGACTCGCCGGCCTCGACCGGGGTGTCACGCAGCGCGGTCGGGCCACCGAAGACGGGGATCGACGGGTTGACCTTGTCGATCGCGGAGTCCGGGATGCGGATGAGCGAGAAGTCGTTGTTGGCGCAGGCCGCCTCGTCCTTCTCGCCCGCCTTCTGCATGGCGATCCACGAGGAGTAGACGATCTTGCCCGTCACGCCGGAGGCGCCGAGGCCGACCTTGGTGCCCAGCGGCTCGGACTTGGTGTTGCAGCCGTTGGTGTCGTTGGCAGCACCCTTGCCGGAGCAGTGCGCCGCCTGGCCGATGTAGGCGTGGTTCTTGGCGTCGAGGAAGACGAAGTTCGAGGTGCAGGCGGCGTCGCCGTTGGTCAGGGTGGGAACACCTGGGTGGATCGACGAGAGGCCGAACTCGGCCCACTTGGGGACCTCGACGGGGCCTGCCGCGTTCGCGGTGGCGCCGGGCGCGGTGATGGCGAGTGCAACAGCAGCCGTAGCGGCGGCGCTGATTGCGGTCTTCCGGAAAGTACGCGGCGAGCTCATCGGCGGAAACTCCTCGGTCTGCGGGGGTTCAGACACTCAAGGTCAACGTAGGTAAAGACAGAACGGGACGGGCCGTTTTGCCCGAACTCGGTCAACCGCGGCGCACCTGTCCATATACCCACTTCGTGCGTGTTGATTCGGACTGTAGCTCTGCCCGGTTTGGCGTGAATGGCTCGACGTGTTACGGGCTGCTCACAATCAGCCTGAACCTCGCGGACGCCCCACGACGGCATCTTGCCGAAAATAGAGGCATTTCCATCGCGGCGATCAGTACGAGGGCTTGTCCGGCTCGATCTCACGGACCCAGGCGAGCACTCCGCCGCCGACGTGCACGGCGTCGGCGAACCCGGCGGCCTTGGTGACCGCGAGCGCCTCGGCGGAGCGGGTTCCCGCCTTGCAGTAGAGGACGACCTGCTTGTCCTGCGGCAGCTTCGCGAGCGCATTTCCGTTGAGGAACTCGCCCTTCGGGATCAGAGTGGCGCCTGGGATGGCGACGATCTCGAACTCGTTGGGCTCGCGGACGTCGATCAGGGCGATCTCCTTGCCCGCGTCGATCATGTCCTTGAGGTCCCGCGCGGTGATCGTGGAGTCCTTGACCGCCTGGCTGGCTTCCTCGGAGACCGAACCGCAGAAGGCCTCGTAGTCGATCAGTTCGGTGATGGCCGGGGCGTCGGGGTCACGGCGCACCTTCACCTGGCGGTAGGTCATGTCCAGGGCGTCGTAGATCATCAGGCGCCCGACGAGCGGGTCCCCGATGCCGGTGATGAGCTTGATGGCCTCGGTGACCATGACCGACCCGATCGAGGCGCACAGGATGCCCAGCACGCCACCCTCGGCGCACGACGGGACCATTCCGGGCGGCGGGGGCTCGGGGTAGAGGTGTCGGTAGTTCGGGCCGTACTCCTCCCAGAACACCGAGACCTGGCCCTCGAACCGGTAGATCGAGCCCCACACGTACGGCTTGCCGAGCAGCACCGCCGCGTCGTTGACCAGGTACCGGGTGGCGAAGTTGTCGGTGCCGTCCACGATCAGGTCGTAGTCGCGGAAGATGTCGAGCACGTTGGTGGAGTCCAGGCGGACCTCGTGCAGGTTCACCGTGATCAGCGGGTTGATCTCCGCGACGGACTCCTTGGCGGACTGCGCCTTGGACTTGCCGATGTCGGACTGACCGTGGATGACCTGGCGTTGCAGGTTCGACTCGTCGACGACGTCGTCGTCGATGATGCCGAGCGTGCCGACGCCCGCGGCGGCGAGGTACAGCAGCGCCGGCGAGCCGAGGCCACCCGCGCCCACACAGAGCACCTTGGCGTTCTTCAGGCGCTTCTGACCGATCATCCCGACATCGGGGATGATCAGGTGGCGGCTGTACCGACGGACCTCTTCAACAGTCAGCTCGGCAGCAGGTTCGACCAGCGGGGGCAGGCTCACGGCAATCTCCGGTGCAAGTGTGTGCAGGTGTCGGGCAGTGCTGCTGTAACCGTCCCATGCCCCATCCGATTCCGCCTCCTCGGTACCGCGCAGGTCACAGCGCTGCCCCACACTGAGCCATGGCAGCGACTCGAGAGCGCCGCGTCCGGAGGTTGGTCGGTCGTTGCGCCGCCGCGAGCGGGGCGTTCGTGCTCGCCTTTGCCCTTCCGATCCTGCACGCGCCCCCGGCTCGAGCCTGCTCGTGCGATCAGGTGCGCCTCGGCGAGGCGGTGGCCGCCGGCAATCCGATCGCGATCGTCCGGCGCCTGGACCCGCCCAATCAGTTGTCCTATGTCGTACAGGTGGAGCGAGCGACGGCGACCGGGCTGCCCGCGCGCATCGAGATCGAGGAGAAGGATCTCTGCGTCTTCGATCTACCTGTCCATGGCATCGGCGCACTCGCGCTCGAACGGCGGGGCGCCTCGTGGCGGATGGTGCACTGCTCCTCCATCGAGGTGGCGGACGGCTTGCAGCACGTGACCGGCGCCCCGGCCACCAGCGGGACCGGACCGCCTGTCGTGCTCGCGGTCGGCGGGTTCGCGGGTGCTCGCCTGGCGGGGCTGGACCGGACCGGAGATGTGGTCGCGTGGGATCGGCGGCCCGGCTTCGGGCTTGCGGTCGCACCGTGTCCCGGCGGCGAACGCGTTGCCGCGATCGGGTTCACGACCGAGAACCACATGGAGCTGAGCGTGCACGACGCCCGGACCCTCGACGTCGTCCGCACCGTCGCGCTGCCCGCCGTCGGAACACAGGACGTCGCCCTGGCCTGCCGCGACGAAGCCGGGAATCGCGTGGACCTGGTCGCTGCCCGGGGCACCGCTGAGGGAGAGGCGCCCGGCCAATGGGTGTCGATCCGCGGCACCGACACGACGGCGCGCGACCTGCCCGGACTCGGAGGCACCGCGGCGACAGCGGACGGCTTCGTGGTGACGGTCGTGTCGAAGGCTCCGCCTGTCCTAGTGCGTCTGGATGCCGTTGGAGATCAGAAGGTCCTGCACCGGTTCAGCGACGAGCCCGGTCAGGCGGGCCGTTCCGAGTTCCGGGTCCGGCCCGGGTCGGTCGCCGTCAGCCGGGACGGTCGGACCATCGCCGTCGTCGAGTCGGACAACGACACCGGATTTCAGTCCCTGCTCGCGATCGACTCACGCAGCGGCGAACTGATCCGACGCCAGGACCTGTTCAGCGGGGGGTCTCTGGCATGGACCCGATCCGGGCGATTGATCTTCAGCCAGGGCGGGGCTCCGTCGGAGCGTCGCGTGATCGAGTTGAATGCCGACCTTCGGCCTGTGGCGCATCGCAGCACCGTCGGCGCCGGTGGACACCTCGCGGCGATCGGGGATGACGTCGTGACGTACGGCGTCGGCCGGCTGGCTGTGCATCCGGCGTTGGGCCGAGGTCAGGCGCGCGAGGCGTCCGAGCTCCGGCTCGTGGGAGCGCGGCAGGTGATCGACCTGCCGGCCCTCGGCGACCAAGCATTTCTGCTGTCGCCCGACCAGGTGAGCGTCCCCGACCCTGCCCGTCCGGTGGCCGCACCCGTCCGCAGGTCGACGGACGGATTGACGACGACGGTGGGGATCGGCGTCGTGCTTGTGGGGGCTGCCGCGGTGCTCGGTACGGCCACCGCGCGGGCCCGCCGCCGACACAGTTGAACGGCCCGCTGTGGGCTGACGCCGGGTCAGTCCACAGTCGGGCCGCAATTAATTGAATTACCTGGCGCGTCGCGCCAAGCGTTCGAGGTCGAGCAGGACGACCGCCCTGCCCTCCAGGCGCAACCACTTGCGGGAGGCGAAGTCGGCCAGGGCCTTGTTCACCGTCTCGCGGGAAGCGCCGACCAGTTGGGCCAACTCCTCCTGGGTCAGGTCATGCGCGACGTGCATGCCCTCCTCGGTCGGGATCCCGAACCGGGCGGACAGATCCAACAGCGATTTCGCGACGCGACCCGCGACGTCGGTGAACACCAGATCGGCGACGACCTCACTGCTGCGGCGCAGCCGGCGGGACAGCTGCCGCAGGAGCGACAACGCGAGGTCCGGACGTTGCGTGAGCCAGGGCCGGAGGTTCTCCGCCGAGAGGGAGAACAGGCGACAGTCGGTGATCGCGATGGCGGTCCCCATCCGCGCCTCGGGATCGAACACGGTCAGTTCGCCGAACATGTCGCCGGGGCCGAGCACCGACAACAGGCTCTCGCGGCCGTCGCTGGAGGTCCGACCGACCTTGAGCTTGCCTTCGACGACGACGAACAGTCGGTCACCGAAGTCGCCCTCGCGGAACAGCACCTGTCCCCGGCCGAGGCTCACCTCGACCATCGACTGGCGCACCGCCGCAGCCGCCTCCTCGTCGAGGCCCGCGAACAGCGGCGCCTTACGGAGGACCTCGTCGGCGGGGCTCCTGCCGGGGGCGGGTGCGCTGATCAGTCGCGGACGGGTCCAGGTCTGCGGGGTGTGCACGACGGCGGCTGAGGCGCTGCCGTCGCGATTCTCGAGGAGCAAGGTGCACTCCTTCCTGGCCCGCGGAACGGGCCTAGCCAGTGATCCCGGGCGGGCGCGCAGGAAGAGATCGCTGCGCATAAAGTTCTCGGTCCTCCGAGCCGGAGGCGTCATGTTCGGCGCAAGCGGAAGCGGACTCTGGGATTCGACGGAGTGTCGGACGCCGGGACGCGTCCGACACCACCGCGCTTCGATGCGGTGCGGGCCCCCGAATGGGGTGGCTTACAGGTGTCGCACGTCACAAATTGCCCCTAGCAAGGACGCCCAAACCGAGTCGAAGCGGTTCGAAAGGTAAAGACTTCAAGGCCGCGTCTCAGAACTGGCGCGGACTGTGCGTGCTCTGTGGCTTGCGGCGTTTCACCGCGCGGCCCCTCGGCCCCGGCCATGGTGGGGCGATGAGCCGACGTCTCCCCGCGGTCACGTTCGCCCTGCTCGTGCTGAACGCGACGGTCTTCCTGCTCGGGCCCCGTGCGGGCTCCGGACGCTGCGCGTCGACCGTGTTCGCCCAGCGGTACGGGGCCGTGCCGTGGGAGCTGACGCACAATCAGGCCCTGCCGGCCAGCCGGGCCTCGGGTTGCGCGCTGCCGGACCTCGACAAGAACCCCGCGCTCTCGGCGTTGACCTCGATGTTCGTCCACGCCTCGGCTGCGCACCTGATCGGCAACCTGTTGCTGCTCGCCGTCGTCGGGTGGGCGGTGGAACGCCGGATGGGGCCGGCCCGGTTCGCGGCCTTCTATCTCGTGTGCGGGTACACCGCCGCCTACGGATTCGCGTTCAGCGTCCCGTCGGACACCAGACCACTGATCGGGGCCTCCGGGGCCATCGCCGGAGTCGTCGCGGCCTACGTCTGGCTACGCCCTCGGGAGTACGTGGTCCCGCTGCTCGCGCTGCCCCTGCTGCTGCCGATGCCCGGCCCGGCACTGGGCGGCCAGCCCGGGAGCAACGTCGCGTACATGGCCCACGTCGTAGGCCTGGTCGTCGGGCTGGCACTGACCGCCCTGTGGGTCGGTCGGCCGTTACCCGTCCCCGTGGCAGGCGTGCGTCCCGAAGGCACGGCGGTGATAGGTCAGCGGTAGCCCGTCGCCGCACTCGGCCGCGACGACCTCGCCGAGCGCGACGAGGTGATCCCCGCCCTCGACGAGGGTGGTCAGCTCACAGGCCAACCACCCTGGCGCTCCCGCGAGCCGCGGCAGCTCGGACGACAGGCTCCAGTCGATGTCGGCGAACTTGGCGGGACCGCCCTTGCCGGCGAAGGCCAGCGCGAGCGCGGACTGCGTGGCGCCGAGGATGTTGACGCCGAAGCGGCGGGAGAACTGCAGGCGGGCCAGCAGTTCCGAGGATCGGTCCAGTGCCACGAGCACCATCGGCGGATTCATGGACAGTGAGGCGAACGCACTCACCGTCGTGCCGTAGGCGTCGTCGCCGTGCAGGGTCGTGACGACGGAGACGGGCGTCGCGACTCCGCCCATGACCTCGCGGAACGCCTCGGCCAAGGTGAGCGACTCGTCGGTCGGCGCGACCTCGATGCCTTCCGCGTGAATGACGTGAGCGTCCATCTCTGCGTCCTCCTCGTTCACAGGCCGAGCCGGGCGACCAACTGTTCACGGTGCGCAGCCGGGGCACCGAACAGAAGTTCGGAGCTCTTGGCCCGCTTGTAGTACAGGTGGGTGCGGTGCTCCCAGGTGAACCCGATCCCACCGTGCAGCTGGATGCTCTCGGTGGCGACCTTCGAGTACGCCTCCGAACAGTGTGCCTTGGCCAGCGACGCCGCGGCAGGGAGCTCGTCGGGCGCGACGTCGGCCGCCCAGGCCGCGAACTGCGCGGCGGCGCGGGCCGACTCGACCTGCAGCAGGAGCTCGGTCCACACGTGCTTGATCGCCTGGAACGACCCGATGGGCCGACCGAACTGCTCACGCACCTTCGCGTACTCGACGGCCTCGTCCAGGCAGGTCGAGGCCCCGCCGACCTGTTCGGCGGCGAGCAGGACGGCGGCGACGTCCAGAGCGCCGCGCACCACGGCGGTGCCGTCTCTGGTGAGCAGGTGCGCGGGCACGTCCCGGAAGGTCAACCTGGCCTGCTTGCGGGTCTGATCCATCGTGGGCAGCGGCTCGCGATCCAGCCCCGCCGCGTCCCCGATCACCGCGAACAGCGCATCCTCCGCGGCCACGAGAATCAGGTCGACGCAGTGGCCGTCGATGACGTAGCCGGCCTCGCCGCGCAGCGTCCACTCCTCGCCCGACGTTTCCGCGGAAATGTCGCCGATGGCCAGCGTCGCGATGGTCGCACCGGCCGCGATGCCCGGCAGATACTCCGCGGCCACGTCCCCGCCGATCAGGGCGAGCGCCGGGGCGGCGAGCGCGACGGTCGCGAAGTACGGCGCGCACAGCAACGCGCGGCCCATCTCCTCGAACACGATCGCCTGCTCCTGCAGCCCGAACCCGGCCCCGCCGTGCTCCTCGGCGATCGCCAACCCCTGCAGACCGATCTGCGCGGCCATCTGCTGCCACACCGCGGGGTCGTAGCCGACGGCACTGTCCATCAGCCGACGCACGTCGCTCTCCGTCGACTTGTCGGCGAGGAAGGCGCGCACCGTGCGTCGCAGTTCGTTCTGCTCGTCGGACCAGGTGAAATCCATCAGTGCCCCCTACCGCGCCGCTGGTTCGCGCGGCAGACCGAGGATCCGTTCGGCGACGATGTTGCGCAGGATGTTCGAGGTGCCGCCCATGATCGTGTAGCTGTTCGCGTAACAGAGGCCATGGGAGACGTCCCCGGCCAGCAGGGCTTCGGGGCCGAACGTGCGCGCCACGAAGTCGGCGACCCGACGCTCGTGCTCGGTACAGAACAGCTTGGTCGCGGCGCTGAAACCCTTCGGGGCCTGACCCAACGCCTCGCGGTAGACCAGCAACCGGCCCAGGCGGTAGTGCGTCTCCAGGCTCGCGATCTCCTGCCGCACCAGGGGATCGGACCGATCGGCGCGCTCCAGGGCCCGCCGGTAGAGCGTGTGGTTGGAGACCAGCCGGTCGATGCCGCCGCGTTCGTGCTCGAGCTGACGCATCGTCTGTTTGAACGCCGCGCCCTCGACCCCGACGAGGTTGTTGGCGGGCACCCGCACGTCGGTGAAGAACACCTCGCAGAAGTGCGCTCCCCCGGCCATGTCCTTGATCGGGCGGACCTCGATGCCCGGAGAGTCCATCGGCACGATCAGCTCGCTGATCCCGGCGTGTGGCGGGCCCTCGGACGTGGTCCGACAGATCAGGTAGACGTAGTCGGAGACCGCCCCGAAGCTGGTCCAGATCTTCTGGCCATTGACGACGAAGTCGTCGCCGTCGCGCACCGCGCGGGTGCGGAGCGCCGCGAGGTCGGAACCCGCGCCGGGCTCGGACATGCCGATGCACCAGGTCGTCTCACCGGCCAGGATCGACGGCAGGTAGCGCTCCTGCTGATCCGCGGTGCCGTAGGTGTAGATGGACGGGCCCATCTGGCGTTCGGCCACCCAGTACGAGCCGACCGGTGCACCGGCGCCGATGAGTTCCTCGGCGATGATCATGCGGTCGATCGCGGGGCGCCCGGCCCCGCCGAACTCCTTCGGCCACGAGATGCCGATCCAACCGCGCGCGGCGAGCTCCTTGCCGAACTCCGGGCAGTACCCGTTGATCCACGAGTCGGCGACCCAGCCGTAGCGCTCGACGGCGGACGCCGCGACAGCCTTGGCCTCGGCGCGCAGTTGCTGTTGTTCCGGAGTCCAGGAGAAGTCCACGCTCACGCCCTCATGTACGCGCCGCCGGAGACGTTGATGCACTCCCCGGTGATCGAGCGTGCAGTCTCCCCCGCGAGGAACAGCACCGCGTCGGCGAGGTCCGCCGGGTCGATCTCGCGGTTCAGCGGGATCTCGGACTGCAGCTTCGCGAGGTGGTCCTCCGGCAGCATCCGGCTCAGGAACGGGTTCGGCACCAGGCCGGGGGCGACGGCGTTCACCCGCACCCCGTACTGGGCGACCTGCTTGGCGGTGGAGCGGGTCAGGGCGAGCACCCCGGCCTTCGCCGCGTGATACGCGGTGTTGCCCGGCGTGCCGCTGGTCCATGCCTCGATCGAGCCGATGTTGATGATCGACCCAGCACCGCGCTCGATCATCTGCGGCAGCACCGCGCGCATCGTCAGGAAGTGCCCGGTCAGGCAGACGTCGATCACGCGTTGCCAGGACTCCAACGTGGTGTCCCACAACGGCGCCGGCTCGGAGGTCCCGGCGTTGTTGACGAGGATGTCGATGCGGCCGCGCTCGGCGAGGATCTCCTCGACGACCGCGGCGACCCCGGCTTCGTCGGTCACGTTGAGCGCTCGGCCGACGACCTTGCGGCCGGTCTCCTCCGTCAACGCGTCGGCGACCTTGGCGGTGCGTTTGGCGTCGAGGTCGGTGATGACGACATCCGCGCCGGCCAACGCGAGCTTGCGCGCGGTGGCCTGGCCGATGCCCGCACCTGCGGCAGCGGTGATCAAAGCGACCTGCCCGTCGAGGGTCATCCGGTTCCCCTTCGCGCCGGCCATCGTTCTGCTGGCTCTAGCAATTCTGCGACGACTAGTCGCAGAATAGGCGCAGGGATCCCGGCGAGTAAAGGAGCGCAGCGCAGATGCCAGGACTGGTGGACGGCAAGGTCGCAGTCATCACGGGCGGTTCCAGTGGCATCGGCCGCGCCGCCGCCATTGCCCTGGCCCGCGAGGGCGCCAAGGCCATCATCATCGCCGACATCCGCAAGGACCCCCGCGAGGGTGGAGCCCCGACGCACGAGGCCATCGAGTGCGAGGGCCGCTTCGTCATGTGCGACGTCTCCAAGCCGGCGGACCTCGACGCAGCCGTCGCGGCCGCGGACGAATTCGGCGGCGTCGACATCATGGTCAACAACGCCGGGATCGTGGTGATGGGCGACTTCCTCGAGTTCAGCGAGGAGCAGTACGACAAGCAGCTGGACGTCAACGCGAAGGGCGTGTTCTTCGGTACCCAGGCTGCCGCCAAGCGGATGGTCGCCAAGGGCAGCGGCTCGATCATCAACGTGTCGAGCGTCCTGGGCGTCGTCGGCAACGGCGCGGTGGTCGCCTACTCCGCGTCCAAGGGCGCCATCAAGCTGATCACCTACTCCGCGGCGAATTACCTTGCCGCGCAGGGAGTTCGGGTCAACGCGGTGCACCCCGGCGTGGTCGGTACCGAACTGGTGACCACGGACTTCGGCCTACCGATGGAGGCAGCGACGCAGGTGTTCCCGATCCCGATCGGTCGCCCGTCCACCGCCGATGACGTGTGCGGAACCATCGTCTTCCTGGCCAGCGAGATGTCCGCCTACATGACCGGTTCGTCGGTCGTCGTCGACGGCGGCATGATCACGTCGATGTGAGCGAGTCCAGCAGGGCTGCGTCGAAGGCGGCGGGCACTTCCAGCATCGGGTAGTGCCCGCACTCGAGCGTCACCAGCCGACCGTTCGGCAGCCGCTCCTGCAGCCACGCGGCACCCTCGATCGGACTCACCGGATCGACGGTGCCCATGATCTGGACCACCGGCAGCTTCAGGTCCGGGAGGTCCGCGATCTGGTCGGTGTGCAGGTACGTCGGGTAGCTCGCGATCGCCGCCCAGGACGGCATCAGCAGTTGCATGCGCAGCAGCCACCCGACCACGTCGGGGTCGGGTTCGACGGCGAACGCGGACGTGATGGTGCGACGGCGCGTGGCGACCCGGCGGGTGCGCTCGAGATGCACCAGGCGGCCCTCGAGGTCCGTGCCGTCCGGACCGAACGGGTACTGCTCGCTGCTGCTGGCGCGCACACCGTTGGAACCGACGAGCACCAGCGTCTCGACCCGCGACGGCTCCCGCACGGCGAGACGCATGGAGATCTGGCCGCCGAAGGACCAGCCGACGAGGCTGACACGGTCCAGGCCGAGGTGGTCGAGCACTCCGCGGATGTCGTCCACCAGGCGGTCGATCTCGTAACCGACCAGCGGCTTCGCCGAGCCACCGGTGCCGCGCACGTCGATGGGGATCACCCGGTAGCCCGAGGTGGTGAGGGCCGGGATCTGGCCCTGCCAGGCCTCGCCGTTGAGCCCGAAGCCGGCGATCAGCACCACCGGCCGGCCGGCACCGATGTCCTCGTAGTGGATCCGGACGCCGGGTTCGACGTCGACGAGCATCAGCGCAATCCGTAGGTGGCGGAGATGATCTCGCGCTGGATCTCGTTGGTGCCCGCGTAGATGCACGCCGGCAATGCCTTACGGACATGGCCTTCCATGTCGTACTCGCTGGCGTAGCCGTAGCCGCCCATCATCTGCATGCCCTCGAGCGCGACCTGCTTCGCGGTCTCGGTGACCTTGAGCTTCGCCATCGAGGTGAGCCGCGCCAGTTGCTCCGGGGTGCCCCGGCCGGAGTCGACACGCTGCGCCACGTCGTAGGTCAGCAGACGGGCGCACTCGACCTCGGTGGCCAGGTCCGCGATGCGGTGCCGCAACGCCTGGAAGGTGCCGATGGGCTTGCCGAACTGCTTACGCGTCCGGACGTAGTCGAGGAGGTCGTCCAACGTGCGGCGGGCCATGCCGATCCCCTGGGCGGCGCACACCACGCGCTCACCGTTCAGGCCTGCCATCACCTGCGGCCACGCCTGGCCGACCTCGCCCACCACGGCCTCGTCCGGGATGAAGACGTCGGTGAGGTAGACGTCGTTGACCTCACGGCCGCCCATGGTGTCGATGCCCCGGATCTCCACGCCAGGAAGGGAAGTGGACACCTCGAAGGCAGTCAGGCCGGCCTGGCGGGAGTCCTCACGCGACGTCCGCGCGATCAACAACAGCCGCTCGGCGAGATGCGCCGAGGAGCACCACGTCTTCTGTCCGTTCAGGACCCAACCACCGTCGCCGCGGACGGCGCGGGTGGAGATGTTGCCGACGTCGGAGCCTGCTTCCGGTTCGGAGATGGAGATGGCGAAGAGGCCACCCGCCGCGATGGAGCCGAGGGCGTCGAGCTTCTGCTTCTCGGTGCCGTAGCGCTTGTAGAAGCTGGAGCAGGTGGCCGAGGAGCCGGCGGCGTTGATCGGAGCCATCCCACGCCAGGTCTCCTCCCAGAAGACCGTGTACTCGACGAGGCCGGCGCCCATGCCCCCGTACTCCTCGGGGATGTAGAGCCCGGCCCACCCGAGGTCGGCCATCTTCCGGTACAGCGCCTGGTTGTGCGCGTGGACGCCGTTCTCCGTCAGGGCGTCGCGCTGCGCACGGGTGCCGCACTCACGCCGACAGAAGTCCGCGATGCTCGCCGCGAGCGCCGCCTGGTCCTCGGTCAACAAGAGATCCGTCGTAGGCGCGATCGCTGCGCTCATCCTGCTGCTGCTTCCTTCTCCGACACCAGGTGGAAGTCGCTTCTGTCGATCTCATGGGCCATGTGCCAGAAGTCGACGTTGGTCCAGGGCATCGGGATCACGATGCGCCCGCGGGCATTGCGGTAGTAGGTGCTCATGCCGGGGTGCGACCAGATCGTGCTCGCAAGCGCGTCGGTGATGCGCTTGTCGTAGCCGTCGTGCACCTCTTCGCGCACCTCGACGCTGGTGGCCTCACCCGTGACGAGCAAGGACAGCAGCGACATCACGTGCCGCACCTGCATCTCGATGGTGAGCGCGGCGCTGCCACCGTGGGCGGCGAAGGTGTTCGGGCCGAGCAGCGTGAAGAAGTTCGGGAAGTCCGGGACCGTCGTGCCCAGGTACGCGCGGGCGTCGTCGTCGCCCCAGGTCTCGCGCAACGTCCGACCGGAACGCCCGCGGACCTCCATCGGGCCGAGCACGCGGACGGCGTCGAACCCGGTGGCCCACACGAGGATGTCGACCTCGTGCTCCACCCCGGCCGCGTCGACGACACTGTGCGCCCGGACCTCGGTCACCGAATCGGTGACGAGGCTGACGTCGTCGCGGCACATGGTGCGGAACCAGCCGTTGTCCAGCAGCGGACGCTTGCCGTACGGCGGGTAGGTCGGCAGGCACTTCTCGAGCAGGTCGGTGCGCTCACCGAGCTCACTCTTGATGTAGTCCGTGAGGAACTCGCGGTGCCGGTCGTTGGTACGGTTGACCGCGCGCTCGGGGTGCTCCCACTCCGGGTCGATCTGCAGCGCCGGGTAGAGCCGGTCACCGAAGTTCCACACCAGCCGGAGCCGGTACCAGCCCATGTAGAAGGGCACGTACTCCATCAGCGCCCGGGTGGCCGGGCTGGTGTCACGCATGTAGTTGGGGTTGGGCAGCCCCCACTGCGGTGAGCGCTGAAAGACCGTCACATGTGCGGCGGTACCGGCGATCGCGGGTACCAACTGCATCGCGCTGGCACCGGTGCCGATCACCGCGACGCGCTTGCCGGTCAGGTCGACCGAGTTGTCCCAGGCGGCGGTGTGCATGCTCGGCCCGGCGAAGTCGTGCGCGCCGGGGATGTTCGGGATCGTGGGCCGGTTGAGCAGGCCGACGCCGGTGATGATCGCGTTGGCGTTCATCGTGCTGCGCTGTCCCGAGCCGTCACGGATGGAGACTCGCCACAGTTGCGCCGCGTCGTCCCAGACCATCGACTCGACCTCGGAATCGAACCGGATCGACGGCCGCAGATTGTGCTGCTCGGCGAGCAGTTCGAGGTAGTCGTGCAGTTCGTCGCGCTTGGCGAAGTACCGCGACCACATCGGCGACTGGGCGAAGGAGAAGCAGTAGAGGTGGCTGGGGGTGTCGACACCGCAGCCGGGATAGGTGTTCTCCAGCCAGGTGCCGCCGACCCCGGGGTTCTTCTCCAGGATCGTGAACGCCACACCGAGCTTGCGCAGCTTGATCGCCGCGCAGATCCCGGACAGACCGGCGCCGATGATCAGCACCTCGACGGGGACCTTCACCTCGGCGGGGTCGAGCCGCACGTCGCGATCCACGACGCCGAGTTCCTCGGCCAACAATCCGCTGATGTTGGCGGGCATGCGTTGCTTGGAACCGAGCGAGAGCGCGAGCATCTCGCGCACCCGCTCGGGACTGGGGGGCGGCGCGGCCTCGCGCTCGCCGTCGTGCCAGGCCCGGAGCACCGCGAAGGCGTCATCCCGGAGCGCCTGCTGAAGGTCCTCGGAGAGCCCCGCCGAGTCGTGATCGTCGACGCCGGGGGGGCTCGTCGGGCGGAACCGGCCGGTCAGCCACTCGTCGTTGCCGGTGAGCTGGGCGAGTGCGGCCAACAGCGTGGGGAGGTTGGCTTCGGCCAGCGCGGCGCGGAGCTCGTCGTCGGTGAGGTCGTAGCGGCGCAGATCTGCCGGCGAGCAGATCACGAACGCGTCGCCTTTTTGACTCTCCATGTCTCAATAATATGAGACGACGCGTCTCAGTCAAGAGTGAGAAGCCGTGACGGACTCGTTGAACTGTCCGCCGACCTGCGCGATATTAAACAGACCTTTTGGATCAAAAATCGTTCGGAGCGGGGTGAGGACCACGGCCCTGGCCGCTGTGTGCACGAGCCTCGGTAAGCCACTGGAGGTGGTCGACCTCGATCTGGAGGTGCCCCGACCAGGCGAGGTCTCGGTCCGGATGGGCGCTTCCGGCATCTGCGCGTCCGACCTGTCGGTGCAGAAAGGGACGCTGCCCGGTCCCCTGCCGGTCGTGCTCGGACACGAGGGCGCCGGGGTCATCGAGGCCGTCGGCGACGGCGTGCACCATCTCGCCGTCGGCGATCACGTCGCGGTCTGCGCGATGCCGCAGTGCGGGCAGTGCTACCGCTGCCTGCGCGGGCAGACCGGCCTGTGCGAGCGCGGCGACGGGGTCCTGTTCAGCGGGGCGCAGCTCGACGGCACCCTGCGCTTCCGGACGGCCGACGGCATCGCGGTGGCGCAGATGGTCGCCGCGGGGACGTTCGCGCAACGGGTCGTCGTGCCCGCCATCTCCGTGGTCGCCATCCCCTGCGACATCCCCTTCGCCGCCGCCGCCCTGCTGGGCTGCGCGGTCCTCACCGGCGTCGGTGCCGCGTGGCACACCGCCACGATCCGCCGCGGCGACAGCGTCGTCGTGATCGGCTGCGGAAGCGTCGGGCTCAGCGCGATCCAGGGCGCGCGGTTGCGCGGCGCGGACCGGATCATCGCCATCGACCTGGTCGAGTCGAAGCTGGACGTCGCCCGCGCGGTGGGGGCCACCGACGTTGTGCCCGCGACAGACACCGACCTGGTCAGCGCCGTGCGGGAGTTGACCGGCGGACGCGGGGCCGACGTCACACTCGAATGCGTGGGCGCGCAGGCCACCGTGGACGCCGCGATCCGGATGACGGACAAAGGCGGCGAGGTCGTGATGGTCGGCGCCGGCGGCCCGGACACCCGCATCGACATCCCTCAGTTCCGCGGTCTCGTCGGCAGTGCGAAGACCCTGAAGGGCTGCCTGTTCGGCTCCGCGGACATCCACCGCGACATCCCACGTCTCGTTCAGCAGTACCGGACGGGCGCGCTCCAGCTCGACGTCCTGGTGTCGCAGACCTTCGGTCTGGACGCGATCAACGAAGGCTTCGCCGCGGTCGCCGCGGGCGACGTGATTTCCGCCGTGGTGCAGTTCGACTCACTGGAGGTACGACCATGACGAGTGGGCCGAAGGCATTGGCCGCGGGTGACCTCTGCGAGGCGTTCGCGCACACCGTGGCCGACCGGCCGGACGAGGTCGCGATGCGCTCCTCCGACGGCACGGTGTCGCTTACCTGGTCGCAGGCTGACGCTGAGGTCCGTGCGGCGGCGGCGGGTTTGGACGCGCTCGGTGTCTCGCACGGCGGCACCGCGGCGATGATGCTCAGCAACCGCTACGAAGCGGCCGTCATCGACCTGGCAACGTTGCACATCGGCGCGGTGCCGCTGTCCGTCTACAACAGCTCCGCCGCTGCCCAATTGACCTACCTGCTCGACGATTCCGGCGCTGAGGTCCTGGTCACCGAGGTCGCGTTCGCGGACAAGGCGCGCGCGGCGATCGCGGCGACGGTTCGCAAGCCCACGTTGGTCGTCATCGACGGCGAGGGCGAGGAGCCGAACTGGACCGCGCTCCTCGCCCTCGCTCCGCCCTTGGCTCCGGGCACGCGTCCGGACCTCGACCCGCACGACGTGCTGACCGTCGTGTACACCTCCGGCACCACCGGGGTGCCCAAGGGCGCGGAGCTCACGCACTACAACATCCTCGAGCAGATCCGCGGCCTGCACTCGCTGGGCCGCCTGCCCGCCGGCGGCCGGGCGGTGTCCTATCTCCCGTTCGCGCACATGGGCGACCGGCTCTGCGCGTACTACATGCCGATCGTCATGGGCGCCGAGATCACCTACCACCCCAACCCCAAGACGGCCGCCGGGTTGCTGCCGCAGATCCAGCCGACGCTCTACATGACGGTCCCGCGCGTGTGGAACTACCTGATGACCCTCGCCCAGCAACGGATCTCCGCCGATCCACGCAAGGACGAGCTGGAGGAAGCCCTCGAACTGGGCATGCGCATCCACGACGACCGCCTGGCCGGCCGCGAGACCGATCGATCGGTGCACGACGCGTGGCACGCGCACGACGACGCAGTGTCCGGCGTCAGAAAGCACCTCGGCCTGGACGCCGGCGAACTGCTCTTCACCGGCGCGGCACCGCTGCCCCCGGAGACGCTGCGCTTCTTCGCCGCGATCGGCGTGGACCTCTGTGAGTGCTACGGCCAGAGCGAGACCGCCGGAATCATCCTGTGCAACCCGGCCGGTGCCGCCCGCCCGGTCACCAACGGCCTGCCGCTGCCCGGCGTCGAGGCCAGGATCGCCGAGGACGGCGAACTCCTGCTCAAGGGCCCGATGGTGATGAAGGGCTACCGCGGCAAGCCCGAGCTGACCGCCGACGCCTTCGAGGATGGGTGGTTGCGGACCGGCGACGTGTTCGTGCAGGACGAGGCCGGCTACTACCGGATCGTCGACCGCAAGAAGGAGATCATCGTTCTCTCCACGGGCAAGAACGTCTCCCCTGCCCTGGTGGAGAACAGCCTTGCCGCGGCCACGCCGCTGGTTGCTCCCGCGATCTGCATCGGGGACGCGCAGGCCTACGTCACGGCCCTGATCGTCCTGGAACCCGACGTCACCGCGGCGATCACCGGCGAGACGGACCTCGCGAAGAACGCGACGAACCCCGAGATCATCGAGCGCCTGCGCACGGCGATCCGCGCGGCCAACGAGAACCTCAATGCCGCCGAGCAGGTCCGCCGCTTCCTGATCGTCGGGTCCGGCTGGTTACCCGGCACCGACGAGCTGACACCGACCATGAAACTGCGCCGCAAGCCGATCGCCGCGAAGTACGCGGCGGAGATCGAGCTGCTCTACGGCCCGCTCCACGAGCGCGTCCTGGAAGTCTCGTGACCGACGCGCCATTACCGTTGCCCCCGATGGCCACCACCGATCCCCCGGAGAGCAGCGCGGAGGAGAACGGCGCCGCGCCGCGCGGTCGCGGTCGACCGCGCCGCGACATCGACCGCGAGCAGGTCGCCGACGCCGTCGAGGAGATCTTCGAGGACGGCGGCTACGACGCGGTCTCGATCGAGGAGACAGCCAAGCGCCTCGGCGTCTCCCGGGCCACGCTGTACCGGACGGTGCCGTCCAAGGAACACCTGATGGCCATCCTGTTCCAGCGGATGACCACCGAGCTCTATGCGGCCGCGTTGGCCATCGTCGAGGACCCGAACCTCTCCGCGCGCGAACGCCTGGAGCGGCTCGTCCGCGAGCAGATCGACGCCGCGTTCCGCCAGCGCAAATACCTGCTGGTGTTCTTCGGCGGCGGCGGGCTGCCGGCCGAGGACCTCGAACGGTGGGTGACCTGGCGGCGGGCGTACGAGGGCCTCTGGATCGCGGTCGTCACCTCGGCCATCGAGAGCGGGGACCTGCCCGACGACGACCCGCGCCTGGTGACCCGTCTGCTGACCGGCATGACCACCTGGGTGGCCCGGTGGGTCCGCCCTGACGGACCCTTCGACTCCGAGCACATCGCCGATGTCGCACTGCGTCTTGTGCTGCCCGGGACGAGGGATTAGTCTCCGAAATCATTAGTGAGACGGCGTGGCTCAAAAAGCTGAGATGTGAGGTCCGCGAGGTGGACTACCAGGCGCTGACCCTGGCGGTGGACGGCCCCGTCGCCGAGATCACGCTCACCCGCCCGGAGCTGTTCAACCGCTTCGACGACACGTTGCACATCGAGCTCACCGCCGCGCTGGCCGACGTCCGCGGCGACCCCAAGGTGCTCGCGGTCATCCTCGCCTCGACCGGCAAGGTCTTCTCTGCCGGCGGGGACTTCGAGCTCATGCGTGCCGCGCAGGCCGACGTCGGCACCCGGTTGCGCATCATCGACGACGGCCGCCGCCTGCTGGCCTCGTTGCAGTCACTCCCCCAGCCGCTGATCGTCGCGCTGCACGGCGCCGCCATCGGCCTCGGCGCGACCGTGGTGCTCAGCGCCGATGCCGTCGTCGCCGCGAAGTCCGCGTCACTGTCCGACCCCCACGTTCAGTTGGGCCTGGTCGCCGGCGACGGTGGCTGTCTGGTGTGGCCGCAGGCCGTCGGCATGCTGCGGGCGCGTCGGCACCTGCTCACCGGGGACGCCGTCGACGCGACCACCGCACATGCCTGGGGTCTGGTCACCGACCTCGTCGCCGAAGCCGCCGACGTCCTGCCGGCCGCGAAGGCCCTCGCAGCCCACATCGCGGCGCTACCGCCGCTGGCGGTGCAGGGCACCAAGCGCGCACTGAATGCCGTGACCGCCCACCGTGCGAGCGAGGTCGTGGAAATAGCCTTCGCGCACGAGGAGACCACGCTCGCCTCGACCGACCTGCTCGAGGCCATCGACGCCTTCACCGAACGCCGGCCTCCAGTCTTCGAAGGCCGCTGAACTTGCGAACCGGAGGATCCCCGTGCCCATCGCGGAACTGAACGGCAACAAGCTCTACTACGAGGTCACCGGCGACGGTCCCGAGACCATCGTGTTCTCGCACGGTGCGTTCCTCGACCACACGCTGTGGGAGCTCGTCGTCGCGGAGCTGAGCAGCGACTATCGCTGCATCACCTGGGACGCCCGCGGCCACGGGATGTCGGAGTGCAACGGGCCCTTCACCTATTACGACTCCGTCGCCGACACCCTCGGCCTGCTCGACCTGGTCGGTGCGGACTCCGCGGTCTTCGTGGGCATGTCACAGGGCGGGTGGCTGGGCCAGCGGGCCGCGCTGACCGCTCCGGACCGGGTCCGCGGCCTGGTGCTGCAGGGCACCTCGGTCAGCCAGCTCACCGCCGAGGAGCACGCCGGCTACTCGCAGCTCGGCCAGGCCTGGGTCGCCTACGGCCCGACCGGCGACATCGCGAACGCCGTGATGGGGATTCAGTTCGCCCCGAGCAACTACGACGGTTCCCGCTTCCTGAAGGCGTGGCAGTCCAAGGCGCCGTCGGCCTGGGAGCAGGTCTGGCAGACGATCCTGAACCGCGACGACATCACGGGCCGCATGAAGGAGATCTCCTGCCCGGTCTCGGTGGTGCACGGCAGCGCGGACGTCGCGTTCTCCCTCGACATCGCCAACGAGACCGCGGGCATGGTGTCCGACTGCACCGGTGTGACGGTCATCGACGGCGCACCGCACGCGGCCGCGCTGACCCACCCCGCCGAGGTCACCGCCGCGATCCGTTCGTTCATGCAGGGTCTGTCCGGCTGACCATGCGGCGCACTGTTCTGGACGAGCGACACGAGGCGTACCGCAAGCACGTGCGCGCGTTCCTGATCGACAAGGTCGTCCCCGCCTACCCCGAGTGGGTCGCGGCGGGCGCCCCGCCGCGGGACTTCTGGCCACGCGCCGGCGCCGCGGGAATCCTCGGTGTCGGGGTGCCGGTCGAGTACGGCGGCAACCCGGGCACCACGTTCCTGCACAGTGCTGTGTTCGCCGAGGAGGCACAGGCCCTCGGGCTGGCGATCGCCGGCGTGCGGGTGCAGGTCGACATCTGCATGCCGTACTTCCTGGAACTCGGGAACGCCGAGCAGAAGCAGCGATGGCTCCCGCGTATCGCCTCCGGGGACGCGCTCACCGCGATCGCGCTGTCCGAGCCGGCCGCCGGGTCCGACCTCAAGGCCCTGGCGACGTCCGCCCGTCTGGACGGCGATCACTACGTCGTCAACGGCGGGAAGACGTTCATCTCCAACGGGATGAAGGCCGATCTGCTGATCGTGGCGGTCAAAACCGATCGAGAAGCCGGGCGCGACGGCATCAGCATGCTGGTCGTCGAGGAGGGGATGCCCGGTTTCTCGAGAGGCAAGAAGCTGGACAAGATGGGCCTGCACGCGCAGGACCTCGCGGAGCTGTTCTTCGACGACGTCCGCGTTCCGGTGGCCAATCGCCTCGGCGAGGAGAACAAGGGTTTCACCTACCTCACCGCGAACCTCGCGCAGGAACGCCTCTCCATCGGGGTCAACTCGCAGGCCGCGGCGGAGGCCGCGTTGGCGGCGACCGTCGAGATCATCGGCCAGGGGTCGCGCCCGGGTCAGCACGTCAAGTTCGAACTCGCTGCGTGCGCCACCGATCTGGCAGCGGGCCGTGCGCTGGTCGATCAGGCGCTGGCCGCTCACGAACTGCACGAGCTCAGTCCCACGGACGCGGCGTTGGTGAAGCTGTTCTGCACCGAACTGCAGGGCTGCGTGGTCGACCGCTGCGTGCAGGTGCTCGGCACCGCGGGCATCGCCAAGAACTCGCCGCTGGGCCGCGCGTACGCCGATGCCCGGGTGGCTCGGATCTTCGGTGGCTCCAGCGAAATCATGAAGGTGATCGTCAGTCAGTCGCTCGGACTCTGACCGGAGCCGAGACGCCCCTACGGAAGGGACAGATCAATGCGCGACGCAGTCATCGTGGACGTCGTCCGATCACCGATGGGCAGAGGCAAGGCGCCGAAGGACGGCAAGCCCGGCGGTGTGCTGTCCGGCGTGCACGCCGTGGAGTTGCTTGCGCCAGACGGTCAAGGCACTGATGGACCGCAATCAAGCGCTCAGCCCGGCAGAGGTGGACGACTTCATCGTCGGCTGCGTCAGCCAGGTCTCCGAACAGGCCGGCTGCATCGGCCGGTGGGCGTGGCTCGGCGCCGGTCTGCCCGAGCACGTGCCGTCGACGGTCGTCGACCGGCGCTGCGGCTCGGCCCAACAGGCGTTCGACTTCGCCGCGGCGGGCATCATGGCCGGCGTCTACGACGTGGTCGTCACAGGCGGCATCGAATCGATGAGCCGCATCCCGATGGGCACCGCGCGCCTCGGCGCTGATGTCTACGGGCCGTCGTCGACCGCCCGATACGCCCCGGGCCTGGTGCCGCAGGGCATCTCCGCGGAACTGATCGCCGCGCGGTGGAACATCGACCGCGAGACCCTCGACGCGTACTCCGCCCGTTCGCACCAGCGTGCCGCGGCGGCTGCCGCGAGTGGAGGGTTCGACAACGAGATCGTGCCGATCACCACGCCGGATGGCGTCGTCTCGGTCGATGAGTCGATCCGCCCGACCACGACCGCCGAGAGCCTGGCCGGGCTCAAGCCGGCCTTCGCGAACGACGACATGGCGGCTCGGTTCCCGCAGATCAACTGGTCGATCACCGCGGGCAACTCCTCGCAGATCACCGACGGTGCCGCGGCTCTGCTCATCATGAGCGCCGAACGAGCCGACGCTCTCGGGCTGCGCCCGCGGGCCCGGTTCCACGCGTTCGCCGTCGCCTCCGACGATCCGATCACCATGCTGTCCGGGCCGATCCCCGCGACGGAGAAGGCCCTGAAGCGCTCGGGTCTGAGCATCGAGGACCTCGACCACTACGAGGTCAACGAGGCGTTCGCCTCGGTCCCGTTGGCGTGGGCGTCGCACTTCGACGCCGACCCCGCGAAGCTCAATCCCCGCGGTGGCGCCATCGCCCTGGGCCACCCGCTCGGCGCGTCCGGCGGGCGGATCATGGCCACGATGCTCAACCACCTCGAGGCAACCGGCGGCCGATACGGCCTGCAGACCATGTGCGAAGCCGGCGGCATGGCCAACGCGACCATCATCGAAAGGCTGTAGCGCATGGAGATCGCAGGGAACGCCGTCCTCGTCACGGGGGGTGCGTCCGGGCTCGGCCTGGGCACCGCCCGCGCGCTGGCCAAGGCCGGCGCCGAGGTGACGATCCTCGACCTCGCCACCTCGGCCGGAGCTGAGGTGGCAGCCGAACTCGGTGGCACCTTCGTCGCGGCCGACGTCACCGACACCGCGGGAGTCGAGGCCGCGCTGGACGCCGCCGAGGCCTCGGGTCCCCTGCGCGCGGTTGTGCACTGCGCGGGCAAGGGCGGTCCGGTGCGCGTCGTCGAGAAGGACGGCAGCCCGGGCTCGCTGGAGAAGTACACCGACACGGTCACCGTGAACCTGATCGGTTCGTTCAACGTGCTGCGCCTGGCCGCCGCGCGGATGGCCCGCAGCGAGTCCGTCGACAACGAACGAGGCGTGGTCATCCTGACCGCATCGGTTGCCGCGTTCGAGGGTCAGATCGGCCAGATCCCCTACGCCTCCTCGAAGGCGGGCATCGTCGGCATGACGATCGTCGCCGCGCGAGACCTCGCCAGCAAGCAGATCCGGGTGTGCACGATCGCGCCCGGGCTGTTCGACACTCCCCTGCTCGCTCGCCTGCCCGAGGAGGTCAAGGCCTCCCTCGGTAAGTCAGTGCCGAACCCCAGCCGGCTCGGAACCCCTGACGAGTACGCGAAGTTGGCGCTCGCCATCATCGACAACCCGATGCTCAACGGCGAGACGATCCGCCTCGACGGCGCGATCCGGATGGCCCCGAGATGACCGTCCACTTCGAGGTTTCCGACGGCGTCGCGATCATCACGCTGGACCGTCCGGAACGTCGCAACGCCATCGACCTCCCCACCGCCGAGGCGTTGGACGCCGCGCTCACCGAGCTCGATGCCCGCGACGACGCCGTGGTCGGTGTCATCACCGGCAACGGGCCGGTGTTCTCCGCCGGCATGGACCTCAAGGTGATCGCCTCGGGCGGGCCACGTCCGATCGTGCCGGGACGCGGGGCGTTCGGCATCGTCGAGAAGCCACCGGCCAAGCCACTCATCGCCGCGGTCGAGGGGGCTGCGCTCGCTGGTGGCTTCGAGATCGCGTTGGCGTGCGACCTGATCGTCTCCGCCGACAACGCTTCCTTCGGGCTGCCAGAGGTGAAGCGCGGGCTGGCCGCGGCAGCCGGTGGTGCGGTGCGGTTGCCGCAGCGGATCCCTTACTCGCAGGCGATGCGGATGATCCTCACCGGCGAGCCGATCACGGCGCAGCGAGCGTTCGAGCTGGGCCTCGTCGTGGAGCTCACCGCTCCCGGCGGTGCACTTGATGCGGCCAAGAAGCTCGCGGCCTCCATCGCGTGCAACGCACCTCTGGCCGTCCGCACCTCGAAGCAGGTCATCGAACTCGTGCGCGGAGCCTCCCTGGCTGAGGCGTTCGAGCGGCAGCGCCCGCTGATGCAGATGATCCGCGAGTCCGAGGACGCCCTCGAAGGTGCGAAAGCCTTTTCCGAGAAGCGCGAACCGAAGTGGGTCGGTCGTTGACCCGTCGCTCCGTTTTCGAAGCGGACCACGAGGCCTTCCGGGACAGCGTGGCCCGCTTCCTCGCGGCCGAGGCGGTCCCGCACTACGAGGACTGGGACGCCAAGGGCGGGATCCCGGCTGCGTTCTGGGACTCAGCCCGCGAGTACGGGTTCGTCGGCCTGACCGAGGCCGACGACCCCCGCTTCGCCGCCGTCGCGCTCGAGGAGGCCATGGCGGCCGGGCTGCCCGCCGTCGCGCTGGCCCTGGCCGTGCACGACTCGTTCGCGCTCCCTCTCCTCGCCGGGCGCGAGACACCACGCATCGCGGCCGTCGTCGAGGGTCTGGTGGCCGATACCGACGGCGGGTGGGGGGTGAGCGGCACCGCCGGGACGGTACTCAACGGCATGGGCGCGGATCTTCTGGTCGTCGGCGCCGCAACTGACGATGGCTCAGTCTGGGCCTTCGTCGTCGACCCCGCCGCCGACGCGGTACACCGCTCCCCCGCCGAGCCGCTGCTCGGCCTGGACGCCCTCGACGTGGCAGACCTCAGCTTCGACGCCGCGCGCGCCAAGCCGCTCGAGAACACGTCCTTCGAGATCGCACGCGCCGGATATCAGCTGGCGCTGGCGATCGCCGCGATGGCCGGCGCCCGCACGGCTCTGACGATGACCGTCGAGTACGTGAAGCAGCGCAAGGCCTTCGGTCGCCCGATCGCGGAGTTCGAGAACACCCGCGTCGTGCTGGGTCAGTTGGGCGCCCGCATCACCGCCGTCGGCACCTTCGTCGACAGCGCCCTGACGTCCGGATCCGCACTGACCCCCGAGATCGCCGCAGCCGCGAAACTCTGCGCCTGCGACCTGCTCGCCGAAGCCGTCGACACCGGCGTGCAGTTGCACGGCGGCTACGGCTACATGTGGGAGTACCCGATCGCACGGGCCTACGCGGCGGCGCGTTTCTTCCGGGTCCATGGCAGTGGTGACGACCTGTTGTCTCGCTCCATTGGTCTGTAATTTTGACTTTAGCTTGATAGTTATGTCATCTGTTCGAACATAGTATCGAACACGTGACTATTCCTCAGCCCTGGCCGTCCGGGCTGGATACCGTGCCGCCGTTGCCGGATCTGGCTGCTGCGTTGGCTGCTGTCGACCCGCGGTCGGTGTGCGGTTACGACACGGTGAGCGGGATGCGGGCCGCCCGGCGGCTGAAGAACGCGGCATCGGCGGCGGAGTTCGCGTGGGTCGTGGAGGTCGCGACCCGCCGGCGGGGCGGGGTGTCGACCGTGTCGCGGTTGCAGATCCCGCACGAGCACGCCGTCGATGAGGTCCGCGCCGGGCTGGGCCTGTCGGTCACGGGCGCGGGCAAGCTGCTCGCAGCGGCCTGGGACGCCATCAAGCGGCTGCCCGAGATCCACGCGGCGATGGCCGCCGGTGGCCTGGACCAGGAGCGGGCCGCGGCGCTGGCGGACTGGACCGGTGAGCTCTCCGAGGAGCACGCCCACGCGGTGTGCGCCGAACTGCTCCCCCGCGCCGTCCTCGACGCCGAGGAACAGTTGCCCACGCATCTGCTGATCAAGGAGATCGCGACGATCGCGATCGCCCTGGACCCGACCTGGGCCGAACGTCGCTACAAAGAATCCCTGCGCCGGCGCAAGGTGATCGGACGGATGAACCCCGACGGCACCGCGGACCTGACCGGGCAGCAACTCGAACCGCACCGCGTCGCCGCCGCCTGCGGACGCCTCAACGAACTCGCCCGCGCAGCCAAACGCGACGGCGACCCACGCCCGATCGACCACCTGCGCGCCGACCTCTACGTCGGCATGCTCGACGGCACCTACGAAGGCCTCACCGACACCGAGATCTTCGCCGCCCTCGCAGCCACCCGCCCCGGCTCACCCGCCCCGGACGCACCCGCCCCCGCACCGAATCCGGCCGCCGGGAAGGAACTCGTGCGGTGGGTCGGCGCCGAGGCGACGACACCGCCGGCTACCTCGTCGTATCCCGTGGGGCGTACGGCTGAGTCGCCGATGGCCGGTGTGCAGATGCGGATCCGGATGACCACCCTGCTCGGCCTGGATCGCGCCCCCGCGGAGATCGCCGGCTGGGCACCGATCCACGCCGACTACGCGCTGGACCTCATGGGCCTGATGAGCGCAGCACAGTGGCGCTACGCCCTGACCGACGACGACGGGCACCTCATCGGGTCCGGGCTGATCTTCACCCGCCCCCAAGGCTGGGGCCGCCGCAGGATCCGTCACCGGGGCGTTGTGGACATCCTGGTCCCTGCCTCCCTGCTCCGCGATCTGATCGTCGGGCCGCTCAACGGCATCGAACTCGTCGACCCGGACCAGTTCCGCACCTGGCACCCGGTACTGATGGCCCTGGCCGACCGGATGCGCAACCCCAAGGCGCTGCCCGACGACAGCAACAAACGCATGCCCGGACACGGCCTACGTCGCGCCATCGAACTGGACAAGCCCCGCTGCATCGGCGTCGGCTGCGGACGCCCCTCCCGCCGCTGCGAGATCGACCACCGCCACGACCACGCCCGAGGCGGGCGCACCGTCGATCCCAACCTCGCCCCCGCCTGCGGACGCGACCACGGCCTGAAGACCAAAGGCGGCTGGACCCTGCACACCTGGACCAACAAGGGCTACCGCTGGTGCACCCCACTCGGGCGCCACTACATCGTCTCGGTCCCCCCGGTCATCGCGAGAATGCCCGCCGCCAGGCCCGACTTCTGGATCGAGGACCACAACAACCGCCCCGACCCCAAAGCCCACGTCGACCACGAAGGCATCCCCTGGCAGGCCTCCCAGCTCTGGCGCCCCGTCGGCCCTCATCCCCCACCGACAGTGGACATCGTCTACACGTCTCGATCCCGCTACGACGAAGCACCGCCGTTCTGAGCTACCGACCACCCGGTCGGCAATGAGCCCTGCCCGCAACCACGCGGGCAGGGCTCATTGGCGTCCCGCACTCGACGCAGGTCGGCTCGACTGAGGATCATGGCGCTCATGAAGGCCGATCGCATCCGCGCCCGTCTGGACGAAGCGACACGTGAGCAGCTTCTGGTCCGGCTGTCGCGCTCCATCAAGGACAGCGACCAGCTCGACGGGTTCGTCGTGGGCCACGGATCGGAGTGGCTGCTGCTGGCGCTCGTGGGCACAGGGATCGAGTTCGACGGCCACGTCGCGGTGCGCCTCGGCGACCTCTCGAAAGTGGAGCTTCGGCGCGACAGCTTTGCCCGCCAGGTCCTGGCTGCCCGTGGTCAGTGGCCCCCGGCTTCCGCCGAGGTGGACCTCGACACCGCCGAGGGGTTGGTCCGTTCCGCTGCTGATCTCCAACCGCTGGTGACCCTGCACATCGAGGCCATCGATCCGGACGTGTGCTTCATCGGTCGTCCAGTCCGCTTCACCAAGCGGTCGGTGCGTCTCCTGGAGATCACGCCGAGGGCCGTATGGGAAGCCCAGCCCACCAAGTGTCGGTTCCGTGTCATCACGCGAGTGGACTTCGGCAGCGGCTACGAGGATGCGCTCGCCATGATCGGTGGAGCACCGCCCGCCTGATTCGCCAGATTGGCGCGATGACGGCTGCCGCCCAATCCACGACCCTCAAGGTGCGCTTGCTCGACGGCCGCGGGTAGGGCTGCGTCAGCCGGCGCCGCCCTGTCGGCCGGCCTCCACGCAGGCGGCGGTGTCCCAGTAGCTGATCTTGATATCGATGACGTGGTTGTCGTGGAAGACCAGCCACTCCATGGCGCGCATGGTGATGGGCTTGGCGGCTCCTGGGGCGAGCCATTCGAACTCGGCCTCGACGACGATGCTGTCGCCGGCGTCGGCGACGCGGACCACGCGGATCGACTCCGGCAGAACCATCGGGGTCTTGGTCCGGAGCAGCGCCGTGACCAAGCCCTTGATCGTGTGGCGCCCGGAGTGCACTCCCCCGTAAGGAAGCGAATTTGGCAGGCGCATCACGGCCTCGACGGCGAAGCCGTCCTCGATCACAGCAGCGAGTTTGTCGACGTCGCGCGCCGGGATCGCCGAGTAGAAGTCCTCGACGATCTGCCGGTTTCTGCTCAGTTCCACTAGACGGTGGCGGGCTGACCCTCGAGGACGAAGCCCTCGTAGTCGTTGGCCGCGACCTCGGCGAGCTTCGCCGCGTAGCCGACGACCATGTCGAGGTTCGACACGAACACGCGCGGCTTGCCAGGGATGTTGGCGCCCATGTAGGTGGTGTCGGCCTGCGGGAAGAGGGTGGCGTTGATGACCGCGTTGTTGTGTTCCACCCAGGCGTCCTCGGCCTCGAGCGTGGGCTCGATCAGGCGTGCCCCGCGCTCGTTCATGTGGGCGATGATCCCGGCGAAGAAGCTGACGTGCTCCTCGATCGAGACCGGCATGTTCGACAGCACGTTGGGGCTCTGCGGGCCGGTGCACATCAGCAGGTTCGGGAATCCGACGGCACTCATGCCGAGGTAGGTCCGCGGGCCATCGGCCCACTTGTCCTTGAGCTTCGCTCCGCCGCGACCGCGGATGTCGATGCGGTTCAACGTGCCGGTGGTCGAGTCGAACCCGGTGGCGTAGACGATCACGTCGAGCTCGTACTCCGAGCCGTCGACGAGCTTGACGCCCGTGGGAGTGATCTCCGCGATCGGGTTGCTCTTCACATCGATGAGGTGCACGTGGGGCTCGTTGAAGGTCTCAAAGTACCCGGAGTCCAACGGGATGCGCTTGACGCCGTACTGGATGCCCTTGGGAGTGAGCAGGTCAGCGACATCCGGGTCGTGCACCTTCTCCTTGATCCGGTCAGCGAGGAACTTCCCGATGCGGAGGTTCTTCTCGGCATCGATGAGCGGCTCGACCCAGGTGGAGAGCATGAAACCGAGCCCACCCCTGTTCCACCACTCCCAGAGGACCTCGTCGATCTCCTCGTCGGTGCATTCGGCCATCGGCTTCGGGTGGAAGGTGAAGGGCATGCCGAACGCGGAGTTCTTCGTGCGCGCCAGGATGCCGTCGTAGTCCTGCTTGCGGGCCGCGGCGACGTCGGCCGGCACCGGTCCGTGGTTGGCCGGGACGATGTAGTTCGCGGTGCGCTGAAAGACCGTCAGATCGGCAGCATCCTTGGCGATGATCGGGATCGCCTGCACAGCCGTGGCGCCGGTGCCGATGATGCCGACCCGCTTGCCGGCGAGGTCGACGTCGTGATGCGGCCATTTACCCGTGTAGTAGATCTCGCCGTTGAAGGACTCCCGGCCCGGGAACGGCGGGGTGTTCCACGCGGACAGGCAGCCCACTCCGGTGATCACGTACCGCGCGGTGACCGTCTCGCCGGTAGCCGTGGTCACCGACCACAGTGACGCGTCCTCGTCGAAGTGCGCTCCGGAGACCATGGTGTTGAAGCTGATGTCGCGGTTCAGGTCGAAGCGCTCCGCGACGTGCTCGAGGTAGCTGCGCACCTCGTAATGCCGCGGGTAGCGCTCGCTCCAGTCCCACTCCTGCCACAGCTTCTCGTCGAACAGGTAGCCGTAGATGTAGGCCTCGCTGTCGCAGCGCGCACCCGGGTAGCGATTCCAGTACCAGGTGCCGCCCACCCCGCCGCCGGCCTCGAAGACTCGGACGTTCAGGCCCATCTCGTTGCGCAGCTTGTGCAGCGCGTAGATCCCCGAGAACCCTGCGCCGATGACGACGACGTCCAGGTCGGGAGTGGACAGCTGGGACATTCCGCACCTCCAGTTGACCCACGACGGTGTGGGTGCGCTGTGGGCGCGACGCTACCCTCCGGCCGCACGCAGGCGATACGCGGATAGCGACACAACGGCAACGTCGGCGAGCACCACGGCAGTGTGCTCGCCGACGTCATCGGCCTGTACCTAGCGAACTGCGGGGAGCACCTTCTCGGCGAAGAGCTCCAGCTGGCGCTTCTGGACGTCCAGCGGCATGGTGCCCTGCTGGAAGAACTGCCAGACCATCCAGTCCAGCGCGCCCTCTTCCTCGCCGGGGCCGGCGTGGCAGGTGTTGAGCTCCTCCATCTGGCGACGCACGTCGTCGACGGTGCCGCACAGCAGCTGGCGAACCTCGATCAACCGCTTCGCCAGCTCCGCCTCGTCCTTGAACGACACCGGCTTGTCGGGTGCGTCGTCGGCGGTGCGGAACATCTCGGCGAAGCCGAACTTGTTGAAGTAGTTGTGCCACTCGTAGGCCGCGGTGTGCACGGCCATCTCGAAGGCTTCCTCGCGGGTGTCGCCGATGCACACCGAGCGGGTCGCGCCGAACTTCTCACCGAGCTTGAGGTCATGGCCCTGTTCCTTGGCGGCCTCGCGGTAGGCCATGGCGTGGGCCCGGAAGGCCTGCGGCCGACCCTCGGTGGCGATGCAGGAGAAGCCGCGCTTCGCGGCGGCAATCATGGACGCCGGGGACACCGTGTACGGCACCCAGATCGGCGGATAGGGGCGCTGATACGGCGGCGGAGTCACGCCGATCTTGCGGACCACACCCTCGGCGTCGACCTCGTCCTCGGAGCCGAAGTCCCGGGTCCAGCTGATGCCGCCGAAGCCCTTGATGCCCTCGTCGTACGGGAACGGCACCTGGTAGTGCTTGCCGTTGTGGTCCCAGGAGTCCTCGGTCCACGCTTTGAGAATGATGTCGATGTTCTCGTTGTAGACCTCGCGGTTGCGCACGTCGGAGTCCGCGTCGACCAGGGACGTCGAGCCGCCCTGGGACAGGATCTGGATCCAACGCTTCTGGTAGCCACGGGCGAACGTGGCGCCGACGCGACCCTTGGTCAGCTGGTCCAACAGCGCGATGCTCTCGGCGATCCGGATCGGGTCGCCCGCTGTCGGCACGATGGACATCGGATAGAAGTGGATGTTCTTCGTCCGCACCGCCAGATCGGCGTAGAGGGTGATCGGGTCGGGCATGACCTCGCCACCCTCGGAGTGCAGGTGATGCTCCGTGGTGGAGAAGGCGTCATAGCCGAGTTCGTCGGCAAGGATCGCGATCGCCCGGACCTCTTCGAGCATCATCTGGTAGCGCTCGGTGTTGCGCCCGATCGGACGCAGGTCGCGCCGCTCGGTGAGCGTCGCCGGGATCGTCGGCATCGCGAACACGCTGACCTTCATGCCGCCCCACTCCTGTCACCTATTTTCGAGCCGTGCTGTCGCACATATCTAACGCCGTCGCGCCGCGTCCGTCCAGAGGCGACACCGCCTCACCCTTGACTGTGTTCTGGGCCCATCCATAAATTGAGACTCCCAGGCCCAATATTCTCGCTTCGCCCCGAGAGGGACAACGATGTCCGCTGACGCTCAAGCCGCCCCCGAAGGTCTCACCCCGCTCAACCCAGAGGTCCAGCGGTGCCCGTACGACTGGTACCAGGCCATGCACTCCTCGGGAGACGGCGCGTTCGACGCAGGCCCCCTCGGTTACGTCGTCACCGGTCACGCCGAGATCCAGGCGATCACCTTCAACACGACCGGCTTCTCCTCGGAGTTCTACGGCCCGGACGGTCCGCAGCTCGCCGGCGTCAGCCCTGAGCCGTGGTCGACGGAGGTTCAGGAGTTCTGGGCGACGATCCCCAAGCTGAAGAACGCGCTGTTCTCGTGCGACCCGCCGACCCAGACGCGGCAGAAGGCCATCGCGAACAAGTCGATGAACATCAGCCGGGTCCGCGCGATGGAGCCGACGATCCGCGCCGAGGCCAACGCGCTGATCGACGCGGTCATCGACTCCGGTCGCGCGAACTTCTTCGACGCCTACGCGTCACCCCTGCCGGTGATCATGATCGCCACGATGCTCGGCATGGACGGTGACCGTCTGCTCTTCAAGAAGTGGAGCGACCACATCGCCGACGGATACCTCGCACCGATGAACAACGAGCAGCGCATGGAGGTGCTGCGCTCGGCGAAGGACTTCATGGAGGACCTGCTCCCCCGCATCGCGTCCCGCCGCGAGAACCCGACCGACGACCTGCTCTCGGCGCTGGTGAACTCCACCATCGACGAGGAGGACGAGGCCAAGTTCGGCGAGATGGCCGGCCCCCGTCACCTGACCGACGGCGAACTCCTCTGCGCCGTCTCGCAGCTCCTGCCCGCCGGCAACCACACCACGACCAACCTGATCGCGAACCTGCTGATCGACCTCATCGAGAACCCCGACGCAATGGCGGAACTGCGGGCCAACCCGGACCTGATCCCCGTGGCGATCGACGAGTCGCTCCGCAAGGACTCCCCGCTGCGGGCGACCTACCGCGTGTGCACGGCGGACGCCGAGGTCGGCGGGACCAAGATCCCCGCGGGCACGCTGGTGCCGATGATGTGGGGCGGCGCGGGCCACGACCCCGAGGTCTTCCCGGACCCGCAGAAGTTCGACATCCACCGCCCGAACGTGAAGAAGCACCTCGCCTGGGGCCACGGCCCGCACGTCTGCGTCGGCATGCCACTGGCCCGCGCCGTCTCCCGGATCTCCTTCGAGATCCTGCTCGAGCGGATGGACAACATCCGCTTCGCCGACGGCATCAAGCCGACCCGCGCGGCCCAGTTCCCGTTCTCCGCGTACGAAGGTCTTGAGATCGAGTTCGACCGGATCGGCTGACGGGCAGGAGCACTCCTTTCTTTTTGCGACCTGATGTCGCACAATAGGAGGACTCCCTGCCGGGTCGATCGCGCCCACCGCAAGGCATCGGGCGAGGACCGCATCACCCTGAAACTCCGGAAGCTTCCAAAAGTGGGTAATTCGCCCGAATATGAGGTTCGGGTGCTGTAACCCTCCGAACAGGTACACCACGCGCCGTGGTCGAGATGACGAACGCTCAGGTCGGCTCCGAAGCCGGTCCGGAGGTGCGGTCGAACCGGTCGACGCGCCCGAAGTCAGCCGTAGCGTGAGGAGAGCTTGATGAGAGTTCGGACTGCCGGGTTGCGGTGGGCCGGTGCCGTGGGCGCACTCGGGTGCACGGCGGTGTTCGTGTGGTCACCGACCGCTGCCAAGGCGGACGTGACGACGTTCAACGCGAGCGCAGTGGCCTATCCGTTCCGCATGGCGACGACGAACCCGACGTTCCCTCTCGGGGTGCCCTATGAGGGCTACGGCCCGTTCGCGAGCACGACCCTCACCTCGATCGGCGCGGCCGATGCGGTAGCAGCGGGCCCGTACCCGGGGCCGGTGGCAGTGCAGGGTCCCGGCCTCGTCAACGCCACCACAGGGGTGCAGTTGCCCAACTATCCCTTCTACCTGCAGGCCGAGGCAGGCGAGGGCGCAAAGCACGTCGCCAACCCGTTCTCGTCGCTGAGCGCGTCCAGCAATCTCGCGGTGGTCACGGCCGATGCGGTCATGGGATCGGACTTCTCCGGGGCGACGTCCCGGGCTCGCTCCGAGGTCCTCGAGTTCGGGGCGATCCGCTCCTCGGCGGAGAGCACGTACGACGTGCTCGAATTGAGCAACAACATCGAGATCCGCGGCCTGCGCAGCGTTGCGAAAGCCGCGTCCGAGAACGGCAAACTGACCCGCACGTCGTCGTTCGAGTTCAACTCCATCTCCGCCCCCGGCCTGGTGTATCAGTCGCCCTGCACTCCGCCGCCGCAGTCCGGTATTCCGGGCAACCTTCCGTGCGGCAAGTCGGAGGGGCTGGTGATCTCCTTCCGGGACGGCAAGTTCCTGGTGTCGCCGCCGGACGGCGAGCAACGAGCAGTTCCTGCCGACGCGGGCGCCATCAAGAGTGCGTTCAAGGCGATCAGCGTGACGGTGAACTACCAGGAGCCGACGATGACTACGGACGGCATCGTCGGGGCGGGCCTGAGCATCGCCTACGACCTGCCGGAGGTCCCCGAGAACCCGACCGGTGTCGCCGGAGTGTCCAACCAGCGCTTCGAGATCGGCTTCGCCTCGGCCGAGGCGAGATCGGCGACGGCGGCGGACGGCGTCGGATCGGACACCGGTCCCAAGAAGGCGATGAGCGCGTTCGGCCCACTGGCCGTCATCGCCCTCATGCGTACCCGCACCGGCGCTGAGTGATCTTCAGGCGCGGGTGGAGGTTCGTCGATGACTGACTACGTACCGTTCCTGATCTTCGGGATCGCCCTGGGATCGATTTACGGGCTGTCCGCGATGGGGCTGGTCCTGACCTACAAGACCTCCGGCCTTTTCAACATCGCCCAGGGCGCCATCTCGGCCGCCGGCGCCTACACCTTCTACGAACTGCGCAACGACGGCGGACTGCCGTGGCCGGTAGCGGCGTTGATCGTCCTGCTGGCGTTCGGCGTCGTGGTGGGTCTGGCTCTGGAGCGGATGTCCGCGGCACTTCGCGATGTACCGACCGCACAGAAGGTCGTGGCGACCATCGGGCTGTTGGTGGCGGTCCAGTCGCTGCTGATCCTGCGCTACGGATACACGGGCTTGTCGGTGGAGTCGTTCCTGCCTCAGGACGAGGCGTTCACCCTCACCGGCGTCCCGGTGAACTACGACATTCTGATCGTCCTCGGCCTGGGCATGGCATCTGCGGCCTCGCTGTACGTCTTCTTCAAGCGCACCCGCCTCGGGGCGGCGATGCGCGCGGTGGTGGACGACCACGAGCTTCTGGACCAGACCGGCCTCGACCCGTTCCGGATCCGGCTCAGTGCGTGGGTGATCGGGTCGTGCTTCGCCGCGGCCTCGGGCGTGCTCCTGGCGTCCATCCAACTTCAGTTGGACGTCTTCATCCTGTCGGTCATCGTCATCCAGGCCTTCGGTGCCGCAGCGATCGGCCGGTTCACCAGCCTGCCGTGGAGCTTCGTCGGCGGGCTTGTGGTCGGGATCCTGCAGGGCGTGGCGTCGAAGGCCTTCGCTGCACATCCGAGCCTGTCCGGCATCGACTTCAACATGCCGTTCATCGTGCTCTTCGGCATCCTGGTCTTCGCCCGCCGCGGCTGGTTGGTCCAGGTCGGCCGCGACATCAAGACCCGTGCGGTACCGCCGAGCCGGTTGCCGATGTCGGCCCGCGCAGGCGGCTACGCGGCGGTGTTGGTCGTCGCCCTACTGGTGCCGACCTTTGCCGGCACCAAGATCAGCTTCTACAACGCGGCCGTCTCCTCCGTGGTGCTGTTCCTCAGCCTGTCGTTACTGGTGCGGACGAGCGGTCAGATCTCCCTGTGTCACGTCGGCTTCGCCGCCGTCGGCGCGGCCGGGATGGCGCACATGCTGGAGAACGACGTTCCCTGGCTGGTCGCGATGCTCCTGGCCGGGTTGATCGCGGTGCCCATCGGGGCGGTGATCGCCATCCCCGCGATCCGGGTCTCCGGTCTCTATCTCGCCCTGGCGACCCTCGGATTCGGGATCCTGCTGGCGCAGTACGCCTACAGCCGCGACTACATGTTCGGGTCCGGTGTGCCGACCCGGCGCCCGGAAGGTTTCACCGACGACAACAGCTACTACTACCTGATGCTGGTGATCGCGCTGATCGCGATCGCCATCGTGGTGACGATCGAGGCGACCCGGCTCGGGCGCCTCCTGCGCGGCATGGCGGACTCGCCGGTCGCCCTGACCACTCTCGGCGCGAACGTCAAGATCAGCCGGGTGATCGTCTTCTGTATCTCCGCGTTCCTGGCAGGGATCAGTGGTGCGACCACCGCCGGGTTGTTCTCGCGGGTCAGCCAGGACACGTTCTCGAGCCAGGACTCACTGGTGATCCTGGCCTTCCTGGCCATCAGCGGTCGCCGCACGGTGTTCTCGGCGATCGTGGCCGCGGTGTTGTTCAACGTGCTGCCGGCGTACGTGAGCGGCGAGAAGACGACGCTGTGGAGCTACGTCATCTTCGGTCTCGCCGCGATCCTGCTCGCGGCGAACTCTCAAGGCGGCCTTCAGTACCAACTGCGTGAAGCCAGGGCCCGGCGCCGGCCGGAGGCCGCGTCGGTCCCGCAGCACCGCCGTGCCCAGCGCGCGTCGGAATCCGAGGCCGGGGACACCCCGGCATCTGCCAATCCAGTTATCGAGTACACCCCGTCCCGGCACGAAAAAGACGAAGGAGACTGATCATGTTCCACCATCGCGGGAGGACCCGCCGCTTGACAGCGGCGGTGAGCATCGGTCTCGTCGTCGGACTGCTCGTTTCAGGATGCGGCGGCGGCGGCGACGAAGCGACACAGGCGGCCACGGATGCCGGCACCGCCGTGCAGGCTCCGAACGGCGACGCGGCGGAACCGGCTGCGGAGGCCGGCGACGGCGCCGCCGTCCCCGACGCCGCACCCGGAACGGAGAAGGCCGCAGCGAAGGACGCGACCAAGGGCGCGGCCAAGGACACCGCCAAGGTGCCGGCCGCCGGCGCGGCCAAGGGTGCGACGAAGGACGCGACCAAGGTCCCAACCAAGGGCGCGGCCAAGGACACCACCAAGGGCGCGGGCAAGAGCGACAAGGGCACAGCGGCAGGCGCGAAGGCCCCGGTCAACGCTCCGTGCACGTCGAAGCTCGAGCCGGTGAAGATCGGTCAGGTCGGCACCTTCAGCGGTCTGGTCGGTCAGACGACGGGTCGTCACAAAGAGGGCCTCGCGTTGTGGGTGGCCGCGATCAACGCCGCCGGCGGCCTGCAGTGCCACCCGGTCCAGGTGATCGCGGTCGATGATCAGAACGATCCGCAGCGCACGGCCTCGGTGACCGAGGACCTGATCGTCAACAAGAAGGTGATCGCGATCGTCGGGTCGGCCATGCCGATCTCCTTCGCAGCCATGGTCCCGACCCTGGAGAAGCACAAGTTCCCGCAGATCGGTGGCGACCTCGTCGACCCGGCGTGGAATGCCAGCCAGTACGTCTTCCCGCAGGGCGGCGGCACGCTGTCCGCGTTCGCCGGTCCGATGGACGCGATCCGCCGTGCTGAGGGGCTGACCAAGACCTTCATCCTGTACTGCGTCGAGGCGACCATCTGCACCACCAGCGCCAAGTCGTCGCAGGCCAAGGGCGGCATGGCCGACATGGCCAAGGTGGAGGTCCTGGGTACTCAGGGCGTCTCGCTGACCCAGCCCAACTTCACCGCGGGTTGCCAGCTGGCCAAGGAAAAGGGCGCGCAGTTCATCACGGCCTTCGTCGACTCCGCGTCCGAGCTACGCCTGGCGCGTTCCTGCTCGAGCATCGGCTTCAAGGTCCCGATCGTGGGTGCGTCGTTCAGCTTCACCGCAGCCAGCCTGAACGACCCGTTCATCTCAGCCATCAAGGTCTACTCCGGATCACCCAACGCTCCGCTGGCCGCGACCGGCGTTCCGGCGATCGACGCCTTCAAGGCGGCGTTGAAGACCTTCTCGCCGAATTTCGTCGCCGACCAGTCCGCGCTCTCGGGCTGGGCCGCAGGCAAGCTGTTCGAGGCAGCGATCGACGGAGTGGCCGCGAAGGCCCGGGCCGGCGCCATCACCACCGCGATGGTGTACGAGGGCCTCTACAGCCTGAAGAACGAGACGATGGGAGGCCTCGGCCCGGGGGTCACCTTCAAGGCGGGCGAGCTGCCGACCACGCAGCCCTGCTACTACGCGGTTGCCGTGATCGACAAGGCATATCGCGCTCCGTTGGGTCCGGACAAGCTCTGCTTCGAGCACGAGCCGTTCAAGGGATAACGAGTGCAGACGTCGGAGTCATCAGGGCTCGAGGTCGAAGGGGTCTCCGTCCGGTACGGGGGTCACCTCGCCCTCGATTCCCTGTCCCTCACCGCCCCGTTGGGTCGGATCACCGGTTTGATCGGACCCAACGGGGCCGGCAAGACAACGACGTTCAACGCCTGCACGGGCTTGGTGCGTCCGGCCTCCGGCGCGTTCCGCCTGTTCGGCTCCGACGTCACCCATCGGTCCCCGGAGGCACGGGCGCAGCAGGGGTTGGGACGGACCTTCCAGCGGATGGAGCTGTTCGACAGCCTGACGGTGCGGGCGAACGTGGCGCTCGGACGGGAGGCCGCGATGGCCGGCTCCCGGCCGTGGCGGCACCTGCGTCCTGCTCGCGACGAGCGTAGGCAGGTGCGCGAGGAGACGGACCTCGCGCTGGAGTTGTGCGGCATCACGCGCCTGGCCGGCCAGTCGGCCGCAGCCCTGTCCACCGGTCAACGGCGCCTGGTGGAGCTGGCCCGAGTGATCGCCGGCGGGTTCAGGGTCCTGCTGCTCGACGAGCCGAGCAGCGGACTGGACCGGCTGGAGACCGTACGGTTCGGCGAGATCCTGGCGAGCCTCGTCGACGCCCGGGAGATCGGCATTCTGCTCGTTGAGCACGACATGTCGCTGGTGATGAGGATCTGCGGTTATATCCACGTCCTGGATTTCGGCAAGCCGATCTTCGAGGGCACCGCGGAGCAAGTCCGCACCAGCGAACTCGTGCGGGCCGCCTACCTGGGCGACCACGTGGTCGAGACCGCGGCGAGAGCTACGCGGCACCCCACCGACTCGAGAGCGGCAGGCTGACCGATGTTCAAGCTCACCGACATCACCGCCGGCTACGGCGAGTCCACCGTGCTCCGCGGGGTTTCCCTCGAGGTCCCCGACGGGCAGGTGGCCGCCCTGCTCGGCCCCAACGGTGCCGGCAAGACCACGCTGATGCGGGTCGCCGCCGGCCTGATCCGGCCTCGCTCGGGCAGGATCGCCCTGGGCGATGACGAGATCACCCGCGCCTCGCCGCACGGCCGCGTCAAGCTGGGCCTGTGCCATATCCCCGAAGGCCGCGGGGTCTTTCCCTCACTGACGGTCCGGGAGAACCTCTCGCTGCAGTCCCCCGCCCGGGAGCAGGCCGAATCCATCGAGCGCGCCGTGACGGCCTTCCCCCGCCTCGGGGAGCGACTCTCACAGCTGGCCGGGACGATGAGCGGTGGCGAGCAACAGATGCTTGCCCTGGCCCGGGCCTACATCCAGTCGCCGCGGGTTGTCCTGCTCGACGAGGTCAGCCTGGGTCTGGCGCCGAAGATCGTCGACGAGATCTTCGAGTTCCTCGCCAAACTCCGCGACGACGGCGCCGCTCTCGTCATCGTCGAGCAGTACGTCAATCGCGCGCTCGCTCTGGCCGATCGGGTGTACCTGCTCAACCGCGGCGAGATCGTCTTCTCCGGCACCCCCGACGAGGTCGACGAAGCGACCCTGTTCGAACAGTACGTCGGGGTGCACTGATCCCCGACGCGCCTCAGGCAGTCGCGAGGGCGCGAACCTCGGCCTCCTCCTGGCGGATGGCCTTGAAGAGCATCACCGAGTTCGTCGTCCAGAAGGCGAAGAACGTCAGGATGGTCAGCCACCACCCGAGCGCGCCGTTCCACGCGAAGATGCCGTCCTTGAAGTAGGTGCACAGCGCGCCCGGCACCAGCAGGACGGCGAACCAGAGGTTCGCGTAGCCGAGCCAGCGCGGGAAGATCTTCTCGTCCGGGGCGCCGAGGATGCAGAGGGCGATGGCGAGCATCTGCATCACCGGCAGCGACAGCGGCGAGGATGAAGAAGAACCAGCCGATGTCGGACAGCAACCGGATCACCTCCGGGTCCCGGTCGGGCCGATAGGCCGCGACGGACCAGAGCATGCACGGGATGAGGATGAGGATGACGACCATCGCCCCGGCCAGCATCTGCGTTTGCGCCAGCACCGACGACTTGCCCTCGACGCGCTTCATCTGGTGGGCGAACACCGCGACCCACGGGACGAGCAGCGCGGCGCCGAGCATCGTCAGGACCAGGCCCGTGCGGATGAGGTTCCGGTTGTCCGCATAGAACGCCGCGATCTCCTGCGCCGAGTCACTCGGCGGGTTCGGCGGGATGTACCCGCCGAGCCCACCGAAGCCGACCCCGAGCAGCACCATGAACAGCGGGACGCTCCAGGCACAGATCAACTGGTTGCGAGTATTCACGGCTACCTCACGGTGGAGATGCTCTTGTATTATTGCGACTACACGTCGCAGAATATGGGTCCATGACCACCGCCGTAAAGATCGGGTCAGGGAGCACGATGACGACGGACGCACTGAGCCTGTACCACACCGAGTCCGCCAAGGGCTGTTTCTGGAGCACGGCCAACGTGGGCGAGGCCCTGCCCGGCGTGGTGACGCCGTTCGGCTGGTCGGTGTGGGGACCCGCTATCGACCTGGGCATGAAGGACGCGTTCCGGCAGACCGGTGCGCTGGAACCGGAACGCGTCGTCTTCAACCCCGAGGCGGACAAGCGCGCTGTCACCGTGTTCCACGGCCGCGGTGCACTGAGCGTCAATTTCCTTTGTGAGATGGGAAATCGGCTCCCCGGGACGAGCGCCGACGCGATCGCCAAGCAGCTGCTGGGTGAGATGCCGGTCGGGATTCAGATCCCCCAGACGGGCAAGCGCCACCGCGCGATCGCGTTGAACATGCCCAAGACGTTCGCGCGGATCCGCAAGGAGGCGCTGCGCGACACCGCGCACACGCAGGCCTGGTGGTCCGCGCACATCAAGGCGATGCCGACGCGCGACATGGCCGCGACCAAGGTCGCCCTCAAGGACGCGCGCAAGGAGATGAACGCGATGACCGCGCTGCAGGCGCGCGCGGTCTTCGTCGGCGTGCAGTCCATCTACGACCAGCTGCTCGCCCTCATCGCGAAGTCCGACCTCACGCCCGAACAGGCGAACGCGCTGATGGCGGGCCAGGGCTCGCACGCGGAGACCGAGATCATCGCCGACCTGTGGGCGCTGGGCCGCGAACAGATGGCCCTGGACGCCTTCATGGACAAGCACGGGTACCACGGACTCGGCGAGGGTCAGCTCATCGCGAAGATGTGGCGCGAGGACCCCGAGCCGGTGCTGCGCCTCGCGAAGCAGTACGCCGCCCGCCCGGACAGCGAGCACCCGCACCTGATGTCGGACAAGCGGACCCAGGAGCGAGTGGCCGCGGAGAAGGCGTTGCTGGCCAAGACCTCGGTGCTCAAGCGCCCCATCGCCAAGCAGATCCTCAAGCTCGCCGTGGCACGCATCCCGCTGCGCGGTGTCGCGAAGGAAGCGTTGATCCGCTGCCTCGACGTCAGTCGCGCCGCTGCCCGCCGGATGGGCACCCTGCTCGTCGAGCAGGGGGTGCTGAACGAGGTCGACGACGTCTTCTACTTCACCGCCGACGAACTCGATGCCGGGCTGCCCGCCAACGCGAAGGAACTCGCCGCGGAACGGAAGGCACTCCGCGAGGAACTGCTCAAGATCGACATCCCGCGTACGTGGGAGGGGACGCCCGCGAAGTTGCCGGTGACCGAGCAGGCCTTGGCGTCGGACGCTCGCGCGGAGGGCGACGACACCCTCGCGGTGACCGGGATCGGCGCCAGCGGCGGCGTGGTGGAGGGCAACGCACGAGTGGTCTTCGACCCGACCGAGGTCGACGTCGAACCGGGCGACATCATCGTCGCCCCCACCACCGACCCCAGCTGGGCCGCGGTGCTGTTCCTCGCCGAGGCGCTGGTCGTCGACATCGGCGGTCCGCTCAGCCACGCGGCGGTGGTCGCGCGCGAGTGCGGCATCCCGTGCGTCATCGGCACCGACAACGGCACCTCCGTCCTGCGCACCGGCGACGTCATCCGGGTGGACGGCAACAAAGGCACCGTCGAGATCCTGAAGAGAGCAGGCGCATGAGCTACGGAGTTCCGAAGGAGTGGTTGCCGAAGCCCGAGGACGAATACGTCCACGTGCCGACCGGCGATGAGTCCTTCCCGTGGAAGGACACGTTCTTCGTGGCCGCCCACGACCCGTCCACCAACGCGTGCGTGAACATGCACCTGACCGTCAGCGCAAATCGATTCCCGGACACTCGCTGCGCGGTCGGCGTCTCGCAGGGCAACCGCAGCGTCAGCCGGGTGTGCCGCGAAGACGGTACGCACGACACGAAAAGCGTCGGCAACAGCCTGGCGCGGCTCGAGTTCGGCAATCTCACCTGGGGGCCCGACCACGAGCTGCGGTGGGTCGCCGACCTGGAGGAGGTCGAGTTCGACCTGACGCTCAAGGGCAGGCACTGGGCCCCCCTCTGGGACACAATGTTCAAGGGGTACTACTCCTCCGGGGATGTGGACGGGCAGTTCTACTCCCACCTCGAGCAGATCGTCACCCTCGAGGGCACGCTCCGCTGGAAGGACGGCGAGCCCCAGCATTTCTCCGGGTTCGGCTGGCGGGACCGTGGCTGGGGCCGCCGCAAGACACAGCTGATGTGGAACAGCGGCTGGGACCTCATGTCGGCGGTCCTTCCCGACGGGAGTGCGTTCTCGGTCATCGGTCTGCGTCAGCACGAACTGCCCGAGCCGGCGCCCATGCCGATCGCCGGCTGGTGGACGGACGGGACGACGCTGACGCCGTTGGTCGGCGGCCAGTGGCACAAGGAAGCGACCACGCTCCCATTGCGCTACGACCTGGAATTCGCCAACGGACATCGCATCGCCGCCGAGTTCGTCCGCCTGAACGGCCGCGTCCAGGTCGCTATGCAGGAATCGGAGCCCGGTCCCGAGGCACCCAACTGGGCCGTCGCCATGATCGACATGTTCTCGACCTTGCGTGACGCGGACGGCAACGAGTTTCCGGTCTTCTCAGAGCAGGGATTTACGCACAAGGTCGACGTTCTCCGCGGCGCCCAATTCATCCACGCAGGTAACCCCCCGGTGAAGCGGTGATGGCGGGCGAGCCCGGAGCTGTCACCTACATCGAGCCCCCCGAGTAACGGACTGACGATGAATCAACTTTCCACCCTGCAGGCAGTTCGACTGAAGGGCCGCGCGGACGCGGCCGCCGTAGCCCGGTGCACCGGTTCGGACGAGGCTGGGGCGCAGGCAGCGCTCGACGCTCTGCTCGCCGACGGCCTCGTCAAGGGCGGTCCCGCGGTGCGGATCACCCCGGAGGGCAAGGAGGCGCTGGGCCAGTGGATCGAGGCCGAACGCGCCGGGGTCGACCAGCCGGCGCTGGAGGCTGTCTACGAGGACTTCCACCACGCCAACACCGCGTTGAAGGAGGTCGTCACGGCCTGGCAGCTGCGGGACCCCGAGACCCCCAACGATCACACCGACGCGGCCTACGACGCCGCTGTGATCGGCCGTCTGCTCGGCGAGGTCGACGACGAGTTCCGTCCCCTGCTCGCGCGGATGATCGCGATCGCACCCCGACTGGCCGGCTACGGTCCGCGCTTCGACGCGGCCGTCGCGGCGCTGCGCGCCGGCGACACCACCTACCTCGCCCGGCCGATGATCGACAGCTACCACACGCTGTGGTTCGAGCTGCACGAGGAACTGATCCTGCTCCTCGGCCGTACTCGGCTCGACGAGGCCATCGCCGGCCGGGCGGTCTGAGGTGTCGGCGTGGCGTTGATCTGGTTGCCGGAGGCAGATCCGGAGCTCGGCCGCGAGGTGCTGGGCGGCAAGGCGTTCGGCATTGCGCGCATGCTGCGGCTCGGACTACCGGTGCCTCCCGCATTCGCCTTGACCACCGATGAATGCCTGCGCTTCCACGCCGAGCAGCGCGCGCTGTCCGCGGACTGCATTGCCGCGCTGGCCGAGGGAATCGCCGCGCTGGAGGCCAATACCGGACGCGTGCTCGGTGACCCCACGCGGCCCCTGCTGGTCTCAGTGCGTTCCGGTGCCGCGCGCAGCATGCCCGGGATGATGGACACGATCCTCAACCTCGGCATGACCCCGGACGTCGAGGCCGCCCTCGCCCGCCAGTCCGGGAATCCCGGCTACGCCGCCGACACCGCACGGCGGTTCACCGAGCAGTACGCACGCGTCGTGGGCTCCGCCGCGCCCGCGGACCCGATCGCCCAGCTGCACGGCGCAGTCGCCGCGGTCTTCGACTCCTGGTTCGGCGAGCGCGCACTGTCCTACCGCAAGCACCATGGCATCGCGGAGGACGGCGGCACCTCGGTGACCGTCCAGGCCATGGTGTTCGGCAACCTCGACGATGACTCCGGCACCGGGGTGCTGTTCTCCCGTAACCCGCTCACCGGCGACGCGGCGCCCTACGGCGAATGGCTGCCGCGAGGGCAGGGCGAGGACGTCGTCTCCGGCCGTTTCGATGCCTTGCCGCTGGCCGCGTTGGCCACCCAGCATCCCGCGTTGCACGCCCAATTGCTGGATGTCGCGACGACGTTGGAACGGGAGGGCCGCGACGTGCAGGACATCGAGTTCACGGTCGAGGCCGGTCGGCTCTACCTCCTGCAGACCCGCGCGGCCAAGCGCTCCCCGGACGCCGCGGTGCGCTTCGCGGTGATGCTGCACGACGAGGGCCTGATCGGCGTCGAGGAAGCCCTCGCGATGGTGACGCCGGAGCAGCTTGCCGCGCTCGCCAAGCCGCACATCGAACCGGCTGCGCGGGCCATGGCGAAACTTCTCGCCCAGGGCGAACCCGCCTGCCCCGGCGTCGGATTCGGCCGGGTGGCCATCGACTGCGAGAGCGCCGAGGATCTCGCCGACGACGGTCACTCCGTGGTGCTGGTGCGCCCCACCACCGACCCCGACGACGTCTCCGGGATGGTCGTCTCGGCGGCCATCGTCACCGAGGTCGGCGGCGCGACCAGCCATGCCGCGGTGGTGAGCCGGGAACTCGGCACGCCATGCGTGGTCGGTTGCGGACCGGGCACCGTGGCACTGCTGACTGGTCGTCAGGTCACTGTGGACGGCGCCACCGGCGAGATCTTCGACGGACTGCTGCCGCTGGTGGCCGCCGGCGACGGGGACATTCCCGAGGTTGCTCGCCTTGCTGCTTGGGCTGAAGGTGCCGCATGAGCGAGATCAAGGGGCGGGCCGATGTGAATGGCCGGAGGTCGGAGTGATCGTCGTCGTCGACGGAGCGTCGAACCGCGTCAGCCTGACGGAGGCGGACAACCTGAAGGCACTCAGCGTTCGCCTGCAGGACTGCGCCGCCACCGACGCCGACGCCATCCTCGGCGCGTTGGGCCGGCTCGACGGTGAGCACGTCTGGCTCGACATCGCCGGGCTGTTGAGCCTGAGCCTGCACGCGGCCGATGCGCAGTGGCGTTCCGACTTCGACGCGACGATGAACTACGCCCGGAGCAAGGGCTGGGTTGACCCCGCGGGCACGCATGTGCGCGCGCATCTGATCTGACCTCAGATCAGGACCGACGTCAGATCAGGACAGGGCCTCGAGCAGCAGTGAGAGCGCGGCGACGGCGAACGTCTCCATGTTCCACGGCCGGTCGTCGGATTCGGTGAGCACCTCGCGGGCGAGAACCTCGCCGTCCGGACGGCGCACCGCGACCCAGGAGTGCCCCGAGGGTGAGCCGTAGCGGTTGCCGGTCGGGCCGGCGGCCCCCGTCTCGCCGACGCCCCAGTCCGCCGCCAGCTTCGCGGCTGCCGACGCGGCCAGCCACCGGGCGAATGGCTCACTGGCACCACGGACGTCCGACGGAACAGCCGGCCCGCCGGCCAATTGCGCCTTCGCCCCGTCGAGCGTGTAGATCACCACGCCGCCCAGGTAGTAGGCGGAGGCGCCGGGAACGGTGAGCAGCGCCGCCGAGATCAGCCCGCCGGCCGCCGACTCGGCGACAGCGATCGTCTCGCCGCGCGCCTTGAGTCGCTCGGCGATCGGGGCGGCAAGTTCGGAGAGGACAGGAGGAAACATCGGCCCATGCTAGGCGGGCGTGTCAGTCCTTCTTGCCGGCACTGTCCTTCTTGCCGGCACTGCCCACATAGGGCCAGGGGTTCGCGGCGCAGCCCTCGAGCGACTTGGTCTGCTGGACCATCACCGGGGCCGGGGTGTCGGGCTTGCGGCAGCGGACGTGGTCCCGGCCGAGGGCGTGGCCGACCTCGTGATTGACGACGTAGTCCCGGTACCCGGCGAGGTCCTTGCCGTAGGTCGGTGACCCGAGTCGCCAGCGGGCGGAGTTGATGACCGCGCGGCGACCGTTGAAACAGGACACCCGCCCGAAGGTGCGCAGCGGGTGGCACTGACGATCGGTCAGGCTCGGGCTGGACAGCGACACCCGGAAGCGCACCGGGCCCTTGTCGACCCGTTCGAAGCGCAGGGTCTGCCCCCCTCGACCCCAACCGCGCGGGTCGTTGAGGATGCGGTGCACGTCGGTGGCGAACTCGGTGGGCGCGAAGTGGCGCAGGCCCTGCTCGGCCTCGACCATGTACCGCACCAGCGTGCCCTTGCCCTTCGGGGCCGCGGCCCTCCCCGGGGCGATCAGGTAGTGCCCGGTCGGGCCGGGGCGTTTCTTCGTCGCGGGCGGTGCCGCTTTCGGCTTCGGTTCGACGCTCGCGGCCGGCGGGGCCGAGGGAGTTGCCTGCGCTGTGGGTAGTGGGATGAGGTCGGCCGTAGCCGCTCGGCCGGGCTCGTCGACGACCTGCGCCACCTGGTCGATGCCGGGATCCTGGCCGGCGGCCAACAGCGCGATTCCGACGATCAGCGCAGGCGCGATCACGACGGCCGCCGCGCCACGGCCACGGCCGGGCCGACGGCGGCGGTGCCCGACAACGCCGGGTCCATGCTTGCCCACCCTTGGAAACTACCTGCGCGAACGCGCTGCACCAATCTCCGATTGATCCTCAATTGGCAACGCGCGCGGCAGGCAGCCGCACCAGCACGCACGCTCCCCCGAGCGGCGCTCCGTTGACCGCCTCGACCCGGCCGTGATGGGCCGCCACGACGGCCCGCACGATGGAGAGCCCCAGACCACTGCCCCCGATATCCCGGGTCCGCGCCCCGTCTGCACGCACGAACCGGTCGAAGGCAGTAGGGATGAGTTCCGGTGGGAACCCTGGTCCGTCGTCGGCGACCGCCACCCGCAACTCGGTCTCGCCTTCGGTCACCTCGATACGCACCGTCCGGGCGCCCGCCGCGGCGGCGTTGTGCAGCAGGTTCGCCAGCACCTGACGCAGGCGGACGGGGTCACCGGGCAGCACCACCGGGTCTCCGTCCACCCGCACGGAGATCCCGAGCAGCTCGCCGAGGCGGTGGGCCTCCTCCCAGCACAGGTCGAGCAGATCGACAGATTCCTGCCGCACTACGAGGGTCCCGGCGCGTTCGCGAGCGAGGAGCAGCAGGTCTTCGGCCAGGCGCGCCAGGCGCTCATTCTCGCTCTGGCCCGCGCGCAGGGCGCGGTCCAACTCCGTTGTGTCGCCCTCGGCCGCGGCCGCGAGCGCCAACTCCAGCTCTCCCCGCATCACCGCGATCGGGGTCCGGAGCTCATGACTGGCGTCGTCGACGAAGGCGCGCTCGCGATCGAACGCGACGTGCAGCCGATCGAGCATCCCGTCGAGGGTGCGCGCCAGTCGAGCCAGCTCATCCTCCCCCGGCACGGGCGACAGACGGACCCGCGTGTCCAGTGAGGAGATCGCCTCGGCCTCGGTCCGCATCCGGTCCACCGGGGCCAACGCCGCTCGGATGCTCCGCCACCCGGCGAGCACAACGATGAGGATCAGAAGGGGCCCGGCCACGGAGGTGGACATGACCAGCCGATTGTGGGCGTGGTTCACCGGCTCGGCCGAGACCCCGACGGTGAGAACGCCGCCGCCGGCACCGACCGGTCGCGAGCTCAGCCGGATGGTCGCCGAGCCGGACGTCTCCAGGTTGACCAAGCGGGTGGTACCGCCCCCTTCGGCGCGCACAGCTTCCGCAACGCTGAGCAGCCGGCGATCTGCCAGGGCCGTGGACTCCGTGATGACTTCACCGGCGGGCCCGTACAGCTGTGCGAGGGGATCCCGATTGACTGCCTGAGGGTTTCCTGCGCGAATCGCAGCCAAGAGATAGTCGGAGCGGACCTCGAGTCCGCGCTCCTGAGCTTGCGTCAGTTGTCTGTCCAGCAAGACGTAGAAGGCCGTGAACGCGATCAGCAGCACCACCGACGTGGCCACACCGAACACCCAGAGCACTCGCGCGGTCAGCGACCGACCCATCCGAATTTTCATCGCAATTCTTTCGTTTTCACGATTCCGTCATCGTTGCAGAGGCACCGTTGAAGCACACGGACGGCCCGGGCTGATTACTTGAATCCACCCGTAAGCCCATCATCCCCGGCGCGAGGGAGTCGGGCCGACGTGACGCTGGGTAAACGTGCGCGTCCGGTCATGGCGTCAGTCCCTGACCGGACGACGCGCGGGGCGCGCCGGAAATTACTTAGGAGATCCTCGTGAGACTGGTCAACAACCGAGTCGTCAGGGTCGTCCCGGTCCTGGCATCGGCGGCGATGGTGCTGGCCGCGTGCGGCGGCAGCGGTGACGACGCGTCCCCTGTGGCTCAGGAACCGGTAGGAGCAGCAGTTGATGCCCCTGCAGTGTCGTCGGGTGAGGTCCCGGCCGCCGCACCTGCAGCCAAGTCCGAGAGCGATACGAAGGACGCACCTGCGGCACAGGCCCCAGCACCGGCCAAGGGCGCAAAGACATCGGCGAAAGGCACCGCCTCGAGCGCCAAGTCCTCAAGCAGCAAGGCGGCCGCCGCGTCCAGCGGTGCGAAGTCGGCGAAGAAGGGCTCCGCGGAGGCGCGGACCAAGGTCAAGAGCACCGAGTCCAATTCCGAGAAGGCGGCCAACCAAAAGATCTACCAGCAGAAGGGCGGCGTCACCGACGTCGGCATCACCAAGGACACCATCAAACTCGGCTCGATCAACATGCACGGCATGGCGCTGGGCAACGTGCTCGTTGCTCCGCAGGTGCGCGGCAACCTCGCCGCCGCCACTGCCGTCAATGATCGCGGTGGCGTGCTCGGCCGGCGACTCAACATCGTCGACTGTGACGATGGCCCGGGTGAGGTCTCCCGCGCCAAGGCGTGCATCAAGAAACTTGTGGGTCAGGACAAGATCTTCTCGCTGATCACCGGTGTGGACTGGGCAACGGCCTCGATCCACGACGACCTCAAGCAGTACAAGCTCCCGTACGTGGGTGCCTGGGCCTACTCCCAGACCGAGTGGCAGGACCCGTACATGTTCCCGACGCACATGTCGATGATCCACGAGGCCATGGCCGGCGCGAACTGGGCGAAGAACGTCATCAAGCCCAAGACCTACGGCCTGATCTGCCTGACCAGCCCCGAAATGCAGCTGGCCTGCAAGGAAGTCCAGAAGATCATGGACGCCTCGGGCAGCAAGCTGGTCAAGAAGGCCGACGTCTCCATCTCCGAGACCTCGATGTCCTCGCAGATCCTCGCGATGCGTTCGGCAAACCCGGAGCACATCATTCACTACGTGATCAACCCGGCCACGATGGCGAAGTTCATGGTCGAGGCCGCGCAGCAGAACTACTACCCGCCCAAGGGCATCAGCGGCAACCACCTCGCCGCCGAGGTCCTCGGCTCGATCTTCGGCAAGCACCCGGTGAACCGCTACTGGACCAACACCACATACAAGCTGTGGGGCCCGGAGTTCATGGCGACGATGAACAAGTACGCGCGTGGTAACCGCGGTACGAACCATCACATCGTCCAAGCCGGCTACGTCGCCGTGAACATCTTCTCGCAGGCGGCCAAGGAGGTCGGGCCGAACCTGACACGCGAGCGCCTGATGGACGTCCTGGGTAACGGCACTGTGTGGCAGTCCGACGCCTCCCTGGACCAGCGTTTCTCCTACGTCAACTCCGAGCGTCAGGGCAACGACTGGGAACGCCAGTACGGCCAGGGACGCGAGTTCATGTACAAGTACACCTCTACGAACACCGTGTCGAACCCAGATGGCTCGCCGTCCGGCTTTGCGCCCGATCAGGACCAGTTCGTCATCTACACCTGGAAGTAATTCGAGCACGGAGGGCTCCGCCCGGTGGACACCACTCCACTGGGCGGAGCCCCTTTCAATAGTGGCCGGCTTCGGCTGAGGAGTCACGGTGGTATCGAGCGCGTACCATGGGGTTTTTCCGGCGGAAAGTGCAGTGGCTGCACCGCCCGCTGGGGAACTTTGGGGCGCTGGACCGATGCGATTGCTTGTGGCGTGCCTGGACCAACAGGACCGCTTGGAACTGCGGAACGACCTGCTCTCGCGCGGCTTCGGAGTCGATGTCGTCGAAACCATCGACGACGTCCTGTGGCGAATGGCCGCGGTGTCCTTCGACGCCGTCGTGCTCCACTGTTCACAACCTCCCAGGGAGCTCATCGGGCGGATCCGCGCCTCCGACCTCTGGCCGCCGGTTCTGGCGGTGCTCCCCACCGAGCAGATGTCGCCTGCGCTGATTGCTGAGCTGCTGGACCGGGGCATCGACGACGTGCTGCGCGCCCCCTACGACGACACGGAACTGCATGCCCGGATCCGCTCGCTGGCCCGCCGCTCACCCCACCCGCGCCCCACACTGCTGCGCGTCGGCGATCTGACGCTCGATCCCGCTCTGCAACTGGTCCGCCGAGGCACCCAGGTCATCGATCTGCAGCCACGGAAATTCGCGATTCTGACCGAGATGATGCGCCACCCCGGAGAAATACTGTCCCGCTCGTATCTGATTGATCGAGTTCTCTCCGGAGACTACGACGGCACCTCGAACGTAATCGATTGCTACGTCTCCCACCTGCGGACGAAGGTCGATAAACCTTTCGGCAGGCACACGATCAAAACGGTGCGCGCGGTCGGATATCGCCTCGACCCCCGCGCCTGAGGGTCCCTGTTCCCCGTTCGGCGATCTCCACCCAAATCGGTGCAATGTTCGCGCAACCTTTGTCTGGCACTGTCTACGTCACCCACAGGTCCCCGTCGAACATCCCGGTCGGCGCTGGTGGGTTTCAGGGCATGCCACGCGGCTGAGGTTGCCGTTGTCGCACGCCCAAAATTATTTCGGAGGCGAATAATTTGAGACGCAGTACGACGCTGGTTCGTGCGGTTCCCGTCGCAGTCGCAGCAGCCCTGGTCCTGGCTGCTTGTGGTAGCGGCAGCGATGACACTCCGGTCGCGCAGCAGGCTCCCGACGCTGCTCAGGCCGCGGAAGCACCCGCCAACACCGACAGTTCGACGTCCTCGACGACGGACAAGTCCGACGCCGCAGCCGTGCCTGGCGCTGTGAAGGACAAGGCCAACGCTCCCGCAGCGGTGACCAAGGCCGACACCAAGACCGACGCCAAGGGCACCGCCAAGGGCAACTCCACGACCAAGGCCGCAACCCCGAGCAAGGGCGGCACGGAGAAGGCCAAGGCCGGCACCGCCGCGGACGTCACCGACGTCAAGAGCACCGAGTCCGCCGCCGAGAAGGCGGAGAACCAGAAGATCTACGACGCCAAGAACGGCGCCACGGAGATCGGTGTCACCAAGGACTCGATCAAGCTCGGCTCGATCAACATGCACGGCATGGCGCTGGGCAACGTTCTCGTCCAGCCGATGGTGCGTGGCAACCTGGCCAGCAGCTCGCTGATCAACGACCGCGGTGGCGTCCTCGGGCGTCGCATCTCCATCGTTGACTGTGACGACGGCCCCGGCGAGGTCTCCCGCTCCAAGGCCTGCATCAAGAAGCTGGCCGGTCAGGACAAGATCTTCTCCCTGACCTCCGCCGTGTCGTGGGCCACCGCGTCCATTCACGACGACCTGAAGCAGTACAAGCTGCCGTACATCGGTGCCTGGGCGTACAGCCAGACCGAGTGGCAGGACCCGTACATGTTCCCGACGCACATGTCGATGATCCACGAGGCGATGGCCGGCGCGAACTGGGCGAAGAACGTCATCAAGCCCAAGACCTACGGTCTCGTCTGCCTGACCAGCCCCGAGATGCAGCTCGCGTGCCAGGAAGTCCAGAAGATCATGGACGCGTCCGGCGCCAAGCTGGTCAAGAAGGCCGACGTCTCCATCTCGGAGACCTCGATGTCGAGCCAGGTTCTCGCGATGCGCGCGGCGAACCCGGATCACATCATTCACTACGTGATCAACCCGGCCACGATGGCGAAGTTCATGGTCGAGGCCGCGCAGCAGAACTACTACCCGCCCAAGGGCATCTCGGGTAACCACCTCGCGGCTGAGGTGCTCGGCTCGATCTTCGGCAAGCACCCGACCAACCGCTACTGGACCAACACCACCTACAAGCTGTGGGGTCCGGAGTTCATGGCCACCATGAACAAGTACGCCCGCGGTAACCGTGGCACGAACCACCACATCGTCCAGGCCGGGTACGTGGCGATGAACGTCTTCGCGCAGGCCGCCAAGGAGACCGGGCCGAACCTGACCCGCGAGCGCATGATGGCGACCCTCGGCAACGGCACGATCTGGAAGGCCGACGCCTCGCTGGACCAGAAGTTCCAGTACATCAACAGCGAGCGCACCGGCAACAACTGGAACAAGGAGCAGGGCCAGGGTCGCGAGTTCATCTACAAGTACACCTCGACGAACACGGTGTCGAACCCCGACGGCTCGCCGTCCGGTTTCGCTCCGGACACCGACCAGTTCGTGATCTACACCTGGAAGTGAGCCGAGCGGAGAGCGAGTGCGAGGAACGAGTACTCGCTCTCCCGAGGCGAACGCACCAGGTCGAGCGAAGCGACTACCCGGAAGTAAAACTCCGGGTAGCAGCACCTCTGTGACCTGAGTACAGATCAGATGGACCCATCACGACCGGCGAGACATGTCGGTCGTGGTGGGGTTTCTGCCTGTGGCATGAGGGAAGTTTGTGAACATGCGCCTGCTGCTGGTCGAGGACGACACCGGAATGGCCGAGATGTTGTCCCAGAGCCTCAAGCGGCAGGGCTATGCCGTGGATCGGGCCGCCACCGGGCAGGACGCACTGTGGCGGGTGAACGAGAGCCGGTACGACGCGGTGGTTCTGGACGCCATGATCCCGCCGCCGGACGGCTTCGAGGTCTGCAAGAAGATGCGTGATGAGGGTCGCTGGGTGCCAGTCATCATGCTCACCGCTCGGGACGCCGTCGCGGACCGCATCCAGGGCCTGGACAGCGGGGCCGACGACTACCTGACCAAGCCGTTCGCGCTCGGAGAGCTCCATGCCCGGCTCCGGGCGCTGATCAGGCGCGACCCGGCGGAACGGCCCGCTATGTTGCGCGTCGGCGACCTGTCCCTGGACCCAGGGAAGCATCAGGTGCAGCGGGGCGAGGCGGAGATTTCGCTGTCCCCGAAGGAGTACGCCCTGTTGGCGGAGTTCATGCGCCGCCCGGGCGAGGTTCTGTCCCGCGCCTACCTGATCGAGCACGTCTGGGACTTCGCGTACGACGGCACCTCCAACGTTGTCGATGCGTACGTGAAGCACCTTCGCAACAAGATCGACCGGCCCTTCGACCGGGACACGATTCGAACCGTCCGCGCTGTCGGGTACCGCCTGGACCCCGACGCCTGAGACGGGCCGCATTCACGGTGCTGTCATGCGCCACGTTGCACGCTGAAGGGGTCTCGGGGGATCAGGGTTCGTTTCCAGCGTCTCACCGGAGAGCTCGAGACACCGGCAGTCGATCTGGGCGGGTCACCGCGTCCACCCGCACCGCAACCAGAGCACCTGCCGAACGGATCGGGTCGCCCGGCAGGGAGCACCGCCGCGTCAGCGGGGGCCGGGGGCCCGGTCCGCATGCTTGCCGGCGGGCGCCGGGTTCAGGCCGTCTTCTTCGCCGCGGCCTTCTTCGCCGGGGCCTTGTTGGCCGCTGCCTTCGTGGCCGGAGTCTTCTCGGCGTCCTCCGGTTTGCCGGCTGCCTTCTTTGCCGGAGCCTTCTTTGCCGGAGCCTTCTTTGCCGCAGCCTTCTTGGCCGGGGCCGGTTCGGCCTCCGCCCGGGCGTCGGAGCCGGCCGGAGCGTTGCCGTCGGCCGCGGCGCGACGTTCCTTGGCGCGGGCCACGCTCTGGCGCAGCGCCTCCATCAGGTCGACGACCTCACCGGCGGGCTCCGCCTGTTCCTCGACCTGGACCACCTCTCGGCCGGCGACCTTGGCCTCGACGACCTTGTGCAGGGCGGCCGCGTACTCGTCGGTGTAGTCCTCGGGCTTGAAGGCGCCCGACATCGTCTCGATGTAGGACTCGGCCATGGCGATCTCCTGCTCGCGCACGGACACGTCGGTGTCCGGGGCGAGTGCGGAGGGGTCACGGATCTCCTCCGGCCACAGCATCATCTGCATGACGAGGATGTCGCCGTGCGGCCGGATCGCGGCGAGAGACTCGCGCTGACGCAGCGCCACTTTCACGATCGCGACCTTGCCCGAGCGAGCGAGCGCGTCGCGGAGCAGGACGTAGGGCTTGGCGCCGTGCTGATCGGCCTGCAGGTAGTAGCTGCGGTTGATGGCGACCATGTCGAACTCGGTGGCGTCGACGAACTGCATGACGTCGACAGACTTCGACGAGGCCAACGGCAGCTGCTCGAGGTCCTCGTCGGTGAGCACGACGATGTCCCCGCCGCCGAGGTCGTATCCCTTGGCGATGTCGCTGTAGGGCACCTCCTCGCCGTCCAGTTCGCAGACGCGCTTGTACCGGACCCGGCCGCCATCGGCGGCGTGCACCTGACGGAACGAAACTCCGCGCTCATCGGTGGCCGAGAACACCCGCACGGGGATGGAGACCAGGCCGAAGGAGATCGCGCCCTTCCAGATCGTCTGCATGCCCACCACGGTAGTTGGCCGAGCGCGCTGTGGCACGTGTGACGCGTGGGACTTGGTGGTCTGCCGTCCTGATAGACGGTCAGCTCAGTTCTTGCGGCACTGAGGCGTGCTGCCCTGGGGCGCCGACCAGCCGTTCTCGTCCAGGCGCGTGTAGTAAAGGCACTGCGTCTCCGGTGCGGGCTTGCCGGGGCGGAAGGTCAGCGGCGGGGTCAGTCCACCGAGGGTTACCCCGCGGAGCTTGCCCATCGCCACGTAGATCCGGGCTGCGGTCGGGCCGGTGGTGTCGCCGGGGGTGAAGGCCTTCTCGAAGAGCTTGCCGGAGGTCCAGGCCAGGATCGATCCGCTGTCCAGTGGGGCGCCCGGCGCGTACTTGGCCATGGCAGCGCGGTAAGCGCGCTGGCCCGGGTTGTCGTCGAGCATCCACGGCGCGGTGATGTTGACGCTCAACACGGTGTTGCGGCGCATCAGGGGGTCCTGTGCGTTAGCCGCACTGATCAGCAGCGAATCGGTGACGATCGGTGGGCGGAAACCGATCGACTCGCAGGAACGCAGCAGCCGGTTGATCGACGCACCATCCATGGCCACGCCCATGGCCGTGGCACCGGCGTTCTTGGCGTTCTGGCACTGCGCCGTGTAATCGGGCTGACGCGAGACCGGGGAGCTGTAGACGATCTCCCGCCGGCCTTCTCGACGATCTGCTCCTTCTGCATGACCTGGGCCAGGGCGTGCAGGTCGGATTCTCGACGCAGTACAGCAGGCCGATCTTGCTGAATCCGTTCTCGACAGCCTGCCGGACAGCACCGTAGGGCCGGGTCCGCAAGCCGCCGCCCTGACCGAACAGCCACGGACTCTCGTGCCACTCGAAGCTGGCGACGTCCCCGCCAATGACCGGCACCTTGTGCCGAGCGGCGGCCTGCGCCAGCGCGCGGAGGGAGCGGCGAGAACGCCGCCACGAGCGCGACGACCTCTTCTCGTTCACGAGCTGGCCGACGAGGGCGGTGCGGCTGGCCTCGGTGCCGTCGTCCACGACGAACAACTGGATCTGTCGGCAGGCGAGCCCGCCGCGCGCGTTGACGTCCTTCGCCCATGCCGCCAGACCGACGCGCGCGGGCGCGACCAGCGGACCGGCGATGCCGGAGAAGTGACCGATCTGGCCGATCCGAATCGGGGCAGACCTGGCGGGCGCGGAGCGGGACCGGCAGCGGCGGGTACGGGCTGCCGACTTCTGTGCAGTCGCCGCGGTCGAGGTCTCCGCTGACCGTGGTACCTGGTGGAGGGCTGGGCCTTGGGGGCCACAGGTGCTTTGCCGGTGCCTACTGCGTTCGCCGAGGACCCGGACACCTGAGCGGCCGGCGCGACGGGCGTCAGCTGTTGCGGGGCGCCCTCGTCGGGCGCCCCGACCGCGACGGAATTCCCGGACTGTCGGGAAGCCAAGGCCTCGCCCGCGCTGATGCGGTCACCGCAACCGGCGAGCACCAAGGCCAGCCCGACCACCGCTCCGACGGTTCGTGTGACGTTCAACCGCACGGTGCGACTCCCTGGACTGTGTGGCCGGCCGGCGACAGGCTGTGCCCGTACGTTTCACCTGGTTGTAGATCGGCCGCCGCGGTGTCGCAATTGCGCCATACCGTATGGAATGTCCGATCGTGCTCCGCAGCACGTCCCGTCCGGAGGCGCACGCATGGCCCACAGCGCAGCGGTGCGCGCCGTCGAGGTGGGCCCGCACGACCGGGAGTCGTACTTCCGCGCCGCCTACGACCTGCTCGCCGAGCACGGCTCCGCCGGGGTGACCGTCGCCGCCCTGTGCGACCGGGTCGGGGTCACGAAGGGCTCCTTCTACCACCACTTCATCGATCTGCCGGATTTCGTCGAGGCCCTCGCGACCCGCTGGCAGGCGTGGGTCGAGCACATCATCGACACCTGCCTCGCCGAACCCGATCTGCTGCGCCGCTACGAGCTGGCCGCCAACAACCACGTCGTGCTGGTGACCGGGGCGGAACCGGCGATCTACGCCTGGGCCCGCACCGAGCCGGCCATCGCCGGAGCCGTGCACGTCGTGCTGACCCGCGGATACGAACTCGGCGAGAAGCTCTACGGACCGGTCACCGGCGATCCTCGGGTAGCGACCAGCCTGACCCGCATGATGATCGCGGCGCTGCAGGGAATGCAGCAGCGCTCCTACCGCATCCACCGGATCGCTTCGTCGAGGTCATCGCCGAATGGGGCCGTCGGTGCCTGCACGTCGACATGGAGATCGCGCGCCTGGGTGACCGGACAGTGGTCCGTGCTCGTGGCTGGTTGCCGGAGCCGATCCCCCCGCACCGGCCGGTCGTGTTCCCCGAAGGCAGCGGGAGGCTGTTCGACGCCGCCGTCGCCGCGGCGGTCGCGGAGATGACCCCCGACAGTGACCGCGGTCGCGAGGCCTACTTCCGTGCAGCACGGGAAATCCTCACCCAGCAGGGACCTGACGGTGTGACGGTGGCGGCACTGTGCGAGCGGCTGGGCGTCACCAAAGGGTCGTTCCACCATCACTTCGCGACGATGCCCGCGTTCGTCGAGGCCCTGGCCGAGCACTGGGAGCAGAAGTTCGGGGCGTTGATCGACAACTACGGGACCGAGACCGACCCGCTGCGCCGGTTGGAGTTGATGTTCCGCACCAGCTTCATGCTCCCCCACCCCACCGAGGCTGCCTGGCATGCCTGGGCCCGCATCAACCCCACCGTGAACGCTGCGATCGGTCGCCAGCACCGCCGCGCGCAGGACGTGCTGCAAGGCGTTCTCACCGAACTGCTCGACGACCCGGTGGCTGCCGACCTGATGGCCGAGTTCGGCACCGGCCTGGCCATCGGGCTGGTGTTCCAGCACACCGGCCCGGCCGATCTCGAAACCTACGTCGTCGCCTTCTTCGAGTGGGTCCGCCGGTGCCTGCATCTGGAGGCGGAGCTGGTCATCACCGAGGGCATGCTCGCCGTCGCGCTGCGCCGCGGAGACTGATCGTGGCAACACCCAGCGCGCACGGCGCACCGACCGGTCGCCTCGATCGGGAGCAGTTCTTCCTCGCCGCCTACGACTTGCTGGGCGAGGAGGGTTGGGCCGCCGTCACAGTTCCCGCGTTGTGCGAGCGGCTGCGGGTGACCAAGGGCTCGTTCTACCACCACTTCACCGACCTCCCCGCGTTCGTCGCGGCGTTCGCGAAGCGTTGGCAGGCCTGGCTCGACGCACTCATCGACGCGTATCACGCCGAGCCGGATCTGCTGCGACGCGTGGAGTTGATGACGAACAGTCACGGCTCGGCGATGACCGGCGCGGAGCCGATCATCCGCGCGTGGAGCCGCACCGAGCCGGCGCTGGCCGAGGCGATCCGCGAGGTGGACCGCCGAGGTGTGGAGATCGGGCACCTCACGTTCGGCGCGTTGTGCGGGGATGACGAGACCGGGGCCCTGCTCGGGCGGATGATCTCCCGGGCGCTGGTCGGGATGCAGCAGCGAGCACGGCCGATGGAACCGGATCGCTTCGTGCGCATCGTGGCCGAGTGGTTCCGCTGCTGTCTGCACCTGGAGATCCAGGAGATACGCGTCGGCGGGCGGTTGTGCGTGCGGGTGCTCGGCCAGAGCGACGTACCCATCCCACCGTTGCGACGTCCGGAGACCCTGCCTGCGGCCGGGCCCGCAAGCGAAGCCGTGTTCGACGCCGGGATTCAGGCCGCGGTGGACGCGATGACGCCCACCGCCACCGGACGGAGGGGGCGGGAGGCGTACTTCCAGGCTGCCCGGGAGATCCTCGCCGACCGCGGGCCGGACGGCGTCACCGTCGCGAACCTGTGCGCGCGACTCGGGGTGACCAAGGGGTCGTTCCACCATCACTTCGCCACGACGTCAGGCTTCGTCGAGGCGCTCGCCGAGCACTGGGCCGCCTCGTTCTTGGGCGTTCAGGAGGCCATGGCTGCCGACCCCGATCCGGTGCGCCGCCTCGAGGCGCTCTACCAGGGCTCGCTGTCGCTGCCGCATCCCGCCGAAGCGACCTGGCGGGCCTGGGGCTGGACGGATCCGGTCGTGGCCGACGCCCTGCGGCGGGTCGAGGAGCGGGGGCAGATCCTGACCACGCAGGTCCTGACGGAGTTGCTCGGCGATCCGGACCGCGCGGACCTGCTGGCCGAACTCGGGATCGGACTGACGATCGGCCTGCAGCAGGCTGATCCGCCGCTGGATGCCGAGACGTTCGCCCTGACAGCACTGGAGTGGGTGCGCCGTTGCGTCGGCCTGGACGCACACCTGGTCGTCGTGGACGGCGTGCCGTGCCTACGGATCTCCCGGAGCGAATGAGCTAGTTCTCGACGGACGCGATCATGTTCCGCTGCGCCGCCGTCAATTGCAGGTTCAGCTTGGTGCTCCGGTCCAGTCCTCGACAGGGCGCAGGGTCAGCGGACTCCCGTGGAATCTGACTCTGCTTCACATTCGATCGTTGCAGCTTCGCGTAGGCCTTCGCGCAGGCCTCGCGCGCGTCCGGGGTTGAGGGACGACCGGACTGCACCGCACCCGATCCCCCGCACCCGCTCAGCATCGCGAGCGCGACGAGGACGGTCGAGAAAATGATCTTGGTACGCACGGGAGGAGAAGCTATCCAAGATCAACTTCTCGGACCAGCACCCCGCTTCGGGGCGTGGCGCGGGCTCAGCAGTCGTTGCCCGCAGTGCGGTTCTGCGCCGCGGTGACCTGGTCGCGTGCGTCGCCGTAGTCCGGGCCAGGGAAGGCGCGGACGGCGCTGCTCTGCGACTCGGGCACCACGAACAGCCATTCCTGACCGGCCTTCAGATCCGTCCGGCCGTCGTCGGTGAGGACGTAGTTCTTACCGATCGTGAAGGCCGCCAGGACGGGACCACTGCCGGGGCTGATCCAGTCCGACACCAGCACCCGCAGCGTGTACCGGGCGCCCGCGGACTCGATCGAGACCACCTTGCCGATCAGCACCCCGCGGTTGCAGGCCACGGCCGTGTCGAGGGCCGAGTTCGCCGACTCGGTCTTCGTGTCCGACTTCGGTGCCTTCTTGGACGTCGAGGAAGATTTCGTGCTCGACGCCGGGGCTGGGTCGACTGCGTCCGCCTCGGCTGCCGATTCCGCGGTGGGGGCATCCGCGGCGGAGGCACCGGCCTTCAGGGCGGCCGCACGCCCGGCCTCGTCTCGGCCGCTGAGGAGTCCGTTGGTCGACGCCGGCGCCTCCGACGCGGCGATCGCGCCGGCGGCAGAGTCGGCGGGCGCCTGCGCCGCGGTCGAGCTGTCGCTCTCGGAACCGCCGAGGTCGTTGTTCACGACGACGGTGCCCAGGCCGACGATGCCGATCAGCGACGCGGCGGCGAGGAGGATCGGAGCGCGGCGCCGCAGTCGCGCGGAGAACGGGAGCACCACCGCGCCCACGGGCTCGTCGACGGGGCCCGCGAGGGTGTCGCCCATGAGAGCAAAGGCGCGCATGAGCTTCGCGACGTCGTCCTCGGCGCGGGTCTGCGCGGAGCGCTCGGCGTCGTCGGCGTCGTCGTCCAGCTCGAGTCCGTCGAGCACGCGGGACAGCGCCTCGGCATCGAGGTCGCGGCCCGGCTCGTCGCCAGGAGGGAGGGAGTTCACGTCAGATCACCTCGCTTTCCTGCAGTCGTTCGCGAAGCGCCGAGACTGCGGCGTGCAGACGGCTCTTGACCGTGCCCTCGGGGATGTCGAGAGCCTCGGCGATGTCACGGACCGGAAGGTCGGCGTAGAAGCGCAACGCCAACACCTGGCGGTGCATCGCGGGGAGCTGCTGCATCCCGTCGGCGATCGCCATGGAGAGCAGCCGGTCCTCCGGGGACGGCGCCGGAGCGCTCGTCGTCCAGCGAGCCTCGAGGCGGTCGCGCAACCCGTCGTCGCGGCGCTGCCCCCGGTGCCAGTCCACGGCAACACGGGAGGCGACCACGACCGCCCATGCGATGGGTTCACGGATCTGCTCCTTCCCGCTCGATGCCGCGTGCTCCAACAACTTCAACCTGACCGTCTGGACCCCGTCGTCCACCTCGTGCTGCGGTACCCCGCCCAATGCGAGCACCGCTCGCACCCTCCCCACGGCCCCGGCGGGCAGCGGGTCGGCGGACTCCTCGGACGTCCGGCCCCCCACTTCCGCCATCTGTCCCGCCTTCAATACGAGGACGCAGCGGCACACGGTTTCGTTCGCCACTGCCTGGAGATGTTCGCGAGCAAACCGGTCCAGAATTGCTGGACCATGAAGAACGTAGTGGGATCGTTGGTGCCATGAGCAGCAGCGCGCGCGTGACCGTCGAGGTCGAGGGCCGCCAACTGTCCCTGTCGAACCTGGACAAAGTGCTCTATCCGGAAGTCGGGTTCACCAAGGGCGAGGTGATCGACTACTACACCCGCGTCGCCCCGGTACTGCTCCCCCACCTGCGCGACCGGGCCGCGACCAGGGTCCGGTTCCCGGACGGCGTCGATGGCGGCTCGTTCTTCGAGAAGAACGCCCCGAAGCACACTCCGGCCTGGGTGCGGACTGTGACCTTGCCGGCCCCCGGGAGCACCAAGGACCGCGACGAGATCCGCTACGTCGTCGTCGAGGACGTGCCCACCCTCGTGTGGCTGGCCAACCTCGCCGCCCTGGAGCTGCACGTGCACCAGTGGCGGCTCGACGCCGACGACGAGGCCGGCCCGGCCGACCGCCTGGTGCTCGACCTCGATCCCGGTGCCCCCGCCGACCAGCAGCAGTGCGCCCAGGTCGCCCTGCTGCTGCGCGAGGAGCTCGCGGACCTGGATCCGCTGGTCAAGACGTCGGGCTCCAAGGGGCTGCAGCTCTACGTCGGGCTGGCCCCCACCCCGGTCGCCGACGTGCATACCTTCGCCAAGGAGCTCGCGGTGCGGATGGAGTCCGCTCACAAGCAGCTGATCGTGCACCGGATGGAGAAGGCGATCCGGGGCGGCAAGGTCCTCATCGACTGGAGCCAGAACGCCGGCGCGAAGACCACCGTCGCCCCCTACTCACTGCGGGCCCGCGCGCTCCCCACGGTGTCCACCCCCGTCGATTGGGGGGAGGTCGAACAGGCCGCCGGGGGTGCCCTCCTCCGGTTCACCGCCGACGACGTCCTCGAGCGGGTAGCCGAACGGGGGGACCTGTTCGCGCCTCTGCTCGGCGCGTCGGTGACGCTGCCGTGACCCGGTTCCTACCGGGGAGTACGCTCCCGGAAACCGCTTAAGGCGATCCGAGGACCCGATGACCGCGATGGATGACAGCGCCCGGCGAGCGGGCCGATTGCCGCGCAACGCTCGGCGCCGCCAACTGCTCGACGCTGCCCTCGCTGTGTTCACCACGCAGGGCTACCACGCGGCCGCGATGGACGACATCGCCGAGAAGGCCGGCGTCAGCAAGCCCGTGCTCTACCAGCACTTCCCCGGCAAGCGGGACCTGTACCTGGCCTTGCTCGACGAGAGCGCCGAGTCCCTGCTGGGCGCCGTGCGCACGGCGTTGGAGTCGACGACCGACAACAAGCTGCGCGTGCGGGCCACCGTCAGCGCCTACTACAACTTCGTCGAGGACAAGAACGGCGCGTTCCGCCTGGTCTTCGAGTCCGATTTCACCGGCGAGGCGGACGTGCGCGACCGCGTCGACGCCGTCGACCGCAAGTGCGCCGAGCTGATCTCGCACGTCATCGCGGAGGACACCGGCCTGCCTGAGGCCGAGTCGCGCCTGCTGGGCGCAGCGCTCGCCGGGCTCGCGCAGGTCACAGCGCGGGCGTGGACCGCCAACGGCGCGAAGATCGGTCGGGAAGAGGCCATCGAGCTGATCGCCGGACTGATGTGGCGCGGCATCAAGGGCGTCCCGCTCCGCGACGAGCTCAAGGCCTGACAGCGATCTTTCCCCCGCTGTCCGCTGTGGGCGCAAGTCCCACGGCGTCCTCCGACGTGGGCGACTACTAGGCTCGGCGGCGCGGACGTGATCGACGCGTCCACCCATGAACTGGAGGGCCCGTGGAGGTCAAGGTCGGCGTTCAGCACTCGCCGCGCGAACTGACGGTGGAGTCGCCGTTGAGCGCCGAGGAGATCGAGGCCGCCCTCAAGGCCGCGCTGGCCGATGGCTCCGGGCTGCTCTCTCTCGTCGACGACCGCGGCCGGAAGGTCCTGATCCCGGCGGCGAAGTTGACCTACCTCGAGATCGGCGAGACCGAGACACGTCGGGTCGGCTTCGGCGCGCTCTAGACCTGAAGCTGGGTCAGGCCTGCAGGCCGAGCGCGGCCATCCGGGAGCTGTGCGCGTCGGTCAACCGGCCCAGCATCCGGCCGACCTCGGCCAGGTCGAAGCCGTCGCTGCCGAGGATCAGTGCTGTCAGGGCGTCCCTGTCGGCGGCCAGCTGTTGCGCCTGGGCCACGACCTCGCCCACCAGCCGACGTCCCCACAGCGCGAGCGGACCGGCCACCCGCGGGTCGGCCAGGATCGCCGCGCGAATCCGATCGACCGCGAAGGCGGAGTGCCCGGTGTCCGCGAGCACACCGAGCACGAGCTCGCGGGTGTCCGGGTCCAGCTGCGCGGCGATCTCGCGGTAGAAATCCGCTGCCAGACCGTCGCCGACGAACGCCTTCAGCAGACCCTGCAGCCAGCTGTTCGTGGCGGTCCGGTCATGGAACTCGGCGAGGGATTCGACGAACGGGGCCATCGCCTCGCTCGGGTCGGCGCCCAACGCAGCCAACCGAGTACGCAGCGCGAGGTAGTGGTTGTACTCGGCGACAGCCATGCCGGCCATCTCGGCCTTGTCCTCGATCGTGGGCGCCAGCGTCGCGTCGTGCGCGAGGCGCTCGAAGGCCAACAGCTCCGCGCAGGCCATGAGGCCGAGCAACTCGCAGGTGGCGGCCCGCTGCTGGGCGGCCGGCGCCGATGGGTTCACGTCGACGGAGCCTAATAGAGCTCGCCCCTCGTGGGGGCTCCGGCGCGGGAAGAACGTCCGTGCAGGTGAAGCGGCTATCATGGCGGTTGAGGACGGGCCCGCAGGCTTGTCCCCGCGCTTGCGCCGCCCCGGTCCGGGAGCAGCGCGTGAGCGCCCGCCGCCGGCCACTTGGCGCCGGCTGACGAGGACACGGCCACCCGGCCCTCATACAGATAGAGGCGAAACGCCCTGACAAGCTTTGCTGAACTAGGCGTGATCCCCGCGATCACCGACGCGCTCGACGAGGTCGGCATCACCAACGCCTTCCCGATCCAGGAACAGACCCTCCCCATCGCCCTGACCGGCACCGATGTCATCGGTCAGGCCCGCACCGGCACCGGCAAGACCCTCGCCTTCGGCATCCCGCTGATCCAGCGCCTCGTCGCCCCGCAGGATGCCGACTGGCCCGACCTGGCCGCGCCCGGCAAGCCGCAGGCACTCGTGATCGTGCCGACCCGCGAGCTGTGCGTGCAGGTCACCGGCGACCTCGAGCTGGCCGGCCGCAAGCGCGGAGTGCGCGTGCTGTCGATCTACGGCGGCCGCGCGTACGAGCCGCAGGTCGCCGCGCTGAAGACCGGCGTCGAGATCGTCGTCGGCACCCCCGGTCGCCTCCTGGACCTGCGCAAGCAGCGTTTCCTGGACCTCACCCACGTCAAGGGCCTGGTCCTGGACGAGGCCGACGAGATGCTGGACCTGGGCTTCCTGCCCGACGTCGAGCGCCTGATCTCCGACACCCCCGCCAGCCGCCAGACGATGCTGTTCTCGGCCACCATGCCGGGTCCGGTCATGTCGCTGGCGCGTCGGTACCTGAACAGCCCCACGCACATCCGGGCCGAGTCCGCCGGCGAGGACATGACCGTCCCGGCGATCGACCAGTACGTGTTCCGGACGCACCAGATGGACAAGGTCGAGTTCCTGGCCCGGATCCTGCAGGCCGAGGGTCGCCAACTGGTCATGGTCTTCGCCCCGACCCGCCGGCTGTGCCAGGCGGTGTCCGACGACCTGAACGAGCGCGGCTTCGCGGCCGCCGCCGTGCACGGCGACCTCGGCCAGGGGGCGCGCGAGCAGGCCCTGCGCGCGTTCCGCAACGGCAAGGTCGACGTCCTCGTCGCCACCGACGTCGCCGCCCGTGGCATCGACATCGACGACGTCACGCACGTCGTCAACTACGAGTGCCCGGACGACGAGAAGACCTACGTGCACCGCATCGGCCGCACCGGCCGGGCCGGCCGTAAGGGTGTCTCGGTCACGTTCGTGGACTGGGCCGACATGACCCGGTGGACGCTGATCAACAAGGCCCTGAACCTGGGACTCGCCGAGCCGGCCGAGACGTACTCGACCTCGCCGCACCTGTACGAGGCGCTGAACATCCCCGTCGGAACCAAGGGCAGGCTGCCGCGGGCGAACCGCACCCGGGCCGGCCTGGACGCCGAGCAGGTCGAGGACCTCGGCGAGACCGGCCGCAACCGGTCCAAGGGCACCAAGGTCCCCGCGTCCCGGAAGGGCCCGGAGACCTCGAAGACCTCGGAGACCTCGGATGCCGCGCGCCCCAAGCGCAATCGCAACCGGTCGCGCACCCGCACCCGCAGCGGCGAACCCGTGGCCGGGGACACCGTGGCTCCGAAGAAGGAGTCCACCGCTACCGCGAGCACCGCGACGGCCACGGCAACTGCCGTCGACGACGCACCGCGTCCGGCCCGCAAGCGTCGGCGTAGCCGGGGCAGCGGTGGCGGTGGCGAGAAGGCCACCGAAACCGGCGCGAGCGCCACGGACTGAGTCCGACCACAACGTCGTCGGCGGCGCCACCGAGTCTCGGGGGCGCCGCCGACTGCTTTCTGACATGACGTCAGGCGTTGTCGCCGTCCTCGGGCTTGGTCGCCTCGACCTCGGAGGACGAGCCGCCCTCACGCACGGACTGCTTCGACTGCTCCACCTTGTCGAAGGTGACCTCGCCGTTGTCGTGCTCGCCCGCCGGAGCGGGCTTCAGAACCGGCTTCTCCGAGGACGCCTTCTCCTTGGCGACCGCCTTCTCGATCTGGTGACGCAGCTTGCGGACCTCGGCCTTGGTGGGCTTCTCCGTACGCTTGATCACCGAGGCGATGGACACCGGGGCGTCGCACGACGCGCCGGCCGAGGACTGACCGATCACCACGTCGAGGAGGTCACCGGGCAGGTCGAGGAACAGCGCGCGCTGCGTAACCGTGGTGGCGGTCTGCACCTGCTGGTTGATGTGCAGGGTGGCCAGGCCGAACAGCAACGAGATCGACGACGGGGCCGTACCGATGTTGCTGAAGGTCTGACCGTTGATGGTGACCTTCGAGACGATCGAGGCACCGGCTGAACGTCAGAAGTAACTGATCATCCGCGGGCGCACATGATCGAACAACGGAGGCCACCGGGTAGTGCATGCGCGGCCGCTCCGGGTTGCACTTCGTGTGCTGGTGGTCGTGCTGCTCGCCCCGGCTGTGCGGGTGCACGTCGTGCCTGTGCCTGCGCCAGGGCGTGCCGTCAGATCTGAACCGGTCGCCGATCAGCGATAGCGGATGCCCAGGCGCACCCAGGTGCGCTTCTCGCAGGCGGGGCAGCGCATCCACGACGGGTGCTTCCGGCGGAGGAGGAACAGGTGCAGGCTCGGGACCGCGGAGAGCACGGCCTGGGCCAGGGTCACGGTGGTCGTGACCCTGCAGGAGGAGCAGGAGACCGTCAGGGCGCCCAGCGGGACGCCGCCGAGAGGCGGGACCTGGTCGCTGAACAGGGCGTTCTTGCCGTCGCGGTCGACGCGGGCGCCGGGCAGGGGGGCGCGGCGGCGCGGGATCGAGCCACTGCTTCCGCTGGGCGAGGGGGGCTTGATGCGCCCGAAGTCGGTCATCGGGCGCCCGCCTTGAGCTTCAACGTGTCGTCCTTGAGCAGATTCAGCGCGAGTTCGCGGTACGCCTGCGCCCCCGAGGAGGACTTGGCGGTCTCCAGGATCGACTTGCCCTCCGCGGGCGCCTCGGCGAAGCGGATCGAGCGCGGGATCGCGGGCTCCAGCACGGGCACACCGTAACGCCGGCCGATGTCGTCGAGCACCGCACGAGCATGCTTCGAGCGGCCGTCGAAGAGGGTCGGGAGCACCCCGAGCACCCGCAGGTGCCGGTTGGTGCGGGCCTTGACGTCGTTGATGGTCTCGAGCAGTTGGCCGACGCCGCGGTACGCGAGGGTCTCGCACTGCACGGGGATCATCACCAGGTCCGCGGCGGTCAGCGCGTTGACGGTCATCACGCCGAGCGCGGGCGGGGCGTCGATCAGGATGACGTCGTAGTCGGAGTGCAGATCGGCGATCGAGTCGCGCAGGACGAACTCGCGGCCGTTCTTGCTGTTGAGGGACTTCTCCGAGCCGACGAGGTCGATCCGGGCGGGCAGCAGGTCCAGACCACCGGCGACGCGCTGCAGCGCGGTGCGTGCGGGCACCCGGCCCAGGAGCACGTCATGGATGGACAACTCGAGTTCGTCGGGATCCAGCCCGAGCGAGAAGGTCAGACAGGCCTGAGGGTCGAGGTCCACGACCGCCACCCGGCAGCCCTGCTCGACCAGCGCCGCGCCCAATGTGGCGACGGTGGTGGTCTTGGCTACGCCGCCCTTCTGATTGGCGACTGCCAGAGTCCTTGTCACCCGCTGATCATCCCATTCCCCGAAGTATGCAAACACTGCGCGATAGCGTCCGCCGCGTGAGTACTCCACCACATCTGCGGCTGCCGATCGGTGCGGTCGCGCACATGGTCGCCACTGCCCGCGGACAATTCGCGATTCACACAATCGACCCACCGGACGGCATTCCGCAACGCGGCAGCGTGGTCCTCGTCCCGGGATTCACCGGGTCGAAGGAGGATTTCCTTCCGCTCCTGGAGCCGCTGGCCGCCGCGGGGTACCGGGTGCGGGCGATGGACCAGCGCGGGCAGTTCGAGACCCCGGGTCCGGACGATCCCGCCGCGTACGACATCGACGCGCTCGGTGCCGACGTCCTGGCCGTGGCGGCCGAGCTCCCCCGGCCACTGCATCTGGTCGGGCACAGCTTCGGTGGTTTCCCGGTCCGGTCCGCGGCGCTCACCGATCCGGGCGCCGTCGCCACCGTCGCCCTGCTGTGCTCCGGGCCCGGAGCGATCACCGTCGAGCATGAGACGGGGCGGATCCAGATGTTGCTCGCCGCCCTGGAGAACTTCACCGTGCCCCAGATCTGGACGTTCATCGCCACGACGGCGGAGGCCGCCGGCGAGTACGAGGGCGTCGCCCCGGACGTCCGCGAGTTCCTGGAGAACCGGTTCATCTCGTCGTCGCACGCCGGGTTGGCGACGATGGCCGCCCAGTTGCTGGAGGTGGACGGGCAGCTGGCCGAGTTGGCCGGCAGCGGCCTCCCGGTCCTCGTCGCCCACGGTGTGGACGACTACATCTGGCTGCCGGTGGAACAGGAACAGATGGCCGTGTCGGTGGGCGCCCGATATGCCGTGATCCCGGACGCCGCACATTCGCCCGCAATCCAAAATGCGGCCGGAACAGCCCAGTTGTTGGTGGATTTCTGGGCCTCTCATGACGCTTGATATCGCCGTGAGTAATTATCCGAACACAATGGGTAGATCTTTGAATTCCACCCTTGAAAGACCGGTGTGAGGAGGCACCATGAGGTGCTGTCTTCCCGCCGAACGCCGTGAGGAATGCCCTCCAGTGGAACTCCGTACCGCCCTGCGCAACGACCCGAACGAGGTCGGCCGCGCACGCAATCTGGTCAGCAGCAGCATCAGTCGTTGGGGTGTCCCCGACGACGGCGGCGTCGCGCTGCTCCTGGTGAGTGAACTGGTCACGAACGCCCTGCGGTACGGGGTACAGCCGATGCGGCTGGTCGCGCGCGGTGACGAGCACGGCCTGCGCATCGAGGTGCACGACGGTCGGGTCGACGAGCAGCCCAAGCTGCGCAAGCCGACCCGTGGTGATCTGTCCGGGCGGGGCATGGTGCTTGTCGACACCCTCGCGACCCGCTGGGGTTGCTCGGAGTACGCGGGCACCAAGCAGGTCTGGTTCGAGACCGATCCCAAGACCGCCGTCTGAATCGCTGCGCTCGAGCCCTGAGGCTCAGCCGGCGCGGCGAGCCGCGGGGTCCAGCCGAGCGGACAGCGCACCGAGCGGGATCTGCAGGTCCAGTGGGGCGTCGCGCAGGTCGACGAGCCTGAGCTGGTCGAACACCATGGCCCCGGCGCTGCCGGGCCAGAGGACCAGCCACAGCCACAGGCCGAGCGCCTCGCCGACGTAGACCGCGGCGTCCCCCGCCTCGATGCACCACAGCGCCGTCGGGTGCCCGGCCGAGTGGATGCGGGCATGCGGGCCGGTGGTCGTGGCCAGGCGCTCCCCCGGGTCCAGGCCCGGCAGCCCCGCCCAGTGCGCCCCGAGTCCCACGCCGGGTTCCTCGGCGATGATCGCGAACTCCGAGTACCCACCACCGAGCGGGTTGGGTCCGCCGCACGTCACCAGCGAGGCGCGCGCGCCGCTGCGTTCGTCGCCGGCCCAGGTGAAGCCGGTCGCCAACCAACCGACGGGGAGCGGCCATGGCAGCCAGAACGGGATCCGGGCCTTGTGCAGTGCCGCGGCGATCCGCTCGTGGGTCGGCAGGGCACTGGGATGCAGCGGCTCGACGTCGCCGCAGGTGGCGCACCGCCACGCATTCGACCAGATCCCGGGGGCCCGCACGGATCCGCCACAACGTGCACAGGTGGGAACGCCGGTCACATCGACCTCCTCAGGCCCTGGGACACCGACGACATTCCTCCTGTCCCCGGGGCCCGTCAAGGGCAGGTCTTTGCGTATCCGCAGAGATGTCCGGAGATGAAAGGGTTCTCCTGTGACAGCGACGGTGCCGTGCGTCGGAGCGGTGGTGCATGACGACGACCACCGCCTGCTGATGATCCGCCGGGGAACTCCGCCGGGCATCGGCCGGTGGTCCCTGCCGGGCGGTCGGGTCGAGCCCGGGGAGACCGACGCCGCCGCGGTGATCCGTGAGGTCGCCGAGGAGACCGGGTTGCAGGTGGTCGTCGGCACCCGTGTCGGCACCGTGCTGCTGCCCGGCCCGGGCGGGGTGACGTACGACGTCCGGGACTACGCCTGCGCGGTGACCGGCGGTCGCTTGCGCGCCGGCGACGACGCGTCCGACGCCCGCTGGGTGCACCGCGCCGAGTTGTTGGTGCTGGACACGGTCCCTGACCTGGTCGACACCCTCGAGCGCTGGGGAGTGCTGCCGAAGTGAACGAGACGGAATTCGTTCCGCGCAGCTGGCGCAACCGCGGCCGCATGTCCGACCTGCACCGCGAGCGCCTCGCCGTACGGACCGCCGAGTTGGCCTTCGACGACCCCGCCGCTGCCGCCGCCTGGGCGCCGCAGGTGCTCGACATCGGCTTCGGCTACGGCGAATCGCTGGTGGCGCTGGCCGCGGCGCGTCCCGATCAGCGGATCCTCGGCGTGGAGGTGCACAAGCCCGGTCAGTTGCGAGCGATGGACCGGCTGGCCTCGGCCGACGCGTCGAACGCGCGGGTGCTGCCCGCCGACATCACGCACCTCCTGCCGTTGCTCGCGCCCGGATCGTTGGACCACGTGCAGGCCTTCCACCCCGACCCGTGGCCGAAGCGTCGCCACGCCGCCCGGCGGTTGTTCTCCCCCGTCGTGCTCGGCCGCGTCGTCGAGGTGGTGGCGCCGGCCGGGATGTTCCACCTCGTCGTCGACGACGACACCTACGCCGAGGCGGTCCGCGAAGCCATGGCGGACCTGCCGGTCGACGAGGTGGCGGCACCGCCCGCCCCGGAGACGAAGTACGGCCGGCGCGCCGTCGCCGCCGGGCGCACCGTGCATTCCCTCGCGTGGCGCCGCCGAGGGTGACCGATCCGTCGTCCACGGCCTCCAGCCGATCGGGCAGGATTGAGTCCATGGGTAAAACGAATCCGGGCAACTTCTTCGAAGACTTCTCCGTCGGCCAGGTGCTGGAGCACGCGACGCCGCGCACCGTGACCGAAGGCGACCGCGCTCTGTACACGTCGCTGTACCCGACGCGCTTCGCACTACCGTCCTCCGCGGTCTTCGCCGCGTCGGTGGGCCTCGACCCGGCTCCGGTCGAGGACCTCATCGCGTTCCACATCGCCTTCGGCAAGACGGTCCCCGACGTCTCGCTGAACGCGGTCGCGAACCTCGGCTACGCGGAACTGCGCTTCCACCAGCCCGTCGTGCCCGGCGACACCCTGCGCACCAGCTCGGAGGTCATCGGCCTCAAGCAGAACTCCAACGGCAAGAGCGGCGTCGTGTACGTCCGCTCCACCGCCACCAACCAGCGCGGCGAGGTCGCCCTGGACTGGGCGCGGTGGGTGATGGTGCACAAGCGCGACCACGACGCCCCGGCACCCGAGGCGGTGCTCCCCGAACTGGCCTCGGCGCTCTCGGCCAAGGAACTGGTGCTCCCGCGCGGGTTGGACTTCTCCGGCTACGACTTCGTCGCCGCCGGCGAACCGCACCGGCTCGGCGACTACGAGGTCGGCGAGAAGATCGACCACGTCGACGGTGTCACGCTCACCGAGTCCGAGCACATGCTGGCGACCCGGCTCTGGCAGAACACCGCCAAGGTCCACTTCAACGTCGAGGCCCGCCCCGACGGCAAGCGCCTGATCTACGGCGGCCACATCATTTCCCTGGCCCGCGCCCTCTCCTACAACGGCCTGGCCAACGCCGCGATGATCTCCGCGATCAACGGCGGCGCCCACACCTCCCCCGCCTTCGCCGACGACACCGTCTACGCGTGGTCCGAGGTCCTCGACAAGGCCGAGCTCGACGCTCCGGGCGTCGGCGCCGTGCGCCTGCGACTCGTCGCCACCCGTGGCCGCGACGAGTCCATGACCCTGCGCGGCGAGGACAGTAAGTACGCCCCCGGCGTCCTGCTCGACCTCGACTACTGGGCCCTGATGCCCGTCTGAGGTTCGTCCTTGCGTCCGAACAACTGGTCGCTATAACGACCACATGGTCGGACGTAAGCGGTGGGCAGGGGATTGTCCACAGGTGGCGCGACACCGAGTTATCCACAGATCGCGAACTCGCCCTTGCAAAGGGCCGGCGCCTGAGCAAAGTTCCCGCCGTGGAGACGACCAACACCCCCGCGGCGCGACGTGTACTCCGTCGCCGACGCGTCGCTCGCGCTGCTGCAGCGCAGGGCGGCGTACTGAGCAGACGGCAGCTCTATTCGATGGGCATCGAGCGCTACGAGGTGCGCGCTGAGCTGCGGGCCGGACGGTGGCGGAAGGGTGGACGCCAGACCATCCGAGTGGCTCACGGCAACCAACAACTCGCGACGTGGTGGATAGCCCTGCTCGAGGTTGGTGGCGGTGCCGTACTCGACGGGGTCTCCGCACTGGTGGCCGCGGGGATGAGCATCATGAAAGAACACCAGCTCGACGTGGCGGTACAGAAGTCGGCCAACCCTTGCAAGGTGCGCGGGGTGGTCGTGCACGAGACGCGCCGGTTCGAGCGCACGTCGGTCATCACCGACGGTCTGCCACGGATGCGGCCCGCTACGGCGGCCGTCCACGCGGTCCTGTGGGCGCGGACGGAGAGAGAGGCCGCAGCAATCGTGCTGACCGCCGCTCAGCAAGGCCTCTTCACCCTCCAGGACTTTGCCCACGAGGCCGCGAAAGTCCGACGCGACAAACGCACGGCGTTGCTGCGAAGCCTGGTGGATGACATCGGCGGCGGCGTTGAAGCGCTCGGGGAACGGGAGTTCGCCCGACTCTGTAGGCAACGAGGCTTCCCAAAACCCACCCGGCAGCTCCGGAGGAAGACTCCAAGTGGGTCTTGGCGCTACGACACGGTGTGGCAGGAGTACAAGACGACCGCCGAGATCAACGGGGCGCATCATCAACGCCTCGAGCAGGCGATGAAGGACGCCCTCAAGGAAAACGTCATGCGCCTCGATGGCCAGGTGGTGGTGTGCATCCCCAACCTCGCATTACGGCTGGATCCGGCACCGTTCATAGACCAAGTGGAGGCAGCCTTGCGTCGTGGCGGGTGGTCGGGCCGCAAATCCGCATAACGTCCGAACAAGTGTTCGCTATAGCGACCGTTTGTTCGGACGCAACGGGAGGATCAGCCTGCGGTGCGCTCCAGGATGGTCACCATCGCGGCGCCTTCGCGGTCCCACAGGACGCCGCCGGCGTTCTGGGCCAGGGCGATCCGGGCACCGGGGACCTGACGAACGCCGCAGCGGTCGCGCAGTTGGTCGGCGAGTTCGGCGAGTTGCGCGCAGCCGGTGGCGCCGACGGGGTGGCCGCGGGAGAGCAGGCCGCCGCTCGGGTTGACGGGGATGCGCCCACCCGGGCCGGTCTCGCCGTCGCGGAGCAGCTTGATGGCGCCACCTTCGGGGGCGAGGCCGAGTTCCTCGAAGCAGAACAGTTCGGCCGGGGCGGCGGCGTCGTGCACCTCGACGACGTTGACGTCCTCGGGGCCGACGCCGGCGAGCGCGTAGGCCTTGGCCGAGGCGCGGCTGACCGGGGAGTCTGCGTTCGGGTCGCCGCTGACCAGGCAGCTCGCTGCCACACGCACGCTGCGGCGGCCGAGGCGGCGGGCGAACTCATCGGAGACCAGGACCAGAGCCGCAGCGCCGTCGCCGATCGGTGCGCACATGGCCAGGCGCAACGGTTCGGAGATGACCCGGCCGGCCATGACCTCCTCGACGGTGGTCGGCTTGCGGAACTGCGCGATCGGGTTGTGCTCCGCGTAGGCACGGGACTTCACCACGACGCGGGCGAGATCCTCCGCAGTGCCCCCGCTCTTGTCCAGGTAGGTAGCGGCCTTGTGGGCGTAGTGGTCCATGAAGACCGAGGCGCTCGGTAGGGCGCCGTCGGCCTGGGGAATGCCCATCGTGGTGGCGCCGACCAGCGCGAGCATGTCGGGACGACGCAGAGTGTCGGTCGCGGCGGCCAGGGCGCCGAAGACTCGGGGCTTCTCGGGCACGACCATCACCTCGACGCCGAGCGCGACGGCAACGTCGACCATGCCGGACTTGATCGCGGTGAAGGCGAGCATGAAGGCGGTGGAGCTGGACGCGCAGGCGTTCTCCACGTTGACGATCGGGACGCCACCGAGGCCGGAGTCGGCGAGGAACACCTGGCCGCGGATCATCTCCTGCCCGAGCAGCAGGCCGGCGGCGGCGTTACCGACGAAGACCTGCTCCACCTGACTGGGCATCAGACCCGCGTCGGCGAGCGCCTTCGCGACCGCCTCGCAGGCCAAGCCGTCCGGACCGTTCGCGGCCGGTCCGAACTGTGTGGTGGCCGAACCGGCGATCCAGACGTCTGACATTGACGACCCTTCAGATACAGCGCTGCCTAGATGACCCTGTCCATGCCGACCCAGTAGTCGGCGCGGATCTCCTTCTTCGCCACCTTGCCATAGGCGGTCTTCTTGAGCGCCTCGACGACGTCGACGCCCTTGGGCTTCTTGTAGCCCGCGAGACGCTCGCCGCAGAACTTGATGACGTCGGCGGCGTCGATCGTCGCACCGGCGACGGGCACGATGACGGCGCGGACCGCCTCGCCCCACTTCTCGTCCGGGACGCCGATGACACAGGCCTCGGTGATGTCGGGGTGGGTGAGCAGGACGTCCTCGATCTCGTGCGGGTAGACGTTCAGCCCGCCGGAGATGATCAGGTCCTTGAGCCGGTCGAGGATGAACAGGTAGCCGCGCTCGTCGAGCTTTCCGACGTCACCGGTGTGCAGCCATCCGCCGCGCAAGGTCTCCGCGGTGGCTTCGGGGCGGTTCCAGTACCCGGCCATCACCATCGGACCGCGCAGGCAGATCTCGCCGGCCTCCCCGGCGGGGCACTCGTTGCCCTCGGGGTCCTCGATGCGCAACTCGATGCCGACACGGACCCGGCCGACCGAACGCTCGCGGCCGTCGCCCTCGTGGATCGAGTGCTCGTCGCGGCTCAGCACGGTGCCGCACATGGGGATCTCGGTCTGGCCGAAGATCTGCACCAGCACCGGGCCGAGGGTCTTCAGGGCCCGCTTCTGGTCCTCGCGGTACATCGGGGCGCCGCCGTAGATGATCCACTCCAGGCAGGAGAGATCGCGCTTGGTGACGTCGGGATGGTCGACGATCATCTTGATCTGTGTCGGCACCATGAAGAGCGCGGCGACGCGGTGCTGCTCGACCTGCTCGAGGAACAGGGTCGCGTTGAAGCCCCACTTCTGGTGGATGATCTGGGTGCAGGCCTTCATCGTGAAGACCAACGAGTTGTGGCCGGACCCATGCGACATCGGGGCGGCGTGCATGCCGACGTGATGCTGCTCCATGCGCTCGACGTCGGCCAACGTCGTGAGGCACTGGGCGATCAGCCCGCCGTGGGTGAGCATCGCGCCCTTGGGGCGTCCGGTCGTGCCGGAGGTGTAGGCGATCCAGGCGAGGTCATCGCCGCCCCGGTCGGCGGAGCGCAGCGGCTCCCCCGACTGGGCAGCGATGACCGCGTCCAGGCGGATCACATCATTGAGGGCATCGATGGGTGCGTCGGCCAGGGCCTGCGCAGAGCCGTGGCAGAGCACCCGACGCAGTCCGGGCAGGTTCGCCCGGACGCCGGAGACGATCGGGAGACCGTCGGAGTCGGTGACCAGCACCACCGCGCCGCTGTCCTCGAGATGCCACGTGAGCTCGTCCGGGGTGAAGGTGGCGTTGAGCGGTACGACGACCGCTCCCGCCTTCCACACCGCGTAGAGGACCTCCATGAACTCGGGGCAGTTGCGTAGGTACAACGCGACGCGCTCGCCCTGTTCCAGACCGTCCGCGAGCAGTGCCCGGGCCAGCGCGTCCGCGCGGGCACAGGACTGCGCGTAGGTCCGCGACTCCCCCTGGAAGATGAAGGCGGGGTGGTCGGGGTAGCTGCGCGCTGCGTTGGTGAGCAGGTCACCAGTGTTCACTGACGCTCCCTCAGAACTGAACTGCGGTCAGACGCGAGGAGCACCCAGAGAACCGGGGCTCTTCTTGTAGACGTCGGAGTACGGCCGGGTCATGACCTTGATGCCGTTCTTGATGAAGAAGCCCCGCACCAGGTTCTCGGTCTTGGTGCGCTGCGTCTCCGAGAGATCGGGCAGTGTGCCGATCCAGACCTTGAGCGACTTGAGGTGCTTGTTCCGCTCGGCCTTGCCGGTGGGGATGAGGTCCGTGCAGGTCGCGGCGAGGGTGTCAGGATCGACCCCGATGTGCTCGCAGAACGCCTTCAGGACCGCGACCTTCTTCGCTGGGTCCTCCCGCACCGGCTGAAATCCTTGGCCGGGCGGGTCAGCCAGCCACTTCTTGACGCTCGGGTAGTCGTCGAAGTTGTCACTCATCAGTCGTCCAGGTCCTCCGGGTAGCCGTACATGCGTGCGAGGAACATCAGTTCGTCGCGACGGCCGGGCGTAGGCGCAGGCGCCTGGAGCAGCTTCGCCTCGGTGAGACGCTCGACGACCTTCGGGTCGCGGGTGAACGGGGTGCCGACCTTGCCCTCGAAGAAGAGGTCCTCGAAGGGTCGACGCGGACGCTGCCCACCGGCCTTCTGGTCCTCGGCGGAGTAGCCGACCAGCTGGATCCACACCGGGACCCAGGTCTCGGGGACGCCGAGGATCTCCCGCACCCGCGCCTGCGAGGTCGGGCGGGCGATCATGTGCAGAACGGTCCCGAGGCCCTGGTTCACCGCGGCGAGGGTCGCGACGGAGCAGGCGCCGACGGTCTCGGCGTAGGCGATCGCCGCCGATGCCTCGTGCGGCAGGTCGTGCAGCAGTTCGTGGATCGAGGCCATACCGGCCGGCGTCTCCACCGCGCGCTCGATCGCATCGACGATGCGGGTCTTGCTCCAGCCGTACGCGCCGGGCAGCGCGCCGCACTCGATCAGCTCCTGGGTGTTGGCCGCGAAGCGGTCCGTGCCCGCGGCTTCGACGTCGGCGAAGATGTAGATCCAGCACGGGGCCTGCACATGGGCGCCCTGCCAGTTGTCAGCCTTGAGCAGTTCCTCGCGCGTGTCGTCGTCGAGCTCGTCGCGCCACACGACGATGGCGCGCCACGGCTGCAGGTTGCCGGGGCACGTGGTCAGGCGGATGACCTCGAGGATCTCCTGGACCTTCTCGCGCTCGACCGGTTCGTAGGTCTTGAACCACCGCACGCTGCGGCGGCTACCTACGGCTTCCAGGAACTCCATGACCGTCCTCCGTGCCTCTCTTCGGGTGTGGACCGGGCCCCTTTGCACCGGACCGCGGGGTCAATGCTTCGCGTTGTTGGACGCCGCCACAATGGACGGGAAGCAAAACCGGGGGTGCCCAATTTGTACCGGAGGACAACGGCGCAGGCGCTCAGCCGCGTCGATCCCGCTGGACGTACCAGTACTCGAGCGCCCACCAGACCTCGATGATCGTCTCGGTGTCGGTCAGATCCACACCGGTGATCGCCTCGAACTTCTCCAGGCGGTACCGGAGCGTGTTGGTGTGAATGTTCAACGCCTCGGCGGCGTCGGGTGCACTGCGTTTACGGTCCAGGAAGACGCGCACCGATTCGAGCAGGACCTCGGCCATCCGGCTGTCCGCGAGGACCTTCGCCACGTACCGGTTGTAGAGGGCCTCACCCAGTTCGCTCTCCTGCACGACGGCGATCCGGATCGACAGCGACTCACTGTCGACCAGCCCGCGCCGCTGGTACTTGACCGCGACGGTGAGCAGCCGAGTGGCCTCCGCCCACGCGTGCGGCAGGTCCGCCACGGCGACCGGCCCGACGGTCGCCAGCACCACGTTGTCGCCCTCCGGCACAGCCGGGCGACGAGCGGCCAACCCCGCGAGGTCGGCCTCGACGGGGCCGACGATCGGGGTGAACCGTTCGTCGGCGCAGCTGCGTTCCAGGTGTCGGCTCAGCGCGATCGAGTCGCCGGCGAAAGGCGTGTCTTCGTTCGCTCGCAAGCTCGCGAAGTGCCGGGCCCGGAACACCCAGTACTGCTGATCGGCCTGCAGCCCGTAGGCGGTGCCGACGTGGAGCATCTCCGACGAGAGCAGATTGCCCGAGAGCACCTGCTGCAGGAAGTCCAGCCGTTGGCGCTCCTCGCGCCGGGCCACTTCCAGTTCGATGTCGTGCCGGGCCGAGATCAAGCGGTCCGACAGTCGGTCGGTCATCTCCCACAGCCGCTGCGTGGTCTCGAGCATGACGTCGACCGGCACTCCCTGCGCCGCGGCCCGGGCGAAGAAGGCGTCCCGGACCACCGCGAGCACCGCGCGGTAGGCCTTGGACAGATCCTCGGTCGGGATCCCCTGCAGCGCCCGGTACTGCGCGGACTTGACCTCGTCCTCGCTCACCTCGGCCGGGAGCTCGTCCTGACCCTCGATCGTCTCGGCGACGCGGATGACGTTGCGTCGCGCCGAGCGCAACAGTTCCTCGTCCGGGATCCGGGCGTAGGAGGGGAACGACGTGCGGAGGACCCCGAGCTGGCGAAGGGCCAACTCATCGACCGAGTCACGTAGCCACTCGGCGATGCTCGCGAGCGGGGTCTGCTCCACCGTCGTCATTTGATCAGTGGGTGAAAATGACGTGCTGAGTGGGGTCCGGCTGCCAACCATTCGGCGTGCCGTCCGGGTTGGATCGGGTGTTGGAGTTCTCGTACTTGTACATGAACTCCCGGCCCTGTCCCAGGTCGCGACTCCAGTTGCTGCCGTTGCGCTCGCTGTCGACGTACTGGAACTTCTGGTCCAGCGAGGCGTCGGACTTCCACACGGTGCCGTTGCCCAGGGTGGCCATCATCCGTTCGCGGGTCAGGTTCGGCCCGACCTCCTTGCCGGCCTGGGCGAACATGTTGATCGCCATGTACCCGGCCTGCACGATGTGGTGCACCTGGCCCTTGTTCGCGCGGGCGTACTTCATCATCGTGGCCATCAGTTCGGTGCCCCAGAAGCGGTACGTGGTGTTGGTCCAGTACCGCCCGGCCGGCCAGTCGCCGAACAGCGAGCCGACGATCTCCGAACCCATGTGGTTACCGGAGATGCCCTTGGACGGGTAGTAACCCTGTTGCGCGGACTCCACGAGGAACTTCGTGATCGTGGCCGGGTTGATGACGTAGTGGATGACGTGCTCGGGGTTGGCCGCCCGCATCGCGAGGACCTGGCTGGACATCGAGGCCTCGGAGATGGAGACGTCGGCCTTCTTCACCAACTTCGCGCCGGAGGCGTCCATGATCTTCTGGACCTCCTTGCACGCCAGCTGCATCTCCGGCGAGGTCAGGCAGATCAGGCCGTAGGTCTTGGGCTTGATGACGTTCTTCGCCCACTGGGCGCCCGCCATGGCCTCGTGGATCATCGACATGTGGGTGGGGAACATGTACGGGTTCTGCCACTCGGTCTGGGAGTACGCCCACGCGCCGATGTAGGGCAGCTTGTGCTGCTTGAGGTCGTCGTGGATGGAGGCCGTCGCCCAGTCGATCGCGGTGATCAGGGAGAAGATCTTGTCCTGCGAGACGAGCTTCTTGATGCAGGCCTTCGCGCGGGAGACCTCACCGGGGCCGTCGTCGCAGTCGACGATCTGCAGCCGACGCCCCAGCACCCCGCCGCGGTCGTTGATGGCCGAGGCGGTGGCCAGGTTGCCGCGGGCCTGAGGGGCCGTCAGCACATTGCCGAGCGCCATGCCGTGCATGTTGATCGATCCGAGCTTGATCACGTCGCGCGTGACGCCGATGTCGGTGGCACCGTTCTTGGCCTCGTAGATCTTCTGGTTCTCGGCCTTGTCAGCAGCCGACTCGCTGCTGCGGATCTTGGTGGTCGAGGCGTCTGACTTCGCCGGCTTGGCGACCTCGGCCTTCTTGCCGGTCTTCGCCGCAACGGGGGCAGCCAGGGCCGGTCCCTTGGCGGCGGGAGCGGAGGCGGAGGCGGCCTTCGTCGCGGACTTTCCGGTGCTCTGCGCCGCCGCCACGTCGGTGGAGTCTGCGGTCTCGCGGGCAGCGACCGGAGCAACGGCGGCCGGGAGGGCCGCCTCGTCCGGGCTCTGTGCCACCGGCGAGGTGTCGTCGCCGTCGGAACCGCAGGCAGCTAGCAGCAGTCCGAGCGACGTGATGATGGGGAGCGCCTTGGCGGCAGCCCGCACCTTTCTCGTCATAAAGGGGCCCTTCATTCGGCGGGGCACGAAGGTGCGCCACCCGCAGCGTCTGAGGGCTTCATGTTCTGGTGCAGAGACTCCGGCCACCATGGACGGACACCCGAATCGGGGCCCTCGAAATTGTGCAATTACCCAAAGGCCGAGCGATCAGGACCACTGCACTGCGGCGCTGTGGGGGTGGGCGACGCCGAGCACCTCGGTCCCCGCGCCGGGCCAGGTCTGCAGGCGCACCACGAACTCGACACCGTCGGGCGAGTTGCGCCCGCGCGGCTCCAGGGACAGGCGGGCCAGCGGCCGCTCCGGGGTGGCCTGCTCCCCCAGCACGGCCAGCGCCGCGGTGATCGCGTCGCGCTCGTCCTGATCGACGTACTGCCAGAACAGCGAGTGCCACACCACCGTGACCGCGTCATCGGTCAGCTCGAGATTCTCGACGGCGTCGATGCCTCGCTGCCGGCGGACCTGTGCCGGAACGGTCGCGGCCAACTCGAACGCCGCGCGCAGCAGGGCCAGCCGCTCGATCTGATCCGGCCACACGTAGGAGGTCAACCGCAGGCGGCCTTCGCTGCTCGAGGCGTCGACGGGCTCCGCGTCGATCCCGAGCCGCGCGACGACCCGAAGCGGGGCGAGCGCGGGAACGTTGCCGGTCCACTCGGCGGGCAGTCGCACGGGTGAGTCCGCGGGCCCGAGGGCGCGACCGTCGGGCAGGATGATGCGCAGGTGATCGGGCCGCAGGTTGAGCCCCGCGCTGGCGCCGAGTTCGATCAGGCGCACCGGCAGGTCCAGGCGTTCAGCGAGCCGCAGCAGCCCACCCGCGAGCCCCGCCCCGCGGTTGATCTCGTTGGTCTGGGGCGGGCTGCACAGGCCTTCGCGGACCTCCGGCAGACGCTGCGTCAGGACGTCGCGGAAGGCCGCCCAGGCGCGGTCTGCGTCGAACGACGCTGCCTCCGGGCCATGGACGCTCGGGTAGAAGATCGCCAGGTCAGGGGCCTGCCCGGCCAGGGCGAACCGATGCACGGTGCCGAGCAGACGCATCGCGGCGGCAGCTCGCACCGGGTCGGCGACGAACCCCTCGAACGCGGCCGCGGTCGGGCCGTCGGCCTGGTAGTCCAGGACCGCCCGGGACAGCAGCCCGGCATAGATCGGCGAGCCCAGCTCCCGGCAGGCCACGATGTGCCGGCGCAGGTGGGCGAGGACCGATCCCGGGCCGTAGGGAACCTGCGACGCGTCCGGCACAGCCAGCACGTTATTCACCCGTTCGTCCGGTTTGGACGGCGGACGTCCCTTTGGGGCGCTTCGGGGCAATTACCCGTTTGGCGCAGTTCCCTGGTCCGCCCCGGCCGCCCCGGGCCAGGCTTTCGCTGTCGAACCCGGCGCAGGACTGGCCCGCCGGCCCTGCGTCCGGGTGCGACACCGGCTCACGCCATACAGGGGGACGCATGAACGCCATCGTGGGGAATGACCTCGAGGTCACCGAGGTCACCGAGAACTCCGGCGCCGACATGGACGCCGTCGAGACCATGGCCATCCAGGTCGACCACATCTCCGAGGACGACGACGAGATCCTCATCGCGACAGAGCACTTCGACGCCGGTTACGTCGGCTCGGGCGACTTCACCGACGAGGAGGATGCCGAGGCCGGCGACAGCGAGGACGTGGACACCGCGGACGAGCCCATCGCGGTGGAAGCGTGGATTCCCCGCCAGGGCGAGTCCGACGACGACTCGACCGGTGGCCGCGCCGCCGCTCGCCGTGCACGCCAGGCCGCCGCGGAGGCCACGGCCGAGATGGACGCCCAGGAGCAGAGCGAGGCACTGGCCGCGCAGGAGCAGATCGACGCGCTCGGCCCGCGGGCCGCCGCCCGTCGCGCGCGGCAGGCCGAGGCCGAGGCCGCCAAGGCGCAGAAGGTGGAGCCGGGCAATCGGCGCCACGGCGTCATGGGCCTCGCGATGGCCCTCGTGCTCGCGTACCAGATCACCCCGGGTGCCATGCCCGGCGGACACATCGGCGTCAACGTCTTCCTCGCCGCACTGGCGACAGGCGTGTTGATCGCGCAGCGCGAGCGCGCCGCGGACAGTCGTTGGTCCGGGCAGCACGGCACGGTCGCAGGCTGGGTGGGTCTCGCCCTTCTGGCCTTCGCCTGCTGGGCGCCCGACCCCACCAACCTGGGCGACAAGGTCTCACCGCTCGCGGTGGTGGCCACCGGGCTGCTCATGGTGGGTGTCTCCACCGAGCCCCCGGGGCCGTTGGCCCGCGCCTTCGCCGCCGCTCCGCTGCGGTGGCTGGGCCGACTCTCGGTCCCTCTGCTCGGCGTCCTCGCCTTCCTGCTGAGTGTCGTCCCGGGCGTGACCGGCTGGTCCCTCAACGCGGGTACCCGCACTGTCATGGCCCTTGCCGCCGTCGGCATCGCCGAACTGACGATGCGTCAGATTGCTCGCAGCAACGCCGCCCAGATCCAGCGGGCCCGGCACCGCAGCGGCTACGTCCTCGGCGCCTCCGCCGTCGTCGCAGCCGTCGCGCTGGGCTGCACCGCGCCGGGACAGCTGAGTGACCGTCAGACCACCGGCGAGGACTTCGTCGCGGCCGTCGAGGCCGCCGATCTTCCCTCCGCGCCGGTCTCCCCGGCGGCGAACCTGCCCTTCGGCGACCGGTGCTGGGCGATCCCCCCCGGCTTCACCCCGGCCACCTGCAGCTTCGGCGACACCGACGCCGACGTCCGCGTCGTGCTGACGGGAGACCAGACCGCCGGCGAGTGGCTGCCCGCACTGCAGGGCCTGGCCGTCGCCAAGGGCTGGCAGATCACCACCTACCTCGCGGCCGACTGCAACCCCGGCCTGCCCACGGCGAACTCCGACTGCCAGGACTGGACCAAGCAGGTCGGCAAAGCCGTCAAGGCCGGCGGCTACGACCTGGTCGTCGTCGCCGGTGCGACCGGCGAGGCCGGCGGCGCCTTCGGCGAATCGCTGCGCCGCGACGGGCTGACCGTCATCGGAATGCCCGACCTGATGGCTCCGCCGAAGAAGTAGGGCGACGCACTGAGACCCCCGTGAGCACAACGGGCCTGCCGCGAATGTGGCAGGCCCGTTGTGTTTCGTCAGGGAGTTACTCCGCCGGCGGCTCGAACTTCTTGGTGCGAGCCATGCCGGCTGCGCGGCCCTTGCTGGCCACGACGATCGCCATCTTGGCCGATGCTTCGTCGATCATCTCGTCGCCGAGCATGACCGCGCCGCGCTTACCGCCGGCCTCGGACGTGTAGTACGCGTAGGCGTCGAGGATGAGCTCGGAGTGGTCGTAGTCGTCCTGCGTGGGCGCGTAGACCTCGTTCGCGGCGTCGATCTGACCGGGGTGCAGGACCCACTTGCCGTCGAAACCGAGCGCCGCGGAACGACCTGCCACGCGCTTGTAGCCCTCGACGTCCTTGATCTGCAGGTACGGACCGTCGATGGCCTGCTTGTCGTGCATGCGGGCCGCCATGAGGATCCGCATGAGGATGTAGTGGTATGCGTCGCCGACGTCGTAACCCGGGGGCTGCTCACCGACGATCAGAGACTTCATGTTGATGGAGGCCATGAAGTCGGCCGGGCCGAAGATGATCGTCTCGACGCGCGGGGATGCCGCGGCGATCGCGTCGACGTTCACCAGGCCGGCGGCGTTCTCGATCTGCGCCTCGATGCCGATCTTGCCGACCTCGAAGCCCATGGTCTTCTCGATCTGGGTGAGCAGAAGATCGAGCCAGACGACCTGCTCGGCGTTCTGGACCTTGGGAAGCATGATGCAGTCGAGGTTCTGGCCTGCGCCCTCGACGACCTCGATGGTGTCCCGGTAGGTCCACGAGGTGGTCAGGTCGTTGACCCGCACGACGCGGGTCTTGTTGCCCCAGTCCCCCTCGTTGAGGGCCGCGACGATGTTCTTGCGGGCGTCCGGCTTGGCCAGCGGCGCGACCGAGTCCTCGATGTCCAGGAAGACCTGGTCCGCGGGCAGGCCCTGGGCCTTGCCGAGCATCTTCGGGTTGCTGCCGGGCACGGCCAGGCAGGAACGGCGCGGGCGAAGCTTGGACTGCTGGCTCATGGGTTGGGCACGACCTTCCGCGGACTACTGCAACAAGCGTGGGGATTGTCGCCAGACTACCCAGCCCGCTCGACGCTCAGAATGTGCCATTGCGCACGCTCAGTTAACGGGGGCTTGAGAGCGCGCACCTAGGGTCGCCGGACATCGACGGCGATATCCAGGAGGAACAGTGGGACGGGTTGCGGGCAAGGTCGCATTCATCACCGGTGGGGCGCGTGGGCTCGGCGAGGCCACCGGGCGCGTGATGGCGGAGGAAGGCGCGACCGTCATCCTGACGGACATCCTGGACAACGACGGCGAGCGTGTGGCCAAGGAGATCGAGGCCGCCGGCGGCAAGGCCACCTACATCCACCAGGACGTGACCGAGGAAGACACCTGGGACACCCTCCTCGCCCAGGTCGTCGCCGAGCACGGTCGCCTCGACATCCTGGTCAACAACGCGGGCATCGTCCTCGACGCCAACGTCGAGGACACCACCCTTGAGGGCTGGCGCCGCGTCAACGCCATCAACAGCGAGGCCGTCTTCCTCGGCACCCGCGCCGGAATCAAGGTCATGAAGGCGAACAAGCCCATCGGCGGGTCGATCGTCAACATCTCCTCGATCGCCGGCCTCGTGGGCATCGAGAACCTCGCCGCGTACAACGCGTCCAAGGGCGCGGTGCGCCTGTTCACCAAGTCCGCCGCACTGCACTGCGCGAGCAGCGGCTACAACATCCGCGTCAACTCGGTGCACCCGAGCTACACCCGGACTCCGATGGTCCAGCTGCTCGCCGACAACACCGGCGACGCGGACGCGACGTGGGACGCGCTCTCCGCCGCGCACCCGCTGGGCCGCTACGGCATGCCGATGGACATCGCTATGGGCGTGCTCTACATCGCCTCGGACGAGGCGAGCTGGCAGACCGGCACCGAGCTCGTGATCGACGGCGGGATCACCTGCCGCTAGTTCTCTGCAGCACGTCGCGCCGCCCGTCGACTCAGTCGACGGGCGGCGTTGTGCGTCGGTTCTCCGAACGCACCACGATGTAGACGCCTGCGAGCAGCAGCATCCCGGCGGGGATGGCAGTCGCGGGCGGGGTCTGGTCCAGGAACACCGCAGCGATCAACGCCGCACCAGGGACCTCGAGCAGGATCGCGGTCGCGACGACGGTCGGCCCGACCCGGCCGACCACCCGGTTGAAGAGGGTGTGCCCGAGCAGTTGCGCGGCGACGGTGAGGGCCAGCAGGCGCAGCCAGGTCTCGCCGTCGAAGCCGGTCAGCTGGACCCCACCGATCAGCGCCGCGATCAGCAACGAGCCGGCGCACACGCTGTAGCAGAGCCCCGTGTAGACCCCGGTGCTGACGGTGCGTCGCACCTCTTGCCCGACCAGCATGTAGGCCGCAGCGAGCGCACCGGCGGTGACCGCCAGCAGATCCCCGGTCAACGCCCGGCCGGACACGTTGACGTCCGCGCCGGTGAGCAGCACGACCCCCGCGAGGGACACCGCGATGCCGACCCAGGTGCGCCGGGTGACCGGGCGTCCGAGCAGGCGTTCCCCCAGCGCGGTCCAGACCGGTTGACTGCACACGAGGGCCGTCGCCGAGGCGACCGTGGTGTAACTCAGACTCGGCGTCCAGCACGCGAAATGGGCCGCGAGCAACACCCCCGCCGAGGTGATCAGTCCGACCTGACGGCGCGTCAGCGAACGAAGCTCCTGGCGAGCACTGCCCCGTGCCCCGACGACGAGCAGCGTGGCCCCGGCACCCAGGAAGTTGCGCCAGAACGCGATGGCCAGAGCCGGCGCGGTCAACGCCGCGATCATCGGGCCCGAGGTGGACACCGCGACGCTGGCCAGGCCAAGAACGACGAGGTCGCCCGGCGCCAGGCCGTGGTGCGATCCGGTCCCCGCGCCCACGCTCGGTCGGGTGCGGGCGCCACTCACCGGCCCAGTATCCGTGGCGCCGTGTTCACCCGTCGGCGGGTTTGTCCCCCGGACGCCGCAGCGGCGCGGTAATCGTGCGGGTCAGGCACGGTGAGCCGATAGCCTGTGCGGGGCCGAGCGCAGATCGCGACGTCGGCACGCATCGATCGGGAGCAGCCAGCCGCCAGCGGGAGGGTCGAACGTGTCCGGACCCACCCGTGTTTTCGTGGCCCGCCTCGCCGGCCTCGCGGTCTTCGATCCGAACGGTGAGCAGGTCGGACGAGTACGCGACGCTGTCGCCAGCCTCCGCCCTGCGGGGGAGATCACCCGGGTCATCGGTCTGGTCGTCGAGGTCCAGCCCCGCCGCCGCATCTTCGTACCGATGACGCGCGTGACGTCCCTGGACCGCGGCGAGGTCATCACCACGGGCGTGGTCAACCTGCGCCGCTTCGAGCAGCGCCCGGACGAGACGCTGGTCATCGCCGAACTGCTCGACCGCAAGGTGACCCTGCGCGACGACGGCAGCGAGGTCACCGTCATCGACATCGCCATGGAGCAGGCCGCCCGCAGCCGCGACTGGATGGTGTCCAAGGTCCACCTGCGCCGTGGCGGCAGCGGACACGGCGTGGGCCGGCTGCGTCGCCGCTCGGAGTCCATCACCGTCCCCTGGTCGGCCGTCGAGGGACTGGCTGCCGAACACGTCGTGCAGGGCGCGGCGAACATGCTGGCCACCTTCGACAAGCTGCGTCCGGCCGACCTCGCCCACGTGCTGCATGAGTTGTCCCCCAAGCGTCGCGCCGAGGTCGCCTCCGCGCTGGACGACGACAAGCTCGCGGACGTGCTCGAGGAACTGCCCGAGGGCGACCAGGTCGAGATCCTCAACCAACTCGAGGCCGGACGTGCCGTCGACATTCTCGAGGCCATGCAGCCCGACGACGCCGCCGACCTCCTCGGCGAGCTGTCCAGCGCCGAGCAGGAACGCTTCCTCGGGATGATGGAGCCCGACGAGGCCGAACCGCTTCGCCGCCTGCTGACCTACGCCGACGACAGCGCCGGCGGACTGATGACCACCGAGGCGGTGATCCTTCCGCCGAACGCGACGGTGGCCGAGGCCCTCGCGATGATCCGCCATCCCGAACTGACCCCGGCGATGGCCGCGCTGGTGTACATCTGCCGCCCACCGTTGGAGACCCCCACCGGGAAGTTCCTGGGTGTCGCGCACTTCCAGCGTCTGCTGCGCGAACCGCCGTCACAGTTGATCACCACGGCGTTGGACCGGGAGCTCAAGGCGCTGTCCCCCGAGACCCCGCTGGCGGACGTGCACAGCTACCTGGCCACCTACAACATGGTCGCCGCGCCCGTGGTGGATGCCGAGCGGCGGCTCGTCGGCGTCGTGAGCGTCGACGACGTGCTCGACCATCTGCTGCCCGACGACTGGCGCGCGAAGGAAGCTCCCCTGGAGGAGGACGATCCCGAGGAGTCGCGCACCTACGGGCCGGACGACACCGGGCAGATCAAGGTCTATCGACCCAGGACCGGACATGGCGGGTGAGCCCCGGAACCGCCTCGACCAACCACTGACCCCCGGGCGCCTGCCGAAGCGCCCGCAGTGGGACGGCGAGACCTTCGCGCGCGCAGCCGAGCGGTTCGCGCGGTTCCTCGGTACGTGGGGCTTCATCGGCTACATGAGCGGCTTCGTGCTGCTCTGGCTGATCTGGAACACGGTGCTGCCGGACGTCGTGCAGTTCGACGGCCCGCCCTTCATCGGCCTGACCCTGATGCTGTCGCTGCAGGCCTCCTACGCCGCCCCGCTGATCCTGCTCGCCCAGAACCGGCAGGCCGACCGTGACCGCGTCACGTACCAGCAGGATCGCGGCCGGGCCGAACGCACCATGGCCGACACCGAGTACCTGACCCGGGAACTGGCCGCGCTGCGGACGGCGCTGGGTGAGGTCGCGACCCGTGACTTCCTGCGCTCGGAGATCGGCCGACTCCTCGACCACCTCGAGGACCGCGAGGAGGGCCGCGATCGTGATCGGGCCCGCGAGACCGAAGCCTCGGGCGACTGACGCGCAGCACGTCGGCGTCCGCCACATACGATCGGGGGTATGGCAGCCCCGAGCATCGACGCGATCCAGGCAGCACTGGCGACCGTCAACGATCCTGAGATCCACCGCCCCATCACCGATCTGGGCATGGTCGCCGGTGTCGAGGTCGACGCCGGGCGCGTCACCGTCCGCATCCTGCTGACCGTCGCCGGGTGCCCCCTGCGGGAGACGATCACACGTGAGGTCACCGCCGCGGTCGCCCGCGTCGACGGGGTGACCGACGTCGTCGTCGACCTGGACGTGATGACCGCCGAGCAGCGCTCGGCGATGCAGAACAACCTGCGCGGGGGCGCGCCCGCCAAGGAGATCCCCTTCGCCCAGCCCGGGTCGATGACCAAGGTCTTCGCGGTCGCGTCGGGCAAGGGTGGTGTCGGCAAGTCCTCGGTGACGGTGAATCTCGCGGCGGCGATGGCGGCCTCGGGGCTTTCGGTCGGAGTGCTCGACGCCGACATCTACGGCCACTCGGTGCCTCGCATGCTCGGCTGCGCCGACCGGCCCACCCAGGTCCAGAACATGATCATGCCGCCGACCGCGCACGGGATCCGGCTGATCTCCATCGGGATGTTCATCGAGGGCAACACCCCCGTCGTGTGGCGCGGGCCGATGCTGCACCGCGCGCTGTCCCAGTTCCTCGCCGACGTCTGGTGGGGCGACCTCGACGTGCTGCTGATGGACCTCCCGCCGGGCACCGGCGACGTCGCGATCTCGATCGCGCAGTTGCTGCCGACCGCGGAGATTCTGGTGGTCACCACCCCGCAGCAGGCTGCCGCCGAGGTCGCCGAACGGGCGGGCGCGATCGCCACGCAGACGCACCAGCACGTGGTCGGCGTGGTGGAGAACATGTCCTACCTCGCCTGTCCGCACTGCACCCCGGAGGGCAAGGACCACCGGCTGGAGCTCTTCGGCCGCGGCGGTGGTCAGCGCGTGGCCGACGGCCTGACCCAGACCCTCGGCGCCCGGGTTCCGCTGCTCGGCGAGGTCCCGCTCGACCCGCGACTGCGCGAGGGCGGCGACGGCGGTACGCCCCTGGTGCTCGCCGACCCCGACGCTCCTGCGTCGCAGGTCCTGCGCGGGATCGCTGACCGGCTGGGATCACGCTCGCGCGGCCTCGCGGGCCGTTCGCTGGGGCTCACCCCGGTCTGACGCCCTACGTCGTATCGGGATCCCAGGGCGGCTTCTCGTCCTTCTCCAGCGGCACGGGACCGGACGGCGTCGTCGGCGACGCCGACGTCGTGGGGCTGTCCATCCCGAGCGGGGCCCGCAGGGCCTCCACGTCGCCCCGGAAGTCCTTGCGGAACTCCGCCAGGGGGTTCTCGAACTCCTCGTCGCCCATCGTCTTCCGCAACAGGCCTCGCGCGCTGAGGTCGACGTTGCGTAGGTCGGGCAGGTCCATGTCGAGTTCCCTGGCCAGATCGGCCTTGGCCCCGTGCACATAGGTGCGGACCTCACGCAGGAACTTGCCCGCGTCAGCAGCGAGCTTCGGCAGCCGCTCCGGGCCGAAGATCATCACCGCGATGGCAGCGAGAGTCATGAACTCCCAGCCGCTGATGTCGAACACGGGCGAAGCCTAAGCGCACGGGACCGGACTGTGTATCCCGCACACCCCTCAGCGCAGTCGCAGGACCTCGACGAAGCCCGACACCGGGCGCGCGACGCCGGGCATGGCCGGGCCGGTCCCGATCGTGGCGAAGGACGTCTGCGGGCCGTCCGGCAGGTCCGTCGGGACTCCCCCGACCAGTCCGGCGTCGACGACCCCGGTCGAGGCCTGCCGAAACCGTGAGTCGCCGTTCTGCGGGGCGCCGTCGGCCGCGAGCCAGGCAGAGCCGACCGTCAGGGCGGCCACGCCGGCGACGCCCGCCGCGAGCAGCGGCGCGACCGGCGGGCGGCGACGAGCGGCCGCCGTCGGGAACGAGCCCGTGCCGAACACACTCGGCGGCGCGCTCGGCGCCACCGGCGCACTGCCGGGCAGGTTGAGCAGCGACGCCATCAGGTCGTTGGAGGGCGCCGGGCCACCGAGGTCGCGCAGGTCGGCCTTGGTGCGCGACTCCTTGACCGCCGCGACGCGGCAGGTCGAGCACATGGCCAGGTGCGCCGCTACCAGCGCCTTGGTGCCGGGCGGCAGTTCACCGTCGACCCACCCGGCGAGGCGGTGCCCGAGGTGATGGCGGGGCGGCAGAGGTTCACTCATGTGACCTCCTGCGCGGACAGGGCGGACGCCTGCACGGGCAACACCGGCACGCTGCGGTGCTCGAGGGCGGCACGAAGCCGGGTCCGGCCGCGGTGCACGCGACTGCGCACGGTGCCGAGCTTGATCCCGAGCGTCGCGGCGATCTCCTCGTAGGACAGGCCCTCGATGTCGCAGAGGACCACGGCCACCCGGAAGTCCGGCGGCAGGTCGTCGAGCGCACGCTGGACGTCGTAGTCGAGGTGACGGTCGTCGAAGAGCTGCGCGGGCGTCGGCTCGGAGCCGGGCAGCCGCTCGTGCGCGTCGTCGGCGAAGTTCTCGAAGCGGATGCGCTGCTTACGGCGCACCTGGTCCAGGAACAGGTTCGTGGTGATGCGGTGCAGCCAGCCCTCGAACGTGCCCGGCTTGTACGTGGACAGCGAGCGGAATACGCGGACGAAGACCTCCTGCGTGAGGTCCTCGGCGTCGTGCTGGTCGCCGGTGAGGCGGTAGGCCAGCCGGTAGACCCGGGCCGAATGCTCCCGGACGATCTCCTCCCAGCTGGGCGGGGTCCACTCGACCACGTCCATGACGTCCCCCGTCTCCACGCCCATCGTTGCCACTTCGCTCGACAACCTGTGCCGACACCCTCTCCCACGTTTCTGTGACCGGTCTGTGCATCCGGACACGATCAGTTGTGTCCTGATGGAACGGCCTACGAACATCATTCGTTCCCGCCGATCACGCGGCCGGGTCAGCGGACTGCGGCGCGCCCCGGCGCGCGCGATCGGTCGGGGTCCGCGACGGCACTAGGCTGCCGGACGAGAGTGACTGCAGTGCACAGGAGGCGACCGAGATGACGGTGCCCGGAGTCGAGAAGACCGGGACGGTCGAGGACGGCTACCTCCCCGAGGATGCCGTGTTGCGCGGGGCGAGAGCCACCGCTGCCGACCTCGGGGTAGCTGTCCCCAGCCCCGCCGCGGGCGCCACCCTGCGTTTCCTGACGGCCCTGCTCGACGCGCACTCGGTCATCGAGATCGGCAGCAACACGGGCGTCTCCGGGATCTGGCTGATGCGCGGCATGCGCCCGGACGGGGTGCTGACCTCCGTCGACGCCGAACCGGAGCACCAGCGCGCGGCCAAGGAGTCCTTCGCCACCGCGGGCCTGCCCGCCAACCGCACCCGCCTCATCGCCGGGCATGCCGGTGACGTCCTGCCGCGCCTGACCGACGGCGGCTACGACCTGATGTGGTGCGGCGGAGACCCCACCGACCACGCGGAGCACCTGCGCGAGGCCCACCGCCTCCTGCGCGTCGGCGGCGTCATTGCCTTCGACGAGGGACTCAAGGCCGTCGACCCCGAGGCTCGCGACCCGCGCGGCCGCGCCATGCGCGACCTCGGCCGCTCCCTGCGCGAGTCCGAGGAGTTCGCCGCCGTGCTGCTCCCCATCGGCGCCGGCCTCCTCGCCGGCACCCGCCGCCCCATCCGCTAGGGACAACCACTGCGCACGACGTGCGTAAAGGTTGTAAAACCGGGCGAAATGTCTGATATGTACAACCACTACGGATGACAGGCACCGGCGGAGATAGATCCGTGATCGGCACTGCTTGCACATTGCAATCAAATTGCTAGCATTGTGTCCGTGAAGACTCTGTACCTGCGCAACGTTCCGGACGAGGTCATCGACCGTCTGGAGCGACTTGCAGCACGCGAGGGACTGTCGGTGAGCGCACTGGCGGTCAAGGAACTTGCCGAGTCGAGCCGGCGAGTCGACAACGTCGCTCTTCTCGACGCCCTACCTGACTTGGCGATTCCTCGGTCCGCCCTGTTGGCCGAGTTGGACGCGGCTCGTTCCGAACGGTGAACGTGATCGACGCCTCGACGTGCGTGGAGGCCCTACTCGTCGCCGGTGCCGCCCGTGAGCTGCTGCACGTAGGCGGGCTGCACGTTCCGCACCTGGCCGACGCCGAGGTCTGCTCGGCCATCCGCAGGCACGCGGCGGTGGGCACCATCACCGACGCGCAGGGAGAAGCCGCCTTGGCGACGTGGCAGAGGCTTGCCGTCACCAGGCATCCGGTCGTCGCACTGGTCGGTCGCGTATGGGAGCTGCGAGCAAATCTGGCCACCTACGACGCCTGCTACGTCGCGTTGGCTGAGGCACTCGGCTGTGCGCTGATCACTACGGACGCCCGGTTGGCACGAGCTCCCGGCTCACGCTGCCCGATCACCGTGCTTCCGAGTTGAGCACCTAGGCCGAGTAGATCCTCGCTCGGCGAGCGGGATCGGCGAGCACGTTGCGCACGAACAAGCCGAAGTCGAAGTCCTCCGCTTTGACAGCCGGAGTCGGGTCGTCCTCGAAGTAGGGGCCGGGCGTGTAGTGCACGGACGCGACCTGCTCCCCGTCCTCCGCCAAGCTCAACGAGGCACGACCCCCGGACGCTGCCCACTCCACCTCAACCGTCTCGCCGCCGACATCACGTACGACATCACCGAGGCGCAACCACAACGAACCGCTGACCCAGTACAACACCGCGGTCGTCCCGCTGAGCCGGGCGTAATGCCCTTGGACCGCGGCCTCCTCGACGTCGCCCCGAGCAAACTCACGCAGTGCCCCTGTGACGGAATCAAACTCCGCCAGGTTGGCCCACGCATCATGGGAGGCCACCAACATCCGCTCGGTCCAATCCCGACGCCGCGTCAGTTACCGCTTGGGCAACGATTCCAGCCAGCGGAGCAGGAGGCGGACGCCGTAGCCGGTGCCGCCCTTGGTGTTCTCGTGGTCGTCGCCATCGATCTTGCCGGGGCCGGCCATGTCGATGTGGGCCCAGCGACGGTCGCCGACGAACTCCTGCAGGAACAGGGCCGCGGTGATCGCGCCACCGTTGACCTTGCGGTGCTTGGTGTGCGGGACGTGCGCAAGATCGGCGACCGGGGATTCCAGGGCGATGCGGTAGTCCTTGGTGAGCGGAAGGCGCCAGAGGCGGTCGCCGCTCGCATCGGCCGCAGCCAGCAGACCGGTGGCGAGCTTCTCGTCGTCGCTGAACAGCGCACCGATGCGCCGGGACAGGGCCAACGTCGCGGCACCGGTGAGGGTCGCGAGGTCGACCATGATGTCCGGATTCAGGTTCGCGTCGGCGTAGGCCAGCGCGTCCGCGAGCACCAGGCGGCCTTCGGCGTCGGTGTTGAGCACCTCGACGGTCGTCCCGCCGTAGTGCGTGATGACGTCGCCCGGCCGGTAGGCCGAGCCCGACGGCATGTTCTCCGCCGCAGCGACCAGACCGGTGACCCGGATCGGGATGCCCAGGTCCCGCAGCGCGCTCATGGCACCGATCACCGCGGCGCCACCGGCCATGTCGGCCTTCATCGCGATCATGCCGTCGCTCGGCTTGAGCGAGAGACCGCCGGTGTCGAACGTGATGCCCTTGCCGACGACGACCACATGCGGAGCGCCGTTGGCATCCGCAGGGGCGTAGGACATCTGGATCAGACGCGGGCCACGCTTGGCCGCGGCACCGGAACCGACGGCGAGCAGGCCGCCGAAGCCTTCGGCGGTCAAGGCGGCTTCGTCCCAGACCTTCACGTCCAACCCTGACCTGCGCCCGATGGCGACGGCCTGGTCGGCCAGCCACCCCGGGGTCTTGCCCGAGGACGGGGTGTTCGCCAGATCGCGGGCCAGGCACACGGCCGCGGCGGTACGGGTCGCCCGATCCACGGCCGCGGCGACGGCGCCCGAACGGGTGCTCTTCGCGTGCAACGTGATCGCGGTCGGCTTCTTCTTGTCCTTCGCGGGAGCGGCGTCGGCCTCGGCATCCTTCGCGGGCTTCTTGGCCCCGCGCAGGTCGTAGCTGTACGACGCCAGCAGCAGACCTTCGACCAACGCCCGGACCCGCTCGGCAGGGGCGCCCAGGGACAGCGTCGTCTCGACGGTGTCCTTGCTCTTGACCCGACGGCCCAACGCGGCACCGGCGCGACGCATCTCGGTGTTGCCGCCCGACCCGACGCCGACGAGCAGTACCTGCTGCACCCGGCCGTCGGTCACCGGGATCGAGACGATGTCCCCGACCGCACCGGTGGCCTTCTCCCGCGCCGCGTGGGCCATGACGTCTAGCCCGAGCGCGCGACCGGCAGCGACTGTCCCGGGGCCGGCCACGGCACCGCCGTCGCCGGGGCCGATCGGCAGAGCCAGCACGTCGGCGGTCCCGGCGAGGACGGTGGAGTCCTCGACCAGGCTCACCCGCGGCGCGACGGCGTCACCCGGCGCCGCGGCAATCACGTGACGACGCCCTTGAGCGCCTCACCCAGCGCGCCGGCTTCGTCGGCGCTCAGTTCCACGACAAGACGGCCGCCGCCCTCGAGCGGAACCCGCATGACGATGCCGCGGCCCTCCTTGGTGACCTCAAGCGGTCCGTCACCGGTCCGCGGCTTCATGGCCGCCATGCGCAGGCTCCTCTCCACTGAACTGCCCACATCGCCGGCCCCAAGGGGGCCTGGTTCCTGTGCTGGCCTCCATTATCGGGGATCGACCTGCGCCGATGACACGGCGCTCCTCCTCGACGCGCCCAGCAGTCCCGGCGGACGACGGATTCTCGTCTGTAATCTGCCGCCATGGAACCGGTTCTGGTCACGAACGCGGACGGACTGCGCACCCTGCAGTTGAACCGTCCCGATGCCTTCAACTCCCTCGACCTCCCCGCCAAGGAGGCTCTGCTGGCCGCTGTGCAGGACGCGGCCGCCGACGACACGGTCCGCGCCGTGCTCCTCACCGGCAGCGGACGCGGCTTCTGCGTGGGCCAGGACCTCAAGGAGTTTCAGTCGCTGCACGCCGCGGGCGCGAGCCCGGCGGACCTGTTCTCGACGGTCGCCGACCACTACGGACCGATCTCGCACACGCTCGCGACGATGGAGAAGCCTGTCGTGGCGGCGGTGAACGGGGCCGCCGCCGGCGCCGGGCTCTCCCTTGCCCTGGCCGCTGACCTGCGCGTTTCCGCCGCGAGCGCCACCTTCACGACCGCGTTCACTGCGATCGGGCTGAGCCCGGACACGGGGATGTCCTGGTACCTGCCGCGCCTGGTGGGCCGCGCGAAGGCGGCAGAACTGCTGATGCTGTCCCCCACGCTGAAGGCCGACTCGGCCCTGGAGCTGGGCCTGGTGAACTCCGTGGTCCCGGACGAGGAGCTGATGGCGGCGGCGACCAAGATCGCTGCTCGGCTCGCGGCAGGTCCGACCGCGGCGTACGCGGCCGTGCGACGCCTGTTGCGCTTCTCCGACGCCTACGACCTCGGGGCAACCCTCGGGGCCGAGCACGCGGAGATCGTCGCCGCCGGTGGCACGGCCGACCACGCCGAGGCCTTGTCGGCGTTCCTGGACAAGCGCAAGCCGGAGTTCAAGGGCCGCTGAGTCGCGGGGAGGACGCATGCGGATCCGGACTGTGCCGACGGCGCTGCTGCTGAGCGCCGTCGGAGTCGCCGCGGTCCTTCTCGCCCCGTCCGCCGGATCGGCACCCGGCAACCCGACCTGCGCCGTCCCGCCGTCGACCAACACCGGGTTCGACACGCCGGTGAACCCGCTGGCGGGCCCGTTCTACCCCGGCCCCGCGGCCTCGAGCACGTACGACTCCCAGTGGCGGGGTGCCTTCCCCATCCCGCACCTGCCGGACTACGTCCCGCAGGGCATGACGACCTGGCGCAACTGGAACGACGAGGGCGAGGGCGAGGCCCTCGTGCTCATCGGGCTCTACCGCGGCGAGAAGCCGACGGCCGAACCGTCGATCATCGCCGCGATGGACCCGGCGTCCGGTGAGCAGTACGGGGCGGTCACCGTGCGCGCCGCGCACCTCGGAGGCATTGCGGTCGTCGGCAATTTCCTCTTCACCCAGGACTCACCGACCAAGACCCGCGAGAACGTCCGTCGCTATCGGCTGAGTTCGCTGCGCGAGGCCTTGATCAAGTCTCACGAGTCAGGCGCCCGGCCATTTGTCGGACGGCTTGCCGAGATGCAGCGGATTCACGGCGCGGATTTCATGACGGTCCATGACGGGAAGCTCTGGTCCGGTCGCTATTCCGAGCACGAGAACGGCCGGATGTACGAGTACTCCGCCGACCCCCAGGGGAATCTGCGCACGACCGGAGCGGCCTGGCCGATCCCGCCGCGCACCCAGGGTGCCCTGGTGACCGACACGGCCTTCGTGTTCAACTCCTCGAACCACAACCAGCCCGGCGTCATGGTGATCACCGAACGCTCGCGGGCCGCCGACCGGGCCACCGTGTGCTTCCGCGCGCCGAGCATGGGCGAGGGACTGACACTGGTCGACGACCGGGTGCTGAACCTCTTCGAGGGCGGCTCGTACAAGTACCCGAAGGCCGTCAACCGCATCACCGGCCTGCACGAAGGGTCGATGGAATCACTGGGCGGACTGCTGCGCGATCAGGTTTAGACCCGGCGCGGGGGAAAGGCCCGGATTCGCCTGATCGGTACCGATTTTCAGCGCATACGCAGATCACTCACAGTTGATCTTTGGGGTGTCCGGTACGAAGGGTTTGCCACTCCTTTCTAGGCTTGTCCCGAGATCCTGGTGGACTGACTTCCGCCTGCGTGAAATTCGCATCGAGGCAACTCGATTTGCCGCCGCGACAAACGTGGGCTGTGATCATCCAAGGGTCTGAACTGTGTTCAGTCGCAGTCCCTGGGCTACTGCCGGAGCCGGGAGGGAGCAGGTGTCGTCGCGTCGTCGGTCCGTGGGCCTCACCGTGCTGTCCGGGCTGATTTTGACGGTGCTCGCCCCGGTCGGACCGCTGTCCCTCCCCGACGCGCTGGGCCTGGATCCCGTCGGGCGTGACATGCCGCGTGCCGCAGCCGCCGAGCCTGCCGCGGCCCCCGCGGTCCTCGAGATCTCAGCCCCGGAGCGCAAGCCCGGCAAGCCGATGACCACCCCCGCCAAGCGGCTGTTGCCGGAGGCGGAAAGAGGTCCGCGCTGCGACGAGACGCAGAAGCCCGGTCACAGGGCCCGGTACAACGGCAAGTCCGTGTCCCGGCTCTACGACAAGGTGTTCCGCCCCGGACCCGAGATCCCGCACCTGGACGGCTGGGTGCCGCAGGGCCTGACCGTCTGGCGGGACTGGGACGGCAAGGGCAACACCCTGGTCCTGATCGGCATGTATCGCCCCGGCGCCAAGTCCTACATCGTCGGCGTCAACCCCCGGACCGGCCGCCACGTCGGCACCATCCGGGTGAAGGCCTCGCACCTCGGCGCGATCGGGGTCAGCGGGAAGTGGCTGTTCGCGCAGGACGCGATGGAGGTCGGGCAGCAGCCGGCGATCCGCAAGTACCCGCTCAGCAGGGTGCGCACGAAGATGGCGCGCTCTGCGGCCACCAGCACCAAGCCGTTCATGACCGCCCAGGGCAAGACCCAGCGCGTCGACGGCGCGAGCTACATGTTCGTCGAGGGCGAGTCGCTGTGGATCGGTCGCTACGCCCGGTCGGTCAACCCGAAGATGTACCGCTACGCCCTCGACAAGGACGGCACGATCCGTCAGGAGGACGGCCCCTGGCGGGTCCCACGCCGCACGCAGGGCGTGATGGTGACGCAGGATCACTTCGTCTTCACCAGTTCGCTCGGCGGCAAGCGGGGCCGCATGATCGTGGTCCGCCGGGCGGAGCCGAAGAAGATGGGCGACCCGGTCGCGTGCCTGTGGACCCCGAGCCTGCCGCAGAACATGACCGTCTACCGCGGCCGCATGCTCACCGCGTTCGAGAGCGGCGCTACCCGCTTCGACAACAGCCGCACCCGCAACAAGATCTCGCACCTGCACGTGGGCGCGATCGAGACGCTGATGCGCATCGCCGACCCGACCTCGCTGCGTCCCTTCCTCGCCCCGGCGGCCCCCGTCGTGGCGCCGGACGACCTGCCGAGCACCGAGGAGGTCGGGAGCGAACTGGTGGGGACCAGCCCGGACCGCATGGCCGAGGCGATCGCCCGGGCCGAGGCCTCGAAGTCCCCGACCCCGCAGCCGACCGCCGACCCGACGCAGACCCCGACCTCACCGCCGACCGCGGCGGAGGCCACCCCGACCGCGCCGCCGGCCGAGCCCGCTGCGCCGATGCCGGTCGAGACCGCACCTCCGATGCAGGCTGAGCCCGTCCCGGCGCCGGCGCCTCCGGCCGCACCCGCCGAGCCGCAGCCGGCACCGGCACCGCCGGCCCAGCAGCCGCCTGTTCCGCAGGGGCCTGCCCCTGCTCCCGCTCCGGCTCCCGAGGCCGAGCCGCCCGCACCGGCCGACCCGGAGTTCGGCATCGAGGCCGGGGACGCGTCCCAGCAGGTCGACGAGGCCCCGAACCAGCCCGTGGACGACACCGAGCCGCCCGAGCGCGTCTCCGACGCCCGGGTGACGCACCGGTGGGAGTCCAACCCGTACACCGAACCGAGCCGTCCCGCCTCGATGGGCTTCTGACCAGGGCGAACGTCAGGGCGAGGTCGGGGCCACGGCGCACCCGGCAAGGTGGTCGTCGACCATCCCGGTGGCCTGCATGAGGGCGTAGGCGGTGGTCGGGCCGACGAACGCGAACCCGCGGCGCTTCAACTCCTTGGCCAGGGCCTTGGACTCCGGGGTCTGGGCGGCCACGTCCGCCATCGTTCTCGGTCGCGGACGCCGGTCCGGGGCGAAGGACCACAGCAGTGTGTCGAGCTCACCGGATCCGAGTTCGACGGCGCGGCGGGCGTTGTTGAGCGCAGCGTTGATCTTCGCGCGGTTCCGCACGATGCCCGCGTCGCCCATCAACCGCTCCGCGTCGGCGTCGGTGAAGGCGGCGACCGCCGGGATCGAGAAGCCGGCGAAGGCGGCGCGGAAGGACTCACGCTTGCGCAGGATCGTCAGCCAGGACAGGCCTGACTGGAAGGCCTCGAGCGTCATCCGTTCGAACAGGGCGTCGTCGCCGCGGACGGTGCGGCCCCACTCGGTGTCGTGGTACTCGACGTAATCCGGCGCGGACAGGCCCCATGCGCAGCGCTGCCGTCCGTCGGGCCCGGCAGCGAGTCCGGTCACTCAGTACCCCTGGCCGGCGCGCGCGGCGCGCAACTGCTCATGCAACTCGGCCAGCTCGGCGTCCTTGGCTGCCAGCTCGGCCGCGACCCGGTCGAGGACACCGTCGACCAGGTCCATGCGGTATCCGCGCATCGCCAGGGGGAAGCGCACGGCCTCCAGGTCGGCAGGCGCGAACGGCTGGTCCGGGGCCCGCCACGGTGCCCGGTCGACGGCGGCCGTCGTCAGCGTCCCGCCCTGCCCGGCAGCGACCGCGGCCACCCCGAACACGACCACCGCGACGAGCAACACCATCAGCACAAACATCACGGCGGTTCCCCCTCACGCTTCGGCGCCGTCACAACCTTTACGCACGTCGTGCGCAAGGGTTCCACATATCGGGCATTCCGCCCGGATTTACGACCACTACGCACAGGCGATTGAGGCGAGCGGGAAGAGAAGGCGAGGAACGAGTCTTCTCTTCCCGCGGCCCGATTGAAGCCTGTTGGAACACGTCGTGCGCAGTGGTCGTAGTCGTTCTACGTGGGGAAGTCGGGCGCCGCGAGGAACAGGGCGAAGACCGCAGGGCGCTGTTGGACGAGTTCCAGGCGCGCACCGTCGGCTCTGGCCAGGTCACGGGCCAGGGCCAGGCCCTTGCCGGTGCTCTGCCCGCCGGAGACGCCGGCCTCGAAGATGCGGTGGCCTAGTTCCTCGGACACACCCTGGCCCTCGTCGGTGACCTCGATGACCACCGAACCCCCGACGGTGCGGGTGCGGATGGAGACGATCCCGGCGCCGTGGTGCAGCGCGTTCTCGACGAGCGTGGCGAGGATCTGGGAGACCGCGGCGGCGTTGGCACGGGCCGTCAGGGCCGGCACTCCGACGAGTTGTATCGAGCGGCCGAGCTTGCGCAGCGCCACGCTCCACTCGTCGATCTGCTGGCCGACGATCTTGTCGATCTCCACCACCTCCCCGGCGACGACCGGAGGGGTGCGGTGGCTGGTGAGCAGTTGCTCGACGACCTCGGTGAGCCGCTCGACCTGGCCGAGCGCGACGTTGGCCTCGTCGCGCATGACGTCCAGGTCGTCGGACATCGCGATCTCCTCCAATCGCATGGACAAGGCGGTCAGCGGGGTGCGCAGCTGATGGGAGGCGTTGGCGGCAAAGGCTCGTTCCCCGGCGAGGATCCGATTTATTCGTTCGGCCCGCCGTTCCAGGACGTCGGCCACGCGGTCCACTTCCGGGAGCCCGTAGCTGCGCCGGTGGCGTCGTTTGGCCGCCTCCGCCGAGCCGAAGCGTTCGGCGGTCTCGGCGAGATCGATCAGGGGCCGCGTGAGACTGCGGGCCTGCAACGCGGCCAACGCCCCGGCCGTGGCCAGGGCGAACAGAGCCTCGATGAGGATCAGCAGCCACGCCTTGCGGATCTGGGAGTTGACCCGGTTGCGCGGCTCGGCGACGGTGACCCGGTCTCCGCTGCGAGCGTCACCGATGGTCAGGGTGAGCGGGTCGCCCCCACGAGGCGGGGCGGCGCCGAGGGTGAGCACCCGGCCGTCCTCGAGGACCACGGTGGCGCTGCGGCTGCGCGAGACGAGGCGGTCGAGGGCCTCGCCGTCGATCGGCTCACCGAGCTCGGCGCGCACCTGGATCGTGTTCAGCAGACGCTGCGCCTCGGCGCGCAGGCTGTCGTTGGCGCTGGACAGGATCCCGTTGCGCATCGCGACGCCCAGCGGGACGCCGAGCAGCAACACGACGACGACGACGACCGCCAGCGTGGAGACGACCAGTCGTCTACCCATGAATTACGCGCCCGCCCCCGTTGGCGTCGGCCCTTCTCCTATTCGCGTTCGAAGCGGAACCCGACGCCGCGCACCGTGGTGATGTACCGCGGGTTCGTGGCGTCGTCGCCGAGCTTCTTGCGCAACCAGGAGATGTGCATGTCGAGCGTCTTGGTCGAGGTCCACCAGGTGGTGTCCCAGACCTCGCGCATGAGCTGATCACGGGTGACCACTCGACCGGCGTCGCGGATGAGCACCCGCAGCAGGTCGAACTCCTTGGCCGTGAGCTGCAGCTCGGCGTCGCCCATCCACGCGCGGTGCGACTCGATGTCGATGCGCACGCCACGAATGCCATGGCCGGCCTCCGGGGCGCCGCGGCGCAGCAGAGCACGCACGCGGGCGAGCAGTTCGGCCAGCCGGAACGGCTTGGTCACGTAGTCGTCGGCGCCGGCGTCGAGACCGACGACGGTGTCGACCTCGTCGGCACGGGCAGTCAGCACCAGGACCGGGATGACCTGGCCGTCACCGCGCAGTCGGCGGCACACCTCCAGACCGTCCAGGCCCGGAAGGCCGATGTCGAGCACCACCAGGTCGATGCCGCCCTGGCGGGCACGTTCAAGAGCTTGGACCCCGTCGGCCCGAACCTCCACCGCATAGCCTTCGCGCCGCAGGGCGCGCGCCAGCGGTTCGGAGATGGCGACGTCATCTTCGGCGAGCAACAGGCGAGTCATGGCCCGATGGTAAAGCGATCAGGGCCCAGTTCCCGGTGAACTCGCTTTACCTTCGTGTTCGTGGCGTTTTGGCGCCGCCACCCCCGACCGGTTCAAGTTGGGTCAAGGTTGGGTAAGCCGGGCACTCGACAAGATCCACATGGGTTTTCGCCGGTGTACCGACGGTTGCGGGCACCCGACCCGTCTAGCAGGGCATCAGTGCAGGTCAGGAAGGGAAGGATCCCTCATTTTTCCCGCCTGACCGGGCGGCCCCGGAGGCAGAAAAGCGATCCGCGGGACATCCGCGACCAGTTCCAGCAGCAGCCGATGCACGGCGTTGACCGACGGGACGTCGTCGAGAGAAACAGCGCCTCGCCCCGGCGCGCCGCGCACCGGAAAAAGGTCCGCGGCGTAGCCGCCGGCGAACGAAACGGTCAGCCGACCTGCCCCGAACACCCGCGCCAGGCCTGTGCGGTGGGTCGACACCTCGGTCACCCGCCCCAGGGGGACCTCGGTCCCGCGGCGCGCGAACAGGCCGTCGCAGAGGATCAGCCGCTGGCTGGTGAGTCGCACCGTGCGGGAGTACCAGACCAGGAACGGCCACACCGACCAACGCAACGCGACCAATCCCGCGCTGCCCCCGACGATCCACCGCAGCGCGTGCTGCGGACCACTGTCCGGAACCCGGCCCGCGCCGTAGGCACCGAGCCCGACGCACAGCAGCAGGACGACGGCCGGCCAGAACAGGGTGAACCAGGCTCGGTGCAGCACCACCGCCACGTGCTCACCCTCGAGCAGTGCAGGTCGGCGACTGCGCGCCATGGCCGCGGGTCACCTTTCCTCTCAGAACTGCAGGTCCCCCGCGGCGATCGTCCGCTCACCGTCGACGGTACGCAGCACCAGCGCTCCGGTCGTGTCGACGCGCAGTGCGTGGCCGGCCACGGCCTCCCCACCGGGCACGTCGACGGTGACGTCGCGGCCGAGCGTCGCGCTGGCCACCAGGTACAGATCGGCCAGGCCCGCCTCGGCAGCGTCCCCTTCGGCTGCACGCCACTGCTCGAGTCGGGCGTCGAGACGCTCCAGGACGGCCGCAAGCAGGGCGGGACGGTCGGTGGTCGCCGCCCCGGCCAGGGCCAGGGAGCTCGCGTGCGGGACCGGGAGTTCGTCCGCGGTAGTGCTCACGTTGATGCCGATGCCGACGATCGCCAGCCCGCGCCCGCCGACGTCGACCCGCTCGGACAGCACGCCGGCGACCTTGCGGCCGTCCGCGGAGAGCACGTCATTGGGCCACTTCACCCGCAGCTCCACGCCCGTCACCGCCCGACCGGCCTCGGCCACGGCCAGGCCGGAGAGCAGGGGCAGCCAGCCCCACCGCTCGACAGGGACACCGCCCGGATCAAGCAGGACGGAGAACAGCAGTCCCGCGCCGGCCGGGGACTCCCAGACGCGGTCCAAGCGCCCTCGCCCGGCGGTCTGCACCTCCGCGACCACGACGTGACCGGGCTTCGCATCGCCACTGGTGGTGGCGACGCGCAGGTCCGCGTTCGTGGAGCCGGTCTCGGCGAGAAGGGTCAGGCCACGGCCGGGGGGCAGGGCCGCGGTCAGTGCCGCAACATCCAGAGGCTCACGCACACACCCCAGGGTAGGGGTGCCTCCGCACGCGTCCGAGGCGCCCCGCGGCACCCCGTAGGGTGTCGACGTTGCGCTCAGAACAGCATGAGGAGAGACGTGGCTGAACCTGCTCTCGAGGCCGAGCTTCCGGAATCGCCGCCGGACAAGCACGACATCGACATCCACACGACGGCAGGCAAGCTCGCCGAACTGGCGGTGCGTCAGTACGAGGCCGTGCACGCGGCGGGCGAGCGCGCGGTCGCGAAGCAGCACGCCAAGGGCAAGATGACCGCCCGCGAGCGGATCGAGGCCCTGCTCGACGAAGGCACGTTCGTCGAGCTCGATCAGTTCGCGCGGCACCGCTCCACCGCGTTCGGCCTCGAGAAGAACCGCCCTTACGGCGACGGCGTGGTCACCGGCTACGGCACCGTCGACGGCCGTCCGGTGTGCGTGTTCTCCCAGGACTTCACGATCTTCGGCGGCTCGCTGGGCGAGGTCTACGGCGAGAAGATCTGCAAGGTCATGGACCTGGCGATCAAGACCGGCTGCCCGATCATCGGCATCAACGAGGGCGCCGGCGCCCGCATCCAGGAGGGCGTGGTCTCCCTCGGCCTGTACGGGGAGATCTTCCGCCGCAACGTCCACGGGTCGGGCGTCATCCCGCAGATCTCGCTGATCATGGGCACCTGCGCCGGCGGGCACGTCTACTCCCCCGCGCTCACCGACTTCGTGGTGATGGTGGACAAGACCTCGCACATGTTCATCACCGGCCCCGAGGTCATCAAGTCGGTCACCGGTGAGGACGTCGGCTTCGAGGAGCTCGGCGGCGCCCGTACCCACAACTCCAAGTCCGGCAACGCGCACTACATGGCCTCGGACGAGAACGATGCGCTCGAGTACGTGAAGGCGCTGCTGTCCTTCCTGCCGAGCAACAACCTCTCGGACCCGCCGTCCTTCGACGTCGGCATCGAACTGGAGATCACCGACGCCGATCTCGCGCTGGACACGGTGATCCCGGACTCCTCGAACACCCCGTACGACATGCACAAGGTCATCGAGGCGATCCTGGACGACGGCGAGTTCGTCGAGGTACAGGAGCTGTTCGCGCCCAACATCCTCATCGGGTTCGGCCGGGTCGACGGACACAGCGTCGGCGTCGTCGCGAACCAGCCGATGCAGTTCGCGGGCACCTTGGACATCGACGCCTCGGAGAAGGCGGCGCGGTTCGTGCGCACCTGCGACGCGTTCAACGTCCCGATCCTGACCTTCGTCGACGTCCCCGGCTTCCTGCCCGGCACGTCGCAGGAGTGGAACGGGATCATCCGCCGCGGCGCGAAGCTGCTCTACGCGTACTGCGAGGCGACGGTCCCGATGGTCACCGTCATCACGCGCAAGGCCTACGGCGGCGCGTACGACGTCATGGGGTCCAAGCACCTCGGCTCCGACCTGAGCTTCGCCTGGCCCACCGCGCAGATCGCGGTCATGGGTGCGCAGGGTGCGGCGAACATCCTGTACCGCAAGGAACTCGCCGACTCCGACGATCCCGAGGCCCGCCGCAAGGAGCTCGTCACCGAGTACGAGGACACCCTCGCGAACCCGTACATCGCCGCCGAGCGGGGCTACATCGACGCGGTCATCGAGCCCTCCAGCACCCGGGTCAACGTGATCCGGGCGTTGCGCACCCTGCGCGGCAAGCGCCAGTCCCTCCCGCCGCGCAAGCACGGAAACATCCCGCTCTGATGGCGGACGAGACCCAGGAGACGCCGCGTCCGGTGCTGCGCATCGTGCGCGGCACCCCGGACGAGTTCGAGCTGGCCGCCCTCGTGGCCGTGGTGGCGGCCCGGTCCGGCGCGCCCCCACCGGCTCCGAAGCCGATCCCGTCGACGTGGACCGATCGGTCCCGCCTGGTGCGCCCGCACCTGTACCCGGGCCCCGGTGCCTGGCGCGCGAGCGCCTGGCGTACCTGAGCTACATCCGGCCGAGCAGGTCCGTCTTCTTGGCCTGGAACTCGGCCTCGGTGATGACGCCCTGGTCGCGCAGTTGCGCCAATGCGGCGATCTGCTCCGGGCCGGACTGAGCGGTCCGCTGACCGCCGCCGCGTTCGCGATTGTCGTGCAGCTCCACCTGACGATTGATCTCCCGCTGCACGTGCTCGGGGCGACGGATGTCGGTGAAGCGCTGCTGACCGGTCTCGCCCGCGGACTCGATGAGCAGGTCGCCTGCGCGCAGGATGCGCTCCCAGACGGTCTGGTGCATGTCGATGTTGTTGACCCGCCCCAGCGGCACGTCGCGGCCGTGCTTGGACAGCAGGCCCCGGCGGAAGATGAGGCGCTCGGACGTCAGCACGAAGTGCGTGGTGAGCCAGTTCGCCAGCCGCACCCCCGCCCACAGCAGCCAGACCACGAGGATCGCGAGCGCGATCCAGGTGACGACGTCGCCGCTGTCGCCGTCGAGGGTGAGCGCGAAGCCCATCAGCACGAGCACGGGGAGACCGACGGCCACGTGCTTGGCGAAGAACCACCAGTGCGGACGCAGGTCGAGAACGATCTGCTCACCGTCGAGCAGCAGGCGATTCGGGTATCCCATGCGCGCAGATTAGTGGTTGCGCCGACCGTGACGGTTGAGTTCGTCTACTGCTGCTCGATGCTCCGGGTGAGGTCCTCGAAGGTGTGGACGTCGTCGAAGCCGGACGGAACGGACTCGCGGTTGGTGTAGACGGAGAACGGCCGCCCGTCCACGTCGAGGAACAAGCCCTGCGGGTGGGCCCCGAACAGCGGCTGCCCGGGGGCGCGACCGGCGTACCGGTCACCGACGGGATCGTCGCGACGCTCCGCATGGGCGTCGGCGAACAGGACGATCCGGCCCCCGATCGGCACGGACGCCGCATACAACGAGGTCGGTCGGTCATCGGGTCGGCGGAACTCGACGCGGACCAGGTCCGGCTCCGTCGCACCCGGCGCTTCGGCGGCACCGATGCGGCAGGAGCCGAGACGACGGTCTCCCCGATCGTGTCGGGGGCGCAGCCCTGCGCCGTGAGCAGCACCGCACCCGCCGCCAGGGCCATCCGAAGCTTCATGGCACTGGGACGTGCGGATGCCGTCGAACGTTCGACCCCAGCAGCAGACAGAACTCAGCCGCGCCGCCCCGCCCAGGTCCAGGCGTAGTCGGGGTCCTCGCAGGCCAGGGCCGCGGCCCCGAGTTCGAGTGGCCGGAACGTGTCGACCATGACGGCGGTCTCGTCGAAGCGTTCGGCGCCGAGCGAGGCCTCCGCGGCGCCGGGTTGCGGGCCGTGGGCGTGCCCGCCTGGGTGCAGCGAGATGGAGCCGAGCTTGATGCCCGATCCCTTGCGGGCCTCGTAGTCCCCGCCGACGTAGAACATGACCTCGTCGGAGTCGACGTTCGAGTGGTAGTACGGCACGGGCACCGCGAGCGGGTGGTAATCGACCTTGCGCGGGACGAAGTTGCAGACCACGAAGTTGGTGCCCTCGAAGACCTGGTGCACCGGCGGCGGCTGATGGATCCGGCCGGTGATCGGCTCGAAGTCGGAGACGTGGAATGCGTACGGGTACAGGCACCCGTCCCAGCCGACGACGTCGAACGGGTGCTGTGCGTGGGTGACGACCGACCCGGCGACTCCGCTCGCGCCGCGGTGCTTCACGAGCACGTCGACGTCGATCTGGTCGACCTGCGTCGGTTCGCCGGGCGTCTGCAGGTCGCGTTCGCAGTAGGGCGAGTGCTCGAGGAACTGGCCCCGCGCGGAGAGGTACCGCTTGGGCGGGGTGATGTGCGAGGCCGCCTCGATGGCGTAGAGCCGGAGCAGGTCGTCGCCTGTCGGGATCCAGCGGTGCGTGGTGCCGCGCGGGATCAGCACGTAGTGCCCGGCCTCGGCGACGATCGGACCGAAGACGGTCTCCACGATGGCGGAACCGGACTCCACGTAGCAGCACTCGTCGCCGATCGCGTTGCGGTACAGCGGTGACGCGGTGTCCGCGACGGTGTAGGCGATGCGCACGTCGGCGTTACCGAGAATCACCTGACGCCCCATCACTGCATCGGCGCCTGCGGTCGAGAGCTCGTGCAACCGCAGGTGTCGGGGCCGCAGGGGGTGGTTCGGCGTGGTCGAGTGATCGGGCAGGTCCCAGGGCCGGCTGTCGACGATCGCCGAGGGGACGTGTGCGTGGTACAGCAGCGCGGAGTCCGAGGAGAACCCCTCGGCGCCCATCAGCTCCTCATGGAACAGGCTGCCGTCGGGCTGGCGGAACTGTGTGTGCCGCTTGGGCGGGATCTGACCTGCGACCCGGTAGTAGGGCATGCCTGATCCTAGGATCAGCGGATGTCTGCCCCGCCCGCACGTCTGATCCTGGCCTCGGCCTCCCCCGCTCGCCTCGAGACGCTGCGCCGCGCGGGGCTGGACCCCGAGGTGATCGTCAGCGACGTCGACGAGGCCGGCACGACCGGCCCCAACCCCGCCGTCACGGCCCGCATGCTGGCGACCCTCAAGGCCGACGAGGTCGTCCGGCGCCTCGGTGACAAGACCCCGGAGCGGACTGTCGTGCTCGGCTGCGACTCGCTGCTGGACCTCGAGGGCGCGGCGCTCGGCAAGCCCGGGACGCCCGAGGTCGCTGTCGCGCGGTGGCGGGCCATGCGCGGACGCCAAGGGGTGCTCTACACCGGGCACGCCCTGGTGGAGCCTGCGTCGGGGAAGCGCGCGGTGATGGTCGCGGGGACCACGGTGACCTTCGCCGATCTTTCCGACGCCGAGATCGAGGCCTACGTCTCCACCGGCGAACCGCTGCACGTCGCGGGAGCGTTCACCCTCGATGGCCTGGGTGGGGCCTATGTCCAGCGCATCGGCGGGGACCATCACAACGTCGTCGGGGTGTCCTTGCCCCTGCTGCGGACCATGCTCGCCGAGTTCGGGATCCAGTGGCACGAACTCTGGAAGTCACATCGGGATGAGCCACACTAACGCCGTGGAGATCCCCGTCATCGACGTCGCCGGACTTTTCGGTGACGCACCCGCGCAGCAGGCGGTCGCCGAGCGGATCGGTGCGGCCTGTCGGGAGGACGGCTTCTTCTACGTCGTCGGGCACGGCGTCGACGACGCGCTGCAGCGAGGCCTCGAGACGGTGTCCAAGGCCTTCTTCGCCCAGGACCACGACGCGAAGATGGCCGTCGCGATGCCGCTCGGCGGTGCGGCCTGGCGGGGCTATTTCCCCGTCGGCGACGAGCTGACCTCCGGGCGCCCCGACGCCAAGGAGGGTTACTACTTCGGGACCGAACTCGGCGCGGATGATCCGCGAGTTCGGACCGAACTTCCCCTGCATGGCAGGAATCTGATGCCGGATCAGCCTGCCGATCTCGGGCCGACGGTGCTCGAGTGGATCGAGGCGATGACCGCGCTCGGGCACACCCTCATGCGCGGGATCGCCCTCTCGTTGGAGCTTGACGCGGACTGGTTCGAACGTCACTACACAGGCGACCCCACGGTGCTGTTCCGCATCTTCAACTACCCCTCGGCCGATCCGCCGGCCGACGGCGGCGAGCAGTGGGGCGTCGGCGAGCACACCGACTACGGGCTGCTGACCATCCTCAAGCAGGACAACCACGGCGGGCTGCAGGTCCGCTCGCAGGGCGGATGGATCGAGGCGCCCCCTGTGCCCGGGTCGTTCGTGTGCAACATCGGCGACATGCTCGACCGCCTCACCGGAGGCCGCTACCGCTCCACCCCGCACCGGGTCGTGCCCTCCGTCGGGTACGACCGCCTGTCCTGGCCGTTCTTCTTCGACCCGTCCTGGGAAGCCGACGTCCGCCCGGTCGGGGCCAACGCTCTGGCGGACGACCGGGACACGCGCTGGGACGGTGCCAGCGTCCACGAGTTCGCCGGCACCTACGGGGACTACCTGCTCGGGAAGGTCGGCAAGGTCTTCCCGCACCTGCTGCGGCAGGTCCTGTAACAGAGCCTCGTTAGCATCGGGCCCGATGAGAATCGCCGCCTCGCGGACGCCCGGCACGCACCGGGTCGTGGATCCGCTCGAGCTGTTCTTCGACCTTGTCTACGTGTTCGCCATCGGTCAGCTCTCGCACCACCTGCTCGCCCACATGGACGTCCGCTCCGGGATCGAGACCGGGATCATGGGGTTGGCGGTCGTCTACGCCTGGGTGATGACGACCTGGGCGGCCAACTGGTTGGACCCGGATCGTCTACCGGTGCGCGGATTCCTGATCGCGCTGATGTTCGCGAGCCTGCTCATGTCGGCCGGCATCGCCGACGCCTTCGGGGACCGCGCCTGGCTGTTCGTCCTCGGCTACCTGGCCATCCAGCTCGGCCGTTCCGCGTTCCTGATCCTCGCCCTGCGCGGGCGCGCGCTGGGCGAGCACTTCGTCAACGACATCGTCTGGGAACTCGGCGACGGGCACGCTGTGGGTCGCCGGTGCCGTCGCCGACGGCGACGCGCGGCTGTTCCTGTGGGGATGCGCGATCGCGACCAGCTTGATGCGGGGCTGTCCCTGCTGCACTGGCTGCCGGGCCGCGGGCGGCGTATCGACCTCGACCACACCGAGATCTCCGCCGAACACATGATGGAGCGCTTCCGGCTGTTCTTCATCCTCGCGCTCGGCGAGAGCGTGCTCGTGACGGGACAGCGAGTTCAGCGACCAGCCCTACGACCACCCAACGACTCCTCACCCTGGTGATCAGCTTTGCCGGCACCGTCGCCCTGTGGTGGTGCTACTTCCATCGCATGGAGGCGACCGTCGCGCATGCGGCGGACGATGCCGAGGATGCGGGGGCCATCGGATGGCACGGCACCTGGACGTTGACCCCGGTGGTGCTGGCACTGATCGCGATCGCGGTCGGCGACGAACTCGCGATCGCGCATCCGGACTACGAGGCCTACACCGGGTTCACGATCCTGACCTTCGGCGGACCCGCGCTGGTCCTGCTCGCCCAGACGCTGTTCCTGAGCAAGACCGCCGGTTATCTCACCGTCTCGCGTGTGCTCGGCGTCGCTCGCTCTCGGCGTCCTCGCGTTCGCCACCATGCCGTTCAACCTGACCGTCGGCGTCGCCGCGGCCACGTCAGTACTGATCGCCGTCGCGATCGCCGACACCGTCACCCGCGTCGACGATCAAGAGCAGCCCACCAAGGAGAACGCATGAGCATGAAGCCGCAGGAGATCTCGTTCGCCGACACCTCCCCGTTGCGGGCCGAGGCGACGTTCGACTCCCCGGCCTCCCCCGAGGCTGTGTTCGCGGTGCTGGCCGATCACCGCGCCTGGCCGAAGTGGTTCGGAAAGCCACTGACGAAGGTCGAGCCCACGTCGTCCCCGGAGTCCGGGGTCGGCTCGACACGGACCGCGACGTTGCTCGGCTTCATCACGGTGAAGGAGGAGTTCATCGGGTGGGATCCGCCGCATCTGTTCTCCTTCACCGGAGTCGGCGGGCGCCCGCCGGGCTTCACCAAGCTCGTCGAACGGATCACCATCGAGCCGCTCGCCGACGGCGGGTCGCGGATCATCTACCGAATGGCGTTCGACCTCCCCGCCCCCCTGCGTCCCACCGGCAAGATCCTGGCGAAACAGGTCGGCCGCTCGCTGAGCAAGGCCCTGCCCGCGTTGAGCGCGGAGGCCGTCGCCAAGGCGTAGGAACCGAAACGGAGACCATCGCGTCAAACCGGACATCACTCACCGCAACTGTTGAGGAACTGTCCGTGACCAGATCGAGCTGGGCCCCGTACTACGACGACCGCTACTTCTCGAAGGCCGACGTCCATCTCCGCGTGGCGCTGGCGGCCGTTTTCCCCGTCTGCATCGCCCTCTTCCTGGGCCTGACGGTGTGGAGCGGCGACGCTAACGCGGCCAAGGACGAAGCCGTGGCCGCAGCCCCGGAGCCGAGCTGCTCCGCCCTGAACGGCTACGCCAAGGTCGTGGTGGCCGGTGACGCGGCGAACACCCTGTGCTCCGCCCTGGTCAACGGGGTGGAGGGCTACCGCCGGATCGCCGATCAGAACGCGCCGACGCCGAACGCCGGCCGCGCGTGCGAGCTGTCCTGGGCCGGCGCCTACGCCATGGTGTGGCGCCTCAGTACCTCCGTCCCGAACCCGGCCGACCGCGCGTGCGCCGCGCTGGCTCGGATGAACGGCACCGAGACCTTCTACGCGCCCCTCGGCGCGTACTGAGCCCGCGTCACTCGACGGGCAGACCCAGGCCGCGGGCGATGAGGATGCGCTGCACCTCCGAGGTGCCCTCGCCGATCACCAGGACCTTGGCGTCCCGGTAGAAGCGGGCCACGGGGTACTCCTCCATGAAGCCGTAGCCGCCGAAGACCTGAGTCGCGGTCTGCGTCGCCTTCACCGCGGCCTCGGTGGCGTGCAGCTTGGCGATGGCGGCGGCCTGCTTGAAAGCCGTGACCGACGCGCCGGAGTCCTTGAGCCAGGCGGCCTTGTAGGTGAGCAGTCGGGCGGCCTCGACGTCGACGGCGACGTCGGAGATCTGGAAGGCCAGGCCCTGCTTGGCGCCGATCGGCTTGCCGAAGGCGGTGCGGGTCTTCGCGTAGCTGACCGAGTGCTCCAGGCAGGCCTGCGCCAGCCCGACGGCGAGCGCCGCGATGGCGACACGTCCGTCGTCGAGGGTCGCGAGGAACTGCGCGAAGCCGCGGCCCCGCTCCCCGAGGAGGTTCGCCTCCGGGACCCGCGCGCCGTCGAAGGACAGCGGGTGAGTGTCCGACAGATGCCAGCCCAGCTTGCGATACGCGGGTTCCGCGGTGAACCCGGGTGTGCCCGACGGAACGATGATCGTGGAGATCTCCGCCGTGCCCTTCTCCGTGGTCCCGGTGCGGGCTGTGACGGTGACCAGCGAGGTCAGGGCGTGCCCGGAGTTCGTGATGAAGGCCTTCGCGCCGTCGACGACCCACTCGCCGCCGTCGAGCACAGCCTTGGTGCGCGTCGCACCGGCGTCCGACCCGGCCTCCGGTTCGGTGAGCCCGAAGCCCGCGAGCGTGCGGCCCGCGACGAGGTCCGGCAGCCACTGTTGCTTCTGCTCGGGGGTGCCGAAGGTCGCGATCGGGTTGATGCCCAGACCGACGGCCGCCTCGAGTGTGATGCCGATCGACTGGTCGACACGTCCGATCTCCTCCAGCGCGACGCACAGGCTGGTGAAGTCGGCCCCGGCGCCGCCGTACTCCTCGTCGGCGGTGAGCCCGAACAGACCGAGGTCGCCCATGCCGCGCACAGCCTCCGCGGGCAGGCCGCCCTCGGCCTCCCACCGCTCGAGGTTCGGGCCGATCGCCTTCTCGGCGAAGTCCCGGACGACCTTGCGGAAGGCCTCGTGCTCCTCGGACAGGGCAAAGCTCATGGGGACCTCCGGCCGGAGTAAACGGTCATAAACAGTATGCCGCCCTCCGGCCGGTAACTCCCACTCGTCAGCGCGGCACGGCGTCCGCCGCGAACCGTCCGGGCCCTGTGTGAGTGGCCATGACCAGCGCCAAGAAGTCCTGCGCCTCGCGCGCATGCCCTTGCTCGCCACCTCGCCACGGCGGCGGGCGTCGGAGGAGGATCCGGGGGCTCATAGACTTCCCGGATTGCTACGCGCCAGTTCCGGAGGTCTTGTCTTGCAGAAAGTGCTGATTGCCAACCGCGGGGAAATTGCGGTCCGAGTGGCGCGCGCGTGCAAGGACGCCGGCATCGGCAGCGTGGCGATCTACGCCGACCCCGACCGGGACGCGCTGCACGTACGGGTCTCCGACGAGGCCTACGCCCTCAACGGCTCCACGCCCGGCGAGACCTACCTGGTGATCGAGAAGATCCTCGACGTCGCGCGCAAGTCCGGCGCCGACGCGGTGCACCCCGGTTACGGCTTCCTCGCCGAGAACGCCGACTTCGCCCAGGCCGTCATCGACGCCGGGCTGACCTGGATCGGCCCGCCGCCCGCCGCGATCATCGGCCTCGGCGACAAGGTCAAGGCGCGTCACATCGCGCAGAAGGCCGGGGCCCCGCTGGTGGCGGGCACCGCCGACCCGGTCACCGGCTCCGACGAGGTCGTCGCGTTCGCCAAGGAACACGGCCTGCCGATCGCCATCAAGGCCGCCTTCGGCGGCGGTGGCCGCGGCCTGAAGGTCGCGCGCACTCTGGAAGAGGTCCCCGAGCTCTACGACTCCGCGGTCCGCGAGGCCGTGTCCGCGTTCGGTCGCGGCGAGTGCTTCGTCGAGCGGTACCTGGACCGTCCGCGCCACGTCGAGACGCAGTGCCTGGCCGATTCGCACGGCAACGTCGTGGTGGTCTCCACCCGCGACTGCTCCCTGCAGCGTCGTCACCAGAAGCTCGTCGAGGAGGCCCCCGCGCCGTACCTGACGCAGGCTCAGACCGATGAGCTGTACACCTCGTCCAAGGCGATCCTGCGCGAGGCGGGCTACGTCGGCGCCGGCACGTGCGAGTTCCTCGTCGGCCAGGACGGCACGATCTCCTTCCTCGAGGTCAACACCCGCCTGCAGGTCGAGCACTGCGTGTCCGAGGAGGTCACCGGCATCGACCTCGTCCGCGAGATGTTCCGCATCGCCGACGGCGAGGCGCTCGGCTACGACGACCCGGAGATCCGCGGGCACTCGATCGAGTTCCGGATCAACGCCGAGGACGGCGGCCGCGGCTTCCTGCCCGCGCCCGGCACCCTGACCGCCTGGAAGCCGCCGAGCGGCCCGGGCGTGCGTCTGGACTCCGGCTACGAGGTCGGCGAGACCATCCCCGGCAACTTCGACTCCCTCGTCGCGAAGCTCATCATCACCGGCGCCAGCCGCGAGCAGGCGCTGCAGCGTTCACGTCGGGCGCTGGCGGAGTTCGTCGTCGACGGCATGCCGACGGTGATCCCGTTCCACGCTGCCGTGGTCTCCGACGCCGCGTTCGCGCCCGCCGACGGCAAGCCGTTCGCCGTACACACCCGCTGGATCGAGACCGAGTACGACAACCAGCTCACCCCCTACGCGGGAGCGGCCGCCGACGCACCGGAGGCCGGTGCCCGGGAGGCCATCACCGTCGAGGTCGGCGGCAAGCGCCTGGAGGTCGTGCTGCCGGCGGGCTTCGCGGCCGCCGGCCCCGCTCCGGCTGCCGGGGCCGGACCGAAGGCCCGCCGCTCCGGCGGCAAGAAGGCCGGCGCCGCGGCGTCCGGCGACTCGCTGACCTCGCCGATGCAGGGCACGATCGTGAAGGTGGCCGTCGAGGAGGGTGCGACCGTCGCGGCGGGCGACCTGATCGTCGTCCTCGAGGCGATGAAGATGGAGCAGCCGCTCACCGCGCACAAGGCGGGCACCGTGACCGGGCTCAACGCCGAGGTCGGCGCGACCGTCACCAGCGGCATGGTGCTCTGCGAGCTCAAGGACTGACGGCGGCCTGACGGCTTACGTCGGCCGCCGGCGCCGCACCGGAGGCCCACCGGTGAGGCGCCGGGCGGACCGGCGCAGCCGCGTCGCAGGACGCGACTGACATCGCCCATGGCGCATGGGCGATGAGCTTCGAAGGACTGACGATGCGTCAGTCCGACTGGTCAGTACCAGCGTGGGGTCTGGAACGGCACTGTCGACCGACGGGCGCGGGCCGTGGCCAGTGCGTTGCGCACCTGCTCGTCGCGGCTGCAGTCCGTGCACGGCTCGCCGGAGTCCATGGCCGCCACCGAGCGAAGGTCGGCGAGCAGGATCCGCCGGGTGAGCCGACGGCGACGCGAACGACCGACCACGTCCACCGGGACTCGGAACGTCGAGAAGACTGCCATCGTCATCACTCCTACCAGCAGGGCCAACCCCTTGCTGCATGGACGCGATCCAATGCCCGGACGTTGCGGCCCACAAGGCCGTTGGCACCTTCGGCGAGCAGGACTGACCGAACGGCTGACGGACGAGTGCGACACCTCGCCGAAACCGGACGCGACGGCCGCCCGCACAGCACTTGGTCTTAGGGTTCGGAGGTGGGCCGCGTACTGCTGGTGGAGGACGAGGACGGCATCGGCCGTCGCGTCGAGGCAGCGCTGCGCGCCGCCGGTCACAACGTCACGTGGCAACGCACCGGACACAGCGCGCTGATCGAGGCGAATCAGTCCACGTTTGACCTTGTCCTGCTCGACCTGGGCCTTCCCGACGCGGACGGCGTCGAGGTGTGCCGCGACCTGCGCTTGCGCCAGCCCACCTCGGTCATCGTCATGCTCACCGCACGGCGCGACGAGATGGACGTCGTCGTCGGGTTGGAGGCCGGTGCCGACGACTATCTGACCAAGCCGTTCGGCCTCACCGAACTGCTCGCCCGGGTGCGTGCCCACCTCAGGCGCCACGCTTCGGATACGGCCAAGCCCGCCGCAGTGCTGGTCGACGGAGACCTGGTTCTGGACGTGTTGGCCCGACGTTGCGTCGTCGGCGGGGTCGAGGTCGAACTTCGCGCGAAGGAGTTCGACCTGCTGGCCCGTCTTGCCCGCGAACCGGGTCGCGCGGTTAGCCGGGAGGAGTTGATCGCCGACGTATGGGACGAGAACTGGTTCGGCTCCACCAAGACCCTCGACGTCCATATCGCCGCCCTTCGGCGCCGCCTCGCGGACGCCGCCCGCGGCGCGGACTCGATGCTGCCGGTCATCGCGACCCTCCGCGGCCACGGCTATCGGCTCGACCTCAGCGGCACCCAGAGCTGACGACCCTCACGTCGGCCCACGCAGGCCGCCCCGATGAGGCCCGGGAGTAAGGAGAGTTAGGGGACGGTTAACGCCGAGGCGTCGTGTCCCGTGCCGATAACGCAGGCTGGATCGTTATCGCTGAGGCGCAATCTGGGGGGCACGTGAAGAAGTGGATCGTGGGCGGAATCGTGGTCTGCATGGCTGCGCTCGCTGTCGGCACGCAACTCGATCGAAGCACCGGCAAGGCTCAAGTGACAAGCCTCGCCGCACCGAACGCGAGCCTGGTCGTGCCCTCGCTGGGGTACTCCAAAGTCCTGGTGATCGTGGAGGAGAACGAGTCCCTCGAAGAGATCATCAGCAAGAAGCGCACGCCGTTCCTCACTCAATTGGCAGAGACCTACGGTCAGGCGACCGCCATGGACGCCGGCTACCCGGTCGAATGCCCGTCCCTGGCGGCATACATCATCATGACCAGCGGTGATGGACGCGGCATCTGCGACGACAAGTTGCCGGCCGCGCACCCGATTCCCGGCCCGAGCGTGTTCTCACAGGTGACCGCCACCGGCAAGCAGTGGCGCCTCTACGCCGAGGACATGCCGGGCAACTGCGCGCAGGAGAACGACGGGCTTTTCGTCGCCCGGCACGCTCCGAGCAACTACTACACAGACCTTCGCGACGAATGTCTGCAACGCTCGGCGCCGATGGGAACCTTCGCGAACGGCGCGTTGCGCGACGACGTCGACCGCGGGACCCTCCCCGAACTCGGTTTCGTGATCCCCAATCTGTGCCACGACATGCACGGCGCGAAGACGTGCAAACACGCCGTGCCGGGGAGCGACGATTGGCTGCGCGAAGCGATCCAGGCGATTCAGGCCGGTCCCGACTATCGTGCCGGCCGGCTCGCCGTCCTCCTCGTCTGGGACGAGGGCAACTCGCACGACAACCGCATCCCGTTCGTCGTGATCTCCCCGACCACCGCAGGCGTGACCGTGACCAAGCCCGCGACGTTGTGCTCGGTCCTCGCGACGATGTCCGACCTGGTCGGCGTGGACCCACTCGGCTGCGCGGCCCAGGCCGAGTCCCTGGCTGCCGACTTCAGATTGGCGCCTGCTCTGGCTGCACTGTCGGTAACAGCAGGGTGAGTCGCGTCGTCGGGTCGGTACGAGCGTGAACGAGTCGGCCCGCCTCTGCCGAAGCCAGCGACGCGGCAATCCACAACCCGAGCCGTCGTGGCCCCGCCTGCCCTCCCGACGTGCTCGCAGCATCTGACGTGAGCTCAGGGACGAGCGGCTCGGCGACATGCCCCTCGTCCAGCACGTCGATCGCAACGGCGCCGGACACCATTCGCACGCGGACCGTCACCGTTCCTGAGCCGTGCCGACAGGCGTTGTCGACCAACACGTCCAGGATCTGACGGACCGCCGCACCGGAGGCACGGGCCGGCGGCGCGCCCTGGACCTCGATGACGAGACGACGGCCGCGCTCGGCCAGCACGCGCTCCCACCGCGACCGCGTCCAGTCCAGAACGGGCGGCAACTCCAGCGGGGCGGCCGCGGATCCGGAACCTCGGGCCAACGTGAGCACGTCATCAATGGTGGCTGCCAGGCGATCCGCCTCGGCAATGGAGCCCAGAATTTCCATACGTAGATCGGGTTCTGCCGATGCGGCCGCCTGCTCCAGGCTCAACCTCATCACCGTCAACGGGGTGCGGAGTTGATGGGACGCGGTGGCGTTGAAGGCGCGCTCCCGAGCGAGCAGATCGTCCAGGCGCTGCGCGGTTCGGTTCAGAGCCGCACCGGCGCGGTCGATCTCGGCCACCCCGGATTGTGCGGCGCGCACGGCGAAGTTGCCGTCCCCCAACTCCTCCGTGACGCGCTCCAGGTCAGTCAGCGGGGCCGCCAGCCGACGAGCCTGACGCGCCGAGAGGAGATAACTTGCTCCCCCGGCCACGAGGGCCAGCCCGGCCATGCCGCCGCCCGCGATCAGGACCTTCGTGTAGAGATGGCTGCGGGTCGCGGCGGCACGGGCGACACCGATCACCTGGTCGCCCTCGTAGATCGGCACGGCGACCACGAGATAGCCGTCGATGGACCAGTCGCGAACATCACCGGCGAGGGCAGCGGTCACCGCCCGGTCGCCCTGCACCGGACCTTCCCCGCCGATCCGTGTCCCACTCCGGTTGTAGACCCCGCGCTGGATCTCGGGATCCGGGTCCGGGGTGAGCTCCAGTCGGTCGGCACCGGGGAGCGTGGCCGAGACCGACAGCGCCGTTCGCAGGGCGGAGCGATCCAGCTCTCGATGCTCATCGTGGAAGATAAGTTGATACACGACGTAGCTGAGCGGAAGGCCGAACAGCGCGACCGCCAGCCCGACTGCGAGCATCGCGACGCCGAGGATTCTCTTTCGCACCGGTGTCGACTCCCGTCCTGCATCTGCGGTCCAGCCTTCCACGCATCCCGGATCACGCAGTGGCCGGTTCTAACCGTCCCCTCACCTCGCGCACCCCTTCTGCTGTCCCGGAACTCTTAACCTCGAAGTCGTGGCGCCCCACCTCCTGATTCCGGACCGGCGCGGCCATTGGGAGGGGAAAGGGTGAGCAGGGACGCCGCCACCGACCCCGACCATGTGGGAGCTAACCGCGCCGGTCCGGGCCGCATCCTTCTGGTCGAGGACGACGAGGCCATCGGCCGCGCCGTCGCCGACGGGCTTCGTGCCCACGGTTACGCGGTGAGCTGGCGAGACAACGGCATGAGTGCTCTGGCGGAGGCCGAACGCATGCGCTTCGACGTCGTCGTGCTCGATCTGGGCCTGCCCGATATCGATGGGGTCGAGCTCTGCCGCGACCTTCGATTTCGCCAGCCCGCGGGCGTGATCGTCATGCTGACCGCTCGGAGCGACGAGATGGACGTCGTCGTCGGCATCGAGGCCGGCGCTGACGACTACATCACCAAGCCATTCGTACTGGCCGACCTGTTGGCTCGCGTGACCTCGCACCTGCGCCCGGACTCCGACGTCATCCCGCTCAGCCGAGCCCGGGCCCGCCGATCTGCCGACGACGACAAGACCTTCGGCCCGGAGCCCTACAACTGGGAATGAGGCTCAGGGCTGCGGCACCTGGACCGTGAGCAGGTGCCCGTCGCCGAGGTGCAGCAGTCCGCGGCCGGGTTCGATCGGGTTGGCGATCAGCCCGCGCGGCACCCGCGCCCCGATGAGATCGGCGTCGGTGATGTTCTGCGGCGAGAGCAGCAGGCCGCGGCGGGCACGGCGGGCGTCGACCTGCCAGCCGGAGAAGCCCGACCCGATGCCTTCCGGATCGCCGGCCAGCACCATCGCCACCGACGGGTACCCGCGGCGCACGACCTCGGCCAGCTCCGCGGCTGCGCCGATGGCCCGCATCAGCTCAGCGTCGTCGACGAGCACGACCAGCGGACCGCCGACCTTGATCGCCTCGAGCAGCGCCTCGGAGGTCAGGTCCTCCCCGACGGCCACGACGCCGGGTTCGCCGGCGAGGCGGGTCAGCGGCGTCGGCCGCGGGGCGACGACCAACACTCGGGTCCCGGCCAGCAGGCAGGACCCGGCCATGGAGTGCAGCGCCGTGGACCGACCCGAGCGCGGCGGGCCGCCGATGAGGAAGACCGGCGTGCCCGCGTCGAGGTCGGGGCCGATGGCGGTGAGCCGGTCCCCACCGACGCCGACCATCGCCCACAGCGCCGGGGTCTCGGCCGGCCGCAGCTGCCAGGCCGCCTGGAACGAGATGCGCGACGGGAGTACGTCGACACCGAAGGGCTTGGCGGACTCGACGATGCCCTTGTCCCGCTCCAGGGCCGTGGCGGCGATCTCCGCCAACGCCTCGGCCTGCGCGGCGCCGGAGGCATCGGCGACCAGCAGCGCGATCTGTGCCTGCGCGCCACCGGGGGTCCGGTGGCAGCGGCCGGCGGGCAGGTTGTCCGGGACCGATTTCGCGTTGATGCCGATGAGCCCGAAGTCGCTCTTGTCGGCGAGGCCGAGGACCAGCTTGCATTCGGTGAGCGAGCCCATCCGTCCGCCGATGAGGGTCTGGTCGCCGGAGATGATCAGGTGGATGCCGAGGCTCGCGCCTTCACGGGCAAGGCGCTGAACCTGATCGGTGAGGGCTCCCCCGTCGCGGTCGGCAAAGGCAGCGGTGAAGCCCTCCCACCGGTCCAGCAGCAGAACCAGGTGCGGCAGTCGCTGCTCGGCGGGTGCCGCGCGCAGTCAGCCACGGGCTGGGCTGGGCCGGGAGTTCGAGTTGTTCGACGGCGGCGCGAATCGCGGCGACCAGTTCGGCCAGGTCGGTCACCGGGACGACGTCGCGGGCCGCGGCCTCGCGCGGCCGGACGGGCGCGGGACCGCCGAACGCGGCCGCGTTCAGCGGTGCGACGAAGGGCGGTGCGGCCACTGCGGCTCGTCGGCCGGGTGCCTTGCCGCCGACCCGCGCGGACTGGAACGGCACCAGCGCCGAGTGTCCGAGGCGCACGTAGGCGCGGCCCGGGTTCGCCGTGGCGATGCGGGCGGCATCCGGTGCGTCGATGACGTCGGAGCTCTCGCTGGTGTCGGTGACGCGCAGCGCGATGCGCAGGTTCGTGTTGGCCCGGATCTCCGGGGACACGACACCCGAGGGTCGCTGGGTGGCCAGGATCAGGTGGATGCCGAGCGACCGGCCGCGCTGGGCGATGTTCACCAGGCCGCTCACGAAGTCCGGCAGTTCCCTTGCCAGGGAGGCAAATTCGTCGATGACGATGAGCAGACGCGGCATCGCCGGCAGGGTCGCGTCACGGCCGCGCTTGTCGACGTAGGCCTCGAGGTCCTTCTTCCCGGCCTCGGCCAGTCGGTGCTCGCGACGACGCAGTTCGGCCCCCAACGACTCCAGCGCGCGGCTGACCAGCGCGGCGTCGAGGTCGGTCACCATGCCGACGGTGTGCGGCAGGCGGGCGCACTCCGCGAAGGCGCTGCCGCCTTTGTAGTCGACGAGGACGAGGGTCATCGCTTCCGGACGGTTCGCGACGGCGAGCGAGGCGATGAGGGTCTGCAGCAGCTCTGACTTGCCGGACCCAGTCGTGCCGGCGATCAGGTCGTGCGGGCCGTCGCGACGCAGGTCGAGCGCGAACGGTCCGTCCAGGCTCACCCCGACCACAGCCTGCGTGCTCATACCCCGGGTCGCCCAGCCGGCGACGATCTTCTCCGCGGTCGGGTTGGTCAGGCCGAGGACGTCGAGCAGGCGCGCGGCGTCCGGGATGGCGGAGTCGTCATCGCGGGACACGTCGCGCAGGCCGGCGCGGATCGCCGCTGCTGCAGCGCATCCTGCCTGCTGAACGGCGCGGGCTTAATCCGCGCGCGGGGATCAGTCCGGCGGCAGGTGCAGGAGTCGAGCGCATTCGGCGATGGAGCCGGTGAGCGAGGGGTACACGGTGAAGGCGTGGGCCATCTGGTCGACGGTGAGGCCGGCGTCGACGGCCAGAGAGATCGGGAAGATGAGTTCGCTGGCCCGAGGGGCGACGACCACTCCGCCGACGATGATTTCGGTACCAGGGCGGCAGAAGAGCTTCACGAACCCGTCACTGATGCCCTGCATCTTCGCCCGGGCGTTGGTGGCGAGGGGCAGCGTGACGACGCGGGCCTGGCGCTTACCGCTCTCGACGGACTCCTGCGACCAGCCGACGGTCGCGATCTCGGGCTCGGTGAAGACGTTCGCGGCGACGGCGTGGAGGTTCAGCGGGCGGACGGCGTCGCCGAGGACGTGCTGCATCGCGATGCGTCCCTGCCAGGCGGCGACGGAGGCCAGCATGAGCACGCCGGTGCAGTCCCCGGCCGCGTAGACGCCGCGGGCGGTGGTGCGCGAGACCCGGTCGACGCGGACGAACCCGCCCTCGCCGAGGCTGACGCCTGCTTCCTCGAGGCCGATGCCTGCGGTGTTCGGGATCGAGCCGACGGCCATCAGGCAGTGGCTGCCCTCGACGACCCGCCCGTCGGTGAGGGTGACCCGGACGACGTCGCCGTCGCGGACCGCCGAGGCGGCCCGGGAGCGCGACAGGACGGTCATGCCGCGGCGGGTGAAGGCGGATTCGAGCACGGCGGCGGCGTCGGCGTCCTCGCCGGGGAGCACGCGGTCGCGGGAGGAGACGAGCGTGACCTGAGCGCCCAGGCGGTTGTAGGCGTCGGCGAACTCGGCCCCGGTGACACCGGATCCGACGACGATGAGGTGCTCGGGAAGCTCGGCGAGGTCGTAGACCTGAGTCCAGGTCAGGATCCGTTCCCCGTCCGGCGCCGCTTCCGGCAGCACCCGCGGGTGAGCGCCGGTGGCCACCAGCACCGCGTCGGCGGGAAGCTTCTCGTCCGGGCCCGAGGCAGGCTCCACGGCCACGGTCGCGGGCCCGCGCAGCGCCCCCTGACCCTGGATCACCCGCACCCCGGCACGGCCCAGGCGGGTCGCGATGTCCGCGGACTGTGCCTTGGCCAGCGCGAGGACTCGGGCGTTGACCTGGCCCAGGTCGACCCGGACGGACGCACCGCGGTCCCCGTCGGCGCCTGGCAGGCGCACTCCGAGGCCCACCGCCTCGACGGCCGCGTGGGCGCCCTCAGCAGTCGCGATGAGCGTCTTGGACGGCACGCAGTCGGTCAGGACCGCCGATCCGCCGAGGCCGTCGCTGTCCACGACGGTCACGTCCGCCCCGAGTTGGGCGGCCACCAACGCCGCCTCGTACCCGCCCGGTCCCCCACCCAGCACAACGATTCGTGTCACGACCCACATTCTTACCGCCCCGAATGCGGGGCTTGAGGCGGGCAGGCCCCGTAATCTTTTGCGACCATGACCTTGTACGCCGCCTACGGCGCGAACCTCGACCCTGCCCTGATGGGGTTGCTGGCACCGCACTCCCCGCAACGCGGCACAGGATGGCTATCCGGATGGCGGCTCACATTCGGTGGCGAGGAGCACGGCTGGGAAGGCCCCCTCACCACGGTCGTCGAGGATCCCGGCCACCAGGTGTTCGTCGCGCTCTATGACGTCTCCAAGGAGGACGAGAGCGCGCTGGACGGCTGGGAAGGCTCCGCGATCGGGATCTACCGCAAGATCAAGGTCCGGATCGCGACCATGGAGGCCGACGTCGCCGCCTGGCTGTACGTCGTCGACGGCTACGAGGGCGGGATGCCGTCGGCCCGGGTGCTGTTCCAGATCGCGGACGCCGCGGAGAAGGCCGGCGCCCCCGACGACTACGTCCGCTCCGTGCGCGATCGTCCCTGCCGGCCGTCCGACCGCTGAATGGACCCCGCGCGCGCGGCCGCGGACCGTCTGCGTGAGCGCGGCGGCGCCCCGATCGATCTCGGAATCGTTCTCGGGTCCGGTTGGTCCGGGGCGCTTAAGGCGCTGGGCTGCGACGGGGAGCCGCTCGCCATGGCGGAGCTGCCCGGCTTCACCTCGCCCCGCGCCGAGGGTCACCGGGGCGAGGTGTTCCTGACCAGCGCGGGGCCGCACCGGGTCGCGGTCCTCGCCGGTCGTACCCACTTCTACGAGCAACGCGACGCGGTCGCCGTCGGGCACTCGATGCGGGTGCTGGCCGCAGCAGGGGCGCGCGGCGTGGTCCTGACGAACGCGGCGGGCAGCGTCCGGGCCGAGTGGGGTGCCGGGACCGCGGTGCTGATCCGGGATCACCTGAACCTCACCGGCGCCTCACCGCTGGTCGGGCCGAACTTCGTGGATCTGACCGACGCCTACGCGCCCGGTCTGCGCGACCTGGCCCGACGGGTGCGACCGGAGCTGCCCGAGGGTGTCTACGCACAGTTCGGTGGGCCGCAGTACGAGACCCCGGCCGAGGTCGCGATGGCCCGGACGCTCGGCGCCGACCTGGTCGGCATGTCGACGGCCCTGGAGACGATCGCCGCGCGCTCGGTGGGCCTGGCGGTGCTCGGCGTCTCGCTGGTCACCAACCTCGCCGCCGGCGTCGGGACCGGGCCGGTGGCGCACACCGAGGTCCTCGCCGCCGGTGCCGCGGCCGCCGCCGACCTGGGTGAATTCCTCGCCCAGGTGCTGGCCGGGTGGCCGACATGACTGAACTGACCGAACAGGTCCAGGCCTGGATCGACGCGGACCCGGATCCGGACGACCAGGCCGAACTCGGCGCGCTGCTGGACCGATCACGGGCCGGGGAGGACGACGCGACCGCGGCCCTCACCGACCGGTTCTCCGCACCGTTGGCCTTCGGCACGGCAGGGCTACGCGGTCCCATGGAAGCCGGGCCGAACCGGATGAACCGGGCCGTGGTGATTCGCGCTTCTGCCGGTCTGGCAACGTATCTGAGGCGGCGTCACCAAACACCGACGGTGGTGGTGGGACACGACGCCCGGCATCGCTCCGCACGGTTCGCTGAGGACGTCACGGCGGTCCTGTCCGCCGCGGGCGTGCGGGTGATGCGGTTCCCCGCACAGCTGCCCACCCCGGTGCTCGCCTTCGCGGTCCGGGACCTGGAGGCCGACGCCGGCGTGATGGTCACCGCCTCGCACAACCCGGCGGCGGACAACGGATACAAGGTCTACCTCACCGACGGCGCCCAGCTCGCGCCGCCGTTCGACGCCGAGATCGCTGCGGCGATCGCGACCCAACCGGGCGCGGCGCAGGTCCCGCGGGAGCCGGTCACGCCGGTCGAGGACCTCCGCCCGGCCCAGGTCGCGGCGTACCTGCAGCGCGCCGTCGGCCTGCTCGACCCGTTCGGGCCGCGGGAGCTCCGCGTGGTGCACACGGCGCTGCACGGGGTCGCCGCGGAGACGTTCCGTCGGGCCTGGCGGGCGGCGGGGTTCGACGAACTGATCGAGGTCGAGGAGCAGGCCCGACCCGACCCGGACTTCCCGACCGTGTCCTTCCCCAATCCGGAGGAGCCCGGCGCCCTCGACCTCGCGATCGCCCACGCCGACGCCGTGCACGCCGATCTGGTCCTCGCCCACGACCCGGACGGCGACCGGTGCGCCGTCGCGGTCCCGGGACTGGACGGGTGGCGGCGCCTCACCGGCGACGAGGTCGGACTGCTGCTGGCCGAGCATCAACTGCGCATGGGCCGCATCCCGGCCGACGGCGTGCTGGCCACGACCGTGGTCTCCGGCCCCGGACTGGACGCCGTCGCGGCGACGCACAATCGGCGGTGCGTGCGGACGTTGACGGGGTTCAAGTGGCTGGCCCGGGTGCGGAACGTCGCCTACGCCTACGAGGAGGCGCTCGGGTACTGCGTGGACCCCGACGCCGTGCGCGACAAGGATGGCATCACCGCCGCGCTGCTCGTCGCAGAGATGGCCGCCCTGTCCCGGCTCTACGGGATGCGCCTGACCGACCGCCTGGATTCCCTCGCCCGACGCATCGGCCTGCACGAGACGGCCGCCCGCTCGGTGCCTCTGCACGGGCCGGCGGCGGCGCTGGTGACCCAGTTGCGCATCAACCCGCCGACCTCCCTCGGCGGGTACCCGACGGCCGTCTCCGACCTCGAGGTCGACGGTCAACCTCCCGCCGAGGGAATCGTTCTGACGACAGATCAGATCCGAGTGATCGTACGTCCCAGCGGCACCGAGCCCAAGCTCAAGCTCTATCTGCACGCGAGCATCGCGCCGCCCCTGGCCGATCTGGAGGCCTCGCGGGCGGCCCTGCAGGTGCGCATGGCCGAGGCTGCCGAGGAACTCGTGACGTATCTGAGAGGCGACACCACATGTCCGACCTGATTGCCCTGGAGGCAATCCTGCGCCTGATCGACCTGACCTCGCTGGACACGGCCGACACCCCCGAGTCCACACGCGCGCTGTGCGCACGTGCACTCCGTCCGGACCCGCAGGATCCGACGGCGCCGCCGGTCGCGGCGGTGTGTGTACTCGGGCATCTGGTGGAGGACGCGGTCGCGGCACTGAGCGGAACCGACGTCCTCGTGGCAGCGGTGGCCGGCGCGTTCCCGTCGGGGCTGGCCCCGGTCGAGGTGAAGGTCGCCGAGGCGGTCGCGGTGCACCAGGCAGGTGCGCACGAGCTGGACGTGACCATCGACCGCACCGCTCTGCTCGGCGGCCGACCGGACGCGGTGCACGCGGAGATCGCGGCGATCCGAGCAGCGGTGCCGGGTGCGGTGCTCAAGGTGATCCTGGAGACCGGCGAACTGCCCGACCTGCCCACCGTGCGCCACGCGGCGGACCTGGTGATGGACGCCGGCGCCGACATCGTGAAAACCAGCACCGGCAAGGGCCCGCCCGGCGCGAACCCGGAGGTCGCGAAGGTCCTGCTGGACGCGGTCTCGGCGTACACCGCGAGGGCCGGACGCTTCGTGGGAGTGAAGGTCTCCGGCGGTATCCGCACAGTGCCGGATGCCCTGATCTATCTACGCCTCGCCCAGGAGACGTTCGGCCCTGACCTGACGCCCACGCAATTCAGGTTCGGTGCCTCCGCACTGTTGGATGCCGTAACCCTTGAACGCCGGACATCTACACAGTAGCTGCTTCTATACCAATTCTTGATAGTAACTTCGAACATCTGTTCGATACTGTGCTCGATGTGAGCAACCCCGTCCTCGACGCCTACGCCGACTTCGTGTTGGCGCAGGCCGCGCTGCGCGCGGCGGTGGACGAGCACCTCCATGAGGTCGAGGACAGCGAACTGATCCGGCTGCTGCGCGCTCACGACAGGGTCGAGGCGCGTGATGCCTCGGTCGGGTTGGACCTGATCTGGGAAGCCACCGCGCGGGACCTGCCCCACCGGGTCGGGGCGAGCTCACCGTCCGCCTGGTTGTCCGGCCTGTTGACGATGCACCCGAGCACAGCGGCCGAGCGGGTACGTACCGCCCTGGCGATGGAACGGCACTGCCCGGCGACCTACGACCTTCTCGCCGCAGGCGACATCTCCCTGGAACGCGCCGCCGCGGTCACCGCTGTCGTGACCGACCTCCCCAAGGGCGCCACCGAGAACCAGATCGCGAAAGCGGAGAAGTACCTGCTCGAGCGCGCCCCGACCAGCAACTCGTTGGCGCTGCGCAAACTGCACAAGCGGGTCGAGGACCACGTCGACCCCGACGGACTGCTCACCCGCGAACGCACCGCGGCACACAAACGGGGCCTGTCCATCCGCGACAACCACGACGGCACCCAGACCGTGCGCTGGACCGACCGTGACGAACGGATCGCGAAGTTCAAGGCCGCCCTCAACCCGTTGGCCGCACCGCAACCCGCGCGCGACGGCACGAAGGACCCCCGCACCCCGGATCAGCGCCGGGCGGATGCCATGGCTGCTCTCGTCGACCTGATCCTGCGCTTCGGTGACCTCCCCACCACCCGCGGGCACGCCGCGCATGTCATCGTCACCATCTCCGAGGAGAACCTGCGCACCGCCACCGGATTCGGGGTCACGACCACCGGCGAGACCCTCACCGGCGAAGCGGTCCGGCGCATCGCGTGCGACGCGAACCTGCACCCGTTGCACATCAACGGCGACGGCATCCCGCTGAAACTGGGGCGATCCCAGCGCCTGGCCTCACCCGGCCAATGGCTCGCGCTCATCGCCCGTGACGGTGGGTGCGTCGGACCGAACTGCACCATGCCACCGGAATGGACCCAAGCCCATCACGTCGACTACTGGGGAAATCTAGGACCGACAGACATCGACCTGCTCTGTCTGCTCTGCGATCACCACCACGACGAAGTTCATCACGGCGGGTGGGAGATCCAGATGGCGGAGGACGGCCATCCCGAATTCATCCCACCCGAACACATCGACCTCATGCAACGACCCATCCGCAACACCCACTGGCGCAATCAACGCGGCGAGCGGCCATCCCCGCACGCCGCCTGAACGACGCGACGGCGTCAGTCGACGCGGTCCAGCACCAACGGCCGCAGCGATTCCGCGGCGCCGCCGATGCCGACAGCCCCGCGCAATGCGTCGCTCGCGTCGGGGATGCGGGTGTCCTCGTCGGTGTGCAGTTCGAGGATCGGGTCGCCGGCCAGGACCGCGTCACCGGGCCGGACCAGCAGGACGACCCCCGCCCCGGGCGAGACCGGGTCCTCCCGGCGGGTACGTCCGGCACCGAGCCGCCAGGCGGCGACACCCACCGCGCGGGCGTCGATCCGGGTGATGACGCCGTCGCGTTCGGCGGAGACACGCTCGACGTGCCGAGCCCGGGGCAGCGGGGCGTTCGGGTTGCCGCCCTGCGCGCGCACCATCGCGCGCCACGAATCCATGGCCGCACCCGAGGCCAACGCCTCGGCCGGGTCGGCGTCGATGCCGGCCAGCGACAGCATCTCCCGGGCCAGCGCCAGCGTCAGATCGACGACGTCCCGCGGCCCGGCACCCGCCAGCACCTCGATCGCCTCGGTGACCTCGAGCGCGTTCCCCGCGGTGCGGCCGAGTGGCGTGGACATGTCGGTGAGCAGCGCGACGGTCCGGACCCGGTGGACGTGACCCAACTCCACCATCGCCATGGCGAGTTCGCGCGCCGAGTCGACGTCGGCCATGAACGCGCCCGAGCCGACCTTCACGTCCAGCACCAGGCTCGACGTGCCCTCGGCGATCTTCTTGCTCATGATCGACGACGCGATCAACGGGATCGACTCCACCGTGCCGGTGACGTCGCGCAGTGCGTAGAGGCGGGCGTCCGCCGGGGCCAGGTCGGCGCCGGCCGCACAGACCACCGCTCCGACCTCACGGAGCTGACGTCGAATCTGATCCTGGCTCAGATGTGGTTGCCAGCCGGGGATTGCCTCGAGTTTGTCCAGCGTTCCGCCGGTGTGCCCGAGTCCGCGCCCGGACAGCTGGGGCACCGCCGCGCCGCACGCGGCGACCAACGGCGTGAGGACCAGGGTGATCTTGTCCCCGACCCCACCGGTGGAGTGCTTGTCCACCGTCGGCCGGTCGAGGGTTCCGAGGTCCAGCCGCGAGCCCGACGCGATCATCGCACCGGTCCAGCGGGCGGTCTCGGCGTCGGTCATCCCGCGCAGCAGGATCGCCATCGCCAGGGCGGCCATTTGCTCCTCGGCCACGCCGCCGCGCACATAGGCGTCGATCACCCAGTCGATCTGCTCATCGCTCAGCACCCCGCCGTCGCGCTTGGTGCGGATGACCGAGACGGCGTCCATCAGGTCAGCTCGAACGGCTCGGGCAGCAGGTCCCGCATCGCCACCGGACCGCGGACGGAGTCGATGAGGCAGTCCGGTCCGCCGTGCTCCATCAGCAGTTGTCGGCAGCGACCGCACGGGGTGATGGGCGTGCCCGTGCCGTCGACACAGGACAGCGCCACCAACCGTCCTCCCCCGCCGACCAGCAGCGCACTGACTACCCCGCATTCGGCGCACAGGGCCAGTCCGTACGAGGCGTTCTCCACGTTGCAGCCGACGACTATCCGCCCGTCGTCCGCCAGACCCGCAGCCCCGACGGGGTACTTCGAGTACGGCGCGTACGCGTTCGTCGAGGCAACCACGGCCGCCGCCCGCAGGGCGGGCCAGTCGATGTCCATGTCAGCCCGCCCAGGCCGGGGCGCGCAGCGCGGCCCCGACGAGCAGCCGCACCCCGACACCGATCGCGTCCTCGTCGACGTCGAAGTCGGACTGGTGCAGGTCGAAGGTGCCCTCCGTGCCGGGCGAGGCCACCCCCAGGCGCGCGAGCGCGCCCGGCACCTCGCGCAGGTACCAGGCGAAGTCCTCCCCGCCGAGGCTCTGCTCGGTGGGCGCGGTGGCGCCGGGCTCGAGCACGTCGAGCGCCGCCTGCGCGAACAGGGCCACCGAGCTCGCCTCGTTGTCGCACGGGGGAACTCCGCGCACGATCTCGACCTCGGCCTCGATCCGGTACGGGGCGACCAGTGCCTCGACGATCTCGCGGATCAGGTCGGACGAGGCCAACCACGCCTCCGGGTCGAGGCAACGCACCGAACCGGTGGCGATCCCGGACCGCGGGATGACGTTGGAGGCGTTGCCCGCCGAGACCTGACCCCAGACCAGGCTCAGTCCGGCGCGCGGGTCGACGCGGCGGGACAGCACCGCGGAGGTGTCGGTGAGCACCTTGCCGAGGGCGTAGGTCAGGTCACCGGTCAGGTGCGGGCGGGCGCTGTGCCCGCCGCGGCCGGTGAGGCGCACGGTCACCTTGTCCGAGGCCGCGGTGATCGGCCCCGCCCGCAGGCCCACCCGCCCGACGGGCAGACGTGGGTCGCAGTGCAGGGCGAGGATCCGGCTCACCCCGTCCAGGCCGCCGGCGGCGATCACGTCCAGCGCCCCGCCGGGCAGGACCTCCTCGGCCGGCTGGAACACCAGCCGCACGGGGCCGGGCAACGCGCCGTCGGCGGCGAGGTCGGCGAGCACCAGGCCCGCGCCGAGCACCGCGGCGACGTGGACGTCGTGCCCGCAGGCGTGCGTGACGTCGGGGACGGTGGAGCGGTAGGGCACCGATTTGAGGTCCGGCAGCGGCAAGGCGTCCAGGTCGGCCCGCAGCGCCAGGCGCCCGGGGCCGTCCCCGATGTCGCAGATCAGCCCGGTACCCGGCAGCGGGCGGGGTGCCAGACCGGCGGCGGTCAGCCGGCGGAGCAGCACATCGGTCGTGCGTACCTCGGCACGGGCCAGCTCCGGATGGGCGTGCAGATCGCGGCGCAGGGCGCGCAGTTCCGCGTCGTACTTGCGGGCGCGTTCGGTGGTCTCCTCGCGCGCCGCCATGCCCTCAGCGTATGGGGCTGCCGGCTTCGGTCGGCTGAGGCGTCGGCGCCGTTCGGAGCAGGCGCCGCCCGAACCCGACGAGCGCGACGGCGATCAGCATGTTGGTGACGATCAGGATCGAGTGGACGACGACGAAGCCCGTGCTCTCGTCGTCGGCGGCATCCCCGAACCAGATGTTCTTCGCGAACACCGACCAGGTGAACACCATCCAGGCGGCGACACCGATCAGGAACAACCCACCACGACGCATGTGCGATTCACCCTCCAGTTCAGGGATCAGTCTCGCGCGGGGCAAAGGGAGGTCGGCTGGTGGGGGCCCGTTCCACCGTCCGGCCAAACATGGTGAGAGATGGTCAATTCCCGGATCAGCTGGGCGCGCAGACCCTACCCTTGGTCCCATCATGATCTACACCACCAGCAATCCCACCCGTAACGGGCGATTCCGGACACGGCGCTTCGGTGCGCCGCTTGTCGCGGCTTCCCTCGCTGTGCTGTTGGCCGCGGGCGCTGCTGCCGCAGTCCCAACAGAGACTCCGCCGCCGGTCTCGGGCACCACGCCGCAGGCTCCGGCCGCACCCGTCGGTCCGCCCGACGGTGTCCCCGTGGGTGGGCCGCGCATGGCCGAGACGGGTCTGGTCGCCCCCGCGGGCGCGACCGCGCTGCCGGGTATCGCCGCGCCGACCTGGTTGGTGTCCGACGCCGAGACCGGTCAGGTCCTGGCCGCCCAGAACCCGCACGGCAAGCGCCGCCCGGCCAGCACGCTCAAGGCCTTGCTCGGCGTGACGATGCTGCCGCGCCTGGACCCGAACGGGTACTACACCGCCGACTTCGCGGACACCGCCCAGGAGGGCACCCGTGTCGGCATGGTCAAGGACCAGGCCTACAAGATCGAGGACCTCTGGTACGGGCTGTTCCTGCGCTCCGGCAACGACGCCGCGAACGGCCTGGCCAAGGCCGGCGCCGACGGTGACATCGCCCGCGGCGTGCGCATGATGCAGGCCGAGGCCCGTCGCCTGCAGGCCTACGACACGACCGTGGTCAACGCCAGCGGGCTGGACGAGGACGGCCAGTTCGCCTCGGCCTACGACCTCGCCCTGTGGGGCCGGGAGGGCATGCAGCGCAAGGACTTCCGCAAGTACGCGGCGACCATGCGGTGGACGTTCCCCGGCAACAAGACGGCAACGGCCACCAAGGAGAACAGCCGCAACTTCCAGGTGCAGACCGAGAACCGCCTGATGGGCAGCTACCAGGGCGCGGTCGGCATCAAGCCCGGATACACCACGCTGGCTCAGAACACCCTCATCGCCGCCGCCGAGCGCGACGGCCGCACAGTCCTGGTCACGCTGATGGGCGGTCCGCGCGGCACGGTGTTCCCGAACGCCGCGGCCCTGCTCGACTGGGGTTTCGCGAACATCGGCAAGGTCGCGCCCGTCGGTCAGTTGGTCGATCCGGTCTCGCAGAACCTGACCACCGACGACGACTACACCCCCGCCGCCATCGGGATCGACACCAAGCAGTTCAAGGACCGCAAGTCCGTGGCGTCGCCGTTCTACAAGTCCTCGCCGCTCGGTGCGGGCGACGGCTTCAGTTGGTCCGCCATCGCGGGCGGCACCCTGGTCGGCGTGCTGCTGTTCCTGGCCTTCGCCCGGGTGATCCGCACCCGGCGTCGGTACCGCCGCTTCGGCGCGGTCCGCTAGCTACGAGGCAGTCGGGAACGGGAAGTCGCGGCGGGGACGCCAGTAACCGTCGTCGCCGTGCACATAGAGGCCGAAACCCCACACCTTGAAGCGGGCGTCGTAGGCGGCCAGCTTGTCGAAGGCGTGGTCGAGCAGGTCGCTCGTGACATCGTGGGCAATGGTGACGTGCGGGTGGTAGGCGAACTCCAGTTCGCGGTGCCCCAGCGGCCCGGACCGCACCTGCGCCTCGAGCAGTTCACACCCCGCGATGCCCTCGGCGACGGTCACGAACACCACCGGTGAGACGGGCCGGAACGTGCCGGTGCCGCGCAGGTGGATGTCGAAGGTCTCGGCCGTCGCGGCGACCGACACCAGATGGGCCTCGATATCCGCCAGGTCGTCATCCGGGACAGCGGTGGGCGGCAGCAACGTGATGTGGGTGGGAATCTGCACGGCCAACGGATCACCGAACTGCTCGCGCCAGGACTGCAACTCCCGGCCGTGCGGCTCCGGGATCGGAATGGCGACCCCGATCGTGTGTTCGCGCCCGCTGCTGCTCACGTCAGCTCTTCGCCGCCAGGAAGCCCACGCGGTCGTACACGGTGCGAAGGGTCTCGCGAGCGACCGCCCCGGCGGTCTCGGCGCCCCGGGCCAGCACCGCGTCGAGTGCCTCGGTGTCGTCCAGGTAGGCCTGGGTGCGTTGGGCGAAGCCGGTGATGAAGTCCGCGACGACCTCCGCGACGTCCTTCTTCAGGTCGCCGTAGCCCTTGCCGTCGTAGGCGGCGACGAGGCCCGGGATCGGCGTGCCGGACAGCGCGGAGTGGATCGTGAGCAGGTTCGCGACGCCGGGCTTGTTCTCTTCGTCGAAGAGAACCTCCCGGCCGGAGTCGGTGACCGCGGAGCGGATCTTCTTGGCCGCCGCCTTCGGGTCCTCGAGCAGCTCGATGATCCCCGTCGGCGCGGACGCCGACTTGCTCATCTTGGATGTCGGGTCCTGCAGGTCGACGATCTTCGCTGTGGCCTTGAGGATGTAGGGCTTGGGGACAACGAATGTGTCGCCGTAGCGGTGGTTGAACCGCCCGGCCAGGTCACGGGTCAGCTCGAGGTGCTGACGCTGGTCCTCACCCACGGGGACTTGCTCGGCCTGGTAGAGCAGGATGTCCGCGGCCTGCAGGATCGGATAGGTGAACAGGCCGACGCTGGCGCGGTCGGTGCCGCCCTTGGCGGACTTGTCCTTGAACTGCGTCATCCGGGAGGCCTCACCGAACCCGGTGAGGCAGTTCATCACCCACGCGAGTTGCGCATGCTCGGGCACGTGGCTCTGCGCGAACAGGGCGCAGCGCTCAGGGTCCAGCCCGGCGGCCAGCAACTGCGCGGCCGAGGTCCGGATGCGCCGACGCAGGAGCGCAGGGTCCGTCTCGACGGTGATCGCATGCAGGTCTGCGATGAAGAAGAAGACCTCGTGGTCCTCCTGCAGCGCGACCCACTGCCGGACCGCCCCGAGATAGTTACCGAGGTGGAACGAGTCGGCGGTCGGCTGGATGCCGGAGAGCACCCGGGGCCGCGAGGAGGACATGGTCGTCATTCTTGCAGTCCCTCCCCTGTCTCCCGTCGGTCAATATCCGTTCGGCCCGGCGGTCATGATCACATCCACACATCAGGGCCGGGCGCCGACCCGGCGCCGCCCCAGGTATCTTGACGTCAAGGTAATAGGAGTCCAGCACGCACGCCGGCGACCACAGGAGGCTGTCCGTACCCATGGCCACGATCATCTACACCCTGACCGACGAGGCCCCGCTGCTGGCGACCTACTCGTTCCTGCCGATCATCCAGGCGTACGCGTCCACCGCGGGCGTCGAGGTCCAGACGCGGGACATCTCGCTCGCCGGCCGGATCATCGCGCAATTCCCCGAGCGGCTGACCGAGGCGCAGCGGATCGGTGACGCGCTCGGCGAGCTGGGCGAACTGGCCAAGACCCCGGCCGCCAACATCATCAAGCTGCCCAACGTCTCGGCGTCCATTCCGCAGCTCAAGGCCGCGATCGCCGAACTGCAGGGGCAGGGCTACGACCTGCCCGACTACCCCGAAAGCCCGAAGACCGATGCAGAGAAGGCCGATCGGGCCAAGTACGACAAGTGCAAGGGCAGCGCGGTCAACCCGGTGCTGCGCGAAGGCAACTCCGATCGCCGCGCGCCCGCGTCGGTAAAGAGCTACGTCCGCAAGCACCCGCACCGGATGGGCGTCTGGAGCGCGGACTCCAAGACCAACGTGGCCTGCATGAGCGCCGACGACTTCCGCTCCTCCGAGAAGTCGGTCGTGCTCCCCGCCGACGACACCCTGACCATCGAACTCACCGGCGACGACGGCACGGTCACCGTGCTCAAGACGGGCGTGAAGGTGCTGGCCGGTGAGGTCGTGGACGCCACCGTCATGCGGGTCGGTCCATTGCAGGAGTTCCTGGCCGCCCAGGTGCAGCGCGCCAAGGCCGACGGTGTGCTGTTCTCGGCCCACCTCAAGGCGACCATGATGAAGGTCTCCGACCCGATCATCTTCGGCCACGTCGTGCAGGCCTACTTCGCCGACGTGTTCGCGCAGTACGGCGCGGATCTGGCCGCCGCCGGCCTGAGCCCGAACGACGGCCTGGGCGGCATCTTCGCCGGGCTGGACAAGCTGAGCAACGGCGCCGACATCAAGGCCGCGTTCGACGCCGGCCTCGCCGACGGTCCCGACCTGGCCATGGTCGACTCCGACCGCGGCATCACCAGCCTGCACGTGCCGAGCGACATCATCGTCGACGCCTCGATGCCGGCCATGATCAGGACCTCGGGCCGCATGTGGGGCCCCGACGGCGCCGAGCACGACGCCCTCGCCGTCATCCCCGACAGCAGCTACGCCGGCATCTACCAGGTCGTGATCGACGACTGCCGGGCCAACGGCGCCTACGACCCGGCCACCATGGGCTCGGTGCCCAACGTCGGCCTGATGGCGCAGGCCGCCGAGGAGTACGGCAGCCACGACAAGACCTTCGAGATCCCGACCGACGGCACCGTCCGCGTCAGGAACGGCGCGGGCGACACGCTGCTCGAGCACGCGGTCGGCGCCGGCGACATCTGGCGCGCCTGCCAGACCAAGGACGTGCCGATCCGCGACTGGGTGAAGCTCGCCGTGACCCGCGCCCGCGCGACCGGTTCGCCCGCGGTGTTCTGGCTCGACGAGACCCGCGCGCACGACGCGCAGCTGATCGAGAAGGTGAACGCCTACCTGCCCGAGCACGACACCGCGGGGCTGGAGATCACAATCCTCGCGCCGGTGGACGCGATCGCCTACAGCCTCGGCCGGATCCGCAAGGGCGAGGACACCATCAGCGTCACCGGCAACGTGCTGCGCGACTACCTGACCGACCTGTTCCCGATCCTGGAGCTGGGCACCTCGGCCAAGATGCTCTCGGTGGTGCCGTTGATCAACGGCGGCGGCCTGTTCGAGACCGGCGCCGGCGGGTCGGCCCCCAAGCACGTGCAGCAGCTGGTCAAGGAGAACTACCTGCGCTGGGACAGCCTGGGGGAGTTCCTGGCCCTCGCCGTCAGCTTCGAGCACCTGGCGAACGCGACCGGCAACCAGCGCGCGAAGATCCTGGGCGACACCCTCGACCGCGCGACCGGCACCTTCCTGGACGAGAACAAGTCCCCGGCACGCAAGGTCGGCTCGATCGACAACCGTGGCAGCCACTTCTACCTCGCCCTGTACTGGGCCCAGGAGCTGGCGCGGCAGACCGACGACACCGACCTCGCGGCGGCCTTCGACGGCCTGGCGAAGAACCTGGCGAGCCAGGAGGAGACGATCACCGCCGAGTTGCTGGCGGTCCAGGGCTCCCCGGCCGACATCGGCGGTTACTACCGCCCCGACGACGCCCTGACGTCCGCGGTGATGCGCCCGTCGGCCACCTTCAACGAGGCCCTGGCCAGCCTCTAAAACCGAACGGCCCGCCGGACGCAGCTGCGTCCGACGGGCCGTTGAGCTTTCCGCGAGCTTGCGAGCGGAACAGCAAGCACACTTTTTGCTACAGGGCCGCGACGTCGCCCTGCTTCGCGCGGACCGCCTCGGCGGCCTCCTTGAGCGCAGCAAGCTCGGTCGCGGTCAGGTCGCGCTCGACGACCTTCTTGATGCCGCCGGCACCGAGCTCGGCCTCGACGCCGAGGTACACGCCCTCGATGCCGTACTCGCCGTCGACCCAGCAGCAGACCGGCATGACCGCACCGGAGTCCGTCGCGATGGCCTTGACCATGCGGGCGGCGGCGGCCGACGGGGCGTAGTACGCCGAGCCGGTCTTGAGCAGCGCCACTACCTCGGCGCCGCCGTTGCGAGTGCGGACGACGAGGTCCTCGATCTCTTCGGCGGAGAGCATGTCGGCGAGCGGCTTGCCGTCGACCTTGCAGGCGCTGGGTACCGGGACCATGGTGTCGCCGTGCGAGCCGAGGGTCAGCGTGGTGACCGAGCCGACCTCGACGCCCAGCTTCTCGGCGACGAAGTTGGTGAAGCGGGCGGTGTCGAGCATCCCCGCCTGGCCGATGACCTTGTTCTTCGGCAGACCCGAGGCGAGCTGGGTGAGCGCGGTCATCTCGTCGAGCGGGTTCGACACGACGACGATGACGGCGTCGGGCGAGTGCTTGACGATGTTCTCGGCGACCCCGCGGACGATGCCGGCGTTGACCTCGATCAGGTCCATGCGGCTCATGCCTGGCTTGCGCGGCAGACCGGCGGTGATCACGACGATGTCGGACCCGGCGGTCTTCTCGTAGCCGCCGCCGTCCGCGGTGGTGGTGGCACCGGTCAGCTTGGTCTCGAAGCCCTCGATCGGGCGGGACTGGTTCATGTCCAGAGCGAGACCCTCGCCCTTGCCGTCCAGGATGTCGGTGAGCACGACCTCCTCGAAGATGTCGTACTCCGCCAGGCGGAGCGCGGTGGTCGATCCGTAGAAACCGGCTCCGACGACCGTGACCTTGCCCTTGCGCGCCATCCTTTTCCCCTTCGCTGCGGACGCCGAACCCCAGTGGCTGATTCCCTCGGCAGGCCTCGGGAATATCTCGGCATCAAGAGACTTCCGTCCCGACTTTACTACCCCTCCGGACCGCTTCCGACCGCGGTCAGGAGGGCGGGGGGACCACCAGCGCGGTGAGCAGGACGCCCAACCCCAGCGCCGCCAGCGTGAGTACGTCGAGCCACCGGCCACGGACCACGAGCAGCCCCGCGGTGGTGCCCGGCAGGACCAGCCGAAGCGCCGCGGCCAGCACCAGTCCCCCGGCGAACAGCACGGTGCCGCGCCGGAAGTGGTTGGCCTGCACGACCAGCAGCCCGGCCACGCAGAACGAGAGCACGAACGCCAACGGCCACTGGTTCACCACCGACCGCACGGTGCGCTGCACCACCGAACGCGGGTTCGGCGATCCGGCCGTCTCGACGCCGTGGCGAGGTGTCACGGGGACTGCTCGGCCTGCCGCTCGGCCGCCAGCACCACGTTGTCCACCAGCATCGCCCGCGTCATCGGGCCGACGCCGCCGGGCATCGGGGCCAGCCAGCCGGCCACCTCGGCGGCCTTCGGGTCGACGTCGCCGACGAGCTTGCCGTCCTCCGAACGGGAGGTGCCGACGTCGAGCACGACCGCGCCGGGCGCGAGCATGTCCGCGGTCACCAGACCGCGCACCCCGGCGGCGGCCACGACGATGTCCGCGCGACGCACGTGAGCGGCCAGGTCCTTCGTCCCCGTGTGGCAGAGGGTGACGGTGGCGTTCTCGGCACGACGGGTGAGCAGCAGCCCCAGCGGACGGCCGACAGTGACCCCCCGTCCGATGACGGTGACCTCGGCCCCGTTCAGCGGAATCTGATACCTCGTCAGCAGATCGACGATGCCTCGCGGGGTGCACGGCAGCGGTGCAGGCTCCCCCAGCACCAGCTTGCCGAGGTTGACCGGGTGCAGGCCGTCGGCGTCCTTGTCCGGGTCGACCAGGCCGAGCACCCGGTTCGCGTCCAGGCCCTTGGGCAGCGGCAACTGCACGATGAAGCCGGTGCAGGCAGGGTCCGCGTTGAGCTCGGCGACAGCCTGCTCCACCTCGGCCTGCGTCGCAGTGGCGGGCAGGTCGCGGCGGATGCTCGCGATGCCGATCTCCGCGCAGTCGCGGTGTTTGCCGCCCACGTAGGAGTGGCTGCCCGGGTCGTCGCCGACCAGGATCGTGCCCAGGCCCGGCACGATCCCGCGCTCCGCGAGCCGAGCCACGCGTTCGCGTAGCTCGGCGCGGATCGCTGCCGCCGTTGCCTTGCCGTCGAGGATCTGAGCTGTCATGCCGCGAATTCTAGGCGGCCGACGTTCACCTACTCGCGGGGCGTGATCAGGCCGAGCGCGCCCGGTGCGTCGTAGTTGATCGCCAGGACCGGAAAGCCGTCCTCGACCGCGGCGTCGTTCAGGTTGACGTCCATCGGCCGGTACGGGGCCACCTGGACATCGAGGAAGTCGTAGACCTTGGCGAGCGCCGCGCTGCCGGCCTCGATCCCCTCCCGCTCCAGGAAGTTGATCCGCATCCCACGAGCCGGGGCACCGGCCGCCTTGTCCGCCGGGTCGATCGGGAAGGACTCGACGCTGAGCTCGACGTGCGTGGACAGGCCGACCAGCGCGAGCATGACCCGGGAGTCGACACGTCCGGCCAGCAGATCCGCCTCGGCGGCCCTGCTGAGCGTGATGCGCTCGATCCCGACGATCTCCTTGCCGGCGGCCTTGCGTGCGGCCTTCTCGGTCGCCAGGGAGGCCTTGACCTCGTCCGGCGTGCCGTCGAGCACCTGGCGCACCTCTGTGACCAACCCGCCGGCAGAGAACTTCGCCATCAGCCGGGACCGGTCATAGGAGTTGCGCAGCGCGCTGGGCACGCTGTCGCGGACGTCGCTGCCGGTCGGAGCGGTGGCCACGAACACGTTGCAGCAGCGCCAGTCGGGCACCTTGCCGCCCGATACTGACGATCCGTCAGGGTAAGGAATCACTCGGGTGGCGTCGAAGCCCACCGAGCGCAGCCCGCTTGCCACGGAGGCCGGAGCCAGCACGGAGGCCTTGTCGTCCAGGTTGACGTTGACCCAGTCACGGGCCGCCAGCGCGGACCCGCTCAGGTTGACCTTGGAGCCGGAGGTCGGCAGGTCGCCACCGCTGAGCGTCCACGCGCCGAACCCACCGCCGAGGGCGGCGGCCACGAGCACCGCGGCGAGCCAGCTGGGGCGACGCGACCCGGACTTGGCGACCTTGGCAGGACCGGTGGCGACCGGCGGACGCGGCGCGGCGGGAAGCTTGGCCGCGGCGGCGGGCCGCGCGGCGGGAACCGACTGGGCCGGCATCACCGGGTTGCGGCTCTCGATGATCCTGACCGGCGGGTTCGGGGTCCCGGCCTCGCGCCGATCTCTGATCGGCTGGGCGGGCACCTCCGAGCCGGAGCGGGCCGCGGCGCGACGGGTGCGCTCGGCGACGGCCTCGGCCGCGATCACTGCCTCCACATCGACGTCGCGGGTGTCCTCGGTCGAGCCCGCGTCGTCGGCCTCGTCGAAAAGACGGACCTCAGCCTGCGGCTGCACGGGCAGAGCCGGCGCGACCTCGGCCGCGGGCTCCTCCTCGGGGCGCCGGTGCCGACGGGCGCGCGGCACTGTTTGGGCGGCGCGGCGACGGGCCCGGCGCGGGCCGAGCTCCTCGTTCTGCTCAGAGGTTTCCTCGGAGCTGTCCATCCACGGCGGGAGCACGGCCACCGGGGCACCGGCGGGCCGGTCCAGGTCGGGGCCGAAGTCGAACAGGGCGGCGTCGGGATCCGAGCCGTCCTCGAGCGGGATCAGCTCGAAGCTGGGAATGTAGTCGGAATCGCCTGCCGCACCGGCAGTCGATTCGCCCCCCTCGCGATGACGCGTCTGTCCCACTGTTTCCCCCTCGGCACCTGAAGCCCCCTCACGTAGTACATGGACACAAGGGATCAGCTGCAAGGGATTCGGCCTCAAGCCGGCCGAACGGATGAGCCGTACTCATGATGGTTCGCCCGTTATTGCCCCACTAGGGGCCGTGAAATTTTGCCTGGCGGACCTAGTGGGCGAAGTGCCGCGTGCCGGTCAGATACATCGTCACGCCGGCCGCCTTCGCCGCCTCGATGACGAGTTCGTCGCGCACCGACCCACCCGGCTGCACGACGGCCCGGACGCCTGCCGCGAGGAGGACCTCCAGGCCGTCGGGGAACGGGAAGAACGCGTCCGACGCGGCGACCGACCCGACGGACCGTTCGCCCGCCCGGTCGACAGCGAGGCGCGCGGAGTCGACGCGGTTGACCTGACCCATACCCACACCGACGGTCGCGCAGCCCGAGGCGAGCAGGATCGCGTTGGACTTGACGCCGCGGATCGCGCGCCAGGCGAAGGCCAGCTCGGCGAGAAGGTCGGCATCGGCCGGGTCGCCGCTGGCCAGGGTCCAGTTCGCCGGATCGTCGCCGGGGGCGTCGACCGCGTCCGCGCGCTGGGCCAGCATGCCGCCGGACACCGGGCGCAGTTCGATCCCGGTGAAGCCGGCGCTCACCGGGCAGCGCAGGATCCGCAGGTTCTTCTTGCCGCGCAGGATGTCCAGGGCCTCGGCCTCGTAGTCCGGCGCGACGATGACCTCGGTGAACACCTCGGATACCTGCTTGGCCATCTCGACGCTCACCGGGCGGTTGGCCGCGATCACCCCGCCGAAGGCGGAGACCGGGTCGCACTCGTGTGCCTTGTGATGGGCGGCCGCGATGTCCTCGCCGATCGCGATGCCGCATGGGTTCGCGTGCTTGATGATCGCGACGCACGGCTCGTCGAAGTCCTGCGCGGCCCGCCGGGCGGCGTCGGTGTCGACGTAGTTGTTGAACGACATCTCCTTGCCGTGCAACTGCTCCGCGGCCGCCAGACCGGCACCGTCACCGTCCACGAACAGCGCGGCGGCCTGGTGCGGGTTCTCGCCGTAGCGCAGGACATCGCCGCGGGTCCAACTGTGGGCCCGCCACGCCGGCCAGTCGATGCTGGGGTCGTCGGGATACTGCGAGCCGAGCCAATTCGCGACCGCGATGTCGTAGTCGGCGGTGTGCCGGAACGCGTCGACGGCCAGCCCGCGCCGTGCGTCCAACGTGAAGCCACCGGTGCTGACCGCGGTGAGGACCTCGGCGTAGCGAGCCGGGTCGACGACGACGGCCACCGACGGGTGATTCTTGGCGGCGGCGCGCACCATCGAGGGTCCGCCGATGTCGATCTGCTCGACGCACTCGTCGGGCTCGGCACCCGAGGCCACAGTGGCGGTGAACGGGTACAGGTTGACCACGACCAGCCCGAACGCCTCGATGCCCAGTTCGGCCAACTGGGTGGCGTGATCCTTCTTACGCAGGTCGGCGAGGATCCCCGCGTGCACCCGCGGATGCAGGGTCTTCACCCGGCCCTCCAGGCACTCCGGGAAGCCGGTGAGCTCCTCGACCGGCGTGACCGGGACACCGGCCTTCGCGATGGTGGCCGCGGTCGATCCGGTGGACACGATGGAGACGCCCGCTGCGTGCAGCCCCGTCGCCAGCTCGACCAGCCCGGTCTTGTCGTAGACGCTGATCAGCGCCCGTCGAACCGGATTGCGTCCTTCGTTGCTCACGTGGCCTCCGCCGCATCACCCAGCCGCACCTGACGGCCAGTCACTTCGTATCCGTCCCGGGCCATCCGGCCCACCACCTCGACGAGCAACGCGCGCTCCTCGATCTTGATCCGTTCGTGCAAGCTCTCCTCGTCGTCGCCGTCGAGGACCGGCACGCCCCGCTGGGCGATGATCGGGCCGGTGTCCACGCCCGCGTCCACCAGGTGCACCGTCAGGCCGCTGACCTTCACCCCGTAGGCCAACGCGTCCCGCACGCCGTGCGCACCGGGGAAAGACGGCAACAGCGCGGGGTGGGTATTCACGCACCGACCGCCGAAGGCCTCGAGGAACGCCGGTCCGAGGATGCGCATGAAGCCGGCGCACACCACCAGGTCCGGCGAGTGCGCGGCGACGGCCTGCGCGAGCGCGACGTCCCAGGCCGCCCGGTCCGGGTGCTCCTTCGGGGACACCACGAACGTCGGCAGGTCACGACGCTCGGCTCGCCGCAGGCCCTCGATGTCTCCGCGGTCAGCACCGACGGCGACGATCCCCGCACCGAACGTAGGGTCGTCAGCAGCGTCCAGCAGGGCCGCGAGGTTGGTTCCCGAACCCGAGACGAGCACCACCACGCGAGCAGATTTCCTGGGCACAGTCGGAGAATCGCTCCAGCTCGGAGGTCGTCGGGGGGACCCCGGCAGGATATCCGGCACGACCGGTTCGGCCGTAATCGCGCCTCAGCTCAGCTCGGCCGACAACCTTGCCTGGGCGAGGACCGCCGCCTCCGCGGCCTCGGGTGACATCGGGACCTCCGGCTCGGCCGGGGTTCGGGCCACGGCCGCCTTGGCACGGGCCCACCGTCGACGCAGGCGCCCGTGATCGTCCTCGGTCGATTCCTCCGCGACGGGCTCGGCGATCCGGATGATCGGGAGTTCCTGGGTGTCCTCCAGGTCCTCCGCGTCGCGCGGGATCCCGGCGAAACGCAGCGGGTCGTCCACCGGCAGGTCCACCCGCGCAGCCAGGTCCGGCGCAGTCAGGTCCGGTTCAGTCAGGTCCGGTTCAGTCAGGTCCGGTTCAGTGCAGGTCGGGTGCGTTCAGATCCGGCGCCGGTGCCGACCCGATCCGCTGGGCCGGGACCGCCGGCACCACGGGAGCCGGCTTGGGGCCGAGCGCGTGCCGGATCGCCGCGGCCACGATCGCGACGAGGGCGAGCTCCGCGGCCAGCACCACACCCACGAACGGCCCCGAGGGGCCCACCGTGGACAACCGACCGCCCGCATCCCCGGCGGAGAAGCTCAGGACCAGCCCGACGAGGCCACCGGCGACCACCGCCGCCGCCGCGGCGCGAGCCAGCTTCGAGCGCAGGCGTGCGTCAGGAGCGGATTCGACCCACCCGGCGACCACGCCGGCAAGTACCACCATCACCGGCGGCAGCCAGCCGTACCAGGGCACCCCGCCCGAGCCGGGCAGCGCACCGACCAACGGCAGCGAGGGCAGTGCGCCGGTATCGATGCCGGCCAGGGTGACCGAGGCGTCGGTGCCCATCGCGAATCCCGGACCGGCGGCGAAGGCGATCACCCAGCACGCCGCCGTCGGCAGCAGGACGACAGAAAGGAGAAGGAGGCCGAGCGCCCCGCTGAAGCCACCGCCGGTGGCGGCGAACAGGTCGGTCGTCGGCCCGGAGTGGCTGAACAGCATGGCCGCGACCACGACCGCACCGCCGGTGAACAGGACCAGGCAGGCAGCGCCCGCCGAGCGGAACACGGGGCGCCAGCGCGCTCGCCGGGGCGCGGCGAACTGCGCCCATTCGTAGGTCTGCGGGAGCGCGCCGGCGATTGCGCACACCAGTCCGAAAGGCACGACCGAGGTCAGGGCGGACCACAACCCGACCTGCATGCTGTGGTCCCCGGTGAGCCGGGACGCGGCCACGGCCCCCGCGCCGATGCCGAGGGTGAACCCGGCCACCAAGGTGGCGGCGGGACCGAATTTGTGTGCCCGCGCGCTCCGTGAGGCCCACCCGGCCGCCCGGATCGCGACCAAGGCAAACGCGGCGCTGAGCCCCAACGGCGCGAGCTGCACCTGTGTGCCGGGGAAGTCCACGGCCCCGCGGTGCGCGAGCACCCAGAACGCCGCGGCCGTTCGGAACGGCCCGGCGCTGCGTCCGGTGGTCTCCGGCCCCGTGGCCCACAGCAGCACGGTGACGGCGCTGAGCACCGCAAGACCGACAGCCGCGGCCAGCACCCCCGCCATCGCCCCGAGCGTGAAGGTCCACCGGGAGGCCGCCACCGGTCCCGTCGCCGCGTCAGAAGCGCGCGGCGAGGGCGCCAGGATCGTTGCCACCGCACAACTCTGCTGGTCGCCGAGCCCTCAGCCCCGCAACGACACCCCTCGGGGCGCTGCGCCGGCCCGAAAACCGACGACCCGCCGCGGCCTGAGCGCGCGGCGGGTCGGGGCAGCGACAGAACTAGAGGGAGCTCATGATCTCCCGCATGAGGCGGGCGGTCTCCGAGGGCGTCTTGCCGACGCGGACACCGACGGCCTCCAAAGCCTCCTGCTTGGCGGCCGCGGTGCCCGAGGAGCCGGAGACGATGGCGCCGGCGTGGCCCATGGTCTTGCCCTCGGGAGCGGTGAAACCGGCGACGTAGCCGACGACCGGCTTGGTGACGTAGGCCTTGATGAAGTCGGCAGCGCGCTCCTCGGCGTCGCCACCGATCTCGCCGATCATCACGATCGCCTTGGTCTCCGGGTCGTCCTGGAACGCGCGGAGGCAGTCGATGTGGGTGGTGCCGATGACAGGGTCACCGCCGATGCCGACGCCGGTGGTGAAGCCGAAGTCCCGCAGCTCGTACATCATCTGGTAGGTCAGCGTGCCGGACTTGCTGACCAGGCCGATGGGGCCCGGGCCGGCGATGCTCGCCGGGATGATCCCTGCGTTGGACTTCCCGGGGCTGATGATGCCGGGGCAGTTCGGGCCGATGATCCGGCTGACACCGGCCTTGGCCACGTTGTAGGCGTGGAACGCGGCGGTGTCGTGCACCGGGACGCCCTCGGTGATCGTGACGATCAACGGGACGTCGGCGTCGATGGCCTCGATGACCGCGCCCTTGGTGAACTTCGGCGGCACGAAGACGACGGTGACGTTGGCGCCGCCGTTGTTCACCGCGTCGGCGACCGAGTCGAAGACCGGCAGCGTCGCGCCGTCGAACTCGACCTTCTGTCCGCCCTTGCCCGGCGTCACGCCGCCGACGACCTGCGCGCCGGAAGCCAGCATGCGCTGGGTGTGCTTGCGTCCCTCGGACCCCGTCATGCCCTGCACGACGATCCGGCTGTTCTCGGTAAGGAAGATGGCCACGGTCTACAGATCCTTCGGGGGGTTAGCGGGCGGCGAGGGCGGCGACGCGGTCGGCAGCGCCGTCCATCGTCTCGACCATCTCGACGACGGACAGGTTGGCGTCGACGAGGATGCGACGACCCTCTTCGGCGTTGTTGCCGTCCAGACGCACCACGAGCGGCTTGGTGACCGGGGTGCCCTGGCTCTCGAGCAGGGCGATGGCCTGCACGACGCCGTTGGCGACCGCGTCGCACGACGTGATGCCGCCGAAGACGTTCACGAAGACGGAGCGCACCGCCGGGTCGGACAGGATGATGTCCAGCCCGTTGGCCATGACCTCCGCCGAGGCGCCACCGCCGATGTCGAGGAAGTTGGCGGGCTTGACGCCACCGTGCTTCTCCCCCGCGTACGCGACGACGTCCAGCGTCGACATGACCAGGCCGGCGCCGTTGCCGATGATCCCGATCTCGCCGTCGAGCTTGACGTAGTTCAGGTCCTTCTCCTTGGCGCGGGCCTCGAGCGGGTCGACCGCGCCCTTGTCCTCCAGCGCGTCGTGGTCCGCGTGGCGGAACCCGGCGTTCTCGTCCAGGGAGACCTTGCCGTCCAGAGCGACGATGCGCCCGTCACCGGTCTTGACCAGCGGGTTGACCTCGACGAGCGTCGCATCCTCGGACTGGAAGACGGTCCAGAGCTTCTGCAGCACCTCGGCGATGTCGCCGGCGACCTCGGCCGGGAAGTTCGCTGCGGCGACGATCTCGGCAGCCTTGGCCGCGTCGCAGCCGGTGTTGGCGTCGACCGGGATCTTGGCGAGCAGCTCGGGGGTGTTGGCTGCGACCTCCTCGACGTCCATGCCGCCCTCGGTCGTGGCCATGGCCAGGAAGGTGCGGTTGGCGCGGTCCAACAAGAAGGACACGTAGAACTCGTCGACGATGTCCGCGGTCTGGGCGAGCATCACGCGGTGGACCGTGTGGCCCTTGATGTCCATGCCGAGGATCGCCCCGGCCTTGGCCTCAGCGTCGGCGGGGTCATCGGCGAGCTTCACGCCGCCGGCCTTGCCGCGGCCGCCCACCTTCACCTGGGCCTTGACGACCACCCGGCCGCCCAACTTCTCAGCGGCAGCTCTCGCTTCGGCCGGCGTCGTGGCCACCAGGCCACCGAGGACCGGAACGCCGTGCTTCTCGAAGAGGTCGCGTGCCTGGTACTCGAAAAGATCCACTCGTAGGCCCTCGCATCAGCATCGCCCGCGAATGACACACGGGCTTGGATAGGTGATTTCCGCGAGCGTACTGAGCCGTGATGACAGGTCGGGCCACCGGTCGGTCTGTCCGGAATGCCCATCAAGGTCATTGTGACGTTGAGTAACAGCCCGCTCGACAGTCTGCGACCGACACGTGCCCTGTTCGTCCGATTTGCCACCCGGATCGGGATTTCTGCAGCGCTCGACGTTGCAGGGCGTCATGCGAGCCAGGGGAAAAATCACTCTTCGTGATCTTCAGGAGTAAGAGTCGTCACTTTGAGCGTTCTTTGCGACCCAGCCGTGGGGCGATGACCGGCCGGCCGATACCGTCTCGATACATTCTGTTTTGCCGCCCGTCCGACTCCACTCGCCTGGGAGACGTCTCGGTGCCCACCGGTCGCCACGCTCGTTCGAACGAAGAGCCCGCTGCACTCGATGCAGCCGGGCCCGTTCCCGAGCCGGAACAGAAGAAGGTGTCACCCGCGAAGGTCCACGCTTCTTGCTCTCCGCGCACCCGTTCGGTGAGCACTCCAGTCCAGGTGGCCACTCCCACGGGTCGTCGGGCACGTCCAGCACAGAGCGCTTCGCCTCGCACGACGGTTGAGCCGCAGGCCGCGCCGGTCCCGACCCCGCCGAGGGTCGAGACCGCCGTTCTACCCGCTCCCGATGTGTTCGACACGCTTTCCGTGGAGTCGATTGCTGCACCGCCGGGCCCGAGCGTCGCTGATGCACCGGCGGCCGGCGCACCCACCACAGGCACCGGTCGCCGCAGGAAGCCCAGCACTGCCGACCCCGAGCCGCCCGCCGTCGTCGCGAGCAAGCCCGGAACCGGTCGTCGCCGTCGCACCGACGCGGACCTGCTCCCCATCGCAACCGAGTCGATCGCACCGGTCGCGCCGGGTTCCGGTCGTCGCCGCAAGTCGATCACCGACCCCGCCCCGGTGCCGGTCGAGGTCATCGAGACCATCGCCGCTCCGGCCCTCACCACGCCGAAGCCCGCCCCCCGTGTCGTCACCCTGGTCGAGGACGACTCTCCCCTTGCTCCTGTCGTACCGATCGCCGCGGGCCGCCGCTCGGCCGGATCCGCCGGCCACCGCCGCCGTGCGCGCACCCGCGCCTTGGCCGTCCCGGGCGCCCCCGCTCTCGTCGCCGGTGCCGCCGCAGTTGCCGTCGCCGCTGTCGGTGCCTTCGGCGCCGCGGGCAGCGGAAGTGCGAGCTCCGGCAGCATGGACCTCGCCCGTGCCTCGGCCACCGGCCTCACCGCCGCCAGCGTGACGCCGGCTCAGCAGGAGATGCTCGCCGAGCGTAACGCCGTCCGCGCCAGCCGCGAACGCGCCCGCAAGGCCCTGGTCACCCGCCAGAAGGACGCCGCGCAGCAGAAGGCGAAGCAGCTCGCGGCGGCCAAGGCGTTGAAGCTGGCCAAGGAGCGCGCCGCTCGCCTCACCCGGTTGGCGAAGGCCTACCGGATGCCGGTGCAGGGATACCGGCTCACCGCCGGCTTCGGTTCCTCCGCCGGCTACTGGTCGCACGGTCACACCGGCACCGACTTCGCCTGCCCGTACGGCACCGCGATCCGCGCCGTCGGCAGTGGCCGGATCATCTCCGCCGGCTGGGACGGCGCCTACGGCTGGAAGACGGTCCAGGTCCTCAACGACGGCACCGAGATCTGGTACGCGCACCAGTCGAAGATGCTCGTCAAGAGCGGTTACGTGAACGCGGGCGATGTCATCGGCCGGGTCGGCTCCACCGGCAACAGCACCGGGCCGCACCTGCACCTCGAGGTCCGCATCAACGACCGCCCGATCAACCCGATCCCCTGGCTCAAGGCCCGCGGCCTGATGCGCTGAGGCGATCAGCCCGAATCTTCTCCGAGCTCCTGCGGTCGACAGACCGCAGGAGCTTCGTCGTTGTGGGCCATCAACAGGTCCCTCGAGACGATCCAATAGGCCTTTGCGTGAGCGCACACAAGTGCCATTTGTCATCTCTTTCGGGTCGCCACTCCATTAATTCGGAGTTCGATTCGGATTCGAAGTCGATCACCTGTGGTCCAAGCAAAGTTCACGTTGGGGTGATCTTGTGCATTGCCCTGGAACGGCTTTATGTTGAGGCCGCGTAGCTCCGGCAACGCAAATGTTGTGTTGATTGCTGGATCTAACGGGGGCACCACCAAGAGCGGCGTCCACGTCAGACGATCCGATCGGCCGGACCACTGGCCGGACGGTCCCCACTACGGCTTCGTCGTCGCGAAGCCGCTCTCCGAAGGAGAATTACGATGGGCTTTCTCGGCGCTCTGAGCAACCTGCTCGGCAACGTGCTCGGCAACCTGAACGTCATCCTGAACACCGTGCTTTCGCACGTCGGCAACGTCCTGGCCGGTATCGGTCTCTAAGAGCTGAACGGCAACGGTTACTGACACCGCACCACAGATCAGGGCGAGCAGAGGATTTCCTCGGCTCGCCCTGATTTCTGCGTAGCGGCAATCCTGCGGGCTTGAATTACGGAATGGGAGACCGCCCGTCGGGCGACGAATATTCTACGGTTGTGCTTTACCCCTTGATGTCGCCGGTCCGGCCCGCTGAACGGATCACGGCCAGGGCGGTGCCCGGACGAACCAGCGGGCCCCCCACCGTGCCCGTCTGATCTCAGTCCAGGACGGCGGCGTCCCCGGTCTGCACGCGCCACAGCGCCGCGTACAGGCCACCAGCGGTGACGAGCTCGTCATGCGTCCCGGCCTCGATGATCCGGCCGCGCTCGAGCACCCAGATCCGGTCCGCGTGCCGCACCGTCGAGAGGCGGTGGGCGATCACCACGGCGGTGCGGCCGACCGCGACGTGCGCCAGGGAGCGCTGAATTGCAGCCTCCGTCTCGTTGTCGACCGCTGAGGTCGCCTCGTCCAGCACGAGGATCGCGGGATCACGCAGCACGGCGCGGGCGATCGAGATGCGCTGGCGCTGCCCGCCGGACAACTTCTGCCCGCGCTCGCCGACGACCGTGTCGTAGCCCTGCGGCATGTCCACGATGAATTCGTGGGCCTCGGCCAGCCGGGCGGCGATCTCGATCTGCTCGTCGGTGGCATCCGGCCGCCCGTAGGCGATGTTCTCCTTCACCGAGCCGCGGAACAGGAAGACGTCCTGACTGACGTAGCCGATCGCCGAGCGCAGCGACGCGTACGACAGACCGCGCACGTCGAGGCCGTCCACCTCGACGGCACCGGCTCGCGGATCGGCGAAGCGCAACAGCAGGCGGATCATCGTCGACTTGCCCGACCCGGTCGCGCCGACGATCGCGTGGGTCTCGCCCGCGGGCACGACCAGGTCGAGAGAGTGCAGGACATCGGGTCCGTCGCCGTAACCGAAGCGCACCGCCTTGAGGGCGATCTCACCGCGCACCGGCGCCGGCAACGGCGTGGTCCCGGGCGTCATGGAGGGCACGACGTCGAGCAGGTCGAGGATGCGCCGGGTCGAGGCCATTCCACGCTGGTAGGAGTCGAGGGTTCGGCCCAGCGCGGTCAATGGCCAGAGCAGTCGTTGCGTCATGTAGACCAGCACCGAGTAGATACCGACCTCGATCTCGCCGTCCACGACGAGCTTTCCGCCGATGAGCAGGGTGCAGGTGAATCCGGCAAGGATCACCATCCGGATCACCGGGATGAACGCAGAGGAGTACGCGATCGCCTGCTTGTTCGCCAGCCGATAATCGTCGGAGACCGCGCGGACGCGGGCCGCCTCACGGGCCTCGGCCGTGAACGCCTTGATCGTGGTGATGCCGCCGAGGTTGGCGACGATGGTGGACGACAGGTCGCCGACCTTCTCACGCACCTGCACGTAGCGCGGTGCCAGCCTGCGCTGGAATATCAGCGACCCGGCCACGATCACCGGGATCGGCGCGAAGGCCAGCGCGGTGAGCTTCAGCGACGTGACCGCGAAGATCGCACCGACCAGCACGACGTTCCAGAAGGTGTCGATGATGGTCGCGGCGCCCTCGTCGAGGAACCGCTCGAGTTGGTTGATGTCGTCGTTGAGCACCGAGAGCAGCCCACCGCTGGTGGTGTCCTCGAAGAATGCGACCTCGAGGTCCTGCACGTGCGCGTAGGTGTCGGTGCGCAGGTCGTGCTCGATCGACTGCGCCAGATTGCGCCAGGCCACCGAGGACAAGTAGTCGAACGACGACTCGAGGATCCAAACGACCACGTTCAGCGCCGCGAGGATCAGTAGCTGGTCGTACCGGTCGGACACCCCGAACAGGTCCGCCGCGAATGAGTCGCCGCCGCGGACCATGACGTCGACGGCCGCGCCGATCAACAACTCCGGGACGACGTCGGCGACCTTGCCGATCGTGGTGGCGGTGACTGCCCAGATCAACCGACCGCGGTAGCGATGGGCGTAGCGCCACAGCCGCCGCAACGGGTGCGCAGCAGCGACGCCCCCGGGCTCGGAGACCTCCGCCGCTCGGGTCAAAGCTTTTCGACCGGGGCGTATCGCAGCAGCAGGCGCTTGGGTGCGCCGTCCCCGAAGTCGACGGTGGCCTCGGCCTTGTCCGCGACTCCGGCGGTGGCGACGACCGTGCCCAGCCCGAACGTGTCGTGGGTGACCCGGTCCCCGACCGCGAGCGAGACGACGGCCACCGGCGCCCGCGTGCTGCCGGTGGGGCGGGACGGCGGCGCCGACGAGCCGGCCGCCAAGGCGGCCAGCGGGCTACGCCCGGCCGTGCGTTGCCAGTCGATGAGCTCGGAAGGGATGTCGTCGAGGAAACGCGACTGCGGGAACCACTGGGGGGTACCCCAGTTGCGGCGCACCTCCGAGCGGGTCAGGTAGAGCCGCTCCTGCGCGCGGGTCAGCCCGACGTAGGCGAGGCGGCGTTCCTCGGCCAGCTCGATCGGGTCGCCGAGGGCCCGCATGTGCGGGAACACCCCGTCCTCGCACCCCGTCAGGAACACGACCGGGAACTCCAGGCCCTTCGCGGTGTGCAGGGTCATCAGCGTGACCTGCCCGCCGTCGTCGACCGGCGTCCCGTCTTCTGACGTGGCGTCAGGGAGCTGATCGGAGTCGGCGACCAGCGCGACGCGCTCCAGGAACCCGAACACCGAACTGTCCGGGGTCGCCTCCTCGTACTCACGGGCGACGGCGATCAGTTCCTCGAGGTTCTCCACGCGGCCTGCGTCCTGCGGGTCCGTGGACAGCTCCAGTTCCCGCAGGTACCCGGTCTGTTCGAGGATCGCCTCGATCACCACCGACGGGGCGGTACCGGCCTCCACGAGGGTGGCCAGGCCGACCATGAGGTCGTTGAACCCGCGGATCGAGTTCAGCGAACGCGCCGCGATCCCGTAGGCCTCCTCGCAGCGGACCAGCGCCGCCGCGAAGGAGATCCGTTCCCGCGACGCCAGTGCGTCGACGCAGGCCTCGGCCCGGTCACCGATGCCGCGCTTGGGCACGTTGAGGATGCGCCGCAACGAGACCTCGTCGTCGGCGTTCGCCAGCACCCGCAGATAGGCCAGGGCGTCGCGAACCTCCTTGCGCTCGTAGAAGCGCACGCCTCCGACCACCCGGTAGGGCAGGCCGACCCGGATGAAGACCTCCTCGAACACCCGGGAGGCGGCGTTCGTGCGGTAGAAGATCGCGACGTCACGAGGGGCGGCCGCGCCGGCGTCGTGCAGGCGGTCGACCTCGTTGGCCACGAAGGTGGCTTCCTCGTGCTCGTCCCCGGCCACCCAGCCGACTATGCGTTCCCCCGCGCCCTGGTCGGTCCACAGGTTCTTCGGCTTGCGGTCCGGGTTGCGGGCGATGACTGCGTTGGCCGCGGACAGGATCGTCTGCGTGGAGCGGTAGTTCTGCTCGAGCAGGATCACCTTGGCGTCGGGGTAGTCGGCCTCGAACTCGGCGATGTTACGGATCGTCGCGCCACGGAACGCGTAGATGGACTGGTCCGCGTCACCGACCACGCACAGCTCGCCGGGCTCCAGCCCCTCGGTCTCCCCCGCGACACCGACCAGCTCGCGCACCAGCACGTACTGCGCGTGGTTGGTGTCCTGGTACTCGTCCACCAGCACGTGGCGGAACCGGCGCCGGTAGTGCTCGGCGACATCGGGGAACACCTGGAGCAGGTTGACCGTGGTCATGATCAGGTCGTCGAAGTCCAGCGCGTTCGCCGCACGCAGGCGGCGCTGGTACTCGGTGTAGCACTCGGCGTACGTGATCAGGATCGGTCCCTCGGCCTTGGCCGCGTAGGTCTCATGGTCGACCAGTTCGTTCTTCGCCCCGCTGATCGCGTTGTTGATCGCCCGCGGGTTGAACCGCTTGGGGTCCAGCGACATGTCACGGGTGATCATCCGCATGAGGCGCTGGGAGTCGGTGTCGTCGTAGACCGAGAACGACGACGTGAACCCCAACCGCTTCGCGTCATGGCGCAGGAAGCGCAGGCACGCGGAGTGGAAGGTCGACACCCAGTGCGGTGCGGCGGTGCCGACTGCCTCCGCGACCCGCTGCTTCATCTCGCCCGCGGCCTTGTTCGTGAAGGTGATCGCCAGGATCTGCGACGGGCGCACATCCCGGGCCTTGATCAACCATGCGATGCGCCGCGTCAGCACCCGTGTTTTGCCCGACCCAGCCCCGGCGACGATGAGCAGCGGACCGCCGGAGTGCTCCACGGCCGCGCGCTGGGCCGGGTTCAACCCGTCGAGCAGGGCCAGCGCCTCAGCGCTACGGCGCGTCGACGACCCGTCCGTGACCTGCGCGGATGGCGGCGTTCCGGGCCGCTTCGCGGCCAGCACCCGCGCGGCGATCGCACCCGGCGCGGGCCCGGTGCGAGCAGTCGTGGAATCGGGCCGATCGCTCATCTCGTGTCGAGTCTAGAAGCCCTCGGCGACAGCGACGACCTGCAGCGGCGCTCCTTGATCACCCCCATGTCATTCGCCGGTAACCCAAGCCGGCTATGGTCGTTCCTGCCGGTCGAGGGGGATCGGATGCAGTCGACGGTGGTGCGTCGGGGACAACGCGCCACCGGGCCGAGGGGGACTCGCGCGCGCCTTTGTGGTGCCCGCTGACGTATCCGCTCGGCGGCGGGGCCGGGTCGTCGATGGGCCACTCGATCCGGCCCCGCTCTGTCCCACATGCGAAACCGGGGGTCGACATGAATCCGCTACGTCGAATTGCGCGGCACGACGAGGTTGCCGCGACGCTTCAGGGTTGCCCGCGCTGCGGGCAGGACCGCGAGCACACCCTGGTCCGGGTCGCCGCGGGGATCTTCGTCTGCGATGTGTGCCTGCACGAGTTCGTCCAGGTCGTCGGGGACCGCTTGGTGGGGTGACAGGATCGGCCCATGGCTGATCGAGATGTCGAACGCACCTACACCGTCGAAGAGTTCGCCGCCAAGCTACGACGCCTGGCCGACGCGCTGGAGACCGGCAAGCCTTTCCGGATCCAGATCGCCGGGCAGCGGTTCACCGTCCCGCGCGACGCGGAGATCAGCGTCGAGCACGAACGCGAGGGCGACTCCGAGGAGGTCGAGTTCCAGCTGAAGTGGAACATCGCCGACGTCGAGGAGCCCGAGGACGACGACGCGGTCTGATCGACCCGGTCTGATCGCGTCAGGTCCAGGAGTAGGCGATGGCCAGGTTGGCCACGGCCAGTCCGTAGGCGCCGAAGAACAACGGCGCCGGCACCGGAACCTTGCGCCGGGTGGCGTGCGTGAGCCCGACCACCGCGAGCGCGATCACCAGCTTGGTGGCCACCTTCGCGTGGTCCAGCTCACGGTCATCGGCCTCGTTGACCCCGACCAACAGCACACCGGTGACGAGCTGGATGCCGGCCGTGTGGAAGATCGCCGGGACCATCCGCCGGTCGCCGGCCATCGTCTGCAGCGTGAACGCGCCGATCAGCACGGCCATGCCCACCAGGTGCAGCGCCAACAACACATAACGCAGGAAGTCCACGTCGCTCCTCGGGTATTCGGCACCAAACGGTCTGACCATGCGTCAGCGCACATGTAGCCCGTTCGGAGCAGACCGCTGCAAACCGGACGAACAGACCACCATGATCAACCTCGAGCGATCGGTATACGAGCCGACCTGCCGATGGAGGGATCCGACATGCACCGCTTCATCACCCGACGCGTCACGGTCAGCCTGGCTGCCTCCGCGCTCCTGGCCTCGGCTGCACTCCTCGCAACGACCACCGGCGCCCAGGCCGCCCCGCAGATCGACGCAGCCGACATCTGCGACGTCGCCACCGTGGACGACGCGATCTTGAAGCAGGTCCCGACCGGCTACCAGAAGATCTTCGGGACGGACGGCGACGACAACTGGCAGGTCTCCGGCGCCTCGCCGAGTCTGCACGGCGGTTCGAACAACGAGGTCATCTTCGGCTTCGGCGGCAACGACGAGATGGCCGGCGGCGGCGGTGACGACATCATCTGCGGCGGCGCGGGCGACGACCTGATCCGCGGCGGATCGGGATCGAACCACCTGGTCGGCGGCGACGGCGCGGACACCTTCCGCGGCGGCTCGGGCACCGACTACATCTACTCCGGCGCCGGCGACATCATGGACGACAGTCAGGGCGGCGGCGGCTTCAACTTCGAGTGCCCCAGCGGCGCCGACTGCTGATCAAGCTCTCTTACCGGCCCTCGCTCCTCGACGGAGCGAGGGCCGGCTCTTTTCCCACAATCGCATCCGAGGCGCCGACGCCCGTGGTGAGGAAAGCACCCTGGGTGGGTGCCGGCAGTAAGCAAACTGATCCTCCGTCACCGCTGGTGTCCCCCATTCGGCCCAGCGTGCCTTGCCGGCAAAAACGTGGTCGGCACTCTCAGGGCTGGACCGCGACACGCGGTGGAAACGCACCGGAGGAACGGGGAAACCCCTGGTGCGCCGGACCGGCCCTCGGGAGCGTCTCCCGACGGCGGAGGGGAAACACGAATGAGCCGCAACACGACTCGCCGCACCCGCTCGTGGATTGCGGCCATGGCATTGATCGCTCCTGGGGCGACCATCTTCACCGCAGGCATGGCGTCCGCGGCTGTGCCGCCGGAGTGCTTCGAGGACCCGGCGGGGTCCGGCGAGTACCGCTGTCTGTACAACGCGCCCAACACCGCGGCCACGTTCGACGTGCCCGACGGCGTGACCAGCGTGACGATCTCCGCCATCGGCGGCGGCGGCGGCGCCTACCTCGCGAACGCGGGCGGCAACGGCGCGCTCGTGAGCTGCACGCAGACGGTCGCGGACACCGACGACATCCTCATCTACCCGGGCGGCGCGGCCACCGGGCAGAACGCGGGACTGAACGCGGACCCGGCGGTTCCGTCCGGTGACGGCTTCAACGGTGACGGTGGCCGCGGCGGTGGCGGTGCTAGCACGAACGTGTACCTCGACCCGGCCGGTGCTCCCCCGGCCTCGCTCCTGATCGTCGCCGGCGGCGGCGGCGGCGCGGGCGCCAACGGCGCGGGCCTGCCCGCTTTGACCACCACCAGCGGCGCTCTGTCCGACGGCACCGATGACGCCGGAACCACCGAGGGCGGCGGCGGCGGCGGCGGCACGAGCGGTGGTGCGGGCGGAGCTGCCGACGCCCCCGGCGCGGGCGGCGGAAGCACGGCCACCTGCACCAGCGACGAGGCGCTCGCTGTCGACGGCATCGCGAACGGTTCGGTGGAGATTCGCTTCACCCTGCCGCTGGTCGACGCGATCGCGGCGTGCGCGGACCCGGACGCCCCGGCCCCGGCCGGCTACGAAAAGATCGTCGGCGACCCGATCCTGGGCGACGTGCTCGAGGGTGGCTCCGGCCAGCAGATCATCTTCGGCCTGGGCGGTAACGACCAGATCGACGGCGGTTCCGGCCACGACATCCTCTGCGGTGGCGACGGGAACGACATCATCAACGCCGGTTCCGGCAACGACCGGGTCTCCGGTGGCCCCGAGAACGACGTCATCAGCGGCGGCTCCGGTGACGACATCATCCGCGGTGGCGACGGCAACGACACCATCGACGGCGGCTCCGGCACCAACGACATCAACTGATCATTGATCAGCTGATCGTCCGAACCGCACCGACGGCCCTCTCCCTGACGGGAGGGGGCCGTCGGCATGTCTGTCCCCCGTCCGGAGCAGCCGACTGCCGCATCGGAGCGCAAACCGTCAGGATCGGGACGTCGCTCGCCCATCGGGGCGATCCGGACATTTCCTTTCAGGGGGAGCAGAGATGAGACGACACCTCGATCGACGCATGTGCGTCGCCGTCGCGGCGGCGCTGCTGGCCCCGGCCGTGTTGCTGACGCCCGCCGCCGCGAGCGCCGCGACCGCCGATGAGAACCCCGAATCGGGCCAGTGGTGGGACTCCGGCGGCGCGTTCGACGAGCGCCGGGCCCAGGAGGACTCCGAAGCTCGCGCGCAGCGCGCCTCCGAGGCCGGCTCGCGGGCCGATGGTCAGGACGACGCCAAGGGCAGCAACCAGCAGGACTCCGACGCGCGCCGCTTCGCCGACGACACCGGCTTCTCCGACAACGACCGGGACAAGCAGTCCGAGCAGCCCGAGCGCGGCCCCGCCGCCGACGAACCGGAGTCGAGCGACGAACCGAGCGCCGGCTCGAAGGACGAACCGGAGGACTCCGAGCGGGGAGCGCGGAACGCCGACGTGACGAGCGACGAGCCCACGTCGGAAAAGGCGTCCGGCTCGGCCGCCAAGCCGGCCGAGGACAAGTTCACGGTGGAGACGCCGGAGAAGCGCTTCGCTGACGGCGCCGAGCGGGTGCGCCGCGGGCGGAACTCCGACGTGCCCAAGGAAGCCGGTGGCACCGCTCCGTCCACCGAGAAGAAGGCCACTCCCCAGAAGAGCGCGGGCAAGGACAAGCCCGAGCGCTCCAAGGCACCCGTGAAGGCCAAGAGCAAGAAGAAGTGATGCAACCTCGCTCGACCTGAGGTTACGTCAGATCCGACGGTGGTCTCTCCCTGCCCGGGAGAGGCCACCGTTTCGCGTTGCAGGCATACCCGTCCGTCCCAGGGCAGTTCGCCCGTTCGGAGCAGACGGGTCCCAATCGGACATTCCGCCAACCATGATCAGTCCCGATGCGACGTCGTACGTCGATCACGACGTCTGTATGGGAGGGGATCCCGATGAACCGCACCAGTGCCCGCCGTGCCGGGCTGTGGACCGCTACGGCTGTCTTGATGACCCCGTGCGCGGTGTTCGCCGCCGCGCCGGCCTCGGCCGTCAACTACGGCCCGAACTGCCTGCACAACCCGCAGCAGTCAGGCGTGACGTGCGTATGGACCGACTCCACCATGACCCACCAGTTCGTCGTGCCTGCCGGCGTGACGAGCCTGAGCGTGACCGCCATCGGCGCTGCCGGCGGCGCGAACCGCGTCGGCACCCCGGGTGGCCGCGGCACCGCCGCGAACACCACGTCGTTCACCGTCGCGGTCAATGACGTCCTGGACATCCGGGTCGGCGGCCGTGGCGGCAACGGCACGGCGGTTGCCCCGGGCGCCGGCGGCCGCAGCTCCGGCGTGGCCGGCAGCGGCGGCGGCTTCGGCGGCGGGAACGGCGCGGGCGGCGGTGGCGGCTTCTCCGACGTGGCGATCGCCGGTGTCTCGGTCGTCGTCGGCGGCGGCGGCGGCGGCGCCGGAGCTCCCGGCACCCCTGCCTTCGCCAACGCGGGCGGCCGCGGCGGTAACGCCGGCACCGGCGGCACCGGCGGCATCGGCTTCGCCGGCACCGGCAACGGCGCGGGCGCCGACCAGATCGGCCCGGCCCCGGCCGCGCCGGGCTCATTGGGCACGGACGGGCAGGACGGAAACTCGCAGGCCACTCCCAATGCTGACGGCGGCGGGGGCGGCGGGGGCGCCGATCCCGGCTTCGGTGGGCTCGCTGCCGGCGCTCTCCCGGCCAACGTCGGCGGTGCGGGTGGCGGCTCCGGCGGCGCCAGCATCGGCCCGGTCGGCGCGACCTTCTTCCCGGCGCCGTTCGCCTTCGGCACCGTGATCATCCGCTTCGACCCCGACGGCATCCCCGAGTGCGTCGACGGCGGTCCGGTGCCCTTGGGCTACAACCTGATCACCGGCACCGACGGGCCCGACCAGATCATGGGCACGCTCGGCAACGACCTGATCCGCGGTCGCGGTGGCGACGACCGGATCGGCGGCGCGGGCGGCGACGACATCATCTGCGGTGACGGCGGGCGCGACGACCTGGCCGGCGACGGCGGCAACGACCGCATCTCGGGTGGATCCGGGGACGACGTCCTGCTCGGCGGCACCGGCGACGACACGATGTTCGGCGGTCCCGGCTTCGACGTGATGCTCGGCGGGAGCGGGACGAACACCAACACCGAATGAGCTGACACCTGGCAAGACTCGGCCCGGTCCCGCCGCCGCGGGGCCGGGCCGCTTGCTGTGCTGGGAAGAGCCTCAGACGAGGCGGCGGTCCGCGGCCCAGCGGGACAGTTCGTGCCGGTTGGACAGCTGCAGCTTGCGCAGCACCGCCGACACGTGGGTCTCCACCGTCTTGATCGAGATGAACAGCGCCTTGGCCACTTCCTTGTAGGTGTAGCCGCGCGCGATCAACCGCAGTACCTCGCGTTCCCGGGTGGACAACAGGTCCAGTTCGGGGTCGATCGACGGGGCCGGGCCCGGCGCTCCCGGGCCGGCGAACGCGTCGAGCACGAACCCCGCCAGGCGCGGGGAGAACACGGCGTCACCGGCGGCGACCCGCCGGATCGCGTCCGCCAGTTCCGTTCCGCTGATGGTCTTGGTGACGTAGCCCCGAGCACCGGCCCGGATCACCCCGATCACGTCCTCGGCGGCGTCGGACACCGACAGCGCGAGGAACCGCACCTCGGCGGCCGCGTCGCCGGCGCCGAGCACCGTCCGCAGCACCCCGATGCCTCCGCCGCCGGGGAGGTGAACGTCGAGCAGCACCACGTCGGGCAGGTGGGTCCGGACCGCGGCGACGGCCTCGGCGACGTCGGCAGCCTCGGCGACGACCTCGACGGAGCCGCCCGCCGCTTCCTCCAACTCGGCGCGCACCCCGGTACGGAACAGCCGGTGGTCGTCGACGACCACCACTCGCAACGGTGCCTGCGGTGTCGTCATGAACCAGTCCCCCATCGGATCTCGATCTCGGTCCCCTCCCCCGGCGCGGAGTTCACCGTCACCGTCCCGCCGTGGCGTTCCATCCGGCCCTGGATCGAGTGCCGGATGCCTGCGCGGTCGGCGGGCACGTCCTCCGGGGAGAACCCGTGCCCGCGGTCGCGCACATAGACCGCGGTGCTCGCGGGTTCCACCTCGGCGTAGACGTCGATCGTCGCCGCACCGGAGTGCTTCGCGGCGTTCGTCATCGCCTCGCGCGCCGCAGCCAGCACCGCGATGCGTCCCTCGTCGACGGGGCCGTCCCCGACGGTGACGACCTCGACGGGCATCCCGTGCGTGTCCTCCACACTCGCGCCCACCGCTCGCAGCGCACCCGCGAACGATCGGTCCGCCGGGGCCGACTCCGCGGCGGGATCGGCGTAGAGAAAGGTCCGGAGATCGCGCTCCTGCCCGCGGGCCAGACGGACGACCTCGCGCGGATCGTGCGCCTGACGCTGGATCAGCGCCAGGGTCTGCAGCACCGAGTCGTGCAGGTGGGCGGCCAGGTCCGCGTGCGTCTGCGAACGGACGCGCTCCGCGCGTTCGGCCGACAAGGTGCGCGCCAGGCGCAGCAACCACGGGCCTGCGATCAGCGTGGCCCCGATGACCACGACCAGCCCGCCGGTGAGCCCGCGCAGCGCGGAACTGGGGTCGGTGAGGAACAGGAACGACAGGCCGCCGAGCACGACCAGCAGCGCGCCGCCGAAGAAGCGCACCGCGCCGAACGCGCGACGCGCGGACCACCGTTGGTCCACCTCGGGCGTCTGCTCGCCGGCCGAGGGGTCGGGCGCCTCGTCGGCCTGCCGCCAGAGCACCACCAGCCCGGCGCCGACGGCCAACGCGGGCCAGAACAGGTATCCCTGCACGCCGACCCCGGCGACCTGCCCCAGCGAGACGGCGCCGAGGGCCAGCGCCAGCAAGGCCAGCAACTGGCCCACCGGCTGGTCGTCGAGCATCCGAGCCGGCAGGGCGCGGAACCCGCGACGCTGCGCGGAGATCAGGCCGCGTGGGGTGTCCCTGGAGTTCTTGGGCGCCTGCGGGACGAACATCCAGTACCCGGCGTAGAGCAGGATGCCGAAGCCTCCGAAGCCGGCCAGGACCGCGAACGCGATCCGCACCCACAACGCGGGCAGCCGCAGGTGATCGGCCAGCCCCCCGGCGACGCCCGCGAGATGGCGGCCCTCGCGCCGCCGCAGGAAACGGGGCGGCTCGAGGGCAGGCTGCGGCGCGGCGGTGTCCGCCAAGCTCATCTCCCCCACTCTCATCGCCTCTCCAGCATCCCCCGATCTGCCCGCGCGGGGAGTCACGCCCGGGGTACGGGTCGGTAACGCGTGCTCCGAGTGGATCTCGCGGGTCGCGTTCGGGGCAACCCCGAGCGGGCAACCCCCGGGGAACTCAGGGGAGGGATCAGGGTGGTTCACCGATGCCGGACGGCGTGGTGCGCCCGCATGCTTCTTACGTGACGGAATCCACGCAGACCCCGGCCGCAACACCTGACACCGCGGCCGCCGGCGCCCCGCAAGGCTCCCGCTTCCGGCGGAGTCGGCGAGATCGCATGCTGGCCGGGGTCTGCGGTGGCGTTGGTGAGGCTCTCGGCGTCGACCCAGTGGTGATCCGGGTCGCGGTCGTGGTCCTGACCTTCTTCGGCGGTGCGGGCGTGGTGGCCTACATCGCCGGTTGGTTGCTCCTCCCCGATGGTGAGGAGGCCTCGCCCGTCCGGCGTGCACTGGGACGCCGGGGCGGCGAGGCCTGGACCGGTATCGCGTTGATCGGTCTCCTGGCCCTGGCTGTCGTCATCACGCTGGACTCGTTGGTCTCCGGCTGGGGCCCCGGTCATCGTCGCGGGCCCTTCCCTCTGCTGCTGTTCGTCGCCCTGTTCGCGATCGGGTACGTCCTGCTCAAGCGCCGCGAGGGACACCCCGCCTTCGGCGGCACGGTGCCGCCGGCCGGACCTCCGCCGGGCGCCCCGCCCCCTCCGACCACCCCGCTGTGGCCCGCCGCGTCGACCCCGGCCGGACCCACCTCGACCGACCGGATCGATCTGGGCAAGACCGCCGGGCCCGCCGAGCCTGGCGGAGCACCGCCCGCCGGCGGGTGGACCCCCCCGGTGCCACCGACCCCTCCGGTACCGCCCCCGGCAACAGCACCACGGTCGATGCTCGGCCTGGCCACGTTCTCGCTGATCCTCATCGTCATCGGTGGGCTCGCTGTGGCTCAGACGCTGGGTATCGACATCCCGCCCCCGGCGTACCCGGCCGTGCTCGTGGCCGGGGCCGGGATCGGCCTGCTGATCGGTTCGCGCTACGGCCGGGCCCGCGGCCTCATCGGCCTCGGCGTCCTCGGCCTGATCGCGACCGGGCCGGCCGCCGTGGCCGGGGAGTTCGAAGGCGGTTGGATCGCCGACGGCGAGATCATCCGCCCCGCGCTGACCGGCGGACTGGCGTCGTCCTACCAGTATCGGATCGGTGACATGACCCTCGACCTGTCCTCGTTGGACCTCGCCGGCGGGACCGCCGCCACCCGCATCACCCTCGGGGCAGGCGAGATCGAGGTCATCCTGCCCAGCTCCATCGACGTGGTGATCGACGCGAAGGTCCGGGCCGGAGAGCTCGACATCCTGGGTACTCGCGCCGAGGGATTCGACAACCGTCACACGGTCCGCGACGACGGGCCCGACGGACCCGGTGGGGGCACGCTGAACCTGACGATCCATCAGGGCCTCGGTCACCTTCAGGTGGTCCGGGTGCCGGCTGCCCCCACCGCACCGCCCGCTCCGCAGGTTCCCGCAACGCCGGTGGAACCGACGGCCCCGGCCGAACCCGCCCAGCCCGAAACCGCGCAGCCCGATCCCGGCATGCAGGCGCCACCCGCGGAGCCGTTCGCGACGAGCACCCCGGAGGTGAGCGGTGGCGCGGCATGAGATCGACGCAGTCAGCCTGGTCTTCGGGCTGATCTTCCTCGGCCTGGCGGTGCTGATCGCGGTCGTGGTCGCGGGCGCGCCGGCACAGACCGCGGCGCAGGTCGCGATCCCGGTCGTGCTCCTCTGCGCCGGCTGCGCAGGCCTGGCTGCATCGACGCGTCAACGGCACTGAGCCGCTACGCGCGCTGCACTCAGGCCAGCATCGCCAGCGCAGGGGGATTGGGTATCTCGTCGGACCACTCCGACCCCTGACCCGGCAACGACCCGGCGGCAGCCGTGAAGTCAGCCAGTGCAGCGGTCAGTGCCTCCCGGGCCTCTGGCGTCATGCGTGCCAGCACCCGTTCGATCGCGGCCTTCCGCCGTGCGGTCACCGCGTTGATCAACGCTCGTCCGGCACCGGTGAGCGAGAGCTCCACACGACGACGGTCGATGATCGACTCGGTACGTGCCAACAGCCCGGCCTCGACCAATCGGTCGCATGCCCTGGTCGCGTTCGAGGGGTGGACCCCGAGCGCGGCAGCGACAGCGTTGAGATTGACGGGACCGTTCGCGGCCACGATCAGCAGGGCGCGGTACTGCGCCAGCGTCACGTGGTCGGCTATCGGGGTGGCTGAGTCGGCGAGCACAGCCGACAGCACCCTTGAGGCGGCAAGGACCGCCTGAACCTGCTGTTCCATGACCTCTCCGCATCCGTCGGCAGCACGGATAAGCAAAAGTCTAGGCAATTCCCAGTTAACCCTCAGCATCGGTAGCCCATTTGCGGGATGGGCGCGCCTTCGGGGGCGGCCGTGGACAGTCCCCGGGCCCGGTCGTAGGCTCGCAGGCAGGCGGCGGCGACGGGGCCAACGAGAGGTACGGACAGATGAGCACCACCAGCATCCTGGCCGCAGCGACGATCGAGGCTCCCGATCCGGAGGGCAACTTCTTCGACGTCGTCATGCTTCAGCTGCACGTGATCATGACCGGGCTCTGGGCGGTGCTCGCCATCCTGGTCGGCCTGGTGGCCATCCCCCAGCTGCGGCGCATCCCCTCGGCACTGGGTCTGCATGTGCTGCAGGAGAAACGCGAACTCCTCGCGTACGGCCTGTGGTCCACCTATCTGCTGACCCTGGGCACCGGCGTCTACCTGACCGCAAAGCAGGCCATCTACGACCCGCCGTGGTTCGGATCGAGCTTCGACGAGCTCAAGGACGTCCCGTACGGCGTGCCGTACTACTACGCGCTCTACGCCAAGATCGGCCTCGTCCTGCTGATGGGCGTCGCGTCGTTCCTGCTGCTCACCGAGGCCCGCCGGGCGGCGGCCCTGTCGGAGGAAGCCGGCGGCCCGGTCGATCTGGACGTCGATGACGAGGACGTCGAGTGGCTCGACGAGGAGGTCCTGCCCGAGGGCGCGGAGGACGACCTCGGGGTCGGCGACACCGCCGACAGCTCGATGCTGACCGTCACCCGCACCCGCGCGCTGCGCCGCGAGGTCGACACCAGCTTCTCGCTGCCGGTGCTCTGGGTCTCGTTCGTGACGCTCGTGGTCGGATTGGGCGGCGTCGGGCTGTGCGTGACGCTGATCAAGTACTTCCACGAGCTGTCGAAGGCGGCCGTGGTCTACGAGTGTCTCCGCCGCGGCGGCTGCTGACGCGAGAAGCGCCCTGCGTCAGGCGGCCCTGCGGACCAGAATCGGGGCCGAGCGGGCGATGCTGACCGGGGCCGCGGCGACGGTGACCGGAGCCACCGCTGCGCGCCGGGTGACCAGTCGCTTGGCGATCCGGACCGAACCCTTGACGCCGTTCACGGTCGCGGCCGCGATGTTGAACGCGGCGTAGAGGCCGAGCAGAGCGATCAGCACCGGGCCGGCGAGCAGGACCCAGGTCCCACCGTCGGAAACCGTGCCCTCGACGGTCGCGAAGTCCAGGTAGGACTGGAAGTGCGCCGCGATCGTGCCCATGGTGTTCGCCTCATTCGTCGTCGCGACTCCTGCGGTCGCGTACACCTGAGACGGGGCGTCGCACGGCCGGGTTCCGCTCGGCGCCGCAAATCGGGCGCGTGGGCGCGGAAATCATCCGTTCGGACGATCCAGTGAGCCGATATTTCGGCCGACAACCCAGCCGGGCCAGGACTGGGCTAGAGCGCCCTCATTCCCATTCGATGGTGCCCGGGGGCTTGCTGGTGACGTCGAGGGTCACGCGGTTGATCTCCCGGACCTCGTTGGTGATGCGGGTGGAGATGCGGGCCAGCACGTCGTAGGGGACCCGCGACCAGTCCGCGGTCATCGCATCCTCGGAGGACACCGGGCGCAGCACGACCGGGTGGCCGTAGGTGCGTCCGTCACCCTGGACGCCGACGGAACGAACGTCGGCGAGCAGCACCACGGGGCACTGCCAGATGTCGCGGTCCAGACCTGCGGCCGTCAGTTCCTCGCGGGCGATCGCGTCAGCCTCGCGCAGGATGTCCAGACGCTCGCCGGTGACCTCGCCGATGATCCGGATGCCCAGGCCGGGGCCGGGGAACGGCTGACGCCACACGATCGGTTCGGGCAGCCCCAGCTCGATGCCGACCCGGCGCACCTCGTCCTTGAACAAGGAGCGCAGCGGCTCCACCAACCCGAACTGCAGGTCGTCGGGAAGACCACCCACGTTGTGGTGGCTCTTGATGTTCGCGGTCCCGGTCCCGCCGCCGGACTCGACGACGTCCGGGTAGAGCGTGCCTTGGACCAGGAAGTCGACCTCGCCGCCGTGCGTGGCGATGACCTCGCGGGCGGCCTGCTCGAAGACGCGGATGAACTCGCGGCCGATGATCTTGCGTTTCTGCTCCGGGTCGGTGACCCCGGCGAGCGCGTCGAGGAAACGCTTGCGGGCATCGACGACGATCAGCTCGACGCCCGTGGCGGCGACGAAGTCCCGCTCGACCTGGACGGTCTCGTCCTTGCGCATCAGGCCGTGGTCGACGTAGACGCAGGTGAGTCGGTCCCCGATGGCCCGCTGGACGAGCGCCGCGGCGACGGCGGAGTCGACGCCGCCGGACAGACCGCAGATCGCACGGCCCTCGCCCACCTGCGCCCGGATGATCTCGACCGCGTCGGAGACGATGTTGACCATCGTCCACGTCGGCGGGACCTCGGCGATCTCGTGCAGGAAGCGCTCCAGCACCGCCTGACCCTGGGCGGTGTGCATGACCTCCGGGTGGTACTGAACCCCCGCCAGGCGGCGCGTGGGGTCCTCGAACGCGGCCACGGGGGCGCCGTCGGTGGTTGCCAGCGTGCGGAACCCGGCCGGCGCCTCGTGCACGGCATCGCCATGGCTCATCCAGACGACCTGCTGCTCCGGCTGCCCGGCCAGCAACGTCCCCGGGTCGGTGACGGTCAGCGGCGTCCCACCGAACTCCGACAACCCCGTGCGGGCGACCTTCCCGCCCAGCGCGGCGGCCATCGCCTGGAAGCCGTAACAGATGCCGAACACCGGCACCCCGGCCTGGAACAGCGCCGGATCCACGCTCGGGGCACCATCGGCGTAGACCGAGGAAGGACCGCCCGACAGCACGATCGCCGCGGGGTCCTTGGCCAACATCTCCGCCACGGAGGCGGTGTGCGGCACGATCTCGGAGTAGACGCGTGCCTCACGCACTCGTCGCGCGATCAGCTGGGCGTACTGCGCCCCGTAATCCACCACGAGCACCGGACGTTCTGCTGCGTGTCCACCTGTCCCAGGAGGCGCCACCATTCGCTCGGGCTCCTCACTCGTTCCTCGCTCGTCACGCTCGCTCGTCACACCGGATTGTTTCACTTCGACAAGGACACCCCGTAAAGCGGTTGACGGGAGCTTCCCCTCGGCCCGATCGTTGAGGCGCTCGACCGAATTCGCGAAGCCGGCTGCCGTCAAGGCGCCGCTTTGCGAGGCGGAGCGAGGCTGCCCGGACGCTAGCCGTCTGCGCGCCCTCCGCCCTTAGAGGCGGTCGGTCCCCCAAACCGGGGACCGACCGCCCGAGCTTTTAAACCCCGATAGCGCAGGTGAACACCGCTGTGGAGATCGTTTTCGGTGTTCGACTGCGCTATCGGGAGTGCTTTTGGCGCGTGGGAGCGACGGCGGACTAGCGCATCGGGACGATGTCCGGCGCACCCATCCGGGCGGCGTCCGCGGTCTGGTCGTCGGGCTGGTCCTGGGACTCGCGTTCGGCGGCGACCCTGGCCACGTAGTGCTCGATCTCGTTGGTCGTCTGCTCCGGGGTCCAGCCGAGCACCTCACCCATGAGTTGCGCGCACTCGGGTGCCGCGCTGACGCCCCGGTCGAAGGTCTCCACGGATATCCGGGTGCGCCGGGTCATGACGTCCTCGAGGTGGCGGGCACCTTCCCACGCGGTGGCGTAGACGATTTCCGCGCGCAGATGCTCCTCGGCCCCGGCCAGGGGTTCCCGCAGCGAAGGATCGGCGGCGGCGATTTCCAGCAAAGGCTCGATGTCCGCCCCGTACCGGCGCAGCAGGTGCTCGATGCGGGCGACGTGCAGCCCGGTGGCGGCTGCGGTGCGTTCGCGGGAGTTCCAGGCGGCCTGGAAGCCGGCGCCACCGATCAGCGGGATGCGTTCGGTGCACGACGGCGGCACGCGCTCGTTCAGGGCGTGCACCGCCGCGTCGACCGCGTCACGGGCCATCACCCGGTAGGTCGTGTACTTGCCGCCGGCCACCACGACCAGGCCGGGCACCGGGTGCGCGACGACGTGCTCGCGGGACAGCGCCGAGGTGTTCTCCGACTCCCCCGCCAGCAACGGCCGCAGGCCCGCGTAGACGCCCTGCACGTCGGCTCGCGCCAACGGGGTGGCCAGCCACTTGTTGGCCTCCGCCAGCAGGTAGTCGATGTCGGCCTGGCTGGCCGCGGGGTGCGCCTTGTCCATGTCCCACCGGGTGTCGGTGGTGCCGACGATCCAGTGCCGCTTCCAGGGGATCACGAACAGGACGCTCTTCTCGGTGCGCGCGATCAGGCCCATCGAGGCGTGGATCCGGTCGCGCGGGACCACCAGATGGACCCCCTTGGACGCACGGACGTGGAACTGCCCGCGCTCACCGACCAGTGCCTGGGTCTCGTCGGTCCATACACCGGTCGCGTTGACGACCTGACGGGCGCGCACCTTCCACTCCGAACCGCTCTCGGTGTCGCGGACAGTCGCACCGACGACCCGCTCCCCCTCGCGCAGGAACCCGACGACCTTCACCCGAGACGCGCAGTGCGCCCCGTAGGCGGTGGCCGTGCGCACCAGGCTCACCACGAACCGGGCATCGTCCACCTGCGCGTCCCAGTACTGGACCGCGCCCACGTAGCTGTCCGGGCGCAGCGCCGGCATCAACCGTCTGGTCTGACGACGAGTCAAGTGACGGTGTCTCGGCACCCCCGGGCGCCCCGGGGCGATGGTGGCGAACAGGTCGTAGAGCCCGATCCCCGCCCCCACATAGGCCCGCTCCCACCCGCGGTGGGTCAGCGGGTAAAGGAACGGCACGGGCCGCACGAGGTGCGGCGCGAGCTCGGTGAGCAGGAGGCTGCGCTCGGCCAGTGCCTCCCGGACCAGGCGGAAGTCCAGCATCTCCAGGTAGCGCAGACCGCCGTGGATGAGCTTGCTGGAGCGACTGGAGGTGCCCCCGCCCCAGTCACGCATGTCGATCAGCCCGACGTCCAGGCCGCGGGTGACGGCGTCCAGCGCGGTGCCGGCCCCCACCACGCCACCGCCGATGACCAGCAGGTCCAGTTCGCGTCCCGCCAGGGCCGCAATCGCTGCCGCACGTTCGCCCGGCCCAAGCCGTCCCGTTCCCACGGGGCCAGCGTATGCAGGCAACGAACCCAAAACGTCAGGGCGCGACGGCCCGTCACGGAGCGTTTGTTGTGCTGCGACACCTAAGGCCCGCCGGTCACGGTGTGGCAATGAACCAGTGACGTGGCCCACATCCGTTCTTATGGTGACTAATACGCCGAACCCACCGCGGCGTCAGTCCCCCTTGGAGTCGCCCCGTGCGAAACCGTGTTCGCGCCATGCGCCTGGCTGCCGCGGGCGCCGCGTTGAGCGTCCTCTCCGCGTGCGCCGCCTCCACCGAGGTCAAGGAAGCGGTCGAGCAACGTCAGGCTGCCGAGGCCAACCGGCCCGCGGCCGCCGCCTTCCCCGCCCCGGCCGGCGGCAGCACCGACATCGACACCGGCGCGGCCCCCGTCGACGCGGGCACCGACGCCGCGGCCCCGCCCGCGGACGGCTCCACGTCCGCGGCCGCGCCCGCCCCCGGCACACCGGCGAAGGGTCAGAAACCCGCCGCCAAGGCCCCGACAGGTGCCGCGCCCGCCGCCAAGGACGCCGCCAAGGCGCCCGCCGCTGCCTCCGCGAAGGCGGCGGCCACCGGTTGCGCAGCGGGCACACCGTCCGGTGGCGCGACCGATACCGGCGTCAGCGCGACGACGATCAAGATCGGCGGCACGTTCTTCAACGGCGGATTCCTGGACAAGTACGGCCAGGTCTCCGAGAACGCCCCGCGCGCCTACTTCAACTTCATCAACGACAACGGTGGGATCTGTGGCCGCAAGATCGTCTTCAGTACGTGCGACACCGCAGGTACTGCTGACGGCACGTCGGGCTGCCTGAACAAGCTCGCCAACCAGGAAAAGGTCTTCATCATGGGGCCGTCCCTGGACTTCAACCTCGACATCGTCCCGCCGACGCTGGCCCGCCTGAAACTGCCGTGGGTCGGCTCGTCCGGGCTCTACGGCGAGGAGTTCACGAGCCCCTGGATGTACCCGAGCCAGTTGCGCGGCACCACGGTCGGCGCGCTGATCACCCAGTACTCGGTCCGTGAACTGAAGATGAAGCGCATCGGCGTCTCGCTGCTGAACGATGTGGCCGGGCCGGAATGCACCGAGCAGGCGAAGAAGACGGCGGCGGCCAGCGGTGCGCAGGTCGTCGAGGTCGCACCCAACGGCACCATCGAGACCAGCCTGGACAACCAGGTTGCCAAGTTGCGCAACGCGAAGGTCGACGGCGTCCTGTTCTGCAACGACCCCGTGAACACGGTCAAGTTCATCCAGGCCGCGCAGCGGGTCGGCTGGAAGCCGACCTTCGTCGGCGGGTTCGTGGCCGCCGACGACGTCCCGATGGCCGCGGGCAACAACGGCAAGGGCATGTACGGCTTCACGTTCTGGGACTTCTACAAGGAGAACACCCCCGGCGTGAAGAAGTACCGCCAGATCACCGAGTACTACTTCCCGCAGACCTTCCACCACTTCTACGAGCAGGCCACCTACGTGGGTGCCGTCGCGATCGTCGAGGCGTTGAAGGCCGCAGGGCCGAAGCTGACCCGAGACAGCTTCCTCGCCGAGTTGAAGAAGATGACCAACTTCGACACCGGCCTCGGCCTCAAGCTCGACTTCTCCAACCTCGGCAAGAGCACCCCGAGCGGACTCATGATTCAGGCCGACGACGCCCTCAACTGGAAGGTGATCACCAAGCGCTTCGGCGTAGCCGGCAAGGGTGCGAGCGGCGACGTGGCATCGGCGCCGGCCACCTACGCCGCCGCCGCGGTCCCGGTCAGCGCATCCGCCCGCCCGCGGCGTGGACGAGGCGGAAGGGCCCGGCGCATTGGGTGAGTTCTTCGGCTACCTCGTCACGGGGCTGGCCAACGGCACCATTTACGCCCTCGTCGCACTGGGCGTCGTCATCACCTACCGGGTGAGCCGCGTCATCAACCTCTCGGCCGGGGCGATCGGAGTGCTCTCCGCCTTCGTCTTCCACTACGTGCTGATGGGCGACTGGGGCCTGCCGGTCGCAGTGGCGACCATCGGCGCGATCATCGTCGGTGCGGGCCTGGGAGCCGGCGTTGAGCGCTTCGCGGTCCGCCCGGTCCGCACCCGCGGCGCGTTGGCCACGCTCACCGTCACCACGGGTGTGCTGCTGCTCTTCTCCGAACTGACCATCCAGATCTGGGGTCCGGACACCCCGGTCATCGCGTCGCTGTTCTCCGACAAGGTGATCAACGTCGGCAACACCGGCGTGACGGTCCATCAGCTGGCCACGGCCGGCCTTGTGCTCGTGCTCGTCGGCGGTCTCTACCTGCTGCTCGCCCGCACCTGGCTCGGGTCCGGGGTGACCGCCATCGCCCAGGACCCCGGGGCGGCCCGCATCGTGGGTCTGCCGGTGAACTCGATCATCACCTTCACCTGGGCGATCGCCGGTGCCAGCGCCGCGCTGGCCGGGCTCATGTTCATCCACCTGAACAGCCTCGATCAGATCAGCCTGACCTTCGTGATGATCTCCAGCCTGGTCGCGGCGGCCCTCGGCGGCTTCAACAGCCTCCCGCTGGCAATGGTCGGCGGGATCGCCGTCGGCCTGATCTTCAGCTTCAGCCAGGGCTACATCGACACCGCAGGCATCGGCGAGTTGCTGGTGTTCGTGGCCCTGCTCGCTGTGCTGGTCGTCCGCGCCGGCAAGCCCCAACTCGAAGTGGTGGCCGAGTTCTGATGAGTAGAGCTCTGATGGCGCGTCGACCCGCCAAGCCCCGCCTCGAGTACATCGGTGCGGCGGTGCTCGCTGCCGCCGCGCTGCTCTGGCCCGTGATCAACACCTCGCAGACCGCCCACTTCTACGGCGCACTGTCGGCGATCTACGCCCTCGTCGGGCTCTCGCTGGTGATCCTGGTCGGTTGGACCGGGCAGATCTCCCTCGGGCACGCCGCCTTCCTCGGCTTCGGCTGTTACATCGGTGCGGAACTGCTCAACAACGGCGTACCGCTCGAGCTCGCGATTCCGATCATCGGCGCCATCGGCGCGGCCATCAGCCTGATCCTCGGTGTCCCGTCGCTGCGCCTGCGCGGCGTTTACCTGACGATCGCGACGCTGGCCTTCGGGCTGGCCTGCCAGCGCTTCTTCTTCACACGCCCGCAACTGCGCGGCTCCAGCGCGGAGGAGGTGCCGCGCGAATCCCTGGCCGGCATCTCCACCCAGACCGACCGCGGGCTCTACTACGCGGTGCTGCTGGTCCTGACCATCGCGTTGCTGCTGGCCTGGAACACCCGGCGCAGCGACGTGGGCCGGGTGCTGTTCGCGATCCGCGACTCCGAGCAGGCCGCAGCCGCGATGGCGATCAAGATCGCCCCGTACAAGGTCGGGGTGTTCGCCGCCTCGGCCGCGTTGGCCACCGTTGCCGGGTTGTTCTACGGGATGCTCTTCCGCGCCACACCCGGTCCGGACCAGTTCGGTGTGCTGCAGTCCCTGTTCTATCTGGCGATGCCGGTACTCGGCGGCGCCGAGGCACTGCTCGGCGCCGTGTTCGGCGGGATCTTCCTGGCCACGGGGCAGCCGATGGTCAACGAGTTCGACGTTCGGCTCTACCTGGTCACGAGCATCGTGCTGCTGCTCACCCTGCTCTCCGGGCAGGACGGCGTGGTCGGGATGCTGCGCACCGCCCGCAAGGCACTGACCGACGCCCTCCGCGGGGAACCGATCCGCTACGGCTCGTTCCTCCCCGAGGACGAGACCGAGGACGCGCTCGCCCCGCCCGTGATGGCCGCTCGGTCCTCCGCCCCGCTACCGGTCGGAACCACGATCCGAGTCAGCTTCCACACGCCGGAGGGAGTGACATGAGCGGACATCTGATCGGGCATCAGCTGACGAAGCGTTATTCCGGGCTGGTCGCGAACGACTCCGTCGACATCGAGGTCCGGCCGGGCGAGATCGTTGGCCTGATCGGACCCAACGGCGCGGGCAAGACGACCTGCTTCAACTGCCTGACCGGCGCGCAGAGCCTCACGTCCGGTCGGGTCGTGCTCAACGGCAAGGACATCACCAAGTCCCCCGCGAGCGAACGCGCACGGCTGGGTCTGGCCCGTACCTTCCAGCAGGCGCAGTTGTTCCGCCACCTCTCGGTGGAGGAGAACCTGCTCCTGGGCCGCCACCGCCGCTATGGCGCAGGCGCCCTGCGCGGCGCGTTGGGGTTGGCCTACGGCGCGGAACGGGAGGCCCGGCGCATCGCGCACGCGGTCGCGGAGCAGTGCGGGCTGACGCCCGTGCTCGGCGCCCCGGTCGGGGACCTGCCCTACGGCACGCAGCGCATGGTCGAGGTCGCCCGTGCCATCGTGCTGGAACCCGAGGTGCTGCTCGTCGACGAGCCCGCCGCCGGAATGGACTCACGCGAGTCGGAGTACTTCGGGCAGGTGCTGGCACGGATCAGCCGGCAACGAGAGATGTCTGTGCTGATCATCGAGCACGACGTGAGCATGGTGCTGGCGATCTGCGACCGGGTCTATGTGCTGAACTTCGGCAAGCTGCTCGCCCAGGGATCACCCGCGGAGATCCGGGCCAACCTCGAGGTCCGCGCCGCCTACCTGGGCAGCACCGTCACCGACGACGTGGTGTCCGCGAATGTAGGAGCGAACTCATGACGATGATCGAGGGAGCAAGCGGCGTCGTCACCGTCGCCCGCGACCCGAAGCCGTTGCTGGCCGCTCGCTCGCTCGAGGTCGCGTACGGCTCGGTGATCGCCGTGCGCGGCATCAACATCCAGGTGCGCACCGGAGACATCGTCGCGCTGCTCGGCCCCAACGGGGCAGGCAAGACCTCCACGCTGCGCGGACTGACCGGACTGATCCGTCCACGCTCCGGGACCGTGAGCGTCAACGGTCAGCGCATCGACGGTCGCGGGGCGGGCGGCGCCGTCCAGGCGGGCCTGGCGCACGTGCCGGAGGGACGTCGGGTCTTCCCCGAGATGAGCGTGTACGAGAACCTGCGCCTCGGCGCCTGGGGTGTGCGGCGCAAGCCCAAGGTCGTCGCCGAACGGGTGCAGGGTGCATTCGACCTGTTCCCGCGCCTGTCCGAGCGCCGTATGCAGGCCGCGGGCTCGCTGTCCGGCGGTGAGCAGCAGATGCTCGCCATCGCCCGCGCGCTCATGAGCGATCCGCAGTTGCTGCTGATCGACGAACTCAGCCTCGGGCTCTCCCCGCTCGTGGTGGACGAGATCCTGGCCCGGCTGATCGAACTGAACGAGGCCGGGTTGTCCATCCTGCTGATCGAGCAATTCGTGCACCGGGCGCTGGATGTGGCCCACCAGGTGTACGTCCTCAAGAAAGGTCGCGTCGCGTTCTCCGGAACGCCGGCAGCGGCGGTTCGAGTCGGTGCCGTCGAGGAGGCCTACCTGTGAACAGGGATTCGAAAAACAGCGCTCAGCTCATTCGCCGGGCGGGAGCGGGCACGATCGCGTTCGGCATCGGCGCCGTTGTCGTCCTCGGCTGGGGACCCAGCGCGCAGGCCGCACCACCCGAGAGCCTGGCAGTTTTCTCCGCCTCCAGCAGTGCGACCCCCTACGGCGTCGTGAGTCGGGTGCCGGTCGAGAGCGCCGGCGGCTTCCTGTACTCCAAGTCAGGCGTGCGGCTCGGGAAGTCGTTGGCGCAGGCCGCCGGCTTCACCGCCGGGGAGCTCGGCGACCTGTTCATCGTCAGCTCCTCCCCGCCGGGCACGATCACCTCGATGCCGACGGTGATCAACGCGCAGGAACCCCCGTCGGAGACCGCTCCGCGGGAGTCTCGGCTCACCGGCGGGACCTCCGGCAGCCCGACCTCCGGACAGGTCCAGAACTTCGACCTGCTCGCCAAAGCCACTGAAGCCCCCGCGAGCAGTGCTTCGGCGGTCGGTCAGGCCGTCACCTCGCTGCCGTTCACGTCCGGTCTGTCCACCTCGCGCAGCGAGAGCCTGGTGTCCGACGACGGCACCGTGGCGACGAAGGCGATCAGCAGCGTGCAGAACGTGGTGATCGGCCCGGTCGCCACCGGGTTGTCCATCGCCGCGATCGACAGCGTCGCCTCCATCACGATCCCGCCGGGCGGGAAGCCGGTCACCGAGCTGCGGATCACGATGAGCGGTGCCAGCCTCGCCGGCGTCCCGGTCACCATCGACTCGCGCGGTGTGCGGATCTCGGATCAGGTCGCGGTCCCGCCGGACGCGCTCGCGGCCTTCAAGACCGGGTTGGCCTCCCTTGCCGCGCAGGGCTTGATCTTCGAGCCGAGTCCCCGCGAGGAGAAGGTGACCGCGGACGGGGCGAAGCTCTCCGGCGCCGCTTTCTCGTTCCGCTACCGCTACCCCGACGCGTTCCCGCGGCCCAGCGACATCGGCACCGACGAGACCTTCGTGCTGGGCAGCGTCGTGGCGGAGGCCACAGCCCGGCAGCGCACCGCGCCGCCCCCGACGACCGGCATCTCCGACGTTCCCGCCGACTCCCCCGCCACGCCTGCGGTGACCGGTGAGGAGCTGCCGACCGCGATCGAGCCGGGCGTCGCTCCGGACGTCGGCGCACCGGTGGCCGAGCTGCCGGGTACCGCTCCCTCGGCCGGCGCACCGCCGGTCGCCGGCGCGGGAGAGCCCGAGGTCGTGTTCGCGCTGCCCACCCGGGTGTCCGATCCATTGCCCGGCCAGGCGCGCGACAGCTACCGCTACGTCATGCTCGCCGCCGTCGCCGGTATCGGCGCCGTCATCGTCCTCCGCAAGAGCATTGTCTAGGGAGAATCCATGAACGACCAGATGCGCGCTCTCGGGTTCAAGGCCCTCGCGGGTGCGTTGGTGGCCGGTGGGCTGGTGTGCGTCCTGCTCGGTTACCTCGGCGTGCGCAAGAACGACGACATCGTGCTCCAGATGCCCTACCTGGCCTCGGGTGGCCTCGGCGGCCTGGCCCTGATCGCGTTGGGCGCCGTCGTCCTGCTGCTCGAGCAGATGCGTGAGCAAAGCCGACGGGCCTCCGCGGTGACCGAGTCGTTGGAGGAGTGGAAGGAGGCGGCGATGGCCGAGCTGCGCGCCTTCCTGCAGAACGCGACGCTCGAGCTCGAGGTCACCGCACCGGCCAACCACCGGGAGCCCGAACCCATGGTTCACCGGTGACCGCTCCCGTCCAGGCGCCGTCCTTCTCCGACGAGGCCGAACTGCTCAGCCTCGTCGGCGGACTCTTCGAGCGACTCTTCGTCGAGCCTGCGACGACCGTCCGCATCGAACGGCCCGATGTGGTGCTGCACCTGATCAGCACCGAGCCCGAGTGCAGCCTGGTCGTGGACTTCGGCCGGCGCGCGGTCCACCCCGGCAGCGACGCACCGGTCAGCCCCAACGCTCGGGTGCAGGCCAGCGGCGCGGACATCAACCGGTACTGCCAGGGCCGGCTCAACCTGACCCAGGCGATCGCCGACGGGGACGTGCGCATCGGCGGCGCGATCGCGCCGTTGCTCGCCCAGCTCCCCTCCTCCGACAGTCTCGCCGAGGCGTTCCGGTCCCTGCTCGTCGAACAAGGACGGGCGGACCTGCTGCTCCGATGACGTCCATGTCGGGTTCGCCGTCCTCCGCTGCGGCCGCGGAGGCGTTGAGTGCCGCCGCCCGACGGCTCGGAGCGCGTCGCGACGAGTTCACCGCGGGCCTGCTCACCTTGTTCGCCAAGGAGATCGCGCCGCTGCAGCACGACGACCAGATGCTCGCCCTTCTCGCGGCCAGCACGGACGAGAACGTCGTCGCGGGCCTGCACATGCTCGAGCACGGCATCGATCCGTCGACGACCGAGGCCCCGACCGCGGCGATCCAGTACGCCCGTCGTCTCGCCCAGCGTGGAATTCCCGTCGCTGCTCTCCTGCGCGCCTACCGCCTGGGCCACGCCGGGTTCGTCGAGTTGTTGCTGCAGGAGATCTCGACCGATCCCCGCGTCGACGCGACCATCCTCACCGAAGCCGGCCTCGCGCTGACGCGCACCGCGGCGGCCTTCGTCGACCGGGTCTGCGAACTGGTCGTGGATGCCTACGAAAGCGAACGCGACGCCTGGGCACGCCAACACTCGGTGACCCGCGCGGTCCGGATCCAGGCCTTGCTCGCGGGTCGTCGGGTCGATACGCGCGAGACCGAACTCGCCCTGGGCTACCGCCTGACGCAGACTCACTGTGCCGCGCTGCTCTGGCTCGAACATCCGACCGGCGCCGAGGCGCTGGTCCAACTGGAGCGCGTTGCCGCGAACGCGGCCGCCATGTACGGCACCGAACACGTGTTCTCCGTCGAGGACGAGGCTTCGGCCGCCGTGTGGTTCGCCGTCCCCGCGGACAGCGAGGACGTGCAGCCCCTGCGCAAAGCGGTGGCCGAGGCGCGCGACGGAGCGGTGCGGGCCTCGGTCGGGCGGCCCGCGGCCGGCCCGGCCGGGTTCCGCAGCAGCTACCGGCAGGCGCGCGCGGCCCGCACCGTGGCGCTGGCCGCGGCCGAGCGCACCGGCGGCGTCACCGAGTTCGCCGATGTGGGCGGGATCGCGCTGCTGTGCGCGGACCTCGAGCAGACCCGGATCTGGGTGGCGGACACCCTCGGGCCGTTGGCCGCCGACGAGGACAACGCCGAGCGGTTGCGGGAGACGCTGCGGGTGTTCCTGGCAGCCGGCTCCAGTTACACCGCTGCCGCCGAACAGCTGCACCTGCACAAGAACACCGTGCAGTACCGGGTGCAGAAGGCCGAACAACTGCGCGGGCGCCCGTTCAAGGCGGACCGGCTCGACGTGGAGCTTGCCCTCCGAGCGGCCTGGCTTCTCGGGACGGCCGCACTGCGCACCGAAGCGGACTCCGGGACCTGATGGTGCGGCGCGGAAGCAATTGTCGCCAAGTACCGAGGCGCGACGGCGGGTCTGGTGCAAAAGACCATGGGAGCGACCCGGCTCAGTTGCCTACTCTGGGTAGGTCGGGACAGCAGAAGGAGATCAGATGATCCAGGTGGACGTCCTCATCGTCGGAGCCGGACTTTCCGGGATCGGCGCGGCCTGTCGGCTGCAGCAGGAATGCTCCGGGAGCACCTACCTGATCGCCGAGCAGCGCGCGGCCATCGGCGGCACCTGGGACCAGTTCCGCTTCCCCGGCGTGCGCTCGGACAGTGACGCGTTCACCCTGAGTTATCCGTTCCGGCCCTGGACCAACAAGCTGTCGATCTCGCCGGCCGGGGACCTGCTCAAGTACATCCGCGACACCGCCACCGAGGCGGGCGTCGACAAGAACATCCGCTTCGAGACCAAGGTGCTCGACGCCTCGTTCTCGTCGGACACGGCCCGCTGGACCGTGCGAATGGAGCACGACGGCGAGACCGAGGAAGTCAGCTGCCGCTTCCTCTACCTCTGCGCCGGCTACTTCAACTACGACACCCCGTACCAGCCGGAGTTCGTCGGCCGCGAGGACTTCACAGGCGACTTCGTGCACCCCCAGTTCTGGCCCGAGGGTCTGGACCACACCGGCAAGAAGGTCGTCATCATCGGCAGTGGCGCCACTGCCGCGACCCTCGTGCCCGCCATGGCCAAGACCGCCGCCCACGTGACGATGCTGCAGCGCACCCCGAGCTACGTCTTCACGATGCCCGGCGTCGACGTGATCGCGGCCGGCCTGCAGAAGGTGCTGCCGGCCAAGGCCGCGCACAAGCTGGCTCGCGGCAAGAACGCCCTGATCCTGCAGGGCATGTACACCCTGGCCCGCAAGCGGCCGAGCACGTTCAAGAAGATCACGCGCAAGATGGCGCTGCACTACCTGAAGGACGAGGCGCTCGTCGACGCGCACTTCACGCCGCCCTACCAGCCGTGGGACCAGCGCCTCTGCCTGGTGCCGGACGGTGACATGTTCAAGGCCATCGCGAAGGGCTCGGCGTCGGTGGTCACGAACCACATCGACCGCCTCGTCCCCGGAGGCATCAAGCTGGTCTCCGGCGAGGTGCTCGAGGCCGACATCATCGTCTCCGCGACCGGACTGACCCTGCGCCCCGTCGGCGGCATGACCCTCGACGTCGACGGCACCAAGGTCGACGTCGGGTCCACGACCGCCTACCGCGCGATGATGATGTCCGGCGTGCCGAACCTCGCGTTCTGCTTCGGGTACTCGAACAACTCGTGGACCCTGCGTGCGGACCTGTCCTCGAGTTACGTCTGCCGTCTGCTCAACCACATGAAGGCCAACGGCTACGACATCGCGACGCCGACGCTGCCCAAGGAGATGGCGCGCACGCCGTTCCTGGACCTCAACTCCGGCTACGTCTCCCGCGGGATCGCGCAGTTCCCCGGTTCGGGTACCGAGGGGCCTTGGGTCGTGCGGCAGAACTACCTGAAGGACCGGCCTGACTCGCGTCGCGGTGACATCACCACGGACATGGCCTTCGGTACCCGCAGGTCGGCGAAGGCCCCGGCGGGCGTGTGACCGCACCCGATCAGTTCGATTACGACGTTCTGGTCATCGGCTCGGGATTCGGCGGCAGCGTCACGGCGCTACGGCTGACCGAGAAGGGGTACCGGGTCGGGGTGCTCGAGGCGGGTCGCCGGTTTACGCCGGAGACCTTGCCGAAGTCGTCCTGGGACGTGCGCAACTTCCTGTTCGCCCCAGGCCTCGGGTGCATGGGGATGCAGCGCATCCATGTGTTGCGCGACGTCGTCGTGCTGGCCGGGGCCGGGGTCGGCGGCGGGTCGCTGAACTACGCCAACACGCTGTACCAGCCCAGCGCCGACGCGTTCTACGCCGACCCGCAATGGGCCGACATCACCGACTGGCGTGCGGAACTGAACCCGTACTACGACCAGGCGACCCGCATGCTCGGGGTCACCACGCAACCGACCGACACCCCGAGCGACCGCGTAATGGCGAAGGTCGCCGACCGGTTCGGCAAGGGCGACACCTACGGCCCCACTCGCGTCGGTGTCTTCTTCGGTCCCGACGGAACGACGCAACCCGGCGTCGAGGTGTCCGACCCGTTCTTCGGCGGCGTGGGCCCCGCCCGCAAGGGCTGTCTGGAGTGCGGCGCCTGCATGACCGGGTGCCGTCACGGCGCGAAGAACACGATGAACACCAACTATCTGTATCTGGCCGAGAAGGCGGGCGCAGTGGTGCACCCCGAGACCACCGTCGATGATGTGACACCGCGTCAGGGCGGCGGCTTCACCGTGGTCACGCACCCCACCAGGGGGAAGAGACACGGCACCGCACGGACCTTCACCGCCGAGCAGGTGGTGTTCAGCGCCGGTACCTGGGGCACCCAGACCTTGCTGCATCGCCTGCGCGACACCGGCCGCCTCCCGAGGATTTCCGCCCGGCTCGGTGAACTCACCCGTACGAACTCCGAGGCCATCGTCGGCGCCGTCGCCCGACGTTCACCCAAGCGCGGCAGCGACAAGGACTACTCGCAGGGCGTGGCCATCACCTCGTCCTGGTTCCCCGACGAACACACCCACGTCGAGCCGGTGCGCTACGCCCCCGGCAGCAACGCCATGGGCCTGATGGGAACGGTCCTGGTCAGTGGTGAAGGTCGAATACCCAGACCCTTGCGAGCGCTCGGGGTGATCGCCCGTCACCCCGCCCTCTTCGCCCGTTCACTGTCCGTCCGTCGCTGGTCCGAGCGCTCGGTCATTGCCCTGGTGATGCAGTCGGTGGACAACTCCATCACCGTTTCCCGCACCCGCCGGGGACGTCTGACGTCCAGTCAGGGGCTCGGCGAGGCCAACCCTGCGTACATCCCCGTGGCCCACGAGGTCGCTCGGGCCATCGCCCGCGAGATCGACGGCGATCCGATGGGTACCGCCGGCGAGATCATCAACATGCCGATGACCGGCCACTTCATCGGTGGCTGCCCGATCGGCTCGTCCCCCGAACGCGGCGTCATCGACCCGTACCAGCGCCTCTACGGGTACCTCGGCCTGCACGTCGTCGACGGTTCCACGCTCTCGGCCAACCTCGGCGTGAACCCGAGCCTCACCATCACCGCCCAGGCCGAACGCGCCCTGTCCTTCTGGCCCAACAGGGGCGAACCCGACCCCCGCCCGGCCCTGGGCGAGCCCTACATCCGCCTGGCCCCGGTCCGCCCGCTGCACCCGGTCGTCCCCGAAGGCGCCCCGGCAGCGCTGACGCTCCCCTGGCCCACCGTCCGTTCCTAGCGGGTGTTCACCACGACCTCGACGCGCTGGAATTCCTTGAGGTCGGAGTACCCGCAGGTGGCCATGGCTCGACGGAGTGCGCCGACGAGGTTCATCGAGCCGTCGGGCTGACGGGACGGACCGAGGAGGATCTCCTCGAACGTGCCGATCGTGCCGACCTTCATGCGGGTGCCGCGGGGCAGCACGGAGTGGTGCGCCTCGGCGCCCCAGTGCCAGCCGCCGCCGGGCGCCTGCGCGCCGCGGGCCAGCGGGGAGCCAATCATCACGGCGTCGGCACCACAGGCGATGGCCTTGGTGAGCTCGCCGCTGGTGGTCATGCCTCCGTCGGCGATGACGTGGACGTAGCGGCCACCGGACTCGTCGAGGTAGTCGCGACGGGCTGCCGCGACGTCGGCGATCGCCGAGGCCATCGGGACCCGGATGCCGAGCACCTCGGCGGTGGTGTGCGCCGAGCCGCCACCGAAGCCGACGAGGACACCGGCCGCTCCGGTGCGCATCAGGTGCAGCGCGGCCTGGTAGGTCGCGCAGCCGCCGACGATGACGGGGACGTCGAGTTCGTGGATGAACTGTTTGAGGTTCAACGGCTCGGAGCGCCCGGAGACGTGCTCGGCCGAGACGGTCGTGCCGCGGATGACGAACAGGTCGGCACCGGCCTCGACGACGGCTCGCGAGTACTGCACGGTGCGCTGCGGCGAGAGCGCGGCAGCGGTGATGATGCCCGCGTCACGCATGGTCTTGATGCGCGCGCCGATCAGCTCCTCCTTGATCGGCTCGGAGTAGATCTGCTGCAAGCGTGCCGTGGCCTCGTCCTCGGGCAGTTCGCTGATCTCGTCGAGCAGGGTCTGCGGTTCGTCGTAGCGGGTCCACAGACCTTCCAGGTCCAGGACCGCCAGCCCGCCCAGGCGCCCGACCTCGATCGCGGTCTCCGGGGACACGACGCTGTCCATCGGCGCGATGATGATCGGCAACTCGAAGTGGTAGGCGTCGATCTGCCAGGCGGTGGAGACCTCTTCGGGGTCACGGGTGCGTCGCGAGGGCACGATCGCGACCTGGTCGAACCCGTACGCGCCCCGGCCGCGCTTGCCTCGGCCGATCTCGATCTCTGTCACGGGGGGACCCTAGTCGCGGCGGAAGTAGTTGGGGGCTTCGACGGTCAGTTGCACGTCGTGGGGGTGGCTTTCCTTGAGTCCGGCCGAGGTGATCCGGACGAATTGGCCCCGCTCCTGCAGGTCGGGCACGGTGCGCGCGCCGACGTAGCCCATCGCGGTGCGCAGGCCGCCGGCGAGCTGGTGCAGCACGGCCTCCAGCGGGCCGCGGTAGGGCACCTGGCCCTCGACGCCTTCGGGGACCAACTTCTCGTCGGTGGTGACGTCCTCCTGGAAATACCGGTCCTTGGAGTAGGACCGGGCCAGGCCGCGGGTCTGCATCGCAGCCAGCGACCCCATTCCTCGGTAGGACTTGTACTGCTTGCCGTTGATGAACAGCAGTTCGCCCGGGCTCTCCTCGACCCCGGCCAGCAGGCTGCCGAGCATCACCGTGTTGGCGCCGGCGACCAGTGCCTTGGCGATGTCGCCCGAGTACTGCAGGCCACCGTCGCCGATCAGCGGGACACCGGCGGGGCCGGCGGCCAGCGAGGCGTTGTAGATGGCGGTCACCTGCGGGACGCCGATGCCGGCGACCACGCGGGTGGTGCAGATCGAACCCGGGCCGATGCCGACCTTGATGCCGTCGGCGCCGGCGTCGATCAGCGCCTGCGCGCCCTCCCGGGTGGCGACGTTGCCACCGATGACGTCGATGTTCTTCCCGCTGCCACGGATCTCACGGCTGACCCTGGCGACGGTCTCCAGCACGGCCTTGGAGTGACCGTGCGCGGAGTCCACGACCAGGAAGTCGACACCGGCTTCGAGCAGGGTCATCGCTCGCTTGAAGGACTCCTCGCCGACGCCGACCGCGGCGCCGACCATCAGCCGACCGTTGGAGTCCTTGGTGGCGAAGGGGTACTTCTCGGACTTCGCGAAGTCCTTGACGGTGATCAGGCCCTTGAGCCGACCGCGGTCGTCGACCAGCGGCAGCTTCTCGATCTTGTGTTCCCGCAGCAGCCCGAAGGCCGTCTCCCGGCTCGTGCCCACCGGTGCGGTGATCAGCGGCGCGGCGGTCATGACGTCGCGGACCAGCTGGTCGTAGTCGGTCTCGAACCGCATGTCGCGGTTGGTGACGATGCCGAGCAGGGTCCCGTCGGGGTCCACCACCGGGACGCCGGAGATGCGGTAGCGGGCGCAGAGCGCGTCGGCGTCGCCGACGGTGGCGTCCGGGCTGATCGTCACCGGGGAGGCGACCATGCCGGCCTCGGACCGCTTGACGACGTCGACCTGCTCGGCCTGGTCGGCGATGGACAGGTTGCGGTGCAGGACTCCGACCCCACCCTGGCGGGCCATGGCGATCGCCATCCGGGCCTCGGTGACCGTGTCCATCGCCGAGGAGATCAGCGGTACCCGCAGCTCAATGTTGCGGGAGAGCCTGCTGGTGGTGTCGACGTCACTGGGAACGACCTCGGACATGCCCGGCAGCAGCAGCACGTCATCGAAGGTGAGCCCGAGCTGGGCAAATTTGGGCGGGTACTCGCCGGAGTCGAAATCGGCGGGAGAACTCACGACGGCAGCCCCTCGGTCGGTCAGCGACACGGCCCCACGGCAGGGCGGCGAGGCGCTGCCGGGGCGTATTCATACTAACCGGCCGCCGAACGGCAGCGGAACTGACGGAGCGTCAGCGATCGAACAGGCCCTCGGGGCCCAACCCGTCGACCGGCCCTCGGGACGGGCCGGGCAGGTCGCCCGGGAGCGGCTTGGACGGCGCGGGAGCGTTGCGCTCGGGCTTGAGCTTCTCCGCGGCACGGTCCTTGATGCGGTCCTTGGCGTCCTTGAGGCCTTCCTTGGCGCCCTCGAGTCGGTCGCCCTTCTCGTCCTCGAGACCTTCGTCCGGCAGCTTGACCCGATCGGACGGGTCCTCCAGACCCACCTCGGGAACTGCCTGCTCCTTGGCCTCGGGGCCGGGGAGCTGGTAGTTCGGCTCCAGCAGCGGCACCGCGGCGGACTCGGGCGAATTCGGTGCCCGCAGCGCCGGGAGGACCGGCATCGGGGACTCCGACGCCGACTTGTCGCCCTTGGCGATCGCACCGGCGAGCTGAGCGGCGACCGCATCCCAACGCGCACGGAACGCGGCGATCTTGGCGCGCAGCGACTCCAGCGAGTCGCTGTCCTGGATCTGGAAGTAGAGGTCCTGCGCTCGGCCGAAGTTCACGGCGGCCAGCGACAGATTGCGCGCGTCGAGAGCCTTGTTCGCGGACGCGAGGAAGCTCGAGGCCCGGGCAGCAGTCGACGAGGTGTCGGCGGCCGCCGGCGCAGCGCCGACGGCACGGCGCAGCGACTCCAGCGGTGCACCGCCGGTCGCGGCAGCCACGCCACCGAGCCCGATGACGAGAACACCGGCAGTTGCCGCGGCTGCGATACGGGGCATCGCCCGACGCCGCCGGCGGCCGGCCAGGGGTGCGACCTTGGAGTTCCCGACGGCGCTGAGCGGGCGGTCGATCCGCGCGTGAGCAGGAGCGCCCTGAGCGAGCAGGTCGGTCAGCGGCCCGGGGCGGGTGTCGATCTCGTGGGCCCAGGCGCCGAGCAGGCGCGCGGCCACGTCCGCGGAGGCAGATGCGTCGACGCCGCCGGCCACCCCGAGCGAGGCGCCCGGCGTCCGCGCCCCGAGCGCGTCGAGCAACGCGTCATCAGAGTGCAGGGCGGCGAATTGCAGGTCGTCACTCATCGGGCGTCGCCTCCTCGGCGGCGAGGGCACGCAGCTTGTTCAGCGCGCGGTGCTGGGCAACGCGCACCGCCCCCGGGGTCATGTTCAGCGCACGGCCGGTCTCCTCGGCGGACAGCCCGACGGCCACCCGCAGCACCATCAGCTCGCGCAGATGGTCAGGCAGCTTGTCGAGCAGGTCCCGTGCCCGCTTGGCCTCGGCAGCGGCCAGGGCCGCCTCCTCGGGACCCGCGGACTCGTCGAGCGTCTCGGGCAGAGTCTCCGTCGGCACTGCGGCGCGGATCGCTGCGCGCTGCACATCGGCCACCTTGCGCGCCGAGATACCGAAGACGAACGCCTCGAACGGGCGTCCTTCATCGCGGTATCGGGGCAGTGCGGTGAGCACGGCGATACATGCCTCCTGCGCCGCGTCGTCCGCGGCATAGTCGGCGCCGGGTAGGCGACCGAGACGACCTCTGCAGTAACGAAGAACCATCGGCCGGATCCGGGCGAGTAACTCTTCCGTAGCGCGTTGGTCACCCTGAGTGGCCGCGGCAGCAAGGTCGCGTAGCTCGATCCGGTCCGTACGTCCTTCAATCGGATCCGGATCCCCTGGCGTTACGCCCGAGACGCCCACCTGCTCCTCAGTTCTACCAAACCGTTATCTGACCAGGCCGCGGCGCAAAGCGATAGCCACCGCGTGGGCACGATCTGCGGCACCCAGTTTGCGGAAGAGCCGGCGAGCGTGCGTCTTGACAGTGTCCTCGGACAAAAACAGGGCGCGACCGATCTCGGCGTTGCTCTGGCCCTCGCACATTCCGGAGAGCACCTCGAGTTCCCGGTCGGTGAGAGTCGCAACCGGACGTTCCTCGGTGCCGGGAGCCCCCACCTCGGCCGTCGGCTGCGGCTCGATCAGGGCCTGGCCGACGACGACCCGCACCTCGGCCCGCGAGGCGTCCTTGCGCAGGTAGCCACGGGCGCCCGCTGCCACCGCGGCGACGACCGTCGAGTCCGGGTCCTCCGGTTTGGTGAGCATGAGCACGCGAGCCGTCGGGTCGGCGGCGCGGATGCGGCGCACCGCACCGGCGCCTCCGCCACCGCGCACCCCGCCCGCGGCGTCGAGCAGCACCAGGTCCGGCGGTTGCGCGCGGACGTGCTCGAGCGCCTCGTCCTCGGTAGCCGTGGTCACCACACGGTCGACGCCACGAACACTGCCGACCGAACGTCGCAGTTGTTCGCGGATCAACGGGGAGCCGTCACACACAAGGATCGTGGCCATCGCGCCTCCTCGCCGGACAGGTCGCCCCCCGGGACCCGTTCGCACGCAGCGGAGCGGGTGCCGACCGTGACCGGCGTTTCAGGTTAGCCCGCGGTCGTTGCGCCCAGACACCGAATCTCGATGTCCGGACGGACGCCCGGGGAAGTCTCGTCAGTAGGACAAGCATGCATCATTTGTCCCAATAGTAGGTAATAACCACACTGATCACTTCTGTAACGGTTGGGGGCCGGAACAGCGAACAGCCCGGATCCGCACTGCGGATCCGGGCTGTCCGGGTGGGACTAGTGGGTCCTAATGACCGTGGCCGTGGCCGTGGCCACCGCCGGAGGGCACGAAGTCCTCGTCCATCGGCTTCTCCACCACGAGGGTCTCGGTGGTGAGCAGCATTCCGGCGATCGAGCCGGCGTTGGCCACCGCGGAGCGGGTGACCTTGACCGGGTCGATGACTCCCTGGGCGACCAGGTCGCCGTACTTGCCGGTGGCGGCGTTGAACCCGGTGTTGTCCTCGCGGCACTTGGCGACGATGACGTAACCCTCGAAGCCGGCGTTCTCGGCGATCCAGCGCAGCGGCTCGTCGACTGCACGACGCACGACCTGCACGCCGAGAGCCTCGTCGCCGGTCAGGCCGAGGCCACCCTCCAGGGCAGCCGCGGCGTGCACCAGTGCCGAGCCACCGCCGGGGATGATTCCCTCCTCGATGGCCGCGCGAGTGGCCGAGACGGCGTCCTCGATGCGGTGCTTCTTCTCCTTGAGCTCCACCTCGGTGGCGGCGCCGACCTTCACCACGCAGACACCGCCGGCCAGCTTGGCCAGGCGCTCCTGCAGCTTCTCGCGGTCCCAGTCCGAGTCACTGCGCTCGATCTCGGCGCGGATCTGGGAGACGCGGGCTGCGACGCCATCGGCGTCGCCCTGGCCGTCGATGACGGTGGTGTCGTCCTTGGTGACGACGATGCGTCGCGCGGTGCCGAGCACCTCGAGGCCGACCTGGTCGAGCTTCAGACCCATCTCGGGGCTGATGACCTGGCCGCCGGTGAGGACGGCGAGGTCCTCCAGCATCGCCTTGCGGCGGTCACCGAAGCCGGGCGCCTTAACGGCGACCGAGGTGAAGGTGCCGCGGATCTTGTTGACCACCAGGGTCGACAGCGCCTCGCCGTCGACGTCCTCGGCCAGGATCAGCAGCGGCTTACCGGCGCCGATGACCTTCTCGAGGATCGGCAGCAGGTCGGAGATCGAGGAGATCTTGCCGGCGGTGAGCAGCACGTAGGCGTCATCGAGGACGGCCTCCATGCGCTCGGCGTCGGTGACGAAGTACGGGGAGATGTAGCCCTTGTCGAACTGCATGCCCTCGGTGAACTCCAGCTCGAGGCCCATGGTGTTGGACTCCTCGACGGTGATCACGCCGTCCTTGCCGACCTTGTCGAAGGCCTCGGCGATGAGCTCACCGACGCCGGTGTCCTGCGCGGAGATGGAGGCGATGGCCGCCATGTCCTCGCGGGTCTCGACCTCACGAGCGCTCTCGCGCAGCTTCTCGCCGATCGCGGCGGTGGCCGCATCGATGCCGCGCTTGAGCGACATCGGGTTGACGCCGGCCGCGACCGAGCGCAGGCCCTCGCGGACCATTGCCTGGGCGAGCACGGTGGCGGTGGTGGTGCCGTCACCGGCGACGTCGTTGGTCTTGGTGGCGACCTCCTTGGCCAACTGTGCGCCAAGGTTCTCGTAGGGGTCGGAGAGCTCGATCTCACGGGCGACGGTCACACCGTCGTTGGTGATGGTCGGGGCGCCGAACTTCTTGTCGATGACGACGTTGCGACCCCTCGGGCCGAGCGTCACCTTGACGGCGTTGGCAAGGGCGTTGACGCCCCGCTCGAGGGCGCGACGCGCGTCCTCGTCGAACTGCAGAATCTTCGGCATCGCCGGATCTACTCCTCTGAATGGCCTTGGACGCGCGAACGCCCCGGTGCCCGGTCCGGGCCGACCGGGGCGGTCGCACTAATAGCTGAGAGTTACTTGGAGACCTTGGCGAGTAGATCGCGGGCGCTGAGGATGAGGAACTCCTCGCCGCCGTACTTGACCTCGGTGCCGCCGTACTTGCTGTACAGGACGACGTCGCCGACCGCGACGTCCAGCGGCAGGCGCTGACCTTCCTCGAAACGGCCGGGGCCGACCGCGAGGACCTCGCCCTCCTGGGGCTTCTCCTTGGCGGTGTCCGGGATGACCAGGCCGGAGGCGGTGGTCGTCTCGGCCTCGAGCGGCTTGACGACGACGCGGTCCTCGAGAGGCGTGATGGAGACCTTGCCCATTGGTTACAGACCTTCCCTGTGTCCCGACTCGTCGCGCGAGTCGGGCGGATTCGTAATGAGTCGAAGGCGGCGCCGCGGTCCTGCCGTCGCGGGGGTCAGATCCGGTTCGCGCCGTTGGCACACTCATGGTGCGAGTGCCAGTCCGACCTTATGCAAGGGCTTAGCACTCAGTCAACCCGAGTGCCAGCTCCACTCCCCCTAGGCTTCCGCGGTGGACCTCGGCATGTTCCGTCAGCTCCGCGAGCCGGCCGGCGCCGCCCTGCTGGACCGGCTGGCGGGGTTCGGGCCGCTGGACGACGCCGCCGCTCTGCGCGTGGGTACCGCCCTGCGGCGGGAGCACCCGGGCGAGCTGGTCGCGGCCGCGATCACCCTGGTGCGCCTGCGGGAGCGGGGGCGGGCGAAGTTCGGGGCGGCCGCGGACACCATGTGGTTCACGCCGGACGGCCTGGAACAGGCCACGCATCCGGTGGTGGCCGCGCACCGTGCGCGCCGGATGGCCGGGGTGCTCGGTACGGGCGCGAGCGTCGTCGATCTCTGCTGCGGCATCGGCGCGGATCTGGTGGCACTGACCGCGGCGGGATTGACGGCCGTCGGGGTGGATCTCGACCCGCTCACCGCGGAGGTCGCCGCGGCCAACGCGACAGCCCCTGTGGAGTGCGCCGACGCGACGGTCCGCGACCTGCCCGAGGCCGGGGTGTTTCTCGACCCGGCACGACGAGGTACCCGGGGCCGAGTTTTCGACCCGGCGGCCTACCGCCCGCCCTGGACCTTCCTGGCCCACCTTCTCGGCGACCATGGCGCCGCTGCGGCCAAGGTCGCGCCTGGGATCCCGCACGACCTGGTTCCTCCGGGCGTCGAGACCGAGTGGGTGTCCCTGAGCGGGGAGGTCAAAGAGGCCGCGCTCTGGGCCGGTGCGTTCGCGGCCGGGGTCCGGCGCCGCGCCACCCTGTTGCCGTCCGGCGCGACGCTGTGCGCGGCCGGGCCGGACCGCGACGACGCCTCTCCCCCGGTGGGTCCGGTCGGCCGGTGGCTCTACGAACCCGACGGCGCGGTGATCCGATCACACCTGGTCGACCAGGTGGTCGCCGCGGTGGACGGTCGACTGCTGGACTCCACGATCGCCTACGTGACGGGCGATTCGCCGGTTTTGACCCCGTTTGCCCGGGTGTTCGAGGTGACCGACGTGCTCCCGTTCAACCCGACCCGCCTCCGCGCCCTGTTGCGCGAACGAGGAGTTGGCACCCTGACCGTCAAGAAGCGGGGATCGGCCATCGACCCGGAACGGCTGCGCAAGGACCTGCTGCGCGGAGGCCATGGCAACGCCGCCGCCACGGTGGTGGTGACGCGGGTTGCCGGGGTGGCCACGGCCTTGTTGGTGACACCGGCGGTCCTTTCATCCTGACGGAGCATCAGATTGCGTTTCCGTGCAGGTTCACGCGACACGCCACAAGATCTTCCGTCTTCTCAGGTTCACGTGATGTTCTCCGTTCCGTGGCCCTGCCGAGGCCACGTGGAATCGACACGGGGATCGCCCTGGAAAAGCGAGCACTGGATGAAAGAGCCCACCGGCTCGAACAACTGGCACCTGCCGCGGAAGATCATCAGCCGACGCGCGTTCCTGCAGTCGAGCACCGCCGCGGCGATGATGCCGTTGGTGCCGGGGATCCGTGACCTTCCGAGCGGCCCTCCGGGCGCCGCGCAGAGCACGCTCGGCTCGGTCGCCGCCCGCCTGCCGCAGATCGACCCGTTCACCCTCGGGATCGCCTCGGGCGAACCGACGCCGGACGGGATCGTGCTGTGGACCCGGCTGGCACCGGACCCGTTGGCCGAGGACGGCAGCGGCGGCATGGGATCGCGCGACGTCGAGGTGCGCTGGCAGCTGGCCGCCGACCCGCAGTTCCGTCGGATCGTGCGCGCCGGGATCAGCAACGCGCTCGCCGCCGAGGCGCACAGCGTGCACGTGGAACTCGACGGGCTCACCCCCGGACGGGAGTACTGGTACCGATTCCGCAGCGGGCCGCACATCTCGCCCACCGGCCGCACCCTGACCGCCCCGGCGCCGGACTCGACCTCCCCCATCGAGTTCGTGACCACCTCCTGCGCGAACTGGGAGGAGGGCTGGTTCACCGCCTACCGGCACATCGCCAACTCGACGCCGGACCTGATCCTCAACCTGGGCGACTACCTGTACGAGTACCAGCAGGGGTTCAAGCCGATCAGCAAGGGCGACGTGCGGGCGCACGCCGGCGGCCGTCTCAAGACGCTGGCGGACTACCGGCGGCGGCACGCGCAGTACAAGACCGACACCGACCTGCAGGCCGCGCACCTGGCCGCCCCGTGGGTGGTTGTTCCCGACGACCACGAGGTCGCGAACAACTGGACCAGCGACTGGGCCGCCCGCAAGAGCGACCAGCGCCGCTTCTCCACGATGCGTGCAGCCGCGTTCCAGGCCTACTGGGAACACATGCCGTTGCGCCGCGCGTCCTACCCGGCGAGCGGCCAGATGCAGCTGTTCCGCACGCTGCGCTGGGGCCGCACCGCCATGTTCTACGTCCTGGACACCCGCCAGTACCGCAGCCGTCTGCAGTGCCAGAACAGCGACGAGATCGGGGAGACCGGCCAGGTCGCGTGCCTCGCACAGGCCGACCAGACCGACCCTTCGCGCACCGTGCTCGGCGCGCGACAGGAGGCATGGCTGGCCCAGCAGATGGGTCAGTCCGACGCCGTGTGGAACCTGCTGGCGCAGCAGATCATGGTCGCCGCCAAGCCCCGGACGGTGAACGCCGACGGCGCCGTGCTGCCGCACGACGCCGTCACCGTCGACTCCTGGGACGGCTACCCGGGCGCCCGCGACCGCCTATTGGCGACGGTGCAGGCCACCGGTCTGCGCAACCCCGTCGTGCTGACCGGGGACGTGCACTCGCACTGGGCCGCCGACATCCACCGCGACTTCGGGTCGGCAGGACTCCCGCCCCTCGGCGTGGAGCTGGTGACCTCCTCGATCAGCACCGGCGGCGACGGCCATCCGCAGCAGCAGTGGGTGCGCGACCAACTGCGCCGGCACCCCTATCTGCGCTACTGGGACGGCCGACGCGGCTGGGTGCGCTGCCGCGCGGACTCGGACAGCCTGCGGGCCGATTTCCACGTCGTACCCAAGGTCTCGCAGCCGTGGTCGCCCGGTCCGGTCGCCGCCTCCTTCCAGGTCCGCGACGGAGTTGCCGGGCTGCAGAGGATCTGAGCACCCGGTGTTGTTCGACACGCAACCTGGCGTCCGCCGGCCGGATGCGTGGCCCCGCTCCTCTATGAGGCATGCCGCCCACCCGCCGGAGCTTCGTCCGTAACGCCTCTCTCGTCGGGGTTGCCCTCGCCGCCGCTCCCGGCTGGCGGGTGCTCACCGAGTCCACCACCGCCCTTCCCGTGGCAGCCCCCGCGCCACCCGTCGACGTCCCTCGGCCCATCGACGGTATCCCGGCTGCCCCACAGGCAGCGAGCGACGAAGCGAGCATGCTCGCGCGCCGGATCAGTCCCCCGTTCACTCTCGGGGTCGCCTCCGGCGAACCGACCGCCGACAGCGTGGTGCTCTGGACCCGGTTGGCGCCTGCGCCGCTGGAGAGCAACGGTTCCGGCGGGATGCCGGACCGCGACATGGACGTCGAATGGCAGGTGGCCGCCGACCCCGGCTTCCGCACGATCGTGCGGAGCGGAACGGATACCGCGACCCGCCGCGACGCGCACAGCCTGCACGTCGAACCGACGGGCCTGCAGCCCGAACGCGATTACTGGTACCGCTTTCGGGTCGGCTCGCACATCTCACCGGTCGGTCGCACCCGCACGGCACCCGGGGCAGGTGCCGACGTTCCGATCAACTTCGCGGTCACCTCGTGCGCGTTCTGGGAGCAGGGTTGGTTCACGGTCTACCGGCACATCGCCGACGACCATCCCGATCTGGTGCTGCACCTCGGGGACTACCTCTACGAGTACGAGCCGAGGTTCAAGCCGCCGGACAGCGGGATCGTTCGGGAGCACCTGGGCGGGCGGCTGAAGACCCTCGCGCAGTTCCGCCGCCGCCACGCGCAGTACCGCGGCGACCCGGACCTGCAGGCCGCGCACGCCGCCGCCCCCTGGCTGGTCATTCCCGACGACCACGAGGTCGCGGACAACTGGAACCACGACAACGCCAAGGACATCACCGACCCGGCCGAGTTCGCCGCGGTCCGGGCCGCTGCCCTGCAGGCGTACTGGGAACACATGCCGATGCGCCCGACTGCCCGGCCGGGCAGCAGTGGCCTGCCGGTGTTCCGCGCGGTCCCCTGGGGTGTCACCGCGACCTTCCACATGCTCGACACCCGCCAGTACCGCGATCGGCAGAGGTGCGTGGACGGTGCCCGACGCAGTTGCGTCCAGGGCCTGCCCGCCGCGCGCACGATGCTCGGCGCGAAGCAGGAGGCGTGGCTGAAGAACGGTCTGACTCGCTCGTCGGCCAGGTGGCAGTTCCTCGCGCAGCAGGTGATGTTCGCGTCCACCCCGCGCGCGCTGGATTCCGCCGGGAGAACGGTCCGCGAGCCCTACGTGAATACCGACTGCTGGGACGGCTATCCCGGAGCCCGCGAACGACTGCTCGCCGCGGCTCGCGAGGCGCAGACCCGCAACCTGGTGGTGCTCACCGGCGACGCCCACGTGCACTGGGCCGCCGACATCCACCGCGGTGGGTCGGCGGAGTCCGGGCCGCCGGTGGCGTCGGAACTGGTCACCAGTGCGGTGACGACCGGTGGTGACTGGATCCCGCAGCAGCCGTGGGTGGCAGACGCACTGAAGCGCGCACCGCACCTGAAGTACTGGAGCGGTCGCCGCGGCTGGATCAAGTGCCACGCCGACTCCGATCACCTGCGCGCGGACTTCCAGGTGGTCCAGAAGGTGTCGCAGCCTGGGCGCCCGGCCACGACCGAGGCGTCGTTCGTGGTGCGGGACGGCGAGCCCGGACTACGTCGTTCCTGACGCATCGTCAGATGCGATGGTGCAGCGCAGGATCAGGGCGTCGGTCCCGTCGGCGTAGTACCGACGCCTGGTGGAGATCGTCAGGAATCCGCGGCGCGTGTAGAGCGCGATCGCGGCGGTGTTGTCGGCGCGGACCTCCAGCAGCACCTCGGTGCAGCCGCGGGCCCTCGCCTCCCCCAGCAGTGCGTCGAGCAGCACTGCGCCCCAACCGCTGCCCTGCGCATCGGCACGGACCGCGATCGTCTGCACGTCGCCGGTCTCATGACCGGACGCGAGTCCGACGTAGCCGACGATCTTCGTGCCCTCGGGCACGTGGACCTCGGCGACGCGGTACCAGCGCAGGTCCGGCACCCCGGCCAGTTCCGACCAGAACGTGGCCGGCGACCAGGCGTCCGTGCCGAACAGGTCCGCGTCGATCTCCGCGAGCGTGGGGATGTCCCACCATCGCGCCGGACGCAGAGCACCGTCCGGGTGCGCGCTCACGCCGGGTCGCCGACCCGCGGTTGTCCGACCGTCTTGGCCGCACCGGGTTCGACCGCGTCCGGGCGGCGCAGGTACAGCGGGTCCGGCGGCAGGGCCTGCTCCCCCGCGGCCAACGTCTGCTCCACGAGGTGGGCGAGCACCGCGGGATCCGGGTGCACGGGCGGCAGTCCCGCGCCGAACGCCTCCGGGTACAGCTCCGGGCCGGCGCCGACCACGGCGCCGGTCCAGCCCAGCTCGTGCGGGCGCGCGACGCCGGGCCCGTCGACGCGGACGCCGTCGTCGTAGCGCGCCCAGTAGACCTCCTTGCGCCGCGCGTCGGTGGCCACAAGGAACTCGCCCGGCAACCCGGCCTGCGCCGCGAGGGCATCGAGGCTGCACACGCCGTGCACGCCGATTCCCAGGGCGTGGCCCATCGCCCGCGCGGTCATCAGTCCGATGCGCAGTCCGGTGTAGGGCCCGGGCCCGACGCCGACCGCGACGCCCTCCAACTGCGCGGGCGCCACCCCCGCCTCGGCGAGCACCTGGCGGACCCCGACCGCGAGGAGTTCCCCGTGCCGGCGCGCGTCGATGACCATGAACCGGGCCAGCGCCTCGCCGTCGCGGCAGACGGCGACGCCCACCTGCGGGGTGGAGGTGTCGATGGCAAGGAGCAGCACGCGGAGAACTTTACGGGCGATTGAGGCGAGCGGAGCCCGAGCCGCCTGAGCTGACCCGAGGCCTACTTTGCGGAGCGGCTCGAAGGCTCCCGAGCCGATTGAAGCCCGTTGAGCGAAGCGATCATCTGCGGAGAAGGGCGTCCAGATCCACGCCGACCCAGCGGGGACCCACAGCCGTGACGGTGACCTCGCGGATGGCGGCGCTGGGATCGTCGGGATCGGCGTCGGGCGGGAGCTCCGTCCCGCGGTTCAACACCAGCTCCAGCCGGTCCGTGGTCAGGCCCTCGACGAGGCCCGCGCCCCACTCGACGACGGTGACCGATTCGGCGATGGAGTCCTCGAGGTCGAGGTCGGCGACCTCGAGGGCATCGGCCATCCGGTAGGTGTCGACGTGCACCAGATCGGGGCCGTCGGCCAGCGTCGGGTGGATCCGGGAGATGACGAAGGTCGGCGAGGCGATCCGGCCACGCACGCCGAGCGCGGCCCCGAGACCCTGCGTGAACGTGGTCTTGCCGGCGCCCAGATCGCCGGTCAACAGGACCAGATCACCGCGGCGCAGCACTCCGGCCAGACGGGCACCGAGGGCCTGCATCGCCTGTGCTGTGGGGACCTGCAGGGTCAGCACAGTGGACGTGGTCATCGCCTGGCCCGCAGAGCGCGCAACGCCGGCAGCAGCTCGACGGCGTAGCGGAGGTCCTGCTCCAGCTGCGCGGCCGGTGCTCCACGGGTCCCGCAGTGGATGGCCGCCACCGGGTGATGCGTGGGGATCAGGGGCCGAGTGCCGAACTGGTGCAGGTGTCCGCGGACCGCGGAGAGCACCGTCGCGACCCCGAGGGCCCATTCGGTGGCCTGCGGCCCGAGCGTGACGATCAGGAGCGGATCGATGTCCTCGATCTGCTCCATCGCCCACGGACGGCAGGCCTCGATCTCGGCCCGGCTGATCGAGTCGCCCTCGTCGGCAGGGAGGCAGTTGACGACCGACAGCGTCGCGACCTGTCGCTTGCGCAGCAGGCCGAAGTTGCCCAGCAGGAAGTCCAGGTGGTGACCGGACCGTCCGATGAACGGGCGGCCGGCGGACTCCTCCTGCTTGGTCGGAACGCCGCTGAGCAACAGCAGTTCCGCCCCGGGAGGGAGCTGTCCGACGACCACATGGTGGCGGGGGCCGGTGAGCTCCGTGCACGCCGCACAGGTGTCGACGGCAGCCGCCAGGCCCACGTCACTCATCGGGCTGCCCGTCGGGCCGGGGGGACGGCCGCGCCGCGACCGGTCGCCAACCGCACGCGCTCGAGGAGCCGACGCAAGGCGGCGTTGATCTCCTCCGGGTGCTCCAACTGCACCAGGTGCCCGGCGCCCTCGCACACCATCAACTCGGCCTCCGGTACCTGCATCGCCATCGCGCGGCTGTGGTCGGGCGGCGTGAGCACGTCCTTGCCGCCGGCGACGATGAGCGTCTGACACTCCCGGAACACCGGAAGTGCGGCTTCCTTGTCGTGCCGATGGAACTCGGGGAAGAACTCTCCGAACACGTCGAGCGGGGTGCTGTTGAGCAGTTCACCGGCAAAGTGCGCGACCTCGGGGTCGATGTCAGCTCGCCCGAAGGACAGGCGCTTGGTGATCCACAGGCCGATGTCGCGGTCCGCGCCGATGCCCCGGTTGATCAGGATCGGACGGTTGGAGACGAGGTCGACGACGCCGGGGCTGAACTTCCAGAGCCGGCGGACCAGGGCGGCCGGCAACCCGAGCGTCATCTCCGCGAGGCGCCCGGGTGAGGTGGCGATGAGCGCCGCACCGACCACTCGGTTGCCGAATTCCTTGGGGAACTGGTCAGCGAACGCCATCACGACCATGCCGCCGAGGGAGTGCCCGACCAGCACCACCGGACCGTCGCCGACGGTCGCGTCGAGCACGGAACGCAGGTCGCGGGCGAGTTGGTCGACGGTGGCGCGGGACCGTTCCCCGCGCCCGGAGCGGCCGTGTCCGCGATGGTCGTAGTAGACGCAGCGGACCACCCCGCGTAGTGCCTGACGCTGGAAGTGCCAGGCATCCATGTTCAGACAGAAGCCGGGCAGGAAGACCAACGTCGGGCCCTCGGCGTGCGCCGGACCCTCCTCGATCTCCACGCACAGCGGGACACCGTCCTCGGCCAGGACTATCTCGGCCTCGGTGTGCAGGCCGCCCAGCGACGAGGGCTCGTCCCGGCGCTGCTCCTCCGCGCGACCCCGCGCGACCCGGCGACGCACCACGGTCGTCGCCGCCGCAGTTCCCGCGACCACGCCCGCACGCACCGCCCAGCGGATCAGCTCCGAACGGTTACTCATGCATCGAGCCCAGATGCACCCGAGGAATTCTGCCGCCGATTCCGGTGACGATCTCGTAGGAGATGGTGCCGAGCAGGTCGGCCCAGTCCGCCACCGTGGGTTCGCCGGTGTCCCCCGGCCCGAAGACCAGGACCTCGTCGCCCGGCACCGCCGGGTCCTCCCCGAGGTCGACCACGAACTGGTCCATGCAGACCCGTCCGGCGATCTGCCGGCGGACCCCGCCGACCTGCACCGGCCCGCGGTTGCTCGCCGATCGCGGGATGCCGTCGGCGTACCCGACGGGCACCAGGCCCAGCGTGGTCTGACGTTGCGTCACATAAGTGTGCCCGTACGAAACTCCGTGGCCGGCCGGAACCTGCTTCACATGCGCGAGCCGAGCGGCCAGGGTCATCGCCGGCCGCAACCCGAAGTGCGCGCTGTCCCCGAGCGCCGGGGCGGGGCTGTACCCGTAGACCGCGATACCGGGGCGGACCAGGTCGAAGTGCGCGGCGGGCAGCGCGACGGTGCCTGCGGAGTTCGACAGGTGACGCAACTGCGGGCGCAGCCCGGCCCGCTCCGCCACGGCAACGGCATCGCGGAACGCCTCGATCTGGGCGGCGACGCTGGGGTGCTCCGGTTCGTCCGCGCACGCCAGGTGCGACCAGATCCCGATCACCTCGACGGCACCGGCGGCCACCTCGCGCCCGGCGGCGTCCACGAGGTCCGGCCAGTCGGCGAACGTGGCTCCGGCCCGCCCCATGCCGGTGTCGATCTTCAGGTGCACCCGGGCGGTGCGTCCGGTCCGGGCGACCGCGGCCAGGATCTCGTCCAGTTGCCAGCGGGAGTCCGCGGACAGGTCCACGTCGACTGCCAACGCGGCGTCGAGGTCCTCGCCGGGTGCGGCGAGCCAGCACAGGATCGGTCCGGTGACGCCGGCGGCCCGCAACGCCAGGGCTTCCTCCAGCACCGCCACGCCGAGCCAGGCGGCACCACCGGCCTGCGCGGCGCGCGCGCAGGGCACCAGACCATGCCCGTAGGCGTCGGCCTTGACGACCGCCAGCACACCGGCGCCAGGGGCGAATCCCGCCAGGGAACGGACATTTGCCGCAATTGCGTCCAGATCGACCCGCGCCTGCGCACGCCAGGTCAGCCCAGCCACGCGGCCGACCGTGCCGGCAGGAGTACGCACCCGTTCATCCTTCCATCGTCGGCGCCGTTATCCGGCTAAGCGAGAACCATCACGCTCTGTACATGCCTTCACCTAGGCCGTTCGACGGAGAGGCAAATCATCCGATCGACGGCGAACGCAAGCGCACGCTGGACCGTCTGAGTGAACCTCAGGCGAATGTGACGCATCCGACTCCCGGATGCGGCACCGCCGGCGGGCAGGAGGCTCCCGATGGCGAGCAAACAGATCCGGATCGAACGCAAGTCGCTGACGTCCAAGAGCACCTCGCAGCTCAAGCGCGAGGAAGCGTTGGACCTGCGCACGCCGAACGGCAAGAAGCTCCCCTACTAGGAGCCGCATGCCCAGGCGTCCGGAACGTGCGCGGCAATGTCGCCCGCACCGATCGGCCGCTGACGGTCCGAGGCGTGATGCGCCGCGAGACCGTGCACATGTGCCGCGAGGGCGGCCGCCTGCCCCACTGGCAGGCCCGCCGCCAGCAGGGCCCCCGCCACGCCCGACAGGACGTCGCCGCTGCCCGCCGTGGCCGACCAGGGAGAGCCGGTCGAGTTCACCCACAGAGCCGGCGAGGGCGCGCAGCCGGCCAGATGCTGAGCGCCGTCCGGGGCCGCGATGACGGTCGTGGAGCCTTTCAGCAGGACGTACGCCCCGAACTTCTCCGCGGCACGGCGCGCGTGGGTCAGCCGTGCTGCCTCCACCGTCGCCCGATCCGTCCCCAGCAGCCTGGCCAGTTCGCCGGCGTGCGGGGTGAACAGGGTCGGAGCCGAACGCTTCGGCAGCCCGGATCCGGAGAGCAGCGTCAGTCCGTCGGCGTCGACCAGAACGGGCACGTCGCTGCTCAGCACGTCGTGCAACAGTCCTGCGGCCTGCTCGTCGGTCCCTATGCCGGGGCCGACGACCCACGCCTGGACCCGCCCGGCCTTCGTCGGGCGTCCGTCGGACGCGACGACCTCCGGTGCCGCGGCCACCACCGCTCGACCGAGTTCCGGCGCGCCCACGAATCGGATCATGCCGACGCCGGCGCGCAACGCGCCGGCGACCGTGAGCGCTGCCGCGCCCGGATAACCCGCCGAGCCGGCCACCACCCCGAGCACGCCGCGGCGGTACTTGTCGTCAGCACGGCCGGGGCGGGGCAGCAGGTACGCCAGGTCCGCCGTCTGCAGGCTGAGCGCCGCGGGCTCGGGCAGGTACTCGCCGATGCCGATGTCCACGCAGGTGACCGCGCCCGCACGCCGTGCCCCCGGGTCCACCAGCAGGCCCAGGCGCCAGGTGCCGAAGGTGACGGTTGCGTCGGCATGAACGGCCTCGCCCGGCACCTCTCCGGTGTCGGCGTCCACTCCGCTCGGCAGGTCGACGGCCACCATGAGGCCCCCGCCGATCTCGGCACGGGCCACCAGGGCCGCGGCGTCCGGTCGAAGTCCACCGATGGCGCCGATCCCGACGATGCCGTCGATGACCAGGTGGGCCCGATCCAGCACCGCCGGGTCGGTGGTGACCCGGCCGCCGGCGCGCCGGAAGGCGGCCAGTCCCGACGCGTGCACGCGGTCCGGGACCAACAGAATCGCGTGCAGCTCGGCGCCTCGTCGGGCGAGGTGGGCTCCCGCGTACAGGGCGTCGCCGCCGTTGTCGCCGCTGCCGACGAGCACTACCACCGGGGACCCGTAGACCCGTCCCAGCATGCGCCGGCAGACCCGCGCCAGGCCGGTCGCGGCCCGGTCCATCAGAGCGCCGTCCGGCAGCAGCCCGTGCGCCACGCCCTCGGCGGCCCGGATCTGCTCGACGGTGTGCGCCGCCCTCACATGCGGTCCTCGACCACCGGCGCCCCGTAGCCCTCGGCGATGACCACCGCCGAGGCCATCCCCGCGTCGTGGGACAGCGAGACGTGCCAGTTGGAGACCCCGAGCGCCTTGGCCCGTGCAGCGACCGTGCCCCGCACACTCAGCCAGGGCCGCCCCGCCGCGTCGGTGACCACCTCGGCGTCCTGCCAGCTCAGATTCCCGGGGGCCCCGAGCGCCTTGGCCAACGCCTCCTTGGCCGCGAACCGCGCCGCGAGCGACGCCGGCCGCTTCGCCCGCTCTGCCGGGGTGAACAATCGCTCGACGAGCCCCGGCGTCCGATCGATCGCCGCCGTGAACCGCCCGATGTCACACACATCGATGCCGACCCCGACGATCACATCGGGAGCCTATCGGCGCCGGAAGAAGTCACGACCATTACGCACGTCGTGCGCAATGGTCGTGAAACCGGGCGAAATGTCCGGTATGTGGAACCACTACGCACAGGCGATTGAGGCGAGCGGAGAGCGAAGGCGAGGGACGAGCTTTCGCTCTCCCGAGCCGATTGAGCCTGTTGAGCGACGAAGGAGCGAACACGACGTGCGTAGTGGTTGTTGCCCTACTCGACCGTGACGGATTTGGCGAGGTTTCTCGGCTGGTCGACGTCGTGGCCGCGGACAGTGGCCATCTCGCAGGCGAAGACCTGCAGGGGCACGGTGGTGACGATCGGCTGCAGCAACGTGGAGACCGCGGGCACCCGGATCAGCGTCGAGGCGTAGGGGACGACGGTCTCGTCACCCTCGTCGGCGATGACGATGGTGTGCGCACCGCGGGCGCGCACCTCCTGGATGTTGGACACGATCTTGTCGTGCAGCTGCCCGCGGGCCGTCGGCGAGGGAACGATGCAGACGACCGGCAGCCCCTCCTCGATCAGGGCGATCGGGCCGTGCTTGAGCTCGCCGGCCGCGAAGCCCTCGGCGTGCATGTAGGCGAGCTCCTTGAGCTTCAGCGCACCCTCCAACGCGACGGGGTACCCGACGTGGCGGCCGAGGAACAGCACCGAACGCTTCTCGACGAGCGTGCGCGCCAGGGCCCGCACCGGCTCGACGGTCTCCAGCACCTTCTCCACCGCACCGGGCAGAGCGTGCAGCTGGTTCATGACCTCGGTGATCTCGTCGCCGTACTTGGTGCCGCGCACCTGCGCGAGGTACAGACCGACGACGTAGCAGGCGACGATCTGGGTCAGGAACGCCTTGGTCGAGGCGACCGCGATCTCGGGGCCGGCGTGGGTGTAGACGACCGCGTCGGACTCACGCGGGATCGTCGAGCCGTTGGTGTTGCAGATCGCCAGCACCCGCGAACGCTGCTCTCGCGCGTGGCGGATGGCCATGAGGGTGTCCATGGTCTCGCCGGACTGCGAGATCGCGATGACGAGCGTGGAGCGGGTCAGGATCGGGTCCCGGTAACGGAACTCCGAAGCCAGCTCGACCTCGCACGGGATGCGGGTCCAGTGCTCGATGGCGTACTTGGCGATCAGACCGGCGTGGAAGGACGTCCCGCAGGAGACGATGATGACCTTGTCGATGACCCGCAGTTCCTGGTCCGACAGGCGCATCTCGTCCAGCTGCAGCCGCCCGTCGGCGCCCATCCGCCCGAGCAGGGTGTCCGCGATCGCCTTGGGCTGCTCGGCGATCTCCTTGAGCATGAAGTAGTCGTAGCCACCCTTCTCGGCGGCCGAGGCGTCCCAGTCGACGTGGAACTCGCGCACCGCGGCGGGCGTGCCGTCGAAGTTGGTGATCTCGACGCCACCCGGGCGCAGCTCGACGACCTGGTCCTGACCGAGCTCGATGGCCTCGCGGGTGTAGGCGATGAACGCGGATACGTCGGAGGCGAGGAAGTTCTCGCCGATCCCACGCCCGACCACGAGCGGGGAGTTGCGTCGGGCACCGACGACGACGTCCGGCATGTCGGCGTGCACCGCGACGAGGGTGAACGCGCCCTCGAGCACCGCGCACACCCGGCGCATGCCCTCGGCCAGCGAGATGCCTGCGTTCTCGTCCATGATCTCGCCGAGCAGGTGCGCGACGACCTCGGTGTCGGTGTCGGAGCTCATCTCGATGCCGCGGGACTCGAGGGAGTCGCGCAGCTTGGCGAAGTTCTCGATGATCCCGTTGTGGATCACCGCGACCTTCCCGCTCGCGGAGCGGTGCGGATGGGCGTTGCGGTCGGTGGGGCCACCGTGGGTCGCCCACCGGGTGTGGCCCATGGCGGTGTTCGCCGAGGCGAGCGGATCCGCCTCGAGCATGCCCACCAGGTTCGCCAGCTTGCCCGCCTTACGGCGGATCACCAGCTCGCCGTCACTGACCAACGCCACGCCCGCGGAGTCGTACCCGCGGTACTCCAGACGCTTCAGACCACCGAGCACCACGTCGAGCGCGGCACCGCCGCCCACGTACCCCACGATTCCGCACATGACGATCAGGATAGGAGCGCGCGGTGCCCCTGCCCGGCAAACCACGCAACGTGTGATCCGCCGGAGTGATCTTGGCGGCGTGTCGGTTTAGGAGAGTGCGAGCTCCTCGCGGACAACTGCCGCAAGTCGGTCGGCGACCTCATGTGCCTGCACCGAGGACGCCGCCTCCACCATCACCCGGACGACGGGCTCGGTGCCGCTCGGTCGCAGCAGCACCCGTCCGGTGGAACCGAGTTCCGCCTCGGCGGCGGCCACGGCGGCGGCCAACGCGCTGCTGTCGCCGACCCCGGCGCGGTTGACGCCCTTGACGTTGACCAGCACCTGCGGCAGTCGCGTCACTACCCCGGCCAGATCCGCCAGCGAGGTGCCCGTCGCGGCGACCCGCGCAAGCAGGTGCAGACCGGTCAGCAGGCCGTCGCCGGTGGTCGCGTGCTCGAGCATCACCAGGTGCCCGGACTGCTCGCCGCCGAGGCTGTACCCACCCGCGCGCATGGCCTCGAGCACGTAGCGATCCCCCACGCCGGTCTCGACGGTCTTCAGCCCGGCGTCGTGCAGCGCGAGCTTGAGTCCGAGGTTGCTCATGACGGTGAGCACGACCGTGTCGTCGATGAGCTTTCCGGACTCCCGCATCGCCAGCGCGAGCACGGCCATGATCTGGTCGCCGTCGATCATCTCCCCGTGCGCGTCGACGGCCAGGCAGCGGTCCGCGTCGCCGTCAAAGGCAAGCCCGACGTCGGCCACGTGTTCCCGGACGGCGTGGGACAGGTTCTCCATGTGCGTCGAACCGCAGCGGTCGTTGATGTTGAGCCCGTCGGGCGCGGCGGACAGCACGATCACCTCGGCGCCCGCACCCCGCAGCAGCGTCGGCGCGATCCCGGCGGCCGCCCCGTTGGCGCAGTCGATGACCACCCGCAACCCGCGCAGCCGGTTCGGCACCGTGGTGAGCAGGAAGTCCAGATAGCGACGCCCCGCCTCGAGGTCCTCGGTGACCCGGCCGACGTCCGCGCCGATCGGCTTCTCCGCGGGAATCTCGAGCACAGCCTCGATCTCGTCCTCGACGGAATCGGGCAGCTTGTGCCCGCCGCGGCCGAAGAACTTGATGCCGTTGTCCGGCGCCGGGTTGTGCGACGCGGACAGCATGACCCCGAGGTCCGCCTCGTACTCCGCGGTCAGGAACGCCACCGCGGGCGTGGGCAGCACGCCGACGCGCACCACGTCGACCCCGGATCCCGCCAGGCCCGCGACGACCGCGGCCTCCAGGAACTCACCCGAGGCGCGGGGGTCCCGTCCGACCACGGCCACCGGCCGCCCCGGAGCGGTGCGGTGCCTGGCCAGCACCCGCCCAGCACCGGCGGACAGCTTCAGCGCCAGCTCCGCGGTCAGGTCGACGTTGGCAACACCCCGGACCCCGTCGGTCCCGAACAGACGCGCCACAGCGCACCTCCACAACGAATCACTTGGCCCGAACCCCCCGTGGGTCCACCGGCCATGATTGCGCAGCGGAGCCCTCCGGGCACGTGAGGTGGGCAAACGCGTGGCGTGGTGCACCCGACCGGATCAGCTCATTCAGTAGACGATGCCACCGGGGCACTTCCCGTCCGTGCACTCGTAGCCGGAGCCGGCGAGCTTCCAGACCCCGCCGACGCGAGCTACCGCGTGCATGTAGATCCGCCCGCACCGGCCCCCGCAGTAGGTGTTGATCGCGACGCGCACGCGGTCGCCGGTGCCATGGATCGGCCCGACCACGGCGATCGTCCCGCCCCGGACACCCAGTCCATTCGCGGTCCGGGGCACGTCGACGGAGTCGGCGATCCAACGCAGCGCCGGCCCGACCCGCTTCGCGATCGCAGCCCGGGTCGCGTCGTCGAAGGGCTCCGCGCGGGGACTCCTCCAGAGCCGATCGTCGCGGGCCGTGGCAGGGCTGTCCTCCACCAGGATCCCGGCGCCGCGCCACCCTCCGTACCTGCGCAGGACAGCGCCATAGATCGCGGCGATGTCCGCCGCGGACAGGCCGTCCGGTGCCGTGGGGCTCGGCGTAGGGGTGGCGCTCACCGTCGGTGCGGGCTCGCCGTCCTGGGCAACGACGCTCGTTGTGCCGCAGCCCGCGAGCAACACCGACGCGATCACAGCCGGGCCAATTCGTCTCATACCGCCGTCCTTCGCCTCGTGGCTAGGACGTGGACGGCCCCCGCTTCGTTCAGCTCGCCGAGAAAAGCGCGAAGCGCCCGGACCCACAACGGGTCCGGGCGCTCGGCGATGTCTGACTAGCGCTTCGAGTATTGCGGCGCCTTGCGGGCCTTCTTCAGGCCGTACTTCTTGCGCTCGATGGCTCGCGCGTCACGGGTCAGGAAGCCGGCCTTCTTCAGCACCGGACGGTTGTGCTCCTCGTCGGCCTGGTTCAGCGAACGGGCGATGCCCAGGCGCAGTGCGCCGGCCTGACCGGAGATGCCGCCGCCGTGGATGCGCGCGAAGACGTCGTAGCTGCCGTCGAGGCCGAGGATGACCAGCGGGTCCTTCACGAGCTGCTGGTGCACCTTGTTCGGGAAGTAGTCCTCGAGGGTGCGGCCGTTGAGCTTCCACACGCCGGTGCCGGGGACGATCCGCACGCGGGCGATGGCTTCCTTGCGACGTCCGACAGCGGCACCGGGAACGATCTCCGAGACGATGGCGACGGTCGGTGCGGACTCACTGGTCCAGGACTGCGGGGTTTCCGCGTCCTCGGTGGTCTCGGCGTCGACGACAGCGACGTCCGTGGTCTCGGCGGTCAAGCTTCTGCTTCCCTTCGGTGGTGCTGGTGACTCGGGCGCGGGCTACTGCGCGACCTGGGAGATGGTGTACGGAGTCGGCTGCTGCGCCTGGTGCGGGTGATCCGGGCCCGCATAGACCTTGAGCTTGCTGAGCTGCGCGCGCCCGAGGGTGTTGTGCGGGAGCATGCCCTTGACCGCCTTCTCGACGGCCTTACGGGGGCTCTTCTCCATCAGCTCCGAGTACGCGACCGAGCGGATACCGCCCGGGAAGCCGGAGTGGCGCCAAGCTCGCTTGTTGGCCAGCTTGTTGCCGGTCAACGCGACCTTGGACGCGTTGATGATGATCACGAAATCGCCGGTGTCGGCGTGCGGGGCGAAGACCGGCTTGTGCTTGCCACGCAGCAGCTGCGCGGTCTGGCTGGCAAGGCGGCCGAGCACGATGTCCGTGGCGTCGATGACGTGCCACGTACGGGTGATCTCACCGGGCTTGGGGCTGTACGTGCGCACGTGTCGACCTTCGCTTCGCAGAATTCGGGGTACCCGGGATCGTGGACCCCAAGCGATGGCGCGGGCGCACGCATACGCACGACCGGCAACAGCGCGCCAGCTTAGCCTGCACGCCCCGGCGGGGCAAAAGCACGGTGAGTCGTGGTCATCCGACGCTGGGCGGGGCCAGAGTCCGGTGCCGCCGAGTCTCGCGAACCCGGGCCGCGAGGTCGGCCGCGGAGGGGTAGCGGACCTCCTCCAGGGTGAGGCCGTGCGGGGGGACGATCTGCACCGCGGAGTCCTTCTCCCCGGCGGCCAGGACCTGTGCCGGCCACTCCACGGGGCGGCGGCCCTCCCCCACAGCCAGGCAAGCGCCGACGAGGGCCCGGACCATGTGATGGCAGAACGCGTCGGCCTCGACGTCGGCCACCAGCAGGCCGTCGAGATCGCGCGCCCAGCCGAAGCGGGCCAGCGTCCGGATGGTGCTCGCGCCCTCCCGACGTTTGCAGTACGCCGCGAAATCATGTTCGCCGACCATCGAAGCGGCCGCTGAGTCCATCGCCACCACGTCCAGGCTGCGCGGATGCCAGAGCACCGCCGCCCGGCGCAACGGATCCACCCCGCCGGGGGCGTCGCTGACCCGGTAGGCGTACCGGCGGGCCAGGGCCGCGAAGCGGGCGTCGAAGCCGGGAGGTGCGACCGAGACGGCGTGGACCCGCACGTCGCGCGGCAGGACCCCCGCCAGGCGGTGCACCAGAGCCTGCTCAGGCGGCAACGGCATCCGCCCGACCACGGCCGCCCAGTTCGCCTCCGGGACGTCCACGTGCGCCACCTGGCCTCGCGCGTGCACGCCCGCGTCGGTGCGCCCGGCGACGGTGAGCACGGCGGGCACTTCCAGCCGAAGCACCGTGCTCAGCCCGGCCGAGAGCTCGCCGGCCACGGTCCGCAGACCGTCCTGCGGCGCCCACCCGGCGAAGTCCGTGCCGTCGTACGCAATGTCCGAGCCGTATACGAACGCCCCCGTGCTCCGCGATCGGGAGCCCGGGGGCGTCGGTGTCGAGCGGGTCCGTCAGGACTTGTCCTCGGTGGCCTCGGCCTCGGTGGCCTCGGGCTCGGTGGCCTCGACGGCGGTCGCTTCCGGCTCGTCGGCCTTGGCGGCCTCGGGCTCGGCGGCCTTGGCGGGAGCGGCCTTCTTGGCGGCGGCTTCCTTGGTGGCGCGCTTGGTGGCGCCCTCGGCCTCGCCGACGGCGGTCTGCGCGATGGTCAGCGCCTCGCACAGCTCGATCAGCGCCATGGGGGCGTTGTCGCCCTTGCGGGGACCGAGCTTGGTGATGCGGGTGTAGCCACCGGGACGGTTGGCGAAGCGCGGGCCGATTTCGGTCATCAGCACGTGCGCGACGCTCTTGTCCTTGACGGTGCGCATCACCAGGCGACGGTTGTGAATGTCGCCCTTCCTGGCCTGGGTGATCAGACGCTCGGCGACGGGGCGCAGGCGACGAGCCTTGGCCTCGGTGGTGGTGATCGCACCGTGCTGGAACAGCTGGGTGGCGAGGTTCGACAGCATGTGACGCTCGTGAGCGGCGCTGCCGCCCATACGTGGACCCTTGCTGGGCTGAGGCATGACTCGTCTTCCTTCGGAGAGAACACGGGGTTTCCCGTGTGGTGGACCCCTCGCCGCTCCACGGGACGAAGGGTTGGCGGGCCCTGTGTGGGGCCCGCCGATCCTGCGTAGTTCTACTACAGCTGTTCGGTCTCCGCGTACCCGGCGTCGTCGTCGTCGTACGCGCCGAAATCGTGCACCGCCGTGCTCGGGTCGAACCCGGGCGGGCTGTCCTTCAGAGCGAGACCCATGCCGTGCAGCTTGGCCTTGACCTCGTCGATGGACTTGGCGCCGAAATTCCTTATATCCAACAAGTCAGCCTCACTTCGCGACACGAGCTCACCCACCGAGTGGATGCCCTCGCGCTTGAGGCAGTTGTAGGAACGGACGGTCAGCTCGAGCTCCTCGATCGGGAGCGCGAGGTCCGCGGCCAGGGCGGCGTCGGTCGGCGACGGGCCCATGTCGATGCCCTCGGCCTCGACGTTGAGCTCGCGGGCCAGGCCGAACAGCTCGACCAGGGTCTTACCTGCCGAGGCCATCGCGTCGCGCGGCAGCATCGAGTGCTTGGTCTCGACGTCGACGACGAGCGAGTCGAAGTCGGTGCGCTGCTCGACACGGGTCGCCTCGACCTTGTACGTCACCTTGAGCACCGGCGAGTAGATCGAGTCGACCGGGATGCGCCCGATCTCCTGACCGACCTGCTTGTTCTGCACGGCGGAGACGTAGCCACGACCACGCTCGACGGTGAGTTCGACGTCGAGCTTGCCCTTGGCGTTCAGCGTGGCCAGGTGCAGGTCGGGGTTGTGCACCTCGACACCGGCCGGCGGCTGGATGTCGGCGGCAGTGACGTCACCGGGGCCCTGCTTGCGCAGGTACATGACGACGGGCTCGTCGTGCTCGGAGGAGACGACCAGTTCCTTGATGTTCAGGATGAGGTCGGTGACGTCCTCCTTGACCCCGGGCACGGTGGTGAACTCGTGCAGGACGCCGTCGATGCGGATGCTGGTGACGGCGGCACCGGGGATGGAGGAGAGCAGCGTGCGGCGCAGCGAGTTGCCGAGCGTGTAGCCGAAGCCGGGCTCGAGCGGGGCGATGATGAACCGGGACCGGAAATCGCTGACCGGTTCCTCGACCAGGGTGGGGCGCTGTGCGATGAGCATGGTGTTTCCCTCTCCGCGACGACCGTCATATGACGCCGCGACTTCCCGACGCCGCCATCTGAACGGCGCCGGGTATTACCTACGACAGTACAAGCGAGTGAGGCGAGCGGACGGGAGCCGAAAAACGAGGTTCACGATCCCGAGCCGATTGAGCTTGTTGAGCGCAGCGAACACGTGGTGCTTCAGCGGAACGACCGCGTCAGACGCGGCGACGCTTGGGCGGACGACAACCGTTGTGGGGCGACGGGGTGACGTCCTGGATCGATCCGACCTCCAGGCCGGTGGCCTGCAGCGAGCGGATCGCGGTCTCGCGGCCGGAGCCGGGACCCTTCACGAACACATCCACCTTGCGCATGCCGTGCTCCTGAGCACGACGAGCGGCGGACTCGGCAGCCATCTGCGCGGCGAACGGGGTCGACTTGCGCGACCCCTTGAAGCCGACGTGGCCGGCGCTGGCCCACGAGATCACGTTCCCCTGCGGGTCGGTGATCGACACGATCGTGTTGTTGAACGTGCTCTTGATGTGAGCGTGCCCGTGGGCGATGTTCTTCTTCTCCTTGCGGCGCACCTTCTGCTTGGCGCCCGCTTGGCGGCTCTTGGGAGGCATCGGCTACTTCTTTCCGGGCTTCTTCTTGCCGGCGATGGCGCGGCGAGGGCCCTTGCGGGTGCGGGCATTGGTGTGGGTGCGCTGACCGTGCACCGGCAGACCACGGCGGTGCCGCAGACCCTGGTAACACCCGATCTCGATCTTCCGACGGATATCCGCGGCGACCTCACGCCGCAGGTCACCTTCGGTCTTGTAGTTGGCGTCGATCCAGTCGCGGAGCTTGACCAGGTCCTCGTCGCCGATGTCCTTGGCGCGGAGGTCCGGGCTGATGCCCGTCCCGGCGCAGGTCTCCTTGGCCCGGGTGCGGCCGATGCCGTAGATGTAGGTGAGCGCGATCTCCAGGCGCTTTTCGCGCGGGAGGTCGACGCCGGCAAGGCGTGCCATCTGTGTTCCTGTTCTTCGTGCCGGAGGTCTGGATCCCGCACCGTCCTCGGCCTCCGGACCGAGGGCACCGACGGACCAGCCGTCGTGGCGCGAGCTGTGGAGCGGTGTCGCGATCTAGCCCTGACGCTGCTTGTGGCGCAGGTTCTCGCAGATCACCATGACCCGTCCGTGACGACGGATGACCTTGCACTTGTCGCAGATCTTCTTGACGCTGGGGTTGACCTTCACGACCTGATCCTTGCTTCGTGTTCTCCGGGGTCGTCGGGGGCGGAGCCTCCGACTGTCTACTTGTAGCGGTAGACGATGCGGCCACGGGTCAGGTCGTAGGGCGAGAGCTCCACGACAACCCGGTCGTCGGGCAGGATCCGGATGTAGTGCATCCGCATCTTGCCGCTGATGTGCGCCAAGACCTTGTGTCCGTTGTCGAGCTCCACCCGGAACATGGCGTTCGGCAGCGACTCGACCACGACGCCCTCGATCTCGATCGCGCCATCCTTCTTCGGCATCGTCCTCCACGTCTCTGTCGTGCGCATGCTGCAGCGATTACGGGCAGTTCGGTTGTGTCGTCGACCCAGCCCGCGAGCAAAGCCGCCAGGCACGCCAACATCGGCCGTAGAACGGCCAGTCGGTGAGTCTACGACACCGTGCGTGCAGCCGGCCAATCGCCTGCCTGGGCGTTCTGCATCGGTTCGGTCACCCGGATTGTCCGGCTCCGGCTCGATCGGCGACTGTCACGCCCGCGGCGCGGAGTCGTTCGACCCCGCCGTCGAGGGCGGTCAGCACCCAGGTCCCGGACTCGGTGACCGTGAAGGTGTGCTCGAAATGGGCCGATGCCTTGCCGTCCGTGGTGGCCACGGTCCAGCCGTCGGCCAGCACCTTGGTCTGCCTGCTGCCGAGATTGATCATCGGCTCCACCGCCAGGACCAGACCGGGGCGCATGCGCTCGAGCTTGGCTCGCACGGAGTAGTTGGGGACCTGCGGCGCCATGTGCATCTCGCTGCCGATGCCGTGCCCGACGTATTCCTCGACGATCCCGTACTCGCCGGCCGCCCGGACGTGCGCCTCGATCGCGTCGCCGATGTCGTTGATCCGCCCGGTGAGGCTCGCCGCGGCCATCCCCGCCCACAGCGCGTTCTCGCACACCTGCAGCAGGGTGGCCACGTCGGGGGCGATCTCCCCCACCGCGATCGTGACGGCCGCGTCGCCGTGCCAGCCGTCGACGATCGCCCCGCAGTCGATGGAGACGACGTCCCCGTCTGCGATCACCCGAGATCCGGGGACGCCGTGGACGATCTCGTCGTTGACCGACGCGCAGATGGTGTGCGCGAAGTCCGGGACTCCCGGACCACCGGGCACGCCCTGGAACGACGGGATCCCGCCGTGCGAGCGGATGTTGTCCTCGGCGATGCGGTCCAGATCGAGGGTGGTCATCCCCGGCCGCACGGACGCCCGAAGCAGCTCGAGGGTCTGGCCGACGAGCAGCCCGGCGACCCGCATCTTCTGGATCTGCTCGGGGGTCTTGTACTCGATGCCTCGCTCGCGCTTGCGGAACATCAGTCGTCCGATCGGTGAAGCGCGGTGATTGCCCGTTCGGTCACGTCCTCGACCGGACCGGTCGCGTCCACACCGACCAGGATGCCGGTCTCGGCGTAGTAGCTGACGATCGGCGCGGTCTGCTCCGCGTACACCTCGAGCCGGTGGCGGATGGTGTCTTCCTTGTCGTCGTCGCGCTGGAACAGCTCGCCGCCGCACCGGTCGCACGCCGACGGGTCGACGGTCGGGTCGAAGTCCAGATGCCAGATCTGCCCGCACTGGCGGCAGGTGCGACGCCCGGCGAGGCGACGGACCACCTCGTCGTCGTCGACGACGAGCTCCATGACCATGTCCAGGGAGTTACCCAACTCGGTGAGCATCTCGTCGAGGACCTTGGCCTGGGCGACGTTGCGCGGGAACCCGTCGAGCAGGTAGCCGGCCGAGGCGTCCGGCTTGCTGATCCGGTCCTTGACCATGGCGATGGTGACCTCGTCGGGCACCAGGTCTCCGGCATCCATGAACTTCTTCGCCTCAGCACCGAGCGGCGTTCCCTGGCTGACGTTCGCACGGAAGATGTCTCCCGTGGAGATCTTGGGAATGCCGAGGTGGGCGGCGACGAATTCGGCCTGAGTGCCCTTCCCCGCGCCAGGTGGACCTACCAGGACGATGCGCACCCTAGAGCCCCACTAGCGAAGGAAACCCTCGTAGTTGCGTTGCTGCAGTTGGCTCTGGATCTGCTTCACAGTATCCAGGCCGACACCGACGATGATCAGGATGCTGGCACCACCGAACGGGAACGAGTTCTGGTTGATGCTGCTGCTGCCCAGCACCCCGATGGCAATCATCGGGATCAACGCGACCACACCCAGGTAGAGCGCACCCGAGGTCGTGATCCGGTTGAGGACGTAGTCCAAGTACTCCTCTGTCGGTCGGCCCGCGCGGATGCCCGGGATGAAGCCGCCGTACTTCTTCATGTTGTCCGCGAGCTCGCGCGGGTTGAACGTGATCGCGACGTAGAAGAAGGCGAAGAACACGATCAGCAGGAAGTACGACGCCATGTAGAAGGGGTGGTCGCCCTTGACGAAGTACTTCTGGACCCAGACGGACCAGCCCGAGGTGCTGTTGCCGATCTGCGTCGCCAGGGCAGGCAGATACAACAGCGAGGATGCGAAGATCACGGGGATGATGCCGGCCTGGTTGACCTTGAGCGGGATGTAGGTCGACGTACCGCCGTACATGCGGCGCCCGATCATCCGCTTCGCGTACTGGACCGGAATACGGCGCTGCGCCTGCTCGACGAAGATGACGGCGGCGACGAGCACCAGGCCGGAGGCCATGACGCCGATGAAGACGGCCCAACCCTCGACGACCTTGATCTGCCACAGTGCCTGCGGGAAGGTCGCGGCAATCTGGGTGAAGATCAGCACCGACATGCCGTTGCCGACGCCGCGGTCGGTGATCAGCTCACCGAGCCACATCACCACCGCGGTACCGGAGGTCATGATCGCGACCATGGTCAGGACACCGAAGACGTTGACGTCCTCGTGGATCAGGGGCAGATCGCAGCCCTGCAGCAGACGGCCCGGCTGGCGCGCGATGGCGATCAGTGCCGTGGACTGCAGGATCGCCAGGGCCACGGTCAGGTACCGGGTGTACTGCGTGAGCTTCTGGGTCCCCGCCTGACCTTCCTTCTTCAAGGTCTCGAGGCGAGGGATGACCACGACAAGCAGCTGGATGATGATGCTCGCCGTGATGTACGGCATGATCCCCAGCGCGAAAATGGACAGCTGAAGGAGCGCGCCACCCGAGAAGAGGTTGATCAGGCCGTAGACGCCGCCCTCGTCGAGAGCCGGCTGGAGGCACTGGTTGATCGCCTGGGTGTCCACCCCGGGAGTCGGCAACTGCGAGCCGAGCCGGAACACCGCAATGATCATGATCGTGAACAGCAGCTTCTTGCGCAGGTCAGGCGTCCGAAATGCCTGCACGAAGCCGGTGAGCAACAGATCCTCCTGCGCAGGCAAACGGGGACGAGCCGCCGTCGCCGGCCCTTGTCTTCGGACAATAACAGTTGGGGGCCCGCTGAGGGCTCCCCCGTTGGGCCGCGTCGGGGACACGCTTTCGGGCGTATCTCGAAGTGCCCCAATGCCTACGCCGAGCGGGAAATTCCCGTTCGGGATCCCGCTCGGCGTGGCGTGGTCGGTGAGCTCAGCTCTCGAGCACGGTGGCGGTTCCGCCCGCGGCCTCGATCTTGGCCTTCGCCGAGTCGGAGTACGCGTTCACGGTGACCTGCACGGCCACGGTGATCTCGCCGCTGCCGAGGATCTTGACGGGCTGACGCTTGCGCACCGCGCCCTTCGCGACGAGGTCGTCGACCGTCACGGCGCCGCCGGACGGGTAGAGCTCGCCCAGACGCTCCAGGTTGACGATCTGGTACTCGACCCGGAACGGGTTCGTGAAGCCACGGAGCTTGGGCAGCCGCATGTGCAGCGGCATCTGCCCACCCTCGAAGCGTGCCGGCACCTGGTAGCGGGCCTTCGTGCCCTTGGTACCGCGACCGGCGGTCTTGCCCTTCGAGCCCTCACCGCGACCCACGCGCATCTTGGACTTGTGTGCGCCCGGTGCCGGGCGCAGGTGGTGAACCTTGAGCGTCATGTCTTCAGCCTCACTGACCGGCCGGCTCGACGACGACGAGGTGCCGCACGGCATTGATCATGCCGAGGGTCACCGCGTCGTCCTCGCGGACGACTTCCTGGTGGATCTTGCGCAGGCCGAGCGAGCGCAGCGTGTCGCGCTGGTTCTGCTTGCCGCCGATCCCCGAACGGATCTGGGTGATCTTGATCTGCGCCATCTCAGGCCCCTGTCCCCATACCGCGAGCACGGGCACGCAGCATGGCCGGCGGCGCGACGTCCTCGAGCGGCAGACCGCGGCGAGCCGCGACAGCCTCGGGACGCTCCAGCCGACGCAGTGCGTCCACCGTCGCGTGCACGATGTTGATCGAGTTGTCCGAGCCCAGCGACTTGGACAGGATGTCGTGGATCCCGGCGCACTCGAGCACCGCGCGCACCGCACCGCCGGCGATAACACCGGTACCGGGGCTGGCCGGACGGAGCATGACGACACCGGCCGCCTTCTCGCCCTGCACGGGGTGCGGGATCGTGCCCTGGATCCGCGGAACCTTGAAGAAGCTCTTCTTGGCCTCCTCGACGCCCTTGGCGATCGCCGCGGGCACCTCCTTGGCCTTGCCGTAGCCGACGCCCACGGTGCCGTCGCCGTCGCCGACGACGACCAGCGCGGTGAAGCTGAAGCGCCGACCGCCCTTCACGACCTTGGCGACGCGGTTGATGTCGACGACGCGCTCGACGAACTGGCTCTTCTCGGGCGCGGGCCCGCGACGGTCGTCACGACGATCGCGACGCTCGCCGCCACCGCCCTGTCCGCCGGCCCCACCGGGGCCGCCGCGACGCTGTGGTCCTGGCACGTCAGATCCCTCTTTCGATTGCGTACGTCGTCATCAGAAGTCGAGTCCCTGCTCGCGGGCACCGTCCGCCAGAGCGGCGATCCGGCCGTGGTAGCGGTTGCCGCCACGGTCGAACACGACGGTGGAGACACCGGCCGCCTTGGCGCGGGTGGCGAGCAGTTCGCCCACCGCCTTGGCCTTGGCGCTCTTGTCCCCGTCCGCGGTACGCAGTGAGGCGTCCATGGTCGAGGCCGAGGCCAGGGTCACACCGGCGGTGTCGTCGACGACCTGGGCGACCATGTGCCGGCTGGACCGGGTGACCACCAGGCGCGGACGCGCGGAGGTACCGGAGACCCGCTTGCGGACGCGGATGTGGCGGCGCCTGCGGGCAATGCCCTTCTTGCTGACGCCCTTGCCGATCTTGACGCTGACAGCCATGGCTACTTGCCCGCCTTTCCGACCTTGCGGCGGATGACCTCGCCGGCGTACCGCACACCCTTGCCCTTGTACGGGTCGGGCTTGCGCAGCTTGCGGATGTTGGCGGCAACCTCGCCGACCTGCTGCTTGTCGATGCCGGACACCGAGAACCTGGTCGGGGACTCGACCGCGAAGGTGATCCCGGCCGGAGCCGCGACGGGGACCGGGTGGCTGAAGCCGAGCGCGAACTCCAGATCGGAGCCCTTCGCAGCGACGCGGTAGCCGACGCCCGCGATCTCCATCTTCTTCTCGTAACCCGAGGTCACACCGATCACCATGTTGTTGACCAGGGTGCGGGTGAGCCCGTGCAGCGAGCGTGCCTCGCGGCTGTCGTCGGGGCGGGTGACGGTGAGGACGCCGTCCTCACCCTTCTCCACCACGATCGGGTCAGCGACCTTGTGGCTCAGAGTCCCCTTGGGGCCCTTCACCGTGACGTCTGCTCCCGCGATGGTCACCTCTACCCCGGAGGGCACAGTGATCGGGAGCCTGCCGATTCGCGACATGTCTCTCCGCCCTACCAGATGTAGGCGAGGACTTCTCCGCCTACACCCTGCTTGGTGGCCTGACGGTCGGTCAGCAGGCCGGTGGACGTCGAAATGATCGCGACACCCAGGCCGCCGAGAACCTTCGGCATCATGGTCGACTTGGCGTACACCCGCAGGCCGGGCTTGCTGATGCGCCGGATACCGGCGATCGAGCGCTCGCGGCTGGGGCCGTATTTGAGCTCGAGGGTGAGCCGCTTGCCGGGTACGCCCTCGACCTCCTCCACCTTCCAGGAGGCGATGTAGCCCTGGACCTGCAGGATCTCGGCGATGTTCGCCTTGATCTTGCTGTAGGGCATCGCCACGGTGTCGTGGTAGGCGGTGTTCGCGTTGCGCAGACGAGCCAGCATGTCTGCGATCGGGTCAGTCATCGTCATTAGTCAGCTCACCTCCTACCAGGAACTCTTCGTGACACCGGGCAGCTCGCCACGGTGGGCCATCTCGCGCAGGCACACGCGGCAGAGCCCGAACTTCCGGTACACAGCGTGCGGACGTCCGCACCGCCGGCAGCGCGTGTAACCGCGCACCTTGAACTTCGGCTTGCGATTCGCTTTCGCGATCAGAGACTTCTTCGCCATATCTCGTCGTCTCCTTAACGCGTCTCGGCGAACGGGAAGCCGAGGTGGCGCAGCAGCGCACGGCCCTCGTCATCGTTGGTTGCCGTGGTCACGACGGTGATGTCCATACCGCGCACCCGGTCGATCCGGTCCTGGTCGATCTCGTGGAACATGGACTGCTCGTTGAGACCGAAGGTGTAGTTGCCGCGACCGTCGAACTGCTTGGGGCTCAGACCACGGAAGTCACGGATACGCGGGAGCGCGACGGACGTCAGACGGTCCAGGAACTCCCACATCCGGTCACCGCGCAGCGTGACGTGCGCGCCGATCGGCATGCCCTCGCGCAGCTTGAACTGAGCGATGGACTTGCGGGCCTTGGTGACCTGCGGCTTCTGGCCGGTGATGGCCTCGAGGTCGCGGATCGCGCCGTCGATGAGCTTGGCGTCCTTGGCGGCGTCGCCGACGCCCATGTTCACCACGACCTTGACCAGGCCGGGGATCTGCATGACGTTCGCGAACTGGAACTCGGAGAGCATCGCCGGGGCGATCTCAGCCCGGTAGCGCGTCTTGAGGCGCGGTGGAGCCTTGGTCTCGACGGTGGTCATCAGATGTCCTTCTCGCTGCGTCGGGAGATGCGGACCTTGCGGCCCTCCTCGTCCCGGCGGTAACCGACGCGCGTCGCGCGGTTGTCCTCCGGGTCGACCAGCATCACGTTGCTGACATGGATCGGAGCTTCCTGGGTGACGATGCCGCCGGACTGCGCGCCGCGCAGACCTGCCGTCACCTTGGTGTGCTTCTTGATCCGGTTGACGCCCTCGACAAGGAGCGAGTCGGACTCCGGGTAGGCCTTGATGACCTTGCCCTTGACCCCGCGGTCCTTACCGGAGATCACCTGGACGGTGTCGCCCTTCTTGATCTTCATAGGTCAGAGCACCTCCGGAGCCAGGGAGATGATGCGCATGAAGCGCTTGTCGCGCAGCTCGCGGCCGACCGGGCCGAAGATGCGGGTTCCGCGCGGGTCACCGCCGTCCTTGATGATCACGGCGGCGTTCTCGTCGAAGCGGATGTAGGACCCGTCCGCACGACGGCGCTCCTTGGTGGTGCGAACGATGACGGCCTTGACGACCTCACCCTTCTTCACACCCCCACCGGGGATCGCGTCCTTGACGGTGGCGACGATGACGTCACCGATGCCCGCATAACGGCGACCGGAGCCACCGAGAACACGGATGCAAAGGAGTTCCTTCGCACCGGTGTTGTCGGCGACTCGCATTCGCGATTCCTGCTGAATCACTGCTGCTCCTGTATGTCGCGCTGGTTCTCAGCGCCGTCATGGCGACCGAGCCTTGCGGAACGGATTCCGGACGAAGTCCGGACGGTATTACTGCCGGACGAAGTCCGGACGGTGCTACTGCCGGACGAAGTCCGGAAGATGGTGCGGTTACTTGGCGCGCTCGAGGACCTCGACCACTCGCCAACGCTTGGTGGCCGACAGCGGTCGGACCTCCATCAGCAGAACGCGGTCGCCGACATGTGCCTCGTTGACCTCGTCGTGCGCCTTCAGCTTGCGGGTGCGCCGGATGACCTTGCCGTAGAGCGGGTGCTTGACCCGGTCCTCCACAGCGACCACCACTGTCTTCTGCATCTTGTCGCTGACCACGAGGCCCTCTCGGACCTTGCGGAAACCGCGCGTGCTCGTGCTCTCGCTCATCTGCCAGATCCCTTATGCCACGTCGCCAGTGGCGACGATTCCGAGCTCGCGCTCCCGCATCGTGGTGTAGATGCGCGCGATCTCCTTCTTGAGCAGACGCAGCCGGCCGTGGGACTCCAGCTGGCCCGTAGCGGCCTGGAACCGCAGATTGAACAGCTCCTGCTTGGCCTCGCGCAGCTTCTCCAGGAGCTCTTCGTCGTTGAGATCCCGCAGTGCGTCGGCGGCCTTGTTCGAGGTCGAGGACATCAGCTACCCACCCCGTCCCGAACAACGAACTTGCACTTCATGGGGAGCTTGTGGATCGCGCGGCGCATCGCCTCGCGGGCCACCGCCTCCGGCACGCCGGACAGCTCGAACATGACGCGGCCGGGCTTGACGTTGGCGATCCACCACTCCGGCGAACCCTTACCGGAACCCATGCGGGTCTCGGCCGGCTTCTTGGTGAGCGGACGGTCCGGGTAGATGTTGATCCAGACCTTGCCGCCACGCTTGATGTGGCGGGTCATGGCGATACGGGCCGACTCGATCTGACGGTTCGTCACGTAGGCCGGTTCGAGGGCCTGAATACCGAACTCGCCGAAGGTGACCGCGTTGCCACCCTTGGACGCGCCGTGGCGGTCCGGGTGGTGCTGCTTACGGTGCTTGACGCGCCGAGGGATCAGCATGGATCAGCTCTCCCCTGCTGCGCCCTCGGGCGCGGTAGCGGTGACGGGCGGTGCCTCGATCGCCGCAGGTGCTGCGGCAGCTTCGACGGCGGCGGGTTCCTGACGGTCGGCACGGCGGGGACGTCGGTCCCGGTCGCCGCCACCACGGTCGGGGCGGGAACGGCCGGCGGCAGCCGCGGCGGCCGCGGCGCGCTGCTGCGCCTCGCGCTCGCTACGGGTCCCGGTGACGTCACCCTTGTAGATCCACACCTTCACGCCGATGCGGCCGAAGGTGGTCCGGGCCTCGAAGAAGCCGTAGTCGATGTCCGCGCGCAGCGTGTGCAGCGGGACGCGACCCTCGCGGTAGAACTCCGAGCGCGACATCTCGGCGCCACCGAGGCGACCCGAGCACTGCACCCGGATGCCCTTGGCGCCGGCCTTGGTCGCGCTCTGCAGCGCCTTGCGCATGGCGCGACGGAACGCGACACGGCTGGCGAGCTGCTCGGCGACACCCTGGGCCACGAGCTGCGCATCGATCTCGGGGTTCTTGACCTCGAGGATGTTCAGCTGCACCTGCTTGTCGGTCAGCTTCTCCAGGCGGGTGCGGATGTTGTCCGCCTCCGCGCCACGACGACCGATGACGATGCCCGGCCGCGCGGTGTGGATGTCGACGCGGACCCGGTCCCGGGTGCGCTCGATCTCCACCTTGGAGATGCCGGCCCGCTCCATGCCCTTGGTGAGCATGCGACGGATCGCGACGTCCTCGGCGATGTAGTCGCCGTAGAGCTTGTCCGCGTACCAGCGACTCCGGAACTCGGTGGTGATGCCGAGTCGGAACCCGTGCGGGTTGACCTTCTGTCCCACTAGCGGGTCCGTCCCTTCTGGTTACCGGCCTTGCCGCCGGAGGCGGCGGCTGCCGGTCGCGACGTCACCACGACGGTGACGTGCGAAGTGCGCTTGCGGATGCGGTACGCGCGGCCCTGGGCACGCGGCCGGAACCGGTTCATCGTGGGGCCCTCGTCGACGAAGGCCTCGCTGATGAAGAGCGTGCGCGGGTCCAACGAGTAGTTGTTCTGCGCGTTGGCCACGGCGCTCGCGAGTACCTTGCCCACCGGCTCGGCAGCGGCCTGCGGCGCGAAGGCCAGGATCGCCTGAGCTTCGGCAACCGGCAGGCCACGAACCATGTCGACGACCCGACGGGTCTTCATCGGCGCGATACGCAGATACCGAGCCCGCGCGACTGCGCTGTCCGGTCTGGCTTCCATCGCACTCTCCTGCTCTGTGAATTGGCCTTGCTTGTGTGAAGTACTGCTACGTCAGTTGGAGCTGGTCGCGACTAACCGCGGCGCGCCTTGCGGTCGTCCCTCACGTGTCCACGGAAGGTCCGCGTCGGCGCGAATTCGCCGAGCTTGTGACCGACCATCGACTCGGTGATGAACACCGGGATGTGCTTGCGGCCGTCGTGCACGGCGATCGTGTGCCCGAGCATCTCGGGGATGATCATCGAGCGACGGGACCAGGTCTTGATCACGTTCTTGGTGCCCTTGTCGTTCTGGACCTCGACCTTCTTGGCGAGGTGGCCGTCGACGAACGGGCCCTTCTTCAGACTGCGAGGCATTTACTTCCGGCCCTTTCCGCTCTTACGACGGCGGATGATCATCGAGTCGCTCGGGCGGTTCGGACGGCGCGTGCGGCCCTCCGCCTGACCCCACGGGCTGACCGGGTGACGACCACCGGAGGTCTTGCCCTCACCACCACCGTGCGGGTGGTCGACCGGGTTCATGACAACACCGCGGACGGTCGGGCGCTTGCCCTTCCAGCGCATGCGGCCGGCCTTGCCCCAGTTGATGTTGGACTGCTCGGCGTTGCCGACCTCGCCGATGGTGGCGCGGCAGCGGATGTCCACGTTGCGGATCTCACCGGAGGGCATACGCAGCTGGGCGAAGCGGCCTTCCTTGGCCAGCACCTGCACACCGGAACCGGCCGAGCGGGCGATCTTGGCGCCACCGCCCGGACGCAACTCGATCGCGTGCACGACCGTACCGAGCGGGATGTTGCGCAGCGGCAGGTTGTTGCCGGGCTTGATGTCGGCACCGGGACCGGTCTCGATGCGGTCGCCCTGCGACAGCTTGGCCGGGCAGATGATGTAGCGCTTCTCGCCGTCCGCGTAGTGCAGCAGAGCGATACGCGCCGTGCGGTTCGGGTCGTACTCGATGTGCGCGACCTTGGCCGGCACGCCGTCCTTGTCCGCACGACGGAAGTCGATGACCCGGTAGGCGCGCTTGTGCCCACCACCCTGGTGACGGGTGGTGATCCGCCCTGCGCTGTTGCGACCGCCCTTGCTGTGCAGCGGGCGCACCAACGACTTCTCCGGCTCCGACCGAGTGATCTCGGTGAAGTCCGCGACGCTCGAGCCGCGACGGCCCGGCGTGGTCGGCTTGTACTTGCGGATACCCATCAGGAAACCGGTCCTCCGAAGATGTCGATCCGATCGCCTTCCTTGACGGTGACGATGGCGCGACGCGTGCTGTTACGGGTTCCGAAACCGGCCTTGGTCCGCTTGCGCTTGCCCTGCCGGTTGATCGTGTTGACGCCGGTGACCTTCACGCCGAACACCTTCTCGACCGAGATCTTGATCTCGGTCTTGTTGGCGTCCGGGGCCACCAGGAACGTGTACTTGTTCTCGTCGAGAAGGCCGTAGCTCTTCTCGGAGATGACCGGCGCGAGCAGGATGTCGCGGTGGTCCTTGAAGCTCGATGCGGGGCTACTCATGACGCACCCTTCTTGCCAAGGGCGACAGCCCCGCCGGAGACGCCCGCGTGCTCGAGGAAAGCGGCGAGGGAGTCGGTGGTGAAGACGATGTCGTCGTTGACCAGCACGTCGTAGGTGTTGAGCTGGTCCGGTGCGATGACATGCACGCCGGGAACGTTGCGCACGCTCTTCCAGCTCACGACGTCGTCCCGTGCGATGACCACGAGCGCCTTACCCGCGTCGCCGACCTGGTTCAGTGCGGCAATGGCGGTGCGGGTCGAGGGAGTGTCCCCCGAGCCCAGCGAGGCGAGCACGTGCACCTTGCCCCCGCGGGCCCGGTCCGACAGGGCCCCGCGCAGGGCGGCGGCCTTCATCTTCTTCGGGGTCCGCTGGGAGTAGTCGCGCGGCAGGGGCCCGTGCACAACGCCACCACCGGTGAACTGCGGGGCGCGGGTCGAGCCCTGACGGGCGCGGCCGGTGCCCTTCTGCCGGTACGGCTTGCGGCCACCACCACTGACCTCACCGCGGCGCTTGGCCTTGTGGGTGCCCTGACGAGCGGCAGCCAACTGGGCCACGACGACCTGGTGGATCAGCGGGATGTTCACGGTGACGTCGAAGATCTCCGCGGGAAGTTCCGCGGTCCCCGACTTCTTGCCTGTGGCGTCGATGACGTCGACGGCGGTCATGCCAGCTCACCCTTCTTCGGTGCGCCCTTGCTCGGGGTCCGGACGAACACCAGGCCACCCTTGGGCCCGGGCACGGCGCCCTTGAGCAGGATCAGGTTCGCGTCGCTGTCGACCGAGTGCACGGTCAAGTTCTGCGTGGTGTGCCGCACGTTGCCCATGCGACCGGCCATCTTCATGCCCTTGAACACGCGGGCCGGCGTGGCGCAGGCACCGATCGAGCCGGGGCTGCGGTGCTTGCGCTGCGTGCCGTGCGAGGAGCTCAGACCCTTGAAGCCATGTCGCTTCATGACACCGGCCGTGCCCTTGCCCTTGCTGCGGCCGACGATGTCGACCAGCGCGCCGTCGGCGAAGATCTCACCGACGGTGAGCTCCTGACCGACCGTGTACTGCGACGCGTCCTCCGTGCGGATCTCCACCACGTGCCGGCGCGGGGTGACCCCGGCCTTGCGGAAGTGTCCGGCGTCCGGCTTGCTCACCTTGCGCGGGTCGATTTCGCCGAAGCCGATCTGGACAGCCTCGTACCCGTCGCGCTCGCCGCTGCGCACAGCGGTGACCACGCAGGGGCCGGCCTTGACGACGGTCACCGGGACAACGCGTCCGCGGGCGTCGAAGACCTGAGTCATGCCCAGCTTTTCGCCGAGCAGGCCACTGACATTCATGCCTGGTTCCTCCCCCGGCCTAAAGCTTGATCTCGATGTCGACGCCGGCCGGAAGGTCGAGACGCATCAGCGAGTCGACGGTCTTCGGGGTCGGGTCGAGGATGTCGATGAGGCGCTTGTGCGTGCGCATCTCGAAGTGCTCGCGCGAGTCCTTGTACTTGTGCGGCGAGCGAATGACGCAGTACACGTTCTTCTCGGTCGGCAGCGGAACAGGCCCGGCCACCGTCGCGCCGGTACGCGTCACCGTGTCGACGATCTTGCGCGCCGACGAGTCGATGACCTCGTGGTCGTACGCCTTGAGCCGGATGCGGATCTTCTGTCCCGCCATCGCTTCCTCGCCGTCCTTCGTTCTTACGTCGTCGGGTCATGCAACGCTCCGGGGCGCGAGGTGCGCCCCGGAGCGTGAAGCACTACTTGAGAATCTTGATGACCTTGCCGGCGCCGACGGTGCGGCCACCCTCGCGGATGGCGAAGGTCAGACCTTCCTCCATCGCGATCGGCTGGATCAGGTTGACCTTCATCTCGGTGTTGTCACCGGGCATGACCATCTCGGTGCCCTCGGGCAGCTCGACGACGCCGGTGACGTCCGTGGTGCGGAAGTAGAACTGCGGGCGGTAGTTCTGGAAGAACGGCGTGTGCCGGCCGCCCTCGTCCTTGCTCAGGATGTAGACCTGCGCGTCGAACTCGGTGTGCGGGGTGTTGGTGCCCGGCTTGATGAGCACCTGGCCACGCTCGACGTCTTCACGCTTGATACCGCGGAGCAGCAGACCGACGTTCTCGCCCGCACGACCCTCGTCGAGCAGCTTGCGGAACATCTCGACACCGGTGACGGTGGTGGTCTGCTTGACCTCCTTGATACCGATGATGTCGACGGTCTCGTTGACCTTGATGATGCCGCGCTCGATGCGACCGGTGACCACGGTGCCGCGACCGGTGATCGTGAAGACGTCCTCGACGGGCATGAGGAACGGCTTCTCGGTGTCACGCTCGGGCTGCGGGATCGACTCGTCGACGGCCTTCATCAGGTCGGCGATGCTCTGGGTCCACTTCGGGTCGCCCTCCAGCGCCTTGAGCGCCGAGACCGGAACGACGGGCAGGTTGTCGCCGTCGAACTCGTAGATGGACAGCAGCTCGCGGACCTCGAGTTCGACGAGCTCCATGATCTCTTCGTCATCGACCATGTCGGCCTTGTTCAGCGCCACGACGATGGCCGGCACGCCGACCTGACGGGCGAGGAGCACGTGCTCCTTGGTCTGCGGCATCGGGCCGTCGGTGGCGGCGACCACGAGGATCGCGCCGTCCATCTGGGCCGCGCCGGTGATCATGTTCTTGATGTAGTCGGCGTGCCCGGGGCAGTCGACGTGCGCGTAGTGGCGAGCCTCGGTCTGGTACTCGACGTGCGCGATGGAGATCGTGATACCGCGCTGCTTCTCCTCGGGCGCCTTGTCGATCTCGTCGAACGGCGTGTACGGGTTCACATCGGGCATCAGGTCGTGCAGGACCTTGGTGATGGCGGCCGTCAGCGTCGTCTTGCCGTGGTCGATGTGACCGATCGTCCCGATGTTGACGTGCGGCTTGGTCCGCTCGAACTTGGCCTTCGCCACTGGAATCTCCTTCTGCGTTCTCGTACGTAGTCCTGCTATGGATTTGGCTTGGCGCTATTCGCCGCGGGCCTTCTTCACGATCTCTTCCGCGACGTTGCGCGGAACCTCTGCATAGCTGTCGAACTGCATGGAGTAGTTCGCTCGGCCCTGGGTCTTGCTGCGCAGGTCACCCACGTAACCGAACATCTCGGAGAGCGGGACGAGAGCCCGCACAACCCGCATGCCGAACGCTTCCTCCATGGCCTGGATCTGGCCGCGGCGGGAGTTCAGGTCGCCGATGACCTCGCCCATGTAGTCCTCAGGAGTGCGGACCTCGACGGACATCATCGGCTCGAGCAGGATCGGATCGGCCTTGCGGGCGGCCTCCTTGAAGGCCATCGAACCGGCGATCTTGAACGCGAGTTCGGAGGAGTCGACGTCGTGCGCGGCGCCGTCGAGCAGGGACACCTTGACGTCGACCATCGGGTAGCCGGCGAGGACGCCGAACTCCATGGCCTCCTGGCAACCCGCGTCGACGGACGGGATGTACTCACGCGGGACGCGACCACCGGTGACCTTGTTGATGAACTCGTAGCCACCGTCGCCCGAACCTGTCGGCTCGATCGCGATCTGGACCTTCGCGAACTGACCGGACCCACCGGTCTGCTTCTTGTGGGTGTAGTCGTAGCGCTCGACGGCCTTGCGGATCGTCTCGCGGTAGGCGACCTGCGGCTTGCCGACGTTCGCCTCGACCTTGAACTCGCGCTTCATGCGGTCGACCAGCACCTCGAGGTGCAGCTCGCCCATGCCGGCGATGATCGTCTGGCCCGTGTCCTCGTCGGTCCGGACCACGAAGGTCGGGTCCTCCTCGGCGAGGCTCTGGATCGCGAGGCCCAGCTTTTCCTGGTCGCTCTTGGTCTTCGGCTCGATGGCGACGGAGATGACGGGGGCCGGGAAGTTCATCGACTCCAGGATCACGGGCGCTTCGACCGCGCACAGCGTGTCACCGGTGGTGGTGTTCTTCAGACCCTGCACAGCCACGATGTGACCGGCCGTCACCTTCTCGATCTCCTCACGCTTGTTCGCGTGCATCTGGTAGATCTTGCCGATCCGCTCCTTGTGGCCCTTGGTGCTGTTCAGCACCTGGGTGCCGGCGGTGAGCGTGCCGGAGTACACGCGGATGTAGGTGAGCTTGCCGAGGTGCTGGTCCCGCATGATCTTGAACGCCAGGGACGCGACCGGAGCATCGTCCTTGGGCTCACGCTCGACCAGCTCTTCGAGGTCCTTGACCGAGTGGCCCTTGATCGCGCCGATGTCCAGCGGCGAGGGCAGGTAGCGGACGACCGCGTCGAGCATGGGCTGGACGCCCTTGTTCTTGAACGCGGTGCCGCACACGACGGGGTTGAGGTTGTTGGCGATCGTCGCGCGGCGGATGCCGGCGATGATCTGCTCCTCGGTGGGTTCGGTGCCCTCGAGGTACTGCTCCATGATCTGGTCGTCGCCCTCGGCGAGGGTCTCGATCAAGCGGTCGCGCCACTCGCGGGCGGCCTCGAGGTGGCTGTCCGGGATGTCGACGGTCTCGTACATCTCGCCCTTGGCGGTGTCGTCGGACCACACCAGGGCCTTCATCGCGATGAGGTCGACGACGCCCTTGAAGTCCGACTCGGCACCGATCGGGATCTGCACAACCAGCGGAGTGGCGTTCAGGCGCGTGATCAGCATGTCGACGCAGCGGTGGAACTCCGCGCCGACCCGGTCGAGCTTGTTGATGAAGCAGATGCGCGGGACCTGGTATCGGTCCGCCTGGCGCCACACGGTCTCGGACTGCGGCTCCACACCGGCGACGCCGTCGAACACGGCGACCGCGCCGTCGAGCACGCGGAGCGAGCGCTCCACCTCGACGGTGAAGTCCACGTGGCCCGGGGTGTCGATGATGTTGATGGTGTGGTCGTCCCACACGCAGGTGGTCGCAGCGGAGGTGATGGTGATGCCCCGCTCCTGCTCCTGCTCCATCCAGTCCATGACGGCAGCGCCCTCGTGGACCTCACCGATCTTGTACGTGATCCCTGTGTAGAACAGGATCCGCTCGGTGGTGGTCGTCTTGCCGGCGTCGATGTGAGCCATGATCCCGATGTTCCGGACCTGGGCCAGATCGACGTTGGCGGTACTGACGGCCATAACTGCGCTTCCCCTTGCTCGACGTTGCGGTTCGTGCGGTGTCTACCGGCGGTGCGGTGGTTACCAGCGGTAGTGGGCGAAGGCCTTGTTGGACTCGGCCATCTTGTGGGTGTCCTCGCGGCGCTTGACGCTGGCGCCGAGGCCGTTGCTGGCGTCGAGGATCTCGTTCATGAGGCGCTCGGTCATCGTCTTCTCGCGGCGGGCGCGGCTGTAGCCGATCAGCCAGCGCAGCGCGAGGGTGGTGGCGCGGTTGGCCTTGACCTCGACCGGCACCTGGTAGGTGGCACCACCGACGCGGCGGCTCTTGACCTCAAGGCTCGGCTTGACGTTGTCCAGTGCGCGCTTGAGCGTGACCACCGGGTCGCTGCCGGTCTTGGCCTTGCAGCCCTCGAGCGCGCCGTACACGGTGCGCTCGGCGACGGACTTCTTGCCGGACAGCAACACCTTGTTCACCAGCTGAGTAACAAGCTGCGAGCTGTAGACCGGGTCGACGACGACCGGGCGCTTCGGCGGCGGGCCTTTACGAGGCATTAGGACTTCTCCTTCTTCGCGCCGTAGCGGCTGCGAGCCTGCTTGCGGTTCTTGACACCCTGGGTGTCCAGCGAACCGCGAATGATCTTGTAGCGCACACCCGGCAGGTCCTTCACACGACCGCCACGCACGAGCACGATCGAGTGCTCCTGCAGGTTGTGACCGACACCGGGGATGTAGGCGGTCACCTCGATCTGGCTGGTGAGGCGCACGCGGGCGACCTTGCGCAGCGCGGAGTTCGGCTTCTTGGGCGTCGTGGTGTAGACGCGGGTGCAGACACCGCGGCGCTGGGGACAACCCTTCAGCGCGGGCGTCTTGGTCTTGGAGACCTTGTCCTGCCGACCCTTTCGGACCAGCTGCTGGATCGTGGGCACCGCTTCTCCGTCTTCGTTGCCGTACCGGTCGTGGCCGCGGCTCTCCTCCGACCCCCGCGGTCGGGCGTGTCGCACCCGTTCGCGCATTCCTGCCAGGAATCCTGACCGGATTTCGGCCTGCCGCCGCCGAGTGGCGTCAGCAAAAGCCTTGAGGTCGCGCGAAGACACGCGCGGGTACCCAGGCTCAGCCCAGGCACGAGGGGGAACATTACCAGTGTCGCGGGGGCGGTCAAACCTGGGTGTGTCGCCGTGGCGCCCCTGACTAATAGAGCGCAGCCGTAGCGCCGGCATCTCCTGCTCGATCGAGCACCCAGAGGAACGCGGCGATCGCCAGCGCCCCGCCGACCACAGCCAGCACCACGCTGACCCACGAACAGATGGTTCCCGTCCGGATCAGCCCCAGCCCGCCGAGCCTGCCCTCTCCGGCCAGGACCTCTCGCCGCGCGGCCGGTGCCATGACCAGCGCCATCACAGCCACCACCACCCCCAACCCGCAGAACAACATGCCGGGCAGAGAGGCGATCCCGAGGTACCCGACCGCGGTCGCCCGTCGGGGGACGGGCAGCGCCGGGGGTTGCTCCACACTCACGACGAGCGCAGCTCCCCCGGGGTCTGGATCTCGATGGTCCCCCCGCCGGTGGACACCGCGATCGTGACTGCGATCGCGAAGATCACGATGACCAGGATGACCAGGGCGATGGAGACCCAACTGCAGATGACCCCCGCCTTGATCAGGCCGTCGCCGGTCAGGCGCCCCTGCGAGGCAGCGATCTCCCGCTTGGCCCCCGGCGCCATGCACAGGGCCACGATCCCCGGGATGCCGAGGCAGGCGATCAGGGAGGAGATGCCCAGCACGAGGATCGCGATGGCCTTGCCGGCCGTCTTGGTAGGTCCGCTCGGAGGTCCGCCCTGGACCCAGCCGGCCGGTGGCGGGTAGCCCTGGGCCCCGTACGGCCCCGGCGCGCCCCACGCGGGCGGCGGTGGCGGGTACCCGCCCGGCGCTCCACCACCCTGCGGCGGGGAACCCCAGCCCTGGTTGCCGCTCGGTGGAGGTGGAGGCTGCTTGGTCAGGTCGGGCGGCGGACCCCAGCTCCCCTGGTCCGGTGGGCCTCCGGGCGGTCCGGTCTCACTCATGTCGTGCCACCTCCCCGTCGAACTCGGCCCCAGTCTGCCCCAGCGACGCCTATAGCGTTGTCGACGTGACGACGCGCCTGACCCGGATCCGTCGGTACCCGGTGAAGTCCTGCCGGGGCGAGGATCTGACCGTTGCGCAGGTACAGCCCTGGGGGCTCGCCGGGGACCGTCGCTGGATGGTGGTCGACCAGGCGGGCGACGCCCTCACCGCCCGGACGGACTCGGCGCTGCTTCTCGTGAAGCCGCAGATCGTCGACGGCAGGCTGACGCTGACCGCCCCGGGGATGGAGCCGCTCACCGTGGCGGCCCCGACCTCTCCCCTGCTCGACGTGGCCGTGCACGGCAACCGGGTCGCGGCGGCCTGGGCGGGGCAGAGCGCCGACGAGTGGTTCAGCGCGCTCCTGGGCGCCCCGACGCGGTTGGTCCACCTCGACGATCCGACGCGACGCGCGCCGCACCCCGATTACAGCTCCTCCGACGATCGCGTCTCGCTGGCCGACGGCTACCCCCTGCTGCTGGTCAACGAGGCCTCGTTGACGGCGCTGAGCGATCTGGTGGCGGCCGGACCGGATCCGGACTCCGCCCCACTGTCGATGCTCCGATTCCGCCCGAACCTGGTGGTGACCGGCGCGGCGGCCTGGGCCGAGGACGGCTGGCGGCGGATCCGCATCGGCGAGGCGACCTTTCGCGCGGTCAAGGGCTGCAGCCGATGCGTGCTGACCACGATCGATCCGGAGACGTTGGACCGGGGCCGCGAACCGATCCTGACCCTGGCCCGGCACCGGCGCTGGGACGGCAAGACCTGGTTCGGCGTGAATCTGATCCCGGACCTCCCCGACGCCACCGTCCAGCTGGGCGACGAAGTAGAGATCCTCGACGAGAAGCCCGACCCCGACGGTCCCCTGCGCTGAGGAGAGACCCGATGCACGAGCCGCCGGTGTCCGTACGGGTGGAGCGCAGCCCCAAGCGCATCCGGGCGCTGCTCGACGGCGAGGTCGTCGCGGACAGCCGCGACGCGCGGCTGGTCTGGGAACACCCGCATTATCCGACCTACTACCTGCCGGTGTCGGACCTGCGCGTGGAGTTGGTCGAGTCGGGGCGCGAGCCGTCTCCGGTCGGCGGCGAGGCGCGACGCTATGACGTGGTGGGCGCGCATCGGATCGCACCACGGGCGGCGTTGCTGCACCCGGACTCCCCCGTCGAGGAGCTGCGCGACCTCGTGCGGCTGACGTGGGACGCGATGGACGAGTGGCTGGAGGAGGACGAGCCGGTCTACGTCCATCCCCGCGATCCCTACAAGCGCGTCGACATCCTCGACTCCTCACGGCATGTCCGCGTCGAGGTGAAGGGCGTGACCGTCGCGGAGTCCCGCCGCCCGCGCATCCTGTTCGAGACCAGCCTGCGTCCGCGCTACTACCTGGCGCTCAGCGACGTCCGCACCGAGCTCCTGCGGCCCTCGGCCACCACCACGATGTGCCCGTACAAGGGCACGGCCACCTATTGGACGGTGGAGATCGACGGGCAGCGGTGGGCCGACCTGGTCTGGACCTACCGCGCCCCGTTCGCGGAGAGCCTGCGGATCGCCGGGTTGGTCTGCTTCTACGACGAGAAAATCACCCTCTATCTCGACGGGGAACGGCAACCCAACCGCTGAGTGTCAGGCAACGAACAACTCCGACGTCCTCTCGGCGATCGCCGCTTCTTCCCGGTTGAGCGAGCGTGGTCCCCATCGCGAACGTCGATGCAGGGAGACGCCATGAACCAGGTCGCGGAACGCAGCGCCGACGAACTGCGCCGTCTGCTCATCCAGGCGCGTCGCGAGGTGGTCGCTCTCAATGCGGAGTTCCACCGGTTGGACGACGTGCGTCGCACCGCGGCCCCCGACGTGGCCGACCGCCTCCTGCGCGACCTGGACGCGGTGGCGGCCCGTCACTACGCGGCCACGCACGCCCTCGACGACCTCACCGACGCCCTGATCCGCCAGAACCGGGCGCAGTCCATTCGTGCCACCAAGCGCGCCGAGCGACGCCGCTTCTCCTGGCGGACCGTCACCCACTAGACGTCCCGGCTAAGGCGCGACGAGCACCTTGGCCTGATCCTCGGCCTTGCCGAGTTCGTCGAACGCGGCCGGGACCGCATCGAGGCCGACGGTGTCGGTGATCAGCGGGGTCGGGTCGACCTTTCCCGCGGCCATCAGGTGCAGGGTGTCGTGGTACTCGCCGGGGTCGTAGGCGAACACGAACTGCAGGCTGATCTCCTTGATGAGAGCCGTCATCGGGGTGATGGCGTCGCTCTGCATGCAGACACCCACCACAACGACGCGGGAGTAGAGGGGTGCCGAGCTCACGATGTGGTCGATGATGCCCGGCACGCCGACGCACTCGAACACGACCGGACCGCGGGGAGACTTCCCGGTCGCCTCGGCCGCCCGCAGGAGCCGGTTCCAGGGCAGGAACGGCACTGCGCGGAGCTTCTCGATCGCGCCGATGCCGAAGTCCATGAGCGCGGCGCCGTCGGTGAAGTACTTGCTGTCGGCGAAGGAGGTCCACGGGGATTCGCCCCCGGGATCGACGACGACGTCGGCACCGCAGCGGGTGGCCAGCGCACGCCGCGCGGCGGAGTAGTCGCTGGCGATGACGTGCCGGACCCCGCGGGCCTTGAGCATCAGGATCACGGCGAGACCGATCGGGCCGCACCCGATCACGACCGCGGTCTCCTTCTTGCCGATCGAGCTCTTGCGCACGGCGTGGTGGGCGACGGCCATGGGTTCGGTCAGCGCGGCCGTCTCCGCGGAGAACCCGTCGGGCACCGGGAAGGTGAGGGATTCCTGCACCAGCACCCGCTCGGCGTACGCGCCGGGGGCCCCTTCGGACAGGCCGAGGAACTCCAGGCGCCCGCCCATCCGGACCATCGGCAGGGCGACCACGGCGGCGCCCTCGGGGATCCGGCGACGGGTACCGGGCCCGTACTCCCGCACCCGGCCACTGAATTCGTGGCCCATCACGATCGGCTGCGCGGTCCGCATCATGCGGTCCATCCCGATCGCCGCCGCGGCATCGGCCATGGCGTCGGCGTGGAAGCGGGCGTGCAGGTCGGACCCGCAGATCCCGGCACGGACGACGTCGAGAACGAGATGCCCCTTGGCCGGCACCGGCTCCGGAAGGTCCACGACGCGCAGCTCGGTGTTCTGACACACGACAGCTCTCATGGCCGGACGCTATACCTGGGCGGCCTTATGCGGCAGCGTGAGCCCATGCAGATGGTGAAGCGCGGCCAGTGCACCTTTCACACCAGCGAGTCCGGACCCGCCGATGGCGAACTCGTGCTGCTGCTGCACGGGTTCCCGCAGCACTCGGACAGTTGGCACCAGGTGGTGCCGCTGCTGAACGCGTCGGGCTACCGCACGGTCACCTTCGATCAGCGCGGCTACACCCCCGGCGCGATGCCGAAGCGTCGCCGGGACTACGTCATCCCCGAGCTGGCCGCCGACGCGGTGGCCGTGATCGACGCCTACGGCGGGCAGGCGCACGTCGTCGGGCACGACTGGGGGGCGTTGGTCGCGTGGGCCGTGGCCATGGACCACCCGGACAAGGCCGCCACGGTCACCTCCGTGTCCGTGCCGCACCCGCGGGCGTTCCTGACCTCGATGGCGACCAGTCGTCAGGTGCTCTCGTCCTGGTACATGGCGATGTTCCAACTCCCGTGGCTGCCGGAGCGGATGCTGCGCCGCCGTTGGAAGTGGTTCGTGTCCGACTACGCGGGCCAGTCCCCCGAGGCGGCACAGCGCGACCTGGCCTCCTTCCCGGACCCGCAGACACTCACCGGACCGCTGAACTGGTACCGAGCCATGCCGTTGGTCAACCTGTGGAAGCTCTCGGCCACTCATGTACAACGCCCGACCCTGTTCGTGTGGAGCGACAACGACGTCGCCCTCAAGCGCAAGGGCGCGGTGACCACCGAGCGCTACGTCGACGGGCCCTACACCTTCGAGATCCTGGAGGGCGTCAGCCACTGGATCCCTGAGGAGTCGCCGAAGGAGTTCGTCGATCTGCTGCTGGTGCACCTGCAGAAGCATCCGATCGGGACCTGAACGCCGAAGCCGACGTACTCGGACTCGTCGTAGCCGCCGATGGTGTACCTCGCGGCACGCGCCTCCTCGGTCGGCTCCACTCGCATGGTGCGGTAGCGGGGCATGCCCGTACCGGCCGCCAATGAGTGTTACTGCAGATTTCCGATGATGACGTTCTCCTTGAGGCCGAGCAGCGGCTCGGACTTGGCGTGGATCGCCGCGTCCATGAGGACCCGCGTCGTCTACCGGAAGGTCGCCACCACGGCCCGTCAACGCCGAAGGCGGCCGACCCCGTGGGGACGACCGCCTTCGTCTTCGTTCGGGTACTTCTTCTAGCCGCCGTAGCCGCCGAAGTCGTAGTCCTCCAGGCGCACCGCTTCGCCGGAGCCGCCGCCGAAGCCGACGTACTCGGACTCGTCGTAGCCACCGATCGTGTACATCGCGGCCCGCGCCTCCTCGGTCGGCTCCACCCGGATGTTGCGGTAGCGGGGCATGCCCGTACCGGCCGGGATCAGCTTTCCGATGATGACGTTCTCCTTGAGGCCGAGCAGCGGGTCGGACTTGGCGTGGATCGCCGCGTCCGTGAGCACCCGTGTCGTCTCCTGGAAGGACGCCGCCGACAGCCACGACTCGGTGGCCAGCGATGCCTTGGTGATGCCCATGAGCACCGGACGACCCGAAGCGGGCTGGCCGCCCTCGGCCACCACGCGACGGTTCTCCTCCTCGAAGCGCTTGCGCTCGACGAGCTCACCGGGCAGCAGTTCCGCGTCACCGGATTCGATGACCGTCACGCGGCGCAGCATCTGCCGAATGATGATCTCGATGTGCTTGTCGTGGATCGACACGCCCTGCGAGCGGTAGACCTCCTGCACCTCGTCCACCAGGTGCTCGTGCACCTTGCGCTGGCCGAGGATGCGCAGCACCTCGTGCGGGTTGGCCGCGCCGACGATGAGCTTCTGGCCGACCTCGACGTGCTGGCCTTCCTCCACGATCATGCGCGAACGCTTGGAGATCGGGTACGCGACTTCCTCGCCACCGTCGTCGGGGACGACGACGATCTTGCGGGTCTTGTCCGTGTCCTCGATCCGCACTCGGCCGGTGGCCTCGCTGATCGGGGCAACGCCCTTGGGCTGGCGGGCCTCGAACAGCTCGACGACACGCGGCAGACCGTGGGTGATGTCCTCACCCGCGACACCACCGGTGTGGAAGGTGCGCATCGTGAGCTGCGTGCCGGGCTCACCGATCGACTGGGCGGCGATGATGCCGATGGCCTCGCCGATGTCGACCAGCTTGCCCGCGGCCAGCGAACGGCCGTAGCACATGGCGCAGGTACCGACGTTGGACTCGCACGTCAGCACGGAGCGGACCTTCACCTGGTCCACACCCTGACCGATCAGGGCGTCGAGCAGGATGTTGGTGATGTCCGTACCGGCGTCGGCCAGCGTGCGGCCGTCGTGCACGACCTCCTCGGCGAGCACCCGCGAGACCACGTTGGTGTCGACGTGCTCCAGCTTGCGCAGGATCCCGTCCGACCCCGCCGAGGCGATCTTGGTCATCAGACCACGCTCGGTGCCGCAGTCCTCCTCGCGGATGATCACGTCCTGGCTGACGTCGACCAGACGACGGGTCAGGTACCCCGAGTCGGCCGTACGCAGCGCGGTGTCGGCCAGACCCTTTCGGGCACCGTGCGTGGAGATGAAGAACTCCAGCACGGACAGGCCTTCGCGGAAGTTCGACTTGATCGGCCGCGGGATGATCTCGCCCTTGGGGTTGGCGACGAGACCACGCATACCGGCGATCTGACGGACCTGCATCATGTTTCCGCGGGCCCCGGAGTCGATCATCATCGCGATCGGGTTGAGGCGGTGGAAGTTCTTCTCCATCGCCTCGGCGACGACCTTGGTCGCCTGGGTCCAGACCTCGATGAGTTCCTGACGACGCTCGTCGTCCGTGATGAGACCGCGCTCGTACTGCTTCTGGATCTTCTCGGCCTCGTCCTCGTACTTCTCGAGGATCTGCGCCTTGTCCGGCGGGGTGACGACGTCGGAGATCGACACGGTCACGCCGCTTCGGGTCGCCCAGTGGAAACCGGCTGCCTTGAGGGCGTCCAGCGTCGCGGCGACCTGCACCTTCGGGTACCGCTCGGCGAGGTCGTTGATGATGATCGACAGCTGCTTCTTGCCGACCTCGTGATCGATGTACGGGTAGTCGACCGGCAGGGCCTCGTTGAACAGGGCCCGACCCAGCGTGGTCGGCAGCACGATCGCGTCACCGGGCTGGTAGGTCTCCGGCGCGACCCAACCCCGCGGCGGGACCAGGTCCTTCATCCGGATCTTCACCTGGGCCTGCAGACCGAGTTCGCCGCAGTCGTAGGCCATGATCGCCTCGCTGACCGAGCCGAACACCCGACCCTCACCGGGCAGGTCCGGACGATCGCCGGTCAGGAAGAACAGACCGATGATCATGTCCTGCGTCGGCATGGTGACCGGCTTGCCGTCGGACGGCTTCAGGATGTTGTTCGAGGACAGCATCAGGATGCGGGCCTCGGCCTGGGCCTCCGCGGACAGCGGCAGGTGCACGGCCATCTGGTCGCCGTCGAAGTCGGCGTTGAAGGCCGAGCAGACGAGCGGGTGGATCTGGATGGCCTTGCCCTCGATCAGCTGCGGCTCGAAGGCCTGGATGCCGAGGCGGTGCAGGGTCGGTGCGCGGTTCAGCAGCACCGGGTGCTCGGAGATGACCTCTTCGAGCACATCCCACACGACGGGGCGGGCACGTTCGACCATGCGCTTGGCGCTCTTGATGTTCTGCGCGTGGTTGAGGTCGACGAGGCGCTTCATGACGAACGGCTTGAACAGCTCGAGCGCCATGGCCTTGGGCAGACCGCACTGGTGCAGCTTCAGCTGCGGGCCGACGACGATGACCGAACGGCCGGAGTAGTCGACGCGCTTGCCGAGCAGGTTCTGCCGGAAGCGACCCTGCTTGCCCTTCAGCATGTCCGAGAGCGACTTCAGCGGACGGTTGCCCGGTCCGGTGACCGGACGACCACGGCGGCCGTTGTCGAACAGTGCGTCGACGGCCTCCTGAAGCATCCGCTTCTCGTTGTTGACGATGATCTCCGGCGCACCGAGGTCGAGCAGACGCTTGAGGCGGTTGTTCCGGTTGATCACGCGGCGGTACAGGTCGTTCAGGTCGGAGGTCGCGAAGCGGCCACCGTCCAGCTGCACCATCGGACGCAGGTCCGGCGGGATCACCGGGACGCAGTCCAGCACCATGCCCATGGGCGAGTTGCGGGTCGACAGGAACGCCGAGACGACCTTGAGGCGCTTGAGCGCGCGGGTCTTCTTCTGGCCCTTGCCGGTGCGGATGGTCTCCCGCAGCCGCTCGGCCTCGGCCTCGAGGTCGAACGACTCAAGGCGCTTCTGGATCGCCGCGGCGCCCATGCCACCGTCGAAGTACACGCCGAACCGGTCGCGCATCTCGCGATAGAGCATCTCGTCGCCCTCGAGGTCCTGGACCTTGAGGTTCTTGAAGCGCGTCCAGACGTCGTCGATCCGATCCAGCTCGCGCTGGGCGCGGTCACGAAGCTGCTTGAGCTCGCGCTCGGCACCTTCCTTGACCTTGCGCTTCATGTCGGCCTTGGCACCGGCCTCCTCGAGCTCGCCCATGTCGTTCTCGAGCTTCTTGGCGCGAGCCTCGAGGTCGACGTCACGACGCTGCTCGATGTGCCCGCGCTCGACGCCGAGCTGAGCCTCCAACGAGGACAGGTCGCGGTGGCGACCCTCCTCGTCCACCCACGTGATCATGTACGCGGCGAAGTAGATGACCTTCTCCAGGTCCTTCGGCGCGAGGTCCAGCAGGTAGCCCAGCCGGGACGGCACACCCTTGAAGTACCAGATGTGCGTCACCGGAGCCGCGAGCTCGATGTGACCCATCCGCTCACGACGCACCTTGGCGCGGGTCACCTCGACGCCGCAGCGCTCACAGATGATGCCCTTGAAGCGGACGCGCTTGTACTTACCGCAGTAGCACTCCCAGTCACGGGTCGGGCCGAAGATCTTCTCGCAGAACAAGCCGTCCTTCTCAGGCTTGAGCGTGCGGTAGTTGATCGTCTCCGGCTTCTTGACCTCTCCGTGCGACCACTGCCGGATGTCGTCGGCAGTGGCCAGACCGATGCGCAGCTCGTCGAAGAAATTGACGTCGAGCACGATGTCCCCAGTCCCTTTAGTTATTGAACGTCAGTCAGGTCGAAGTGGGTCGGAGGGCGCTAGACCTCTTCGACACTCGACGGTTCGCGGCGCGACAGGTCGATACCGAGTTCCTCGGCCGCACGGAAGACGTCTTCGTCCGTCTCGCGCATCTCGATGGACATGCCGTCACTGGAGAGCACCTCGACGTTCAGGCACAGCGACTGCATTTCCTTGATGAGCACCTTGAAGGACTCCGGGATACCCGGCTCCGGGATGTTCTCGCCCTTGACGATGGCCTCGTAGACCTTCACGCGGCCGAGCACGTCGTCGGACTTGATCGTCAGCAACTCCTGCAGGGCGTAGGAGGCGCCGTAGGCCTCGAGGGCCCACACCTCCATCTCGCCGAAACGCTGACCACCGAACTGCGCCTTACCACCCAGCGGCTGCTGCGTGATCATCGAGTACGGACCGGTCGAGCGCGCGTGGATCTTGTCGTCCACCAGGTGGAGCAGCTTCAGGATGTAGATGTAACCGACTGCGATCGGGCTCTTGAACGGCTCACCGGAGCGGCCGTCGAACAGCTGCGCCTTGCCGGAGGAGTCGATCAGGCGGACGCCGTCGCGGGTCTTGAGGGTGGAGCCGAGCAGGCCGGTGATCTCCTCCTCCTGCGCACCGTCGAAGACGGGGGTGGCGACGTTGGTACCGGGCTCACCGATGTGCGCCCCGATACCGGTCAGACGCGTCTTCCATTCCTTGGTCGCGTCGTCGTCGCCGGGCTCGATCTCGGCACTCCAGCCCGTCTTGGCGACCCACCCGAGGTGTGTCTCCAGGACCTGGCCGATGTTCATGCGCGAGGGCACACCCAGCGGGTTGAGCACGACGTCGACGGCGGTCCCGTCCTCGAGGAACGGCATGTCCTCGACCGGCAGGATCTTGGCGATGACGCCCTTGTTGCCGTGGCGACCGGCGAGCTTGTCACCGTCGGTGATCTTGCGCTTCTGCGCGACGTAGACGCGCACCAGCTGGTTCACACCGGGCGGGAGCTCGTCACCTTCCTCGCGGTCGAAGACGCGGACGCCGATGACCTTGCCGGACTCACCGTGCGGCACCTTCAGTGAGGTGTCGCGCACCTCGCGCGCCTTCTCACCGAAGATCGCGCGCAGCAGGCGCTCCTCCGGGGTCAGCTCGGTCTCGCCCTTGGGCGTGACCTTGCCGACGAGCACGTCACCGGTGGTGACCTCGGCGCCGATGCGGATGATGCCGCGGTCGTCGAGGTCCGCGAGGACCTCGTCGGAGACGTTCGGGATGTCCCGGGTGATCTCCTCCGGACCCAGCTTGGTGTCGCGGGCGTCGACCTCGTGCTCCTCGATGTGGATCGAGGAGAGGACGTCGTCCTGCACCAGACGCTGGCTGAGGATGATCGCGTCCTCGTAGTTGTGGCCCTCCCAGCACATGAAGGCCACGAGCAGGTTGCGCCCGAGCGCCATCTCACCGTTCTGGGTGCACGGACCGTCGGCGATGACCTGGCCGGCCTCGATCCGCTGGCCCTCGGCCACGATCGGCTTCTGGTTGAAGCAGGTGCCCTGGTTGGAACGGCGGAACTTCGCGACGCGGTAGGTGGTGTACCCGCCGTCGTCCTCCATCACGTGGATGTAGTCCGCGGAGACCTCCGAGACCACACCGGCCTTGGTCGCGACGATCACGTCGCCGGCGTCCTTGGCAGCGCGGTACTCCTGGCCGGTGCCGACCAGCGGCGATTCCGAGCGCAGCAGCGGCACGGACTGACGCTGCATGTTCGAGCCCATCAGGGCGCGGTTCGCGTCGTCGTGCTCGAGGAACGGGATCATGGCCGTTGCCACCGACACCATCTGGCGCGGCGAGACGTCCATGTAGTCGACGTCGTCCTTCGGGATGAACTCGACCTCGCCGCCCTTGCGTCGCACGAGCACGCGCGGTTCGGCGAAGGTGTTGTCCGCGTTCAGCGGCGCGTTGGCCTGCGCGATGACGTGCAGGTCCTCCTCGTCCGCGGTCAGGTAGTCGACCTCGTCGCTGACGAGGCCGTCCTTGACCTTGCGGTACGGGGTCTCGACGAACCCGAACGGGTTCACCCGCCCGTAGGTGGCCAGCGAGCCGATCAGGCCGATGTTCGGGCCTTCCGGGGTCTCGATGGGGCACATACGGCCGTAGTGCGACGGGTGCACGTCGCGGACCTCGAAGCCGGCTCGCTCACGGGACAGACCGCCAGGACCCAGCGCCGACAGACGACGCTTGTGGGTCAGACCCGCGAGCGGGTTGGTCTGGTCCATGAACTGGGACAGCTGGGAGGTACCGAAGAACTCCTTGATCGAGGCCACCACGGGGCGGATGTTGATCAGGGTCTGCGGCGTGATCGCCTCGACGTCCTGCGTGGTCATGCGCTCACGCACGACGCGCTCCATACGAGCCAGGCCCGTACGGACCTGGTTCTGGATGAGCTCGCCGACGGTCCGCAGACGACGGTTGCCGAAGTGGTCGATGTCGTCGACCTCGACGCGGGCGTTGCCACGGCTGCTGGGGATCTCGGTCTCGCCGGCGTGCAGCGCGACCAGGTACTTGATCGTGCCGACGATGTCCTCTTCGGTCAGCACGCCCTCGTTCAGGGCGCGGCCGAGCGCGAGCTTCTTGTTGATCTTGTACCGGCCGACCTTGGCAAGGTCGTAGCGCTTGGTGTTGAAGTACAGGTTGTCCAGCAGCGTCTGGGCAGCCTCACGCGTGGGGGGTTCCCCAGGGCGCAGCTTGCGGTAGATGTCGAGCAGCGCTTCGTCCTGGGAACCGGTGTGGTCCTTGTCCAGGGTCGCCATCATCGACTCGTACTGCCCGAACTCCTCGCGGATGCGGGCGGCGTCCCAGCCGAGCGCCTTGAGCAGCACAGTGACGGACTGCTTGCGCTTGCGGTCGATGCGCACGCCGACGGCGTCGCGCTTGTCGATCTCGAACTCGAGCCAGGCACCGCGCTGCGGGATCACCTTGCAGGCGAAGACGTCCTTGTCCGAGGTCTTGTCGATCGCCTTGTCGAAGTAGACGCCCGGCGAACGGACCAGCTGCGACACGACGACGCGCTCGGTGCCGTTGATGATGAAGGTGCCCTTGTCCGTCATCAGCGGGAAGTCGCCCATGAAGACGGTCTGGCTCTTGATCTCACCGGTCTCGTTGTTCGTGAATTCGGCAGTGACGAACAACGGCGCGGAATAGGTGAAGTCGCGCTCCTTGCATTCATCGATGGAGTTCTTGGCCGGCTCGAATCGGTGGTCGCGGAAAGTCAGCGACATCGAGCCGGAGAAGTCCTCGATCGGGGAGATCTCTTCGAAGATCTCCTCCAGCCCGGACTGGTCCGGGACATCCTGGCGGCCTGCGGCGAGGGCCGCGTCGACCCGGGTGCGCCAGCGCTCGTTTCCAAGCAGCCAGTCGAATGAATCGACCTGCAGCGCGAGGAGGTTCGGTACTTCAAGCGGTTCGCGGATCTTTGCAAATGAGATGCGGCGGGGGGCGGTGGACGGCGTGCGCGAGGCGGCCAACAGTGGTCCTTCCGAGTGGCTCGCGGGCATTTCTACGCAGCACTAACCACCCGTGGCGAAGGACGGGTGGCAAAGGACAGCGCAAACGGGCAGTGTAGCCCTCAGGCACACCGCTGGCAAGGTCCCAGCCACTCGGAAACCGTCTGGCGCGGTAGAACCGCGGACCCTTCAGCCCCCCGTCATAAAGACGTTCCACGCAGGATGGGGGTACGAACGAGCCGAGTCAAGCAGTTCCGCCGGACCTGTCACCAGGTGTTACGCCGAGGAGCCGGGTGCGAAGGACCCGACGGGCGGTGTGACGCCGTTCTCCTCGCACCAACGCCCAGGGGTCCACTGGGACGCCCGCGGGCACTCCGTCCGACGGCAGCATCTGCAACGGAATCCCAGGCAGAGATGGCAGATGGGCGTCCTTCTCGGCCTCCAGGGCGTCCGCGTCCTTCTCCTCGACCATGCCGATGGGGCCGACCCGCTGGGCGTTGAGGAACTGGCGCACGACCGGTTCCTGGGAGCTGAGCAGCATCTCGCGGGGCCCGAACATGGCCAGGCGCTTGTGGAAGAGCAGACCGATGTGGTCCGGGACCGTACGAGCGGTGTTCACGTCGTGGGTGACGATCAGGATCGTCGCGCCGATGCGCTGGTTCAGATCCACCATGAGCTGGTTGAGCAGAGCGGTGCGAACGGGGTCCAAGCCGGAGTCGGGCTCGTCGGCCAGGATGATCTGGGGGTCCAGCACCAGCGCGCGCGCCAGGCCGGCCCGCTTACGCATCCCGCCGGAGAGTTGCCCGGGGAGCTTGTCCTCCGCGCCGATCAGGCCGACCAGATCCATCTTCTCCATGACGATGGACTTGATTTCCTTCTCGGACTTGCGGGTGTGCTCACGCAGCGGGAAGGCGACGTTGTCGTAGAGGTTCATCGACCCGAACAGGGCACCGTCCTGGAACAGCACGCCGAACAGCTTGCGGACCTCGAAGAGTTCTTTCTCCTTCAGCCCGACGATGTCGCGGCCCTCGACCTCGATCGAGCCTTCGTCGGGCCGCAGGAGCCCCACCAGGGACTTCAGGAGCACCGACTTGCCGGTGCCCGACGGTCCGAGCATCGCCGAGATCTCCCCGGCCGGGACGGTGAACGACACGTCCTGCCAGATGACCTGGGAGCCGAAGCTCTTGCTCAGCCCTTCGACACGGATCTCGACGCCCATCCGGGGACGCACCTCCTCGGCCCGGGACCGGGACGAGCCGGGGTGCCCAGATCCTACGACCGTGCCGGTTTCAGAAACGCCACGAGGGCGGCCACCCGCACGGGTGACCGCCCTCGTCGAAGCTGGTGGAACTACTTCATCGAGACGGTGGCGCCGGCAGCCTCGAGCTGGGCCTTGGCCTTCTCGCCGGTCTCCTTGTTGACCTTCTCCAGCACCTTGCTGGGGGTGCCGTCCACCAGGTCCTTGGCCTCCTTGAGGCCCAGGTTGGTGAGCGCGCGCACCTCCTTGATGACCTGGATCTTCTTCTCGCCGGCGGCCTCGAGGACGACGTCGAACTCGTCCTGCTCGGCAGCTTCCTCGGCAGCGGCGCCGCCACCGGCAGCGCCGGCCGCAGCGACGGCCACCGGGGCGGCGGCCTTGACGTCGAAGGTCTCCTCGAAGTTCTTCACGAACTCGGAGAGCTCGATGAGCGTCATCTCCTTGAACGCTTCGAGCAGGTCGTCGTTGCTGATCTTCGCCATGGTCGGCGGTCCTTCCGTGTCTGTGGTGCTCGCGAATGTGTGAGTTGGCGCCAGGTGCGCCGTGGTGGCGCCTACTCGGCGGGTGCCTCGGACACGGGGTCCTCGGCGGCGACCGGGTCGTCGGCGACGGCTTCCGCCGAGGCCTCCTCGACGGCCGGAGCTTCTTCGGAAGCCGCAGGCTCCTCGGCGGGTGCCTCCTCGGCAGCCGCCGGAGCGGCAGCAGCGGGGGCGTTCGCCTCGACCTTCGCGCGCAGCGCGTCGATCGTGCGGGCGGCGTTGGTGAGCGGCGCCTGGAACAGCGCAGCAGCACCGGCGAGCGAGGCCTTCATGGCCCCGGCCAGCTTGGCCAGCAGGACCTCGCGGGACTCCAGGTCCGCCAACTTGGTGACCTCAGCAGCGCTGAGGGCCTTGCCGTCCAGGAGCCCGCCCTTGATGACCAGCAGCGGGTGGGCCTTGCTGAAGTCACGCAGGCTCTTGGCGACCTCGACGGCGTCGCCCTTGATGAAGGCGATGGCCGAGGGGCCCTTGAGCAGGGACTCGAACGCGTCCACCCCGGCGTCGCGCGCCGCGATCTTGGTGAGCGTGTTCTTCGTGACGAAGTACTCGGCGTTGCCCGCCAACGAGCGGCGCAACGTCTTGAGCTGCGCGACGGTCAGGCCGCGGTACTCGGTGAGCACGGCAGCGTTCGACGTACGAAACTGTTCGGTCAATTCAGCAACCGCAGCAGCCTTGTCGGGCCGAGCCATCGAGCCTCCTCTCCAATTGCGATGCAGGCACCGCGGAGGCTCCAAAACAAACGAACGCCCCAGCACAGGCTGGGGCGTTGAGACCCACGGGCACGAAGCGATCTCGTTCCCGTGCCGGACGCGAACGTCCGGCGCAACCTGCGCGGGCCGCCCCCTTGTTGCGGGGCCTTCGGTCACCCGAGGGTGACGACCTGCGGTCTTCGGCTCTGCAAAGACTACGGGTGCGCTCGGTGCCGTGGCAAAACAGCGGGGCCGGAGCGGCTCACTTCGCGGTGTCGCACAGCTCCTTCAACTCCGCGGGCGGCGCCGCAACCATCCGCATGATGCCGGGGCCTGCCGCTGGGTCGCGGCCTGGCGCAATGGGCCGGTTGGTCAGGAAGTCGACGCCGTCGCGGTCGGTGCCGGCGCCGCCACCTGGTCCGCGGGCGGAGGTGCGACGTCGATCCGGTCGCCGAAGTCGCGGAAGGTCACCTCGGCGCGGGTGACACCGGTGGAGCCGGCGCTCGTCCGGGCGAGGCGACGGAGCCGGCCCTGGTCGTCCATCCAGACCTCGAACGAGGTCGGGTCGGCCGCCGCCGGCACGGTGCCTCGGTACCGAACGGTCCGCGCGCCGTCGATCTGCTGCTCCCCGTCTGCGCGCAGGTCCGTGACGACGAGCAGCAGGGGGAACTGCTCGCGGATGTCGAACGGCCCGAGGGTCTCGTTCGAGCCGCCACCGAAGGCCTGTGCCTTCACCCAGGTGTCCTCCGAGGGTGCGCCGCCCGTCGTGCTGCCGAGGGCGGCGCGGAACCACTGGTCGGCCCCGACCGCGATGCGTTCGAAGGTCTGGGTGCCGTACTCGGCGTCGGTGAAGGAGAACGACTCGCGAATGCCCACCGGCGGGCCGGGGACGTACTCGCCCTCGCCCGTGATCGGCCCGTCGGCCTCCGTGATGTCCAGTCGATACCGATAACTCTGCGTACCCATCCGCTCGACGGCCTGCCGAACGGTCGCGGTCGGGTCGCCAGGTGTCGGGACGGAGGTCGGACCGGCCGCCTGACTCGGCGCCGGCGCCGCGGGCGAAGCGGTCCCGCCGCAGGCGACGAGCCCGACGAGCAGGAGCGGGGCGGCGAGCAGCGCCGCGGGGAGTCGCACGGGCACAGCCTGTCGGCGCGCCTGCGCGTGACGCAACTCAGGCTTTCTGCGAACCGCTGCCCGTGGACACGTCGTCGAAGAGCCCGCCGAAGTCCTCACCCAGAAGGTTCTTGCCGAAGCCCTCGCCGAGCAGCGAGCTGAGGTCACCGCCGAAGAGGTCCTCGGCGTCGAAGGACTTGCCGAGCAGTCCGTCCAGCGACAGGTTGTCGCCGTCGAAGGCCTTGGCTCCGGCAGGCACCTCGACGGAGACCGGGGCGCCGTAGTCGCGGATGTTCATGCTCAGCTTCATCCCACCCAGCATCGGGATGTTCATCACGAAGCGGCGGGCGCGGTAGTCCGAGTCGATCCAGACGTCGGCCTGCGCCGTACCGCCGCCGAAGAAGCTGCCCAGCCGCTCCTGAAGCGCCTTCTCCAGCGCGGAGCCCAACTCGTCCCCGGAGCGCTTCTCGGTGGCCTTCTGCTCGCCCTTATCGCCGAAGATGCCGCCGGTCTCGGTGCGGGCCCGGTAGTGCGTGGTTCGGGTGCCGTCGATCGTTTCGGTGCCGACCTCGGTGACGTCCTTGGTGTCCAACATCTTCTTCAGTTGGCCGACCGGGTCGGTGAGTGCACCGGCGTCCATCGGACCGAACTTCAGCCCGGAACCCTTCGCGTCGGCCGGGACCTTGAGCCAGTCGCCGGTCAGCTTCACGTAGACCGCGTCGTCGACGAGGCGATACTCGAAGCCCTTGCCGAGGGTCATACCCATGGCCTTGATCTGCTCGAAGGCCATCGAGGCGGCGGGATCGGCACCGCCCCGGTAGGCGCCCGTGCCGCGGACGTCCATCCCGGCGCCGGTCAACTCGAGGGTGTACTTGGCGCTCTCGGCGCTCGCCTTGTCGGCGGCGCGCTGCACCGCGGCGACCGGCGTGAGCTTCTCCGTCGCCTCGGGAGAGGACCCGCCGCAGCCGGCCAGCAGGCCACCGGCGAGCAGGGCGCAGGTGATGAACGCGGTCGCGCGGCGAGGGTTCATGCCGCTTCGACGCCGTCGACACACGGCGAGTTCCACGGGCGCATGTCCGTGACCATACAGACGCACCCCCTCCTCCGTTCGGCCCGAAAACGCCGGCTGGACGGCCGTTGCCTCAAGGGGCGGGCGTGGTACCGCCGAGGCGGGCGAGCAACGGGGTCAGGTCCTTGATGGCGTCCGCCGGGGGTGCGGAGACGTCCACCGGTGTGCCGTAGCCCGTGAACTCCGTGGTGCTGCGGGTCGTGTCGTCGCCGATCGGAAATTCGGTGACGAGTCGGCGCACCTGATCGTCACCGGTCGATCCAGACGTCGAAGTGCTTCGTGCTCACGCCCGCGCGTTCGTAGAGCGCGACGAGCTTGTCCCGCGTCGCGGCGTCCAGGTTCGTGCTCGCGGTCAGGTCGGAACGGCTGACGTCGCCGGCGTAGTGGGTCGTCTCCACGCCACCGATCGTTTCCGTGCCGACCTGACTCAGGTTCGGTGCGGCTGACATCGTGCGGACGGTCTCGCGCGGGTCGTTCTCGGTGAGTTCCGCCATCACCTCACCCAGCGCGGCCACCTTGGCCAGGTCGGCCATGGCGAAGGAGAGCCACTGCTTGCCGTCGGAGACCGCGGCCAGCACCGGCACGTTCTCCACGCCCAGGTAGCCGGTCGCGCCGATCACCCGCGCCTCCACGCCGGCCAGGTCCATCGAGGTGCCCGCACCGGCGGAGGACTCGATGGTGATCCGCCAGGCCGACTCCGCACCCGAGCGGTAGGCGCCGCGCACGATCGAGGTCCCGTTGGGCGCCTGCGTCGTCATCGTGTAGCCGGCGCTGCTCGACGAGGTCGTCCGCGCCACCATCCGCGCGACGGCAGCCGCCGGACCGTCCGCCGTGGGCGAGGCGCTGAGCACGGGCGGCGGAGCGGCCGAGTTCGTGGACCCGCAGCCCCCGAGCAGACCGATCAGCGTCACGGCCACGAGCCCGGGCATGACGATGCCCCGACCGCGGGGGGTCGGGGCATCGCGGAGTCTTGCGATCAGACCGTCTCCTCGACCGGGGTCTCCTCGGTCAGGTGGCGGGTCTTGCTGGTGTCCACCGGGATGGCCGGGCCCATGGTGGTCGAGAAGACCGCCTTGCGCAGGTACCGGCCCTTGGAGGCCGACGGCTTGAGCCGCAGCACCTCCTCGAGAGCGGCCGCGTAGTTCTCGACCAGCGCGACGTCGGAGAAGGAGACCTTGCCGATGATGAAGTGCAGGTTCGAGTGCTTGTCGACGCGGAACTCGATCTTGCCGCCCTTGATCTCGGTGACGGCCTTGGCGACGTCGTTGGTGACGGTGCCGGTCTTCGGGTTCGGCATGAGGCCACGCGGACCGAGCACGCGCCCGAGTCGACCGACCTTGCCCATCAGGTCCGGGGTGGCGACGACGGCGTCGAAGTCCAGCCAACCCTTGGAGATGCGCTCGAGCAGCTCGTCGCCACCCACGAAGTCCGCACCGGCGGCCTCGGCCTCGGCAGCTCGCTCACCCGTTGCGAGCACCACCACGCGGGCAGTCTTGCCGGTGCCGTGCGGCAGGTTCACCGTGCCGCGGACCATCTGGTCGGCCTTGCGGGGGTCCACTCCGAGGCGGAACGCGACCTCGACCGTGGCGTCGAACTTGATCTTGGAGGTCGTCTTGGCCAGGCGCGCCGCGTCGAGCGGGGCGTAGAGCTTGTCCTGGTCGATGTCCGCGGCGAGGGCGCGGTAGTTCTTGCTGCGCTTCATGTGCTGTCTCCTGTTGTGTCACGAAGATCGTGGTCAACGGGCCGCGCGCGACCCTTCCACGTGGTGCAGAGGTGGTGCGGTACCAACTACGGACCGACGGTGATGCCCATCGACCGGGCAGTGCCGGCGATGATCTTCTCGGCGGCGTCGAGGTCGTTGGCGTTGAGGTCGACCATCTTGGACTCGGCGATGGCGCGGACCTGGGCGCGGGTGAGCTTGGCGACCTTGGTCTTGTGCGGCTCGCCGCTGCCCTTCTCGACACCGGCGGCCTTGAGGATCAGACGCGCGGCCGGCGGGGTCTTGGTGACGAAGGTGAAGGAACGGTCCTCGTAGACCGAGATCTCCACCGGAACGATGTCACCACGCTGCGACTCGGTCGCGGCGTTGTAGGCCTTGCAGAACTCCATGATGTTCACGCCGTGCTGACCCAGCGCGGGCCCGACCGGCGGTGCCGGGGTCGCGGCCCCGGCCTTGATCTGCAGCTTGATGATCGCTGACAGCTTCTTCTGCTTCGGGGGCATGACTGCGTTCCTTCTTCTTCCAACACCGGGCTCGGGTGAGGACCGGAGTCTTTCGGGGGGTCGACGGGGGACGGAGCCCCCCGTCTGTGGGTCAGTTCTTCTGGATCTGGTTGAAGGAGAGCTCGACGGAGGTCTCCCGACCGAAGATCTCCACGAGGCACTTGAGCTTCTGCGCCTCGGCGTTGATCTCGTGAATCGTGGCCTGCAACGTCGCGAACGGGCCGTCGATGACGGTGACCGAGTCGCCGGTGGCGAAGTCGAGCACCTTGACCTCGGCCGGGGCGGCGCCCTTGACGCCGTCCTTCTTCACCGGCTCCGGCGCGAGGATCTTCATGACCTCGTCCAGCGTCAGCGGGGACGGCTCGTGGGTGTGTCCGACGAAGCCGGTCACACCGGGGGTGTGGCGCACGGCCGACCACGACTCGTCCTGCAGGTCCATCCGGACGAGCACGTATCCGGGGAACTTGTTCCGGCGCACGTTCTTGCGCTGGCCGTTCTTGAACTCGACGACGTCTTCCTGGGGGACCTCCACCTGGAAGATGTAGTCCTCCATGTTCAGCGAGGCGGTCCGGTTCTCCAGGTTCGCCTTCACCCGGTTCTCGTACCCGGCGTAGGAGTGCACGACGTACCAGTCGCCCGGGGCGCGCAGCAGCGCGGCGCGGAACTCCTCGACCGGGTCGCCTTCCTCGTCCTCAGCGTCGGACTCCGCGTCAGCGGCGCCGTCCTCGTCGGAGAAGGTCGCCTCAGTGCTGGGCGCGGCGTCGTCGTCGGCCTCGGCCGACTCATCGGTCGCGGCGGACTCATCGGTCGCGGCGGACTCGTCGATCTCGGCCGACTCGTCGGTCTGGGCCGGGGCCTCGGCGTCCGCCAAGTCCGTCGTCTCGGCCGGGTCCACTGCCTCGACGTCCGGATCCAGGCCGGAGTCTGTGGACAGGGGTGATTCGGACACGGTGAACAGCCTTCCTTCAATGCGTTCGTGGCGCGCCATTCGGCGATGTATTGGCCGGTGGAGCGAACAGCCGGACCGGACAATCAGCGCTAGCCGAAGATCTCCAGCACGGCCTTGCTGAAGCCCCAGTCGGCGAGCGACACGAACGCGATCATGACCGCGACGAAGATCAGGACGACCCAGGTGTAGTTGATCAACTCGTTGCGGGTCGGCCAGATGACCTTGCGCAACTCGGCGACGACCTGCCGGTAGTACAGCCCCAGGCGGGCAAGCCGAGCCCCGATCCCGCGGCCGCCCGGCTGCTTGGCCGGGCCGTCCGGGACAGTAGACCTCTTGGGTGTCCGTCAAGATCATCACCTGGTTCGTCGATACTGCGCTCGTCGAAAAACGTGCCTGCAGGGCCGGAGGGACTCGAACCCCCAACCGCCGGTTTTGGAGACCGGAACTCTACCAATTGAGCTACGACCCTCGGCGCTGCCGCACCCAGGAGGGTGTGCAGCGTCGGACGACCCGATACACGTTCTGCACCGGACCGCCGGGGCTGAGTGTAGGCAACGGGGCGCTCGCCCGTCGAACTGACCGCGCCGCAGGCGCTCATCTCGCTTCCGCGCGCAAATGAAACGATGGGCCCATGACCACTTCGCCACGCATCTCTGCTCGCATCGCCGGAATCGCCGAATCCGCCACCCTCGCGGTGGACGCCAAGGCCAAGGCCCTGCAGGCGGCGGGCCGACCGGTCATCGGATTCGGGGCCGGTGAACCGGACTTCCCGACCCCCGACTACATCGTCGAGGCGGCCGTCGCAGCCTGCCGGGAGCCCCGCAACCACCGCTACACGCCCGCCGGCGGCCTGCCTGAGCTCAAGGAGGCCATCGCGGCCAAGACCGCCCGCGACTCCGGGTACGAGGTCAGCGCCGCGCAGGTCGTCGTCACCAACGGCGGCAAGCAGGCCGTGTACTCGACGTTCGCCACGCTGCTCGACCCGGGCGACGAGGTGCTGCTGCCCGCCCCCTACTGGACGACCTACCCGGAGGCGATCCGCCTCGCGGGCGGGGTGCCGGTGGACGTCGTGGCCGACGAGACCCAGGACTACCTGGTGACGGTGGCGCAGCTCGAGGCGGCGCGGACCCCGCGCACCAAGGTGCTGCTGTTCTGCTCCCCCTCCAACCCGACCGGCGCCGTCTACAGCCCGGACCAGGTCCGCGAGATCGGGCAGTGGGCGGACGAGCACGGCCTGTGGGTCGTCACCGACGAGATCTACGAGCACCTGACCTACGGCGACGCGACCTTCTCCTCCATCCCGGTGCAGGTCCCCTCACTGGCCGACCGCTGTGTGGTGCTCAACGGGGTCGCGAAGACCTACGCGATGACCGGGTGGCGTGTCGGCTGGCTGATCGGCCCCCCGGACGTCGTCAAGGGCGCGGTCAACCTGCAGTCCCACGCCACCTCGAACGTCGCGAACGTGTCGCAGCGGGCCGCGTTGGCCGCTGTCACCGGTGACCTGTCCGCGGTGGCGATGATGCGCTCGGCGTTCGATCGGCGCCGCCAGACCATGGTGCGGATGCTCTCGGAGATCCCCGGCGTGCTGTGCCCGGAGCCCTTCGGCGCGTTCTACGCCTACCCCTCGGTGGCCGGCGTCCTCGGCAAGGAAATCCGGGGACAGCGTCCCGCTTCATCGGCGGCGCTCGCCGAGCTGATCCTCGGCCGAGGCCGAGGTCGCCGTAGTGCCGGGCGAGGCGTTCGGCACGCCGGGCTACCTGCGGCTGTCCTACGCGCTCGGTGACGACGACCTGGTCGAGGGCGTGTCGCGGATCGCCAAGTTGCTCGGGGAGGCGGCGCCGTGAGCGACTGCGACGAGCGAGGAACGAGCGAGAAGCGCAAGCGAACATAAACACCGTAGGTCTCATGACGGGACAGCAGCGGGATCTGATCGCGCTGCCCAAGGCGCATCTCCACCTGCACTTCACGGGGTCGATGCGCCACGCCACCTTGCTCGAACTGGCGCAGGCGAACGAGATCCACCTGCCCGACGCCCTGCGCAGCAGTGAGCCGCTGGACGATCTCGAGGCCACCGACGAGCGCGGCTGGTTCCGCTTCCAACGGCTTTACGACGCCGCCCGGGCGGTGGTGCGGACCGAGGCGGATATCCGTCGGATCGTGCTGGAAGCAGCGCAGGACGACGCCGCCGAGGGTTCCGGCTGGTTGGAGCTGCAGGTCGATCCGAGCAGCTACGCCAAGTTCCTCGGCGGCCTCACCCCGACGGTCGAGCTGATCCTCGACGCGGCGGCCGAGGCCTCCCGCGCCACCGGGATCGGGATGGGCCTGGTGATCTCGGCCAACCGGACCCGGCACGAGATGGACGCGCGGACCTTGGCCCGGTTGGCGATCCGCTACGCCGGGGCCGGGGTGGTCGGGTTCGGGTTGTGCGCCGACGAGCGCCGCGGCAAGGCCCGGGACTTCGAGCACGCCTTCCGGATCGCCCGCGGCGGCGGGCTGGCCGCGGTCCCGCACGGCGGGGAGCTGGGCGGGCCGCAGGAGGTCCGCGACTGCCTACGCGAGCTCCGGGCACACCGGATCGGGCACGGGGTGCGGGTCGTCGAGGACCCCAAGGTGCTCGAGGAGCTGGCCGTGTCCCGGGTGACCCTGGAGGTCTGCCCGACCTCGAACGTGGCTCTCGGTATCGCGGCCGAGCCGTCCGACGTGCCGCTGAAGGCCCTGCGCGCGGCGGGGATCCCCGTTGCTCTCGGGGCCGACGACCCTCTGCTGTTCGGGTCCCGGCTGGTCCCCCAGTACCGGATGGCGCGCGAGGTCCACGATTTCTCCGACACCGATCTCGCCGCGTTGGCGCGGGACTCCGTCGAGGCGTCCCTGGCCCCCGAGGACACCAAGGCCCGGCTGCGGTCCGGGATCGTGCAATGGCTCGAGAACGAGACGTGATCACGGGCGGCCGGCGACAGTAGGGCCGGCCTTCCCGAGCCGCTGGGAGGTGCCGTGCCGGATCTGGTGGTCGACACCGGCGCCCAACGGCTCGCGGCGGCGGATCTGCGCTCGGAGGCCCCGACAGCTGCGGCGGCGGCTCACAAGGGCGGGCGACTGGCGGTCTACGTGCCCCGTCGGGGGCACCGGGCCGCCGAGGCCTTGAGCGGGTTCCTCGGCGAGTGGACCTACGGCATGGGCGGCCTCGCCACCCGGGCCGAAGTGCTGGCCGGGTATCTGGAGGCGTCCGCGAATGCCTTCGACGGGGTGGAGAGCCGGCTCGTCAGTGCAGTCGGCGGCGACATGGCGCAGCTCGTGTCGGTCGCGAACAGCTCCTCGAGCCCGATCCCGTCGGTGGCGCCGCCGCCGACCGCACCGAGCCGCCACCTGGCCAATTGGGCCGGGCTCGGTCCCCCACCCGGCTTCATGCAGCCGACACTGGCCACCGCGACGCACTTCCGCCAGCTGGTGCCCGGCGAGCCGGACGACGTCGACGCCCTGGCGGCGGCGGAGGTGCGCAACTTCGCCGTGGCCGCAGACGACGCGTGCTCGGCGCTGCGGCGGATGTCGACGGGCACGTGGCAGGGGCAAGCCGCGGCGATGTTCAGCGCACATGTGGACGAGGTCCCCAAGCAACTTGACGACGCCGCGCGCTGCTTCGGCGCGGCCGCGGACGCTCTGCGCCGCTTCGCCATCGAGCTGGCCTACGCCCAGGATCGTGCCCGCGTCGCCCTGGACCTGTTCACCGACGCCCGCCTGCGCCTCACTGAGGCCGAGGCCGCCGGCGCCGGCGGCAGCGCCGACCAGGCGCGCGCGGACATCGCCCGGGCGAGCTCGACGCTGAACCTGGCCAGGGCGGACGTCGAGGCCGCCGGGCGTGCCCTGGCCGAGGTGCTCGACGAGGCCGGCGACGTCGCCCCCGACAAGCCGGGGTTCTTGGCCTCGTTGGGCCGCGCGCTCTCCTCGTTCGCCTCGGGCGCCGGCGAAGGGACCGTCGGGATGGTCACCGGCGTGGTCGAGATCGGGAAGCTGGCCGTCAAGCTGAACCCGTCGACGGCCATGACCGACCCCGTCGGGTACCTCAAGACGCTCCATGGTGTCCTGGACGGCGCGACCTACCTCGCCACCCACCCGGTCCAGACCGGCAAGGTCCTCCTGGACTGGGACACCTGGGCCGAGGACCCCGCCCGAGCCGCGGGCCGCCTCGCTCCCGAACTCCTGCTCACCATCGCCACCGCCGGCGCCGGCGCCGGCGGGCGCCCACGCAGCCCATGCCCTGGACGAGGTCGCCGACGCGGCTGACGTCGCGTCAGATCTGGCTCGCAGTACCGACGCCGTGGACGACCTCGGCGACCTCCGAGCGGCCGATGACCTCGCCGACACCAGAGCGCTCGACGAGATTGTGCAGGTCTCGCCCGACCCGACAGAGTGGACGCGGTTTCAGGAACTCCTCGAACTGGTCCACCGGACGACGAAGGCGATGCTGCCTTAGCGCCGATGGATCAGAGCGCGATGCCGACGAGTACCGGCTCGTGGTGCAGTTCGATGCCAAAGGCGGCGACGACTCCGGCGCGGACCTCGCGAGCGAGCGCGACCAGGTCGGCCGCGGTCGCGCTGGCCGCGGTTCGTCAGGGCAAGGGTGTGCTTCGTCGACAAGGTCGCAGCGCCGGAGCCGTGGCCCTTGGTGAAGCCGGCGTGTTCGATCAGCCAGGCCGCGGAGGTCTTCACCTGACCGTCGGCTGCCGGGTAGCGGGGGGCGTCGGCAGGCAGGGCGTCGGCCTGGGCGACGTCGAGGATCGGGTTGGTGAAGAACGACCCGGCGCTCCAGGTGTCGTGGTCGGCCTCGTCGAGCACCATGCCCTTGCTGCGTCGCAGGCCGAGGACGGCCTCACGGACGGCCGCGACGGGGGCGGTCTCCCCGACCTGCACGCCGAGGGTGCGGGCCAGTTCGGCGTAGCGGACCGGGGCGCTCGTTCCGCCGGGCGCGAGTCGGAACTGCACGCCGGTGACGACGAAGCGCCCGCTGCGCTTGAAGAGGCTGTCGCGGTAGCCGAACTGGCAATGCTCCGGCGTGAGGGTGTAGTCGGAGCCGAGCAGTCGGTCCCAGACGTCCACGGCGGTGACGACGTCGGCGACCTCCTGGCCGTAGGCGCCGACGTTCTGGATCGGGGTGGCGCCTGCCGACCCGGGGATCCCGGACAGCGCCTCGATGCCGCCGAGGCCCTCGCTGACGCTCCAGGCGACCAGGTCGTCCCAGGTCTCCCCCGCGGCGACCTGGATCAGCACAGCGTCGTCGTCCTTGGTGACCTCGCGCCCGCGCCCGACCAGGCGCATCACGGTCCCTTGGAACCCGGCGTCGGCGATGAGCAGGTTGGAGCCGCCGGCGAGGACCAGCAGGGGTTCACCCATCCGGTCGCACTCGCGGGCCAGCGGACCGACGTCGGCGGCGCGATCGATCTCGATCAGACGCGCGGCCGGACCGCCGACCCGGAAGGTCGTGAGGGGAGCCAACGGGACGTCGGTGCGAACGACCGGCTCATTCCTCGTCGACATTGCAGGCTCCACGTCGAGGATTCTGCCGGTCGCGCCGGCCAGAGGTGGCTTGTTCGCCGGTGCGTGTCATTCGTAGTGGTTCCACAAAACGGGACAAGTCGCCCAGTTCCACAACCATTGCGCACGTCGTGCTCGCGACTTCGTCGCTCAACAGGTTGCACTCGGCTCGGGGAGCGAAGGCTCGTTCCTCGCCTTCTCTCTCCGCTCGCCTCAATCGCCTGTGCGCAGTGGTTGTTGCCGTTCACGGGAGGCGGACGATGGCGAGGGCCTTGCCGAGGACGGTCTGGCCGTCGTAGGTGGCGGTGACGGTGATCCGCACCCGGTTGCCGTCGAGGAGGTCGGTGACCTTGGCGCTCACTTCAAGGTCGGAGCCCGTGTCGTCGTCGGGGACGGGGACCGGGCGGGTGAAGCGCACCCCGTACTCGAGGACGGCGCCCGGGTCGCCGACCCAGTCGGTGACGACGCGCGCCGCGGTCGCCATCGTGAGCATGCCGTGGGCGATCACGTTCGGCAGGCCGACGGAGGTGGCGACTCGTTCGTTCCAGTGGATGACGTTGAAGTCGCCCGACGCCCCGGCGTAGCGGACCAGGTCCGCCCGGTGGAACGTGAAGGTCTGGGGAGGGAGCTCGTGGCCCTTGTCGATCTCGTTGTATCTCGGGGTCATGAGGCGGCGTCCGGGGCGCGTCCGACGACCATGCAGAGCGCGGTGACCACGTGCTCGCCCTCTTCGGTCTCCGAGGAGCAGGACAGCGTCAGCAGATCGCTGCCGGCCATCTGCCGGGCGGCGGTGACCTCGACCGTGGTGATCACGCGGTCGCCCGCGCGCAGGGGGCGGGAGTAGGTGAACTTCTGCTCGCCGTGCACGACCCGGGTGTAGTCGATGCCGACCTTCGGGTCGGCGGCGGCCGCCAGGGCCGCGTCGAGGCTGAAGACGATCGGGAAGGTCGGCGGCGCGATCACGTCCGGGTAGCCGTGGGCCTTGGCTGCCTCGGGGTCGCGGTACAGCGGCAAGGAGTCGCCGATCGCGTCGGCGAATTCGCGGATCTTCTCGCGGCTGACCTCGTATACCCGGCTCGGTGGGTAGATCAGCCCGACCAGGGAGTCATCGATCGGCACAAGCGCCTACTGCGGACTAGCGAGTCTCGCGGTGCACCGTGTGCTTGCGCTCGCGCGGGCAGTACTTCTTCAGCTCGAGCCGGTCGGGGTCGTTCCGCCGGTTCTTCTTGGTGATGTAGTTCCGCTCCTTGCAGTCGGTGCAGGCCATCGTGATCTTCGGACGGACGTCCTGAGCTTTGCTGGCCACCGCAGTGCCTTCCGCTGAAACCGACAACTACATCCAGGCGCGCCGCAACGGCGCCCCCTGAGCCCGGCGAGACTACCCGAACCAAAGCCCCAAGGTCGAACTGGCAGATGAACGCCGCACCGAAGCCCAAGCCGCGGAGCCAGGGGGGTGCGGGTGGCGAAGCCCCCGCCCGCGACGCGCAGCGTCGCAGTAAAAGCGAACCGACCCTGCGAACCGCGCGAAGCGCGGCGAGCAGGGTCAGGCCGGAGGGTAGCGGTGACCGGACTTGAACCGGTGACACAGCGATTATGAGCCGCTTGCTCTACCAACTGAGCTACACCGCCGCCGCCGGCGATCGGGCCCGGCGAAGGGTAACGACCACCGGCTGAGAGCCCCTTTACGGAATCGAACCGTAGACCTTCTCCTTACCATGGAGACGCTCTGCCGACTGAGCTAAAGGGGCGGGGCGGAGGCAAGGTTACACGGCTGCGGGGGTGGTCCTGCACGCGGTTTCGGCAGGTCTCGCGGACGGCCATGTGAACCTCACCCGGAGTGGTGATGTTTCATTCACGAAGGCCTCATGTCCGGCCCATTCCTCGGACGGACCCGTCCAAGAACCTTAAGATAACCTGAGAACAGGGCAAATCCCTGCGCTGCGCGCACGAGCGCACGACACAACGGGCAGAGACCCGAGTGAAACGTTCGTGCCCGTCGGGACGATTCATGGGTAAGCAGGCGTTCGACGCAGAACGCCACCGCACCGAGAAGCGACCGCCGCGGAGGACGGCCACCCGCCAGACCGCTCCAGCGATACGCCACATGTGACGTTCGGAGCTGCGCCCCCGGCCCGCCGCCGCAGGACGCAGATCCCTTCCGGGTGTCACCCGGCCGACGGTCTCCGGTCCGTCGACCACCGGGGCCGATTCGCCCGCCGACTACCGGTACGGAGGACAGCGCCGCCCATGGGCATGCCGCACGAGCACCAGCGGGTTCTCGCGATCACTCCGTTCGCCGAGCCCTACGCCCACCTGGCCGCCGCTCTGGCGCGCGCCGGTGCGTTGAGTGTGCTCGATCTCGGACGTGACGCCGAGCGCGCCACGCGGGCCTTGACGGAGCTGACCGGCTGGTGGTCCGGGTCCTTCGGTGTGCGCGTCGGCCCGGCTTGCCCCCTGACTCCTGCCGACCTGCCCTCCTCGGTCGGGACCGTCGTGCTCGCCGGGGACGCCTCCTGGACGATCGACGAGGTGCACGGCCGCACGGTGATCGTCGAGGTCGTCTCGGTGGCCGAGGCCCGCGCGGCCGTCGCCGCCGGCGCCGCTGCCCTGCTGGTGCGGGGCGCCGAGTCCGGCGGGCGGGTCGGCACCGCCAATTCCTTCGTGCTGCTGCAGGAGGTCCTCGCGGCCGGCCTGCGGCACACCGACCGCTCCGCGGTGCCGGTCTGGGCGGCCGGCGGGATCGGCCCGCACACCGCGGCCGCGGCCGTCGCCGGCGGCGCCCACGGCGTTGTGCTGGACACCCAGCTGTGCCTGACCACCGAGGTCGACCTGCCCGCCCCGGTGGCCACCGCGGTGCGACGTATGGACGGCACCGAGACGGAGGTCGTCGGCGGATACCGGGTCTACGTCCGTCCGGACCTGACCCGCCCCGACGCCGAGGGCATCGGCAGCCGCGTCGGCGCGGATCTCGCCGCACTCCCCGTGGGTGCGGACGGCGCACTGGCAGCCGCGCTCGCCGACCGGCATCACACCGCCGCGGGCGTCGTCGCCGCCGTCACGCAGGCGATCCGCACCGGCATCACCACGGCCGCCGCGCAGGCCGGCGAACGGCGTCCGCGCATCGCGCAGGGCCCGATGACCCGGGTCAGCGACCAGGCCGCGTTCGCCAAGTCCGTCGCCGACGCCGGTGGTCTCCCGTTCATCGCTCTCGCCCTGATGGGCGGCGACGACAGCCGCGCACTGCTGGTCGAGACCGCCGAACTGCTCGGCGATCTTCCCTGGGGCGTCGGGATCCTCGGCTTCGTGCCGGAGGACCTGCGCCAGGCGCAACTCGCCGCGGTGCACGAGATCCACCCGCCCTACGCGCTGATTGCCGGCGGTCGTCCCGCCCAGGCGCAGCCGCTGGAGGCAGCGGGAATCACGACTTTCCTGCACGTGCCCTCGCCGACCCTGCTGGAGCGCTTCGTCGCCGAGGGCGCGCGCCGCTTCGTGTTCGAGGGCTCCGAGTGCGGCGGCCACACCGGGCCACGTGCCTCCTTCCCGCTGTGGGAGAGCCAGATCCAGACCCTGCAGGACGTCGGCGGGCGTTTGGGCTGCACGGCGGAGTTCGACGTCCTCTTCGCCGGCGGCATCCACGACGCCCGTTCCTCGGCCATGGTCGCCGCGGCCGCCGCCCCGCTGGTCGCCGCCGGCGCCCAGGCCGGCGTGCTGATGGGCACCGCGTACCTGTTCACCCGCGAGGCAGTCACTGCCGGCGCCATCGGCCCGGCCTTCCAGCGCGCCGCGGTGGCATGCGAGTCGACCGTCCTGCTCATCACCGCTCCCGGGCACGCCACCCGGTGCGCGGACACCGAGTTCGTCGCGACCTTCAACGCCACCCGCGAGCGGTTGATCGCGGAGGGCGTCCCGCTGGACGAGGTCTGGGCCGAGCTGGAGAAGCTCAACATCGGCCGACTGCGCATCGCCAGCAAGGGCATCCGCCGCGAGGGCGGGTCGCTCATCCCTGTCGACGAGCGCACCCAGGCGCGCGACGGCATGGTGATGATCGGCGACGTCGCGCGGCTGCGTACGTCCGTCACCACGATCGCCGACCTGCACCACGACGTCGTCGAGGGTGCGGCCGCGTTCCTCACCGAGCGCGCTGCGGCCATCCGCGAGCAGGACTCCCCCGTCCACGCGGGCGGGCCGCTGGACGTCGCAATCGTCGGCATGGCCGGGGTCTTCCCCGACGCCGGTGACCTCGCCGAGTTCTGGGCCAACATCCTGCGCGACCATGACGCGATCACCGAGGTCCCCGCGGGCCGCTGGGATCCCGCCACCTACTTCGATGGTGACGGCGCCGATCTCAACGGGCGCAGCGGGTCGACCTCCAAGTGGGGCGGCTTCCTGCCGGACATCCCCTTCGACGCGCTGCGCTACGGCATCCCGCCGGCGGCGTTGGCCAGCATCGAGCCGGTCCAGCTGCTCTCCCTCGAGGTGGCCGCCCGCGCCTTGGACGACGCCGGGTACCTGGCGGGGGTGCAGGACTCGGGTCGCTCCTTCGACCGCGAACGCACCGCTGTGGTGTTCGGCGCCGAGCCGGGAACGGACCTGTCGGCCGCGTACGGCTTCCGCGCGCTCTATCCCCAGCTGCACGGCGAGCTGCCGGCCGAGCTGGACGCGCAACTGCCCAAGCTCACCGAGGACTCCTTCCCTGGCGTGCTTGCCAACGTCATCTCCGGGCGCATCGCGAACCGCCTCGACCTGGGCGGCGCCAACTACACCGTCGACGCCGCGTGCGCCTCGGCCCTGGCCGCCCTCGAGGTCGCCTGCATGCAGCTGCGCAGCGGCGCGGCCGACATGGTGCTGACAGGTGGCGCGGACATCCACAACGGCATTCAGGACTACCTGCTCTTCGCCTCGGTCGGCGCGCTGTCGAAGTCCGGGCATTGCAAGCCCTTCGACGCAGAAGCCGACGGCATCGCGCTCGGCGAGGGTGTGGCCTGCCTGGTGCTCAAGCGCCTCGCCGACGCCGAACGCGACGGTGACCGCATCTACGCCGTGGTCCGCGGCGTCGGATCGGCCAGCGACGGCAAATCGTTGGGCCTGACCGCCCCGCGCCCCGAGGGACAGCGCCGCGCGCTGGACCGCGCCTACGCCCAGGCCGGGATCAGCCCCGCCGACGTCGGCCTGATCGAGGCCCACGGCACCGGCACCGTCGTCGGCGACCGCACCGAACTCGGCGTGCTCACCGAGCTGTTCACGCACGCCGGCGCCAAGGCCGCCACCTGCACCCTCGGGTCCGTGAAGAGCCAGATCGGGCACACCAAGTGCACCGCCGGCCTGGCCGGCCTCATCAAGGCCGCGCTCGCCGTCCACAACGGCGTGCTGCCGCCCACCGGGAAGATCACCAAGCCCAACCCGGCATGGGACGCCGAGACCAGCCCGTTCGTCTTCGGCGACGTGGCCCGTCCGTGGCCGGCCGGTCCGCGCGCGGCCGGCGTCAGCGCCTTCGGGTTCGGCGGTACCAACTTCCACGCCGTGATCTCGGACTGGTCCGGGTCGCCCGCACCCCGTCACGGGTTGGACCACTGGCCGGCGGAGTTGTTCCTGTTCTCGGACACGAGCGACCTGGACAAGCTCACCGCCCTGTGTGCCGCCAACGACGAGGCCGGTCGCCCCTGGCGGCTGCGCGACCTCGCCCGCACCACCGCGGAACGCGGTGCTGGTCCGGTCGCCGTCGCGGTGGTCGCCACCGACCTGGACGACCTCACCGACAAGCTCGCCACCGCCCGCGCCGGGCAGCCCGCCGACGGGATCTTCCTTGCGGAGAAGGCAACTGACGCCGCATCCGGTGAGCTCGCCATCCTCTTCCCCGGCCAGGGCAGCCAGCGGACCGGCATGCTCGCCGACCTGTTCGTCGCCTTCCCCCGCCTGCAGGAACTGCTCGCGATCGGTGCGGAGTGGGCGCCGACCATGTTCCCACCCGCCGCATTCGGCCCCGAGGCCAAGAAGGCCCAGACGAAGGCGATCACCGACACCCGAGTCGCGCAGCCGACGTTGGGCCTGGCCGGCATGGCCATGTTCCGCACGCTGACCGACCTCGGAATCCGACCGGCGCACCTGGCCGGACACAGCTACGGCGAACTGGTGGCCCTCGCCGCCGCCGGCGCGCTGGACCCCGACGAGTTGCCTGAGCTGTCCGCGGCCCGTGGCCGCGCGATCCTGGCCGCTGCCGGGGACGACCCCGGCACGATGGCCGCGGTCGCCGCCGGCGCTGCCGAGGTCAAGGCCGCGCTCAACGGCAGCGGCGTGGTCGTCGCGAACCAGAACGGCCCGGCGCAGACCGTCATCTCCGGTCCCACGGCAGCAGTGCATGCCGCCGTCGAGAAGCTGTCCGCCGCGGGCATGCGGGCCCAGGCGATTTCGGTCGCGTGCGCGTTCCACTCCCCCCTGGTCGCCGACGCTGCCCGGATCCTGGAGACCGAACTCAGCAGCCGTCGTGTGGGCTCGCCGCATCTGCCGGTGTGGTCGAACAGCACTGCGACGCCGTACCCGCTCGGCTCGGGTCGGGTTCGCGAGACCCTCGCCGAGCAGGTTGCGATGCCTGTGCGCTTCACCGAGCAGATCGAGGCGATGTACTCCGCCGGCGCCCGGGTTTTCCTCGAGTGCGGCCCGGGCAACGTGCTGACCGGCCTGATCGGCGCGATCCTCGGCGACCGCCCGCACACCGCAATCTGCACGGACCGACCCGGCAAGCACGGCGTGCACGCCCTGCTGCTCGCACTCGGCCGGCTCGCCGTCACCGGAGTCGCAGTCGACACCGCCTTCTTGTACGCCGGACGCGACGCGCACCTGGTGAACACCAATGACGTGCCGAAGCGGCCCGGTTGGACGGTCAACGGCCATCTCGTGAGCACCGCGGAAGGGGTACCGGTGGCCGGAGGCCTCACGCCCGCCGTCCGGGTCACCCCCGCCGCCGCCGCACCCGCGGCCGCGCCCGAGACCGCCCCGGTGCAGAGCGACGGCCGCGACGCCGTCGTCCTGGAGTTCCTGCGCAACAGCCGGGATCTGCTCTCGGCACAGCGCGATGTCGTGCTGGGATACCTCGGCGCCGCTCCGGCTCCCGCCGCGCAGCCGGCCGCGGCCGCGAGCCCCGCTCTCCAGCAATCGGCGCAGCCCAAGGCCGCCCCCTCGCAAGTGCCCGCGCACCTGCCCGCGCAGACGACTCCCGCCGCAGCCTCGGGCACCCCGGCAGTCGCGCCGGCCGAGGCGACTCCGCCGCAGGACCCGGGCGGCGATCCGGGTGAGCGGATCCACGACCTGCTCATCGAGCTGATCAGTGAGCGCACCGGCTACCCGGCGGCCATGCTCGACCCGGACCTCGACCTCGAGGCCGACCTGTCGATCGGGTCCCTCAAGCGCACCGAGATCATCGGCCTGCTCGCCGACCGCATGCGTGCCGCCGGCCTCGCCGCGGCCCCCGACGAGGCTCATCAGGCAGAGCTGACCCGGATCCGGACCCTGCGCGGCATCGTCGAGGCGATGGCTTGCGCCCCGAGCGGCGCGATCCCGGCGCAGTCGGGTCCCGCCCGTTCCACGCCTGCCTCGACGCCCGGCGCCGGGTTGGACGCCGACACGGTGCAGACCGTGCTGGTCGAGCTGATCAGTGAGCGCACCGGGTACCCGGCGGCCATGCTCGACCCGGACCTCGACCTCGAGGCCGACTTGTCGATCGGGTCCCTCAAGCGCACCGAGATCATCGGCCTGCTCGCCGACCGACTCGTCGACGCGTTCGGCCCGGCCGGCACCCTGGACGAGTCGCTGCAAGCCGACCTGAGCCGACTGCGCACCCTCTCCGCGATCGTCGAATCCATCGCCGGACCCGGCGGCGCCGAGCTGTCCGTCGTGGCTGCGCCGGCACCGGTTGAGGAATCCGCGGCTCCGATCACGCCCGACCTGGAGCCCGCGACGTTGCGGCGCTACCTGCTCGAGGTCGTCGAGGCGCCCGCACTCTCCGACGGCTCCGACCTGACCGGCCGTCACGTCACCCTGGTGTCGGGCGCGTCCGGGATCGCCCTGGAGTTGGGCAACGCGTTGGTCGCCGCCGGTGCCACGGTCCGGACGATCTCCACCGACCCGGACGAGGAACTCGGCGACGTCGACATCGTGGTGCACCTGGGCGCGGCAGGGCCCAGCGAGCCCCCGTCGCTGCCCGACGCCTTCGCGGTGCTGCGCCGCGCGGTGCTCGGCGGAGCACGCCAGCTCCTGGTCGCCACCGGCCACGGCGGCCGCTTCGCGCACAACGGCCCCACCGAGAGCTCCCGCAATGAACTCCCCGCCGGCCTCGGCCTCGCCGGGCTGCTCCGCACGATCGCCCGCGAGTACCCGGAGATCTCCTGCCGGTGCGTGGACGTCGATCCGAAGGATTCACCCGAGGCGCTGAGCGTGCGGCTGATCGAGGAATTGCGCCACCCGCAGGGGGCGGAACTCATCGGGTACAGCGGCGGCACCCGGGTCACCCTGCAGCTGAAGCGAGCCGATCTGCCTACGAAGACGACGCCGACCGCGGCGGAACTCGGTCTGTCCGAGCGCTCGGTGGTGCTGCTCACCGGCGGCGCGCGGGGCATCACCGCCACCGTCGCCCAGGGTCTGGCCGCCGCGACCGGCTGCAAGCTCGTGCTGTGGGGCCGCAGCCCGCTGCCCGCCGACACCGAGGACTCGAGCACCGCGGGCGCCACCGATTCCGCGGCGTTGCGGGGTGCCTTGATCGCGGGCGGCGTGACCGTGCCCGCCGAGGTCGAGCGCGGGGTGCGGCGCATCCTCGCCGAGCGGGAGATCCGCGAGTCGCTCGCCGCGCTGCGTACGGTCGCGGCCTCGGTGGAGTACCACCAGGTCGACGTCCGGGACGCCGTCGCGGTTGCCGACGCGGTCGCCGCCATCCGTGGTGAGCACGGCCGCATCGACGGTGTGGTGCACGGCGCCGGAGTGCTCGACGACCGACTGATCGCGGACAAGACCGGCGACGGGTTCGCCCGCGTGTGGGAGACCAAGGTCGACGGTGCCCGCGCGCTGGCGTCCGCGTTGGACCCGGATCTGCGCTTCCTGGTGCTGTTCGGCAGCGTCTCCGGGGTCTTCGGCAACCGCGGACAGTGCGACTACTCCGCGGCCAACGACGCCTTGGACACCCTCGCCCGGTCCTGGCAGGACCGGTTCAACGGCCGCGTGCTGAGCATCGACTGGGGCCCGTGGATGCCGCTGGCCGGCCACGGCGACGGCATGGTGAGCCCGGAACTGCTGCGCAAGTACGCCGAGTCCGGGGTGAGCGCGCTGCGCCACGAGGACGGCGTCGCGGCACTGCTCGCCGAACTCGCCTACGGCGACGAACCGCAGGTCGTGCATGTCTGTGCGGAGCCGGAGGCCTTCGCCGCCGCGTTCTCCGCACCGACGGCACCCGACCTGGCCTGACACCGACGCCGGTGTCCATGCACAGTGGAGCCGTGGATGTTGCGATCGTCGGTATGGCGGCGGTGTTCCCGGGAGCGCCCGACCTCGAGCGCTACGCGGCGAACATCTTCGCCGGCTTCGACGCGATCAGTGAGGTCCCGCCCGACCGCTGGGACCTGTCGAACTACGACCCCGCCGAGGCCAAGACCCGCCCCGGGGACCGCATGTACGCCCGCCGAGGTGGCTTCGTCACCGCGCCGATGTTCGACCCCATGCGCTTCGGCATCATGCCGAACGCCGTCGGGGACATCGAGGCCGATCAGCTGATCGCGTTGGCCACGGCGGCCGCGGCCATCGAGGACGCCGGCGGCGAGGATCGCCTCGGTGACCGCGGCAAGGTCGGCATCGTGCTCGGCCGCGGCGGCTACTTCAACGCCGGCATGGCCTCCTTCGTCGACCGGGTGCGGACCACGAATCAGATCACCACCACCTTGCGGGAGCTCCTGCCGGATCTGACGGATGATCAGCTCGAAGCCGTCCGGGCCGGGTTCACCGAACGCCTTGGCCCGCTGCGCGAGGAATCCGGCATCGATCTGATGGTGCCGAACCTGGTCGCGTCGCGGACCGCGAACCGACTTGACCTGGCCGGCCCCGCCTACACCGTCGACGCCGCGTGCGCGTCCTCGCTGATCGCGGTCGACCACGCGGTGCGTGAACTGAGCACGGGACGATGCGACGCCGTCCTGGCCGGCGGGGTGCACCACTGCCACGACCTGACGTTCTGGAGCGGCTTCAACCTCCTGGGCGCGCTCTCCCCGAGTGACCGCATCCGCCCGTTTCACCGCGGCGCCGACGGCATCCTGATCGGCGAGGGCACCGGCATCCTGGTGCTCAAGCGCCTCGAGGACGCCGCCGACGACCGGGTGTACGCGGTGATCCGCGGCGTCGGCGTCGCCGGGGACGGCCGCTCCGCGAGCCTCATGGCCCCACGTTCGGAGGGCCAGGTCGCGGCCATGCGGCAGGCCTGGGCCGCCGCGGGCCTGGACCCGACCGCTCCCGGGGCTGTCGGCCTGGTCGAGGCGCACGGCACGGCGACGGTCGCCGGGGACGCCACCGAGGTGGCCTCACTCACCGAGGTCTTCGGACCGCGCGGCGACGGCGGGCCCGACATCGGCCTGGGTTCGGTGAAGTCGATGATCGGGCACGCCATGCCGGCCGCCGGGGCGGCCGGTCTGATCAAGGCCGCGCTGGCCGTGCACCGCGGCGAACTCCCGCCCACCCTGCACTGCGACGACCCGCACCCCGCCCTGGTCGGCACCCGGTTCACGCCCGTGACCGCGGCCGCGCCCTGGAAGGGCAGCGGCCTGCGCGTGGCCGCGGTGAACGCCTTCGGGTTCGGCGGCATCAACGCGCACGTCGTGCTGTCCGAACGCCCGACCCGCCGGACCGGACGCAGTTCCCGCCGCAGCGCCCCCGACAGCGCTGCGACCCGCGAGCCGTTGCTGCTGCTGTCCGGCCCCGACCTGACCTCGGTGGCCGAGCAACTCGCGGCACCAGACGATGTCCTGCTCGCCCGCGACGATGCCGGCGCCCCGCCGAACGACGGCCCCGTGCGCCTGGCCTTGGTGGCACCGGACGCCAAGCGGCTGGCCCTGGCGCGCAAGGTCGTCGAGCAGGGCAAGCCCTGGGTCGGGCGTAACGACCTGTGGCTGAGCATGCAGCCCCTCCTCGACGCCACACCTGACGCATCGTCACCCCCGCGGGTCGCGTTCCTCTTCCCCGGCCTGGAGGAGGTCTTCGAACCGCGCGTGGACGACGTCGCCGCGCACTTCGGACTGCCCCCCGTTCGCAGCACCGTCGGGGCCGGTCTGGGGCGACGCGGGCTGGAGTTGGCCTCCGTCGGTCGCCTGCTCGATTCCGCGTTGCGGTCGCTGGCCATCACCCCCGACGTCGTCGCCGGCCACAGCATCGGTGAATGGAGCGCGCTGATCGCCGCGGGCGCGGCCCCGTTCGAGGAGTTCGCCGATTCCACACGGTCCTTCGACGCCGGACCGGGCGTGCCCGACCTGGTCTACGCCGTCCTCGGGTGCGGCGCGGACACCGCGACCGCGGCGTTGGACGGCCTTCCGGACGTGGTGCTGTCGCACGAAAACTGCCCCCACCAGTCCATCGTGTGCGGCGAGGAGGACCGGGTCGGCATCGTCCTGGGACGGCTGCGCGAACAAGGTGTCACCGGTGCGGTGCTGCCGTTCCGTTCGGGCTTCCACACCGCCTATCTCGAGCCTTTCCTCGGGCCCACCCGGGATTTCGTCCGCACCCTGACGCTGCGCGCCGCGACCGTGCCGTTGTGGTCGGCCACCACCGCCGCGCCCTACCCCGACGACCCTGACGGGGTGCGCGACCTGCTGGTGCGCAATCTTGTCGAGCCGGTCCGCTTCGGTCCGCTCATCGCCCGGCTGCACGAGGTCGGCGTCCGGGTCTTCGTGCAGGTCGGCACCGGAAGCCTGCCCGGCTTCGTGGAGGACACGCTCGAATCCACCGCGGACCAGAGCCTGGTGATCAGCGCCAACGTCTCGCGTCGCACCGGGATGGAACAACTCCTCCGGGTGGCTGCCGCACTGTGGACCGTCGGCGCCGCCCCCCGTTTCGACCGACTCTCCGTCGGGGTCGACGAGCCGGAACCCCAGTCCGAGACCGCGACTCCGGCCGAACCCCCGCGGCGACGCCCGACCGAGGACCGTCCCGGCATCGCGCTGCGCCTCGGGGCGCCGTTGCTGCACGACCTGGCCGACCCGCTGCCCCGCCCTGCCGCCGCCCCCTTCGCGCCGGCCGCGCGCGCCGGTACCGGCCGGCCCGCGATCCCGGAGACCGACGACCCGGTGCTGAACGAGTTCCGGGCCTTCCTCGCCGAGACCGAACAGACCGTCGGCGCCGTGCTGTCTGCCTGGCGTGGCGAGGAGGCGGAAGCACTCGAGCCCGTAGTTGCGGAGGAGGCACCCGCCCCGACGCCCGCGCCCGCTGCGCCACTCCCGGGTTCGCGCAACCAGACCTTCACCCGGACCCTGTCCGTCGCGAACGACCCGTACCTGGTCGACCACTGCCTGCTGCAGGCCCCCGAGGACGCCCCCGTCGGCGAGCGATTCCCGATCGTGCCGATGACCGCGACCATCGAGCTCATCACCGACGCGGCCGCCGCGCTGGTGCCGGAACGCGTCGTCATCGGCGTCCGCGGTGTGCGCGCCTTGCGGCCACTCGCCGTCGATCCCGAGATCACGCTGCAGATCGAAGCCACCGCCAAGCCCACCGATGGCGACCTGACTGTCGTCACGGTCATGATCGACGGCATCGTCGGCGACGGCCCCCGGGAGACCTACGCGCGCGGCACTGTGCTCCTGGCCGACCGGTACCCGGCGGCGCCCGCCCTCCGTGAGCCCCCGCTGTCGGGCGAGCGCGACCCCGGCGTCGACGCACAGACCCTCTACTCCGAACGCTGGATGTTCCACGGCCCGGCCTACCAGGCAGTCACCGACGTCACAGTGCTCGCCGAGGACGGCGTGCGCGGCGAGGTGGCCGCACTGCCCGCGCCGGGTGCCCTGCTCGACGCCGCCGGCCAACTACTGGGCTTTTGGGTGGCCACCCAGCCGGACAACGGCCTCGTGCTCCCGGCAACCATCGGGTCGGTCTCCTTCTACGGGCCGCCGCCGCAGCCCGGCGCGCGGTTCAGCACCGTGGTGCGGGTCCGTTCGGCCACCCCGGACGAGGCCGTCGCCGACCTCGATCTGCGTGACTCCACCGGCGCCCTGTGGTGCCACATCACCGGGTGGACCGACCGCCGGTTGGAGGGCAGCGCGCGCACCATCGAGGCGTTCCGTCGCCCCGCCGGTGCCGTCCTCGCCGCCGAGCAGGACGGCGGCTGGTGGCTGCTCGCCGAGCCCTGGACGGACCCTGCCGCGCGGGAGCTGGCCGCCCGTCAATACCTCGCCGCCGCCGAGCGGGCGGTCCATGTCTCCCGTAACCCGCGCGCGGCCAATCGTTGGTTGCTGGGTCGCATCGCGGCGAAGGACGCCGTGCGCAGCGAGCTGTGGCGCCGTGGCGCCGGGCCGGTGTTTCCGGCTGAGGTCACCATCGGCAACGACCCGTCCGGTCGGCCGTTCGCGGCCGGTGCCGGCGCGGAGGACCTGAGCGTCTCGTTGGCTCATTCCGGGCCTTACGCGGTGGCGCTGGTCGGGCCGGCCGGCTCGGCTGTCGGGATCGACGTCGAACTGGTCGACGACGCACCCGCGGAGTCGGCCCTGCTCACCCCGGCCGAACGTGAGCTGCTCGACCGGCTGCGCCCCGGCGATCAGCGCGCTGCGTGGGTGACCCGGTTCTGGACCGCGAAGGAGGCGGTGGCCAAGGCACAGGGCACCGGACTGGGCGGGCGACCCGCCCGATTCGTGGTGACTTCGGTGGAAGGTGAGGAATTGTCAGTCCTCGTGGACGGGGTCAGCTACCAGGTCATGACTCGAACCGGCAATGATCCAGTGCCTTTTGCAGTCGGCTGGACCACCTAGTGCGAGATGCTTGACTGAGTACGACACCGGATGTGAGGAGCACGCTGTGAACACGCAGGCCCGTAGCGAGGTTGAGGCTGAGGTCCTGGATGTCGTGCGCGCGCTCATCGCCCAGGTCATCGGCGAGGACTACCTGCTGGGCCTGGAGATCGACCGGGACACCTCCTTCGAGGACGACCTGGAGATGGAAAGCATCGAATTCGTGAAGATGGGCTCGAAGCTCACCGAGCACTACGGCGGGAAGATCGACTTCGCCGCCTTCCTGGCCGACCTGGATCTCGACGAGATCATCGAGATGCGTGTCGGCACGGTTGTCGACTACGTCGTCAGCGCCACCACCGCCTGACAGTCCGTCACGAGAGGTTCTCGGAACGCGAATGTCGGAGATCGTCGCGAACGGCGTGCGTCTGCACGTCCAACATCTGAACCCGGTCTCGGCCGCCGACCGCGTCGCGCCCCCGGTCGTGTTCCTGCACGGCCTGGGCATGGACAACATGGCGAGTTTCTACTACACCGTCGCCGGGGCCGTCGCGAAGACCGGCGCCGAGGCAGTGCTCTACGACCTGCGCGGCCACGGTGATTCCGAACGCCCCCGCACCGGCTACACGATGGAGGACTCCGTCGCCGACCTGGCCGGCCTGCTCGACGGGTTGAAGATCACCGGCCCCGTGCACCTCGTCGGCAACAGCTACGGCGGCACCATCGCGCTGGACTTCGCGGTCGAGTTCCCCGACCGGGTCGCGAGCATCGTGCTGATCGAGGCGCACTTCAACGTCGACGGGTGGGCCGAACAGATCGCCACGGAACGCGCCCGGGTCGCCGACGTCGTGGCCGAGATGGGCGAGGAGAACCTGCAGGCCTGGATCCGTCGGTTCGGTCGCAAGGTGGTCCGCATGATGGATGCGTTGACCGACCTGGCCAACCACACCAGCTTCTATCCGGACCTCACCAAGGCCCGTCCGATTCCCGCCGATCGGCTGCGGGCGCTGACCTGTCCGATCCGAGCCGTGTACGGGGAGCAGTCCGACGTCCCGGACTACGAGCGACAGCTGCACGACCTGCTGCCGCACGCCTCGGTGACCGTCGTCCCTGATGTCGGCCACTCGGTGCTGATGGACGCCACTCCTGCCGTCCGGCAGATCGTCGTCGAGTGGCTCGCGGCGCAGCCCACCGTGGCCGGCTAGGTGGCTCGCTTCCTGATCGTCGTCCCGCCGCTGACCGGCCACATCCTGCCGACGGTCGCGGTGGCCGAGGCGTTGGCCGCGCGCGGGCACGAGGTCGCCTGGGCGGGCAACTCCGCCTACCTCGCCGGGGTCCTCCCGCCGGGGCGCACCGTGTTCGCCGTCGATGACGAGTTCCCCGGCGAACCTCTCGCGGACCGTCTGGTCCGGTGGCGGGGGCTGCGGGCCGCGACGGCTTTCCGGTTCTTCTGGGAGGACTTCCTGATCCCGCTGGCGCACTCGATGGTCCCCGGGGTCCGCGCTGCCGTTGACGCGTTCGCGCCGGATGTCCTGCTGACCGACCAGCAGGCACTGGCGGGCGCCCTCGTGGCCAGGGAACGCGGACTGCCCTGGGCGACGTCGGCCACGACGACCGCGGAGCTCACCGGTCAGTACGAGACCATGCCAAAGCTCGGCGAGTGGGCGCAGGAACAGATGGCGCGGTTCCAAACCGACCACGGCGTGGTTGCGCCGGTCGACCTGCGCTTCTCCGACCAACTGCTGCTCGCCTTCTCCAGCCTCGAGCTGCTCGCGCCGCCCGAGCCGCCCGGCGAGCACATTGCGTTCGTCGGTCCGGCAATCGGTGGTCGTGGAGCCCCCGTCCCCTTCGCCTGGGACTGGCTCGACCCGGATCGACGCCACGTGCTCGTCTCGTTGGGCACCGTCAACCAGGACTCCGGCGAGCGCTTCTTCGCAGTCGCGGCCGAGGCCTTCGCGGCGCTGGCCGACTCGGTCCAGGCCGTCTTCGTGCTGCCGCCCGACGCTGCGCCCGCCTTGCCGTCGAACGTGTTGGCCGCCGCCCGGGTGCCGCAACTCGAGCTGCTCCCGCACCTGCACGCCGTCGTCTTCCACGGCGGGCACAACACGATGTGTGAGGCCCTCGCGCACGGTCTACCGCTGGTGGTCGCCCCCATCCGCGACGACCAACCTGCCAACGCCTCGCAGATCACCGATGCGCACGCCGGGGTGCGGGTGAAGTTCGGCCGGGTCACCGTGGACGAGCTCCGCGAGGCCGTCACCGCCGTGCTGGACGACCCGAGCTACGCAGCGGGCGCCGCCCGGATCCGCGACTCGTTCGAGACCGCCGGCGGCGCCACCGCAGCCGCCACCCGACTGGAGAAGCTCCTATGACCGCCGCCGACCGCGAACAGATGCTGGTCGAGGCACGCGACTGGTATGCCAAGGCGACGGCCGACGGTCTCGACGCGTTCTTCGAGCCGAAGCTCGATCGATGCCCCTGGTGCCGGTCGTCCAACCTGCGCCGTCGGCTGCGCAGCAAAGAACTGATTCAACTCAAGCCGGGCACGTTCACCCTCGACGAGTGCCTCGCCTGCGGGCATGTGTTCCAGAACCCGCGGTTGAACCCGGCCGGGCTGGACTACTACTACCGCGACTTCTACGACGGTCTCGGCGCCGAGATCGCCGAGACCATGTTCGCGTTGGGCGGGGAGGCGAACCGGATCCGGGCCGACGCGGTGGCGAAGCACGCCACCCCCGGCACCTGGCTGGACGTCGGCACCGGGCACGGGCATTTCTGCCTGCATGCCAAAGAAGTTCTGCCCGACACCGTGTTCGACGGCCTGGACATGGGCGACGGAATCGTCGCTGCCGAGGCGGCCGGACGGGTCCGCACCGGGCCACCGCGGGCATGTTCCCGGAGCTCGCACCGACGCTGGGCACCTATGACGTGGTGAGCATGCATCACTATCTCGAGCACACCCGCGACCCGCGCGTCGAGCTCGACGCCCTCGCCGCCGTCGTGAAGCCGGGTGGGTACGCCGAGATCGAGATGCCGGACGTGTTCTCCGCCTACGGCCGGCTGTTCCGCAGTTGGTGGGTGCCGTGGTTCCCACCGCAGCACCAACACTTCCTGCCGGCGGGGAATCTGCTGAATGCGTTGGCCGAACGGGGTTTCCGCACGGTCAGCGTCGACCGAGGTGCTTCGCACGCGCCGGTGGACCTCACCTTCGCGCTGATCTTCCTGACCACTCGGCTCGCCCCGGACCCGCGCCTGCCATGGGCTCCGGTGCGCAATGTCGAGGGCTGGCGGAATCGCCGCCATGAGCTCGCGTGGCACACGTTGTTCCCGCCGGCCGCCAAGGTGGTCAGCAAGGGCGACGTTCTGCTCGGCAAGGTTCTCCGGCGCCTGGACCAGACGAACACCTACCGCATCGTCGCGCGCAAGGACGGATCATGAGCGCCCCGTTGAACGACGCGGACTTCGAGTCCCGACGGCCCGTGTATGAGGACGCGCTGGCCAAGGGGGTCGACAGCTTCTTCGCCCCGCGCCGGAGCACCTGCCCGTGGTGTCGGTCCGCCACGTTGACCCGTTGCAACCACGGGCCCGACCTGGTGCAGCGCAAGCCCGGGCGCTTCAACTGGGACCGCTGCCGTACCTGCGGGCACGTGTTCCAGAATCCGACGATCACGCCCGAGGGCCTGGACTTCTTCTACCGGGACTTCTACGACGGACTCGGCGGACCGACCGTCGAGACGATGTTCGAGGCGCAGAAGGAGATGTACCTCAGCCGGGCACGCCTGGTTGCCGAGCACGTGACACCTCGTCACTGGCTGGACGTCGGATGCGGGTACGGACACTTCGCGCGGGATGCCCGCGCGATTCTCCCGGACACCCTGTTCGCCGGCCTGGACTTCGGATCCGCGGTCACCGAGGGCGCTGAGCGGGGCTGGCTCGACACCGCCTACCGCGGGAATATTCGTGAGCTGGCCGGTGATCTGACGGGCAGTCATGATGTCATCAGCATGATCCACTACCTCGAGCACATCCCGGACCCGCAGGTCGAGCTCGACGTGGTCGCCGGGATGCTCGCGCCAGGTGGTCACCTGCTGATCGAGGTCCCCGACCCCGAGTGCCTGCTCGGCCGGGCGTTGGGACCGCTCTGGACGCCCGCCTTCCAGGTGCAACATCTGCATCTGTACCCGTTGCGCAATCTGCTGGCCGCGTTGACCGAGCGGGACCTGACTCCCGTCGCGGTGGACCGGAGTGAGGCGCACATGCCCATCGACCTGACGGCCGCGGTGGTCGCACTGGGTCAGTGGGTCGCCCCCGACCCTCGCCTGCCATGGCGGCCGAGGTCGGCCCAGCGTTCGCAACGCATGTTCCAACAGGTGTGGCGCGCTCTGACACCTGCGATCAAGGCGGCGTATGCCGTGGACCAGCGCATCGCACCGTTGCTGCGCAGGACCGAGACCGGCAATGTGTATCGAGTGCTGGCACGACGCGGCGAGCGCACAAGGAGACCTCTGCGATGAGTGTGATCGAACCGATCCTGGCCACCCCGCCGCCGTCGGACGAGGAGTTCGCCGCGGAGCGCGAGTGGTACTCCGAGAAACTGGCCGACGGCATCGAGCGCTTCCTCGAACCGCGCCGGACCACGTGCCCCTGGTGCGGTTCCGACCGGTTGAAGAATCGCGTGCGCACCACCGATGTGCTGCAGCGCAAGCCGGGTGTGTTCACGATGGACGAGTGCCGCACCTGCGCCCACGTGTTCCAGAACCCCCGCCTGAACGGTGAGGGCCTCGGGTTCTATTACCGGGACTTCTACGACGGCCTCGGCGCTTCCCGCACGGAGCAGATCTTCGCCTCGCACCGCGATCTGTACCTAAGCCGCGCCAAGATGGTCGCGCCCTTCGTCAAGCCCAAGACGTGGCTGGACATCGGCACCGGGTACGGCCACTTCTGCAAGGACGCCGCCGAGGTGTGGCCGGACACCGTCTTCGACGGCCTCGACATGGGCGCCGGCGTCGAGGAGGGACAGCGACGCGGCTGGCTCACCAACGTCTACCGCGGCGAACTGCCCGCGCTCGCCGACGAGGTCGCCGGCAAGTACGACGTGCTGAGCATGCATCACTATCTCGAGCACGTCGTCGATCCGCGCGCCGAGCTGGACGTCGTCGCGAAGATCATGAAGCCCGGCTCGCACCTGCTGATCGAGGTTCCCGACCCCAGCTCGTTCACGGCCAAGATCTACGGCAGGTTGTGGACCCCGTACTTCCAGCCGCAGCACCTGAACCTCATCCCGTCCCGCAACCTGCTGCAGGCCCTGGTCGAACGCGGGCTGACGCCCGTTTGCGTGCAGCGCAAGGAAGCGCACATCCCGGTCGACCTCACCTGCGCGGTCCTGACGATCACGACGATGCTGTCCCCCGACCCGCGCTTCCCGTGGTTGCCGGAGGCGAAGCCGAGTGACTACAAGCGTCAGGCCCAGGTGTGGAAGTACGCCCCGAAGCTGCTGAAGTGGGCCTGGTACGCCGACCAGTGGATGGCGCCGATCATCAAGGCCACCGACGGCGGCAACGCCTACCGGGTGCTGGCCCGTCGAGACGGCGCCACGTGAGCGGAGCGAACCATGTGTAGAGCACTCCCTGTCACGGGGCCGACGAAGGAGATCCCGTGACAGAACAACCGATGCTGGTCGATCCCGCGAACCTCGATGAGGCGTTCGCGGCCCGCCGGCCCGCCTATCAGGCAGAGCTCGCCGGCGGGGTCGATCGCTTCTTCGGTCCGCGGCGGGAGACCTGCCCGTGGTGCTCGTCGCCTGAGCTGCGCACGATCCTGCGCACCGGTGACCGTAACCAACGCAAGCCCGGTCGCTTCGTGCTCGACCGCTGCAAGGTCTGCCGCCACGTCTTCCAGAACCCCATGCTCACGGTCGAGGGGCTGGACTTCTACTACCGCGACTTCTACGACGGTCTGGGCCGGGCGATGATGGAAGCCATCTTCGACACCCGCACCGAGATCTACCGCTCCCGGGCCCGTCAGCTCGCCCCGTTCTTCCCCGGCGGCACCGCCCCGAAGCGCTGGTTGGACATCGGCGCCGGGTACGGCCACTTCTGCCGAGACGCCCGCCTGGAGTTCCCGGACACGACTTTCGACGGCCTCGACATGGGCCAGGGTGTCGTCGACGCAGCAGCCAAGGGCTGGGTGGATACCGCTCACCAGGGCTGGTTCCCCGATGTGGCCGAGCAACTGACGGGTCGTTACGACGTCATCAGCATGTTCCACTACCTCGAGCACGTCCTCGACATCCGTGCCGAACTCGACCTCGCCGCCACGGTGCTGCCGTCCGGCGGGCTGCTGCAGATCGAGGTCCCCAACCCCGAGTCGCGGCTGCGCGTGCTGAAGGGGTGGTGGGTGCAGTGGTTCCAACCACAGCACCTGCACTTCGCCCCGCTGCCCAATCTGCTGGCCGCCCTGAACGAACGTGGCCTGCGCCCGGTCTCGGTCGAGTTCGGTGAGGCCCACATCCCGGTGGACCTCACCTGCGCCGTCGCCTCGGCGATGGTCACAGCCGCCCCGGACGCACGCCTCCCCTGGCTGAACGTCCGCAACACCAAGCTGCGCAAGGCAAGACACTCCCTGGTCTGGGAGAAGCTGTGCCCGAAGCTGTTGCCGCTGGCCATCAAAGCTGACGCAGCGCTGGCACCCGTAGTGAAGCGCACAGGCGACGCAAATCTCTACCGCGTGGTCGCCCGCAAGGACTAACCCGTTCTCAATCACTCCCGATAGCGCAGTTGAACACCGATGTTGATCTCCGTTGGCGTGTTGAACTGCGCTATCGGGATTACTCGGGAACGGCCCAACGGGGAGTGGGAGTGGAGCCGCCGGGACGCCAGCCGAGCTGGTGCAAGGCCTTGGCGACCTGTGACACCAGCTCATGCGGCCGTTGGTAGAGCATCTCGCTGGTCACCTTGATCAGATGCCATTGGTGGTCTCGATAGCCCCCGTCCCGATGGATGTCCGATTCGTACTGCCGAGGGTCGGACTGGTGGTGACGACCTTCGTACTCCAACGACAGGCGTACCCAGTACCCGAGGTCCGGCTGGAAGAGATAGCGACCGAACTCATCGACGACCTCCTCGTTGACGAAATCGGGGGCCATTCCGGCCAGCGTCAGCAGTACTCGCAGATGACTCTCGGGCGCCGATCTGGCTCGCGGGTCGACCAGCTGGAGCGCGGTCCTGGCCAACACGATCCCGCGACGTTTCCCGCCCGCGTCGACCGCCGCCTTGAGGTCATCGGTCGACCCGTCCCGGCGAGAGAGTGCGTCACCGACGGCTACCAGATCGGGCAGAGCCAGCTTGCTCGCCAGGTCCACGAAGGTGCGGCCGGGCGGGGTCACGGGGAAACCCTTGATCCACCTGGGCTCCGGCAGTTCCTTCGGGCGATGCGCGGAAACGCCCCTGATCCGAGGCTCGACGTCCGAGATCAGGCTGATGTGAATCTGGGAGTCCCGCGGCGCCGGCACGCAGTAGAGCTCGGCTGCGGTGTGGTGGCTGAAGACACTGCTTGCAGGGACCTGCAGACGCGCCGCGCGGCAACGGGTCGTCAAGTCCATCGGTTGGCCGCTCGGCACCAGCACTCCGCGCGACAACGACATGTATGCGCTGCTCTGCAACTGACGGCGGCTCAGTCCCGACTTCAGTGCGTCGGTCCGAAGGAATGGCCCATCGGGTTCGAATGGCTTGTGATCAGACATGAGCGGGAGATTCGTCGACAAGGCAACACGTCGCCAGGGCCAATCGCGAATCTGTGGATAACCGGGGGTCTCCCCCGCTGTGGAAAACCCTGAGCCGGCGGACGTCAGCCCGTGTCGAAATCAATCCCGATAGCGCAGTTGAGCACCAAAGATGATCTTCGGAAGCGTGTTCAAGTGCGCTATCGGGAGTAACCGGCGCACGTGCGAGGCTGAGGTATGGCTGAGCCCTTTCGTACCTTCACCGACATCCCCGTGCGCGGCGGCGCACTGACCGTCGCCGGCGCCGGGCCCTCGTTGGGCTCCGGCGCTCCGGTGGTGCTGGCGATCCACGGCATCACCGGCTCCCACCGAGGCTGGGCCCCGATTGTCCGGGCCCTCGGCGACGACGTCACCGTCCTTGCACCCGACCTCCGCGGCCGCGGCGGCAGCAATGCGCTGCCGGAGCCCTACGGCATCGACACTCACATCGCGGACCTGGTGGCTGTGCTCGACCATGTCGGCACCGAGCCGATCGTCGTCACCGGCCACTCCATGGGCGCCTACATCGCCGCCCGGCTCGCCGCGCATACCCCGGACCGGGTGAAGTCCCTCGTCCTGATCGACGGTGCGCCGGCCCTGCCGCTGCCGCCCGGTATGGACCCGGACGCCGTCCTGGAAGCAGTCCTCGGCCCGGCTCTTGCCAGGTTGTCGATGACCTTCGAGTCCCTCGAGGCGTACCACGAGTTCTGGCGCTCGCACCCGGCCTTCGGACCCGACGGCTCCTGGACCGAAGACACCGTCGCGTACTTCGACTACGACCTGGGCCCGGCGGCTGCCGACGGCGCACGACGGTCCCGGGTCAAGGAAGCCGCAGTGCGCGCAGACGGCCGGGACCTGCTGGATGCCGAGGCGAGCCGCGCGGCACTGGCGGCCCTGAAATGCCCAGCCACCCTGCTGTGGGCGCCACGCAACCTGATCGACGAACCGAAGCCGATGCTTCCCGCCGCGGCGATCGAGGACGCCTTGCAGCTGGCCCCGAGCCTGGAGGCCGTCGAGGTCCCGGACACCAACCACTACCTCATGGTGTTCCGGCCCCGCGAGTCGGCGCTGTCCGCCGACGCCATCCGTCGCGCCCTCTGACCTAGAGCGTGCGGCCCTTCCACGACGCGAGTTTGCGGGTCTTGCGGCGCTTGGACTCGACGATCATTCCGGCGGACATGACGCATGCCGCGGGGTGGGTGAAGGCCCACGCGGCGGGTTCGGCGAAGCGACGGGCGACGACGACCCGTCCGGCGACGGCGGCGAGATAGCCGAGCAGGCCGATGCGGGATCCGCGCAGGGCCGCAATCGGCGGCAGGACCTGGACCAGCCCGATCATCCCCGCGGACCAGGCGATCTTCTTCGGGGTGTCGATCCAGTCCGAGAGCCACTTCGTGTAGCCGTCGACGAGTTCCTTGCCGCCGGAGTACATGCGGCACGAGGCCAACGTCGTGCCGTCGATCGCCGCGGCCTTGGATCCGGTGGCGAGCAGGACGTGCAGGATCGCGAAGTCCTCGGCAGTCACGGCCTTCACGGAGTCGTGGCCACCGGCCTTGCGGTACGCCTCGGCGTCGAAGACCAGGAACTGCCCGTTCGCGACGGCCGTCGACGGGAGCCCGGTGGCCGGGTCCGGCTCGGCCGGCATGTTCGACATCAGCGTCCAGTTGACCATCGGCTGATAGAGCCGCTCGACAGTCGAACCCATCACCTGACGCGGGAACGGCGACAGCAACCCCAGCCCGGCGGACCGCAGCATCGTCACCGCGGAGGCCATGGCTTGCGGGGTGAACTCGACGTCGGCGTCGACGAAGATCAGCACGGAGCCCCGAGCGGCTTCGGAGAGCTGCATGCAGGCGTGCGGCTTACCTTTCCAGCCCTCGGCGAGCGGCCGACCGTGCAGCAGCCGGACCCGCGGGTCTCCGTCGGCGATGCGCAGCACGAGGTCGCCGGTGCCGTCCGTGGAGTCGTCGTCGAGGACGAGGATCTCCAGGTCGGCGAGGTTGCGCTGCGCGAGGAGCGAGCGCAGCGTCGGCTCGATCCGGTGCGCCTCGTTGCGAGCAGGTAGCAGCACCGACACCGGTTCGGTCACCGTCGCCGGCTCGAGCGGCGGCCGGACGGCCGACCGGCAATTGCGGATCACGGTCCAGGCGCCGGCGATCGACATCGCGGTCCCGACCGCCACCGCCAGATCGAGCGGACGGATCTTCACATCGGCAAACTACCTGTCCGCCTGCCTGCGCTTCGGGGATCCGGGCAGACTGTTGCCATGGCCGTACCGAGTGCAGAGGCAGTACGCGACCAGGCCCAGGCCTGGTATGCCGCTCACCTGCACGAGGACCCGGCGCGGTTCCTCGAACCCGAGCGGACGACCTGCCCCTGGTGTGCGTCGAGCGATCTGACGGTCCGGATCCGGATGGGCGATCTGATCCAGGGCAAGCCCGGGGTGTTCACCCTCTCCCGGTGCCGCACGTGCCGCCATGTCTTTCAGAACCCGCGCCTGTCCATCGAGGGCCTGGAGTTCTACTACCGCGACTTCTACGACGGCCTCGGCCAGGACGTCATGGAGCCGGTCTTCGACGGCGGGACGAACGTCAACCGCGCCCGGGCCCGCGACGTCCTGAGCGTGACCACACCGAAGACCTGGCTCGACGTCGGCACCGGTTACGGCTACTTCGCCAAGCACGCCCGCGAGGTCCTCCCCGACACCGTCTTCGAGGGCCTCGACCTCGGCGAGGGCGTGGAGCTCGGCGAGCAGCGGGGCTGGCTCGCGAAGGGCCACCGCGCGCTGTTCCCGGAGATCGCCGACGAACTCGCCGGTCGCTTCGACGTCCTGAGCATGCATCACTACCTGGAGCACACCCGTGACCCGCGAGCCGAGCTCGACGCGGCGGCACGGGTCCTCAAGCCCGGCGACCATCTGCTGATCGAGATGCCCGACCCGGACTACGGCCTCGCCCGCGGCTTCGGCCGTTGGTGGTTCCCGCTGCTACAGCCGCAGCACCAGCACATGATTCCGCTGCCCAACCTGCTGAACGCGTTGGCCGAGCGAGGCTTCACCCTGCTGCGGATCACCAAGGGCCCGGCGCACATCGGCATCGACGCCGTCTGGGCCCTCGTGCAGTTCTTCGCGGTGATCGGGCGGGACCCGAGCCTGCCCTGGCTCGCCGAGCCCGAGACGCCGCAGCGCCGTGCCAGACACGAACTCGTCTGGAAGAAGCTGGCCCCCAAGGGCTTCGCGGCCATGCACCACGTCGACGCCGCACTGACCAAGCTGGCGCACCTGACCGACGACGCGAACACCTACCGCGTCCTGCTCCGCAGAGAGAAGTCATGACGGCCGCCGACAACTCCACCCGCGAGGCATACGCCCGCGACATCGCAGCCGGACTCAACCGGTTCTTCGAGCAACCTCGCAAGGACTGCCCCTGGTGCGGATCGCGTGATCTGACGGTGCATCTACGAACCCGGGACATGCTGCAGCACAAGCCCGGCCGGTTCACACTGTCGCGCTGCCGGACCTGCAAGCACACCTTCCAGAACCCGCGCCTGAGCCCGGCCGGTCTGGACTTCTACTACCGCGACTTCTACGACGGCCTGGGCAAGGAGACGTGGGAACGCACGTTCTCCACGATGGGACCTGCGTATCTCGCACGCGCCCGGATGGTCGCGGAATTCACCACCCCGCGCTCCTGGCTCGACGTCGGCTGCGGCTACGGGCACTTCTCCAACGACGCCCGCCAGGTGCTCCCGAACACCCGGATGGTCGGCATCGACTTCGGCACCAGCGTCGACGAAGGCCTCGAACGTGGCTGGCTCGACGAGGGACACCGTGGCGAGTTCGCCGACCTGGCCGAGAAGTTGGCCGGCAAGCACGACGTCGTGAGCATGCATCACTACCTCGAGCACACCCGCGACCCGCGCGCCGAACTCGACACCGCCGCCCGGGTGCTCGGCCCCGGCGGCTACCTGCTCATCGAGATCCCCGACCCGGAATGCATCTGGGGTCGGGTGCTGCGCAAGTGGTGGGTGGCCTGGTTCCAGCCGCAGCACCAGCACCTCCCGACTCTCGCGAACCTGCGTCAGGCGTTGGTCGAACGCGACTTCGAGATCGTCAAGGTCGATCGCGGCGCCGCGCAGGTCCCCGGCGACCTCACCTACGCCGTCGTGCTCGCAATCCTGGCGCTCGGCCCGGACCCGAATCAGCCGTGGCTGCCGGGCGAACCCACCGATCGCGCCCGCGCCCGCAACGCCCGTGCCTGGAAGATCGGCACACCCGTCCTCAAGGCGACCTGGCAACTCGACAAGGCCCTCAACCGCATCGCCAAGAAGACCGACCGCGCCAACGCCTATCGCATCCTCGCGCGCCGCGGCAGCAGTTGATTCACAGGTAACGACACGCGCGACGTCGCCGATGAACTGATTGAGCCGGTGTGGCCGGCCGAGCGATCGCGGCCCGCCTGAGCAATCACTATTTCTGACTGATCGTCAGGTCGGCAGCCAGCTCGTCGGATCGGCGACGGCCTGCTCCCCGGAGATCATGTTCTTGACCTCGTGGGGCTTGGCGTCGTCGAACGGTGGGAACCACACGTTCGGAATCAGTTTGCGCGAGGCGTAGCGGATCTGGTTGCCGATCTTCGCCTTGGGGTCGTGGTACGTCTCGACCTTCAGCCCCCGCGCGCGTAGCTGCCGCGCGGTGGCCAGGGCGTCCGCCCGGCGTTCCTCCGACGGAATGACCACAAGTACGTCCGTCGGCGACTTCGCGCCGTCCTTGAACGCCCCGTCCGCGACGAACTTCGCGAAGATGCGACTCAGCCCGATGGACATGCCCACGCCGGGCAGGTCCTTGCGGATGAACTCTCCCGCCAGGTTGTCGTAGCGGCCGCCGGAGCAGATCGCGCCGAAGCCGGGGGCGTCGATCAGCTTTCCCTCGTAGACCGTGCCCGTGTAGTAGTCCAGGCCGCGCGCGATCGACAGGTCGGCGGTGATCGAGCCCGGGGGCAGGTCGGCCAGTTCGTCGAGGACAAACTTCAACTCGGACAACCCCGTCTCCAGCAGTTCGCCCGAGGAACCGAGACCGGCGACCAGGTCGACGACCGAGGAGTCTCCCTTGATCTGCGCCAGCGCGAGGCACCCGTCCACCTGCGCGGAGGTGAGGTCGAGTTCGGTCGCCAGCAGCTTGCCGACGGCGTCCGGCCCGATCTTGTCCAGCTTGTCGGCGATGCGGATCACGCCGAGCGGGTCGGTGATGCCGAGCCCCGAGTAGAACCCCTGCAGCACCTTGCGATTGTTGATGCCGATGCAGAACGGCCCGACGCCGAGGTCGGTCAGTGCCTCGTGGACGATCCGTGGCACCTCGGCGTCGAAGTGCAGCGGCACGTTGTCCAGGTTGATGACGTCGATGTCGCACTGAGTGAACTCGCGGAAGCGGCCCTCCTGCGGGCGCTCGCCGCGCCAGACCCGACCGATCGCGTACCGCTTGAACGGGAACACCAGGTCGTTGAAGTGTTGGGCGACGTAGCGCGCCAGGGGCACCGTCAGGTCGAAGTGCAGCCCCAGGCGAGCGTCCTTGTCCCCCTCCTCGGCCTGCAAGCGGCTGAGCGTGTAGACCTCCTGCGAGGTCTCGCCCTTGGCGGTGAGCACCTCGAGGGCCTCCACCGACGGGGTCTCCACCGAGCAGAAGCCGTACCGCTCGTAGGTGGCGCGGACCCGGTCCAGCCAGTCCTGCTCCGCACGGCGAACCTCGGGCAACCACTCCGGGAAGCCGCTGATCGGGGCGGGACGGACGATCCGGTCGTTCGACATCTGAACCTTTCAGTAAGGCGCGCGTGCGGTCGCGTAGCGGGTGATCGCGGAATGTCGCAACCCGCCGCCGGCGTCCTGGTGCACGGCCAGCATCTCGAACACCTCGGCCTTGGCCGCCGGCAGGAGCGCCGGGCCCACCTCGTCGATCATGATCCGCCCGCCGTGCGAACCGACCCACGCCCAGTAGTGCTCGGCCGAGTCGAACTCGATCTCGTGCTCGGACTCGACGACCTCGACGTCCGTGAAAGCCGCGTCGTACAGAAGCTCCCGGATGCCCTCGGCGGAATCGAACGGTTTGTCCGGGTTGTCCTCCCACGGCTCGCCCGCACGGTGCCGGTAGAGGATCGCCATCGTCTCGGCGAACTTCGGATCCGACGGGCCGAACGAACTCATCGCGAACCGCCCACCGGGGCGCAGCACGCGGCGCACCGCTCGCAGTGCCGCCCGTGGGTCCGGGACGAAGAACATGACCATGCCCGCGGTGATCACGTCGAAGGCCGCCGTGCCGAAGGCCGGGTCCGCGGCGTCCCCGACCTCGATCCGGACGTGCTCCAGGCCACGATCGGCCGCCTCGGCGGCGCACAGCTCCACCATCCGCGGGGACAGATCCGTGCCGATCACCTGCCCGGTCGGCCCCACGGCCTCGGCCAACGGGAACAACACGTGTCCCCGCCCGCAGCCCAGGTCCAGCGCGCACGCTCCCGGCGCGGGCGCCGCACGGGCGACCAGTTCGGCCCCGAAGCGGGTGAAGAAGTCGACGCCCACCTGCTCGTAGCTGTCGGCGGAGTTGTCGAAGGCGGCCGAGATCGCCTGCTTCATCGCCGCCGCGCGCTCGACCTCGGACTGCGGCACGCGGCTTCCTTCCTTAACGATCAGGCGACCTTTGTCACATGATGTCTAGGGCGAAATGCACCCGGAAACGTATGATGGCAGTTAGGTCCCACCCGTATCAGGGGAGTTGAGGTGGCCTCCGTTCCAGGCCGACTCGCAGCCGCACTCGCGGCGGTGGCAATCGCCGCCGCTCCGGTAGTGGCGCCGCACCCTGCCTCGGCGTCGGACGCAGCCCCGCTCGGCAGCGGGAAGTACGTCGCGCTGGGTGACTCCTTCACCTCTTCCCCGCTGACCGGCATGCCGGTGGGCACCCCGGTCGGTTGCTACCGGACCCAGAACAACTACCCGCGCCAGGTCGCGGCCGCGCTACGCGTCAGCGAGTTCGTCGACCGGAGCTGCGGCGGGGCGACCACCGAGAACCTGCGCGAGCCGCAGTCGGTCATCGGCGGCACCAACGCCGCGCAGCTCGACGCGGTCAGCATCGACACCACCCTGGTCACCATCGGCATCGGAGGGAACGACCTCGGCCTGGCCGGCTACATGCAGCGGTGCGCGGAGATGGCCGAGAGCAAGACCAGTTGCGTCGAGGCGTGGTCCCCGGGCGACACCGACGTCCTGGTGCAGCGCATCGACCAGATCGCCATCAGCCTGGAATCCTCGCTCCGGGTGATCAAGGAGCGGGCCCCGCTCGCCCAGATCCTCGTCGTCGGTTACCCGGTCGTCGCTCCCTACGCCGGCGCCGGCTGCTTCCCGCAGCTGCCGCTCACGGACGCCGACGCCGCGTACCTGCGCGACATTCAGCAGCGCCTCAACGCCGTGCTCGCCTGGGCCGCGGACACCCAGGGCGCGAGCTACGTCGACACCTACACCCCCTCCATCGGCCACGGGCCGTGCGAGATGAGCGGCGTCAAGTGGATCGAGGGCTTCGTCCCCGACACCGCCGCCGCAGCCCTGCACCCCAATCTGCTCGGCCAGATCGCCATGGCCGGCGAGGTCCTGGCGACCCTGGGACTCTGACATTGCGCGCTCCGCGCGCGAACGGTCGCTGCGCTCCCAACCTCGTAGAACTGGTGGGCTCGAGGCGGCACTCGCCAACGCGCGCTTCGCGGTGAGATCGTCGGCTCATGAAGCTCGGATTCGCGTTGCCCTATGCCGGTAGCTGGGCCACTCCGCAGAACCAGGCCGGCATCGCGGTGCGCGCCGACGAACTCGGCTGGGCCTCGCTGTGGACCGCCCAGCGTGTGCTCTATCCGGATCAGCCGCAGAACGACTACTACGCGACGCCGAACGCCGCCTGGCCCGCGCCGTTCCGGTCGATGGTGGATCCGATCGTGCCGCTGGCCTACGTCGCGGCCCTGACCAGCCGGATCCGGCTCGGCACCGCATCGTTGATGATCCCGATCTTCAAGCCGATCGCGTTGGCCAAGCAGCTGGCCACCCTCGACGTGCTCTGCGGGGGCAGGCTCGACGTCGGGGTGTCCCTCGGGTGGTCGAAGGACGAGTTCGCGGCAGCCGGGGTGCCGTTCGAGCGCCGCGGGGCGCGCTTCGAGGAGTACTGCGCGGCGATGATCGCGACCTGGCGCGGCGAAGGCTGCGAATTCTCCGGCGAGTTCGTGCAGCTGCCGCCCTCGCAGGTCCTGCCGGCACCGGTGCAACGCCCGCACCCGCCGCTGCTCATCGGCGGCTACGCCGACGCCGCACTGCGGCGGGCCGTGACGATCGGGCAGGGCTATCTGGGCGGCAACATGCCCCTGGACACGATCGAGGAGGTTCTGGGGCGCCTCGACCAGCACGCGGCCGCGGCGGGCCGCGATCCCCGGGACGTACGCAAGGTCAGCCGCGGCGTCACGCTGCTGCGTGACGAACCGTCAGGTGCCGCACGACGACCACTGTGCGGCACCTTGGCGGAGATCGCGGAGGACATCGAACGCTACGCGGCGGCAGGTCTCACCGAGCTGTTCCTCGACCTGAACTTCGACCCGCAGGTCGGCGTCCTGGACGCCGACCCCGCGGAGTCGATGGATCGAGCACTCACCCTGCTGGAGCATTTCGCTCCGGCGAGCTGAGTCCTACAGCCAGCCGGAGTCGCGCACGATGCGGATCGCGTCGATCCGGTTGCGCGCGCCGAGCTTGCCGATGATCTTCGACAGGTAGTTGCGCACGGTCCCGTCGGAGAGGCAGAGCTTCGAGGCGATCTCGCGGACCGACTCACCCTCAGCCGCGCGACGCAGCACCTCGAGCTCGCGCTCGGTCAGCGTGTGACCGTCGGACTCGAGCGCCGCGATCGCGAGCTTCGGGTCCACGACGCGCTCGCCGTTGGCGACACGACGGATGCTCTCGGCGAGCCAGGACGCGGGAGCATCCTTGTCGATGAGGCCCTGTGCGTGTGCCTCCAGCGCCCGGCGCAGCGCGCCCGGGGTGACCCCGGAGGTGAGCACCAGGACCTTGCAACGCGGGGCGACGTCGTGCAGGCGACGCGACACCTGGTACCCGTCACGGCCGGCGGCGTCGACGTCGATGATCGCCACGTCGGCGCGGGTGCGCTGCACGGCGCCGATGACGTCGGCATCCGAACGCAGCGACGCCACGACCTGGATGTCCCGCTCGTAGGACAGCAGCGCGACCAGCGCACCGCCGTAGAGCGCCATGCTTTCCGCCAGCACCACACGCACGACGTTCGTCGGCCGGGTCTCCGGCTGACGCAGGCCGACGACAACACCTTCGTCCGGCGTGCGAGCCGGAGCACCGAGCGGCCGCTGCATCGTCGTGGGAGCCACCGCAGAACGCGCGGGCGGCACACCCGGCAGCGTCCGAGAGTTCGTTCCGTCCACCAAAGCCCCCTTCACGTCCGCCCAGCGGGCGGGCGAGACGATCTGTCCCCCACTCACGCGCTCCGTCCGGGGGAACCCGGGGAGCTGCGTGAATACGTTCCGAAGTGTGGATGGATCACCGGGGCTCCACCAGTGGGCACCCATCCGTGACCAGCAGGAATGCACGCGGTGCATGAAACGGACATCTGCCCCGCAGTGGACGGATCCGGTCATCGGAAGCGCGACGCGAATCGGACAATTCACCGCACGACGCCCGAACTGCACCATGGTGGCGGCCACCCTGCATGCCTTGCGGGGTGCGGAACTCATGTCAGTGATCGCTCAGACGGACGCATCCGTGTGAGTAACGCCCGACCCCTAACGACGCAGCGCCCGGTGTCGTCAGTCCTCGACGGACAGGGGCAGACGCACGGTGAACTCGGTCCAACCCGGTCGGCTGGCCACCGCGACGCTGCCGTGATGCGCCGCGACCACCGCGGCCACGATCGACAGGCCCAGGCCGGTGCTGCCGGCGGCTCGCGAGCGGGAGGAGTCACCACGGGCGAACCGCTCGAACACCTCCGGCTGCAGTGCCTCGGGGATCCCCGGGCCGTTGTCGGCGACGATCAGGTGCGCCCAGTTCCCACGGACCGTCAGTTTCGTGTTCACGATCGTGCCCGGTGGGGTGTGCGCGCGGGCGTTGCCCAGCAGGTTCACCGCGACCTGGGTGAGCCGCGCGGCCTCGCCGAGCACCTCGACCGGGTCGCCGGGCAGGTCCAGGCGCCAGACGTGGTTCGGTCCGGCGGCGTGGGCGTCGCTGACCGCCCCGACCAGCAGGATCGAGAGGTCCACCGGCGCCATCTCGATCGGGCGGCCTGAGTCCAGGCTCGCGAGCAGGAGGAGATCCTCGACGAGTCCGGTCATCCGGACCGCCTGGGACTCGACTCGACCCAGCGCGTGGGCGACGTCCTCCGGCACCTCCGCCTGGCTGCGCCGGGACAGCTCCGCATACCCGCGGATGGCGGCCAACGGGGTACGCAACTCGTGGGAGGCGTCGGCGACGAAGCGACGGACCCGGGTCTCGCTCTCCTGACGCGCGGTCAGCGCCGCGTCGACATGTCCGAGCATCGCGTTGATCGCGGCGCCGACCTGCCCGACCTCGGTCCGCGGGTCGGTGTAGGACTCGGGCACGCGGACGCCGAGGTCGACGTCCCCGCGTTCGAGTTGCATCGTCGAGACCTGGCGCGCGGTGGCCGCCACCCGGCGTAAGGGACGCAGCGTCAGACGCACGATCGCCGCCGCCGCGATCGCGGCCAGGATGAGACCCACGACGGTCACCAACGCCATGACCACGACCAGACGAAAGATCGTGTCCTTCACATTGGACAGCGGCAGGCCCGTGACCGCGATGGTTCCGTCGCCGACCAGTTCCGCGCGCAGCCGGTACTCGCCGAGCGTCCCGCCCAGATCGCGGGTGTGGTTCTCCTTGTCCACCGGGACGGTGAACAGCGCCGAGGTGTTGCCGGAGATCTCCTCGGTGTCCCGGCCGGTGTCGGTCAGCACCAGCGGGTTGCTCACCAGGCGGCCGTTGCGGATGCGTGCGATCACCGTGCCCTCCGTCTGGCCGGGGCCGAAACCGAAGGTGGCGATCTGCTGCTCCCGCGGGTCCTGGATGATCCGCGACGTGCGCTGGGCCGCTTGGGTAACCCGGTCGTCGAGTTGGTCCTGCAGGTAGCTGCGCAACGCGATCACGGTGCCGACGCCGATGACCAGGCTGACCACGGCGAGCATGGCGAGCAGCACCGCGACGAGCCGCGTGCGCAACGTCCACCCGGGCGGTCCCCACCGTGACCACTTCTCGCGCACCTGATCCCGCAGCGACGGAGGCTCCTCCGGCGCGGGAACCGTCGAAGCGTCGGTCTCCACCTCGCCCGCCGAGACGGACGAGGGCACCAGGGTCACTTCTCCGCCGGCTTGATCAGATAGCCCGCCCCGCGCAGCGTGTGGATCATCGGCTCGCGACCGGCGTCGATCTTCTTCCGTAGGTAGGAGATGTAGAGCTCGACCACGTTGGCCTGGCCGCCGAAGTCGTAGTTCCAGACCCGGTCCAGGATCTGCGCCTTGGACAGCACCCGGCGCGGATTGCGCATCAGGTACCGCAGCAGTTCGTACTCGGTGGCGGTCAGCGCGATCTCCACCCCGCCCCGGCGCACCTCGTGGCTGTCCTCGTCCAGGGTCAGGTCACCGACGACGAGCGTCGCGTCGGCGGGGCCGGCGGCGACCTTGGTCCGCCGGACCAGCCCGCGCAGCCGCGCGACGACCTCCTCGAGACTGAACGGCTTCGTGACGTAGTCGTCGCCACCGGCGGTGAGGCCGGCGATCCGGTCGGCCACGTCGTTCTTGGCGGTCAGGAACAGGACCGGGATGTCCGGGGTGTCCGCGCGCAGCTTGCGGAGCAGCTCCAGCCCGTCGATGTCGGGGAGCATGATGTCGAGCACGACGGCGTCCGGCCGGAACTCGCGGGCGGTCTTGAGGGCGGCGGCACCGTCGGCGGCGGTCTTGATGTCCCAACCCTCGTAGCGAAGCGCCATCGAGAGCAGATCGGTCAGGCTCGGTTCGTCATCGACGACCAGGACGCGCACGGCGGTGCCGTCCGCTCGTCGGATCGAGCCACGACCACCGGTGTCCGCTTCTCCCGCCATAGGTCCATTGTCGCCCCGGTTTCTATCCCCGGGCTGTGAGCCTCCTGTGCTCAGCGCTCGAAATCGGCGGCTTCCAGGGCGGCCTTGCGGGCCTTGCGGCCGAGGCGATCGACGTAGACCGTGCCCGTCAGGTGGTCGAACTCGTGCTGCAGGCAGCGGGCGAGCAGACCGGTCCCGAGGATCTCCACCGGCTCCCCGTCCAGACCGGTCCCGGTGACCCGGGCGTTCTTGCAGCGCGCCAGCATGCTGTGCGCGCCCGGGACCGACAGGCACCCCTCGGTCGCCTCATGCAGTTCACGGTCCTCCGGCAGGTGGAGCTTCGGATTCACGACGACCGCGACGACGTCCTTCTCGTCCTCGTCGGGGCAGTCGACGACGAACACCGCGAGGCCCACACCGATCTGGTTGGCGGCCAGCCCGACCCCGTCCGCGGCGTACATGCTCGCGAACATGTCCGCCACCAGCTGCTTCAGCTCCGGGTGGTCGTCCGGGACACGCGCACACGGACGATGCAGCACCTTGTCGCCGTAGAACGTGATCGGCCGGACGTTCCCGCCCGTCGCCATCCCGCCGCCGTCACGTTCCGCACTCACCACAGCCTCCTAGCGCCCCGGGACAGTGTTGGCTGTCGCTCGGGCTTCTCACTCGTCCCTCGCTCGGCGTGCTCGCTCGTCGGGGCGCACAGATCTTAAAGGGTCCGGGTGGGGCATGATGGCGAGCGTGTCGGGGATCGCGAATCTGAGCTCGGGCGTGATCGGTCTGTCCGGGCGGTCGCACGGCGCCACGACGACCGGCCACCGGGAACTGCTGCTCGGCGGGGTGCGGCTTCCGCTGCTGTCCCCCGGGCGCATCTACGTCTGTGGAATCACGCCGTACGACGTCACCCACCTCGGGCACGCCGCGACGTTCCTCTGGGCCGACGTGTGCGCGATCGCGATGCGGCTGACCGGCGTGGACGTGGTCACCTGCCGCAATGTGACCGACGTCGACGACGTGCTGACCAGCGCGGCCGCCGCGCGGGGTCGGCACTACGACGAGTTCGCGCTGAGCCAGGAGTTCCTGTTCGAGCAGGACATGAGCGCCCTGCAGGTGCGGCGCCCCGACCACGAGCCGCGGGCGCGGCATCACGTCGCGCACGTCGTCGCCCTGGCCTCCGCGCTGCTGGCGTACAAGAAGGCCTACGAGCGCGAGGGGCACGTCTTCTTCCGCGGGTCCGCGGTCCCGGACGAGTTCGGGGTCTCCCGCGAGGATGCCCTGCGGCTATCCCGCGAGTACGGGGACAACCCTGACGACCCGCTGCGCGACGACCCGTTCGACATCCCGGTGTGGCGCCCCTCCGACGAGACGCATCCGGCCTGGCCGAGCCCGTGGGGCTGGGGCCGCCCGGGTTGGCATGCCGAGTGCGCGGCGATGGCCCACGCGCACCTCGGTCCCGGTTTCGACGTGCTCGCCGGTGGCGCCGACCTGGTCTACCCGCACCACGCCTACCAACTGGCCCTCGGCGAGGCCGCCTCCCGGATCACGCACCTGTCCCGCGGCCGCCTCGCGGTGGGCACGGTCGGGATCAACGGCGCCAAAATGGCGAAGTCCACCGGCAACCTGGTGCTGGTCAGCGACCTCCTTCGCGAGCACCGCGCGGCGGCGATCCGCCTGCTGGTCCTGGACCGGCACTGGGCGGACCCGTGGGAGTTCGATCCCGCCGCGCTCGTGACGGCTGAGGAACGACTCGACCGCCTCTACGCCGCTGCGGGTCGGCCCGCCGCGACGAACTCGGCGCCGGACACCGTGATCAGCGCCCTGCTCGACGATCTGGACGTTCCCACCGCACTGAACGTCGCGGAGGAGGCCGGCGGCGACGCCGCCCGACTCCTGCTGCGCACCATCCGCCTGGACGGCGTGGCCATCTAACTCCGACCGTCGGATTCAGTCGTCAGGTTCGGCCGGCGGCACCACACGGGCGCGGGCCGCGAGCGTCACACAACAGTGCTTCTCGCGAGGGATCAGGCTCGCCTCGAGCACGTCCGCCCCGAGCCCGTCGAGCATCCCGGCGATGACCTCGCAGTTGATCCTGCAGACGAGCAGCTGGTCGTCGGCGAGCACGCCGTGGAACGGGCAGTTGCGCAGCAGGACCTCGGCGCCGTCGGTGCGCTGCAGCTCGGGCTCATAGCCCTGCTCCTCAAGTACCGGCTTGACCAGGCCGATCGCACGCTCCACGCCGAGCCGCCCCGTCCGGGCGCCCTGCAACGCGGACTCGCCGATCACGCGGCCGTGCTCCCGCGCGGCCGCGAGCACCGCGCCCTTCACAAGATCACCACCGGAGTGCACCGCCCCGATGAGGACCCTGGCGATGGTCTCGTAACGACGCGGAGGCAGACTGAGCGTCACCTCGGTGTCCGCCGGGTAGTACAGCTTCGGCGCTCGTCCCCGCCGGAGCAGCGGTCGACGCGCGCTGGAGATCTGCAGCAGCGACGCGGCGACCAACTTCTCCAGGTGGAAGGCGGCGAGGTTGCGTGAGATCCCCGCCAGTTCGGCGGCCTCGTCCCGACTGATCGGGGCTGGTGCATCCCGCACATGGAAGTAAAGATCGCGGCGCACGTCGTCGGACAGCACGCCGACCGAGGCGAGCGCAGCTTCCGTTACCGCACGGAATGTCACGACGCGGAAGATATCACCAACGGCTATTGGTGCAATAGATGTGGATCTATCGCTACAACCTTGACAGATCGCCCTTTTCATAATTAATTACCATTGGCCTAAAGGCGCGGCAACGTCCCGGTTGCCCGCAGCAACACCGGCCAGTGCGGTCCGGAGGTAGTGGTGCATTTCGAGCTGTTCTTCACCGTGGTCGTAGCCGGCGCGATCCAGGCGGGCCTGTACGGGTTCCTGCCGATCTCGATCATCCTGAGCTACCGGATCTCGCGGAACATCGCCTTCGTCCACGGCGGGATCGCGGCCGCGTGCGCGCTCATCTACTGGTTGGCGGCACTGCAGGACCAGTTGCTCCCCAAGCACCTCATCGAATTCGGCGGCAGCAGCAACGACCCATGGAAGTTCGGCGAACGGCCCGGGTGGGCGGCGTTCCCCAGCTTCATGTTCACCGTCGCCTGCGGGGCGATCATGGGCGCGATCTTCGGCGCGATCGTCATGTCCCGCAAGATCGCGGCACTCGCCGTACTGACCCTGACGATCATCTCCGCCGGCGTGATGATGGGCCTGATCGGCGTCTTCGGTCTGCTCAACGTCCAGCCTGACGTAGCGCCGCCGAGCCCCTTCGGTTCGCAGGTGCACAAGGTGCTACCGGAGGGCATGACCAACAACTTCCCGCTGTACATGACGAACCACAAGATCTTCACGCTGGTGACGGTGGCCGTCTTGTCGCTGGTGCTCGCAGCCTTCCTCACCCGGACGCACACCGGCCTGGTCATCCGCGCCCTCGCCGACGACCAGGAAGCCGGCGTGTGGTGCGGCGTCAAGCTGCGCGTCGTCGGGACCCTGGTCTACGGGCTGTCCGGCGCGGTAGCGGCCATGGCCGGCGTACTGATCGCCGTCACGGCCGGGCCCAACCCGGCCGACATGCTCGTGCTGTTCCTCACCGGCCTGGCCATCTCCGTGGTCGGTGGCATGCGTTCCCTGCCGCTGGCTTTCGCCGGCGCCCTGCTCTTCGGGATCACCGAGACCGCGCTGCAGATCGGCTTCTTCGGCGAGGTGCGCCTGGGCATCCAGGCCGTGGTGCTTTACGGTGCGCTGCTCGTCGCCGTCGTCATCACCGCTCGGCTGCGTCGCGAGAACTTCTTCCTGCTCGAGAGCCACGCGAGATGACCCCCCGCACCGCACTTAAGGCTCGACCTGAGGTGGAACTGTGACTGACATCGTTCTCGAGGTACGCCAACTGGTGGCCGGCTACGCCGGTCAGGCCGTCCTGCACGACGTCGACATCGAACTGGTTGCCGGGGAGATCGTCTCGCTGCTCGGCGCCAACGGTGCGGGCAAGTCGACCCTGCTCAAGACGATCATGGGAACAGTCCCGGTCATCCGCGGCAGCATCCACCTGCTGGGCCAGGACATCTCGCACTGGCCGACCCACAAGCGCGTGGCGGCAGGCGTCGGGTTCTCCCCCGAGGGCCGCCGGATCTTCGCGAACCTCACCGTCGAGGAGAACCTGCTCATCGGCGCAACGTCGATGAGCAGGTCGCACCGTCGAGACCAGATCGACTTCGCCGGTGAGCTGTTCCCGATCCTGGCGCAGCGCATCAACCAGAAGGCGGGCACGCTCTCCGGTGGCGAGCAGCAGATGCTGGCCGTCGCCCGGGCCATGATGACCCGCCCCAAGCTGGTTCTGGTCGAGGAACCCTCCCAGGGACTGGCCCCCGTGGTGGTCGAGCGGATCTACGCAACCTTGCAGGAGCTCGTGCAGAACACGGGCGTCTCGGTGCTCGTCGCCGAACAGTTCCAGCAGGTGAACGAGGAGGCCAGCGATCGAATCCTGGTCATCGACAAGGGCGAAGTGATTCCCGATTCGGAGCTCGCGGGCTCCGGAGCGGGAACGGAGGTGTCGTAAGTGGCCAGTCTGACCTCCATGCTGAGCGACAAGCTGCCGAAGCTTCCGTCGCTCAACCGGATCGAGGGCGCCCACACGACCACGCGCCCGATCCTGACCTCCATCTCCAAGCCCGGCGCCATGCTCTGGATCTTCGTGGTGGTCACCTGGCCGATGTGGCGACCGCCGTATCTGGTCTTCTCCGCCAACTCGGCCATCCCCGTGGCCATCGCCGCGCTCGGCCTGCTGGTACTGGTCGGCTGGGCCCGTGAGCTGTCCCTGGCCACGGCCGGCATCTTTGCCTCGTCGTCCTACATCTGCGGCTTCCTCAACCGCGAACTCGGTGGTCCCGGCTGGCCCTGGGTGTTCGCCGCGAGCTTCGTGATCCTCTCGGCCGGGTTGGTGATGGCGCTGCTCGCGCTGTCCTCATCCCGATTGCCAGGGATTTATCTTCTCGTCCTCACCTTCGGTCTCCAAGTGGTGATCGAGCGCACCGTCTTCACCTACGGCCGCTTCTCCGGCGGCCTGGGCGGTGGGGACGAGGACGGCAACATCGTCGTGAACCGACGCCCGCAGTTCTTCGGGATCGACCTGAGCACCGCGGGCACGCACGACTGGTGGATCGTCGGCGACGTGAAGGCGGAAACCGTCTTCTACATTTTCTCGCTGTTCTGGCTGGCGCTGATTCTCGGCATCATCGTGCGTCTGCGCCGGTCCCCGCTGGGCCTGGGCTTCCTGCTTGTCGGTGCGGACCGCCAGGCCGCGGCCGCGGTCGGGTACAACCCGCTGCGCCTGCGGATCTACGCCTTCACCCTCTCCGGCCTGCTCGCCGGTGCCGGGGGCGTATTGCTGAACTGGTTCTTGATCAACCCACCGGTCTTCTACAACTACCTCTCCCCGTACTCGCTGGTGCTGCTCGCGATCCCGATTCTGGCCGGCCTCGACTCGATCGCGATGATCTTCGTGGTGGCCGCGGGGTTCCAGCTGGTTCCGGTGATGCTCGAGTCGCTGCGCATCTCGACGTTCATCCTGGCTGCCGTCGGTCTCATCGGCGGTGCGGTGTTCGGCTCGCGCGGCATGGGCGGGCGGACCCGGGACCTCTACCGGTACGTCATGTACGGCGACCGTCGGACCCGCACGCTGCGCGAGCGCGTCGACACCACGATTCTGCGTAAGAGCCGCGCGGACATCGGCGACGCGGTCGACCTGCTCACCCCGGAACAGCGCGCCAACGCCCTCGGGATCCTCGAGGAGTGGCTACCACCGCGCGCCGAGACCACCTACGCGGCCAAGGCCGACAACATCAAGGTCGTGTTCGGCAGTATCAAGGCGCTGGACGATGCCTCGATCGTGGTGCCGACACATCAGATGGTCGGTCTGCTCGGCCCCAACGGTGCCGGTAAGACCACGCTGTTCGACGTCATCTCCGGGGTGCGTAAGCCGACGGCCGGCAAGGTCGCGCTGTTCGACAACGACGTCACCACGATGAGCGCCTGGGACCGGTCCCGCCTGGGCATGGCCCGAACCTTCCAGTCCACCCGCGTCATGATCGACCTGACCGTCGGCGACAACTTGCTCGCCGGCGCCTACCAGCGAATCAAGTCCCATCCGATCCTGTTCCTGCTCGGCGTCCCCTCCGCCTGGCGCGAACTGCGCGCGGCGGAGGAGGCGGCCTTCGCCGCCGCTCAACTGCTGGACATCGACCGGTACTGGAACGAGCGGTGCGGCTCGCTGGAGTTCTCGGCCCGTCGTCGCTCCGAGATCGGCCGTTGCCTGCTCGCCGGTCCGCGCCTGTTGCTGCTCGACGAGCCTGCCGCAGGGCTGGACCCGGCTTCCTCGGTCGCGCTGTTCACGCTGATCAAGAAGCTGCACGAGGACCTCGGCCTGACCGTGCTCATCGTCGAGCACTACGTGAAGGCGATCCTCGACTCCTGCGACCTGGTCTACGTGCTCGCCGAGGGCAAGATCCTCGCCGAGGGCACGCCCGAGCAGGTCGCCAACGACCCCGAGGTGCGTTCCCGCTACCTCGGCAACCGGATGAAGTACACGCCGAAGACCCGGGTCGAGGCCGAGGAGTCCCTCATCGAGGGAAGCGCCGGCAGCGAGAACGGCAGCGGTGAGCACGCCGCCGGCGAGGCCGTCTCTATCGAGAAGGGCTCCCTGGAGGGCTCCTCCTCCACGTCCTGAGTCCCTTGGAGCCACCAGTCCCACTAGTAACTCCCGACACGCCCGCCACAAAACAGGCCATTTCGGGGTGTGGAGCTTGCCCATCTGAGACATTTGGGGCGCAAGCTTGGGGGTTTTAGGGGGATTCGTGGTGAAGGTCAAGAAGGTCAAGGGCGCTCGGACGTGATCAGTCCGGCCCTGACCAGGCGCCGGAGCATCCCCGTCATCGTGCGTCGCGAGGACGTGGAGCAGGTCGTCCGCGGACGACGGAGCTCCCGGCGGGCACGGCGACGTCGAGTCCGTCGCGCCCCCACTCGATCTGGCCTGATCGCTGTCTCGGTGCTCATCGCCGCGTCCATCGCGTGGATCCTCACCTTTGCCTATCTCGCCAGCCTGGGCTGAGCCGGCCGAGGATTGTCGGACCATCTGAAGGGCCCGCCGCGTCGCCGCGGCGGGCCTTTGCGATGTGCGCAGCTCAGCGCGGCTGGGACGGCGGCAACGTCGGCGGCAGCGTGGGGACGATCGGGAGCGGCGGGCGAGCCGGCGAGGTCGGCGTGGGCGTCGGGCCCGGGGTGCTCATCCCGTCCAGCGCGCGCCACCAGGAATGCCGCAGCCCGGCGGCCTTGGCAAAGGTGGTGCCGGGCACGATTTCGAAGCCGGACTCCCCCACGACCCGCACCGACAGGATCCGGCCGCCCCACCGTCCGTTGCCGTCCCGGTCGCGCACCACCAGGCCGATCACTCGACCGATCCTCGGGAAGCGCCGGTTCAACGTGGCGACCCGGACCTCGGCACGCCAGGAGTGCGCGGCGCTGTCGACCACGCCGTCCCACGGATCGCGGCGGGCCACCTGGTACGGCACATCGCCGGCGGTCGACCAGCCGCCGTTGGCGGCCGAGAACTCGGTGAACGCCTCCTTGCCCGCGTAGGTCAGGTACTGGCCGGCCGTTGCCTCGATGGCGGCGTCGGTGCTCGCCGCCTCCCAGACCCGGGTCACTCGTCCGTCCAGGTTCAGCCGCCGCACCCCGTGGTAGACCTGGCACGCGGTCGTGTCGCAGATGTCGGCGACGCCGCCGGCCAGGGGCACGTTGCGTGCCCGCCAACGCGCGTAGGTCCGGGCCGCCACGGACTGGGCCCGCAGCGCGGCCTGCCGCCAGTTCGACCACGATTCGCTGGGCACGACCGAACGCAGGTAGGCCTCCAGTCGCACACCGTTGACGACGGCAAGCTTCCCGGTGGTCGGATCGCGGTAGGCCCGCAAGTCGCCGCGGTAGTCCCGTTTGTGCTTCGGCAGGATCAGCCGCACCCCACGGCTCGGCGAGGTGTAGAACCGAACGTGGTCGACCGCCGCGGAGTTGCCCACGCGGTACGGGATCCACGCCCCCGCCCGACCGGCCACCTCGAGGCGCCCCTGCTCCAGGCGGACCCGCCACTTCGTGACCGGGGAACCCCGCAGCTTCTCGGGCAGCGCCTTCGCTACCGTGCCGCGGCGCGCGACCAGGCCCGGCACCGCCGCCACCTTCAGGTCGCCGTCCCGGTCGGCGGTGATCAGCACCCGCATCCGCTTGCGCAGGTCATCGGCAGCGAACTCCGTGCCCGGGTAGTACCTGGCCAGGATCTGGCGATGGCTGAATCCCTGCACCGCGGCCCCTTGCGCGCCCCACTGGGACATGCCGCGACCGTGACCGAAGCCCCTGCCCTCGAACTGGAACTTCCCGTCGACCGGGGTGATCATCGGCTCGTCGACGGCACCCGCCAGCGCGCCGGCGAGCAGCACGCTCGACACAGCGGCGGCGCTCACCCACACGGCCGGCGCCCGACGACAGCGAATGATGATTCCTCCCCACCCCGGAGAACCGCGTTCACGCTATCCGGCCTCGTCGGCGCGACGGGTCCACCACGGCAACCCGAGGGATAACGGTCCGGCGACAGCACCCGACCAGGAGGGGGTGAAAGATACCCCTACCGGGTAGTCGTGATTGGCGGGGAACTCACACCTCCCCGCCGACGACTCCTGGTAACAAGGCCGCAACCTGCCCCGGCAACGTGGCGGCCGGACATGACGATCGAAGAGCCCGAGATCGAGGACGACGTATGCGAATCCACCGCGCCCGCGCACTGGTTGCCGCCGTCGCTGTCGGCCTGACGCTGACCGCCTGCGGTGGAGGACACTCCGGCCACGACGACTCCGCAGCCGCGCAACAATCGGGTGGCGACGCCTCGGCGAACCCGCACGCGGGCATGGCCGGCATGAACATGGCCGACGTCAAGGGCGATGGCCTCGAGGCCGCGGTGGACGGCTACACCCTCTCGGACGTGAAAGTTCCGCAGACGGCGGGCGAGAAGGGCGAGTTCGAGTTCACGATCCTCGGCCCGACGGACAAGCCGCACAAGGAGTTCCTGCTCGAGCTGACCAAGCTCATGCACATGTATGTCGTGCGCAAGGATCTGACGGAGTTCCAGCACGTACACCCGACGCTGGACGAGAAGACCGGTCGTTGGTCGGTCCCGATCACCTTCGACAAGCCCGGTCCGTACCGCCTGGTCACCGAGTTCCAGGCACTGAAGCCCGACGGCAACTGGGACAGTCGGGTTCTCGGCAAGGCCTTCGAGATCGACGGGTCGTACAAGGCCGTCGCGTGGACGCCGAAGTACGGCGACGCCGCGGTCGACGGCTACGACCTCTCCCTCGACAAGATGGCCCAGCTGAACGGTCCGGACATGACGCTCAAGATCACCAAGGGCGGCGCGGAGGTCAAGGATCTCCAGCCCTATCTGCAGTCCTGGGCCCACGTCACGGGGTTCCGGCAGAGCGATCTGAAGGTCGTGCACATGCACCCGAACCAGGGACCGGGCGAGGACCCGAACGCTCTGGGCGGCCCCGTGCTCAACCTGGCCTCGTTGTTCAAGACGGCCGGCAAGTACCGCCTGTTCGTGCAGTTCCAGACCGCCGGCACCTTGCACACCGCCCCGGTGGACGTCGAGGTCATGGAGGGCAAGGCGGACGGCGCCACCACGCCCGCGGCCACTCCGGAGCCTTCTTCCTCCATGCCGGGCATGACGATGGAGGAGCACGAGCAGATGGGCGACACCGGCGGCGGACACTGACGAGCCGTCAGCCAGACCTCTCAGACCGGGTCGTCGAGCTCCGAACCGGCCGCGGTGCGGCGTAGGCCCCGGTAGGCGAGCACCGGGCTGCGTCCGGCGTGCAGGACCGCGTCCACTTCTTCACAGATGGGCACCGAGACGCCGTACTCGGCGGCCAGGGCGACGACCACCGATGAGGTCTTGATCCCCTCGGCGACCATGTTCATCTCCTTGACGATCTCCTCGGTCGTCATGCCCTTGGCGAGCATCTCCCCGACCCGACGGTTGCGGCTGAACGGACTCATGCAGGTGGCCATCAGGTCCCCGAGACCGGTCAATCCCGCGAAGGTCCGCGGGTCACCGCCCATCGCCGTCCCGAGCCGCGTCAGTTCGGCCAGTCCACGCGTGATCACCATCGCGCGGGTGTTGTCGCCGACCCCGAGGCCGGTGCCCATCCCGGCCGCGACGGCGATGACGTTCTTCAACGCGCCACCGATCTCGCAGCCGACCACGTCGTGGTTGGTGTAGACCCGGAAGCGCGGGCTGGAGAAGACCTCCTGCAGCGACCTGGCCACGTGCTCGTCGGCCATCGCGACCACCGCGGCCGCGGCGTAGCCCGCCATGATCTCCGGCGCGAGGTTGGGCCCGGCCAGGATCCCCGTGGGGTGACCCGGCAGCAGTTCGTCGATGACCTCGGTCATCCGCAGTTTCGTGCCCTGCTCCAGGCCCTTGGTGAGGCTGACGATCGGGATCCACGGCCGCAGGTGGGGTTCGACCTCGGTCAGTACCCCCCGCAGTCCGTGGGAGGGGATCGCGGTGACCAGCACGTCGGCGGACTCGACGGCCTCGGCCAGCGACGTCGTCGCGCGCAACGATTCCGGCAGAGTGAACTCGGTGAGGTAGCGCGGATTCACGTGATCGGCGTTGATGCTCGCCACCACGGCCTCGTCGCGTGCCCATAACACCGTGTAGGCGTTACGCGTGGACAGCGTCGCCACCGTGGTCCCCCAAGACCCTGCCCCCAGCACCGCTACCTTGACCCGTCGCATGTGCTCATTCTGCTGCGGCCGGCAAGAGCACCCCGGTGCTCTCAGGCGGTCGGGTCCAGCCGGTAGCCGACCGCACGCACGGTCCGGATCGTGTCCCGCCCGAAGGGGCGGTCGATCTTGTCCCGCAGGTAGCGCACGTACACGTCGACCAGGTTGGACCCACCCTCGTAGGCGAAGTCCCACACGTGATCGATCAGGTGCGCGCGGGTCAACGCGACACCGGGGTGGCGCATGAATTGTTCGAGCAGCGCGAACTCCTTCGCGGACAGCTCGATCGCGGCGCCACGCCGCTCGACCTTGCGGGAGGCCGGATCCAGGGAGAGGTCCCCGACGCGCAGCACGACCGGACGGCTGGTCGGGTCACGCCGGGTCACCGCCCGGAGGCGGGCGAACAGTTCGGTCGGGTCCACGGGGCGGCGCAGGTAGTCGTCCGCGCCGGCGTCCAGGCAACGTGCCACCTCGGCGGGCGGAGGGTTGGCAGCCAGGACCACCACCGGGGCCCAACACTGTTTGGCCCGCAGCCGCCGGCAGATCGCCGCTACGTCCACGTCCGACCCGGAGGACTCGAGCAGGAGCACGTCATAGGCACCGGAGGCACCGATCAGCAGCGCGTCATCCGCGTTGTCGACCGGGTCGACGGCATAGCCCTGCTGACGCAGGGCGGCAGTCATGGACTTCGCCCGACCTGGGTCCGGTTCGACGAGCAGTAAGCGCATCTGGTGCTACCCCACTCCCGAGGCCTGCGGGACGACGGGCCGGAAAGTGCCCTACCCCGGCAACGCACGAGCCCACCGGGGCTCGGACTGGCCGAGGCCCCGGTGGGCGGGTGACGTTGCAGCGGTTGAGCTGACGATCAGTCAGATCACTGCGGGATTGGTTACTTGCTGGTGTAGATCACGAACTGGGACTCGTCCGGGGTGAAGCCGGACGGCGAGCCGTCGGGGTTCGAGACGGTGTTCGTGGAGGTGTACTTGTAGATGAACTCGCGGCCCTGGCCGTAGTCCTTGTTCCAGTTGTCGCCCTGACGCTCCGAGTTCACGTACTGGAAGCGCTGGTCGAGCGAGGCGTCGGACTGCCACACGGTGCCGTTGCCGAGAACCGCCATCAGGCGCTCACGGGTCAGGTTCGGGCCGACCTCCTTGGCCGCCTGCGAGAAGATGTTCACGGCCACGTAGCCGGCCTGAACGATGTGGTGGTTCGTGCCACGGTTACCACGCGCGTACTTCTGCATGGTGGACATGAACTCCGGGCCCCACAGCTTGTAGGTGGTGTTGGTCCAGTAGCGGTTGGTCGGGTGCTTGCCGAAGATCGAGCCGAGCACCTCAGCTGCGAGGTGGTTACCCGAGATGTTCTTGGGCGGGTAGTAGTTCTGCTGCGCGGCCTCGACCATGAACTTCGCCATCGTGGCCGGGTTGATCACGTAGTGCACGATGTGCTCCGGGTTGGCGGCGCGCATCGCGAGCACGTGCGAGGACATCGACGACTCGGAGATGGAGACGTCGGCCTTCTTGACCAGCTTGGCGCCGGAGGCGTCGAGGATCTTGCTGACCTCGCTGCACGCCAGCTGCATCTCGGGCGAGGTCAGGCAGACCAGACCGTAGGTCTTCGGCTTGATGACGTTCTTGACCCACTGGGCGTTGGCCATGGCCTCGTGGATCATCGACATGTGCGTCGGGAACATGTACGGGTCCTGCCACTCGGTCTGCGAGTAGGCCCAGGCGCCGACGTACGGGAGCTTGTACTGCTTGAGGTCGTCGTGGATGGACGCGGTGGCCCAGTCGACGCCGGTGATCATCGAGAAGATCTTGTCCTGACCGGTGAGCTTCTTGATGCATGACTTGGCACGCGAGACCTCACCCGGGCCGTCGTCACAGTCCACGATGCTCATCCGACGGCCGAGGATGCCGCCGCGGTCGTTGATCGCCGAGGCCGCGGCGAGGTTGCCACGCACCTGCGGCTGCACGAGCACGTTGCCCAACGCCATGCCGTGCATGTTGACCGAGCCGAGCTTGATCGAGTCCTTGGTGACACCGATGTCGGTGACACCACCCTTCTGCTCGGCGATCTTCTCGTTCTGGGCCTTCTCCGAAGCCGATTCGCTCGACTTGACGCTGGTGCGCTCGGCGGCGGAGCCCTTCGCCTTCGAGGTGCCGTCGGCCTTGCTCGTGGTCTTGCTCGAATCGGCCTTGTCGGTGGTCTTGGTGGTCTTGGCGGTCTCGGCCTTGGGAGCGCCGGCAACCGGGGCGGCAGCCTCGGCGTCGGACTTGGGGGCGGACTTGGCAGCCGGAGCCTTCTCGGCGGCGGCGTCGGAGGTGGAGGTCTCAGCCTCAGGTGCGGCAGGAGCCGCCGCGGAGTCAGCCGGCGCCTGGGCGACCGGGGAGCTGCCGTCGTCGTCGCTACCACAAGCGGCGAGGACGAGGGCCAGGGACGCGACGACCGGGACGGCCTTCACGATGCGCGAGTTAATTCTCAAGGTAAGCGTCTCCTTCGAATCCAGCGTCGGATCGAAATGGGACACAGCAAACCGGGCCATGCGTCGCAGACGCTGGGCCCCGGCCCTCCTTGGAGTTCAGACTCACGGGCGCACATGCGCTGATGCACCCGAGGGCTTGAACGAGGCTCCGAGAAAGAAGGGGCTGCCTGCGAAGGTGTCCGGACGATGAGCCGCGAGGTCGTCAGCGCTGCCACGCCTGTGCCCTAGGGACCATCGGACCGGAGCACACCCGTCACCGGGTGCTCCGCAGAGCGTTGCTTGCAACTACGTCGAACCAGATGAGGACCGCGACGCTGGTGACGGCTCCCAGGCTCGCTCGACGGTCACAATATGGATGGAAAAGATGAGAACATCATGAGAAACCGCCCATTTCTGAGAATTTCGCCTCGGGCCTGAGAACGTCACATTCGCCCCCCGATCGCTACGCTCCGGTAACTTTTCGGCGGACCCCTAGGCTCGGGCGCATGGAATCTGACGAACCGCGTTCGCCCCTGCAGCGCTTCGAGGTCGAGATGACCCCCGAGGTGGAGGTCGGGATCCACGCCGATTTCGTCAACCTCTGGCACACGCCGGACACCATCGTGCTGGACTTCGCCGCGCTCCGTCAGCCGCCATACCTGCAGGTGGAGGAGCACGGGACCGAGGTGGCCATCGCCCCGACCCGAATCGTGGCGCGGCTGCGTCTGCCACCGCGGCAGGTATGGGAGTTGATGCGCGCACTGGAGAAGGAACTCACTGCCTGGGAGTCCGAGACCGGACAGAAAATGCCGCCGCCCGGCGACTGAGCATCATCACTGTCGGTGAGGCACGGTCGCCCGGGACCGTCGGCCTGAGTTACGTAACCCTGAGAACGGAACCCTGAGAACGTTGCAGCGGCGCAGACGCACGGTCACTTCAGGAACAGATGCACCTGAAGCTCACCGATCAGGAAGCCCAGCACCGCGCCGACGCTGATCAACTTCCACTCGTCCTGCTTGAACGCTGGGCGCAGGAGTCCCTCGTACTCGTCGTCGGTCATCGCGCTCATCTTGCCGACGATCGTGCCGCGCACATCGAGCGTCTCCAGCGTGTAGTCACCGACGCTGTGCAGCCCGGGCCGTAGCCGTTCCACCGCTGCCGCGGCGAGCCAGGCCTTCATCTCGTCGTACCGCTTGCTGCCGACGGCCAGCACGACAAGTGGCTTGGCGGGCCCGACCTGCGACTTCAGCGCCTGGTCGACCTCGCGGGAGACCAACATCAGTAGACGGTCGGCCTGCGGGCCGGTGAGGATCGCGTCGAAGAGGTTGGCGGGGCTGAGGATCTCCTCGGCCAGCACCTCGGCGTAGTCCTCGATCACCTGCACCCGGCGGCGGTGGAACATGCCCTGCCAGGCGAAGAAGTGCAGGAAGCGACGCTTCTTGATAGGCCGGAAGACCATCTGCAGCGCGGCCCAGTCGGTGATGAAGCCGACCAGGCCACCGAAGATCGGCACGATCCACTCGTTGTGGGTCAGCGCCCAGACGCCGGCCTGGACGCCGCCGAGGACGAACCCGAACGGGGCGCCGACGCGGATGATGAAGGCGAACTCGTTCTTCCCGATGCGACGCACCAGCGAGACCAGCAGGGACTTGTCCCGGACCAGGGCGTCGATGGCAACCGCGCGGAGGTCGATGACGGAGTCCGGGTCGCGCTTGAGGTCGTCGACGAGGCGCTCGAGCATCTTCGGGCCCTGGCGCTGCACCGCCCAGATGACCGCCTTGCGCCCGACCTCCGGCATGGTCCCCCAGACCAGCGGCTGGTGGCGCACCATGATCTCGCGGACCAGTTCATCGATCGTCGTGCGCATCGGCTCGTTCAGACGAGCCGCCAGTTCCTTGCTGTCGAGGCGATCGAAGAGTTCCTTCGTGCTCAGCAGCCGGGTCAGCATCAGGTCCGTGGCGATGCGGGCCATCCGCGGTGCGAACCGCGGGATGACACCCTGCCAGCCGAGCACAGGCTTGATGCCGCGGAACTCCAGGGGGCGGAACATCATCTCGACGGCCACGAGCTTGGTGACGTAGCCGATCAGTGCGGCGATCAGCGGCATCGAGGTGTAGATCAACCATGAGGGAAGGTCGATCAAGCAGGCCCTCCCTAGGTAGCTACCGGTACGGCAGCGTACGACGCCCCGTCAGATCAGAATGCGTCAGGCGCCGCTGCCGCAGCCGGGGCAGGCGCAGCGGGCAGGTCGAACCCGCGCAGCGGGACGTGCCGGATGAAGAAGGCGAGTACGACGCCGACAACGCAGATGACAGCCGCCCAGGTGAACACGGCGTCGATCCCCTCTGTGAGCGCGTGCGAGAAGGCGTCGATCACCCCACCCGGCATGCTGCGGACCGCCTCCGGCGAGAGTTCCCGGCCGTCACCCAGTGGGTTGGCCGCGCCGAGGCGTCCTTCCAACCCGGAAGCGAGGCGGTTGGCGTAGAGCGCCCCGAGGACACTCACCCCGACCGATCCACCGATGCTGCGCACGAAGGTCGCCGTGGCAGTGGCGGAGCCGATGTCCTTGATCTCCACGCTGTTCTGCGCGACCAGCATGGTCACCTGGAACAGCAGACCCATCCCGAGTCCGACGACGAACATCTCCAGACCGGTGATGGTCTTCGTGGTGTTCACGGTCATGGTCGCCAGGAGCGTCAGCCCCGTGCACAGCAGAATCGTCCCGGCGATGGGGAACATGCGGTAGCGCCCGGTGCGGGTGATGAACTGCCCGGACGCGGTGCTGCTGATGATCACCCCGACCATCATCGGCAGCAGCAACAACCCCGACGCGGTGGCCGAGGCGCCCTGCACGTACTGCTGGAACTGCGGCAGGAAGGTCATCGCGCCGAACATCCCGAAGCCGACGACGAAGCTGAGCGATGCGGCCAGGGTGAAGTTGAGGTTGCGGAACACCGCCAGCGGAAGGATCGGCTCGGACACGCGCATCTCGACGAGCAGGAAGACGAGGAACGTCGAGAAGGTCAGCCAGATGAGGAACAGGATCATCGGCGAGGACCACGCGTACTCGGCCCCGCCCCAGGTGATCAGCAGCACCAGCGCGGTGATCCAGGTCGTCATCAGGCCGGCGCCCAGCCAGTCGATGCGGGGGCGACCGCGGGTGGGCTTGGGCAGCTTCATGGTGGCGGCGACGACGAATAGCGCGATCGCGCCCAGGGGCACATTGACGTAGAAGGCCCAGCGCCAGCTCGCGTTGTCCGTGATCCAGCCGCCGATGAGCGGGCCGCCGACCATCGACACCGGCATGATCGCCATGAAGTAGCCGGTGTAGCGGCCGCGCTCCCGCGGCGGGACGAGCACGGCGAGGACCGCCATCACGCCGACCATGATTCCGCCCGCGCCGATGCCCTGCAGCGCGCGGAAGAAGATCAGCTCGGTCATGCTCCGGGACATCCCGCACAGCGCGGAGCCGATCAGGAAGACGACGATCGCGGCCATGAAGACGCGCTTGCGCTCGAACAGGTCGCCGAACTTCCCCCACAGCGGCGTCGCCACGGCGGTACCCAGGATGTAGGCGGTCGTGACCCAGGCCAGGTGCTCCAGGCCGCCCAGTTCGCCGACGATCGTCGGCAGCGCGGGCGCCATGATCATGTTGTCCAGCATCGCCAGCAACATCGCGAGCATCAGCCCGGACATCACCACGAGCACTTCGCGATGACTCAGCTGCCTGGGTACGGAGTCGTTCACCTGATCCATTGTGCGTGGTTACCGGCCATGTGCGCCTCTGGGTTTTCTACCGGAGGCGCAATTTCGATCATGGTCAGGCGGCGGGCTTGAGCACGTAACCGACGCCGCGCAGGGTGTGGATCATCGGCTCGCGGCCGGCGTCGATCTTCTTGCGCAGGTAGCAGATGTAGATCTCCACGACGTTGGCCTGACCACCGAAGTCGTAGCGCCACACGCGGTCCAGGATCTGCGCCTTGGACAGCACGCGGCGGGGGTTGCGCATCAAGTAGCGGAGCAGCTCGAACTCGGTGGCGGTCAGCGCGATCTGGTCGCCGCCGCGATGCACCTCGTGGCTGTCCTCATCCAGGACGAGGTCGCCGACGATCAACTGCGTGCTCGAGGCCGATTCTGAGCCGCGGGTGCGCTGGACCAGGCGGCGCAGCCGGGCCACGACCTCCTCGAGGCTGAACGGCTTCGTGACGTAGTCGTCCCCGCCCGCGGTCAGCCCGGCGACGCGGTCCGCAACGGCGTCCTTCGCGGTCAGGAACAAGGTGGGGATGTCCCCGACCTCGGAGCGCATGCGACGCAGCACGGTGAGGCCGTCCATGTCCGGCAGCATCACGTCGAGGACGACCGCGTCGGGCTTGAAGTCGCGGGCTGCGCGCAGGGCGCTGGCGCCGTCGGGGGCGGTCTGGATCTGCCAGCCCTCGTAACGCAGCGCGAGCAGCAGCAGTTCGGCGAGGCTCGGCTCGTCGTCGACGACGAGCACACGCACCGGAGCCGCGACCCGTTCGGGGTTCACGGAACGGGCGGTCTGGGCAGGGAACCTCGGAGTGCTCGGCGCGGTCATGTCACTCAGATTGCGGCCCGCCGCTGTACCGCTTCTTTGTCGTCGATGTGCATCGGCTGTGACATGGAACAGCTCGCTCGGTCAAGGCATCCCGTGCAGAACGTACGAATAGTGCACAAACAATGACAGTCAGTGCAGCGGCTGGGTACCGTGAGAACGATCCCGTACCGCCGCGGACGAACCGAATGTGGAGCCATCAGCATGGAACTCGACACTGCCGGTACCGCGATGATCCGCGGTGTCGTCCACGACACCGATGGCCACGGCGTTCCCGGGGCGCACATGACCGTGGTCGCCCCCGACGGCCGCCAGGTGGCCGTCGCCGCGGCAGACCAGGAAGGCGCGATCCGCGTCGACCTTTCGCCGGGCCGATACCTGATCGCGATGAGCGCGCCGGGGTACGCCGCCAAGGCCGGTGTGCTTGATCTGGCCGCGGTCGGCGCCGAGGTCGATGTGACACTGGTTCGCGAGACGGAGATGCGCGGAACGGTGCACAGCGGGTCCGCGCCCACCGAGTCCGCCCTGGTGACCCTGCTGGACGAGACCGGCCGGTTGGTGTGCAGCGCCCGCACCGACGCGGCGGGTGGTTACGTGCTGCCGGCACCGGATCCCGGTACCTACACGCTGCTGGCCGTCGCACCCGGCACGGCGCCGATCACGAAGACTGTGCGCTGGCCGCACGACTCTCCGGAGTGCGACCTCTCGCTCACCGCGCGGGCCCGGGTGCACGGGATCGTGCGCTCCCCCAGCGGCACCCCGTTGGCCGGCGCGAAGGTACGCCTGCTCGACGCCAACGGCGCCGAGGTGGACACCCGCACCACCGCCGACGACGGGAAGTTCGAGTTCCCCGGGCTGCCCGAGGGCCGATACACCGTGTGGGCAAACGGATTCCCCGCCACGTCGCAGTTGCTGCGCTTGGCGGGCGACGAGGACCCCGGTCGCACCGAGGTGATCGCCGACATCATGTTGCACCCGGACGGTGCGGCGGTCCCGGTGTCGGTGGCCAAGCACGACGGCTAGCTCGAGGCGTGACCTGTGTCGCAGCGGTAAGAGACCTAGGTCGCAGCCCTGGTTCGGCAGCCCGGCATACGCTGCCGCTGTCCGGGCTTTGACCTGCGCAGACGTCCCCTGTGGTCTCCCGGACGGTCCCTCATCAACCGTGCGACCGGAGACATTTAATGACCACCATTGCAGCTGGCTCAAGCACCGGAATCATCGACTGGAGTGGGCCCTACCGCCTCTCCATCGGCGGAAAGCTCGTCGAGGGCACCACCACGTTCGACGTCGTCAACCCCGCCACGGACGAGGTCCTGGCGCAGGCGCCCGCGGCCTCGGCCGAGCAGATGGAAGAAGCGATCGCCGCCGCGCGTGACGCCTTTCCGGCATGGTCCGCCCTGTCGTGGGAGGAGCGCTCGGGCTACATCCAGCGCTACGCCGACGCACTCGAGTCGCAGGCCGACGAGCTCGCGCGTCTACTCACCCTCGAGCAGGGCAAGCCGCTGAAGACCCCCGCAGGCCGGGTGGGCGGGGAGGTCGAGACCGGTGCGGCGATCTTCTGGGTCCGCGAGGTCGGTCAGCGCAAGCTCCCGACCGAGGTCATCGAGGACACCGACGAGCACACCGTCGAGATCCACCGCACGCCGCTCGGCGTCGTCGGCGCGATCCTGCCGTGGAACTTCCCGGTCCTGCTCGGCCTGTGGAAGGTCGCTCCGTGTCTGATCACCGGCAACACGATGGTCCTCAAGCCGGCCCCGACCACCCCGCTGACCTCGCTGCGCTTCGGCGAGATCGCGCAGGAGATCTTCCCGCCCGGCGTCCTCAACATCGTCTCCGGCGGCAACGAACTCGGGCAGCAGCTCACCGAGCACCCGCACATCGACAAGATCTCCTTCACCGGCTCCACCCCGACCGGCAAGAAGATCATGGCTTCGGGTGCGGGAACGCTGAAGCGCATCACGCTTGAACTCGGCGGCAACGACCCTGCGCTGGTCCTGCCGGGTACCGAGGTCACCGACGAACTGGTGAACACCATTTTCGAAGGCGCGTTCGGCAACTCCGGCCAGTGGTGCATCGCCGTCAAGCGCATCTACGTCCACGACTCGATCTACAACGAGTTCCGGGACAAGTTCGTCGCGCTGGCCAAGACCAAGAAGGTCGGCAACGGCATGGAGGAGGGCGTGGACTTCGGCCCGATCCAGAACAAGATGCAGTACGGCAAGCTCATCGACATGTTCGCCGACGTCAAGAAGAACGGGTACGACGTCCCGGTCGGCGGCACGATCGACGAGTCCGTGCCCGGCAACTTCGTCCCGCTCACCGTGGTCGACAACCCGCCGCATGACAGCCGCATCGTGCAGGAGGAGCCGTTCGGCCCGATCGTCCCGCTGATCAAGTACTCCGACGTGAACGACGCCATTGCGAAGGCCAACGACACCCGCTTCGGGCTCGGTGGCTCGGTGTGGGGTCCGCCGGCCGAGGCCAACGCTGCGGCGCTGCGCCTGGAGACCGGCACCGTGTGGGTCAACGAGATCCACGTCCACGGCATCGACATCCCGTTCGGTGGCCACAAGGAGTCCGGCATGGGCGTCGAGAACGGCGCCGAGGGCCTGGCCGAGTTCACCAACACCAAGACCCTCATGTTCAAGAAAATCTGACGGCTCGTCATATCGCTTGCCCGGAGCCCGGTCCGTCGCTGTCGACGGGCCGGGCTCCGGCGTTTGCAAGGATGGACGCGTGCTGCGCGAATTGGTGGAACCGGCCCTGCGGGCAGCGATCGCCCGATTGGACCCGATCAGCGCGGAGCAGGCCGCCTACCACCTCGGGTGGACCGACGAGACCGCCGGCGGCGGAAAGGCCGTCCGCCCGCGGCTGGCGCTGCTGGGCGCGGCTGCCGTCGGCGCGGATCCCGCCGTGGCGGTTCCGGGCGCTGTGGCCGTCGAACTCGTGCACAACTACTCGCTGTTCCACGACGACCTCATCGACGGGGACGTCGAGCGACGGCACCGCCCGACCGTGTGGCGCGTCTGGGGTACCGCGGGTGCGGTTCTCGGCGGCGATGCCCTCGCCGCCCTGTCGATCGAGGTGCTGCTCGAGGTGCCCGGGCAGGCCGGGGTCGCTGCCGCCCGTCTGCTGGCCCGCGCCACCTCGGATCTGATCCGAGGTCAGGTGCAGGACGTGTCGTTCGAGGGTCGCCCGGAGATCGGGGTCGACGCAGTGCTCGCGATGGCCGAGGCGAAGACCGGGGCACTGTTGGCCGCGTCGGCGGCGATCGGCGCGGTGCTCGCCTCGGCGCCGGCAACCGACGTCGACGCCTTGGCGAAATACGGCCGCCACCTCGGTCTCGCGTTCCAGCTCGCCGACGACGTCCTGGGCATCTGGGGCGATCCGCAGCGCACCGGCAAGCCCGCGCGCGCCGATCTACGGGCCCGCAAGACCTCCCTCCCGGTGGCGTGGGCGATCGGCCGGGGCGGCGCGGCCGGGCAGCGGCTGAGCGAGTTCTCATCCTCCAAGCACGAGGCGAGCGAGGCTGAGCTGATCGAGCTGGCCGATCTCGTGGAGACGGTCGGCGGGCGGGAGTGGGCTCGGGCGCAAGCCGGCGCCCACGCGGAGGCCGCCGTCGCGGCGCTCATCACTCTGGCCGGTCCGACGCAGCCGCGCGCGGAGCTGGCGGAGCTGGCGGCCTACGCCGCGCAGCGCGACCACTAAAGGGCGTGTCTCTCAATCCCAGCCGGATGCGGGAGATATGCCCGAGTGATCAGGCGGTGCGGATGTCCCGGAGTCGGATCCTTCGACGCGCCGGCCGACGGGTGTCGCTGTCGCGAGCAGCGGCCTGAATGGTCGCGGATCGCGCCAGCCCGATCACGCCGATGATCAGGAGCGCGCCAGATCCGGACAGGCCGACGAGCGCTCCGGGTGAGGTGGGCACCGATTCCCGGAATCCGAGCACCCCGATCGCCGCGCTGGCGACCGGGTTGGTGATGGCCATCCCGGCCACGGCCGTGGAGAGAGCACCGGCGGCCAGCGCGTCCTGCCCGATCAGCAGTCCCATGGTCGCGGAGAGCACCAGCAGGTAGCCGCACCAGTCGGTCGCGGTGGCCGTAAGGCCGTCGTGGATCAACGAGTCGAACGTCAGCTTGATCAGCACGGCGGTGACGGCGAAGCACAGACCCGCGGCGATCGAGGCGCAGCCGGCGCGCACGGGCGGGCGGAACCGTGCCGCTCGAGCGATCAGCACCAACGCGAGACCGAGCGCGGCCAGCACCGCCACCAGCACCCGGTCCCGATGCGCGGGCTCGGCCGGAGCGGTCGTGCCCCAGTTGGCCACGAACAGCACGACGCCCAGGCACACCGCGAGACCGGCGGCCAGGTCGACGGCGGAGATCCGTCGCCCGGTGAGCCAAGCGGCGATCGGGATGGTGAACACCAGTTGGGTGACCAGGATCGGCTGCACCAGGCCCACGGATCCCGTGTGCAGCGCCACCGCCTGGCAGACGAACCCACCGAGGCTCACGCCCCAGCCGGCCAGCCACAGCGGGTGACGGACCACCAGCTGCCAGACCGCGGTGAGAGGCAGCCACCGATGCATCCGGCGGCTCGGCGGGGCGTCGGGCGCTCCGCAGGCGGGCAAGGAGGCCCGACCGGCCTGCTGCTGCAGGCTCGCCGCCCAGGCGAACAGGAAGGCCGCTGAGAGGGCGAACGCGACGGCCGTCATCGTTCACTCCTCTCGGCTTGCGTCGGCACACCTGCACACGAGGACTGCATGTCGACGAGGTCGACCCCGAGAGCGTAAGGAGCCCGGCGCCGCGGGGTCCCGCGCTGAGACCTGAGTCACACTCGGCGGGCGCCTACGATTGACCCTGAAACAGAAGGCGAGGACGGACTATGCCCGAGCTCCGGTCCCGGACGACCACCCACGGCCGCAACATGGCCGGTGCCCGCGCGTTGTGGCGCGCCACCGGCATGACGGACGACGACTTCGACAAGCCGATCGTCGCGATCGCGAACAGCTTCACGCAGTTCGTGCCCGGCCACGTGCACCTGCGCAACATGGGAGCGCTGGTCGCCGACGCGGTCGCCGCTGCCGGTGGCGTCGGGCGCGAGTTCAACACGATCGCGGTCGACGACGGCATCGCGATGGGTCACGGCGGGATGCTCTACAGCCTGCCCAGCCGCGAGCTGATCGCGGACTCCGTGGAGTACATGGTCCAGGCCCACGTGGCCGACGCCCTGGTCTGCATCTCCAACTGCGACAAGATCACCCCCGGCATGTTGATCGCCGCGATGCGCCTCAACATCCCCACCGTGTTCGTCTCCGGTGGCGCGATGGAGGCGGGCAAGGCGATCATCCGGGACGGCGTCGCCCGCCCGAAGCTGGACCTGATCTCAGCCATGACGGCCTCCGCGGACGACACCGTCTCGGACGAGGACCTGGCCGACATCGAGCGGTCCGCGTGCCCGACCTGTGGGTCCTGCTCCGGCATGTTCACCGCGAACTCGATGAACTGCCTGACCGAGGCGCTGGGTCTCTCGCTACCGGGCAACGGCTCGACGCTGGCCACCTCCGCGGCGCGAAAGGGGCTGTTCGTCGAGGCGGGCCGGCTGGTCGTGGATTTGGCCAACCGCTACTACGGCGAGGACGACGAGTCGGTCCTGCCGCGCAACATCGCCACCCGCGAGGCGTTTTCCAACGCCATGCGCCTGGACATCGCCATGGGCGGCTCGACCAACACGATCCTGCACCTGCTCGCCGCCGCGATCGAGGGCGAGGTCGACTTCGACCTGGCCGACATCGACGAGCTGTCCCGGCACACCCCGTGCATCTGCAAGGTCGCGCCCTCGACGCCGCTGTACCACATGGAGGACGTGCACCGGGCGGGCGGAATTCCGCGGATCCTCTCCGAACTCGACCGCGGCGGGTTGCTCGAGCGCACCGTGCACACGGTGCACTCCCCCGACCTGGATTCCTGGCTCGCGAAGTGGGACATCGGCCGCCCCGACGCGCCTGCCGCTGCCCTCGAACTGTTCGCCGCCGCACCCGGTGGGGTGCGGACCGTGGAGCCGTTCAGCTCGACGGTCACCTGGGCCACGCTGGACACCGACGCCGAGCATGGGCTGCGTGCGCGACATCGAGCACGCCTACAGCGCCGACGGCGGATTGGCAGTCCTGTACGGCAATCTGGCCCCGAACGGCTGTGTCGTGAAGACGGCAGGCGTCGTGCTGGAGCAGCTGTACTTCAAGGGCCCGGCGAAGGTGACGGAAAGTCAGGACGACGCGGTCACCGCCATCCTCGCCGGCACGATCGTGGCCGGCGACGTTGTCGTCGTGCGGTACGAAGGCCCCAAGGGCGGGCCGGGCATGCAGGAGATGCTCTACCCGACCAGCTTCCTCAAGGGTCGTGGTCTGGGCGCGAAGTGCGCGCTGATCACCGACGGTCGGTTCTCCGGCGGCACGTCGGGGCTGTCGATCGGACACGTCTCCCCGGAGGCGGCCCGCGGCGGGACGATCGGTCTCGTCGAGGACGGCGACCTGATCGAGATCGACATCGCCACCCGGCGCATCGAACTGCTGGTCGACGACGCCGTGCTCGCATCGCGCCGGGCCGCGCGCGAGGAACTGGGCTGGGAACCGCTCAAGCGCGAGCGTCCGGTGTCGGCCGCCCTCCGTGCCTACGCGGCGTTGGCCCTCTCCGCCGACAAGGGCGCCGCCCGTCAGGTTCCCTGAAGCAACTCGAGGAGCAGGGTCCGGACCCGTGCGCCGATCTCGTCGCGCACGGTTCGGACCACCTCGATGGGCTGCCCGGCTGGATCGGTGAGCGTCCAGTCCTCGTAACGCTTGCCCGGGAAGATCGGGCACGCGTCACCGCAGCCCATCGTGACGACGACGTCGCTCCCTTCCACCGCCTCTGCCGAGAGCTTGGTGGGGAGCGCCCCCGCGATGTCGATGCCGACCTCGGCCATCGCCGCGACCGCGACGGGGTTCACAGCCGTGCCGGGGTCGGACCCGGCGGACCGCACCTCGACGCTGTCGCCGGCCAGGTGACGCACCCAGCCGGCGGCCATCTGCGACCGCCCGGCGTTGTGCACACAGACGAACAGCACGCTGGGACGGCTCATCGATCGGGCTCCGTTCGGGGCAGCACAGCCTCGACATCGCGGGCCGAGGAGTTCGGGTACAGGACGAGAATCAGGCCGAGGGCGACGCCGCCGCCGAGGATCTGGGCCACCACGTAGGCGGGGACAGACGCAGGCTCGATGCCGGCGAAGGTGTCGGAGAACATCCGTCCGACGGTGATCGCCGGATTCGCGAAACTCGTGGAACTGGTGAAGAAGTACGCGGCACCGATGTACGCGCCGACCGCGGCAGGCGCCCGTTCGGCCCGGCCGCTACGGGCCAGCGCGAAGATCAGCAACACCAGCCCCGCGGTTGCGACGACCTCGGCGAGGAAGTGAGCGCCGGTGGCCCTTTCGGTCTCGCTGATGCTGACCGCGTCGCCCTCGAACATCAGGTTGGCCAGCACGGCGCCACTGATGCAGCCGGCGATCTGCGTCGGCAAGTAGACGAGCGCGTCGCGGCGCGCGAGCCCGCCCAGCGCGGCGTCGACCAGCGAGACGACCGGGTTGAAGTGTCCGCCGCTGACCGGACCGAAGATCAGAATGATCGCGAACAGGCCGACCGCGGTGGCTGCGGCGTTCTCGGCCAGTTGCAGACCCACGTCATCCGGCGAGAGGGTCTGCGCGGCGATTCCGGATCCGATGACCAACGCCGCCAACAGCAGCGACCCGAGGTACTCCGCCAGCAGCCGACGGGGAAGCGGAGGTTGCACCGCTCAGCAACAGCCGAGCGCGGCAGCAGACTTCGGTGACGGCGCGCAACAGCCCGCCTTCTCGGGGCCGGGCTCGACGCTTCGCAGTTGACCCGCAGCGTGCTCGACGTCGGCGATCACCGTGTAGATCTCCCAGGGCTCACCGTCCGGGCCGTCGACCCACACCTTGTCCTGCAGCGCGAAACAACAGGCCACCTCGTCCTCGGTGGCGGTGGCCAGGCCTTCGTCACTCAGACGCGCAGTGGCCTGATGCACCGCCTCGGTCGAGGCAACCTCCACGCCGAGGTGATTCAGCGTGCCGCCGACACCCCCCTCGATCAGGACCAACTTGAGCGGCGGGTCCGCCACCGCGAAGTTGGCGTAGCCGTCGCGCCGCTTTGCCGGTGCGGTCCCGAAGAGCTTGCTGTAGAAGGCAATCGCGGCTTCGAGGTCGCTGACATTGAGGGCGAGCTGCACGCGTGACATAGGAACTCCAACCACTGCATCGACGGGCGTCGATGTACTGTCCGCCCAACCATCGACAGTTGTCAACATAGACAGCGATCGATGTTGTGTCATCATGAAGGGGTGGACCTCGACCCGCTGTGCTGTTCCCCGTTGGCCCGGGAGCCCATCGACGCCGACGCCGCAGCCGAACTGGCGGCAGTGTTCAAGGCGCTCGCGGACCCTGCCCGGCTGCGCCTGCTGTCGCTGATCCAGTCGCACGTGGAAGGCGAGGCCTGCGTCTGCGAGTTGACCGAGCCTCTGACGCTGAGTCAGCCGACGATCAGCCACCACCTCAAGGTGCTGCACGACGCCGGCCTGATCTCGCGGAGCAAGCGTGGGACCTGGGTCTACTACCGCGCGGTGCCCCAACGCCTTGCGGCCCTCGCCGAGGTCATCGCCCCGGCGAGGGTCTGACGCAGACTCAGGCCGCCAGATACCCGCCGTCGACAGCGAGCACGGTGCCGTGGATGTTGCTCGCTCCCGGACCGGCGAGAAAACCGATCGCGGCGGCGATCTCCTCAGGCCGTGAGACCCGGCCACCAGGCGTCGACCGCACAAGTTCGTCGATGAATTCCGCGACAGGCTCGGTGCCCTCGGTGCGCACCGGACCAGGACTGACGGCATTGACCCGCACGCCCGACGGGCCGAACTCCGCGGCCCACGAACGGGTCAGCTGATCCAGGGCAGCCTTGCTCGCCGAGTAGACCCCGGCCACCGCCATCCCCCGCTGCCCGGCGGCGCTGCTGACGTTGACGATGGCGCCGTCACCACGCTTGACCATGCCCGGCGCGAGCGCCTGCACCAAGGCGAACGGGGTCTTGAGGTTCACGGCGACGATCGCGTCGAAGTCGTCATCGGCGAACTCGTGTGTGAGACCGAACGGGAAGATCCCGGCGTTGTTGACCAGGATGTCGACCCGCCCACCCCCGGCGTCGAGCGCGCGTTGCGCGAGATCGCGCGCGGCGATCACGTCGGCGAGGTCGGCGGCCAGAAAGTCGGCCTTGCCGCCTGCAGCGCGAATGGTGGCCACGACGGCCTCACCGCGCTCGACGTTCCGGCCGGAGACCAGTACGTGCGCGCCCAGGTCGGCCAGATGCAGCGCGGTGGCCTTGCCGATGCCGCTGGTGGCGCCGGTGACGAGAGCGGTACTGCCGGAGAGCGAAGCAGACATGAGTGGACTCCTCGGAACTGGAATGAACGCTACTGGAATGAGCTATCCACTACCGCCAACCAGCAGCCTGGAATGACTATTCCAGTGCGAGCTAGAATTTCTTGCATGAGTGCGCCGTCGACCGCCCGGGGCCGGGCCACACGTGCCCGCATCGTGGAGGCGGCGGCCGAACTGATGGTTCGCCAGGGCGTGGCCGCCACCTCGATCCCCGACGTGCTGTCCGCGGCCGGCGTCAGCGCCTCGCAGCTCTACCACTACTTCCTGGACAAGCAGGACCTGGTGCACGCCGTGATCGAGCACCAGACGGCGTTCGTCCTGGACGCCCAGGGCGAGTTCCCGCTGGACAGCCTCGAGTCGCTGCGCACCTGGCGGGATGCGGTGATCACCCTGCAGGACCGCCGCGAGTGCCACGGCGGGTGCGTGATCGGATCGTTCGCCGGCGAGCTGGCCGACGGTGACGAGACCGCGCGCCTGGCACTGGCCGCAGGCTATGCGCAGTGGGAGCAGCGGATCCGATCCGGGCTGACGGCCATGCGCGATCGCGGGGTGCTGCGGGCCGAGGCTGACGTGGATCGGTTGGCGCTGATTCTGCTTTCTGCCTTGCAGGGTGGGTTGCTGCTTACTCAGGTTCGGCGGGAGACCACGGCCCTTCGGGTGTCGCTGGATGCTGCCATCTCTCAGGTTGAGGCTGAGGTTTTGTAGGCGGTGCGGTGGGCGCCGTAGATGGACGCCGTGCGCCGCGCGCTGCGGGGTGGTGCCGCCGGTGGGCACGTCACCAGGGCTGACGCGTCGCTTCCGGTCCTCGGCGCCCTGGCGGGCGCCTGCGGTACGGGTCGACTTGTCATCGGATTACCGTGGCTGGCGTCGACGGGTGGTCGCCCTGTGGTGGTCGCTGATGGTGGGTCAGGTCGGCGCGTTCAGGTGGTTGCGATGGGGTGCTGTGGGTATAGGAAATATCGGCGTGATTAGCTAATATGTTCGAATGAAACACGGGCCGTTGCGCATCGCGGACCACCTGGCAGGGACGCCGGTGGGACCCGAACTGGCGGCCGTGTTGGCGTCGGTGAACGTGGACCGGTTGGACGGGTACGACACGGTCGGGATGTTCAAGGCCGACTACCGCCAGGAGGCCCACTCGACGGGGCGCCGGTTGCACGCGGTGTGGCACGTCGCCCGGTGCGGGCGCGACGCCGGGGCGTACGCGCAGCGTCTGCCCGAGCCGGACGCGTTCGCCTCGCATGAGGTGAAGTCCGCGGCCTCCCTGACCAAGGGCGCGGGCTCGGACATGATCGCGCTGGCCCAGGGACTGTTCGGGATCTGCCCCGAGCTGGGGGCGGCGATGCTCGCCGGGGAGCTGGACCTGGACCGCGCGAAGATGCTGTTGTTCTGGACCAGCAACCTCTCCGACGCGCACCGCGTGTCGATCTTCGTGAACCTCCTCCCGCGGGTCTCCCTGTCTGCCAACACCGCGCTGACCACGGGGCAGTTGGCGCGGGAGATCGCCCGCCTGGCCATCAAGCTCGACCCGGACTGGGCGCACGACCGGTACGAGAAGGGCGTGCGCGAACGCGACGTGCGGGCGAGGTTGAACCCCGACGGCACCGCCGATCTGACCGGTTCGCAATTGCCACCCGATCGGGTGTCCTCGGCCGTGAAGCGCATCAACACCCTCGCCAAGGCCGCGATCCGCCAGGGCGACCCGCGCCCGGTCGCGATCCTGCGCGCCGAGATCTACCTGTGCCTCACCGAGGGGTCCTGGGTCGGGCTCGACGACCTCCAGATCCTCGACGCGCTGCGCCAGTCCCGCCCATCCGCGGACAGCACTGACCTCAAGGCTCCGGCCGCGTCGCGGCAGGAGATCGCGCCCGGTGTGTTCGAGATGCCCGTCGCCGCGCAGCGCACCGCGGACGGGATCGAGCTGAAGATCGGCCTGAAGACGATGCTGGGCCTGGACCGCAAGCCTGCCGAGATCGCGGGGATGGGGTGGGTCGGGGACACGTTCGCCGTGGACCTGGTCAACGGTCTGGGTGGGGCGCAGTGGCGGTGGATCACCACCGACCATGCCGGACACCTCCAGGCCACCGGCCTCACCCCCGCCCGTCCCGCCGGCATTCGACTCCGCGACGGGGAGTGCACCTCGATCGTGAACCTGCACGTCCCCGCGCATCTGCTCGCGGTGCTCGCCGAGGCCGACCGGTACGACCCGCCGTTCGGGATGCACCCGGTCACCTGGGAGATCTGGCGACCGGTCCTCCTCGACATCGCCGAACGAGCGGCGAGGTTCCGACCACCCGAGGACGATCCGAAGAACAGGTTCGCCAGTGCCGCACTGCGGCGGATCATCCAGATCCGGGACACCCAGTGCGTCGGCATCGGGTGCCGCGCGCCCGCCACCGCGTCGGAGATCGACCACCTCAAGGACCACGCCAAAGGCGGCCCGACCGACGAGATCAACGAGGCCCCGGCCTGCAAGTACGACCACACCGTGAAACACAAAGCCGGGTGGAAAGTGAAACGCACCGACGCCGGGTACCTCTGGACCTCACGCCTCGGGCACACCTACCTGGTACCGCACCGGCCCGTCGATCCCGACGCCGAGCCCGACCTCCCGCCCTTCTGAGGTGACGGTGCGCCAGTTCCTGCAGCAGCTCCGGCGCTCCGCCCGCCTTGGTGGCCGTTGAACTCGCCTAGGGAACCTTGCCCAGCAGCCCGAGGTCGACGTTCGCGCGCATCTGCTCAGCGACTGCGATCAGCGACTTCATCGGGCGGATCATCACCTCGAAGCGCGCCATGCGACCGGTCTCGTCGAACGCGATCATGTCGATGCCCTTGAGCTCCAGGTCCCCGATGCGGGCGGAGAACTCCAGGACCACGTGCGCAGCGTCGTCGGTGGCGAAGCTGCGGTGGTAGGCGAAGTCGGTGAAAGTGCGCATCGCCGTCTGCAGGACATGCGCGACCGCGACCCGGCCCACGTACGGATTCCAGTACGCCGGGGAGGAGAACTGGGCGTCCTCGGCCAGCAGGTCACCGACATCGGTGAGGTCGAGCGCGTCGACCATGGCGTGCCAGCGACGAAGACAGTCCGCGGCGGGCTGGGGCAGGGTGGCGAGATCACTCATGCTGGGGAGCGTAAACGCCCCACCCCCGCGATCGATCAGCCCGTCCGCGCCAGGCCCAGCGGCGCATAGGACTGCCCGGGGAACACGGTCGAGAGCGAGCCCAGCCCCAGCCGCTTCTGCACGACCTCGCCGAGCACGTCGAAGGGATTATTGAGCCCCTGCACGTCGCCGCCATCGAGGTCGGTGTCCGCGATCAGCGGGGTCCACCGGCCGTGCACCTTCCCGCCCACCACACCGCCGCCCAGCAACCACGCCAGACCACCGTGACCGTGGTCGGTACCGCCGGAGGCGTTCAGCGCGACACGACGTCCGAACTCCGACACCACGACGACGGTGACCCGGGAGCGGCGGGCCGAGCCGAGGTCGGTGAAGAACGCCGCCAGGGATTGGGCGGTGTTGGCGAGCAAAGCATCCAGCCCGCGCGCCTCGTCGGTGTGGGTGTCCCAACTGCTGACATCCACGGTCGCCACCTGCAGGCCGACCTCGGCCCGCAGGATCGACGCGAGGTCGCGCAACGCGGCGGCCGTGGGCCCCTGCGGATACACCGCGCCATTGCGCACGCCCGCGGAGGCGCGGATCGACGCGGCGGTGTTCACGGCCGCCAGAGCATTCGGCACGTCCTGCCCCAGCGGGCCGTCGACGCCCTTGTAGAGGGCACCGACAGCAGTCATCGAAGGAGCTCGAATCTCCTCCCAGGCCGGGAAGTCGAAGGTAGCGAGCGACGACATCGTCAGCTTCGCCTCCGATCCGGCCATCGAGAAGGGTGCGGCGTAGCCCTCCGACAGCGCCCGGAACGCGGTGCCCGGACCGAGCTGGGTCAGCACGCGGTCCAGCCATCCGGTGCTCGCCGAGCCGGTGCCGCCCTGCTCGAGGAACTGCATGGCCTGGAAGTGGCTACGGCTCACTCCGGCGTTGCTCACCGCGGGCACGAACGCCATCTCGCCGCTCGACCACAGCAGTTGATGCAGCGGCGCCATGGCCTTGTTCAGTGCCCAACCGCCGGTGCCGTCCAAGCCGAGGACCTCGGAGTCGCCCGGGACCAGCCCGGCGCGCACCGTACGCAGATAGTTCACGCCGAGGGCGGCCGAGTGCGGGGACAGGATCCGCAAGCCGTCCGCGCCACCACGCAGGAACATCACGATGACGGTGTTCGGGTTGGACGTGGCCCCGTAGGCCACGCGAGTGTTGATCAGTTGCGAACCGACCACCGAGACGCCCACCGCGCCGAGACCGGCCACGAAGCGCCGACGGGTCAGCCCTTTGCTCTCATCGCAGGTGTTCTCATCGGAGTGCATGTGACGGTCCGTCCAGGACGATGGCGATCAACGGGTAGAGCAGCCAGCGCAGGGTCGACTTGCCCATTGCCGTGGACGCGGGCTCCCCCAGGAAGGTCTGCAGAGCCTGGGCGTGCGCGGCGGGCAGCGCGGCCCCGGTGAGGCGGACCCCCAGGCGCGCGATCGCGTCGCCACTGTTGGCCGGGGTACCGCCGTAGAGGATGGTCTTGTCGTACGGGACGAAAGCGGCGGTCCACCAATCGCCCGCCAGTCCCAGGTGGAACTGCCACAGGCTGAGGAGGGTGCTCGCCGAACTCCAGGCGGTGGCGACGTCGGGATAGCCGTTGGGCGGTCCCCAGCTCAACGGAACATTGCCGACCGCCTGGGTGCCCCAGTGCAGGTACTGCAGCGCCGTGGAGACGGCCGCAGGCTTCACATCGAGGATGCGCATGGTGGCGATCAGGTTCTCCGCCGGCCGGCGCACCTTCAGCCCGCGCGAGGCCCAGAAATCACTCGACCGCAGGATCGTGTCGAGCATCGGCAGGATCTTGGTGCCGGAGCTGGTGTAGGCCTTCGCAACCGCCGCGACGAGCGCATCTGATGGTGCGTCGGAAACCAGACGGATGCAGAGTTTGCGCGCCAATCGGGTGGCCGTCGCGGAGTGGGCCGCCAGGTAGCGCAGCAGCGCGTCGCCGCCGGCCTGACCGTCGGCGGTCGAGGAGTTGGCGTGGCTGAAGCCGAGGACCTTGACCGCACCTGTGCCGTGGATGGCGGGCACATAGGTGTAGTTGAAGGTCGCCCAGTCCAGGGTGCGGCCCGTAAGCAGCTTCGCCGCGTTCTTCACGTCTGCCTCGGAATACGCCAGCCCGACGGTGTGCAACTCCATCAGTTCGCGGGCGTAGTTCTCGTTGACCGCCGTCTTCGTGGACTGGGCGAGGTTCAGGTACAGCAGCATCGCGGGGTGCCGGGCCGAGGCGAGGAGCATGTCGGTGAAGGAGCCCATGGCGTGCTTGCGAATGACGTCGCGGTCGTAGGTGTGCCGCGTGATCCAGACGTCGCCGACGCTGTTCGACACGTTGAGGTGGTTGGCGAAGAAGTCGACCAGCACCTCGTAGAGCTGCGCCTGGCTCCACGTCTGCAGCCCCAACGTGGTCTCGGTGAGCTGAGCCATCACCTCCCAACCGAACTCGTTGCCGTTGGCCTTGAGCCAGGCGAAGGCGTCGGCATGGCTCTTGCCGAGCAGCGTCGCCTGCGCGGCCACCTTCGCGTCGCCGGTGTAGCCCCTGTACGTGGTGCCCGCGGTGATCTGCGAGGTCACCCATGCCGGGATGCCGCTCTTGGCGATCGCTGCCCGCGCCGCCGGGGTCGGACCGAAGGCGAGCCGGGACAGCACGTGATCGGTCGGATTCCACGCCAGTGGGGCTTTGGCGGTCTTCGCCGTCTTCGAGATCGCTTCCGCGATGGTCGAGTAGATCGTGGTCACACGCCGTTCTTCGGCGTACGGCGAGCCGATCCTGAGGGTCGGATGCGAATCAGTGGAAGACGACGGTCCGGTTGCCGTGCACCAGGACCCGATCCTCGAGGTGTGCGCGCAGACCTCGTGCCAGGACGACCTTCTCGATGTCGCGTCCCTTTCGCACCATGTCCGCGACCGTGTCCGCGTGGTCCACCCGGATCACGTCCTGCTCGACGATCGGGCCCGCGTCGAGGTTCTCGGTGACGTAGTGGCAGGTCGCCCCGACCAACTTCACGCCGCGCAGATGCGCCTGGTGGTACGGCTTTCCACCGATGAAGGACGGCAGGAAGCTGTGGTGGATGTTGAGCATCCGGCCGGCCCAGGCCTCGCAGAGATCCGGCGGGACGATCTGCATGAACCGTGCCAGCACGATCGCGTCCGGCTTCTCCGCGTCGACCAGTGTGCGGATTGCGTCGAAAGCGGCCCGCTTGCCCTGCGCCCCTGCCGTGAACGGCACGTGGTGGAACGGCAGGTCGTGCGCGCGGGTGATCTTCTCCAGTTCGGTGTGATTGCCGATCACGGCACGCACGTCCATGAAGAGTTCGCCGCCCGCGTGCCGCCCGAGCAGGTCGTAGAGGCAGTGACCTTCCTTGGACACCAGCAGCACCACGCGCGGGGGCCGCGAGGTGTCGCTGACCCGCCAGTTGGCGCCCGCTCCGAACTCCTGCGCGAGTGCCCCGAAGCGCTCACGGAGTTCGTCGAACCCGAAGGACAGCGAGTCTGCGCTGACGACCTGGCGGGTGAAGAACCAGTTGGTCTCCGGATCGGCGTGATACCCCGCCTCGGTGATCGAGCCGCCGGCGTCGGCCAGAAAAGTGGCGATGCGGGCGACGATCCGGGTGCGGTCGGGGCAGCCGAGGGTCAGGACGTAGTGCGCGCTCATGCCGCCATTGTTTCGTGCGCAAGGATCGGTGCATCCGGCCCCCACCGCCCCGGGAGTTCGCACCGTGTCGAATCCATCGATCCTCCGCGCCCACGAGATCGCCGATCAGCTCTTCGCGAAGAACCCGGAGACCTTCGGGGCGAACCGTCCCACCTACGCCGGCCACGTGCACCGGGTCATCGGGCTGGTCGCGCTCCAGACCCCTATCGCGCCGACACAGGCCGAGGCGCTCGGCGTCGCCGCCTTCTTCCACGACGCGGGTATCTGGTTCGACGGCACCTGGGACTACCTACCGCCCTCCGCGCGGCGGGCAGTGGAGGAACTGGGCGGTCCGGGCGCCGACCAGGCGGAACTCGTCGCGGCGATGATCACCGAGCACCACCGCCTGCGCCGAGCCCGCCACGACGACCCGCTGGTCGAGGCGTTCCGGCGGGCCGATCTCACCGACGTCAGCGCCGGCCTGATCGGGGTTCCGGGCGCCAAGCGCCGGGACTACCGGACGCTCTCGGCGCAATACTCGGCCCGCGGGTTCCGGCCGATGCTCCTCCGGGCCGCCGCGCGCGGGATCAAGCAGAGCCCGCGCCATCCGCTGCCGATGATGAAGTTCTGAGAGTTCGCCGGACCGCCCGCTTGGCCATCATCGGGAGCACCACCCACAGCAGGGTCAGCACCACCAACGTTCCGGCGCCCAACGCGTAGCCCCAGCCGCGGCCCAACACAAGGTCGAAGACCAGCCACACCACTGCCGCCAGAGCCGTGCCCAGCAGGCCGATGCCCACGATCGCCAATCGTTGCGCATGCGCAATCATCAGTGGACGAGCGCCGGCACGGAACAACGCCCGATGCAGTGCCACCGGGGCCATCAGGAACCCGGCGGACAGGACCGAGAGCACGACGGCGGACAGATACACGCCACGCTGCAGGTGATCGAGCTCGGTGAAGCGGGACTGGAACGGCACCGTGAGCAGAAAAGCGACGAGCACCTGGACGCCGGTCTGGACGACCCGGACCTCCTGGAGCATCTCGTTCCAGTGCCGGTTCAGACGCTCCGGTTCGCTCTCCCGCCGCGGCGGGGTGAGCATGTGGTCGTCCATGCTGTGGACGCTTCCCGCGGGTGGGCCGGACAAAGCAAACGGGACCGGTGGCGTCCCGACCACCGGTCCCGTACGGAGTGGGGCGGCGTCCCGACCGCCCAATTCCGTGAGTGTGAAGCTCTGTGCAGCGTGTGCAGCTGCCCCCTCGACAGCTGCTCATCCCCTCAGACGGGAGAGCCGCGCTCCTGGTTGCACAGAGCGGGCGAAACGGACCGTTCGGTTGGGTCGACATCAGCCGTTCGGACGATGGCGGATGATCACAGCCCCGCGTGTCACAGCCCGCGTGTCACAGCCCGCGGAGCACGTCCTCGGTGTCCTCGACGGGCGCGGCGGCGGCCAGCGCGCGAGCGCGGCCGACGAGGTCAATGGCGCGCAGGCCGTCGGGCCCGTGGACCTGGTCGGCCCACTCCAACGGGACGGCGCCGAGGCCGTGCACCGCCCCGAGCAGCGCGCCGACCACCGTGGCAGCAACGGCGTGCCCCGAGCCGACGGCGACCACAAGAGCGTCGACGAGGTGCTGCTCAGGGTCGTAGGCGAGCACAGGCGTGCCCATGACCACCGAGCACGCGACCTGGAGGGTCCCCACCGCGTCACCGGGCGTGAAGCTCTCCGAGGCGGATTCCTCGGCCTCGGCCAGGCGGGCCGCCCAGCGATCCCGGACCTCCCCCTTCAGCCGGCCGAGACCGACGCGCGGGTCGAGCTCCCCGGTCAGGACGGCGTGGCGGATCGCGAGCCCCCAGAGCGCGCAGGCCTGCCCCACCTCCGGGTCGAGGTGCGCGAGGGTGCTGAGCTCGGTCGCAGTGGCCACCAGGGCGTCGGGGTCGGTGAGGTAGACCAGAGCCAATGGGCCGGCCCAGAGCAGCGGACGGTCCTCGAGGCCCCACCACTCCACACCGATGCGATCCTGTGCCGCGTGGACCTGCAGGTCGGCACCGCCGACGGCAGCATCCGCGACAGCGACGGTGAGCGCGGTCGCCTCCGTCCACTCGCCGGAGACGAACAGCGGCGCACCGACCGGCACGGTCACGTGGCCGGCGACCAACGCATCGCCCACCGCGCCGGTCAGCAGGACACCGGCGGCCCGGTCGAAGGTCGCAGCGCTCAGTTCAGGCATGGCCAGGACCCTATGCACCCGGTCCCGGAAATGCCGATCGCCCCGGACCTGGATGGCCCGGGGCGATCGAGCGGGGCCGTGACCTCCCCCGTCCCGGTGGGGAAGTCCCGCGGCTTCGCCGATGGCCATCGACGGCGCTTCCGGCACCCGCTACTCGACAGTAACTCAGCAGTGCGAGACTTTGTTCCCGCTCCGACGTGAGCCGCAACACCTCGTCCCGGCGCGGGATTCCCCCACCCCCCGCGCGGTCAGATCACGTTCCCGCAACGTTGGCCGGATGGCCGCACGGCTCACGCGCTGCGAAGCCCGGTGCGGATACCCACCCTCGGTAATTTCCCGAGAACGCGGCCAATCTTTGCCGCGTTCGGGATCGAAGGGGTTGCGAGAGCGGGAGATCACCTCACACCGCGATTGCCCCCTCACCGCAGCGTGCCGCATCCCGGTGCGCCCCACTCGAACAGGGACTTCACACATGCGAATCCTGCCCATCCGCAGCATTGCCGTCACCTCCCTCGCGGCGGTCCTCCTCACCGGCCTCGCGGCCTGCGGTGGCGACGACGACAAGGACACGGCCGTCACCCCGGACACCGGCACCAACGCCGGCACCAACCCGGAGCCCGGCACCAACTCCGGCACCGCCGCGCTGAGCGCGATCACCACCGGCGATCCCTTCGCCGACCTCCGCACCGCGAGCGGCCACATGCCGATGACGGCCACCGCACTCGCCACCGGCATCGCCAAGGCCACCAAGATGACCGGCGCCGACGCGATCGACTCCGAGGCCTCGACGCTGCGTGCGGGCCTGACCTACCTGCTGACCGACCACGTCTACCTCGCCGGCGTGGCCGTCGCCACCGCGTACCACGCGGGCGCCGACAGCGACGCGTTCAAGGCTGCCGCCGCCGCCCTGGACACCAACTCGGTCGACGTCTCCAAGGCCATCGGCTCCGTGGCGCCGGACGAGGAGAAGAAGTTCCTCCAGAACTGGCGCTCGCACGTCACCGACTTCGTCAACTACGCGGTGGGCGCCAAGACCGGCGGCACCGAGGGCAAGAAGATGAAGACCGAGGCCGTCTCCAACCTGACCGCGTACGCGAAGAGCCAGGGCGAGTTCTTCAACAAGGTCACCGGTGGCGAGCTGCCCAAGGCAGCTGTCACCGCTGCGTTCACCGAGCACATCGGCACCCTCGCCGCAGCCGTCGACTCCTTCGCCGCCGGTGACGGGAAGGGCTACGACAAGCTCAAGACCGCCGGCGACCACATGGCGATGAGCGCCAAGGCCCTGTCCGGTGGCATCGCCAAGGCCACGAAGATGAAGGGCAGCACCACCAGCGACGCCGCCGAGCTCCGCTCGGGCATGGTCAGCATGCTGACCACGCACACCTACCTCGCCGGTATCGCGGTCTTCGCCGCCTACACCGACAAGGACACCATCAACGGCGCCGGCTTCAAGGCTGCCGCTGCCGCGCTGGACAAGAACACCGATGACCTCGGCAAGGCCGTGGGCTCGGTTGCCGGCGCCGAGAAGCAGAAGGCGTTCGAGCAGGTGTGGCGTTCGCACATCAGCGACTTCGTCACCTACGCGGTCGGTGCCGCCACGGACGACCAGACCAAGCTCGATGAAGGCATCAAGAACCTTGACGCCTACCGCACCACCGCGGGCGGCTTCTTCGAGACCGTCACCGCCGGCGCCCTGCCGGCCGACGCGGTCGCCAAGGAGCTCAAGATGCACATCGAGTCCCTGTTCGGCGCGATCCAGTCGCTGAAGAAGGCTCTGCTCTCCTCCTGATCACTCCGCTGAGCGTCGCGGCCCCGGCCACCCCGATCCAGGGGAACCGGGGCCGCGTCACGTCCCGGGCTCGATTCCTTGGAACCGGCGCGGAACGACCCCTCATGGCCCCCGGCGGGGAAGAATGACCACGACCGCCGTGCAGTGAGGTAGGAGACGTCCGTATGCAGAATCCGTTCGGCCAGTCCCGTGGAGGCGGCCGTCGTCGCGCCGCCGGCAACGGGAACGCTGCGGGATCGGCGAAGGACACACCTGGCGCGGACAGCGGCGGTGGCGGGGACAGCTGGTTCCGACCGGCAGCGGGTGGAGCCGCGGCCGGTGGGCCGACGCCCCAGGGCAAGGCCAAGGGCAGCAAGCGCAAGCGGCGCCTGGTCCGCGCCGCGTGGGCCTCGGTCGCCGCGGTCGTCGTGCTGTTCTTCATGGCATTCGTCGCCTACGCGCGCATCGACATCCCGCCGGCCAACGCGAGCGCGCAGCGGCAGACCACCGAGGTCTACTACTCGGACAACAAGACGTTCCTCGGGCGCTTCGGCGAGACCAACCGCATCATCGTGCCCCTCGGCGACATGCCGATCCACCTGCGCGACGCGGTGCTCGCGGCGGAGAACCGCAGCTTCTACACCGACAGCGGGGTCTCGCCCAGGGGCATCGCCCGCGCGCTGTGGGTGAACCTGAAGGGCGGTCAGACCCAGGGTGGCTCGACGATCACCCAGCAGTACGTCAAGAACTACTACCTGACCTCCGAGCGCTCCATCCAACGCAAGCTCAAGGAAGCCTTCCTCTCGATCAAGATCGACAAGAAGAAGTCCAAGGACCAGATCCTCGAGGACTACCTCAACACCATCTATCTCGGCCGCGGCGCCTACGGTGTGCAGGCCGCGGCCAAGGCGTACTTCAACACCGACGTGAAGAAGCTCAGCATCTCCCAGGCCGCGGTGCTCGCATCGATCGTGCGCTCCCCGTCCAACTACGACCCGGCGTCGACGGCCGGCAACGAGCGCCTCGAGGGCCGCTGGGGCTACGTGCTGGACAGCATGGTGGCGACCGGAACGCTGAGTTCGCCCGCCCGCGCGACGATGAAGTACCCCAAGTTCCCGGCGCAGGCCAAGGACGTCAGCCGCTTTGGCGGCCAGAAGGGGTACCTGCTCGGCGCGATCTCCAAGGAACTGCAGACCCGCGGCCTGACGAAGGATCAGATCGAGAACGGTGGTCTGCGGATCGTCAGCACGCTGGATGCACAGGCGCAGGCATCGGCCGAGAACGCTGTGACGGTGGAGTTCCCGAAGACGGCGAACAAGGAGTTGCGGGTCGGCCTCACCGCCGTGGAGCCCGGGACCGGTCGCATCCTCGCGATGTACGGAGGAAAGGACTTCCTGGGCAAGGACAAATACGCCCAGGTGAACGCGGCCACCTACCCGATCCAGCCCGGCTCGCAGATGAAGGTGTTCGCGATCGCGGCCGCGCTCGAGGGCGGGGACACGCTGCAGTCCAGGTACATCTCGAAGTCGCCACTACGGCTGCCGGGCACGACCAACGGCAAACCGAACTCCGTGCGCAACGAGTTCAACCGCAGCTACGGCAAGACGCAGGACCTCATGTACGGGCTGCAGGAATCCATCAACACCGTCTTCGTCGACCTGACCCTCAAACACGGCCCGGCCGCGGTGCGCGACGCCATGGTCCGAGCCGGCATCCCGGACACCGCGCCGGGTCTGATCAACAACGCCTTGATCCCGCTCGGGATCGCATCGCTGACGCCAGTTCAGGTGGCGAACAGCTATGCGACGCTGTGCTCCGGCGGCACCCGAGCCGATGCCCACATCGTCGAGCGGGTCCAGGGCACGAACGGCGGCGAGCTGTCCGCGCTCACCAAGATCGCCAAGCCGCAGACGGACGTGTTCGACCCCGCGGTGGTCTCCGATGTGCTCCGCGCGATGGAGAACGTCGTGGCGCGAGGGACCGGTACACGAGCGAAGAATCTCGCTCGTCCGGTCGCCGGCAAGACCGGCACCCACCAGGACCTCACCGCGTGGTTCAGCGGGTGCACCCCGCAGATGGCGGCGTCCGTGGACTACTTCAAGGCCGACGGCACCAAGTCCCTCGACGGCTCGGGCGGCATGCCGACGTTCTTCGGCGGGACATTCCCGGCGCAGACCTGGACCACGTTCATGAAGGGTGCACTGGAGGGCAAGCCCACCGAGGACTTCGCACTCGCCCCGGGCATCACGCCCACCGCGAGCCCGACGCCGACGGACACCGCGTTGCCCACGACGGAGCCGACCAACGGCCCGACCGGGATCCCCGGCTTCCCGAGCTTCCCCTCCTTCCCGCCGTTCCCGGAGCCGACCAACACCCCGGCGCCGAGCGCGACGCCGACCACGACGAAGGCCCCGACCGTGGCGCCCACGTCGACGCCGACCGCGACCAGTGGGGGCGAGGAGGAGGACGACCCGGACGAGGAGAACTCATTCGAGTTCCGCGGGGGTCGCAACGCGGACTGACCCGGGGTTGACACCCCTCCTGCGGGAGGCGCACCATCGGCCCATGCAGTACGTGCAGTTCCTTATTGGCGTGCGCGCCGGCTGAAGACCCTCAGCCCGCGCGCTTCCCTCGTTCGCCCTACCGGGCGGGCGGGGGTTTTTGTTTGGCAGACGGCCCACCCCCGCCGTCGATCCGGAGGCCCACCATGAGCACCCTGCGAGTACTGGTCGACGATCCGTCGGCGGTCCTGGCCCACTTCGCGTTGATGTTGAATCGACGCCGGGTGGAGCTGGTCGCCCTGTCCGTGCACCGCCTGGACAACCCGGCGACCGTGGTGCTCCTCGTGGAACTCGATGCCTCCCCCGGGGTGCTGGATCACCTCACGCGGCGGTTGGCGAAGCTCATCAACGTCATCGAGGTCGGCGAGCTCGCCGCGGACCGACGGTGGGCAGAATGCCCATCGGAAAGCGCACAACTGTGCACTGTGCAAGGCGCGTAGTCGGGGGCCCGCTGCCACGCTGCACGCATGCGGCCTGCGCCCTTCGAATATCTGGAACCGGAGACGGCCGACGAGGCCTGCGAACTCCTGGCCCGCCACGCCGACAGCGTCGCGGTCCTGGCCGGCGGCCAGAGCCTGGTGGCTCAGCTCAACGCCCGCGAGGTCCGGCCCGCGGTGGTCGTCGGCATCCGCAGGCTGACCCACCTCGACGAGGCGACGCGCGCCGAGGACACGCTGGTGATCGGCGCCCGGCTCACGCAGCGGGCGTGGCAGCAGCATCCGCTCGCGAGCGCGGCGCCCCTGGTCCTCGCCGCGCTCGAGCACGTCGGGCACGTGCCCACCCGCAATCGCGGCACCCTCGGCGGCAGCATCGCGTTCGCCGATCCCACCGCGGAACTGCCGGTGGCGCTGCTCGCGCTCGACGGCGCAGTGCGGCTGCGCTCGGCCGAGGGTGAACGCACCGTGCAGGCAGCCGACCTGTTCCTCGGCCCCTTCCGCACCGCGCGCCGGCCGGACGAACTGCTCACCGCCGTCGAGGTCCCGGTCACCGCGGCCGGACATCGGTGGGCCTTCGAACAGCGCCACTTCCGGCGCCACGGCAAGGTGTCGGTCGCGGCCGGCGCCGCCCCCGACGGCGGCCCGGTGACGGTGGCCCTCGGCGGCGTGGGTGCGACGCCGCTGCGTCTTCAGGTGGACCCTGAAGCGGGCCTGGACGCGGCCGTCGCCGCCGCCCGGAACCTTCTGGTGGCCGACGACGATCACCTCGCGAGCCTGACCTACCGCGGCGACCTGCTCGCCCTGGCGTTGACGGCCGCGTTGACCCGCGTGCTCTCCCCGGCTGCCGGCGCAGCAGCATGAGCGCGCGGATGGTGGAGTTCACCGTCAACGGTGAGGCGGTGCAGACCGCGGTCGAGCCGCGGACCAATCTCGCCGACGTGCTGCGTACCCGCGTGGGCCTGACGGGTACTCACACCGGCTGCCACGCAGGGTGGTGTGGCGCCTGCACCGTCCTGATCGACGGGACGTCGGCCCGCTCGTGCCTGACGCTCGCGGTCACCGCCGCCGACTCCGAGATCACCACGGTCGAGGGCCTGGAGGGGGGCGACGGCACGTTGTCGGTGCTGCAGGAAGCGTTCATCGAACACTTTGCGTTCCAGTGCGGCTTCTGCACCTCGGGCTTCCTGGTGCTGGGCACTGAGATCCTCGACGAGGCCCGCGCGGGCGCCACGTTCACCCGCGAGGACCTCCTGGCCCGTCTCTCGGCGAACATCTGCCGGTGTACCGGCTACGTCGGCATCGTCGACGCCGTGCAAGCCGCCCTCGTCGAGCAGGGACAGGAGACGACGACGTGACGACCGAGCAGGCTCGCTACGTCGGTACCCCTGTCCGCTCGCGCAACGGCGCGCGCTTCGTGCGCGGCGCCGGGCGGTACGTGGACGACGTCCACCTGCCGCGCGAACTGACCCTCGCGGTCCTGCGCAGTCCGCACGCGCACGCCCGGATCGTCTCGATCGACACCACCCGGGCCCGCGCCGCCGACGGTGTGCTCGCCGTCGCCACCGGGGCGGAACTGCTCGAGGCGATCGGGCCGCAGAGCTACCTGTGGGAACTGGCCGGGCAGAAGGTCGGGCTCGGTCGACCGTTGGCCGTCGACAAGGTGCGGCACGTCGGCGAACCCGTGGTCGCGGTCGTCGCCCGTGATCAGTACGCCGCCGAGGACGCGCTCGAACTGATCGACGTCGTGTACGAGGCCCTGCCCCCGGTGAACACCTACGAGGACGCCCTCGCCACGGACGCCGTGCTGCTCCACGAGGAGTGGGGCGACAACGTCCAGGTGCGCACGGCCTGGCCGCTCGCGATCCCCGGGCTGCCCGAACCGCCCGATGCCGCCGCCGCACTCGCCGCCGCCCACCTCGTGATCGCCGAGACCTTCGAGATCGGCCGGATGACGGCCACACCGATCGAGACCCGTGGGGTGGTGTGCGACTACGACCCGGCCGGGCCGAGCCTGACCATCTGGACCTCCACCCAGTCGCCCCATCAGATCCGTCAGGGCGTGGCCGCCATGCTCGGCCTGGCGGAGAACCGGATCCGCGTGATCGCCCCGGATGTCGGCGGCGCCTTCGGCATGAAGGCCGTCATGTATCCCGAGGAAGCGCTGGTCCCTTGGTTCGCGCTGCAGCTGCGTCGGCCGGTGCGCTACATGGAGCAACGCGACGAGTCGTTCGTCGCCTCCACCCCGTCACGGGCGCAACGGATCACGCTGGAACTCGGCTTCGACAGCGACGGGCACATTCTCGGACTGCGGTCGCGGTACCTGCTCGACCTCGGCAGCGCGCCGTCCACCTGCGGCGCCGGGACCGGGTGGGTCACCGGCGCACTGTTGTGCGGACCGTACGCGGTGCCCGCGATCGACATCACGGGCACGGCGGTGGTGACCAACAAGTCCCCGCTCGGGGCGTTCCGCGGCTTCGGCCAGCCCGAGGCCAACTTCCCGATGGAGCGCCTGCTCGACATCGCGGCCCGCCGCCTGGACCTCGACCCGGCCGAACTGCGCCGCCGCAACCTGGTCCCCGCCGAGGGCATGCCGTACACGAACGCCGCAGGCATGCTGCTGGACAGCGGGGACTACACGTCGCTGCTCGACCTCGCCGTCGCCCATCCCACCTACGCGACGGCGCTCGCCGAGCGGGACGCCGCGCGGGCCGAGGGTCGACTCGTCGGCCTCGGGCTCTCGTTCTACAACGAGTGCACGAATTTCGGTCCCTCCGGCGTCTTCCCGCTGATCGGGATCACGCAGGGCGGCTGGGACGCCACCACGATCGTGGTCGAGCCCGACGGCCGGATCCGGGTGACGCTGGGTCAGACGCCGATGGGGCAGGGCATCGAGACCGCCATGGCGCAACAGGCGGCCGATGCCTTCGGGGTGGACCTCGCCGATGTCACCGTGCAGTTCGGGGACACCGACTCCTCGCACTACACGGGGTACGCCAGCGGCGCGAGCCGCGCGGCCGGCATCGGCGGATCGTCGCTGCTGGTGGCCGCGGGCAAGGCGAAGGACAAGCTCCGCGAGATCGCGGCGCATCTGCTCGAGGCTGCCCCGCAGGACGTCGAGGCGGTCGACGGCGGATTCGGGGTGCCCGCGAGCGGCACCCCGCCGGTGTCCCTCGCCCGCATCGCGCACGCCGCGTACTCCGCCGCCAACCTGCCCGCCGGCATGGAGCCCGGGCTGGAGTTCCTCGGCACCTTCGACCCGGTGGCGCTTGCCTTCTCCTACGGCGTCGTGATCGCGCTCGTCGAGATCGATGCCGGCACCGGCCAGGTGAAGGTGCGGCGGATGCTCGTCGGGCACGACTGCGGGAACCAACTCAATCCCGCGATCGTCGAGGGGCAACTCATCGGCGGCGTCATCCAGGGCCTGGGCACGGCGCTGCTGGAGAGCCTGCCGTACGACGAGCACGGACAGCCGCTGGCGACCAGCCTGCGGGACTACCCGCTCCCGTTGGCCGCCGACCTGCCGGACATCGAGGTCTTCCACACCACGACGCCCACACCGTTCAGCCTCAACGGCGCCAAGGGCGTCGGCGAGAGCGGGGTGATCGCCTCCCCCGCGGCGATCGTCAACGCCATCCAGGACGCCCTTCCCCCCGGCGCCGGCGAGATCACCGCCATCCCGGTCCGTCCCGAACTGATCCTCGAGCACCTGCGGAGTTGTTCATGACCAGCGAACCCACGACCCGGATCGGCCTGTTGCTGGGCAGCACCACCCCGCCGGAGGACATCGCCCGGTTGGCGCGCGAGGTGGAGGCGGCCGGCTTCGGTGCGCTGTGGATCCCGGAGGACTACTTCTTCCTGGGCGGCATCGCCGCCACCGGTATCGCGCTGGGCGCGACGAACCACATCCCCGTCGGACTCTCGGTGGTCTCGTCGATGGTGCGCCACCCCGCCCTCCTGGCGATGGAGATCGCCACGCTGAGCCGCGCCTTCCCCGGCCGCGTCCTGCCGGGCATCGGGCACGGTGTGCCGGCGTGGACGGCGCAGATGGGCCTCACCGTGTCCTCGCCCATGGCCGCCCTGCGGGAGAATCTCGTCGGGGTTCGCGATCTGCTGGGGGGTCAGAAGGCCGACGGGGAAGGAAAGGTGCACTCCTTCCACCAGGTCACGCTCACCCATCCCGCGAGTGAGTACGTGCCGCTCTACACCGGCGTGCTCGGCGACAAGGGCATTGCCCTCACCGGGGAGTTGGCCGAAGGGCTCGTCGTCAGTGCCCTGGCACCTGTCGAGTACGTCCGCGCAACGCGCGCCAAGCTCGACGCCGCCGCGGCGGCCGCCGGACGGGACGTGCGCCCCGAACTGGTCACGCTGGTGGCGATCAACCTCACCGCCGACCCGAGCCGTGTCGAGGCGGTGCGCGAGCAGCTCAAGCCGATCCTCGCCTTCTACATCGCGGCCACCGGTCCGTGCCCGTTGTTCGCCGCGGCCGGCATCAACGATGTCGTGGCCGACATGCTCTCGCGCGGTGGACCCGAGGTCGTGCTCGCCGAGATGCCCGAGGAGTGGGTGGACACCTTCGCCATCGCCGGTGGGCTGGACGCGGCACGGGCCCGGATCAAGGATTACATCGACGCGGGCAGCGACCGGGTGGTCGTGGCCACCGTTGTACCCGAGGGCACCGAGGAATCTTTGGCCGCGATGCGTGGCCTGCTCAATGAATTTCCGATCTGAGGAGACCGCTCATGTCCGACGTGGCGAAGGACGCTGCGGCCGTCCTCGAGGTGCACAACGGGTGGTTCGCGTCGAACCTGGGCCTGGTGGCCGAGTCGATGCTGCCGTTCTTCCCCGAGGAGGGGTACCTGCAGTTCAACCTCAACGGCTTCACCTACAACGGGGTCGCCGAGAAGGCCCGGCTCTGGCGCACCCTGAACGCGATCGGCGTCGACATCGTCCGCATCGCCGAGACGGTGGCGCCGACGATCCAGGTGTTCGGCGACGTCGCGCTGCTCACCTGCGAGGCCGAGGCGGAACTGGTGCTGCCGACCGCCACGGGAACACTGGAGAACTCCGGCGCGACACCGTTCCGGGTCACCGAGTTCTACCGCCGCGACGACGGCCGCGGCGGGGCGGAGTGGCGGATCTGGCACATGCACTGCAGCGAGGCTGCCAAGCCCGGTGCGCTGAAGTACGTGACGGAGTGAGAGTTCCGGGGCCTGCCGGCCCGATCGCCGTCGACGTCGTCGGCGAGGTGGTCGCCGACGGCGCGATCGTGCTGATCCACCCGATCAACACGGCTGCCTCGGTGTGGGAACCCGTCTCCGCGCTGCTCGACGCACCGGTGGTCGCGTTCGACCTGCGCGGTCACGGGCGGTCGGTTCTCGCCGGGCCCTACGCGATCGAGGGCGGGTGGCTGGACGATCTGCTCGCCGTGCTCGACGCCCTCGAGTTGCACACCGTGCATCTCGCGGGCGGTTCGCTCGGCGGCACCATCGCCCTCGCGGCCGCTGCCGTGGCACCCGACCGGGTGCGCAGCGTCACGACGTTCGGCAGCACCCTCGGCGTCGCGGCCCCGGCCGCCGCCATCGAGGCGATGGTGGACGAGCTGACGACCAAGGGCACCGAGGCGTACTTCGCCGATCTCGGCCCATTGATCGTCGGGACGGCGCACCGTACCGACGAGCGAGTGCTCGACGCGTTGCGTACCGCCGTCGGCCGGCGCGATCCCGCGATCATCGCCGACATCCTGCGCGGGGCTTTCACCGCCGACATCCGCCACCTGGCAGGGAAAGTTGCCGTTCCGGTCCTTGCCGCAACGGGCACCGAGGACCCGACGTGTCCGCCGGAGATGACCACGGAGATCGCGGCGGTCACCGGCGGAACAGCGGTGGAACTGCCCGGGCTCGGGCACCTCCCGATGTTGGAGTCGCCCGCGCGGGTCGCGGACCTCATCACGCAGAACGTGGCGGCCGCGTCATGACCTACTCGATCGTGGCGCGCGATCCGGAGACCGGCCAGTTGGCGGTCGGCGCTCAGTCGCACTTCTTCGGGGTGGGCCGCCTGGTCGACTGGGGCGAGGCCGGGATCGGGGCGGCCGCGACGCAGGCGTTCGTCAACGTCGACCACGGCCCGCACGCGATCGAACGGATGCGTCAGGGCGAGGACCCGCAGGCCGCCCTCGACGCCCTGCTCGGCTCGGACGACAACCGCGCCTACCGTCAGGTCGGCGCGGTCGACGCGCTCGGTCGAGCAGCGGCCTGGACCGGTGAGAGCTGTGCCCCGACCGCCGGTCATCTGGTCGGCGACGGCGTCACGGTGCAGGGCAACATGCTGGCGACCACGAAGGTGGTCCCGGCCATGCTCGAGGCCTTCACCTCGACCCGGGGTGAACTGGCCGACCGGGTGCTCGCCGCGATGGTGGCCGCCGAGGACGCGGGCGGCGACGTCCGTGGATCCCAGTCCGCGGTGCTCCGCGTCTGGTCCCCGACGCGGTCCGCGACGCCGTGGAACGAGGTGCAGATCAACCTGCGGGTCGACGACCACGACGACCCGATCGGTGAACTGGCCCGGCTGCTCCCGCGGCAACGCGCTTTCGATCTCGTCGGCGGCGTGATCTTCGCGCCGAACCTGACGATCGGGCCCTACGAGGGAGTCAGCCCGGAACTGCTGGCCGAGAAGCTGTCCGGGCTCGAGGCCGCGGCCGAACTGCTCGGCGCGAGCAACCGGGAGCCGGACTTCTGGCGGGCCGTGCTGCTCGCCCGCAGCGGGAGCGGCGCCGAGGCACGCGCACTGTTCGACGACCTGTTCGCCTACCGCCCCGGGCTCCGGGGATTCCTCGCCGGTATCGGCCCCCTGGGCTTCCTGCCCGACGTCGAGACGTACGTCGGATGAGCGCCCGCGATGCCGTCGACACCGGGCGCTGTGTGGACCTGACCACCGCGATGATCCAGTGCGACACCCGCAATCCACCCGGCAACGAGACGCGGATCCTTCCGCTGCTGAGCGACGTGATGCGCGGACTGGGCGCGACGGTGGAGGTGTTCGAACCCGCGCCGGGGCGTCCCTCGCTGCTCGCGCGGTACGGCGCGTGCGACGGGAGCCGGCCCATCCTGCTGGTCAACGGCCACGTGGACGTCGTGCCTGTCGACGAGAGCGAGTGGTCGGTCCCGCCCTTCGCCGGGGTCATGCGCGGCGGCAACCTGATGGGCCGCGGCGCCTGCGACATGAAGGGCGGGATCGCCGCAGCCATCGAAGGTCTGCGGGCCTGCCGAGACGCGGGCGTGGAGCCGCCCGCCGACCTGGCCTTCCACCTGGTGGCCGACGAGGAGACCGGCGGCGCATTCGGCACGGCCGCGTTGCTCACCGCGGGGCGGATTGCCGCGGACGCGGCGGTAGTCCCCGAGCCCAGCGAACTCGGCATCGGCGTCGCCGAACGCGGGACGCTGTTCGCCCGCATCGAGGTGTTCGGCCGCGCGGGGCACGGCAGCGATCCCGCGGCGGCACGCTCCGCCGTCGCGGACGCCGCCCGGATCACCTCCGCGCTGCACCTCGCGGAGTTCCCCGGCGACCCGCACCCGTTGCTGGGGCGCCCGACCTGCAACGTCGGGGTGGTGCACGGCGGCACTGCACCGAACATCGTCGCGGGGTTCTGCGAGCTGCAGGTCGACCGTCGCGTCCTGCCCGGGCAGACGTGCGAGCAAGCCGTGGCGACCTTGCGGGCGTTGATCGACGAACTCGGTGACGTCTCCTACGAGATCGGGGTTCTGGGGTTCGCGGAGGCCTCGGAGCTGCCGACCGACGATCCGTTCGTCAGTTACATGCAGGAGATGTGCGCCGGCCCCGACGGACCGGCCCCGGTGCGCGGGCTCTACCTCGGCACCGACGCGCGATTCCTGCGCAACCAGTTGGGGATTCCGACCGTGATCTACGGCCCGGGTTCGATGAGCGTCGCGCACGCGGCCGACGAGTTCGTGCCGATCGCGGACCTCACGGCGGCGGCCCGGTCCTTCGCGGGGCTGTTCAGCAGCTTCGGCACTCAGCCCGGCTCGTGGTCCCAGTCGACGCCCGCCACCCGTGTCGCGAGGTGAAGCACGAGCCGGTCGTCGGGGTCGTCGAGATCGAGGGTCAGCAGCTTGCGGATCCGCTCGATGCGTTGCATCACCGTGTTGCGGTGCACCTGCAGTGACGCGGCCGTGTCGGTGGCCGAGGACTCCCGGTCCAGATAGCGACGCAGGGTGCGGACCAACTCGCCGCTCGGATCGGCCTCGGTGAGCGGCGCCAGCAGTTCCACGGCCTGCGCGCGCAGCGGGGCGGCGGCGTACCACCCCAGCAGCAGGCGCTTGGCGCTCATCGCCCGCACGTGCTCGACGATCCCCGCGCCGTCCTCGGTGAGGGCCAGCAGGCAGGCCTGACGGGCCTCGGCGAGTGATTGGGCGATACCCGCGGTGCCGACGTGCGCGCCCCCGACGCCGGCGCACAGGGACAGTCCCACGTGGTCGGCCTCGACCGCCCGCAGCGCACCCTGCACGGCCCCCACCAGGCCACCGGTGTCCAGGGCGTCCGTCTCGGTCTCCGCGGTGACCCAGAACGCCCAGCCCTCGGGTCGTTCGACGAGGGTCGTCAGCACCTGTCGCTGAGTCAGTTCCTCCTCGAGCTCCCGGACCAATTCCCCGTGCGCCGGCGCCGCGGTGGATCGCGAGACCGCGATCTGCACGGCGGTGTGCCAGCCGGCCAACCGCCAGCCCAGGGCGGTCGCCCGCTCCACCGCGCGGGCCGAGGGCGCTTCGGCCTGATCGAGGATCGCGGCGAGCAGCACGGAGCGCTGCCGACCCTCACGTTCGGAGCGGACGGCGTCGCTCGACAGGTGCACGGCGAAAGACAGCGCCGCGATGGCCATCGACTGTCGGATCGGGCCGATCAACGCCCGAGTCGCAGTGTTCAACCGGGCGATCAACCAGTACCCGACGTGGGCGGCGTGGTCGCGTTGCACCGGTTGGAGCAGGGCCACGTCCGCCCCACCGAGGGGGAACGTCGCGGCGCTGGGCCGGGGGCCGAAGACATGAGACTGGATCTCGGCCCGGTGCAGCAGTTCGTGGGCGTCGACGTCGCCCGCAACGAACCGTGCCTCGGCGTCGGCCACCGCCACCGCGCCGCCGATGACCCGGGCGAGGGTGCGGGCCAACTGCTCCGGGCTCGAGGGCGGGGTGGCGAAGCGGTCGGCCGTCGTCCCGAGAATGCGCAGGCCCGCGATCTCCGGCGCCCGCACGTACGGGTCGAACATCGCCGCGAGCGCGGCCGGGGCGACACCGTCGGCCACGATCAGCGGCACCGCGAGCTTGTCCGCCAGCCGGCGGGTCACCAACGGGACGGGGCGGCGCGGGCGCTGGGCGATGATCCCGGACAGCCCCACGCTGTGCCCCAGACGCAGCACCAGGTCGGTGGCCAGGTCCTCGACGGCCAGGTGTTCCGGCCCGAAGACCGCCACGCTGTGCCGGGCGAGTTCGCTCACGCCGGCGACCGAGACCGTCGGAACGATCATCCGCACCGGCCGGTCCAGCCCGCTCTCGCCACCGAGCACGTCGTGCGCGAGCAACCCCATGCCGAGTAACTGACGTACCGTCACGAAGCTGTCGTCCATCAGTGATCCCCTCCCCCGCCGGCCCCGACGGTGAGGATCGGGCCGAGCGACTGCACCCGGATCCGGAGGCAGGACGCGGGGACGTAAGTCATCAACGCCTCGTGCACAGCCGGTTCCCGCAGCCGCAGGGGATCGGCGCCCGCACGGATCGCGGCCTGCTCGGCCAGCGTCCGGGCCTCGGCGATCACCTCGGCCCGGCTCCGCTCGCCGAGCCAGACAATGCGGTCGGTCGACCCGGCCGCCTCCGCCACCGCCGCGCCGATCGCTGCCGCGTACTCGGCATCGGCCGGGCGCAGCACCCGCCCCGGCAGGACCGCGTCGGGCAACCGCCCGGCGGCGCCGACCAGAACCAGCGGGGCGTCCAGTCCCGCGACAGCGCGCTCGAAGGCAGCTCGCGGCAGGTGGGCCGGGACCTGCGTGACCCGCAGTTCCCGCAGGTTCGTGCGGATGCCCAGCACCTCGACCCCGCGGCCCGATTCCTGCGGCCACCCTTCGACCTGCGAACTGACCCGCACCCGGGCGCCGTCGTCGTCCACGACCACCGCGGAGGACTCCCCGGCCAGATGCGCCCCGCCGACCCGGGCCGCACTGTGCAACGCGCCCACCGTGCGCAGCGGACGAAGCGCTGCCGCCTGTGCGGGGAACACCGTGCCGTCGCCGCGCAGCAGATACAACTCGTCCGGCAGCCCGCGCGCGGCCAGCACCGCCGCGATCCCCTCGGTCGCCCGCCGCGCCGCCGGCGCCGCCGCGGCGTCGAGCACCGCCGTGTTCTCGCGTTCCAACAGACCCAATCCGCCGTCCTCGCCGCCGCTGACGACGGTGACGTCGGGACCCAGCAGGTCACCGAGCACAAGGCTTGCCTGCTCCTCGTGCGCGCGATTGGCCTGGGCGTGGATCGCGGTGACCGCGACCGCGCCGACCGTGCCGCGGCACAGCCGACCGAACGCCTCCACCGCGGCGAGGTCGAGGTCACCCGAGGGCCGCCCGTCGTAGCCGTGACCGCCGCGCACCATCGCGATCGGGCCGCGCACCGCGTTCGCCAGCGCGGCCGGCCACTGCGTGAACGGTGGGACGGCGGCGCAGGCGGGCGCCCCGATCCGCAGGACGCCCACCGCGGCGCACTCCTCGGGATGGTGCAGCGGACGGGTCAACGCCGACGTGGCGACCACGACCCGGGCCACCGTGTCCGGATCGGCGGCCGGGCCGAGCAGGTCCAGCAATTCCGCGACGGTGTTCGCCACCCCGCCGCCGCTCCTCGACGACGTGGCGCGGCCCAGCACCGCGTCGTCCGGGCCGAGGACCACAGCCGTGGCCCCGCGTCCACCGATGGCTATCCCCACGCGCCGCTCGGTCATGCGGGCACCCGCACACAGTCCAGGTCGATGCCGAACGCGCGTGGCCCGACCCGGGCAAGGCCCGCGGCGGTATGCCAACGCGGATCGACCGGGCTCGCGACCACATGCACCTGCTGGCCGGCGATCACGTCCGGGGACTGCAGAACGAGCCCGGTGTCCAGGTCGATCAGATTGATCAGATCCGGCACGGTGACGACCGGGATCCCGTCGTGGGTGGCGACCAGATTCTCGCTCTGGAAGTCGATGCGCATCGAGGAGATTCCGTCGGCCGACTCGAGGCTCAGCGTGCCCTTGGCGAAGCCGGAGTCCAGGTGCTGCACCACTTCCAGCACCGTCCCGCTGAACACGATCCGCCCTTCGCAGTGACGCAGGAACTCGCGATAGTTCGCGGCCGGCCCGGGTTCGGTCGCTCGCAGCGCGGCGCCGAGTTCGGCGCACCGGGTCAGGGCTCGACGCGAACCGAACTCGATACACGTGGCGACGTCGAGCAGGTAGGCACTGACCATGGCCACCAGCCCCATGCTGGGCAGGCAACTGCGTAACAGCGAACTCGCCGTGGCGTCATCGGCGGCGGACAGCACCGCGAGCGATCCGTCGGCGTCGACGACATGGATCGGGGACAACGGGATGCCGGCGAGGGAGAACACCGACATCTCCAGCTTCGGGAAGCACCGGCGCATACCGTCGACGTCCAGGCACGGCAGACCCAGTTGGGCAGCGACCACCAACGGGAGCGCCGCATTCACCGGTCCGAGTTGGATCGGTAGGACGCCCACACATTGCCGTCCCGTGCGCGACTCCAGGGCTGCCCGCAGCGTGGTCGCCTCCTCCGCACCGTGGAACCGCTCGATCAGGGTGTGCGGTGCCCCGGCCGAGACCACCGGCAGGACCAGCCCGTCCGGTGGGAGTTCCTCGGCGTCCACCAAGGGAACCGGACCGTGGCGCTCCAACGCCGCATGCAGCATCTGCCGCGGCAGGTACGGATCGCCGCCACCGCCGCTGCCGAAGAACATCGCGCCGTACAGGAGGTCCTCGACGTCGTCCGATCCGATCAGCCGCACGTGACCTCCCGGTCCGCGTGCGTCACGAAGCGGATTCCTGCTCGGTGTGCGCAGTGTCCAGCGCGTCCGGTGTCTGACGGTCCGTCGATTCCGGATCCCCCGCCCGTAGCCCCGCCTTCAACTCGGGATGCGCGTTGAACACGGCGAGCTGCAGTTCGGCGACCAGGCGCTGGGTCGGGTCCTCGACGTCGACCCCGAAGGCGTCGCGCATCCGGGTGAGCCGGTACCGCAGCGTGTTGCGGTGGACGTACAGGGTGCGAGCGGCCCCGGTGACGTCGCCGCAGGCATCGAAGTACGCGCGCAGGCTCGCCAGATACTCGGTACCGCGATCGCGATCACTGACCGCCATGCCCGCGACGCCACCCTGCAGCAACTGAGGACGCGCCAGAATCAGCTCGGTGAACTCGGCCATGACAGCTTCGGCGATCGAGTCCTCGAAGGAGATGACCCGGCGCGCCTCGTCCAGCAGCGGGAGGTGCATCAGCCGGTCGATGTCCCGCTTGGCTTCGGTGACCTGTGCCAGGCCCGCGATCTCCCGGCTGACAGCGGCACGTAGCTCGATCGTCAGCTGCCGGGCGGCCTGGCCCACGATCTCCTTGGCCAGATCGACGATCGTGCGCGAGGGTTGGTCCTCCACCGCCGGGAACAGCGCGTAGATCGTGCCGTTGGAACTGGTCACCGCGCCCCGGTGGTGGGAGGCCTCGACCCGCAACGCGACCAGGTCCTCCACCAGCCGCATCGCGACCTGGTCGTCCGGGGCGTCGGCGGGGTCGGCGTGGTCGGGGGCGAACGAGACCAACCGCGCGCCGACGCCCTGCACGCCGAGACGGGCGGCGATGGCCTCGGGGTTCCCGCGGCCGGAGAGGGCGCTGCGCATCAGGTCGCTGCGCAGCCGTCGCTCGAGGTCCTCGCTGACCCGGGCGCGCACCAGTTGGACGGCGGCGACGCGCGCGATCTCCGCGAGCAGGTCCTCGGAGTGCTGGTCGAACTCGCGGTCGCCCTCGATCACCCAGATGTAGCCGAGCACGTCGGTGCCGCCGCGGATCGCGCTGACCAACCGCAGCGCGCCGTCCGGCGGGACCACCCGCAGCGGGCGGAGCGACTGTCGCACCCGCGGCAGCAGACCCGTGGTCCAGCACCAGGCCAGGACATCCTTGGGTGGACGCCGTTGCAGGATCGACCGTTGCCGGAGCTCGTCGATCTGGTACCCGAGGCTGGAGAAGGCGATGACCTCCATCCGCTCGTCGTTGATCAGCACCGGGCCTTCCATCGTCGCGGCGGCCGAGTTGGCCAACGCGAACAGGTCACCGAAGGCGGCGCCGCGCTCGTTCGTCACGCTGGAGGCGGCCGAGGAGATCGACCGGCGTGCGAGCACGTACAGCTGGTCCCAGGACATCTCGGGGACGATGGCGAGGACGGTGGCATCCGCGGCCACGGCCAACGTGCGCAGGTGATCCCGCTCCGCGTCGTCGCCGACCTTGAACGCGACGGTGATGTCCGGGCCGAGGTGGCGCAGCAACAGTTCCACCGCGGAGTCGTCGACCCGGACCCCGATCGCGAGGACCAGGTCACCGGGGCTGGTCTGGTCCACCGTCGCGGTGTCGTGGATGAGGACCGCGACCAGGGGCCGGTCCAGGCCGGCCGGGGCGTGCAGCACGTCCACCAGGTCCCCGCCGACCAGGCCGAGGAACGTGTCCAGCGTCAGCCCGGCACCGGGCGAGGGAGTGGTCATGCACCCTTCCCTCCGTGCGCGGTCAGACGAGGCTGGGCACCCCTTCGACGACAGCATCCATGACGGAACTGCGCACACCATGACTCAACGGCTGCGTTCCTGTAAAGGTCGCGAACAGGTGGGCGTAAACGGCCGCGGCGGTGATCAGCGAATCGACCTCCACGTACTCGTCGACGGTGTGCGCGACATCCAGTTCACCCGGCCCGAACACCACCGTCGGGATGCCGAGTCGGTTGCGCATGAAGCGTGCGTCGGTGGTGAACGACAGGCCGGTGACCTCCGGTCGGTGCCCGGTCGACGCCGCGTGCGAACTCGCGACCGTTTCGACGAGGGGATGGTCGGCCGAGATCCCGGACGGCTCGCAGAAGGCGTCGACGACAAGCTCGTAGTCCGCACCGGGAGCCATCCCGAGGCACGCGATCCGGGCCATGATGCCGAGCACGATGCTCTGCTCGGTCTCCCCCGGCAACACCCGTCGGTCGATGTGGAGCTCGCACTCCTCCGGGACCACGTTGGGGCCGCTGCCGCCACGGATCATGCCGACGTTGCACGACGTGGTCCCGAGCAACGGGTGGGGCGTCTGCGGGAACTCGTTGTCGTGCAGCACCTGGGCGATCGCCGCGGCGGTGAGAATCGCGCTGCGCCCCTTGGACGGCTCGCTCCCGTGCGCGGGGACTCCCAGCGTGGTGATCCGGGCGAACATCACGCCGCATTCGGCGAGGCACAGCGTCAACCCGGTGGGTTCCGGGTCAAGACACGCGTCGGCGCGGATCAGCCCGCGGCGCAACAACTCCGCCGTCCCGAGCTCCCCACCCGCCTCGGAGTCCGCGACGAGGTGGAACGCGACCTCGCAGGGCAACTCGAGGCCGAGACCGCGAACGACCTGCAGCGCGGTGATCGCGCTCGCTATGCCGCCCTTCATGTCGGCCGAGCCTCGTCCGTACAGCCGGCCGTCGTGCACCTCGCCGCCGAAAGGATCGTGCCGCCAGGCGTCCGGTCGGACCGGCACGGTGTCCAGGTGACCGTTGATCAGCAGGACCGGCTTGCCGCTGCGGCTGCCGTCGCCGGTGGCCACCAGCAAAGATTGTCGCCCGGGCCGCGGCTCGACGACGGCTCCCGGGCCCAGACCCACGCCGTCGAACAACCCGCGGAGGTACTCGACGATCTCCGTCTCACGACCCGGCGGATTCTCCGAGCGGAGCGCCACCAGGTCCCGGGTCAACGCGACCACGGCGTCGACGTCGAGTGCGGCGCGAATGTCCCGCGCCAGGTTGACCGGACTCATGGGACGAGCGTGCGCCCGCGGTGCCGGACGGGACCACTGGCACTTCGACGAAGCCCGCCTCGATAGTTCGGCGATTCGCCAATGGACCCGCCCTTGCCTCCGAACCACGCTGGCGGGTGATGAGCCACGTGCCGCCGAACATGCGGTTCCGAGCTCGCCGAGGGAGAGGAACAAGATCGATGGGACACACGATCAGACGCGGCGCCTTCCACGCCGTGCCCCTCGTCGCGAGCCTGGCGCTGGTGCTGGCGGCGTGCGGGAACGACGACAGCGACAAGGCAACGGTGTCGCAGCCGGCCGCCGGTGCGGCAGAGGTTGCGGCGGCCCCCGAAACCGTTCCGAGCGAGGCGATCCCCGCGGCGACGGCCCCCAAGGTCAAGAAGGCTGCCGCGGCGGAGCCCGGCACAGCCGCCACGCCCGTCAAGCAGGCCAAAGCTGCCAAGGAAGCCGCACCCGCCAAGGCCGCCCCCACCGCCAGGCGCGCGAAGGCCCCGGCGGCCGGCAGTGCTCAGGCCGCGGCGGACAAGCGGATCTACGAGCAGAAGAACGGCATCACCGACCTCGGCGTCACCAAGGAGACGATCAAGCTCGGGGCGATCAACATGCACGGCATGGCGTTGGGCAACGTGCTCATCGACCCGATCTCACGCGGCATGGTCGCCGCGTACGCGTCGATCAACGACCGCGGCGGAATCCTCGGGCGCCGGATGCTCTACATCGACTGCGACGACGGCCCCGGCGAGGTGTCCCGGGCGAAGTCCTGCATCAAGAAGCTGGTCGGCTCCGACAAGATCTTCTCGCTGGTCGGTGGGGCTACGTGGGCGACTGCCTCCATCCACGACGACCTCAAGCAGTACAAGCTGCCCTACGTCGGGGCCTGGGCCTACTCCCAGACCGAGTGGCAGGACCCGTTCATGTTCCCGACGCACATGTCGATGATTCATGAGGCCATGGCGGGAGCGAACTGGGCGAGCACGGTGATCAAGCCGAAGACCTACGGCCTGGTCTGCCTGACGAGCCCGGAGATGCAGCTGGCCTGCAACGAGGTCATCAAGATCATGGACGCGTCGGGTTCCAAGCTGGTGAAGAAGGCCGACGTCTCCATCTCCGAGACCTCGATGTCCAGCCAGGTTCTCGCGATGCGGGCGGCCAACCCGGACCACATCATTCATTACGTCATCAACCCGGCCACGATGGCGAAGTTCATGGTCGAGGCAGCACAGCAGAGCTACTACCCGCCGAAGGGCATCTCGGGGAACCACCTCGCAGGCGAGGTCCTCGGCTCGCTGTTCGGCAAGCACCCGGTCGGTCGCTACTGGACGAACACCACCTACCGGATGTGGGGCGCGGAGTTCATGGCCACCATGAACAAGTACGCCCGCGCCAACCAGGGCATCAACCACCACATCGTGCAGGCCGGCTACGTCGGCGGGAACGTGTTCGCGCAGGCGGCCAAGGCCGTCGGCCCGAACCTGACCAGGGAACGCCTCATGGCCCAGTTGGGCAACGGCGACGTCTACGCCGCCGACGCCTCGATGGATCAGCGCTTCCAGTACATCGCGAGCGAGCGGTACGGCACGAAGTGGAGCGCCGAGAACGGTCAGGGCCGCGAGTTCATGTACAAGTACATCTCGACGAACACGCGCTCGAACCCCGACGGCACCCCGAACGGCTGGGAGCCGGACCCGGACCAGTTCGTGATCTCCACATACCGCTAGATCTCTTACTGAGGGGTACTCAGAATCCGCCCAGTGGTCGGGGCGACGCCGCCGGCGCTGCCCCGACCCTTGCGGCGGTGCCGCTCGGGTGTGGACCGCCGCGGGTCGGGCAGCACCCGCTCCTTGGCGGTGACGTAGCACCGCAGGCCGGTGCGCATCAGCGCGACGACGGCTCTGTTCGGTCGCTCGATGCGGTGGACCCGGCAGACAGGTTCACCGAAGAACGACACCAACATCGCGCGGCCGACTCCGCGCAACCGGCGCGGGAACCATCGGCCGGCGAACTGCTCGATGATCGCCTCGGTGCACGCCGAGCCCTCCGCGGTCCACTCGGTGTGGCGGGACTCCCACTCCGCCAGGAAGGCGAGCATTCCGTCGAAGTCGTCGGGGAAGCCGGTGACATCGCCGTTCTCGGTCCAGAACAGGGCGGACATCGCCTGCCAATGCCGATGGGCCGCGACCTTCTGATGGGCAGTGAACCCGGGCAGTCCGGCTTGCTTGCGGATGCGGTGGTAACCGGCCCCGAGGTAGCAGAGGGTGTAGCTGAAGTCGTCGGTATGTCCGAAGTCGCCGGGGAATCGCCGGCTGATCCCTCGGTGCATCGCGTTGACCTGCTCGACCGACGCCTTCGTGTGCGCGGAGGACGGGCCGTGGGTGAACCAGGTCCAGAAGTGATGCACCGTCTCCTGCGCGCGGATGTCCTGCGCGGTGATGACCGGACCGGTCCCGCCTCGGCTGACGGTGCGTCCGCCGTTGGCGGGCATCATGAAGTTCGGGAAGCTCACGCTGTACAGGAAGCTCATCATGAACTCGTCGACCCAGTAGGTCGCCGACAGCGCCCAGATCCGTTCGTAGTCGATCTCGGGATCCAGCCGCTCGATCTCTGCGGCGATCCACTTGTACCCATGAGACACGGAGCACCTCCGATGCCGGGTCGGCTCCGGAAGCCTATTGCCCGCGGTAGGGCGTGAGGAACTCCGAAAGGGCCGCCAATACCTGGACGGGTGCTTCCTCGGCGATCCAGTGCCCGATGTCGGGGACGATCACGGTCCGGAGGTCGTCGGCAGCGAGCTCCATGGTGATGCGCACACCCTCGCCGACGCTGTTCGCGCCGGCCAGACCGAGCACGGGCATCGACAGGCGCGACTTCTGTCGTTCCGCGTTCTGCGCGATCGTCTCGTCGAACGCCCGATACAGACCGAAGCTCCCGCGCAGTGCCCCCGGCACGGAGGCGATCATTGCCACGTAGTGGTCGATAGCTTCGCGCGGCAGCGGTCTCACGGCCTTCTGCGCGAATTGCCAGCCGTAGAAGAGGTCCTCGCGGCCCGCGACCAGTTGCTCGTTGATGCCGGGCGTCCGGTTGAACGGGATGTGCCAGAGACGGTTGCTCACCGAGCCGGCGCCGAGCAACGGCGGGGACGGCGTCAGCCCCGGGACGACGGCCTCCGCGACGACCAGCCGCTCGACCCGGTCCGGGTGGTCGGCGGCGAGCGCGTAGCCGATGATCATCCCGGTGTCGGCGCCGACCATCGCGAACCGCCGGTGGCCCAATGCCTCCATCAGCGCGACCAGATCGTTCGCCTGTTGGCCCGTGTCGTAACCGCTCTCCGGCTTGTCGGACAGCCCCATCCCTCGCTGGTCGACCGCGACCACGGTGTAGTGCTTCGCCAGCGCGGGCATGATCAGCCGCCACTGGTACCAGGTCTGCGGCCAGCCGTGCACCAGCAGCAGTGGCGGGCCCTCGCCGCCGACGACGGCGTGCAGCCGCACGTCGCCGGCCTGGATGAAGCGGCTGCGGAAGGTGTCCCGGAAGCCGGCGGGCAGTCCAGGCGCACCGGTCACCGAGCCGAGGTCGGTGTCGAACGAGGTGACGGAGTGCGGACGAGCCTGGTCGACTCCGAACACGGCGCCCGCAGCAAGGGCGACGCCTCCGCCGAGAAGCGCCCGGCGCGACAGTTGGAACGAATTCATCGGAGGTCCTCTCGACGCGCCGGGGTGGCGTATCGACCACGCTAGGTAGGCACGCCCGGCACCCGAACCAGGGACAACCCCTGGGGACACACTGGTCGGTCAGCCCGCGAGCATCGGTCGGCCCGCGTCGGAGACCAACGCGCCAAGCGGCTGCTGTTCACCGGCGACGCGTTCACCGGCGCGGAGGCACTCGAGTGGGGTCTGGTCGTCGAGGCGCCCCCGGCCGACCAGCTCGACGAGCGCACACAGGCGTTGCTCGAACGCATCGCCTCGACGCCGATCAATCAGCTGTCTCCGAGCGAGACACGCCGTACGGCGACTACCGGGCACGGCCGACCCAACCTTGAACCGCCGATGATCTTGCGGCAGCGGGGCCGACGTACTCTCGAGTAATGGTCGCCGTCGACGTTCCGCGGGCCTCGGTCGCCCCGGACTCCGGGCGAGGGGGGTATCGACTCTCACGTCGGGCGTCCTTCGTCCTGCTGGTGTCGATGGCGGTCACGTTCCTGGCGGCCTCCAACGTCCCCACCCCGCTCTATCCCGTGTACCAGGAGAAGTGGGGCTTCTCCGCGATCACGACGACGATCGTGTTCTCCCTCTACGCCGCCGCCGTCCTCGTCGCACTGCTGACGATCGGGTCGCTCTCGGACTACATCGGGCGCAAGCCCATGCTGTACGCCGCCCTGGCGTCTCAGGCCGGGGCACTGCTGCTGTTCGCGTTCGCGCCGAACGTGGCGACGTTGGCCGCGGCGCGGATCGTGCAGGGCATCTCCACCGGCGCCGCGATGGGCGCGCTGGGCGCGGGTCTGCTCGACCTGGACAAGCTGCGCGGCGCGACGGCGGGCGCCGTGGCACCCATGATCGGCACGGGGCTCGGCGCGGAGGTGTCCGGGCTGTTCGTGCAGTGGCTGCCGGCACCGACGCACCTGATCTACCTGGTGCTGCTCGCGGGCTTCGTCCTGCAGACCGTGGGCGTGGCGTGCATGCCCGAGACGGTGGCCCCACGACCGGGCGCGCGGAAGTCGTTGCGCCCGCGGTTCGCGCTGCCCCCGGCCGTCCGCAAGCCGATGATCGCGGCTGCCCCGGCGATGGTGGCCTGCTGGTCGATGGGCGGCCTGTACGGATCACTCGGACCCGCCCTGGTGCAGCGGATCACCGGGACGCAGAACCACGTCCTCGGCGGCAGCGCGCTGTTCGTGCTCGCCGTCTCCGGTGGGGTCGGAGTACTCGCTCTCAAGGGCACCTCGGCCGAGACCATGATGGTGCTCGGCATCGCGTCGTTGTTCCTGGGCGTCGGGCTGACGCTGTTCGCGGCGCATTATTCGGCGGCCGGTTTCTTCCTCGCCGCCGTCGTGGCGGGCGTCGGCTTCGGCGCCGCGTTCCAGGGCGCGCTGCGCTCGATCGTCGCGGTGGCCGAGCCCCACGAGCGGGCGGGCGTGCTCTCCGTGCTGTTCGTGATCTCCTATGTCGCCTTCGGCGGGCCCGCGATCCTCGCCGGCATCGCGGTGGTGGGGACGGGCGACATCATGGCCACCGCGCAGTACTACGGCGCAGCGGTCATGGTCTTCGCCGCCTTCGCCCTCTTCGCATTGCTGCGGCGGGTCAAGCCGGCGGAGTGAACCCCTCCACCTCCCAGGATTCAGGTGTGTCGATCTGACACGGTCGCCGGTCTGGCCGAGAGCCGCTGTGATCGACCAGACTGCGAAGCGTCCCTATTCGGTCCCTGCCGAACGACACGTCCCCTCGAATCCGTCGGCCCGGGCCATCAGACAACGCGCACGCGCGCCGAGGTCGGAACACTCGACGAGTGTCGCTCGAGGAGGCCGCACGTATGAAGCTCGCTCTCTACCTGCCGAACTTCCGCGAACACGTGACCGTCAAGGAATTGCGGGATCTCACCGCGACGGCCGAGGAACTCAATTTCGACTCCGTCTGGACGCTCGACCGGGTCGTCGTTCCGGAGGCGTCCGACCGGCAGGAACTGGAGACGTCCTTCGGGCACATGAAGGAATTTCCCAAGGCGTTGCCGGTCTCCTCGTCGGGCAAGTGGTTCCAGGGGTTGCCGCTGATCCCCTGGCTCGCGGGGATCACGTCGAAGATCCGCATCGGCGTCAGCGTCATCGACACCCCGTACCGCGCCCCGGCCGTGCTCGCCGCGGAGCTCGCCACGCAGGACCACCTCTGCGACGGCCGACTCAACGTGGGGGTGGGATCCGGCTGGATGCCCGAGGAGTTCGCGGCCGCGGGCGCCACCGCCATCTATCCCCGGCGGCACGCGCACGTGCGCGAGACGATCGAGGTGATGAAGGGCATCTGGACCAACGAGAGGTTCGAGTACCACGGCGATTTCGCCGACTTCCCCCTCTGCGGGTTCGGCCACAACCCCGTGCAGACGCCGCACCCGCCGATCTACTTCAGCGGTCTCGTGGATCCGAAGCGCTCCGCGAATCGCATCGCGAAGTACGACCTCGCGGGCTGGATCGGCGTACAGGACACCCCCGGCGAACTCAAGAAGTGGCGCGACGCGATCGCCCGCGAGCTGGAGGAACTCGGCCGCTCGATCGACGACCTCGTGATGAGCAGCATGATCTGGTTCACGATCACCGACACCGAGACCGATCAGACGGACCTCGGCAAGGGCTCCAACCTGTTGGTGGGCACCCAGGCGCAGATCACCGACATGCTCAAGCGGTACAAGGAGGTCGGGCTGGACATGCCGATGGTCTGGCCGCCGTTCAACGACGTCCCGGTGTCCAAGTCGATCGACGACCTCAAGCGCCTGGTCGAGGAAATCATGCCCAAGGTCGAGGCCGGGTAGATCTACGGCGCAATAGCCACCCGAATACCGCACTTCCTTATTGGAGGTTTTGATGTAACCTCCAATAAGGAGGTCGGTGATGGCACGTTCGATCCGACGACAGTGGCCGGCTGACCTGTCAGCCACCGGGTTGCCACGCAGGGAGCGTCGTGGGTGCAGTTACGACGCCTACGTCCCGGATCCGCTCGTGGGTCGACCGATCTCCTTGGACGGGGCCGTCGCTGCCGACGTCGCCGACGCCGAGGTGGCGATCACCCGGCTGAATGCACGCGTTCACGCACTGGTGGACACCGAGGCGTTGGCGCGGATTCTCTTGCGTGCCGAGGCAGTGGCCTCCTCCCGAATCGAAGGACTTGAGGTCGGGCCGCGCCGCCTGCTCCATGCCGAGGCCGCCCGCAGCTTGCCCGACCCACATGCCGATGTGACGGCCAATGAGGTGCTGGGCAACATCGACGCCATGGTCTTCGCCGTGCAGTCGGTGGGCCCCGGAGATCCGATCACCCTCGACCTCTTGCTGGAGGTTCACCGTCGGCTGGTGGCCGGTACCCGGTTGGCCGAACACGGTGGAGTCATCCGCGCTGAACAGAACTGGATCGGGGGAAGCGCCTACAACCCGTGCGCGGCTGCGTTCGTCCCCCCGCCGCCGGAGCACGTCAGCGATCTGCTGATCGACCTGGTCGAGTTCTGCAGCACCGACGACCTTCCTGCCGTGGCCCAAGCCGCTGTTGCGCACGCGCAGTTCGAGACCATCCACCCCTTCATCGACGGCAACGGGCGGACCGGGCGGGCCCTGATCCACCTGATCCTGCGCCGCCGCGGATTGTGTCCGCGGGCGCTGCCGCCCGTCTCATTGATTCTGGCCACCTGGGCTCGCAGTTACGTCGACGGGCTCACCGCCTACCGATACGTCGGGAAGGCGACCGGACCCGGCGCCCGCGAAGGCACCAATCAGTGGGTCGGACGGTTCGCCGCTGCGTGCATTCGCGCCGTCGAGGACGCGGCTGCGTTCGAGGATCAGGCAGACCTGCTTGCGCAGAAGTGGCGAGGTCGCCTCGGCCGAATCCGCGCGGGATCGGCCACTGAGCTGTTGATCGCAGCCCTCCCGGGTGCACCTGTGCTCACTGTCGAAGGCGCAGCCCGCCTGATCGGCCGGACCTTCAAGCCCGCGAACGACGCCGTTGCCCGACTGGTCGAGGCCGAGATCCTGCGCCAGATCACCATCGGCCGCCGCAATCGCGCGTTCGAGGCACCCGACGTGATCACTGCTTTCACCGCGCTCGAGCGACAACTGGCGAGCCCCGGCGGGGACACCCGGATCAGCCGCCCGGCCAGACCCGCCCCGGCGCCCAGGATCGACTAAGACTGTCCGTCAGACCGTCAGACCGGCGCCGTCGAGCATGATCCAGCGCCCGGAAGCAGTGACCAGCTCCGTCGCACCGTCGCGAATGACGCCCTCGATGTGGAGCAGCCGGCCCTGCCGGCTCACCAACCGGGCCTCGACCTGCAGCGGCCGACCGATCGGGGTCGGTCGGCGGAACTCGATCTCCAAGTTGGTGGTGGCCGCAGCCCCGGCCGCGCCTGTCGCCACCTGACCCAGGACGTCGTCGAGGATGGCAGCGGCCACACCGCCGTGCGCGCAGCCCGGCCAACCGGCGAAGACCGCGGGGATCATCAGGTCTGCGATCAACGCATCGCCCGACGAATCGAAGACGATCGGAACGGCGGTGGCATTGGCCGGGCCACCCGCGGCGCGCTCGATGATCGCGTCCTCCGCCCGGTGTCCGGACGCCATCCACTCCCGATACGTCTCGCGCAGATCCCTTACCTCACCGGCCTCCAGACGGTGCGTCAGTTCTTCGACGACTGCCGCACTGTCGTTGAGGGTGTCGGCGTCGTTCACCCGCTCGACCAAGGCTCCGGCCAGCGCTCGGACCGCGGCCGCGGCCCGGATCTGCGCGTCGCGAACTTCGTCGTGCTTCGTTCCGGGCATCGTCGTTCTCTTCTCGCGAGGTTCTACGGAAAGGGCCCGGCGTGGCCGAGGAGGGCCACGGCCCGAAGGCCCAGGCTCTCCACCCACAGGCCGGCGTCGGCCATCGTCGGCAGTGAGATGCCGGTGGAGACGCCCATGCGCTCGAGCAGATAGGCGAGGTCCTCGGTGGCGATGTTGCCCGTCGCGTTGGGTGCGAACGGGCAACCGCCGAGACCGCCGACGCTGGCATCCAGGGCCGCGGCGCCGGCGAAGACTGCCGCGGCGGCGTTGGCGTAGCCGGTGTTCCGGGTGTTGTGGAAATGGCAGCGCTGCGGGATGCCGGGCGCGACCTCCGCGACCCCGTGGACGAGTTCGGTCACCTGGGTGGGCACACCGCACCCGATGGTGTCCCCGAGACCGATCTCCGCCGGGCCGGCATCGGCGAGGCGCCGGGCCAACTCGATGACCCGAGCGGCCGGGACCTCGCCCTCGAACGGGCAGCCGAACGCCGCGGCGATGCTGACGCTGACCGGCAGCCCCGCCGCGTGGGCCAGCCGCGCGATCTCGGTCCAGGCCGCGAAGCCCTCCTCGATGTCCTGGCCCTGGTTGCGCCGGCCGAAGGTGTCGCTGGCCCAGACGGCCACGTGGATCTCGTCGACCCCGGCCTCGAGGGCACGTTCGACCCCGCGCCGGTTGAGCACGAGCCCGATGTAGGAGACGTCGGGGCGGCGGGGCACGGCAGCCATGACCGCCTCGGCGTCGGCCATCTGCGGCACGCGATCCGGATGCACGAACGAGGTGGCCTCGACACGACGCGCACCAGCCGCGATCGCGCGTTCGATCAGGTCGACCTTGGTCGCGGTGGACACCAGGACGGACTCGTTCTGCAGCCCGTCACGCGGGCCGACCTCGACGACCTGCACGGACCGCGGGAGGGGCGAGGAAGGTTCCACGGGCACAGTTCTACAGCCCGCAAAGAATCAGCCCCCGACCAGCTGTGCTGGTCAGGGGCCGAATCGGCTTTCCCGTGGCAGATCCAGGATTCGAACCTGGGAAGCTTTCGCGACGGATTTACAGTCCGCTCCCATTGGCCGCTCGGGCAATCTGCCAGGGCGTGGGGGGATCGCCCCCACGGCGGAGCGAGGATATCGCAGCGGCCCACCCGTCCCGAAATCGGTTTGACCCAGCCGCCCGACGGCTACCGCCCCGGGGGCCGCATCGGCCGCCAGTCGGGGCCCGGTGGGCCGCCCAATGGGCGGCGATGCGCTCGGCGCAGCGGTCGGCGCGTTCACGCCCGAATCCGGCGACGACCCCCCAACCCCCACAGCGGCACCTTGCGCCCGTCATCGACCCAGAGGGTCGGGTAGCAGAAGCCCCAGAAGAACGGACCAAGACGCACGTGATCAGTCTCTCGCTGCCCCTGGGATGATGGGCGCGCACCGCCGTCCCGAACCGCATTGAAGGAGCGCAGCACCGTGGCCGATTCGTCGTTCGACGTCGTGAGCAAGGTCGACCGGCAGGAGGTCGACAACGCGATGAACCAGACCGAGCGCGAGCTCTCGCAGCGTTTCGACTTCAAGGGCACCGGGGCCACCATCGCCTGGTCCGGCGACAAGATCGAGATGAAGGCCGACGGTGAGGACCGTGTGAAGGCGATCCTCGACGTCTTCAAGGAGAAGCTGATCAAGCGCCAGGTGTCGCTGAAGGCCTTGGACGCCGGCGAGCCGCAGCTGTCCGGCAAGGAGTACAAGATCTTCTCCACGATCAAGGAGGGGATCTCGCAGGAGAACGCGAAGAAGGTCGCCAAGCTGATCCGCGACGAGGGCCCCAAGGGTGTGCAGGCGCAGATCCAGGGCGAGCAGCTGCGGGTGACGTCGAAGAAGCGCGACGACCTGCAGGAGATCATCGCCCTGCTCAAGGGCGCCGACTTCGACTTCCCCCTGCAGTTCGACAACTACCGCTGAGGTGAGCCCCGAGCGGCGGGCGGTCGACTTCTTCGCCGCCTGGGCCGGGTCCTTCGACGGGATGTGCGACGCGTTCCGGGCCGAGTTCGACCCGCGCTGCGAATGGGATCGGCGTCCGATGTCGCGAACCGGGCCGGTTGGTCGAGCGTGCGGCACGTCCTTCGCCGGCGCTGATCAGGACGCGGGCAGGCTCACTCGTCGAACGGCGCGATACGAACGAGCAGCGGGAAGGTCGCGTACACGCTGAGCCAGCGGGAGCGGCCGTTCGGGTTCGCGCGCGACTCGGCCTTCCACGCGGCGCGCAGGTGGCGCTTGAACTCCAGCCGCGGATGACGTTCCAGCACTGTCTGCACCCAGGCCGGGTCGAGTTCGTCGATGCGTGAGCCGGAGACATCCATGAAGGCCCCGGCGGACACGAAACCGCCAGGACTCGCGAGATCCTCCAGAGCCCCGACGGTGATGTGACCGGAGATCTCCGCGCCGATGCGCGCGGCGCGGACCGGGTCGACGTCACGGTCCAGGGCGAAACGCTCGGCCCGTTCCCCACCCACGACCGCGAAGCACCGGCCGGGAGTCGGGTGCTCGAGCTGCAGGTCGTGCAGCAGGGCGGAGACGTAGGACAGCTCGACGTCGACCCTCGCGTTGTCGATGGCGGCCAGCGACATCCCGAACAGGAAGGTCCGGTAGGAGTGCTCGCGCATGTGCGGGCTCAGGCATTCCTGCGCCTCGGCCTCGGCGTCCTTGGCCAGGCGGGAGTCCGGGATGACGAGCGTGTCCAGGTCGACCCCACCACTGCCCCGCCGGCGGGTGGCCAGGCGCAGGCGCATCCCCGGGTAGCGGGCGACGACCGGCAGCAGCGGACGCAGCAACGCGCGGCTCTGACTCCTCGTCAGTTTCCCGCCCGTGCGAACGGCCCATTCGTAATCGATTCCCGCGGGAGCAGCCATGCGGCCCACCTTAGGAAGCGGGACGGGGCGTCTGCCAGTGGCAGGATGGACGCATACCGCTGATTTCTGGCCACATTCGAGGGAGCACACGTGTCCGGGCGCGACCAGATCCGCATGTCCCAGCAGGAGATCGCGAGCTACCTCGAGGAGCAGCGCGTCATCCAGGTCGCGACGATCGGCCCCAACGGCCGCCCGCACCTCGCGCCGCTGTGGTTCGTCAGCCGCGACCCCGGCCCGGACGGCACCCCGACATTGGCCACCTGGACCTACACGAAGTCGCAGAAGGCAATGAACCTGCGGCGTCTCCCGGAGGCCACCGTCCTGCTCGAGTCCGGCACCACCTACTTGGCCCTGCGCGGGGTCTCCATGGAGTGCGACGTCGAGATCCTCGAGGACTACGACGCCACCCTGGCCATCGGCCTGGCCCTCAACGACCGGTACGGCACCGACGGCTACGGCGACCGCGCGGCCACCATCGCCGCCTTCGAGCAGCAGGCCCGCAAACGGATCGGCCTGGTCCTCACCGCGACGAAGGTCGCGACGTGGGACTTCTCGAAGATGGGCTGAGGGGAACCAGGTGGTGACCGTGTCCGAGCGCCCCACTCCCCCGCCCGTGCTGCCCGCCGGGACGCAGGTGGTGCTGCGCGAGGCACTGACCGACCTGACCGGCGTCCTCGCCCAACGCGGGGCCACCGGGCGGGTCATCGGGATCGCGACCGAGGACGGCCCCGTCTATCTGGTGCGTCTCGGGGACGGGCGGGAACTGCACGCGCTGCGCGGCGCCCTGACGTTGCGCCGCGCCCATCAGAGCAACATCGCAATCACCGCGGAACTGGCGGAGTTCGACGGTGCGGCCCTGGTGCGGCAGCGCACGATCCTGGCCACGGTCGTCGGTTCGCGGGCGTTCGGGCTCGCGGGCGACGACTCCGACGTCGACACCCGCGGGGTGTACCTCGCGCCGACCTCGGCGTTCTGGTCGTTCGCGAAGCCACCCATGCATGTCGACGGCCCTGAGCCGGAGTGGTTCTCCTGGGAGGTCGAGCGCTTCTGCGAGTTGGCGCTCAAGGCCAACCCGAACCTGCTGGAGGTCCTGCACTCCCCGCTGGTGGTGAGCTGCACCCCGGTGGGTGAGGAACTTCGCGCGTTGGCGCCGGCCTTCCTTTCCCAACTCGCGTATCAAACCTACTCGGGCTATGTGCTCTCCCAGTTCAAGAAGATCGAGGCGGATCTTCGGGGGAACGGATCGCCCCGGTGGAAGCACGTCATGCATCTGCTGCGGCTGCTGCTGTCCGCGCGCGATCTCATCGCCGAAGGTGAATTCCGGATCGACGTCGGACCGCACCGCGAGCGCCTGCTCGCCGTGCGGCACGGTGAACTGACGTGGGATCAGGTGGAGGCCTGGCGATTGGCGCTGCATCGCGAGGTGGACGACGCTCTTCCTCGGTCCCCGTTGCCTGCGGCCCCCGCGACCGTGCAGGTCGACGCCTGGTTGCGGTCGGTCCGGGCTCGCGATCTCACGGCTGCCCCGTGACTCGCGACATGCGCGACCTCGACGCTGCGCAGTTGTCCCGGATCGCCGGCGAGCACCGGTACCCGTTGGCCTTTGCCACCGTGTCGGGCGCCCACCTCTACGGGTTCGCCTCCGTCGACTCCGACGTCGATCTGCGGGGAGCCCACGTCCTGCCGTTGCCGGAGCTCGTCGGCCTGCGCACCGGGCCGGAGACCGTCACCAGTTCCTGGGTGGAATCTGACGGCGCCGAGGTGGACCTCGTCACCCACGATCTCGGGAAGTTCTTGCGGCTACTGCTGCGCCCGAACGGCTACGTGCTCGAGCAACTTCTGTCCCCGCACGTGGTGATCACCGGCCCCGTGCACGCCGAGCTCGTCGCGCAGGTCCCGGCACTGGTGACCAGCAGACACTCGCGCCACTACGAGGGCTTCGCCCACAATCAGTGGCAGCTGCATGAACGCGGCGGCGAACTCAAGCCTCTGCTGTACACCTTCCGCGTGCTGCTCACCGGCATTCACCTCATGCGGTCCGGACAGACCGTCGCGCACCTGCCGAGCCTGATCGACCTTCTCCCGGAGACCCCTGGTTATCTCGCGGAGCTGATCGAGGCCAAGGCGGCGGCGGAGCACGGCGACTTCCGCCCGGCCGACCATGGGCTGGACCCGGACGCGGTCGCCGCGGACGTCGCCGCCCTGCACGAATGCCTCGCCACCGCGGCGGCGGGGAGCTCACTGCCGGCCGAACCCAGCGCCGAACCGGCCCTCGACGACCTCCTGCGCCGCGCCCGCCTGGCCTGACTCCAGACAGGGGAAGAACCCGAATCCCGCCAACCCGGGACATCCCACCCGTGCCGGCAGGAAACGAGCCTCTTCGTTCATCCGATTCCCGGACACGGGTGGGTTCGGCGTGCGTCCATAGGGTCGTGACGGATGGGCTGCGGCGTCGGCCGCCCGCGTGGGCGATCTCCTTGGGTTTGATCGCGGTCGTGATGGTTCCGGTTCTCGCCTTCGCGGGGATGGCCAGCGGCGACTCCGCCGAGGACAGCGCCGCCTGCAAGAGTGCCGCAGCGGACGAGCAGGCTCTTCTCACCAAGCACCTGCTGGAGGTCCTGCCCGCAGGCAGCGTGCGCGACGTGTCCAAGGACAGCGACTACGACGAGGCCTGCGAGTACGGCGGCACCGAGGTCTCGGCGCGATGGGACCAGGCCAGCGGCAAGGCGATGGTCACCGCCCTCGAAGCCGCGGGTTGGCAGCGCAAGGCGGGCGACGAACCGGACTGGTACGCCACCGACGCCCGCCCGACCGGTGCCGGCGAGCACACCAACGACAACGACAGCCCGAACCTGGTCATGATGCGCACCGTCGAGGGCAAGACCCTCGACCTCGCCGTCGACCAGGAGGGCCTGTACGGCCTGATCGCGCGCGGGCCTGTCTCCTAGATCTCCTAGGCTCAGTCCCATGACGTGGGTCGAGGGTGCCGCGGGGTCCGGGTACGGCGTGGAGAACCTGCCCTACGGGGCGTTCTCCGTCGAGGGCTCTCGGCCACGCATCGGGGTCGCGATCGGCGAGCGGGTGCTCGACCTCGGACCGTTGCTGCGGGATCCGGTGTTCACCGAGCCGGTGCTGAATCCGTTCCTCGCGGCCGGTCGCGCGGCGTGGACGAGCACCCGGGCGCAGCTGGTCGAGATGCTCACCGACGAGCGCTACGCACCCACGGTCGAACCACACCTGATCCCTAGTCAGGACATTGAGCTGCACCTGCCGTTCGACGTCGCCGACTACGTCGACTTCTACTCCTGCGAACACCACGCGGCGAACGTCGGACGCATGTTCCGACCCGACGGCCCGTCGCTACCCGCCAACTGGAAGCACCTGCCGGCCGGCTACCACGGACGGGCCGGGACCGTCGTGGTCTCCGGGACACCGATCACCCGGCCGTACGGGCAGAGGCGCGGTTCGGACGGTCCGGTTTTCGGGCCCACCACCCGGCTGGATTTCGAGGCGGAGATCGGCTGGGTCGTCGGGACCGCGACCGCCCCCGGCACGCGTCTGGCGCCGACCGAACTCGCCGATCACATCTTCGGGATCGTGCTGCTCAACGACTGGTCCGCGCGCGACATCCAGAACTGGGAGTACGTGCCGCTCGGACCGTTCCTCGGCAAGTCCTTCGCGACCTCGATCTCGCCGTGGGTCGTGCCGCTGGACGCCCTGGGCGGGGCGTGGTTGCCCACTCCCGCCCAGGATCCGGCGCCGCTGGGGTATCTCCGCGACGACGGCCGACACGGCTTGGACCTCGACCTGGCGGTCGACCTGAACGGCACGACGATCTCCCGGCCGCCGTTCGCGCAGATGTACTGGACCGCCGCCCAGCAGCTCGCTCATCTGACGGTCAACGGGTCCCCGCTGCGCACCGGGGACCTCTTCGGCTCCGGGACGGTGTCCGGACCGGAGCGGGATCAGCGCGGTTCGCTGCTGGAGCTGAGCTGGAACGGCACCGAGGACATCGCGCTCGACGACGGGGCGACGCGCACGTTCCTCGAGGACGGCGACACCCTCACGATCCGCGGCAGCGCGCCCGGATCGGGCGGCACCCGGCTGGACCTCGGCGAGGTCTCCGGAACCGTCCGTCCCGCGAACTGAGGTAGCGTCACTACCAGCGCATCATGGGCAACGGGCGGCTCAGGTGCGTCGATGCGTACTTGGCGATGTTCGGAATCGCGACGGCCTTGTAGGCCTCGTTCATGGGGAACCGGGCTCGGACCTCGACGACCAGCGGACGCGGGATGCCGAAGCGCAGTTTCGTGAAGGTGACGTCGATCCAGTCGGCCTTGCGGCAGGCCTCTACCAGCGGTGCGTAGGGGCCGACGTAGGACCGCACCTTGTGGTGGTTGTTGATCATCAGGTGCATCTCGTCGGTCCAGTCCACGCGGTCGATCTCCTTGAGGTGATCGGTGGCGAGCTCGCAGGCCGTGCCGAGATAGTCCAGGTCCCCGGTGACGAAGAACGGCAGGTCGTGCAGCACCGTCATGATCGCGAGCTTCTCCTCGCGGTGGGGCGTCGGCGCCGTCACGAACCGCGCCCAGTTCACCATCCGGTAGCAGTGCGCGCGGTAGCCCCAGTACCCGATGCCCAGCGCCTCACGGTGCGGGTCGAGCAACTCGTCGAGCACCGGCAGATCGGTCAGGACACCGTCACGGGTCTCGGTGAACGTGGTCGTCGCAAGCCGTTTGGCGGTCAAGCCATCCTCCGCAGCTTTGCTGTCATTGACACCAGTCTTGGCGGTCGATTCGCCCCTGTCAATGGAACTCGGTTCTTCAACTACTCGCATTGACACCAGTTGCCCATTAGCCTCGACGCCGTGAGCACACGGCCCAAGCAGGCGACGACGCTGTCCTACGCGCTGCTCGGCCTGCTGTCGGTGCGGTCCTGGACCGGGTACGAGATGACGCAGCAGGTGCGACACAGCCTGTCGCACGTCTGGCCGGCGTCGACGGCGAACCTCTACCGCGAGCAGCAGCGCCTCGTCAGCCTCGGCTGGGCCGACGGAACCCAGGAGGCCGCGGGGCCCGAACGGACCCGCAACCGCTACACGATCACCGCCGCCGGCCGGGACGCACTGCGCGACTGGCTCGACAGCCCACCCGGACCCACCAACCTCGACTCCGAGGCGCTGCTGCGGATCTGGTTCGCCGACGCCGGGAAGCCGGAGCAATTGGCCCAGTCGCTCCGCGCCGCCGCCGACGAGGCCCGCGCCGCGGTGGACCGCGTCGTCGAGGTCTTCGGGATCTACCTCGCCGACCAGGGCGGCTTCCCGCAGCGCGCGCACCTGAACGCGATGGCAGGCGAACTGCTCGCCGACATGTTCGGGCTGCTCGAGATCCGGTTCTCCCGCATGGCGAACGAGGCCGAGCAGTGGGACTCCACCGAACGCACCGAGATGGACGAGGTCACCCGCGCCCGCATGCAGCGCGTCGTCAGCACCTACAGCCGGGCCGCCGGCTCCAGCCACCCCTGAGACATCGACTTCTGCCGGCAAGTCGGGGTATCACCGCCGCGCGATACCCCGACACGCCGGCAGAAGATGACCCCTAGGACACCCACGGGGCAGCCCGAGCAGGTAGTTATCCACAGCGGGGGAGACCCCGGGTTTTCCACAGATCTGAAACTGACCCGTGACGTCGAGGCGCCGGGCGTCCAAGGTCCGGGACATGGCACCCAGACCTTTCACACCGCCCGAACTGATGGTGGGTCCGTTCCTACGCCGCGATGGACTATCCGCCGGGCTGACTCCGGAGCAGCTCCGCTCAGCCTGTTGGCGGCGGCTGTTCCACACCGTGTACCTGCACAGGTCCGTACGGCTCACCGACGAGGTCAGACTGGCGGCGGTCAGGCTCATCTCGCCGGATCATGCGGTCGTTGCCGGGTTGACTGCCGCGTGGCTTTACGGCGTCTGGACTCCGGCGCCGGGCCAGGTCGTACCGCTGCACCTGGCGACGGCCTCGGGCAGTCCTAAGTTCACCACCGGCGGCATGCGAAACGGCCGGATGGTCGTCGATCTCGCGGACGTGGACGAGTTCCATGGAGTCCCGATCATCAGCCCAATCCGGACCTGCTTCGGACTCATGACCAAGACCTCCCTGACGGAGGCCGTCGTCTGGGCGGATTCTTTTCTGCACAAGGGGCTGATCTGCGCGGGCGCCTTGGGTAGATACGCCGACGAACGGCCGCACTGGCCGTACGTGCGCATGATCCGACTCGCGTCGTCGCTCGCTCGCCCTGGGGCTGCCTCGCCGATGGAGTCGCGGCTGCGCATGGTCGTGGTGCTGGGCGGTCTGCCCGAGCCGCCGTTTCTCAACGTCGCGATCTACGACGAGGACGGGAATCTTCTCGGCATCGTCGACATGCATTACGACATTCCTTATTTCGGCATGGAGTACGACGGAGCGCAGCACGCCGAACCCGAGCACCACGTTGCCGACCTAGTTCGGGAGAACAAGCTGCTGACCGTCGGCCAGATGCCGTTGCTTCGGTACAGCGCACGCGACGTCTTCGGAGCACCGCAACGCATCGTCGCGGAGGTGGGCACGATGTTGCGCCGGGCCTCCTGAAGCCCACTCGTGCCGGCACGTCGGGGTATCAGGAGCGCGCAATAGCCCGACCCGCCGGCAGAAGACGACACCCCGGGGCCCGAGAGCCCGCAGCCCCCGGCGCAACTTCCGCCCGCATGTGGGGGTTTCGGTGACGCGGGATAGCCCCAATCGCCGGCAGAAGACGGGCTGTCAGTGGCGGTGCGGAGGGCCGGCCATCTCCTCGAGGCGGGCGATGCGCTTGGCCATCGGGGGGTGGGTGGCGAACATGCTCGCGAGGCCACCGCGGAACGGGTTGGCGATCATCAGGGCGCTGGCTGCCTCGATCTGCGGCTCCTTGGGCAGCGGACGGGCGGCGGTGCCGGCCTCGAGCTTGCGCAGTGCGCTCGCCAGGGCCAACGGGTCACCGGTGAGCTCGGCGCCGGATGTGTCGGCCTGGTACTCCCGCGAGCGGCTGATCGCCATCTGCAGCATGCCGGCGGCGATCGGACCGAGCAGCATGATCAACAGGCCGACGATGGGATTGGGGCGGTCACGGTCGTTGCTGCCACCGATCGGCAGGAACATCGCGAAGTTGGCCAGGAACATGATCACCGAGGCGCAGGTGGCGGCGACCGAGGAGATCAGGATGTCGCGGTTGTAGACGTGCGACAGCTCGTGGCCCAGGACCCCGCGCAGCTCGCGCTCGTCGAGGATGCTGAGGATGCCCTCGGTGCAGCAGACCGCGGCGTTGCGCGGGTTGCGTCCGGTCGCGAACGCGTTGGGGGCGGCGGTCGGTGAGATGTAGAGCGCGGGCATGGGTTGGCGGGCCGTCGTCGAGAGTTCCCGGACGATCCGGTACATGGCCGGCGCCTCGGCCTCACTGACCGGGCGGGCGTGCATCGCCCGCAGCGCCAGCTTGTGGCTGTTGAAGTACGAGTACCCGTTCAGGCCGAGCGCGAGGACCAGCGCGATCACCAGCCCGGTGGATCCGAACAACGACCCGGCACCGATGATCAGCGCCGAGAGCACGCCCAACAGCAGGGCGGTCTTGAGTCCGTTCCAGTGGCGGTGCATGTCCTGCTCCTTCTGTGCCCCGGGGGCCTGGGGGCGAGGCCGTCCGTTCACATGATGAACGTCAGGCGGGCGCTACCCGTTCCAGGCGCACCGAGAGCGCTACTTCGGGAGCGGCGCCCCGCCGGGCTGCTCGGTGCCGTTCACCGTCAGTTGGTAGGGGGCGTAGGCAGGGACCAGTTCGGCTCGGTCGTCCAGGCCGACGACGGCCACGACCGTCGGGTAGCTCGCGAACTCCTTCAGCTGCCCTCCGTCGAGCTGCAGTTCGAACATGCTCTTGTACGTCCGCACCAGCGCGCGGTTGCCCGCGCGGTCGATCCCGACCAGGCGGACGGTCCACCCCTCGTACTCCGGGGGGCCGCCGAGGGAGGTGAGGGCGAGCAGGGGGTCGTCGCGGAACTCCGGGGCCGGCATCGTCCGGAGCCCGCTGAAGGTCACCGTCCGCAGCTCGCGGCCCGTGAGGTCCTCACCGTTGGCGCGCAGCGTCACGTAGTCGGCGCCGTTGGGTGCCGCGCCCGGCAGGTCGTAGGCCGCGTCGTGCTTGAGGTTGATCGCGGCTGCAAGACTGCGGGCGGTGATCCGCGCTTTCTCGATCCCCTTCACCTTCGCACCGGGCGTGGAGGCGAGATTGTCGAGCAGATTCATGAGCTGGTAGTCGCGCACGATGTCCATGACCGGGTCCTCGCTGCCCGGGCGCAGCTTCTGGACCGCGGCGGCGACCGAGTTCAGCCCCTGGTTCACCCCGTCGCGGTGCAGCGTGGTGATGATCTCCGGCCCGAAGCGGTCGCTGAGATAGAGCAGGAACGACCACGCGTTGCCGTAGTCGGCGAGCACATCCGAGCCGCCGCCCTCGTCCTCCCAGAGCGTCAAAGAGTTCTGCGGGCCACCGCACGGGATCGGGTTGGGATTTCCCTTACCCTTCGTCAGTCCGTATCCCTGGAAGCAATACAGGTGACTCTCGGCGCCTGTCTGGCGCACCGTCTTCGTGGTCTCGGCGTACCCGACGAGGGATTCGGCCATGTCCGAGAGACCCTCGTTGAGCCAGGTCGTCTCCTGCGGGTCCGTGTAGGACTGCAACAGGTGCTGGTACTCGTGGGCGAACGTCGCCTCGTACATTCGGGCACGCGCCGGGCGGGACTGGCAGATGTCCTCGTCGGGTTCGTTCTTCGGGTTCGCGCCGGTCCGGTGCTCCCAGTCGAACGCGTCGATGGACATCACGTTGCGGTTGGTCAGCTTGTTGAAGATCGGCGCGAAGAACCCGGCGATGTAGGTGCGGTTGTTCTCGAAGTCGTAGAAGTTGGCGTCGCGCACGTTGTCCACCAGCGTCACGGTGGAGTGGCCGGTGCCGCGGAAGTCCAGGCCCAGTGCCTCGATCTGCCCGATGGACAGGCTGCCGTCGGCGTTCGGTGCCTCGCTGAACGCCTTGTCCTCGACCGGCAACATCCGCTCGCTGAACTCGTCGACGAGGCGCTGCGCCTGAGCCTCCGTCACCACGGTCGGGTCCTTGCGGGTGGAACGGCAGTCGCCCTTCGGGAACGCGGTGCCTACGGAGACGTCGTCGGTGCCGCTGGCGACCCAGACCTCGAGCATCGGGCCGGATGCGACGAGCTTGTACTCCTTGAGGTAGATCCCGAGGGCCGGGAGCCCAGTGCGCGTGGTGTCGTCGATCGCCGGCCAGCGGCGCACGGTGCCCACGGACGGGGTGGTGGGCTCCTCGGCGGGCCGGGCGGCGGTGCGCTGCGCCAGCAGGTCGGCGGCGCCGGCGACGTCGAGGGTGTCGCGCCCCAGGGCCGCGGCCAGTTCCGGGGAGAGGCGGAACTGCGTCACGTCCGGGAAGTGGACGGCGAGCCCCGGGTCGGTGGCCGGGTCGTAGCTCGCGGCCCGAGCGGGCGGTGGGCCCGCGACGACCCCCGTGCCCACCAGGAGGAGGGCGGCGACGCCGAGCCCGATCGGACCTCGCTGCAACCGCATGCCGGTACCCCGCTCCTCGGTCGACCCCAGCCTGATTCGACGCTGGTTACGGCCAGGACTGCAATCTTCTGGCCTGGGAATATTCTGAGGTACGCCACCGGCACAAATGGGACAGAGTCAGACGTCTTGCCCAATTCGTTCCAAACCTGGGATTGCCCCCCGAAGTGGGTTGGAAGAACGTGAATGAAGCGGTTGACTCGTCCTGAGCCGGGCGGAACGGACATCCGGCGCAGATCCACGCATGAGCACAAGTAGGGCGGGCCAGTGACATCGGACCAGCGTTCGGCGGAGGGACTCGCCGGGGCAGAGGCCCGCTTGGAACCTGTCCTGCCGGTGGTCCCGGTGCGGACGTACCTGGGCGACGAGCTGCTGGACGTCCCGCTGCGCGACCCGCGCGCCGACCTTCCGATCTCGGTCCCCGTCGACTACGACCAGGATCTGAACGAGGCCGACGCCCTTGAGGAGGCCCGGCGCCAACGCCGCGCCAGGGTCCGCGCCAACCAGCGGATGGCCCGGCTGCGCCTGTACTCGTATTTCATGACGCTGGCGGCGTGCGTGTTCGCCCTGATGGCGTTCATGTACCTCGTCCAGGGCGAGGGCGACCGGGACGCGCTGTTCCTGTCGCTGGGCGCGATGTTCGGCGCCATCACAATTTTTCTGCTCTGGGCAGCGGTCCGCGTGACCCGCTTCGGCGAGCTCGACCACCGCTTCTGACCTCGGGGTAAACCCGCGCCACGCCATGCCCTCGGGGGACAAATCCGGACACGTCCGGCCTTGTCCGAGAGATCCCCCGAACGGAGCATTCGCGTTGCTCGCACCATGTGCGGCTTCCTTGAATTGCGGTTGTCAGCCAATGACCCGATGCAAGGGAGCTCGTAATGTCGCCTCGAATCGTCAAGGCTGCGCAGGTCGCCGCACTCGCGCTGCCCCTCGCCCTGTTCTTCGGGCAGGCGCCGGCCAGTGCTGGCATCGGCCCCGATGGTGCCGCCTCCGGCCTGATCGGTGAGGCCTCCCAGACTGCTCAGAAGACCTCGAAGAGCACCGGTAACTCCGAGTCCGGCCAGGGCGTCAAGGGCGTCGCCGAGGTCGAGGACCCGCCCGGCGGCCTCAGCGGTGGCGAGCCCAACCAGCTTCCGAACGCCAACCCCGACGCCTCGCCCTACGGCGGTGCACCCTCGAGCCAGCCCACGCGGGAAGGCGTGAACCCGGCGGGCACCACCTCTCCGGCTGAGAACCCGGCTCCGGAAGGCCCCGAGGCCCCGGCCGCGCCGACTGCACCCGCTGCGCCGACCGCGCCCACCGCCCCCACGGCTCCGACCGCCCCTGAGGCGCCGACCGCCCCGACCGCCCCGACGGCGCCGACCGCACCGGCCGCTCCGGGTGCCCCGGGCGCTCCGGCCGCCGACGCTCCGGCTGCCGACGCTCCGGCCGACAGCGACGAGGCTCCGGCCGACAGCGCCCCCGAGGCCCCCGCGGCCCCGACCGCTCCGACCGCTCCGACTGCTCCGGTGGCCCCCGAGGCGCCGACGGCCCCGACCGCTCCGACCGCACCGCCCGCTCCTGAGGCGCCGGTCTCCCCGAGCTCCGAGCCGGACGTGCCCAACGCGTTCGACCCGCGCGTCGGCCAGTCCGAGAACTCCGGTCCGGCCAACCCGTCCACCCCGGAGGCCCCGGCTGCTCCGTCGGTCTCGCCCGAGGCCCCGGTCGCGCCGGAAACCTCGATCCCCGAGGCCCCCTCGGCCGAGGTGGGTGGCCCGGCTCCGGCCGGCGAGTTCAACGACCCGCCGAGCGCCTTCGACCCCGCCGGTGGCGAAGCTGCCCCGGCCGGCGACATGGGCCCGGGCGAGTCGGTCTACGGCGGCCCGTCCGCCCAGTCCAACCCGGCCGACCAGGGCCTGGAAGGCGTCAGCGAGAACGACCTGCCGTCGCTCCCGCAGTAACCACCTAGCACCGCCGAAGCGCCCGGGTCCGACCCGGGCGCTTCGTCGTTGCCGGGGTCAGTCCCGCACCCGGATCGGTACCGTCCGCGGGCCGGGCGGCCACACCGGGACCCGGGCCCCGTCCTGCCACTGCACGGTCACCACACCGTGCCCGATCTGCGCTCCGGTCGCCGGGTCCAGCCGGAACGCCCCGAACAACGTGGTCGTGTCCAGCGCACAGGCACTCGCCCACACCGCGTCGTCCCCGCCGCCGACGGTGACCGCCAGGCAATGGGCGGCCAGCACGCCGGCCGCGTACGCCTGCGCCGCCGGATAGGAGGGCTCTTCACCGTGCCGCGCGCGGTACGCCGCCGCGAACCGCTCCGGACTAGGCCCCAGCTGCGGCGCGGTCGGCGCCGCAGCCGCGAGCCACTGCGCCGGGCCGAGCAGACCCTCCCGTCGATCCTCGAACCGCTCCAGTACCTCGGCGGTCCCGGCGCTGACCAGCACGGCGGCCCGACGCTCCGCGCGGAGGTACCAGCCGTCGCGGTCCGCCACCTGGTCGAGCAACATCTCGGCGACGGCCTGTTCCAGGGCGAAGTCGCCGGCGGCCAGGACGATCTCGGCGGGCGGCAACTCGAAAAGCTCAACAGGAGAAGCGACCTCACGGACCGTCACCTGCAGGCCCGCGGCGTGAGCTGCTGAGATCCCGTCCCCACCGACCGCACGCCCGAAGCCGCTCGGGCTGTGCAGCACCAGAACCGAGCGCAGGTCCGGCGCCGCGGCGACCAACGCCTGCACCGCGCCGCGCAGGTACCCGGCGGAGGCACCGAGAACATCGACGTGCCGCGCAGTCCGCTCGGCGCTCGGGTCCACCGCCGCACCACCGTGGTTCCACCACAACCGGTCGGCCAGCCGAGCCATCGCCCGCGCCGGCCCACTGCCGTAAGGACCGAACAGCAGGTCCGGGTCCGTGGCCCGGGCTGCAGCGATCGCCTCGGCCGGGTCGGGATGTGCGTCATGCACGGTCAGCGTGATCGGTTCGGCGCCGTCGGGCTCACCGTCGGCCCACAACTGCAGCGCTCGCGCACCCGCGGTCCCGTAGAGGGCCAACGGTCCGGTCAGAGGCGTCACCAATGCCGCTCGCATGGGCATGTCTCCTATCACCCTTTCGCCCCAGTCGACTGCCGCTGCGGGCGATTCCTCCGCGAATGTGGCCATGGACGATCAGGCAAGACCGCCGGTGGGGCGAATGATGAAGGTGCGTCACGGATTCTCGGGACGGTTGGTGCGATGCTCCACGACTCGGACCGTCGTGGCCGTTGCACTGGTCACAGCAGGATGCTGGGCGTTGGCCTCCCCTGCCCCCGCGGTGGTACCGGGAAGCAACGGTCAGCTCGTCTTCAACTCTCAGCGCGACGGCAACCACGAGATCTACACCATGGACTTCGACGGCACCGATCAGCTGCGGAGGACGACCGACCCGGCCATCGACGTCCGCGCCGTCTGGTCGCCGGACGGCACGCGGATCGCGTTCCGAAGCGATCGCGACGGCAACCAGGACATCTATGCGATGAACGCCGACGGCAGCGACGTGATCAGGCTGACCGACGATCCCGGAATCGACACCCAACCCACGTGGTCCCCGGACGGCACGCGCATCGCCTACGGGAGCGAACAGGAGGGTGATTTCGAGGTCTTCGTCATGAACGCCGCGGATGGCAGTGAGAAGACCAACCTCACCAACGATGGGCTCTCCACGTCCTACGACAACCGCCCCGCGTGGTCGCCGGACGGCACCACAATCGCGTTCGAGTCCGCCCGGGACGGCAATTTCGAGATCTACACAATGAGCGCCTCTGACGGAAGTGGGCAGACTAACCGGACCGACCATCCGTCCGAGGACGTCGAAGCGGACTGGTCCCCGGACGGTGCTCGGATCGCGTTCCAGAGTTTGCGAGATTCCGACTACCAGATCTACACGATGAACGCCGACGGCACGGATCAGACGCGCATCTCGGACCTCAGCGACAACGACTACCAGCCCGCCTTCTCTCCCGACGGCACGCAAATCGCTTTCGCCAGCTACCGGGACGGCAACTTCGAGATCTACACGATGACCTCGACCGGGACGGACCTGCTCAGGCTCACCAACTCAGTGGGGGAGGACAGTTCCCCCGACTGGCAGTCCATCGTCCTTCCCACCGTGACGACCGTGACCACCGTGCCGCCGACGGTCACCGGGCAGCCGTACACCGCCACGGTCACCGTGACGGATCCGGCCAACATCCGGATCCCTTCCGGAACCGTCGCCGTCGCCGATGGCAGCGGGGCCACGTGCGAGGCCGTGCTCGATGGCGCCGGCAACGGCTCCTGCCAACTGGTCTCGACCAGCGTGGACCCGAAGGTGATCACCGCGAACTACCTGGGTGACGTCTACTTCGCCCCCTCGGACGACACCGCCAACCACGTCGTGAATCAGGCCGCCACCACCACGACGCTCACCATCGATCCCTCGCCGGGCACCGACGGGCAACCGTTCACCGTTACGGCCACCGTCGCGGCGGTGGCGCCAGGCGCCGGGGTACCCACCGGCACCGTGACCATCTCCGACGGACTGGGCCAGAGCTGCGACGCGGTTCTGATGGGTGGTCAGGGCTCCTGTCAGCTGACCGAGCCGATCGGCGACCACCTCCTCACCGGCAACTACCTCGGGGACGCGAACTACCTGCCCTCGGTCGGCAACGCGAACCAGTCCGTGGTCCCGATTCCCGATCCCGTCGTGGCGTGCCGTGACGGTGCGCCGGTCCCGGCGGGCTACCAGTTACTCGAGGGAACCTCCGGCGACGACCGCCTCATCGGCGGCAGCGTGCGCAACCTGATCCGCGGCGGCGAGGGCAACGACCTGCTCCAGGGACGTTCCAAGGCGGACATCCTCTGCGGCGGTGACGGTGACGACGTCCTGCGCGGCGGTTCCGGCGCCGACGTGCTCAGCGGCGGCTACGGCAACGACGTCCTCGAGGGCGGCAGCGGCCACGACCGCATCATCGGCGGACCCGGCACCGACAAGGTCATCAGCGGCTCCGGGAACCAGGACACCGTCACCGACTGAGCGCAGCCCTCAGCGGGGCAGGGGCGTGGTGACCGGGGTCAGGCTGCCCTTGGGCAACCAGGAGAAACGCACCGGGTGCGTCATCGGTTCACCGTCCGGCCCCGACATCGGCATGATCTCGAAGCCGCTGGTCGCGGCGAACAGGCGCACCGTGGACCCCGGGTCCGCGTCCGCAAGCCCGCGTTCCTTGCGGGCGGCGAGGAAGGCGGCCAACCCGGCGACGGACGCGCTCTGCTCCGGGCCGACCCGACGCAGCGCGATCAGGTAGTCGAGCACCGCGGGGCTGTCCGGGTTGAACCCGAGCGGGGTCAACGGCGAGGTACCCGTGGCCGCGACGATCGGGTCCTGGAGCAGCCACGGCGCGAGGAACGTGCCGTAGGTCGGCGGCGCTGACTTCGCCAGGTCGGCCAGCCCCCGGTGAGCGGCCTCCCACCCGGCGAGGGCAAGCGTCGCGTCGGCCTTGTCGACGGTAGTGACCGCGATGCCTGCTTCCTTCGCCTCGGCCGCGACGGTGGCCTGCGCCGCGCGACCGCGCGGCGTCACGTCCGTCACCAGGCGCAGGGTGCGCACCTTGCGGCCGTCCAGGTAGGTGATCAGCGCGCGCAGCGCGTCGGCGTCGCGGTCGCTGAGGGCCTGCGAGGGGCAGCTGGTCAGCGGCAGCCGGGATCCACCGAGCGCGGCCCCCAGCGCCGCCGAGGCGCACTCGGTGTCCTGCGGTCCGTCGAACACGGCGGGGGACGCGACCGACCCCAGGTCCAGGACCTGCTGGACGACCTCGCGACCCTGGCGGACCTCCAGGCGGGTGCGGCCGGCGGGCAGGTCGACCATGGTCCAGTAACCCTCCGCGGTGGGGAGCAGTTGCGGGTAGTAGGTCCGTCCGTCGATGCGGATCTCGGTGTAGCGGTCGGTCATCACCTGCACGAGGTTGCGCCCGGGCCGCTGCGGGACCACGAACACGCCGGTGCCTGCGTCGTCCATCGTCACCGTGCGGACCAGCGGCACCCCGGCGCGCGCAGGCGGTCCGGGGCTGGGCAGCGAGCTGAGCACCACACCGACGACGAGCGTCAGCGCGATCGCGCCGAACTCCGCGCGGGCCAGGCCGCCCGCCAATCGGACACTGCGGCCGCGCAGCGCGAGGCGGGCCCCGAGCCCGAGCGCGGCGATCAGCACGAGCAGCGCGACCTTCAGGACCACCACCGAGCCGAAGGAGGTGACGGTGATCCCGGACAGCGAGACACCGCGGTCCCTGGCGGACAGCACGCCCGTCACGCTCGCACCCACCGCGGCGATCACGGCGACCGGGGTGAGCCGACGGGCGACCGCCAGCCGGGTACCGGGTGCGGCGGTCGCGGAGGTCAGCACGGCCCCGGACCAGACCGCGGCGACGAGAACGTGACCCAGCATCAGGACACCGGCGGCCGCGGTGTCCTGGAGTGCGTCGACGCTGAGCAGGACCACCAGGCCGACGCCGACCGGCAAAGCCAACCACCGGTTGGCCCGGAACAACACCGCGAGCGCGGCCACGAGCAGCACCGCGGAGAGGCTGTACTGCTCGACCTCGCGGCGGTCCGCGGCGACGACACCGTTGGCGATGACCCCGGCACTGCCCGCGGTGACGGCCAGCCGCCGCGCGCCTTCGGTGAGCGCCCCGGTCCACGGCCGCAGCAGAGCGATCCCGGCGACGAGTACGGCGGCGGCCAACGCGACCACGTAGGAGATGCGGCTGGGAACCGAGTAGTTGGCGATCTCCGCCCCGCCGCCGTGGGCGAGGGCCGGTGTCGAGCCGGCGACCGAGAAGAGGACCGTCAGACCAACAAGCAGGGCGCCGGAGCGAATAGCCCGGCGCCCTGCCCTACTGCTGGTCCTACCGGTCATGCCCCCAATTATTTGAGGTCCGAGTCCGGGACCACAAACAACATCGAGTGGGGCTTGGCGTCACCGAAGTCGCCGTGCGGCCACGACGTCCGGTTGAAGTCGACGCAGGAGGTGCCGTTGTTCTCGTCGACGAACGCTTCGTCCAGTTTCAGCTTGCCCTGCTTGCTGATGTCCAGGATGCAGAGCTTGTGGTTGCCGTCGGTGTTGGTACGGGCCACGAAGTAGTTCGAGAAGGCGATGCGAGCCTCATCGGTGGTCTCGCGGTAGAAGCCGTCCTTGCCGAGCTTGAAGTTGTCCGGGGTGCCCCAGTGCGGGCCACCGGAAGTGTTGTCCGAGACCTGGAAGGCGTCGGACAGCGTCGGGCAGTCCTTCTCCTTGCCGCCCTTGTTGACCTCGGACAGCGTGTCGATCTTGCAGTCGACCTTGGTGCCGGAGTTCACCAGCTTCTCGATGTTGAGCATGTAGACCATCTTGGCCGCACCGTTGTCGGTCGGGTCCGTCGAGCCGGGGCCGCGGCCGATGACGGCGTGGTAGAGGTACTTGTCGTTCGCGCTGGTCTGCACCCAACCGGCGCCGGTGCAGCCCCCGGCCTCGGTCGACTGCGGGTTCAGGAAACGGGTCGCCGTGGAGACGTCCCAGACCTCCCGCCACTCGGGAGTCGAGTCGGTGATGTCCGGGGTGTAGTAGATGACTCCACCGCACATGGACGACGCGAACGCGCCCTTGTGCTCCTTCTGGTTGGTGACCGTCACCTCCATGATCCCGCGAGGCTCCTCGTGGGAGGGGTTGCGCTCCTTGCGAGGTCCGTCGGGCATCTGCGAGACGGAGATCAGCTTGGCGTTGTCGCGGTCCTTGATGTCCCAGATCCGCACGGTGGGCCGGAAGACGTTCGGGCCGGGCGGGCGGACCGGGTCGAGCACGATGTTGCGCGGCTCGGCGTAGTCCGAGGAGATCAGGCGGTTGAGGTCCTCACGCGCCTGGATGCCGTGCGGGTTCGCGCACGTGGCCTGCGGCAGGGCCGGGTAGTTCGCGCAGACCGCGGGGTCCTCGGACTCCGGCAGTGCGGCCGGGACCTCGGAGAGGGTCTTGCCGTCGCGACCGATGTGCACCAGCGAGCCCGGCGAACCGCCGAAGCCGTTGGAGACGCGCACCTCACCGTTGGTGTAGGTGCAGGGGCCGGGCACGTCCGCGCCACCCATGTAGGTGCCGTAGGCCGTTCCGTCGCGCAGGGTCCAGTAGGCGTCGGGGATCGAGCCACAGGGGGTGTCGGTCGGCAGGTTGACGCCGCTCAGCTTGATCTCCGGCAGTGCCTTCACATCGAGCACGTAGGTGATGTCGCTGTAGAGACCGCCGGCGAAAATGCTGTCGCCCTTGTGGTACAGGTACTGCATGTGGTGCGGCTCGTTCTCCACGACCGGGGCCATGGTGACCGTGTTGAGGACCTTGCCGTAGCTCGGCGAACCCTTGGTCGCGTCGACCACAGCGAGGAAGTCCGGACCGATCGCGTCGTCGCGGACCTGCTCGGGCAGCGTCACCGGATTCACGTTCGGCTGGGTCTTGGCCAGGCTGCCGCTGTGGCGGTCGCCGGCGTTGTAGTCACCGGCCCACACGACGAGGTACTCGCGGCGGATCCGTCCGTCGTTGCCGACGATCTTGCGCGCCGCGGGGTTGCTGCCGTTGAGGGCCGACTTGATGAACTTGTCCTCGTTGGCCTTGTCGAACGTGCTCGGCTGCACCAGGTGGTTGGTCGCGGTGAACAGGCGACCGTCGGTCGCCGTGAACTCCGAGACGAACGTCTTGACGCCGTCCTGAGCTTCGGCCTTGGTCGTGTCGACGGCCATGAAGCCGGCGGCGAGCAGGACCGGGACGCCCAGGGCGGCCAGCGTGGGCCGTCCGATCCTGAAGCGGCGGCGACGGCCTGCCGCTGAGGGGGTCTCAGTTTCCATGTGGGGCTACTCCTGGGCATGTTTCGGGCGTCGACGCATGCCGCATCGACGGGTCGGTTCTGGGCGTCCCGCGCAGCCGATCGGCAGATCGGGAGGGCCTGCTGCAGGCGATTCGGCCGCTAGGGCCGCGAAGTCAGCTCGAGCGCGGACAGAGAGCGCTGCCCTGCCTCATGAGGTCGACGTGAAGGCGCGCCACCAGTCGTGAGCTGTTCGACATGTCTCGAAAAGTAACAGCCGTCCGGGACATATACAAATCAAATCGACCAATTTGGTTGGGTATGTGGCCGAGACTACTGATCAGCACGCTGGAATGACCGATCTAGACTCCGGGTATGGGTATCTGTCGGTTCGTCGTGCCGGTGGCCGCGTTGCTGACACTGACCGCCTGCGGTGGCGGGGCCGGCGGCACCAGTAAGCAAGCAACGCTCGATTGCCAGGGGTCGACCAAGTGCACGGTCACCTATCCCGCCAAGGCCCGGAACAACCAGTCCTCCTCCGGCGGTCCGCCCGCCGAGGTGCTGGGCGTGCAGACCCAGCTGTTCAGCATCGCGGGCGGCATGGCGAACTTCCGGATCGCCGACACCCCGGTCAGCCTCGAGCAGGGCGAGAAGAAGAAGGTCGGAAACCTCAGCGTGCAGGCCGTCGAGGTCACCTCGACCTCCGCCGTGCTCACGTACACGAAGAGCTGACCGAACTGAGCGCCGAGGCTGCCCGCCTGCTCGAGCTCGACCGCGCGCTGCTCTGGCACCCGTACTCCTCCCTCACCGCACCAGGCCCGGTCCAGCTCGTGGTCGGAGCGGACGGGGTGCGCCTGGAGTTGGCCGACGGCCGTCGGGTGATCGACGCCATGGCGTCCTGGTGGGCAGTCCTCCACGGGTACCGCCACCCCGTCCTGGACGCGGCCCTGCGCGAGCAGGTCGACCGCATGTCCCACGTGATGTTCGGCGGCCTGACCCATCCCGGCGCGGTGGGGCTCGCGGAGCGCCTGGTGGCGATCACCCCTGACGGGCTGGAGCACGTCTTCCTGTCCGACTCGGGATCGGTGTCGGTCGAGGTCGCGATCAAGATGGCGCTGCAGTACTGGCAGGGCCGCGGGACCCCGCGGCAGCGGATGCTGACCGTACGCGGCGGCTACCACGGCGACACCTTCGCCACGATGGCCGTCTGCGACCCGGTCGGCGGCATGCACCACCTGTTCCGCGGCTTCCTGACCGAGCACCTGTTCGCCCCGCGCCCCGGGGACGGGTTCGACGCCGCCGTCGACCCCGCCTGGTTGGACGCGACGGCTGCCCTGCTCCGCGAGCACATCGATGAGGTCGCGGCGGTGATCGTCGAGCCCGTGGTGCAGGGCGCGGGCGGGATGCGGTTCCACTCCCCCGGCTATATCGCGGCGTTGCGCGAGCTGTGCGACGACGTCGGCACGCTGTTGATCCTCGACGAGATCGCGACCGGGTTCGGCCGCACCGGGACGATGTTCGCCGCCGAGCACGCCGGGATCAGCCCGGACATCATGTGCATCGGGAAGGCCATGACGGCCGGGTACCTGTCGATGGCCGCGACGCTGTGCACCCGCGAGGTCGCCGAGACCGTCTGCTCACCGGAAGCGGGCGGGGCGCTCATGCACGGACCCACCTACATGGCCAATCCGCTGGCCGCCGCGGTCGCGTGCGCCAACATCGATCTGTTGCTGGGTCAGGACTGGGCCGGGCGCGTGGCCGGGATTGCGGCGGCGCTCACCGACGGACTGGCGCCGGCTCGCGAACTGCCCGGAGTCCTCGACGTCCGCGTGCTCGGCGGAATCGGGGTCATCGAGACCAGGGAACCGGTCGACGTCCCCGCCGCGACCGAGGCTGCCCTGGCCCACGGGGTATGGATCCGCCCGTTCCGCAACCAGATCTACACCATGCCGCCATACGTCACCGACGCCGAGGACCTCGCGGCGATCTGCATCGCGATGGTCGCTGCCGCAACTGTCTGACGGATCGTCAGACGTTCGCGGCGATGCCGTTGGTGTCGTAGGACCATTCCCGGGCCGCGCCGGAGTCGAGCAGGACGCAGCGTTGGTACAGACCCACGCTCACCGAACGAACCCCGGATCCCAGCCCACGGACGGGTGGTGCCGAGGGTCATCCCGCCGCGGTCGGCGTTGATCTCGGCAACCGGGACGACCCGGGAGTAGGTCCCCGGGGTCAGCGTCGCGCCGGCGGGCGGGTAGAAGGCGAAGTTGCCCTGGGTCGTCCCGCCGCGGGTCACCGCCACCGCGACGCCCTCGCCGGTCAGGGTCGGGCTCCGGGTCACGGCGATGGTCTCCTGGGGGCTGCGCCAGAGCCGCACGGCCGCGCCCGGCGGGCTGCGCGTCTCCCCGAACATCGAGACGACCGCCGCTGCCCGGGTGTCCTCGGCACGGACCTGCGGGGCGCCGACCAGCAGCGCGGCCACCAGGCCGAGGCAGATCGCCAGGATCCGCGCGCGCCGACTGCCGCGCGCAGCCTCGCTGTTCAGTTGCCCTCCCTACGCCCCCCGCGTGGCTCCGGCAGAGCTACCCGCCGTCGGATTCCGGACGCGCTAGGCAGGAAACGTTCACCGTAGCAACCCGCCGAACGGGCCCGAGACCCGAAATTCCGCACAACCAGGGCTCCCAGCCACGCATGCCTGGTGACGCGGCGGTAACGTGGCAGACGCAGTCGCACAGCCGCAAAAACGGCGGGCAGGTAACCCGCCCGACCGTGTAGCCACCGCCCGGACACGTCAGGCGCGCGCCGGGCGCCCCACCTGTGGAACTCTGCCCATCGAAAGAGCGACGCTCGTGAAGAAGCAGGTCCAACAGCTAGACCGCGTGGTCATCCGGTTCGCCGGCGACTCCGGTGACGGTATGCAGCTCACCGGTGACCGCTTCACGGCGGAGACCGCGGGATTCGGCAACGACCTCTCGACGCTGCCCAACTTCCCCGCCGAGATCCGCGCCCCTGCCGGGACTCTGCCCGGGGTCTCCAGCTTCCAGCTGCACTTCGCCGACCACGACATCATGACGCCGGGCGACGCCCCGAACGTCCTGGTGGCGATGAACCCGGCGGCACTGAAGGCGAACCTGGGCGATCTTCCGCGCGGGGCGATGGTCATCGCCGACGTCGACGAGTTCACCAATCGCAACCTGACGAAGGTCGGCTACAAGGAGAGCCCGCTCGAGGACAACTCCCTCGAGGGCTATCACGTGCACAAACTCGCGCTGACGACGTTGACCGTCGAGGCGCTCAAGGATTCCGGCTTGTCCCGCAAGGACGCCGAGCGGTCGAAGAACATGTTCGCGCTCGGTCTGCTGTCCTGGCTCTACGGGCGACCGTCGGAGGGGACCGAGAAGTTCCTGCGCGAGAAGTTCGCGCGCAAGCCCGACATCCGCGACGCGAACATCACCGCCTTCCGCGCGGGGTGGAACTACGGGGAGACCACCGAGGACTTCGCGGTCTCCTACGAGATCAAGCCCGCGAAGATGCTGCCCGGGGAGTACCGCAACATCACCGGCAACCCCGCGGTCGCCTACGGCCTGATCGCCGGGGCGCACCTGGCGAAGCTGCCGCTGTTCCTCGGTGCGTACCCGATCACCCCGGCCAGCGACATCCTGCACGAGCTGTCTCGGCACAAGGGCATGAACGTGCGGACCTTCCAGGCCGAGGACGAGATCGCCGCGATCGGCGCCGCACTGGGAGCCGCCTTCGGCGGGGCGCTGGGGGTGACCACCAGTTCCGGGCCCGGCATCGTGCTCAAGCAGGAGACCATCGGCCTGGCCGTGAGCCTGGAACTGCCGTTGATCATCGTCAACGTGCAGCGAGCCGGACCCGCCACGGGACTGCCGACCAAGACCGAGCAGGCCGATCTGCTCATGTGCATGTTCGGGCGCAACGGCGAGTGCCCCGTCGCGATCGTCGCCGCGCAGTCCCCCGCGGACTGCTTCGACGCGGCGATCGAGGCGGTCCGGATCGCGACCAAGTACCGGACCCCGACGATGCTGCTGACCGACGGGTACCTGGCCAACGGCTCCGAGCCGTGGCGCATCCCCGACGTCGAGAGCTTGCCCGACATGCCGGTCACGTTCGCGACCGCACCGAACCACGAGACCGAGGCCGGGGACAGCGTCTTCTGGCCTTACAAGCGCGACCCGCAGACCCTCGCACGTCCCTGGGCCGTCCCCGGCACACCCGGCCTGGAGCACCGCATCGGCGGCATCGAGAAGGCCGACGGGCACGGCAACATCTCCTACGACCCCACCAACCACGACCTGATGGTCCGCACCCGCCAGGCCAAGATCGACGGGATCGCGAACGACATCCCCCCGCTGGCCGTCGACGACCCGTCGGGCAAGGCGAAGGTGTTGATCCTGGGCTGGGGCTCGACCTACGGCCCGATCGGTGCCGCGTGCCGCCGGGTCCGCGAGAACGGCGGCCTGATCGCCAGCGCACACCTGCGCCACCTGCACCCGTTCCCCCGCAACACCGGCGAGGTGCTGCGCGCCTACGAGCGGGTCATCGTGCCCGAGATGAACCTCGGACAGCTCACGATGTTGCTGCGCGCGAAATATCTGGTGGACATCGTCAGCTTCAACAAGGTGCGCGGCCTGCCGTTCACCGGCGCCGAGCTCACGGACGCGATCACCGACATGCTCGAGGTCGTGGCGGAGAGCGAACGGCTGCGCAAGCGAAAGAACCCTCGACCCGGAGCAGGAGGCAACTGATGCCACGCGATGCCGCGCCCCCGCCCGGACTGGCCTACCAAAGCCTTTCCCTGGTCCCGAAGACCGACCGCTCGCAGAGCGCGAAGGAATTCAAGTCCGACCAGGAGGTGCGCTGGTGCCCGGGCTGCGGGGACTACGCGATCCTCGCCGCCGTGCAGAGCTTCCTGCCGGACCTCGGCCTGCGCCGGGAGAACATCGTCTTCGTCTCCGGCATCGGGTGCTCCTCCCGGTTCCCGTACTACCTGGACACCTACGGCCTGCACTCGATCCACGGCCGCGCGCCGGCGATCGCCACCGGCCTGTCCACCACGCGCCCCGACCTGTCGGTGTGGGTCGTGACCGGCGACGGCGACGCACTGTCGATCGGCGGCAACCACCTCATCCACGCCCTGCGGCGCAACGTCAACCTCAAGATCCTGCTGTTCAACAACCGGATCTACGGTCTGACGAAGGGTCAGTACTCGCCGACCTCCGAGGTCGGCAAGGTCACCAAGTCAACGCCGCTGGGCTCGCTGGACGCGCCGTTCAACCCGGTGTCGATCGCCCTCGGTGCCGAGGCGACCTTCGTCGCGCGCACCATCGACTCCGACCGCAAGCACCTGCAGGAGGTGCTGCGCGCCGCGGCCGAGCACTCCGGCACGGCGCTGGTCGAGATCTATCAGAACTGCAACATCTTCAACGACGGCGCCTTCGAGGTCCTCAAGGACAACGAGGTGCGCGACGCGTACCTGATCAAGCTCGCAGCACGGCGAGCCGATCCGCTTCGGCAAGGACAACGAGCGCGGTGTGTTCCGGATGCCCGACGGGCGGATCGACGTCGATGTGGTGACGCCGGAGAACGAGGCCCTGGTCCTGGTGCACAACGCCAAGGATCCGGACCCCGGTGTCGCGTTCGCGCTGTCCCGCCTGCCCGACCTGACGCTGGACCGCACCCCGATCGGTGTGTTCCGCGCCGTCGACCGCCCGGTCTACGACCAGCAGATGGCCGCCCAACTGCGCACCACCCCGCCCAGCACCGGTGACCTGCAGCGCATGCTCCGCGGCACCGACACTTGGACGATCAACTGAGCTGACCTCGCTGCGGGGTCAGCCGGCTTCGGCGCCCCGCTGCGGCAGGGCGACGCCGACGTCGACCGGGCCGGTGTCGGGCAGGGCGCGGTAGGTGTTCAGCCGCCAGTCGAAGACGAGCTTCTCCGCGGCTGCCTGGGCGCGGGCCCAGGCCAGGACCTCGACCTCGACGCCCCAGATCTCGGTGAGCGCGTGGTGTTCGCCGTCGTGCCAGGACGCGGTCCACTGGCCGGGGCTCATGCACATCACGAAGACCGTGCCATGACCGGGGCGCGGCCGCGGCCGAAGATCGTGAGCGCTCATTGTTGCAGAGTCGGGGCAGACGGCAACGAAAGAGGGCGGAACGAGCAGGAATCGTCCGTTCGTCGACTCCGGCATCGTCCGTTCGGACGATGATGGTCCCGCACCATGCCATGACGTGACGTCAGATATCCGCTGTGTAAGTGTTTCACTTCCCGAGCGGGGCGTACCTCAAGGCACTCCACCGTTCGGCCGATACGGACATGGACGAACGAACGGTTCTGACCCGGACCGGGAACCGAGTGAGGCCCCAGCTCCATCTCAGCCGCATACCGTCCTCGAGTCGACCCCACCCGTCGGGCCGATCAGGGACGAGACCGGCGACGAGACCCGCGTCGGGGGGTGGCGCGGTCCGCGCCGGTACACACACAGATGGAGACGAGAATGATGAAGGTCGGTATCGGTTGGGCCGCCGGCGTGCTCACCGGTGCGCTGGCTGTCGGTGGCATCACCGCGGCCGCGATCCAGGTCAACAGCAGCGAGGACTGCACGTCCGCCGCACTCGGCTGTGTGGCCTCCGCTGACAAGGCCGCGAGCAACGTGGCCAACAAGACTTCCGCGGCCGCCCTGGCCGCCGCGCAGACCAAGCTGGCGACCGCCACGCAGACCCTGGGCGGCACCAGCGGCGACGCCACTGCCGCGCTGGCCACTGCCACCTCGGTCCTCGGCTCGGGCTCCGGCCTCGCCGGCGGCGCCGTCGGCACCGCCCAGAAGACGCTCGAGTCGACCCTGACCAAGCAGCTCAACATCATCACCGGCGCCCTGAACTCGGCGTCGAAGACCGTCGCGGACTACAAGTCCGGCAAGATCAGCGCCACCGACCTGGCCAAGGTCTACAACACGGTCAACGGTCAGCTGAAGACCGCGAAGAAGGAGATCGACCTCGTCTTCGCCACTGCTGACTCGGTGATGAAGACCGCCGAGAAGTCCGGCCTCGCGGCGCTGCCGCTCGGCGCGGAGTACCGCGGCCTGCTCAAGACCGTCAAGGGCCAGGTCGACAAGCTCTACAAGACCGCCTCGACCGAGTTCAAGGGCGCCTTCAGCACCGTCAGCGACACGCTGCGCATCACCAACGGTGTTCCGGGCCTGAACACGGTCCCGGGTGTCGATGGCGTCCTCAAGGACCTCCCCGTCGGCGACCCGCTGAAGACCGTCACCGAGACCACCAAGGGCCTGGGCCTGCCGGTCGGCGACGTGACCAAGCTGGTCGACGGCCTGACCAAGTCGCTCCCGCTGGACGTGCTCGGCGGCGCCACCGGTGGCGTCACCGGTGGCGTCACCGACACCGGCAACCTGCCCGTCGTCGGCCCACTGCTCGGCGGCCTGCTCGGCTAGTTCACGGAGCTGGCGCGACGGGTGGGCCGTGTCCCCCCGCCTGTCGTGCCCACCGAGCGCCCCGGACCTCGTGTCCGGGGCGTTCGTGTGTGTCCGGGCCCCCTTATGGCTACGACCTGCGGAAACACCGTGTCTCAGGTACTTCACAAACAAGTCATCGAACGCCTGCTGAGGCGATTCCGGATATACCCTGACGACCTACCGCAGGCAGGGGGTCGGCTGGATGGGCAGAGCGCGCGGCAGTGCACGTCCCGGCGCCACGGCGCTGGCCGGCGTGGCCGCCCTCGCCGCCGCGATCACCGGTCTGAGCCCGATCGTCAACGGCACCGCCGAGGCGGCCTCCGCGGTCCCGCGGCCCGCCGGGAAGCTCATCTGGGGCGCCTGCGAGGACGTCGGCCTCCTCACCGGCGGCGCCGAGTGCTCGAGCCTGAAGGTCCCCATGAACTGGGACAAACCGGGCGACGCGACCGTCACCCTGGCCCTGTCCCGGGTCAAGGCCACCAAGGGCCGTCAGGGCGTCATGTTCAGCAACCCCGGCGGACCGGGCGGCTCGGGCCTGGGCATCCCCGGGTACCTGCCGGGTCAGGTCCCCCGCGGCATCGGCCTGAGCTACGACTGGATCGGGTTCGACCCCCGCGGCGTCGGCGCCAGCCGCCCCGCGCTGTCCTGCGAACCGAACTACCTGCGCGGCCCGCGCCCCGCCTACAAGCCGGCCGAGAAATCCTCCCGCTCCCCCAACGAGTCGGCGTGGATCGCCCGCACCAAGGCGTACACGAAGGCCTGCGCCGCGAAGAACGGCGCCCTGCTGTCCCACGTGCGCACCATCGACACGCTGCGCGACATGGAAGCCATCCGCACGGCGCTCGGCGAGAAGCAGATCAACTACTACGGCTTCTCCTACGGCACCTTCATCGGCCAGACCTACGCGACCCTGTTCCCGAACCGGGTCCGGCGCATGGTCCTCGACGGCAACGTCGCCCCGAACTACCCGGGATACGGCGACGGCGGCCTCGCACAGATGAGCAGCTTCCAGTACGTCATCTCCGAGTTCTTCTCCTGGATCGCGAAGTACGACTCGACGTATGACCTGGGCACGGACGCCGACACGGTCATCGCGGCGTACCGGGAGCTGCAGCGCGAGCTCACCACTGCCCCCGTCGGCGAGTTCGGGTCCGCGGAACTGGACGACGTGTTCCTGCGCGCCGGGTACAGCGAACGCCTGTGGGCACGCACGGCCGAGGCTTTCGCGGACTGGCGGCGGGGTAACACCTCCGCCATGACCCAGCTGTACCGCCAGGCGAACACCCCTGGCGACGACAACACCTTCGCCGCCTTCAACGCCACGTTCTGCACCGACGGCCCGTTCCCGACGGACTACGCCAAGGTCCGCGCCGACGCCTACAAGATCGCCGAGGTGGCCCCGCTGCCGGCCTGGGGCGGGTTCTGGTTCTCCGCGCCCTGCACCTGGTGGCCGGTCAAGCCGGGCAAGCCGCTGAAGGTCGACGGGCAGAAGTTGGCCGCTGCCGGCACCCGCATCCTGCTGATCAACGCCACCCGCGACGGCGCGACGCCCTTCTCCGGCGCCTTGGCCGTGCGCAAGGAGTTCCCCACCGCGGTGCTCGTCGCCGAACTCGGGGCCACCACGCACGCCGGGTCCCTGCAGGGCAACGAATGCATCGACGACCACGTCGCCGCCTACCTCGCCGACGGCACCCTGCCGCGTCGGCTCTCCGCCAACCGAGCCGACGCGGACTGCGCCCGGGTCCCCCTGCCCCAACCCTCTCCGGTTGATTCGGGCATCCCGGTGACGCTGCCGCTGTCCACCGCACTGCGCCCTGGCGAGCACTGGAGGATCAATTGAGACGACTGGCCGCGATGACGACCGCGTGCGCCTTGAGCCTCGCGGGACTGGGCGTTGCCGCGCTCGGTCCAGGCGGGGCAGCACTGGCGCAATCGGCCGCCGTCCCCAAGGTCTCCTGGGGTGACTGCGAATCGCCGGGCCTGGCCGGGTTGGACGCCCAGTGCGGGTTCCTGTCCGTGCCGCTGGACCACTCGAAGCCCAACGGCAAGAAGATCAAGATGGCGGTGTCCCGGGTCAAGGCGAGCGTGCCGGCGTCCAAGCGCCAGGGTGTGATGCTGGCCAACCCAGGCGGTCCGGGCGGATCCGGGCTCGGCATGGCCGGCCTGCGCGACGTCCTGCCCGCCGACGCCGGCAAGGCCTACGACTGGATCGGCTTCGACCCCCGCGGCGTCGGCGACAGCGAGCCGAAGCTGGTCTGCGACAACAGCTACGCCGACGGCCCGCGGCCCAACTACGACCCCGCCTCCAAAAGCACCGCGCTGTCCCCCGAGGAGAAGGCCTGGCTGGCGCGGTCGAAGAAGTACGCCGAGGCCTGCGGCAAGAAGTACGGCACCGTGCTGGATCACCTCAAGTCCATCGACGTCGTCCAGGACATGGACCTACTGCGCCAGGCACTCGGCGAGAAGCAGATCAACTACTACGGCTTCTCCTACGGCACCTACCTCGGCCAGGTGTACGCGACCAAGTACCCGACCAAGGTCCGTCGCATGGTTCTCGACGGCAACGTGAACCCCGGCGAGATCTGGTACAACGCGCAGCTCGCGCAGGACCGGGCGTTCGAGAAGGTCGTCAACTCGTTCTTCGGCTGGGTCGCCGAGCACGACAGGACCTACGCGCTGGGGACCACGGCGGCGAAGGTGCGGGCCCAGTACGAGAAGGCCCTGCAGACCCTGCGCAAGAAGCCGCGCGGCGACGTCGGTGCCAGTGAGTGGACGGACAACTTCACCCGCGCCATGTACGCCGAGTTCCTCTGGCCGGACACCGCGGACCAGTTCGCGACCTTCGTGCATCGCAAGGACATCAGCGCCGCACAGATCGCCTACAAGGGATCGCAGGAGGGCGACAACGGGTTCGCCATCTACAACGCGGTGCAGTGCACCGACACCCAGTGGCCGAAGTCGTACGAGAACAAGTGGCGGCCCGACGGCTTCAAGACCGCCTCCAAGGCGCCGTTCCTGACCTGGGCGAACGTTTGGTACAACACCGCCTGCCTGTACTGGAAGGGCAAGTCGGGAACCCCGACAAAGGTCAACGGCGCCCAGGCCCCGCCGATCCTGCTGATCAACTCCACCCTGGACGCGGCGACCCCGTTCGCCTCGGCGCTCGCGGTCCGCGGCCTGTTCCCGAAGGCCCGCCTCGTCGCCGAGCAGGGTGCCACCAGCCACGCCAACTCCCTCGGCGGCAACGCCTGCATCAGGGAGAAAGTCGCGGCCTACGTGCTGCGCGGCGAACTGCCCGCCCGCAAGCCCGGCAACGTCGCCGACGTGTCCTGCAAGCGGACCCCGTTCCCGGCGGCAAGCTACGCCTCGCACCGCCCGAGCACGTCCGGGGACACCCAGACGGCTCAGGACCTGCCGGCCGACGAGGGCCCCGACGACCAGGAGCAGGCCCCGTCGAACAACCGGAACCCCTCCAAGGAGGTCCCTCCGGCTTCCCAGTCCCAGGTCGACAAGATCATCGGGCTGCTGCCGCAGCGCACCGCATAAGTCCTTGAGCGAGGACTACGGCTTCGACGCGGTCGATCTGGGCGCGCTTCGTCGACGCCGCAGCATGAAGTGGCGGGGCTTCGGCCCTGATGTCCTGCCCGCGTGGGTGGCCGAGATGGACTTCGACGTCTCCCCGCCGGTGGCCGCCGCGATCACCGAGGCAGTGACCCGTGGCGGGGACTTCGGGTACGCGATCGACCTGGTGGCGCCGGAACTGTCGACAGCGTTTGCCGGCTTCGCCAAGCGCCGCTGGGACTGGGACGTGGATCCGGACCGGGTCGTCCTGCTGCGCGACGTGATGCGCGGGATCGAACTGTGGATCGAGGGGTCCACCGAACCCGGTGATTCGGTGGTCGTCACCTCGCCGGTGTACTACCCGTTCCTCGAGGCCATCACGAGGCGTCGCCGCACCCTCGTCGAGGTGCCGATGGTGCGCGGGGACGCCCGTTGGGAACTGGACCTCGACAATCTCGAGAACGCCTTCGCCGCCGGCGCCAAGCTGTTCCTGCTGTGCAACCCGCACAACCCGGTCGGGCGGGTCTACGACCGCGAAGAACTCGATGCCATCGCGCAACTGACGCTACGTCACGATGTACGCGTGGTCGCCGACGAGGTCCACGCGCCACTGGTGCTCGACGGCACGCACATTCCGTTCGCCTCCCTGCACCCGGACGTCGCGGACCGGACGCTGACGCTTTGCTCGGCGAGCAAGGCATTCAACCTGGCGGGCCTGCACGCCGCGGTGGCGGTCCCCGGAAACTCCGACGAGGACGCCTGGCTCCGTTCGCTGCCCTACCGGTACCGGGGCGCCGCGGGCATCCTCGGCGTCGAGGCCTCCGCTGCCGCCTTCGAGCACGGCGACGCCTGGCTCGACGCCCTCCTGACCCACCTGCGCCTGGTCCGCGACCACGTCGCCGATGAACTGGCCGCGAAGTTGCCCGGTGCGCACTGGTTCCCGTCGGAGGGCACCTACCTGGGCTGGATCGACGCCCGCGACCTGGGCCTCGGCGAGAACCCCCGGGACGCCTTCCTCGAACGCGGCCGCGTGGCCTTCAACGACGGCGCCGCCTTCGGGCGGACCGGCGCAGGCTTCGTGCGCCTGAACTTCGGCACCTCGCGGCCGATCGCCACGCAGATCGTGGACCGCATGGTCGCCGCCCTGCCCTGAGGCTCCAACTTCTGCCGGCGATTCGGGGTATCAGCGGCGAGCGATAGCCCCACACGCCGGCAGAAGACGAACCCCCGGGCGCGCGGCGTGCGTTCAACTTCTGCCGGCGATTCGGGGTATCAGCGGCGAGCGATAGCCCCACACGCCGGCAGAAGACGGAGGGTCAGACGCTGCGGTCGACCACCGCGTCGCACAAGAACTCCAGCAGGGCGCGGGCGGGGATGTCCGGGAGGCCGGTGAGGATCTCGCGCGCTTCGTCGGCCCAGGTCTGGACGTCTGCGCGGGATTGCGCCATGGCCGGGTGGGCGCGGAGGAGTTCGAGGGCCTCGGCGTGACGGGTGTCGTCGGTGAGGTCGGAGCGCAGCAGTTCCTGCAGGCGGGCGTCGGCCGGGTCGGTCGAGGCCAGGGCGTGCAGCACCGGCAGGGTGGGGACGCCCTCGCGCAGGTCGGTGCCGGGGATCTTGCCGGACTCGTCCGAGGTCGAGGCGACGTCGAGGAGGTCGTCGGAGAGTTGGAAGGCGATGCCGATGCGCTCACCGAAACGGCTGAGCTGCTCGACGACCTGCTCGTCGGCGCCGGCGAGCATGGACCCGAAGCGGGCGCAGGTGGCGATCAGCGAGCCGGTCTTGTCGCTGACGACCGACATGTAGTGCTCCATCGGGTCGTCGTGCTCACCCGGCCCGACGGTCTCCCGGATCTGACCGGTGCACAGACGCTCGAAGGTACGGGCCTGGATACGCACGCACTCCGGCCCCAGGTCGGCGAGCAGATCGGAAGCGCGCGCGAAGAGGAAGTCGCCCGTCAGGATCGCGATCGTGTTGTCCCAGCGGGAGTTGGCGCTCTCCGCGCCGCGGCGCATCTCGGCCTCGTCCATCACGTCGTCGTGGTACAGCGTGCCCAGGTGCGTGAGCTCGCAGACCACGGCCGAGGCCGGGATACCGGCGGCCGACGGGTTGCCGAACTGAGCGGACAGCAGCACGAGCAGGGGCCGGAAGCGCTTGCCGCCGGCCTCCATCAGGTGCGAGGACGTCTCCGTGACGAACGGGTACTCACTCTTGACGGTGTCCCGCAGCATCGCCTCGACGCCGTCGAGGGCGACCCGCAGCTCCTCGACGAACGCCGAACTGAGCAGCCCTTCGGGTGCATCGAATCCCAGAGACGCGCTCATGTTGTCCTGCCCCCGCTCAAAGCTCTAGCGGACGAAGAACGCCGCGTCATTGGCCAGGTCGAGCACCGGTTGCGGTGCCACTCCCAGGACCAAGGTAACCGCCACGCCCAAACCGACCGCAACGGTGGTCAGCGCACTGGGTACGACGACCCGGGGACCGTCCACGGCCGGGGCGGAGAAGAACATGAGCACGATCATCCGGAAGTAGAAGAATGCGGCCAGCGCACTGGACAGGACACCCACCACCACCAGCGGGGTCGCACCTGCGGAGACGGCAGCCGAGAACACTGCGAACTTGCTGGTGAAGCCGCTGGTCAGCGGGATCCCGGCGAAGGCGAGCAGCATCAGCGAGAACGCCGCGGCGATCACCGGGGACTTGCGCCCCAACCCGGCCCACTGCGCCAGGTGCGTCGCCTCGCCGGCGCCGTCGCGCACGAGGGAGACGATCGCGAACGCGGTGAGGCTGGCGACGCCATAGGCCAGCAGGTAGAACATCGACGCCGACAGGCCCTTCTCGTTGGTGGCGACGAAGCCCACCAGGATGAAGCCGGCCTGCGCGATGGCCGAGTAGGCCAGCATGCGCTTGACGTCGGTCTGCACGATCGCGACCAGGGCGCCGAAGACCATCGTGACGATCGCGACGGCCCACATCATCGGGTGCCAGTCCCACTTCGCGCCACCGAGGGCGACGTAGAAGACCCGTAGCAGCGCACCGAAGGCGGCCACCTTGGTGGCGGCGGACATGAACGCGGTGACCGGGGTCGGAGCGCCCTGGTACACGTCCGGGGTCCAGGCGTGGAAGGGCACCGCGCCGACCTTGAACAGCAGGCCGACGCCGAGCAGCGCCATACCGATCAGGAGCAGCGAGTCACTCTCGGAGCTGCCGGAGACCGCGACGGCGATGTCGGAGAGCTTCACGCTGCCGGCGTAGCCGTAGAGCAGCGCGATGCCGTAGAGGAAGAACGCCGAGGAGAACGCCCCGAGCAGGAAGTACTTCATCGCCGCTTCCTGCGAGAGCAGGCGACGACGTCGAGCCATGGCGCACATCAGGTACAGCGGCAGCGAGAGCACCTCGAGCGCGACGAACATCAGCAGCAGATCGTTGGCCGCGGGGAAGATGAGCATGCCGCCGACGGAGAACATGAACAGCGGGAAGACCTCGGTCTGCGTCCACCCGGTCGCGGTCGCGGCGCGCTCGCCGCTCGAGCCGGGCACCGTCGCGGACTGAGCGGCGAAGGCTCCACCCGGCTCCAGCTTGCGTTCGGCCAAAAGCAGCACGCCGAGCACCGCGAGGATCAGGATCGTGCCCTGCATGAACAGCGTGGCACCGTCGATGGCGATGGCACCCATCACCGCGATCCGACGCTCGTCGTACATCGTGCACACGAGGACGAACGCGGCGATCAGCCCGACGAGGGAAAGGCTGGCCTGGGCGAACAGCCGGTAGGCACGCGGCATGAATGCCTCGATCAGCACGCCCACCACCGCGACGCCGAAAACGATCAGCATCGGGGAGATCAGGTAGTACTCGATGCTCGGCGAATCGATCTTCGTCAAGGTCGCGGCAGTGGTCACAGTGGTGATGCTCATCAGTGGCCAACCTCCGCCGTGGCGCTCTGCCGGCCTTCAGCCGAGGTGTCCGGCGGATGTTCGGGCGTGGGGTCGGACTCCTGCACCTGACTCATCGTCCGATCGATACTGGGATTGATGTAGTCCAACAGCGGCTTCGGGAAGAAGCCGAGCGCAAGGACCGCGGCCATGATCGGCGCGACCACGAGGATCTCCCGCGGACGGAGGTCCGGCGTCTCCTCGTTGCCCTCGGTGAGCTCGCCGGTCATCGTGCGCTGGTACAGGATCAGCACGATGAGGGCGGCGAGCAGGGTGCTGCTCACCGCGATCAATCCGGCCACCGGGTAACGGGTGAACGTCCCCAGCAGGATCATGAACTCGCTGACGAACGTCGACATGCCGGGCAACGACAGGTTCGCCAGACCGAAGATGAGGAACGAGCCCGCGAGCAGCGGCGCGACCTTCTGCACCCCGCCGTAGGCGGAGACCAGACGCGATCCGCGACGGGACATCATGAACCCGGCGACCAGGAAGATGCCCGCGGTGGCGAAGGCGTGGTTGACCATGAACAGCGTGGAACCGGCCTGACCCTGCGTCGTCATCGCGAAGATGCCGAGCACGATCAGCCCGAAGTGCGAGATCGACATGTAGGCGATGACGCGCTTCATGTCCGTCTGACCGATCGCCAGCAGCGCGCAGTAGACCGTGCTGATCACCGCGAGCACGATCATCGTCGGCGCGAACCACCGCGCGGCTTCGGGGAACAACGGGATCGCCAGGTGCAGCATCGCGAACACGCCGACCTTGTCCAGCACCGCCGACAGCAGCACCGCGGTGCTCGGCGGGGACTCGGCGGCGGCCTCGGGCAGCCAGGTGTGGAACGGCCACAGCGGCGCCTTGATCGCGAAGGCGATCATGAAGCCGAGGAACATCCACCGGGCGGTGTTCTGGTCGAAGTCGTGGCCGATCAGGTTGGGGAGCAGGTAGCCCTCGTCCCCACCCGGACCCGCGGCGAACAACCAGATGACAGCGGCGAGCATGAGTAGACCGCCGACGAGGTTGTAGAGCAGGAACTTGATCGCGGCGTACTGCCTGCGTGGCCCACCGAAGCGGCCGATCAGGAAGTAGACCGGGATCAGCATCGCCTCGAACAGGACGTAGAACATGAAGACGTCCAGCGCGGCGAACTGCGCGATCGCCATGGCCTCGAGCACGAGCATCAGCGAGACGTAGATCGCCGCCGAACCCTTGCTCTCCTCGGGCTGGGCGTGTTCGCCGACCTCGAGTTCGGTCCAGCCGCCGAGGATCAGCAGCGGCATCATGATCGCGGTCAGCAGCACCATGGTCATGCCGACGCCGTCGACACCCACGGCGTAGCTGACGCCGAACTCACGGATCCAGGAGTGCTTGTCGACCATCTGGTAGGCCGCGCCCTGGGAGTCGAACTCGATCGCGGCACCGATCGCGAACCCGAGGGTCACCAGCGTGGTCAGCAGGCCCAGTTGCTTGGCCAGCATGGGATTGCGGCGACCGAGGTAGCCGGTGAGCACCGCGCCGCCGAGCGGGATGCAGATCGTGACGGTGAGCCAAGGAAACATCAGAGCCTCACCAACAGGATTGCCACGACGAGAGCGGCAGCTCCGCCGAACATGGTCAATGCGTAGGAGCGGACAAAGCCGGCCTGCACGCGTCGCACCCGTGAGCCTGAGGCACCGAGGAAGGCGGCGAAGCCGTTGACCACGCCGTCGAGGCCGCGGTTCTCCGCCCACACGAGGTAGCGGGTCCCCCACTGACCGGGGCGCATCAGCACGGTCTCGTTGATCGCGTCCTGGTACATGTCGTTGCGCACCGCGGTGACCAGCACGCCGCCGGGGGGCTGGGTGCGCGCCACCGGCCGCTGCAGGTACATCACGAACGCAATCGCGAGACCCGCGATCACCACCGAGAGCGTCAGCACGAGGCTGACCCACACCGGCATGAAGTGCTCGACGTGGCCCTCCTCGCCGACGACCGGCGCGAGCCAGTTCACGATGCCGTCATTCAGCAGCAGCACACCGCCGACGACGGCGCCCAGAGCGAGGACGCCCACGGGGGCGGTCATCGTCAACGGTGACTCGTGCGGATGCTGTTCGGGGTCCCAGCGCTTCTCACCGAAGAAGGTCAGGAACATGACGCGGCTCATGTAGAACGCGGTGATCCCGGCGCCGAGCAGGGCACAGATCCCGAGGCCGACGTTGTCGTTGAACGCCGCCTCGATGATCTTGTCCTTGGACCAGAACCCGGCGAACGGTGGGATGCCGATGATGGCCAGGTACCCGACACCGAAGCAGGCGTAGGTGATCGGCAGGTACTTCTTCAACGCGCCGAACTTCCGCATGTCCGTCTGGTCGTGCATCCCGTGCATGACCGAGCCGGCCGCGAGGAACAGCCCCGCCTTGAAGAAGCCGTGCGTCAGCAGGTGGAAGATCGCGAACGCGTAGCCGGCCGGGCCGAGGCCGGCGGCCAGCATCATGTAGCCGATCTGACTCATCGTGGAGGCCGCCAGGGCCTTCTTGATGTCGTCCTTCGCGGTACCGATGAGGGCACCGAGCACCAGGGTGATCGCACCGACGAGGGCGACGAGCAGTTGGGCCGTGTCGGACAGGTTGTAGATCGGCGCCGAGCGGACCACCAGGTAGACGCCGGCGGTGACCATCGTCGCGGCGTGGATGAGGGCGGACACCGGGGTGGGACCGGCCATGGCGTCGAGCAGCCAGGCCTGCAACGGGAACTGCGCGGACTTACCGACCGCGCCGACCAGCAGCATGATGCCCATCGCGGTGACCATGCCGTCGCTGGAACCGCCGACCCCGGCGAAGACCTGCTCGAAGCCGAAGGCGCCGTACTGGTCGAACATCAGGAACAGCGCGACCAGCAGGCCGATGTCCCCGACGCGGTTCATGACGAACGCCTTCTTGGCCGCCGTCGCGTACTCGGGGACGTGCTGCCAGAAGCCGATCAGCAGGTAGGAGGCCAGACCCACGCCTTCCCACCCGACGAACAGGAGCAGGTAGGAGTCAGCCAGGACCAGCAGCAGCATCGAGGCCACGAACAGGTTCAGGTATCCGAAGAACCGGCGTCGTCGGGCGTCGTGCGCCATGTAGCCGACGGAGTAGATGTGGATCAGGGAGCCGACGAAGGTGATCAGCAGGACGAAGCAGATGGAGAGTTGGTCGACCTGGAAGCCCACCGAGAGATCGAGTGATCCTGCGGAGATCCAGTCGTAGAGGTGCTGGTTGACCGCGCGTTCGCTGCCCTCGCGGTCGAGCATCTCGAGGAAGATCAGGGCGCCGATCACGAACGAGCTGATGATCGCGGCGCAGCCCAGCAGGTGGCCCCACTTGTCGGTGCGCTTGCCGCCGATGAGCAGGATCGCGGCGCTGAACAGCGGGATCCCGATCATCAACCAGGTCGCGGAGAAGACGCCCGACGCGTCGACGATCTGCTGTGGCGCGTGCTCACCGCCACCCTCGGCAGTGACCGCCCATGCCATCAAGTTCATCGCCGCGTCCTCAGTACTTCAGCAAGTTGGCGTCGTCGACCGAGGCCGAGCGTCGAGTACGGAAGATCGTCACGATGATCGCCAGGCCGACGACGACCTCCGCCGCGGCCACGACCATCACGAAGAACGCGATGATCTGGCCGTCGAGGTTGCCGTACTGCCGGGCGAAGGTGACGAACGCGAGGTTGGTCGCGTTGAGCATCAACTCGATGCACATGAACACGACGATCGCGTTGCGACGCAACAGCACCCCGGCCGCGCCGATGGTGAACAGCAGCGCCGACAAATAGATGTAATTCACCGGATTCATTACGGCGTGGGACCCTTCCCGAGCTGCGAGCCTTCGCGCACCGCGGCCGCGTCGTCGACGTCCGGCAGCGGCTCCTCGGTCCGGCGTCCGTGGCGCGACTCCTCGATCGTCCGCACGTCACCGCGGGCACGCAGCACACGCGACAGGGACAGCTCGGAAGCCGATCCGTCGGGCAGCATCGCCGGGGTGTCCACGGAGTTGGACCGGGCGTAGACACCGGGCGGGGGCAGCGGCGTGACGATGCCGCCCTTCTTGAACCGCTCCTCGGACAGGTCCCGCTGGGTCTGCTTGGGGCCGATGCGCTCGCGGTGGGTGAGCACCATCGCGCCGATGGCCGCGGTGATCAGCAGCGCACCGGTCACCTCGAAGGCGAACACGTAGCGGGTGAAGAGCAGCGTCGCGATGCCCTCGACGTTGCCGTTCGCGTTGGCGTCCGTCAGGCCCTCGAAGCCCTCGACGGATGCGTTGCCGATGCCCGCAATGAGAAGGATCCCGAACGCCAGGCCGGCGAGCACCGCCGCGACCCGCTGGCCCTTGAGCGTCTCCACCAACGAGTCGGAGGAGTCGACGCCGACGAGCATCAGCACGAAGAGGAACAGCATCATGATCGCGCCGGTGTAGACGACGACCTGCACGACGGCCAGGAACGGCGCCGACTGCACGGCGAAGAACATCGCCAGGCAGATCATCACCACGGCCAGCAGCAGCGCGGCGTGCACCGCCTTGCGTACCCCGACGAGCCCGAGGGCCGCCAGGACACAGATCGGGGCGAGGATCCAGAAGAGGACCGCCTCCCCTGTGGACGTCTGCTCTGTCACGAAGCCTCCTCCGCCCGGCGGAGCAACTCGGGGTACGCCTCGGTGACCTTGCCCTGGTAGTAGTCCGTGTCGTTCATCCCCGGGTACATCGGGTGCGGGGCGTCGACCATGCCCTCGGTAAGCGGGCCGAGCAGTTGGTCCTTGGTGAAGATCAGGCTCTCCCGGCTGGAATCGGCCAGTTCGAATTCGTGAGTCATCGTCAGGGCCCGGGTGGGGCAGGCCTCGATGCACAGACCGCAGAAGACGCAGCGCAGATAGTTGATCTGGTAGACGCGCCCGTACCGCTCGCCCGGGGAGAAGCGCTCGCCGGCGGCGTCATTGTTGTCCGCGCCTTCGACGTAGATGGCGTCGGCCGGGCAGGCCCACGCGCACAGTTCGCAGCCGATGCACTTCTCGAGTCCGTCGGGGTGGCGGTTGAGCTGGTGACGGCCGTGGAAGCGCGGGGACATGCGCGGCCCGCCCTCTTTGCCCTTCACTTCTTCCGGGTAGAACTCGGTGTTCTTCGGGCGGAACATCGCCGCGAAGGTGACCTGGAACCCGGCCAGGGCGTCGGTGAACTTAGACACCGGGCGCCTCCTCGTCATCTGCGTAGTGCGTGATCGCGGTGGCGCCCACCCGAGCCGGGATCTGACCCGGCAGCGGCGGCACGGGGAAGCCACCCGCGAAGGCGTCGAACTCGGGGAGTTCTTCGGGTTCCCCCTCAGGCTGGGCGCGACGCAGGTCCCAGAGCCACGTCAGGATCAGGACGGTGACGATCGCGCCGGAGGCGACGAACACGATGTTGCGGACCTCGTAGCCCTCGTTGCGCACGGCCTGGATGGTGGCGATGAGCAGGATCCAGGCGATCGACGACGGGATCAGCACCTTCCAGCCGAAGTGCATGAACTGGTCGTACCGCAACCGCGGCAGCGTGCCGCGGAGCCAGATGAAGAAGAAGATCAGCCCGACGAGCTTGGCGAGGAACCAGAGGACCGGCCACCAGTTCTCGTTCGCGCCGGCCCAGATCGGTCCGCCGATCGGCCACGGGGCCATCCAGCCGCCGAGGAACATCGTGACGGCCAGGGCGGACACCGTGACCACGGCGATGTACTCGCCGAGGAAGAACAGCGCGAACTTGATCGAGGAGTACTCGGTGTGGAAGCCACCGACCAGCTCACCCTCGGCCTCGGGAAGGTCGAACGGCGGCCGGTTGGTCTCGCCCACCATCGCGAAGATGTAGACGACGAAAGACGGCAGCAGCGCGATGCCGAACCAGAGATCGTCCTGCGCGGCGACGATCTCCGAGGTGGACATCGAACCGGCGTAGAGGAACACGGCGACGAAGCTCAGGCTCATCGCGAGTTCGTAGGAGATCATCTGCGCGGTCGAGCGCAGGCCACCGAGCAGCGGATAGGTCGACCCCGACGACCAGCCGGCCAAGGTGATGCCGTAGATCGCCGAGGATGCCGCGGCCAGGATGAACAGCACCGCGACGGGTGTGTCCGTGACCTGCAGGACCGTGTGCTGGCCGAAGATCGAGACCTCGGGCCCGACGGGGATCACCGAGAAGGCAAGGAACGCACCGGTCGCCGAGATGACCGGGGCCAGGACGAAGATGAACTTGTCCGCGGCCTTCGGGATGATGTCTTCCTTCAACATCAGCTTCACGCCGTCGGCGAGGGACTGCAGCATTCCCTGCGGCCCGACGCGGTTCGGCCCGACGCGCTGCTGCATCCAGGACACCGCGCGCCGCTCGAACAGGATCGTCGCGAGCGTGATCAGCATCAGGAACACGAAGACGACGACGACCTTGATGAGCATGATCCACCACACGTCGTGGCCGAACTGCTCGAGACGTCCGTCGGGTGCGCCGCCTGCCGTCGGCAGCTGGAAGAAGCTCGCCATCATGCAGCACCTCCGGCGGCGATGCGGACCACGCTGCCGGGAGTGCCCAGGTCGCGCAGCACGGCGCTGCCGGGCGACTTGGACGGCAGCCAGACCACTCGGTCGGGCATGTCGGTGATCGCGACGGGCAGGCGCACGGTGCCGCGGTCCCCGGAGACGACCAACAGGTCCTGCTCGGTCACGCCGACCTCGACGGCCGTGGTCTTCGAGATGCGGGCGACCGGCTTGCGAGCGGTGCGGGCCAGGTGCGGCTCGCCGTCCTGCATGCGACCGAGATCGAGGAGCATCCGCCAACTGGCGAGCACGGCGTGGCCCATGTCGGGCATCGCCGGAGCGGCACCGGTCGCGGTCGGGGCCGCGGCACGAGGCCCGCCCCAGCTTCCGAGGCGACCCAGCTCCGTGCGAGCTGACGCGGCGTCACGCAGCTTCATCGAGCGGTCCATCTCGTCCGCGATCGCCTCGAGCACCCGCAGGTCGCTCATGGTGGCGGCACCGCGGAGGGCCTGGTCGAACTCACGCAGGCGACCCTCCCAGTTCAGGAACGTGCCCTCCTTCTCCACCACCGGCGGGATCGGGAAGACGACGTCGGCCCGGTCGGTGACCTCGGAGGGCCGCATCTCCAGGCTGACGAGGAAGTCGACGACCTTGAAAGCGACCAGCGCGGCCGCGGGGTCCGGCAGGTCGTCGGTGTCGACGCCGCCGACGATCAGGGCCTTGAGCTCGCCGGCCTTGGCCGCGGCGATGATCCCCGCGGTGTCCAGGCCCGGACGATCGGGCATGTCCGCGACGCCCCAGATCTCGCCGACCTGGCGACGCGCGCCGGCATCGGCGACCGGGCGGCCGCCGGGCAGCAGGTGCGGAGCTGCGCCGACCTCGAGCGCACCGCGCTCGCCGGCCCGCCGCGGGATCCACGCGACGGCCGCACCGGTGGCCGTGGCCAACCGGGAGACCGCCGAGAGCGCGCCGGGGATCGAGGCCAGGCGCTCCCCGACCAGGATCGTGCCGCCCTTGCCGCCCAACTTCTCGGCGACGCCCCACTCGCCCTTCGCGATCCGGTCCAGCACCGCGGGCTCGCCACCGGGGACCGTCGGCAGCAGGGTGCCGCCGGCCTTGGTCAGACCGTTGGTGGCGAACGGGGCGAGGGACCAGACCGGCAGGGCCCGCTTCAGGTTGGCCTTGCGCAGCCGCAGGAAGACGCCCGCTGCCTCCTCCTCGGCCTCGAGGCCGACGAGCAGGACCGCCGAGGCGGACTCCAAGCTCTTGTGCGTCACCGAACCGGGAGTGCCGGCGTCGACGCCGCGGCCGACGACGTGCGCCGCGAGGAACTGCGCCTCCTCCGCGGAGTGCGGGCGGGCGCGGAAGTCGATGTCGTTGGTGTCGCAGACGACGCGGGCGAACTTCGCCCACGCGTAGTTGTCCTCGACGGTCAGCCGACCGCCGACGAGCAGGCCGATGCGACCGCGCTCGGCCTCGAGCCGCTCAGCGACGACGGACAGTGCCTCACGCCACGAGGCGGGCACCAACGTGCCGTCGGCGTCGCGGATGAGCGGGGTGGTGATGCGGTCGGGTCGCTGCCCGTACGCGAAGGCGAAGCGGCCCTTGTCGCAGTTCCACTCCTCGTTGACCTCGTGGTCCTCACCGGAGAGCCGGCGCATGACCTTGCCGCGGCGGTGGTCGGTGCGCAGCGCACAACCGCTGGAGCAGTGCTCGCAGACGCTCGGCGAGGAGACCAGGTCGAACGGGCGCGACCGGAAGCGGTATGCGGCCGAGGTGAGCGCGCCCACCGGGCAGATCTGGATGGTGTTGCCGGAGAAGTAACTCTCGAACGGGGTGTCCTCGTAGATGGAAACCTGCTGCAGCGCGCCGCGCTCGAACATGTCGATGAACGGGTCGCCGGCGATCTGCTTGGAGAAGCGGGTGCAGCGCGCGCAGAGCACGCAGCGTTCGCGGTCCAGCAGCACCTGCGCGGAAATCGCGACGGGCTTGTCGAAGGTGCGCTTCTTCTCCTCGAAGCGGGACTCCGCCCGGCCGTTGGACATGGCCTGGTTCTGCAGCGGGCACTCGCCGCCCTTGTCGCAGACCGGACAGTCCAGCGGGTGGTTGATCAGCAGCAGTTCCATGACGCCCTGCTGCGCCTTGTCCGCCACCGGGGAGGTCAGCTGGGTCAGGACCTCCATGCCCTCCATGACGGTGGAGGTGCACGAGGCAAGCGGCTTGCGCTGACCGGCGACGTCGACGAGGCACTGCCGACACGCACCGACCGGCTCGAGCAGCGGGTGATCGCAGAAGCGCGGGATCTGGATGCCCAACTGCTCGGCGGCCCGGATGATCAGCGTGCCCTTGGGCACCGTGATCCCGATGCCGTCGATGGTCAGGTTGACCCCATCGGTGGGGAGTGCGAGTTCCCCACCCGGGTTCGAGGTGACGGTCATGCGGGCACTCCAGCGAACAGGGTCGAGGCGGCCGGGTCGAACGGACAACCACCGTGTTCCAGGTGGGCGAGGTACTCGTCGCGGAAGTACTCGACCGAGGAGGTGATCGGGCTGGTGGCGCCGTCACCGAGGGCACAGAACGAGCGGCCCAGGATGTTGTCGGACAGGTCGAGCAGGGTGTCGATCTCGTGCGGTTCGCCCTGGCCCTTCTCCAGCCGACGGAGCAACTGCACGAGCCAATAGGTGCCTTCGCGGCACGGGGTGCACTTGCCGCAGGACTCGTGCGCGTAGAACTCGGTCCAGCGCAGCACCGAGCGGACGACGCAGGTCGTCTCGTCGAAGCACTGCAGCGCCTTGGTCCCGAGCATCGACCCGACCGCGCCGACGCCCTCGTAGTCCAGGGGGACGTCGAGGTGAGCATCCGTCAGCATCGGGGTGGATGAACCACCCGGGGTCCAGAACTTCAGCTTGTGACCGGCTCGCATGCCACCGGACAGATCGAGCAGTTGGCGCAACGAGATCCCGAGCGGGGCCTCGTACTGACCGGGGTTCGTGACGTGCCCGGACAGCGAGTAGAGCGTGTAGCCCTTGGACTTCTCGGTGCCCATGGACTGGAACCACTCGACGCCACCGGAAACGATCGAGGGCACCGACGCGATCGACTCGACGTTGTTGATGACAGTGGGGCATCCGTAGAGCCCGGCAACCGCGGGGAACGGCGGGCGGAGGCGAGGTTGACCACGACGACCTTCGAGCGAGTCGAGCAGCGCCGTCTCCTCGCCGCAGATGTAGGCACCCGCGCCGGCGTGCACGACGATCTCGAGGTCGTAGTTGCTGCCGAACACACCCTTGCCCGCGTACCCGCGGGCGTAGGCCTCCTGGACCGCTGCCTGCATGCGGCGGATGACGTGCAGGACCTCGCCGCGGACATAGATGAAAGCGTGCGTCGCGCGGATGGCGTAGGCGGCGATGATCACGCCCTCCACCAGCACGTGCGGGTTGGCCATCATCAACGGGATGTCCTTGCACGTGCCCGGTTCGGACTCGTCCGCGTTGATGACCAGGTAGTGCGGCTTGCCGTCACCTTGGGGGATGAAGCTCCACTTCATGCCGGTCGGGAAGCCCGCACCGCCACGGCCACGCAGGCCGGATTCCTTGACCAGGGCGATGATGTCGTCGGGCGCCATGTCCTTGATCGCGCGACGGGCGGCGTTGTAGCCACCGTGCCGCTCGTAACCCGTCATGGTCCACGAGTCGGGGTCGTCCCAGTGTGCCGAGAGCACCGGAGTCAGCATCAGATGTCTCCATGAGGCATGGCCGGGGCCTTGTCACCGCGCTGCTTCGCGTACTCGAGGCCGATGAGCGATTCGGGGCCCGCCGACGGGCCTTCGTCCGCACGCCCGTCGGGGAAGCCGGCGAGCACGCGCGAAGCCTGCTTCCAGGTGCAGACCGGGCCGGCGCCACGGGTCGGTGCCGGCGGACGACCGCGACGCAGATCGTCGACGAGTGCCTTGGCCGAGGTCGGGGTCTGGTTGTCGAAGAACTCCCAGTTGACCGTCATCACCGGAGCGAAGTCGCAGGCCGCGTTGCACTCGATGTGCTCGAGGGTGACGGCACCGTCGGGGGTGGTCTCGTCGTTGCCGACACCGAGGTGCTCTTTCAGCTCGGCGAAGATCTGGTCCCCACCCATCACCGCGCACAGCGTGTTGGTGCAGACACCGACGTGGTACTCACCGATCGGGCGGCGCTTGTACATCGTGTAGAAGGTCGCGACCCCGCCGACCTCGGCGACGGACAGCCCCAACTCCTCAGCACATACCGCGACACCCTCGGGGCTGACGTAGCCCTCCTCGGCCTGGCACAGGTGCAGCATCGGCAGCAACGCCGACCGCGACTGCGGATAACGCGCGATGATCTCGCGCATCTCATGCCGCGTCCGCTCGCTGATGCTCATCGGTCGACACCCCCCATGACCGGGTCGATGGACGCGACCGCGGCGACGACGTCGGCGACGAGCGAGCCTTCGCTCATCGCCGCGACGGACTGCAGATTCACGAACGACGGGTCCCGGAAGTGCACCCGGTACGGGCGCGTGCCTCCGTCGGAGACCAGGTGAACGCCGAGCTCACCACGCGGGGACTCGATCGCCTGGTACACCTGCCCGGCCGGTACCCGGAAGCCCTCGGTCACCAGCTTGAAGTGGTGAATCAAGGCCTCCATCGACTGGCCCATGATCTTCTTGATGTGCTCGAGAGAGTTGCCGATCCCGTCGCCGCCGATGGCCAGCTGAGCCGGCCAGGCGATCTTCTTGTCCTCGACCATCACGGGGCCCGGACGCAGCCGGTCACAGCACTGTTCGATGATCTTGATGGACTCGCTCATCTCGTTGAGGCGGATGAGGTAGCGGGCCCAGGCATCGCACGAGTCCTCGGTGATGACGTCGAACTCGTAGGTCTCGTAACCGCAGTACGGCTGGGACTTGCGCAGGTCGTGCGGCAGACCGGTGGCGCGCAGGATCGGACCGGTCACGCCGAGCGCCATGCACCCCGTCAGATCCAGGTAGCCGACGCCCATCGTGCGGCCCTGCCAGATCGGCTGCCCGTTGAGCAGCTTCACGTAGTCCTTGGCGCGGGTCGGCCAGACCTTGATCAGCGCGCGGATCTTCTCGATCGCGGTGTCCGGGATGTCGTTGGCCAGGCCACCGGGTCGGATGAACGCGTTGTTCATCCGCAGACCGCTGATCTCCTCGAAGATGTCGAGGATCTCCTCGCGCTCACGGAAGCCGAACATCATCGGGGTGATCGCGCCGAGCTCCATGCCGCCGGTGGCCAGGGCCACCAGGTGCGAGGAGATGCGGTTGAGCTCCATGAGCAGGACCCGGGCGACAGTGGCCCGCTCGGGGATGTCCTCGGTGATGCCGAGCAGCTTCTCCAGCGCGAGGCAGTACCCGGTCTCGGAGTAGAACGGCGAGAGGTAGTCCATGCGCGTCACGAACGTGACGCCCTGGGTCCAGCTGCGGTACTCGCAGTTCTTCTCGATGCCGGTGTGCAGGTAGCCGATGCCGCAGCGGGCCTCGGTGACCGTCTCGCCGTCGAGTTCCAGGATCAGACGCAGCACGCCATGCGTGGAGGGGTGCTGCGGACCCATGTTCACGACGATGCGTTCGTCGGCGGCCTCACCGAGTTCGGCGACGACGTCGTCCCAGTCACCACCGGTGACGTTGAAGACGCGACCTTCGGTGGTGTCGCTGGAGGCCGCGTAGGGGTCACCCATTGAATTACTTGCGGAGTGCTGATCGGTCATCAGTTGTACGACCTCCGCTCGTCGGGCGGCGGAATCTGCGCGCCCTTGTACTCGACCGGGATGCCACCGAGCGGATAGTCCTTGCGCTGCGGGTGACCGGGCCAGTCGTCGGGCATCTGAATCCGCGTCAGTGCGGGATGACCGTCGAAGATGATGCCGAAGAAGTCGTAGGTCTCCCGCTCGTGCCAGTCGTTCGTCGGGTAGACGTAGTACAGCGACGGCAGATGCGGGTCGGCGTCGGGAACCGACACCTCGAGGCGGATGCGCCGGTTGTGGGTGATCGAGAGCAGGTGGTAGACCGCGTGCAGTTCGCGTCCGGTCTCGTCCGGGTAGTGCACACCGGAGACCCCGGAACACATCTCGAACCGCAGTTCCGCATCGTCGCGCAGGGCCTGGGCGACCGCGACCAAGTGCTCTCGGGCCACGTGGAAGGTCATCTCGCCGCGGTCGATCACCACGGCCTCGATGGCCTCGCCGTAGAAGACGCCCGCGGGGGTGAGCGCGCGACGTAGATCGCTCGCAATCTGGTCGAAGTTGCCCCCGTACGGGGCCGGCGTGGAGGCCGGCATCTGCACCTTGCGGATCAGCCCCGAGTAACCCGAGGTGTCGCCGCTGCCCTTGACCCCGAACATGCCGCGGCGCACGCCGACGGTCACCGATTCAGACTCGGGCAGGTTCGGCAGGTTCTCCGGGCTCTGTTCCACCGCGGGCTGCTCGACCACCTGGGCCACCTCGGCAGCCGCACCCGGGGTCTTGACCTGCTGCTCGGAGTGGTTGGGCTTGTCCTCGCTCACCGAAGCAGACCCTTCATCTCCGAGGTCGGCTGCGCGTCGAGGGCGAGGAACTCGAGTTCCTTGCGCTCCTTGACCGCGTGCGGTCCGAGCTTGGTGTCCTGGATCTGCTGGTGCAGCTTGAGGATCGCGTCGAGCAGCATCTCCGGCCGTGGCGGGCAGCCGGGCAGGTAGATGTCGACGGGGATCACGTGATCGACGCCCTGCACAATCGCGTAGTTGTTGAACATGCCGCCCGAGGACGCGCAGACGCCCATCGCCAGGACCCACTTCGGGTTGGCCATCTGGTCGTAGATCTGGCGCACGACCGGGGCCATCTTGTTGCTCACGCGACCGGCCACGATCATCAGATCCGCCTGACGCGGGGAGGCGCGGAACGCCTCCATGCCGAATCGCGCGATGTCGTAGCGGCCGGTGCCGGTGGCCATCATCTCGATGGCGCAACAGGCGAGGCCGAACGTCGCGGGCCACAGCGAGTTCTTCCGCATGTAGCCGACCAGTCCTTCGACTGTGGTCAGCAGGAAGCCGCTGGGGAGTTTTTCTTCAACTCCCATGGGTGGAGTTCTCCTTCATCGGGCGGTGTCGGATTACTCGTTCAGGTGGTACGGCTCAGTCCCAATCGAGACCGCCTCTGCGCCACACATAGATGAAGGGGACGAAGACCATGAGGATGAAGAGCACCATCTCGGTCAGGATGAAGATCCCGAACTGGTCGAAGGTGACGGCCCACGGATAAAGGAAAATGATCTCGACGTCGAAGATGATGAAGAGCATCGCCGTCAGGAAGTACTTGATCGGGAAGCGTCCACCACCGACCGGCTGCGGGGTCGGTTCGATGCCACATTCGTAGGCGTCGAGCTTGGCCCGGTTGTAGCGCTTCGGACCGGTCAGCGCACCTGCCACCACGGAGAAGGCGGCGAAGCCGAAGGCCAGTGCGGCGAGCACGGCGATCGGGATGTAGGCGTTGCCTTCCATCGCTCGCTCCTTCCTTCTACTGGTCGAAAGACGCCCACCTCAGGATGGCGGGTCGCCATGGTGCTCAAGCAGCCGGGGCCAGTTTCGAGAGGCCGTTGATGATGCGGTCCATGGCGTCCCCGGCCGTGGGGTCGGTCAGGTTCGCCAACATTTTCAGGGTGAACTTCATCAGCGTCGGGTGCGGCAGGCCGTGTCGGGTCGCCAGCTTCATGACGTTCGGGTTACCGATCAGCTTCACGAAGACGCGGCCCAGCGTGTAGTAGCCGCCGTAGGCCTGCTTCAGCGCCGTCGGGTACCCCTGCAGCGCCCGCTCGCGAGCTTCGCCCTCACGCCCGAGAGCCTGCGCGACGATCTCGGCGGCCAGCGCCGCGGACTCCATCGCGTACGCGATGCCCTCGCCGTTGAACGGGTTCACCATGCCGCCGGAGTCACCGACGAGCAGGACCCCGCGGGTGTAGTGCGGCTGGCGGTTGAAGCCCATCGGGAGGGCGGCGCCGAGGATCTCCCCGCGCCGGTTCTCCTCGCGGTAGCCCCACTCCGGCGGAGTCGAATCCATCCAGCTCTTCAGCATCTGCCGGTAGTCAGTCTTGCCGAACGCCGCGGAGGTGTTCAGGACACCGAGGCCGACGTTGCTGGTGCCGTCGCCGACGCCGAAGATCCAGCCGTAGCCGGGCAGCAGCCGCGGGGTGGAGCCGGAGTGGTCCCACAGCTCCAGCCACGACTCGAGCCAGTCGTCGTCGTGGCGCGGGGACTCGTAGTAGGTGCGGACGGCGACGCCCATCGGGCGGTCCTCGCGCTTGTGCAGGCCGAGGGACAACGCCAGCCGGGCGGAGTTGCCGTCGCAGGCCAGCACCACCGGGGCGCGGTACTCGACGACGGCCCCGTCCTGCTTGGCGGTCACGCCGATGACGCGGTCGGTGCGCTCGTCGAGAATGGGACCGGTGACATTCGTCGCCTCGTCCAGCTTGGCGCCGGCCTTCTCTGCGTGCCGGGCGAGGATCTCGTCGAAGTCCTGCCGGGTCCGCACCAGGCCGTACTCCGGGAAGCTGGACAGATCCGGCCAGGGCAGCTGCAGGCGCGAACCGCCACCGATGATGCGCAGCCCGTGATTGCGGATCCAGCCGTCCTCGGCCCGGAGCGGGACACCCATTGCGATCAGCTGCTTCACCGCGCGTGGGGTCAAGCCGTCGCCGCAGACCTTCTCCCGCGGGAAGCGGGACTTCTCCAGCAGCGCGACGTCGAGCCCAGCTCGGGCCAGGTGAAATGCGGCCGTCGAACCCGCGGGCCCGGCGCCGACGACGATGACGTCGGCCTCACGGGCTCCGCGTGAGCCGGGGCGATCGGTCACGACGAACCTGCCTAAAGCTGTGCTGTCGTTGCCAGAGGCAACCCTTGTGAACCGTTTCACGAGAACCGCAGTCGCTGAGTCTACGCCTCTCCGGAGGCTGCTCGCGACGCGCGTCCGTCGAGCTGTCGACTCAAGGTCGACGACCCCTGTGCAAGGCCACGATGCCCCCGCTGAGGTTGCGCCAACCCACCCGCTCCCAGCCGGCTGCCCCGATGCGCCCGGCCAGGGCGGACTGCGTCGGCCAGGCCCGGATCGACTCGGCCAGGTAGACGTAGGCGTCCGGGTTGGAGGAGCACTTGCGCGCGATCGGCGGCAGCGCCTTCATCAGATACTCGGTGTAGGCCGTGCGGAACGGCCGGAACGTCGGATGGCTGAACTCGCAGATCACCAGGCGCCCGCCGGGGCGGGTCACGCGGAGCAGTTCGGCCAGCGCGGCGTCGGGGTCGGCCACGTTGCGCAGACCGAAGGAGATGGTCACGGCGTCGAAGGCCGCGTCCGCGAACGGCAGCCGTAGCGCGTCGCCGGCGACGAAGCTGAGGGTCGGGCGCTTGCGCTTGCCCTCGCGCAGCATGCCGAGGGAGAAGTCACAGCAGACGGTGCGGGCCCCGGCGGCCACGAACGGCAGCGCGCTGGTCCCGGTGCCGGCGGCGAGGTCCAGCACGCACTCCCCCGGCGCCGCCGCGACGGCGTCGGACACCGCGCGACGCCACAGCCGGGCCTGACCCATGCTCAGCAGGTCGTTGGTCAGGTCGTACCGGCGAGCGACGTCGTCGAACATCGCCGCAACCTCGTCGGGCTGCTTGTCCAGAGTCGCGCGCGTCATGCGTCCATCCTGCCGGGTCGAGTCATGTCCTGTTCCCGCGTACCCTGAGCGTCGAGTGGGGGAAGGGAGACAGGCGTGAGTAGCGCGGCGTGCGAGGAGCCGCTGATCGTTCGCACCGTGGCGTTGCACGGCGCGGAGGCAGCGGCCGCGGCCGAGTTGCTCGACGTCCTCCCCGCAGGCTCGCCTTCCGGCGGTGGGCCCCTCGCGTGGGTGCGGCACGGCGAAGGCATGGTCGGCTGGGGTGAGGCCGCGCGCCTGACCGTCAGCGGGCCGGACCGGTTCGCCCGCGCGGTGGCCTGGGCGCAGGCGCTGTTCGCCGACGCCGCGATCGACGACGAGGTCCAGCTGCCCGGCACGGGGCCGCTGCTGTTCGGCAGCTTCGCCTTCGCCGACGGGCCCACGCCATCCGTCCTGGTGGTGCCCCGCGTCGTCGTGGGACACCGCGACGGCCGCAGCTGGTTGACCTCGATCGGTGCGGAGGCCGTTCGGCTGTCCGGGGTCCGCTCCACCGCCTCGACCGCGCCCACCGTGCACATCGGCGACGACGAGCAGGCCGAGCAGACCTGGCGGACCGCGGTGGTCGAGGCCGTGCGTCGCATCCAGGCCGGCGAGCTCTCGAAGGTGGTGCTCGCCCGCGAACTGCTCGCGCAGGCCGAGGGTCCCGTCGACGTCCGACACCTGCTGCGTGGCCTGGCCGGTCGCTACCCCGAGTGCTTCACGTTCGCGGTCGGCGACCTGGTCGGCGCCACCCCGGAACTGCTCATCCGGCGCACCGGCGCCTCGGTCTCCTCCCGTGTCCTGGCGGGCACCGCCTGGCGCAGCGACCCGGATGAGCTCGAGACCGACGCGCATGTGGCCGCACGGCTGCGCGATTCCGCCAAGGACCGCGAGGAGCACACCTACGCGGCTCGTTCGGCGGCCGACGCCCTACGGCCGTACTGCAGCGAGCTCACCGTGCCCGCGGAGCCCTCGGTGCTCGCGCTCCGCAACGTCACGCACCTGGCGACCGAGGTCACGGGCACGCTGCGCGAGGACACCCCGGCGTTGACGCTGGCGGGCCTGCTGCACCCGACCGCAGCCGTGTGCGGCACCCCCACCCATGCCGCGGCGCGTGTGATCGCGGACCTGGAGGGCATGGACCGCGGCCGCTACGCCGGGCCCGTCGGCTGGATGGACGCGCGGGGCGACGGCGAATGGGGCATCGCGCTGCGGTGTGCTCAGGTGGACGGAAGTTCGCTGCGACTGTTCGCCGGGTGCGGCATCGTCGCCGGTTCCGATCCCGACGTCGAGGCCGCCGAGGCGCAGGCCAAGTTCCTTGCGGTGCGCGAGACCCTCGACGCGGCTCGGCCCGTCGACGTCCTGACCTGACTCACACCTGACTGACCGTCAGCTGACCTTGACGCCCAGGTCGGCCAGCATCTCGCGGCTCGGGGCCTCGGCGCCCAGCGAGGCGATCGCCTGGGCGTAGACGCGGCGCTTCATCTCGCCCACCGTCTTGCGGTTCTTGCCACCGAGCGCGTTCGCGATCTCCATCGCCCGCGGCACCAAAGCCTCGATCGCGACGGCTTCGGAGACCAGACCGGCGCTCACGGCCTCGGCGGCGCCGAACCGGTGTCCGAGCACCATCGCCCGGTGCGCTGTCGCGGGGGTCATCGTGGACTGGAGCAGGTCGGTCATGCCGGGCGAGAACACGACGCCCATGTCGATCTCGGGGAGACAGAGGAAACCACGGTCGGCACGCATGATGCGCACGTCGTGGCCCATCGCCAGGAACATCCCCGCGGCGAAGCAGTGCCCGCCGATCGCCGCCACGGTGGTGATCGGGAACGCGAGGAGCCGCCCGAGGAGCACCTCGGCCTGACGGATGGCCTCACCAGCCTGGTCGGGATTCGCGAACAACCACTCGGTGTGCAGGCCGTTCGACCAGATCTTGCTGTCGGCGACGGTGATCATCGCCTTGGCGCCACCGGCGAGCACCTCGTCCAGGCACGCGTCGATCGCGGCCACCGACTCCGGATTGAACCGGCCCTCCCCGGACCCGAGGTTCAGCACCGCGATGTCGTCGGGGGTCAGGGTGACCGTCGGGGTTGCCGGGACGGTGAGCGCCTGCGCGTTGTCAGCCATGGCCGAAATCTGCCAGGCCGCTTGAACGGGTGAGCCGGCGGCCTCGTTCCTCGGCCACCGAATCGGCCGCGAACGTCGTCCCGGCGGGAAATGCGCCCGCCGCGACGCCGCTCGGCCGGCCTACCGCGGCGCCGACCCCCACGATCCGTTCCAGCCCGACATCCCGCCCAGGGCGCCGCCGACCTCGCCGCCCATCTCCTTGCCCGCGACGCGCCGCGCGGCCCGCTTGCCGGGGACCTTCTTCTTGGGCTTGGTCCGCTTGGGCGCGATCACCTCGGTGCGGTCGCGCTGCACCGGTGCGGGCGAGACCTGGCCAGGCACCGGGCGGGCCGGTCCCCAACGCTGCGTCGCCCAGTCGGGGATGCCGCCCCACTCCCCGCCGAAGTCCCCGCGGGGCTTCTTGGACGGGATGCGGTCGGGCGAGGAATCGCGGCCGCGAGCCGGATTGTCCGGGAGCGGTTGCGGTCGCGGGTTGCCGGCGCCGAAGTGGATGAAGCCCTGCGGCCAACCCTGACCCGGCGTCAGTTTCTTCCAGGCAAAGCCGTTCCCGCTGGAACTGTCCTCGGAGATCGTGATCGCTCCGTCGCGGTGCACCTTCTCGACGTAGGCGACGTGCCCGATGCTGCCCTTGCCGGCGTTCGCGCCCCACCACGCGACCGAGCCGACCTTCGGCACCGCGTTGGTCAGGCTCGCGTAGACCACGCCCCACGCGAAGGCGTTGAGGCTCGCGTTGCTCTGCCCGGGGTCGGCAGCGGGTCGGTCGTCGGCCAGGCCGTCGAGGATCAGGCGGTAGGCGACGTAGTTCGTGCAGTTCGGGCCGGTGTACATGCGCCAGAACGACTGGTCGGACTTCTTGTGGTAGCCCGCGTCGGAGTAGCCGGCGGACGCGCACTGGGAGTAGCCACGGCACAGCGTCTGGGTCCCCGCGTCGGCCGAGGCCAGCGGGATCGTCAACGCCAGCGCACCCGCGAGCACGATGACGCCACGTCGCCGCGTCATCCGTCCCCAGCAGGTACCGAATCCGCCCGTCCGGGTCTCGCTCATCGCACCCGTCCCCCTTGCCCGCCCAACTCGCCTCACCACCGACCGTGACTGCGGCGCGACACAGGGTCAAGGTGAAGGACGGGAAGCGTGAGGGACTCACGCCTTGATGAGGGAACCTGCCACTTCTCCACCCGCGTCGACGACGGGTGAGCACGCCACCGGCAAAGCGCCTGCCGCTACTTGGTGACCACCCGCTCGTCCTGGCCCGGTCGCCAGATCGATACCCGCATCTGCCCGTCCACCAGTTCCACGGTGGAAGCCCCGATGATCCGGGCGCCGTAGAACTGCTCGAACGGCACTCCGCGGAGGTCCAGGCCGATGTCCTCGAACACGTCCTGGGCGAAGCGCTGGTGGAGGTCGACGTCCGGGTCGTGGACCACCTCGCCCCACAACTTGGCGTCGCCCTCGCCGACCTGGGTGTCCACGGTGGCCGTGTGCAGGCAGAACCGCGGATCGCGGGCCAGGTCGGCGAACTTCGTGGTGTTCGGCATCCCGACGATCCACAACCGGCCCTCGAAGAACCGCGGCTCGACGGGACTGATCCGCGGGAACCCGTCCCGGCGCAGGGTGGCCAGCATGCACAGCTTCCCGGTGGCCGCATGGCGCCGGCTGAACACCTCGGCGGCCTTGGGGGCGGCGGCTTCGAACTCGCTCCAGAGGGTCGTCATCGCTTCACGCTAACCACTCCCACCGACGCTTCGGAGCGGGCAGTCCGGAGCGGGCAGTCCGGAGCGAGCAGTTCAGAACCAGATCGTCGGTTCACCCGGCCCGGGTTCGGCAGGGACGCACTGCCCCTGGCCCAGCGCGATCCGGCGGGCACTCCATGCACAGGCGCAGGCGTCGAGGACGTCGTCCACTCCGGCGCGACCGGCGGCCGCGTCGGCGGGTGGTTCGAAACCGGCATCGCGCAGCAGGCGCAGCCGCAGCATCGCGCCGGTCCAGGTCTTCTTGCTCGCCCCGAGCGGCCCGCCGTTCAACGCCTGGAAACTCAGCTCCGGATGGGTCTCGTACACGGGGACGCGGACGGTGTGCCGCCAGGCCTCGACCTCGGCGATGCGCGGCAGCAGACCCCACGCCTGACGACTGATTCCACCGGCGCCGGCCTCGCGGGACGCGGCGTTGGCTGCCGCGTAGTCCGCAGTCAGCGCGGGGTCCAGCAGCGCACGGATCGGGGTGAGGAACACCGAGGAACGCTTCGGCCCGAGGAGTGCCCGCGCATGTTCGTCGACTCGCCTGCGGCCGGTCTCGACGAGGCCGATCGGAATGTCGATGGATACCCCCTCGACGGAGCCGACGCTGTGGTGGAGATCGTCGATGGAAGCTTCGTGATGGAGCATCAGATCTCCGTCGGCCCACACCGCCCCGACCCAGCCGCCGGGGGCGCCGTCCACTCCCAGCACACGCATCCGCACAGACTAGATTCCCCTGCAGGTCTCGCCCGACTCTGAGGAGTTCCCCCATGTCCGATGTTCTCGTTCGCTTCCGCCGTCTCGCCGGCGATCTCACTGCCCGCGTCGAGGCTGCGCAACCGGATCAGTGGGAGAACCCTTCGCCGTGCGAGGGCTGGACCGCGCGTGAGGTGATGAGTCACGTCATCGGCAACGCCCGCGCGGGTCTGGACCAGGTCGCCGGCGTGGAGCACGTGTCCCGTGACGTCGTGGACGTCCCCGCCGAGTGGGCGGCCATCCGCGAGCGCGTGGAAAGCGCGCTCGCCGACCCGGCGCAGGCCCGCACCGAGATCCAGGGCCCCTTCGGGCCGATGGCGTACGAGGACCTCGTCGGTCAGTTGCAGTGCATGGACATCCTCATCCACACCTGGGACGTCGCACGGGCCACCGGGGGCGACGAGAACGTCGACGCCGAGGTGGCCGCCGCGTCCCTGGCATTCCTGAAGCCCATGGATGCGAACCTGCGCGCACCCGGACTTTTCGACCCCGCCGTGACGCCGCCGCCGGGCGCCGACGTGGTCACGCAGCTGATGGCTTTCTGCGGACGGAAGGTCTGAGAAGGGACGAACTGCGCAGTTGAGCTGATCTTGATCCGCGCGACGGACTACGGTCGGATCCGTGCGAATCGTTCGGGGGGCGGCCGCATGCGTTCTGGCCGCGGTGAGTTGGGGGTACTTCGGTGGTGCGCTGGCGGCGTCGACGCCGCCCGTGCCGCCGCGGGGCGCCGATGCATGGTGGTACCGCAGTCTGGACCTCACGCAGGCGCATCAGCAGGTCACCGGCAAGGGCGTGACCCTCGCGCTGATCGACGGTCCGGTGGCGCCGGACGTGGTCGATCTGCGCGGGCAGGACGTCCAGCCCGTCGTGAACGTGTGCGGGGGCGAGCCCACCGCGATCGGTGAGATCGCCGACCACACCACCGCCTTGGCGGCGACGATCGTCGGGAACGGCAAGGGCAACTTCGAGGACGGCATCGGCACTGCCGGGGTCGCGCCGGACGCGTCGCTGCGGGTGTACGCGGTCGGTTCGTCGGTCACCGAGGTCAGCTGCGGCCGGACCGGTGTCGATGGCGCAGCGCTGGCGATCGAGCGCGCGATCGACGACGGCGTGCGGATCATCGGCTACGCCGGCGGGGCGCCGCGCCTTCGCCCGACGATGGCCGCGGCGGTGCAACGCGCCCTGGACGCCGGCATCGTCGTGGTCGCGGCCGCCGGGGATTCCCGCGACGACTCCGTTCTCGTCCCGGCCTCGATTCCCGGCGTCATCGCCGTGGCCGCGGTGACCCGGGCAGGAAAGTCGTGGAGCGACAACACCGAGGGCAACCGCGAGGCCTTCGTCGTCGCCGCACCGGGTGTCGATCTGCCGATCGGCGGGTTCTTCGACAAGGAGTGGCGCAGCGCCGCCCTGCGCACCGGGACCTCGGAGGCCACCGCGATCGTCATGGGCGGCGTGGCCCTGGCGATGCAGCGCTGGCCGCAGGCGACCGGCAATCAGATCGTGGCGAACCTGATCCACACCGCGACCAAACCCGCCGGGCCCACAGCGTCCCCGACTCCCGGCGACGCGTCGTTGCTGTCCGCGCTGCCGGTTCTGCCGGTCCGGGACACCGATCTCGGTTACGGCGTGGTGTCGGTGACCGGGATGCTGGCCTCGGATCCCGCCCGCTTCCCCGACGTGAACCCGTTGGTCCCACCGGCGCCGAGTCCGACGCCGACCCCGGTGCCGGTTGCGGCGGTGCCGCCGGACGAGGGCCTGCCGTGGGTGGTCGCGGTGGGCGCCGTCGCCGGGACGCTGGTGCTCGTGGCGCTGTTCATCGGGATCCGGACCCGGCCCCGGCGACCCTCGGCGAGCGAACACATCTGACGAGGCGTCATCCCGCGACGGCCTCGTCCAGGACTGTCGCCAGCTCCGCACGGCTGGTGACGCCGAGCTTGGCGAAGACCCGACCCAGGCAGTTGTCCACCGTGCGCGGGGACAGGAACAACTGGGCGGCGATCTGCTTCGACGCCATCCCTCGCGCCGCGAGCGTGGCGATCTCCGCCTCGCGTTCGGTCAGCAGGCCGGTCTCGGCCTGCTCGCGCGGGAGCGTCGGGGTGGCGGCGCCCTCGCACCGGGAGAGTAGGTCGGCGGCGTAGCGACGCAAGGCGGTGGCCCGGCGGCTGGAACCGGCGGTCGCGGCCAGACCGGTGGCGGCGTGCGCCGCCTCGGCCGCGTAGAGCACCCCGCCCAGCGCCTCGAAGCTCCGCGCTGCCACCTCGACAGCGGGAGCATCCTCGTGTGCCAGCGCCTGCGCGAGCTGCGCACGGGCCGCGGTCAACGGACCTTCCACCGACGCGGCGATCTCGCTCAGCCGGTCGGCGACCTCCGCCGCGACCGCGGGATGCACCCGCACCGCGTCGTGCAGCAACGCGGCCTCGAAGACCCGCGACCGGCCCTCGCGCACCACACCCGACGCGGCCGCGATCAGTTCCGCCGCAGCTTCGGCGGTGCGCCCCTGCGCCGCGAGCACCCAGGCCTGGGCCCGGCGCACGTGCGACTCGAACAGCGGCAGCGGGCGACCCGGCAGGTCATCGACGCCGGCCAGGACCGCCTCGGCCGCGGCCACGTCGCCGGACCAGGCATGCGCCGCGGCCAGGCCGGTGAGCACGATCCGATGCAGCGACTCCGTCGACATCGTCGTGGACGCCGTCACAGCCTCCCGGAACCAGCGGATGGCCTCGGTGACCTGGCCCTGCGCCAGCAGGGCGGCGCCGAGCAGATGAGCGATCCAGGCGCGAGCGGTCGGGGAGGCATCCTCGACGGCGACCTCGTGGGCGCGACGCCCGAATTCCACGACCTGCGCGTAGTGGCCCTGGTGCAGGGCGATGCCCAACCGCGCGGCGTAGCGGGACGCGAGATCCATGCCGTCGATCGAGGTGGAGAACTCGTTCCCGCCCAGCGCCGCGACCGCCGCGTCAACGACCGCGAGGTGCGCGAGGCCGAGTTCGAATTGCCCGCAGCTCATCGCCGCGACGGCGGCAGTGCAGCCGGCGTCGATCGTCACGCGGGCGTCCTCGTGCTTCGCCGGCGCCCCCAGGAAGCGCAGCGCGTCGACCGGGCGCCCGTCGTAGAGGTCGTAGTTGGCCAGCCGGGTCGTGACCCGCACCGCGGCGGTGGCCGAGGACGTCGCGGCCAGCGCGAGCAGCCCGGCGCGGCCGTCCTCGGGGCGGTCCAGCCAGTGGAACAGGTTGTCCGCCCGGGCGAGGGCGATCTCGGTCGTCTCCGGCTCGCCGTCGGCCAGCACACCACCGGCGACGAACACCTGCTCGGCCTGCGCGTGATCGCCGGACAGCGCGGCCGCCCGACCCAGCAGCAACGCGGACTCCGCCGACGGGTCGGCACGGTGCGCCTCGCCCGCCGCGCGACGGGCCAGGTCGATGTCGAACCGGGTGAGCGCCCGGCGGGCCACGCGCAGCAACGCCGCGGGCTCCGGTGCGGTGCCGCCCGCGAGTCGCCACCGCACGACCCGCTCCAGGTCCGCCTCGTCCGGGGAGCCTGCCGCCTCGAGGGCGTCCGCGAGGGTCTGGCGCAGACGACGTGTGCGCAGGGTCGCCATGCCCTGGCGGAGGACCTCACCGAACAGCGGGTGGGCCAGGTCGACGCGCTCGACCGGACCCTCCTGACGGACCGTCACCAGTTCGTCGGACTCCAGAGCCTCCAGCACGTCGAGGGAGACCATCCGCTCGAGGTGCGCCAGTGCCAGGGCGCCGCCGACCGCGAGGAACTCCAGGGCCTCGCGCGCAGGCGTGTCCAGCCCGGCCAGGCGGGTCTCGATGAGCTCGGCCAGCCGACCGGACGTCGGGAGCTGCCCGGTCAGTGACCACGTGCCGTTCTCCTCGCGGAACAGCCGGCCGTGGTGGGCGGCCAGGTAGAGCTCGCGCAGGAACAGCGGGTTGCCGTCACTGACGCGGCGGAACTCGGCGCTGGTGGCGATCTCCACAGGCCCGCCGAGGGCAACGGCGAGGACCTCGTCGACGTCCTCCCGGCGCAGTGGCTCCAGCTCGAGGCGGTGCACGCGTCCGCTCTTCCACAGATTGACCAGCGGCTCGGGCACCGCTGTGCCCGCCCGGACCGTGGCCACCAGCACGGCGAAGTGCTCGTCGACCAGGCGGGCGACGAGGGTGGCCGTGAGGTCGTCGAGCCACTGCCCGTCGTCGACCGCCAGCACGAGGGGCCGGGTCTGCGCGCGGGCCAGCACCGCGCGGCCGGCCTGGTGCAGCAACTGGTCGGGCGACGCCGCTCCGTCGAGCTCCGGCAGGACGGCGGCGAGCGCCCCCAGCGGGATGTCTGCCGTCCCGGTCGCGCCGGTCAGCCACAGCGTCGAGCGCCCCGCGCCGGCGGCCCGGCTGAGGCAGGCCCGCGCCAACGCGGTCTTGCCCGCGCCGGCGCTCCCGACCAGGACCACCCCGCCGGAGCCCGGCCCGGAGCCCGATCCCGCCAACGCCGCGGCGACCTGCGCGGCCTCGACTGCCCGCCCCACCAGCGGCCACTCCGGCGCACTCCCCTCCGAGGTGATGCGCCGCGGACCGGCCGAGCTGTCGACAACCGTGAGGCCTGACACGTGGTTCCCCTATTCCGGTGCGCTGTGTTCCGCACCGAGGGTCGCCCGGATCGACCGGGGCCACAGTCGGGCCGCCCACGGCCGTCCTGTCAGCTCGCGAACACCACCGAGTTGTTCATCTGGGGTGGGTAGGGTGACGCCCCCGCGCGGCGGGGCCGGAGGTGAGCAGTTGACCGGGGAGTTCTCGGTCGCGGACGACCTGGATCGTTCCGCGGTGATGTTGCTGTCCGAATCTCTGCCGGCGCGCCTGGCCGCGACCGCGCAGGAACAACGGGTCTGGCTCGACACCCACGACTGGCTGCTGTTCCGGGCAGGGCTGGTGCTCGAGCAGCGCAGCGACAGCCTCACCGCCCGTCTGCTGCTGCATGACCGCTCCGGGGACGTCGTCGAGGAGGAGCGCGTCAGCCGGCGCACCGTCACCGCGGCGACCATGCCGCTGGGTCCGCTGCGCGACCGGGTCGACGCCGCGATCGGGATCCGGGCGCTGCTGCCGAAGCTGACGGTCAACGGCCCGACCGCGCTGCTCGCGGTGCTCGACGACGAGGACAAGACCGTCGCGCGGATCGCCGTCGACGGACCGCTGGCCGCGAACGGATCGGCCGCCGTCACCCGGATCCGCGTCGAATCGCTGCGCGGCTACGACAAGGCGGCCCGCAAGATCATCGAGCGCCTGTCCGGCACGTCGGGCCTCGTCCCGGCCGAGACGCCACTGTTCACCGCCCTCGCCCGGGCGAACGGCGTCGAACCCGGCCGGCACCGCTCCGGCCCGGAGCCGACGTTCGACCGCGCGACGCCCGCCCTCGCGGCGTTCGCCGAAACCCTCGGCCAACTCGGCGAGGTCGTGCGGGACAACCTGGACGGCACGCTGAAGGAACTCGACATCGAGTTCCTGCACGACTTCCGGGTCGCCGTGCGCCGCAGCCGTTCGGTGATCAAGGTGGCCGGTGGCGTCATCGACGAGGCGCTGCTGACGCACTACGCCACCGAGTTGAAGTGGCTGGGTGACGCGACGTCGCTGTCCCGCGACCTGGACGTGAACCTGCAGGACTTCGGCAAGGGCCTCGACGAAGTCGACGCCGCGGCCGTCGGCCCCTTCCGGGATCTGCTCGAGCGGCGCTGTCGGCGTGCCCACTCGACCTTGAACCGCGCGTTGCGCGCGGAACGCTGCCAGGCGTTGCTCACCCGCTGGGCGACCGATTTCGCCGATCCGGGCATCGGTGGACCCGACGCCGACGTGCCGGCGGGTGACCTGGCCCGCAGCCTGCTCACCAGGGCATGGAAGCGGGTGTCCAAGCGTGGCCAGGCGATCGAGCCGACCTCGCCGGCCGAGGCGCTGCACGACCTGCGCAAGCGGGCCAAGGAATTGCGCTACCTGTTGGAGTTCTTCGGCGGCCTCTACGACAAGAACGACCTCAAGGCCTTCGTCGTCGAGCTCAAGAAGCTGCAGGACAACCTCGGGGAGTTCCAGGACGCCGAGGCGCAGTGGTTCCTCATCCGCGACTGCGCCGAGGAGCTGCGGTCCGGGGCCGCCCCGATCGACACGGTGCTCGCGATGGGCCGGATGGCCCACGATCTGAGGAAGCGTCAGGAAGCAGCCCACGCCGACTTCGCGGCGATCTGGGCCCGCTTCCACGCCACGGACAACCGCAAGCGGTTCGCCGCGCTGGTGGCCTCGACGTGAAGGTCCTCGCTTCGTACAGCATCAAGGGCGGCGTCGGGAAGACGACCGCCGCGACCAACCTCGCGTGGCTGGCCGCCGACGCCGGGCGTCGGGTCCTGCTGTGGGACCTCGACCCGCAGGGCGGGGCCACGTTCCTGTTCCGGGTCGCCCCGAAGGTGAAGGATGCCCGCGCCATGGTGACCGGGCGCCGCGAACTGATGGACGCGGTGAAGGCCAGCGACTTTCCCCGCCTCGACGTCCTGCCGGCCGACTTCTCCTACCGGCACATGGACCGGTGGTTGGACGAGCAGAAGCGTCCCACGCAGCGGTTGGCCCGCCTGCTGGAGGAGATGCGCGAGGAGTACGACCTCGTCGTCATGGACTGCGCCCCGAGCGTCACGCTGATCTCGGAGAACGTCGTCCGTGCCGCGGATCTGATCGTCGCGCCCGTCGTCCCGTCCCCGCTGGCCATGCGGACCCTCGATCAGCTGGCCGGCTTCGCCGACGACACCAAGGGCCGCACCCCGCCCATCCTGGCGTTCCTCTCCATGGTCGACGGGCGTCGCAAGCTGCACCAGGAGCTGGCCCTGTCCACTCCTCCGCGCGGCATCGAGCTGGCCCGCGCCTCCATCCCGAACGCGGCCGCCGTCGAACTGATGGGCGTCCGCCGAGCCCCCGTCGTCCAGTGGGCCCCGAGCAGCCTGCCCGCCAAGGCCTTCGCGGCACTCTGGCAAGAAGTAGCAGCCCGCGTGAAGTAGTGCTTTTCTCGGGATTGTCAAGGCACGCGGAAGAGGCCGGGGAGTTGTGCCGCGAGCCAGGGCTTGCGACCCCAGGCCTTGAGCTTGAACGTCGCGACGGCAGGCCAGTGGCTGCGGCGGCGCCACACCACGAGCAGCAGCGTGGCCGGGTCGGCCTTCACATGGCAGTCGACGCGGTGGTCAGGCTGCGGGTCGGTGATGGTGAGGGTGCGGTTCGCGAAGACGAAGTCCCGCGGGGGGCCGCCGGTCAGCTGCATCCGGTACACGGCGCGGAAGCTCGCGGGGGTCTCGGGGTTCACAAACGCCCCGGCACCGCCGAAGGTGCCGGACTCGGTGAAGGCGGAGGTGAGCGGGACGATGAAGTCGTCCAGCGCGAGCAGGGCATCCTCGCAGCGGATGGCCCACGGCTGGTCCGTCGCCCGGGCAACGTCCCAGGCGTGCACGAGCAACTCGCTGACGATGTGGGCGTGGATGGCCCGCAACGGCAGCCGCGAGCCGGCGAACCAGTCGAACCCGTCGTCCGGCCCCGCGCCGGCCGTCAGTGAGGTGAGCTCGGCCGCGGCTGCCTCGATCCGATCGGCGAGCGCGGCGATGTCGCGGGACGGTTCGTCGGCGACGTAGCTCGACGTGAACCCCGTGAGCTCGTCGAAGCCGTCGACCGGCGGGACCGGGTCCCTGCGCACGGTGCCCGACTCGAAGTCGAGGACATGCAGCATGTGCACGGCCATCTCGGCGACGTTCCAGTCGCCCCGGACCGGACGCTCGGGTTGGTGCACTCCGCGTAGGAGCGACGCCGCCTCGCGCGCGACCCGCAGGACCGCCTGTTCACCCACAGTTGTCGTCATACCCAGTCGGACCGGATCAGGGCTCCAAACTCATCGGTGCCGCGCTCGCATAGCCTCTCGTTGAAGGACAGCACCTCGAGGGAGAGGCACGACGACGCATGCGCAGCACCATGCAGGACGACTATCAGCTCACGGTCGGCGCTCTCTTCGCGCACGGGCGGTCCCTCTACGGCACGAGCGAGGTCGCCACCTTCGACGGCACGTCGTGTCGGCGGGCGGACTTCGCCGAGGTCTCGGGTCGAGCCGCGCAGTTGGCCGGGGCCTTGCAGGCGCTCGGCGTCGGGCCCGGCGACCGCGTCGGCACCTTGATCTGGAACACGCAGGAGCACCTCGAGGCCTACCTGGCAGTGCCGTCGATGAGCGCAGTGCTGCACACGTTGAACCTGCGCATCTCCCCCGAACAGCTGACCTTTGTGATCAACCACGCCGGCGACAAGGTGATCATCGTCGACACCTCGCTGGTGCCGTTGCTCGCGGGGATCGCCTCCGAGCTGACCACCGTCGAGCGCTTCATCGTGATCGACGGCCCGAGCGATGCTCTGCCGGATTCGCTGGACTACGAGGCGCTGCTGGCCGCGCAACCGACGACCTTCGACTGGCCCGAACTGAACGAGCGCGACGCCGCGGCCATGTGTTACACGAGCGGCACCACCGGCGACCCCAAGGGCGTCGTGTACAGCCACCGCTCGACCTACCTGCACTCGATGGCCGCCGGCCTGGCGTCGGTGTTCGGCCTCACCGAGCACGACCGGGTGATGCCGATCGTCCCCATGTTCCACGCCAACGCCTGGGGCCTGCCCTACGCGGCGTGGATGGCCGGGGCCGACCTGATCATGCCCTCTTCCCACACCCAGCCCGACCCACTGTCCCGGCTGATCGGAGCCGAGCGCCCGACGATGTCCGGCGGTGTGCCCACGGTCTGGGCCGACCTCACCCGCTACCTCGAGGACCACCCGGCGGACCTTTCCAGCCTGCGGATGATCGCCTGCGGAGGCTCCGCCGTGCCGCGGCATCTGATCGAGCGTTATGCCGAGAAGCACGACGTGAAGATCGTCCAGGCGTGGGGCATGACCGAGACCAGCCCGATCGCCGCAGTCGCCTGGCCGCCGCGGGATCTGCAGGGCGGCACCGAGTTCGACTGGCTGGCCCGTACCGGGCGCGCGACCCCCGGCGTCGAGATGCGCATCGTCGACGACACCGAGACGGTGCAGCCCTGGGACGGCGAGGCCATCGGCGAGATCCAGGTGCGCGGGCCGTGGATCACCGGGTCGTACTTCGAGCTCCCGGACCCCGACCGCTTCTCCGACGGGTGGCTGCGCACCGGGGACGTCGGGACCATCGCGCCGAACGGGTTCGTGCAGATCACCGACCGATCCAAGGACGTCATCAAGTCCGGTGGCGAGTGGATCTCCTCGGTGGACCTGGAGATGCAGATCATGGCTCACCCCGACGTCGTCGAGGCCGCCGTCGTCGGGATTCCGGACGAGCGCTGGCAGGAGCGTCCGCTGGCGTGTGTGGTGCTCAAGGAGGGCGCGAGCACGAGCCCGAAGGAGCTACGCGAGTTCCTCACCGACAAGGTCGCCAAGTGGTGGCTGCCGGAGCGGTGGTCGTTCATCGACGCCGTGCCGCGCACCAGCGTCGGCAAGTTCGACAAGAAGGTCCTGCGCGCCCGGCACGAGAAGGGCGAGCTCGAGGTGCTCGACGTCTGAGCCGACGCCTGTGGGGTAGGTCCGCGCGGACTTGACCTTTTTACGGAAGGACGGCGCGTGACGATCCTGGTGACCGGAGCCAGCGGCTACATCGGTGGGCGCCTCGTACCCGCCCTGCTGGAGGCCGGCCACGAGGTACGCGTGCTCGCACGCTCCCCGGAGAAGCTGCGCGACGTGCCTTGGGCAGCGGACGTCGAGGTGGTCCAGGGCGACGTCACCGATCTGGACTCCATGCTGAAGGCGTGCAGCGGGGTGCAGACTCTGCACTACCTGGTGCACTCGTTGAACAAGGACGGCTTCGCCTCGCTGGATCGCAAGGCGGCGCTGATCACCGCGCAGGCCGCGCGGGAGGCCGGGGTCGGGCGCATCGTCTACCTCGGCGGACTGCACCCGGCCGGCAAGGAGACGCTGTCCGATCACCTGGAGTCCCGCCGCGAGGTCGGCGAGGTCTTCCTGCGGAGCGGGGTGCCCTCGGTCGTGTTCCAGGCCGCCGTGATCCTCGGGTCCGGCTCCGCGAGCTTCGAAATGCTGCGCTACCTGACCGAGCGGTTGCCCGTGATGGTGACGCCGAAGTGGGTGGACACCAAGGTGCAGCCGATCGCGGTGCGCGACATCCTTCATTACTTGGTCGGCATCGTGGCCGTGCCCGACGAACTGAACCGGACCTTCGACCTCGGTGGACCAGACGTTCTGACCTATCGTCAGATGATGAACCAGTACGCCGAGGTCGCCGGGCTGTCGCACCGTCGGGTGATCCCGGTGCCGCTGTTGACGCCTCGGCTGAGCTCGCACTGGGTCAACGTGGTGACCCCGGTCCCCCGCGCGCTGGCCGCGCCGTTGATCGAGTCGCTCGTGCACGAGGTCGTCGTCGACGAGCAGGACATCGACGACTACGTGCCACAGCCCGCCGGCGGACTGACCGGCTACAAGCGCGCGGTCGAATTGGCCCTGGACAAGATCCGCTCCGGCGCGGTGACCACCCGATGGTCGGACGCCGCGACACCCGGCACCGCCGCCGACCCGCTGCCGTCGGACCCGGAGTGGGCCGGTGGCAGCAGCTACGTCGACGAGCGCCAGGCGCGGTGCGACGCCACGCCTGACGCGCTCTGGGCCGTCATCAAGGGCATCGGTGGGGAGAACGGCTGGTACTCCTCCCCCTACGCCTGGGCAGCCCGAGGCTGGATGGACCGCCTCGTCGGCGGCGTCGGCCTGCGCCGCGGGCGACGCCACGCGAGCCACCTGCGGGTCGGGGAATCCCTGGACTGGTGGCGCGTCGAGGCCCTCGAGGAGCACGGCCCGATCCGCGTTCTGCGCCTCCGTGCGGAGATGAAGGTGCCCGGTCAGGCCTGGCTGGAGATGTGGGTGGCCCCGGACCGCCGCGGGCCGGGCAGCGTCTACCGCCAGCGGGCCATCTTCGTCCCGCGCGGCTTGGCCGGGCACGCGTACTGGGCCGCCGTGTCGCCCTTCCACGGCACGGTGTTCAAGGGCATGACGCGCAACATCCTCGCCGCCGCCGACGCGGCGACGTAAACGATCCACGTTGCAACGCATGTGACTCGGTCTACGCTCAGCCGTCGTCACTCCAGTTGCAACGTGGATCGTTTACGCAATCCGTCAGGGGAGTTCAGATGCGCGCCATGGTCTATCGGGAATCGGGCGACTCCGACGTGCTCAGCCTGGAGGACCGCCCCGTCGCCGAGCCCGGTCCCGGCGAGGTCCGGGTGCGGGTGCACGTCTCCGGGGTCAACCCGACGGACTGGAAGGCCCGTCAAGGCGGTGGGCTGTCCTCATCTACGGCAGGCCCGGGCCAGGTGCCCAACCAGGACGGCGCCGGAATCATCGAGGCCGTCGGGCCGGACGTCGACCCCGCCCGGGTCGGACAGCGGGTGTGGATGTGGGAGGCCGCGTGGCAGCGGACCGACGGGACCGCACAGGAGTCGTTGTGCCTGCCGTCGCGTCAGGCGGTGCTGTTGCCGGACGCCGCGTCGTTCGACCTGGGCGCGAGCCTGGGCATCCCGGCGCTGACCGCGCACCGCTGCCTGACCGCGCACGAGGGCGTGCCCGCGCAGCTGGCACCCGGCGCGATGTCCGGCCTCGCGGTGTTGGTGACCGGCGGCGCGGGTGCCGTCGGGCACGCCGCGATCCAGTTGGGCAAGTGGGCCGGCGCGACGGTGATCAGCACAGTCAGCGGTCCGGAGAAGGGCCAGTTGGCCAAGGCCGCCGGCGCGGACCTGGTCATCGACTACCGCACGGAGGACGTCGTCGCCGCGGTACGTGGCGCCGTCCCGGGCGGGGTGCAGGTCATCGTCGAGGTCGCACCCAACGCGAACGGTGCCGTGGGTGCCAAGGTCGTCGCCCCGGGCGCCACGATCTCCTTCTACGCCCAGGAAGGCCCCGACGAACTGCAGGTCCCGCTGCGCCCGCACATGACCGCCGGGACCCGGCTGCAGGGCGTCCTCGTCTACACCCTCAGCACGGCTGCGAAGGATGCGGCGGTCGCGGCCGTCACCGCGGCGGTGGCCGACGGAGCGATGCCCGTCGGCGTCGAACACGGGCTCCCGCTACACCGGTATCCGTTCGAGCAGACCGCCCAGGCACACGACGCCGTGCAGAACGCCGTGACCGGCAAGGTGCTGATCGACATCGAATAAAACTGGCCAGTAACTTGACCAGTCCGCAGCTGAGGGTTCCCCGAATAGGGGGCACACGGTCGAGCGGCCGGACCTGGACCACAGCCCGCCCGGCCCGATCGACAAGAAGTCGAGCGTCACTCTGACGCTTCATCACTTCTTGCTTCCCCCTCACCTCCAGGCGCGATGAACCGCGCCCTCCTGAAGGACACCCTCATGCGTCTGCCCCTCCGTACCACTGTCGCCACTTCGCTGGCCGCGGCCATGCTGCTCGGCCTCGCCGCCTGCGGCGGCGGCGACGCGACCGACATCGCGGCCCCGGCCGCCGACACCACCGTGGGCGCCCCCGCCGAGTCCGGCGACCACCACTCCGACCAGGGCGCCGCGATGTCCGACGGCCTCAAGGCCCAGGGCACCGGCAACCCGTTCGCCGACGCCCGCAACGCCGCCGCACACATGCCGATGAGCGCGAAGGTCACCGCCGCGGGCATCGTCAAGGCCGCCAAGATCAAGGGCGCGAGCAACTCCAAGGCCGCGGACCTGCGTTCGCAGCTGACCTACCTGCTCACCGAGCACGTCTACCTGGCCGGCATCGCCGTCGCCACGGCGTACCACGCCGGCGCGGACTCCCCCGAGTTCAAGCTGGCCGCCGCGACGCTGGACGACAATTCCAAGGCTGTCTCCGCCGTCGTCGGTTCCGTCGCCCCGGACGAGGAGAAGGGCTTCCTCGCCGCGTGGCGCAGCCACGTGGGGGACTTCGTCACCTACGCGGTCGGCGCCAAGACCGGTGGCGCCGAGGGCGCGAAGCTCAAGAAGGAAGCCGTCTCCAACCTCACCGCCTACGCCAAGAGCCAGGGCATGTTCTTCCAGAAGATCAGCGGCGGCAACCTGAAGGCCTCCGTCATCGAGAAGGACCTGCTCGGTCACATCACCTCGCTCGCCTCCGCCGTCGACTCCTTCGCCGCCGGCAAGACCGACGGCTACGCCAAGCTCAGTGAGGCCGCGCATCACATGAGCGGCAGCGCCGCGGTGCTGGCGACCGGGATCGACAAGGCCGCCAAGATCTCCGGCAACCCGAACGACGCGGCCTCCGGTCTGCGCGCCGAACTGACCCGCATGTTCACCGACCACGTCTACCGCGCCGGGATCGCGGTCTTCACCGCCTACACCGCCGAGGGTGGCCTGGACAGCAAGGCGTTCAAGGCCGCGGCCGCGGACCTGGATGCGAACTCTGTGGAGATCGCCAAGGCCGTCGGATCGGTCGCCGGCAAGGACAACCAGAAGGTGTTCCTCGCCCAGTGGCGGTCGCACATCGGCGACTTCGTGAACTACGCCAAGGGCAAGGCCACCGACGACCAGAAGCTCGTCGACGCCTCGTTGGAGAACCTCGACGGCTACCGTGCCGCAGCCGGTGCGTTCTTCGACAAGATCACCGGTGGCGCGCTGCCGGCCGACGTCGTCGCCGCCGACCTGAAGGGTCACATCGAGACCCTCGCCGGCGCGATCGACTCCCTCAAGGCGGCGCTTGTTCCGGCTTCCTAAGGGTTTGATCCGACCGCCCGGGTGACGGGCGGTCGGCGGTACGGGGGAACGCGGCTCGGCACCTGCCCGCCAGGTGCCGAGCCGTTCCCTTCACGCCGGCGACGTCCGAGGAGGTCCCGCCCGCTACTCGGGCATCAAGGTTGCCGCGAGGGTGCCGCCGAGTTCGCGGCAGGCCTCGAGGTCCTGCTTGGTCGGGGCACCGCTGACCTCGACGACCGCGGCGGCACGGGTCCAGCCCAGGCCGGAGGCGATCGATTCGACAGCCCGCACCGCGCCCTCGGTCCCCAGGTTGCCGTGCACCCACAATCCGTAGGGCCGGCCGCGGGTGTCGTCGAGCACCGGGTAGTAGATCTGGTCGAAGAAGTGCTTCAGCGCGCCGGACATGTACCCGATGTTCGCGGGGGTACCGAGCAGGAAGCCGTCGGCCGCGAGCACGTCGGACGGCGTCGCCGCCAGGGCTGCACGGCGCACGACGTCGACGCCGGTGATGTCCGGATCGGTCGCGCCGGCGACGATCGCGTCGAGCAGTTCCGCGGTCGCGGGCGAGGTCGTGTGGTGCACGATCAGCAACGTCGTCACGGCACCAGTCTGGCCTGACCGGCATCCACCTCCGCGCGGCGGCGCCATCCACGAGTGATCATCGCCGAGAATCCGCGTAGCGGACGGGGGCACTGCATGTCGATCGTGGTTGGCCACACCAGGGGTACGAGGGCGCTGGCCGGCGCACTGGGCACCGCCGTGCTGCTCCAACTTCCGCTGACTGGATCGGCCGGTGCGAGCAACCGGGCGACACAACTCGCCGACGTCGCCGCACCCCTCGTCGTCCGCTGGGAGTCCGAGGTGGTCCGGGACAAGCTGAAGGTCCTGCCGTCGAAGGCCACTGTCGACGCCGTCGTCAGGGACGCCACCGCCGTCGCGGCGGTGCGGGTCCGCTTCGTCCGCGGCACCCTCGTCCACGGCGGCGTCAACGGCGGCGAGGCGGTCAACACCCACGGCACCACCTGGCGCGCCGCGTTCACGCTCCCCGCCGCCGACTCCACCGGCGTCTACGAGGTGTGGATCGACGCGCGGGATTCCGTGGGCAACAGCGCCGACACCAAGGTCGGCACGATGACCTTCCCGTAGCTTCGACGGGTGAGCACGCGATTGCCGATCGTCCGGGTCGAGGCCGGGGAGTGGGCAGACCAGGAAGCGCCGGGCGACGAGTTCCCCGCGACCTTGGGAGCGGTCCGGACTCTGTTGCGGACCGGGCTTGACCTCGGGGCGCTCACTGTCGTCGTCGGCGACAACGGGACCGGGAAGTCCACCGTGGTCGAGGGGATCGCCGATGCCTTCGGCCTGCCACCCGGCGGGGGCTCGCCACGCAAGGCGACGGCGAAATCCGAGACGCCGTTGGGTCGCGCGCTGCGGCTGATCCGCGGGAAGGGCGCCCCGAAGCATGGACACTTCCTGCGTTCCGAGTCACCCGAACAGGGCTTCGGGACGACGTCGCTGCGGGGGAACACCTCAGCCGGCGCGCGGGCCCACGAACTCAGCCACGGCGAGTCGTTCCTCTCCATGACCGCGGCGCAGTTGCAGCTCGCGGGCCTGCACGTCTTCGACGAACCGGAGTCCGGCCTGTCGTTCGGGTCCTGCCTCACCTTCGCGACGATGGTCCTCGACGCGATCAGCGCGGGGTCGCAGGTGCTGCTGTCGACCCACTCCCCCGTGCTGGCCGGGATTCCGGGCGCCCAATTGGTCCAGCTCGACGACGACGGGATGGATATCGTCAGCTTCGACGACCTCGACCTCGTCACCCAGCACCGGCTGTTCCTCGCCGGACCGCAGCGCTATTACGAGCGCCTGCTCGGCTGAGGAGTATCGTTCCGGGGTGGGAATCGACGACCTCGACAAGGCAGAACTGGCGCGCCTCTACGGCCCGTGGAAGTCCCACACTCCCGCGGACGTCGCAGCGCTCCTCGACGGCTATGCCGGGCTGTGGTGGATGTCCGGCGGCTGGGCGATCGAGGCCTTCACCGGCATCCACCGGGATCACGACGACACCGACCTCAGCATCCTGCGCGCCGATCTCGGCCAGCTGTGCTCCTACCTGTCCGAGCGCGACATGGACGTGTGGGCCGCTTCGGACGGGGCGCTGCTCCCGCTGTTCCCCGGGGCGAACGTCGGGCTGCCCATCGGGACCAACCAGGTCTGGACCCGCCGCGGCGCCACCGAGCCGTGGGAGTTCGACATCCTGCTGGCTCCTGGCACCCCCACGACCTGGGTGTACCGCCGCGATCGGCACCTCACGATGCCGATGGACGAGGCGCTGTGGACCCAGGACGGCGTGCGCTACCTGCGCCCCGAGATCCAGCTGCTCTACAAGGCTGCCGGCCATCGGCCGAAGGACGAGGCCGACTTCCAGGCCACCGCCCCGCTGCTCGACCCCGCCCGCCGGGTGTGGCTGCGAGGCGCGCTGAGCCGGACGTTGCCCGGTCATCCGTGGGTCGACGCGCTGCGTTAGCGCTTTCATCGTGAATCGTCCGTTCGGCTGACGCACACTTGGCCGCACGGCCCACCTGTACCTTTCGTCCCTTCGTATCCAATGGGCACGAAGTGTTCTTCGCTCGCGATCTCCTCGGGGGAAATTTGATGCCCAACGCTCGTGTCCGGTCCGCCCGCCTGTTCGTCCTCGCTGCTGCGATCGGCGCCGTGGTCCTGATCCAGCTGCCGTTGGCCGTCTCCGCCGGGGCTGCGACGCCTACCGCCGCGAACGGCGCGAAGTGCACGATCAAGGGCACCTCCGGCGCGGACACCCTCAAGGGCACGTCGGGCAAGGACGTCATCTGCGGCCTGGGCGGCAACGACAAGATCACCGGTGCGAGCGGCGACGACGTCATCGACGGCGGCACCGGCAACGACTCGATCTACGCCGGCCCCGGCAACGACCTCATCTTCGGCGGCACCGGCTCGGACACCCTGAGCGGCGACTCCGGCACCGACACCGTCTCCTACGCCGAGCGCACCAAGGCCGTGACCGCGAGCCTCGACGGCGTCCGCAATGACGGCGAGAGCGGCGAGAAGGACCTCATCGGCACCTCGGTGGAGAACCTGACCGGCGGCGCGGCCGCCGACGATCTCACCGGCTCGACGACCGCCAACGTCATCAAGGGCGGCGGCGGCAACGACCTGATCCGCGGCGGCGCGGGCGCCGACACCATGGACGGTGGATCCGGCAGCGACACCTGTGACATCCCGTCTGCGAGTGCCGCCCCGCCGGCCGCCACCCCCGGCCCGTCGGACAAAGCCATCTCCTGCTCGGCCGACTCCGCCAAGCCCTTCATCCGCCAGGCGGGGATGTTCTACCCCCCGGTCACTCCCCTCGAGGCGAAGCACGTGACCGCCACCGCGCGGCTCACCGACAACTTCTCCGGCGTCGCCGGGGTCAGCCTGCAGGTCGTCGGACCGAACGAGGACGACGTCTACGGCGAGGTCGCGGAGCTGAGCACCGGCGACGAATTCGACGGCACCTGGCGTGCCGAGTTCGAGGTCCCCGCCGATGCGCCCGTGGGCACCTATGAGCTGAACGTCTTCGCCATCGACCGCGCCGGCAATGTGCTCACCAAGGCGAGCGGAGCCAAGTTCGACCAGACCGGCGGCGTGGCCCTGCCGGAGGGCGAGGACGACACCAAGCCGACCATCGCCACGTGGGACCTCGCCGCCAGTTTCAAGAAGGACGGCACCGGCCCGGCCGACATGATCGCCACCGCCGCCGTCACCGACGACCTCTCCGGCGTCGCCTCGGTGGTTCTGCGACTGGTCGGCCCCAACGGCGTGTTCTTCGGTGGCGCCGCTGCGCTGGACGAGGGCGACGAGTTCGACGGCAGCTACCGCCTGGCCTTCCAGATCCCGGCGCAGCACGCCGCCGGCGTCTACAAGCTCGTCATCGAGGCGACCGACGTGAAGGGCAACAAGGTCACCAAGGAGACGAACACGACCATCGACCTCGGGGCCTGACCGAACGGAAGCCTTGCCCGCCCGGGGTTACCCGGGAGTAGCATGCTGGCATGACCACGGTCACGACGAGGACGTCTGGCTGGATCAGCGAGCGCGAGCTGATCGGGCGTCTCCTCACGCACATCGACGCGGGCACCACCGATCTCGGTGAGCGCACCGGGCGGATCCCCGTGGAGCACTACAAGGATCCCGCCCGGTTCGAGGCCGAACTGGCACTGCTGCGTCGACTCCCGATCCCGTTCTGCGCGTCGGCCTCGCTGCCGCGCAGCGGGTCCTACGTCGCCCGCACTGCCGCCGGGATCCCGATCCTGGCGCTGCGCGACCGCGAGGGCGTGGCCCGCGCGTACCGCAACAGCTGCGGCCATCGCGGGACCACGTTGGTCGAGGGCGAGGGCTGTTCACGCGCACTGGTGTGCCCGTTCCACGGCTGGGTCTACGCCCTGGACGGCTCGGTGTCCCACGTCCCGCACGCCGAGGGCTTCGCCGGCATCGACCTCGCCGAACGCCGCCTGCAACCGGTGGCCTGCGCCGAGGCCAACGGCATGGTCTGGATCGATCAGGACGGGCCCGGGAACTTCGAATCGGCCGTCGGTATCACGGGACTGACGGAAAGTCAGATTGTTGTGGGATCGGAGATCATCCCGGTCCCGGTGAACTGGAAGATCCTCGTCGAGGGCTTCCTCGAGGGTTACCACATCCGCGCGACGCACCCGCAGACGTTCCTGCCCTACGGCTACGACAACCTCAACGTCATTGAGCACCACGGGCCGCACAACCGGGTCACGTTCCCGTTCCGACGCATCGAGGACCTGCGCGAACGGCCGCCGGAGTCCTGGCACATCAACGGCACGTTGACGATGCTCGAGCACGTGTTCCCCAACGTGGTGCTCCCCGCGCTCACGTCCCACATCGCGTTGATCGCCGTCGAACCGGTGACGGTCGGCTCCTCACTGCTGCACATCACGCAGTTGGCCACGCCCGGCGCGGACGGAACGGTGCCCGAGTCCGTCGCCCGCGACATCGACTTCGTCCGCGAGGGCCTGCGCGAGGACCGCTCCATGGCCGAGATCGTGCAGCGCGGCGTGCAGGCCCGGGGCGGGGACGTCATCTTCGCCCGCTACGAGAGCGCCCTGACGCATTTCCACGACGGATTGGCCGCACGGCTCTGACCTCGGCCTTTCCATGATCGTTGCCCCACCCGGAATAAGCGGTCGACAGCGTCGGTTACTCTCGATTGTTGTTAGCAAGCTAACGAGAGCCCGCCCCGGGAGGCTTCGTGTCCGGCACCGCTCGGCGTCCTGCCGTCGCGCCCGTCGTGGATGAACAGGCCGAGCTCTGGCAGGCCTGGGATCAGTTCGCGGCGGCCATGCGGCGTGCCCGCGGACGCGGCGCGCGCGAGGCCGGCGGCCTGAGTCACTCCCAGTTCCGTCTGCTCGTGGCCATCGCGGAATCCACCGACGGCCGCTGCGTGCGCCTGGCCGAGGAGGTCGGCGCCTCGGCGCCCACGGTCACCCGCATGCTCACCGCGCTCGAACGCGACGGACTCGTCGAACGCAGCCGTTCCGCCGAGGACCGCCGCGGCGTGTGCGTACGCCTGACCCCCGAGGGCCGCAAGGCGATGGAGACCAAGCAGGAGATGGTCACCCGCAAGCGCGCCGCCCTCTACGAATCGCTCAGCCCCGCCGAACGCCGTCAGGCGCAGCAGATCTTCCTGCGTCTGGCTGAGGAACTGGACGTCCTGTGACACAGCCGGTCGTGACCGCTCCCGTCGAGGCTGCGCCCGAGAAGGCGCGCCAGGCCCCGATGCTGACGCTGTTCGCGCTGGTGGCCTCGGCGATGGCCTACGCGCTGTCGCAGACCCTCGTCTCCCCCGCACTGCCGTTGATCCAGCGCGAGTTGAACACCAGCACCACGATGGTCACCTTCACGTTGACCGCGTACCTCCTCAGCGCCTCGGTGGCCACGCCGATCGTCGGACGCCTCGGCGACATGTTCGGCAAAGAGCGCATGCTCATGGCGGTGCTCATCTGCTTCGCCGCCGGATCCTTCGTCGCGGCGATCGCACCCACCATCGAGATCCTGATCCTCGCGCGCGTCATCCAGGGCGTCGGCGGAGCGATCTTCCCGTTGGCCTTCGGCATCATCCGCGACGAGTTCCCCCGCGAGAAGGTCGCCTCGGCCATCGGTCTGATCAGCGCGACGTTCGGCATCGGCGGCGGCGTCGGCGTGATCATGTCCGGCGTCATCGTCGACAACCTGTCCTGGCACTACGTCTTCTGGGTCGGCCTGGCCGTCGTCCTGATCGCCATGGTCGCCACGCACTTCTGGGTGCCGGAGTCCCCGGTGAAGACGCCCGCGAAGATCGACTGGACCGGCGCGATGCTGCTGTCCGGCGGCCTGATCGCGGCGTTGGTCGCGGTCAGCGAAGGCAATCGGCGCGGGTGGTTGTCGCCGGAGATCGTCTGGCTGATCGCCCTGGGCCTCATGCTCCTGGTGACCCTGGCCTGGTACGAGCTGCGTCACCCGCAACCGCTGGTGGACATGCGCATGCTGTCCAAGCGCGCGGTCCTGACCCCGAACATCGTCGGATTCCTCGTCGGCTTCGGCATGTTCGGCACGTTCATCCTGATCCCGCAGTTCGTGCAGATGGAGCCTGAGGCCGGGTTCGGCTTCGGTGCCTCGGTGACCGAGTCGGGCTTCTTCATGCTCCCGTCGACGCTGGGCATGCTGGTCGCCGGACCGCTCGCCGGCTCGTTGGGGACGAAGTTCGGATCGCGATTCCCATTGCTCATCGGCACCGTGTCGATGACCTTCGCGTTCGCGTTCCTCGCGTTCGTGCACGACGACCGCTGGTCGATCCTCGTCGGCTCGGCGTTGCTGGGCATCGGCATCGGCTTCGCCTACGCCGCGATGGCGAACCTGATCATCGAGGCGGTCCCGCAGACGCAGAGCGGTGCGGCATCGGGCATCAACACGATCATGCGCACCATCGGCGGCACGCTCGGTGGCCAGATCGCGGCGAGCATCATCGCGGCGCACATCGCGGCGAACGGACTGCCGAAGGAGATCGGCTTCACCACCGCCTTCGCGATGTTCACCGTCGGCCTGGTCCTGGCCACCGTGGCCGCGCTCTGCATCCCGACGATGAAGCACCGCCGCGCGACCGCCGCCGCCCTGGCCGCCGATAACCCCGTGCATGAGGTCCCGGTTCTCCCGGTTCAAGCGTCGCCGGTGCAGACAGTTCCGGTGCAGCAGACGCAGCCCGTCGGCTCGGTGCGTGGACAGGTGCGCGACGAGGCCGGCACCGGAGTTGCGGGCGTGGTCGTGGTGCTCATCGATGAGCAGGGCAACGCCATGCACCGCGCGGTCACCGACGTCGAAGGGACCTTCGAGATCGCCGCGGTGGCGACCGACGAGCACACCCTCGTCGTGGTGTCGGCCGACCCGCACGCCGAAGCGATGCGCCCGGGCCGGGAGGTCGTCCACGTCGTCAACACCACCGACGACGCCCCCGCGTTCTTCTGAGCAATGGCCCCTTGCGTCACACCTCGAGCGGGAGCTCCGGGTCGGAGGCCCACTCGAGCATGGACCCGTCGTAGATGCTCACGTTCTGCACGCCGATCAGGTTGAGCGCGAAGGCAACCGAGCTGGCGGCGATCGCACCCCCGCAGTACGTGACGACCTGGTCCGGCCCACCCTCGAGCACCGGCGCGAGGACCTCGCGTAGCTGATCCGGCGTCAGATACTTCTGCGTGTCCATGTCGATGACTGCGGAGAAGGGGACGTTGCGCGCTCCCGGGATGTGCCCCGGACGGGCGTAGTCCTGACGGGCACCGCTGTAGGACTCCGGCTGCAGGGCGTCGACGATGCTGCAGCCGGGATCGCCCAGCTGGGATCGGACCTGGTCCTTGCCGACGAAGATCCCCGCACGCGGTCGGGGCGTGAACACCGCCGCGGGCGGGGGCGCCTCGGACCCGTTGGCAGAGGGACGACCCTCGGCGAGCCACGCCGGCAGGCCGCCGTCCAGGACGGCTGCGCGGTCGAAGCCGTAGGCGCGCAGCATCCACCACACCCGCGCGGCCCACATGTTGGCCTGCCCGTCGTAGAGCACGACCCGGCTGTCGTCACCGATGCCGAGACGGCCCATCGCCGCGGCGAACTGCTCCGGGGACGGCAGCATCAGCGGAACCGGCGAGGACGGGTCGGACAGCTCCCCGAGCAGATCGACGTGGCGCGAACTCGGGATGTGGACCTGCTCCCAACCCGCCTGACCACCCTGGATCTCGAAACCGGAATCCTCGTTGAAGGTGAGGCCGACCGTGCAGTCGAGCACCCGAAGGTCCGGGGCGCCCAGTTCCTTCTCCAGCCAACCGGCGCTCACCAGGTGATCCATGGACGCTCCTCCTGATTGTCCGACGGGACAGAAATCCGGTCGGCTGATGTCCCCTGCGACCCTATGGGCCTCGCGGCCCGCGGTGTCAGGGTCGACGGCAGGGATCGATCTCACTGCCGGAGGTAACCCGTGATCACGGAGAAGGACGCCCAACTGCATGTGCCCGGGTCGGACGACCCCGCGTGGGCGGAGACCAACTACTTCGGCTTTTACGTCCCTGAGCGCGGGATCAACTGCGGCGTCTACGCGTTGTGGCGCCCGAACCTCGGCGTGATCCTCTCCACCGTGGTCATCAACTCGCGCAAGACCACGCGCTACTGGGAGGCCGACTACTGCAACATGCAGGCCCACCTGCCGATCCCGCCCGCGCGGGACCTCACGAACTACACCCTCGCGAACGGGCTCACGGTCCACTGCACCGAGCCGAACATGGCCTGGGACATCGACTTCGCCGACGACGCCGGGACCGAGCTGCACGTCACCTACCGCTCGCTCATGGCGCCCTACGACATCCAGGACCCGGACCAGAACCCGCGCGCGGAAGGATGGGGCTGGGGCACCCACTACTCCGGCCACTTCGACCAGACCGGGGTCTACGAAGGCGAACTTCGCCTGTCAGGAGAGAGCATCCCCTTCCGCTGCGTCTCGACCATGGATCACAGCTGGGGCGTCCGACCCGAGCGCGGTACCGGCAACATGATCTGGATGCACGCGCACTTCGGCGAGGACCTCGCCATGCACGCCATCCTCACCTTCGACACCGAGGACAAGGGCGCGAAGGTCCGCCTCGTCAACGGCTACATCCTCGAGGACGGCGAGGTTCACGGCCTGGTCAGCGGCGAAGGCACCGCGACCCGCACCGACGGCTGGTTCGCCCAGGCAATGACCCTCGACGTCACCGACAAGCGCGGCCGCACCCTCTCCATGCGCGGCGAGGCGCAGACCACCTTCCCCTGGGCCGCATGGCCCGGCGTCGTCGTCTTCAACTCCCTGCTGCAGTGGGAGACCACCGAAGGCCGCACCGGCTACGGCGAGACCCAGGACGTCGTCAGCCTGCAGACCATGACCGCCTGACACCTCACTTCTCAGGCGTCGGGCCGCCCTCCAGACCCTGGTCGATCGCGTAGCATCGATCAGGCGAGTTCGACGACCACCGGAACGCCGTTGAACACCGCGTTGCCGCAGATGGCGTCGAGCACGCTGTCGTCGGTGAGGGCGTTGGCGTTGACCCCACCCGCCGCGCGTGCGACGTCCATCGCGACGTCGGGGACGTCATGACCCCATCCATGCGGCAGGCTGACGACGCCGGAGCGGATCGCGTCGCTGTGCTCGGCCGGAACGACGACCTCCCCGACGGCAGACCGCACCCGCACCTTGTCCCCGTCCCCGATGCCGAGCCGCACCGCGTCCTGCGGCGAGAGCTGCAGGGTGCAGCGGTTGGAGCCGCCGACCAGGTTGGGCAGGTTGTGCATCCAACTGTTGTTGGAACGCAGCGCACGCCGACCGATCAGCACCATGCCGTCCGCCGTCGGAAGGCGAGAGGACAGTTCACCGGCGAGCAGTTCCGCCTGCGCGAGCAGCACCGCGGGGCACAGCGCGATCCGCCCGTCGGTGTGGGCGATGACCTCGGTCAGTCGCGGCACCATCGGACCGAAATCGATGCCCTCGGGGTGTGCACGCAGCCGTTCCAGGGTGAGGCCCTCGGGGTTTGCGCCGAATCCGTCGCCGAAGGGACCCACTCGCAGCAGCACATCGAGGTGTCGCTCGACGACGGTCTCCCCGGTGACCTGGGCCCGTACGTCAGCGGGGTCGCGGCCCTGGACCGGGGAGCCCGGAAGAGTGACGCTCTTCGCGAGCAGGCCGTCGACCAGGCGGTCGCCGACGGCGGCCTGCGCGGCGGGGGTGTCCTCGCCGGTCGCGGCCAGGGCCGTGAGTCGGACCAGGATGTCGGCCTCGCTGAGCTGTCCCGGCTCGAGCGGGACGGCCGGTGGCGAGAACCGGATCACCGCCCGCACGGTGAAGGCGCTGAGCAGCCAGTCGTAGTGCCCACTCTGCAGCGGCCGCGGCGGCGGCAGGATCACGTGCGCGTGCCGCGTCGTCTCGTTGAGGTACGGATCGACGCTCACCATGAAGTCGAGCCCGGCCAGCGCGCGGCCGATCCGCTCGCCATTCGGCGCGGAGAGGACGGGATTGCCCGCGATGGTCACCAGGGCGCGGAGCTGACCTTCGCCTGGGGTCTCCATCTCGTCCGCCATGGTGGCGACGGGAAACTCCCCGATCACCTCCGGCAGCCCACGCACCCTCGAGTGCCGACGACCCATCCGGAAGGGCTGTTCCGGCAGGTAGGCAGGACGCGTCGGGTGGACAGGGAACATGACCCCACCGGGGCGGTCGAGGTTGCCGGTCAGCACATTGAGCGCCATGACCAGCCAGTTGGACACCGTGCCGTGCTCGACGGTGCACACACCGATCCGCGAGTACACAGCGGCTGACGAGGCGTCAGACAGCTCACGGGCGACGGAGCGAATCTCTCCGGCCGCCACGCCACAGACGTCCTCGACAGCCTCGGGGGTGAACGGTGCGGCGAGCGCCAGCAGGTCGTCGATGCCGTCGACGAGGCCGGCGGCCGCACCGAGGCGGATCCGGTCCTCGGCGGCCAGCACCTGAATCAGCGCCAGCAACAGATAGGGGTCGGTGCCGGGGCGGATCGGCAGATGCCGGTCGGAGCGGCGGGCGGTGTCGGTGCGGCGCGGGTCGACGACGGTGAGCCGCCCGCCGCGGGCCCGCAGCGCCCGCAACCGCCCGGGCATGTCCGGGGCCGACATCAGGCTGCCGTTCGACACCATCGGGTTGGCGCCGAGGATCAACAGGTAGTCGGTGCGGTCGATGTCCGGGACCGGGATCGCCATCGGGCTGCCGAAGATCATCCCGGCGGCCACGTGGGTGGGCATCTGGTCCGCGGTGCTCGCGGTGTAGAGGTGGGCCTCCGAACCCAGAGCTGCGCCCAACGCGCGGCCCAAGGGGAAGCCGGCGAAGGTGTGCGCACTCGGGTTGCCGCGGTAGAGCGCGAAGGCTCCCGGACCGTGCTCGGCGCGCACCCGGGCGAAGCCTTCCCGGACAGCAGCAAAGGCCTCGTCCCACGTGACCTCGACCAAGCGGCCGTCGCGACGCACCAGAGGCACCGTCAACCGGTCCGGGTCGGAATCGAGTGCACCGAAGTTGGTGCCCTTGGGGCAGATGAATCCGCCGCTGAAAAGGTCGCCGTCGTTACCGCGGACCTGCTCGGCACGGTCGTCGACGAGGTGAATCGTCATCCCGCACATGGCTTCGCAGAGCGGGCAGATCCGGTGGGCGATCCGGGGCTCGGTCATAGGGGTGACCCTGCCAGACGCCGAAGCCGCGCGCGACACCCAGCATTGCCTCGATGTCGATGAGTTCTTACGCAAGCGGGCCCGTTCGGCGAGCAGTGCCCGGGCCGTCCCCTCGGCGCAGCGCTCACGGATCAGGTTCGGGCCGAGCACCAGGTCCCGATGAGCACCCGGCCGCCGCGTGGGCCGTCGCGCCCGGCAGGATCGACGAGCACCCGCACCGACGAGAGGTCCGGCATGGAGTTCGACGAGGTACTCGCGAAGCGTTACTCCGCGCGTCGTTACACCGACCAGGACGTCAGCGACGAGGTGTTGCGCTCGATCCTCTCCGCGGGCCTGGCCATGCCGCACGCCGGGAACACCTACGCCTGGCAGGCGATGGTGCTGCGTCGGCCCGCACAGCACCATCCGCGCTGGGAGCAGATCCACGCCGCGATGCTCAAGCAGGACTACGTCGCCGAGGCGCCCGTGCTCGTCGTCTTCACCGTGCGCCCGCAGTATTGGCTCGACAATCAGCCCGGCAACGTGCAGGCGATGCAGGACTCCGGGGCCATGGATCCCGACCGGCACGGCGTCCTGTTCGAGTACCTGCGCACCTCCGTCCGTGAACCGGATCAGGCACTGACCGCCGTGCTCATGGGTGAGGCCATGCAGGCCGTTGGTGCCTGCTGCCTGGCGGCGGTCAATGCCGGCGTCGGCGCCGCGATCTGCGCCGGCCAGCCCCAGTTCCTCGCCGAAGCCCTCGAGGTTCCGGCCGGCAGCTTCGTCTGCCCGACGGGAATCCTTGCCCTCGGCTACCCCGCCGACCTGGACCGTCCCCAGGCCGCCAAGCCCGCGCTGCACTCGTTGGTCTTCGACGGCGCCTGGGACCGACCCCTTTCGTCATCGAGCTGATTTAGAGTCAGTTGACCATCGATTCGGTGCTCCTGGAGCGCAGAGGCTCCCGCTGCCCGAGGTGAGGCACGGTCTGTGTGCGGCGGGCGACGGGTTGCTGCGGTCAGCTCCCATCGCTGTATACCCGAATCTGTAATTATTTGACCAGATAAGCCTACGATATGGCTCTGTTCGAACATACCATCGATTCATGTCCGCACCGCAGCCCCTCCCCGAAGGCCTGGCGACTCTTCCGCCCGGTCCGGAGTTGGCTGCTGCCCTCGCGTCGGTGGACCCGTCGAAGGTGTCGGGTACGACAGCGTCGAGTTCGGGCCGAGCGATGCGGCGCCAGGAGAACGCCGCTCGGGCGGCGACGCTCGCGGCGATGGTGAACATCGCGCTGCGCAGGCCAGGGCACCGGGACACCGTGGCGTTCCTGCAGATCCCGCACGACTACGCCGTGGACGAGATCGCCGCCGCGTACAGCCTCTCCCCGACCGCCGCAGGAAAGTTGCTCGTCGTTGGCGTGGAGCACGGTCAAGCGACTCCCCCAACTGCACGCCGCGATGGACTCCGGACAGCTCGACGAGACCCGGGCATGGGTCTTCGCGGAGTGGACCGAGTTGCTCGCCGACGAGCACGCCAACGCGGTGTGCGACGAACTCCTGCCCGAGGCCCTGCTTGATGCCGAGGAGCCCCTGCCCACCGGCCCGCTCATCGGCGAGCTCAAGAAGATGGCCATCGCCCTGGACCCGACCTGGGCCGAGCGCATGTACAAGGAGTCGCTGCGCAAGCGCAAGGTGCGCGGCAAGGCCAACCGCGACGGCACCGCCGACATCTACGCCCAGCAACAGGAACTGCACCGCGTCGCCGCCGCGATGGGACGACTCAACGCGCTCGCCCGCACGGCCAAGGCCGACGGTGACCCGCGACCCATCGACCAACTGCGCTCGGACCTGTGCATGGGCATGCTCGACGGCACCTACGAGGGCCTGACCGACGCCCAGATCTCCGAGGCCCTCGCGGCGACCCGCCCGGTCGATGAGGAGATCGTGGTCAACACGGGCGGTTGGACCCGCACCCCGGTCCCCTACGACGACCCGGAACCCGCAGCCGGGGAACCCGCACCTGCCGCCGAGCCCGCCTGCCCTGCTCCCGCACCCGCACCGCCGGCGCCGCGCACGGCCCCTGCCCCGCGCCCCGCACCGGCGCGCGTGCCCCGCAGTCCTCGCACAAGGGCCTGCACCTCAAGGCCCGCGTGACCAGCCTGCTCGGCCTGGACCGCGCACCCGCCGAGCTCGCCGGCTGGGCACCCATCCACGGCGCCTACGGACAGATGCTGACCTCGCTGATGGGCCGCGCCCAATGGCGCTTCGCCATCACCGACGACGACGGCCACTTCCTCAGCTCCGGCCTCATCACCGCCCGCCCGGCAGGATTCGAACGCCGCGACGCCGCCAACAGCGGCATCATCGACCTCCTGGTCCCCGCCTCACTTTTACGGGACCTGATCATCGGCCCGATCAACGGCCTCGAACTCATCGACCCGAGTCCGATTCCAACGGTGGCTCCCGGTACTCCAAGAACTCGCCGATCACCTGCTCAACCCGAAAGCCATGCCCGACGACAGCGACCGGCGAACCCCCGGCGCCGCACTCCGACGTGCCATCGAACTCGACCGACCCCACTGCATCGGCGTCGGCTGCAACCGATCCGCGCGGACCTGCGACATCGACCACCGCCGCGACTGGGCCCTGGGCGGACGCACCAAGGACCCCAACCTCGACCCCGCCTGCGGACGCCACCACACCGTCAAGACCAAAGGCGGCTGGACCCTGCACCGCTGGGAACGCCACAGCTACCGCTGGTGCTCACCCCTCGGCCGCGAATACACCACCACCATCCCCCGCATCATCTGGCCCGCACCCGCCCCAGCAGCACCCGACATGTGGTGGGACGAACCCGAACCCGACCTCGACGGCGATGTCGACGCCGACGGGATCCCCTGGCAGGAATCGCAGATGTGGAAGCCGCCGAAGCCGACTCCCCCGCCATCGCCACCGGTGACCGTCCCGGCAGCACCTTCTCGGTACGACGATCCGCCGCCATTCTGATCAGCCCGCGGCCCGTCGGGCGGGCCGGCGCCGGCTCAGCCGCGCAGGGCGACCAGGCCACCGATGCCGGCTTCGGCATCGGTGACGATGCGGGCGACCATGTCGGCGACGGTGGGGATGTCGTGGATGAGGCCCTGGGTCTGGCCGGCGCACCAGAGGCCGGCGTCGAGGTCGCCGGTCTCCAGGACGATCGCGCCCTTGGCGCCCGAGACGAGTTCGGCGACGTCCTCGTACTTGCCGCCCTCGTTCAGGATGCGGATGACCTCGTCGCTGACGGCGTTCTTGGCGTAGCGGCCGGTGTTGCGCAACTGACGGAAGATCAGATTGGTGCTGTGTTCGTCGTTGGCGACGATCGCGTTCTTGACGGTGTCGTGGATCGGCGCCTCGACGGTGCACATGAAACGCGTGCCCATGCTGATGCCGTGCGCGCCCAAAGCGAGTGCAGCGACCAGGCCGCGACCGTCTGCGAAGCCGCCGGAAGCGATGAACGGGATACCGATCTGACGGGCCAGCGAGGGGATGAGCACCAGGCCGGGGACGTCGTCCTCGCCCGGGTGCCCGGCGGCCTCGAAACCGTCGATGCTCACCGCGTCGACGCCGATCCGTTCGGCCTTGAGCGCGTGGCGCACCGAGGTGCACTTGTGCAGCACCTTGACGCCGGCCTCACGGAACAGCGGCAGATACGGCTCGGGGTTCTGGCCCGCGGTCTCCACGGCCTTCACACCGGACTCGACGGTGGCGCGCATGTACTCCTCCCAGGGCGGGGGAACGCGCGCCGGGAGGATCGTGAAGTTCACGCCGAAGGGCTGGTCGGTCGCGTCGCGGACCCGGGCGATGTCCTTGACCAGGGCCTCGGGAGTTCCGGAGTTGTGCGCCGGCATGAAGGCGAGCGCACCGGCCTCGGCGACCGCGGCGGTGAGTCCCGGGGTACCGACGCGGGTCATGCCGCCGCACACGATCGGGTGCGTGACGCCGAACAGCTCGGTGAAGCGGGTGGAGAGAGTCACGGTGGATCCTTCCGGGTTCAGCGGCCGATGAGATCGCGGGAGACGATGACCCTCATGATTTCGGTGATCACGGAGTCCTGCTACTTAGCGCTCGCTAAATAAGATGGCTCAGTCGTTGGACATAGGTCAAGGGTCCTCTTGACGCCAAGAGATACCCGCGAGTAACGTACTTAGCGAGCGTTAGGTAGTAGGTTCGACAAGGGCTCTACAACGGGAGGTCGCCATGCGTGACGCAGTGATCGTGGATGTCGTCCGGACCGCGTCCGGCAAGGGCAAGCCAGGCGGTGCGCTCTCCGGCACCCATCCCGTCGAGCTGCTGGCCACCGTGCTCCGCGGCCTGGTCGCTCGCAACGACTTCGACCCCGCGCTCATCGAGGACGTCATCGCCGGCTGCGTGTCGCAGGTGGGCGAGCAGTCCCTGAACGTCGCCCGCAGCGCCACACTGGCCGCGGGCCTGCCGGAGCACGTGCCGGCCACGAGCATCGACCGCCAGTGCGGCTCGAGCCAGCAGGCGGCGCACTTCGCCGCTCAGGGCGTCATCGCCGGTGCCTACGACGTCGTCATCGCCTGCGGTGTCGAGTCGATGAGCCGGGTGCCCATGTTCTCTTCCATCGCCGGCAAGAACCCGACGGAACCTCTGGGTGCCCGCTACCCCGAGGGTCTGGTCAATCAGGGCATCTCTGCCGAGATCCTTGCCGCGCGATGGAAGCTCGAGCGCGAGACGCTCGACGAGTACTCCGCCCGTTCGCATCAGCTCGCCGCCGCCGCCGCGGCGGACGGCCGGTTCGACGCGGAGATCCTGCCGGTCCAGGTCCTCGACGCGGACGGCAACGCCCGCCTGCACGTCCTCGACGAGACGGTCCGCGCGACCACCACCGCCGCGGGTCTCGGCGGCCTCAACCCGTCGTTCGTCGACGCCGCCTACGCCGCCCGGTTCCCCGAGATCAACTGGTCCATCACTCCGGGTAACTCCTCGCCGCTGACCGACGGCGCCTCCGCGGTGCTGATCATGGAGGCGAGCGTCGCCGCGCGGCTCGGGCTCACCCCCCGCGCCCGCTTCCATTCGTTCTCGGTGACCGGCAGCGACCCGCTGCTCATGCTCGACGGCGTCGTACCGGCGACCGAGAAGGCCCTGGCCAAGGGTGGCCTGACGATCGCCGACATCGACGCCTACGAGGTCAACGAGGCCTTCGCCCCGGTGCCCCTGCTCTGGCAGGCGCACTTCGACGCCGACCCGGCCAAGCTCAACCCGCGCGGTGGCGCAATCGCCCTCGGACATCCGCTCGGCGCGTCGGGAACAAGATTGCTCACCACGCTTGTTAACCAGCTGACTGCCACCGGTGGTCGCTACGGACTGCAGACGATGTGCGAGGGCGCGGGCATGGCCAACGCCACGATCATCGAACGCCTCTAGAACTTGCTCGAGGTGTGACTCCTTGCCGGGACGCTTGGAGTCGCACGGGGTGCCTTCCGCACCGGGACGTCGGAAGGCACTGAAACCGGGACCGCGTGCGTCGGAGTTGACTTCGATCCACGCGGTCGCCGGTGTTTCAGCGGCGGTGCTTCCGCCCGCGGCGGGCGTCACGCTCGCCGGCAGGCGAGTCGCGCCTACGGTCTGCAGGCAGATCGCCACGTAGCGGGCGCCGACCTCTTCCGGCGAGAGCGGGCCGCTCGGGTCGTACCAGGTGGCGATGGCCTGCAGCATGCCCAGCAGGGCGCGGACGGTGTCCCCGACGTGGGCGACCGTGAAGTCATCGGACTCCACGCCGGCGTCCACGATCGCGCGCAGGGTGTCCTCGATCTGCTTGCGGATCTTGGCGTAGGCCCGGCGGTTGGGGGTCGAGAGCGCCCGGATCTCCGAGTCGAGCCCGGCCAGCCCGCTGCGCTGCGTCATGAACAGCGCGATGCACTCGACGAAATTGGCGAACTGGTCCACCGGATCGTCCCCGGCGTCGGCGACAGCCAGACGGACGCGGCCGTAGAGATGCCCGACCGAACCGGTGAGCAGCGCGACGAGCGTGCCCTCCTTGCTGCCGTGGCGGTAGTACAGCACCGGCACGGTCAGCCCGATCCGCGCGGCGATGTCCCGCACCGAGGTGCCGTGGTAGCCCTGCTCCTTGAAGGCGGCCAACGCGCCGGCCAGCGTGGGCGGGAGGTCGAGCTCGGGATAGCACCCGCCAGTCCTCCGGCAGCGGCTCGAGCAGTTCGGCCATCGCTTTCCACTCCTCGATCACGTTGACGCTCGTCCGTCGACGCGCCTAGTCTCGTTACTTAGCGAGCGTTACATAAGCCTACTCCGAATCGACGCGCAGGGAGAGACCTGATGACGCATCAGGGTCCATTGGCCGGAGTGCGGATCGTCGAGGTCGGAGGCATCGGTCCGGGACCGCACGCGGCCCAGTTGCTGGCCGACCTCGGTGCCGACGTCGTCCGCATCGACCGCCCCTCCGGGGGGCTTTCCATGCTGCCGCCCGGCGTCCCGAACTGGACCTTGCGCGGACGGCGCCTGGTCGCGGCCGACCTCAAGACCGACGAGGGCCGGCAGACCGTCCTTGACCTGGCCGAGCACGCCGACGTCCTCATCGAGGGGTACCGGCCCGGCGTCGCCGAACGGCTCGGGATCGGCCCGGACGACATCGCCGCGCGCAACCCTCGCCTCATCTACGCCCGCATGACCGGCTGGGGTCAGGACGGCCCCATGGCCGGCGCCGTCGGACACGACATCAACTACATCGGTCTCACCGGCGCGCTGCACAGCATCCGCGACGCCGACGGCCAACCCGTCCCCCCGGTGAATCTGGTCGGGGACTACGGCGGCGGGTCGATGTTCCTCGTCCTCGGCATCCTCGCCGCCCTCCACGAACGCCACACCTCCGGCGTCGGCCAGGTCGTCGACGCGGCGATCATCGACGGCACCTCGGCGCTGATGCAGGTGGTCTGGGCCCTGCGCAGCGGAGGCGTCTGGTCGGACGAACCCGGGGCCAACATGCTCGACGGCGGTGTCCCGTTCTACGGCACCTACCGCTGCGCCGACGGGAAGTACGTCGCGGTCGGCGCGCTGGAACCGCAGTTCTACGCGGCACTGATCGAGGGCCTCGACCTCGCCGACGCCGGTCTGCCCCGCCAGAACGACCGCGCCGGATGGCCCGACCTGCGTGCCCGGTTCACCGAGATCTTCGCGAGCCGCAAGCGCGACGAGTGGGCCGCGCACTTCGCCGACACCGACGCCTGCGTCACGCCGATCCTCGAACTCGACGAGGTCTCCGAGCACCCGCAGATCGCCGCGCGCGGCTCGGTCCGCGAGATCTCCGGAGTGCTGCAGGCCGCACCGGCCCCGCGCTTCTCCCGCACCCCGCCGGCGGATCCGAGGGAACCGGCCGCCGAACCCATCCCGGTCCAGGACGTACTGCGTTCCTGGTCCTCCTGAACCGATCTGACCCGATAACAAGGAGAGAGTCATGCAACTTCAGGATGTCAGCGCGGTAGTCACCGGAGGCGCCTCCGGCCTCGGCCTGGCGACCGTCCAGGGCCTGCACGCCGCGGGCGCCAAGGTCGTCATCGCGGACCTGCCCTCGAGCAACGGCAAGGCGATCGCGGAGGAGATGGGCGAGCGCGTCGCCTTCTCCCCCACCGACGTCGTCGACGAGGCCCAGGCTGCCGCGGCCGTCGATCTCGCGCAGTCGCTCGGCACCCTGCGGGTCCTGGTGAACTGCGCCGGCATCGGCACGCCCGGCCGCACGATCAGCAAGAACGGCCCGATGCCACTGGAGCAGTTCACCCGGGTCCTCTCGGTGAACCTGATCGGCACCTTCAACATGATCCGGCTCGCGGCGAACGCCATGGTCACCGGCGACGAGGTCGACGGCGAGCGCGGCGTCATCGTCAACACCGCATCGGTCGCTGCCTTCGACGGTCAGATCGGACAGGTCGCCTACTCCGCGTCCAAGGGCGGCATCGTCGGTATGACCCTGCCGATTGCCCGCGACCTCGCGGGGCAGAAGATCCGCGTGGTCACCATCGCGCCGGGCCTGTTCCGTACCCCGCTGTTCGAGACGCTGTCGGACGAATTCATCACCTCCCTCGAGGCGCAGGTGCCGCACCCCTCGCGCCTCGGCCACCCGAGCGAGTTCGCGGCGATGGTCCGCCACATCGCGGAGAACCCGATGCTCAACGGCGAGACCATCCGCCTCGACGGCGCGATCCGGATGGCACCGCGGTGATCCTCGAACCCGCCGCGGTTGCCGAGATCGCCCGGCGCACCCGTGAGTTCGTCGTCTCCGAGATCCTGCCGTTGGAGGACGAGCACGACGGCGACCTGACCGCCGCCGGCGGCGACGACCTGCGGGTCGAGCTGCAGACGGCGGCGAAGAAGCACGGGGTGTTCGGCCCGCACGTGCCGACGGAGTACGGCGGGATGGGGCTGCACCTCGGCTCCTTCTCACGCATCTTCGAGGCCGCCGGGTACTCGCTGTTCGGCCCGCTCGCTCTCAACGGCGCGGCACCGGACGAGGGCAACATCCACCTGCTCAACGTCGTCGCCAAGGGCGAGCAGCGCGAGCGTTTCCTCGCGCCACTGGCGACCGGCGAGGTCCGCTCGGCGTTCGCCATGACCGAACCCGGCGGGGCCGGCGCGGATCCGTCGGCCCTGTCGACGACCGCCACCCGGGTCGGCGACAGCTGGCGGCTGGACGGCAGCAAGACCCTCATCACCGGCGCGGACGGCGCGGCGTTCCTCATCGTCATGGCGCGCACGTCCGGCACGGTCGGCGACCGCGGCGGCGCGACGATGTTCCTCGTCCCGCTGCCATCGGCCGGCGTCACTGTCGGGCGGCACGTGCCGACGATGGATCGCTCCATGCTCGGCGGGCACTGCGAGGTCACTCTCGACGATGTCCGCGTGGGGCCGGAAGCCGTGCTCGGCGAGGTGGACGAAGGTTTCCGGTACGCCCAGGTGCGTCTCGGGCCCGCGCGGATGACCCACGTGATGCGCTGGCTCGGTGCCGCGGTGCGCGCGCAGGAGGTCGCCGTCGACTACGCGTCCTCCCGTTCGACGTTCGGTGGTCGTCTCGCCGAGCTCGGCATGGCGCAGCAGATGATCGCCGACAACGAGATCGACCTGGCTGCCACGCGAGCGTTGCTCGACGTCGCCTGCGCCGAACTCGACGCCGGCGGCGACGGCGCCCAGGCCACCTCGATCGCCAAGACCTTCGGGGCCGAGGCCATCGGGCGGGTGGCCGACCGCGCCATGCAGCTCTGCGGTGGGCTCGGGATGTCCTCGGACCTGGCAGTCGCACGGATCGCCCGCGAGGTGCGGCCATTCCGGGTCTACGACGGTCCGTCCGAGGTGCACCGCATGGCAATCGCCCGACGGGCGGTCAGCGCCGCACGCAAGCGGAAGAACACATGAGTACCAACGACGTCCTCGACCTCGCGAAACTCGAGACGCATCTGCGCGCCGAGGGCGTCGCGGTGGCCGGGCCGTTGTCCGCGCAGTTGATCTCGGGCGGCCGGTCCAACCTGACGTTCTCGGTGACCGACGGATCCGCCCGCTGGGCGGTTCGTCGCCCGCCGGCGCACGGGCGGACTGCGTCGGCACACGACGTGGCGCGGGAGTTCCGGGTCACGTCCGGGCTGGCCGGCACCGCTGTTCCCGTGGCGCAGCCGGTGCTGCTGTGCGAGGACGAGTCGGTCCTCGGGGCGGCGTTCACCGTCGTGGAGTGGGTGGACGGCCTCATCGTCCGCGACCGCGACGATCTCACCGAACTGACGGATGATCAGGTGAATGCCGTCGCGACCAACCTGCTCGAGACCCTGGTCGCCCTGCACGCCGTGGAACCCGGAGCCGTCGGGCTGGGCGAGTTCGGCCGGCCCGCGGGGTTCCTGACCCGCCAGGTCGCGCTGTGGCGCCGCCAGTGGGACTCCGTCCGCACGCAGGACGTGCCGGACCTGGAGCGCCTGCACGAGCGCCTGGCCGCTGACATCCCCGCCGAGTCGGCAGCCACCGTCGTGCACGGCGACTTCCGCATCGACAACACGATCCTCGCCCGCACCGACCCGACCGTGGTGGCAGCCGTCGTGGACTGGGAACTGTCCACGCTGGGCGACCCGATCACCGACGTCGCGCTCATGTGCGTCTACCGCAACCCGGCTCTCGACGTCATCCTCGGCATGCCCGCCGCCTGGACCAGTCCACGTCTACCCAGCGCCGACGACTTCGCCCAGTCCTACGCGAAGTCCTCCGGTCGGGACCTCGGACGCTGGCCGTTCTACTTGGGCCTCGCCTACTTCAAGCTCGCCGTCGTCGCCGAGGGCATCGCACATCGCGCCCTCGCCGGCGCCGACGCCGGCCCGGGCGCGGCCCAGGCCGCCGCAGCAGTCCCCGCGCTCGTGGCAAGCGGCCTCGAGGCCCTCGGCTGAAAGCACCACCCTCCAGTCGGGCGGCACAGCAGGCTGACCCTGCACTCCCGCAGAGCACTGTCGCGGAGCGTTGTCACTCCGTAACGGTCCGAAGTAAGGCGCATCCGCCTGTCCACCGATACCCGACATGTCTGATTGACGCTCCGTCACTTCTGTGTCAGGAGCGCGCCAATCGCCTGCGGATGCACCACCCGAGCCTTCACGATTCGTAGTCGGTCAAGGCGCAACGGGGTGAATCGGTGGAGCGAATGGTCCGGCCGGGCGGCGGGTTGCGTCGGCGCGCGTTCGTTCTCGCGTTGGCGGTCGCCGCCACGATCACCCTGCAGGTCCAGGACGCCCCGCAGGTAGAGGCCGCGACGTCCTTGGCGACCCGACGGACCCAGATGGACTCACTCACCGATCAGGCCCGCAAGAAGGCCGGGTGCAAACCCCTGCGAATCTCCGAGCGGCTCAACACCTCCGCGCAACGACACGCCAAGGACATGTCGGCGAACGGCTTCATGAGCCACACGTCGTCCAACGGCACGGACTGGATGACCCGGATCAAGGCCGCCGGGTACCCGACCCCGGGCGCGGAGAACATCGCCCGAGGTCGCACCACCGCAGCCGAGGCGGTCAAGTTCTGGCTGGCGTCCCCGTCCCACAAGCGCAACATCACCAACTGCGCGCTGACCCGCATCGGCATCGGCTACGCCGCCAAGGGCAACTACTGGGTACAGGACTTCGGGTACTGAAACCCTCAGACGAGCGCCTCTGACGGCGCCCCGCGCAACTCGTAACCGGTGTACCCGTTCGCCGCGATGCCGTTGCACAGTTCGCGGTAAGGGCCGACGCCGATGAAGGCCAGGAACACCCGCGGCTTGCCGGGGACGTTGGCGCCCATGTACCAGGACTGCGCCCGGGGGAAGAGCGTCGCCTCGGCGAACTCGGCAACCTGTGCGGTCCACTGCTGCTGCGCCTCAGCGGTGGCCTCCAGGATCGGGGTGCCTAGGTCGCGCAGCGCGACCATCGCGTCCGCGATCCACTCGATGTGCTGCTCGATGGAGACGACCATGTTGCTGAACACCGACGGGCTGCCCGGCCCGGTCACCAGGAACATGTTGGGGAATCCGGCGACCGTGAGGCCCATGTAGGTCGTGGCGCCGTCGGCCCAGGCCTGAGCCAGCGTCAGACCGTCGCGGCCGGTGGGGTTGATCCGTAGCGCGGCGCCGGTCATGGCGTCGAACCCGGTGGCGAAGACGATGACGTCGACCGGCTGTTCCAGACCGTCGATCCGGATTCCCGTCGGGGTGATCTCCTCGATCGGGGTGGCGCTGATGTCGATCAGCGTGACGTTCTCACGGTTGTAGGTCTCGAAGTAGTCGTTCTCCACGCAGACCCGCTTGGTGCCGAACGGGTAGCTGGTCGGGATGAGCAGATCGGCGAGGGCCTTGTCCTGTACCCGGGCCCGGACCTTGTCCGCGACGAACTCCGCCACGCATCGGTTGGCTGCCGGGTCGAAGAGGATGTCGTTGAAGACGCCGTACATGGGCAGGCCGCCCAGGGCGTAGTACTTCTCGAGCACCTCCAGGCGTTCGACGTCGTCCACCGCGGACGTCGCGACGTCATTGAACGGGGAGGTCAGGCCGAGCATCGAGTGCTTGGCGAAATCGCGTCGCGCCTGGAACTGCGACTTGCGGGCCCCCGCCTCCTCCTCACTGATCGGGGCGGCGGCGGGGATCGCGAAGTTGGGGGTGCGCTGCAGAACAGTGAGGTGCCCGGCCTGCGCGGCGAGCAGCGGGATCGCCTGGATCGCCGTGGACCCCGTGCCGATCACGGCGACGCGCTTCCCGACCAGGTCCGGCTCCTCCTTCGGCCAGGCCGCGGTGTGCAGCTTCAGACCCGCGAAGGACCCGACACCGGCGATGTCCGGCTCCTTGGCCACCGACAGCGGGCCCGTCGCCATGATGAGGTTCCGCGCGGTCACCTGCTCGCCGCGGTCGGTGCCGATGTTCCAGAGGCCGGCGACGTCGTCCCACTGCGCCGAGGTGATCGTCGTCTGCAGCGCGATGTCGCGGCGCAGGTCGAAGCGATCGGCGACGTGGTTGAGGTACGCCAGGATCTCGGCCTGCGCTGGATACCGCTCGGACCAGTTCCACTCCTGGACCAGCTCCGGGGAGAACGAGTACTGGTAGTCGATGCTCTCGACGTCGCAGCGCGCACCCGGGTAGCGGTTCCAGTACCAGGTGCCGCCGACGCCATCCCCGGCCTCGTAGGCCCGCACCGTGAAGCCGTCCTGACGCAGCTTGTGCACTGCGTACAAGCCGGAGAAGCCGGCGCCGACAACCACGGCATCGAACGAAACGGTTGTCTCGAGCAGTTCGGCCATGTGCAGGTCCCCTCAGCGCGTGCGACGGAATCGATGTCGCCCATTCGAGCCCACGGCACCGCCGCGGGGCATCGGACGAGCGACACAGCCTCCGATCCGGCGATTGTGCGAATCGCACCAGTCCGCGACGATGAACCGGTGACTCCCGCTCTGCGATCGGCCCTGGTCCGGGACCTCGGTGAGCACTCGACGGCGATCGTCGAGGAGCTCACCGAGCTGCTCGCCACGTCCCTGCCGACCCAGGTCAGCGGCGAGGGTGACCGCGACTGGTACCGGACCTCGATCCAGGGCAACTTCGAGTCGTTGCTGCACCTCATCGCCTACCCGGACGACCTGGAGTTCGCGGAGGCTCCGGTGGGGGCGGTGTCGCTGGTACTGCACTACGCCCGTCGGGACCTGGCGCTGCACGAGGTGCTGCAGGCGTACCACCTGGCCGAACTGCGATGGCAACAGGTCTGTATGGCGTACCTGGCGAGACTGACCGACGACACGGCCGAGTTGGTCTCGGCGACCGTGGAGCTCGGGGCCTTGGCGCATTCCTACCTGGCGCACGTCTTCGAGCTGATCTCGGTGGAGTACGAGACGGAGCGCGCCCGGTGGCTGCGGCAGGAGGAGTCCGCCCGGGTGACGCAGGTGCTCGCACTGCTCGACGGCACCGTCACCGACGTCACCGCCGCCGAGGGCGTCCTCGGCTACCGGCTCCGCCAGCGCCACCTCGCCGCCATCGTCTGGCTGGAGGGCCGCGACGACGTTGCCGCCGAACACCTGCCGATCCACCGCGCACTGACCAAGGCAGCCGAGGGGCTCGGCACGGCGAATCAACCCTTGATCCTGGCCCGCGACTCCACGAACTTCTGGGCCTGGCTGCCGCTCCCGCTCGGCCAGGTCGACCTCGCGCCGTTGCGCGAGATCGCGGCCGAGGCGGCCAACGTCCGCCTCGCCCTCGGCGAGGCGCACAGCGGCCCGGACGGGTTCGTCCGATCGCACCGCGAGGCCACCGCCGCCTACGAGGTGGCCCGGGCCGCCGGGCCGGCCGGCCCGTCGGTGATCCCGTACCGGGAGGTCGCGAGCCTGGTGTTCCTGTGCGCCGATCTGACCCGAGCCCGGCGGTGGGTCGCCGACACCCTCGGAGCGCTCGCCCTCGACGCCCGGCGGGAGAACGAACTGCGGCACACCCTCGCCGTCTACTGCGCCGGCCACCGCAGCCTGGTCGCCGCCGCCCGCGAGCTGAACGTGCCACAAGAACACCGTCAGATTCCGTCTGCAGGCCGCCGAGCAACTCCTCGGGCACCCCATCGACGAAGCCGGGCTCGACCTCGACCTGGCGGTCCGCGCATGTGAATGGCTCGGCCCGAGACTGCTTAACGCCGAGTAGGGCAGGGGGGGCCGTAGTCTGCTGGTCATCCGATCAGCGTCCGAGCTGGATGGGAGGCCCGTGGGCGACGTTCCGGCCGATCTCGATGCGGCGATCGCTGCCGCCGGAGACGTCGGCCGACAGTTCGCCGAATACGACTGGGCCGCACATCCCTTGGGCCCGCCGGAGCACTGGCCGGCCGAACTGCGAACCGCCGTGGCGGCGGTCCTGGCCGACGGTCGGGTCGGCGAGGTCCTCCAGGTGCTCGCCGCAATCCCTTCGGCGACGGCGCAGCAGATCTCCTCCTCGGCACCTCCGGCGACCGACTTCCGCGGCGCCCTGAATGCCGCGGAGTCGGAGACGGACATCGGGGCCGCGTTCCTGATCTCGCCCGAGGTCTCGTGCGACGCCGTAGCGGTCTCCATCGGAGTGCTGGATCGGGAGGCCGGCACCCTGCGCATCAGCTTCGTCGGGGACATCCCGGCCGAACTGCGCGACCGCTACTTCGTCGTCGCCGCGGAAGGTCCCGGCCCCATGGCCGAGACGACCCGCACGGGTCAGTCGATCGTGGTCGAGGACGTCGCGTACGGCGACCCCCGCCACAAGACGCTGTTCCGCGAGTTCGACGGACTGCTGCACTCCTACGTCTTCCATCCCCTACGCGACTCCGCCGGGGTGATCATCGGTGGGATCACCCTGGGGTGGCCCGCGCCTCGCACGTTCGACCCGGCGCACCTGGCCACCATCCAGCGTTCGGTCGCCGTTGCCGGACCCGCGCTGGCCCGGGTGAGGGCCGTCGAACGCGAGCGTCAGATCGCAGTCGACCTGCAGGACCACCTGCTCGACCTGAACCGGACCTCCCCTGCAGCCGCGGTCTCCGCCCTGTACCAACCGGCCGCGGAGGCCATGCGCGTCGGCGGCGACTGGTATCTCGTCGCGCCCACCGAGGACGCGGACCGGGTCGCGGTCTGTGTCGGGGACGTCGTGGGCATGGGTCTCCCGGCCGCCACCGTCATGACGCGGCTGCGCAGCGCGATCGGGGCAGCCTCGGCCACCCTGTCCGACCCGGCCGCCGTCCTCGACCTCGTGGAGCGCTACGCCGCCACGGTCCGCGGCGCCCACTGCTCCACTGTTGCCTTCGCGGTGCTCGACGTCGCCGAGGGCACGGTGCGCTACGCCTGCGCCGGCCACCCGTACCCGCTGATCGTCGACCGCGACGGCTCCACCCGCTACCTCGAGGACGGGCGTCGCCCACCACTGACGGCAGCGACCAACCGCTCCGCCTCCGAGCCACCCGGCGTCGCGGAACTGCGCCCCGGTTCCTTGTTGTTCCTCTACACCGACGGACTGCTGGAACGTCGCGGCGAGAGCTTGAGCTCCGGGCTGACCCGCCTCGCCGCCGCCGCGACGGCGTGCGCCCAGCTGCCCACGGGCTCGGTGTGCAGCGAGCTGCTCCACCGGATGACCCCACCGGATGGCTACACCGACGACGTCGCCATGCTCGCGGTCCGCCCCGTGGGCGCCACCCCGACCTCGTTCGTGGCCGTCCTGCCCGCGGACCTGCACGAGATGGCCCCCCTCCGGGGCCGTCTGCGCACCTGGCTCGAGGACGTCTGCCCGGAACCGATGACGCGCCACGACATTCTGATCAGCGTCGGGGAAGCACTGAGCAACGCGATCGAGCACGGCAGCGAACCACACTGGGGCGCCACCGTCTCCCTGGAAATCTTCGCCGACAACGGCCGGATCTCGGCCACCGTCACCGACTCGGGCCGCTGGTCGAGCGACTCCTCCGCCAGCCGTCGGGAGACCGAACGGGGACGTGGCCTCACGCTCATCCACGCCCTCAGCGCGCAGGTCGAGATGGCGCGCACCACCCACGGAACATCGCTGACCATGCGTCACGAATGGGAGAGCACCGAAGCGGGTATTTCCCGCTTGGAGGTCCCGATGTCATGAGCGAGCGCAGCGAGCGAATCCGCAAGCAGAGCGTGTCGCGTCTCGTGCGACCGCCGAGGAACGAGGCGCTCGCATGAGCTCCTGCGCCCTGAGAGTCGACGATCAGAACGACCCGGTTGCCGCTGTCGTGACCGGCGAACTCGATCGGACGAACGCCGAGAAGTTCGTCGACGAGGTGAAGGCCGTGCCGGGTACCCGGCCGCTCATCCTCGACCTCAGTGAGCTGCGCTTCATCGACAGCGCCGGGTTCTCCGCCGTCATCCGCATGCTCGAGCAGCACCTGGTCGTGATCGTGCTGGCGCCCGTGAGTTTCTGCGCAAGGCCGCGACGGTGATGGGCCTTCCGTTCCACGACCACCCCGATGCAGCCCGAGCCGCACTGCGCGGGTCGAGTTGATCATCCGTCAGCCTGCTGCGACCGCCACGTAGACGGTGTTCGTGGCGTCGACGTCCTGCAGGGGATTGGCGAAAGTGACGACTTCCGCGCTCGCGCCGGGAAACTCAACGTCGAGGCGGGCGAGGAAATCAGCCTCGGGCGGGTCGTTGGACCACAACGTGAATACTCCGCCCGGACGCAGGTGCGTGTGCAGCGCAGCCAGTCCCGCGGCGGTGTAGAACGCGCCGTGGGCCGGGTTCAGCAGGTGGCTCGGCGAGTGGTCGATATCGACGACGATGGCGTCGAACCGGCGCGTGGGGTCGGCGGGGTCGAGCCCCGGGCCGGCCGCGGCGCCGAAGAAGTCCGCGTGGACCAGCCGGCAGCGCGGGTCCGCGACCAGTTCGACGCCGGCCGGGATCAGCCCCCGCTCGTGCCACTCGATGATCTCCGGCAGCGCGTCGAGAACGATCAGGCTGCGCACCCTCGGGTCAGCCAGAACGGCGACGGCGGTGAATCCCAGCCCCAGCCCGCCCACGACGACGTCGAGGTCGGTGCCTGGAAGCCGATCCAGCGCCAGCCGCGAGATCGCGATCTCCGCGACAGTGAACAGGCTCGACATGAGGAAGTCCTCGTCGAGTTTGACCTCGTGAATCTCGACCCCCGAGACCGGGTCGAGACGGCGACGCAGACTCAATTCCCCGAGCGACGTCTTTCGCCAGTCGAGCTCTTCGAACCGTGCGCTCATGGCCCGTGCCTTCCGCTCGACCCGCGCGACCCTACCGGTTGGTAGAGCGGCGCCGGGGTAGTGAGCAGGAGACAGCTCGCCCGTCTCTCTCGTCCCGAGGAACCCACCTCTTCGCCGGCGGACTGCTTGCGCAGGTCCCGGCGCCCTTGCGTCAGGAGTGACATGCTCGCCGCCCGGTATCCCGACCAGCAGTCCCGAGACGCGGGTCAGTGGCTGATCGAGGCCAGTGGGTCCGGTCAACTCGACCTTCCCCTCCCGGGATCTGGTCGCACGGCCGAACGCCTGCAGCGGCTCGCGCGCCTGGGTGCGTCCGACCTCGTGCATGCCCGCCTCGGCGAAGGCCACGCCGACGCCGTCGCGATCCTGCACGAACTCGCGGGTCCGCCCCCACAGCTGCACGCCTGGGGTGTGTGGGCCGCCCGCCCGGACACGGTGCGGGCCCGGCACACCCATGGCTCGTGGGAACTGACCGGCGAGCGGCCGTGGTGCTCCGGCGCCGGTGCGTGTGCGCGCGCCCTGGTCACCGCCCGTGCCGCGGACGGTGTGCGGCTCTTCGCCGTCGACCTGTCCGATCACCGGGTCCACGCGATCGACGGGACCTGGGAGGCCGTGGGGATGGCCGCCAGCGACACCCGCACGGTTGCGTTCGCCGGCACGCCCGCGGTCCCCGTCGGAGGGCCTGCGGCCTACACCGAGCGACCAGGGTTCTGGCACGGCGGCATCGGGGTCGCGGCCTGCTGGTACGGCGGTGCCGTCGGGGTGGCGCGCGCCTTGCTGCGGGCCGGCGCGACGGATCCGCACACCCTCGCGCACCTCGGCGCCGTCGACGCGGCGCTCAGTTCCGCGGCGGCGTTGTTGGCCCGCGCCGCGGCCGAGATCGACGCCGCGCCGTCCCGCGACCTGTCGCACCTCGCCCGCCAGGTGCGCGCCACCGTCGAGAACGTGGCCACCGAGGTTCTGACCCGGGTGGGGCGAGCCACCGGCGCCGGGCCGCTCGGCCACGATCGCGAGCACGCTCGGCGGGTGGCGGATCTGACGGTTTATCTACGTCAGAGCCATGCCGAACGCGACCTGGCCGATCTCGGGACCCAGGCCGCCCGTGAACTCGATCCTCAGCTGGCCTGGGAGCTGCCCGGCCCGGCGCAGCCGTCGACATCGCGATCCGGTAGCGCGGCGTGACAGACGCCGGCACCCCGGAGGCGCAGTGGCGCGCGTGGCCGTGGCTGGATCAGTGCGCGGACCTGCAGATCCCGAGCAGCGCCCGCCTGGTGATCGTCGCGCCGCACCCGGACGACGAGACCCTCGCCCTCGGCGGTCTGATGGCCCGTCACAAATCGGTGCTGCTCGTCGCGGTCACCGACGGCGAGGCCTCGCACCCGGACTCGCGGGTGCTCACCCCGACGCAGTTGGCGACCCGTCGACGTGCCGAACGCGTCGAGGCCCTCACCCGCCTCGGACGGGCCTCGCTGCCCTACGAGATGCTCGGCCACCGCGACGGCGGCGTCGACGAATCGCTGCTGACCGAGCAGTTGGCCGCCCTGTTACGGCCCGGCGACATCTGCCTGGCGACGTGGCGCGGGGATCGCCATCCCGACCACGAGGCCGTCGGAAGAGCCGCCGCAACGGCGGCAGCTCAGGTTCGCGTGCCGATGTGGGAGTACCCGGTGTGGACGTGGCACTGGGCGTCGCCCGGCGACCCGCGGGTGCCGTGGGAGCGCGCCCGGACCGTGCGCCTGGACGAGGACACCGTGGCGCGCAAGCGCGCCGCGATCGCGTCTTTCCGCACCCAGATCGAGCCGCTCGGCGCGGGCGACGCGGAGGCCGCGATCCTCCCGGCGGCCGTGCTCGATCACTTCTTGCGTGACGTCGAGGTCGTGTTCACCGACGCGGATCTGGTCGGCCGATGAGCCTGCCCGCCGAGTTCTTCGAGCAGATGTACCGGACCGAGGAGGACCCGTGGGGGTTCCGCACGCGGTGGTACGAGGAACGCAAGTACGCCCTGACGTTGGCCGCTCTGCCACGACGACGCTACCGATCGGCCTTCGAGCCCGGCTGCTCGATCGGCGTGCTCACCGAACAACTCGCCCGGCGATGCGATCGCCTGCTGGCGGCGGATCCGGTGTCCGCCGCCGTCGAGGCCGCGCGTGCCGCCACCGCCGGGCTGTCCGTCGAGGTCCGCGTCGGGTCGGTGCCGGCGGATTGGCCTGACGGGACGTTCGATCTCGTGGTGCTCTCCGAACTGGGCTACTACCTCGAGCCCGCCGAGTTGCCTGGCCTTGCGTCGCTGGCTGCCGGCTCGCTCGAGCCGGGAGGAGATCTCGTCGCGGTCCACTGGCGTCCCGCGGTGGCGGACTACCCCAGCACCGCCGCGCAGGTCCACGACGCGCTGGCGCAGTGCAGCGAGCTGGCCCGCATCGCCCGGCACTCCGAGGACGACTTTCTCCTCGAGGTCTTCCGCCGGGGCGAGCCGACCTCCGTCGCACAGGACGAGGGGTTGCGGTGAGCGCCCGCATCCGGCGGGTGGGGGTCGTCGTTCCCGCCCACAACGAACAGGCATTGCTGCCGGGATGCCTGCGGTCGCTGCGCCGTGCCGCTGAGCGCTGTCCTGTACCGGTCGAGGTCGTCGTGGTCGCCGACGCGTGCGACGACGGAACCGCCCAGGTCGTCGCTCCCGTACCGGGGCTGTCGGTGATCACGGTCAACCTGCGCAACGTCGGAGCGGCGCGAGCGATCGGGGTCGCGGCCGCGATGCGGGATCACGATCCGCGCGGGCTGTGGATCGCCACCACGGACGCCGACACTCTCGTGGGCCCGGACTGGCTCGCGCGGCAGATCGCGCATGCCGAACGGGGCGCGGATCTGGTGCTGGGGACCGTCGAGGCTCGCGACTGGAGCGAGTGGGGGCCGGCCGTGGCGGAGGAGTATCAGCGCCGCTACGAGGGCAAGGTCTCCGCGACCGGGCACAGCCACGTGCACGGCGCCAACCTCGGGGTGTTCGCCCCCGCCTACCTGGCCGCCGGCGGATTCCTCCCTGCGACCAGCGACGAGGACGTCGCGTTGGTGCACGCGGTGCGCGCCGCGGGTGGGCGGGTCGTCACGGCGTTGGACGCGCCGGTGCGGACCAGCACGCGCCGCGATCACCGCGCACCGAACGGCTTCGGCGATCACCTGCACAGTCTGGCTGTGGAGTCCCTCGCCTAGAGCTGACGGAGAATCAGCTCAGCGGCGGCCGGCGCGCCAGCAGGCGCGGACCTCATCCATCTCGGTCGGGTCGATCGGCGGTTCGGGCAGCGGGGTGAGTTCGGTGCAGTCGGCGCGGAGACCGTCGAGGATGAGCGCGAGGTAGCGCCGCCACAGTTCGGGGCGCACGTCGCGGGAGAACTCCGAGATGGCCGCGATCATCCGCAGCACCATCGGGAAGTCGGTGGGTCCGGCGTCCGGGCGCAGGTGTCCGTCGGCGCCGGCCCGCGCGAAGGCCTGGCCGACGATCGGCAGCATCCTCTCCCGCACGGCCGCGCGCCCAGGGCTCTCCGGCCGGCAGATCATCGCCTCGAACAGACCCTGGTCGGCGGCGATCCGCTCGCCCATCCGCTCGAACAGTCGGGTCAGCGCGACCCATGAGTCCGGGTGGGCGGTCGCCTCGGTGGCCATCGACGCGATCTGGTCGAGGCGCTGGTGAAACAGGGCCTCGATGAGTTCCTCGCGGTTGGCGAAGCGCCGGTAGACGGTGCCGACGCCGAGACCGGCGTGCGCGGCGATGTCGTCGAGGGACGCATCCAGCCCACGGGTGGCGAAGACCTCCTCCGCCGCCGCCAGGATCCGCTCGCGATTACGAGCCGCGTCAGCCCGCAGTGGCTTCTCCAGCACCTCATCCGAACGCATGAGGACACAATAACCCAGAAAGCGGAGGTGCAACCTCCGGATCGCGTGTTACTGTCGTCTCGAACCGGAGGGTACTCCTCCGCTTAGTCTCGAGAAGGCAACGATGAACCAGACGATCCCCACGCCGCGGCCCGCGGCCGAAGCGGCGGCCGACAAGGCCCACGCGCGGCGCTGGATGGTGCTCGCGTTCCTCGGCATCGCGCAGCTGATGGTCGTGCTCGACGCGACGATCATGAACGTCGCGCTGCCCTCCGCCCAGCGCGCGCTCGAGTTCTCCGACACCGACCGGCAGTGGGTCGTCACTGCCTACGCGCTGAGCTTCGGTTCGCTGCTGCTGATCGGTGGTCGCCTCGGTGACCTGTTCGGCCGGCGCAACACCTTCCTGGTCGGCCTCGCCGGCTTCGCGGTCGCCTCCGCCGCCGGTGGTGCCGCGACGAACTTCGCGACGCTCGTCGCCGCCCGTGCCGGCCAGGGTGTCTTCGCCGCGCTCCTCGCCCCGGCAACCCTCAGCCTGCTCACGACCACCTTCACCGACCCGAAGGAGCGCGCGAAGGCCTTCGGCATCTTCGGTGCGCTCGCCGGTACCGGCGGTGCGATCGGCCTGCTGCTCGGTGGTGCACTGACCACCTACGTCTCGTGGCGCTGGGCGATGTACGTGAACGTGGCCTTCGCCGCCGCCGCGATCGCCGGTGCCGTCGCCCTGCTGCCCAAGGTCGCCCGCGTCGGCAAGGTGCAGCTCGACATGGCCGGCACCCTGCTCGCCTCGACCGGTCTGTTCGCTCTGGTCTACGGTCTCTCGCACGCCGAGACCGGCGGCTGGTCCGACGCCCTCACCATCGGCTTCCTGGCCTCGGCCGTGGCGCTGCTCGCGGGCTTCTTCTGGTCGCAGACCAAGATTCACAACCCGCTGCTGCCGATGCGGCTGATCCTCGACCGCGACCGGGCGGGCGCCTTCCTCTCGATGCTGGTCGTCGGCTCCGGGATGTTCGCGGTGTTCATGTTCCTGACCTACTACCTGCAGCTGAACATGGGCTACTCGGCCATCCGCACCGGCGTGGCCTTCCTGCCGATGGTCGCCTGCATCATCATCAGCGCCCAGGTCACCGGCCTGAAACTGGCCGCCCGGTTCGCACCGCGGGTGCTGGTCCCGCTCGGCATGGGCATCTCGGCCCTGGCCATGGTGCTGTTCGCCCGCATCTCGGTCGACGGCAACTACGCCACCCAGGTCCTGCCCGGCCTGATGGTGATGGGTGTGGGTGTCGGCCTGGTCTTCGCCACCGCGATGCAGTCCGCGGTCGCCGGCGTCGAGGCCCGCGACGCGGGTGTCGCCTCGGCACTGGTCAACACCATGCAGCAGGTCGGCGGCTCGGTCGGGATCGCACTGCTCGGCACCATCGCGGGCAACGCCGCCGCCGGTTTCCTCACCGGCAAGGGCGTCCCGACTCCCGAGCTCCTGCAGGAAGCCGCGGTGCACTCGTACACCACGACCTTCTGGTGGGCGGCCGGCATCTTCGCCGCCGGCGCGATCCTCGTCGCCGCGGTGCTCAAGCAGAACGCCCCGGCTCTCGCCCCGGCTCACGGTGTCGCCGCCGAACCGGTCATGGCGCACTGAAGTACCTGACACTCCACGCCCCGCCGGCGATCCCGGCGGGGCGATGGCGTGTCCGGTCAGATCCGAGCGCGCAGCGGGGACGCGTCGCTGGTTGAGCACAAAGGTAACCAGTGGTGCACTTCAGCTGCCTGAAGTCACCTCACCTGTTCCCTCTGTGCTCAAGGGGCGACATCCCGCACGCACAACGCCCCCGCCAGGGCATGCCCGGCGGGGACGTCTCTGTGCTGACCGTGAACCTAGATGACGTCACGTCAGATGATCAAATAAGACACTCACTTCTACGTGATCGCTTCGCTCGCTGATCTCCCGCGGACGGCAGAGGTCCATGTCGCGCGGATCTCGAACTGGGACCTCGTCGCGACCGAGGTCCTCGCTCACATTCGTAGAGCGTCAGGCAGATCGCGCTGTCGCGTCCTCAAGTACCTGGCGGACCCAATCGGCACGCGATATCCCGGCCTCTTCGGCTGCGCGTCGAACAGCGTCGTCGAGCTCGGCGGGCAGCCGCACACGCAGCAGGGGCGATTCGCCCGCGCGGGAGAGCGAGGGCCGGCCTCTGCCTCGAACGTACTCTCGGGCGGATTCGACGGCCCCTGCAACGTAGACGTCGTCGATCAAGCGGCCCTGGCTGTCGCGCAACTCTCCGTCCTCGGGAACGTCCGGTCCCAACGTGTACGACGTTTTCTTGCTCATGTCGGGCCTTCCTTCCGAAGTGCGGTTGGCATGACGTGGATGACAACGATCTCGTCCCCGAGATCGAGAGCGACGACTTCCAGTTCCACTCCCCGGTCGTCGGGGCCGATCCAGTAGAGCCGTGCATCCCGGTCTCCGTCGGCCGGGACGGCGATCGGGTCGGTCATCGAGATCACGTGCATGGCGTGGGCCTTGCCGATCCGATGGCGCCGCGCAGAGCCGAACCATCGGACCACTCGGTCCCCGTCATTATTGTGCCACAAAAATCTCCGGTGCGCGCGTGCCTGACTACCTCCCATGCCATCCCGGTCCACGATGCACAGCCCTCCCCGATCCCCCGTGCAGCCGAGGCTGCAGCAAGGGTCCGACAGTTCGAGGACCAATGGCGGACTCGGCTCGTGCGCGCACTCTTCCCTTGGGCGCGCGCGTAGGGTCGGCCCGTGCCGAAGGCATACCTGCGGTGATCACAGACTTCCTGCTCGACCACCAGTGGCTCTCGCCGACGGCGCTGATTCTGCTTCTCATTCTCGGGCCGGTTGTCGGTCGCCATCTGGTCGGTCGGCCACGGATCGCGTGGTGCCTGGACGGCCTGTCTCTGCTGCCGTTGGCAGCGCTGACGCTCGTTCCCGTCGACCGCAGGCTCTACGAGCGCTGCACCGTGCAGTGGATGCTCGCGACACCGGACCGCGTCGAACTCATGGCGAACCTGGTGCTGTTCGTCGCGCCGACTCTGTTGATCGGTGTCGCCATCCGACGACCCGTCAGCGCATTCCTGGCCGGGTGTGGGTTGTCACTCGGGATCGAGGCATTCCAGGCGACAGTCACAGTGATCGGCCGCTCCTGCGACACGACTGACTGGCTGAACAACACCATCGGCGCCGCGATCGGCGCTGCTCTCGCCTGGATACGCTCTGCGGTGGCCTCGAGCGGGCGAGCATTCCACCTGACTCGGGTCAGATGTTTGCAACCACCGCGCACCGCACGAGGAGCACCAAGAAGAATGGAGCCATGGCCTCGTCCCTGGAGCTCCTCATCACCGACGTTCGTCCACGTGAGTTCGTGGCGGCGTTGGGCCCCGGGACCGTGGCGCTCCCCTTGACCGTCGACCCTCAGCTCTGGGTCGTGCCGGTCACCGACGATCTCTCGATGGTCACGGACTTCTCCGACGTGGCGGTGGGCTTCGAACTCCTCACCCTCGGACTCGCGGAGCGGATCGCGACGATGTCCACAACCGGCCGCGTGCTCTACCTCCATGTGGAGTTCCACGCCGGACTCGGCTTGCATGCCGTCGCGGGGTGGCAGCACGGCAACGTCGAGCTCGGGCCCCTGTTCACCGCGAATTCGAAGGACCAGATGCTCCACGACGGGTACACCCTCGTCCCCTCCCACGAGCGCTCCGAGATGGCCGTCAACGTCGGGCTGCGGTTCCTCGGCGTCTCCGCCGACGGCGCGGCCGATGAGTTCGCGGCGGTGGGACTGGACTCGTACGAGTGGACCGCGGAGTGGGCCGCCGCAGCCCGACCACCGGGCGAGTGAACCGATCGCCCAGAATGTGGGGCAACGAGGTCGGACGACGACGGGACGACAGCGATGACCCATCGGCCATTTCGATTCGCCGTGGTGGCCGCCCCGAGGGGCGATAGCCCGGCCTGGCTCGCCACTGCGCGCCGGGTCGAGGAGCTCGGGTACTCGACGCTGCTCATGCCCGACGTGACCGCGCTGGCCGAGCCGTTCGGTGCTCTTGGGATGGCGGCCGGGACGACGACCACCCTGCGCGTCGGCACGTTCGTGCTCGCGGCCCCGTTGCGGACCCCGGCGCAGGCCGCCTGGGCCGGGCACAGCCTGTCGGCGTTGACCGGCGGGCGCTTCGAGTTCGGCATCGGCACCGGCCGGGCCGACGTCGCGTCAGATGTCGAACTCTTCGGTCTCCCCTACGGTCCCGCGGACCAGCGCCTCGCCGACGTGGCGACCGCCGTCGACACCTTGCGCGGCCTGGACCGGGGAGCGCACACGTCGGTGCTGATCGCGGCGGGCGGCCCGAAGGCCCGCGCCCTGGCCGCCGAGAAGGCCGACATCGTGACCCTCGCCGCCGGACCGCTGGCCGCCCGGGAGGAGGTTGCCGCGCACGCGAAGGAGATCCTGACCCTCGCCGGCGGCCGGGCCGAGGCCATCGAACTGTCGATGAATGTCTTCGTGATCGGCGACAACCTGTCGCCGGAGTTGCAGGGTCACCTGCAACTGGACGCGGCCGAGCTGATCGCCCACGACTCGTTGTCGATGCTGCGCGGCACCCCCCAGGACATGGCCGAGGAACTCCAACGCCGCCGCGAGGCCTTCGGGGTCTCCTACATCAGCGTCAACGAGATGTTCCTCGAGGAGTTCGCGCCGGTCGTCGAACTGCTCAAGGGTCACTGACCCACCGGTGAACTGAGGTCGCGATCGTGCCGGACAACGACCCGATGCTGCGCCTCGAGCGCTGGGACGAGCCGATCGGACCCGACGACCCGCACGCGAACTTCAAGGCCGAGGTCGCGGACTTCACGCACCTGAATCCGATGGAAACTCTCACCGGCCTGGCCGAGTTCACCGGCATCCCGGAAGGTGCGCTCGCTCGATACGTACTCGCCAAATGGGCGTCGGCGGGGAATGAAGCGCTGCTCGAGATCGGCCCCTCAATGGTCGAGCGTCTCTATGCGCACGTCGCCGAGGCAGAGGAGCAGGACACCGACGAGGCCCGGCTCAAGGCCTACGTCGCGCTACGCGGATTGCTGTCCTGGCTGCATTCACCACTGCATGAGGGCACGGACCGCAGCTAGCCGGTGGTACTGCGCGAGCTGGTCCGCAGCGGCCGGCACCAGCACGAATCCTTCGACGCCCGCGGCGCGGAGCTCGCCGAGTTCGGCCGCGACCTGGGCCTCGGTGCCCACCGCCACCCACCGTTCGAGCTTCTCCGAACCCGGGCCGTACTGGCCGCGCGCGAAGGCGGTCACCTCGGCCTGCGTGGCCGCGGGGTCGTCGGCGACGTGCACGAAGACCATCATCAGCAGGCTGCACCGCGGTCGGCCGTACTCCTCGGCGTAGGCGTCCAACTGCGCACGCACCTCCGGCACGCGACGCGCGGACATCCACACCCCGAGCCAGCCGTCGGCCACTCGTGCGGCGCGCCGCAGGGCGGCTTCTGAACGACCACCGACGACGACGGGCGGCGGAATCGCCGGGGCGGGTTCCAACGCCGGCGAACGAGTCGGCAGCAGCGGTCCGGGATGGTCGACGGCTTCGCCGCGGAGCAGCGCCGTGATGATCTCGAGGGACTCGTCCAACCGACGGCCGCGCTCGGCGACCGGCACCCCCACCGCCTCGAACTCGGCCGGGTTCTCCCCACCGACGCCCACACCGAGCAACAGCCGATCGGGAGCCAACGCGAGCACGGTGGCCAGTTGCTTGGCCGTCCACACCGGCTGACGCAGCGGCAGCAGGAGCACCCCCGTGCCCAGCACCAATCGCGACGTCCGCGCCGCGACGGCGCCGAGCGAGGTCACGGCGTCGAGCACCGGCGGGTGGAAGCTGAGGTGGTCGCCGAACCAACCGGAGTCGAAGCCCAGTTCCTCGGCCAGGTCAGCACCCGCGAGCAGTGGCGGGCCGCCGAGTCGGAAGGGATCGAAGCTCGGGAGCATCACCCCGAAGCCGGCGTCCGCAACGGTCAGCACCGAACCTCCATGTCCGCGCTCCCAGTCCATCCGATAGACAGTGAACGTATCGCTACGCGCGAGTAGCCCGGGACGGAGAGCCGTGGACTTCACCTTCAGCCCGGAACAGGAAGCGTTCCGACGCGAGCTACGAACGTTCGGCGAGAAGGTCCTCGCACCGCACTACCGCTCCGACGACCTCGCCGGGGTGCTGCGGCCGGAGTTGGCGCCCGCGATGGCCGGCATGGGACTGACCGGCTTGCGAGTCCCGGAACGCTTCGGTGGTCAGGAGGCCGATGCGGTCACCACCGGGCTGGCGGCCTACGAGATCTCCCGCGCCGACTTCAACGCCTGCTATCTCCTGCTCAACAGCGCACTGGTCGCCGACATCCTGATGGCCGGTGCCGACGAGGACCAACTGAGTCGCTGGCTGCCGCCGATCGCCACCGGGGCGACCGTGCCCGCGTTGTGCCTGACCGAGCCCGGGCAGGGCTCGGACGCCGCGCATCTGGAACTACGGGCGATCCCCGACGGCGACGGCTGGCGTCTCGTCGGGGAGAAGACGTCGGTGTCGCTGGGGATGGCCTCCGACGTCGCGGCGGTGTTCGCGCGCACCGGTGGGCCGGGCGCTCGGGGCGTCTCGGCGTTCATGATCGATTTGGACTCCCCCGACCTGGCCCGCACCCCGTTGGACGATCTCGGCAGCCGTGCGATCGGACGGGCCAGCCTCTACTTCGACGGCCTCTCCGTCTCGCGCGATCAGCTGATCGGCGCCGAGGGCGAGGGCTTCATCCGCGTCATGGCGGGCTTCGACTATTCCCGCGCGGTGATCGGACTGATGTGTCTCGGCGTCGCGTCCGCGGCACTCGACGACGCCCTGGACTACGCCCGCAGCCGGGAGGCGTTCGGCAAGCCGATCGGCACGTTCCAGGGCCTCGCATTCCCACTCGTGGAGTGCGCGACGCATCTCCGTGCCGCCACGCATCTGTGCTTCGAGGCCTTGGCGCTCAAGGACGCAGGACAGGATCCGGCGGTGCCGGCGAACATGGCCAAGTGGTGGGCGCCGAAGCTCAGCGTCGACATCGTGCATCAGGCATTGCTGACGTTCGGCCACGCGGGCTACTCCACCGACAATCCGCAGGGGCAGCGGATGCGTGACGTCATCGGGCTGGAGATCGGCGACGGCACCGCGCAGATCGCCAAGCTCGTCGTCGCCCGTCACCTGCTCGGGCGGAAGTTCGCGCCCTAACGCCCCGTGAAGGTCGCCTTGCCGGGGCCGTTCTCGACGAAGGACTGCATTCCGGCCTTGCGGTCCTCGGTGGCGAAGACGGTGTAGAACTCTCGACGTTCCACCGCCAGGCCGGCGGCCAGATCGAGTTCGAGCCCCTCGTCGACGGTGGTCTTCGCCGCCCGCAACGCTGCGGCCGGCCCGCCGACGAAGGTGCCGGCCCAGTCTCGCGCGGCGCTGTACACCTCGGTCGCCGGGACGACCCGGTCGACCAGGCCGATGGCCAATGCCTCCGCCGAACCGACGAAGCGGCCGGAGAACAGCAGGTCCTTGGCCTTGACCGGTCCGACCAGCCGAGGCAGCCGTTGCGTTCCGCCCGCGCCCGGGATGGCGCCGAGCAGGATCTCCGGCAACCCGAGCTGCGCATCCTCGGCGCAGACACGGAAGTCGGCGCACAGCGCGAGCTCGCACCCGCCGCCCAACGCGTATCCGGTGATCGCCGCGATCACCGGCTTGGGGATGGCGGCCACGGCGTCGAAGCAGGCGTGCAGACCGGGCCAACGCTCCGCCATCTGGGCCTGGGTCAGGTCGACGAGTTCCTTGACGTCCGCGCCCGCGGCGAAGACTCGTTCACCGCCGTAGATGACGACGGCCGCGATGTCGTCGCGTTCCCCCGCCTCCTCGGCGGCAGCACGGATCTCTTGCTGCATCGCAAAGTTCAGCGCATTCATCTTCGGCCGGTCGAGACGGATGGTGCCGATCCCGCCGTCGACCTCGAGCCGCACAAATTCACCCATGGGCCAAACCTATGGGGAGGCGGTAGGAGCAGTCTCGGGAGCCTGGCACCCGGTCGCGCAGCACTTGCCGGGCTGGCGGCTGGTGGCCGGTCGGTTCCCGGCGATCCCTCGTTCGAGGATCCGCTGGACCAGTTCGATCTTCTCCGACAGTGGGTAGTTGCGCCAGATCTCGCGCTTCATGGCCTCCGGCGACCCACCGCCGTGCAACGAGATCACCGAGTACCACCCGCCCTGATACGACGCGGTCAGGTCCTCGACGAGGCGGGCCACCTCGAGGCGCTGTCGGGCCGGGATCTCCGGGCTGCTGCCCAGCACCGCGTCGAGGGCAGCAGAGGTCTCCGGGTTGTGGTCCTCGCCCGGACCGGGCAGGGCGACGATCATGCCGCCGGAGACGTAGTGGGCGAGGCGATGCATGTCGTAGATCTGGTTGGCCATCAGCAGCTTGCCGATGTTGGCGAAGACGGCGTCCGGGATGACCGTTCCTGACGGATCGTCAGCGGCGTAGGTGGAGGCGGCCACCCCGCAGGCGTAGAAGCTCTCCACCACTGTGATGAGCTCGACCATCGCGTCGCGAATGTGTCCGTGGACCTCGGTGTCCAGGCCGTTGGCCTCGATCATCAAGACCCCGGCGCCGATGAGCAGATCCCCGAAGCCTGCGCGGGCGCCGATGCAGGTGTGCCGGTGATGCGTGGCGTAGGAGACGGTGAGGAAGCCGCCGATCTCGTGCTCGCCGGCGAGGAACACCCGCTCCCAGGGCACGAAGACGTCGTCGAAGATGACGACGCCGGTGGACTGGCCGTACCGGGACGAGAACGTGGCCGCGCGTTCACCCGGACGTCCGGCCGGACGGGCCACGATCGTCACGCCCTCGGCATCCAGCGGCAGCGCGCAGCACACGGCGAAGTCCGCGTCTTCTGCGGTCATCGTGCGGCACGGGATGACCAGCAGTTCGTGCACGTACGGGGCGCCGGTGACGATCGCCTTCGTTCCGCGGATCACGATGCCGTCGGGACGCCGTTCGGTGATGTGCACGTAGACGTCGGGGTTGGCCTGCGCCCCGGGCCGCTTCGAACGATCGCCCTTGGCGTCGGTCATCGCGACGCCGAGGGTCAGGTCCTCGTCCTGGACCCGCTTCAGGTAGGCCGCGAGGCGCTGGTGGTACTCCGTGCCGTGCTCGGCATCGCATCGGAACGTGGCCTGGAACAGAGCAGCCATGACGTCGTGCGTCAGGTAGCGCTGGGCGCACCCGGATTCCTGACACACCAACCGAACAGCCTCGAGCTTGGCCAACAGATCCGCGGCGTTGGTGTCGACGTGCGTCATGCGGTTGACCGTGCGCCCGTCGGCAGTCTGAGCCGTCATCAGGTGCGCGTACTGCGGCTGATGGGCCAGGTCGTAGGTGACCCCGATGGCGTTGATCCCAGGGAGCAGTGCCGGGTGATCGGCCACGCAGTCGACGGACTCACCGTCGACGAAGACGCGCGGCTTGTACTCCCGCAGCGATTCTCGGTACTGGGCGGCGGTCATCAACATGGGCTTCTCCCGGGGCGAGGGGATGCGATAATCTAACAGTGTTCAATTCAATGAACAATGGACCGTGGAGGCAACGTGAGCGATGCGCGAGCGGTGCGCCAGGAGGCGGTCAACGAGCACAAGCGTCGACTGATCCTGGATGCGGCGCGGCAGGTCTTCGAGTCCGAGGGACTCGAAGGCGCCGGCATGCGCGACATCGCCAAAGCAGCCGGCTACACCGCGGGCGCCATCTACTTCCACTTCCCCAGCAAGGAAGCCATCTACGGCGCCCTGCTGGAGGAGTCCATCGATCGGCTCCAGGCCGCCGTGCAGCACAGCGTTTCAGCCGCAGGTCCCCACGCCGCGGACCGTCTCCGTGCGGCGGGCCTCGGTTGGTTCGACTTCTATGCCGCCAACCCACGCGACCTGGACCTGGGGTTCTACCTGTTCCGCGGCGGCATGCGCCCGCACGGGTTGTCCCCCGAACTGGACACCGTCCTCAACGCCAAACTGCTCGCCTCTCTCGGGCACATCACGGCCGCCGCCGTGGACCTGGGCGCCGACAAGGCCGCGGCCCGTCGGCTCACCGCCGATGTGTTCGCCCACGCCAGCGGTCTGCTGCTTTTGGAGCACACACGGCGCCTGCGTCTGTTCGGGACAGCCTCCGCCCGACGCCTGATGGTCGAGCATCTGGAGTCTGTGCTGGCTCGCCTCGGGCCGCTCGCTACACCGTGAACTCGGCGATGTCGTAACCGCTGGCGCCATCGGGGACGGGATCGGCACGCTCCGCCGTCTGCACCGCTCCGGTGCCGTCGGTGGCACGCACCGCAAGACGGTGCTTGCCAGGTTCGGCCTTCCAGTCCGTGACGCGCCACTGCCGCCAGGTGTCCGGGTTCGCCCACCGCGTGAGCTCGGCGACGTAGGGCTTGTCGTCGACGAGGACCTCGACCTTGCTGATCCCACGGTGCTGCGCCCATGCCATGCCGGCCAGCAGCGTGGCGCCACCGGCGTCGGCGGCCTGAGCCACCTCGAGCCGTGACTGGGTCTTCACCGGGCCCTGTGCGGACCAGCCGCGTTGGGTCCAGTACGCCTCGAAGGCGTCGAAGCGGGTGACCTCGAGGTCGGTGATCCACTTGGTCGCGGAGACGAACCCGTAGAGGCCGGGGACGACCATCCGCACGGGGAAACCGTGCTCGTAGGGCAGCGGCATGCCGTTCATGCCGATCGCGAACATCGCGTCACGCCGCGGGTCGGTCAACGCGGACAGTGGTGTGCCACAGGTCCAGCCGTCGGACGACGTCGACTTCACCGCGTCTGCATCGGCCCGCACCCCAGCGGCCTTCAACACGTCGGCGATGCGCACCCCGAGCCACCGGGCGTTGCCGTTGTAGTAACCGCCGACCTCGTTGGACACGCACATCAACGTCACGTCGCGTTCGATCAGCGGGGCCTTGAACAGATCGTCGTAGGTGATCGTGATCGGACGATCGACCATCCCGTGGATGCGCAGCTTCCACTTCGCCGCGTTCAGCCGCGGCACCACGAGGGCGGTGTCGATCCGGTAGAAGTCGTCGTTCGGTGTGAAGTACGGCGAGAGCCCCCGGATGTTGAAATCCGCGTTCGCCACGGTGGCCCCGGGACTCATCGGTGGCGGCAAGGTCGCGAGCGCGTCGGTGGTGAGGTTCGTGTTCGACCCGTTGAACTGCCACAGCGCGGTGCCGGTCAGGCCGACGGCCCCGACGATGCCCGCGGCCCGGACGAAGCCGCGTCGGTCGATGCCTCCCGGGAGGGCGAGCGAACGCCCCGGAATCATCACCGCCGGCATCTCCCGCACCGGGGCGGCTTCCGGCGTCGGGCCGTCGGGTCGGTCGGTGAGCAGGGCACCCGCCGCGACGGGCACCCGTGGTGTGGCCGGCCGTTCGACGGGGCGGAGCGCGTCGAGCAGCATGAGCAGCCCACGCGTGCTGACCGCCAGCGCAATGACGGCGGGAGCCAGTCGCACCGGCATCCGGTCGGTGGCACCACGCACGGTGTCCACCGCCAGCACCCCGATCAGGCCGACGGCGATCGTGAGCCCGACCGCGGTCCGGCGGTAGGTCACGCCGATCGCTCCGGCCAGCGCGCCGAGCAGCAGGACCGTGACCAGCACCCCGCCCACCAGCACACGCTTGTCGTTGACCCCGAAGTGCTCGATGGCGAACTCGCGCAGCCACGCGGGACACGTGTCGATGGCCCAGGTGCCGACGGCGATGACCGGCGACGGGCCGCCGATCACCGCGGCGAATCCCTCCGCGGCTGCCAGGCCGGTAGCCGCCGCCAGCGCCCCGCAGGCCATGCCCCACGCTCGTGTGCGCTGCACGCCGCCACCTCCGTCCGCGCGGAGAACCCCCGCCTACATCCAGAATTCGCGCGGCACGGCCTGATGGAAAGGCCATCGCCCCTTACAGATCCACTACGGCCACGTCGAGGGGACCGCCGCACCCACGACGACGTCGTGCTTCATGATCGTCCGGCTCCTGATTTGGTCCCGCGTGACACACTGGGTCTCCGTAGCGCGCCTCGGATCTGTCCAGACCTTGCGCTTCCCTTGCCGCTAACGCGTTTGTTGCGACAGGGGAAAGTTTCGTGGCAAGTCCTTCGTTCCTTGAACGACGTCCCCGTATCGCCATCCTGAGCACATATCCGCCGACTCAGTGTGGACTGGCGACCTTCAGTGCGGCGCTGCGTAAGCACCTGGGGCCGCGGGTCGATGTTGTCCGCGTCGTCGACGAACCGAGCACCCGCAACAACCCTGACGTCGTGGCGCACCTGGTGAACGGGTCCACGACCAGCGCCGCGGCAGCCGTGCAGAAGCTCAACGACTACGACGTGGTCCTGGTCCAGCACGAGTACGGCATCTTCGGCGGCCCGGACGGCGGCGATGTCGTCGAACTCGTCGAGAAGCTCAGGATCCCGACGGTCGTGGTGCTGCACACGGTGCTGGAGCACCCGACCGACGACCAGCGGACGATCCTGCAGCGCTTGATCCGAGCCGCCGACGCCGTGGTCACCATGACCGCGACGGCGCAGCGCCGGGTCATCGACCTGTACGGAGCGGACCCGGCCGCCGTGCGGAACGATCCCGCACGGAGCGGTCGACCACAAACGTGCCGGCGGGCGGGTCACGGGGGCTCGCGCCGCTGGTGCTGACCTGGGGGCTGCTCGGCCCGGGCAAGGGCATCGAGTGGGCGATCGAGGCCCTACCGGGGCTGCGCGACCTGAACCCGCGCTACCTCGTGCTGGGCACGACCCACCCCACGGTTCTGGAGCGCCAGGGCGACATCTACCGCGACAGCCTGTCGCGCCGGGCCGAGGAACTCGGCGTGGCCGACCTGTTCGAACTGGACGCCAGCTACCTGCCGGTCGATGAGCTCTTCGACATCGTGGCCGACGCCGATCTGGTGCTCCTGCCGTACGACTCACGCGAGCAGGTCACGTCGGGTGTGCTCATCGAGGCGGTCGCCGCCGGTCGCCCGGTCGTGTCCACCGCCTTCCCTCACGCCGTCGAACTGCTCACCGACGGCGCGGGATTGCTTGTCCCACAAAGCGATCCGGCCGCGTTGGGCGCGGGCATCCGTCGAGTGTTGACCGAGCCCGGACTCGCCGAATCCATGGCCGATTGCGCGGCCGTGCAGGCGCCCGCGCTGTTCTGGGGCGCGGTGGCCGATCGCTACAACGAACTCGCCGAGGACCTGTGCCTCACCGAGATGGCGGCGACGTCGTGATCGCCGTCGAGTACCCCACTCCACCCTTCGCCCACCTGATGCGGCTGACGGACGTTGGGGGCCTGCACGAACACGCCGAAGGGCTCCGTCCGCGGACCGAGCACGGCTACTGCGTCGACGACGTCGCCCGTGCCCTGGTCGTGGTGAGTCGGGAGAACGAGACCGACGAGAAGTTCCAGGCGCTGCGCAGGCAGTACCTGCTCTTCGTGCTGGAAGCCCAAGGACCCGACGGGCGCTTTCGCAACCGCAAGAGCACCGCCGGGGTCTGGACCGGGGAGCCCTCCGTCGAGGACTGCTGGGGCCGCGGACTCTGGGCACTCGGGGCTGCCGCCGCCCGCCCCACCGGAGGTCTGACGCGGGCCGTGCGTGCCGAGCGAGACGTGGTGCTGGGCGCATTCGAGCGCGCCGCCCGGTGGCGTTCTCCGTGGACACGCGCGATGACGTTCGCCGGGTTGGGGGCCGTCGAGATGCTCACTGTTCAGCCCGGCCACCTCGGCGCGCGGGCCTTGCTGGTCGATGCGGTGGCCGCCATCCGCGGCCCCGCGATCAGCGCTCGCTGGCGTTGGCCCGAGCCCCGGCTGACCTACGCCAACGCCGCCGTTCCTGAGGTGCTCATCGGCGCGGGAGCCATGCTGGGCCACGATGCGGTCCTCGCGGAGGGATTGTCGCTGCTCGGCTGGCTGCTCGAACGCGAGACCCGCGACGGGCACCTGTCGGTCACCCCGGTGGGTGGGCAGCGGCCCCCGGGACTCCGTCGCGCCACGCTTCGACCAGCAACCCATCGAGGTGGCGGCGCTCGCCGATGCCTGCGCCCGCGCCTACGCCGTCACCGGCGAACCGCGCTGGGCCGATGCTGTGCACCTTGCCGCGCGTGGTTCCTCGGGCACAACGACACCGGGGTCCCGCTCTTCGACCCGGACAGCGGCGGCGGTTGCGACGGTCTCGAGGCCGGCGGCCGTAACGAGAACCAGGGCGCGGAATCGACCATCGCGCTGATCACCGCACTGCAGCAGGTCCGCGCCGTGTCATTGTGCGCCGCGTGATCACACGCAGCGATCGTCGTCCTACGGGCCGACCCGAGCCGGGTCCTCGCCCGGCTGTTCGTGCCTGGCCACGAGTTGCCGACCGAGACCGAGTCCCGCGCCACCGGCGTGCTGGCCCGGATCCTCACTCTTCCCGAGGATTCGGTACGCACCGCCCTGGACCGACGTCCGTCGGGACTACCACGACAGACACCGCGACCTGGAGGGGATCCTGGAGGCGAACTACCAGCAGATCGCCCACCGCATCCCCGACGGCGATCCGCTCAGCGCCGAGCGTCGCGCCCTGCTCGGTGCGACGTTCACCAACGAGTACTCCATCGAAGGCGCAGCCCTGTTCAACCCGAGCGTCGTCCCGCACCCGGACCAGAGCGACCTGCCCGACGGTGCCGTCCGGGTCGTGATGAGCCTGCGGGCCGTCGGCGAGGGACACATCTCCTCGATCGAGTTCCGCACCGGCGTCTGGGGGCCGGGACCGACCCTCCGTCTCGACGACCCCGGCCCGCACGTCGAGGGCGGGGCCCACGTACGCACTCGGCACGATCGCGACGTGTTCGCGCACCGGCTGCGCGAGGAGGGCACCGACACCGAGAGCACGCGCTTCCTGCTCAGCCGCCTCGATGACGAGTTCGACTACCCCGAACTGGAGATCGCGCTGCAGGCCCTGCACGGTCAGCAGGTCACCCGACACGGCGCCTCGCACACCGACGAGATCGCTCGGGGCATCGTCCGAAGCAGCTACCGGGTGGTCTTCGACGCCGCCTCGGCCGTGGCGGAACGGGTGCTGTGGCCGCACGGTCCCGCCGAGAGCCAGGGGATGGAGGACGCGCGTTTCGTTCGCTTCGTCGACGACGACGGGGACGGTGCGATACCTCGCCACCTACACCGCTTTCGACGGTCGCAACATCGCGCCGCAGCTGATCTCGACGACCGACTTCCGCGAGTTCGCGATCAGCCAGTTCGCCGGCCCCGGCTGCGAAGAACAAGGGCATGGCGCTGTTCCCCCGCCGGATCGGCGGCCGGTGCTTCGCCGCTGTCGCGCTGGGATCGGGAGAACTGCTCGGTCGCGTCGTCGGCCGACGGCCGACGCTGGGAGAACGGTCCGACGATCTACGCACCGCGGCGAGCCCTGGGAGCTGATCCAGACCGGCAACTGCGGCTCACCGATGGAGACCGACGCCGGCTGGCTGGTGCTCACCCACGGCGTCGGTCCGATGCGGGAGTACTGCCTCGGCGCCCTGCTGCTCGACCTCGACGACCCGACCAAGGTCATCGGCCGGCTGCGCGAACCGCTGCTGCGACCGAGCGAGGACGAGCGCGACGGCTACGTCCCGAACGTCGTCTACTCCTGCGGCGGCGCTGATCGCACGACGACGCTGCTGCTCCTGCCCTACGGAGTGAGCGACGCCTCGGTGCGCTTCGCGTTCGTCGACCTGCCGCGAGCTGCTTGCCGGCGTTGACGACCGGCGGCTCCCCGACGGCGATGCGCCCGAACAGCGCCTCGTAGTCGGCGACCATCCGCTCGGCGGAGAAGCGCGCGCTCGACCTCGGCCCGACAGGCCGTGCCGGTCCAGTCGCCCGACCGCTCGACAGCGCCGCGAGCCGCGCCCGCGACGTCGGTCACCAGGAAGCCGGTCCGCCCGTGATCGATCAGCTCCGGCATCGACCCGAGGCCGAACGCGACGACCGGGGTGCCCGTCGCCAGCGACTCGACGACCGACAGCCCGAACGGCTCGGCGAAGCTGATCAGGTGCAGCAGGGCCAGCGCGCCGCCCAGCAGTCGGTCGCGCTCGGCCGGCCCGACGGCCCGACGTAGGTGACGTCGGGCGCCGAGGTGCGGCTCGACCAGCTCGCGGAAGTACGTCTCGTCCTGCACGATCCCGGCGATCACCAGCGGCAGCCCGGCACGGCGGGCGACCTCGATCGCCAGGTGCGTCCCCTTGTGCGGGTGGATGCGGCCGAGGAACAGCAGGTAGTCGCCGGGCCCGGACGCGAAGGTGAAGCGCGGCGAGGTCGATGCCGTGGTGGATGGTCGCCGCGTACGCCGAGGTCGGGGTGTCGGTCGGCGTCGCTGATCGCGACGTAGTGCGAGGTCGTCGTACGCGCGGTAGACGGGGACGATCGTCCTCGGAGGAGAACCCGTGGATCGTGGTGACCACCGGCGTGGACACCAGTCGGCTGTAGGTCAGCGGCAGGAAGTCGAACTGGTTGGACATGACGTCGAATTCGGCGGCCCGCTCGAAGGCAGCCGCGATGTGCAGGCCTCCGTGGACCTTCGCGTCGATGGAGAGGTCCTCCTCGTAGCCGGTCGGCACTTCGCCGTGCAGTCGGGCGGCGGTCACCGAGTCGGCGGTCGCGAACAGGGTGACGTCGTGTCCGCGCGCGACCAGTCCCTCGGCCAGCGTGGAGGCGACCTGCTCCCACGGGCCGTAGTGACGGGGCGGCGTGCGATGCGCGATCGAGGCCAGCACTGCGATACGCAGCGTCGTGGTCACCCGTGAATTCCCCACTGTGGCGCGGAGAACCGCTCACCGTCCTGATCGACGAGGCGGCCATCGGTGGGAGCGCACTGGTCCGGCTGCTGCTGCACGCGACGGGTCTGCAGGTTCTCGTCCTCGGCGCCCATCTCCTCACCCTACCCGCGCCGGCCGTCGGCATCTTCGGTGACGAGTACCCGGTGGTGCCCGACTGCCACGCCTGGTACGTCGGAACCGGAACACCACCGAGTTGGATGCAGAAGACCTCCGGCCGCGGTGCCGCGACCACCGTCGCGATCCTGCGCCTGTTGGGAACCGCGCTCGTGCAGGAGCAAGCTGCGGTGGCCTTCCGGGCGGCCGGAGCCCGGACGCCCGTCCCCACCGGACTCGCGCTGGACCCCGGCATCCTGCGTGGCATCGACCGCGCCGTTGCCCCCTTGAACCTCAAGGGCTCCGCCTGCCCGAGCGCGACGCTCGACCCGGAATTCCTGCTGCGTAAGGCATTCTCGGCGATCCAGGCGTGCTGCGAACCGAACGGCGCCATCGCCGCGGCGCCGCGCGCCGGACCGGGCGAACCTGATTACTGGTTCTTCTGGCAGCGGGACGGCGCGGCCACTGCCGTTGCTCTGCACGCGTTGTCGGTGTCCGGGCCGGCCGATCTGCGCGGCCGCGCCGCGACGCTATGTCAGGGATACCTCGCCTTCGTCGAACAGATGGGGCGCGCCGGCGAGCCGGCTGCCGGACGCGTCACCATGGGCGGCGAACCGGTGCACGGGTACGGCGATCCGCAACACGACGGCCCGGCCGCGACGGTGCTGGCAGTCCTGACCCTGGATCCCTCCGCGCTGGAGATCGCCCGTCCCTTCATCGAACACCTACTCCTTCCCGGCCCACGCAGGGGATACGACCTCTGGGAACTCGTCCAGGGCCGGAGCTTCCATGCAGCGAACCTGCGGCGGCGCGCATTACATCGTGCGGCGCAGGTCGCGAAAGGGATGGACGACGCCCTCGCCCGCCGTTGCCATAGGCCCGACGAGCGGGCCGAATTCGCCGATCCCGCAGGCGGATGGCGGCACGTGCTGGATCCCGAGCCGTCCTGGTTCCGGGCGACCAGCGGCCTGGACGTCAGCGTCGTGGGCAGCGCGATGCTCGCTCTCGCCGACGACGAGCCCGACAACGACCCCCGGCTCGGCGAAACCGCACAGCGCCTCGAGGCCCACTATGCGGGGAGGTGGCCGGTCAACGTCGCGTGGCGGCAGGCGGGGAACTCCGGCGGCGGTGTCGGACGGTTCCCCGAGGACGCCAACGACGGATACGGCAGCACCGGCGGGCATCCCTGGCCCATCGCGACGTTGTGGATGGCCCAACACCACTTCCGTCGAGGCGAGTGGGACCTCGGCGAGGGCTATCTACGGTTCGTGGTCACCCACGTCGACGCGGTGGCCATCAGTGAACAGATCGACGCCATCACCGGCGCACCACGCGGCGCACGCGGACTGGCCTGGGCACACGCCGAGCTGATCATCGCCCTGCTGATGAGGGGCCGTCAGTTCAGCGGGTAGCAGGCGGGGCAGGTCGTTCGCCGAGGCCCTTGTCCTGAGCATGCGCGAGCACGATGTCTGCGGGGAGCTCCCGGTTGAGAAGTTGCAGCGCGACATCGGTGAGCCGCCGGTTCCGGTCCCGGGAGAACTTGCGCAGGATCGTGAAGGAGTGCTCGACGTCCAGATTCGCGTACTGGGAAAGGAATCCCTTGGCCTGTTCGATGATCACCCTGCTGTTCAGGGCCTGCTGCAGCTGGGCGGTGAGCGCGTTGCGGTCGGCGGCAGCGCGCGCGGCGACCAGCGCCACAGCGGCCACGTTCGCCAAAGATCGCACCAGCTCCAGATCATCGGCACCGAGTGCCCCGGCCTTGGACCCGAACAGTCCCAGCGCGCCCAGCACCGTCGAATGCAGCTTCAGCGGCACGGCGTGCATGGAGGCGAAACCGGCCTCCACAGCGGTCGGCGCGAACCGCGGCCAGCGCGCGGACTCCAGGGCCAGGTCCGGGACCGAGACGGCAACGCCTGCATGGAAGCAGTCCAGACAAGGACCCTGCTCGCACTGCAACTGGAACAGCTCCAGATTGCGGGTCCCCTCCGAGGATGCGGCGGCCACCCGCAGCACCCCGTCCGCGTCCGCGAGCAGGAGCCCTGCCCATTCGATGCCCAGGAGCTCGACGCACGTGCCGGTCAATCCGGTGTGGAGATCGACGATGTCGTAGTCCTCGGCCAACGCCTCAGCGATGGACACGAACGCCGCGATGATCGCGCGCTCTCGATCGATGCCCGTGGCGATACACCTCCAGCACGAAGAAATTCATGCCGCCGGGTCTGGGGCGAACACCCCAAGCCTACCGCTCACGCCATGTCGCGCTCGAACCGAGCCCGACGCAGCACGACGTCCCTGGCCAACTCGGAGAGCAGACGACCTTCCGCGAACGCACGGCCGCGCATGCGGAGCAGAGCGGTCGCCAGATCGATCCCGAGCTGCGCAGACACCATCCCAGTCGCCTGGTGAATTTCGGGCCGGTCGTCGAAGAACTGCAGATCCCATGACGGGTCCTCAGCGGTGCGGTCGACGCGGACGTGTCCGAGCAGCAGTTCCATCGCGATCCTGGCGAGAATCCGGGCGTCGGCGCTCTGCTCCTCGTCGAGCCCACCGGTCCGGTCCAGATACAGCGCGAACACCCCGAATCGCGCGCCCCCGATGCACATCGGCAGCACACTCAGCGACTTCAGTCCGGTCTCCGCCGCCGCGGCCACGAACAGCGGCCAGCGGGTCCGGTGCTCCGCCCGCGAAAGGTCATCGATGATGACGGGGAGGCCCCCCGCCAGCGCCTCGATGGAGGGTCCGTCGCCGGTCGTGGCCTGGAGCTCTTCCAGGTCACGCGCGTGGTCCCCATGGGTCCCGATGGTCTGCGCCGCGAGTTGCTCGGTCGGCACCGTGACTGCCGCGGCGGCCAACCACAACTGCTCGACGGCCACCCGGCACAGGACCGCCGGAGTCAGTTCGTCCGCTCCGGCAGCACGGATCAGCAATAGCCATTGCTGCTCGAAGCGGCCCGCCAGGACCATGCTGCCCTCCGTCGGTCGGAAGCCGCCGGGGCCCGAAGCGGAGAGAGTCTGCGCCCCTGAGGTTCCCTCAGGGCCAGACGTCCCGAATATAGACGTGTTTCCCGCGAACCGCCCACGCCGCTTGCTGAACAGGCGCCAGCGGCATAACGTCGCAAGTACCGGTGATCCTGACCTCGTCGCTGGGCACGCCCCATCTGGGGGCTCGCCGAAGCTAATGCGAGGAACGCCGATGACGGCGACAGCAGAACTGATCAGATCGTTCTCGATCGCTTCCTCTGACGACGAACTGTTCCGTGCCCTCCCCGGAGCTTCCCCCGCGGAGATCGAGCAGATCCACGCGCTGTTGGTCTCACGTCATTCCGGTCTGGTGCGCTGGATGGCATCGAGGTACTCCGGCCGCGGGGTTGCCGTGGACGAACTGCGCCAGATCGGTTACGTCGGCCTGATGCTCGCGATCGGTCGTTTCGACGTCGACCGTGGGCACGACTTCGCTGCTTTCGCCGGGCCCACCGTGCAGGGCGAGATCCGTCGCTACTTCCGCGATCGTCGGCGCTGGATTCGTCTGCCGCGGCGGCTTCAGGAACTGAAGGCTGCTCTGCGCCTGGCGGAGGAGGGACTCGCCCAATCCCTCGGGCATTGGCCGACCGACGCTGAACTGGCCGCTTCCCTCGGCGTGACCGAGGACGAGGTCCGCGAGGCGATGGCCGCGGACGAGACCTACGATCTGCCCTCGCTGGATGCGCCGACCCGCGCGGACGGTGGGCGCGCGCTCACCCTCGCGGACGCCATCGCGATCACGGACCCTCGGTTGGAGCTCATCGACGACCTCCAATCGGTGCGCCCGCTGATCGCGCAACTTCCCCTGCGCGACCAGCAGATCCTCCGCATGTGCTACTTCGAGGACAGGACTCAGAAGGAGGTCGGCAAGCAGTTGGGGATCTCTCAGATGCATGTGTCGCGCCTGCTGGCCCGCACCGTGGACAGATTGCGTGCGGGGTTGGAAGCGGCACCGGCAGCACGCAGGCCGGTCCTCTTCCGGCGCGATCGCTGATCGATGACCGTCGCGCCAGATCTCCTGTATCCGTTGCGATTCGAACCCATCTACCAGTCCCGCCTCTGGGGCGGCCGGCGGTTCGCCGACCTCCTCACTGCGCCGCTGCCCGACGGGCCGATCGGTGAGGCGTGGTTGCTCAGCGACCGGGACGACCAGCAGAGTCGAGTTGCCGACGGACCGCTCGCGGGCCAGACCCTCGCCCATCTGCTGAAGCAATGGCCGGTGCAGATGCTGGGTTCCTTGGCCGGACGCTTCCGCCGCTTCCCCTTGCTGCTCAAGTTCCTCGACGCTCGGGACACACTCTCGGTGCAGGTGCATCCCACGGATCGCCAGGCCGCGGACCTCGACCTCGCCGACAGTGGGAAGACCGAGGCATGGGTCGTGCTGGAGGCGGACGCGGACAGCCGCATCTACGCCGGGCTCAAGGTAGGGACCAGCGTCGACGACCTTCGTACGGCTCTCTCGGGGACCTCGGTGGTGGATCATCTGGCGTCCTTCGCCCCCCACGCAGGCGACGGCGTCCTGCTCCCCGCCGGGACCGTGCACGCCCTCGGTGGCGGTCTGGTTGTGTTCGAGGTCCAGCAGAACAGCGATCTGACGTTTCGTCTGTACGACTGGGATCGCGTCGACAACGACACCGGACTGCCCCGCGCCCTGCAGGTCGACCGAGGCCTGGCCTGCACCGACTTCGCAGCGGGGCCGGTTCTCCCCACACAGCAGACGAGCAACGAGTTGTTCCGCTGCGAGCAGTTCGCCATGCGGCGACTACGCGGGGACGACCGCATCAGGGTCGGCGCCGCGGACACACCCCGCGTCCTGGTGTGCATCGCGGGCGCGGGCGACCTGAATCATGACGACGCGTCCTTCGCCATGAACACGGGGGACGTCATGCTGCTGCCCGCCGTGGTGGGAGAGTGCGAGTTTCAACCGAGCCCTTCAGCGACCCTGCTGGAAGTGTCGCTGCCGGAGGCCACCACCCGATGAAGCAACTGATCGTGTTCGATCTGGACGGGACGCTCGCGCGGAGCAAGTCCTCCCTGGACTCCGAGATGGCCACGCTGCTGACCGAACTGCTTGGTGTCGTGCAGGTGTCCGTCATCTCCGGCGGGGACTGGCCGCAGTTCCAGAAGCAGCTCCTGGGTCTCCTCCCGGACGACCAGAGCCTGAAGGGGCTTTCGCTCCTCCCCACCTGCGGCACGAAGTTTTACTCCTACGACACGGCCTGGGAATTGCGCTACTCGGAGGACCTGTCCGAGGCGGAGCGCGCCAAGATCGTCGCGGCTCTGCGGGGCGCCAGTGCAGAACTGGGTGCTCCTGCGCAGGTCTGGGGAGACATCGTGGAGGACCGCGGCAGCCAGATCACCTTCTCCGCCCTGGGGCAGCAGGCTCCCCTGGAGGCGAAGGAGACGTGGGACCCGGACTTCGCCAAGCGAACCCGGATGAAGACGACGCTCGATCGCCTCATTCCCGAGTTTTCCGTGCGCATGGGCGGCTCGACCTCGATCGACGTCACGAAACCCGGGATCGACAAGGCCTACGGGATCCACCAACTCCGGGACCGTCTGGGTGTCCCCATCGAGGACATGGTGTTCATCGGGGACGCATTGTTCCCCGGTGGGAATGACTATCCGGCCAAGCAGGCGGGCGTCGTGTCCATCCAGGTCAGAGATCCCGAAGAGACGAAGCGGGTCATCGAGACCCTGCTGGCCTGCTTCGGAGTGGTGCCGTCCGGATCAGGTCCGGTCATCTGACCCGGTCGCCCCGGTGGACGCTCGCAGCGAGCATCGTGACGCGGCGGCGGCACGTCGGGCACGTCGCCGACTGCACCCGCCTGGCCGTCGACCAGTACACGAAGGCCTTCACCTCGATGGCTTCCCTGCAGTACACACAGGGCACTGTCACCACAGCTGTAGTATCGAGCACAGCGGTCTCATCGAGTAGGTCGGACATCGGGCTCGCCACCTTCAAGCGTCCGTGCGCACGACGCGAGGCAATACGAGGTCCGGATATGTCCTGGCGCGCAGGAATGCCCACTGTGGCACACATCCCGGGTGCCGGATATAGCCGCGAGTCAGTCGCTTGATCCGACGGCGAACTTCGCCCAGCCCTTGATCGCGAAGTCGTTGCCGTCCGGCGTGATCTCGGCTGCGTGGCTGCCGCTCCAGTGCGCGGGGATCAGCAGGGCGTTGTTGTCGACGCACCAGCCCAGGACCTTGCGGCGGGACCGACGCGCCATGTCGGCGTCCTCGCAGAAGCAGCTGTTCCAGTCCGGCTTGAGCACCTGGACGGGGCTGTGCAGCAGGTCTCCGACGAACACCGCCCGGTCACCTTCGGACTCGAGCTTCACCACGGTGAGTCCCGGGGTGTGACCCGGGGCGAGCTCGAGGGTCAGGTTCGCGTCGATGCGGTAGCTGTCGCCCTCCCACGGGTTCGCGAGTCCTGCCTGGGCCACCGGCGCGATGCTGTCCTCGAACATGTTCTGGTTGATCAGCGCGCCGACCTTGGTGATCCCGTTCAACGGGTTCCAGAACTCGAAGTCCGCCTTGCTGAACAGGTAGGTGGCGTTGGGGAACGTGGGCACCCAGGCCCGGTCGTCGAGGTAGGTGTTCCAGCCGACGTGGTCGATGTGCACGTGCGTATTGATGACCAGGTCGACGTCCTCCGGCTGCACCCCGGCTTCGGCAAGACGCTCCAGGAATCCGGTCTTGAGGTGTCCGAAGATCGGCAGGTACGGGCGCTCCTTGCCGTCGCCCGCTCCTGTGTCGATGAGGATCGTGCGACCCTCGCTGCGCAGCACGAAGGTCTGCAGGCAGCCATGCATGAAGCCGCTGGCGAGGTCGAAGTGGTCGGGGGCGAGGAGGTCGCTGTTGTCGCGCCAGAACTGGTCGCTCGCCTCGGGGATGAGTTGGTCGCCGGGAGCGAAGATGTCCTCCCACTCCAGCACGCGAGTGATGCTCACGGCGCCGAGCTGCAGAGTCTCGTTCATCGGTCCTCCAGATCGCGGAGCGTGCGTTTGCGGACCTTGCCTTGCGCATCGAGCGGAAGCTCGTCGACGAAGTGGACGGCCTTCGGCACCTTGTAGGAAGCGAGATGCGTCTTGCAGTGAGCCATGAGTGCGTCGGAGCCGACCTGTTCGCCGGGGCGGGCGATGACGAACGCGGTGACGGCCTCGGACCAGTACGGGTCCGGTATGCCGACGACCGCGGCGCGCAGGACGCCCGGGTGGCTCGTGCAGGACACGTTCGACCTCCTGGGAGGACACGTTCATCCCGCCGGACTTGATCACGTCCTTGATGCGGTCGTGGAAGAACAGGTTGCCCGTCGCTCGTCGATCCGGACCATGTCGCCGGTGCGCACCCAACCGTCGCGGAAGCACCTCGGCGGTGCGCTCCGGGTCGTCGAGGTAGCCGAGCATGACCGAGGGGCTGCGGCAGATCAGCTCGCCGATCTCCGCGTCGTTGTCCGTCCGTCGTCGACGACGCGGATCTCCAGGTGGGTGACGGGCTTCCCGATCCACGACGGGTCGCCGCCGGGGACGTCGTCGAGGGTGCGGAAGAACCCGACGGTGCCGAGCTGGGAGAGCTCCGACTGGCCCCAGTAGGTGCCCCACATGACGTCGGGCGCGGCGGCGGCCCACGCCTCGATGACGTGCGGGAGGGATCTGGCCGCCGTAGGTCATGCACCGCCGGACCTGCCCGACCGACGTCCGGCCCGAAATCGCCCTGGGCGGCGAGGCCGAGGTAGAAGGTGGGTGTCTGCGCGATGACCGTGACCTGCTCACGGGCGATGATCTGCAGACCGCTACGGCCGGGTCCGCGGTGGCGGGCAGGACCAGCGTCGCGCCCATCATCGTCAGCGTCGTCATCGAGCCCGAGCCCGGCGATGGTGTGGAACGGCATCACGAACAGCCACGTGTCGCTCGGCCCGGTCTGCAGTCCCCAGCCCCACGCCGGCGCGGTGGAGGCGAGGTAGTTGCGGTGCGGGATCAGCACGCCCTTGGGCGCGGCCTCGGTGCCGGAGGTGTAGACGAGCAATGCGACGTCGTTCTCGTCGACGTCAGCTGACGGGCTTCGTCAGCAGACTGCTGCGCGAGCAACACGTCCAGTTCGGGCCCGTAGCGCAGAGCTGCCCGGCACGGCGCCACGCGAGCCTCGGCCAGGATGAGCGTCGGCGCGACTGTGCTGCGAGCTGGTGGGTGACCTCGGCCTCGCGGTAGAGCGGGTTGACACCGGTGAAGGCCGCGCCGATCTTCAGCGCGCCGTAGTAGGCGGCGACGACCTCGACACTGTTGCGCGCCATCGACGCGACACGCCCGCCCCGGCCGATCCCGCGGGACGCGAACAGCTGCGCGTAGCGGTTGGCGCGTTCGTTCAGCGCTCGCCGTAGCGTGGTCTCGGTGCGGGTGCCGGCGGCGTCGTAGGCGACGAACGCGACCTTGTCCGGCTGCGTGCGGGCGTGCCGGCGGAGCTGGTCGCCGATGGTCGCCCGGCCCAGCGGACTGCGGTGGTGGGCGGCGAGCTCAGCCATGGGCGAAGTAGGGCTGCCCGATAGGTCTCGGCGGAGACGATGTCCTCGACCGGGGATCGGGTGAGCTTCGTGGGGAACCCCTTCGCCGGGTAGCCGATCGCGATGTGGGCCGCGGTGAGCACGCCGGCCGGGATCTCGAGCAGCTCCGGACCTGTCGGCTCGACGTGGCAGAGCAGCGTGGTCAACGCGGAGGCAACGCCCTGGTCGCGCAGCGCGAGGCAGAGGTTCTGCACGGTCGGGTAGATCGAGGCGCCGCCCACGACGGACACCCGATCCGAGCTCGATGTCGGTGGGGTGCAACCCGTCGATCTCCGCGCACGCCACGACGATGGCCGGGCACCTCGGCGAGGTGCTCGGCGAAGTGGTCCGCGTCCTGCACCGTCTTCGGCAGCGCGCCGACGTTGACGCTGCCCTCGGCGATCGCCGCGAGGTAGCCCTTCCACATGCGGCAGGTACAGGTCGGCCAGCGCCTGCTTACGTGGCGGGATCGCGGACGACGATCCACCGCATCGGCTGTCGGTTGCCGCCCTGCGGACCGAAGCGCGCGACGTCGAATGCCTGGTGCAGCACCTCGTCCGGCACGGGATCGCTCGCGAAGTACCGACAGGTCCCCGGCGTGCGCATCGCTTCGGTCAGCTCCATGGACCGCCCATCGCCTATCAGACGGTTAGGTACGTCGCGCCCATCGTTGCAGGAGCGTCCGCTTGCGCATGTCAAGGATCGACCGTCTGACTCGGTTGAGAGACTAACCTAACCTTCGATAGGCCATGGCAACTGAGGAGTCCGCACGGATCTCGCCCGTGCACTCGAGCACGCGAACATGCCGTCCCTGGTTCCGGCACTGTTCCAACTCACCGGCGACCCGCGTTGGCTCAGCCGACCCGTACCGGCCGACCCGCAGCCGCGGCATGGACAACAACGACTCCGGCGGCTTCTCCATCGAGGTGGCCGCCGAGATCCGCGCCGCAGCCCTCGAGGCGGTACTCGCACACGAGGCCGGCGGTCCCCGCCGCGGTACCCGCCCCGAGCGGCGACCTCCTGGCCGAGTTGCTCGCCCTGGCGAACGGCGAGACCTGCGCCGCCGGAGTACGCGGAGATGCTCGCCGAGGACCTGGGCTTCGCTCGGGCGCCGACGCCGTCGCGCCCGCGGGCACCGACATCGACGCGATCGTCATCGGCGCAGGGATGTCCGGGATCCTCGCCGCGATCAAGTTGCGCGAGGCCGGGATCGAGCACGTGCGTCCTGGAGAAGAACTCCGAGGTCGGCGGCGGATGGTGGGAGAACACCTATCCCGGGCGCGGGGGTCGACACCCCCAGCTACCTCTACTCCTACTCGTTCGCCCGCGCCACGACTGGAGCACCCACTTCGGCAAGCGCGACGAGGTGGAGCAGTACCTCCGCGACGTCGCCGACCGCTTCGACGTGCGCCGCTCCATCCGCTTCGACACCGAGGTCAGCTCCGCGCGTCTACGACGAGGACACCGCCTCGTGGACCGTGCGCACCACGATGGGAGACGTCCTCAGGGCGCGCGTCGTCATCAGCGCGGTGGGCGTCCTCAACCGGCCGAAGGTCCCGTCGATCCCGGGCTCTGGACACCTTCACCGGGCAGATCTTCCACTCGGCGCGAGTGGCCCGACGGTGTCGATCTCACCGGGCAAGCGGGTCGCCGTCGTCGGCGTCGGCGCCAGCGCGATGCAGGTCGTACCGGCGATCGCCGAGTCCGTCGGCCATCTGACGGTCTTCCAGCGTTCGCCCGCAGTGGGTCGCCCCGAACGACGTGTACTTCACCGAGATCGGCGACGACCAGCACCTGCTGATGAACCGCGTGCCGTTCTACCACGCCTGGTACCGCGCGCGGCTGGCCTGGAACTTCAACGACCGCGTGCACCCCAGCGCTGCAGGTCGACCCGGAGTGGGAGCACCCCGAGCGGTCGATCAACGCGGTCAACGACAGCCACCGCCGCGTCTTCACGCGCTACCTGGAGGCCGAGCTCGACGGGCGCCCCGACCTGATCGCCAAGGCGCTGCCGGACTATCCCGCCCTTCGGCAAGCGGATGCTGCTGGACAACGGCTGGTTCGCGGCGCTGCGCCAGGACAACGTCGAGCCTGGTCACCGAAGCCGTCGTCGAGATCACCCCCACCGGGCTGCGTGGCGACGGCGGCACCGAGACCGAGGCCGACGTCGTCGTCCTGGCCACCGGGTTCCACACCCACCGGTTCCTCTGGCCGATGGAGGTCCGCGGCCGCGTCGGGCCGCAGCCTCGCCGAGGTCTGGGGACCCGACGACGCCCGACGCGCATCTCGGCATCACGTCGCCGGACTTCCCCAACCTGTTCCTGGCCCTCGGCCCCGGCACCGCGCTCGGCCACGGCGGCAGCATCATCACCATCTCCGAGTGCCAGATCCGCTACATCGTCGACCTGCTCGTCACCATGGCCGAGCGCGACATCCGCTCGGTCGAGGTCCGCCCCGAGGTCGAGGCCGAGTTCACCCGACGCCACGACGAGGCGCACGCCCGCATGGTCTGGACCCACCCCGGCATGACCAACTGGTACCGCAACGCCGCCGGCCGGATCGTGAACACGATGCCGTGGCGCATCGTCGACTACTGGCAGATGACCCGCCGGGCGGATCTCGACGACTTCCACGTCGAGCAACACAATCCACTTGCTGCCGCCCGGGTCGCGCCGTGACCGAACCGGCACGCGTCCCGACCGAACCCACACGCTCTCGGAAGCCTGCTGCCGAGCGGCAGGCCGAGATCGTCTCCGCCGCCGCCCAGGTCTTCGCCACCGATGGTTACGGCAACGTCGGGATGCGCGAGATCGCCGAGTCCGTCGGCATCCGCGGCGCCAGCCTCTACCACCACTTCTCCTCGAAGGAAGAGATCCTCTACGCGATCTGCCTGGCCGTCACCAAGGAACCCGTCGAGCACAACCTGCCACTGCTCGACGCCGCCGGCACCCCGACCGAACGGCTCACGGCTCTGGTCCGCGCCCACGTCCGGCACCTGCTGCACCGCCGCGTCGAGTACCTCGTCGGCCTGCACGAGAAGGCGTCCCTGACCCCGGAGCACCGCACCGAGATCGACGGGTACCTCCACTACTACAACCGCCGCGTCCGCGACGTCCTCACCGCCGGCATGCGCAGCGGCGAGTTCCGCGAACTCAACCCCAGCCTCGCCTCACTCGGCATCCTCGACATGCTCAACGGAGTCAGCGGCTGGATCCGCGGCACCGACGACTCCGACACCGACGAAGTCGTCGCCACCTACACGACGCTCCTCTTCGCCGGGCTGCAGCCGAGACACTGACGCCCACAGTTGACCGGAGTTGACCGGAGCACCTGTCATGTCGCAGGACATCGGTGACGTTTCTGCCTCAGGACATCGGTGACACTTCCGGTGGTCTTGGTGGTGACACTTCTGCCCCGAGGCTCGGGCGGTGGCTGCCAACGAACCCATCGATCCCCGTGTCCGCCTAGCGATCTCGCAGTGGCCCGAAGACGCCCCGCGCGGTGCCGTCTCGACCTTCTGCGACGAGCACGGCATCTCGCGCAAGTCCTTCTACGAACTGCGCAGACGCGCCCTGGCCGACGGGCCCGCGGCGGTGCTGGAGCCGAGGTCTCGGCGTCCGCGGTCGAGCCCGTCGCGGCTGACGGACGAGATCAAGGTGCAGGCGGTGCTCGTGCGCGCTGCATTGGAGGCCTCCGGGCTGGACCACGGGCCGATCAGCGTGCACGACAAGATGCACGCGATGGGACTGGACCCGGTCCCATCGATCGCGTCGCTGGCCCGGATCTTCCGCGAGGCGGGCGTTGCCAGACTCGAACCGAAGAAGAAGCCGCGCTCTGCGTGGCGCAGGTTCGTCTATCCCGCGCCGAACGCGTGCTGGCAGCTCGACGCCACCGAATACGTCCTTGTCGGTGGGCGCAAGTGCGTGATCTTCCAGCTCATCGACGACCACTCCCGCTACGCGCTCGCCTCGCACGTGGCGCCGAGCGAGACCGCTATGGCCGCGATCACGGTGTTCGACAAGGCCGTCGCCGCGCACGGGGTCCCGCAGCGCCTGCTGTCGGACAACAGCCGCGCGCTCAACCCGACGCGACTCGGAGTCCTGGGCCAATTCGTCGACCACGTATCGCGTCTGGGGGTCGAGGCGATCACCGGCAAGCCCTACAAGCCGACCACGCAGGGCAAGAACGAACGCTTCCACCAGACGCTGTTCCGCTACCTCGACAGGCAACCCCTGGCCGAGACTCTGACGGAACTTCAGGCCCAGGTCGACGCGTTCGACCGGATCTACAACACCGAACGCCCCCACCAGGGACTGCCCGGCCGCATCACACCCCAGACGGCCTGGAACGCCACCGACAAGGCCGAACCTCCCCGCCCCACACCCCAACGACCCCGGTTCGCCCCACTGCCCGACAGACGGCCTAGGACCGCACCGACGCCGACAGACCTGCCCGCGGACACCCACGCAAGACAGCTGAGCAGCAGAGGCAGCTTCTGTCTGGACTACGTGCACTACATGGTCGGTGGAACGCATCGCTTCAAGCAGGTCCTCGTCGTCGTCCAAGACGACACGATCACCGTCGCCGACCTGCACGGCGAAATCCTGATCGAGCACACCCGCCCCGCCCAAGGAGTGACCTACGTCGGCAAGAGCCGGCGCCCAGGCCCGAACAACTCCGAACCGTCACCGAAGTCCTGAGACATCGACTGTCACCGATGTCCTGATGCAGAACTGTCACCCATGTCCTGAGACATCACACTGACGCCCACACGGCCGAGGTTTAGATCTCGAACGTTTGTTCTGCATATCTGCTCAAGTGCAGTAACCCTTACGCAGTAGGGAAATCGGCGGTCAGCTCGTAGAGCGGGTGCGGGTCTGTCGCGACGGCCTGCTGGAGGAGCCGGTAGAAGAGCAGGCCGCGGGCGCTGGAGTTGCGTCGGTTGAAGCGGAAGGCGTACTCGTCGAGGTAGTACGGCAGGTGCTTGTCGCTGGCTCGGTAGTGCAGCGTGCCGGTCAGCCACCGCTTGAGCAGCGAGGCCACCAGGTGCACCCCGGGCAGGACCTCGGCGGGGTCCTCGGCGTCGTAGCCGGTGACGTACTCGTGGACGTAGCCCAGCCCCGTGAGGCGGCGCATCATGCGTGCGCCGTCGGTGCGGACGGTCGCGCCCGGCTCGACGACTTCGGTCGCGAAGTCGACCAGGCTCAGCGTGCCGGGTGCGTCGGCGACGGCGAACCGGACTCGACCGAGCTTGCGGGGACCGACGCGTTCGACCGCGACCTGGACGCAGGCCTTGTCGCTGCTCGCGCCCTGCTTTCCCACGCTCACACCGCCGACGAAGGTCTCGTCGACCTCCACGATCCCCGCGAGCCGGTCCCGATCGGGGCGCACCATGGCCCGGCGCAGCTTGTGCAGCCACGCCCAGGCGGTCTCATACGAGCCGAACCCGAGCTGCTGCTGCAGGTTCAGCGCGGAGACCCCGTTCTTGCTCGAGGTGACCAGCCAGGCGGCCGCGAACCAGGTCGAGAGCGGGGTGCGTGAACGGTGGAAGATCGTGCCCGCGGTGACCGAGGTCTTGCGCCCGCACTGCGTGCACATCCACATCTGCCGCTGACTGATCCGCCACCCGTCGCCGGCGCAGACGGGGCAGACGAAGCCGTCCGGCCAGCGCAGCCGCTCGAGATAGTCGATGCACGACTCGTCGTCCGGGAACCACCCACGGACCTCCTGAAGCGTCCGTGGGTAATCGATCCCGCCGCGCGGAAGCTGAAGGTCCACGAATGAATCGTACTGCACGCAAGCAGATATGCAGAACGTTTGTTCGATTTTGACTCTCGACTGTGCTTATTTGGAACTTGATTCTGAGATACTTATCCCGTGCAGCACTCGTCGTCTCCGACCCTCCCGCCCATCGGCTCCGTGCCGTTGGGTGTGCGCGAGGCATGGCAGGCGCGCCAGTCGGAGCGGCTCTCGCGGATCTCCGAACGGGACAAGCGCGCCGCGATGGAGCAGGGCGAGCAGATCACCGAGATCGCGGCGTTCGTGCAGGACTACCGCGACCACTACGAGGACGAAGGCGCCTTCGCCGACACCGGCGAACGGTGCGCCCGCGCCGAACTCGGCCTGCTGCTCAACAACCACGACCGCACCAACGAGAAGAAGGTCGACGAGGCGATCGCCCTCGCCCAACGGTTGCCGTTGACGCTGCAGCACCTCCGCGAGGGACGAATCACCCTGTCCCGAGCCCGGGCCATCCTCAGGGAGACCGAAGATCTCGCTCTGGACAAGTGCGCCGCACTCGAAAACATGATCCTGGGCAAGGCGAACCAGATGACCCCCGGCAACCTGCGCCGCGCCGTGCACCGGGCCGTCCTCAAGCTCGACAAGGACGCCGCACGCAAACGCGCTCAGCGAGCCCGCGCCGAACGCGGCATCTCGATCCGGCACCTCGAGCACGGCATGAGCCGCATCACCATCTACGCCCCCGCCGAGCAGGCCCTCGCCGCCTTCGGGGTCATCGACACCCTCGCCAAACTCGACGCCGGTGCAGGGCTGTCCCCCACCGACGACCGCGGCATCGACGCCCTGCGCTGCGACACCCTGATCGACCTGGTCCTCAACCCCGGCGGACAGAAGCGCGTCAGCTACCAGATGCGCTTCCTCATCCCCGTCGGCACCGCCCTCGGCCTCGGCGATCAGGACGGTCACCTCCCCGGCTACGGCCCCATCCCCGCCGCCCTGTGCCGCGAACTCCTCGCAGACGCCACCTGGAAGCGCATCCTCACCGACCCCGACATGTCCCACGTCCTCGACGTCGGGGCCAACACCTACGCCCCCTCCGCCCGGATGCGCGAATACATCGAGGCCCGCGACCAACACTGCCGCCTGCCCGGCTGCCGTCGCCCCGCCCACCATTCCGAGATCGACCACACGATCGAGTTCGGCCTCCCCGGTGGACTCACCCTGCGCATCAATCTTTCCGCGTTATGCAAGAAGCACCACAAGCTCAAGCACCTCAAAGGCTGGGACCTCATCCAGGACGACGAAGGCTGCCTGATCTTCATCACCCCCACCGGCCAGCAGTACCGCACCATCCCGCCGACCCCGCTCGGCGAGGAAACGCCGCCCGAACGCCTCACCCCACTGCCGGCCCATGACCTGAAACCACGGCAAGACGCTCCACGTTCATCGGGTGTGCTGCACCTTCGACCCTGATGTGCTCGCGTGCGGTCGCCGGGCCCTAACGCCCGTCGCGCAAGGCCTTCTTGTCCACCTTGCCCAGCGCGGTGACCGGGATGGCGTCGAGCAACCGCACCTGCTTCGGCGTCTGCACCGAGCCTTTCAGCGCCTTCACGTGGGCGATGAGGTCGTCGGCCGTGGTCGTGGCTCCGGGACGCAGCACCACGGCTGCGGTGACCTGCTCGCCCCACCGTTCGTCGGGAGCGCCGAACACGGCGGAGGCGGCGACGTCGGGGTGCGTGCCGAGGGCGTCCTCGACCTCCTTCGGGTACACGTTGAACCCCCCGGAGATGATCATGTCCTTCTTGCGGTCGCCGAGATGCAGGTAGCCGCGGTCGTCGGCGCGGGCCATGTCGCCGGTGCGCAGCCAGCCGTCGACGCGGACGTCGGGGATCTTCCAGTACTCGTCCATCGCCGCCGGCGAACGGACGGTGACCTCGCCGATCTCGCCAGGCGGCACGTCGTTGCCGTCGTCATCGAGGAGGCGCACGGAGCAGGTGCTGACGGGGTGCCCGCAGGAGGTCAGCAGGTCCGGGTCGGCGTGATCGGCCCGGGACAGCGAGGAGATCGGGTAGCACTCGGACTGCCCGTAGAGCTGGGCGAAGACCGGCCCGATTCGTTCCAGTCCCTCGACCAGCCGGGACCGCGACATCGGTGCCGCGCCGTAGTAGAGCAACTCCAGCGACGAGGTGTCCGTCCGTTCCAGGTCAGGGTGGTCGAGCAGCGCGTAGATCATGGTGGGCACGAGCAGCGTCATCGTGATCCGCTCGCGGGCGATAGTGGCAAGCACGTCCGCGGGGGCGAACCCGGTGACGAGATGGATGCTTCCGCCGCGGGCCAGGACGGGCAGCAGCTTGGTCTGACCCACATGGCTGATCGGGGCGACGGCGAGATAGCGCGTGCGGTCCGGGATCTCGAAGTCGGCCAGCACGCCGGTGGCGAGGATCGCGACGGTCGCCGGGTTGCGCCGCAGGACGCCCTTCGGCACGCCGGTCGTGCCGCCGGTGTAGAGGATCAGGGCGACGTCGTCGGGTTGGGCGATGTTGGCAGCCGTCGACGCACCGACCTCCTCGGCGGCCTTGGCCAGATCCGGGGCGAAGGACGACGGGCCGAGCGACCACAGTCGCGGCGCGGCGTCGGTGAGGTCCCCGCCCCGTTCGGCGTGGTGCACCTCGTCGACGACCAGGGCGTCGGCCTCGACGTTCTCCAACTGCCATCGGTGGTCGGCCAGGGAGCCGAGCCGGTGCAGCCAGGTCACCCCGATGCCGCAAGCCTGCGCGGCGATCCCGGCGCACCACGTGTCGGCGCGGTTGGCGCTGAGGAACGCGATCCGGGAGCCGCTCCCGAGCCCGGCATCGGTGTACACGCGTTGGTAGCGGCCGATCAGATCGAGCGCCTGACCCCGCGTCAGCTGCCCGCCGTCCCAGGTGAACGCGACCTGGTCCGGCGCGCGACGCAAGATGCGCAGGGCCAGCTCGCCGAACGTCGGGCCTGTGTGGGACAGCCGCATCATGCCGCTGAGCGTGTCACACGCGCAGTGGCGCCTCCGTGGTCGGTTGAGACCTTGATATTCAACATCGCGCTGATCAACTTCTTCAACCGGCTCTCGGTCGCCACTCACAAGCCGCTTCCGGCGGAGTAGTCGACCAACGTCGACGACGGGCGATCTAAGCCCGGAGTTCGACCAGGTTCGCGATCTCGCGCGGGCAGGCGGCGGCCGGGCTGTGCCCGACCGGCCACTCCAGGGTCGTGCCGGCCCGCGTGGCCATGGCGCGCTGCAGTGCCGGGACCAGTGCACGGTCCTCGGCGCAGACGACGTAGGTCGAGGGCGTGGTCCGCCAGCTCGCGGTGCCCGGGGACTCTCGGAACAGCGCGAGGGCAGAGGGTCGCAGCCGGGCCAACGCGGCATCGGCCACGTCGTCGTCGATGCCGTTGCAGAGCACGTCCCGCGCGATCGCCGGGTCCAACGTGGTGATACCGCGTTCCTTGTCGCGCTGGATCGCGGGCCCCAACGCCGGCGGCGGCAGCTCGAGGTCCGGGAACACGTTCGCCATGGATTCGCCTTCGGCAAGCTGATACGCCGTCAGATAGATCAGGTGCCTCAGCCCGGGTCGCGGCGCCACAGCGGTGATGACGGCTCCGCCGTAGGAATGCCCGATGAGTACGAACTCCCCGGTGATCCCGTCGAGGACCGCATCCACCGCGGCGACGTCATCCGCCAGCGAGGTCAGCGGCAGCTGGACCGCGTGGCTCGCGATCCCCCGCTCCTCCAGGAACGCCCGCGTCTCGTCCCATGCCCATGCTCCGTGCCACAACCCGTGCACGAAGACCGCTACCGCTCGATCGGCTACCACCCCGAGATCGTAGCCGGCCGGGTCGTCAGTCCCCCTCGAAGCGCACCGCAGGCTGCGGGCGGGTGTTCACGGTGAGGGAGAAGACGTCCGGGCGGGCGTAGTGCCCGATCGGGTCGAACATGCGACGGTGCGCCTGCACGGTCGCCTCGACGTCGATCTCCGCGGTGACGATGCCCTCCTGGTCGCGCAGCGGGCCGGCGAGAATCTCGCCGCCCGGTGCCACGATCGTGCCCAGGCCGCGGCTCATCCAGTCGGCCTCATCGGGCTCGGTGGCGTCGCGGTAGATGTCCCCGCGCAGGTCGGCGGGGACGTCGGCGCCGCGCAGCACCGGGGACACCCCGATCACGTAGCAGCGGCCCTCCTTGGCGATGTGCCGCAGGGTCGCGACCCAGGTCTCGTCGTTGTCCCACGTCGGCGCCAGGTGAATCTCGACGCCCCGCGCGTACATGGCCGCGCGGGCCAGCGGCATGTAGTTCTCCCAGCAGATCAGCCCGCCGACGACCCCGAACGGGGTCCGCACGACGTCCATCGTCGACCCGTCGCCGTAGCCCCAGACGGTGCGCTCGCCCCCGGTCGGCATCAGCTTGCGGTGCTTCCCGGCCAACGAGCCGTCCGGCGCCAGATAGATCAGGGTGTTGTAGAGCGTGCCGCCCTCGATCTCGTTGACGCCGACGGCGACGTAGGCACCGGCCTCCCGGGCTGCCTCGCCGAGTCGGCTCACGACCGGGCCGGGTACCGCGACGGCCTGGTCGTAAAGGCGGGTCATGTATGTCCCGTCGCTCCAGGCGGGCAGGCGCCAGACCCAGTCCGGGTAGGTCGGCACGAACGCCTCGGGGAACACGATCAGCCGGGCGCCCAGGGCGGCCGCCTCCTTGATCAGCCCGCAGGCCTTCTCGACGGTGGCATCGGTGTCCAGGAAGACGGGAGTGGCCTGGACGGCTGCGACGGTGACCTTCATGGGTCCTCCGATGGGGTCCGGGTGCGTCGGACAGTGGGGCCGAGAAAATCTACGACCAAATCCGGTCGCGGTGTCGATTCGGGCTCGGGCTGTTCGTAGCAGGCGTGAGAGACCGGCACTGAGCCGGTCGCCACACCTGGAGGACCGCCATGACCACCACCGTTTCGACCACTCCGGCCGCGCCGCGCAGCACCGTGCGTCCGCTGGTCCGCTCGGGCCTGATCGCCGACGCCGCCTGGAACACCCGCGTCCTGCGGGTGACCAACCACCTCGTCGCGGCCGCGATCGTCATCCCGACGTCGGCCACCCGTCTGCCGGGGTGACGGCGGATGTGCGCCAGCGACCCGGCGCGACGCCGTGGTACGCCCGGAACCGGCGGTTGAAGTAGGTCGGGTCGCTGAAGCCCACCTGCGCGGCGATCGACTCGGCGCTGTGGTCGGTCTCGAGCAGGAGGCGCCGCGCGGCGGCCATCCTCCGCTCGAGGATCCAATCCAGCACCGTGCGGCCGGTGCGACGCCGGACAAGGGTCGTGAGGTGGCCGGGGCTGAGCCCTACAGCGTCGGCGACGTCGACGGTACTCAGCGGTTCGCGGTACCGCTCGTCGATGAGGTCGAACACTTGGGCGAGGACCGTCTGGCCTTGGTGGCGCAGCCCTGCCGTGTACGGGGCAGCGAGCCGGCCGAGGTCGATGAGTGTCACCTGCAGCAGCGCCAGCAGAATGTGCTCCCAGCCCTCGACCTGCTCCGTCTGTTCGCGCTCCATCTCCGCGAGTCGCGCCGCCCACCGAAGTTGCTGGTCCTCGGGCACCTGGAAGCGCGCGTAGGTGGGTGCCTGCCCAGCCGCGACAAACGGGGCAAGGAGCGGGTTGGACCACCACAGCCGTGCTGCGGTGTCGACCCCCCGCGGCTGCGCCCGGCCGAGGACAGCGGAATCCGCGGTGAACTCAAGAGCCCAACCGCGGGCGCCGGCCATGCCGCCGGCGTCGTGCACGATGCCCGGCGTCACCAGCAGCAGATCACCGGCGCGTACGTCGAAGCTGAACTCGCCCAGTCGGTCGACCCCCTCACCGGCGGCGTAGAACATCAACTCCAGATCGCCGTGCAGGTGTGGTCCGAGCAGCACCCGCGTGTGCGCGGAGTCGAAGGCCAACACCTCGAGGCCCGTCCCGCCCTCGCCGATGCGCCGCGCGTTGAGCGTCACAACGGCCGGGTCGGACATCAGCACCCCAAGCGAAGAATCATTCAAGAATGCGCGTCAGAAGTCCCTGGAAGGGAGCCGCAGGAGCGGCAAAACTGGTTCCACCAAGCGAAAGGAAGCGAGATGAACCACCACAAGGATCGTTCTACCAGACCCTTCGATCAGCCACTCGTCGAGCACGTGCCGGGGCCGCGGCAGCCGCTGGACCCCGCCCCGATCGTTGTGCGCAGCGAGGCGCGGGAAAACAAGCCCTTGCCGAAGGGCTGGGGCTCGGAAGCGGAACGCGGAACCATTCGGGCCTTCCACCTGGGCTTCCTGGTTCTCGGCCTGTACGCCGCCGCTTGGCTCATCGTCGCCTGGGCGGTGTGGGAGTAACGGGAACGGCGAGCAAGATAGCTCCATGCACCCACTGCGAACTCCCGATTCTCGTTTCGAGGCGTTGACCGGTTACTCATTCGCTCCGCACTACGTCGAGGTCGACGCAGGCGACTCGAGCGGGGACCGGCTGCGTATGCATTACGTCGACGAGGTGCCGGACGCGCCCTCCGGCGAGATCGTGCTGATGCTGCACGGGGAACCGTCGTGGAGTTACCTGTATCGGCACATGATCCCGCCGCTCGTGGCGGCCGGCCATCGATGCGTCGTTCCCGACCTCATCGGGTTCGGTCGCTCGGACAAGCCCGCCGAGCGGGGTGACTACACCTACCAACGGCACGTCGACTGGCTCCGCGAGCTGATCTTCGACCATCTCGACCTGGGCGGGATCACGCTCGTCGGCCAGGACTGGGGCGGGCTGCTCGGGCTTCGTCTGGTCGGCGAGCACCCGGACCGCTTCGCCCGCGTCGTCGCCGCGAACACGATGCTGCCGACGGGTGACCACCACCCGGGCGACGCCTTCCTCGCCTGGCAGCGCTACAGCCAGGAAACACCGACCTTCCGCGCCGGGAAGATCGTCGCCGGCGGCTGCACCAACGACGTCGCGCCCGAGGTCGTCGCCGCCTACGACGCACCCTTCCCCGACCAGACCTACCTCGAGGGCGCCCGGCAGTTCCCGATGCTTGTGCCGATCTCTCCGGACGACCCTGCTGCCGACGCCAACCGCGCGGCGTGGGTCGGCCTGCAGACGTTCGACCGCCCGTTCCTCTGCGCCTTCTCCGACGGAGACGCCATCACCCGCGGCGCCGACCGCGCCCTGCGCGAGCTTATTCCTGGCTGCGCGGGACAGGCCCACACCACGATCGTCGGCGGCGGTCACTTCCTGCAGGAGGACTGCGGCCCACACCTCGCCGAGGTCGTGGCGACCTTCATCGCCGACACGCCGCGGGGCTGAGGCAGGGTCATCCACCCAGGCTCGGGCCGTCCCATCGCTCGAGCCGAGCGAATTCCTCGACGGGACCGCGACGCAACTTGGTGACCTTCTTGGCCGGATGACCGAACGGCATGACCGCCGCGATCGCCACGTGCGGCGGGAGGCCGAGGACCTTCTGCAGAGTGGGCTCGTCGACGATCGGCATCGTGGTCATCACGCCGCCCAGTCCTTCCGCCCGGCCGGCGAGCAGGATGCTCCAGGCGAACGGGTAGATCGAGGCGCCACTGATCACCCCGACCCGGTGGAGATCCGCGTCCATCGAGGCGACGACCGAGAGGTCCACGCAGAGCACGAGCAGCACGGGCGCCGTCCGGTAGTGAGCCACCGACCACGGCGGGATCTCGGTCCCGGCGATGGTCGCGGCATCCACCTTCGTCGGGTCGATCGTGTTCATCGGCGCTTCGCCGGCGGCCGTCTGCGCGGCGTAGCGCCTGGCAACGGGATCGCACGCGGCAACGAAAGCCTCCCGCGTTGCCGCCTCGCGGACCACCAGGACATGCCAGCCCTGCCGGTTGCCACCGTTGGGCGCGAAGCGCGCGATCTCGAGGATCCGTCGGATCGTCTCGTCGTCCACCGGTGCGTCGGTGAACTCGCGGGTGGCCGGGGTGGTGGTCAGTGCCTCGTGCAGGTCCATGTCGCCACCCTAGGCTGGGCGTATGGACATCTCCGTCGGCTTCCCCTCCGGTCTGCAGGTTCCCGATCACATCGTGCGCGCCGAGGAACTCGGTTACCGCCGCGCCTGGTGCTACGACGCGCCCGCGGTCTTCGGCGACATCTGGATGACGTTGGCCCGCGCGGCCGACCGCACCAGTCGCATCGGGCTCGGCACGGCCGTGATCATCCCCGACTACCGACACCTCATGACCACTGCCGCGGCCGTGGCGACGTTGGCCGGGCAGGCCCCGGGGCGGGTGGCCATCGGGTTGGGCCCGGGGCGCGCGCAGATCATGCACGGCGGGAAGCCCGGACTGTGGAAGGACCTCGACGCCTACACCGTCGCCCTGCGCGGCCTGCTCCGCGGCGAGGAAGTGGAGTGGAACGGGACGCCGCACCGTCTGCTGCACCCTGATGGCATCGTGGCGTCCCGGCCGATGGCCGACGTGCCGTTGTTGCTCTCCGCCGAGGGCCCGAAGGGGCTGGAGATCGCCGCGCGAGTGGCCGACGGCGTCATCTCCTTCGGAGCGCCCAAGGAGGGCTGCGCCTGGAACGCGGTGCTCACCCACGGCACCGTCCTACCGGACGGACCGGTGGACGAGGACTACCTCATGGCCGCGGCCGGGCCGGGCGCCGGAGCGCCGTACCACATCATGTTGGCCGCGGGCGGGGACGCGGTGGAGAAGCTCCCCAACGGTGCGCAGTACCGGGCGGACATCGAGAAGCACCCCGTCTGCCGGCGCCCGTTCGCGATGTGGGGCAAGCACCTCGTCGACGTCACCCCCGAGGAACGCGCCGCCCTCACCCCGCAGGCGGTCCGGGAGCTGACCTTCACCGGCACGGCCGACGAACTGCGTGATCGCCTTGCAGAGATGGAAAAGGGCGGTGCGACGGAGATCATCTACCAGCCCGCCGGCCCGGACATCGAGCGTGAGCTCGTAGCCTTCGCGCGAATGGCCGGCATCAGCGCCTAGCCGAATAACCCGAGGAGAACCCGATGGGCAAGTTGGACGGCAAGGTCGCTTTCATCACCGGTGCGGCACGCGGACAGGGCCGCAGCCACGCGCTCCGCCTCGCCCAGGAAGGTGCCGACATCATCGCCGTCGACATCTGCCGCGATCTTGCCACGGTGCCCTACCCGTTGGGCAGCTCGGCGGATCTGGCGGAGACCGTCTCGCAGATCGAAGCCCTGGACCGTCGCATCGTCACTGCCGAGGTCGACGTCCGGGACGCCGCGGCGCTGAAGGTTGCCCTCGAGCACGGTGTCGCCGAGCTGGGCGGCGTCGACATCGTGCTGCCCAACGCGGGCATCCTCGGCATCGTCCCCGAGGAGTCCGATCAGCAGCTGCTCTTCCAGGACGTCATCGACATCAACCTGACCGGGGTGTGGAACACGATGAGCGCCGCGGCGCCCATCATGATCGAGCAGGGCCGCGGCGGCGCGATGGTCCTCACCAGCTCCACCCAGGGCCTGACCGGACGAGGCGGCAACGGCAGCGGCGCGCTCAGCGGTTACTGCGCGGCCAAGCACGGCGTCGTCGGTCTGATGCGCACGTTCGCCAACTACCTCGCCCCGCACAACATCCGGGTGAACACCGTGCACCCGACCGGCGTGGACACCCCGATGATCATGAACGAGAACGTGGCCGCCATCATCGCCGCGAACCCGGAGATCGCGGGGGCCCTGGCCAACCTGATGCCGGTGCAGGTGATCGAGGCGATCGACATCAGCAACGCCATCGCCTGGTTGGTCTCCGACGAGGCGCGCTACGTCACCGGCGTCACCCTGCCCGTCGACGCGGGCTTCTGCGTGAAGTAGCCAGGCGCCCCCACTGCTCCGCTGCGAGTTTTACTGCTGCGCCTTGAGCCGATCCGCCGCGAACTGGGCGTACCAGCGCAGGACGTCGGGGTTGTCGACGGCGTCGATGTTGGCGGCCTTCTCCAACGGCCGACCACTCAGGAGCTTCTTGATCGGGACCTCGAGCCGCTTGCCGGTCAGCGTGTGCGGAACGGCGGGCGCCTCGAGGATCTCGTCCGGGACGTGACGGGCCGTCAGACGAGTCTTCAAGGTGGTGACGATCTTCGCCTTGAGGGCGTCGTCCACCGCGTGGCCCTCGGCCGGGACGACGAACAGGCCGAGCCAGTAGCCGTCGTCGGGAAGGTCGATGCCGATCACGAGGGTCTCGGTGATCTCCGGCATCGTCTCCAGGACGTCGTAGAAGTCGCTGCTGCCCAGGCGCACGCCTTGGCGGTTCAGTGTCGAGTCCGAGCGGCCGTGGACGGAGACGCTGCCGTCGGAGTGCATGGTCACCCAGTCGCCGTGGCGCCACACGCCGGGCCAGGTCTCGAAGTAGGACTCGGTGTAGCGCACAGCCTCCGGGTCGTTCCACAGGAACACCGGCATCGACGGCATCGGCTGGGTGATCACGAGGTCACCGACGTCGTCGACGACGGGCTTGCCGTCCTCGTCCCACGCCGCGCAGTCGCACCCGGCGAGCTTGCCGCCGATACGACCGGTCTGCACCGGGGAGTACTCGTTGGCGCCGACGAAGGCACCGCAGGGGTCGGTGCCGCCGCTGGTCGAGTCGATGCGGATGTCGTCGCTGATGTGCTGCATCACCCAGTGGTATCCGTCCGGCGGGAGAGCCGAACCGCTGACCATGAGCGACCGCAGTTTGCTCAGGTCGTGGCCCTGCTCCCGCGGAGAGACCCCGGCGTTGGCGGTGGCGGTGATGACCGCGGCGCCGACGACCATGATGTCTGCCTGCGTCCGGGCTGCGACCTCCCAGATCGAACCGGCCGGGTAGCCGGGGCTGCCTTCGTAGAGCACCGTGCTGATGCCCTGGGGCATCGCGTAGATCTGCATGTTCCACAGGGCCCAGCCGGTGGAGGTATAGGTGAAGATCCGCTCGCCCGCGCGGAACCCGGCGTAGAGCCCGGACCACTTGATGCCCTCGAGCGTGATGCCGCCGTGGCTGTGCGCCAAACCCTTGGGCAGGCCGGTGGTGCCGGAGGTGAACAGCACCCAGAGTGGGTGAGAGAACTCGACCTGCTCGAAGGTCAGGGGCACGTCCTCGGCGAGGAACTCGTCCCACGACGTCGAGCCTTCGGGGCGGGGCCGGTCCGGGAACGCGTACGGCACGTGAACGAACTGACGGACCGTCGGAAGGTTCTCGCGCAGCTTCGCAACGACCTCGGAGCGGTCGATGTCCTTGCCGTTCCAGTGGTAGCCGTCCGCGGCGATGAGCACCGTCGGTTCGAGCTGTGCCAGGCGCCCGATGGTGCCCTCGGCGCCGAAGTCCGGAGAGCAGCACGCCCACACCGCACCGACGGCGGCGGCCGCGAGGCACCCGATGTAGGCGTGCTCGGTGTTCGGCAGGTACGCACCGACCCGGTCACCCGGCTTGACCCCGGCCCGCCGCAGCCACCCGGCGGCGGCGGCCACCGACGCGCGCAGGGATCCCCAGGTGACCTCGCGGGCGGGTACGCCGCCCTCCTGGACGCACAGCAGCGCGACGGCGTCGTCGTCCCCGTTGCGCAGAGCGTGCTGCGCCCAGTTCAGCCGGCCGTCGACGAACCAGCGGGTGTGCGGCATGTCGTCCGCGGTACGCACCTGGGTCCAGGGGGTGGAGAACTCCACGCCGTAGTAGTCGATCAGGGAGACCCAGAACCGGTCGATGTCCTCCACGGACCACGCGTGGAAGGTGTCGTGATCGGGGAAGGACCGGCCCTCGCGCTTCTCCAACCAATCCAGGTAGGCGCGCAGCGCGGACCCCTCGATGCGGGCTGCGGACGGAGTCCAAATCGTCTCGGTCATCTGCATCGCCTCACTGTGCACCGGTGTCGGTCGGGGACGTTCGTACCACTGCGAGCGCCTCGTTGGCGATCGAACGTCTCCCACCAGGGGCGTTAACGGGGATTTGAGATCCGCGTGCGGCCGAGGTGAGAAGACACCCCAAGGATGGTCCGTACCCCGGCTGGATCGCCGTCAGGGACCAGCGACATGATTTCTCCAGCTTGACCGTCAGCCAAACGGGCAGCCCCACGGAGATCGGGACCGCTCGCCGACGACGCCTCGAGGAGGCCGCACGCAATGAAGCTTGCTCTCTACCTTCCCAACTTCCGCACCAAGGTGTCGCTCAAGGAGATCGACGACCTGACCGCGCTCGCGGAAGAACTGGACTTCGACTCCGTCTGGACGCTGGACCGCATCGTCGTCCCTGAGACGTCCGACAGCATGGAACTGCAGTACTCGTTCGGCATGATGAACGAGTTCCCCAAGGGCATGCCGGTCACCGCGCGCGGTGAGTGGTTCCAGGGCTACCCGCTACTCCCGTACCTCGCCGCGAAGACCAAGAAGCTGCGCATCGGTATGAGCATCATCGACACCCCGTACCGCTCCCCGGGCGTGCTGGCGACCGAGCTCGCCACCATCGACCACCTCGCGGGCGGTCGCCTGAATGTGGGCGTCGGCTCCGGCTGGATGCCCGAGGAGTTCGCCGCCGCGAGCGCGGCGGACATCTTCCCGCGGCGCCACGCGCACGTGCGCGAGACCATCGAGATCATGCAGGGCATCTGGCAGAACGATCTGTTCGAGTACCACGGTGAGTTCGCCGACTTCCAGCGTTGCGGCTTCGGCCACAAGCCGCTGCAGAAGCCGGGCCCGCCGATCTACTTCTCCGGCCTCAAGGACCCGAAGCGTTCGGCGAAGCGGATCTCGAAGTACGGCCTGCAGGGCTGGATCGGCATCCAGGACACCCCGGAGCAGATCAAGCACTGGAAGACCGAGATCGGCCGCGAGCTCAACGAACTGGGCCAGGACTTCCCGGCCAACTTCGACATGTGCTCGATGATCTGGTTCGTCATCACCGACGCCGAGGTCGACCAGGCCGACGCCGGCAAGGGCACCAACCTGCTCGTCGGCACCCAGGGTCAGATCACCGACCGCCTCAAGGCCTACAAGGAAGCCGGCATGACCATGCCGCTCATCTGGCCGCCGTTCAACGACGTCCCGACCGAGAAGACCATGGCCGACCTCCGCGTTCTCGCCGAGGAGATCATGCCGAAGGTCAACGCCGGCTGATCAGCACCATCCGAACCGCCGACTGAGCCCACGCCGCACGGCGTGGGCTCAGTTGTTTCCTGGCTCCGCAACCTCGCACGTGGCGCAGGGCTCCGCGACGTCGAGCCCGATCGTCGCCGGGAACTCGTGCGGGAAGGACCCGCGCGGCAGGCCGCACACGGTCGCGGCCGCATTCGAGGTCTCGACGGCGTGGGTCTCTCCGAGGGGGCGTCTGGCCACGTCCGGCAACCCCGCGGCGATCCGCCCGGGACGCAGACCGGGGTACTCGTCCCACCGGAACTGCGCGGCCACCACCAAACGGGTCATGGCTGCGAGCCTAACTATCGTCAGGCGGGCGCGCGGGAGGTGAGGGTTCGCCAGAGGATCCAGGCGAACACCGACGCGGGAGTCGGCATCCCTGCCTGTGCGGCTGTGACCGCTTCCGGGGGGAGGGCAGCAGAATCAGGTGCCTGGGCCAAGTCCGTCATACCGGAGCCCGGCATCGGCAGGTGCACGCCGCGTGAACGCCCGACTGAGGGTCAATCACATCCGACGACTCGCCGTTTCAGCGGTCGGACTACTTCTTCGCCGCCATCCGCTTCGCGACCCATGTGCGGATGGTCGGCCAGGCCCGGTCCCAGAAATTCATGCCGTGCTGCGTGCCGGAGAGCTTCTTCAGATCGGAGGCGACCCCGTTCTCGAGCGCAGCCGCGTGGAAGCGGTAGGAGCCACGCGGGTCCACCCATTCCTCCCGCGAGGCGATGATCAGGCTCGCCGGGTCGCGGGAGTCCAGGTGCGAGATTGCCGAGCTGGACCGAAGTTTGTCCGCACAGTCGCTCGGCAAGCAGCGAAGCAGCTGGTCGGTGACGATGGCCGCGAGCGTGCCCATGCCGGTGGCGCTGCCCGCGTTCGAGGCCACCAGGGCGAGGTCCATGGGACCGGACAGCGCCACCAGCCCGCGCGCGTAACGTGAGCCGTTCCCCTCGGTGAGCGCCGAGGCCGCGATCTCCGCTCCGGCCGAGCTGCCCAGCACCACGATCCGGGAGACGTCGACGTGGAGCATGTCGGCGTGCTCACGCACCCACCTGATCGCCTGTTGCACGTCCTCCCGCTGGGCCGGCCAGGCTGCCTGCCCGGCCAAGCGGTAGTTCACGGGGATGGCGATGTAGCCCTCGCCTACGAAATCTCTCGCGGCCCCGTGCATGGAGGACTTGTTGCCTTTCACCCAGGAACCGCCGTGCACCATCACGATCGTCGCGCGGCGCACGGACCCCGACGCCGCGGCGATCTTCGCAGGGGCGAAGACGTCCATCTGCTGACGCTCATCGGATCCGTACCGGTAGGACTTCATCGAGATCGCGACAGCGGTCGGCGTGGCCTCGATGGTCCGCGTGGCCGTCGGTGTCGGGGTGGCGCTCGCGGTCGGCTTGCGGCTCGCGGGCGGTTTCGGGGTCGGACTGTGGGTGCGCTCGGTCGAGGCGCTCGCCGTCGGGGTGGGAGTCACGGCCCCCACCGCCCGGCCGCCACCGGGTGTCGGCGGCGTGTCCTCGGCGGGAGCAGCAGTCGACCCGGCGGGAACGGCGATGCTTGCCTCGGGCGAGGCAGCAGAACCGCCGGTCGGAAAACCGACCAGAGCGCCCAGTCCTCCGGCGGTCAAGGTGGTTGCGGTGATAACGACAGCGGTCGCCCTACGCACGAAATAGCCTCACAATTCGGCGCACCCCCGTACGCCTCCTTGACGAACATAAGGTTGCACACCCGCAGGTGGCACCCGTTCGCCGACGATGATCGTCCGTCGGTTACCCAGACGTCACCAACATGAGACCTGGTGCGCCTGACGAACAGTCAGCCTTACAGGCCCTCGGGAGCGACGATCTCGCGCTTGAGAATCTTGCCCGTCGGCCCCTTGGGCAGGGCGTCGACGAACCAGACGTGACGCGGGTACTTGTAGGCGGCGACGCGTGCCTTCACGTACTCCCGCAACTCGTCCGCCGTGGCCTCGGCGCCGGCCTTCAGCGCGACGGCTGCCGCGACCTCCTCGCCATGCGTGGCGTGGGGGACGCCGATCACGGCGGCCTCGAGCACGGCAGGGTGCTCGTAGAGGACCTCCTCGATCTCGCGCGGGTAGATGTTGTACCCGCCGCGGATGATCAGGTCCTTGATCCGGTCGACGATGTAGAAGAAGCCCTCGTCGTCCTTCCGTGCCATGTCCCCGGTGTGGAACCAGCCATCGCGGATCGCCTCGGCGGTGGCCTCGGGCCGGTTCCAGTAGCCCTTCATGACGTTGTGGCCGCGGACGACGATCTCGCCCACCTCCCCCGTTGGGGTATCGCGACCGGTGTCGTCGACGACCCGCATCTCCACCCCACTGATCGGCAGCCCGATCGAACCGGGCTTGGCGGCGTCGACGGTGTTGAACGACGCCACCGGCGAGGTCTCCGAAAGGCCGTAGCCCTCGAGGATCCGCGCGTTGAAGGTGGACTCGAAGGACGTCAGGACCTCCAGGGGCAGGGCCGCTCCGCCGGAGACGCACAACCGCAGCGTCGAGGTGTCCGCGCTCTCCGCACCGGCGGCGAGGAAGGCTGTGTACATCGTCGGGACACCCTCGAAGATCGTGACCCGGTCACGTTCGATCACCTTCAAGGCCGCGGCAGCGTCGAACCGCGGGACCATGGTGAGGCAGGCGCCCGCGTGGACGGCGGTGTTCATCGCGCAGGTCTGGCCGAAGGTGTGGAACATCGGCAGGCAGCCCATGATGACGTCGTCCGGGGTCAGGCTGATCAGTTCCTCGGCGGTCACCGCCGCGTTCGCGCGCAGGTTGGCGTGGGTGATCTCCGCGCCCTTCGGCGTCCCGGTGGTCCCCGACGTATAGAGGATGACGGCCGTGTCGCCGTCGGCCCGCGCGACCAGCGCCGGTTCGGCCGGCCACTGCGCGATCTCACCGAGCGCCGACTCGTCGATCAGGACGACCTCGGCGCCGACCTCCCGCGCCGCGGGCCGGATCTCGTCGGCGACGGCGTGCCAGGCGAAGGTGATCCGGGCCCCGGAATCGCCGAGGTAGTGGCGGACCTCGCGCTGCTTGAGCATCGGGTTCATCGGGACGACGGTGCCCCCGGCCCGCAGGACCCCGTAGTAGAGCACCGGGAACGCGAGCACATTCGGCAACGTGACGCCGACGCGATCCCCCGGCTCGAGCCCGCGCTGCCGCAAGAACCCCGCGACCCGAGCGGTCGCCTCGCCGAGATCCCGATAGGTCAGCACCGCGTCGTCCAGGCGCACGGCGGTGCGGTCGGCGTGGGCGCCAACAGCTGCGATCAGGTTCTCGGCGAGATTGGTCATTCGATCCTCCAGGACGGTCGACCGGGTGCGACCCGACGATTCCACACCACGGCACGGGCCGCGCGGATGGAGCTGAGGCCACAAGACCAGGGGACTTGCTTGTGGTCTTGCCCCAGTTGGGTCCGCAATGGCCACCCGCCTCAGTAGGAACGCGTCAGGCCGAGGTCGTGCTGGGCCACGAAGTTGAGAATCATCTCGGCGCTGACCGGTGCGATGCGCAGCAGGCGGGCGAGGCCCCAGTAGGGCAACAGGCCGTACTCCGTGGACAGTCCGTTGCCGCCGTGGGTCTGGATCGCGGCGTCCACTGCGGCCAGCGCGGCCTCGGCTGCGGAATACTTCGCCATGTTCGACTCTGAGCCTGCAGGGCGGCCGTGGTCGTGCAACCAGGCGGCCTTATAGGTCATCAGCCCGGCGAGTTCGGTCTCGATGCGTGCCTTGGCGAGCGGATGCGCGACAGCCTGATGGCTGGCGATCGGGACGCCCCAGACCTCCCGCGTCTTTGCGTACTCCGCGGCTTGTCGAAGCGCGTGCCGGGCCACACCCACACACAGGGCGGCACCGGTGATCCGTTCCGGGTTCAGTCCGTGGAACACCTGCTGGAATCCGCGTCCGACGTCTCCGACGACGGCCGTGGCGGGCACCCGGACGTCGTCGAAGAACAACGTGAACTGCCGCTCCGCGAGCTTCGCCGAGACCGGCAGCGGAGTCATCGTCAGACCGGGCGCGTCGGTGGGGACGAGGAACAGTGTGAGCTCACCGCGGCCGGTCTCCGCGTTTCGACCGGTGGACGTCACGAGAAGGATCGCGTCGGCGTCGTCCACACCGGTGATGTAGTACTTGGTGCCGTTGATCAGGAAGTCGTCGCCGTCGCGCCGTGCAATGGTGGACAGCCGGTGGGTGTTGGAACCGGCGTCCGGTTCGGTGATGGCGAAGACGACCTTGCTGCTGCCGGTCGCGATCTTCGGCAACCAGTGATCCTTCTGCTCGTCCGAGCCGAACTTCGCGATCACTTCTCCCGAGATGGCCACCGCCACCAACAGCAGCAGCAACGGGCACCCGCCTGCTGCGGACTCCTCGAGGACCATGGCCAGTTCGACCATCCCGGCGCCGCCACCGCCGTGGCTCTCAGGCAGGTTCACCCCGAGGAAGCCCGCCTGACCCATTGCGTCCCAGTGCTCGTCGCACGTCTGCCCCGCCTCGACCTGGGCGACGTAGTACTGCGGTCCGAACTTGGCGGTGATGTCCCGCACGCCTTCGCGCAGAGCGCGGTGCTCGTCAGATTCCTCGAAGTGCATCGGACTCACGGCCTCCATCCCAACGGCATTTAGTGCATTGTCATTCACTACTGGCTCTTGAAACAAGTCCAGAGAAAGCGCATCAGGAGGGTGGACGTAGTGAATATGAAATCACTACAGTCTGACCAGGAGGCAGCAGTGACGGATCGGAAGCTCGACCTCGATGTCGTGAACCTGCGCGGCCGCCGCGCTGTTCACCGCTGGGAACGCACCTCGATCGGCGACGTCTTCGAACGGCTCACCTGGAGCCGGCCGGACAAGGACGCGATCGTCGGCAGTCCGGGTGCCTACAGCGACGAATCCTTCGCCCGGCTGACCTACCGTCAGGCCGATCAGCTCGCCAACCGCGTTGCGAACGCGCTGCTCGACATCGGCCTGCCGCCCGCCACCAGAGTTATGTTGCTCTGCGGCAACTCGGTGGAGGCTCTGGTCACCAAGGTCGGCGTCGCCAAGGCCGGCATGGTGGCGATGCCGGTGAACCCCGCCCTGTCCCCCGAGGTGCTCGCGTACCTGATCCAGAAGGTGGGCCCGCGGGTCGCCTTCGTGGACGCCGAGTTCCTCCCACGGTTCCGGTCCGTCATCGACGAGGCGGACCTCGAGATCGCCGCCGTCATCCCGATCGGTGAGACAGGTCCACCGGACCTTGCGTCGTTCGCCGCCCGTCTCGACGGTGTGCCCGACACCGAGCCCGATGTCGTCATCCACGGCGACGACATCTGGCAACTGCTGATGACCTCCGGCACCACGTCCATGCCCAAGGCCGTGATGATCTCCCACAACGCCAGCTATTTCGCCGGGCTGAGCTGGATGCCTGCGCTGACCCGCGGCCTGCGGATGGAACACGACCTACGGGTCGACGCCTTCCTGCCCGTCATCTATCACATCGGAGATCAGCTGTTCCCGCTGTCCGCGTGGCTGGCGGGCGGCACTCTCGTCCTCGGCCGCAAGCCCGACGTAGCAGCCAATGCAGCTGCACTCGAACAGGAAGCCATCACGACTCACTTCGGCGGCTCGCCGCAGATGGTCGAGGCCATGGCCGGGGAGTTGGAACGGACGAGCCGACGACTCTCCTCGTTGGGCGTCGTCATCTACTCGTGGGGAGCGATCCCACCGTCCGTCTACGAACGCATGCGCAAGTGCTCCCGCGACGATCTGATCCTCGTGGGCGCCCTTGCCCAGACCGAGTCGATCGTCGGCACGCGCTTCTCGCCGACGGCCTGGCCGGAGGTCTACGACCGGACCTCCCCCGAGCACAACTACGTGGGCCTGCCCCATCCCCTACTGGCCTCCGACATCGTGGACACCGCCGACCGATCCGTTCTCGATCGACCTGGAACACCGGGCGAGGCTGTCTATCGAAGCCCTGCCGTGACTGCCGGGTACTACCGCGACGCCGAGGCGACCGAAGCGGCTTTCCGGAACGGCTGGTTCCACTCCGGCGACACCTGCACGGTTGACGAGCAGGGTCTCCGAATCATGGTCGATCGCTCTAAGGACATCGTGAAGTCGGGTGCGGAGAACGTCTCCAGCTTGCGGGTTGAGGCGACACTGCAGACCCATCCCGCCGTGGCCCGAGCGGCAGTCGTCGGCCTGCCCCATCAGCGTTGGGGAGAGGCGGTCACCGCCGTTGTCATTCTGCACCCGGAGACCTCGGCAACCGAGGCCGAGTTGATCGAGCACTGCCGGTCCCGGCTAGCCGGCTTCGAAACTCCCAAGGCCATCATCTATGTCGACGAACTGCCGCAGACGGTCGGTGGAAAGGTGCTCAAGTACAAGCTGCGTCAGGAGCATGCGAGATTCTTCGTGGCACGTGAGCGATAGAGATCGCTCGAACGCGAAAGGACATGACGGTGCAGCTGGACGGTGATCACCAGACGATGACTGCGGCCACCCGCGCGCTGGCCGCGCGCACCGACCCCGTGCCGTTCATCGAGATCACGACGCAGGCCATGCTGCAGGAGATCTGGAGCAAGCACCTCGACAACCCCTCGTTCGTCTCGGCGCTCAATGCCAGCGTGACGCACAACGTGCACGCTCTGTTGGAGCTGTTCGCCGGCAAGCTCGAGATCGCCGATATCACTCCCCCCGCCGCCTTCCGGTTCACCGAGCTGGCCGTGGAGATCGGCGTTCCGGTGAGCGAGATCGAGGGCGCCTACTGGCTCGCCACCGGTCGGTTCTGGCGTCGGTGGTTCGCCCTGTCGGTGGAGGCCGCCGCCGCCGGCGAGGGGCAGATCGAGGAGTTCGTCGGACCTCCCACCGAGATCTTGATGCAATACCTCGTGGACGTCGTAAAGATGGTCGTCGCCCGATACGAGGTAGTCAGCGCCGCGCGCCGGCGCAACCGGAACGAGCGCCGACGCATGCTGATCGGGCGGGTCCTCGACGGCCTGGTCGCGGTGCCGGTACCCGAGGTCGAACGGGAGTTGGGTTACCACTTCGACGGGGCGCACATCTGCATCGCCATCCACGCCGCCGATCGGGCGTGGGTCTCGATTTCACTGGCCGACATCGCCGAACAGACCGGCGCGACCGAGCACCTGTACACACTTCACGAGGCCGACCTCTGGGTGTGCTGGCTGCGTTTCGGGGCGGCGGTCACGGAGTCCGATCGTTCCAAGGTGGCAGCCGCCATCGAGAACACCCGGATCGCGGTGGTCGCCGGTGAACCCGCTGAGGGGATCGACGGCTTTCGGCAGAGCCATCGCGAGGCGTTGGCCATCGCCGAGCTGCGGGGACGCTTCGCGACCCTCGATCAGTTCGTCTGGTTCCGCGACGTCTCGCTGGAGGTGTTGCTCCTGGCCGACGAACGCAACGCCCGACGGTACGTAGCAGTCGAGCTGGGCGAACTCAACGGGCCGGGGCCTCGCAACGAGCGCGCCCGCGAGACGTTGCTGGCCTGGTTGTCCACCGGTTCCATCAGCCAGGCGGCTGTGCGCCTGTTCCTGCACGAGAACACGGTCCGGGCGAGAATCACGCAGGCACAGGGCCTGATCCCGCTGAACTTGGACGAGCGAAGAACAGAGCTGCTGACGGCGCTACGGCTGCGGACCGTGCTGGGTGACCCACCGTCAGTTCAGTCCTAGGAGATCGCCGATTCGCTGGGGACTGGCTCCGGTGCGAGCTCGCTGCCCGGCAGGCTGACGGGCCACGGCGCGACGTCCGGGCTGGGCGGGATGGCGAGGCATTGATGGGCCATCGCGACCAGCAGTTCGACCAGGCGCTGATCCTGGACACCGGGCTTGTGGAAGAGGATCGACTGGATCGCTCCGATCGACGCATGCACCGTCAGGCGCACCTCCGGGTCGCTCAGGTCCCGGCGCAGGGGCCCCACGACGGAGACCCACTCCTCGACGTAGTGCCGCTGGGCCCGCCGTAGTTTCCGCCGGTCCTCCTCGACGAGGCTGTGCAGTTCACCGTGGTAGACCTGCAGGATCTGGCGATGAACGACCGCGACCCGGACGTGATGGCCCACCAAGGCGGTCAAGGCGTCCCGGTCATCGGCGAACGCGGTGGCAATGCCGGCGGCACCGGCCTCGAAGGTGTCCATGGCCTGTGCCAGCAACTCCGACAGGATCGCGGCCTTGCTCGGGAAGTGGCGATAGATCCCCGAGCCGACGATCCCCGCCTCGCGCCCGATGTCGGCCATACCGACCGCGTGATAGCCGCTCGCCGAGATCAGCTCCGCGGCCGCCGCCAGGATCCGGCCCCGCCGCTCGGGGTCGCGCTTACGCGCCTGCTGCTCCCGCACCGCACCCTCCACCATCGCTAGTGAACAACTATGCACTAATGCGGTCCGAAGCGAGGTGATGGCCCGAAGGCCGTCCCCGCGGGTGCGGGGACGGCCGTGCTGCAGGGCACGCGTTCGAGCCAGGGTCACTTCCCGGTGTGGATCACGAACTGGGTCTCGTCGGGCTCGAAACCGCTGGGCGATCCATCGGGGTTCGAGATGGTGTTGCTGCTCGCGTACTTGTACATGAACTCGCGACCCTGGCCCATGTTGCGGCTCCAGGTCGGGTTGTCGGACGATCCTCCGCGTTCAGCGGCCGAATAGACGAACCGCTGATCCAGGGAGGCGTCGGCCGCGTAGACATCGCCGTTGGAGAGTTGGGCCATCAACCGCTCTCGAGTGAGGTTCGGGCCCACCGCCTTCGCGGCCCGCTCGAAGATCAACGCACCGACGTAGCTGGCCTGGATGATGTGGTGGTTCAGCCCTCGGTTGCCGGGCGCGTACTTGTTCATGATGCTCATGAACTCCGTGCCCCAGAGCTTGTAGGTGGTGTTGGTCCAGTACCGCCCCACGGGGTTCTTCCCGAAGATCGAGCCGAGCACCTCGGCCGCGAGGTGGTTACCCGAGATGCCCTTCGGCGGGTAGTAGCCCTGCTGCGCCCCCTCGACCATGAACTTCGCCATGGTCGCCGGGTTGATCACGTAGTGAATGATGTGCTCCGGGTTGGCGGCTCGCATCGACAGGACGTGCCCGGACATCGAGGCCTCGGAGATCGAGACGTCCGCCTTCTTCACCAGCTTGGCGCCGGATTCGTCCATGATCTTCTTGACCTCGCTGCAGGCCAACTGCATCTCCGGAGAGGTCAGGCACACCAGGCCGTAGGTCTTGGGCTTGATGACCTGCGCCGCCCACTGCGCCCCGGCCATCGCCTCGTGAATCATCGACATGTGCGTCGGGAACATGTACGGGTCCTGCCACTCCGTCTGCGAGTAGGCCCAGACCCCGATGTAGGGGAGCTTGTACTGCTTGAGGTCGTCGTGCATCGAAGCGGTGCCCCACGTCCCGCCGCCGAGGAGCATGAAAATCTTGTCCTGCACGACCAACTTCTTGATGCACGCCTTGGTGCGCGATACCTCACCCGGGCCGTCGTCGCAGTCGGTGATCGTTAGCCGACGACCGAGGATCCCACCGCGGTCGTTGATCGAGTTGAGCGTGCTCCGAATTCCGTTGACGAGCGGCGTGATCAAGAGGTTGCCCAAGGCGACCCCATGCATGTTCACCGTCCCGAGCTTGATCGTGTCCTTGGTGACGCCCATGTCGGTGGCGAAGTTCTTCTCCTCCGCGACCTTGAGATTGGCCGCGTGCGCCGAGGACGTGTCGACACTTCGCACGGCGCTCTTCGTGCCGCCTGCCTTGGCCGCGTTTGCGGCGCTCGTGGTCGCCTTCGGCTGCTTGACGGTGACCTTCGCGACCTTCGAACCGCTCGTCTTCGACGCGGCCTCGGGCGCGGCTGCGGGAGTGTCCGCTGCCGCGTCGGAGGCCGGGGCGTCCGCCGACTTCGGGGCAGTGCCCAGGTCCTGTGCTGGTGCGGCCGCCGCGGGCGCGGGTGCATCCTGAACGGAGACGGCATCGCCCTCGCCCCCTCCGCACGCACTGAACACAAGGGCCAGGCTGACGGCCGCCGGGACTGCGGCCAACCTTCTGTTTCTTGATCTCACGAGGAACTCCTCACCAGCATCGTTTTCAGGCAGGGCTCAGCGACCGAGCCATTCCCGCGGCAGCGGGTGCCCAGCTAAATAGAGTTGCCGAACTGACTGACTATGCGTCAGATATCAAGAACGATCCGATCGCATTTGGCGCGCGATACGCAGATGCACATCGCGGTGTTCGCGGCACGGACGGCAGCGGGCAGCACGGCGTCCCGGTGTTCCAGTTCACCCTCGAGCACGGGAGTGACGCAGCTACCGCACACTCCCTGCCCACATCCTGACTGCATCTCGAACTTGTTCTCGACCAGCACGTCGAGAATGGCTCGACCGGCGGGCACCTGCAGGGTGACGCCGGCCCGTGCCAGGACGATCTCGAAGGGCCGCGTGTTGGTCACGTCCACCACGGGAGCCGTGAAGGATTCGCGATGGATGGTGTCCAGCGGCCAACCCAACTCGACCGCGGAGGATTGCAGCCAGTCCATGAAGCCGGCGGGGCCGCACATGTAAATCTCGGCCCCGCCCTCCCACCGACCGACATGCGTGCCAGGCTCGATCGATGCCCGACCGGGTGCGCTGTCGGTGTGGACCGCGATGCGATCGTTGAACGGAAGCTCGTTCAGCGTGGCGCCGAAGGGAACCGACTCGGAGTCTGGCGCGCAGAGGTGGAGTTCGAAGGACTTGCCCTCGTCCCAGAGATGCCGGGCCATCGCGAGCAGCGGCGTCACACCGATGCCACCGGCGATGAGCACATGATGCCGGGCGTCGCAGAGCTCGAAGTTGTTGCGCGGTTCGCTGATGGTGACCTCGAGGCCGGGCAACAGTGCTTCATGCACCTCGATCGAACCGCCGCGCCCGCCGGGCAACTTCTTGACGGCGATGCGGTAGCTACCGTCCTGCGGGCCGCAGAGGGAGTACTGCCGCACTCTGCCGCTGGGCAGGTGCACGTCGATGTGCGAGCCCGGGGAGTACATGGGCAGTGCCTCGTCGACGCCTTCGAGGAGGCACGTGACGATGTCGCGGCCGACAGAGCTGACCTCGCTGACGCGTACGCGCCGGGTGTCGATGTACGGCGCACGCGGCCACTGGATCTCGCCGGCCTTACGGAACAGACCGCGCTCGGGGATGCCCTGCTTGCGCAAGATGTTGTCGCCGAGCGCCCACACCTTGTGGTAGCGGTGGAAAGGAATGTGCGGCATCGCGTGGTGGATGCAGTGGTCGGTCTGGCCGAGCCAGTAGATCTTGCTGACCGAGGTGGCCTTCACGGTGACCGTGGCCTGGAATGGGGAGTTCGTCCAGTCCGCGTTCTCGGGATGCTGGATGTGTCCGAAGGCGTAGATCAGGATGGTCATGCCGAGCCGCTGCGGGATGAGCCAGCACAGCGTGAACTCCATCGCGTATGGAGAGAGCAGAAGTCCGACGTGGAGTCCGATGTAGACGACGAGGCCGGCGATGAGGACCGTGACCTCCCGCTTCGGCCGCGTTGACGCGAGCTTGCCGAAGTAGAACTTGATCCACAGGTACTCGGGGAACATGAGGACGAAGAGCAGGATCGACTTGGGAGACTCGACCAGTGGAACGTCAGGGTCCTTGTCCCGGTCGCCGACCCACCGGTGGTGCTCCATGTGAAGGGCCCGGAATGGAGTGGTCCCGAGGCCTGGCACCAACAGGAAGATCGAGAACGTCCCCAGCCAGTCGTTGACCCGTGAGTTCCGCGACACCGACTTGTGCATGGCGTCGTGCATCGGAGTGAAGCTCGCGTAAATCGCGAACTGGTTCAGCAGCAGCATGACGAGGAACGGAATGCTGCCCGCGAGATAGGCCCACGTCGAACCGATGAAGACGCCATAGGCGAGAGCGACGACAGCAATGTGCGGCCACGGAATCAACCGCTTGCGCGCCAGGGCGCGATATGCCGGGTCAGTGACGATCTTTCCCAATACCTGGCGGACGGACGGATTGGCGGTAATGGTCATTCGACCTCATCCTCGATACGTCGTCGTGGTGCTCTACTCCAATGTCAACTATCGCTTGCCGGGGCCGGTTTCCGCAGCGTCGAAAAGCCCGGATCTGACACCACTCCTTGTGGGATCCTCCAAGCCATTTCCGGGAGGGGCCGGGCGGCCCGGTCCCGGGGGGCCGGCGAACGCCTGGGCGATGGAAATCCACTCCTCCGCGGCCGCCCCGGTGATCTCCAGATCGGTCTCGTGCCGATGCCTTCGCTGGGTCACGACCAGGCAGAACTCGAGGGCAGAACCGGTGACCCGATCGGCGGCTTCCGGCGGCCCCCAGGTCCAGGTTGCACCGTCCGGACCAGCCACTTCGACGCGAATCGGGACCTCCGGGATCAGGAGGCCACGGGCCGCAAAGCTGTAGGCACGTGCCCCGATCCCGATGTGTGCGACGTGCCTGAGGCTGCTGCTGGGCCCGCGGACGATCCCCAGCGCGTCGGCGATGTCCTGCCCGTGTGCCCAGGTCTCCATGAGCCGGGCGGTGAGGCACGACGCCAGGCTCATGCTGGGCCCGTACCAGGACACCCGCTGCTTCGGATCACCGTCCCGGGTGCCGCCGATCAAATCGAGCCGTGCCCTACTGAACCAGGAGCGAAGCTCCGCAATGGGCAGTCCGCGGTGTTCGACAACGAGTCGATCGGGAAATCCCATTCCCTCGCTCATCAGCACCGCGGCATCAGATCGGAATTGATCGGGATTCACCACGGCCATGAGTGCTGTTTCGTCGAAATACGCGAGATGCGCAATCTGGTCCCGCACCAGCCAACCGTCGGCCGGCGTCGGCAGATTCCAATCATCGTCCGGTCGACCCGCGAGCATGGAGGTGATGGCCTCGGCCTCGGCTGCCAGGTCCGATGCCAATTGAGCCAGGACGGTCATTTCCCGGTCCACCGCGGAACCCGCCCCTCCTTGAACGCGGTCGGGCCTTCTTGGGCGTCGTCGCTGAGATAGACGGGCTCCCAGAGCACCTCGGCAGCGCTGAAGGCGTCAGTCATCGAGAGCTCCGCGGACAGACCGATCGTGGCCTTGGCCGCCAGAACCGACAGCGGCGCATTGGATGCGACCGATTCCGCCAGCGTCTGCGTCGTCGCAACAAGTTCGGCCAGTGGCACGACCCGGTTCACGAGACCGATCTCGTAGGCGCGCTCCGCAGTGATCGGATCGCCGGTGAGGAGCATCTCCATCGCGATTCGCGGGGGGATGAGGCGCGGCAACGGGGCGGCCCAGGGTGAGCCCCTGCCGACCTTGGCCTCGGAGACGGCGAATCTCGCGTGGGTGGCAGCGACGACGAGATCGCAGTTCTGCGCGAGGAGGAAGCCGCCCCCGTAGGCGATTCCGTTGACGGCGGCGATCGTCGGCTTGCGCACCTCAATGTTGCGACCGAACTGGGGAACGAAGTCCACCGGCGGAACGGCCAGGGCGGACGATGCCATCTCCTTGAGGTCACCGCCGGCGCAGAAGGCCTTTTCACCTGCCCCGGTCAGGACGAGCACGGCGGCCTCGGTGTCCTCGTTGAACCGACGAACGCCCGCGAACAGGCCCGCCCGGACGGCAGCGCTCAGCGCGTTGCGCGCGTCAGGACGGTTGATCGTCAACCAGGCGACCCCGGACCTGACCTCATAGGTCACTGGCTCCCCGGACTCCGTCACGGCAGTTCACCGCCTTCGGTCTCCTTGATGACTGCGAGGAGGTCACCGACTTCGACGGTCTCTCCGACGGCAACGAGAATCTCGGTCAGGAGGCCACCGGCCGGCGCGCGGATCGAGTGCTCCATCTTCATCGCCTCGAATACGACAATCACTTCTCCCTCGTCGACGACCTGACCCGCGGCGGCGTTCACCCGCACGACCGTCCCGGGCATGTTCGCGAACAGGGAGCCCGGGGCGGCCTCAACGACTGGGGCAGGAAGTTTCTCGATCAGCCGGAACGACGTACTCGAGCCGAGCCCGTCGCAATGGACCAGATCGCGATCGTGCGTGACGTGGTGCCGGAAGCGCCGACCGTCGACCTCCAGAGCGACCGCGGGTGCGCGGACCTCGACATTGATCCGTTCGCCCATCGTTTCGCCGTCGACGGCGAACCACCACTGCGAGCCGACCAGGCGGTACTCAACCTGGATCCGGCGCCCGCTGATGTCCAGGGCCACACGTTGAGGTTGGCTCGGCACATTGCGGAAGCCCGGCGGGATCGTGCGCTGCACTCCCGCTGCCGACCGGGATCGGCGTTGAAGGCTGAGTGCAACCGCGCACGCATGCAGGCGAAGCGTTCGCTCCGGGACAGGGGCCACCAAGACGTCCGGCGGAGTCCGCTCGAGGTACCCGGTGTCGATGTCACCGGCGAGGAAACTTTCCTCCCGAAGGATGGCCACCAGCAGGTCGCGATTGGTTGCCACGCCGTGGATCCGCGCCTCGTTCAAGGCTCGCGCCAGCAGTCGCGCTGCCGACTCCCGGGTGTCCGCGTGCGCGATGACCTTCGCGAGCATCGGGTCGTAGCGGGTGCCGATGACCGAGCCCGGCCCCACACCGGTGTCGACCCGAATTCCGGGCAGCGGAGGGAACTCGAAGGACAGGATCGTTCCGCCCCCGGGCGCGTAGTCCGCCTCCGGATCTTCCGCATAGAGCCTGGCTTCCAGGGCGTGCCCAGTGATGTGGGCAGACAGCACGGCGGGTGGGAGCGGTCTACCTTCTGCGATGGCCAATTGAAGCGCCACGAGGTCGATGCCGGTGACCTCCTCGGTCACCGGGTGCTCGACCTGCAGCCGCGTGTTGACCTCGAGGAAATAGAACTGGCCGTCGGGCGCCAGCACGAACTCAACCGTGCCGGCGTTGACGTAACCGATCGCCTTACCCGCGTCGACAGCCGCGGCACACAGTTGCTTGCGCAGGTCCTCGTCGACGGCGGGTGAGGGTGCCTCCTCGATGATCTTCTGGAAACGCCGCTGGATCGAGCATTCCCGTTCGAACAGATGCGTGACGGTGCCCTGCTGATCACCGAAGATCTGCACCTCGACGTGCCGCGGCCGCTCCACGAATCGTTCGAGGAAAACGGTGCCGTCGCCGAACGCCCACTGGGCCTCGCGACGCGCGGATCGTACGGCGTCGACGACGTCCTCCGCCGCGCGGACGATCCGCATCCCGCGACCGCCCCCGCCCATGGACGCCTTCACCAGCAGCGGGTAGCCGACCCGGGCTGCGTCGGCGACCAGCTCGGATGCGTCGTCGTGATCGATGACGGTGCCGGGGAGAACCGGCACCCCCGCCGCCTGCATCAGCGCCTTGGCGGCGATCTTCGAACCCATCGCCTCGATGGCCGCCACCGGTGGTCCGACGAACACGATTCCGGCCTCGGCACAACGCCGAGCGAAGTCCGCGTTCTCCGACAGGAAGCCGTATCCGGGGTGGATGGCGTCAGCGCCCGTGGCCAACGCGGCCTGGACGATGAGATCGCCACGGAGGTAGGTCTCGGACGGCGCTGCGCCGGGTAGGTGCACGGCCACCTCGGCAAGCGCGACGTGCGGCGCATCGACGTCCGGGTCGGAGAACAACGCGACGGTGGAGATGTCGAGCGCATGCGCGGACCGCATGATGCGGACCGCGATCTCGCCTCGGTTGGCGACGAGGAGTCTACGAATCTTGGGCATGGAGAAATCCGCTCACATCCTGAAGACGCCGAAGCCTGAGGTTCCGGACACGGTGTTGGAGTGCGCCGCGGACAACGCGATTCCCAGGACGGTCCGGGTATCCCTGGGATCGATGAGTCCGTCGTCGTAGATGCGTCCGCTCATGAAGAACGCGTGCGACTCCTCCTCGATCTGGCGCTCGACCGCAGCTCGCCGGACCTCGTCGGCCTCGACATCGAACGGTCGACCCGCTGCCTCCGCTGATTGGCGGGCGACGATCGACAGCACCCCTGCCAACTGCGGAGCACCCATCACCGCTGACCGGGCGCTCACCCATGAGAACAGCAGGCGTGGCCCATAGGCACGGCCGGACATTCCGTAGTTCCCCGCGCCGAACGAGGCGGCCAGATTGATCGTGAAATGCGGAACATGACTGTTCGTCACGGAGTTGATCATTTTGGATCCGTCTTTGATGATCCCGCCCTGCTCGTACGCCTTACCGACCATGTAGCCGGTGGTGTTCTGCAGGAAGATCAGGGGCGTGTCCGTCTGGTTGGCGAGCTGGATGAACTCGCTCGCCTTCTTGGCGTCCTCGCTGAAGAGCACTCCATGGATGTTCGCCAGCACACCGACGGGGAAGCCATGCACGGAGGCCCAACCGGTGGCGAGGCTGGTGCCCCACATCGGCTTGTACTCCATGAACCGAGACCCGTCGACGACGCGCGCGAGTACCTCGCGGGGGTCGAACGGCACCTTGATGTCGGCCGGGGCGATCCCGAGGATCTCGTCGGGATCGTAGATGGGTTCGTCGGCCGCCAGGGTCGGGCCCGGTCCGAGCTTGCGCCAGTTCAACTGCGCCATGATGAGCCGCCCAAGGCGGAGACAGTCGAGTTCGTCGACCGCGAAGTGGTCACACAGGCCCGAGACGCGCGCATGCATGGCGGCGCCGCCGAGTTCCTCGTCGTCGGACTCCTCGCCCGTCGCCATCTTCACCAGCGGCGGGCCCCCCAGGAAGACCTTGGCCTGCTGGTCGACGAACACCGCGTAGTCGCACATCCCGGGGATGTAGGCCCCGCCCGCTGTCGAGTTGCCGAACACCAATGCGACCGTCGGGATTCGCATCGCTGACAGCTGCGTGAGGTCGTGGAAGATCTGCCCGGCCGGGATGAACAGGTCCACCTGCGTCGGTAGATCGGCGCCGCCGGACTCGACGATGTTGATGACGGGGAGGCGGTTGATCCGCGCGATCTCCAGCGCACGCAACGTCTTCTTCAGGGAGAAGGGGTTCATCGCGCCGCCCTTCACCGTCGGGTCGTGGGCGATGAGGATGCACTCCACACCGGAGACGACCCCGATACCGGTGATCACCGAGGCGCCCACGGTGAAGCCCGTGCCCCACGCGGCGAGACTGGACAGCTCGAGGAACGCCGAGTCCTGGTCGACGAGCAGTTCGATGCGCTCGCGGGCGAGTAACCGCCCACGGTCTCGGTGCCGCTGCTGATAGCGCTCGCCCCCGCCGTTGCGGGCCAGGTCGAGTTGCTCCTCCAAAGCCGCCAGGGCTTCTTCCTGGAACTTACGGTTGTGGCGATAGGTCTCGTCCTGGATATTCAGGCTCGACTTGATGACCGTGCTCACTCGGGTCAGCCTCCGTGTGCGGGACCGCCGCGGCTCGGCGACGCTGGAACGCGTTAGTGCATAGTGATTCACTAACGGCTCGGGGCGCAAGCCCCTGGTCTCGGTGGTTTGGCGACGACGTCCGGGAGCGACTTCTTCGCCGCCAAGCGCTTTGGAGCGCCCGGGACGGGCGATCCACTTCGGCTCGGGCCGAAGCGGTGGATTCGAGCAGTAGTGAATTTTGGGTCACGTCTGGCGTCTGAACGGCCGACGGGTGACGCAGCAGTGGCCGAGGCCGATCGGCACCGAGAGGTCTTGGCTAGCGTGCCCGGAGACAAAGATCGACAGCGAAAGGCGGCACCGGTGGCGGACACACTTGAGGCGGCACTGCTCAATGACGCGAAGCGGCCGGCGGTGATCGCCGATCTCGGAGCGCTGGTCGACGCAGAGGTCGCGGCCAAGGGAGGCGTCTCCGGTGCAGTCATCAAGACCGGCTACGCCACCGTCAAGAAGCTGAAGCCGGGCTTCGGTGCGCACGCGATCGGGTCGCTGCTCCCGGGTTTCGTCGACGCCCTCGACCCGTTGTGGGCCGAACACCGCGCCGCCGGCGGTGGCGACTTCGGCGCCTTCCTCGCCGCCCGACCCGACCGCGCCGCCGACGCACTGGTCGGAGTCACCGACGCCAAGGCGAATCGGTCGGACAAGGAGAGCCTGAAGAAGGTCTACGCCAAGCTCCGCCCGAACGCGAAGAAGAACGTCGTCGAAGCCCTGCCCAAGCTCGGCAAGGTCATCGACAAGCACGCCGCGGCCTGAGGCGCCCGATGACCTGGCGCGGGATCGGCACCCGGATGCTCCGCAGCGTCACGCGAGGGGGCAGGAGCACCCCGCCCCGACGCGCGACCGGCGTTCCAGCGGGGCGGCGGCTTCACTACGCGCCGGATCTCGACGGGGCCGCGGATCCCGGCGAGATCGTCTGGTCGTGGGTGCCCTTCGAGGAGGACGCGAACCGCGGCAAGGATCGGCCGTTGCTGGTCGTCGGGCGGGACGGCGAGAACCTCCTTGGCCTGATGCTCTCCAGCAACGCGGACAGGGAGGGCCAACGCCACTGGCTACCGCTCGGCGCCGGAACGTGGGACGGCCGACACCGCCCGTCGTGGGTGCGCCTGGACCGAGTCCTGGTGGTGGCGGAGCACGGCATCCGCCGCGAAGGGGCCGTTCTCGACCGGGCGCGGTTCGACGTCGTCGCCGCCGCACTACGGAAGTCCTACGGCTGGCAGTAGGAACCGACCCTCCCTACAGCAGGCTGCTTTGCGATCCGTCGGGCAGCTTCAGGTATGCCTCATCCAGGTGTGGGAGCACATCGGGGATCTCGCCAGGCACGACGACCTCCTGGATCCGTGCCCACTTCGACAGGTCGAAGCGCGGGATCCGCGTGAAGGTCTCCACACCGCGCCGGACCGGCTTCCGGTCCGTGTAGCCCGTGTTGATGGTCGCGACCCGCAGAAATTCGCCGTGGGCGCGGACCAGGCTGTCGGTCCGCAAGCGGAGAACCACCACCGGGTGCTGCTTCACGTACTTGTCCCGCATCCGGACCAGGTGATCCTCCCGCGCGAACAGGAACACGAAGCTGTTCAGCAGGCGAAACCAACCGTCCACCGTCAACCCGTCCAGGCAGCCGGCGAGCTTCTCCACATCAAGTGGCTCTTGATCGCGGATGACGGCTGTCCCGTACTCCGGGTGCTCCATCCGGTGCGAATCCGCGCGACGCACACTCAGCAGCGTTTCGGCTTCGTCGGGTTCGAAAAGTTCCACCAGCCGCTGCGTGCTCATCAATCCGCGCCGGCTGATGCCGTCCCACGCGTCGCCGTGCGCGAGGTGCCAGAGGCGTGGGTACCGAGCTACGAACTCATCGTCGTTCACCATGGGAACTTAGCGCGACGCGGCCACTGCCAAGGACACGGACCTGCGGAACCTACTCGCCGATGTCCTCCAACCAGATCTCCGGCTTGGCCGCGATGAACGCGGACATGAGGGCGGCGCACTCCCCCGAGTCGAGGTCGATGGTCTCCACGCCGTGCTCGTTCAACCAGTCGACGCCGCCGGAGAAGGTCCGGGACTCACCGATCACGACGGTCGGGATGTTGAACTGCCGGATCAGCCCGCTGCAGTACCAGCAGGGCGCCAAGGTGGTCACCATGATCGTGTCGCGGTAGCTGCGTTGCCGCCCGGCGTTCCGGAAGGCGTCGGTTTCTCCGTGCACGGAGGGATCTCCGTGCTGGACCCGCCGATTGCGGCCGCGCCCCAGCAGCCGACCGTCGCGGTGAAAGAGCGCCGCGCCGATCGGGCATCCACCTTCGTCGAAACCGGTACGGGCCTCCTCCAATGCGACGGGAAGGAGCAATTCGGCCTGTTCGATGCTCAACGACATGGGCCCACGCTAACGAAAGTCACGACACGGTCCACCCCGGAATAGCGCCGCGCGCCGAGCGCTTCTTCCGACATGTACGCGATGGAGCGAGAAGAGTTCGAACTCGAGGTCGCGCGGGTGCTGGAGAACCTCCCGCTGCGGCTCAGTCCGCGCATTGCCAACGTGGCGTTCGGCGTCGAGGACGGGCTCGAGCGGATGAACCTGCTCGGCCTCTACGAAGGCATTCCCCTCACCAGGCGGACGACGCAGTACGCGTTCGCATTGCCCGACAGGATCACGATCTACCGCTGGCCGATCCTGATCCGGTGCGACACCTACGCCGAGGTGCTCGCGAAGATCGAGCTCGTGGTCAAGCACGAGGTCGGGCACTACTTCGGCATCAGCGATGCCCGCTTGCACGAACTCGGTTACGCCTGATCGGAACCCGCCTGCCGGGCGGCCCCGGACTCGCTGGAACTTCAGCCGCGAAGTGACGCATCGTCCGGTTTCGAGCGGGTAGTTGAGCGCCGCTCGGGTTGCTCACTCGGGCCGTCGCGAAAGGGTGGAGTCATGGCAAGAAGCCTGTTCAGCATTCCTACCGTCGGTGGCGATCGCTGGCGCCGACGCAGGCGTCGGCGGTGGCGCCGTTGGGGCGAGCGTCGAGGCTGCTACAGCTCGAGCGACGATACGAGCCGATCCTGGGATGACTGCTGACCACGTCCGTCCAGGGACGCACACCCGACGCGGGTGTGCGTCCCTCGCACGATCGGGACTGCGGACGGCAGGGATGGACTAGATGTCCCGCAGCTCCTTGTTCCCAGCGCGGAGGCGGCACAACTGGATGAAGTGAGTCGGGTTCAAGAAGAGTTCATCCAGGTCTGCCATCTCATCGATGGTGATCCCGTCCCTGATCAGCTTGGACAAGTACGAAAGGAACTCGGCTACGCCTGATCCCACAAGGGTTTCGGTGTCACCAGCGGGCACGCCATCGCCCGGTTCGGTGGTCGTCGTGGAAGGCGAAGCGGTCCCCGCCCGCCCTCTTCGCGGCGTACAGCGCGAGGTCGGCCCGGACGAGGACGGCCTCACCGGAGAGCTTCGGGCCGGCGAACATCGCGACGCCGACGCTGACTGTTCTGGTCTCGGCGGGGAACGCCTCACCCCGGTCGCGCACCGCCCCGAGCAGGCCCTCCGCCACCTGCGCGGCCTCCGCGCGGGTGGCCCGGGAAAGGATCACGGCGAACTCTGCGCCGCCAAGGCACGCCACCGTGTTCGTCTCGCCCACAGCGGCGACCAGAAGATCACCCATCCAGGTGGTCGGTGAGTCAGTGACGCCGTGCGCCCGGGAGCCTTTGGCCTTGAGGTCGTCGGGCTCCAGGACGAGGAGCGCGCCTGGGGACCCGTCGGGCGGGGCGCTGTCGGCGCGGCGCCGCAGCGCTACCTCGAAACCCTGGCGGTCGAGCAGGCCGGTCAACGGCTCGGGGTCAGCGAGACTCTCCGTAGCCTGCCCTCCCGCCACAAGGTCGGCCAGCTCGCGGTACCGCTGCTCGCAGTCGAGCAGCGCTCGGCCGGCGAGCACCTCGGCGGTGACGTCGACCATCACGCGGTACAGGTAGGCCGGGACGTTCGCCTTGTCGCGCACGAGGGTCGTGGAGATCTCGCACCAGCGCGTCTCACCGTCGGGGCGCATCAGTCTCAATCGTCCGCGGTCGTGATCGACCCCGCGGCGGCGCATCTCGACGAGGGCCTGGCTGTAGACGGCCCGGTCGTCGGGGTGCACCAACGAGTAGGTGTCCAACGCCGCGATGCTTTCGGCTGGACGGCCGAGCAACTCCACCCACCCCTGGTTCACGCGGCGCAGGCGACCGTCCAGACCGACGATTGACATCGCGGTGTGGGCGCCCTCGAACAGGCCACGAAAGGCCGCCTCGCTCTCGGCGAGCTCCCGAGTACGCCGGCCCAGCAGAATCGCGGCGTCGACACGGGCCTGCAGTTCGTCGAGGGCGAACGGCTTGCGGATGTAGTCGTGCGCACCGAGGCCGAGCCCCGTGGCAACGTCGCCCTTCAGGGAGCGCCCGGTGAGAAACAGGACCTGCAGCCCGGCTGTGGCCGGGTCCGCCCGCAGGGCCTCGAGTACCTCGAAGCCGGTGAGGTGCGGCATCTCGATGTCCAGGATCGCGAGCTCGACACCCCGCTGACGACACGCGGCGAGCGCCTCGGCACCGTCGGCGGCCTCCACAACCGTGGCACCGGCGCGGACGAGCTGGCGGGACACCAGGGCTCGGATGTCAGGGGCGTCGTCGGCGACCACGACTCGTCCGCCGACCAGGTTCGGCGTCGACGCAGCGGATTGTCGGGGTGCGGGGAGCGAAGCCTCTACCGTTCCGCGTGTTGACGGGTCCAAGGCGGGAACGTTCACGATCTACTCTTCGGCGCGGCAGGGGTCGCACATGAGCGTCCCCGGAGGCCGAACGCGAACTCCAGGTCGAACTGCGCCAGGAACCCAAGCACCGGCATCGCTCACGCGCTGGTGGGCAACGTCCCTCGTCCGAACATGGCGGGGGCCCTTGTGATCAAGGCGTCGGCGTACGTCAACCTCAACGAGGCCGCCCGGGATCATGACGTCCAACTGCGACGCGCCGCTGACCCACCGATGCTGATGACCGTCCGGCGACTCCCCCGCCGAGGACCAACCGAGATCGATGAGCGCCTAGGTGAAGCTCCGCAGAATGTTGGGTCTCGATCGGACGTCGAGCACCGTGTCCGCGTCCTCCGTCGGAGCCTGCGGTGGCGGGGAAGGCACTCAGCCGTTGCGCTTCTGGATGTTCGCCCACTCGTCCCGCAGACCCACGGTGCGGTGGAAGGTGGCGGGAGTGTCCGGATCCGCGGCGAAGTAGCCCAACCGCTCGAACTGCACGACCTCGCCGGGCTTGGTGTCGGCCAGCACCGGCTCGGCCTTCGCGCCCACGATGGTGCGACGCGAGGCCGGGTTCACGGTCGGTTCTTCGCCGTCACTGCCGGGCCGGGCGTCGGCGAACAGCCGCTCGTACAGATGCACGGTGACGTCGACGGCGTGCGCCGCGCTCACCCAGTGCATGGTCGCCTTCACCTTCCGGCCGTCCGGCGCGGCTCCGCCCTTGGTCGCCGGGTCGTAGGTGCAGTGCACCTCTGTGGGGTTGCCGTCGGCTTCGGTGACGACGTCGGTGGCGGTGACGAAGTACCCGCCGCGCAGGCGGACCTCCCGGCCCGGCGCGAGACGGAAGTACTTCGGCGGCGGCTCGAGCTTGAAGTCGTCCTGCTCGATCCAGAGTTCGCCGCTGAACGGCACGCTTCGCACGCCGGCCGACGGATCCTCCGGGTTCTCAGTCAGCTCCACGTGCTCGACGTGACCCTCGGGCCAGTTGGTGATGACGAGCTTCAGCGGTTCCAGCACCGCCATCCGGCGCAGCGCGTACGCGTTGTGGTGGGTGCGGACGAACGACTCGAGGAATTCGATCTCGGTGATGCCGTTGGTCTTCGAGACACCGAGCGTCCCCACGAACTCCCGGATCGCCGCGGCCGGATAGCCCCTGCGCCGCATGCCCTGCAGAGTCGGCATCCGGGCGTCGTCCCAGCCGTGGACGGTGCCGTCCTCGACGAGCGCGCGCAGGTGACGCTTGGACATGACGGTGTGCGTCAGCCCCAGCCGGGCGAACTCGGTCTGCTCCGGGCGCTCCCGCGGCAGGTCCAGGTGGTCGAGGCACCAGTCGTAGAGCGGGCGGTGGTCGGTGAACTCGAGCGTGCAGATCGAGTGGGTCACGCCCTCGATCGCGTCGGACTGCCCGTGCGCCCAGTCGTAGGTCGGGTAGATCATCCAGTCGGTCCCGGTACGGACGTGCGCGACGCGGCGGATCCGGTAGAGCACCGGGTCGCGCAGGGACATGACAGAAGACTGCATGTCGATCTTCGCGCGCAGGACGCGCGAGCCGTCGGCAAACTCTCCGTCGCGCATGCCGCGCAGCAGGGCAAGGTTCTCTTCGACGGCGCGGTCGCGGTGCGGCGACTCGATGCCGGGCTTGCCGAAGCCGCCCCGCTGCAGGCGGATGGTGTCGCCGTCCTGGTCGTCGACGTAGGCCAGGCCCTTGTTCACCAGTACCTCGGCCCAGTCGTAGATCTGGGCGAAATAGTCCGAGGCGTAGAAGACGTTGGCCGGGGTGAACCCGAGCCAGGCGACGTCGGCAAGGATTGCCTCGACGAACTCGTGATCCTCCGCCTCGGGGTTGGTGTCGTCGAAGCGCAGGTTGCAGATCCCGCCGAACTCCGCGGCGAGGCCGAAGTTCAGGCAGATGCTCTTGGCGTGCCCGATGTGCAGGTAGCCGTTGGGTTCCGGCGGGAAGCGCGTCTGCACCCGGTCGCCGTACTTCCGGCTGGCGAGGTCTCGGCGGATCAGGTCGCGGATGAAGTCGCTCGGCGCGGGGCCTGCATCGGGGTCGGTGGTCACCCGCTCATGTTTTCAGGTCCCGCGGACCGACGGGTCACGGGTGGGCCGCCGGGTCAATCTCGAGACAACGCCGTGCGTCTGCAGGCGGAGAAGCAGCCGGCCGGCAACGCTACGCACTCGTCAGCTCCACCGATCCCGAGTCCCGCGCCGACCTTCCTCGAGATTGGCCACAAGGTGGCCGAGTGGCTCGCGAAGGAACGGCGGTGTAGCCGGGCACCCTGACCAAGCGTTCGCCACGCTCCGTAGACGGCCCACATCCTCGGCGGTGCGGTCATCGGCTCCGACGACCGCACCGGCGTCGTCAATTCAGAACTGCGCGCATTCGGGTACCAGAACATGATCGTGTGCGACGCGGCCGCCCTTCCGGCCAACCCCGGAGTCAATCCGGCACTGACCATCACCGCACTCGCCGAGCATGCGATGGCGCACGTCCCCGCCTAGAGTTCGACGCACCGCCTAGCAACGACGAAGCGGAGCCAACAGTCAGTTGGACGGGCGGCCCAGCGGGAGCAGAGGTCGGATCCGGCGTTGTGAGTAATGGTCTCCACGGTCTCCACGGTCTCGGCGGTGGGGACGGCGGGTGAGAGCGATCAGCCGATCAGTCCCTGGGACTGGGCGTCGGCAAAGGGCGCGTCGATCAGGACCACCTCGCGACCCGATCGGTCCAGGATCGAGGCGGCGATTGCCGCGCGGTAACCCGAACCGCAGTACACCCAGACCTCACCATCGGGCACTTCATCCTGACGGTTCATCAGTTGATGGACGGGGATATGCATAGCACCCTCGACGTGCCCGTCTCGCCACTCGTCGTCGCGCCGGGCGTCGAGAATCCGAACCGGCCCGGTACGCCGCGCCGCGGCCAACGCGGCGAAATCGGCGACCCGATAAGAGCGCGCCTCGCCGACCTCGGCTGTCTGGTCGCCGAGGGTGCTCGCTCCCGCCAACCGGTCCACGCCGATCCGGACCAGCTCTCTGCGGGCGGTCCGTACCTGTTCGAGGTCCTCACCGATGAGCGTCAGCGGAGCGCCCCAGGCGTGGAGCCAGCCCAGATAGGTGGCGAAGTTCTGGCCGGCCTCGAAGTTGCGGGTGCCGGGAAGGTGACCGGCCGCGAAGGCGCGCCGGCTGCGCAGGTCCACCACCCATTCGCCGGCCGCGACGCGCTCGCGCAGGGTGGCCACGTCGACGAGTTCGGGGTCGGACAGATTCACCGGCGCAGGGCCGGACCGATTGATGGGCGCCATGTGCACGTAGTAGGCCGGGTAGGCGTCGAGTCCGGCCAACAAGGTGTCGACGTACTTCTGCTCGTCGAGTGTCAGCGCCGGATTCTCCTGGCGCTGTTTGCCGACGGAGGAGGAGTCCCCTGTCGTCGGCGTCGCCGAGCAGAAGCTCCCGAAACCGTGGGTCGGATAGACCTGGGCCGACTCCGGTGCCTCGGCGGCGATCCGCCGGACGCTGTGGAACTGGGCATGGGTGAGTTCGTCGGTGTACTCCGGACCGACGAGGTCGGTGCGTCCGGTGGCACCGAACAGCATCGAGCCCCCGGTGAACACCCCGTGCACGGTCCCCTCGGCGTCCGCGATCAGATAGCTGACGTGGTGGTGGGTGTGGCCCGGCGTGTGCAGCACCCGGATGCGCATGGCGCCCGCCTCGATCTCCTCGCCGTCGCGCACCGGGAGTCGATCGAACTCGACGTCGTCCCCCGCGGCGACGACGTAAACGGCGCCGGTCCGCCCGGCCAGTTCGTATCCGCCGGTGACGTAGTCGTTGTGCACGTGGGTCTCCAGGACGTGACTCACCCGGACTCCACGCGAGTCGAGCACGGCCTCGATGCGGTCGAGGTCGCGCTGCGGGTCCACCACGACGGCAAGAGAACCGTCCGAGACGACGTAGCTGCGGTCTCCCAGGCTCGGTGTCTCGACGATGTCGACGACAATCATCTGTGGCTCCAAGTGTTCGATGCGCGTACGGTGAATGTACGTACATTGAACTGCCCTGTCTGGCCCGGCGTATTCCCCCTCAGGCGCGGGGCCAGTTGTCCAGGGTGTCGACACTCCGGGATTCTCGGCGCCTCGTCCGAGCGTCTGCCGGCGTCTGTACCGCGCTGACCTTGGCATTGACCGGCTGCGGTGGCCGATCGAGCCTGAAAGCGGGCACGCCCCGCAGTTTGGGCTCGATCGAGGACCTCACGGTGAAGCAGCCCGACTTCACGATCGGCGCGATCACCATCAGGGACTCGGGGCAGGACGTGAAGGTGTTGCGGGTCCGCGCGCTCACCTCCCCGAATCTGCAGTTCCTCGGCGCGATCACCACGTGGCCCCGCAACGGCAAGACCTCGGCCATCGGCAGCGGCCTCGGCTACCCGGCGACCGTCATCGGCGTATGCCAAGGTGGCCCGGTCGAGGCCCGTACCCCTACGCAAGGAGCGCCCGCTCCTGCGGTGGGGACGCCGCCCTGGGCGTGAACCAGATCGCGGAGCGTGGGCGTGTGGGGTGGGCCGCCGGGGGATCGAACCCCGAAACCCGCGGACTGAAAGTCCGCGGAGACGTCTCTCACCGGCCCGCTACAGGGCAATGACGTGCACTTTCCAATGATCCTCGCGGCCCTGCCTGTGAGGCGCGATCGCCTCTCGTAGCCGATCCCGCTCCAGTGTCGGATGCGGTGTCATCGAGGTGGTGTCGCGCCTATACGACCTGGACAGTGCGGCACAGCGCGACGACGTCGCGATCCTGGCGGTGGCTGCACCCCGACTCTGAACGGCCGACTGCTGTTCGGAGAAGAAGCCCGCCCTCCACGGGGCGACGGGTCAACCGTGCGACTTCTTGCTGCTCACCGACTCGGCCACGCCGATGAGCAGCACGGCGGCGATGACGGCGAGCACGAAGCCCAGGATGTTCAGCTCGAAGATGCCGCCGGTCCCGAACAGCTGGGCGATCAGCCCGCCGATGATGGACCCGACCAGTCCCAGCAGCAGTGTGGCCAACAGGCCCAGGCTCTGCTTGCCAGGCTTGACCAGGCGGGCCAGTGCGCCGATGACGAGCCCTGCGACGATAAAGCCGATCATAATTCCGCCTCACGAGCGACAGAGTGCCGCGCCTCTACCCCACGAAGCAGTGAATCAAGCTCGCGGGGTCAGGTCAACAGCAAAGGCGCAGGGCCGCTCGCTGCGCAGCGCGGCCCGCACCGACGCGGCGAGCTCGGGCTATCCGGCCCCTCTGTACTGGGTCGGATCATCCCCTGCCCGCCGGCGCGTCGCAGCCCGACCCCGCGTCGTCAGTCGACGAGCCCGAGCCCCACGGTGGCGTGCGCTGCGACCGCAAGGCCGCAATCCTCCGTCCGGAGGTGACGCCCACCGCACGCCTCACGTGCGCCGCGGAACGGAGCGGAGGCCTGCCCCCCGGCGGGGGTGCCAGGCCGACATGATGGGCACGACGCCGATCCGGTGACTTCGTCAGACAGGTTGGTGCACCGTGTCCGATTTCTGGCGCAAGGCCACCGCTGAGTTCCTCGGCACCTTCGTCCTGGTGTTCTTCGCGGTGGGCTCGGCTGTCTTCGGCCTCGACCTGATTGGAGCGCTGGGCGTCGCTCTGGCGTTCGGGCTGACGCTGCTTGTCCTGGCCTACGCCCTCGGTCCGGTATCGGGCTGCCACGTCAACCCCGCCGTGACGTTGGGTGTGCTGCTGCGGCGAGGGATGTCAGCCGGTGAGGCAGGTGTCTACTGGCTTGCGCAGGTCACCGGCGCGGTCGTGGCAGCCGCGCTGCTCAAGCTGATGACCTCCGGTTTCGGCGAGGTGACCGATCAGACGGACACGCTGGGGAGCAACTCCTGGGGTGAGCGGGTGGGGCTGGGCGGCGCGTTCGTGTTCGAGGTCTTGGGCACCTTCCTGCTGGTGCTCGTCGTCCTCCTCGTCACCGGCCGCGCTGCGGCGCCGGGGTTCGCCGGGCTGGCGATCGGGCTGGTGCTGGCGGTCATCCACCTGGTCGGCATCCCGCTGGACGGGACCTCGGTCAACCCGGCCCGCTCTCTCGGGCCGGCGCTGTTCGCCGGCACCGACGCGCTGTCACAGCTCTGGCTGTTCCTACTGGCGCCCCTGCTCGGCGCGGCGCTGGCCGCCGCCGTGGCGCCCGTTCTCGACCTGCCCGACGTCGACGACCGGGTCGCCGCACCCGGCATCGACACGACCGGCGTGGGCGTCCCGAACTAGCCGGTCAGGGCACCTTCAGCAAGGAAGTCTTGCTCGACGCGGGAGAACAGTTTCTCGGCCTCGGTGCTCCCGGAGGACGCCGAGCTGCGCGTGACGTGCGCCCGGACACCTCCCTGGTCCGGCGGAGGGGCGGCAGGTGCGCTCCAACCAGGATCGTGCGGGTCGCCTCCACCCAGTTCTTCAGGAACCCTCCGTAGAGACCGCGCGACGACGCCCGCGGCCCGCAACCTTTCCACGAGCGCTTGGTCCATCTTGGCGGCGCCCACCGCGTCGAGCAGGACGTTCACCTCGCCCCCCGCACGCGCCCCCTCCTCCAGTGCGTCGCCGAACTCGTCGGCGATCAATCCCTCCCAGTAGACGTAGGTCGCGAAGTCGATCGTCCGTGCAGCGCTCCGGATGGCGTCGAGCATGGCCGGGAAGATGCGGCACCCGTTCCGCAGAACGGTGACGGCGTTGCCCGACGTCGGGGCCTCGCCGGTCAGCGCCTCCAGCAGGTGCTCGAACCCGGGGTCCGTCACCGCGGGCGGCGCAGCGAGTAGCCCTGCGCCTGCCATCCGCCGGTGCTTCACGGCCCTCGGCGCCGTCGTGCCGAGGGCTGCCGCGGCCAAATCCAGGGTTGGTCTGAGGAGACGTTGCCTCATCCGTGGCGTCCTTCCGGCGGTGCCCCACTAGGCACGTCGCCGAGCCGCGGCAGCCGGCCGAGCTGACCCGCTGCGTCGACCGTTGGCACGTCCTCGCCGACGACGCTGCCCGGTACCCCTGTCGTGGTGACCGGACCGTCGGCACGGCCGAGGAGGCTGAGCCCACGTCCCGCCGGGCCTCAGCGGCAAGCTGCTGCGTCGCTACAGGCCCGCATAATGCCGTCAGCAGCCGCAAGAGCGCTGCGGTTCAACGTCTGGCGCGGGGGCAGGTGACTTCCACCCAAGGGAAGGAACGACATGTCTGTCGACCAGGACACGACGCAGGACCTCGTCAAGATCGCCGAGGACGGCAAGGAGGGCTACGCCAAGGGCGCCACGGAGCTGGCAGATTCCGACCGGCCTGACCTGGTCCCCGTCTTCACCCGGCTCAGTGAGCAGCGAGCGGGCTTCTCGGACGAGCTGCAGGCACTCGCGGTGACCTACGGCGACACGGTGACGGAGACCGGTTCGGCAGCTGCCGCACTGCACCGCGGGTGGATGGCCATCCGCGACGCCGTGACGGGCTCGGGACCGGAGAGCGTGCTCAAGACCGCGGTGCAAGGCGAGGACCACGCGATCTCGGCCTACGAGAAGGCGTTGGAGAAGGACATCGGCACCGACACGCGCACCGTCGCAGAGCGTCACCTAGCCGCCGTCAAAGCGGCCCGGGCCGAGGTCCAAGCACTGGTAGAGAGCACCACGAAATAGCCGGCCGACGGCCTGCTGCTGCCCCGTCCCGCCTTGCGCGAGGCGGGGCTGCTTCGTTCTGCCTTTCGGCCTGCTGCGTGGACCCCGGCCGATCCATGGCTCGACGTCGGGGGCCAGACCTGCTTCCGGGGACGGAAGATCCAGCATTCCCCGGGTGGGGCTGACCCGCCACGACGGACAGCGCACCGACGGTGGTCTGACGACCGACGAACGTGATGAGCTCGTGCAGTTGCGTCGGGACAACCGCGGTGCGCGACGGCGTGGAGATTTTAAGCGGGCGACAGCTTTCTTCGCGAAGGAGACCCGGTGAACGTGTACCCGGTCATCGAGGCGGAGAAGCAGCGCAGCCACGACGAGGCCGGATCCCCACGAGCTTGTCACCGTCGAGGACCGGCAGGCGCCGGACCTAATGCTCGGCCATCGTGAGCATGGCCTGATGAATGCTGTCGTCGGGGCCGGTCGTAAGAACCTCAGCCTGACCCCGGTCGCCCACCGTGGTCGTAGCGGGGTCCAGACCCTTCGCGACGATCTTCACGACGATGTCACGGTCAGTGATCATGACCACGAGACGGTCGCCCTCATACACCGGTAGAGCGCCGTAGTCTCCGGCAGCAAGCTTCTCGGCTACCTCGGTCACGGTGGTCGAGCTCGCGACGTAGTCGACGTTCGCGGTCGACACCCAGATCAAGCGCGCCGTGGTCCGGCTCAAGCGGATCACCGAGCAGCTCGCCTCGCAGCTCGTGGCGATGCGCGGCGTCGGGCCCGAGATCAACGCTGCAATGAACGTGGACGACATCTCGCGCAGCAGTTCCGCGGACGCTGTCGCGCTCGCCTGCGCAAAGTCGACTGGTGCAGCCGAAACACAGATCCTTGGACGTACACACACGTCTTGCAAGGAGGGCGTCGAGAACGTGGCCACATGTGGTGACGCGTCGTCAGTTCAGCTGGATGTGAAGAGTTTCCACCCTTTACGAAGCTTTTCCGGGGTCATCGGCTGCCGCACCGGACCTTTGACTTGCTGCCCCTCGGTGCGAGGAGGCGACGCGCGTTGATCGGCGCACCGGTGGATCATTGCGCCGTCTGATGGACGAAGGCCCGCCCGGGGTTTCCCGGACGAGCCATCGCCATCGCCACCGGTGCCCGCGACCTCACCCAAAAGGCTCGCGCACCTTATGGGTGCATCCCACTACACCCAGTCCGTGACCTACATGTGCTTAGCAGCGTCCTTGATCGCTTCACGGATGCGCGGGTAGGTGTTGCACCGGCAGACGTTGCGGATCTGGTCGATGTCCGCGTCGGTGACCTTCCGCTTGTTCTTCTTGGCCTCGTTGATCAGCGCGACCGCGGACATGATCTGACCGGGCTGGCAGAACCCGCACTGCGGAACCCTGTTCTTCATCCAGGCTTCCTGCACCGGGTGCAGGTCCTTGCCCTTGTGCTTCGTGTCGGCCAGACCCTCGATGGTGGTGATCTCGTCGGTGGGCTTGATGAACTTGACCGAAACCGAGCACGGGTTGAAGGACTTGCCGTTGATCAGCGACGTGCAGGCATAACACTCACCGATACCGCAGCCGAACTTGGGTCCACGGACTTTCAGGACGTCACGCAGAACCCACAGCATGCGTACGTCGTCCTCGATGTCGACGTTGACCTTCTTGCCGTTCAGAACGAACGAGTGCTTAGGCATGAGGAAACTCCTTTCTTAGTCTTAGAAGGTCAGGCCGGGAGGGCGCGAGTCGGGCTCTGCGGAATCGACTGCTTCTTGTCGATGGACGGTTGCACCAGATTGGGGTCGCGGTAGTAGACCGGCAGTCCGGTGACCTTCTTGCCCAGCGCGTTCTGCAGGGCGATCGCGGCGCAGGCGAACCCGGCGCCGACACCCAGCTCACCGACGCCGCTGGGCACCAAGGAGTTGTGTTCGAGCAGGATGGCCTCGAACTCCAGCGGGGTGTCCCAGTGGCGGGTCCAGTTGTAGTCGTCCCAGCCGCCCTGGATCGGGAGTCCGTCCTGCCAGTCGCACGACTCGGCGAAGGCGTGGGCGATGCCGTCCATCATGCCGCCCATGACCATGCCCTTGACGACGTCCGGGTTCATCAGGACACCCACGGACGCGGCGAAGATGGCCTTGGTGATGCGCGGACCGGGCAGGCCGTTGAGCTTGCGCTCCTTGACCGTCGCCGGCCGGTTGTCGATCTCCATCAGGCATGCCGTCTGGGCCTTGTACTCGCCGTGGACGGCGATCGCCTGGTGCACGCCCTTGGGCAGCTTGCGGCCCCACTTGCCCCGCTTGGCCACCGCGTCGAGTACGGCGACCACCTCGGCGTTCTTCGCGAACGCGCGCCGGAACTGGTAGCCGTCCATCCCGAAGGACTTGGCGAGATCCTCTACGAGGAGCTCGCGGGCACAGGCCACGTCCGGGGAGTACACGTTGCGCACCGGACCGGTCGGGATGAAGTCGTACTCGTACGCCTCGGTGAGCGCAGTCTTCGTCGGCCCGAAGTTATACGGGACCGAAGTGACGATCTGGTAGAACCAGTCGGTCACCGAGGTGTTGCCGTAGTACCGGCTCGGGTCCTTCTTCATCAGCTGAGCGCTGATCAGGTCGCCGGCGCTGTGCGTGAAGTCGCAGGCCTCGGAGGCGTGCCACTGGGTGAAGCTCGTGATGCTGTTACCGACCTTCGTCGCCTGCACGTGCGAGACGGACCCGGGCTTTTCGCGGCCGAACCGGACCTGGTCGGTGCGGTGCCACATCAGGCGCACCGGCTTGCCGAAGGCCTGCGACGCCGCCGCGGCCTCGACCAGACGGTCGCCGTGCAGCGTCGTGCCGAACGAACCGCCGCCGTAGACGACGTTGCAGATGATCTTGTCCGGGCTCAGGTTCAGCAGTTCCGAACACTGCGCCAGCACGGTACCCGGGATCTTGGAGGCTCCCCAGAGCTCCGCCGAGTCCGATCTGACGTCCGCGACGGCGGAGTTCGTCTCCAGCGGACCGGAAACACGGAACTGGAAGGTGTACTTCTCTTCGAACACCTCCGCGCCCGGGTGGCCCGGCTCCATCGGGATCAGCGTCGCGTCGACCTGCTTGAGCATCTCGTCAGAGGTGATCTTGCCGGTGGTGCCCACGCCCCAGGTGACGTCGAGCGCACGGACGGCGTCGATGCACTGACCGAAGGTCTTCGCCCGCACCGCCACGACCGAGCCGCGGAGGGCGGCCGGGATGATCGCGACGTCGGTGACGCCGGGCATGTTCTTGACCTTGTCCATGTTGTTGATGCTCTCGGCCACACCGTTGATCTGCGGCGGACGGCGCAACATGGTGGGCAGCGCGTTCGGGATGTCGAGGTCCATCGCGAAGATCTTTTTGCCGGTGACGATGTCCCGGAGATCCTTGCGGGGCACGGACTTTCCGATGACGGTGCGCTTGGGCGGACCGACCATGGCGTCCAGGAGCTGCCCGACGAACTCGTTCTGCGGGGACGCGGCGATGACGGACAGATCGCCGTAATCGGCCTTGCGGCCGCCGGGACCGTAGACGACGCCTTCGCGGGTGGTGAGTTTGTCCGCCGACACACCCCACTGCTTCGCGGCCGCGCCGATGACCCGCTGGCGGATCAGTTCGCTCAACTCGCGCAGGGGCTCCCACAGGGAGAAGGTCGACGAGGATCCGCCGGTGAGGTGGGCGTCGAACAGGTCGATGCGGGCCTTCGACTGCACGACGTCGACCTTGTCGTAGGACATCTCGAGCTGGTCGGCGATGATCTGCGCGCACCCGCTCTCGATGCTCTGCCCGACCTCCGCTCGCGGCACCTCGAAGTAGATCCGGCCGTTCGACTTCAGCTGCAGGGTGAGGAGCGGGGTGACCGCGCGGGTCTGCTCCCGCATGAAGTCCATGAAGTCGTAGTGGTCGGCAGCCAGGTCGTTGCTCAGGATCGGCGACGCACCCTCGCTGTCCACGGCCCTGCGGGCCAGCGCACTGTCGATCGAGCCGGCCCCGGGCGCAAAGCGATCGCTCGCGGCTGCGGTACCGGGCTCGACGACGTATCGGCCCGCCACGATCAGGGTCGAGCCCGCCATCACGAAGCCCACGAAGTTGCGCCGGCTGACGCCGCGGGGGTTGGGGTCCACGGTCGTCGTGGAGCCGTCGGACTCGTGGTACGCGTGCGGCAACGGATGGACCGGGCTTCCGCCCTCAGGGGTCACGTTCGTGGGGTCATTGTGCGATTCGTTTTTGGGCGACATGAAGAAACTCCCGTTTCGCGCCTGCTCGCCGCGGCAGGGACTTCCGGAAACTGAAGATCCGGATGCCTGTGCGAGCTAAGGCGTAGCTGTCGGCTGTTGGCTGTGGGCAGAGCTGTGAGCCTGCGTAGCGCCGGACAGCTGGCCGAGGGCGACGGCCGTCGATCTGTCCGGTTTGCCGGTAATAATCCTGAAATATTGCTGAAAAACACCGAGGGTGCAACGACCGTGACGGGGGCATCTGGAACCCCCATCCGGCCGATTTGAAGGCACCGCGGCCAGACCGGTGAATCCGGTGAATCGTCAGTTCCACGCCTGACGAGCCGAACCATCCGGGGGTCGCCGACTTCACATCTGTCGCGACCTGGCCCCGTCCGGTCTCCCTCGCGTTCGTCATCGACGTATTCAGGCGGCGCATTGTCGGCTTGCGCGCAGCCACGGAGATGACGACCGATCTCCTGACACCCTCGAGCACGCCATCTGGACCCGTCGGCGCGACTGACTGCAGGATCTGTGCGGGCTCGTGCGTCACACGGGGGCAGTCAGTACGTTTCGTTCGCCTTCACCGAACGCCTGGTGGAGTCCGGGGTCGACGCCGTTGACGTACGCGATTTCACTCCCACCGACATTCCCACCCAACGCGGTGCGTACCTCGCGTACGCGTCATTCCGTGAGAACCAAGACGCGGTAATACCCCGCGGTTACGGCTAGAAGCCGCCGGTTGCCAGGGAGACCGACCGCGGTGGGTGCCGACCGGACCATCCGGGTGCCGTCGCCCAACTGCCCGTGGGAATTGTTCCCCCAGCAGTACACCAAGCCGTCAGCGGAGAGGGCGACGGCCGAGGCCAGCCGGCCGGACACCGCGGTGAACCGCACCCCTGTTGGGGCGCGCACCGGCTGAGGAGTCTGGACCTGATGAGCCGTCACGTCCCCGTCGCCGAGGACGCCGTCGTACCCGTAACCCCATCCGTACAACCGACCGTCCGAACCGATCGCCAGGCTCGACCCGAGCAGCGCCGCCACCTGGACGGGATAAACCCCAGCCGGGAGCCGGATCGGGGTCGGGCGGTGTCGGTCCCGGGTGTCGCCGGTACCCAGGCCGCCGTCATGGTTGGCGCCCCACGCGTAGAGGCGTCGGTCGGATCCGATGGCCAGGCTGTGGATCGAGCCCGCGGACACCGCCATCGGGTGCACACCGGGGGCCAGCCTGATCTCCACCGGGGTGGTGTGCCAGGTTCTGGTCCCGTCGCCGAGCTGGCCGTACCGGTTGAAGCCCCAGGCGTAGAGCCGCCGGTCGGTGGTGATCACCAGGTTGTGCGCGGCGGCAGACATCGCGGCGACCCTGGCCGTGGGCGGAAGCGCCACCGGTTCGAGCCGGACGGTGCGCCAACCCTCGCGGGCCGTGCCGAGTTGGCCGGCGTCGTTACCGCCCAACGCCCAGAGCCGGTCGTCCGATCCGAGCATCAGCGTGTGTGCGTCGCCTGCGGCCACCGCCACGGATACACACCGCGGGGCAGGGCGACAGTGACTGGCCGGCGCCCATCGGACTCGCTCCGGTCGCCGACCTGACCCCACCGGTTCGCGCCCCAGGCGTAGAGCTTGCGGTCGGAACCGATCGCGACGGCGTGCTCCGTGCCACTGGCAACGGCCGTGATCCGAACGCCGTAGGGGAAGGCGACGTCGACGGGGGCGGTGAGGCTCTGCGGCTGGGGGTCGTCGCCGTAGGACCCCACATCGTCCGTTCCCCAGGTCAACAGATTGGTTATCTCGTAGGGTGTCGCCGCTCCGCCGCCGTGCCCGAGCAGTACCAGCGCGACGCCGAGCAGCACTGGCAACGCCCGTGGCCACCTCTCCCTCCACCGTGTGATCACGGTCGACCCAGCGCCACTCGGTGACGGACCGTCAGCGCGGGGGTGAGAACCAGAGCCTCCGTGGTGGTGACGACGAGGACGTCCTTGCCCATGGCGAACACCTCGCGCACCTCGTCGTCGAGGTCGATGCGACCGAGGGTTGCGACCGTGCGATCGCGCGCCACCGCCAACGAGAGCAGCACCGGTCCCGGGGTACAGCCGCGCACCGCACGGCAGGCCCGTTCGGCCGCCACGACGACCTTGTCGGGTCCGACGACGTAACGGCCGAAACGTCCGGTCACCACGACGTCGTCGGCGATCCGGTCGATCGGTCCGCTGTGCACCCGGTGGAAGTACGGGACCGCGTCGTCGAAACGTCCACCGTCGTCGCGCGCGAACAGCACGCTCGCCATGAGTGCGCCCTTTGCGTCGCTGCGCAACGCCAGCACCTTCGCCCGCGCGTACGAGGGCGTGGCCGCAGGGCGCGTCTTCAGATTCGGCAGCACGACGAACTGTTGGGCGTCGGCGGAGGTGAGCAGGGGTGACCCTGCGCCGACACCGGGGGGCGCCCCCTCGTCCAGTCGGTAGGTCGCGCTGTTCCCGTCCGGCGTCCCCACCGTGACGATCGTCTCCCAACCGAACGGGGTCAACGCGGCGGCCCGAGAGTCGGCCGCCTCGAGCGCGAGACTGCGTCGGGTCGAGGTGTAATCGGCGGCCACCTCGGTGACCCGATGTTCGACGGCGCCGGCCAGATCGTTCCGGGTGAACACCCACGCCGAGCGGCCGGTGAACACCACCGCGGTCGCCTCGCCGGGCAGGCCGCCACTGTCCGCACGCTGCAGCGGAGAGCAACAGAGTCCATCGGACGTTCCCGTTTGGGCCAGGCCGATCTGATCGAGCTGAGTGGACGTCAGATCGCCGGGACGCCGCGTCGCGAGGACGGCGGAGTACTCATCGACGGGCTCGACGTGCGTCCCGTGACCGAGCACCGCGGATCCACGCCCGCTCGCCAGCAGACCGTCCCCGTCACCGGCGAAGGAGGCGACGGTGAACAGGCCCGCCCCGGAATCGGCGTCCGGCAGCCACACCGCTCCGCAGTCGACCAAGGGCCTTCCGGTGAGCGTCGCGCCGTTCGGGTCGCGGACCTCGATCCGCGGCAGCAGGTCGGCCGCGGTCGCGGTGCGGTCGAGCGTCCAGTCGAACGGGCGCGGCGCCCCGCCGTCGCGACCGCGCAGGCCGGCCGGTCGGCCTGCGAGGGCGAGACGCACCACGCCGTGTGGCTCCAGCCAGGCAGGCCCCAGTGCGCCCGTGAGCACCGCGCTCTGTCGCAGGACCGGCCGCATGGGGTCGCTCGTGTCGACCAGCAGCAGCGCGGCGTCGGGCAGGCCGCCGGATGCGCTGCCGAGCACCAGTACCCGATGGTTCGGCAGCACGAGCAACTCCGAACCGCGCAGGCCGCCCAGTTGCAGCGTCGCACGGCGCCGCCCGCTGCGGTCGGTCAGGTCGATCACCTCGAGCAGGTCCGGGCGGCGCAGTCGCACCAGGCGGGTGCCGTCCACGCCGATCGGGCGAGCCGGAACGACGATGTCCGTGCGCGTGGGACCCGCGATGCCCGTCGCGTCGAACATCGGGTCGGTCGGGGCCGGGCCGGAGCCCGCTCGCACCTGCGCAGCGGCCGCCTCCAGAACTCGGGGCCGCACGGCCGCGACGAGCTCATCGCAATTGCGGTAGCCGTACCCGGCGGACGCGGGATACGGGTCGTCGGTCGTATTGGTCAGCGTCCCTACGCCGGCCGCGAGCAGACCGACAGCGGCGATCCGGCCGAACCACACCTCGCGCTGGCCCATCGCACCATGATGAAGTCCCGGCAGCCGCAGCACACCGGCAATGACTCGCTCATCCCGAGGGTCACCCGTCAGCCGAAGCCATAGACAGGGTGGGGAGTGGGCCGCCGGGGGATCGAACCCCGAACCCGCGGATTAAAAGTCCGCTGCTCTGCCAATTGAGCTAGCGGCCCAGAGCGTTGCGCGACGTCGTCGGCGCGCAGTCGAGAGTACTGGGCGCCGCCGGCGAGCTCACCTCTATCCGGTTGGATCGGGGTGTGGAACGCGTCGAGATCGAGAGCGATGGGGTGCGGTTGCGGGGTGACCTGCACATCGACGAGCATTCCGGTCCGCTGGCATTCGTGGTCAGCCACGGGTGGGGCAGCGAGCGGCCCGTCGACATTCCCGCTGCGCTGGCCGCCGAGGGCTTCCCGACGGTGGCCTACGACCTGCGCGGACACGGCACGAGCGGCGGGGACCTGGCCACGGCGTCACGCGCGCAGTGGGTCGCAGACCTGGTTGCGGCCCACTCCTGGCTGAGTCGGCGCCTCCCGGGATGCCGGATCGGGCTGGTCGGGGCGAGCTTCGGCGCCTACCTGAGTCTCGTCGCGCTCGAGCAGTGCGACGTGGCGGCCGTGTCGCTGCGGGTCCCGGCGAACTTCCTCGACGACGGCTTCGACGCCCCGCACGCCCCGCGGATGGCCCCCGAGGTCCGCACCCTCGACGACCTCCGCCCCGCCGACAGCGCCGCACTGCGGGCACTGCGGACCTTCGACGGCCTGGTGCAGCTCGTCGACGCCGACCAGGACGCGGTGATCCCGCCGGAGACGGCCGCCTCCTACGTCGCGGCCGTCGCCCCGGAACGGTTGCGCCACTCGACCTTGCGCGACGCCCCGCACCACCTGGCGACCCCGCAGCTGCGCGCCGCCTACATCGACCTGCTGGTGTCCTGGGCGACCGGCGTCGTCGCCGCGTAATCTGCCCGCCGATGCCTCCCCCGCGCGAACGTCGACCGGACTCCGGTGCGGGCTGGGGGCTGCACCGCAACCAGCCGTGGACCGAGCTCGACGACTGGGACCGGATGACCGTCGCCGCCGACGTCGTCCTGTTGACGGTGCTCGACGGCGAACTGTGCGTGCTGCTGCACAAGCGCACCTACGAACCGCACCTGGGTAAGTGGGCGATCCCCGGTGGGTTCGTCGCCTACCCCGAGTCCGGCGACCAGACGGTGCTGCGCTCGCTTCGCGAGAAGGCCGGGCTCGAGTTCATCGGGCACCTCGAACGCCTGGACTGGACGTGGGAACCCGGCCGGGACCCACGCGGCTGGGTCGGGTGCGTGACGCACCTGGGCCTGGACGAGGCCTCCCGGTTGCGCGCGGCCGTCGACGCCGACCCGAACGTCGCCCTGGGGCGCGTCACCGTGCCGTGGGCGGGCGAGACCGGCGGTCCGGTGACGATCGAGGTCAGGAATCGCCCGGTGCGCCTGGCGTTCCTGCACCAGGAGATCGTCGCCGCCGCCGTGAAACGCCTGCGCGGCAAGCTGCGCTGGACCGACGTCGGCCTGGCACTCATGCCACCGACGTTCACCTTCAAGCAGCTGCAGCAGAGCTACGAGGTCGTGCTCGGCGAGGCCCTGAATCGGGTCACCTTCCGCCGCATGATGCTCGAGACGCTCGCCCTCATCGAGCCGACGGGCCAGCTGCAGCAGGAGGTCAACCACCGCCCCGCCGAGTTGTACCGCCGGAAGCCTTCCCCTTAGGACAGACTCTGAACTAACCTTCCGATACTTGTTGTCGGAAGGAGTTGCGGCATGGATACGACCGGAGTCATCCGACAGACGATCGAGGTACCGGCCGAGGAGTCGTGGGCGGCTATCCGCGGGATCGACGGCCTGGACCGCTGGTTCCCGATCATCCACGGCTGCACGGTCAAGGGCAGCGGCGTCGGTGCGTTGCGCATCCTCGCCATCGGGGACGGCGCCGAACTGCACGACCAGATCGAGAAGATCGACGACGCCACCCGCACCTTTGTCTACCTGCGCACCGTGCACCCGTTCCCCTGCAATCGGTACGTGGGCACGGTCGTCGTCTCCGAACTCGGGCCGAGCCGCAGCGAGGTGACCTGGACGATCGAGACCGACGTCTCCCCCGCGAACCGCGAGGGGCTCTCCGCCTTCGTGACCAGCGCGATCGGCGACGGCCTTGTCGGGATGGCGGCCGAACTGGAGTCCGCGCGCGGCTGAATCAGCCCGCCTGTCAGCCGGTACAGCAACATGTCAGCCGGTACTCGGGCTGACATGTTGCTGTAGGGGACGACGTCCCTGAGTAGTTCCGAACCGCCCGGTTGTTACCCTGGAGTAATGGAGCGACCGGACGTACTCGAGACCGAGCTGCTCGAGCTGCCCGGCGACGGTCTGACGCTGCGCGCCGAGGCCGTCGGCCCCGCCGACGGTCGCCCGGTCCTGCTCATCCACGGCGGCGGGCAGACCCGCGGCTCGTGGGGCGGCGCGCTTCCGGCGTTGGCGGAGCGCGGCTTCCGGGCCGTGGCCGTCGACCAGCGCGGACACGGCGACAGCGACTGGGCGCAGGACGGCATCTACAACCCGCCGAGCTTCGCCGCGGACCTGGTTCCCGCGGTCCGCGCCCTGGGACCGCAGCCGGTCGTCCTCGTCGGAGCGAGCATGGGTGGTCTGGCCTCGCTGCTGGCCGCGTCGAAGCTGGGGCCCGCGGTGGCGGGGGTCGTGCTCGTCGACATCGTGCCACGCATCCGGGTGGCCGGCGCCGCACGCGTCGTCGACTTCATGCGCGCTGCCCCCGACGGCTTCGCCGATCTGGAGTCCGCCGCGGAGGCGATCTCGGAGTACCTGCCGCACCGTCAGCGCTCCGGGGTGAGCCCCGGCCTGCGGCGCAACCTGCGCCAGCGCGACGACGGCCGCTGGGTGTGGCACTGGGACCCGCGCATGGTGGGTCAGTGGAACGTCGAGGTGAACGTCAACGGTGCGCAGCGCGAGCTCGAGGACGCCGCGCGACGCACCCAGGCGCCGCTCATGCTGATCCGCGGCGCGCTGTCCGACGTCGTCGACGACCAAGGCGTCGCCGAGTTCCAGGCACTGGTCCCGACCCTGCAGGTGGTCGATCTCGCCGACGCCGCCCACACCGCCGCAGCCGACGACAACGACGCCTTCATCGGCGCCGTCCTCGACTTCGTGGAGCAGCTTCCCCGCTAGTCGCCCAGGCCCATCGACCGGCCGATGATCTCCTTCATGATCTCGGTCGTGCCGCCGTAGATGGTCTGCACGCGCGAGTCCAGGAACGCCTTCGCGACGGGGTACTCGGACATGAAGCCGTAGCCACCGTGCAGCTGCAGGCACTGGGTGATGACCTTGAGCTGCAGCTCGCTGCACCAGTATTTGGCCTTCGCGGCCTCGACCTCGGTGAGCTTGCCGAACACCAGCTCGTGGATGCAGCGGTCGACGTAGACCTGCGCGATATCCAGCTCGGTCTGCAGCTCGGCCAGGGTGAACCGGCTGTTCTGGAACGTGCCGATGGGCTTGCCGAACGCGGTGCGCGACTTCACGTAGTCCAGCGTCAGATCGAGGATCTTGCGGGCACCGGCGACCGCACCGACGGCGATCGACATGCGCTCCTCGGGCAGGTTCGCCATCAGCGCCGCGAAGCCGCGACCCTCCTCGCCGACGACGTTCTCGGCCGGCACCCGGACCTCGTCGAAGTGCAGCTCCGCGGTGTCGGAGGCACGCAGGCCGATCTTGTCCAGCTTGCGGCCGCGCTCGAAGCCCGGCATGCCGCGCTCGACCGCCAGGAGCGTCAAACCCTTGTGCGCAGGCACATCCGGGTTGGTGCGGGCAACAACGAGGACCAGGTCGGCGTGGATGCCGGAGGAGATGAAGGTCTTGGACCCGGACACGATCCAGTCCGAACCGTCGCGCACGGCCTTGGTGCGGATGCCCTGCAGGTCGCTCCCGGTGTTCGGCTCGGTCATGCCGATCGCGACGATGAGCTCGCCGCGGCCGAACGCCGGCAGCCAACGTGCCTTCTGCTCGTCGGTGGTCTGGTTCAGCATGTACGGCGCGAGCACATCGGTCTGCAGGTTGAACATGGGCCCGAGCGCGAAGGCCTTGCAGGACTCCTCGCCGAGAATGGCGTTGAAGCGCCAGTCGTCCTGCACGCCGCCGCCGCCGAACTCCTCGGGGACGTTGAAGCCGAGCACGCCCTGCTTGCCCGCCTCGACGTAGACCTGCTTGTCGACGAGCCCGTCGGCCTCCCACTTGTCGTGGTGCGGCGTCACGTGACGTGCCAGGAACTCCCGGCAGGTGTCCCGGAACTGCTCGTGCTCAGGTTCGAAGATTGTCCGCTGAAGGCCCATGCGCCCGATGCTACTGGGCGGTAGCACAATGCGGCAGCCCCCAAAAATGGGCAGCCACGAACGCCAGGACTAACCCGACTGCTCCGCCATCCGCCGGCCCATCTCCTCCTCGGAGACGTCCTCGACGTGCGAGGCAATGTGCCACTTGTGACCCCACGGATCGACGAACGCGGCCGAGCGGTCGCCGTAGAACTGGTCCTTCGGCTCCATCTCGGAGGTCGCGCCCGCCTTGACCGCGGCGGCGTGGAGCGCGTCGACGTCCGTCACGTACATCATCACGCTGACCGGCGACCCGCCGAGGTCCTTGGGGTCCCGGTTGCCCCAGTCCGGATTCGCATCGGCCAGCATCACCATGCTGTCCCCGAACTCGATCTCGGCGTGCCCGATCAGGTCGCCGGGCATCGGCATACGCATGCGTTCCTTGCCACCGAGCACCGAGACGTACCAGTCGATCGCAGCGGCGGCCCCGGCAACGGCCAGGTACGGGATGACGCGCGGGTAGCCGTCGGGGATGGGGTTGACCATGGGAGCTCCTTCGTCGAGGACGATGTTGCGAACCTAGACGTACCCTCTGACAGCCGCTGATCCCGCGAATGTCGCCCTAGGCTGGGCACGTGCCCGGCCGTCCTCGCCTGCTCGCCCTCGCGGCGGCGCTGGTGCTGTTGGCCGGGTGTGCCGACTCGACCGGAGGCGCCGGCTCCACCGTGCCGGTCGACCCGGGGAACCTGCCCGAGACAGCGGTCGCGGTGGAGGGGCCGGCGTTCACCGGATCGGTGCGCGACGCCGCGGGCAAGTCGATGCCTGGCGCCGCGGTGGTGGTGACGTTGCTGCGCAGCACGGCCGAGCGCAGCCAGATCGCCGTCGGGGCAGCCGCGAGCCTGGGCATGACGTGCCTGTTCAACGCCCGCGGGTGCAAAGCCCCGACGGAGCGGCGCAACAGCGCCCTCGACGGAACCTTCGCGGTCCCGCTGCCCAAGAACAACGGCGACGCCCCGGTCGGAGCCGCGATCACGGTGGTGGCATCGGTCGGCGCGGCAGCGTACGGAACCCGGGTGGGCACGACGTTGTTGTTGCCGGCCAAGGACGCCGGCGGTACCGAGATCGACGTGCCGGTCGCAGCCGCACCCCTGCAGCTGAAGCGTTCGGGCACTCGGTTGAACGTGACGATGCCCGCGGTCAAGACGGCCAAGGCCACCGACGCAGCCAGCCTGACGGTCAGTCAGCTCACGGCGGAGGGGGACGTCTCCGGCGTGACGACCGACCTCACCGGCACGGACGTGACACTACCGTTCGATCTGCGCCTTGCCGAGGACAGCCGACTCCTCCTCAACGTCACCCAGTCCGCCAGGATCGGCAAACGGGAGGGCCGGCTGAGCGCGACCCGGATCCTGACCGGCGACGTCGTCCCTGCCAGCCGCGACGCTGCCTGCTCCGTCACCGACGCCAAGGGCAAGCAACGCAAGCAGGCCGAGTGCGGGCTGACCGACGGGATCCTCGGCACGTCCTGGACCCCCGACGACGACCCGCGCTGCGCGCAGGGCCCCTGCCCCGGCACCGCACAGAAGGACCACCGCAACGTGCTGATCACCCTGCCGAAGGCCGTGGCCGCGAAGTTCCTCGTCGTGCGCGGCTGCGGTTTCACCTGCACGGTGACCGTCAGCGCGGACGGCAAGCGGTACCGGGATCTGCCCGAGCCCAAGAACTCCGGCACGTCCGGCTTCTACGCCCAGCCGCTGTCCGGCGCCTCGGTCCGCTACATCCGCATCCGCACCGCGACCGGTGGCTTCTTCACCAGCCTGCGCGAGGTCTCACTGTTCCGCTGAGCCACCGTCGCCCAGGCATCCATGCCTCTGCCCCCCCAGCGGACATCCCTCTCTCGCCATGGTCGCCAGGGCATCGATGCCCCTGCGATCACGCAAACCGGACATATCACCCGCGGACATGGTCACCAAGGCACCGATGCCCGTATGACAAGGCGCGGGAGCTGAGCGGCGAAGCGGCGGGGCGGGGGACTACGGCGGCGGCTCTTCCTGTGCCGACCAGGGGCCGAAGGCGGCGAGGTCGCGGATGCGTCCACCGAGCGCGCGCATCTCGGCGTCGGGCTTGGCCGTCGCCGCGATCTTCGCGATCCGTTCGGTGTTGAACGCGACGTCGTAACGGGACGTCAGGAAGGCCTTGATGTTGGTCGCCTCGCGGTCGCCGAACGACAGCCGCCACTCGGCCAGCAGGACGTCCCACGTCTTGCCCGGGACGAAGTCCTCGGCCGGCAGGTAACAGATGACGTCGGGGGCGGACAGCGTCTCCAACCGGATGCGGTGCGCACGGCGGGCCCGGATCGCGCGGGTCAGCAGGTTCTGCATCCACCGCGCCTCCGCGCCGGGCAGTTTGCCCAGCGGCACCAGGGCCCGCACCGCCGCCTCGGTACGCCCGGCGGCGACGAGCTTCTGCACCTTCTCCCACACCGGCGCGATGGTGGCCCGCGCGATGTTGTCCACCACGATGACGATCGCCGCGTCGGTGAAGTCCCACAGCAGCCCGGCGTTGGCCAGCGACACCATCTGCTTCGCGCCACCCACCGGGTAGATGACGCTCCACTGGTCGAGGTCCTCGGACAGCAGCGAACCGAGCACGACCTCGTCGTGCTTGCCCTCGACGATGACGATGCAGCGCACCATCTGCAGCAGGTCCGCGGGGGTGAGCCCCAGGTCGTGGCTCATCGACTCGCGCTCGATCTCCTCGCGCAGGTCGAGGTCCATCGGCTGCGCCGTGGCTGCGCCGGAACCCAGCCGCGCGACGTGCACCAGCGAGGCCCGGCCCGGGTCCAGCAACGCCGGGGAGTGCGTGGCGACGACGATCCGCACACCGGACTCCGCGGCGATGCGCACCAACGCGTCGGGCAGTTCCGCCTCCGCACGGCGGTGCAGGCCGGACTCGGGCTCGTCGCAGAGGAAGGCCACCTGCACGTGAGCCGGGGAGGCCATCGACACGGCCAAGGCGCAGGACAGCGACGCCCACCGTTTCTGCGCCGTGGAGAGGGCACTCATCGGAAGTGATGTTCCGTCAGGGAACGTGGCGACCCAGATGGGCAACTGGCCGGCCAGCCACCCGTTGGGGTCGCCCGGCGCGAAGGTCAGTTCCGGGGCGTCAGGGAAGACGTAGCGCAGAAAACGGCTGGCGTTGGCTGTGAGCCCGGCGAGCAGCGGTTCGACGTCAGGGTGCAGCACGGACCCGCCGGCGGCGAACTCCGCGAGCACCCGCCCGGCTGCGGCGCGCAGGATGTGTTCGCGGGTGAAGCGGTCGACGTCGTCGGTGGTGGTCTCGTCGGTGACCATCGCGATCAGCGGCGCGTGCACCGTGGCGACCTCGAGCATCGGCACGGACACCCAGGCCGGCCACGGCACAGCGGCGACGTCCCCCACCGGAGGCGTGTTCCGCCCGGGCGGGGCATACCCGCGGCCGTTGATGAACGGGTCGGAGACGTCCGAGAGCTCGCGCCACGGGAAGCCGGAGTTCGACGGCTGGCCCGGGTCGTAGGACGCGCGCTCGGGCGACAGCCAGGACGGGTTGGGATCGTCGTCCTCGCGCGGCGGCGGAGCGGGCCGGGCGCGGTCCTGTGTGATGACGGCGCCGGCAGCCGGAGCGGCGGGCGAGGCCGCGGCATAGACACTCCACCGCGGCTCGGCGCGGGATCCCGTCGCTCGCAGCACGAAATGCCCACCGGTGGCGACCTCGGCGATCACCGGCGCGTGGAACCGCAGGGACTCCCCGATCGGCTCCAACTCGGCGAACAGCGTCGACTGCGCCGCGAAGTGCGCCATGACGAGTTCGCGCATGTCGTCGGGGCTGTGTTCCTCGTCGACGACGGCGGTGGTGAAGGAGCGGAAGTCCTCGAGCACCTCGACGTAGTCATCGCCGCCGCCCTCATCGAACTCCTCGTCGCGGCGGCGGGCGAAGTGCGCGACGACGTCGCCACGCAACCGGTTGAGGTGCTCGCGCATGCCCCGGGTGAGGGCACCGCGCCACGGGTCCCGGAGCTCGTCGATGTCGATGTCCGTGCCGGTGACGTCGACATGGACCAGGCCCCAGCTGTCCTCGAGACGCTCTCCGCGCAGGGCCGCGATCACGGCCTTGAGCAGGCGGGTCTTGCCGACGCCGTTACGTCCGTAGAGGGCCAGCAGCGGGTCGGTCAGCGGGATGTGCACCCGGCCGATCGGCGGGGGTCCGCACACCGTGACGCCCAGGAGGCGGATGGCGGACGTGGCCTCCGGGCTCGGCTGTGGCATGCACGGCAGGCTAGTCGGAGAGGATGCGGACGTGGATCGACGGTTGCGTGCTGCCCGCGACGGCGGGCTGGTGCTGGTGGTGGTGGTCGTGGTGGCGATCGTGGTCGGGCAGCGTGAGTCCGGCGGCACGCTCCCGACCCGGGTGACCCTGATCGAGGCGCCGACCCCCGCCACCGAGCGGGTGACCTTCCTGGTCCGCGGCGTCGGGTGCCCCGCCCCGGGCGACGACGACGCCCGGACCCGAGTCCGCAAGCGGGTCTCGACCCCGACCGTGCTGTTCGACGGCGGAGAGATCCGGGTCCGGTTCAGGATCGAGTCCCCGGGCCAGTCCGACCCGTGCACCGGGCCGGATCCGGGGGTGCCCTACGTGCTCACGCTCGTCACCCCGATGGGTGAACGCGTGCTGCGCGACGCCAACGCCGACCCGCCCGCCGCGTTCCAGATGGAACCGCCGCGCTGACCTGCGGGTTTACCATCGGGGTCAACCGATCTGCGTGGTTCCGCGTCGTACTAGGTGACAGACCCCGCCGGCTTGCCGGGATTCGAACGGGGAAGTACGGCTCCATCCAGGCTCAGGAGGTTCGGTGGCGACGCCCAGGGACGACGAGGGACAGCAGCCCGCGCCGTGGTTCCGCGACGAGGCACCGACCGCTCGGATGACGTCGTTCCCGCCGGTCGCGGCCGCGCAGCGCGCCGCCGGGCGCCCGGCCCCGCAGGCCGCCCAACCGCCGGTCCAGGCACCGCCGCCCGCGGCAGCACCACGGGCCGCGGACCGGACGATGGTCCTGCCTGCGACCGAGCTGCCCACCCCACGCACCGCACCCGGCAACCGCCCCGGCGGCCCGGAGGGCCCCGGCCGGCCCGCCGTGAAGCAACGCAAGCCTCGCCGTCGTGGCTCTCGCCGACGGTGGTTCGCTTTGGGCTTCGTCATCCTGCTGCTCATCCCGATCGTGCTGCTGGTCGTCGCCGATCAGAAGCTGGACCGCCGCTCCGTGTGGCCGGCCGCCGGCCGCCCAGCTGCCACCCCGGGTCAGGACTGGCTGATCGTCGGATCCGACAGCCGCGAGGGGCTGAGCAAGGCCGAGCGCAAGAAGCTGGCCACCGGCAAGGCCGACGGCGGACGCACCGACACGATGATGCTTTTGCACCTCGGCGACGACGGCCCGACGCTCGTCAGCCTTCCGCGTGACTCCTACGTCGCGATCCCCGGCCACGGGCAGAACCGGCTCAACGCTGCCTTCGCGTTCGGCGGACCGCAGTTGCTGGTGCAGACCGTCGAGAATCTGACGCGGATCCGCATCGACCACTACGTCGAGATCGGCTTCGGCGGCCTGTTCGACCTGGTGAACACCCTCGGCGGGGTCGAGATGTGCCCCAAGACCGCGATGAACGACCCGAAGGCCGGGCTGAACATCAAGGCCGGCTGCCAGGAGTTCGACGGGCAGGAGGCGCTGGGGTACTCCCGTACCCGCGCCTCGACCCGTGGCGATCTCGACCGCGTCGGGCACCAGCGTGAGCTGATCCAGGCGATCGTCTCCAAGGCCTCGAGCCCGTCGACCCTGGTCAACCCGCTCAAGGCGTGGGGCCTGGTCACCGACGGCCCGAAGTCCTTCGCGATCGCCGACGGCGACCACCTCACCGACCTGGCCCGCCTGGCCTGGGCGATGCGCTCGCTGGGATCGGACGGCGTCACCACCACCGTGCCCGTCTACGACCGGCGCGTCGGCAGCGCGGACGTCCTCACCTGGGACCCCACCCGCTCCGCCGCCCTGTTCGACGCCCTGCGCAACGACCGCCCCGTGCCGAAGTCCGCGATCTCCGCCTGACGCTCCGTAGGGCACGATGGGGCGCCTTATGAGTTCCCCGTCGCTGCCCGACCGTCTGCCCGCGCATCCGGATCCCGATTCCCTGCACGACGCCTTCGCGGAGTGGGCGCAGGACCAAGGGCTGGAGTTGTATCCGCACCAGTCCGAGGCGCTGATCGAGATCGTCGCGGGCAGCAACGTCATCCTGACCACGCCGACGGGGTCCGGGAAGAGTCTGGTCGCGACGGCGGCGCACTTCGCGGCCCTCGCCGAGGGCAAGAAGACCTGGTACACCGCGCCGATCAAGGCGCTGGTGTCGGAGAAGTTCTTCGCGCTGTGCGACATCTTCGGGCCGCACCGGGTCGGCATGATGACCGGCGACGCGGCGGTGAACCGGGACGCCCCGATCATCTGCGCCACCGCCGAGATCCTCGCCAACATCGCGTTGCGTGAGGGCGCGGCGGCCGACGTCGGCCAGATCGTCATGGACGAGTTCCACTTCTACACCGAGCCCGACCGCGGCTGGGCCTGGCAGGTCCCGATCCTGGAACTGACGAAGGCTCAGTTCCTGTTGATGTCCGCGACGCTCGGCGACGTCAGCATGTTCCGCGACGACCTGACCCGGCGCACCGGGCGGGAGACCGCGGTCATCACCTCCGTCGAGCGTCCGATCCCGTTGCACCACAGCTGGGCGCTGACCCCGATCCACGAGACCATCGAGGACCTGCTGAGGGATCGTCAGGCCCCCATCTACGTCGTGCACTTCACCCAGGCCGACGCCCTGGAACGCGCGCAGGCGCTGCTCTCGATGACGCTGATCAGCAAGGACGAGAAGGAACTGGTCGCCGCGGAGATCGGCAAGTTCTCCTTCGCCAAGGGCTTCGGTCAGACGTTGAGCAAGCTGGTCCGCCACGGCATCGGGGTGCACCACGCGGGGATGTTGCCCAAGTACCGGCGCCTCATCGAGCGACTCGCCCAGCGGGGCCTGCTGAAGGTCATCTGCGGCACCGACACCCTCGGCGTCGGCATCAACGTCCCGATCCGCACCGTGCTGCTCACCGGCCTGGTCAAGTTCGACGGGCACCGCCAGCGGATCCTGCGCGCACGTGAGTTCCACCAGATCACCGGCCGCGCCGGGCGCGCCGGCTACGACACCGTCGGCTACGCCGTCACCCAGGCACCCGAACACATCGTGGAGAACGCCCGCCGTGTCGCCAAGGCCGGCGACGACCCGCTGAAGCTCAAGCGCGTCCAGAAGGTGAAGGCAGCCGAGGGCAAGGCGTCCTGGACAGAGGAGACCCACCAGCGGCTGATCGGCGCCGAGCCCGAACAGTTGGTCTCCCGGATGCGGGTGAGCCACTCGATGCTGCTCAACGTCATCGCCCGCCCCGGCGACGGCTTCGAGCACCTGCGTCATCTGCTGCGCGACAACCACTCCGACCGGACCAAGCAGAACGCGATGATCCGTCGCGCGATCTCCATCTACCGGGAACTGCTGACCTCCGAGGTCATCGCGAAGCTCAGCGAGCCCGACGAGACCGGCCGCTGGGTGGTGCTTCAGGTCGACCTGCAGGCCGACTTCGCACTGAACCAGCCGCTGTCCGCGTTCGCGCTCGCAGCCCTCGATCTGCTCGACGCCGAGGAGCCCACGCACGCCCTCGACGTCATCTCCGTGATCGAGGCGACCCTCGAGGACCCGCGCACCGTGCTGTTCGCGCAGCAGAACGCCGCCAAGGGCGAGGCTGTCGCGTCGATGAAGGCCGAGGGCATCGAGTACGAGGAGCGGATGGAGCGCCTCGAGGAGATCACCTGGCCGCAGCCCCTCGCGGAACTGCTCGAGGCCGCCTACGAGATGTACCGCCAGGGCCGGCCATGGATCACCGAGTACCCGTTGTCCCCCAAGTCCATCCTGCGCGAGATGGCCGAGGGCGCGATGACCTTCGGCGAGTTCATCTCCACCTACGGCCTCGGCCGCTCCGAGGGCCTGGTGCTGCGCTACCTCACCGACGCCTACAAGGCGCTGCGCCAGACCGTGCCGGAGTCCGATCGGACCGAGGAACTCGAGGACCTGATCGCCTGGGTCGCGGAGATGATCCGCCAGACCGACTCGAGCCTGCTCGACGAGTGGGAGACCCTCGCCGAGGGCGGCGACGGGGCTGTCGTGCGTACCCGCGACGGGGAGGAGAAGCCGCGCCCGGTCACCGGCAACGCGCGCGCGTTCACCGTCCTGGTCCGCAACGCCCTGTTCCGTCGGGTGCTGCTCGCGTCGCGGCACAAGTGGAACGACCTGGCCGAACTCGACGGCGAGGCCGGCTGGAGCCAGCCCGAGTGGTCCAAGGCGATCGCCGGGTACGTCGAGACCTACGGGCCGTTGGCGACCGGACCGTCCGCACGCGGCCCGCACCTGCTGATGATCGACAAGGAACCCGAGGGTCGGCCCGGGATCTGGGCCGTCCGGCAGATCTTCGAGGACCCCGACGGTGACCACGACTGGGGCATCGAGGCCGAGGTGGACCTCGCGGCCTCGGACGAGGCAGCGGCCGCCGTGATCAAGGTGCTGAACGTCGGACCGCACTAGGTTGGTGCGGGACGAATCCGGACGCGGGGAGCACTTTCGATGAGCGACCAGGACAAGGACCCCTTCGGCCCACCGCCGGAGCAACCGCCGCCCTACGGCCAGCCGCCGAGTGGCGGTGGATGGGACAACCCGCCGCCTCCGCCCAACCAGCCGCAGCCCGGATACGGGCAGCAGCCCCCGCCGCAACCCGGGTACGGCCAGCAGCCTCCGCCGCAGCAGGGATACGGGCAGCCGACGCCCTACGGCCAGCCGCCCGGCGGCTACGGCCAACCGCCCGCGGGCTACGGGCAGGCGCCCGGTGGCTACGGCCAACCGCAGGGCTACCCGCCGCCCGGGTACGGCGACCCGGGCGTCGCGAAGCCGCCGAACTACCTGGTGTGGGCGATCCTGTCGCTCTTCCTCTGCTGGCCGTTCGCGATCGCCTCGATCGTCTTCGCGTCGCAGGTCAACTCGAAGTGGAACGCGGGCGACCAGCACGGCGCCGCGGAGTCGTCGAAGAAGGCGAAGCAGTTCGCGATCGCCTCCGCGGTCCTCGGGGTGCTGGCGATCTTCGTGCTCGTGGCCTCCGGCGGCGGATGAGCGTGACGATCGGCGCCGCGACGCGGATCGGGCTGCGCGCGCCCCTTGCGGTAGGCGCCGCGGCCGGGGCTGCGCTGGCCCTCGTCGCGGTGCTGAATCCGGAGAAGCCCGGGCACTACCCGACCTGTCCCTTCTACGCGGTGACCGATCTGTACTGCCCGGGCTGCGGTTCGTTGCGGGCCCTGCACGCCCTCACCCGCGGGGACCTCGGCACGGCGCTGGACCGCAACATGGCGACGGTGCTCGCGCTGCCGTTCCTGGCGTTGGCCTGGTTCGCATGGCTGCGACGCGCGACGACGGACCGTCCGCGGCGCCACTGGGCGGCGCCTGCGAGCTGGCTGTGGACCCTCGCCGTGCTGGTGCTCGGCTTCTGGGTGCTGCGCAACACCGACGTCGGATCGTGGCTCGCTCCCTGACGTTCCATCAGATAGGGCTCAGCCGTAGCCGAGTTCGTGCAGCTTCTCGTCGTCGATGCCGAAGTGGTGCGCGATCTCGTGCACCACAGTGATCTCGACCTCCGCGACGATGTCGTCGAGGGTCTCGCAGATGGCCAGCGTCGGCTTGCGGTAGATCGTGATCCGGTCCGGCATGACCCCGGAGTACCAACCGTCCCGTTCGGTGAGCGGAACACCCTCGTAGAGCCCGAGCAGCCCGGGGTCGTCGGCCGGCGGGTCGTCCTCGACGAACACCGCGACGTTGTTCATCAGAACGGTGAGTTCGGGCGGCAGAAGGTCGAGAGCCTCGGCGACGAGTTCCTCGAATTCCTTGCGGTCGATGTCCAGCACAGCATCAGTCTCTCGTGACTTCTTCAGGGCTTCGTCATACGCCTCCCAGCGTGTACGCGTTCACGTACCGTCGAAATCGGAGTCCCCCTTCGGTGTGCGCCCCGCCGAACATGACAACGGTTTCGCCCTGAGCGGGCCGGGAAGGCCACAGCAGGTGCTTTACCGCGTCCGCCCGGCGGCCGCGCGCGTGGGCCACTGGCCCGGCGTGGGGTTGATGCGCCGACGCGCCCGCACCTCCCGGAAGCTGCGCCTGCCACCGACGCCGGCCCCGCTGCGCCGCCTCATTCCCCGCCGCGCCCCTCGTCGAACGCTGCGTTTCGCGGGGGTCGTCCTCGTCGCGCTGATCGGTGCCTGGCTCGGGCTGCTGATCGGCGGTCGCACCACCCAGCCCGTCGGTCCGGTCGAGACCCGGATGACTGCCCAGCTGGCCTGGTCCGGCAACACCGACGTGCGCGCCGGACCGTTGGGGACGCTGCTCCTGGACACCCACGACGCCCCGCTGCGGATCACCGTGTCCGTCGAGGGCATCAAGCTGTCCGACGCCCAGGCCTTGGTGGACGACCCTGCCCAGTTGCAGGGCCTGCAGGCCTGGGTCACCCATGACCTCAAGGCCGCGATCCGCCAGCTCATCATCCGCTCGGTGGTCTCCGCGCTGCTCGGTGCGCTGGTGCTCGCCGTGGTGGTCTACCGCCGCGCGGCCCGACGCATCGCGTTCGTCGGTGTCACCGCCGTCGGGCTGGTCGCCGCCGGCGGAGGCGCAGCCGCCGCCAGTTGGAATCCGCGCGCGATCTCCGAGCCCCACTACACCGGCCTGCTGGCCGGTGCGCCGGCGTTGGTCGGCAACGCGCAGGACATCGTCGCCGGCTTCGGCAACTACAGCCAGGAGTTGGCCAAGCTCGTCGGCAACGTCTCCAAGCTCTACGACGTCACCTCGACGCTGCCCGCCTACCAGCCCGATCCTTCGACGATCCGGGTGCTGCACGTCTCCGACATCCACCTGAATCCGGCTGCCTGGGAGGTGATTGCGTCGGTCTCCAAGCAGTTCGCGGTGCAGGTCATCGTCGACTCCGGGGACGTCTCCGACCACGGCAGCAAGGCCGAGCGGCGCTTCGTCGACCAGATCGCCGACCTGAAGCTGCCCTACGTCTGGGTGCGCGGGAACCACGACTCCATGTCGATCCAGGAAGCTGTCGAGAAGGAGCCCAACGCGGTCGTGCTCGACCGCGGGTCGATCCGCACCGTGCGTGGGCTGACGTTCATCGGCGACGGCGACCCCCGCTTCACCCCGGACCGTTCCGAGAAGGTCCCCGACGACGCGGCCGTGGCCGAGGCCGGGCGCATCCTCGCCAACGAGGCCCTCGCGGCGAAGAAGCAGCCCGACGTCGCCGTCGTGCACGACCCGACGATGGGTCGCCCGCTGGACGGTGCCGTGCCACTGGTGCTGGCCGGGCACACCCACAGGCGCTCCACCGATCTCATGCCGGGCGGGACGCGGATGTTCGTGCAGGGCAGTTCCGGCGGTGCCGGGCTGCGTGCGTTGGAGGCCGCGACGCCCACCCCGCTCGAGCTCTCGGTGTTGTACTTCGACGCCGCCAGCAAGCGCCTGCAGGCCTGGGACGACATCACCATCGGCGGGCTGGGCCTGACCTCCGCGCAGATCCACCGCGTGCTCGCGCCGGAGACCGCCTCCCGGATGGGCTCCACCAACGGCGCCCCGGCGCCGAAGCAGGAGAGCGGCCCGGACCCCCTGCCCGACCCCGCTGCCGCGCCGCCGCCGGGCCCGGTCCAGCCGACCCAGGCCGCCGCCCCGCGGACGCGCGCCACCCCGATTCCCGCCGCTGCCCCGCCGCCCGCTCCGGTCCGCGCCGCGACGCCGTCGAGCCCCGCGGCGCCTCCGGGCCCGGGCCTGCCTGACCCCGCTTCGCTGCTGATCGGTCCGCCCCCGGCCTCGCAGCAACGCTGACCCACCTGCGCCCGTCCGTGGGCGGAGCACCCCGGGTCTCACTTATGCTGGCGGGCGGCCACTCCGGTGGCCTGCAGGCCAGCCCTCATCGTCTAGTGGCCTAGGACGCCGCCCTTTCAAGGCGGTAGCACGGGTTCGAATCCCGTTGGGGGTACGAGCAATTGAGGCGAGCAGGAGCAGCCGCTCCACAGGAGCGGACAGCCTGTCGCCGTAGGCGCAGGTCTGGAGAGCGCGAGGAACGAGCGTTCTCCAGATCGGAGCCGGAGGCGGCAGGCGACCGGCCGCGACGAAGGAGCGGCGTCCGCTCCCGAGCCGATTGCAGCTCGTTGACGAGCGCAGCGAGGAACACAACCGCCCCGCACGCGGAGACGCTTCACTCGCCAGGGTCCCGCTCCGCTCGCCGGGCGCGCCTTCACCCAGCGAGTCCAGCGGCACCACGACGAGTGAAGCTGCAGCCCAGGGCGACATCTGCGGTGGGCTTGATCACCGAGCGGGTGAATCTGTGCGCGAGCACCCGGCTCCGTATGTCACACTGGTCCGCGCAACGAGGTCCCGTAGAGCAGTTTGGAGTGCTCGTCACCCTGTCAAGGTGAAGGTCGCGGGTTCAAATCCCGTCGGGACCGCCCAGTTCGACCGAGGCCGTGGACGTCGAGTCCACGGCCTTCGTGGTTCCTGGGTGCGCCCGGAAGTGCTCGTCGATCCAGACGACCAAACCCAGCAGGGCCAGCGCCCCACCGAGCAGGCAGACCGCGTCCCAGCCACCGTGGCTCCACGCGATGCCTGAGGTCGCCGAGGCCAGCGCGCCGACGGCGAAGAGGGTCCCCATGTACAGGGTGGTCAGCCGGCTCCTAGCCTCCGGGCGCAGCGCGTAGAGGATCGACTGGTTGGTGATGTGTTGGCCCTGCATGCCCAGGTCGAGCAGCACCAGCCCGGCGATCAGGGCCGCGATCGACTCCCCGCCCCACCACAGCAACCCCCAGCCCCCGGCGACGGCCAGCGCGAAGCCGCCGGTGGCCCGGTGCGCCCAGCCCCGGTCGGCGAAGCGGCCCGCACCCTGGGCGGCCGCGGCGCCGAAGAGACCGGCCAGGCCGAGCAGTCCGGTCTCCGCCTCACCCTTGCCGTAGTCCTCTGCCATCAGGAACGCCAGCGACGTCCACACGATGGTGAACCCGGCCATCCCGATCGACCCGTAGATCATGCGACGACGCAGCACATGTTCGTCGCGCACGAGGGGCCACAGCGAGCGCATCAGCGCGCGGTAGGACAGCGCAGGGTCCGACGGGGGCAGCCGCGGCACCGCACGGTGCAGCACGATCCCCAGCGTCGCGGAGAGCACTGCGGCGGTGATGTAGACCGCCCGCCACCCCGCGGCCGCCGCCAGCAGCCCGCTGAATGTCCGTGCGACGAGGATCCCGATGAGCAGCCCGCTCATGATCGTGCCGACGACCTGACCGCGTTCGTGCTCCGCCGCCAGACCGCCCGCCAGCGGAACGAGGACCTGTGCGACCACCGCGGTCAGACCGACGCCGATGAGCGCCAGCAGCAGCACGGGCAGGCCCGGCGCGGCGGCGGCTCCCAGCAGGGCCAGCGTGCAAGCGGCCATGAGCGGCCCCACCAGCCGATGCCGCGCGATCCGGTCACCGAGCGGGACGACCGTCACCAGCCCGAGCCCGTAGCCGATCTGCGACGCGGTGACCAGCAACCCGGCGACGCCCGGGGAGACGTCGAACTCGTCCGCGATCCGGTCCAGCAACGGTTGGGCGTAATACAGATTCGCGACACTCGCTCCGCAGGCCACCGCGAAGAGCACCACCAGCCGGCGGTCCATCCCCCGTCCGCTGGTCACCCGGCGCACGCTACCGGCCGGCTTCAGCCGCGCCTCGGCCGATAACTGCGTCGGAAGCACTCCGGGGCGTCGGCTAAACTCGCGCAGTCCCACCCGGCCAGGTAGCTCAGTTGGTACGAGCGACCGCCTGAAAAGCGGTAGGTCGGCGGTTCGACCCCGCCCCTGGCCACCAGCAGTACAACGCCCCGCCGAGATCCTCGGACGGGGCGTTTCGTTTCCGGCCGAGCCGACGAGCGGGGCGAGCTGCGAAGCGCAAACGATCCACGTTGAAACGGGTGGGACTCGGCCTACGCCCAGCTGTCGTCACTCCAGTAGCAACGTGGATCGTTTACGCACGTGCCATGGCTCAACGCGGAGCCGTCGGCGCGAGCTGAGTACGGTCGACCCATGCGAGCTGTGCAGGTAACCAAGCTGGAAGGGCCCGAGTCGGTCGAGGTCGTCGAGATCCCCGAGCCGGTCGCGGGGCCGAACGACCTGACCGTCGACGTCGATGCGGCGGGTATCGCGTTCCCCGACCTGTTGCAGACCCGCGGGCTCTACCAACTCAAGCCGGACCTGCCGTTCACCCTCGGCACCGAGGTGGCGGGCAGGGTCCGCACCGCCCCGGAGGGCAGCGGGTTCGCCGCGGGCGACCGGATCGCCGGGCTGGCGTTCAACAAGGCGATGGCCGAGGTCGTGTGCGTCGAGCTCGAGCACGCGTTCCGGCTCCCCGACGCCGTCTCGACGGTGCAGGGCGCAGGCCTGCTCTTCAACGACCTGACCGTCCATTTCTCCTTGCGCAAGCGGGCCCGGCTGGCTCCGGGCGAGAGCGTCCTGGTCCACGGCGCAGCCGGCGGCATCGGCGTGTCGACGCTCCGGCTCGCGACGGCGCTCGGCGCGAGCCGTGTGATCGCCGTCGTCTCCAGCGAGGCCAAGGCCGAGATCGCCCGTCAGGCCGGTGCTTCCGACGTCGTGCTCGTCGACGGGTGGCTCGAGCAGGTCAAGGGCCTCACCGACGGCGGTGTGGACATCGTCCTGGACCCCGTCGGAGGGGACCGCTTCACCGACAGCCTGCGGTCCCTGCGAGCCGGTGGCCGCGTCGTCGTCGTCGGGTTCACGGCGGGCGAGATCCCGACCGTGAAGGTCAACCGTCTGCTGTTGAACAACGTCGACGTCGTCGGTGCGGGCTGGGGTCCGTGGTGGACGACGCACCCCGGTTACCTGCAGGAGCAGTGGGTCGAGCTGGAACCGCTGTTCGCGTCCGGCGCCATCCGCGACCTGCCACTGACGACCTACCCGCTGGAGCAGGCCGCGCAAGCCCTCGGCGCGATGGACCGCCGCGAACTCGCCGGCAAGGTCGTCCTCACGATGCACTGAGGCGCCGCAGCGTTTCCGCGGAAACTTTGTCGGCCGTCGTCACGGCGTTCGCCGGCGACGCCGCGTGCGCCAGGAGCGCAAAGGGTGCGGCCGGGATCCTGATTCCGCATCCGAATCCGGACAAATAACCCAGCCCCGAGCGCAAATGATCCACGTTGAAACGCGTGGGACTCGACCCCACGCTCAGCCGTCGTCACTCCAGTAGCAACGTGGATCGTTTACGCACGGCCCGGCCGCGATCAGGCGGCGGTGTAGCCCGCCGTCGAGGTCTCAGTCGCATCAAGGCGCAGCTCAGAGGCATCGGGAGCGGTCGCGCGATCCCTATTCTCAGAAATGTGAGAACCGTTCGAGCCGCGTTGGCCGCTGTTGCGATCGGCTCGCTGCTCGCGAGCTGTTCCGGCACGCCCGGTGGCGGGGTGGCCGAGGCCGCCGACACCGCTGTCACGACGGCGCCGGCGATCCCGCAGACCGACCGATTCGTCGACGCTGTCCGGTATCGCGCCGGTGGCTCGGCGCCGATCGCGGGCACGACTGCCGACCTCAACGCCGACGGCATCAACGACCTCATGCTCGTCCTCGTCGACGGAAGCGGCATCTCTGTCCTGCTCAGCAATCCCGCCGACGGCCACGCCACGGCAACGAAGTACAAGACAGGGACCGAGCCGCGCTCGGTCGCCGCCGCGGACCTCGACAACGACGGCGATCTCGATCTGGTCGTCGGGCACATGTCGGCCGGCATCGCCGTGCTGCACGGTGACGGGCGGGGCAGCTTCGGGGCCGCGACGAGCATCGACTCCCGGACCCTGGGCGACGGCGCGAACAACCCGGAATACCTGAGTCTGGCTGACGTCGATGCCGATGGCCTGCCGGACATCGTCGCGCTGGATGTCGAGCGAAATCTCCTCGTTCTGCACAACGACGCGGGCCGGTTCGCGACGGCGCAGCGGACGAGCCTGCCCCGACTGCGCTACGACGGCCTGGCCGTCGGTGACCTGAACGGGGACCGCTTCCCCGACGTCGCCGCCGTGGCCTCCCCGACCGGCCGTCTGGTCGTTGCGTTCAACGACGGAACGGGCGCGTTCGCCAAGCCGATCCCCGTCATGACCGGGACCGAGGAGCCCCCGCCTCCGCCGCGGATCAAGTGCAGCGGCGACGTCTGTTCCAAGGACGCGGGCCTGATGGGGCGCGCACAGGTGGTCATCGGCGACGTCGATGCCGATCGTCGTCCGGACCTCGTCATCGCCCACGCGCTGACCCCCGGGCTGACGGTGCTGGGCGGCGACGGCATGGGCGGGTTCGCCGCGCCACGTCGGGTCGGTGAGGACCTGCGGGGCGCCGCCGCCGCGGCCGTCGCTGACGTCGACGGTGACGGCATCGTCGACCTGCTCGCTCTCGACGGCGAAGACGGACTGGCGCTCCTGCAGGGTCTCGGTGGCGGTCAGTTCGCCGCACCTGAGCAGTACGCGACGGCACGGCACGGCAGCGCGGACAATGCCGTCGCAGGGCAGGCCCTGATGATCGGACGGATGGACGCGGACAACTCGATCGACGTCGCTGTCGTCGACGTGTTCACCAACGAGGTCGTGGTCCACCGCAACGCCACCGCGCTCCAGTAGCGTCCCGTCAGATGCGCGGTGTCCCAGGAGGAATTCGATGGTGAGAACGGCTCGACGCACGGCAACGGCAGGCATGGTTCTGGCGACGATGCTGCTGGCCACGGCCTGCGGGGGCGACGACGAGCCGGACACCGCCGCGCCGCAGGACACCCCGGCCACCCAGCAGCCCACCACACCGGCCGCCAAGCCGGGTGAGTGCAGCTACCTCCCGGACACGGGCGGCGCCGAGACCAAAAAGGTCGACCTTCCGCCGACGAAGCCGACGAGCACCAAGCCGAGCTACGCGACACTCGTCACCAACCACGGCACGATCGTGATGGAGCTGGACGCCGCGGCCGCGCCGTGCACGGTGAACTCGTTCGTGAGCCTGATCAAGCAGAAGTACTACGACGGCAGCCCGTGCCACCGGATGCTCGACGAGAGCTTCAACGGGCTGACCACCGCGGTGCTGCAGTGCGGTGACCCGAGCGGGTCCGGCACGGGCGGGCCGGGCTACCGGTTCGCCGACGAGAACCTCGAGGGCGCCAAGTACGCCAAGGGTGTCGTGGCCATGGCCAACGGCGGCGCGAACACCAACGGCAGCCAGTTCTTCATGATGTTCAAGGACTCCGACTTCGACCCGGACTACACCCCGTTCGGAAAGATCCTCTCCGGCGTCGAGGTGCTCACCGAGATCGCCAAGGGCGGCCGGGTCCCGAACACGAGCACCGGCATGCGCGACGCACCCAAGACCAAGACCACCATCACGAAGGTGACGATCAGCACGACCAAGCCCAAGAGCTGACCACCATGGCGGGCAGGTGGGTGACCTTCGACTGCTACGGCACGTTGGTCGACTGGTTGGGTGGCATGCGCGCGGCGCTGGCCCAGGTCGCTCCGCACGACGTGGACGCACTGCTGGGCGCGTATCACCACCACGAGCCGCAGGTGCAGGCCGAGCACCCCACGATGCGCTACCGCGACGTGCTCACCGAGGCATTGCGCCGCACCGCCGAGGCACAGGACGTCGTGCTCGCGGAGCCCGGCGCCGTAGTGTTCGCGAGAACGTTGCCGGACTGGCCGGTCTTCGACGACGTCGGCCCCGCGCTCACCGAACTACGCGCGGCGGGCTGGCAACTCGCGATCCTGTCCAACGTCGACGACGACCTGATCGCGGGCACCTGCGAGCGCCTGCCAGTGCGGATCGACGTCATCATCACTGCGCAGCAGGTCGGCGCGTACAAGCCGCACCCGGCGCACTTCCACCGCTTCCGCAGCGAGATCGATCCCGACGCCTGGGTGCACGTGGCGCAGAGTGTGTTCCACGACCACACCGTCGCGGGCCGCCTCGGACTCCCGCGGGTGTGGATCAACCGGCAGGGTGAACCCGACCCGGGCGACGTTGCTGAGATCGTCCTACCCGGACTGACGGGCCTCACCGCGGCAGTGCGCACCCTGAGCTGACGTTACGTCAGTTCATGATCAGCGGTCAGGCGTCAGTTCCCTCACTCCTCCGCGGAACCGTCGACGATCTCGCGGTCACCGATCGGCTCGGAGAGCTTCACGTCGACGGCCTTGTACTTCGCGATCTGGATGCACATGGCGTCCGGGTGCTTCGGGTCGGCGCCCGCGCGCAACGTGATCGTGATGGTCTTGCCGGTCTCGTCGACCTTCACCGAATCCAGCACCGAGCACGGCTCGACGCCGCCGTAGAAGTACACGCGGACAACGCTGTCCGAACGCTTCACGGCTTTGTCCCACGTCACCGTGTGCGTGTTGTCCATGCCGTCGCGCGGCTCGACCACCTCGGCGGTCGCCGCGGTACCGGGCTTCGCCTTACCGGCAGGCGCCTCCGAGTTCGGGTTGCTCACCCCGGCGTCCAGGTCGACCACACCGGGGTCGTCGCTCGACGACGGCGCCACGCGCGTCGGGTTGGTCGACGCCCCCGGCGTCGGAGCAATGTCGCCGCCGGCGCTGACCGAGCTGTCACCGCCCGTCGGGGTCCCGGACTCCGCGACGTCCTTGTCCGACCCGCCGCAGCCGGCCAGCACGAACGCCAGCACAGCGACACCAGCAGCACCTCGCCACCTCATGATCATGCGACCGCACACTCCCGTTCCCCCGAGCCACGGATCAGTGGCTCCTCTGCCTACCACGACGCAACAGGCAGGCGGAACGTTCATTCGGCAGGTGGCAACCACATCTCGAAGACGGACCCCTCGCCCTTCACCGAGCGCACGCCGATGGTGCCGCCGTGCTCCTCGACGATCGCGTTGACGATGGCCAGGCCCAGGCCGGTGCCCTGAATGGCCTCCCGGCGGGCGTCCTCGGTCCGGTAGAAGCGATCGAAGACCCGGGCCTGGTCCTCCTCGCTGATGCCGATACCGGTGTCGGTGACGGCGAGCACGACGGAGTCGTCCTCGCACCAACTGGACACGGTGACGCTGCCGCCGTGCGGGGTGAACTTCACCGCGTTGCTGATCAGGTTGAGCAGCGCCCGGCCGAGCGAGTCCGGATCGGCGGCGACGATGCCTGGAGCACCCTCGATCGCCACCGACCAGGACAGCGATTTGTCGCGCAGCAAAGGCATTGCGGCCTCGCCCGCGTCGTGGATCAGGTCGGCGATCGAGACCTTGACCCGCACCTGATCAGGCCCGCGGAACTCTCCACGGGAGAGCAGGAGCAGGTCCTCGGCCAGCAGATGCAACCGGTTGCAGTTGCGCCGCGCGACGGCCACCAGGTGCAGTTGATCAGCATTCAGCTCGCCGGCGGAACCGTCGGCGAGCAACTCCAGGTAGCCGCTCATGCTGGTCAGCGGCGTACGTAGTTCGTGCGAGATGGTCGAGACGAACTCGGACTTCATCCGGTCCAGTTCGAGCATCCGCGCGATCGCCCGCTCATGGGCGTCGGTGGCGACTGTCGTGTCGGACATCGCCTGCTCACCAGTCCGCGGTGACGGCCCGATCCTGCAGCGACATCTCGACGAAGTGCAGCAGCGCGCCGCCCATGAACGGCTTGGTCAGATAGCGCGCACCCATCGAAAGCCCACGCGCGACGTCCTCCTCCTGCGCGCGGGCAGTCAGGAAGATCAGCGGCAGGTAACCGGCGCCGGGCAGTTCGCGCAGCTTCATCGCGAGCTCGAAGCCGTCCATCTCGGGCATTCCGAGGTCGAGAACCGCCAGGTCGGGCGCGGGGCGGTTCTCCAACGCCGCCAGGGCACCGGGGCCGCTGGTGGCGGTGAGCAACTGGTGTCCGGCGCGGGTGAGCCGGATGCGGACCAGATCGAGGATGTCGGGGTCGTCGTCGACGGCGAGGATGCGGGCCACGGTTCTGTTCCTCCAGAGGGGGTCAGGAGTTCTTTGCCCTCTCTTCGGAGTCCTGGGCTCATGCCTTGAGTCCCGCGCGCCGATAGCGCCCGCTTGTGTTGCCGCCCACGTTTCCAGCCTGCGCCTTGCATCGATAACTTAGGTTAGCCTAACTTTGGTTGAGCGCCGCGGGGACTGACCGCCCGCGGCGATCCAGACGAACCTCGCGGGACGGACGCTTTGATGCAGGCACTCGGATGTCGTGAACCGGCCGTGCGAGCCGTGACCCTGATCCACACGCCCGGGGCGTTGTCGATCGGCACCGTCGACACGGAGAACCAGTCCCCGACGGTGGTGTCCTGCCTGTGGGGGCGCCTGGTGCTGTCCCTGCTGCCACCCTGTCCGGTCGCCGACTCGATCCGTTCCGGCACCCCGCTGGGCACAGCGGCTGCCGCGGCCAACAGCGCCGGCTCGGACGGCACGACCCGCGAGCACGGCTGGCTCAATCTCTACGGCACGCTGCGCCCGGTCCCGGCTGCGTGCCGGCGCACCGCCGCGCTCCGCCTGTTCGACGTCGCGGCCCGTGAGGAACTGCTCGACGCCACCGCCGACGAGGGCTGGCTGCTGGCCGTACTCGACCTGCGCGCCGCGGACTGGACCCTGCCCGCGGTGACCTCACCGCTGGACCCGAACGAGCTGCGCATCGCCTCCGTCGACGAGGTCCTGCGTTGGTCCCCCCAGGTCTGCGCGCAGCTCAACCGCGATCACCCCGAGCTCGCCGAGCAGTTGCACGGCGGCCCCGCGTGGTTCGCCGAGGTGGACCGCGACGGCGCCACCCTCGGCCTGCCGGACTCCGATCAGGAGTTCACCCGGCTGTCCTGGCCGACCAGCTGCTACGACCTGCACGACCTGCACCACACCCTGGCCCACTCCCCGGTGCTGCGCCGCCGGGCGTGCCGACGTCGCCGGCTGGCCATCGCGAACCTCGAGGGCCCGCAACAATCCTGACCGACCGGCGCACCGACGACGGTGGGGATCGTCGGAGCGCCGACAGCCGGGGAGAACGAGCACCGGGGACCGACGACGGCGGGCGGGCGCGCGGTCGGTCCCCGGTGCGGTCGGTGCCCCCGTGCGGTCAGCAGATCAGAAGGTCAGATACGAGGCCGGCGATCCGGACGCGGCGTCAGCCGGCGCCTGGGTCGACGGCGGGGTGACCGTCGAGCCACCGGACTGACCCGGCACCTGTCCCTGACCGAAACCGCCCGGTCCGCCGCGGAACTGGCGCATCGGTCCACCGGCGGCGCCCCCCTGGGTCGTACCGCTCGCGGCGTCGCCGGGCACCTGCCCGCCACCGAAACGGTGTCCGCCGCGCTGACCGACGCCCTTCTCACACAGCTCACCGTTCTTTCCGACGGCCCCGGACCCGCCCTCGACGGCCGTTCCCGGGTCCGTGGTGGAGCTCGAGCTCGGCGACGGGGTGGCAGCACCGTCCTCGGCGGCCGACGCGCTCACCGCGTTGCTCATGATCGCCCCAGCGACGACACCTGCGGCGACCAGCGCCAACGCGGGGCCGGCCGTGCGACGCCAACCGGAAACAGGCGATTCGGTGTTCATGGCTTTCCCTCCCTGAGGGCCGCCCCTACGACGGCCCGACGTAAGGAAGGGTCCGGCCCAGGACTGTGTGATGCGTTCCACGAACCTGGGCGCAGGCTTCGAATCCGGGCGCCGATCCGCTGCGATCCGTTCGTGACCAGCACCTACGCCGGACGGGCGGGACACCTCCAATCCGGTGACGCCCCGGACATGCGACCCCGGGACAAGGAAGAATGTCCACCATGGCCGCCCCCTCGCAGACTCGACCGATGCCGCCCAAGGCCGGCACCCGGTCGCGGCGGGTACGGCGCAGGCGGCTGATCGTGGCCGGCGCGGTGGTGGCGGTGCTCGCCGGCGCAGGCGTGGCCGCCGCACTGCTGGTGGGCGGGGACGACGCCCCGGAGGCCGCCCCGCCGGTCGCCGCACCTACCAAGGACGACGCCCAGAACGTGGCCGATGCGCTGAGCAAGTTGGCGAGCCGCCCCCAGGATCTCGTCGCCTCGGACATCAACTCCTCGATCGCCGGTAAGGCCCGGCAGGCGCTGGCCAAGTCGGCGACGGTCACCGCCGACCCGGCGAGCTGGCACGCCGACGGCCTCGGCGGCGGCACGATCACCGTCACCGTGCGCAACGGCAACGAGACCACCGTTTACACCGCGTTGATGATCAAGGAATCGACCGGCTGGAAGGTCGTCGGGACCGTCCCGATGGCCAAGCCCCCCGCCGGGCAGCAGCCCGCGGTGAAGGGCGCCGCGCCGGCACCGAAACTCCCGACACCGCCGCCGCCGAAGAACCCGCCGCCCGCGGCACCGCCGCTGCCCGGCGCCCCGGCCACTGCTCCCACGGCGGGTACCCGATGACTGCGAACTCGATCCGCCGTGTCGTCGCCGGCCTGGCCGCCGCCGCGGTGGCGCTGCCGCTGGCAGCCGTCGGCCTGCCCGGCTCGGCCTTGGCCGCCCCCGCCGCGGGACCCCCGCGGGCCTCGAACTGCGGCCAGGTCCAGTTGGCCCCGCTGCTGAAGAACGACCTGACCCCCGAGGGCAAGAAGATCGTCCCGAAGCCGGACGAGCGCGGGGTGTACGTCCCGATCATCATGGTCCCGGACTGGACCGGCGTGGCCAAGCACGACGAGAAGCGGACCGGGGCGTTCTCGGTCTACACCGACATGAACGCCGCCGGCCCGCCGCCGAAGTTCGCCACGGCCTCGGTGATCGGCCAGCTGCAGCAGGTCCCCGGTGCGGCGGTCTACACCTTCGACTACCGGGCCAGCGCGGGTCGTTGGGTCGACGATCCGGGCATCGGCCCGGCGTTGGGCGACGCGATCGACTGCCTCACCGCCGCCGTCGGCCAGAAGGCCATCCTCGTCACGCACGGCGTCGGCGGGCTCGCTGCCCGGTACGCCGTGGCCGGGCAGGTCGCCGGCCGCGACCGCGGCTCGAAGGTCACCACGGTCATCGGTTACGGCTCCCCGCAGTCGGGCTCGCAGATCGCCGACCTCACCAACGTCGGCATCGGGCGTAACGCCTCGGAACCCCGCTCGCTGCTGCGGCTGCTGCTCGGCGCCTGCAACGCGATGGCCCCCGCCGGCTTCGACCCGTACGCGCCCTGCGGCTTCCTGCCTGCACAGGCCAACGCGATGAACGAGACAGGCAGCGGTGCGGCCTACCGCACCGGCTCGCCCCAGATGTCAGCCCTGCAGCCGTATCCGGCCTCCGTCGACCTCGACGCCTTCGCCGGCGACGTATCCATCACGAGCCAACAGCTCGGATGGTTCGGGCTGCGCCCGTTCCGCAACGACGCGGTGTCCCTCGGCGACCTGGCCTCCTCGACGACGTCGGTGACCTCGAGCGTGCGCAACCAACTGCGCTCGGGCTGCTCGTTCGCGCTCGACGCGTTCGGGAACAGCAAGCAGAGCATCGGGCTCCGCCTGATCGACGCCGGGACGCCGCAACTCGGTCCGGACTGGGGCGCGACCGTCCGCCCGTGCTTCGCGCCGAACCTGCCTCGGGTGATCGACTTCGCCACGAAGACCGCGCAGATCGTCACCAAGGAGATCCGCGAACGTCGTCCGTTGGAGCTCGAGGAACTGGAGACCCTGCCGGTCCCGAGCATGTGCGGGCACCCCGCGGGCAACCTCGTGGGCGGGCGCCTGCCGGGCATCGCGCCGGAGGCGGGCGAGGTCGCCCTGGCCGCCGTGCTCGACCCGGAGCGCGCCAAGGACTACGCAGTGTTCGGCGACCTGACCTCCGACGGCGTCGCGGACACCGTCGTGGTGATGAAGTGCTCGGACACGAGCGGGCAGGGCCCCGACAGCGTCCTGGTCTACGACAGCCAGGCCGTCCTGCTCGGCGGGATCGGGCTGGACCGGGTGACGAACCGCCGGGACAACGTCGTCTACCGGGTGAAGATCGCCGGCGGCAAGGCCCGGGTCGACTGGCGCACGTCCCGCGAGGGCGACAGCTCGTGCTGCCCGACGGTCGATGCCACCGCGATCTTCCGCTACGACACGAACAAGCGCGCGCTCGTGCCGGGCAAGCTCGTCTCGTACACGGAGGTCGCGCCGGCCAGCAAGCTGTTCGAGGCGGTCCGCTCCGGCAAGGTGGACAAGGCGACGCTCGCGTTGGCGCCGGAGGAGATCATCGACGCGATGATCTCGGTGCACCGCGAGCAGGGCGCCTTCCTGTCCTTCACCTGCTACGGCTCGTCCCCCACCGACTCGACCTGGCCCGAGGTGGCCCGCACCGAGTTCGGGCAGTCCTGGCCGCCGAACGACGGCCTGCGCCACGGTGAACGGTTCTGCCTGATCCGCTTGGCCGACCGCGGTGCGGGGATCGCGCCGTCGCCCGATCCGAAGACCGGGGCCACCCCGAGCCCGACGCCGACGGATCGCCCGAGCCAGGAGCGCTACGTGCTGCTGGGCATGGAGCACCTCGGCTACAACTCGTGGCAGGCCGTGGAGTTCCGCACCCCCGGTGACGAGCCGGAGGAGAGCCCCGGTGGCCTCTTCCCGCAGCCGGAGCCCGAGCCCGAGCCCGAGCCGACCGGCGGTGGGGGCATCTTCGGCGGTCCGATCGGCTGATCGGCTTCGGCTGATCGGCCCGGTCGGGGGCGGCACGGTCGGGGCGGAAAACAAAGAACGCGTCACCCGGCAGGGCCGACCACACGGATCGGCTCCTGTTGGATGACGCGCTCTGCGTCTCAGGAAGGTCCGAAGACCCCAGCGTCCCGAAGACGCGGTCCCGGGTGCGGCCTCACGCTCCCGTTTCCGATGGGCTATTCGGCGCAGTGGATCGGGCCGGATTGCACCCCGTTCGGGGGGACCTTCACCCACCACTTTCATGAAAGCAAGCGGGAAGAACTGCCAGCTGATCTCCCTCACGATCAAGCTTCCGCTTGCGCGAACGCACGCTTATGCTCGCGAAGAACGCGCACGGGGGTGCGCCGACTGCCGGGGACACGACGTGCGCCGATTGACCACCGCTCTGATCGCGGCGACGGGGCTGACTGCGGGCACGCTCACAGCGCTGATCGTCTCGTCGACCAGCGTCACCGCCGCCACGCCCGAGGCGGGTCTGCAGCCTCCTGCCCTCTCCGCAACGGTCCAAACCGTCGAGTCCGAGGCAATTGCCCGTTCGGTCTCGCAGGAGGCCTTCGCCTACGGCGCACACGAGCGCAACCGCCTCGACGTCTTCGCGCCCGCGAGCGTGGCGATCGCGTCGGAGTCGGTACGCCGCCCGACCGTCGTCCTCGTGCACGGCGGCTCGTGGGTGAAGGGCGACAAGGTCGACATGTACGGCGCCGCGAAGGCGCTCGTCAACGAGGGCTACGTCGCGATCCCCGTGAACTACCGGTACGCGACCCAGGCCGCCTGGCCCGCCCAGCGTGACGACCTGCAGGACGCGCTGCGCTGGGTGCGCACCCACGCGGGGCAGCTGCACGTCGACACGGATCGCATCGTGGTACTGGGAAGCTCGGCCGGTGCCGAGATCACCGCCTCGGCGCTCACCGAGGGCGACGGGTCCCAGCTCGCGCGCGGCATGGCCATGTTGTCCGGGCCGCTGGACCTCGCGCTGGTCGCCGCCAACTCCACGCATCGCGGCGCCGGCCTGGCCAAGATCGTCACCGATCAGCTGCTGCGCTGCCTGCCGTCGTTCTGCACGGAGGCGTTCCGCGGGGCGTCGGCCGCCTACCAGTTCGACGCGCGCGACCCCGCGGCCCTCGTGGTGACCTCGGGCCGCGAGTGGGTCGACCCGGAAAGCTCCTACCGCTTCGACCGGGCCGCACAGAACGCCGGCGTCGCCTCGGACCTGCTGGTCCTGCCCGGCGAGAAGCACGGCATGGACAACTGGGACCGCGCGTGGCCCACGATTCGTTCGTGGATCGACAAGCGCATGGCCGCGCAGCGCTGATATCCGCCTTGGCGAGTTCTCCGATATCGAATGTGACAGTGCGCCGAATTCAGACTTTTGCCTTCAGAGCAGGGATCTGATCACAGCTCAGATCTCGGCATTTTCGCAGCTCAGCGCCACCCGGAGGCTTTCATGGAAGCCAATACGCTTTCATGAAAGCGATTAGGTCAACGGCTGAATAAGGGCGGGAGAAATCCCGGCCGGCCTCCCCCGGTCTGAGGAGTGCACGAGCTTATGGTGAGGAGGAGCGCGCACGGGGGTGCGCATATTGCAGGGGAGCGCACGTGCGTAGAAGTACCGCAGCCCTCATCACCGCCACGACCCTGAGCGCGGGCACGCTGAGCGCGCTGGCCATCACCTCGACCAGCGTCAGCGCTGCCGCTCCGGGGGCAGGTATGTCCGTACCTGCCCTGTCGGCACCCGCCCAAACCATCGACGCGGTCCCCGCGGCCAGTTCGGTCTCGGTGAAGACCTACAAGTACGGCTCGCACAGTCGCAATGCCCTGGACGTCCTCGCCTCGTCAAAGGTCGCAGCGGCCTCCTCGTCGGTCCGCAAGCCCACCGTCGTGCTGGTGCACGGTGGTTCGTGGGTGAAGGGCGACAAGTCGCAGATGCACGACGCCGCCAAGGACCTGATCAAGGAGGGCTACGTCGCGATCTCGGTGAACTACCGGTACGCGACCCAGGCCGCCTGGCCCGCGCAGCGCGAGGACCTGCAGGACGCGCTCCGGTGGATTCGCTCGAACGCAGGGAAGCTGCACGTCGAGACGAATCGCATCATCGTGGTCGGCAGCTCGGCGGGGGCCGAGATCACCGCCTCGGCGCTGACTCAGGGCAACGGCTCGAAGCTGGCGCGCGGCATGGCGCTACTGTCCGGGCCGTTGGACCTCGCTCTCGTCGCCTCCGACACCTCCAACTCGTCCGCGGTCACGCTGGGCAAGCGAGTCACCGGAGAGCTCCTGCGCTGCTTGCCGGCCAACTGCAAGAACCTGCTCCACGACAACAGCGCGGCCTACCGGCACGACTCACGGGACCCGCGCTCGCTGGTCGTCTTCTCCAAGGGCGACTGGGTCGACCCGCGGAGTTCCTACCGATTCCAGGCGGCCGCGCACCACGACGGTGTCCGGTCCGAACTGAAGGCGCTGTCCGGCAGCCTCCACGGCATGAAGGCCTGGGACCAGGCATGGCCGACGATCCGCAGCTGGATCGAACGACGCATGGTGCCCAAGAGCTGACACCCTCCGCCTCTCGATCCGGTTGCTTCCCACGTCATCCATTCAACGTGGCGGGGCGGCCGGAGCGGCTCGGCCGTTCGGTCGAAGCACGTGCCCGAACGGCCCGTCAAGCCGCTATCCCGAGGCTCGGGAACGCCAGACCTCGACCAGACCGGTCGGGGTGGTGACACCGACCCGTTCGTAATTCTTCTGCAGGCGCTCGCGGGTCTCCGCGAGCGCCTGCTGCGTTGCCGGGGTGCGGGCCGCCCACGCGCCGACCAGCAGGACGACATCGATCGGACGGGCGAACACCCCCGTCGCCCCGTCGAGGTCCACCCGCGGCGGGACCTGCGGGAGACCGCCCAGGTCCGGGTCGATGGCCCGCCGCGGATCCTTGTCGGGGTCGAAGCGGGCGGGGAAGTAGTCGAACACGGCCTCGTAGTGGCCGACGTCGAGCGAGCCGGTCCGGGCGGCGAGCAGGCTGGACAGGTGCCGGATCGGGTCGGCGTTGCTGTTGCGTCCCGCGTCGGGGGTGAGGTCGACGAAGCGCAGGGCGACGAGCGTCGAGCCGGGTGTCACCCACTGCTGCGCGGTGGCGTACTCGTCGGCCAGGCGGTCGATGCGGCGTAGCTCCGGGGCGCGCACGGCCAACAGCGCCCCCGCCGCGGCCACCGATCCCGCCGCGAGGATCGCGGTGACCCGGGCCGGCATCGGGCGGATCAGCAACCACAGCAGCAGGAGCAGGGGCGGGAACAGGCTGAGCCGCTCGTTGATCAGGCCGAAGTCGATACCGAGGTTGTTCGGGGCCACCAGGTAGAGCAGCGTCGCGGCAGCCGTCGCCCACCCGATGCCCCGCACCGCCGCACCGTGCTCACCCGGCAGTTCGACCGGACGCATCCGAACCGCGACGACGACGAGCAGCACCGCGAGGACCGCCGCGACGATGTTCTCCGCCTTGCTCAGCGCGACCAACGGGCTGTGCAGACCGACGAGGCCGACGACCAGGCCGACGGGGTTGAGCCACTCCGGATTGTCGCCCTGGGAGGTGCGGGCCGAGTAGTACACGGTCAGGGCCAGTCCGGGGAGCATCGGCAGCGCCGCGCGCGCCAGGGCCACGGGCCTGCGATCGGCGGCGAGCGCAATCAGCCCGACGACGCCGACCGCGAGGGCGAACGGGACGAGGTGCGTGAACCACGTCGCGGTCAGCGCGAGCATGAGCAGGAGGGGCCGCCTGCTCGCCGGGCGCAGCGCGAGCCCCACGCTCAGCAGGAACAACGCAAGCCCGAGGCAGAACCCGTAGAACCCGTAGAAGAACAGGTAGCCGAACCCGAACGGCAGGGCGGCGACCGCGGCCCAGCTCTGCTGCGGCCGGATCGCGTGCACCGCGAACCGCAGCGCGATCGGCAACGCGACGGCGCAGAGGATGAGCATCAGGGTCTCGCCGCCGCGGTCGCCGGCCGCTCCCTCGAGCACCATCAGCAGGAGATTGCCGCCGAGGTTGGGGCTCGGGGTCAGGTCCTGGTCGTAGTACGCGCTGTAGACCTCGGTGAGCTCCGGCCCGTCGGCGCCGAGGATGTGCGCGCCGAGGACGTGCGCCGGGCCGTCGACGGTGTGCGGTGGCCAAAGGGCGATGAGAATCGTCGCGAGGATGAGCGGTCCCCAGAAGGCGGCCTCGCACAGCAGGCGGGCGCGCGAGGCCGAGCCGCCCGGTGCGTCAGCGAGCACCGGACGATCGTGTCAGACGAGGACCGGCTGCTCGGTCTCGGTGGTGGGGAACGGGGCCGGGGCCGGGATCTGCACCGGGACCGACGCGGGAACGGGCCGCGGGGCCTCGTACGGGGCCGCGGTGACGCCCTGGCGCAGGAGCAGGCGGCTGAGCCGGACGGGACCCTGCCCCTGGGGCGAGACATCGTCGAGGGTGGGCTGGTGGTGGACCACCCAGACGCGCAGCGACAGCAGGGCCGCGGCGTTGCGGGTCAGGAAGCGCAGGGTTTCCCGGCGGCCTGCCCGGGAATGCCCTGACCAACCGAGGTACACCGCTACGTAGTCGTCGACGGTCCGGACGGACCCGATAGGGCGCACGTCGACCTCTAGATCGCCGACGGCGGCGATCTGGCTCCCGACCTGGGCGGCCTGCCGGCTGTTGAAGCCCGTACTGGCCGCGTAGGCGACGAGCACCCGAGCGGACATGTGCACTCCACGTCTTCAAGAGCAGAGTTGGGGGCCGCGAACTTGCGGCCGCTTTGCTCTACTTCGGTTCAACGGTGGAACAGGACTGGCGACGTCATAGTTTTCCCAAGAATATCCTGAGAAACCCTGCCACGCCGGCCTCCGTTTCAAGAGCTGTATCGGTCGCCGAAGAGCCGATCCTGACCCTTCCACATGATCAGCTTCGTCGGGAGTCCAGGCACCTCAATTTCAGCTGTGCGCCACCTGCAGGTCGCCGTAGGACCGCTCGCGTCGGCTAGCTGATCGCGCTCCGGCAAATCCCGCCTGTCACACCGACCCCGGGACCTACACTCCGCTGGTGGAGATCACCCAGTCCAGCAAGCTCGCCTCTGTCGCCTACGACGTGCGCGGTCCCGTGCTCGAGGAGGCGAACCGCCTCGAGCAGGGCGGTCACCGCATCCTCAAGCTCAACATCGGCAACCCGGCGCCCTTCGGCTTCGAGGCCCCCGACGACATCGTCGCGGCCATCGTCCGCAACCTGCCCAACGCCGCCGGCTACAGCGACTCCAAGGGGTTGTTCTCGGCCCGGACCGCGGTGGCGCAGTACTACATCGCGCAGGGCATCCACGACGTGGACGTCGACGCGATCTACCTCGGCAACGGTGTCTCCGAGCTCATCGCCATGGCGCTGCAGGCGCTGCTCAACACCGGCGACGAGATCCTCATCCCGGCCCCGGACTACCCGCTGTGGACCGCCGTCGCGACCCTGGCGGGCGGCCGCCCCGTGCACTACATGTGCGACGAGGGCGCCGAGTGGATGCCGGACATCGCCGACATCGAATCCAAGATCACCGCCAACACCAAAGCGCTGGTCGTCATCAATCCGAACAACCCGACGGGGGCGGTCTACAGCCGCGAACTGCTCGAGGAGTTGGCGGCGGTCGCCCGTCGGCACAACCTCGTGCTGTTCTCCGACGAGATCTACGACCGCATCACCTACGACGACGCCGTCCACGTGCCGATGGCGCTCGTCGCCCCGGACGTCCTGACGCTCACCTTCGGTGGCCTGTCCAAGTGCTACCGGGTCGCCGGGTTCCGCTCCGGCTGGGCCGTCGTCACCGGTCCTCGGCAGCACGCGAAGTCCTACCTCGAGGGCATGACGATCCTGGCCAACATGCGCCTGTGCGCGAATGTGCCGTCGCAGTGGGCCATCCAGACCGCGCTGTCCTCCGCGCACGGCATCGACGACCTGGTGCTGCCCGGCGGCCGACTGATCGAGCAGCGCGACATCACCTACCAGATGCTCAACGAGATCCCCGGCGTCTCCTGCGTGAAGCCGAAGGGCGCGCTCTACTGCTTCCCGAAGCTGGACCCGAAGGTGCACCCGATCGTCGACGACGAGCGCCTGTGCCTGGACCTGCTGCGCAGCGAACGGATCCTGCTGGTCCAGGGCCGCGGCTTCAACTGGCCCCGCCCCGACCACCTGCGCATCGTCACCCTGCCCCACGTCGAGGACCTCCGCGAGGCCATCACCCGCATCGGCCGCTTCCTCAGCACCTACAAGCAGTAGGCGGCGGCCTTACGACCATTGCGCACGACGTGCGCAATGGTCGTAGATGTGTCCGGTCTGTCCGGGTTTGTGGCGCCACAACGACTGACAGGCCCCGCGCTCGTCAAGCGTGTCATCCGTAGTGGTCACACAAACCAGACATTTCGCCCAGTTTCACGACCACTGCGCACGACGTGCGCAACGGTTCCACAAACCGGACATATCGCCCGGATTCACGACCACTACGCACGACGTGCGCAGTGGTCGTAGCCGTCGTTCAGGGGCGGGCGAGCTCCGAGACGGCCATGGAGAGTTCGGTGGCCAGGTCCAGGGCGCGGTCGGACATGGGGTGCTGGCGCATCCACCAGCAGACGAGCTGCGTGATCTGGCTGGACAGCTCCGGGTTGACGCGCATCGCCTCGGTGACGGTGACCAGGCGGGCGGAGCTCTCGGTGATCGAGTACCAGAAGCCGCCGCGGAAGCCGAGCTCGACGAGGCCGAGCGCTCCGGTCAGCGTGACGTCGTAGGCGTCGGAGATCTCCATGCCTGCCAGCTTCGCAGGGGAATCGGGGATCTCGCCCTGGGGCGGCCAGATGCCGGTCTGTGGCAGCGGGCCGGACGGGTGGTCGGCGTAGGCCTCGTCGTCCTGCGCGAACAACTCGGCGAGATCGACGGGCTGGGTGAGCACACCGGAGGCGTCGGCCGGGCGGAACCAGCCGTCCAGGTCCACCGGCTGCGTCGCGGTCAGCGCGGCGCGGGCCCAGCCCTCGGTCAGCTCCTTGCGGTGCCGGCGCGGTGCGGGGCGCACGCCGATCGCCCGGACCACCGGAGGCAGGGCCTCCTCGGGGTCCTCGATCGGTGCGACGCAGTGGCCGTCGGTCACCGGCGCCACGGCCGGGGCCTCGGCGGAGGGCAGCGGGTCGACCAGTGGGTCCCAGGAGCCGCTGCGCGCGGCCTCCACGAGGCCACCCACCCCGGGGCCCGTGAACCACGACTGCGCGTGGAACTCGTAGGAGTCGTCGGCGACGCGGTTCTCGACCGGCGAGGCGTAGGCCGGGCCGCTGGCGCGGAAGGTCAGCGCGAGATCGGCGGCGTCGCCTGCGGATCGGGGACCGGAGGTGGCTGCGTCGGAGTGCCGCGACCGGTCAGCGAGGTGATCCGGTGCGGGGTGCGAGGGGTCGCGGCCAGACGTCATGTCATTGGCAGAGTCGGAGAGCCAGCGGGCAGCGTCAAGGCTGAACGGCCCGAATTGCACTCACCTTGACCGCAGACCCGCCCCAGCCCACATAACTCCACAAGGCCGGGCAACGTGCAGGCAAACCGAATCGGTCACGCAGGGACCGATCGGCTCACTCCACCTCGGCGGTCCGCAGGATCAGGTCCGTCATCGCGGCGATGACGGCGGGGTTCTGTGTGCGCGGCGTGAGCGAGAGCAACGTCGTGCCGGCAGGCAACCGCTCTTCGTGACCCGGCGTCAGATCGTCGCTGGTGTAGGCGATCACCGGCACCGGCACCTTGGCGTCGGGGCCGCTCCAGAGCGGTACCTCCGCTCGGTCCGGGTCGTCCGCGCGTCCGGTCGCCACGTTGCGCAGGACGAGGTCGGGCACCTTGTCACCCAACGCGGCGGCGGCCTCGGCGTCGTCGACGACGTGCACGACCTTGTACCCGGCTCGTCGCAGCGAGGCCCGCAGGGCTGCGGCGAGGACCCGCCCGGGCTCGATGAGCAAGACGCCCAGTACCTCACCGGCGGCCGGGGCCGCGGGACGCACCAGCACCGCCGGGTCGGTGGCCAGGTCCTCGGACTCCACTTCGCCGAGCCCGACGACCAGCACCATCGGCACTCCGGCCTTGCCCGCAGCCTCGCTCAGGTCGTGCAGGGTGCGCTTCCCGAGGCGCCCGGTGACCGCGTCGATGAGCACCACACCGGCACCGTCCGGGACCCCGACGGCCGGCTGCTCGGGCTGATCCAGCGCGATCGAGCTCGCCCCGCGGGCCCCCAGGGCCGCCGCGAGGTCGTCGACGGGTCGGGGCCACACCAGGACCTGCACCGGGCGCTTCCTCGCCGTCGCGTCGGGCGTGACGTCGGCGAGCTTGTCCGCCGGTTCCTCGACGACCGGTTCCTCGACGACCGGATCCGGGGCGGGCTCCCTCTGCACCTCCGCAGCGGGCTCGACAGTCTCGTCGGCCTCCACGTCAGGGGCGGCGGGGCGGTTGAACATCTGCGTGACGTTGCCCTCGGGGGCCTTGATGCGGTCCGGATTCGCCGAGGAGACGGACGGCAGCAGCGGCTGTTCGGAGGTGATCTCGGCCTCGGCGACCGGCATCGTGTCCCCGCGGGCGTGCCGCCGGGCGCTGCGGGTCGTGGCGGGCGGGACCGCCGGCAGCTCGATCGCGAACGAGCGGGAGCCGTCGGGGGCCACCTCGAGCAGGAACTGCCCGCCGTGGCCCTCGGCGACCATCTGGACGAGCGCGAGATCGGGGTCGGGGCCGCGGTCGCGGACCTTACCCGGGCGCAGCCACCGCAGCAGGGGGTTCTCCCGCGGCTCGGTCGAGACCTCGGCGACGCCGGCCACCGCGAAGCGCACCCCATCCTCGACGGGTCCCGCCTCGACCAGCAGCACCGCACCCGGGGTGACGGCGTGGACGGCCGCGCGCAGCAACTCCGCGAGGGTCCGCCCGAGCCGCTGGGCGTCGCCGACCACCTCACCCGGCTCCACGCTGATGCCGATCTCGACGCCACGCTCGGCGGCCCTGGGACGCACGGCGGCCACCGCCCGCTCCACGATGTCGCCGAGCCCGGCCGTGGCCAGGTCCAGCTCCGCCTCACCGGTCATCAGGTGCTCGTAGTCGATCACCTCGGCGACGACGGCCCGCAGCTTCGCCAGGGCGTCGGCGTGCTCGGGGTCGGCCGCCAGCGCGTCCAGGGCGGGGGCGACCTCGTCGGTCAGGGCCTCCAACAGCCGGGCCCGCCGGCGTTCGGCCTCGACCTGCTCGGTGATGTCTGTGAAGGCAAGGACCGCCCCGACGATCTCCGACCCGTCGCGCATCGGTGCCGAGGACAGCTCCACCGGCACCGGGCTGCCGTCCTGGCGCCACACGATCTCCCTGCGGCGCTGCATCCGACGGCCCGTGCGCAGGGTGCGGGCGATCGGGGACTCCGAGGACGGATACGTCGCGCCGTCCAGGCGGGTGTGCAGGGCCATCGGGTGCAGGTGCATGCCGGCGATGGCGCTGACCTTCGCCCCGAACAGCCGGGCCGCCGCAGGGTTCGCCAGCACGACGCGTCCGTCGCGATCCACCCCGCAGATGGCTTCCTCGGTGCTGCGCAGCACCGCCTGGGCCGCTCGCCCGGTGCGGACCAGTTCGGCCTCGGCCGTGGAGTCGGTGCCGTGGCGCAGGGAGACGAGCAGACGTTCCTCGCCGGAGCCCCACGGGATCCGCGAGCAGGTGACCTCGACGCCGAACGGGTCACCCACCGGTGGCCGCGCCAACACGCGCCGGGTCTCCCCCGCATGCGGCCAACCGTCGGGGGAACCGGAGCCGGCCAGGCTCGGCAACAGCTCCGCCAAGGAGGACCCGACGAGCGAGGACGCCGAACTCACGCCGAAGGACGCGACCGCCCGGGCGTTGGCGTTGATGACGGTTCCGGACTCGTCGACGAGCAGGAGGCCGTCGGGAAGGTTGTCCAGGATCGCCGCGAGGCGGGCGGTATTGCGCGTGGGCCGGGTTGCCACGAGCGCGCCACCTCCACCGACCGCGAGCGCACCGGCCAGGGCCGGCGCTGCCACCCGACTAAGGGCCAGTCTTGCACGTCCCGATCGCTGCCCGCTGCCCGGTCCGCCGACCCGCGCAACGCCTTTGCTACCGCCGATCGACAACCAGTAATCTGTCGCCGTTCCATCTGGAGGATTCGCCTAGTCCGGTCTATGGCGCCGCACTGCTAATGCGGTTTGGGCCTTAAAGCCCATCCGGGGTTCAAATCCCCGATCCTCCGCCGACGGCCGATGTGTGGTCGCCGCGCTCCGCGCGGCTTCCCCACGTCGGCTTCGTTGTCACATGGCGACGCTCCGCGGCGCAGTGGGGGCGTCGCCCCCACGCCCCGGCTCCGCCGCGGCCTTGCTCGGTGGGCGCCTAGGAAGGATCGCCTCAGCTACTCCACGTGCTTTCGACGCCTATCCGCGGCAGCACGCGCATCAGGGAAGGCCAACCAGTACCGGTAGTCGCGAGCCAACACCCGCGCACGTTCCTTCCGGCTCGCCCCTCGCCACCACGCGAGTTCCGCGTCCAGAGGCCCGAGTGACGTCGAGCGAGCCGTCATAGGCCCGCGTCGCCACCTCAACGCGGCCACTGGCTGCCCTGGCGGTGATGCGGGATCCGTAGAGTCCCAGCCCGCGGGCGGCCTCGTCCAAGCTGACCCACTTCTCGTCAGGAGGGCCGTTCGGATCCGGCTTCGGGACGAATGTTCGCCGCGACGGCGGCAGATGGCGTTCGCCGCGCGTCATCAGGCGCGGGCGAGGATCTCGCCGTGCAGGAGGGTGACCCAGCCGTCGGGGCGCTCGGTCCAGGTGCGCCAGGCGTCGGAGATCTCCTGCAGGTCGTCCTGGGTGGCGAAGCCGCCCTCGAGAGCTTGGCCGGCGATGGCGGAGTTCAGGATTCGGTCGGCCCACATGCCGCCCCAGTACTCGCGGTCGGCCGGGGTGGCGAAGCACCAGACGCTGGCCGACGGCGTGACGTCGGTGAAGCCCGCCGCCACAGCCCAGGACAGGAGCCGGCGGCCGGCGTCGGGTTCTCCCCCGTTCGCGCGGGCGCAGCGCTGGAACACGTCCATCCACTTGTCCAGCCCCGGCAGTGCGGGGTACCAGACCTTGCCGTGGTAGTCCGTCTCGCGGACGGCGACCAGGCCCCCGGGCTTCGCCACGCGACGCATCTCCCGCAGCGCCTGCACCGGGTCGGTGACGTGGTGCAGCACCTGGTGGGCGTGGACGACGTCGAAGGAGGCGTCCGGGAACGGCAGCCCGTGCACGTCACCGACGACGAACTCCATGTCGGTCCGGCCGCGCCGCTGCGCCTCGGCCCTGGTCAGGTCCAGGGCCGCGTCGTCGTGCTCGAGGGCCGTCACGATTCCCGGAGCGACACGTTCGGCCAGGTCAAGGGTGATCGTGCCGGGGCCGGAGCCGATCTCGAGCAGGCTCTGCCCCGCCTTCAGGTGCGGCAGGACGTAGGCGACGGAGTTCTCCGCGGTGCGCCACCGGTGCGACTTCAGAACCGACTCGGCGTGGCCGTGGGTGTACGTACTCATCGGACCTCCTCCGTCGGCCCGATCGGCTGCGCCGGAGTGCCCATTGGTTCGCTCGCAAGCTCGCTCATCGCCCGGGCCGCAGCAGAGCTCCGGCGAACGCGACGTCGTACCCGGCGCACACGTCCGGGTACCAGGACGGCAGGCGCCCGCCGGGACCCGAGTCGTGGACGTTGTCGAATACCGCGTGGCCCACCCAGGCGGCCCCCAGGATGGCGCGTCGGCGCAGGCCGGACGGGGCCTTGTAGGCCGCGACCACCAGCGCGGTGGCGGCCAGCACGCCCGCGACCTCACGGGCCGCGGCGAGCCCGGCACGGGCCTCCTTGCGGGCCAGCGGGTAGATCGCCGCGGCGGTGATCAGGCCGGCGGCAGCCAGCTCGGTACGGGCTCGGCCGAAATGGCGCCGCGCCAGGTTGTCCACCGCGATCGCCGACAGCGCCCCGGCAGCCAGGGCGGCGGCCTTCCCGGGATCGCAGTTCCGGATCCCGCACTGGCGGTCCTCGTCCAACTCCTGCGCCATATGGCACCTCCGGGGTGGACGTTATACGCGCCCCGATCGCGCACTCGTTTCGACTTGCCCCCCGGCCACCGCTAGACTCCCTCCTCGGCTCAAGCAGCCAGCGCCCGTAGCTCAACGGATAGAGCATCTGACTACGGATCAGAAGGTTAGGGGTTCGAATCCCTTCGGGCGCGCAGTACAGAACCCCAGGTCAGAGCGTCGCGGCCTGGGGTTCTCGATTGTCCGGGGGCGCTCGGCGGCGGCGAATGTAGCAACGGGTGTAGCAACGCCGCGGTGACTACAGGTCCGCAGCGGGCTGGTCCGCGGGTCCGGAGACCACCCGACCCTGCCAGTAGCGCGACTCGCGCCGGATGTGTGAAATGGCGAGGACTCGGATCGCCTCGTCATCGACGACGTACACAATCCGGTAGGGAAATCGACCCACCCGTGCCGAACGGACCGGAACGTCGTCGGGAAGCCCCCCGACAAGCGGTGCGGCCGCGGGCCATTCGCCGATGCGCGCCAGCCCCGCGTGAACCGCGGCGAGCAGGCTCTCGCCGAGCCCAGGACCTTTCTCCTCGTACCAATCAATGGCCGCCGCGAGCTCGTCACGCGCCTCGGGCCGAAGACCGACCGGATAGCTCACCGAGAGCGCAGACGCGCGCTGATTTCCGCGCGCACCTCATCCCACGGGAGATCCGAAGTCGCAGGCTCGCTCAACGCCCGCCGTGCCCGCGCCGCGATCTCGGCGAGCCACTCCTCGTCGAAGTCCGGTGCGGTCTCGAGTTCCCCGTCCAAGCTGTCCAACAGGACCGCGGCCAGCTCCGCCCGGTCACCGGCGGGCAACGCCAGCGCCGTTCGGAGCACGTCGTGCGCCTCACTGGTCACGTGGACGAGTCTACGCGTCAACACCCAACTCCGAGCTCAGTCAACAAGGCGCCCATCTGGTCGGCGCCGGCCCGCTGAACGTCCTCCAGCACGGTCATGTAGATGTCGGCCGTCGTGGCGTGCCGGGTGTGCCGGAGCGCCCGTTGGACGACCTTGACGTCGGCTCCCTGCCGCAGCATGAGCGACGCCATCGTGTGGCGGAGGTCGTGAACACGCACGGGTGCGATGCCGGCGCGGGTACAGACCTGCGTCCAGGCGCGGTTGATGTTGCGTGGTTCCAGCGCGGTGCCGATCGACGTCGTGAACAACAGGTCCGGGTCCATCCACACCGGCGCGGCCAGCCGAGCCCGCCGCTGCCCTGCCAGGTGCTCACGCCAGAGTTCGACGACCGGCGCGGGAACGGCGACCGTCGCATTCGAGGCTTCGGTCTTGGGGCTGTCCTCCACCAAATGACCACGCCGCCGTCCCGACGGGGACAGCTCATCGGTGCGCCGCCGCTTCAGCGAAGCCGCGATGTGTGCGGTTCCGCCCTCAAGGTCGACGGCGGACCAGCGCAGCGCCAAGGCCTCGCCGCGGCGCAGGCCGAGACCGAGGTAGGTCAGCCAAAGAACGCGGAGCGGGTCCTCGTCGATTGCCTGGGCCACCGAGGTGACCTGAGTCAAAGCGAGCGGCCGCCCGCTCCCGCCGCGGGCCACCCTGGGGGGCTCGACGAGGGCGACCACATTGCGCCGCAGCCCTGGCACCTCGTCGCGCAGCGCGTCGTTGAGCGCCTTCCGCAAGATGGCGTGGCAGTACGCCACCGACCTCGGCGACAGCGGACGTCCGCGAACGCCGACCTTGGCCAGGAGGTCGGTCTGCCACGAACGTACGAGGGCGGGTGTCAACCGGTCGAGGCGGGCACTGCCGAGCACCGGCTCGATGTGGAGGCGCCAGTTGTCCCGGTAGCTGTCCAGGGTCTCCGGGCTGAGCGTGCCGGCGGCGATCCGAGCGGGGAGCGTCGCGCCGAACCACTCGTCGACGACCCAGGCACCGAGGGTGCCGGGCTGTCGCGCGTGAACCGGCAACCCGTCCTCGAGATCTCGCAAAGCGGCCCGACGCTTGGCGAGGGCCTCCCGCTCGGTCTTTCCGTACATGACCTTGCGGGTGCCGTCGGGCAGGACCACGGCGGCCACGAAGAGGCCGTCCGAGGCACGCCGATACACCGTTCCCTCGCCGTTGGCGCGGCGCCGTCCAGTCATGCTCGCGCTCCCTTCGTCCGTGCGTCCGATCCACACGAAGCGCGAAGGTCGCGCGCCTCCGACGAATCGGTCCCGCGGCTCGGATCCTCGCTGCCACCACCGACACTTCCGGGAGGGGACGAGCTGCGAAGTCCCCGGACGTAGGCGTCGAGGGCCTGGGCGGGGATGCGCCGGAGCCGGCCGATGCGGACGGATTCGACCTGGCCCGTGGCGATCAGCGCATACATGGTCGTGCGGCCGACTCAGAGCGCGTCGGCGGCTTCTTCGACGGTGAGGATGGGTCGGCGTTGCTGCTGGGGCAGGGCCGTTCGGTGCGAGCCGGTCACGGCGTTCACCTTTCGATCGTCGGAGCTTGCGCTGGGTGCCGATGCGCAGCCGCGGCCGCCGGGCCAGGCCTCGCGCCCATCCGGGTCGCGAGGCGCGCACGCAGGTCTCGGGGCTCCGCGCCCGCGCGCTGCCGGAGGACGGCGGTGGCGGAGAGCTCGCTGCCGTCGCGGGCCAGGACCGCTGCGAGCACCGACCGGTGCGGTGGTCCGCTCGCCTCGTGCGGTTGGTCGTTCGGGCTGTAGGCGTGGTTGGCGAGCCGGCCACGGGTCATGGCGACGTAGAACGACTGCCGCGCCATCCCGGCGTCGATGATGGTGTGCGCGGTGTCGACGGTGAGCCCTTGGGCGCGGTGGATGGTGGCGGCGTAGCCGAGTTCCACGTGGTCGCGGAGGTAGTCGGCGGGCAGTCGCACGACTGGCGTGTCAGGCTGGACTGACCCCTCGTCAGGTTCCCCCGGGCGGGGTAGGGCGCGGGCGTCGACGGAACCGTCCGCGTGGGCGGTGACGACGTGCCAGAGCGCACCGTTGCGGACGTGACCGCCGGCGGACAGGCGCAACCGCCGGTCGTTGCGCCGGGTCACGATCACGTCGCCGCGACCTGCGCTGCCGCCATCGGCGATCGGCACCCCGCCGGCCTCCGCGCTCCCGACAGCGCGACGATCGTGCTGCGCGCGAGAGTTGAGCTCGGCGACGGTGTCCCGGTTGGCGGCCAGGAGCAGACTGCTGCGCCCGGCGGCCAGATCCGCGGCCCAGGCGTCGTAGGCGCGGTCGAGGATCTCGGCGGTGGAGCCCTCGTGAAGGCGCCCATGGGTGGCGTAGGCGTCGAGCGCGGCCCCCTGGGCGGTGCTGTCGCCGGTGCGCAGGGCGCGGGTCGCGTGGGCTTCCCATCGCTCGGCGAACCTCCACAGGGACCGCAGCTCCACCGCGCGTGGGGTGTCAGCGAGGAGGGCGAATGCGCCGCCCGCACCGACCGCACCGAGTTGGTGATGGTCGCCGACGAGCACCACCTTCGCGCCCGCGGCTGCGGCGGCGGTGACCAGCGCGTGCAGGTCGGGCGTTGCAGCCAGGGACGCCTCGTCGCAGATGACCAGGCCACCTGCCGGCAATCCGACTGGCAAGCGGCGCGGCAACCCTCCCGCCGCATGCTGACCGTCAGCGGTGTGGTCGTGGCGCCACTTCGCGAGGGTGTCGCACCGGATGCCGAGCGCGGCCGACAGTTCCGCGGCGGCGGCCGCGGACGGCGCGAACCCGACCACGGATGCGTAGCCGTGCTGGAGGGTCCACGCGGCGCTCAGGGCGTGCAGGGTGCGGGTCTTGCCCGCCCCTGCCGGGCCCACCAAAATCTCGACCCGGCGACCCGAGCCGGCGATGACACGGACGGCGTCGGCCTGATCGTCGGCGAGGACCCGTCCGGCGCCGGGCATGCGCGAGGCGGTCAGCACGACCTGCACCAGGTGCGCCGACACCGCCGGAGCGTCCAGGAGTTCGGTGGCGGCGAGGAGGTCGGCTTCGGCCTGCAGGACGGCTGCGGTCGTGAACGCAGGCTCGGGCCCTACCTCGGCCTCTGCCTCGATGGTCCTGACGGCAGAACGGAACCGCTCGGTGGCCCGCGCAGTAACACCACGACGGACGCTTCCGGCTTGGCCAGCGGCATCAATGCCGCGGGGTGCGGGGTCGAGCGGAACGCAACGGGCCAGGGCGGCGGTGGTGACGTGGTCGAGCAGGGCGAGACGGTCGCCGGTGGAGCGCATCCGGATCCCGCGGGTCGCGCGGGCGGCCTCGGCGAGCGTGTTCGGCCGAGACCACGTCGAGCGCCGCTCCTGCAACCCCGCGAGCACGACGTCCGCGTACTCGTCGATCACCACCGCCGGGATCGCATCGACGTGAACCCGCTGCGGGCGCAACCGCCCACGCCGGCCCTGAAGCGCTCCCTCGACGACCTGCTCCGGGGGCTTGCCAACGACCCGGCGGGCGGTGTCCTGCCAAGTGGCCCGCAGCTCGGCGAGGGAGCGGACTTGTTTGTCGGGGCGGGTGGCGAGCGTGGCGTCCTGGCGGGCTTTGATCACCGCTGTCCGGGACAGTCCGCGCCCATCCTTCTTGTCGGCCCGGGCAATCGGGCCGGCAATCGCTCGCCCGATTGCCAGGGAGCGTTGGGAGAACGCGCGCAGCAGGTCGTCGTCGAGGCCGTCGATCTCGAACGCGGGGGTGCGCCGAGTGCCGCGGTCGCGGTGACCCCACGCGATAGGGAGTCGGGCGGCGAGGGCGTCGGCGAGCAGGTCGTCGTAGACCTCCGAGCACGCCACAGCAGCGGAGAACAGCACCTGGGCGTCGATGGAACGCCAGACCCCATCCGGGCCCTGAACCTTGTTCGCGATCACGACGTGGGTGTGCAGATTCGGATCACCGGCGCGGGAGTCGAAGTGGTCGAACGCCGCCGCCACCATCCCGGCGGTAGCGACCCGCACGGTCGAGCCCGAGCCAGTGCGGGTGAACAGGAACCGGTCCTCGATCAGCCCGAGGACCGCTGCCGTGGCCTCACGGTGCGCCTCCACGACCGCGGCTTGGACGCGGTCGTCGCCGAGTGCCCACAGCACGCTGGCGGACTTCGGAACGGTGAAGGTCAGATCGAAGCCTGCCACCGCTCGGCGCGACGGGCTGGCCTCCACCCGCGCCTCGATGGCCATGACCGCGGCCGCTCGCGCCGCTTGGGTCAGGGACTTTGGTAACCCGGCGACCGCCTCAGCAATCCGCTGCGCCGACGGCACGTACCTGGGGTAGGGGCGCCCGAGCTGCTCACCCGTGACCGGGTGACGGCCCTCGCCATAGAGCGCAGCCATCGCCGCCTCCGTGACCACGGCACCCGCGACGAGACTTGCGGCGCCGTCGGTCCCATCAACGAGGAGGCTCGCCAGGCCGCGGCCCAGCCATCGGCCCGGTGGATTGCCCGACGCCGCGTAGTACGCCGTAAGCGACTCCCCCACGGCGCGCGGGACGTCGGCTGACGCTGTGCTGCGGAGCAGGTACCGGTAGCCGGAGCCCGACGACATCCGGGCCAGCGACATCATGGCCGCCGCCCGAAGAGGACCCCCAGCGCACGCGGCCCCTCGCGACGCCGCTTGTCGCGGCGCTTGGCGGACGTGCGCCGAGCACCAGCCGCTCCGCCGGCTCGCTTTCGATCAGATCGCGCCACACCTATATGTGCGCGCGCTCAGCCCCCAGATCGACGGCCTGTCGATGCGCGACCTCGGGACGAGCAAGACGAGTGACGGGGACGGGTTGGTGGTGTTGGCTGCGCGTCGGGACCGGGACCGGGAAAGGGTAGGCGGAGTGCGGGGGGGCGCTCGGGCTGCGGGAGCGGTCGGGCGTTCGGCGAGTGGCGCTTCGTTCAAATCCATCGCGTTGAGTCTTTGTGTCCTGACGTCGCTCCCTTTACGTGTCCAGCAGACACGAGCGTGTCACGGGCAGGGCCCGGTTACACACGTCAGCGACGCAGCCGGCGGTTGATCCGGGCATAGAGCCTAGACAGCCCAGGCTCGTTCATCTCACCTATTGCCTCACATGAGAGCGGGGAGAAGCTGCCTTAAATGGCGCTTTGGGCCCAGGTCGGAATCACAATTTGCTTGGCTCGATTTGTCGCCGATTCGCACGATCGCTGAGGATTTGACAAACCATTCGACCCACTCCGGAACTCATCCGTTCGGCCAAATATCAAGCACTGGCAAAGTCCCTTCGCAACAGAGGAACCGCCCATCGTCGCTTTGCATCCAAGACGCATGACGACTACCCCACGTATACAACCGGACACTCCACGTCAGGCGACTGCCCCCTCCCCCGCATTTCCTCGTCACGTGCCTCCCGGGGGTCCCGGAAGATGTTGGGCGCGTTGGCGTGCGCGGCCATAGCGCTCGCTGGCACGGCGTCAGCCGCGTACGCAAGCGACATTCAGCTCCATTCGACGCCCTGCGTCGAGAATCCTGCCGACTGGTTCACCTGCGCGAGCCTCGCGAATAACTCAGGGCACACATGGCGCCAAGATGGAATTCTGGGCAATCAGATCCAGTACATGGATCTCAACGTCGGCTGGGCTTCCGACGAGCTGAACGCGGCGGCGGGGTTCAGTTCCCACCGCGACGAGAACGACTCGAAGCCCGATGTCTGGATTGGCGATTACGACTACGGCCTGAATGGTGCACGTGCGTGGGTTGCGTGTCAGCCCCTAGGCGCGAGCAAGCCCCGGTACGCCGAGGACGGCAGCAGGGCGAACGGAACCGCATGGTGCTTCGGGCAACAGGTTCGGTTCAACGAGGCATACATCGGTTCGACCCCCAACTACTGGCTCAGACAGCACTATGCTTGCCACGAACTCGGGCACACCGTCGGCATGAATCACAGGAACTATGCGGGCTTCGGCGGTACCTTCGGGTACATCGGCGACGAGTCCGGCACACAGACCTGCATGGACAACTTCAACCTCGACGCCTACGTCCATACGTGCTGGGACATGGCGGCGCTCGAGGAGTACTGGGGCGACGACCGAAGCTGCGGCGGCGAAAACCGTGGGACCGAATGAACAGCAAGCGCAAGTTCGTCGCCCACGCCGCACTGGTTGGCATCCTGCTGACGGTGGGGGCCTGCGGCAGCGGGCCGGTTGTCGCGCAGGCAGACGGCGCACCGATCGGCCCGAACCCGGGTTCGTCGACCCCGAGTTCACCGGCCCCGATCCCTTCCCCAGGATCGATCAAGTCCACGGGCCCGGATGCGGAGACACTCGACAAGCCGGATATGGGGCTCGGACCGTTCCTTGAGCAGTTCCGACTCTCGCCAACGGCAGAGGGACTGCCGTCGCCGACGTCCATCGATTCAGCTATCGAAGATTCGACGGTCGTCCTGATCGCAAAGGTCGACGGCGTGATTGACGAAGGCAAGTACGCGACCGAGGCCGGCTCAAGTGACAGCATTCAGCAGGCGGGCATAGTCCTAAGACCCATCAAGGTACTCCGAGGCGAGCTGCAGCCAGGCCTCGATAAGGTCATCATCCAACAGTGGGACTCACCGAGTGGGGTGAAGTCGATGGCTGCGGCCGCCGTCCCTGCCGGGGTGGGCATCTTCTTCCTCCGATGGGCAGGGGCGTATCCGCATCCGGATGTGCCCTATGACGAGCCCACAGAGTACGAACGCGCCCACTACATCTGGACACACTTCAACACGGTGTACGTCCAGGGCGACGAGCATGCCTTCGCGCCGATGGCCTCGGTAGACGATGCCTCAGCGCGTCACGGCATGACCAACGCAGCGGAAGGCGCCGCCTACGCCAAGCTCAGCGGGCTCGCCGAGCGAATCCGCTCCTCGGAGAGCGACACGGAGAAGGTGGCCTCGCCGAACTGATCTCGCAATAGCCGAGCGCGCTCCTCACCTGCGCAGTAAACGCGGGGTAGGGGGCGCTTCGCTGCACGCCGCAAAGAAAACCACTTCTGCGGCTCGGTCGTGCCAGTTTCGTGCCAGAACCCCGGGCCGGTAACGGGCGTTGCCGGCCCTGCTCGGCAATACGCACGTCGGTGACCTGCATCTTCGCGCCACGCTCATGCACGCTCAGCAGTCCGACCGTCCTTCCAAGCTGGCCATACGGGTCGATCCCAGTCAGCCGCGACACCCTACGCGTCACCACCGAGCGCGGCTCCACTCTTTCGATGCAGATCTGGTTCGCCCGTCGACGCCAAGCGGGCATCCCAAGGAAGCCCGCGGAAGCGGCGCGTGCGATCCACAGGCCGCTTACCGTTGACTGAGTGTTGCTCTCTCCTCCTGTGAACTGTCGGACCCATCGGGCATGGTCGTGACGTGGGCGCAAATAGCCGAAGTCCGGTCGGGAGATCCCCATCGGCCGAGGCTCCACGCTCAAGCTTCGAAAGCCTTCTAAGCAGTAGCTCCACGGCGGCGCCGACCATGACCGGTCGCCGGTGTCCGGCCCTAAAAGAGGCTTCGCTGATAGCGGGACGCTCGAGGAATCTAACGGACCGTTCGACAATGTAGCAACGCGTGTAGCAACGAGCGCGTGTTCGTTGACGTCCACTCAGATCCGCCAACGCTCTGACCTGCGACGATGCACTTCGGTGGACCTCCGCGGACCCCCTGCCTGGGACTACGGATCAGAAGGTTAGGGGTTCGAATCCCTTCGGGCGCGCACCACGTTTATGCAGGTCAAAGGCCCCACCGGAGTCCGGTCGGGGCCTTCGCCATACCAGCGGGGTGAGGAGGCGCGGGTGAACCGGCGCCCCTTGCTCGCGCTCGGCGGTCTGCTGACGGTGGTGGCGATCGGCGTCGGCATCGCCATCGGCGGGTTTTTCGGTTTCTGGCTCGCCTGGTGCGTGGCCGTCGGGTGCGGGGTCACGGCCGCGGCCATCGTTCGCGCGAAGAGCTACGCCGCGCCACCCGAATCCGCTCGCCCCCGCCCGTCGGACGCATCAGGACGTCCGCCGGACCACCGTTGGGTGGGCGGCGGGAACATCCCCGGCTCACTGATGCGGACGCAGGCCACGTGGCCCCTGGTGGTCGCGGAACTCTCCGGCGACGTGTTGACCATCCGACTCCGCCCGCCGGTGATGCGCATCTTCGGGGCCTTCGGGGCCACCACCTTCGTACCCGGGCCGGACGTCGTCGTGTTCCCTTCCCGCGCAGCGATCGGGAACCGGGGAGTCGCCGTGCAACGGGGATCCGAGGCGCCCTGGTACCTGCTGGTCCGCGACCGGGACCGCGTGCTGTCCGCGCTGCAGACCGTCGGCTTCCGGGTGGAAGCCGACGAGCGGCGCATGCAGTACTTCTGAGTCCCGGTGGAGGTCAGGCGCCGAGCTCCACGCGTCGGCCCTGGCCGCTGAGCTGCTGGCCCACGGTCGTCACCAGGGCGTAGGCGCCGGCCGGGACCTGCGGGAGCGCGGCGACCCGGCGAGCGACCTCGATCAGCTCGGACTCCGGCGCCTGCCAGACCGAGAACACGACGTGCTCCTCGATCTCCTCGTCGTCGTCGAACTGCTCGGCGGACAGATGCACGATTGACTGGGCCGTCATCGTCCGGGAGGCAGCACATGAAGACCTGGTTCATCACCGGCGCTTCCCGCGGGTTCGGCCTGTCCATCGCGACGGAGGCGCTCTCCCGCGGGGACAACGTCGTCGCGACGGCACGGTCCGCGCAGCGCATCCGCGACGCGATCCCGGCCGGCGATCGGCTGCTCACCGCCGCCGTCGACGTCACCGACCGCACGAGCATCGACGCCGCCGTCGCGGAAGCGGTCGGACGATTCGGCCGCATCGACGTCCTGGTGAACAACGCCGGCTACGGAATGCACGGAGCGATCGAGGAATCGAGCGAGACGAACTACCGGGCGATGTTCGAGGTGAACGTCTTCGGGCTGCTGCACGTGACTCAGGCGGTGCTGCCGGTGATGCGGGCGCAGCGGTCCGGCCGCATCATCAACATGAGCTCCGTCGGCGGCCTCGACGTGCTGCCCGGGTTCGCTCTCTACTCCGCCACCAAGTACTCCGTCGAGGCGATCACCGCCGGCCTCATCGTCGAACTCGCGCCACTCGGCATCGACGCCATCGCGATCGAACCGTCGGCGTTCCGCACGGACTTCTTCGACGACGCCAACCTGGTGGTGGAGCAGAACCAGATCGCGGACTACGAGCTGACACCGGTCGCCGTGACCCGGAAGGCCGCCCGGAACAACACCCGCTCGCAACCCGGCGACCCGGCCAAGCTGGGGCCGATCATCGTCGACCTCGGCCACGCCGAGACCGTCCCGCCGCAGCTGGCCCTGGGCTCCAGCGCCGTCGCCCGCATCGAGACGAAGCTCGAGTCGATGCGCGCGGGCCTTCAGGAGTGGCGCGCCGTGTCCCTGTCCACCGACCTGGACCCGCAACGCCCGTAGGGCTGATCACGCATCTGCACATGACAGGGTCGGACCATGAAGACCTGGTTCATCACCGGAGCAGCACGCGGGTTCGGCCTGTCCATCGCGGTGGAGGCGCTGTCCCGCGGGGACAACGTCGTCGCCACCGCCCGGGACGCGCAGAAAATGCGGGACGCGATCCCGGGCGCCGACGATCGACTGCTCGCGGTGGCGGTCGACGTCACCGACCGCAAGTCCGTCGAGGCGGCGGTCGCGGAGGCGGTCGAACGGTTCGGCGGGATCGACGTCCTGGTGAACAACGCGGGCCACGGGATGCTCGGCGCGATCGAGGAATCGACCGAGGACAAATACCGGGCGATGTTCGAGGTCAACGTCTTCGGGCTGATCACGGTGACCCAGGCCGTGCTCCCCGTGATGCGGGCCCAGCGCTCGGGGCGGCTCATTCACCTGTCGTCGGTTGCGGGGATGAGCGCCGGTCCCGGGTGGGGTCTGTACGCCGCGACGAAGCACGCGGTCGAGGCCATCAACGACGCGCTCGTCGCGGAACTCGCGCCGCTCGGGATCAGCAGCATCTCGATCGAGCCAGGCCCGTTCCGAACCGACTTCCTCGACGGGTCGAGCCTGCTGGTCGAGGAGAACCAGATCGCCGACTACGACCAGACCCCGGTCGCCGCGACCCGGCAGTGGCGCGAGGCCACCAACCACAACCAGGTCGGCGACCCGGACAAACTCGGGCCGATCATCGTCGACCTCGGGCACGCCGACACCGTCCCGTCGCGCCTCGCGCTCGGCTCGGACTGCGTCGCGCGCATCGAGGCGAAGCTCGAGTCGCTGCAGGCGAACCTGGATCAGTGGCGCGAACTGTCGGCGACGACGGACTTCCGTTAGCCGGTCGGGACAACGCTGGATCTCCGGTCGTCGGGCGGCCACCACGTCGCCATGCCCGGCGGACTCGTGAACATCGTCCACGAGGATCGGCTGGGGGATCAGAACGGACGGGAGTGGGCTCGCAAGCGGACGCAGTGGGCGGACCGCAAGACCGCCAAGAGCTTCTGCGGAGATCCGCTCGTGGCGTCCGCTCAACCGAGCGTTATAGGTCACCCTTCAGCGGACGCCACGGGTAGCCGGCACGATCGGGCGATGACGTTCGCCAAAGTCTGCGGCCTGACTGACGAGTCGCACATCGACTGGGCGATCGAGCTCGGTTACGACGCGATCGGAATTGTGGTCGCGCCGAAGAGTGTGCGGTACTGCCCGCCCGAGAGGGCCCGGTCGTTGGCAGCCCACGCGCGGGGGCGGATCCCGTCGTTCGTGGTCGCTCTGAGTTGGGCGCAGGCCGAGGAGGTCGCGGACTCCTTCGAGGTCGTCCAGATCTACGAGCCAGTGCCCCTGCCCAACCTGGCGTTCGCGTCCAAGTATCCGCCGCCGGCCGAGGTCTCGTTCGAGTGGTTCGTCTACGACGCCAGCACCGGCAGCGGTGTCTTCGAGGAGTTCCCCGACTGGGTGGCCGCGGTGCCGGGCAAGCTGCTCGTGGCCGGCGGGTTGGACGTGGGCAACGTCGGCCAGGTCATCGACTCCATCAAACCCTTCGGCGTCGACGTCTCCAGCGGCGTGGAGAGTGCAGCCGGAGTGAAGGATCGGGGTCTGATGAGCGAGTACATCGCCGAGGTGCGGAGGACGCGAAGTGTGTGAAGCAGAAGGTGATCCGGCGGCCGTTGCGGCCGTGACACCGCGGGCAGCCGCAGGCGAAGCCGTCGACCCGATCGGCCTGGAGCCCGTGGACTCCGTCGAGATCACGACACTCGTCGACAACAGCTTCGACGCGCTGCTGACCGACAGCAACGAGCGGATGCACCGCAAGAGCTTCGCCGCGGGCAGCGCGGTGGCGCCGCAGTTCGAGGGTGGGTCGACGCACGTCGGGCTGGTCGCCGAGCACGGGTTCGGGGCGCTGGTCACCGTCCGCAGGGGCGACCGTTCGACGACCTTGCTCTTCGACACCGGCCTGTCCCCCACGGCGCTGGTGACCAACGCCGAACGCCTCGGGATCAGCCTCGGCGACATCCACAGCGTCGTTCTGAGCCACGGTCACTTCGACCACGCGGGTGGCCTCGCGGGCCTGGCGGGCAAGCGCGGGACGCGGTCCCTTCCGATGGTCGTGCACCCGCTGATCTGGACCCGTCGACGCCTCGCGTTGCCGGGTCGGGAGCCCGACGAGTTGCCGACGCTCAGCAGAAGCGCGTTGAGCAGTGAGGGCTACGAGGTCATCGAGCGGCGGGTCCCGTCGCTGCTGCTCGACGGCTGCGTGCTGCTCACCGGCGAGGTCGACCGCACCACCGAGTTCGAGCGCGGCATGCCGCCCGCGCACGAGGCGTGGAACGGCACGGAATGGGCGCACGACCCGACGGTCATCGACGACCAGGCCCTCGTCGTGCACCTGCGCGGGCAGGGCCTGGTGGTGCTGACCGGGTGCGGGCACGCGGGGGCGGTCAACATCGTCCGACACGCGCAGCGGCTCACCGCGGTCCCCCAGTTGCACGCCCTGCTCGGCGGGTTCCACCTCGGCGGGCCCTGGTTCGAGCCGGTCATCAGGCCCACCGTCGACGCCCTGGTGGACCTCGCCCCGAGCCTCATCGTTCCCGGTCACTGCACCGGTTGGAAGGCGCAGCACACCCTCGCCGGGGCGCTGCCGGACGCGTGGGTACCCAGCAGCGTGGGTACTACCTACACGCTGCGCGCCGCCTGACCCGACGGTAACCGCAGGCCTCGCGGGCCGAGGTGTGGTGCAGGCAACCCCGCGGGGGAGACATACGCCATGTCGCCCGCGCCCGGCCTTTGAGAACCTGCCAAGCGATAGCGGCGAGATCGATGGAGATCCGGCGACGTCCCGGGAGCCGGGGTCCGATCTTGACGCGTCTGGAGTACTCGTGAGCACGCAGCCAATGCACCGCGTGGTGGTGATCGGGTCGGGATTCGGCGGCCTGAACGCCACCCGCCACCTGAGCAAGGCACCGGTCGAGGTGACGCTGATCGCGCGCACCTCCCACCACCTGTTCCAGCCGCTGCTCTACCAAGTGGCCACCGGAGTCCTCTCCGAGGGCGAGGTCGCCCCGGCGACCCGCGAGATCCTCAAGCGGCAGCGCAACGCCCGCGTCATCCTCGGCGAGGTCACCCACGTCGACCTCGCCGCCCGCACCGTCACCTCGACGACCCCGATCGGCGAGACCGTCACCCCCTACGACTCCCTCATCGTCGCGGCCGGCGCCGGACAGTCCTACTTCGGCAACAACGCCTGGGCCGAGTACGCGCCCGGCATGAAGAGCATCGACGACGCCCTCGAACTGCGCGGGCGCATCTTCGGTGCGTTCGAACTCGCCGAGATCGCGCCGACCCCCGAACTGCGCGAACGGATGCTGACCTTCGTCGTCGTCGGCGCCGGCCCCACCGGGGTGGAGATGGCCGGGCAGATCGCCGAACTCGCGCACCGCACCCTGAAGAAGGACTTCCGCGCGGCCGACACGTCCACGGCTCGGGTGATCCTGCTCGACGCCGTCGACAAGGTGCTGCCGACCTTCGGCGGCAACCTTTCGGAGTCGGCGAAGAAGGAACTCGAGAAGAGCGGCGTCGAGGTCCAGCTCGGCAAGAAGGTCGTCGACATGGACAACGACGGCGTCGTCGTCGAGGACATCGAGGGCAACCGCACCCGCATCGAGTCGCGCTGCAAGGTGTGGGCCGCCGGGGTTTCGGCCTCGCCGCTGGGCCGCCAACTCGTCGAGCAGTCCGACGCCGAACTCGACCGCGTCGGGCGGGTCGTGGTGAACCCGAACCTGAGCCTGCCGGGCCGTCCCGAGGTGTTCGTCCTCGGCGACATGGCCAACGCGAACAACCTGCCCGGCGTCGCGCAGGTCGCGATGCAGGGCGCCAAGCACGTGGCCCGGGAGATCCGCCAGGGCATCGTCAATCGTGAGACCGGGCGCGCCTTTCACTACCACGACAAGGGCAGCATGGCGACGGTCACGCGGTTCCACGCCGTGGCCGCGGTCGGCAAGATCCGCCTCGCCGGATTCCTCGCCTGGATGGTCTGGCTGGTGATCCACCTCGTGTACCTGGTCGGGTTCCGCAACCGCCTCACGGCCTTGATCCGCTGGACGTTCAACTTCCTCGGCGACCACCGCTCCGAACGCACCATCACCCACCAGCAGGTGCTGGGCCGACGTGCGTTGCAACGGCTACGGATGGGCGGCGAGGACGATCCGTGGGGCATGGGCATCACCGCCGTCGGGGACTCCCCTTCTGCCGAGGCGCGAACCCGAGCGACCACTCCCTGACCTGACGCCATAACCTCCCGGGCATGCAACAGACGCGCCCCTTGGGTGAGATCTACGGCGAGACCCGCCTACGCATCGTGGAGCTGATCACCGGGCTGGACGACGCGCAGCTGGCAACGGTGCTGCCGACCTGCCCGGAGTGGAGTGTGCGCGACGTCGTCGGGCACATGGCCGGACTGCTGGGCGACGTGCTGGACAAGCGGTTCGAGGGAGCGGGAACTCCGGAGTGGACCGCCGCGCAGGTCGCGTCGTTGGGACACCTGGACCTGCCCGCCACGGTGGAGATCTGGGCGGAGCGGGCGGCCCCCGTCGAGGCGGACTTCCCCGCCGCCCTGGGTGAGTTCGCGCCGCGGCTGGTGTCCGACGTCTGGAACCACGAGCAGGACATCCGCGGCGCGCTGCATCTGCCGCCGGCGAACCGGGACTCCGACGCCATCCTCGCTGCCTTGGTCGGGCAGATGGACATGCTGACCTTGCGCCTGAACGACGCCTGCCTTCCCGCGTTGCAGATCGTCACTCCGAAGGGCGACTGGCAGGCCGGTACGGGGAAGGTCGCCGGACGGGTCGAGCTGTCCAGCCAGTACGAACTGCTGCGCGTCCTGCTCGGGCGACGTAGCCGCCAGCAGATGGCTGCGTTGAGTTGGAAGGTCGGGAACCTCGACAGGTACCTCGACGTCCTCCCTCGCTTCGGCCCCGCGGAGCACGACATCCACGAATAAGGCCCGCCTGTCATCCGTAGTGGTTCCACAAACCCCGACAAACCGGACACATTTACAACCATTACGCACGTCGTGCGCAGTGGTCGTAAACGGCCGGCGCCGGTGACGGGCCGACCGACAGACTGGGCGCATGAAGCCCGGGAACGCCGTTCGGTTGGGCGTTCTGGCCCTGGTGTGGGGCTCGAGCTTTCTCTGGATCAAGCTCGCGTTGCGCGGGTTCTCGCCGGTGCAGATCACGTTCGCCCGGTTGACGATCGGGGCGTTGGTGCTGCTCGCGGTCGTGCAGACGCGCGGGTTGCGGCTACCGCGGGATCGCCGGACCTGGGTTGCGCTGAGCTTCGCAGCGGTGGTGTCGAACGTGCTGCCGTACACGCTGTTCGGCATCGGGCAGCGCAGCGTCGACTCCACCGTCGCCGGGGCGATCAATGCGACGACGCCGCTGTTCACGCTTGCCATCGCGTTGGCGGTGGGCACGGCGGATCGACTGGACCGGCAGGCGATCCTCGGACTGCTCGTCGGGTTCGCCGGCACCGTGCTGCTGCTCGCGCCGTGGCAGGGCGCCGGGGGGAGTCTCAACGGCTCGCTGATCTGCCTGGCGGCGGCCGCGCTCTACGGGGTCGCGTTCATCTTCATGAGCCGCGTGCTCGTCGGGCGTGGGGTGCCACCGCTGGTGCTGGCAGCCGGGCAACTGGTCGCGGCGAGCATCCTGACCGCGCTCGTGCTGCCGGTCGCCGGCGCCGAGGAGGTGGACCTGCGCACCGATTCGGTGATCGCCCTGATGGCCCTCGGTCTGGGTGGAACCGGGTTCGCCTACGTCCTGAACTACCGCCTGGTCGCCGACGAAGGACCGACCGCCGCGAGCACCGTGACGTACCTGATGCCCGTGGTCTCGGTGGTCCTGGGCGCGGTCGCGCTCGGCGAGGACGTCGGCCCGCGACTGGTGGCGGGCATCGTCGTGGTGCTGCTCGGCGTCGGTCTGGTGCAGCGACGTCGGACCGTGCGACCGGAGGTGACGGCGACAACTGAGTCACCGTCACCTCCGAGCACGATTACTTCAGGGTGACGACCCGCGAGGCGCCCTGGGAGGCCCAGAAGCGGCCGGTCTCGGAGTCGACCCAGGCGTCGAGCAGCGCGTACTTGCCTGGCGGCAGGTCGTAGCTGAGGTACTGCGAACGACCACCGGACAGCGGCGCGGCCGCGGCCGAGTACCGCGCGTCGAACGGCGCCTCACGCGAGGCGTCCTTGCTGTCGAAGTAGGCGACGAGGTCGTTCTCGGTGGCGCCCTTGGCCAACTTCTGCAGGCCGAGGAAGTGCCACTTGGCGGACGCGATGTTGCTGAACAGCAGTTCGCCCTTCCGCGGCAGGGTCGCCGGTGCCTGGATGCGGGAACTGTCGTCCAGCTCGATCGTCTTCGCGCCCTTGGCGTCGCGGGTGTCCTTGCCGGACTTGCCCGCGACCTTCAGCACCGTGATCGGGACGGTCTTGCCCTTGCCCATGGCCAGGTCGGCGATGGTGATCTCACCCTCGGGCAGCTTCACCGTCATGGTGGTCGGCCGCTTCGGCGCCACAAAGGCTCCGCCCAGCGCGATCAGTGACTTCTCCGCGGCCTGGGCGTCGGCGGCGAGCTTCTGGGCGGCCTTGTTCCGCGCCGACCGTTCGGCCGCCGTCGGGCCTTCCATGCGCTTCTTCTTCGCGGACTTGTCCTCGACGTCGTCCTTCTTGGGCTTGGTGAAGCTCGCCTTGGCCTGCGGCTCCTTGTACGTCCGGGCGTTGGCGGACCGGACGTTGCGGACCGACTGGTCGGCCTTGTTCGCCTGGGCCTGCTTCGTGCCCGGCTTCGGGGTGTAGAGCCACAGGTTGTGCTGGTCCTTGGTCGAGCTGATCTTGAAGGTCACCCAGCCCGCCGAGAGCTTCTCGGTGCCGGTGAGCTTGGGCTCGCCCGCCCCCATCGTGATGGTCACCACCGGCAGTGCGTCCCTGGCGCCGTCGGTCGCCACTGCTGTTCCGGTCGCCGGTACCAGCGTCAGCAACGCCACCGTCGCGACCGTGTACGTACGCCTACGCATCGAACTGCCACTCATCAGCTGTCCTCCCCGAACACCCCGGTCGATAATTCGACTCCACCTCGAACCCTTCCGAGCCGCGGGTGCGGAACCAAGCGCGACACGGCATGAGCCCCCTCCTGGATCGGGTGAACTTCTGGTGGCCGGACGGTGGCCCTCCGCGCGCCCCCTCTACGATCCCGGCGTGAAGTTCACCGGAATCCCCATTGCTGCGCTGGACTTCTACGACGACCTCGAGGCGGACAACTCGAAGTCGTTCTGGGCCGCGCACAAGGACGTTTACGACACCTCCGTGAAGGCCCCCATCGAGGCCTTGGCCGCGGAACTGACCGAGCAGTTCGGCCCGGGCAAGTTCTTCCGGCCCTACCGCGACGTGCGCTTCGCGAAGGACAAGACGCCGTACAAGACCCACCAGGGTGTGTGGTTCGGCGACACCTCGAACTACTTCCACATCGGCGCCGCCGGGTTGTTCGTCGCCGCCGGGTACTGGCGGACCAGCCCGGATCAGGTCGCGCGGTTGCGGCAGCACATCGATGACGACGCGAGCGGCCCGGCGTTGGAGAAGGCCGTCGCCGCCATCACCCGCAAGGGGTTCCAGATCGGCGGCGACAAACTCGTCCGGGTCCCGCCCGGCTACCCGAAGGATCATCCGCGGGGTGAACTGCTCCGGCACAAGACGTTGACGGCGTCCCGCGAGCTCGAGTGCCCCGACTGGTTGACCACGCCGAAGGCGCGCACCGAGATCGCGAAGCTGTGGAAGGCCATGGCCCCGCTCGTCGACTGGCTGGACACCTGGGTGGGCCCACCCCACGAGTGATCCGAGGTTGCCTCAGCTGATACCGGTGAGCGTTCCGTAGACGACGATGTTGTCCAGGTAGCCGCCCTTGGCCCGGTCGAAGCGCCCACCGCAGGTGATGAGACGCAGTTCCGATCCGGCGGTGTCGCCGTAGACCTCCTCGGTCGGGAACGCGTCCTGCGGGTAACTGACCACGCGAGTGACCGTGTAGTGCGCGACGCGACCGTCCATGCGGGTGACCGAGACGCGGTCGTCGATGCGGGTGGCGCCGAGCCCGTAGAAGACGCCCGGGCCGGTCCGGGTGTCGACGTGCCCAAGGATCACTGTGGGCCCGATTTCGCCCGGGGATGACCCCCGCCCGTACCACCCCGCCGGGGCGCCGGGATCGTCCGGCGGCACGCGGACCTCACCGGCGTCGTCCACGTCGAGCACCATCAGCTCGGTGTCGATCCGCATCCGCGGGAAGCTCAGGTGCGTGGCCGGCGAGTTGTCCAGAGTGCTCGACACCAGCGCCGGGCTCGCCTGCGCCGGGGCCTGCGCGCCACTGGAGTACCCCGCCGCGACCAGCCCGCCGGATGGCGGCGTGGGCGGACCGGACTGACGCGCGATCACACCCACGGCGACGGAGGCGCCGCCGATCACGACCAGCGCGATGCCGCCCGTCACCAGGCGGGCCGCGGCCTTCTTCTGGCTGCGTCGGACCTTGCGCCGTCCGGCGCGGGTCGTGAGCGGATCAGTGCCGATGGAGCATCACCCGTGACGTCGTCCTGCGATCGTGAAGCCGGCAAGCGCCAGCGCACCGGCGAGGACGCCGGCTCCCAGCGAGATAATCATGGCGTTGTCCCCGGAGTCGGATGCCCCGCCGAAGCCGGTCTTCGGAGCACCGGACGGAGTGGCCGCCGGGCTCGACGACGAGGTCGGCTTGACCGTCGCCATCGTGGTCACGTTCGCCGGCTTCGCGGTCATCGACGGCGACGCCGAGGTGCTCGGCTTCATCGTCGGGCTGGGCGAGACGTCGGCGAGGGCAGCCGAGGCGGGACCGAGGGCCAGCACCGCGCCCGCGGCGACGACAGCGAGGATCCGAGGCTTGTTCATCAGCAACTCCGAGGTGGCGGCGCACAGCGCGAAAGGGTCCGGCGCCGCTCAGTGGATCTTGATCCGGAGCGGACCGCAAGATTCCATTCGTCACTCTCAGTGCAAAATCTGCCGGGACTTTCCGGGTTCACCCCTCAGATCGGGGGGGAACGTCCGGAAAGTCCGCTCGGTCAGTCACAATCAGTGATTATTGGGGTTAGCGGGTCCAGGCCGTGACCCGGCGACGGCGCGCGACTCCGATGCCGACCAGCGCGAGGCCGCCGAGCGCGGCGACGCCACCGGCGCCCATGGTCAACGGGTCGAGCCCGGTGCCCGCGGCGGCACCGAAGCCGGTCCGGGGTGCGCCGATCGGGAGCTGACCGCCGCGCGGCCTTTCAGCCGGGGTCGGCTTGTCCGGGACGCGGACAACGGTCTGCCGAGGCGGCTGACGCTTGATCGTCACGGTCGTCTTGGGGGTGGTGCCCTTCGCCACGGCCCTGCCCGCGGCGGGCGCCTGGTCCGGCTTGCCCTTCGCCTCGACCTTGCCGTCGGCGACGGCGACCTTCGGCTGGCCGGCGCCGTAGAACGCGGCCTCACCGATCGCGTCGGGCCGGTCGACCTTGAACGCCGGACGCACACTCTTGCGCGGCTTCGCCGGGGTGACGGGCTTGGCCGGCGCCTTCGGCGTCTTGGTGATGTGGACCCGCGGCTTGCTCGGCTTGCTCGGCTTGCTGGGCTTGCTCGGGTAACTGGACTTGTGGACCGGCGGGGAGTCCTCCTGGCCGCCGGACCAGTCGATCGGGCCGGCGTCGGCGAACGCGGTGGCAGCCGGACCGAGCGCCACCAGGGCACCCATCGTGGCCGCCGCAAGAATCTGAGCCTTCTTCACGAAAATCCCCCCGAATACGGTTGTGCATGGAACGCGCCCCCGCCCGAAACCAGACCAGATCCGGACTATTCGTAATCTTACGATCACGCTGCGTCGTAGTTAGGGTTGCTCATGCATCAGGCGTGTCGGGTTCCGGAGCCCCCCGCGCGAAGGCCACCACGCCCGGTCGGGGCCGGGTGCAGCCGCCGGGCGTTGGCCCTGGCGATGGCCGCGGTGTTCGCGATCGCCCTGTTCGTCGCCCTGGCCGGGATCGGTGTGCGCTCGACGATGGGCGGGCGCGCGGCGGTCGACGAACCGCAGTACCTGCTCTCGGCCGAGTCGCTGTTCCACGACCGCAACCTCGACATCGCCGATGAACTCGCGGCCGAGACCTGGCGGAAGTACCACGACCTCGAACTACCGGTGCAGACGCAGGCGCGCGCCGACGGGCGGCGGATCAGTCCGCACGACCCGCTCCTGCCGGTACTGATCGCCATCCCCTACGGCCTCGGAGGTCTGGTCGCCGCCAAGGCCACGGTCGCCTTCCTGGCCGGCCTCACCGCCGCGGGCACCCTCTGGGTCGCCGTGCGGCGCTTCCGCGTCGGGCTGCGCACCGCGGCGGTCGGCGTCGGCCTGGCCTTCGCCTCCCCACCGTTGGCCGTGTACGGCCAGCAGGTGTACCCGGAGATCCCCGCCGCGCTGGCCGTGGTCGCTGCCGTCGCGGCGCTGACCGGCAAGCTCAACCGCTGGGGGCTGCTCTGGTTCGCGCTCGCGGTCGTCGCGCTGCCGTGGCTTTCGGTGAAGTACGCCCCGGTCGCCGCGACCCTCGCCCTGATCGCGCTCGGCAAGCTGGCCTGGACCTTGCGGTGGCGAGCGTTCACCGCGCTGTTCGCCGTGCTCGCCGCGTCCGGCATGGCGTATCTGCTGGTGCATCACGCGATCTGGGGCGGCTGGACCGTCTACGCCTCCGGGGATCACTTCTCGACCGACGGTGAGTTCGCGGTCGTCGGCACCGAGGTGAATCTGTGGGGCCGCACGCAACGCCTGGCGGCCCTGCTCATCGACCGCGACTACGGCCTCGCCGCGTGGCAACCGGGATGGCTGCTGGTCCTCGGCGCGCTCGGCGCGCTGCTCGCGGACAAGGCCCGACGACACTCCCCTTCGGTGGCCGCGACCTTGCTGCTCCCCGCCGCGGCCGGGTGGCTGATCGCCACGTTCGTCGCCCTGACCATGAACGGCTTCTGGTTCCCCGGCCGCCAGGTCGTCGTGATCCTGCCTCTGGTCCTGCTGCTGATCCTGTGGTGGCTGGACTCGACGCCCCTGCCCGTACGCGTCCTGGCCACCGGCCTGGCCGCGATGGGTCCCATCGTCCTGGTGGCCCTGCTGATCGACGGCCACCGCAACGAGATCCAGTGGGTGGGCGCCGCCCGCACCCGCGGGGTCGACGACCCGCTGCACCGCGGCTGGGTCGAACTGCTTCCCGAGTACCGGGCGCCCGGCAACGTCGGGCTGTGGGAGGTGCACGGCGTGTGGCTCGCGATGTTCGCGGCGATCGCCCTCGCCGGCTGGGTCGGGGTGCGCGCCCGGCGCACGGAGGTGGCGAGATGAGTCCGCGTCAGGCCGCGCTGGCCGCAGTCGTTGTCGCAGTGCTGCTCACCGGCTGTGCCGACGACGACGGTGAGTCCATCAACCCGCGCGTCCCCGAGCCGGCCCCGACGGCCGGCCCTTAACCGCGTCCCGCCGACTCAGCCGCCGGGGATGTTGGGGTCGACCTCGCCGGTGTCCGGCCGCGAGACCTCCATCAGGTCGACGATGAAGACCAGCGTGGAGCCGGCGGGGATGCCCGGTTGCGAGCGGTCGCCGTAGCCCATGGACGCGGGGATGACGATCTCGCGACGACCGCCGAGCTTCATCCCGACGATGCCGCCGGCGAAGCCGGGCACCACGCGGTTGAGCGGGAACTCGATGGGCTCGGGGCCGCTCTGCCACGAGGCGTCGAAGACCGAGCCGTCGCTGTAGAGGGCGCCGACGTAGCGGACCTTGACGGTGTCGGTGGGCCGCGCGGCCTCGCCGTTCCCGATCATCAGATCGCGGATGACCAAACCCGTCGGCGCGTCGCCGGTGCCCTTGGCGAGCACCGGTTCCTTGTCGAAGTTCTGGCCGTTCTTGGTGACCTCCGGGACGCCGTCCAGCGCCTTCAGGCCGATCGGAGCCGCGGAGGGCGTCGGGAAGGTCGGGATCGGCACCTCGTCCGCCGCGGGCTGGGCGTTGGACCCGGTCTGGGCGGCCGCGTCCTTCTCGTCGTCGCCGCCGCAGGCGGCCAACGAGATAGTGAGGGCCAAAGCGGCCCCCACTCCCGTGACGGCGCGGACCATGCGACGGGAGCGGACGGGGCCGGCGAAATTCGAAGAAGAAGTCACCTTCGGATACTCGCCGATACTCGCCCGCAGGCGACGGAGACGCGCCGGGCTCAGCCTGCGGGGCGCGTCACTGCCTGGATCCAGCCACTCGGTGCCCCGGCGGCTCCGCCGGAGACCGTGACCAGGTGATCGATACGGCCGACGGTCATGCCGTACCGGGCCGTCGGCACGTCGACGGTCCCGTTCAGCGCCAGCTGCACCCCCAGCCAGGGCAGGTTCACCCCGGAGGCGGCGGAGACGTCGATGCCGGCGGCCATGCGCGGGTTCACGTCGATGACCTTCGGTCCGTCGCGGCCGACCATGAACTGGACGTTGTAGAGAGCGGACAGGCCGAACTCGGCGGTGATCGCCTCCGCCACCGCGACCAATTCCGGCGAGCGTTCGATGCGCTGGGTGCGCCGGTCGAGCTTGCGGCGGGCGACGGCGGCGATGAGTTCACCCTCGGCGCTGAGGCAGTCGATGCTGGACTCGGCGCCCGGGAGCAGCTCGCTGACCACGAGCGGGTCGAAGGACTCGACGCCGGCGAGCGCGTCGAGAGTCGCGTGCAGACCGACCCGGTCGCTCGGGAAGTCCGAGAGCGCGGCCAGCGGGGAAGCCGTCGGGTCGACGATGCGGAACCCACCGCCGCCCTCGCCGCGGTTGGGCTTGAAGCAGACGCCGGTTCCGCCGGCCGCGATCTCCTCGTACGCCGCGGCGAACTCGGCGGAGGTCGTCACCACGCGGTAGCGCGGGGCGGCGTGCGGGGCGATGCGCTCCAGAGCGGCGTAGAGCGTGCCCTTGTCGTTGACGGCGCGCAGCGAACCCGGCGACCCGGCCACGAGCACGCGGGTGCCGGCGGCCTCGAACGCGAAGCGGTGCGCGGCGATGGTCTCGAGGTGCCGCTTGGGCACGAAGACGTCGATGCGGTGCTTGGCGCAGAAGTCCAGGGCCCACTCGACGTAGGCCGGGGCCGGGAGGGCGGGCTCGGTGAAGGTCTGGTCGCAGGCGCCGAGGAACACGCCGTCCAGGGTGTCGTGGGAGCCGTAGATCTCGACGGGGACGCCGTCCGGGTTGTGCCTGATCAGGTTCACCGCGTGATACGCCGAGGAGAACGTCCTGTTGAACCAGACGCGGTACACGTTGTTGCCTTTCGCCCCCGCGGCCGAACTGCCGGCGGACGCCCAGATTAGGCCGAACGTGTTACAGCCACAGGTCCGAATGGCAAGGGGAGGGTCGAGCTTTACCCGCTCACCTGACGCTACGTCAGGACATATGCGGCGGGGTCACAGATCTCGGGAGAAATGGAACGCGACGATCGGCATCCGCTCGCGGAAGTAGAAGCGATGCGCGTCGAGCCGGTGTGTGCCCGAGTCCAGGTCGATCACCGTGCAGCCGGCCGCCCGGGCCACCTCCGCCAGGTGGTCGAGCATCGCCTTGCCCGCGCCGGTGCTGCGGCTCGTCGACGCCGTGCAGAGGTCGTCGACGTAGAGCTTGCGCCCCTGATGAGTCAGCGCGATCACCCGCCATCCCGCGACGACCACGCATCGACCGTCGACGTAGCCGGCGGTGAACCGGAGGCCCTGCGGGTGGCCCTCGGCGTAGATCGCGACGAAGTCCTCCGCGGTCAGGTGAGGTCGGAGCTCCACCAGCACCGGAAGGACCTCGTCGATCAGTCGTGTGTCGTCAGGCGCGATGTCGCGGATGTCCATGGGCCATTGTCTCCGGCCACCCGATGCAGGCGTCCACGCGATTTCCCGCAGGCGTCAGCCGACGTACCGCTCCAGCGCCTCACGCGCGATGTCCGAGACCTTGCGTCCCTCCGCGGCCGCGCGCGCCTCGACCTTGGCGCGCAACTGCGGCGAGAGCCGGAAGGTCACCTGCGGTGAATCGGTGCCACGGTCACCGGACAGCGACGGTCGACCGCGGCTGACCACGGCCAACGCTTCCGCCGCAGCGCTCGCTGCGTACTCCTCCGTGACGCGCCGTCCACGACTGTCGCGCACGTCGGTCGCGTCCAGATCCACCTCCGGCGCGAGAACCGCTTCCTTCGGCTCGCCGGACCCGTCGCGGACCTGAACCTTCTTGCGGGCCATCACAGACTCCCTCGGTAATCCGGCATCGCATGGATCACGAGAAGCTCGTCCTCGAGAATCAACGCAACGATCCGTACGGTCCGCCCGGTGGTGTCCTCGCCGACCCACACCAGGCGTGCATCCGCGATCTCGGTCGGCGACACGAACATCGGCTCGACGTTCAACATCACGTCGAGGATGTGCGCGACACCGACCTTGTGACGTCGAGCGCGTCGCGTGATCCGGATCTGCACCCACAGATTATTGCACTGCAATAATAGAAGCGTCCGAGGCAAGCTGCAACGTCGCGACCGCTAGTTGATGTCGCGCTTGGCAAAGAGCGCCAATCCAACGGTGAGGATCGCGGCGGTGATCACGGCGAGCACCATGCCGGCGTGGGCGTGGGTGATCACGTGCTCGTAGGAGCCGACGACCAGGCGGCCGGTCTCGTCGCGGTGCTGCCCCTCGAGCTGGATCGTGTAGGGCTCCTTCATCACGAAGGCGATGACGTTGTCCGTGAACAACCATTGCTGCCAGGCCGGCTTGAGCGCCCGGATCATGCTCTCGAGGATCGCGAAGTACACGAACCCGACACCGAGTGCCGCCGCGGTGTGGCGCATGGCGTTGGCGATCCCGAAGCCGACGAGCGCCGCGACGACGGTGATGAGGACACCGCGGCCCGCGGTCACGAGGTAGTCACCCCAGAACCCGTCGGGCACCTCGGTCGTACCGCGCGAGGACGCGAGCCACATGTTCTCGGCGAGGCCGGCGACCTGCAGGGTGACGGCGAGCGCGACGGCGGCACCGGCGAGCACAGCGAGCTTGGCGCCCATCACCCGGAGGCGACGGGGAGCCCAGAAAAGCTGGGCGACCAGTGAGCGGGTGGACCACTCCGCGCCGATGAAGGTGGCGCCGATCAGGAAGGCGATCGCTGCGCCGGCGAAGCCGAGGAACAGCACGCCGTCGGGGCCGTCGGAGGCGAGGCTGAACGGCGCCTTGTCGATGAAGTTGTCGATGGAGCCGAAGTTCTCGGCGGTCGGAACCTCACCGCAGGCCTGTTCGGCCGTCATCCCCTTGGGCCGGTTGGCCGCGCACTCGGCGTGCCACTGCGCGTTCTCGGCGACGATCGCGGCTCGGCGTGCCTCGGCATCGGCGAGCACGCCGGGGCCGGGCTTGGAGTACTGGGTGGACGCGAAGACCACGCCGACCGCGTAGAGGACCGCCGTCAGGATCAGCACGACCCGGATGAAACGTCGCGAGGCGAACCGGCGGACCTCGGCGCGCAGCAGCGACGGGCGCCGAGCGGTCGTCGGGGCGGCGGGTTGCGGACGGACGTCGAGCAGACTCATGAGTGGTTTCCTCCGGTCAACTCGAGGAAGGCGTCCTCGAGGTCTGCGGCGACGGGGATCAGTTCGGACAGGTAGTGGCCGTGGGAGGCCAGCAGGCGGTTCAGGTCGGCCGGGTCGGTGCTCGGCGCGACGGTCAGCGAACCGTCGGTGCGCTGGGCGACGATCCGGTGGCCGGCGTCCTCCAGGACACGTCGGGCGGCCGGGATGTTCGGGACGCGCACGGTGACCTCGCCGGTGGTGCGGCGGGTCAGCACCTCGCGCACCGGGCCGGAGGCGACGCAGCGGCCCTTGGCCATGACGGAGACGTTGTCGCAGACCTGTTCGACCTCGGCGAGGATGTGCGAGGACAGGAAGACGGTGGTGTGCCCGTCGGCGCCGAGGCGGCGGATCAGGTCACGGGTGTCCTTGATGCCGGCCGGGTCCAGGCCGTTGCTGGGCTCGTCGAGGATCAGCAGGCGCGGGGCCTTGAGCAGGGCGGCGGCGATGCCGAGGCGCTGCTTCATGCCGAGCGAGTAGCCCTTGAAGCGTTCGTCGGCGCGGTCGCGCAGGTCGACCATCTCCAGGCACTCCTCGACCCGGGCGTGCGAGACGCCGGCGATGTCGGCGAGCAGACGCAGGTTGAGGCGGCCGGTGAAGCCGGGGAAGAACAGGGGCGTCTCCACGAGGGCACCGACGGCGGTGATCGCGTCGGGCAGACCGTCGGGGACGCGGTGGCCGAGCAGGCGCAGTTCACCGGCGTCGACGGAGACCAGGCCGAGCAGGGCCCGGATGGTCGTCGTCTTGCCCGAGCCGTTAGGGCCGAGGAAGCCGTGCACCCCGCCCGCCTCGACGACCAACTCGACGTTGTCCAACGCACGCAATGCGGGCTTTCCGCGGCGGCGATAGGTCTTGGTGGCCCCGTGGACCTCGATGACGCTTCCCATACGAGGTCCGACGCGAGGAGGGCCCGGCGAGTTGCCCGTCCGCAGCGAAATGCCCGAACGGAGGATGCGACTCGGGCTGTTGGTACCGGGGCGGGGAACTCGTCGGAGGGCGTTGGCATCATGAACAGATGGCCGACGACCACGACGTGCGACGCATCGCGTTGTCGCTGCCGCACGTCGTCGAGAACTCCAGCGACGGTTTCGATTTTCGCGTCGGCAACAAAGGCTTCGTCTGGTCGTATCCCGATCGTGTCGGGGGCAAGCGAGTCCTGCGGACGGACGTCGCGGTCCTCTACGTCGGCGACGAGGCGGAGAAGCAGGCATTGCTGCTCGGTGAACCGGACCTCTTCTTCACCGCCCCCGGCTGGGACGGCTGGCCGCTGGTCATGCTGCGACTGCCCAAGGTGCGCACGAAGCGGTTGACCGAGCTCCTGACCGACGCCTGGCGTATGCGAGCACCCGCCGAATTGCAAGGCGCGCTCGACGAATTGTGAATAGCTCACGACCGGCGTGGTACTTCCGATAACCGCATAGCTGCCGGTCGCAGGACACTCTTCTGGAAGTCGGGTCAACGTCGCCTTTAAGACAGGTGACACGACGACTCTCAGCCCCGTCGGACGAAGTCCTAGGGGGACTGATGAGGTTTCAGAAAGCGGCCACCCCACTGGCCGTGCTCGGGTTGGCGGTGGCGATGGGGATCATCGGCGCCGCGCAGCCCGGAACCGCGGCTGCCGCCGCACCCATCTCCGCGATCGTGCCCACCGGTGAGATCGCACCGGACCTGACCAACCCACCCGCCATCGATTCCATCGCCACCCACCGTCAGGCCGTCGAGCCGTACCGCCTGGAGATCGGCGGTCACCGGGCCGGGCCGGACCAGGCCCCGGAGAACACCCTCGCGGCACTGCGCAAGGCCATTGCCGAAGGCGCCGATTCCGTCGAGATGGACGTGCGGTTCACCGCGGACGGCACGCCGATCATCCTGCACGACGACACCCTCGAGCGCACCACCGACTGCACCGGCTTCGTGGCCGACTGGAAGCTGACGGCCGTGCTGCGGTGCGACGCCGGTGCGTGGTTCAACCAGGCGTTCAGCGATCAACGGGTGCCAACGGTCGAGGAGGTCCTCGACGTCATGGACACCACGGATCTCACGCTCTACCTGCACGTCAAACTCGCGGACACCCTGGCGCAAGCAGCGACCCTGGTCAGCACCGTCGCGACCAGCCGGATGAAGCAGGAGAACGTCATCTTCGTCGCGGACGAGAAGCAACGTCTCGAGATGCTCGCCCTGGCCGGCGTGCCGAACGATCGCCTGGCGTGGGTCGTTCACCGCCTGAGCGATTTCAGCGACAAGCACCCGCGCTGGGGCGCCCTGGTCGTGCACTGCCCGAAGCTCACTCCCGAGATGGTGGAGCACGTGCACGCCCGCGGGCAGCGCATCATCTCGGTCGAGGGCTTCCCGCTCTCGCTCGAGGAGGCAGTCGCTCTTCGCCTGGACGGGATCCTCGCGGACAACCTGAAGGCAGCGCTCGCCTCACGCGCCGGCTGACCGACGCACCACCTCCGACCGGTTCCTGACGATGTGTCAGGGACCGGTTATCGCGTTGAGCATGTCCGGGGAGCCCTGGATCGCGCTGCGCTGCATGTGGTGCAGGACGCCGCGCAGGCCACCGAGTTCCTCCCCGCCGCCGGCGCGACCGGGACCGCCGTGGACAAGGGTCGGCATGGGGGTTCCGTGGCCGGTGTTCTCCGGTGCGGCGACCAGGTCGAGGACCAGGATGCGTCCGTGCCACGGCGCCAGGCCACGGACGACCTCGCGGGCCACCGCTGCGTCAGCGGTGACCAGCGACCCGGCGAGGCTGCCCTTGCCGCGAGCGGCCAGCGCGATGGCCTCGGCCGTCGAGGAGTAGCCGAGCACGGTGCTGACCGGACCGAACGGTTCGACGTCATGCAGCTCGGTCGCTCCCGCGCGGGCGCGAAGCAGGATCGGCGAAAGGAACGCGCCGCGGTCGTTGTCGGCGTCGACGAGCTCGACGGAGTCCGGGGAACCGAACACGATCTCGGCCGAGGACCGCAGCGCCTCGACGGACTTGCGCACCTCGTCGCGTTGGGCGAGCGAGGCCAAGGCACCCATGCGGACATCGGGGTTGGTCGGGTTGCCGACGGTGATCTTCGCGAGCTCCGCGCTGATGGCCTCGATGACCGGCTCGACCATCGCCTCGGGGACGAGGGTGCGGCGGATCGCCGTGCACTTCTGCCCGGCCTTCACGGTCATCTCTGTGACGACGCCCTTGACGAACAGGTCGAACTCCGGGGAGCCGGCGGCGATGTCGGGCCCGAGGATCGAGCAGTTGAGGGAGTCGGCCTCGACCTGCAGGCGCACGCCGCGGTGCACGACGGCCGAGTCGCTGCGCAGGATGCCCGCGGTGTGCGCGGAACCGGTGAAGGACACCGAGTCCTGCTCGTCGAGTACACCGAGCAGGGCGCCCGCCGAACCGCTGAGCAACTGCAGGCTGCCCTCGGGCAGGATCCCGGACGCGATGATCCGACGGACGACGGCCTCGGTGAGGTACGCGGTCTGGCCGGCCGGCTTCACGATGCTCGGGAGTCCCGCGAGCAGGGCGGGAGCCAGCTTTTCCAACATGCCCCAGACCGGGAAGTTGAAGGCGTTGATCTGCACCGCGATGCCGGGACGCGAGGTCCAGAGATGGCGGCCGAGGAATACGCCGGTCTTGCCGAGCTGCTCGTCGGCGCCGTCGACGATCACGGTGTCCTCGGGCAGTTCCTTGGCGCCCTTGCTCGCGTAGACGAACGTGGTGCCGATGCCGCCGTCGATGTCGACCATCGAGTCGCGCTGGGTGGCGCCGGTGCGCGCCGACAGCGCGTAGAGGTCGTCCTTGTCCTTGTTCAGGTGCGCGGCCAGGGCCTTGAGCAGCCCGGCGCGTTCCCGGAAGTTCAGGGCACGCAGCGCCGGGCCACCCACGGTGCGGGCGTGCTGGGCCATCGCGGTGAGGTTCAGGCCCGCCGAGGAGATCCGGGCGACCTCCTCGCCGGTGGCTGCGTCGAGCAGCGGCTGGCCCTCGTCGGGGGCGCGGTACCAGGATCCGGCGGCGTAACTCTCGAGCAGGTCGCTCACAGGGTGGTCCCTTCTCCTGCGACGCGAGCACGGCCCACGTCGGTCAGTTGGCGGTACTCGCCTGCGGTGACGAGCTGGGGAGGTTGCGCCTTGAACAGCGTGGCGACGGCCGCCGGCGCGATACCGATCTCGCGGGCCGCCTGGTGGGCCTCGAGCTTGTGCATGCGGCCGTCCGGGGTGGCGGCGTAGCGACGTAGCAGTTCGACCTCGAGATGGGCAGCCGTCGACGCCGCCTTGGCGGCAGGCTCCTCCCGGTTGTGCCGGGCCAGCAGCTGCTCGACGGCCGCGGCATAGGTGCGGGTGAGGTGGCGGACCTGCGCGAGGGTGTCCTGCTCGGCGAGGTCCTCGGTGCCGCCCGACCCCTGCCAGGTGCGCTTGGGGTGGCGGCGCAGGTACTCCTGCTCGAGCTCGAGCATCCGCTCGGTGTGCCGCTTGAACTGCTCGGCCGTGCCGTGCAGGAACACCCAGTTGCGCGAGGCGTGGGCCTGCGTGCCCTGCTGGGCGAGGTCGGCATCGGAGAGCTCGTGGGCCGGGACGCCCGCGCTCGTGGTCGCTTCGGTCATGGTCTGTCCTCTCGCGAATGCTGCTCCGACCCGGGCGAGGTCGGGGGTGGGCGTCGGGACGCCCTGCCTGACGATGCGTCAGGAATTGCCTGCGTGGTCGCGCGTGAACTCGGTGTCCACACCGACCGCTCCAGTCATGTGGGATCCACCGGGAGAGCCGATCGGCTCGTCACGGCCGGGCAGGAGCTCGAAGAAGAAGCGCTTGCTGTCCTCGATGAACTCCTCAGACCCGGGGGCGACGCGCCGGTCCTGGGTGATGGCCTCGACCGGGCACACGGGCTCGCAGGCGCCGCAGTCGATGCATTCCTTCGGGTTGATGTAGAGCTTGCGGGCACCTTCGTAGATGCAGTCGACGGGGCATTCGTCGCGGCAGGAGGTGTCCATGACGTCGATGCACGGGTCTGCGATGACGTACGGCATGAGCGGTTCCTTCGTCTCGATCTCCTCCGGCGGGCGACCGGAGGTTGGAGGTCAGGCCGCGGGCGCGGGAACGGCGTCCGTGGAATGACCGGGGAAGACAGCGGCTTCGGGATCGAGCAGGACCGCGGCGTTGTTCACGGCGGTGGCGACCTCACCGAACCCGACGACGATCAGGCGCACCTTGCCGGGGTACTCGGTGATGTCTCCTGCGGAGAAGATGCCCCGGACGTCGGTCGACATGCGGGTGTCGACCAGGACGTGCCGGCGGTTCTCGATCTCGATCCCCCAGTCGAGCAGCGGGCCGAGGTTCGCGGTGAAGCCGAGCGCAGCGACCAATTCCTGGCAGGGCAGTTCGTAGGACTCGCCCGACTTCGCGTCGGCGACGGTGACGGACTCGATCCGATCGTCCCCCACCACGGCCTTGATCTCGGCGTTCGTGATGATGCGGACGTCGGTCTTCTGGACCTCCGCGACCGTGTGGGCGTGCGCGCGGAAGACGTCGCGGCGGTGGACCAGGGTCACGGACTTCGCGATCTCGTGCAGGCCGAGCGCCCAGTCGAAGGCACTGTCCCCGCCGCCGACGATGACGACGTCCTTGCCGGTCAGCGCCGCGGGGTCCGGGACGAAGTAGGAGAGGCCGCGGCCGAGGTACTCGGATCCGGCGGGCAGGGGACGCGGGGTGAAGCCGCCGATGCCGCCGGTCACGATGACGACGCCGCAGTGCACCTCCTGGCCCTTGTCGGAGGTGACGACGAAGCGCGGGGCGCCGTTGTCCGCGTCGGGCAGGCGGGTGAGCGTGTCGGCCTTGTGGCCGGTCAGGTAGACCGGGGAGAACGTGTCGGCCTGGGCCGTGAGACTCGCGACCAGATCGCGGCCCTTGACGGCCGGGAAGCCGGCGACGTCGTAGATCTGCTTCTCGGGGTACATGGCGCTGATCTGGCCGCCGAGTTCGGGCAGCGAGTCCATCACCGCGACCTTCAGCGCACGAAAGCCGGCGTAGTAGGCGCCGAACAGGCCGACCGGTCCTGCTCCGACGATGAGGATATTGACCTCAACGGGGGTCCCAGGCTCAGTAGGCATGAATTGATTGTCTACGTAATACTGGAGCTACGTCAAGACGATGTAGTACTTTGAATCAGCTGGGAGGTCCCCCGGTACGAACTGCGTGATCTCGGGAAGACTCTCCCCGTGAACGACAGCAGCGATTCGTGACGGTCCCCGAACCGGCGGCTCCTGCGCGCCCGCGCGGATGGGTCACCCGCCTCGACCGCTTTCAGCAGCGACGGACCTGGGCGGGCTTCCCACTGGCCGTCATCTACAAGTACGCCGACGACAAGGCGAACTACCTCGCCGCCCTGCTCACCTATTACGCGTTCGTCTCGCTGTTCCCGCTCCTGCTGCTGCTCACCACCGTCCTGGGCTACCTGCTCCAGAGCGACCCGTCGCTGCGCCAGGACATCCTGGACTCGGCCGTCGGTCAGTTCCCGATCATCGGCGACCAGCTACGGGAGAACGTCGATCCGCTGCACGGCCGTGCTGTCGCCGTCGCGGTCGGCGCCGCCGGTGCCGTGTACGGCGGGATGGGCGTCGCGCAGGCAGCGCAACACGCGATGAACACGATCTGGTCGGTGCCGCGCAACCGGCGACCGGACCCCATCAAGTCCCGGGTGCGCAGTGCCCTGGTGCTCGCGGTCCTGGGGCTCGGCCTGCTGTTCACCACCGCACTGGCCGGCGCGACCACCGGCGCCGAGCAGCTCGACCTGCCGATCTCCGGCATCGTCCCGATGCTGGCCTTCGTTGCCTCCGTGCTCGGCAACATCGCGATCTTCATGTTCGCCTTCCGGCTGCTGAGCGCGCGGGCGCTGAGCCGACGTGACGTCCTCCCCGGGGTGCTGATCGCCGCCATCGGGTGGCAGATCCTGCAGACCGTCGGTACCTACTACGTCAGCCACGCCCTCAAGGACGCCGGCCAGACCTACGGGGTGTTCGGCCTCGTCCTGGGCCTGATCGCCTGGATCTGGCTGGGCGCCGTACTGATCATCGTCGCGGCCGAGGTGAACAGTGTGCGGGTCGGGCAGCTGTGGCCGCGCAGCCTGCGGTCACCGTTCACCGACGGCTCCGACCTCACCGGGGCCGATCAACGCGCCTACACCTCCTACGCCCAGGCGGAGCGGTTCAAGTCGGCCCAGCACACGCAGGTCGCGTTCGAGGAGCTCACTCCGACGGCCGACGACCTGGAGGTGCAGCGCGAAGATGTGCCCTAGGCGGCGGCGGGATCATGCGCGATGTGCGCCAGCTGACGCCAGATCAGGACGAGGAACACCGCCGACCCGGCGAAGGCGAACCAGAACGGCGCCGTGACTCCCCAGTGGGCGGCAAGTACCCCACCCAGCGCAGCTCCCAGAACCAGGCCGCCGAACGTGCCGATCGTGTTGATCGCGGTCACCCGGCCCTGCAGCGAGGTGGGCACGGCACGCTGACGGATGGTCAGGGACGTGGTGCCCCAGATGAAGGCGTGCGCCCCGAAGGCGAAGAAGATCGGCATCGCGACCCATGGTGAATCAGTGGCGGCCAGCCCCAGGTGCGTGAGGGTCTCGACGATCAGACCGATCCGCATGATGTCGCCGAGGCTGACCCGCGCGATCAGTCGTCCGTAGCAGAGGGTGCCGAACAGGCCGCCGAGCGCGGACACCGTCGTGACCAGCCCGAAGCCGATGCTGCCGAGGTCCAGGTGGTCGGTGGCGTAGAGCACCAGCACCGACCACGCAGCGCCCCAGGTGATGTTGAAGATGAAGATTGTCAGGACCAACGTGCGGACCGCTCGGTGGGCCCGCACCCAGCTCAGGCCCTCACCGACCTCGTGGCGGAGCGACCGGCGCGACGGTTTCTCCTCGCCGCCCGGAAGGGTGATCCGGGCCACGACCATCGCCGCGACAGCGACCAGGACGGACTGGACGGCGAACGGCCACGACGGGCCGAGGACGAACAGCGCAGCCCCGACCGGTGGGCCGGCCAGCTGGTTGACGGTGATGAACGCACCCATGATCCGCGAGTTCGCGGCCGCCAGGTCTTCCCGGGCCACAAGCATCGGGGTGAGAGTGGCCGAGGCGTTGTCGACGAAGACCTCCAGCGTGGCCACCGCGAACAGCGCGGCCAGCACGCCGGCGATCGAGGCTGTGCCCGTCTGCACGGTGACTGTGAGCGCCAGCAGCACCCCGGCCCGGACGGTGTCCACCACGACGACCAGCCGACGACGGTCCACCCGGTCGGACAGGATCCCCGCCCACATGCCGAAAAGCAGTGGTGGGAGCCACTGCACCCCGGCCGCAGAGGCGACCAGCGCGGGGTTGCCGGTGAGCGAGGCGACCAGCAGGGGACCGGCCGCCAGCGCGATCCCGTCGCCGCTGTTACTCAGCCACGTCGCGGCCAGCAGACGCCGAAAATCGGGCCCCAACCGCTGCGGAACCAGCCGTTCGAGGAGGCGGGCGCCCATGGACAAGGGACCCTAGCTGCGCCCCTTGGGCCATCCCTCTGCCCCACGGCGACGAAAACCCTGGGATGATGGGGTACAGGGAGTGGTTCTGACGACAGGGCTGCCCGGACGAATCAGGAGAAATCGTTGTCTGTGAAGCAGCGCGCAATCAAGGTCGCTCGGAACAAGGACTCGGCGAAGCCGGTTCGGACGCCACCGTTCGACAAGACCACGATCAAGCCGCACAAGCACGGTACCGGCTTCACCAGCTGCGCCGCCTGCTCCGCCGCGGGCACCGCGGCCACCTGCGCCCATGTTGACGCCTGGGTCAAGGAAGCCTGACTTCCAGCTTCACCCGGGGCCGGCTCGCACCTCGAGCCGGCCTTGTGCGTTTTCCGACCGGCCAACGTCGGCGGAGAGGTAGAGAGCGAACGGGTGAGGTGACTTCAGGGCGCTGAGACGTCACCCCCGCTGCCGGGCGGTTGTCCACAGCGGGGGAGACCCCGGGTTATCCACAGTCCTGAAAGTTCCCCTTCCGCGTTCTTGCCGGCGGTCCCACTGTTCCCGCCGTGGATCCAACTGAGGCACTGAAGATGTGCGGCGGCGCCGCGCGATGGAAACATCTGCTGGAGCTCGACGTTTCCGAGCGCGCGCTGAGAGCGGCGGTGCGGTCAGGCGAAGTGCGTGCCGTCGGGCGGGGCGGCTACGCGCTGCTCGACGCCCCGCCAGGTCTGGCGGCGGCGGTCGAACTCGGCGGCGTGGCCTCGCACGGCACCGCAACTGCCCTGCACGGCTGGCCGATCTGGATCCCGGAAGCGCAGCTAAGCGTCACCCTGCTCTCCGGCGTCGCCCGATCTCTGCCGGGAGTCGCGGTTCACCAGGCTCGCCTGCGACCGGCCGACATCGACGGCCTCCGCGCCTGCACCGCACCGTTGCGAACGGCGCTCGACTGCGCGCGGACCATGTCGTTCGTGAACGCCGTGTGCATCCTCGACGCCGCCCTGCATCGCCGCGAGGTGACGGAGGCTCAGTTGGCCGACGCCGCCCGACGAGCTCGCGGACCCGGAGCGGCAGCCCTCCGGCGCGCGATCGCGGCCGCTGACCGGCACGCAGCCTCACCTCTCGAGACAGTGCTGCGGCTTCTCCTTCGCACGACTGACGCCCGGGTCCGCAGCCAGGTGTACATCGAAGGGGTCGGGACCGTGGACTTCCTCGTCGACGAGTGGCTCGTGGTCGAAGGCGACGGCTACGAGTTCCACTCCGACCGGACCTCGTACCGGAACGACCGACGACGCGGCAACGGAATCGTCGGCAGCGATCTCGTCCTGCTGCGCTTCACCTACGAGGACGTGCGATACCACCCGGAACTGGTCATCGCCAAGGTCGAACAGGTGCGCCGACTCCGCAGACCGTCGGCTGAGAGGTAGAGAGCGGACAGGTGAGGCGACTTCCGGGCACCGGAGCGCACCACTGGTTGCCTTTATACCTCTCAGCCTGCGGCTCATGAGGTCGACCTCGGCGTGGGTGTTGTAGAACGCCAAGGACGGGCGGACCGTGGATTCCAGGCCGAAGCGGCGCAGGATCGGTTGGGCGCAGTGTGGTGGCCGGTGCGGACGGCGATGCCCTCGCGGGACATGGCCGTGCCGACGTCGTCGTTGGAGTGGCCGGCGAGGACGAAGGACAGCACGCTGGCGCGAGGACCGCACCACGAGCCGGTCAGTGGCTGTGCAGGAGCAGCAGGGAGCGGTCGCGCACCGTCACGCGGCCGCCCCCGGACAGGGGGTCGATGGGGTCCGGGTCGTCGGTGGTGAGCACCACGTTCCACGTCCCACGCCCCGCGGGGACGGTGAACTCGATCGGCTCGTGGTGGGCGTTGATGAGCAGCAACAGCTTGTCGCGGCTGGTCTCCCCGTCCTCGTCCTCGATCTGGCGACCGTCCAGAGCCACCGCGAGGGTCTTGGCCACCGGATTGCCCCAGTCCTCGGCACCCATCTGCTGCCCGTCCGGGCGGTAGAGCACCATCTGCGCCGGAACCCCGCCCGGCCCGCGCAGGTATTCCCGCGGGTGCAGGCCGGTGTGCTCACGGCGCAACGCGATGGCCGTCTTCGCGAACGCAAGCAGGTCCTCGTCGACGTTGTCCCAGTCGTACCAGGAGATCTCGGAGTCCTGGCAGTAGGCGTTGTTGTTGCCGCCCTGGGTGCGCCCGAGTTCGTCGCCGCCCAGGATCATCGGGATCCCCGCGGACAGCAGGACCGTGCCGAGCAGGTTGCGCCGCATCCGGGCGCGTAGCTCGTTGACCTCCGGCTTGTCGCTCGGACCCTCGGCCCCGCAGTTCCAGGAGCCGTTGTTGCTCTCCCCGTCGTTGTTGTCCTCGCCGTTGGCCTCGTTGTGCTTCTCGTTGTAGGCGGTCAGGTCGGACAGGGTGAAGCCGTCGTGCGCTGTCACGAAGTTGACGCTCGCGGTCGGCGGACGCCGGTCGCTCGAGTAGATGTCGCCGCTGCCGGTGAGGCGCAACGCGAACTCCCCGAGCTCGCCCTCGCCTCCGCGCCAGAAGTCACGGACGCTGTCGCGGTACTTGCCGTTCCACTCCGACCAGCGCGCGGGGAACCCACCGACCTGGTACCCGGCGGTGTCCCACGGCTCGGCGATCATTTTGACGCCGGCCAGCACCGGGTCCTGATGCACCAGCGCGAGGAACGCGGAGTGGATGTCCTGCTCGCCGGTCTGCCGGGTCAAGGCGGTGGCCAGGTCGAAGCGGAAGCCGTCGACGTGCATCTCGCTGACCCAGTAGCGCAGCGAGTCCATGATCAGGCGCAGCGACAGCGGGTGCCCGACGTTGAGGCTGTTGCCGGTACCGGTGGTGTCGAAGTAGTGCTCCTCGTCGCCCTCGACCAGCCGGTAGTAGGCCGCGTTGTCGATCCCCTTCATGGAAAGAGTCGGGCCCAGGTGGTTGCCCTCGGCGGTGTGGTTGTAGACAACGTCCAGGATCACCTCGAGGCCGGCCGCGTGCAACGCCTTCACCATCGACTTGAACTCCGCGACCTGCCCGCCGCCGGTGCCGACGGAGCTGTATTCGCCGTGCGGGGCGAGGAATCCGATGCTGTTGTAGCCCCAGTAGTTGCGCAGGCCCTTCTCCAGCAGGTGCGAGTCCTGCACGAACTGGTGCACCGGCAGTAGTTCGACCGACGTGATTCCGAGATCGGTCAGGTACCCGGTGATGGCCGGGTGCGCCAGACCGGCGTAGGTGCCGGCGATCTCCTTCGGGACGTCGGGGTGGCGCATCGAGATGCCCTTGACGTGAGTCTCGTAGATGATCGAGTCCGCCAACGGGACGCTGGGCCGGGTGTCGTCGCCCCAGTCGAAGTCGGAAGCCGTGATCACGCACTTGGGCATCGCGTCGGCCGAGTCGTCGTCGTTGCGAACTGACGGATCGTCAAATTTGTGCCCGAACACCGATTCGCCCCAGACGACGTCTCCGTCGATCGCGGTGGCGTGCGGGTCGAGCAGCAACTTGGCGGGGTTGCAACGCAGCCCCGCCGCGGGGTCCCACGGCCCGTGGACGCGCAGACCGTAGCGCTGCCCCGGACCGACGTCGGGCAGGAAACCGTGGAACACGTGCGCGGTGCGTTCCGGCAGTTCCACCCGGGCCTCGTTGCCCTCGGCGTCGAACAGGCAGACCTCGATCCAGTCGGCCACCTCGGACGCGATCGCAAAGTTGGTGCCTGTCCCGTGGGCGGTCGCGCCGAGCGGGTAGGACAGGCCGGATTCGGTGGGGGTGCTCACGATCTCTCCTCGGTGGGGTCGGCAGTGCTGAGCATCAGCGCGCGGAGCGCTCGGCTTTGGTCGCGTCGGCCACTTTCGCGATGCGGTCCGCCTCGGCTCGCTTCGCGGCTGCGGTGCCCGCCGTAATCGTCGCGCCGTCGAGTTGCGCCTTCGGCGCCTTGGCGCGGGTGGCTGCGCGCTTGTCGATGGCCACCACCGCCACGTCCGCCCTTGCCTGCTCGGCAGCTTCCCGCTCGACCGCGGACTTCTCGGCGGCGCGTTGCATCTTGATCGCCGCCTTCGCAGCGGCCGCCTCGTTGCGTGCGGCGCTACGGCGTTGTGCCGCTTCGCGGCGTGAGCGGACAAGAGCGGCCTGCGCCTCGGCTGCGCGCTGTGCCGCCCGCTCCTCCAGCGAGATCGCGAGGCCTTGCGCCTCGGACTCGCGCGCCAGATCTGTCCCCGGGCGCTGCAGGTTCTCGTCGGCAGTCAGCTTGCCGACGAAGGTGTCGACGGTCGCGACCGTGCGTTCGGACGCCACGGCTGAGAGAGGGAGGCGCAGCAGGCGGTATTCGGTGGCCACGATCTTTCGCGGCAGAGCAAGCAGATTCATGGGTGATCCTCGTCTGTAGGGGGTCAGGAGGTCTGAGCATCGAGACGCGCGGCGGCCTCGCGGGCCCGGGCCGCGGCGGCTTGGTCGTCGATGTTGGCCTTGGCCATCACCGCATCCGTGGACGCCTCGAAGGTGTCCAGCGCTTCCTGCGCGGCGGCGGCACGCTCCGCGTCGCGCCCGGCGGCTGCCGCCCGCGTGCGCCCGACGGACTCCTCGGCTTTGCCGATCAAGCTCTTGGCGAGACCCGCGCGGGCCTCCCCTGCAACGTCGTCACTGGCGGACATGCTGATCCTGCCGATCGGTGGGGACCGTGGGTGGGGGATGGATCGACGACCTTGCCTGCAAGCAGGGAGAAGCGCCCTCGGCACCGAACTTCCCCACCGACCCGGGTGCATGCGTTGCGAGCCGGCCCGGCCGTCGTCACCGCCGTTCTGGAGTTGATGGGCGCCCACCGAGTGTTCGAGCGGCCCCCGACCGCACCCGGGGTTTCCTGATCAAGAACCACCGGCCCTCGGTCCTGCACCTCTGCGGTGCAGGACGGGGGGCCGTCTCTTTGGTCCATAGGGCAGGAACCGACGCGCAGGGGCAGGGGGCTAGGTTCGAGAAGTTCTCCCCTCTGGCCGCAAGGAGCACGTCGTGAGCAATGCAGAGACTGTCGTCCGGGACTTCCTGAGCAGCCTGGGCGGCACGGACTACCAGAAGACCCGCGCAGCGTTCGAGGAAGCGCTCACCGAGGACTGCGTATGGGCCAACACCGGCTTCCCTGCCGCCGAGGGGAAGGCAGCCTGCGTCGCGCTCTTCGACGCCTTCAACGCAGCGTCGGGGTTCGTCGGTATCACCGTCGACTGGGTCGCCTGCGCCGCGAACGGCGACACCGTCGTGACCGAGCGGGTCGACCATCTGATCGACCCCACCGGCAAGGTCATCGTGACGCTCGTCCTCGCCGGGACCCTCGTCGTGCGCGACGGCAAGATCGCCGCTTGGCGCGACTACTTCGACCCGCGCCCGTTGCTCGGCTGACCGAGTTGGCCCTGATCGAGGCGGTCGAGTACACCGACCCCTTCTGCTCCTACGCCTGGGGGACCGAGCCCCAGTACCGCCGGCTGCACTGGCAGTACGGGGAGCGACTGGCCTGGCGGCGCGTCTTCGTCGGGATCCTGTCGCCGGGTGCACCGGCGAAGGATTTCGACGAGACCCCCGAGAGTCTGTTGGTGCGCTACGTCGAGTACCTGCGCGACGACGTCGGGGATCTGACCGGCGCGCCGTATCCGTCGCCGGCGCTGCACATGATGAACGGCAGCGAGACGATCTGTCGGATCGCCCGAGCCGCGCAGCGGCAGGGCGAGGCGGTGGCGGACCGCTTCCTGCGCCGGCTGCGGGAGCGGCTGTTCATCGAAGGAATCGCGTGCAACGACCTGCCGCTCGCTCTGGAGGCCGCGGTCGGGATCGAGGGTTTTGACGCCGACCGTCTGGTCGCGGACCTCGCCGATCCGACCGAGGACGCGGCCTTCCGCGCGGAGTGGGAGGAGGCCCGCCGCCCGAGCGAGTACGTGCTGAACCTCCCTGACAAGCGACCCGGCCGCGGTGCCGCCCAGCAGCAGGACGAGCACATGCGCTACGGGTTGCCGTGCCTGGTCCTCACCGGACCGGGCGGCACGGCCACGATCGCCGGGTGGCGGGAGTGGCGCGAGTGGGAGGCAGCCCTGGAGGTCGCGGCCCCGGGCATCACCGCCTCGGCGCGGCCCCTGCCCACCCCGGAGCAGGCCTTCGGGGTCTGGCCTTGCCTCACCGCGCAGGAGCTGGCCGCGTTGTGCGGACCGGATGCCGTGCCACCCGCCGACGTCGTCGAGCACCGGTGGCCCGGCGGCGTCATCTGGCGCACCCGCGCCGAGGAGAGCAGCCGCGCATGAGCACGCCACGGGTCGCGCTGGTGACGGGCGGAGCCTCCGGGCTCGGGCTTGCAACCGCTGAGCATCTGCTGGCCAGCGATCTCCGGGTGGCGACCTTCGATGTCGAGGGCGCCGGCCCCGAGGGTGTGTTCCACCTGGCGGTGGACGTCGCGAACGCGGCGAACGTCGCCTTCGCCGTCGCCGATGTGGCCAAGGAACTCGGCCCGATCGACGTGCTGGTCAACAATGCCGGGATCGGTGGGGGCGCCGAGGCGGGGCTGTGTCACGAGACCGCGATCGAGGCCTGGGACCGGGTGCACGCGGTGAATGTGCGCGGCCCGTTCCTGTGCAGCCGCGCCGTGCTGCCCGACATGCTCGACCGTGGCTACGGCCAGATCATCACGATCGCCTCCATCAGCGGCCTCGTCGCGATGGCCGGCCGCTGCGCCTACACCGCCTCGAAGGGTGCGGCGCTGATGTTCGCCAAGTCCCTCGCCGCCGACTACGGGAGCAAGGGCATCCGGTCCAACGCGATCTGCCCGGGCGGGATGCGCACCCCGCTGGTGCAGGCCCGGCTGGACGCCGGCGTGTGGGATGTCGAGGGTCTGGTCCCGCTCGGGCGGGTGGCGGAGCCCGCCGAGATCGCGCACGCGGTGTACCTGCTCGCCTCGGGCCAGCTGGACTACATGAACGGTTCGGCCTGGGTCATCGACGGGGGCTGGACCGCACTCTGAGTGACACCTAGGTAGCGCAATCGGTACCTGCTACCGATCCGGCCGTCCCGGGCTCGGCCGTAGTTTCCGCTCGACTGCCGCGTATTCGGTGCCGGCCGATTGCAGGAGACAACTGCCATGGGATTCACGAAGGGCGACTTCCCGCCCGTCGACGTCGAGACCTTCCTCGACAAGCCGCTGATGGAACGTACGAAGACCCTGGCCCTGCACTGGGTCGAATACGGCTTCGGCTCACCGCGGATGATCCACACCACGTACATCGCCAAGGTGCTCGTGCTCTACATGTGCATCGGTACCAGCCTCGCCGTGTGGACCTCGGACCTCGGTCCGGCCTGGGACGTCGGCGGCTGGTGGGACCAGCCGATCGTCTACCAGAAGGCGATCATGTGGACGATGCTCCTGGAGGCCGTCGGGGTCGCCGGATCCTGGGGACCCCTGGCCGGCAAGTTCAAGCCGATGACCGGCGGGATCCTGTTCTGGGCCCGACCGGGGACCATTCGGCTGCGCCCGTGGAAGGCAGTGCCCTTCACCGACGGGGACACCCGGACGCTGGTCGACGTCGCTCTCTACCTCGGGTTCCTCGGCACATTGTTGGCGGCGATCGTGATCCCGGGCAACGACAGCGGCTCGCTGCTCGCGGTGCTCCCGGAGAACAGCTCCGGCCTGGTCGACCCTGCTCTGATCATCGCGCCGATGGTGCTGCTGGTACTCGTCGGCCTACGCGACAAGACAATCTTCCTCGCGGCCCGCAGCGAGCAGTACCTGCCGGCCCTGTTCTTCTTCACCGTGCTCGACTTCACCGACATGATCATCGCGCTCAAGCTGCTGATCTGCATCGTGTGGATCTGCGCCGGGATCTCGAAGTTCGGTCACCACTTCACGCAGGTCGTCGCGCCGATGGTGTCGAACAGCCCGTGCATCCCGTCCAAGCGGTTCAAGCGCGCGCACTATCGGAACTTCCCCGAGGACATCCGCCCCAACAAGGTCGCCTCGGTCCTCGCCCACGGCGGCGGCACCTTCATCGAGATCTGCATGCCGCTCATCCTGCTCTTCTCCACCAACCGGGAACTGACCATCGCCGTCGTCACGGTGATGGTGATCTTCCACGTGTTCATCATCTCGACGTTCCCGCTGGCAGTGCCGCTGGAGTGGAACGTGCTGTTCGCCTACGCGGCGATCTTCCTGTTCGCCGGTTTCCCGGCGCAGGACGGCTTCGGGGTCGGCGACATGTCCGAGCCGGCACTCACCGCCGCGATCGTGGCCGGTCTGCTGTTCTTCCCGATTCTCGGAAACCTGCGCCCGGATCTGGTGTCCTTCCTGCCCTCGATGCGTCAGTACGCGGGCAACTGGGCGTCGGCGACGTGGGCGTTCGCGCCCGGCGCGGAGGCCAAGCTCAACAACCTCCCGCACCGCCCGACCGTGAACCAGGTCGACCAGCTGCAGGCGATGGGCTACCCGGCCGTCGTCGCCGAGATCACGATGCAGCAGACGATCGGCTGGCGGACCATGCACAGCCAGGGTCGCGGCTTGTTCTCGGTGCTGCTGCGGCACATCCCGGACATCGACCGGTGGACGATCCGCGAGGCCGAGTTCGCGTGCAACTCGATCATCGGCTTCAACTTCGGCGACGGGCACTTCCACAACGAGGACCTGATCAACGCCCTCCAGTCGCGTTGTAACTTCGAACCAGGCGAGTTCATCATCGTGTGGGTCGAGTCCCAGGCGATCCACCGTCCATACCAGGAGTACAAGGTGATCGACGCGGCGTTCGGAGTCATCGAACGGGGTCGTTGGAACGTGGCGGAAGCCGTCAACGAGCAGCCCTGGTTGCCCAACGGGCCGATCCCGATGGACGTCACCTTCACCCACCCCGACGCTCCGACCCCGAAGTCGGTGCCCGTGCCGGTGCCGACTCGTACTGACGCATCGTCACACGCTCCGGTCCCGGAACCTGCGTGAGCGAGCTTGCGAGCGAACCGATAAACACAGCGTGGCGTACCTCATGACGGCCGCGAGGAACGAGCCGCCGTCATGAGTTCTGCCGTCGTGGTCGGCGGCGGGCCCAACGGGCTCGTCGCCGCCGCGGTCCTGGCCCGTGCCGGGGTCGCGGTCACGGTGCTCGAGGCCGCCGAGACGGTCGGGGGCGGGACCCGCACGGTCGAGGCGATCGTGCCCGGCCTGCTGCACGACGAGTGCTCCGCCGTACACCCGATGGCCGTCGGCTCCGAGGCGCTGTGCTCCTTGGAACTCGAACGGCACGGCCTGTCCTGGTGTCTGCCGGAGATCGATTGCGCGCATCCGTTGGACAACGGGACGGCCGCGGCGCTGCACCGCTCCGTGGCCACCACCGCCGACGGTCTAGGCCCGGACGGACGTCGGTGGCGGGCGTTGTTCGAGCGGGCCTCCGCCGGGTACGACGCGCTGGCGCAGGACATCCTCGGCCCGTTGACCCGGGTGCCGCGTCATCCGCTTCGCCTGGCGAGGTTCGGGCCCCCCACGCTGTTGCCGGCCTCGGCGTTGGCCCGCGGATTCGCCAAGGAGGCGACGCGTGCCCTGTGGGGCGGAGTGGCCGCGCACGCCTACCGGCCCCTGAACCGCCCCCTGACCTCGGCCATCGGACTCGGCATTCTGACGGCAGGTCACCGCCACGGCTGGGCGGTGGCAGCGGGCGGGTCGCGCTCGATCAGTGACGCGTTGGTCTCGGTCCTCGATGGACACGGGGCGAAGATCGAGATCGGTCGCGCGGTCACGTCGGCGAGCGATCTACCGCCGGCCGATCTGGTGTTGTTCGATCTCGCGCCGGCCGCCGTCGCGGAGATCCTCGGCGACCGCCTCCCCGCCGGTGTCGCCCGCGGGTACCGACGCTTCCGTCGTGGACCGGGCGCGTTCAAGGTCGACTTCGCCGTGGAGGGCGGGGTGCCGTGGACGGCAGAGTCCGCCCGTCGTGCCGGGACCGTGCATCTGGGTGGGGGCTTCGCCGAGATCGCCCGGGCCGAGCGGGACATCCACGTCGGTCGGATGCCGGCGCGACCGTTCGTGCTCGTCGGGCAGCAGTACCTCGCCGACCCGACGCGCTCCGCGGGCAGCGTGCACCCGGTGTGGAGCTACGCCCACGTCCCGCACGGGTACACCGGCGACGCCACCGAAGCGATCGTGGCGCAGTTCGAACGCTTCGCCCCCGGCTTCCGCGAACGGATCGTCGGCACCGCCGTACGCAGCACCACGGAGATGGCCGGGTACAACCGCAACTTCGTGGGCGGCGACATCCTCACCGGCGCGAACACCACCGGCCAACTGCTCTTCGGGGCGCGGCGTGGTGTGCACCCGTACGACACAGGCGTGCCGGGAATGTACCTGTGCTCTGCCGCCACACCGCCGGGGGCGGGTGCCCATGGGATGTGCGGGTGGCACGCGGCGCACCGCGCGCTCGCCCACCTGGCCTAGCGATACGCCGGAAGCACTGCCCGGTCAGGCGCCCAGGACCTGGAGGACCAGCGCGGCGGCGGCGGCGCCCGCACAGACGATGGTGGCTGCGGCGAACGGAGCCCAGGACCAGCGCAGCCGCTGCGACCGGTCGTCCTCATCGAACGACCACGAACTCTGGTCGGTGTCGAACCAGAACGTCACTTTTCCTCCGGCGGCGGATGGGCGATACATCCGAACCTTCGGGTTCGACCGCGGCCGACCTGAGGCCCAGACCCAGGCCTGGGGCCTTCCTTGGTGCAGAGATGACCGGCGGTCAGTGATCCGTGTGCACGTGGGCCCGTTGGCCATCGCGGTCGAAGACCATGAGCACCTCGGCGGGACCGTCGAGGGCGTCGACGACGTGCGGGGTCATCGTGGAGAACTCTGCGGCCTCGCCGGTCTCGACGATGATCTCCCGCTCGCCGAGGACCAGGCGGACACGGCCGGACATGACGTAGAACCAGTCGTGGCCGGGGTGCACCCGCGGTTCGGGTGTGCGCTTGCGCGGCTCCAGGCGCATCTTCATTGCACTGGTGCTGCCGGTCGGACGGGACAGCAGCCAGGTCGTCACACCGGGCCGGGTCGTCGGCACCGGCCTGATGACGATGTCGGGGTCGTCGGTCTCGCCCTCGAGCAGTGATTCCAGGTCGATCTGCAGCGCCCTGGCCAACGGCAGCAAGACATCGAGACTCACTGCACGCTTGCCGGTCTCGATGCGGCTGATCGTCGACGGGCTCAGGTTGCTGCGTTCGGCCAGCACGTCCAGCGACCACCCGTGGGCCTGGCGCAGGCTGCGGAGTCGGGCACGCACAAGGGCATCGATGTCGGTTCGCACCGGTTCTGCGGTCACTTCTCCAGCGTGACAGGTCCTTGCGGATACTGCAAGGAATATTGCTAGATCGGGATGACGTTCGTACGGTCATGGACATGACACACAGACATCACACCGAGCCGGACCGGGACGTCGTGATCGTGGGCGGCGGGGCCGCGGGGCTGGGTGCCGCACTTCAGTTGGTGCGCGCACGCCGCCGGGTTCTCGTCGTCGACGCGGGCGAACCGCGCAACGCACCGGCCGCGCACATGCACTCCTACCTGGGCCACGACGGACTCCCGCCCCGGGAGCTGCTGGCCATCGGGCGCACCGAGGTGCGCTCCTACGGCGGCCAGATCCGCGACGGCATGGTCACCGGAATCAGCGGCGACGCGCAGGCCGGGTTCACCCTCACCCTCTCCGACGGAGAAATTCTGACGACCCGTCGGATCGTGCTGGCGATGGGGCTCGTGGACGAACTGCCCGAGATCCCCGGGGTGGCCGAGCAGTGGGGCCGCGGTGTCATCCACTGCCCGTACTGCCACGGCTGGGAGGTCCGCGACCAGCGGATCGTCATCATCGGCACCGGACCGCTGACCACGCACCAGGCCCTGCTGTTCCGGCAGCTGTCCGACCGGATCACCGTCGCTCTGGCGGCACCCGATCTGCTGGACGCTGCCGATCGCAGGCGACTGATCGCCCGCGGGGTCGAGATCGTGGACACCCCGGCGGTCGAGGTCATCGACGGGGGCGACGCCCTGCGCGGGGTGCGCCTGGCCGACGGCCGAATCCTCGACGCGGACTCGGTTGTCGTCGCCCCGAAGTTCAACGCGCGCACCGAGGTCGCGGGCCTGGACCTCGCGGTGGCGGAGGCGCCGATGGGCAACGGGCGGATGCTCGTCACCGACGGACGTGGCCTCACCTCGGTCCCCGGGGTGTACGCGGCAGGCAACGTCGTCGACGTGTCGCAGCAGGTGCTCGGTGCGGCCGCGGACGGCATCCGGATCGGGGCGGTCGTCAACGCCGAACTGGTCATGGCGGAGGCGGACCTCGCGGCGGCCGAGCCCGGGGACAGCGCGGCGGACTGGGATGCCCGCTACGCCGAGAGCGAGCGCCGTTGGACCGGGAACCCCAACGCCACGCTGGTCGCCGAGGTCTCCGGGCTCACGCCCGGTTCGGCGTTGGACGTCGGCTGCGGTGAGGGTGCCGACGTGGTCTGGCTCGCCCAGCAGGGCTGGAAGGTCACCGGGATCGACATCTCGACGGTGGCCATCGAGCGGACCCGAACCGTGGCGAAGGAGGCGGACGTGCACGTCGATCTCGCGCAGTGCGACCTGACCACCGAGCAGGCGCCCGGGACCTACGACCTGGTGTCGCTGCACTACCCGGCGCTACGGCGCGAGACCGCCGACCACACCATCGCCGCCCTGCTCGATGCAGTGGCGCCCGGGGGCCGTCTGCTCTTCGTCGGGCACTGCCCGCATGGTCACGAGCATCGTCGCGGCCGGTTCAGCCCGGACAAGTACCTGCAGACCGGCGACATCGAGCGCGGCTCGGCCCGGACTGGGTGATCGAGGTGTCAGAGACTCGCGCCCGGGTCATGCCGGCGAGCTACACCGGTCCGGACGTGCCCGACGTCGTCCTGCTCGCCCGTCGAGGCTGACGGGCGAGCACGGAGACACGGCGGCGGGGGCGCTCAGAGCTTGCCGGCGAGCGCCTTCGCCTCCGCGTGCGCGATCGGGCGGCGCTCGTCCGGCGGACCGCCGAAGGGGAAGATCGTCGGCTGGAATCGGATCTCGTGGTTGTCCTTGATGCCGCAGAACTCGAGCCAGTCACGGAAGTACGTGGACTGGAAGTCCTTGCCCCACTCGGCCCCGATGCCCGGGGTGTAGACACCGCTGGTGTAGATGGTGACGGCGGTCTTGTTCTCCAGCAGGCCGAAGTACCCCTTCTCCATGTCGACGCCGAAGGTCAGACCCGGCTGGGTCAGGGTGTCGATGTAGTGCTTGAGGATCCACGGGATGCCGGAGTTCCACATCGGCACGGAGAACACGTAGAGGTCCGCGGCCTTGAAACGGTCGGCGGCGGCGACGACGTCGGCCCAGGCCGCACCGACGACGCCGGTGGGTTCCTGCCCGCCGAAGACGGCCATCTTGCCTTCGACCCGGGTGCCGTCGAAGGTCGGCACCGGGTCGGCCCACAGATCCAGGGTGTCGACGTCGGCGTCGGGGTGTGCCTGCACGTATGCGTCGACGAACGCGGTGCTCAGGGCACGGGACTCGGAGTTGTCGCCGCGGGGCGAGGAAATGACGTGAAGCAGCTTGGTCACAACAGACCTTTCGGGTCATGGATCGATGAGCCCATCCTTACCCACGGCCTTACCCACCGCCCGGGGGGCGTACCGCCCGGTGTTGGCGCGCCGTCCATGCCGACGACGAACGCCCAGGGTTGGATGCAGCGCATGCACTGGCGTTTCATGACCCGTCGCCGCCTGGCCGGGGTCCTCGCGTTGTCCGTCGCCGCCGGCCTCACCGCGGTCGCCCCGTCGATGGCCGACGAGGCGGAGGAGCCGGATCCGCGAGCCGTGGTGATCGGCCACCGCGGGGCATCGGGGTACCGGCCCGAGCACACGTTGGCGTCCTACGAGTTGGCTGCGCGGATGGGCGCGGACTACGTCGAGCCGGACCTGGTGATCACCAAGGACGGCGTGCTGGTCGCCCGGCACGAGAACGAGATCTCGCAGACCACCGACGTCGCGCGACGCAAGGAATTCGCGAAGCGCCGCACGACCAAGCACATCGACGGGCAACGGATCAGCGGGTGGTTCGTCGAGGACTTCACCCTCGCCGAACTACGCACACTGCGGGCGAAGGAACGCATCCCGCGGCGTGCGGCCGCGCAACACCAGGTACAACGGCCGCTACCAGGTGCCCACGCTGCAGCAGGTCATCGACCTCACCCGCCGACTGTCTCGGGAACTGAACCGCGAGGTCGGCATCTACCCGGAGACCAAACACCCCAGCTACTTCCGCCGCATCGGGCTGCCGCTGGAGAAGCCACTGGTGCGCACGCTGCGTCGCAACGGGTTGAACCACGCGGGAGCGAAGGTGTTCATCCAGTCCTTCGAGGTCGCCAACCTCAAGAAGCTGCACCGCCAGGTGAAGGTCCCACTGGTGCAACTGCTCAGCGCCCCCGGCGCCCGTCCCTACGACTTCGTGCTCGCCGGCGATCGGCGGACCTACCGCGATCTGGCCACCAGCAAGGGATTGCGTGCCATCGCCCGCTACGCCCAAGGCGTCGCGCCGTCGAAGGATTACGTGATCCCGCTGGGCCGGGGTGGGCGATCGCTGCGGCCGACGACGTTCGTCACCCGCGCGCATTCGGTGGGCCTGGTGGTGCACCCGTACACCTTTCGCCGGGAGAACCAGTTCCTGCCGGCCCAACTGCGCCGGGGTCGCGGCCCGAACGCCGCCGGCGACCTGATCGCGGAGATCAGGTTGTTCCTCGCCGCCCGTGTCGACGCGGTGTTCACCGACAACCCTGATCTTGCGGTCAAGGCGAGGGGCTGAACCGTACATCAGAATCACACTTGGATGTACAGTTAGCACATGGATGTTGCTGTCACCGAACTCCGGGCGCAGTTGAGCACCTGGCTGGACCGAGCGCGCGCCGGCGAAGAGGTCGTCATCACCGAACGGGGAATCCCCGTCGCCCGACTGACCGGGGTCGACTCAGCGTCTCTGATTGAACGACTGACCGCGGAGGGCGTCATCTCCGCGCCGCTCAGACCTACGCGGCCCAAGGCTTCGGGCCACAAGCGCGTCCGAGCGTCCCAGTCCGCCTCGGACGTCATCAGCGATCAACGACGCTGAGGTGACCTCGGTCTATTTCGATTCCAGCGCTCTGGTGAAGCTGGTGATCGACGAGGAGGGCAGCAACGTGGCTGCCCAGTTGTGGGACGGCTGCACCGTCGCGCTGTCGAGCCGTTTGGCTTACCCGGAGGTACGGGCCGCACTTGGCGCGCTGCACCGCAACGGCGCCATGAGCCGAAGCGGCCTCGTGCAGGCCGAACGCGAGTGGGGCGAGTACTGGTCGGCGATCCGCGCGGTCGAACTCACGGTCGATGTGGAGCAGCAGGCGGGGGCGTTCGCAGTGGAGCATGCCTTGCGTGGCGCCGATGCGGTTCATTTGTCCAGCGCGCTGGCCGTGGGTCCGGGCGATCTGATCGTTGCCGTCTGGGATCGACGTCTGAGCGCCGGAGCACGGGCCGCAGGCCTGCGCGTCGCGCCGGATCTGCCGCCCGACGATTCGGCCGAATGACTCAGCGACTGGTGCCGTAGCGCAGGCCGTCCATCACGAGGTCGAGCACACGTCCGGCCTGTTCCCGGCCCGCCGGGTCGGCGGCGGCCATCGACACCCCACCGAGGGTGGCGAGCAGGTCCGCGGGTGCGACGTCGGCCCGCACGGTCCCGGCGGCGACGGCGGCGTCCAGCAGCGAGCCGAGCACACCGAGCAGGCGGTCGCGCGTGTGCGCGAACGGATTGCCACCGGCCGCGATCACCGCACGAAGAGCCTCGAGCATGCCCCGCTTGGTGACCGCGTAGTCGACGAAGCGATCCATCCACGCCCGCACCGCGGCATCGGGCGCCAGGGTGGCCTGCAGTTCTGAGGCACCGTCACACAGCCGTTCCAGTTCGTTGCGGTACACCGCCTCGACAAGAGCGTCGCGGGTCGGGAAATGCCGGTACAGGGTGCCGATCCCGACCCCGGCAGCCGGCGGCGACGGACTCCAACGAGGCCTGCGGGCCGTCGACGGAGAACGCCTTGAGCGCCGCCTCGAGCAGCGCCTCCCGGTTGCGCCGGGCGTCGGCGCGCAGCGGGCGCTCGTCCGTCCCCATGCCGCTCACCTCTCGGACTTGCCGAACCTGCTTGCCAAACGGAGGATCCTCCGGTTAGCGTCGACTACGTAAGCGGAGGAACCTCCGCTTCGTCCCGGACACTACTCGATCCGGAAGGACCCGATCGTGCAGTTCGCGTTCAAGACGTCACCGCAGAACACCACCTGGGCCGACATGCTCGAGGTGTGGAAGGCCGCCGACGAGATGGACTTCTTCGTCTCCGGCTGGGTCTTCGACCACTTCTACCCGATCTTCAGTGACCCGACAGGGCCGTGCCTGGAGGGCTGGTCGGTCCTCGCCGGTCTCGCCGCGTCCACCAAGCGCCTGCGCCTCGGAAACATGGTCAGCGGCATCCACTACCGCCACCCCGCGGTCCTGGCGAACATGGCCTCGACCGTCGACATCATCTCCGGCGGCCGCCTCGAGCTCGGGATCGGCGCCGGCTGGAACGAGGAGGAGTCCGGCGCCTACGGCATCGAACTCGGCTCCATCAAGGACCGCAGCGACCGCTTCGAGGAGGCCTGCGAGGTGATCGTCGGCCTGCTCACGCAGGAGACGACGACCTTCGAAGGCCGCTTCTACCAACTCAAGGACGCCCGCAACGAGCCCAAGGGACCGCAGCAGCCGCATCCGCCGATCTGCATCGGTGGCGGAGGGGAGAAGCGGACGCTGAGGACCACGGCCCGGTGGGCGCAGCACTGGAACTTCGGTGCGGGCACCCCGGCGGAGTTCGCCCACAAGCGCGACGTGCTCCACGCGCATTGCGCGGACATCGGCCGCGACCCGAAGGAGATCCAGCTCTCCGCGCACATCCGCCTCGAGGGCACCGACGACGCCGCTATCGGTGCGGCCGCCGACGCGACCGCGGGCCTGGCCGACCACGGCTTGGAGCTCGCGATCGTCTACCTCCCGCCGCCGCACACGCCGAAGGTTCTGGAGCCGCTGGCCAAGGCGCTGTCGCAGCTCGCTTGAAAGGTTCAAGATCAATGGAACATTTCGGGTGACGCCGTCGACTCTTCGGGTAAAGCCATTTCACGTCGGGGGGGTCGACGTACTCGAAAGGTGCCTGCGATGACCAGTGCCGTCCTCCGCCGTCGTTCCGCCGCTTTCCTCACCTCCGCGGTCTGCGCGATCGCGTTGCTCCCCGCGACCGCGGCCCACGCCGGTGATGACACCGGCGGTACGACGTTCCGGGTGAACCTGACCCCGGCGGAGGTCCCGGGTGGCGGCGACCCCAACGGCTCCGGCCTGGCCGTCATCCGGGTCAACCCCGCGAACGACGAGGTCTGCTGGGACGTCAACTGGTCCGGGCTCGAGGGCGAGGTGACCGCCATGCACCTGCACCACGGCGCGAGAGGCGCGATGGGTCCGCACGGGGTGGACCTGCTCGACAACGCCTCCCTCCCCGGCAAGGAGGGCGCGATCGATTCCTGCACGACCGTGGAGCACGAGGACGCGGCCGAGAAGGACGCCGGCGGTGGGCACAGCGGCGACCTGGCCGTCTCGACCGGCCGCGGGATGTTCGGTGCGCACGAGGTCGAGAACGGCGTCCTCGAGAAGATCATCGCCAACCCGCAGGAGTACTACCTCAACGTGCACTCGACGTCCCACAAGATGGGCGCGATTCGCGGCCAGCTCGGCTGAGGCTGAGGGGTCTACCCGGCCTGGGCAGCCTTAGAAGGGTGGCTCGTCCGGGATGGGTGGCCACCTCGGTGCGGGGATGTCGGTCTCGGGGTCCTCGCCGGTGAGCAGGTTCGGTGGGCGGGTCCGGTACATCTGCCCGGTAGGGGTCAGGAACGTCATGGTTCCCGACCCGTCGGGGTCCTGGATCAAGTCCCAGCCGGGCAGGTGGCGCACGGTGTGGTGGTGCTCGCACAGGCCGCCCAGGTTGATGCGGATGGATCGTCCGCCGATGGTGAACTCGAGTGAGTGGTCGATGTCGCAGTCGCATGCCTTGCCGCGGCAGGCGGGGAATCTGCAGTGCTGGTCGCGGGTGCGGATGAACGCGGCGAGGCGATCCGAGGGCCGGTAGCGCTCAGCACTGAGGTCGAGCAGGTGACCGGTGTCCGGGTCGGTGAGGATGCGGCGCCAGGTGTTGTCCGCGGCCAGTTCCCGACACAGCGCGGCGGGGATCGGCCCGTAGCCCGGCATATAACCGTCCTCCTCGCCCAGGCCGAGCAGGGTCCCGGCTGGGGCGACGACCCCGATCTGATGCTGGATGCGCTGCTCGCCGTTGGGGCGGGTGATCAGGTCCACGAGGGCATCGGCGCGCAGGGCACCGATGCCGCGCTCGTCGTCGGGTTCCAAGGTCTTCCTGTTGGCCTGGGCGAAGGTGTCGATGACGCCGAACACGGCGATCGCGTCCTCCGACGGCAGCACCGCGTGCAGGATGTGGGTGCCGTCCTCGTTGGACCAGATCGAGACGCCACGTTCCTCACGGGCCTTCTGTGCACGCTTCTTCGCCGCGTCCTTGTCCATCTTGATGACCAGCTTGCGGGCAGCGCGGCGCAGGTTGCCGGGGGTCAGCTTCTGCGCACGAGTCAGCAGGATGCCGTCCTCGAGTTGCAGGCACTGCTCCACGCTCAGATTGATCGTTTCCTCGAGGATCGCCCGCGCCTTGGGCAGGGTGATGAGGCCGGCGCACAGTGCCTTGAGGGTCTTGGGCAGGCGACTGGCCAGTCGTTCCGCGACCTCGACGCGCGCGGTGGCCGTGCGCTCCGCCGACGTCAGCGTCAGGGCGGCCTGGACGTGGACCGATCGCTGCCCGCGCTCGAAATCCGTCTCGTCCGGCCCGGCGTACATCGCGGCCTCGCGGGCCAGAGCGGCCATCGCAACGGCCTGCAGACCAGCGTGGCGGGCCATCTCCCGGTCGTGACGCGCGATCGTCTCCAACAGCACAGCCTGGCGCGCCGCCCACGCGTCCGCGCGCCCCAAGGCCGAGGCGTCGGTGACCGGCACTCCGGCAACAGGTCTGCGGTACACGACATAATTCTTTCAGAATCACGGCATATTTCAGAGTTCTCTAGAGTAAATTCGAATTTTTGTTCGACTCTGAATACTCTCGATCGACCCTCGGGGAGGTTCCGTCGTGACCCGCGGCCTCGCTCTCGCATACGGTGAAGCGGGTGGGCGATCGGAACCTGGAGCGCAGTTGGCGCTTTCACGAGGCCGTGCTGGAGGAGTTCGCCGAGGAACGTGCGAGCGCCCTCGGCGTAGCCGGTCGGCGACTTGAGGAGGCCGTCGCGAACTATCGCGCGGTCGTCGAGGACACCGGCAGCAATGCCGAGCAAGTCGCGGCGGCATTCAAACGCGCCCGCGACGCCGCGTGGGCCCTCATGGTCCAGCGCGAGTGCGCCGGATTCCGGTCGCGCGACCTGAGTTGGATGCGCGAGCTCTGGGGAGTACCGGACGAGGTCCTCCGCCAGATCTGACCGGATACGTTTCTAGTTTCGCACCGGACTCGCCGGGCCGGTTCCGCGCGATGCGCGCGTCGTCGAAACATTCCGCAGTCTCGGAGTCGGTTATCCGCCCGTGCGCGGATGGATCGAACCCGGGAGCTGGGTGACGATCGATTCGTTTCTATTTCTCCGATTAGTCCCTCTCCCCGACGCGGTCGAGGACCCGCGATGGTGCGGGCCCGAAGGAGAACACCTGTGAGATTTACGTCCCGAACTTTGAAGGCCCTGCCGATCGTCGCATCGGCGGCGCTCGTTCTCGCCGCCTGTGGCGGTGGCGACGACGACCCTGCCACCGCTGCCCAGGAAGCCGTACCCGCTGCCGAGGCGGCACCCTCGACCACCGATGCCGCCGCCCCCGCCCAAGCCGCCGAGACGCCGGCTGAGAAGGCTGCTCCCGGCACCAAGGCAAAGCCTGCGATCAAGGGTGCCGAGACGAGCACGAAGGCCGCCGCCCCGAAGACGGCCGCCGTCCCTGCCGCCAAGCCGGCGACGAAAGCCAAGGGCACGGCGATCGCTCCGGCCGCGCCGGCCAAGGGGTCCGGTGCGCAGGCCCGTGGCACCAGCACCGCGGACATCACCGAGATCAAGGGCCGAGAGTCGGCTGCCGAGGTCGCCGCGAACCAGAAGAGCTACGAGTCCGCCAACGGCGCCACCGACAGGGGCGTCACGAAGGACATGATCCGGCTCGGCTCCATCAACATGCACGGCATGGCGCTCGGCAACATCATCACCCAGCCACAGGTACGGGCCAACCAGGCGGCCGCGACCGCGATCAACGACCGCGGCGGAGTCCTCGGCCGGCGCCTGCAGATCGTCGACTGCGACGACGGCCCGGGCGAGGTGTCCCGCGCGAAGGCGTGCATCAAGAAGCTCGTGGTGCAGGACAAGATCTTCTCGCTCACCACCGGCCTCGACTGGGCCACGGCTTCGATCCACGACGATCTGAAGCAGTACAAGCTGCCGTACATCGGTGCCTGGGCGTACAGCCAGACCGAGTGGCAGGACCCGTACATGTTCCCCACGCACATGTCGATGATCCACGAGGCGATGTCCAACGCGCAGTGGGCGAAGAACGTCATCAAGCCCAAGACCTACGGCCTGATCTGCCTCACCTCGCCCGAGATGCAGCTGGCCTGCAACGAGGTCCGCAAGATCATGGACGCCTCCGGTAGCAAGCTGGCCAAGAAGGCAGACGTCTCCATCTCCGAGACATCGATGTCCTCGCACGTGCTCTCGATGCGCGCCGCCGACCCCGAACACATCATTCACTACGTGATCAACCCGGCCACGATGGCGAAGTTCATGGTCGAGGCCGCGCAGCAGAATTACTACCCGTCCAAGGGCATCTCCGGTAATCACCTCGCGGCCGAGGTTCTCGGATCCCTGTTCGGCAAGCACCCCGCGGGTCGGTACTGGACCAACACCACGTACCGGATGTGGGGCGCGGAGTACATGGCCACCATGACCAAGTACGCCCGCGCCAACCGTGGCCTGAACAACCACATCTCTCAGGCCGGCTACGTAGCCCTCAACATGTTCGCCCTCGCGGCGAAGGAGGTCGGTCCCAATCTGACGCGCGACCGGCTCATGGCCTTGCTGGGGAACGGCACCGTCTGGGCGGCCGACGCCTCGATGGACCAGAAATTCCAATACGTTGCCACCGAGCGGCACGGCAACAACTGGAACAAGGAATACGGCCAGGGCCGTGAGTTCATCTACAAAATGCAGACCACCCAGACGCTCTCCAACCCCGACGGGTCACCGAACGGCTGGATCCCCGACCCGGACCAGTTCGTCATCTACACCTGGAAGTGAGCCGAGTGGAGAGCCGAGAGCGAGGAACGAGTTCTCGGCTCTTCCGAGGCGAACGCACCAGGTCGAAGCGCAGCGAATACGTGGAGGTGAGCCGAGCGAGGAGCGAGGGCGAGGAACGAGCCCTCGCTCTTCCGAGGCGAGCCGAACACGTTGAGCGAAGCGATCACCTGGAAGTGAACAAAGCGATCACCTGGAAGTAGAACCGACGGGACCCGTGTGCTCAGGCGACCTCCACTCGCCTGGGCACACGCTTGTCAAAGGGTTCGACTAGCTGCGGCCCGTCGAACTGACGCCCGTCATTCCCAGAATCCGCAACGCGAGTTCGAGCGCGAACCGATCGTCCGCATTCTGCAGCGAAACGTCCAACTCCTGCTCCAGTCGGTTGATCCGGTAGCGCAGCGTCGAATGGTGCACGTAGAGCGCGGCGGCGGCATCGGTGAGGCTGGGAGTGCGAAGCACCTCGGCCAGGGTCTCGAGCAGGTAACCACCGCGGCGCGTTTCCTGAGCCAGGAGCGGCCGCAGTCGCGACGTGGCGAAGCGCATCAACTCGCTCTTCCACTCGTCGTCCCTGACGAGCCCGTACAGATCAAGCCCTTCGAACTCGATCGGTCGATCGGCGCCGCCGACCGCGGCGACCTGCAACGCCCACCGCGCTTTCCGGATCGAGTCGTGGACCTGCGAGAGGTGCCGGGCCGGAGGTCCCACGCCGATCGCGAGGTCCGCGAACCCCTCGTCCCTCACTGCGCCGAAATCCTCCAGGACAGGCGTGCCGACGGTGGGGATGACCACGATGACGCAGTCGTCGGCCGCACCGGTGAGCACCGTGCTCGAGGATCCGGCCCGCCCGGCGAGCGCGCGCCGTACAGCCGAGGTCAGGGGATCGAACCCACCGACGCGCTCGCCGGCTGTCCGTAGGGCGAAGACCCTGCAAGGCACGCTGAGCTCGACCCCCAGCGCCCGCGCGATCCCGGAGACCTCGTCGGAGTCGGCGTCCTGGAGGAGCGCGTCCAGGACACGCTGCGCCGACATGGCCGCGGTGGCCTCGCTCCGCAGGTGCGTCGCGAGCTGACGGCTCACCACCGCGGTGGCACGTCGAAGCATCTCCCCGGTCCTCGCGAGGTCCAGCACGCCCGCGCCGACGACCAGATAGCCGAAGACGTCGGACGTTCTGGGGTCGCGTACGCAGGTCACCACTGAGCCAGGCCGAGTCTTGCCGCTACCGCCACGAGTGCCGCGGACCACGCACATGTCCTCGTGTTCGAGAACCTCGGCCCTCGGCGGCGGCCACGACCGGACGGCCATCGACGTCGGCGATCTCGTCCCGGCCAGGACGTCGAAGTCCGGCGACTGGACCAGCACCGGGGCGCGCAACCACATACCCAGGCGCAGGACGAATTCCTGCAGACTGTCCGCCCCGAGGAGGAGGTCGTGCAGGTGCTGGTCCTCGATGAGTTGCCCGGCGGCCACACCCTCGGCGAGCACAGTCAGGTGCCGCAAGGCGGTCGCGGCAAAGGGTGTGGTCGGGCTGCTGATGATGAGGTCGGCGGCGTGCGCCTCATCAACCCAGACGGCGAGGACCACCTCGTACGACCCCGCCTCGGAGGCTTCTTCGACATGGCAGTCGAACCGATGGATCGCACCGCTCCTCGGGTCTCGGAGTGCGCACGCGACTGCGTCGAGCGCGAGGCGGTGCACAAGTTCGTGCACTCCCTCGACGATCGACCGCACTCGCTCGGTCACAACGTCCCTCCCGCTCCTCTCGGCCCCAGGCTCTCGTCGAGGACGCGATGGAAACGGTCCGAGTCCGCGTGCGTCGCGAAGCGGACGTTCGGCGGACGATCGAGAAAGTTGTGGAAATCCACCGTCGTGCGCCCGTAGTTGCGGGGGCTCACCGTGTCGACCTCGACGTAGACCTCGACGAGCTCGAGCACCGCCGGGTCGATCGCGTATGCCACGCACATCGCGTCGTGCAGCGGAGCCGAAGAACCGCCGCCCATCGGGCCGGTCGCGTCGTAGCCGTCGATGTAATGCTCACCGACGGAGGCCACGACCTCCCCGGCGGGTGTGCCCAGGTCGCGGTAACGCGCCAGGTCCTTCCGGCTGACGAGGACCTCGTGCGTCGCGTCGATGGACACCATCGTCAGGCGCTGGGTCCCGGCCTGCAGAACGACGTCCGCCGCGACAGCGTCGGAATAGACGTTGAACTCCGCGGAAGCCGTGCAGTTCCCGGTCTTCGAGGCTCCACCCATGAAGATGATTTCGTCGACGGCATCGACGATCTCCGGGGCGAGGGTCAGCGCGGCGGCGATGTTGCTGAGCGGGGCCGTGGGAATCAACGTGATCGGCTCGGTGGCCGAGCGCAACGTCTCGATGAGCCACTCCACGGCCCGCCCGCCTCTGGGCCGCAGGCCGGCGGAACCGAAGGCGAAGTTCGGCTGATGGAACACCTCCACCGAGAAGCCGAACTCCATCGGGTAGGGCCTTGGCGCGAACGGACGGGACAGCCCCGCGTGCACCTCGACCTCGCTGCGCCCGACGGCGTCGAGCACACGCAGGGTGTTCTCGGTGGTCTGCTCCAGCGTCAGATTGCCGGCCACTGTCATGCAGCCGAGAAGGTCGATGTCGGGGTGCAGCGCGGCCATGCAGATGGCGACCGCATCGTCGCTCCCGGTGTCGACATCGAGAATCACTCGTCGGCGCATGCTCGGATCCCTTTCTAGGACGGCTTTTTGTCCGACCAGACGGAGATCTTCCGGATCGGTTCCAGGGTGCGCCAGGTGTTCCGCTTCCCGGCATAAAGACGGACGACGTCGCCCGGACCGATCTGGAGCGTCTCCCCTGTTTCGTCGAACGTGACCTCCGCACGCCCTTCGAGGATGATGAAGATCTCGTCGGCGGCCTCACCGCCGATGAGGCCGAGGTCCGCCTCCCAGACGCCGACGTGCACGTCCTCCATCAAGCCGATGTGGTAGGCCCCGGTGTGGATGGTGGTGCCCTCGTCCTCGAGATTCGGATAGCCCTCCGGCTCGAGCTTGTACTGGAAGACATTCCCCAGATGCTGTGTCATTCGGTCGTCCTGTCCTGTGAGTGGGGTCAGAGATGAACGTCGACCACGACGCGCCCGTGCACGCGTCCGGCGACGATGTCCTGCGAAACGCCGGGGGCGTCGGCGAGTCCTACCACGGTGGTGACCGAATCGAGCAGGTCCAGGTCGAGCTCGGCCACGCGCGCCCACGCATCCTGTCTGCGCTCCGTGGATGCATAAACGGATTCGATACCCAGCAGGGAAACGCTGCGCAGCAGGAAGGGCAGGACAGTCGCCGGGAGGTCCATTCCGCCGGCGAGTCCGACTGTGGCGACGGCCCCGCCGTACCGGGTTCCCGCGAGGGCAGCGGCCAGGGTGGTGCTGCCGACCGAGTCGATCGCTGCCGCCCAACTCGGACCGGAGAGTGGTCCTTCGTCCTCGAGCCGGCCGATGATCTCGGTGGCTCCGAGACGGGTGAGCGACTTACCCAGTTCGTCGGCCCGCCCGGTGGAAGCCACCACGTCGTAACCGGCGGCGGCCAGAAGCATGATCGAGATCGACCCGACGCCACCACCTGCTCCGGTGACGAGGATCGGTCCGTTCGACGGACGCACGCCGTGGTCGACGAGGGCGTCGATGGCCAGCGCCGCCGTGTAGCCGGCGGTCCCGACGGCTGCGGCGCGGCGGTCATCGAGGCGGCGCGGTGTCGAGATCAGCCACGCACCTGGGACGCGGGTCCGTTGCGTGAGTCCTCCGTCGCGGTCCGTGCCGAGGCCGTAGCCGTTGACGAGCACGCGGTCGCCGACGACCCACCCCGGGTTCGTCGACGCCGAGACCGTGCCGACGAAGTCGATGCCCGGCGTCATCGGAAAGTGCGTCATGAACCGGGCGCCCGGTTCCATGAACTTGCCGTCCTTGTAGTTCAGATCCGAGAAGGTCACGTCGACCGTGACGTCGCCCCCGGGCAGGTCCGCATCGGTGAGCTCCACCACGGACGTCCGGGTCGAGTCACCGACCTCTTCGACGCGGAGCGAACGGAATGTGGGGGCCTGTTCGATAGCGGTCATCGGTTCACGCACCTCCGACTGCGGTGGAATCGAGCACTCGGCGCTTGATGGATGCCGCGAGCGGCCCGCCTGCGGCCGCCTCCGCCTCGCCGAGGGCCGCCAGCCATTCCGGATCGGAGATCAACTGGTTCCATTTGCGCTCGAGCTCGCTGATATCGGCGAACCGCATCGTGTACACGAGCTCGTTGATGGAGTTCTCGCCGAACCAGGTGGTCCCGGCGAGGACGAGTTCCATGTCGCACCGCGCGAACGCGGGCACGGTGTGCTGGTTGAAGAACTCGATGAGCGCTGGGAACCGACCAGGAACTGCGCCGTACTCACGGATCTCATGTAACACTGCTGGCCCTTTCTGACTACCAATCAGAATAGATGGTTCTTCCCGCCGAAGACCTCGCTGACCGAGCCGTGGGTGAAGATCCGACCGATCGTGTCGCTCAGCAACGGGGCGCACGACACCACGTCGATGATGTCCGGCGCCCCGGCGGGAAGCGGAATGGTGTCCGTGACCACGACTCGCTCGAAGGGTGACGCCTTCAAGTTCTCGAAGGCGCGACCGCTGAACACCGGGTGCGTCGCCGCCGCGAACACACGGCTCGCGCCGGCGCGGGCAACGGCCTCGCCCGCGGCGCGCAGCGTCCCGGCCGTGTCGATGATGTCGTCGATGATGATGGCAGTCTTGCCGCGCACGTCGCCGATGACGTGAGCGATCTCGGCGACCTGTTGCGCGGGGCGTTCCTTGTCGAGGATCGCCAACTCGGCACCCATGGCGGTGGCGAACTGCTTGTTGAGCTTCACCCGGCCCGCGTCCGGCGCCACCACGACGAGATCGCCCTCGAGACCGGCGAAGTAGTCCGTCAGAAGCATCATCGCCGTCATGTGGTCGACGGGAATGCTGAAGAAGCCCTGCAACTGACCGGCATGCAGATCCATCGTCACCACGCGGTCGGCACCGACGGCTTCGAGCGATCGGGCGACGACGCGTGCCGAGATCGGCTCGCGCTCCTTCGACTTCTTGTCCTGGCGCGAGTAGCCGTACCAGGGCGCCACCGCGATCACGCGGTGCGCGCTCGCCCCGACGGCGGCGTCGATCATCACCAGCAGCTCGAGCAACGCATCGTTCGCGTTGAGTCCTGTCGCCGCGTTGCCGCACATCGGCTGGATCAGGAACACATCCGCGCCGCGGATCGACTCGTCGAAGCGGCAGTAGACCTCGCCACTGGAGAACGTCTTCAGGGTGATCGGACTGAGCCGCGTGCCCAGGTGATCCGCAATGTCCTGCGCCAACGCCGGGTTGGCGCGTCCGGAGAAGAGCAGCAGCTGCTTCTCGGACGCCAACTGCACGGGGACGGTCACGGTGTAATCGTTTCTATGGCAGACATGAACTCACCGCTCCTGGTCGATGGTGGGCGGCACTTGTGCCCGGTCGATCGCCTCTGCCGACGGCATGCCCGCGCGTGCGCCGACCGAACCGACCGACAACGACGCGGCAGTCACGCCCCGCGCCACCGCGGACAGAGGCTGCAGTCCCGCAGCGAGGGCAGTCGCGACAACGCCGTTGAAGGTGTCCCCGGCGCCGGTGGTGTCCCGGACCGAGGCAACCGCCGGTGCCGGCAGTTCGGTCACCTGAAGGTCTTCGTCGACGAGAAGAGCGCCTGCTCCGCCGAGGGTCACGATCACCGGCGCCTTGCTGCGAGCAGCGACGGCGAGAGCCATCTCGCTCGTCGACGCCTGTTTCCCCTCGCCCAGCAGGGCGTAGAGGTCGGCGAGCTCGGACGCGTTGGGCGTCACGACGGGCGCCAGCGCCAGAAGGGCCTCGAGTTCGGATCGAACCGGGGCGGGGTTGAGCACGCAGCGGATCCCGTGCGCGTTCGCCAACCGGACCGCCGCCTCGACAGCGATCACCGAGATCTCGGTGCTGACCAGCACGCAGTCGGCCCAGCCGGCAGACCGGGCCACCGCCGCTTCGACGGCCGCCTCGGTCACCGCGGCGTTGGCGCCGGCACCGACCGCGATCTGGTTCTCCCCCGCGCGGTCCACCACGATCAGCGCCATACCGGTCGAGACTCCGTCGAGGACCGCGACGTCGGTGACGTCGACACCTTCAGCGCGGAGTTCGGCCAACGCGCCGGCGCCTGTGTCGTCGGCTCCGACCGCACCGCAGAATCGGACTTCCGCGCCGGCCCGAGCGGCGGCGACTGCCGCGTTCGCGCCCTTGCCTCCGCCGTGGCGTTCGACGCCCGGACCGACGACGGTCTCACCGGGGCCGGGCAGTTGATCCGTCGCCACGACGAGGTCGACGTTGACCGCCCCGACCACGAGAACGCGCGCGGTCATCGGACCTCACCGGGGGGGCCGACAGAGGAGCGAATCTGCACCTCGGCGGAGAGGACCTCGATGTCTTTCGCCTCGCCACCTTCGAGGAGGTCGAGAAGTTCGGAGGCCGCGCGAAAGCCCATCTCGTGGGCAGGCTGTCGGACGCTCGTCAACCCGGGGGTCAGCAGCCCCGCGAACGGCAGGTCGTCGAACCCGACGATGCTGACGTCCTCCGGCACCCGCAGGCCGGCTTCCCGGCAGTACTCCATGGCGCCGCACGCCATGAGGTCGTTGGCGCAGATCAGCGCCGTCGGCCGAGGCTGCACCGCCAATGCCTTCGCGGCGAGTTCGAACCCTGAGGTCTGGCGGTAGTCACCGATGTACACCGGGACGGCCTCGGGCTGCAGCCCGGCGCCGGCGAAGGCCTCTCGGTACCCGGCGAGGCGTTGTTGCGCCGTCCAGAGCGCCGAGGGTCCACCGATGACGGCGACCTGCCGGTGGCCGAGGTCGAGCACGTGGGACGCGACCTCGCGCGCTCCCTTCCGGGAGTCGCACACCACGGCCGGAAGATTCATCCCCGGGATCTGTTCATCGACCAGGACGACAGGTCCGGTGCGCGCGACCTCATAGATCGACGCGGGCGCTGCTCCGGTGCCGGACAGGTAGACGACGCCGTCGATCCGCTGACCCCGCAACAGCTCGAGGTGTTTCCCCTCCGCCTGTTCCGAGGCCTCGGAGACCACCAGCACGACGAGTACGTCGCGCTTGGACGCGGCCTGCTGCACGCCCTCCGCGACCATGGCGAAGAACGGGTTCGTCAGTTCCGGCACGACCAGACCGATGGTGGAGGCGCTACGCCGCTTGAGGCTGCGGGCCGTCCCGTTCGGCGAGTAGTCCAGCACACGGATCGCATCCATGACGCGGCTGCGCCGCGCCTGCCCCACAGGTCCGGATCCGTTCAGCACGTAGCTGACGGTGCTGATGGAGACGCCGGCGTGCCGCGCGACATCCTTCATCGTCGGGCGCCTGCGAGGCGGTTGCGTCATGGTGGTCAACTCAGCGTCGTCGAGGTGTCAGTCCTGCGAGGACGTCGTCGACCCCGCACCCGTCCACGACAGGATGGCATCCCACAGTCGGCCGTAGTGCGCCCAGTTCACGAACTCCGGGGACGCCCAGTGCGGTGCCAGGTCCGAGGCGAACGCCGTCGCCCGTCCCTCGCCCCACGTGCCGACCACGAGCACCGGATCGTCGTCGACCCGCGCCACCACGGATGCGTCCGGCTTCGCGATCAGCCGGTTGTAGCCGAGCAGCGGTGGCCAGTCCGCGGGCGTGCCTCCGAGGACGGGATGGCTCAGGTCGCACACGTCGACCTTGACGCCTTCCGACCGCTCGACGCGATCGTCGTGGGTCAACATCGTCACGGGCAGGACGTCCGCCAGTGGCGTCATGCCGTAGCGCGCCTTGCCGTCGATGCCGGTGAACGACAGGTAGCCGCCGACCATGACCAGCCCACCTCCGCGGCGGACGAAGTCGGCAAGTAACTGCAGCCGATTCGGCGAGCACTCCGAGCGCAGGAACGTCTCGTCGGGAAGCAGGAACGAATTCGACCCGATGTCGGAGATCACGACGACGTCGAAATTGTCGAGTTCCTCGGCCGATTTCGGGAACTTCGACGAGATCTCGTGACCGCGCACGTAGGTGAGTTCGTGGCCCGCCCGGACGACCGCATCGAGGAAGACGCCCGCGCCCTCCTCGTACTCGGTCGAGTGGAATTGGTCGAAGCCCTTCATGTGGATCGTGTGCTTGATCCACGACTCGCCCGCCACGAGAACCTTCAGCGCGCTCATGCGATTGCCTCGCTCCTCGGCGATCGCAGAAGCGCGGACGCGCTCTGCTTGCTGATCCGCTCGCTCATGTGGAGCTGCCTTCCTCGGCGAAAGCCGGAAGCACCTCAGCCGCCATCATCTCCATCTGGCTGATGATCTCCTTGATCGGCTGACCGAGCGCGATGAGGCACGCGATGTGATCGACGCCCATCGTCTCGTAGCTCTTGAATCGCTCGATCATCCGGTCAGGCGTCGACAGGATCGGGTCATCGTATTTCTCGAACAGGTTTTCCGACGACGCCTCCTGCTTGAGCGGCCGGCAGTACCCGCCGACGATGTACTCGTCCGGCTTGGCCCCGACGCCGCGCGCCTTCAGTCGGTCTTCCTTGGTCGTGGTGGATCCGCTGCCCATCACCAGCGCCATGTAGTGGTTCCACTCGTCCACGACGTAGTCGAACGCCTTGAGCGCCTCGGCTTCCGTGCTGCCGACCCAGGTGTGGCGGTAGACCATGACCTCGCCACGGGGCTTCCCGCTCTCGACCACCGCGGCGTCGTAGGCCGCCAGCAGAGTCTCCAGGTCGCCGTGGGGCTCGAACGTGCCGTAGTTGGGGGCGGTGAGGAGGTTCATGCCGTCCTGCGCGACCTTCGTGACGCCCTGCACGCTCTGCGCTCCGACCCAGATCTGTGGGTGCGGGTTCGTTGCCGGCCGCGGGACGATCGTGGTGGGCGGGAACGAGAAGAACTTGCCGTCGTACTCGACGTCGTCCTCGGTCCACACTCGCTGGATGATCTCGAGCGACTCCTCGTAGATGGCGCGAGAATTCGCCGGGTCGATCCCCAATCGATCGAGCGGATAACGACTGCCGCCACGCGCCACGCCGATCCCGACGCGTCCGGGAGCCATGTGGTCGAGGAAGGCCATCTCGGACGCGATCAGCAACGGGTGGTAGTAGGGAAGGACCACGACGCCGGGGATGATGCGAAGGCGCGAGGTCCGTGCCGCCGCAAGCGCGCTGAAGGCGATCGACGACGGGTTCGTGACGTAGTTCTGGAAGTGGTTCTCGTTGACAGCGATGCCCTCGAAACCCAACTCCTCGGCGGCGTCGACGATGGCGAGCATGTCGTTCAGCACGCTCGACCACGGGACGCTCATGTCCGGGTAGAAGAAGGGCGCGGTGACCCAGAATTTCAGTGCCACGATCTCTCCTCTTTCGTCATCACGGCCGAACTCCGGCCGGGCGAAGCGCGATCAGCGCGTCGCTGTAGGACTCGTCATCGCCGGTGTAGCGCCAACCGGAGGGCATCTGCGGCGACGTGGTCAGGTGCACCCGGGCCTCCACCCCGGTCGACTTCACCGTGTACTGGTAGCCGGCGGGAGCCCAGAAGAACTCGCCCGCCCCGAACAGAAAGTCGACTTCCGCTCCGTCGACGTCGGTGACCACGATCCGCACCGCGCCGTCCAAGCAGTAGAAGGCCTCGTCCCAACTCGTCGCCAGCCAGACGACATCGTCCGAATCCGCGGCGATGAAGCTGATCCCCTGGCTGTAGAACCGTGAGCCGTCGCGTTCGCGCGAGATGAAGGTGCCGCACTCGCAGCCCTTGCCGAAGGGGATCCTCGGCATGGCCTCCACCTCGTCGAAGGTGAACCGACGAGGGAAGCGAATCTCCTGCGTCGGGGCGGAGGCACGGATCGCAGCCCCCGCCGCACGCCTCGCCTCGCGCAGAGTGCTCATCCGATTCGCTCCTCGTCGCTGCGGTTCCGACGCCTCGGCAAGGGCCGTCGGTGAGAACCTACCTGCAACCGGCGGGAATTCCAATCGTTTCTACTTATGGATCGAGGTGCTCGTCGCCGGCTCCGGTACTCACGCGCGTTGCGCCTCGACGAACAGGCGCTGAGGGTTGACCGTCATCAGTTCCGCAGTGACAGCAGACGGGACTCCATGGCGCTCCAGCCGGGGCAGGAACAAGCGCGGCACATAGCCCACCCCGTTCCCGCCGTTGCGGGTCCACATGCTCTTCACCGCCAGGTCGTGACTGAGGAGGATGCGTGCGGCGTGCCCGGCCTCGACCAGCCGGGCGATCGCCGCGGCGGTCTGGTCGGGCGCCGGCGATTGGCCTTCACCGGCGTAATAGTTCGGCATTCCGATCATGTCGAACTCGAGCCACACACCTTCGTCGGCGACCCGGCGCTGGTAGTCAGCGTCCTCGCCGGAGGGATCCATGTGGCACAGGACCACCGCCTCGGGCGCGACGCCCTCCTCGCGCAGGACGACGTCGAGAACCTCGAACGCGCGGCGCTGCCAGCCCGGCAGATGGATCAACAGCGGGACGCCCACCTCCCGCTGAGCCCGCGCGGCCGCGCGAAGACGGACCTTCTCCGCTTCGGTGAACTGCGGGGATACCCCGATCTCGCCGATGATTCCGGGTTTGATGCCGGTGTCGTCCGCCCCCTCGGCGAACTCGGCGAGAAGCTGCGCCAAGAGCTCCTCCGTCGTTGCGGACGCCGTGGCACTCGCGTGGTAGGCGTGCACGTACCAGCCGGAGCCCATCACGATGTTCACTCCGCTCCGCTCCGAGATCTCGCGAAGCGCGAGCGGTGCACGGCCGATGTCCCCGTTGGTGCACTCGACGACGGTCCGGCCGCCCGCGTCGAGAAAACACTGCAGCTCCTCGACCACGGCGTCCGCATCCTCGAGGCGCGCATTGTCCAGGCAGCAGGCTGGATTCTCGGCGAGCAACCAGTGCAGCGAGGCGTCCACGCGACGGGCATACAGCTCCCGCTCGGCCTGACCCTCGGGTTCCGACAACGGCGCCGTCCAGTCGCAGATCAGATGCTCATGCGTCAGCGTCATCCCGAGCTCTGCCACCGACACCGGGCCCCGCACGGTGTTCACCTGCACCTGATCACGATCCGCTCCGACCATCTGCTCAGCCTCCTTCGGGCCACGGACCGCTGGGGCCGCGACAGTAGAATGGTTTCATGAGCGCACGTAGACACCGTCTCGCGGGCGTCGACGTCCCCCTGATCGGCCAGGGGACCTGGCGCATGGGCCGCGATCCGCGCAACGAAGCGCTCGCGCTTCGCACGGGTATCGATCTGGGGCTCACACTCCTCGACACCGCCGAGCTGTACGACGACGGCGGAGCCGAGGTTGTCGTCGCGGAAGCGATGCGCGGCCGGCGCGACGAGGTGTTCCTCGTCTCGAAGGTCGTCCCGCAGAACGCGACGACCGCCGGCACCATCCGCTCCTGCGAGGCCAGTCTCCGTCGCCTGGACACTGATCGGATCGACCTCTACCTGCTGCACTGGCGCCGTGAGATCCCGTTGGAGCAGACGGTCGCGGGGTTCGCGCAGCTCCTCGACAGCGGCAAGATCGGGGCCTGGGGCGTGAGCAACTTCAACGTGGGAGATCTCGACGACCTCCCTGGCGGAGCAACGCCGGCCGCCGACCAGATCCTCTACAACCTGGTGCGACGCGGGCCCGAGGCGGACCTGCTCCTCCGCTGCGCCGAGCAGGGGATCTCGGTGATGGCGTACTCCCCCGTCGAGAAGGGGCAGCTGCTCGACCATCCGGTCCTGGCGCAGGTCGCGGCGGAACGAGGAGTTACTCCCGCGCAGATCGCGCTGGCGTGGGCCGTTCGCGACGGCAACACCGTGGCGATCCCGAAGGCGAGTTCTCTCGTGCACGTCAAGGACAACGCGGCAGCGTTGGACCTGGTCCTGACGGACGAGGAGATCGCCACACTGGACGAGGCATTCCCAGCGCCGGGCGTCGTCCCCCTCGAAACGCTGTCCTGACCATCAGCGGCGGACCTCCGCCGGATGGACCATCGCCTCACCGCGGAACGGCTCTCCGTTCGCCACCTCCTTGCGACGGCGTTCGCTCGCGCGGCGCGAGATCGCCCACTTGTGGGTCTCATTGGTTCCGTCGTAGATCCGGAAGGGGCGGACCTCGTTGAGGTACTGCGCCAGCGGCAATCCGTCGGACACACCGTCCCCGCCGCAGATCTGGACCGCGCGGTCCACCACCCGGTACACGGCCTCCGAGCAATGCACCTTGGCGACCGAGGACAGCGCCGAGCCGGTTTTCGGGTCCACGCTCAGCAGATGTGCCGTCTTGGCGATGATCGCGTCCGAGGTCTCGATGTCGATCACCGATTCGGCGATGAGGTGCTGCGTCAGGCCCAGGTCCTTCAGCGCCGACCCGAACACCTCGCGGGTCTCCGCACGGTCCAGGGCGATGTCGAGCGAGCGGCGAGCCAGTCCGAGCCAGCGCATGCAATGGGTGAGCCGGGCGGGACCGAGCCGGACCTGGGCATAGCGGAAGCCCTCGCCCACCCCACCGAGCACTGCGTCCGCACCGACCTCGCACGACTCCAGATACACGTGCGGGTGGCCGCCGTCGATGTAGCGGTCGACGGTGTGGATGGGCTCACCGACCCGGAATCCCGGGTTGTCCGTGTCGACCAAGAACATGGTCGCGCCGTCGTCCGCTGTGCGAGCCATCACGATGCAGAAGGCGGCCCCGACGGATCCGCTGATGAATCGCTTGTGCCCGTCGATCACCCACCGGTCACCTCGCGCAACCGCAGTCGTCCGCAGCTCGGACGGATCCGACCCCGCGCCCGGGTGCGGCTCGGTCATGCCGAAGCAGGAGCGGACCTCGCCGGCCGCCAGCGGGGCCAGGTACTTCCGCTTCTGCTCCTCCGTGGCGATCAGTTCGAGCATGTGCATGTTGCCCTCATCCGGTGCCATGCAGTTGAGGGCGGTCGGGCCGATCGGCGAGTAGCCCGCCTCCTGGAAGATCGGTGACCAGTGCTCGATCCCGAGCCCCTGGCCGCCGTACTCGCTCGGCACATGGGGTGCGAACACGCCGGCCTTTCGCGCGAGAGCCTGCAGGTCGTCCCGCGTCTCCTGCGGCATCCGCTCGCCCGGGTGCGGCTCATGCGGAATGACCGTCTCCCGGATGAACGCTCGAGTGCGCAGTCGCAGGTCCTCCACCTCAGGGGGCAGGGTGTTCGACATCGCGGGCTTCCTCTTTCGGGAGTCGGAGCAGGATCGGACGCGGGCAGTCAGCCGGAGGCGGAGGAGTCGCCGCCGCGAAGGACATTGCGGCGGATCTTCCCGGTCGCCGTCTTCGGAAGCTCATCGTGCAGATGCACCCGCCGCGGGACCTTGTAGGCCGCCAACCGCTCGCGGACGAAAGCGATCAGCTCCTCGGGGGTCACGGTCCCCCCGGCGACGAGCGAGACGTGCGCGACGACGCACTCGCCGCGGTACTCGTCCGGCTCACCGACCGCTGCCGCTTCACGGACGGCTCGGTGCTCGTACAGGGCGTCCTCGACCTCGCGCGGCCAGACCTTGTAGCCGGACACGTTGATCTGGTCCTTGAGACGGTCGACGAGGTAGACCCAACCGTCCTCGTCGATGATGGCGACGTCGCCGGTCCGCAGGCGACCCTCGGGCATCGTGGCGGCGGTCGCCTCCGGCTTGCCCCAGTAGCCAGGGATGACTTGCGGGGCAGCGATCTCCAGCTCGCCCTGCTCACCGGGCGGCAGAGCCTGCCCCGTGGCGTCGAGGACGCGAGCATGAACGCCGGGCAATGTGACACCGATCGAGAGTGTGCCGCTCGGCTGATGTACCGGGGCACGTGCGCCGGGAGGCACCGCGATGACCGCGGAACTCGTCTCGGTCATGCCGTATCCGTTGTGGATGTAGACGCCCAGGCGCTCCTCGAACCGCTCGACCGTGGCGGGCGGGATGGGTGCGCCACCGGAGTAGAACCGCTTGGCGGTGGCGAAGTGCGCACGACTGACGTGGGGCAACTGGGACATCGCGTTGAACGCGGTGATCGAACCGATCGTGTACGTGACCCCGTGCTCGACGAACGCGTCGAGGGCCACCTCGGGCTGGAATCGTCCGACCATCGCCAACGTCGTGTCGGTGAGGAGCGAGATGGCGGCGTTCACCACCGCGCCGGTGATGTGGAAGAACGGCGCCATCGCGAAGATCACGTCGCCAGGTTCCAGTTCGACCCAGTCGGCGAACGTCGAGGTGACCGCCAGTAGATTGCCGTGCGTGTTCATCGCACCTTTGGCGGGACCCGTGGTGCCGGAGGTGTAGGCCAGGAGCGCGACGTCGGCCGGAGCGAGTTCCACCTGTTCCGGGGCACGTCCCCGATGGCGAGCGATGAGATCGGCCAGGTCGCCCTGTGGCGCGACCGGTCCGCGCTCGAGGCTGTCGAAGACCCGCGAGTCGTTGCGCGTCTGGTACTCGAGCGCGCTGGTGCTCACCATCCACCGGACGCTGCTTCCGGCGAGGGTGGCGACGGATTCCGGCACATCGGTGTCCGAGCAGAGGAAGCCGTAGGCCTCGGCGTCGTCGATCAGGGCGCGCAGTTCACGGTTGCGGTACATCGGATTGAGGATCAGCGCGGCCGCGCCGATCTTCCACAGCGCCAGCAGGACGATCGCGTACTGGGGGATGTTCTGCAGGTACACACCCACGCGGTCACCGCGTCGCGTGCCCAGTTCCTGCAGGGCGACGGCAAGAGCGTCCGACTCCTCCTCGACCTGACGGGCAGTGAGACGGGCATCGAAGTAGGCGAGAGCGATGCCTTCGGGGTTCCGGTCGACCCGTGCGCGCCACGCGCCCGCCAAGGACTGCTGGCCCGCGTCGCCGAACCTGAGGTTCTCCGGTGTGTCGGAACGAGATGTCACGAGCCCTCCTGGGCGCACCATACGCCGGGACAAGAAACGTTACAACCGTGCTTCAAGGCCTGCTCAGAGCTCGGCGAGCCCACAAGACCAAGGCGTAGCTCGCCGAGCGGGACCGCCCGCGAGCGCCAATATAGAAACGATGCAAGTCTTGTTTCGACAGATGCTCCGTGCGTAAGCTCCGTCCCTAAGCCGAGCGCTTCGTCGAGTCGACGAACCGGACGCGCTCACCCTTGGAACCGGTTCGAGCATGTGCAGCGGGTGACCCGCGCGGATGTCGAAAGGCGGGATCGCACCCTCGATGGCCAAGCTGCATGTCTTCGATATGGACGGGACGCTTCTGCGCGGCGCAGCCGTGGAGGAGATCTCACGCCACCTCGGCTGCTTCGAGCCTGCGAGTGCCATAGAGCAGGCGTATCTGAGGGGCGAGATCGTCGACGAGCCGAAGTTCTGGGACGACGTCCTGGAGTTGTGGGCCGGCGCCACCGAGCAGGACCTGGACGACGCGTTCGAGGCGTCACCGTGGATGGAACGGGTCCCCGAGGTCTTCGCCGACATCGCCGACCGCGGTGAGCACAGCGTGGTGATCTCGCAGTCGCCACTGTTCATCGTGCGTCGGCTCGAGCGGTGGGGCGCCGGCCAGACCTTCGCCACGATGGTCGAGCAGGGCGTCCCGTCCCACGTCGACCAGCTGCTGACGCAGCAGGCGAAGGTCGAGATCACGATGAAGCTGCTGGCCGAGCTGGACCTGTCCCCGTTGGACTGCGTGGCCTACGGCGATTCGACCTCGGACACCGAGCTGTTCCGGGCGCTTGATCACACGGTGGCCGTCAACGCTGCGCCCTTCCTCCGGGAGTCGGCCGCGCGGATCTATGACGGCACCGACATGTGGCAGGCCTACCTCGCCGGACGCGCACTGCTGGAAAGGGTCGACGCCTGATGCCTGTCTCACTGAGCGCACTTGCTCCCATGCAGGGCCCCAAGCTGTGGGGTTTCCTCGACAAGGCCAAGAAGATCCGGCTCGCGACGTCGCCGGCCGGCGGACCGATCGTGGTCTCGCCCGCCTGGTTCGTCGTCAAGGACGACACCGTGTACGTCGCGCTCGACCCTGACGTCGGGGACCCCGGGCACACGACCACCCCGGATGCCGCCCACGTGGCGCACGTGACCGCCGGTGGGATGGTCTCGGCGGTGGTGGACGAGGGCGACGAGATGGACAACGTCCGCGCCGCTCGGTTCGCAGGCCGCGGCGAGATCGTGACCGACGTCGAGCTCATCGACGAACTGCTCGATCTGGTCGCGGAGAAGTACTTCTACGTCGGGCACCCGCATCTGGAGCACTACTTCAGCAGCGGAGCCATTGCCGAGCGGCGGTGGTGCGCGCTCGTCCCCGACGAGCTCGAAGGCTGGGATCTGCGTGAACTACCGCAGCCTCCGATCGCCGATCTGCTCCGATTCCCCCCGCACATGAACGACCAGCACGTCTGACCCACCGGCCGCCGCTCCACCCGTCCCAGGAGAGCTCAAGATGATCAGATCTCAGCCGTCCCTCTGGCACAACTCGATCGTCAATGTCGACTGTTACAAGGTCACGCATCACCGCATGTACCCCGAGGGGACGGAATACGTCTCGAGCTACGTCGAGTCCCGCGGCGGCCAGTACCCGGTAACGATGTTCGTCGGGCTGCAGGCGTTCATCCTCGAGTACCTGATGCATCCCGTCACCATCGACGACGTGCAGGAGGCGGAAGAACTCCACCGGGCGATGAAGGTGCCCTTCGAGCGCCAGAACTGGATCGACCTGATCCATGACCACGACGGCTTCCTGCCGATCGAGATCGAGGCAGTCCCGGAAGGAACGGTCCTCCCGACGCGCAACGTTCTCGTGCAGATCATCAACACCGACCCGAAGTACTACTGGCTCCCGAGCTACATCGAGACTGCTTTGCTTCGCGGAATCTGGTACCCGACGTCCGTGGGCACCACCAGCTGGATGGTCAAGCAGCGCCTCCGTCAACTGTTCGACCGCACCTCGGACTATCCGGAGATGCTGCGCCTGTACCTGCACGACTACGGCGCGCGCGGTGTGAGCTCCTTCGAGTCCGCCGCTCTGGGTGGCATGGCGCACCTGGTGAACTTCGATCAGACCGACACGATCCCCGCCTACATCGCCGCGCGACAGTTCTACAACGCGGCTCCCGTCAACGGCTCCGGTTCGTTCCAGGAGCACACCAACACCATCGCCTTCGGACGGGAGAACGAGGCGGAGTCCTTCCGCCAGCTGTTGACGGACACGACCTTCGGCGTCGCGGGGGTCCTCACCGACACCTACGACCACGAGCACGCGGTGCGCCAGATCCTCGGCAAGGAACTGCACGACGAGGTGGCGAACTACCCAGGACTGGTGGCGATGCGCGGCGACTCCGGCGACCCCGTCAAGGTCGCGGCCGACACCTGCGAGTGGGTGATGGAGGACTTCGGCTTCACCATGAACAGCAAGGGATTCAAGCAACTGCCCCCGAACATCCGCGTCGTCTACGGCGACGGCCTGACCCCCGCCACCCACTACGAGATGTACGCCGAACTCGAGCGTCGCGGGATCGCCGTCGACAACGTCCTGAGTGGCATGGGCGGTGGCCTTCTCCAGCGCGTCAACCGCGACACCCTCAACTTCGGGATGAAGTCCAACGCGGTGTGCATCAACGGGGAGTGGCACGACATCCAGAAGGTGCCGAAGGACGACGCCATGAAGAAGTCCAAGGCCGGCCGCCTCGCCCTGAAATTCACCGGCGACGACTACCAGACGGTGCCTCGTGACTCGATCGCGCCCGAGGAGAACCAGCTGGTCCCCGTGTTCCGCAACGGAAAACTCCTGAAGATGTGGGACTTCGAGGAACTGAAGGCCCGCAGCGAGCGCCCGACGCCGGAGTACTACTACGCGAGGGACTGAGTTTCTCATGATGAAGGCCCAGCCGTCCCTCCGGCGGAACCTGATCGTCAACGTCGACAACTACAAGATCACGCATCACCGCATGTTCCCGGAGGGCATGGAGTACGTCTCGAGCTACATCGAGTCCCGTGGCGGACAGTTCCCCGCCACGTTGTTCGTGGGGTTGCAGGCCTTCCTCGGCGAGTACCTGACGCAGCCGCTGACTGTCGACGACGTGCGGGAGGCCGAGGAGGTCCACCGCGCCATGCAGGTGCCGTTCGAGCGTCAGGTCTGGCTCGACCTGGTCAACGACCACGACGGACGGCTTCCCGTCGAGATCGAGGCGGTCCCCGAGGGCACGGTGGTCCCGACGCGCAATGTCCTCGTGCAGGTGGTCAACACCGACCCGAAGTACTGGTGGCTCACCAGCTTCATCGAGACCGCCTTGCTGCGGGCGGTCTGGTACCCGACGTCGGTGGGCACGCTCAGTTGGGTGATCAAGCAGCGCCTGCGCGAGGCATTCGACCGCACGTCGGACTGCCCGGAGATCCTCCGCATGTACCTCCACGACTACGGCGCCCGGGGCGTGAGCTCGTTCGAGTCCGGAGCATTGGGCGGGCTCGGCCATCTGGTGAACTTCGATCAGTCCTCCACCGTTCCCGCGTACCTCTACGCGCGCCAGTGGTACAACGCGTCAGCGCCGACGGGCTCCAGCTCGTTCCAGGAGCACAGCAGCACCATCGCCTTCGGGCCGGAGGGTGAGGCGGATGCCTTCCGGAAGGTGCTGTCCGACCCGACCTTCCATCTCGCGGGGCTCCTCATCGACACCTGGGACACCGAGCACGCCGTTCGCACCATCCTCGGTAAGGAACTGCACGACGAGGTGGCCAATTACCCCGGGCTGGTGGCCGTCCGCGGCGATTCCGGCGACCCGGTGCAGGTCGCCTCCGACATGGTCGAGTGGCTGATGGAGGACTTCGGGTCCACCATCAACAGCAAGGGTTTCCGTCTGCTCCCGCCGAACATCCGCGTCGTCTACGGTGACGGTCTGACCATCACCACGCACGGGGAGCTCTACGCAGAACTCGAACGTCGCGGGCTCGCGGCGGACAACGTCCTGTGCGGCATGGGCGGCGGTCTCCTGCAGCGGGTCAACCGCGACACCTGCAACTTCGGGATGAAGGCCAGCGCCATCCGCGTCAACGGGGAGTGGCGGGACGTCCAGAAGTTGCCCAAGGACAGCGTCATGAAGCGATCCAAGGCGGGCCGCCTCGCGCTGCAGTACACGGGCGGCGACTACCGAACGGTGCTCCGCGACTCGATCCCGCCGGAGGAGAACGTCCTGGTCCCGGTGTTCCGCGACGGGAAGCTGCTGCGGATGTGGGACTTCGAGGAGCTGAAGGAGCGCAGCGAACGCCCGACGCCGGCGTACTACTACGGCGAGGTCGAAGATCTCTTGAAGCAGTGACTTGATGTCAGATTTCAAGGAGCTGGTGAGGTCGGCGTGGGATGCCGCTTGGAATCGCGGTGAGATCGACGCGCTCGACGAGATCGTGCATCCCGACTACGCGCTGGAGAACGCGGGCTCGGGCGGCACCAGAGGCCTCGCGGATCTCAAGGCCGAAGTTCTTGAGGTCCGCAAGGCATTCCCTGATCTGCGCACGTCGGTCGAGAAGATCATCGTCGACGGGGACGACTTCGCGATCTTCTGGTCCTCGGCCGGCACCTTCCGTCACTCGCTTCGCGACGTACCCGCCACCGGAAGCACGGTGGAGACTCGCGGGTCGGTCCAGGGCGTTCTCCGCGACGGCCGGATCGCCCGCGAGCGCGCGGCGTGGGACCTCAGTGACCTGCTCACCGCGGTCGGTGTCCCCACGCTGCGGTCCGCGTTCGACGGGGCTCCCGATCCAGTGGGAGCCCCGGACCTCGAGTCGCTGAAGGACTTCAACCGGAAGTTCGTCACGGGCGTCACCGTGGTCACGACTTTGGACGCCGAAAGACTCCCCCGCGGGCTCGCCGTGAATGCCTACACATCGGTGTCGCTGGACCCGCCGCTGGTCCTCGTCTGCGTGCAGAAGACGGCGTTCACCTACCCGGGGCTGTTCGAGTCGCAGCACCTGGGCATCAACATCCTGGCCGCCACACAGCGGCCGGTGGTCGAGAAGTTCTCCTCGAAGGTGCCGGACAAGTTCGCCGACCTCGCCTGGCATCCCGGCCCTGCGGGCAGCCCACTCATCGACGGGTCCGCGGCCTCCGTCGAGACCGTGATCAAGGAGCGTTTTCAGGCGAAGACCCACGGCGTCTTCATCGCGCGGGTCACGCATGCGGAGGTATCAGAACTCGCACCGATGATCTACAAGGCCGGCCGGTTTTATGATGGCGCCTCACTGATCGAACTCTGATCTCGGATCGACATCACGCAGGAGAGGCCTCAGTGTCGGACGCGCTGGAACGCAACAAGGCGAACGTGCAGGCGTTCTACGACCTGATGTTCAACGAGTGCAGGCCGCGCGAGGCGATCGATCGGTACGCCGGTGCCGAGTACCGCCAACACAACCCGCATGTGGCGGACGGCAAGCAAGCGTTCATCGAGTACTTCGAGCGAATGGCGGAGGAGTACCCGGGCAAGCGCGTCGAGTTCGTTCGCGCGGTGGCCGAAGGGGATCTCGTGGTGCTCCACTGCCGCCAGACCTGGCCCGGGGACGAGGACTACGCCGGCATCGACATCTTCCGGCTCGACGCGGACGGAAAGATCGTCGAGCACTGGGATGTTCTGCAGGTCGTTCCCACGAGTTCGGCAAACGACAACGGGATGTTCTGACGCATGATCAGCAGGTCGCGTCGCGCTCGCTCGTCCTCGCCGCTACGCGTCCGCCGTCGGGCAGCAGGTGCGTGCGGGTGCGCAGGGCGTGAACCGCGAGTTGCAGGGAGAACTGCACGGCCGGGTCGTTGAGGTCCTCGCCGGTCAGTTCCTCCATGCGCTGCAGCCGGTACTTCACGGTGCTGCGGTGGATCGTCAGTTCCTCGGCGGTGGCGGCGATCGAGCCACCGGTGCGCAGGTAGGTGGCCAGGGTCTGCACCAGGTCGGAGGACTTGGTGGCGTCGTAGTTCAGCAGCACACCGAGCCACTGATCGATGTAGTGGTCGAGTTCGGCGGGGTCGTTGTTCAACGCCAGCAGGCGGTACACACCGAGGTCGTCGAAGGACACCACGGCGCCGTCGGGCTGGGACTGCTCGCCGAGCGACACCGCATGGCGGGCATGGCGCAGGCTGACCGGGAAGTCCGCGACGCGGGCGCAGCGGCTGCCCACCCCGATCCGGCAGGCCCCGCCGGCCTGGTCCTCCCGGATCAGGCCCAACGCGGCGTTCCAGTCGACCTCGGCCCCGGCCAGGCACAACACTTCCTCGCCCCGCGCCACCGGAAGGCTCTCCTCGCCGAGGCGGTGCAGGGCACGGCGGACCACCGGCAGCAGGGCGTCGACGGTCCCGGCCTGCGCGGCGTGGGAGCGGCGGATCACCGCGACGCGGCGCGGGCGGTCCAGGTCGACACCGAGCGCGTCGGCGCGCACCCGGGCGGCCTCCTCGGACATGCCCAGCAGCAGTTCCTCGATCAGGTCGCGGCGCAGGCGCAGTTCCGCCTCGGCGACCGTCGCGGAGCGAGCCAGTTCCATCGCCACGATGGTGGCGGCGTGCTCGAGCATCGCGAGGTCGTGCTCGGTCGCGGTCTCCTCCGGGTCGAACATCCGCAGCAGTGCGGCGGAATCGGCTCGGTGTCCGGCCAACGCGACCAGGTCGGTGCCCTCACGGACCGGGCGGGGTTCGCGGCGCAGCTTGTCCAGCAGCCGGGCCCGCGCGGCGGCCGACAAGGCCGCGCCCGAGCGTCCGCCGGTGCACGCGAGCACGATCCCGGTCTCGTCCTCGACCCGCGCCGGGCGCCCGCTCAGCTCGGCCACCGCCGCGACGATCCCCGCGATGCCCCCGCCCCGGCTGGCCACCTGAGCCAATCGGCTGTGCGTGTCCAGCAGCGTGCGCAGCTCGTCGACCTTGGTGTCCAGCTTGGCGTTGAGACCCTCGAGTTCGGCCACCATGGCAGCCTCGCGGGCATGGCGTCGCGCGTTGTCCAGGGCCACCGCCAGCTGCTGGGCGAGCACCTGCATCGGGAACAGTTGACGTTCCGTCAGATCTTCGTCGGCCTGCAGCACCAGGTGCCCGAGGCGCAGCCCGAAGCAACGCACCGCGATCGACGTAGACCAGCCCCTTGTCGGACTCGTGGCGGATCACGCCGGGGCCGTCGTCGCCGGTCAGCTCACGCTGCGTCCACCGCCGTCGGGCGCGTCGGCCACCAGCCCGTGGGCGGGATGTGGAAGCTGGTCCGGACGTCCGGCGAGCATGCCGGGACAGGCGGCCACGGTCAGCTGCAGGATCTCCGTCTCGCCGCGGTCGGCCATGAGCATCGACAGCAGCGCGAGCTTGTGCAGGTCGGCGCAGTCGATGCCCTGACGGTGCCTCCCCCGAGGTGGCCAGTGCCATCAGGCGAGGATCCTCGAGCCGGGCGTCACCCGGCACGGCGACGCCCGCGGTCAATTCCGCGCCGCCCGCACACACGCGTCGAGGGCCGCGGCCCGGTCGGCATCGCCGGCGTCTTCGACGTAGAACGGGCTGTCCCACAACGCGCCGTCGATGACCACCTGCGGGTGGGCGCGCAGGAGGGCAACGATCCGGTCGGCGTCGAGCAGGGCCAGGTCGTAGAAGCAGGCGAGGGTGTGTCGGCACGACGGGGCGAGCGCGTTGAGGCTCGTCTCGTACTCGATGAGTTCATCGAAGCCCTCCTCGCTCGAGTGCTTCGATCCAGCGCAGATCCCCGGCGATACGCAGCCGCGCGGCATCCGGACCCGGGCTCGTCCTGCCCGATCCCGGCCACCCAACTGGTCATCGCCGGCGCGGAGAAACGCACCGCCGCGCAGGTAGGTGGCCGCGCTGGAGAACACCTCGACGCTACCCGGCATCCCGGCGGCGCGGGTGACCTGACCCGCGAACGTGTCCGGATCGACGTCGGTGATGCACAGCGCACCCTCGTCGTGCTGCCGCGCGCCGGCCAGGTACGGGATCAGGACCTCGTCGCGCCCGTCCGGGCCCCGGTAGAGGACGGCGATGTGCGCGCCCTCCCCGGGGTCCGCGACGAAGGAGTCCGCGGGACGGACAGATTCCGTGCGGCTCACTTCGTGCCGGTCAGCTCGTTGCGCACGATGTTCGGTGGCCTCGACCATCGCCGACAGCTTCTTGCGCGCGACGACGCCACGCATCGAGGCGATCGAGCAGTCGGTGGAGATGCAGACCCGCTCCGGCGGCACGATCGCGATCGTGGACCGGATCCAGTCGGCGATCTTCGCGACGGGCTCGACGGCGAGACGCTTGACGTCGAGCGCACCGATGCCGAGGTCCTTGTCCGACGGCCACTGGGTCGAGGGCCTTGGTGTCCTCGAAGTTGTGGCTGGCCATCTCGATGTGCAGCTGGTCGGCGTTGATGCCGAAGGCCCACGGGAAGATCTTCGAGCCCATCGCACCGGAGTCCGGCACCGCGTTCTGGCCCTCCTCGTGGCCGTAACACATGTGCACGACCTTGTACAGTCGTGATGCCGTCGTACGCGATGTTGATGACCTCGATCATCCAGTCGGCCGGCTCGAGCAGCGCGAACACGATCGGCAGCGCCTCGGCGAAGGAGACCTGGTCGACGCCGCGCTCCTGCATGTCCTTGAACTCGGCGTTGTAGGCGCGGGCGTAACCGTCGGGCCAGCGGCCGGCAGGTCGGGGTAGTGGGCGTTGGTGCACAGCAGCGCCATCGAGATCGGGCCGAGGCCGACGTTGATCTTGACCGGCATGTCGGTGGCGTCCTTGCACGCCTCGATGACCGGCTTCCAGACCGGGCGGTACCACTCGATCTCGTCGTGGATCAGTCGGCTTGTAGATCGGCATGTCGTAGACGCCGACGACCATGCGGTCGCCGTAGGGCTTGATGCCCTTGAGCCGGTTGCGGCATGTAGTGGAAGAGCTCCGACAGTTCGTAGTCGGTCTCGTTCTCGTAGTGCTGTCCGCCGTCGGTGACGATGTCCAGCCCGATCCGCTCCTGGTCCCGGATCACGGCGGCCACGGCCGACCGGTAGATCTCGCGGGTGCGGAAGCTGGGGAACTCCGCCGCATCGATGCCGGTGTCGAACACCTTGCCCTGCATGTAGATCGGGCGCGGGTACGAGCCGACGTGGGTGGTCGGAAGCAGGATCTCTTCGCCACGAACCTTCATGTTCTCTCCTGGCTGCACGCGTCTTCGCAGGGACAGGTACTCGAGTTGTTGCGGAACGCTACGACCACGTAGTCGCTGTGCTCGATACCGGCCTGCGGCGACGGTCAGGTCGTCGGGGATCACACTGCCGTCCTCACGGCGCATGACGTAACCCCCGTCGCGCGGCGCGAAGCGCCGACCGACCACACCGAAGGCGACCTTGTCGCAGGCCTCAACGATCGTGTCCGTGGACTCGAACACGACCAGGAAGGTCAGGAAGTCGCCCTCGAACAGGGCCTGGACGGGGACCTCGGTGCTCACCGTGGCGGTCATGCCCCGGCCGCCGTCGCGCAGCGGATCCGGCGTACTCCTCGGCGTAGTCGAAGGCCCACGACATGTCGCGGGCGTCGTCGCCCATCTCCTGCGAGGAGACACCCATGTAGTCGAAGGCACCGACGAGGTCGGCCGGCTCGAAGCGGCCCTCGAGGAGGCGGTCGATGATCGTCTTCTGGTGGATCATCGTGTTGCGGTCCTCCCACCAGAACCGGCGGCACGGCTCGGAGCAGAACCAGTACTTCTCGCCGTTGTGCACGATCTTGTACGGACGCACCGGGTACTTCGCCGACTTCGGCGAGGTCGCGCAGCCCACGGGCAGGTTGCACATCTTGCAGATCCACGGCAGCGTCGTCGGCAGGGTCAGGTCCGGGCGACCGTCATTGACGTTGTAGATGACCTGGTCCCACAGTGGCCCGTAGTGCTCCTCCCAGTCCGGGTACTTGGAGTTGAGCCACTCGCGCTCGTCCTTGCCGACGCCACGCGTCGGGATTCCAGAACAGCGTCCACCGGTAGAACCAGGTGCCCAGGTGCCCGGAGTGGTGGGAGTGGTCGAGGCAGTCCATGAACTCGTCCCAGTACCAGGGCTTCTGCAGCCCGTAGTCCTCGATGGAGTGCATGAACTGGTCGCAGATCCACTCCTGCATGAACTCCTTGTACGACTGCTCCCGGGACGCGAGCGGCGTGTAGTAGTCCATCGACGGGCCCGGTGACGATCGAGAAGAGCCGCTGGCAGACCCAGAACGTCTTGTCGATGATCCACTGCGCCCGCTCGGGGTCGTTCTCCATGACCGCCTCGAGCGTCGGGCCGCCCTGCTGGGCGTGGCGGGCCTCGTCGGTCTGGATCGAGGAGATCAGGTTGGCGAAGTTGACGTCGCCGGCCTCCAGCGCGCCGGAGGCCAGCGCGACGAACTGCAGGTTGGTGAACCCGGTCTCGATCGTGAACGGCAGGCCGATGCGCGACGTCCACGGCGCGAGGCGGCCGCCATCGAGTTGTCGAAGAAGGCACGGCCGGCGATGATCGCCCAGTTGTCCGTGTGGTACGCCTTCTGCGCCCAGTCGTAGTGGATGTGCTTGGGCACCAACTCGTGCGCGAACATCAGGTTGAGCTGGGTGTGGCGCATCTCGTCCATGCGCACCGAGCACGGCCATGTTGCGCCAGCCACCGGTCAGCCCGAAACGGGCCATGATCAGCTCGGCCGGCACCGCCAGGTACTCGATCAGCGAGAGCGCCGCCGAAGTGCAGCTTCGAGTTGCGTCTTCGACCCTCGTCCAGGTCGTCGAAGAGCGAGGACCGCTGCAGGGCCGCCTTCACCGAGTAAGCGGCCGGCGTCCTTCTCGCGCTGCGTCGCGACGTACTCGCGGTAGGAGCAGCGGTAGTCCTCACGCCAGTCCTGCCAGCGTTTCTCGTCGACCGTCGCCGCCGCCCGGACATCCACTCGGGGAACGCGGCGTCCTTCGGGACGTAGGAGAACTCCCAGTCCGTGAGACGGGTGATGTCGTGCCATTCCTCGCGCTTGAGCAGCGTCACTGCATGCCTCCGGGACTTGGCGCGTGCGGTGTCTCGAATCCTGGTCCCGGTCACCTGCGCCGGGCCCCATCCTCGGAGACAGGATTCGTCGGCGGCTCCCGTCCGTGGTGACGGGAGCCACAGGGTGGAAGCGTCAGACGACGACGACGTCCTGCATGAACGCCGTCGGCAGGTGGTTCGGGTCACCGAAGTTGGCGAGGTCGGCCACGGCCGCCCCGAACTCGGGGCCCTGGGCCGCCGCGCCGAACGCCGCCTCGTCGGCGAAGCACAGTTCGGCGATTCCGAGGAACGGGATCGGTTCCGCGGGCGCGGCCACGGCGTGACTCTGCACGTAGCGCGTCACGCCGGGGACCTTGGCGACGATCGCGGCGTGCTCGGTGCGCCAGTACTCCAGCGCCTTCTCCCGCGGGATGTCCGGGTTCTCGTAGACGACGAACATGACCTTGAACATCGCGCGACTCCTCAGCTCTCGTCAGGGCGTGCCGGTAGGGACGACGCACCCGTCGCCGGTTTCACCCTGACTCCTCGGGTGCGCATAGAACATCCGCAGATCACGCAGAGCCTTCGACCCACGTACGTATGCGCTGCGGGATGACGTCCCTCAGCGGCACGTGTCAGCCCGCAGCGGGGCCGACAAGGGCGGCTGCGGGCTGACAGCACGGAGGCAGGACGGATTTCCCGCGGGATGACGTCCCCCGGCGCGGCTCCTCAGGACGCCTCGCGGATCCCGAGCCGGCGAGAGTTGTCGTCGAAGGAGAGCACGCGGGTCGACCGTTCAGCCGCCAGGGCAGCGAGGAAGCAGTCGTGCAGATCGATGGACCGGCTGCGATAGGTCTCCGCGGCGCTTCGCAATGCGGAGGCGTGTTCGACCTCGAATGCCGGTTCGTCCGTGATGGCGGTGACGGCGGCCGCCACGTCATCGCGGTCCCATCCGTACCCGGCAGCGGCGCTGGCCAAAACGTACGCAACCTCGAGCACCGTCGCGGACAGCACGCTATGCGTTGTCCCGCTCTCCCGCGCGGCCCGGACGCGCTGATGGACGGCGGCGGTGTGCCGAGTGTCCTCACCGCCGACCGAGCGGAGCAGGACATTGGTGTCGACGATCATCGGCGGGCGCCGGTGCGTCGAGCGACGCGCTCCTCACGTGCGATGGAGCGCGAGTCGGCCGGTTGTGTCTTCCGATCGGCAGGAGGCTCGAACTCCAGGACGCCACGGGGACGACGCACGACGACCTCGTCGCCCCGTGCCTCCACGATCACGCGGTCTCCGACGTCAATCCCCGCCGCCTCCCGCACGGCCTTAGGAATGGTTACCTGCCCCTTGCTGTAGACCTTCGCCACACCCATGCCTCTAAGTACGGCCGACGCCGGAAGGTATGGCCATGCAGCGAACGTAAGTCTGGTCCTCAGTCTGCGACGAGGTACATCACGATCAGGGTGGTCGTGATGGTGACGGTCCAGGCGGCGACGAGCAGCCGCAGGATCAGGGGTGCGCGGCGGGCGTCCATGAAGTGTTCGACGACCAGGTAGCACTTGCCGAAGGCCAGCACCAGGATGCCGACGGTGGCGGCCCGTCGTGGGCCATGGTCGTCGCCGAGCCAGGCGGAGGCAACCGTCGCGATGATCATCGCCGTCCAGATGGCCCAGACGCGGGTCGGGACCAGGCGCGTACGCGCGGCGTCGGTCTTCATCGGACCAGGTAGAACAGGGAGAAGAGGACGAGCCACAGCAGGTCGACCAGGTGCCAGAAAATGCCGCCGGACTCGACGGTGCGGACCTCGCGGTCGGTGATCTCCGGGCCGCTGACCGCTCGGAGCATGACGACCACCACTCCGGTCGCGACGAGCAGATGCATCAGGTGAATGCCCGTCAGGATCACGAAGTACATGTAGAAGTCGTGCTCGGCCGGGCTGTGGCCCTCGCTCGCCATGTGCGAGTACTCGATGATCTTGCCGACGACGAAGGCCGACCCGCACAGCAGGGTGAGGCCGAACATGCGCCGGGCGGTGTCGCGGTCCCGTCGCCCGGCGGCAGCCACACCCGCGACGACCAGCAGCGATCCGGTCAGCAGGATGATCGTGTTGACCAGGCCGATGCCCAGCACCAGGGTCTGGCGCGCCTGGTCGTAGCCGGCGATGTCGCGACCGCGTTCGTGCATGAACACGATGAAGAACACGCTGAACGCGAGAAGGTCGCCCGCGACGAAGACCCAGATCCCGGTCTCACCCGGGAGGTCTCCGTTCGGCGCCCGACGCGCCCCGTTCTCGTGGGCACTACGCGTCGGGCGCCCGGAGAGTTGCTCTGCTGCTGACCAGTCGATCACGCGGCTTTCGTCAGGTCCTGCTGGTGGACCAGACCGCTCTTGATGTTCTGGTAGGTCAGCCAACTGAAGACCGCGACCCAGATACCGAAGGAGCCGATCGGGGTGTAGAGGCAGATGACGCCGGTCCAGTCGAACGCGCCGTCCTTGAAGAACCAGACGGTGTTGCCGGGGATGAAGCACAGACCGGCCCAGATGCTCAGGTAGCCGGACCAGCGTGGGATACACCGGGGGTCTCGCTGCGGTCGAGCAGCACGGACAGGCCGAGCGCGACGGTCCACATGGTGAACGGCAACCACGTCGAGAGCAGCGTGATGTACCCGGCGTCGTTCAGGGTCTGGGTGATCTCCGGGTCGATCTCACCGGGCCGGAAGGCCGCGATCGCCCAGAAGCAGGTGGCGACCATCAGGCAGGCCGGACCCAGCGCCATGGTGACCAGTTGCACGTAGGTCAGGACGGGGAACACGCCCTCCTTGCGGCGGGTCTGGGTGGCCAGGGACGCACCCCAGACGCGCGACCAGGCCGAACCCGGCGAGCAGGAAGATGCAGGCGATCCGGATCCGGTCCTTGTGGTCGGCGTAGGTCTGCGGCGACGTCCTGCGCCGAGTCGTCCGGCGAGGTCCACGGGAACAGATAGCGACCGACCACCAGACCGCCCACGAGCATGACGAGCAGCAGCGGCCCGCAGACCGTGGAGATCAATTGCGCGGTGCGGTTCATCCGAGCGGCGTCGGAGGTGGTACTCGCTTCTCCGGGGACACCGGGTTGTCGATGACAGCCATGCGCCGTCGACCTTCCTGTCAGGTGGGGTGGGACATCAACCGGAAGCGGCGGCATCCTTCGCTGCCTTGTCGCGGAGCTCACGACGCAGCAGCTTTCCGGTGACGGTCTTGGGCAGTTCGTCGAGGATCTCGACATCCTTGGGGGCCTTGTAGACGGCCAGACGTTCCCGGCAGAAGGCCACAAGTTCAGCCCGGTCTGCTTTCTGACCCGCCTTCAGACTGACATAGGCCTTGACGGTCTCCCCTCGATACTCGTCCGGCACGCCGACGACCGCGGCCTCGCGCACGGCCGGGTGGCCGTAGAGAACGTCCTCCACGTCGCGCGGCCAGACCTTGTACCCCGAGGCGCTGATCATGTCCTTCTTGCGGTCGACGATGTAGAACCAGCCGGCCTCGTCCATGAACCCGACGTCGCCGGTGTGCAGCAGGCCGCGGGTGAAGGTCTTCGCGGTCTCCTCCGGCTTGTTCCAGTACCCGGGGACCACCGTCGGGCCGGTCACGGCCAACTCGCCGATCTCTCCGATGGGCAGTTCGTTGTCGTCGTCGTCGACGACCTGCATGCGCAGGCCCGGTACCGCGAGGCCGACGGAGAGCGCACCGGAGCGTGGGTCGACCGGTGCCCGGACGCCCATCGGTGTCGCGTGCGTGGGCGACGTCGTCTCGGTCATGCCGTACACGTTGTGGATGTAGGTGCCGTACTGCTTCTCCAGCGACTCCACGATCGCGGGCGCGACCGGTGCACCACCGGTGAGCAGCTTGGTGAACGAGGCGAGGTCGTCGGACTGCGCGCCCGGGGCGTTGGCCAGTGCGACGTAGGCGGTGATGGCCGCGACGGTGAAGGTCGGCCGGTGCTCGCGGATCGCCTCGACGACGACGGCCGGGTCGAAGCGGTAGGTGAGCACGAGCGGGATGCCCGTGAGCAGTGCCGCCGCCATGTGCCCGGACAGCCCGGTGACGTGGAACAGCGGGGCGATGCCGAGCAGGCAGTCGTCGGGTCCGAGGCCGTTCCAGTCCCGGTACCACTGGCCACCGCACGAGATGTTGCCGTGGGTGTTCATCGCGCCCTTGGGCTGCCCGGTCGTGCCCGAGGTGTAGGTCAGGAACCCGATGTCGTCGGCCGTGTAGGTCACGGCCGGCGGGGACTTCCCGGCGAAGGCCGCGACGAGTTCGCAGAAGTCCTCGGTGCCCTCGGCGCGGGCCCGCGTCATCCCGGCGAAGATCCGCTCGTCGTTGCGGGTCTGGTACTCCAGCCCGGAGGTCGTGATGACTCGTCGGACCGCTGTCTTCGGGACGACGTCGACCGCGTTGGCGGCGTAGAGGTCCTCGAGGACGACCAGCACCGCGGCCTGCGAGTCCGTCAGCATCTGGTCGAGCTCACGGGCCTTGTTCATCGGGTTGATCGCGACGCAGATGCCGCCGGCCTTCCACGTGCCGAGCATCGCGATGACGTACTGCGGCACGTTCTGCGTGTAGATCGCCACGCGATCCCCGGCCGCGAGGCCACCGTCGAGCAGCGCGCACGCGAACGCGTCGGACTGCTCGTCGAGTTGCCGGTAGGTCAGAGTCGCGTCGAAGTACAGGACTGCCGCCGCGTCCGGACGCGCCGCGGCCGAGGCGGCGAAGCCCGCGAGCAGGCTCGGGTGCTGCAGTGTCGACGTCGCCGGGCTGACCCTCCGGGTACGTGCCCGATCCAGGGACGCGCGTCGTACAAGCTACATCAGCGGATGACGATGGGGTTCACCGGCGCCCCGCTGCCACCGACCACCTTCAGCGGTGCGGCGGCATACATGAAGCTGTACTGCCCGTCACCGGCGCACGCGTCCGCCAGGCCCTCGAGCCAGCAGATCTCCGTCAGGGCGATGCCGAGGTTGCGCATCAACGCGCAGTGCAACGGAAGGGCGACCCCGGTGTCGGGTTCGTAGGTGACCTCGTTGGCGATGGTGTCGGTGACCAGGTTGGGAATCTCGTGGTCGTTGAACCAGTCGACCAGTGCTCGTGAATAGGTCAGGCCGGGCTCGTTGAAGCCCTCGTAGAAGTTCTCCTGCGTCGTCGAGTACCAGTACTTCATGAACCCGGTGCGGATCAGCAGGATGTCGCGCTTCTCGATCGTGACGCCCTGGGCCTTGGCCGCGGCCTCGAGGTCGTTGTGGTCGAAGGTCTCGCCCTTGTCCAACCACTCCTTGCCGCGAGCCCGGGCCATGTCGATGAGGACGCCGCGACCCACGACGCCCTTCTCGGCGATCGGCAGCACGGAGGCCTTGGACAGTTCGCCGACGGTGGTGCGGCAGTCGTAGCCGTTCCAGATCTGGCCGTCGTACCAGACGTGCCCGAGCGCGTCGTACTGCGTGGAGCCCTGCAGGAACAGGGTCGCCTTGTCGTCGGCGTAGTGCAGGCCGCCCGGGAACGCGGGGGCGTCGGCGCCGTCCCAGTTGCTCTCGTCCATGACGTTGCAGCGGTCGATGCCGGAGCGGCCGGGCCACACCGGGTCACCGTGCGGGTGGCCCATCTGCACCTGCAGCGTGTGGACGTCGCCCTGCTTGATGTGCTGCACACCGCGCAGCACCTGGCCGGCGTCGAGGTAGTTCAGCGAACCGAGTTCGTCGTCCGGCCCCCACTTTCCCCAGTTCTTGGGGCTGTCCGCGCCGATGACCTCACGAATCGCGGGGGCGTCACTCATGGTTCGCATCTCCTTACTCGGGCAGCGCTAAGAAGCCGCTGGGCCGGCATGTTCGCCCACTCTGGCCCGGGAGCCCTGGACGGGGCATCCGCAGATGCCGCAGAGTGGGGCCGCGCGACTACGTACGTACCTGGGCCCGGTAGTCGATCGGCGAGGTGGAGCACATGCTCGGTCGGGCGGACTCGCTCGAGATCCCGGCCGTCGGCCGGGGGAATCTGCCCGCCCCGATCACCAGCTTCGTCGGACGTCGCCGCGAGCTGGACGAGATCTGCCGGGCCCTCGAGCACGGCCGGCTGGTCACCCTCTCCGGGGTCGGCGGGGTCGGTAAGACACGTCTCGCCCTGCAGGTCGCGACCGAGTTGACCCCGCTGTTCCCGGACGGTGTCTGGGTGGTCGAGCTGGCCGCCCTGGCCGACCCGGCGCTGCTCCCCCACACGATCGTGGACAGCCTCGGCATCTCCCAGCGCTCGGCCCGCGACCCGATGAAGACGCTCTCGGAGTACCTGCGGCGCCGCCGGGTGCTGCTCATCCTGGACAACTGCGAGCACCTGTTGGACCGGGCCGCGGAGGTCGTCGACGAACTCCTGCGCACCGCCGACCGCCTCCAGGTGGTCACGACCAGCCGCCAACGCCTCGGGGTCACCGGCGAGGTCATCGTCCGCATCGCGCCCCTGGAGGTCCCGCCCGTCGGCGACGTCCCCGCGGTGAGCGCCGGTCAGTACACGGCGCTGCGGCTGTTCGCCGAACGCGCCGCGACCGTGGTGCCCGGCTTCGTCATCGACCGGGACAACGTCGACGCGGTGACGCGGGTGTGCCAACAGTTGGAAGGACTCCCGCTCGCGTTGGAACTGGCGGCGGTGCGCCTGCGGGTTCTGCCGGTCTCGGATCTGGCCGCTCGGCTGGAGGACCGCTTCGCCCTGCTGGTGGAGGGCGGACGGACCGCACCGGCTCGGCACCGCACGCTGCGGGCGACCGTCGACTGGAGCTACGAGCTGTGCACCCGGGCCGAGCAGTTGCTCTGGGCGCGCTGCGCGATCTTCTCGGGCACGTTCGACCTGGGGGCGACCGAAGGTGTGTGCTCCGACGACGGCCTGCCGGCCCACGCGGTGCTCGACACCCTGGCCGGCCTCGTCGACAAGTCGATCCTGATCGCGGAGCAGGGCGCGGGCAGTGCGCGGTTCCGGATGCTCGAGACGATCCGTGAGTACGGACTGGCGCGTCTGGCGGAGGCGGACGCGGCGCACCAGTTCCGCAGCCGTCACCGCGACTGGTACCTGCGCCTGATCGGCGATGCGTGCACCGGATGGTTCGGTCCGCGCCAGCGCTCGTGGTGCGAGCAGTTGCGGCTGGAGCAGCCGAACCTGCGCATCGCGATCGACTTCAGCATCGCGGACAAGGACGAGGCCGAAGCCGGACTGGAGCTGGTCGGGCGGCCGTGGTTCCTCTGGGTCTGCCTGTTCCTGGCCGAGGGCCGGCACTGGCTGGACCGGGCGTTGTCCTCGACCGAGGGGTACTCCGTCGACCGGTTGCGGGCACTGGCCACCGGGGCCTACATCGCCTCGTTGCAGGGCGATCGCGAGGCGGCCGAGGAGATGCTGGCCGAGGGCGAGCGCGGGCAGGAGCTGTGCCCAGACCCGCAGACCTCGGCCTATCTGCACCACACCCGCGGGCTGTACTCGCTGTTCTTCGACGCCCCCCGGTGTGCGCAGGCCCTCACGTCCGCGCTCGCGGAGTACGAGGATGTCCCCATCGCCGAGGACCTGCGGCAGGTGGCCCGCATCCAACTGGGCCTGTCCCTGGTCTTCTCCGGTCAGGCCGCCGAGGCCTCCGCGCTGTTCGAGGAGTGCCGCGAGCAGTGCGAGAAGGCCGGCGAGGAGTGGCTGCTGTCCTACGCGCTGTACGGCCTCGGGCTCGCGCGGTTCGCCGAGGCGGACCTGAGCGCGGCCGCGGACTACGTCCAGCAGAGCCTGCGCATCAAGCTCGCCTACGGTGATTCCCTCGGCCTGGCGATGGCTCTGGACCTGATCGCGTGGATCCGCGCCGAGCAGGGCGCCAACGCGCCGGCCGCGACGTTGCTCGGCGCGGCCGCGCATCTGTGGCGCACGTTCGGGGCCGAGTTGTTCGGCTCGTCGCACTGGTTGGCGTACCGCCGTCGCTGCGAGGACCGCACCCGGGCCGCGCTGGGCTCCGCGTTCGAGGGTGCCGTCGAACTGGGCGCGGGGCTGAGCATCGACGACGCCCTGCACTACGCCTTCGCGCCCGAGCCGGCGGCGGCCGGCCACGGCCGATCCACCCAGGCCACGCTGACCCGCCGTGAGTGGCAGGTCGCGGTGCTCGTCGCCGACGGACTGGCGAACCGCGTGATCGCCGAGGAGTTGCACGTCTCGCAACGCACCGCGGAGACCCACGTCCAACACATCCTGACCAAGCTCGGCTTCAAGTGCCGGGCGCAGATCGCCCATTGGGTCGGCGAGCTGCGCAGCGAGACCGGAACCCGCACGGCCCTCGTAGGCGTTGTCGAACCACCAGCGACGTAGAGAAGCGGACCTTCCTGATGAGCGCTTCTGCCGATGCAGCTCCGCAGCCCGCCTGCTCGTCCACCGCCTCGCGCACTGGGCCGCGGAGCGACCCGACGCTGCGGCCATCACCTTCGCCGGCCGCACGGAAGTTGGCGTCCTGCCGCGAGGTGGTCGTCGTCGGCGCGACCGAGGCGTATACCGACGGCTACGAGCTGCTGCTCGCGGGCGCGACCCCGCCGAGCTGACGGGCGCCGAGCCCGGCGACACCGCGATGATCATGTACACGTCGGGGACCACCGGCTTCCCCAAGGGCGCGATGCTCACCCACGCCGGCATCAACGCGCACTCCGAGGCATCTGGTTGTGCTTCGAGACCGACCGACGGACCGCATGCTGATCGCGATGCCGCTCTTCCATGTCGGCGGCAGCGGCCCCGGGCTCATGTGCGTGCACGCGGGCACCCCGCTGACGCTGACCCGCGAGGCCACTCCCGAGCACCTACTCGCCGCGCTGCCGGAGGCGACGCACGCCTGCTTCGGCCCCGCCTTCTACGCCGCGCTGCTGCAGGCGGGTGAGGTCGGAGCCACGTCGTTGGCCCACATGAAGCGGCTCAGCTACGGCGCCGCCCCATGCCGTTGCCCGTGCTGCGCGGTGCGCTGGCCACCGGGCCGCAGGCACCGGAGGGCCCGACGCGACCGCGGAGGCGATCACTCCCGAGGGTTGGTTGCGCACCGGCGACGTCGGGCACCTGGACTCCGACGGCTTCCTGTTCATCTCCGACCGGGTGAAGGACATGATCATCACCGGCGGGGAGATCGTGTACTGCCCGGAGGTGGAGAGGGTGCTCGCCGAGCACCCTGAAGTTCTCGAGGTCGCGGTCATAGGCATCCCGGACGACCAGTGGGGCGAGGCGGTGAAAGCCTTCGTCGTCGCGAAGCCCGGCGTCTCGGTGGACCCCGCGGCCGTCTTCGCCCGCGATCGCATGGCCCATTTCAAGGCCCCGCGGACCGTGGACGTCATCGAGGCGATGCCGCGCAACGGCGCGGGCAAGATCCTCAAGACCACTCTGCGCAAGCCGTTCTGGGAAGGCCGTGCCCGCAACGTCGTGTAGGACCTGACTCGGCGTCTATTTCAGGTAGGCGTCGGGAACCGCGAAGACCATCGCGTGCGGTTTCGCGTCGCCGAACGCACCGTGTGGCCACGTCGTCCGGTCGAACTTCACGCACGGGGTCCCCTCCTGCTGGTCGATGAACGCCTCATCCATGCGCAGCTGCCCGCGAGAGAAGTTCAAGAGGCACAGATCGTGGTTCCCGTCGACCGTGGTCCGGGAGACGAACGAGTTCGAGAACGCGATGCGCTCGACGTTCGTGGTCTCGTGGTACATCCCGTCGGCGCCGAGGGCGAAGTTGTCCATCGCGCCCCAGTGCGGACCGCCCGACGAGTTGTCCTGGACGTGGAAGCTGTCGGTCAGCGTCGGACAGTCGGCTTCCGCACCGCCGTGCACGGCCTCGTCCAACGTGTCGATCGAACAGGTGGTGTTCGTGCCCGCCTCGAGCAGCTTGCGGATGTCGAGCGCGTAGACCTGCTTGTCCTCGGTGGACCGCGAAGCGGGCGATCCCGGGCCCGCGCCGATCACGATGTGGAACAGGTACGTGTCGTCCAGGCTCGCCTGGACCCAACTCGCCCCGCTGCAGCCACCGTCGCCGCGGAACTGGGGGAAGTTCGATCTCGTCGACGCGGTGGCGTCCCAGACCTCACGCCACACCGGCCGCTTCGCGGTGACGTCCGGGGTGTAGTAGATGACTCCACCGCAGGAGGAGGAAGCGAACGCACCCTTGTGTTGCGGCAGGTGGGTGACTCCCACCTCCATGACCCCGCGCGGCTCGTTGTGGAGCGGGTTTCGCGGCTTGCGGGGGCCATCCGGCATGCGCGACACCGAGATCACCTTCGCGTTGTCCCGGTCGCTGATGTCCCACACCCGGACGGTGTCGCGGAAGATGTAGGGATCCGGTGCGGCGAGCGGGTCGAGGACGATGTTGCGGGGTTCGGCGTAGTCCGCCGTGATCAGTCGGTCGAGGTCCTCACGGACCTGGATGCCGTGCGGATTCGCACACGTCGGCTGTGGCAACGCCGGGTAGTTGGCGCAGCCCGCCTCGCCGCCCGACACCGCGGCCGGCACCTCGGAGAGGGTCCTTCCATCGGGGCCGACGTGAACCAGCGACCCGGGAGAGCCGGCGAAACCGTTGCTGACCCGGACCTCGCCGTTGGTGTAGGCGCAGGGCCCCGGAACGTTGGCCCCACCCATGTAGGTGCCGTACGCGGTGCCGTCCTTGAGGGTCACATAGGCATCGGGCACCGAGCCACAGGGAGTGTCCTGGGGCAGATTGACGCCGGTGATCGTGATCAGCGGCAGTTCCGTGATGTCGAACGCGTAGGTGATGTCGGTGAACAGGCTGCCCGTGTAGATCCGATCACCCTTGTGCCACAGGTACTGCATGTGGTGCGGCTCGTTGCCCAGGATCGGGCCGGTGGTGACGGTGTTGACCACGTCGCCGTAGGTGGGCGATCCCCGGGTGACGTCGATGACAGCAAGGAAGTCCGGCCCGGCAGCGTTGTCACGCACGGTGTCCGGCAGACCGACAGGGTCGACGCTCATCGGCGTATTCGGCACGGTCGCGGAGGTGTTGTCCCCAGCGTTGGCGTCCCCGGCCCACACCACGAGGTACTCGTGACGGATCTTGCCGTCGGCACCGACCAGGGGCTTCGCGCTCGAGCTCGGTGGACGCGGCGAGCGTTCGCTTGGCCGCGGCGATCGCGGGGGTGTCCTGCACCAGGTGATTGGTCGCCGTGAATACCCGACCATCGCTCGCGCTGACACTTGAGGTCACGAGGATCGGCGCGGCAGCGGCGTCGGGAGCGGAGGTGACGAATTGCAGCGCTGTCGCGCCGATCAATGCCCCGGCTCCGAGGAGGGCACCGAATGTGCGACGCAGTCGTGCACTGCCACGAAACCTCTCCTGTCCAGATGAAACCGGCACGTCACTGACATGCCTCGTGGTTGGGGAGCGAGGGCTCGCCTGAGTCTTGCCGGACGAGCCCTCGCGTCCCCGATGTCGCGCCGCCCAAAGCGCGAGCATCAATGTGGATGTGTCGCCCACACCCAGTCGTAGACCTACATGTGCTTCGCGGCGTCCTTGATGGCGTCGCGAATTCGCGGGTAGGTGTTGCACCGGCAGACGTTGCGGATCTGGTCGATATCCGCGTCCGTGACCTTCCGCTTGTTCTTCTTGGCGTCGGCGATCAGCGCAGCCGCGGACATGATCTGACCGGGCTGGCAGTACCCGCACTGCGGGACCGCGTGCTTCATCCAGGCTTCCTGCACCGGGTGCAGGTCCTTGCCCTTGTGGGGCGTGTTGGCGAGAGCCTTCGATCGTGGTGATCTTGTCGGTCGACTTGATGTACTTGACCGAGACCGAGCACGGGTTGAAGGCCTTGCCGTTGATGTGCGACGTGCAGGCGTAGCACTCACCGATACCGCAGCCGTACTTCGGGCCGCTGAACCTTCAGCACGTCACGCAGGACCCAGAGGAGACGGACGTCGTCTTCGACGTCGACGCTGACCTTCTTGCCGTTCAGGATGAACGAGTGGTTAGGCACGAGGAATCTCCTTTCGTCTTGTAAGAAGGTCAGGCCGGGAGGGCGCGGGTCGGGCTCTGCGGAATCGACGGAACCTTCGGGAATCGAAGGCTGCACCAGGTTCGGGTCGCGGAGGAACACCGGAAGTGTGGTGACCTTCTTGCCCAGGGCCTTCTGCAAGCGCGATCGCGGCGGTGGCGTAGCCGGCACCGTTGCCGATCTCACCGGTGCCACTGGGCACCGAGCTGCCCTTGTCGATGATGATCGCCTCGAACTGCGGTCGGGCAGTCCCAGTGACGGGTCCATCCGTAGTCGTCCCAGCCGCCCTGGATCGGAAGACCGTCCTGCCAGTCACACACCTCACTGAAAGCGGCGGCGAAGCCGTCCATCATGCCGCCCATCGCCTGGGCCCTGCATTGATCCGGGTTGACCGGGACGCCCATGGCGATGGCGAAGACCGCCTTGGTGATGCGCGGGCCGAGCCAGCCGTTCAGCTCCCGGTCCTTGGTGATCCGCGGCCGGTTGTCGATCTCCACCATGCACGCCGACTGGCACTTGTACTCGACCGTGGGTCGCGATCGCCTGGTGTACGCCCTTGGGTAGCTTGCGACCCCAATCGCCGGACTTGGCAACCGCGTCGAGGGCCTGGACCATGTGCGGGTCCTTGGCGAACGCGCGCCGGAACTGGTAGCCGTCCATACCGAAGGACTTGGCCATGTCCTCGACGAGGAGTTCACGCGCCACAGCGACGTCCGGGGAGTACACGTTGCGCACCGGGCCGGTGGGCACGTAGTCGTACTCGAACGCCTCGGTCAGAGCGGTGCGGGTCGGTCCGAAGTTGTAAGGGACCGAGGTGACGATCTGGTAGAACCAGTCAGTCACCGCAGTGTTGCCCCAGTACCGGCTCGGGTCCTTCTTCATCATGCGACCGCTGATGATGTCGCCCGCGCTGTGGGTGAAGTCGCAGGCCGACGAGGCGTGCCACTGGGTGAAGCTCGTGATGGTGTTGCCGACCTTGGTCGCGCGCACGTGGGAGACCGAGCCGGGGTGCTGGCGCCCGGCGCGAACCTGGTCGGTGCGGTGCCACATCAGGCGCACCGGAGCACCGAAGGCCTTGGACGCCCGGGCGGCTTCGATGATGCGGTCGCCGTGCAGGGTGGTGCCGAACGAACCGCCGCCGTAGGTGACGTTGAGGGTGACCCTGTCGATGGGTAGGCCCAACTCCTCGGCCACCATCGACAGCGGGGTGCCGGGGATCTTCGATGCCGCCCAGATCTCCGCCGATTCCGCCTTGACGTCCGCGACCGCACTGTTCGGCTCCAGCGGACCCGAGACGCGGTAGTGGAACGTGTACTTGTTCTCGATCACCTCGGCGCCCGGGGGTGCCGGGTCCATCGGGAGCAACGCCGCCTCGACCTGCTTGAGCATGTCGTCGGAGTTGACCTTGCCCGTGGAGCTCTCGCCCCAGGAGACATCGAGCTTGCGGATGGCATCGACGCACTGGCCGAAGGTCTTCGCCCGCACTGCCACGACCTGGCCGCGGAGGGCGCCGTCGATCACTGCGACGTGCGTGACGCCAGGCATGCTCTTGACCTGGGACTCGTTGTTGATCTTTTCGACCGTGCCGTTGATTACCGGCGGACGACACAACATCGTGGGCAGGGCGCCCGGGATGTCGAGGTCCAGCGCGAACTTCTTGGTGCCGGTGACGATCGCACGGAGGTCCTTGCGAGGCACGGACTTGCCGATCACGGAGCCCTTGGGCGGACCCACCGCAGCGTTGAGCAGCTGGCCTACGAACTCGGCCTGGGCGGAGGCCGCAAGCTTCGACAGCTCGCCGTAGCTCGACTTCCTTCCGCGCGGCCCGTACACGAAGCCGTCGGCGGTGTGGCACTTGTTCGCCGAGACGCCCCACTCCTTCGCGGCTGCGCCGACCACCTTCTGGCGGATCAGTTCACTCAGCTCGCGAAGCGGCTCCCAGAGCGAGAAGAGCGACGAGGAACCACCGGTGAGCTGAGCATCCATCAGGTCGACGCGAGCCTTCGACTGCGTGATGTCGACGTCGTCGTAGGACATCTCGAGCTGGTCGGCAATGATCTGCGCGCACCCGCCCTCGACACCCTGCCCGACCTCGACGCGAGGCATGTCGAAGTGAACCCGGCCGTCCGTACCGAGCTCCAGGGTCAGCAGCGGGGTGACGGCGCGCGTCTGCTCCCGCATGAAATCCATGAAGTCGTAATAGTCGGCCGGCGTGTCATTGCTCAGGATCGGCGAGGCGCCCTCGCTGATCCTGACCTTGTCCGACTTCGGTGCGCCGGCCAGGCCGGAGCTTCGGCCGCTGCGGCCGATTCGGCATCGGTGAGATACCTACCGCCGACGACGAGAGAGGAGCCTGCCATCACGTAGCCGACGAACTGGCGCCGACCGACGCCGCGGGCGGCGCGAGGCTCCACGTTCGTGCCGTGGCCGTCCGACGTATGCAGCATAGGCGCGTGCGGCTGGAACACACCTTCTGCCTGGGCGATTGCATCTGATGTTTGTGCATCTGATGTTTGCGACATGGGCGTTTGCTTCCTTTCGAGTCGGCTCGGGGGAGGCCGACACAGCGAAGGCATCGCTCGCGGACGGTAAGAGTCCGTTCACGGCGACATCAGGTCAGTGCCGTTCGGGCGAAGGGCACGGCGGCAGAGAGTCGGTACCTGCGGGCCCGAGTCCGACGCGCCTAGGTACTCACCTGGCGGTGTGAGTGGTCTATTACTAGCTCTGCCACGTGTTTGACGGAGCGTCATATTTCTCGTCAGCGTTGTAGAACCGCGGTTCCACCAGAGCCTTATGCCGATTTATATCGTCATACGATGTTATTGTCAACACTACAGGATGGCTCCCGCCCGACCTTGTAGTACGCCAAACCGACGCCAGATCCCAAACGGAATGCGCCAGGCGTGGTGAGATACGCACATGGCTGCCGACCCCCGAACCCCACCGTCTGAGCCTTTGACCAAGGCGGAGTACGAGGCGTTGGCGCGCTTCCGGTTCGGTATCCGCCGCTACCTGCGCTTCAGCGAGGACATCGTGCGCGAGATGGGCATTACTCCGCAGCACTACCAGCTGATGTTGGCCCTCAAGGGTTTCCCCGGTCGGGACTGGGCACTGGTCCGAGAGCTGGCCGACCGCCTCCAACTACGGCACCACAGCATGGTCGAGCTGCTCAATCGAGCGCAGCTTCAGGGACTGGTCGTTCGGGTCACCGACCCCGGCGACGGGCGTGCTGTGCGCATTCTGCTCACTCCCGAGGGCGAGGCGACGCTGAGCCGCCTCGCCGCTCTGCACCGCGACGAATTGGTCCGGATGGGCGACGCGCTCGCTCTGCCCTTCTGGCGCGAGGAATCCCCCTGCCACTGACGACGCCTCAGCGTTGCGGCCGTTCGTCCACGACGCGCACTGCCTTTCCGACCGAGCGCTCGACGGCTCCCGGCTCGGCGACCTCCACGACGATGCGCACGCCGATGCTGCGCTTCACCAGACCGGCGAGGTTCTGTCCGGCGGCCGAGGCCACGTCGATGAGCGTGTCGGGTCCGCGTTCCACCCGCACCAGCAACGAGTCGAGATTTCCTTCGCGTCGCAGGACGCACTGGAAATGGGGCGTCAGTTCGGGGATCGTCAGCACGAGCTCCTCGATCTGGGTGGGGAAGACGTTGACCCCGCGCAGGATCATCATGTCGTCCGTGCGGCCGGTGATCTTCTCGATGCGCCGCATCGTGCGGGCGGTCCCCGGGAGCAGCCTGGTCAGGTCGCGGGTGCGGTAGCGCAGGACCGGCATGGCCTGCTTGGTCAGTGAGGTGAAGACGAGCTCGCCGAGCTCGCCGTCGGGGAGGACCTTGCCGCTGGCGGGGTCGATGATCTCCGGATAGAAGTGGTCCTCCCACACATGCAGACCGTCCTTGGTCTCCACGCACTCCTGCGCAACGCCGGGGCCGATCACCTCGGACAGGCCGTAGATGTCGACGGCGTGGATGTCGAGGCGTTCCTCGATCGCGTGGCGCATCTCGTTGGTCCACGGCTCCGCACCGAAGATGCCGACGCGCAGCGAGGTGCTGCGCGGGTCGATGCCGCGGCGCTCCAACTCCTCGATGATGTTGAGGACGTAGGACGGGGTGACGGTGATGATGTCGGGCTGAAAGTCCAGGATCAGCTGGACCTGACGCTCCGTCATACCGCCGGAGATCGGGACGACGGTGCAGCCCAGTCGCTCCGCGCCGTAGTGCGCGCCGAGGCCACCGGTGAACAGGCCGTAACCGTAGGCGTTGTGCAGGATGTCGCCCGGCCGGGCGCCCGCGGCGCGCAGGCTACGGGCCATGACCAAAGCCCAGGTCTCGAGGTCCTTGCGGGTGTACCCGACGACCGTGGGTTTGCCCGTTGTCCCGGAAGACGCGTGCACCCGCACCACCTGCTCGCGCGGTACCGCGAACATGCCGAACGGATAGTTCTCCCGCAGGTCCGCCTTGGTGGTGAATGGAACGCCGGCGAGATCCTCCAGATCCTCCAGGTCCTCCGGCGCGAACCCGGCGGCGTCGAGGCTCGCCCTGTAGTGCGGAACGTTGGCATAGGCGTGCTTGATCGACCACTTCATCCGCTCGAACTGCAGCGAACGCAACTCGTCGATGTGCGCGACCTCGACGGCCTCGAGACCTTCGTCGTGCGGGATGGGCCGGGGCATCGTCACCTCCAGGGGTGCAGGGCTCCCGCAGGGTCGCACGGCCCGAGCCGGACCAATTAGCTAGAACACTCTAGGATCGAATACAGAAGCGTTCTATTATCCGGCCTCGTGACCGCTCAGGACCCCGTGACCCGCACCTACGACTCGCCCCGACGCCGCGAGACCGCGGCGGCGACAAGGGCCGATGTCCTCGCCGCCGCCGCGCGACTGTTCGGCGAGCGCGGCTGGGCGGGCACGTCGATCCGCGACATCGCCCGCGCCGCCGGCGTCTCGGTCGAGACGGTCTACTCGGCCGTCGGCCCCAAGGGCGAGGTCCTGCGCGCCGCGGTCGACGTCGCCGTCGTGGGCGACGACGAACCCGTGCCGCTGGCCGATCGGCCGCAGTTCCTGGCCCTGCAGGCCGGCACGTCGGCACAGCGCCTCGGCGCTGCCGCCGACCTGATGATCGGGATCCTCGTGCGGGTCGCCGCGCTGTCGCGGGCAGTCGAGGAGGGCGCCCGTACCGACGCCGGTCTCGCCGAGGTGCACGCCCACCTCTGCGAGCGGCGGCGCGAGTCGACCCGCGCCGGGGCCATGGCGATCGCCGGACGGCCGGTCACCGACGACGAGGTCGACGGGATGTGGGCCCTCCTCAGCCACTCCGTCTTCCTCCTGCTGACCGAGCGGGGCGGGTGGGACGTCGAGCACTACCGCTCGTGGCTCATCGACACGATGGGCCGCCTCCTGAATCTGGAGACCTGAGATGAACGCCGACACCCGTGGCATGCGGATCGTGCACACCGCGCTGCGTCGCGATCTGGCCCGCGCCCAGGAGGTCCTGGGCGCTGCGGAGCCGCGGTGGATCATTCTCAACGTCCTGTCCCGCGGCTACCGTCAGCGGGCCTTCCGCTGTTGGTGGGACGCGGAGCACTCGCCGCGAAAGTTGCGACCCGGCGGCTTCGTCTCGGTGGTCACGGCCGCGTCGCCGAGCAGGTGTGGGCGCTGCTGACCGACGTCGGACGCGCCGGCGAGTGGAGCCACGCGTGCCACACCGCGCGTTGGATCGACGACTCCCCCGGCGTCGGGGTGCGGTTCACCGGGTCCAACCGATCAGGCTGGGCACGCTGGGCGCGCACCTGCACGGTGACGGCCTGGGAGCCCGGGCGGCGCTTCGCCTACTCCATCTCCGGTGGCATGGGAGATCGCTCGTTGTGGGGATTCGGCCTCGAGCCCGTCGACGGCGGGACCCGGGTGACGCAGACCTTCCGGATGCTGCCCGGGAGCCGCGCGCTGGATCGGATGATCTGGACGCTCCTGCCGCGGCATCGCGATCGGTTGCCCGCGTTGCAGACCGACCTCAACCGCCTGGCGGTGGTCGCTGTCAAGAGATCGGCGCGGCAATTCTGTTGATCCGTCAGGTGCCACGGGCACCTTGCGGCGGGACGGGTCGTTGGCCTGAGATAACGGAAGTACCGCTGCCGCCCCGAGGAACGGACGCCGATGAGCGATTCTGCCCCCCAGCCCCGCCTGTTGGCCGACCGACTCATCCACTGGGCGACAGAGCGCCCGGACGCCGTCGCAATCACTTTCGCGGGTGACACCCGCACCTGGTCGGAGTGGCACGAGGTCCTGCGCCGCCTGGCCGGGGCGCTCGGTACGCGCGGCATCGGACGCGGGAAGGTCGTCGCGACCTACGACAAGAACAACTGGGCCTGTCTCGACCTGACGATCGCGGCGGGAAGCATCGGCGCCGCGCATGCGATCGCGAACTGGCGCCTGTCGGCCGAGGAGGTCGCCTACGTCCTCAACGACTGCGGCGCGGAGATCATCTTCGTCGGTGCCGAGCTCATGCCGATCTTCGAGAAGATCCGCGGAGAACTTCCCGCCTGTCGTGAGGTCGTCGTGGTCGGCACCTGCGGCGAGTACCCCGACGACTACGAGCCCATGCTCGCGGCCGCGACCCCGGCCGAACTGTCGGGCGCCGAGCAGGGCGACACCGCCTTGATCATGTACACGTCGGGGACCACCGGCTTCCCCAAGGGCGCGATGCTCACGCACTCCGGCGTGAATGCCCACTCCGAGGACATCTGGTCGGTCTTCACCACCGAGCCGACGGACCACATGCTGATCGCGATGCCGCTGTTCCACGTCGGCGGCACCGGACCGGCGCTGATGTGCGTGCACGCGGGAACCCCGTTGACCCTGACCCGCGAGGCCACACCGGACCATCTGCTCCCCGCGCTGCCCGCGGCGACCCACGCCTTCTTCGTCCCCGCCATCTACGCCGCCCTGCTGCAGGCCGGCGAGGTCGGCGCGAAGTCGCTCGCGCACATGAAGATGCTCAGCTACGGCGCCGCGCCGATGCCCTTGCCGATCCTGCGCGGTTCGCTGCAGACCTGGCCGCAGGCGAAGTACGTGCAGGTCTACGGGATGACCGAGCTGTCCGGTGCGGTGACCTCCCTGTCCGACGAGGCCCACCGCGACGAGTCACGTCCCGAGCGCCTGTCGTCGGCCGGGCAGTGCCTGCCCGGCAGCGAGGCGATGATCGTCGACCCAGCGACGCTCCAGCCGTTGCCGACGGGCTCCGCCGGCGAGCTGTGGATCCGCGGCACGACGATGATGGCCGGCTACCTGGGTAAGCCGGAGGCGACCGCCGACACCATCACGCCCGAGGGCTGGCTGCGCACGGGCGACGTCGGGCACATCGATGAGGACGGCTTCGTCTTCATCTCCGACCGCGTGAAGGACATGATCATCACCGGCGGCGAGAACGTGTACTGCCCGGAGGTCGAGCGCGTCCTCTCCGAGCACCCCGACATTCTCGAGTGCGCGGTCATCGGCGTCCCGGACGACCAGTGGGGCGAGACGGTCCTGGCCTTCGTCGCGCCGAAGCCCGGTGCGACCATCGACCCGGCGGCCGTCATCGCCTACTGCCGCGAACGCCTGGCGCACTTCAAGGCGCCGAAGATCGTCGAGGTCACCGACGCCCTCCCCCGCAACGGCGCCGGGAAGATCCTCAAGACCACCCTGCGCAAGCCGTACTGGGAAGGACGCGACCGTCAGGTCGTCTGACCTCGACGCATTTGATCCACGACGAGACGCAGATGACTCGACCTCAGCCGCTTTCACTCCTGTTTCAGCGTGGGCCAATCGCTTGAGATCAGAGGCGGATGACGTTGGTCTGCGTTCCAAGATGCTCCGCCAAGCGCCGCACGTCGCCCACGTCGCCGGTGATCACGGCGTGCGGCCGACTCAAGTCAGCGAGCACGACCCCGAGATGGGCATCGGGCACGGACACGGCCAGTTCGGCGCGGACGGCGGCGGCCTTGTCCGCTGCGACTCCATCCAAGGCGTGGTCGCGGACTCGGAGCCGATTCACGATCGCCGCGTGCGGCCCGCGACGGTCCCATCCCGCCTCAGCCCGAACCCCCGTGGGGACCACCAACGACACGGATCCCGTACCGCGGGAGCGCAGGTGAGCCGCCTCAACCACGGCAAGCGCGCGGCGATGCTTGGGATGCTGCGGGTCCAGCAACGCTTGGACCGCCTCGTTGTCCAACACGACAGCCTCGGCGGCCTTCGCCCGGCTCACGCTGCGCCCGCGACCAAGCCGGCTGCGAACAGGAGGACCTCTTCTGGCTTGGGTTCTCGGCCTGCCGCACGAAGATGCGTGATGGCCCGACGGATGATTCGCGGCTTGTCGCCCAGCGGATCCCCGTCGATCTGAGCCAGAGCGATCGTCACTTCGGCCAGATCCGGCCGCGCTTCCGGGTGCGTTCGGTAATGCTCATCCAGCAGAGCTCGTTGCGCGACGTCCACCAGCGCCGCATGTAAGCCGCGCGCAGTCAGCTCGCTGGCACTGTCCGCCAGTCCGAGCTCGCTGGCCAACGCCGCCGCCGCCTTCAGCGCGGTCGGTAAACGCACCGAGGTGCCCGAACTGGTCGAGCCCATCCCGGAACCCGCTGCGTCCAACAGATCGAGCAACCGATCGAGCCGAGCGTCCATGGACCAACTGTACTACAGACTGTGGTACACGCGATGGACCGGCGAGAATCCCCTGACCCGCCAAGCCGTACCGGGAGGGACGTGACCGCCACGTCTGACGATCACTCAGCTCACTTGTGGGTGTAGATCACGTGCTGGTCGGGGTCGGCGACCCAGCCGTTGGGGGTGCCGTCGGGATTGGACGTCGTGTTGATGCTCTCGAACTTGTAGACGAACTCGCGACCCTGGCCGTAATCGTGGCTCCAGTTGGTGCCGTGGCGCTCGGATCGGACGTAGGAGAACCGCTGATCCAGACTGGCGTCGGAGGCCCAAACGGTGCCGTTACCGAGTGTGGCCATGATCCGTTCGCGGGTCAGGTTCGGGCCGACCTGCTTCGCGGCCCGGGCGAAGATGTTGATGCCCACGTACCCCGCCTGCACGATGTGGTGGTTGGCGCCCTTGTTGCTGCGCGCGTACTTGTTCATGGTCGCCATGAACTCAGAACCCCACAGCCGGTAGGTGGTGTTGGTCCAGTACCGCCCCATCGGCCACTTGCCGAAGATCGAACCGAGGACCTCGGAGGCGAGGTGATTCCCGGAGATCCCCTTCGACGGGTAGTAGCCCTGCTGCTGGGACTCGACCATGAACTTGGCAATCGTGGCCGGGTTGATGACGTAGTGGACGATGTGCTCCGGGTTGGCCGCACGCATTGCGAGCACCTGCGAGGACATCGACGTCTCCGAGATCGAGAGGTCGGCCCGCTTCACCATCTTGGCGCCCGAGGCGTCGAGGACCTTCTTCACCTCGTTGCACGCGAGCTGCATCTCCGGACTGGTCAAGCACAGCAGACCGTAGGTCTTGGGCTTGACCACGTTCTTCGCCCAGTGCGCCCCGGCCATCGCCTCATGAATCATCGACATGTGCGTCGGGAACATGTACGGGTCCTGCCACTCGGTCTGGGAGTAGGCCCACGCACCGATGTACGGCAGCTTGAACTGTCGCAGGTCGTCGTGGATCGAACCTGTCGCCCAGTCCACGCCGGTGACCAGCGAGAAGATCTTGTCCTGCGAGACCAGCTTCTTGATGCACGCCTTCGCCCGTGAGACCTCACCGGGACCATCGTCGCAATCGGTGATCGACAACCGACGGCCCAGCACACCACCGCGGTCGTTGAGCGCCGCGACAGTGGCCAGGTTGCCCCGCACCTGGGGCGCGGTGACCAGGTTGCCCAGTGCCATCCCGTGCATGTTGATCGAACCCAGCCTGATGCCGTCCTTGGTCACACCGATGTCGGTGGCGCCGTTCGTGGCGTCATAGAGCTTTCGGTTTGTTTCCTTCTCGGCGGCGCTCTCCCCGCCCTCGGTCTCGGTCAGCGCCGAGCCCGCCGTCGCCTTGGTCCTGCCGGAGCGGGCGGGCTCAGCCCCTGCCTTCGGCTCGACGACGGGCTTCGACCCGGCCGTCTTCGCGGTGTCGGTTCTCGTCGAACCGGCGGTCTTCGCTTCCGCGGCGACGGTCTTCTTCGCCGGGGCGTCAGTGATGCTCTCGGGAGCGGCGGCAGCGGGAGCGGGTTGTTGAGCGGCAGTCGCCTGGTGGTCGTTGTCGCTGCCGCAGGCGCCGAGAAGCAGAGCGAGGGATGCGGCCAGTGGAACTGTCCGAGTGACTCGCCGAGCAGAGGTGGGCTTCATCTGTCGTATCTCCTTCAGACCTGGTGAGAACCTTCTCGCAGCGGATCCGTCCGATATCTGACGGATACTCAGACAGAACGTGACAGGCGGTGTGCGAATCCTGCGATGTCCTGGATGCTCTCGGCATAGACGTCCGGTATCGCGGCACGGAAGATGACGTCGGCGCCATGGGTGGTGCCGAGCACGATCCGGCCGCTCGCCTCCACCCCTGCCTCCTGCAGTGCCCGAAGGTAAGCAGCGCCCTCATCGCGCAGCGGGTCGAGTTCGTTGACCGAGATGACGTGCGGCGGTAGCCCGTCGAGGTCTGCCACGACGGCCCGCGACGGCCAGCACGTCGGGTCCGCGCCGTGGGCCGCACCCGGGTCGTAGACCTCCGCGAGCACCGCCAGCAGGTCGCAGCCGAGGAAGCAGCCGTCGTTCTCCTTCAGCGAGGAAAGCTCCGGAGCAGGGTCGGCGTAGGCATTCGAGATGAAGGGGCAGAGCGCGTAGACACCTGCGATGTCCGAGACCCAGCCCTCGCGTCCTGCCCGGATCGCGGTCGCGAGCGCGAGATTGCCGCCGCCCGATTCGCCGGAGATCACGATGTGGGTGGCACCGAGCTCACCGAGATGCTCGCGCGTCCAGCGGAATCCGGTGACGCAGTCGTCGAGTCCCGCGGGGAACGGGTGCGGGCCGAGCCGCCCGCTGCTGTTGCGGAACTCCACACCGACGACGACCAGACCGGTGGCAGCAAGTTCGTCGCGCCACCGGACGTAGCCGGGATCCGAGGCCTGCAGGATGGCCATGCCGCCGCCGTGGAGGTGGTAGACGCACGGCAACGGGCCTCGGGCGTCGGCGGGGCGGTCGGATGTACAGCGCCAGATCATCGCCCACGGGCCCCGGGATGGACACGGTCTCCCGGGTGACTCCGGTTACCGCATCCAGGCCGGCCGTCCCGACCTCCGAGCAGCGCCTGGAATCCCGCCTCGGCAGCCGCACAGAACTCCAGTTGCGCACTGCGGGGAGAAGCCGGGGACACCGGAACCGGGGGACTGTGCACGTCGATCCCGCACTGCACGAAGACGGTGCGGAGCCGCGGGTCGAGCCGCGGGTCGATCCCGGGCGCTCGTTCCGGGGCGGCGAGTCGACGGTGCCGGGGTCCAGCGTCTCTGACATCTCTGCTCCTTCGGCGAGGTGGCCGGTTGGTTTCGACACGCAAGGGGGTCAACGTCACGAAATCGCGCCTTCGGGCGGGGCCCGGGACGAACATGTTCACTCGCCGCTGGTAGTCGGCGTAATCCGGTCGCTTGCGCACGCTGTAGTACTCCGCAGGACGAGCGCCGGTGTAGGTGATCAGAACCCGGGCCATCAAGGGCGAGACGCCAAGGAGCCCGACGCCGATCACGATCCACCCGAGAACCGGGGTGTCGTCGCGTAGGGACAGGAACGTCGGCACGGCCATGAGCACCGGGCCGTGCCACTGCAGCCACTGAAAGAAATAGTTCGGATGCCGCGAGTGCGCCCACAAGCCCACCTCACAGGTGCCGAGGCCGCCGCCGGCCACGAACCGCGACTTCTGCAGATCGGCGACCGATTCCAAGGCCCAAGCCCCTCCCCACAGCGCCAACCCCAGGACCAGGGCAACGACCGTGAGGTCAGGGTGTGCAGCGACCAGGATGGCCGGCGCCGCCAGAAGCGACGCGTTGCCGCCGGCCTGCTGGAGGATCTCGTGCTGCATCGGCAGCCGGTCACCGGAATAGCCCTGGCGGCGCCAGCGGCGTCGTTGGTAGCGGTACCTCGGAAGGTCGTCCGCGGGAAAGCCCGCCACCATGTGCCGCACCATCCAGACGCCCATGCGGGCGCCCATCGCGACGTACACCCCGGCCAGGGCGACCACGGCGGGTGTGCGGTCGTCGGCGAACACCAAGATCTGGACTCCGATCGCCGCCAGCCCCCACGACCAGGCGATGTCCACGTAGGCCATCACGCCTGTCCGGTACGCCGGGATGCAGGCGATGAACAGGCACAGAACGGCCTGGACCGCGAGGTTCGTCGCCGCGAACTGCCGCGTCGGCGTCGCTGCTGTCAAGGCGAGAAGAACGCAGAGCATCGGTAGATCGGATTGCGCGGCGATCCACACACGATTCTTGCGGGTCGCTGACGACGGCGCTGCCGGGTCGGCAGTCGTGGACACGTGGTGACTCACGCCGGCTGCAGGACCTGGGCCCGCATCTTGATCCACTCGGGCATGCATTCGATGGCGAACAGGCGCATGCCGTGCTCGGCGTCGGCGTAGGAGCGTCCACCGAGGGAGAAGGCGACCGAGAGGTCGTAGTCGCCGGCGACCGCCAGGTTCGCTCGCAGCTTCTCCAGCACCTGCTCGGGCGTCCCGAAGCTGTTGGCCTGGATGTAGCCCTCGGCGGCGTTCTCCAGGCCGGCCTGCTTGAAGAGCTTGGACATCTGGTCGTAGGACTCGTAGCTCTTGGTCCCGGCGAAGTGGTCACCGTCGAGCTCGTAGTGACGCATGAGGGTGATGAAGTACGCGCCCAGAGCCTCCCGGTGCAGCCGCTCGGCCTCCTCGGCGTCCTCGTGGACGGTGATCATGTCGACCATCATCGGCGGCGGGGCAGGAACACCGTGCTCGGCCTCGTAAACCTCGCGGTAGCGGTGCAGCTGCGGAGCCATCTTGGCCATCGGGAATTGGGTGAAGCTGGCCATCTTGAGCCCGAGCCGGGCAGCGTTGAGCTGCGACTCCTCGGACATCGCGATTTCGGTCGTCCGGCCGGTCAAGGAGATCCCGGAGAACGGTGCGATGGTCGTGGCCGGCTGCACGAAGTGCGGACCGTCGCCGCTGATCACCCCGGTCTCCTGCGCGCGAGTGATCATCGCGTAGGCCTCGTCCCAACGCTCCCGCGCCTCGGCCATGTCGATACCGAAACCGGCGTACTCCCGACGGGACAGGCCTCGACCGAACCCCACCTGCACCCGCCCGTTGCTCATGATGTCGAGCAGGTTGATCTTCTCCGAGACCCGCAGCGGGTCGTTCCAAGGCAGGATGCACGCGCCGATCCCGATCTTGATCCGGGACGTCCGCGCGGCCAGGTACATCAGGTACATGAAGTTGTCCGGGCACATCGAGTACGGGCCGTCGAAGTGGTGCTCGACGCACCACACCGTGCCGAAGCCCATCTCCTCGGCGGCGATCGCGAGGCGCATCTCCTGATGCATGAAGTCGTGATCACTCAACCCCTCGTGCAGGTTGCCCATCATCAACTGAAGGCCGGGCGTGAGCTCGTGCTGGATCATCTCTGTCTCCTCGCTGCGGTTGACACGTCTGGGGGTCAGCAATCCATCTGCGAAACGGCGGTCAGACCGAGGGCGCCGTCAATGCCGATCGACTCGCCGGTCACGTAGCCGGTCAGGTCGGAGGCCAAGAACGAGATCAGGTGGGCCACTTCGTCGGGGGTTCCGAGCCGCCCCGCCGGGATGCCGGCGACAATGCCGGCCCGGATCTCGTCCGGGACGGCCATCATCACCTCGGTGGCGATGCCGCCGGGGACGACCGCGTTCGCGGTGATGCCGTGCCGGGCCTGCTCGCCTGCCAGGGTTCGGATCAGGCCGAGCAGGCCTGCCTTCGATGCCGCGTACGCCACCTGCCCGGGCATGCCGCCCTCGGCGGCGATGGAGGAGATCGCGATGATGCGGCCGAAGCGGCGCTCGCGCATCCCGCCGAGCGACGCCTGGATCGTCCGCCAGGCTCCGGTCAGGTTCACGTCGATGTCGCCCTGCCACTGCTCGGGGGACATGTCATGCGAGGGCGCGACCGTGGTGACGATCGCCGCATTGGCGACCACGACATCGAACGTGGAGAACAGCGCAGGATCCAGCGGCGAGGAGAACACGTCGAGCGTCAGATCGCAGCCCGGCGACACGTCGAGCGTGACGACGTCCATCCCGTCCTCGCGTAGCCGTCGCGCCGCGGCCGCGCCGATTCCCCGAGCGGCGCCTGTCACCAGCGCCCTTCGAATGCGCTCGCTCACCGGTTGGCGTCCATCCAGTGGGTCAGCGCGGTGACGTCCTGCGGATAGACGTCGACCTTGGTGACCAGGCCGTCGACCACGTCGTAGACCTCGACGTAGGGCATCCGGATGGTCGAGCCGGTTCGCCGTGACGTGTAGACCGCCGTCATGCGGGACGCGGCGGCACCGTCCCCGCTGAAGATCGTCGTGCCCTCCACGCCGAGCTCGAACGGGCCAACGATTTCCGGGAGAAGTTTGTTGAAGAAGGCGTCGGCGCCCCGGTAGATCCCGCCGTAGGGCAGGCCTTCCGGCTCGATGACCTCCACATCGGGATGCACCAGGGCCTTGAGAGCGTCGACGTCCATCGCAGTGACCGCGTCGATCACCCGCCCGACGACGTCGGCCGCCGTATCCAGGGTCCGTTCCGTCATCTCTGCTCCTCGCATTGCCGTACACCTATCACGGTGTTAGGTTGAACCTAACAACATGTTAGGTGCACGTCAATCGTGATCGAAGAGGAGTTCTCGTGACCCGACCGGCCACCGACCACCGACGGCATCTGACGGACCCCGAGGTCATGGAGTGCCCGCTCGCCTACTACGCCGAGCTGCACGCCGATGTGTGTCCGGTCCGCGACGAGGGGCAGGCCGGCTGGATCGTCCCGGGCTACCGCGATCTGGTGGCGCTGAGCCACCATCCGGCGCTCTCCAACGAGTTCCACGGCCCGGACGGCATGAAGCTCATGGGCATCAGCCCCGAGCCCTTCTCACCGCAGGTCCAAGAGCTCGTCGCCTCGATGCACCCGATGGCCAACGTCATGCTGTTCTCCGATCCGCCCATCCACACGCGGACCAAGATGCTGTCCGCGAAGGCCTTGAACCCCACTCGGGTCCGCGAGATGGCGCCACGAATCCAGCAGATCGTCGACACGTTGATCGACTCGTTCGCCGACGACGAGAAGTGCGACTTGATGAATCAGTTCGCCGTGCCGCTGCCGGCTCACCTCATGGGTGGCCTGCTCGGTATGGACACCGCCGACATCGCCGACTTCACCCGCTGGGTCGAGCACACCGTGATGGGAGTGGGCGACGCGCTGGACAACGAGCAGCGACTCGTCGTCGGCCGCTCGGTGATGGAGTTCCAGGATTACCTGCTCAACCAAATCGAGCAGCGGCGCGGATCCCGCACCGACGACCTGCTCGACGCGATCATCCACGCCGAACTGACTCTCGAGGACCTCGACGCGGACGGAGCGGAGATCGCAGGCCCGCGGCGTCTCGAGCAGTCCGAGATCCTCTCGATCGTCATTCAACTGCTGGGCGGCGGCAACCACACGACGACCCAGCTCATCTGCCTCTCGGTGGCCAACCTCTTGCGGTATCCCGAGGTGATGGCGGAGGTCCGTGCAGACCCGACGCTCGTGACGAACGTCCTCGAGGAGACGCTGCGCCTCAGCTCCCCGGTCCAGTTCGGCCGACGAATCGTCACGGCCCCCGTCCAGGTCGGCGACGCCGAGGTCCCGGCAGGTGCCTCGATGGGCATCGCCTGGGGCGCGGCCGGGCTCGACCCCGAGGTCTTCCCTGAGCCTGAGCGTTTCGACATCCACCGGGAGAACCTGCGCAAGCACCTGTCCTTCGGACACGGTCGACACTTCTGCGTGGGCGCGCACCTCGCGCGCACCGAGGCGTCAATCGCGGTGTCGACCTTGCTGGAACGGCTCTCCGATCTACGGCTCGCGGAAGGCACGGTGCTCACCCACATCCCGTCCTTCACCTTCACCGGGCTGGTCTCCCTCCCCGTCACGTTCCGGCGTGCGCGTTAGCCTGTCGGGGTGAGCCCACAAGGCGGACCGAACAGCTCTTTGCCCGACCTGCGCAGGCGGTCCGACCGGCGGACGGCGTCGGCGCGCGGGGAGATCCTGCAGGCGACTGCGCGCCTGCTCGCGGGAGCCCCGCTCCACCAGATCTCGGTGGAGAACATCGCGCAGGAGGCAGGCGTCTCGCGCCCGACGTTCTACTCGTATTTCGAGTCGAAGCTGGAGATCCTGCTCGAGCTCTATGCGCTCGCCACTTCGGACATGCACGCCGCTGTCAGCCCGATCTACAACCGTCCGCCGGGCCAGGCTCCGGCGGATGCCGTCCGCGACGGCATCCGCGCTCTGGTGGCTGCTTGGATCCCGCGCCGAGCAATCTTCCGCGCGGTCATCGAGCACAGATACACGTCCCCGGAGATGATGGCGGCCTCGCAGGACACGATCGTCTACTTCGCCGACAACATCGGCACCCAACTCGATGCCGACCGCGTCGCCGGCATCGCGCCCCCAGGCCCGCCATCCGGACCGCTGGTCAGCGCCCTGCTCTGGTCCTCCGAACACGCGCTGTACATCGCCGATCGAGGGCTGAGCGAGCACCTTCCGGATGTGCACGCGGCAATCGAACCGCTCGAGACGATGTGGCTCAGCGCGCTGTACGGAGTCATCCCCACGCCGTAGAAGCAGCCCGACGTTGTGACGGCTGCGATCCCCGACCACCTCGGCCTCACCAGAACGGAATTCTGATGGCTCGTCATGCCGACCTGCTGATCTCGCGCGCGGACCTGGACTTTCTGCTGTACGACTGGCTGGAGGTCGACTCGCTGACCAAGCGCGAGCGGTACGCCGAGCACTCGCGCGAGACCTTCGACGGGGTGCTCGATCTGTGCGCGGAGATCGCGGTAGAGAAGTTCGCGCCGCACAACAAGCTCAACGACTCGCATCGAGCCCGCCGTGGTCGACGGCGCCGTGCGGCTCAACCCCGAGGTGAGCGACGCCGTCGCGGCGGTGGCCGCGGCCGGGTTGCTCAGCAGCGGGATGGATGCCCGGGTCGGCGGCCTGCAGCTGCCGTATGTGGTGCAGAGCGCCGTGCTTCTCGTTCTTCGGCGCGGCCAACATCGCGACCTGGGGCTACCAGTTCCTGACCATCGCGAACTCGAACCTGCTGCTGGCGCACGGCAGCGACGAGCAGATCGAACGGTTCGTGCGTCCGATGATCGAGGGTCGCTTCCACGGCACCATGTGCCTGTCCGAGCCGCAGGCCGGGTCTTCGCTCGCCGACATCACCACCCGCGCCGAACCGCAGGCCGACGGCAGCCTACCGCCTGTTCGGCAACAAGATGTGGATCTCCGGCGGCGACCACGAACTCGGCGAGAACATCGTGCACCTGGTGCTCGCGAAGATCCCCGGCGCACCGGCGGGGGTGAAGGGCATCTCGCTGTTCGTCGTCCCCCGGTACCTCGTCGACGCGGACGGGGCGATCGGCGAACGCAACGACGTCGTGCTCGCGGGCCTCAACCACAAGATGGGCTACCGCGGCACCGTGAACACGCTGCTGAACTTCGGCGAGGGCGTGCACACGCCCGGCGGTGCCCCGGGAGCCGTCGGGTACCTGGTGGGCGAGGCGAACACCGGCCTGGCACTGATGTTCCACATGATGAACGAGGCGCGGGTCGGGGTCGGCGCGGGTGCCGTCGCGCTCGGCTACACCGGCTACCTCAAGTCGTTGGACTACGCCCGCACCCGCACCCAGGGTCGTCCGGCCGCCGGCAAGGATCCCGCCGCGCCGCAGGTCCCGCTGATCGAGCATGCCGACGTGAAGCGGATGCTGCTGGCTCAGAAGTCCTACGTGGAGGGCGGTCTGGCGCTCATCCTCTACTGCGGGCGCCTGATCGACGAGGAGCGCACCGCGACCGAGGAGGCCGACCGCACAGCGGCGCACCTGCTGCTCGAGGTGCTGACCCCGATCGCGAAGAGCTGGCCCTCGCAGTGGTGCGTCGCCGCGAACGACCTCGCGATCCAGATCCACGGCGGGTACGGCTACACCCGCGACTACGACGTCGAGCAGCACTACCGCGACAACCGACTGAACTCCGATCCACGAGGGCACACACGGCATCCAGGCCCTGGACCTGCTCGGCCGCAAGGTCGCCATGGCCGGCGGGGCCGGACTGGTCGCGCTGGTGACGGTGCTGCGCGCGACCGTTGAGCGCGCCGTGGCCGCGGGCGAGGAGGCGACCGAACTCGCCGGTGCCTTGGACGCCGCGATCGACCGACTGGTCTCGACGACCCAGGCGATTCACACCGCCGACACCGATGCGACGACCACAGCTGGCCAACGCCTCGCTGTACCTGGAGGCGGCGGGGCACGTGGTGCTGGCGTGGATCTGGCTCGAGCAGTTCCTCGTCGCCGACGGCGCCGACGACCTGCACGAGGGCAAGCGGCAGGCCGCGCGGTACTTCTTCCGCTACGAGCTGCCCCGCACGCGGGCCGCAGTTCGACCTGCTGGAACAGTTGGACCCCACGACGGTCGACATGCGGCCCGAGTGGTTCTGACGGGAGATCAGATGACCGACCAGGTCACGGTGGAACACGACGGCGTCCTGACGGTGCTCACCATCGCGAGTCCTCCGCTGAACCTGCTCGACCTGGAGCTGCTGGCGGCCCTGGAGTCCGCGCTGGACACCGTCGAATCCGGGGATCCGCGCGGGCTGCTGATCCGCGCCGAGGGACGGGTGTTCACCGGCGGCGTCGACGTCAACCTCTTCGCGGGCCTGGACCGCGAGAGGGGCGAGGCTCTTGCCGCTCGAGTGCTCACACTGGCCTGGCGCGTCAGTGAACTGCCGTGCCCGACCGTGCTCGCCGCCCACGCGTTGTGCCTCACCTGGGCCTTCGAACTCGCGTTGGCCTGCGATCTGATCGTCGCGGCCGAAGGGGCGAAGTTCGCCCTGGTCGAGCGGGTCGTCGGACTCAGCCCGTTCATGGGTGGACCGCAGCGCCTCGCCCTGCGCGCCGGACCCGCACGGGCGAAGGAGTTCGTCATGACCGGCGGACGGTACGAGGCGGCCGAACTCGTGCAGTGGGGCGTGGTGAACCGGGCCTTCCCCGCCGACGACTTCGACGCCACGGCGAGGCAGTACGCCCGCGACATCGCGGACGGCCCCACCCAGGCACACGCCATGACCAAGCGCCTCATCGACCTCGCCTGCTCCGACGGCGAACCCGCCGCGTCGGCCATCACCGCCGGACTGGCCGGGGCATTGTTCGAGACCCTCGACACCCGCACCGCGGTGTCCTCGTTCCTCCGCGACGGCCCCGGCAACGCAACCTTCACGGGGCGCTGAAACACGCGTCTTCTGCCGGCGTGTGGGGCTATCGCAGCGCGTCCATGGCCCCACACGCCGGCGGAAGTTGGAGCTTCAGGGGGCGCGGAGTCGCAGCCCGGGGCCCGGGGCGGGCTCCAGAGAGTCGGCGCTCTCGATCGCGTGACCCTCGGCGCAACGCAACCCCAGGGACACGTGCTCCCCGCAGCCCTTGTGCAGGACGTAGCTCGGCGGGCCTTCGGGTCCGGCCAGATGCCGGTCGCCCCACTCGCGCAGTGCGATGAGGATGGGCAGGAGTTCCTTGCCCTTGGCGGTCAGGACGTAGCGCTGCCGGGTCCGCGCGCCCGGTTCCTGATACGGCTCGGTCGCCAGGATCCCTTCACCGACGAGCAGCTTCAGGCGGTCGGAGAGCAGGTTGCGCGCGCACCCGAGCGAACGCTCGAAGTCGGCGAAGCGGTCGATGCCGAACCATGCCTCGCGGACGATCAGGAACGTCCACCGTTCTCCCAGCAGCCCGAGCGTCTTCGCGATCGAGCAGTTGCTCATGTCGACGTCGAGCGGATCCGGCATGGCAGGAGTGTAGCGACAATTCGTCGCTACATTTACTTTTATATACTCAGCTTGCTACGGTCTGAGCACCAGCCGACGAGAGGACCGACCATGACGAGCCCGCAGGCCACGCAGTTCGAGGAGTTCCTGCAGTCGTTGGTGGCGCGCATCGGTGCCTCCGACCAACAGCTCGGCACGATCCGCGACATCTCCGAGGATCTGCATCGGGCCGGCGCGGAGCCGGAGGGCGTCTCCTACGCGGAGGTCGACGCCAACGGTGTCCCGGCGATGTGGGCGATCCCCGAGGGGGCGAGCAGCGAGCACGCGCTCATCCACTTCCACATGGGCGGGTCGGTCGTGGCCTCCATGCACTCCGACCGCAAGGCCGGCGGACACATCGCGAAGGCCGCGGGCGTCCGCTCCCTGATCGTCGATTTCCGCCGCTCCCCGGAGAACCCGTACCCCGCGCAACTCGAGGACGCGGAGGCGGCCTTCGGGTGGATCGTCGATCAGGGCTATGCCCCCGCCAACATCGGCAGCGTCGGCCATTCCGTCGGCGGTTTCCTGTCCGTCGCCCTCGCACTTTCCCTACGGGACAAGGGAAAGCCGATGCCGGGAGCGATCGTCTCGATCTCCCCGTGGTGCGACCTGGAGATCAAGGACCCGGCGATCGAAGCCAATGCCGAGGCGGACAAGCTCCTGTCCCGGCCACTCCTCGAGCTGTTCCGCCAGTGCTGGCTGGGCAGCACCGGAATCGAGTTCACCGACCCGCGCGTCAGCCTCCTCAACGCCGATCTGACCGGCCTGCCCCCGACCAGCGTGCACTGGGGCAGCGCGGAGGTCCTCGCGGGCGAGGACGCCGCATTCGCCGAGCGCCTCGCGGCGGCAGGGGTCGATTCGGAAGCGCGGCCGCTTGCCGGCGGTCAGCACTCCTTCGTCATCGCCGGTGGCAAGGTCCCCGAGGCCGACGAGGCGATCGGGAAGATGGGGTCGTGGCTGCGAGAGAAGCTCGGGGTGAAGCAGCCGACGACCCTGTCCTGAACAGCTCACTCCAAGCCGAGGATCGCCGCCTCGAGTTCCGCCGCCGACGGCAGACCGGACACCGAGCCGTCGGCGGCGCGGTAGAGCCGACAGGACAAGGACGCTTCGAGCCCGGGCACCGGGAAGGGATCCACGCCGTCCACCAGCAAGGTCGGCGATCCGGTCATGCCCCGCCGCTGGGCCTCGCCCAGCTCGCTGACGACGACCACCTCGAGATCGACCGCGCGCCCGTCGAGCACGGTCCGAATGCGGTCGAGGAGCAGGTCGACGTGAGGGCATTCCGACACGGCCAGCACCGTCAGCAGCACACGGGGACCGTAAGCGTTCCAGCGCGGTGGAAGGTCAAGGGCTAACGTCGAGGCATGCAGATCGGCACTCTCGCCGAAGCGGCCGGTGTGACCGCCAAGACGATCCGCTTCTACGAGCAGCGCGGGCTGCTCCCGCCTCCGTCGCGCACCGCCGGCGGATACCGCGACTACGCCGGCGACGCGGTCGCGCGGCTTCGGTTCATCCGGGACGCCCAGAGCGCCGGCCTCGCCCTGGCCGAGATCCGCGGCATCCTCGACCTCCGCGACCGTGGTCAAGCGCCGTGCGAAGCAGTCGAGGCGCTCATCGCCGAACACCTCGAACAGATCGAGAATCGGCTCGCAGATCTGCGAGCCACCCGCAGAGCGCTCCGCGACCTCGCCGCCCGGGCCGCGACCGTCGACCCAGCCACGTGCGCGGAAGCCGAGATCTGCACGATCCTGGCGCGACCTCACGTTCGCGTCGGCCGCAGCGTCTACCCGATGTGACCACCAAGCCGCCGTTCGAAGAACTCGTCACCCGCCACGGGCCGACGGTCATGCGTGTGTGCCGGGCGTTGCTCGGCAGTCAGGACGCCGAGGACGCCTGGTCCGAGACGTTCATCGCGGCGTTGCGGCACTACCCCGACCTGCCGGCCGCCGCGAACGTGCAGGCGTGGCTCGTCACCATCGCGCACCGCAAGGCGATCGACGTCACCCGCGCGAACGCCCGCCGCCCCGACGTCGTCGCCGAACCACCGGAACCACCGGCTCCGAGCGCCGCGGCCGACGTCGACGAGCACGACCTGTGGGCCGCGGTGAATGCACTGCCGGAGAAGCAACGGCAGGTCGTCGCGTACCACTACCTCGCGGACCTGCCCTACAAGGACATCGCCGCCATCACCGGCGGCAGCGCAGAGGCCGCGCGACGGGCCGCGGCCGACGGCCTGGCCACATTGCGCCGCACCTACGTGACCCCGGAAGGAGTCCGACCATGATGACCTCGAAGCACGACGACGAGCAGCTGTTCGCCTCGCTGCTGCAATCCCAGGACCTCACGCGTCTGCGGGCCCGTCTGGCCGAGCGGGCCGAGCAGGAGGGGCTGCTCGACATCGCCTACCGCATCGTCGACTCCCCCGTCGGTCCGCTGCTGCTCGCGGCCACCGACGCCGGCGTGCTGCGGGTCGCGTTCACGGTGCAGGACCACGACGCAGTTCTGCAGGGCCTGGCCGACACCGTCAGCCCCCGGGTCCTGCACGCCCCCGGCCGGCTCGACCCGGCCGCGCGCCAGCTGGACGAGTACTTCGACGGGCGCACGGCAGACCTTCGACCTGCCGCTGGATTGGCGGCTGGCCAAGGGATTCCGCCGCGAGGTGCTCGACCATCTCACCGGCATCGGCTACGGCCGCACCGAGAGCTACGCCCAGGTCGCGGCCGGCTGCCGGGCAGACCGCGCGCCGTCCGCGCGGTCGGCACCGCCTGCGCGACGAACCCGATCCCGGTGGTCGTGCCCTGCCACCGGGTGGTCCGCTCCGACGGTTCCGCCGGGGGGTACGTCGGCGGCCTCGAGGCCAAGAATCGCTGCTGTCGTTGGAGTCCGCGGCATGACGGCTGCACCGGCCGACCGGGTCGACACGGCCGACTGGACCGCCATTCGCCGAGGCGCTCGACCGCGCCGGCTGCGCGCTGCTACCGGGCCTGCTGACGCCGGACGGAGTGCGCCGAGGTCGTGGCCCTCTACGACCGGGCCGGAGCTGTTCCGCTCGACGATCGACATGGCGCGCTACCGGTTCGGCAGCGGGCAGTACCGCTACTTCGCCGACCGCTCCCCGCCGGTGGTCGAGCCGGCTGCGCGCTCAGCTCTACCCGCGCCTGCTGCCGATCGCCCGGGACTGGTGGGCCCGCCTCGGGCGGGAGCGCAGAGTGGCCCGACGACCTCGACGCAGTGGCTGCAGGTCTGCCACGACGCCGGCCAGACAACTCCCGACGCCGATGCTGCTGCGCTACGAGGCCGGGGACTGGAACGCGCTGCACCGCGACCTGTACGGGGACAAGGTCTTTCCGCTGCAGGTCGTCATCAACCTCAACGCACCCGGCGTCGATCACACCGGCGGCGAGTTCCTGCTCGTCGAACAGCGCCCGCGCGCGCAGTCCCGTGGCACGGCGATCTCGATCCCGCAGGGCACGGGGCTCGTCTTCACCACCCGCGACCGGCCCGTCCGATCGGCCCGCGGATGGTCGGCCGCCCCGATGCGGCACGGCGTGTCCACGGTCCACTCCGGCCGTCGGCACGCACTCGGCCTGGTCTTCCACGACGCCACCTGAGGCCCCCCTCTACGTACAGGGCGCAAGACGCGTGACCCAGATCACTGACCCGGCAGGGTGCCGCGGAGGTTTCACGAGTTGCGCTTCATGAAAAACACTGAGCAGCGCGTCGAACAACTGGCGCGCTCTCGCCCCACAGGAGCACCCGGAATGACCGTCGCCGCGACGATTGACCCCCGCCCGACCGAAGTCAGCGACCACGATCTCCTCCGCGCGCTGCGCACCGCCGATGCCGGCGAGCGCGAACGCATCCAGGCCGAACTCGTGGAACGCCACACCGGCATGGTGCGGTGGCTCGCCGGTCGATACGCCAATCCCGCGGTCGACATCGACGAACTGGGGCAGGTGGGCTTCGTCGGCCTGGTCCTCGCGATCCAACGGTTCGATCCCGACCGGGGAAGCGATTTCGTCTCCTTCGCCAAGCCCACGGTGCAGGGCGAGATCCGGCGCTACTTCCGCGACAAGCGCCGTTGGATCCGGTTGCCCCGCAGGCTGCAGGAGACCAAGGCTGTCCTGCGCGAGGCGACCGAGACGCTGACCCATCAGCTGGGACGGACGCCCACCGTTCCCGAACTGGCCGGGCATCTCGCCGTCAGCGAGGAACTGATCCTCGAGGCCCTCACCGCCGACGACGTCTTCAGCCCGCACTCCCTGCACGCCCCCGCGGGCGGCGACGACGCCGACGATTGGACCTTGGCCGACACCATCGGGTACACCGACCGACGGGCCGAGCTCACCATCGACTGCATGGCGCTGCGTCCGCACATCGAGGCACTCCCCGAACGCGAACGCACCATCCTGCAGATGCGCTTCTTCGAGGACATGACGCAGGCTCAGATCGGAGCGAAGGTCGGCCTCTCCCAGATGCACGTGTCCCGGCTACTGGCCCAGACCCTCGCCCAGTTGCGCATGGCGATGTCCGAGGACTGATCCACTACTTCTCCCGGCGCCACACCAGGGCGTCGGAGACGGGCCGCTCCCGACGCCCGGAAACGGCGTTCGCGAGCTTCCCGCGGATCGACATGGTGGTCGATCCGCCGCCGTCGAGGTTGATCGCGTCGCGCATTCCGAGCGCCCGGGCGACGCGGCCCGCTTCGGGCAGGGTCGCGCCGACGCTGCGCTTCGCGCGACCGTCGATGGTGGCGAACACGATCTTGCCGTCCCAGGTGGTGCCGGCGAGCGTGCGCGGGTGGCGGGCGAAGAACCTGCCGGACCGCTTCGGGGCGACGACCTCACCCTCGTCGAGCAACTGGAAACGCCCGCTCACCGCGGCGATCGACGGACTCAACGCGACGGCCTCGCCGTCGGTGTCGCGCAGCTTGTGCCGGATGTCGATGCAGCCTTCCTTGACCAACGCGCGCACCCGGCGTGCGGCCTTACCGGTGGCCTGGATGGACGAACGACCCTTGCCCAGCCGCGTACCGCGGTGGGACAGCACCCGCACCGCGCAGCCGTCCTTGTCCAGCAGGATCTCGGTACCCACGCCGCTCGGGGTGCGCTTGCCGAACTTCGCGGTGAAGGCCGCAATCTGGCCGTGCTGCATGCAACGGGCCATCGCGGCCGCGGTGCGGCAGGACCGCGGCACCCGCGGGACCGCGTTCACCTTGTCCAGGCGCAGCACGTGCTTGCCGCTCTCGTCCCTGAGCTGTCCGGTCCAGCGCAGCCGGTCGATGCGCAGTTCGTTGCGCTTCGAGTCCACCAGCAAGGTGACCTCGCGACGCATACCGGAGGGTTCGCTGAGCACCCGGCCGCCGGCGACGGTCAACCCCACCGGGTTGCCCGGCAGCCGGGTGCCGATCGCGAAGAACGACGCGTTCACCCCGGCCAGTGCGTTGGCCTTGCGGGTGAGCTCGGTCGTCGGACTGGTGCCCGCGACGCTCGGCCCGTAGGTCGTGGCCAGGTGACCCTTGGCCACCGAGGGGTCGATCGTCAGCACGCGCACGACCCAGGGGCCGCCCTGCTTCACCGACCCGCGCCGGATCACGGTGAGCGTCACTCCCTTGGCGACCTTGCGGACGCTGCGGGTCTCCTTCAGCTTCGCCGACCCCAGCGGCAGTCGTTTCGCGACGCCGTTGTGCGGGGCACGCACCGGCACCGATGCCCTTTCCGGCTCGGCCGGCTCTTCTTCGATCGTCGACGGCGCCGGCATCGGCACGGGGCCGTAGTCCAGCTGGGAGGGTTCGGGGACCGGGTCGATCGAGGCTTCGCTGAAACCGACGGACGAAGGTTCCGGGGCTGCGCCCAGCGCAGGCGTCGGCAGGGAAATCCCCGTCCCCACAAGGGAAACGGCGACGAAGGCGAGGGCAGTGGAACGGAGGTGAAGGTGAGGTTTCGCTGTCACGGCGAGATCATGAACTGCTGGTCGGCCCGCGCAGGGCAAGAACACGCAACATGAAAGCCGCGATTGTCCCTCTCCCGTCGACGTCAGGCGTCAGGCGCCTCATCCGTCACGTGGGCCCATCGGGTTTTCAGGCGGTGGCCGGCCACCACCCAGACGTCGTGCGTGAATCGCTCGCCTGCGAGGATCCCCGCATGACAGCGCCGTCAGAGCCCGAGGCTCCTTCTCGCCCACTCGAGCTCATCGAGCCCCTCGACATCACAGAGGTGGTCACGGGGCCGGGCTCGCGACACAGCGAGGTACTGACCTGGAACGGTCGCCTCGGGCTGCTGTGGAACGGCATGCCGGGTACCGAGCGGGTCGTCGTCATGTGCGGCGGTGCGCTCGGCGGGGTGCTGGGACCGGCCGGCGGCCTGTACTTCGACCTCGGCAAGCTGCTGGAGCCCGACGGGATCGCGACCGTGCGGGTCGACTACCGCCGGCCGGGCAACCTGGCCAGCTGCGTGTTCGACGTCGCGGTCGCCATCGACGTCGCGATCCGCGAGGGATCCACCCGATTCGTCGTCGTCGGGCATTCGTTCGGCGGGGCCGTCGCGATCAGCGCCGCCGCCGCGATGCCGGAGGTCGTGGCGGCCATCGTCGCCCTGGCCTCGCAGTCGGCCGGCACCGAATCGGCCGCGGAACTGGGCGATCGTCCGTTGCTGCTGATCCACGGCGAGCAGGACGACATCATCCCGGCGGGCTCGGCCCACGCTGTGCGCCAGACCGCCGGCCACGGCGAAGTCGTCCTGCTGCCCGAGACCGGGCACCTGCTGCACGAGTCCGCCGACGTCCTCCGGACCGGCCTGCCCGGGTGGATCCGACGCGCTTTCGACGGCGACCCGGGGACGTTCTGACCCCGGGACGTTCGAGGGCCGGTCGGATCGGGCCACAGAGCGGGCTCAGAAGATGTTGAACGGAACACTCTCAACAGCCGGGCCGACCCCCGTCACCTTGAGCGTGTAACCGGTGCCGGTTCCCCCGATTCCCAGGAAGCCGTCGATCGACAGATCGTTGAAAGTTGCCACCCCGCTCCCGCCCGCAGTCGACTTCGTGAGCGTCCCGTCCAGGATCCCGGCGCCGAGGCCGAGGAACGAACCTGCGTTGTGGTCGATCGAGATGGTCACCGACACCGTGTTCGTGGCCAGGTTGTTGAACTGGTCGAGAGTCCGCACCGTGACGGCCGGCGTGATGATGCTGCCGTCGTTGGTGTTGGTCGGCTGCTGGCCGAACTCCAGATGGTGAGCCACGTCGGCCGTGATTGCCCCGCCCACCGTGGCACTGGTGAGCCCCGCGACGGCGGCGGTAACCGTAACGGTCCCGCTGGGCGTCGCCTTGGTGTCGCCGTAGTAGAAGGTCACGGTCGACTGACCAGGCACGATCGTGATCGAGCTGACGCCGGTGCCCCCGGAGGTCGCGGCGAAGATCGCGGTCCCGGCCGAGTTCGACGACAGAGTGACGACGACGCCGGTGGTCACCGGGTTGTCGGCGATGTCCCGGACCTGAACGGTGATGGGTCGGACCGCGCCGGCGGAGGCGACGCCCGCGGGGCTCCCGGACGTGATCGCGAGCTTGGCCGCCGGGCCCGCGACGATCGATTGGACCTGGGTGCCGCTGGTGAGCGCGCCGCTTGCTGTGATGGTTGGGGAACCGGGCTTCGTGTCGCCGTAGTAGAACGTCGCGCTGGTCTGCCCGGACGGGATCGTCACCGCGGAAGTCGTGGTGGCGCCCAACGTTCCGGACAAGTACGCGGGCCCGGCCGAGGACGAGGCCAGCGTGACGGTGAGCGCGCCACCCAGCGCAGGGTTGCCGAGGGCGTCCTGGCGGGTGACGGTGAACGGCCCGAGGCTCGCGCTGATGGAGGCGGCGCCGTTCGAGATAGCAGTCGACGTGATGGCGAACTTGGTGGCCGTCCCCGCGGTGATCATCGCTCCCTGGGTGGCGGAGGCTAGCGCGCCGCTCACGGTGATGGTGGGGGCACCGGACTTGGTGTCGCCGTAGAAGAAGTCCACGCTGGGCGACCCAGCGGGAATCGTCACCGTCGTGATCGTGGTACCGCCGGAGGTCGTGGCGAACCTGGCCGTGCCGGTGGAGTTGGAGGCGAGGTTCACGACGGTGCCGCCGCCCGGGGCGTTGACCGCGTTCCCGAAGGGGTCTCGGATGGCGACGGTGATCGGCCCGAGGGTCGGGCTCGCCGAGGCGGTGCCCGAGACGGCGGTGGAGGTGATCGCGAACCGGTCGGCCGTGGCGGCCGAGATGGTGAAGGCGCTGCTGGTGGCGGAGGTCAGCCCGGAGCTCGTCGCGCTCAGTGTGTAGCCGGCGGCGGCCTTGTCGATCGAGAGCCCTGCGAACGTCGCAACCCCGGCGGCGTCGGTGGTCGCGGTGGCGGTGCCCGACAGCGTGCCGCCGCCGGCATTGGTACCGATGCCGACGGTGACGGAGCGCCCGGCCAGTGGAACGGCCACGCTCGCGGCGGTCTGGACGGTGACGGTGACGGCCGGGGCGATCGCAGTGCCCGCGATGGTGGTGCTGGGCTGCCCGGTCACGGCGAGCTTCGTCGGGGTCCACACAGTCACCGAGCTGCTCGAGGCGCTCGCCGCGGTCCAGGAACGGAAGGCGGCGGTGACGGTGTAGGTGTACGCGCCGTCGGGAACCCCGGAGTCGGCACACGAAGTCCCGGTGAGCAGGGTGCTCGGGCCGCTCGCGCACGCGGCCACGGTCGTGACGCCGGAGGTGCGGGTGACGTAGTACCCCGTCGGCGTAAGGGATCCGGCGGCGGCGGTCCACGTGACCGACACGCTCGACAGGCTGTTGGCCGGGACGCTGACCCCCGTCGGAGCAGCCAACGTTCCGGTCGTACCCGACCCGACACCGGAGCCCACGGCGCTCCAGTACGCGGACGCGGGGGTCGCGAGAACGAGGGCAGCGGAAAGCAGGGCGGCCGGGACGGCCGCCCTGCTCACTTTCCCCGCTACCCCCATGGGAGAGGCGTTATGAGGCGGCGAAGTACAGCGGGTAGGCCACGCCCTTGCACGCGTCCTGACTGGTGCCCAAGTTATTCATGGTCACTAGTACGGTGCCGCTGACCGAGCTGCTTCCAGCGATTTGCCCGTAAGTGATGACGGGAGCGCTGACGGTGTAATCCAAGGCAGAGCATCCCGAAACAGCGGTCCACTCCTCGCCGGCCGAAGTAGCGACGGTGGCGACGACACTGGAGAGGATCTGGTTGCCGGTGCCCGGGTTGTTGACCGTGAAGCCGACGGTCTGGGCAGTACCCGGCGTGAGCGGGAGGCCCGCGGTGACTGCAACGCCCGTCACGGTGAAGGCGGTGCTCGTGCCAGTCGTACCGGCGCCGCTGCCGCTGCCGGTCGAGGTCCAGTACGCGAAGGCGGCGGTGCCGCCGAGGACGAAGACGGCGGCGGTGGCGACGATGACGCGGGACTTCTTGCTCTTGAGGACATGCATGGGGGACTCCCTGAGGGGTGGTAGCTGCTGGGGACGCCGAAAGCGCCGCGAACTTTCCGGCACTGCGCGATTCGCCGGCACTTTCTTGTGCTCGTCCGACCCGCTTCGAGTGGGTCTTGGACAACGAGGTCATTGGATCTATCGGGGAATTCAGATCGAAGCTTGAGCGTCGCGCTGTAAAGGTCTCGATTTTCGTTGCGCGGCGGGCCGAAGCGAGGAATTCGAAATCCCGACATGGGCGGGTGGAATCACGCGATGTCGGGCAGGCGTTCGTCAGCCTGTCGCGGGATTCACCAAGGAGGTGTAAACCACGACGTTGGACTGGTAGCCGCCCGCGGCTGGGTCGTACGCGCCCCCGCAGGTGACCAGGTTCAGCGTCGACGGACCCTTGGCGCCGTAGACCTTCGTAGCGGGGAATTTGGCGTTCGGATACGTGGCGACCTTGTCCACCCGGTAGGACACGACGGAGCGGTCGGACATCGTCACCGAGACCTTGTCACCGCGACGCAACTCCTTCAGCCGGGCGAAGACCGCAGGCCCCGTCTTGGAGTCGACGTGGCCGAGGATGACCGCCGAGCCGTCCTCGCCGGGGGCCGAGCCGAACCGGTACCAGCCGGTGTGCGCGGGCTTGCTGGGCACCTCGACGGTCTGCGCGGCCTCGTCGAAACCGAGCTTGCCCACGGGCGCCGCGACCGCGATTGTCGGGATGCGCAGCGAGGCCGGCGTAACACGCACGGGAACCGGGGCCACCGTGGCGGGTGCTGTGCTCGGGACAACCGCACCGGTGTCGACCACAGCCGGTGTGCCGCCGCCGCAGCCCGAGAGGACCGCGCCGGCGAGGGTGAGCGCACCGATGGTGAGCGCCCACCCGCGGCGCGAAGCGCCACCGCGCGGGGGCGTGCTCGTGTTCAGGACGTTCCGCCGAGCCCGGTGCGCGGATGGCCGGGCGGGATCAGCGGACCCCACGGAGTGCCGCCGCCGGGAGTGTCCCCGCCACCGCCGCCACCGCCGTCGCCACCGCCACCGCCGCCGCCGCCGCCTGTGGGCGTACCGTCGCCACCGCCGCCGCCGCCTGTGGGCGCACCGCCGCCTCCGCCGCCGCCAGTCGGCGTACCGCCACCGCCACCGGTAGGCGTCCCGCCGCCACCGCCACCGGTGGGCGTACCGCCACCGCCGGTGGGTGTCACCGTCTCGTTGCAGGTCGGCAGTCGGATGACGTTGGTGTCGAGGCTGACCTGACCGTTCCTGGCCAGGATGCGGCCGTTGACCGTCGTCCTGGTCTGCACGGTCACCGAGGTGAGCGCCATGACGGTGCCGACGAACGTGGTGTCGGTGCCGAGGGTGGCGGAGCTGCCGACCTGCCAGTACACGTTGCAGGGCTGGGCACCGTTGATCAGTCGCACCCGGCTGTCGGACGCCGTGATCAGGGTGGAGCCGGCCTGGAAGATGAACACGGCGGCCGGGTTGTTCCGTGCGTCCAGGGTGACCGTTCCCGTGAGGAACATCCCGGAGGCGTGGTTGTAGACCCCGGGCCCGAGCGTCAGGCCGCCGATGTTGGTGGGCACCGCGGTGGCCGGGCCTCGACCGGCCGCGTCGACCCACGCAGTGGTCAGATCCGCTTCGGCGCCGGCAGCGCGAGCATTCGCGGAGTTCTGAACTCCGTTCACCACCTTGCCCGGCGGGAATCCGGTGACGGCGGTGCCGGGAGAGACACCGAGGTTGCCGGAGATGTGGGAGGGGCCGGTGTTGGTGACTGTCGTGCCCGCCAGCACGGCGAAATAGATCGCCGTGCCGAGGCCGGGCTCCGGTTGTGCTGCGGTGGCCGGCGCGACCCCGACGATGCCCGCAAGCAGGAGTGCTCCGGCCGTGGTCCCCGCCGCCATTGCGGTCCGCTGACAGCGGGAGCGTGGGGTGACACGGTGGCAGGCATGGTGAATCGCCGAATATCGCATGGGCACCAGTCACGACTACAAGGTCCGAGGCGAAAAGTAACCGCAGGATTCTCGACGATCCATGCCCCTCGGGAATACTTCGACGCTACGCCTCGAATGTCTGGCGGCTCTAGTCTCTTCGGTCAGCAATATTGCCCGATGAGACCAACAAGTTTCACTATGAATCGATTCAGCCCGGTATTCAGCCGACATTCAGCGATTCCGGCCGGGGCACACTGGCGGAAATCGATGTGCAGTTCCCAGGTCTTGGTGCCCTTGACAGGGACGGTGGCTTGGGCCGCACGACGACGACCTCGAGCGCGACACGCGGGTCGGGTTCGCGATTCTCAGGTCGATGGATGACGATGGGTCGCGACAACGCCGACGCAGGGGGATGCGTGCAGCGCCAGGTAATGCGGAGCGACAGGGTCGACGCCATCCGGGGCAGCGGGACGGCGCGATGCTGACCCGACGGCGAGCCGTCGTGACCGGTGGCGCTGTGATCGCCGCCCTCAGCATCGGCGGCGGGTTGCTGCTGGCGGGCAGCGGGGACGAGGCACCCGGCCCGACCCCGGTCGCGGTGGCGGTTCCCGCCCCGGTCCTCGAGGTCACACCGAAGCCGACCCCGACGCCGACCCCCAAGCCCAAATGCACCACCGCCGAGCGGACCTTCGTGCCGACAGCGGTCAACGTTCCGAGCGTCGACAGTCGCATCCCGGTCATCCCGATGCCGCGCGACGCCCGCAACGTTCCCGGGGTGCCGGCGCTGACCGGCCTCGGCAAGTCCCAGATGGCCTTCGACCTCGGCGGTACGTTCCGCAGCGGCATCCTTCCCGGAGCGGGCGCAGGCAACGCGCTGTTCAACGCGCACACCTGGCCGGACGGCAGCGCCCTGGGCAACAAGTTGCTCGCGGGCCTGCAGAAGGGCGACCCGATCAACGTCGCCGGACCCGGGGGGCGGATCTGCTACCAGGTCACCGACCGCGTCGAGGTCCCCTCCGACGACGAGGGCGCGCGCTACTACGCCCGCACCGGCAAGCCGCAGATCGCGATCGTCGTCTGCTCCGGCCAGCGCCTCGGTCCGGGGAACTGGAGCAAGCGCACCATCTGGTACGCCTCGCCCGTCAAGGACTGATCGCTCGCTCCGGTACGACGACCACCGGACAGGGCGCGTGCTGCACGCAGCGCCGACTGGTCGAGCCGAGAACCAAGGCCGCCAGGGGGCTGTGTCCGCGGCTCCCGACGACGAGCATCTGCGCGGCGCGTGCCGCGCTCAGGAGCACCTCGGCCGCCTGACCCCGTGCGACTCGCATCTCGACCACGAGTGTGCTGTCCAACGAGCGAGTCACCTCCGCGACGGTGTCGGCAAGGACCCGCTCAGCGAGGACTGCGTAGCTCCGCGCGTCAGCGTCACTCGGGACCCACTCGTAGTCCAATCCGACGGCTGCCGGCATATGCCAGGTCCCGATCGCCTCGACCGTGCCGCCGACCTGTGAGGCATACGTCATGGCCCAGCGCAGCGCGCTGTTGGATCCGGGCGAACCGTCGACCCCGACGACCACATGGGGATTGCCACGCAGCACTTCGTCCGGGGCGTGGATCGCCTCGTGGACCGGTGTCTGGACCAGCGCCTGGAGTGCTTCGTGGACGAATGCTTGAGTGCTCATGGCGTCTCCCTCGTGTGGGGCGGTCATACGGACGACGCAGACTCAGGCGTCGCGACGATCGAACGCGACGGCAGCGCACACCAGCGTGATCGCGACGTAGAGCGCGAACACGCCGAGGCCGGTCCACGGCGCGAGCTGAGAACCGTCGTCGACAGCCCTGGACGCATCCGACTGGGCCATCGCGGACCCTGCATTGGACGGCAGGTACTTGGCGGCCGCATGGCTCCAGGCCGACGGAAGCAGCAGGACCAGCCCCGGCAGGACCAGCAGGACGCCGAACAGCGCGGAGATGGCGCCGGCACTGTGCCTGACCAGGGTGCCGATTCCGAGTGCGAACAGTCCCACCAGACCTAGATACAGGGCGGCGCCGACGACCACGCGGAGCACGCCCGGGTCGCCGAGGTGAGCATCGATCCCACGACCGGACAGGAGCGCCTGGCCGAGAAAGAAGGACACCAGGCAAGCGATCAGACTGACGACGAGCGTCACCACCGCGAAGACCGCGGCCTTGGCCGCCAGGACGGTGCGTCGCTGCGGCACCGCCACCAGGGTCGAACGGATGGCGCCACCGGCGTACTCGCTCGTGATGATCAAGACGCCGAGGACACCGATCGCGAGTTGCGCGAGGGAAACGCCGGCCAGGCTGATCGAGGTGGGGTCGAACTCCACCCGGTCCTTGGCGTTCATGGTGGGGTACTTGCCGGCGAAAACGGCGCAGATGATGGCCGAGAACGCGATCATCCCGGCGGACGCGGCGAACAACGTCCAGTAGGTCGAGCGCACGCTGCGCAGCTTCGTCCACTCCGAGAGCAGGACCCCGGGGAAGACTGCTCCGCCAGCGGGTCCCCGCTCGGAACTCGGCGGCCGATCAAGGGTGGAGGCGGTCTGCATGGTCATTGCTCGACCATCCGGTGCGCCGCCCCGACCGCCCAGGGTCCAAGGTCCCGGTACGTCCCTCCACACGGTCGACCACGGTGGCGGCCCCGCAAACCGGTCTTTCCGCTGACTTGGTCCGGGCCTTTCGGCCCTGGAGGCGCAGATCGTTCTGACGTCTGATGGAGGTATGAGCCAGATCGCCACGACGCCGGGTACCGCACTCCGTACGCGCCGAGCCGCGACGCTGCGGGCGAGCAGCGCCCGCTCGCTGGCGAACCTGGCCGAACGCCGCTCCAGAATCGACGCCCCGCACTCGGTGATGTACAAGCGTGAGGCCGTCCGCCTGCGCGCGCTGGCCGCCAACTGGGACCACGCGGCCAGGATCCCCTCAGCGCAAACCGGCTGAGGCTTCGTCAGATCTGATCGACAAGCAGATCGTCGCGCCGAGATGCGGCCCGTTTGACGCGGGCCCGCAGGGGAACTCCACCTCCACGTATCTGGGAGGGGGACTGGATGTCGGCAGAACGGTCGTCCGCGGCCGACAAGGCGGAGGAACTGGGCGAGAGCGCACCGCTCGAAGCGTTGGCCCGGGTAGGCCTGACCGCGTACGGCCTCGTGCACATCCTCATCGGCTCCTCGGCGCTGGCGATCGCATGGGGCGGATCGAGCGGCGGTTCAGCTGACAGTTCCGGGGCGCTCAAGGCGCTGGCCGCGCAGCCCTTCGGGCGGCTTCTGTTGGGCTTGGTCGCGACGGGACTGGTGGCGCTGGCGCTCTGGCAGGCGACGGAGTCCGTCTGGGGGTACCGCAACCGCAAGGGTCTGAAACGAACCCGCAAACAGATCAGCAGCGCCGGGAAGTCCATGTTCTACGGCGCGCTCGGGGTGAGCGCGGCCTCCGTCGCGCTCGGCGGCGGCGCCTCCAGTTCGCAGTCCCAGCAACGCACCACCTCCGGTGTCCTGTCGTGGTCGGCCGGCCGGCCGATCGTCGTGATCGCCGGGCTGGCAATCGTCGGGATCGGCGTCTCCTCGGTCCGCAGGGGCCTGATCAAGTCCTTCCTGAAGGAGATGGACTGCTCGTCCATGTCCGGTCCGGTACGAGCGGGTGTGGCACGGCTGGGACAGGCCGGCCACCTCGCCAAAGGGGGCGCCCTGGGCGTGGTCGGCGGCGTGCTCGTCTACGCGGCCTGGACTTTCAACCCGGAGCAGTCGCGCGGACTCGACGGGGCGTTGCGAAAGATCGCCGAGCAGCCCTTCGGAGCGGCCCTGCTCACCACGGTGGCGCTGGGGCTGATGGCGTTCGGCCTGTTCGCGATCGTTCAGTCGCGGTACCGGCGGATGTGACCGTCGGCGACGGCGGCCGACGAGCACCCGGGACGTTCGACCCTGGGTGGTCCACACGGTGACCCGGATGATCGATACCAGGTACGCACACCGTGGAGGACGTCATGACTCAACGCCGACCGCCTGCGCCGGGCGCTGTCACACCGTTCGTCCCGTCGCCACGGACGCACGTAGTGGAACTCGAGAACGAACGAGCGGCGGCGTTGCTTGCCGGGCGTTCCCCGGGATTCGGTCGCCTGGCGTTCGCCGTGTTCGGTGCGGCCCACATCGAGGTGGTGAACTTCCTCGTCGAGGAGGGCGACGTGTTCTTCCGCATCGACGCGGGCGCCAAGTTCATCGCGGTGGGCCATGGAGGTCACTTCGCCTTCCAGATCGACGACATCGATCCGGTCACCCGCAGCGGGTGGACGGTGACCGCCGTCGGTCCGGTGCGCCGCGTGCACGGCCCGGAGGCCGAACGGCTGACCGAGTTGCTGTCGCCCTGGGTGGGCGGAGACAAGCGTTTCGTGATGCGGCTGACGCCGCGTCGGGTCTTCGGTCGAATGCTGGAGCAGTCCGACTGACCGGTAATTCAGCAAGGACCGGGCCGATTCCGACCGCCCTACAAGAACGTCGCGGTCGCCGCTCGCTCCGGGAGGCGACGCCCCGTGATCTCCTCCATGGCCACACAGATCAGTCTGGGCTCGTCCATACCGATCCATGGGCGCAGTTCGCTGCGCAGCACCTGTTCGACAGTCTCCGGGGCGTCGTCCACCGAAGCGCTGCCCAGCACCTCGATGCTCCAGCCAAGGTGCAGAGCCGGCTCCAGGCGTTCGACCTCGAGAGTGAACAGCTGCCCCGCGAGGGCCGCATCCACTTTGCGCCCGGGTCCCGACCAGAACACGATCGCCCCGTCCGCGACGGCAATCGCCACCGGGACGATCCGCGCGCGATCGCCATCGACCCACGCCAATCGGGCAATGCCCGACTGGGCGAGCAAGGCGAGACACTCCTCGCGCGAGAGAACCTCCACCACGTCGGCCGCAGCCGGACGAACGGTCACGAGATCACGGGGCTGCGTCATGAGTGAAGTGTCGGTCCGTGGCTGCGGGCGCGACCAGGGTCTGAAGTCCTGCCGACACCCCTCAGGCCCGGCTCTCCGTGCGCCGCGGCGATGCCCGCGTTCCAGCCCGGTGCACGCCCACCGCAGGGCGGCTGGAGGTCACCGACCTCCATGCGAGCGCTGACCAGGACCCACGAGATCACGGAATTCAAGTTCCCCATGTCCCCGACCCGGGCCCACCGTCACAGCGCCCCGTCGGGGTCCAGCCCGTGCAGGGGGAACACGGCCTTGCGGGTTTCCTCGACGGCGCGGTCGAGCGGGTCGTGCGGATCGCCATGTCCGGCCTGCCAGGGCGACCAGGTCACCGGGATACCGCTGTCTCCGAGGCGATCGGGCGACGCCTTGCCGGTGACGGCCGTGGACTGGTCACGCCAGGCGGCCGGGAGCTCACTGTCCAGGGGCAGCGGATCTCCGCTGCAGACAGCGAGGAGTTGCGTCCAAGCCCGCGGAACTGCCGACCCGAGGTCGTAACCGCCACCGCCGAGCACGACCCAACGTCCGTCGCAGAGTTCGTGGGCCAATTCATGCATGATCCGGTAGGCGACGGTGAACCCCTCGACCGTCAATTCGAGTTCGCTGAGCGGATCGCGGCGATGGGCATCGCACCCGCACTGAGTCACGATCACGTCCGGCGCGAAACTGCGCAGCACCGGAACGACCGCGCTCAACGCGCGCAACCAACCGGCGTCGCCCGTGCCTGGCGGCAGCGCGACGTTGACCGCCCTGCCCTCCGCGCCCGGCGCACCGACGTCGGTCGCGGCCCCCGTACCGGGAAACAGGCTGCGGCCGTCCTGGTGCAGGGAGACGGTGAGCACCCGCGGGTCGGCGGCGAAGATCGCCTCGACCCCGTCGCCATGGTGGGCGTCGAGGTCTACGTAGGCCACCCGGGCGCACCCCGCGCGCAGCAGGTCGGAGATGCCGATGGCGGCGTCGTTGTAGACGCAGAAACCGCTGGCGTAGGCGGGCATCGCGTGATGCAGGCCGCCCGCGAGATTGATCGCATGGACGAACTCGCCGGACCACACCGCGGTGCACGCGGCCAGGGTCGCGCCGGCCACGCCCGCGGCTGCCTCGTGCAAACCGGGCACCACGGGGGTGTCCTCGGTGCCGAGCCCGAAGAGGCCGAGAACGTTCGGGGGCATCCGGTCGGCTGCGCGCGCCACCGCGATGTAGGCGTCGCTGTGAACGAGTTCGATCTCGTCGTCGCGGGCCGATGCAGCATCGCGGCGGTGCCACTGCGGGCGGTCCAGCAGGCCGAGGCCTGCGGCGAGTCCGGTGGTGAGTTGGCCGCGGATGGCCCGCATGGGGTGTCCGTCGCCGAGATCGTAGGCCGCCGCCGCGGGCGAACCGACGAGGAGCACGGAACCGCTCATCTGAAAGTCCCGCGCAGGAAGGGATTCGGTGCCGACCGAACCAGCGTGGGTGCGGGATGCATGGTCATACCGCGTACTCCGCCTCGGGCAGGATCGCCCGTTCGCTGCACGTGGGGCACGAGGCAAACAACAACACGGCGCGTCGTGCCATGGCCCAGTAGACGAACGCCTCGCCGGGGATCGAGCCCTCGCAGTGCAGGCACCGCACCGCCGGTGCGTCCTGCCGGGAACGGATGGCCGGCGGCTGCGACTGCGTGAACGCGCGGAGCGCCTGGTGGAACTTCTGTTCCTCGCTGGTCATCGGACTCCTCGGTTCCTTCTGCGGTGGTGGACCGGCCCGCGGTCGACGCGGCCCGACGAGCAGGACCGCCGCGCCAGCGGGGGAACCCGGCGGGCCGGGCGGTGCGACGGTCCTGCGTCCCTGCCGGGCTGGGAGGCCTCGTCTGCTGCGGGCCCCAGCTCAGGGGCGGGGTGTGACCTCGCTGTTGCTGGTCAGGACATGGGAGCGATCTCTTGAACGACCGCCTTCGTCAGGTCTGCGTCGGTTCGTTCGATGAAGGTCATGTCCTCATGGTGCGCGCCGATTCCCCATGCGGACAGGGCACAAAGTCACGCGGTGCGGCGCCCGTCGCCGCCCTCCGGGTTTCGGCGAGTCGGAGCAGAGCACCATCGAACGACCCTGGATCAAGGACACCGAGAACTGCTCGAACCTGACGCTGCATCACTTATTGAACCTTGTTGCGATGAGAGGATCGGCGTACGGTTCAAGCACGGCTCCACACCGGGGCCACGAGGAGGCGACGCGCCTATGGTCAACGACTCGCCCCCCACTTCGGGGATGCACCTGTAGTCCCTGCACGAGTGGAACGCACTGCACCCGCCGGACGAACCGCGCATGACCGAGCGGCGTCGTCCGGCCGTACAGCGGCGCCTGCAGTCAAGACCCAACCCCGCCCGGCGCCCACCTCCGCCCCCCTGCGAGCCTCGACCCCGGGGCGTTGCGACACCGTCGACCGAGCTTTTCTGCCGACGTCGGTCAGCATTCCTGGCCTCACCGGCACGATCTCTGTGGTTGCCCTCCCGCGGGATGTCCGGGACGTCCCCGGAGTTCCGGCACTGAGCACCACGGGCAAGACCCAGTTGGCCTTCGACCTCGGCAACCAGATCCGTCCCGGCGGCACCCAGGGCAACGCACTGTTGAACGCGCACACCTGGCCCGATGGCAGCGCCCTCGGCAACACACTGCTCGCCGGGCTGCACGAAAGCGATCGGATCATCGTCAGGGGCGCGCTCGGGCAGCTCTGTTACAGGGTGACCGACCGCGTCGAGGTACCCGCCCGGGCAGCGAATGCCCGCTATTACGCCGAAACCGGACGACCACAGATCGCCATCGTCGTCTGTTCGGGAGAGCGGCTCGGACCTGGCGTCTGGACCGAACGCACCCTGTGGTTCGCGTCACCCGTCACATGAAGCACGAATCTGACCTCATGTCAGTAACGATGATTGACTCACCGACGCTCCGGACCTCGGCGTCTCCGACTTCACGGAGGTTCGCCATGACCGATCAAGCGCGACTTCGATCCATCGACGCAGCGATGGGCGCAGCACCGCCGTCGGTGCTGTTCCAGCAACTCAGTTCCGACTACCCCGAACTCCCCCGCCGGGTCGTCGGCGAGGTCCTCAGCCGGGTCTACGGGGTGGCCTGGGATCCCGCGCGTGGGCCCGAAGGACTCCCGCTCCCGGCCACTGCGGCGCGGACGCTGTTGGACGCGATGCGCGTCCGCAGGGACGAAGCCGCCCGTCGGATCGGCGCGCAGCGGCGTGGGCCCCGGCCGGGCCTCAGCGCAGGGTGAGCCCACCGTCGGCCAGCAGCATCTGGCCGGTGATGTAGGACGCCATCGGCGAGACCAGGAAGGTCGCCACGTCGCCCATCTCCTCCGGGGTGCCCCACCGACGCAGCGGAATCCTGCGCAGGGATTCCTCGTAGATCTCCGGGTTGTCGCGGCTCAGCGCGGTCATCTTGGTCGCGACGAAGCCAGGCGCCAAACCGTTGACTCGGATCCCGTCGCGGGCCCAGGCGCAGGCGAGCGACTTCACCAGGGTGAGCAGGGCGCCCTTGCTCGCGCTGTAGGCCGGTTGGCCGGGCGTCGCGGTGAAGCTCGCCACCGAGCCGATCAGCAGGACCGTGCCGCCGCAGGTCGCCAGCGTCGGATGGAACGCGGTCGCGCAGGACATCGCCCCGGTGAGGTTGACGTCGAGGACGCGACGGAAGGTCTCCATGTCGTACTCGGCGCGGCCGTAGGCGACGGTGCCGCCGCTGTAGACGAGGATCTGCGCCGCCGGGAGGGACTCGGCCAGTGCCGTGACGGCGGCGTCGTCGGTGGCGTCGAGTCGGTGGAAGCTCAGTCCGGTCAGGTCCTCGTCGTAGTCGCCGGCGGCGGCCCGGGTCCCCGTGACCTGAACGTCTGCACCGTGCGCGTGCAGCCGCCGGGCGATGCCCAGCCCGATGCCGCTGGACCCGCCGACCACCACGGCCGTCCGTCCGGTCAGCCCGAACGGATCGAACGTCGAGTTCTCGGTCATGCCGCCTCCCTCAGGTCGCCCTGCGCATCCTTGCGCAGAGCCCCGGAGCAGCGAACGGCACTTCTCTGCTGACGGGCAGTCAGCCCGTCAGTTCCGTGGGGACCGGGAACTTGAGGTGCTCGAGCAGCTTCACGAGAGTCGCGTCCAACGTGCGGCCGGTGGCGGCGATGTGGGCGTCGTCGAAGCTGCCGAACAGGTCGCTGGGTCGGTCGATGGTGAAGTGGGCGGCCCCGGCGTCGTCGGTGAAGATTGCCGTCCGCAGCGGCGCGTAGAGCATGACCCCGGCGTCGTAGGCGTACATCTTCTCCGCGATCAGCGGGTTGCCCATGAGGTAGGTCTTGGCCTTGGCCTTGTGTCCTGCCGCGGTCATGAACGGGGTCGCGTCCAGGCTGGAGAACAGGAACATCGAGACCGGCGAGGCCTTCGCGAGCAGCGCCTTCACCTCGGCGAAGGGCTTCGCCTTGAGCGTGGCCACCATCTTCTCCATCGGCAGCGGCGGCACGGTCTTCTCGAAGCGGCTGACCATCGTGGCGAAGGACAGTCCCGGGCTGCTGGTCAGGCGGGTGACGGTGTGCGCGCTCCCCGGGGGACCACCGCTCGGGGTCGGCGTGGCCGCGACGGCTTGCGCGGCGCTGTCGGTGCCGCATCCGGCGAGGCCGGCGACCCCGGCGGCGGCGAGCAGGCCGCCGCGAAGGGCGGTCCGGCGGCTGAGGGCAGGTGCGATGGACGAGGGCATCCGGGACCTCCGGCGGATACGACGGCAACGGGCCAGGCCCACTCTTATGCGCGCCTGCATATCCGTGGCGACGGCGGCGGAACGATCACGTCAACTTCGTTGCACGCCGACCGCGGGCTCTTGTTGGAACGCCGGGCTCACTCGGCCGACGGGTCCCGCCCGCGCATGTCCCAGAGCCGTCCGCCCGTCTGCGGCAGGTCACCGTCGGCGATGGCCACGTAGAGCAGTCGCACGAGCTCCAGGGTCGCGGGCGGGTAACCCAACTCGTGCGAACAGAGTTCGTCGAAGGTGAGCATCGCCAGTTCGGAGGCTTCGGCGCTGGGCCGGAAGTCGTGGCTCGGCAACGGTGCGGCCAGCGCGATGTAGATCTCGTCGAGGTCCGGCAACGACAGGGAGCCGTAGAGGAGCAAGTCCTCCGGCGCGACCTTCAGATGCGTCTCCTCCAGCACTTCGCGGCAGGCCGCCTCGCGGAGCGTCTCGCCACACTCGACGAATCCGGCCGGCAGCGCCCAGGCCCCCGCGTAGGGCGCGAGGGCGCGCCGCACGAACAGGATCCGGTCGCCCTCATGGAGTGCGCCGGCGACCACGACCTTCGGGTTGTCGTACTCGATCGCGCCGCAGGAGGAGCACGTCGCCCGCGGCCGGTTGTCCCCCTCGGGGGTCGCCCAGCCGGTCTGCGCGCCGCAGCGCCGGCAGTACCGGACGTGCTCGGCTGCGGTCATGCGCTCAGGCAATCAGCAGCGCCGCCGCACGGCAAGACATCCGCGCCAAGGTCGGTACCTGGCACCACCGGCGTTGGGGTTTCTACGACCCCGTGACCTGTCGCGTGCGCCGCCGGGGCGCGTAGCGTCCGGCGCATGACTTCCGAAGCGACCGAGCACCGCGTCAACTGCGTGCGGGTCTTCACCGACGGCGGTGGCGTCACGCGGTTCGCGGACATCACGATCGACCTCGCCCCCGCGGTCTTCGCCCCGCCCGCACCGCCGTTGGCGGTGTCCGAGGCGGTCGGTGCCTCCGCTGTCCTGTTCGCGCATTTCCCTGCCGGCTGGCAGGACGCCGCGCACCCCGCGCCCGCCCGGCAGTACGTCATGGTGCTGTCCGGGGAGTTCGACGGCACGGCGGGCGATCAGACGCGGCGGATGCGCGCCGGAGACATCGCCTTGATGGAGGACACCGGCGGGCCCGGCCACGGCATGGTGGCCCTCACCGATGTCCTGCTGGCCATCGTCCGCCTCTGAACTGACGTGGCGTCAGCGGTCCCGGAGCCAGACCAGGGCGTCGGAGACCGCCCGCTCCCGACGGCCCGAGACCTTGTTGGCGAGCTTGCCGCGGATCGCCATCGTGGTCGAACCGCCGCCGTCGAGGTTGACGGCGTCCCGCATGCCGAGGGCCCGCGCGATCTTGCCGGCTTCGCGCAACGTCACGCCGATGCTGCGGTTGGACCGGCCGTCGACGGTGGCGAACACGATCTTGCCGTCCCACATGGTGCCCGCGATCGTGCGCGGGTGGCGGGAGAAGAAGTCGTCGGGCCGCCGGTACGGAGCGATGATCCGGCCCTCGTCGAGGAGCTGGAAGCGCCCGGTCACCGCAGAGGTGGTGCGGGTGAGCTCGACCTTCTTGCCCTTCGAGTCACGCAGGGTGTTCTCGATCCGGGTGCAGCCGTCCTTCACCAAGGCGCGCAGGATCCGGGCGGTCGTGCCGGTCGCCTGGATCGAGGACTGGCCGCGGCTCAGGCGCAGGCCGCGGTGCTTCTGCACGCGCACGGCGCAGCCCTTGCGGTCGAGCAGGACCTCGGTGCCCACGCCACCGGGGGTGTACTTGCCGTACCGCGTGGTGAACATCGCCACCTGACCGCGCGAGGTGCACCGGGCCTGGGCCCAGGTCGTGCCGCAGGCCAGCGGCACGCGCGGGACGGCGTTGACCTTGGTCAGCTTCAACGTGCGACCGTCCGTGCCCACCAGTCGGCCCGACCACTGCAGCTTCGCGATGCGCAGTCGGTTGCTCTTGGAGTCGACGAGCAGCGTGACCTCACGCTTCATGCCCGTGGTGTCGCTGAGGACTCTTCCCGCGGCAGCGGTCAGCCCGACCGGCTTACCCGGGGTGCGGGTGCCGATCGCGAAGTACGAGGCGTTGACCCCGGCGAGGGCGCCGATCCTGCGGGTGAGTTCGGTGACCGGCGTCGTGCGGGCCACGCTCGGACCGGAGGCGGTCGCCAGGCGGCCGTCGGCCACTGTGGGGTCGATGGTGAGGACGCGCACCACCCAGGGGCCGACCTCGTTCTTCGCGCCCTTGGCCGACGTCTGACCGCGCCGGATGACGGTGAGGGTCACGCCCTTCGCGATCCTGCGTACCGTGCGCGATTCCTTCAGGTCCTTCGATCCCAACGGCAACCGCTCTGCCACGCCGTTGTGGCGCGGCGCCGCAGCCGAGCGCTTCGGCGCTGCGGCGGGAGTCTTCGCGGCGGGCTCCGCCAATCCGAGTTCGGCCAGCAGGGCGGAGACACCGGCCTCGCCGACGGAAGGCTCCGGAGCGGAGCCCCGCGCGGGGGACGGCGTCGAGAAGCCTGTCGCGGCAAGGGAAATGGCGAAGAGCGCGACGGCTACCGGTCGGTGGTGGGAAGGCACGGGGCAGATCCTCGAAGGTCCGCGCCTGCCCAAACGGCGTAAAGACAGATCATGAACTTCCTTGGGGAAGAAGCACACCTTGGTCGGGGACGAGCGAGGCAATCTGGACAGCCGGGCATGACGTCTGTGTCGTGGCGCATATGACGATCCCCGTAGGCGTCGTGGGAATCCGCCGGGGTGGACACGCCGAAAATGTCAGCGTCCAGGGTGGATCGCGGTTCGCCACGATGGTGACGAAGCATCAGTTCTCAGACCGAGCACCGTTCGGTCGGTCGCGTACGGGCCCTCCGACCGCCGGGGCCGCCGACCCGACGTAGGGTTGCCTCGATCGCCCCCTACGTCGGGGAACCGACGTCAGGAGCGAACCGGTGGGCAAGAAGTCCAAGGGCGAGGCGCTGTCGCCGCAGGACCAGGTCCGCCGCCTGATCAAGGCGGGCAAGGTGAAGAAGAAGTGCTGCAAGTCCAAGCCGCGATGCAAGAAGTGCCCCGTCACGGCGTTGGAGAAGGCCAAGCGATCGACGTGAGTCTCAGGAGTCCTGACCGGGCGCCGCGTCGCTGCCGAGGGTGACGGTCACCGTCTTGGTGACGCCGTCCCGGAGGTAGGTGATCTGGTGGCTGGTGTTCGGCTGGGAGGAACGGACCCCGGCCACGAGCGCGTCGGGGACGTCGACGACGCGATCGTCGAACCCGGTGACGACGTCGCCGGCGCGCAGGCCGGCCTTGGCGGCGGCGCCGTTCGCGGTGACCCGCTTGATGACGGCACCACGCTGGGTGCCGGTGGTCGCGTCGGCGACCTGAACGCCGATCTGCCCGTGGGCGACGGTGACGCCCTTGGCGAGCTGCTCGGCGATGACCTTGGCCTGGTCGATCGGGATGGCGAAGCCCAACCCGATCGAGCCCGACTGACCGCTGCTGCTGCCCATCGAGGCGATCGCCGAGGTGATGCCGACGAGGTTGCCGGCGCCGTCGACCAACGCGCCGCCGGAGTTGCCCGGGTTGATCGGGGCGTCGGTCTGGATGGCGTCGATGACACTCCCGCCGCCGCTGCCGGCCTCGTCACTGGGCACGACAGGGCGGTGCAGCGCACTGACGATGCCGGAGGTGAAGGTGCCGGACAGGCCCAACGGGGAACCCATCGCGTACACGGTCTGCCCGACGACGAGATCGCCGGAGCTGCCGAACGCGACGGGGGTCGCGTCGGTGACGCCCTGCGCCTGGATGACGGCCAGGTCCGTGACCGGGTCGGCTTTGATGAGCTTCGCGGGCACCGATCGGCCGTCGGAGAAGGTGACCGTCAGGTCGCCCTCACCCGCGACGTGATTGTTCGTCAGAATCAACCCGTCCTTGCTGATGACCACACCACTGCCGCTGCCCGCGACCTGACTGCCCGTGCCGCCCAGCAGCCCGGCCGACGGGGAGGCGTTACGCACGTCGATCGAGACGACGCTGGGCGTCACCTTCGCGGCGACGGCCTGCGCCCCACCCTGGGCCACGGCGGCGGCAGGGATGATCGCGGCCGCTGATGCCGAGGACCCGAACGAGGAGCCCGATGCGGCCCCTCCCGAGTTCGACCGGCTCAGCGCCGCCCCACCGATGCCGCCGCCGATGAGCCCCGAGACCAGCGCGACGACGGCCACGGTGGCCAGGCCGCGACGGGGCTCGGTCAGGACACGACGCACCGCGTTCCGGGGGGAGCGGAACGCGGCCGGGATCCCGGTCGACCTCGGCGCGGAGGCCTGGCCGCCGATGTCCTGCGGGGTGCTCTCGGCTGAGAGGTCGTAGCCCGGCGCCGACGTCTGCGGTGTGTAGTTCTCGTCCATGAGTTCAAGGTCGCGCACGAACTTGTGCGCCACCTTTAGGACCGTTGTGCGGCGGCGGAGAACTTGTTCGCGTTTTCCGTACGGGATGTCATCCCGTACGTGGCCTTGTCAGCCCGTGCAGGGGCTGACAAGCAGGGCTACGAAATGACATCCCGTAGCCCAGCAGCCCCCCGGCGCACCTGACACACTCCGCGAGTGACCTGGTCCCGGCGCCTCCTGTGCGTCGGGTTCATCGCCGCCGGGATGTGGCACTTCCTGTCGCCCGATTCCTACATCGGGATCGTCCCGTCGTACCTCCCCGCCCACCGGGCGCTCGTCTATCTCAGCGGGGCGGCCGAGATCGCCGGCGGGGTGGGGCTGGCGATCCCTCGTCTGCGGGTGGCTGCCGGGTGGGGCCTCGTTGTGCTGCTGGTGCTCGTCTTCCCGGCCAACCTCGACATGGCGTTGCACCCGCAGCGCCATTCCATCCCGGAACCGCTGCTGTGGGCCCGGCTGCCGCTGCAGGGAGTGTTGATCTGGTGGGTCGCGCGCGTCGCGACCCAGGTCAGGACTTCGCGGCTGCAGCCCCGAGACGCGTGACGGTGGCCGTCATCTCTTCCGGGGTGATGAAGGGGAAGAAGGCGCCGTAGCGCTCGTCCTTGATGTGGTTCCAGTCGTAGGTGTGCGTGACCGTGGTCTTGCCGTCGCCGGTGGGCTCGAGGTCGAAGCCCCAGGTGTGACCGCCCGGCGTGAGGCCGGCGAGCAACTCGTCCACGGTCGCGTTGGAGGTCTCCAGGTGCGGCTCCCACACGATCCGCCGGTCCGGCTCGAAGGCGACGATCTCGTTGCGGATCTGGTACTCCCCGAGTCCTTCGCGGGACATGTCCATCACGAAGGACTGGCCGACGCCGGTGAGGGGCCCCGTCGAACAGCCCGCGCACATGCCGGAGCCGTCGAACTCGGGATGACGCGCAGGGTTCGACACCACGGCGAACACCTTGTCCGGTGCTGCATCGACGGTGACGCTGACGACCTGCTTCTTCTCCTCGGCCATGCCGATCCTCCTGGTCGCTGGGGCGGTCCGATCGTTGGCCCGGAGGTTACTCGGCCGCTGGGAGCCGGTCGGAGGGAGGCGAACCCTCTACCACTCGGCCGTCGCATCGTCGGCCGAGTCGGTGTCCTTCGGCAGCCAGCCGGTCGCTTCCACGGGAGTGGCTGTCGCGTGGAAGAGCTGCAGGTTGAGGACGTCGGAGACGTCGCTCCCGTGTTCGCCTCGCTCGGCGTGGAGCAGTTCCAGCTGCGCATCGGCCTGCCGGATGTAGTCCAGGCCGCCCCAGTAGGTCACTGCCGCCATGGTGCCGACGACCGGGTCGTGTCCCCAGTACCCGACGCGGAACCCGGGCTGCTGCTTCAGCATGCGCAGCGCATCGTCCGTCGACGCTCGAAGGTGCCTGACCGCCTCGGAGTCCATGCCCGTCTGCGGGTCGTAGAAGACGACGCGCAGCCAGTTGGAGGAGTCCCGGCTGGTGACGACATCCCACGCCGCGGACTCCCACGCGGCCGGTGGAGTGTCCGACCGGAGGTTCACTTCCTTGCTCAGCTTCAGCCCGCTCCCGAGCCGCTCGCCCCGCAACCGCGCGAGGTAGTCGCCGGCCGACTCGATGGCTTCGCGTGATCTCCAGTAGGTGATCGCCGCCAGCGTCGTCCCCTCCGGATCGTCGGCCCAGCGGCCGCCGAGGAAGCCCGGCGACCGCCGAAGGTTGCGATGCACCTCCTGCAGGCTTTCAGTGATGTACTCGCGCGCGTCGGCGTCGCCCTCGGGAGCGCGGTAGGTGACGATCCGCAGCCAGGTCTCGGACATGGGCTGCTCTCCTTCACTGATGCCGCGTCGAGCGATCGGCCCCGGACCTACACTTCACGGGGGCGGCTCGAAGTCTTGCAGGAGGCTACTGCCTGCGACTTTGTCGCCCGACGACCTGGGTTCGAACCGCTGTCATGCCCTCATCGACCGCGGTTCGCGTCGCCTCCATCGCACCTCGATCCGCAGCGCGTCAGCGCATTGCGGTCAGCGGGCTCAAGCCGAGCGGACGAGGCGTTGAATCGCGGCGCCGGCTTCCGCGATCTTCTCCTCCGCGATCGGTCCACCGTCAGCAATGGCCTCGCGGACGCAGTGACGCAGGTGCTCCTCCAGGAGGCTCAGTGCGAACGACTCGAGGGCCTTCGTGGCCGCGGACACCTGGGTGAGGATGTCGATGCAGTACTTGTCGTCCTCGACCATTTTCGCGATCCCACGGACCTGACCCTCGATCCGCCGAAGGCGCTTGAGGTGGCCGCCGCGGTCGCCTTGATATCCGTGCGTAACTGGGGTCTCCACGAGTTCACCATACCTTCAGGGGGTATCACCGGACGACCGTCGCAAGGCCCGCAGGCGCTAGTTCGTCGAGGCGGCGCGGAGTTGCGCGACTTCCTCGCGCAGCCGTGCGATCTCGGCGTCGCGCTGGATCTGCGCGGCCGCGCCGTCCCGGCTGCGGTCCGGCGCCGGCTCCGCGCGGTGCAGGGGAGCGAACCGCCGCAGGCGCAGGCTGTTGGTCACCACGAACACCGAACTGAGCGCCATCGCCACGCCGGCCAACAACGGGTTCAGCAATCCCGCCGCAGCCAACGGAAGCGCGGCGACGTTGTAGGCGAACGCCCAGAACAGGTTGCCCTTGATCGTCCGCAAGGTCCGCCGCGCCAGCCGGATCGCGTCGGCGGCGGCACGCAGGTCACCACGGACCAGGGTGATGTCGCTCGCGGCGATCGCCGCGTCGGTACCGGTGCCCACCGCCAGTCCGAGGTCGGCCGCGGCGAGCGCGGCCGCGTCGTTGACGCCGTCACCGACCATCGCCACCGCGCGACCCTCGGCCTGCAGCCGCGTGATCGCCTCGACCTTCTGGGCCGGCAGAACTTCCGCGATCACCTCGTCGATGCCCAGCGCGGCAGCGACAGCGCGCGCGGCGCGCGCGTTGTCGCCGGTCAGCAGCACCGGGCGCAGACCGAGTGCCTTGAGATCGGCGACGGCTTGCGCGGAGGTGTCCTTGATGGTGTCGGCAACGACCAGCACGCCGCGGACCGCACCGTCCCAACCGATCCAGATCGGCGTGCGACCGGCAGATTCCGCTGCCTCCGCCGCCGACACGAGCACACCGGGCGCGCGCTGAGACCACTGGTCGGCGAGCCAGGCGCGGCGACCGGCAACGACCGCGTGCCCTTCGACGACGCCGGAGACTCCGCGCCCGTCGTGGTTGGCGAAGTCCTCGACTCCGGGCAGCGTGACGCCGCGCGCCCGCGCTCCGGCCGCCACTGCCCGAGCGATGGGATGCTCGGAGGCATCCTCGAGCGCCCCTGCGAGGCGTAGGAGTTCGCTCCGATCCTGGCCGTCGACCGGGATGGCCTCGAGCAGGCTCATCTGACCGGTCGTCACAGTGCCGGTCTTGTCGAGCACGACGGTGTCGATCCGGCGCGTGTTCTCGAGAACCTCGGGGCCCTTGATCAGGATCCCGAGCTGCGCGCCACGTCCGGTTCCGACGAGCAACGCGGTGGGAGTGGCCAGGCCCAGCGCGCAGGGGCAAGCGATGATCAGGACCGCCACGGCGGCGGTGAACGCCAGCTGCGTGTTCTCCAAGTTGCCGAGCCAGAACCCGAGGGTGGCGGCCGCGATCGCGAAGACGAGCGGCACGAACACCGCGGAGACACGGTCGGCGAGCCGAGCTACCTCAGCCTTCCCGGACTGCGCCTCCGTGACCAGCTTCGCGATCTGGGCAAGTTGGGTGTCGGTACCAACCCGGGTCGCACGCACGACCAGGCGCCCGCCCACGTTGAGGGTCGCCCCGGTGGCCACGTCCTGCGGGCGGACCTCGACCGGCATCGCTTCACCGGTCAGCATCGACTCGTCGACAGCAGAGGTTCCGGAGACGACGACCCCGTCGGTGGCGATCTGCTCGCCAGGGCGGACCACAAATTCCTGACCCACCATCAGCGATCCGATCGGCACGCGCGTCTCGATGCCGTCACGCAGCACCGCCACATCCTTGGCGCCGAGGTCGAGCAGCGCTCGAAGGGCCGCACCCGCGCGACGCTTGGCGCGGGCCTCGAAGTAGCGGCCGGCGAGCAACGCAGTGGTGAGCACCGCGGCGACCTCGAGGTAGATCTCGTGCGCACCGCCGTGCCGCTCCGGAACGAGCTCGAATCCCATGGTCATGCCGGGGGCGCCCGCCCCGCCGAGAAACAACGCGTAGAGCGACCATCCGGTGGCAGCGATCACGCCGACGCTGACGAGGGTATCCATGGTGGCCGCACCGTGGCGCAGGTTGAGCAGCGCCGCCCGGTGGAACGGCCAGGCTCCCCACGCCGCGACCGGGACGGCGAGGGTCAGCGCGGCCCATTGCCAGTACTCGAACTGCAGCGGCGGGATCATGCCGAGCAGGACCACCGGAAGCGTGAGCAGCGCGCTGCCGATCAACCGGGCACGCAGGGCACCGACGCGGGTGGCCTCGGCAGCCTCCTCCGGGTCGACCGCTTCGACGCCGCCGGCGGCTGGTGCGTCGACCGTGGGCGTGCGGGATTGCGGGACTGTGGCGGTGTAGCCGGTGTCGGCCACCACGGCCAGCAGTCGCTCGGCGGCAACACCGGGGTCGTACTCGATGCGGGCGGTCTCGGTGGCGTAGTTCACACCGGCCGTCACGCCTTCGACTGCGTTGAGCGCCTTCTCGACCCGGCGTGCGCAGGAGGCGCAGGTCATCCCGCCGATGCGAAGGTCGAGCTGGGCGCGGCCCTGCTCGTTGATGTCGGTGGTGGTGGTCATGGCGTCCTCCTTTCAGTGCCCGGAGTGCTCGCCCGTGGGCGAGGAGGGAGCTGCCGGTTCGGCCGGTTCGGCCGACTGCTGCGGCGCGGAACTCGTCGGTGTCGGAACGTCGACGGTGAACTCGGCCGTGCGGACCGTCCCGGCGTGCGCGATGTTGAGGTAGAGCCGGTAGCGACCTGCCGTGGGGAACGTGGTGGCGAATCGGATGTCCGGACCACCCTGCGCCCCTGCCGCGGCGTCCTCGGACGGGTGCGTGTGCAGGTATGCCAGATCCCCCGGGCGCAAAGACACCAGGTGGCCGAAGGCCCCGAGGTAGGGCTCGAGGTCGCTGACCGGCGCACCCGCGCGGCTGACCGTGAAGGTCAGTTCCGTGGGGTCGCCCGCCCGCGGGCTCCCGGCGAGGGCGACCGAGTAACCCTGACCCGCCCACGTGGAGGCAGGTTCGGGAAGCTCTTCGGGCTGCAAGTCACCCGGCACGAACAGGTCCGCCCCCAGAGTGACGGTCTCACTCAGTGCCGCGGGGGCGAAGTCCGCGAAGACTCGGTACACGCCCGCCGAGTCGAGCGACACCGGCGACTCCCACATCCCGTCGGCACTGAGTTCGGGGTGCAGGTGCTGGAAGCGCGACAGGTCCCGACGCACCACGATCAGGTGCATGGCCTTCTCGTGCGTGCGCCGGTACTCGCGCACGGTCGAGCCATCGGGACCGAGGATCTCGAAACGCACAGGGACCGCGGTGCCCGCGGCCACGGTGGGATCGAGCATGCGCAGCGTGTACCCCCGATCCGCCACGGCGAGTCCCGGCAGGGCCGCACCCGCGACGTTCGCAGTGGTCGCCCCGGCCGGCGAATCTGTCGTCGTGACGGTGGGAGGCGAGGCCACTGTCGAGGTCTCGGTGGTTGTCGCTCGTCCCACCGCGAACCCCGTAGCCACCAAAGCGGCCAAGGCCAGACCGAAAGCCCCCACCCTCATCGGACCGTTCATGCACGCCTCCTCGCCCGTCCTGCATGTACCCCCCTGGGGTAACACTACAACCATACCCCACCAGGGTATATTCCGCCCTGGGCCCCGACGAATCTCCGGGCGCGGTCCTGAGCGCGGTCCACCCGCCGCTACCGTCGGCAGTCCGCTTCGACAGAACGCACCGACCGATGACACGAGCCGCGAGCCACCCAGCCGGAAGCGCGATGCCCCGGCGCAGTTGGGTCCAACAGATCATGGGGATGCCCATCAGCGTCCTGTGCCGAGGGCCTGCGGCGCGGGAAGCCCAGGTGGACGCCACCGTCGCTGCCGTGTTCGACGATCTCCGCGCAGTGGACGAGGAGTTCTCCCCCTACCGGCCGGACAGCGCCGTCGCTCGCATCCGCGGCGGACTCGCGACGATCGCCGAGGGTTCGCAGCGGATACGCGAGGTGGCCGATCGCGCCAACCACTGGCGCGATCGGACCGGCGGGCGATTCGATGCTCGCCGACCCGACGGGACCTGGGATCCGTCCGGGCTCGTGAAGGGCTGGGCGGTCGAACTGGCGGCCGTCCGCTTCGAGGTCGCCGCCGATCTCGACTGGTGCCTCAACGCCGGGTTCCCGTCGCGCGGTCGCTGGGACGCCGTGCATCGGTCGACCGGCGCCGCGCCGTGCGCTACGCGGCCACCGCCGCGCTAGCCGCGGGAGCGACCGGCCTCATCTTCCTGTCCCCCGCCGCCCGTGGCGCTGCCGACGGCCGGCCCATGGCGATCCGCCCCGCCGGCGTCGAACCGGCCGCGGCTGCCGACGAACCGGTGCACCACGTCCACGACGAGGACATGAACGGTCCGCCTCCCCCGGATCCACCCGGTCCCGGGCAGACGGTCGTCAACGGCGAAGCGGTGCCGACGCCGTACGGACCCCTGCAGGTGCAGATCAGCTTGCTCGACGGCCGCATCGTCGCGGCCCACGCGATCGTCTACCCGCGCGAGGGCCTCGCCGACAAGGCCGTCAACTACTACGCAGTCCCGCTGCTCCAGGAAGCGACGGTCGAGGCGCAGAGCGCGCAGATCGACACCGTCTCCGGCGCCACCGAGACCTCGGAGGGCTACCGCGACTCGCTCCAGTCGGCCCTCGACGCCGCGCACCTCTGAGCAAGAGCCTGGCCCAAGCCAGCGAGCTGGGCTTGACGGAGCCGCCTCGGGGAGTCGAACCCCGGACCTACGCATGACGAGGGGTGCCACGCGCTCTTCGCGAGTTAGCTCTCGCGCGGCATCGCGGCCCGTTCCGCGCGCAGGCGCGCTTCTTCGCGCTGGACCTCGTCACGGGTGGCGCGCTCGCGGCGCAGCCACTCCGGCGCCTCCTCCTTCACCGCCGCGATCTGAGCGGTGGTCAGCGGCTCGGTGATCTGGGCACGAGCCAGCCCGGAGATCGACACTCCCAGGCGGTCGGCGATGACCTGACGCGGATGCGGGCCGTCGCGACGCAGGTCGCGCAGCCACTCCGGCGGGTCGGCCTGCAGGGCGTCGAGCTCGGTGCGCGAGACAACGCCCTGCCGGAACTCGTCAGGCGTCGCGTCAAGGAGCACGCCGAGCTTCTTCGCCGCCGTCGCGGGCTTCATCGTCTGGTCCGACCTCTGCCGCGTCATGCGCTCAGGTTACCGAGCCCGGCGCGGCCACTAGCCTGAGCCGCGTGACCGAACCGAGCGACACCGCGGCGTTCCGGCTCGCGTTCGTGCCGGGCGTCACCCCGGACAAGTGGGTGCGGATGTGGTCCGAACGCCGGCCCCACGTCCCCCTGGAGCTCGTCGCGGCCACCACCGACGAGGCCGTGACGCTGATCCGGGCCGGCGCGGTGGACGCCGCACTGCTCCGCCTGCCGATCGACCGGATCGGGCTGCATGCAATCCCGCTCTACGCCGAGACCTCGGTGGTCGTCGCCCCCAAGGAGCACGTCGTCTCCCTGGCCGAGGAGGTCGAGGTCGCCGATCTGGCCGACGAGATCGTTCTGCACCCGCGGGACGAGACACTCGCCTGGCCCGGCGACCGGCCGGGAAGGGCGGCGACCTACGCCCCCGGGACGACGGCCGAGGCGATCGAGCTCGTCGCCGCGGGCGTGGGCCTGCTGGTCGTCCCCCAGTCCCTGGCACGCCTCCACCACCGCCGCGACCTCGTCCACCGACCGCTGATCGACGCGCCCCAGTCGACGGTCGGCCTCGCCTGGCCGGACGGAGAGAATTCCGACTCCATGGAGGAGTTCATCGGGATCGTCCGCGGCCGCAGCGTCAACAGCTCGCGCACCCCTCGCCGCGACGGGGCCCCGGGCCCGCGATCCCCCGCCCCGAAGGCCGTTGCCCGGCGCGGTCCGCGCCGTCGCTGAGCGCTGCGAGTTCGTGGAGCCGCCTCGGGGAGTCGAACCCCGGACCTACGCATTACGAGTGCGTCGCTCTAACCGACTGAGCTAAGGCGGCGTGCGGGAGCGACCGTGGTCGTCCCCGCCCCGGGAGATCTTAGGGGACCGGCCCGACCGCTCGCTGACGGGCGGCCGCCCGGGTGCGCTGTTGGTGACCCGCGAGTAGCAAACGTGGGTCAGGGTGTGGAGACTGAGCAGATCAGTCGGGCGCTCGATGGTGCGCAGCCCCCTTCGAGAACCTCTCCTGCCGAGGAGGATCCGACGTGCGAACAGCCGTGGTCGCGGTGTGCGCCGCCCTGGTCCTGTCCGGGTGCGGCACGAGGCTCAGCGCCGACGAGATCCGCGGCGGGGACCGCGTCGAGACGGTCTCGCTCGACCCCGAGTCCCTCGCCAACCTGCGGGCCGGCGTGTCCGCGGAAACGTCGCCGGGCGACGTCGGGTCCGCTCCCGTCGCCGACGCCCCGACCGCCACCGGCTCCGTCGCCGCGCCCGCCGCAGGGCAGGCAACGACCAGCAAGGCCCCCACCTCGAAGGCCGTCACACAACCGACGACCACCAACGCCCGGGCCTCCTCGGCGACTGCGGCGAAGACCCCGACCACCGCCGCGTGCAAGGGCTTCGCGGCGCCCATTCCGATCGGCCAGGTCGGCACGTTCAGCGGCGTCGGTGGGGCAATCACCGCCAACGCACGCACCGCACTCGCCGTCTGGGTCCGGGCGGTCAACGACCGGGGTGGAATCGGGTGCCATCCGCTGCAGCTGCACGCGATCGACGACGGGATGGACCCCGCCAAGACCTCCGCCGCTGTCGCGACACTGGTGTCGAAGTTCAAGGTCGTCGCACTCGTCGGGACGGTCGCCCCCGCGACGATCAGCGGTCTGCTCGACGGTGTCGACAAGGCGCGGATCCCCGTCGTCGGTGGGGACGGCGTGGGGACCGAGTGGAACTCCAACCGCTGGCTGTTCCCGCAGGGCTCGAGCTTCGAGCCGGTCATCGAGGAACGCCTGCGCTACGCCCGTTCCGCCCTGGACATCTCGAAGATCGGACTCCTGTACTGCGTGGAGGCCGGGGCCTGCACCGAGGTCGCGGAGGTCGCGCCCCGGCTGGCCGAGCGGGCCGACGTCGAGATCGTGATGAGCACCCCGGTCTCGATCACGCAGACCGACTTCACCGCCCAGTGCCAGAACGCGAAGAACGCCGGCGCGCAGGCGTTGCTGCTGGGCGTCGACGGTTCCAGCATCGGCCGGGTCGCCCGCTCCTGCGCGTCGCTCAACTACAAGCCTCTGCTCATCGCGAACGGCCTGCTGATCAGCGCGACCCAGTCCACCGACGCCGGCATCCGCGCGAACCGCCTTCTCACGACCACCGCGAACGGTCCGTGGCTGCGCAAGGACAACGCGGGCCAGCAGGAGTTCGCCGCGGCCATGGCCCGTTACAGCCCCGCGAGCGCGTTGGATGCCGCCGCGATGGTGGCCTGGTCGTCAGGGAAACTCTTCGAGGCAGCACTGTCCGCACTCGGGCCCGCGAACGCCGACGCGGAGGTGACGAGCCAGACCGTGCTGGCCGGGTTGGGCAAGGTTCGCAACGAGACCCTCGACGGGCTCGCGGCCCCGATCACCTTCAAGCCGGGACAGGCGTCGGCGCCGGTGGTGCACTGCGCGTTCGTCGAGCTGCTGACCGCCGACGGGTGGACCGCGCCGGAGGAAAGCAAGCCGGTGTGTGCCGGGCGTCGCCCGTAAACGGCTGATCGGGTGGCCCCCCGTCCCACCAACGGAGAACCACCCGATCACATAAGCCGGCTCATTACCCCCGCTGCCCTGCCGGTGGCTGCGGGTGAGCCTCACGCGGAGCGCCACGCCCGGGTAGTCCGCAAGCTTCGGCGGCGGCCTTGAAATCGTCGCGCCGCTTGTCCATCTCTTCCCTGCTCGGCCGTTCGGCGGCCCCACGCTCGCCGGACGGTCGACCGAAGCCCTTGCCCTCCATGCAGGAACGCTGCTCCTCGGTCAGCGGCGAGCGCCGCATGTGACCCCCACCGGGACCACCGGGTCCACCAGGGCCGCGGTGCATCCCCGGCGGACGCTCGGGCAGGCCGCACTCCTTGGCGGCGGCCATGCGTTCGGCGCGCTTCTTCTCCATCTCCTCGCGGGACGGACGCTCCGGACGCTCACCCGGCTGGAACTGCGGCCGGGCGAATCCCTTGCCCTCCATGCATGTGCGCTGCTCGTCGGTGAGCTGCGGGCCACCGGGGCCGCGCATGCCCGACGGCGGACCGGGCGGGTTGTCGGCCTGCGGCGCGGCGGAGGTACCGCCACCGGCAGAGGCATCGTCGGCCAGAGCGGCGGTGGCGAGACCAGCAGGCAGAACCATGGCGACAGCAGCAGCTGCCACGACAAGACGCGAAAGCCGCATCAAGTTCCTCTCAATCGAAGGGTGCCCGCCGGAGTCATCCTGAATGTCCCCGTTGCAGCCCAGGACAAGGAAAGCCGGCGATTTCCTGGAGATCGATCCTCAGGAATCCGCAAGGAAGTCCCAAGGTTCCGGTGGAGCGCTGCCGGCAAGCTGAGCGAATGCGCCCCGCGACCGGTCGATCCGCGACCCACACCGCCCCGGAGACCGGGCCGCGGATCCTGGTCGTCGACGACGAGGAGAACATCTCCTACCTCGTCGCCGCGGGGCTTCGCGCGGCCGGCTGCACGGTGATCATCGCGGCCACCGGCCAGGAGGCGATCGCCGAGGCGGACCGGTTCCGCCCGGACGCGATCGTGCTCGACGTGATGCTGCCCGACGAGGACGGGTACGAGGTGCTGCGTCGGCTGCGGTCCCGCGGGTGCACCGCCCCCACCCTGTTCCTCACGGCCCGCTCCGAGACCTCCGAACGCGTCCGGGGACTGAGCAGCGGCGGGGACGACTACATCGTGAAGCCCTTCGCCCTCGAGGAGGTCGTCGCACGGGTGCAACTGGCGCTGCGCCGCGTCGGCGCAGCGACCGACGCCACCCGCATGCAGGTCCACGACCTGCTCCTCGACGACGACGCCCGGCGCGTCTGGCGGGGCGAGGAGGAAGTGCACCTGACCCCGACGGAGTTCACCCTGCTGCGCTGCCTCATGGTCAACGCCGGCCGCGTGGTGACCCGGGCTCAGATCCTCGACCACGTCTGGCAGTACGACTTCGACGGCGAGTCCACCATCGTCGAGTCCTTCGTCAGCAGCCTGCGCAAGAAGGTCGAGCGCGACGACGCCAGGCTGATCCACACGATCCGCGGCGTCGGTTACAGCATCAGAGAGCCGTAGGGCATGAGCCTGTCCCGCCGCCTCGGGCTGGCGCTCGCGCTGCTCGTGATCGCTCTGGTCGTGACCGCGGGCACCGTCCTGTTCGTGCAACGCAACTTCGCGATGAGCCAACTCGACGCCCGGGTCACCCAGCTCTCGGCGAACCCACGGCTGCTGCTGCTCGCCGCCGAACGCGGCACCACCGGCGCCGCGGCCGCCTCGGACCTCGGCGAGGTCTACGTCGGGCTCCGCGATGCGCAAGGCAACCTGCAGACCCTGCTCGCTCCCGCGAACGACCCCTACCTGATCCCGGACCTCAAGGGCGCCACGTCGCTGCCCGCCGCCCGAGGATTGTCGACGAAGTCCGGCAACGCGTCGTCGGTGCGGGCCATCACGGTCAGCCCGCGTGGCATGCCGTTCCCACCGCCACGGGCGCCCGGCCGCACCGGAATGAACGAGATCGACGGACGCACCATGGTCATCGCCCTCTCGACGGAGTCCGCCGACGACTCGACGGAGCGGTTGCTGTTCACGATGGGGCTGGCGGCCGCCGCCGTCGCGATGGCGCTCGGCCTGACGGTGTGGTGGGTGCACCGGCTCGGGCTGCGCCCGATCGCGCAGATGACCGAGGCCGCGGACCAGATCGCCGCCGGGTCACGCAATCGGCAGGTGCCCCTGGGCGCGCCGGGCACCGAGGCGCATCGGCTCGGTCAGGCCTTGAACCACATGCTCGACACCGTCGCTGAGACCGAGGACCGGATGCGTCGGTTCGTCTCCGACGCCTCGCACGAGTTGCGGACCCCGTTGACGACCCTGCGGGGCTACTCGTCCCTGCACCTGGACGCCGCCGCGAACGACCCCGCCGAGACGGCCGACGCCATGCGCCGCATCCACTCCGAGGCGCGGCGCATGAACCGCATCGTCGACGCGCTGGTGGACCTCAACGGCCTCGACGAGCACGGAGTGACGGAGCGTCAGGACGTTGACGTCGTGCCGCTGCTGAGCGCGGCCGTCGCGGACCTGGCGGTCGTCGCCCCGGGCCGCGCGGTGGACCTGGAGACCACCTCGCTGGCCCCGGTCCTGGCCGACCCGGACCGGGTCACCCAGGCGGTCGTGTCGCTGACGTCCAACTCGCTGCGGCACACCCCCGACGACGCCCGGATCACCGTCCGCGCGCGGCCCGTGCCGGGCGCGGTCCGCATCGAGGTCGCTGACTCCGGACCGGGCATCGCCCCGGAGCACCTGCCGCGCCTGTTCGACCGCTTCTACCGCGTCGACAAGGGCCGCTCGCGCAGCACCGGGGGGAGCGGGCTCGGGCTGGCGATCGTCGCCTCGATCGCCTCCGCGCACGGCGGCCGGCACGGCGTCGACTCGACCCCGGGGATCGGCAGCACGTTCTGGATCGAGTTCCCCACCGTCGGATCCGCTCCCCCGCGCACCGACGGTCCAGATTCTTGAGCCTCCGAGGGCTACCGGGGGTCAGGCGCCGTCGTAGGCCGTGAGCGGGTCGTAGTCGGGATGCTGCATCGTCATGTGCAGCGCTCGCCGACGGACCCCGAGGTTCCCGCTCGCGAAGATCGGCAGCACGAGCGCGTCCTGCAGCAGACCGTTGAGCGGGTCCGTCAGGTCGTAGCTCTCGACGCCGACGACGCGCATCAGGTCGGTGATGACTCGCACCGCGGTCTCGGAGCCGAAGACCTTCGCCTCGTGCGCGAGTTCGGCCATTCCCGGATGTTCCGCGTCGCAGGCGCAGCAGGCCCGCCAGCTCATCGCACGGACCGCCTCGATCTGGATCTTGGCATCGGCGAGTGCGTAGCCCACGGCCTGGTGCTCGATGATCGGGACGGTGCCGCCGCGCTTCTCGCTCCGGGCGAAATTCAAGGTGTGCTCGAACGCCGTGCGCATCAACGCGACGCTCACGATCCCGACGAGCGCGGAGGCGCCGAGGAAACTCGCGCCGGCCAGTCGCAGGCCCCCGCCCTCCTCGCCGAGCGTGTTCTCCACCGTGGTGCGAACGCCGTGGAAGGTGAACTCGGGGAGCAGGTGCGCACGATAGCCCGGGGTGTCGATGATCCGTTCAACCGTCAGCTCGAACGGTCGCTCCACCGCGAGGAGCGAGATACCTCGATCTGATGGTACGTCAGAATCAGTCCGAGCGATGACGCACAGCAGGTCCGCACCCGACCGGTCCCAGCCGGTCGCCGGGACCCACTTCTTGGTCCCGGTGATGACCCACTCGTTCCCCTCGCGGACGGCGCGGGTCCGCACTCCCTCACCGGGCGGGGGCGCCGCCGCGTTCGCGCTTCCGCCCGGCTCGCTGGAGCAGAAGCCGGCCAACGGGGCGCCGCCGGTCTCCAGGAACGGCGCGAGCAGACGCTTCTGCTGATCCGGGGAGCCGCCGATCAACACCGGCTGCAGACCGAGAACCGTGGCGAACAGGGTCAGCGTGACGCTCGGGTTCTCGCCGTACAGCTCCTCCAGGATCACCGCGCAGTCGATCAGGCTCTCGGCGTCGCCACCGACCGCTTGCGGGAGGCAGGCCCGCAGGTACCCCTCGGCGACGAGTTGCTCGTACACCGGCTTCGTGGCGAGGAAGCGTTCCTCGGAGGTCGGCAGACCCTCCGCCGGTCCTCGGGCGGGGCGCAGGACCTCACGTCCGAGCCGTCGGGCCTTCGTGCGCAGGTCGCGTTGCCGCGGCGTCAGTTCGAAGCTCATGCCCATGACGGCCTCCAGTGCGACGTTGACTCCAGGGACGAGTATCCCGAGCCGATCAAAGGGCTTACCAGGTCCCGGCGGTCGATCCTCCGTCCACGGTCATGATCGAGCCGGTCACGTAGGTCGAGTCGGTCAGATACTGCACAGCGTCCACCACGTCCTGCGTCACGCCGGTCTTCCCGTTGGGCGCGAGCGTGCGCAGGAACGCCCAGAGGTCCTCGTCGCGGGGGAACAGCGGGGTGTCGATGATCCCGGGGGCGACGCAGTTCACCTGAATGCCGGCCGAAGCCAGCTCGATCGCCAGGGCTTGGACAATGTGGTTGAGCCCGCCCTTGAGCATCGCCGTCATCGAGCAGGGCAGCTTCGCGTTGGGTTGCATCGCGATGCACGCGCCGATCGCGACGATGTGACCCGACCCGTTCGCAGCCATGTGCCTGGCCGCCGCCTGTGCCGGATAGAAGAACCCGCGCAGGTTCGTGTCGACGATCGAGTCGACGTCCTCGACGGTGAACTCGGTGATCGGTTTCGAGATGAAAATGCCCGCGTTGTTGATCAGGACGTCGACGGTGCCGAAGGCCGCGGTGGTCTTGTCGAACAGCGTGGTCGCGGTTTCCGGTCGACCGATGTCGCCCTCGACCAGGAGGAAGTTCTCCGGGTTGCCCAGCGAGGCCGCGGCCGCCTCCAGCCGGGCCATGGTGCGCGCGTTGCCGACCACGTTGTCCCCGCGCTTGAGGTAGGACTCGGCCAGCGCAAGGCCGATACCGCTGGAGGCCCCGGTCACGATCACGGTCTTCGACGTCATCTCAGATGCCCTTCGGCAGTCGGCCTCGTCGTCACCGGTTCAGTCTCGGGACGTTCGGCGCGGCCGGCTCGAACAAATCTGCAGCCCGGGTTGTACGAACCTGCACTCCGTCGACAGGCAAGTACGCTGGGCAGAACCCGCCTGCGGGAGGTTGCGATGCCCTACCTGACGACGACGGACAAGCCGCTCGCCGACCAGTTCAGCTACTGGCGCGAGGTGGTCCTCGAGGTGTGCACGCCCCTGCAGATCGAACGCGAACCGGCGCACCGCGGCGGAATCCCGGCCGAACAAGGCTTCGACAGCTCGCTGCGCTTCGCCAAGCTGATGTCCACGAACTGCGCCGCTGTCCGCTCACAGAGCCAGTCGATGATCCACGGCGCGGCCGAGCTCCGCCGCCAGACCTCCGAGGACGTCTTCATCTCCCTGCAGGTCCGCGGTTCCTGCCACGCCGTCCAGGGCGATCGTTCCTGTGAGCTGGCGCCCGGCGGCTTCGCCATGTTCGACACCGCGCAGCCGTACCGGCTGACGCACGTCGGGGACGCCGAGACCGGCGAATGGCGGGCGTTGTCCTTCCGCGTGCCGCGGTCCCGTCTGCTGCCCCTGCTGCGCGATCCGGACACCTTCACCGCGGTGCCCCACGACAGCATCGCGGGCGGCATCGCGGCGGTGGCCGCGTCGACGATGACGGGGATCTGGAACACCGTCGAGACTCTGAACCCCGACGGCGCGCACGCGGCGGAGACCGCGCTGATCACCCTGCTGGCGGCGGTGGTCGCCGGGCACGCGGACTCCGGACAGGACAACGACGCTCTGTTGCGCGCAGCGGTGCATCGTTATCTCTCGGCGAATCTGCATCGCTCCGACCTGACCGCCCCGCGGGTGGCGCGACATGTGGGCATCTCCGTGCGCAAACTGCACGGCCTCTACGAGCACACCGAGGAGACCTTCGCCCAGACCGTCCGCTCGCTCCGCTTGGCGGCATGCGCACGCGAACTGGCGGCAGATACCGGCAACCGCACGCTGACGGACACGGCGACCCGCTGGGGGTTCGCCGACCTGTCACACCTCAACCGCACGTTCCGCGCCCGCTACGGCTGTCTGCCCTCGGAGTACCGCGCCGCCGCCGGCCACTGACCGAACCGGACCACCGCTCTGTCAGCCCGCAGCCTGCCGTGTCAGCCCTGCTGCGGGCCGACAGACGCCGCTGAGGGACGTCATCCCGCAGCAGGAGGGGTCAGACGATGACCCCGGGGTTCAGGATGCCCTGCGGGTCGAAGGCGACCTTGATGCGGGTGGTCAGCGCGACGACGTCCTCGCCGACCTGATCCACCAACCACGGCCGCTTCAGGGTGCCGATGCCGTGCTCGCCGGTGATCGTGCCACCCAACGAGATCGCGAGGTCCATGATCTCGCCGAACGCGGCCTCGCCCGCGGCCACCGAGGCCGGGTCGGTCGGGTCGACGATCAGCAGCGGGTGGGTGTTCCCGTCGCCGGCGTGCGCGATCAGCGCGATCTCCACCCCGTGGGCCGCGCCGATGCGGTGCACCCCGTCGACCAGGTCGGGCAGGCGGGGCAACGCGACACCGACGTCCTCGAGCAGCAACTTTCCGCGGCGTTCGGCCGCGGGGATGGCGGCGCGACGGGCCACGACGAACTGTGCGCCCTCGGCCGGGTCGGCGGTGGCGACGACCTCGGTGGCCCCGGCCTTCTCCAGCAGTTCGACCATCAGGGCGAGTTCCCGCTCCCCGGCCTCGCCACCGGCGTCGGTCTGGGCGACCAGCAGCGCCGCGGCGGTGCGGTCCAGCCCCATCTTGAGCATGTCCTCGACGCAGTTGATCGCGACGGAGTCCATGTACTCCAGCACGGCCGGGCGCATCGCGGCGGTGATCGCGAGCACTGCCGCGGTCGCGGCCGCGTCGGTCGGGAAGGTCGCGACGGCGGTCGCGGCGGGCGGCTGCGGCGGGAGCAGACGCAGCGTCACTTCCGTGACCACACCGAGGATTCCCTCGCTGCCGACCATCAGTTTCACGAGGGACAACCCGGCGCTGTCCTTCAGTCGCACCCCACCCAGGCGGATCGCTGTGCCGTCGGCCAGGACGACCTGCAGTGCCATGACGTAGTCCGACGTGACGCCATACTTCACGCAACACAACCCGCCGGCGTTGGTCGCGACGTTCCCGCCGATGGAGCAGATCTCGAACGAGGACGGATCCGGGGGGTACCAGAGCCCCGCGTCCGCGACGGCAGCTTTCACCTCGGCGTTGAGCAGGCCGGGCTGCACGACCGCGGTACGGGTGACCGGGTCGATCTCGATCGCGCGCATCCGTTCTGTGCACAGCACGATGCCGTCGCTGCGGGCGGTGCTCCCACCGGACAGAGAGGTCCCGGCGCCGCGGGTGATCACCGGGATGCCGTGCGCACTGGCCCACCGCAACGCGGTCTGCACGTGCTCGGTGGACTCGGCCCGCACCACGGCGAGCGGGACGCCGGCGTTCGGGTCGAAGGCCCGGTCCATGCGGTACTTGTCCACCCGGTCCGCGTCGGTGATGACGACGTCGGGACCGAGAGCGGCGACCAGATCTGCTACTAGCATTCCGTCCCGTCCTCGGGGGGAGTACCGGTGACCAGGTACTTGTCCACGGCCTTCTCGATGCAGGCGTTGCCCGAACCGTACGCGGTGTGTCCCTCGCCCTTGCGGGTGAGCAGCACGCCGGACTCCAACTCTTCCGCGAGGTTTACCGACCACTGGTACGGGGTCGCCGGGTCGTTGGTCGTACCGAGCACCAAAATCGGCGGGGCCCCGGGCGCGGTCACCGGCCCGGGCTGCACGTCCGACTTCACTGGCCAGTAGTTGCACGGCAGCACACCCCACGCGATGAACGCCCCGAACAGCGGCGAGGCCTCGAGCAGGGTCGGCAGGGTCTTACGGATGTCCGCCTCGGCCGAGGGACCGGGGTGGTCCAGGCAGTTGACCGCGTAGATGGACTCGGCGCTGTTGTCCGCGTAGGAACCGTCGGCCTGGCGGCGGGTGTATTCGTCGGCCAGTTCCAGCAGTCCTGAGCCGTCCCCTGCGTAGGCCGCGACCAGTCCCGCACGCAACTGCGGCCACCGGAACTCCGCGTACATCCCGGCCAGCAGGCCGAGGGTGGCCATCGCCTCGTTGACGTCGCGACCGGACGTCGTGTTCAGCGGGCGGGAGTCGGTGCGCTTGAGCAGTGCGGCCAGGCGGCTGCGGACCTCGCCGTCGGACTTGCCCAGCGCGCACGGCTTCGTCGTGAGGCAGTCCTTCACAAACGCACCGAACGCGACCTCGAATCCCTTGGTCTGCCCGAGCAGGATCTCCTCGCCGGTCAGCGCCGGGTCGACGACACCGTCGAGGACCATGCGTCCGATGCGGGTGGGGAACAGCCGCGCGTAGGTGGCGCCGATGAAGGTGCCGTAGGAGAAGCCGAGCCAGTGCAGCTTCTTGTCGCCGAGCACCGCGCGCAGCACGTCGACGTCCCGGGCCACCGAGACCGTGTCCACGTGCGCGAGCAGCGCACCGCTGCGCTCCTCGCAGCCGGCGGCCAACGCCTCGGCCTGCTTGATCACGTCGGCGACGTCGGCGTCGTCGTCCGGGGTCGGGTCGGCGGCCAACGCCTTGTCCAGCTGACGGTCCGTCAGGCAGTCGAGCGGGGCGCTGGACCCGACGCCGCGGGGGTCGAAGCCGATCAGGTCGTAGCGGGCGCGCACCTCGGTGCCGAAGCCCGGAGCGATCGCGGACAGGTACTCGACGCCCGAGGCTCCCGGTCCGCCGGGGTTGGTCAGCAGCGAGCCGATCTTCGACCCGGGCCTGCCGGCACGCAGTCGGTTCACGGCCAGCTCGATGCTCTCCCCATCGGGGTTGGCCCAGTCCACCGGCACGGTCACCTTGGTGCACTGGAAGCCGCCGCCACAGGCCCGCCAGGTCAACTCCTGGTCGTAGAACTCCTTCAGCGCCGGGTCCTGCGCCGGGTCCTCGGTCAATGCCCCCGACGCCGTGGCACTCGGGGTCGCCGACGGCTCCGCGCCGGCCGGGACGGTCGCGGCGGGGGTCTGCCCCGGCGCCGCGTCGGGCAGCGGGTCGGACCCACCGCACGCGGCGAGCACCGACAGCGCCGCGGCGACGGCCACCGCTCGGGCGGAGCGGCGGCGCGAGGTCATGAGCATGTGGTTCCGTCCTTGGGCGCTTTACCGGCGAGCAGGTACCGATCGACGGCGGCGTCGATGCATCCGTTCCCGCGACCGTAACCCGTATGCCCGTCGCCGGTGCGCGTCAACAGCACTCCGGACTCGAGTTGTGCCGCGAGTGCCTTCGCCCACGCGTACGGAGTGGCCGGATCGTGCGTGGTCCCGACCACCAGGATCGGGGCGGCGCCATGCGCCCGGACCGCCCCGACGACCGGCGCGGGCACCGGATCGGGGAAATGCGCGCAGGCCACGCCGGCCCAGGCGATCTGCGGTCCGAAGACCTTCGACGCCGCGATCAGGCCCGGCAACGCGGCGCGGGCGTCGGCCGGGGTCTCCTCGCCGATGTGGTGGTCGAGGCAGTTGACGACGTAGTTGGCCTCGTTCGAGTTGTCCTTGAACGCCCCCGCGCCAGTACGTGCCAGCAACGTGTCGGCGAGGGTCAGCAGCCCCCGGCCGTAGCCGTCGAAGGCCTCCGCGATCGCGCGCAGCCCCTGCTCCCACAACGCCGGGGAATACATGACGTAGGCGATCCCCGCGAGGGCGTCGGCCTCGGTGAGCACCCGGCCACCCCCGACCGACAGTGGTTCGGCGTCCAGGTCCGCGAACAGGGCCACGAGTTCTCCGGAGATCGCCGCGGCGGAGTCCCCGAGTGGGCAGTCGCGACGCAGGCAGTAGGCCGCGAGGCGCTCCAGCACGGCCTGGAAGGAGACCGCCTCGGTGTGCAACAGGTCGGCAGCGCCCAGCGAGGGGTCCAGCGCGCCGTCGAGCACCAGGCGACCCACCCGGGCAGGGAACATGCCGGCGTAGAACGCACCGAGGTACGTGCCGTAGGAGAAGCCGAGGTAGGTCAACTTCTCCTCGCCGAGTACAGCGCGCAGCACGTCGAGATCGCGGGCCACCTCGCGGGTGCCGACGTGGGCCAGCAGATCCCCGGTGCGTTCGCGGCAGGCGGCGGCGAAGTCCCGGGCGGACTCGGCCAGCGCGGTGACCTCGGCGTCGTCGTCGGGTGTCGGGTCCGCGGTCAGGAAGGCGTCCAACTCGGCGCCCGAGGGCAGGCACCGCACCGGCGAACTGTCGCCGACGCCGCGCGGGTCGAACCCGACGAGGTCGAAGCGGTCGAGCAGCGCGGGGCTGAACACCTCGTCGACGGAGCGAACGAGGTCCACGCCGGAGGAACCCGGCCCGCCAGGGTTGATGAACAGCGTCCCGATGCGCTCGTGCTGGTGCTCCGCCGCGTGGCGCATCAGAGCGACCTGGATGCGCGGCCCGTCCGGCCGGGCCCAGTCCACCGGGACGTCGACCTTGGTGCAGTCGAAGCCGGTCTCGCACGGCGCCCAGCTCGGCCGCTGCGTGTAGAAGGCAGCGAACGCCTGGTCGGCGGCGGGCTCGGGGGACAGCGCCTCCACCGCCGGCGGGCCGGACCAGTGGGCAGGTTCGGGCTCCGCGGCAGGCGAGGACCCTCCCCCGCACCCGGCCAGCAGGACAGCGCCGGCGGTCAACCCGGCGGCGAGGGCTACCGACCTCACCGCAACGCCAGGTTCATCGTCTCGACGGTGAGCAACTGCGCGGCGTTGGCTGCCAACGCCTCGCGGGCGGCGAGCACCGCCTCGATCCGACGCAGCGTCAGTTCCGGCGTTCCCGCGGCGGCGAGCTGCTCGACGGCATCGGCCCGGTCCGGGTGAATGGGGGCGACCGGTGCGCCGAGCTGACGCGCGAGGACGTCACGGTGCAACGCGACGAGGTCGACGAGGGCCCGGTCCAGTCCGTCGCGCTGCGCTCGGGTGGCTCGGGTCTTCTGGCGCTTCTCCAGGTCCTTCAGCGCCCCTGCGGCGCCCGGGGGCTGCTTGCTCCCCGTCCCGAGCCCGAGGGTCGTGCGCAGTTGCTCCCGCTCGGCGGCGTCGATGGTCTCCGAGGCCGCGGCGACGTCGGCCTTGACCGCCTCCAGCAGCGCCTCGGCCGAGGCGAGACACCCGTGCACGGTGCGCAGCCGGGTCGCGGCGTCCAGCACTGCGGCGCGGCGCTGCCGGGCGGCCGGGTCGCCGGCGAGGCGTCGGGCTCGACCGATGTGGCCCTGCGAGGCCGCGGCGGCCATGGTCGCGAGCTCGTCGGGTACGCCCTCGCCCCGCAGCAGTTCCGCCACGTCGGCGGCGCTGGGCGTGACCAGGTGCAGGAACCGGCAGCGCGAGCGGATCGTCGGCAGCACATCCTCCGCGGAGGGGGCGCACAGGATCCACACCGTGCGCGGCGCGGGTTCCTCGATCGCCTTGAGCAGGACGTTGGCGGCGCCGTCGGTGAGCCGGTCGGCGTCCTCGAGCACGAACACCTGCCACCGTCCACCGGCCGGGGACAGGGCGGCCCGACGCACGACCTCGCGGGTGTCCTTGACGCCGATGCTGAGCATCTCCGTCGCCATCACCTCGACGTCGGCGTGCGAGCCGCCGAGCACCGTGTGGCACTCGGCGCAGTGCCCACAGCCGTGCTGCTTGCACTGCAAGGCGGCCGCGAATGCCCGCGCGGCGGTCGACCGCCCGGACCCGGGCGGACCGGTGATCAGCCAGGCGTGGGTCATCGAGTCGCCGGTCACCGGTGCGGCATCGGACGCGGTCAGCCGCGCCGCCGCATCCCTCGCTGCAGTGCTCAACAGCGAGACCGCGTGCGGCTGACCGACCACTTTCGCCCACACGCTCATCGAGCCGATCGCTCGGGCTTCTCACTCGTTCCTCGCTCGTCGCGCTCGCTCATCCGCGCACCGTCTCCCCCGTCGTGGGATCCAACGACTGGGCCGGGTCCGACGTTCCGACGGCGGGGACCTCCGAGCTCACGCGGGTCAGGATCTCGACGGCGATCGCGGTCGGGGTCAGGTCCGCGTCGATCACCAGGTAGCGCTTGGGTTCGCGGGCGGCGAGGCCGAGGAATCCCTGGCGGACCCGGGCGTGGAACTCCGACGGCTCGGACTCGATCCGGTCCGCGGGGCCGGCGCGGCGGGCCACCGCGACCTGCGGATCGACGTCGAGCACGACGGTCAGATGCGGCTGGAGTCCTTGGGTCGCCCAGCGGGACAACCGTTCCACCTCCGCGGGCGAGAGATCCCGGCCGGCGCCCTGGTAGGCGATCGAGGAGTCGACGTAGCGGTCGGTGATGACCACGGCGGCGCGGCGCAGTGCGGGGCGGATGACGCGTTCGACGTGATCGGCACGGTCCGCGGCGTACATGAGCGCCTCCGCCCGCGGGGACGGGGCATGGTCGCCGATGTCGAGCAACGCCGAACGCAGGCGCTTGCCCAGGGCCGTCGCGCCGGGCTCGCGGGTGGTCACCACCTCATGTCCCTGCTCGCGCAGCCACTGCGCCAACCGTTCGACCTGCGTGGACTTCCCGGCCCCGTCACCGCCCTCGAACGCGATGAAGTACCCGCTGGTGATCGGGTCCGGCTCCGGGGGTTCGTGCCGCGCCGCGGCGAGGACGTCGCGCCACAGCGCGATGCCTTTGCGGTCGTCCATCTGCCGGTAGGCGAAGGCACCGACGACGATCGCGATCAGGCCGGCGCCCGCGAAGACGAACGCGGCGCCGCTGTAGGTGACGGCGACGTTCTCGGTGGGCCGGAAGGTCTGGTCGTGGATGCTCGCCGAGAGCAGCGGCGCCACGGCGAGGGTGGCCACGAGCGTGAGGCGCGCGAGGGACTGCACGAACGAGAAGGTCCGCCCGCGCAGCTCGTCGCTGACCTCCAGGCCGATGAGCGTCTGCCCGCTGATCCAGGCTGTGCCGCACGCGGTGCCGAGCGCGATCGTCAGCAGCATCACCACCGGCAGGTTCGGCACCGCGGCGATCGCGACGAGCAGGAACCCGGAGCTGACGACCGCCAGCCCGGAAATGCGCCGCCTGCTCATCCCGGCCAGCAGTTTCGGCCCGACCAGCATCCCGAGGCCAAGACCCAGGAACACGGACCCGAAGAGCAGGCCGTAGCCGGGGTTACCGGCGCCGAGACCGCGGACGAACGTCGGTGCCAGACCGACGACGGTGCCCGCGGCGGCGAAGGCGCCGAGCATGCCCAGCACCAGGCCGCGGATGAGGGTGTTGGTCCCGATGAACTTCCAGCCGTCGATCAGCGTGCGCAGCGGATGCTCGGCCTTCACGGAGGCGGTGTGCCGGGCCGGGATCTGCAGCGACCAGATGGTCATGGCGCTGACGAGGAAGGTCAGCGCGTTCAGCCACAGCGCCAGGGCCGCGGAGTTGTCGACGAAGAAGGTGTACTTGGCGCCGAGCACACCGCTGATGAGCGAGAGCAGCGGTGAACAGCCCGGCGGCGATGGGCGCGGAGCCGTAGGCGGTGACGAGGCTCAGCTGGTTCGCGGACTGCAGCTTGTTCGGCCGGCACCAGGTTCGGGACCGTGGCCTCCTTGGCCGGGATCCAGAACAGGCTGAGGACCTCGATGAGGAACGTCGCGACCAGCAGCCACCACATGGTGCCGACGATCGGGATCGAGACGAACAGCCCCGCCCGGCCGATGTCGGTCACGATCATCGTCATCCGCCGGTCCAGCCGGTCCGCGATCACGCCCGCGATCGGCGCGAAGATCAACGCCGGGACCAGCCGCAGGATGAACACGCCCGCGACGGCGTAGTTGGCCTCGGCCGAGGAGTCGCTGGTCAGCGCCGCGGCCATGGCCGTGGTGGCGAGCAACCCGAGCCAGTCCCCAAGGCTGGACAGGCTGAGCGAGTACCAGAGCCGACGGAAGGCCGGCACCGCCAGCGCGGCACGCACACCTGCGTCCCCGACCGCCGAATCGCTCACCGAATCAGCCTATTCCGCGGGTCCGACGGTCCCCCTGCGCCGCCGCCAGTCGATCCCGCATCATCGATCAGCCACCCACTGCCGCTCTTGCCCGCCAACCTCGAGGAAGCCTTGCCCCGGTCTCGGCCCCTCTCAGGCGCTCAAGCCGTTCGCCGACGCCGGATGGCGGAAGGCCTCCGACCTGTCGGCCAACGAGCGCATCGGACTGACCTACGAAGCCCAGATCGACGGGCCCGGCTACAGCGTTGTCGCCAATTCCTCGTACGCCCGGGCGTCGCGGTTCAACTGAACCGGGTTCGGGACCTCGACCGTTCGGCGGTCACCAGACCGTGACAGGTCGCGGATACCGGTGGTGACGCATCCGGTCGTCCTTGGTGATCAAACGCCAGCCCTGCTCAACCGCGGTGGCGTAGATGATCCGATCAGCGGGGTCCCCTGGGAACTCCGGCGGCAATCCGGCGGCGGTGCGCGCGATCGCAGGCGTGATGCCGAGGGTGCGGACCTCGGCAGACAGACCGCTCAGCCAGGAGTCGACGGGGACCGCGACCTGGATCCGATCGTGTTCGGCCAGCCAGGCGAGCTCGTACCAGGTGATCCCGGAGACCCCGAGCTCGGTCGCGGACTCGATCGCAGTGCGGGCGGCTTTGCTGACCTTGTCGGGCTCGGCCGACCACCAATGCAGGACGTGGGTATCGAGGACGACGCCGCTCACTCCGCGTCCCACGTCTCACCCGTGCTGAACAGGTCCTCGTCGGGACCCGACGCGAGCGCCACGCCGACGTACTTGCCGCGCAGGGCGTGCGACCCCGCCGCGGGAACCAGCCGAGCGATGACCCGGCCGTGCTTGGTGATTGCCACCTCCTCGCCCGCGGAGACCTCGTCGAGCACAGCCAGCAGCTTGGCCTTCGCCTCCGTAGCAGTCATCGTACGAGTCATACGACCATTCTAATGGTCATCCCTTCGAAGGACATCCCGGGCGGGCAAGCGGGCTCCGCGTGTACACCGCCCGGCGATATGTACGGGTTTGCTCTGGCATATCTCACGTCCGGGGCACACGATGGCACCTAATTAATGCCCTCGAAGCCGGTCGAGAGGTGTTCTCATGCGCAAGCCACTGTTAGCGGTCGGTGCGGCAGCAGCCGTCGTCCTGACCTTCACGCCTCCCGCGAATGCCACGTCGGCGGCCGAGACCGGCGTGATGAGCGGGGTGATCGCGCCCGCCACGGGGCGGAACTGCTCGCAGTCGGAGACGTACGACCCGAAGTGCAACCCGGCCGGGCACGCGGTGAATCAGTTGCCCGACGGCCGGATCCTCTACTGGTCCGGGCTGGAGGGTCTCAACGGCCAGCACGTCACCGCGTGGGGCAGCAGCAGCATCAACAGCAAGGCCGCGATCCTCGACCTGCGCAGCAAGAAGCCGAAGTTCACCTTCGGCATCGAACCGAAGACCAACCCGAACGGCTACGGGAACTCCTACTTCTTCGGCGGGATGTTCGCGAACAACGAGGTCAAGACCAACGACGGTGACCTGTTCTGCGGCGACTTCAACTTCCTCGCCGACGGTCGGATCCTGCTGGCCGGGGGCCAGGCGATGTACCAGGACCCCGCCGTTCCGGGGCGTCCCGACATCGGCGGGGTCGAGTTGGGCGGCCTGAACAACACCCGCATCTTCGACCCGAAGACCAACAAGTGGACCGACGGCGAGCCGATGGCGAAAACCCGTTGGTACCCCACGATCGTCACCCAGCCGGACGGCACGGTCCTGGTGGCCAGTGGGACCGTCAAGCTCATCAAGCCGATCTACACCGAGAACCTCGCGCAGTCCTACAGCAATGTTCCGGAGATGGAACGCTGGAACCCGAAGACCGGGAAGTGGACCACGCTGCCGTCCTCGGCAAACAAGTCCCTGCCGCTGTACGCCCGCCTGCACCTCCTGCCCGACGGTCGCACTCTGTACTCGGGCATGGGCCAGACGTTCAACACCGCCGACTGGAAGAAGGACGCCGCTCCCAGCTGGTACTTCGTCTCCGCGTTCGACCCGAAGACCAACTCCTGGACCGATCTCGGGATCAACGACATCGGCGGTCTCCCGCTCGGGTACCGCGGCACGGGCGCCACGGTCATGCTGCCGCTCAAGGCCGACGACGCCGATGTCCGTCTGCTGTCCTTCGGCGGAGACTTCGGCCAGTGGCCCGGCTCCAGCTTCGGCGTGCTCCCCGCGACGCTGACCACAGTCGGGATCGGCAACAACACCTTCACCTCCCGCCAGTCCGGCAGCCTGCACGACGGACGTTGGTACTCCGACGGCGTGCTGCTGCCCACGGGGGAGGTGCTCACCGTCAACGGCGCCACCAGCTCCCAGCTCCATCACCCCGGCCTGGAGATCCCCAACCTGACCTCGGAGATCTGGAACCCGAAGACGGAGAAGTGGACCCGCGCCGCCGGCCAGGTCCACGGCCGCACTTACCACAGCAGCGCGACGCTGCTGGCCGACGGCCGCGTGCTGGTCGGTGGGCACGCCCCGCCCCCGTTCATGTACTCCAAGGGCACCGACGCGTTGACGCCCTACGGGTTCGGCACCGGCTACCCCAACTCCACCTTCCAGCTCTTCACCCCACCGAACCACTTCTACGGCAAGCGCCCGGTGATCACGAAGGTCGACCCGTCCGTGCGCCCCGGGAAGACCCTGACCGTGTCCGTGGACCGCGCAGCCGACATCGCCACGATGGTCCTGGTCCGCAACCCCTCGGTCACCCACCTGTTCGACGCCGACCAGCGCAGCGTCGAACTGAAGATCGTGAAGCGCACCGCGAAGACAGTCACCGTCGAGGTCCCCGGCACCAATCTCCTCCCGGCGGGGCCGTACATGCTCTTCGCCAACAAGGACTCGGACAAGGGTCAGATCCCCTCGGTGTCCCGGCAGGTCTTCGTCGGCACGAAACTGCCCGCCGGACAGGTCACAGCCCTCGAGAAGCGGGCGGCGGAACTCACTGCGGTCGAGCTGAAGGCCGACGCGCTGAAGGTGCCCCTCACCCCGAACCCGGACGACAAGGCACCTGGCGTTCGCATGCCGGGCTCGGAGAAGGCCGTGCTCCCGGGAGCGCCCACCCACACCTCCGCCGGACGGCGACGGCCGCGGAGTTAGGCGGGTTCGGTCCGCCGACGGCGGGCCAGCACCAAGGCGACGACGAGCACTGCGCCCACGCCCAGGACGGGTAGGCGCCACCGGTTGTCGTCGCCACCGCCGGCGCGCACCGGATTCGTTCCGGCGGGCACCCACTCGATCCTGCCGGTCAGTGCCGCGGCGCGACCGTCGATTGTCACCGGAATGCGCCACGCCCCGAGGTCGGCCGTGCGCTCGGCACGGGCGACGACCGTCGGCGGACGGTCGGCCGCATACGCCAGGCGAGGGTCTTGCCATGTGACCGAGCCAGGTTCACCGACACGTGCCCAACCGTCGCGCCCCAGCGGGAAGTCGGCGAATCTCGGGTTCTCGCGGAAGGTACGACTGCGGGTGTTCGCGTATGCCCCGCCGGAGTTCAGCCGCAGGAACGGCACGCCGTCGGCACCCTCGACGGTTGCCGAGGACCCCTCCGCCACGCGCAGCAGCATCGCGGGCACCAGGCCTTGGCCGATCGCGGCAATCAGTCCCTCCGGTGTCGGGTCGACGGAGGTTCGGAAGCCGCCGAGAACTTTCTGACGCGCCAGGACGCCGCGGGCACTGACTGCCTGCGTCCCGTAGCGCATCGGGATCGCCCAGTCCGCCAGGACGGTCCGCTCCGCTTCCTCCCGCACCGGAGCGGGCGGCGGCGCGTCGGGATCGAACGGGTGCACCCGCTGGTCGAACCAGCCCCAGGCCGAGTCCTTGGTCAGCGCCTGCCATCGGGGTTTCGCGTCCGGCGTGGCCGTGGACGGCACGCGCGCCGGCACGTCGGGCGGGTTCAGCGTCACGTGGAAAGAGGGATTCGTCGTGTCGGCCTGCACCCCGGCCGCGGAGATGCGGAGGAACGGTCGGCCCCCGGCGTCCTCGATCTCCAGGCGAGTGGCGGTCGGATTGGCCACGAGCACCTGCTCGGACACCGTGGTGCGGACCTGCACGACCACCTCCGGCGGGAGCGCCGGAGTCACGCTGTCCAGGGACGTCACCAGCAGCGGGTCGCCGCCGTGGCCGAACGCCAGAGAAACCGGCAGGAGCACTCCTGCCAGGAATACGAGCACCGCAATGCGCGGTCGAAGGTTCACGGCGGGAAGCCTGCCAACCCTCCGGTCGTCGCGCCAGGGCGGCTCGCCCGGACCTCCTGGTCCCTGCGACGCGGGACGTCCGACGTCAGCAGTGACGGGTCGTCACTCGTCGTCGGATTCCTCGGCGGCGAGCTTGGGGGTCGCCTTCTTCTTGGGCGCAGCCTTTTTCTTGGCCGCGGTCTTCTTGGCGGCAGCCTTCTTGGCCGGGGCCTTCTTGGCGGCCTTGCGGGCGGTCTTCTTGGCCGGGCCGCGGGCGCGACGGTCGGCGAGAAGTTCGGAGGCCCGCTCGTCGGTCAGGGTCTCGACGTCGTCGCCCTTGCGGAGGCTGGCGTTGGTCTCGCCGTCGGTGACATAGGGACCGAAGCGGCCGTCCTTGACGACCATCTTCGCGCCGCTGACGGTGTCGTTGCCGAGTTCCTTCAGCGGCGGGGCAGCGGCGGCGCGGCCACGGGCCTTGGGCTGCGCGATGATCTCGAGCGCCTCCTCGAGGCCGATCGTCAGCAGCTGCTCCTCGGCGGTGAGGGAGCGGGTCTCGTTGCCCTTCTTCACGAACGGGCCGTAGCGACCGTTGCTCGCGAGCACCGGCTCACCGTCGACCTCGCCGAGGGTGCGGGGCAGGGTCAGCAGCGCCATCGCGTCGTCGATGGTGATCGAGGAGAGGTCCATGGCCTTGAACAGCGACGCCGTGCGTGGCTTCTCCTTCACGTCCTCCGGGAGCACCTCGGTGACGTACGGGCCGTACCGGCCGTTGCGGGCGACGACGGTCAGCCCACTGGTCGGGTTGGTGCCGAGCACCCGGTCGTCCGACGGTGCGGCGATGAGCTCCATCGCCCGCTCGACGGTCAGCTCGTCCGGCGGCATGTCGTCGGGGACATTGCCGCGCTCGACAACGCCGTCCAGTTCGCGCTCGAGGTACGGGCCGAACTTGCCGACCCGCAGGACGATGCCGTCCCCGATCGGGATCGAGTTCACCTGCTTGGCGTCGATGTCCCCGATGTGCTCGGAGACCAGCTTCTTCAGCCCGACCGAGGACCCGTTGGCCTCGGCGCCCTCCGCGACCTCGGTACCGAAGTAGAAACGCGACAGCCAGTCGACCATCTGCGCCTCGCCGTTGGCGATGTCGTCGAGGACGTCCTCCATGCGCGCGGTGAACTCGTAGTCGACCAGGTGCGGGAAGTGCTGCTCGAGCAGGCCTACGACGGAGAACGCGAGCCACGCCGGCACCAGCGCGGAGCCCTTCTTGAACACGTACCCGCGGTCGAGGATCGTGCCGATGATCGAGGCATAGGTCGACGGACGGCCGATGTCGCGCTGCTCGAGTTCGGCGACCAGCGAGGCCTCGGTGTAGCGGGCCGGCGCCCGGGTCTCGTGGGGCTCGGCCTCGAGGGCGGCCACGGTGAGCGGGTCGTTCTCGGTCACCTGCGGCAGCTGGGACTCACGGTCGTCCAGCTCGGCGTCGGGGTCGTCGGCGCCTTCGACGTAGGCCTTCAGGAAGCCGTGGAAGGTGATGACCTTGCCGGAGGCGGAGAACTCGGCGTCCTCGCCCGCGGTCGACGTGCCGCCGATGCGGATGGACACGGACTGGCCGGCCGCGTCCTTCATCTGCGAGGCGACGGTACGCATCCAGACCAGCTCGTAGAGCCGGAACTCGTCGCCGGACAGTCCGGTCTGGGCCGGGGTCATGAACGAGTCGCCTGCGGGGCGGATGGCCTCGTGGGCCTCCTGCGCGGTGCGCTGCTTCGACGCGTAGACGCGCGGGGCGTCGGGCACGTGGTCGGCGCCGTAGAGCTGCGCGGCCTGCGTGCGGGCTGCGTTGATGGCCGTCTCCGACAGCGAGATCGAGTCGGTACGCATGTAGGTGATGTGGCCGTTCTCGTACAGCTTCTGCGCCACCTGCATGGTCCGCTTGGCGCCGAACCCGAGCTTGCGGGAGGCCTCCTGCTGCAGCGTGGTGGTGCGGAACGGCGCGTACGGCTTGCGCGTGTACGGCTTCCGCTCGACACGACGCACGGTGTACGGCACGTTCCCGAGCCGGCCGGCCAGTGCGCCCGCGGCGGCCTCGTCGAGGTGCACGATCTCCTCGGGCGTCTTCAGCACGCCGATGGAGCTGAAGTCCCGGCCGGTGGCGACGCGCTTCCCGTCCAGCCCCACCAGGCGCGCGGACAGCGTCGTCGGCTCGTCGCCGGTGGCGGTGCGGCCGGTGTCGAAGACGGCCTGCAGATCCCAGTACGAGGCGCCGCGGAACGCCATGCGCTCGCGTTCCTTCTCCACGACCAGGCGGGTGGCCACGGACTGCACACGTCCGGCCGAGAGCCTGGGCATGATCTTCTTCCACAGGACCGGGGAGACCTCGTAGCCGTAGAGGCGGTCCAGGATGCGCCGGGTCTCCTGCGCGTCGACGAGGCCCTGGTCCAGCTCACGGGGCGAGGCGACGGCTTCGTGGATGGCCCGCTCGGTGATCTCGTGGAACACCATGCGGTGCACGGGGACGCGGGGCTGCAGCAGTTCGTGCAGGTGCCAGGCGATGGCCTCGCCCTCGCGGTCCTCGTCCGTCGCGAGGAAGAGGCGGTCGACCCCTTTCAGGGCGTCCTTCAGGAGCTTGACCTGGGCCTTCTTCTCCTGCGCGACGACGTAGAGCGGAGCGAAGCCGTTGTCGACGTTGACCCCGAGGCGCGCCCAGGACTCGCCCTTGAACTCGGCGGGGACCTCCGCGGCGCCGTTGGGCAGGTCGCGGATGTGGCCGTAGGAGGACTCGACGACGTAATCAGGCCCCAAATAGCCCTGGATCTTCTTGGCCTTCGTCGGGGACTCGACGATGACCAGAGCACGACCGCCGGTGCCATCACCGGACTTGCGACCTTTGGGGGGCACGCATGAACTCCAAGCGTCAACTGTGCGCGGCGCGGTGTCTGCCCGGCTCCGGAATCGCCGGCGGGGCGGCGCCACTCGCCCGGAGAGTACCCCGACGAACGGTGAGGCCCGAAAAGCAACGTGGCCGTGCGCCCCTGATGGAGCGCACGACCACGTTCTGTGAGGTCAGCCCGAGAGAACCTTGCTGCTCTCGGTGTCCTGCGGGGCGTCACCCACCGCGATGTCCTTGCGCTTGGAGTTGATCACGGCACCGATGATGATCACCGTCGCCACGATGGCCACGGTCGCCCGGAGCCCGGTGTTCTGATCCTCGCCGACGGTCAGCTTGACCACCGCCGGAGCGATGAGCAGCGCGACCAGGTTCATGACCTTGATCAGCGGGTTGATGGCCGGACCGGCGGTGTCCTTGAACGGGTCACCGACGGTGTCACCGATGATCGTGGCCTCGTGGGCCGGGGAGCCCTTGCCGCCGTGGACACCGTCCTCGACGAGCTTCTTGGCGTTGTCCCACGCCCCACCGGAGTTGGACAGGAACACCGCCATGAGGACACCGGAGGCGATCGCACCGGCGAGGAAGCCGGCCAGCGGGGCGGTACCCAGACCGAAGCCGACGGCAATCGGCGCCATGATCGCCAACAGACCCGGGGTCGCGAGTTCGCGCAGCGAGTCCTTGGTGCAGATGTCCACGACCTTGGCGTACTCGGGCTTCGCGGTGCCCTCCATGATCCCGGGGATCTCCCGGAACTGGCGGCGCACCTCGAACACGATCGCGCCGGCCGCACGGGCGACGGCGTTGATCGCGAGGCCGGAGAAGAGGAACACCACCGAGGCACCGAGGATCATGCCCACGAGGATGTTGGGGTTGACGACGTCGAAGACCCCGAGTGCCTGCTGGGTCCGCAACCCGGTGTCGGCCAGGTTGACGCCCGTCTCGTCCAGGGCGTTGCGGACCTCGTCCTGGTAGGCGCCGAACAGCGCTGTCGCCGCGAGTACGGCTGTGGCGATCGCGATGCCCTTGGTGATGGCCTTGGTCGTGTTGCCGACCGCGTCGAGCTTGGTGAGAACGAGGGAGCCGTCGCCGTGGACGTCGCCGGACATCTCGGCAACGCCCTGGGCGTTGTCCGAGACGGGACCGAAGGTGTCCATGGCGACGATGACGCCGACCGTGGTGAGCAGACCGGTACCGGCCAGGGCGACCGCGAACAGGGCCAGGATCAGGACGCCCGAGCCGAGCAGGTAGGCCGCGTAGACCGAGAGACCGATGAGCACCGCGGAGTAGACCGCGGACTCCAGACCGACCGAGATGCCGGCGAGGATGACCGTCGCCGGACCGGTGAGCGAGGTACGACCGATGTCCCGGACCGGACGGCGGCTGGTCTCGGTGAAGTAACCGGTGAGCTGCTGGATGGCGGCGGCGAGCACGATGCCGATGAGCACTGCGACGAGCGCGAACAGACGGGGGTCGCCGTCGACGGTGAAGCGACCGTTGAGCACCATGCCGGCCGTCGGGGAGACGTTCTCGAGCTCCTCGTAGGTGTCCGGGAGGAACGCGAACGCGGCCCCGGCGCACAGGATCGCGGAGATGACGGCGGAGATGAAGAAGCCGCGGTTGATCGCGGTCATGCCGGAGCGGTCGTTCGGACGCGGGGACACCGCGAAGATGCCGATGATCGCGGTGAGCACACCGATCATCGGGACGACGAGCGGGAAGACCAGACCGTCGTCACCGAACGCGGCCACACCCAGGATCAGGGCGGCGACGAGGGTGACGGCGTAGGACTCGAACAGGTCCGCGGCCATACCGGCGCAGTCACCGACGTTGTCACCGACGTTGTCGGCGATGGTGGCGGCGTTGCGGGGGTCGTCCTCGGGGATGCCCTTCTCGACCTTGCCGACCAGGTCCGCGCCGACGTCGGCGGCCTTGGTGAAGATGCCACCGCCGACACGCATGAACATGGCGAGCAGGGCGGCACCGAAGCCGAAGCCTTCGAGGACCTTGGGGGCTTCCTCCTCGTAGATCAGGACGACGGCGGCAGCGCCGAGCAGACCCAGACCGACGGTGAACATGCCTGCGACACCACCGGTACGGAACGCGATGCGGGTGGCGGGCAGTTCACCCCCAAGGCCTGACCGGGCAGCGGCGGCGACGCGCACGTTGGCGCGCACCGCCAGCCACATGCCGACGTATCCGGTGATCGCGGAGAACAGCGCACCGACGGCGAAGAAGATCGAGCGCCCGATGCGTTCGTTGGTTGAGTCCGCGGGTAGCGCGAACAGCACGAAGAAGGCGAGGACCGCGAAGACGCTCAGCGTCTTGAACTGACGCACCAGGTAGGCAGAAGCGCCTTCCTGGATCGCGCCGGCGATCTCTTTCATCTTGTCGGTGCCCTCGTCGGCGGCGAGAACCTCCTTGACGAGGTAGCCGGCCACGGCGAGCGCGAACAGCGCGACCCCGGCAACCGCTACGACGATCGTGAGGTTCCCGCCGGACAGGGAGACCGTCCCGCTGCCGGCAGCGAGGTTGATCCCGGACATCACGTCCTCCTAGGTACGTCGCTGTATGACCCGCGAGGGGTCATCAGACACACATTGGCGCGCGGCCCACGGACAGGCGCGGCGGCGCGCCGGCCGAAGGTTCGGCACGGATCACTGCGGCGAGGCTGCCACACGGGTGCGCCGCGGAGTCTACGCAGGCGACGACACGCCACGAATCGGGCCCCGGAACGGGGGTTGCGTGGCGATTGCTACAGGGTCAGCGCCGGCCAGGACATCGTGACCCGGACCCCGTCGGTCCCTGGATCGATGACCAGGTCGTCGACCAGACCGCTGATCAGAGCGAGTCCCAGGCTGTCGTCGCCCATCATCGCGGAACTACTGGCGGGCTGGGCGCCGTCGGACAGGGAGTCATGCAACTGTGGGGGGACGGAGTCGACGACCTCGACGGCGAAGCGGTCGGTCTCGATGTGCAGGTTGATCGCGACCGGCTCGGTCAGACCTGCCGTGCGGTGCAACCCGACGGCCCGGGAACAGGCCTCGCCCACCGCGAGCCGGATCTCGTCGAGCAGGTCCTCATGGACCCCGGCCCGCCGCGCGACGGTGGCCGCGACCAGACGGGCGGTGCGCACGTGTGCGGCCTGGACGCTGAAACGCAGTTCGACGGTGGGCACGGGGAGGTCTCGAGTTCCTGACCGGTCAGTCTGTCGCGGAAACGGCGGCGGCGACCGAGTCGTGGATCGGGAAGACCTTGGTCAGCCCGGTGATCCGGAAGATCTTGACGATGCGCTCCTGGGTGCAGACCAGGCGCAACGAACCGTCGTGGGCACGGACCCGCTTGAGCCCGCCGACCAGCACACCGAGCCCGGTGGAGTCGAGGAACTCGACCTGCTCCATGTCGACGACGAGGTGGTACTGACCGGCGTTGACCAGATCGACGAGTTGCTCCCGCAGCTTGGGCGCGGTGTAGACGTCGATCTCGCCGCCCACCGTGACGACCGTGCGGTCACCCTCGGTCCGAGTAGTGAGCGACAGATCCACGAGATCCTCCAAGCGAGTTCAGTCCGGGCGCGGCAACCCGAGGATGCCCGTAGCCCCCGAGGGGGGCTTCCCGCCTGCAGGGAATTCAATCACCGCAGTCACCCGCGACATGCCCTGCCGTCACGACCGTGAGGCAGCAAACAGTCGGGGGGCTTTGTCAGACTGCCGCTCGTGACCGCAGCACCCGATGTCGTTCCCGTCGCGCAGCCATGCGTGGAGCGACTGATCGCGGAGGTGCTCGAGGGTCGCTGGTCCGCCCGCGTCACCCACGTCAGGCACCGCCCGGCGCGGGCCGGTATGCGGGTCGACTGGCCGGAGTGGGTGCCCGACGTTCTCCTGGACCGGTGGGCCGCGTGCGGGATCTCCGGTCCGTGGGCGCATCAGGCCCAGGCCGCGCAGACGCTGCGGGCGGGTGAGTCCGTGGTCCTGAGCACCGGTACGGCCTCCGGCAAGACGCTCGGGTACCTGATGGCCGCGCTGACCGACGTGCTCGCCGGGGCGCCGCGACCTCGGGCCCCCCTACCGACCACGCTCTATCTCGCGCCGACCAAGGCGTTGGCGGCCGATCAGTTGGCGGGCCTGACCGCCTTGGGTCTGGGCCCCGTGGGCTTGCGGCCGGCGTGCATGGACGGCGACACCCCGTACGCCGAGCGGGATTGGATCCGGGCCCACGCGAACTACCTGCTGACCAACCCGGACATGCTCAACCGCACCCTGCTGCCCGACCACCGCCGCTGGACCCGGTTCCTGTCCGGCCTGCAGTTCGTGGTGATCGACGAGTGCCACACCTATCGCGGGGTGTTCGGCTCGCACGTCGCCGCGGTGCTGCGTCGGTTGCGGCGCCTGGCCCGGCTGCACGGCGCCGACCCTGTGTTCGCGCTGGCTTCGGCCACGGTCGCGGATGCGGCGGCGGGCGCGGAACGGCTCATCGGGTCCCCGGTGCAGGCCGTCACCGAGGACACCGCCCCCTGCGGAGCGTCGACGTTCGTGCTGTGGGACCCGCCGCAGGCGGGCGCAGGTCATGCCGGCGAGGGGGGCGAGCACGGTGCACCGGTTCGGCGCAGCGCGCTGGTGGAGGCGGGGTCGCTGATGACGGACCTGGTCATCGGTGGGGCGCAGGTGCTCACGTTCGTGCGGTCCCGACGCGGCGCGGAGACGGTCGCGCTGCTGGCCCGCGATCACCTCGCCGAGGTCGACCCGGCGTTGCGCACCCAGGTCGCCGCCTACCGCGGTGGATATCTGCCGGAGGAGCGCCGCGAGCTCGAGTGCGCGCTGCGCAGCGGGGAGCTGCGGGGCCTGGCCACGACCAACGCTCTGGAACTCGGCATCGACGTGTCCGGGATGGATGCCGTGGTGCTGGCCGGGTACCCGGGGACCCGCGCGTCGGTGTGGCAACAGGCAGGGCGCGCGGGACGCTGCGGGACGTCGTCGCTGGCGGTGCTGATCGCCCGGGACGACCCGCTGGACACCTACCTCGTGCACCATCCGGAGGCGCTGTTCGACTCCCCTGTCGAGGCCACCGTCCTGGATCCGGACAACCCCTACGTGCTGGCGCCGCACCTCTGCGCCGCGGCCGCCGAGTCCCCGCTCACCGACGCCGATCTCGCCCTGTTCGGCCCTCGCGCCCAGCAGGTCGCGCTGGGTCTCGCCGAGGACGGACTGCTGCGCCACCGCGGGACCGGGTGGTACTGGACGCGACGCGACCCGTCGGCCCTGCCCGGTGACATCCGGGGCAGCGGGGCCGCCCCGATCCGTCTGATCGAGCAGGGCACCGGCCGGGTCCTGGGCACCGTCGACGCCGGCTCCGCGCACACACAGATGCACCCCGGCGCGGTGTACCTGCACCACGGGAAGACGTGGGTCGTCGAGGTGCTCGATCTCGACGACTCCGTGGCGTTGTTGCGTCGCGACGACCCGGACTGGACGACGATCGCTCGCTCGGTCACCGACATCGCCGTGCTCGGCGTCGAGCAGTTCACCGATTGGGGCGGGACGCGACTGCACTTCGGCGGGGTCGAGGTCAGCTCGCAGGTGGTCTCCTACGTGCGCCGGGATCTGACGACGAACAAGATCCTCGCCGAGGTTCCCCTGGACCTCCCTGAGCGTCGGCTGTCCACCAAGGCCGTGTGGTGGACCCCCGACGAGGAGACCCTGGTCCGCACCGGTCTGGTGGGTGGGGACCTGGCCGGGGCTGCGCACGCCGCGGAGCATGCCTCGATCGGCATGCTGCCGCTGTTCGCGACGTGCGACCGTTGGGACATCGGCGGGGTCTCCACTCCCCATCACCCCGACACCGACGCCCTCACGGTCTTTGTGCACGACGGCCACCCGGGTGGCGCCGGCTTCGCGGAGCGTGGTTACGCCACCGCCCCGGCGTGGCTGCGCGCCACCCGCGACGTCATCGCCGGTTGCCGCTGCCCCGAGGGTTGCCCGGCGTGCGTGCAGTCCCCCAAGTGCGGCAACGGCAACCGGCCGCTGGACAAGGCCGGGGCGTTGGTCATGCTCGACACCGTGCTGGCCGACGCCCCGGAGTAGGTCAGGCCGCTCCGAGGTGCGGGGCGTCGAGGCGGTGCAACCAGTCGGCGCAGAACTGCGCCCCGGAGCTCCCTGTCCGGGTTCCGGGCGGAGTGCCACGTTCGGCCTCCGCGGCGAGGCGCCGATCGACCCGGATCCGCCCCTCCAGCGGTAGTCCGAGCGAGGCGGCGATCATGACCGCCGTGAGTCCCGACGGTGCGGGGTCCCGGACGACGGCCCGCAGGTCGACGCCATTCCCGAGCGCTGTTACGACCCGGCCCGCGGCCACCGTCGCCCGCAGTTCCGCGGGCACCACGAGCAGGACCGGTCCGGCCGCCTCGAGGGCTATCCGTGCCGCGGCGTCCGGCTGCCGCGGGAGATCCACGATCACCAGATCCGCGCTGCGCCGCGTCGCGTCCAGCGCCGCCCGCATCACCGCGGCCGGGATCTCCGGGCTCTCGCCCCGCCCGACCGCCAGGACCCGCAGTTCCCCCGCCCCGTGGGTCGAGACGCGCGGGAGGTCGCGGAACAGGCTGCGGGTCTGCAGCATCCAGTGCTCCGCCGCCACGTCCGTCCAGCGGGGTCCACCGAAGTCCTCGACGCCCAGCAGCAGATCGAGTCCGCCGCCCAACGGGTCCGCGTCGAGCAGCGCGCAGCGCCGCCCGGACTGCGCCGCGACCACTCCGAGGGTCGCGGCCAGGGTGCTGGCTCCCGCGCCCCCACGGCCCCCGACGACACCGACCACCGGCGCCAACGGCTCGTCCAGCGCCAGCAGCCGGTCGAGGATCCAGCCCTCCGCCTCGGGCAGGACGACGACGTGCTCCGCCCCCATTGACACGGCCTGGTGCCACAGGCGCGAATCCTGCGCGTCATGCCCCACGAGCACGATCCCTGGGCGCCGCAGCGTCCCCCGTGCCGCCACGTCCGCCGCCACGTCGACCCCGACGAGGATAAGCGGCGCCGCGGCCCATCCCTCCCTGTCGGCCCCCACTTCGGGCCGCACCTCCACCTCGACCCCGACGACTGCGGCCAGCCGCAGCAGGTCGTCAAGCAACAACGGGTCCCCGGTGATGACCAGGGGACGATTCGACACGGACACGAGACCCTCCAAGGAAGTCGGAAACGACCCCGAGAACCTCGCCAAGCACCTCGCGCCGGTCCATGCCCAATCTCGAATCTGTGGACAACTGGCACCCTCGCCCCCTGTGGACAAGTCGATCACCGACCGCCACGCCAGGCCCCACCAGGCAAAATCTTCGCCCGAGCCCGCTCCCGTCCTCAGGGCCCACGCCTCGACGGGAAACCCGTACGAAAATTGCACTCTCGGGGCGAAAACCCGCCCGGAATGTCCCGGTTCGACCGGGTTGGCGCGTACGAAAATTGCACTCTCGGGGAAAATCAGGACTGCCCTGCGCTCACGGCGAGCGATGGCGAGCGAAGCGGGCTCGGCGTACGAAGCTCCCGCTCGGCTCCGTCCGCACGGGCTCCGTCCGCTCAGGGCTCCGTCCGCACGGGCTGCCCGCGAGCGAATCGAGCTGGGCAAGGGGGGTGCGGGTGGCGAAGCCCCCGCCGGCGCGCGGAGCGCGCAAAAACCCCGAAGGGCCAGGCGGCTCGCGCTTTCCGCGAGCACACCTGGCCCAGGACCGAGGACGGCCCCCGCCGGGGGGGAGAGCGGGGGCCGTCACCACGGATCGACTCGGGGGGGAGGAGCCGAACCGGGATAGGCACGGTCATATCGACCGGCACCACCCATGGTGTACCCGATGCCCCCCGTGAGTAAACAGGGGGGCTATGGAAGTCCGTAAAAACTTCGCCGGCCCGTAGGCTTGGACGCGTGTCCAGTGCGCCTGTCCCTGCCGCCTTGCCGCCGCGTGGGCCGCGGGCTGCCGGCGCGGTGCGCGCGGCGGCGTTCTTCGATCTCGACAAGACGGTCATCGCGAAGTCGAGCGCGTTGGCGTTCTCCAAGCCGTTCTACCGGGGCGGGTTGATCAACCGTCGGGCTGTGTTGCGCAGCGCGTACGCGCAGTTCGTGTATCTGACGGGCGGGGCAGATGCGGATCAGATCGAGCGGATGCGCAAGTACCTGTCGGAGTTGTGCGCCGGGTGGGATGTGGCGACGGTGCGGGAGATCATCGCCGAGACGTTGCACGACCTGATCGATCCGTTCATCTACGAGGAGGCGGCGCAGCTCATCGAGGAGCATCGCCTCGCGGGCCGGGACGTGATCATCGTGAGTACGTCGGGTTCGGAGGTGGTCGAGCCGATCGGGGAGATGCTCGGCGCGGATCGGGTCATCGCGACGCGGATGGGTGTCGATGACGAGGGTCGCTACACCGGCGAGATCGAGTTCTACGCCTACGGGGAGAGCAAGGCGACCGCGATTGCGGAGCTCGCCGAGGCTGACGGCATCGATCTCGCGAGGTCGTATGCGTACAGCGATTCGAGTACGGACATCCCGATGCTCTCGGCGGTCGGGCACGCCTTCGTGGTGAATCCGGATCGGACGTTGCGCAAGGAGGCCTTGGCGCAGGGGTGGCCGGTGCTGTCGTTCAACAAGCCGGTGTCGATCCGGCGCGGGATGCCGTCGATCTCGCGTCCGAGCACGCCGGTGCTGGCGGCGACGGCTGTGGCTGCGGCCGTGGTCACGGCGGCGTCGGTCTATTGGTTCTCCTCGCGCCGGTCCTCGGCCTGATCGCACCGGGCTGCGACCGTCCCCCGGTGCACTCCAGGCACTTGCGGACCAATGCGTACCGACCTTCGCCGACTCGCCGGGCCACTTGGTAAAGAACCGCGGAGTAGCCTTTCGCGACGCAGGCCACGGGAGTACACCTGAGAGTGGTTGGAGCGTTCCGAACGCTGATCGCGACGGAGTCCGGACCACCCCACACCGTCAGTGTCCGATCGGGTACCCACGCGGCTACCTGCCCATGTACGGGCCGTCGAGACAGGCTGGTCCTGGTCCGGCGAATGATGTGCACGCTTGGTAGCCCTAAGGACGCATCGCGCGCGGCGTCCCTCCTCAGAGGGACGCCGTTCGCAGTTTTCTGGATCATTTCCAGTGTATGCAAGAAACCTGACTGTACGTCAGTTGTCTGCGGGGCGTCCGTACGCCGAGGCCCGCACGCCGGGCCGGACCACCAGTGCCACCTGTGAGGCTTCCGTGACGGCTACTTCGACGGCGCTCGCGCAGTGCACCACCCAGGCTGCGACGCCGGCCGCGCTGCCGGATCCGTACTGTTCCAGAGCTTTCTGATACTCCGTCAGCCCCAGCGCGGCGTGGCCGATCTCCGGCGCGATGATGCCGTGCGGGTCGGCCCCGCGGCCGATGAGCACCAGGCGCGCGGCGGCCCGGGCGACCAGCCCACCTGACTCGGCGAAGGCACCGGAGTGCAGCACCTCGGCGTGCACGATCGCAGCGACCACGACCGCCGAGGCCGTCGTTGTCCCGGTCAACGCGGCGGCGAGCAGGTCGAGGCGGTCCGCGGCGTCGGCCGATGCGGGCCGGCCGAGATCCGCGGTGTCCGCGTCCTCGGGCGCCGCGAGCGCGTGCAGGCGGGCCAGTGCCTGGCGGGGGGCCGGTTCCCAGACCGGCGAGAGCCCGGCCAGGTCCGCGAAGATCCGCAGCGCGCCACGTACGACGTCCGCGGCCGGTCCGTCGATACGGCCGTCCCGCAGGGCGGCGATGTCGACGTCGTGCCCGGCCAGTGCCGCACCGGCGCGGGCGGCTCGCAGACTCAGTTCGGTGCGCACCTGACCGGGGTCCAGGCGCAGCGCCCGGCGCCCGGCGAGGCGGTCCAGCGCGGCGGACACCTGTGCCACCGCGGGCGCGACGCCGGGCAGCGCGCCGACGGCGGCGAAGTGGTCTGGCCCGGGGGTACTCACTCGCCGCAGCGTAGGCGTAGGGCCTGTGGGCGGTCCCCGAGCAGGACAGATATGAGCAAAATTCCGGGCGTGCGCGCGCTGGATCGCGGTACCCGGACGGGACACAGCGCCCGACAACGACTACCGTCCGCTTCGTACCTCGATTTCCTGGGGGATACCTGGACCGGCTCGTCGGCGCGACTGGATCACTCGGCGGTGCACTCATGAGCAACGAGTTCCTCGAAGGCCCGACCCCCGGGCTGACCGTGCTTGCCGTCGACGACGAGCCGCCCGCACTGTCCGAGCTCAGCTACCTCCTGCGGCACGACCCGCGGGTGGACAAGGTGCTCACGGCCGGCAGCAGCGCCGAGGCGCGGCGGGTGATCGCGGAGTCTGACCCCGACGCGGTGTTCCTCGACATCCGCATGCCAGGACGCTCCGGGGTGGAGTTGGCCCGGGCACTGTCGGCGCGACCGGATCCGCCCGCCCTGGTGTTCGTCACGGCCTACGACGAGCACGCCGTCGCCGCGTTCGACCTGGACGCCGTGGACTACGTGCTCAAGCCGATCCGGCCCGAGCGTCTGGCCGAGGCGGTCCGTCGGATCGTGCAGAACCAGGCGCCCGCGCCGCTGCCGGTGGGCGCCGGGCGCGGGTCGGGCGCACCGGCCGAGCCCGAGTCCGAGCCGATCGCGATCGAACTGGCCGGGGTCACCCGGTTCGTCGACCGGTCGGACGTTCGCTACGTCCAGGCGCACGGCGACTACGCGCGCCTGCACACGGCTTCGGGCGCGCACCTGGTGCGCATCCCGATGGCAACCCTGGCCGAGCGCTGGGCCGACGCCGGGTTCATCCGCATCCACCGCAGCTATCTGGTGGCGCTCACCTACGTCGAGGAAGTGCGCCTGACCGCCGGCCGGGCCGGGGTCATGTTGACCGGCGGCATCGAGCTCCCGGTCAGCCGTCGACACACCCGCGTGCTGCGCGAGGTGCTCGCGCGGCGCTCCGTGCGGGCCGAGGAACGGTCGCGCTGACGGTGCCTCAGCGCCGGCGAGCCAGCGTGAGCCCGTCGGCGATCGGCACGAGCACCGCCTCGACCCGGCCGTCGCTGCGCACGTAGTCGTTGAAGGCGCGCAGGGCCTGGGTGTCCTCGTCCTGCACCGCGGCGTCGGCGACCTTGCCGGACCACAGCACGTTGTCAACGAGTACGACCCCGCCCGGGCGCATCCGCGGGACGATCTCGTCCCAGTAGGAGCGGTAGCCGGTCTTGTCGGCGTCGATGAAGGCCAGGTCGATCTGCGATTCCTCGGGCAGTAGTTGCAGCGTTTCCAGGGCCGGAGCCAGGCGCAGTTCGATGCGGTCGCGGACGCCCGCGCGCTCCCAGTACTCCTGCGCCACCGAGGTCCATTCCTCGCTGACGTCACAGCACAGCAGTCGGCCCCCCGGAGCCAGGCCCCGGGCCAGGCAGATCCCGGAGTAGCCGGTGAACGAACCCACCTCGACGGCGAACCGCGGCGCGACGAGCCGAGCGATGAGCGACAGGAACGCGCCCTGGTCCGCGGCGATCTGCATGCTCGAGACGGAGCCGAGACCGTGGTTGTACTCGGCCAACTCGACCAGGACCGGGTCGACGGCGGGGGCCTGCGCGCCGAGGTAGGCGGCGACCTCTGGGGTCAGAAAAGCGGACTTGATCGTCATCCCGCGACGCTACCCGGCCACTGCCCTACACCAACGCCACCAACAGGATCAGACCGAGCAGCAGGGCAGCCCAGCCGACCATGAGGTGCGTCGAAGCGGGCAGAGCAGCTCGCCCGCCGGGTCGCAGCGGTCTGGTGACGCTGACCCACTGTCGCTCTGTGCGACGCCGCACCGGAGCGCCGGCCCGCGCCAGGGCGCCCCCTGTGCGCAGCGTCGCGGCCCAGATCGCAGGCACGGTCTTGCGGTAGACCACGTCGAGATCCAGGTTCACCGAGCGAACCTCGGGCGGATAGAGGCCGGTCCGGATCAGCAGCGTGAAGGCCAACGAGGCGAACAGCAGCAGCTGCAGTTGGTTGACCACGTGCGGCGTGGTGTAGGCCGAATAGTCCATCTCGTTGGGCAGGAGTTCGTAGAAGGCGTTCGGCGCGACACCGATACCGATACAGATCACGGCGGCCATAGCCATCGCGATTCGCATGTTCAGCGGCGGTTCGCTGACCCGGAACCCGCGGTCGTGGGCGAAGAAGGCGAAATAGGGGATCTTGATCCCGGCGTGGTGGAACACACCCGCCGAGGCGAACAGCAGCAACAACCAGACGACAGTCCGGTGCTCCTGCGCGACCGCCTCCAGGATCAACGACTTCGTGACGAACCCGGAGAACAGGGGGAATGCCGAGATCGAGGCCGCGCCGACGATGCACAGCGCGGTGGTCTGTGGCATCGACTTGTACAACCCGCCGAGCTCGGAACCCTTCACTGTGCCGGTGCGCATCAGCACCGCACCCATGCTCATGAACAGCAGACCCTTGAACACCATGTCGGCCACGGCGTGCGCGGACGCGCCGTTGATGCCGAGCGGACCGCCGATCCCGACGCCGACGACCATGAAGCCGAGCTGGTTGATCATGCTGTAGGCGAGCACACGGCGCAGGTCGTTCTCGATCACCGCGTAGAAGATCGGGAAGACGGCCATGGCCACGCCGACCCAGATCAGGAAGTCCGTGCCCGGGTACCCACGGGCGAGGGTGTAGACGGCGAACTTGGTGGTGAACGCGGACAGCGCCACGACGCCGACGATCGTGGCCTCGGGATAGGTGTCGATGAGCCAGGCGTGCAGCACCGGGAAGGCGCACTTGATGCCGATCGCGACGAGGATCAGCTTCCCGCCGACCCCGTCCATCCCGAGGAACCCGAACTCGGTGCCCTCCCCGTCCGCGACCCGCCACACGATCCCGGCGAGCATGAGGAGCCCGGAGGTCACCTGCGCGACGAGGTAGCGCATCGCGGCCCGGTGGCTGCGTTCAGTGCGACCGGCCCAGATCAGAAACGCCGAGGCCAGCCCTGCGACCTCCCAACAGACGAACAATGTGATCAGGTCACCGGCAAGTGCACCGCCGACGGCGGAGGCCGCGTAGAGCAGGATCACCGCCTGCTGCAGCACGTCGGTCAGGTGGATCGCATAGACCATCGTCAACAGGGCCGCCACCAGGAAACCGGTCGCGAAGACCCGGGACAACCCGTCGACGCGGACCGGCTCGAGTACCAGCCCGAGGAAATCGGTGCTGCCCTGCGAGCCCTCCGGCAGCGACCAGAGCAGGATCAGACCGGCGATCGGCGCGAGCACCATCAGGGCCGCGCGGAGCCTGCCCTGCAGCAGCGGCAGACCCACCGCGGCGAGCACGAGAAGCAGCGCGGGGTTACTCGTCATCGGCCCGCGTCTCCGTTTCCTCGGCCTGCGGGGCTTGCGCGGGACCGGCGTGGTCGGACTCGTAGTAGTCCTCGTCGCGGCGCAGCAGGGGGCGCATCGCCTTGGCCGTGAGCACCAGCGCCACGCTGCCGATGAAGCCGTAGATCGCGTAGAAGCCGAAGATCTCCTCGACCCCGAAGTGCGCCTTCTTCTTGTAGAGCAGGTCGGCCAGGAAGAGCAGGACGCTCAGCACGACCAGGCCCTGGACCACGCGGGTCACATTGCGCGGGTCGTCCAACCACCGCCGGTTCTCAGCACTCATGGCAGGTCCAGGATCTCGCGCAGCGGTTCGACCACCGCGTCCGCGCCGACGAACAGCGCCAGGCAGGCGAGCGCGGTCACGGTGAGCGGTCCGACGAGGGACAGGCGGGCCTCGCCGTGGGTCGGCGGGTGCGCCGGCGGGCGGAAGAAGGCCCGCGCCGGGATCGGCAGGAGGTAAGCCATCGCCAGCAGCGAGCCGGCCAGCAACACCATCAGCGCCGCGACCTGATCGGCCTGCGCGGCACCGAGCAGCAACCACCACTTGCTCCAGGTTCCACCGGCGGGCGGCAGCCCGACGATGGAGACCGCGGCGACGAAGAACGCCGCGAACGTCCACGGCATCGCCCGTCCCAGGCCGTCGAGCTCGGAGACGTAGGACTTCCTGGCAGTCACATAGATCGCCCCCGCACACATGAACAGCGTGATCTTGGCGACCGCGTGGGTCACCAGATGCAACGCACCGCCGGCGATCGCGACGTCGTTCGCGATGGTGACGGCCAGCACGATGTAGGCCAGTTGGCTGATCGTGGAGTAGGCCAGCCGACGTTTCAGGTTGTCGGTTCTGATCGCGACCACCGCTGCCGCGATCAGGGTGAAGGCCGCCACCCACATGACCGGCCGGGCCGCCTCGGAGGCGTCGAGGGTGTCCACCCCGAACACGTAGACGCCGACCTTGAGGATCGTGAACACCCCGGCCTTCACGACCGCGACGGCGTGCAGCAACGCCGAGACCGGGGTCGGCGCCACCATGGCCGCGGGCAGCCAGCGGTGCCCCGGCATCAGCGCCGCCTTGCCGATACCGAACGCGTAGAGCGCGAACAGCACCGTCAGCGTCCCGGTCCCGACTCCGGCAGGCAGCATGCCTCCTGCCCGGAACTGCGTGCTGTCGGCCAGGACCGCGGTCCACACGATGGCGGGCAGCAGCAGACCGATCGAGGTCACCATGAGGACCGCGATGTAGGTGCGTGCCCCGCGCCGGGCCTTCTCGTCGCCCTTGTGGGCGACCAGTGGCCAGGTGGCCAACGTCATGAGCTCGTAGCCGATGAACAGGGTGAGGAGGTTGCCCGACAGCGCGATCCACATCGCGGCGCCGATCGTGAGGGCGAAGAACGCGAAGAACCGACTTTGGTTGCGGTCTCCTTCGGCCCGTAGGTAGCCGATCGCGTACACCGTCGTGACCGGCCAGAGCACGGCGGAGACGGTGGCGAAGAGCAGCCCGAGCGGTTCCAGCTCGAACTCCAGCGACAGCCCCGGCAGCCAGGACCACAGCTCGAAGCGCAGCCCGTCGTCGACGACCGGCCACAGGGTGAGCACGACGGCAGCAAGCACGAGCCCGCTGAGCACCGAGACCGCGTCGCGCGCGGCCGGGCGCTTGCGCAGCAGCACCACCGCCACGCTGCACACCACCGGGATGGCGGCGGCGACGGGCAGCGCCACGGCTTCGGTGGGACTCGCCCACCCGGCGCTCACCTACCCACCCCCTGTGCGCAGCAGCAGCGCCGCCGCGGAATCGGCGAGCTCGCCGGTCAGGCGCGGGTCGATTCCGAGGTAGACCGACGCCGCGATCAGCAGCCACAGGGCCGTCACCATCGTGGCCGGCGCTCGCGTCGACACCTGCAGGCCCGGCGACCCCGGCGAGCCCTGCGGCGCCGTCGAGGCAGGATCGGGATCGCCGAACCAGGCGGCCTCGATGACGCGGCCCACGTAGATGAGCGCGAGGAGCGAGCTGATCATCAGCGCCGCCAGCACCACCCACTGATCCTGTTCGATCAGCGCCTGCGCCAGCGCCCACTTGCTGACGAACCCGGCCGTCGGCGGGACGCCGATCAGGCCGAGACCGCCGAGGACGAGGGCAGCGAAGGTCCAGGGCATGCGCCGGCCCAGCCCGGCCAGCGCCGACAGCTGCACCGAGCCCAGCCGTAACAGCAGCAACCCGGCGGCGGCGAACATCCCCGCCTTGATCAGGGCGTGGTTGATCAGGTGCAGATACCCGGCGGACACCCCGTTCTCGGTGGCCAGGCTGATCCCGGCCACGATGTAGCCGATCTGGGCGACGCTGGACCAAGCGAGCACGTACTTCAGGTCGTTCTGGAAACAGGCGGTCACGGACCCGATGAGCATCGCCAGGACCGCCAGGGTCAGCCCGATCCGCTCCATCGACATGGTCCGGAAGACCAGCGTCGCGCCGAAGACGGTGAAGGCGAACCGGGCGAACAGGTAGATCGCGACCTTGGTGCTCGTGGCGGACAGGACCATCGCCACGGCCGAGGGTGCCTCGGCGTAGGAGGCGGGCAGCCAGGCGTGCAGCGGGAAGACGGCCATCTTGATCGCCAGGCCCACGAAGACGAAGACCACCGCGGCGTAGAGCGCCCGGTTGCCGTCGAGGTCGGCAAGGCGGTCGGCCAGGTCGGCCATGTTGAGCGTGCCGGTGATCGCGTAGGCCAGCCCGATCCCGATGAGGACGAACGTCGCCCCGACGGTGCCGACGATCAGGTACCGGAAGCTCGCGAGCAGCGCCCGGCGCCGCCGACCCATCGCGATCAGCGCGTAGGTGGAGAGCGAGCTGATCTCGAGGAACACGAAGGCGTTGAAGGCGTCCCCGGTGACGGTCACCCCGAGGAGGCCGGCCAGCGTCAGGCACAGGCAGGCGTAGAACAACGGCACCCGCGCCGGGTCGACCTCGGTCGGGGCGCTGCGCCGGCAGTAGAGGGCACCGACCGTGGCGATCGTCGACACGATCAGCAGCAGGGGGGTGTTGAACTCGGCGATGACGAACTCGATGCCGGCCGGGGCCGGCCATCCGCCCATCTCGTAGCGCACGGTCCCGGTGTCCCGTACCTGTACGGCCAGCAACACCGCGCAGGTCAGCGATCCCGCCGACGCCAGCAGGAACAGGGCCCAGGACACGACGGCCGACCGCAGCAGGACGCACAGCGGCGCGCCGAGCAGCGGGAATCAGTACTTGCAGGACCGGCAGTTGCTCCCTCAACGACCGACCTCGCCGTGCGCGGCACCTTGCGGGGCCGCCTCCTCGGTGGACCCGTCGCGGGTCGTCACCTCGTCCTCCTCGATGCTGCCGTAGGCCTCGAAGATCCGCACGCTCAAGGCGATGCCCACCGCCAGGGTCGCGACCCCGACGACGATGGCGGTCAGGATCAGGACCTGAGGCAGCGGGTGGGAGTAGGTCTGCACATCGGGGGACACGATCGGGGCGCTGCCGCCGTCGACCTTGCCGAGGCTGATGAAGAACAGGAACACCCCGGCCTGGAACAGGGCCAGGCCGATCAGCTTCTTGAGCAGGTTGCCGTGGGTGATCACCACGTAGAGCCCGAGCATCATCAGGGCGAAGAGCAGCCAGTAGATCAGCGGCGATCCGTTCATCGCCTGGCCACCCGGTTGGCGACGCCGAAGAAGATCGAGATCATGACCGCCGCGACTGTGACGCCGATCGCCGACTCGACCAACAGGATCCCCAGGTGCTGGCCGCTCACGGGGTGGCCGGGGTTGAGGCTGTCGTAGTCCAGGAACGCGTCGCCGTTCAGCATGCTGATGACGCCCACCCCGGCATAGAGCAGCACGCCCGAAGGGATCAGCGCCCAAAGGACGCTGCGTGGGAGCACCCGCTGGGCCTTGCCCACGCCGAAGACCAGTCCGTAGAGAACGAAGGCCGAAGCGAAGATGACCCCTGCCTGGAAGCCGCCTCCGGCGCCGTAGTCCCCGTGGAAGAGCACGTAGAGCCCGAAGAGCAGGATGAACGGGATCAGCAGGCTGCTGACGACGCGCAACACCCGGTAGTCCGCCAGATCGGGAATCGCCTGCGGTTGGGCCGTCTCGTCGCGGGTCAACGGGCCGAGCAGCGCCAGCACCGCCACACCCGCGGTGAGGATGACCACCAGCTCTCCGAGGGTGTCCAGTCCGCGGTAGCTCGCGAGCACGGCCGTGACGGTGTTGGGGATGTCGATATCCCGCTGGGAGTCCTGCAGGTAGACCTCAGTGATCGGGTGGGTCTGCACCGGGCTGACGGGGCTGCCGAAGTCCGGGAGATCCTGCGCGGCCCACACGAGCGTTCCGCCGGCCAGCAGCACCACCGCAATCCCGGGCACTCGCCGCAGAGCCGGGGTCACCGCCTCCCGGGATCCGGTCAGCGCCAACGCGCCGAGCATCAGGATCGTGCTGATGCCTACGCCTACGGCCGCCTCGGTGAAGGCGACATCGACGGCGTCGAACAGAACGAACAAGCTCGCCATGACGAGGCTGAACAACGCGGTCAGCATCGTGGCGTCATAGAGCGCGCGCATACGCCCGATCACCAGCGCCGTCGCTCCGAGGATCGTCAGCAGGACCAGCGCGATGAGTTCGAACCCGGTCATCCGTCCCGCCGTTCGCCGGCGTGCCAGATGGGGATCCCATCGCGGCGGGCGGCGTGCGCGAGGATGTGCGTCGCGGTCGGCGCCGTCACAACCAGGAACAACATGATGATCACCAGACGGACAGCCACCTCCCAGCCCGTGACGTGTGGCAGCAGGCCCAGCAGGATCAGGCCGGCGCCGGCCGAATCGGTGATGCCCGCCGCGTGGGTGCGGGTGTAGAAATCCGGAAAACGCAACAGGCCGACCGCCCCGGAGACCACGAAGAAGGCGCCCGCCGCCAGCAGCACCCCGCTGAGAACGTACACAGCGATCATCCGCTGCGCACCTCCTCCGGTTCGCTGTCCAGCTCATCGAGGTGGGTCAACCGCAGGATCGCGACCAGGGCGACGAAGTTGACCAACGCGTAGAGGATCGCGATGTCCAGGAACTCCGGGCGGTCGAAGAAGAACCCCACGAGCGCGATGAACAACACCGTCTTGGTGCCGAACATGTTGATCGCAAGGATGCGGTTGTACCGCCCAGGGCCGAGAAACGCCCGCACCAGGGTGAGGACCATCGTGACGAGCAGAGCGACAATGACGGCGAAGATCACCGGGCAGCCCCCAGGCGCCGCACCCGGTCGGCCATGCCGCCGGCGCGCAGGGCCGGCATCGAGGCCGCTTGCAGGCTGTGGACCTCGATACGGTCGTCGTACACGTCCAGCGCCAGAGTGCCCGGAGTGAGCGTGATCGAGTTCGCGTAGATCACCTGCCCGAGCGCCGACATCGGCGGCAGCGGTGTCGACTCGACCACCGGTCGAACCGTGATCCGTCCGGACCACGCCAATCGGGCCACGGTCAGCGCGGAGATCAGGACCTGTCCGGCGAGCCACCCTACGTACGCGGGCAGACGAAATAGGTACCGACCGGAGAGCAACGAGAGGTCGACGAGTCCCGCGCGGGCGGTCAACCAGCAGACCAGAGCGATCGAGAGCGCACCGAGGGCGAGAAGCAGGGCGGTGTAGTGGCCGGAGAGTGCCAACCAGAACAAAATCAGCAGCGGCACGGTCTGCGGGAGTAAAGAGGTCACACGAAGCCCTCCGGCGGGGTCGACACATTAACTCGCCGACCAGACTTCCCGGCACACCTGACCCCAGGTTATCGGGCGTCGGCCTGCAAGCCCGCATCTTCGGCGCGCCCTCCATCGATTCCGCACCGGGCGGGGCGCGGCGGGTCGACGCGCCCCGCGTGAATCGTCGGCGGCTGGACAGGCAGACTGTCGCCGAGTCAGTTGACGCACGACCCAGGAGGACCGATGGCGCAGACCCTGAGCAAAAACGACGCTCCGGCCGAGGCGGAGCCGTCCCTGGGGGAACTCGTCGCCACGGCCACCAAGGCGGCCTCCGACCTGGTCCGCGCCGAGATCGACCTGGCAAAGGCTGAGCTGAAGACCGAGGCCAAGAAGGCCGCGATCGGCGGCGGGATGTTCGGCGGGGCGGCCTTCATGGGCATCTTCGCGTTCCTGCTGCTGTCCTTCGCCGCCGCCTACGCGGTCGCCGAGGCGCTGCCGACCTGGGCCGGGTTCCTGATCATCGGCGGCGCCTACCTGCTGCTGGCCGCGATCATGGGCCTGATCGGGCTGAAGTCGGTGAAGAAGATGGGTCCGCCCGAGGCGACCCTGCGCACCACCAAGGAAACCGTCGAGACGCTGAAGACGATCAAGGAGCGCCGCGGTCGCCGCGATGCCGATTCATGAACCCTGACGGTGACGTCGTCCTGGCCGAAGGGCCGTGGACGCACCGTCAGGTCGCCGCCAACGGCGCGCGCTTCCACATCGCCGAGGCAGGCTCCGGCCCGTTGGCCCTGCTGCTGCACGGCTTCCCGACGTTCTGGTGGACCTGGCGCCACCAGATTCCCGCGCTGGCCGCCGACGGCTACCACGTCGTGGCGATGGATCTGCGTGGCTACGGCGGCAGCGACAAGACCCCGCGCGGGTACGACCCGTTCACCCTCGCCGGTGACGTCGCCGGGATGATCCGCTCGCTGGGCTACGCCGAGGCCGTCGTCATCGGCCACGGTTGGGGCGGGATGCTCGGCTGGACCACGGCGGTCCTCGAACCGAAGGTCGTCTCGTCCCTGGTGGTGCTCTCGGCCGCGCACCCGCGCCGGATGCGCGTCGCCGTCGCCGCCGATCCGCATCAGCTGGCCGCCTCGAAGTACGTGCTCGGCTACCAGCGCCCGTGGGTGCCCGAGCGCGCCCTCACCGAGAACGACGCCGCCGAGGTGGCGCGCCTGCTGCTGCACTGGTCGGCGAGTGAGCGCTGGCCGGACGCCGAGACCCTCGCGCGCTACCGCCGAGCCATGCAGATCGAGGCCGTCGCCCACTCCGCCCTGGAGTACCACCGCTGGGCGATCCGCTCCCTCGTCCGCCCCGACGGCATGCGCTTCGCTCGTCGCATGCGCACCCCGATCGCGCGCCCGGTGCTGCAATTGCACGGCGCCCGCGACCCCGCCATCCTGCCCAGCAGCGCCGCCGGTTCCGGTCAGTACGTCGCGGGCCCCTACACCTGGACGCTCGTCCCCGACGCCGGCCACTTCCCGCAGGAGGAGCAACCCGACGCCGTCAACGAGATCCTCACCGACTGGCTGCGCACCCGCTGAGGGCGGCTTCACTCGCTGGGCGCCGGCTTCACTCGTTGGAGTGCCGCTGGACTCGCTGAGCGCGGCCTCCTGCGGCGAGCGAAGCAGCACTCTGACGAGTGAAGCCGCACCACAGACGGCGGCACGGATCCGCGAGCCCGACCACCGACCACCGATGTCTCCGGACAGATGCGTCCGCGATGTCCCCGGACACCACACCGGCGGCTTCACTCGCTGAGCGCCGGCTTCACTCGCTGGACGCCGGCTTCACTCGCCGGCGTGCCGCTCCACGCGCTGAGCGCAGCCGCCTACGGCGAGCGAAGCAGCACCCTGACGAGTGAAGCCGCACCACCAACGGCGGCTCCGGGTCTGCGAGCCCGTCGACCGTCCACGATGTCGCCGGACATCAGATCTCCGGCTTCACTCGCTGAGCGCCGGCTTCACTCGCCGGCGTGCCGCTCCACGCGCTGAGCGCAGCCGCCTACGGCGAGTGGAGCGGCACTCTGACGAGTGAAGCCGCACCACCGACGGCGGCGCGGCCGCGGTCGGCTCAGACGCAGGCGCGGGTGGAGACCTGCTGGGTGGCGGTGCGGGCGATGTTGGCGACGGGGCGCACTTCCTCGGCGGTGAGGGCGTAGCCGGTCTCGGAGCTCTCCACCGACTTGGCGAAGATCAGCCCGAAGACGTCGCCGTCCGGGGACAGCAGCGGGCCACCGGAGTTGCCGGGCTCGATCTCGGCGAAGATCGAGAAGACCTCGCGGTCGACGGTGCCGGTGTTGTAGATGTCCGGGCCGCGGGCGTTGATCTTCTCGCGGATGCGGGCCTTCTCCAGCTGGTACGGACCGTTGAGGGGGAAGCCGGCGACGACGGAGGGGTCACGCCGCTCGCCCTCGTAGTCGAAGTCGAGCGAGGGGGCGTCGAGTTCGGGCACGTAGATGATTGCGACGTCGCGGCGGTAGTCGAAGTGCACGACCTTGCCGGGCAGCTTCCGCTCTGTCCCACGCACCGACACCGTCGGCTCGTTGACCCCGGCGACGACGTGCGCGTTGGTCATCACGTGCTGCGGGGCGTAGACGAAGCCGCTGCCCTCCAACGCCTTGCGGCAGGACAGCGCCGCGCCCTCGACCTTCACGATGCTGGCGGCGGCCCGCTTGATGGCCGTGGTGGCGAGCGGGCCGCTGTCCGGCGGCGGCACCGGCGCGATCCGTTCGTTGTCGAAGGGCCCGAAGACCTGGGTCAGGCCGTTCTTGTTCAACAGGCTGGACAGCCCGCGGTCGATGCGCGAAGCGCTGTCCGGCATCGCCTTGTCGACGGCCTGCAGGATCTCGGAGTTCTTCACCTTCGCGGTGATGTTCGGGATCGGCGCCCGGGCCAGGGAGTTGCCGACGAACCATGCGATGACCAGCAGCGAGATCACGCCGAAGATCGCGCCGGTGCCCGCGTCGATCGTGTGCCCGGGCCGCCACCTGAGCTGCGAGCGCACCGCGGTGCCGACCACCGATCCGAACAGTTGCCCGACGGTGGCCAAGGTCAGCACCAACGCGACGGCGAAGATCGCCTGGCTGAGTTGGTCGTGGATGATCTTCACGACGTCCGGGGCGATGAGAATGCCCGCCAGACCACCGGCCAGGAAGCCGGTGAACGCGCACACACCGACGAGGAATCCCTGCCGGTACCCCGCGATGGCGAAGGACAGCGCCGCCAACAGGATCAGGACGTCGACCACGCCTAGTTCGCCTCTCCACCCGAGGGATCCGTGCGTGATGCCAATGCGACCGCCTCGTCGGGTAGATCGACGACGTGGTCCCGCGCCCAGGGCTGTTCCCAGCCTGCCAGCCGCAGCACGAGGTCGAGCACCCAGGCGGTGAAGCCCCAGACCAGCATCCCGTTCACCGCGAAGCCAGGCATCACCCGACCGCTGGCGATGTGGCGCACCCGCATGCGGTTGTCCGGGTCCACCAGATCGCTGATCGAGACCGCATGCACCGCAGCCACTTCGGCGGCGTCCATCGGGGCGACCGGGGAACGCTCCCGCCACCACCCGAGGACAGGGGTCACCACGTAGTTCGAGACGGGGATGAACAGATCCGGCAGCGCCCCGAAGATCTCGACGCCGGACGGGTCCAGGCCGGTCTCCTCGACCGTCTCGCGCAGTGCCGCCCCCACAGGACCGGCGTCGTCGGGGTCGATCGCACCACCGGGGAACGCCGGTTGCCCGGCGTGGCTGCGCAACCGGTCGGAGCGCTCGATCATCAGCACCTGGATGCCACGTTCGGCCTCGAGCCAGAACAGCAGCAGCACCGCGGAGAGTCGGCCACCGTCCTCCGGCCGCCGGATCATCTCGACGTCCTCCGGCCGCACGGTCTCGAGCACGCGCACCAAGGGTGACGTCCAGTCAGGCAGATCAACCGGTGGGCCCCCCACCGACGCCACTTCACTCACGCGGGGGCCTCCGACGTGCCGCTCTCGACGCCGAGGTACTCCGACAAGGCCTCGCGCACCTGCTCACTGCTGGTGAAGGCACCGTAGTGGACCCCTGCGATCCCGCCGTCGGACCGCACGAAGAACGTGACCGGTGGGCCGGGGAATCGCAGCGGCCCACGAATCTTGCCGCTCTCGTCGCGCAGAGACGGCCAGGTGACGTCGTGGAACTTGTTCCAGGTACGAGCATCGGCCGGATCGTCGGAGAGGTTGAGGCCGACGAAGCGGACCTGGTCGCGCATCTGGGACTCGACGGCCACCAGGTGCGGCATCTCCTCGGAGCAGGGACCGCACCAACTGGCCCAGACGTTCACCAGCGCCGGCCCGCGAAGCTTGGCCAAGCTGAGTCCCGGTCCGTCGTCGAGACAGCGCAGCACTTTGTCCGGCATTGACCGCTTGCTCGTGGCGGCCTTGGTCGAGCCCGTGGTCACCGGGGTTTCCAAACCCGTGCAGGCCGCGGCCGGAGCGTCCGGGCGGGAATGCAGGGTCACGGGCGACGTCGCGGTGCCGCTCGGGGTCGGTTCGGCCGCCGCGGTGGACTCCGCGGCGGAGGTGGAGCCGCAGGCACTGAGCAGGACCAGCAGCAGCGCCACCGGTCCCCAGGTTCGGGTCCTCATCCCGCCGCTGCCGGGGCGGTGCTGAAGGCGCTGTCGGACTTGACGAGCTTCGCTGCCTTCTCCGGATCGGTCTCGCCCTCGCCGTAGGCCGGGCACAGCGACGCGAGCGAGCAGGCCCCGCAGGCCGGCTTGCGGGCGAAGCACCGCCGCCGTCCGTGCCAGATCATCCGCTGCGAGAGGTCGGTCCACTCCTTGCGTGGGATGAATGCCCCTACCGCGTGCTCGACCTTGACCGGGTCCTCCTCCGTGGTCCAGCCGAACCTGCGGGACAGCCGCCCGAAGTGGGTGTCCACGGTGATGCCGGGGATCCCGAAGGCGTTGCCGAGCACGACGTTCGCCGTCTTGCGCCCGACGCCGGGCAGCGTGACGAGGTCCTCCAGCCGGGCCGGGACCTCCCCGCCGTAGCGCTCGCACAACGCCTGCGCCATCCCCATCACCGAGTTCGTCTTCGCCCGGAAGAAGCCCGTGGAGGCGACGATGGTCTCCATCTCGGCCCGGTCGGCCGCGGCGTACTCCGCGGCGGTGCGGTACTTGGCGAACAGCACCGGGGTCACCATGTTCACCCGCACGTCGGTGGTCTGCGCCGAGAGGATCGTCGCGACCAGCAACTCGAGCGGGGTCGTGAAGTCCAGCTCGCAGTGCGCGTCGGGGTAGGCGAGGGCCAGTTCGCGGCTGATCCGCCGCGCCCGGCGAGTGCGTGCGAGCTCCGACTCGTCGGCGAAGGAACGGGGGCTCGGCACGCGGATCAGGGTACGTCCGCACCCCTACAGCCTTGCTGTCCGGGGGCTTCGAACTGCCTATCAAAACACCCCCGGGTAGGGACTAACCACCAGGTGTGACGCGCGGCACTGCGCAGTCGCTACAGTTGCGCGGCGCCGTGTTACCGGGAGCAAACCCGCCCGCCCGGCCCTGGCGCACGTACTGCCTGCACGAGACGCGGCCGACGCGGTCAGAGTTGATCGGCGGAATCGACTGTCTCTCGCGGTGGTACCAGAGCACGAGGAGGAGCGACGTGGACGACGTCGTCATCAAGAAGGCCCCCCTGTTCGCCGCTCTCGACGAGGACGGCGCGGTCGCGCTTCGCCGCTCGATGACAGAGGTCAGCCTCGGGCGCTCCCAGGTCCTGTTCCGGGAGGGCGACACCGGCGACCGGCTCTACGTCGTGGCCGAGGGCAAGATGAAGCTCGGGCGCACCTCCAGCGACGGCCGCGAGAATCTGCTCTCGATCCTCGGCCCCGGCGAGATGTTCGGTGAGCTGTCCCTCTTCGACCCGGGCCCGCGCACCGCGACCGCCACGGCGGTCACCGAGAGCCGCCTGTTCGCCCTGTCCAACCAGGACCTCAAGCCGTGGCTGACCGGGCGGCCTGAGGTCGCCCTGTCGCTGCTGCGCCAGCTCTCCCGCCGCCTGCGCCGGACCAACGAGGTCGTCGGCGACCTCGTGTTCTCCGACGTCCCGGGCCGCGTCGCCAAGGCGCTGTTGGACCTGTCCAAGCGCTTCGGCGTGAACTCCGAGGAAGGCCTGCACGTCGCCCACGACCTGACCCAGGAAGAACTGGCTCAGCTCGTCGGGGCCTCCCGCGAGACCGTGAACAAGGCCTTGGCCGACTTCGCCTCGCGCGGCTGGCTGCGCCTCGAGGCCCGCGCCGTCGTCCTGCTCGACGTCGAACGCCTGCAGCGCCGCGCCCGCTGATCCGCACAGCAGAAGGCCGCGACACCCCTCGCCGGGTGTCGCGGCCGTTTCCGTTCTGCGGCGCCACCCCTCGCCGGGTGACGCCCTGATCGGTTCTGTGGCTGCAGCACCGATCGACTCTTACATCACGCTCAGGCGACTCACTCGTTCCTCGCTCGTCGCATTCGCGTACCTCGGGCCAGACCGGCCGACCACGCGAGTCCCCACCGCGCGCGGGTCGGCCGGGCCTGGCCCACACAAGAAGGCCCTGCACCAATGGTGCATTTGTTCTTGCTGATACATATGGGACAAGAGTGACGTCCTGATGTCAACATCCGAGGCCTTTTCGGTATGCGGCGTGTCGTTGGTCTCGCTCCCGGCCCCTGACCGGCCGTGGTCTGGAGGCACGGGTTGGCTTACTCTCACCGCAGATATCCGTTTCGACCGCATGTGGGTGGATCTGTCCCGGTCCATCCGCGCGCGGAGTCACGGCGCGACCGAGGAGGCCCTGGTGAACTGGGGACTGCTCGACGAGACCGTGATCCTCGGTCTGTTGGTGGCCGGTCTCTACGGCTTCGTGCCGGTGGCCGTCGTCCTGACCTACCGGATCAGCCGGACGATCGCCTTCGTGCACGGCGGTTTCGCGATCTTCGGCGGACTTTTCTACGCGCTGCTCGTCAACGGCCCGCAGAGCAGCCACGGCGTCTCCCACCCGGTCATCGATCAGGGCTGGGTCGCGCTCATCGCGGCCGGCGCGGCCGGCGCGGTCCTGGCGGCCGGCTTCGGCGCCCTGGTGATGTCCCGCTGGATGGCCGAACTGCCCGGCATCACCCTCACGGTGGTCTCGATCGCCGGGCTGCTGCTCGTCGGGAACCTGTCCGGTTACTGGGTCCAGCCGGGCGGCTTCTCGATCAGTGAGAGCCCCTTCGCGGGAGGCGGTTTCCGCGTCGACGACGTCGTCGTCACCTATCACCGCCTCTTCACGCTGCTCCTGCTGATCGCCCTGGTCGTCGCCCTCACGCTGTTCCTCAACCGCACCTACACCGGGTTGGCGATCCGCGCGATCGCGGACGACGTCGAGGCCAGCGTCTGGTGCGGGGCCAAGCTGCGGCTCATCGGCACCGGGGTCTACGCCGCGTCCGGGGCCATCGCCGCGACAGCAGGCGCCTTGTACGCCTCGGCCGTCGCCGACGCCGTCGACGGATTCCTGAAGTTGTTCGTGATCGGGTTGCTGCTCGCCGTCGTCGGCGGGATGCGCAGCGTGGGCCTGGCCCTCGCGGGCGCGATCTTCTACGGGATCCTGAACACCGCACTGGTCGGCGGATTCGTCGGCACCGTCGGCGTCGGGAAGCAGCAGGTCATCCTCTTCGGCGGCCTCCTCGCCATGATCATGATCGCGGCGCGGATCCGTCGGGAGAACTTCTTCCTGCTGGCCGGACACCAGACGTGACCTCGCTGCTCAAGGCCGCCCGGATCGGGGACGAGGCCGGGCCGGAGTCCAAGACCCGACCCATCGTGCGGGCGCTGTGCAGCCCCTGGTCGGTCCTGCTGATCGCCCTGTTGATCAGCTGGCCTTCGTTCGTCACCGCGATCAACTACGGGTATCTGGTCTTCACCCTCACCGCGGCCGTGCCGATCGCGATCCTCGGCCTGGGTCTGCTCGTGCTGCAGGGCTGGACCCGCGAGATCACGCTGGTCTCGGCGGGTCTGTTCGCGATGACGGCCTACTACTTCAACTGGCTCAACCGGGTGGACCAGGGCCAGGGCTGGTTGTGGTTGTTCGCCGCAGTCGTCGCGATCGCCATTCCCACCACGTTGATGGCCGGCCTGGCGATGGCATCGAGCAAGCTCCCCCCGATGTACATGATCGTGCTGACGATCGGGCTGCAGCTCACGATCGAGCAGACGGTCTACACCGTGGGCTGGTTGTCCGGCGGTACCTCCGGCGGCAACGGCGGCGCCCCGCTGAGCGATCCCCTGCCGAGCCCGCTGGGCATCGATCTGCAGGACGACACGGTCTTCTACTTCTTCGCGTTGCTGTGGCTCGGGGCGGTGCTGGCGCTGTTGGTCCGGCTGCGGCGCAGCCCGACCGGTCTGGCGTTCCTGCTGGTCGGGTCCAACCGCCAGGCCGCGGCCGCCGTCGGCATCCCCGCCGCGCGGTTCCGCGTTTTCGCCTACACCACCGCGGGTTTCCTGGCCGGTGTCGCCGGGGTGCTCGGCTCGATGCTCTACATCTCGCCACCCCTGTACCTGTCCTTCGGGATCCAGGAATCGATGCTGCTGCTGTGTCTGCCGGTGCTGGCCGGTGTGGACTCCATGGCCTCGGTGCTGCTCGTCGCCTCCTACCTGATCGTGACTCCGGTGGCCCTGGAGCGCTGGCACATCGAGCAGAACCTGATCGCCGCCGTCGCGCTGGCCATCGGAGCCCTGTTCGGTGCCCGAGGCGTCGGGGGGCGGATGCAGGACCTGGAGCGGCGCCTACGGCACGGCAGCCGCCGGTCCCGGGTGCGCCGCAAGCGCATGGCGACCGTCGTGCTGCGTGGAGCCGACGGCCTGGCAGACGAGGGCACGACGGTGCTCACGACAGCCGAGCGCGCCGAATGCCTGGCGATCATCGAGGAATGGCTGCCTCCGCATCCGGAGCAGGAATACGCGGTGCGCGCCGTCGACGTGCACCTGTCCTTCGGCAACATCCACGCGCTGCGCGGGGCCAGTGTGAGCGTCCCGACCGGCCAGATGGTCGGCATGATCGGGCCCAACGGCGCCGGCAAGACCACGCTGTTCGACGTCATCTCCGGGTTCACCAAGCTGGACTCCGGCACCGTCGAGATGTTCGGGCAGGACGTCAGCGCCCAGCCGCCGTGGACCCGCTCCCGGCTCGGCATGGCCCGCACCTTCCAGAACACCCGCGTCATCCCCGAGCTCACCGGCGGGGACAACATCTGCGCCGGCGCCTACCAGGCCGTGCGGGCCAACCCGGCGCGCTTCCTGGCCGGCGACCGCCGGGCCTGGGCGCAGATGAAGCGGGTCGAGGAGGTCGGCTACGCCGCCGCCCGACTGCTCGACGTGCACAAGTACTGGGACGAGCGGGTCGGCACCCTGGAGTTCTCCGCCCGCCGACGTATCGAGATCGCGCGGGCGATCGTCGCCGGCCCCCGCCTCCTGCTGCTCGACGAGCCCGCCGCCGGCCTGGACCCCGCGTCATCGACCGCGTTGTTCAGCCTGGTCCGCCAACTGCACCAGGACCTCGGGCTGACCGTGCTGATCGTCGAGCACTACGTCAAGGCCGTCCTGGACACCTGCGACCTGATCTACGTCCTCGCCGAGGGATCGGTGCTCGCCTCCGGAACTGCCGCCGAGGTGGCCGCCGACCCGGTGGTGCGTGACCGCTACCTGGGCACCCGGCTGGACTACCTCAGTGGCACCGACCAGTGGGACGCGACGGAGAACCTCGACGAACTGGACACCGACGTGGACGCGGAGCTCGCGACCGCCGAGTCCGAGAAGGTCGTATGAGCCACCCCGTCCTCGACGTCGAGGCTGTCGTCGCCGGGTACTCCGGGCAGGCCGTGCTGCACCGCGTCGACATCGCGGTGCGGGCCGGTGAGGTGGTGTCGCTGCTGGGTGCCAACGGGGCCGGGAAGTCCACGCTGCTCAAGACGATCATGGGCACGGTCCCGGTGATCAAGGGCTTCATCCGGCTCAACGGCGTGGGGATCGGCGGCTGGGCGCCGCACAAGCGGGTCGCGGCAGGCATCGGGTTCTCCCCCGAGGGCCGGCGGATCTTCGCGAACCTGTCCACGGAGGAGAACCTGCTGATGGGCGCGGCGGCGCTGCCGCGGGCCCGCAAGCGCGACGGTCTCGAGAGCGCGTACGCCCTGTTCCCGGTCCTCGCCGAACGCGCGACGCAGAAGGCCGGGACCCTCTCCGGAGGCGAGCAGCAGATGGTCGCGATCGCCCGCGCGATGATGCCGTCGCCCCGGCTGCTGCTGGTCGAGGAACCCTCCCAGGGCCTCGCGCCGGTGGTCGTCGACGCCGTCTACGCGGCGTTGCGCACGATCGCCGACGACGGGGTGGCAGTCCTGGTGGCCGAGCAGTTCCAGCAGGTCCACGAGGACGCCAGCGACCGGATTCTCGTCATCGACAAGGGCACCATCGTCACCGACAGGGCGCGCCGCGCGGCCGCGGCAGCCACCCGCAAGGCGAACGAGACCGCGAAGGCGCCCGCCGACGGGGCCTGAGGGCCGCATGACAGCTGTCATACGCCCCATGTGACATCCCAGAGTGGATTGGTCACCCCTACGCGTGTGCCCGTAATCCCCCCGGCGCAACAAGGTTCACGCGCTTCTGCCGGACGTGGCTCGATAAGTGCGTCGATGTCCGTCACCCCGTGATCAATGGGGCGACGCCCGCAGGACATCCGCAGGGGGGAATCGTGAGTCAGCGAAAGTTCCGACGTCGTCTGCGTCGGGTCGCCGGTTCAGCCATGGCGCTGGGCACCGCGGCCGGCCTGGTGATCGTGAACGGGCAGGTCCAGGCCGGTCCCGCCCCGACGTTCAAGTCCTGGGGCACCAGTGCCGGGGTCGACATCGCCGCCGGCCCGGACGGCAATCTGTGGTTCACCGTTCCGAACGCCGACGGCCTCGGGAAGCTGAACCCGGCGACAGGGGCCATCACGGCGGTGCCCATCGACGGCACGATCTTCCAGCCCCCCGCCGGCAGCGCGGCCAACATCGACGCCCTCCCGCTGTCGGTCACGGCCGGCCCGGACGGCAACATCTGGTTCACCGCCACCGACTACATCGGCCGACTCAACCCGGCGAACAACGCCCTGAAGTACTACAAGATCCCCAACGCCGCGAACCAGGTCGGTCTTCCGATCGACATCGCCGTCGGCAGCGACGGGGCGATCTGGTTCACGCAGTGGATCTTCAGCACCGCGGGCCAGGGCTCGTTCGTCAACTCCGGACTGGGCCGGCTGGTACCCCCCGACGGAGACGCGGCCGGGACGATCACCCTCAAGAATCTGGGCGCAACCACCCTGACCACCAAGCTGACCGCCGGACCTGACGGCGCGATGTGGTTCACGGACGCCGGCGAGGACAAGATCGGCAGCATCCCGGCGATCGACGCCGCCGCCACCACCTACCTGCTGCCCGACGGCAGCACGCCCACGAGCATCGCCGCAGGCCCGGACGGCGCACTCTGGTTCACCGAACCCGGCACCGACAAGATCGGTCGACGCGCCCCCAACGGGAACCTGACCCACTTCGCGCTCGCGTCCGGCTCCGACCCGGGCGCCATCGTCGCGGGACCGGACGGCGCGATGTGGTTCGTGGCCAACGGCAAGATCGGGCGGATCACCTCCGCCGGCGGGCTGAGCCAGTACACGGTGACCGGGACCAAGGGCGCCGGGATCGCGCTGGGGCCCGACGGCAACCTCTGGGCCACGAAGGCCGGCTTCGACGTGACCAACAAGTCCACCATCGGGGCGACCGGCATCACCGAGGTCGTGCTGGGCGGCGGCGGGGCCGGAGCCACCGGCCCGAAGGGTGACACCGGAGCCGCCGGGACGCCTGGAGCGACCGGAGCGGCCGGCACGCCTGGGACGAAGGGCGCCACCGGCGCGACCGGCGCGAATGGCACCAACGGCACGAACGGCGCCACCGGTCCGACCGGGCCCCGCGGCGCAACCGGCACCAATGGCACCAACGGCACGAACGGCGCCACCGGTCCGGCCGGCACGAACGGCACCAACGGCGCCACCGGGCCGATGGGCCCGGCCGGTCCCACCGGGCCGGAAGGCTTCAACGAGAGCCCGACCGGAGCCACCGGACCGCAAGGCCCGATCGGCGACACCGGACCCGACGGAAACCCGGGCACACCCGGCCCGCGGGGCGATACAGGCGACAAGGGCGAGACGGGCGACACCGGCCCTGCCGGTGGCCCGACCGGCCCGACCGGCGCCGACGGTCCGCCCGGGGCGGACGGAGTTCCCGGCGCGGATGGAGTTCCCGGACCTGCCGGCCCCATCGGACCCGGCGGTCCGCCAGGGCCGCCCGGGGCGACCGGCTCCGGCGGCAGCGGGAACGGGGGAGGTAACGGCGGAGGCAACTTCGACGGCGGCGGCTCCGACGACTTCGGCGGGTACTGGGACGGCTACAACGGGCCGGGCGGGTACTTCTAACCGGCTGGGTGCAGGGTCCGGGGCGAGCACATAACCTGCAAGGCATGTGTCGCAACATCCGGACCCTGCACAATTTCGCGCCGCCCAGCACGCCCGCGGAGATCGAGGCCGCCGCGTTGCAGTACGTGCGCAAGATCAGCGGCAGCACCCGGCCGTCGGCCGCGAACGCCACGGTCTTCGACGCCGCCGTGGCCGCGGTCGCGGAGGCCACAGCCGGGCTGCTGGCCGGACTGAGCACCACCGCGCCGCCGAAGGACCGCGCGGTGGAGGCGGAGAAGGCGAAGGCCCGCGCGCAGTCGCGCTACGGCACCTGAGCCATCGTCAGATGGACGCGTTGTAGATCTCGTCGATGGCGGCAGCGAGGGACGCGTTGAACTCGGCGTCGGACTGACCGTCGCTCACGCCCTCGACCAGCGCACGGGAGAAGCTGGCGATGAGGCCCTGGTTCTGCTTGAGCTTCGCGCAGGCGTCGGCCCGGGAGTAGCCGCCGGAGAGTGCCACGACCCGCTGCACCTTGGTGTCGGAGATCAGCGATGCGTAGTGGTCGTTCTCGTCCGGGATCGTCAGCTTCAGCATGATCGGGGTGTCCGCGGACAGCGCCGCGAGGTGCTTGGCGATGTTCTCCAGCAGCAGGTCCTCGGCGCCACGCTTGGTGGAACTCTTGATCGAGACCTCGGGCTCGAGGATCGGGACCAGGCCGTGCGCGGCGATCTGCGCGCCCACCGCGAACTGCTGCTCCACGATCGCCGCGACACCCGCCGCGTCCGCCTCGTGGATGACCGAGCGCATCTTGGTGCCGTAGACGCCCTTGCTCGCCGCACGGGCCAGCACGTCGTCCAGACCGGGCATGTCCTTCATCAGTTGGACGCCGTTGGCCTCGTCGGCCAGGCCCTTGTCGACCTTGAGGAACGGGACGACGCCGCGGCTCCACAGGAACGCGGGGGTGTCCAGGCCCTCGACCTGACGGTCCATGGTCATCTCGAACAGGATCGCGGCGATGACCTTGTCCCCGGTGAACGCGGGCGCGGTCATGATGCGACTGCGCATGGCGTGCATGAGGTCGAACATCTCGTCGTCACCGGAGTACCGGGACTCCTCGATGCCGTAGTCGCGCAGCGCCTTCGGGGTGCTCCCGCCGCTCTGGTCGAGGGCCGCGATGAACCCACGTCCGTTGACGACCTTGTCCCGCTTGGCCTCGCGCTCGCTACTCATCTGCACTCCACATCTAGGGGCCTACCTCGCAGTATTCCCCATCCGGTTACCCGCGACTCAGGCCCCTCACCCCACCCGCAACGGGTCAGCGGGCCGCCTGGGCGGCCTTGGCGGCGGCGACCGCGACCGGGTCGCGGACGGGGGAGAAGGGCGGGGCGTAGGACAGGTCGGCCTCGGCCAGGTCGGCGGCCGTCATGCCGGCCCAGATGGCTGTGGCGAGGGTGTCGATGCGTTTGCCGGCGCCCTGCCCACGCCCGACGATCTGACCGCCCAGCAGGCGACCGGTGCCGCGTTCGGCGATCAACTTCACGGTGATCGGGCCCGCGTTCGGCAGGTACCCGGCGGCGGTGGTGGACTCGATGCGCACCGCGACGGCGTCGTAGCCGGCCTCGGCCGCGGCGGCCTCGCCCAGTCCCGTGCGGGCGACCTCGAGGTCGCAGACCTTGCTGATCGCGGTGCCCAGCACCCCGGGGAAGCGCGCCTCCCGGCCGGCGAGGTTGGCGCCGATGACGCGGCCGTGCGCGTTGGCGTGGGTGCCCAGCGCGACGGTGGTCCACTTCTTGGCCAGGCGGTCCCACACCTCGACGCAGTCCCCGCCCGCCCAGATGTTCTCGGTGCCCTCGACTCGTTGCCGGTCGTCCGTGCGGATGCCCCCGGCGTCGCCGATCGACAGTCCGGCCGCCTTCGCCAGCGCGACCTCGGGCCGGACCCCGATGCCCAGCACGACGAGGTCGGCGGGTTCGGTGTCACCGTCGGTCTGCACCCCGATGACGTGACCCTCGGCGTCGACGGAGAACCCGGTGACCTTGGTCCGGGTCCGCAGGATCAGGCCCATGGTCTCCATGGCCTCCCCCACCATCGCCCCGAGTTCGGGGTCCAGGGTTCCCATCGGCTCGGAACCGGAGTCGATCACAGTGACGCTCAGCCCACGGCGCAGCAGAGCCTCGGCCATCTCGATGCCGATGTACCCGGCGCCGACGACCACGGCCTCCTTCGCCCCGCGCGCCACCGCCTCCTGAACCTGGGTGGCCCGGGTCAGGTTGTTCACGGTGAGCACACCTTCGGCGTCGACGCCCGGCAGGTCCGGGCGGATCGGGCGGGCCCCGGTGGCGATCACCAGGTGGTCGAAGCCGACCTCGTGGACCGTCCCTGACTCCAGGTCGCGCACGCTCACCGACGAGGCGGAAACATCGATGGCCTCGACCTCCTGACGCATCCTCAGGTCGATGCCGTTCTCCCGGTGCTTCTCCGGCGTCCGCGCGATCAGATCGTCACGGGACTCGACGTCCCCGGCGATCCAGTACGGGATGCCGCAGGCGGAGTACGAACTGAACTCGCCGCGATCGAACACGACGATCTCGACGTCGTCCCCGCGCATCCGGTTCAGCGCCGAGGCGGCGCTGGCACCCGCGGCGTCCGCGCCGATCACCACAACCCGTTCAGTCATCGCGGCGACCTACCCCTCGGCTGTCTGGGCGAACACGTGCCGACGCACCCAGGCGTGCATGGCGATCGCCGCGGCGGCCCCGGCGTTGATCGAGCGGGTGGAGCCGAACTGGGCGATCGAGAGGACCGCCGTCGCGGCGTCGCGGGCCGCCTCGGACAGGCCTGGGCCCTCCTGACCGAACAGCAGCACGCATTCACGCGGCAGGTCGTAGGTCTCCAGCGGGACCGAGCCGGGCAGGTTGTCGATGCCCATCACGGGCAGTCCCGCCTGCGCCGCCCACGCGACCAGGTCCGTGGGCGTCTCGTGGTGGCGGACGTGCTGGTACCGGTCGGTGACCATCGCACCGCGCCGGTTCCACCGGCGCAGCCCGACGATGTGCACCTCGGCCGCCGCGAACGCGTTGGCGGTGCGGACCACCGAGCCGATGTTGAAGTCGTGCTGCCAGTTCTCGATCGCGACGTGGAAAGGGTGCCGACGGGTGTCCAGATCGGCGACGACGGCCTCGCGGCTCCAGTACCGGTACCGGTCGACCACGTTGCGCCGGTCGCCGTCGGCCAGCAGCGCGGGGTCGTAGCGCGGGTCATCGGGCCACGGCACCGGATGCGGACCCACCCCGACCCCGCCGCCGCCGTCCTCCCGGAACTCCGTTTCCAGAAGGGGCTCGGCGGCGCGATCGGCCCCGTCAGCCAATGCCGAGTTCGGACGGCTCGTACGCGGCGAGGTAGGTCAGCCCCGCGGCCTCGACCTTCTCCCGTGCGCCGCGGTCCACGATCACGACCACGGCGACGATCTCGGCCCCCGCCTCACGGAGCGCCTCGACAGCCGTCAGCACGGACCCGCCGGTCGTCGAGGTGTCCTCCACCGCCAGCACCCGACGCCCGGCCACGTCCGGGCCTTCGATGCGCCGCTGCAGACCGTGGGCCTTGCCCTCCTTGCGCACCACGAAGGCATCCAGGGTGCGCCCGCGGGCGGCTGCGGCGTGCAGCATCGCGGTGGCCACCGGGTCGGCCCCGAGGGTCAGCCCGCCGACCGCCTCGTAGTCGAGGTCCGCGGTGAGGTCCAGCAGCACCTGACCGACCAGCGGCGCCGCCTGCCCGTCGAGCGTCACCCGGCGCAGGTCGACGTAGTAGTCGGCCTGCTTGCCCGAGGACAGCGTCACCCGACCGTGCACGACGGCTCGTTCGGCGATCAACTTCTGCAGTTCGGACCGGGCATCCACGTGCGACTCCTCAAGCGGCGATGTACACCCCAGGTTATGCGGTGCTCGCGACGGCGCGTCGCGGTGGCGAGGAGAGGGAAACGAGCCGCGCGTGGGCATGCTGAAGGGCGCAGCATGCCGAGGAGGGACCGAGCCGTGGACAGCGAGCACAGCGCCATCCCGGGGCAGGTCGCCCGGGGCGCCGGCGCTGCGCCCCCGCGGAGGGAATCGATCTCGGGTCCCGAAGCGCTGACGACCCCGCTGCGGGCGACACTCGGGGCAGCCGTTCTCGTGGTGGGCCTCGCCGTGGCCCTGTTCGTCGGCGCGCTCTTCCTCACGGTCGCGCCGCGCAACGCCATCAGCGCGCAGCACGCCTCGACCATCCGCAACGTCGTCGAACCGGAGTTCGCGCAGCGCTGGCAGGTGTTCGCCCCCGACCCGCTGTGGGCGAACCTGCAGCTGGAGGTCCGTGCCCGGCTGACCGGGAGGCCCGGGACGAAGAGGGAGGTCACGGACTGGTTCAACTTCTCCGCGGGAGACGCGGCCGGGGTTCGCTCGAATCCGATCCCCGCCCGCCGTCAGGTCAACGAACTGCGGAACGCGTGGAGTTGGTACTGGATCACGCATGACGCGAAGGGCAAGGCAGTCGATCGCCAGGGCGTCATCGCCGAGCGGTACGTTCTGCGCCTCGCGCTCGGGCGACTCGACGGCGAGGAGGTCGAGGGGACGATCCAGCAGATCCAGGTGCGCGTCCTGTCGCGGATGATCACGCCGCCGGCGTGGACCGAGGAGACCGTGGACAGCCGCCCGGACATCCGGACGCTGGCCTGGTGGAACGTCTCGGCCGCCGATCGTCCCGCCGGTGCATCGCGCCACCTGTCGATCGCGGGCTCGTGAGCAGCACACGGCAGTTCGCTCCCGGCACCGCGCTGAGTCGGGTGCTCACCACGGCGACCGCGACTCCACGCGTCCCGCTGCAGGTGGCCGCCGTCCGCATCCTGACCGCATTGACGTTCGTGGTCCTGCTGCTGCGCGAGTGGCCGAACCGCGCGACCACGTGGGGACCGGACGCCCCCTGGTCGTACGCGCTCAGTCAGGAGCAGCTACGCATCGACGGCGCATTCAGCCTGCTGGTCCTGCATCCCGGCCGGTTCTGGTTCGAGGCCTGCTACGTCGGCGCAGTGCTCGTCGGCGTGCTGATGGTGCTCGGATGGCATACACGCGTCGTCTCCGCGCTGTTCCTCCTCGCCGTCGTCTCGTTCCACAACCGGTCGCTGTTCATCGCCGACAGCGGCGACCTGATCCTTCAACTCAGCGCGATCTACCTGGTGCTCATGCGATGCGGCGAGGCCTGGTCGCTCGACGCACGTCGGCGTGCGCGACCCGGTCCGGTGGCAGCGCCGAGGCTCGCCCGCCGCCTCGAGCCACTCGGGTGGGCCATGGCCGGTGGGGCGCTCGTCGCGGTACTGACGACCCGTCAGTCAGAACCGGTGATCCCCGTCCTGGCCCTGGCGGTCTGGGCCGGCGTCGGCCTGCAGTGGGCGGCGCGGTGCCGCGGTTCACGGGCGGTACGGACGCTCGTGGAGTGCCTCGCGAACCTGTTTCACAACAGCGGTGTCGCGCTGCTGATGGTTCAGGTGGTGCTGATCTACTCCACCGCCGGTTGGTACAAGATCCAGGGCCGGTTGTGGCAGCAGGGAACCGGCGCGTACTACCCACTGCACGTCGACACCCTCAGCCCGTGGCCGGCGCTGTCCGGGGCGGTGGCGTCCAGCGCCGTGCTCGTCCTGGCGATCAGCTATCTGACGGTGCTGATGCAGATCGCCTTCCCGTTCGCCGTGCTGAACCAGCGGGCAAAGAAAGTGCTTCTCGTGGGGCTCGCCGCCGAGCACATCGGTATCGCGGTCTTGCTGGGGCTGCCGTTCTTCACCGGCGCGATCCTCGCCGCCGACGCGATCTTCCTGCCGACGTCGTGGCTGGTGGCCGTTCGTCGCACGTCACGCCACGGACGACGACGCCGGGTCGGCGCGCAGAGCCGGCAGGTGACCGAGACGAGCGTCCCGGTCACCGTCTGACCCAGGACCGGCTAGCAGGTCGGGTTGTTGGGAGGGCAACCGTTGGGGCCGCCGCCGGGCGGAGTGGTGCCGTTCGGGTTGGTGCCCATCGGCCCCGGACCTGCGGGGCCGCCCGGGCCGCCCGGGCCGCCCGGGCCGTTCGGACCACCCGGGCCGTTCGGACCACCAGGTCCACCAGGTCCACCAGGACCGGTCGGTCCGGTAGGCCCGCTGCCATCGGGCCCGCCGTTGGGTCGGCCGGGTCCGCTGCCCGGGCCTTCCTTGGGGTTGCGGGAGGCCTTGTCCTTGCACCCGCCGTCGAAGGTGATGCGCTGGGTCTGGTCCTCGCGGACGTCGACGCGGCGGCTGTCGTTGCGGACGGCGCAGTCCTTGGCACGCGGTCGCACGCTGACGAGGTAGTCGCCGGTGCGGATGCGTTCGAACGTCGTGCACTTGTTGCCCTTGGCGACGTCGCGGGTGCGCGAGCTCGGACCGTCCAGTTCCACCGAGAAGGCCTTGCCGGCGATGCCGTTGACGCAGACGGTCAGCGCCGAACGCGCGGAGGTGACCTGCGGGGCGGCTGCCGCCGGAGCAGCGACCGCGGTGAGCGCGACGAGCGTCGCGATCCCCCCGCCGAGCGCCGTTCCGGTCCGTCGCACTGAGGTGATGTCCATAGCGTTGCCGCCCTCCCCGAGCCCACGGCGAATCACGCCGTGGCTGCAAGCTAGGCAGCGGCGAACACCAAGTCCAGACGCCCCGCCGGGCAGCCCCCGGCCGGGTCCTGGGCCGCACGCGGGGTCAGACCGCGAGCAGGTCCACCACGAAGATCAACGTCTCGCCCGGTTTGATGACGCCGCCCGCGCCGCGGTCGCCGTAGGCCAGATGCGGCGGGATCACCAACTGACGGCGCCCGCCGATCTTCATCCCGGCCACACCCTGGTCCCAGCCGGAGATGACCTGCCCGGCACCGAGGCGGAACTGCAGCGGGGAGCCGCGGTTCCAGCTCGCGTCGAACTCCTCACCGGTGGAGAACGCGACGCCGACGTAGTGCACCGACACGTTGGCGCCGGCGGTGGCCTCCGCCCCGTCGCCTTCCTTGAGGTCGATGACCACCAGGTCCGCGGGCGGCTCGCCGCCGGGGAACTCGATCTCGGGCTTTTCCAGGGTCACGGTGTCTCCAGCGTCCGGGTGTGGGTGTCGTCGAGGTAGGCGTCCTCGGGCAACCCGGGCAGCCATTCGCGGAACAATCTACGGTTCACCGCCGCGTACGCCTCGAGCACGCGGGCGCGGGTCGCCGCCGACAGGAACTGATTGCCCGTCGGTCGGCCGGGAAAGTGCTCGGCCACGAAGGAGGCGACCAGGTCGCGTTCGGCGTCGCTCTCCAGATGCCCGTTCAAGGACCGGGCAACACGGATCCCTCGGGCCGAATACGTCACCGGCGGGGCCGGCTCCGGCGCCACCTCCACCGGCAGCAGTTCGACCAGCGCGACACCGGGCACGCCCGCCAGGCGAGCGGCGAGGTCGGCCCAGTCCAGGGTGGGGTTGCGAGGGTGCGGGAACTGCTCCGCGAAGGGCACCGCGGACCCGGCGCGCACCGCGTGCAGGTGCGCGAACTCCATGAGGTGATCCTGGCGACGGATCGGCAACAGCACCCGCGCATCGGTCGCGCCGCGCTGCGCGAGCGCGGCCGCCAGGTTCGCCTCGGCCTGCGGACGCAGCCGTTCGGCGTCCGCCGGACCGAGCGGTTCGCCGCCCAGCAGGTGCGGGTCGTTCAGCACCGCGACACCGGGATCGATGTGCGCCCGCGCCAGCGTCCGGTCGGATCCCGTGGCGGGCATGCCCAGAAAGACGACGAGATCGTGGTTCACCGGGCTTCCTCCGTCGGCCCGATCGGCTTCGTCGGTGCGCTCGATGATTCGCTCGCAAGCTCGCTCATCGCACGAGGTCCTCGTAGTCGTCGCCGTAGCGCTCCCACAGCGCCGCCTTCTGATCGGCGGTGAACAGGACCGGCCGTGGCCCGTCGAGGTTGGAGAAGTGGGTCTGCAGGAAGGTGCGCAGCGCGCCGCGTTCCTCGGAGGTCTCCAGGTGCGGGTTCGCGGCGAGCGCCATCTCCAGACCGCGGGCGGAGACGCTGCGATTCTGCGGTTCGCTGTAGGTGACGGGGACGTCGAGCCGGGAGTCGACGCGGGCCAGCATGTGCCGCAGGAAGAGTTCTTGGCCCTCCCGGATCCGCCGGAAGTCGACGACCTCGACGTTGTCCGGGCCGAAGTGCGCCTGCATCGCCTCCACGATCGGTCGCCAGGACAGGGCCTCGAGGTCGACCAGGCGCAGCCACTCGGCGAAGGTCTCGTGCCCGCCCTGATGGACCGTCTGCAGGTAGTAGGACTCGACGAAGTCCGCCGGCGGACGGATCGAGAGCAGGACCTTGCAGCGGATACGCGGAAGGGCGCGGGTCAGCGCCTCGATGTTGCGTGGCGCATTCGGGTACAGCCGGCCCTTGCCCTTGCGGGTGAACGGGCGCCCGACGAGGTTCTCGTAGGACCCGATCAGCACCCGGTAACGCGGGTCCCAACCGAACGTGGTCAGGCGGTCCCGCAGCGGCGCGGGATCGGCGGCGAGGCGGTCCCCCCAGCCGACCATCTGCGACAGGTGCGCGCGGCGCAGGTACTTGACCCGTCGCCGGGCCATCAGGTCCTCGTTCTCCCGCAAATAGCGCTGCAGCACGCTGGTCCCGGTCTTGTGGGCGCCGATGTGCAGGGCCACGAGCTTGCCCGGCAGTGGCATCGCGGTCTGTCTCCTAGGTCGAGGGCCTCATTCGTCGCAGCCGTACACCGTGGCCCCAGAGGCTATCGACGGTTACCTTGGGTAGGTGCCCGCTTCCTCCCTTGTGCGTCGAGGTGTCCCGTTCGCCGTCGCCCTGGCGGCCGCGCTGTGGGTGACGCCCGCGTACGCGGCGGACGCCGAGCTGCTGCGGGTGAGCGTGCCGGCCGTGGGTATCGAGGCGAACGACGCGAGCTTCACCCCCGCGGTCTCGGCCGACGGCCGCTGGGTCACCTTCGCCTCGGACGCCTCGAACCTGGTGCGCGACGACTACAACCACGTCCGTGACGTCTTCCTGCGCGACACCCAGACCGGGAAGACCACCCGGCTCAGCGTCAGCAGCGCCGGACAGCAGGGCAACAGCGGCAGCTTCAACCCCTCCATCAGCGAGGACGGGCGCTTCGTCGTCTACGACTCCTTCGCCTCGAACCTGGTCCGCGACGACCTCAACCAGCAGGGCGACGTCTTCCTGCACGACCGCGAGAAGCGCACCACCACGCGGATCAACCGCGGCTACGACGGCAAGGAGTCCAACGGCCAGAGCGGCTTCGCGGTGATCAGCGGCGACGGGAACGTGATCGGGTTCGAGTCGACGGCCGCGAACATGCTCGCCGGCGGCGTCGGCGGGACCACCCAGATCTGGGCCTACGACCGGACCACGGACACCTTCGACCTGGTCAGCAGAACGTTCCTCAACGAGCGGGCCGGCGGCGGCAGCGGGAACATCTCGATGTCCCGGGACGGGCAGTTCGTCGCGTTCTCCTCCCAGGCCAGCAATCTGGTGCCGCACGACGTGAACCTGGCCGAGGACGTATTCGTGCGTGACCGGAAGTCCGGGATCACCCGGCGGGTCAGCGTGAACAGCGTCGGCGGGGAGTCCAACGCCGCGAGCACGGAGCCGTCGATCTCCGCGGACGGACGCATAGTGGCCTTCGAGTCCCGAGCGACGACCCTGCTCGGATACGACGTGACCGGGCAGGACGCCCCGAAGATGCTGGTGAACCCGGACGGGATCTTCGACCTCGGCGACACCAATTTCGTGCCCGACATCTTCGTCCACGACCTGACCACCGCGCACACCGAGCGGGTGTCCGTCGCCTCCGACGGCAAGCAGGCCACGCTGGATTCCTATGGGGCCTCGGTCAGCGGCGACGGTCGCTGGGTGGCCTTTGTGTCGCTGGCCAAGAACCTCGTCGCGGGCGACACCAACAACGTCCGCGAGGTCTTCCTGCACGATCGGCAGACGAAGGAAACGACCCGAGTCGTGCAAGGCGCCGGCGGCAAGCAGGGCACGAAGGCGTCCGTGCAGCCGGTCATGAGCCGCGACGGGCGCACCGTGGTGTTCGTCTCCGACTCGGGCAACCTGGTGCCGTCCGACCGCAACCACGAGGGCGACATCTTCGCCCGTCGCCTGTCCTGACAGTTCGTCAGTTCGTCAGTTCGTCGGTCCGTCAGTTCGTGGTGGTGCGCTGCCCCGCGGCGCGCAGCTGATCGCCGCGGATACGGGCCGACGCGGCGCCCCCCGGGTTGATCTCCAGGTCGTGCCCTACCGGCCAAGCCACGGCCAGTTCGTGCCCGTGACGCCGCTGCCACCCGGTGATGTCCTCCGGGATGTGTTCACTCGGCCGGTCCCGCACCGCAGCCTCGGCGTGGTCCTTCGAGCTGAAGGCGTGGATCACCCAGCCACCCCGTTCGTCGGGGACGCTGAGCAGCCCGGGCCGGGGCGAGGAGTGCAGCCACAGCTCCGCTGCGAGCACCGCCTCGAGCACCTCGGAGTCGTCGGCGCGACGATACGCGGCCCGTTGCAGGGTGGCGTCCAGGTCGTCGGTGGGCGGCGGCAGTTGCAGGGCGCCGGCCGAGGGGACGTAGTCCGGGTTGTGCCGGAACTCCCCGGTCAACCGGCCCAGGCCGTCGACCCGCCAGGCGCCGATGATGCCCTGGCGCGGGACCGAGCCGGAGTTGTCGTGCTCCGGGTCGACGGCGTACACCCAGCCGCCCGGACGCTTGCGCGCCGCCTCCCGGATCTCCTCCGTGACCGGCGGCAGCGGACGGTTGTGATCAACCACGGCTGCCTGCCCTCATAGGAGGAGTGTGACGCATCATCCCGGCGCAGCCCGAAGGCGTTCCGTCAGGGGAGCAGGAACCACACCGCGAGCACCCGCCCGGCGGCGTCGTAGGCCCGGACCCGGCCGGGCTCGGCCGAACCCCCGGACGCGACGACCCCGGTGTAGATCGGGGCCTCGATTCCCGGCACCCGGTGCAGGCCGAGGTCCTCCGTCGGGCCGCTCTCGCCCGGCTGGAACTCGACGCGGGTGGCCCCCACCGGGGCGAATCCGGCGGTGCAGGTCTGCCCGGTGGCGCGGTTGAGCAGCTCCGGGGCCAGCAGCGGCGCGTCGCCGGGGGCCGCCGGACCGCCCCGGACCAGGCGCCACGGCCCGCCGGGCCGGGTCTGCGCCAACGCGTAGAGCCGGTCCCCGGCCTCGGCGCGGCCCGCCATGATCCGGCAGCCGACGATCGACCCGGCCACGCTCGCGACCCGGACCGCGGAGGTGGGCGGCTGAGCCCGGTCCTTGACCCGGAAGTCCAGGCGGACGTCGTGGTCGACGTTGGTCAGCACCAGGCTCCGGTCCACCTGCTCCCAGGCGACCTCCCCGACCAACGCCGAGCGCAGGGCCTCGTCGACCTCGGCCGCCGCCCCCGGGCAGACCCTCCGCGTCCCGGTGCCTCCGTCGAACATCGCCGTCGATTTCCCCAACACGACGTCGCCGAAGATGTTGTTGCACGCGCGCAGCAGGAACGTTCCCGCAGGCTGCACGACCAGGGTCACGTTCAGGTTGGGCCTCGTGGGCACCGTCACCCCGGCCTGGCGCACACCGACCAACTGCCAGACCGTCTGCTCCACCGGCACGCTCACCTGCACCGGCGCCTGCACCACGGGCTCGGCCCGATCCTCCGCCGCCCCGCATCCCCCGAGGCCCAGCACCGCCCCGACCAGGACCACCACCCGGGCACGCATCACCCAACGATGGGCCCCAGCCGCCCCTTATGGCAGCAAATCGGACGAATTACCCCCACGACCACTGCGCACGACGTGCGTAGTGGTCGTAAATCGGCCCGATTTGTCGGGTTTCGGTGACCTTTACGCACAGGCGATTGAGGCGAGAGGAGAGCGAAGGCGAGGAACGAGCTTTCGCTCTCCCGAGCCGATTGAGCCTGTTGAGCGACGAAGGAGCGAACACGTCGTGCGTAAAGGTCGTAGCCGTTCTTCAGGCGGCGGAGGTGATCGCCAGGCAGTCCTTGGTGTCGGAGAGGTCGACGGTGACCGAGGCGCCGTCGCGGACGTCGCCGGCGAGCATGAGGCGGGCCAGCGGGTCCCCGATGGCGGTCTGGATGAGCCGACGGAGCGGTCGGGCGCCGTAGACCGGGTCGTAGCCGGTGACCGCGAGCCAGTCGGCGGCCTCGGGAGTGACGTCCAGGGCGATCCGCCGGGTGGCGAGGCGCTCGGCGAGGCGGGTCACCTGGATCCGCACAATCGCCGCCAGGTCGTCGGTGGACAGCGGGTCGAAGACCACGATGTCGTCGAGGCGGTTGACGAACTCCGGCTTGAACGAGGACCGGACCGCGGCCATGACGGCGTCGCGGCGCTGCTCGCTGTCCAGCGTCGGGTCGACGAGGAACTGGGAGCCGAGGTTCGACGTCAGCACCAGGATCGCGTTGCGGAAATCCACGGTGCGGCCCTGGCCATCGGTCAGCCGGCCGTCGTCGAGGACCTGCAACAGGATGTCGAAGACCTCCGGGTGCGCCTTCTCCACCTCATCGAGCAGCACGACCGTGTAGGGCCGACGACGCACCGTCTCGGTGAGCTGACCACCCTCCTCGTAGCCGACGTAGCCGGGAGGTGCCCCGACGAGGCGGGCGACGGAGTGCTTCTCGCCGTACTCGCTCATGTCGATGCGCACCAGGGCGCGCTCGTCGTCGAACAGGAAGTCCGCGAGGGCCTTGGCGAGTTCGGTCTTGCCGACGCCGGTCGGACCGAGAAACAGGAAGCTGCCAGTAGGCCGGTCGGGGTCCGCGATGCCCGCGCGCGTGCGGCGGACGGCGTCGCTGACGGCGCGCACGGCTTCGGTCTGTCCGATCAGCCGCTTGCCGAGCTCGTCCTCCATCCTCAGCAGCTTCGCCGACTCGCCCTCGAGCAGGCGCCCGACGGGGATGCCGGTCCAGGCCCCGACGACCTCGGCGACGTCGTCCGCGCCGACCTGGTCCTTGACCATGGTCGCCTCGTCGCCCTCGGCCTCGTCGTCGCCGGCCGCCTCGAGGTCCTTCTCCAGCGCCGGGATGTCGGCGTAGAGAAGCCGGGACGCGGACTCGAAATCGCCGTCGCGCTGCATCCGCTCGGCCTGCCCACGCAGGTCGTCCAGGCGCTGCTTGAGGTCACCGATCCGGTTCAGGCCGGACTTCTCCCGCTCCCAACGGGCGGTCAGCCCGTCAAGCTGTTCCTGACGGTCAGCCAGTTCCTTGCGCAGCTTGGTCAAACGCTCCGCCGACGCGTCGTCGTTCTCGCGGGACAGTGCCATCTCCTCCATGCGCATCCGGTCGACGGACCGCCGCAGCTCGTCGATCTCGACGGGCGAGGAGTCGATCTCCATGCGCAGCCGCGACGCGGCCTCGTCGACGAGATCGATCGCCTTGTCGGGCAGGAACCGCCCGGTGATGTAGCGGTCGGACAGCGTCGCCGCCGCAACCAGCGCGGCGTCGGCGATGGCCACCTTGTGGTGGCTCTCGTACTTCTCCTTGAGCCCGCGCAGGATGCCGATCGTGTCCTCGACACTGGGCTCCCCCACGAACACCTGCTGGAAGCGGCGCTCCAGCGCGGGGTCCTTCTCGATCCGTTCGCGGTACTCGTCCAGCGTGGTCGCACCGACGAGGCGCAACTCACCGCGGGCCAGCATCGGCTTCAGCATGTTCCCTGCGTCCATCGCGCCTTCGCTCGCGCCGGCGCCGACCATCGTGTGCAGCTCGTCGATGAACGTCACGACCTGCCCGCCGGAGTCCTTGATCTCCTTCAGGACGGCCTTGAGGCGCTCCTCGAACTCGCCGCGGTACTTGGCGCCGGCGACCATCGCCGAGAGGTCCAGGGCGATCAATCGCTTGCCCCGTAGGGATTCCGGGACGTCCCCGGCGACGATGCGCTGCGCCAGGCCTTCGACGACGGCGGTCTTGCCCACGCCGGGCTCACCGATGAGCACCGGGTTGTTCTTGGTCCGCCGGGACAGGACCTGGACGACCCGACGGATCTCGCCGTCCCGCCCGATGACCGGATCGAGCTTGCCGTCGCGCGCAGCGGCGGTCAGGTCGACGCCGTACTTCTCCAGCGCCTTGTAGGTTCCCTCCGGGTCCTGGCTGGTCACGCGGGCACTGCCGCGGATCTCGGCGAAGGCCGCGATCAGCTTCTTCGGCGTGACCTGATGCTGCGTCAGCATGGTGGCGACGTCGCTGGGCCCGGTGGCCAGGCCGACGAGCAGGTGCTCGGTGGAGACGAACTCGTCGCCGAGCTTGGTGGCCTCGTCCATCGCGGTCTGCAGCGCCGCGTACGCGGAGCGGGACACGGCAGGGTTGGCCACGGTCGAGCCGCTCGCGCTGGCGAGCTTGCCCAGCAACTGCTGGGCAGCGGCGGCGACAGCCTTCGGGTCCGCCCCGGCGGCGGCGAGCAACGGCGCGGCGGTGCCCTCGGGCTGGTCGAGCAGGGCGAGCAGCAGGTGGACCGGCTCGACCTGGCTGTGGCCGGCAGCGGCGGCGCGGCGGACGGCCGTCGAGAAGGCCTCCTGCGAGCGGGTGGTCAGCTTGTCAGCGTCCATACGTTGCGTCTCCTCTCGTGCAACAACCTCCCCAGCAGGCCCATCCGCGTACGGGATGACATCCCGTACGGTTCCTCGTCAGCCCTGGCACGGGCTGACAAGGACGGCTACGGGATGACATCCCGTAGCGAAACGGGCGCTGGGCAGGGTCGGGCGGCGGGCTTCTAGCGGGGCGGGCCGGGGCGTCGGGGTTGGTGCTGCCAGACGACGACGGCGGTGCCGGGCGGTTCGTAGACCGCCGGCAGGTTCATCCGGCGGTAGGCCGGGTTGGTGGCTTCGGACTGCTTCTCGCGCAGTGCGGCCACGACGTAGGACAGTTCGGCCTCGAGTTCGGCGACCCGGTGGCGCAGGTCGTCGTTGGCGTTCTCCAGTTCCAGGATCCGCTTGATCCCCTCGAGGTTCACGCCCTCCTGCTGGGACAGGCGAGCCACCTCGCGCAGACGCGTGATGTCCCGCGCCGAGTACCGACGCCCACGGCCGGCCGCACGACCGGGACTGACCAGTCCGAGGCGGTCGTACTGCCGCAGGGTCTGGGGGTGCAGGCCCGACAGCTCGGCCGCGACCGAGATGACGTACACCCCGATCTCGAAGTCCTCCGTCACCACGTCACCTCCGCGGGCTCGTTACGTCCGACGTCCAGCGTCCGGTGGGCCCCGATTCGTCGGACGCAGCGGGTTCTTGCACGCGCGGGGTGCGTTGCGTCCGACAGATAGCGTCCGGCGGGCCCCCATTCGTCGGACGCAACGAGGGCGGCGGGGGAGTGGCGGCGCATCAGCGTGCCTCCGCTCGTTCCGCTGCCGCCATCAGGTCGGCCCGTGGGTCCTCGGGGGACGCGGCAGCCAGCGCCTCGAGGGCCTTGCGTGCCTCGGCGCTGAGGTTCTGCGGGACAGCCACCTCGACGGTGACCAGCAGGTCACCACGGGTGCCGTCCTTACGACCCGCCCCGCGGCCGCGCACCCGGATGGTGCGACCGTTCGCGGTGCCCGCGGGCAGCTTCAGAGTGACCGGGGCGCCACCGAGGGTCGGTACCTTGATCTCCGCACCGAGCGCCGCCTCGGGGAAGGTCACGGGCACCGAGATGGTCAGGTGCTCACCGCGGCGAGCGAACACCGGGTGCGGCCGCACATGCACCGTGACGAACAGATCGCCCGAGGGACCGCCCCGTTCACCGGCGGCACCCTTCCCCTTGAGCCGAATCTTCTGACCATTCGTCACACCGCCCGGGATGCGGGCGTTGATGGTCTGGCTGCCGGTCGCCCGGCCGCTGCCGTGACAGGTCGTGCAGGGGTTCTCCACGACCATCCCCCGGCCACGACATTGCTGGCAGGGCTCGCTCATCGCGAAGCCGCCCATGTTCCGGCTCACGTGCCCGCTCCCGGAGCAGGACGGACACAGCGACGGCGTGGTCCCAGCCTTCGCCCCGGTACCGGCGCAGACACGACACGGTGCCTCGCTGGTCAGCCGCAACGGCACCGTGACTCCGTCGACGCCCTCGGCGAAGCCGATCGTCACCTCGGTCTCCACGTCGGACCCGCGACGCGGGCCACCGCCGCCACGGCGGTTGAAGATGCCGCCGAGGATGTCGCCGAGACCACCGTCGGCCCCGCCGCCACCGAAGTTGAACTCGAAGCCACCGGGAGCGGAGTGCCCGCCGCCGGAGCCGGGTGCCCGGAATCCGCCGGAGCCGAAGAGTTCGCGGCCCTCGTCGTACTCCTTGCGCCGGTCGGTGTCTCCGAGCACGTGGTACGCCTCGGAGACCTCCTTGAACTTGGTCTCGGCCTCAGGGTTGTTCTTGTTGTGGTCGGGGTGGAGCTCCTTGGCAAGCTTGCGGTACGCCTTCTTGACCTCGTCGGCGGACGCAGTCTTCTTCAGCCCGAGGACGGCGTACAGATCCCGATTCAGATACTCACGAACGCTGCTCACGCCATCCCCCTCTCGCGCGCTGGTTCATGACCGCACGACCATTTCCCTGTCCGGTTTGTCCGGGTTCTGTTCGTCGTACGGTCATTCATGAGCGCACGACGATGGTTCATTCGGTGGGCGTGGGCGGGGTCTGGCCCGCGGGGTCGGGTTCGGCGACCTTCACCCGCGCGGCTCGCATGATCCGCTCGCCGACCTTGTAGCCCGGCTGCAGCACCTCGACGCAGGTCGCCTCGGAGACCTCCGCCGAGTACTCGTGCAGCAGGGCCTCGTGGACATTCGGGTCGAAGGGGTCGCCCGCCTCCCCGTAGGACACCAGACCCAGCTTGCCGAGCGTGGCCTCCAGGGATTCCGCGACGACCTTGAAACCGCCGACGACCTCCCCGTGTGCCCGCGCCCGCTCGATGTTGTCGAGCACCGGCAGCAGGTCGGACAGCGCCGCCATCAAAGCGAGCTCCCGGACGCCCTCCCGATCCCGCTCCACACGCCGCCGGTAGTTGGCGTACTCCGCCTGCAGGCGCTGCAGGTCGGCGGTGCGCTCGGCGAGCTGGGCGACGACCTCGTCCCCGGCGGGCGGGGACGAGGCGTCGTCCTGCGCCCCGTCCGGGCCGGCCGCAGCAGCGGCCGGCGCGGACGGAACTGACGCAGCTTCAGGTCGAACCGCGCCGGTGTCAGGGTCGATCCGGCGCTTGTCCCGAACGATCGGGGGCTCGAACTCGTGCTCCGGTGCTCCGGTCACTTCTTCTCGTCCCCGTCCTCGTCCACGATCTCGGCCTCGATGAAGTCCTCGTCCGCACCGGCGTCGGCGTCGCCGCCGCCCGCTGCGCCTTCGGCACCGGGCGCGGTGTTCGCGTACATGCCCGCACCGAGGGACTGGAACGCGGTCGCGGCCTTCTGTGTCGCGGCCTTGATCGCCTCGTCGTCGTTGCCCTCGAGGACCTTCTTCAGCTCGTCCAGGGCGGACTCGACCTCGGCCTTGTTCGCCGCGGCGGGGCCGTCGGCGAGCTTGTCGGCGTTGTCGGCGATGAACTTCTCCGCCTGGTAAACCAGCGCCTCGCCCTGGTTGCGGTTCTCCACGGCCTGGCGGCGCTTGCTGTCGTCCGCGGCGTACTGCTCGGCGTCGCGGACCATACGGTCGATGTCGTCCTTGGCGAGCGCGGAGCCGCCGGTGACGGTCATCGACTGCTCCTTGCCGGTGCCGAGGTCCTTGGCGTTGACGTGCACGATGCCGTTCGCGTCGATGTCGAAGGTGACCTCGATCTGCGGCACGTTGCGCGGCGCCGGCGGCAGCCCGGTGAGCTCGAAGTTGCCGAGCGACTTGTTGTCCCGCGCCATCTCCCGCTCGCCCTGGTAGACCTGGATGAGCACCGAGGGCTGGTTGTCCTCCGCGGTCGTGTAGGTCCGCGAGCGCTTGGTCGGGATCGTGGTGTTGCGCTCGATGAGCTTGTCCAGGATCCCGCCCTTGGTCTCGATGCCCAGGGACAGCGGGGTGACGTCGAGCAGCAGGACGTCCTTGACCTCGCCCTTCAGGACACCGGCCTGCAGCGCGGCACCCACGGCGACGACCTCGTCGGGGTTGACGCCCTTGTGCGGGTCCTTGCCACCGGTCAGTTCCTTCACCAGTTCGGTGACGGCCGGCATGCGGGTGGAGCCGCCCACGAGGACGACGTGGTCGATGTCGCCGACCTTCACGCCGGCGTCCTTGATGACCTGGGCGAAGGGCTTGCGGCAGCGGTCGAGCAGGTCCGCGGTGATCTTCTGGAACTCGGCGCGGGTCAGCGTCTCGTCCAGGAACAGCGCGTTCTTCTCGGCGTCCTGCGTGATGTAGGGCAGGTTGATCGCGGTCTGCTGCGTCGAGGAGAGCTCGATCTTCGCCTTCTCGGCGGCCTCCCGGACGCGCTGCATCGCCATCTTGTCCTTGGTGAGGTCGATGCCATTGGCGGCGCGGAACTTCTGCACCAGGTGCTCGATGATGCGCTCGTCCCAGTCGTCGCCACCGAGGCGGTTGTCACCGCTGGTGGCCTTCACCTCGACAAGACCCTCGTCGATCTCCAGCAGCGACACGTCGAAGGTGCCACCACCGAGGTCGAAGACGAGGATGCGGTGATCGGCGCTGTCCTTGTCGAGCCGGTAGGCCAGCGCGGCCGCGGTCGGCTCGTTGATGATGCGCAGGACGTTGAGGCCCGCGATCTCGCCGGCCTCCTTGGTGGCCTGGCGCTCGGAGTCGGAGAAGTACGCGGGGACGGTGATGACCGCGTCGGTCACGGGCTCGCCCAGGTAGGCCTCGGCGTCGCGCTTCAGCTTCTGCAGCACGAACGCGGAGATCTGCTGCGGGTTGAACTTCTTCCCGTCGATCTCCTGAGACCAGTCGGTGCCCATCTCGCGCTTCACCGAGCGGATGGTCCGGTCGATGTTGGTGACGGCCTGCCGCTTGGCGACCTCACCGACGAGAACCTCGCCGTTGCGGGCGAATGCCACGACCGACGGCGTGGTGCGCGCGCCCTCGGCGTTGGCGATGACGGTGGGTTCGCCACCTTCCAGAACGGCCACGACGGAGTTCGTCGTACCGAGGTCGATACCGACCGCACGTGCCATGGGGGTTCCTCCAGCGAGAACGAAGCTTGAGCTGACTGGACTCAAGAATGACTGATGGATGCTGCACCCGTCAAATACCTTGAGTCATGTCGGCTCAACCCGCTCACAGCCGGCTTTGTTCCCTTACCGCGCGGTCGCCTTGCGCGTGGTGGTCGCGCCTCCCCCGTCCTTCGAGTACGCGCGGATACGGAACGTGTACGTGGTGCCCTTCTTGAGGTCCCCGAACGTCGTGGACAGGGTGGTCGGCTTCATCGTGCGAGTGCCACGACCGACCAGTTGCACGCGATATTTCTCAATCCCCGAGGCCGGGATGTAGGGCGGCGGTGTCCAGGTCAGTTTCACCGTGCCACTGCCCTTCTTCACCGCCGCGGTACCGACCGCGGAGGGGATGTCGTTCCCGCAGGCGAAGATGCGGACGTCGTCGACCGTCCAGCCGTCGTAGGCGGTCTGCTCATCGCTGATCATTCGCCAGCGGATCTGGACCTTCTTGCCCGCGAGCGAGCTCAGTTCCACCCGGCTGGAGCGGTAGCCGTTGCTGTTCCCGCCGAAGGCGACGTACCGCCCGCGGCCCTCCGGCGTGATCGTGTCCTCCGGCCCGTTGACCCACGGTTCGTCGTTGACCGACTGCCAACTCTTGCCGGGTTCGCGGACCTCCACGCGCACGCCGTCGTAGTACGGCCCGAACGGTGCCGCGTCGAGGCGGTACTGATGGTCGAAGCGCAGGAAGGTCCTGGTGCCTCGAGCGATCGGGATGTAGTCGTTGAGGTACAGCGAACTGTCCGACGGGAAGTCGGCCTCGATCCCCCAGACGCTCTTCTGGCCGTGCTCCGCGTACTCGTCGATCTCGATCCACCGTCGCCCGAGCTTCCAGCGCTTGCTCGAGATGTTCTCGAAGCTGTCCAGCAACACGTAGTCTCCGCGCGTGCCCGCCGAGCAGTACGGCGCCTCCGGCGCGGCGGCGCCGTCCACTGACGGCTGTGCGGCCATCTCGGTGGCGGCGACGACGTCGGAGACCTCCTTGCACGTCGTCGAACGGAAGCCGGAGGTGCCGATCAGATCCGCGCAGGCCTGCTTCAGGACGGCCGCGAGGTTCTGGTAGTCCGCTCCGGAGGTCAGCATCTGCTGCGCCCGGAAGAACAGCCTGGCGACCTTGGTGTAACCGATGCGGATGATGTCCTGGCCGTTGAAGTCCTCGCCGGAAGCCAACAGGTACGCGGCCTTGTTCCCGACGCCGCTGTTGACGTGCACCCCGCCGTTGTCCAGGAAGGACAGATCGGGGTCATAGAAGAGGCTGGTCATCCGGTCGGGCTGCGGCGGCGCCAGGCTGAGCGTCGGGTCGAACATCACACGCAGCGGCAGCGTGGTCAGCGGTGCGTCCTCGCCGATCACCCAGGGAGTCTGCGGATTCGGACCGTCGGCCCCGTTGGTGAGATCGGCGAGCTCACCGAAGATGTCCGACATCGCCTCGTTGATAGCGCCGGACTGGTAGAAGTACAGCAATCGCGAGGTCTTCTCGGTCACTCCGTGGGTCAGCTCGTGCGCCACGATGTCGTCCCCGGCGGCCCAGCCGTCACCGTAAAACATGCCCTTGCCGTTCCAGAACGCATTGGACAGCAACCCACCAGACGGACCGAGGGCGCACTCGTCGGTGTTCGGGCAGAACCGCACCGTGGAGCGCAGCTTCTTGCCGTCACCGAGGTCCGAGCCGATCAGCTTCGTCAGGTCCACGTCCACGTAGCGCTCGTAGAACCGAGAGGTGCGCACGGTGTTGTCCCAGCTGTTGTCCGCGTCGCCGGGACGTTGGTTGTCGCGTGTCTGCACGTAGCCACCCGGAACGCAGTCCGGACCGCTCAGCACGTTGCTCGGCCTGTTCTCGAGGTCGCAGACAACCTGGCGCAGGCCGGTGATCATGTTCCAGGTGAAGCTCACCCGGCCGTTGGCCGCGTCGATCAGGACAGCGCGGCGGACTCCCCCGCCGTCGGCCACCTCGACCTGCCAGACCCGCCCGGCGCGAACTCCGAGACGGGCGGGGATACCCACCAGGTCCGGGTCCAGGAAAATCAGCCGCGGCGCGGTCGCGTACAGCGCGGTGCGGGGCCGGCCGGACTCGCGCGCGGTCAGCGCCAGCGCGACCTCCCGCGCCCGCGCCGCGTCGACCATCGGCTCGGCAGGCGTGTGCCCGTCCCGCGACGCGGGCAACAACTCCCCGCTGACCGAGCGCAGGCCTCCGTGCCGGTCGACCACCACGGACAACTCGCCACCGAGCACGGGGACACCGGCACGCAGTTGCTGGAACCGCACGAACTCGTCGCGCGGATCCGCCCGGACGCCCTCGACGGCAGGCAGCATCCGGAGTTCGCGATCGCCGTCGATCAGCCCGAACAGGGGGCCGATCCGCCGCAGATGCGCACGCGCCACCGCCTGGGGGCTCGCGACGCTCGACCCGCTGGGCAGCGGGATGAGCTGCCCCGGCGCCGCACCGACCGAGTAGGCCAAGCCCCGGTCGTCTCGCACCACCGTCACCGGAGCGCCCACGGCTGACTCCAACGCCCGTTGCGCCGCTCTCGACACAGCGGCCGGATCAGACAGGCCCAGCAGCGGCCCCGGCTCGGCTCGCACAGCCGTGTGCCCCAGCAATGCCGCCGCAAGCGCCGAAACACCCACGATCACCCGAGGAACCCGCACTCCGACCGCCTCCTCGTCCGTCCGACATCAGGTATGCGACAACGACTCCAGCACGGGCGGATGTGCATTTCCCGAGCACGGGGCTCCGGCCGCGACGGGCCGCGCGCTCAGCCGGCCGTACCGTGCCTGGTGGCCGTCGGTCCGGGCTTGCCTGCCTTGTTGTAGGGCGTGATCTTGAAAGTGACCTTCTGGCCCTTCTTCAGGTCGCCGAAGGTCGTCGCGAAAGTCGTCGACTTCGTGGTCCGCGCGCCTCGGCCGACCAGCTCGACCCGATACTTGCTGATGCCCCCAGAGGGCACGTAGGGCGGGGCTGTCCAGTGCGATGTTGACCGCGCCCTTGCGCGTGGTGGCGGTGGCGGTGCCTACGGAGGACGGCAGGTCCTTGCCACAGGTGAAGAACCGGACGTCGTCGATCGTCCAACCGTCGTAGGCGACGGCCTTGTCGCCGATCACCCGCCACCGGAACTGGGCCTTCTTGCCGGCCAGGAAGCTGATGTCCACCCGGCTGGAGACGTAGCCCGCGCTGTTCCCACCGAAGCCGGTGTACGCGGTCCCACCCTCCGGGGTGATCGTCGTCTTCGGTCCGTTCACCCACGGCTTGGCGGTCAGAACGTGCCAGCCGGACTCGTTCGGCAGGCGGAACTCGACCTTCGCGCCGTCGTAGTACGGCCCGTAGGGGGCGGCGTCGAGACGGTACTGGTGGTCGAAGCGCAGGAACGAGGAGACGCCGTAGGGGACCGGGATGAAGGAGTTGAGGGTCAGCGAACTCGAGGTCGCGGTGTCCGGCTCGATGCCCCAGACGCTCTTCTTGCCCTTGTGCGCGTACTCGTCGAGTTCGATCCACTGACTGCCCAGCGACCAGCGCGAGCGGGAGAGATTCTCGAAGCTGTCGTAGAGCACGTAGTCCCCGCGGGTGCCGCTCGGGCAGTACGGGGCCTCCGGTGTTGCCACTTCCTCGACGCTGGGCTGCTTGGACATCTCGACGGCCGCGACGACGTCGGAGACCTCCTGGCACGTGCTGCTCTTGATGTCCGACGTCCCGGTCAGGTCGGCGCACGCCTGCTTCATCGTCGCGCCGAGGTCGGCGTAGTCAGCGCCCGAGGTGAGCATGCGCTCGACCCGGAAGAAGATCACCGCCATCTTCTTGATGCCGATGGTCGTGATCGTCTGGCCGTTGAAGTCCTCGCCGGTCCCGAGCAGGTAGGCGGCCTTGTTGCCGACGCCGCTGTTGGTGTGCACCCCACCGTTGTCGAGGAAGGACAGGTCCGGGTCGTAGAAGCCGCTCGTCATCCGGTCCGGCTGCGCCGGCGCGACGGTCAGCAGCGGGTTGGACATCACGCGCAGCGGCAGCGTGGTCAGCGGGGCGTCCTCGCCGATCACCCACGGGGACTGCACGCCGGCCCCGTCGGCCCCGTCGGTCAGGTCGGCCATCTCGCCGAAGATGTCCGACAGCGATTCGTTGATCGCGCCGGATTGGTAGAAGTACAGCAACCGGGAGGTCTTCTCGGTGACGCCGTGAGCCAGTTCGTGGGCGACGACGTCGTCCCCGGCGGTCCAGCCGTCGCCGTAGAACATGCCCTTGCCGTTCCAGAACGCGTTGGACAGCAGGCCACCGGACGGCCCGATCGCGCACTCCTCGTTGTTCGGGCAGAAACGCACCGTGGAACGCAGCTTCTTGCCGTCGCCGAGGTCCGAGCCGATCAGCTTGGTGAGGTCGAGCTTCACGTAGTTCTCGAAGAACTTCGACGTCCGGTAGGTGTTGTTGTAGCCCTCCGCGGCATCGCTGCCCGCCGCCCGGTTGGTCACGTAGTTCTTCCTGCAGTCCGGCCCGTTCAGGTCGTTGCTGGGCCTGTTCGCGAGGTCGCAGACGACCTGGGTCAGCGCGGTGATCATGTTCCAGTCGAAGCTCACCCGCCCGGTGGCGGCGTCGACCAGGACCGCGCGACGGATCAGGCCACCGTCGGCGACCTCGACCTGCCACACCTGACCGCCACGGATCCCGAGCCGGGCCGGCAGCCCGACAAGCGCCGGGTCGAGCACCATCAGCTGCGGCTTCTCGGCGCGCAACGCGGTGCGGGGAGTCTTCGGGTTCGCGCGGGCGACGAGATCCAGAGCGGTCGCCCGGGCCTGCGCCGCGTCGACCTTCGCGGGCTCCGGGGCGGGCCCGGTCTGGAGCAGTTCGCCGGTGACCGAGCGCAGCGCACCCGTGCGGTCCAGGACGACGGACAGCTCACCGCCGCAGCATCGGGACCCCGCCGTGCAGTTGCTGGAAGCGGACGAACACGTCGCGCGGGTCCTCGGGCAGCCCTTCGACGGTGGGCAGCGCGATCAGGTCACGTGAGGCGTCCGTGAGGCCGAACAGAGGACCGACCCGGGCCAGGTGAGCCCGCGCCATCGCCTCGGGGCTGCCTGTGCGGGCGCCCGCGGGCAGCGGGATCATCCGCCCGGCGAGGGCGCCGACCGAGTGGGCCAGTCCGCGGTCGTCGCGGACCACCGTCACAGGGACACCGGCGATGGACTCCAGCAGCGTCTGCGCGCCGAGAGCGGAGGCGGGATCGAGGGCCGGACCGGGGTCCGCCTGGACCGCCTGGTTGCCGATGACGGCCGCTGCCAGCACGGCAACACCCGCGACAATCCGCCGTGCACGCATGCAGTTCGCTCCTTGTCGGCCACGTCCGACGCCGCCCAGGCGCCGAAATCGGACCGTCTGACCCAAGAATCCGGGAGTCTTACATACACAAATGGGAACTAACCGAGCCAAAGTCCAACCATTGCCCAACTCCGGCCTTACCTACTCCCCATTCACCACAGGCGTCACGCGGCCTATCCTCAGTTCATGTTGCGGACGATGCGGGCGACCGACGGCGGCCCGTCCGCGCGCGTCCGCCTGATGGCGCTGCTCCTGGCGCTCGGCATGCTGCTGACCGCCGCCCCCGCGCTCATCCACGTCATGCGCTGGACGTTCCACCAGCTCGTCTGACGCTGCGCAGCCGATCGCCCTGCGCCTCAACTCGCCGCGCTCGCTCAACTAACGCAACGGTCGCCCGTCCTTCCAGACTCCCGCGATCAGCGGCACACCCGGGCGGTAGGCCAGGTACCCCGGATCAGGGGCACCCAGCACCACCAGATCGGCCCGCGATCCAGGCCGCAGGGTCCCGATGTCCGTGCGCCGCAGTGCAGCAGCACCCCCGGCCGTCGCCGCTCGGACCGCCTCGGCGGGGGTCATTCCGAGTTCGCGCACCGCGAGAGCGATCACGAACGGCATCGACGTCGTGTACGAGGAGCCGGGGTTGCAGTCGGTGGAGAGCGCCACGGTGACCCGGGCGTCGAGGAGGCGACGCGCGTCCGCGTAGGGCGAGCGGGTGGAGAACTCGGCGGCGGGCAGCAGGGTCGCGACCGTGCCGGAATCGGCGAGCGCGGAGAGGTCGGCGGCCGACAGATGCGTGCAGTGGTCGGCCGAGGCGGCACCGAACTCGGCGGCGAGCTGCACCCCCGGGCCGGGGCCGAGCTGATTGGCGTGCAGCCGTGGGACGAGGCCGGAGGCCTGGCCCGCGCGCAGGATCGCCCGGGTCTCCTCGGCGTCGAAGGCCCCGTCCTCGCAGAAGACGTCGATCCAGCGGGCGTGCGGGGCCGCCGCCGCGAGCATCGGGCCGGTGAGGAGGTCCAGATACGCGGACCGATCGTCGGTGAACTCCGGCGGCACTACGTGCGCACCGAGGAACGTCGTCTCGTCGGTGAACTGCTTCGCGATGAGCAGCGAGCGGGCCTCGTCGCGGGTGGTCAGGCCGTACCCGGACTTGATCTCGACGGTCGTGACGCCCCCGGCCCGCAGTTCGCTGCACAGGCGGGCGACGTTGGCGGTGAGCACCTCGTCCGGTGCGCCGCGGGTGGCCTCGACGGTGGTGCGGATGCCGCCGGCGGTGTACGCGCGCCCTTCAGCCCGAGCGGTGAACTCGCCGAGCCGGTCACCGCCGAACACCAGATGCGTGTGCGAGTCGACGAAGCCCGGTAGCACCGCGCCACCGCCGGCGCTGATCCGGGCATCCACCGACGGCGCCGAAGCTGCGGGGCCGACCCAGGCGATGCGCGGGCCTTCGATGACCAGCGCCGCGTCGTGGATCTCGCCCAGCGGCATCGGCCCGAGCATGCCGTCGTTGGTGACGAGCACCGCGATGTCGGTGATCAGGACACTCGGCGCAACAGTGCTGCCCTTTCCCCTGCTCACCGTTGCGCTCCTCCCCCGTCACCTCAGCCGCTGCCTGCCCCCGTCACGCCGCCGGTCGCGTGGGCCAGTGCCGCGGGAACGTCCTCCAGCATGGTGTGTCGACCGTCGGCGACCACAACCCGCCCCGATGCAACAACGTGGCGGACGTCGGCTGCGGTCGCCGCGAGCACGGCGGTCGCCGCCGTCGGCGGGCAGCCGGCGGTGCGGACCGACTCGAGGTCCAGCGTGACCAGATCGGCGAACGCGCCGACCTCGATGCGCCCGGCGTCGGACCAGCCCATGCAGGCGTGGCCGTCGGCGGTCGCGGCCCGCAGCAGGTCACCCGCAGCGTGGTGGCCTCGGGTGCCGGTACGGAGCCGCTCGTGCATCTCGACGGCCCGCGCCTCCTCGAGCAGATCGATGACCGCGTGCGAGTCCGAGCCCAAGGTCAACCGAACCCCGGCGGCCCGTAGCGCGGCCGCCGGGCCGATGCCGTCGGCCAGGTCGCGCTCGGTGGTGGGGCACAGGCAGACCGTCGAACGGTTGAGCCCGTGCAGGGTGATGTCGGCCTCGGTGAGGTGCGTGCCGTGCACCGCGGTGAGGTTGCTGGCCAGCGCCCCGGCCGTGTGCAGGACCTGACTCGGGGTGCGTCCGTAGGCGGCGAGGCACTGCTCGTTCTCCGCCGGTTGCTCGGAAACGTGCGCATGCAGCGGCGCACCCCGCGCGGCCCATTCGGCGACGAGTTCGATGTCGCGCGGATCGACGGCGCGCACCGAATGCACGGCCGCGCCCAGCCGGGCGTCGGTCCCGGGGTCGAAGCGGGAGACCCTGGCCAACCAGCCGCTCACATCGCCGTCACCGAAACGAAGCTGAGGCTGCATCAGTTCCTTGCCGAAGCCGCTGGAGAGGTAGCAGGTGTCCAGCACCGTGATGCGGATCCCGGCCTCGCGGGCAGCCTGCGCGACGGCGTGGCCCATGGCGTTGGGGTCGTCGTAGCGCGTCCCGCCCGCCCCGTGGTGCAGATAGTGGAACTCCCCGACACAGGTGATCCCCGCCAGAGCCATCTCGGCATATACCGCGCGGGCCAGGTTGAGATACGACTCCGGGTCCAGCGCGGCAGCGACGGCGTACATCTCCTCACGCCAGGCGAAGAAGTCCCCGCCGCCGGTCCGGGCCCGCAGTGCCCGGTGGAACGCATGCGAGTGGGCGTTGGCCATGCCCGGGATGGTCAGCCCCAGCAGCTTGGTCTCGTCGACCGCCGGGTGCGGGGATGCCTGCACGGCAGTGAACCTGTCCCCGTCGATGACGACGCTGACCCCGGCGACCATCTCCCCCGGCGGCAGCCACGCGTACTGGCACCAGTACTTCACCCTCGAACCCGCACTCGGACCGCCGCCTCCCGTACGAAAATTGCACTCTCGGGGAGATTTCGCGGGTGGTTTGTCGTGGTTTGAGGGGATCTGCGCGTACGGAAATTGCACTCTCGGGGAAAAAAGCGATCGGGGTGGGGGGTCACGCGAGCGCCTCGGCGGCGAGGAGGAGGGCGTCGGCCAGGGCATTCACCCCGGCGAGGCAGTCGTCGCGTTCCGCGTGTTCCTCGGGGGCGTGCGAGATGCCGGTGGGGTTGCGGACGAACAGCATCGCGGTGGGGACGCCGGCGGCGGCAAGGATCCCCGCATCGTGGCCGGCACCGGTGTCCAGGACGGGGACGTCCCCGAGTTTCGCGGCCAAGCGCTGCGTGAGGCCCGCGTGCATCGCGACGGCCGGGGAGAAGGACTCCTCGGTGAGGCTCACCTCGACGCCATCCCGGGCGCCGTGCCGTCGGGCGGTCTCGATCACCTCGTCCAGCACCGCGCGGATCACCGACGGCTCGGCGGCGCGGACGTCGAGCCACAGCGACACCTGACGGGCAATCACATTGGTCCCACCGGGATCGACCTGGCAGCGCCCGACGGTCGCCAGCGCGTCGTAGCGGGCGGCGGCGTGCCGCACGGCCAGCACGGTCTCGGCGAAGGTGAGCATCGGGTCGTGGCGGTCGGCGAGAGCGGCGGTGCCGGCATGGTCGGCGCGGCCGATCAGATCCAGACGCCACCGGCCGTGCGGGCGCAGCCCGGCCCCGACCCCGACGGCGTGATCGGTGTGCACCAGCCCGCGGCCCTGCTCGACGTGCAACTCCAGGTACGCCCCGATCCGGGCGAGCCGGGCAGGCTCGGGACCGATCCCCGCCGGGTCGATCCCGGCGGACTTCATGGCCTCGGCCCAGGTGAGGCCGTCGGCGTCACGCAGTCCCTGCGCACGCTCGGGTTCGATGACTCCGGCCAACAGGCGCGAGCCGAGGCAGGGCACACCGAAGCGGGCGCCCTCCTCCTCGGCGAAGGCGACGATCGTGACCGGTGCCACGGGAGGGGTGCCACGGCGGTCGAGTTCGTCGAGCGCCGCGAAGGCGCTGACGATCCCCAGCGGGCCGTCGAAGGCGCCCCCGGCGGGGACGGAGTCGAAGTGCGAGCCGGTGACCACGGCCCGGCCGGCTCCGCCGTAGGTGGCCCACAGGTTGCCGTTGCGGTCGGTCTCGACGGTCATGAGTCGCCGCGTCGCCTCCTGGACGAACCAGTCGCGACAGGTCAGATCGGCGGGGCCCCAGCAGAACCGACGGTAGCCACCTGACGATTCGTCACGTCCGACGTCGGCCAGGTCCGCCCACATCGCGTCGAAGGGGGCCGGGGACTGCACCGGGACGCTCAGTTGCTCGGCGGACCGACGGAGGTCGGCAGCGCTGCCAGCGCGGCCGGCATCGGGACCGGCGTCGTGGTCGCGATCTCCGGCTCGTGCTCGGAGGTCGCGGCGAGGGTCAGGCCCGCCGGGATCAGTTCCTTGCCGACGGCCACAAACATCAGGTGCATGACGATGGCGACCACCGCGAGCAGCACGCCACCGGCGGCGACCATGCCGTAGTTGCGGATCTCGGCGGACTGGCCGTCGAGAATCATCCGGCCCAGGCCCCCGGCGCCGACGTAGGCGGCAACGGCAGTCATGGCCACCGAGGCGACCGCTCCGCGGCGGACGCCGCGCACCAGCGCGGGCATCGCCATCGGCAGTTCGACCTCGCGCAGCACCGCGGGCGGCAGCATCCCGGCCGCCCGGGCCGATTCCACGGCCGACCGATCGACGAGGCGCACGCCCTTGTAGGCGGCGGAGATCATCGGGGACATCGTCATGAGCACGATCACCACGAAGGCAGCGGTGGTCCCGCTCTCGATCTTCATCGCGACGTAGGCCAGCACGCCCAGCGGCGGCAGCAGCCGGCCGACGGCGCCGAGCAGGATCGGGATGTCGTCGCCGCGGCGGGAGTGACCCACCATCACGCCGAGCGGGAGGGCGATGATCGCGGCGATCAGCAGCGCACCCAGGGAGATCGCGATGTGCTCGCCGAGGCGTTCACCGATCCCGCCGGCGCCGCTCCAGTTGCCGCCGTCGCTGAGGTAGTCCCACATCAAGTTCATCTGACGGGCGCCAACTTCGACCAGGGAAGGAACTTCTGCTGAGCCCGGGACAACCCGGTCTCGAAGGCGACGGCGAGCGCGACCACGAGCGCGACGCCGACGAGGATCTCGGCCTCGGAGCGGGCGGCGAAGCCTTCGGTCATCACGCGACCCAGCCCGCCGATGCCGACGAGCGCGGCGAGCGTGACCAGGCCGATGCAGGCCACCGCGGTGGCGCGCAGGCCGGTGATGATCGCGGGCGCGGCCAGGGGCAGTTCGATCCGGGTCGCGCGGGACACCGGGCCGAACCCGACGGCCTCCGCCGTCGAGGTCAGTTCTGCCGGGACCTCACTGACCGCGGTGCACACGGCGCGGGTGAGCATCGCTGCGGCGAGCAGGCTGAGTCCGATGATCACGTTGCTGCTCGCGTCGAGCCGGGTGGACAGCAGCCCGGGCAGGACGACGAACCAGGTCAACGCGGGGATGGCCTCCAGCCCGGCGCACAGGCTCAGCACTGCCTGTCGCGGCCAGGCCGTGCGGGCCAGGAACACCCCGAGTGGCAGCGCGACGGCAAGCCCGATCAGCAGCGGGATCAGCGCGAGGTAGACGTGCTCACCGAGCATCCGACCGAGCATGTCCCGGTTGTCCCAGGCCCAGTTCACCGAGCTGATCCGTCCCCGGCGGTCGCGCCCGCCGCGTCCGGCTCGACCTGGACCCACTGGCCGAGGTCGGAGCGCCATTCCCAGCCACCGGCCACCGAGGACCGGCGTGCCGATTCGGGCTTCGCCTCGGTCGTCTCGGCGGCTGCGGCCTGGACAGGCTCGGCCTCGACGGCCGGCTCGTTGCGCCGCTCGCTGGGCGCGGGGACCTGAGCACCGCGGTTGCCGTTGGCCGGACGCACGGTCGGCGGGGTCTGACGCGCGGTCTCCTTGATCACCGGGACCGGCGCGGGCGTGGTGCTTCGCCGGACCGGGGTGACCTGGGGCATCGGCGCGGTCGGCGGTTCCTCGGTGCGGCCACGGTCCGGCTGCACGTCGGCGGCCGGTGCCCCGGAGGGACCCGGCGGTTCGGTGACGGCCGGGATGGCGGCGGTGGCGTCGAGATCGGCCCTCGCGGCAGCAGCCCGCTCGGCTTCCGCCTTGGCAACCTGCGCCTTCTCAGCCTCGAGCTTGGCAGCCTCGAGCTTGGCGGCCTCTGCCCTGGCAGCCTCAGCCTTCGCGGCTTCGACCTTGGCAGTCTCCGCCTTCGCGGCCTCGAGCTCGGCAGCCTCGGCCTTCGCGGCAGCTTCAGCCTTCTCGGCCTCGACTCGAGCGGCTTCCGCCTTGGCGGCGTCCGCCTCGGCCTTCGCCGCTGCAGCCTTCACTGCTTCGGCCTTCGCCGCCTCGGCCCGGGCAGCTTCGGCGAGTGCGGCCTCGGCAGAGGCAGCCTCCTCGCGGGCCATCTCGGCCAGTTCGGCCGCCGAGCGCCCGGCGTCCCCAAAGCCGCGTGCGGGACGCGGCGGGGCCTCGAACTGGGCGGGTTCGGCCATTGCCTGGTCGAACGCCGACATCGTTGCCGGCCGGGCACCGGAGGGCAGGGGAGGCTGCGCGGAGAGGTACCGGGCGATCTCGGTGTGCGAGACCACGCCGAGGGTCTTGCCCTCGTCGTCCAGGCAGACCGCGAGCCCGGGCGGGGACAGGATGGCAGCGTCGAGCGCCGCGAGCACGCTCTCGTCGGCGTAGAAGGTGCCGCCCAGCGGGTGGACCACGGGCCCGGAGACGATCTGGTCCGGGCCGAGGACGGCGCTGTCGACCCAACCTCGGGGACGGCGGTCCGGGTCGAGCACGAGAAGCCAGCGCTCGCGGTAGGAGTCGGCGATCGCCTGCGCGCGGGACCCCGTCGTCCCGGCCTGGACCGTCGCGGCGGGAACCAGCGGCAGGTCGCCGGCAGGGAGGAAGGTCAGCTTGCGGATGCCGCGGTCGCGGCCGAGCAGGTCGGCGACGTAGTCGCTGCCCGGGTAGGCCAGCAGCGTCTGCGGCGTGGCCAGCTGCACCAACCGGCCGGTGTCGAGCACCGCGATCTGGTCGCCGAGCTTGATGGCTTCGTCGATGTCCTCGGTAGCGAGCAGGATCGTCTTGGGCGCGATGCGCTGCAGCTCGAGCAGGTCGTCCTGGATGTCCTGACGGACCGACGGCTCCAGCGCGGTGAACGGCGCGTCGAGCAGCAGCACCGGCGGATCGGCGGCGAGTGCACGAGCGAGACCGACGCGGATCTGCTGCCCCTTGGACAGCTGCCCCGGGTACTTGTCGGCGAAGGACGTCGGCAGGCCGACGTGCTCCAGCAGCGCCATCGCGCGATCCCGAGCGGCCCCGCGGTCGACACCCATGAGCAGCGGCACCGTCTCGATGTTGCGGGCCACCGTGCGGTGCGGGAACAGACCGCCCGCGGCGAGGTAGCCCATGCCACGGCGCAGCTGCGAGCGGCGCACGTTGGTGTTGGGTGCGTCGCTGATCAGCACGCGGCCCGCGGACGGGTCGAGCATGCGGTTGACCATGCGCAGCAGCGAGGTCTTGCCGCAGCCACGGGGGCCCATCACCACGGTGATGCGCCCCGCGGGCGCGACAAGACTGATGTCGTCCACGGCGACGGTCCCACCGGGGAAGACCTTGGTGACGCCCTCGAACTCGATCAACGCCTGACCACCGGAATCGACAGGCACACATGTGTGCCGCAGCTATTAATGGCGTTGACAAACGTAACGCCGGGGAACGCCCTCGGGGCCTCGACCACGCTGAATGAGTCACTGCGTGTCCGAATGGATACGTTCTGTGCCCATGTTGATCTTGAAGGGCTTACTCCGAGCGGGTTAACCCGTTCGATGCCCCCTCCGCGGGTATCCGACACCCGCGCAACCTCGGTGCGTCCGACACCTAGCGTCCGCTGGGCCCCGCACCGTCGGACGCAACAGCTTCCGCCGGCGAACCCCCCGAAGCGTCCGAAATCCAGCGTCCGCTGGGCTCCGCAACGTCGGACGCAACAGCTTGCTACGGAGTTTCTTCGGGGCGGGGCTCCGGATGCGGGCGCATGGGGATCGGCAGGCCGCGCTCGTCGGCGACCTCCTTGGCCCGGTCGTAGCCCGCGTCGACGTGGCGCAGGACCCCGGTGGCTGGGTCGTTGGAGAGCACGCGGGCGAGCTTCTCGGCCGCGAGCGGGGTGCCGTCGGCGACGCTGACCTGCCCGGCGTGGATCGAACGGCCCATGCCGACGCCGCCGCCGTGGTGGATCGACACCCAGCTCGCGCCCGAGGCCACGTTCACCATGGCGTTGAGCAGGGGCCAGTCGGCGATGGCGTCCGAACCGTCGAGCATCGCCTCGGTCTCGCGATACGGGGAGGCCACCGAGCCGCAGTCGAGGTGGTCGCGGCCGATGACGATCGGCGCCTTCAACGTCCCGACGGCGACCATCTTGTTGAACTCCAGTCCGGCGCGGTCGCGTTCGCCGGCGCCGAGCCAGCAGATGCGGGCGGGCAGCCCCTGGAACTTCACCTTCTCGCGCGCGGCGGTGATCCAGCGGGTGACCGTCTCGTTCTCGGGGAACAGTCTCAGCACGGCGTCGTCGGTGGCGGCGATGTCGGCGGGGTCACCGGACAGCGCGACCCAGCGGAACGGGCCTTTGCCCTCGCAGAACAGCGGCCGGATGTAGGCGGGGACGAAGCCGGGGAAGTCGAAGGCACGGGGGTACCCGGCAGCGAGGGCCTCGACGCGGATCGAGTTGCCGTAGTCGAAGACCTCGGCGCCGCGGTCCATGAAGCCGCACATCGCCTCGACGTGCGCGGCCATGGACTCCCGGGCCCGTTGCGCACAACCCTCCGGGTCGCTGTGCCGCAGCTCGGCCCAGCGATCCAGGTCCAGCCCGATCGGCAGGTAGGCCAAGGGGTCGTGTGCGGAGGTCTGGTCGGTGACGATGTCGATGCTCGGTGCCCGCACGAGCAGTTCGGGCAGCACCTCGGCGGCGTTGCCGAGCACCCCGATCGACAGCGGCCGCTTCTTGGCCCGTGCCTCCTCGGCCTGCCACAGGGCGTCGTCGAGAGTGGCCGCGACGACGTCGAGGTAGCGCTGGTCCAGGCGGCGCGCGATCCGGCTGGGATCGCACTCGACGACGATCGCGACACCGCCGTTGAGGGTGACCGCGAGCGGTTGCGCGCCACCCATCCCACCCAGGCCGGCGGTGAGCGTGATGGTCCCGGCGAGGCTGCCGCCGAAACGCTTCTCGGCGACGGCGGCGAAGGTCTCGTAGGTCCCCTGCAGGATCCCCTGCGTGCCGATGTAGATCCACGACCCGGCCGTCATCTGCCCGTACATCGTGAGCCCGAGGGCCTCCAGCCGTCGGAACTCCGGCCAGTTGGCCCAGTCCGGCACCAGGTTCGAGTTGGCGATGAGCACCCGCGGCGCCCACTCGTGGGTGCGCAGCACGCCGACCGGTCGCCCGGACTGCACAAGCATGGTCTCGTCGGCACGCAGCTCCGTCAGCGTCGCGACCAGCGCGTGATAGCTGGGCCAGTCCCTCGCCGCCTTGCCCGTGCCGCCGTAGACGACGAGTTCCTCGGGATGCTCGGCGACGTCGGGATCGAGGTTGTTGGCGAGCATCCGCAATGCGGCCTCGGTCTGCCACGACTTCCCGGTCCGCCCGGTCCCCCGCGCCGCCCGAATCTGAGGTGCCGTCACGCCGAACCCCTTATCGGTTGCTCATGCATGAGGAACCGACAACACAAACCGGGACAAAGCACCTGCTGATCGTGCCGGTTGCTCATGCATGAGCATTGGAGGGGACTCATGCGAGCGCTCCGACCACGCCCTGAGTGGCGGCGAGGAGTTCGCCGGAGCGGACGGCCTCGACGGTGGCCTCGATCTCGGCGGCGAGGTAGCGATCGGGGCCGGGCCCGGGGACGCGCGAACGCAGGGCAGTGAGCGCAGCCCCGGTGCCGGCGGCGGGGAGCAGTGGGGCGCGCAGGTCCAGTGCCCGGGCCGCGGTGAGGAGTTCGACGGCGAGCACGCGGGTCAGCCCGTCGACGGCTCGGCGCAGTTTGCGGCCGGCGGCCCACCCCATGGACACGTGGTCCTCCTGCATGGCCGATGACGGTATCGAGTCGACGCTCGCCGGGACCGCGAGCCGCTTGAGTTCGGACACGATTCCTGCCGCGGTGTACTGGGCGATCATGTGCCCGGAGTCCACGCCGGGGTCGTGCGCGAGGAACGGCGGAAGCCCGTGCGACCGGTTCTTGTCCAGCATCCGGTCCGTGCGACGTTCCGAGATCGACGCGACGTCGGCGATCGCGATCGCCAGGAAGTCCAGGGCGTAGGCCACCGGTGCCCCGTGGAAGTTGCCGTTGGACTCGACCCGGCCGTCGGGCAGCACGACGGGGTTGTCGATGGCCGCGGCCAGCTCCCGCTCAGCCACCCTCGCGGCGTGGGTGAGGGTGTCCCGTGCGGCGCCGGCGACCGCCGGGGCGCAGCGCAACGAGTACGCGTCCTGCACCCGGGTGTCCTCCGGGCCGGCGTGCGACGCGACGATCGGCGAACCGCCCAGCAGCGCCCGCAGGTTCGCCGCGCTCGCGGCCTGGCCGGGGTGCGGACGCAGGTCCTGGAGGTCGGCGGCGAAGACCCGGTCCGTGCCCAGCAGGGCCTCGACGCTCATCGCGGCCGCGAGGTCGGCGTGCTGCAGGAGCAGGTGCAGGTCGTGGCAGGCGAGCACGAGGGTGCCGAGCATCCCGTCGGTCCCGTTGATCAGCGCCAGGCCTTCCTTCTCGGCCAACGTGATCGGGGTCAGGCCGACCGCGGCGAACGCGGGGCCGGTCGGGCGCGGGACGCCGTCGGCGTCGAGCACCTCGCCCTCCCCCATGAGCACGAGCGCGACGTGCGACAGCGGCGCGAGATCCCCGGAGCACCCGAGGCTGCCGTACTCGCCGACGTAGGGGATCAGCCCGGAGTTGAGCAGGTCGGCCAGGGCCCGCGCGGTGCTCGGGCGGACGCCGGTCCGCCCGGTCGCCAGGGTCCGCAGGCGCAGCAACATCAGCGCCCGGACGACCTCGCGCTCGACGGGCGCCCCGCTGCCCGCGGCATGCGAGCGGATCAGGCTGCGTTGCAGCGCGACCCGATCCGCCGGCGGGATGTGCTTGGTGGCCAACGCCCCGAAGCCGGTGGAGATGCCGTACGCCGGCTCGGCCGCGGCGGCCAACTCCTCGACCCGGGTGCGCGAGGCCGCCATCGCGTCGCGGGCGGCGGCAGTGAGGACGACCGCGGCGGAGTCCCGGGCGACCGAGACGACCTGATCAGGTCGCAGCGGAGCCCCGTCGATCTCGACGATCGCTCCGGTCATGGCGCTCATTCCAGCACTGACATCCACCACGCGAGCGGCCGGGCGCGGCTTCCCGGCGCGGCGGGTTGGCTCCCCTACTGTCGGGAAGGACGAGCGGGTGCAGGCTGGGAGCGATGAGATGACGCAGACCCAGGCCGAGGTGCCCAGCCACCGGGGCCCCTCCAACCTCCCCCCGATGCTGCATTACGCGAAGGCAGCGACGGTCATCCTGCTCGTCATCGGTGCCGCGTTGCTGCTCAAAGAGGTCCGCTCGGTCGCCGCCTCGATCTTCCTCGGCTTCTTCTTCGCTGCCGGCCTCGAGCCGTTCATCCGACGGATGGAACGCCGCGGCCTGCGCCGCGGACTGGCCGTCACGGTCATCGTCCTGGGGGCGCTGACCCTGTTCGTGCTGATCGTGTGGTTGATGGTCGCGCCCGCCGTCAGCCAGGCCACCGACTTCGTCACCGCGATCCCGCAGTTGCTCAACGACCTGTCCGAGCGCAGCGAGGGCCGGGAGATCTTCGGCGTCAAGCTCGACGACCCCGAGGTGCAGAAGAGCATCCAGGACGGCCTGGACAAGATCCCCGAGATCGCGACCAGTTCGCTCGGCACGATCTACGGGGTCGTCGGCGGGGTCGCGACCGCCTTGTTCGGCATGTTCACCGTGGCCGCGCTGACCATCTACTTCATGCTCGCGATGCCCCGCCTGCACTCCTTCGCGGCGCGCGCCCTGCACGACCCGGAGCGGGTGCGGGTGCTCGACGAGTCGCTCGACCGCATCGGTGGGTACGTCACCGGTCAGCTCATCGTGTCGCTGTCCGCCGGCATCTTCGCCGCGACGTTCCTGTCCATCGCGGGGGTTCCCTACGCGATGATCCTCGGCCTGGCGGTCGGATTCCTCGACGCGATCCCGCAGATCGGCGCGACCATCGGCGCGGTCTTGTGCACGCTGGTCGCACTCACCGAGAGCGTCGGCCTGGCGATCGTGGTGTTCGCGGTGCTGCTGGCGTACCAGCAGTTCGAGAACTTCGTGCTCGCCCCGCGGGTGTTCTCCAAGGCCGTGGACCTGTCCCCGATCGCCGTGTTCATCGCCGTGTTGACCGGTGCCGCGGTCGGCGGCGCGATCGGGGCGTTGACCGCGCTGCCCGTGGCCGCGTCGCTGAAGGTGGTCTTCCGCTATCTCTTCCGCGACCAGCTCGGCCGCATGGAGTCCGGCCTGCCGCCGGGCGCACTCTCCGGCGGTCCGCCGCCGGAGCAGGCCGCACCGGCCGAAGCCTGACTCACCCCATCGCGTCGAACTTCTGACCCGAGTCCGTGGCCGGGCCGCCGCCCGGAGCCGCGACGCCGACGAGCACCGAGCCCATGCTCGTCGCCCCGGAGGCGTCGGTGGCGCGGAACGAGATCCGGTACACGCGCCCGTCGCCGAACAGTGCGCGCTGTGCCCGCAGCCGGACCTGGTCCGGGCCGGGTCCGACGAGGGCGTTGCGGTTCCTGCTGAGCGCCTCGGGCGCCTCGTCCTGGGTGATACCGGTGATGGTGAGCGTCACCGCGTCCCCGTCGGGGTCGCCGATGCCGCGCAGCGTCACCAGGTGCAGCTCACCGTCCACGGGGGACAGCGTCACCGGGTTCACCGCGGCCGCGCTGACCACAGGGGCGCGGTTGCGGCCGAACATCCAGGAGGACTCCGGGCTGCTGGTGCGCACCGTCACGGAGACATCGCCGTCGCTGCCCTCCACGGGGCCACGCGCGGCCACGCAGGGGTCCGGCAGGGCCTGGCGCGTGCTGCCGCACCGGTCGACCAACTCACCGTTGCGGAACACCTGCACGTCTGCCGGCGTCGTGCCGGCGAGAGCGGACTTGTCGAGGGTGAAGGTCACGACGTACGGGTCGGTCACGGTGGCGGGCGGCAGCGTGAGGTCGATCTGCCGGCCGAGGAAGGCGAAGCCCGCCGCCGACGGCGAGCGGTCCTTGGACCGGACGAGCACCATGCCCTCGACGCCGCTGGGCACCTGGACCTTGGTCTGCACCGGCACCTGATCCGTGGCGCCCGCATCGGCGCCGCCGGTCTGCAGCGTCTCCCCACCCTCGACGATCGTCGTCGAGGAGCCGGGGGTGTCGGCGATGCCGCGGTCGCGGACGAACAGGTTCACCTCGTCGGGGCTGCCGGCTGCCCGCAGGCCGGGGGCGGCCGAGCGGAAGGTGACGAAGCGCGCGTCGTCGCTGATCCGGATCCCGGGCTCGTTGCGGCCCACGGTCGACCCCGCGGCACCGACGGTGATGCGCTCCTCGACGCCGCTGTCGCGGTCGAGGACGAAGGAGTCCATGTCGCCGTCCTCGTCGGCGGCATCGCCTCGGCTGTCGACGGTGGAGAAGCCGATGGCACGGCCGTTGCCGCTGATGGCGACGTCGTAGATGTCGGTAGCGATCTTCTGCAGTGCGCCGTCGGGGGTGCGCAGCAGCGCGTGGGCCGTGTCGACGTCGGCGCCGAGGTTGGGCGCGAAGGTCACGAAGACCACGTCGCCCGCATCGTCGACCGAGCCGCGCCGCACGATCGAGTGGCCGTCGGCCGGGACACCCGCCGGGGTCGACGAGACCAGGGTCGTCGTGGCGTCGGCCTCGTCCATCACACCGTTGTCGCCGGGATCCCGGTCGCGCAGGTAGACCGACACGCAGGGGCAACCCGCGCCCTCGGACTCCGCGCGGGGTTGGGCGGTGAACGCGACGTAGCGGCCGTTCGGGCTCATGCTGCCGAAGAAGGCGTCGTAGGAGTCGAGCTGCCCGGTCGGGGTCTGGTCCACCCGGGTCAGGGTGTTCGCCCGGCGGTCGTGCACGAGCAGCGCCATGGAGTCGTCGCCCCGACCGTTGAGCTTCTTGTCCGTGGTGCGCAGCAGGACGTAGCGACCGTCGCCGCTGATGTCCTCGTTGAGCGCCTCGCCGATCGGCTTGCCGTTCGGGCGGGTGATCCGCTCGGGCTTCTTGGCGCCGAAGCTCGCGACGTAGACGTCGGCCCGGCCGCCCTTGTCACCCTTCACCAGCGGCTCGGTGGAGGAGAACGACACGACCTTCCCGTCGGCGCTGACGGTCGGGCCACCTGCTCCGCCGACGCCGGTCGCACCGACTCGCAGGGTCTTGCCGGTCTCGCGGTCGCGCAGGAACACGTCGGGCTTGGCCTTGTTCGCGTCCTTGGCCACCAGGTCGGAGGCCGTGGACTCGAAGACGACGTAGCGGCCGTCCGCGCTGAGGTCGCCCGCCGCCAGGACCGGCGCCCCGGCCGGCGGTTGCAGCACGGGTCCATTACCGCCGAGGCCCTTGGTGGAGACGCTCACCAGCTCGGTGCTCGCGGGGATCGCGGCGCTCGCCGGGGCCGCGAGGTCCGGGATGACGAAGGTGCTGACGACGAGCGCACCGGCGCAGACTGCTACCCCGGTCCGTCCGACGATCGGGCGCGTGCGACGTGAAGACGTCATCTGTAACCCCCCGGGCAGCACGACACTGCTCGGGAGACAGGCTAAAAGGGACACATCGGACCGCCGGCTCGTAGGGCCGAACGGATGACGGACCGGGGGTCCCCCCTTCTGGTTATGTTACTGCCGGGTAGGATCCCTCCGGCGTCGCCCACCCGGCGTCCGCCGTGGCATGTGGGCGATAGCGTCACCGCGAAGCGGTCGCCCGCCGCTTCGCGCCCCAATCGACGGGGAGTACTCGCATGACCGCAGTCCGGATCATCGTCGGCATCGGCATGACCCTTGCCGTGTTGCCGATCGCAGCCCGCCGTGGCCTCTGGCTCTACAAGCTGGCCATGACCGGCCAGCCGGCGCCGGACCGGTTGGAGAACGTCGAGCGGCCGAAGATCGGTGCGGCGCTCAAGCGCCAGGCGATCGAGGTCTTCGCGCAGCGCAAGCTGCTCAAGTGGACGATCCCCGGGGTCGCGCACGCCTTCGTGTTCTGGGCGTTCCTGATCCTGGGCACGGTCTACGTCGAGGCCTACGGTGCCCTCTTCGACCACGACTTCCACATCCCGATCGTGGGCAAGTGGGAGATCCTCGGCTTCGCGCAGGACATGATCGCGCTGCTCGCGCTGGCAGGCCTGGCGACGTTCGCGGGGATCCGCTGGAAGCAGTCACCGGCGAAGTTGGACCGCAAGTCCCGCTTCAAGGGCTCCCACACGCACGGCGCGTGGGTCATCCTCATCATGATCTTCAACGTCCTGTGGACGATGTTCCTGCTCCGCGGCGCCTCCTCGGCGCTGGGCGTGCTGCCCTACGACAACGGCGCGTTCGTCTCCAAGGGCGTCGGCAAACTCCTCGACGGGATCGATCACGACGTCCTGGAGTGGCTCGAGACCGCGTTCCTGCTCGGGCACCTCGCGATCATGCTGAGCTTCCTGATCATCGTCGTCTACTCCAAGCACATGCACATCTTCATCGCGCCGCTGAACATCACCTTCGCGCGCAAGCCCGACGGCCTCGGGCCGCTGCTGCCGATGCAGTCCGCCGGCAAGACCCTGGACTTCGAGGAAGCCGATCCCGAGGTCGACATCTTCGGCCGCTCCAAGATCGAGGACTTCACCTGGAAGGGGTTCCTCGACTTCGCGACCTGTACCGAGTGCGGGCGCTGCCAGTCCCAGTGCCCGGCGTGGAACACCGGCAAGCCGCTCTCGCCGAAGATGCTCATCCTCGAACTGCGTGACCACGCCTTCGCCAAGGCCCCGTGGCTGCTCGCCACCGAGGAGGAACGTCTCTCGCTTCCGGAGTTGGTGCAGCGCGAGGCCGAGCGCCCGCTGGTCGGTACCGCCGAGGAGAACGGCGTCATCGACCCCGACGTCCTCTGGTCCTGCACCAACTGCGGCGCCTGCGTCGAGCAGTGCCCCGTCGACATCGAGCACATCGACCACATCGTCGACATGCGCCGCTACCAGACGATGATCGAGTCCAGCTTCCCTGCCGAGGCCGGCGGCATGCTGAAGAACCTCGAGAAGGCCGGCAACCCGTGGGGCATGCCCAAGCGCATGCGCACCGAGTGGACGAAGGACCTCGACTTCGACGTGCCGATCGTCGGGCAGGACGTCGAGGACCTCTCCGAGATGGACTACCTGTTCTGGGTCGGCTGCGCCGGATCCCTGGACGACAAGGCCCAGAAGACCACCAAGGCCGTCGCGGAGCTCCTCCACATCGCGGGCGTCAAGTTCGCGATCATGGGCCAGGCCGAGACCTGCACCGGTGACCCGGCCCGACGCATGGGCAACGAGTTCGTGTTTCAGATGCTCGCGCAGGAGAACGTCGAGACCCTCAACGAGGCGAAGGCGACGCGCATCGTCGCGACCTGCCCGCACTGCTTCAACACCATCGGCCGCGAGTACGAGCAGCTCGGTGGCAACTTCGAGGTCGTGCACCACACCCAGCTGCTCAACGAGCTCGTCATCGCGGGCAAGCTCACCCCGATCGAGTCGGTCGAGGGCACCGCGACCTACCACGATCCCTGCTTCCTGGGCCGGCACAACAAGGTCTACTCCCCGCCGCGTGAGCTCATTGCCAAGGTCGGCGGGCTCAAGGTCGTGGAGATGGAACGCTCCAAGGAACGCTCCTTCTGCTGCGGCGCCGGCGGCGCGCGCATGTGGATGGAGGAGACCATCGGGCAGCGGATCAACGACAACCGCACCGAGGAAGCGCTCGCCCTGTCCCCGGACGCCATCATCACCGGCTGCCCGTTTTGCAAGACCATGATCAGCGACTCCGTCGCCGGTAAGCAGTCCGACGGCTCGGCTCCGGAGCATGTCGAGGTCATCGACGTCGCCCAGCTCATGGTCCGCACCATGCGCAAGCCCGTCGCCGTCGGTGCCGCGGGCGCCGAGGAACCGGCCGACTCCCCGGACCAGCCCATCGGGTCCGATCCGGGGGCGGGCAGCGACGGAGCGAACACCCCCGACCCCGACGTCGCCGCGGACCCCGCGGCCGACCCGACCGTCGGAGACCCCGACAAGGCCTGACGCTCAGGACGGTGCTCATGCATGAGCAACCGACCATCACAGTGTCCGGTTTGTCCGGGTTCGTGCCCTCGGTTGGTCATGCATGAGCAACCGACATGCGACAGCCGGCTGACGCGACCCTGACGAGGCGTCAGAGTTCTTGTTCCGCAACGCGTTCGACGCGCAGGGCAACCGGAATGTCCTGCCACGTGAACATCGCCGCACAATGACAACGAATCGAGTCCACTTACTTGCGGCGCGCCCGGCCGGAGTCCTACCTTCACTGGGCGGGCCACAGGGCGCGATCACGTTTCTCGAAGGCTCGCGTCGGCACCCGGTTTGGGCACCGGGTGTCGACGCAGAGCCAGGTGCGCGCATCCCGTCACTGTTCCGGGACGACGGTGACGGGTGCACGCGCCGCCGGGGCCACCGAACGTGCTGCCGGCCCTGCGCTAGGTTCGGCGGCCATGAGCGCACCGATCTGGCTGGGGGATCTCCTCGGCTGGAAACCCGCAACCTCGCGGGCCGCGAGTCGGTGCGAGGCTCTGTTCGGGCGACCGTTCGCCCCGAATCTTGCCGACCTCGGCGGCAGTGAGAGTCTGCGCATCGCGGGGGCGGTCTACGACGCTCTGGGAATCACTCGGGAGACCACCCACGCCCTCGAGGACAGCGACGGTTCTGACTCCTCGTCAGGAACGTTGTTGGAGAAGGCGATCGCCAAGGACATCGGCGGCACCATCCGGCGATTGGATCCGTCCCGACTCTGGACGGTGACCCGCCGCGGGTCGGCCGCGGAGTACGCGCAGTTCGAGCACCTGAACGATCTGCAGGCCCTGTTCGAGCAGCAACCCGCGCTGCGCGCGACATTGGGCCGGGACTACCAGGTCCGCACCGACGTCTACGTCGGCGTGGCACATCCGGACAACGTGATGGTGTGCCCGTTCCTGCACGCCGCGATCTCCTGCAAGTGGACGATCCGCTCCGACCGGGTGCAGAACGTGCGCCACGAGTTCGCGACGTTGGTCCGCAACCGCCGCGGCCGGCTCCCACACCTGGTGCTGGTCACCGCCGAACCGCTGCCGAGTCGGCTGATCTCGATCGCCCGCGGCACCGGGGAGGTGGACAGCGTCTACCACCTGATGTTCGACGAACTGGCCGACGCGGTCGCGAAGGTGGCCACGCCCGAGCAGCGCGCGCAGTGGGACGAGATGGTTGAGCAGAAGCGGCTGCGGCCCTACTCCTCGTTGGCCCGCGACCTCACCCTGAGCTAAATCTGACGGTGCGTCGGAATATCCTCACACACCGCCTGCGGTCGGCGCCGGTCCTGCGGCTGTGAGGACAGCCAGCACCACGACGTTGTCTCGATAGCTGCCGTCGGGTCCCAACGGACCGCCGCAGGTGAGCAGTCGCAACCCGGGGTGGTCCAGGTCGCCGTAGACAGCGGCGGTCGGAAAGTTCGCCTTGGGGTGTCGCGATACCTCGGTGACCGTGAAGGTGAGCCGTCGGCCGTCGGCCCGGTCGATCTCGATGATCGCGCCGGAACCCAGCTCCGCCAGGCGGTAGAACACCGACGGATCGCCGGACGGGGTATCCAGATGACCTTCGACGACCGCGGGCCCACGTTCACCCGGAGTCGGCGAGTACCGGTACCAGGCGGGCCGGTCGTACGAGGGCCCCGGGGCGGGAACCTCGATCGATCCGTCCGGCGCGAGCCCGACCGAGTCGATCGGGGCCCGCACCTCGATCGACGGGATCGTGATCAGCGTCGGCATCGAGGGCGGCAGCGGCGCGGCCGGCAGAACCGATGGCGGGGCGGCGGGCACGAGATCGGCCGCGGCGACGTACCGAGCCTCGATTCGCGGCGCCTGCGCGCGCTGCGCCACTCCGATCGTGACTGTGTACAGACCGGCCGTGACCACCGAAAGGCCCAGCGCTGTGCTCGCCGCCCTGCCCCTCCTCGATACAGGCACCGTCCTGGGACGCTCAGTCGCCGCGAACGGGGCGCCGGCCGCGGACGAACAACGTCGAGCCGAGCGCGGCGGCTGCGGCACCGAGCCCGATCAGCGCGATCGACTCGGCGCCGACCCCGGAGCCGCCGCCGGTCGCGGCGCCCCCGCTGGGCGTTCGTGACACCTGTCCTCCACTGGAGGTCCCGTCCGTGGAGGCCCCGTCGGGAGAGGCACCGTCTGTGGACGCCCCAGCGGTGGGGGAGGCCACGTCTGTGGAGGCTCCCGCGGTCGGGGAGGCCACGTCCGGGGAGGCCCCAGCGGTCGGGGATGCTCCGTCCATGGAGGCGCCCTGGTACTCGAGCACGGTGGTGAAGTTCTTCTCGTCCACCTGGGTCAGGGTGCCGCTGCCGGAGACACCGGCGTACTTGCCGGTGCCGCTGGTCACCTTGTACTGCACGGGTGCCTTGGTGGAATCGCCCGTGCCGACCGTCGAGATCGTGCCGCCGGGGAACTTGAGCACGGTGTCGCAGGCGGCGCTCGACGCCTCTTCGAAGACGCATTTGCCGGTGGCGGTGCCGACTGAGGCCTCACCCTGCCGGAGTTCGTCGGTGAAGACGAAGGAGTCGCCGGCCTTCGGACCGCCCTCCGGGATGGAGTCCGTGGCGGTGCCGCTCCGGGGCGTGTAGGACCCGTCGACCAGGATCGAGGAGAATTTCAGCGTCGTTTTCCCGCCGGACTCGCTGACCGTCGGTTCGCTCGGGTCCGCCGCCGCGGCTGCTGCAGGGAATGCGAGGGCCAAGGCCGCCGTGAGTGCGCCTGCGGTCAGTGCTCGGATCGGTGCTGCCATGGCTGTCTCCCGAGGTTGTTTCATGTTCTCTACCCCGCCGGTACCGCCGCACGCCCCCAGGAGCCCTCGGACTGTCGAGTGTCCGCCGACGGCCCAGGCGGGAGCTCGCCGAGCCGTAGGGTGAGCCGATGAACGTCTTCCTGATCGGCGCGGCCGGTGGCGTCGGCCGCCCCTTGTCCCGCCAGTTGTCCGACCGCGGTGACCACGTCACAGGCCTGCACCGCAAGGCCGAGCAGGCCGAGACGATCGCCGCAACCGGGGCCACCCCACGGAGCGGCGACCTGATCGCGGACACCGCGGCTGCCCTCGCCGAGGCGATGCGCGGGCACGACGCGGTCGTGTTCTCCGCCGGCGCCCACGGGACCGGTATGGACCAGACGACGCTGATCGACGGCAAGGGCCTGGAGAAGGCCGCCGAGGCGGCAGCCGCCTCGGGAGTGCGCCGGTTCGTGCTGGTCTCCGCCTTCCCGGAGGCCGGCCGGGGCGGGGATCGCAGTGAGCGGTTCGAGCACTACATGCGGACCAAGAAGACCGCTGACGCCTACCTCGTGCGGACGGATCTGGACTGGCTGATCGTGCGACCGGGGACCTTGCGCGACGAGCCGGGCGACGGTCTGGTCACCGCGGGCCTGGCGCTGGAGTACGGCACCGTTCGCCGCGACAACGTGGCCGCGTTCATCGCCGCAGCCCTGCACCGGCCGGAGCTGAACCGGATGATCGTCGAACTTACCGACGGGCCGACACCGGTTGCCGACGCCGTGGGGCACCTGCTGCGGTGACGAGCGCCTCGCGCACCTGGCCGGCGACGGCGGCCGCAAGCCCCACCGGAACCGCGTTGCCGATCTGCTTGGCGATCTCGACCTTCGAACCGCACCAGAGGTAGTCCTCCGGGAAGTCCTGCAGAGCAGCGGCCTCGGCGTGCGTGATGACCCGGTTCACCCGGCGGGACCGGTCGGCTGCGTCCCACTGCGGGTGCAGGTACTGGCCCTTCTCCGGCTTGAAGAACTCGGTGCGGATGGTCAGCGACGGGGCGTCCCACCGCATCCGGCCCATCACGTCGGTGGTGCCGCTCGGCTTGTCCCGCCAGCAGCGCGGCAGCAGCTCCGGGTGCACGTCGAAGCGCCCGCCGCCGGGCGGGACGCAGTCGTAGCGGGCCAGCGACAGGTCCCGGGGCTTGCGACCGAAGTGCAGGTCGCGGCTCTTGAACACCCCGGGGATGCGCTGCCCGAAGAACTCCACGTCGCTCTCCGGGAGTTCGGTCCCGGCGAGCCGTCCAGGGGAAGCGCTGGGCGTCGGCGATCCTGTCGGCCACCGTGCGCCAGGGCAGGCGGCCGTCGACGGGGTGCTTCGCGTGCGTCGGCGCAGGCAGCTCCACGGGACCGATCCGCGATCCGATGACGATCGTGCGCAGGCGCCGCTGGGAGACGCCGTAGTCCGCGGCCAGCAGCAGGCCGTGGCGCAGCGTGTACTCGCTGAGCATCCCGCCCGCGGCCTCGTCGAGCAGCAGCGCGAACTCGCTGCTGGAGCGGAAACGGTCCACGTTCTCGATCACGAAGATCTTGGGCCGAGCTTGCGCCACCACCCGCAGGTACTGCTTCCAGAGCTTGTTACGGGGGTCATGGACGTCCCGACTGCCCAGGTTGGAGAAGCCCTGGCACGGGGGGCCACCGATGACGACGTCGGCCTGCGGGATCTGGGCGTCGGCGAGATCCGCGATGTCACCCCAGAAGGTGTGCCCGGCGCCGAAGTTGGCGGCGTACGTCGCGGCGGCGTGCAGATTCCACTCGACGGCCAGCGCCGACCGGAACCCGTGCTGCGCGAAGCCCGCACTCATGCCGCCGCATCCGGCGAACAGGTCGATCATCGTGGGGGCGGCAGGCACAGGGACAGGCTAGGTGGGGCCACCGACAGTTCCTCGCCGGCGCGCCGGCGACCGGGGTCGGAGACGTGTCTCAGGACAGGCGTCGGACGGTGCTCGGGGCGAAGCCGAGCGCGAGCATTCCGCTGCGCACGTGGGCCGCCCAGAAGTCGTCGGGGTCGCCCACGAGCTGCGGGATCGCGCCGAAGGCCTCCCACGCGATGGCGCCCAGGGCTGCCGCGACCTGCCCCAGGACGGCCGCCGCCAGCCGGGGCGGGTAGTCCGGGTCGACCTGGTCCAGGAAGTAGCGCAGCAGCGGCTCGACCTTCACCGGCGCCGCGACGATGCCCTCCGGGTCGGCGACCCCCTCGCGCACCGCGGCGAGGTACATGGCCATCGGCGGGGTCATGACACGGCTGGCGGCCGGACCGGTCTCGTCCGGTGCGGCGGCGTGCCCCGGCACCGGGGTGCCGAAGATCAGTCCGAACTCGGCCGGATTGGCCAGCGCCCAAGCACGCAGTCCGTGGAGCATCACCCACCAACGGCGGGCGGGTCCGGCCCGCCCGACCCCTTCCACCGCGGTCTGCATGGCCTGACCGGCCGAGTCGTAGGCGTCGGAGCACAGGGCGGTCAGCAGATGTTCCCGACTCGGGAAATACCGGTACACGGCCGAGGAGGCCAGCTTCATCTCCCGGGCGACCGCCCGCAGGGAGAGCGCTGCGGCACCGTCGGCCCGGAGCTGGTCGCGGGCGTGGGCCTTGATCTCCTCGGTGGTCCGCCGGTATCGCAACGCACGAGGCGTCGTTGCGGGCGCGGTGGCCGTGGTCATGGCGAGCAGTATGCCCCGCCGGAAACGAGAGCACTGCTCTCGTGACGGATAGGGGCCCGGTGTATGTTGCGGATACCCCCCGGGGGCCCGGCGTGCTTACGCCGCCTGGGCCACCGGGGCACCAGCCCGAGGAGCGAAGGAGCTCTCCGCATGACCACCACCGCCGTGCCCACCTGGTCGCTCAAGGGCGACTGGTTCGACGTCTGCAGCTGCAACATCGCCTGCCCGTGCGAGTTCGCGCAGATCCCCACCGAGGGCAAGTGCCAGGGCGTGCTCGCCTACCGGATCAACGAGGGCACCTTCGGCGACACCGACATGTCCGGCCTGAACGTCATCGTGATCATCCGCTTCGCGGGTGACCTGTGGGCCGGCGAAGCCTCAGTGACCGCCGGTCTGCTCGTCGACGACCGCGCCAGCCAGGCGCAGATCGAGGCCATCGGCGCCATCTGGGGCGGCGCGGCCGGCGGGTGGCCGGGCGCCTTCGCGAAGTCGATCGGTGACTTCCGCGGCGTCGAGGTCGTCCCGATCACCATCAAGATCGCCGATGACCTCTCCGAGTGGAGCGTCGAGGCCTCCGGCAAGGTGTCCGCCTCCGCGGTCGCCCTGACCGGCCCGACGGCCGACCCGACCAAGCGCGTGCAGCTCATCAACCCGCCCGGCTCCGAGGTCGGCCCCGGTGAGGGCGTCGCCACGTGGGCGGTCGGCGAGATGAAGCAGGCCGACCCGAACCTCTTCGGCGACTTCAAGCTGGACAAGGTCAAGACCTCCAGCAAGCACATCCCGTTCAGCTGGACCGGCGGCGGGGACAGCTAGGCATGAGCACGTCGTTGTCGTCGGGGCCTGCGTCGCAGGCCCCGACACACGAGCACGACCACCCCCACGAGCAGGCGAAGCTCTCGCCGTGGCGGCAGGTCAACGCGACCCCGATGTCGCGGGCCCGGGCCGGGATCCTCGTCGGGCTGCTCGTCCTGACGGTTGCTTCGTGGGTGTTCGTGCTGGGCCTCGGCTCGCACGGACAGCACTCGAACAACCCGACGATGGGCCTGAACGCCGGGCTGTTCCTGGCTGTGTGGATCGCGATGATGATCGCGACGATGTTCCCCGCGGTCGCGCCGATGGTGCTGATGGTCGCCCGGATCTCCGCGAACAAGCGGAACTCCGGCCACGCCGTCTCACCAGCTCAAGTACTTCCTCGCCGGGTACCTGCTCCTCTGGACGGCGCTCGGCGTCCCCACGTACTTCCTTGCCGTCGGGGCCGAGAAGCTCGCGGCGGAGGTCGGCTGGGTCTCGGACAACGCGGCCCGCATCGGGGGCGGCCTGATCGTGCTCGGCGGTCTCTACCAGTTCTCCAAGCTCAAGGACCGCTGCCTGACGGCCTGCCGCTCCCCGCTGCACTTCGTGATGGGGCACTGGCGGGACGGTCGCGGCGGCGCACTGAAGATGGGCATCCACCACGGCTGGCACTGCGCCGGCTGCTGCTGGGCGCTCATGGTCGTGATGTTCCCGCTGGGCATGATGAACATCGCCGCCCTGGCCACCGTCACCGCGTTGATCTACGCGGAGAAGGTTCTCCCGACGGGACGTCAGATTCGTTACGCCGCCGGTGTCGCGCTCATCGCGTTCGGGACCGCGGTCATGGTTGCTCCGGGCCTGCTCCCGGGCAGCCTTGCCCACCATGGCGGCAACGCCGAGCACAGCGTGCACGACATGCACAGCATGCACTGAGGACCCCGAGCCGTCGGCCCGGCCGCCCGTCGGGCCGGCGCGCTCAGCCCGTGACCTTCTCCGCGCTGGAGATGCCCAGCGCCTCGAGGACGTCGTCCTCGTTCAACGCGGCGCGTCCGGCGGCGGCGTCCCCCGCCGCAAGAGCGGCGAGGATCGCCTTGTGCGCTTCGGCGTCGGCCTTCTCGACGCGCGCAGCGATGCCCCGGTAGAAGGTCTCGCCCTCCGCCTTGCCGATCTCGTCGCTGTGGTCCAGGTACTTGTATGTCGCGAGGTAGAACACGAAGTCCAACGCGTGCTGGGTCTGCGTCACCGCCTCCTCGAAGGCGGTCATGTCTCCGATGAGCGCGGCCGTCTTCGCCCTGCTCATCGCCGCCAATACCGGCTCGCGGACGGCGCCGGCACGGTTGAAGTCGGCGGCGCGCTTGTCCGCGGTCGATGCCGGGCCGTGGCCCTGGGCGACGAAGAACGCGTAGGCCTCGTCGACGTTGTGCACCGCGCCGGACGACGGCGGGCTCAGATTCCCGGCCGCGATTTTCTCCCGCGTCTTGCCGTACTCCTCGATGACCTTCTCCGCGAGCAGCACGGCGACGGCCTTCTCCACCCGTTGGCGCCGCACCGCGTCCGAGGCACCCTGCGAGTCCCCGGTCCCGTCGATGGCACCGTTGATGAAGGCGTCCTGCGCCGAGCCGGGGACAAGGCCCTGCAAGCTGCGCACCGACCCGTCACCCTTCTTCGAGGCTCCGGTGCCCTCACGGAACGTCTTCCCGACAGCGGCCCAGTCGACCGGCTCGCCCCTCGTCGCCGGTTCCATCGCCGTCTTGATCGTCACGACGTCCGTACCGATCGCCAGGTGCGGCTCGACGTCGGAGGCCGGGCGGTAGCCCTCCTCCCCGGCGCTCACCCCGGGCGAGGCACTGCTGCCCGGAGTCGCCACGGCGACCGATCCGGATCCGCTGCCCGAACCGCTGCCGGATCCACTGGACGACCCGCTCGCGAGCGGGTCGGCGCTGTCGGCGCAGCCCGCCGCCAACAGCACGGCCGCGCAGGTCAGGACCATTCGACGCACGAGCACCGGCCGCATTCGAACTCCTTCGAGCAGCCCCCCGCCTCGCATTGAGGTCGAGCGTCCAACTACTCAGCTCACGAAGGAGTTCCCGAGCACGCGCTCAGCCTCAGGGCATCCCCGGTGTGGTCACTCCGGTTCCCTGCTGAGCCGGGGCGGGAGCAGGCGCGGGCGGAACGAAGGGTGCGGCGCCGGGTTGTTGCGCCGGGTTTTGCGCGTCCGCCCCGCTGCCGGGCGCTGTTGCCGCGTCTCCGGACTGCGGTGCCTGCACTCCCGTGTGCGCTCCGGTTGCGGTCCCCGGCGCGCCGGCGCCGGGTGCGCCTCCGCGAGGTGCGGATTGCTGTCCCGCGTCGGCCGCACCGTCGGTTGCGCCTGTCGCGTCCGTCGCCGAGCCGAGAGATCCCGACAAGGGTTGTGTGGAGGCGGCTCCGGCACCGGTCCCCGCGGGGTCGGCAGCGGATCCGCCCGGTGCGACGCCGCCGCCTGACGAACCGCCTGACGCGCCCTGCGAGGAGGCTCCGGCGCCTGCGCCGCCGCCACCGGCCGCGCCCACCCCGCCGCCGCCCTTGGACTTTGTGTCGTCCTCGTCGTCCCCACCGCAGCCGGTGAGGGCGAGAGTGCAGGCCAGTGCCAGGCCTGCGATGCCGATCCGACGAGCCTTCGGGCTGCGCATGCGCATGGTCCTTTCCGCTCGACCTGGCGGCGAAGGCGCCACCGGTCCCCTTAAGACCTGCGCCGTCGGGCGAAACCGAAACGTCGGGCGGGGCCGGACCTCACACCCGTAACGATCGGGAAATGCCCACAGTGCATGCTCGGCGGATGACCGCCGAGCCCTCGACCACGCTGGTGCGGGTGGGCTGCGACTTCACCTTCGCCGTTCCGGCGCCGATCTCGGCGGTGTTCCAGGTGGAGCCGCAGGACGGACCCCGCCAGCGGGTCCTCGAGCAGACGCTGTCCTTCGTGCCCGAGGGCAAGCACAGCACCTACGAGGACTCCTTCGGCAACAGGTGCTCCCGGATGAACGTGCCCGCCGGGCTCTTCGAGATCCACTACGTCGCCACGGTTGAAGTGCCTCGAACCGCGGACGAGGTGGACCCGGGGGCCCGCGAGGTCCCGATCGGCGAGATCCCGTCCGAGGTTCTGTCCTACCTGCTGCCCAGCGCGTACTGCCTGTCGGACCTGCTCGTGAATGAGGCGTGGGCCCGCTTCGGGGACCTGGCGCCCGGCTGGGGACGGGTGCAGGCAATCGTCGGGGCTGTCAACGCGCATCTGGCCTTCGACTACGGGAGCAGCTCGCCCGGCTACACCGCCGAGGCTGCCTTCTTCGCGGGCAGGGGTGTGTGTCGCGATTTCGCGCACCTGGCGATCAGCTTCTGCCGGGCACTGAACATCCCCGCCCGTTACGTGTTCGGCTACCTCCCCTACATCGACCTCCCGGACGCCGGGCCGGCGGACTTCGCCGCCTGGGTTGAGGTGTGGCTCGACGATCGGTGGTGGACCTTCGACCCGCGGAACAACCAGGCCGTCACCGGTCGGGTGGTGATCGGCCGTGGCCGAGACGCCACCGACGTCGCGATGGTGACGACCTTCGGGGCGGCGGACCTGCTCACCATGACCGTGCTGGCCGAGGAACTTCCCACAGCGCCCTGAGAGAGTGGCGACGTGAAGCTCGACTGCATGCTCACCGATGTCCCGCTCGCGCAGATCCCGGCGCAGGCGCGGCTGTTGGAGGAGCTGGGCTACGCCGGGTTGTTCAGCGACGAGAACCGGCACGACCCGTTCCTGCCGTTGGCGCTCGCCGCGGAGCACACCGAACGGACCGAGCTGGGCACGTCGATCGCGGTGGCGTTCCCACGCAGCCCGATGCAGGTGGCCAACGTCGGCCACGACCTGCAGGTGCTCTCCGCCGGCCGCGCGATCCTGGGGCTGGGTCCGCAGGTGCGCCCGCACATCGAGAAGCGCTTCGGGACGCCCTGGTCACGGCCGGCGGCGCGCATGCGGGAGTACGTGCTCGCCCTGCGGGCGATCTGGCGTTGCTGGAACGACGGCGAGCGCCTGGACTTCGTCGGCGAGTTCTACCGGCACACTCTGATGACGCCGAACTTCGCGCCCGCGCGCAACCCGTTCGGACCGCCGCAGGTGTGGCTGGCGGCCGTCGGACCGCGAATGACCGAGGCCGCCGGCGAGGTCGCCGACGGCATCCTGCTGCACCCCTTCACCACGCCCCGCTACGTCCGCGAGCACACCCTGCCTGCGCTGCGCCGTGGTCAGGCGGCCGGTGGCCGGGACGCGACCACAGTCTCCGGGCGGGCGTTCGTGATCACCGACGACGCAAGCGCGGACTGGGTCCGCCGTCGGATCTCCTTCTACGGCTCCACTCCCGGCTACCGACCCGTGCTTGAGGCACACGGCTGGGGCGCGGCGCAGGACGAACTCAACACCCTGTCCAAGCAGGGCCGCTGGGACGACATGGCCGCATTGGTTACCGACGAGATGGTCGAGGCCTTCGCCGTCAGCCGCACCCTCGAGGAGATCCCGGACCTCGTGCGAAGTCGCTTCGGGGACCTCTACGACCGAATCGGGCTCGCACCGGCCCCCGCGGACCCGACCACTTGGGCTCCGCTGATCCGCGCATTCGCCTGACGTCCGTCTTCTGCCGGCGTGTGGGGCTATCGCAGCGCGCCAATACCCCGACACGCCGGCAGAAGACACCCAATGGCGACCGCGCCGAGACCCGAAGGTCCCGGCGCGGCCGGATGAAGCTCGTGGCTACGGAAGCTGCTGCAGCACGATGTTGTGCGCGCCGACCTTGGTGTCGATGCGGATCTCGCCACCGCGCGGCTCGAGGATCTCGTCGCCGCGGACGCCGTCGTGCGTGAGCTGGTACCGGCTGCCCGGGAGCAGGTTGGTGACCGTGAAGGAGGTCGGCTCGCCGAGCTTGGCCTTGTCACACGAGGTGATCGAGACGATGAGCGCACGCTGCTCGGTGTCCCAGAACGCCTGGCGCGGACGCACGGTCGGGAAGTCGACACCCACGATCGTGGGCTGACGGAACTTCGCCGTGTTCGGCTTGCGGAAGATGTTCGCCCACTGGCCGGGCTCGGTGATGACGTAGCCCAGTGCGAGCCAGTTGTTGAACTGCGCCCGCGGCCACTTCTCGCCCAGGCCCATGAGGTGGTAGAACTCGCCGAGCTCCGGGTCCCAGGTGGGCTCGTAGGTCTTGGTGATCCAGGACCGCAGCGCCGCGTTGCGCTCCGTGTCGCCCCACTCCTTGCTGGCCGCGAAACCGGTCGCGGTCGCGTAGTGGAAGTCGATCCCCATGCCCGGCATGCCGGTCATCCAACCGGAGCCGTCCTCCTGCGGGCAGAAGAACTGGTTCATGCCACCTTCGTAGAGGCGACGGAACAGCGCCGGGTCCAGGCCCGCACCATTGACCGAGGTGCCCAGGAAGTTGTGCGCGAACTGGTGCTCGGACTCGTTCAGCGTGAAGTTGTGCGACATGTCGTGGTAGAGCGCGTAGCGTTCGATCGGACCGGTGCCCTCGCCGCCGACCATGTAGTTCTTGCGCATGAACGGCAGGAACTCGTAGTACGCGGTCGCGTGGTCGGTCCCGTGCATGATGTCGTGCAGTTTGAGACCCATACCCGCGACGTTGTTGCACCAGCCGAAGGCCTTCGTCACCTCGCAGGACAGCCCGCTGGGCGTGTTGTAGAACTGATTGGCAATCAGTTCTGCCAGGCGAGTGGTGTCGTAGTCGAACGAGACGGCGTCGTCGTAGGTGATCTTGAACGGGTGGTCGTACTTGTCATCGCCGGACACGTAGCCGTAGAGACCCAGCAGGAGGGACAGGTAGCCCTTGTACATGACGTTGCAGTGGCCGTTGGCGCGCACCGGGTCCGGGTCGTACTCGAATCCGTTGGTGCCGTTGCCGCCCCAGCCGGGGCTGTCGTACTTGCCCTTGAAGCCCTTGGGCATCAGGACGTCGTACCACCAGTCCGGGTAGTTGTTCCGGTTCGGGTCCTCGCCGCTGTTCTCCAGCCAGTCGAAGAAGGTCCAGTACTCCATGAACCGCTGCAGGGTGACGTCGAGGGCGTCGGTGTACGCCTCGCGCCAGGCAGGGGTCTGCTCAGCCATCAGCGCGATCGAGAACGCGGAGAAGGTCAGGTCGTAGCGGTAGTAGTTGTCGATCGGGTCGCCGGTGAAGTTGTCGAACGCCTTGTGAACGGCGTCGTCCTTGCCCCACTTGCCGGCACCGAGCACCGTGATCCGTCGGTGCGTGTACGCGAGCCAGCCCATGGCCTCGTCGGTGAGAGCCGGGATGCCCGGGGTGATCTCACGCATCGAGTTGACCTTGAACGGACACTCGACGGCGGGATCGTACTCAGCGATCTTTCCGCTGTCATCACGCGCGGTCCTGAGCTGGTAATCCCAATGGAACGGTGCTGCACTCACGAAAGTCGCCTCCCGGGACGTCGGCTGAAACTTCAGATCGAACTCGAACTCACATGACGAGGATCGGTTTGACCGTCTCCCCACTCTCGGTGTCGTGGGCCGCCTTGTTCACGTCGGCCACCGGATAGGTCTTGGTCAGGCGCGACAGCGGGAACTTGCCCTGCTCGATGAGCGCGACGAGGCGGGGGATGAAGAGGTCCGGCACGCTGTCGCCCTCGACAACGCCGACGATCTTCTTGCCGGGGATCATCAGGCCGTTGAGGTCGAAGGAGTACTTGACCCCCAAGGCCGTCGCCCCGATCACGCCGATCGTGCCCAGGCTCGCGAGGGAGTTCACGCCGTCCTCGAACACCGCCGGGACAGCAGTGGTCTCCAGCGCGTAGTCCACGCCGCCACCGGACAGGTCCTGGATCGCCTCGACCGTGTTGACCTTCGACGGGTTCACCCCGTGCGTCGCGCCGAGTTCCTTCGCCAACTCCAGGCGGTGGTCCTTGAGGTCTACGGCGACGATCGTCGTGCAGCCGACGACCTTCGCGGCCATGATCGCGGCCAGCCCCACAGACCCGGTACCGAAGATCGCGATGCTCTCCCCGGCCAGCGGGCGCAGCACGTTGAACACACCGCCTGCGCCGGTCTGGATGCCGCACCCGAGCGGCCCCATCAGCTGCAGATCGGCGCTCTTGTCGATCTTGACGACGTTGCGCTCGGTGGCCAGCGAGTAGGTGGCCCAGGAGGACTGGCCGAAGAAGTGGCCGTTGATCCGTCCGCCCTGCCCCGAGTACGCGCTGGACCCGTCGACCCGGCCGCCCGTGAGATTGCGGGTGTAGAGGTCGACGCAGTACGCCGGGTGCCCCTTCTGGCAGGGCTTGCAGATGCCGCAGGAGGCGAAGGTCAGCACCACGTGGTCGCCCGCCTGAACCTTGGTCACCGCGGACCCGACGGCCTCGACGACGCCCGAACCCTCGTGGCCGAAGATCGAGGGCAGCGGCACGGGGTACCACTGGTCGCGGCAGATCAGGTCGGTATGACAGACGCCGGCGGCCACCACCCGTACCAGGACCTCGTCCGCGCGCGGCTCACCGATTTCGATGTCCTCGATCGCGAAAGTGCCACCCTGCTCCCGGCACAGCACTGCGCTTGCCTGCACGTCGCCTCCTCGAGTCATTGGTACCTCGACCATTCCAGAACCCTGGCGCCCGGTCATGTGCGCGCCGGGACAACTCGAAAGCCCTGGGATTTCCGCCGGGCGGCCGTCAATCCCCACATCAGGGGTGTTCAAACCTCCGGCAGGCTCCCGCGGTGGCCCCCGAGCCCGCAGGCGGGTTGCCGGCGGACTGACCAGCTCGCTCGACGAAGTACGACTGCTGCGCCCGGTCTACCCGCGCTCTGTCGCGTCAGGCGTCGACACTGACGTCTCGTCAGCGACAACGCAGTTGGATGACGTTGCCCTCCGGGTCGACTCCGTCGAGATGCCGGGCTCCGGCCCAGTTCCAGGCAGCCTCCAGCGGCGCGAGGGACCCACCCGCGGCGAGCACACGGTCCCGTGTGGCTTCGAGATCATCGACGAGGAAGCTCAACTTGATCGGGGTCTCGGCGCGGACGTGTTCGCCGTCGGAATCGACCCCCTGAGCCTGGACCACGACCAGCTCCAGCTGACCGCGGGTCAGCGCGACGAACTCGTCGGCCTCCTCCGTGCGCTCGAGGCCCAGCGCGGCGGCGTAGAACTCCGCGACGCCGGCCAGGTCGACGGCGTAGACGACTGCCGTCATCGCTCGAGTTGCGTGCTCGTCCATGCTGGCTCCGATCCCGGTCCGCTGTGGGAATCCTGCACGGCGGGCTCGACGATCGCCGTGCCACCCCCGGTAACGTCGATGCATGGCGATCCGACTCGCGCACGTGACCTTCGACTGCACCGACCCGGCGAGCCTCGCCGCGTTCTGGGCCGCGGCCCTCGACCGGCCCGTCGACGCCGTCGACCCGGCCGCGGCGGGCTTCTTCGCCACCATCGACAACGACGTCGCGGACCGGCCGTCGTGGTTCTTCATCCAGGTGCCCGAGGCCAGGACCGCCAAGAACCGGATGCACGTGGACCTGACCACGGAGGATCGTGAGGTCGAGGTGACCAGGCTGATCGCGTTGGGCGCGACCCGGGTCTCCGATCACGAGGAATGGGGCGCGGTCTGGACCGTGCTCACCGACCCCGAAGGCAACGAGTTCTGCCTCGGAGCCGGGGGCCACTGAGGGCGCGAACGTCTCCGCGGAGACGTCGTCAGCGCACCGTGCTCAGCTCGCAGCTGACCTGGTCGCCGCCGAGGCGTGGCCGAGCCAGGTGTGGCGATTGCCCGCCCAGCACCAGCCGACCTTGGGGGCGTCGCGGCGAGCAGCACCGTCGCGGCCGGTGCCGTTGCTGATCCACAACGCCGGAGTACGTGCGTCGAGCTTCCCGTTCGACTTGCGCAGCCGGGAGCCGATGGTCATGAAGCAGTGGTTGCGTTCCAACACCTTCGGGGACTGCAACAGCAGGTGCAGTCCCTCGACCACCGTGAGCGGGCTGCGCCCGGCTGCCGCGATCGCCGGAAGCGCCTCGTCGGGCGACCGATTGGCCAGGTCGTCGCCCCGTTCGATGTCCTCGACGACGTAGGCGGCGGCGTCCGGCACGCTCAGGCCCTCGATGGGCCCGAACTCGTCGAGGTCGTGCATGTCCGCGACGACGAACCCGCTCTTGCCCTCCAGGTCGATCAACGGCGCCAGGACCGACGCCGGCACCCGCAGCACCAGCAACCCCTCGCCCGAGGCCGCCTTCAGCTGCCGCGCCATCACTCCGGCGCGGTTGTGCAGGCCCAGCGAGATCAGACGATCTGCCTGATCGGAGAGGGACGGTAGGTCGAGCGGCACAGGCAGGTTCCCGTCGTCGGAGAGGTGGGCACTCGCCCAACGAGCGAGACTGCTCCAAGATTCCCCGCCGGCAGCCCGGGTAGCCCTCTCCCGACGACAATAGAGGGAGATCACTTCGTGGGTGCCTACGTCATCGGGGACGACTCCGACCGCGACACCGACCAGCTCCCGCTCGGCGCCGACGGGCGCTCGATGCGCGAGCGGATGCTCGCCGGCGAGCTGTACCGGCCCGATGAGGACCTTGTCCGCGAGAGCGCGGAGGGGCGAGCCCTGGCCGAGGAGTTCAACCTGCCGGGCCTGTCGGAGGAGGAACGCCAGGCCGCGCTGGTGAAGCTGCTCGGCAGCGTCGGCGAGGGGACCGAGATCCGGCGAACGATCCACGTTGAAACGCGTGGGACTCGGCCCACGCTCGAGCTTCGTCACTCCAGTAGCAACGTGGATCGTTTACGCGCGATCAGCCGGAAATCCGATGGCGGGACAGGGGCCGCGTCGGGCAACCTGGAGCCATGAACCAACGACGTCAGTAGTTGACGGCCCCGATGCCCGGGGCCTCCTGCCGACGTGGCGCAACGGACAGCGCACGGGTCTACGAAACCCGGGACAGAGGTTCGACTCCTCTCGTTGGCACGAGCCGATTGAGCCTGTGGAGCGCAGCGACGCTCAGTGGAAGAGCACCGCCCTCCGAAGGCGGATAGGCGCACGTTCGACCCGTGCCGGCGAGACGCAGATCCACCCGACCCGCTATGAAGGAAGCACCATGCCGACCACCATCAACGACAAGCTGATCTCCTGGGCCTCGGACATCGACGAGGGCACCGTCATCCAGGCGCAGAAGGCTTCCCGGCTGCCCATCCTGGCCGGCCATGTGGCGTTGATGCCCGATGCGCACGTCGGGATCGGCGCGACGGTCGGGTCGGTCATTCCCACGCAGGGCGCGATCATCCCGTCCGCGGTGGGTGTCGACATCGGCTGCGGAATGATCGCGGCTGAGCTCGACGTGCACGCGTCGCATCTGCCGGACTCGCTCGATCGGCTCATGCCGCGCATCGAGAAGACGGTCCCGGCCGGTGTCGGCAAGGGGCACAAGCAGGTGGCCGACAAGGCCTACACGTTCATGCGGGACAAGAAGCCGGCGACGGACCTGACGCATAAGCAGCAGGAGACGGCGCTGGTGCAGTTCGGCACGCTCGGGTCGGGAAACCACTTCTTCGAGGTGTGCCTGGACGAGCGCGACATGGTCTGGGTCGTCCTGCACTCCGGCTCGCGCGGGATCGGCAACCAGCTCGCGCAGTCGCACATCGAGAAGGCCAAGCACCTCGGTGCGATGGGCATCCCGCTCGAGGACCCGAACCTCGCGTGGTTCACCCAGCACACGCCGCAGTTCGACGCCTACGTGAAGGACCTGCTGTGGGCGCAGGACTACGCCAAGGGCAACCGCGACCAGATGATGGACGCAGCGCTCGTGGAAGTGCTGCGCTACTTCGGCCGTGGCAAGGAGCTGTCCCGGGTCAACTGCCATCACAACTTCGCTCAGACCGAGGTGCACGACGAGCAGGAGCTGTGGATCACCCGCAAGGGAGCGATTCAGGCCGACGCCGGGCGACTCGGGATCATCCCCGGCTCGATGGGGACGCGGTCCTACATCGTCGAGGGCAAGGGCAACCCGTTGAGCTGGAACTCCTGCTCGCACGGTGCCGGACGTCGGCTCTCCCGCACGGCGGCGCGGAAGCAGTACACCGCCGCCGACCTCGCGGAGCAGATGGGCGACCGGACCTGGCTGTCCGACCGCGCACAGTCCCTGATCGACGAGATCCCCTCGGCGTACAAGGACATCGACAAGGTCATGGCCGACCAGACCGACCTCGTCGAGATCAAGCACACGCTGCGTCAGATCCTCAACTACAAGGGGATCTGAGCCGCTGATGTACCGCGAGTGGACGACGTCCGTGCCGGGAGCCGTGCTGTGGCACACCGCAGCAGAAGGTGGCCCGGCCGGGCGTCGCTCCACTCGTCGCCGACGGATCCTGCCCGACGGCTGCATGGACCTGATCTGGGCCGGGGATCGGTTGTTCGTCGCCGGGCCGGACACTGCGGCCCGCATGCACGACGTCCGCGCCGACGTCGACTACGTCGGCCTGCGGATGTCCGCCGGGGTCGGCCCGGCACTGCTGGGACTTCCGGCCCAGGCCCTCACCGACGAGTGCCCCGATCTGGACGCCGTGTGGGGCGACCGACCAGCACGGGCACTGCAGACCGTGGTCGCCGAGGATGCGCTCAACGCTCTGCCTCGCTGGGCCGCGCAACGCGCGCGCAGTGCGGCCCTGGACCCTCTGGGGCCGGCGATCCTGATCTTGGCCACCGACGGCGTCCCGGCTGCCGATACGGCCGACCGCCTCGGGCTCACCACCCGCACACTCCACCGGGCCGCGCTGCGCCTCTTCGGTTACGGCCCCCGCCACCTGACTCGCATCCAACGGTTCACGCGTGCCCTCGACGCCGCCCGCTCCGGCCTGCCGCTGGCAGCAGTGGCGGCCGAGCACGGCTACGCCGACCAGGCCCACCTGTCCCGCGAGGCTCGCGACCTCGGCGGCGCGACGATGACGGCGCTGTTGAAGGAGTAGGTCAGCCCGCCGGCGCGAACAGGTCGACGGGGTTGCCGTCCGGGTCGCGCACAACCGCGTAACGCATCCCCCAGAATGCGTCCCACGGCGCGAGGTGGCCCTCGTACCCGGCGCCGGTGAGTTCTCCGTAGGCGGCGTCGACCTCAGCCGGGTCGGCGCACTCGAAGGCGAGCCCCATGCTGTGTCCGTTCGAGACCGGGCGCTCCCACTTCGGGTCGAACGACCGGATCGTGTCCTCGGTGTCGAAGGCAATCCGGAGCCCGCCCGGAAGGTGCACGTCCACATGCGGTTCGACGTCGGCAGCGGCCGGGATGTCCAAACCGAGGCGACGATAGAAGGCCAACGTGCTCGCCATGTCGGCGACCACGATCTCGACAACTGCCATACGTAGCTTCATGACGACGACGCTAGTGGGGCCCGTGCGCTCCGGTCTTGAACGATTCGGACAATGGCTCCATGACCAACGCAGCCGATCGGTCCCGCCGCATGTGGCAGGCGCTCGAGCCGTATCACGCCGTCACGTACTTCGCGGAGGAGTCGCGCGCGGCCACCGACGCCCTCGGGGCCAAGGGCGGCTGGATGAGCTACTTCGCCCTACGCGCCGCCCCGCTGGGGCCGGTGTCCGCCGATCTGGTGCGCGCGACGTTCTACGGCTTTCACGCCGATCGGGTCGCCCGCGCCATCCCCGCGGCCTGGCAGGCCGCTGCCCCGGAGCACTACCTGCTCGCCCGGCTGGCGAGCATGGACGCGGCGTTGCGGCGACTGCTCGGGGACATGGTGACTTCCGACGACCTCGCCGAGGCAGCGGAGCTCGCCCGGCGCGCAGCGTTCGCGGCCCCGACCGCCGGTCGCCCGCTCGGCGCGGCCAACGCCGCCCTGGACTGGCCGATCCAGCCGCACCTGGTCCTGTGGCACGCGCAGACCGTGTTGCGCGAGTCCCGCGGCGACGGACATGTCGCCGCGCTGGTCAGCGCCGACCTCAGCCCGCCCGAGTCGCTGGTGATGTTCGCGGCCGACCGCGGACTCGAGCCTGAGTCGCTGCGCAACTACCGCGGCTGGCCCGCGGAGGAGTGGACGGCCGCCGGTAATCGCCTTCGCGAACGCGGCTTGCTGGACGCGGCCGGCGACCTGACGCCCCAGGGCGTGGCGCTGCGCGGATCGGTCGAGGACGCCACCGACCGTGCCGCCGCAGCGTCCTGGGCCGAACTCGGAACCGAGGCCTGCGAGCGTCTGGTCGACCTGATGGCACCGATCGGCGAGGCCTTGGTAGCCGGTGGGGCACTGCCGCCGGACAACCCCATCGGGCTGCGTCCCCTGCCTCGAACCTGACCCCAGAAAGCCCACGGGCCGCGCGTCCGCCACGTTCGCGGATCGCACGGCCCCAGGCACTTCATGGGTCTGCGGCTGGCCGCCCCCGAGGCGGCCAGAGAAGTTCAGACCTCCACGGGGTGCCCATGATCAAGACCGTTCAAACGTGCATCTCAAAGAATAATCTGGCGCTCCTGCCCACGTCCCCTACGGCGTATGAGGCGGTCACGACTTCGAACAGGTCGCCAGATGACGGCCAGTGCACCGCTTCGACTTGCAGTGGTCGGTGATCGTCGGGTCCTTGGTGCCAACGCGGGCCGCGGTTCGGCCGCCGCGTTCGGACCCTCCCCGCCGGTCGGTCAAAAGCCCCGGTCAGGCGTGGGTGTGCTCGTGTGCGTCCTCCAGTCCAGCCGCGTGCGGGTGCGAATGGGCGTGCACCTGCCCTTCGTGGGAGTGCTCGTGATCGTGCTCGACATGGGAGTGGTCGTGCTCCAAGTGCGCGTGGACATGCGGTTGGCCGTCATGGGAGTGCTCATGAACGTGGACCGTCTTGTCGGTGTCCTCGGTCATCTATCGCACCTTCCTGTAGGAGTTCAGTGCGAGTGGTGCTGCCCTCGGGCATCGTTGGCGTCGTCGGACGACTCGGTGCAGGTGCATCACTTACCGCACGTCTCGTCAGCAGCCTAGAGGCGTTTCCCATTGGACACCCCTGAACCGAAGCAGCTCCTTGCCGCCGGGGCTGAGCACCTGTACGTCGCCGGTCTCGACGTGATCGGCCGGCCCTCGAGGGACCTGGGGCGGGCAGTGCGCGAGCGTCGTGGGCGGCCTCGCGCGCCGCCGGGTCGCCGCTTCGCACGGGCGGCCGTCCGGGCCCACACAACTGATCCGCTCCGCCGACCTGGCGCCGTCAAACCCCGAACGGGTGCTCCGGTCGCCCACCGTTGGGGCCCCTGGACCGCTCCGACTCCCGTTGCGACCACTCCGCGGAACAAGGTGGCGAATATCGCGGTGAACCCGACCCGCAGAATGAATCGCGTTGAAAGCCTTTCCACTTTTAGCGGTCCGCCGACGTGCAGACTTTTAAGCACCAGACATGCGACAGATAGCTGTCGACGCTGCTGTTGGTCCGGCCGATGCGGTCGGTCGTAGTCCGGGTGTCACGGAAGCTTTTCCCCTCCTCTGCCGCGGAATCCGCCCTGCGGTTGCCGGTGGACGCCGCGGCTGGCGACGCTGGCGCCGTTTGCACGTCTCGGCGCCGGAAGTCCGGTTCTTTCGGGTTGCGCTGGATATGTCTCGCATTCTGCGAACGACCGGAGATCGGTCAGTTGCCGGCCATTCGCGGCAAGGGCAAGTTCGGCAAGAAGGTCCCGGCGGCCGTCGCAGAGTTCGCCAAGCATGCGATGAAGCAGCACGCCGACCACGCGGAGGCGTTCAACGCCGCCGTGCGCAACGCGGGCGGCAAGGCATTCACCCAGCCGACCCCGGCACTCACGCCGGCGGTGCTGAAGATGTACAAGAAGGTGAACTCGGTTCCGAAGCTCGCGATGTTGGCGCTGACGCTGGAGAACACGGCAGCGGCGACGTACATCAAGCAGATGGGTGAACTCACCCGCAAGGACGCGCTCGCGGCGGTTGCCACAATCGCGCCGCTGGAGCGTCAGCACGCAGCGATCCTCAGCTTCGTGTTGGGGGACTACCCGGTTCCCGACACGTTCGTGAAGCTGGGTGCGACCTCCACCTCGCTCGGGGCCCGCACCTCCGCGGACCTGAAGGGTTAGAAGCGCATGGCGAGCAACCCCATGCGGGTTGGCGCCGTCTCGGCCGTCGTCCTCGTCGCAGCCTTTGTGGGCTGCGGCGGGGGCGGCAGCGCACGAGCGGCCCAGACCCAGGAATCCGCTCCCTCGGCCATCCCGTCCACGCCGAGCGTCGCGAAGCCGGCGCCATTGGTCATCAAGGACTTCCGCTACGCCCCGGGGAAGCTGAAGGTGAAGCGCGGTCAGCTGATCACGGTGGTGAACAAGGACAGTTCCGTTCACACGGTGACCGGTAAGGCTTTCGACTCCAAGAATCTGAAGAAGGGTCAGAAGTACACGTTCAAGCTGAACAAGCGCGGCACCTACGACTACATCTGCGACGTGCACCAGTACATGACCGGAAAGATCGTGGTCTCCTGACAGCGCCCGCTCGTTCAGATCGGCACTTCGACGGGCTCAGGAGCCGGCGATGAGCCCCAGGTCGAGTTCGGGGTAGACGGGGAACGCGTCGAGCAGCGTGGTGAGGCGCTTGCGACCCTCGTCCGCGGCGGCGTCAGCGGTCGTGAACTTGGCTTTGTGCGGCTTGCCGTCGACGACGACCGCCTCGGTGGCCTTGAGGACCGTGGCGATGACGTCGGCAATCTCCTCGACCTCGCTCGACACCCATGCCCAGCGTGGTGATCGCGGGGGTGCCGAGGCGCAGGCCGGAGGTGTACCAGGGGCCGTTGGCGTCGAAGGGGAGCGAGTTGCGGTTCAGGGTGATGCCGACGGCTCGCAGCGCCGACTCGGCCTGACGACCCGTCAGACCGAAGGACTGCTGGACGTCGGCGAGCAGCAGGTGGTTGTCGGTGCCGCCGGTGGCCACGACGATGTCGCGCTTCTGCAACGCCTCAGCGAGGGCCCGGGAGTTGGTGACGATGTTCTGGGCGTAGGTCTGGAACTCGGGCCGGCTGGCCTCGGTGAGCGCGATGGTCTTGGCGGCCATGACGTGTGACAGCGGGCCGCCGAGGATCGCGGGGCAGCCCTTGTCGATCGCGTCGGCGTACTCCTGCTTCGCGAGCACGATGCCGCCGCGCGGACCGCGCAGGGTCTTGTGCGTCGTGGAGGTGACGACGTGGGCGTGGGCGACCGGGTCGTTGTCGCCGGTGAAGACCTTGCCCGCGACCAGACCGGCGAAGTGCGCCATGTCGACCATGAAGGTCGCGCCGACCTCGTCGGCGATCTCGCGCATCGTCGCGAAGTTGATCGCGCGCGGGTAGGCGGAGTACCCGGCGAGCAGGATCAGCGGCTTGACCTCGTGGGCCTGCTTGCGCAGCGCGTCGTAGTCGAGCAGGCCGGTCTCGCGGTCCACGGCGTAGGCGTGCGCCTCGAACATGCGGGCGGAGATGTTGAACCGGTACCCGTGGGTGAGGTGCCCGCCGGAGTAGTAGTCCATCCCGAGCAGCTTGGCGCCGTGCAACTTGTCCCGCATGGCGGAGAACTGCTCGTCCGACAGGCCGGCGACGCTGGTCAGGCCCAGCTCGCCGAGGAAGTCGGCCTCGGTCCGGGTGGCGAGGATCGCGGCGTACGCGACGAGGTTCGCGTCGATGCCGGAGTGCGGCTGGATGTAGGCGTACTCGGCACCGAAGAGGTTGCGGGCGATCTCCGCGCCGCGGGCCTCGATGACGTCGACGTTGTCGCAGCCCGCGTAGAAGCGGTGCCCCGGGTACCCCTCGGCGTACTTGTCGGTGAGCAGGTTGCCCATGGCCTGCTGGACGGCGAGCGAGCAGTAGTTCTCGCTCGCGATCAGCTTGACGTTGGCGCGCTGGTCCCGCAGTTCCGCGACGATCCGGTCGGAGATCGTCGGGTCGACCGACGCGACCTGGTCCAGCGAGGCGTAGAAGGACACCGCAGCCGGGTCGGGCCGTGCGCCGTTCAGGCCGTTCAGGTAGCGCTCGATGATCAGCTCGGACCCGGGGGTGCTCATCAGGAAGGTTCTCCTCGGACAGGTCGTCTCGGTACGGGGCGTCGGCGGTCCACTCATTCTTTCAGGATTCGGCCGTCCGCGGCGCCACGACGTCAGCCGCCGTGCTGGTCCCCGTCCGGATCGAGCAGATCGTCGGCAGAAACCTGCCCGCGCAGCGCCGCGACGGCGGCCGCGTGCTGGGGTTCGCGCTGTGCGAGTTGGCGCAGCGCGACGGCCACGGCGGCCCGGCCGGGCGGGTCGCTCGGAGTGGGCAGCGGCGAGTCCGCCCGCACCGCATCCCAGGTCGCGGCCTTCAGATGCCGCTGCTCGGCGTCACCGAACTCCTCCAGGAACGCGGCGAAATCGTCGCGCGGCGGGTACAGGGCAGCCACCGGCAGGTACTTCTCCGGGATGGGTGCCGTCGCGGGATGCGTGCGCCCGGACCGGAGCAGGGTGGGCAGCAGGTGGGTGTGCGGGCCGTCCGGTGAGCGTCCGTCGGTCGGCGGGATCGGGGCATAGACCTCGACGCGACCGCAGGGCGTGGTGAAGACGCGGTGCGGGCCCGCGGCCACGATCGCGCCGATCAGGTGCGGATCCGCCCACAGCGACGAACCGACCACCGCCTGCAGGCGGGCCGACAGGTCGCTGCCGAGGGCGACCCGCACGCAGACGTCGACAGCGGGCAGCCCTAGCCCCAGGTCGATCAGCGACCCGGCACAGTCCTCGTCCCGCAGCGAGTCGAGATCCGGACCCAAGTCCGTGATGGCGGTGCGAGCCGCCCCGCTCGAGGCGCTCGACACGCACAGCGCGACGGTGTGGTTCCAGTGGTCGTGGGGTCCGGCGGGGGTCTCGTAGGCCACCAGTCGCAGGTCGGCCGGGAGGTCCAGGCGGATCCCGCCGCGCGGGGTCACGACCTCACCCGGGTTCGTCGTCGCGGGCTCGTCGGGGGTGCGGATGAACTCCGCGATCGCGCCGGGGGACCCCATGCTCCAGCCGGTGTCCGGCCGGTCCAGCCACCTCTGGATCACGGGCGTCAGCCTGCCGGCCTCGAAAGTGGCTGCGCTCCCGCGACTTGACGTAATTGCCGACACGCCGTCATCCGATCGCGACACGCCGTCATGGCGCGGACATAACCCGCGACACGAACGCGCCACCAGATGTTGTGCCTAATCCGGTACTTGTAACTACACCTATGTAACTGGCAAGCTCTGCCCCGTTGCACGGTGCCCCGCCCCCACCAGGGGCGCGGCGGAAAGAGGGAACCCGGTGTCTGTCGGCGAGCTTTGCGAGCCGACTGGACAACAGAGCCGGGACTGCCCCCGCAGCGGTGAGTGGGAACCACCCCGTCATCAGCACTGGGCCTCGGCCTGGGAAGCGACGGGTTAGGACGGGCCGACGGCTCGGTGCCCACGAGTCCGAAGACCTGCCTGCAACTGCGCCCGCGACCTGCGTGCGTACGGTCCGCGATCTGCGTGGGGCAGATTCGACCGAGCGGTGAATGCCTCGCCCTCGGCCCATCCCACGCAGCGCGGTCCACAGGATCCGGCTCGCGAGGAAAGAGCGCCGTGACTGTCGTAGACGAGGCCACCACCATCACCCGCACCCCGATGCAGGTGCGCAAGCGGAACGGGTCGAGTGAACCCGTCGACGTCAACAAGATCGTGCGCGCCGTCGAACGTTGCGCGGGTGACCTGACCGAGATCGACCCGCTGCGCGTCGCGACCCGCACGATCTCCGGCCTCTACGACGGCGCGACCTCCGAGGAGCTCGACCGTCTCTCGATCCACACCGCCGCCGAGCTCGTCGGCGAGGAGCCGCAGTACTCCAAGCTCGCCGCGCGGCTGCTGGCGAACTACATCGCCAAGGAGGTCCGTGGGACGGGGATCGCCTCGTTCAGCCAGTCCATCGCGATCGGCGCGGCCGAGGGCCTGATCAGTGAGCAGACCGCGGCCTTTGTCGCCGCGAACGCTCGCAAGCTCGACGACGGCGTGAACCACGACTCGGACCGTCGCTTCGAGTACTTCGGCCTGCGCACCGTCTACGACCGTTACCTGCTGCGCCACCCCACCACGCGCAAGGTCACCGAGACCCCGCAGTACTGGCTGCTCCGGGTCGCCTGCGGGCTGTCCCGCTCCCCGTCCGAGGCTCTCGAGCTGTACCGACTGATGTCCTCGCTGGCGTACCTGCCCAGTTCGCCGACGCTGTTCAACTCCGGCACCCGGCACTCGCAGATGTCGTCGTGCTACCTGCTCGACTCGCCACGTGACGACCTGTCAGGTATCTACGAGCGCTACGCGCAGATTGCCGAGCTGTCCAAGTTCGCCGGTGGCATCGGGGTCTCCTGGTCCCGCGTCCGCGGACGGGGCGCGCTGATCCGCGGCACCAACGGACACTCCAACGGCATCGTCCCGTGGCTGCGCACCCTGGACTCCTCCGTCTCCGCGGTGAACCAGGGCGGCCGACGCAAGGGCGCCGCGTGCGTGTACCTCGAGCCGTGGCACCCGGACATCGAGGAGTTCCTCGAGCTGCGCGACAATACCGGTGAGGACGCCCGCCGCACGCACAACCTCAACCTGGCCAACTGGATCCCCGACGAGTTCATGCGCCGCGTCGAGGCCGACGCGATGTGGTCGCTCATCGACCCGTCCGAGGTCCCCGAGCTCGTCGACCTCTACGGCGACGAGTTCGACGCCGCCTACCGCGCGGCGGAGGAGATGGGCCGCGCGGTCAAGCAGATCCCGGCCCGCGACCTCTACTCCAAGATGATGCGCACCCTCGCCCAGACCGGGAACGGCTGGATGACGTTCAAGGACGCCGCCAACCGCACAAGCAACCAGACCGGACAGCCCGGCAACGTCATCCACCTGTCGAACCTGTGCACGGAAATTCTCGAGGTCTCCAGCGACACCGAGACCGCCGTCTGCAACCTCGGCTCGATCAACCTCGCGGCGCACGTCGGGCAGCAGACGCTCGACGGCGGCGGCGACATGGACTGGACGAAGCTGCGCGAGACCGTCCGCACCGCGGTCACGTTCCTGGACCGCGTCATCGACATCAACTTCTACCCCACCCCGCAGGCCGGGAAGTCCAACCCGCACTGGCGCCCGGTCGGCCTGGGCGTCATGGGCCTGCAGGACGTCTTCTTCGCCCTCGGCCTGACCTTCGACTCGCCCGAGGCGATCGAGCTGTCCACCCGCATCGCGGAGGAGGTGTACCTGACCGCGCTGGAGACCTCCAACTCCCTCGCCGAGCAGAACGGCGCGCACCCCGGGTATTCCGCCACCCGCGCCGCGAACGGGGTCCTGCACATCGACCACTTCGCCGTGAAGGTCCGTCAGTCCGCACGCTGGGAAGCACTTCGGGCCCGGATCGCCGAGCACGGCCTGCGCAACTCGCTCGTCGTGGCGATCGCACCGACCGCGACGATCGCGTCCATCGCCGGGTGCTACGAGTGCATCGAGCCCGCCGTCTCCAACCTGTTCAAGCGCGAGACACTCTCGGGTGAGTTCCTCCAGGTGAACTCGGCGCTGGTCGCCGAACTCAAGCGTCACGACCTCTGGAACCCGGTCGTCCGGGACCGCATCAAGGCGGACAACGGCTCGGTGCAGAACGTCGTCGGACTGCCGGACGAGGTGAAGGCGGTGTACCGCACGGCCTGGGAATTGCCCCAGCGCGCACTGATCGACCTGGCCGCCGCCCGCACCCCGTTCATCGACCAGAGCCAGTCGCTGAACCTGTTCCTGGCCTCCCCGAGCATCGGGAAGCTCTCCTCGATGTACCTCTACGCCTGGAAGTCCGGGCTCAAGACCACGTATTACCTGCGCTCGCGTCCCGCGACGCGCATTGCGCAGACCACCGCTGTCGAGGCCCCGGAGATCGCACCCGCGGTTCCCGGCACCGACGCCGACGCCGTGGCCTGTTCCCTGGAGAACCCCGAGTCCTGTGAGGCCTGCCAGTGACCGCCATCGCCGAAGCCACCTTTGCTCCGACCACTGCCGAACGCAGCGGCAAGCGGTCCCTCCTGCTCGATCCGGGCCTGGATCTGACGCTCCGTCCGATGCGCTACCCGGCCTTCTTCGACCGGTTCAAGGACGCGATCGCGAACACGTGGTCGGTGGAGGAGGTCGACCTGCACAACGACCTCGCCGACCTGAACAAGCTCAGCCCGTCGGAGCGACACCTGATCCAGCGTCTGGTCGCGTTCTTCGCCACCGGCGACACGATCGTCGCGAACAACCTGGTGCTGAACCTCTACACGCACATCAACGCCCCTGAGGCGCGCCTCTACCTCTCGCGCCAGCTGTTCGAGGAGGCGGTGCATGTCCAGTTCTACCTGAACCTGCTCGACACCTACCTCCCCGACGAGAACGAGCGCGCCAAGGCCTTCGCGGCGGTGGAGAACATCCCGTCGATCCACCGCAAGGCGGAGTTCTGCTTCCGCTGGATCGACACCCTCGCGGATGTCCGTCGGTTGGAGACCAAGGACGACCGGCGCGCGTTCCTGCTCAACCTGATCTGCTTCGCCGCCTGCATCGAGGGTCTGTTCTTCTACGGTGCCTTCGCCTACGTGTATTTCCTGCGGTCCCGGGGCCTGCTGCACGGTCTGGCCTCGGGCACCAACTGGGTGTTCCGCGACGAGTCGATGCACATGGCCTTCGCCTACGAGGTCATCGAGACCGTCCGGGCCGAAGAACCGGACCTCTTCGACGATGCGCTCGCCGAGCAGGTGCGGACCATGCTGCGCGAGGCCGTCGAGTGCGAGGTCGCGTTCGCCGAGGATCTCCTCGGACAGGGCGTCTCCGGGATGTCGGTCACCGATATGCGCAGCTACCTCGAGCACGTCGCCGACCAACGCCTACGCACCCTGGGCCTCGACCCGATGTACGGCTCCCGCAACCCCTTCGCGTTCCTCGAACTGCAGGACGTGCAGGAGCTGTCGAACTTCTTCGAGCGCCGGGTCTCGGCCTACCAGACCGGCGTCGGTGGCAGCTTCGCGATGGACGAGGACTTCTGAGGGAGTAGTACCCGGGCGGGTGGAGTAACTCTTACTCGTGCTCGCCCGGGCCGATGGCCGTGGAATTGACCCCAGGACGCCGCACCGATCAGCGGGGCGGCGAGACACAGGGGAGATCACCATGAACGCCAAGACCACCGTTGCAGCCACCACCGTCGCGCTGCTCACCGCGGGATTCTTCGCCACCTCCGCCGGTGCCGCTCCGGCTCCGCAGCCCGGCCCGGGCGGGCTGTCGGCCGACTCGCCGACGTCGATGAGCTACACCGGCCCGGGCAAGGCCAAGGTCTCCGACTCCAACGGCATCCGCCGGATCACCCAGTACAAGGACCAGCACCACGGCACCACGACCTACCTGAGCAACGCGTGCGTGACGAGCCTGTCCGTCTCGCAGTACTACCCGATCGACGGCCAGAAGTTCGCCGTCACCGACTGCTCCGGCAACGTGCGCACCTTCGCGTTCCAGGTCAACGGCTGACACCCGCTCCAGAACACAGCAGGGCGTCCGCTGAACCGAGCGTTATAGCGCACCCTTCAGCGGACGCCACGAGAAGTTCAGAGCCCGAGGGACTTCTTCAGGCCGTCGAGGTCGGGAGAACCGAAGACCACGCGGTCGCGCGTCGCGACGTAGACGAGGTCGAGGTTCACCCCGGCCTTGGCGATTTTGTGGGTGAGCTCGGCCAGCGCCCCCGGGCGGTCGTCGACGTCGACCACGACGACGTCCCGCTCGCGGGTCACCTCGAGGTGGGAGATCCCCAACAGGTGCTTGGCCGCCTCCGCGTGCGGGACGAGGATGTGCAGCTCGGCCCGATGGGAGTCGTCGAGGCAGGTGGCCGCGGCGATGTTGATGCCGGCGTCGCTGACGGCGTCGGCCACGGCGGCCAGCGCGCCGGGGGTGTTCTCGAGCTCGATGACGAGGTCGTGGGCCAGGTGCACGATGTTGGTCATGGTGGCGGACGCTACCCCCGGAACGGTGCCTGTCACTAGACCGCGAAGAGGCCCGTATCGGGATCCCGGCAGGTGAGGGAGTACGCCCGCCCGACCGGGTCGACCATGCTCGCCCACCAGCTCGTGGCCCACTGGGTGCGCGCACCGAGTTGCCGGTGGCGGCCGGCCTCGGCCTGGACGTCGGCGCACGCCAGGTCCAGGCGCACCCGCGGGGCGGAGTCGTCGGAGTCTCGGCGCTGGATCAACAGCCGCAGCGGCAGGTCCGCCGGCCGGTCCAGGTAGGCGAACTCGGGGCCGGCCCCGGATTGCCGCGCCCACCCGGTGAGCCCCTCCCAGAACACGACCTCGGCCTCGTACATCATCTCGTGCGCGGCCAGGCAGACGTGGTCGACGGCGCTGCGCCGGCCCTCGAAGCTCAGCGGCGGCGGGCGCTTCGACTCACCGGCGTGGGGCACGACACAGAACGTGATGCCGCTCGGCGAGGACAGCACCGTGTGGTCCTCCGGGGTGGCCCGTGCCCGGGCTCCGAGCCCCACGGCGACCTCCACCAGCGCGGCCGGGTCGGCGACGTGCAGGTCCAGGTGCACTCCGAGGCATTGGTCGTTGACCCGCTGGACCCGGAGGAATGCGTCGCCGGAGTCGGGGCAGAGCGTCGCGAACTCCCCGTCCTCGCCGCGTCGCGACGAGAGCGTGCTCCCCGTGACGGCCAGCCAGAAGATCTCGGACTGCTCCGCCGTGGCGACGGGAGTGTCGAGGAAGGCCGTCACCCACCGGATCGGGTTCGGGGCTCGGCTCATACGCGACCGTACCCTGGGCCTTTATCGCCGTTCAGACCAGCGACTGCAATGCCCCGATCATCGCCTTCAGATCCCGCGGGGTCGCCCGGGCGTCGCCGCGGGCCAGGTGCACCAGGCCTAGTCCGTCGGCGGTGATCAGTAGGAGATTTGCCAGCTGCGGTAGGGGAATCCGCGGCGGTTGCGGGTCATGGGCTGCGGCTGCGGTGAGCAGGTCCAACACCAGGGCGTGCGCCGCGCCCCAGGTGCCTGCGGAGTCGCCGGAGCGGATGAGCGTCACCAGGGTCTCGGCGAAGGCCAGCGCGGACCGGTCGGACTCGCGGACCCACCGCCACCAGGCGGTCAGGATGTCCTCGACCGCGACCCGTACCCCGGCGTCGGTGCGCACCGCGGTGAGCGCCTCGTTGACCTGGTTCAGCAGTTCCACGGCGGCCAGTCGGTGCAGCTCGCCCATGTCGCGGAACGCGTAGTGCACCGTCCCCAGGGCGGCTCCGGCCCGGTCGGCGATCCGCCGCGCGGTCAGCGCCGTGGGCCCGGCCTCGACCAGCAGGTCCAGCGCCGCGGCCACCAGGTCCTGGCGGCGCTGCTCCGTGCTGACCCGTGGCATCGCACCTCTGCTGCTCGACGAGTTGTTCGCCAACCACATCAGCAGCTTCTTCGGCGTCGACGTCGTGATCGCCGTCGTCGTGCTCCTGACCCTGGCGCTCACCTCCGAGGACCTGACCCCACGTCAGCGCGGTGCCGTCGCGGCGGGCGCGCTGGCCGGCGCCTCGGTCGGCCTGCCCCTGTACCTGTGGCTGCGTGAACGCAACCAGCGGCTCACACCCGGGCGCCCTCGGCCGGAGTGAGGTCCCGGTCCGCGCCGTGCGCGAACACGGCCTGCCCGGAGGCCGGGTCCAGCCGCACGCCGTCGATCTCGACGTCGAGCAGTTCGGGGTCGAAGGACAGGTGGCCGCGGATCCGGCCGGGCTCGGCGTAGGAGAAGGCGACCGGACCGGCGCCGGTCCCCCAGTGATCCGCGATCCCCTTGTAAGGACAGAAGGTCGGGTCGTCCAGCGCCGACAGTGCGGCCTCGTCGACGTCTGCCGCGGGGACGTACCAGCGCGGCGCGAACCCCGTCTCGTAGAGCACCTGGGCCTGGGTGCAATCGGCGATCACCCGGCGATCGGAGCGCGGGACCACCCGGCGGTCTAACTTGTTATAACTGACATTGTGGTTAGATACATCCATGCGAACAGTCCGAGTGCTCTCCGGCGAGCCACTGTCGGTCGATCTGGTCAACACCGTCTGGATGGAGCACGGTGAACCTGTCGACGCCCTCGCCGACATCGAGGGCGTGCGGGCCTGGATCGACCTGCAGGGCATCGACTGCCCTGCGACCGAAGCGGCGCTCGCGGCGTTGGTGGCAGCTCGGACCGCGGTCCGGGAGCACATCGACGCCCCGGCCTCCCCCTCCGCGCGTGCCACGCTGAATAGTGTGCTGAGCTGGGGGTTTCGACGGTCTACGGTGACCGCCCAGGGGGTCGAACTCGTCGACACCGTCGAGCAGCCGGACCGGCGGGCGGCCTGGCTCGCCGCCATGAACTACGCCGACCGCCTGGCCGGCGGCACCGGAACGTTCCGGCGCTGCGCACACGAGCAGTGCGTTCTGTACTTCCACGACAGCAGCGCGCGCGGTTCGCGGCGCTGGTGCTCCATGGCCGGCTGCGGCAACCGCGCCAAGGCAGCTCGCCACTACGCGCGGTCACGGAATAACTAACTGGCACTGATGCTTATGCCGGTTACAGAGCCGACGCAGCGGAGGACACCATGATCGGGACGACGCGCAGATTCCACGCGGGTGAGTTGTCGGTCCAGAAGCAGGCCGGCGTGGCCGAGGACGCCGCGCGACTGGAGGGGATGCTCGAGCGGGCGCGCCTGGACGGTCGCATGGCGCACTTCCTGTCCGAGCGCACCTTCGCCGCCTTCACCTCCCGCGACTCCGACGGCGAGCTGTGGACGGTGCCCCTGCTCGGGAGCCCCGGGTTCTTGCAGGCGGAGGGCAACGTCCTCGACGTCACCGGTGGACCGGCCGCCGACGGCCCGCTCGGCCGGATCACGGTGGGCAGCCCTGCCGGTCTGATCGTCATCGACTTCCCCACCCGTCGCCGCTTCCGCATCAACGGGACGATCACCGAACTCGGCGCGGACCGCCTGCGCATCGAGGCGACCGAGGCCTTCGGCAACTGCCCGTCCTACATCCAGGACCGCGCGCTGGAGGTGGGCGCAGCGGATTCTGCTGACCGCTCGTCAGTCACCGCCGACACGATCCTGGCCCCCCAGGTACGCGCCCTCCTTGAGCGCTCGGACACCTTCTTCCTCGGCACCGTGCACCCGGACCGCGGCGCCGACACCTCCCACAAGGGCGGCAATCCCGGCTTCGTCCGCGTCGAGGGCGACGGGACCCTGTGGTGGCCGGACTACTCCGGCAACAACATGTTCAACAGCCTCGGCAACCTGACCGAGAACCCCGAGGCGTCGCTCCTGTTCCTCGACTGGGCCACCGGCGAGGCGCTGCACCTGTCCGGCACCGCGACCCTCGAGTGGACCGCGCCCGGAGTCCCTGGCGACGACGACGGCACCGGCCGCCGGATCCACTTCCGGCCCACGCGCGTGATCGACGGTTCGGCCCTGCTCCACGCAGGCCCACCGGCCTCCACGACGGTGAATCCGGCGCTGCGATGACGTAAATGATCCACGTTGCAACCCATGGGACTCGACCCACGCTCAGCCGCCTTCACTCCCGTTTCAACGTGGATCGTTTACGACTGATCCCGCTACAGACCGAGCGCCGCTGCCAACTCGGTCAGTCCGGGCACCGGATCGACGCCGGGCGCGGTGAGGAGTTGGGCACAGACGTGATCGGCACCGGCGTCGATGTGTTCCTTGAGCGCGGCGGCCACCTGATCCGCTGTCCCGTGCGCCACCAACGCGTCGATGAGTGCGTCGCTGCCCTGGTTGTCGAGGTCCGCCTCGGTCCAGCCCAGGCGAAGCAGGTTCGAGCGGTAGTTCTGCAGATGCAGGTACGGCTGGTCGACAACGGGTCGTCCGAGTGCGCGAGCCGCGACGGGATCGGTGTCGAGGACGACCTTGTGCTCGGGGGCCAGCAGGGCGCCCGGTCCCATCAGTTCGCGCGCCTCACGCGTGTGCTGAGGGGTCGTCAGGTACGGGTGAGCCCCGGAAGTGCGTTCCGCGGAGACCGCGAGCACCTTGGGGCCGAGGGCCGCCAGGGCCAGGCCCGAGCACGGGACACCAGCCAGGTCGAGCGTGTTCAGGTAGTCGAGGATCGTCGCGAACGGGCTCTGATACTCCCCCGTGTGTTCCGGGTGCCCAATACCGACGCCCAGCAGGAATCGGTCGGGGTGCGACTTCTCGATGCGGTGGAAGGACTCGGCGGCCTCCTCGGCCGGGACTCCCCACATGTTCACGATCCCGGTCGCGATGGCGATGTGGTCGGTCGCGGCGAGCAGCGACTCGGCCAGCGCCAGGTCTCCTGGTGGGGACCCGCCGATCCAGATGGCCCCGTAACCGAGGCCCTCGATCTGCGTCGCCAACTCCGGCGTGAGGTCGCGCCAGAAGCGCCAGATTCCGTAGGTGCCCAGTTCGATCGTCATGTTCAAAGCCAACCGCACGCATCGCGCACGGCATTCCCCGGGCCGCGAAAATCGACTCAGCTCTTGCGCGGGATCGTCGCCTCGACGTACCTGGCAACGGCAGCCTGGCCCTCCGCCGACGCCCAGATTTTCTGCGCCTCCGCGTCCTCCGCAATGCTCTCGGGGGTGTCGAGACCGGCGAGCACAGCACGACGCAGGGCCGTCTTGTTCTGCGAGAACGTCTGGGGCGGCACCGCGGCCAGGCGCGTGACCCGCAGGATCGCGCGCTCCATCAGGTCCTCCGGCGCAACCACCTCGTCGACCAGGCCACGAGCCAGGGCGGCGTCCGGCTTGATGGTGTCGCCGCTGTTGATCAGACCCGGGCCGCGGGGCCCGACCGCGAGCGCGACGGCGGCCAGCGCCGAGGACGGGAACGGGATCCCGACGATGAGCTCCGGCATGCCGATGGTCCCGGCGGACATCAGCCGATAGTCCGCAGCGCACGCCAGCACACACCCGCCCGCGATCGCGTGCCCGTTGATGGCGGCCACCACCGGCCGCGGATAGCGCAGCAGGTCGTCGAACACCCCGGACAGCGCGGGCCAGAAGGTCGCGACGTAGTCCGCGCCGCCGTCCAGGAAGCGGCGCAGGTTCACGCCGGCGCAGAAGGCCTTGCCGGTCCCCGTGATCACCAGGGCGTCCCCGGCAGCGGCGGTCTCGGCCACCGTCGCCCGGATGGCCTCGAGAAGATCGGTGTCCATCGCCGACACCGGCCCGTAGGCCAGCCGCAGCACCTGCACACCCGGACTGACGCGCTCCAGCTCGATCATGGGTGGGATTCTGCTCCTACCCCGCGAGGGCTCGCGGGCCGAGGTGTCGCGTGGCGGCATGCCTCACGGCCGCCGGTCCGCGAAACTCGGTGCAGCCGGACTTCGTCCGGTGGTTTTCGATGCGCCTGGAGGTCCCGTGCGCGCCCGACGTCTCGCACCGCTCGCCGTTGCCTGTCTGCTGCTGACGGCATGCAGCGACAGCGACGTCCTGCCACCGGCGCCGCCGGACCCGCCCGCGTCGCCGACCCTCGGCCCGCCGACAATTCCGACGCCGGCGCCGTACCCGACGGTGAGTTCGGTGAGCACGGCTCTGGCCAAGCAGCTCGCCGCGGCGGGAGTGCTGACGGCGGCGGATCTGCCCGGCTGGACGACGACGTCGCAGACCTTCGACGCCTCCGACAAGTCTCGCGAGGACCAGGACAAGGAGTGCATGCGAGTTGCGCTGACGCCTTATGCCGCCCGCGATTTCGGCCGGACGTTCGAGAAGGACGCCGTCGTGATCAGCGCCAGCGCCGACGTCACCGCCACCCGGGAGCAGTCCGTCGCCGAGATGGCCGCGTGGCACAGCCTCGACGGCCCCCGGTGCTACCGCGAGCGTTTCCTCAAGGCCGGTGCCGCCGAGATGACCATCGACATCGTCCCTACCACCGTGCTCGGCGCGGATGACGCCGTCGCGTACCGCGTCAGCTTCACCATCGCCGGTCCCTCCGGCATCGTCCGTGGCGGCGGTTTTCAGATCTTCGCGCTCGTCGGCCAGACCGAGATCACCATCGACACCTACGAGGAGGTCGCGACCCCGACCTTCTCCCTGGAGAAGCTCGCCACGCTGGCCGGGACCGTCGCCCAACGAGTCCGGACCACGGCCACGCCCGCGCCGAGCTCGACCGTGACCCCGAATGTCTCGCCGTCCATGACTCCGGCACCGACCGGCACCGCGCGGCTCACGTCGTCCCCTACGCCGACCCGGACGGTTTCCTGACGGCGCGTCAACCCGCAGGTCCGGCACCGCGTCGGCGCGCGGTGCCAAACTCCCGGTGACGATCTTCAAACAGCTGGGGGTCTTGTGAACGTCCGTCGGCTCGCCCCGCTCGCCGTGTGCGCGAGCCTGATCCTCGCCGGGTGCGGTGGTGGGGGCGACGACGACGAAGCAGTCACCGATCCGTCGGAGACACCTTCGTCCTCCCCGAGCGCGTCGGGATCGCCGAGTGCGTCGGCGTCGCCGTCCGCCTCCGGGTCCGCGAGCCCCACCGCCCGCGCCACTGCCTCCAGCAAGCCCGACGCCCTGAGCCTGAGCTTCGCGAAGCGGCTCGCCGCGGCGGGCATCCTGCTGAGCTCGGACATGTCCGGGTTCACGCGCGCCACCCAGGCCCACGACGAGACCGACACGCTCACCGAACGGGTCACCAAGGACTGCCTCGACCTGGCGCTGACCGCCTACCAGACCCGCAACTTCGGCTACACGTACAGAGACGACGGGGTGGACGTCAGCACCAACACCGAGGTCGTCGCCACCCGGGAGCAGGCTCGCTCGGAACTGAACGCGCTGCGCAGCAGCGACGGCCCACGGTGCTTCCGCGACGCACTGCTCGAGGTCGCGCCCGAGGGCGTGGACCTCGACGTCAAGCTCATCCCCGTCATCATCGCCGGCGCAGACAAGGCCGTGGCCTACCGCATCTCCTTCACCCTCGAGGGGGAGGACGTGGACGACGACGTCCACGGCAGCGGCTACAACGTGGTGGCGCTCGTCGGGCAGACCGAGATCTGGCTGGACACTTCCGAGGGCCGCAAGACCCCGAAATTCAGCCTGGCCAAGCTCACCGCCCTCGCCGAGAAGCTCGTCCGGCGAGTCAAGGCCGTCGACGACTGACGCCGAGGCAGTACTGGGCGGAGGGCCAGGGATTCGAACCCTGGATCAGAGTCACCCCTGATAGCGATTTTCAAGACCGCCGCACTAGGCCACTATGCGAGCCCTCCTGATCGTGCGCGGAAATGGTCCCACGACGACGGGCCGACGCGGGCACGGACGGATCCACCGAGAACTCCCCAGAACGGGTCAGGAGATTTCCAGGGTCCCGAATGGAACCGGAACGGGGCGAGGCCCGTCGAAACCGCATGAACATGACTCCGGCTGACGAATCGACCGACACCCGCCTGCTGACCCCGGCCGAGGTTGCCGCGGCGTTCCGGGTGGACACCAAGACCGTGACTCGCTGGGCGCAGGCCGGGCGACTCACCTCGATCCGCACCCTGGGCGGCCACCGCCGCTTCCAGGAGAGCGAGGTCCGTGCGCTGCTCGCCGCTTCTCAGGTCCGCCGGGGCGTTCCGTCCCAGCAGGGCCGCGACCAGGGCTGAGGGTTCTTCTTGCCAGGTAGGTCACATTCCTGGCTGGCGGGGCTTGCCAACTGAAGTAAGCCTAACCTAAGTTATTACCTGTCGGGGCCGCGGGAGGCACCGACGAGCACCCCCCAGCAAGGCTTGGCCAGGTTCCACAGGGACTGGGCCGAGACGATCACGGGGACGAGGTGTGTGGTGCAGGGCTCGGGAAACCGGGCGCTGAAGGGTTCGGACGTGTTCGTGTGCGAGCGACCGTCCGTCGGGCGACCTTCAGTGCTGGGCCGATGCCGCACCACGCACCGTCCCCGGGGGGTTTGGTCAGGGTTCGGTCGGTGCGCATCTGTCCCGCACCGACCGAACCCTGTCCGGGTTAACGCAGCGGGCTAGATTCGCCGGATGACCTCTACTCCGCTGGATCTCAGCAACTACGCCAAGGTTGTCTCCGTCGACTCGGGGCTGACGATCGTCTCGACGTTGCGCGCCGACGGCACCATCCAGTCCTCGTTGGTGAACTCCGGCGTGCTGGCTCACCCGATCACCGGGGAGCAGGTGGTCGGATACGTGGCGCTGGGTGGCTCCAAGAAGCTGGAGAACCTGCGGCTGCGTCCGCGGACGACCCTCGCCGTGCGCGGCGGGTGGGAGTGGTCGGCCGTCGAGGGCGACTCCCAGTTGATCGGGCCGGACGACCCGTGCGACGGGGTCGACGCCGAACGTCTGCGCCTGCTGCTGCGCGAGGTCTTCGCCGCCTGCGGGGGGACGCACGACGACTGGGACACCTATGACCAGGTCATGCGCGACGAACGCCGCACCGCCGTGTTGATCAGCCCAGTGCGGGCTTATCCCGCGTCGCGCATGCGCTGATCCATGCGTCTGGTCGACCTCACGCATCCGATCCACAGCGGGATGCCGGTCTGGCCCGGCGATCCGCAGGTGCGGTTGCGCCCGGCGGCGACCGTCGCGGCGCAAGGCTGGAACCTGCTCGAACTGCACCTCGGCTCGCAGTCCGGGACACACGTGGATGCACCGTTCCACGTCGACGACGCGTTGCCGCGCCTCGATGAGCTCCCCCTGGAGCGCTTCACGGGCCCGGCCGTGGTCGTGGATCTGCGAGGACTGGCCGATCGGGCGGCGATCGGACCCGAGCACCTTGGGCCCGCACTGGCCCGGGCGAGAGCGGGCGACGTCCTGCTGGTCTGCACGGGGTGGTCGGACCATTGGGGAACCGAGCGGTACGCCACGCACCCGTGGCTGCACCCGGACGCGGCGCGGGCGATCGTCGACGCGGGGGTGCGGACGGTCGGCATCGACGCACCCAGCGTGGACACGGATTCGACCAGGCTGCCCACGCATCACGTGCTCGCGGGCGCGCACGCCGTCATTGCGGAGAATCTCCGCGGGTTGGAGCACCTGGTCGCCCTGCCCGAGGGGCAGAGCTGCCAGGTGTGGCTGCTGCCGCTCGCACTGGACCGAGCCGACGGGTCCCCCGTGCGAGCGGTGGCTGCCCTCGACTGAGGTCCGCGCGCCCTCGCAACAACTGCCCCACAAAGACTCACAATGCTCCTGTGTCACTGCAACGAGTCGCTGAGCGCTGGAGCCGCGGTCGGCCGTCCGACGGCCCGGCGGCGCGGCCGGTCAGCCTCGGGGTGGCCCGCCTGGGCCCGACCTGGCGCGTGCTGCACGAGGTCTCGGTCGGGCAGGACCAGCCGCCGATCTCGCACCTGGTGATCGGCCCGCCCGGAGTCTTCTCCCTGCTGGTCCGACGGCATCCGGTGTGGCGCCGCGCGCTCGTTCCCGAGCGGGTGCAGGTGCACGTGGCCGAGGACGACCTGCGGGTCGACGGTCGCTCGATGCTCTACGTCCCGCAGGCACGACTACAGGCGTGGCGGGCGGCCCAGGCGCTGTCGCAGGCCGCGGGCGCAGCGGTGCACGTGCGTCCGGCGGTGGTCATCGCCGGCTGTGAGGACATCACGTTCCATTCGGTGCCCGGCCGCGTGGAGGTCCTGACGCGCCGCCACGTCCCGCGGTGGCTGGCGGCCTTTCCGAATTCGGACCAAACGGACGTCGCACACCTGCACGCCATTGCGCGCCGAACGGATACCTGGAATTACGTTTAACGCCGTTGCCGGGCCGACCCTCGAAGGTCGACCCGGCAGCGGTTGCTGGTGCTTCAGCTATTCAGTGGAAATCAGCCACGCGGGATGAAAAGGTCGACGCGGGTGGTGCGGTCAGCGGCAACCTTGCCGTTGACGACGCCCTCGCCGTTGAAGACCTTGTAGAAGACGTGGCCGTCACGCTTGAAACGGGCCTGGATGATGACGTTCTGCTGCGACGGGATGCGCAGCGAGAAGCCGATGTCGTACGAACCCGGCAGGACCCGCGCCCAATCGGTGCACTCGTCGAAGTTGCCGGCGAGGTCGTCGGTCCGCAGCGAGGGACCGTCGGCGTAGACGTCGAACATGTACCCGCTGTGGTTACAGACGACGATCTCGCCGCGCGGCGGGGGCGACTTCTTGTAGACCTTGTGGTGCTTCACCGGCTTGTCACCAGCAGAGACTGCGTTGGCGGTGGCGGCGGGAACAAGAACGGTGGCGGCGGTGGCAGCTGCGAACAGGACCGCACCACCACGAGAAATCTTGCGCATGGAGTGCTCGCTTTCGTTACGGAATTCCAACGTTGGATTGGTCGATTCGCCACTGGACCGGGCCTGCATCTGTTCGATTGGCCGGCGGTGCCGAATTCTTTTGTAAAGGCTGGGTCGATCGTTCGTCAATGCGTGACATTCAGCGTTGTTCTGCGTGTGCTTGATGTCAGCGACCGAACGTTGCACCAAGATTCTGAGTTCCCCTCCCCTTTGTCATATTCCCCTCCTGACACGGACGTATCTGTCCGGTTTTCGGCCCATTCGAAGCAGCCGACCCCACCGGTCAACAGATGTTCATCCGTCCGCGCGGTCTTGATCCCCCTGGTGTCTGCCCTTACGCCAACGAGAACCTGCCCGGCCGCCCGGCGCGATCCGACGATCGCGCTCGGGCGCACGCCTTTACCGGCTGCGTCCTCGTTCTCCAACTGGGTGGAACTCATCCCGTGGCGCGCGCCAACGCTGCCAAGGGAAGTGTGTGAGCCGTGCAGCGAACCCCGGTCACAGGGGATCTGCACAGCGCGCCGGCCGCAGTGGCGGCCGTCACGGGCGCAGGGGGTCCCGACCATGAACGTGGTCACTCCTTCTCAGGCGAAGCACGACTGTCCGATGTGTCCGTTGTGTCCCCCCCGGGCCACACCCCAATGCTGTGGGTCCCTGGACCAACGGCACATCTCGATCTTCGTCAAGAGCTGGCCACGTTTCGCAGTGACTCAGTCACGAAAGGTAGTCACAAACGCACCACCGGACTCCTGGAGACGCAAACGCCGCCGTCGAGCGTGAGCTCGACGGCGGCGTGCCTTGCGAGGAAGGGAGTGCTGTAGTCCTTAGCCGCGCGGGATGAAGAGGTCCACGCGGGTGGTGCGGTCGACCTCGACGTTGGTCTTCACAATGCCGGTGCTGTTCTTGAAGACCTTGTAGATGACGTGGCCGGCGCGCTTGATGCGGGCCTGGATGATGACGTTCTGCTGCGACGGGATCCGCAGCGAGTAGCCGATGTCGTAGTTGCCCGGCAGGACGCGTGCCCAGTCGGTGCACTCGTCGAAGTTGCCGGCCAGGTCGTCCGTTCGGATGCTCGGGCCGTCGGCGAAGAGGTCGAAGATGTAACCGCTGTGGTTGCAGATGACCATCTCGCCGCGGGGCTTGGCCTCGGCCGCGGACGCACCGGCGACCGGCGTCAGGGCAGCGACGCCGGCTGCAGCGAGGAGCGCGGCCGCGCGCTTCGTGGTGAACAGCATGGGGGTTCTCTCTTTCGTCCGGATCAGTGGAATTCTCGTGCGCTACGTCCGGCACCGACGAGGATTCCCGATGCCGCTTAATGTCTAAAGCCGGAGCAATACTGCCGTCAAATGAACAATAGGATCGTTCACTCGACCGGCCCAAGCGTTATGAATTTTGCATTCTGCGAGGGACATAAAACGCACGTCGTCGGGCTCCCCCGTAAAGGGAAGCCCGACGATGGGTAAGGCTGGTACTAGCCGCGCGGGATGAAGAGGTCGACGCGGGTGGTGCGGTCCTTGGCGACCGAGGTCGAGACGACGCCCTCGCCGTTGAAGACCTTGTAGAAGACGTGGCCGTCACGCTTGAAGCGCGCCTGGATGATGACGTTCTGCTGCGACGGGATGCGCAGCGAGAAGCCGACGTCGTATTTCCCGGGCAGAACGCGGTACCAGTCGGTGCACTCGTCGAAGGAACCGGCGAGGTCGTCGCTACGCAGCGAGGGACCGTCGGCGTACACGTCGAACATGTAGCCGGAGTGGTTGCAGATCACGATCTCGCCGCGGGGCGAGTCGGCCGAAGCCGCAGCGATCGGAAGGACGGCAGTGGCAGCGGCGGCCGCGGCGACAACCGCGCCAGCGCGAGCAATCTTGTTCATGGAAACTCTCTTCCTCTAAAAAATTCGACGTTGGCAAGGTCGAAGGCCGGCGGTGCTCTATTCGGCTTCAAGTCCGTGTTGCTGTGCTCGGTACTTTGTAAAGGAATGGCAAGTAGGCCGTCAATATGACGTAAGGCATGACAGTGCATTGTGAATTACGAGAATGCGCGCATGACTAATGTCATTCGCGCTGGTCAGAGGGGGTCAGGAGGGGTTGCGGAGCACCAGAACCGCGATGTCGTCGCGGGGTGCCTCGGGCGAGAACGCCACCACTTCGGCCCTGACCCGCGCGGCCACCACCGAGGCGGAATGGCCGGTCAGACCCCGGAGGAGATGCCGCAGACGCCGGGTACCGAACTGTTCGGCACCCATTCGGCGCTCCGTCACCCCGTCGGTAAAGCAGACCAAGGCATCGCCGGGGGCCAGTCTTACCCGTGTCTCGTGGACCTCGAACTCCGGCAAAAGCCCGACGGCACTCCCGCACTCGCCCACCGCGGTGGTTGTCCCGTCCGCACGGAGCACGATGGGTCGGTCGTGCCCGGCCAAACAGAGGCTCACGTCGAGCACCTTCTGCCCGCCGTCGTCGATCCGGGTGACCAGGGCCGCGGCGACGGTGGCATAGCGGTCGGTCTCCGCCGCCAGCAGGGTGCGGTGCACGGCTGCCAGGGTGCGCGGCAACGCCCGGTTTTCCCCCGCCAGCGCGCGGATCACGTTGCGCACGAGACCGGTGACCGCCGCGGCGGCGGTGCCCTTGCCGCAGACGTCGCCGATCGAGACCAGCCACCGGTTACGCCGCAACGTGACCACGTCGTAGAAGTCCCCGCCGACCTCGACGCCGGAACCGGTGGGCACGTACTCGGCGCCGAACTCGATGCCCGGGGCCACCGGCAGCTCCGCAGGCAGCAGAGCCCGTTGCAGCTCGGCCGCGATGCTGTGCCGTTCAGCCAGGGCGTAGGCGTTGTCCAGGGCGAGGCAGGCCCGTCGGGCGACGTCGGACAGCACCGCGATGTCCTCGCCGGTGTGGGCGCGGCCCGCGTGCCGCCCGACCGTCAGCGTGCCCAGCGTCCGACCACGGGCGATCAGGGGAACGCTCACACCCTCCAGCGGTGCAGGCAACCCGACCGTGCTCCCGGTCTCGACGGCCTCAGCGAGACGACCCAGCACCTCGGCGGACTCCGAGGTCTCGAGCGCTTCACGCAACGACGAGATCTGCTCCTCGTCGGCGTGGGTGAGACCGGTCAGCCGTAGCCGGTCCATCGCGCGGGCGATGCCGTGGTCCGGGTCGTTCAGCACATGCACGGCGCACCACCGACCCAGGCGCGGGACCGCGATCTGCGGGATGAGCGCGAGCGTGAGCTCGACGTCGAGGGAGTTGGCCAGCAATTCGCTGGTCTCGGCGAGGAAGGCCAGCCAGCCCCGGCGACGCGCATCGTCCGTGCGGAGCCGCTCGGTGTCCATCCCCAATGCCATCCGCAGGCCGGACAGCGACGCGAGTTCCGCCCAGATCTGGCTCGGCACGGACCCGGCGGCAGCGCGCAGGATCACCGAGCCCTTCCACGGCGGGGTGACCGGCAACGGGACGCTCAGTACCCCCGGCGTCTCGGGCGCACGGGCGTCCGGGGCGTCCTCGGGTGCACCGAAGGTCGCGAGGCGAGCGAGGCCCTCCTCGTCGTTGCGGTCCAGCCACACCGCGCCGGCGCACGCGCCGCTGACCTCGCACAACCGGGCCAACAGCTCCGCGACCAAGGTGGGCAGGTCCAGTCGGGAACGCAGGGCGTCCGGGACCTGGACCAGCCAGCTCAGGGCGGAGGCGGGAGGCACCTCGTCGGCGGCAGTCGCGGCGAGCTCGCTCGTCGCGTCAGGACACTCCGTGTCGGCGCCGATGCGGAACCAGATGCTCTTCCCGCCGGGATGGTGGTTGGTGCCCCACGTGCTGGCCAGCCGGTCGACCAGGAAGAGGCCGCGGCCGTGCTCGTCGAGGGCGACCTCCGATCCCACCTCGGTCGGGTCGGCGAGCCCGTGGACCTCGACCGGCCCTGCCTGCTGGTCGGAGACGGTCACGGTCACCCCGAACTCGTCGGCGGCGACCTCGACGTCGACCTGGGTGCCTGCGTGCACGACCCCGTTGGTGGCGAGTTCGCTGACCAGGAGCAACGCGGAGTCCAGGGCATCGGTGCGCCCACCGGCGGTGAGAACCTCACGCACGAGCGCCCGGGCGGCAGCAGGGGTTCTCTCGTCCGCGGGGAGCCGCAACCGACGTCGCGGACGAGTGGCCATGGTCACGATGATTGCGTGTCTTCCCTCCGGAGGCACTGTCACGCCTGGATTGGCCGGCCGTTGGCTGGGTATGGCCTGGTAGCAGGCCCTCGCGCGCCCCGCGCTCGGCACTCAGGTTGGCGGGGCACGATACATGCCAGACCCGGCCGCGCGACCTGATGCGAGGACCCGACGATGACCAGCACCACCTCCGAGGCCCGCGCCGACGCCACCGAGGCCCTGCTCACCGAACTGATGGAGGCGCTCGGACAGATCGCCGACGGCGAGTTCGGGACGCGCATCCGCCGCCGTGAAGGACTCCTCGGCGAGGTCGCCGACCGCTACAACGAGGTCGCCCGACAGTTGGAGAACCGCTCGGTGGCGATCCACAAGATCGGGCAGGTCGTCGGCCGCGAAGGTCGGATGACCGAGCGCATCTCCGAGGAACCGCTGCGTGGTACCTGGCTGTCGAATGCGCGGGCGATCAACGACCTCATCGACGACCTCACCCGCCCCGCGATCGAGATCGCGCGCGTCATCGCCGCCGTCGCGGAGGGCGATCTGACCCAGCACCTCGACCTGGACATCGAGGACCGCCGGCTACGCGGCGAGTTCCGCACTATCGGGCGCACCGTGAACAAGATGGTCGACCAGCTGTCCTCGTTCGCCGACGAGGTCACCCGCGTGGCCCGCGAGGTCGGCACCGAGGGGAAGCTCGGCGGTCAGGCCGACGTGCGCGGCGTGTCCGGCACCTGGCGCGACCTCACCGACTCGGTGAACCTGATGGCCTCCAACCTGACCAGCCAGGTGCGTTCGATCTCCAAGACCGCGACCGCGATCGCCGAGGGCGACCTCTCGCAGACCATCACCGTCTCGGCCCGCGGCGAGGTCGCCGAACTCGCCGACACCATCAACTCCCTCACCGCGACGCTGCGGATCTTCGCCGAACAGGTCTCCTCGGTGGCCCGAGAGGTCGGGACCGAAGGAAAGCTCGGCGGTCAGGCCGAGGTGCCCGGCGTCGCCGGCACCTGGAAGCACCTGACCGACAACGTGAACCTGATGGCGTCCAACCTGACCGACCAGGTCCGCAACATCGCCCAGGTCGCGACGGCGGTGGCTTCCGGCGACCTGTCGCAGAAGATCACCGTGCAGGCGCAGGGCGAGATCCTCGAGCTGAAGAACACCGTCAACACCATGGTCGACCAGCTCTCCTCCTTCGCCGACGAGGTCACCCGCGTCGCCCGCGAGGTCGGCACCGAAGGACGTCTCGGCGGCCAGGCGCAGGTCACCGGCGTATCGGGTACCTGGCGCGACCTGACGGAGAACGTCAACCACCTCGCGTCGAACCTGACCAACCAGGTCCGCAACATCGCCCAGGTGACCACCGCCGTTGCGCGCGGTGACCTGTCGCAGAAGATCACCGTCGACGCCCGCGGCGAGATCCTCGAGCTCAAGTCGACGATCAACACGATGGTCGACCAGCTGTCCTCCTTCGCCGACGAGGTCACCCGCGTGGCCCGCGAGGTGGGATCGGAAGGAAAGCTTGGCGGCCAGGCGCAGGTGAAGGGCGTCTCGGGAACGTGGCGCGACCTCACCGACAACGTGAACTCGATGGCGTCCAACCTGACCGACCAGGTCCGCAACATCGCCTCGGTCGCGACCGCGGTGGCCTCCGGCGACCTGTCGCAGAAGATCACCGTCGACGCCCGCGGCGAGATCCTCGAGCTGAAGTCGACGGTCAACACGATGGTCGACCAGCTGTCCTCCTTCGCCGACGAGGTCACCCGCGTGGCCCGCGAGGTCGGCACCGAGGGACGCCTCGGTGGTCAGGCCCAGGTGCGTGGCGTCGAGGGGACGTGGCGCGACCTCACCGACAACGTGAACTTCATGGCGTCGAACCTGACCAACCAGGTCCGCAACATCGCCCACGTCGGTACGGCGGTGGCCCGTGGTGACCTCTCGCAGAAGATCACCGTCGACGCGCAGGGCGAGATCCTCGAGCTGAAGAACACCATCAACACCATGGTCGATCAGCTTTCCTCCTTCGCCGACGAGGTCACCCGCGTGGCCCGCGAGGTGGGCACCGAAGGGAAGCTCGGCGGACAGGCGCAGGTGCGCGGTGTGTCCGGCACCTGGCGCGACCTCACCGACAACGTGAACTCGATGGCGTCGAACCTGACCAACCAGGTCCGCAACATCGCGATGGTCACGACGTCCGTGGCCCGCGGTGACCTCTCGCAGAAGATCACCGTCGACGCCCAGGGCGAGATCCTGGCACTGAAGTCGACGGTCAACACGATGGTCGACCAACTCTCGTCGTTTGCCGACGAGGTCACGCGCGTGGCCCGCGAGGTCGGTACGGAAGGAAAACTCGGCGGCCAGGCGCAGGTGAAGGGCGTGTCCGGCACCTGGAAGGACCTCACCGAGTCGGTGAACCAACTGGCCTCGACGCTGACCACGCAGCTGCGCGCGATCGCGCAGGTGTCCACCGCGGTGACGTCCGGCGACCTGACCCAACGCGTCGCCGTCGCGGCCCGCGGCGAGGTCGCGGACCTGAAGGACAACATCAACCAGATGATCGTCACGCTGCGCGAGACGACGAAGAAGAACTCCGAGCAGAACTGGCTGGACTCGAACCTGGCTCGCATCGGTGGTGTGCTGCAGGGCCAACGTGACCTGGCCGAGGTCACCCGGATGATCATCACCGAGGTGGCCCCCCTCGTCGGGGCGCAGGTCGGCGCGTTCTTCGTGCGCGACGGCGAAACCGCGCTGGACGGCGGAGCGGGTCAGTTGCGGCTGACCGCGTCCTACGGCTACCTCACCCCGGAGGCCGAGGTCAGCTTCGAGGCCGGGGAGGGACTCGTCGGACAGGCCGTCGCGTCCCTGCGCCCGATCCGTGTTCAGTCCGCCCCCGACGGGTATCTGACGGTCCGTTCAGGTCTGGGCGCCGCGCCGCCGCGGGACATCCTCGTCCTGCCGATCGTCTTCGAGGGTGAGCCGCTCGGCGTCATCGAACTGGCCTCGTTCGCCACATTGTCCGAGCTGCATATCGCGTTCATGGAGCGCCTGGTCTCCACCATCGGCGTTGCACTGAACACGATCATCGCCAACCGCCGCACCGAGGACCTGCTGGGTCAGTCGCAACGCCTGGCGTCGGAGATGCAGGACCAGTCGGCCGAACTGCAACGCACCAACGCGGAGCTCGAGGAGAAGGCGGCGCTGCTGCTGGACCAGAAGCGCGACATCGAGATCAACAACCGCGAGATCGAGACCGCGCGGCGCGGCCTGGAGGAGAAGGCGCAGCAGTTGGCGCTGGCCAGCCAGTACAAGTCGGAGTTCCTGGCCAATATGAGCCACGAACTGCGCACCCCGCTGAACTCACTGCTGTTGCTTTCCCGACTGCTCGCGGAGAACAGCGAGCAGAATCTGACGGAGAAGCAGACCGAGTTCGCGCGCGTCATCCACCGGTCCGGTTCGGACCTGCTGGCGCTGATCGATGACATCCTCGACCTGTCCAAGATCGAGGCCGGGCGCATGTCGGTGCAACCGGCCGAGGTCGAGCTCCGGACCCTGCGCAACTACGTCGAGTCCGCGTTCGGGCTGCAGGCCGAGGAGAAGGGGCTCACCCTCGAGGTGGAGCTTGACCCGGAGTTGCCCGCCGAGGTGGTCACGGACCTGCAGCGTCTGCAGCAGATCCTGCGCAACCTGATGTCCAACGCGGTGAAGTTCACCCACGAGGGCGGCGTGCGGTTGCGCATCGCCCCGGTCCGACCGGGTCGGATTTTCGGGGTGCCGTCGCTGGACTCCGCCCGACGGGTCATCGCCTTCGGCGTGCAGGACAGCGGTATTGGCATCTCGAACGAGAAGTTGGCGATCATCTTCGAGGCGTTCCAGCAGGCCGACGGCACCACGAGCCGCAAATACGGCGGCACCGGGCTGGGTCTCTCGATCTCCCGCGAGCTGGCCAAGCTGCTCGGTGGTTCGATCGAGGCGGCCTCGGCACCCGGCGCCGGGTCCACGTTCACCCTGTACCTGCCCGACGTCCTGGCCGAGACGTTGCCCGCCGACGGGCGCAGCGCCGACGGGGCACCGCGACTGCACACGGAGCTGTCCGTCGCGCCCCCGGTGCCCGTCGACCGGTCCGAGGACCCGCATCCGGTTCCCGGACAGAGCCGCCCGGAGACGCCCGCGCCCACCATCCTGCGCCAACCCGACAGCGACCGACGTGACGGTGCGTCATCCGATCGACTGGCCGGGGCCAAGGTACTGATTGTCGACGACGACATCCGCAATGTGTTCGCGCTGACCAGCGCATTGGAACTGCACCACATGGACGTCTTCTACAGCGACAACGGACCCGACGGCATCGCGAAGCTGCAGGCCAATCCGGAGATCGACGTCGTCCTGATGGACGCGATGATGCCGGGGATGGACGGCAACGAGACGACCTGCGCCATCCGCGACATCCCTCAGTTCGCCGACCTGCCGATCGTGTTCCTCACCGCGAAAGCGATGCCCGGGGACCGCGAGAAGGCGTTGGAGGCCGGGGCCAGCGACTACATCACCAAGCCGGTCGACCTCGACGAGCTGCTGGACCTGCTTGCGGCGTGGATCGCCCGGCAGGATCCGGGTAAGGCCGGACCGGAGCAGACAATCGCGCGACGAGGCGGTAAACCGTGAAGCCGAAGGTGTTGATCGTCGACGACCGACGGGAGAATCTCGTCGCGCTGGAGGCCATCCTCCAGGGGCTGCCGATCGAGACGGTCTCGGTGGCAAGCGGTGAGGACGCGCTCAAGCAACTGCTGGAGTCGGACTTCGCGGTCATCCTGCTCGATGCGCAGATGCCAGGCATGGACGGCTTCGAGGCGGCGACCCACATCAAGGCCCGCCGCCGTACGCAGCACGTGCCGATCATCTTCCTCACCGCTGCCGACCGCGACGCGCATCTGGCGTTCCGCGGCTACGCGGCGGGCGCCGTCGACTACATCACCAAGCCCTTCGACCCATGGGTGCTGCGCGCGAAGGTGTCGGTGTTCGTCGAGCTGTGGGCGAAGAACGACCAGCTGCGCGAGGCGGCCGAGGCGGCCGGGCGGTGGGAGCAAAAGTACTGCCTCGACCCTCGGCGCAGTGCGCGGCGCCCTCGACGTCCTACGCGACGCGGCGACCGCTGACGACCCGGAGAAGCTGCGCCGCGCGATCTCCGAGTCCGTCGAGCTGTTGGGCGACGCCACGAACTGACTCTACGTCAGCAGACTCAGAGGTCGAGCGGGACCTGCCCCTGGCCGTTCGCGCGGCGCAGGAAGGACTGGCCGGGCTGGATGTGGTCCCCGGCGCCGGTGTGGATCTGGATGCCGGAGAACACCGCCACATCGGCCTTCCCCCAAGCGGGCACGAGGTCCCCGATGTGGAGCAGGTCGTCGAGCAGCACATCACGGGCAAGCGTGGTGATCTCCAGGACGCTCGGCACCGTTCCGTAGCGCAGGGCACCCAGCAGCTTCTGCCGGATCAGCGACATCTCCAGGTCGTACTGGTCGAGGCCGGTCTTCACCTCGCCGCGGACAAGCTCTTCGCGGAAACGCACCAGTGCCCCGCACGCGGTGGTGGCGCCCGCCTGACCGGGGCGGTTCACCGAGCCGACGGTCCCGTCCTCGCAGATGCCCACGTGCGGCATGACGTAGACGACAACCCGCTGGCGACCATCGACCTCAGGCGCATGATTCATCGCCGCGCCCAGGCCCGAGGCCCCGCTGAACATCATCGCCGCGAGCGACCCCAGCCGGAACGGCGGACCCCAGGTGCTGCTGATCCGACGGGTCAGTTCCACCGTCAGTTCGTCGCGGCACAGGCTCGCCATGGCCAACGTGCTGCCCTCGGTGAGCCCGTGCGGAACCAACACCTCGGCGGTGCGCTTCATGTACTCCTCGGCCCCGATGGCCCCGGGGAAAGCGTCAAGAGTCACGCGCTCAGAGTACGACCCGCGAGGTGTCCCGCAGATTTTCGCATGCGTGGCAGGTGGCGCGCTTCACAGCAGACCCCCCCCTTCCGCACGGGATTTCGCTCGCTCAACAGGCTCAATCGGCTCGGGAGCATGAGCCGTTGGGGCCCGCAGCGGATCCCCGGGAACGTGACGCGGCCCTGCTCCGCTCGCCTCAATCGCCTGTAGCGTCCCTGACATGTATGCGATGACGTTGCCCTCGTTCGGCGGTCCGGAAGCTCTGACGTGGGCGGAGGTGCCCGATCCCGTCGCGGGACCCGGTGAGGTCCTGATCGAGATCGCCGCTTCCGCCGTGAACCGGGCGGACATCCTGCAGCGGCAGGGCTTCTACCCGCCGCCCAAGGGCGCCCCGGAGTACCCCGGCCTGGAGTGCGCCGGGCGCATCACCGCGCTCGGTGAGGGTGTCAGCGGGTGGTCCGTCGGTGACGAGGTCGCCGCGCTGCTCGGTGGCGGTGGGTACGCCGAGCAGGTCGCGGTGAATGCCGCGCAACTGATCCCCCGCCCGAAGAACATGACGCTCGTCGAGGCCGGTGGCCTGGCCGAGGTGACGTGCACCGTCTGGTCCAACGTGTTCCTCTCCGCGGCGCTGCAACCGGGCGAGACGTTCCTCGTCCACGGCGGGGCCAGCGGCATCGGCACCACCGCGATCCAGATGGCCAAGGCCGCCGGCGCCAAGGTGGCGGTCACCGCGGGCAGCGGGGAGAAGTTGGAGCGCTGCCGGGCCCTGGGCGCGGAGATCCTCGTGAACTACCGCGACGAGGACTTCGTCGAGAAGGTCAAGGCCGCCACCGACGGCAAGGGCGCCGACGTCATCCTCGACAACATGGGCGCCGCCTATCTGCAGCGCAACATCGACGCCCTGGCCGTCAACGGTCGCGTCGTCATCATCGGCATGCAGGGTGGTGTGAAGGCCGAATTCAACATCGCCACGCTGCTGGGTAAGCGCGGCGCGGTGCTCGCCACCTCGTTGCGTGCGCGTCCGGCCGCGGAGAAGGCGACGATCGTCGCCGGGGTCCGCGAGCACGTGGTGCCGCTCATCGAGGACGGGTCCGTGCGGATCATCGTCGACCGCACCCTTCCGATGACCGAGGCCGCCACCGCGCATCAGGTCGTCGAGGACAGCGAGCACGTCGGCAAGGTGCTGCTCGAGGTCAAACGCTGAAGGCTTCGGTGTCCTCGGCGATCGGGTCCGGATCCGTGATGGTGACCGGCTTGCCGTAGCCGTCGAAGTCGGCGCGGTAACTGCCCTTGGCGAAGCGGCCGGCCAACGTCCGGCCGTCGTCGCTGGTGGGAAGCACCGCGGACCCGTCCAGCTCGACGCGGATCGTGCTGACCCGACCGGACGGGTCGATCTCGATGCGGACCGGGGCCCAACCGCGCAGGCTGTCGTAGTCCAGTCCGAGGTCGGAGAACAGGTCCCCGGTGCCGAAGGAGTCGAAGGCCCACGGCGCCTTGAGCACGCCGTTGACGACGGTGCCGCCGGCGGGGTTCGGGCGGGTGCTGGTCGCGGTGATCAACGCCAGCAGCAGGAGTGGGCGCGGCGGTGAGGCGCCGAGGTCCGCCGTGCCGACCGTTGTGTGGTCGCCGGCGAAGGTGTCGTTGTACTCGCGGTAGCGCACGGTGTCGGCCGCATAGTCGGGGTTGCTGAAGCGGGTGAACTGGTCGCGGCCCGTGACCGCGATCCACTCCTTGGCGCCAGGTCGGGTCTGGCCGGGGAGGTAGAAGTTGCGCTCGACGGTCCACTTCTCGCCGGTCAGGTCGTAGGCACCGGTACCGAAGTACTTCTCCTCGGTCATGGCGGAACCGCCGTTGGTCCGCTGCGCGGTCACGGCCCGTTCGGTGAACGAGGCCGTGCCGGACCGCTCGAGGGCGGCCGCGGCCTGGTGTAGCACGCCGGTGGCGACAGGGTCCGCCGCGGGCGCGGCACCCGAGGGCAAGGATCCGCAGCCGGTCAGGGTCGCAGCCGCGATTGCGACCACGACGGCAGCACCGACGGCACGCTTGATCGAGCCCGGTCCCCCTCGCACCTTCCCAGGGTGAATCGCCGCCGACGGCCCCGGAACACCCGAACGTCCGGTTCGCCCTCCTCCGTTCGTCCAGGTCTGGGCGGCACCGCGGGGAATGCCCGGCCCGGGGCAGGGGATTATGGGTGCATGACAGAGCCCGAGGAGCAGCAGGACCAGCGCGTACTCGTCGTCACCCCGGCCGGCATGGCCGTCGAGGGACCGCCGGATGACGGCAGCGACGAGAACTCGATCACCCGCATGGTCGAGCAACCCGCGAAGGTGATGCGCCTGGGGAGCATGATCAAGCAGTTGCTCGAAGAGGTGAAGAGCGCGCCCCTCGACGAGGCCAGCCGCGCCCGCCTCGCGCAGATCCACCGCAGCACCATCGCCGAGCTCGAACAGGGCCTGGCCCCGGACCTCGTGGAGGAACTGGACCGGTTGTCGCTGCCGTTCGGCGAGGACCAGGTGCCGAGTGAGTCGGAGCTGCGCATCGCGCAGGCGCAGCTCGTCGGCTGGTTGGAGGGCCTGTTCCACGGCATCCAGACCGCACTGTTCGCCCAGCAGATGGCTGCCCGCGCCCAGCTCGAGCAGATGCGCGGACAGTTGCCCGGCGGCGGCGGGCCGCAGATGGGCCGCCCGGCACCGGGTCAGCCCGGCTTCGACCCCGGGCAGGGTCAGTACCTCTGACGCGCCTCATGAGGTCTGTGCGCCTGCGCAACGGCGTGGCGCGGCGGGCCGGTAGGGCATGCGAGTACCGTCCCGCCATGCCCAAGACGCCGACCGAGTACCGGCCGGTCCCGATTCCGAACCCCCACCGGCGCCTGTGGTGGGGGGCCGGAGGCATGACCCTGGCCGTGGTCGCGGGCGCCATCGGCACCGGGGCATTCGCGAGCGGGGACGACCCGCAGGCTCTGCCGGTCGCGACCACCGTGCGCACGATCACCGACGACGAGGCCCTGCGCCTCGCGCTGATGCGCTTCGCGAACCACCGCGCGGGCGGGTCGCACTTCCGCGCCGAGGTTCCGTCGAGCCGCGGCACGCTGTTCGTCGACGGCGACGTCGATCACCGCCGCAACGTCGGCTTCGGTCAGGTCTCCGGGCCCCGCAGCGCAGAGACGGTCCAGTGGAACACCGCGCGCCGGGCAGCCTGGCGCAGTGACGCCGGCACCGTGCGCACGCCGACGCAGGTGCCGCTGGGCACGCCCGGCCTGCGGATGCTGAACCGGAACACTCCCCTGCACTCGATGCTGGCCTTCGTCCTCACCTTGAGCGAGGAACACCCCGAGGACGCTCGGAAGCTACGCCGCAGCGGTGCCCGCTGGCTGGGCACCGAGACGGTCGGGCGGGTGGTGGTCGACGTGCTGGAAAGCGTCGCGACCGGGACCACCGGCGCCGTGCGGTACCTCGTCGCCAAGGACGGCCGGCTGCTCGCCGTCGACCTCCGGCTGGGGCGGGCGACGACACCGACGAGGATCTACCTGGACCGCGAGGGCTACCGGCAGTTCCCGGTCAGCAAGGCACTGCGCTCCGCCAGGTAGGCGTTCAGCGGAACAGGTCTTCCAGCACCTGGGCGACGCCGTCCTCGTCGTTGCTGGGCGCGCGCAGTGTGACGGCGGCGTGCAGGTCCGCGTGGCCGTCGGCCATCGCGTAGCCACGGCCGGCCCAGGCCAGCATGGCGAGGTCGTTGGGCATGTCCCCAAAGGCGACGACGTCGGCCGCCTCGATGCCGTGGCCCTCGCAGAACCGGGCCAACGCGGTGGCCTTGCTGACGCCGGCGGCGGAGATCTCCAGGAGGCCCGGGCCGACGGGCGTCGAGTGGGTGACCTCGACGAGCTCGGTCAGCACCTCGCGACCTGCGGCGAGCAGATCGTTGGAGGAGATGCCGACGTGCTGGATGAGCAGCTTCGCGGCCGGCTTGAGCCACAGCGATTCGAGCTCGATCTCGCGAACGGCCTCGTGCCGCCGGATCCCCTCGTTCACCGGGTAGTTGGACTCGAAGACGAAATGGGTGCCGTACTCGACGGCGAACGCGACCCCGGGGATGTTCGTCCGCATCAGGTCGACCACCTCCGCCAGGGTGTCCGCGGGGATCAGGTACTCCTCAAGGACCTCTTCGGTGTGGAGGTCGTAGAGCATCGCGCCGTTGCCGCAGATCGCGACGCCGCGGTGGTCGGTCTGCACCGCGACAGGGTGCAACCAGCGCGGCGGGCGGCCGGTGACGAAGACCAGCAGCGACCCAGCCTCCTCGACGGCGGCCAGCGCGGCCCGGGTCCGCGGGGAGATGGTCAGGTCCGAGCGCAGCAGTGTGCCGTCGAGGTCGGAGGCGACCGCGGCCGGCCGGGAGTTCGTCGTCACGCCGGCTCAGTGATCCCGGCGCTGCTCGCCGGCGAGCAGCACGAACACCACACACACGACGAAACCCACGAACGCCACGATAGGCCCGACGGTGGCCGCGGCCTCGGTCTTGGAGTTCAGCGCGAAGCCCACCACGTCCAGTTGCTGACAGGACTCGATGCTGGTCGGGTCGTTCGGGTCGCAGGGCACGTAGTTGGCGGCGCCGGCGAAACTGGAGATCACGAGGACGTCGGCCAGGACCCCGAGGACGACGCCGAACCCGAGGCACCAGGCGAACAGCCGTCGTCCCTCACGCGTTCCCCTACGCACACTCACCCCGTTCGTATCGCCGCGTCGTCCCGACCCGACTCCTACGAGGCTAACTGCCCCGTACGGCCCGGTAGGTTCGACCTTTGTGGGACCCGATCTGCTGCGCCTGACTCGGCGGCTGGCTCTCCCGGCGGGTCTGCTCACGGTCGCGCTGGCTGTCGCCGCCATGGTCTTCGACGCCTGGGGCGGACCGGACTGGCCGTACCGGGCCCAGGGCGCCTGGCGCGTGCTGGCGCAGACCGCCGAGGGCCTGGGGGCCGCCTCGGTCGCCGTTCCGCCGGCGTTGTTGCTGGTCGCGGGGATGCGGGTCGGATATCGGCGCTGGCGCGAGGGCATGTTCCTGGCGACGGCGATCCTGCTCGTCGCGTTGGCCACCTCGGTGGCCGGGGCGATGCCCGGCAGGGCCTTCCCGGCCACCGCCACCGCCCTGGCCACCGCGACCTACGGCTCCCTGTCCGTGCTGTTCGGCCGACGGCTGTCCACCCCGCTGCGCCGCAGCCTGGGCGGAGCACTGCCCTGGGTCGGCGTCTTCGCGGTTGCCTCCGGGCAGTTGTGGCTGCGGGAGTACACGGTCGTCTCCGTCGCGGCGAGCGGGCTCGCCGGCCTGGCCGCCGTCGCGATCGCGACCCGCTACGTGCTCGCCGGTGGCGACTTCGAGCAGCGCCCGATCCGCACCGTGCTCACCGACCTCAGCGACCCGAACCCGCGCCGCCGGGCGGCGGTGGTCGTGAACCCGACCAAGGTCGCCGACCTCGAGGAGGAGCACCGGGCGATCAGCGGGTACCTGGCCGCGGCGGGCTGGGCACCGCCGCTGTTCTTCACCACCCGCCTCGACGAGCTCGGCGTCGGCCACGCCCGCGAAGCAGCCGAGCAGGGCGTCGACGTCGTCTTCGCCTGCGGTGGCGACGGCACGATCTCCTCCGTGCTCTCCGGCCTCGCCGGGACCGGGGTGCCGCTGGCGATCCTGCCCGCGGGCACCGGCAACCTGCTCGCCCGCAACCTCAACCTGCCGCCGGACCGCGATGCCTGCCTGCGCATCGGCCTGGCCGGCTCCGACCGCAAGATCGACGTCGGGCGCATCGACGAGGCGCACCGGTTCGCCGTCATGGCCGGGATGGGCCTGGACGCGGCGATGATCGCGGACGCCCCGCCGCGGCTGAAGGCCCGCATCGGGTGGCCCGCCTACGCGGTCTCCGGCGCCAAGCACATCTTCGACCGGCGCGCCCACGTGACGATCACCGTCGACGACGAGGACCCGGTCGAGCTGCGGGCCAGAGGTGTCGTCATCGGCAACGTCGGCAAGCTCCAGGCCGGCATGCTGCTGATGCCCGAGGCGCGACCCGACGACGGTGTGCTCGACGTCGCCGTGCTGGTCCCGCAGGGCCTACGGCACTGGCTGCTGCTCGCCTTGCACGTGATCCGGCGGCGCCCGGCCTCCCGCGGCGCCCGTATCGAACACTTCCGTGGCCGACGCATCCACATCGAGTGCGACCGCATCTGGCCCCGTGAGATCGACGGCGACCTGCTCGAACCGGGCCGCGAGATGACGATCGTCGTCGAGCCCCGGGCCTTGATCGTCCGGATCCCGGTGGGCTCCGACCCGCTGAGCTGACTGCCTGTCAGCCCCTGCAGCTACATGTCAGCCGGTACTCAGGCTGACATGTAGCTGTAGGGGACGACGTCCCTCATGATTTTTCGCCACCGAGGGTGGGCTCAGAGGATGGGGCTGTGCTGCTTCGTCGGGTTCGGGATGCGGACGGCCTTTGTCGGGCGCAGGGCGGCGGAGACGACCTGGGTCTCCTCCGGGGAGAGGCGAGCCTCGGCGGCACCGCCGCGCAGGGCCTTGGCGTAGCAGCGGGTGTCCGAGCGGCCGACGAGCGCGGTCAGCACCACACCGTCGCCGTGTTCGTCGAGCAGCGCGACGGACCAGGACAGGCGCCCGCCCATCTCGCCGAACGCGTCGTAGCGGTGCACCGCGACCCGGCGGATCGACTCGTCGACGGAACCGCGGAAGTCGTCGAACTCCTTGTGCAGTCCGGCGACGTCGACGCGCAGCCGCTCCATCTCCGACGCGGTCCGCGCCGCGGCGACGATGAAGGAGGAACGCTCGGCCCCGCCCTGCAGCAGGAGGCAGTCGCGACGCAGCCGGCTGAACCGGACGTGCGAGCCGAATGCCATGAGGCAGCCCAGCAGTCCGACGCCGAGGGCAACAAGGCTCAACGAATCCTTCACGGTTCGCAGGGTAGGTCCGGGCGGCGCTCTCACTAGGGTTGCCACACCGAGGCGAGAGGGGCTGTACGTGCGGGCGCTGCGCTTCGCGGGTCTGCTCCTTGCCCTCGCCGCCGGACTGTGCGCGGCGGCACCGGCTGCCGGCGCGGCGGTTTCCGCGGTCTCCGACGAGGCCGCCGTCCCGCCCGACCGGCCGCTCATCGTCCTGGGGGTCGGCGGGCTGCGGTGGTCCGACATCAACCCGACCACGAGTGGGCACCTGTTTTACTCCGTCGCGAACGTCTCGGCGACCGCGGCCATGGCCGTGCGCACGGCCCTGCCGACGAGTTGCCCGATCGACGGTTGGCTCACGCTGAACTCCGGGTCGCGCTCCGTCGGGCCTCGACCGGACGGCGAGTGTCTGCCGGTGCCGACACCGGAGGGCACCGGACCGGCTGCGCGTTTCCCGCAGTGGGCCGACCTGGTCGCACCGAATGCCGACTACACCTACGACCCCGCCTGGGGAACGCTCGCCGGACAGGGAAGTGCCTGGTGCGCCGTCGGACCCGGTGCCGCCCTGGCCCTCGCCCAGGACGGCGGCGGCCTGCGCGGCGCGCAATACCGGGGCGCCTTCCCGCCGGGCAACCTCGACGGGTGCACCCGCACCTTGATCGACGGCGGCACGCTGCCCGAAGGCCCCGGGCGCAAGGAAGCGGTGCGAACCCTCGACCGCTCCGTCGGCGACCTGCTCGAACGCGTGGGGGACCGTGGGGTGCTGGTCGTCGCCGGCATCTCCGACAGCGCCGTCGGATCCCCGCACCTGACGGCAGTGATGGTCGCCGATTTCGAGCGGATCGATGACTCGGACCCCTACCTGCTGCGATCGCCCTCGACCCGGCAGGTCGGGTTGATCCAGATCACCGACCTGACCCCCACCCTGCTCGGCGCCGCGCCGCCGCCCGGGCTGCCAGGCGCCGCGCTGAGCCTGCACCCGCACGACTCGGTCGGCGATCTGCCGGACGCCTTCGACGTCTCCGCGCAGACGATCCGCGACGGCTTCGTGCCGTTCTTCGGCGTCCTGATCGCGGGTCAGGTTCTCGGCCTCGCGGTGCTCGCGCGGGCCTACCGGCGCGGGGCACCGCGCGAACGGGTCGCCCGGCGGGTACGAGGGCTCGGACTCTTCTTCGGTGCGGCGCCGGTCGCCACCTATCTGGTCAGCGTGGTCCCGTGGGCCGAGTTCCCCAGCGCGGCGTCGGCCTTGTACTGGTCGGGCGTGGGTCTCGGCAGCGCTGTCCTGGCGGGTCTCGCCGCCCGGTTCGGCCGCCGCGCCGGGGATTACGGGCCTGCTGCGCTGATCGGCGGACTGACCGTCGCGGTCCTCTCCGTGGACGTGGCCCGCAGTTCCACGCTTGCACTGAACAGCCCGTTGGGGCTCTCGCCCTTGGTGGCGGGGCGGTTCTACGGCTTCGGGAACATCGCGTTCGCGGTGTTCGCGATGAGCACGCTGCTGCTCGCCGCGGCGGTGTGGGGCGGCTTGGCGGAACGCCATCGCCGCGGCGGCGCGATGCTCGGGTTGATCGCCGTGGGCACGGTCGCCGTCCTCGTCGACGGGGCACCCGGACTGGGCACGGACTTCGGCGGGGTCCTTGCCCTGGCCCCCGGCCTCGCCGTCCTCGGTTTGATGCTGGCCGGGATCAGGTTGAGCCCGGTCCGGCTGGCGGCGATCGCCGTGGGCACCATCGGGGCAGTGGCGGTCCTGGCCGTCGCGGACTGGAGCAGACCGGACGCCGACCGCACGCACCTCGGTCGGTTCGTCCAGGACGTCCTCGACGGCAACGCGCTCGACGTCGTCGGACGCAAGGCGGACGCGAATCTGGACCTGTTCACCAACCCGCTGATCGTGATCGCGGCCGTGCCGCTGGTCGTCGCCGCGGTGCTCGCCGTGGCCGCGCCGCGCGTGCTGCGCCTGCACGGGCTGGTGCGGGCGCAGGAAGCCGACCCGGTGTTCCGTGCGCTGCTGGTGGCCGCGCTGACGACCGCGCTGCTGGGGTTCGCGGTCAACGACTCCGGGATCATCGTCCCGGCCGTGGCCCTCTTCACAGGCGCCCCGCTGTTCATTGCGGTGTGGGCGCAGCGCTGGGCGGGAATTGCCGACATGGCGGCAGGGTCGCCTCCGAACCAGGGTGTCCCGCGCATCGAGTCACCCGTTGACGGTCCAGGGCAGTAGGCGACCCCGCCGTCACCGTCGGTTCGGCTCCCGGACCGGCGCGGCGTGTTCGGCGCGCGGGGGTAACGCCTCCCCGTTCGGGGGGTCAGCGCGCCCGGCGCAGGCGGCGCCGGGCAGCGAGGGCGAGCGCGACGTGGGCGAACTGCCGCAGCCGATGGACCTGCCCCCGCCAGTCCTTGCCGGTGACCCGGTGGTGGAGTGCGCACTCGACTTCCACGACGCGGAACCCGCCGCGCACCAGGTCGACGGTCAGTGCGGTCTCCACACCGAAGCCGTAGGCCAACGGGCGAGCGGCGGCGAAGGCGGGCTGGGTGAGGCAGCGCTGCCCCGACAGGGGTTGGACGGGCGTGAAGCCGGTCGCACGGGCGATCCCCGCGCGGGAGAGCCGGACCACGAAACCGTGCCCGCCGCCGGCGGTCTTCTGCGTGGGCAGCGTCGCGATCGCCATGTCCGCGGTGCCGTCCCGGACCGGGCCGATCAACGGCTCCGCCGCGAGCGCGGTGCGCTCCAGATCGGCGTCGAGGAACAACAACAGCCGTGGTGGCTCGTCGGTGCCGCGTCCGGCGGCCGCGACAGCGTCGGCACCGCTGGTCATCGCGGCGGCCTTGCCCCGGTTACGGGTATGGCGAATCACTGTCGCCCCCGCGTCCTCGGCGATGCGTGCGGTGGCGTCGGCGGACCCGTCGTCGACGACGACGACCAGGTCGACACCCGGGATCGCCGCGGCGCCGGTGACGGTCGCGGCGATCCGTCCGGCCTCGTTGTAGGCCGGAACGACTACTGCAACGGCCGCCTGACGGCCCGTCAGCGGATGGTCACCTGACGCCCGACGAAGCCGTCGCGGGCGCGACGCTCGTCCGCGGTGAGCGGTGTGTCGTTGGCCAGGGCCTCGCCGAGGCGTTCGTTCATCGCCTTCGCCGGGTCCTCCAGTTCGGTGGCCGCGGTGTCGACGGGGATCTCCCAGACCGGCGCGAGCAGGCCGTGGGTGCGGAAGGCGCCGACGTATCGGGTGCCCTCGGCGAGGTTGTCCGCACCGGCGACGTGCAGCCGGGCGAAGGCCTTCAGCAACGCGTGCTCGTCCTGCGGCAGCACCCAGCGCAGCCATGCCTTGTCACGCTCGTGAGTCCAGTAGGCGCCCTCGACCGAGGTCAGCCGGACGCACGGCGGCGCGGCGGCATTGGCCTGCTCGAGCGACTGCTCGATCTCCGGGGTCATCTCGTCCGGGTTCTCCACCCAGAACTGGAAGCCGTCGTGGACGGTGATCTCCAGCGGCACGGAGGGGTCGACGATGTCCTGCACCTTCGGGGTGCTCGGCTCGATCGCCACGGACACCGGCGTGGCGCCCGGCTCGATCGCGAGCGCCGCCAGCAGCGCGGCTGAGAGCTGCCGGCTGGCATCCCCCGCCGGGAACTGTGTCTGCATGGCGACCAGCACGTTGCCCGTGGAGCGGGTCAGGCAGGGCAGCGCCAGCGGCAGCACCGTCACGACCGTGATGTCGCGGTCCGCGTACTCTCCGATGAGCTTGAGCTTCGTGGTGGCGGCGGGCACGAGTTCGCGCATTGCCACCAGGTCGCATTCCGAGGCCATTCCCTCGAACGGACGCTGGACGAAGCTGGCGCGCTCGGCGGCTCGCCGCTCGCGGGATGCCTTGCTCATCTCAATACTCCTGACCGAATCCACCACGTACGCAGATCGGCCAGCCTAGTGTTCCCTTCGGTCAACAGGCTCAATCGACTCGGAACGAGAGTCAGGCCGACCCGGTGGCGTGGGCCCCCGTGACGTGGGAACGCATGAACGCCGGGCGGTCGGTGATGAGCGCGTCCACACCGGCGGCCAGGCACGCGTCAGCGTCCGCGGGCGTGTTGACCGTCCACACGTAGACGGCGTTGCCCTTCTCATGCGCCTTGGCGACGTACTCCGGGTGCTTGCGGATGATCCTGACGTCGATCCCGGTGGCGCGGACGCCCTCGGGCAGCGAACCGTCGCGCAGGTGCGGCGGGATGCGCCCCATCAGGAAGACCAGGTCCAGGTCGGGCGCCAGGCGCCGCATGCGGCGCAGGGAGACCGCCGCGAAGCTCATCACGCGGACGGCGGGCCGGGTACCTCGCTGCGACCCGGCGGCACCCGGGGACAGCTCCCGCGTCGGGTGCAGCAGGCCGAACTCGTCGAGCAGGGCGACCAGCGCGGTCTCGACGTCACCGCGGTACCGGGTCGGGTGTTTGGTCTCGATGGCCAGGCCCACCGGTCGGGACGCGGAGGCCGCGACCTCGAGGAGCTGACGTAGGGTCAGAACGAGGTGGTCGAGCGGGTCGGTGCAGGCCGCGTGGTCGTGCGCGGTGGGGGCCGTGCCGCGATAGCGGTCCAGCATGCGCCAGGTCCGGCGGACGCCGAACTGCACGTCCGCGAGCTCGGCCAGGTTCATCGTGGACACGACGCCGCGGCTGTCGGACACGAAGTCGAGGCGACGGTCGTGCAGGCACACCAGGTGCCCGTCGGCGGTCAGCCGGACGTCGCACTCCAACCCGTCCGCCCCGTCGGCGATCGCCCGGCGGTACGCGGTGAGGGTGTGCTCGGACTCCCCCTCGCGCGAGCCGCGGTGCGCGATGATCTCCACCATGCCTAGATGGTGACATCAAGGCGGCGGAGATGAGCGGTGATCGGCCGACGAATCAGTAGACGCGCGGTGCCTGTCCGGAGTCGGTCACAAGGGGGAGGCCCGCGGCCGTCCAGGCGACGACTCCGCCGGCGAGGTTGATCGCATCCAACCCCTTGTCCCGCAGGTACCCGGTCACGACCGCGGACCGGCCTCCGACCTTGCAGACCACGACGACGGGGGCGTCGGTGGGCAACTCCCCGATGCGCTGCGGAACCTGATTCATCGGGATGTGCGTGGCGCCGTCGATGTGCCCGGCCAACCATTCGACGCCCTCCCGGACGTCGAGCAGGTACGCGGTGGCGGAAACCTCGGCAACGGTGACTTCGGGAACGTCGGACATTCCCCCATTCTTCACCCCGATCGAAGCAGCGCCGGCAATTGCCCCACCGGAAACCGGAACCGACACCGCCCGGGCCGCGTCCCATGGAAGCCACACCACGAACTGCGTGATCGCCCGGTGGACCGGATCCCCCCGAGCTCGATCCCGCATCGCTCGGCTGAGTGCCAACGCCGGGCGTCACGTCGATACCCGACCGGGGCCAGGTTCGTGGGGGGCCTGCCCGGTCGGGTTTCGACGTCTTCTGACACGCTGGTCGGCATGAGTGAGTGGATCTACTTCATCCACCCGCCGCGGGCGGACTTCGCGGCGACCATGACCGACGCCGAGCGCGAGGTTTTCGGTCGTCACTTCCTTTATCTGCAGAGCCTTCTGGACGCCGGCCTGCTCGTCATCGCCGGACCCACGATGGGCACCACGAACACCGGCATCGCCGTGTTCCGCGCTGTCGACGAAGCCGCCGCCCAGGCCGTGATGGTGGCCGACCCCGTGATCGCCGAGGGGATCGGCGTCGGAGAACTGCGACCGTTCCGCGTCTCGCTGTTCGGTGCGGCCCAATCGCCCTCGCCCTAAACCCACTCGGTGGTCTCGAGCCACTTCCGATTCGCCCATCGCACACAGCCGTTGGACGGTTTTGCACACCGGGAGTTCGTCCGATTTCGCCGGTGATTGCCGTCGAGCACCGATCTTGAGTCGGTCAAAGGTTGGCGAACGCGAGAGGCACGCACGTCCCTCGACAGGCAGGGTCGTGGCATCGGTGCGAGGGGAGATCGCACCGGCCGCACAGGGGATCCGCACTGGGTCCACGTGCGCCTCACACACCCTTGGAGGGGTTCGACGTGAAGAGCACCAACATGCGCCGGTTCGCCGCGATCGCGGCCATCGCCGTCGCCGTGCCGATGGGCTTCGCCAGCACCGCTTCTGCGGGCCGCAACGACCACCAGGCCGAAGGCTCGTTCCGCTTCCCTGCCACCGGCAACGATGCCGAGGACCAGCGGGTCTCCTTCGACGTCGCCGGTGACGACGACGACGGTGACGGCTGGTGGACCTACCGCAAGGACGACGACGTCGCCTACGGACGGATCCTCTGCGTGGGCGGCAGCGACCTGAACAAGCGCAAGCAGGGCGAGACGGCCGCCATCGGCATCCAGATCCGCAAGTCCTCCTTCGACGGCGGCCCGTTCGCCAAGGGCGAGTACGTCCTGCACTACGTCCAGGACCACCCGGGCCCGGACCGCCATCGCCTGCTCACCGGCGGCGACGCCGGCGACGCCGACTGCCCGCGTGACGACTTCCGCATGCCGCTGCCGGGCGGCATGGATCTCATCGGTCGGGGCGACATCGACGTGGATGTCGACAACGACTGACGCCCCGTCACCATGACCCGCGCCCGGACGACCCCCTCGGTCTCCGGGCGCGGGCCTTTCCCAACGTGTCGAGGCAATCTCGGACAGATTGCGGTTCGTCCACCTGCGACCCGGACTACACCGTTGTAGGTCACGGCGCTTCGTACGGGTTCGCACGCGATTGCCCTCGCCAAGTGATCTTTCCTGAGTCAAGGCTTGGAGATTCCGCAGGAAGATCGCACCCCCTCCGCGCACCGTTTGTCATGCCGGGCGAAGGGAGATCGCACCGGCCGCACATGAGTCCGTCCCGACTCCGTGCGTCCTGTCCCACCATCGGAGGGGTACTACATGAAGAACATCAGCAAGCGTGGTCTGGGCGTCGCCGCTGTCGTGGCCGTCGCGGCTTCTGTCGTCGCCGGCCCGGCCATGGCCGGCGGTAGCGACAACCGCGCCGACGGCTCGGTCCGCATCGGCACCGACCGCATCAGCATCGACCACGTCAAGGGCGACCGCGACGAGGCCAGCGGCGAGTGGCGCTACCGCGACGGCACCAACACCGTCTACGGCACCCCGCTCTGCGTGACCGGCACCGAGGACGGCCCGGGCAAGACCGTGGCCATCGCCCTGTGGTTCGGTCGCTCCTCGTTCCCCGGCGCCTCGCCGTTCGCGCAGGGCAAGTTCGGCGTGCACTACGTCCAGGAGAAGTCCGGCCCGGACGCCTCGGCGTTCTTCCCGGCCGGCGGCTCGGTGAGCTGCCCCACCACGGGCTTCACCTTCGCCTCGATCCCGGGCGCGCTCGTCAACGTGACGCAGGGCAGCTACGACGTCAAGGTCAAGGACTGATCTCGTCCCACCGCGTGAACCCGCGCCCGCAGGCCTCGGTCTGCGGGCGCGGTGCGTTGCGAGGCCCCTACTTGAGCAGCTTCGACATGCGCCGGTCCGCCAGCGGCTTGCCGCCGGTCTGGCAGGTGGCGCAGTACTGCAGCGCCGAGTCGGCGAAGGACACCTCGCGCACGGTGTCCCCGCAGACCGGGCACGGCTGACCGGCCCGGCCGTGGACCCGTAGCCCCGCCTTCTTCTCCGCCTTCAGGTCGCGGGTGGTCAGCCCTTCCGCGCGACCGATCGCGTCCGTGAGGGTGTCCCGGATGATCCCGTGCAGCGCGGCGACCTCGGCCTCGTCGAGACTGCTGGCGGGCTTGAACGGGGACAGCCGCGCGATGTGCAGAACCTCGTCGGAATAGGCATTCCCGATGCCGGCCAGTACCGACTGATCCCGTAGCACGCCCTTGAGTTGTGAACGCCCGGCGGCGGCGAGCAGCGCCCCGAGATCCCCGGCGCTGAACGCCGCTGCCAGGGGATCGGGTCCGAGCCGGGCCACACCGGGGACGTCGGCCGGGGTTCGGACGCAGTAGACCGCGAGGCTCTTCTTCGTCCCGGCCTCGGTGAGGTCGTAGCCGGCCGCGATGTCCGGCGGATCGCCGTCCCGCTCGCCGAGGTGCACCCGCACCGCGAGAGGTCCCTTGCCCGGCTTGGGCGGGACCGTCGGCAAGTTCTCCCGCCACTGCAACCATCCTGCGCGGGCCAGGTGGACGATCAGGTGCAGCGGCGCGGATCCCGGAGCGTCACCGCCGACCTCGAGGTCGAGGAACTTCCCATGCCGGCCGACGCCGGAGACGAACAGTCCCGCCAGGGCCGTGACCGGCGGATCGTAGGTCTTGAGCACGCTGATCGCGGCCACGTCGACGCGGGTCACCGGGCGACCCACCGCGCGCTCTGTCAGCAGCCGTCGGAGTGCTTCGACCTCAGGAAGTTCGGGCACGCGGTCAAATTACCTCGCGACCAACGTCACTGTCGGGCGCCCCCGTGCCGCCCGACGGTGACGTGGGGGTCAGGTCGACGGACAGCTCGCGGTGTCCATGCGGACGTCGGCGCCGTCGAAGGTGAGTGCGAGGCCCTCCGCGTTGGGAGTCAGGTTCAGCGTCAGGTTCTGCGGAATCTCCCGCAGCGGGACGCGCATCTCCGGCAGCGCCGCCAGGCTGCCGTCGAGCACCGTCTGTCCGCCGAGGGTGGCCGTGACGCCTTCCGCCTCGATCACCAAGTTGCCGTTCTCGATGCGCGGCAGACCCGTCGCCGAGGCGCCGAGGAAGCTGCCGCCGGCGCTGATCGTGACCCGCCCGTCGGACCCGCCGGACAGCCGCAGCGGCGCGAGGGCGGCGTTGAGGTCGGTGTAGCTCAGCAGCACCTTGCCGCGGACCGAGTCGGCGCGCACCTGGTCGCCGGAGCGGCGCACGCCCGTCATCTCCGCGTGCATGTGCTCCATCCGCATCTTGCAGGTCTTGGCGCCTTTGACGTCGAGGGTGATGCTGTCGAGCCTGCGGCTGATCAGCTGCGTCAGGAACGGTGTCCCGCCGAGGGAGACGTCCGGCCGCTCCGCCGTCGCCAGCTCCTTCTGCATCTTGCTCGCCACGGCGTGTTCGGTGGCCTGGCGGGCCACGACGTCGGCGACCGGCACGAGCAGGACGGCGATCAGCAGGGCTGCCAGGAGGACCGTGCGGCGACGGAACCGTCGCCATGGACGGGTCCGGGGTGGTGCCACCGCGGGGGCCGGAGCCGCGGGCGGTGGGTCGAGCGGGCTCATTTCCGCACCATTCCGGAGTTATAGCACGCTGTTACACAACCCTGCCAGAGTCTGAGTACGGTTCCGTACCGTCGGTTTCGACCCGGCTCGGGGGGCAGCGGATCGCGACGATGTGCGGCAGAGTTGCCCGCGTGTCAGCCGCCCGAGCAGACCGCGGCGCCAATGTAGGCGCGCAGGCTCGCCCGCGCACGCCCAGTCGCGACGTCGAGGCGCTGCTGATCGACGCCGCCGACGAGGTCCTGCGGCGCGACGGGCTGACCGGAGTCACCGTCCGGGCGGTCGCCGCGGAGGCCGGGGTCGCGCCGATGGGCGTCTACAACCGGTTCGGCAGCAAGGACGCACTCGTCGACGCGTTGCTGATCCGCGCGATCTCCGATTTCCGGGCGGCGACGCGTCATCGCAACGAGACCGACGCCGCGGAACGCCTGCGCAACGGCGGGCTGCGTTATCGGGAGTGGGCGCTGGCGAACCCGGCGCACTACCAGGCGATCTTCCTCGCCCGGCTGGGCCTGGGGTCCCCCGAGGTGGCCGAGCACTCGCTCGCGGCCTTCGGCGACTTTCTCGAGGTCATCGACTACGCGATGCAGGCCGGGCTGCTGCGCAAGGCCGACTCGACCCTCGTCGGCCAGGTGCTGTGGAGTGCGGCGCACGGCGCGGTGGCGTTGGAGTTGGCGGATCTGGTGCTCGCCGACGACGCCGAGCTGGCCTACACGACGACGCTCGAGACCGTCATCCGTGGATTCGCCCCCTGACCTGAGGTGTCGTCAGGCCAGGGGGCGAGCTTCTACGGTCGGGCGTTACTGGCCGTAGACACCCTGGAAGGTGACCGAGCCGATTCGCATGCCCTGGTTCATACCGATCGTGCCGTCACGGGCAGTGAGGCCGAAATTGCCGTGGCCGGCCGAGATGGTGATCGAGTAGCGGCCACCGTCGGTGGAGACCCCGACCTCGGGGGTCAGCGTGCCGGCGCCCATCGGGCCGATCGCCTTGCCGGCGTCGGCGAAGGTCTTGGCGTTGCTGTTGAACTGCTTGGCGAAGTCCTCGACGGGGATGTTCTGGCCGCCGAAGGTGACGCCGTTCTTCTCGGTGTTGGCGCCGGAGTTGAAGTAGCTCATCCGGTAGGTGATGGTCGGCTTCGCGTTGGGCTTGTTCACGACCTGCATGAATGAGGAGGCGCTGTCGAAGCCGCCGGCGCCCGCCAGACCGAGGACGTACGCGCGGCTGGAACCGGTGTAGACACCGGTCGTCTTGTCGACCTGGCCCTGCGCGGTGCTGCCGACGACCTGGAAACCGCCGACGTTCAGCATGTCGCCATGGCCCTCGCCCTTGGCGTCGCCGTCGCACTTGGCGGTCCACAGCGGGCCGTTCCCGTTGCTCGGGATGTCGAGCACCTCGTTGCCCGGCGGGAAGTAGTTCTTCACGCCCGGGTTGCGGTTGGACTCGTTCTCGCCGGCCGACAGGTTGGGCTGGACATCCCGGGAAGTGGTCGGGTTGCGGTACCCACCGGAAACGTCTCCTGCATCCGGCGGGGCGGCACCCGCACCAAGGACACCCTCCTCGACCTCGCCACCGAGCCAGTAACCGGCCCCCCAGGTCTCGCAACGGCCCGTCGGCTGTCCGATGTCGTGGATCAGGTCGACGAAGCTGAAACCGACGTTAGTTGGTAGGTCCCTCGGGATGAAGGCGTACGGCTCGAGTCCGCCGGCACGCAAGGTGAGGATGTAGCTGGCGTCCTCGAAGTTGAACTTGCTCGGGGCTGCCATGGCCGAGGCCGGCAGGACAGAGGCGGCCATCAACAGTGCACCGGTGGCGCCGACGAGCGGGGCCACCCGCTTGCGCGAGCTGCGGAATGAAGTCATGAATCAACCGTTCGCCGAAGTGGGGGGAGGCGGCCCCACGCTCGGGGAACCGCGCAATCAATACAACTGCAGAATCGCGCGACATGTCCGTTGTGTTACTCACTTGTCCGAATTTTTTTGAATTGTGCAATCGTGCAAATAGGTTTGTGCTACATACCCTGACGTATTGAATGCTTTAGCGCGCCTACGGCGACGGTACGACTCCGTACTGTGACCCCCCGAACGGGCGCACGGATGCGTCCCCGCAGGTACAGTGGAACGACGTTCCACTGATCCACTGATCCACTGCACGAGAGGTGGTAGCCCTCCGATGTACGCCCCTATGCAGCCCCCACCGCCGCGCCTGGCGCTGGATCCGGCCCGCCTGCCCGCACGTCCGGCCGCGCACCGCCGCAAGCCGGCCGCGCCGCGGATGAACTCCGAGTCCTACTTCCAGGCTGCCTTCGAGATCCTGGCCGAGTCCGGCGCCGACGGTGTCACCGCGACCAACATGTGCGATCGCCTCGGCGTGACCAAGGGCTCGTTCTACTACCACTTCTACTCCATGCCCGAGTTCGTCGAGGCCTTCGCCGCGTACTGGGAGTGCGCTTGGCAGGCCCTCCTGGAGGACTTCGCCCAGGAGCCGGATCCCCTGCTGCGTATGGGTTTGGTCACAATGAGCATCGTCAACTCCTCGCACGAGGCCGAGGCCTCGCTGCGCGCCTGGGGCCACAGCAACACGGTCATCGCCGACGCGCAGCGGCGCATCGATCAGGCCGCGGAGAATCTGACCGCCGCGATGATCGCCCCGTTCGTGCCGGCGGACCAACTGGACCTGCACACCGACCAGCTGATGGGTTTCGCCGTCGGCGTGGCGCACCGCAAGCGCCCGGTCGATCGCCTCGCGTTCCAGCGATCCATGATCAACCTGATCGAGCTGATCTGCCCCGGCGTGCGGGCCACGATGGTGGAGTCCGAGGCCGGTCCGGTCGCCGAGTTCCGCGAGATCCAGACCAGCGACGCCGCCTGAGCACTCGATGCCTCCCCCGCCGCCACGCGGGTGGCGGGGGTGACATCGATGTGAGGCCGGCAACAGGGGTCCAGTCCGTTGCATTCCGCGGTACATCCAGTGCCAGCTGAAACTGCGGGCGGCCTTGGCCTGAAAGTAACTCGCTGACCGGCTTGCGCGCAATCTTCCGACAGGTCACGGAATGGATTCCGTACGAGCGGTTATTCTCGAATCTGGGAATTCCCACAGGGACATTGTTGCGGGCTTTCATCGTGCTCTTATCTCGGCTTCTGTCGCCTTCTGCGCACAGCTCCTGACGACCGACCCCGGAGCACTCTCAAGGCGGCGGGCCCGCGCTCCGAGACTCAGGCATGCAGACGCCGCCGCTGATCCCCAGCCCGCGCAAGTCCGTCGAAGGCACCTCCTGGACGTAGGTCCGCCCGACGCCGCCGGCAGGGTGCTCCCATGGAGTTCACCGAGGTGCTCGCCGGCCGCTACACGACTCGTCGCTGGACCGCCGAGGACGTCACCGACACCCAGCTGCATCAGGTGCTCGGCGCCGGACTCGCCATGCCGCACGCCGGCAACACCTACGACTGGCGCGCGATCGTGCTCCGGCGCGAGCATCGCCACCCGCGGTGGACGGAGATCTACGCCGCACTGCTGAACCAGGACTACCTGGCCGAGGCACCGGTGATCGCGATCTTCGTCGTCCAGCCGCAGTGGTGGGCCGCCCGCTACCAGGGCAACGTGGCGACCCTGCTCGGTTCGGACATCCTCGCCGCCGAACGCCACGGCGACCTGCTCGAGCACCTCGACGCCGGCATCGGGGTCGACAAGCTCCGAACCCTGCTCGTCGGCGAGGCCATGATGGCCGTCGGCGCCAGCGTCCTGGCCGCCGTCGACCTCGGCCTCGGCGCAGGCCTCACCGTCTGCCACCCCGAGGAACTGCACGCCGCCCTCGAACTCCCCGACGACGTCGTCATCTGCCAGACCGGCATCCTCGCCCTCGGCCACCCCGCCGACGCCGAACGCACACGCGCCCCGAAACCGGACATCGCGGACATGCTGCATTCCGGCGGATGGGAACGCACACTCTCGATGTGAGGGTTGCCCCGGCTCTGCGCCGCACCGCGGTGACGGCCGCGTTTGCGCTCGCCGCCCCGGTTACCTGGCTCGCCGCGCCTGCGGAGGCCTGCACGTGCAGCGCCTACGGGAATCTTCCCGACCCCGCCGCGGCGCAGCGCGGCGGCGGCTTCCTCGCGGTGGTAACCCAGATCAACGACAAGGGCAACGGCCTCGCGCTGCGCGTCGACCGCTCGGCCGGACCCACCCAGGACAACTACAAGCCGTTCAAGGAACCACCGCCTCCGCTCCAGACCACTTTGACCGGCAAGGCCGCAGCGAGTGGCTGCGGCTATGTGCCGTATCAGGCCGTCAAGGCGGTCTCCCCCTACCGGCTGAAGCCCGCCGAGTCGAAGAAGGGCGCGTGGTCGGCCGCCGGGTGCCGGGACCTCAATGTCGGTGACGCCCTCCAGCAGATCGCCGGCGACGCTCCCACGACCTCCACCACGGCGCCGGTTGCCGTCCTGGCCGGCAGGTTCGGCAACAGCAGCCTCGTCGCCGTGGACGAGCGGGGCGAGGTGGTGGCGTGGAATCGACAGAAGAGCCGGATCGCCAACCTGGCCGCGTGTCCGGGGGGGCGGACCGTCGTCTCCTGGGACTCCTCCTACGCCGACAAGGTGCTCACCGTGCGGGACGCGCGCACCCTCGCGCAGGTCAGAACGCTGTCTCTGCCCGCGAACACCTCCGTCATCCACGGGCTGCGCTGCGACGACACGGACGGCACGCGGGCGCAGGTGCTCGTGGCGGCGGAGAAGGCGAGCGACGGCAGCACGCTGTACTCGGTCACCGAGACCACGACGGCTGCCGTCCCCGTGGCGGCACACGTGACAGCACCCCAGTGGGACGGCGCCGGCTTTATCGGGACGAGCGACCACGAGCCGAGCCGGCTTGCCCTCGTCCGGATCGCCCGGAACGGAGAGGTGCGCCTGCTGCGTGCGGACTTGCCGAGCCTCGAGCACCTGGCCCTCGGCCGAGATCGGCGCACCGCAGCGGCGATCGCGGCGACCGACTGGCCGGAGGGCAGAGCCGGGTCCGTCATCACCTTCGAGACGCGCAACGGGAAGTTGCTTGCCTCCTGGGTGCCGGAGACCAAGGCCGACGCCCTCGCCTGGACGGGCAACGGCCACCTCCTCGTCAGGGTCGGTCACGTCAACGAGGAAGCGCCGTACCGCGCGGGCATGCTCGAGGTCCGGGACCGGAGCCTGAAGCCCATCGCAACGCGAGCGAGCGCACCTGGATCCCTCGCGGCCGTCGGCGACGTGGCAGTGGGCTACGGCGACACCCGGTTCTCCCTTGCGCCCGCGCAGGGCAAGCCGCAAGTGGTCGACAACCTCTGGCTCGTCGGCACGACGCACGTCGCGTCGCTGCTTGACACCGATCCGCGCACCGCGGGCCTGTCGACCGACGACCGCCTGCTCTGGGTGTTGGGCGGGCTCGGACTGTCTCTGGTCGGCACCACGGTGGCGACCCGTCGCAGGCGGACCACGTGATGCGCCGCGCGGCGCTCGTGGTGGCGCTCGCCCTCGCTGCACCGACGACGTGGTTCGCCCCGCACGCTCGCGCCTGCTCATGCAGCGTGTTCGACCTGGAGTGGGGGATCAAGCAGGGATGGACCCTCGCGCTGGTGACCCGAACCGACGTCGACGGCTCCGACATGTACGGCGAGAAATTCCGGGTCGAGCGCAGCGTCGGACCCGACCTCGGTGTCACCGGTGAGGTCAGGATCGACTCGAACCAAGTCTGTCTCGCGGAGACGATGCCCCTGCAGACACGCGCGTTCTACCTGCGCCGCAAAGGTGAGCGCGTGCTCGCCGAGGGCTGCGGATCCTTCGACACCGGGCCGATGCTGCAACGAATCCTCGGCACACCCCCGACGACCTCGACGGCGACGCCCGTAGCCATCGTGGCCGGCGAGTACGGAAGCAGCCGCCTCGCTGCGGTGGACGAACGCGGTGGGGTCGTGGCCTGGGACCGCCGGGCGGGTTCTGTCGGCGCCGTCGCCGTGTGCCCGGGTGGGCGGAACGTCCTCGCATATGGATACGCCCCCCGCCCCGGGAACAACGTCGATCTGGAACTGACGGTTCACGACGCGCGAACGCTGACCTTAGTCCGTACGCTCGCGCTGCCTGCCGACGCGCAACTCGACTGGGGCGGCAACGGCCTGCGGTGCGTCGACGCCGACGGGACGTCGGCTCAACTCCTCGGCTCGGTGAGCGACATCCCCCACGCCCCCGACGGCTTGTACACACTTACCGAGGGTACGACCGAGCGCGTGAACCTTGCTGTGAACATCGGGCAGAGCGTCACGGACGCGCTCGGGTTCATCGCCGTGACAGGCGGGGACGGTCCGGAGTTCTCGCTCATGCGGATTACCCCCCGCGGAGAGGTCCGGGTGCTGCGTACCGGGCTCCCGCAGCTCGGTTACTTCGCGCTCAGCCCGGACGGTCGCACCGTCGCGGCGTCTGCGACGGGTACCGAGGAGCACGCCCTGCCCGATGGGAACGTCGTCACCCTGGACGCCGGCAACGGCGCTTCCCTCGCCTCGTGGTCGGCGCCGACGGGGGTGGGCGGCCTCGCCTGGACATCGGGCGGTGACCTGCTTGTGGCCGCCGACTACTACTTCCGCTACGACTCCGAACGCGCCCGCCCGCTCGAGGTCCGGGACCGGCTGCTCCGACCCCTTGGCACTCGACCGCAGTCCGCGGGCTGGCTGGGCGCAATCGGCAACAACGCCGCGGGCTTTCGCCAGACGCGGCTGACGCTGACCGGGCCGAACGGTTCGCCCCAGGTCGTCGACAACCTCTGGCTGACCGGCGCGACACGCGTGACGTCCCTCCTCAACCCGCCGCCCGCAGCCGAGCCGCGGTCCACCGACAACCAACTGCCGTGGGTGCTGGGCGGCCTCGCCCTACTCGTGCTGGGTCTGGCGGCGGCGACGCGCCGGAAGGGGGAGGGCTGATGCGGCGTCTCGCTCTGGTGCTGGCAGCTGCCTTCGCGGTTCCGTTGACCTGGTTGGCCGAGCCGGCTCAGGCGTGCAGCTGCGCGACACCGGATGTCGCTCAGGAACTTCGCGACGGCAACGCCCTCGCGGTGATCACCCGCACCGATGCGAACGCCACCAGCGCTGCGCAACGACGGGAGCAGGTTGAGGAGTCGGTCGGCGCGAAGATCCCGCGCAGGTTTGCCGGAAAGACAGCCGCCTCGGGCGGCTGCGAGCCCACGCCGTATCAGTACGTCACGGCAACGATCGTCCGCCGCGAGGACGGCGAATGGGCAACTCAGGGTTGCACCAAGACGGACCTGGGACTGGCCCTGCAACGCATGCTCGGTGAACCTGCGGCAACCTCGACCGCTGAGCCGGTGGCGGTGCTGGGTGGGAACTTCGGTGGGAGCCACCTGGCGGCGGTCGACGCTCGCGGCGAGGTGGTGGCCTGGGACCGGCGGCCCGGTCGAGTGCTGGCGATGGCCGTCTGCCCGGGCGGGCGGAACGTCGTCGTGCACAGCCTTCGGTCGCTGGACTACACCGGCCCCGAGGTGAACGTGCACGACGCCCGCACGCTCGCCCTGGTCCGCAGCTTTCGGCTGCCGTCTGACGGGTACCTCGGTCAGGGCGCGCTCCGGTGCGTCGATGCCGCAGGGAGGCGAGCGCAGCTGTTGGTGGCGGAAAACAACGGCCGTCAGGACAACGAGCTGTTGACGCTGTCCGAACGCGAGGCGGACCGCGTCGACGTGCCGGTGGGGATGATCAACCCTGCGGTCGACACCGACGGTTTCCTTGGCGAGGTCAACGGTGAGGACGACGAGTACTCGCTCGTCCGGATCGCACCGGATGGCACGGCCCGGACATTGCGCGCCGGATTCCCCGGAACCGTCCGTCTGCACCAGATCAAGCTGAGTCCCGATCGGCGCACGGCGGCAGCAATCGTCGTGCCGCCCTCCGAACCGCGGCAGATACCTCCGCCCAATCTGGTCATCACGTTCGATCCGGTGACGGGACGCGAACTTGCCCGTTGGGCACCGAAGCAGGATCCGCGCGACCTGGCGTGGACCTCGACGGGCGCACTGCTCGGCCGGGTCGGGTTCCAGAACCAGTTCGACACCTACCGTCCTGGCACCGTCGAGGTCCGCGACCGGATGTTGCAGCCGATCGGCACCCGTCCGCCTTCGTCGGGCAGTTGGCTGGCCGCGGTCGGCGACGACGCCGTGACCTTCTTCGAGACTCGACTGACCCTCACCGGATCCATGGGCGCGCCGCGGATCGTCGACAACCTTTGGCTCGCGGGCACCACCTCCGTCGCCGCCCTCGATCCCGGCGGGCCGAGAGTCACCGTGGTCTCCATCGACGACCAACTCCCCTGGGTCCTCAGTGGTCTGGCGCTGGTGGTGCTCGGCCTTGGACTTGCCGGCCGCCGCCCGCGGCGTCCGCTGAAGCGAGCGCTATAACTCACCCCTCAGCGGACGCCAGGACTCGCCGGTGTTCGATGGGAGGCGAGGACCGGACCGGCTCGAGGTGAGGACCGACATGCGACTGCGTCTCCCGACCCCTGTCATGAAGGCAGCAATGCCGTTGGTTCGGCGGGCGGTGTTGCATCCGTCGACGCCGTTGGGGGTGCGGCGTAAGGCGGGTGACCTCATCGTCGGGACCGTGCCGTGGCCGCGGGGCAGCATTGCGCGGCCCGGGCAGCTCGGTGGGGTGCCGGCGTTGCGCATCGACCCAGTCCCGGACCCCGATCCGCGGGACGGCGCGATCCTCTATCTGCACGGCGGCGGGTACGTCATCGGTTCGGCGAAGTCGCACCGGCCGGTAGCGACTCGGCTGGCGCTGGGCACGGGGTTACCCGCGCTGGTGCTGGACTATCGGATGGCACCGGAGAACCCGTTCCCCGCGGCCCTGGAGGACGCCTACGCCGCCTACGAGGCGCTGCGGGCGGGTGGCACCCCCGCGAACCGGATCGTGCTGGCCGGCGACTCCGCCGGCGGTGGGTTGGCCTTGGCGCTCGCACAGAAGTTGAAGACTGAGGGTGAGTCACCTCGCTGTCTGGCGCTGAGCATGCCGTTCGTCGACATGACCTCGAAGGCGAACTGGCGCGACGAACCGCCGGGCCGCGACCCGCTGCTGAACCCTCACGACATCGAGGCCTTCTGTGCGGCCTACGCCCCCGACTCCGCCGAGGATCCCGGTGTCTCACCGCTCTACGGGGACCTCGCCGGACTGCCGCCGATGATCGTGCACACCGCGGGCCTGGACTCGCTGCGCCCGGACGGGCTGCGTCTGGTCGACGACGCCCGCGCCGCCGGGGCGGGCGTGGACCACACCGACTACCCGGGCATGTGGCACGTCTTCCATCTGCTCGCAGGCTTCATCGGAGCCGGTGACGACGCGGTGGCGGACATGATCGCCTCGATCAACCGCCTGCCGTAGACGCGGAACGGCCCCGCCCCTGGAACTGAGGGGCGGGGCCGTCGCATGTCCTGGGTCAGGATTCCTTGGGAGCCTTGTAGGACTTGGCCTCCTTGGACTCGAACAGGGACTTGACCTGCTTCAGCCCGCCCTTGGAGCCCTTGTCGACCTGCGCGATGTAGACCTGGCGCGAGGGCGGCGAGCCGAGCTTGGAGTAGTCCAACGGCGGCAGCAGGTTCTCGGTGGTCAGGTCGGTGCTGGACTTCAACGCCTCGTGGATACCGGCGCGGGTCAGGTTCTTCGCGGCGCACGCCTTCTCCAGGATCTGGCCCCAGATGACGCCCGTCGCGTAACCGAACTGCGCGGTGAAGAACGGCTGCGCGCCACCGCTGGCCTTGGCGAACTCATCGGCGACGTACTTCGCCTTGGGTACGTCGGAGGCGTACGGCACCGCACTCGCCGAGACGTAGAGCTCCTTCAACGCGTTGGCGGCGGGTCCATCGAGCAGCACCGGCGCGAAGACGGGGTTGTTTCCGATCATGGGCACCCCGAGGCCGAGACCGACGTTGTTCGCGGCGGCCGAGGCGGTCTGCGCCGGCGAGGTGGTCAGCGCGATGGCCTTGACCCGCTCGCCCTTGAACTTGGTGACGATGCTCGTCATGTCGGTGTCGGTGGAGGTCACCTTGCCCTCGACCAACTTCATGTCGTTCTGTTCGGCGAAGTACTTCGAGCCGCGCAGGCCGTTCCCGCCGTACTCGCCGTCGATGTAGATGTGCCCGATGGAGTCGCCCTTCTTGATCTCGCCCTTCTCCATCAGGTAGCTCAGGCCGTTGATCATCTCGATGTCGTAGGTCGTGCCGACGATCACGATGTAGGGCTGGTCGAGCAGGTCCGAGCTCCAGGACAGACCGATGGTGGTCAGCTGCTTGTCATCGATGTCCTGCCGCAGCGCGGCCAGGACGGGCGAGCCGAGCAGTTCGAGGAATCCTGCCGACTTGGATTCGAGGTCCGGGAACTGGATGGTGGCCTGGTCGGCCTTGTAGCCGTGGTCGAGGGTCTCAACCTTGATCTGACGTCCGCAGACGCCGCCCTTGCCGTTGATCTCGTCGACCCAGATCTTGTGGCCGGCCTGCAGCGTGGTCGAGAAGTCCTTGAACGGACCGGTCAGGTCCGTCATCACGCCCAGAGTGATGCTGTCCTCAGTGACACCGGGCCCGATCTCGACCCCGTCCTCGGCGGTGGTGGAGCCGTTCTCGTCGTCCCCGCCGCAGGCGGCGAGCACCAACGCCGCGGCCACTGCCGCAGCCGAGATCGCAATTCTGCGCATGACTCAACTTCCTTTCGCGGACACCGACAACCTGCCGATGACCATCTGGTGGGCCCGGCGTCCTAATGCGGCCAGGCCGCCGGGTTCGAACAGCACGACGAGAATCACCGCGGTGCCGTACAGGAATGCGGTGAAGATGACCGGCGTGACCGCCGTCGGCCCGGAGCCGAACAACTCGGCCCCGCCGAACCAGAGCGACAGCGCCCCGGGCAGACCGTTGACCAGGACTGCCCCGGCGATGGCGCCGCCGACCGAACCGAGCCCGCCGATCAGGATCATTGCGAGGAACGCGATGGCCACGGTGATGCTCCAGGTACCGACGAACTCGCTCTCGTCCGGCTTGAGCAGCCGGAACCAGAGCACCGTCATCACCCCGGCCATACCGGCGTAGCCCGACGAGATCGCGAAGACCTCGGTGCGGACGCGGGAAACCGGGACACCGAGGGCGGACGCGGCCGACTCGTTGTCCCGGATCGCCCGCCAAGCGCGACCAGGGCGGCTGCGGACCGCGCCGCGGGCCAGCAGGTAGGCGATCAGGGTGAGGACCAGGAACAGGTACCAGACGCGTTCCTCGCGATTGCCGGACCGCAGGAAGGAGATCCCGAACAAATTGAAGTCCGGCGCCGAGCGACCGCTGGAGGTGCCACCGGAGAGCTGCGTCCATCGCTGGCCGATGTAGAGACCCACGTAGACCAGGGACAGCGTCGCGACGCCGAGGTACACCCCGCGCACGCGGCCGGCGACCGGCGCGAAGGCCAGGCCGAGCGCCGCGGCGACGAGGACCGCGCCGATCATCGCGATCCAGGACGGCAGCCCGAGCCCGAACTGGTCGGGCTTGTCCTCCGCGCCGAGCACGCAGTAGGAGATGCCGCCGACGAACATGTAGAAGGGCGTGGCCAGCGACAACTGTCCGGCCTGCCCGGTGAGCAGGGTCAGCCCGATCGCCCCGACCGCGCCGATCATCACCAACTGACCCACCCTCAGCCACGCGGGACCGAGGAAGTTGGGGGCGCTGAGCAACAGGACGACCATGGCGAGTAGGGGCACCCCGACGACCAGGTTGCCGACCTGCAGCAGACGCCGGACGTCGAAGGCGTCGGACATCGCATGTCTAGACACGAGTGCGCTCCCGGGTACCGAACAACCCGGCGGGCGCAACGATCAGCACCGCGAGCATCACGATGTAGACGGCGATCTTGGAGAACTCGAAGGAGATGTACTGGGCGCTCAGCGCCTCGGTGAGCCCGACGATCAACCCACCGACGATCGCCCCGGTCGTGGAGTCCAGACCGCCGATGATCGCTGCCGGGAAGGCGACGAGAGCCACGGCGTGGGTGCCGCGGGACAACCCGGATCCGGAGAAGTCCTGAGTGGCGAGGAAGAGCACCGCGACCCCCGCGAGCACCCCCGCGATCACCCAGGCTGTGGCGGTGACCTTGGCCCGATTGATCCCCATCAGTGCCGCGGCCTCGTGGTTCTCCGCCTGCGCGCGCATCGCGACGCCCCAGGTGGACAGGCGGAACGCGATGAGGAACGCCGCCACGAGCACCGCGCCCATACCGAGCGCGATCAACTGGGTGCGGAAGAAGGTGACGTCGCCGACCTGGACCGGCTTGTTGTCGTACGGACCGCCCAGGAAGGGCACCTCGATGCCGAGCCGGCGGATGATCTCCTCGGTGATGATCACGTCGACACCGATGGTGAGCAGCGCCAACGCGATCGGATCGGCCAAGGGTTTTCGGGCGACCAGGACTCTTTCCACGACAAGGGCCCCGAGGCCTGCGCACGCGACGCCGAGCACTGCGGAGCCGCCGAAGCCCAGGTCGTCCTCGGTGCGAACGGCGACGTAACCGCCGAGCAGCACGAAGGATCCGTGGGCGAAGTTCAACACCCCACTGGCCTTGAAGATGATGACGAAACCGAGCGCCAACAGTGCGAAGACCGCGCCCTTGCCGAGCCCGTTGACCAGCACTTGGACGAACGTATTCATGCACTGTCTCCCAGGTAGGCCCGGATGACCTCGGGGTCGTTGCGGACCTGCTCGGGAGTGCCGTCGGCGACGACCTCGCCGAAGTCGAGGACCGTGATGTTGTCGGCGATGCCCATGACCAGATTCATGTCGTGCTCGACGAGCAGCACCGACAGATCCAGGGCCGAGCGCAGCTCGACGATGAGTTCGGCCATGTCCGCCGTCTCCCCGGCGTTCATGCCGGCGGCCGGTTCGTCGAGCAGCAGCACGTGGGGCTCGGTGGCCAGCGCACGCGCGATGTCGACCCGCTTCGAGTCGCCGTAGGACAGCCCGCCGGCGGGGGTGTGCAGGAGCCGCTCGATGCCGATGAACGCGCAGATCTCCTCGACCCGGGCGCGGTGGCGGGCTTGCTCCTTGAACATCGACGGCCAGCGGAGCCCGGCGGCGATAAACCCTCCGCGGGTGCGGCAGTGGCGGGCGAGCATCACGTTGTCCAGCACCGTCGAGTGCCCGGACAAGGCGAGATTTTGGAACGAGCGGCCCAGGCCGCGACCGGCCAGCTGATGCGGGCGCAGCCCGGTGACGTCCTCACCGTTGAGCTTCACCGTGCCGGCGTCGGCCTGGTAGACCCCGCAGAGCACGTTGAAACAGGTGGACTTCCCCGCGCCGTTCGGTCCGATGAGCGCGTGAATCGTGCCCGGGGTGATCGCGAACCCCACGCCACCGAGGGCCTGCACCCCGCCGAACCGCAGGGACAGACCGGATGCCTCCAACGCCGGAGCAGCCACAGTCACCCCTGCCACTTGCTCAGCGGTGGGCGCTGGACCTTCGCGACAGTGGAGTCCACACCGGCCGGGTCCGGGTGACCACCGAGATAGAGCGCGGCCAACTGGGGAGAGTTCGCGACGTCCTGCGCGGATCCCGTGAGGGCCAACCGGCCGACCTCCAGAACGACGACATGCTGGGCGACCTTCAGGGCCATCGCGGCGTTCTGCTCGACAAGCAGCACCGCGACACCGGCCTCGTTGATCTCGGCGATGATCTGACGGATCGTCTCGATCATCTTCGGGGCCAAGCCCAGCGAGGGTTCGTCGAGCAGCAGCAATTTCGGCTCGGACATCAATGCTCGCCCCATCGCAAGCATCTGCTGCTCACCTCCGGAGAGCAGGCCCGCGCGCTGGTCGAGCCGTTCGCCCAGCCGGGGAAAGAGTTCGAAGACCCGCTCGCGCGCCTGCCCGCGACGGTCCCTGGGGACCGAGAGGGCACCGGCGCGGAGGTTGTCCTCCACGCTCATCGTGGCGAAGACCTGGCGGCCCTCGGGCACCTGCACCACGCCCGAGGTGACGATCTTCGCCGGGTCGAGGCCGACGATGGACTCACCGCCGAAATGGATGGATCCGGAGTCGATGCGGCCACGGTGCAGCGGCAACGTCCCGGAGATCGCCCGGAGCAGGGTCGACTTGCCCGCGCCGTTGGCCCCGAGGACGGCCGTGACCGATCCTTCGGGGACTTCAAGATCAACGTCAGCAAGGCCTTGCACCGCACGCCCGTAGCGCACGGTCAGAGACGACACCGTCAACAGCACGCACGAATCCTGTACTGGTTACTCCCAGTCCACAACCGTCCGCGCCGGACTGTCGCCGGATGGTGCCCCTCAGGCGTCCAAATGGAAAAGCTGCAGGTCGCGAAGGGGTAACCGCTTCCGAGGTCCGAACTCGCGGGCCTTGAGGTCCTCCGGAAGATCAGCTTCCGGGTCCCAGCGACCGATCGCGAGCACCGCGACAGGCTGAACGGACTCTGGGAGCCCGAACTCCTTCGACATGCCTTGGGGGTCGAATCCGGCCATCTGGTGGACGGCCAGCTCCAACGCCTCGGCCTGGACGGAGAGGTGCGCCATGGCTTGGCCGGTGTCGTAGATGGACCACGGCAGCCACGAGTCCCCGTTGTCGTCGGCGTTCTTCGACGCGGCGACGATCAGCACCGACGCCCGCGTGGCCCAGCGCTGATTGCCCTCGGCCAGGTGCGCGACAAGGCGGTCGAAGCCCTCCTGGCCGCGGTGCGTGACGACGAAGCGCCACGGCTGCCGGTTCGCGCACGACGGCGCCCAGCGAGCGGCCTCGAGCAACGCGGCGAGGTCGGCCTCCGGGATCTCGTAGGCGGTGTCGAAGCCCCGCGGGCTCCACCGGGAGGCCAGGAGCGGGTGCAGATCGGCGTCGGTCACCGCAGAGCGGTCGAGAGTCGTCATGAGGGCCATCATTCCCGTCGAGGTCCAGTTGACGCGTCAACCTCGATGCGGGGCCCGTGCATTCCCGGCTACGGCAGGCAACCGCAGACCGGGTCTCCGTACATCAGGATCAGGGCGACCACACCGAGGCAGACGAACGCGGTCACGGTCAGTGCACCGCCTGGCACATCCGGCCCACCACGCGCGCTGCACACCAGCAACCATCCGCCCACCAGCGCCATGGCGACGACGCCGACCAGGACGGCGATCGTCTCGCGGGGATAGAACGCCAGACCGAACGTCCGATCCGCCCCTGTCCGTCCGGCCCCCGTGGCTGCGGGATGACGTCCCCCAGCCGGACGTGTCAGCCCGCAGGGGGGCTGACAAGGGCGGCTGCGGGATGTCATCCCTCAGCCCTGCGAGCATGACGCGGGTGGGGACAGCGGAGCTGACCGAGCGGGGGGCCGGGACTCGGCAGCGTGTGCGCGGGCTGCTGCTCTGTCTGACCGTCGCGCTGGTGCTCGCGGACTCCGCGGTGGTGACCCTCGCGCTCCCGGAGATCCTGCGTGAGCTCGACGGGACCGTCGGCGGGGTCGCGTGGGTGCTCGTCTCGTTCAATCTGGCCCTCGCCCTGGCCGCGATCCCGGCCGCACGGTTGTGTCTGCGGCGCGACCCCGCCTGGCCGACGGCGCTCGGGATGGTCGTGTTCGGGGTCGCGTCGGCGGCCTGCGCGGCGGCGCCGACGATGGGTGTCCTGATCACCGCCCGCGTGGGCCAGGCGCTCGGCGGAGCGGTCGCCCTGGTCGGTTGCCTCGAACTGCTGGTCCTCGCCCACGGGGAACGACGCGGGATCGCGCGGTGGACCGCGGCCGGGGTGATCGGTACCGCGACCGGGCCGGTGGTCGGAGGCCTGATGACCGAGGCGATCTCCTGGCAGTCGATCTTCATCGTGCAGGTGCCGCTGACCCTGCTCGCGGTCCCGGCGGCCCTGGCGCTGCGTCGAGGAAGGCCCGTCGCCCCGCCCGCGCGGCAGCGGCCGGTCGTTGCGGTCAACCTGTCCCTCGCCCTGCTGTCCGCAGCGTTGACGGCTGCCCTCTTCCTGTTGGTCCTGCTGCTGGTCGAGGGTTGGCGGCACAACCCGGCCACGGCCGCCGTCACCGTCTCGGTCATCCCGCTGGCGGCCTGGGCCGCCGTGCCGATCGCCCGCCTGGCCCGAGCCGGCGCTCGCGCGGAGACGGTCAGCGGCGCACTGCTGATCGCCGGTGGGCTGGCGGCGCTGGCGCTACTCCCCTCGGCAGAGTTGGGCTGGCTGATTGCCCCTCAGATCCTGATCGGGCTCGGACTCGGACTGACCGTCGACTCGCTCAGCGCCCAGGCGATCGCGGACCGTCTTCCCCGCGCGCTGCACGGCGGGACGACGATCGCCGCCCGGCACGCCGGGGTGGTGCTCGGCCTCGCGTTGCTCACGCCCGTCTTCACCGCCGACCTGCGTGACGCCCAGATCCCGGCTCAGGAGGCGATCACGGCGCTCGTCCTCGACGCGCCGCTGCCCGGCTACGTCAAGGTGAACCTGGCAGCCGGGCTCGCCGACCAACTGACCGACGAGGCCGGCCGGGTCCCCGACCTGCACCCGGCGTTCGCCGCCCTGGACCTGCCCCCGGACCAACGGGCCATCGCCGACGGTCTGGAGCGCGACCTCGACGACCAGCTCGAACGCGCCGCGACCCGGGCCTTCCGTGACTCCTACCTGCTGGCTGCCGGGCTGGCCGTCCTCGCGTTGCTGCCGATGGTCCCGCTGCGCCGACGGAGCCGCGCATGAACGTCCGCGCTCTTGTGCTGCCCGTCCTCGCCGCCGCCTTGGTCGCCGGGGTGCTCGGCACCCAGGTCGCCCACGGTGGCGGGGACTTCGTGCCGACCCGTGCGGCCGATCCATGCCTTCCCCGCCCGGTCGCCGCGGTGTCGACCGGACTCGACGGCCTGGCCGAGCAGATGGTGCTGATCGGCCTGGACGCCGCCGCCTGCCGGCTCGGCATCTCCCGCGAGGCTCTCGTGCTGCGCCTGGGGACCCCGGGGCTTCGAGACGACGCCCTGGTGAACGCGGTGCGGGCCGGGCTGCGGGACGCCGTCGACCGGCTCGATCGCGAGGGCAACCTGCCGAAGGTCTCCGCGCTGACCGACGAGATCCTCGACGAGGTCCAACTGAACGGCCTCGTCGAGCGAGCGATCCGCGCCCTGCCCGACGGCCTCATCGACAACCGCCTGCCCACCGCCGACCTGCTGCGCCGAGCCGTCGACGAACTCGACGTCCGCGCCCTGCTGGACCGCATGACCGACCCGACGCAGGTGCAGACCCTGATCCGCGACGCCATCCAGCGGGCGGCCGTCGACCTGCTGATCTCGGGCCTGAACCCCTTCGACTGACCGCTCCGCCCACCGGGGACGCGCGCTTCACTCGTCCCAGTGCTGCCTCACACGCTCGGCGCGGGCGCGCTGAGCGAGTCCAGCAGCACGCCGGCGAGTGAAGCGCGTCAACAAAGGGCCGGAGGTCAGGTCGACGGAGCGCGGCCCGGGGCGGTGCGGACGACCTCGACGGCGCGCGCGATCGTCGCCTCCAGATCGAACGGGCTCTCGCCGGTGAGGCCGCCGAGGATGTCCCGGGCGAACACCGCGGCGATGTCCTCCACCGACGCGGCGCCTTCGGGGCGGTACCAGGTCCAGGCGTAATTGCACATGCCGAAGATCTGCAGCGCGGACAGTTGCGGGTCCGAGGTTCGGAGGACCCCGCGCTCCACACCGTCGCGCAGGATGTCGACAACGATCCGCGTGTAGCGGGTGCGCTGGTCGCGGACGAACTCGTTGCGCTCCTCGCCGGAGAGGTACCGGACGAGCTCGCGCAGGCAGGCGAGGCTGGCGGCGCGGTCGTCGCGGTGCGCGGCGAGCAGGGCGTAGATCATCGCGACCAGGCGGGCGACGGGGTCGTCGAGTTCGGCGTGGATGTGCTCGGCCTCGGCGAAGCGGCGGGCGAAGTAGGCGACGTGCAGTTCGCCGAGCATCGCCTCCTTGCTGCCGAAGTGATGCACGACGGTGCCCTTGCTCAGATTCAGCGCGCTGGCGACGTCGTTGATGCTCGTGTCCGCGTAGCCGCGGTCGGCCACCTGCTCGGCGAACATCTGCAGGATCGCGTCGCGCGAACTTGGCCTGGGCACGAAAGTCAGTATGCCACTGTTGCTGACCGTACGGTCGGTCAGTTACCGTGTCGGCATGCGCTACGGCAACACTCCCCTCGCCGACCTCCCCTCGCGCGTCACCATCTGCGAGGTCGGCCCCCGTGACGGACTCCAGAACGAGTCCGCCGTACTCCCCGTCGCCGTGAAGGCCGAGCTCGTCGAGCGCCTCGTCGACGCCGGGCACACCGTCGTCGAGACCACGAGCCTCGTGCACCCGGACTGGGTCCCGCAGCTGGCCGACGCCGAGGAACTGCTCAGCTCTCTGACCCTCGACGCCCGCGTCCGCTACCCCGTCCTGGTCCCCAACGAGCGCGGCCTGGAACGGGCTCTCGCGCTGGGCGTCGAGTCGATCGCGGTGTTCGGCAGCGCGACGGAGAGCTTCGCTCGACGCAATCTCAACTGCTCCGTCGACGAGTCCGTCGCGATGTTCGACCCCGTCATCCGCCGGGCGCGCGCCCGCGGCCTGTGGGTCCGGGCCTACCTCTCGATGTGCTTCGGCGACCCCTGGGAGGGCGACGTCCCTGTCGCCTCCGTCGTCGACGTCGCCGCACGCCTGATGGCCAGTGGCGCGGACCAGCTGTGCGTTGCCGACACCATCGGCGTCGCCACCCCCGGCCGGGTCGTCGCGCTGCTCGACGCGCTGGGCGATGCCGGGATCGGCGTCGAGCGCATCGCCGTGCACTTCCACGACACCTACGGCCAGGCGCTGGCGAACACCCTCGCCGCGATGCAGTGCGGGGTCACGACGATCGACTCCAGCACCGGCGGGTTCGGCGGCTGCCCCTACGCCGGTTCGGCGACCGGCAACCTCGCCACCGAGGACCTGCTCTGGCAGCTCGAGGGCCTGGGTATCGACACCGGCGTGGACCTGGACCGGATGGTGGAAACCAGCGCGTGGCTGTCCGGGCAGTTGGGGCGACCGGTGGCCTCCCGCACCGCTGCCGCACTGACGAGTAGGCATCGAGTGGTTCCGAGCGAGTCCTGCAGGGAATCGCCGGCCGGACTTGGAATGGTGGGTTGATGAGTCACGACACCCCCGTGCTGCGCAGCAAGGTGGACCCGGGCAGCGAGCAGTTCGCCCGCAACGCCGCCTCGCACCAGGCACTGGTCGCCGACCTGCGCGAGGTCCTCGCCAAGACGGCGCTCGGCGGCCCGGAGAAGTCCCGCGAGCGGCACACCGCACGCGGCAAGCTCCTGCCGCGCGACCGCGTCGACTCCCTCGTCGATCCGGCCTCGCCGTTCCTCGAACTCTCGCCGCTGGCCGCGAACGGCCTCTACAACGACGACGCCCCCGGCGCCGGCGTCATCACGGGCGTCGGCCGGGTCGCGGGCCGGGAGTGCGTGATCGTGGCCAACGACGCCACCGTCAAGGGCGGAACGTATTACCCGATGACGGTGAAGAAGCACCTGCGCGCGCAGGAGGTGGCGCTGAACAACCGCCTGCCCTGCATCTACCTCGTCGACTCCGGCGGGGCATTCCTGCCCGAGCAGGACAACGTCTTCCCCGACCGCGAACACTTCGGCCGGATCTTCTACAACCAGGCCACGATGAGCGGCCTCGGGCATCCCGCAGATTGCCGCGGTCCTCGGCTCCTGCACCGCCGGCGGCGCGTACGTCCCGGCGATGTCCGACGAGGCCGTGATCGTGCGCAACCAGGGCACGATCTTCCTCGGCGGTCCGCCGCTGGTGAAGGCCGCGACCGGCGAGATCGTCACGGCGGAGGACCTCGGCGGCGGGGATTTGCACTCGAAGATCTCCGGCGTCACCGACCACCTCGCGAACGACGACGCGCACGCGCTGCGCATCGTCCGCTCGATCGTCTCCACCCTCGGTCAGCGCACCCCCGCCCCGTGGGACCGCAAGCCCACCGAGGAACCGCTCGTCGACCCGGCCGAGCTCTACGGCGCGGTGCCGACGGATTCCCGGATCCCCTACGACGCACGGGAAGTCATCGCCCGGATCGTCGACGGTTCGAGGTTCCACGAGTTCAAGTCCGAGTACGGCACGACGCTGATCACCGGCTTCGCGTGGATCCACGGCCACCCGGTCGGCATCATCGCGAACAACGGGATCCTGTTCTCCGAGTCGGCGATGAAGGGCGCGCATTTCATCGAGTTGTGCGACCAGCGCGGCATTCCGCTGGTGTTCCTGCAGAACATCACCGGGTTCATGGTCGGGCGCGACTACGAGGCCGGCGGCATCGCGCGCAACGGCGCGAAGCTCGTCACCGCCGTCGCCAGCACCCGGGTCCCGAAGTTCACCGTCATCATCGGTGGCTCCTTCGGGGCCGGGAACTACGCGATGTGCGGCCGGGCCTACTCGCCGCGCTTCCTGTTCATGTGGCCCAACGCCCGCATCTCCGTCATGGGCGGCGAGCAGGCCGCGACGGTGCTCACCACCGTCGGGTCCGGCGACGAGGCCGAGCAGGCTGCACTCAAGGAGCGCATCCGCGCGCAGTACGACGCCCAAGGCCATCCGTACTACTCGACGGCCCGCCTGTGGGACGACGGCGTGATCGATCCCGCCGACACCCGCATGGTGCTGGGACTGTCGCTGTCCGCCGCCGCGAACGCCCCGCTGGGCGATCCGGCCTTCGGCATCTTCCGGATGTGAGTGGGGTGGCGCAGATGTTCAGCAGTGTCCTGGTGGCCAATCGCGGCGAGATCGCGGTGCGGGTCATCCGCACCCTCCGCGAGGCCGGGATCCGGTCCATCGCGGTGTACTCCGACGCCGACGCGAACTCCCCGCACGTCGCGGCCGCCGACGTGGCCGTGCGACTCGGTCCGGCTCCGGCCGCGGAGTCCTACCTGTCGATCGAGAAGGTGATCGCGGCAGCGAAGGCCACCGGAGCGCAGGCGATCCACCCCGGCTACGGCTTCCTGTCCGAGAACACCGCGTTCGCCGCAGCGTGCAAGAACGCGGGCATCGTGTTCGTCGGCCCGCCGGCGTCCGCGATCGAGGCGATGGGCGACAAGATCCGCGCCAAGGCGACGGTGTCCGCCGCCGGCGTTCCTGTCGTTCCGGGCTCGGACGGGCTGGGCCTGACCGACGCGCAACTGGTCGAAGCGGTCCACGCGATCGGCTACCCGGTACTGATCAAGCCGTCGGCCGGCGGCGGCGGCAAGGGCATGCGCGAGGTGCACAAGCCCGAAGACATGGTCCCCGCGATCGCCTCAGCGCGCCGTGAGGCCATCAAGTCCTTCGGCGACGACACCCTGCTCGTCGAGAAGCTGATCACCACCCCGCGGCACATCGAGATCCAGGTGCTGGCCGACATGTTCGGCAACGTCGTGCACCTCGGCGAACGCGAATGCTCCCTGCAGCGGCGCCACCAGAAGATCGTCGAGGAAGCTCCCTCGCCGTTGTTGACCCCTGCGCAGCGCGCCGAGATGGGTGAGGCGGCGTGCAACGCGGCCCGGGCCTGTGGCTACGTCGGCGCCGGGACCGTGGAATTCATCGTCGCCGGGGACCGCCCCGACGACTGGTTCTTCATGGAGATGAACACCCGCCTGCAGGTCGAGCACCCGGTGACCGAGGAGGTTTACGGCGTCGACCTGGTGTCGCTGCAGCTGCAGGTCGCCGCCGGGGCAGTCGCGCCGTGGCCGAACGTGCTCTCGCCGCGCGGGCACGCCATCGAGGTCCGCATCTACGCGGAGGACCCCGCGGCCGGATTCCTGCCCACCGGCGGCGAGATCCTGCTGCTGCGTCAGCCGACCGATGTGCGCATCGACTCCGGCGTCGCGCAGGGCACCGTCGTCGGGTCGGACTACGACCCGATGTTGGCCAAGGTCATCGCCTACGGCGCCGACCGCGCCGACGCCCTGCTCCGCCTCGACGTCGCGCTCAGCGAGTACACGCTGCTCGGTCTCGGCACCAACGTCGGCTTCCTTCGGGCGCTGATCGCCGACCCCGACGTGCAGGCGGGCGACCTGGACACCGGCCTGGTCGGTCGCAAGCTTGAGAGCCTCACCAGCCAGGACCTGCCCGACGACGTCCTCGGCGCGGCGACCGGCGTCACCGTGCTCGACTTCGAACCGACCGGGGCCGTGGTCGATCCCTTCGATATGCCGAGCGCCTGGCGCGTCGGCGCGGCCGCCTGGACCACGCACAAGCTGTCCGTCACCGGGCACGAACCGGTCGAGGTCCGCCACCGCGGCCGTGCCGCCGACTACGAACTACGCTTCGGCGGCGCCGCACCGGTGCGGGCGAGCAGTGCCCGTGGCGGACGGCACACCCAGCGGGGAATCACCCAGACCTTTGCCATGGCCCGCGGCGCCGACGGGGTGCTGTGGATCGGCCGCGACGGCCACAGCTGGGCCGTGCAGGAGCGCCTCGCCCTGGACACCGCCGCCGCGGAGGCCGCCGGTGCCGGCGGTCCGGTGCTCTCACCCATGCCCGGGACGGTCACCCTGGTCGAAGTGGCGGAGGGTCAGGAAGTTGCCGCAGGGCAGCGTCTGGTCGTCGTCGAGGCCATGAAGATGGAGCACGTCCTGACGGCGCCCGTCGAGGGTGTCGTGAGGGACCTGCGCGCCCGTGCCGGGGCGACCGTCGCCAAGGACGCGGTGCTGCTGGTCGTCGAACCGTTGGAGTCCGCACCCGAGGCCTAGAGCGGATCCTCTCGCTCAGTACTGACCCCACAGGCACATTCGTGTCCGGTTTGTCCGGGCTCTCGGGGTGCTGCGGTCAGTACTGACCTGACGATTCAACGGCGGGAGCAGACTTCAGGTCGCGGCACCGAGCGCCGATATTCGCCAAGTGACCACGACAAGAAGCCGGGCCCGCGAAGCAGTGGGCCTGGAATCGCAGATCCGAGAGATCGAGACCGCGATCAACTCCCTGCTCGGACATCTCCGCCCCGGATGTCCGGCATCGCAGCGCGCCTCGCTCGAGCGGATGATCGCCAAGAAGCAGTCCACCCTGCGGCGCCTGCAGCACAAGCACCTCGGCCTCGTCCGTGAGACCACCGACGAGGAACTGGCCGAGGCGCGCGAACGGCTCGCCCAGCGCCAGGCCATCCCCGGCCAGCGCGCCGAGGGTTAGACGCAGACCCCGTCGACCGAGCAGGTGCCGGCGGGCTGCTCCTGCACGGTCGCCGTGTCCGCCGGCTCGGCTGCTGGTGCGTCCTCGAGCAGGAGACGTTGCACCGCCGCTGCCAGTGCCATGTCCTCGACGGCACCGAAGTGATGCGTGCGGATCTGGCCGGCGCGGTCGATGAGGATGGTCGTCGGGGTGCCCTGCATGCCGTAGCGGCCGAAGGTGATCGGGTGCAGGCCGTCGTTGTGCGCGTCCACGCCGATCGGGAACCGCAACCCGTACTCGAGGACGAACGCCTTCAGCGAGACCGGAGTCATCGCCGCGTGGTGCTCGAACACCGTGTGCAGTCCGATGACCGCGAGGTCCTTACCGAAGGTCTGCTGCAATCGGCGGGCCTGCGGAAGCGCACCACTGACGCATCCGGGGCAGAGCATCTGGAAGGCCTCGAGAGCGACGACCTTGCCGCGCAGCGCCTCGAGCGTCAGCGGCTCACTGTTCAACCACTCGGTCGTGGTCCACGGCGGCGCCGGGATGGGCGAATTGGTCATCGTCTCTCCTCGTCAGGACTGCTCTGCACGGCAACCAGGGTGCACCGCCGGAGATTCCACCAGCGGTCCGGCGCTTGAGCCCGGCTCCTGGGCAACCGATCATGAGGTCGTGGCGGACTTCGGGGACACCGGGCCCTTGCGCGGGGTCTTCACGCACCTCCCGAGGGTCGTCAGCTGGCGTGAAGCGCCCACGACAGCGCACCACCAGAGCTGCCTGTTTTGCGACCGCCACCCCCAGTTCGTTCACCTGCTCGATGACCCGACCTTCCGCGACGGGTACGGCGACGAATGCACCCTCGCCCAGTTCGTCACCGTTTGTGAGGAGTGTGAGGCGCGGTACGAACGGGGCGCGGACGCTGATCTCGCCGCCCTCTTCGACGCTTCACCGGACGACGGCGACGGCGGCCTGATCGTTGACACATTTCGCCGGAGCGACCGGGGACGTCGTCGTCTGGCTTGACCGTTCGCCCGACGAATCCGACACGGGCGGTCATATGGGAGCGGCGTAGGTCTCGGTTCGTGCAAGCCTCACCTGATCCATGGTCAGTTCTCCCGCCCCCATGTTTCCCTGGGGATCTCGACTGGGGGGTTGGGATGGTCTACAGACTGGGTATCGACGTCGGCTCGACGCGGACGTCGGCCACGATCGTGCGCGACGGCATGTTGGCGGCGGTCCGCATCGACGGACGTTCGTCGGCGGTGTCCTCGTCGTCGTTGGCACCGGCAGTGTGGTCGGAGTGCGGCGGGCGGGCCGAGCCCGAGAGCATCGCCGCCGCGGTCGCCGAGGTGATCGAGCGCGTGCGACGCACCGAGGGGTGCGACGCAGACGCCATCGCTGTGACGTACTCGCCGACGTGGAGCTCTCAGCAGGTCGCCCGGCTGCGCGCCTGCCTGCGCGAATACGGCGTGAACGCCGGCGTGCTCAGCGCCGCCCGCGCGGCGGCCACCGCCGCCGCCGAGCGCGACCGCCTGCAGGCCGACGACGTCTGCGCCGTGATCGACATCGGCATGCACGAGTCGACCATCACCGTCCTGCAGATGGCCGAGACCGGCGGCGCGTTCGCGCAGCTCGCCGTCGTCGCCGGCAGCGCGCTCTCCGGGCGCCTCGTCGACCAGGCCATCCACGAGCACCTCATGAACTGCCTCATGGCGATCGCCGGCCCGACGATGGAGGAGCTGCTCGACCCGAGCAACCCCGAGTCCGGCGACGTCCTGCGCTCGCTGCGGAACTCGTGCGAGGTCGCCAAGGAGGCGCTCGCCAGGTCGTCCGAGACCTCCATCGAGGTCGACATCCCGAACGTGGCGACCCGCGTGCGGATCACCCGCGACGAGCTGAGCCGCGCCTTGGCCGAGCCGCTGCAGGCCGGCCGCGAGGCCCTGGCCGAGGCCGTGCACGCCGTCGGCGCGCAGCTCGAGGACCTCACCGCCGTCCTGCTCGTCGGTGGGTCCGCCCGCCTTCCGCTGTTCGCGAGCATGGTGTGCGACGAGCTCGGCGAGGAGTCCGAGGTCGTGCGTGACCTGGACCCGATGCTGGCCAACGCCGCCGGCGCGGCCCTCGCGTTGTACCGGGTCGCACCGCAGTCCGGGGACGCACCGGCCCTCGCTGCCCGCGGATCCGTCACCAACCGCCTGGCCGACCGCCTGACCGGCGCCGCCGGTCTGCGCGCGCCCGGACAGCGGCGCGGGCGTGCGGCGAACGCTGCCTGAACGCGCGTAGTCTCGCCCGGGTGACGACCGGGGATCTGGACACCGAACGCGCGGCGCGCCGCAGCCGACGCACCGAGGTGCGGCGGGCGCAGATTCTCGACGCCGCGGCGGAGGTGTTCGACGAGGTCGGCTACGGCCCCGCCACGCTCGAGGCGATCGGCGAGCGGGTCGGGCTGTCCAAGACGAGCCTCTACTACTACGTGAAGAGCAAGGAAGAACTGCTCGCGCACATCATGACCAACCTGCTCGACGAGATCGCCGAGCGCTACGCCGAGGTCCCCGCCGACGCGGACCCGGCGACGCGGCTCCGTGCCCTCGCACGGAGCCACGCGGGAATCGTGTGCGCCAACCCCGGCGGTCGGCTGATGGGGATCCACGGCGACCTGCGCGATCGCGCGGCCGCCCTGGCGAACACTGACGGTCGCTACCGCCGTCAGGTCACCGGACCGCTGCGGGACGGGATCGCCTCCGGCGTCTTCCGTCAGGTCGACGAGGACGTCTTCAGCTGGACGTTCATGCTCGCGCTGAACAACATCACCGCGTTCTGGAACCCGGGTCACCCCCGCACGCCGGAGGACATCGGCGAGGAAGTCGCGGGCTACCTCATCGCGGGACTGACTCCATAGTTTTTCGAACGCCGGTCGAAATTTCGACCGAGGGTGGACATCCCAGTCGTCGGCTCGTACCGTGGTCCTCGAGACGTCTCGAGGAGGAGTTCGCATGGTGGCCGAGGGCAGGAACATCTGGGACGAGTTCATCCCACTCGGTGAGTGGGGGGCGCTCGTCGACACCTACATGGAGAACCCGGAACTCGGTCCGATCTGGAACGTCGCCCCGCCCGAGGTCGACGACCGCGAGTACGACGCGATCTTCATCGGCGGCGGCGCGGCCGGCCGGTTCGGCTCGGCCTTCCTGCGCGCCCGCGGCGGCCGCCAGCTGGTCATCGACAAGTGGCCGTTCCTCGGCGGCTCCTGCCCGCACGAGGCCTGCGTCCCGCACCACGTGTTCTCCGAGGCCGCGCGCATGCTCGACTACGCGCGCCTGATGAGCAACAAGTACTGGTGCGAGGACTACGAGAACGTCAAGAAGCGCGCGTCGATCCTCGAGATCCGCGACGGCTTCCTCAAGTCCCGCGGCTCCGCGCACGGGATCATGAACTTCCAGTCGAAGTACCAGCTGAACATGGAGTACGTCCTCAACGCCCCGGCGACGGTGATCGACAAGAACACCGTCGAGGTCGCGGGCCGGACCTACAAGTGCAAGAACCTGGTGCTCTCCATCGGCGCCCGCCCGACCCCGCCCGACGTGCCCGGCACCCAGCTCAAGGGCGTCGTGAACTTCCACTCGATGCTCGACACCGAGTGGCTCGACTTCGAGCCGAACAAGTGCGTCGTCATCGGCGGCGGCAAGACCGCCATCGAGTACGGCTCCTTCTTCCAGGCCACCGGCTGCCAGACCACGATCCTGACGCGCAGTCAGTTGATGCGCACCGCCGGTCTGATCCACGTCGACGAGGACATGCGCCTATGGGTCGAGGACGCGATGAAGCGCCGCGGCATCGAGATCTTCGACGGCATGGAGCCCGTCTCGATCAACGGCACCGACAAGGTCGAGAGCGTCACCTACCGGAACATGACGACCAAGGAAGAGTTCACGGTCGACTGCGACATGGTCTTCCTCGGCACCGGTGAGCGCCCGCTGTCCGAGCAGTTCGACCACCTCGGCCTGGACCTCGACGAGAAGGGCCACATCCTCGTCGACTCGACCATGCAGACCTCGGTCCCCGGCGTCTACGCGTGCGGCGACATGATCCCCGGCCCCCGCGAGATGTTCAAAGCCCGCAAGTCCGGCGTCACCGCCGCGCGCAACATCATGGGTGAGCACGTCGAGTACACCTTCGAGGACTACCCGGACTTCCTGCACTCCACCTACGAGGTCGTGTGGACGGGGCTGTCCGAGGCCGAGGCTCGCGAGAAGTACGAGAATGTCGTCTGCATCAAGCTCCCGCCGGACGGCGTGGACCGGAAGGACTGCGCGCTGCCGATCGGCGACGGTTCGATGTTCTTCGGCCTGGAAGGCATGGGCGAGGCCGGTCTGCTGAAGTCCGTCATCGACGCGGACTCCCGCAAGATCCTCGGTCTGCAGTTCGTCGCCTTCGGCGTGCGCAACGCCTTCCAGTACCTGGATTACCTGATGCGCATGCCGGGCGGCTTCACCGCCGACCAGATGGCCGACGTCAACGAGCTCTTCCTCAACGAGGGCTACCCGCAGCTGCACCGCCTGCGCGTCGGCGGTCCGCTGCGCGACCTGTAGATCGCATTGACTGATCAGTCGGCGCCGCATGCCGCACACTCACCCGGTGGACTTCCTCCAGCGGGCTGCGCGGTACCTGTCCCGGCGGCGCCGGCTGATCGCCCTGCTCATCGTGTCCGCGATGGCACTACCGCCCACCGCGGTGGCCGCCAACTACTGGTGGATCGGCCGGTACGGCGAGCACATCGAGTCGATGGCGGAGCTGGCGGACAACGGCGACCTGGTGGGTGTCGTCTTCGGCGGCGGCATCCTGAACGGTCAGCCGAAGCCGCTGATCGCGGACCGGCTCGACGCGGGTGCCGCGTTGCTGAAAGCGGGCAAGATCCGCAAGTTGATCGTCTCCGGCGACAACCGCTTCACGTCCTACGACGAACCCGCCGCGATGCGCGAGTACCTGATTCGAAGAGGTGTCTCGCCGGCGCTGATCCAGGAGGACAAGGCGGGACGCAGCACCTACGAGACCTGCGAACGCGCACACAAGATCTTCGGACTGGAGCGGGCAGTGCTGATCTCGGAGTCGGCGCACCTACCGCGCGCGATCTACACCTGCCGGAAACTGGGCGTCGACGCCGTCGGCTGGAGCAGCGACGGTCCGGCGCTGGCGCGGTTCCCGGAGGTCCGCCGTGGCCAGGCGCTCCGCGAGGTGCTGGCCCGGGCGAAGGCGACCTTCAACATCTACCTGGTGGGCGAGCGCACGATCCTGGGCGAGAAGATCCCTGTGTGACGGCCGACGCATCCAGGCCGATCGTCGCGTAGGCACCCTATTATACCTGAATGCATAATAAGGCGGAACAGATGACCGACCCGCTCTGGAGCCCTTCGGCTGCGCGAATCGAGAACTCCGCGCTGCGGGAGTACTTGAACTGGCTGGGGAAGCGCGAGGGTCGAGCCTTCCCCGACCACGATGCCCTCTGGGCCTGGTCGGTCGAGGACCTGGACCGGTTCTGGGTCTCGATCATCGAGTACTTCGAGCTGGCCATCTCACCGTGGTCGGAGGTCCGCACCGCCGACCCCATGCCACATACCCAGTGGTTCACCGGTGCGAAGCTGAACTGGGCGGAGCACATGCTCCGCGCCGGGGCCGACGACGACGCGGCGCTGATCTGTGTGCAGGAGGGCGGCGTCCCTGCCCGGGAGATCTCCTTCGGGTCGCTGCGCGCGTCGGTCGCCGCGGCCGCCGGGTGGTTGCGCCGGGCAGGCATCAAGTCCGGTGACCGGGTCGTCGGGTACCTGCCGAACACCGAGCACGCCGTCATCGCCGCACTCGCCGCCGCGTCGGTCGGTGCGGTGTGGGCCTGCTGCTCGCCGGACTTCGGCGCCGAGGGCACCATCGGCCGCCTCGCCCAGCTGAACCCGACCGTGCTCATCGCAGCCGACGGTTACCACTGGAACGGCAAGGACATCGACCGCGGCGAGGTCGTCGCGCAACTACGCGCGAACATGCCGACGCTGCGTCACTTCGTCCACGTCCCCTACGTCTCCGACGCCCCCGGGCCGGACGGAGCCACCCCCTGGGCCGACCTGCTCGCCCAGGACGAACCCCTGCTCTTCGAGCAGGTCGAGTTCTCCCACCCGCTCTGGGTGCTGTTCACCTCCGGCACCACGGGCCTGCCCAAGGGCCTCGTGCACGGACACGGCGGCGTGGTCCTCGAGTTCACCAAGTGGGCCGGCCTGTACGCCGGGTTGCGCGCGGGGGAGGTCGCGTTCACCTACACCTCCACCGGCTGGGTGCTGTGGAACATGCAGCTCGCCGCCCTCACCCAGGGCACGAGCGTCGTGCTCTACGAGGGCAGTCCCGGGTACCCGGCCGGGGCGGTCTGGGAGGTCGGGGCGCGCACTCGGGCCAACGCGATGTTCCTGGGCGCCGCACTGGTCACCGCGACGGCCAACGCCGGGATCTCCCCGCGCGAGCTGCACGACATGACTCGCCTGCGGACCTTGATGGTCAGTGGATCGGCCTTGCCGTCGGACGGTTACCGGTGGGTGATGGAGCACGTCAACCCGGACCTGCGCCTGGACTCGACCAGCGGCGGCACGGACATCTGCGGCGCGTTCGTCGGCGCCAACGAGTACGCATCGACTCAGGTCGGTCGGATCGGCGGGATCCTCGCCGGGGTCGACGCCGCCGCCTGGGACGAGGACGGCAAGCCGGTGATCGGGTCGGTCGGGGAACTCGTGATCACGCAACCGATGCCGTCGATGCCGGTCTTCATGTGGAACGACCCCGACGCCGTCCGCTACACCGAGTCCTACTTCGACACCTGGCCCGGCGTCTGGCGACACGGGGACTGGGTGACGATGCACTCCGACGGCACCGTGGTGATCCACGGCCGGTCCGACGCCACGCTGAACCGCCAGGGCGTCCGGCTGGGCAGCAGCGACTTCTACGACGTCCTCGAGACCATGCCGGAGATCACCGAGACTCTCGTGATCGGCCTGGAGCTGCCCGACGACGGGTACTGGCTGGGCCTGTTCGTGGTCCCGGCCCCCGGCCACTCGTTGGACGACGACCTCAAGGCGAAGATCGTCACCACACTGAAGACACGTCTGACGGCCCGTCATGTCCCCGATGAGATCGTCGAGGCACCGGCTGTGCCACACACCCTGACCGGCAAGCGCCTGGAGGTCCCCATCAAGAAGCTGCTCAACGGCACCCCGTTGGAGAAGGCCGCGAACATCGCCGCCGTCGACAACCCGGACGCCGTGCGCTGGTACGCCGACTTCGCCGCGAAGCGGGCAGCCAAGTGACCGGGCGGTTGGCCGGGCGAACTGCGGTGGTCACCGGGGCCGGGTCGGGCATCGGGCGGGCGATGGCGGTGAAGCTGGCCGCCGAGGGCGCGCACGTGGTCGCTGCCGACCTGAACGAGGCGGCCGCCGCGGAGACCGCGGCGCTGGTCGAGAAGGACGGTGGGCGGGCGAGCGCGGTGACGATCGACGTCGCCGATGCGGCGTCGGTGCAGGCCGGGTTCGCCGCGGCCGCGGCAGCGCTGGGCGGACGCATCGACGTGCTGTGCAACAACGCCGGGGTGGTCACCGGCGGGCCGTTGGAGGCCACGACGGAGGCGGATTGGGACTTCACGATGGCGGTCAACGCCAAGGGCGTGTTCCTCTGCACCCAGGCCGTGCTGCCCTTCATGAAGCCGGCGGAGGGGAACACGGCCTCGATCGTGAACACCGCCTCGGTCGCGGGCCTGGTCGGGATCCGCCACGCGACGGCCTACTGCGCCTCCAAGGGCGCTGTGGTGGCGATGACGCGCTCGCTGGCACTGGATCTGGCCGAGCGGCGCATCCGCGTCAACGCGATCTGCCCCGGCACCGTGGTGACGCCGCTGATCGATGCGATGATTACGGCGCGTGGACAGGGCGATTACGCGGCGGGTATGGCAGAGACGGTGCAGAAGTACCCCATCGGCCGCCTCGGAACGGCCGAGGAGATCGCCGCCGGAGCACTGTTCCTGGCCTCGGAGGAATCCTCGTTCTTCACCGGCGCGATCATCGCCGCGGACGGTGGAATGACCACCGGCTGAGCGTCGGCACGCCCAAGTTTTGGTGCGCGGTCGCTTTACTGCCGCGGGCAGGGGACACTAGTCATATGAGCCCCCCGGATTCCCGCCCCCGCCGCATGCTTGCCACGAGCCCGTTCGCGAAGCCACCGGGCCCCCCGGTCGTGCACGAGGTGTACCAGGTCGACGACCGGGTCTCGCACGACAAGTACGGCTTGGGCACCATCACGCGGGTGGAAGAGACGACGGTCGTGGTGAATTTCGGCGAGGAGACCCGCCGCATCACCCTGCCGAGCACCAAGCTCTGCCGCCTGTAACAGCACGCCGCACGCGCTCAGCCGTGGATCATGCGCGGCAACCGGATCAGCACCCGGGCACCTCCCAGCGTCGAGTCATTGGACGCCTCGACGTGACCGTCGTGCCCGCGAACCAGAGCGTCCACGATGGCCAGCCCCAGGCCCGTGCTGCCGGTTCGATCCGGACCGGTCTGGCCCCGAGCGGGATCGGCCCGCGAGAACCGTTCGAAGGCCCGCGGCAGCAGTGCCGCGGGGAAGCCGGGACCGTCGTCCTCGACGAGCAGGTCCAGATGCGCGGGATGCTCGCTCACGCTCAGTCGTAGGCTCCGCGCCCCCGCCCGGGCGGCGTTGGCGGCCAGGTTGATCAGGACCCGCGCCATCGCGGCGTGGTCCAGGGCGACGTGGCAGTCGCGGGGGCCGTCGATCTCGACGCCGAGCTGCGACGGACCGGCCACCCGCAGCGTCGGGGCGAGGGCGTGCAACCAGTCCAGGAATTCGACGCCCTCCCGGTGCAGCGGCACCTCGCCGCCGCGTTGACGGGCCAGGACGAGCAGTTCCTCGGCCAGCGCCGAGAGTCGCTGCGCCTCCTCCAGGGCGGTGCGGACCCCGGTGCGCAGCACCAGTTCGTCGGGTTCGTCGACGGCCAGTTCCAGCTCGCCGCGCAGCACGGTCAACGGCGTGCGCAGTTCGTGGCTGGCGTCGTCGAGGAAGCGCCGCTCGCGGGCCATCGCCGCGTCGATGCGGTCGAGCATCCCGTTGAGGGTCTGCCCGAGCTGAGCGATCTCGTCGGACCCGGACGGCGCCGGCAGGCGCTCGTGCGCGGCCTGACCGCTGATCGCGGCGGCGGCCCGGGTCATCCGCCCGACGGGGCGCAGCGCCGCCCCCACCAGCAGCCACGACCCGGCCACGAGCACGACCAACAGCGCGGCGAGTGCGGCCAGCAGAAGTTCCAGCAGCCGGTCGGCGGCCACGCCGAAGTCGGACAGGCCCGTCCCCACCACCAACGTGCCACCGGCGACCGGGCTCAACCGCAACCGGGCCTGCCCGCCGAGCAGTTCGACGTTCCGCTCCATCACCCCGTACTGCGCGGGTGGCGGGTTCAGCGCCGCCGGCTCCAGCACCGGATCTGACGGGGCACCAGGCGAGCGGGCGAGCATCCGCCCGTCGGTGTCGAACAACTGGGCGAACGGGTCTGCCGCCAACGCGGCGCCGTCCCCCCGGCCCCGCGCGGCGGTGATGTCGTCGGCCCGGGCGGCCAACCCGCTGTCCACGGCGGAGTCGAGCTGCCGGTCGAACGCGGCACGCATCCCCACGGCGGCCAGGGTGGCTGCGGCCAGCGCGGCGACGAGCACGAACAACCCGATCCGGGTCCGCAGGTTCGCGAGCACGCGCACGCGCCTGAACCTAGTCGTCGACAACGCCGTGCCTCGGCGAGCACGCCCTAGGCTCGCTGCCATGCGGCTGTTGGTGGTGGAGGACGACCCCAAACTGGCTGACCTGTTGGGGCGGGCGCTGCGCCGCGACGGGTACGCCGTCGACCTCGCCGACAACGGGCAGGACGCGCTGTGGATGGCGACGGAGAACGACTACGACGCCGTCGTCCTGGACGTCATGATCCCGGCCCCCGACGGATTCGCCGTGGTCCGCGAGATGCGCGCCCGGGAACGGTGGGCCCCCGTGCTGCTGCTGACCGCCCGCGACGCGATCCCGGACCGCATCACCGGCCTGGACGCGGGCGCGGACGATTACCTGACCAAGCCGTTCGCGATCGGGGAACTGTCCGCGCGGGTGCGGGCCATGACCCGCCGCGGGATGCCGGAGCGACCGACGGTCCTGCGGGTGGGCGATCTGGAGTGCGATCCGGCGCTGCACGAAGTGCGCCGCGCAGGTCAGCAGATCCCGCTGTCCCCCACCGAGTTCTCGTTGCTGGCGGAGTTGATGCGCAACTCCCCGAACCCCTGCACCCGCACGTATCTGATCGAACACGTCTGGGACTTCGCCTTCGACGCGAGTTCGAACGTCATCGACGTCTACATCGGGTATCTGCGGGACAAGGTGGACCGGCCCTTCGGGGTGGCCGGGATCGAGACCGTGCGCGGTGTCGGGTACCGGATCCGTCCACCGGATCCCCCGAATCCGGTGGACGGGGCCTGAGCTCACCCCGCGGCCTGGTCGTCGACGATCCGATACCCGTCCAGGCCGTCGGTCTGCACCGAGTCCCGGCGGAACGGGTAGTCGATGCGTTCACGTAGTCGCTCGACCTGCTCGGCCAGCGCGGTCGCCTCACCGCCGAGTCGCCCGGGCAGGACGTGCGCCCGCAGGTAGGCGCGGGTCAGGGTCTGCCCCGGGGTGCGCATCAACACCTCGAGCAGGTCGAACTCCCGCGCGCACAGGGCGATCGGCATCAGGCCACGGGCCACCCGACCGGTCAGCGGGTCCAACGACAGGTCCCCGACCCGCAGCAACGCAGGCGGCTCGAGCCCTCGACGGGTGAGGGCGAACACCCGCGCCAGGACCTCGGCGACGGAGAACGGCTTGGTCAGGTAGTCGTCCGCGCCCGCATGCAGACCGGCCACCCGGTCCTCGATCCCGTCCCGCGCGGTGAGCATCAGGACCGGGGCCCACTGGCCCGACCGGCGCAGCCGACGCACCACCGCGATGCCGTCCGGGGCGGGGATCATGACGTCGAGCAGGATCACGCTGTAGCGGTTCTCCAGACCGCAGTTCAGCGCCTCTCGTCCGTCGCCGGCGAGGTCGACCTGGTACCCCTCGCGGTGCAGGGCCCGTTCCAGCAGCGAGGCCACGCGAGTGTCGTCCTCGACCACGAGCACCCGCCGGGGCGCCGCGGGGGGCTCCTGGTCCAGGTCGCTCGCGTCCCAGGAAGGATCGGGTTCGGCGGCGGCCGTGCGGCGGCGGCGGACCGGCGCCGGGATCGTGGCCCGGTCGACGGTGGCAAGACCGAACGGGTCGTCCCCGGCGGCGTTGCGCGGGCGGATCGGGCGGTTGATTCGAATGTGGCTCATCGACGTGCTCCCTTCTGGATGACCGGGCTCCCCTGCACCGGTCGATGGATTCAGGCTGCGCCGCCGTCGCTAAGGAACCGATGAGAGCGGCGGCGTGAACGGGGCCGGACGTGGGACAGGCCCGCCCGTGGATTCGGGCGGGCCTGTCCCTTCCCCGGGGTCACCGGGGGGAGGTCACCGCTGGGCCTCACGCAGCAGTGCGGCAACCACGGGCTTCGCGACGGAGGTCGGGATCGAGAACCCGATGTTCTCCGCGGACGGGGCACCGGCCGAGTTGATGCCGATGAAGTGCCCGGCAGCATCGACCAGTGGGCCTCCGCTGTTGCCGGGGTTGATCGCCGCGTCGGTCTGGATCATGTGCCGCAGCGTCGCGCCGTGGTCGGTGTCGATCGTCCGGTTCAACGCCGAGACGATGCCCTGACTGACCGTCGGGCCACCTTCCAGGGCCAACGCGTTCCCGATCGCGACCACCGGGTCACCCACCCGCAGCGCGCGCGAGTCCCCGAGCGGCACCGCGGGCAACGGCTTTCCGGCCTTCACCTGGAGCACCGCCACGTCGTGCGCGGGCGAGGCCCCGAGCACCTTGGCGGGCAACGCCCGGCCGTCCGCGAGGAACACCGTGACCTTCTGCGCCCCCTCGACCACGTGAGCATTGGTGACGATCACGCCCGAGCGGTCGGTGATCACACCCGTGCCGGTGGCCGTCTGGCTGACGGGTGCCTCGAAAAGCCCGCCGGGCAGCGGCGCCAACTCCGACTGGATCCGCACAACCGACGGGCCGACGGCGGCGAGCACTGCCGGAACGTCAACCCCACTCGGGTGTCCCAGCGCCGTGGCCGAGCGACCCGGACCGGGCTTGCCGGCGTCCGATGTCTCCGCCGCCGCAGCCATCCCGACCGGTCCGGCCACCAGAGCGGTGGTGAGCAGCATCGCGAGCCCAGTGCGTCGCAGTCCACGTCCGTGCGATGCGGTGTTCATGACTTGCCTCCCTCAGCAGGGCCGTCGGATGACGACCCGTCAGGAGATGAGGCTGCCGAAGTGTCGATAAGAGACAGATGAGAGGAATTGCCCCCGCGGACACGGTTCTGTCACGGGCCCCATTCGTTGGGGACGTCGTCCCGTACAGCCACGTGTCAGCCCGAGTACCGGCTGACATGCTGCTGGGGCGGCTGACAGGCCGGGCCGACGGGGCGTCAGTCGGTCGCGTCGGCCGCCACGCTCGACGCGATCGCGGGCGAAGGCGACGGTTCGTCGGCGCCGTCGGTCCAGGCCATCCCGGCCGCACCGATCACGAGGACAGTCAGTCCCGCCACGACTCCGAGCACAGTGCGGTGCGGTGTCCGTACGTCGGCGGTCGCCATGGGTGCTCCTGCGATGCGGCGCGCTTCATCGCGCGCTCCCTCGCATCATCAGGGCCCGACACACCGGCGCGTCGCCCGACACGCATGAACTGACCGAACGGATGAGGCCCACCGCGGGCGGCGCTCGAGCGCCGGACTACCGGCGCGTGGGCGGGATCTCGAAGTACCGTCCGGGAACGCCGACGATGTCCTCCGCGGCGGCGAGTCGCACCATCGGAAGCGCGCGGGTGCGGCCCGATGTGTCGGACAGGGTGGCGCGGGCGCCGCCGAAGGTCAGCACGGAACCGGCGATCGTCGAGAGGCGATGGCCCGTCGGGGTGAGGACGTGCCCCATGGAACGCAGGGCGCGGTCAAGAACCTTCATGGCGGGCGCGGGGAGACGACGTTGCCCGGCGACGCGGACCAGCAGTTCGTCGCCCATCCAGGCCAGGCCGGTGACCGCATCTGCCTCCTTGCGGGTGGCGAGCAGCGAGCCGGTGCGCAGGTCGAACAGGCGAAGTACCGCTCCACCCTTCGGGGTGGGCTTGCCCCACAGCGCGACGGTGGTCTCGTCGGCGCTGACGGCCATCGCCGCGACGCTGCTCATCCCGATGTTCTCGGTCACGACCACGGGGACGCCACCGACGACTCGCGCCAGGCCGGGGGCCTTGAAGCCGTGGACGGCGAGGAAGCCGTTGGACACCGCGTGCGCGATCCCGAGTTCGCCGACGTCGCGGAGCTCGATGCGGCCCTCGCGCACGGACATCAGGCGGGCGGGGATGAGGCCCTGGTCGTGGGTCACCAGCAGTTCGACGAGGTCGCCGACCCGGTCGGTGCAGCGCATCGACTGGATCCGTTCACCGGCGGTCAACGGGAGCGGCACTGCATGACGCAGGGTCAGATCCTCGAGCAGGTGCACCGTCAACCGTGGCGGGGTCACCCCGTCGGCGGCCGCGCGGTCGAGGGCAGCGACCACAGTTCCGCTGGGGCACGCCGCGAGCGGGCCGCCGCCGTCGGACTCCGAACCCCAGGCGACCGGCGTCCCGTTGGCGTCGACGGCAACCAGGTTGGCGCCCCCGAAGCGGCCGGACGCGACCGCGACCGCCGGACCACCGGCGATGGGCTGCGGGGTCCCGAGGACCTGCTGGAACACCTCTTCCTGCGACACGGTGCCGCACGCCTCGGTGTCCCAGGACAGCAGTTCACGGTTGAAGACCACCGCGGCGACACCGCCACGCGGGTCGACCCACGGCCGACAGTTCGCACCGACGCCGTCGTCCACGTGGGCGGACACCCGCGGGGGCATCTCGGCGCCGTAGCTGGCCTCGACGGCGAAGTTCGCCCGGGGTCCGTCGCCGTCGTCGAGCCGCGTGACCACTGCCAGCGCGCGCCCCGCGGCACTGGCGGCATCCACCTTGGGGGCGACGCACGAACAGGCCGCCGACGCAGGGTTGGGCAGAACGATCTGCGACGCGATGACGACGCCCAGACAGGTTGCTGCCGCACTCCACGGACGCCACACAGCCATGGCGCCTCCCGTCGGCAGTTACGAGGACTTGGGAGCATTGGACACCGCGAATCGGATTTTGGCGACTGTTCGCCCGCCGACCCGCGCGATCTTGATCAAGACTGTGACTCCCCGGTGCCCCGTTTGACCCGGGCCGCCGCCGCGTCGTCGCTCGTTGAACACCGATGAAACTTCTGAGGCGCCCCCGGGGCGATTCGGGATCTCACCCGTTACAACTGTGCTCAACCGCCGACGGGCCACCTTGCCCCCGACTTTCGGGCAGGTCAAGACTGGCGCCCTCGCCTCGAGACAGGAACGCCATGACCACGCCCGCCAAGCAACCGCTTTCGCCCGTACCGCCCGGCCCGGGGCCGTGGGAGCTCGATCCGGTGCACTTCCCCCGGCCGGTCACCGGCTACTGGGCAGAGATGCATCCCGAGCCGTTCGCGAACGGGTTCGGCGACTTCATGGCGTTCTACGGCATCCCATTGCTGAAGCGGATGACCTCGTATCCGAGCGGCTTCTGCTACTCGCAGATGGTGCCGGTGGCACCCGAGGAGTTCCCGAACCGCGTGGCACGCGCCGCCGAGGTGTTCGAGACCAAGGGCTGGCGGGAGCAGGCGACGGAGTGGGAAGAGGTCCGCAAGCCCAACTCTGTGCGGGCCCACCGCGAAATCCAGGCGATCGACCCCGACGGACTGAGCGACGACGAACTGGTGGCCCACCTGCGCCGTTGTCGCGAGCACCACGCCGTGATGATCCGCCAGCACATGGCGTTCACCGGCACCGCCGTCATCCCCGCCGGCGACTTCCTCGTCCAGACGCAAGCCTGGACCGGCCTGCCGACGGTGAAGCTGCTCGGACTGATGCGCGGTGCGTCCCTGGTGTCCGGTGGCAGCTCCGCGGAGCACGCCGCGCTGGTCGGCGCCTACCGCGCCGACCCCGAGGCGCGAAAGGCCCTCGACTCCGGCGGCGACCCGGGCGCCCTGCTCGAACGTCTTCGTCGGGAGGACACCGCGACCGGTCGGGCACTGAACGAGTACCTCGAGTTGGTCGGCTGCCGGCTGCTCGACGGCTTCGACATCTCGGGTCGCTACGCGCTGGAGATGCCCGACGTCCTCCTGCGCTCGATCACCACCGCCATCGACAGCGCCGGCATTGAATCGGACCTCGATGCGCAGGTCGCGGAGGTCCGTAGCCACGTGCCCGAGGAGCACCGCGAGGCCTACGACTCCCTGCTCGCGGAGGCGCGGATCGGCTACTCCGTGCGCGACGAGCGCGGGGTGTTCAGCGACATCTGGGCGTCCGGGCTGATGCGTCGCGCCGCCATGGCCGCCGGACGGCGCCTCGCCGAGCGCGGACGACTGCACGAGGCCGAGCACTTCGTCTACGCAAACATCGACGAGATGTGCGCGGTGCTCGAAGGCGCGGCGACGCCGACCGCCGACGAGCTGGCCGCCCGCCTCACCTACCACCAGACCTACACCGCCAAGGACGTCCCCGCGCACATCGGCGACGACCCGATGCCGCCGCCGGACCCGTCCCAGCTCCCACCCCCGATGCAGCGCCTGATGGCAGCGATCGGGATCGCGATGGCCGAGATGTTCGGTCAATCCGTGGAGGAGCACGAGGGCGAGGTCATCCGTGGCCTGGCCGCCAGTTCCGGCGTCCGGGAGGGAATCGTCCGGCGCGTCAACGGTCCGGTCGACTTCAACCGCATCCAAAAGGGCGACATCCTCCTCACGGAGGCGACCACCGAGGCCTTCAACATCCTGCTCCCCCTGCTCGCGGCGATCATCACCGACAGCGGCGGCGCGCTCTCGCACGCGGCGCTCGTGTCCCGCGAGTACGGCATCCCCGGCGTCGTCGGTACGCGCGACGCCACCGAGCGGATCCCCGACGGCGCCCGCGTACGGGTCGACGGCGACAAGGGTGAAGTCACGGTGCTGGGTTGACCGGCATCGTGCCCCTCGTCAGCGCCGAGGAAGAAGCGGTCTACGGCGCCAAGGCGGTGGGTCTGGGCGAGGCGCTGCGGGCCGGCCTGCCGGTCCCTCCGGGAGTCGCTCTTCCCGGACCCGAGGTCGACGCGATCGCGGCCGGCGCAGCCGAAGCCACAGCCGCCCTGCGCGAGGCCGTGCGGGACCTGCCGATGCCCGTGGCCGTGCGCTCCTCGGCCGTGGGCGAGGACTCCGCCGGCGCCAGCTTCGCCGGTCAGCACCTGACCGTCCTGAACGTGCGTTCGGCCGACGAGGTCGAGAAGGCGGTGCGGGAGGTCTGGTGGTCCGCCAACTCCGACTCGGCCATCACCTACCGCAAGCGACTCGATGTGTTCGAACGGCCGAGTGTCGGGGTCGTCGTGCAGTCGCTCCTGGCGCCGGACAGCGCAGGCGTCATGTTCACGAAGAACCCGATCAGCGGCGCGGACGAGCGGCTGATCGAGGCGAACTGGGGCCTGGGCGAGGCGGTCGTCGCCGGCCGGGTCATTCCCGACTCGTTCCGGGTCGCCCGCGGCGGCGAAGTCCTCGAACGCACGCCGGGGTTCAAGAAGATCGCCATCCGCCCGAACCCTGACGGCGGCACGTTCGACGAGAAGATCCCCGTCGAGCAACGAGAAGTCCTGTGCCTGAGCGACGAGCAACTCCAGGCTCTGTCCCAGCTGGCGGACGCATGCGAACGGGCCTACGGCGCCGGCCGGGATATCGAATGGGCGTTCGCCGACGGGCAGCTCTACCTGCTGCAGTGCCGGGCGATCACCATCTCGGCGGGCTCGACCCCGGCGGCATCACCGACCCCGACACCGTCCGAGGGCGCATCCATCGGGCACGTGCCGCTGTTCTCCGACCTCGCCGCGCCCGATCGCGACGCCATCGCACGCCTGTTCACCCACCGGGTGTTCGCTCCCGCCGAGACCGTCGTCAAGGAGGGCTCCGAAGCGGCAGCGTTCTACCTCATCGACGCCGGCACGGCGACCGTGACCGTGCAAGGGACGTTCCGACGGACCCTCGGCCCAGGTGATTACTTCGGCGAGATCGCCCTGCTGGACCAGGGTCTCCGCTCCGCCACCATCACCGCCGACTCGGAGCTCGTCTGCCGCGGGATCACCCTGTGGGACTTCAAGCCACTGGTGGAGGGCAACGGCGCCATCGGGTGGACCTTGCTGCAGACCCTCGCCCGAATGCTCCGCGAGTCCGAGGAGGCACGGCACGCCTGAGGGCGCCCACGGGCGACGCTCAGTCGGCCAGCTACGCCTTCCAGCCCGGGTCGTCCAGCGTGAACTTCCAGGTGCCGTCGGCCTGCTCGCGGACCACGATCTTCGAGTCGCCCGCCATCGCGACGGCGCTGCCGTCCTCGGCGGTCCCGGTCACGGTCCATGACGAGTAGACGAGCGCGAGGTCGCGGGCCCGCAGGATCTTCTCCGTCTTCAGATTCATCGTGGGGTCCATGGCGAAGAACGGACCGAGGGCTTCGCCGATCGCCGCCGGTCCGTGGATCACGTCGCCGGTCGGCAGCACGAACGCAGCACCTGCCTCGTAGAGCGAGAGGAGGGCCGCGCCGTCCTTGGCGTTGAACGCCGCCTCGAAGGTGGGGTCGATGTCTTCGGGTGAGCGTGCCGTCATGTCGCACCTCGTCGCGTGGGGGATGCCCACAAGTATTCGCCCGAGCTGGAATCGACCGCAACGCCAGAAAACGTGCAGATCAGGCCGGCCTTCCGGCGAGATACCGCGGTCGGTCCAGGTCGCCGGCGGAGCCGTGCCGCTCCGGCCCGCTGCCACTCCGCGACGCCGGCACGTCGCACTTGGTGGGGTAGCCGGCCTCGTATCCGACAGCCAGCCAGTGCTGACGCTCGCTGGGTGTGCCGTGGTGATCGGGGTTGTCATACGCGTAGTCGCCCAGCGAGTGGAGTGCCTCGCCGGCACCGACGAGGTCGCCCGGCTCGAGCAGATCCCGATCGGCTGCGTCGCGCGCCCACACTCCGGCCCAGCAGTCGGCCTGCAGCTCGGCGACCATGACGTTCGCCGAGTCCACGTTCTGCACCTGCTGCATGTGGTGGGCGTATTCGTGGGCCACGACCACCGCGGCCGCGAGGTCCCCGAAGCGCTGGTAGATCTCGCGGTACACCCAGCTGACGGAGAGGTAGATCGTCGCGTCGCGCGGGCAGTAGAACGCCGGAGAGGTCGCACCGGCGTCATCGGCCGGATCCCCCGCCGCCACCCCGCACGCGCTGACCTCCGACGGCCCGTTCGTCGCGAGCACCAGTTCCGCCTCCCGGTAGGTGGAGGAGTGCGTTCGCGACCACTCGGCCCAGTAGGCGTTCACGTCCCCGGTCACCACCTGTTGGAAGGCCGCGAACGCCGTCGGGTCCAGTTCGTCGTCCGCCAGTGCCGTCCCGGCACCCGCGACGGTCAACCCCACCACCGCCGCAACCACGCCTACCCGCTTCATCCACATCCCCGTCCCCGCCGGACGCGGTGCCCGACGCCGGGCGCGACGCTAGACCGACATTCCGCCGAGCCGGGGGCGGTTTCACAAATCGGAGACCGCGACCCGAACCTCGCCGGAGGTTGGTGGTGGATCGTCCGGGATCGGACGTGCTCGCCCTCTGATGAGACCCTCGGGTCCATGACCCGCCGGCCCGCGTCGTCGATCGTCGCCGCTCTGGTGCTGGCGGCGTGCGGAACATCCGCGACCGACGCCACGCCCGACCGGTCGCCGCTTCCCACGGCCGTCTCAGCCGTGGCGTCCGCGACGGTGCGAGGAACGACGGACCCGACCACGCGACCCACGTCGACGCAGCCCGCGTCGGCGTGGGTCGTCGGCGCACGCACACTGCCGCTGCGCCCCGACGGATTCGGGCAGGTGGGGCCGACGCCGAAGGTTCTCCGCGTTCGCGGCCTGCGCACGATCGACGAGCTAGCGCCGCCCGCCGGAGGCCGGTGGGCCTCGTCGATCCGAACCGTCGACAAGGCCCTGCGCGCCCGCATGGGGACGACGTGGAAGCGCGGCTGCCCGGTGGCGTTGGACGACCTCCGCTACCTGACGGTGGCCTTCCGTGGCTTCGACGGCGCAGCCCACACCGGGGAACTGATCGTGCACCGACGGGCGGCACGCGACGTGGTCGGCGTGTTCCGCACGCTGTTCCGCGCGGACTTCCCGATCGAATCGATGCGCCTCGTCACCCCCGCCGACCTGACGGCACGGCCTACCGGCGACGGCAACACCACAGCCGCCTTCGTCTGCCGCCAGGCCCGCAAGCAGACCCAATGGTCCGCGCACGCCTACGGCCTGGCCCTCGACCTCAACCCATTCCAGAACCCCTACCGGCGGGGCGATCTCGTGCTGCCGGAACTCGCGAGCTCCTACCTCGACCGCGGGTGGCGCCGTCCCGGCATGTTGCTGCCCGACGGCGTCGCGGTCCGGGCGTTCGCGGCGATCGGCTGGAGTTGGGGCGGACACTGGAAACGCACCAAGGACACGATGCACTTCTCGCAAGGTGGCCGTTGACGGACGTCTTGCGGCTCAGCGGTCACCGACGGCGACCGGGCTCGGCACGATCTCGGCGACGCAGGGCTGGTCGGGCCGGATGCGTCGGCTCAACGCCACCGCGTAGCCCTCGGTGAACACGGCGAGGGCGATTCGCATCCCCAGCAGAGAGGGGATCCCCCACAGCGACCACACCAGCCCGGCCACGACCGGCCCCGACATCTCCCCGAGGTCCTCGGCCGCGGACATCTGGGAGAGCGCCGCGGCGCGGCGGCGAGGGTCCTCCGACGCGACCTCGGCCATCACCGCCCCCCAGGCCGGACGGAAAGCGGCCTTGCCGAGGTCGTCCGCGACCTTGCCGGAGATCAGGCCGGCGTAGGTGGGCGAGGCCAGCCAGATAACCGAGGAGACGACATTGCCCAACGTGCGCATCCCGAGCACCCAGCGCGCACCACCACGGTCGGCCAGCCACCCCCAGAACGGTCCGGACAGGCTGACGACCGCGGTGACCAGGTAGATCCCGCCGGCCGCCGCGGCGGGCAGACCGGCGTACTCCACCGCCAGCACCGGAAGCAGGTTGGTCATCAGGTTCGCGGTGCCCGCCACGAGGAAACCGAGCAGCGCGAAGGGGCGCACGCGGCGCCACACCGGCCCGGACGGCAGCTCGGGAACAGCTGACGGCGGCGCGGTGAGGCCGGCAAGTTCCGGCCCGTCGAGCCGCCACAGAACCAGGGCCAACGGCAACAGGGAGAGCAGAGCCGCGACGAGGAAGGCACCGTCGTAGCCGGCCAGCACGGTGATCAGGACTCCGCCGGCGAACCGGCCGGCGGACCCCGCCACGGTCTTCGCGGTCTGGTACCAGGCGAAGCGTCGGGCCACCGTCTCCTTCCCGCCGAGCCCTGCCAGGACCGAGGCAGCAGCCGGATCGCGCAGCGCGTTCGCGACGCCGTGCAGCCCGCGCACGGCGAACAGCTGCCACGGTGCCATCGCGGTGAGCAGCAGCAGGAGCGCGACGGAGCGCAGGGCAACGGCACACACGTAGGCGCGACGCACGCCGACCCGGTCCACGACGACACCCAGCAGCGGCTTGAGGACCACCGACACCGCGAGGTTGGTCGACAACAGCAGGCCGATGGCCGAGAAGGACATGCCCAGGTGGTGCGCGTACAACGGCAGGGCGAAGCCGACGATCCCGAAGGACAGCCGCGACGCGAAACCCTCGATGACAACCGTGCCCAGCGGGGAGGTCAGGTGGCCCGTCCGGCTCGACACGGATCGCGGGCTCACGAGGTCGCGACCGCGACGTCGTTCGCCCGGCCGGCCGGGACGGCAGCGTGGATGACGTCGGCGACCTGCTCGCCCACGTCGCCGCAGCCCTTGTAGCCGGGGAAGTAGTTCACGTCGACGACCACGGGCCCGTCCGGGCTCTCGATCACGTCGACGCCGAACAGGTCCAGCCCGAAGGCCGCGCGCACGCGTTGGGCGAGGTCGTGCACGGTCGAGGTCACCCGGACCGGCTCCCCGGGCCTGGTGAAGGAGTCCGCACTGAACGGCTTGCGGACGGCCCACACATGGTCGCCGGCGACGTAGACCTTGAGGTCCTCACCCGGACCGGGCACGTACCGCTGCACCACGACCGGAGTCTGCGGAACCGGCAACGCCGCCAACTGCTCCGGCGTGCGGATCAGCTGAACGTTCGCTCCCCGGTGGCCGCGATGTGGCTTCACGATCAACGGACCGGCGGCCAGCAGGTCGGTCGCCAGGGTGAGGTCGCCCGTGATCCAGGTTGCGGGCGTCGCCACCCCGGCGGAGCGCAGCCGCTGTGCGGCCGTGATCTTGTCCTGGGCGCGCAGGCACGACGGGTAGGGGTTGCAGATCGGCAGCCCCTGGTCGTGCAGCAGTCCGGCGAGGCTCAGGGCCAACTCGGTGTGCGACTTCAGTACGTAGAGGTCCGCCTCGGGCCGGAACTCGTCGGCCCGCCGGAGCACGTCCTCCGGGATCCACCCGGTGACGCAATGTCCGCGCGCGACCAGTGCCGCCCTCGCCGACTGGACGACCGGGCTGGGCACGTCGGGAACGCGCCGGGTCAGCAGGAAAGCGATCCTCACGACGCCCGGGCCAGCGTCGAACCCGAACTCCAGGACCACACCGGGTTCTGCAGCGACAGCAGCAGATTGCCGTCCTCGCCGCCGCCCGCCAGCGCACCCCACTGGTGCTGGATCCGGCCCGCCAGTTGATCCCCGGCCGGCAGCTGACACACCGTCTGAAGCAGCGCGGCGACCCGCGCCAAGGCAGCCGACGGAACGGCACCCGGCACCGGCCGAGCCAGGGGCGGGTGCTCGGGGCACCCGAAGCACAGCGCCGCCGCGGCGGCGGTGGCCAGCGCGGGAGCCGGCACGCCCGATCTCTCGAGCACGCTTGCGGCGCCGACGAGGCGGTCGGTGGGGGCGAGCTTGCGGCGGGTGTCGCGGCCGATCCGGGCCACGGTGTCGGCCAACGCGGCGTTGCCGAACCGCGCCATGATCTCGTCCACGTCGGTCTCGCTACCCGCGAACGTCGGACCGTAGGCAGCACCGAGCGCGGCCTGTCCCTCGCAGATCGCTGCGCGGGTGCCGGCAGAGACTTCGGGGTCCCGCACGGCGGCATGCAGGTAGCTGTAGCCCTTCAGATGCCCGAGGTAGGCGGCGGTGGCGTGGCCCGCGCTGTAGCGGTAGAGCTTGCGCCGGTAGGCGGCCACAAAGTCCTGGTCGACGACCATGCCGCGGATCTGCGGCAGCGGATCACGCAATGCCGAGGCATCGACGACGAACTCCTCGTTCGGTTCACCCACCAACAGCAGCGGCGAGCCCAGCTCCGTCCCGACGACCCGGCGCGACACCACCCGAGCGACCACCGCGCCGCTGAATCCGTGCCGATCTGCCTTGGTCGGACCCAGGACGGTGGCGACGCCGGCGCGCAGTCGCGCCCCCGCGTCCTCCGCGTTCTCGCACGCGATGACGTTGATCGGTCGGCCTGCCTTCGCAAGCCCCCGTGCCAGGACGGGGGTGATCGCGGGCAGCGCGTCGATCCCGACCGCGACGCACACGACGTCGGCCTTGGCGATGATCGGGGCGGCTGCCGCGAGGTCGAGGATGTCGATCGCCCAGCGGCAAGGGATCTGCTCCTCCGACGTGTTCCGTCCGTCGGCCGAGCGGACCACGTAATGCCCGGCTGCCCGCAGCCGGCTCACCGTCGGCTCGCGGCCGATGAAGGACACCTCGAACCCGGAGCGGTGCAGTACCTGCCCCGCGAACCCACAGCCGATCCGCCCGGGACCGATGACGACGGCCCTCATCGGGCGACCTCGATCGCTGGACGCTCCATCGCGGCCGCCGCGCTCGCCCAGATGTGGTCGGCCACGCGCAGTGCCGCCTGTGGCACGCCCTTGAATCCGGGGAACGGCTTGACTTCGAGCACCCAGGGATGGCCGTCGCTGATCGCCACGTCGATCCCGTACAGGTCGGCCCCGATGACCTGACCGACCGTCAGGGCGATCCGGCGCAGCTCGGGGGTGACCGTGAACGGCGTGCCCTGCTTCTGCTTGTCGGTGAGCGCCGGCCGCTCCCGCTGTACGCCGAACAACCGCCCGCCGATGCAGTAGAGCTTGTGGTCCGGGCCCCCCTCGAGCCAGGACCGCGCAACGGGAACGCCCGCACGGAGCAGAAGCGCAGTGACCTCTTCGGTGTTCCGGCACAGGCGGGACACGGGGTAGGGGTTCATGAGCGCCGCACCGAGCGCGTCGAGGGCGGCCGCGTAGCGCAGCGTCGCGGCATTCACCGTCCGGTGGACGTAGAGATCGTGCCCGCGCCTGACGACGTCCGCGGGGTCGGAGTCCAGGCGGAGCAACTCGACCTGCGCGCCCCACTCCTCGAGGAGCTCGACGACCACGGCGGTGAGCCCGGTGGCGGTGGGCGGACGGGACAGGAAGGCGATCCTCATGACGCGACCCCTTCGAAGCTCCGGACCACGCGCACGCCGGCGACGCCCAACACGTGGTCCGCAAGCGCGTCGTCGGCGCCGGGCACCCCGGTGAAGTTCGGGAAGTCGTTGACCTCGATCACCACCGGACCGTCTTCCGTCAGCAGGCAGTCGACCCCGAACACCGAGAGTCCGAAGATCACGCCGCAGCGGTGCGCGAGGCCGGCCAACGCGGGAGTCAGCGGGATCGGTTCAGCCGCGAAGTCCGGCCCGGGGGTGAACGGCGAAGGCTTGCGGACCGCCGTAAGCGTTCCGCCGATGGCGTAGACCTTCGTGTCGGCGCCGTCGCCGGGCAGGTAGGACTGCGCCAGTGCGGGGTCCTCCGACCAGGAGGTCCGACGCAAGGTCGCGCGGTCCTCGACGACGAGCAGCCCCTGCGAGTTGTCGCCGAACACCGGCTTGAGGATCAGCGGGAAGGCGCCAGTCGGGAGGTCGTCCGCGAGCTGGGCGACGGGTCCGATCCAGGTGTGGGGAGTCGGCACACCGGCGGCCAGCAGCGCCCGGGCCATGTTCGCCTTGTCCCGCACCGAGCGCACCGCGGCGGCGCCGTCGACCACGGGCCGTCCACCCGCCGCGGCGACGTCGAGGAACGCGAGAAGTTCTTCGCTTCGACCACGGGCGACGACGACGTCCGACCAGTCGAGATCCTGGTGCAGGGAGCCGACGTGATCATCGGACGATCCGTCCAGAAGCCGGTAGCGCACCGGTATGCCGCGACCCTCCAGGGCGTGGACCAAGCCGGACGGCTGCAACTGGGCCGCGTAGCGGGGCTCGACGACCACCAGAACGTGAGGAGTCGTCACATTACGGCTCGAGTTGGTCATACGCCGTCCGTTCAACCAGCGGCTACCCCCGTGCCTTGGAACGTTCAGATTCTAAGTGCCCCGAATTGCCGGTTTAACCTCGGCCTAACCCGGGCCTAACTCCGGCCTAGCGTTGCCGCCGGTAGGGCGAGCGCGGCGACGTGCTCAGCGAGGCGCTCCCCGGCTTCGGGAACCCCCTTGAATCCGGGGAAGGCGGACAGGTCGACCACCGCGGGCCGCCCGTCGCTGACGACGACATCGAGTCCGAACACGTCGATGCCGAGCGCCTGGCCCGCCGCCAGCACGATGTCCCGCAGCTCGCCGGGGAGCTCGAAGGGACGTCCGACCTTTTCCTCGGGAGTCGTCGCCGGCCAGCTCCGCAGCACGCCGAAGACCTCGTCGCCGATGCAGTAGAGCTTGCGATCGAGGCCGTCGGGGGGGAGGTAGCGCTGGACGACCACCGGACCGTCGTCGTCGGACAGGGCGTAGAGCTCGGCGCGGTTCCGGACTACCACGACGCCGCGGCCCTTCGACCCGGTGTTCGGCTTGACGATCAGCGGGCCGTTCTCGAGGTGCTCGGCCAACGTGGCTCGACGGGCGGTGGCCCAGGTCTGCGGCACGGGCACACCGGCGGCTTGGAGCACCCGGGTGGTGGCGATCTTGTCCCGACACAGCGCCGAGACCGGGTACGGATTGACGATGCGCGCGCCTTGAGCATGCAGGGCAGCACCGTAGGTCAGCCCCATCTCCGAACGACACTTCAGGACATAGAGGTCGTGCCGGGGCTCGAGTGCGCGAAGGTCGACGCAGGCGTCGTCCGGGTAGATCGCGGAGGCAACGTGACCGCGGCGGCGCAGCCCCTCCAGCATGTCGGCGAAGATCGGGCTCGCGCCCCCACCCGAGTGCCGGGCGAGCAGCACCGCGATTCGCATCATTCCCCCAGCCGTGAGACCGGCCATTGTTGCTCGAAAGCCCCTGACCCAAAAGTGCAGGTCAGGGGCTTTCGAGAGGGTGCGCGAGGGGGGACTTGAACCCCCACGACCTTGCGGCCACTGGAACCTGAATCCAGCGCGTCTGCCATTCCGCCACTCGCGCGTGTTCGCTTATGCGGGGAGAAGGCTAACACCGTGCGGGGGGCGCTCGCGCACTCGTTCGACGGCCTCCAAACCGTTAGCGTCCAGGAACCCCGCAGATCCCGATCCGCGGGCCCGCCGCCGATAACATCGTCTGGGCAGCACGCCGACACGCGGCAGGCGGCCCGCTCGAGGGAGTCGTATCCGAACCCCGGGCGACCGCAGCCAGGAGGTGGACGTGGGAGTTCTCCAGCGCTTCGAGCGTCGGCTCGAAGGTCTGGTGAGCGGCGCCTTCGCGAAGGCGTTCAAGGCCGACGTACAACCGGTGGAGATCGCCAGCGCGCTGCAGCGCGAGCTGGACGATCGCTCCGCGGTGATGGGCAAGGGCGTGATCCTTGTCCCCAACCGGTTCGTCGTCGAGCTTTCCTCGCACGACCACGACCGCCTCGCCATGTACGCGGCCACCCTGTCCGACGAGCTCGCCTCGGTGGTCCGCGAGCACGCGGAGGAGCAGCACTACCAACTGCGTGGTGAGGTCGACGTCTCCTTCGCCGAGGCCGACGACCTCGACATAGGGGTCCACCGGATCCGCAGCTCGGTGGTGTCCAGCGTCGTCTCGGTGAACCCCCCCGAGCCGCCACCGGCGCAGCCCAAGCGCGCCGCCAAGGTCGCCGCCCCGCCGCCCCCCGTCATCCCGACGCCTCCTCCTGCGTCCGCGCCGCGTCGGCACGCGGGGACCCCCGCCACGGACGTGCAGCCCGAGACCGAGCCGGCCGTCGACGTCCCCGCGGAGACGACCGTCCTGGCCCCGCCCAAGGCCACCCCGGTGCCCTTCCTCGAGGTCAACGGCGACCGGCACCCGCTCAACCGCCCGGTCACCGTGCTGGGCCGCGGGACCCAGGTCGATCTGCGCATCGACGACGCCGGGGTCTCGCGCCGGCACGCGGAGATCCGGATGGGTGATCCCGTGATGCTCGTCGACCTGAACTCCACCAACGGGACCCTCATGGACGGGGCCCAGATCGGTGAGGTCGAGCTGCACGACGGCGCCGTGATCAGCATCGGCGAGACCGACCTGACCTTCCGCCAGCCGGCGAGGGCCGAAGCCGGCCAGACGCTGTCGGACGAGTAGGCGAGGTCCGGACCGTGTCCGAACTGACCATCACCGTCATCCGGCTGGGTTTCCTTGCCGTGCTGTGGCTCTTCGTGCTGACGACGATCTCCGTGATGCGCTCGGACCTGTTCGGGACCCGTCCGCCGGCCGCCCGTCCGGTGCCGATCCCCGCGGCCAAGCCCCCGAAGCCGATCAAGCCCCCGCGCAACCGCCGCGGCACCCCGACCCGTCTGGTCGTCACCGCCGGCGCCCTGTCCGGCACCGCGGTCAGCCTCGCCGACGGCATCCCGGTGACGCTGGGCCGCGACCCTGGTTCCACGCTCGTCCTGGACGACGACTACGCCTCGAACAAGCACGCGCGGATCTTCCCCAGCGACGGCCAGTGGTTGGTCGAGGACCTCGGGTCCACCAACGGCACCTACCTGGACCGCGACAAGGTGCAGGGCCCGACGCCGGTCCCGCTCGGGGTGCCCATCCGCATCGGCAAGACCGCCTTCGAGCTGCGGAAATAGTGATGAGCGAGCGCAGCGAGGGGCAGCAGAGCGCATCCCATGCCATTCGATCGCCGAGGAACGAGGCGATCGAATGGCATTAGCGCTGAAGTTCGTCGCCCGGTCCGACGTCGGCCTGATCCGGGAGGGCAACGAGGACTCCGGGTACGCCGGCCCCTCGCTGCTCGCGGTCGCCGACGGCATGGGCGGGCACGCCGCGGGTGAGGTAGCGAGCTCCGTCGCGTTGTCGACGATGGCCTCGCTCGAGGACGACGTCCCGGCGACCGAACTGCTCGGCGCGCTGGCCGCCGCGGTCCACCAGGCCAACGAGGCGATCAGCGATCTGGTCGAGAAGCACCCCCAGCTCGACGGCATGGGCACCACGCTGACCGCACTGCTGTGGTCGGGCAAGCGCATCGGTCTGGTGCACATCGGTGACTCCCGCGCCTATCTGCTGCGTGCGGGCGTCCTGACCCAGATCACGCACGACCACACGTTCGTGCAGCAACTGCAGGACGAGGGCCGCATCACCGCCGTCGAGGCCGCGGTCCACCCGCAGCGCTCCCTGCTGCTGCGTTGCCTGGACGGACGTAACTCCCCCGAGCCGGACCTGTCTGTGCGCGAGGCTCAGCTGGGCGACCGGCTCCTGGTCTGCTCCGACGGACTGTCCGGGGTCGTCTCCGACGCCGACCTCGCGCTCACGCTGAGCGGGACCGACCTGGACGAGGCCGCGGACACCCTCATCCAACTGGCGCTGCGCGGCGGTGGGCCGGACAACATCACCTGCATCGTCGCCGACGTCGTCGAGGTCGCCGAGACTCCCTCGCAGCACCCGCAGGTCGTCGGGGCCGCGGCCGGTAAGCACCGCCAGCCCGACAACTCCTCGACCTCCGAGATCGATCTGTCCGGCCTGCCCGACATGCTCGCGGGCGCCGGGGTCACCAGCCGCGGCGGCCGCCTGGGCAAATGGTGGATGCGACTGCTGATCACCGGCGTCGCTATCGGTGTCATCGCCTCCGGGTGGACCGCGTACGCGTGGTCGCAGCGGCAGTACTACGTCGGGGCGCACAGCGGGCAGGTGGCCATCTACAAGGGCCTGCATCAGAACGTGCTCGGCAAGTCGCTGTCCAAGCGCTTCGAGGAGGCCGGCATCAATGTCGGCGACCTGCCCGAGCTGGACCAGGAGAAGGTCGGCGACTCGATCTTCGCCGACAACGTCGAGGAGGCCCGCCAGGTCGTGGAACGGCTGCGTCAGGCCGCCGCCGTGTGCCGCGCCGAACGTCTGGCCGCGGCTGAACCGCCCCCGGTCGCGCCCACGCCGAAGCCCACCGCCTCGATCTCGGCGACGCCCTCCGGCAAGATCGCCGGCGTCGCGACCGGCAAGCCCAGCGCCTCGTCCGACCCGACGCAGTCCCCGACCCCGACCGAGTCGGCCGTCGTCCTCGAGCCCGCCCCGACGCCCACCACGCCGAGCAGCACGAGCGGGTGCACGACCGCCCCGCCGGCCGGGATTCTTCCGTGAGCGACCTCCTGGCAGCCGCGATCCCGTCGACCCGACGGGGTACCGAGCTGATGCTGCTGTTCTTCGCGTGGGTCATCTCGGTGGCCGCCTACGCCAACGCCGGGTACGGAGTCTCCGACGAATGGCCGCCGGGCCTGGCCGGCTACGCGGCCACTCTGGCGGCGTTCGCGTTGATCCCGCATCTGGCGCTGCGTCAGTTCGCCCGCTACGCCGACCCGGTCCTGCTGCCCTGCGTTGTCCTGCTCAACGGCCTGGGCCTGGCGTTGATCTACCGCCTGGACTTCGACGACGAGGGTCGGACCCGCAGCTTCGGTCCGCTCGCCCCGCGCGGGGACTCCGGTATCCAACTGATCTGGACCGCGATCGGGATCATGCTGTTCGTGGCGGTGCTGATCGCCCTGCGCGATCACCGCACCCTGCAGCGCTACACCTACACCGCGGGCGCCCTCGGCCTGGTGCTGCTGGCGATCCCGGCGCTGCTGCCCGCGAGGTACTCCGAGGTCAACGGCGCCAAGATCTGGGTCCGGATCTCGTTGGGCGCGACGGACCTGTCCATCCAGCCCGGCGAGTTCGCGAAGCTGCTGCTGATCGTGTTCTTCGCGGGCTACCTCGTGGTCAAACGGGACGCGCTCGCGCTGGCCGGGCGCCGCGTCGCGGGCATCGACCTGCCCCGCGGACGGGACCTCGGCCCGATCCTCGTGGCGTGGCTGGCGAGCCTGCTGATCCTCGTCGGCGAACGGGACCTCGGATCCTCGCTGCTGTTCTTCGGCGTCTTCGTGGTGCTGCTCTACATCGCCACCGAGCGGACGTCGTGGCTGCTGTTCGGGGTGGTGCTGTTCAGTTCGGGCGCGTTCTTCGCCTACAAGGCCTTCAGCCACGTGCAGGACCGCGTCGACATCTGGCTGCACGCCTTCGCCCCCGAGAACGCGACCGACTCTTCCTACCAACTGGTGCAGTCGCTGTTCGGCTTCGCCACCGGCGGGATGCTCGGGACCGGCCTGGGCCAGGGCCGGCCGGACATCGTGCCGTATCCCAAGACCGACTTCATCCTGTCCACGGCGGGCGAGGAACTCGGCCTGACCGGCGTGATGGCGATCATCCTGCTCTACGGCGTGATCGTGCACCGCGCGCTGCGGGCCGCCCTGGCCGCCCGGGACTCCTTCGGCAAGCTGCTGGCCGCCGGGCTCGCGGTGATCCTCACGCTGCAGGTCTTCGTCGTCGTCGGAGGCGTGACCCGCCTGATCCCGCTGACCGGCCTGACCACCCCGTTCATGTCCTACGGAGGTTCGTCGCTGATCGCGAACTGGGCCCTGGTCGCCCTCGTGCTGCGCATCAGTGACACCGCCCGCCGTCCGGCGCCGGTGATCGCCCCGACGACCGATGCAGAGACGATGGTGCTGCGCCCATGAACCGACCCTTGCGACGAGTGGCGGCGGCCTGCGGACTCCTGATGGTCGTCCTGCTGCTGAACCTGAACTTCATCCAGGTGATCAAGGCCGACGACTACCGCAACGACCCGCGCAACAGCCGCGTGCTCCTCGAGGAGTACGACAAGGAGCGCGGCGCGATCCTCGTCGCCAACGACGTGATCGCGCGATCCGAGTCCACCGACGGGCCGCTGAAGTACCTGCGGCAGTACCTCAAACCTGAGCTGTACGCGTTCGCGACCGGGTACTACTCGCATATCTACAGCTCCACCGGCGTCGAGCGGTACGAGAACAGCATCCTGGCCGGCACCGACGACCGTCTGTTCGTCAAGCGCATCGTCGAACTGCTGACCCAGGAAGGCACCAAGGGCGGCGACGTCAAGCTGACGTTGAACCCCGAGGCCCAGGAGGCCGCCTACCGCGGGCTCGACGGGCGCCGCGGCGCCGTGGTCGCCCTGGAGCCGTCGACCGGGCGGATCCTGGCCATGGTCTCCAGCCCGTCCTACGACCCGAACAAGCTGTCCGACCACCAGGGCAAGAAGGTCACGTCAGCGTGGGACTCGCTGACGAAGGACCAGCAGAAGCCGCTGCTGAACCGGGCGCTGAGCGAGACGTACCCGCCCGGGTCGACGTTCAAGGTGGTGACCGCGGCGGCCGCGTTGATGTCGGGCAGGTACACCCCGGAGGGTCCCGTGCCGGGGCCGGCGAAACTGGACCTGCCGCTGACGAGTACCGACCTGCCCAACTACTTCAACGGCACCTGCACCCCGGGCTCGAACGAGACGACGATCCTGCGTGCGCTCGAGCGGTCCTGCAACACGACATTCGGCGCAATCGGCATGGACCTCGGCGCCGAGGCGCTCGCCCGCCAGGCCGACCTGTTCGGCTTCGGTCAGTCGTTGAACATCCCGATGCCGGTGGCCCGCAGCGTCTTCCCCGAGAACATCAACGCCCCGCAGACCGCGCAGTCCGCGATCGGCCAGTTCGACGTACGCACGACCCCGCTGCAAATGGCGATGATCGTCGCCGCCATCGCCAACGCGGGCAAGGTCATGACCCCCTATCTCGTGGAGGAGACCCGGGCCCGCGACCTCGACGTGCTGTCGCGCACCGACCCGCAGGACCGCGGGAACGCCGTCAGCCCCGAGGTCGCCGCGGCGCTGACCCGAATGATGGTGTCGGTCGTGGAGAACGGCACCGCGTCCAACGCCCGGATCCCGGGCGTGGAGGTGGCCGGCAAGACCGGCACCGCACAGGTCGGCGAGGGTCGCAACCCGCACGCCTGGTTCATCTCCTTCGCCCCCGCCCTGAACCCGACCGTCGCGGTCGCCGTCGTCCTGGAGAACGGCGGCTCGGAGCGTCAGATCGAGGTGGGCGGCAACCTGCTCGCCGCCCCGATCGCGAGAGCCGTCATGCGGGCGGTGCTCGACCGATGAGAGGCGCGAGCGACGCGTTCGGGCGAATGGGGCCCGGTGGCGGCGTGCGCGGGCCATCCTGGAAGTTGGCTTTGTCCGACCTGGAGCGCAGCACATGACCACGCAACCGACCGACGGAGCGCTGCCTGCGCTCGGTGGGCGGTACCGGCTGGTCGAACGCATCGCCCGCGGCGGCATGGGTGAGGTGTGGCGGGCCTTCGACGAGGTGCTCTCCCGCCCGGTGGCGGTGAAGGTGCTGCGCCCGGAATACGCCGACGAGCAGCTCTTCCTGCAGCGCTTCCGCAACGAGGCCCGCAACACCGCGGCGCTCGTGCACACCGGCATCGCCGGGGTCTACGACTTCGGGCAGGCGTCCCTCGCGCGCACCGTCGTCCCGTTCATCGTCATGGAATTGGTCCCCGGTCAACCGCTCTCGCAGATCATCGATCGCGACGGGGCCCTGGATATCGACAGGGCGCTCGATCTGTGTGCCCAGACCGGTCGGGCGCTGCACGCCGCGCACCTCGGCGGCGTCGTGCACCGCGATGTGAAGCCCGCGAACCTGCTCGTCACCCCGAACTGGACGGTCAAGATCACCGACTTCGGGATCGCCCGAGCCGGGGACACCGTCCCGTTGACCCGCACCGGCACCGTGATGGGGACCGCGCACTACCTCGCCCCGGAACTGGTCAACGGTCGTGGCGTCGCGTCGGCGGCATCGGACACCTACGCGTTGGGCGTCGTTCTCTACGAGTGCCTGGCGGGTCGGCGTCCCTTCCTCGGCGACAACCCGCTCGCCGTCGCGATGGAGCACCTGCACTCGACGCCGCCGGAGATCCCCGGCCTGCACCCGGCGGTGGCCGAGGTGCTCACCTGCGTGCTGGCCAAGGACCCCATGGCCCGCCCGCCGAGTGCGGAGGCCTTCGCGCACCGCCTGCTCGCGCTGCGCATCGAACTCGCGGCCGGGCCGCCCACCCCCGAGACCGTCGCCGAGGCGATCGGCGACCAGGCCGACCCCATCGTGCTGCGCCGCGTCGCCTCGCGGTCGTTGCGCGGCGGCCGCGGCGGGAGCGGGCATCGACGCTCCGTCGCTCAGCCGCCGCGGGACCCGCGGGCGATCACGCTGCCCGCTGTCGAAAGTGATCCCGACGCAACCGACCCGGATCTGTCGTCGTCCACGTTCGACGAGCCGCTGCGCCCGGCCGGTCGCCACCGGGCCGCGACCACCGAGCCCCCGACCCGGCGCGGCCACCGTGCCGCACCGCCGACGCGACGCGAGCTGACCGGGGGCCTTCCCCGCCGCCCGCTGGCGATCGGCGCGGGTGTGCTCGCCCTGGTCGTCGCCATCGGTGCGCTGTGGCTGATCGAGTCCGACGACCCTTCGCTGGCGGTCGTCCCGGCCGTCGCCGGGGTCCAGGAGCACCAGGCGACCCGCACCATCAAGGCAGGCGGCTTCGGGGTGACCGTCATCCGTGAGGTCGACGACGAGGTCCCCGCCGGCGTGGTGCTCACCCAGACGCCGCGGGCCGGCACCAAGGCGCAGACCAAGACCCCGGTGTCCATCGTCGTGTCGGCCGGTCGCGGCAGCGTCGCGATCGCCAACGCGGACTGGATCGGCAAGGCGTGGGAGCAGGTCCGGCGTGGACTGGAAGATCGCGGGTTACGGGTGAGACAACGGCAGGTCAGCAGTGGGGGCGCGCCCGGTACGGTGACCGACGTGTCACCGCGGGGAGACGTCCCCGTCGGTGACCAGGTCACGGTGAGCGTTGTGGCGCCCGCGGGTGGCGTACTGGCGAAGGCGGCGGCTGAGCCGAGCGGGAAGGACGGGCGTTGAGCGAGGGTCGCCTGCTGGGCAGTCGGTACGAACTGAGCGAGGTGCTCGGTCGTGGTGGCATGGCCGAGGTGCGTCTGGGTCGGGACGTGCGTCTCGGTCGGACGGTCGCGGTCAAGACGTTGCGTTCGGACCTCGTGACCGATTCGACCTTCCAGGCACGCTTCCGCCGTGAGGCGCAGTCCGCGGCGTCGCTGAACCACCCCGCGATCGTGTCGGTCTACGACACCGGCGAGGACGTCGTCGACGGCGTCCCGGTGCCCTACATCGTCATGGAGTACGTCGACGGCCAGACGTTGCGCGAGCTGCTGAACTCCGGACGCAAGCTGCTGCCCGAGCGCGCGCTGGAGATCACCGCGGGGACGTTGGCGGCGCTGGACTACAGCCACCACAACGGGATCGTGCACCGCGACATCAAGCCCGGCAACGTCATGCTGACCCGCTCCGGCACCGTCAAGGTCATGGACTTCGGCATCGCTCGCGCGGTCGCCGACGCCTCTTCGTCGATGACCTCGACCCAGGCCGTGATCGGCACCGCCCAGTACCTGTCGCCGGAGCAGGCCAAGGGCGAGAAGGTCGACGCCCGCTCGGACCTGTACTCCACCGGGTGCCTGCTCTACGAACTGCTCACCGGCGAGCCCCCGTTCACCGGCGACTCCCCTGTGGCCGTCGCGTACCAGCACGTGCGGGAGAACCCGAAGCCCCCGTCGCAGGTGGACTCCGCGGTGACCCCGGCGATGGACGCCATCGTGCTGAAGTCCCTCGCGAAGAACGTCGACAACCGGTACCAGTCCGCCGCGGAGATGCGCGACGACATCGAGCGGGCCTTGGACGGCCAGCCGGTCAACGCCCCCGCCGTGATGCTGGAGGGCCCGCCCGAGACGCGCCGCCCCGGTGCGGGCGGGGCACCGACCACGGCAATGCCGGCGGTCCAGGAACCCGGCCGCAAGAAGCGCGTGATCGGCCTGGTGGCGCTGCTGATCGCCGCCATCGCGGTCGCCGGTCTCGGCCTGTTCATCGGTCGGAGCATCTTCGGTACCAAGGCCGACAAGGTCGAGGTGCCGAACCTGGAGGGCGTCACCCAGAAGCAGGCCGAGGCGACGCTGAAGGCGCGCGACCTCGAAGCGGTGATCAGTTTCCAGAACTCCCCGACGGTCTCCGAGGGTCGCGTCATCTCGCAGGACCCCGCCGCGCGCAGCACCGTCAGCAGCGGCACCAGGGTCACGGTAGTCGTCTCGCAGGGCGAGGTGCGCTCCGTCGTCCCCGAACTGGTCGGGCTTTCACTGGCCGCGGCAAAGAAGGCGATCACGGAAGCGCGCCTGGTGGCCGGCAAGATCACCATGGCGAACTCCGACCGCCCCGACGGCGAGGTACTCGTCAGCAGCCCGAAGGCCGGGTCCCGCCTTGCCCCGGAGTCCCGGGTCAACCTGCGGGTCTCCAACGGCGTCCCGTTGATCGAGGTGCCGAACGTCGTCGGCCTGACCTACGCCACGGCGTACTCGACCCTGATCCAGGCCGGGTTCAAGGTGCCGGAGCCGGCGCAGGAAGTCTCCGACGACGTCCCCGCCGGGTCGGTGCTCAAGCAGATCCCGCAGGCCGGCACGAAGCTGCCGCGGAACTCGATCGTCACGATCGTCATCGCCGCCGCACCGGAGGTCGAGCCGGAGCCGACGCCGGAACCCGAGCCCACGCTCGAGCCGGAACCGACCCTGTCACCCGAGCCCGACCCGCCGCTGTTCCCGATCGAGGACGGCATGGAGGTCCCGGCGGGTTGGCCGCTGGGCCTCGCGGGACGTCCGAACGACTGAGGCCTCAGGCGGTCGCGGCGGCCTGACCGACGACCGGCGCGAGGCCGTGTGAACGCTCGACGGCGTCGGTGTGCCCGCAGCGCACCAGCCAGTTGGCGAGCATGCGGTGCCCACCCTCGGTGAGCACGGACTCGGGGTGGAACTGCACACCCTCGACGTTCTGCGTGCGGTGCCGCGCGGCCATGATGACGCCCGACGCGGTGCGGGCGGTGACCTCGAGGTCCGCGGGCACCGTTTCCGGGTCGATGGCCAGCGAGTGGTATCGGGTCGCAGTGAACGGCTTCGGCAGGCCGGCCAGCACCCCGGCGCCGTCGTGCTCGACGAGGCTCGTCTTGCCGTGCAGCAGCTCCGGGGCCCGCCCGACCCGGGCGCCGTAGGCGACCCCGATCGACTGCAGCCCGAGGCACACCCCGAACAGCGGCACCCCGACGGCCGCGGCGTGCCCGACCATCTCGATGCAGACCCCGGCCGATTCCGGCGTCCCCGGTCCGGGCGAGAGCAGCACCCCGTCGAAGTCGTCGGCGGCGTCGACCGGCACGGCGTCGTTGCGCCGCACGTCGCAGTCCGCCCCCAGCTGCTGCAGGTACTGCACCAGGTTGAAGACGAAGCTGTCGTAGTTGTCGACGACCAGGATCCGTGTCACGACCGAATCCTAAGCTCGTTGCTCAGTACTGACTGCACGGGCGAATCCGCGCCCGAAATGTCCCGGTTTGTCATGCGCTCCGGTCAGTACTGAGCGCGGCGACCACCCGCTACGGCGTCTCGCCGCCGACCTCGCCGACCTGGTTGAACGGCAGACGCGGGTCGAGCCACGGGAAGAAGTACTCGAACAGGCCGTAGACGACGGCCACGGCGAGCATGAGGCTCAGCAGCGTCTTCACGAGGAAGGGGCCGGGCAGAATGCGCCAGATCCAGGAGTACATCGCGCTCAGGCCTTCATGTAGTCGAGTTCGGCGGGCATCTTTCCGTCACCGGTCTTCTTGATCTCCTTGGTGAGCTCCCCGTAGACGATGAGGCGGCTGGAGCTGCCCCAACGCGGGTGACAGGTGACCAGGGTGATCAGCTTCTCGGTGGGGGTGACGCCCGGCTGCTCGGGCACGGGGAGCACGACGCTGCCGTTGTCCGGGTTGACGAGCTTCCAGGCCTTGCCGCCCGCGCCGTCCATCTCGTTGACCTTGTAGACGTAGTACTTGTCGCGGGTCTCGACGATGACCTTGTCGCCGGGCTGGATCTCGTTCAGGTACGCGAAGGGCTCACCGTGGGTCGCGCGGTGCGCGGCGACGGAGAAGTTGCCGACCTTGCCCGGCAGCACGGACTTCGGGAAGTGCCCGACGCCCTTGGCCAGGTCGTCCAGCTCGACGCCCTCAACGATCGGCTTCTGCCACTTCTTGCCCAGCCGCTCGATGTACATGATCCCGAGGGCCTTGCCGGGCAGCGGCTTGTTCTCCGCGACGGCCGCGGGGGCGCTCCACTGCTCACGCAGGTCGCCGCGGAGGCCCTCCGCCTTGCGGTCGGCCTCGAGGTTGGTCCAGTACAGCTGGTATACGACGAGCAGCAGCATGATCAACCCGAGGGTGATCATGAGCTCGCCGAGCCAGTGGACGGCGGTACGCCCGAGGTTGCGCCCGCGGCCCGGACGGGGCGGCGGCGCAGAGCGCGTGATGATCGTGGTCATGACCCGTTCCCCCACGGACAGGCCGACCTGACGTACGGCATTCGTCCCCCAGACCGCATCGCGGTCACCCCGGACGCCCCGACGGCGACGGACTCGGCACCTCGAGGTTCTCGACCGCGTGCTGCAGGTCGAGTGTCCCCGAGTACGCCGGCACGGTCAGCCGAGCGCCCCTTGACACCTGATAACCAAGACCATAGGCCGCGACGTAGTCCTGGTAGTTGGAAATCGCCGAAGACGCCTTCAAAGCGGCAGTCAATCGTGATACGTCGCCGATCGCGGTGACCGCATATGGCGGGGAGTACACCCTGTCCTGCAGTAGGAGCACATTTCCCACACATCGCACCGCGCTGGTCGAGATGATCCGTTGGTCCATGAGCTGCACCGCGGTGGCCCCGCCCGCCCACATGGCGTTCACCACGGCCTGCAGGTCCTGCTGATGCACGACCAAATCGTCCGGGGTGGGCTGCGGCAGCCCGGGATAACTGCGCTCGATCGCCCCGGGCGGAGCGTCGTCGAGCGTGATCCGCATTCCCTGCCCGGTCGCCGCGGTCAACCCCGCGTTCCCGGCGATGCGGTCGGCCTCGGCACGCACCTGCTTGGCGGTGGCGTCCCCGGCAGCGGCCGAGAGCCGGTCGACCTCGGCCCGGAGCCGGTCCCCGGTGCCGCCGATGCGTTCGTTGCGCTGCTCGGCCTGGCGGATCAGGTCGATCAGGCGGGTGTTCTCCGCCGATCGGAGGTTGGTCCCGCGGGCGGTGTTCGCGGTGACGGCGAACAGAAGTCCGGCCATGGCGAGCACCAGCGGAACCCCGAGGCGCCAACGCGACGTTCCCCCTGATGACGGAGCCTTCGGGGTCGCGTCGGAAGCCGGAGGCGGCGCGATCATGCCGCTACGCTAGCCGACAGGGAAATACGGAGGGGTCATGCCGAAGTCGCGTATCCGCAAGAAGGACAAGCCGGGCAGCATCGATGCCGAGCTGTCCAAGATGGCCAAGGAAAAGAAGAAGGCTGCGGGCCGCGGCCAGGAGCTCGTGCTGCCCATCATGCTGGGCCTGTTCGGCATCGGTCTGGTCTGGATCGTCATGTACTACGTGTCCAGCGCCGACTATCCGATCCCGGCCGCCGGCAACTACAACCTGCTGATCGGCTTCGGCTTCATCACCGGCGGGTTCATCGCTGCGACGAAGTGGCAGTGACCCTCTCCCGAGCCGAATAACAACCGTGTAGTTCTCCACATGAGTTGTCCCCAGTGTGGACAACTCCGGTCGCGCTCGGGCCCATCCCGAAGAACAACTGCTCGTTCTTGATGCGGTCCGTGCGCACCGCGACCATCGCCGACAAGGCCAGCGCGACGACGACGCATGCGCTCACGTGCCACACCAGGCGGTGGTGCCGTGGGGCGTAGACGTAGACCGCGCCCAGGGCCAGGCCGGTGAGCAGCCCCCCGATGTGGCCGCGCCAGTCGATGTTCGAGATCAACATGCCCGGCAGGACCAGGATCGACAGCGAGATCAGGACCCCGCCGAAGTCGGAGTCGAAGCGCCGCTCGACCACCAGCAGCGCGCCGATGACACCGAAGACGGCGCCCGACGCGCCCAACGAGGCCGTCAGCGGGGAGTTGAACAGGTAGGACGCGGTCGAGCCGCCGAGCGCACAGATCAGGTACGTCGCCAGGAACCGCGACCGGCCCAGCGCCGCTTCCAACGGGCGTCCGAACAGGTAGAGAAACAGCATGTTCAGGGCGATGTGGAAGGTCTGCTGGTGCAGGAAGGCCGCCGTGAACAGGCGGTAGTAGCCGCCCTCGGCCACACCCTGGCCCTGCGCGGAGTACGGGGTGAGCAGCAGCCGCTCCAGGAGCTCGTCGGAGCCCTGCACCGCGAGGAACAGCGCGACGTTGATCCCCAGAATGATCATGGTGATCAGGCCGGTGTTGGACCGGACCGTCCCGCCCAGGACCGTGCGGGGGACGCGGATGTTCTTGTTGCCCTCCTTGACGCACTCCGGGCACTGGAAGCCGACGGACGCCGAGATCATGTCGTCCGGGCAGATATAGCGCTCGCAGCGACCGCACCGGACGTAGGTCTCCCGGTCCGGGTGCCGGTAACAGGTGGGCGGGGCACCCCCGGGCGGGACGGGCGCGGCGTCGGACATCGTCGGGCTCAGACCTGCCGACGGTCAATGTTGATCACTTCGATGACGACGTCCTGCGCCGGACGGTCCCGCGCCCCGGTCCGCACGGAGCCGATCCGCTCGACGACATCCTGGCTGGCCGTGTCCTCGACCTCACCGAAGATCGTGTGCTTCATGGTCAGCCACGGGGTCTTCTCCATGGTGATGAAGAACTGGGAGCCGTTGGTCCCGGGGCCCGCGTTGGCCATGGCGAGCAGATAGGGGCGGTCGAAGACCAGCTCGGAGTGGAACTCGTCCTTGAACGTGTAGCCCGGGCCGCCGGTGCCGTTCCCCAGCGGGTCCCCGCCCTGGATCATGAACCCGGAGATCACGCGGTGGAAGACCGTGCCGGAGTACAGGGCCTCGGTGCTCTTCAACCCGGTGCGCGGATCCGTCCACTCGCGACCGCCCACGGACAGCCCGATGAAGTTCTTCACCGTCTGAGGCGCGTGGTCCGGGAAGAGCCGCACGGTGATCTCACCCAGGTTCGTGCGGATGATCGCGAAGAGCTCCTCGGCCACTTACACCCCTCAGTCCGGACTGCACCTCTGCGCTGCTCACGCTCACTGATCACAGCCTCGGCATCCTTTCACGACGCGCCTGTGATTCAGGTCGGGGCATGGACCCCCCACCGCGGGGGAAGTGTCTGAAGCAAGGTCGTTCCGGGCTGCCGCTCGGGACGCGAACGGACTTGCCGCGATCAGCTCGCGGATGAAGAGGAGACGACGACTCATGGGTCGCAACGCCGCAGTTCTCGATGCCGCTTCCGACGCCCGCGACCGCCTCGCCCCGGCCGCGGCCGCGATCAAGCCGCAACTCGCCAGCGCGGGTGCAGCCCTCGCGCCGCACCTGGCGCACGCGGGCGTGAAGGCCCGTGACGTCGTCAACGACGAGGTGCTCCCGCGCGTCGTCGAGGGCTGGCGCGCCGCCCGCGTCGCCGCCGAGCCCGTCGCGATCGAGGCCGCACACCGCGGCAAGGCCGCCGCCGCCGCGTTGGCCGGTGCCGCCGTCGCCGCCTACCCGCAGAAGAAGAAGACTCACAAGGTGCGTACCACCCTGCTCATGGGTGCTGCCGTCGGCGCCGGCGTCGCCGCGTGGAAGGCCTGGAAGATGCCGCACGCCAGCGACGACTGGACCCACGCCGACACGTACAACGCCGGCAAGGACATCCCCTCGGCCCGCTCGGCCGGCACTCCCGCACACGCAAGCTGATCGTGGCGGGCAAGCACCGCCGCGGCGACCTGGTCGAGCCGGAGGGCGTCAACGCCGATCCGACGACCGAGCACGACACCGACCCCCACGCCGACGTGCGGAAGGGCGGGGACCCCGACGGTCCTCGCCCCGACACTCGCGCGGAGGAACCCAAGGTCGTCAGCCCGGAGTTCCAGCATCCTGACCCCCACTCCTCCTCGGTCGAGTGGTACGCCGAGGAAGGCGCGGAGTGAGCGGCGCAACCGTTTCGCGACCGGGCCTGGTGTCCTGCTAACCTCCATCCCCTGACAGCGGGCCTTAGGCCCGCGTCGGAAAAGGGGCTGTAGCGCAGTTGGTAGCGCACTTCCATGGCATGGAAGGGGTCAGGGGTTCGAATCCCCTCAGCTCCACCCTTCTGAACAGAGCGCCTCCGGCCACGCGGCCGGGGGCGTTTCTCGTGGGCCCACCGGCCGCCGGGCGAACTGACCGTCTGGACAAGTAAGACGCCTCCTGCTGATGTGGCAGGAGGCGTTCTGTGTTTTCGAGGCATTCATCCGGGCGGCGTAACCATGCCGACAGAGCGGTAGCAGCGGGACAATCGTCGTGTCGGCTGCCTCGGGGGGAGGACGATGGACGCGGAATCGGATCGGCCTCGGCGCAGGGTGCCGGTGGGTGCGGTGGTGCTCGCGTCCGTGATCCCCGGGCTCGGGCATCTGCTCGCCGGTCGGGTGCGTGCCGGCGTCGCGCTGGTCGCAACCACCACCGCGACGGTGGCCGCCTGCGCCTTCGCGGCCCGCACGGTCCGGGTGGAAGGGCTCGTGGCCCGACCGGAGCTGCTACCCGCTGTCGCCGCCGCGTTGCTCATCGCGGGCCTGTTGTGGTGCGCCGTGATCTGCTCGGCCTACCGCGCGGCCACGCCCGCCGGCCAGTCGCCCGCTCGGCGGTGGGGGTCCCAGCTCCTGGTACTCGGAATGTGCGTCGGGGTGTTGACCCCGGTCACCGCGGCGGCGCATCAGGCGCACGCCGCCGCAGAGGCACTCGAGGTCTTCGCGACCGACCCGCCCGCCAAGGGCAGGAAACCGTTCGCCGGGAAGAAGCGCGTCAACATCCTGCTGCTGGGCGGCGACGCCGGCTCCAACCGACGAGGCACTCGCGCGGACGTCATCGTCATCGCCAGCATCAACACGGTCACCGGCCGCACCGCGTTGATCAGCCTGCCCCGCAACCTGCAGAACGTCCCGCTGCGCCCGGGCACCCGCCTGGCCCGCGCGTACCCGTACGGGTTCAAGGACTTCTGGTTCGGGCTGTACACCGCGGTCGAGGCCAACCCGAAGCTGTGGCCGGGAGTTCCGGCCAAGCGGGCGGCGGGCGCGGCGATGGCCGACACCGCCGGGTATCTGACGAAGCTGAAGATCCACCACTTCGTCGTGGTCAAGATGGGTGGCTTCCGTCGCCTCGTCGACGCCCTCGGTGGGGTCACCCTCGACGTTCGCTCCGGCGACGGTCGACCGATCCCGATCGGCGGCTCGCATGACGGCAACGGCCGAGTGACCTCCCGGCCGCACGGGCACATCAAGCTGGGCAAGCAGCACCTCGGCGGGTACAAGGCGTTCTGGTACGCCCGCTCGCGGTTCAACTCCCAGGACGGCGAGCGTCAGGCGCGCCAGCGTTGCCTGCTCACCGCGATGGCGCGCCAGACCGAACCGAACAAGGCGGCACGGACCGTGCGCCGCTACACCTCGGCGGCCAAGCAGATCCTGATCACCGACGTGAGCCGGGCCGAGCTCGCGGACTTCATCAGCCTGGCCAGGGCCAAGGCCCGCAAGGCCCCGATCCAGCGCGTCACGATCCTGGACATCGTCGGCTCCTCGATCCACCCGAACGTCCGGGCGATCCGCCACCGGGTCGCCAACGTCGTGGCAGGCGAGGCCAAGTCGGTGGCCTACCGCGACTACGGGGCGAAGCGTCGGATGTGCTGAGCCGGAGGCCTACGGAGCCTCGCCCGGAACCCCTGCCTCGCGGAGCACCTCGGCCATGTCGACGGCCTGCGCCTGGCGGATCAGATCCTCGAGCGCCGAGGCGGGCAGCGCCCCCGGCTGCTGAAAGAGGACCACCCGATCGCGGACGATCATGAGAGTCGGGATGGAGGAGACGTTGAACGCTCCGCTGAGCTCGGGCTGCGCCTCCGTGTCGATCGAGCCGAACACCACATCCGGGTGCTTCTCGGAGGCCTCCTCGTAGACCGGCGCGAACTGGCGGCACGGGCCGCACCAGGACGCCCAGAAGTCGACCAGGACGAGACCGCCCTGCCCGAGAACCTCGTCGAAGTTCTCCTTGGTCAACTCGACCGTGGCCATTCGGACTCTCCCTCGATCCTCGTCCTGTCTGAAGTACGCGCAACGCACGCCGTGGCCCGCTCAATTCCCGGGCCCCGCCCATTTTGTCGGTCTGGAGGTGACCCCAACGGTTCGCCTCCCGCGCATCACGGACTGACGCACCGTCATCCCCGGATCCGTGCGTCCATGGCTGCATCCCACCGGAGGCGGCGCATTCGATCCGCGTTGCAACTGGTGGGACGGTTGAGGCGGCCAGCGAGTCACACGCGTTGCAACGTGGATCGTTTACGTCGCCTCGCTCGGCTCGCGCGCAGCGAGCTGATGAGCACCGATGAGTTCCGGCGCGGCAGTGGGTCTGTACTGGCAACGTCGCACGCGTCCGAGACCACGGAGGAATTCATGCCGGCCAACTCGCTCCCCGGTCGCCCGCCCGTCGTCGACCGGGCCACCTGGCAGGCCGCGCGGGACGAGTTGCTGGTCCACGAGAAGGCCCACACCCGCATGGGCGACGCGCTCGCCGCGGAACGTCGGCGGCTGCCGATGGTGGAGTTCGACGGCACCACCGAGGTCATCGGATCCGAGGGCCCCGTCCCGTTTCTCGATCTGTTCGAGGGCCGCGAGGAACTCGTCGTCTACAAGCACATGTGGCACGACGGCGCTCCGCACAACGGACAGTGCGGGGGCTGCACCGCCAACGCCTGGCAGCAGCGCGATCCCGTCTACCTGCACGCCCGCGGCATCTCCTACGCCGTCCTCACCGAGGGCCGCTGGGACGAGGTCGCGCCCTTCGTGGAGTTCATGGGCTACGCGCAGCCCTGGTTCTCCGTGCGCGATCTGCCCGCCCCGATCGGCGACAGCATGGGTTCGATCACCTGCTACCTGCGTGACGGGGACCGCGTCTTCCTCACCTACGCCACGACCGCCCGCGGCAACGAACCGGCGGGCGGGTCCTTCGGCCTGCTCGACATGACGCCCTACGGCCGCCGCGAGGCGTGGGAGGACAACCCCGCCGGCTGGCCCGAGGGCAACGGCTCCTGTTGGTACTGGTGCTCCGATGCGGACGGCAACGCCACCTGGGGCCCGACCAGCCGTTCCGTGCCGCAGTGGACCCGACCGGGCGCGACACCCGTGGAGCTCCCGATCGAGTGACGCAGCGTCAGGGAATGCGCGTCGGCGTCGGCACCCAGAACGACTCGCCCAGTTCGTCGCGTGCCCGCTCGAGCAAAGCGTCCCGCATCGGTTCCAGGCGCGCCACCAACCGACGCCAGGAACCCAAGTGCGCCAGCTCGCGAGCCTCCCTCGCCACCGCGGCCTGCCGCGCGGCGACCGCGTCGTCGACGAACGCGGCCGTCATCCCGAAAAACTCGCGGTCGGAAATCCGGTCGCCGAACCGCCGCTGGGCCTCAGCCTCCGCCTCATCGGCCGCCGTGGCCCCGAGGGCCCGCCACGCGCGAAGGTCGGCGGTGAGGGAAGCGGAGAGCCCGAGCTCGGCGGGATCGGTTGGCACCCGGTCGACCGTGAGCGGGTTGTCGCCCTCGGTCGCCCAGATCTCGATCCTCGGGCGACCCTGCTCGTCGAGTCGCGGCCCGGGCAGGACGAGGTCCTCGGCGGTCCTCGCGTCGGCCCAGCCGAAGCGGGTCTCGCAGATCCAGTCGCTGAGACTGCCCTTCAATGAGTCGGCGCGATCGATAGCGCTGTCCAGGTAGAAGGCGATGCTGCCGAGTTGCACGGTGTGCTGCTCGTTCCCGACCGCGTGGATGACGAGGTAGAGCGATCGCGGCTCGCTCCCCGGCGGCGTCGCATGCGGATTGTTGGGCCACCGGTGGAACGCCCAGCCCGCGTCATCCGATCCCGGCCAATCCTCGTCGATCACGAGCTCGGCCCGGACGAGCTCGCCCGGTCGCAGCATGGCGGCCAGGACCGGGTCGACCACCCGCCGACGCACCTCGTCGAGATCGCCGAGGTGCAGGTCGAAGTGGGAGGTGCTCACGAGTTCACGCTAGAGCCGGCGCGTAGCGTCGGGTTCATCGACGGCGAGGGAGTCCGTATGTCCAAGAAGAACGACATGGTGGCCGGGGTCGGCGCACGGGTTCTCGAGAACGGGCACCGGGTGCTGCTGACCGTCACCGGTGGGCGGTTCCCCAAGCGCCTCGGTGGCATGGAAACCCTCGAACTGCACGTGGCCGGACGGACCTCCGGCCAACGCCGCTCGACCTTGCTGACGACTCCGATCGCCGACGACCGCCGAGTCATCCTCGTCGCGTCCAAGGGCGGGCACGACGAGCACCCCGACTGGTACAAGAACCTCACGGCGAATCCGGACGTCGAGCTCACCCGAGCCGGGCAGACGCGGAAGTGGCGGGCGCGCACCGCGGCACCGGAGGAGAAGGCCGAACTCTGGCCGCAGCTGGTGAAGGTCTACAAGGGCTACGCCGACTACCAGAAGCGCAGCTCACGGGACATTCCCGTCGTGATCTGCGAACCCGTCGACTGATTCCAGGTACTGTCCACTCGTCGCCTCAGATCCCGACGACACCTGGTCGCCTGGCCGCCTCCTGGGCCGAGCGCCAGTGCATGCACGGCTACCAGCCCACCCCGCTCGACAGGCGACCCCCTGCGCTCGCAGGCACCCTCATTTGTTGACGCGCGGCCACCGGCGACGGGACCACCGATGAAGCACGCCCTCCGATCCGTTCCCGACGACCAGCCCGTCGAGGCCCGACTCGAAGACCTCCTGCGGCAGGTGGCCAGGGGCGACGACCAGGCATTCGATGCCGTGTACACCCGCGTCTCGGGGCCCGTCTACGGCCTCGTCAGGCGAGTGCTGCGCGACGAGGCGCAATCCGAGGAGGTCGCCCAGGAAGTTCTGCTGCGGGTGTGGCGGGAGGCGCCCCGATTCGACGAGTCCAAAGGCAGCGCGATGGCCTGGATCATGACCATCGCCCACCGCCGCGCGGTGGACCGCGTCCGCTCGGAGGAGTCGTCGAGCGCGCGCCACGAACGAGCCGCCCTGCTCGACACGACACCGGCCTACGACGAGGTGACCGAGAGCGTCCTCGCGCGGCTGGACCAGGAGGCCGTCCGGCAGTGCCTGGCCACGCTCACCCCGTTGCAACGGGAGTCCGTGACCATGGCCTACTACAACGGTCACACCTACGGCGAGGTCGCGGAACTGCTCGCAGTGCCGCTGGGCACGACCAAGACCCGCATCCGGGACGGCCTCATCCGCCTCCGCGACTGCCTGGCCGTCTCAAGCTGAGGGCGTGGGCCGGACGGTGGACCTGACCCGGGCCTGGCCCGGGGAGTGGCCGTACCGCCTGCGGTACTCGCCGGCGAACCGGCCGTGGTTGGTGAAGCCCCATCGGGCGGCGATGTCGGCCACGCGGAGGTCGCCGGGTTCAAGGGAAACCAGGTCCCCGTGCGCGTGTTCGCGGCGCCGGGCACGGATGTACTGCGTGGGCGTCATCCCGAGGTGCTCCCGGAACCCGCGCTGCAGTGCGCGCACGCTGACACCGGCGGCCCGGGACAGCGCGGGCAGGGTGAGGGTTTCGCGCAGGTGGTCGCCGATGAAGTCCACCGCTCGCCGGATGCACGCAGGCGTCGACGATTCCACGCCGTGCAGGCGATCACTGAACTGATGACGCGAGGCAGACCTTCTCCTCGGCCCAGGGCGTGGGTCTCAACGACATCATCAACGGCGCCTGGGCGGAAACCGTCGTCGCCGCCGACCCACCGATCCACACCGACCGGCGCCGCGTCTACTCCGAACAACTGAGTGCCCGTCACATCAGACCCGTCACCGACACGATCGATCCGCGGGCCGATGAGGTCGTCGATCGCCTGGTGCGCCAGGGAAGCTTCGACGTGGTGACGGACTTCGCCCAGGACCTGCCTGTCCCCGTGGTCATGGACCTGATCGGCCGGCGTTCCGGTCCGGGTGACCTGAGACTCGACCGCTGCTCGCCTCGGTCAGGACGAGCGCCCCGCCCGGAAGCCGACGGCGAACAGCACCGCCCCACCGAGCACGGCGGCCGTGCCGACCACGTAGGGCCAGCCGCTGGAGTCCGCGGAGGTCGAGCCGAAGCCGGTCGCGGCACCGCCGACGGGCACCGGGTTGACCTGAGCGGACGGGGCAGCTTCGGCGGGCGCCATGCCGGCGTGGCCGGGCATCGCGGCGGCCGGCGCCGCGGCTGCAGCCGGAGCCGCCGTCGCCGCCTTGGTCCCGCAGGAACCGGCAGGGTTCCACGGGGCGAGGATGCCCTGCGGGTTCTTCTGGTAGAGCCAGGCGTGCTGGTCGAAGTGGCGCGGCATGCCGGGCGCGTGGCCCTCCATGGGTCCGTCGAACGGGCGGCCGAACAAGGTCGGACGGTCGTCGTCGGTGCTCAGGTCCTGGTCGTCGTCGGCCTTGAACCACTCGACCGCGACGAGCTTGCGGGTGCCGTCGGGCTGCGGCTGGTAGATCATCACCGGCGGCTTGGTGATGTCGGTGTACCCGTTCTTCAGAAGCTCGGGATTCTCGTAGTGGTAGCCCATCACGCCCATCGGGCTCTCCACGCAGACGTCCGTGGCGTGGTATCCGTCGGCGATCGCGACCGCCGGGTCCTGGTACTTCCCGGTCGCCTTGCGGACCGTCTCCAACTGGCTGTCCCGATCACCATCGGCAGCGAACGCAGGCGCCACAGGCAGCGCCACGGCGGCGGCAATCGTCAGAGCGGCGAGGATTCGCATGGTGGGACCTCCGAACTCGGCAGGAGTACGAAGCGAAACTTATTTCGGGTTTATCGTCCCGGTCGTCCGTGTCCGCACGGATGCCCGGCAAATGGAGTAAGAGCAACGATGGGTCGATGCCCTTGCGCGTGCTGCTCGTCGACGACGACGACCGTTTCCGCGCCGCCGCCTGCCGCTCGCTGGTCGCCGACGGGGTCCAGATCGTGGCCGAGGTCGACAACGGCCTCGACGTCGTCGACGCTGCCGCGCGCTGGAAGCCCGACGTGGTGCTGCTGGACATCGGCTTGCCTGACATCGACGGCCTCGAGGTGGCGCGGCGGCTGCAGAAGGAGCACGCTGGGCCCGTGGTCATCCTCATCTCCACCCGCGACGCGACGTACGGTCGCACCGTGGCCGACGGCCTGGCGGCCGGGTTTCTCCCCAAGGACCGCCTGTCGCTTGCCGCCATCCTCGAACTCGCCGTCGGAAGGCCATGACGGGCGAGGCCCCGAGCACGACGTTGCGCGACCTGCTCCGGCGAGCACTGGACGACCCGAGGCTGGAGATCGTCTTCCCCCGGGTGGGCTCCCAGCACTGGATCGACGCCGTGGGCTGCCCCGCCGTGGCTCTCGAGTTCCCCGACCGGGCAGTGACATCGGTCGAGTACGACGGGAAGCCGATCGCCGCCCTCGTGCACGCCCCCGACCTGCTCAACGATCCCGAACGCCTGCGGATCGCCACCGCCGCGGTCACGTCCGCCATCGACAACGAGCGGACCAAGGCCGCGCTGCGTTCCGAACTCCTCGAGGTGCAGGACTCCAGGGCACGCATCATCGAGGCGGCGGACGTCGAACGACGACGCGTCGAGCGCAACCTCCACGACGGGGCGCAGCAACGGCTCGTCGGACTGGCATTGACGCTCCGGCTGGCCCAAAGGCAGGCCGAAGCCAACCCTGGGCTTCTTGAACTCCTCACCGATTCACTCGACGAGGTCGACGAAGCACTGGCCGAATTACGCCGGCTCGCACGCGGACTGCACCCCGCCATCGTCGCCGACGCGGGACTGCGCACCGCGCTGGAGACCCTCGCCGAGCGCCCGGGGCTGCCCGTCGATCTCGCCCTCGACATACCCGGCCGGTTGCCGGAGCGGGTGGAGATCGCCGCCTACTACCTCGTCGCCGAGGCCCTCGCGAACACCAACAAGCACGCACAGGCCCGCCGCGTCGAGGCCCGGGCCGAGGTCGTCGACGACGCCCTGCGCCTGTCCGTCTCCGACGACGGCCGCGGCGGCGCCGAGGCCGCGCCCGGGTCCGGCCTGCAGGGCCTCATCGACAGGGTCGCCGCCCTCGGCGGGAAGCTCGCCATCGCCAGCCTGCCGGACCGGGGAACGACCATCGCGGCCGACATCCCGCTGCGCCTACCGCCGGACCTCGACCACGGACGACGTTCCCGAGTCGCGCTGACGTGGATCGGATGGGAGAACTGGGAGGCGCCGGGAATCCTCTACGACCAGATCACCGACGAGGACCTGCACCTCGGTGCGAAAGCAATGTTGCTCTGCGCCGGCGGCAACACCGTGATCACCCAGGCCGAACGGGACTGGACCATCGGTTACCTCACCGCGGCAGGCGATTCGGAGCGGGTCATCGACATGGTCCGGACCTACGACGACTCCGATCGGCTCGAGGACGTCATGGCCCTGCCGAGCATGTCGATGCTCGCCCGCGGGGTGCTCTACGACGGGATCCGGATCTGCGCCGCCGACGGCCCGCTCACTGCGCAGGAATGGGCTCGGCTCACCCGCTCCATCGACATCCTGGGCGTACCCGCGGAGACTCTCGCAAGCCTGGCCGAGATCATCGAGGGTGAACATGCGCTACGTAGGCGGCGTTATGAACTCATCACCGTTCCGATCCTCGCGGCGGCCGGCGACGGACGCGGGCCGTTCTCCGCATCGATCGAACCGAGTGAGTGACGAGGCGACCTCGTGCGCGTGATCCTCGCCGACGACGCTCCCCTGATCCGTGAGGGGATCGCTCGGCTGCTGGCCGAGGAAGGCGTCGAGGTGCTGGCCCAGTTCCCCGACGCCACCGGACTGGTCGAGGCCGTCCGTGCCGACCGACCCGACGTGGTGATCATCGACGTCCGCATGCCGCCGACCCACACCACCGAGGGTCTGCAGGCCGCCCTCGCGTTGAAGGCCGAACATCCGGACCTGGGGGTGCTCGTGCTGTCCCAGTACATCGAGACCCGGCACGCAGTCGATCTTCTCGCCGGATCCCACACCGGTGTCGGGTACCTGCTCAAGGAACGCATCACCCGCACCGACGAGTTGGTCGACGCCGTTCGCCGGGTCAGCGAGGGCGAGACGGTCATCGACCCCGAGGTCGTACGCACGGTCCTGGAGACTCCGCGCCGAGCGGATCCGATGGCTCGCCTCACCGCGAAGGAACGCGAAGTTCTGGAGTTGGTCGCCGAGGGTTACTCCAACGACCGCATCGCCGAACGGCTCGCCGTGACCGCCCGCACCGTGGAGACCCACACCAGCCGGATCTTCAGCAAGCTCGGCCTCGAGACGGACCCCGCCACGCACCGTCGAGTGCTCGCGGTGCTCACTCATCTGCGAGCGCGCGCCCCCCTGTCCTGAGGGCTCCCCGACGTGCGAGGCTGACGCCGCATTCGCGGACCGCAGCGCCTCCGTGCTCACACGGACGACGAGCGAAACATCCGGCCCTAGCTTGCGAACCACGCCCGGTTCAACACTTAGGCGATCGGAGCCTGCCATGAGCGCTGCGTCCACCCCTGCCCCCGACCCCGGCGCCATCCTGCAGATCGGCTTCGGCTTCTGGCCCGCCAAGACCCTGCTTGCCGCAGTCGAACTCGGCCTGTTCACCGTCCTGGCCGAAGGTCCACTGACGGGGCCACAGATCGAGGAGCGACTCGGCCTCGGCTCGCGCGCCACCTACGACTGGCTCGACGGCTTGGTTTCCCTGCACCTGCTCGACCGTGACGGCTCAGGCACGACGGCGCAGTACAGCAACACCTTCGACACCGGCACCTTCCTCAACGCCGACGCCCCCGCCTACATCGGCGGCATCCTGGAGATGGCCAACGCGCGGCTCTACCCGTTCTGGGGCGGGCTCGGCGAGGCACTGAAGACCGGGCAGCCGCAGAACGAGGTTAAGCACACCGGCAAGTCGATGTTCGAGGGGCTCTACGCCGACCCTGACCGCCTCGAGCAGTTCATGCGCGCGATGGCCGGCATCTCGGCGGGCAACTTCCGTGCACTGGCGAAGAAGGTCGACTTCTCCGGCTACCAGACCGTCTGTGACGTCGGTGGGGCGACGGGCCAGCTCTCGATCATTCTGGCGCAACACCACGCCCACCTTCGGTGCACCAGCTTCGACCTCCCGGTCGTGGTGCCCATCGCGCAGCGCACCATCACCGACGCCAAGCTGACCGATCGCGTCGAGGCCGTGGGCGGTGACTTCTTCGCCGACCCGCTGCCGAAGGCCGATGTGATCACGATGGGCATGATCCTGCACGACTGGAACCTGGATCGGAAGAAGCACCTGATCCGCCAGGCCTACGAAGCACTGCCGGAGGGCGGCGCCCTGATCGCGGTCGAGAACATCATCGACGACGAGCGCCGCGAGAACGTCTTCGGCCTGATGATGTCCCTGAACATGCTCATCGAGTTCGGTGACGCCTTCGATTTCACTGGCGCCGACTACCGCGAGTGGTGCAAGGAAGCCGGGTTCCGCTCGGTCGAGATCGTTCACCTCGCCGGACCCTGCTCGGCTGCGATCGCGCGCAAATAGGACCATCTGACTACCAATCAGAACGGATGGACATGAGCATCCCTGCGATCGATCAATGGTTGGTGGACCTGTTCAGGGCGATCGACACCATGGATGCGGCAACGTTCGCGAAGTCGTTCACCGACGACGGGTACTTCCGCTTCGGCAACGCCGACGCGGTGGTCGGGCGCGATCAGGTGGAGGCGAACCTCGCTGCCTTCTACACGATGATCGGCGGCCTGAGCCATGAGTTCCGCGGCGTCTGGTCGGGCGAGTGGGACGGCGGCGAGGTCCGCAGTGTGGAGTCCGCGGTCACCTACACGCGCCTGGACGGGACGCTCACCGCGCCGATCCCGGTGACCACCACCATCCGCCGCGTCGGTGACCGGATCGCCGACTACCGCGTGTTCGGTGACGTCTCACCGCTGTTCACATCGGAGGATTCAGTCATGACCATCGACGTGGCAGCGATCAATGCCGACCGTGAAGCGATCGCGGCCAGGTATCTGAAGGATCGTCAGGAACGTCGTGCGAGCAGTGCGCGCGGAGTGCACCACATCGCACTGCTTTCCCGCGACGTGCGGGCGACCATCGAGTTCTACCAGGGCGTGCTGGAGTTCCCGCTCACCGAGATCTTCGAGAACCGGGACTACGTCGGGTCGAATCATTTCTTCTTCGACATCGGCCACGGCAACCTGCTGGCATTCTTCGACTTCCCGGGCCTGGACCTTGGCCCGTACGGCGAGGTACTCGGCGGGCTGCACCACCTCGCGATCTCGGTGACCACCGAGAAGTGGCAGCACCTGCAGTCCAACCTCGAGGCGGCCGGCGTCGAGTACGTCATCCACAGTGGGTCCTCGATGTATTTCTGCGATCCGGACGGGGCGCGGATCGAATTGATCCACGATCCGCTCGGGGAGATGTACGGCTCAACGGTGCTCTGACGTTCATCGATCGCGCAGGAACGCACGTTCCCTGCACTGTCCCGAACATCGCTATGCACCCAGGCGTCATCCGGCAAAGATGACTGCACCATGCCCGAGTTCGAGGAGCGCGTCCGGCTCAGTCCGGCCACCAAGGCGCTGGCCGCGCGGGTGGACCTCGACGCCTTCTGCGCCTCCGTGGGGGCAGCGGTCGCGGACGACGTCTGGGCAAAATACGCAGACAACCCGACCTTCCGCGTCGCGATGGAAGCGAGCGTGCGCGACAACGTCGGCTCCATCGTGCGGCTGTTCTCCGGGCAGACCACGCTCGACGACACCGCGCCGCCGGCCGGCTTCGCCATGACCGACCTGCTGGCCGAGATGGGCGTGCCGGTCGGGGAGCTGGAGCGCGCGTACTGGGTGGGCGTCTCCTCGATGTGGCAGGAGTGGTTCGCGTTCGCCGAGGCGGCGGCGGACCGGGGCGAGGGCAAGCTGGCGGAGCTCGTCGGACCACCGACGGCCCTGATGTTCGAGTACCTGATCGAGGTGCTCGGCCTGGTGGTCGCCCGGTACGAGGCCGTGAGCGCCGCCATCAGGCGCACCCGGGACGACCGGCGCCGCGGCCTGCTCGCCCAACTCCTCGACGGGTCGACCGACGCGTCCGCCGAGGAGATCGAGCAGGTCCTCGGGTACCGACTGACCGGAAGCCACGTCGCGCTCGCCATCGGCGCCCCGACGCGCGTGGAGGCCGAGCAACTCAGCACCCAGCTGTCCCGGGCGGTCGAGGCCCAGTCCTCCCTGTTGCTCCTGCACGCTCCGGCGCTGTGGCTGCTCTGGCTCCGCTTCCCGCCGAACCGGGCGACCTCACCGGTCGATCACCTGCAGAAGGCAGCCGTCGAGGCGAGGATCTCCGTCTCCATCGGCGACGCCGGCACGGACCTGGCCGGGTTCCTGCAGACCCGACAGGACGCGTTGGAGACCGCGGGCCTGCGGCGCTGGTTCAACGGCGGCTGCGAGGTGCTGTGCTTCCGCGACGTCCAGCTCGAGGTGCTCCTGATGCGCGACGAGCTCCGCGCCCGGCGCTTCGTCTCCGACGAGTTGGGCGAGCTGAACACCGACGACGAGCGCATCGACCGCATCCGCACGACGCTGCTGGACTGGCTGAGCACCGGATCGACCAGCCAGACGGCCGGGCGCCTCTTCGTGCACGAGAACACCATCCGCACCCGGTTGGCGCAGGCCGAGCAGCTGCTGCACCGGGATCTGAACATCCGCCGGGCCGAGCTGATGGCGGCGCTGCGGCTGCGGGCGATGCTCGGACACCCCCATCTGACCCCCTCTCCTGAGGGGTAGCGAGTCCGTCTTTTAGGGATTTCCACCGCTTTGTCTGCGCATACAACCGCCTTCGCGGCTGCGATTGCGCCGAGAACGTGTGATTTCTACAACTTTCGGCTTCAAGTCGTGTGATTGCCCCGATGTCCCTGGTTCGCCCGGCCGGCACCGTCAACACACTGCCTGCATCTGTCTACGGGGGGCAGCTGTTCAGGCGCGTTCGTACGTCCCTACGAATTGGAGACCGAACACGATGAAGCTCGGACGAAAGGCATGGACGGCCGCTCCCTTGGTCGTGAGTGCGGCGTTGGTACTCACGGCATGCGGTAGCGGCGACGACTCGAACTCGGTCGCGCAGACGACTCCGGAGCAGGCGGCGACGGCACCGCAGGCGCAGGCGCAGGCGCAGGCGCAGGCGCAGGCGCAGGATGACGCCTCGCACGACGCGGCCACCCACGACAAGGCCGGGGCGGAGGCCTCCGGCGCGTCGAAGGACAGGGCCAAGACCGACGTGGCGGCACCTGGGACGGCGAAGGACACGAAAGCCGCGCCCACGACCAAGAAGTCGACCACCAAGGACACCGGCTCGACGAACGCCAAGAAGGACAGCGGATCGTCGAAGACCGGCGGCAAGTCTACCGGCAAGGCCGCCGGCGTCCCGGCCAACATCCGCTCGATCGACACCACGGACGCGGCGGTCGAGGAGAACAAGAAGATCGCCGAGTCGAAGGACGGCGCCACCGACATCGGTGTCACCAAGGACTCGATCAAGCTCGGCTCGATCTCCATGCACGGCATGGCGCTCGGCAACGTGCTGATCACCCCGATGGTCAACGGCCTGCGTGGTTCGCTGCAGAGCATCAACGACCGCGGCGGCGTCCTGGGTCGGCGCATGGCGGTCGTCGACTGCGACGACGGTCCCGGTGAGGTCTCCCGCTCGAAGTCCTGCATCAAGAAGCTCGTCGGTCAGGACAAGATCTTCTCCTTGCTGACCTACTCGAGCTGGGCGTCCGGCTCCATCCACGACGACCTCAAGCAGTACAAGCTGCCTGCGATCGGGACCTGGGCCTACTCCCAGACCGAGTGGCAGGACCCGTACATGTTCCCGACGCACATGTCGATGATTCACGAGGCCATGGCCGGCGCGCAGTGGGCGAAGAACGTCATCAAGCCCAAGACCTACGGCATGGTCTGCCTGACCTCGCCCGAGATGCAGCTGGCCTGCAAGGAGGTCCAGAAGATCATGGACCAGTCGGGCGCCAAGCTGGTCAAGAAGGCTGACGTCTCCATCGCCGAGACGTCGATGTCCAGCCAGGTCCTCTCGATGCGTGCTGCCGCACCGGAGCACATCATCCATTACGTCATCAACCCCGCGACGATGGCGAAGTTCATGGTCGAGGCCGCACAGCAGAACTACTACCCGCCCAAGGGAATCTCGGGCAATCACCTCGCGGCCGAGGTGCTCGGGTCCATCTTCGGCAAGCACCCGACCAACCGTTACTGGACCAACACTACGTACAAGCTGTGGGGTCCGGAGTTCATGGCCACGATGATGAAGTACGCGCGTGGTAACCGTGGCACCAACCACCACATCGTGCAGGCCGGCTACGTCGGAGCGAACATCTTCGCCCTGGCGGCCAAGGCGATCGGCCCGAACCTGACCCGCGAGCGCCTCATGGCGCAGCTCGGCAACGGTGACGTCTACTCCTCCGATGCCTCGCTGGACCAGCGCTTCTCCTGGATGCAGTCCGAGCGCCAGGGCAACAACTGGAACAAGGAGTGGGGCCAGGGTCGCGAGTTCATGTACAAGTACACGTCCACGAACACGGTCTCGAACCCGGACGGTTCGCCGTCGGGCTTCTCCCCGGACGAGAGCCAGTACGTCATCTACACATGGAAATAGCCGCCACGCCTTAGGGCGTCACGTTTGACAAGCAGAAGAACGCCTCCGAGCACGACCGGGTCGGGGGCGTTCTTCTTTGTCCAGATAACTGACATACCGTCAGGTCTTGGTCTTCAGGCGCTCCAGGAACCGCTCGATGTCGATGATCGCCCGCCGATGCGTTCCCTCGCCGATCAGTCCGGCCTCGTCGTGGCAGGCGACCTTGAACAGCAGGGACCGACCCTCGACCTCGAGGAGTTCGACGGTGGCCGTCACAGCCATACCGACCGGGGTGGCCGCGATGTGATTGACGTCCACGTGGACCCCGACGGTGTGCCTGCCCGGCGGGAGGTGGGGCCGCAGCGCCACGATGGCTGTCTGCTCGATGAACCCCACCATCATCGCCGTGGCGAGCACCGGCGGCATGTCGGCGAAGCCCGACCAGGAGGGTTCGACCTCCGGCACGGTGTGCCTTGGCCGGACCGTCATCTTCTCGCTGTGCATCAGACCTGGCCGCAGATCGAGCTCGCTCATCGGGCCGTCGGGCCGAGGTACTCGGTGTAGCGGTCCGAGGCGGTGCGGATGTAGAGGCGGTCGGTGCAGCCCCGGTCGACGGGGGCCCCGAGCACGTTCTGCTTGGACAGTTGCGGCGGGTACTCGAACATCGGCTGGACCGGCTTGGAGTTGTGCGAGTTGACCTCGGCCAGGGTCAGATCGGCGACCGACTCCTTGAAGTCCTGGCCGCACCAGGTGATCCGGTCCCCCACGTCCATGAACGGCCAGGTCCCGTAGTTCTGCCGGAAAGCCAAGGACCATCCGACCGCGGCGGCCACGACGGAGAACAGCACGGTGTTGCGCACGACGCGCCACCAGAAGCGACGCCGCTCCTGGCGCACCGCCGGATCCACCGATCTGCCCCGCATGCGGTCAGTGTCCCCGATCGGGGACGCAATGTCGGTCGGCTCGCGAGGGGTTTCGGGTACCGGAACGGTTACTCGGAGCGGAGCTTGAACACCGCGCCGTACGGGTCCACGGCGGTCGCGAGTCGCCCGTAGGGCGTGTCGACGCCCGGCATCATGATCGAACCGCCGAGGCGTTCGGTCTCGGCGAGTGCCTTGTCGACGTCGGGCACCGCGAAGTACACGGCCCAGTGCGCGGGCAGGCCCTCGGGCAGGTCCGTGGCCGCGTCGAAGATTCCGGCGTTCTCGCCGGGCCCGACGTCGAGCATGGTGTAACGGAACCCCGGTTCGTCGGCGGCGGTCTGCGGTGACCACTTGAACACGTCCCGGTAGAAGGCGACGGCCGCGTCGAAGTCGCGGGTGTGCAGTTCGAAGTGGCAGGGTGCGCCGTCAGCCGCGACCAGGCCGCCGCGGTGCGTCGCCGGCTGCCACATGGCGACCGCCGCGTGGCCCGCGTCGAGCACCACGGCCATGGTGCCGATGTCACCGACCGGCATCGCCTCGACGATCACGGTGCCACCGTGCGCCTTGGCGGCCTCGACGGTCGCGGCGGCGTCGGTGACGGCGAGGTACACCGACCACACGTTCTGCGGCCCGTTCGGATCCATGCACCCCATCAGCCCGGCCACGGCTTCTCCGCCGAGGGTGAAGGTGGAGTAGCCGCCGAACTCGGGGTTGCTCGCACCGGGGGTCCAGCCGAGCAGCGCGCTGTAGAAGGCCGTGGCCCCGTCGACATCGGTGGACATCAGGTCGACCCAGCACGGTGCGCCGTGGGGAACGTGCTCGCGGATGGTCATCGGGGTCTCCTCTGCGGCGGGGCCGGCCTTCGACGATGGCAGCTACCCCTCCTTCGACTCCCGCCGGCCCCGGAACTCATCGGCGTCGCGGCGACGGGCAGATCAGTCCTCGGTGACCGCGTCGAAGTGCGTGGTGGTGAGCCGCGTCTCGACGTCGCACCAGTCGCCGACCTTCGGCGGGGTGACGTCGGCCGGCAGCCACAGCAGCGACACCTGCATGTGCGGTGGCTCGGCGAACCACCGCTGTTTGCCGCCCCAGGAGAACGGGCTCAGCGCCCGGTTCATCATGCCGAGACCCGCCTCGGCGCCGACCTTGGCCCGGCTCATCACATCGTTGACCGCCTTGGGGGCGGCCAGGCCGATGCCGTGCGCGGTACCGCCCGCTACCACCACCAGGCGACCGGACTTGCGCGCCTTGCGCTGCCGGTAGCCGTAGGTCTGCCCGGACGCGATCTCCTCGACGTCGAGCACGCGGGCCTTGCCGCGCAACGCTCCGCGGTCGCCCAGCCAGAGCTCGGTGCCGATGCGGGGACGGAAGGTGGTGCCCGGGAAGCGACGGCTCAGGTCGGCGAGGTCCTCGCCGGAGAGGTGACTCACCCACATCGTCGAGGTGTCCAGCCCGGCGCCGGCCAGGCGTTCGACCCACTCGGCGACCTCCTCGCGGGATCCGGTCCCGCGGGAGTCCAGGGGCAGGTGCAGCGCGAAGCCCTCGAACCGGACGCCGCCCAGGGCGGCGGACAGCGCGGCCAGGTCGGCGGCGCCGATGCCGTGCCGACGCAGCGACGTCCGGCACTCCACGACCACCCGCCGACCGGCCAGGTCCGCCAGCCCCGCCGGGGACGCGACCGTGTGCACCACACGATCGCCCAGCGCGGCGGGCACGGCCGGGGCCGGGTCACCGGCGAGGTGTGGGGTCAGCACCAGCACCCGGGCGAAGGGAACCTCGCCGAGTTGCTCGAGCTCACCGACCATCCCGACCGCGAAGGTGTCGACGCCGAGGCCGGCGGCGTACCCGGCGGTCCGGGCGATGCCCAGCCCGTAGCCATTGCCTTTGGACACCGGAACCAGGCCGGGGAACGTGTCGTGCACGGCCTTCAGGCCGGCGTCGAAGCGGACCCGTTCGATGTGCAGCCTGAGCATGCCTAGGAACCTCGCCGCGCCATGTAGGTCTGGAACGCCTTGTGCAGCATCGGGTTGATGGGGAAGTCCCATTCGCCGAGGTACTCCACCGCCTGACCTCCGGTGCCGAGCTTGAACTGGATGAGCCCGAACAGGTGGTCGTCCGGGTTCAACGTGTCGGTGATGCCGCGCAGGTCGTAGATCGTCGCACCGGCGGCGTGCGCGTCGGACAGCATCCGCCACTGGACCGCGTTGGACGGACGCAGGTCGCGCTTCTGGTCGGAGGAGGCGCCGTAGGAGTACCAGGCGTGCTGCCCGACCCGGATCCAGATCGTCGCCGCCAGCAGCTCACCCTCGTGCCGGGCAAGGTACAAGCGGAACCGGTCCGGGTCCTCGGCGGACAACGCCGCCATCATCGTGCGGAAGTAGCTCAGGGGCCGCGGGGTGAACTTGTCCCGGGTCGCGGTGACGACGTAGAGCTTGTGGAACTCCTCGAGGTCGTCCGGCCCGCCGAGGTCGACGACGACCCCGGACTTGTCGGCCTTCTTGATGTTGCGGCGCCACAGCTGGTTGAACCCGGCCGAGATCTCCTCGATCGTCTTGCCCGCCAACGGCACCTGGAAGACGTACTGCGGCTGCCCCGCGGTGAACCCGGCCGCCTTGGACGGCGGCTGCCAGCCCAGCGAGCGCAGCATCTGCCCGATGGCGATGCCCTCGGGTTCGGTGGTGTCCGGCGTCAGGTCGGCGAGGCGCGTGGTGCCGCCGCCGGCGACGGCGGCCTTGATGGTCTCCGCGCCCCAGCGACGGGTGACCACCGGAGGCCCCATCCGGACCGCGAAGGCCTTCTGCTTGCGCAGGTGGGCCACCATCGGGTCCAGCCAGGCCCGTAGACCCGGCAGACCCTGGATCGCCGACCAGTCCAGCGCGGGGCCCTCGGGCAGGTAGGCGAGGTAGCGCTTGAGCTTCGGCAGCTGCCGGTAGAGCACCAGACCGGACCCGACGACCTTGCCGTCGGCGTCGCACCAGCCGATGGACTCCGAGCGCCACTCCTTCTTCACCGCGCCCCACGACGGGCACTGCAGGAAGCTCGCCGCGGGGCGGCTCGCGATGTGCGCGAGGTGCTCCGCGGCGGTGAGGGGACGGACGGTGAGGGGCATGTGAAGTGCGAACTCCTTCGAGCGACTGCGACGAGCGAGGGACGAGTGAGGAGCTGGAGCGAGTAGCTAGAGGTCACACGGGTAAGGCGGGCGGGGACAGCGTGAGGTCACGACTAGATCAACCGGACAGATAACGATCAATCCTTTGAGCGGCGCTTAGAGGCTATCGACCGTCCCGGGCGCGTGTCCTCGATACGATTGCGATCACTTGCTGCGCCCGAAGGCGCTGCTCAGGACCATGACGAGACGCCTCGGGGACGGCTTTCGCGGTGCACCAAAAGGCCGAAAGACGCAGGGGACCCAGCTGGGAACAGCTCGCTCCCTTCGTTGTCGTGGGCATCGTCTTCGCCTGCACGCGTGTCACGCTGCTGCTGCTGACGGTCCGCGAGCACGAGTTCGTGCTGCCGTCGGTCACCAACGACGTCAAGTACATCTACTCCCAGTGGTTCCACGTCCTGGCCGACGGCCGGTTCCCGCAGGACGACGTCATGTGGCAGTACCCGCCGGCGGCCGCGCTGGTGATGCTGGCCCCGGCGCTGCTGCCGATGAGCTACGTCATCTCCTTCTACTGGATCTCCTTCGCGTTCGACGTCCTCGCGTTCGTCGTCCTGGCCTATGCCGCGCGTTCCGCGCGTCAGCACAACCCGGCGCGGGGCTGGGCGGCGCTGGTGGATCGGCGCAACCAGCCGTGGGCGGCCTGGGTCTGGGCCATCGGCGTGGCCGTCGGCGGCCCGATCGCGTACGGCCGCTACGACCTCATCGTCACCTCGGTGGCGATTTGCGGCCTGGTCCTGCTGGCCGGACGCACTGCGGACGACACCCGCCCCGCGCGGCGCGGTCTGGGTGGCGCGCTGATCGCGTTCGGCGCCATGTTGAAGGTCTGGCCGGTGCTGTTGCTGCTGGTCCTGGGGCCGGTCCGCAAGGTGCGTCAGGCGTGGGTGGCCGCTGTAGCCACCGCCGCGGCGCTGCTGGTCGCGTTCTGGATGACGATGCCCGACGCGCTGTCGTTCCTGTCCGCGCAGGGCGGGCGCGGCATCGAGATCGAGTCGATCGGCGCTCTGCCGTTCCACATCGCGATCCACCACGGCTGGGACGGCCGGGTCGCCCTGAACTACGGCTCGATCGAGTTCCTCGGCCCCTACGTGCAGTTGGTGGCCGCGCTGTCGCTGGCCACCAGCGTGATCGCGTTCTGCTGGCTGGCGTACTGGCGGGTGACCGTGCGGGTCTGGCGCGCGTCCACAATGGCCGACGCCGCGCTCGTCGCCGTCCTGCTGTTCGTCGTCACCAGCCGCGTGATCAGCCCGCAGTACATGGTGTGGCTCATCGGTCTGTCCGCCGTCTGCGCCCTGCACTTCGGCCGTCGCGGCGACTCTGTGATGGCCCTGCCGGTCGCGTTGATCCTGATGGCCACCGCGCTGAGCTGTGTGGAGTTCCCCTACTTCTTCGACGAGCTGATGCGCGCCGAGCGTGGGGCCGTCCTGCTGGTCACTGTCCGCAACCTGCTGCTTGTTTCCGCGGTGCTCATCGGTGCCTCCCGCCTGTGGCGCAGCACCCGGGTGACCCTCGACGAGGCCGAGCAGAGCTCGGTGCACCTGCCCACCCAGCGCATCCCCGCGGCCTCGGCCGCCGACGAGCAGAGCTCTGCCACCTGACGACACGCCTCGCGACACGCGTGGAATGTCCCCTGGGTTCGTCCCGCTTTGTCCGGAGTTCGGCGCAATCTCAGGACGGGAGGCGGGAGCGCAGCCAGGCAATGTCGGCGGACTGGCCGTCCGCGCCGCCCGGGGTCTCGCAGACCACCGGAGCACCGGCCGCGGCGACGACGGAGACCAGGTCGGCCGAGTCGAGATTGCCCGCACCGAAGTTCTCGTGCCGGTCGCGCCCGGAGTCGAAATCGTCCTTGGAGTCGTTGGCGTGGACGAGGTCGATGCGCCCGGTGATGGCCTTGACCCGGTCGGCGATGCCCGCCAGCTCCTCCCCGCCCGCGTGGGCGTGGCAGGTGTCCAGACAGAAGCCGGCGTCGAACTCCCCGACGGCCTCCCACAGCCGCCCGAGCGCGTCGAAGCGCCGGGCCATCGCTTGATCGCCGCCCGCGGTGTTCTCGATGAGCACCGGCAGCTTCATCTCGAGGCGTTCGAAGGTCTTGCGCCAGTTCTCGATGCCGACCGCGGGGTCGTCGCCCTTGAGCACGTGCCCACCGTGCACGATCAGCCCGGCCGCGCCGATCTCGGCGGCCGCCTCGACGTGCTGTCCGAGGAGCTTGCGGCTGGGGATGCGGATTCGGTTGTTCGTGGTGGCGACGTTGATGACGTAGGGGGCGTGGACGTACATCCGCACCCCGGCCTCTGCCGCCGCGGCCTTCAGCGCGGCCGCACCCCCGGGGTACTCGATCCGCGGACCCTTCCACCCCTGGGGGTCACCCAGGAAGAACTGCACAAGATCTGCCGATCGGGCCTTGGCCTCGGCGATCGGGTCGATCTGGTCGACGTGCGCTCCGATGAGGACCATGCCGAGCACCCTAAGCCGCGGATCTCGGCCCGCGGCCGTCGATTTCAGAACTGTCGGTGCCGACGGCTAGGGTGTTCTTCGTTACTCACCCTCCTGTCACCGGCAAGCGGTGACCGACCAGTCCAGAGGAGGCCTGCGCAGCTATGCGTCGGTACGAACTCATGGTGATCCTCGATCCTGAATTGGACGAGCGCACCATCGCCCCTTCCCTCGAGCAGTTTCTCTCCGTCGTCCGCACGGGCGGTGGCACCGTCGACAAGGTCGACGTGTGGGGCAAGCGTCGTCTTGCCTACGAGATCCGCAAGAAGCCGGACGGTTTCTACGCCGTCATCGACCTGGCCGCGGAGCCCGCGGTGGTCGCGGAGCTGGACCGTCAGCTCAACCTGAACGAGTCGGTGCTGCGCACGAAGGTCATGCGCCCCGACATCCGCTAGGCACCACCCGCGCCGCACTTCAACCAGCACGTCACCCCAACCCGTCGAGACGGAAGCAGGAAGCCCATGGCCGGCGACACCAACATCACGGTGATCGGGAACCTGGTCGACGATCCTGAGCTGCGCTTCACCCCCAGTGGTGCGGCCGTGGCGAACTTCCGCATCGCCTCCACCCCGCGTGCCTTCGACAAGGCGACGAACGAGTGGAAGGACGGCGACAGCCTCTTCCTCTCGTGCAGCGTCTGGCGTCAGGCCGCGGAGAACGTCGCGGAGTCGCTGACGAAGGGCACCCGGGTCATCGTCAACGGGCGCCTGAAGCAGCGCTCGTACGAGACGAAGGAAGGCGAGAAGCGCACCGTCTACGAGATCGAGGTCGAGGAGATCGGCCCGAGCCTCCGCTACTCCAGCGCCAAGCTCAACCGCAACCAACGCGGTGGCGGCGGCGGCGGCGGCGGTGGCGGCGGGGGCGGCTACGGAGGCGGCGGCGCGAACCGGGACTCCGGTCCGCCGGAGGATCCCTGGGCCTCGGCGTCACCTTCGGGCGGCGGCGGTGGCGGCGGCGGTTACTCCGACGAACCGCCTTTCTAGATCCACGAACACCCAACCCAACCGATGACCATTCCCGCCGCAGGGCGGGGCTCTGGCAACTGAAGGAGCACCACGATGGCCAAGCCACCGGTCCGCAAACCGAAGAAGAAGGTTTGCATGTTCTGCAAGGACAAGGTGTCGTACATCGACTACAAGGACACCCCCTTGCTGCGCCGGTTCATCTCCGACCGCGGCAAGATCCGCGCCCGTCGGGTCACCGGCAACTGCACTCAGCACCAGCGCGACATCGCGGTCGCAGTGAAGAACAGCCGCGAGATGGCTCTGCTGCCTTACACCAGCACCAGCCGGTAGAGGGGGCGGGAGATGAAGCTCATTCTCACTCAGGAGATCACCGGCCTCGGTTCGGCCGGCGACATCGTCGAGGTCAAGGACGGCTACGGCCGCAATTACCTCGTGCCCCGCGGCCTGGCGCTGCGGTGGACCCGTGGTGGCGAGAAGCAGGTCGCCACGATCCGCCGGGCACGCACCATCCGCGAGATCGCGGGCCGGGACGAGGCCAAGGGCGTCGCAGGCCAGCTCGGCGTGCTCAAGGTGAACCTCAAGGCCCGTGCCGGCGAGAACGGCCGCCTGTTCGGTGCGGTCACCCTCGCCGAGGTCGTCGCCGCGGTGAGCGCGTCCGGCGGCCCGAAGCTGGACCGGCGTCGGGTGGAGATCCTGGCCCCGATCAAGGCTCTCGGCGAGCACAAGGTCAACGTCCGGTTGCACCCGGAGGTCACGGCCACCATCACGGTCAACGTGACGGCTGCCTAGCACGCACCTTCAGACGACAAGGCCCGCATCGCAGTCCCGGGATGCGGGCCTTGTCCATGTCCGGGCATCGCTGCCGGCTCGTCTCACATGTCGGACAACCGCGGGTGGCGTCGGCGTGTCGAGACGATGAGTTCGAGGTGATCGGCCCGGTTTTCCCTTTCCACAGGGCGTTTTCGCTCCGATCGCAGGTCAGCCGCCGGTGCGGACCGCGCGGACCCCTGGGTCCACACCGTTCCTCCACAGGCCCGGCCGCGGTCTGCGCAGGCGAGGGCTCGGTCGTCCACAACCTCTCCACAACCCCGACGGTGATCGGAGGTTGGCCGGGTTGGCGTTGCGCGCCGTGGACTCCTACCGTCACTGTCACCCACCTCCTCGCACTCGAGGCAAGCACGACCGGCAGCGAGCACCGCACGTCGATCCGCTCAGGCGGTTCGGTTCGACGTGGTGTCACCCACCGGAGGGCGGACGCCGAGCGCGGGGGCAGGTGGGCCCAGACTTCGCAGCCGATCAAGTGCCGACGGCGGCGTGACGGAAACCGGGGGCACGGACCGGTTCTGTCGGTGGTGAGCGGTACACAGGTGCGGGGGCTCGACGCGGCAGCGCGTCGTGCGGACGTACCGGGGAGGTTGGGCCTTGAGCATCACCGAGCTTCCGGTCTCCTCCGCCAACTTCGGCCCGGCGGACTTCGAGCGGCTGCCGCCGCAGGACATCACCGCCGAGCAGTCGGTGCTCGGCGGCATGATGATGAGCAAGGACGCGATCGCCGACGTCGTCGAGAACCTGCGCGGCGTGGACTTCTACAAGCCCGCGCACCAGCTGGTCTACGACGCGATCCTGGACCTCTACGGCCGCGGTGAGCCCGCCGACGCCGTGACGGTGTCCGCCGAGCTCACCAAGCGCGGGGAGATCTCCCGCGCCGGTGGTGCCCCGTACCTGGCGACCCTGATCCACTCGGTCCCCACGGCCGCCAACGCCGGGTACTACGCGAAGATCGTCGCCGAACGGGCGGTGCTGCGCCGTCTCGTGGAGGCAGGCACCCGCATCACGCAGATGGGCTACTCCGCGGACGGCGAGGTCGACGACATCGTCGACTCGGCCCAGGCCGAGATCTACGCCGTCAGCGAGCGTCGGGCGAGCGAGGACTACCAACCGCTCTCGGCGATCATGGAAGGCACGCTCGACGAGATCGAGTCGATCGGCAACAGCGGCGGCGGCATCACCGGCGTCCCGACGGGCTTCGTGCGGATGGACGAGCTCACCAACGGCCTGCAGGGCGGGCAGATGGTGATCGTCGCCGCGCGCCCGGCCGTCGGCAAGGCGCTCGCTTTGGACACCCCGCTCCCGACGCCCACGGGCTGGACGACGATGGGCGAGGTCGTCCCCGGGGACGAACTGCTCGGCGCCGACGGGCGCGCGACCAAGGTCGTCGCGGCCACCGACGTACTGCACGGGCGGCCGTGCTTCGAGGTGGTCTTCTCCGACGGGACCTCCATCGTCGCCGACGCCGCGCATCTGTGGCTGACCGAGCAGCGCGAGATTGCCCGGGGACGCCGCCGCGGCGGCGTCGGGGTCCGCACCACCGCCGAGCTCGCCGCCACCGCCCGCACCCGGATCGGTGGGCGCCCCAACCACGCCGTCGCCAACGCCCGTTCTCTGCAGCTGGACCCGGTCCATTGCACCGTCCCGCCGTACGTGCAGGGGGTGCGGCTCGGCGTCCGCCACGTGGCCTCCAACCTTGCCGCGGCGCCGACCCTCGCGGCTCGGGTTCCGGTGGGCGTCGGTGCAGCCAGGCTTGCGCTACCGGCGATGCCTCCGGTCCCGGAGCTGTCGATCGGCACCGGGCGCATCCCCCGCGAGCTGCTGCGTGCCTCGGTCACCCAGCGGCGGGCGCTGCTCGCCGGGCTGCTCGACGCCGACGGTGCGGTCATGCCCAACGGTGCGGTGCACTTCCGCACCCGCCACGCCGGCCTGGCCACCGACGTCCACGAGCTGGTCGTGTCGCTCGGGCACACCGCGACGCTGACCCAGCGGGTCAGCCGCACCGATTCGAACCCCGCGCCGGAGTATGTCGTCGCCCTGCGCGCGCAGGGCGAGGTCTTCCGCCACAAGCACAAGGCCGCGCTGCATCGGCGGCTGGCGCGCGTGGGGACCCGGCCCGCGCAGCGCACGATCGTCGAGGTCCGCCCGGTCGCGTCGGTCCCGGTGCGGTGCGTGCAGGTCGAGGCCGCCGACCACCTGTACCTGGCCGGGCGCGCGATGATCCCGACGCACAACTCCACCCTGGCCCTGGACTTCGCCCGCGCCGCGTCGATCAAGCACGGCCGCACCGCGGTCATCTTCTCCCTGGAGATGGGCCGCAACGAGATCACCATGCGCCTGCTGTCCGCCGAGGCCCGCGTCTCGCTGCAGCACATCCGGTCCGGTCAGCTCACCGACGACGACTGGACCCGCCTGGCCCGCCGGATGGGCGAGGTCTCCTCCGCGCCGCTGTACATCGACGACTCGGCGAACCTGACGATGATGGAGATCCGCGCCAAGGCCCGGCGCCTCAAGCAGCGCCACGACCTGCAGTTGATCATCGTCGACTACCTGCAGTTGATGCAGTCCGGCAAGAAGGTCGAGTCCCGCCAGCAGGAGGTCTCGGAGTTCTCCCGAGCCCTCAAGCTCCTGGCCAAGGAACTCCAGGTTCCCGTCGTCGCCCTGTCCCAGCTCAACCGTGGCCCGGAGCAACGCACCGACAAGAAGCCCCTCATCTCAGACCTTCGCGAATCGGGCTGCCTGACCGCCGCCACCCGCATCATGCGTGCGGACACCAACGAAGAAGTGGCGCTGGGCGAACTGCTCGCGGCCGACACCCGCGAGATCCCGGTCTGGTCACTCGACGACCGCCTCAAGCTGGTCCCCCGCACCATGACCCACGTCTTCCCCAGCGGCGTGAAGGAGGTCTTCCGCCTGCGGCTGACCTCCGGCCGCGAGATCGAGGCCACCGCCAACCACCCGTTCCTGACCTACGACGGATGGAAGCCGCTCGGTGAGCTCACGGCAGGCTCCCGGGTCGGCGCGCTGCGCCACGTTCCGCCGCCGCTGAACATCACGCCGTGGGATCCGGACGAGGTTGTCCTCCTTGCGCACCTCATCGGCGACGGCTCGTTCGTCCGCCGCCAGCCGATGCGCTACGCCAGCATCGATGAGGCGAACCTGTCGGCAGTGACCGACGCCGCGGCTCGCCGGTTCGGGATCACGGGGATCCGCGATGAGTACCCGGCGGCACGGGTCACGACACTGCGCCTGCCGGCGCCCTACCGACTGACTCACGGCAAGCGGAATCCGATCGCCGCCTGGCTCGACGGGCTGGGCCTGTTCGGTCTGCGCAGCCACGAGAAGTTCGTACCCGCCGGGGTTTTCGGGTTGCCCAAGGAGCAGGTCGGCCTGTTCCTGCGGCACATTTGGGCCACTGACGGCTCGGTGCGCTGGGATGAACGCGCCCATCAGGCGCGGATCTACTACGCGTCGACCAGCCGGCGCCTCGTCGACGACCTTGCCCGGTTGCTGTTGCGATTCAACGTGTTCACCCGGGTGAAAGCGGTCCGCAAGTCCGGATACCGCGACTGCTACCACCTGTACATCTACGGCGTCGAGAACCAACTGCGATTCTGCGACGAGGTCGGCGTGCATGGCGCCCGCGGCCTCAAGGTGCTCGAGGTGCAGGCGGCGCTGGCTGCAATCTGCGGCAACACCAACCTGGACACAGTGCCGTCCGAGGTGTGGGGTCGAGTGCGATCAGCACTCGTCGACAAGCAGATGACCCACCGCCAATTCGCCACAGCGATGGGCACGCAGTTCTGCGGATCCACCATGTGGAAGCACGCCCCGAGCAGGGAACGCCTGGCAAAGGTCGCGACCATCCTCGACGACGCCGACCTCGAGGTCCTCGCCACGAACGACGTGTACTGGGACACCGTGGAGTCGATCGAGAGCCTCGGCGAGCAGGCGGTGTACGACGCGACCGTCCTGGGCACCCACAACTTCGTCGCCGACGGCATCTCGGTGCACAACTCACTCGAACAGGATGCGGACATCGTGATCCTGCTGCACCGCGAGGACATGCACGATCGGGAGTCGCCGCGCGCCGGTGAGGCCGATCTGATCGTGGCCAAGCACCGCAACGGACCCTGCGCGACGGTGACCGTCGCGTTCCAGGGGCACTACTCGCGCTTCGTCGACATGGCGCCGGGCTGAGACCTGTCCTGACGCGGCAGCGCGGTGTCAGGCGCCGGAGCGGATGCGGTGCGCCAGCAGTTGGGCCGGCACGTCGAGCTCGGCCGCCGCGGCGGTGACGACCGCGGAGGCTTCCTCGGGGCTCGGTTCGGTACCGAGGGCTTCTCCGACGAATGCGACGAGGTGGCGGTTCGGGGTGAGGGTCGGGCAGCCGGCCAGGCGGAGCATCCGGTGGAAGGATTCGCCGCTGCGCTGCCCGGCGATGCGCTTCCAGGCTCGTTCCAGTTCCTGCAGCACCTTCGCGGGAGCCTCGCGCACCTCGGCGGTGGTGGTCAGTTCAGCACCGACAAGCAGCTCACAGGCCTCGCTCACGGCGCCCGCGCTGAGCACACTCTTGCGGCTGGACGAGATCGGCAGGTGCTTCTTCACCCGCTCGGCGAAGTAGGCCGGGCCGCCCAGGAGCTCGAACTGGGTCATCAGTTCACGTGCGCCGTCGGTGGCCGCCTCGCCCCACTCCTCTTCGCGCATCTCCGCGTACAGGGCCAGGACCTCGGCGGTATCGGCGGCATCTGATTGGCCGTCAGGGGACCAGAGGGCGTCCAGGATGCACAGCGCCAGAGCGTCGGGATGAGCGCCGTCGAGCACCCACGCCTCGGGGGGCCCCAGGGCCTTACGGCAGTACTCGACCAGCTGTGCGAGAGCGGCATCGTCCACGCCTCGGGAGTCTGCCAGAGCCACCTGGGGGTCCTCGGACCCACGGGGGTCATCCGTTCGGTCGACACGGGTCCAACCGAACGAGCCAGTTCGAACTGGACATCCGTCGGATTCGCTACGCCGCGCCGACCGCGTCCTTCCCGGTTACACGGAGGGTCCGCAATCCGCACCGCTCGTCGTCACCTTCGACTCGGTGGCTCCCGCACCGACATTCGGCGTTCCGGTGAAGCAGAGCGGCAAAAACTGGTCCGTGCCTCTGACCGTCGGCACCGCGACCAACGACATCGCGCCGTTGCAGGCCAACGTGTCAGGCACGGCCAATGCAACTGGCGTCACGCTGGTCACCAGCCCGTCGTACGTCGGCATCCTGTCGATCAGTGGCATCCACGGCAACACCGCGACCGTCACCATCATTCAGCGCGACGTCGCGGGCAACTCGACCACGATCACCTCGCAAACGATGACCAAGACGAACTAGTTCTGGCCCGGCCCCACCGCAGGAGGGGCGCCGGTCTCGTCGGCGAACGTGAGCAGGTGGCGGCGCTGAATCTTGTTCGTCGAGGTCTTCGGGAGGTCCGTCACGAAGCGGACCAGGCGCGGCCGCTTGTACGGGGCGAGTCCGGACTTGGTGAACTCGATCAGTTCAGCGGCATCGGCTGATGCACCGTCACGTAGGACCACGTAGGCACAGGCCAGTTCGCCGCGGACGTCGTCGGGTACCGATCCGACGGCGACCAGGGCGATGGCCGGGTGACCGGCCATGACCCGCTCGATCTCGGCCGGGTAGACGTTGTAGCCGCCGGTGATGATCATGTCGTTGCGGCGGTCGACCAACCACACGTTGCCCTCGGAGTCCATGCGGGCGATGTCACCAGTGTGCAGCCAGCCGTCGGGTTCGATGGCCAGCTTCGTGGCCTCGGCGTTGTTGAAGTACCCGGTCATCACCAGCGGACCGCGGATCATCAGTTCGCCGGGCTCGTCCGTCGGGGCGTCGGCCGTGACGTCGTCCAGCGACGCGATCCGCACCTGGGTACCGGGGAAGCTCTGCCCGACCGACCCGGGCGCGGGCGGCATGAACAGGGTCTGCGAGGTGGCCGGGCCGGAGAGCTCGGTCATCCCCCACAGTTCGAGGAACGGGGCGCCGGTGCGTTCCACCCAGGCATTGATCGTCGGCACCGGGATCGTCTGGCCACCGGAAACACTGCGGGTCACCCGGGAGAAGTCGGCGCCGCCGATCGCGGAGTGGGCGAGCATCACCGCGTACATCGCCGGGACGGCGTCGAGGATCGTGGCGCCGTGGCGGCCGACGGAGTCCAGGTACAACTCCGGGTCGAACCGCTCGTGCAGCACCACGGTGCCGCCGGCCATGAACGTGCCGTTGATGGCGACGTTGCCGTAGACGTGCGGCGCGGGCAGCGCGGTGACGCAGACGTCGTCGGACGTGCGCGAGTGCGCGGTCGCGGTGAGGGCGCAGTTGTAGAGCACCGCGCGCTGTGTCTGCACCGCGCCCTTCGGGTGCCCGGTGGTCCCGCTGGTGTACCCGATCGTCGAGGTGTCGGTCAGAGCCGGCGCATGCGGCAAGGCCTCCGGCGACTCTGCCGCCAGGTCCGCCAACGACTCGTGGCCGGCCACCGCCGCATCGAGGGAGATGACGTTGCGGAGTCCGGGAAGTTCCCGGGTCAGGTCGGCCAACATCGGTACCTGGGCTCCGGTGGTGAGGATCCCGGCGGACTGCGCGTCGCCGAGGATGTAGGCCACCTCGGGCGGGGTGAGCATCGAGTTGATCGGGTTCACGATTGCCGCGGCCTTGAGGATGCCGTGATACGCGGCGACCCATTGCCAGCTGTTCGGGGCGTAGAGCGACACGACCTGGCCGGGTCGGACCCCGCGGCGCAGCAGACCGCACGCGACGCGGGTGGAGACGTCGTCCAGCTCGGCGTAGGTCAGCGAACGCGTGGACGTGATCAAAGCAGTCTTGGCGGGCCACCGGGCTGCTGCGGCGGGCAGGATCTGTCCGGGACCGTTCACGTGCTGACTCCCTCTCAGATTGTCGTGGCCTTGGACCAGGCGCCGAACAGGTACGGATCGCCGAACACCTCGAAGTGGTCGGCCTCGTGCAGCTTGCGTCGGTTCCACAGCAGCAGGTACAGGTCGCCGAGGCAGGCACGGGCCGCCACCGTCGCCTTGGTGTGCTCCTTCGTGTATTCGAAACCGCCCTCGCTCAGGCTGATCGTCCACTCCGCGTTGGCGTCGAGGGCGTGCAGGTGCAACGAATCCCCGACGCGGTTCAGGGCACGGATCCTGTCCGCCGCTCCGGTGGCCGGCAGCATTTCGTCGAGCATTTCCTGGATGCCGTCAAAGGCGATTTCCACGTCGACGAAGGACCACTCCTCGCCCTGCGACTGCTGCGCGTCGACCCGGTGGACGGTGGTCTCGTGCAGCATCCGCCGGCTCCACCACACCGCGGGACGTTCCCCGCCGAAGGTCCACACCGGCGTCGACGCCTCGATCTCCGACAGCGCCGAGATCAGATGGTCGCCCCCCTCCGCGAGCCATTTCGCCAGCCCGGCGTCCGACTTCGGCAGGTCCATCTCGACGTCGGAGAAGCGGACGCGTTCGGTGGCGGCCGTCTCGATGATCCGGGTGACCCACCGATGCACCTGGCCGGTGTGCCGGACGAGTTCGGCGAGATCCCAGTCGGGACAGTTCGGCACGCGGGCCGAGTAGTCGAGGCCGACCAGTGCCGACGACATGTCGATGATCTCGGTGCGGATGCATTCGACGAAGCCCACGTGCTGAGCCGTAAGAAAGTCCATCCGGGAATTATCGAGCCGGCGCCCACGCGGGTGTGACCCGGGCCTCACCGAAGCGTCTTCAGCGCCGTCGATCGCTCGGGCTCCTGACTCGTCCCTCGCTCGTCGCGCTCGCTCAGCCCGCCCAGCGGCCGGTGGTGAACAGCAGCGCGAACACCACCATGAACGGGGCGACGACCACCAGGTAGGCCTGGTGCACCCAGGGCTTGCGCAAGGTCCAGGCTGCCAGCACGATCCACAGCGGCCACCAGGTCAACGTGGCGCGGGGGACCGAGAAGAACCACATCGCGGTGGTGAAGGCGTACAGCTGCAGACCGATGTAGGTGGCCTCGGCCCAACGGCGGTTGCGCAGCAACCAGACCAGCAGTGCCACACCGACGACGACGGCGACGATCTCCGCGCCGAACATCCAGGCGAACCCTGTGGGCTGGCGATCCTGGAACGCGTTCTGCCAGGTGATCTTCAGCGCCTGCCACGGCCAGTGGAACTCTCGGTACCAACCGCGCTCCTGGGCGTGCTGCCACGCCATCCAGTCCCCGGTCCGGTCGTGCAGGTAGGTGAAGTACGCCAGCACCGGCAGGAACGGCACGGCCAGCCATGGCGCCGAGCGCCAGTTCCGGCGTCCGTCGCGGGCGGTCAGGAACTCCACGATCAACGCGATCGCGAGGAACACCCCGGTGATCCGAACGCTGCTGGCACCGGCCGCGAGCAGGCCGCACGCGACCCAGTGCCCGCGCCGCGCGGCGAGCCATGCGGGAAGTGCGAGGGCGAGGAACAACGCCTCGGTGTAGGCCGCGGACAGGAACACCGCCGAAGGGGCGAGCAGGAACAGCAGCACGGTGCGTTCGGCCAGCCGTTCGCCGGCGGCGCCACCGCCGGCCTGCTCCGCGGCGATCCGACCCAGCGCCAGCGCCGCGATACCGCCCGCGACGAGCGAGATCGCCAGCCCCGCGGTCACGTACCCGACCCCGCCGAGGGCGTGCACGATCTTCATCACCAGCGGGAAGCCGGGGAAGAACGCCTCGAGCGGGACCTGCGGCCCACCGGGGCCGCCGTCGTAACCGAACTGCGCGATGGTGACGTAGTGGTGGGTGTCCCACTGGGTCCACCGGGCGATGAAGCCGACGGGGTCCTTGGAGTCGCGGTCGGCGAACAGGTACACCGCCGCGGCCGTGACGGCGAAGATCGCGATCCGGGTGAGGCCGTAGAGACGCAGTACCGCCAGGTCCACGGCCGAGAGTCGGTCCGGCACGCGCATCGAGGACAACCGGTCCGTCACCTTCACGCCGGCACCGCCGCCTCTGTCTCACTCCGCCGACGCGGCAGCCGAAGCAGCACCCCGGCGGCCGGGTCCTCGTCGCTGCCTAGGCGGACCGGATCGCAGCGCGGGTCGAGCACGTCGCGCACGACCACAGCCACCAACCAGCACAGCGCGACGAAGCGGATCATCAACGCGACGGTGTAAGCGTCCTGCGGCAGACCACGGTCGTAGCCGCCGAGCAGGTAGTACCAGACCGCGAAGAAATAGATGATCTCTCCGGCCTGCCAGATCAACAGGTCTCGCCAGCGCGGTCGGGCAAGCACCGCCAGCGGCAGCAACCACAGCATGTACTGGGGCGACCAGACCTTGTTGGCGAGCACGAACACGGCCACCGCGAGGAAGGCCAGGTGCATCACCCGGGGGCGGGTCGGGGCCAGCACCGCGAGTCCGCACACGGCCAGGAGCCCGAGCAGGGTGAGCAGCGAACTGACCACGTTCAGGGCCGGCATCGCGTGCCCGGCCTTGTCCATCGCGAACCAGATCGACCCGAACTCCGCTCCGCGATGGGAGTTGAAGGAGTAGAACTCCCACCAGTCCGACGGCGCCGCGAGGGCGACCGGCACGTTCACCACGAGCCAGGAGCCCGCCGCCCCCACCAGGGTGCTGCGCAGCGCCGCGACCTTGCGGGCGCGCAGGCACAGGAATGCCAGGGGCAGCAGGATCACGACCGGGTACAACTTCGCCGAGACCGCCAGGCCGAGCCAGATGCCGGAGCGCCCCGGTTTACCGCGCGCCCAGGCCAACAGGCCCAGCGACGTCAACGCGACTGCGAACAGATCCCAGTTGATCGTCGCGGTCAACGCCAACATCGGGGACGCCGCGAATCCCAGGGCGTCCCAGGGCCTTCGGCGCCCCGCCAGGGCCACGGTCGCCGCGACGACGACCAGCGCGGTGAGCCCGAGCAGGAAGGCGTTGACGTCGTAGAAGCGGATCGCCTCGGCGTCGATGCCGGCCGCGGCCAGGGGGCGGGTGATCACGGCGGCCAGTTGCATGAAGGCGCCGGAGAGCACCGGGTACTCCAGCGCCTGATAGTCCCCGGAGTCCAGATACGGGACCTGGCGATCGGAGAACCCGCGCTCCCGGTACAGGTGCGGGATGTCGGAGTAGCAGGCGTGGGCGTATTGCTGACCGTCGGCGCGACTCCATGCGTTGTCCCGGCACGGGGCCCGCTCGATGACCCCGAAAGCGAGCACAACGCAGGTGATCGCGAGCAGCACCCGCAGCGGTGTCCACCACCCCGATCCCGGCACCAGACGCTTGCCTGCCGGACCGCCCAGGATCTCCGACCCGGCCGCCAGGACCGGGTCGTCCCGGGTCGGGTGGACGACGTCCGCTGCTGAGGACGACGACGGCGCGGACATCGCTCCATCGTGTCCCATGACGAGTGTCGGAGCCCGCAACCTCAGCGTGGGTCGGTGCCTTGTTCCTCACGTGAGGCCGCGCGTGGGGCCGGTTGCGCCCCGGGCTTGGGCAGTTGCCCGTCGTCGGTGCAGTTCTTGTTGTAGGGCAGGGTCTCCTGCTCCTTCTTCCGGTCGTTGGTGCAGACCGCGGGGACCGTCGACTTCGGGGTCGCCTTGGGCGTCGGGGTCTTGGTGACCTTCGGCGCCGGGGTGTAGCTGTTCGGGCCCAGGTCGAACGGCTTGAACTTCGGGCCGTTGTCCAGGGAGACGTCGCCGGGCTCGATGGTGGGCTGCACGCCCGACTCCGTGTCGTACGGGTCGGGGCCGCTGGGGCCCTTGCCGCCGAGGGGGACGACGTCGAACTTCTTCACCGGCTGACCGCGCAGGGCAGCCTTCATGAAGGTCGTCCACGTCTTGGCCGGATAGGTGCCACCGAAGAAGGTGCTCATGCCGGCGGTGCCGTCCAAGGACTTGGTGCCGTCGCCCTTGAAGTACACGACCGACGCGGTCAGCTGCGGGGTGCAGCCGGTGAACCAGGCGGTGAGGTCCTGGTGCGTTCCGGTCTTGCCGGCCACCGGGCGGTTCAGCTTCTTCGCCTGGGTGCCGGTGCCGCCCTGTACCACGCCCTGCATCGCCTTGATCGTCTCGGAGACGACGCCCGGGTCGAAGACCGGGCCCTTGGAGACCTCGGGTTTGCGCAGCGGCACCTCGCCGCCGTTGGGGGCGAGCACCTTCTCCACCATGTGCGCCTCGGCGTAGATACCGCCGCCGCACAGCGTCGCGACCGCGTCGGCGACATTCAGCGCCGGCGTCGAGGCGATACCGAGCGTGATGCGGGCGTTGGTGTCCAGACCGGGGGTGTCCTCGGGGATGCCGGCCTTCTCCATCGCGCGGCGCACCTTCAGCGAGCCGAGCTTGAAGGTGGCCTGCACGAACGCGGTGTTGATCGACTGGGCCAGCGCATAGCGCAGGTTCACCGAGCCGTAGCTGCGGTTGAACTCGTTGTTGACCGGCTTGGAGCCGGGCAACCTCAACGGTCCGTTGCCGTTGAAGTTGCTGCCCAGCTTGTAGCCGTTCTCCAACAACGCGGCGGTGGTGAAGACCTTCAACGTCGATCCGGCCTGGATCGGGTACGTGGCCGCGTTGACCTGGGCGTACTTGTCCTTGCCGAGGAAGTCCTCCCCGCCGAACATGGCCAGCACCCGGCCTGTGCGCGGCTCGACGGCCACCAGCCCCATGCGCAGGCCCTTGACCTTCGGCTCCTTCTTGTCCGGGAACTCCTTGGCGTACGCCGCCAGCGCAGCGTTCTGCGCCTGCGCGGTGAACGTCGTGACGACCTTGAAACCGCCGTTCTCGATCTGCTCGGAGCTCAGACCACGCGAGCGGAGTTCCTTGCGGACGGCGTTGAGGATGTAACCCTTCTGGCCGCCGTACCGGCTGGTCGCCTTGGTCTGCTTCGGGAACGTGGGGAACTTCAGCTTCGCCCGCTGCGCCGGGGTCAGGGATCCGGTCGTCACCATGCCGTCGGCGACGAAGGCCCACCGTGACTTGAGGTTCGCCAGGCTGTCGGGGTCGGTCGGGTTGTAGCGGCTCGGCGAGCGGATGACGCCGGCCAGCACGATGCCCTGAGCCGGCGTCAGCTTGTCGACAGTGGTGTTGAAGTACGCCTTGGCGGCGGCCTGGACTCCGTAGGCACCGCGCCCCAGATAGATCGTGTTCAGGTAGTCCTGCAGGATCTGGTCCTTCGACCGGTCCTTGTCGATCTTGATGGAGAGCAGCGCCTCCTTCAGCTTGCGCTGGATGGAGCGCTCGGAGTTCAGGTAGTAGTTCTTCACGTACTGCTGGGTGATCGTCGAGCCACCCTGCTGCGCGCCGCCGCGCAGGTTCACCCACAGGGCGCGGGTGATTCCGGTGGGGGAGACACCGCTGTCGTTGTAGAAGTTGCGGTTCTCCGCTGCCAGCACGGCCAGACGCAGCGACTCCGGGACCTTGTCCAGCGAGACCGGTTCGCGGTTGACCTCACCGAAGCGGCCGATCGCCTCCTGTCCGTCGGCGTAGAACACCTGGGTGGTGGCCCGGGTCGCGCTCGCGTTCGGGTCCGGGATCTCGATGCGGGAGTAGGCGAACAGCAGCACGAGGAACCCCGCCGTGACCAGGGTGAGCATGCCCCAAGCCAGCTTCTGCAGCCGGTTGCGACGCTTGCGGGGCTTCTTCTTGCCGGCCTTCGGCTCGACGTCGGGCGAGACCGGCGGGGCCGGTTCTGTGCCGGGCGGGAACTCGACCACCCGGGGAATGCGTGCGGTGGCGTCCTGCCAGTCCGGCGGGACGTCGATCTGCTCGGTCGGGTCGTCCGGGGACGGCGGGACCACCGGCTTGGGCGGTTCGGCCGACGCCGCTGCGGCGTCCTTCTCCCGTTTGGCACGCCGCACGTCGCTGCGCCGTTGGGCGGGCTCGGGCCGGAACCACTGGTCGTCATCCGGGTGCAGCGGTCCGCTGGCGGGTGCCGAATTCGGCGGTCGACGGCGGAAGGGTTTCACGCCGAGCAGCGTACGCGGGAGAACTTGCTGCACTGATGGCCTTGCACCCACTTGTGATGCACCTGGCGATGCCTGGGTCTTGGGTGCACATCCTCGTGATGTGAGACACGCGGGGTGTTCATGTTTGCTTGCCGGCCATCTGAGGGGCTAGGTTCGATATATCGAACCGATACATCGCCTGGGTACATCGACCAAATACATCGATGAGGCCGGACAGAAGCGGGAGGGAACCGGATGAGCAAGCGCAGCAACGTGCTCGAGCTCGCGGTCCTCGGGCTTCTGCACGAGTCACCCATGCACGGCTACGAGCTGCGCAAGCGGTTGAACTCGGTGCTCGGCACCCTACGCGCCATCTCGTACGGATCCCTGTATCCGTGCCTGAAGTCGTTGGTCGCGTCGGGATGGATCGCTGAAGAGACTCCGGAGGACGGAGTCCCGCCCCTCGCCGGGAAGCGCGCCAAGATCGTCTACAACCTCACCGCGGACGGCAAGGACCACTTTGCCGAGCTGATGGGGGCCTGCGGGCCCGAGGAATGGGACGACGACAGCTTCGGCATCCGATTCGCCTTCTTCGGCCGCACGGACGCCGCTGTCCGTCTGCGGATCCTGGAAGGTCGGCGCCGGCGCTTGGAGGAACGTCTCGACGGCATCCGCACCAGTGCCACCCGTACGCGGGAGCGTGTGGACGCCTACACCCTCGAGCTGCAACGGCACGGCTTGGAATCGGTGGAACGTGAGGTCAGCTGGCTCAACGAGCTGATCGAGACAGAACAGCAGACCCGCAGCAACGCCGAGTAAGGCCCACTGACCACTAGTACCTCAGTCCCCATCCGTAAGGAGCACCCCAGCCATGGGTTCGGTTCGTGTAGCAATTGTTGGCGTCGGAAACTGTGCGTCGTCACTGGTCCAGGGCGTCGAGTTCTACAAGGACGCCGACCCGAGCCTGCGTGTGCCTGGCCTGATGCACGTGCAGTTCGGGGACTACCACGTCCGCGACGTCGAGTTCGTCGCCGCGTTCGACGTGGACGCCAAGAAGGTCGGCACCGACCTGTCCGAGGCCATCGGCGCCTCGGAGAACAACACCATCAAGTTCGCCGACGTCCCGCCCTCCGGCGTGGTCGTCCAGCGCGGACACACCTTCGACGGCCTCGGCGAGTTCTACCTCGAGATGGTCGACGAGTCCGACGAGGCCCCGGTCGACGTCGTGCAGGCCCTCAAGGACGCTCGCGTCGATGTGCTCGTGTCCTACCTGCCGGTGGGCTCCGAGCTCGCGGACAAGTTCTACGCGCAGTGCTGCCTCGACGCGAAGGTCGCCTTCGTCAACGCCCTCCCGGTCTTCATCGCCTCCGACCCCGATTGGGCGCAGAAGTTCACCGACGCCGGTGTCCCGATCGTCGGCGACGACATCAAGTCCCAGGTCGGCGCGACCATCACGCACCGCGTCATGGCCAAGCTGTTCGAGGACCGCGGGGTGGAGCTGCTGCGCACGTACCAGCTCAACTTCGGCGGCAACATGGACTTCAAGAACATGCTCGAGCGCAAGCGGCTCAAGTCGAAGAAGATCTCCAAGACCCAGTCGGTCACCTCGCAGATCCCGCACGAGATGCGCAACGCCGACGTCCACATCGGTCCGTCGGACCACGTGCCGTGGCTGGACGACCGCAAGTGGGCCTACGTCCGCCTCGAGGGCAAGTCCTTCGGTGACACCCCGCTGAACCTCGAGTACAAGCTCGAGGTATGGGACTCCCCGAACTCCGCGGGCGTCATCATCGACGCGGTGCGCGCCGCGAAGATCGCGCTGGACCGCGGCATCGGCGGCCCGCTGCTCTCGGCGAGCAGCTACTTCATGAAGTCCCCGCCGGAGCAGTACGCGGACGACGAGTGCCACCGCGCGGTCGAGGCCTTCATCAAGGGCCAGGTCGAGCGCTAGGCAGAACGTCTGAACTGAATGGCCCGGCCCCCGTTGCCGAGGGGGCCGGGCCTTTCTGCGTGCCGGCGCAACGGTTGCTGGTCGGTCGGCGGACAAAACGCCTGTACGGGCAGGGATCCGGACAGAATGTCCGGCAAACGGCGGTCACGATTACGTCGAACGGGTGACGGACCCGATCGTTCGGCCTACACGCGTGAGCGGGTCGACCTAGCCTCGAAAGATGTCGTTCGCCGCCGACCTCAGGTCCGTGGTCGGGCATGCGGATTTCCGCAAGCTCTACGCGCCGCGACTGGCGAGCCAAGCCTCCGACGGTCTGTTCCAGGTGGCCCTGGCGTCCTACATCTTCTTCACCCCGGAGCGTCAGGCTTCCCCCGGGGCGGCCGCCGCGACCTTCGCGACGTTGCTGCTGCCGTACACGTTCGTCGGACCGTTCGCGGGGGTCCTGCTCGACCGGTGGCGCCGCAGCAAGGTGCTCGTCTGGACGCCGATCGTGCGCGCCGCGCTGCTGTGTCTGGTCGCCGGCCTGGTGATGCTCGGCAACACCGGCGCGCCCCTGTTCATCGCCGCGCTGCTCGCGCTCTCGGCCGGTCGGTTCTACCTGAACGCTGTCGCAGCCTCGATCCCGAACGTCGTCGCCCGCCGTGATCTGGTCATGGCGAACTCCGTCTGCATGACCTCCGGGTCGCTCGCGGCGCTGGCCGGCGGTGGTCTGGGTCTGGCCTTGCATCATCTGCTTCAGGCCCCGACGTTCCTGATGCTCGGTACGGCCGGCGGGTACCTCGTCGCCGCAGCCCTGGCCACCCGCCTGGGCCGCGATCAACTCGGACCGCACCTGACCGAGCCTCCCCCGCCTGCTCGCCAGGCCGTGCGCGCGGTAGCCGCCGGCCTGCTCGCCGGCGCACGCCACGTCGCCGTCCGGCCGGCCGCACGCAACGCGCTCGCGGTCCTCGCGGTGCAGCGCTTCTGCTACGGCACCGGGACCATCGCGACGCTGCTGCTGTACCGGAACTACTTCCACGAGACGGCCGAGGCCGACGCCGCGATGACCGGCCTGGGTGCGGTGTTCGCCGCCGCCGGTCTGGGCTACTTCGTGGCCGCGATCATCACCCCGCAGATCACCCCGATCATCGGCACCTCGGGCTGGATCGTCGTCGCGATGAGTTGGGCCGCGGTCTTCGGGTTCGCGCTCGCCGCCCCGTACGAACCACCGCCGATCGTGCTTGGCGCCTTCCTGCTCGGCCTGGCCGCGCAGTCGGTGAAAATCTGCGTCGACTCGATCGTGCAGGGAGCGATCGACGACGAGTTCCGCGGCCGCGTCTTCTCCTTCTATGACGTGCTGTTCAACTCCGCGTTCGTCCTCGCCGCGGTCGTCGCCTCGTTCACGATGCCGGCGTCGGGCAAGAGCTACCTGATCCTCGCCTCGGTCAGCCTGCTCTACGGCCTGGCCGGCGCGGTGTACCTGCGCTCGGTGGTCTGGCCCCGCCGGGTCACGCAGATCTTCGAGGTCCCCGCGCCGCTCGTGCCGGTACGCGTTCGCACCGACGAGGTGGACCGCCACCACTCCTGACCGTCCGGCCGGACGACCCACCGGACGCCGCATCGCACAGCCTCGAAACGGGTAGCTGCGCCGGACTGTCCGCCCCAGCGAAAGGCCCGCCGTGGGCACCCGCTCCGTGTTCACCCACGGCGTCGCGTCGTTCGACCCGACCTCCGAGGCCGTCCTGCTGTGGACCCGCGTCCAGGACGAGGCCGCGGTGCGCTGGGTGCTCGCCCGGGACGTCGACCTGCGCGACGAGGTGGCCGTCGGCGAGGTGCGCGCGAGCCCGGACCGCGACGGGACGGTGGTCGTCGACGTCAGCGGCCTGGAGGCAGGCACCACCTACTTCTACTGCTTCTCGGTCGGTTCGGACCTCTCGCCGGTGGGACGGACCCGGACGCTCCCCGGCCCGGGCGCTGAACGCTTCTCGCTCGGCCTGGTCTCGTGCGCCAACTATTCGGTGGCGCCCTTGACCGTCTACCGAGCACTCGCCCAGCGCGAGGTCGATCTGGTGGTGCATCTCGGCGATTACATCTACGAGAGCGAGGGCCACTCCCGGGGCCGCGATCATGAGCCGGAGCGTCGATTGCGCACCCTCGCGGACTACCGGGCCCGGATCGGTCAGATCCGGGCCGACCCGGACTGCCGGGCGCTGCACCAACGGCATCCGATGGCCGTGATCGTCGACGACCACGATCTCGCCGACAACGCCTGGCGCGGCGGCGCGAAGGTCCACGACGAGGAGGACGGGCCGTGGCCCGCCCGTCGTCTCGCCGCGATGACCGCGCGCGCGGAATGGCTGCCGACCCGGCGCCGCGATCCCGCAGACGTCCTGACCACCTGGCGGTCGCTCGCCGTAGGGGATCTGGCCGAGCTGGTGCTGCTGGACAGTCGCTCGTACGGGCGTGATGAGCAGGCCGGCATGCCCGGGGCGCTGCCGATCGATGACCCCCACCGCACGATCCTCGGCCCGGACCAACGCGCGTGGGCCGTGGATCGGATCGAGGACGCGTCGCGGCCCTGGGCTTTGGTCGCCAACGGTGTGGTGGTCAACGAGATCGTGCTGCGCCCGCCGTTCCCGCGTCTGCTCGCCCGCTTGCTGCCCCACGACTATGCCGAGTACGACGGCGCGATCATGCGCGACGACCAGTGGGACGGCTATCGCGCGGATCGCGATCGGCTGACCGCCGCGCTGGCCCGCCGACAGGCCCTCGGTGCCCGGACGGTGTTGCTCTCCGGCGACGTGCATTCCTCCTGGGCCTTCGAGGGTCCGCGCGACGATACGTCCACTCCCGTCGCCGTCGAGGTGGTGACCCCGTCGGTGTCCTCGGCCCCGTTGGGGAGGACCCGCTGGCCGCTGGTCTGGCGAGTGCTCGACGCGGGGGTGCGCCGGCTGGAACATGTCCGGTTCGTCGACATCACTAACCGTGGCTTCAGCATCGTGGAGGTGACGCGTCGTCAGGCCACCGCCACCTGGTACTGGATCGATCCCTACGACCCCCGGGACACCCCGCGGATCAGGGCGGCCCGGTCCTTGGCGGTCGAGCATGCAGCGACTCCGATGCGCTGGCACGACGCCGAGCCCGTCCGGGAGTCGTCACGAACGGCCTCGAAGCTCGACCTGCCTGGCCGCCCGGCCGACGTTCGCGCCGCCCGCCGGAGGCATCGCCTGCGGCGCGGAGCCGGTGTCGGCGCAGTCCTGGGCGGGGGCGTGGCGCTCGCCGCTGCCGTGGGCCGTCGGTCGGTCGGGCGCTGAGGGACCAGATCGTTCCCCGGCCCAGGGGGTCAGTGCCGATCCTCCAGGCCGACGGCCACCCGCAGGCGCTCGACGGCAGGCGCGAGTTCCGGGTCCCGTTCAATGTGCGAGGCCATGAGGGCCGCGAGCGCCTCGGCGATGACGTTCAGCTTCTCGTTGACCGATTCGTCCGAACGGCGCGCGGCGTTCTCCAGCAGTGCCAGCAGAAGCACGGTCAGGATCGAGACACCGGTGTGCAGGGCCACCTGCCAGCTCTTGAGGTCCGCCCACAACGGAACACTCACCGCCCAGGCGAGCACGGCCCCGGCGCAGGCGTAGAAGAACCAGCCACTGCTCACCTGACCGTAGGCGACGTGTACGAACCGGTCAAAGCTGGAGCGGTCGTCCGTCGGACGGCTGCCCTGCGCGGCGGGGCGCTCCGAGGTCATGCTGATCTCTACCCATCCGGCGCAGCCTGATGCCCGGCCGATGATGCGACGTCAGCGGTTGACGGATGGGCTCGGGAGCGGCGCGCGAACGGGTCTGCCCGTGTCCATCAGCACTTGACGATCGGCTCCGCCTCACGGCTCGCATCCACGGCGATGGATCCGCAACCCACGTTTCCGGCTCGACGCACCGGGCTCATGTGAAACCAGATCGAGAAGCTCTCGCAAGCGCTGGGAAAGGTGCCTTGCGGCCCGCCAACGCCCGCGCCGAAGTCTTCGCCCTTGAAGCTGAAATTCTGCATCCAGTAGAGCAACCCATTCTTGCCGAACTCGGCCGACCGGTTGATGGTCACCGTCCGTTTGCCGACGCCGGAAGTGACCTCAGGATCGGCGAGCTTGCCGAACCGCCCACCCTCATAGTTGGTCTTGGAGTTGAACAACGCGTAGGCCGCGAAGAACGGTGGGGATGATTTCGCGTTCCTCGGCAAAGTGGCAGGCGCTGGGGTGCCCGGCAACCCGCTCGATGAGTTCGGGCTCCTCCTTGACGCACTTCTCCTGCGCCTTCCAGCATCGGGTCCGGAACCGGCATCCTGACGGGGGGTCAGCAGGGCTGGGCACGTCACCATCGAGCCTGATCTGCGCACGCCGTCCGCGCAGGGTCGGGTCGGGCACCGGGACGGCGGAGAGCAGGGCCTGCGTGTACGGGTGCGTGGGGTGCTCGTAGATCTGCGTGTCGGTACCGATCTCGGCGATCTTCCCGAGGTACATGACCGCGACCCGGTCGGAGAGGTGGCGCACCACGGACAGGTCGTGGGCGATGAAGATGTAGGAAAGGCCGAACTCGTCCTGCAGCTTCTCCAGCAGGTTCATCACCTGCGCCTGGATGGAGACGTCGAGCGCCGAGACCGGCTCGTCGCACACGATGATCTCCGGCTCGCAGCGCGAGCGCCCGGGCGATGCCGATGCGCTGGCGCTGGCCGCCGGAGAACTGGTGCGGGTAGCGGTTGATGTGCTCCGGGTTGAGCCCGACGACGTCGAGCAGGTCGCGGACCGTTGCGCCGCCGGTCGCCCTTCGGGGCAGACCTCCGGGTGGATCTCGAAGGTTCCCCGATGATGTCGGCGACCGTCATGCGCGGGTTCAGCGACGAGTCGGGTCCTGCATCACGAGCTGGATCTGGCGACGCAGCCGACGTTGGTCGTCGCCCTTGAGGGTGAAGATGTCCTTGCCCGTCGTACATCGCCGTGCCCGCGCTCGGCGTCTCCAGACCCATGAGCAACTTGGCGACGGTGGACTTGCCGCAGCCGGACTCGCCGACCAGGCCGAGGGTCTCGCCGCGCGCGCAGGTCGAAGGAGACGCCGTCGACGGCCCGCACCGCACCGATCTGACGCTTGATCACAATGCCCGAGGTCAGCGGGAAATGCTTCACCATGCCCGGACCTCGAGCACCACCTCATCGGTCGGCGCCATCAGCGAACACCTCCTCCCAGTAGCCGAGCCGAGGCGCGACGGCAAGCATCGCGCCGGGGCCTACGCATGGTTGTCCTCGAGGACTTCTTGCCAGAAGTGGCAGGCGCTACCCCGACCGGGCGCGACGTCGTACAGCGGCGGGACCTCGTCCTTGCAGCGCTCCTGCACCCGGGGGCAACGCGGGTGGAACGCGCACCCGGTCGGCATCCGGGTCAGGGTGGGCGGGAGGCCCTTGATGACCTCGATGTCGTGGCCCTTGAGGTCCAGGCGCGGGATCGAACGCAGCAGGCCCTGTGTGTAGGGGTGCGCGGGGTTGGCGTAGATCTCGTTGACGTCAGCCTCTTCGACGATGCGCCCCGCGTACATGACCGCGATCCGATCCGCGACGTCGGCGACGACGCCGAGGTCGTGGGTGATGAGGATCAGACCCATGCCGGACTCGCGCTGCAGTTCGGCGAGCAGGTCCATCACCTGCGCCTGCACGGTCACGTCGAGTGCGGTGGTCGGCTCGTCGGCGATGAGCACCTGCGGGTTCAGCGCGATCGACATCGCGATCATCACGCGCTGGCGCATACCGCCGGAGAACTGGTGCGGATAGTCGTTGACCCGTTCCTTGGCCGACGGGGATCTTCACCTTGTCCATCAGTTCGATGGCCTTGATCTTGGCGTCCTTGCGCGACATCCCCTCGTGGACGCGGAACATCTCCCCGATCTGCCAGCCCACGCTGAAGACCGGGTTCAGGGCGGACAGCGCGTCCTGGAAGATCATCGCGATCGAGGCGCCGCGCAGTTTGCGGCGCTCGTTCTCCGGAGAGCTTGAGGATGTCGTCGCCGCGGAAGAGCACCTCGCCCGTCGGTGACGTAGCCCGGAGGCGTGTCGAGGATGCCCATGATCGCCTGCGCGGTGACACTCTTACCGGAGCCGGACTCACCGAGCACGGCGAGGGTTTCGCCCGCCCGGACGGAGTAGCTGACACCGTTGACGGCACGCGCGACGCCGTCCCGGGTGCGGAATTCGACCCGCAGATCTCGGACTTCCAGCAACGGCACGTCCCCCGGGTCGAGGTCGTACCGCACGTTCTGGGTGTCGACGATTGCCATCAGCGCAGCTTCGGATCGAGGGCGTCCCGCACTGCGTCGCCGAGCATGATGAAGCTGAGCACGGTGACGAACAGGAAGCCGGCGGGGAACAGCAACGGTCCAGGGAGGTCAGGAAGCGGGCGCGCGCATCTTCGATCGTCGATGCCCCACGAGATCGTGCGGTTGCAGGCCGAGACCGAGGAAGGACAACGTGGCCTCACGGCGATGAAGACGCCGAGGCGATCGTGGTCACGACGATCACCGGCGCGAGCGAGTTCGGCAGGATGTGGCGTCGACAGGATCCGCCGGTCCGGGCTCCGAGCGCGCCGTGCGGCGTGGACGTAAGTCCGGTGCTCTGCACGGTGATCACCGACGATCGCGTGATGCGCGCGAGCTGGGGCCAGCCGAGCAGGCCGAGCGCCTGATCACGATGCCTGATGACGTTGCGCGCCGGGAGGGATCGAGATGGATCACGAGATCGCGCCGAGCAGGATCGGGATACGGCGAAGAAGATGTCGGTGACGCGGGATAGCAAGGAGTCCGTCCAGCCGCCGAAGAATCCGGCGAGCATGCCGATGAGCGCGCCGACGAAGGTCGACGACGATCGTGGTGAGACAGCCGACGACGATCGAGACCCGGGCGCCGTAGATCGTGCGGGCGTAGACGTCGCAGCCCTGCAGGTCGTAGCCGAACCAGTGCGTCACCGCTCGATCGGCTTCTGCGAGTTGCTGCAGGCTGCAAGCTCTCGGGTCGCGTTCGGCGAACAGCCCCGGGGCGATCGAGATCATGACCAGGACGAGGCACCGACGATCAGGATCGCCGCAGTCGAGGAAGATCGGGCGACGCCGCAGGTCGTGCCCAGGCGTCGCTGCGCAGAGGCTGGTTCGGCCGGTCTTCGACGTCGCCGAGCGGCCATCGCCATTCCGGCATGCAGCGGGAGCCGGGTTCACTCATAGCGAATCCTCGGGTCGAGGACGGCGTACAGCAGGTCGACCAACAGGTTCACGACGAGGAAGACGAGCACCAGGACGGTGACGACGCCGATGACCGTGGCGCCCTCTCGCCGGTTGCGGATGCCGACTTGAAGATCAGTGCCGCCGACGCCGTCGATGTTGAAGATGCCCTCGGTGACGATCGCGCCGCCGAGCAGCGCACCGAAGTCGGCGCCGATGAACGTGATCACCGGGATCAGCGAGTTGCGCAGCGCGTGGACGCCGATCACGCGACGATGGGGCAAGGCCCTTGGCCTTCGCGGTGCGCACGTAGTCGGCGCGCAGATGTCTCGGCCGAGGCTCGTTCGCGTAATCGCGCGGCGTAGGCCATCGACAGGCCGGCCAGGACGAAGCCGGGCATGATGGAGCTCTTGAACCGTCGGCGTGCCGGTCACCGGCAGGACCCCCGACTTGACGCCCAGCAGAACTGGAGCGTGGTTACCGGTGACGAACACCGGGATCGAGATCAGCGAGCAGCGTGACGACGAGGATGCCGGTGTCGAAGATACTGCGACGCTTCGCCGGCGATGATCACCGAGCGCGACGCCGATGACGATCTCGAAGAGATCGCGACGAGCGGTGAGCTTCAGCGTCGTCGGGAGTACGTGCGCCGATCTGGCTCGGCGACCGCTCGCCCGTTGAGGCGTCTCGCCCAGGTCGCCGTGGAGCACGTTGCCCATGTACTTGCACGTACTGGACCGGCAAGCGGGTCGTCGAGGTGGAACTTCGCGGTGTACGCTCGACAGACAGGCGGACCGGGCCGTTCACCGCACCTGCCGGCGCGCGGGATCACCGGGCAGCGCGTACACGAGCACGAAGAGCAGGAAGGTCGCGCCGATCATCACGGGGATCATCTGCAGCAGGCGGCGCAGCCGCGTACCGGCCCATCTGCACCTCCGTCACTGGCCCGCGTCGAGGCGCGCAAGCCTCTCGCGCCGAGCGGTCAGCCTCGCGGGCGTTAGAGCACGGGCCGCTGGCGCCCCGGATGGGGGGCCGGCCGGCCCACCGGACGTCGCTGAGGTAGAGAAATCGGGCGGCTAGCTCTTCACGGGTCGACGTTGGTCTTGTCCTAGCGACGCGTGAACGCGGTCGAAAGCGCACGTTGCTGAACCTTCGTCGAGTACCCACCGGTACGGTCTTGCAGTACCAGAGCGGGATCGACGGCATGTCCGCCGCGAGCATCTGCTCGGCCTCCTGGTAGGTCGCGATGATCTCGGCCGGGTCGGTCTTGGTCGCCGGCCTCGCGCGACTTCTTGTCGAACGCCGTGTTGCGTAGTCACCGTCGTTGCGAGCTGGCCTTGGTGCCGTAGAGCGGCACCAGGAAGTTCTCGATCGCCGGGTAGTCCATCTGCCAGCCGGTGCGGAACATGCCCTTGATCTCTTCTCGACGATCGTCGTGCGGAAGTCGTGAAGATCGGGACGGGCTTGGGCAGGCATTCCGCGCCCAGGCTCTCCTTGAACTGGTTGCACACCGCGTCGACCCATTCCTTGTGCGGGCCGTCGGCGTTGTAGGCGATCGTCGATCGGACCCTGGTCCGCCGGCCTCCTGGTAGAGGCTCTTGGCCTGCTCCGGGTTGAAGGTGCAGCACGGGCCGCAGGCCTTCCTTGTAACCGTCGACCACGGGAGCAACCCAGCCGGTCGCCGGCACGCGGGTGTCGAAGAAGATGTTCTTGGTGATCACGGCCGGTCGATGGCCATCGAGAGGGCCTGGCGCAGCTTCACGTTGTCGTAGGACTTGTCGCCTGGACGTCGGGTCCGCCGGGAAAGTGATCGACGAAGACCGCCGGGGCGCCTTCCATCTTCCGATCACCGAGCTCGGTCAGGAACTGACCGCTCGCCAGGCCGACGCCGGCAGCGCGTTGGCGATGTCCAGGTTGCCCGCGAGGAGCTCGTTGTAGGCGGCGTCGGGGTCCTCGATACATGGCGTAGGTGACCTTCTGCACGCTGGCCTTGGCCCCACGGTCGTAGGCGGGGTCGACCTCCATCACGATCTCTTTGTTCGGACGTCGACCGAACATCTTGAACGGACCGGCGCCGACGGGCATCTCCCCGAAGGCCTTGCCCTTGTCCTTGAAGAAGGAGTCCGGCAATGCGGCGAACACGGTGTACCCCAGCGGCGGCGGGAATGTCGCGGTCTTCGCGTTCAGCGTGACGGTGAAGGAGTAGTCGTCGACGGTCTTCAACCCGGACATCTTCCGTGCCGGGACTTCTCGCCTGCACGTCCTCGTAGCCCGCGATGGCTTCCACCAAGAGCTGTTGATCTGCGCGTTCGGCGCGTAGGCCGCGAAGTTCCAGGAGTCGACGAAGTTCTTCGCCTTGACCTCGGTGCCGTCGGTGAACTTGACGCCGCGCTTGAGCGCGATCGTGAAGGTCTTGCTGTCCTTGGTCTCGATGGACTCCGCGATGTCGTTCACCGAGTCACCGGTGTCAGCGTCGTACCGGATGAGCTTCGCCAGGACGTTGTCGAGGATGTCGCCGCCGCAGATCGTGTTGGTGTTCGACGGGATCAGCGGGTCGCGGCTTGCAGCCCTGGACCGATGTCGCCGGTGCCGTTCGAGGTGCCACCGGTGCCCGGCGCCGCGGTGTCGGGCTGTCGTCGTCCCCGCCTCCGCCACGCCGACAACGCCAGCAATGCGGCAACACCCGCTCCGACAACGCGATAGCCGCGCTTTCGCTGGACCCGCATTCAGACACCCCTCATAGAGGTAAGCGAGCAACCCTCAGATCTGTTTCCTGGGTCCACGCTACGTGCGCAGGTGGGGGGCTAAGCAGGACCGTTATCGACTCGTCACGACATTGGTGGCAAGCCGCCCGGGGTGTCAGCGTTGACCTGGAACGTCCTGGTCTGTCCGGATTCGACACGACGAGCCGTGACGTGAAATTCGCCGTAAAGCGCGCCCTTGGTGTGCACGTCCGATCAACCGACGTAGGCGTCCCGTCGGTGGTCGATGTCGAGGACGATCACGGTCCGCGCGGGCTCGTCGATGCGGTACCGCACCCGGTACTCGCCCCTGCGAGCGCGCCACAGTCCCTCGAACGGCGCGCGAAGCGGGGCGCCGACGCGACGGGGGCTCGCGAGAAGCGGCCCGGAGATGAACTCCCACGCGGCGAAGGCGGCTGCGGGCGGCAAGGTGTCGGTGAGGGCCCGGCGAGCGCCGGGGGCAAGGACGAGGGCATACGGATCAGGCTGGTCGTCGTCGAGCTCAGGCACTCGGGGAGGCCCGGCGGCGCTGCGCCATCAGGTCCGCCATCTCCTGGCCGCTCGTCCCCCGGCCGGCGGCGACGTCGGCGTCGGCCGCAGCGATCCGGGCCATCGCGGCCCGGTCGGTCAGCAGCTCAAGCGTCGCCTCGAGCGACTCGAGGTCCTCGGCGGCCAGGAGCACGACGTGGCGTCGGCCGTTGCGGGTGATGTGAACCCGCTCGTGTGTGCGTTCCACCCGGTCCGCGATCTCGGACAGGTGGGCCTTGACCTCAGACAGTGGCAACGAGTCCATAGACCAGAATTGTAGTCTGAGGCACCGCAGGACGCCGCTGGATGTGTTTCCCCGGATCGGTTGCTCAGCCCGAGTTGCGTTCGGCCCACCAAGCCTGGAGCGCGGCGCGGCCCTCGTCCTCGGTCATGGGGCCTTGCTCGATGCGCAGTTCGAGGAGGTAGTTGTACGCGTCGCCCACGTCGCGGCTCGGCTTCAGGCCGAGTTCGGCCATGATCTGGTTGCCGTCCAGCGCCGGGCGGAGGGCATCGCGGCCCTCCTGCTCGGCGAGCGCGGCGATGCGGTGCTCGAACTCGTCGTAGGAGCGGGCGAGCGCCGTGGCCTTGCGCTTGTTGCGGGTGGTGCAGTCCGCGCGGGTGAGCTGGTGGAGGCGTTCGAGCAGATCGCCGGCGTCGCGCACATAGCGGCGCACCGCCGAGTCGGTCCACTCCCCGGTGCCGAACCCGTGGAAGCGCAGGTGCAGCTCGACCAGGCGGGACACCTGCTCGGTGGTCACCTTGTCGAAGCGAAGGGCCTTCATCCGGGCCTTGGTCATCTTCATCCCGACCACCTCGTGGTGGTGGAAGCTGACCCGCCCGCCCGGCTCGTTGCGCCGGGTCCGGGGCTTGCCGACGTCGTGCATGAGCGCGGCGAAGCGCAACACGAAGTCCGGCCCGTCCTCCTCCAGCGCCATCGCCTGCTCGAGCACGATCAGGGTGTGCTCGTAGACGTCCTTGTGCCGGTGGTGCTCGTCGATCTCCAGCTGCAGCGCGGGCAGCTCGGGCAGCACCTGGGCGGACAGACCGCTGTTGACCAGCAGTTCGAGGCCCCGACGCGGGTACGGGCCGTTGACCAGCCGGATCAGCTCCTCGCGGACCCGCTCGGCGGACACGATCGAGATGCGGTCGGCCATCTCGACGATCGCCGCCTGCGCCGCCGGGTCGACGTCGAAGCCCAACTGGGAGGCGAACCGGGCGGCCCGCATCATCCGCAGCGGGTCGTCGGAGAACGACTCGGCCGGGGCGATCGGCGTGCGCAGCACCTTCGCCGCGAGGTCGCGCAGCCCTGAGTGCGGGTCGACGAATTCGACCTCGGGCAGACGCACCGCCATCGCGTTGACCGCGAAGTCCCGCCGCGCCAGGTCCGCCTCGAGGGTCTCGCCGAAGACCACCTCGGGCTTGCGGGAGTCCCGTTCGTACGCGTCGGACCGGTAGGTGGTGATCTCCAGCTTGTAGCCGTCGCGCTGACCGCCGACCGTGCCGAAGGCCGCCCCGACGTCCCAGACGGACTCCGCCCAGCCCCGCAGCACGGCCATCGTCTGCTCCGGCCGGGCCGAGGTCGCGAAATCGAGGTCCTCACCCAGACGCCCGAGCAGCGCGTCACGCACGGAGCCACCCACCAGCGCCAGCTCATGGCCCGCCTTGGCGAACCGACGGCCGAGCTCGACCGCGACCGGGGAGACCCGCAGCAGTTCGGCGACGCCGCGGGCCTGGGCCTCGGTCAAGGCGTCTGCGGAACGGGAGCTGGGCACGACGCAGCACTGTAGGCCGGCCGGGCGGCGTCGTGCCGGGTGCACTATGCCCGGCACGACGACGACCGCGGCCAAAAGGCGAGCGCTGTCGAGTTATCGGCGGACGCCGACCGAGTTGTGCGCCGGCGCCCGGCGCAGGGTCCGGCCGGGGGCCACGGCCCGGGCCTACCATCGACGGATGCCCTCGCCCTCGCAGCAGCCCCGCACCGAGGGGGCCGCTCCGCGGCGGCTGCGCACGGTGTCCGAGGTGTCGGCCGGCGGGTTGGTCGTCGACCGACGGGCCCGGATTCCGGCCGGGGTGCTGATCGGTCGGCTCGATCGGCGCGGCCGGCTGCTGTGGTCGCTGCCCAAAGGCCACCTGGAGGCCGGGGAGAGCGCGGCCGAGGCCGCGGTCCGGGAAGTACATGAGGAGACCGGGATCAAGGGCCGGGTGCTGTCCAAGCTGGGCGTGATCGATTTCTGGTTCGTCGCCGAGGGCACCCGGGTGCACAAGACCGTGCATCACTTCCTGCTCGAGGCGGAGTCCGGGGAACTGTCCGACGCCGATATCGAGGTGGACGAGGTCGCCTGGTTCCCGCTCGGGGAGCTGAGCGCCCGGTTGGCCTACGAGACCGAGCGCAAGCTCCTGCCCGCGGTCGTCGAGCAGCTCGCAGCTCCGGCCGACGCTCAGGTGACCGAGCCTCCGGACGGGACGTGAGGGCCCGCGGCATGCGGGCGCCGGCGGCGACGTTGCTGGCCGCGGTCGCAGTGGCCGCGCCGCTGCTGCCCGCGCTGCCCGTGCACGCCGCCGACCCGCCGGTGCCGCTCGTGCCGATCAGCCCCGTCGAGCTGGTCATCGACGCGATCGGCCCGTCCGTTCTCAAGCCCAAGAGCACGCTGACGTTGCGCGGGACGGTGGTCAACCGGGGCACCACTCCCGTCCGCGACACCGAGGTGGCACTGACCCTGCGGCGACGCCCGTTCAGCACCCGCGGCGACCTCGCGGCCATCGCCGAGGGTCGCACGCCCCTGCGCGACGCGAGCGAGGTCGCCGATGTGGACCTGCCCGGCGGCGAGCTCGCGCCGGGCAAGGCCGCGAGCTGGAAGCTCACGGTGAAGGTCGCGGACCTGAAACTGCCCGGCAACGGGGTCTACGCGATCGGCCTGAACCTGACCGGTACCGGCGCGGAGGGTGCCGACGCCGACGGCGCCCTGGACAGCCGGACGACCTTCCTGCCCTACCTGCCCGAGCCGAAGGGCTACACCCCGACGAAGCTCAGCTGGCTCTGGCCCTTGATCGGGGACACCGTCCGCGACGCCGAGGGCGTGTTCCCGGCCCAACTCGCCGCCGACCACTTCAAGCCCGGCAACCGACTCGTCGACCTCGCCGCCGCCCCCGGGGAGCGACCGGTCGCGTGGATCCTCGACCCGCAACTGCTCGACGACGCGGCCACCCTGGCCGGCTCGCATCGGCGTCGCAGCGGGGACAAGGTCGAGAAGGCTTCGGGAGATCCGGCCGCCGCGCAGTGGGTCGCGCAACTCCGTCAGCAGTTGACCGGTGAACCGGTCGCGGCCACGCCCTACGCCGACCCGGACGTCCTCGGATTGATCGACACCGGCTCCGGGCAGATCGTCGACCGGGCGCTGACCCGCGCCCGCTCCACCACCACCGCCGTGCTCGGCCGGGAGTCCGACACCGCGGTCGTCTGGCCACCCGGCGGCGTCGCCGACGTGGCGACCCTGACGGGGCTGCGCCGCCTGGGCGCCCGCACGATCGTGCTCTCCGGCGAGCAGTTCCCGGTCATGGGCACCCTCAGCTACACGCCGACCGGGCGGGCCAAGGTCACCACCCCGAGCGGCGACCTCGAGGTACTGATCGCCGATGCGGGCCTGACCCGGGTGCTGGACCGCGACCTGCGCGCGCCGGGCGTCTTCACGATGGCGCAGCAACAACTGCTCGCCGAGACCGCGCTGATCACCTTGGAAAGGCCCAACGCTGCCCGGGCGGTGCTGCTCACCCCGCCTCGGCGCTGGGATCCACCCACCTCCCGGGCCAAGAAGTTGCTCGACGCGTTCACCGCGGCGCCGTGGGTCAAGGCGGCGCCGCTCGACTCGCTGTCGCGCACCCGGGTCCCGTCGGAACTCGTCGACACCGGGCTGAACGAGCGCCCCGCCATCGACGCCCGCAAGCTGGGCGCCAAGTACTCCCGCGAGGTGCTCGCCGCCGCCACCGACGCCGACGCCGTCCGCGGAGTGCTGGTGGAGGGCGGCCGGTTGGCCGAGGACCACGAGACCGCGGTCCTGCGCAGCGCCTCGGTGACCTGGACCGGCAACCTGCCGGCAGCGCGGGGGTACCTGCGCCAGGTTCGCCAGTGGGTGCGCGGCGACCTGGACAAGGTCCGGGTCATCGGGCGTCCGCTCGTGACGCTCTCGGACAGCCGCGGCACCATCCCCGTGACCGTGCGCAACGGTCTGTCCCAGGCGGTGCGGGTCCGCCCGACGATCACTCCACTGGTCTCCGGCCGACTGCGGGCCCGCAGTCCCGAACTGCTCACGATCCGGCCCGGCCGCAACGCCACGGTGGGAATCCCCGCAGAGGCCGGTGCGAACGGCATCACTCGTGTGAAGGTGGAGCTTCGCGACGCGGCAGGGAATCCTTACGGATCACCGACCTACCTGCGGGTGAACGTCACCAACTACGGCAGCGTGGGTCTGATCGTGGTCCTCGGCGGCGGTGGTCTGCTGTTCGCCGTGGCGATCGTGCGCAACATCCGACGGGTACAACGGCACCGACAGAGCGTCCGGAGCCACTCCGAGGTCGAGGAGCCAGTGCAGCTGTGAAGTGGCGATCCCGGCGGGACTCCGCCGAGGACAAGCAGGCCGCGGACAATCAGAAGGACGCGCCGGGGGGCACAGAGGCGGACGCGGCGATGCCCGCACCGGACTACGCCAACGAGTCGGTCGACGACATCATCGCGCGGGTCATGGCGAGCACCGCGGCGCCGGAGCCGACCCCCGAGCGGGCCGAGCCGCCCCCGGTTGTTCAACCGCCGCAGGCACAGGCGCCCGTCGAAGAACCTCGCCGGCCCGAGGCCGTCGAACCGACCGAGGCGTCGCTGACCCGCTCGAGCGCCTGGATGGCCGTCGGCACGATCGCCTCGCGCATCACCGGCTTCGCCCGCGACCTGGTGCTGGTGTGGGCGATCGGCACCGCGGTGTTCGCCGACGCCTACAACGTCGCGAACACGGTGCCCAACGTCGTCTACATCCTCGTCGCCGGCGGCGTGCTCAACGCGGTGTTCGTCCCGCAACTCGTGAAAGCGATGCGCAACGACGCGGACGGCGGGAAGGGGTACGCGGACCGGCTGATCACGGCGATCGGTCTGGTGCTGCTCACCTTGACCGTGCTCGCGGTGATCGCGGCCCCGATCGTGATCAGCGCCTACGCGTGGACGTTCCGCAGCGCGGACTCCACCGCCGACTTCGACGTCGCGGTCACCTTCGCCCGGTACTTCCTGCCCCAGATCTTCTTCTACGGCCTGCACGTGATGCTGGGTCAAGTCCTGAACGCCCGCGGCAAGTTCGGGCCGATGATGTTCACCCCGATCCTGAACAACGTCGTCGTGATCATCACCGGTGCCGTGTTCCTGTCGGCGACCAAGGACAAGGACCCGCTCACCTCGAGCACGGTCTCCGCCGGGGAGATCCGGCTGCTGGCCATCGGCACCACCTGCGGCGTGATCGTCCAGGCGCTCGCCCTGCTGCCGATGCTCAAGCGCACGGGCTACTCCTACAAGCCGCGCTTCGACCTGAAGGGCCAAGGCCTCGGCCAGGCCTACCGGCTGGCCACCTGGACGCTGCTGTTCGTCCTGGTGAACCAGCTCGCGTACCTCGCGGTCGTGCAGTTCGCGACGGCCGCCGGCCAGGACGCCGCCGCGGACGGGGTGGCCGGGCGCGGATTCACCCCGTACACCAAGGCGTACCTGATCATGCTGCTGCCGCACGCGGTGATCACCGTCTCGGTGGTGACCGCGCTGCTGCCTCGGATGAGCCGGGCGGTGGCCGACAACCGCCTCGGCGACCTGCGCGCCGATCTCGGTTCGGGCCTACGGCTGACCGGCGCAATCCTGGTTCCGGGTGCGGCCGCGCTCGGGGTGCTCGGGCCGAGTCTCACCGTGTTGGCCCTGGGCTACGGCAAGACGTCGGTGGCCGACGCGCAGTACATCGGCTTCGTACTGTCGGCCTTCGCCCTCGGCCTGGTCCCGTTCTCCGTGCACCACCAACTGCTGCGGGCCTTCTACGCCTTCGAGGACACCCGCACCCCGGTCACCATCAACGTCTGGATCGCCGCCGCCAACATCGGCCTGGCCGCCGGCTGCGCGACCCTGCTGCCTGCCCGCTGGGTGGTTGTCGGTCTGGCCGCGAGCTACTCCGTCTCGTACCTGATCGGCGTGGGGCTGTGCGCCCGCAAGCTGTCCAAGCGCATCGGCCCGCTCCCGGGCGACGTGCTGCGCGCCTACGACCGGCTCATCCTCGCCGCGGCGATCGCGGCGGTACCCGCGCTGATCCTCAGCGAGATCGGCTTCGACATCTGGGGCCCGGGCACCGGTGGGTCCTTGTTCACGGTGCTCGCGGGCGGGTTGGCCCTGGTGGTCACCTACGTCCTCGTGGCCGTGCGCCTCGGCATCACGGAGGTCAGCGAGGCCATCTCGATGGTGCGCGGACGGTTGGGTCGTTGATCTCCATCCGGAGTTGATGTCCACCGCCTGGCGGCGCCCCCGTCCCATGGGCGCCGAGCGTGCCTAGGATGACCGGGGGCGACGGGCGGCGAGGCGACGAGGCCTGCTGACGCCGGTCCGGAAGGAACGCTGGTGTCTCGAGACATCCCGGAGGTTGGCGCCCGACTGGCCGACCGGTTCCGGCTCGAGAAGTGCGTGCACTCCGCCGAAGGTCTGACCATCTGGCTGGCGATGGACGAAATGCTCGCCCGGGCCTGCACCATCTACGTCATCCCGGAGACCCACGAGCTCGCCGAGTCGCTCGTGACCGCGGCACAGGCTGCCTCGAACCTCGAGGACTCCCGCTTCGTCCGGGTCCTGGACGCGGTCCGGCACAGCGGCAACGTGCACCTGATCCTGGAGCGCCAGCCCTCGGTCCGCACCCTGTCCGCCGTCCTGGTCGCCGACGGCCCCATGGACCCGGCCGTCGCGCAGGCGATGATCACCGAGGCCGCGGAGGCGATCTGTGCCGCGCACGACGCGGGCCTGGCGCATCTGCGGCTGCAACCGGACACGATCCTGCTCAACGCCAACGGCCAGGTGAAGATCTTCGGCCTGTGCATCGAGGCCGCCCGGCATTTGACCACGGCAACGGACCCCGCCCGCAAGGACACCCGCGGCCTCGGTCGGGTGCTGCACGCCGCGCTGACCGCGCGCTGGCCGGAGGGTGAGGCGTTCGGGTTGCAGGCGGCGCCCTACGAGAACGGCGCCATCTGTACTCCCCGTCAGGTCCGCGCCGGTGTGCCGGACGCCCTCGACGCCATCGTCGACCGGGTGCTCAACCCGCAGCCGCGGACGGGGACCCCGATCCTGACCCCGGGGCAATTGGCCGCCGAGTTGCGTCGCATGCGCACCCCGCGTCGCGGCCCGGGCGCCACCACCAACGAGACCACCGGGGCATTGAGCGCCGTCGGGGCGATCCTCGCGCCGACGCCCTCGCCCGAGGGTGGTTGGCGACCGTCCGCCGCCACCCGCGGCGTGCAGGTGGCCGTCGGCGGGATGTTGGTGATCGGTCTGGCCCTGCTCGGCTGGCAGATCGCCCGGGCGATCGGCCCGGGTTCCGACGACCCTCCCCAGGACCCGCGCACCGGACCCCTGGCGGCGATCCGCATCGCCGCCGTCACCGCCTTCGACCCGCCGCCCGGCGGCGACGGTGCCGAGAACGGCAACCAGACGCGCCTGGCCGTTGACGGGCAGGAGAAGACCGCCTGGCAGACGGTGCGCTACCCCACCGCGACGTTCGGTGCGATCAAGGACGGCGTGGGCCTGGTCCTCGACCTCGGGGCGCCGCGGACGGTGCGCCGGGTGAAGGTCGTGTTCCCCCGCGGCGGGCACTCGGTGCAGGTCCGGGCCGCCAATTCGACCGCGACGGCCGCCCCGGTGGACCTGGAGTCCTACCTCATCGTGGTGCCTCCGCGGGAGGACACGGGGACCACCGAGACCCTCAGCTTCCCGTTCGCCACCCGCACCCGATTCCTGCTTGTGTGGATCACTGAACTACCCAAGGATCCGAGCGGCGAGTACCGCGGCGGGATCTCCGAAGTCACCGTGAGTGGCTGAGCGCGGCCGCGCCCGTCCCCCGCACGGCCCGTCGAAGGGGACCCTACGGCCGGCGCCAAGTACGGTAGTGCTGATCCGTCCGCGAAAACCCGCCCGGGAGACGTCTGCCGCAATGGGCTCTCACATCGGTTCGCTCATTGCGTCCGCGAACCGGGGTCCCTCGCCGTGTCTGATCTGATCACCCCGACCGACCAGGCCCTCCTGGAGGCTCACCGGGAGGGCGATCCGGACGCCTTCGCCGAGATCGTGCGTCGCCACCGGGACCGCATGTGGGCCGTTGCCCTGCGCACCCTGGGTGACCCCGAGGAAGCCGCGGACGCCGTCCAGGACGCTCTGGTGAGCGCGTATCGGGCCGCCGCGGGCTTCCGCGGGGACTCCGCGATCACCACCTGGCTGCACCGCATCGTCGTCAATGCCTGTCTGGACCGGGCCCGCCGGCGCTCCGTGCGCCGCACCGTGCCCCTGCCCGAACAGGAGGACGAAGAGGATCGCAACAGCCGGGACGCGGCGATCTCGGAGGACCCGACCGATGCCGCGGACCTGTCGATGGATGTATCGGCCGCCCTGGCGACCCTTCCGACCGATCAGCGAGCGGCGCTCGTGCTCGTCGATCTGCAGGGTTACCCGGTCGACGAGGCTGCGAAAATCCTGGGAGTTCCCACCGGAACGGTGAAGAGCCGGTGTGCTCGCGGGCGCGCCCGACTGCTCCCGTTGCTGTCCCATTTAAGACAAGGGAACGAGATTGGCTCCTCCTGCGTCGAACCTGGCGTGAGCACCACTGTTGTTCCCCTCAACCGGGGGAAGGCTGCGCCAAGTGGGGGACCGCCGGGCCGTAAAGGGCCGGCGGAGGGAGCTGACCAGCGGAAATGACTTATCCAGAGCACGTCTCCACCGAGATCCTGGCGGACCACGCCGAGGGTCTCCTCGGCGAGTCCGAGAACGCGCGAGTCGAAGCACACCTTGCCGAGTGCGACGACTGCCAGGCCACAGCCCTGCTGCTGGCCTCGATCCCCGCGATCCTTGCTGCCGACAACGTCGGACCCATGCCTGTCGAATACGCCTCGCGTATCGACTCTGCGCTGGCCGACCTCTTTCGTACGGAGCCTCCGGTTCCGCTCGGGGAGCCGGTTGCCGCAACCCCGATCCTGACCAGCTCCATCGGTCATGACGCGGGCAGCAACGTCGTCGACCTGGCCTCGCGCCGCAAGATTGCGCTGACCGGCCTGCGCCGGGTCGGCACGATCGCCGCGAGCATGGTGCTGCTGATCGCCGGTGCCGCACTCGGCATCCAGACCGTCGGGAAGGACCGTGGCGCGCCGTCGCCCGAAAGTGCTCTTCAGGAGCCCACCTCCATGGCCGCGGCGTACGACGGCCCGACCACGCCCAGCAAGAAGGCGAAGACGCGCAAGGACGGGTCGAAGGAAGACACCAACGGGGCGATCTTCACCACGAACGGCAAGATCCTCCTCCCGAACGGCGACGTCGTCACGCTCGACAAGAAGGGCGGCGTCGCAGCCGTCTACAGCCCGTCGACGAAGAAGGTCGAGGCCGACCCGGAGCCGACCGCCGAGCCCAAGGCGACCACCAAGCCGAAGCCCAAGGTCGACAGCAACCCCACGGTGAAGAAGACCCCGGCGCCTGTGGTCGAGCAGCCCAAGAAGCCGGGCAGTGACCCCAACAAGACCGTGGTCGCCCCGCCTCCGGACGACCCGGCTGCGCCAGGCGCGCAGGTCGAGGCGACGCCGACGACTGCATCGAAGGGCCCGCGGGCTTCGAACTTCAAGCAGGAGGCCGGCGACCAGCCTTCGGACGACCCGTACGTGCAGCAGTCGCGCCAGAACTACAACGAGGACAACTTCGCCGCGCTGGTGATGGACCTCGTCGCGGCTGCCAAGCGGCACAACAACGGCACCTACGAGCCGAGTTCGACCGGTGAGCCCACCGTGAGCCCGACTCCTGAGCCCTCGATGCAGATGCCGGCGGACTTCCGGTTCCCCGCAGCCTGGGGCGCGTACTTCCAGCAGCAGCAGGAAGGCCGCGGTCCGGCGGAGGACAAGTCCGAGAACCGGGTCAAGCGCTGCGCTGCGGCGCTCGGCGTCAAGGCCATCGCCGGTGACATCGCCCTGTGGAAGGACCAGCAGGCGACCATCGTGGTGACGGAGAGCGAGAACCCGGAGCAGGTCAACGGCTACGTGTTCTACGGCAACTGCGGCCCGGGTACGAGCGCGCAGACCGCCGAGTGGACCCAGCGGGTCAACCGCCCAGCCGACAACCCCGAGCCGAGCGCGACGCCGGTCCGCCGCGTCGGTTCGGTCCAGTCCACCTCGGACAGTCGCGAGCAGTAACCACTGCTCACACGCACCATCCGCACCCCCGGGCGCCCGCGGCGCACGGGGGGTGTGTTGTTGTCGGGGGGCGCGGTGCGCCGGGGGGCCAGGGAACATCGGCGGCCTAGGATCGGTTCCTGTATCTGACCGGCCCGAGCTTCTGGAAGGGCCTGGAGCGCAGTGAGCCAGACCTCTGAATGGATAAGCCTGTGAGCGACCCGCGCAACGTCATCATCATCGGCTCCGGCCCCGCCGGGTACACCGCCGCGGTGTACGCGGCGCGTGCGGACCTGAAGCCGTTGGTCTTCGAGGGCGCGGTCACCATGGGCGGCGCGCTGATGAACACCACCGAGGTCGAGAACTTCCCCGGCTTCGCCGAGGGGATTCAGGGCCCGGACCTCATGTTCGCGATGCGCGCGCAGGCCGAGCGCTTCGGCGCGGAACTCGTCGGCGACGACGTCACCGAGGTCGACCTGACCGGCGAGATCAAGAAGGTCGTCGCGTCCGGGGTCACCTACGAGGCGAAGACCGTCATCCTGGCCACCGGCTCCAAGTACAAGGAGATCGGCCTGGCCAACGAGAAGCGGCTGTCCGGGCACGGGGTCTCCTGGTGCGCGACCTGCGACGGGTTCTTCTTCCGCGACCACGACATCGCCGTCGTCGGCGGTGGCGATACCGCGATGGAGGAGGCCACGTTCCTGGCCCGCTTCGCCCGCACAGTGAATGTCATCGTGCGCCGCGATGTGCTCCGCGCCAGCAAGGTCATGCAGCAGCGCGCGATCGACAACCCGAAGATCAGCTTCATCTGGAACTCCGCGCCGATCGACGTGCTCGGCGAGGACAAGGTCACCGGCATCGTCCTGCGGGACACCGTCACCGGTGAGGAGTCCAAGCTCGAGGTCACCGGCCTGTTCATCGCCATCGGGCACGAGCCACGCTCGGAACTGGTCGCCGGCCAGGTGGATCTGGACGAGAACGGGTACGTGCTGGTGAAGCACCCGTCCACGGAGACCAACCTGACCGGAGTGTTCGCCTGCGGAGACCTCGTCGACCACCACTACCGCCAGGCCATCACGGCCGCAGGCACCGGCTGCGCGGCCGCCCTGGACGCCGAGCGCTACCTGGCCGCCGCCGAGTAGCACCCCGACCACACCGTTCCTGAACCCCAGCGGTCCACCACTCGGTGGGCCCGACCAAGGAGATCCGCCATGGGCACGATCGCTGCCACGTCCGACCAGTCCTTCGAGGCCGACGTACTGAAGGCCGAGGGGCCCGTTCTCGTCGACTTCTGGGCGCCCTGGTGCGGACCCTGCCGCCAGGTCGCCCCGATCCTCGAGGAGATCGCCGCCGAGAACGACGGCAAGATCACCATCCTCAAGCTCAACGTCGACGAGAACCCGAAGACCGCGGCCAAGTACGGCGTCGTCTCGATCCCGACGATGAACATCTACAAGGGCGGCGAGGTCGTCAAGCAGATCATCGGCGCCAAGCCGAAGCCCATGATCCTCAAGGACCTGGCCGAGTACGTCTGATCGGTTAGGCAAAGGCGCACCACGTGGAAAGCAGACGCCCGCATCCGGTGCACCGTCGCGGCGATTCCGGCCCGACGGTGGCCGAGGTTCGGCACAAGTTGGCCATCCTGCAGTTGCTGCCGGATGCTCTCGACGCCGTGGCCGATCCAGTCGAGGCGGTCTTCGATGACGCCTGCGACCGCGCGGTGCGGCACTTCCAGCAGCAACGCGGGCTCAACGTCGACGGTGTCGTCGGCCAGGAGACCTGGGATGCACTGGAGGAGGCCCGCTGGCGCCTCGGGGATCGGGTGCTCTCCCACCAGGTCAGCCGCATGCTGCGCGGGGACGACGTCGCCGCACTGCAGCAGCGTCTGCTCGCTCTCGGCTTCAACTGCGGCCGGGCCGACGGCATCTTCGGCCCGGAGACCGCACACGCGCTGCGCGAGTTCCAGCAGGGTGTCGGGGTCAGCCCCGACGGCACCTGTGGCCCGGAGACCTTCCGGGCACTTGAGCGTCTGACCAAGTCCGTCTCCGGTGGGCACTCGCAACGGCTTCGCGAGGCCGAGGCCGTCGCGCGGGCCGGCCCCCGCATGGGCGGCAAGGTGGTAGTGATCGATCCCGGGCACGGGGGCACCGATCACGGCCACGTCGGCAACAACCTGACCGAGGCCGGGATCGTCGAGGACCTCGCCGCACGGGTGGAGGGTCGCCTGACCGCGACCGGGGTCCAGGCCTATCTGACCCGCGCGGTCAGCGCGAAGCACGCCGCCCGCGTCGAGGTCGACGACGAGGCCCGGGCGATCTTCGCCAACGAGGCGCGCGCGGACCTGCTGGTCTCGCTGCACATCGACGGACACGAGAATCCGGTCGCGAACGGAGTGGCCACCTACTACTTCGGCACCGAGGGTTTCGGCCAGTCCAGCGCGACGGGTGAGCGCTTCGCCGAGCTGCTGCTGCGCGAGATCGTGGCCCGCACGGACCTGGTCGACTGCGGCTCACACGCCAAGACGTGGGACATCCTGCGCCGTACCCGGATGCCGGCCGTGCGCCTGGATCTGGGCTACCTCACCAACCCCGGTGACGCCGCGCGCCTGGCCGACTCCTCGTTTCGTGACGTCGTCGCCGAGGCGATCGTGGTGGCCGTCCAACGGCTCTACCTGCCGCCCGACGACGACGCGCCCACCGGGGCGCTGCGGATCAGCGAGCTGTTCACCAGTACCTGAACTGACTCGTCATCAGATTAATCTGACGCTAAGTCAGTTCATTGCCACGCAGGGTTAAACCGGACGCAGCACCGGATCCGGATTCATCGACCCGAGCAGCCGTTCCAGCGCGACCTCGACGTCCTCGCGCCAGGAGACCGTGTTCTTGAGCTCCAGGCGCAGCCGCGGGTACCGATGGTGCGGACGGACCGTCTTGAAGCCGACCGACCGCAGGTAATCCGCGGGCACGAGGCAACCGGGCTTCTCCCACTTAGCGTCCCCGAAGGCCTCGACGGCCTTCACCCCGCGCCGCACCAGGTCCTTGGCCACGCCTTGCACGAGCATCCGGCCCAGTCCCTGCCCAAGAAAGTCCGGGACGATGAACGCCGTGGTCAGCAGCACGGCGTCCGGGCTGACCGGAGAAGTCGGGAAGGCCACCGACCGGGGCACGTAGCCCGGCGGGGAGTACATGACGAAGCCCGCGGTCACCCCGTCGACCTGCACGAGCTTCCCGCAGGAGCCCCACTCCAGCAGCGTCGCCGAGACCCAGGCTTCCTTCTCGAACTCGGGGTCCCCGGAAGCCACCGCACGATCGCGAGCCACGGGGTCGAGCTCCCAGAACACACACGCGCGACACCGGCTCGGCAACTCCTCGAGGTTGTCGAGCGTGACGTTGACCAGCCGTCGGGTCACGGCCGAAAGGATAAGTCGACCGATGCCCCGGTGACACAAAGATCGTTCGTTGATTCACCCGCCTGGCCCAACCGGCGCACTCAAGGCCGCGGCCATCGGTCGGTGCGTCCGCTCATCCGTCCGTCCGTCCGTCCGAAAAATTCCCCGAGAGTGCAATCTTCGTACGCACCACGGCCCCGCCCCCCGGCGCACGAAAATTGCACTCTCAGGGCGGATTTCGGTCCGGAATGTCCCGGTTTGGCGGTTTCGCGCGTACGAAAATTGCACTCTCGGAGCGGAAACCGGACGGGTGCCACTCCGGGTCCGAGGCGTACGGAAAGTGCACTCTCGGGGTGAGAAACCCCCGGCGGATCCGACGCTGGGCTAGAGGCGCGGGGCCATGAGGGCGACGATGCGCTCGAGGTCTTCCATGGACGCGAACTCCACGACCAGCTTGCCGCGGTCCTTGCCCGCCGAGATCTTCACCCGGGTGTCCCACTGGTCGGAGAGGCGTGCGGCGAGTTCGCCCAGGGCGGGGGCGTTCGCGGCGGACTTCTTGCCACGCGTACGGACGACCGGGCGCTCGGTATCCCCTACCGCGACGAGTTCCTCGATCGCGCGGACCGACAGACCCTCGGCGACGACGCGATTGGCAAGGTGCTCGGCGTCGTCGGGATTCTCGACGGCCAGCAGGGCGCGGGCGTGCCCGGCGGAGAGGACCCCGGCGGCGACGCGGCGCTGGACGGACGGCGGCAGCTTCAGCAGGCGGACGGTGTTGGAGACCTGCGAACGGGACCGGCCCAGCCGGGCAGCGAGCGCGTCATGGGTGCAGTCGAAGTCCTGCAGCAACTGGTCGTACGCGGCCGCCTCTTCCAGCGGGTTCAGCGCCGCGCGGTGCAGGTTCTCCAGCAGCGCGTCGAGGAGCATCTTCTCGTCCTCGGTGTGCCGCACGATCGCGGGCACGGTGGTCTTCCCGGCGATCTGCGACGCGCGCCAGCGCCGCTCCCCCATGATCAGCTCGTACTGACCGCTGCTCGTCTGACGCACGACGATCGGCTGGAGCAGGCCGACCTCCTTGATGGAGTGCACCAACTCGGCCAGGGCGTCCGGGTCGAAGACGGTCCGCGGCTGCTTGGAGTTGGGGACGATCGAGTCCAGCGGGAGCTCGGCGAACCACGCCCCGTCGACGGTCGCGAGCTCGGTGGGACCGGCGGCACGCGCCGATGCCGGACCCGGTGCAGCGGCTTCCACCGCCTGCTCGGGGGACTCGGCTGCACTGGGGATCAGGTGCTCGGCGGCACCGCTCGACAGCGGGGCGGTGGGAATGAGCGCTCCCAGACCACGACCCAGACCACGGCGAGCTTGCGTCATCCCGGCACTCTCCTCTGATGGGGCATGGTCTGGTGGGGCTGCGTGCAGCGCCAGTCTGCACCCGATGTTTCACGTGAAACCACGCCGCGCGGCGCGTGTCGCGAAGCGATCATCAACCGCTCAGAGCAGCACCGAGCGCGCGATCTCCCGCGCCGCCTCGAGGTAGGACAGCGCCCCGGGCGAACCCGGGTCGTACGTCATCACCGTCTGCTGGTGGCTCGGCGCCTCGGACAGGCGCACCGACCGGGGGATCGACGTGCGCAGCACCGTCTCGCCGAAGTGCGCGCGAACCTCGGTGGCCACCTGCTCCGCCAGCCGGGTGCGACCGTCATACATGGTCAGCAGGATCGTCGAGATGACCAGCGTCGGGCTCAGGTGCGTCTTCACCATCTCGATGGTGCGCAACAGTTGAGTGAGTCCCTCCAGCGCGTAGTACTCGCACTGCACGGGGACGAGCACCTCGCCGGCCGCCACCAGAGCGTTCACGGTCAGCAGGCCCAACGAGGGCGGGCAGTCGATGAAGATGTAGTCGAGCTCTACGTCGTACGTCTCCAGCGCCCGGGACAGCCGTGCTTCACGTGCGACCAAGGAGACAAGATCCACCTCGGCACCCGCCAGGTCGATGGTCGCCGGGACGCAGGACAAGTTCGGCAGTCCGGGGACCGACGAGACGACCTCCTTGATCGGGACACCGTCGACGAGCACCTCGTAGGCCGAGGGCACCCCCGCGTGGTGCGGGACACCCAGCGCGGTCGAGGCATTGCCTTGGGGGTCGAGGTCGACGACGAGCACCTGCAAGCCGTGCATGCTCAGGGCCGCGGCCAGGTTCACCGTGCTGGTGGTCTTGCCGACGCCGCCCTTCTGGTTGGCGACGACGATGGTCCGGCGCTTCGGCGGCCGCGGAAGCGGGGCCATCGTGCCCGCGCGCAACGCCGTCGCCGTCCGGGCCGCGGCGGCCAGCGGGGGCTCGTCGATCGGGCTGTCCCGCGATCCCCACTCCGCCGGCGTCTGGCCGCCCGTCGAGACCTGCGGACTCGCGGTACGGGAACGGAACTGCCAACTGACGGCCACTGGAGGTGTCACTCCTTGGTTTCACGTGAAACATCGGCCACGAACGGCCGGCGGCGCATCTCCACCACAGTGGCGGGGTGCTCGGCGTAAGGCGCATCAAAGCAGCGGATGGCCACCCCGCTCAAACCGGCCTTCTTCAGGGCAGCCCCGGCACTGTCGATCTCTTCCCGCGCGCTCTCGCCCTTCATGGCGAGCAGAGAGCCGCGCGGGTTCAGCAGGCCTACGGTTGCGGGCACCAGCCGAATCAACGGGGCGACGGCGCGAGCGGTCACGACGTCGAAGCGCCCGCGCAGTTCCCTGATCTCGTCGGACCGCCCACGCTGCACCTGGACCCGCTCGAGGCCGAGCCGGGTCACCATCTCGCTCAAGAACTCGGAGCGACGGAGCAGGGACTCGATCAGCGTGACCTCGACGTCGGGGCGAATCAGCGCGATGACCAGACCGGGCAGTCCGGCGCCCGAGCCCACGTCCGCCATCCGCGCGCCTTCGGGGATCCCGTCGCTCAGCAGCGCGCAATTGAGGATGTGCCGGTCCCAGAGCCGCGGCACCTCACGCGGCCCGATCAGCCCGCGGACCACGCCGTCGTCGGCAAGCGCCGCCGCGTAGTCCTGCAGGCCGGCCATGCGGTCACCGAAGTGCTCGACGGCCGCCGGCGGGGGAGCGGGGACCGCGAACGTCGTCGCATCTTCCATGAGGGCTCCCGTCGGCCGATCGACGTTTCACGTGAAACCACACGCGTGTTGTTTCACGTGAAACCAAGGGCTCTACGCCGGGTAGACCACCACGCGCCGGTTCGGCTCCTCGCCGTCCGATTCGCTGCGCAGGCCCGCCGCGGCGACCGCGTCGTGCACGACCTTGCGCTCGAACGGGCTCATCGGTGCCAGGCGGACGGGTTCGCCGGACTTCGACGCCTGCTCGCAGGATTCGGCGCCCAGCTGGGTCAGCTCGGCCCGACGGGCAGCGCGGAAGCCACTGATGTCGAGCATGAGGCGGCTGCGCTCGCCGGTCGCTCGGAGCACTGCCAGTCGGGTCAGCTCCTGCATCGCGTCGAGCACCTGCCCGCCACGACCCACGAGGTGCTTGAGGTCGGCACCCACGATCGACACCGCGGCCCGGTCACCTTCGACGTCCATGTCGATGTCGCCGTCGAGGTCGGCGATGTCGAGCAGACCCTCGAGGTAGTCCGCGGCGATCTCGCCTTCCTGCTCGAGCAGTTCCAGCCGAGCCTTGGACGGCTTACGCCGACTCCCGCGCTCACCGGAGCCCGCTTCGGACTCGGCACCGTCGGCCGATTCCTCGAGCTCAAGATCGTCACCGTCTACCTGGACGGATTCCGAGGACGCAGTCACCGCAACACTCCCTAACGCTTCTTCGAACCTGATCGTTGGCTTTTGGTTTTCCGCTGCGGCTGCTGGCGGACAGGCGGCTGCGCTGCAGCGCCGTTCCCGGACGAGCCGGAGCCCCCGCCGTCCTTCTTGGTCATCAGGACGCCGCCCTCGTCGTCATCGCCGCCGCCCTTTTTGCGCTTGCGATTCAGCATCTGCTCATGGGCGATGCTGCCAACCGCAGGCATTCGGCGGATGACGTAGAGCTGCTGTCCGACCGACCACGCGTTGGAGACCAACCAGTACAGGAGGACGCCGACGGGGAAGTTGATGCCGAAGACCGCGAACATGATCGGGAACAGGTACAGCATGATTTTCTGCTGCTGCATGAACGGATTCGCGGCCTGCGACGCGGTCGGCATGTTCTTCGTCATCAGCATGCGCTGGATATAGAACTGCGAACCGGACATCGCGATGATCATCACGACGGTGACGATCTGGACCGTGAGCGTCTCCGCCCCGATGAACTTGTCCGACAGGCTGGCGCCGAGGAACTTCGCCTTGTCGATGCTGGTGACGTCCTCGGTCGTGAACACCCCGACCGTCTTCTGCTGGGACACCTTGTTCAGCACCGAGAACAAGGCGAAGAAGAACGGCGACTGGGCGAGGATCGGGAAGCAGGAGGACAGCGGGTTGGTCTTGTGCTCCTTGTAGAGCTTCATCAACTCCTGGGACGCACGCTCCCGGTCACCCTTGTACTTCTCCTGGATCTTCTTGATCTCCGGCTGGAGCACCTGCAGGTTGCGCATCGAGCGGATCTGCTTGACGAACAGCGGGATCAGCAAGATGCGGACGATGACGACGAGGCCGGTGATCGCCAGGCACCAGGACCAGCTGTTGTTCATGCCGATCGCGTCGAACCCGTTGTGCAGCATCAACATGACCCAGGACACGAGGTCGTAGAGCGGCTCGAAGATCTTCACTCTGCTGCTCCCTGCGGGCGCGCGACTTCGGCGAGCGCCGATGGCGAAGCGATGGTCGTGGTCTGGGTGTCGCCGAGCGAGCGCGAGGTGCGGGAAGCGCCCGAGCGATCGGCGGCGGGGTCGGAGCGGCCAAATCTACCCGCCCAGCGGGATGCTCGCGCCGGCGGGACTTCGTCGATGCCGCCATGGCTCCACGGATTGCACCGAAGGATCCGCCAGGCCGTCAGACCGAAGCCGCGAATGGTCCCGTGCCGGGCGAAAGCCTCGTACCCGTAGTGCGAGCAGGACGGCCAGTACTTGCAGCGCGGACCGAGCACCGGACTCAACGTCCATTGGTAGAGCCGGATGAATCCCATGAAGAGGTACTTCATGCGCCGGCCCGATCCAGCCGCCGCAGCACGCGGCTCAACTGCTTGTCGAGATCGGCCGCCAGGACGTCGTACCCGACGGTCGCCGCGGCAGGATGGGCGCGCACGACAAGCAGGGTGTCGACCGGCAACGAGGCCAACCGCTCGCGTACGAGCGCGCGGAGCCGGCGCTTGACGAGGTTGCGGATGGCGGCCGGGCCTACGGCACCGCTCACGACAAAACCCACCTGGGGCGGTGCGGCCCGAGGTGGGTTGATCGAAGCGAGGTGCGTGACCACGGTCGGCCCCGCGGCCCGATGGCCCCGGCGCACGGTGGTCTGGAACTCGGAGCGCCGCCGCAGCCGATTCGCTGCGCTGAGCACGACAGATTAAGCAGTGAGCTTGGCGCGGCCCTTGGCGCGGCGGGTGGCGATGATCGCCCGCCCGGCGCGGGTGCGCATCCGCAGACGAAAGCCGTGGGTCTTGGACCGACGACGGTTGTTCGGCTGGAAGGTGCGCTTGCTCACGAGACAACTCCGCGGACTCAAGACTCTGCTTGCTCAGGACACGGGCACGCCGGAGTCCGGGCGCCGACACAACAACGCGACACCTTACCCTGCCGCCCGACCTCCGACGAACGCACAACTGCCCACAGGTGTGGACGAGGTTGTGGATAGCCGAAGTTGTCCACAGGATGGCTCGGCAGAACCGGGACGAAACGACATAATCCTGCAGTCATCTTTGCTCGGTGCCAGACGGGGGATCCACCTGATGAGCGACCAGGAACCGAATCTTTCTCTGGTCTGGTCTCGGGTCCTGGGCTCCGATCTCCTCGCCGGCCTCCCGGGGAATCAGCGTGCCTTCCTGCGTCTGACCAGGCTCATTGCGCTCGTCGAAGGCACCGCCGTGCTCGCGGCGCCACACGACTACGCGAAAGAGGTCATCGAGACCCGGATGCGCGACGACCTTGCCGCGGCCCTGTCGCGTGTGATCGGGCAGGACGTCCGGATCGCGGTGACTGTGGATGAGAACGCCGGCGACCCGGCTGGGGAAAGTTCGCAGCTCGAGGACGAGGAAGACGACGAAGAGGATGAGTGGATCCCTTCGTCCGACGCTGACGTCGCCGACTGGCCGGCCACCGCACTACGCGGCGTGAACACCGAGCCCGATGCCCACCTCAATCCCAAGTACGTCTTCGAGAGCTTCGTGACCGGGTCGAGCAACCGCTTCGCGCACGCCGCGGCGGTCGCAGTCGCCGAGTCGCCGGCCAAGGCCTACAACCCGTTGTTCGTCTACGGCGACTCCGGCCTGGGCAAGACGCACCTTCTGCACGCCATCGGGCACTACACCTCGGCGCTGTTCCGGGGCATGCGCGTGCGCTACGTGAGCTCGGAGGAGTTCACCAACGACTTCATCAACGCGATCCGCGACGGTCGGGCAGAGGGATTCCGCTCCCGCTACCGAGCCGTCGACGTCCTCCTGGTCGACGACATCCAGTTCCTGGAGAACAAGGAGCAGACGCAGGAGGAGTTCTTCCACACCTTCAACACGCTCCACAACGCGTCCAAGCAGATCGTCATCTCCTCCGACCGCCCTCCCAAGCAGCTGGTGACGCTGGAGGACCGGCTGCGCAACCGGTTCGAATGGGGCCTGCTGACCGACGTCCAGCCGCCCGAGCTCGAGACGCGCATCGCGATCCTCCGCAAGAAGGCTGCGGTCGACGGCTCCGCCGCGATCCCGCCGGAGGTCCTGGAGTTCATCGCGAACAAGGTCTCGGCGAACATCCGCGAGCTGGAGGGCGCCCTCATCCGCGTCACCGCGTTCGCGAGCCTGAACCGCGCCCCGATCGACCTCGCGCTGACCGAGATCGTCCTCAAGGACATGCTCGCCGACCAGGCCGGCCCCGAGGTCTCCCTCGCCACGATCATGACCCAGACCGCGCAGTACTTCGGGCTGACCATCGAGGACCTCTGCGGATCCTCCCGATCCCGGGTCCTGGTCACCGCGCGCCAGATCGCCATGTATCTGAGCCGCGAGCTCACCGACATGTCGCTGCCGAAGATCGGTCAGCAGTTCGGCGGCCGCGACCACACCACGGTCATGCACGCCGAGCGCAAGATCCGCGACCTGATGGCCCAAAAGCACAGCGTCTACAACCAGGTCACCGAGCTGACAGCGCGCATCAAGCAGCAGAACCGCGGCCAGTAGATCCGCTCGAACGGTCCGTCAGAGGCCCCTCTGTCAAAGACGAAGGGTGGGCTTATCTCATTAACCCACAGGTGTGTACAACCCTGTGGACTGAGAAAAACCTAAGAGACCAGAAAATTCTGGCGTGTCGTGTTTAGGACTACCGGTGCGCGACCTGTGGGGCGCGCGCGGTCGAATCACAACTTTTCTGTGGACGAAGGCCGCGGACCGAGGCTCCACCGGCCAGGAACTTGTAGTTCATCCACCGACAGCCCGCCGCCGTCCCCCGACCGTGCACAGGCACTCTTGTCATTCGCAGCCCGCTGACCTGCGTCGATGCGCTCGTCCACAGTGTCCACCGCACCTACTTGCTACGAGTGCATCTAGTTATCTCCAGAGATGTCACTACAAGACTCCACCCGTGCACAGACCAAGCACGCGCCGAGTACTGCAAGACTGAGCCCGAGCAAAGTTCACCCCGCCGGGAACGCGGGAACGGGTTGGAGGCGGTGCCACGTGAGGTTCCGGGTCGATCGCGATGTTCTCGCCGAGGCCGTCGCCTGGACAGCACGCAGCCTTCCGGTTCGCCCGCCGGTTGCGGTGCTCGCCGGAATGCTCATCGAGGCCGACGACAACGGTCTGGCACTGTCCGGTTTCGACTACGAGACCAGCGCACGCGCCGAGCTGTCCGCGGACATCTCCGACGCCGGCCGCGTCCTGGTCTCCGGCAAGCTCCTCGCCGACATCTGTAAGTCGCTGCCTTCCAAGCCGGTCGACATCACCGTCGACGGCACCAAGGTCCAGGTGCACTGCGGCAGCACGAAGTTCAACCTGCTGACGATGCCGGTGGAGGACTACCCGAGCCTGCCGGACCTTCCCGCCCGCTCCGGCTCCGTGCCCGCCGAGATCCTGGCCGCGGCCGTCGCTCAGGTGGCCGTGGCCGCCGGCCGTGACGACACGTTGCCGATCCTCACCGGCATCCGTATCGAGGTCGAGGGCGACACCGTCACCCTCGCCGCCACCGACCGATACCGCCTCGCGGTCCGCGAGCTGACGTGGAAGCCGGAGCAGCCGGGCCTGAGCACCGCGGCCCTCGTGCCGGCCAAGACCCTCGCCGACGCCGCGAAGGCGATGACCGGCGAGGTCGAGTTGGCCCTGGCTACCGCGACCGCGGGCTCGGGTCTGATCGGCCTGTCGGCCAACGGCCGGCGCACCACCTCCCGCCTGCTCGAGGGCGAGTTCCCGAAGTACCGGGCGCTGCTGCCGTCGGAGTCGACCTCCTACGCGACGGTCTCCACCTCGCAGTTGCTCGAGGCCGTCCGTCGCGTGGCGCTCGTCGCCGAGCGCAACACCCCGGTGCGCCTGTCGTTCAGCGCCGGCGAGTTGGTGCTGGAAGCCGGCTCCGGTGACGAGGCCAGTGCCGCCGAGGTCATGGAAGCCCAGCTCGACGGGGACGACATCGCGATCGCGTTCAACCCGGGCTACCTCATCGACGGCCTGGCCGCGTTGAACACCTCGCACGCCCGCTTGGCATTCACCACCTCGACCAAGCCGGCCGTGATCAGTGGTGCGGTGGCCGACGGGCCGGCGGGGACGAACTCCGAATACCGGCACCTGTTGATGCCGGTTCGTTTGTCCGGCTGACCCGGTCCGCCCGAACAAGGCGCCACCTGCATCTGGTACGACTGCAGGAACGACCGCGACGCGTCCATGCGGAGGAACAACATGCAGCTCGGACTGATCGGCCTGGGCAAGATGGGCGGCAACATGCGCCTGCGCTTGCGTGAGGGCGGGCACGAGGTCGTCGGGTACGACCGGGATGAGTCCCTCACCGACGTGAGCAGCCTCGAAGAACTGATCAAGTCGTTGACCGCCCCGCGTGCGGTGTGGGTGATGGTGCCGCACGGTGCCCCGACCCGCGACACGGTCCACGCGTTGGCGGAACTGCTCGAACGCGGCGACGTGATCGTCGACGGCGGTAACTCCCGCTGGACCGAGGACATCCAGAACGCCGCCTACGTCGCAGAGCGCGGGCTCGGCTACATCGACTGCGGCGTCTCCGGCGGCGTGTGGGGTCGGACCAACGGCTACGCGTTGATGGTCGGGGGCGCCGACGAACACGTCGCGTTGTTGCAGCCGATCTTCGACACCCTCAAGCCGCCCGGTGAGTTCGGGTTCGTGCACGCCGGTTCCGTCGGCGCCGGGCACTTCTCGAAAATGGTGCACAACGGCATCGAGTACGGCCTCATGCAGGCCTACGCCGAGGGCTACGAACTCATGGCCGCCTCCGACGTCGTGCAGGACGTCCCCGCGGTCATCAAGTCCTGGCGTGCCGGGACCGTCATCCAGTCCTGGCTGCTGGACCTGCTCGATCGCGCGCTCGACGAAGATGACGACCTGTCGGAACTGCGCGGCTACGCGGCAGACTCCGGCGAGGGCCGGTGGACCGTCGACGCCGCCGTCGCGCACGCCGTGCCGCTCCCGGTCATCACAGCGGCGTTGTTCGCCCGCTTCGGCTCGCGCCAGGACGACTCGCCGGCCATGAAGGTCATCGCCGCCCTGCGCAACCAGTTCGGTGGGCACGCGGTCACCTCCGCGGCCGGCTCGTTCGAGAAGGGCGCCGACGCCCCGGGCGCGGACGTCGCGCCGCCGAAGGTCTGATGCGCCGCCACGGCAGCACTGTCAGCGGCGGCTGAGAGCATCGCCGGGTGTACGTCGAGTCGTTGGCGCTGAGCGATTTCCGGTCCTACGCGACTGCGGAGTTGTCGTTGTCGGCCGGGCCGACGCTGTTCCTCGGCCGTAACGGCAAGGGAAAGACGAATCTCGTCGAGGCGATCGGTTATGCCGCCACGCTCGACAGCCACCGTGTCTCCACCGATGCCCCGCTCGTACGGGCCGGAGCGGACCGGGCGATCGTGCGCGCCGGCGTCGTGAAGGACGAACGCCGCGCGCTGATCGAGATCGAGATCAACCCCGGAAAGGCCAATCGGGTCCAGCTCAACCGCAACGCGCTGCGCAAGCCGAGCCAGGTGCTCGGGGTGCTGTCCACCGTGTTGTTCGCCCCTGAGGACCTGGCCCTGGTGAAGGGCGATCCCGGCGAGCGGCGTCGGTTCCTCGACGACCTGCTGGTGGCCTTCACTCCGCGACTGGCCGGCGTGCGGTCGGACTACGAGCGCGTGCTGCGCCAACGCAACGCCCTGTTGAAGACCGCAGGCGCCGCCATGCGATCCGGCCGCGCGGATCTGAGCACCCTGGAGAGTTGGGATTCGCAGCTCGCGCACTTCGGCGGGGAGATGCTGGCGATGCGGATGAATCTCGTCCTGGCGCTGGCTCCGCACGTCGAGCACAGCTACCGGGCCGTCTCGGGCGCGGACGACGTCGCCGGGCTGGAGTACAAGAGCTCCCTGGGGTCGGAGGTGACACTGACGACCGACGTCGATCAGATGCAGACCGAACTCGCGAAAGCCCTCGTCGTCTCGCGCCCGCAGGAACTCGATCGCGGGGTCTCGCTGGTCGGTCCGCACCGCGACGACCTGGTGCTCTCACTGGGTCCGTTGCCGGCCAAGGGGTACGCCAGTCACGGCGAGTCCTGGTCCTTCGCGCTCGCGCTGCGGCTGGCGTCGTACGAACTGCTTCGCGGAGAGGCTGGCGGGTCGACGGATCCGGTGCTGATACTCGATGACGTGTTCGCCGAACTGGACTCCGGTCGCCGTTCCCGCCTCGCTGGGCTGATCGCCGGCGCGGAGCAGGTGCTCATCACGGCCGCGGTCCCCGAGGACGTTCCCGCGGAGCTGGACGGAACCCGGTTCGAGGTCGTCGAGGGTGCGGTGTCCCGTGTCGGATGACCACGAAACACCGCAACCGGAGCCTTCGGGCGTGGATCTGGCCCGCGCGGCTCTGGCGGCGGCCAGGCGCCAGGCCAAGGACCGCCGGACCGAGCCTGCCCGCGGGCGTCGTCGCTACCAGGAGCCGGCCCCCGGCGCCGATCGGGACCCCCGTCCGTTCGGAGCGGTCATCGATGACCTGGTCAGCGCCCGCGGCTGGTCGCTGCCGGCCGCCGCGTCCGGCGCGATGGACCGGTGGCCGCAGATCGTGGGTGCGGACGTCGCCGCGCATACGACCCCGGAGTCCTTCGCCGATGGGATCCTGTCCGTCCGCGCCTCCTCCACCGCCTGGGCGACCCAACTGCGCCTCATGGCGCCGCAGATTGTCCACAGGCTGAACGTCGAGCTGGGTCACGGGAGCGTGCAGCGCCTCGCGGTACGCGGCCCGGCCGCCCCGAGCTGGTCCAAGGGACCGCTGCGGGTCCGCGACGGCCGGGGACCGCGCGACACCTACGGCTGAGCGTCCGCGGTGCGCAAAACGCGAGTGGGATCCACAGTTGTCCACGGGCTTGTCCACACCTGGGGACGGCGCGGTGGGGATAACAACGGTCTGATAACGCGTCGCCTTCTGCGCTGAGCACGGTCCAGGTGTGTGGGGGGACACGTAACCCGGGGGTCAATCGCGCCACGGAGGCGTTCTGGCCGCTTCTTCGGCCGGTTCCCCTGGGAAAACCCAGTAGAATCACAGAGGTTCCCGCTCTTCTGCGGGCTCCGTGAGCCTGTAATGCGAGGGGGCACCCACACGTGGTGGCGGACGAGGCAGCACAGACGGCGGCGGTCCTGACCGCCGACGAGCCCGAGGAGAACGGTAGAACGATCGCCCCGCTCGGGCACTCCTACGACGCCAGCGCCATCCAGGTCCTCGAGGGTCTCGAGGCCGTCCGCAAGCGCCCTGGCATGTACATCGGCTCGACGGGCGAGCGCGGCCTGCACCACCTCGTCTACGAGGTCGTGGACAACGCGGTCGACGAGGCGCTGGCGGGGTACTGCGACACCGTCGAGGTCACGATCAAGGCCGACGGCTCCGTTCGGGTCACCGACAACGGACGTGGCATCCCTGTCGACGAGCACCCCATCGAGAAGCGCCCGGCCGTCGAGGTCGTGCTCACGACCCTGCACGCCGGCGGCAAGTTCGGTGGCGGCGGGTACGCGGTCTCCGGTGGTCTGCACGGTGTCGGCGTCTCCGTCGTCAACGCGCTGTCCACCCGGTTGGACGTCGAGATCAGCCGGGACGGGCACGTCTGGCGGCAGACCTACGCCGGCGGCGCTCCCACCGCGCCGCTCGACAAGGGCGAGGCCACCGACGCCCAGGGCACCGTCGTCACGTTCTGGGCGGACCCGGAGATCTTCGAGACCACCAACTACGACTTCGAGACGCTGCGCCGACGCCTCGAGGAGATGGCGTTCCTCAACAAGGGCCTCACGATCGCCCTGACCGACGAGCGCCCCGAGCACGCCGACGTCGACTCCGGCGCCGCGCTGTCGTTCACCTACAAGTACGACGGCGGCATCGTCGACTACGTCCGGCACCTCAACGACACCAAGACCCCCTCGCACCCGACGATCCTGTCCTTCGAGGCCGAGGACACCGAGCGACACATCGCGGTCGAGATCGCGATGCAGTGGAACCAGTCGTTCAACGAGTCCGTGTACACGTTCGCGAACACCATCAACACCCATGAGGGCGGCACCCACGAGGAGGGCTTCCGGTCCTCGCTCACTTCGTTGGTGAACAAGTTCGCGCGCGAGTGGAAGCTGCTCAAGGAGAAGGACGCGAACCTCACCGGTGAGGACATCCGCGAAGGTCTTACCGCAATCGTGTCGGTCAAACTGAGTGAGCCTCAGTTCGAAGGTCAGACCAAGACCAAGCTCGGCAACACCGAGGCGCGCACCTTCGTGCAGACGATCCTGAACGAGCGGCTGGGCCGCTGGTTCGAGGAGAATCCCAAGGAGGGCCAGCAGATCGCGCGTAAGTCGATCGACGCGGCCACCGCGCGCATCGCCTCCCGCAAGGCTCGCGACCTTGCCCGTAACCGCAAGGGCTTGCTCACCGGCGGCGGCATGCCCGGAAAGCTGAGGGACTGTCAGTCCAACGAGCCGGAGCGTTGCGAGGTCTTCATCGTCGAGGGTGACTCCGCCGGCGGCTCCGCGGTCGGTGGCCGCGACCCGATGACCCAGGCGATCCTGCCGATCCGCGGAAAGATCCTGAACGTCGAGAAGTCACGCATCGACCGGGTGCTGCAGAACACCGAGGTGCAGGCGATCATCACCGCCCTCGGCACCGGCATCCACGACGAGTTCGACGTCCTGAAGCTGAGGTATCACAAGATCGTGCTGATGGCCGACGCCGACGTCGACGGCCAGCACATCCGTACCTTGCTTCTCACACTGCTTTTCCGCTTCATGAAGCCGCTCGTCGAGGGCGGATTCGTGTACCTCGCGCAGCCGCCGCTGTACAAGCTGAAGTGGCCCGGTGGCAAGGACAACGTCGAGTACGCCTACTCCGACCGCGAGCGCGACGCCCTGCTCGCCGCCGGCGCCGGCGCCGGCCGCAAGATGCCGAAGGAAGACGGCATCCAGCGCTTCAAGGGTCTCGGTGAGATGCCGGCCAAGGAGCTGTGGGACACGACGATGGACCCGCAGACCCGGATCCTGCTGCAGGTCACCCTGGACGAGGCGGCCATGGCCGACGAGCTGTTCTCGATCCTGATGGGCGAGGACGTCGAGTCCCGCCGCAACTTCATCCAGCGAAACGCGAAGGACGTACGGTTCCTCGACATCTAGATGTCTGAAGGACCGTCAGAACTCGTCTCCACAACAGAAGCAGAGGCACCGTGACCGATCAGACCGTCGAGCCGCCCGTCCCGCCCGGCGGGCGCATCGAGCCGGTTGCACTCGAGGTCGAGATGCAGCGCAGCTACCTCGACTACGCGATGAGCGTGATCGTGGGTCGCGCGCTGCCCGACGTGCGCGACGGTCTCAAGCCGGTGCACCGTCGCGTGCTCTATGCGATGTACGACGGTGGGTACCGCCCGGACCGGGGTTACAACAAGTGCGCCCGCATCGTCGGCGACGTCATGGGGTCCTACCACCCGCACGGCGACTCGGCCATCTACGACGCCCTCGTGCGTCTGGCGCAGCCGTGGTCCATGCGGATGCCGCTGGTCGATGGCAACGGCAACTTCGGTTCGCCGGGCAACGACCCGGCCGCGGCCATGCGGTACACCGAGTGCCGCCTGGCTCCGCTGGCCATGGAGATGCTGCGGGACATCGACGAGGACACCGTCGACTTCTCGCCGAACTACGACGGTCGCGAGCAGGAGCCCAATGTCCTGCCGGCCCGGTTCCCGAACCTGTTGGTCAACGGCTCGGCCGGCATCGCCGTCGGCATGGCCACGAACATCCCGCCGCACAACCTGCGCGAGATCGCCGACGGCGTGCAGTGGTACCTCGCCAACCCGCAGTGCTCCAAGGAGGAACTGCTCGAGGCGATGCTCGAGCGGGTCAAGGGCCCGGACTTCCCCACCGGTGCGCTGATCGTCGGCCTGCGTGGGATCCGAGACGCATACACGACCGGCCGCGGCTCGATCACGATGCGCGCCGTCGTGGAGGTCGAGGAGAACTCCAAGGGCCGTACACAGCTGGTCGTCACCGAGCTGCCCTACCAGGTCAACCCGGACAACCTTGCGACGAAGATCGCCGAGCTGGTCAACGACGGCAAGCTCGCCGGCATCGCCGAGCTGAACGACGAGACCTCGGCCCGCACCGGCCAGCGCCTGGTCATCGTGCTCAAGCGCGACGCCGTCGCGCAGGTGGTGCTGAACAACCTCTACAAGCACACGCAGCTGCAGGACACCTTCGGCGCGAACATGCTGGCGCTCGTCGACGGGGTGCCGCGCACGCTGCCCATCGACGCCTTCGTCCGGCACTGGGTGACCCACCAGATCGAGGTCATCGTCCGCCGCACGCAGTTCCGACTGCGCAAGGCCGAGGCCCGCGCCCACATCCTGCGCGCGCTGCTCAAGGCGCTCGACGCCCTCGACGAGGTGATCGCGCTCATCCGGGCGAGCTCCTCGGCCGAGGAGGCGCGCACCGGGTTGATGGGGCTGCTGGACATCGACGAGGCGCAGGCCACGGCGATCCTGGACATGCAGCTGCGCAAGCTCGCCGCCCTGGAACGCCAGAAGATCATCGACGAGTACGAAGAGCTCATGGAGGCCATCGCGGGCTACAACGCGATCCTGGCCTCCGAGGATCTGCAGCGGGAGATCATCTCCACCGAGCTCGCGGCCACCGTCGAGAAGTTCGGCGACGAGCGGCGCACCCAGATCGTCCCCTGGGACGGCGAGGTCTCCATGGAGGACCTCATCGCCGAGCAGGACGTCGTCGTCACCATCACCCGCGGCGGGTTCGCAAAACGGACAAATGCGGACCTTTACCGCTCGCAGCGTCGTGGCGGGAAGGGTATTCGCGGGGCGACGTTGCGCCAGGACGACATCGTCGAGCATTTCTTCGTCACCACAACCCACCACTGGATCCTGTTCTTCACCAACAAGGGCCGGGTCTATCGGACAAAGGCGTACCAACTCCCCGATTCCGGGCGGGATGCGAAGGGCATGCACGTCGCGAATCTGCTGGCGTTCCAACCCGACGAATCCATCGCCCAGGTGATGTTCCTGCGCGACTACGAGGTTGCGCCGTACCTGGTGCTGGCGACCCGTCAGGGCCAGATCAAGAAGACCGGCCTGACCGAGTACGACTCCCCCCGCCAGGGTGGCGTCATCGCGATCAACCTGCGCGAGGACGACGAGGTCATCGGGGCGCTGCTGGTGGCTCCCACCGACGACGTCCTGCTGGTCAGCCGCAAGGCGATGTCGATCCGGTTCACCGCCGACGACGACGCGCTGCGTCCCATGGGTCGAGCGACCGGCGGGGTCCGGGCGATGAATCTCAAGGGCGAAGACTCGGTGCTCTCACTGGCCCTGGTGCGCGAGGACGCGGACCTCGTGGTCGCCACGGCAAACGGTTACGTCAAGCGGACTTCCGTGGAGGAGTACCGCATTCAGCAACGGGGTGGTTACGGGACCCAAGCGGCCAAAACCACCGACGATCGGGGCGAGCTCGTAGGGGCACTTGTGGTGATGGAGGGTGAACAACTCTTCGCAATTACCTCAAATGGGGGCGTCATCCGTACGGTTATCACAAGTACCGAGCTACGACGCACCGGACGTGCCACCATGGGTGTTCGGCTGATCAACGTGGCCGATGGCGACAGTGTCGTGGCTATTGCACGGAACGCCGAGGACTCCGCTGACGAGGACTCGGACACCGATCCTGATACTCCGGGGCCGGACGTTCCGAGTGATTCCGACCAGGTCGCCACCGACCTGGGGGGCGGCGTCGGGGGCGGTGCCGCGGAGGAGGAATAGATCGTGGGAGAGGCCAAGGAAGGTCGCGGTCTCGGTCGCGCATTCGGCTTGGGCCGTGGTGCGTCGTCGGAGAACGCCGAGCAGGCACCGGAGAAGTCCGGTTCCGGCGTCGGCATCGTGATCGCCGATTCCGTGAGCGACGGCGCCAACGGTGCGCCGGTGCCCGCCTACAACGGTGCGAAGTCCTCCGAGTCGAGCGGCTCGAACGGCAGCAGCAGCGGCAACGTCCGAGTGCAGTCGGTCCCGCTCAAGCGGCCGAGTGTCTCGATGACGGACAAGTACCCGACCGAGGAGAAGGCGGACGACGCCCCGATCCCGCGGTCGCGCCTGGGCCGTTCCAAGGGTGCCGAGCCGCGTCGCAGCGCCCCGCGGGTGCGCCGTGCGCGTCTGAAGGTCGTCAACATCGACCCGTGGTCGGTGATGAAGGTGTCGTTCCTGTTCTCCGTCGCCTTCGGCCTCGTGCTACTCGTCGCGGTCGCCCTGCTCTGGACCGTCCTCGACATCATGGGTGTCTTCGCCTCGGTGGGCTCGACCATCACCGACGTCTCGGGGGACCAGAACTCCGCCGGCTTCGACGTCGTCGCGTTCTTCTCGCTGCCGCGTGTCATGGGTATGGCCACCGTGCTGGCCCTCATCAACACCCTGATGATCACCGCGCTGGCGACCCTGGCCACCTACATGTACAACCTCTCCACCGACCTGGTCGGCGGCGTCGAGGTCACCTTGGCGGAAGAGGAGTAAAGCCCTCCGCACCGAAACTTCACGACGGGCCCCGGCGCTACTGCGCCGGGGCCCGTTCGGTTCGCGAGCGACCGCGAAGGTGGGGTATCTTGCTCCGGCGCCGCGGGACACGTTTCCCGCGGCAGGGGCCTATAGCTCAGCTCGGTTAGAGCGCTTCCCTGATAAGGAAGAGGTCGGTGGTTCAAGTCCACCTAGGCCCACCCCTAACCTGCACGGTCTCGGTCCCCACGACGCTCGGCCTGACGGCACCGAGCCTTGCCTGAACCCTTCCCGCGCGGGTTTGACGCGCCAACAGGTATATCTAGAGCTATACTTGGCGTGTCGATCGCGACGAGTGGCAGATCTACGTCGCGAAGGAGGTCCGCGAGTGGATCGACGGCCTCGACGACACAACCCATGTGCGTGTCGTCCAAGCCATCGACGCGCTGGCCGAGGCTGGGCCGGGCCTCGGGCGGCCACTGGTGGACACGATTCGTAACTCGTCCATCGCGAACCTGAAAGAGCTACGACCCGGCACCGTGCGGATCCTTTTCGCCTTCGACCCGTGGCGGTCGAGCGTCCTGCTCGTCGCCGGCGACAAGGCCGGTCAGTGGAACGCCTGGTATCGCCGGGCCATCCCGTCGGCCGAAGAGCGCTACGAGCGCTATCTGAAAGATCGCACAGCGGAAGAGGAAGATCGCCCATGAGTAATCACGTGAAGTGGCAGGACATTCGCGCCCAGCACGTTGCGCGCGCGGGCGGTGAAGCCGCCGTCGAGGAAGGTCGCCGCGAGATGCTCGCGCAGGTGGTCGGCCACCGCCTCGCCGAGATCCGCCGAGCCCGCGGCATGACACAGCAGCAGGTGGCCGAGCGGATGGGCGTCACCAAGGGCCGGGTCTCACAGATCGAGCAGGGCAAGGTCTCCGGCCAAGAGGTAATCGGCCGTTACGCGGCCGCGCTGGGTGGCCGTCTGCATCAGGCCATCTACTTCGACGACGGTGACATCACTGCGATCGCGTAGTCGAGTACCTGACGGCAACGCTGACGGCAGCCGCCCCGTCCGGAGATGGACGGTGACGGACCATCCGATCCTTCGAGCACGCTCCATGAGCACCTGGCTGAGCGTGGCGGACCGGCCTGATAGGGAAAGAGGTCGGTGGTTCAAGTCCACCTAGGCCCACCCCTGACCTGCACGTTCGTAGACCACGCGACCCTCGGCCTGACGGCCACGAGCCTCGGCTGAACCCTTCTCGCGCGATTGGATCGCAGCGTGTCGGGAATCGATATAGCGTGGGTTGCATATAGCGTTGAGTGCATGTCGGAGCTGTACGCCGTCGAGATCGAGCCGGAGGTACGGACTTGGCTCGAAGGTCTGAGCGACCGTGACTTCGGTCGTGTGGACTTCCTCGTGGGCCTGCTGGCCGAACTGGCGGAGACTCTCGGCGAACCGCACACCCGGCACCTCGGCGGCAAGCTGCGCGAGCTTCGTTTCAGCTTGCTGAGTCGTCAGACGAGGGTCACGTACTGGCTGGCGCCGCAGCGACGGATCGTGCTGCTCACCGTGTTCGTCAAGACCCGTCGAGCAGAGACCGCCGAAGTGCAACGCGCCCAGATGGCGCAGAAGAACTGCGAAGTGCGGCATCAGATCGCGCACGAGGCCTACGAGCGGAAGGTGACCTGAGGTGGCGAAAGCGAAGAAGGCGAGCGAGCACAGCTCGTACGAGGAGATCGCCCGCGAGCGGCGCGGCACCGAGGGCTACCGCGAGGGATACGCCGAGGCCCAGCGGGCCTACGAGCTCGGTCAGGCGGTGCGCGCGCGCCGGCTCGAGCTCGGTCTGTCCCAGGTCGACCTCGCGGAGCGGGCCGGCATGACCCAGTCGGCGTTGTCCCGGCTGGAAGCCGGTGCAGTGGTCCCGACGATCCCGGTGCTCGACCGGGTCTCAGCCGCTCTGGACGCGAAGCTGGTCGTCTCTATCGATCCCCACGCGGCCTGACGGCAACGCTGACGGCAACCGCCCCGTCCGGAGATGGACGGCGGCGGACCATCCGGTCCTTCGAGCACGCTCCATGAGTACCTGGCTGAGCGTCGCGGACCGGCCTGATAAGGAAGAGGTCGGTGGTTCAAGTCCACCTAGGCCCACCCACACCGTCCAGGCCACTCGCGAGATCGCGCGAGTGGCCTTCGGCGTTTCCGGGCGTGGCCCAGGGGCGAAGGGGGCATTGCCTGAGGGTGGCCTAACCCGTGGCAGCATGATCAAAGTTCGCTTTGCGCGGTGAGGACGGTTCGAGTGGCCGAGAGGTTCTGCGTCGAGTGCGGTACGCCGCGGCGCGCCGAGGCCCCGTACTGCGGCAGCTGCGGCGCCCAGTTCGACCTCCCCGACCCGGACCCCACGATCCCGCCGGTGTCGATGGCCAAGCAGGTTCCACCCGGCCCGCCGGGCATGGCGCCGCCGGTGCCCCCACCTCCGCCACCGGCGCAGTACGGCGGGCCGCTCTCGCCGCCGCTGCCTCCTCCACCACCGCCCCCGCCGCAGGGACCACCGGCCGCGAAGGCCGGACCCGGCCAGGGCCTGCCGGTCGTGCTGGGCCTGCCCGCAGAGTTGTTCGCCGTCGTCGTTCTGTTCGCCGTCGGTGGGGGCTGGCTCCTCATCGACGTGCTGCGCAGCGTGCCGGACGCCCTGGATCTCATGTTCAGCGCCGCCGGCGGTGGGGACGACCCGTTCAGCGGCGAGTTCGCCCAGTCGATCCGCGCGATCGGTTGGATGGGATTCGCGATCCTGCTGATGGGCGCGGCGCTCGGCTCCAGCCTGTTGGGCGCTGCCTGGCTGCTCTGGCGCCGCCAACGTGGCGGGCGCGGGGCCGCGTGGGCCGCGGCGGCCTGGGCGCTGCTGAGCTCGTTGATCGGCGAGGACCTCGGCGGCAGCCTCGGTGTGGCCACGGTGTGCGCCATCGCCGGCAGCGCGACCCTGATCTTCGCGCCACGGGCGCGTGAACTGCTCGATGCCGCACCCCACCCCGAGGACCGCACGGCCGCGGTGGCCGTCGCCCGGTGGGCGGTGTTGGCCTGTCTGGTCATGTTCGGGCTCGGTGCCCTGTACAACTTCGCCGCCGCGAGCATCTCGACCAAGTACGCGTTGATCGCGATCCCGCAGGCCGCCTCCGCCGTCGGCGCGTACCTCTACAGCCGTCGCCTGATCTACGGGGAGCCCAACCTGCGGCTCGCCGCCTCCGGCGGCGCGGTGGGTGCCGTCGTGCTCGCCGTCCTGTCCGCCCTGGACGTGAAGGCCATGGCGCTGCTGCTGGCGGCCACGATCGTCACGGTCGGGATCCTCTGGTTGCCGGCCGACGTCCGGGCGCAGTTCGAGCAAGATCCGATCGATTGGCGCGGGCTGCTCGACCGGGCCAAGACGCCCGCGAAGCAGAAGCAGCCCGCGGCGCAGGGTTCGATGCTCCCGCAGGGCCCGCCCCCCACGCCGCCGCGGCCTCCAGGCGGTCCGCCGGCAGCTGCCTGGGCGCCCCCGGCCCCTCCGTCGACGCCGGCTGGTCCGCCGTCGGCTCCCCCAACCACTCCCCCAACCCCTCCGCCGGCGCCGCCTATGCCACCGCCCATGCCACCGTCGGCTCCGCCGACCCGGCCGCCATGGCCGCCGCCTCCCCCACACGGCGGATAGGGGCAGGCGATGATCACGTGCTCGACCTGCGGGAAGCCTGGCGTGGCCGCGGGCAGTTCTGCGGCGCGTGCGGTGCGCCGATGCCCGACGCCGTCACGGCCGAGGACATGTCCGCCGAGGCCACCGACGTGCTCACTGGGGAGACCGAGTACGAGCCGGCGGAGGTGGAGCCCTGGTACGCCGCACCCCCGGCGGACTACCCGGGCGGTCCGCCGGTCCGGTCGTTGGACCATCCCGAGACGATCACCGACGAGGAGTCGGCCCAGCCGATCACTGCTGCAGTACTGGCCGGTGCTGGTGCCCGGCGTCATCGCGGTCATCTCCGGACTGTGGATCCTCCTCGAACTGGTGCGATGAGTTCAGCCTGGTCGGTCGGTCTGCATCTGTAACCCCCTACCGACAGGAGCTGTGTTCCCCGTGAGCGACGAGACCCTGACTGTGCACCTCCGCATCGATGCGCCCGCCGAGACGGTGTTCGCCGTCCTGGCCGACCCGGCCACCCACGGCGCGATCGACGGGACCGGCTGGGTTCGCGAACCGTTGGACGGCGGCGCGCAGCTCACTGCCGAGGGCCAGGTGTTCGAGGTTGCGATGTATCACGACAACCACCCGGACAAGGACTACAGGATGGCCGACAAGGTCATCGCCCTCGAGGCCCCGCGCGCGATCGCCTGGGAGCCGGGGCAGTACGACGACGCCGGCGAGCTCGGGACCGGGGGCTGGATCTGGCGCTATGACCTGAGCGACGTCGGCGACGGCAGCACCGACGTCACACTGACCTACGACTGGTCGAAGGCGACCCCGGAGGTGCGCGAGTTCATCCAGTTCCCGCCGTTCCCCGTCGAGCACCTCGAGCGCTCGCTGGGCAACCTCGGGGACCTGGCGGTCGCGCGTCGCTGAGGTGGGTCAGGGGACGTGCACGAAGGTGTCGAGACCCTCGCCGCCCTCGCAGACGTCATTGACCTTGTCGCAGACCAGGACGTCCTTGCCGTTGCCGCCCTGCACGACGTCGGAGCCGGCTCCGCCGCTGACGACGTCGTTGCCGGTGCCACCGTCGAGCATGTCCGAGCCGCTGCCGCCCTCGACCTGATCGTTGCCGCTGCCACCGCAGATCTTGTCGTTCCCACCCCCGCCGCTGATGGCGTCGTTGCCGGCCAGGCCGACGATGACGTCCTCGGCGGGGGTCCCGTCGATCTCGTCGGCGCCCTCGGTGCCGAAGATCGTCGGGACGACGCCGAAGCACCGCAGCGGTTTGCCGGTGACGGTGAGCGGGGTATCGGCGGTCTGACTGACGATGGCCGCGGCGGTCGAGCCGGACTCCGCCTTGTTGGTGAAGCTGCCCGGGTCCACGGGGATCGCCACGATGGTGACCTTGGCGGTCTCGGCCCGGTCCAGCGCCCGGCCGAGCGGGCAGGTGATGACCTGCGCGCTGGCGGTGCACTTGGTCTCGCGGTCGGTCTCGGCCTTCTGCAGCACGAAGCCGGGCGGGAGGGTGTTGACCAAGGTCGGCTCGGGGACGATGCCGCCGCTGTTGGTGACGGCGATGGTCAGCGTGACCGGGGCACCCGCGGCGACCGTTGCCGGGGAGGCGGTGGCGTTGACCACCAGGGTCGGCACGGCGGCACTGCTGGCCCAGACCGGTGAGGTCGCGACCGCGAACAGGCCCGCCGCGCCGACGCCGAACAGCAGCGCCCGACGTGTACGGCGACCAACGCGCATCGTCCCCCCAGACAGTTCGGCTCAGCTAATCGAACCGAACCTAAGCCGCGACCCCGCCCCGGCGGACCCGGAGTGCTCCGATCGGGCGAGGCACGAACTCCTACCAATGCACCCAGAACGGACACCCTCGCCCTGCCCGGATGGTGGTGGTCTGGGCTAGCCTGCGTAACCGGCGCAGGCTCCACCGCGCCCCGTAACGTTCGCCGTTCCCCCACCCGACGGACGAACTGTCCATCCAAAGACGGGACCCCTCACGTGAAGAAACTTCTCCTCACGGCCATGGCCGCGGTCGGCGGTGCCCTGGCGTTCAAGAAGTTCAAGGCCGGCAAGGACGAGGAAGACCTCTGGGCCGAGGCCACCGACCCGATCCGCTAGCTCCACCCGACGCCCCTACCCGGCCTGCCGCCTGGTGGGGGCGTTGTCATGCCGGGGGCGCCGTGGTCGGTGCAGTAACCTGACCTGCGCACTCGGGGACGTAGCTCAATTGGCAGAGCACTGCCTTTGCAAGGCAGGGGTTAGGGGTTCGATTCCCCTCGTCTCCACCACATCTGACCTGGACTTCTTCGGTGGTCCGGAGCCTTGAGCGAATCGCCTGACTGCGAGCTCGACTGCGAGTAGTTTCCGCGTCATGGCCTCCACCGCGCGCAGCCGAGCCGACGGCACCATCCGCCGCCGCGGCGACGGATGACAGGCGGCCGTCACGGAATCGCGGCTCTAGTCGGCCCCAGGCCCCAAGTCCAGTTTCGTAGTACGATTCTTCTGCGGAGTGCGGTAAGGGGACGTCCTGCAATCGGCGTACCGCCACGGCGTTGGTACCGAGGACATCGACCATGTCCTGCGCAATGCGCTCGTCGTGGAGGAGGTCGCCGAAGACCCGATCCGCTACCTGGTGTTGGGCCCCGACGGCGCGGGGAATCTGCTCGAGCTCGTCGTGCTCGACCGTCCCCAAGGCCCCGCCGTCATCCACGCCATGCCGATGACCGCGCAGTACCGGAAACTCCTGCCTGGAGGAGGACCAGCGTGACCGCAACGCACGGGAAGAAGGCCGACGGCAGCCCGATCACCGACGAGATGGTCGAGGCCATGGCCGCCGAGGCCGAGCGCGGCTACGACGTCGAAGCCATCGCCCGCCGGCGCGGCGGCCGCCCACCCATGGGTTCCAGCGCGTCCTCGGTCGAATCGGTCCGCCTGGACCCCGATCTCAAGCGCGAGCTGCTCCTGCGTGCCGCCGACGAAGGCATCAGCGTCTCCGAGGCCATCCGCCGGGCCATCGGGCAGTACCTGCGGTCCGTCGGCTGACAGATCCTCGACACGCCCGACTGCGAGTCTGACTGCGAAATGCAGTCGACCACAGATGACAGGGACGATCCGCACGCTCGAGGGCGGGGATGTAGGCGCCTGGAGTCACGCGTAGGGCCCCTGACCTGCATGTTTGCAAGGCAGGGGTGAGGGGTTCGATTCCCCTCGTCTCCACCGTTTGACCTGCACGGTCGCCGTCAGGTGACCAGTCCGATCGAACCGGTCCGGGCGGAGACCGGGGTGTGGAATGGCCCGCGATGAACGGCGGTGGCCCATCGCCTACCCGCCAGGAACTTGACGAGCTCAGCGCCTCATGGGACCAGCTACAACTCCGAACAGGCCGGCAAAGCCGGACTGAACGCTGAGCAGCACCGCCAGGCCGCCGAAGACCGCGAACTACTGCGCCGAGAGGCCGCGGCAGGGCCTGACTGCGGAACACAAAGGCAGCACCTGGTGCGCGGGTCGGGCGCTTGGGCACCTCACGCGTTGCTTACGTGCTCTCCAGTCAGCCGGACCCTCGAGGTCACGGCTGGGCGCCCAACAGGTGCGCCACCACCCCGTCGCAGGCGCGTTCCAGTTGCTCTCGCACGGCGTCGAAGTTCTGTTGAGTGCCGTTGAAAGGGTCCGGCACATCGCGTGGTTCGTCGAGCGTCGGGTCGAAGGAGCGGACCAGCCGGATGTCCGCGTCGATCGAATGCTCGACCGCGAGCTTCCGCAGGTGCTCCACGTTCCAGCGGTCCGTGACCAGGATCAGGTCGAACTGACCGAACTCGTCGGGCTGGAACTGGCGGGCGATGTGGTCTGTCGCGTAGCCGTGGCGCTCGAGGGTGGCTGCGGCACGAGGGTCCATCGGGGAGCCGGCGTGCAGGCCGTAGGTCCCCGCGCTGGAGACGAGCACGCGCGAGTCCAACCCCGCCTCAGCGAGCTTGCGGCGTAGGACGCCGGCGGCGATCGGCGACCGGCAGATGTTGCCGGTGCACACCATGCAGATCCGGTACACCGACCCCATGATCCGCCCCGCCAGGACGCCCGCATCTGACGACCCGCCAAATGGCGGGAGTGGCAGCACCCGCGAAGGTGGCCCCCGCATTGTGGTTTCTGGACATTGGTTCGGTCCGTCGGTGCGCCTAGCCTGGCCGCGGCGGAAGGGTAGCCATGTCCGGAAAGGCACGGCACCGCTTCGTCGGGCGGGGGAGAGAGCTCTCCTTCGTCGAGGAGGAATGGCGTCGCGCCGCGTCCGGCGAATTCCGTAGCGTTTTCCTCCTCGGCGAGCCGGGCGTCGGCAAGACCAGGTTGGCCGAGGAGGCCGTGCTCCGCTGCGGGCCCTCGCCCACGGTGCTGCGCGCTCAGGCCCGGCCGCTGTCCGGAACGGCCGCGTTCGGTCTGTGGGCCGAGGCTTTGGACAGTCACTTCCGCGATCTGGACCGCGACGAGATCACGCAGTTGTGCAACGGCCACCTCGACGACCTGGCCAGCCTCATCCACAGCGTGGCCGCGGTACGGGGCATGGCGCCCCGGCGCGAACCGCCCCGCCCGCGTCTGCTCGGTGGCCTCACCCGGTTGCTGGCCACCCTGGCCGAACGGCACCCCGTCATCCTGGTCTTCGACGATCTGCATCACGCCGACGCCTCGTCCTGGGACGCACTCGCCTATCTGACGCAGGCACTGGCCTCCTCCCGGATCCTCGTGGTCGCCACCGCCCGCACCGGAGAGTTGAGCGCGCTGCCTGCCCCGATGCGTGTGCTCGTCGAGCTCGACGAACTCGAGTCATTGCGGCGGATGAACCTCGAGCCGTTGGACGACGCGGCGTTGCGCGAGCTTGCCGAGGACGTCCTCGCGCGGCCGGTCGGCAAGGACGTCCTGGATTGGTTGTGGGACCGCTCGCGCGGCATGCCCCTCTACGCGATCGGCCTGCTGCACGCGGTCAACGACGAAGGCGGGGACGCCGGCCGGCCGGGCCTGCACTCGTTGCCCGAGGAACTCACCGCCCGGGTGCAGGTGCGGCTGGCGCAGCTCGACGAGGACGCTCAGGCAGTGCTCGAGGTCGTCGCTGTCGCGGGCGGCCAGGTCGAACTCGGGGAGCTGATGCGGTTCGCCGGCCAACCACTCGAGGCGCTGGCCGTGGTGCTCGACCGACTCGTCCGATCGCGGTTGCTGGTGGAGGGTCAGACCGCTCGGGTCCCCGTCTACGAGATCGCCCACCCGGTCATCGGGGAGACGATCTACGAGCAGATCGGCGGTGCCCGACGCTTCGCACTGCACCGCCACGTGGGCCGCACGCTGCTGATTGCCGGACGCCTGGGCGAGGCCGCGTTGCACTTCGCCCGCTCGGCCACCCCGGGCGACGACGAAGCGATCCAGGTGCTGCTCGATGCACTGCACCAGGCCGAACAGCGCGGCGCGTACCACGAGGTGCTCCGCATCCTCGGCAGCCTCGTCGACGTCGTCCCCTCGGGCGACCAACGGTGGCAGGGGGTCTCCGACGCCCTGTTCGGGGAAGCCGAATGGGTGTTCGATCACCGAGCGGATGACGACGCCCGGGCAGCGGTTATCGCTCTCGGCGAACTCGACGCACTGCTCGCCGACAGCCCCGATCGGCTACGGCGGGCGGACGTCAAAGCGCGGCTGGCCAGCCTGCTCTCCTGGGGCACCGGCGAGCCGGCACGAGCTGAACCGCTGGCCGACGACGCAGCCCGGCTCTACGAGGCCGCGGGACACCCCACCCGGGCCCGGCTCGCCGAACTCGAGGGCGCTTACGCCCGCGGGCTGGCCGGCGACATCACCGCACTGCGCGTCGGCGCAGGCACGATCCTGGAGAAGGCCGACGCCGACGGCGACGACGAGTCCGCGCTGTGGGCCGTCGGTGTCTACGGCACCACGTGCTTCTACCAGGGAGAGTTCGCCGACGCGGAACGCGCGATGCTGCGCGGCGTCGTCCTGGCCGGCGAACTGGATCGGCCGTACCGCCTGACGTGGTCCTACATGTCGTTGGGCTGGTCCTACGGGTACGAAGGTCGACTGCGTGAGGCCCACCTCGCCTTCGCCGCAGCGAAGGGCGCCCCTGCCTGGCGCGAGTCGAACGTGCTGGAACTCGAGGCCCACGTGCGGTGGCTGAGCGGCGACTTCGCCGGCTCGCTGGCGTGTGCACGGCAGGTCGTCGCGCTCAACCCTGGCCGCATCGGGCTGCGCCGCGGCCACGCCCTGTCCTCCCTTGCCCTGTCCGGGATCGAGGTCGGGGAGTTGGGCGACGCCCGCCGCGCGGTGGCCACCGCCCGCCGGTTGTACGGATCGGGCGTCTGGTTCATGGCCAGCGGCCTGGCCCGCCATGCCGAGGGGATGCTCGCCTGGCGGGAGGGCAGGGCCGCGGAGGCGGCGGCGGTGCTGCAGCGCGCGGCCACCGAGTTGTACACGGTCGGCGCACCGGTGATGGCGGCGTTCGTCCTGCTCGATCTCGCCGAGCTCCGGGGGTCCGGCGGCCCGGTGGAAGCCGGCGTCGCGCACTCGGCGGTCGGCACGACGGCGGACATCGCCGCGGTCACCGACCGCGACCTCTACCGCGGCGTGCATCGCCTCGCGGAGGCCTGGGCCGCGATCGGTGACGGCCGGGTCAGCGCCGCCGCCGATTCGGCCGCGGCGGCCGTCGAACACCTTCAGCCGCTCGGCTACGCCGTCCTCACCGCGCGGGCCCTGACCGCGCGTGGCATCGCACTGGAGGGTCGGGACCGCCCGGCTTCGGTGGCCGCCCTCGGCGAGGCCGCCGAGATCTTCGACACCGCCGGCGCCGAGTGGCGCCGGGACCAGGCACTTGCTCGGCTGCGTCGCGGCGGGCGCAGTGGCAAGCAGGCCGCCGCTGCCGCGCTCGGCGCTCAGTCGTTGACCGGCCGGGAGCTCGAGGTGGCGCGGCTCGCGGCGGACCGGCTGAGTTCCACGGACATCGCCGGCCGGCTGTTCATCAGCCACCGCACCGTCGAGGCGCATCTGGCGAACGTCTACACGAAGCTCGGCGTCAACTCCCGCAGTGCCCTCTCGGACAAGCTTTCCGAGCTGTCGGGCTAGCGACCTCGGCGGCGCAACCAGCAAACACCGGCACCGAGCAGCGCGAGCCCCGGCAGACCGCCGATGCTCGCCCACCCGAGTACCTGACGGCGCCCGTCGGTGAGTTGCAGGCGACGCAGGTCGGGTTCCTCGCCGCCGACCGCGACCAGGTCCTCCTGGCCCGCCAACCAGTTCAAGGCGTTGGCGAAGGTGCGGCGGTTGTCGAGCTGATCCAGCACGGCGTTGGCGGCCCAGTCCGCGTCGGCCACGACCAGCAGCCGGGTGCGGGTGATGCGCGGCCCGCCGCCGGCGACGCGGGTCTCCCCCGCGTCCGCCAGCGCGGAGTCGTCGGCCGCTCCGGCCAGGACCACGGGCCCGCCGCGGTCGCCGGCGTCGGGCTGGTACTTGGCCTCCGTGGGATTCAACTCGAGCCACGAGACGTCGGAGGACTCGGCGATCTTGGACACCGTCAGTCCGGGGCGGTCGGACTCGGCGGTGGTCACCCCGCCGGCGCCGACGAACGTCATTCCGGACACCTGCTTGACCACCGGGTTCACACTCGGGAAGCGGTTCGCGAAGAGAGTGGTCCGGTCGTCGGCGGAACCGCGGGCCGGATCGACGACCACGCCCGGCAGCAGGCGTAGGCCCCACGGCGCGGTGATGGGGCGCAGGTCGGCATCGCCCGGGTCCCCCATGACCATCATCCGGCCGTCCTTCTCCATCCACGCATTGATCAGCGTGATCTCGGAGGCGAGCAGGGCACCGGTGGGGCCGGGGAGCAGGAGGATCGTGCAGGCGCCGGGGATGGACTTGGCGATGGTGAGGTCGAGCCGGCGGGCCTCGATGCCGTTGTCGGCCATCACCCGGTGGGCCAGCTGGTACCCGCCTCCTGACGGGTCGTCAAGTTCTCGTTCGCCGTGGCCGGCCAGCGCGCACACCTGCTGCGGTGTGCCGCGCACCAACCGTTGGACCGCGCTGGTCAGGCCCTGCTCGGTGATGGGGGTGACGACCTCACGGCGACCTTTTGCCTCGACCACCGCATCGCCGGAGTCGTCGGCGCCCAGGCGCAGGGCCTCGCCCACCGCCTGCTCACGGTCCAGTACCCGATAGCGGACCTTGCTGTTCTCGCGACGGAAGCCGCCCAGCAGGGTCGCCGCGTCGCGCGCCTCGGCGGTGCCCTCGGGCTCGAAGACCGTCACCCGGACCTCGGAGTTCACGTTGCGCAGCACGTCCTGCGTCGCCGAGGAGAGCGAGTACCGCCCGGTGGAGGTGAGGTCGACGCGGGCCTGCGCCGGGATCGGGACCGCGTTGACGGCGAGCGCGACAGCGAAGGCCGTCGCGGGCACGGCCAATGCGCGGATCCGATCCATCGAACGCAACCGCGCGATCTGCACCGCCGTTGCGGTGATCAGGCATGCGGCGGTGGCCGATACGAAATACAGCGCGTCCTCGACGGCAGGCGCGCCGCGGGCGAAGGAGTCCAGGTGGATCTGGAACGACAACTTCTCCAGTTCCCGGACACTGCTCGCCAACTGCAACGCGACCAGCAGGGTGAGGCTGCCCAGTCCCGCCGCCACCGCCGTGGGCGTCAACGAGCTGGTCAACATCCCCACCGCGCAGAACATCGCGGCGAGCAGAGCCGCACCGAAGTAGGCCGCGACCATCGGCGGGTAGTCGGGATTTCCCCACAGGCCGAGGAACCACACGTAGACCAGAGTGGGTACGAACAACGCAATCACGAACGCGGTGGCCGCCAACCACTTGCCGACCACCACCGCACCGGGGCTGACGGCCCGACTCAACAGGACGTCCAGGTGCCGGCTGCGCCATTCCTCGGAGAGCAGGCGACTGGTGATGACCGGTGCCGTGATGGTCAGGACGAAGGCCAGGTTGGGGAACCAGAAACGCAGGCTGGCCTCGCGGGCGCCGTCGGAGACGACGTAGAAGACGATGCCGGTGAGGGTGAGGAATGCGGCGGCCACGCCGTAGGGCCAGGGCGAACTGAAGTACGCGCGCAGCTCCCGGCGGGCGACGGTGAGTGATCCGCGCAGGGGACGGTTCATCGGCTGCTGCTCCGCACCGCGTCGAGGAAGGTGGCCTCGAGGTCGTCGGGGGCCGGGGCGAGATGCCGCAGCCGCCAACCGGCCGCAACGATCGCGGCCGCGATGGCCTCGGCGGTCTCGGGGCCGGTCACCTCTGCGATGGTGCCGTCGAAGCGAGAGACCCCGGGCACGGCGAGGATCGCGGTGCGGAGCGCACGGGCCTGGGCGCCGGTTGCCTCGACCTGCAGGCGCAGCGGCCCGCCGGCCGCGTCCCGGTCGAGCGGACGATCCAGCGCCACCCGTCCGCCGTCGATGACCACCACGCGGTCGCAGACCGTGCGCACCTCGGCCAACAGATGCGTGGAGAACACCACGGCCGCCTCGGTGCTCAGCTCGCGCAACAAAGCACGGAACGCCACCAGCTGACGCGGATCCAGACCGTCGGAAGGTTCGTCGAGCAGCAGAACCGCCGGACGATGCACGATCGCGCCGGCCAGGGCTACCCGCTGGCGCTGACCCTTGGACAACCGGCCCAGCAGACGCACCGTCAGATCCTCGGCGCCGGTGCGTTGCAGCGCCTCGGACGCCGCCTCGCGCCGCTGCCGCCGTGGTACCCCGGACAGCTCGGCCAGGTAGCTGACATAGCTGTGCGCGGTCTCGTCCGGATAGAGCGGCGGATCCTCCGGGAGATAGCCGATCTGCGCGCGTGCCGCCGGATCCGCCGCCGGGTCCCGGCCGGAGTCGTCGAGAACCGCACCCTCCTGGCCGCCGACCAGTCCGGCGAGACGACGCAGCAACGTGGTCTTGCCCGCCCCGTTGGGCCCGAGCAGGCCGAGCACCTGGCCCGGTGCGATGTCGAGGTCGACGCCGGCCACCGCCGTACGGGGCCCGTACCGCACGACCACGGCGCGAGCGGACAACGCGAAGAGTGGTGCCGCGGCAGCCGGCTCCGCCGCCGACGGGCGTGTGATCACGCCCGGTTCGACGGCCGAGCCGGCTCGCGCTGACATGTCGTCAGCTTGCCCGCCGGCCGAACGCCGAGACGTCGGCGCCGCCCGCCGAGAATCCGCCGCCGGAGAAGCCCTGCGAGTTCTGCTGCGCCAACGCCGGATCCTGGTAGACGACCCGCAGTCCACCCGCGCTCGCCGTCACCTTGTCCTCGGCGGTGGTGACGACGGATCTCGCTAGCGAGAAGGACATGTTGCCCTGCGAGAGTGCGTCGTTGACCTGCTTCTGGGCCCCGGGCACCTTCTGGTCGGAGACCGCGATGCCCTCCTCGGTGATCTTCACGCCGATGCCGTTCACCGTGGCGCCGTAGATCGTGGTCACCGCGGTGGCGACCGACTCGGCGTCGGTGGACGAGAGCAGGCCCTTCGCGTGGGACACCATCTGCTCGATCCGCAGCGGACCGATCGTCAGCCCCCGCAGGACGGTGGTGGTCTCCGCGAGCAGACCGGCCTCGGTGGGCTCGGTGCGGGACACCACCGAGGCGTCCTGAACCGTGAACGCCGCGCCGTCGTAGTCGGTCACCGCCGCCTCGGCCAGGCCGGTCGGGGTAGGGGTGGCCTTGGCGTAGTAACGACCGTCGACCGGCTTGTTCCCGGCGCCGGTGCTGAGCGGACCTTGAACCGTCGACTCCGGCGGATCGGCCGGGAAAAAGCCGTTCGCCAGCCCGGGCATCGGTTGCGGCAGAGCGCCGTTCTTCCCCGCCGAACCGCCGCCGAGCGAGCCGTAGGCGAAGTCGGCGGCAACCCCGGGCTGGATGAACCCGGCCAGGTTTCTGGACCCGGCCGGCGGCCCGTTGATCTGGGACAGCGCGCCGATCAGCCGGTTCTCCTCGTCACCCACGGCGTAGAAGTAACCCGTGCCTGCCTGTCCTTGCGCGGACGCCTCGATCACCGAGAAGCCGCCGAGGTTGTCCGCACGCACCGCGTCAGCCGGCGCCGCCGGCAGGAGCGCGGCCACGAGGGCCAACGCTCCTGCCGGGACGACCGCGGAAAAACTGATGGGCACGGCGATCAGCCCTTGGCCGTCGGGCGCGGACCGACGATGGGACCGGCGAGGTACTTCCACTCCAGCTTGCCGCCGGCACCCTTCTGCAGTTGCACCAGGTAGGTCGTGGTGTTCGAGCGGTGCAGCCCCGGACGCCACGTCAACTTCGGACCCAGTCCGCTGTCGAAGTTGGTCACCTTGTCGAGGTCGTCCTTGATGCCCTGCCGGGTCAGGTTGCCGCCCAGTCGCTTGAGCACGTCACCGAACAGCCGTGACCCGACGTAGCCCGCCTTCGTCCAATTGGAGTGGTCGATGTTCGGGTAGTACTTCTCGACGGTGTTCTTGTACGCGGTGTAGCCGGAGGCGTTCTTGGCCGGACCCTCGGGGTCGTCCGGCACCCAGTCGACCGTGGCGATCGTGCCCTCGGCGGCCGGACCGGTCAGACCGGGCGTGGCTTCGAAGTACAACGCCGCAGCGCCGGAGTAACCGTTCTTCGGTTTGAAGCCCTGAGCCGCCGCCTCGCGGACCATGCGGGCGAAGATGCCCGGGTCCACCTGGGTGGTGATCGTGTCGACGCCCTGGGACCGCGCCTGGGCGATGAACACCGAGGTGCTCGGGTCGTCGAAGTTCGCGGCCGTGGTGACCACGACGTCCGCTCCGAGTTCCTTCGCGGTCTTCGTGTAGGCCTGGGCGAACGATTTGCCCACGGTGTTGTTCCAGTGCAGGATCCCGATCTTCTTCGCGCCCTGGGTCTTCACCTGGTAGGTCGCGAGGTTGATCGCCTCGTTCTCACCGGAGGCGCCGACCGGGAAGCTCCAGGCGCCCGCGTACTGCGCCTCGCCCCACCCGTCGCTGCCCACGTTGGGCACCTTCTGCGAGTCCAGGTACGGGGTGACCGCGTCGTTGGTGGGCACGGACTGACCGCAGGCGAACGCGAAGACCTTCTCGCGCTCGACCAGGTCCCGTACCGCGTTGCTGCCCTTGGTCGCGTCCCACGCGTCGTCGCGGACCTTGACGTCGAGCTTGCGGCCTGCCACGCCGCCGGCGTCGTTGATGGCTTGCAGGCCCGCGCGGCACGCCTGCGAGAGGTCGTCACCGAAGGTACCGACAGGGCCGGAGTAGATACCGATGTGCCCGACCTTGATCGAGTTGGCCGAAACACCCGTGTCGGTGGCGCCGCCCCGTGACGGCGCAGCCGGGGCAGCGGGTGCTGCCGCGGGTGCCTTGCCCGCGGCGGGCTTCTTGGCCTTGGTGCCGGCGCCCTTACCCGTGGTGGCCGCGGCTCCGCCGCTTCCGGCCTTGGCCGCCGCGGCCGCCGGTGCGGGCGCCGCGGCAGCAGGGTCGGCCGCTGCGTCCGTCGCGGCGGGCGCGGCCTCGTCCTGCGCGGCCGGAGCCGGCGCGGCGGGTGCATCCCCGGCGGCGGCGGGCACGGGGGCCGGAACGTCGAGCCCGCTCTGGGACTCCACCGCGGCGCGTTGTGCGGCACTGCCGCCGCAGCCGGTGACCACCAAGCCCACGACGGCAGCCAAAGCTATGAGAGGGCTCTTCAGCCTCATGTGTCCTCCGTGGTCGGCAGCAATCGGGATCGACGACGAGCAGGCGCACTCGCCCGCCAGCTTCGTCCCGATTCTTCGACCGGCCCGCGCGAGGCGCATACGTAGCGGCTACGGATTGCCGTACCTAGTCGTCATCCGTCTGCGCTGCCAACGCTGGTAGGTACCGCAATCGGTAAGGCCTACGGATTCGGGGGCCGCGGCGCGCGCCCTACGTTCCGCAGCGTGGACCAACTGCTCCAGACCCTCATCATCGGTGGCATCGCCGGGTCGTTCTATTCGCTGATCGCCCTCGGCATGGTGCTGGTGTACCGCACCACCGGCGTGCTGAACATCGCGCACGGCGGCGTCGGGGTGCTGTCCGGATTCATCGCCTGGGACCTGATCACGCTGCGCGGAGTGCCGTACTACCTCGGCGTGCTGATCGGCATCTCGTTCGCGGTGGTGCTCGGCCTGGTCTTCGAGCGGCTGGTCATCCGCAACCTCACCGGCCGCCCGGATCTGCAGACGGTCTCGACGCTGGTGCTGTTCCTGCTGGCGCAGTCGGTGGTGTTCATCGTGCCCGCGTGGGGGAACTCCTGGGGGCAACTGTTCCCGTCGCCGCTGCTCGGCAAGACCGTCGAGGTCCCGGGGGCCAACTACTCGGTCAGCTACGACCAGATCCTGTTGGTGCTCGTCGGGATCCTGGTCTTCGTTGGGCTGCGCTTCCTGCTGATCAAGACCCGGCTCGGCATGGCGATGCGGGCGGTCTCCGATGACCCCACGGCCGCCCAGATCATGGGCGTGAGGCAGAGTCAGATCTCCCCGGTGGTCTGGGCATTGGCGTTCGGGCTGTCCGGGCTGACCACGATGCTGCTGGCACCGATCCTGTTCCTGGACAACACGTCACTGACCTCCCTGACGCTCAAGGCGCTGTGTGTGTCCTTCATCGGCGGGCTGACGTCGCTGCCGCTGACGGTGGCCGGCGCCATGATGCTCGGCGGACTCGAGGCCTACTCCCAGATCTACCTGCCGGAGGCGACGGGCCTGTCCGACGCCTGGCCCTTCATCATGCTCGTCGTCGCGCTCGGGATCGGGGTTGTGACCAAACGCGGCCTGCTGCAAGGAAATGTGGTGATGCGGGCATGACCGCCGTCGACATCGCGCCCGCGCCGGCGGCGACCACGACCGCGCCGCCGGCCGGTCTCCGGTTGTATGTGCCGGGGGCTTGGGGGCTGCGGATGACCGTGGCTCGACTGCTGGCCGCTGCGGCGTTGTTGACCCTGATCCTGACCCTGCCGGACCTCATGTCCTGGGCGGGTCCGACCTACGCCACGGTGTTCGGCCTGATCATCGCGATGGCCGTGCTGTCGGTGTCGGTGGTGGGGTGGATCGGGGAGATCACGCTGGCCACGTTGGCCCAGATGGGGACCGGCGTGGTGCTGCTGAATTACCTGCAGGATCACGACGTGCCGTTCGTGGCCATCGTCCCGCTGGTCATCCTCGCCTCGATCCCTGTGTCGCTGGTGCTCGGCGTCTTCGCGCTGCGGCTGCGTGGGGTGTACTTCGCGATCGCGACGCTCGCGTTCGCTTTCCTTGCGCAGAAGACGTTCTTCCAGTCCTACCTCGGCTCGGAGGGCGGGTTCGAGAAGCCGCTGGAGCGCCCCGGCTACCTCAGCAGCGACATGGACCTGTACTACCTGGTCACCGGGACCCTCGTCCTCCTGGTCGGGATCTGCTTCCTGATCAACCGGTCCTTCATCGGCACCCGGCTGGCGGCCATGCGCGATTCCGAGATGGCCTTCTCGGTGCTCGGGCACTCGGCGGCGCGGTACAAGCTGTTCACGGTCTGCTTCGCCGGCGCGATCGCCACCCTGGCGGGCACCTACTACGGATTGCTGCAGCAGGTTGTGCCTGCCAATTACTTCAACCCCTCGTTGGCGATCGCCTACTTCGCCTTCGCCGTTGTCGGCGGCCTCGGGTCAGTAGGCGGAGCAATCCTCGCCGGGTTGGTGTTCGGCTCGTTCCCCAAGTACATGGAGACCTTCACCGAGGGCAAGTTCGTCGGTTACGACCAGTTCTTCGCCGCCGGTGTCGCCCTCGTCGTCATCCTCACCGTTCCCGGCGGCCTGGCAGAGATCGGCCGGCGGATCTGGCGCCGAGTCGAAGGTGCGCGACCGGAGCACAGCTCGCGGGGGGCCCACCGATGAGTGTGGTCAACAACAGTCGTCGCGCGGCCGGTCCGCTGGTCGTCGACCCCGCGAAGCTGGAACGGTTCGCGCCGCTGCGCGCACGGTTGACCGAGCGGATGGCGCCGGGCAACCGATGGAGCGTGGACCGCAACCGCAAGCACACCGAGGTGTTGCGGACCGACGGGATCTCGATCTCCTTCGGCGGTCTGCGCGCCCTCGACGGGGTGTCATTGACCGCGGCCACCGGTGAGGTCACCGGGGTCATCGGTCCCAACGGTGCCGGCAAGACCACCTTCTTCAACTGCATCTCCGGGCTGTACACCCCCGACGCCGGCTCGATCACCTTCGAGGGAGCGCCGCTGCGCGGCTCGGTGGTCGCCCGTGCCCGGCGCGGGCTGGGCCGCACGTTCCAGAACCCACGGCTCTTCGGCAGCCTCTCGGTCCTGGAGAACCTCATGCTCGGCTGCTCCGCCGCCGAGAGCGCCGGGCGTACCTACAAGTTCGAGCCGAGCCTCGCGCGGCTCGACCGCCCCGAGCGGGCCGAACGGATCGCCCGGCTGGTCGGCTACCGCGGCGACCTGGCTTCGTCCGCGGGCGCCTTGGCGTTCGGCGACCTCCGCGTCGTCGAACTGGCCCGCGCGTTGTGCGGTGCACCCACCCTGCTCATGCTCGATGAGCCGGCGTCAGGTCTGGACATCGAGCAGGCCGACGACCTCGTCAACCTCATGCGCCGCCTCGCCGATCTCGGGCTCGCGGTCCTGCTGATCGAGCACGACATGAGCGTGGTCATGGGCGTCTGCGACCGGATCACCGTCCTCAACTTCGGCACCGTTCTCGCCCAGGGCACCCCCGAGGTCGTTCAGGCTGACGAGGCAGTCATCGAGGCCTACCTGGGGAGCGGGATCTAGCGATGCTCGAGGTACGCGGGCTGTCGGTGTCCTACGGTCCCGTCGCCGTGCTCGACGGGCTGGACATGACCGTCGGCGACGGCGAGATCGTCGCGTTCATCGGCCCCAACGGTGCCGGCAAGACCACGACGTTGGCGGGTATCACCGGTCTGGTGCCGCGTACCGGCGAGGTCCTCCTGGACGGCACGCCGCTCCCGGCGCGCGCGGAGGAAGTCGTCCGCCGTGGTGTCGCTCTGGTGCCGCAGGGTCGGCGCATTTTCCCGACGATGACGGTCGCGGAGAACCTGTTCATGGGTGCCTACGCGGTGGGCGGCACGTGGAAGGACGCGGACGACCGGTTCGCCCCGATCTACGACACGTTCCCGCGGTTGGGTGAGCGGCGCAATCAGACGGCCAGCAGCCTGTCCGGCGGCGAGCAGCAGATGTTGGTCATCGGGCGGGCGTTGCTGTGCAACCCGAAGCTCATCCTCATCGACGAGCTGTCCCTCGGCCTGGCCCCGCGGATGGTCGAGACACTGCTCGAGGCGATCGTCGAACTCAACCGCGACCGGGGCACCGCCTGCGTACTCGTCGAGCAGGCCGCCTCCGCGGCGCTGTCCATCTCCACCACCGCCTACCTCCTCCGCAAGGGCGAGGTCGTTTATTCCGGGCCGGCCGCACGGCTCCGGGAGGACAAGGACCTCCTGCGGGAGGCGTACCTCGGCAAGCGCAGTACTCGCCCCGACTCGCTGCTCGCCACCTGAGCAGAAGGGACCTCATCCATGGATCGCCTCACAAGCCCGATGGTTCGGCTGGTGCTCTCCGTCGGTTGCCTCATCGCGGGCGTCATCATGCTGATCTCCTCCTGGAGCAACATCAGGGACGAGACCGCCGTGGCCATTCAGATGCCCGACATCCTCTCCGGCGGGGTCGGCGCGCTGATGCTCACCGTCGCCGCCGCGGTGCTGTTCCGGTCCGCCAGTGACGGGCTGGTGCGCGACCGGCTCGGCGCGGTTGAGTCGACCAATCAGGACCTGCGCGAACGGGTGGAGTACCTGACCCAGTTGCTGGAGGCCGCGTTGCTTCCGGATCAACCGGTGCAACAGGTCCGCGCCGAACCGGCCCCGGCGGTCGAACCTTCGATGGCTGACGCCTGAGGCCCTGCCGTGCCCAACACTGTCGACCTCAGCGTCCCCCTCGGCCGGAGCACCGACGAGGCCATCGACTGGTGCCGCTCGGCATCGGCCCGGATGTGCTTCCCGGGCGCGAAAAACCTGCGGGCGAACGGTGCCGGGTTGTCCTTCGAGGTCGGGATCCGCGCTCCTGGCGCCGCGCCCGCTCTGGTGATCGTCGACGAGTACATGAAGGACTTCGGCAAGACCCGGGGTAGCTACTGGTTCGAGACCTCGCAGGTCTGGATGTGGCCCAACCGCGAGTGCGCGACCTCGTGGCACCGGTATCTGTTCACCCGTCAGAACGACGAGACCAACCTCAACTTCCGATGGCGCTACATCCTGCCCGGGTTGGCCGGCGCTCAGGTGTTCAACGCCGTGCGCTTCTCCCACTCGATCGAGAAGGCCGCGGAGATCTACGTCGAACGACTGGCTCAACAGCACTGAGAGGAGTGCACCGTGAGCTCGGAACGGCTGTCGGTGCACGAGCGTCGGTTGGGTCAGTTGGTCCTCAGTCGTCTCGCCGTCACCGAGGCGGAGCTCGACCCGGATCGGCCGGCGTTCCTCTTCGAGAACGGCGACCACCCGGTCGAGACCCTCACCACCGGTGACCTGGTGCTCGGCGGCAACAGGCTGGCCGCCGCGTTGCGCGCCGCCGGCCTGCGCCGCGGCGATCGCGTGGCGGTCATGCTGCGCAACCACCCCGAGTTTCTGATCAGCCTGACCGCCAACGCGACGTTGGCGCTGCCGACTGTCCCGGTCGACCCGAGGTCGCGCGGCGACAAGCTCGCGTACTTCCTCACCTTCGCCGAGTGCGCGGGTCTGATCACCGCCGACTACGTGGTGGCCGATCCGAGCGCGGCCGAGGTGATTCGCGCCTCGGGTGTGCGCACCTGGGTGCTCTCCACACCCGAGGGTCGGGCCGCCGGCCTGGACTGCAACGGATGGCCGTCGCTCAACGAGATCCTCGACGGGTCCGAGGCTCCCGGGCTCGGTCAACACGTCACCGACCCGAACGAGTCGTGGATGTTGGCCTACACCTCCGGGACCACCGGGGACCCGAAGGCCATCGAGTTCACCTACGACCGCGTGGCGCTGTACCGGGCGGTGCCCCGGTGGTTCGGCTATCACCCGGACGACGTCACCTACACCGGGTTGTCGTTGACGCACGGCAACGCATTGGTTGCGACCATGCTGCCCGCGTTGACCCGCACCGTGGCCCAGGCGGTGTTCTCGAGGCGATTCACCAAGAGCCGACTGTGGGACGTATGCATCGAGCACGGCGTCACCACCTGGTCGAACCTCGGTGGGATCGCGACGGCCATCTACAGCGAACCCAGCTCCCCGAAAGACCGCGCCCACGCTGTTCGGCTGGTGGTCAGCGCCGGGATGCCGCGGGAGATCTGGCGGGCTTTCGAGGAACGCTTCGGGGTGGACGTGCTCGAGTGGTACGGCACCATGGAGGGCGGTTTCGCGTGCAACCCCGTCGGCGGCCCGATCGGGTCGTTCGGCAAGCCGCCCGAGGGTGTTGTCGAGATGGACGTCCGCGACGAGAACAACAAGCCGGTGGGCCCCGGTGTGATCGGCGAACTGGTGGTCCGACCCTTCGGCGGCGAGGCCAAACTCACCTACTTCCGCAACGCGGAAGCCTCCGCGCGCAAGGTCCGCGGCGGGTGGCTGCGGACGGGGGACATGGTCACCTACGACGCCGACGGCTGGTACTTCTTCTCCCACCGCCGCGAGGAGGGTGGGCTGCGCAAGATGGGTGAGTTCATCGCCGAGGGCTTCATCCGCCGGGCGCTGGCTGAGGATGCCGAGATCGCCGACGTCCACATCTACGGGATCCCGTCCAGGATGGGTGCGTCCGGCGAGACCGACATCGTGGCCGCGATCGTGGTGCGCGACCCGAAGACCTTCGACGCGGGCGCCCTGTTCGACCGGTGCGCGGTCCGGCTCGAACGCAGTCACGTGCCCGATTACCTGCAGGTCGTCGACGACCTGCCGCGCACCGCGTCGGAGAAGGTGCTGAGCCGGGTGCTGGCCGCCGCCTTCGACACCTCTGCCCCCGGCGTTCACGCGCATCGCCTCGCCGCGGTCTGAACCTCAGCGAAGCAGTTCGACGGACAGTTGTTCCAGGCCCTGGCGGGCAAAGCCGCCCCAGAGTCGGGCGAAGACCGGCATGGCAACAGCGCCGACCTTGGACTTCGGATACACCGTCCACTGCCAGACAACCTCGGTCCCCGTGCCTGCGGGCGAGAACCGCCACTCCCCCTCGACGTGGTCCACCAGCGGGGCGAGTGGACCCTTGATCTCGGTGAGGCGGTAGCCGAACGCTCGGGGGGCGTCGACGCGGGTGAGTTCTTCGCGCAACTGCCCTCCGCCGACCTGCACGACAGTGCGGGTCTGGCCCACGGTGCCCCACTCGCCGTCCTGGTCCCGCACCTGCTTGACCGGCCCGATCGGGCCGTACCAACGGTTGAACACCAACGGCAGGTCGATGGGAAGGGTGCGCCGGTACGCGGTCTCGACGTCGACGGGGATCGTCCGGGCGGACTTCAGGACGCGCGGGTGGGGCATGCGTTGCTCCTGTCTCGGGTCGCGGATCAGACGGGGAAACTCACCTCGGTCAGTGTCTCCGAGACCGACCAGAGCCGACGCTGGAGGTCCGCGTCGTGCGACTGCGCGCTGGACCCCACCAGCTTCGGGTGGCCCTTGGTCTCGCCGAAACCGCCGGGCCCGTAGTACTGGGCGCCATGCACCTCCGGCGCGGTGGCGGCTCGCAACGTGAGCAGGGCGCCTATGCGGACGACTGGGCGGAGAAGCGGGCGAGAACCGGCTGGACCCGACGCAGGTCGGCGGGCATGTGGCGCAGAAGCTCGGTGTTGGAGAAGCCCGGGTGAGCTGCCACGGCGATCGTCCTCGCGCCCGCGGCGGTCAGGCGCCGGTTGAGCTCGTAGGTGAACAGGAGGTTTGCCAGCTTGAACTGCCCGTAGGCATCGACCTTGCGGTAGGAGCGCTCCCATTGCAGATCGTCGAAATGGATGGAGGCGCGGATGCGGTGGCCGATGCTGCTCACCGTCACCACACGCGAGCCGGGGACCCCGAGCATGCGGTCGAGCAGCAGGCCGGTGAACGCGAAGTGCCCCAGGTGGTTGGTGCCGAACTGCAGCTCGAAGCCGTCGGCGGTCGTCTGCTTCGGCGGGTACATCGCGCCCGCGTTGTTGACGAGCAGTTCGAGCCGATGGTGACGCTGCGTCAGTTCGCCTGCTGCCTCGCGAATCGAGGCCAGGGAGCCGAGGTCGAGCTTTCTGGACGCTCACGTCCGCCCCGGGCGCCGCGGCGACAATGCGCTCGGCCGCCTGCTGCCCTTCTCGGTGTCGGGCACAGCGAGCACGACCGCTGCGCCCGCTCCCGCGAGCATCCGCGCGGTGTCCCAGCCCAGGCCGGTGTTCGCTCCGGTCACGATCGCGACCCTGCCCGTCAGGTCCAGGACGTCGCGCTCGGTCCACTTTCGGCTCATGCTGTCCCCATCGATTGCAGACCAGCAATCTCCTGGACGCACCGACGGTCGTCATCGGGGGAACGTGAGCCCGCGCCAGGGGCGAGTAGGTAGAACGGATTGGCCGACGCGGAAGTTCCCCGTCTGGACGATCACCCCCGAGAAGCGTGCGGATTGCTCTCGTAGGCAGTCGATGGGCACCCCGTCGAGAGTCTGCCGACCCCCTGGATCGGGGCTCCCTGGGGGGCATGCCACACTATTTAATTTGGACACCCCCGGGGGGTTTCCGCCGGTATCTGAAACATGTCCCGAAGGGAAGTCCCCATGCGTAAGCGAATCGTCGGAACCGCCGCCGTGAGCGTCGGTCTGGCCGCGGCCCTCACGCTGCCCTCGCTGGGTGGCGTGGCATTCGCCGGCCACACGAACACGTTGCTCTCGGCCAAGCTGACCGGCGCTACCGAGGTACCGAAGAAGGGCGACGCCGACGGCGCGGGCCAGGTGTTCGTCTTCGGCATCGACGGTGACCCGAAGACCCTCTGCTACGTGCTGAAGGTCAACAAGATCAAGCTCACCGCCGAGGGCATGGCCGCCCACATCCACCTCGGCAACAAGGGCAAGGCGGGCCCGGTTGTGGTCAACCTCGCCGGTCCCTTCGACGGAGACGCCGCGGACTGCCTGACCGAGGGCGAGACCCTCGCGAGCGGCGCCAAGGCCTTCCCGGCCAAGACCAAGGTGAAGGACATCCTCAAGAGCCCGTCGAAGTTCTACGTCAACGTGCACAACCCGCAGCACGCCGGCGGTGCGGTGCGCGGGCAGCTCAAGGCTGACTGACGATCCGTCACAACGAAACATGGCCGCGGGGACCGGAAGGTCTCCGCGGCCATGTTCGTTCGCTCCTACAGGCTCGAACCCAACACCCCGGACAGCGGGGCCTTGTGCAGGTTCTTGATCTTGTTGCGCGAGTCCGGGTACTTGTGAGCCCCCCCCTCGAAGCCGAGGAACAGCGTTCCGTCGACAAGAGCGAAGTTCTGGCTACGGCTCGGGACGGCGAAGCACCGGGCGTTCGACAGGGACGGGGAGTGGGACTTCGTCGTGACGTAGATCGTGCTCTTGGAGTCGCCCGACGAGGTGTTGAACACGAAGCGGTCCGCCGTCACGAGCAGGCCCTGGGTCTTGGCGGGGACCTTCCACGACGAACCGGTCTTGCTCAGCGTTCCGCTGCTCGAGACCTTGTACTCGTACATCTTGTCGCTGCCGCTGGTCTTGTAACGCCCGGACCAGATCCGCCCCTCGTAGCTCGTCATGTAGTCCGCGCCGTAGAGGGTCTGGTTGGACCCGGAGCGGCTGACGTACGGGCGGCTGCTGTTCGCGTGCGACGTCTGCAGAGCGTTCTTCAGCGTCGAGAGCTTGTACTTGCGGACCTTTTCGTCACCGCTGGCGTGGTCGTCCTGCGTGAACAGCCAGGTGCCGACGACGGCGATCCCCCCCATGTGACCCTCCGCCACGGCGAGCGTCCCGTAGTGCGCGCCGGTGATCGGGTCGATGGCCACGAGGTAGGAATCCGCGTTGTCCCGGTACATGGCCAGCAGCACCAGGTCGTCGCCGGAGCCGTCCCAGTTCGACCAGGTCGTCATGCCCTGCGGGGTGTGCGTGCTCAGGTACGGGATCGCGCCGGCCTGGCTGAACAGGGCGTCGTAGGTCATCGAGGCCGAGGGGCCCGGGTAGAACGACGCGAGGGCGGGTGTCAGGTCGCACGACTCAGCGGCGGCGACGGGGCTCCCGGCGAGGACCTGCAACGGCGCGACGATGGCCGCGGAGAGCAGCAGGGACGACAGGGCGGCCCGAGTCCGGCGCCGCGACGAGGAGGTCAGTGGGTTCACTCGAGAAGGCTAGGAGTGCGAACCTCCCTGCTTCAGGTGTTGTGATCGCATCTAGATCCCCCGCCAGATTTCATCTGGCAAAGGCGCAATCGGCACATTGACGGCGAGATCCGGACGGTTCCGGAGACCTGGGAAAAACGAAGTCACGGCCGCGGAGACCGGAGGGTCGCCGCGGCCGTGACCGGTGGGGTGTTACTCGACGACCAGCTTCCCGCGCATGAACGGGTGGACCTGGCAGACGAAGTCGTAGGTGCCTTTTCCGAGCTTGTCGGTCCCGTGCACCGTGTGGACCTGCATCCAGTCCGTCAGCCCGCTGCTGAAGCGCGTCGGCGGGCAGTTCGCCCCGGCGCCCTTGCCGTACGGCGGAGCCGTGCAGCCGGGGATGAGCTCGTCGATGCTGTGCGACGGGATCCCCTGGATGACGTCGTAGTTCGCGAACTTGAACGTCGAGCCCTGCTTGATGTGGACGTCCGCCGGCAGGTACTTCCACCCGAAGACGGTCACGTCGCCCGGGTGGTCCTGGCCGGTGTAGGGATCCGCACTCGCCTGCCCCGGTACGCAGGCAATTGCGAGACCCAGGCCCAATGTGACGGCCAGGGCGCGGTAACGAGAACTCTGCTTCATTGCGTTACTCCTCTCGGTCGACCCTGGCTAGGACACGGACACGGACGGGAACGACACCTGAGCGCCCTCGGCGAACCGGCTGCCGGCCAACCCGAGGACGAACGGGTGCGGCAGACAACCGGCGTGCAACTGGAGTCCGACGAGAATCCGCAACGGATCACCCGACTTGACCTTGCCGAAGATCGGCACGTCGAGCGTTCCGCTCTGGTGGTACATCGGCCCGAACGCCGCCTTGTGTCCCACGGCCTTGTCGTTCCTACCGAGGACGAGGACGTCGATGACGGGGTGCTCGGTCATGATCGCGTCGACGTACTTGACGGAGACCTTCTGGGCCCCGGCCGGTGCCGGGCGCACGGTCTCCAGCGTCGCCCGCGGACCCTGTCCCGTGCAGTGCACGGTGCCGGCCTGACGGGTGTTGTGCTGGAAGATCGTGATCTTTCCGGAGCCGGCGTCGACCGATTTGAAGGTGGACGCATCGCCGTTGGACGGGCCCTCCTTGTATTCCATGCTCTCGGCCTGGGCCGGGGTGGCGAGGGCCGCAACAAGAGCGATCGCAACGAGCGAGATACCGATTCTCTTCATGTGATGTCCCCTCCTCTACGGCTGCCAGTCGGGTGCGGTGACCATGCGCATGAACTCGCGCCGGTTCCGCGGGCCGATCATCTGGTTGGTGCGCCACTTCGCCTGCTCGCGCTCGGTTCCGGAGTTGAGGACATAGGCCTGACGCATCGACTGGATCTGGTCGAACTCGATCATTCCGCGGTGCTTGTCGGCGTCGATCCCGTAGGCCTCGGCGGCGTTGCGGCCGAGGATGCCGTTGCGGATGCTGCGCTCCGGGTGGGCTCGACCGTCCTTCGGCCAGTTCTTCACGTCCGGGTGTCCGTTGTAGCTGGTGCCCTTGAGCGCGTTGCGCCGCGGGTCGAAGCGGTCACCGTCGAGGCCGTGCGGGAGGTTGTACAGCTCCTTGGCCTCGTCGCTGAACTGGATGGCGCGCATGGTCACGAACTGCGGCTGCGGGTTGCCGTACCAGATGCAGTCGGTGCCGAGCACGATCCGCTGCGGGCCGACGTAGGTGATCAGCTTGCCGAGCAGATGCACGGCCTGGTCGGCGTCATTCATGACGTTCCACCAGACGGAGCCGAGTTCGGCGTACATGTTCACCGTGTTGCCGTGCTTGAGGCCCTTGGGCACGAACAGCGTCGCGTCCCACGAGTTCTCGCGCAGACTCTTGATGAACGCGTCCACGCTGCGGTTCGACGAGTTGACCTTCTCGTCGCCCGGGTAGGCCTCCATGTACTCGCCGTCGTAGCCGCAGTGGTACGTGTAGAACTTCACGTCCGGGAACTGACGGCCGACGATTCCCATGTCACGGGGGGAGAACTTCGCCGCGTCGAAGGTGCCGTTGAACGCGAGCCCCTTGTGCGTGCAGATGACCTTGGGCCGGTTGTACTTGTCGCTGATGTTGCGGATGTGCTCGACGATGGCGAGGCCGTTGTCGTCGTCGAACCACCACCCGTTCATCGGGGGCGAGCTGCCCAGCGGGGGCGGGGTGCCGAGCGTCGCGTCGCCCCATCCGCAGTAGAGCTTCCAGCCGTAGATGTCGACGTCCTTCGCCGTGTCCTCCATCCACTGGAAGTCCTCGGCCTGGTGCAGCGGCGTGGTGCTGGAGTTGATATATCCGCGGTTGGGTTGCGCGAAGGCGTGGATGAAGCAGCGCTGGGACTTGGACAGGCTGTTGGCCAGTTCGGCGGTTTCGATCGCGTAGGCGACCGGGAGGATGTTCGTCTCGTCCGGCAGGTTGGGCAGCGCGGTCAGCAGGCTGACCGTCGTCGAGGAATCGAGGAACATCTCCTTGAAGTAGTGGTACCGACCGAGGTTCTCCATCGGGTCGATCTCGCCCCCGCCGCCGGCCCCGCGCAGCTTGCCGCTGCTGTCGACGCCGGGCATCTCACCCATCGCCTGCGAGGTCCACAGCCGCAGGAACTCCTCGAAGCCGGGGTTCTCGAGGCGCCACCGGCCGGCGGAGTCGAGGTGGTGGCCCTGGGTGTCGAGGATGAACTCGCCAGGAAGGTTGGCCAGCTGAGCCCCGGGGTTGTCCATCTCGTTGAGGCCGTTGTAACCGGGCCCGGCCTCGGCCGCGAAGGCGTAACTGCCCCAGCGCCCGGCGGTCACGGCGTTGATGGCCCAGATACCGATCGCGTACGCCGCCGACGTGCGAACGAACGAACGTCGGGACATGTTGAAGCGACGCCGCTGGATCTCGATCTGCTCGTCCTGCAGCGCCATGATGGCGATCTGCTGACGGGTCGGGGGCTTGGGGACGTACTCCCCGTTGGACGTGGGCATGACGTCGATGGCGACGTCCTCGGGGATGTCTGGCCAGGTGTTCTTCCATGGCAGTTTTTCCACGCTGACTCCGCTCTTCTTGCGTGCGCAGACACGCAGTCAGGCCAACCGGCACGCTGAGTCCGGTGGGCCGTCGAACCGAATGCCTGAGACTCCTCCCGATGTGATCTAGACAACAACCGCCATTTGTCTGTCTGATATGTCCGGGATGCGACACCTCGGCGGGTCGGAGGACTCTTATCGCAGATGCGAGTTCTCGACGGCCTGCTCCAATCGCCGTCACGAGGGTTTTCCGGCACGGGTCCTCTGAGGCGAGGGAGCAACGCGTGAGTGTGGTGCGGCCCGAGTTCGATCCTGAGCTGAAGGCCGGGCTCGCCGTGGTCGGCGGGATGTTCCCGCCGACGGTGACCCTGGACATCCTCGATCGGATGCGTCAGTCCTACGCCTCGGGTCCGATGGACGGCATCTTCCGCGACCGTCGGATCGTCTGCACCGACCACGTCATCGCAGGTCACGGGGGAGATCCGCTCACCGTCTCGGTGCTTCGCTCGGCGGATGCGAGCGGTCCACGTCCGTGCGTGCTGTCCATCCACTCCGGCGGGCTGATCCTCGGCGACCGGTTCAGCGCCATCGACCTCACGTTGGAGTGGATCGACCTCTTCGGCGTGGTCATCGTGACGCCGGAGTACCGCCTGCCGCCCGAGTTCCGGGATCCGTATCCGCGCGAGGACTGCTACGCGACGCTCGAATGGCTGGCCAAGAACGCCGCGGAGCTGGAGATCCGGCCCGACCGCCTCCTGGTGACCGGCGGCAGCGCCGGCGCGGGACTCGCGGCGGGCCTCGCGCTCGCCGCGCGGGACCGCGGCGGGCCCGACATCTGCGGCCAGGTCCTGGACTACCCGATGCTCGACGACCGCGGCATCACCGCCTCGACCGGTCAGTTCGACGGGGTCGGGGTCTGGGACCGCACCAGCAATGCCACGGCGTGGACCGCCCTGCTGGCCGACGCCTGCGGCGGACCCGGCGTCTCCCCCTACGCGGCGCCGGCGCGCGCCGACGATCTCGCCGGTCTACCCCCGGCGTTGATCTCGGTCGGTTCTGCCGAGATCTTCCGCGACGAGGCGATCGACTACGCCTCCCGCATCTGGAGCGCCGGCGGCGACGCCGAGCTCCACGTATGGGGCGGTGCCTTCCACGGCTGCGATGTGTTTGCTCCGCATGCCGCCGTGAGCCGCCAGATGATTAAGGTCCGCAACGCCTGGGTGGAGCGGAAGTTGGACGACTGATCGCACGCGGCGTCGCTCGGGAAGGACAGACGGTGCAGCACCTTTTGGGACGGATCAGCGAGCTCGATCCCCACGCCAGTCAGGCATTGCGGGTCATCGCGTGCTTCGACGAGTTGAGCGTCGGAGGCGTCAACACGCGCGGGCTGCTGGCCGCGGCCGCCGCGCTGTCCGGCAGCGTCGCGGGCTTCCGCTCGGAGCTCACCGGCCGCAGCATGCGGGTCACCCCCCGCGGTGACCTCATGCCCGGCGAGGCACCCGCGGAGATCACCGTGGCCAACGCCTCCGGCGGCTTGACCGTCTGGCTCGAGCGCGACGGTGAGCTGAGCGCGAACGACGCGATCATCCTCGAACGATTGACGCTCTCGGTGCGCCTGCGCAACGCCCGCGGCCCGCGCGACATCGACGGCCGTCGTCACCTCAATCTCCTGCTCGACCAGGAGGTGGGGGTCGAGGAGCGGCGCATGGCGGCCGCGTCGTTGGGTCTGAGCCGGGGCGGTTCCTACCGGATCGCCGCCGCGCCGCTGTTCGCCATCTGGACCGAGCACCCCGCCGCCCCCGAGGACGTCGTGGCGACCCGCTACGGCCCCATGCACGCCCTCGTCCTGTCCGCCGACGCCGACACTGTGCACGCCGGCCCGTGCGGGCTCGGGGTGGCGACCGGGGTCGACCACCTGGACCACTCGTTCCGCACCGCGCTGGTGGCACTGCGCCTGTGCGACCCGCCCCGTGAGCCAGTGGTCAACGCCGACGCCTACGCGGGCCTCGTCGACCTGCTCGCCGACGCCCCGATCAACGCCCACCAGCCCGACGTCGAACTCGTCGACCGCGTCTCCGAGCGCCCGTGGGGCCTCCCGACGCTGGACGTGGTGGTTCGCTCGACCTCGGCGCGCCAGGCCGCCCGCCTGGCCCGGGTGCACCACAGCACGATGCAGACCCGCATCGACGCCCTCGCCACCGACCTCGGCTTCGACCCGTTCGACGGCTACGGCCGCGTCCGGGCCGGGATCGCCTACCTCACCTGGCGGCTACAACGCTCGCGTGTGCTGGAGTTGCCGGCGCCCGCAAAGCCCACCGCACGGCAGGCCTGACGCCGGGTCAGGCGCGTGCGTGGTTTGAGCATAGAAGTAACTGATGTGACGTCTGGACGCCTGAAAATCGCCACTCTTGTTGCTTCTATGTTCAACGGGCGACCCGGTGACTGAACTTCACCAACTCGCGCACCAGCGGTACCACGGCCCGCCGAGGTGGGTGAACTCCGGGCGTTCGAAGCTGCCCGTCTCCAGCCGCTCGGCGTCGGGAGCGTCCGGGAACCAACCGATGCCGGCGCCGTCGAGCCAGTTGCAGCGTTCGCCGGTGTGGAAGATGATCCCGCCCGCCACGCGCTCGGCGCTGTGCACGGTGTAGCGGCCGACTGAGCTCGGGACGTCCAGCCTCGGCCCCCAACCCGGATCACAATCGCTGCTTTGAGACAGGCAGGCATCGACGGGCGGCAGGGGTTGCAGGTCGCGGACGAGGGCCTCGAACGCGCTCTCGCTGGCGGCCCAGCGAAAGGGCGTTGGGCCGCTGACCGACACGATGCCGAGAGTTAGCCCGCCGAGGATCGGTGCCATCCAAAAGGCAAGCGCGACCCGACGGGTCCGGGCGATGCAGACCACCAACCGCGCCAACCAATAAGCACAGAAGATGCCGGCGGCGATCAGACCCACCGGCAAGGGTGCCGAAATTCGCGGTTCGGCGCCTCACCTGTTCGCTTTCTACCTCTGAGCCTGCACCCTTCAGGCCTTCCAACCCTCGGCGAGGGCGGCGAGGGCTTCGGTGGGGTTGGCGTCGAGGAGGTCGGCGAGGGCGGTGACGAGAGCTTCCTGCGGTTCGGGTTGGGCGGAGACGCCCATGACGCCGATGCGCCAGAGCTTTCCGGCCAGGGGGCCGAGGCCGCCGGAGATCTCGATGCCCTTCTCCAGGAGCAGGCGGGTGCGGACCTTCGCCTCGTCGCAACCCTCGGGCGGGCTGACGGCCAGCAGCGGGTGAAGTTGCTCGCCGTCGGGGGCGACGCGGGTGCAGCCAAGCACGGCCAGGGCGTCGCGCAGGGCGTGGTGGGCGATGCGGTGGCGCTCCCAGGTCTGCTCGGGCCAGCCGTCGCCGGTGGTCAGGCGCAGGGCCTCGCGCAGGGCGTAGACGAGGTTGATCGGGGCGGTGTGGTGATACGCCCGGGCGGTGCCGCCGGCCTGAGCCTCGGGGTTCCAATACCCGAGCACGAGGGACAGGTCGAAGTACCAGGACCGGCCGGGCTTCTCCCTGCGCTGCAGCTTCGCGATGGCCCGCTCGCCGGCGGTGAACGGGGCCAGGCCGGGCGGGCAGTTGAGGCACTTCTGGGTTCCGGAGAAAGCCGCGTCGACGCCGGCCGCGTCGAGGTTCAGCGGGTGTCCGCCCAGGGACGTCACGCAGTCGATCAGCAGCAGCGCGTCCTGCTCGCGGCAGGCGTCGGCGAGTCCGTCGAGGGGCTGCGCGACACCGGTCGAGGTCTCCCCGTGCACGACGAACATCGCGTCGATGCCGCCGCGGGCGGCCTCGATGAGGCGGGCCGGGTCGATCGCCCTCCCCCACTCGGCCTCGACGCGGATGACCTCGGCGCCGGCGCGGCCGAGCTCGTCGGCCATGCGCATGCCGAAAAGCCCGTGCACCCCGCAGACCACGCGGTCGCCGGGGTCGACGAAGTTCGCGACCAACGCCTCCATGCCGGCGCTGCCGGTGCCGGAGACCGGCAACGTCGCCACGTTCGAGGTGCCGAACGCGGTGCGCAGCGCCTCGATGGTCTCGGTCATCACCGTCGCGAAGGCCGGGTCCATGTGCCCGATCGTCGGCATCGCCAACGCCTCGAGCACGGAGGCCGGGACGATGCTCGGCCCGGACCCCAACAGCAGCCGCGACGGAATGGGTGTGAGGCTCGCAGGGCTCATCGCTGCAGGTTATCGAGCGATGCTGCAGGCCTCAGGCGCGGGCAGCGGCCTTGAGCGCGGAGACGTCGATGACGATGTCGTCCTGCGTGCCGCGACGCTGACGCGGGATCGCGGGCTCGACCTGAGCCAGCAGCGCGCGCAGCTCGGCACGCAACGCGTCCAGCAGGACATTCGAGTCGACGCCGGTCCGGGTCAGCCAGTACCCGGCCTGCAGGGCCCAGATGCTGAGCTGCTCGAAGAGCTTGTCCGCGTCCTGGGTCTGCACGGCGACGTAGGTGAGCGCGGTGGCAGCGTGCGGGTGCGAGCGGTCCGCGTCGAACCCGTGCAGCGACGGCTCCAGCAGCGCGACCAGGCGGCCGAAGTGCGCGGCGTCGGACAGCCGGGTACGCCGTGGCGTCAGGTCGTGCCCGATCAGCTCGAGGCACACCACGATCAGCCGGTCCGCGGCGGCATCGGAGACCACCCGGGCGTCCGCCCCGGTCCCGGTGTCCTTGAGCGCGGCGACCGAGCCGAAGAGCGCGGTCACGCCGTCGCGCTGGGCCTCGAGGTCCTCCGGCGCTGCCGGCAGGCGGCCCAGACTCGGCGCAGTCAGCGCTACGTGACCGACCACCTTGCGTCGCGAACGAAGCACGTCATGCCCCCCAATGATCAAGAAACTTCCCCGCCAACTAAGACGAACTGGACGCGCCGCAGGATCCACTCGTTCGGCTCAGAAAATTGGGGCGATTCCGGACGTCACGGCGCATTCCGCCGGGGACACGTGTGCAGGTCCGCCCAGGATTGGGCCCGATCGCCCGCCGGGAGCAGTCGCTGCGTCCGTCAGAGGCGCGTCGAGCGGTCGAAGCCGCCGGGCCGCCCGGACCGGTCGGCGAGCAGGGAGCCCAGGATCGACACCGCGATCTCCGCGGGCGTGCGGGACCCGATGTTCAGCCCGATCGGGCGGTGCACCAGCGCGATCTTCTCGGCCGGGTATCCCAGCTCGGTGAGCAGTCCGATGTGCGGGCCGGGATCCCGCGGGTTGCCGATGATCCCGATCCAGCGGGTCGGCCGATCCAGGAACGCGGCCAGGACCGTCCCGAGGTCAGCCCGGTGGTGGTCGGTGACGACGACGTCGGTGTCCGGGTCGGTGTCGACGCCCGCCGGCTCCTTGACCACCGTCGCCGCCCACCCGGTCGCCACCTCGGCCAGATCCGGGTCCGGCTCGACGACCGAGCACCGGTACCCGCACGCCTCGGCCATCGCCAGCAGGTGCCGGGACAGTTCACCGGCGTAGACCAGGACCAACGAGCGCCCGGTCGGGGCCTCACCGGGGGCACCGTGCGCGGTGAGACAGGCGTCGGAACTCGGCGAGGTGCTCATGCAGCCTCCTCCGTCGGCCGCATCCGCTTCGCGGGACTGCACATTGATTCGCTCGCAAGCTCGCTCATGGGCTCAGCCTGCCGGCCCCGACGACGGGCTGGACGGGGCCCAGGAGGGCTGCGGACCTACTGGGTGGCCTTCGCCTGCGCAGCGGCCTTGCGGGTCACCCGCGGCCCCACGGTGGCGTCGTAGCGCAGGACGTAGACGGCGGCGTCCAGCAGGAGCTCGGTCACCTCGATGGGCCGTGCGACCGAGTAGGCCACTCGTTCCACCGCCAGGACGGCGGCGCCGGCAGTCAGTGCCAGACGCTCGGCCTCCTGGGGGGCGGCCAGCCGCGCCCGGACGTCCTCGCGGAAGCGCACCGGCGCGTGTCCGGCGGCGGCCAGGCGCCGGTAGACCCCGCCCGGGCCCGGGTCCTCGGCCAGCACGCCCTCGGCGCTCGCCAGATCGGCGGGCAGCCAGGACACCGACAGCAGCACCTCGCGGCGGTCCAGGGTGAACCGTCGAGAGCGTGCCCAGGCCTTCTGACCTGCGGGTATCTCCAGCGCGGCGGCCACGTGCTCGGGGGCCGGGGCTCGGGAGACGTCGAGGTTGTCCATGCGCAGTTCACGCTCGTCGACACCCAGCCACGTCGACTCCCCGCGCGCCCAGGGGACGCCCGCGAGCCAGCCGAGTTCGTCGCGCACGATGGGGTGCGGGTCGTTGACGTAGACCCCGGAGCCCCGGCGGGCGATCGCCAGTCCCTCGCGCTGGAGCTCGGCCAGGGCCTGCCGGACGGTCATCCGGGCGACCTTGTACCGCGCCATCAGGTCGTTCTCGCCCGGCAGCGGCCTGCCCGGTTCGTACTCTCCGCGCTGGATGCCGCTGCGGAGGTCATCAGCAATTCGTCGGTACTTCAGGGGCTTACGCGTGGATGACACACCCGCCGTACCTGGGGCTTTGTCATCGCTTCGCACGGGCGAAAGGCTAGAGGTGCGCTTTGCTGGGGCAAAGTGGACAAGCAAGTACGTGGCCATCCCTTGACACAACCCACCTTCCCTTTTCTAATCCCTCTAGAGAACCAAGGGGGTATTACGGACGGAGGTGGGGAATGACGTGGACCGGTCGTCTTGACGACAGCGGCCCCGTTTCGCCCGCTGGTCTGCACGAGCGCGACCCCGACGGGGACCTGGAAGGGTTCGACGGGGTACGTCGGCTGGCCGGCATCCCGCGCAACCCGGTGGACATGGCGCTCGCGCTGAGCATCGTGTTCATGCTGGTGGGGGCGGTGCTCGTCGCGTTCAACCTCTGGCGGAGCGTTTAGCCGGCGACGCCAGAGATTGACACAATGCGCCGATGCTCTTCGGCAGCGTCGGTCGGCGCGGCAACTACGGCGTGGACACCCCCGCAGTCCCGGCGGTGCAGTCCTTCCTGGCGTTGGTCATGATCCAGGTCGGCTACAAGCAGATTGCCAACGAGGACGACCTGCAGGGGTGGTGGCTCGTCGGCGCCGGCTTCGTTCTCCTGGGGATCGCGTTCACCTACCTGCACGCCTCCCGGCGCGGGAAGTTCCGGGTCTGGTCCCGGGCGCTGGGCGCCCTGAATCTGGACGGCACGGAGCAGGCCCTCGACCTCAACTGCGGGCGCGGGGCGGTCACCACGCTCGTCGCGGCCCGGCTGACCACCGGCAAGGTGCTCGGCGTCGACTCCTGGTCCAAGCGATCGATGCTGGTCAGCAACCGTGGCGGCAGCGAGGACCAGATCGCTCGACGTAACGGCACCGCCGAGGGGGTGGCCGACCGGGTGGAGTTCAAGCAGGGCGACATCCGGGACCTGGCCGTGGACGGCAACCACTACGACTTGGTCGTCTCCGGGATGGGCATCAGCAACCTGCCGAGCGCCGACCAGCGCCAGGAGGCCATCGACGAGGCCGTCCGGGTCACCCGACCGGGTGGGCAGATCCTCATCGCCGACGTCCGCAACACCGGCGCCTACATCACCCGCCTGCGCGACCTGGGGTGCGAGGTGAGCACCAAACCGGGCGGTTGGGAGGCCTGGTTCGGCGGCCCGTGGCTGTCCACCACGCTGATCAGCGCCATCAAGCCGCTGGACTGAGCCTGAAAAGCAGAACCGGCGCCGGGAAGCCCGACGCCGGTCGTGACGCTGCGAACTACAGGTTGGCCAGCACGCTCGAGCAGGAGGACGCGGCGACCTGCGACGGGCTCTCCTCCAGGTTCAGGGCGGTGACGACGCCGTCCTCGATGACTGCGGAGTAGCGCAGCGAACGGGTGCCCAGGCCGAAGCCGGCGCCGTCGAAGGACAGGCCCATGGCTTCGGTAAAGGTGCCGTTGCCGTCGGCGAGCATCGTGATCTTGCCCTTGGCGTCCTGCGAGTCCGCCCACGCGTCGAGCACCCAGGCGTCGTTGATCGAGACGCAGACGACCTTGTCGACGCCCTTGCCGGCCAGGTCGGAGGCACCGGCGACGAAACCGGGGAGGTGCTGCTTGTCGCAGCCGGGGGTGAACGCGCCGGGGAGGCCGAACAGGACGACCTTGCCGCTGCCGAGCAGCTCGCCGGTGCTCACCGATGCGGGCATCCCGTCCTCGCCCAGGACCTTCGCCTCGACGTCGGGGATCTTGTCGCCAACTGCCACTGCCATCGCGTTCACTCCTGCAAATCCGGGGGGAGCCGAGCCGAAGCGCCCGGGCCTTGTCGGCGAGGCTACAGGCGATTGAGGCGAGCGGAGAGCGAGCCTGCGCACGCTCAGGGCAGGCTCAAACGGGTTTGATTCGCGAGCAGGTTCTCTCGCCCGAGCCGATTGAGCCTGTTGAGCGCAGCGAACACCCAACAGGGGTGCGGCGTGAACGGCGCAGGTCAGCCCAGGCCGGCGAAGCGGACGGCGAGGCGGCGGACGTCGCGCAGCCGCCGTTCGAAGGTCGTTCCGAGGGCGAGCAGCAGGACGCCGGCAGCGCCGATGCTCACCCAGCGGGGGACAGCCTCGGCGTAGGGCCCGATCTGGATGATCGCGTCGATCGCCAGGGTCGCGGCACCCAACGCGAGGGGAGCCTGCAGCCGGGCCGCGACCCCGACGAGCAGCACCAGCAGGGCGCCCGCCCCGAGCAGCAACGGTCGGGCGAGACCGTCGTCGTCGAGGGTGACCAGCAGCGTCGGCAGCATGGCGAGTGCCAGGCCCGGTCCGAAGGTGCGCCATGACGACAGTTCCGCGTTCCGGCGCTGCGCGAGCACCCCGACGATCACCAGCGCGATCGCCGGCGGCAGCGTGTAGGCCTCCGGCGTCTCGACGTTCGCGTCTGCCAGCCGTGCCCAACTGCTGCCGGTGAGCAGCACCCCGGACAGCCAACCGACCGGGCGGCGGGCCGGGTCCATCGCCACGACGGCGGCGGCGACCCCGGCGATCAGCAGCGCGATGGCCGTCCAGTGGCTGTCCTCGCCCAGGGCGGGGGCGGCGCAGAACGCGGCGAGCAGGCAGGTGGCCTCCAGCGCGATGCGCTCGTGCTTGTCCGGGAGCACCCGCGCGGCCACGGCCAGCACCCCGGCCATGGCCACCGCGGCGGTCCCGGCGGCCGGGACGCTCGTGTCGGCGATCCGGGCCAGCACTCCCGCCTCGGCGATGACCGCCGCGGACGCCAGCACCGTCGCGCGGGGCCGGGCGGCGATCGGGATCAGCCCTCGGGAACCGACGGCACTCGCGGCGAGGAAACCCAACGCCCAGGCCGTGGCGGTGCTGGCGGCCAGCGACCACGCGACGCCCGTGCCGATACCGGTACCACCTGCGATGACGAGGACGGCCGACAGCTGCAGGTCCGCCTCGGCTGCCTTGTCGTGTCCCTCGACCGCTTCGGCGACGTTCGGGAGCAGGCGGGCGGCGACGACGAGGATGGCCACGCCGATTCCGATCAGGCCCAGCACCCCGAGCAGGTAGGGCGCGCGGATCGCCACGGGGACGACCAGCGCGATCACGACCGCACCGAACGCCGTCGCGCCCACGGCGACCACGCCGGCACCGGTGCCCCGCAGCCGATGGGTGAGTACGGCCGCGGCGGCGGTCAGCAGAACCACGGTAAACCCGACGGCGCCGTGGAACGGCCACGGTTCGCCGAGGCGTTCCAGTGCGTCGGCGTCGACGCCGAACTGCCAGGGATCGGAGATGTGGTGGAACGCGCCGGCGAGTGCTGCCCCTACCGGCTCGGCGACGTCGAGCGCTGCCGCCGCCGCCCCGATCGCGAGCACCACCAGCGGGCCCAGGCGCAGCCGGGGCGTGAGCTCACCGAACGCGTCGTCGGGCACCGTGGCAATCAGAGCGGAAACGACCATCAGCAGCGCGACCCCCGCAGCGGTCGCGACATCAGGGTCGAGCGAGCGGTCCATCGGAGCGTGGGCCGCGAGGAGCAACGCGGCGGTCGCGACGCCGGCCGCGGGGGTTGCCAGCCAGGTGAGCGACCGTCGGTCCCAGGCCAGAACGGCCGCGCAGACGGCAGTCAGGAGCATCAGCCCCGAACCGCCGGCCGGGGTGACGTCCTCGTCGATTCGGCCGTACGCGACCCCGACGATGCCGATGCCGCCCGCCCACCACGCCATGAGGCCAGGCGCGAGGAAGGCAGGCGAAGGTCGAAAGCGGCCGACGGCAGCGAGTGCCGCGGTGCCCTGGACCACCAACGCGACGCAGATGCCCGTCGGGCCGAGACGGTCGCCCAGGATCGGCACGGGAGCCTGAACGGCGAGTGCCGCCACCCAGACGGGCGTGCGCAGGTCGAGTGCTCGGCGCACCAGCAGGCCGACCACTGCCAGTCCAGCGAACGCACCGGCCCAGTAAAGGTCGGCGGCCGCGTCCTCCGCGCCGAGGAAGTCGTACTCCCTGGCCCCGTAGGCGTCGAGAAGCAACAGACCGACGGTGAGGACGGCCAAAGCCTCGGCGGTGGAGCTCAGGTCGCGGCGGGCGGCGAGCCGGGTACCGAAGGCGCTCGCGGCGGTGACGCCGACCAGGATCGCCGTGCGCCCGCCGATGTCGATGCGGCTCCAGGCCACGACGACGAAGATCAGCGCGGCAACCGACAGCAGCAGGACTCCGAGGCCGAGCAGGAGTTGCTGGATCTGGCGTGGACTGACCCTCTCCCGCTCCGGGGGGACCGTCCGCGGGCCGGGTTGCCAGGCGCGGTCGCTCGGCGGCGGTGCGCCGACCGTGACCGGCGCCGCGGCCCACCCGGGGTCGGCGTCGCCGGTGGGGACGGTGTCGACCCGTCCGCGCAGAGCCTCGATCACCCTCTGGCGTAGCTCGAGGGTCGCCGCGGCCTGCTGCGAGAGGTTCCACAGTCGCTCGACCAGTGGGCCGCGCAACGGCAGACCGCACTGCGGACACACCAGCGGCTCCTGGGGGAGCACGGCGGCGCAGTCCGGGCAGCGGCCCGGATCCCGCAGCGCAGCGACGTCCATGGTGATCATCTTGCGGCCAGGGCCTCGCGTGCGAGCATCCCGGCCTGCGGGCCGTAGCCGCCGCCGAACAATGCGGCGTGCACGACAACCGGATGCAACTGGTGCAGCGCCACTCGATGCCGCCATCCCGGGGCGAGCGGGGAGACCTCGTCGTAGGCGGCGACGATGCGCTCCCGGTGCGGAGCGCCGAACAGGGCGAGCATCGCCAGATCGGTCTCGCGGTGGCCGCCGTGGCACGCGGGGTCGATCAGGTAGGCAGGCCCGGCGGCCGACCAGTGCACGTTGCCCGACCAGAGGTCGCCGTGCAGCAGAGCGGGCGGCTCGGCCGGCCCGGCGAGATCCTCCAGAGCGTCGAGCACTCGCTCGACGTCAGCCACGTCGCGGGCCTCGATCCGGCCGCGTTCGACGGCGATCCGCAGCGCCGCCCCGACGCGTTGCTCCCGGTACAGGTCGACCCAGGACTGCGCCGGACGGTTGGGCAGCCGCAGCGACCCGAGATAACCGTCCTCCCCATCGCCACCGAAGGTCTTCGACCCGGCCGCGTGGGTGATGGCCAGCGCGCGACCGAACTCCTCGGCCGCCTCCCGGCTCGGGCGCCCGGGTTCGATCCATTCGATGGCGAGCGCGTCATCGGTCACCGCGAGCACCTCGGGCACCGGGGCGCCGCTCGCGTCGCGCAACCGGCGCAGGCCTGCCGCCTCGGTGTGGAAGAAGTCGGCAGGGGCGCCGGGCCGGTTCTTCACAAAGGCCACGCGGTCATCGTCGAGATGCGCCCGGTAGGCGCGGCAGATGTCGCCGCCGCCCACGGGATCGGTCCGGCGGATGATCGCGCCCAGCGCTACCTGAAGGGACTTCATGCCAGCGACGGTAGGTGTCCGGAGGGTCGTTCGGCATCCGCTCGGACGCTCAGTCGACCTGAGTACCCGTACTCACGGACTGGTCCTACGTGCGGCCCAGCAGGGAAGGCAACTCGGCAACCAGGATGTCGGCCGCGCGTTCGATCTGGTCGAGCACGGCCTCGAACTCCGCCGGCCCGCCGTAGTACGGGTCCTCCACCTCGGCGCCGATGTCGAACAGTCGTACGGCCGCACCGATCTCGGGATCCGGTGCGATACGACGCAGGTCCTTCACGTTGGCCGAGTCCATCCCCAGGACCAGGTCGTGCTCGGCAAAGTGCGTCCGGACGAATTGCTGGGCGCTGTGCTCGTCCGAATAGCCGCGGGCCAGCAGAGCGGCCCGGGCACGTCGGTCGGCGCCGGACCCGACGTGCCAGTCGCCGGTGCCCGCCGAACTGACCACGACCACGTCGGCCAGCCCGGCCTCCTCGACCTTGTGCCTGAGCACCGCGGCCGCCATCGGCGATCGACAGATGTTGCCCAGGCAGACGACGGCGATGCGATAAGTCATGGCTGCATTATCGATCGCACGCCCTCTTGGCCTGGAGCACACGGCCGGCCGCCTCGCGCACCCGGTCCTCGAACAGTCGCCCGGCGCGGACGTCCCGCACGAGCGCGGCGAGCAGGCGGGGGATCGCCGCCGGTCGTTGCAGGAACAGTGCGATGTCGGCGCCCGCCGCGATCGCGCGACGCACCGCCTCGTGCAGTCCGAAGCGGTCCCGGACGGCCTGCATGTGGGCAAGTTCGTCCGTCATCGCGAGCCCGGTGAAGCCGAGTTCGGTGCGCAGGACCTCGTAAAGCCGCGGGTCCAGGGAGGCGGGGAGACCGGGGGTGGACAGCTTCGGTACCCGAAGGTGGCCCATCATCACCGCGGCGCCTGTCCCGCCCAGGTCCCGGTAGGGCACCCAGTCGCGTGCGCGCAGGTCGCCGGCCGGGGGCGTGATCGCCGAGCCGCTGTGCGAGTCGCCCCGCGCGCGGCCATGACCGGGGAAGTGCTTGATCACCGGCAACACCCCGGCCTCGCGCATCCCCGCCGCGAACGCGCCCGCGTAGCGGACCACCGTCGCGGGGTCCTTCGCGTAGGCGCGGTCGCCGATGACCGCGTCTTGGCGCTGCCCACCCAGATCGACGACCGGCGCCAGGTTCATCGTGATCCCGTAGCGCCGCAGCGCGGTGCCGCGGCGGTGCGCCAGCTCCTGCACCTGACGGGGCGTCATCTTCGCCTGTTCGCGGGCGCTGGGCATGTCCCCGTCGAAGGCCAACCGCTGCACCCGCCCGCCCTCGTCGTCGGCCGAGAGCAGCGGCACGATCGAGGCCGTCCGGGCCACGCCCAGCCTGCCGTCGCGTAGGACCTTCGCGGAGTCGCCCTGCAGGAACAGTCCCCCGACCGGGGCGGAACCGTCGAGCAACGAACGGAGTTCGGTACGCGAGGGAGTACTGACCCCGACCATCAGGGTCTGCGCCACGACGGTCCGCAGCGGCAGAGTGCGCGCCGCCGGGCACGACGGCGCTGCAACGGCCGGACCCGCAGGCGTCGCCACCTGGCTGCCGGCGACGACAGTCAGGCCGATCACGGTGGTGGCCGCCACCACCAGGGCCGCGCGCTGTCCAGGTCGGGATCTCATCACTGCTGCCCTGCCCCACGCGGTCCGGCTATGCACGAAACGTGCGAGAAAACCGCCGGGGTAGGGTCGCGATGAACACACGCGGGAGCTCGGACGGACCGGGCTGAGAGGGCGGATGACTGCCGCCGACCGCTGAACCTGACCGGGTAATGCCGGCGTAGGGAGCATGGGGCATGACAGCTGTTGCTGAACCGACCACCGAGAACACCACCCCGCCGGCGTTCCGCAAGACGCACCTCGTCGGGTCCCGTCCCGACCTGCGGGTGCCGATGCGGGAGGTCAACCTGACCACCGGCGACAAGGTCGTCCTCTACGACACGTCGGGTCCGTACACGGACCCGACCGTGGAGACCGACATCCGGCGTGGCCTCCCGACCGTTCGTGAGCAGTGGATCCACGAACGTGGCGACACCATCCACTACGACGGGCGCCTCGCGGTGCCCAAGGACGACGGCTACGCCGACGAGGCCCGTCGCGACCGCAGCCTCGGTGGTCTGGACGCGGTGTTCCAGGGCACCCGTCGTCCGCGCCGCGCCGCCGATCCCGGCCGCGCGGTGACGCAATTGGCGTACGCCCGCCGCGGCGAGATCACCCCGGAGATGGAGTACATCGCGCTGCGCGAGGGTGTCGAGGCGACTCTGGTGCGCGACGAGGTCGCCCGCGGCCGCGCCATCATCCCGGCCAACGTGAACCACCCGGAGAGCGAGCCGATGATCATCGGCCGCGAGTTTCTCGTGAAGATCAACGCGAACATCGGCAACTCCGCCGTCGCCTCCTCGATCGAGGAGGAGGTCGACAAGATGACGTGGGCGACCCGCTGGGGCGCCGATACCGTCATGGACCTTTCGACGGGCCGCAACATCCACACCACCCGCGAGTGGATCATCCGCAACTCCCCGGTCCCGATCGGCACCGTGCCGCTGTACCAGGCACTGGAGAAGGTCGACGGCAAGGCCGCCGAGCTCACCTGGGACATCTACCGGGACACCCTGATCGAGCAATGTGAGCAGGGCGTCGACTACTTCACGGTCCACGCCGGCGTGCGGCTCGCGTACGTGCCGCTGACCGCGAAGCGCAAGACCGGGATCGTGTCCCGCGGCGGGTCGATCATGGCCGCGTGGTGCCTCGCGCACCACAAGGAATCCTTCCTGTACACGCACTTCGAGGAGATCTGCGAACTGCTCGCGCAGTACGACGTCTCCTTCTCCCTCGGCGACGGCCTGCGTCCCGGCTGCACCGCGGACGCGAACGACGCGGCGCAGTTCGCGGAGCTGACGACGCTCGGCGAGCTCACCGACGTCGCCTGGCGACACGACGTCCAGGTGATGATCGAGGGCCCCGGGCACGTCGCGATGAACAAGATCAAGGAGAACATGGACCTCCAGTTGGAGGTCTGCAAGGAGGCGCCGTTCTACACTCTCGGCCCGCTGGTCACCGACATCGCGCCGGGCTACGACCACATCACCTCCGCGATCGGTGCGGCGATGATCGGCTGGTTCGGCACGGCGATGCTCTGCTACGTCACGCCGAAGGAGCACCTCGGGCTTCCGAACCGCGACGACGTGAAGACCGGCGTCATCACCTACAAGATCGCCGCGCATGCCGCGGACCTCGCCAAGGGCCACCCGGGTGCGTCGGCCTGGGATGACGCCCTGTCAGATGCCCGGTTCGATTTCCGCTGGGAGGACCAGTTCAACTTGGCCCTCGACCCGGACACCGCTCGCTCGTTCCACGACGAGACGCTGCCGGCGCAGGCCGCGAAGACCGCGCACTTCTGCTCGATGTGCGGCCCGCACTTCTGCTCGATGCGGATCAGCCAGGACGTGCGCAAGTTCGCGGCCGAGCAGGGTATCGCCGAGGACGACGCATTGGAAGCGGGCATGGCAGCAAAGTCCGCGGAGTTCCGCGCCGGCGGCGATCGGGTGTACCTGCCGCTCGCCGTCGCCGACTGAGCCCGGACGCCGCACAACGACACGGGCGCCCTGTCCAGGGGGGGCGCCCGTGCCGTGCTTATAGGTGCTGCGAGGCAGCTGCCTACTGGCCGGTGATGTTCTTGGCGGCGTCCTTGACGTTCTCGCCGGCCTGCTTCACGTTGCTCTTGGCCTGGTCGCCCTGGCCCTCGTCCTCGAGCTCCTTGTCGCCGGCCATCTTGCCTACGGCCTCCTTGGCCTTGCCGGCAGCTTCTTCGACCTTGTTGCTGACCTTGTCTGCGATCCCCATGGCGATTTCCTTTCGGTGGGTACGAACTCCCTCTCCTTCTGCCCGCTCGGACAGGTGCCACTCACACAAGCGCGGAGTTATGACTCCCACCGCGAACTCGATTACTCAGGTTCTTACCGGGTAGTACGCAGGCATGGGATTCCTCTTGTGGTTGGCAGCCGTCATCCTTGTGATCGTCGGCATTGTGCAGGTGCTGCAGGGTCAGATCCTGTTCGGCATCCTGGTCATCATCGTCGGCTGCGCCGTCGGCCCCGGCGGATTCTCCATTTTCAAGAACCGTTCACGCACGTGACCGCAGCTGTGACCTAAGGGCCCGTGATCTGCGGGGCCGTCAGTCGCCGTCGGGCAGCAACACGCTCAGCAGAATGCTGACCATGCTGACGACGAGGCCGCCGAGCAGTGCCGGGCCGAAACCATCGACGTGGAACGGCACGTCCATGCCATCGCAGATGGCGCTGGTCAGCATCAGCATGAGGGCATTGATCACGAAGATGATCAGCCCGAGGGTCAGGATGAACAGCGGCAGCGAGAACAGCTGCACGACGGGTTTGATCACGGTGTTCACCACGCCGAAGATCGCGGCGACGATCGCCAGGATCAGCAGGCGGTCACCGACCGAACCCCGGCCGTCCCCGCCGCCCTTGTTCAGTTCGATGCCACTGACGACCGCCGCGGCCACCCACAAGGCGGCGGCGTTGATACCCAGGCGCACAAGGATGGTCTGCATCTGCTGATCGTGCCGGCCCTACGCTGAGGCTCATGGCGCCACGCCCCCGGCTTCGTGCCGCGATCTCCGAACTGCCCGCCTACAGGCCGGGCCGTTCCCCCGCGGGCGGGGCAGATTTCAAGCTGTCGTCGAACGAGAACCCGTTTCCCCCGCTGCCAGCGGTGCTCGAGGTGATCGCGGCGGCAGCGGCCCAGGCGAACCGGTATCCGGACCTCGCAGCGACGGCACTGATCGAGGCGCTGGCCGTCCGTCTCGAGGTGCCGACAACGGACATCGCCCTGGGCACCGGCTCCGTCGCGGTGGCTCAGCAGCTGCTGCAGGCCACGGTCGCTCCCGGGGATGAGGTTGTCTACGCGTGGCGGTCGTTCGAGGCGTACCCGATTCTGGTGAGCATCGTCGGCGGCACGTCGGTGCGGGTGCCGTTAAACGCGCAGGCCTGCCACGACCTCCCGCGGATGGCCGCCGCGATCACCCACCGGACCCGCGTCGTGATCCTGTGCAGTCCGAACAACCCCACCGGCCCGGCGATCCGACGGGCGGAACTCGAGGCCTTGCTCGATGAGGTGCCGGGCGACGTTCTGGTCGTGCTCGACGAGGCCTACCGGGAGTTCGTCACCGACCCTGACGTCCCGGACGGACTGGAGCTGTATCGGTCCAGGCCCAATGTCGCGGTCCTGCGGACCTTCTCCAAGGCCTACGGCCTGGCCGGGCTGCGGGTGGGGTACTGCGTCACTCACGCAGAGGCCGCCGCCGCGGTGCGTGCGTGCGCGGTGCCGTTCGGGGTGTCCACGGTCGCCCAGGCGGCAGCCGTCGCCTCGCTGCAGGCAGTCGATGAGCTGCAGGACCGCGTCGACGCCCTCGTCGAGGAGCGCACCAGGGTGGTCGAGGCACTGCGTGCCTCCGGGTGGGTCCCACCCGAGGCCCAGGGCAACTTCGTGTGGCTGCCGACCGGAGCGAACACGGCCGCCTTCGCTGCGCGCTGCGAGCAGGCCGGCGTCGTGGTGCGGCCCTTCGATCCCGAGGGCGTGCGCGTCAGCATCGGGCTGCCGGAGATCAACGATCGGTTCCTCGCGGTCGCCGCAAACGGGTGAACTTCGGGCACCAATTTGCTGCCCCGCGACCTTTCCGCCCGACACCGCCCGTAGCCACCCGGCCCTGCGCCGCCCCCGCTTGAAGCGTCTGACGATGCCTCAGAAGGGGGCAAATCGGGCGGCCGCTGTCCGGTTCTGTCCGACTTCTCCCCCGGACTCCCGAATGCCCTGACCCGCCTCGGATTGGCCTGGTCACAGGGCTTTCCGGCCTCCTTCGGCCGTCCGGATCGGCCCTGGCGGCGGCCGAATCCGGGCTGTTACACAAAGGCATGTCTTCGGCGTCCCAAGCGGACGTCACGAAGCCCTGGGGTGGGTAAAAGCGTTCGGTCTATTGGGGGCAGCAACATGCGTCTGAAGTCGGCGACGGACCAGCGAGGTCGACACGCACGTGGTCGGCACGCGGCACCGTCCTCTGTGACGATCGGCATTCGCCGGGTGACCTTGGTGTCGGCGGCCGGTGTCGGCATCGTCGTGCTCCAGGCAGCAGGTGTGGCCTCCACGGCGCACGCGGCCACCGGACCGGTCGAGGCCGGTAAGGGCGGCGGCACTGCGCAGCCCGCGGACAGCGACACGACCGCGACCGGCGAGGTGCACCGCACCGGGTACGGGCTCGCGTTCGGTGTCCCGCAGCAGTCGACGGGAACCTTCGCCGACTACGACTACGACGACGAGGACGGCCTCGACGGCATCCTCCGGATCGGCGACCGGGGCGACGGACGACGCGGCGGCACGGGCGACCTGATCGCCCTGCTGCAGCCGCTGCACCGCAGCGGCCGGTTCTCCGGTGGCGACGGTGCCGTCCTCGGCATCGGCGACGGCGGACACCGCCAGGGCCGCAACTCCGGTGGCGACGCGACCGTGATCGGCCTGCTCGGTGGCAACGGGCGCATCGCCACGAACGGCGACGGCGAGGGCCACCTCGGCGAGCGGGACGACAACTACGGCGGACTGCTCCAGCTCGGGGACGGCCGCGACGACGCCCCGATCCAGCTCGGGGGCGGCGGCGAGGACAGCTCCCGCGGCACGCTGATCGGCCTCGGCAACGGTGGCGACGGCGGACCGCGGATGCGGACCGACGGCGGCAGCCTGATCGACCTCGGCAACGGCGAGGGCGGGCGCAACCACCGCGACGGCACGCTGATCGAACTCGGCAACGGCGCCGACGGCGGCCGCCGCGACAGCGGGCACGCCGGCCGCGGCGGCCTGGTCTGGCTGCTCAACGCCGCCGGCCCGGCCCTGCGCGACGGCAAACTGATCGACCTGTTCAACGGCCCGCCGCGCCGCCCGATCGAGGTCTACTCGAACGCCGGCGGCGACGACACCCTGCAGAACGGCCTCATCGCCCTCGGCAACGGTCGTCCTGGCAGCACCCGGCGCGGCCCGAACGCCGGCCCCGGAGGCGACGGCGACCTGGTCAAGGTCGGCGAGGGCGGCGACGGCGGTGGCCGACGCAACGGCCACGGCGGCGACGGCGGTGCGCTGGACCTGCTCAACGGCAAGCCCCCGCGGCACACCACGGTCCCGACCAGCGGTGGCGACGGCAACGTCCTGTCCCTGCTCGACGCGAAGGGCCGCGGCCCGAGCGACTCCGGCGGCCAGGGCTCGCTGATCACCGTTCTCACCGGCGCGCTGGGTGGCGACAAGGACAGCCAGGCTGTTGTGTTTGCCTCTGGCAACAGGCTGAACAGCCGCGCCGACCGTGACCGCGACGACGAGGGTGGCCAGGGTGGTCTGCTGACCATCCTGTCCGGCGGCAAGGGCGCCAAGAAGGGCGAGTACTCCGGCGGCGACGGGGGCGCGCTGCGCGCCCTGGACGCCACCCGCAAGCCCGGCCACAAGCGTGGCTCCGGCGGCGACGGCGGCCTGGCCAACATCCTGACCAACCCGCCCGGGCACTCGATCACGACCTCCGGCGCGGACCCGAACGCCGCCCGTTCGGCTGCCGACCCGCAGGGGTCGAAGCAGGACGAGGAGCAGTACGCCCCGGTCACCAAGACCGACGAGACCCAGGTCGCCCGCGGCCGCCGTGGTGCCCCGCAGGGTGGCTCCGGTGGCGAGGGTGGCGTCGCGAACGTCGGCAACGGCGGCGACGCTCGCGGTCGGGCGACCGGCAACGGTGGCGACGGCAAGGTGGCCGGCGTCAGCAACGGCGGCGACGACTTCGAGCGCTCGAAGGGCAACGGCGGCGACGGCACCGTGGCCGACGTCGGCAACGGCGGGGACAACAAGGGCCGCCAGCAGGGCAACGGTGGCACCGGTGACGTCGCCTCGGTGAGCAACGGCGGAGCCGGCGACAAGGGCAAGAACTTCGGCGGCGACGGCGGCGCGGTGCGCGCCGGCGAGGCCGGCAAGGCTGCCAAGCCGAACGCCAACGGCGCCCGCGTCGAGCGCCCGAACCGGAACATCGAGGGCGCCAGCTCCCCGGTCGTCAACGCCGGCAACGGCGGCAAGGCGCAGGGTCGCGGAATCGGTGAGGGCGGCGCCGGCGGCGTCGTCGAGGCCGGCAACGGCGCCGACACCGGCGCGGGCAACGGCAGCGACGGCGAAGGCAGCCTGGCCAAGGCCGGCACCGGCGGCGACGACGCCCGCAAGGCCAAGCACCGCAAGGGCCCGCGGCACAAGGCGGAGAAGCGCGGTGGCCTGGTCAACCTGGGCGGCGGCGGCGACAGCAAGGGTGACGGCCGCGGTGACGGTGGCGCGGGCAGCGTGGCGCGCGCCGGCAACGGCGGCAAGGGCGAGATCGACAACGGCAACCAGCGCAGCCGGCGCCACGGCTCGCGCAACCAGCAGTCGCCCGCGGGTGGTCTGGTCAGCGCCGGCCAGGGCGGCAACTCCGCGAATGACGCCGACGGTGGACGCGGCTCGGTGGTCAGCACCGGTAACGCGGGCGACGGTCGCACCGACCGTGGCCGGCACCGTCGGGCCGACTACCCGACCGAGTCGAACAAGCGTGGCTCGGGTCGTCCCGGTGACGAGAACGGGGCCCTGATCGCCCTGTTCAACGGCACCAGCGACCGCAAGCGGCACCTCGTCGACCTGGGCAACGGTGGCGGTCCGCTCATCGACCTGGCCAACGGTGGCCCCGGTGGCGGCGACGAGGCCAACGCGTCCGACGCCCCGGGCGTGCGGATCGGCAACGGCGGCAACGGCGGCAACGCCGGGCCGGACCGGGGTCGTCGGGCCCACAAGAAGGGTGTCAAGCGCGGCAGCCACGCCAACGGTCAGCTGATCGAGGCCTTCAACGGGGCCGATGCCAAGGGCGCTCGGTCGCGTCGCGGCGAAGAGATCCCGCTGATCACCCTGGCCAACGGTGGCCGCGGTTCCGAGGGCGACAACTACGGCCCGAGCAACCACCGCAACCTGGGTCGCAACCCGGGTCTGGTGGACCTCGGCAACGGCGGCGACTCCGGCCGCACGGGTCCGGCGGCCAGCCCGTTCGGCATCCTGCTCTCCGCGTTCAACGGCGGTGACGGCGGCGGCCGCGACGGTGCCGGCGGTTCGGGTTCGGTGGCGCGCGCGGGCGACGGCGGCAGCGGCACCGGCGGGGCCAACGGCCGCGGCGGTCGCGGTGGTCACGGCGCGCTGATCTCCACCAGCAACGGTGGCGACGGCGGGCACGGTGGCGGACACCGCGGCCAGAACGGTGGCTCGGCCGCGATCATCAAGCTGGCCGACGGTGGCACCGGTGGCAACGGCTTCGGCCGCGGCAACGGTGGCATCGGCGGCAAGGGTGGCCTCGCCAACCTGTTCAACGGTGGCGACGGCGGCCGGGGCACCATGCCCGGCGACGGTGGTGCGGGCGGCGACGCCGGCTTCGTCTCCGTCGGTAACGGTGGCAAGGGCTTCGGCAAGGTCTCCCGCGACGGCGGCGACGGCGGCGGCATCTCCATCGGTGACGGTGGCGACGCCAACGGCTGGTTCGGCTTCGAGGGCGAGGAAGGCGACCGCGGACGCGGTGGCCGGGACCGTCGAGGCCACGAGAAGGACCGGTACGTCAAGGAGCGCCCCGACACCTACATCGACGAGGGCGATGAGGGCGACGACTTCGAGGAGCGGGTGCTGCCGAAGACCGGTGGCGTCGGGGGCGCGGCCGCGGCCGGCGCACTCGGCCTTGGCCTGCTGCTCGGTGGGGTGGCGCTGCGTCGCCGCCCGACGGAGGACCTCGAGGGCTGACGGAAAGTCAGAAATGTACGGAAGGACCCGCCGGCCACCGGCGGGTCCTTCCGCTTTCCGGCTTAAAACGGTCACGTTTCGACCCTCGCGGGTGCTTCCGTCACGCGCGCGCAGCGCACTCGCTACGGTTGATCACCGGTGCGTCGCAACCCGAAGTCGAGGTGCCCGAATTGTCCGACGAGGTTCCGGAGCTCGTACAGCTCCTCACCCCCGAAGGTGAACTGGTCGACCATCCGCACTACCGCGCGGAGTTCGACGACGAACAACTGCGCAGCCTCTACCGAGACCTGGCTCTGGTCCGGCGCATCGACGCCGAGGCGACCGCGCTGCAACGGCAGGGCGAGCTGGGCATCTGGGCGTCGCTGCTCGGCCAGGAGGCCGCGCAGGTCGGGTCCGGACGTGCCCTCGCCAAGACCGACCACGTCTTCCCCACGTACCGCGAGCACGGCGTGGCCTGGTGCCGCGGGGTGGATCCGCTGAACCTGCTCGGCCTGTTCCGCGGCGTGAACATGGGCGGTTGGGACCCCGAGGAGTTCGGGTTCCACCTCTACACGATCGTCATCGGCGCGCAGACCCTGCACGCGACCGGCTACGCCATGGGGATGCAGCGCGACGGCATCATCGGCACCGACCGGGCCGCGGCCGTCGTCGCCTACTTCGGTGACGGCGCCACCTCGCAGGGTGACGTCAACGAGGCCTTCATCTGGGCCAGCGTGTTCCAGGCGCCCGTCGTGTTCTTCTGCCAGAACAACCAGTGGGCGATCTCCGAGCCGCTGGAGAAGCAGAGCCGCATCCCGCTCTACCAACGCGCCCGCGGCTTCGGTTTCCCCGGCGTCCGCGTCGACGGCAACGACGTTCTCGCGACCTACGCCGTGACGCAGGCCGCGCTGGCCCAGGCCCGCGAGGGCGGCGGCCCGACCTTCATCGAGGCCTACACCTACCGGATGGGTGCCCACACCACCTCGGACGACCCGACGCGCTACCGCATCGCCGCCGAGGTCGAGGCCTGGAAGCTGAAAGACCCGATCGAGCGGCTGCGCGCGCACCTCGTGCGGCACTCCAAAGCCGACCAGGACTTCTTCGACGCGATCGCTGCCGAGTCCGACGAGCTCGCCAAGCACGTGCGCACCGGCTGCCTCGAGATGCAGGACCCGGCGCCGCTGTCGATGTTCGACAACGTCTACGCCGAACCGCACCCACGCATCACCGCGCAGCGCGACGAGTTCGCCGCGTACCTCGCCTCGTTCGAGGGAGAGCAGCACTGATGAGCGGACAGACCACCACGCTGGCGAAGAGCATCACCATGGGGCTGCGCGCCGCGATGGAGCGCGACCCCAAGGTCGTGCTGATGGGTGAGGACATCGGCAAGCTCGGCGGCGTCTTCCGGGTGACCGACGGCCTGCAGAAGGACTTCGGCGAGGAGCGGGTCATCGACACCCCGCTCGCGGAGTCCGGCATCCTCGGCACCGCGATCGGCATGGCCCTGCGCGGGTACCGGCCGGTCTGCGAGATCCAGTTCGACGGCTTCGTGTTCCCGGCCTTCGACCAGATCGTCTGCCAGCTCGCGAAGATGCGGGTCCGCTCGGCCGGTGCGGTGAAGATGCCCGTCGTCGTGCGCATCCCGTTCGGCGGTGGCATCGGGGCGGTCGAGCACCACTCCGAGTCCCCGGAGGCGTACTTCGCGCACACCGCCGGGCTGCGGGTCGTCGCGTGCTCCAATCCCGTCGACGCGTACTGGATGATCCAGCAGGCCATCGCCTCCGACGACCCGGTCATCTTCTTCGAACCCAAGCGGCGGTACTGGGAGAAGGCTGACCTCGACGTCTCCGCCGGTCCGCCCGCCGAGTCGCTCTACCAGGCCCGCATCGTGCGCGAGGGCACCGACCTGACCCTGGCCGCCTACGGGCCGATGGTGAAGGTCTGCCTGGACTCCGCGATCGCCGCGGAGGAGGACGGTCACTCCCTCGAGGTGATCGACCTGCGCTCGATCTCGCCGCTGGACACCGACACGTTGTTCGCCTCCGTGCGGCGCACCGGTCGGCTGGTCATCGTGCACGAGGCCCCGGTCAATCTGGGTGTCGGCGCGGAGATCGCGGCCGCGGTGCAGGAGGCGTGCTTCCATTCGTTGGAGGCCCCGACCCTTCGGGTCGGCGGTTACGACACGCCCTACCCGCCGTCCCGGCTCGAGGAGGAGTACCTCCCCGACCTGGACCGCGTGCTGGACGCGGTAGACCGATCCCTAGCGTTCTGAGGGAGCACCAGTGGCGCGCAAGCAGTTCAAGCTCCCCGACGTCGGTGAAGGCCTGACCGACGGCGAGATCCTCCAGTGGTTCGTCAAGGTCGGCGACCACGTGACGACCAATCAGACGTTGGTCGAGATCGAGACCGCGAAGGCTGCTGTCGAACTGCCCAGCCCGTATGAGGGCGAGGTCGTCGAACTGCTCGCCTCGGTGGGTGACGTCGTCGACGTCGGCGTCGCGATCATCACCATCGAGACCGAGCCCGGCAGCGTCGCTGCTGCTCCGGCCGAACCCGCGCCGGTGTCAGCGGTGGCGCAGGCGATGGGTGGCGCCGAGCCCGAGGTCGCTGCCGGTCTGATCGGTGGCGAGGCTCCCGGCGGACGCACCGCGGTGCTCGTCGGCTACGGCCCGCGCACCACGACCGCAAAGCGTCGCCCGCGCCGGTCCCCGCACGAAGGGGGCGCCCACCAGCACGTGCCTGCCGCGCGGGACGAGGACGAACCGGGCGGGCCTATGGGCAGCGAGGCGGCCAAGCCGATGCGCCACGGTGGCCTGGAGGCCGGTCGTCTCATCGAGGCCCGCGAGGCCCCCTACGCCGGGGAGTCGGTGCCCGCCCACACGATCCCGCTGGAGGAGACCGGCGCGAAGATCTCGGTGCTCGCCAAGCCCCCCGTGCGCAAGATGGCTCGCGACATGGGCGTCGACCTGCGTGTGGTCACCCCGACCGGCCCCGACGGCACCATCACCCGCGCCGACGTCGCCGCAGCCGCCGCCCAGCCGATCCCGGCCGGCCACGACGACGACCCGCGCGTCGAACGGGTCGCGGTCCGCGGCGTCCGCAAGATGACCGCGCAGGCGATGGTCTCCAGTGCCTTCAGCGCCCCGCACGTCACGGAGTTCCTCACCGTCGACGTGACCCGCACGACGGAGTTCGTCGAGCGGCTGCGCGCGCACAAGGCGATGGCCGGCCTGAAGGTCTCGCCGCTGCTGGTGGTCGCGAAGGCGATGTGCCTGGCCGCGCGACGCACCCCCGAGGTCAACGCCACTTTCGACGCTGCGTCCGGCGAGATCGTCTACAAGCACTTCGTGAACCTCGGCATCGCCGCCGCCACTCCGCGCGGCCTGCTCGTGCCGAACATCAAGGACGCTGACGACATGTCACTTCCGCAGCTGGCAGCGGCAATCGGCGAACTCACGGCCACTGCGCGGGAGGGCAAGACCTCACCGGCGGACATGTCCGGTGGCACGATCACCATCACCAACGTCGGCGTCTTCGGCGTCGACGCGGGCACCCCGATCATCAACCCGGGCGAGTCCGCAATCCTTGCCTTCGGCGCGATCAAACTGATGCCGTGGGTGGTCGACGGTCAGGTCGTCCCGCGAGATGTCACCACGTTGTCGCTGAGCTTCGACCACCGGGTCGTGGACGGCGAGGCAGGTTCACGCTTCCTCGTCGACGTGGCATCGGTGCTCGAGGACCCCGCCGCCGCGTTGCTGTTCTGAGGCCCCAACACCCATCTTCCGCAGGGTTTCGCGCCTATCCCGCACCCGGATCGGCGCCTACCTCTGCAGAGGATGCGGGTCGTCGACCTCAACGACCGAAGGTCGCGGTGCATCAGTCACGGGCGCCGGTGGAGGCCACATTTCCTCGCCGAGCCCCTCCAACGTCAAGCGAGATGACTCCGGGGCGATCGCCTCGAACAGGGCCCCAACGTGCGCGAACATCACATCGACGTCGCCCCAGGCAGCGGGTGGGTAGTCAACCTCGATCTGTTGCAGTTGCTGATGCAAACGCTGCCGCTCGAGAGGGCTTCGGAGGCCGCGTCCGCCAAGGGTGTGGATGACTGCGTCCGAGCCTTCCCACCGCAGGTCCTTGGCGATGGCGCGGATCAGCCTCACTTCGTTTCCGCAGACGAATGCGGAGGAACTACGTGTCGTGGTTCCATCCGCAACCTCAATGCGGGCTCGGCCCCAGCCGTCGTCGTCGACCCGAAAGACGACACGCGCTCGATGCTTGCGATCGGGCGAGCGCTTCCACGGACCCTCCCAGCGGAATTCCAGATCCTTGGCCAGCGCATGTTCGCGGGCCGGGCGCCAGGCGGTCTGGGTCCCAGTCAACGGCCGTAGCCAGTTTCCGCAGGGCATGGTCGATGACGTCGAGGGCGAGCAGGCCTCTGGCGTTCGCGGAGAGGTCCGCAACGCCTGGCGGTAGGTGCACGTGAGTCATGTGCAACCCTCCCCTCCGTTCGACGTGGACCTGATCGACCATCGCCGGTGCGTCCGGCTCCAGCGGTTGCTCGTCGCGCATGCCGATCACGACTCGCAGGTAGGAGACTCGAATCGGGAGAGCGAGGCTTGGCAGCACCTCGTTGTAGAGCGACGTGACTCGCTGTGCCGAGCGGGCGAAGGCGTCGTCGTCGGGATGCTCGCACCATCGCTCGTGGCCGCCATGCGGCCATACGTCGACGGTCCGCAACCTGCTCAACTACGCCTCCGACACTCGCGGATGTCTCCGTGACGAGCTATCCAACTCATGCAGAGTGTCGCGCCTATCCCGGGCGTTGATAGGCGCCTGACTCTGCAGAGGATGCGAGCCCCGGGGCTGCGCTCAGGCCTGCTCGGCGGCCGGGGCGGCGAACTGGGCCTGGTACAGCCGGGCGTACGCGCCTCCGGCCGCCAACAAGGTGGCGTGATTGCCCTGCTCGACGATGCGGCCGTCCTCCATGACCAGGATGACCGAGGCATCGCGGATCGTGGACAACCGGTGCGCGATGACGAAGCAGGTCCGGCCCGTGGCGAGGGTCGACGTACCCCGCTGAATGAGCAATTCGGTGCGGGTGTCGACGGATGAGGTCGCCTCGTCCAGGACGAGGATCGGTGGGTCGGCGAGGAACGCGCGGGCGATCGTGATCAGTTGCCGCTCACCGGCCGAGAGGTCCGCGCCGTCGGGGTCGAGGACATGGTCGTAGCCATCGGGCAGGGTGCGGACCAGCGTGTCGACATGACTGGCCTGCGCCGCCGCGACGACCTCCTCCCGCGTCACCCCCGGCCGCCCGTAGGCGATGTTCTCCGCGATGGTGCCGCCGAAGAGCCAGGTGTCCTGCAGCACCATGCCGACGTCGGACCGCAGCTGGGACCGCGGCATCGTGGCCACGTCGACGCCGTCGAGCGTGATCCGGCCGGCGTCGAGGTCGTAGAAGCGCATCAGCAGGTTCACCAGCGTGGTCTTGCCCGCACCCGTCGGGCCGACGATGGCGACCGTCGCGCCGGCAGGCACGGACAGCGACAGGTCCTCGATCAGCGGCCGGTCGGCGACGTAGCGGAAGTGCACGCCCTCGAACTCGACGGCTCCACGCGTACGACCCGTACGAGGCACCAGCGGCGGTTCGGGACTCTGCTCCTCCGCGTCGAGCAGCGCGAAGATCCGCTCGGCGGAGGCGATCCCGGACTGCAGCAGGTTGGCCATCGACGCGGCTGTCGTGACCGGTTGGTTGAACTGCCGCGTGTACTGGACGAAGGCCTGCACATCACCGAGGCTCAGCGACCCGCTCGCGACCCGCAGCCCACCGACGACGGCCACGACGACGTAGCCCAGGTTGCCGATCATCAGCATCGCCGGGCTGATGATCCCGGAGATGAACTGGGCGCGGAACGAGCACCGGTACAGCTCGTCGTTGTGGCGGGCGAAGATCTCTGCGGCCTCGGGGTCGCGGCCGAAGGCCCGGACCAGCGCGTGCCCGGTGTACATCTCCTCGATGTGGGCGTTGAGCCGGCCCGTGGTCGACCACTGCTTCACGAACTGCGGCTGCGCCCGCTTACCGATCGCCTTGGCCAACCGGATCGAGAGGGGAATGGTGATCAGGACGACCAACGCGAGCAGCGGCGAGATCCAGAACATCAACGTGAGCACGGCGACGATGGTGAGCAGCGAGTTCAGCAGTTGGCTCAACGTCTGCTGCAAAGTCTGCGCGAGGTTGTCGATGTCGTTGGTGACGCGGGACAGGATCTCCCCGCGGGGGTGGGAGTCGAAGTACCGCAGTGGGAGGCGTTCGAGCTTGGACTGCGTCTGCTCCCGGATGCGGAACACCATGCGCTGCACGATCGTCGTGACCAGGCGGCCCTGCCCGAGGGAGAACAGGGCGGACAACGCGTAGATCCCGAGCGTGATGCCGAGAAGCTCCCCCAGGCGCGAGAAGTCCACTCCCTGACCCGGCGTCACATCGACGTGCCGCACGAGATCCGCGAGCTCACCGCGGCCGGTCTCCTCCAAGCGTGCGACGACCTGGTCGTCGGTCAGGTCGGCCGGCAGATCGCGGGTGACCGCGCCGCCGACGATGAGGTCGGTGGCCTTCCCCAACAACCAGGGGCCCAGCGCGTTGAGCCCGATCGCGACGAACGCTGCCAGCAGAGCAACGGTGGCCAGGACCCGCTCGGGACGCAGCATTTGGAGCAGCCGACGGCTGGACGCGACGAAGTGCAGCGACTTCTCGACCGGGATCGCGGCCATCATGGCCGAGCCCGGCGCGGCCACGTTGCGTCCACCCGGACCGGAGTTGCCGGGTGGCGCCGGCCCGCGCGCAGGGACCGTGGGGCGTTCGCTCTCGCTCACCTGCCCGCCTCCGCCGCGCTCAACTGCGACAGGACGATCTCGGTGTAGGTCGGGCAGCTCACCATCAGCTCGTCATGCGTTCCGGAGCCGACGACCTGACCGGAGTCCAGGACCACGATCCGATCGGCCGCCCGGATCGTGCTCACCCGCTGCGCCACGATCAGCACGCTCGCGCCCGCCACCCACGGCGCCAGGGCCGCCCGCAGCGCCGCGTCGGTGGCGTTGTCCAAGGCGGAGAACGCGTCGTCGAAGACGTAGAGATCGGGGCGCGCGATCAGCGCGCGGGCGATCGCGAGCCGCTGGCGTTGTCCACCGGAGACGTTCGACCCGCCCTGGCTGATCGGCGCGGCCAGACCTTCGGGCATCGCGGCGACGAAGTCCGCGGCCTGGGCCACACGTAGCGCGGCCCACATCTCCTCCTCGGTTGCGCCCGGCCGCCCGAACGCGAGGTTGGAGGCGACGGTCCCCGAGAACAGGTACGGCCGCTGCGGGATGAACCCGATGGTGCGGGCCAGAGCGGCCGGGTCGAGCTCACGCGCGTCGACACCGCCGACCAGCACGGCGCCCGACGACGGGTCGACCAGGCGCGGGATCAGGTTGCACACCGTTGACTTGCCCGACCCGGTGCTCCCCACGATCGCGGTCACCCCGCCGCGCACCACCGAGAAGCTCACCGCGGACAGCACCTCGGCCTCGGCGCCCGGGAAGCGGAAGCCGACGTCACGGAACTCCAACGCCCCCGGTTCGGCCGGCACGGTCACCGGCGACGTCGGCCGCGCGACCGTCGGCGCCGTGTGCAGCACCTCGGTGATCCGATCCGCGCACACCTCGGCCCGCGGCATCATCGAGAGGGTGAAGGTCGCCATCAGGACCGCGAACAGGATCTGCATCAGGTAGGACAGGAACGCGGTCAGCGCACCGAACTGCATGTCGCCGTCATTGATCCGGTGCCCGCCGAACCACAGCACGGACACGCTCGCGACGTTCACGATCAGCAGCATCAGCGGGAACATGAGCGCCAGTAGCCGGCCGGCGCCGAGCGCGAACCGCTGTAGGTCGGCGTTGGCGGAGCGGAACCGCGCGCCCTCGTGCTCGTCCCGGACGAAGGCCCGGATCACGCGCACGCCGGTGATCTGCTCGCGGAGCAGTCGGTTCACCGTGTCCAGGCCGGCCTGCGTCTGGCGGTAGTACGGCCGCATGTGGCGGATCAGGATCATGACCGTCACGACCAGCACGGGCAGGATCGCCAACAGGATGGCCGAAAGCGGGATGTCCTGGTGCAACGCGAGCGCGATCCCGCCGATCGCCGAGACCGGGGCCGGGACGGCGAGGGTGAAGCTGAGCAGCAGGAACGCCTGGACCTGGGAGGCGTCGTTGGTCGTGCGCGTGATCAGCGACGGTGCACCGAAGCGAGCGATCTCGGCCCCGGAGAAGGACTGCACGTGGGTGAAGACGGCCGCGCGCAGGTCGCGTCCGACGGACATCGCGACCCGGGCGCCGACGTAGACCGCCGAGACCGCCGCGATCACCTGGGCCCCCGTCACGGCGAGCATGGCCGCCCCGACCCGCAGGATGTGCCCGGTGTCCCCGCGCACGATCCCGTTGTCGATGAGGTCGGCGTTGAGGGTCGGCAGGTAGAGCGCCGCGAGCGTCGAGCAGAACTGCAACACGAGCACCGCGGCGAGCAGGCGACGGTAGGGACGCAGGTGCCCGCGCAGCAGCGGGATCAGCACCCGGGTCTCCGGTACAGCACGTGAGCCCGCAGCGGATGACCCACCGCGACGGCCGGGTGCTCGAAGTCCCCGTCAGGGTCACGCACGAGCCCGATGCGCTCCATCACCGCACGCGAGCGCAGGTTGGCGGCGGCCGTGAAGCTGAGGACGTCCGGCAGTTCAAGATCGCGCAGGCCGTGGTCGAGGGCCGCGGTCGCCGCCTCCGTCGCGTAGCCGTGGCCCCAGTGCTCGCGAGCCAGCCGCCACCCGACCTCGATCGCGGGGGTGAACGGTGCTTCGAACAGGGCCGGGTGCAGGCCGACGTAGCCGATGAACTCAGCGCAGCCGATGACCTCCACGGCCCACAGGCCGAATCCGTTGGCCGCCCACAGGCCCTCGATGCGGTCCACGAATGCGTCGCTCTCCCACCGCTCCATCGGGCCGCGGCCCAGGAACTCCATGACCTCGGGGTCCGCGTTCAGCGCGGCGAACCCGGGCCGGTCCGCCGGCCGCCACGGGCGGAGCAGAAGTCGCTCGGTGCGCAGCGTCGGAACGGGGGCGGGCATCCGGCCACCGTAAGCCGGCGTGCCCTACGACGTCGGGGCTCCGGGTGACTCAGGCGTGCCGGACCCCACCGCGTCCCGGAGAACCGCTGCGATGCCCGCGGCCAAGGAGGACTCCGTCAACTCCTCCAGCGGAACGGGCAGGGCCAGCGACCAGTTGGGACGCCCGTCGTCCCCGCCGGGGATATTCGGTCGTTCCGGCTCGGCGCAGGCGTCGTCGAGGGTGGCGCTGAGCAGCACGCACGGTGCCCGGGACAGCAGCCGATGCGCGGCGAGCACGGCGGAAGAGGCATCGGCGTCGGCGGGCAACTGCGCGTCGGTGGCCAGCCGGGCCCGGATGCGCTCGGTGGACTCCTTGTTCGGGTCCAGGCCCGCGTCCCGCTGCGCCTGCAGGTCGCTGCCGTCCCAAAGGCCCACGACGGTCGGCAGATCGTGAGTGGTGACCGCGGCCATCGCTGTCCGCGGCCAGCGCTCCGGATCCTGCTCCTCGAACCACAACAGGCGGTAGGACAGGATCGCGTGCTCTGCCAGCTGCTCCTGCGCGCTCCGTTCGACGGTGCCGAGGTCCTCGCCGACGACGAGGGCCCCGGCGCGGTGGCTCTCCAGCGCGACGATGTCGAGCAGATCCGCGGCCGGGTACCGAACGTAGGCGCCGCGCCTCGGGTCGGCCCCGTCCTCGGTCGCGGGAATCCACCACAGCCGGAACAGGCCCATGACGTGATCGATGCGTAGCCCGCCGCCGCCGGCCAGGCTCGAGCGCACAATCTGTACGAACGGTTCGTAGTGCGCGTCGGCCAACCGCCAGGGCACGAACGGGGGCAAGCCCCAGTCCTGTCCGGCGGTGTTGAACTCGTCCGGCGGTGCCCCCACGGTCACCCCGGCGGCGAGCAGGTCCTTCCAGGCCCAGGCGTCGAAGCCGCTGGGGTCCACTCCGATCGGCAGGTCCTGCACGACCGTCAGCTCCGTGGCCACCGCAGAGATCTGACGTTCCATCAGCCACTGGAGCCACGAGTGGAAGCGCACCCGGTCGCGGTGCCGCTCCGCGAACTCGGCGACGCCGGCTCCGTCGGGCCCGCGATACGTCTCGGGCCAGGAGCGCCAATCGGGTCCGAGCTCCTCCACGAGCACAGCCCAGGTCGCGAACTGCCGCAACTCCTCGGGCGCGGACCAGCGATCGAACTCGGCGCGGTCTCCCAAGGCGGCCCAGATGGCCTCCAATGCTTCCCGCTTCAGCGCCCAGACGGCGTCCCGGTCGATCTGCCGATCGGCGTTCAGCGCTTGCCCCGCCGCGGCGCCCCGCTGCACCTGCTCCGCGACGGCCGCGGCTCCGGGCACGTCCTCCACCCGCAGGTACAACGGGTTGCGGAAGCGCCGCGAACTCGGGAAGTACGGGCTGGCCTGTTGCCCATCGGTCGGCGCGACCGCCTGCAGCGGATTCACCAGCACGAAGCCGGCGCCGTCGCGACGTGACCACTGCGCGATCCGACGCAGATCGGCCAGGTCGCCCATCCCCCACGAGTCGCGCGAGCGGGCCGCGTAGAGCTGAGCAGCCCACCCCCAGGCGCGCAGCCCGCCGGGCAGATGGCATCGTCCCGGGCTGACGATCAGCCGCACCGGGTCCCGATCGGGTCCGACCAGGCGGTGATAACCCAGCGGCATGTCGTCCGGCAGCCGGCCGCGAACCTCGAGCTCCCCGCCGTCCTCGAGCTTCACCACCGCGTCGTCGCCGGGAACCTCGCCACCCGGTCGGCGAACCAGCACCGGCGCCTTCTCGGGTGGCCGCCCGATGATCTCCCGCAACCGATCGATCACTCCCGGATCGATCCGCTGCTCGGTGCCCTCCGCATCGACGTACGTCTCGTCGATGCCCCAGCGGTCGGTCATTTGTGGTCCCGTCCGAGGACAGCGGCGCGCGTCATGCTTGCTGAATGTCCGGTGTGTGGGCAGACAAACGTCGACGGGTGATCCAGACCTTTCCCGGGGCCGCCGGCTCCGAATACCGAGGTCCGGACACAGACCGAGAAGAGGTAGAGCACCGATGGCCGTCTCGCTGGGTACGCCCCACCACATCCGTTTCACCGTCACCGACGTGGAGCGGTCGCAGAAGTTCTACACCGAGTTGCTGGGCCTGGATGTCGTCGCGGCGGAGGCTCCGCCGGAGGGCCACCAGTTCCACGCGGAGGTCACCGACTCGCTCCAGGGCGGCGTGATCCTCACCAACGGGTCGATGTTGATCGGGCTACGTCCCGTGGACAGTTCCCGCGGTGGGGACCGCTTCGACCCGTTCCGCGTCGGGCTCGATCACGTCAGTTTCTCGCTGGGCTCGCGCGCCGAGCTCGACGCGATGGTCGGAGAGCTGGATTCCCTCGGCGTCGAGCACGGCCCGGTCCGGGAACTGCAGAGCTTCCAGCTCGCGTTCCTCTCCTTCTTCGACCCGGACGGCATCGCGCTGGAGTTCACCGCCCCGATCGCCTGATCAGGGCGCGTCGCGGACTTCGACGCCACGCCAGAACGCGATGTATCCCTCGATCTGCTTGGCGGCCTCGAACGTCTTTGCGTAGTACCAGGCCGCGGCAGCGTTCGTGGCGCCGTCGACCGCCACGTCGTAGTAGTTCGCGGTGCCCTTCCACGGGCAGATGGTGGTCTTGTCGACGGGCACGAGCAGGTCCGCGCGCACCGCTTCGGGCGGGAAGTAGTGGTTGCCCTCGACCACGACGGTCTCGTCGGATTCCGCGATCACTGCGCCGTTCCACACCGCTTGCTTCATGTTCGGCGCAACCAGCCCCCGCGCGGGAAGATTCCCGCTCGCGGGTGGTTGTGCCCCTCGTGGTTACGCTCCCGACCGTGAGTGCCGCAGCCCCGGCCGGGGCCACCCGACGGTTGCCGCCGCGTCGGCGGATGACCCGGTCGGAGACGATGGCTGCCGGCCTGCTGCTGCTGGCCACCGCCGTTGCGGTGCTGTGGGCGAACCTGGATCACGACGGCTACGAGCGGCTCTGGCACACGGCGGCCGCGGTGCGGGTCGGGGATCACCAGATCTCCCTCGACCTACGGCACTGGGTCAACGACGGCCTGATGGTGTGGTTCTTCTTCGTCATCGGGCTCGAGGTCAAACGCGAGCTCGTCATGGGCGAGCTCACGGATCGCCGACGGGCGGCGCTGCCGATGTTCGCCGCTCTCACCGGGTTGGCCGCTCCCGCCGCGATCTACCTCGCGTTCAACCCCGACGGCGAGGCGGCGCAGGCCTGGGGTGTCGTGATCTCCACCGACACGGCCTTCCTCCTCGGCCTGCTGGCACTGGTCGGTCCCGCGCGGGCCCCGGCGCTGCGGCTGTTCCTGCTCACCCTCGCGGTCGTCGACGACGTCGGGGCGCTGGCGGTGATCGCGCTCTTCTACACCGACCGGCTGCGCGTCGGGTGGCTGCTGATCGCCGTGGGCGGCCTCGTCGTGATGGCCGGGATGCGGTACCTGCGAATGTGGCGCGGCCCGGGATACCTCGCGGTCGGCGTCGTGATCTGGCTGGCCACCTACGAATCCGGGGTGCACCCGACGATCGCCGGGGTCGCGATCGCGATGCTCGTCCCCGCGTTCGCGCCGCGCCGCGATGAGGTCGAGGAGGCCGAGCGGCTCACCCGTGCCTTCCGTCAGTCTCCGCAGCCCGAAATGGCCCGCGCCGCGCGCCTGCACCTGGACCGCACCGTGTCGGGCAACGAGCGGCTCTCGCTTCTGGTCAGCCCGTGGTCGACCTGGGTCGTGGTCCCGATCTTCGCGCTGGCCAACGCCGGGGTCCGCCTGAACTCCGAGATCCTCCGGGAGGCGGCGCAGTCCCCCGTCACGCTCGGCATCGTCGCGGCCCTGGTCGGCGGCAAGTTGATCGGCGTCCTGGCTGGGACGGCCTTGGCCCGAGGGTTGCGCGTGAGTCGCCCCGTCCCCGGCCTGACGGCGCCTCAGCTCGTGGGCGGTGCCGCGCTGTCCGGGATCGGGTTCACCATCTCGCTGTTCATCGTCGACCTCGCCCTGGACGACCCTGCGCTGGCTGATCAGGCCCGGGTCGGGGTGCTCGCCGCCTCGGTCCTCGCCGCGCTGCTGGGTTGGGCGGTGTTCGCGGTCGAGCGGCGGCGCAACCCGGAACGGCCGGACCTTCCCGTGTTCCTCGACCCACCGGTGGACCCCGAACGCGACCACATCCTCGGCCCGCTCGACGCCCCGCTGACCCTGGTGGAGTTCTCCGACTTCGAGTGCCCCTTCTGCGCCCAGGCGACGGGGGTGCTCGAGGACCTGCTGGCCCGGTTCGGTGACCAGCTGCGTTACGTCTTCCGGCACATGCCACTGGAGGTCCACCCGCACGCCGAACTCGCCGCAGAGGCCGCCGAGGCCGCGGGCGCCCAGGACATGTTCTGGGCGATGCACGACCGGCTCTTCCAGCACCCCGACCGGCTCTCGGCCGCCGACATGCTCGGGCACGCCGAGGCGATCGGGGTGGACGTCGGACGCTTCGCCCACGATCTCGGCTCCGGAAAGTACGCCGCCCGGGTCGAAGCCGACGTGCTCTCCGCCGCCGCGAGCAAGGTCCGGGGCACCCCGACCTTCTTCGTCAACGGACGCCTGCACCGCGGCGCGACCGACGTCGACACCCTCACCGCGGCGCTGCTCCTGGACCAGGACCTCCCCCGGTCGATCGACGAGGAGCCCTTCGGACCGGAGGCCCGGGCGCCCCGCACGCACCGCCTGCTCGACCCGGACACTCTGCCGTCGCCGGATCTGGGCAACCCCGCGAAGCACACCCCGGAGAACTTCCCACTGCTGACCCCAAGTCAGATCGCTGTCCTGGACGTCGCCGGGCACGTCGAAGCCGTCGTCCGCGGCACCCATCTGTTCGCCGAGGGGGACCTCACCTACGACCTGCTGGTCGTGCTCGACGGTGTGGTCGCGGTCTTCGCCGACCGCGGCCAGGAGGGCGAACGGGTCGTGGCCGTGCACCGGCCCGGCAGCTTCGTCGGGGAGTACAACCTGCTCACCGGCGGTGAGGTCTTCTACGACGCCGTGGCGCTGGCCGAGGGCCGGGTCCTGCGCGTCCCGGCCGAGCGCATGCTCGCGGCGCTGGACGCCGATCGATCCCTCTCGCAGCTGATCATCCGCACCATGCTGATGCGCCGGGCCCGGCTGATGGAGCTGGGTGAGGCGCCGACGGACGTGATGCGCTCGGGCTGAGCCTGGGTCAGGTGGCGTCCGCGGCGCGCAGGCGTTGCGCCAGGAACCGGCCGAGGTCCATGAGCAATGTGCGTGCCAACTCGGGTTCGGCCGCCGCGAGGCGCTCGAACGCGTCGTAGGTCAGCACGAGCAGTTCGACGGAGCCACGCGCGGTCACGTCGGCCGATCGCGGGGCGGCGTCGAAGAACGCGACCTCGCCGAACACGGTGCCGGCGCCGACCGTGTTGGTCTTGCCGGGCAACGCGACCTCGAGGTCCCCGCCGAGCACGACCCACAGCGACCGGTCGAGGTCGCCGGCCTGCACGATGCGCTCGCCGTCGGCGAAGCGCTTGATCTCGCAGTGCGCCTTGAACCGGGAGTACTGGCTCTCCGAGGCGCTGTCGAGGAAGCCCCACCCGGGACCGGACTGGGCGGCGGGATAGCTGAAGAAGGCCATGAAGATCAGCGTAGGGCCCGGCCCGCGCGCACGGCAGACTGCTTTCATGCGGATCTGCCTGGTGCAACTCGACGTCTCGTTGAACGAGCCGATGCCCGAGCGCGTCGCCGCCGCGTGCGAGCTCATCCGCGGCTGCGCGGGTGCCGACCTGGTGGTGCTCCCCGAGCTGTGGGCGCACGGTGCCTGGGCGTACAAGGACTGGGATGCCGTCGCCGAACCTCTCGACGGCCCGACCACTGACCGCGCTCGCGCAGGCCGCGAAGGACGCCGGGGTGCTGCTGCACGGCGGCTCGATCCTGGAGCGCGACGGGGACAAGCTCTACAACACTGCGGTGCTGATCGGTGCCGAGGGCGACGTGCGCGCGACCTACCGGAAGATCCACCGCTTCGGCTTCGACGCCGGTGAGGCAGTCCTGCTCGCGGCCGGGGACGAGTTCCTGACGCTGCGCGGCGGGCCGCTGCCGATGGGCATCGCCACCTGTTACGACCTGCGCTTCCCGGAGCTGTTCCGCAAGCTCACCGAGGCCGGCGCCGGGATGTTCGTCGTCTGCGCCTCCTGGCCGGCCCGCCGCCGGGAGCACTGGACGCTGCTCGCGCGGGCCCGCGCGGTGGAGAACCTGGCCTTCGTCGTCGCCGCCGGGGCGTGCGGGACGCAGGCCGGGGTGGAGCAGGCCGGGCACTCGCTCGTGGTCGACCCGTGGGGCGAGGTCCTCGCCGAGGCGGGCGACGGGCCGCAGGTGCTGGACGTCGAGATCGACGCCGCGAAGGTCGAGCAGATCCGGGCCGACTTCCCCGCTCTGCGCGACCGCCGGTTGTAGAGCCGGGGTCAGTCCCCCGGTTCACCGAGGGTGCGGGCCAGGTGCGCCTTGACCACGCGCTTGGTCTCCTCGAGCACCTCTGGGTCGCCCTGGGCGTCGCGTTCGAACGCGAAGCGGGTGAGCGAGTCGGCGATGCGGACCGCGATGGTGAGGTCCAGGCGCAGCGAGTCGGTGGCCTTGACATCCACGAACGGTGAGATCAGCTCGACGAACCGGTCCGCGACCACGGTCTCGTTGTCACGCTCGGGGTCCAGCAGGTGCATGTCCGCCACGTCGCCGAAGCGGATGGCCCGGAAGCCCGGGATCCGTTGGTGCATGTCGACGTACTGGTCGATCACCGCGGACACGAGCTCCCACCAGTTGGTGAGGCGACGCGAGCGGACCAGCGCGGTGAGGCGGTCGCTGAAGATCTCCAGATTGCGCAGCGCGACGGCACGGACGACGGCCTGCTTGTCGGGGAAGAATTGGTACAGCGAGCCGATCGAAACCCCGGCGCGCTCGGCGATCAGCGTCGTCGTCAGGGCGTCGTAGCCGATCTCGGCGACGAGTTCCTGGGCGGCGTCGAGCATGCGCTGCACGCGGGCGACACTGCGGCGTTGCATGGGTTCCCGGCGCAGCGGCTGCTGCCCCGCGACAGCCTGGGCGGGCACCTCGGTCCGCGGCGTGCTCATGTGATCCATCTTCACCATTCCGTGAGCACCGGTGCACATCGAGTGAGCCGGGTCGACAGGCTCATGCGGCAAGCGGTCACGCTCGCCGAACATACCGGGCCGTGCTTGATCCATGATCACCTGGGTTGGACATACGGCGCATCTCGGACAGCTCCTACCCCGGCAAAGATCCGAACCGCGCTCAGAAATGAATCTCAACTTTGTGGGGGATCCGCGGCCGCGGTGTGCGTGCTGACCGGCCTCCTACCCAGGTCGGTCGCCGAGGACCAGCTCCGCGCGATCGGACCGACGCTCGGGTTTCTGGTCGCGATCCTGGTCCTGGCCCGACTCTGCGCCGCCGAGGGCCTGTTCACCTGGGCCGGGTGGGTGTTGGCCTCGGCGTCGGGCGGCCGGCCGATCTCCCTGCTGGGGTGGGTGATCGGGGTCGGTGCCGCCGTGACGACGGTCCTCAGCCTCGACGCGACCGTCGTCGTCGTGCTGGCCGCGACCCTGCTCGGCTTCGTCGTGGGGGAGTCGCTCGCCGTGGCGCCGGGGTAGTGGCCGCTATCGGTGCCCTGGTCCTCGGCGTCCGGGCGCCGGCCCGCCGGCGGGTGAACGCCCGGGAGATCGTCGTGCCGGCGCTGCTGATCGGGGTGAACGTCGGCCCGAACCTGACCTACGTCGCATCTCTGGCCACGATGCTCTGGCTGCGGGTCTGTCGCCGCGGCGGCGAACCGCCGGAACTGGCGGTCTTCACCCGGCACGCCTTGGACGGTGCTTCCGGCGATCCTCGCGGCCGCGACGTCGCTATGGGTCGCGGTCCAGGTCGTCGGCGTGTGAACTGGGTCCGGACATGACAGCGGGTAGAGCGCTCGGCTGCCGATCCGGGCGCTCTACCCGCTGTCTGGGACCCGTCCGCCGCATGTGCCGGTGACAGCGGTCAGGTCGTGGCCGCGAGACCCCCACCAGGTCAGCAGCCACAGTCATTCACGTCTGAAGCACGACTGGATCGCCGTGCTCGGAGCGTTAGTTACCCAGCCCGGAAACGACTCACACCTGGACGCTCAAACTATTTTTCGCGATCACCCGATCGGGCCCACGAGTGGTCAGAACTCGGACTCGGCGACGTCCATCAGGGAGTTGTCGACGGCGGCGGCGATGACCCGCTGCGAGTGGAGCTGGGGCAGCACCTGGGCGGCGAAGAAGCGGGCTGCGGCGACCTTGCCGCGGTAGAACGCCTCGTCGCGGGCGGACGGGGCGCCCTCCAGAGCACGCAGGGCGACCTCGGCCTGCCGCAGCAGCAGCCACCCGATCACCAGGTCACCGGTGGCCATGAGCAGCCGGGTGGTGTTCTGGCCGACCTTGTACATCTGCTCGACCTCGCCCATGGCTTCGGTGAGCGTGCCGATCATGACCCCGACGATCGCCTGGACGTCGGCCAGCGCGTGCCCGAGCAGGGCCCGCTCGGCGCCGAGCGGACCGCCCGGGTCGTCGGCGGCGAACTTCTCGATCTGCTCGCCGAGCGCGGTCAGCGCCTGACCCTGGTCCTTCACGATCTTGCGGAAGAAGAAGTCCAGGCCCTGGATCGCGGTCGTGCCCTCGTAGAGGGTGTCGATCTTGGCGTCGCGGATGTACTGCTCGATGGGGTACTCCTGCAGGTAGCCGGAGCCACCGAAGATCTGCAGCGAGTCGGCCAGCAGGGCGTAGGAGCGCTCGGAGCCGACGCCCTTGACGAGCGGGAGCAGCAGGTCGTTGAGGCGCTCCGCGTCGGAGTCCGGGGTGCGTCCGCCGATCTCGTCGGCGTGGATGCCGTCCTGGATGCTCGCGGTGTACATGACCAGCGCGCGCATACCCTCGGCGTAGGACTTCTGCATCATCAGCGACCGGCGCACCTCGGGGTGGGCGATGATCGTCACCCGCGGGGCGGTCTTGTCCGCGGCCCGGGTCAGGTCCGCACCCTGCACGCGCTCCTTGGCGTAGGCCAGGGCGTTCAGGTAGCCGGTGGACAGCGTGGCGATGGCCTTGGTGCCGACCATCATCCGGGCGTTCTCGATGATCTGGAACATCTGCGCGATGCCATCGTGGACCTCGCCCAGCAGGGTGCCGACGGCCGGGATCGAGTCGCCGAAGGTCAGCTCGCAGGTGGTGGAGACCTTCAGGCCCATCTTGTGCTCGACGTTGGTCACGAAGACGCCGTTGCGCTCGCCGAGCTCACCCGTGGCCGGGTCCACGAGGAACTTCGGCACGATGAACAGCGAGAGGCCCTTGGTGCCGGGACCGGCACCCTGGGGGCGGGCCAGCACGAAGTGCACGATGTTGTCGGCCATGTCGTGCTCGGCCGAGGTGATGAAGCGCTTCACGCCGGTGAGGTGCCAGGACCCGTCGGGCTGCTGGACGGCTTTGGTGCGCCCCGCGCCGACGTCGGAGCCGGCGTCCGGCTCGGTCAGTGCCATCGTCGCGCCCCAGCGCTTGTCGACGATGTACTGCGCCATCTGCTTCTGCTCGTCGGTGCCGTTGCGGTAGAGCATCGCGGCGAAGCCGGGGCCCGCGGCGTAGATGTGCACGCCGGGGTTGGCGCCGAGCACCATCTCCTGGATCGCCCAGCGCAGCGAGGCCGGCGCGGCGGTGCCGCCGATCTCGGTGGGCATGTCCAGGCGCCACATCTCGGAGTTCATGTAGGCGTGCATCGCCTTCTTGAACGACTCGGGCATGGTCACCGAGTTCGTCGCCGGATCGAAGACGGGCGGATTGCGGTCGGAGTCGATCATCGAGTCCGCGAGGTCCGTCTCGGACAGCCGCTCGACCTCGTCGAGCAGGGCCCGCGCGGAGTCGACGTCCATGTCCGCGTACGGTCCGCTGCCGAGGATCTCGTCCCGGCGGAGGAACTCGAAGAGGTTGAATTCGATGTCGCGTCGGTTGCTCCGGTAGTGCCCCATGTCCGCGCCTTTCCCCGTCGTCTGTACTTGTGAGTAACATAACATACTCACGAGTAACCTACGAGTCCATCGGATCACGATCTTGGCACTGAAGGGTGGCAGCTCGATGCTGGACCTGGCACACACCCGACTCGGATCGGGGCCGCCCCTGGTGCTCGTCCACGGGATCGGCAGCCGCAAGGAAGCCTGGGCCCCGGTCCTCGCGCACCTGACCGACCACCGCGAGGTCATCGCCGTGGACCTGCCCGGCTTCGGGGCCAGCCCCATGCTGGTGGGCAAGACTCTGACGCCCCGGCACCTCGCGGAGGCGGTGGTCGAGTTCCTCGGCTCCATCGGCGTGGACCGCCCGCACGTGGCAGGCAACTCCCTCGGCGGGTGGATCGCTCTGGACATGGCCAAGGCCGGTGCCGTCGCCTCGGTCACCGGGATCTCGCCCGCCGGGCTGTGGCGCGGCGACATCCCGCTCTACGCCAAGCGTCAGGTGCAGAACTTCCGCACGTTGCCGCCGCTGCTCGGTCCCGCTCTGGGACCGATCTCGCGCGTCACCCCGCTGCGCATGGCGCTCACCGCGAACCTGCTGGGCCGCCCGTGGCGCACCCCGCGCGCGGTCATGCTCGCCGACATCGACGCCCTGATCAGCGCACCCGGCTTCGACGTCGCCATGGCCTCGGTGAAGGGCCAGCGCTTCACCGGCGGCATGGCCATCGACGTGCCGGTCACCATCGCCTTCGGCAGCCGCGACGTCATCCTCGGACCGGGCTGCCGGGTCCGCGAGGAACTCCCCGCCCACACCCAGTGGCTCCCGTCCCAACGCGGCTGGGGCCACATGCCGATGTGGGACGACCCGGCAGGCGTCGCCAGGGTCCTGCTGGCGGGCTCGGACGTCTCCGTCACCGCTTGAGCCTCGGCCACCTGTTCGGCGGCGTCTATCTGTCCCGGGTGGACGAGACGCCGAACTAGCGCTTGGGTGCGACGTCGAGGACGACGTCGAAGGCCCAGAGTTCGGCGCTCATGGCGGCCTGCTGCTGGCCGCCGTGGCCGTGGCCGTGGTCCTCGCCCGGGCCGTGGCCGTGACCGTGGTCCCCGCCCTCGGCGGCGGCGCGGGCCTCGGCCCGCTCACGCTCCTGCTGGTGGGCGACGCGGCCGGGGCCGTCGCGCCAGACCTCGAAGTCCGCCTTCGTGGCCCACTTGCTGAGCACGAAGTACTTGTCGGTCCCGGTCTCGGGGCGCATGAGTTGGAAGCCCTCGAAGCCGGGGGACTCCTCGATGGTGCCCGCGCGCTTGGCGAAGCGCTCCTCGAGCATCGGGCCCATTCCCTCGGCGATGGACAGGACGTTGATCGCGACATATGACATGGAAGGGGACCCTAACGCGAAAGCCCCCGTCGTAGTGACGGGGGCTTTCGACGTCATGCAGGTCCAGTCGGAGCGAGTGGCTCAGACGCGGCTTCTGCTTCTGGTGTTGAAGATGGAGACACCGCCCGGTCCGATCAGGAGGCCGACGATCACCAGGAGCAGCCCGAACAGCACCGCGCCCTGCAGCAGATTGACGACGCCGAAGACGACCAGGATCACTGCGAGAATCCACAAGAGGAATGCCATGGAGAGGGAATTCCCGGCGGCACCCCGACCAAACTACTCTCGGGTACATCGAGATTTGAAACCATCCGTTCGGCTGGACATTTCGCCGTCGCCACGCTCAGGCAGGCAGCGCCAGCAGGTCGTTGAGGTGCCCGTCGACCTGCGTGATGAAGGCGGGGTTCAGGCCGAGTAGGCCGAAGTGCCCGACGATGTCCTCGATCACCCGCAGTTCGCTGCCCTTGATCAGTTCCTGCTCGGCTGCGCAGTCCGCGACGGGGAAGAACATGTCGTGGTCGATCGGCAGGACGAAGGTTTTGGCGGTGATTCGGCTCAGGGCCGCCGCGAGGTCGCCGCCCGCGTGCGCGGCGACGTTGCCGAAGCGCCACTTGGCTGCCTGCACCAACAAAGAGTTCACGTCCAGCGGGGTGAAATAGCCCTCGAGGAACCCGACGAACTCCTCCTTGTTGTTCAGGCCGGCCGCCTTGTAGACCTCGTGCTTGAGGAACCCGGGGGAGAAGCCCATGACCGCCCAGACCAAGGCCTGATTGCGGACTGCCGCGGACGTCTCGTTGTTGGACTTGTACTCCCCGCCGCTGAAGGCCGGGTCGGTGAGCATCGCGTTCGCGATCAGGTCGTTGAAGATCTGGCAGTGCGGGGTCATCTGCGCGGTCCCGGCGATCGGGGCGGCGCGGCGCACCTTCTCCGGGAAGCGCACGGCCCACTCGTAGGTCTGCTGCGCACCCATCGAGCCGCCGATGACCAGGGCCAGGGACTCGATGCCGAACTTCTCGCGCAGCAGGCGTTCCTGCGCGACGACGTCGTCCCCGATGGACAGGCGCGGGAACTTCGACATCGAGATCGAGGCGTTCGCGCCGGTCGCGTTGTGCGGGGAGACCGACAGACCGTTGCCGATCTGGTTGATCGCGATGATGAAGTACTTCTCCGGGTTCAACGCGTGCTCGGGCCCGATGTAGACGTCGCGCCAGGGCACGTGCGTGCCGGAGTACCAGGTGGTCACGAGGATGGCGTTGTCCTTGGCGGCGTTCAGTTCGCCCCAGGTCGTGTACGCCAACTGGCAGTCCGGGATGGTCCCGCCGTCCGCGGTGTCCAGGGCGCCGATGCTCGCGATCTCGTAATCGCCGTGGAACTCGGGGGAGTAGAAGGCATTTTCGTAGCTCATGCGCTCGCACCTTCCTTGGCGCCGTCGAAGACGAAGCCCTCGTAGTCCTTGGCGACGACCTCGTCGCAGCGCTCCCGGTACCCGTTGACGAAACCCAGGTAGGCCATGAAGACCCGGGGCTTGCCGGGGATGTTGGCGCCGACATACCAGGTGTCGGCCTCCATGAACAGCGTCGGAGCGACGAGTTCCGCGCAGTGCTCGTTCCAGGCGGTCTCGGCGGCCTGCGTGGGCTCGATGGTGGTTGCCCCGCGGGCGTTCATGTCGCCGATGATCCGGCCGATAAGTTCGACGTGCTGCTCGACGGAGACCGGCATGTTCGAGATGACGCCGGGGCTCTGCGGGCCGGTCATCATGAACAGGTTCGGGAACCCGACACTGGTCAGCCCGAGGTAGGTGTGCGGGCCGTCGGCCCAGTGATCGCGCAACGCGATCCCGCCGCGACCCCGGACGTCGATGTTCTTCATCGGACCGGTGATGGCGTCGAAGCCGGTGGCATAGACGATCGCGTCGACCTCGTACTCGCTGCCGTCGGCGAGCTTGACGCCCTTGGTGGTGATCTCCGCGACCGGGTTGTCGGCGATCAGGACAAGGTTCACGTGCGGTTCCTGCATGGTCTCCAGGTATCCGGAGTCCAGCGGGATCCGCTTGACCCCGAACGGATAGCCTTTGGGCAGCAGCTTGTCGGCCAGCTCCGGGTCGGGCACTCGTTCGCGAAGCCGCTCGGCCATGTAGTCGTACATGATCTTGTTCGCCTCGGCGGAGAAGAACGTGTCGACGTAGGCGCCCAGCCAGAGCGCGAACCCGCCGGCGTCCCAACGCTTGTCGAGCTCCGCGCGGATCTCCTCCGGGGAGGAGTCGAGGATGTTCTTCGGGCAGAACTCGTAGTCCATGCCGAACGCGGAGTTCCGGATCCGGTCGCGCAACTCCGGGCCCTCGGCCTTGCGGGCCTCGATGAACTCCGGGTCCAGCGGCGCGTGCCGGGCCGGGATCACCCAGCCGGCGGTGCGCTGAAACACCGTCAGTTCGGTTGCCTGCTTGGCGATCACCGGGATCGCCTGCACGGCGCTGGCGCCGGTGCCGATCACGGCGACGCGCTTGTCGGTGAAGTCGACGGGTTCGTGCGGCCAGCGGCCGGTGTGGTACTCGTCGCCGCCGAAGCTGCCCACGCCGGCGAACGGCGGGTTGTTCCACGCGGACAGGGAGCCGACCGCGCCGATCAGGAAACGGGTCTGCACCTCGTGCCCGTCGGGCATCTCCACGAACCAGGTGCCGCTGGCCTCGTCGAAGGTCGCGGCGGGGATCCGGGTGTCGAACTGGATGTCCTTGTTCAGGTCATACCGTTCGGCCACGTGCTCGAGGTAGCGGAGGATCTCCGGCTGGGTCGGGTACCGCTCGCTGAACGTCCAGTCCTTGTACAGCTCCTGGTCGAAGCCGTAACAGTAGATCCAACTCTCGGAGTCGCAGCGCGCCCCGGGATAGCGGTTCCAGTACCAGGTGCCGCCCACCCCGCCGCCGGCCTCGTACACCTGGACCTTCAGGCCGAGCTCGTTGCGGAGGTGGTGGAGCATGTACAGCCCGGAGAAACCGGCGCCGATGATCACGGCGTCGTAGTCCAGCGGGACGGACTTGGGCGTGTCGTTCAAAACTTTCGCCTCCAGCGTCGTCGGTGTAGGCGGTGCGTTGCTTCATCCTGCCCCACGCCGCTGGGGGTCGACCAGAGCCGTCCCGACGCCCCCCGGGGGGCGTCGGGACGACCGGAAGGTCAGCCGCCGGTGTTGGCGTACGCCTTGATCACCGGGGCGCCGGCCATCATCGGGCCGATGGCCTCCATCAGGCCGGTCTCGACCCGCCACGCGAGGTACTTCTGCTGGTGCTCGCGGGTCTCCCAGACCTCGATCAGGTAGATCTGGGTGGGGTCGTCCAGGTCGCGGTGGGTGCTGACGCTGATGCAGCCGTCGTACGCCCGGGTGTCGGGCAGCACGGAGACGAGGGCGTTGTGGAAGTTGTCCGTCTCTTCAGCCTTGGTGGGGAAGAGCACGGTCACGGTGACCGACATGGGTCCGTCCTTCGGGGGGTCGCGGATGGGACTGTCCCCAGCGAATCTAGGCGGGGACCGATGAGTTCTGAGCGCGGGCTCCGTCAAAACAGGTGAGACCACCCGAAGGCGGGCGGCGTACCGTGGGAGGCACGAACGACGAGCACGACATCTGATTAGTCGTCAGCACGCCCGTCGAAGCAAGGGGGCCCAGCCCATGACCGTTGCTCTGGACGCCGTCCAGCCCGATCTGGCGGCCGAGTTCGCCGAGCACCGCGTCGCACTCACCGGCTACTGCTACCGCATGCTCGCCTCCAGCTCGGAGGCCGAGGACGCCGTGCAGGAGACGATGCTGCGCGCCTGGAAGGCCCAGGACGGCTACGAGGGCCGTGCCGCGGTGAAGTCGTGGCTCTACAAGATCGCGACCAACGTCTGCTTCGACATGCTCGGCTCGCGCCAGCGTCGCGCCCGGCCCATGGACCTCGGGCCCTGCTCGTACGCCGCGGCCCCCCTCGCGCCCCCGCTGACGGAGTCCATCTGGGTGGAACCGGCCGCCGAAGGGCGGATCCTGCCCGGTTCGGGCGACCCGGCCGACGTCGCCCTGGCCCGGGAGTCCGTCCGGCTGGCCTTCGTGGCTGCGCTGCAGTTGCTGCCCCCGCGCCAGCGGGCGGTGCTGGTCCTGCGTGAGGTGCTGCGCTGGTCCGCGGCCGAGGTCGGTGAGCTGCTCGGCACGTCCGTCGCGTCGGTGAACTCCGCGTTGCAACGCGCCCGGGCCACACTCGACGCCCGCTCCGGCGACGGGGAGAACCTCGAGCCGACCGACGCCGACCAGCGCGCCCTGCTCGAGCAGTACGTCAACGCGTTCGTCGCCTACGACATCAAGACCCTCGTCAGCCTGCTCCACACCGACGCGACCATGTCGATGCCGCCGCTGCCGTTGTGGCTGCGCGGTCCCGACGAGGTCGGCAAGTGGATGCTCGGCAAGGGCAAGGAGTGCCAGGGTTCGCGGATCATGCCGGTTCCCGCCAACGCCATGCCTGCGTTCGCGCAATGGCGGCCGCGCGGGGACGGCACGTTCTTCCCGTGGTCGATCAACGTTCTCGAGGTCCGCGACGGCGCCATCATCGGCCTGAACTACTTCCTCGACGTGGAGCGGCTGTGGCCCCTGTTCGGGCTCCCCGCCCAACCTCCGGACTGATCATGACCAGCGTTGACCTGCCTCGGGTCGTCTCCTCCGAGCAGTGGCTGGCTGCGCGCCTGGAACTGCTCGAGTGGGAGAAGGACCTCACCCGCGCGCGCGACGTGCTCAACCGGATGCGTCGCGCGCTGCCCGCTGAGGTCCTCGACCGTGACTACACGTTCGGCGGCCCGGGCGGCCCCGCGAGTCTCGCTGACCTGTTCGACGGCCGCTCGCAACTGATCGTCGCCCACCTGATGTTCGCGCCCGAGTGGGACGGCGCCTGTCCGGGCTGCTCGATGATGGCCGACTCGATCGGCGACCCCGCACACCTGCACGCGCGCGACACCACGTTGGTGGCCGTCTCCCGAGCGCCGTACCCGAAGCTCGCCGCCTACCGGGAACGCATGGGCTGGACCTTCCCCTGGTACTCCTCGGCCGGGACGACGTTCAACGCCGACTTCCACCTCGACCCGGCCAACGGCTTCAACTACCGCGACCCGGAGGCCCTGAAGCAGTCCGGCCTCGGCTCGATCACCGAGACCGACGAGGTCGGCGGCATCTCGGTGTTCCGCCGCGACGGCTCCGACATCCTGCACACCTACTCCACCTACGCCCGCGGCGTGGACCTGCTGCTCGGCGTCTACAACTGGCTCGACCTCACCCCCTCCGGCCGCGCCGAGGGCTGGGACGGCCAACCCGACCTCACCGGCGAAGGCGTCGGCTGGATACGCCGCCACGACGAGTACGGGCCCTGAGCCCTCCGCTCCGCCACCCGGGGGGACGCGCTTCACTCGCTGGGGTGCCGCTCCACTCGTTGTAGGAGCCTGCATACGGCGAGCGAAGCAGCACTGTGACGAGTGAAGCGCGCCTATCGGTAGGGGCCGAAGACAGCTAGGCTCGAATATGTGTTCGAGTCGAAGACGAGCGATCCATCGTCGGCGGGGATAATCCACGCTGACTTGGACGCGTTCTACGCCTCGGTCGAGCAGCGGGACGATCCGACGCTGCGGGGGCGGCCGATCATCGTGGGCGGCGGGATCGTGCTGGCGGCCAGCTACGAGGCCAAGCGGTGCGGGGTGCGCACGGCGATGGGGTGCACCGCGGCGCTGCGGTTGTGCCCGCAGGCGCTGATCGTGCCACCACGGTTCGAGGCGTACACCAAGGCCAGCCGGGATGTCTTCGACGTGTTCCACGACGTGACGCCGATGGTCGAGGGCATCTCGATCGACGAGGCCTTCCTCGACGTTCGCGGGCTGCGGCGCCTATCCGGCACCCCCGCGCAGATCGGCTCGCGGCTTCGAGCCAGGGTGCTCGCCGAGGTGGGTCTGCCGATCACCGTCGGCATTGCGCGGACGAAGTTCCTCGCCAAGGTCGCCAGCCGGGTTGCCAAGCCCGACGGCCTGCTGCTCGTCCCGCCGGAGAACGAGCTGACCTTCCTGCACCCACTGCCGGTCTCGATGCTCTGGGGTGTCGGCCCGAAGACGTGCGCGAAGCTCGCCGAGCGTGGCATTTTCACGGTCGCCGACACCACGTGCCTCACGACCGAGGACCTCGCCGCGATGGTCGGCAAGGCGGCCGGGCGCCAACTGTTCTGCCTGTCCCGCAACCTCGATCCGCGCCCGGTGCAGGTGGGCCGCCGACGCCGGTCCATCGGCTCGCAGTCCGCCTCGGGCCTACGCACGCACCGCGCCGAGGACGTCGACGCGATCCTCGTCGCGATCGTCGACCGGGTCGCCCGCCGCATGCGCGAGGCCGAGCGAATCGGCCGGACGGTCGTCGTGCGGATGCGCTTCGCCGACTACACCCGGGCCACCCGCTCGCACACGCTCCCCGAACCCACAGCGCGCACCGAGACGCTGCTGGGCGTCGCCCGGTCCCTGCTCAGATCCGCCTGGCCGGTGGTCACCGGACGCGGCGGGCTGACGATGGTCGGCCTGTCTGTCGCCGACCTCAGCGACGACGACGTCGTCCAGATGGCCCTGCCGCTGATCGGTGCCACCGACCCCGTTGCCCTGGACCTCGCCCGCGACGCCGTCGCCCGCAAGTTCGGCACCCGAGCCCTGACGCGCGGGGTGCTGGTCGGTCGGCACACCGGCTACGAGATGCCGAAGCTCCCCGACTGAGGCCGGCTCAGACCCCGAGCGCCGGACCGCTGGAGCCGAGGTTGGCGACCGCAGGATCGGCGTCCGACTCCGGTTCGGCTGATTTCGGCGCGCTTCACTCGTCAGGGTGCCGCTGGACTCGCCAGGGGAGGCCGCGCCCAGCGAGTGAGGCAGCACTGCGACGAGTGAAGCGCACCCGAGGAGGGCGGAGCGTCAGTTCTGGCCGGGCGCGATCAGGCCGCTCTCGTAGGCCAGGGCGGTCAGGGCCGCGCGGTCGCGGCAGGCGAGTTTGGAGAGCACGTTGCGCACGTGCGTCTTCGCCGTGAGCGGGCTGATCACCAGGTCGCGGGCGATCTCGTCGTTGCTCCGGCCGCGGGCGACCAGGACCAGGACTTCGCGCTCCCGATCGGTGAGGTCATCGAGCAGGCTCGGACGCGCGGGCTGCGGGCGGCGTGCGGTGAACTCCTGGATCAGCCGCAGGGTGGCGGTCGGAGCGAGCATCGCCTGCCCGGCGGCGACCACCTCGATCGCATGGAGCAGATCCCGCGGTCGGGTGTCCTTGAGCAGGAAGCCGCTCGCGCCGGCGCGGAGCGCGTCGTGGACGTACTCGTCGAGGTCGAACGTGGTGAGCATCAGCACGCGGGTGGCCGCCAGCGCGGGGTCGGCGCAGATCAACGCGGTCGCGGCCACGCCGTCGAGCACCGGCATCCGCACGTCCATCAGCACCACGCTCGGTTGTAGCTTCGTCGCCATCTCGACGGCCTCGCGGCCGTTGGCTGCCTCACCGGCGAGGTGCATGTTCTCCTGCGCGTCGATCAACGCCGCGAAGCCTTGGCGGACGGCCGGTTGGTCGTCGACGATCAGCACGCTGATCACTGGGCGGGTCCCGTCCGGTAGGGGAGGGTCGCCGAGACCAGGAAGCTGTAGGCGGACTGACGGGCCGTGAGGGTCCCGCCGACGGCCTCGGCGCGCTCGGTCATTCCCACGATGCCGACCCTCGACGAGACGCCGTTGAACGCGATGGCACCGGAGCTGTCGGTCACGGGCGGCCGCGTACCGTTCTCGGGGGCTTGGCTCGCGTTGACCACCGTGAGTTGCAGGTGCTCACGGGCGAAGGCGACACGGACGTAGACGTTGGCGGCGCTGCTGTGCCGGGCGGCGTTGGTCAGCGATTCCTGCACGATGCGGTACGCCGCGTGCGAGACGGCTTCGGAGAGGCGGCGCGGGCGTTCACCGGAAACGTCGAACTGCGCTCGCAGGCCGGCGTCGCGGGCGAGGTCGACGAGGTCGCTCACCTCGTCGATCCCGGGCGTCGGTGCCATCGACGCGCCGACTTCGGAATGGCGCAGGACGCCGAGGATGGCGCGCAGTTCGTCGATCCCGTCGCGGCTGGCCTCCTCGATGACAGCGAGCGCGTGCCGGGCCTGCTCGGGTCGGCTGTCGAGGAGGTGCACCGCCACGGAGGCCTGGACGTTGATCGTCGTCAGCGTGTGGGCGACGACGTCGTGCAGATCGCGCGCGATGCGCAGCCGCTCCTCCTGCAGGCGTTGCTGCGTCTCCTGCTCGCGCGTCGTGTTCAGCAGCGCCCGTCGCTCGCCGAGCAGGGACCGGTAGTCGCGGCGGGTGCGCAGCGCCTCCACGGCCAGGATCGACCCGAGCATCATGCCCACGTGTTGGGCGGTGGCGAGCCGGCCGGGCTGGTCCGAGTTCACGAACTCTCCCGCGACGATCACGCCGACGCAGCCGAGGCCGCCGACGATCCGCCGGGTGAGCGGGCCCGACAGCGCGAGCGAGAACAACGCTCCGGCGAGGAGCAGTAGCGCGTAGGGACCCAGGACCTCGTCGACGGCGACCACGGGTAACGCCAACGCAGCCGTGAGGGCGACGGTCTCCACCGGTCGGACCCGTCGGAGCGCCAGCGCCAGGCACGCGGCGCCCGACAGGATCAACCCGAGTGTCGCCGGCGTCGCGTTCCGGTGGTACAGACCCGCGCCGAACACGACCACCCCGCCCGTCAGGGGCACGACGGTCTCGAGCAGGACTGCGCCACGGACTTTCACGGTGCGCGCGAGCCTATGCGCCCGTGCAGGGGGGCCGGCATACCTCGCGAGAGGTAACGGGCCTACTTCGTCCGGCCGATGCGCCGACCCATCTCTGTGAAATACAGTGAGCGTCTACTGCACTGTGTACTAGTTGCGCGTCTGTCTTCGTCCCCGACCGCTCGCACCCCGCCGGCACTCTTCTTAAGGACAGCCGTGGCAACGATCCACGACGACACCGTCAATCCCCTCTCGATGAGCGAGCTCGCCGACGTCCTCGGGCGCATCCGGGCCTCGGTCGAGTCGGTGGTCGTCGGTAAGCCCGCCTCCGTGCGCCTGGCCGTCATCACACTGCTGGCCGAGGGTCACCTCCTGATCGAGGACATCCCCGGCGTCGGCAAGACACTGCTGTCCAAGTCGCTCGCGCGCTCGATCGACTGTTCCGTGCGCCGCGTGCAGTTCACGCCGGACCTGCTGCCCTCCGACATCACCGGCGTGAGCATCTGGAACATGGATCGCCGCGAGTTCGAGTTCCAGCCCGGCGCGGTGTTCGCCAACGTCGTCATCGGCGACGAGATCAACCGAGCCTCGCCCAAGACGCAGTCCGCGCTGCTCGAGGCGATGGAGGAAGCCCAGGTCACCGTCGACGGCACGACCTACGAGCTCCCCGGCCCGTTCATCGTCGTCGCCACCCAGAACCCGGTGGAGATGGAGGGCACCTACGCCCTCCCGGAGGCGCAGCGCGACCGTTTCATGGTCCGCCTGTCCATGGGCTACCCGGACCCGGCCACCGAGATCGCCATGGTCCGCGGACACGGCAAGGTCTCGCCGCTGGACTCGTTGCAGGCCGTCACCGACGCCCCGACGATCCTCCGCGCGATTCACGCCGTGCGCGAGATCCACGTGTCCGACGAGGTCGTGCAGTACGTCGTCGACATCATCACCGCGACCCGGCAGCACCCCGACCTGCAGCTTGGCGCCTCTCCGCGCGCCACCCTGCACCTGATCCGCGCCGGGCGGGCCGCCGCCGCGATGGCCGGGCGCGAGTACGTGCTGCCGGACGACATCCAGGAGCTCGCCGAATCGGTCCTCGCGCACCGCCTGATGTTGACGTCGGAGTCGCAGGTCGCGCACCGCGGCGCCGCGAGCGTCCTCGCGGACATCCTGCGCAAGGTCCCGCTGCCGGAGATGCGGTGACCCGCGCCGCTCTGGTGCGATGGTTCGACGAACTGACGTGGCGCGGCAAGCTCTCTGTCGTCGCGGGCGTCGTCGCCGCCGCCGTGGGGTTCTCGATCGGCCAGATCATCCTGGTCCGCGTCGCGGTGCTGCTGATCTTCCTGCCGCTGGTGTGCCTCGTCCTGGTGCGCCGTACCCGCCACCAGTTGCGCGCGTCGCGCCGCATCGTGCCCCCGCGCATCGCGGTGGGCGAGGAAGCGGTCGTCCACGTCGCGGTCGAGAACAACAGCGTCACCGGCTGCGGCCTGCTGCTCGCCGGTGACTCCCTCCCGCTGGGGCTCGGTGGGCAGAGCAAGTTCGTCGTCTCGGGCCTCGCGCCCGCGGCCGTGAGTGAGTCGCAGTACCGGGTGCAGGGCGTCGTTCGAGGCCACCACGACGTCGGCCCGCTGACGCTGCACCTCACCGATTCCTTCGGCATGTGCTCCGTGGACCGTTCGGTCTCGGGCAGCGACAAGATCGTCGTCGTCCCGCAGGTCCATGCTCTGCCGGCCCTGCGCCGCTGGCCCGACTCGACCGCCCCGGCCGACACCCGCAGCAACGCGTTGCCGCAGGCGAGCGCCGACGACCTGATGGTCCGTGAGTACCACCGCGGCGACTCGCTGCGCCGGGTCAACTGGCGCGTCACCGCCCGACGCGGGGAACTGATGGTGCGCCAGGAAGAACATCCTCCGCAGAGCCGCGCCATGATCCTGCTCGACACCCGCGCCGGGGCCCACGGCGGCGAGGGTGTCGACAACTCCCTCGAGTGGGCGATCACCGCGGTCGCCTCCATCGGCGTGCACCTGTTCGACCGGCGGTTCTCGCTGCGGCTGGCCAACGAACTGGGCGCCGGGCTCGGCGGGCTTTTCCCCGAGCTCCTGGCACCGGGGCCGTCGGCCGAGGGCATGTTCCTCGACGGCCTCGCCAAGGTCGAGACGTCCCAGGGCAAACGCCTCGTCGAACCGGGACGCCTGCCCGGCCGCGCCTCGGATTCCGTGCTGATCGCGGTACTCGGCGACGTGTCGGCCGCCGACGTCGAGGACCTGGCCACGCGCCGTCGCCCCGGCAGCACCGCTGTCGCGATCGTGCTCGACACCGCGTCGTGGGGCAAGAAGGGTCGCCGCGGGTCGGGCTCCGCGGACGAACGCGCGGCGATGTTGCGTGCCCGGCAATGGTCCGCCGTGGTCGCCCATGCCGGGGACGACGTCGCCGACATCTGGGGTGAGGCGACGGCCGGCTCCCGGGCCAAGTCGCACGCGGGCGCCGACCCCGAGAGCTCGCCCCGGGGCGCCGCATGAGCACCCTCCTCGACACCCGACCCGCCGCTCCGCTGCGCGAACAGGCGCCGGTCATCCCCCTGGACCTGCGGCGCCTGCTGATCTCCCTGATCGCGAGTTGCCTCAGCGTCGGCGCCCTCATCGCCGTTGTCCGCATGGGCGCCTGGCTGCCCAAGTCCTTCGCGATCGTGGCGATCGTCGTGACCCTCGGCGTCCTTGGCCGCCGGCTGCGCCTGCCGCATCCGGTGACCATCGCGGCGCAGACCTTCGTCGCGCTGTGCGTCGTGATCGCGATGCAGGCGTCCACCGACGCCACCCTCGGTTTCCTGCCCGGCCCCGGATCCGTCGAGGACCTCGCCGATCAGTGGGACGCCGGCATCGGGCAACTGACCCGCATCGTCCCGCCCGACCCGCCGACGCTGGGCGTCAGCACGATCATGTTGATCGCTGTCGCCGTGACAGCCATTGCGATCGACGCCCTCGCCGTCTCCTACCGCCGCCCGGACTTCGCGGGCCTCGTGCTCATCGGCCTGTCCGCCGTCCCGGCCGCGACGCTGCCCAACGGCTGGCGCGGGGTCTGGTTCCTGCTGCCGGCTTTCGGTTACCTGTTGCTGCTCTTCGACGGCAACGCCGACCGGGTCCGCCAATGGGGCGACCACACGATCGTCGATCCCGCCTCGGGCCGTCGCCGGTCCCTGCGGGTCGGCGGCGCCGTCCTGGTGCTGTCCTTCCTCATCCCCGGGGTGCTGCCGCAGATCGGCGGGCTGTTCAACAACTCCGGCATCGGCCTGCACATCCAGGAACCGATCAAGGTCCAGGACCCGCTCGTCGCCATGCGCAACTTCCTGGTGCGCCCCGTCGACGACCCGCTGTTCACCCAGAAGACCGACTCCTACTGGCCCGAGGAGCAGTACCTGCACTCGGTCGTCCTCGAGCTCTTCGACGGCAAGCAGTGGAAGTCCGGCGACCGCGACGTGCGCAAGTTCGACGGGCTCATCCCCGACTCCGTCGGTCTCGGCCTGGCCGTGCCGACCTCACCGGTGCAGACCGAACTCGCCGCCCGGCCGGAGTTCGAGGCCGACTACGTGCCGATGCCGCGCCCGGCCAACCGCATCGACATCGAGGGCAACTGGCGCCTCGCCCCGCTGTACGGCGACGTGCTCAGCTTCTCCGGCCGCGGCCAGTTCAACTCCAAGACCTGGACGGTCGCCGGCCTGGACCGCGACCCTGACGCGAAGGCGCTGACGGGGCCGATCCCCGAGGATCCGGCGCTGGCGCAGTACCTGAAGCTGCCGAACCTGCCCCCGGCCATCGCGGCCGAGGCCAAGCGCATCACCAAGGGCGCGAAGAACCCGATCGAGATGGGTCGCAAGCTACAGGACTACTTCGCCAACGCGAAGAACACCACCTACGACCTGCGTCCGGTCGGCAGTGGCACCCAGGCGATCACGGCATTCCTGGCCACCAAGCGCGGCTACGCCGAACAGACCGCCGCGACCATGGCCGTCATGGCCCGCACGCTCGGCATCCCGGCCCGGCTGTCCGTCGGTTTCACCGCGGGTGAGGGCATCACCGACGGCATCCGCGTGATCGGTGCCCACGACGCGCACGCCTGGCCGGAACTCTTCCTCCCCGAGGCGGGCTGGACCCGCTTCGAGCCCACCCCGGACAAAGCGCCTGGTGTCCCCAAGCCGCTGCACTGGCTCGCCCCGAATGCCGGCGCTGCACCCCCGAAGCCGGACGACAAGGACAAGAACCAGAGCCCGCCCCCGCCGCCCAAGCCGCAACCTCAGCCGCAGCAGTCGCAGAGCGAGCCCGAAGACCCGTGCGCGGTCGACCCCGCCGCGTGCCCGAAGCGTGAGGTGCCCAACGACACCGAGCGCAACGTCCCGCTGGTCGTGATGACCTGGACCCTGCTCGTGCTGCTCCTGCTGGCCGGACCGAAGCTGCTGCGTATCGCGATCACCCGGCACCGTTGGGCCGTCGCCGCCGGTGGCGTCCCCGTCGCGCGGACCGCGTGGCTGGAACTGCGCGACGTCGCCATCGATCTCGGGTACGCGTGGCCGCGCACACGCACGCCGCGTCAGGTCGGCCAGGAACTGACCGAGACGGCGCACCTGACACCGGCCGCGGTCGCGGAACTCGACGTGGTCCTGCGCACCGTCGAGCAAATCCGCTACGCCCGGTCGAGCGAGGGCAAGCTCGATCCTGCCCCGCTGCGCACCGCAGTGCTGCGGGTGAAGAAGGAACTCTCGGCCGCCGCCTCACGCGCGGACCGGGCCCGCGCGCTGCTGCTGCCGCGCTCGCTCCCGCCGCTGCTGCGCGAGAACGCGACCAAGCTCCTGCAGCGTCGTCCCAGCGGCGGTAAGCGTGGAATCCGCACCACCAGAAAGTTCCTCTCGATGGGAGTCGGTCGCCGGTGAACTTCGACACCTCGCTGTGGAAGCAGGTACTGGTGATCGGCATTGCCGAGGCCGGCCTGTACGCGCTGCTCCCGATCGCCCTGGTGCTGTCCTACCGGGTCAGTCGCACGATCGCGTTCGTGCACGGCGGGATCGCGTCCTCGGCCGCGCTTCTGTACTGGTGGCTGGTCTTCGACGTCGAGTGGCTGCCCGGCTACCGGCCGACCCTGCCGCCGTTCGTGGGCTTCGTTCTCGTCATCGCGATGGGCGCCGCCCTCGGTGCCGGCTACGGCATGGCGGTCACGCTGCCCAAAATCGCGGCGTTGCCGAAGATGACGCTGACCGTAGCCTCGCTCGGCGCCATGATGCTCGCGATCGGGTTCTTCTCGACCACGCTCAACGTACCACCGGAGTCCATTCCGCCCAGTCCCTTCGGCACCGGGGGCGTCACCATCTTCGGTGTCGTCCTGACGACCCTGCGGGCGACGACTCTCGCGATCGCCGTCGGTCTGTGCGTGCTCCTGGCGCTGTTCCTGGCCAAGTCCCGCACCGGCCGCCACCTCAAGGCGATCTCCGACGACCTCGAGGCCAGCGCGTGGTGCGGGGTGCCGGTCGCGAAACTCGGCACCGGCGTCCACACCGGCGCGGGCGCGATCGCCGCGATGGCCGGCGTACTGATCGCCGCCCAGTCCGGCCCTGATCCGATCAACCTGATCACCTTCCTGCTGCGCGGACTGACCGTGGCGATCGTCGGCGGGCTGATGAGTCTGCCGCTCGCGTTGGGCGCGGCCCTGGTGCTCGGCGTCGTGCAGAGCGCCCTGGTCGTCGGGATCGTCGGAAGTGACACCGGCGCGTACTCGATCGGGCGCCAGGAACTGATCCTGTCGGTGATCCTGCTGGCGATGATCCTGGCGGTGGCCAAGGCCAGACCGCGGCAGTTCTATCTCCTCGATCGGCAGAGCCTGTGACCGCGATCCTGGATATCCGCAGCCTGTCCGTCGGCTACGGCTCCTACGTGGTGCTGCGCGACGTCGACATCACCCTGGACGGCGGGGAGATCGTCTCGCTCCTCGGCCTCAACGGCACCGGCAAGTCAACGCTGCTGAAGACGCTGATCGGCACCCTGCCGGTGATCTCCGGGGAGATGCTGCTCGCCGGGCACGTGGTCACCCCGTGGCCGGCCCACCGACGCATCGAGGCCGGGGTCGCGTTCAGTCCGGAAGGCCGGCGGGTGTTCGCGAACATGAGCGTGGAGGGCAACCTCCTGGTCGGAGCGGCCTCGCGTCCCCGGGCCGCCGAGCGCACCGGTCTGGCACAGGTACTGACGCTGTTCCCGGAACTGTCCGGGCGCCTGGAGCAACGGGCCGGGACGCTGTCCGGCGGTGAACAGCAGATGCTCGCCATCGGCCGCGCGTTGATGGCCGCGCCCCGGCTGCTCCTGGTGGAGGAGCCCTCGCAGGGTCTCGCCCCGGTCATCGTCGACCGCGTCTACGAAGCCCTGGCCGAGATCGCCGCCACCGGCGTCGCGATCCTCATCGCCGAGCAGTTCCAGCAGGTCCGCGAGGACGCGAGCGACCGCATCCTGGTCATCGACGCCGGGCGAGTGACGACCCATCAGTCGTCAGGGAGAACCGCATGAGCAAGGTCTTGGTTTCCCCGCGCACCCGCCCGGTTCGGGCGACCTGCTCGTCCTTCGGACCGATCAGTCTCGCGTTGTTCCTGCTGGTGTGGGTCTTCGCGGCCCCGGACTACTGGATCTTCACCGCCTCCGCGGGGATCCCGCTGGCTGTGGCCGGTCTCGGCCTGCTCGTGCTGCAGGGGTGGGCCCGCGAGCTCTCGCTGGCCAGCGCCGCGCTCTTCGGGACTGCCCTGTACTTCTTCGGTTTCCTCAACCGGCCGGACAACCTCGGCAAGGGCATCCCCTGGGTACCCGCGATGATTCTGGCCGTCGGGGCCGTCACCGCGCTGATGATCATCGTCGCCGCGGCGAGCGTGCGCCTGCCCGGCATCTATCTGGTCGTCATCACCCTGGGCGTCCAGATCACCCTGGAGAAGGCCGTCTTCACCCAGGGGAAGCTGTCCGGTGGCGTCTCCGGCGGAACCGAACTCGGTCAGTCGATCACCAACCCACGGCCCTGGTTCTTCGACATCGGGTGGCGCGACGACACCCGGTTCTACTTCTTCCTGTTGGCGTGGTTGGCCCTGATCGTGCTGCTCGTGGTGAGGTTGCGGCACAGCCCGACGGGTCGCGCGTTCATGCTCGTCGGAGCGGACCGGCAGGCCGCTGCTGCCGTCGGCATCGATCCGCTGCGCTACCGCATGGCGGCCTTCGGGGTGTCCGGGGCTCTGGCCGGCATGGGTGGCGTCCTGGGCTGCTGGCTCTACATCAACCCGCCGGTGTTCGTGCAGTACCTCGCGCCGACCTCGCTGGTGATGCTCGCGATCCCGGTGCTCGCCGGGCGGGACTCGATCGCCTGGGTCATCGCGGTCGCCGGTTTTTACCACGTGCTCCCGGTAGCGGTGGAGAGCTTCCGGATCAACGCGTTCCTGCTCTCCGGCGTCGGTCTGGTCGGCGGGGCGCTCGTCGGCTCCCGCGGGCTCGGCGGCGCATGGGCCGACGCACGGGTGAAGCTGTTCGGCGACAGCGACCGGGCGCATCTGGCCAAGGCCGCGGCCGCGGAGAAGGCCACGGCGGCCGACGTGCGGGCCACCGTGGGGAACTGGCTCGGCGCCACCCCTGTCAGCGAACGTCCGGCGCTCGAGGTGCGCGACGTCCGGGTCCAACTCGACGGCCTCACGATCCTCGACGGGGTCTCCCTCGACGTTCCCACGGGAGGGTTCGTCGGCCTGATCGGACCGAACGGTGCGGGTAAGAGCACGCTGTTCGACGTCATCAGTGGCGTGCGCCCGCCGGACTCCGGCACGGTCCACATGTTCGGCACCGACGTGTCCCGGCAGGCTGCCTGGCGTCGCGCGTCCAACGGGATGTCGCGGGTGTTCCAGTCGACCCGGGTCATCGACGACCTGTCGATCGCGGACAACCTGCTGCTCGGTGCGCACCACCGGATCAACGCCTCGCCGTTGCTGTACCTGGCCGGTGTGCGCAAGGCGTGGGACTCCGCGGCCGAGGCCGAGGACGCTGCCCGGGCGGTCGCGCGGCTGCTGAACATCGAGCAGTACTGGTACCAGCGCGCGGGCACCCTGTCGTTCTCCGGCAAGCGCCGCATCGAGATCGGCCGGGCCCTGCTCGCGACCCCACGTCTGCTGCTGCTCGACGAGCCCGCGGCAGGCCTGGACCCGTACTCCCAGGGCGCCATGTTCGATCTGCTCGGCCAGTTGCACGCCGACCTGCGACTGACCGTCGTGCTCATCGAGCACAACGTGACCGCCGTGCTGGAGGCCTGCTCCCTGGTGCATGTGCTCGCCGCCGGCAAGGTGTTGGCCTCGGGGACCCCGGACCAGATCACTTCCGACGCGACCGTCCGCGCCGACTACCTGGGCAACCGGCTGAAGTTCACGGCCGGTTCGGCGCACTGACCCATGGCGCGGATGACCGCCACGTCCTACGTGGTGCTCGCCCTGCTCGCGCGTCGGCCGTATTCCGCCTACGAGCTCACCAACGAGATCAAGCGCGCCATGAACCAGTGCATGCCGCGTTCGTCCACGTTGCTCTACCGCGAGCCGAAGAACCTGGTGGGGCTCGGCTACGCCGTCGTCGACGTCCAGGCGAAGGGCCTGCAGAAGAAGGCGGTGTACTCGATCACGCCCGCGGGTCGATCGGCTCTGGACCACTGGTTCAAGCGGCCCGCGACCCCGCCGGTGTTCGAGTCAGAGGCCGTCGTGCGACTCACCTTCGGACACCTCGGCACCCGCGAGGACCTGGTGGCCTGCCTGGCAGCGATGGAGACCCAGGTCGGCGAACTCGTCGAGAGCAACGTGACGGCCACCGCCGGGTGGTTCGAACGCTTCCCGCCGCCCGGCGAGCATCTGGCCGACCTGGCCCTGCTCTCGAAGCTCTACCTGGACTTCTACGCCCTGCTCGTCGACTGGTCGCGCTGGGCCCGGGAACAAATCGCAGCCCGGCCCGAGGAATGGACCGACGAGGACACGGCGCAGCTGACCACAACCCTGCAGTCGCTGCTGGATCAGGCGCGCGGACTGGTCTGCGCTGCGGACTCGACCCGGGCGGACCCGACCCGGGCGGCTCCGCCCGAGTAGGCAACGACGCAGGTGGCACGCGACCCGGGAGTCAACGAGTCCAGCGCCGCTGCGCGGACCGCGCCGCTGTCGGGCGTGACCGGCCCGCCTGGAAGCAGGCGCCACGGTCCACCCGCTCGGGTGCGCGCGAGGACGAACAGCCGCGGCCCGCTCTCGGTGACGGCGTGCAGCACCGTGCAGTTGCCGCGCTCGTCATCGAGCCGACCGACCTCGACAGCGTCCAGTGGCGGCTGCGCAGGTTCCGGTGCGCGTAGGTGCAACGTCATCCCGTGGGCGACGAGCTGAACAACTCCGGGCGTCTGACGTACTTGCAGAGCCGAAGAGAGGGCGGTGTGCAGCAGACGATCCACGCGCCCCGCGGCTCCGGGGCACGCGCGAGTGACTCCCCACTCGCTGCGCAGCAGCACGTAATTACCGGCGGACACAATATGACCAACCATCAGATTACAAGTCTGCAGGGTGAATCGGTCGGCCGCCGTAAGTCGGAGCGTCACCGCGTCGGTATGCGGCACGCGCACCTCGCGCCCGCGGTGCGTGATCGAGACCAAGCGCCACTGCGGTCCGACCAGCGGTTCGAGGGGGTGCTGGACCATCGCGGGCAGGACCGCGGCGACGGCACGGACCTCGGGGATCGGGGAGCCCGCCGATCCACCGCTACCCGCCGCCGTCACCGCGGCCACCGCCGCTGCGACCACCGGCGCCGCCAGGGTGAAGGTTCGTGTCCGCATGGACCATGCAGTCGTGCGCCATGGCCGGCCGAGTTCCGTCCGACCGAGGAATCACCGGGCTTTCTCAGGAACGGTCCACCCAGAAGCGAAGGAGCCCGCCCCCAGGGGGGCGGGCTCCGTGGCTACGTAAGTCAGCTACCGCAGGTGCAGTTGTCTCCGCACGTGCACGGGTTGCAGGTGCAGCCACCGGTGGTGTCGGTCATGCATGCACTTCCTCTCCGCGGGCCCGCGAGCGCCGGCCAGGTGAACCGAACATACTCCTGGGGGGTTCAGCTGAGAAGAGTGTCGCCCCAGAAACGATCAGCACCGGTGACGCCCGGCGGGCAGGCCCACAGACCCGATCCGGTGTGCCGGATGTACTCGTTCATCACGTCGTCCTGCGACATCTTGCGTTGGATCTTGATGAAGCCGGCCGGGTCGTTCTGGAACGAGATGAAAAACAGGCCCGCGTCCAGACGGCCCAGGCCGTCGGAGCCGTCGACGAAGGAGTATCCGCGCCGCAGCAGCGTCGTGCCGTCGTTCTGCTCCGGGGCGACGAGCTTGACGTGCGCGACCTCCGGTTGCTGATCGAAGTCGACCGGGTCACGCTCGAGCCGGAGACCGATCGGGGCGCCCTCCTTCTTGTCGCGGCCGATGATGTTCTCCTGCTCGGCCAGCGAGGTGCGGTCCCACGTCTCGATGAGCATCCGGATCCGGCGGGCCACCATGAAGCTGCCGCCGTTGAGCCACTCCTGGTCGGAGTTGCGCACCCACACGTGCTTGTCCAGACCGGCGAAGTCGTCCCCGGCGATGTTGTTGGTGCCGTCCTTGAACCCGAAGAGGTTGCGCGGGGTCTGCTCGCTGGGAGTGGTCGAGGAGGTCTTGCCGAAGCCGAGTTGCGACCACCGGACGGACACTGTGCCGAATCCGATGCGCGCCAGGTTGCGGATGGCGTGCACGGCGATCTGCGGGTCGTCCGCGCAGGCCTGCACGGCGATGTCGCCCCGGCTGCGCAGGGCCTCGAGGGTGTCGCCGCGGAAGTGCGGCAGGTCCTTCAACGCGTCGGGTCGGCGCTTCGCGAGGCCGAACCGGTCCTTGCCGCCCTTGCTGAACAGGCTCGGGCCGAACCCGATGGTGATGGTCAGCCGCGACGGCGGCAGGCCGACAGCCTCGCCGGTGTCACCGGGCGGTGCCTGCACGATCGACGGGAAGGAGCCGGGATCCAGGGCGTCCAGTCCCGCGCACATCCGCTCGGCGGCGCGGGTCCAGGCCTGCAACATCGTGATGAGCTTGGCCCGGTCGGAGTCGAGCACGTCGAAGGTCGTGAAATGCAGGCGGTCCTGCACCGGGGTCGCGATGCCGGCCTGGTACTGACCGTGGAACGGCACCGGCAGCCCGCGCGGGGCCTCCAGTCCGTCCGGTCCGGAGCCGACGGGCCCGCCGTCCTGCGCGACGGCGCGGCCCGCATAGCCGAGCGCACCGGCACCCCCGAGCGCCGCGGCGCCGAGCCCTGCCATACCGAGGGCGCGCCGCCGACTGAGTCCGCCGGTAACGGTCGGGTCAGGTGTGCTGGTCATGTCAGGCCTCCGGGCACGGGACTGCACTTTCTGAGGCGCAGTATCCCCTGGAAGGTGAGCCTTGCCTACGGCAGATCAGCCTTGCCTAAGACGGCGAGGACGCACTTGTCTCCGTGGCGGCCGGCGAGGGGGACGACGAGGTCGTGGGCGAGGTCGTGGCGACCGACGTGCCGGCGACCGCGGCACCCAACTGGGACAGCGGTTCGGCGAGCGCGTTCACCACATCCGTCAGGTCCTTGCGCTGCGACTCGGTGACCTTGTCGTAAGAGACGTAGGAGTCACCCTCCTTGTACTTCTCCAGCGCCTCGTCGACGTCGCCGAACTCGTCCTCGATGGTCGCGACCAGGGTGGAGTTGTTGGCCGAGGCGATCGGCCTGAGCAGCTCGAAGACCTTGCGGGCGCCGTCGAGGTTGGCCTTGAAGTCGACCAGGTCGGTGTGGCTGAAGGCTTCTTCCTCACCGGTGATCTTGCCCGAGGCGATCTCGTCCATGAGCTCCTTGGCGCCCAGGGCCATGACGTCCACGTCGATCTGGAGCTGGTCGCTGTCCAGCTGGGTCTTCAGGCTTTCCAGGTCGGCGATGAGTTGGTCTCCCACCGTCCCCATGCCCTCCGTGGTCTTGGTCTCCCACAGGGCCTTCTCGATCACGTGCCAGCCGGTCCAAGTGTCGCCGGACTCGAGGTCGGCCTCACGCAGGTCGACCTTGGGGTCGATGTCACCGAACGTGGCGGCGATGGGCTCGATGCTCTCCCAGCCCACGCGAGAGGGGGCATACAGCGACTTCGCCTTCTCGACGTCCGCGGCCTTGACCGCGGCGACGAACTCCTTGGTCTTGGCGATCGAGTCGTCGAGCTGACCGCGGACGTAGGTCTTGTAGCTGCTGACCGCCTGCGCCTCCTGCGGGCTCATCGAGGCCGTCGGCGCCACCGTGGAGGTGTCGATCGGGACGGAACCTGACCCGGACCCGGAGCCGGAACCTGAGGCTGAGCCGCTCGCGGTCTTGTCGTCACCGCACGCGGCAAGTGACAGGGCGAGGACAGCAGCGACGGCTACGGGCAGGACGCGGGGGACACGCATGTCAGCACTCGTTTCTGATCCGGGCCACAAAGGGGTGGCTTGGTGAGCCTCACCTTACTGCGCTGACCAGGCAAGAAACGATCATCCCCCGGGCAAACCGGACCGAGGTTCCCCAAATCAGGGATAACGAATATCGTTGTCGAATGCAGTCCCCGGTGATCGTCGTCCGCGACGTCGTGGCCGGCTACTCCGGGCGTCCCGTCCTGGGTGGAGTCAGCACCGAGGTGGCCGGCGGGGAACTGGTGGTGCTGCTCGGCGCCAACGGGTCCGGCAAGTCGACGCTGATCCGCACGATGGTCGGCCTCGTGCCCGTCCAGCGGGGGCAGGTCACGCTCTTCGACATCCCCGTGCGCCGCTTCCGCGACTGGCACCGCATCGGCTACGTCCCGCAGCGCTCCACCGCCGCCGCCGGGGTGCCGGCCACTGTCGCCGAGGTCGTCGAGTCGGGCCGGCTGTCGCGGCGCAACTGGTTCCGCCCGCGCAGCAAGGCCGACCGGGCCGCTGTTGGGACCGCTCTGGACGTCGTCGGGTTGGGAGATCGCGCGAAGGACCCCGTCGCGAGCCTTTCCGGGGGGCAGCAGCAGCGCGTGCTGATCGCCCGGGCGCTGGCAGGGGATCCGGAGCTGTTCCTCATGGACGAACCGCTGGCCGGCGTCGACCTCGGACAGCAGGAGGCCTTTGCCGACACCCTGCGCACCCTGCAGGCGGCCGGCCGGACGATCGTCGTCGTCGCCCACGAACTCGGCGCGCTCGCCCCGCTCATCGACCGGGCGGTCGTGCTGCGGGCCGGTCGGGTCGTGCACGACGGGCCCGTGCTGCCCGATGAGCACCAGCACGACCACACGCATCTGCATCCGCACCCGGAGCCCACCGGCTCCGCCCGAACGCAGCTCTTCCTCTGATGTTCGAGTTCCTCGAGCCGGAGTTCATGCGCCGTGCCCTGCTGGCGGCGCTGATGGTCGGGATCATCGCCCCGTCCATCGGCCTGTACCTGGTGCAGCGCAAGCTCGCGCTGATGGGCGACGGGGTCGGGCACGTCGCGCTGACCGGCGTCGCGCTCGGCTTCCTCACCGACTCCGAACCGCTCTACACGGCCTTGGCCGTGGCCGCCGCCGGCGCGCTGCTCGTCGAACTCATCCGCCAGCTCGGCGGGGCCAGTGCCGACGTCGCCCTCGCGATGCTCTTCTACGGCGGCATCGCCGGCGGTGTCGTGCTGATCGGGCTGACCCCGACCGGCAGCGTCACCAAGCTGAACGAGTTCCTGTTCGGGTCCATCCTCACCGTCACCGACGGCGACCTGGCTTTCATCGCCGTCCTCGGGGTGGTCGTGCTGGCGTTCACCCTCGGCCTGCGTCGAGCGCTGTTCGCCGTGTGCCAGGACGAGGAGCACGCCCGGGTCTGCGGGCTGCCGACGCGGCTGCTCGGAATCGGCATCGCGCTGGTCACCGCGGTGACCGTGGTGCTGTCGATGCGGGCGGTAGGGGTGCTGCTGGTGAGCGCGTTGATGATCGTGCCGGTCGCCACCGCCCAGCAGCTGACCCGCAGCTTCGCGGCGACCTGCGCGCTGGCGCTGACGCTCGGCGGCGTCGTGTCCGTCGGCGGCGGAATCGTGTCCTACGAGGCGGACCTCGCCTCGGGCCCGACGATCGTGCTCTGCGCACTGGCCGTGTTCGCGGTGGTGCTGGTGCTGCGGGGCGTGCTGGCGCTGGTGCGTCGTGCCCGCCCGGCGCCCATCAGCCTGGGCTTCGAGTGACTATCGTGCTGCCCGTGGTCAAACCGGTGGAGGGCACTCGCCCCGTGGTGCAGCGCGCCACGCGTCAGCGCGCCGCAGTATCCGCGGTCCTGGACTCCGTCGACGACTTCCGCAGCGCCCAGGAACTGCACGACCTGCTCAAGGGCCGCGGGGAGAACGTCGGGCTGACCACCGTCTACCGGACCCTGCAGGCCCTCGCCGAGCTCGGTGAGGTCGACACCCTGCGCACCGCCGACGGGGAGTCCGTCTACCGGCGCTGCTCGGACGGGCACCACCACCACCTGGTCTGCCGCGCGTGCGGGCGGGCCGTCGAGGTCGCCGGACCGGCCGTCGAACGCTGGGCCGACAAGGTCGCCGACGAGCACGGCTACACCGAGGTCTCGCACACCGTGGAGATCTTCGGGCTGTGCCCGTCCTGCGCGGCGAAAACCGCTCACTCGTAGGGGTCGGACGGCACCGGGACCTGCGTCACCGAGTCCGCGCGCATGGCCGCGATCGCGTCCTCCGGGTTGGTGGCCGTCGACGGTTCCCAGCGCCCGACGACCTGCACCCACGTGTCCTCGGCCAGCGGGGGTGCGTCGCGCACCTCGACCTTGGTGGCGATACCGTCCGCGGCGCAGCAGGCCAGCTGGATGCGGGTGAGGTACCAGCCGCCGTCGTCGCGCTTGCTGACGAAGCCGAGCAGCGAGATCTGTCGGTCGGCCAACGTCCGGCCCTCGTCCCAGATCGCGCGGACCGCGTACTCGTTGACCGGCACAGCCACCGGGTCCCCCGCCGGCAGGGCGGGGAACTCGCTGTCACCGGCGGGCTTGGCGACGGTGCCCGGGTCACGCGCGGCGGCGTAGGCACCGAGCGGACCGGGGGCGATCAGCAGGATCGCGAACACCGGCAGGGTCAACAGCCAGGCGACCGTCGGGACGTGGTCGTGGCCCTCGGTCGGGCGCCGCAGCGAGCCGACCAGGCCGAGCAGCCCGAGCGCCGCGACCAGCACGCCGGAGGCGACCAACGGCCAACGCAGGACGTCCTTCACGTAGTACAGGTACGAGCCGTCCAGCCCGATGCGAACGCACGCGGTGCCGAGGAGCAGCAGAACAACGGCCTGGACGTCTTTTCTCACAGCAGCACCCACCCGACGAGCACGGACGCACCGACGGCGAGGACGAAGGTCGTCGGCGCGAACCACAGGGCGAAACGTCGACCGAAGGTCCCGGCCTGCAGGGCGATGAGCTTGACGTCGACCGTCGGGCCGACGACGAGGAACGCCAGGCGGGCGGTGTGCGAGAACTGGGTCAGGCTCGCGGCGACGAACGCGTCGGCCTCCGAGCAGATGGCCAGGACGACTGCCAGCAACGCGAGGCAGAGGACAGCGAGGACCGGGTTGTCGGCGACCGCGTCCAGCCATTCGCGGGGGACGACGACGTTCAGCGTCGCGGCGGTGATGCCGCCGATCACCAGGAAGCCGCCGGTGTGCAGCAGATCGTGGCGGACGCCGCCGACGAAGGCTACGAACTTGCTGCCCTCCGAGTGCGCCTTGCGCTGGTGCACCTTCTCGAGCATCGAGGCCTTGCCGAACCGCAGCCACAACCAGCCCATCACGACCGCCAGCAGCAGCGAGGCCACGAATCGGGCGAGGACCATCTCCGGCTTGTTCGGGAACGCGACGGCGGTGGCGACCATGACGACGGGGTTGATCGCGGGCGCCGACAGCAGGAACGCCAGGGCTGCGGCGGCCGGTACCCCGCGTCGGATCAGACCCGCGGCCACCGGCACTGACGCGCACTCGCAGCCGGGCAGGATCGCGCCGGCGATCCCGGCGACCGGAACCGCGGCTGCCGGGTGGTTCGGCAGCGCCTTGCGGAACACCGACTCCGGCACGAACGCGGTGATGCTCGCCGAGAGCAGGACGCCGAAGACCAGGAACGGCAACGCCTGCACGGTGATCGAGACGAAGACCGTTGACCAGGTGGCCAGCGCCGGGCGGTCGAAGAACTCCCGCAACGGCCCGGCCAGCACCAACAGCGCCGCCAGACAGACGCAGAGCACGATCAACCCGAACCGACTGCCCTCGACAGGCGCTTCCGTGGCGCGCGTGTCCACGTCGGAACTCATGTCCCCAGAGTTGTCGTCAAGAGCCCGTACAGCCCAGCCCGACACGCAACGCGGTGAGGTTGTCTCGCATGACGGAGAGGAAGTCGCGGGAGTCGTCGCCGGCGAGGCCTTCCAGCGGGTCGAGCGTCGCGGTCGTGACGCCGGCCTCCCGGGCCAGGGTCTCGGCCAACCGCGGGCTGGCCAGCGACTCGGTGAACACGGTCGTGGCGCCCTCGGTGCGGATCTGTTCCGCGACCTCGGCCAGGTGCTGCGGGCTCGGCGCGGCGTCGGGGCTCAGCCCGTTGATGCCGACCTGCTCGAGTCCGTAACGGTGCGTCAGATGTCCGAAAGCGGCGTGGTTGACGACGACGTCACGACGCGCGCACGTCTGCAGGCCGGTCTTGTACTCGCCGTCCAGCGTCACGAGATCGCTGCGCAGTTGCGCGGCGCGCTGCTGGTACTCGGCGCTGCCGGCCGGGTCGATGCGACTGAAGGCGTCGGCCGTCGCCGTTGTCACCCGGGCCAGGAGATCGGTGTCCAACCACACGTGCGGATCCTCCGCCAGGTCGCCGATGGGGTGCCCGTGCTCATCGACCTCGTCGTGGTCGTCGTGCTCGTCGTGTTCCTCGCTGCCGGGCGTGCGGCCCAGGGCAGCGTTGACCTCGAGTTGCTTGTCCTGGGCCTGCTGCGCGACGGTCTCGTCGACGGCCGGTTGGAAGCCCCGTTGGTAGATCACCAGATCGACCTCGCCGACCTCGGCGACCTGGCGGGGCGAGAGTTCGAGGTCGTGCGGTTCGACGCCCGGTTCGGTCAGCAGGCTCACGTCCACCCGCGGCCCGCCGACGCGCTGCGCGACGAACCAGTAGGGGTAGAACGCCGCGAGCACCTCGAGCTGTGGCGCCGCCGTCGGAGCGCCCGAGGGCTGTGAGTCGGCCGAGGAGGCGGTACCGCACCCCGCCAGCGCCAGAGCGGCGAAGCAGGCCACCATCGAACGACTGATCATGAGAACCATATTCAATTACGATGCAGCGCGATGTCAAACGGTCAACCCGCTAACGGGGGGTCGGAAACGCCCCGCGATGTAGGCGTCCGACCCGCCGGGTCCCCTCGAATCCGACTCCGACAACAGTTGAGGGAGCCCGGACATGCGCACGCACACATTTCTGCTCGACGGTGAGCCGATGACCGTCGAGCTCGAGGACGACCACCAGATGATCCTGGTCCTGCCCGAGGGCACCTGCGGCTGTTGAAGCCCGGTCAGTGATGGAACTGGTGCACGACCGCGTGGCCCTTGCCGCGCCGGATCAGCTCGCGGTTCACGGGGACCGTGAGCACGAAGGCGATCGCGAGCGCCGCGGCCAGTGAGCCCCAGAAGAGCCCGGAGCCGACCCCTGCGTGCATGGCGCCCGGGATCACCATCATGATCACGTTGTCGACGATCTCCATCACGGTGATCGACACCGTGTCGGCCGCCAGGGTCACACCCACCGCTGTGCCGAGTGCGATGCCGGAACGCAGGACCGGGGTCAGCGTCAGGCTGTAACCGAAGATGAACGCCAGCACGATCGCCAGGACGATGGTCGCTCCGTTCGACCACCCCAGCGCCGTGCCGATGACCAGGCCCAGCACCTCGCCGATCGCACAGCCGGTGAGGCAGTGCAGCGTCGCGCGGACCGCCTGGCCGTTGAGTTCGCGGGCCGACGGTGTCGCCGGCTGGTGGTGGTCATGCATGGAGGCGTCAACGGTACCCACCGGGGGTACATTCCCGCCTCCGCCGGATTACGTGCGGAGTAATCGACGCCATGACGAACCCCGGTCACTCTGGAGGTGCAACAGAACCCCAGGGAGGCCACGATGGACGGACGCCACCGGACGCTACGAGCGGTCATGCTGATCGACGCGTGGGTGTCCTTCTACGTCCCCGCGCTGCTGATCGGCGCCGTGCCCGTGCTCGCGGTCCTCGACGTCCCGACCGCCGTCATCTTCACGGTCGTCATCGTCCTCGCCGCGATCCTCGGCGGCTGCGGCCTGCTGATGGCAGGGTTTCTGGCTTGGACGATGGGCCACCACGACGGCGACTTCCCCGACGACTTCGCCTACGACCACTTCAACCTCAACGGCAGCGGTGGCACGAAGGGTTGGCACGTGCGTTACTGAAGATCCGCCCCCCGGTCCGGGATAGCCCCGATCAGTACTCGCTGACGTGCTCGGTGGCGTAGTCCTCGCCGAGCACGGTCGGGGGCCGGGTGCGGTAGACGTCGCCGGTGGGTGTGGTGAAGGACAGGGTGCCGTCGGGGTCCTGCACCAGGGACCAGCCGGGCTGGTGCTTGAGCTGGTGGTGGAACGGACACAAGCAGGCCAGGTTGATCCGGATCGTGCGCCCACCGATGCGGAACTCGATGGTGTGGTCCAGGTCGGTGCGATGCGCCTTGCGGCGGCATCCGGGCCAGCGGCAGGTCTGATCGCGGGTCCGGATGAAGTCGACCATCCGGATCGAGGGCTTGTAGGTGTCGGCGGAGACGTCGAGCAGGTGCCCGGTGTCCGGGTCCTCGAGCAGCCGCTTCCAGGCCCCGTCCTTCGTGATGCGACGGCAGACGTCGGCCGGAATCGGCCCGTGGCCGGGGATGTGGCCGTCCTCGTCCCCGACACCGAGGACCGTTCCGAGGGGGACGACGATGCGGGCCTGGTAGCTGATGCGGTCCTGCCCGCCGGGGTTGCGCAGCAGGTCCATGAACGCGTCGGCGCGCAGCGCGTCGATGCCGCGTTCGTCGCCGGGTGACTGTGCCTTCTTGACGGACTGGGCGCAGGCGTCGATGAGTCCGTACGCGGCGTAGGCCTCCTCGGTCGGCAGGACCGCGACCACGGCTGACATTCCGTCACCGAGGTAGCGCAACTGCACGCGGCGCTCTGCCCGGGCCTTGGCCTCGCGGCGGCGTACGGCGTGCTTGTCGGCCTTGCTCACCCAACGGCGGACCAGCGCCTGGAACTGCCCGTCGGTGCGCCCCGCCGCGGCGGCGAGTGCACGTGCCTCCAGGTCCTTGCGCAGCTCCGGGCTCAGGTGCTCGGTCTGGTCCAGAATGATCAGGGCCTTCTTCTTGGAGATCCGCCCCGCTTCCAACGCGTAGAGCGTGTCCGGGCACCGCGCCAGGAACTTCTCCGCCAGCACCACCAGCGCCTCGCCCTCGGCGGGGGTGCGGTCCGTGCGCATCGCGATCTGCGACCACGCCGAACGCCGGGCGAACGTGATCGCCTCGGCCCGCCGCTCCCGCGCCTGCTCCGCCGTCAGGCCAAGCTCGACTGCCTCGCCCTCGATCAGCGACAGAGCCATCTCGACGTGCTCGGCCGTCCAGGACGAGGCCCAGAGCAACTGCCCACCGAAGAACCGCGACCGCGCGCTGTCCATGCGCTCGATCTCGTCCAACGACAAGCGCCACGACGGCGATTCCTCGGACGGATCCAGCGCCTTCGGATCGGACGGGTCCCAGTACTCGCCCTCGAACACGTCGAGGTCGCACTCGGCGATTGCGCAGGCGGACATGAAGATATTGTGCCCGCGCAAACGGCAGAATTCAAGCAATTCTCGAACACATGTTCGAATACTTGATCAGTCGAGATACCGCTCGAACCAGGACAGCAGCTTGGTCCGGGCCTCCGCGGCCGCCGCGGCGTTGTAGCGGGGGCCGGTGTCGTTGAAGAAGGCGTGGTCGGCGCCCGCGTAGGTGAGGATCTCGTGGCTCAGGTTGGCCTTCTCCAGGGCGGCGTTGACGGCATCCCGGCCGGCGTTGACCCGGGTGTCGTTGCCCGCGAAGATGCCGAGCACAGCGGACCGGGACCCGGCGAAGTCCGGGGCGGCGGGCGCCGGTCCGTAGAACGGGATCGCCGCCTCGATGCGCTTCTCCTGCCCGGGACCGGTCTGCAACAGGTTCCAGGTCATGGCGCCCCCGAAGCAGAAGCCGATCACACCGAGCTTCTCCTTCGGCATGCGATCGAGCAACTCGTCGATGGCCGCCTTCAGGTCACCCAATTGCTGCTCCAGCGGCATGCCGGACAGCGCAGCGGTCGCGGCGGCCTGATCGTCGAAACCGGCCGTGCCGCTGGGCCCGGTCCGGGAGAGCAGGTCCAGGCACAGCGCGGAGTAGCCGTCCTTCGCGAACCGGCCGACCAGGTCGTAGAAGTGTGGCGTCAGACCCTTGTTCTCGTGGATGACCAGCAACGCGCCCTTGGCCTTACCGACGGCCTTCTTCCATGCGGCGCGATAGGTCACCCCCGCCGCGGTGAAGGTGATCAGCTCCCCGGCATCCGGGCCGGTCGCCGGAGCGGGCGTCGATCCAGGTGCCGTGGGCGTCACTGCGGGCGTCACTGAGGGCGACACCGGCGGCGCCACCGTGGCCACCTCGTCGTCCTTGTCGCCACCGCAGGCCGCGAGCAGACCGGTCGCGCCGGCGACACCGACCCCGAGCAGTCCGAGCCGTCGCACCGCCTCGCGGCGGGTCAGCAAACCTTCCGCGTACTCTTCGGTAACCTCGCCGATCAGGTACTCGCGCATCGCCATGACAATCAAGATAGGCGCAGCCATGGAGAAGATCACCGCGGCACTGGCAGGCCAGCACGCAGAACTGAATGGACTGCTGGCCGGGCTGGACGACGCCGGGTGGGCACGGGCGACGCGTTGCCCCGGCTGGGACATCGCCGACGTGGTGCTGCACCTCGCGCAGACCGAGGAGATCGCGCTCGGCTCCATGCGCGGCGACATGGACGGGGCGCTGCTCGGTGCCGGCTTCGCGGATTTCGAGCGGTCGGACGTCGATGCCACGGCCGGCGAAGCGGTCACCCGGCAACGCGGCGCGAGCCCGGCCGAACTGATGGCGCGCTGGGAGAAGGTCTCGCAGGCCGCGGTCGCGACCTTCGCCGCCGCGGATCCGGCGCTTCGGGCCCAATGGATTCACGGGCAACTGCCCGCCCGCACCCTGGCCACCACGCGGCTGGCGGAGTGCTGGATCCACACCGGCGACGTCGCCGGGGCCGTCGGCGTGAAGCTCGAACCCACCGATCGGCTCTGGCACATCGCCCGCCTGGCCTGGCGCACGTTGCCTTACGCGCTCTCGCGGGCCGGGCAGGTCCTCGTCGCCGGAGTGACCTTGGAACTGACGGCACCCGACGGAAGCCTCTGGGAGTTCACCGACCCCGAGAAGCGGTCCCTCACCACGATCCGCGGATCCGCGGAGATGTTCTGCGAGGTCGCGGCCCGCCGGATCTCGGGGGACGAGAGCGGCCTGGAGGCCACCGGCCCGGACCGCCACGCCGTGCTCGACCTCGTAAGGACGTTCGCCTGATGAGCACCCTTGAATGTGACGACGCTGCGTTCGATGAGGAGCGCGCCGACAAGTTCCGTAAGCGCATGTTCCAGACCTTCTCCGGCGGTGTGGTCACGCTGCAGGTCGACCTCGCGGTGCGCACCGGACTGCTCGACACTCTCGCGGCGGGCCCGGGCACCAGCGACGACCTCGCGGAGCGCGCCGGCCTGCAGGAGCGACATGTGCGCGAGTGTCTCGGCACGCTGGCGACGGCCTACATCGTCGATTACGACGCAAGCACTCGGACCTACACGCTGCCCGCCGAACACGCCGCGGTGCTGACCGGCGGTGGCTCCGGCAACGTCGCGCCCCTGGCCCGCATGATGTCCCTGCTCGCACCGCACGTCTCCGCGGTCGCGGCGACGTTCCGCGAGGGCGGAGGCGTCCCGTACGAGGCGTACCGCCCGGAGTTCACCGAGGTCATGGACGGCCTGTCCCGTGGTCTGATGGATGGTCAGTTGATCGACGGGATCCTCCCGCTCGCGGGTGATCTGCCGCAGCGGTTGGCTGCGGGGCTGCGGGTCGCCGACGTCGGATGCGGAACCGGTCATGCGCTGAACCTCATGGCTGCTGCCTTCCCCGCGTCCACGTTCGTCGGCCTCGACTTCTCGACGGAGGTCATCGCGGCGGCACGGACCGAGGCGTTGGCCGTGGGACTGACCAACGTCGAGTTCGAGGTCCAGGACGTCACCGCACTCGAGGCCGCCGAGCCCTTCGACGTCGTGTTTGCGTTCGACTCGATCCACGACCAACGCGACCCGGCCGCGGTGCTGCGGTCCATCCACGATGTGCTGGCCCCCGACGGCATGTTCGTGATGATGGACATCCGCGGGCACAGCGCGCTCGAGGACAACATCGGCAACCCGTTCGCGCCGATGCTCTACGGCATCAGCACCCTGCACTGCATGCAGGTCTCCCTCGCCCTGGGCGGAGCGGGCCTGGGCACCATGTGGGGCGAACAGACGGCCCGCCAGATGCTGACCGACGCAGGCTTTGTGGCTGTGGAGGTGCACCCCGTCCCCGAGGACCCGATGGATTCGATCTACCTCGCGACCAAGGGGATGCGGTGAAGGCCGGGGGCAGCATGGGTGGCCTGGACTGGGGCGACGGGCGCTACGAGGACACCGCTCCCGAACTCATGCCCGCGGCGGCGGCGGCATTGGCCGCCGCCGAGATCAAGCCCGGCGCGGCCGTGCTCGACGTCGGGACCGGGACCGGCAACGCCGCTGTCGCTGCCGGTCGAATCGGGGCCCGGGTCCTCGGGATCGACCCGGCGCCGCGCCTGGTGTCGGTGGCCAAGGCCAGAGCCGCGGACCTCGGACTTCCGATGGAGTTCCGCGTCGGCACCTCCACCGCACTGCCGGTCCCGGACGCGAGTCAGGACGTCGTGCTCTCGGTGTTCGCGGTCATTTTCGAACCGAACGGTCCGGGTGCGGTCGCGGAACTCGTGCGGGTCGCCCGACCCGGCGGGCGCATCGTGCTCACCGCCTGGACGTCCGACGGCGCGATCTTCCGCACCGGCCGGCTCATGCGCCAAGCCATCGCCTCCGTCTCGCCGCCATCCGCCGGTCCACCGCCGACCGATTGGACCGACCGCGCGGTCGTCGTCGACCTGTTCGCCTCGCATCCGGTCACCCTGACCGACAGCGACCACCCGTTGACGTTCCGGGCGGCGAGCCCTGCGGCCTGGTTCGACGCCACCGAGCAGTACCACCCGGCGTGGCGGGCCGCGCGGCGGCTGCTCGACGACGCGACCTGGGCCCAGCTGCGCGACGCCTCGGTGCAGGAGCTGTCCGCAGGCAACGAGGATCCCGACGCCTTCGCCGCGACCAGCACCTTCCGGGTGTTCCGCGCCGACGTGAACCGCTGAGCGCAGGCTCCAGCGCTCCCGCGTACGGTGGATCCATGGCCAGTTTCGTGTTCGTGCATGCCCATCCCGACGACGAGGCGATCGCCAGCGGGGGCCTGATCATGGCGGCCGTCGAGGCCGGCCACGAGGTGAGCGTGGTGTTCGCGACCTCCGGCGAACGCGGTGAGACGCCCGAGAACCTGGACGGCCACGGCAGCCTCGGTGAACTCCGCGCCGCGGAGGCACGGGCGGCCGGCGAGCTGCTCGGGAACCGGGTGGACTTCCTCGGTTACAGCGATTCGGGCGAGGACCCCGCCGCCGCCGGCGCGGACAGCTTCGCCGCCGCGAACGTCGAGGAGGCCGCGGGGCGGCTGTTCGACCTGTTGAAGACCGTGTCCGCGGACGTGCTGATCGGGTACGACGAGTTCGGCGTCACCGGTCATCCCGACCACCGGCAGGTCCACGTCGTCACCCGCCGAGCCGCGGAGCTGGCGGAGGACGCCGGGCTGACGCTGTGGTGCTACGAAGGCACCCTCGGCAAGAAGCAGCTCGAGACGTTCACCCAACTGATTGCCAGTCAGACGCCGCCGGGGGAGGAGCCCCGGGACCTCGGTCTGCGATCCGGGGAGACCACGGGCGTGCTCACGGTGGCCGTCGACGTCCGCGCGTGGGTCGACCGCAAGCGCGCGGCCATGGCTCTGCACGCCAGTCAGATCGGACCGGAATCGGTCTTCCTGAGCGTTCCGGCAGCGGTCTTCGCGGACCTGTGGGGCACCGAGTACCTGCTCGCTCCCGGTGGCATCGGTCCGCTGGCCGAGTTCGCGATGGGCCCCGGCTGAGGACCGTGTGCTGATGGACAGCGTGCAGGTCCGCCGGATCACCGCCTAGTCTGCAGATCAGAGCCGACTTAACGGGAGGAACACCCATGGCAAGCGTTCGTCACCACGTACAGATCAATGCCGCTCCGGATGAGGTCTGGAAGGTGATCAGCGACGTCGGGTCGGTCTCGAACTGGTTCGGCCCCATCGTCAGCTCCTCCGCCACCGCGACCGGGCGCATCGTCACCCTCGGCGACGGCACCGAGATCGACGAGGACACGATCACCCTCGACGACTCCTTGCGGCGCTTCCAGTACGCCATCAAGACCGGCCTGCCCGTCGAGCACCACGTCGGTACCTTCGACGTCATCCCGAGCGGCGACGGCTCACTCGTCATCTACGGCACCGACGTCCGCCCGGACGAACTCGGCCCCACCTTCGACGCCGTCACCGGTGAAGGCCTCAAGGGCCTCAAGTCGTACATCGAAGGCGGCTAGTCCGCCGGCACAATCTCCATCTCGGCGAGCTGCTCCGGGTCGGCGACCACGTCGACGGCCCGGATCAGACCGTCGAGGATCGTGAACATGAGAACCAGCTTGAGCGTGCCGTCGAGGATGACCGTCGCTCCGGGCAGCCCGTCGACGAACGCGGTCCGCGCGGCCTGCGCCCTGCCGTTGTAGAAGCCGGCGACGACCTCGGCGCCGCGGACCCGTCCGGGGCCGCCCATCGCGATCGCCGTCTCGTCGGGGATGAAATCGACGTCGGGGTCGAGCATCTCCAGCAGACGTTCGAACTGCCCGTTGCGGGCCGCGTCCAGGAACGCGTCGACAAGTTCTTTCTGCTGAGCTCGGTCCGACGGCGTTGCCTCCGGATCAGCCTGCACGCGGCGGCGCGCCCGGCTGGCCAGCTGGCGAGTCGCGGCGGGATTGCGGCCCACGATCGGCGCGATCTCCTCGAACGGCACCGCGAAGAGGTCGTGCAGCACGAACGCGAGGCGCTCGGCCGGGGCGAGGGTGTCCAGCACGACCAGCAGTGCCAGGCCGACGGAGTCCGCGAGCACCGCCTCCTGCTCCGGGTCGATCGGGTCGGGTTGCTCGGGCCGCTCCTCCAACGAGTCCTCGCGCCGGGAGGTGCGTGAGCGCAGCGTGTCCAGGCAGATCCGCCCGACCACCGTGGTCAGCCACCCACCGAGGTTGTCCACCTCGTCGCCGTCCACCCGGGACAGGCGCAACCAGGCTTCCTGCACCGCATCCTCGGCCTCGGCGTTGGATCCGAGCATCCGCGTTGCGACCCCGAGCAGGCGCGGTCGTTCGGCGTCGAAGCGTGCAGCGAGGGCGTCCACGACTTTTTCTCCCGTTCGGTCACATCCGCGTGCTGGGTTCCGTCATAGCAGTGACGGATCAAGAAGTCCCGATGTGACGGGACGCAACGGGGAAGGACACCTCATCATGTCTGCTCGACTCGACATCCAGGCCCTGCTACCGACGCTGTACCAGGGCGTCGCGGTGTTCTACAAGGCCGCGCACTCGGTCGGCGTGCCCAGCAGCACCCTGGAACTGATTCACCTGAGGGTCAGTCAGATCAATGGCTGCGCGGCGTGCATCTACTCGGGCACCGTGGTGGCCCGCAAGAACGGGGAGACCGAGGAGCGTCTCTCGACGATCGTCGCGTGGCGGGAGACCGAGTGGTTCACCCCCGCCGAGCGCGCGGTGTTGGAACTCTCCGAGTACGCGACCCGGTTGGCCGACACGTCCGACGCCGTGCCCGACCACATCTGGAACGCCGCTGCCGAGCACTTCGCGGACGAGCAGATGGCCGCGATCGTGCTGTGGATCGCGACGTCGAACTTCTTCAACCGGCTCAACGTCACCACGGCACTGCCCGCCGGGCAGGTCTGGGGTTAGCCTCACCCGGTGATCATCATCGCCGGATGGCTGCAGGTGGCGGCCGAGGACCGAGCCGCCTACCTGCGGGACTGCGCTGCGGCCATGACTGCCGCCGCGGCCGCGCCGGGGTGCCTGGACTTCGTGCTCTCGGCCGACCCGCGCCACGCGGACCGGATCCGGATCTTCGAACGGTGGGAGACCGACGAGGATCTGGACCGGTTCCGCGGCAGCGGACCGGATGACGACCTGAGCGCGCGGATCCTCGGGGCCGAGGTTGCCCGCTACCGCATCAGCGCCGTCGAGGACCCGTGATCGAATAGCGGGGAGGCCGGACGACGCGAGGAGGCAGCGATGCTGCGGGCAAGTGCAGTGGTGGTGGCGGTCCTGATCGGTGGCGGTCTGTCCGCCTGCGGGTCCGATTCGGAATCCGACGTGGCGGCGCCGCCCGTATCCACTGCCGCTGCCGTCGCGTGGAAGCAGGTCGACCCGGCCGAGTTCGAGAAGTTGATCAAGGCTGACAAGGGCACGCTGATCAACGTCCACGTCCCGGACGAGGGCGAAATCAAGGGCACCGATCACCACATCGCCTACGACAAGATCATCGGCGACTCGCACCTGCCCAAGGACAAGTCCGACGAGCTGCTCATCTACTGCCGCTCCGGGAACATGTCCGCGCAGTCCGGCCGGGCCCTCACCGACGCGGGATACACCAACGTCGTCGAACTCCGTGGCGGCTTCAACGCCTGGAAGGCATCCGGCCGCACGCTGAAAGGCTGACACACCGTCAGCTGAAAGGTTGATTCGATTCGGACGGACATGTTCGGATCGATCATGGAACCGCCCGACCGCTTCGGGTCAAGCACCTGTCAAGACCGACCGAAGCTACGGAGGTCCGCGCAGTGATGCGCGGGACCGTATGTCCGTTGTTGGTAGCGGGAGGGCGTCAATGGTCGACTTCGGTGGTCTGTGCCGGATGGCAGTGCCGGGGGTGGTCCTCCTCGGCCTGTTGGCAACGCCCGGACTCGCGGCCTCCGCCGTGGCTGCGCCCACAGCGGCCACGCCCGAGGCCAAGCGCATCAAGGACCAGTGGATCGTCACCTTCGCCAAGAACGCGTCCGAGGCCGAGATCGACTCCGCCCGTGACGGCGTCAACAAGCGGGGCGGCAAGGTGGGCCACCGGTACAAGCGCGTCGCCCGCGGATTCTCCGCGAAGATGAGCTCCACGGAAGCCGACTCCCTGCGCCGCAACCCCAAGGTGCTCGCCGTCGAGCCGGACGTCGAGGTGCGCGCATCCGACGTCCAGAGCCCGACGCCGAGCTGGGGTCTGGACCGCATCGACCAGACCAACCGCCCGCTGAACAGCAGTTATACCTACGACGCCACCGGCGCCGGGGTGACCGTCTACGTCATCGACACCGGCATCCGCACCACGCACACCGATTTCGGTGGCCGTGCCCGGGCGGGCTTCACCTCCATCAACGACGGTCGCGGCAGTACGGACTGCGACGGCCACGGCACCCACGTCGCGGGCACCATCGGTGGGACCAAGTACGGCGTGGCCAAGGGCGTGAACCTGGTCGCGGTCCGCGTGCTGGACTGCGAGGGGTCCGGGACGATGTCCGGTGTCATCGCCGGTGTGGACTGGGTGACCGCGAACAAGGGCTCCGGCCCTGCGGTGGCCAACATGAGCCTCGGCGGTGGCGCCACCAGCACGCTGGACAACGCGGTGGCCAACTCGATCGCGGCGGGTGTCACCTACGCGGTGGCGGCCGGCAACGACAACACCAACGCGTGCAACCAATCCCCGGCTCGCGCGCCCGCGGCGCTGACCATCGGCTCGAGCACCAGCAGCGATGCCCGGTCCAGCTTCTCGAACTACGGCTCCTGCGTAGACCTGTTCGCGCCCGGGTCGAGCATCGTCTCGGCCGTGGCGACCTCGGACACCGCGACCGCGACCTACTCCGGCACCTCCATGGCGTCCCCGCACGTTGCCGGGGCCGCTGCGCTGTACTTGCAGAACGCGCCCACCGCCACCCCGGCGCAGGTGCGCACGGCGATGCTCGGCGCGGCCAGCCTCAACGTGCTCGCCGGCCTGAACGGGTCGGTCAACGCCCTGCTGCGCACCGTCACCACGACGAGCACACCCCCCACCGAGCCGCCCACGACGCCCACCAACAACCTCCCGGTTGCCGCGGTACCGACGGTGACGTTGCCCGGTGCGGGCACGCAGCTCGGCTCCTCCACGGTGTCGCTCAGCGTGCTGTGGTCGGCGACCGACCCCGACGTCGGTCAGACGATCAGCAAGTACGAGCTCCAGGAGCAACGCGGCACGGGCAGCTGGACCACGCTCTACAGCGGATCCGCCCTCGCGGGCACCCGGACCGTCTCGCCGAGCTCGACGACCGTGCGGTTCCGGGTACGGGCGACCGACTCCGCCGGCGGTGTCGGTGAGTGGGCGACCACCGCACCACTGACGGTGTCGCTCACCCAGCAGAGTTCGTCGGCCGTGCTCTACACGCCGAACTTTTCTGCCTGGTCGACGGTCTCGGTGTCGGGAGCCCTCGGTGGCAGTGTGCGTCGGTCGCGCACCGCCGGCGCCACGGCAAGCCTCACCTTCACCGGCACGACCGTGGACTGGGTCGCCACTCAGGGCCGCGACCGTGGCTTCGCCGAGGTCTTCATCGACGGCGTCAGCCGCGGCACGATCGACCTCTACGCGAGCTCGACGAACAGCCGCCGCGTGGTGTTCAGCGCCTCCGGGCTTGCCCCGGGTGAGCACACCATCCAGATCAAGGTGCTCGGCACCAAGCGTTCCGCGGCCACCAGTGCCTACGTAGACGTCGACGGGTTCGTCGTCCTTCGCTGATCCTCGGGCAGGGCGCGTCAGCAGGTCTGACGCGTCCTGCCCGGCTACGTTCGACCGGTGGACGTCGCGACGGAGATGCGCTCGCTGTTCGAGTCCTTCCGCACGGCGTCGGCCGATGTCGCGGGCTGGGAGATCGAGCAACTCGGCTACGTCTACGAAGGCCTGCTCGAGACCGGACCTCGCCGCAACACCGGGGTGCACTACACCCCGGCGCCGCTGGCCGCGACGATCGTGCGGCACGCGCTCGAACCGCTCTGCTCGCGGCGGTCCGCCGCCGAGATCCTCGACCTCCGTGTCGTCGACATCGCCTGCGGCACCGGGGTCTTCCTGATCGCCGCTGCCCGCTACCTGGCGGAGCGCGTCGTCGAGGCCTGGAAGAACGAGGGCGCCGCCGAGGCGCGGTGCACCGACCCGTACGCGCGGGCGGTGCGCGCGGTCGTCGCGGACTGCCTGTACGGGGCGGACATCGACGAGACCGCGGTCGAGACCTGCCGCCGCTCGCTGTGGCTGTTGGTCGCCGACCCGGACGTGGCGCTGGACTTCCTCGACCGGCGAATCCTGGTCGGCAACTCGCTGCTCGGGCTCGACCGATCCGCGTCAGCTGCGTGCCCTGCACCTGGATCCGGACCGCGCGGCGGCGGACCTCGGGGTTCTCGGGGCCGATCCGGTGACGCTCGCCGACGCCGTCGTCGCGGCCGGGCTGGCGGCGGGCGGGCTGCCGGGCCGCGCGCTGGAGACCGCCTACCGAGACCTGCGCCGGGCCGTCGCCGACGCATATCCGCGGCAGGGGCCTGCGGACCGCACCGCCCTGGACCGGACCCTCGACCTCGGTCTGCGCCCGGCCGATCTCGCCCCCCGGTGCCCGTTGCACTGGGCCCTCGAGGTGCCTGAGATCGTCGTCGACCGCGGCGGATTCGACGCTGTCATCGGCAATCCGCCGTTCCTCGGCGTCAAGCTGATCCGCGGCGCTCTCGGCCGCGACCTGCGTGACTTCCTCGCCCACCACGTCGCCGACGGCGAGACAGGACGTGCCGACCTCGTCGTGCTTTTCCTCCGCCGCGCCGCCGCGTTGTGCCGGACCGACCACGGGTCCATCGGTCTGATCGCCACCGACTCGATCGGCGAGGGCGACTCCGCACGGTTCGGCCTGGCGCCGCTGCTCGCGTCGGGGTGGACGTTATCCCGCGCCGACCGCTCGGCGCCGTGGCCCGGCTCCGGAGCGGGAGTCCGCGTCTCGCACGTGTGGCTGACGAGGCATCAGATCGTTCTGGCGATGCTCGACGGCGAACCGGTCGAGCGCATCGACCATCGGCTGCGGCCCGTCGACGAGTCGGATCGTCGTCGCGGTCCCGCGGCGATCCGTTCCGCAACCGACCTGCCGCCCGGCTATCAGGCCACGATCGTGCTCGGTCGGTCCCTGGTGCTGGATGCCGAGACGGCGCGTGAGTTACGGGCCGACCCTGCGATCGCTCCGTGCATCAAGTCGTATCTGTCCGGTGACGACCTGGTCGGCTCGGTCGGCGCGGTCGCGTCGCGGTGGTGTCTGGATGTCGGGTCGCTCGACGAGACTGAGCTGCGGGCGCTGCCGCGGGTGTGGAGCTACCTGCAGGACGAGGTCCTTCCTGAACGGGTGCGGCAATTCGAGCGCTACCCGCAGTTGCGCGCTCGCTGGTGGGGCTTCCTGAGCTCGGTCCCGCGGCTCTACGAGCAGCTCGACGGGCTGCCGTGGGCCGTCGCGTTCAGCAAGCACAGCAAGCACCTGTGGCCGGTGCGCGTCGGCGTCGAGCATGTGTTCAGCAACGGCCTGATCGTCTTCCCCAGCGCCGATCCCGGGCACTACGCGTTCCTGGCCTCGGAGTTCCACCGGGTCTGGGCGATCCGCGCCGGGGGCTCGATGCTCAACCTGGCCCACCGCTACAACCCCTCGCGCCTGCGCGCCACCTACCCCTATCCGGAGTCCTTCGACGCCCTGCGTCCCGTGGGGGAGGCGCTACTGGGGGCGGTCGATGCTCTGACGAATGCCCGGGGTGTCGGGATCACCGACGCGTTCAACCTGGTCAACGACCCCCAGCAGGACGGTGCGGAGTTGCGGGCGGTGCGGGATGCGCTGGGCGACCTCCATGAGGCAGCCGCCCGGGCGCACGGGGTACGCACGGCAGGGACCTTCGAATTCGTCCCCTCGCCGCTCGGACCACGGTTCGGGCTGACCGCCGCCGCGGAGAACGCGCTGATGGCCGGCCTGCTGCAGGAGAACGAACGGCGAATCTGTCCGAAAGTGACCGAAATGTCGGGAGCTCGTTTAACCTGACAGTCCTCCCAGCGGAGGGCACCCCGACCCCACGAAGGGCGCCGATGAGCGACGGACCTGGTGAATTCACCGGCCGTGTCGCGTTCGTGACCGGCGGTGGCTCGGGTATCGGTGCCTCGGTGGCCCAGGCGCTCGCTGCTCGTGGTGCCTCGGTCGCGGTGGTCGACATCGACCTCACGGCGGCCGAGAAGGTCGCCGAAACGATCGGTTCTGCCGGAGGTCGGGCTCTACCCCTGCACGCGAACGTCACCTATTCCGGTGACATCGACATGGCCGTCGCCGCCACCGTCGCGGAGTTCGGCGCGTTGCACCTGGCCCTGAACAGCGCCGGGGTCGGCGGTACCGGGGGACTCGTCGCCGATATCGACGACAAGGAATGGCAACACGTCCTCGACGTCAACCTGACCGGCACCTTCTACTGCCTGCGGCGCCAGATCCCCGAACTGATGGCGGCCGGCGGCGGTTCGATCGTCAACGTGTCCTCGCTCGGAGGCTGGCGCGCGTGCCCGCGAATGGGCGCCTACGGCGCCGCCAAGCACGCCGTGGTGGGTCTGACCCGGACAGCGGCGATGGAGTACGCCGCGCACGGCATCCGCGTCAACGCCGTCGCTCCAGGCCCCGTCGACACCCCGATGCTCAGCGCACTCGACGAACCGACGCGCGCCGTCTGGAACGAGGCTCACCCACTGGGCCGCATGGCCACGGCCGCCGACGTCGCCGCGACATGCCTGTTCCTGCTGTCCGACCGCTCCGCCTTCATCAGCGGTGTGCATCACGCGATCGACGGCGGGCTCAGCCTGCTCTGAGGCCGGCCCCCGCTAGCCGTCGAGGTAGAAGCAGGTCACCGAGGCCGTCCGCTTCTTCGGCAGCTGCCAGTTCGCCGTCACGGTCACCTTGGCGACGTCGCGGCCGTTACCCGTCGGGGTCAGCTTCACCGAGATCGGTGAATTCTTGTAGGTCCTGATGAACGACGTCTTGTCGTCCGGGCCGAGGACCTCCACCTGAGCGAACTTCAGCTGGGCGGAGCCGTCGGCGAAGGCGCCCGTCTCCTCGGCATCGGTGACGCGCACAGCGACCTTCTTGATGTTGTCGGTGCGCTCACCCGCGAACTGCACGCTCAGCTGGATCCGTAACGGGACCCCACCGGCGGTGTGCTTGCAGTTGCGGACGTAGTTGTCAGGGACGGCGGCCGCCGGGACGGTGTACAGCAGAGACATGCCGGTGCCCAGCGCGAGGGTTGCAACGGTGCGGCGTGCGGTCATCACCGGGCCAACCTACGGGAGATGCCGGCCCAACCACGAGCACCACGCCTCGAGGCCGGCGCCGGTGCGCGCGCTGACCTCGATGGTGGGGACGCCGGGATGGACGCGATGCAGATTCGCGTAGAAGTCCTCGAGGCGAACGTCCAGATGCGGCAGGAGGTCGATCTTGTTCACCAGGACCAGATCGGCGGCGCGGAACATCACCGGGTACTTCAGTGGCTTCTCCTCGCCCTCGGTGATGGCGTGCACCATCACCCGGGCGTGCGCCCCGACGTCGAACTCCGCAGGGCAGACCAGGTTCCCGACGTTCTCCACGATGACCAGGTCGAGGTCGGCCAGCGGAAGCCGCGCCAGGGCCGGCCGAATCATCGGCGCGTCCAGGTGGCACTCGCCCCCGAAGCCGTGACCGGTGTTGACCAGTTCGACCACCGCCCCCAGGCCGGCCAGGCGGTCGGCGTCCAGGGAGGTCTCGATGTCACCTTCCACGATGCCCACCCGCCATCGGGACGCCAGCAGGGCCAGTGTCCGTTGCAGCAGCGTGGTCTTGCCCGCGCCGGGGGCGGACATCAGGTTCACCGCCCAGCATCCCGCCGCATCGAGGTCGTCGCGGTTGGCCATCGCGACGCGGTCGTTCTCGTCGAAGATACGTTCCAGCACCGAGACACGTTCCGGACCGGTGATGTAGCCGGAGAAGTCCTCGTGCCCGTGGGAGTGTGAACCGTGGGAGTGTGAATCGTGGGAATGGAATCGACCCATGCGGTACCTCCAGTGACGCAGCGTCAGACAGCGGTCAGATCCAGGGCGGTGACCTCGAATTCCTCTCCGGTCAGGACCGTGACGTCGAAGCCGCCGCAGTGTCCGCAGGTGAGCGTGGGCGGAAATCCCACCACCGACCTGGTTCCGCACGCTCGGCAGTGCAGCTCCGCGTCGACAAGGTCCAGGTCCAGGGTGGCGCCCGCCAGGTCGGTGTCCTCGATGAGCATCGACCAGCAGAACGTCAACGCATCGGGTACCACCTGCCGCAACTGACCGATCTTCAGATGCACGACCTCGACCCGGCGGTCGCCGGCGCGGCGGTTCGCGATATCCGCGATCGCGGCACACAACGCGAGCTCATGCACGGTTGGCTTCCGCGAACCGCATCAAGCTCGGTCGGGAGTTCGCGGTGACCTGCGGAGTCGCAACGTGCTGCAGTGGAGGCACGTAGGACGGTATGACGGCGGCGCGGTCAGCCGCGGCGCCGTTCTGCGCCGCGTCATCGGGCTCCCAGCTCCGCGGATCGTCGGTCAGCCCGAGCAGGAATGTGACCGTGCAGTTCAGCGCGAGCGCCATCTCGGGCAGCCGACCGACGTCGATGCCTTGCCCGTGTTCCATCGCGGACAAGGTGCGATTGGTGACCGTGACGCCGAGCTCGGCGAGACGATCCACGACGTCCTGCTGCGTTAACCCGAGAGCGCGCCGGCGTTCGGCGATCTGCAGAGCGCAGATCCAATGGCGCTGCCGATGGGGTTGGTTAGGAGGCGACATCAGGGGGCGATCCTTCAGTCGGTGGCGTGACGGTGTGGCGGGGTCTCGGCCGGCTGCAACGATCCTCCCCGGCTGCGCGGGCGTCAACGAATGTGCGGAACGTTTCCGAAAAAGAAATGCGGCGCTCTCAGTCGGCTTCCAGATTCAGTTCCACCTCGATTCGCACAGTATCCGCGAGTCGAAGTGCCCCGAGGAACGCTCGGTAGGGCTTGATCCCGAGCGCGGTCTGGGCGACCTCACCGCTTGCCTGCCACCCCCGGGACCCGATCCCGGAGACCTCGAAGCGGACCGACGCCGACCCGTCCGCCACCGTCAGGGTCCCGGACAGTTCTCCGGCGCCGCTCTCGGAGACGGCGACCTTGTCGGACCGGAACTCCGCCGTCGGGTGCCGATCCGCAGCGAGGACCTTGAGCGCGTTCTTGCGGATGTCGGCGCGATCGGAATCGTCCAACGGCGACTTCCCGCCGGTCCCGGCGACAACCGTCAGCGAATCCAGTTCCACCCGCGCAGTGACCGATGCCGCGCCTGGGTTCCCTTCGGGGACCTCCAGCGTTCCGGACCATCGATCGAACCGGATCTCCAGGTCGTGCCCGACGGCCGCCGCGACGCCCTCGCGTGTGGTGAACAGGCGGACCTTGCCCTGTGCCGACCCGATCTCATATGTGCCTGCGTCCAGTGTCATAGCCGCACCGTAGCCGCCGTCACGGCCAGATTCCGGGTGCCGGAATCCGGGATTCCCGGATTCGCTCCGTCCGGGTTTCCGGGCCGTCAGAAATGCCAGAATCGCGGACCGATTCCCTTATGAAATAGGGAAACTGCGACCTATTGCCAAAGCGTGAATCACGCGTAGAGTCGCCGCAAATCCGGCCGGACGAGCTCCGGTGAAGGTCTGCCTTGAGGAGGTATCTCGGCGATGACCACAGCCACCGACGAAGGTGTCGTGCACATCCTCTGGATGAACGGAGGACTGGGGTGCGACGGTGATTCGGTTGCGTTGACCGCAGCCACTCAGCCCAGCATCGAGGAGATCGTGCTGGGCGCACTGCCCGGCCTGCCGAAGGTCGCCGTGCACTGGCCGCTGATCGACTTCGAGTGCGGCCCGGAGACCGGCGCGGACACCTTCATCGAGTGGTGGCACAAGGCCGATCGAGGTGAGCTGGAGCCGTTCGTGCTCGTCGTCGAGGGCTCGATCCCCAACGAGGAGCTCAACAAGGACAACGGCGGTTACTTCTGCGGATTCGGCAACGACCCGGAGACCGGCGAGGTCCGCACCACCAACGAGTGGTTGGACCGCCTGTCCTCGAAGGCCACCGCGATCATCGCCGTCGGGACGTGTGCGACCTACGGCGGGATCCACGCCATGGCCGGCAACCCGACCGGGGCGATGGGGGTGCCGGACTACCTCGGCTGGGACTGGAAGTCCAAGGCCGGTCTGCCGATCGTCTGTGTGCCCGGCTGCCCGACGCACCCGGACAACCTCTCCGAGACGATCCTCTACCTGCTGTACCAGGTCGCCGGCCAGGCGCCGATGATCCCCCTGGACAGCGAGCTGCGTCCGCGCTGGTTGTTCGAGGCCACCGTGCACGAGGGCTGCGACCGCGCCGGCTACTACGAGCAGGGCGACTTCGCGACCGAGTACGGCTCCCCGAAGTGCATCGTGAAACTCGGCTGCTGGGGCCCGGTCGTGAACTGCAACGTCCCCAAGCGCGGCTGGATCAACGGCATCGGCGGCTGCCCCAACGTCGGCGGGATCTGCATCGGCTGCACCATGCCCGGCTTCCCGGACAAGTTCATGCCGTTCATGGACGAGCCGCCCGGCGGCAAGGTCTCCACCGCCGCGAGCAAGGGGTACGGCGCAGTGGTCAAGACGTTGCGGAAATTCACGATGGACACGTTGAACAAGGAACCTAAGTGGCGGACCCCCGGGCCCACCAACAAGTCCGGCTACAAGGGGCGATGACGATGACGATCACCGAACCGCGTCACGCGGCAAAGGGCGCCGGAGCTACCGGCCTCACCGAGATGGCGTGGGACCCGATCACCCGCATCGTCGGCAGCCTCGGGATCTACACGAAGATCGACTTCAAGGCCAAGACGGTCGCCGAGTGCTACAGCACCTCCTCGATCTTCCGCGGCTACAGCATGTTCATGAAGGGCAAGGACCCGCGCGACGCGCACTTCATCACCAGCCGCATCTGCGGCATCTGCGGCGACAACCACGCCACGTGCTCGGTCTACAACCAGAACATGGCCTACGGAGTCCACCCGCCGGCCCTGGGTGAGTGGATCATCAACATGGGCGAGGCCGCCGAGTACATGTTCGACCACAACATCTTCCAGGAGAACCTGGTCGGGGTGGACTACTGCGAGCGGATGGTCAAGGAGACCAACCCCGGCGTACTGGAGCTCGCCAACCGCACCGAGGCGCCCGGCGCCAAGGAGCACGGCTACAAGTTCATCGGCGACATCATGCGGGCGCTCAACCCGCTCGAGGGCGAGTTCTACCGCGAGGCGCTGTTCGTCTCCCGCTACACCCGCGAGATGTTCTGCCTGATGGAGGGGCGCCACGTCCACCCGTCCACGTTGTACCCGGGCGGCGTCGGTACCACCCCGACCATCCAGCTCATCACCGACTACCTGACTCGGTTGATGCGCTACATCGAGTTCATGAAGCGGGTCGTGCCACTGCACGACGACCTGTTCGACTTCTTCTACGAGGCCCTGCCCGGCTACGAGATGGTCGGCTACCGCCGGACCCAGTTGGTCTGCTGGGGCGCCCTGAACGACCCGGAGCACTGCGACTTCACCTACGAGCGGATGACCGACTGGGGCCGCAAAGCGTTCGTCTCCCCGGGCGTCGTCGTCGACGGCAAGCTCGTCACCAACGACCTGGTCAAGATCAACCTCGGCATCCGCATCCTGCTCGGGTCCTCGTACTACCAGAGCTGGGAATCCGAGCCGATGTTCGTCGAGCGCGACGCGCTCGGTAACCCCGTCGACCGCAACCACCCGTGGAACCAGACCACGATCCCGCGGCCGCAGAAGCGCGACTTCGAGGACAAGTACAGCTGGGTCATGTCCCCGCGTTGGTTCGACGGCACCGATCACCTGGCCGCCGACACCGGCGGCGGCCCGATCGCGCGCCTGTGGGCCACGGCGCTCGGCGGACTGGTCGACTGCGGGTACGTGAAGTCGACCGGGCACAGCGTCGTCATCAATCTGCCCAAGACGATGAACAAGCCCGAGACGACCTTCGAGTGGAAGATCCCGAAGTGGAGCAACGCCCTGGAACGCAACCGGGCGCGGACCTACTTCCAGGCCTACTCGGCCGCAGTGGCCATGTACTTCGTCGAGCAGGCGTTGGCGGAGGTGCGGGCCGGCAACACCAAGACCTGGAACTCCTTCACCGTCCCGGACGAGGCGTTCTCCTGCGGGTTCACCGAGGCCGTGCGCGGGGTGCTCAGCCACCACATGGTCATCAAGAACGGGAAGATCGCGAACTACCACCCGTACCCGCCGACGCCGTGGAACGCCAGCGTGCGCGACTCCTTCGGCACTCCCGGACCGTACGAGGACGCGGTGCAGAACACCCCGATCTTCGAGGAGAACGGCCCGGACAACTTCAAGGGCATCGACATCATGCGCGCGGTCCGCAGCTTCGACCCGTGCCTGCCCTGCGGGGTGCACATGTATCTCGGCAACGGCAAGACCATCCAGACCGTTCACAACCCGGCCACGATGCCGACCACACTGGCGATCTGAGATGGGCCCAAGTTCGATGGGCTCTGTCGCCGACGACATCGGCGAACGCGTCGAATCCCTGCTCGCACAACTCGCCCGCCAGGGCGGGATCCGCGCGGCCTCCACCGCGGAGGACCTGGTGCGGTTGCTCGTCGACTACTACGGCGCGGGGCTGGCACGGGTCGTTGAACTCGTCGGCGACGCCGACCCGGATCTCGTGCTGCACCTGGCCGAGGACAAGTTGGTGGAGAGCCAACTGATCCTGCACGGCTTGCATCCGGTCGACGTCGAGACCCGTATCGAGGAGGCACTGGACAAGGTGCGCCCCTATCTCGGGTCGCATGCCGGTGGCGTGGCGTTCCTCGGCATCGACGAGGCCGGCATCGCGCATCTGCGGCTGGACGGCAGCTGCCATGGTTGCCCGTCCTCGACGGTGACCGTGCGCATGACCATCGAGGAGGCGGTGCTCGGCGCTGCGCCCGAGCTCACAGCGATCGAGGTCGACGGCCAGGCCGCGCGTCCCGAGAAGTTGTTGCAGATCGGACGCGGTCCGGGGATGGAAGCGGCACCGGCACCGGCGGGCTGGCGAGATCTGGACCCGACCGATCTCCCTGCTGCGGGTTCCCTCGGCGCGCTCACCCTCGACGGACGCCCTGTCTTGGTCTGTCGACTGGACCGCACCTGGTACGCCTACACCGACGTCTGCCCGGCCTGCGGCGTGGGCCTGACCGGTGCGAGTTCGCAGTTGACCCGGGAAGTGTTGCGTTGCGGCAGTTGCGGCGTCGGGTACGACGTCCGGTTGGCCGGAAAGGCAGCGGACGGCAGTGGCCGACATCTGGACCCCTTGCCATTGCTCGACGACGACGCGGGCGTGCGGGTGGCGCTCTCGGGGGCTCTGGTCTGAACCGGTCACCTCACGGAGAAAGGAGTCGGGATGGGGCAAGCGACGGGTCTGAATCGGTTCGTGGCACGCGGTCCGGCAGTGCCCGTCGCCCCCTCCCGGTTCACCGCACGGGATCCCCGGCCGATGGGCGAGTACTGCGAGATGTGCGGCGAGGATGTGCTCGACGAGCACTCGCACGTCGTGGACCTCGACACCCGGCGCCTGCTGTGCACCTGCCGGCCCTGCGCGATGCTGTTCACCGTTGCCGGCGCCGGGCGCGGCAACTTCCGAGCCGTGCCCGAACGATATCTGACTGACCCTCAGTTTCGGATCGACGCCGGCCGCTGGGAGGAACTGCAGGTTCCGGTCTCGGTCGCCTTCTTCTTCCACAACTCGGTACTCGACCGGGTGGTTGCGCACTACCCGAGCCCGGCGGGGGCGACCGAGTCGCTGCTGGACCTCTCGGCCTGGGAGGCGATCGTCGCGGAGAACCCGCTCGCGGCAGCACTGGAACCCGACGTCGAGGCCTTGGTGGTGCGCCGCGAGCGTGGAGCGTCCCACGAGTACTACGTGGTCCCGATCGACACCTGTTACGAACTCGTCGGTCGGGTGCGCATGCACTGGAGCGGATTCGACGGCGGCGCCGAGGCCCGCGCGGACCTGGACGCGTTCTTTGCGGACATGCGGTCCCGGGCTCGCCTGCTGGACGGGAGTCGGGCCTATGCCTGAGCTCGGCTTCGAGTGCCTGGGCGCCACCGCGGACCTGTACGCGGCAGGCCCGACGCTGAACCTCAAGCTGCGCATCACCGAGCCCACCGGGATGGTGGTGCACGCGATGTCGCTGCGGGTGCAGATCCGCATCGAGCCGCAAAAGCGCCGCTACAACAACTCCGAGACGGCCTGCCTGGGCGACCTGTTCGGCGAACCCACTCGGTGGGCGGACACGCTGCGACCGTTGCAGTTCGCGACCGTGCCGGCGGCAGTTCCTGGGTTCACCGGCGAGTGCGAGTTCGACCTTCCGGTGCCGTGCACCTACGACCTGGAGATCGCGGCCACCAGCTACTTCCACGCCCTCGAGGAAGGCTCGATCCCGCTGGTGCTGCTCTTCAGCGGCACGATGTTCACCAAGGGCGGGACGGGGTTCAGCGTGCACCCGATCTCCTGGCGGGCCGAGACGCCGTGCCTGGTACCGGTCGAGGTATGGCGGGCGATGATGGACCGCTTCTTCCCCAACTGCGGATGGATCCGGCTCACCCGCGACACCCTCAAGGAACTGGGTGCGTGGAAGAACGCTCGGGCGATCCCCACCTGGGAGCAGACCATCACCGAGCTGCTCGCCCACGCCGAGGTTCGGAACCCGACATGACCACCCTCGTGGGGCCGTTCGAGGCCGCCCGTGCCGTCGCGGACGCGGTCCTCTACGAGGGCTACGTGCTCTATCCGTACCGGGCGTCGTCGGCGAAGAACCGGACCCGTTGGCAGTTTGGGGTCCTGATGCCGCCGGAGTATGTGGCGGTCGACCCGTCGGAACGTTCCGCGTGCCGTACCGACGTCGTCCTGGAGGCGTCCGGCCCGCTGCACATACAGGTGCGATTCCTGCACGCGGTGCGGCGGACCGGGGGGACTGCCCCGGACTGGGACGAGACCCTCGAGCGTCAGGTCGAGTTCAGCATCGAGCTGACGGACCTTCAGACCGCCGGCTGCCACGAGCAGTTGTTCGCGTTCGCGGCGCAGGATCGCCTCGAGGCCGACGTACGTCGCGCCAGTCGCGAGGTGCACGGCGCCATCACGGTGCGGCTGTCCGAGCTCCCCGGCCCCTACGGCGCACTGCGCCTCGTGGTCGAGGTGGAGAACCGCAGCGCCGGCGGTGGTGCGGATCGCGACGAGGCACTGGGTGGCGCCCTGATCGCGGCGCACACGCTGCTCGCCCTGGGCAGCGGCAGGTTCCTGTCGCAGACCGATCCACCGGAGTGGGCCCGGCCGCTGATCGCCGCCTGCACCAACACGGGGACCTGGCCGGTGCTCGCCGGGCCGACGGAACGACCGGACGCCGTGGTCCTGTCCTCACCGATCATCCTCGCGGACCATCCGGAGATCGCCCCGGAGAGCCCGGGCGACCTCTACGACTCCTGCGAGATCGACGAGATTCTCACCCTGCGCACGATGACGCTCACCGACGCGGAGAAGGCCGAGGCCCGCGCCACCGACCCGCGCGCCGCCGCGGTCATCGACCAGGTCGAGGGATTGCCGCAGGAGCAACTCGACCGATTGCATGGCGCACTGCGCTACCTGCGAAAGGTCACCGGCGACGGCACCGGGATCGCGCCGGGCGCGCCGGCGATCGACGACCTGCCCACGTACTTCACCCCCGACGCGCCCTGGTGGGACCCCGGCGCCGACGCCTCGGTGGACCCCGAACGCGACGCGGTGCAGGTCGCCGGGATCGCGGTCTCTCGCGGGAGTCGGGTGCGGCTGTGCCCCGGCGCCGGCACGAGCACTCGAAGGACCGACGCGCAGGACCTGTTCCTGCGCGGGCGCACCGCGACGGTCGAGTGCGTGATGTTCGACGTCGACGGTCAGACCCACCTCGGGGTGACCCTCGACGACGACCCGGAACTGGCCGAGGTGAACCGGTGGCACGGTCGCTTCCTGTATTTCGACCCCGCCGAGGTCGTCCCGGTGGAGGCCGGACCATGACCCGGGTGCTGGTGGCCGGCGTCGGGAACATCTTCCTGTCCGACGACGGATTCGGCCCCGAGGTCCTGCGCCGGACCATGGGGCACCCGTTGCCTGATGGGGTACGCATGGACGATTACGGGATCCGGGGGATCCACCTGGCGTATGAGCTGATGGACGGTTACGACGTCCTTGTCGTGGTGGACGCAGCTCCCCGCGGCCTGGCGCCGGGAACGCTGACGGTCCTCGAGGTCGACCCCGCCGACCAACCTCCCGCCGAGGACGGCCCGCTGCTGGATGCCCACGGCATGGAGCCCGTCGCGGTGCTGCGCACTCTCGGTTCGCTCGGCGGCCACGTCGAGCGGGTGTTGGTGTTGGCCTGCGAGCCGGCCGACGTCACGGAAGGCATGGGGCTGACCCCCGCCGTCGAGGCGGCAGTGCCGGCAGCCGTCGCCACCCTGCAACGTCTCATCGAAGAGCTGGCGATGGAGGAGGTGCCTCAATGATCGTTCGCCTGGTCAAGTCCGCGCTCTTGGCGATGGCGGTTGCTGCCGTCGTGCAGTCGCTCCCGGACATCAAGCGCTACCTGGAAATCCGCGACATGTGAACGGAGAGGTCATGGAGACATTGGTGGGGTTCGCCGTCGGCTTCCTCGTCGGAACCAAGGAGGGGAAGGCGGGTTTGGCACGGATCGTCGAATCCTGGTCGGCCATCAAGGAGGCGGAGCCGGTCCGCAAGGCAGTCGGAACCGCGCTCGGCCTGGCACTGCCGATCGCCAAGGACCTGACCAGGTCGCTCAGTACCTGACAGGGCGTCAGTTCCGAGCGCCCGACCCGGACGGAGGTCGACATCATCAACGCATCTCGCGCCCGACGTGCCGGCGGTACCCGCCACCGGCAACGCTTCTGCGTGCGCGGGCTTGTGCAGGGCGTCGGCTTCCGTCCGTTCGTCTACGCGTTGGCTGCCGACCTGGCCCTGACCGGTGAGGTCGCCAATACCGGGGACGGGGTGCGGATCGAGGTCGAGGGCCGGCAAGCCGACCTCGCCGAATTCGCCCGGCGCCTGCGCGACGATGCCCCGCCCCTCGCGCGGATTCTCGACGTCGAGCTGCACGACGTGCCCAGCGTCGGTGGCACGGGGTTCAGCATCGCCGCCTCGGCATCCGGCGTCGGGCGGACTCTGGTGTCCCCGGACATGGCGACCTGTGCGGATTGCCTGACCGAACTCGCCGACCCGACCGACCGCCGCTACCGCCACCCGTTCATCAGTTGCACCAACTGCGGGCCCCGCTTCACGGTCGTTGTCGACCTGCCCTACGACCGGCCGGCAACCACGATGGCGGACCTGTCCCTGTGCGCCCGCTGCACCGCCGAGTACGCCGACCCGGCAGATCGGAGGTTCCACGCCCAGACCGTGGCCTGCCCTGACTGTGGACCACAACTGACGCTCCATCAGCCAGGCGGTCCGACCAGGGTCGGTGCCGAGGCGCTCGCCGGGGCCCGAAGCCTGCTCGCCGACGGGGCGATCGTCGCGGTCAAGGGCCTCGGCGGGTTTCACCTGGCGTGCGACGCCACCGCCGAGGGGGCGGTGGCGCTCCTGCGCAAGCGGAAGGACCGGGGCGACAAGCCGTTCGCGGTCATGGTCGCCGACCTCGACATCGCCAGGCAACTGGCCGATCTGGACGCGGACGAGTGCACCCTGATGATCGATCCACGCCGCCCGGTGGTCGTCACTGCCCGTCGCCCCGGCGCGCCGGTCGCGCCCTCGGTCGCACCGGGGCACCCGGACCTCGGGCTGATGTTGCCGTACACCCCCGTGCACCATCTGCTGTTCGGACTGCCCGGGGACCGGCCCGGCCCGACGGCATTGGTGATGACCAGCGGGAACCTGGCCGGTGAGCCGATCGTCATCGACGACTGCAGCGCGCGGGAGCGTCTCGACGACCTCGCCGATGCCTGGCTGGACAACGACCGCCCCATCCACGTGCCCTGCGACGACTCGGTGCTCCGCATGGCCGACGGCGTGCAGCTGCCCGTGCGCCGATCCCGCGGCTACGCCCCACTGCCGCTCGCGCTGCCGCTGCCGGTGCGCCCGGCGCTGGCCGTCGGCGGGGATCTGAAGAACACGTTCTGTCTGGGCGACGGCCGCTACGCGTGGATGTCGGCGCACGTCGGAGACATGGACGATCTCGCGACGCTGCAGGCCTTCGACGCGGCCACCGCGCACCTCGCGACGCTGACCGGTGTGCAGGCCGAGTTGCTCGTCGTCGATTCCCATCCGCGCTACCGCAGCAGCCAATGGGCGCGCCGCAATTGCGCCGGCCGCGAAGTCGCCACCGTGCAGCACCACCACGCGCACATCGCCGCCGCGATGGCCGACAACGGCTGGGACGGTGCGAGCCCGGTCCTGGGCTTCGCCTTCGACGGCACCGGCTACGGCGAGGACGGTGCGGTCTGGGGCGGGGAGATCCTGCTCGCCGATTATGCGTCGTTCACCCGGGTCGGACATCTCGCCTACGTCCCGTTGCCGGGAGGCGACGCCGCAGTGCGGCACCCCTGCCGGATGGCGCTGTCCCACCTGCGCGCGGCCGGGATCGCCTGGGACCCGCGGCTGCCTGCGGTCGCCGCATGCAACGACCTCGAGCGCTCCTTGCTGGCCCGACAGTTCGAGACCGGCCTTGCGTGCGTCCCCACGTCCAGCATGGGCCGGTTGTTCGACGCGATGTCCTCCCTCGCCGGGGTCTGCCACGAGGTGGCCTACGAGGCCGAGGCCGCCATGCGCTTCGAAGGCCTCGCCCGGACAGCGCAGCCCGGCGGACACTACGAGTTCGCGATTCTCGACGGCCCGCCGCTGCAGCTCGACCCCGGCCCGGTCCTGGCGGCCGCGGTCGCCGACGTACTGAACGGCGTACCGGCGGGCACCGTCGCGGCGCGGTTCCACGCCGCGGTCATCGCCGTCGTCGTCGCCGTGGCGCAACGTGTCCGCGCAGCCGGCGGTCCGGATGTCGTCGCCCTCTCGGGAGGAGTGTTCCTCAACGTCCTGCTCACCACCGGCGCCGTCCGTGCCCTGACCGATGCCGGCTTCCGCGTCCTGCGCCACCGCACCGTCCCGCCGAGCGACGCCGGGCTGGCCTTGGGCCAGCTGATGGTCGCCGCTCGCGTCAACTGATCAGGAGACAACCCATGTGTCTGGCAGTCCCCGGCAAGGTGATCCGGATCTGGCCCGTCGGCGATCAGCGCATGGCCGAGGTCGACTTCGGTGGTGTGCTCAAGGAGGTGTGCCTGGACTTCGTGCCTGACCTGGTGGTCGGCGAATACACGATCGTGCACGTCGGATTCGCACTGCAGCGGCTCGATGAGGCCTCCGCCCTGCAGACCCTCGAACTTTTCAGGCAGATGGGTGAGATCGAGGCGGAGTTCGGCGATCCCTGGGCACGAGCCGCCGAAGAAGCAGGTTTTACAGCCGGAGAGGAGCAGCGGTCATGAGGTATCTCGAGGAATTCAGCGACCCGGCTCTCGCCCGGCATCTGGTCGAGGAGATCAAGGCCACGGCGACTCGACAGTGGGCGTTGATGGAGGTCTGTGGCGGGCAGACGCACTCGATCATCCGCCACGGCATCGACCAACTGATCGCCGATCAGGTCGAGTTGATCCACGGCCCCGGCTGCCCGGTCTGCGTGACTCCGTTGGAGCTGATCGACAAGGCGTTGGAGATCGCCGCGAGGCCGGGAGTCATCTTCTGCTCGTTCGGCGACATGCTGCGGGTCCCCGGTTCGACGCGGGACCTGTTCCGGGTCAAGAGCGAGGGCGGGGACGTGCGGGTGGTCTACTCCCCGCTCGACGCGCTGCGGATCGCCGAGGACAACCCGGAGCGCGAGGTCGTCTTCTTCGGTATCGGCTTCGAGACGACCGCGCCGCCGAACGCGATGGCGGTCGCCCAGGCCGCGCGCCGCGACGTCCGGAACTTCAGCATGCTCGTCTCGCACGTGCTGGTGCCGCCGGCGATCGAGGCGATCATGTCCGCACCGAACTGCCGGGTGGAGGGCTTCCTCGCCGCCGGCCACGTCTGCACCGTGATGGGCGTCGGCCAGTATCCGGAACTGGTGGAGCGCTTCAAGGTCCCGATCGTCGTCACCGGCTTCGAGCCGCTGGACATCCTCGAGGGAATCCGACGCTGCGTCGGTCAGCTCGAACGTGGTGTCGCGGAGTTGGAGAACGCCTACAGCCGCGCCGTACAGGACACCGGCAACACCGCGGCACAGGCGCTGCTGTCCGACGTCTTCGAGGTGACCGACCGCGGCTGGCGGGGCATCGGGACCATCCCGCTCAGCGGATGGCGCCTGGCGCCGAAGTACCGCGCCTTCGACGCCGAGTACCGCTACGACGTCGCCGACATGCAGGTCGCGGAGTCCGCGATCTGCCGCAGCGGTGAAGTGCTGCAGGGTTTCATCAAGCCGCACGAGTGCGCCGCGTTCGGCAAGGAGTGCACCCCGCGCAACCCGCTCGGCGCGACCATGGTGTCCAGCGAGGGCGCCTGTGCGGCGTACTACCTGTACCGCCGTCTGACGCCACGTCAGCCGGAACCGGTGGAGGTGAGCTCGGGTGTCCGCTGACACGACCATCGACCCCGCGGTCTGGTCGTGCCCCCTACCGCTGCGGGACAGCCCGACGGTGCTGATGGGTCACGGCGGGGGCGGACAGCTCTCGGCCGAACTGGTCGAGCACCTGTTCGTGCCGGCCTTCGCGGCGGACGCCCCCGCCGCGTTGGCCGACTCCGCCGTGGTCATGCTCGGCGGGGCCCGGATCGCCTTCTCCACCGACAGCTACGTCGTCCGGCCCTTGTTCTTCCCCGGCGGAAACATCGGCGACCTGGCTGTCAACGGCACGATCAACGACCTGGCCTGCAGCGGCGCGGTCCCGGCCTACCTGTCCTGCGGGTTCATCCTGGAGGAGGGCACCGAGATCGCCCTCGTGGGGCAGGTCGCGCAGGCGATGGGTGCCGCGGCCCGGGCGGCCGGGGTGCAGGTGGTCACCGGCGACACCAAGGTCGTGGACAAGGGCCACGGCGATCAGATCTACATCAACACCGCAGGAATCGGGCTGATCCCCGACGGCGTCGACATCCGCCCGGACCGCGCCGCGCCCGGTGACGTCGTCATCGTGAGCGGAGACATCGGACCGCACGGCATCGCGATCATGAGCGTCCGGGAGGGCCTGGCGTTCGGCACCGAGATCTGCAGCGACACCGCGCCCCTGCACGGGCTGGTCGCGGCGATGCTCGCCGTCACCCCCGACCTGCACACCCTGCGCGATCCCACCCGCGGCGGCCTGGCGACGTCGCTGAACGAGATCGCGGTCGCTGCCCAGGTCGGGATCCGCCTGGTGGAATCCGCGATTCCGGTACCCCCGGACGTCGCCAACGCCTGCTCCCTGCTCGGACTGGACCCGCTCTATGTCGCCAACGAGGGGAAGCTCGTAGCGTTCGTCGCTCCGGAGCACGCCGGCGCAGTGCTCATGGCGATGCGTGCCCACCCCCTCGGCCGCGGCGCCACCGTGATCGGGGAGTGCGTGGAGGACCATCCCGGGATGGTGGTCACCCGCACGACCTTCGGCGCCACCCGCGTCGTCGACATGCCGTTGGGGGAGCAGCTACCGCGAATCTGTTGATCGGAGCCGCTCGATCTCGGCGCGCAGGGCGGCGTTCTCCGCCTCCAGGGCCAAGACTTCCGCGATGCCGGCGAGGTTCAGTCCCGACCCGAGCATGTCGCCGATGCGACGGACCAGGTGGACGTTGTCCAAGCTGTAGCGCCGGGTGCCTGCCGCTGTGCGCTCGGGGGTGAACAGGCCGCGCTGTTCGTAGAGGCGCAGCGCCTGCACGCCGCAACCCGCCAACTCCGCGGCGACGGAGATCCCGTAGACGCCGGCCGACGGCGCAGGGGCGAAATCGCTCGAGGACGGCACGGTCACCTCATCTCAGGACAATCAATCTGTTGCGGTCAGCATAGATCGGTTCTTGCGCCCTGGCGATGTGATCCAGATTTCAGGTCGAGGAATCTTGACTGTGCGCGGCTGATTGCTTATAAAAATCTCCGTCAGTCAGCAGAGATCTGCTGCGACTTCCAACCGAGGAGGCCAAGGAATCATGATCACCCGCACCGACCCCTTCCGCGACCTCGACCGCGTCGCGCAGCAACTGTTCAGCGTCGGCACCCCGACCAGCCCCAGCACCGTGGCCATGGACGCCTACCGCGACGGCGACCTGCTCTTCATGCACTTCGACGTCCCCGGCATGGACCCCGGCTCGATCAACCTCGACGTCCAGCGCAACGTCCTCACGATCACCGGTGAGCGCAAGGGATTGGCCCCGGATCACTGCGGCTACCTGGTCGCCGAACGGCCACGCGGTGCCTTCCGCCGGCAGGTGCACCTCGGCGACACCTTGGATACCGACCGCATCGAGGCCAACTACAACGAGGGTGTCCTCAGCGTCCGCATTCCCTTGGCAGCCAAGGCAAAGCCGCGGCGCGTGGAGATCAACGGACAGTGGAACCCGTCCGTGTCCGACGCGCCTGCGCCGTCGGTCGCCTGAGCCACCAAGGGGGAGCAGATGGCCGTTCTGCAAGGTGACTCGGCGCGTCAGGCCGTGGCGTGCCTGCGTAGGAGGGAGGCAATCTCCGCACGGATCTCATCGACGTCCGAGGTCCGACGTCCGCCGTCAACCTTGAAAGTCCTGTCCGGAGGCGGGGCGCAGCGTCCCGGCTGCTGAGACCTGCCGGCGTGAACCGCGGCTCGATGACCGAGCCGCGGTTCGCGCGTCTGAACGTTTCGAGCCGCCGCGGCGTCCCGTTCGCAGACACTGCGGAGGTGGACGTGCGGAGAGCACTGGCAGCAACCGGCGCTTTGCTTGCGATCTCGGGATCGCTTGTGGCGTGGGGCAGCCCGGCGAGCGCACTGTCCTGCGCTGAGCCTGAACTCGACGACCTTCTCGAGCGGGGTAACAACGTTGCCGTCGTGGCACGCGTCGGTAAGGACGACCGGGGCGCGCAGGACCATTACCGCGTCCTCGCGCAGATCGGGAACGACCTGCCGGAGGAGCTTTCGGTCGCTTCGGGTCCCTGGGATCCGCAGGTGCTCACGGACGGCGTAGCCGTGGCCGTCTTCGAGCGCAAGGACGGCGAGTGGGCGCACGTGCTGTGCGCGGAACACGTCGGTCTCGCCACGGTTCTCGATCGGATCGAGGGTCAACCGCGTCCCGCGAAGGGCGGAGCGCCGGTCGCGTACGCGGGCGGTGAGTACGGGAAGAGTCGCGTGGCAGCCCTCGACGCGGACGGCAAGGTCGTTGCCTGGGACGGTAAGAGCGGCGTCGCCGACGCGGTCGCCGTCTGCCCGGGTGAGCGGACCGTCGTCAGCGTGGGGCACGCGCGCGATGGCTACGACGAGCCCTCGCTGGTCGAGCTGACCGTGCACGACGCCAACACGCTCGAACCGCGTCGCACGGTGGTGCTGGAGAAGAAGAAGGCGTTGTGGGTCGCGGCGCTGCGTTGCGCGGACGGCGCCGGCGACTCGGTCGACGTGCTGATCGCGCCCTACTCGGGGACCAAGCAAAGCCGCCTGCTCGCCGTGGACGGAGACACTGTCAAGGAGCGGGACCTGGGCGAGTTCGCCGGCCGAGCGCTCGAGACCAGCACCGCCGTCGCCACCGAGGAAGGCTTCCTGATCGGCTTCAGTGACGCCGGGACTCCGGGTCTGGCGATGGTCGATCGCGACGGAAAGCGCCAACGGGTGTTCGATCTCAATGGATTCGAGCCCAATCAGGTGGCCCTGTCACCCGATGAGCGGACGGTCGCCGTCTACGGCGGTACGACCTTTGAGGATCTCACCGCGCGGACCGTCGACCTCGCGAGTGGCGAGCAGCTCGGCGAACTGCCGCCCGGTCGAGGCTTCGCCGGCATGGGGTGGACCGACTCGGGTGAGCTGCTCATCCGCGAGAACGCGAGCGAGCCCGAACCCAATCTGGCCCGCTACGACCGCAAGCTGCGCGAACTGGACGTCGCGGTGGGCTCGAACGGTTGGAAGTTCACCACGGTGGGCGAGGACGCCGTCACCTTCGGCGCCACCCCGATTCGCGTGGCCGGTTTCGGCAGTCAGGTCGAGGCCGATGAACTTCGCCTCGCGGCCACCGAAGTTGTCGTCGGCGCGCGGGATGCGAGCTTCGCGCCTCAGGCCGTGGCGGGCGACGGCGGTTCCGGCACCGTGATCGAGGTCGAGCCGCAGGACGGGAACGCGACGGCTCGGGCGGTCGGCGGTGCCGCTGCGGCGGGAGCGGCGGCCATGGGCATGGTCTTCTACGTGCATCGGCGGCGCACCGCGAACTGATCGCGATGCGCCGCCGCTGCGAGAGGTCAGCCGATGACCGCGTCGATGGCCTTCTTCAACGCGCTCGGCTGCGCGGGGGAGGTCGGGGCCTTGGCGCGCATGGCGATCATGTCCTCGCCGATGTCCCCGAGTTCCTTACGGCCCAGGGCGTCGCGGACCTTCGGGAACCAGCCGGTCTCTTCTTCCTCGATGTGGTGCAGCACGCTCTCGATGAGGACGGAGGTCTTGGCGTCGAAACGCTCGTGGTCGGGCGACATCGTCGCGAGTTCGGAGCACAACACGTCGGCGACGTGGTGCTCCTCGTAGGACTCGAGAATGTCGTCATTGATCTCGGGAACGAGCTCACGCATCTGCGGGTACAGGCACTCGTTCTCGAGGTACGTGTGCACGGTGAGCAGTTCGAGCATCTTGTCGACCAGCCGCCCCTTCGTGGCGGTCGCGTTCGGGCCGGCCTCCTTGAACTCGCGGAACAGGCGCTTGAGTTCGGTGTGATCGTCCTTCAGCAGAACAAGAGCATCGGTGGACATCTGCTCCCCCTTCGGTGGTGGGCTTTTTCGGTGGTCGGGCGTTACTTGACTACTTCCCTGCCGATTACGAGGTACTCGCCGGTAATCGGGGCAGTGGTCACACATGGAGACCGTCGACGCTGTCGTCATCGGCGCCGGCCCCAATGGTTTGGTGGCCGCAGCCCTGCTCGCCGACGCCGGCTGGGACGTGCTCGTCCTCGAGGCCACCGATGTTGTCGGTGGTGCCGTACGTAGCGCGGAACTGACGCTTCCAGGTTTCACTCATGACGTGTTCAGCGCGTTCTATCCGCTGGCGCGCGCCTCTCCGGTCCTGCTGGAACTCGACCTGACGGCTCACGGTCTGCGGTGGACGCACGCGCCGCTCGTGCTCGCTCACCCGATCGGCCCCGACGACGCGGTGGGGCTGCACCGCGACCGGGACCGCACGGCGGAATCGTTGGCCGCGTTCCACCCCGCCGACGGCCCTGCCTGGCTGCGCCTGTGCGAGGAGTGGGACCGCATCGGCGCGCCTTTCATGGACACACTGCTGCGCCCCTTCCCGCCGATTCGCGCCGCCGCCCGCTTGGCCCGGGCCGTGTCGCTGGGTAAGGGCACCGCACTGGCACGTCGCTCCGTGGTGCCGCTGTCCCGCTGGTCGCAGGAGGAGTTCTCCGGACTCGGCGCCCCGGCGCTGCTGGCCGGCTGCGCGATGCACAGCGACCTCGGCCCGGGAGACGCCGGCAGCGCGCTGTTCGGCTGGATGCTGGGGATGCTCGGGCAGAAGCACGGCTTCCCGGTACCGGTCGGCGGTGCAGGCCGACTGGCCGCGGCGCTGGCGTCCCGCGCCACCTCGGCCGGGGCGCGGATCGAGACCCTCAACCCCGTGGCGACGGTGCACGTCGCCGGCGGTCAGGCGCGTGGCGTGATCACCGCCGACGGTCGCCGTGTCGCGGCCCGTCGTGGGGTGCTGGCCGACGTGGGCGCCCCCGTCCTCTACGGCGCGCTGGTGCCGGAGGCGGCGCAACCCGCGGGGCTCCGCAAGGCGATGGACCACTTCGAGTGGGAGCTGCCCGCCGTCAAGGTCGACTGGGCGTTGTCCGAGCCGATTCCCTGGCACGCCAAGGAACTACGCGGCGCCGGGGTCGTGCACCTGGGCGGCACGATGCACGAGTTGATGCGGACCGCGCAGTCGCTGCGCCGGGGGGAACACTCCGAGGCAACCTACGCAGTGCTCGGGCAGATGAGCGTCGCCGACCCGCTCCGTTCGCCGCCCGGCTCGGAGACCGCGTGGGCCTACGCGCACCTGCCCGCGGGCCGCCACGACGACGCCGAGGCGGTGAAACAGGCCATTGCGCAGATGGAGGACGCGGTGGAGAAGGCGGCCCCCGGCTTCAGAGATCTCGTGATCGGCCGATCTGTGCTCGACCCCGCCGCGATGTGCGCGCGCAACCCGAACCTTGTGCGCGGCGCCATGAACGGCGGCACCGCGGGGCTGCACCAGCAGCTGATCTTCCGCCCGGTCCCAGGCCTCGGCCGGGCCGACACCCCCATCGACGGACTGTTCCTCGCTTCCGCGTCGGCCCATCCCGGTGGCGGGGTGCACGGTGCGTGCGGGGCCAACGCCGCCCGTGCGGCATTGGCCGCCAACGGCAAGGCCGGTGCGGTCTACCGCGGCGCCATGCGTGGCCTGCAGCGACGCTTCCTGCGCGAGGACTGACGCTCCGTCAGAGGTGACGTTCGGCGATCTTCGTCAGCCGGGAGAGGGACTCGCGGTTGCGCGGCGGGAACATCAACCGCGAGATCGGGTTCAGCAGCAGCCCGGGTCCGCGCTTGATGCCCTCGGTCATCACGATCAACGACCCGCCCGCGGTTGGACCGACCTCGAGACGGATCTGCGCCTCCCCGAACGGCCACGCGCGGGCGCGCAGTACCAGCAGGCTCTCGGGCCGGTACTCGATGCTCTCGGTGTAATCCTCGATCATCAACGGCCACGCCCCGACCGCGTGATGGATACGCGCTCCCGGATGTGGCCAGTGCCCGTCGACGTCGCGGATGTGCGACGCGCCGACGACCCATCCGGCGAACAGCCAGCCGTCGCGCAGCGCATCCATCACCGCGCTGGGGGGAGCGGAGCATTCGTATTCGACCGTGACGCCCGAGGTCTCGGCAGCGCGCTCGGCGGTGGGATTCTTTGTCATGCCTGGTCACTGCCCTGCACAGCGCGACCGACACGTTCCGCGCGACCGATCAGAGCCCGCGCGTCATGGATCGCGGCTCCGCTCGGGTCGTTGTTGAAGTAGACGAAGACGTCGGCCTTGTCCGGCCAAGCGTCGGTGATCCGGTCCAGCCAGGACCGCAACGCGGCCGGTCCGTACCGTGGTGCGGGTGTCGCCCGCCCGGCGTGGAAACGCACGTAGCCCCAATCGGTGGTACGCCACAGCGGCGTGACCGGCCGCGAGTCCCGGTCCGCCCAGCACAGCGCTGCGTTCCGCTCGCGGAGCACCGCCTCGGTCTCCTCGGTCCACCAGGACCGGTGCCGGGGCTCGACGGCCACGCGAATCTTCGCGGGGAACTGGTCCAAGCAGGCGGCGAGCAGGCCCGGATCCGCCTTCAGGGCGGGCGGCAGCTGCAGCAGTACCGGCCCGAGCCGCTCACCGAGTCCCGCGGCCCGATCCATCAACCGTGCGACCGGTTCCTCCGGATCGCGCAGGCGTTTGATGTGCGTCAGGAAGCGGCTGGCCTTCACCGCCATGCGGAACCCGGCCGGGGTGCGCTTGCGCCACTGCTCGAATGTCGAGCGCTCCGGCAGCCGATAAAACGCGTTATTGTTCTCGACCGTCGCGAAGTGGGTCGTGTACTCCTCGAGCCACTTCCGCTGCGGGCAGCCGTCCGCGTACAGCACCCCTCGCCAGTCGCGGTACTGCCAGCCGGAGGTCCCTACCAGCAGCGGCATGGTCGGCTTACTTCTTCGGCTGGTGCTTGCCGTCGTCGTGGTCGCCGGCGATCACGTCGAGGTCCGGGGCGTTCGGTGCGCCCACGGCGACGGCCACCGTGCCGGGGGTCGGCGGCAGCAGGGCGGCGAGATCCTGCCGCTCGCCGTCGCTCAGGGTGGCCGGGTCCGGCGGGACGACCGCGAACGGGTCCGACCCGCCTCCCATGCCGAGCTGACGACGGACCTGCCCGACGACCTTGCCGGCCAGCTCGCGACCGACCCGTGTGCCCATGACCGCCGCACCGAACACGGCACCAACCAGGCTCTTCTTGCTGAACATCGTCATCCCCTCCAGACCTGCGAACTTCTCTTCTTTCGCCTACCCGAGAGCGTCAGCGGCTACTCGCAGACCCGTGACCAGTTCGTCGTACATTTCGTCGCGGTGCTCTGCGCGCAGTACGGCCGAGGGGTGGATGGTCGCCAGCAGTCGAAACCTTCGCCCAGGTGTCCGCGTCTCCCAGCGGCCAGGGCTTCGCGGCGACAGCACCCAGCGCGACGACCAAGCGCGGGGACGTCGCGTTCAGCTCGGCCGCCAGCCACGGACGGCATGCCGTGATGTGTCCGGCCTGGGGGAATCAGTCCTGCGTCCGGGGGCCAACGCCGAACACGACCTGGGTGGCGCCGGCGAACAGTTCGCAGCCGCGACAGCCATGGGCGGCTTGCGCCGGCGAGTCAAGGTTCGGCGTCGCAGGTAGCCATTCCTCCGCGCCGGGGCGTTGCACCCGCGTTCGCGTCGTGCTCACGGTGTCTCCGCCGCCTGCGCCCTGCGTTCGCGCTTCATCTCCGCCTCGGCAGCGTGCCGTCGGCCGTCGCTCAACTCGTCGCGGACGGTCGCGGTCGCCGCCGCCCAGGCGGCGTAGAAGCCGTCGTCGAACTCCTCGACGACCTGGAACGTCCAGCGGCCCGCGAGCACATCGCGACCGAGCACGTCGCCCCGTATACGCTCGGCCAGATCGGTACGGCCTGCCTTCTCGAGCAGCGCGAGGACCTCGTCGAGCCGCCCGTCGGCCGCACCGATCAGCTGATGAAAGTCGTAGAGCCGCCCCCGTGCGCGCTCGACGTACTCGAACGCCTCACCCAGCTTCGCGGCTGCCTCCTGCCCGGGATCCGCGGTCTCGTCCATCCAGGGCTGCTGCCCCGCAGGACCGGCGCCATGCTCCCCGCACGGGGTTCGTAGCATGACCGCATGGCAGGCATCCCGGACGAGACCCCGCGCTTCGAGCTCCCCCCGGGCGACGGCGTGCTGCCGAACCAGTACCTCACGCAAGCCATCGCCGTTGGGGTGATCGACGCCGGGCCGTTCACCATCCCGCGCGCGAACGTGCAGCCCGCCAGCCTGGACCTGCGCCTGGACGAGGTGGCTTACCGGATCCGCTGCAGCTTCCTGCCCGGGGCACAGACGGTGGAGAGTCGGGTCAAGGACTTCGTCATCGACGAGCTGGACCTGCACGGCGAAGGCGCGGTCCTGGAGATCGGGCGCCCGTACCTCATCCCGCTCAAGGAACGTCTCTCGCTGCCGCCCGGTGTTCGTGGCAAGGCCAACCCGAAGAGCTCGACGGGCCGCGCCGACGTGTTCACCCGCGTCATCACCGACGAGAGCTCCCGCTTCGATGAGATCGCGCCGGGATATCGGGGGCGGCTGTACCTCGAGGTCGTCCCGCTGTCCTTCCCGATCCGTGTCCGCGAGGACCTCACCCTGAACCAGCTGCGGCTGTCCGTCGGGGAGGCCGCACTGACGGACGCTCAGATCCGCGAGCACCACCGCCGTGAACCGATCCTCTTCGCCGACGGTGGCCCGGTTCCGGCGGACTCCATGCAGCTGTCCAACGGGCTGTTCCTCGGCCTGGACCTGCGCGGCGATGACGCCGGCCGGGTCGGGCACCGGGCCCGCGGCAGCGCTCCCCTGCTCAACATGATGCAGCTCGGCACGGACCCCGACCCGTTCTGGGAGCCGGTCAAGCGCGAGGAAGGGGACCGCCTGGTCCTCAACCCCAAGAACTTCTACCTGCTGATGTCCTACGAGGCGGTCCGCGTCCCACCGGGCCTGGCCGCCGAGATGACCGCCTACGACCCCACCAGCGGCGAACTGCGCACGCACTATGCGGGCTTCTTCGACCCCGGCTTCGGGCACCTTCTCGACGGCCCCAGCACCGGATCGACGGCTGCGCTCGAGGTCCGTGCCCACGACGTGCCGTTCATGATCGAACACCGCCAAGGAGTCTGCAAACTGACCTTTGAGCGGATGCTCGCCGAGCCGACGCAGCTCTACGGGCAGGGGATCGGGTCCAACTACCAGGGCCAGACCGAGACCCTCGGCAAGCACTTTCGCCGCTGACTCAGCCTGCCTCGTGCTCCGCACGCCGTTCCGCGCCGGTCTCCCCGGTGAAGTCCGCGTCGCCGGCGACCAACCCCACGTAGTCGCCGTTGGGGGATGTCCCGGTGGTGGAGCCGTCGGAGTCCCGCCCGGTCCGGGAGCCGTCGACGGCGCGCGAGTTCGAGTTGGCGGGATCAGGTCGCACGTCAGCCTCGGTGCGCCCGTCGCGTCCCAACATTCGCTGGAGCAGTCCCTTGAGCATGCGGTCCTCCCAAATGCGTCGAACCGACGCAACCGCGCCGGTCCCTGAGGTGTCTCTTCCCGAAAGCCGGGACCTGACCCGTGAGCGGGCCCGATCGGGGTAGCGGGACCCCATGACGACATTCGGATACTTCTTGTCCGCCGAGGAATACGGCCCGAAAGAGCTGATCCAGCAGGCGAGAATGGCTGAGCAGAGTGGTTTCGAGGCGCTGTGGATCAGTGACCACTTTCACCCGTGGAACAGCGCGCAAGGGCAAGCGCCGTTCGTGTGGTCGGTGATCGGCGCGTTGTCCGAGGCGGTCTCGCTGCCGATCACGACCGCAGTCACCTGCCCGACGATCCGGACGCACCCCGCGATCATCGCCCAGGCCGCGGCGACCGCAGCGGTGCAGACCGCCGGCAAGTTCGTGCTCGGCGTCGGCAGCGGCGAGGCACTCAACGAGCACATCCTCGGGGACCCCTGGCCGTCGTTCGGCCAGCGCCTGGACATGCTCGAGGAAGCGGTGCATGTCATCCGGGAATTGCATAAGGGCGAGGAGATCAGCCACCACGGCCAGTACTACAACCTCGTCGACGCGCAGATCTGGACGCTGCCGGAAAACCCCGTACCCATCTACATCTCCGGCTTCGGTCCGCAGGCCACCGAGTTGGCCGCGCGCATCGGCGACGGTTACTGCCAGACGAGCCCGGACGCCGACCTGGTCAAGCTGTACCGCGACTCGGGCGGCAAGGGCCCGACGCAGGCCGGCTTAAAGGTCTGCTGGGCGCCGTCCGAAAGGAGGGCGCTCAGATCGCGCACCGGGTCTGGGGCAACTCCCTGCTCAGCGGCCAACTGGCGCAGACGATGCCGCGGCCGCAGGACTTCGAGGCGGCGACCGAGCCGATCACCGTCGATGCCGCAGCGGAGAAGTTCGCCTGCGGACCGGGCCCCAAGGCGCACATCAAGGCCGCGCAGGCCTACCTCGACGCAGGCTTCGACCAGCTCTACGTGTCCCAGATCGGTGGCCACCACGAGGAGTTCTTCCGCATGTGGTGCGCCGACGTCCTGCCGGCGTTGCGCTGAGAGGATCGCCGCGGCCCGCGGACAAACTCGCCCCAATCACCGCCGAATACGGCGATCCGCCCGTGACCTGCGCACGTCTTGTGCGGAACCCTCAATCCCAAGATCCAACGGGCGTATCGTCCCGAGCCTGGGCATACATCCGGAGGTGGGGGACGGCATGGCGGGGCAGCACCGCAAGGCGCGCCCTCGGCATCGCAAGGCGCACCCCAAGCGGTTGTGGGTCGGGGCCGGCGCGGCGGCGCTCGTCGTGGTGGTCGCGGGCACGGGCACCGCGGCACCGCTGCCGTCGGGCGAGGAGCCGGGGATGCCCTCGGCGTCGCCCTCTTCAACCCCTACACCGATGCCGTCGGCGGATCCGCTCGTCCCGACGTTGGTCGGGCGGGCGTTCCTCTCCGCGACCGCGTACCAGTCAGGTCCGCCCGCAGGAGCCTTCGTGGCCGGTGGCAACGGCGTCACGCCGCCCTTCCCCGGCCAACCGTTGCCCGGATTCTCCGCGCTGGTGGACGCGGGCGACGGCAACTTCTGGGGACTCCCGGACAACGGGTTCACCCAGCGGGCCGCCTCGTCGGACTTTCTTCTGCGGATCTACCGGATCCAACCGGAGTTCCGCGGCCCCGACGGTGGCGCCGGAACCGTGATGGTGAAGGGCTTTCTCCAGCTGAGTGACCCCGACGGGCATATCCCGTTCCCACTGGCCCGCCCGGACAGGGTGCTCACCGGTGCCGACCTGGATCCCGAATCGCTGCGTCTGCTGCCTGACGGCAGTTTCTGGATCGGTGACGAGTACGGCCCATATCTGGTGCACGTCGACCCCAACGGCAGGGTGCTGTCGCCGCCGGTCTCCTTGCCCGGAGCGACGTCGCCGGAGAACCCGCAACTCCCCGACGCCAACGCGGCCACCCTGCCGCGCAGCCGTGGGTTCGAGGCCCTTGCCCTTGCCCCCAATGGCTACCAGCTCTACGTGATGCTCGAAGGGGCGCTGCGAGGCGAAGGTGATCCGCGGCGGCGTGTGCTCCGGCAGCTCGACGTCCGCACCGGGCAGTTCACCGCTCTGAGTTGGAATTACGCCGTCGACGCGGAGTTCCCCGGGGCGATGGTCGCCGATCTCACCGCCGTGGGCGATCAACGCTTCGTGTTGATCGAGCGGGACAACGGACAGGGCGCAGAGGCGCGGCACAAGAAGATCTATCTGATCGACCTGCGCGAGTACGACGCCCAGGGCTACGTGCGCAAGGAACTGATCGTCGACCTGCTGCAGATCTCCGACCCCGCCGGCATCTCGATGCCCGCTCGTCCGGGCGAGTTCGGCGTCGGCCCGGTGTTCTCCTACCCGTTGGTCTCCGTGGAGAGCCTCGAGGTGCTGTCGGACAACCGGTTGCTGATCGCCAACGACAACAACTTCCCGAACAACGACGGCCGGTGGGTGAACCGCGACCGCCCCGACGACATCGAGTTGATCGTGGTCCACGCACCGGCCCTGGGTCGTCGCTGAACCCTCAGGGGTGCAGGACGACCTTGCGGCAGTTGTCCTGCTTGCTCTGGAAGATCTCGTAACCCAACGGGGCATCGGCCAACGCGAGGCGATGGGTCGCCAACGTCTGCGTGCCGAGCGGGTCGGCGTCGTCGAGCACGAGTGGCATGAGGTCGTCGATCCAACGCTTGACGTGGCACTGGCCCATGCGGATGGTGACGCCGCGGTCGAACATCTCCATCATCGGCATCGGGTCCCGCTCGCCGCCGTAGACGCCGCTGATCGACACCGTTCCGCCGCGGCGGACGGCCTTCATCGCCGTGTGCAGCGCGCCGAGGCGGTCGATGCCGATCTTGTCCATGGCGGGCTTGGCGATGGCGTCGGGCAGGTGGCCGACGACCGCATGGGTGGCAGCGGCCAGCCCGGAGTGATCGGACTCCATGCCGACGGCATCGATCACGGAGTCGGGACCGCGGCCGTCGGTCAGCTCCAGCAGCGCGGTGGCGGCGTCCTCCACCGCCGCGGAATCCAGTACCTCCCCACCGAAGGCCACGGCCTCCAGTCGTCGGTCCTCGACCGGGTCGACACCGATCACACGAGCGGCGCCCTGATGCAAGGCGATCCGGGCGCACATCTGGCCGATCGGCCCGAGGCCCAGGACCGCGACCGTGCCGCCCTTGGGCACATCGGCGAAGGCCACGGCCTGCCATGCGGTCGGCAGGACGTCGGACAGGTACAGGAAGCGCTCGTCGGGCGGACCGTCGGGCACCTTGATCGGGCCGAAGTGCGCCTGCGGGACGCGGAGGTACTCGGCTTGCCCGCCGGGTACTGACCCGTAGAGCTCGGTGTAGCCGAACAGGCTGGCGCCCTTACCGGTAGTGCGGTTCTGGGTGGTCTCGCACTGCGCGAACAACTGCCGTTCGCACATCCAGCAGTGTCCGCAGGAGATGTTGAACGGGATCACCACGCGGTCGCCCGGCCGGATGTGCGTGACGTCGGCCCCGACCTCCTCGACGATGCCCATGGGTTCGTGGCCCAGGACGTCACCGGGGGACAGGAATGGGCCGAGAGGCTCGTAGAGATGCAGATCGGAGCCGCAGATGGCGGTCGAGGTGACCTTGATGATCGCGTCGGTGGGTTCCTGGATACGCGGATCAGGAACCTCGGTCACCTGAACGTCGCGGCGGCCCTGCCAGGTCAGTGCTTTCATGCGGATCCTCCTTAGCTGGTGAGGGCGGGGCTCGGCCCGCTCGTTCCGTCGGCCATGGCCTCGATCAGTTCGTTCGCAGCCTCGCCGGAGGAATGCAACGGACGCCAATCAAGGACTCGACGAGCTCGGGCCGTGTCCAAGGTGGGCAGGCGCATGGCGACGTCGAACCAGCCCTGATCGATCGGGATCAGACGGGCCGCCCCGGCGACACCGACCAGCGTGCGTACCGGTGCCGGCGGCACCTCGATCGCTTTCGCGTGCATGGCTGCTGCCAGGCCGTGCCCGTCGAGGATGTCCGCGGCCAAGTTGAACGCTCCGAGCGCACGGCGTTCCAGCGCGCGGCAGATGGCGTCGGCAACGTCGGCGGCGTGCACGAACTGCAGCGTGAGACCGCGCGGGACCGGCAGGATCGGCAGCCAACGGCGCGCGGCGCGCACCGCGAACGGCGGGGCGATCCGGCCCAGGAAGTACTCGGCGATCTCCGCAGCCGCGGCGCGCTGCGTGACGATCGTGGGGCGCATCCGGGCGACGGCGACGTCGGGGTTCTGCCGCATCCAGTCGTCGAGCATCCCCTCGACGTGCACCTTCTGTCGGCTGTATTCCGAGGTCGGGATGCCGGTGGTCGTCCAGGACTCGCCGACGGGGCCGACAGAAGGGGCGTAGACCGCGGAGGACGACACGTGGACGAACTGCTCGATGTGGTTCGCGGTCATCGCTCCCATCACGGCGCGAGAGCCCCCGAGATTGACCTTCCGCATCTGATCCGTGCCCCCCTGGATCACCCAGGCCAGATGGACCACGGCGTCGACCCCGGCCAACGCGTCGACCAGCAACGGTTCGACGTCCGGCGAGGAGAGATCGGCGGTGTGCCACGTCACCTTGTCGTACGGCGGCACTGGGTCCGGCGGGCGCCGGCAGATGCCGACGACGTGATGTCCATGGTCGGTCAGCGCGCGCACCAGGGCGGTTCCGAGGTTGCCCGACGCGCCTGTCACAGCAACTTTCAGTGCAGTCATCCCCCACCGCTACCCCCGCGTTCGGGCAAGAACCACGCCGCGCCCGGGTATCCCTGTCGTCACCGGGTACGACCTCAGTAGCCGAAAAGCACTCCCGACCGATCGAGGAGGCCCGCCGTGCCGCTCGCCCACGCCACCCTGCCCGGGGATCTGGACAACCTCCTGGCCGACGACCACGCGGTGGTCGAGCGCCGCTTTCAGCATCTGGAGGCCGGACGTGGTGACCGGCGCACCCAGGTGGACCAGATCGTGTTTGAACTCGCCCTGCACACCGACGCCAAGGGGCGGGTGCTGTATCCGGCGATGGCTGCCGCGGGCCTGGAAGCCGTGGGCGCCCTCGAACGTGAGCAGGACCTCGCGGCCGAGCAGTTGCTCACTTCCCTGACGGAGCGTCAGCCAGGCGACGAGCTGTTCGAACGATCGCTCACCGAACTCATCAGCGCGACCAGGGACCAGAGCCTGCAGGAAGTCGAGCACCACCTCCCGAAGCTGCGCGACACCGTCGGCGCGCCGAGCATGGCCGATCTCGGTGAGGCCTACGTCGCCGCCAAGCGAGCCGCGCCGAGACGCAACAAGCACGTGGCCACCGACGCCTCGGGCACCCTGGACCCGCAGGCACAGCGCCTGCTCGACGCGCTGGCCGCGCTCGGACCGCAGCCCCCCGAGATCCTTATCCCCGAGCAGGCACGCAAGCAACCGACCCTCGTCGACGCGGTGGCCCGGATCCTCACCGAGGACGGCCGCTCCGTCGAGCCGGAGCCGGTCGGTCGGGTGCAGGACGTGAAGGTCCCCGGGCCCGACGACACCGACCTGGGCGTGCGGATCTACTACCCGTCGCCCGATCGGATCGATGACCACGGCGACCCGACCCCGATCATCTACTGGATCCACGGCGGCGGCTGGGTGCTCTTCGACGTGGACACGTACGACGCCTCATGCCGCGGGCTGGCGAACAAGGCAGGGGCCGTGGTCGTCTCGCCGGACTACCGCAAGGCACCCGAACACGTCTTCCCCGCAGCGCACGACGACGTGCTGGCCGGCTACCGCTGGCTGCGTGACAACGCGGAGACCCTCGGCGGGCATCCGGGCCGGATCGCGATCGGCGGGGAGTCCGTCGGTGGTGGGATGGCGGCCGCGACGTGCTGGTCGTTGCACCGCGAGGGAGAGGCGCTGCCGGCCTCGCAGGTGCTCGTGTACCCGTTGACCACCGCGGCGCCGTTCGGCGACTCCATGATCGATGCCGCCGACGCCCGTCCGCTCAATCGCCCGCTGCTGTCGTGGATGGCGATGCACGCCTTCAAGGGTGTGCCCGACGGGGCGCTGGATCCGCGCGTCGATCCGCTGTCGATCTCGACCGATCACCTGCGGGCCATGCCGCCGACATTGATCATCTCCGACGACCGCGACGTGCTGCGCGATCAGGGCGAGGAATTCGGACGCAATCTGTTCGACGCCGGAGTCCACGTCTCGGTCCGCCGTTTCGAGGGCATGATGCACGAATTCTTCGGCGCCTCAGCGGCGCTGGACGCCGCGGAACTGGCGCAGCAGGAAGCGGCACACCACGTGCTCACGCACCTGAATCACGGGAGGTAACGCATGTCCTCGCCGACCGAGGGGAACGAGAATTACCATGGTTACAGCGTCGACACCGAGGACCAGCCGCAGAAGTTCGGGGACTCGCTCACCGAGAATCGGGGGCTGGACGAGCCGTTGGACGAGGGCTACTCGCCGCCGGAGCGATGGTCGGCTGGTCAGCGATATGGCAACACCGAGGCCGAAGAGGCCGAGGGCGAGTCGCTGACGCAGCGACTGCGCCAGGAGGAACCCGACGAGGGAATCCCTGACCCCCGCGCGGAATCCGTCGGCGGGGAGGTCGGGCGCGAGCGCGCCGGACGGCTCGTCGAGGACGACGCCGGGACGCGCACCGACACCGAGAGCGACATGGTCGCGGAGGACGTCGGTATCGACGGTGCAGGTGCCTCGGCCGAGGAGGCCGCGGTCCACATCATCGAGTGACCGCGACCTACGGCAGATCAGGCTGCGGGGGGACCGGGCTCGGCGGTGGGGGATCGATGCCAGGCCCCGGCACCGGTGGTGTCGGGGCTGGTGGGGTCGGATCCGGCCCGGGCGAGGGGTCGGGGGTGGGGGACAGGGGGCCTGGCTCAGGAGTTTGGGTCATGACGACGGCCTACCCATACCTCAGCGACGATGCACCGGTTGCCGACCGGCAGGTTGCTGCGGCGCGGGCAGGTCGGGCGCCGTGGGCAGCGGCAGCGCCACTTCTTGATCCGGTGTCAGCTGCACGAGTTCGCCGTGATGGCGGATCTGCAGCGGCGTCGAGGTCTCGACGAGAAGATAGCTCGCCTCGTCGGGCCGGATCTGCACCTGCAGACGCGCGCCCCGGTATCGCATCGCGAAGTCCAGGCCGGGCAGCGCGGCCGGGAGCCGAGGCGCGAAGCTGAGTTCCCCGCCGTGGTCGCGCATCCCGCCGAACCCGGCCACGAGTGCGGTCCAGGTCCCGGCCAGGGCGGCCAGGTGCACGCCCTGATCGGTGTTCTCGGCCAGGTTGTGCAGATCGATCAGGGCGGTCTCCACCGTGTAGGACAACGCCAGGTCCAGATGCCCGACCTCGGCGGCCAGCACAGCCTGCGTCGCCGCCGACAGGGAGGAGTCCCGCACGGTGATCGCCTCGTAGTACTCGAAGTTGCGCCGTTTCTCCTCCGGGGTGAAGGCGTCCCCGCGCAGGTGCATCGCGAGTACGAGGTCGGCCTGCTTCACGACCTGGTACCGGTACAGCTGGACGTAGGGCATGGACAGCATCAATGGGTAGTTGTCCGGGCCCAACGTCTCGAAGTCCAGCCGTGCGTACCGGGTGAAGTTCTCCGACTGAGGGTGGATCTGCAGCTGCTCGTCGTAAGGGATGTACATCGCCGCCGCGGCACCGCGCCAGGCGGCGATCTCCTCCAGGTCGACGGCCAGGGCGCTCGCCTGCCGCGGGTGTCGTTCGCACACGTCGGCGGCGGCAGCCAGATTCTGCTGAGCCATCAGATTCGTGTAGACGTTGTTGTCGGCGACCGCGCTGTACTCGTCGGGTCCGGTCACGCCGTCGATGCGGAAGCTCCCCGGTGCCTCGGGCACGTGATGGCCGAGAGAACGCCACAGCCGAGCCGTCTCCACCAACAGCGGCACGCCCACCTCGCGCTCGAACGTCTCGTCGCCGGTGATCTGCGCATGGCGCAGCGCCGCTGCGGCGACGTCGGCGTTGATATGAAACGCGGCAGTGCCTGCCGGCCAGTACGCCGAGCACTCGGCGCCGGTGATGGTCCGCCACGCGAACGCGGCACCGTCCAGTCCCAGCGCGACGGCGCGTTCCCGGCCGATCGGGAGGGTCTCCGCGCGCCAGCGCAACGCGTCGGCCGCGGCCTCCGGGGCGGTGTAGGACAGCACGGGCAGCACGAACGTGTCGGTGTCCCAGAAGCAGTGGCCGTCGTATCCGGTGCCGGTCAGTCCCTTCGCGCCGATCGGACGCCGCTCCGCGCGGGCACTGGCCTGCAGCACGTGGAACAGCGCGAAGCGCACGGCCTGCTGCAGTTCCTCGTCGCCGTGCACGGTCACGTCGGCGTGGGCCCAGAAGTCGTCGAGGTACTCGACCTGCTCGGCCAGCAGGCCGTCCCACCCGGTGTCGCGGGCCGCGACGAGCGCGGCCGCGGCCTGATCACGCAAGGCGGGCAGCGATCGCACCCCGGACCAGCCGTAGGCCAGGTACTTCGTCAGCTCGAGCTGCCCGCCGGGCTCCAGGCGGGTGCTGATCGTCACCCGGCCCAGATCCCCCACGGCCTCGGTGCGGGTGTCGCACTTCCCGGGGCACCCGAGTTCGTGATCCATCGCCGAGGCGACGCGGAGGCCGGACATCCGGGTCCGGTGCACGAGCCCGACCTCCAGGCCCGAGTGCTGCGCGTCCTCGGCGAGGAACGGTGCGGCCAGATCACCGGCGACCCGCGGGTCGTCCGATGCGGGCGGCAGCGCCTCGTTGGCGACCAGTTCGGATTGCAGGACGATGCGGACCGGGTTGTTCAGCGACTCGATGCTCAACCGGATCCCGGCGACGGCGCGTTGGGTCAAGGAGACGATGCGGGTGCTGCGCAGGCGGATCGCATCACCGGCGGGAGAGCACCACTCGACCTCGCGCTCCAGAATCCCCGCTCGCAGATCGAGCCGGCGCGTGTGCGACCGCAGCTCCCCGTACCGAACGTCGAACGGTTCGTCGTCGACGAGGATCCGGATGATCTTGCCGTTCGGGACGTCGACGAGGGCCTCGCCGGACTCGGGATAGCCATACCCCGCCTCCGCGTACGGCAGGGTGCGCTTCTCGTGCAGGGAGTTCAGATAGCTGCCGGGGGTGCCGTGCGGCTCACCCTCGTCAAGGTTCCCGCGCAGGCCGATATGCCCGTTGGACAACGCGAACAACGACTCGGAATGCCCGAGCAGGCCCAGATCCAGCCGGGTCTCGCGCAGGCACCAGGGTTCGACGGGGAAGACGTCGTCGGAGGGCAAGGGCGGTGCCTTTCGAAGGAGTGACGGAAGGTCAGAGAAGATCGGCGAGGTCCGTCACGACGATGTCGGCACCCCGGGCACGCAGTTCGTCGGCCTGGTCGGCCCGGTCCACCCCGACGACGAAACCGAAGCCTCCGGCGCGCCCGGCGGTGACCCCGGCGAGCGCGTCCTCGAACACCGCTGCCTGGGCGGGGGCGACGCCTAGATCGTGCGCTGCGGCGAGGAAGGTGTCCGGGGCCGGCTTGCCGGGCAGGTGTCGGGCCGCGGCTTCGTTGCCGTCGATGCGGGCGGTGAACGAATCGGCCAGGCCGGTCGAGTTGAGGATCGCGGCGGCGTTCGCGCTGGAGGTGACCACGGCGCAGGCGAGGCCCGCGTCGCGCGCGGCCTGCAGGTAGCGCAGCGTCCCGGGGTACACCTCGACCTCGCCGCGGTCGATCGCGGACTGCACCAGATCGTTCTTGCGGTTGCTGAGGCCCCACACCGTCTGCACGCCGGACGGGTCGTCCTCCTCGCCGTCGGGCACCGTGATCTCCCGGGAAGCGAGGAACGCACGGGTGCCGTCCAGGCGCGGCTTGCCGTCCACGTACTGGGTGTAGTCGCGCGGCAGCTCGAACGGCCTGAGGTCGCGCGCGGTGAGGAACTCGTCGAACATCTGCTTCCAGGCGGCCGCGTGCAGCGTCGCGGTGCGGGTGAGTACGCCGTCCATGTCGAACAGGCAGGCGGTGGTACCGGCAGGCAGTCCAAGGGTCATGTGACCGGCTCTACCCCACCGGTCGTCGCCTGACTCAGCCTTCGCCGGCCTCGTCGTCGCCCGGCTGCACGAGCCCCAGCTCCGAGTACACCAACAGCATCGGACCGATGTCGAAGTTCGAACGGTCCAGATTGCCCGTGGAACGCAGGTAGTTCAGTGACCCGTCCCATGCGCGGCCGAACTGGATCATGTTCGAGACGACGTTCTCCGGCGCAGTCACCGCAGCCAGCCACTCGGTGAACTCGTCGTCGCTGTCGGGCGGCGGTACCTCGTGCGCTGCTTTCTCGTCCTCGTCGCGTTCCTCGCCGGCGTAGGCCCACGGGTCGCCCAGCGTGCTGAGCACCTTGACCCGCTCCTCCGCCAAAGAGAACGGTTCTTCCTTCGCCAGTCTCTCCAGCGCCGAGCGAAGGGCGGCGATGACCGCCGGCTGAAGTTCTTCCGGGCAGCCGCTGAGAGCGACGACGTTCGGTGGGCTCACGGTGACCATCGCGGCGACCGCATCCTCGAGTGCCGCCTGGAGTTGCTCCGAAGTCCCGATCTCGGCGGCGACCCGGTATTCCGGCAGGACCGGGTGTCGGGAGTAGACGACGAGGCTCTCGCGGTCCTCCAACGGTGAGGTGGCGACCTCCAACGTGGCCAGCGTCGGGCCGATCGGGTTGAACCACCCGCACAGCAGCAGGACCCCGGCGCGGTCGAGCCACAGCAGGGACCGGTCCGCCTTGCTGTTCTCCGGTCGTGCGGCGACGAAGGAGGCGTGCGATCCGGTCAGCAACGCGGCGAAGACCTCGCTCAGGAGATCCTCGGCGGTGTCCGGGTCGAGGGCGATCGTGGGCCAGTCCGCCTCGTCGGGCAACGAGGCACCCCATGCGGCGGCGTCCGCGGCCGGTGAGGTCAGCGACCACAGCAGGTCGTCGGTGCCGTCGAAGTCCTCGACGCGCCCGTGGTTGCGCAGCTCGCTGCTGGTGCACCACTGCCGGTAGACCAGGACACCCTCGTCGTCGATCCAGGATCCGAGCAGGTTCGCGCCCGGCGCGTCCCACAGCGCCTTGGTCGCCACCAGCGCCGCCGTCGGCACCGCCTCGGCGGGGATCTGCGGCAGCACAAGCTCGCTGCGCCAGCTCACGCCGAGCAGGCGGTGCTCGGAGAATCCGGCGATCAGCTCCCAGACGTTGCCCTCGCCCGACTCGTCGGCCTGGACGATCCGCAGCGTCGTGTCGTCGGCCTCGACCTCCTCGGCCTCCATCCGCTCACCGAAGCCGCGGGCGATCTCCTCCATCGAAGGGAACCAGCCGGTGATCGGGTCCAGTACCCACTCGGGGCGCTCCCGCTGCGCGGTGGGGTAGTAGTTCACCGCGTCGGGCACCTCGCGGGGCGCGCTCTTGTCCTGGGGGTGCGTGAACAGCGGGATGCCGTTCAGTTTCCGCGCCAACGGCTCGACCGCGGCCTCACAGAACCACCCGGCCAACTTCGCGGCCTCGGAGAACCGGATCGTCCAGCGGTTCCACTCCAGAGGGGCAGTCATCGCGGCCAGGGCGTGCAGCGACTGGTCGGTGGGGTCGACCCAGAAGCTCCACCCGGCTGTGAACTGATTGAGCGTCAGTGCCGCGGCTGCCGCGGCGTGGGCATCGGCGACGGACCCGAGCAGGGGAATGTCGAGGCGCCAGGCGCAGACGTCGTCCTCGAGGAGCTCGAGGGTGAAACGCTGCTCGAGGCGCCCGTGCCAGTAGCTGAAGCCGTCGTCGTTGAACTCGACCCAGTCCGGGTCCGGCCACAGGTAGCCGGCGCAGAAGTTCTCCGCGAGTGCCCTGACGTCCACTACTTCCCCCACGTGCCCTCGGCGTTGCGTGTGCTCCATCCTTCCCGATCAGCCGCGGGTGCGGATCATCGCGTCGAGTTCGACCTCGAGCACGAGGTACCCGTCCTGGTCGGTGATGGTCGTGTACAGCGCGAGGATCGCGTCCTTGCCCGGGCCACGCATCGTCACCCCGACCACCCGGCTGGTGCCGGTGAGCACCGAGCCGGGCCGGACCGGTCGCCTGAAGCGCGTCGTCAGACCGCGTCCGACGCCGGCCGCGACGCGGTCGGTGAACACCGGGATCATCAGCTTCTGGTAGACGCCCAGGGTGTGCAGACCGCTGGCGATGACCTCGCCGAACGGGCCCTCCTTCGCGGCCGCCGGGTCGATGTGCATCGCCTGCGGGTCCCACAGTTCCGCGAACGCGATGATCTCCGCCTCGTCCACGTGGTGGGTGCCCAGCTGGAACTCCGTACCGACGTGCAGATCCTCGGCGTACAGCAGGTCGTCCTCGCTCATGCCCTTCACCCTGCCGGCCGCCGCGGCCGTTCAGTACGTCAGGCTCGGGTACCAGTCGGTGCCGCGACCACCGGGTGTGGTGTCGAGCAGGTTCCACAGCGCGTCCCACTCGATGGCCCCACGGGCGTCCTGGCCGGGGTCGTTCATGTTCATGCCGATCTCCTCGGCCCAGAAGTGCCGCACGACCCCGTCGCGTCGGGTGAAGACGTTGTACCCGGCGTCGTCGTTGTCCTCGGCGTTGACGTAGGCGCGGGTGTAGTTCCCGGACGGGTCGCTGAAAACCGGCATGTCCGTCCAGCCGCGCTCCTTCGCGGCGGCGACGAGGCGGTCGATCGGCGCGCGGGCGGTGAAGGCGAGGGCCACGCGCTGCTGGACGTCGGCGACCTTGTTGCTGAGGCTCGCCATCCACGAGGTGCACATCGGGCAGGGGCTGTCGCGGTCCGACCCGAACATGTAGCTGTAGATGACCAGGGTGTCGTGCTCGCCGAACATCTCGCTCAGCGTCGTCTGCCGACCGTCCGCACCGATGAACGTGAAGTCCTCGGGGACCTCGCCACCGGACGGAAGTTCACGGCGCTGCTGCGCGACGCGTTCCTTCATGCGCCGCAGCTCGATCTCCTCGACCAACAGGGCCTGCCGGGCCGCGCGGTACTCCGGGGTCTCGCCGGGGTGGCTGACGGTGTTGGTGGCGGCCAACTCGGCGGCGGGCTTGAGGGTGCTCACGTCGGTACCTCTTCCTTCGCTCACGTTGTGCAGCTCTACCCAGTACGACCCGGTCACAGCTCCGAACTCATCGGTGTGCGACTGACTGACCGGGTGCAGGCGACGCTGATCCACGCGAGCGCGCGCTTCACCGTGCGCTACGGGGCGAACCTGCGTTTCGCCGGGCAGGACCTTCCGGGGCCGACACGGATCGCGGTGCCGACGCGGCACGGGGCGGTGCCGGTCTTCGTGTACCGAGCGCCCGGCGTGGCTGCGCCCGCGCCCGTGTGCGTGCATTTCCACGGTGGTGCGTGGTTGATGCGGTACCCGCAGATGGACGACTGGTGGTGCCGCTACCTCGCTGCCACCGCCGGGGTGGTCGTGCTCAACGTCGACTTCCGCACGGGGCCGTACGTCGCGTATCCGGTGGCGCAGGAGCAGTGCCACGATGTCGTCGCGCATGTGGCTCGCTCCGGCCCGGAGCTCGGGCTCGACCCCGATCGGATCGTGGTCAGCGGTTTCTCCTCCGGGGGAGGGCTGGCGGCGTCAGTCTGCCTGCAGGCGCGGGAATCCGGTGCGGCGCGGCCGGTGCTGCAGGTGCTCGGCGTCCCGGCGCTCGATCTCGCGAGCGACGTTCCCGCGGAAACATCCGGGATGATCAATCCCTCGTTCCGCGAGCTGGTGCGTCGGGTCTACTTCCCCGATGCGGCACGGCGGTCGGAGCCCTACGCCTCACCGGTGCTCGCGACGGACCTGTCGGGGTTGCCGCCGGCGGTGATCTGCACCGCGCAGTACGACGCGCTGCGTGGCGACGGGGATCGCTACGCCGAGCGGCTGCGGGAGGCCGGGGTACCGGTCACGTATGACCTCACGCCCGGCGTGGACCACTACTTCCTCACCGCGGACCCCGCGCGGGCCCGGACGACGATGGCGATGATCGCGGAGGCCGTGGTGCGCGCGACCTCTTGACCTGGTCCTGCCAAATCCGTGATAGTGACGTCAGCTTCACTAATGACGTTGACGTCACTTTCACGGGAGTAGGACATGAGCGGACGGTTGCTGGGCAAGCGGGTACTGGTCACCAACGCCGACCGTTACGGCGGCCCGCCGGTGATCGAGCTGTTCGGCAAGGAGGGCGCCGAGGTCATCGCCGACACATCGGACTACCTCGACCCCGAGGCACCGCGGCGTGTGATCACCGAGGCCGGGCACATCGACGTGCTCATCGCGAACTTCGCCGGACCGCTGTCGATCATGCCGTTCACCACGATGCTCGGTCCGGTGCAGGACGCCCCCGAGGCCGACTTCCAGGGCTACCTCGACGAGTTGGTCTGGCCGTTCATCCGCTTCATCCAGGCGACGCTGCCGCAGATGATCGAGCGTCGGGCGGGCAAGATCGTCGGCATCACCAGTGCCTCGACGCTGCGCGCGATCCCCGGTCTGGCCGTCTACACCGCGGCCCGGGGCGCGCAGAACGCCTTCGTCATGTGCACCGGTGCCGAGGTGGCCCCGCACAATGTGCAGGTGAATGCGATCGCGCCGGCGTTCTTCGAGAACAACACCTACTTCACCCCGGAGATGCTCGCCGACCCGGCGATCCGCCAGTCCCTGGTGGACAACATCCCCGCCGGTCGTATCGGTGAGGGCTACGAGGGCGCCGAACTCGTCCTCTCCCTGGCCGGGGACGCGAGCAACTTCCTCGCCGGTCAGGTCATCGCCTTCTCCGGCGGCTGGGCGACGTGACCGCGACCCCGGTGGCCGTGGCGCCGACAGCTCGCGGTCGCGAGATGCGGCGGCGCCTGATCGAGGCTGCCGGGGAGGTGTTCGCCGAGCGGGGGTACCGCGACACGCGCGTCACCGACATCACCACCGCGGCGGGCACGGCGTCGGGGAACTTCTATCGGCATTTCACGAACAAGAACGAGATCCTGCTCGCGGTGCTCGGCGACCCGCTGGAGGACCTGCTCGCCTGCGCGAGCCCTCCGGACGGTGCGCCCACCAAGGAGCAACTGACCGCGTGGAACACGGAGTACTTCGTGGTCTACGCCCGCCACCGACGGATCTACCGGGTGATGCGCGAAGCCGCCGCAGCCGGTGAGGACGCAGGGTTCTCCGAACTCTGGGTGGCACAACGCGCACGCTTCGTCGGCCGGGTGAAGACTTGGCTGGACGGCCTCTCCCGAGTCGGTGTCGAACTGCCGGAGGACACCGCCCTGATGGCCGAGGCCCTCGTGAGCATGCGCGAACAGCTGTCCTACGTGCACCTGGGACTGGCAACTCGGCAGCCCTCGGCCGCACGCGTGCGACAGCTGGGAACAGCCGTCGGGGAGCTGTGGCACCGCTGCCTCGGCTCCCCGGCCGGCTGAACGGCGGGTAGACCCGCCCGTCCTGGCGTGATCGGATGATGTGCATGAGCACGGAGCCGGTCGACGTCACCGCACCGGAACCGCTGCCGCCGCTTCCCCCGCCCAGCCGCTCGCCGCAGACCCCGACGGTCCTCATCGCCCTGCTGGCGACCCTGCTGCTCGTCTCCGCCTCGCTCACCGCGACGCTCGTGCACAACCGCGACGTGACCTCCGCCGACGGCGTCCAGATCGGTGACTGCGTTCGTCCGCTGAAGTCCGGCCTGATCTCCGCTTCCGGGGACCAGATCAGCCAGGCCCCCGCAGACGTCGTCGACTGCGCGGAGCCCGGCGCCGCCTACCGGGTGGCACTGGCGGCCCGCGGGGCCTACGGTGCGTGCCCCGACCCGGCGTACCGGGTGCAGCGGGTCGGCGTCGGAACCATCGAGGAACGAACGCTGTGCATGACCTACAACGTGCACACCGACGAATGCTTCGTCGAGTCGCCCCTCACCGAGGCCGGACCCTACGACTGTGCGCGGGGCCCCCGCCCCGGCGCGATCCGGGTGCTGCGGGTCGTCGAGGGCGCCGCGGACCCGATGCGCTGCGTCGGCCTGTCCGACAAGCTGCTGGTGGTCACGGTTCCCGAGCCGGCCACGACGTTCTGTTACGTGACGTACGCCTCTGACGACGGGGTACGTGTGACCTGACAAGAGGCCAGGAATTCCGGGAAGGGAAACCGGATATGGTCGGTTGGGTTAGACAGACGTACGTGAAGCGCTGAGATGGGATGGACAGACATGGGACTCCGTATCGGAGACACCGCACCTGACTTCGAGGTGGAAAGCACCGAGGGCACGATCAAGTTCCACGAGTGGATCGGCGACTCGTGGGCCGTGCTGTTCTCGCACCCGAAGGACTTCACCCCGGTCTGTACCACCGAACTCGGCTACATGGCGAAGATCAAGCCGGAGTTCGACAAGCGCAACACCAAGATCATCGGCCTGTCCGTCGACGCGACCACCGACCACGAGGGCTGGGCTCGCGACATCGAGGAGACCCAGGGCACCGCGCCGAACTACCCGCTGATCGGTGACAACGACTTCGTCGTCTCCAAGCTGTACGGAATGCTCCCCGCCGAGATCTCGGGTGTGGCCGGCGAGCGCACCGCCATGGACAACATGACGGTCCGCAACGTCTTCGTCGTCGGCCCGGACAAGAAGATCAAGCTGATCCTCATCTATCCGATGACGACCGGCCGCAACTTCGACGAGGTCCTGCGCGTCATCGACTCCCTCCAGCTCACCGCCGCGCACAAGGTCGCGACCCCGGTGAACTGGCAGCCCGGCGACAACGTCATCATCGCCGGCTCGGTGAACAACGAGCAGGCCAAGGAACTCTTCGGCACCTGGGACGAACCCAAGCCCTACATCCGCATCGTTCCGCAGCCCAAGTAGTCCGCTACGCCGCGGTGCGTTCTGGGGCGCCGACGTCGTAAACGATCCACGTTGCAACGCGTGTGACTCGGTCTGAGCGTGCGGTCCGTCCCACCAGTCACAACGTGGATCGTTTACGCAAGATCCGTGTTCAGCCGGGCCGCCTGGCGCGTCAGATGGTCGCGTTCGGCCAGGTTCGAGGCCTTGAGGGCTGCTTCCGCGTACAGCTTCGCGGCCGTTGCCAGGTCGCCGTCGCGTTCGGTCAGATGGGCGGCGACGGCGGTGTAGCGGGGGAGTGAGTCGTCGACCTGGGCGAGGGCGGCCAGGCCGGCGCGCGGTCCGTCGGCCTCGCCCACCGCGACCGCGCGGTTGAGGCGGACGACGGGACTGTCGGTCAGGCGCGCGAGTTCGTCGTACCACTCGAGGATCTGGACCCAGTCGGTCTCCTCGGCGGTCTGGGCATCTGCGTGCAGGGCGGCGATCGCGGCCTGGGCCTGGAACTCGCCGAGCTGGTCGCGGGCCAGCGCCGCCTGCAGGATCTCGACGCCCTCGGCGATCGCGCCGGTGTCCCAGCGGGTGCGGTCCTGCTGGGCGAGCGGCACGAGGGCGCCGTCGGACGTGGTCCGGCCGGCACGGCGTGCGTGGTGCAGCAGCATCAGCGCGAGCAGCCCGCGGACCTCGGGGTCGTCGATCAGCGCGGACAGCTGCCGGGTGAGCCGGATCGCCTCGGCGGCGAGGTCGACGTCGCCGGAGTAGCCCTCGTTGAACACGAGGTAGAGGACACGCAGCACGGTGCCGACGTCGCCGGGCTGGTCGAACCGGACGTCCGAGACCGTGCGCTTCGCACGGCTGATGCGCTGGGCCATCGTCGCCTCGGGCACCAGGTAGGCCTCAGCGATCTGACGAGTCGTCAGACCACCGACGGCGCGCAGCGTGAGCGCCACTGCCGACGACTGGGTGAGCGACGGGTGGGCACACAGGAAGAAGAGGGGGAGCGTGTCGTCGGCCGAGGGCACCGGGCCCGGCGTCGGCTCCTCGCCGACGAGATCCTCGCGCCGGCGACGGGCGACCTCCGAACGCGTCGCGTCCAGGAACCGACGCCAGGCGACCGTGACCAGCCATCCCTTGGGATCTCGCGGCGGGTCGTCGGGCCAGACGCGGATCGCCTCGACCAGCGCGTCCTGCACGGCATCCTCGGCCGCCGCGAAATCTGCTCCGCGGCGGACGAGGATCCCGAGCACGCTGGGGGTAAGGCTGCGCAGCAGCGCCTCGTCCACGTCAGTCCGTGATGTGCGGCCCGCATGCGCCCATGAACGGCCGCAGCTCCAGCCACTCGTGGATCGGCTTGCCGCCCGCGCCGGGCGCGGCCGACAGTTCCCCGGTCAGCTGGAGGGCGCGGGCGTAACTGTCGACGTCGATGACCATCCACCCGGCGATGAGATCCTTGGTCTCGGCGAACGGACCGTCGGTGACCGGCGGCCGACCCTCGCCGTCGGACCGGACCCACGTGCCCTCCGGCAACAGCGCCTGCGAGTCGACGAACTCGCCCGTCTCCTTCAGCCGCTCCGCGAAGTCGCTCATGTACTTCACGTGCGCCGTGACTTCCTCCGGCGTCCAGTGATCCATCGGGACGTTGTTGGCCGGAACCGGAGCGCCGCGGTAGTGCTTGAGCATCAGGTACTTAGCCATGGTGGTGATGTCCCCTCGTTGTGCGACCCATCGTGGTCGCTCTCACCACAGGGACGGAGCCGGTGCCCGGTTCTCGACATCGGCGCGGGAAAGACTTTCCGACCGTCTCAGAGCTCCAGCACCGTCACGGCGCCCGTGGTGCCGTTGACCTCGAGCAGGGCGCCGTTGGGGATGCGGCCCGTGGCGTCGAATGCAGAGACCACACAGGGAATACCCAGTTCGCGGCTGACGATGGCGGCGTGGGAGAACGGGGCGCCGACGTTGACCACGACCGCGTTGGCGCCGACGAACAACGGCGTCCACGACGGATCGGTGATCGGGGCGACGAGGATCTCGCCGGGCTCCAACTCGTCCGCTTCGTCGGCGGACAGCACGATCCGGGCCCGACCGCGGGCCGTGCCGGGCGAGCCGGAGACGCCGGTGAGGACGTCGCCGACCGAGAGCGCGACGGCAGTGTGTGCGTCGCGGCGCTCCCACTGCTTCCAATCCGCAGGCTGGCCGTTGACGACGAACGGGGGCTGGTACTGGAAGAGCTCGAGGTAGATCTGCTCACGCGAGGCAAGCTCGGCCTGCAGTGACGCGGGATCGGAGACCCACTGCGGGAGCTCGTCGGCGAAGAGCATGAAGATGAGCTTCGCGTCGGGCAGAGTCCCTGCCGTGACTGCGCGACGACCGAGTTCGAGCGCGGCCAGGCGCAGCTCGTGGATGAGCATCGCGGTCGACGTCCGCTGACGCTCGCGGGCGCGGACCCACATCGCGGCGGCGCGCAACGCGCCCTCGAACTGCGGCAGGGCCTCGTTGCCGGCGAGCATCGCGCGGACGGTCTCGGTGGCCTCCTCGCGCTCCGCGGCGCGGGCTGCGTTCTTCAGCTCCGGGGCCTCGGCGTCCTCGACAAGGTTCAGGCGCGCGATGGTCTTCAACGCGAGCTCGGGGTGTGTGCCCCAGGTGTGCGCGCGGATCTCCCACTCGCTCTGGCCGCGGAAGTCCCACTCGTCGAGGAAGGCCTCGAGGTCGACGACGAACTGCTTGCTCGCCTCGTCGCCCGCGCCACGCAGGCGATCGATCAGACCCGCGGTCCCGGCGTCGAACTCTGCGCTGACGGCAGGGATCGCGCGGACCCGGCGGCTCAGCTTCCACATCCCGGACGAAGCACCGGCGGAGTCGACGTCACCGATCCCGGCGACCAACGTCAGGGACAGCTCCGGCTTGCCGATCGCCGCGCACACCTGCGCGACGGCGCCGAGGCCGACACCGCAGGCGAGGCTCGCCACGATGTGGTTGCAGAAGAAGGCGCGCAGGTCGTCGTTGAAGGAGGTGATCCGCGTCGCAAGCTCGGCGTCCGAGAGCGTGCGAAGGTCCGGGCGGGACCGGCGGATGTCCAGCACGCGGACGCGGTCGGCGTCGTAGGTCGCGAGGTCCTTGGCGCCGAGCACGTCGTTGACGAGCCACCCGCCGGCCTTCGCCGAGGCGGCCTCGTCGACGTCGAAGTCGCGCGCTTCGCTTTCGTAGGAGGGAATTCCCGGCATGTCACCGAAGTACTGCAGGTCGACGGCCTCCGGCGTGAAACCCGGGACGCGCACGCCGAACAGGCGCATGAAGCTCATGTTGATGTACACGTAACTGCCGAAGCAGATGATCGGGTTGGACGACACCGTCGCGTCGTAGAGGTCGTGGTCCCACGCACCGGTCGCGACATACGCGTCGCGCCACCCGGCCTCGAGGTTGGAGAAGAAGCCGGTGGAGGCGTTCAACGGCGTCGTCGGGTCGGGGAAGATCTCGCCGACGTTCGCCCGCGAGGTGAGCGGGAAGACGGTCGAGGCCGTGTCGGTGAGGGGCCACTGGTGCACGGTCTTGCTCCTTATGAATTCAACGGGGGCAGGGCGCGGTGCCAGACCTCGCCCAGTGAACGGCCGATGCGCGCGATCTCCTCGGCGCGGGGAGTGCGTTCGGGCAGACCGACCTGGACGTAGGCGACCTGCTCGACCATCGCGCCCAGAACCTCGGCCAGCATGGGGAAATCGCCGTCGCCGATCCGGCCGGCGGCGTGCAGGCGTTCGAGCCAGGCCTGCGTGCGTTCGACGAACGAGCCGCGCAGACGCAACCACAGTTCGTCGAAGCCGTCGGCGCGCGCGGCGGCGGCCTCACGCATGACACGCAGGATGTTGCGGTGGCGGCTGTAGGTCTGCAAATACGCGACAGTGATGGCGATCAAGGCTTCTTCGTCGTCCTGCTCCTCGAGCCCGGCGCGACGGGACGAGGCAAGCAGTGCGTCCAGGCCCGGGCGCAGTGCCTCGAGGAAGATCTCCTTCTTCGACTCGAAGTGCCGGTAGAAGTTCCCCTGCGAAACGCCCGCCCGGCCGACGATGTCGGCGATGCGCGTGGACTGATACCCGTACTCGCTGAAGCAGGCCGCTGCGGCCTCGACCAGCGCGGCGCGGGTGCGCTGCCCGCGGACGTTGCCCGCGCGGACCTTGGGCGCGGGGTCGCCGGTGACCGGTTCGACGACCGCAGCCACTTCCTGATCCACCCAGCTGCCTCCAACTTGTGACTGACGCCTCACATTCTGCGGGCTCCGGAGGCGCTCAGTCAACGCTTACGGCTGGACTCTCGCCTCGGAGTGCGGAATAGTGTGTGACGCGACAGTCGCAAATGAGGGAGGGGAGGGGACACCGTGCGCGTCCTGGTCACGAACGACGACGGCATTGATGCCCCCGGCCTGCTCGTTCTGGTCAACGCGCTGGCGGATGCCGGACACGAGGTCGTCGTTGCCGCCCCGGTGGGGGACCTCAGCGGCAGCGGCACCGCCCTCGGGGTCCTGACCGACGGGCACCGCATTCCGGTCGCGCGCGTCGAGCTGCCCGGCCTGCCGAACGTGCCCGCGTGGGCGGTGAACGCACCGCCCGCGATGGCGGCGCTGTGCGGGGTGGCCCGGATGTTCGACTTCGCCCCCGAGGTCGTCGTCGGCGGCGTGAACCCGGGCTGGAACACCGGCCAGACCGTGCTGCACAGCAGCACCGTCGGCGCCGCGGTCACCGCCGCGACCGCGGGCCTGCCCGCGATCTCCGTCTCCTGCGGACCGCAGCCGCACAGTCGCTTCGACACCGCCGCGCACATCGTGTGCGCGGTCCTCGGCGACGACCCCGCCGCCCTGCGCAAGGGCGTCGTCCTCAACATGAACGTCCCCGACCTCGACCTGGCCGACCTGCGCGGCGTCCTGCCGACGACGTTGTCCCGCCGCGGCGTGCACTCCATCTCCTTGGCCCGCGAGTCCGACGCGATCCTGATCAGCGAATGGGACCGACAGGTCACCGGCGACCCCGACGTCGACAGCGTCGCCGTCCTCGCCGGCTGGGTCAGCATCACCGAGCTGCGCCCGACGTTCCCGGCCGAGCATCCTTCCGTCGACAGTGGCGCCGTCCCCCTGGTCGCCGACCTCCTGAAGCGCGCCTCCCTCGCCGTGGCGTCCGCTGAAGGGTGAGCTAGAGCGCTCGGTTGAGCGGACGCCCCGCGGGCATCGGTGAGTTATCCACACTGGGGGAGACCCCCAGTTGTCCACAGATTTCGAACTGACCCTTTGGCGTCGCGCAGGATTTCTCCAGGATCCTGAGCATGACTACGGGGGAGATTGCGCAGCAACGACGGTTGCGACGCGCACGTGCCGCGCAGGCGGCCAAGCCAACGGGCGGCGTGCTGAGTCGTCGAGCGTTGATCGCGATGGGGATTGTTCGGTGGGAGATCAAGGCCGAGATCCGCGCAGGGCGTTGGCATCGGGTGGGGTCGCAGTGCGTCCGTGTGGCCCCCGGTGATCAACGGACGGCTGACTGGCATCGGGTGCTCGTCGAGGTTGGCCACGGCGCAGTCCTCGATGGCGCCACGGCCCTCATCGCCGAGGGGTTGCGGAACTGGGAGGAGTCGCTGATCCACGTCGCAGTGCGTAAGTCCTCGACCCCGGTCAAGGCTCGGGGTGCCGACGTGCACGAGACGCGGCGATATGAGGCGTCGTCGGTGATCCAGGGGCCGATCCCGCGGATGAGGGCAGCCACCGCCGCGGTACACGGCGCGCTCTGGGCGCTGACGGATCGTCAGGCCTCAACCTTGGTGTTGATGGCGGTCCAGCAGCGACTCGTAGCGCCCGCCGAGTTGGCCGTCGAGGTGGACAAGATCAGATACGACCGACGACGCCGATTGCTTCGCGATCTCAGCGCCTCAGTCAATGGCGGCGTCGAGACGATAGGCGAACGCGAGTTCGCGAAGCTGTGCGTCAAGCGTGGGCTCCCGGCTCCCGACCGCCAGGTGCGGCGCAAGACCGATTCGGGCGTCTGGGTCTACGACAACGTCTGGATGGACTACGGGGTGACGGCCGAGATCGACGGCTCCCAACACCGCGATCCAGCAGCCTGGATTCCCGATGCGTTGAAACAGAACGAGGCCGCGCTTGGCGGCCACGTGGTCCTGCGCATCCCGAACCTCGCGCTAGGAGTGGCCCCCGATCCCTTCCTCGATCAGCTGGAGGCGGCGCTCAGAGCCGGCGGGTGGTCCGGCGGCTGTCGATCCGCCTAGCGATCCTCGTGGCGTCCGCTGAAGGGTGAGCTATAGCGCTCGGAAGAGCGGACGCCCTGAAGATGTCAGTGGCCGTCGGCGGCGCTGCGTTCCTTGTCCAGGGTGAAGAGCAGGTCCTGGTGGAGTTCCATCCACGCGTCGTGGAAGGAGTCGGCCATCGGGCGGGCGAAGGCGGTGTTGTCGCCGGCCTGCACCCGGGCGACGGCGGAGTCGAAGCGTTCGCGGTAACGGGCCATGCGACCCAGCGGCTCGCCCGGCTGCGGGAGGGCCGCACCGATCGCGGTGCCGACGGCCGCCAGGCGCCCGATGACGGCCGCCTCGTACGCCGGGTCGCTGTGGTCGTTCGGTTCGCCGTCGCGCATCTGCCAGTCGGTGGTCAGTTCCTTCAGCTCGTTGTTGAGCGGGAGGAACACCTCGTAGATGCGCTCGGCCGCGGCCTGGGCGGGGGCGTCGACGGATTTGCGCAGCAGCTCCGTGGCGTGGGCCTTGCCCTCAGGGGTCAGCCGGTAGTTCACGGCCTTGCCCTCGCGGACGGACGCATGCCCGCTGACCACGGCCGTCGTCAGCACGGCGCTGATCTCTGACGGGTCCAGGCGGGTCAGGTCGGCCAACGCCTGCGGCGTCACCAGGCCCTTCACCCGAAGCGTGTGCAGCACCAGCAGATCCGACTCGCTCACGTCTCTCCTCCGGTCCTCGCCGCGGGCGCCAGGTATCGCTCACGCAGCGCGGTCTTGTTCAACTTCCCGCTCGGCAGCCGCGGCAGTTCCTCGAGGAACTCGACCTGACGCGGCGCCTTGAATCGGGCCAGCCTGCCACGGACGTGCTCGACGAGTTCGCCCGCCATGGCGTCTCCCGGGACCGCGCTCGGATCCAACTGGACCACCGCCGTCACCCGCTCGCCGTACTCGACGTCGGGGAGGCCGAACACCGCGACGTCGACGACTGCCGGGTGCGCCGCCAAGGCGTCCTCGATCTCCTGCGGATAGATGTTCACCCCGCCGGAGATGATCGTGTGCCCGGCGCGGCCGGTCAGATACAGGAAGCCGTCCTCGTCGACGTACCCCAGGTCTCCGACGGTGGCCCACCCGCGGTCATTACGGGAGCGACGGCTCTTCTCCTCGTCCCCGTCGTACCGGAACTCCGGCATCCCGCCGAACCACACCGTCCCGATCTGACGAGGGCTCATTTCAGTGCCCTCGTCGTCGGTGATGTGCGCGGTGCCGTGGACCGGACGACCGACCGTTCCGGGCCGCTCCGCGGCCTCCTGCGGGCTGACGTGCGTGACGCCGTAGCCCTCGGAGGCGCCGTAGTACTCGTGCAGGACCGGTCCGAGCCAGACCTCGATCGCGGTCTTCAGCTCGGGCGCGCACGGGGCACCGCTGGTCACCAGCACGCGGAGCGAGGACAGGTCGTAGCGCGTCCGCACCTCCTCGGGCAGGCGCAGCAGGCGGACGAGCATCGTCGGCACCAGCTGCGCGTGCGTGACGCGATGCTCCGCGATGGCCGCCAGGTACGCCTCGGCGTCGAAACGTTCGAGGTGCACGGTGGTGGCGCCGAGGCAGCTGGAGTTGAGGGTGAACACGAAGGGCGCCGCGTGATAGCAGGGCGCGGCATTGAGGAACACCGTGTCCGCGCTGAAGCCGAGCTTCTCCATGAGCCCGCCCAGACGCGGAGGGACCTCGGCAGGGTGAGTGTCGAGCATCGTTCCGCGGATGCCCTTGGGTCGGCCGGTGCTGCCCGAGCTGTAGAGCAGGCGCGCCCCGAGCCGGTCGTCGTCGTAGGGCTGACGCTCGACGGCGGCCAGGGACTGCTCGTAGTCCGCGTCGAGCACCAGCACTGTCTCCACGCCGGTCACCACGTCGCCGAACTCGCGCAGCCGCGCGGCCGAGGTGATGACGGCGCGAGCCTTGCTGTCCTGGAGCAGGTACGCGAGTTCGTCGCTGCCGAGATGCCAGTTCAGCGGGGCGATCCACATCCCGCTGCGCAGCGGCGCCCAGACGGCCTCCGCCCACTCCAACCGGTTCTCCAGCACGAGCGCGACGGTGTCGCCCGGCCCGAGTCCCGCCTGGCGCAGCGCCGCGGCGAGGCGGGCGCTGCGTTCGTCGAGCTCACCGTAGGTCTGGCTGCCGCCGCCGGGGACGACCACCGCGACCTTGTCGGGGTGGGTGCGCGCCACGGTTCCTGGATACACCGGCTCCTCCAGTTTGCGACGAAGGGTTCACACAATACGGGCGAGTGCCAGGCGGGCCAAGGGGTTCGGCGAAAGGCAGATCGCGTCTTGTGAGGTCCAGAAGAATGTGATTGGCTGGTCGCAAAGAAGGGGTGCTGCCGTGGCCCAGTACGACCTCCTGAACCTGGACGCGTTCCTGTCCGGTCGTGCCGAGGAGATGTTCGACGTCCTCCGCGAGAACGATCCGCTGCACTGGAACGACGAGCCCGGTGGACGTGGCTTCTGGTCCGTGACGCGTTACGCCGACATCCAGGCGATCGCCGAGGACCACGACACGTTCATCAGTGGTCAGGGCACGCAGATCCCGGACAAGAAGGCCGAGGGCGCCGGCCTGGCCAGCGTCCACAACAGTGACCCCCCGCGGCACGCGGACCTGCGGCGGATCCTGTCCAGCAAGATCCGCCCCAGTGCCGTCGGCAAGCTGACCGAGAACATCACCGGGCTGGTCGACGACCTGCTCGACGGCATCGAGGAAGGCGCCGAGTTCGACCTCGTGCGCGAGCTGTCCGTCCAGCTGCCGATCCTCGCCTTCGGTCGCTTCCTCGGTGTGCCGGAGGAGGACTGCCCGAAGCTCGTCGAGTGGACCAACGCGTTCAGCTCGTTGGACCCGGAGTACGCGGCGTCCCCGGACGTCGCCGAGAACGCCCGCGTCGAGCTGTTCGAGTATTTCCACCAGCTGCAGGAGCAGCGCCGCCTGGACCCGCGTGACGACCTGATCAGCGTGCTGGTGCAGGCCAAGATGAACGGTGAGCTGCTCGGCCGCGAGGAACTCGACCCGTACTGCCTGGTGCTGACGGTCGCCGGCAACGAGACCACCCGCAATCTCGTCTCGGGTGGGTTGGACCTGTTGTCCAAGCACCCGCAGCACTGGGAGAGGTTGGTCGCGCACCCGGAGGAAATCCCGGCCGCGATCGAGGAGATGATCCGGCTCATCAGCCCGGTCATGCACATGCGTCGCACCGCTGTCGCCGAGAAGGAACTGCACGGGCACACGATCAAGCCGGGGGACAAGGTGATCCTCTGGTTCGCCGCGGGCAACCGTGACCCGCGGGTCTTCGACCGTCCGCACGAGTTCGTCCCGGATCGCGTCGACAACGAGCACCTCGGCTTCGGCTGGGGCATCCACTCCTGCATGGGACTGCACCTGGCCCGCCTGGAGATGCGGCTCCTGCTCGAACGCCTCGCCGCCCGCGGACTGTCGATCCGCACCATCGGCGAACCCGATCGCCTTGCCTCGAACTGGTTCCGGGGCATCAAGCACCTCCCCGCGGTCCTCGAACCGCGCGTCCCCGCCACCGCCGGCGCATGAGCGAGCTTGCGAGCGAATCAATGAGCATTCCGGCGCAGCCGATCGGGCCGACGGAGGAGGCTCGATGAACGGGATCGACGCCCTGCCGGCGATCATCTACGGGCGCACCCCGCAGGTGCATGCCGCGACGCTCGACGTGATCAGCCCAGCCGACGGTCAGGTGGTCGCCCGCGTGCAGGTCGCCCACGAGGCCACCGTCGACCGTGCGGTCACCGCGGCTCGGGAGGCCTTCCCTGCCTGGTCGGCCGTCCCGGTGCAGGAACGGACGGCGATCCTGGACCGGCTGGCGGATCTGTTGGTCGAGCACGGCGACGAGATCGCCGCGTCGGTCAGCCGCGAAATGGGAATGCCGCTGGGCCTGGCGAGGACCATCCAGGTGGACATCGCCGCGACGGTGCTGCGCGGGACCGCCCGCACGGCGCGGGAGTTCGAGTGGCGTACCGAGCACACCGGCTACTCCGTCGAGCACCTGCCTGTGGGGGTCGTCGCCGCGATCACGCCGTGGAACATGCCGATCTACCAGGTGGTCTCGAAGGTCGGCCCCGCGCTGGCGGCCGGCTGCACCGTGGTCCTCAAGCCGAGCGAGCTGGCGCCCACCGCCGCGCACCGCTTCGTCGAACTCGCCGTGGCGGCAGGCGTTCCGGCCGGGGCGTTGACCCTCGTGCACGGGCCGGGCACCCCCACCGGTGAAGCCCTGGTCAGCCACCAGGAGGTCGATCTGGTCTCCTTCACCGGGTCGGTCGCGGCAGGATCGCGGGTGGCCGCGTTGGCCGGCGCCGGGATCCGGCGGGTGGCCCTGGAGCTCGGCGGCAAGTCCGCGGGAATCCTGCTCGACGACGCGGATCTGGACGAAGTCGTCCCGCGCATGGTGCGTTCGGCGTTGCTCAACACAGGTCAGGCCTGCAACGCCCCGACTCGGATGCTGGTGCCGCGGGACCTGCTGGAAACGGTGGAAACCCTTGTGGTGAAGGTGATCGAAGGTCTGCGGGTCGGTGCGCCGCAGGCGGATGGCACCGACCTGGGCCCGTTGGCGAACCTGGCCCAGCACGCGCGGGTCAGCGGGTTCGTGCAGCGGGCGATGGAGAGCGGGGCGCGCGTCGTGGCCGGGACGCTCGACGCGTACCCCGCCCCGTTCATGGCACCGATTGTGCTGACCGACGTCGCCCCCGACGCCGAGATCGCGCAGCAGGAAGTGTTCGGCCCCGTCATCGTGCTGTTCCCCTACGACGGCGACTCCGACGCCGTGCAGTTGGCCAACGGCACCCGGTACGGGCTCTCGGCGGAGATCTGGGGCGCCGATCGTGACCGGATCGCCGCGGTGGCGAACGGGTTGCGCGCGGGCCAGGTGAAGGTCAACGGGGTCCGCACCCGCGAGCGCCCGGATGCACCGTTCGGCGGTTTCGGGCTGTCCGGGGTGGGTCGCGAACTCGGAATGTGGGGACTGAATGAGTTCCTCGAGGTGAAGGCGGTGCTGGCGTGAGTCGCATCGTGGTCACCGGGGCGGCGTCGGGCATCGGACTGGCCGTCGCCACCCAGCTTCTGATGCAGGGTCATGAGGTGGTGTCCATCGACCGGGCCGAGTGCGATCTGGGTGATGCGGCTGCGGTCGACGCGCTTGCCGCCTCCTTGGGTGTCGTCGGTGGCCTGGCGAACGTCGCGGGTGTGCCGGGCACTGCTGATCCCACGTCGGTGCTGCGGGTGAACTTCCTCGGTGCGCGTCGCCTGGCTCGGGCGCTGCAGATCGAGGCCGGCGGGTGCATCGTCAACGTCGCGTCGCTGGCGGCCAAGCGGCCGGGCGTCGACGACGAGACCGCGCACCGCCTGCTGACCGCGGACGACGACGCCGTGGTGGAGTTCGCCGCGGGCCTGGACGGTTCGGCGGCCTACGACCTGTCGAAGAAGCTGTTGGTCGCGGACACGGTGACGCTCTCGGCCGAGGGACAAGCACGCGGCGTGCGGGCCTGCTCGGTGAGTCCCGGCCCGGTGGTGACCCCGATCATCGACGACTTCCGCACCTCGATGGGCGCGAGTGTCGATGCTGCCTCCGAGCTCGTCGGGCGCCACGCCACCGCGGCGGAGGTGGGGGCCGTCGTGTGCTTCCTGCTCTCGGCTGAGGCATCCTGGGTCAACGGAATCGACCTGCCCGTCGACGGCGGTCTGATCGCCCTTCGCGTCGCTGCGTCCCGAGGAGTCACTGCATGACCGGTACCACCGCCGCCACTCGCGTCATCGTGCTCGACGGAACGGCGCCGGAGCCGCGCGAGGAGCTCGGCGGCAAGGCCTGGGGTATCAACCGGATGCGGAGCCTCGGCCTGCCGGTGCCGGCCGCGTTCGTGCTGCCGACCGCCACCTGCCGCCAGTTCATGACGACGGGTCAGTTGCCCGACGACGTCGCCGAAGCGCTGCGCTCCGGGATCGCCGCACTCGAGAAGGAGACCGGCCGGAGCTTCGCCGAGTGTCCCCGGCCGCTGCTGGTCAGTGTGCGATCCGGCGCGCCGATGAGCATGCCCGGGATGATGGACACCCTGCTGAATCTCGGCCCCGTGCAGGGTCTCGACCCCGCATGGGCGACGGAGATCCACGCCCGTTTCGACGAGCAGTACCGCGGAATGCTCGGCCCCGACGACGTCCCCTCCGCCGACCCCTGGGTCCAGCTGGAGCAGGCCGTCGCCGCGGTGTTCCGGTCCTGGAATTCCCCCCGCGCCCAGGCCTACCGCGCGCACCACAACCTCGACGGCGCCTGCGGTACCGCGGTCACCGTGCAGGCGATGGTGTTCGGCAACCTCGACGAGCAGTCCGGCACCGGCGTGCTGTTCACCCGCAACCCCCTCAACGGCGAACCTGTCGTCTACGGCGAATGGCTCCAGCAGGCCCAGGGCGAGGACGTCGTCTCCGGGAGGCACACCCCGCTGCCGCTCGACGCGTTGCGCGACTCCGCACCCGCGGTGCACGCCGAGCTGATGGGCCACTGCGCGCTGCTGGAACGCGAACAGGGCGACGTGCAGGACATCGAGTTCACCGTCGAGTCCGGCAAGCTGCACATCCTGCAGACCCGCAACGCCAAGCGCGCCCCGCGGGCCGCCGTCCGCTTCGCCGTCGACATGGTGCGCGACGGACTCATCGACATCCCGACGGCGCTGAGCCGGGTCAACGCCGGCCACATCGCCGGCGTGCTCGCACCGGGCCTGACCCCGGAGGTCCGCGCCGCCGCCGTGCTGCTGGCCCGCGGCGAACCCGCCTGCCCGGGGGTGGCCACCGGCATGGTCGTGACCGACCCGGACGACGCCGCCGACGCCGCGGAGGACGTCGCCGTCGTCCTCGTCCGTGAGAGCACCAGCCCTGACGACGTGCACGGCATGCTCGTCAGCGTCGCCGTCGTCACCGAGCAGGGCGGCTCCACCTCCCACGCCGCGCTGGTCTCCCGCGAGCTCGGCGTCCCCTGCGTCGTCGGCTGCGGCGAGGGACTGGTCGCGGCACTGGCCGGTCGCGAGGTCACCGTCGACGGGTCCACCGGCGAGATCTTCGCCGGCGCCTTGGTCTTCGAACCCGCCGACCTCGCCGCCGACGAGTACCTCGCCCAACTCCGCGCCTGGTGCTCCGAGCACGGCGGCCCCGTTGAGCTCATCTCCGCCCTCACCGCCCCCGACCCCGCACTGTGGGACCAGGACTGACGCTTCACCAGTTCGCGCGTGAGGTGATGTCCGCGGAGGCGACAGCCTCGACTCCTTCTGTCAAGGGGAACGACTGCGGGCCCGCGTGGACGAGATATGCGCGGTCGAGTCGCAGGGTGCCGATCGCGGATCGCAACGACGCGGTCATCCGAGGCGAAGCGGTGCGCTTGATCTCGACACCGATGCGTTCGTTTCCTCGCACGATCAGCAGATCCAGCTCAGCTCCGGCGTGCGTCGCCCAGAAGAAGCGTTGCTCCGGCCGGGTGTCGGTCACGGCCGCCAATTGAGCGAGCACGAATCCTTCCCAAGAAGCGCCGAGCACGGGATGCGACTCGATCGCTGCTCGGTCCGGCAGATCGAGCAGGGCGTGCAGCAGGCCGCTGTCGCTCAGATAGATCTTCGGTGATTTCACCTGCCGCTTGCCGACGTTCTCATGCCAGGGAGCCAACTGACTGACCACCAGGGCCGAAGTGAGCAGATCGAGGTAGCGGCGGATGGTTGTGTTCGCGACGCCGAACGACGAGGCGAATCGCGCGCCGTTCCAGACCTGGCCGTGCGCGTGCGCGAGCATGCGCCAGAACCGCTCAGTGGTGGTCGCCGGAACTGCGCTTCCCAAGCTGGGCAGGTCTCGTTCGACGAAGGTGCGCACGAAATCGACGCGCCTCCGGAAACTTGTGGCGTCGTCGGGCGCGGTGAACGCACGCGGGAATCCACCGCGCACCCACAAGGTGTCGGCATCGCCGGCACCGACCTCGTCGAGTGTTAAGGGCGTGAGCTCGTGATACGCGATGCGTCCCGCAAGGCTCTCCGAAGACTGCCCGAGCAGTTCAGGGGATGCACTGCCGAGGACCAGGTAACGCCGGCCGGGGTTCTCGTCGATGAGCACCCGCAGCACAGGGAACAGCTCCGGTCTGCGTTGAACCTCGTCGAGCACCACCAGCCCGTCCAGCGGCCCGAGTGCGAGCTCCGCGTCGGCCAGGCGTGCGAGGTCGCTCGGGCGTTCGAGGTCGAAGCGATGGATCGGCCCGTCCCACTCGGCGGCCAGCTGGTTCGCGAGGGTCGTCTTGCCCACCTGACGCGCGCCGAGGATGGCGACGCAAGGTTCAGTGCGCAGCAGCTCACGGCAGGCGTGGGCGTGACGCAAGCGCGGCAACATACGAGTAATATAGCTTGAAATATGAGCGGTCACCGCTTATATTTCAAGGCGCCCTCAGAACTGGTCGAGCGAGGCCTGGCCGCGTTCGACGAGCGGGGCGACGAGTTCGCCGATGCGGTCGAAGCCTTCGCCGACGGTGAGGCCCTGCGCGGTGCGGAAGTGGATGCCTTCGAGGATCGCGGCCATGCGCCAGAAGGCGAAGCCCATGTACCAGGGGAGCTCGGAGAGGTCCCAGCCGGTGACGGAGGCGTAGGTCTGCTGCAGGCGCTCGCTGGTCGGGAAGCCCTCGACCTCGCCGGGCACGGCGGCGATCGGGCTGTTGAGCCCCGCCAGTCCGTCCCAGCCGATGAGCGTCGAGGCGAGGTCCGCGAGCGGGTCACCGAGGGTGGCCATCTCCCAGTCCAGGACGGCGGAGACCTTCAGGTCCGCACCCATCACGACGTTGTCCAGGCGGTAGTCGCCGTGCACGATCCCTTCGCGCTGCGTGCTCGGCAGACGCGCGGACAGATTCGCGTGCAGGGTGTGCAGGGCGCTCTGGTCGCGGCTGTTCGACTTCTCCAACTGCCCGGCCCAGCGTTTGAGCTGACGTTCGAGATAGCCGGCGGGCCGACCCAGCTCACCGAGGCCGACGGCAGCCGGGTCCAGGGCGTGCAGGCGCGCCAGGACCGCGACCAGTTCGTCGGCGATGTCGAGAGCGCCCTGTCCGGAGTACGGGCGCAGGTGGTCCGGGCTGCGCAGGATGGACCCGGCGACGAAGTTCATGACGTAGAAGGGGACGCCGATGACGTCGTCCCCGGCGAGCGCAACCATGCGGGGCACCGGGACGTCGCTGGGTTCGAGCGCTGCCATCACGCGGTACTCGCGGGCCATGTCGTGCGCCGTCGCGAGGACGTGTCCCAGTGGCGGGCGGCGCAGCACCCAGTGCCCGTGCCCGTCGGTCAGCGAGTAGGTGAGGTTGGACCGGCCGCCGGAGATCAGCTCGCCCTGCAGCGGACCCTGCAGCAGGCCCGGGGCCTGATCGGCGAGGAACTTCTCCACGAGGGCGAGATCGAGGCCGGGCAGAGTCTCGGTCATGTCCGGCCTCTCTCGCGTTCACATCATACCGAGCGGATGCTCGGTGTTCCATGGCAGGATGTCGGACACGCCGGAGTCCGGTCAAGGCGAGCCGCGACACAGTGAGGACGGTACGCATGACGCAGCAGACGCAGGACCGCGCCGCCCTCGGTGCCCTGCTGCGCGCGCGCCGGGTGGAACGTGGTCTGAGTGTGCGCGAGGTCGCCGCCGCCGTCGGGGTCAGCGTCGGCACCTGGAGCGGGATCGAGAACGGCCGGGCCCCCGCCGACGCCGACCGACTGGCCGCCGTCGCCCGGGCTCTCGGCCTCGAGATCGCGGACCTGTGCTCGGCCGAACCCGTGCTCGAGGCACCGCCGTCAGGCGCGTGGCGGGAGTTCCCGCCGCTGGATCTGGCCGCGCCACTGCGAGGTGCGTTGCTCGCGTTCGTGGAGCTCGGGTATCACGGGTCGACGGTGCGCGACATCGCGCAGCGCGCCGGCCTCTCGGTGCCGGGGGTCTATCACCACTGGCCCAGTAAGCAACATCTGCTCGTCGCACTGATGGAACTCGCCATGGAAGACCTCCTCGGCCGTGCCACCCAGGCGCGTTCGGAGGTCGACGGCCCGACCGAACGCCTGAGCCGCCTGGTGGAGTGCCTCGTGCTGTTCCACACTTACCGCCGCGACCTCGCCTTCATCGGGGCCAGCGAGATGCGCAGCATCGAGGAGCCGGACCGCACCCGCATCGCCGGGATGCGCACCCACCAGCAGCGCATGGTCGACGAGGAGGTGGAGGAGGGCGTACGCCGTCGCCTCTTCCGCACCCGCCGCCCCCGCGACGCGTCGCGGGCTGTCGTCACGATGTGCGTCGCGCTGCCGCAGTGGTGGTCCCCGGACGGACCCTCCACCCCGGAGCAGACGGCCGCGCAGTACGTCGAGTTCGCGTTGGATCTGGTTCGCCAGAGTCCTTGACGTAGGGCCGCGCCGGCTTCTACGTTCAAGTTGTACCGAGCAAACGCTCGGTCCCCCGGAAGGGAACACCACGATGATCGAGATCCCGAAGCCCTCGACACGCGCCGCCGAACTGCACGCCCAGGTGGCCGAGTTCGTTCAGGACTCGGTGCTGCCTCGGGAGCTCGAGCTGGCCGAGTGGCACCGCAAGGTCGGTCACGAGGACCACAGCAAGCCGCCGGTGCTCGCGGACCTCACCCGCGAGGCCCGTTCGCGCGGACTGTGGAACCTGTTCCTGCCGCACGAGTCGGGGTTGACCCAGCGCGAGTACGCCTCGATCGCGGAACTGTCCGGGTGGAGCAACGACCTCGCCCCGGCCGCCATGAACTGCCAGGCCCCGGACACCGGGAACATGGAACTGCTGCACCTGGTCGGCAACGCCGAACAGCAGAAGCAGTGGCTCGAGCCGCTGCTCGACGGGTCGATCCGCTCGGCCTTCGCGATGACCGAACCCGACGTCGCCTCCTCGGACGCGACGAACATCGCCACCCGCATCGAGGCCGACGGCGACGGGTACCGGATCAACGGCCGCAAGTGGTGGACCTCGGCGATCCTTGACCCCGACTGCGCGCTGCTGATCCTGCTCGGCGTCTCCGACCCGGACGGCCCGGCGCACGCCCGGCACTCGATGATCCTGATCCCCCGCGGCACCCCCGGGGTCGAGATCGTGCGGGACCTGCCGGTGCTCGGACACCACGACCGCGTCGGCCATGCCGAGGTCCGCTTCAACGACGTCCGCGTCGGTCCCGGCTCGATCCTCGGCGAGGTCGGCGGCGGGTTCGCCGCGGCGCAGGCCCGCCTCGGCCCCGGCCGCATCCACCACTGCATGCGCGCGCTCGGCGCCGGGGAACGCGCCGTCGCGATGATGTGCGACCGGGTGAAGAAGCGCGTCGCGTTCGGTAAGCCCCTCGCCGAGCAGGGCATGGTCCGCGAGGCGATCGCGGAGTCCCGCGTCGAACTCGACCAGGCCCGCCTGCTCTGCCTCTATGCGTCGCACGTCATCGACACCCAGGGCAACAAGGCCGCTCGCTCCCTCGTCGCGCAGGCGAAGGTCGTCATCCCGCGGACCGTCGCCGGAATCGTCGACCGCGCCATCCAGGTGCACGGCGGCGCGGGCGTCACCGACGTCACCCCGCTCGCGCAGATGTACGCCTGGCACCGTGCGATGCGCCTCTTCGACGGCCCCGACGAGGTGCACATCGAGTCCCTGGCCCGCGCCGAGCTCAAGGGCGAGTCGCAGCTCCGGCTGCCCCCGCTCGACATCTGAGGTCCCAGCCGCGGCGCCGACGAGCGCCTAGGTTCAGGGCATGTCCGTTGATGCCTTCTGGGCGCTCGTCGACCGTGCTCGTTCCGAAGTGGCCGACCCCGCCGACGTCAGTGAGATCGCGGCTCGGGTCGTCGACGTCCTCGCGGAGCAAGACCCGGGTTTCATGGCCGTGGTCGATGTGGCGATGCGCGGTGAGATGGCACTCGTGCGCGTCCGGCCGCTCTGGGGTGCCGCTCACCTGATCCTGGGCGGGTGTTCCGAGGACGAGTTCGAAGCCTTCCTGGGCTGGCTAGCCGCCCAGGGCCGCGCGACCTTTCAGGCCGCGTTCGCCGATCCCGACTCCCTCGCCGATCTCGGCGACGACGTCCTCGCGAACTCGAGGAACGGCGCCCCGATGTTGGTCGTGCCGGCGGAGGCGCACCGGCGCAAGACCGGCGAGGAGCTGCTGTCCGGCGGTCCGGTGCAGCAGGCCGACCTCGGCGAGGACTGGGACTTCGCCGACCCGGCAGAAATGAGTGCCCGCTATCCCCGGCTGTGGGAACGGTTCGGCGGCTGACTCAGTCCGCGCGGCAGGGTCGGAACAGGTGCAGGACGACCATCGCGACCAGCATGACGACGTGCCCGAGGCTCATCGCCGTGTCCTCGCTGAACACGTCGGCCTCGTAGCCGACCGCCGCGAGGCCGAACGGCACGAGCATCGTCAGGTTCATCTCCACCCGGTGCGTCAGCGACGCCCGGCGCCACAGCATCCAGACCGTCATGCCGACCGCCATGTACACGCCCATGAGCAGCAACGCGGCCGTCGGCCCTGGCTCGCCCACGGACATCTGCACCATGTGGCCGACGGCCATGCCGGCGAACATCGCGACGAGCATCTCGCCGAGGTCGACCCACCATCGTCCGGAGCGCAACCGCAGCGCTGCGGTCCCCGCGAGCTGCCGATCGGTGTCGGCCTGCACGTCACTCACGATCCGGTCCCCCTCCGGGTCGACCCGTCGCCGCAACCGTAACCCGTGACGGCCGGCAGGCTGCAGGGGTGACCGACCTCGCTGCGCGGCTGCGCGAAGTGTTCCCCCACCCGGGGGTCGTCATCGCCGTCGCGACGGTGTCGAGCCAGGGCCTCGCGATGGCGAGCCTCGGGGCGCCACCCGAGGCCGAGTACGAGATCGGATCGATCTCCAAGGGCGTCACGGGACTGCTCTACGCCGACGCGATGCAACGGGGAGAGATCCTCGCCTCGACCACCGTCGGCGACGTCCTCCCGCTCACGGGCTGCCCGGTCGCCCAGGTGCCGCTCGCGGCGTTGAGCACGCACACCTCCGGACTGCCGCGATTGGCGCCCGGCTCGGCGGGGTTGCGCAAGACCGTCGCGCTGTGGCGGCGCGGGACGAACCCGTACGGCGAGACGCTGGAGGCACTGCTGGTGCAGGTCCGGGCGGCGAAGCTCGGGCGACCCCGGCCGCGGTACTCCAACGTCGGCTTCGAGTTGCTCGGCCATGCGGTCGCGGCGGCGGCGGGCATGTCCTACGCGGATCTCGTCCGCACACGCATCGCCGAGCCGCTCGGGCTCGGTTTGTACGTGCCCGCCCGGCGCGCGGACCTGAGCGCCGCGGCACTGATCGGCACCAGCCGCAAGGGTCGGACCCGCGAGCCCTGGACGGGCGAGGCGATCGGTCCGGCGGGCGGGATCCGAGCGACCATCGGGGACATGGGGCGGCTGGCGGCGGCGCTGCTCGACGCTTCCGCGCCCGGCGTCGGTGCGTTGGACCCGGTGACGAAGTTCGCCGGCCCGGCCATGCGCATCGGTGCCGCGTGGATGATCCTGGACCGCAAGGGCCGCATCGTCACCTGGCACAACGGTGGCACCGGTGGCTTCCGCAGCGTCATCGCGCTGGACCGCGCCGCGGGAACCGCCGTCGTCCTGGTGTCCGCGAGTTCGGCGAAGGTGGACCGTCGAGGATTCGAACTTCTGGCGAATCTGACCTGACGTCAGGCGTTGGTCGTGGCCAGCCGCTCGACGTAGGTGGCCGACAGGATCTCTAGTTCCTCGTCGGTGGTGGCTCGGCCGGTGCCGGTGTCGAGGATGTGCGCCAGCATGTCCAACGAGGCGTGGTAGCCGGCTGCGGCGGACTCCGCGGGCGGAGCATCGTCCGCGGTGAGGAGCCAGGTCTGCAGTGTGAGCTCGGTGCCGGCGCCATGGGGAGTGAGTTCCCACCGCAGGACCTCCGTGTCCCAGCGGTACTCCAGCACCGTCGGCGGTTCCCAGACGAGCAGCTCTCCGGGCAGCGACGGGGCGTCGGTCAGACCGAACCGCTCAATGATCCCCGGCCAGAACGGCATCTGCAGCGGCGCTCCGGGGCGCCGTTCGCCGACGATGTCGCAGGGGAACCAGTGCTGCAGGTCGTCGGCCTCGGTCAGCGCGCGCCACACCCGCTCCGGTGCGTGCCGCAGTTGTCGGCGGAAGTGCAGGCCGATCCGCTCGCCGTCACGCAGGATGGTGCCCAGTCGGTCGTCGGTCATGGCTGTTCCTCCGTGTCAGGTGCCGCGTCGAGGTGGCGTTCGAGGGCGTCGAGGCGGTCGGCCCAGATCTCGCGGTAGGGCGCGAGCCAGGCGTCCGCGTCGCGCAGTGGTGCGGGGTTGAGGCGGTACCAGCGCCGTTGCGCGTCGGGCCGGACCACGACGAGTCCGGCCTCGCGCAACGTGCGCAGGTGCTTGGACACGCTCGGTTGGGACAGTCCGGCCTGCACCGCGAGCTCGCCGACGAGGCGATCTCCCTGGCGCAGCAGATCGAGGATCAGGCGTCGGTTGGGCTCGGCCAGGACCTCGAAAACCTCCACGGCCTTATATTCCTCGGCAGGTATATTCCTGTCAAGGAATGAAGAGGCGATGAGCGCAAGGACACGTCTGCCTTGAGCGCGGCGGCGTTCGCGTAGGCAATTGGCACTGTGCTACTGGGCGCGGAGCGCCGGTGGTGTTAGCGTTGCGCCCAGGTTGTACAGAGCAGTTCCCCACACAAGGTTGTTGGGACGCCCCCGGACCTACTGTCCGCCGGGCGTCTTGTCGTATAGGGCCCGGGGTTCTGTGTGTCGGCCGAGACCGCGACCGCGGTCGGCAAGTCTTTACAGGAGAACAGCATGAGCCAGGGCACCGTGAAGTGGTTCAACGGCGAAAAGGGTTTCGGCTTCATCGCGCAGGATGGTGGCGGCCCCGACGTCTTCGTCCACTACTCGGCTATCCAGAGTGACGGCTACCGCTCGCTCGAGGACAACCAGCGCGTCGAGTTCGACATCACGCAGGGCCAGAAGGGCCCGCAGGCGGAGAACGTCCGCGTCGTCTGATCAACCCCAGACTTCGTTCGTTTGCTCGGGCGGCGACACCACTGGTGTCGCCGCCCGCGGCAGTTAACGAGGTCCTGTCAGGTGGACCGCATGCTTCGGGCCGCGTGGCGGCGTAAACGATCCACGTTGAAACACGTGGGACTGGACCTACGCTCAGCCGTCGTCACTCCAGTAGCAACGTGGATCGTTTACGCGCGGATCTACAGATTGCGGAAGCGGTTGATCGCCGACGCGTGCTTCGCGCGCTTCTCGTGGTCGCGGACGCCGAGGCCTTCTTCGGGGGCGAGGCAGAGGACGCCGACCTTGCCCTGGTGCAGGTTGCGGTGGACGTCGAAGGCGGCCTGGCCGGTCTCGGTCAACGGGTAGACGCGGGACAGGGTCGGGTGGATGAGCGCCTTGTCGATGAGGCGGTTGGCCTCCCACGCCTCGCGGTAGTTCGCGAAGTGCGAGCCGACGATTCGTTTGAGCTGCATCCAGAGATAGCGGTTGTCGTACTGGTGTTGAAAGCCGCTCGTCGAGGCGCAGGTGACGATCGTGCCGCCGCGCCTGGCGACGTAGACCGAAGCGCCGAAGGTCTCGCGGCCCGGGTGCTCGAAGACGATGTCCGGGTCCTCGCCTCGGGTGAGTTCGCGAATCTTCGCGCCGAAGCGCTGCCACTCCTTCATGTCCTGGGTGTGCTCGTCCTTCCAGAACGCGTAACCCTCGGCCGCTCGGTCGATGACGAACTCCGCCCCCATCGCACGGCAGATCGCGGCCTTGTCCGGCGACGACACCACGCACACCGGGATCGCGCCGCCGGTCAACGCCATCTGCGTGGCGTAAGAACCCAGGCCACCGGATGCGCCCCAGATCAGGACGACGTCGCCCTGCTTCAGGTTCGCGCCGTGGTGCGAGACGAGCTGGCGGTAGGCGGTGGAGTTCACCAGGCCGGGGCAGGCGGCCTCCTCCCACGTGAGGTGCTCGGGCTTGGGCATCAGCTGATTCGCCTTGACCAGCGCAAGATCGGCCAGGCCGCCGAAGTTGGTCTCGAAGCCCCAGATCCGCTGCTGCGGATCCATCATCGTGTCGTCGTGGCCCGCAGCGTCCTCGAGCTCGACTGACAGACAGTGCGCGACGACCCGATCGCCGGCCTTCCACTTCGAGACGCCGGGGCCGACGCGGAGCACGACGCCGGCCAGGTCGGAGCCGATCACCTGGTACGGGAGGTCGTGCCGCTTGGTCAGCTCGGAGAGTCGGCCGTAGCGCTCCAGGAATCCGAACGTCGAGACAGGCTCGAAGATCGAGGTCCATACGGTGTTGTAGTTGACGGCGCTCGCCATCACCGCGACGAGCGCCTCGCCAGGCCCGAGCGCGGGCACCGGAACTTCCTCGACGTGCAGGCTGTTGCGCGGATCCTTCTCGCGCGTGGCCAGGCCCGCGAACATTTCCGTCTCCTCCTGACGCACCGTCACGCCGCGATAGGTCGCGGGGAGCGGTGCGGCGGCCAGGGTGGCCGGGGTCTGCGGGTCGTCGGCCAGGATGGCCTCGAGGATCTGCTGCACGGGAACTCCATCGGCAGGACTCAGGATTATGCACGCAAGCATACATAGTGTCGCGGCTTCCGACCGCACCGGCAGTCTGCGAGGATGCATACGGAGCGGACCTGTGCACGCATGAGACCCGGAGCCCTTGATGTCGATCTATCCGAAGATCTTCGCCGCCATCTACAACCCGATCCTGGCTGGGGGCGAGGTGGCGGGCATGAAGAAGCTGCGCAAGTCGTCGCTCGCGCAGGCACAGGGGTCGGTGCTCGAGATCGGCGCCGGCACCGGGCTGAACCTCAAGCACTACCCGGACGCCGTCACCGAACTGACGGTGACCGAACCCGACGAGCCCATGTTCCGCAAGCTGTCCAAGGCGTCCACCAAGGCGGGGCGGTCCGCGAAGGTCGTCCAGGCCCCGGCCGAGAAGCTGCCGTTCCCGGACGACACCTTCGACACCGCGGTCAGCACGATGGTGCTGTGCACCGTCGGGGACGTCGGGGCGACGCTGGAAGAGATCAAGCGGGTGGTGAAGCCCGGTGGTCGGCTCATCCTGATCGAGCACGTGAAGTCCGAAGGCCCGCGCCTGGGCAAGGCACAGGAGAAGTTCCACGGACCGTGGAAGGCCTTCGGCTGCGGGTGCAACTGCAACCTGGACACGATCGACCTGCTCAACAAGGCCGGCTTCGACACCGCACCGATGCGCCCGGAGAAGTGGAAGCTCATGCCGCCGCTGATCCGCCCGCTGGTCACCGGCGTTCTGTCCGTCCCGTGATCTGCGAGTGCCTGCTCGGAGCCGGCCTGATCGGCTCGATCGTCGTCGCCGCACGCCAACGTCGACGTGCGGCGCGGCTCGAGGAGCAGCGGCAGGACTCCTGACGAAGAGTCAGGCAGGGTCGAACGGGTGCTTCGCGAGGGCGTGCACCTCGACGGCCATCCACTTGTACAGCGGCAGCGACGTGATTGCCGCATGCACCGCGGTGGCGTCCTCGGCCTCGTAGAGCACCCAGGCACCCCACTCGCCGGGCACGCGCCACAGGCGCTTGATGGTGCCCGCGGCCATGAGTTCCTCACCGCGCACCTTCTCGGCGGCCATCATGGCCGCCACGTCCTCGTCCGTCGCGGTGGCCGGCCGGGTCAGCCGGGTGCGGACGAGGAACTCCACGCGCGTCAGGCGGTCTGCGCGGCGATCCCGGCGACGAGCACCGGGAGGGTCTTGGCGAAGTCCACGAACGGCTGCGGCGAGGTGTTCGCGCGGCCGACCACGATGCAGCCCTCGACGCCCGACACGAACAGGGAGGCGAGTTGGTTGGCGTGGGCGGTGCTGAAGCCCTTGGTCTGCAGGGCGTCGGAGATGCAGCTGATCCAGGTGCCGAACGCTGCGGCGACCGCTTCCTCGAGCTCCGGGGAGTCGATCTCGCCGCTGGCCACGACGCCCATCAGCGGGCAACCCAGCTCGTAGCCGGAGTTCACGAGGCGCTTGCGGTGGTTGTCCAGCAGGCGCTGCAGGAAGGCCGTCGGGTCGTCGAACTTGGCCGACGCGCGCGCGACGATCTCCTGGATTTCGCGGCGGACCTTGTGGGCCACCTCGATCGCCAGCTCCTGCTTCCCGTTCGGAAAGTGGTAGTAGATCGAGCCACGGGGCGCGTCGGCGCGCTGGATGACGTCGAGCATCGTCACGCCGTACCCGCGCTGGCTGAGGAGGTCCTCGCCCGCGGCAACCATGCGTGAGCGGACATCAGTTCGAGGTGCCATCGAGCACTCCCTCGAGGTCATCGGCGCGGGGATCTCCCGCTATGCAAGTCATCATAACTGTAACTGCCCTATCAGGCCGGTAACAATCACCGCACGCCAGGTGAGGCAAAGTTCACGATCAGCGGTCGAGCGGTGGGGCCGAGCGGAACCGGCCCCACCGTCCGACGCGGCGTCAGAGTTGGTGGACCGCTTCCTCGGTGAACAGGATGGTCGGAGCGCCACCGGTGGAGATCTTGAAGGCGTGGCCACCGACCTCCTTGCCGTCAGGAGTGCCGAGGAAGCCCTGCAGCGCCTCGATGGACGGGGCCCAGACCTCGGCCATCAGGTAGTACGGGGCGGCGCCAACGGCCGATCCCTTGATCGAGGTCACCGCGAGCTTCATGCCCTTCATCTTGGCCTGACAGAGCGGGACGTGCTCTTCGGCGTACGCGCGGTCGAACTCCGCGGTGTCGGTGGGCTGGGGGTACAGAACGACGAGCTTTGCCATGTGGAAATCCCTTTCAGAGCATCGTGACGACGGACTTGGTCTGCGTGTAGGCGTAGAGCGCCTCGGAGCCGAACTCGCGGCCCCAGCCGGACTGCTTGTAGCCCCCGAAGGGAAGCGAGGAGTCCAGGACGTTGAAGCAGTTGATCCACACGGTTCCGGCCTGCAGGCGCTTGGCGACCTTGTGCGCGCGGGAGACGTCTCGAGTCCACATGCCGGCCGACAGGCCGTAGATGGAGTCGTTGGATTTCGCGACGATCTCGTCGACGGTGTCGAACTTGTCGGCCACCACGACCGGTCCGAAGATCTCCTCGCGCACCACGTCCATGTCCGGGCGGGTGTCGGTGAGGACGGTCGGCTGGAAGAAGAAGCCGTCGCCGCCGATGGTGCTGCCGCCCGCCGAGGCGGTCGCGCCGGCGGAGATGCCTCCCGTGACGAAGCCGGAGACCCGGGCGAGTTGCTCGGCCGAGACCAGCGGGCCCATGACGGTGTCGGCCTCGCGACCGTCGCCGACCTTGATGGCACCGGCGATCGCGGACAGCCCGGCGACGACCTCGTCGTAGATGGGTGCCTCGATGTAGAGCCGCGAGCCCGCGCAGCAGACCTGGCCCTGGTTGAAGAAGATCGCGTTGGCCGCGCCCTCGATCGCCGTGGACAGATCCGCGTCGGCGAAGATGATGTTGGGGGCCTTGCCACCCAGTTCCAGGGTGACCTTCTTCAGGTTGCCGCGCGCGGCGTCGAGGATCAGCTTGCCGACCTCGGTGGACCCGGTGAAGGAAACCTTGTCCACGCCGAAGTGCCCGGCCAACGGAGCACCGGCGGTCTCGCCCTGGCCGGTCACGATGTTGACCACGCCGGTAGGGAAGCCCGCCTCCGCGATCAGATCGGCCAGGTACAGCGCGGTGAGCGGGGTCTGCTCGGCCGGCTTGAGCACCGCGGTGTTGCCGGCGGCCAGCGCCGGGGCGAGCTTCCACGCGCACATCATCAGCGGGAAGTTCCACGGGACGATCAGGCCGCAGACGCCGAGCGACTCACGCTTGGTGTACGCGTGAAACTCCGCGCCCGGGGCGTACACGCAGGACAGGTCCAGCGTGCTGCCCTCGATCTTGGTGCACCAGCCGGCCATGTACCGGAAGATGTCCGCCGAAAAGGCGACGTCGACGAACTGGGCCTGCAGCTTGGGCTTGCCGTTGTCGAGGGACTCGAGCTCCGCGAGCGTGTCCGCGTGCTCCTCGATCAGGTCGCCGAGGCGCCACAGCAGCTTCGCGCGGGCGGACGGTGCGAGGCTGCTCCACTCGCCCTCGTAGGCGGCGCGAGCCGCAGCGACGGCGGCGTCGATGTCCTCGGCCTCCCCGTCGGCGACGGTTGCCAGGATCTGACCCGTCGTCGGGTTAGGGGTTTGGAAAGTCTTGCCGGACAGCGCCGGGACCCACTCGTTGTTGATGAAGAGCTTGCCCTCGGTGGCAAGGATGTCGTTGATCCGCTTGTTGGTGCTGATCTCGCTCACGAAAGTCTCCAGTCGATGACTACATGTCAGGTATCGACCGCCGACGCCAGGAATCGAGGGCGAGTCAGTACGCGTTTCTCCCGGCCCGTCAGGGTTCGGGGATCGTCCACCCGGTCACCAATTCGCTGACCGGTTCACTGCAGCAGAACCACGGTTCGAGGAACTGCGGGATGTCGGCCGACGCCAGTGGCGACCGCATCGGGGGAGTGCCGCCGGCCAAGGCCCAGAGCCGGTCGAAGGTGGTGCGTCGGTCCCATCCGTGGCGGCCGGCTTCGGCGACCTCGTGCTCGAAGCGCTTCTGCAGCGCGTCGATCTCCGGATCGAGGTGGGCCCACGGGTGCACGAGGCGGTGGGCGTCGAAGGGCGCCAGGGTCTCGGCGAAGCCCGGCCACTCGAGCAGCAATGAGCCCTCGGGGACCAGCAGGCGGGTCGTCAGCTGAATCGGCGCGACCGAGTCGACCATGTCGAGGGAGTCGAGAACCTCGAAGGTCTCGAGCAGCGCAGTGTGCGTCAGCCACGGGTGGAAGGCCACGAAGGTCGGGTTCATGACCAACCCCGCCTCACGGCACGCGGCGACGGACTCGACGAACTCGGCGCGGGTGTGGCCCTTGTCGAAGATCTCCAGGACCGCGTCGTCCATCGACTCGACCGCGCTGGTGACGAAGAGACAACCGGTGGCTGCGAGGGTCGGCAACAGCCGCCGGTGCTTGAGGAGGTGCTCGACCTTGATGGTCACGTCGTAGGTCAGGTGCGGCCGGCGTTCGTGCATCGCCTCGACGACGCGGATGCCGTGCGCGGAGGCGTTGAAGAAATCGGGGTCACCGAAGCTGATGTGTTCGGCCCCCGCGGCGACCTGCGCCTCCAGATCGGCCAACACGACGTCGATCCCGACCACGCGCACCCGACCGCCGTAGACCGGGGCGACCGGGCAGTGCCGGCAGAGATGACGGCAGCCGCGGGTGGACTCGGTGTACCCGACGACCTTGCGTGCCTCGCCGATCGCGAGTTGCGCGTAGTTCTCCAGCGCGGGCAGGCCGGTGCGATCGGGGACCTTGAAGTCGAGGCGGTCGGTCAGCGAGAGCTGCCGACCGTCGGGGATCGGCGAGTCCAGCGTGGAGGTCACGTAACGGACCAGTTCGGCCTCGTACTCGCCGGAGATCACGGCGTCGGCGCCGGCAGCCATGAGGTGGTCGGCGTTCGCCTGGCCGTAGAGCCCGTAGAAGCAGATTCGTGCGTCCGGGGCGAGCGCACGAACGGTCATCGCGGCGTCGATCGCCAGGCGGGTCGCGGTGTGCATCGGGATGTGGAACGCGACGATCGCCGCACCGGCGACCAGGTCCGCGTCCAGCGGGCAGCGCGACAGATCCAGGACGTCGACGTCGTAGCCGGCCGCGCGCAACCACGCGGCGGGCGAGGCCAGCCCGAATGGCTGGTGTCCCAGGTCGTAGGTGCCCACGAGCAACACCCGACCCTCCGCCACGGCGGGCGTGGAGGGGAGTCGGGTGTGCGTCGTGGTGGTCATGGGTCGATCAGACCGAGACCAAGATGGTGTGCTCGCCGATCGTGGTGGTGATCTGGAGCGTTCCATCGCCGTTGTCCTTGACGGAATCGCACGGCTGACCGTCCAGCGTGACTGTGGCGCCGGCTCGCGGCAGGTTCGAGATGGTCAGCGTGGTGGGCGAACCGACGGGGCTCGAGTCCTGACCGGGGCAGACCGCGATCGCGAGGGCTTTGCGGTTCTCGTCGTAGGCGGCCTGACGGACAGTCAGGTTGGGGTAATCGACGCCCGAGAGCGTCGGCTGGCTGAACTTCGCCGTGTTCGGTTCGTTGTACAGGCGCGCGGTGCTGCCCGGGCCGCCCGCGGCGGAGAAGCCGAGGATGTGGTTGATGATGCCGCGCGGCCACGCCTCGCCGAGGTTGAAGTGGTACCCGAACTCGCCGTCGGCGTGCTTGGGCTCCCAGGCCCCCTTGATGTACGACATGAGGCGCTCGTAGGTCTCGGTGTCGCCCAGCTCGTACGCCGTGGCGATGCCGAAGGCCTGACCCCACTGGTCATCCAGGGTCAGCGGGCCGGCGATGTGCGGCGAGTGCCGGATGGCGAGACCGCCGTCGTCGGTGTCCTGGCCGAAGATCGCCAGGCAGTCGCGCAGGATCTTCTTCGGCCACTCGGTCTCGAACGGGGTGGTGTTGTACGCGACCGTCGTCCAGAAGCAGGGCATGTCGTTCTGCGGCTGGTTGAGGGGGACGTTGATGTCGCGGTCGTAGTAGACGGTTCCCCAGGTGTAGGGGTCCTCAGGGGTCGTGTTGCCGCCGAAGACCCAGGTCTTGGAGAAGTCCAGATACCGCTGGTAGCCCACCTGGGTCTGCGTGCCCTGGATCGAGTCCCACAGGCGGTGGCCGAGACCGGCGACGCCGACGCACAGCGGGAAGACCTTGCCGACCTCGCAGTCGATGCCGAACAACATCAACGAGCCGCCCTCGTCCATGGGCGCCATGAAGTTCTCGTTGAGCTTGTCCGCGATCTGCTGAGCGGTGTAGTTCCACTGCAGTTCGTCGTCGTAGACGATGTGCTGGTTACCCGCCCACCGGTCCTGATCGCCGGAGATGCCCAGGCCCAACGCGAGGATGTCCAGGTAGTACCCGCGGTACATCATGTTCGAGCTGTCGTGCCCGCGCACCGGGTCAGGGTCGTACTGGCGGCCGACGCCCGGCGAGTGGCTGTAGGTGTAGGGATGCTGGGCGTTCGGCTCGACGGGCGCCAACATGATCGACTGGAAGAATCCCGGCATCGACACCGGTAGACCGTTGCCTGCGTAGCCGGGCGCGTTGTACCAGCCACCGGTGCCCCACGGCATGGTGTGCCGGTAGTAGAAGTACGGGTACTTGTCGCGGTTGGGATCCAGGCCCTTCTGCTCGATCCAGTCGTAGATCGAGGGGTAGGCGTTCATCCGCGCGCCGATCTTCGACGCGGCCTGCGCGCACACCTCGCGCCAGGCGGGGATCTCCTGGGCGATCTTGGCGAGGAGCCGAACGGCGAAGGTCAGGTTGTAGGTCACCTTGGCCATGTAGGGCCAGTAGGTCCACCGGTCCCAGGCGGGGTGGATCGAACCGCCCTTGGTCCAGTCGTCCTCGATCTCCGAGAGACGCCAGACCATCTTGAGCAGACCCGCCGCCTCTTGGCTGATCGAGGGGAAGCCGTCGATGGTCGCAACGTCGGCCGGGTTGGCCACCGCCTGAGTCGTGGTCATCGTCAGAAGTCCTGTCATGTCGTCGCCGCGGGCGCCGGGACGCGGCCGCACTGTCGACTCTCTATGTGTGCGTGCAGACATGTCAAGGATGGAAGCGAATCACGCGCCGCTTGATTGTTATGCCTTTGTGCATACATACTTGCCGAGGCACCGTGGCGTTGGCCCAGGAACCTGCGCCACGGTGCTCCAGCCCGGTGCACTGGTTGACAGTTCTGTAGACACGCATACATGCTGACCGCCGTCGCCACGCCTTCGTCCCGGCGGCGGGAGGTTGCAGATGTCCAGCGCTGCAACTATTTCCGCGCCCCGGCGATCCGAGCTCGTCGAGAAGCTCACCTGGGACACCGACGATCTGCGCGGCCTTCCGCTGATCGACCGCGACATCGTCACCGTCGGGGGCGGGATCGCGTCGCTCGCGCTGATGCACCTACTGCGGATCGCCGGGGTCCCGGCCGGCGATCTCGCAGCTGTCAGCCCCCACGCCGACCCGGTCGACTCGTTCCGACGGCTCGCCCATGCCGGGCAACTCGGCGACCACGCCCGGCTACGTTCGGACTCCTCCGCGCGGATCGACAACGCATGGGGCTTTCCCGGTTACGCCCTCGAGGAGTCGCTGACTCGTCGCACCCCGGCACCACTGCTGCGAGTGCTGGCCGAGCCGGTGGCGACCGAGGTGTTCACCCCGGTCAGCGGGCACGTCTATCACGGTGCGGCTGTGGAGGCCGATCGTCTCGGGTGGTCGACCATGCACGTCAGCGGCCGGGTGACTGCCGTGCGGCCCGGTGGCGACGGTTGCATGTTCAGCCTCGTCGAGGACGACGGCAGCTGCTGCTCGGTGATCCGCAGTCGGTACGTGCACCTCGGTCTCGGGTACCCGGCGCTGCGCCTCTCGGAGGAGCTGCAGCGATATCGGGTTCAGCACGGCGACGGCTTCTCATGCGTGAACGCCTACGAACCGCACGAGCACGTCTACCGGGTCCTGGCCCGCACCGGCGGGACCGTCGTCGTCCGAGGCGTCGGGATCACCGCCTCCTGCATCATCGAACGACTGCTGGACATCCCCGGGGTCACCGTCCTGCACCTGGCCCGGCGCCGGTCCCGTCGCGACACCGCTGACATCTGGGACCGCCAGCCCTTCAACTTCCCCAAGGCCGCGTTCGGCGGCCAACTCGCGCACCGCATCGATCGCGTCGACGACGACACCGTGCGCTCGAGTCTGATCAGCCGTCAGGGCGCCACCACCACCGCTGGCCGTCACGCCTGGGAGGCCCGACTGAAGGCAGCGGCCGCCAACGGGCGGTACCGGGTTCTCATCGGATCGATCCTCGAGCTGGAGCGCGATCCGGGCCGGGGAGTGCTCATCGCCGCCGGGGAGCCGGGCACTCCCGCGCTGGTGACCACCGTCGCCGCGGACTTCCTGATCGACGCCACCGGGCTACGAGCCCAGGCGGGCGACGATCCCCTGCTCGCGTCGCTGATGCGCGTCGGGCTGGCGACGACCACCGACCTCGGGCGGCTGCGCGTCGACGATGCCTTCGAAGTACGGGAGGCGCGGCACGGGGACGCGCGCATGTTCGCCACCGGCGCCCTGACCTTCGGTGCCCGGCTCGGCCCTGTGGACTCGTTCTGGGGGCTGCAGGCCGCCGCCCTCCGCGTGTGCGATCGCCTGGCCCGGCTGGGTTTCTGTGAACGCATCGGGATGCGGACCTCCGTGCGCGGCTGGTGGCGCTGGATCAACAACCGGCCACCGTGAACCCGACCTGCACCTGACTGATCCCCACTCAGTTTCTCGGCGAAGGAGCTGCCATGAAGCATGCGCACGCATCCGCGTGGGACATCGCCGGCCGTGGAAAGCACGCCGGAACCCCGCAGCCGGTGCTGGTCGGGAGTTCTGCGTGACCCTGACCCTGCGCGGGCGGCTGGAGACCCGGCTGTTCCTGACGCTGGCCGTCGCCCTGCCGTGGGTGCTGATGCTCACCGTGATCCTGCGGCCGCACGACGATCTGGTGACTGGGTTGGGGCACGCGGCCGTCGTAGTCGGGTTGATGGGTGCCACTCGGCCTGGGCTGGGAGCTGATCTACCACGGCCTGCAGCAGTTGCGCTGGGACCGTGACTGGCCTTCGGTTTTCGTGCTGGCCGGGATCGCGGTGGAGATCGGGCCCCTGTGGTGGGCAGGTGACCGCGCGGACGTCCGGCCGGGAACCGGGTTCTTCCTGCTCGCCGTCCTGTCCGCCTGGCTGGTGATGTGGGCGTTCGTGCAGGGCCCGATGCGTGTGCTGTTCCTGCGCTGGCGGCTCTCGGGAGGGCGGCTGTCGTGGGGACACTGAGCCGGCACAAGCGTGCACTGCCCGAGCGAGACCTCGGGCGAGGCGATCCCGTCACCGGGGCGCGTTGCGTCGACGGCCACGTGAACGCCCCGGGACGGGTGTTCTGCCTGGCTTGCGGCGCCGAGATGTGGGCCCGCGGTGGGTCGGTGGGCGAAGGTCCGCGGCCGGTGGTCGGCGCGCTGGTGCGTGGCGACGGAGTACGGCTCCCGGTTGCTACCGAGGTTGCGCTCCAGGCGTGCGCAATGATGCCCGCCGCTGACGGCTCGCACGCACCGATCCGCGCCCGGATTGTGTTCCTGGGCTGGGATCCGCACGCTCTTGCGGAAACCGTCGGCATCGCGTGGATCGACTCCGCGGGGGCTGCGCAGGTGCTGGAGCCGGGGGAGTCCGTCCTGCTCCGTCCGCAGGGCCGATTGGTCCTCGGCCTCGATGTTTTCTGCTGGGAGCCCATGGACGTGGTGGAGGCGCCACGTCGGCCCGGATCAGGTCGCCGCAGACGGCGACTTCCCGATCGTTCCTTGTTCAACTGACGCTACGAAAGGTTCAACCATGAGTACCCACAAGGCCCCGACCGCCGCTGTTTCCCGACGCGGCCTGATGGCGGGTGCGCTGGCAACCGTCGGCGGCGCCGCGCTCACCGCGGCCGTCGGCCCGGCACTGCTCGGCGGTGACGCGGCATTGGCCGGATCAGCCACCGGATCGAACAAGGCCGGGGGCAAGACCCGCAAGGGGGCCGTCCACGACGCGCTGCACAACGCCGGCGTCGGCATGCACGCCGGCCCTGATACCGCGATGGGCCTGTCCACGTTCACTCTCAACGAAAGCCAGGTGATCTGCGGCGTCGGCGCCATGGGCAACGGCCCCGGTGCCGTCCCGATGTCGGCCATGCTGCCGACCGGTCTGGCGATGTCCGGGCCGTTCGCGATGATGATGTACGCGACGAAGATCGACCGGTACTCCGTCAGCCGGAGCCAGCGCAAGATCACCGCGCGCGGCACGATGCGCTCGATCACCGCGATGGGCAACCAGGTCGTCGAGGACGTGTTGCACCGGTTCATCGCGGTCGGTCTCGACCACCGCGGCACGCAGGCGGACGAGTTCTACCTGCACTTCACCACCCCGTTCTGGGCCCCGGCGGGCAATCCGATGGCCACCAAGTCCACGCTCAACGACGCGTGGGCGATGTTCGGCTCCGCCATCGTGTTCGGCGAGATCAACGTCGGGGGTTAGGCAGGCTTGCGGGTGGTGCCCTTGTGCCAGTCCTCGACGACCGTCTCGGCGCCGGGCACGTAGCCGAACACCGGAAGCTGTGGGCGCTCCCGCAGGCTGCGCTTGAGTTCGGCGAAGCCGCCGAAGCGAGCGAGGCCGAGCACGTGGTCCCAGAGTTCGACGGATTCCTCCGGGGTGGGACGTCGGCTGATCACCGGTCCGAAGAAGGCCACGCCGTGCGGCGGGTCGACCTGCAGGATCGGGGTGCCGACGTCCTTGCCGGTGAGGGCGAGCGCCTCGTGGGTCTCCTCGCGGATCAGTGCGTCGAAGCCGGTGTCCTCGAGGGCCTTGGCCAGGTCGACGGGCAGATCGGCGCCGGCCAGGATCGAGCGGACGTGTGCGTCGGTGCCCAGCGTCGCGGACCGCTCGTCCATGTCGACCCACGGCTCACGTTCGAAGATGTGCGCGCCGCACGAGGCGTAGTAATCGGCGACGGCGTCGTGGCCGTGCTCGGCCCGCACGGCGGCGGCGACGCGCAGCATCCGCAGGCCCGAGGTGTGGGCCTTCTCGTAGTAATCGGGGAACCGGGCGGAGTAGTCGACGTCCTCATTGATCAGCCGCAGCGAGATGAACCGCCACTGGACGCTGTACTCCTTCGCCGCCTGCACCTGACGCACCCAGGTGCTCGTCATCCACGCGAACTGGCAGATGGGGTCGAACCAGAAGTAGAGGTCGGGGGACTCGTCGGACATGCGCACCTCTTCGTTCGAGTGGACCGATCTGTCAACCATAGTGGACAGATCGGTCTAGTGCTCCGTAGGGTGGGTTCATGCCCAAGGAACAGGACGTCGCCACCCGGGACAGGTTGATCCGCGCGGCCTCGAAGTTGTTCCTGCAGCGCAGTTATCAGGCCGTCGGGGTCAACGAGATCTGCACTGCGGCCGATGCGGCGAAGGGAAGCTTTTACCACTTCTTCCCGACCAAGTCGGACCTCGCGATCGCCGTCATCGATTGGCACGCGCAGGCGATGTGGGCGCTGCACGACAAGCACGAGGGCGCTGCCCGTGGCTCCGTCGAACGGCTGCAGGCCGTCGCGAACGTCGTCGAGGAGGTGCAGACCAGGCTGCACCGCTCGTTCGGGCGGATGGTCGGTTGCCCTCTGGGGAATCTCGGCGTCGAACTGGCCACCACCGACGACCCGGCCGGCGTACACGTCGCCGGAGTGCTCGAGCAATGGGAGCGCCGGATCGCCCGGCACTGCCACGACATCGCCGAGGCGCGACTGCTGCGTCCCGGGATCGACCCGGAGGAGTTGGCGACCCAGATCATGGCGACGATGCAGGGGATGATCCTGCTCAGCAAGGTCGGGGCGCGTCGCCCCGAGCCCGTTGCCGAAGCCATGCGTCGAGTCATCGACGGCGCCGTCGTCACGCGAAAGGTCGCCGCATGAGTGCGCCACTGCAGGTCGACTACCACTTCGACGTCATGTGCCCGTTCGCGTTCCACGCCTCGCGCTGGATCCGGGACGTCCGCGACCAGACCGGTCTCGAGATCACCTGGCGGTTCTTCAGCCTCGAGGAGATCAACCGGTTCGAGGGCAAGAAGCATCCGTGGGAACGGGAGTGGTCCTACGGCTGGTCGATGTTGCGCATCGCCGCGCTGCTGCGTCGTCGGGACATGGCCGAGTGCGACGCCTGGTACGCCGCGTCCGGTTCGGCCCTGCACCTCGAGGGCCGCAAGCCGCACCGGCCCGAGGTGGCCAGGGAACTGATGGCCGAGATCGGGCTCGACCCCGCGCTCGTCGACGAGGCCATCGCCGATCCCACCACGCACGACGAGGTGAAGGCCGACCACGACCGTGTGGTGGCCACGGGAGGCTTCGGTGTCCCGACCATGTTCTTCCCTGACGGCCAGTCACTGTTCGGACCGGTCCTGGTGAACCCGCCGACCGGGGATCGTGCCGTCGCCCTGTGGGAGACGTTCACCGCCGTCCTCGACTTCCCTGAGGTCTACGAGATTCACCGACCGCGAGGCCCGCAGATCCAGCAGGAGATCGCCGACTCCTTGGCGACCTACCTGGCCTCCCGCGACTGGGTCAGCATCAACCGCGGCGAGGTCCTCACCTTCGACGCGCCCGCACCCGTCCCTGCCCAGGATTGAGGTTGTCCGTGAGTTCCACCTACCTTGCTGCCGACCGCTCTCTCGACCTGATCAGGGCGGAGGCGGAGCTCACCGCCGAGGCATTGACCGGGCGCCTCGACGATTCGATCCCGTACTGCCCGGGATGGACCGGGCGCGACCTGGCCACGCACCTGGCCGGCGTCTACCGGTGGGTCGCGTACATGGTGCGCGAGCAACTGGAGGCCCCGCCGAACAAGGACCTGCGTGCGGGTTTGTTCGCCGACCCGGACCGGAGTGATGACGCCGGAGTGCTCGCGCGGATGCGCGAGGGTGCCGACTCGGTCACCAGCGCCTTGCGGGACGCGGGGCCGAACCCGTGCTGGATCATCTGGGGCGACAGCCCCGCCCGTGAGTTCTGGATCCGCCGGCAACTGCACGAGACGGTGGTCCACCGCGTCGACGCGCAGAACACCGGCCGCAAAGAACCTGACGTCATGTCAGGCATCGAGCTCGACACCGCGGTCGCTGCCGACGGCGTCGACGAGATGATGCTCGGCTTCGTCAACCGTTACGCCGGGTTGCGGCTGGACGCCCCAGCCACCCTTGCCTTACAGGCCACCGACTCCGACAACGCCTGGTGGGCGCAGCTGGGTCCGGACGCTCCGGCGCTCGGCCGCGGCACTCCGCCCACCCCTGCCGACGCCACTGTGCGCGGCGCGGCCGGTGAGTTGTTGCTGTGGGTCTGGAACCGCCGCGAGGCCACCGGACTGGACCTCGCCGGTGACCGTGACCTTCTTGCAGCTTGGCGCGAGAAGGCGCACCTGTAATTCTGCCCAGCGCGACGGCGCGAACTCTGCGCTCCACTTCGGCGGCCAAGGCATCGTGGACCAGCGTCGACAGCGACGTCTCGCCCAGTGCCTGAACGCTTTCGAGTAGGGCTTGGTCGACCGTGACGGTGATCCTCCGCTTGGCCATGCCTCCATCTTGCCCAATGGTCGCGCTCTACGGTGGAGGGGTGACCGAGCCGGCGTATCTGACGCAAACCCGCGCCGGGTACAACGCGATTGCTGTCGATTACGCCGACCGGTTCGCGGGCGAGACGGCTCGCAGGCCGGTGGACCGGGCGATCCTGTCGGCCTTCGCAGACCTGGCCACGGGCAAGCTGCCGGTCGCTGACATCGGCTCCGGGCCCGGGGAGGTCACGGGCTTCCTCAGCGAGCTCGGCCTCGACGTGTTCGGCATCGACCTCTCGCCGGCCATGGTGGAGATGGCGAGCCACGCCAATCCCGGGTTGGTGTTCACCGAGGGCACGATGACCGCATTGCAGATCCCTGATCGGTGCCTGGGCGGGGTGCTCGCCCGGCTCGGAGACGGATGAGTGAGCAGACGGCCCTGCGCATGGGAACGGCGCAGGGGCGCTGGGTGCTGTTCGCGACCGTGCTTGGCTCGGGTCTCGCGATGCTCGACGCGACGGTGGTCAACATTGCGCTCGGGTCGATCGGTGAGGACTTCGACGCGTCCTTCGCCGATCTGCAGTGGACCGTCAACGCCTACACGCTCACCCTCGCGTCGTTGATCCTGCTCGGCGGTTCCCTCGGCGACCGGTTCGGCCGGCGACGAGTCTTTCTCGTGGGGGTGCTGTGGTTCGCGGCGGCGTCGATGTTGTGCGGACTCGCGCGGAACGTCGAGACGTTGATCGCGGCGCGGGCGCTGCAGGGCGTCGGTGGGGCGCTGCTCACCCCCGGCAGCTTGGCGATCATCTCCGCGGCCTTCCACGGCGGTGATCGGGCGAGGGCCGTGGGCACGTGGTCGGGGTTGGGTGGGATCGCGGGCGCGATCGGGCCGTTCGTCGGCGGGTGGTTGCTGGAGTGGAGTTGGCGGGCAGTGTTCCTGGTGAACCTGCCCGCCGCGGCGCTGGTCGTGGTCGTCGCGGTCAAGCACGTCCCGGAGAGCAGCGACGCCTCGGCGTCGCGTCGGTTCGACGCCGCGGGCATTGCCTTGGCGGTGCTCGGCCTCGGTGCGTTGACCTGGTCGCTGACCGCCGCCGGGGACGCGGGTGCGAGCGCGTCGGTCATCGCGTTCGGGGTCGTCGGAGTACTGGCGATGGTGGCGTTCGTCGCGGTGGAGCACCGGTCCTCGCACCCGATGCTGCCGACCGGGCTGTTCGCCGACGCGCGCTTCCGGATCGCCAACGCGGCGACCTTCTTCGTCTACGCGGCCATCGGCGTCATCTTCGTGCTGCTCGTCCTGCAGCTGCAGAACTCCGCCGGGTTCTCCCCGGTGCTCGCCGGATCGGCGCTGCTGCCCGTCACCGTGATCATGGTGCTGTTCTCCGCGCGCGGTGGGGCTCTGGCGCAGCGGATCGGGCCGCGGATCCCGATGACTGTCGGGCCGCTGATCGCCGCCGTCTCCGTGCTGCTGATGAGTCGGATCGGGCCGGACGCGACCTACGCCGTCGATGTCCTGGTGCCGTTGACGCTGTTCGGCGTCGGCCTGGCACTGACCGTCGCGCCGCTGACCGCGACGGTGCTCGACGGCGCCCCGGACCGTTACGCCGGCGTCGCGTCCGGGGTGAACAACGCGATCGCCCGAGCCGCCGGGCTACTCGCGATCGCGGTGGTCCCTGCGCTCGCGGGTCTGTCCGGGGAGGACTACGTCGACCCCGCCGCCCTCACCGACGGCTTCCGTGCCGCGATGTTCATCGCAGCCGGATTGCTGGCTCTCGGTGGTGTGCTCGCCGGGGTGTTCCTCAAGCCCGTTGCGTCCGACGTTGCGGAGCCCGCCGGACGCTAGACGTCGGACGCATGGGGTGGGCGCCGCGTGGAGTTAGCGGGGCTGCAGGTGTGCGCGGCGGGTGGCGCGGTTGGCGGCGCCACGCAGGCCGGGCTGGGCCGGGCCGCCGCGCTGACCCGACTTCGGGGCAGGGGTGCGACGAGCGATCTTGTCCGCACCGGTCCAGCGGGCCTTCTTGGGCGCACCGTCGCGGTCGGTCCGAGCCGGAGCGTCGCTGCGCGGGGCACGCTTCGGGTTCTCGCTGCGCGGGGCACTGCTCGGAGCGTCGTCGCGCCGTGCCGGGCCTGAGGTCTCGAACTTGCGGGCGGGACGCCGGTCCTCGGCGCCGCGATTCTCGGCCGGACGAGCGGGCTCCTGCCGGGGCGGGCGGGAGTCGGTCGAGCGGCGCGGCGCGGTCCAGGTGCCGGTGCGCCGCGGCTTGTCGTCCTCGCGCCGCGGGCGGTCGTCGTTGCGCTTGGCGGGCTCCGCCGCTGCGGCGGGGGTGTGCTCGCGGTGCGGACGGTAGGAGTCGACGGGGCGGTCCTTGCGCGGCGAGCGCGTGAAGCGGTCGGGCTTGGTGGACACCACCGGCGGCGGGATCGGGGCGCCGGAGGTGGCCAGCGCACGCACGGCCTCGTGGCCCGGGGTGACGGTGAACTTCTCGGCGGTGACCGCGGCATCCTGGTGCAGGCGGGCGGTGCGTCGGACGTCCTTGTGATGCACGAACGAGACGACTGTGCCGGTATTGCCGGCGCGGGCGGTGCGCCCGGAACGGTGCAGGTAGTCCTTGTGGTCGTGCGGCGGGTCGTAGTGCACGACGAGGTCGACGTCGGAGATGTGCAGCCCGCGTGCGGCGACGTCGGTGGCGACCAGGACCCGGGTGGTCCCGGCGGAGAAGGCGTCGAGCACCTTCATCCGCTGGGTCTGGCGCAGGTCGCTGTGGATCGCGGCGGCGTTGGTGCCGTTGCGGCTGATCGACTCGGCGAGGACGTCGGCCCCGGCCTTGGTCTTGACGAAGAACAGCGTCCGCGCCGGGCGGGTGGCGATCTCGGCGGCGACGGCCATCTTCTCGTGGCCGGTGACCACGAAGACCTGATGGGTCATCAGGGCCGAGGCGCCGTCGTCGGCGCTCGCGATCGCGTGGACCGACGGATTGTTGAGGTAACGCTCGACGAGCAGCGCGACCTGGCGGTCCAGCGTCGCCGAGAACAGCATCCGCTGCGCGGTGCGCGGCGTGGCGTCGAGGATCGTGGTCAGCGCGGGGAGGAAGCCGAGGTCGGCGAGGTAGTCCGCCTCGTCGAGGACGGTCACCTCGATGTCGTCCATCTTGACCACGCCGCGTTCCATGAGGTCGATCAGGCGACCCGGGGTGGCGATGAGGAAATCGACCCCACGGTTCAGCTTCTCGATCTGCTTGTGGATCGGCGCACCGCCGTAGACGAGGCCCATGGTCAGGCCCATCGGCTCGGCGATCGGCTTGAGGGCGTCGGCGACCTGGCGGGCGAGCTCGCGGGTCGGCACGAGCGCGACGGCGCGGATGCGGCCCTTCTGCGTCGTCCCGTAGGGCTTGTGGTTCGTGAAGAGCCGCATGATGGTCGGCAGGCCGAACGCGAGGGTCTTGCCGGAGCCTGTCGCGGCGCGGGCGAGGATGTCGCGGCCCTCGAGGGCGTCGGGCAGCACGGAGGTCTGGATCGCGAAGGGCTTGTGCAGCCCGGCCCGGTCCAGGGCGCGGAGGGTGACGTCGGGCAGGCCCAGCTTGCCGAAGCTCTTGAGCTCCGCCGGGGGAGTCGCGGCGGCGGCGGTCAGCGCGGCGTCGAGCGCAGCGGCGGCGACCTGGTCCACGGGCGGCGCTTCCATGCGGGGCTCGCGCTCGCGGCGCTCCGGACGGGCCGGGCGGGACGGTTTGCGGCGGAAATTGGAACGTGCCGGCGCGGGGCGCTCGGACATATAGGGGTGCTCCAGACTGCGGGGGCCGGTGGTGCGTGAGCCGACCCGAGAGGGAGCAACTGACGCTCGCGGACACACCTCGTCCGCGGGGAGTGGCGGCCGTCGTCGGTCCGCACGGGGCGAGTTTACCCGACGCCACCCGCCGAGCGGCCGAAGCGAGTTCCGCGTCACTTCGAGTCCCTCGCGCCCCACAACGACACGACCGCCGCAACTCCGCCTGAGGGAGTTGCGACGGCCGGTCGGACCCGCGTGGACGACACCCGGAGCCGTCAGTCGCGGACTACTTCCAGGTAGTCGCTTCGCTCGACCTGGTGCGTTCGCCTCGGGAGAGCGAGAACTCGTTCCTCGCTCTCGCTCTCCGCTCGGCTCACTTCCAGGTGTAGATCACGTACTGGTCCGGATCCGGCGCGAAGCCGGACGGCGAACCGTCGGGATTGGCCACGGTGTTCGCGGAGGTGTACTTGTACATGAACTCCCGACCCTGACCGTTGTCCTTGCTCCAGTTGTTGCCGTGACGCTCGGACTGGACGTAGGCGAAGCGCTGGTCCAGCGACGCGTCGGCCTCCCACACGGTGCCGTTGGCCAAGGTCGCCATCATGCGTTCGCGGGTCAGGTTCGGCCCGGTCGCCTTCGCCGCGAGGGCGAACACGTTCAGCCCGGTGTACCCGGCCTGCACGATGTGGTGGTTGGTGCCGCGGTTGCCGCGGGCGTACTTGTTCATCGTCGCCATGAACTCCGGACCCCACAGCTTGTACGTGGTGTTGGTCCAGTAGCGGTTGGCCGGGTGCTTGCCGAACAGCGACCCGAGGACCTCGGCGGCGAGGTGGTTACCGCTGATCCCCTTGGGCGGGTAGTAGTTCTGCTGCGCGGCCTCGACCATGAACTTCGCCATCGTCGCCGGGTTGATGACGTAATGAATGATGTGCTCTGGGTTCGCGGCCCGCATCGACAGGATCGTCGAGGACATCGAGGTCTCGGAGATCGAGACGTCGGCCTTCTTCACCATCTTGGCGCCCGAGGCGTCCATGATCTTGGCAACCTCGGAGCAGGCGAGCTGCATCTCCGGGCTGGTGAGGCAGACGATCGCGTAGGTCTTGGGCTTGATGACGTTCTTCGCCCACTGCGCCCCGGCCATGGCCTCATGAATCATCGACATGTGCGTCGGGAACATGTACGGGTCCTGCCACTCCGTCTGGGAGTACGCCCAGGCGCCGACGTAGGGCAGCTTGTACTGCGCCAGGTCGTCGTGGATGGACGCGGTCGCCCAGTCGATCGCCGAGATCAGCGAGAAGACCTTGTCCTGGCCGGCGAGCTTCTTGATGCAGGCCTTGGCGCGGGAGACCTCGCCGGGGCCGTCGTCGCAGTCGATGATCGAGATGCGCCGGCCGAGGATGCCGCCGCGGTCATTGATCGCCTGCGCGGCGCCCAGGTTGCCGCGCACCACGGGGGCGACGAGCACGTTGCCCAGCGCCATGCCGTGCATGCTCACCGAGCCGAGCTTGATGTTGTCCTTGGTGACGCCGGTGTCGGTGGCACCGTTCTTGGCCTCGTAGATCTTCTGGTTCTCCGCAGCGGCGGTGGCCGACTCCGTCGAACGCACCGCGGTCTTCGCGGTCTTGGTGGACTTCTTGGTCTCCTTGGCGGTGGCCTCGGTCGACTTCTTCGCGGTGTCCGCCTTCGGGGCGGTCTTCGCGGGGGTCGTCACGGTCGCGCCGTCCTGCGTCTGCGGCGCGCTCTTGGTGGCGGTCTTGGCAGCGGGTGCCTTGGCGGCGGGTTCCGCGTCGGTGGCAGCGGGGGCTTCGGCAACGGCAGCGGGCTGCTGGGCCACAGCCTGCTCCTCGCCGTCGCTCCCGCAGGCTGCGAGAAGCAGGGCACTACACGCGACCAGGGGAACTGCTTTCCAGGCCGAAGAGATTGAAATGCTCACGTCGATTCCTCACCATCGGGACACAAGTCCGCGGGGGACATGGCGTAAATGATTTAGGCACATGTAATTATTTATGCACGCATACTTACAACGACGAAGCTAATTCCATAAGAATTTGCTGTCAAGCCATGCGCTTCAGGAATGGAAGTTGACGTCGGGCAATTCACCGACGAGGTCCGCATCGACGCCGGACAGATTGATCTCGAGGTTCTTGGCGCCCGCACCGCGCGCCATGAGCGCCACGGTGAGCGCGAGATTGCGCACGAAATCGGCGTCGATGTCGTCGGCCTCGACGCTGAGTCGCATCGTCTGGCCGGCACCGGAAGGGGCGGCGTCACGAAGTCGCCGACGTCGCTCGGCGAGGACCACCTGGCGCACGCTCTGGGCATACCAAGTAGCCGCGCCGCGCGGGGTGGGGACGTCGTCGGAGTTGAGCTGCTCCGCGATCCTCGCGAAGCTCCAGCCCTCGTCGAACCAGTCCACCATCTGGGAACGGACCGACGCCTCGATGAGCGTCGCTTTGCCGCGTGGAGCCATCACGTCCCTCGGGACAGGGGGAGTGCTCGGCTTAAATTATTTATGCATGCGTACTTACATAGACAAGTTAGAGCCGCCCCCATTGGGGTGTCAAGACGAACCCGCCCGGCGTCAGGCCTCCGGGCGGGCAATCGTTCCGTACAACTTGGGCTGCAGCAGAGGGATGTCGGCGGTGCTCACGAGACGTGGTCGGCGAGCCAACCGGGCAGCAGCGGGCGCAGGGCGGCCTGCTCGGACGGGTGCAGGTGGGCGAAGCCGGCGATCCAGGTCGGGCGGTCGTCGCAGGTGCACAGGAACGGCTCGGCCAGCTCCCATTCGCTGGTGTTGTAGTTGAACCGGACCTCCTCGGCGAGTTGGATCTCGCGGATCGCGATGACGGCCATGGCTTCGGTGTCGACCCGGACGTTCGGGTGGCAGCCGTGGTTGAGGTAGTCGTCGGGCTCGTTGGTGAAGGCCTGGTGCAGGGTCGGGCCGACCTGCACCGAGTAGCGCTCAGGGTCGTCGCGGAAGACGGGGGACAGTTCGATCACAACCTCGCCGGCGGCGATCACGCGGGTGGCGAACACGCCGGACCCGCCGAGGGCCGAGTTGCGCACCTCCACGCGGTCGGTCTTGGGCAGGGTCGTGGGTAGCGTCGCGGTCATCGGAGTTGCCTTCCTGGTTGATGGATTCGTGGGTGCTGCTCTCCCACAGCCGGCGGTAGTGGCCGTTGCGGGCGAGGAGTTCGTGGTGGGTGCCGGACTCGACGAGCCGTCCGCCGGCGAGAACATGGATGGCGTCGCAACCGATCACCGAGGACAGGCGGTGGGTCACCGAGACCACGGTGTGACGGGACGTCAGTCCTGCGATGGTGGCGTCGATCTCGCGTTCGGTGGTTGCGTCCAGGGCGGAAGTGGCCTCGTCGAGCAGGAGCAGCGCGGGGCGGCGGACCAGGGCGCGGGCCAGGGCGACGCGTTGGCGTTGCCCGCCGGACAGACGTCGGCCGCCGTCGCCGACGCGGGTGGTCCAGCCGTCAGGGAGTTCTACGACGAAGGCCTCCACCCCGGCGGCCGCCCCGGCTGCGCGGACCTCGGCGTCGGTGGCGGCGGGGCGACCCAGGCGGATGTTCTCGGCGATGGACAGGTCGAAGAGCAGAGCGTCCTGGAACACCACGCCCTGACCGGCGCGGTAGGTCGCGACGGGGAGCTCGCGGATGTCGCGACCGCCGAGGGTGATGCGCCCGTCGGTCGGGTCGTAGGCGCGTTGCAGGAGGTTCAGCACGGTGCTCTTTCCCGCGCCGCTGCCGCCGACGAACGCGACGTGTGTCCCTGCCTCGATCCGCAGGTCGATGCTGTCGAGCTGGCGACCCTGGCCGTAGGAGAAGGACACGCCCTCGAAGTGCAGGCCGGCCGGCGGGGGAACGTCGTCGGTCGGGCAGTCGCTCTGCGCAGCGGCGGGTTCGTCGAGCAGGGCGGTGATCCGGCCGACCCCGCCGCACGCGGACAGCAGCAACGGGAGGGTGCGGGTCAGGCCCGCGAGGGCGGTGCCCAGCGCGAGGAGCAACGCGTTGAAGGCGATCAGCGCGCCGACGGCCAGGTCCCCGGAGTAGGCCTTCATCGCCCCCGCGGCGCCGATGCCGATCTGCAGCAACGCGAAGGTGACATTCGGTGCGCGTTCGGCGAGGTAGCTGGCGATGTTGAACCGCACCGAGGTCCGGTAGAGCCGCTCGGTGCGAGCGGCGAACGCCTCGGTCTGCTGCTGCGCCAGGTCGTAGGCGGCGACGACGCGGTGCACGGTGACGTTCTCCGCGACGGCCCCGACGACCAGCGCCTCGTCCTCGCGCACCGCGGCACTCGCCGCTTCCGCGCGGCGGCCGAAGAACCGCGGGCCGATCAGCAACAACGGCAGACCGAGCAGGGTGAGCAGCGCCAGGTCCGGGTCGACGGTCCACAGCACCGTGCCGTAGACCCCGACGGCCGCGAGACCGATGAGGACCTCGGGCATCGCGTAGACGACGGCCTCGTGCACCGCGGCGAGGTCACCGGCGAATCGGCTGCTGACGTCGGCCGGGGTGGTGCGGCCGAAGAAGTCGGTCGGCAGACGCTGCAGATGCGCGAACATCCGCATCCGCAGATCGCGCAGCACCCGGGCGCCGAGCTCGGCGTAGATGCGGTCGCGCGCGACGGCCGCCGCAGCCGACGCGACCCCGAGGACCGTCATCACGACGAGCAACGTGACGAGCAGGTCGCGGTCCTGCGCGGGGACAGCGTCGTCGACGACGGTGCGGAACAGCAGCGGCAACGTCGCCCCGACGGCCAGGTCCAGTGCCAGACCCGCGACGAGCAGCGTGACCAACCGGCGATGCGGTCGCAGGTACGCGCCCAGGGCGCGCGCCGCGGCCGGCGTCGAGGTGATCGGTGTGCTGCTCACCTGACTAGGACACCGCCGAGCGCGAGGGCGGCGGAGAGTAATCCTTACTCCACTACTCGGCGGCTCGCGGCTGAAGGAAGTGGCGGCCGGCGCCAATAGTTGATCAAGTGGTCCTGGCGGAGGGGAACCGTGATGAAGCGTCTGGGTGCAGGAGTGTTGGCCGTGCTGGTGATGACCGGAGCGTGCGGCGAATCCGCGGAGGCGCCGGCGCCTGTGACCGCGGCGGCGCCGATCATCGAGGCGCGCGACGACCTGCGCTCGGTGTTCGACGCCGCCGGGGTCGTCGGGACGTTCGCGATGCTCGACGTCGCGAACGGGCGGACGACCGTCGTCGACTCCGAACGGGCGCAGCGTCGCCTGGTACCGGCGTCCACGTTCAAGGTCCCGCACGCTCTGATCGCGTTGGAGACCGGCGCGATCCGCGACCTCGACGAGGTCATCCCGTGGAACCGGCAGACGCTGGCGTTCAAGGACTGGGAACGCGACATGACCGTGCGGGAGGCCATCAAGGTCTCCAACGCCTCCGTGTTCCAGACCATCGCGCGCCGCATCGGGCCCGAGAAGGAGAAGGAGTGGCTCGACCGGCTCGGTTACGGCCACGCCGAGGTCGGGGAACACGTCGACCAGTTCTGGCTGGACGGCCCGCTGACGATCTCGCCCGTGGAGCAGACCCGGTTCCTGCAGCGCCTGGCGGACCGGTCGCTGCCCGCGTCGACTGCAGCGCAGGACGCCGTCATCGGTGCGGTGGAACTCGAGCGCACCGAGGCGTTCACGCTCTACGGCAAGACCGGCTGGCAGTTCAGCCGTACGCCGCAGTTGGGGTGGTGGGTCGGCTGGGTCCGCCAAGCCGACCGGCGGCTGCACACCTTCGCGCTCAACCTCGACATCGAAGAACCGGCCGACGCCGAGCTGCGCATCCCGCTGGCCCGGCAGCTGCTGCAGAAGCTCGGCGCGGTCCCTTCGTAGAAGCGCGCACTCTCATCGTCTCCTTATCTACCGGGTCGCACTCTGAACCTGGCGCCCATTCATGGGGTGGGCGCCGGGGAGAAGGGGTGCCGAGATGGACGAAACGGTGGCGCGGTACGTGGCGCTGGTGGTGGGTCGGTCGGGGCTGACGGCGCGGCCGAGGGACCGGATCGCGCAGTGGGCCGTCGAGGTGTACCTGCCCGACGGCTCCGTGGCCAACTGGCACGGCAGCCCGACCTTCGGGTACGAGGCCGTGGTGCGGGACCCGATCCAGGTGATCGGGCTCGTGCCCGGGATGCGCGGGTCGGAGGGATGGAGCCCGGACGACCTGGTCGAGGCGATCGTGGAGGCGCACTCCGCCGCGGTGATCGGGACGGCACCGGCAGTGCCATGCCAACGCGGCGTGGTGCGCTACCCGGGGCGGCGGGCGCGGAAGGGTCGGGTGGTCGCGCGTCAGGCGGTGCCCGCGCCGCGGGTGCGCTGAGTCGCAGCTCGCGGGGCGCCGGCGACTCGAGTGGTCACTGGGGTGGGTGAGGTTGGCGGGCCCGATGTGCCGTAGATCCCACCTGATGAGACGGGGGGTGGCGAGGGCTACGGTCGGGTAGAAAGTTTGGCATGTGTGGATTCGCGGGTGAACTACGCCTTGATGGCGGCCGGGTCGATGTGGCGGCGGTGGACCGGATGGCCGCCACCATGGACGATCGCGGTCCGGACGGCGGGGGAGTCTGGTCCAACGGCCGCCTCGCGCTGGGTCACCGGCGGCTGCAGATCATCGACCTGTCCGAGAAGGGCGCGCAGCCGATGGTCGACCCCGACCTCGGGCTGACCGTCGCCTTCAACGGCTGCATCTACAACTACCCCGAGCTGCGGGCCGAGCTGATCGAGGCCGGGTTCAGCTTCTTCTCCACCTCCGACACCGAGGTCATCGCCAAGGCCTACCGGCACTGGGGCGAGGACTTCGTCGATCACCTCAAGGGCATGTTCGCCCTGTGCATCCACGAGCGCGACAACGGCCGCACGGTGCTGGTCCGCGACCGCCTGGGCATCAAGCCGCTTTACCTGACGGAGCGTCACGGGGCGCTTCGTTTCGCGTCCACGCTGCCTGCCCTGGTGGCCGGCGGCGACGTCGACACCACGATCGACACCGTCGCACTGCACCACTACCTGACCTTCCACTCCATCGTCCCGCCGCCGCGGACGATTCTCGCCGGCGTCGCGAAGTTGCCGCCCGCGACGATGCTCGTCATCGAGAAGGACGGCCGACGCCGCGAGCGCGAGTACTGGCGCCCGGAGTTCGTGCGCAACCCGGAGTACGCCGACTGGTCCGAGCGGGACTGGGAGGACGCGGTCCTGGAATCGCTGCGCACCGCGGTGCGTCGTCGTCTGGTCGCCGATGTGCCCGTCGGGGTGCTGCTCTCCGGTGGCCTGGACTCGAGCCTCGTCGTCGGTCTGTTGGCCGAGGAGGGCCAGACGGGCCTCGCGACTTTCAGCATCGGCTTCGAGGCCGCCGGTGGTGAGGAGGGCGACGAGTTCAAGTACTCCGACATCATCGCCCGCGAGTACGGCACCGACCACCACCAGATCAAGGTGCCCACCGAGCGGATGCTGCCCGCCCTCCCGCGTGCGATCAAAGCGATGAGCGAGCCGATGGTCAGCCACGACTCCGTCGCGTTCTACCTGCTGTCCGAGGAAGTGGCCAAGCACGTCAAGGTCGTGCAGTCCGGCCAGGGCGCGGACGAAGTGTTCGCCGGGTACCACTGGTACCCGCCGATGCGCACCGCCGGCAACGACCCCGTCGGCACCTACGCCAAGGCGTTCTTCGACCGCACCGTCGAGGCCCGCAACGCCGCCCTGAACCCTGCGTACCGCCTCGACGCCGATGTCAGCCGCGACTTCGTGGCGGCCCACATGGTTGCCCCCGGCGCGGAAACGGCCGTCGACGCGGCACTGCGACTGGACTCGCAGATCATGCTCGTCGACGACCCGGTCAAGCGCGTAGACAACATGACGATGGCCTGGGGCCTCGAGGCCCGGGTGCCGTTCCTGGACCACGACCTCGTCGAACTCGCCGCCCAGTGCCCGCCGGAACTGAAGCTCGCCCAGGACGGCAAGGGCGTGCTGAAGGAGGCCGGGCGTAAGGTGATCCCGCATTCGGTCATCGACCGGCCCAAGGGCTACTTCCCGGTCCCTGCGCTCAAGCATCTGCAGGGCCCGTACCTGGAACTCGTGAAGGATGCGTTGCACGCACCGGCGGCCCGCGACCGTGGGCTGTTCGCCGACGCCGAGGTGGCGCGCCTGCTCGAGGACCCCAACGGTGAGTTGACCCCACTGCGTGGCAACCCACTCTGGCAATTAGGACTGCTGGAGCTGTGGCTGCAGGCGCACGGAATCTGACCGGCGCGAAAGGCGAAGCGACATGACTTCGACATCGACGGACCGTCCCGCAGAGCACGGCAATGCCTGGTGGCAGGCCCAGTCCTGGCGTTCCCCGGAGACCACGAAGGACGTGGCGCTCGAATGCGGCTGGGGTCGGCTCGTGTTCGGCCAGACCTTCGCCGATCATCAGGACCTGCTCAACGTCCTCGCGCAGGAAGCCAGCGGGCGGCGCGACATCTGCATGTACATCACCGAGCCTCAAGTGCTCGTGAGCCTCGCCCCGTTCGACCTGTTCATCGACCCCTCCGTCACCTACCGGTTGCACCTGAACGAGAACCGCACCCGCCCCGCAGCCGAGGGCGCGGTGCGGATCCGACGCCTGAGTGAGCGCGCCGACGCCCACGCGATCAACCGCCTCTACGCCGCCTGCGGCATGCTCTCCGCCCCGCCGAGCCGGTTGCTGGAGAACGCCGAGACCGACGTCTTCCACTACCTGCTCGCGGAGGAGGTCGACAGCGGCCGGATCGTCGGCACCGTCACGGGAATCGACCACGGCGCGGCCTTCGGGGACCCCGAGCACGGCTCCAGCCTGTGGTGCCTCGCGGTGGACCCGCAGTGCGGGCGCCCCGGGATCGGTGAGGCCCTGGTGCTCGAACTCGGCGAGGCCCTGGCCAAGGCCGGCGCCGCGTACGTCGACCTGTCCGTCATCCACGACAACGTCCCGGCCATCAAGCTCTACGAGAAGCTCGGCTTCGTCCGCGAGCCGGTGTTCTGCGTCAAGCGCAAGAACCCCATCAACGAAAGGCTTTTCGCCGCGTCCCCGGCCGAGGACCTTGCTCAGCTCAACCCGTACGCGCGCATCGTGGCCGACGAGGCCATCCGGCGCGGCATCCACGTCGAGGTGCTCGACCCGAGCTGGGGTGAGCTTCGCCTGACCCATGGCGGGCGCAAGGTCGTGACCCGCGAGTCGCTTTCCGAACTGACCACCGCGGTGGCGATGAGTCGCTGCGACGACAAGCGCGTCACCCGTCGGATGCTCGCCCACGCGGGGCTTCAGGTACCCGCCGGCCGGTGCGCCGACGGCGGTGAGGGCGACGCGGAGTTCCTCGCCGAGCACGGCTCTGTCGTCGTGAAGCCCGCCCGTGGTGAGCAGGGCCAGGGCATCACGGTCGGTGTGACCGAGGAGGCTGCTCTGCGCCGGGCGGTCGAACACGCCCGCTCGTACTGCTCGGAGGTGCTGCTCGAACAGCTCGTCCGGGGTGAGGACCTTCGGGTTCTTCTGATTGACCGTCAGGTCGTGGCGGCGGCGATCCGTCGTCCCGCTATGGTGATCGGGACCGGGCGGCACACGATCCACGAACTCATCGAGGCGCAGAGCCGACGGCGCAGCGCGGCCACCGGAGGGGAGTCGCGCATCCCGTTGGACGGCATGACCACGGAGGTCGTCGCCGAAGCTGGATACTCGCTGGACGATGTGCTGCCGGCCGACGTCGAACTGGTCGTGCGGCGCACCGCGAATCTGCACACCGGTGGGACGATCCACGACGTCACCACGGCCCTGCACCCGGATCTCGCGGCGGCCGCGGAACTCGCCGCCGAGGTACTGGACATCCCCGTGGTAGGTGTGGACCTAATGGTTCCTGCGGTGGACGCGCCGGAGTACCACATCATCGAGGCCAACGAGAGGCCCGGACTGGCCAACCACGAACCGCAGCCCACCGCGCAACGGTTCATCGACCTGTTGTTCCCGGCGACTCGACCGCTGCCCACGGTCTGGGACCCGGCGACCGTGGGGCCTGATTCCGACCATCAAGTGTGAGGGGCGCGTGACCGACCCGAAGATTCTGCCGCTGGACGAGGACTGGACCCGAGAAGTACTGCTGCAGCTGTTGCGTACACCGAGCCCCACCGGTCGTACCGACCAGATCATGCAGCTGCTCGGGGAGACTCTCGTCGACATCGGGATCCCCTTCGAACTGACCCGCCGCGGCGCGTTGGTGGCCACCCTGCAGGGGAAGCGTCGCTCGCCCGCGCGGGCGATCGTCGTCCACTCGGACACGATCGGCATGGCGGTGCGCGAACGCAAGGCCAACGGCCGGCTGCGGGTGGTGCCGATCGGCACGCACTCCGCGCGGTTCTCCGAGGGCGCGCGCGTCACGATCTTCACGGACGACCCCCTCGTGCACTACTCGGGCACGGTGCTGCCGCTCAAGGCCAGCGGACACGCGTACAACGACGAGGTCGACACCCAGGGCGTCGGCTGGCAGCACGTCGAGGTCCGCGTCGACGAACCCGTCGAGAACGCCGCCGATCTGGCTGCGTTGGGAATCGAGGTCGGGGACTTCATCGCGCACCACGCGCTGCCGGAGATCACCCGCAGCGGGCATGTGAAGTCGCGTCACCTCGACGACAAGGCCGGGGTGGCCGCGTCGCTGGCCGCGTTCAAGGCGTTGAACGAGTCCGGGATCGAACTGCCGATCACCTCTCACCTGCTGATCACCGTCGCCGAGGAGGTCGGGCAGGGCGCGAGCCACGGCCTGCACGCCGACGTCGCCGAGATGGTCTCCATCGACTCCGCCGTCTGCGCGCCGGTGCACGAGTCCCGCGAGACCGGCGTGACCATCGCGATGCAGGACCAGACCGGACCCTTCGACTTCCACCTGACCCGCAAGCTGATCGCCCTGTGCGTCGAGCACGGCCTCGAGCACCGCCGCGACGTCTTCGACCACTACCGCTCCGACGTCGCCGCCGCCATCGAGGCCGGGGCGGAGATGCGCGCCGCGTTGATCGGCTTCGGCACCGACGCCACCCACGGGCACGAGCGCACCACGTTGAACGCGATCCGCTCCGTCGCCGAGCTCACGACCCTGTACCTGCAGTCCGAATTGACCTTCGCCGACTGGGACAAGCGCCGCCGTGGCGACCTCGCCGACTTCCCGCACGAGGACCAACCCGCCCCGCCGCAACAGACCGTCGAACCCGATCCCGAAGCCGAACCCGGCTCGTGGCTGGAGACGGGCGAGGTCTGAGGGCCTGGGGCACGCCGTCTCTGCGGGTGGGCACGTCCGGATCATGCGAATGGGAAGATAGAACCTCTGCGAATGGTAAGATAGCGCAGTGGATTACCAGCGCCGGCTCATCGACGAGGAGCTCGATGCGCTGTTCCCCGACCTTGCGGCGGTCGCGCTGGAAGGCGCCAAAGGAGTCGGCAAGACCGCGACAGCGAGTCGGCGTGTGGCGTCGGTGCTCTCGCTGGACCAGGAACACCAACTCGCCATCGTCCAGGCCGACGCGCGGACGATCCTTGCGCGTGAGCGGCCCCTTCTCGTCGACGAGTGGCAACTGCATCCGCCGGTGTGGGACGTCATCCGTAGGGCGGTCGATGCGGACCGCGCAGGAGGACAGTTCCTGCTTGCCGGCTCAGCCGCGCCCGGTCGTGACATCCGCATCCATTCCGGCGCCGGACGCATCGTCAGCCTGCACATGCGGCCGATGACCTTCGCCGAGAGAGGACTGACGCAGCCTCAGGTTTCCCTCCAAGCCCTCTTGAAAGGGCCGCCGGGGCCGCTGCATGCCGAGACGACGCTCGCGCTGCCCGACTACGTCCAGGAGATCCTCGCTTCGGGATTCCCCGGGATGCGCGATCTTCCGCCTCGCGCCCGCACCGCGGCGCTGCGCAGTTACGTCGACCGTGCTCTCGATCGCGACATCCTCGAGACTGGGCGCGCGGTGCGTCGTCCGGAAGCGTTGAAGACCTGGTTCAAGGCGTATGCGGCAGCCGGTTCGACCACTGCGTCGTACAACGAGATCCTCAAGGCGGCCACTCCCGGCGAGAGCGACAAGCCCGCCAAGCAGACCGTCGCCGGTTACCGGGATGCCCTCGAGCGCATGTGGTTGCTGGACCCCGTGCCTGCCTGGTGGCCCACGTTCTCACCACTGAAGCGGCTGGCGCAGGCACCCAAGCATCAGGTCGCCGATCCCGCGCTGGCTGCCCAGGTGTTGGACGCCACCGAGGGGACCCTCCTCGCCGGTGAGGGACCACGCCGCCCCGACGGTGAGACCTTCCTCGGTCTGTTGTTCGAGTCACTCGTGACGCTGTCGGTCCGCGCGACAGCCGCTGCGCTCGATGCCACGACCTCGCACCTGCGCACGCAGAACGGCGACCACGAGGTCGACCTCGTCGTCGAGACACGCGACGGGCGGACCTTGGCGATCGAGGTCAAGCTGTCCGGCGCCGTCACCGATCGCGATGTCCGGCACCTTCACTGGTTACACGAACGAATCGGCGACCGCCTGGTCGATCGAATCGTCATCAACACCGGGCCCTACGCCTACCGCCGGCCCGACGGCGTTGCCGTGATTCCGCTGGCAGTGCTGGGCATTTGACTGCACGGCAGCGTGAGGCGTCCGAAACCGTGGTACCTGCATCACTCGGTCCTCCTCCTCGGCGAGCCCGCGATGGTCCAGGTACGCGGTGACGATGGTGACGTTGTGCGCCTCGTACCAGGCCCGTGCCGACGGGTCCTTCGCGAAACGGATCGACGCCTCGACGCTCGGCGCCGACACGGCCCGGGATGCCCGAGCACACGGAGCCGGGACTCGCAGGTGTCGCGCAGCAGGCGCTCGTTCGTCGCCCGCCACCACGGGCTGCCAGGACGTTCGTGGTCCGGGGCGTTGAGGTGACCGCGGCGCACCTGCCAGCCGGGCAAGGTGAGAGCGGCGCGTCGGTACCGCTGGTGCAGCGGCGGGTCGTCGCGGACCGCGGCCACCCGGGGCGCCGCGAGGTCCGCGGTCGCCGTCGGCGTCATCGCAGCGGGGACCAGGACGGGTCGCGGCCGATGAACGCGATCAGCCGCGTCTGCGCGTCGGCGTCGTCGGCCACCGGCTGACGGGTGCCGAACTGGCCGGAGCCACGGATCAGATCCTCGAGCGGCTCCATCCCCTCCAGCAGCGCGGCGCAGTAACCGGCGTCGAGACGGTCGTCCTGGCCGGTCGCGCGGGCCAGGTCCCAGGTGTGCATGAAGACGTCGGGGGTCCAGAAGCGCTCGATGCCCAAGGGCAGCGGCATCTCGCCGACGTGCGGGTTGTGCAGCATGCGTTCCGCCGTCGCCGGGTCCTCCAGGAGGGCCTGCACGGCGTCACGGTGCGCCAGCCACGCGGCGACGGGATCGGCGTGCACGGGCGGGGCTTCGGGAAGCTCGATGTCGGCACTCGCGAACAGGAACCCGGTGAACCACTCGACGAGATGGTCGACGACGTCCAGTGCCGTCCACCCGTCGACGGGTGTGGGGACGCTCCAGTCCGTGGTTCCGAGAACTCGCTCGGTGAACGCCCCGGCGACGATCCGATGATGTTCGGCGATGTCATGTTCCACCGCTGATCTCCCCCTGCTCGGCCTGGAGATCGACGCTATCGCGGTCCGTCTCGAGGGCGCCTCAGACCTTGGGTCCCATGGCCAGAAGCTGCTTCGCCATCCACGGCCGACGTCCCCACACCGCGAGCTCCCCGCCGCGGACGGCGGAGTTGATCGAGCGACGACTCCACGCCAGCAGGGTCATTGCCGAGGGGCGGACCCACATCCGGGCGTCGACGGCCCGACGTTCCACCGCCTCGTGCACCCGCATCCCCGTGGCGGTGTTGTCGAGAACAAGCCGGTGGTCGCCGGCCAGGCGAAGGTCGATGACCATCGCCGGGCCGGTCGACCCCGGACGCATACGGGACATCAGCGCGGTGCGCTGAACCATGATCGGAAGCAGGAAGCCGCGGAACACCAGCGCAGCCTCGTGGTCCGACATGCGCCACTCCCCGCCGATGGCGCGCGCCAGGTCGTGACCGTGCACGAGGGTCTCGCTGAGCAGGTGCGCGGCGAACAGGTCCGGGCCACCGTGGAATCCCTCGAGCATCCAGGGGCGCGGATCGGGGTCCGGGTCGAAGTCCTCGCAGAACTCCTTGATGCAGACCTCGATGCGTTCGGCGATCCGGCCCGGGTCGCGCTCGGGGTCGTGGGCCACCAGCCCGTCGGTCATGGCCGCCAGCTCCGTCGGGTGCGACAACATCGCCCCGCTCGGGCGGCCGATCACCAGGCCCGGAACCTCCGGCACCCCCGCACGGGCCCGGTCCAGGTCCCGATCCGCGAGGGCCGGGATCCCGACCCACGCATGCGCGACGTGCACCGCGACCTCACCGACGTTCCACGTCCCCAGGGCCGGCGCCGTCGGGTCGTCGACGGTGCGCAGCAGCGCGCAGAACCGGTACGCGACGTCGGCCAGCGTGTCGCGCAGGTCCGCCCACTCGGCGCGGGCGGGGCCCAACGGGTGCTCGTCCACGCACAGCAGTACGCCACGGCCGGAGTCGTGTGGATCGCCCGTCAGGTGAAATCGGGAAGACGGTGTGCGCACTTCGGGGCGGCCGGGGGAAGGCCCGCGGGGGCTCAGGTTGTTGAAAGGAGGGGAGTACGACAGCGTGGACGCACCGAGGGGAGAAACGGCCGTGAAGCGAGTTGTCATCATCGGATCGGGCTTCGGGGGACTGTTTGCCGCGCGGGCGCTGAAGAAGGCCGACGTCGAGGTCACCCTGATCGCCAGGACCGCCAGCCACCTGTTCCAGCCGCTGCTCTACCAGGTCGCGACCGGGGTGCTGTCCGCCGGCGAGATCGCCCCACCCACCCGCGCGATCCTGCGCCGGCAGAAGAACGTGCGCACGCTGCTGGGTGAGGTCATCGACATCGACGTCGAGAACCGCACCGTCACCAGCCACGTCCTGGACCGCGAGACCGTCCTGCCCTACGACGAACTGATCGTCGCGGCCGGTGCCGGTCAGTCGTACTTCGGCAACGACAAGTTCGCCCGCTGGGCGCCGGGGATGAAGGACATCGACGACGCCCTCGAGCTGCGCGGCCGCATCTTCGGCGCGTTCGAACTCGCCGAACTGGAAACCGACCCGGCGGAGGTCACGCGGCTGCTGACGTTCGTCGTCGTGGGCGGCGGCCCGACCGGTGTGGAGATGGCCGGGCAGATCCGCGAACTGGCGCGGCGCACGCTGGCCCAGGACTTCCGCACCATCAACCCGGAGCACGCCCGCGTGGTGCTCGTCGACTTCGCGCCGCAGGTCCTCGGCAGCTTCGGCGATCACCTGTCCGGCAAGGCAGCGGCCCGTCTGCGCAAGATGGGCGTGGAGCTGCAGCTGGGTCGCAAGGTCGTCGACATCGACGCCGAGGGCGTCACGGTCGAGGCCTCCGACGGGGAACGCACGACCATCCCGAGCTTCTGCAAGATCTGGGCCGCCGGGGTCTCCGCCTCGCCGTTGGCGAAGCTCCTCGCCGATCGCACAGGCGCCGAGGTCGACCGTGCGGGGCGCGTACGGATCAACGAAGACCTGACGCTGCCGGGGCACCCGGAGATCCAGGTCGTCGGGGACATGGCCGCACTCAAGGATTACCCCGGTGTCGCGCAGGTCGCCATCCAGGGCGGCCGGCACGCCGCTGCCGCGATCCGCACCGAGGAGCGGAAACCCTTTGTGTACAAGGACAAGGGCTCGATGGCGACCATCGCCCGCTTTGATGCGGTGGCCTCGGTCAAGGGCCTGCGGTTCTCCGGCCCGATAGCGTGGCTGCTGTGGTTGGCCGTGCACATCGTGTACATCGTCGGTTTCAAGAACCGCACCACCACGGTCTTCCACTGGTTGGTCAGCTTCCTCGGGCGCAACAGATCCGAGCGTGTGAGCACCGAACAGCAGGTCCTGGCCCGTATCGCGCTGGAACAGGCCGAGCCCTTCGTGTTGGGTGAGGGGAATCGCGGCAAGCGGGATCCCGCCTGATCTGACGTAGCATCAGACCGACTCGTATCTCGGTCGCATCTCGCATGCTTTCACCGGCGGCCCTTTCGGGTACACAATGCGACAACGGCCGCGTCCGCCAGGCGTGCGTCGATGACTCGAGGTCCGAGAGGCCGATGTCGATGCGCCTGAACCCGACCACTCTCGCGCTCGCGCTCACGCTGGCGATCTCACTGCCACTGATCGGCCCTGTGCGGAATTCCGTTGCCACCGAGGCAGTCCCGGTGCCGACGGGCATGTCCAAGGGGAAGGCCGAGTCGATGGCGCAGGTGGGAGTGATCCTCCCCGGCGACCTGCCCGAGGCCTTCACCGCCGGGCGCCCGGCCCCACCCAAGACCCTCGACGAGGAGGAGGCCGCGTTCTACCGGTGCGTCGGGACGCAGGCACCGCCGCTGCTGGTCCGCCACCGCGGGGCGGCGTTCGTGGTCGGGGAGAACATCGGCACCCCCGCCGAACGCACGAACCGCATCGGCTCCGTCGCCGACGTCACCAAGGACACCGTCGCCGCCGCGAACGACCAGGAGCGCATGCGGTCCCACGCCGCCGCGCAGTGCTACAAGGAACGCCTCGTCACGATGATCCAGCGCGACCTGAAGACGTCGCCCACCGAGGTGAAGGTCGACCTCGTCCCCGCCACGGTCCGCGGCGCCGAGGAGGCCTGGGGGTGGCAGTTCTCCTACGCCCGCGCGGTCGAGGGCGAGGAGATTCTGACCAACGGGTTCGTCATCGGCTCCCGCGTCGGCCGGTCGCTGCTCAGCATGACCGCCATGGGCGGCGCCGAACTGGGTGAGCTCGGCGCGGTCCTGCAACTGATGGCCGAACCGGTCGCCCGGGTCCGCGCCGCCGCGTGCCGCCCCCTCGACGACCTCCAGGGCGGAAATCCCGCGGGTCTGCTGGACTGCTAGAGACCCGCGGGATCCCCTGTGGTTCAGGCCGCGATCTCCACTGCTGCCTCGGACTCCAGTGCCAGGGCCAGGACGTCACGGACGTCGCTGACCAGATGCACCGTCAGTCCTTCGCGCACCTCGGCCGGGACCTCGTCGAGGTCGGGCTCGTTGCGGGTGGGGATCAGCACCGTGGTGATGCCGGCGCGGTGTGCGGCGAGCAGCTTCTGCTTCACCCCACCGATCGGCAGCACCCGCCCGGTCAACGACACCTCGCCGGTCATCGCCACGTCCGCGCGCACGGGGCGACCGGACAGCAGTGAGGCCAGGGCGGTGGTCATCGTGATCCCGGCGCTCGGGCCGTCCTTGGGGACGGCACCGGCCGGGACGTGGATGTGCACACCACGGTCCCGCAGCGGTGCGGCGGAGAACCCGAGCGCCGCGCCGTTGGAGCGCAGGAACGACAGCGCGATCTGCGCGGACTCCTTCATCACCTCACCGAGCTGGCCGGTGATGGTGACGCCGGACGACCCGGTCTCCTGCTCCGCGAGGGACGCCTCGATGAACAGCACGTCCCCGCCTGCCCCGGTGACCGCCAGTCCCGTCGCGACCCCGGGCACCTGGGTGCGCTCAGCCGACTCGGGGGTGTGCCGCGGACGTCCGACGTAATCGGGCAGGTTGCCTGCGTCGATCGCGACCGGCTCGGCATCGTCCGGACGGGCCGCGACCTTGCGCAGCACCCGGGCGATGAGCCGTTCCAGATCACGCACCCCGGCCTCCCGGGAGTACTCCGCCGCCAAGCGCCGCAGGGCGTCGTCGGTGAGGGAGACCTCGTCCGCGGTCAGCCCGGCCCGTTCGATCTGACGAGGCGCCAGATGGTCGCGGGCGATCGTGACCTTCTCCTCCTCGGTGTAACCGTCGAGGCGGATGAGCTCCATGCGGTCCAGCAGCGGACCGGGGATGGACTCCAGCTGATTGGCCGTCGCGAGGAACAGCACGTCGGACAGATCGAGCTCGACCTCCAGGTAGTGGTCGCGGAACGTGTGGTTCTGCGCCGGGTCCAGGACCTCGAGCAGCGCGGCCGTCGGGTCGCCCCGGTAGTCCGAGCCGACCTTGTCGATCTCGTCGAGCAGCATCACCGGATTCATCGACCCGGCCTCGGTCAACGCCCGGGCGATACGCCCGGACATGGCGCCGACGTAGGTGCGCCGGTGCCCGCGGATCTCCGCCTCGTCCCGCACGCCCCCGAGCGCGACCCGGACGAACCTGCGGCCCATCGCGCGGGCCACCGACTCACCCAGCGAGGTCTTGCCGACCCCGGGCGGACCGACGAGCACCAGCACGGCGCCACTGCGCCGCCCACCGACGATGCCCAGTCCACGTTCCGCGCGACGACGCCGCACCGCGAGATACTCGGTGATGCGGTCCTTCACGTCGTCCAGGCCGGTGTGGTCGGCGTCGAGCACCGCACGGGCACCGGGCAGGTCGTAGGAGTCCTCGGACCGGTTGTCCCACGGCAGGGCGAGGATCGTGTCCAGCCAGGTGCGGATCCAGGAGACCTCGGGGGACTCGTCGGGGGTGCGTTCCAGCTTGTCGACCTCTGCCAGGGCGCCCTCGCGGACCTTGTCCGGCAGCGGCGCGGCCTCGACCTTGGCGCGGTAGTCGTCCTCCTCGGTCGCCGGCTTACCGGTCAGCTCACCGAGTTCCTTGCGCACCGCGGCCAGCTGCTGGCGCAGCAGGAACTCGCGTTGCTGCTTCTCCACACCCTCGGCGACGTCCTTGCGGATGGTCTCGTTGACGTCGAGCTCGGTGAGGTGTTCCCGGCTCCACGCGATCAGCCTCGTCAGGCGCGCGGCGACGTCGGGATCCTCGAGCAGTTCAACCTTCTGATCCGCCTTCAGATACGGCGCCCACCCGGCCATGTCGGCCAGGGCGATCGGGTCGTCGATACCGGCGACGGAGTCCACGACCTGCCACGCACCACGCTGCTGCAGGATCGTCGTCGCGAGCGCCTTGTACTCCCGCGACAACGCGGCAGCGGTCTCGTCGACGATCTCCTCCAGCAGTGACACCTCGACCCACAGGGCCGCGCCGGGGCCGGACGTGCCGGTGCCGATGTGCGCACGACCGGTGCCGCGGACGACGGCGACGGGCTGCCCGTTCTGCAGGCGCCCGATCTGCTCGACAAGCGCGATGGTGCCGGTGCGGGCGTACTTGCCGTCGATGCGCGGCACGACGAGCACGCGGACCGGATCGCCCTCGTTCGGCGCGGCGGCCTGCGCGGCCTCGGTGGCGGCGCGGATCTCGGATTCGTTCAGGGACAGCGGCAGGACCATCCCGGGCAGGACGACCTGTCCGTCCAGCGGCAGCAACGGCAGCGACAGCGGGTCGTTCATGGCGTTCCCCATTCCTAGGCTCAGGACCCGCTCAACGGGCGACACCCCGGGTTGATTCCGGGTCGCCGTTCCGCTGAGAGCGATCGGGTGACACGCCGTGGGACGGGAACAGAAAGCAGAAGGAGTGCGTATCGGGCGGAATATCCGAGCGTTCTACGCTCGCCGTACGTCGGCTGTTTCGAGGAGAGGACCGCAGATGAGTACCTGCGCACATCTGGGCACCATCGAAGAGGTGGCACCGAGCGATGACGGCTGTCACGAGTGCCTGGCCGCCGGCGGGCGATGGGTGCACCTGAGGATGTGTCAGCAGTGCGGTCACGTCGGTTGCTGCGACAACTCCCCGGGCAAGCACGCCACCGGGCATCACCGCGACACCAAGCACCCGCTCATCCGCTCCTTCGAGCCGGGCGAGGAGTGGTTCTGGTGCTACCCCGAGGAGCTGTTTTTCGAGATGGACGTCCCGGCCGGTCCGTCCCACTCCTGATGGCCCCGACCCCACGCTTCGACGCTGCTGCCTCCCGCATGCTCGAGGGCGACGACTCCCTCGCCGCCGCCCGCGAGCTGGAGGCGGCCGTGCGTGAGGACTACGCCGGGGACGATCGCTTGAACGAACTCCGCACGGCCTTGGAGGGCTACGCGCCCGACGGCACCGGCCTGTACTGCCCGGCCGAGGTCCTGCGCCAGCAGATCGAGGCGGCGATGGTCAGCCTCGCCCGCTCGGACGCCCGCTGATGCGTGCGCAAACGATCCACGTTGCTACTGGAGTGACGACGCTCGAGCGTGGATCGAGTCCCACGCGTTTCAACGTGGATCAAATGCGCACGGTGCGCCCGGCCGCGCCCGATCGGCGGCCTGCCGGTGGATTGATCAACCATGCGGTAGGCTGAGGTGACTCAGCTCGTTGAACTCCTGCCGCGAGCTGTCCGCGCGTCGTAGCAATTGACATCTGCTCCGCGTGGCACACGGACCGAATCCGACTGGATCTGGCCGCTGGCGGGACACCGTACAGATTGCGATCCTCGACTTGTCGTTCATCGATCTTGGCGTGCCCGCACGCCTCACCGAGGTCCTCACGGGCCTCAGCATCACCATCCCGACCCCGATCCAGCAGGCAACATTGCCCGACTCCCTGGCCGGACGCGACGTCCTCGGCCGTGGTCGCACCGGCTCCGGAAAGACCCTCGCGTTCCTGCTCCCGATGGTCGCCCGCCTCTCCGGCGGCCCCAAGGCCCGCTCCGGTGCGCCGCGCGCGCTGATCCTGGCCCCGACCCGCGAGCTCGCGGGGCAGATCGCCACCGTCCTCGCACCGCTGGCCAAGACCGCCGGCCTCACCACCTGCACCGTCTTCGGCGGCGTCGGCCAGAATCCGCAGATCACCGCGATCCGTCGCGGCGCCGACATCGTCGTCGCCTGCCCCGGCCGCCTCGAGGACCTCATGGCGCAGGGCCACTGCTCCCTGAGCCGCGTCGAGATCACCGTCATCGACGAGGCCGACCACATGGCCGACCTCGGTTTCCTGCCGGCCGTGAAGCGGATCCTCACCCGCACCCAGGCAGGCGGTCAGCGGATGCTGTTCTCCGCCACCCTGGACAACGCCGTCGACGCCCTGGTCCGCCAGTTCCTGAGCAACCCGGCCGTGCACCAGGCCGACTCGGCGCAGTCGCCGGTGTCCCAGATGACCCACCACATCCTGCACGTGGACCGCGAGAACCGGCTGCCGGTCCTCGTCGACCTGGTCACTGCCCCCGGGCGCTGTGTCGTCTTCACCCGCACCAAGCGCGGCGCGAAGACGCTCACCGACCGGCTGCAGCGCGACGGCGTCCGCGTCGTGGAGCTGCACGGCAACCTCGCGCAGAACGCCCGCACCCGTAACCTCGACGACTTCCACTCCGGTCGCGCGACCGTGCTGGTGGCCACCGACATCGCCGCGCGTGGGATCCACGTCGACGACGTCCGCCTGGTCATCCACGCCGACCCGCCTGCGGACCACAAGGCCTACCTGCACCGCTCGGGCCGCACCGCGCGCGCCGGCAACGCCGGGACCGTCGTCACGATGATGACGTCCGACCAGATCCGTGAGGTCGACGCGCTCACCCGCGCCGCCGGGATCAAGGCGAAGACCACGCGCGTGTCCTCCGTCGACCACCCCGTGCTCCTGAGCCTCGCCCCCGGCGAGCGCGTGCTCGTGGACCCGGCGACGATCGTCGTGCGCGCCGAGGCCCCCGGCCGTGGCCGCCCCGCCAACCGTGACGGCGCACGCCCGGACCGTCAGGGCACCCGCACCGGTGGCCGCAACCGTCGTCCGCGTTCCACCGACCGTCCGCGGTCCGAGGGCGCGCCCTCGACGTCGGCAGCTCCCGCCCCCCGTCGCCCCGCCGCGGCCGTGGCGAACCGCCCGCACAGCGCGGCGTCCTTCAGTACCGGCCGTCGCTGAAGCCTGCTGAGCTACCCACTCGGCGCGGTTGAAACCCTTGTGGAACAGCGCAAATACGCTGGATTTCCTGACGGTGGTCAGGCATCCGGGCCATGGCGTGCCGTTCGGCCAAGGACTACGATCGGGATCGAACAGCATCGCGTCGCCCCTCCTGGGGTAAGGACGTGGTGTGCGATCTACCTGCTGGACCCCGCAGCTTTCGCGGGCAGTTCCGGAAACCTCCAGCCCGCCACGACGGCGGCTACGAACAGGTACTAGTTCGCCCTCCACGGCAGGCCATGACCCCGCCTCTCGACGGATTCGCGTTCGAACCCCCGGCGATATCCCCGATGAGGAGCCAGCTTCTTGACCACGCTTGATTCGCCTCCCGCGCAGACTCGCGGGAGCGATTTCGCGCCGCTGCTGGACACCGTCCACTCCCACGGCCTGATGCGCACGCGCCGCCTGCGGTACGCGACGCTCATCGGGATCGACGTCGTCGTGCTGGCCGCCATCTGGGTCGCGATCCTGCTGATGGGCAACACGTGGTGGTCGCTGTTCCTCGCGGTGCCGCTCGCGCTGTTCTCGGTGCGGATGATCTTCGTGGGCCACGACGTCGGGCATCAGCAGGTCGCCCGCACCAAGCGGATGAACCGGTTCATGGGGCAGGTGGTCGGGGACGTCGTCGTCGGCCTCGGCGCGAACTGGTGGATCGACAAGCACAACCGGCACCACGCCAACCCGAACATCGTCGGCAAGGACCCGGACGTCGCGCCCGGTGCGTTGTGCTGGACCGAGGAGCAGGTGATCGAGCGCGGCGGGAAGGCCAACTGGGTCACCCGTCACCAGGGGCACCTGTTCTTCCTGATGGTCCTGCTCGAGGCGCCGAACCTGCGCCTGGGGAGCCTGCGTGCGGCGAACAGCTTCCGCGAGTACGCCTCGCTGGCCGCGCACGCCATCGCCTACTTCGGGCTGATTCTCATCGCAATGGGCCCGGGCAAGGCCGCGGTGTTCGTCGTCGTCCACCAGGCCTGCATGGGTCTGCACCTCGGGTGCGCGTTCGCCCCGAACCACAAGGGCATGGAGATGCCGCCCGCCGGCTCGAAGTGGGACTTCCTGCGCAAGCAGGTCCTCACCTCCCGCAACGTCCGCGGGCGTCACGTCACCGACTGGCTGCTCGGTGGTCTGAACTACCAGATCGAGCACCACCTGTTCCCGAGCATGCCCCGCACCAACCTGCGCCGCGCCCAGCCGCTGGTGAAGGCGCACTGCGCGAAGCTCGGCATCCCGTACGTGGAGACGTCGCTGCCCATGTCGCTGCGCCTGGCCGTGCGCCACCTGCAGGAGATGGGCGCGACGGTGGCCGACCTCCCCGCCGCCGTAGCACCCGCCGCAGCGGCCTGACGAACCGTCAGCTGGGGCAGTTCTCCGACAGCTGCACGGCGCCGAGGTCGACCTTGCCCTCCAGATCCGCGGCGTTGCCCTGCACGGGGGTTCCGGCGGCGGGGTTCGACGTGCAGACCTTCCACTCCTCGCCCTCGTCCTGGTCTCGCGCGCCGAGCAGGTCGTGCGAGGTCGTGAAGTAGACGCCCTCGTCCTGCAGCTCGTCCTGCGCGTCCTGCAGCGACTTCCCGGCGAGGTCCGGCATGACGAAATCGACCGTCTCGGTGTCGGGTGCCTCCGGCGCGGGATCGGGGTCGTCGATGTCCTCCTCGTCCGATTCCTCGACGCTCGCCGACGCCGTCGGCGAGGTACTGGGCGTCGGCGTGCTGGGTGTCTCCGGGGCCGAGGTCACCACGGTCTGAGGCACCACGGGCGCGGCCTGCTCGGCCCGCAGTGGATCGGAGCCGCACGCGGACAACGCGAGCAGGCCGGCGAGGGCAACGGTGGCTACGGGCAGGCGGCGCAGGATCATCGGTCACGTCCTCGGGGTCGCGAGCTTGTCGACGCGCGGCGGATCGCCACGGCACCCCATTCGAGCTCTCACGGCCTCGCCCGTGCCCGCGACCAGGTGAAGATCAACCGAACCCGCAACCCGGCTTTGACCCGATACCCAGCCAAACGGTCGTGGTGCCGGGTATGTCCGGGATGCGCAGCGCGGTGTCCACCACCTGAGCAGGAAGATCTTCTCCAGGACCGCACCCTGAGGGGTCCCGCCCGTCGCGCAACCCAGCAAACCAGCAAACCGGTTTCCGGGCTAGACTGGCGGAGTGAAGACGACGGTCGACCTCCCTGAGGACCTCGTGCGCGCCTTGAAGATCAAGGCGGCTGAGGAGAATCGTCGGTTGCGCGATGTCTTCGCGGAGGTGTTGCGACGGGGCTTGGCGTCGCCGGCCAAGGTCGAGGAGCAGGGGCGGCACCGGGTGACGCTTCCCCTGGTCCACTCGTCTCGATCGGCGCCAACGGGCCACGAGCTGACGGCCGAACGGGTCGCGGAGATCCTGGAACAGGAAGACGCGGAATACGCCGCTCGCACCGAGCAGTCGTGAGTCGTTACCTCCCGGACGTCAACATCTGGCTGGCCTTGTGCGTCGAGGGCCACGCGGACCATCGGCGGGCTCTGCGGTGGTTCGACACCAGCGCGGACGAGGACCTTCTTGCGTTCTGCCGGGTGTCCCAACACGGGTTGTTTCGCCTGCTCACCAACGCCGCGGTGATGGCCCCCTTCAGGGATGCACCCCTGACGAACGAGGGCGCCTGGTCGGTCTTCGACGCGCTCTGCGCGGATGACCGGATCGACCTGATGGACCGGGAGCCGGCCGGCTTGGACGAGTGCTGGCGGGCCTTCGCGACCCGGACCACGGCTTCGACCAGGCTGTGGACCGACGCCTACCTGGCCGCTTTCGCCGTGGCTGGGGACTTCGCGGTGGTGACCGCCGACAGGGGATTCCGGCAATTCGACGGCCTGCGGCTGCATCTGCTGGCGCCGTCCTCAAACGTTTGAAGCCGACGTCGACCTGCTCGTGAGGCTGCGCGCAACTACGGGTGGCGGGCCGCCCTTGCGGCGGCGAGATAAGGGAGAAACGCTGCCCGCAGTTGCCGAACCTGGCGCACCCCACCTCGAGCTGATCAGCAGAAGTAGCGGTACAGGAGCTCGCCGGCGCGGCGGGTGACGTCGGTCGGGACGCCATCGGTGGTCAGGAGCTCGGTCATGGCCGCGAGCATCGCGGCGATCTCGTTGGCGGGCGGCGCCGCCTCGCCTCCCGCGCGGAGTGTGACGACGCGGCGGCGGTGGCTGGCCCACTTGTCCTTGAAGGCGATGAGGCCGGGCTGGTCGTCGTCGCTGACCCCCCAGTCGATGAGGCAGGCTCCGCGTGCCAGGGCCCATTCCAGGGCGGCGCGGTAGAGCGCGTCGTTGGGGCGCAGGTGGAGCCGGTCGCGGGCGGAGGCGCCGAACTTGTAGTAGACGACGTCGTTCCAGGCCAGCACCAGCATGGCCGCGACGGGGACACCGTCGTGCTCGGCGACCAGCGTGGTCACCGCGCCCTCGCCGGAGAACTCTTTCCAGATGGACTCGAACAGCTCCCACGGCTGAGCCAGCAGCCGGTACTTGTCCCGACGCAGGTCGACGTGCAGGCCGTGCAGGATCCGCACGGCGTCGAGGTCGTCGCGGGCGTGGACGCGGACGCCGTTCCGTTCAGCCAGGGCCAGGTTGCGGCGGGCGTGGCCGTTCAGCAACGTCAGCATGTGCGGCAGGTCCCCGACCAGTTCCGTCCCGTGCCAGCACACCTCACCGACGCGGGCGAAGCGCGAATCGAACAGTGCGGCAACGGTGTCGAAGCAGCGCACCGTCATCGGTGCGACGGGCCGCACCACCGGGTCGACGAAGGACCGCAGCCGATCCGCATCACCGACCACCGGCTCGGCGCGGTCGCTGAACGGCATGCTGAGCACCCGGGCCCCGCGCAGATCCTGCACCTCGACCCAGCAGAAGCCGTCGCCCGTGGCCGGATCCACCACCGCCTGCGGGACGAAGCCGTAGGTGTTGCACACCGCGCGGATCCACGGCGGGGAGACGAACACGCTCGCTTCAGGTCGAGCCGCTACCGCTACCCAGCGGTCGTCGACCCGCGGATCGATCTGAGCCGGCATCACATTCCCTCCAACAGCAGCGGGCCGAGCGGCTTCTCGACGACCCCGAGGTCCACCGCGCTCAGGACGTCCGCCGCGCACAGCCGTTCCGGCGACAGCACACGCGCCAGACCCCGCCGATCGAGCTCGGTCGCGAACTGTGCCTGATGCCCGTCCGGGGTCTCCGTCGGTGGGCGGCGCGCCACGACCAGCGGAACGACTCCCGCCCGCAGCGACGCCAGGACGCACCCGACGCCGGCGTGGGTGATGACAACGTCGGAGCGTCGCAGCTGATCGTCCAACTCGTCCTGCGGGATCAACCCGGACGCGACCATCCCGGGCACCTGCTGGCCGCCCGTCTGCCAGAAGACCGACACCGGGCGGCCCGTCTCCCGTTCGAGCGGCCCGCCCGCGGCCAGCAACCGGGCCAGCGGAGCGAGCAGACGGTCGAACGGCTCGGGACCGGTCCCGATCATCACCGTCACCCGCAGCGTGTCTCCCCATGCAGCAGGGCGCGGCATCACCTGGAACGCGTCGAGATCGTTCTCCGTGTACGCCCACCGGCCGCGGCTCCAGGAGCGGTAGCGGCAGTGCAGCCGGATCCGGGGCGTCCCGGCCAGCACCCGCCCGGTCAACGACGGCCCGCTGACCCGCGTCATGCTCTCGACGTAGTGACACGACACCCCGCGGCGCGCCAGGTACGGCAGATACGCCAGCGCGATCCCCGCACCCGCCGAGACGGCCCGCCGTGGACGGTGGGCGCGCAACAGTGCGGGTCCGCCGGGCAGGGCGCGAGCCAGGTGCATGACGTTACGGGGCGCGACCTCGGGGACGTACACCACCTGACGTCCCATCAGGGCGGTGCGGCTCTGCGGCGAGTCGTGGGTCACCCAGACGTCGTCAGGACTCGGTTCCATCCGTTCGGCCAGCCGCAGCAGCTCGCCGAGGTGCCCGCCGGTCGAGGTGACGTAGACGGTGCTCACCAGCGCTTCCAGGGCTTCGCGCGCAGATGGTCCTTGACCCGCTTGATGTAGCCCTGTGCCCCCGGGTCGTGCCATTCGCCGGAGAAGTGCCACCCGAGGCAGCCCCACAGATCCCCTGCGCGGTAGTCCGGCCGGAGGTAGGTGACCCAGCCCTCGAAGCAGCCGCGGACCGCAGCGAGGCCGTAATCGACGTTGAACGCCGTCGACTGCAGCGACCACGGCCAGGACCCGGGGCGGTGGAGGTCCTTCAGTTGCAGGATGCCGAAGCTCGTCGGACACGGGGGAGTGTCCCCGCCGACGCAGCCCCGCGGGTCCTCCGAGACGTCGCCGGTGTGCGACTGGACCCACGTCGACTCCTCGACCGCCATCGCGCGCACGACGTCGGCCGGCATGCCCCACCGGCACGCTCCCCAGGCGAGGATCTGATCGGTGGTGCCGGTGAACCGGCCCTCGATGCGCGGCACGATCCGGGCGTTGAACTCCGGCGCGTACCCGTGCTCCGGCCACGCCGGGACCCTGTACCCCGCGGGCGGCATGGTGCGGTTCGCCGCTGTGTTCTCCGGCCGCGGTTCGGGCCCCAACACCGTGCGCCGGGCGCACTCCTGGGTGCTGGGCAGTTCCGCGCCGGGCGGCGCGGTGGCCTCGGCCGAGAACTCGGCCGCGCGCGCGGTGCCCTCACCCGCGGGCCCGCACCCTGTCGTGAGCAGCAGGACCGCGCACAGGAACGCCGCCCGCTTCACAGCGCCACCTGCGTCCGACGGGAGGCCCGTGCCCGGACCCGTGCGCCGGTCAACGCGCTGCGCGCCGCCCGCAACGGGGCGACCTGGGTGGCCAGGTGCAACTGGTAGCGCCAGGCCGGGTACCCGCCGCGGCGGGCGGCCAGGGCATAGGCGAAGCGGACGATCGAACCGTCGAGATCGGCGGGGAGGTCCTCGAACCACCGGGCGCTGCGGCACGCCGCGGCCTGGGCCTGCGCGATCGCGGCACGGCGGCGGCGCGAGTAGGTGGCGAGGGCATCATCGAGGCGGGAGTGCGTCGCGAGTTGCTGGGCCAGTTCCACCGCGTCACCGATCGCCAACGTGGTCCCGGACCCGATGGAGAAGTGCGTGGTGTGGGCCGCGTCGCCCACGAGCACGACGTTATGGTGATGCCACGTCAGATTCGTGACGCGGGTGAAGGTCTCCCACGGCAGCCGGTCCGACGACGGGCTCAACAGGGGCGCACCCTGCAGGTGCCGCGCGAAGATACGGCCGAGCGCGGTCAGGGCCTCGTCGGCGGTCATCGTGTCCAGGCCGAGCGCGGTGCGGGTCTGGGGTGAGCACTCGACGATGAACGTGGTCCGGTCGGCGGCGTAGGGGTAGGAGTAGAACCAGATCGGCCCGGCCGCGGTGCGCTCGAAGGCGTAGCGGAACGCCGAGAACACGCCCGGGGTGGCCAGCCACGCGAAGGTGGTCGCCCCGTCGGTGAGTTCGGTCCCGAACTCCGCGGCGTGGGCGGTCCGCAACCGGCTGTGGGCTCCGTCGGCGGCGACGACGAGATCGGCGTCGAGGTTGTCGTCCGCGGGGTGTCCGTGGCGCACGTCCACGCCGAGGTCGACGCCCCGCGCGGTGAGCAGGTTCAGGAGTTCGGCCCGCCCGATCGCGTAGCCGTAGCCGCCCAGGTGCGCCCGTCGCGCGCCGACGTGCACCTCCTGATCTCGCCAGCGCCCCGGTGCGTCGGCCAGCGGAGCTGCCACCACGGGGTCCACGGTGTGCATGAGATCGAGCAGGTCGTCGGAGTAGGTCACGCCCCACCCGAACGTGCGGCCCTGCGGGTTCTTCTCGTACACCGTGACCTCATGGCGCGGATCCCGCAGCTTCGCGGCGATCGCGACGTACAGTCCCGCCGGCCCCGCGCCGACACACGCGATCCTCATCGCTTCCGCCCCGTCGTCCCGGCGCCCCGCATCAGGTCCCGGGCCAGGTCGACACCGCGGCGGCCCAGTTCGGTGCGGGTCGCGACGTCGTAGGCGGCGCGCGCCGTGGCGGGCCGGAAGAGCTCCACCGCCGGGGGATAGCGGTAGGGAACCCCGCCGAAGGTGAGCTTGGGTTGATCGATCGACGCGATGGACGGCGGGTCGGTGCCGGCGCCGTCGAGCAGCGCGGCCAGGGTCTGCGGCTCGAGCCCACCGAAGTCGAACCAGCGGTAGCCCTGTTCCTTGGCCCACTGGATCATCGCCCAGTGCACGGCCGCGGGAACACTCAGCCGGGCTCCCGGCCCGGAGCGGTCGAACCCGCCGAGACGACCGCGCAGCATCCCCGCGCAACCGGTCATCAGCTCGGCCGAGACGGGCGTCCCGTCCACCTCGCCGATGAACATGACCACCTTGCCGCGGCGGTCCAGCTCCCGATAGAGAGTGCTGACGTAGCTGTGCGGCAGGGGCCGGTACCCGCGCTGACCGGCGGCCAGGTCCATGAGCCGCAGCAGCACGTCGACGTCGCCGGACGTGCCGCGGCGCACGGTGACGCCGTGCTCGGCCCACCGGTTGGTCCACGACCGCAGGCGTTTACCGAACCGCGCGCGGATGTCGACGAGGTCGTCGTGCAGATCGATGCGGACCGATCCGCCGGGTGCGATCGCCGCGTCCGACGGGCGGAACCCCAGCTGAATCAGGTGCCCGGTGACGGCCTCGCCACCCTCGGGCGGCTGGACGAACAACGCGCGCAGTCGTTGTGTGCCGTAACGGTGCAGGGCCTGGGCGACGGCCCATTGCGTGAGGTCGCGCAGGTCCTCGTCGAGACCGTCGGCGACGACCGGCCCGTACGGCACGTACCCGACGCTGCCGAGGACCGGGATCCGACGGATCAGCAGTTGCGCGCCCCCGAGCAATTGGCCGCCGCTGCTCGCCTGCAGCAGGACCCGGTCGTAGCCGACCTGCGCCCGCAGGTGCGCCCAGACGCTGTGCTGGGTGACGTCGGTGCCGGGTGTGGCGTCGACGAGCCTGTCCCAGGGCGCGGTGTCATGGCCGGCGCCGACCTGCGCGGAGACCACGATCTGCGCGGGTCCTGCCAGGGTCGTCATCGAGAACCTCCGTCGAGAGCGGCGGGCAGGGTGCGCGCGAGGATCTTCAGATCGGTACGCAGGCGCCGGTCCTGCACGTACTCGGCGTCGAGGGCGAGCATCTGAAGGGTACTCAGATGGCTGCGGCCGCTGACCTGCCAGAGCCCCGTCATGCCGGGGCGGACCTGGAAACGGCAGGCGTACTCGGCGGGGAACATGGCGGCTTCCCAGGGCAGGCAGGGCCGCGGCCCGACGAGACTCATGTGCCCGGCGAGCACGTTGAGCAGTTGTGGCAGTTCGTCGAGGCTGGTCCGGCGCAGGAACCGGCCGAGCGAGGTGATCCGCGGATCGGCAGCGAGTTTCGTGCTGCCGTCGACGGTGGTGTCCTCGCCCCCCAGCTCGCGGGCGATGAGATCGCGCAGCGCGGCGTCCGCCTCGTCCGCGTCCACGCGCATGGTGCGGAACTTCAGCATCGGGAACGGGCGCAGGTCCTTGCCGACGCGTTCCTGGCGGAACACGGCCGGGCCGGGGCTGGTGACGCGCACCGCGACGCCGATCGCCAGCATCACGGGTGCGAGCAGCACCAGGGCGAACGAGGACACGGTCAGGTCCAGTGCTCGACGGGACACCGAGCCGGGGGTGCGGGGGGCGGGCAGGACCGGCGTGCGCGTCACGGGCAGCAGCAGCGGACCGGCGACGACGGCCATCAGCACGAACATGAGGTCCCCGGGGCCGCGCAGGGTCAGGTGCGGGTCGAGGACCATCAACACCAGCAGCGCGGGCCACCAGGTGGCCAACGTCTGCGCGCACACACCGCGCGGCCCGAGATCGGCGGCGTCACGTCCGGCCCGGCGCAGGACCGTCCAGCTCAGCACCGCGAACCCGAGCAGCAGCGGGGTGCCGCCGATCCAGAGCAGGTCCAGGTACCCGGACTCGAGGTAGATGACGTCCCGCCAGGTCTCCGGGGCGGGCGTCACCGAGTTCGGGGAGATCCCGAACGCGAGGGCGCTGGGGTCGAGGTGCGGCAGGTAGAAGTTCGAGAGGTTGTCCCAGCGGCCCAGCCAGCTCGTCGGCCACTGGCCCTGCGCGAACTCCTGCATGCGACCGGCGACGGCCGGTGCGCCGATCAGGCCGATGACCACGACCGCGGGAATGACTCTCGAGGCCCGGAATCCCTGTCTGTGGTCGATCTGACGCATCAACAGGGCGCCGACGACAATGCAGGCGATCCAGGTGGAGATCTGCCCGCAGGCCAGGATGCCGGCGCCGATCGTCGACCCCAGGACGAGACGGGTGCGGCGCGAGACACCGCCGCGTCGGGAGGCGTGGACGAGCAACAGCCCGCACAGGATGAGGAAGTCCCCGGTGGCGATCGGTGAGCCGAGGGTGGAGGAGCCGCGGCTGGCGATGTTCTCCGCGTCGACGTCCAGCGCCCAGGCCGATCCGAGGACGGTGAGCACCGGACCGACGTGCAGGGTCTGCAGCACGGCGATTGCCGCGACGACGGCGCCGGACCAGAGCACGGTGTGCAGGCACCGTGCGATGTCCGCGGGCGTGCGTACTGTCGCGCGGGTGAACACGTAGAGCCCGAGCACCTTGCACACCGGCAGCAGCGCCGCCAGTTCGATCGGTTCGGGACTGTGGCCGCGCAGCAGCATCCACGTCAGGGGCCACACGACTGCACAAGCCGCGAGCACCGCGCACGCACCGTCCCAGACCGTCCACCGCAGCCGGTGCCGCGCGCCGCGCAACCAACGCCAGGTCCCACCGGTCAGCGCGCCGCCGACGACCAGGACCAGGACGGCCTCGTTGGGGCGCAGCAGCGGGATCAGGTGTCCTCGTTCGATCCCGGCCAGGATCGGGAGGGACGCGAGGTAGATCAGCAGCCCGTACATCGGCGTGCGCGCGCACAGCGCGACGACCGCCAGCGCGACGAGGACGCCGACGCTCGGGGCCAACCACTGTGGCCGCAGCCCGAGCACGGCACCGGTTACCGTCGCGAGCAGGACCGCCGACAGGGAGAGCGCCGTGGTCCCGGACCGTTCTCGGGCCTCGCGGGTCGTGGGGGTCTCGCGGGTCGCGGGGATCTCGGGGGTGCCACGGACTTCCCGGACCTCGCGGGGCTGTGCGGGGGCCGCCCTGCGCAGGACGGTCACGTAGCCGTAGACCGCCCACGCGAGCACGGGCAGCAGCGCCAGGTACTGCCACGGGAGAGGGACCAGCACCCCGACGATCGCGATCCCGAATGCGCCCGGGAGCATCGCGAGCAGGGCACGTCGCAAAGGTCGCAGGTCGTCGCGTCGGACCAGCGGCGCGGTGCCGAACCGACGGCGCAGCGCCACCAGGATCACGACGGCACCCGCGCACTCGCCGAGAAACATCGCGGCGACGAGTCCGATCAACCGGGTCCCGTCCGCGGGCCAGAGCATCGCGACGGCACCGCCGAGGAGGGTGGCCACGAGCAGTGCCTGGCCGGAGCGGGCGGGGCTGCGGGGGTCGCCGAGGGCGAACATCGCGTGGTTGGCGAGGTCGTGCACGACACCGACGAGTTGCGTGCCGGCGACGATCACCAACGAGACGGCCAGGGTGGTGACGATCCATGAGGCGTGCAGGTCCGCGGGGGTGAGCAAGTTCGCGGCGGGCCACGCACCCACCACGAGCAGCAGCGACAGCGGGGCGGCGGCGCTCGACGCGTACCGCAGGCAGGTGTGCCACCCGGAGCGGAACGCCTCGAGGTCGCGTGACGTGGCCGAGGCGGCCAGCGCCGGGAGGGCCGCCACCGCCACCGCGCCGCCGCCGACGCTGAGCCCGGCGTTGAACGCGGTCCACGCGACCTGCACCACGAACACCCCGCCGTGCACGGTCGCGGCGAGCACCAGGACGCCGTAGAACGCCACCGCCGGGCAGGCGGCGACGCTCACCGACCGGCGCAGCTGCCGCAGGACGTCCTGCGTCCCGGGGTCGGCGTCGCGGCGGAAGGTGACACCGACGGGCAACCCCGCGCGGCGTGCCCCGAACAGTTGGACGAGGGCGTGCAGGCCGGTGGCGGCCAGGCCGGTGACGCCCAGCGCGACAGCGAGTTCCATGGGGACCGCGTCGACCTCGTGGCCGGTGCCGTAGTACCCGCCGGCGATCAGCACGACCGCCGTCATCACGAGGTTCTCGACGGCCGGGGCGGTGGTGGCGAGGGTGAACCGGCCGCAGGCCTGTTGGGCCGCCACGGCCAGCGCGATCAGCACGTAGAGCACGATCTGCGGCGCGACGAGCAGCACGATCGTGGTGGCCAGCGCGCGGGCGCGGCCGTCGGAGGTGTCGACGCCGAGGGTCAGGGTGTACGCGATCAGCGCGGAGTTCACCATGAGGAGCAGGACAGCGGCGCCGGAGAGCAGCAGCAGCCGACCGCTGACAGCAGCGAGGATCCGGCGGGCACCCTCCGGGTCGTGCGCGAGGCGGCGGACCAGGACCGGGACCAGGACCATGGACACCGTGGGTCCGGCGATGGCGGTGAACACCAACCCGGGCAGAGCATAGCCGGCCTGGAAGATGTTCGCGAAGAACGTCGGACCCAGGACGGCACCGATCGCCAGGATGCGGATCAGGCCGGTGAGCCGGCTCAGCGCGGTGCCGCCGGCGACGATCGCGGATCGTCGCGCGGTGCGGGCGTGCTGATCGACGGGTGCGGTCATGAGGGGACGCTCACGCAGGGCGTCTGGTCCACCGCCGGACCTGCAGAGCACCGATACCGACGGCGATCAGCAACCCGGCCAGTGCTCCGGCGGCGGTGCTCAGCGCCGGGCGCGGGCTCACCTGGCCGTCGAGTGCGTAAGGGGCGGTGACGACGTAGGGGACGTTGCGCCCGAGGGCGTCCTTCTCCGTCTGCAGGGATATCTGACGGCTGCGCAGGTTCGCGATCTCACCTTCAACAGTGGCCGTCCCCAACGCGGTCGACACCTCCGTGAGTCCGGCGTCGAGCTGGGCGCGGCGTTCGGCGTCGCGGGCAGCGGCGACCTGGCCGTAACTCGTCACGACCTGCTGGGTGAGCGTGGTGGCGAGGTCCGGGGACGCGGCGGCGACCTGCACCCGGATCACCTCGCTGTCGTTCACGACGGTGGCGCTGACCCGCTTGCGCAGCTCGTCGGGCGTCTCACCGGTCAACGCGGCCACGGGCTGCAGAACGGCGTTGCTGCGCATCAGCACCAGTTGGGTGCTGAGCCCCCGGTCCAGGCGCAGGAAGCCGGTCGGCTGTTCCTGCAGCACCGGATACACCAGCTCCGCGCGGGCCGCGAACTGCTTGTCCTGCAGGGAACTGGCGCCCAGACCGGCGACGGCACCGGCGCTGACGCAGATCGCGGCGAGGCAGACGAGGGCACCTCGCCTGCTACCGGACAGGCGAGGCGTCTCCGTCCCCGGAGGCAGGGAGGCCGGGGACGGAGACGCGGGTGCCCACGCCAAGGACTGGGGCATGGTGCCGTTGGAGGGACCGGGCGGACTCACGGGTTCACCACCGATTCGACGACTGCGCAGACGCGGCTGATCTGATCTGCGGACAGCAGGGGAGACAGCGGCAGGGACAGGATCCGGCGGGCGGCGCGTTCCGCGACGGGGAGCCGCTCGCCGGTGGCGAAGGCCCCCTGCTGATGGCACGGAATGGGGTAGTGCACACCCCAGCCGATCTGATGCTGCGTCAGTGCCGCGCAGAGGCGTTCACGGTGCTCGGTCTGCACGACCGCCAGGTGGTACGCCGGGGTCACGCCGGGCCGCGTCGCGACGGGGCGCACGGAGGGCGGCAGCAGGTCCCGGTAGTGCTGCATCGCGACCGCACGGCGGGCGTTGTCCGCGGCGAGGTGGCGCAGCTTCACCCCGAGTGCCGCGGCCTGCACGGTGTCCAGGCGGCTGTTGCGGCCGGGCACCCGGTGCTGGTGGCGGTCGGTGGGGCAGCGTCCGTGGTCGGCCAGGGATCGGATGCGCGCGGCGAGGGCTTCGTCGGAGGTGACGACGGCGCCGCCGTCGCCGAGGGCGCCGAGGTTCTTGCCGGGGTAGAAGCTGAACGCGGCGGCGTCGGCCAGCGAGCCGACCGTGCGCCCGCCCTCGCGTGCGCCGTGTGCCTGCGCGGCGTCCTCGATCAGGGCCAGGCCGTGGCGGCGGGTGATGCGGCGCAGTGCCCCGCAATCGGCCGGTTGACCGAACAGGTGCACCACGATGACCGCGGCCGTCGCCGTACCGATGGCGTCCTCGACCGCGGCGGGGTCGATGAGCAACGTGTCGGGATCGACGTCGACGAACACCGGCGTCGCCCCGCACGCCTGCACCGCCTCGGCGGTCGCCACGAAGGTGTTCGTCGGGACGATCACCTCGTCGCCGCGCCCGATGCCCAGGCCCTCGAGGACGAGGGTGAGCGCGTCGGTGCCGTTGGCGACGCCGACGCAGTGCCGCGCCCCGCACAGCAACGCGAAGTCGTGCTCGAACTGCGTGACCTCGGGGCCGCCGACGAACTGGCCGTGCCGCAGGACGGCGTCGATGGCGAGATCGAGTGCCGGGCGCAAGCCGGCGGTCATGGCGCGGAGATCGAGGAAAGGGATGGGTGTTGCCAGTGCGGTGCGGCCGAATGCGTCGTCGTACGCATCGGCCCGTGCCTCGAGGGTGGTCACACGACCTCCAGCGCCACTTCGTGCGGGAGCCCCGTGTTTTCGAGGTCGGGAATTGCGGAGATGAGGGTGGGCGCGCCGGCACGCCGGGCACGGTCCGCGGCGGCGAGAACCTGGACGACCCCGAGCCCGAAGGTGCCCGGGGTGAGGGGCGCCAGGCCGTCGCGGACGCACTCGACGAAGTGGCTGTCCTGCACGAGCAGCGGTTCGACGAAGTCGATGTACGGGGACACGATGTCGCCGCGGCGGAAGGACACCGGGAAGGCGTGGGCGTGCAGGTCGCGGGCGTCCATGTCCGGTCCGACGTCGTAGATGCGCAACCTGTCCGAGTCCGAGGTGTCGTCGTAGACGGCCATCTGACGGTCGCCGACGACGGTGGCCCGGCGGCAACGGAACGGATCGAGCCAGCTCACCCGGATGAACGCGTTGATCTGCGACTCGTCGAAGCCCAGGCGCATGTACGCCACGTCGGCGTGCGAGGTGCCGACGTTGCGGTGCGCCCACACCGAGACGGTCTGCGGGAATTCGTCGAAGAGGTAGGCGAGGATCGAGATGTCGTGCGGGGCGAGGTCCCACAGCACGTCGCAATCGGCCTGGTATCGCCCGAGGCCGAGACGCGCGGAATCGACGTAGAGGATCCGGCCCAGCGCGCCGCTGTGCACGACGTCGCGCAGTTTGCGGACCGCCGCGTTGTACAGGAACGTGTGCCCGACCATCAGGGTTACGCCGTGCTCGGCCGCCGCGTCGACCATCGTCTGCGCGTCCTGCACGGACGTGGCCATCGGCTTCTCGACGAGCACGTGCTTGCCGGCGCGGATGGCTGCCAGGCTCACCTCGACGTGCGAGGCGGGCGGGGTGGCCACCAGCACCGCGTCGACGCTGTCCAGGACGTCGTGCAGCTCGGAGGCGATGCCGGCGGCGGGGTACTGGTCCGCGGCGGCGGCGCGTGCGGTCGGGTCACGTTCGACGACGGTCACCGCGACGTCCGGCAGGCTGGTCAGCACCCGGACGTGCTTGGACCCCCAATAGCCGTAGCCGACGACGGCGATGTGCAACGCCGAGGCGAGCCGCGGCACCCGCAGTGGGTGGGCCGCGGCGAGACGGTGCCGTGCCGACCGAAATCGATCTGAAACAGGGTCAGACATGGGGGACCGTCCTGGGGAGCCTCGCGCGGTTGATCTCCACAGACGGTGCCGCAGAGCGCCTATGCGCAGAGGTAGCGGCTCGCAAAGGATCTTGCTCGAAGATCAAATGAACAACCGGTAAAGCGACTCCCGTCACACCAGTAACAGGACCAGGCGCTTGGTGCGCGCCCACCCGGCGGTGTGGGCGACGGCACAGCCAATTCCCGTCGGGCCGGGAAGCAATGGGCGAAAGTGGCCGTTATAGCTGATGTGGATCGAACATTTCATCGATTCCGGAGGAGGAGATTCCGATGACGACCACAGTCTCTCGTGGTATCCCTCGGCAGGCCGTCAGCACCACCCCCGTGCCCACCACCGGGGTGCTGCTCCGCCCGCCCACACTGTTCGCGCAGCAGGCGACGGAGGAACTCGTCCGCGCGGGCCATGACCTGGCGCGCAGGGCGATCGGTTACAGCGTGGAGAAGGTGCCCTTCGACGACGCCGCCGAAAGGTTGCTCGGTGACGAGCCCACGCACGACGCGCTCCGCATCGCGCAGCACTTCCTCGCCTACAGCTGCTTCGACGTACCGCTCACTACGCAGACCGACGCGGAGTTTCTCGTCGAGAACGCGATCTACGGCCTTGAGCAGGCCGATCGCCCCCGCCGCCGCTGGTTCCGGCGGTAGGTAAGACCACCGGCGCCCTCCCCTCGCCCGGGGGAGCGGCGCCGGTCCTCTTGCTTCTGGCGGGATTGGTCAGCGGTCGATGCGCACGTAGTTCAGGGCGCTGCGGCCGTCGGCGTTCGAGGCGATGGAGACGCTGTCGTTGACGGTGTCGATGTTGGCGCAGGTGCTGCGGGAGGCCTGCACGAGCAGGGTCGTCGCGGCGTTGACCGTGACGACCTGCTGGATCGGGACCGTCGCCTGGGCGTTGGTGCCGGCGGTGTTGGGGTCGTTGTCGAACTCGACCAGCACGACCCGCTCCGAGTTCGCGACGGCACCGGCGGTGGTGGCCAGGCGGGAACTGATGAAGCAGTTGATGATGTCGCCGGTCTCGTCGTCGAAAATCAGGCCGCGGACGTCGGCGCTGACCAGGTAGGTGCCCGCGCTGGGCAGGGCCAGGGTCAGGCCCGCGACGTTGGTCCAGGTGCCGGGGGCGACGGTCCGCAGCTCCGTGCCACCGGCGATGGCGAAGGCCTGACCGGACAGCAGGTCGCTCTGGTTGTTGCCTCCGCCACCGTTGTTGCCTCCGCCGTTGTTGCCGCCGCGGTCGCGGTCGCGTCCCCGGTCGCCGTCGCGGGCCTCGAGGGTCAGGCGGCCGTCGCCCCTGCGGCACTTCTCGTCGTTGCGGTTGGCGTCGTAGATGCGCAGCACGGCGCCGCCGTCACGATTGCGGGCGGCGTCCTTGTCGTAGCAGGCCTTGACCGAACCGGAACGGCCCGGAATGCCGTCGCCGGCAGCGAAAGCGACGCCACCGATCGCGACCAGGGCAGCGGTGCCGGTGAGGATCGCAGTGGCGCGGGACAGACGCAGCTTCGCGGGCATGACGCTCCCAGGTGCGTCGATTCCGTCGGCAGTCGTCGGACCAAGATCACGCACGCGCGTTGAAGGTACGTCCGCAAGCGGTGTGGATCATCGGCCAGACGGGTGGTGAACCACCGACTGTTCCGGCGCGTCGGCGTGGGCGCGAAGGCTGTAGATCAAGGTCGGAACCGGTGAGACACGAGTGGCACTCCGGCTGCCTTACCTGTCTCAACGTTGATCGAGGGCCTCCGTGCGCCGAATCTGGGCGAAGGCACCGACAGTTCCGCGCCGCGGCCGGTGAGGCCGCCTGCTTGCTGACGGTTCGTGGATCTCGTTCGCGGCCGAGTGTCGGGCGTGGCTCAAGTCGGCGCTGCGAAGCGTCGACATCTGTGCGTGAAGACGTTGACCTTGCGCCGCGCTGACCGTTGCCACGACTGCCGGACCGACCTGCCGGTCGGGACCACCGCGAGCTGGGACCCGACCGCCAAGGTCGTCCACTGTCTGGACTGCGTGGCGGGGGTTGCGGCGCCCCCGGCAGTGTCCGCCCCGCGGGCGGTGGGCCGGATCGCGAAGTCCGGATGTCGGCGGCGCGTCGGCGCAGCGTGAGTTCCAGCGGCGCTCGCAGCGCCGCGAGGACGACATCCGAGCGCGGCACCCGCGCGTGGGCGGGTTGATCCTCGCGTTCACCGACGACCCGTCGCACACCAAGGTCTGGGCCCAGGGGGCGCAGGGCGAGCGGAAGGTCGCCGCCACCCTCGACGCCCTGGACGGCGTGGTGGCCATGCACGACCGGCGGCTGCGCCGCGGCTCACGCGCGAACATCGACCACCTCGCCGTGGCGCCCGGTGGGGTCTGGGTCGTCGACGCCAAGACGCACCAGGGCAAGTTGGAGATCCGTCGCAGCGGTGGACTGTTCTCCCCGCGGGTGTCACGCCTCTACATCCGCGGACGCGACCAGACCTCGCTGGTCCTCGGAGTCCAGAAGCAGGTCGACGTCGTCCGGGACGTCATCGCCGCAGCCGGGCTGCACATCGAGGTGCGCGGCGCTCTGTGCTTCGTCGGCACCGAGTTGCCCTGGCGCGACGTTTCCATCGACGTCCCCCTGATCGGGCGTCGGGCGTTGGCCAAGCTGCTCGCTCAGCCCGGCCCGCTCGGGCCGGACGACGTGGCCTCGGTCGCGGCCGTGATCGACGCGGCGTTCCCGCCCGCATGAACAGAGGGCTCTGCGCACCAGGGCCGGCCCCTGACAGGCGCCTAGCTGTCGGTCGCTGCGCAGGGAGGCGAGACGGTGCGGCTCGTCGGTTCCGGGGAGGGCATCTCCCGGCACCGGGTGGATGACCGGCCCGGTCAGTGCCCGGGGCCGAGGGTCGCGTAGCGGGTGAAGGTCTTCGCGCCGTCGGTGGAGCTGAGAACCTCGGTGTCGTCGGCCAGGTAGATCGTGCCGTCGGGGCCGACGGTGATCTCCCGCGGCACGACGTCGACCTTGCCGACCTGCTTCCAGGTGAGCCCGGCGTCGTCGCTGCGGTGGAGGTCGCCGTCGATGCCGAGGCCGTAGAGCAGCGCCGCGCTCGGCCAGGCGAAGGCCAGCAGCAGCGGTGCTTTCGGGACGGCGGTGAAGGTCGCGGCCTCGTCGGTGCTGCGGGCCGGGCCGTTCTCGGTGGCGATCAGGACCGTGCGGGGGCTTTCGGGGTGCACGGTGATGTCGGCGACCGGGGTGTCGCCGACGGTGCGCCAGGTGAGGCGGTCGGGGCTGGCCATCAGCTTGCCGGTGACGCTGTTCCAGCCGTAGGTGAGCGTCGCGGCTGAGGCGAGGGCGTGGAAATCGGCCTGTCCGGCCAGGGACCGGGTCTGCCAGGTGCGGCCGCGGTCGGTGCTTTCCAGCAGCCCGAGGTGGCTCGGCAGGTCCGTACGGCTGCCCGGGTGTCCGCTGCCCAGCAGGGTGCCGTCGGGCAGGGCGGTGAACCCCATGAGGTCGTGGTCCTCGGTGCCGACGCGGGCCGGGGCGGAGCCCGGCGCGACGCGGAACAGCCCGTGATGGCCGGCCAGGTGCAGGGTGCCGTCGACGACAGCCATGGCGTGGACGTGACCGACCCCGTCCGCGGCGGTCGCGGTGCCCCGGTCGTCGGACGACCCGCCGCAGGCCGTCAGGGCTGTGAGGGCGAGGAGCAGGGCGAGGCCGGACCTGCGGCGGGAGTGGGCGAACACACGCAGGAGCGTAGGGGCCCCAGGCCTCACCGCGGTGCCGCGGCCCAGCCGGGGGGCCTTGTGGCGGCGAAGCAGGTCGCGCAGCCGCTCGGCGGCGGGGGTTACTTCGAGCGAGCCACGATGGAGGCGGGTGTGCAGGCCGTCCGTGGGATCAGGCGAACAGATCCTCGGCGCTGTCCGCGGTGAGTGCCTGCGCGCCCCAGGTCTGCAACCGGTCCAGATCGGTGCAGGCCATGATGCGTTCGCGGACGTCGTCGGTGACGGGGACGCCGCGGGTGGTGAGGATCTGCAGGATCATCGCGGCGCGTCCGCGTGCCTCGCCCCGGGCCTCGCCTCGTGCCTCGCCTCGTGCCTCGCCCCGGGCCTCGCCGCGTGCCTCAATCGCGCGGGTGAACTCGCTCTGGTACTCGAAGGTCTCGGTGGCCATCAGTTCCTCCAGGTACCGGCGGGCCAGGTCGGGCAGCGCGGCGAGTACCAGTCGAGCGTACTCGACCGCATGGTCGACGGGGGTGTGGTCAAGGGCGGTCGCGAGGGCGTCGAGGAGTTCGAAAGGGCCGTCGTCGCCGACGTGGGTCAGCGCCGAGAGCACCGCGAGTTCAGGGGTCGTAGCCGCGGCATCGGGATCGGCGAGGACGGGGATCACGTCGGGTCCGAGGACCTGCGGGACCACCTGCGAGGAGCCGTCGTCGAGCGGGATCGGCGTCGCGGCCCAGCGAGCCGTCGCGGGATCGGTGCACACGACGAGCAGGACGGTGGGACAACGCAGCCGGCGACGGACCGCGGCCAGGTACTCCGGCCACACCCAGGGCTTGTCCTCGTCCCGGCGCAACTGAACCTCGACCAGGATCGCCAGCGAGGGCCGGGTCGCGTCGCCGAGCAGCACCAGCGCGTCGGCCCGGTGGGCAGCGGGGCGAAGTTCCACCACCTGCGCCGAGCCCAGGTGCGCGGCCGCGTGGGGCGGGACCGGTCGGCGCAGCGGACCGGCGAGCAGTTCCGCGGCCAGTGCCGGCCGGTGCCGGAACATCGCGACCAACGTCTCGTGCAGGTGGGAGAGCACGGCGCGGACGCTACGTGGCGGCACCGACAGTCGGCCCGTACGCGGTCGGTTACTCATCTACGGGTGGCGCTTCGCCCCTATCTCGCAAGGAAAAGGCGACCCGCCGCCCGAAGACGAGTGCAGCTACCTCGAAATCCGAACGTCAGTTGGCGATGGTGACGGCGCCGTCCCAGGCGGCACCGGCCGCGGTCCGGTAGCCACCCGCGGGCAGCGGCAAAACGGGGTTGGCTGCGGGGGTGGCCGGGGAGGCGTAGTGGACGCGTTGGACGCGTTGGTCGCGGTCGCGGATCTGGATCTCGCCAACCTTCACCGAGCTCTCCGCCGTCCCGCCCTGACCGTCATCGTGATGCGCCAGACCCCGTCGTCGTACGGCGCGTTGCGATCCGACTCGGAGGGCGACATCATCGCCCCCAACTGATCTGGGTGCCCGATCTCGGCGGAAGGACTTTCCGTGCGTAGCAACGTGATGACTCGCGCCGTCCTGGCCGCATCCCTCATCGCCACGGCCGCTGTCGCTGCACCCATCGGTTCAGCCGAGGGCGCCACCCAGGGGACGGCTCGCGACGTGGTAGCCGCCCTCAGCAACTTCCCGCAGTTCGCCGGGCTGCCGGACAGCGCATCGCTCGACGCTCCTGCGGTACTTCGAGGCACCGTCGCGCAACTCACGGGTGAGCTCATGCCGGGCGCGCAGGTTCTGCTGTCGGCTTGGCCTCGCAACGAGGACGTGCGGGTGTTGCCGATCGGTGGAACGTTCGATCTCGTCCCGATCGCGCGTGCGGTGGCCGGCGAGGACGGGCGCTACGAACTGAGGGCCGCCGTGACCGACGTCCTTCGCGAACTCGCCGGTCCGGACGGGATCGACATCGAACTCGACGTGTTCCACGCCGACCGGCACTACGTCTACCTCTCGCAGGCGACGCCTACCGCGGAGGGATCGTGGGTCCGGGAACTGACGGGCCTGCCGGAAGAGATCGACCAGACGTTGCAGCCGGTCGACAACGTGCTCGATCTGACTCTGAATCAGGCCATCGCCGGCCTGGAGCGCGGCTTGGACATCACCAGGTCGGCGCCCAGCGCGTACACGTATCGAAAGCCGACAGCACCGGGCTGTACTCCGTTCGAGAAGGTCAAACGAGAGGAGATCTTTCAGACCGTGGCCACCAGCCTCACGAAGCCAGGGGTCACTGCCGAAGTCAGCTTCGCGCGAGGTGCGCGGACCGAGAGCAGCACCGGTGCCTCTCTGGCGGGAAGCGCCTTCACCGCCAACGGCAGTCGCTCGCGAACGCTGCAGCGGACCTCCACCTTCGACGACGAAGAAGTGAGGCTGCGTGGCCTCACGAACGTCGAGTACCAGGTGGGCATGGTGCACGAAACGATGCGTCGTTCCTGCGCACGAGACTTTCAGGGCAACGAGGACGTGCTGTACGTGACAGCCCCGGTCGGCATGACCGCCGCTTCGAGGATCGCCGACTCCAAGTACCCCGCGTGGCGGTGCACACCGAAGGATCCGCGAACTCGGCCCGTCGCGGACAAGAGTGTGGAGGTCGCCGAGGAGCGCGCCGCGACCTACCAGCGCGGATTCGAACTCAGCCCGATTCAGGGAGCGACATTTGGCGGGAGTTCGCTGAGTGGGTACAGCCAGTCGGTCAAGGTCGTGCTGAAGTTCAAACTGCCGAAGAAGTCGACTTTCCGGCCCAAGTTCCTGTGCGGTCACAGCGGGCCGCCACACACCCCGGGCCAGCGCGTTCAAGGGTTCTTCGGGTGAGGTTTCAGCGACTGATTGCCAGGTCTCGGATGGAGATCTGCAGGTCCCGTCCTTCGTTCGCTCGCTCGCCTGTACGAGCGGGCAGGATCGTTCCTACGCTCTCCGCGGTCGGCCTCCTGGGTTTCGGTCTTGCGGCCTGCGGCGGATCCGCGGACGCCTTCGAGGCCGGTTCGCCCCGCAGGCTGGGTTCCATCGAGGACCTGACGCCGAAGCGCCCCGATTTCGCTCTCGGCGCGGCGGAGATCGTCGAGCCGGGCAAGACCGTCGAGGTGCTGCGACTGCGGGCGTTGGTGACGCCGAACATGCGTCTCCTCGGCGGCCTGACAACGTGGCCGCGGGACGGCCAGGATTCCGCCATCGACAGTGGCTTGGGCTATCCGCCTTCGGTGGTCGCGACACACCACCCGGCGTTCGGCACGGTGGTCCCGGCTGCCGAGACCGCCTACGTCTTGTCCGGCGAGACCGAACCGCGACCGGTGTTCGTGGTGATGGGTTTTCGCCTGGCCGACGGAGAGGTCGGTCTGGTCCACGACATGGAGGTCACCTACCGGGTCGGCGACGACGTCCGGCGGGTTCGGACCAGTCGGGCCGCCATTGCCTGCATGAGTCCGTGCCGCGCCGCAAACGACTACCGTTCGTCTCTGCGCGCCTGGGACGAGCAACTTCGGGACAAGTGGGGCGTCGTGGTGCTCGACAGTCGAAATTCTGGGCCCTGACCTGGAAGATCGCTTCGAGGACGTTCGTGTGCACCCAGTGGCCGCCGAGAGCCACCTGCGGCATCAGCTCCCAGCTCGCGGTACCCGCTTCGGTCAGCGCGGCGCGTACGTGAGCCCGCGCGTCGGCGGAGGGGCTGTGCGGCCGGATTGCGGGACAGGGTCAGGCGAACAGATCCCCGGCGCTGTCCGCGGTGAGTGCCTGCGCGCCCCAGGTCTGCAACCGGTCCAGATCGGTGCAGGCCATGATGCGTTCGCGGGCGTCGTCGGTGACGGGGACGCCGCGGGTGGTGAGGATCTGCAGGATCATCGCGGCGCGTCCGCGTGCCTCGCCTCGTGCCTCGCCCCGGGCCTCGCCTCGTGCCTCACCGCGTGCCTCAATCGCGCGGGTGAACTCGCTCTGGTACTCGAAGGTCTCGGTGGCCATCAGTTCCTCCAGGTACCGGGGGGCCAGGTCGGGCAGCGCGGCGAGTACAGACGAGGCAGGTGTCCTCAGGTGAACAGGTCGTCGATGTCCTCAGCGACCAGGTGGGGCATCGTTGAAGGCGAGGCCGTGGCCGTCGCGGCCCTACCGGCAGGGCGCCGGCGACCCGGTGCCGTGGTTGATCGTGCGGAACGGGGGGCTGTCACCGGATCGGCGCTGGTCCGATTTCTTGTTCCGGCTGCGTTCCATCGAACCGATCAGCCTCTCGTCGGGACGGGACGGCGGTGGTGGCGGCACCGGCTTGCGGTCGGTGGTATCCGAGTCCGACACGGTTGCCTCCATCCTCATCGGGAGATCACGCCCGTTCCGAGCAGGACCACGGCCAGCGCCAACGTGGAAAGAGCCGCCCTCAGTCTACGGGCCTTGCGGCCGGCGGCGTCGTCGGCCGGCGAACCCTCGCAGACAATCAGTTGATGATCCATCAGATATCTCTCCTGTGCGGCCGCCGCCCTCGAGCGGCCGGTTCGTGGCACAGAACTACCAGGGGGGTCCGACAGAACACCGTCCGTCGACGCCTCCGCCCCCGCCCAGAGGTCAGGCCGGCGCCAGCCCGTCGCCGCGCTCCCGCCCGGACAAGCGTGAGTCCCAGGACGCCTGATCAGTTCACCGATGGTGGGCGATCCGCCGCCGACAGCGCGGCCTCGATGTCCGCGATCTTCTGCACGAGCACCAGCCTGCCTGGGACGCGGCGGAATCCGAGTTCCTCGTAGAACCCGGCGACTCGTTCGTGCAGTGCGTCGACGACAACCAGTCGGGCGGCCACCGTCGCTGTCGCCGCCACCACCACCCGGCTGAGGGCATCGGCCACGAGGACCGGGCCCAGCCCTTGACCTCGCAGAGAGATCGACAGGGCCAACCGCGCCAACAGCACCGCTGGGATCTCCACCGGTCCGCCGCGGCCGATCGAGGATGGGATCTCCGCCCGGGCGACCCGGTGCGCAGCCAGGGCGTAGTACCCGACGACCGCGTCGGACTCGTCAACCCACACCCAGGTGCGGGCGGTCCTGCGCGCGTCCGCCGACGCTGCCTGCTCCACCAACCACCGGTCCAGCGAAGATTCGCCGCAGGAAAATCCGTCCACCAGGTGTCGCGCCGGATCCAGGCGTTCGGAACGGAACACTCACCTCACCCGCGCACGACCAGGGCCCGGGCACGTTCGGCGGCGTCAGTCAGTGTGCGGTTGGCGTTCGCCGGTTCGTCGAACGCCGCCAGTAGGTCGTCGAAGAACTCGGCAGGCACTCGAGTGGTCGCCTCGTGCTCCGCGAGCACGCGCTCGGCCTTCTCCTCCGCTGCCGCCCGCGCGAACTCGCTCACCGGCTCGCCCAACAACGCGGCCGCTGCCTCGATCCGGGACTTGCGGTCCGGGCGGACGCGGAACTCCAGTCGTGCCGATGCCAACCTGGCCATCCCGATCACCTCCAAGGTACGGACAAGTGTACGTACCTCGAGTCCGTGGCGCATCCTGTTCCTCTCGACGTGCTCCGACCGGTAGTGACGCCGGCAACGGCGCGGACGCTACAGGCGACCTCCGACATTCTCGGCTGGTTGGCGGGGCTCGAACACCAGTACGATCCATAGTGGGAATGCTCTGTATCGTCGGAAAAGATTTTCTTTCGGAGGGCGGTTCTCGGGCAGTCCTGAACGGCGCTCCGGTGACGGGATCACCTAGGGCCTCGGGCCGGCGTCGGCGTAACGATGCCGTCAGACGTGGCTCTCGCCCGACGCAGAAGCCGCCAGCTCTGGGCCGTCGAGCGGCCTCAGCCGCCAGACGCCGCCGGGGTCCCGCGCCAGGTGGACGCGGTGCGCGGTCCCCGCGTGGCCGGCGTCGTCGCCGAACCAGGACCGCAGCAGGTCCGGGAGCCGATTCGTGGGCTCGCCGCCTCTCCGTGCGACGTTGACCGCGATCGTCACGAAGTCGAACTCGTACACGGTGCCGTCGGCGGTCACGACGTCGACGGGCCCTGTCGGGAGTTCGGGGTGACGTTCTCGGTCGAACCTGAGGATCGGCCGTCCACCGGCGTGGCTGACCTTCAGGACCGCTCCGGTGACGACCTCGCGGCTGTCCAGGTACTTGGCCAGGCGCCAGTCGACGAGCTCGGCCACGAGCTCGGTCAGCGGAGCCCTCAGGTGCTCGGGGACGTCGACGCGCAGGGCGAATGAATCGTCGGTGACTCGGGCCCATACACGCTCGCCGCGGTCCAGCTCGCCCGCCCACGCAGCGATCGGCCACTTCCGCCAGTACCGCGCGAACGCCTCGGCCGACATGAGCTCCGGGACGGCGATTTCCTTGCTGCGCAGGTCATCCACGAGCCTCGGGTCGCGCAGCACGAGACGGCGGCACTCCTCGGAGAGCTCGGGCAGCGCGATCGGCTCGAACACCCGGTCGGTCATGACCAGGGCACGCAGCACGACCATCTTGTAGGACTTCGTCATCGCGGTGCGGCCGATCTCGGTGAGCAGTTCACCGCCGACGGCGAGCGCGTCGAGTTCCTCGGGCTCGAGCAGTTCGAGGGAGCGCAGCAGGGCGTGCCACCCGCCGTCACGGTTCGCCGCGGCTGGGTTGTAGCCCCGCCGGTAGGTCTCCAGCGCGGTCGGGCGGCGGCCCTCGGACGCGTGGACCGCCTTGACGAAGGCCTCCAGGGCGTTGCCCCGCGAGCGCCCTGGAGCGAGCTGCGTGAGCAGGTCCACGGCCTCGACGTCGTAGTGGACCGAGCACCCGGGAGGCAGCGAGAAGTCGCCGGTCTCCACCGCGCGCCGTGCGGCGGTGAGGTCGTGGTCGGCGCCGGCGAGGCGGAGCAGTTCCTGCGGCCGGTTCAGGAAGCTGCGGTGGTTGCCGACGAAGTCGACGACGACCAGGTCCACCTTGCCGGGCGACACACGCAGGCCGCGTCCGAGCTGTTGCAGGAAGAGGATCGGCGACGCGGTGGGCCGCAGCATCAGGACCGTGTCGACGTCGGGGACGTCGAGCCCTTCGTTGAACAGGTCGACGCTGAACAGCACGTCGATCGCGCCGGAGCGGAGGTCCGCGATCGCCTGATGCCGCGGGGCGCTCCACGGCTGGTTGTGCACGGCGACGGCCCGCACGCCGCGGGCGCGGAAGAACTCGGCCTGGTGATCCGCGTGCCGCACCGACACGCAGAAGGCCAGTGTCGCCCGGCCGTGCAGCCTCTCCCACGCGTCGAAGGCGGCCTGCGAGCGAGTCTCTGTCACCGTCGCGTTCTCCAACGCCGTCGGGTCGAATCCACCGTTGCGCCACGGGATCGGCGCGAAGTCGACGGTGTCCGCGACGCCGTGGTAGCGGAACGGGACGAGTGCCGCGCTGCGGATGCCCTCCACCAGGGAGACCTCGTAGACCAGGTTGTCGTCGCACAGCGCCAGGAGGTCCGCGCCGTCCGTCCGGTCCGGGGTCGCGGTGAGCCCGAGCAGGAACGTCGGCCGGAAGTGGTCCAGCAGCTTGCGGTAGGTCGTGGCGGCGGCGTGGTGGAACTCGTCGACGACGAGGTAGTCGAACTCGTCGGGACGGTAGCGATCCAGGCGCCGCGCCAGGGTCTGCACGCTCGCGAAGACGACCTCGGCGTGGGACTCGTCGACGTCGGACAGCAGCAGCCCGGTGCTGCGGGTCGGTTGTGCGGTGCGGAAGGTGACCATCGCCTGGCGCAGCAGCTCCTCGCGGTGCGCGACGAACAGGACCCGCCCGAAGTGCGGACGGGAGCTGTCGAACGCGGCCAGCCACGTCTTGCCCAGACCGGTGGCGAGCACGACGAGTCCGGCGCCAAACCCCGCCGCGCGGGTCTGCTCCAGCGCCGCCAGCGCTTCGGCCTGGATCTCGGTGGGCGTGGGAACAGGCGGTGTCTCGTCGTCGATCCGGGGATGACCCGACCCGTCGCGGTGCGGACCGGTGCGACCCGTCGCGACTCGTACGCGGCGACGACTGCCTCGGTGAGCGGGTGCGAGCGCGGGTCCTCCCACAGCGTCTCGAAGCCGTCGACGAGCTCCGCGACCTCGTGGGGTTGTGCGGTGCGCAGGGTCCACTCGACGCTCGACTCGAGCCCGCTGCGGCTGAGGTTCGCGCTGCCGACGAACCCGTGGCACACCTCAGGTCGTTTTCGGGAGGTGAGGAGGTAGGCCTTGGGGTGGAAGCCGGTGCGGTCGGTGACGAACAGGCGCACCTGCAGGCCGGGAAAGGTCGACTGGTCGACGAGCAGGCGGCGCAGGGCGACCGGTTCGGTGACGTCGAGGTAGTCGCTGGTGAGCAGGCGGAGCCGCCCGCCGGGGCGGGACAGCAACGCGACGAACGACTCGTCGATGATCCGCAACCCCGATGCCATGACGAAGCTGACCGCCAGGCGGACCTCGTCCACGTCCGGGTCGGCGAACGCGTCGGCGAGGGCGGGACCCAGCGCCCGGCCGGGTCCGTCGTGCAACGCGCGCTGGGCGGGAGCGAGGTAGTTGCCGCGCCACGGGATGACGTGGCGCACCCCGCCACGAGGGTCGCGCATGTCGCCGTCGTAGCGCGGGATCACGTGGAGGTGCAGGTGATCGACGGTCTGCCCGGCCGCGGGTCCGGCGTTGAAACCGACGTTGTAGCCGTCGGGAGTGGGCACCCGCTTGTCGAGCTCGTGCTTGACCTCTCCGACCAGGTCCATGAGCGCGGCGCGCTCGGCGTCCGTCGCGGACCACCAGTCCGTGACGACTCGACGCGTCACGGCCAGCGCGTGCCCGGGGGAGACGGGGAAACGGTCGTAGAACGCGAAGGCGAGATCGTTCTCGGCGATCCACTCGGCGTGTGGGACGGACAGGAACGGGGAGTCCACGAGCTCAGCTTGCCGGCGGGCGAAGTCGGCTCGTCTTGCGTCTGAGCTTCGTCCGTGGCCAATGGGCGAGTTGAGTGTCGGCCTTTGACGAGAACAGGTGCGGCGTTGGGCCAGGGTCGCGGCGCCGAACTTGCTTGCGATCGTGTCCAACCGTCGCCCGCAGTTTGTCGGACACAATCGAGGAGCAGGAGGTGAGCGATGAGCACGCGTAAGCCGTGGCGGGCCCCGAGTGAGGGGTACTACCGCGCCACCGAGCCCGCGAAGGCGACACCCCGCACCACTCCTCCGCCGCCGTCCAAGGGCCGGGCAGGGGCCAGCCCGCCCCCGCGCTCCCGCCCGGACGAGTGCCAGTCCCAGGATGCCTGATCGGTTCACAGTGGGCCGTCGGTCTGTCTTCCGTCAGGCGGTGCCGATGATCTCCTCCGGCCGTCGGTGGACGACTTGCGACTCGTAGGTGTCCGCCACGTCCTGGAGCAGGCCCTCGAGTCCGCCGGTCTCCCCGGCGGCCAGGCGCCGGACATGGGTGACCAACGCGTTGGCGGGCACCAGGACGACGGGGTACTGGTCGTCGATGATCTCGACCTGCGCCTGCCGCGAGAACGTGCCGGTCGTGACGAAAACGCCGATCCACCCGCGCCGAAGACGCGCCACCAGCCGGGCGACCTCGTCGGGACTTATCGACGTGCTCGGTTTGATGCACTTGGCCTGGCCGAGAACCACCAGAGGTGTGTTGTGCTCGGCACTGCCGACGTCGAGGCGACCCACGAAGTCCATTCCTCCGTCGCCGCCGGCCCTCGTGATCCAGCCGTGCCGGTAGCGCCCGCCCGCTTCCTGCAGAAGGCTGGCGGCCACATGCGAGGCGAGCAGTTCGAACGCGTGCTTGCGCTTGTCGAAGAACCGGTACAGCGTCTCGAGAACCTGGCGGTCCTCGGGATCCTCGGGCAACTGCTCTGCGGCGCTCTTGACCCTGGACGAGAGGACCCGCCGGCGCACACGTGGAAGTGCGACGCGGCCCTGCCGTACCCACCGGCGCCAGCTCTCGGGGGCGTGGCGTAGGCACTCCTCCGGAGCGAGCGAGGCGTCCCGGCGATCGTCGATGAACTGCACATCGAGGATGTCGTGCGGCAGTTCGAGGACCGCCAGGTCGAGCACGACGTTGGGGAAGCTGCGCCCGCTGACGGGGTCGCGTTGCATGACGTACTCGAGGCGGTCGATGACCGCGAGGCCGCAGAACCTCACGTACCCCTTGACCTTGCCCTCGACCGTCTCGGAGCGCCACACCAGCAGCGGCGCTGCGCGTGCCCTCTCGGCCGGGTCCGTCGCAGCGTGCAGGCGCCACTCGTCCAACAGCGCTCGATTGCCTGTGGTGGCACCGGGCACACCGACGGTGGCGGGTTTGTGGTCCCCGTAGTACCGGATGTGCCCATGGTCGATGTCGAACTCGTCATGCCAGGGGTTGGACTCCTGGCCCGCTTTCCACGGGCTGGACCGCAGCCCGATGACCGGTCGACGGGAGCCACCGGGGGCGCTCACCATCGCGGTCGGGTTGATGCCGCTCTCCAGCATCAACTTCGTCGAGTCCGGGAACGTCGTCGCGTGGTGGTAATTCGGGTAACCGTCCAGGACCGGATCGACGATCGGTGAACTCTTCGCGTAGCGGTAGACCTGACCCACGCGGAGGGTTCTCCAGGATCCGACGTACTCCGAGGGTTCATCGCTTGCGGTCGCGGGGGAGCTGAACGCTGCCTCGTCGTCGAGGATCTCCGCCGTCGGATCGGCCTCCGCTGCTTCGGTGCCCCACTGCAGGTCCGGTCGCCGGGGCTCCGGCCGACTGCCGGACGCCGGCTCTGCCGGCGGTTTTGACGGCCGCTTGTCCCTCACGACTCCGCAGTGTGGCACCCGCGATCATCCGTCGGCTCGAACGCCGTCAACCCCGGCCCGCCAGTGATGCTGATCGACGGGTGCGTTGCCGTAACGGGGGACGAATCGTACGAATGCCGGTGCGGTGTGGCTGACCCTGCAGACCTTCCGGTCCTGGCGACAAAGGGTGAGCGCCGTTGCGACTGCGATGGACGCGGCGGTCGGCGCATACTTGACGGACCTGAACGGCACACGGCCGTGGTGAGGAGGTGCCGCGTGACCACGTCGGCGGCAAAGCGCGAGGCCGCGCGCGCCAAGCAGGAGTTCCCCATGGGCGCACGGGTTCGTGTCCAGCTCGGCGCGCGCTTTCACGACGCGGTGGTGGTCGAGCACCGCAACGGGCGCGTCTGGGTGAACATCCACATCGCCGGAGGCGATGAGCCCATGCTGTCCTCCTACGCCCCACACCAACTCGAGCACGCCTCCTGAACCGACCGGCGGCGGCGTTTGACGGCGGCTGTTGCAGGGGGCGTCCGGCTCGCGGCAGGCTGATCTCGTCGTATTGCGCCATCGGGTCGGCGTGCGTGGCAACACGCATCTCCGCCGTCGATCGACGCATGCGCGGCGGGTCCCCGCCGCTACCTGTCGAGCGGCTGCGGTTGAAGTTCCTCCAGCCCGAGCTTGTCTCGCAAACTCAGTTCCCATTCGCGAAGGCCTTCGACTGCGCTTCGCTCGGTGCAGGGGTTCATGCAGGCGATGATCGCCGTTCGTGCACGCTCACTTCTCCGGTCGTTGCCCACGCGGTAGACCACTTCGACGCCGTTGACGAAACCGACGGAGCCGGCGGTGAGTCGGAACCCCGCGTTGACCAGGACCGGCCGAGGTCTGCCCGGCTCGTCGGGGTAGGTGAACCCGGTCTCGGAAGCGGGAATGACCTGCCCGATCGCAGGGTGGTAAGTGCGAATGGCGTCTGCGGGGAAACCTTCGCCACCGTCGAAGGTCGAGTCCCTGCTGTTGCGGGGCCACACGGTGATGGCGCCGAGGTACGCGAGGTTGGGGGAGCCCAGCGGTCGTACCTCAAGGATTTCGAGTTCCTTGCCGGCCGCTCCTTCGATGAACAGCGTGCTGACCGTGAATGCCTTCTCCGTCGGGAACAGCTTGACGTAGAAGGTCCGGCGCGGACGCTCGGGTTCCAGCGCAACGTCGCCCGAACTCAGTGCCCGCACACCCACGACGCCTGCTCCGGACAGAACCAATGCTCCTACTGCTAGGACCACCAGCATCGGTCTACGAGACCTGGAGGGCGCAGCAGCAGTCCGCGTGCAAGCACTCTCTCCACTCGTTCGACTGAGCCGGTCTTCGCCGTTACCGAGCACGCTGGAATCCCTGAACCCTCTGGCCCGGGGCCGCTGGGACGTCGGAGTGGCCGCAAATGTAGCCCTGGTCAAGGGGCTTGTTGGTCCTGGGATGGCGTCTGATCTTGAAGAAGTAGGTAATCCCGACCGATTCGTTGTAGCCACTCGAAGAACTGCCGCTGAAGCCGCTTCCGCCGACGGATTGGAGGAGGAAGGCGGAACTGTAGGTAGCTGCGCGATCGTCTTCGGTCTCGGCTTCCTCCAGCGCGGACGGCACGGTTCGCCCGTCCCCTGGCGTGCAGGAAAAGTTTGGGTAGCGGGAGTCAGCCGTGTCACTTCCGCCGGTGCTGCGTACCGGACTGGTCACCACGAGGACGTCTTCGTTGCCCCGGAAATCGCGAGCACAGGAGCGGCGCAGGATGACGTGCTGGATCTGAGCCAGGTAGTCCGTCCTCAGCGGTCGTTTCCCTACGGCAGTCTCCTTGGGGAACTTCCCTCCGATCCGCACCGTGCGGCTTCTCGACCCGTTGATGCTGAAGAGCCCACCGGCAACGGAACCGCCAGTGCTCATCTCGGCCGTCGCGCCCTTGAGATACCTGACTTGAGCCGTAACCCTCTCTCGGGCGACGGTGGAGGCGACGGTCGTCATGGTCCATTCGTCGCCGACCTTCTCGAAGGGCGTGCACCCTGGAGGTACCGGCTTTCTGTAATCAGCCGTCACCGGTTCCGCGCCGGTGAAGCCAAGGCCCTGTTCGACCGCTGCCTTGGTCCGGTCGAGAGTCAGGTCGAGCAGATTGCTTGCCGCCTCCACCACCTCCCCGACCGGCTCCACAAGACCGGTCAGTTTGCGGATCCACTGACCTTCCGGGGTTGGGACGGCTTGCGTCAGATAGGTGTAATGACGGTCGCCATGAAACACGTCGAGCTGGATGTCGAGCCCGTCCTCTCCTGTCAGGGAACGCAGGAGGTCGGTTACCGGGGCGCGTAATTCGTACTTGCCCGTGCCGTCGGCGACGGTGCGCGCGACGGGAATCAGGTTGAACTCGCCGCCCACCGGTAGGTCCGCCACGGTGTCGTTGCTGGGCCAAGCCCAGAGCAGCACCTGAGCGTCGGGCATCGCGGCGCCGGTGACTTGTTCGATCGCACCTTGCAGGATCACGCGAATTCGGGAAAGGTGCTCAGCGCGTTGATGCCATCGGTCGCGGAGCCATTTTCGGCTTCGGCGGCCATGGCCGGCAGGGGTAGGACCGTACCTGCGATCACGGCGCAAGCGACGATCGCGCAGGCGAGGTCATTGACAGACTTCAAGCTGAAGCCTCCAGATTCGACAGGATCGGCCCGTCGCCGGTGGCTGATCATCTGCGGACATGTTGGGCCGGCGCAATAGGCGCGCTGACTCTCGGCAGCCGAATCCCCGACTACGTCGGCGGACCCCGTGCGGCGAAGGTCCGACAAGGTCGGCCGCTTGGGGTTCCTCCGGTTCGGGTTTCAAGCGCTCTGGACATGCCAGACGCGACCGAGGGCGGGCGCGTCGAGCTGTACGTTGCGATGACACGAGCGCGACGAGCTGGCGACCACCACCGGCGGCGAAGTCAGCGATCTGCTGTCGGCGCCGCCCTAAGCCCAACGTGGCTAAGTTTCGAGTCGGCGGGGGCCGAGGCACTCGGCGGGCATGTGCGGCGCTCCGGCGCGCGCCTCCCTCATCGGTGTCCGGCGGTCCGGGACTCTCAGCAGGTGGTCTCATCCTTGGGACGTCGCCGCTCGTGGGGCGCGCTGCTCGGCGTCGCTACAGCGTCTGCCGTGGTGTTGTCGGGCTGCGGCGGGGGCAACGCCGCCGGTGGAACTGAAGAACTGCGCCCGGTGCGGCCGGAGACCATGTTCAAGCTGGCGGGGTTCGAACCGACCAAGCCCACCGAGTTCAGCCTGGTCGCACTGTCGATGAACGCTGCGGGAAAGACCGTCGAGATCCTCGAGGTACGACCGGTTGCAACACCGAACGTCGAGTACATCGGATCGATCGCCGTGTGGCCCAACGAGGCCAAGGGCAACACCTCGGACGGTGGACCCGGGTTTCCGCCCGCCACCGTCAAGAAGCACCACCCAGCGCTGGGAGTCGTGATTCCACCGAGCGCCACCGGCCATCTCTATCCAGGGGAGGCCAAGCCCCGGGACCTCGTCGTCAACGCCGGCTTCAGGCTCACCTCCGTCGAGTCCGGTGCCGTCAACAGCATCGAGGTCGTGTACCGCGTGGACAACGAGGTACGGCGCGAACGGTCGCGCACCGGAGTTGTCGCTTGCGTCAAACCCTGCGCGGACGAGGAGAAGTACAAGTCCGATCTCATCGAGTGGCAACGGGGCCTCTTCGCGCGCTACGGCATCGAGGAGTCGGAGTAGGCGCCGAACAGGGCGATGGAATGCCGCGCGCGGGACCGCGCCGCCGGTCAGGCCAACCCGGCCAGTTTGTACAGCACCAACGACCCGGCGACTGCGACATTGAGGCTCGCTCCGCGCCCGACCATCGGGATCTCGACGACCTCGTCGATGAGATCCCACACCTCTTCGGGCACGCCGTGGTGTTCGTGCCCGAGCAGCACCACCGTCCGCGTTCGCGCCGGTTCCAGTCGCGACAGGCTCGTTGCGCCCTCGCCGAGTTCGACGGCCACGACCCGGGTCCCGGTCGCCCGTTGCGCCTCGAGCCATTCCCGTTTGCCCGGCGCCACCCAGTGCACGCAACTGCGTCCCGTCAAGGTGTTCCCGACCGCCAACGCGTCGCGGTAGTGCGGCGTGCGCGGCACCGCCATGCACGCCCCGACGGCGTCGCAGGTGCGCAGCAACGTCCCGAGGTTCGCGCCGTAGGCCACCCACAACGGCCCCATCACCAGGTGGTCCCAACAACCGTGTCCGCCTGCGCGGCGAACAGCACGCAGGTCGCGTGGCCGGGACTTGCTCGACCCGCTCACCGCAGGGGAGGAGTCGCACTCCGCATCGTCATCGTGAGCGGCGCTTCGCGGCGCACCGGGGCCATCGTCAAGGTCGGGCGTCCAGGATAGGCAGTGCGGCGTTCCACCGTTGGTCAGACGAACAGATCGGCGACGGTGTGCCCAGTGATGGCCCGTTCGACCCAAGCGTCGAGTTGGGCAAGGTCGGTGCAGTTGGCGATCCGGAAGCGAGACTCTTCGTCCACCTCGATGCCGCGGACTTCGAGGACCTTCAGCAGCGTCGAGGCTTTGCCGCGTGCCTCGAGGCTGCGCGTCCACTCGCTTTCGTAGTGGAAGGTCTCTGCGGCCATCAGCTCCTCCAGGTGCCGGCGGGCCATCTCGGGCAGCTCGGCGAGTACGAGACGAACATACTCGACGGCCTGCTCGACGGGGGTGTGGTTCAGTGCCACGGAGAGGGCGTCGAGGACGTTGAACGGGCCGTCCTCGCGGACGTGCGCGAGGGCCGAGAGGACCGCGAGTTCCGGTGCCGTGGACGCGGCCACCGGATCGTCGAGAACAGGGATGGCGGCCGGGCCGAGGACCATCGGCCCGATCCGCGAAACCCCGTCGCCCAGGTCGATCGGTTCCGCGGCCCACCGTGCGGTAGCGGCATCGACGCACACCACGAGCAGCGCGACGGGGCAGCGGAGGTCGCGGCGCACGGCGGTGAGGTACTCCGGCCACACCCACGTCTTGTCCTCGTCCGGGCGCAGTTGCACCTCGACGATGACGGCGAAGACCGGCCCGGTGTGGTCCTCGGCCAGGACCACTGCATCGGCCCGGTGCGCGGCCGGGCGCAGCTCGATGACCTCGGCCGATCCCAGTCGCACCTCGTCGTGGGCGGGTACTGCGAGACCGAGTTGCTGCGAGAGCAACTCGGCCGCGAGCGCGGGCCGGTGGCGGAACATCGCCACGAGGGTCTCGTGCAGGTAGGACGCCACGGAGCGAAAGTTACGTGCGACCGCCGACATATCTGATCGCTTCAGGACGGCGTCACTGCCAGGACGCATCCTCTGCGGCGGTGCGCGCCTGAACTCACGCGTCGATGGGCGAGAAACGCTGCAGGAGATGCTTCGGACACGCCAGGCCGACCAGGGGCCGGTCGACTCAGCGCCGCGCAGAGCTACCTCACGAGCCAGCGATGAACCCCCGGACCACGGGGTAGATCTCCGTCTCCCAGCGACGCCCGGAGAAGACGCCGTAGTGTCCGACGCCCTCCTGCAGGTAGTGCGACTTCCGCTTGGCCGGAATCCCCGGGCACAGCGCATGCGCGGCTTCGGTCTGCCCAGGCGAGCAGATGTCGTCGTTGGCGCCCTCGACGGTGAGCAGCGCGGTGCGGGTGATGGCAGCAGGGTCCACCGTCCGTCCACCGACCACGAGCTCACCCTTCGCGAAGTGATGCTCCATGAAGATGCGCTGCACGGTCTCGAGGTAGAACTCGGCGGGGACGTCCATGACCGCGCCGTACTCGTCGTAGAAGTCGCGCGTCGCCGCGGCCTTCGCCGTCTCGCCGGTCACCAGGTCCCGGTACATGTCGCGGTGCGCGAGGAGGTGGCGCTTGCGGTTCATCGACATGAAGGCGACGAGCTGCACGAAGCCCGGGTAGACGCGGCGCCCGGCACCGGCGTAGCGGCCGGGGACGGTGGTGATCACGCGCTTCTCGAAGGAGGCGATCGTGCGTCGCTCGGCCATCAGGTTGATCGAGTTCGGGTTGACGCGGGTGTCGATCGGTCCGGCGATCAGCGTCATGGACGCCGGCTGCGCGGGGTCGTCGTCGGCGGCGAGCAGCGCGACGGCCGCCAGCACCGGCACGGCGGGCTGACACACCGACACCACGTGCGTGCCGGGGCCGAGGCAGCGCAGGGCGTCCTGCACGTGCGCGACGTACTCGTCGAAGCCGAAGACCCCGTCCTCGAGCGGGATGTCGCGCGCGTTGTGCCAGTCCAGCACGTACACGTCGTGGTCGGAGAGCAGCGTGCTTGATGGTCGGGCGGATCAGGGTGGTGAAGTGCCCGGACATCGGCCCGACGACGAGCACCCGCTTCTGCCCGGTGACGCCCTTGTGGAAGTTGATCAGGGTCGCGAACGGGGAGGACCACTTCGCGCGTTCGGTGACGACGACCTCCATGTCCCCGACACCGACCGAGGTGATCCCGAACTCCGGGCGGGTGTGCGTCGGGCGGGCCTTCGCGGCGATCTCGCACACCGCGCGCACGTGCCGCAGGCTGCGGGACTTGTCCAGGCTCGGCGGCAACTTGCGCAGGGCCTTCGCGGTCAGCGCCGAGGCGGTGACGGCGGGCGTGCCCAGCCGACGGTTGAGCTCATAGCTGGTGTAGAGCATGGACACGTTCGACTCCCTTGTCGGCTTCCCGAAGCGTAAGTTACCCCTAGGTAATACCCACCGGTAGGGGATGTAAGAACTTCACAGCGGCGGCCCAGGTCGGTGCGGCGTCTTGAGCGTGTCGGGGCCGCTCCGGGAGCCGGTCGGGCGCGCATCTGCGGTGGCGTTTCGCCGTCTCGACGGCCGACGAAAGGGCGCCACGCCACCCGAAGATGCCGGCCGAGCCGCCACTCGTCGCACTCCCGTCAGCGCTCGTACTCTCGTGAAATGAGCGAACCTCCCGACGACGAGGAGCGCTTCGAGACGCCCGAGCGCCGGGCCTACACGTCGGACCCGAACCTGGTCGCGATCAACGCCCTGGGCGAGCAGACCGCGGGCGGGTTCGCTGAGATCCGCGGTCGCTTGGACGGGCTCGCGGCAGGCATGGACACGACCCACGCCATGATCGCCCGGCTCCTCGAGCAGGGTGGTGATCCACCCGCCTCGTAAGGCCTCGTGCCGGGGCGAAGGCGCCCTGTTGGACACCCCTTGACGGCAGCGAATTCCTGTAGAAAATCTCCTCCGTCAACACAGTCCAGCGCGCGGTGAAGGACCGCGCCGGCCGGTCACCGGCCCGCACAACATGGAGGTCGTGGTGGAACTTGTCGTGGCCGTCATCGCACTCGCCGTCATCGGTGGCGCACTGCTCTGCCTGGCGTTGATCGCCCTCGCGACGGTGATCGGCCGGCTCTGCCGGGTGACGGCCGCAGCCGTCTCCGCGCGCACTGCCGAGCGGCACCGTCCGAACCCGCCGCGCGCGGGGCTCGCGGACTGGCCGGTCCCGCGGCAACGTCTGACGCGCTGAGCGAAACGAAGTCAGCCCAGCGCAGGCAACTGCTGGCTGACGCCGAGCAACGCCCGGAACGGGTCGCCCTCGTGCTCGAGGCGGTCGAGCACGGTGCGGATCGTCCAGCGGTCCGGGCGCAGGGCCGGGTCGTCGAGTTCGAGCCACTCGATGGGCACGGACACCGGCGCCCCGGCGCCCGCCCGTGCGCTGTACGGAGCGACGAGCGTCTTGTTCACTGCGTTCTGCGTGTAGTCCAACCGGGCCAGCCCACCGCGTTCGCGCTTCTCCCACTTCCAGCTGACCAGGTCCGGGACCACCGCGCCGATCGTGCGGGACAACGTCTCGGCCCAGGCGCGGGTGTCGTCGAAGCTCGGGCCCGGGTCGATCGGGATCCAGATCTGAATTCCCCGACGCCCCGTCACTTTCGCGCGGGCGAGGACATCCAGGTGCGCGAGGGCGTCGCGGTGCAGGCAGGCCAGGTCCAGGATCTGCTCCCAGGACGTCTCCGGGCCGGGGTCGATGTCCAGCAGCACCCAGGACGGTCGGTCCGGCGCGGCAGTCGGGGAGTTCCAGGGGTGCCACTCCAACGCCCCGAAGTTCGCGGCCCACACCAACGTCGCGGGCTCGTCGGCGACGAGGTACGTGCTGGTCTCGCCGGGGTCGGCGGCGGGGTTGTCCCAGCGGGTGATCCAGTCCGGTGCGTGGTCGGGGACCTGCTTGTGCCAGAACCCCGGTTTGTCGGCCCCGTCGGGATAACGGTGCATGTTCAACGCGTGCCCGCGCAGGTAGGGCAGGGCGAACGGGGCGATGCGCGCCGCGTAGGCGACGAACTCCCGCTTCGTCACCGGCGGCACACCGTCGCGGCCGGGGAACAGCACCTTGTCCAGATTCGTCAGGCGCAACTCCCGGCCGAACACCGCCCATGTGCCGGACTTCCCGAAGTCCGCCAGCGCCGCGAGGGCGTCGTCGGCGACGGGTTCAGGATCGGGCTCCCGCAGCCGTTCCGCGGCGGGGTCGGCCTTGACCTCCTCGTTGGTGCGCCCGGACAGCACGGAGGTCGGGTGCTCCTCCGGGTCCCATCCCTCCACCGCGTGGTCGTCGCGTTTGTGCAGCAGCAGCCACTGCTCCTTGGCGCCGGAGCGGTCGTCGCGGCGGACCAGCACGAACCGTCCGCGCAGCTTCTCCCCGTGCAGGTCGGCGTGCAGTTCCCCGTCGCGCACCGCGGCGCCGGGGTCGTCGGTGCCGTGCGGCTCCCAGGTCCCGGTGTCCCACACGATGACGTCCCCACCGCCGTACTGCCCGGCCGGGATCACACCCTCGAAGTGCATGTAGTCGATCGGATGGTCCTCGACGTGCACGGCCATGCGCCGCGTCGTCGGGTCCAACGTCGGGCCCTTGGGCACGGCCCAACTGACCAGGACACCGTCGATCTCGAAGCGCAGGTCGTAGTGCAACCGACTCGCCCGGTGCCGCTGCACGACGAACCGCCGCGTTCCCTCCGTCGCGGTGCCGCCGGACGGTTCAGGGGTGCGGTCGAAGTCGCGTTTGCGCTGGTAGTCCGCCAGAGGTTCGGTGCGAGGGGCCACGTGGTGCGACTTCCCTCAGGCGCGGGTTCAATACGTCCACCGGGATGACGTCGACGAAGGAGGCAGCGACGTGCTCGAGTTCAACCGGATCGAGATGGACTGGCTTCTCATGGCCCTCGACGACCACGACGAGATGACCGCCTGGTACATCGATGCCCGGACCGGCGAGGTGTTCAGCCACTCCGAACTCTTCGACGACGAACCGTCGCTCGACCCGGACTCGCGGGAGGACGCCCGGGCCATCGACCCGTTCCCGTCGCACGTCGGCTATCGCGACATGGAGGACTTCATCGCGCAGGTCCCCGACGCCCGCGCCGCGGACCTGCTCGCCCGCGCCATAGTCGGGCGCGGTGCGTTCCGCCGCTTCAAGGACACCCTCGGCGATTTCCCCACCCTGCTCCTGGACTGGTTCGCCTTCCGGGACCTGCGCGCGCGCTCGCGTGCCATCGGGTACCTGCGCGACCACGAACTGATCACCGACGACGCCGCAGCCGCGGCGCTGGCCGATCTGGAAACCGCGGCGGCGCAGGCGAGCAACCGCCACCCGGTCACCCCGCGGCTGCGCCAGATCGTGCTGGACAGCACCGACGCGCGCGCCGCCGCCGAATTCTGGCGCGCGCTGCTGGGCCTGGTCTACCGGTCCGGCCACGAGCCCCCGACGCAGGGTATGCCCGACCCGGCCGGTCGGGACTGGCTGAACCTCCACGACCCCGACGGCACCCCGCGCCTGGCCTTCCAACAGGTCGACGCGCTGCCGCGCGCCACCTGGCCCGCAACCGGGGTACCGCAACAGCTGCACCTGGACCTGTCCGTGCGCACCGCCGCGCAGCTCGCCACCATCCGCGACCGGGTGCTCGAACTCGGGGGAACCCACCTGCTCGACCGCGCCGACGACCCCGACGAACCGCTGCACGCCTTCGCGGACCCGGACGGGCACCCGTTCTGCGTCTTCGTCGCGGAGGACTGAACCGGCGCGTGCACCCGGCCTCAGACGATCTGGTCGCCAGGCGGATCGCGGTCCTCCGGCGGTAGCACGAACTCGCAGTGCACTCCCGGTGCCCGGGACAGGCGTCGGTCCAGTGTTGCGAGATCGGCGCCGAGCGACTCGGCCACCGCGACGTACCAGGCGTCATAGGCCGTGACGTTCGCTCGCAGCTCCCATGCGCGCGCAGCGAAAGGCTCATACGGGTAGGCGACCACCGTCAGATCCAGGAGATCCCCGTGCGCCATCGCCGCGACGTCGGACGAGATGTCCCCGGCTGCCTCTCGCCGCCGCAGGATGGTCGCGACCTCGACCGGCATGAGGTGTGGCGCCGCGAGATCCTCGCGCGCGAGCATCTCGTCGGCCCAACTGCCCACCGGTCCGCCGTCGACGAGCGCCGCGACCACGAAGGACGCGTCGACGACCAGGGTCATCGCCGGTCCGCATCCCGATCGGCCAGGATCGTCTCGACGGACAGCCGGCTACCGGTGCGGCGTTTGCGTTCGCGCACCCGGTCGAGCAACGTCTCGGGATCGGGCCTCCGAGTGAGGTCAATCAATTGCAGTCGCACGTACTCCTGCAGCGACCGACCGCTGCGGGCCGCGCGCGCCGCGAGTTCGTCCCGTGTCTCGTCGGGCACGTCGCGGACGGTGATGGACGCCATCGCAGCACTATGCAGCTATTCGCTGCATAGTGCAAGCCTCCGGAGGGCGGCGGCACCGGGCCGCGGTCGTGCGTGGGTGTCGAGCGGCGCACCGTCACGGGACGGTCCTGGGAATCGCGACGAATCGTCCCGACGGCGAATAGGTCGCCTGCCGCATCCGACGACGCGACGATCGTGCGAACCGTGGGACATCCGCCGCCGCGCGTGAGGTCGTATGCGAACTGACGCCCTCTCAGGGGTCGGCCGGGGCGATGCGGGGCCGGTGGAGTCAGATCTCGTCGCGGTAGGCGAGCACGGCCAGCAGGGCCGCGATCTGTTCCTCGTTCAGAGCGAAGGCGAAGCGCGGCGTGCGGTCGCTGGTCAGGGAGAACACGGCCGAACCGTCGCGCAACCGGCACACGGCGAGGTCGGCGGCGATGTCGAGGAGGGCTTCGTCGGACGAGAGCGTGACGTCGACGGGCGCCTCGAAACGGACCGTCTCCTCCAGCTGAATCCCCGGCTCCGTGTTCACAGGGCCCTCCGCTCGCACTCGAGCGCAGCGCCAGGGTGCTCGACGCGCGTCATGACGAGAAATCGTACGGTCGCGCCCGCCGGTACGTAAGGCACTCCGGCATGGACACGCTGCACCGACCCTGGGATGTCGCACGAAGCGACGCCGCGTCAGGGCTGGTCGTAGAAAATGTACGGGTTCAGGATCTCGCGGCCCATGAGCGAGGCGGCCTGCACCGAGGTGAGCCTGGCCGCCTCGCACACGTCGGACCAGTCGCGCCGGATCGTCGCGACGGTGTGCTCGATGATGGCGTCCGCGGTGGCGGGGTCGAGGTGGAAGTCCCGCGCCGCCTCCCGGCAGATCCGCAACTGGCTGTGCCGTCCCCCGGACCTGGTCAGCGCGATCGCGTGCGTGGCCACGGTCGTGGATCGCGGCTGCGGGGACAGGTCGTAGGCAGGGGTGAACGCCAGGGTCGTCCCGTCCCAGAACGCAGCGTGGTTGCGCAGATGATCGTCGGTGTTGCCGATGCACACGTTGAACACGAGGCGGGAGAACAGCTCGCGCAGGGTTGCCGGGACGTCGGCCCACGGGCCGGTCCGGATGGTGTCGGCCAGGTCGGCGTAGCTGCTGTGGCGCGAGGCCATCTCGCTCTGACCGAGCAGAGTCAATGCGGACAGCACCAGTCGGCGGGTACCGCCGGGGCCGCGGTCGAAGCGCTCCAGGAGCAGAACCGCACGGCCGGCGACCTCGACGACCTCGGCGGCGGGAACGGACAATCCGACCCGGGCGGCGAGCATGCTGGCCGCGGCCTCGGCCTGAACCACCGGGCGGGTGTCTGTCGTCGAGGAGAACTTCGCGACCAGACGACGATCGCCGTCGACGAGCACCGCCTTGGGGCGGGCACCCCCGATCGACGTGCCGTGACCGGCTGCCGCGACGAGCTCGTCGGGAATGCGCTGACCGGCCTCGACCAGTTCGGCCGCACGCATGAGCTGCTCGAGCGTGGCGGGTTCACCGCGGTGGCGGTACTCGGTGGGGGAGTCCTGGAAGTCCAGCGCCCCGATCCGGTCGCTCCCGGACTCCGCGAGGTAGGTCAGCTCGGACAGCTCGGCCCCCGGGGCGCCCGCCAGCCGGAGGTTGAGGACGCGGCGCCCCCACGCGTCGGGGGCGGCGTCGCGCAGGCAGCCGTGCAGTGCCAGCGGCATACGGGTGCCCGTCGAAACTGACGGGTCGTGAGTTCCTCGCTGTAGCGGCAATTCCGGGGGGAACAGCGCGATGGCACCGGGGCGGGCCTGGTAGCTGCGCGCGTAGGTGTAGACGAGGACCGGCTCCCCACCCAACAGGTTGTCCGTGCGGGTGAGGGAGCCGGCGATCACCGGTTCGGTGGCGCCGGGCAGCCACACCCAGACGAACACGCGCTCGCGCCCCGCGTCGTCGCGGCTCCTAGAACTCATCGTCGACCACGACCGGCTTACGGCGCGCACGGGAGGGCAGCAGGGCCACCCGGTGTCGTTCGCGCTCGGCGACGTCCCGGACCCGGGCGAGGTCGGTGGGATCGACCCCGAACAGGGGCACCCCGCAGATGGCGGCCGCCTCCAGCACGGTCCCGATCGCGGTGCTCGGGGCACCCTTCTCGATCCGGGTGACGAGCTGGGCGGTCACGCCGAGTCGGCCGGCCAGGTCGGCGGCGGTCCAGCCGAGTTCACGGCGCGCAGCGGCGATCTGGGACCCGAGAGTCTGCACCGCCAGGGTGGTGACGGGAAGGTACGTCCGCTGCCGCTTCACGACATCTCCGTGGTTAAAACGTTAGTAGAAGTTCATACTAGCGTTTTATAAGCGTTCCCGGCCTTCAGTCGTTCGTCGACAGCCAGACCTGCCCGCCGGCCCACTCGTGCGTCTCGACGTCGTCGGGCACCTGGAAGTCCGCCCCGCACAGCACTTCCAGCTCCGCCCGCGCCAGCAGCGGCCACGTCGCGAAGGCCTCCTCCGGCGTCGGCAACGGCCGGGCCTTCGCGACGATCCCCGGCGCGACGGTCTCCAGTGCGCTCTCCCAGTCCGCCCAGTCGCGCCACCCGGCGACGGTCGTCGTCCCGGCCGGGCCGGTGAGCACCAACGCCGGCAGGCCGTAGCGCATGCGGTCCCCGTGCGGCTGGGCCGCGCCGCGTCCGGGGCGCTTGTCCTCCAGGTTCAGGACGTACTCGTTGGGGTTGCGGGCTTCCTCCCAGTCCGCCTGGTACGCCTTCTCCGTGGCGGGGTCGGCGACGTCGGCCGCCAATCGGTCCAGGTCCAGGCCCGGCACCCCGGCCAGGGCCACCAGGCCGCGCTCGATCGTGTCCGCCGGGCGACCCCACACGAACAGGCTCTCCCGCAGGCGACGCACGACCCGGTCGACGACCTCGTCGCCCTGGTTCTCCGCCGCCTTGATGAGCCGGCTCGGCTCCTCACTGGAGGGCTGCAAGTGGTCGATCGGATCCGGGTACGGCATCCCGGTGACCTCGGTGGTCTGCCCGAAATACGCCGACAGCTTCGGGCACAACGGCGAGGTGTCCTCGTCCTCGCTCCACATCCGGTGCCACCCCGGCGACCAGATGACGGTGACCACCCGCCGCCACCGCAGGTGCTCGCCGTACTGCCACTGCAACCGGCGGTACTTCGGTTCGGTCCCCCACGCCCAGGAGCAGAACGGGTCGGTGTAGTCGACGGCCTCGATCATGTCCATGCCGATCCCCGTTCGTTGCGACGCCGGTGCGCCTCCACCCTGACATGCCGCCCGTTAGGGTCGGCGCCGTGCTGGTTCTGATGCTGGTCGGCGGTCTGGTCCTGCTCGCCTTCGGTGCACAGGGCGCCATCCGTGTCGGCCTCGACCACGACCGCGCGGAATGGGTCCCCGGGCCCTGGTGGGCGCGACTGATCATCTTCGTCCTCATCGCCGTCGTCGGCATGCTCCTCGCCGACCGCGGAAAGACCGCCACCCCGAAGAGCTGACTGCGGTCGCTCGCGTTGGTCAAAAGTCGGCCCGGGATGATGTTCTCGTGGAGAGCGTCGACGCCCGACGACCTCCGACCCGGACAGGACGAGTGCGATGACTGCCTACGCGATCATGACCTCCGACGTGCACGACGGCCGGCGGCTGATGGCCGAGTACGTGCCCACCGCGGCGCGGACGGTGGGGGAGCACGGCGGGCGGATCGTGGCCGCGGGTTCGCAGCAGCACGCGCCGGAGGGCGGGGGACTGCGGGCCCGGAACATGATCATGGAGTTCCCGGGCATCGCGGAGGCGATCTCCTGGTACGCCGACCCGGCCTACGAGGAGGTGGCGGCGGTGCGGCACGAGGTCGCGACGACCTCGATCGTGGCCATGGACGGACTGACCGCCAGCCTCGGCGGCGCGTTCGTGATCGCGACGATGGACATCCTCGATCCGCAGGCATTCGTGGAGCAGTACATCCCGCCCACCCTCGCCACCATCGACGAGTTCGGCGGGCAGATGCTGGCCGTCGGGGGCACGACGGTGGGCCTGGAGGGGGAGGACTTCCGCTCGCGGACCGTCGCGTTCGAGTTCGCGAACATGGACACCGCCATGGCCTGGTACCACTCGGAGTCCTACGCGCCGTTGATCGAGCTGCGGAAGAAGTGCACCGAGGGTGACCTGATCATCCTCAGCGCCGAATAGCCCTACGCAGCAGGCGAAATGAGGTCCCTCGGTCGCTCAGTACTGACCGTGGCGGCTTGGAAACCGGGACAAGCCACCCGTCGGCGGGTTGCTGCGGTCAGTACTGAGCGGAGCGACGGGGTTCTGTCGGTGCCTCGACATACGTTGCGGGAATGCCAGGGCGAACGCGCCCGAGGGCTGGGCCGGGAGCGAACTTTCGGCGACACTGAACGGGTCTTGCAACGGAGGAATCGTGACGGTGCCCAGCAACGAGGAACTTGCCGCTCGGATCGCCGCGGTGGAGGCGCGCCTGGACATGGAAGCGGGGCTCCGTGCGTCGGTGGACCGCGACGTCGCCGACCATGGAGCTGCGATCAGGGCCACCCACCACCTGGTGCGATCCTTGGCGATCACTCAGGGCGAGCACACGCAGACCTTCGCCAGGCACACGGCGACGCTGGCGGAGCACTCGGCGATTCTGACCATGCACACAGCACTTCACGCTGAGCACAGTCGGGCGTTCGGCGTCACCCACGACAGGCTCGACCTCATCATCGATCTGTTGCAGCCCGGCAACAACAACTGAGGTTCGTCAGCGGTTGAGGCGCACGCCCCGGTTAGGCTGGACCATGCCGTCGGGCGAGGGCCCGTACCGAGGACGAGGACCCGCATGCCGCGAGGCGTCAAGAAGACCGCGCCCGTCGAGACGCGCAACGTCAAGGACGAGAAGCCCAAGGGCATGAGCTGGGACGAGGCGATCGACCTGCTCAAGCAGGGCTACAGCGTCGACAAGGTCGCCGACCGCACCGGCTTCCCGAAGGCCATGCTCGCGCGGGTGGCGCGTCCGCTCGACGACTGATCGCCCGGGCTCAGCAGCAGGACGCCTTGCAGCCGCTGTCGGCCTGGTAGGTCGTGGTCGCGGTGACCCCGGACGCGACGCCGCGGATCCGCGGTGCCGCTCCACCGAGGTAGCCGGTGTGCACCACGAACGCGTGCGCGGCGATGTCGGTGGAGATCTCGATCTCGCCCGCGTCGCCCGTACGCCAGTCGGTGAAGTCCTGACCGTCGCAGGTGATCCGGACCTCCGACGGGTTCGGCAGCTGCGTCACCCGGAACGTCGTCGCCGCACCGGCCGCGCCGGAGGAGGCCGCGTAGGTCCCGATGTGCAGGGTGCCGGTCGTCTTGTCGTTCCATGCGGTGGAGATGCCCATCCGCGGGAAGTCGACGCCGACGACTGTGGGCTCGTCGAACTTCGTCAGGTTGGGCTCGTTGAACACCCGTGCCCACGCGCCCGGCTCGCCGAGTTCGCTGAGCATCATCAGGCTCGCGAGCTGTCCGCGCGGCCACGGTTCGCCGTTGCCGAAGAACCACCCGAACTGGTCGTTGTCCTTGCCGAAGAACCGCGGCTCGAAGCTGCGCTCGGCCTCGGCACGCAGGCGGTCGGCGGTCTCGTGGTCGCCGACCTCGCGGGCGATGACCAACGCGACCAGCAACCACCGCGGGTCGGGGTGCAACTGCAGCAGCGGCTTGTTCGGATCGTCCCAGCCGAGCAGGCGCACCGAGGAGCGGTAGAGCTCCTCGCCGAGTTCCTTGTCCTGCGGCAGGACGTAGGGGGTGATGCACAACGCCGACAACGCGGACAGGTCGTCGCGCAGGACGAAGTTGGACTTCTGCAACGGGTCGTAGAACAGGGTGAACCAGTCGAGCTCGCCCTTCTTGTTCACCTTCATGTAGTGCTTGCGGGCGTACTCGGCCCAGTTGCCGAACAGGTGGTTGTGGCCGGTGCCGTGCATCTTGTCGTAGAGCTGCAGACCCAGTCCGGCGCCGGAGACGCAGAACGGCCAGATCTTGGTGTTCTCGCAGTGCACGCCCGCGGGGCGCTCGGCCCACTGGTCGACCATGAAGTTGACGATGGAGTGGTGGTCCCAGTGGAAGATGCGGTCCTGATACCCCGTCACCTTGAACGGGGAGGCCCACTTGTCGTCACCGGAGACGTATTCGTAGAAGCAGAGCAGCAGATTGAAGAACCCGCGGAAGAAGTTGTTGCCGTCGGCGCCGATCGGGTCCGGCTGCAGGCCCCAGGGCGACAGGCCGTTGCCGGTCCAGCCGGGGGACTCGTACTGACCGCGCAGGTACTCCGGCATGTAGGCGTGCCACATCGACGGATACTTGTCCGCGCCCGGGTCGTGGCCGATCATCGACAGCCAGTCGATCGCGGACCAGAACGTCGTGTACCGGCCGACGAGTTCGTCGGCGATGCGGGTGTAGACCTCGCGCCAGGCCGGGGTGAGGTCGCACATCACCGGCAGGACGTAGCCGGTCTCGTGCAGGTCGAAGCGTGCCAACGAGCACATCGGCGGAGTGCTGGACTGGTCCCACCACGGCAGCGGTTCGCCGGAACTGGACCAGTCGTCGGGGGTGGTGGACTTCTCCCAGATGAAGTTCAACCAGCCGCGAGCCCGGTCGTCGAGTACCGGGTGGGTGGTCGTGGGCTGCTGCGTGATCGTCATCGGGCTACCACATCGCGATCTTGTCACCCGCGCACGCGCGGACCATCGGCATCTTCTGATTGGCCGTCACGGCGTCGGTCCAGTTCGGGTCCAACGCCTCGGCCACCGGTTCGCGGGTGATGCGGTCGGCGACCTTGCTCTGCGGGTTCGGCGCGATCAGCGCACCGTGCAGGACTTCCTTCATCCGCTTCTGCCGCCCGTAGGGCAGGACCATGCGGGTCAGGCCCCAGAACCACGGGACCAACCCGGCGTTGCCGGTGTAGGTGGCGCGTCGTGCGAGCAGCAGGCGGTTGATCTTCCCGATCGCCTTCGGATTGATCAGCGTGATGAAACCCAGGCCCGAGCTCTCGAAGCACAACGACAACGTCGACTCACCCGGCGGGCGCCCGGACTTGGAACGGATCTTCCGCGCGGGGTAGGTGAAGACGTAGTGGTGCGCGACCCCGTCCTCGGCCCGGATCTCGATCACCTGGTCCTCGGCGATCTGCTGGCGCAGGCGGGGCATCACGCGGGTCGCCTGGCTGAACGCCAGTCCCAGCGTGCCGAGCAGGACCTTGAAGGCCCCGCGCGCGACTGTGCTCCGGGCTTCGCGAACCTTCATCCGGCCACTCCCTCGTGGTCGCCGTACGCGTAGGTATCGACACTATGCCTGTGCGCATACCGCGTCCACGGATCGGAGCGTGAGTGACCAATGTCCCCCCGGTGGGACTCCCGTAGGGCGGTGGCAGCATGCCGCCATGGCCTGCGATGTGGTGACGATCCGCCCGGCGGTACCCGCCGATCTCTTGACGATCGTCCAGTTCATCCGCGACCTGGCCGAGTACGAACGCCTCACCGACCAGTGCCACGCCGACGCCGACTCCCTGCGCGAGGACCTGTTCGGCGCCGCCCCCGCGGCGGAGGTCCTGATCGCGGAGGTCGACGACGTCCCGGCCGGGTTCGCCTTGTTCTTCGCCACGTACTCCTCCTTCCTCACCCGGCGGGGGCTGTGGTTGGAGGACCTGTTCGTCTCACCTCCCCTGCGTGGGCGCGGGGTGGGGCGGGCGCTGCTGGGGGCGGTGGCTGAGGTCGCGTCCGCTCGCGGGTGCGGCCGCCTGGAGTGGTCGGTGCTGGACTGGAACGCACCGGCCATCGGGCTCTACACCTCGCTCGGGGCGCAGTTGCTCGACGGCTGGACCATCTGCCGCACCGAGGGTGACCAGATCGCCGCCCTATTACCCCCGACGTAATCGCGCCCGGCCGCCTCGCGGGTCGAGGGTGATCCCATGACGACCACACAGAGCACCGTCGACCTCGAGACCACCGCGGCCCTCGCCGAGCGGTACTCCCAGGCCTGGAACGACCACGACCTCGACGCGATCCTCGCCATGCACGCGCCGGTGTCCGCCTTCCACCTGCACGTCGAGCCGTACCCGGAGGCCGACAGCCACCACGCGATCCGCCAGCAGTTCGGCGCGTTCTTCGCGATCATGCCGGACCTGCGCTTCGAGACCATCCGCCTCGAGGTCCGCCCGGGCCTGTTCACCCATGAGTGGTACCTCTCCGCCACCTTGGCCGAGCCGTGGCTCATCGGCGCCCGCACCGCCGCCCCGTCGGGGAAGCCCGTCCGCTTCCGCGGCGTCGACGTCATCTCCTGCGAGGACGGCCTCGTCCGGCGCAAGGACTGCTACCTCGACGGCGTCGGACTGGAACTGCAGCTGTTCGGGGCTCCGTAAGGCGCTGTGGCTTGTCGGGGTCCGTGGCGTTCCGTTCAAACGTGCGCTATAGCGCTCGGTTCGGCGGACGCCAGGACTCGGCGTGGCACCTGGCAGGCTGTCGCCCATGGCCCGTCGAGTCCTCGCCACCGGAGCGGCGATCGTTCAGCTGAAGGTGCAGTTGCTCGAGGTCGAGCCTGCGGTCTGGCGGCGGATTCAGATCCCCGCCGCGGCGACGATGGCCGAGCTGCACGAGGTGCTGCAGGCAGTGCTCGGCTGGCAGAACTGCCACCTGCACGAGTTCGAGACCGACGACTTGAAAATCGGTGTGCCGGACGACGAGTGGGGTGACGAGGACCTCGCCACCGACGAGACGGGCATCACCGTCGGCGAGGTCGCGACGATGGGCGCGCGCATCCGCTACGTCTACGACCTCGGCGACTACTGGCAGCACGACCTGATAGTGGAATCGATCCTGGTCGCCGAGGCCGAGGTGCGGTATCCGCGTTGCCTCGGCGGCGAGCAGGCCTGCCCACCCGAGGACGTCGGCGGCACGCACGGCTACGACAACTTTCTCCGGATCCTGCGCTTCCCGGACCACCCGGACCACGCGATGGCCGTCCATTGGGCCGGCGGGTTCCATCCGGACGAGTTCAGCGCGACCAAGGTCGACAAGGCGCTGGCCCGGTTGGCGTGGCGCAACCCACTGCCCACCCGGACCGCAAAGCCGACGGCACGGGCCGTCGGCGGCACGCTGCAACTCGTCCCCAATTCTGACGTGGCGTCATCCGGCCTTCTGCTGCGCTGCACCGGCAAACTGCTGAAGGTGCTGGGGACCGCTCCGAAGGACCTGGTCGAGGCTCCGCCCTCGCCGGAGGACTGGTACGGCAACGTCATCTACATCGAGGGTCGCAAGTGCCTGTTGGTCACCCACGCCCAGACGTTGTTCACCGTCTTCATCCCTGACGTCCTCGCCGCCGACCTGCGCCCGATCGACGCCCTGCTGATCCCCGCGCTGCATGCCGCACTGGCTCGCGAAGGGCTCCCGATCGACACCTTCGGCGTGCCCGGTGGCGGTCCGGTGCGCCTCGCCAAGACCGCCGACCGCAGTGTGCTCGGGTGCCTGCGAGACCTCGCCGGACGGTGCGAATGGGCGGTCCGTTCCGTCGGCGGTCTGGCCAACCTCGACCTGGACGAGTTGCACCACGGCCTGCAACGGAATCCCAGCAGCGTCCGCAACTGGGCTTTCGCCATCGACTCGGTACGGAAGCGGACCGCCGATCGTGACGTATGACCATGTAATCCTAAGGTGAAGCTTTAGAATTGCGTGGTACGATGCACGAATGTTGGGTCGTGCGGGAGAGGAGGCGCGCCTGCGCCACGCGTTGGCGCGAGCTCCGGTCGTTCTGCTCACGGGACCTCGGCAAGCGGGCAAGTCCACGCTGGCGCGGTCCGTCGTCGCGGCGCCCCCGGTGAACATCTTCGATCTGGAAGACCCACGCGACGTGGCACGTCTGGGCGAGCCCACCCTGAGCCTCCCGCCGCTGAGCGGCACCGTGATCATCGACGAGGCGCAGCGCCGGAAAGACCTTTTCCCCATCCTGCGAGTGCTGGCCGATGAGGACCGCACCCCGGGGCGATTCCTCGTCCTGGGAAGTGCGTCACCGGACCTGGTCGGACTGGCGTCCGAGTCGTTGGCGGGACGGGTGGCGCTCGTCGAGATCGGCGGCTTCCGAGTGGCGGATCTGGGTGCAACCGAGATGGACACCCTCTGGGTTCGCGGCGGCCTCCCGCCCGCAGTCCTTGCCCCGGACGATTCGGTCTCCAGCGCGTGGCGGGATGACTACATCAGCACTTTCCTGGAGCGGGACCTCGGAAATCTTGGGTTCCGCATTCCCGCAACGACCATGCGCCGGTTTTGGACGATGCTCGCGCACTTCCACGCCCAGACCTGGAATGGCGCCGAGCTCGCGCGGGCCCTGGGCGTCTCTCAGCCCACGGTCCGTAGCTACCTCGATGCGCTCACCGACGCCCTGGTGATCCGCCAGCTGCAGCCGTGGTTCGCGAATCTGTCGAAGCGTCAGATTCGTTCACCGAAGGTCTACATCCGCGACAGCGGTCTGCTGCATCGGCTGCTGGGGATCGAGGACCGCGACGGACTGCTCGGGCACCCCAAGGTCGGTGCCAGCTGGGAAGGATTCGTGCTCGATCAGATCCTTCGCATGGATGTGCGCAATCCGTGGTTCTGGGGCACCCACCAGGGTGCCGAGTTGGACCTGTTGGTGGAGGTGGGTGGGGCTCGGGTCGGGATCGAGATAAAGCGCACCGACCAGCCGAAAGTTACGCCGTCGATCCGCAATGCGCTGGCAGATCTCGCGCTCGATCGGGTCGTGGTGGTGCACGCCGGCGAGCACACCTTCCCGCTGGCGGACAAGGTCCATGCGCTCGCCGCGCGGACACTGTTGACCGAGGGCGAAGCCAGGCTGGAACCGCCGTCGAGCTGACCGGGCGGAGCTGTCAGGGTCGTTGCTTACGGTGGGCCCGAGCACCCAGCCCGGAGGAGCGACATGACCACCTTGCCCGACCGTCCGAACACCGCCCTGCTCGTCGTCGATGTCCAGAACGGCGTCGTCACCGGCGCGTGGAACCGCGACGCGGTCGTGGCGAACATCGCGAGCCTCGTCGAGCGGGCGCGCGCCGAGGACGTGCCCGTGGTGTGGGTGCAGCACAGCGCGGACGACATGCCGCAGGGCAGCGAGAAGTGGCAGTACGTGCCCGAGCTCCCGCAGGCCGAGGGCGAGCCGGTCGTGCACAAGAAGTGGGGCGACTCGTTCGAGGACACCGACCTCGAGGACGTGCTCGCGCAACGCAAGGTGGGGCGGCTCGTAGTCGCCGGGGCGCAGAGCGACGCGTGCATCCGCTCGACCCTGCACGGCGCCATCGTGCGCGGCTACGACGCCACTCTCGTCGAGGACGCCCACACCACCGAGGACCTCAGCGAATGGGGCGCCCCGGCACCGGAGCTCGTCGTCGCCCACACCAACCTGTACTGGGGCTTCAGCAACGCCCCGGGGCGCAAGGCGGGCACCGTGACCACGCAGGACGTCAGCTTCTAAGCGAAAACCAGCGCGGCCACCGACCCGGGACAAGTCGGTGGCCGCGGCGGTGTTGCGCGCCGGAACTAGCGGTAGTGGGGGCTCTCCGAGAGCTGGTTGAGCTGCTGCAGACCGTAGAAATCGTAGGCCTCGCCGAGACCCTGGCGGCCGTCCCAGTCCCAGCGGACCAGGGAGTTGAAGCCGACGACGTTCGGCCACGCCGGCCACGGGAACGCGGTGAGGCACTCGCCGCGCAGGGACCACTCGCGGCCCTTGCCGTCGGAGAGTTCCAGCTCGATCTGCTCGGGCTGGTACTTGCTACGGCGCGTCTTCGCTCGGCCGCCGGCCAGGCCGATCCACTCGCCCTTCTCGACGGCGTACCCGTGGGTGAAACGGATGTCCGCCGCACCTGAGGAATCGTCGAAGTCGCACATCGCATGCACCGCGAGGTCGACGTCGCCCTCGGCGATCCCGGCCCCGGAGGTGAAGGCGGCGTTCAACCACGACAGCGTCGTCGGGTGCCGTTCGGGGCGCGGGCCCCAGGAGTGGTCGCGGGTCGCGACGCACCGGAACGGGATCGTGCGACCGCGCAGCAGGATCTCGCCCTCGCAGACGCCGGTCTGGTCGTAGTGACCGTTGTAGGCGGTGCCCCACGCGTAGTCCGAACCCTCGGCGGCAGCCGCGACCATCGGGTCCATCTCCGGGTCGTGGATGTCGTACCCGGGGTGCAGGGCGTCGTACTGGAAATGCACCTCGACGCCGTTGCCGTCGTCGTAGTTCACCTCGTACTTCATCGTCGGCTCGAGGCACCGCACCGAGACACCGCTGGACAGCGAGTAGTTCTGCAGATCGAAGTTCGCGCCCATCGGCACGTGCACGCTGCTGTCGTAGTACTCCGCGTCCCAGTACGCGAGCGCTTTCTTGGAGTTCAGCGCGACGGTCGTCAGACACACACCCTGGTTCGGGCGAAGCAGCACGTAGATGTGCCCGTTGAGTTCCTCCTCCGGCGAGTGGAAGCCGAAGAAGTTCGTCTCGGCCCACATGGGCTGATCCGGGTCGGGCTTGTGCAGCGACGCGTCTTCCGCCGTGATCACGGAGTGGTCCTCTCCTCGAACTTGGTGTCCGGTGGGACCAGCGCGAACGCGCTGTCCTTGGGGTCGAACAGCTTGGTGGGCACGGTGACCCGGGCGAACTCGTCGACGTCGAGCTTGTAGTAGACGTCGCCGGCCTTGCGGTCGAAGTCCCAGACACGCCACTCCTCGTCGAACTCCTCGTACATGCCGAGGGCCCGCATGAAGGGGTAGATCATGCCGAGGTAGTAGACGAACGCGCCCTGCTCGATCAGGTGCCGACGCGGGGTCCGCGCGAACGTCTCGTAGATCGTGAGGGTGGCGTCCTGGATCGTCGGCCCCCACTGCGCGATGGCTTCGTCGAGGTCGACCTCGCGGACTTCGGAGTCCCACTCGTCGCGGACCCAGACCGAGCCGCGGGCGATAGCTGACACATAGTCATAAGGTTTGGTCATGAGGGTGCCGATGTCGATGCAGCGCAGTTCCTCGAGTCCCGCCTTGTCGGCGTCGATCTCCAGGCCGAAGATCATGCAGTACGGCAGGTCGTCGCACGCGGCGGACCAGGGGTAGATGTCCTCCTTGACGAAGGCGTTGCGCACGATCATCGGGTTGCCGTTGGGCAGGATCCACGGACCCATGTCCATCATCCCGAGCCGGCAGTCGAAGTGGATGTAGAAGGCGAGCAGTTCCGCCTCGGCCATGAAGCCCTTGTACCGGGCCATCCACTCGTCGTCACCGGACTTGAGGGAGTCCTCGAAGCGCTGCGGCCACGGGTCGTCCAGGGTGCGCTGCAGGTAGTTGGTCTGCGAGCCGAGCACGTATCCGTCGCCGCGGTAACCGAACGACGCCGCCTGCCAGAACTTCATTGCGTCGTTGAGGTCGCCGGACAGTTCGCCGGGTTCGATGTCCTCGAGGATCAGGTACGCCGCGCGCCCGAGCAGGGTCACGATGCCCATGCTCCAGCAGTGCAACATGTTGATCTTCGAGCCGGGTTCGCGGTTGCGGGCGGCCAGGTCGACGATCCCGTCGAGGCCACCGGCCTTCTCGATCATCGCGCGCATGAACCCGGGCCACCGGTTCCACGCGTTGACGAACGACATCAGCTCATATTCCTGACGGGGGATCAGACCCGAGACGCCCTCCTGGGCGCGGAGCACCAGCTGGTCCCAGAAGTTCCACGGGAAGTATTGGATGACGTCGTTGATCTCGTCCGCGGTGAACGTCGGGTTGACGACGTCGTCCCGGGTGATCGGGCCCTTGAACAGGTGCGTGCGCAGGGCTTCGCGAAGGGTCCGATCACCCAGGGTCCCGTCGGGCACCGGCGGTAGGCCCGAGAGGTTCAGTTCGACGCCGGGCATGAAGCGCAGGCCCTCGTCGGCAGGGTCGTAACGCTTGAGGTATTCCTTGTCGGCACTCATGACGCGCTCCGGACGATGCCTTCGAGGGAGTCGGTGCAGTCGAGGATCACGCGCTTGCCGTCGAGGGTCTGCGCGAGCAGGTCGAGGTACTCCTTGGTCGGGACGCCGTTGGAGCCGAGGCGTTCGATCGGGGCGTCCTCGAGCAGGACGGTCATGATCGCCGGCAGGCCGAACTCGCGGGACAGGATGCCCAGGTGGGACTGGGGCATGCCCTCCATCGTGAGGATGCCGACGGGCTTGCGCGGCAGCAGCGGCCCGAGGAACGTCACCGTCCCGGCGCGAGCCAGCAGCACGGTGTCGGAGACGTCGCCGCCCTTGAGCAGGGCGATCACGTCCTTGGGGGTGCGCATGTAGCGCACGGTGCCTTCGCGGGGCTTCGCGACGATCACGTTGGTGCCGCGACCGATCACCTGATTCGACGTCATTGTCGGTGCCCCTCGTCGGCGAGTGTCGTGCGGACGCTACGAACGCCGGGGTGGCCGGACAAGGGGCCGCCGGGACAGCCGATCCGGCGCACAACTATCCGGCTGGACAGCGTCAGGGCGTCCGTGCAGGTCGCAGCCGTGGACGTTGCGCTCCCGCCGGGCTATAACTGCGACATGACGAAGACGTCGCCCCTGGGCCGATCCGTGCCCGAGGGAGGCGACCGGGACGCCGAGCTGCGCGCGCTGCAGGACGTCGCCCGCGCGATCCTCTCCGTCCACGAACCCGACCAGGTTCTGCTCACGATCAACAACCGGCTGCTGCAACTGCTCGAGGCCGACATGGCCGGGGTGTGGCTCGTCGAGGGCGACGAACTGGTGATGGGCAGCGTCTCCGGCAACCGGATGGTCGAGCTGCCACGCACCAAGATCAAGCCTGGGCAGGGCATCGCCGGGCGGGTGTGGCAGACCGGCGGGCCGATCAAGGTCGACGACTACGTCGGCGCGCAGGAAATCAGCAACCACTTCGTCGGCCTGGCCGAGCTCGAGGCGGTCCGGTCCGCGCTCGCGGTGCCGCTGCTCGACGGGACCACCGTCGTCGGGGCCCTGGAGGTGTGGCGCCGGCGCACGTCTCACTTCAGCGCCTGGGACGTGCAGCGCATGGAGGCCTTCGCGAGCCTCGCCGTCGTCGCCATCTCCAACGCCCGGCTGCACGAGAGCCGCCAGAATTCCCTCGACGAACTCGCCGCCGCGCGCCGCTCCCTGCAGACCCAGGTCGATCTCCTGCAACGTTCCAACGCTCTGCAGACCCGGCTGTCCGACCTCGTGCTGCAGCACGCCGGCCTGGGCAGCCTCGCCCAGGCCGCGGCTGAGGAGACCGGCGCCGTCGTCGTCCTCGTCCCCGTCGGTGGGGGCGAGGAAGTCATCCGCCCCGCCGATCGCGCCGTGCCCGGCCTGCCCGGGCTGCTGCGGGTCGTCGCCGCGCGGTCGGAGGAGGACTCGGTCCCCAAGGAGGAGCAGCGGGCGGACCGGGCGACCTGGTGGACCCAACGCATCCAACACGAACGCGGGTTGTCCGGCGCGATCGTCCTGCTCAGCGAGCAGCCGCGGTCCGAGGCCGGTGCCTTCCTGGAGATGGCCTGCGGTCAGCTCGCCACGGCCTTGCGGCTGCACCACCTCGAGGAGGAGGCAGCGACGGCGGCCCGCGACGAGATGCTCGACGACGTCATCTGGGACCTGCTCACCGGCGAGCCGCAACGCCGCCGTGCCGCGGCCACCCGCCTGCGTCGGCTCAACGTGAACCTCGAATCGACCTGCCGGGTGCTGCACGGCTCGCTGCGCCGGACCTCCATCGTGGACACCGACCCCGCGGGAGCGCACCTCGACCCGGCCGGCGCCGACGAGCCCCCGCCCTCCCCGATCGGGGACTCCGACCGCCTGCGGGCCCGCATCGGTGGGGCGCTGCGGCTGGCCGGCCGCCAGTTCGCCACGGAGTTGACGATCGCCCGCGGGGACTGGGTCGTGCTGATCGGGCCTGCCGACCCGGCGCAGTGCCGGGAGCTCGCCGCCGCCGTCGACGACACCCTGCGGCGCGTGCTCGACGACGTCGTCACCGACTGGGGCATCAGCGGCCCCTGCGCCTCCGTGCACGATCTGCACCGCGCCTACGGCGAGGCCCGCACCGCCGGGTCCGTCGGCCGACGCATCCCCGCCAGCGGCGTCACCGCCTACGACGACATGGGCCTCGTGCGCTTCCTGCTCCCGGACTCCCCGGCCGGGGACATGCAGCGCTTCGTCGACCGCCTCATCGGTCCGCTGTTGGAGTACGACCGCCGACGTTCCGGCAGCGGCGAACTCCTGGCGACCCTGGAGACCTACTTCCAGCACGACTGCTCCAACCGCGACGCCGCCGAGCGACTGGGCATCCACCCCAAGACGCTCAGCTACCGGCTGCACCAGATCCACGACCTCACCGGCCTGGACCTCACCCGCCACGAGGATCGCGTCCGGGCCGACATCGCCCTACGCATCCACCAGGTGTGCACGCAGCCTGACACCTGAGCGGTTCACTGTGTGGCGTAGGGATCCAGCACCGTGATGTCGGGGAAGCGGCGGAAGTCGCGGTCCGCAGTCCAGATGGAACTCACGCCGTGCTGACGCATGAGCGCGGCGATGTGAGCGTCGGTGACGAGGTTGCCTCGGATGACATCCGCGGACACGGTCTCGACGAACGCGGGCCAGAACCCCTTGCCCTCGCCCGGGGTTCGCACGTGCGGTCGACCTAGAAGAGCGGCGAGGTTGTCGCGGGCGAGGATGGGTTCCAGCGGCTGGGAGAACACCGCTGGGTGGGTGCTGATCCGCAGGTACGCCATCGCCACCGGCCAGAAGATGTAGACCAGGCCGGGCCCCGTTGCGAGCTCGCCGAGCAGTTGGGCGGCTCGGGTGTGACGTGGGCTCGAGGTGTCGGAGGCGTACAGCAGGAGATTGGGGTCGATGGTCACGCTCACGGTGCCCTCAACGGTCTGTCGGGTACTCGCCGGCGTCGACGACGGCGGCGAGGGCGTCGCGGTCCTCGAGATCGACGCGAGCCGTCATCGGCCGACTGCTCCAGGCGAACGGGGCCGACGTGACGTCGTCCTCCGTATCGGCGAGGGCCTTGGCGAGCAACTCGGAGGCAAGCTGACCCAAGGACTTCCCCTCGCGCTCCCGACGTGCGCGCAACTGCTCCAGCACCGAGCTGTCCAGATCCAGGGTCGTCCTCACGCATCTGATGCTACGGAACAACACATCAGGTGTCGACGCTGTTGTTGGATGGCTGGGTCGATGACATCGCCTGGGCATCCACCAGGTGTGCACGCGACCCGACGTCTGAGCGTGCGGACGACAACACGGGGTTAACGGTGGCTGAACGAACCATTAAGGTCCGGCCGAAGGTCTCAGGCGTGGACGTTCACGGCTTCGTCCAAGTCGCATGTGGATCACTCGGCGCCTCGGACAGCGTCGTCTTCGTGTGGTGGTGGGCCTCAGCGCCGCCGCCGTCGTCATGGGCACCGCCACCGGTGCCGTCGCGTTCCAGAGTGAGCGCTCCGACGCCGCCGCGGCCCCGCCGCCGGTCGTCGTCCAGGAGCCGGCCGTCCAGCCGCCGGCCCAGCCCGCCCCCGGCCTGCTCACGCCGTCGGGCCGTCGCCCGCTGGTGATCGGCCACAAGGGCGCCGTCAAGGCTGCCGCGCGCAACACGCTCCCGGCCATGCGCGCCGCCTTCGAGGCGGGCGCCGACGGGATCGAGTTCGACATCGTGCGGACCAAGGACAACCACATCGTCGTCATGAGCAACACGAACCTGGGTGCCAGCACGAGCAACTGCCACGGCCACACCGAGGACCACACCTGGGCGTACGTGCGCACCTGCCGGACCTTCGACGGTGCCCTGCTGCCCACCCTCGACGACGCGCTCGCCGTGGTCCGGGAGAACGACGGCAAGATCTTCCTTCACGTGAAGATCCAGCCGAACCGGGCGATCGCCGCCAAGATCATGGAAGAGATCAACGAATACGGCCTCAACAACCCCGAGCGGGCGACGATCTTCGGCCCGTGGGGGCAGATGCTCGACATGCTGCTCGCCCAGGGCGCCCCCCGGGTGGGGCTGCTGTTCAACAGCAGCCACCAGAAGCAGGGCTGGGCCGCGAATTACCCGGTGCTGATCCCGTACAACACCCCGGTCACGGCGGAGCTCGTCACGGCGGCCCAGGCCCGCGGGGTCGAGGTCTACCCCGTCGAGAGCTGGCCGCTGACGGTGCCCGAGGCGCTGGCGATGAACGTCGACGGCATGATCCTGGACAGCATCAGCGAGGCCCGGGAGGCCGTCGGTCCGGTGCTGGTTCCCAGACCGACGACCCCGTCGTCTGACGCTGCGTCAGCCGTTCGGGCGGACCTCGATGCGAGCGGCCCCGGCTTGGGCCGGGGCAACGCCCATGAACGTGCGCGGGGCCTCGCTCATCCAGCGGACGTCCCCGCCGTTGGGCTCGCCCTGACACCCGGCAACGGTGCACCCCACCGGAGCCGATGAGCCGACGGCCAGGTACGAACCGGGGCCGTTGGTCGACGGGTCGAAGGTCTCCCAGTCCACGTTGAGGCGGGGCGACTCGGTGTCGAAGGCGCCGTTCTTGTTCTTGATCAGCACATTCTGCGCCGAGGTCATGTCGGTGACGCCGTTCATCAGCTTCTGGAAGAAGTTGAAGTAGCCCTGGCCCAGTGGGGCGCCGAACTGGGCGCCCATCCCGGCGTCGTTGGGCAGGTTCTGGACGGTGTCCGGTGCCATCTCACCGGTGCGGGTGACGACCATGCCCAGGCTCGGGATCACGAACGTGTGCTGCCCGTGGTAGCCGAAGCTCAGGTACATGTCCGACGGCGCCGAGGAGATCCACGGTCCCGGGTTGGCGACCTGCTTGCGCGCGAACAGGTTCGCGTCGAACTGCGTCTCGCCCGGCTTGCAGCGGTTGAGCCAGACCATGAAACCGTTGCCACAGTTGGCTTTCGAGCCCACCACGAGCTGCTTCATGTAGCTCTTGTCAATGATCCGTTCGCCCTGGAACACGCCGTTGTGCAGCATCAGCTCACCGAGGCGGCCGAACTCCAGGGGGCGAAGGAACAGCTGCGAGTAGCCCAGGGTGTTGCCGGAGCGGTCGCGCTGCCACCAGTAGGCGGAGGTGGGGATGCCGAGCTTGTTGAACAGTTCCTTCTGCGCGAAGTCCTGGTAGTCCTGCCCGTTGCGCTGCTTGATGAGCGCCTGCTGGACGACGTAGGTCATCAGCGAGGGCGTGGTCTGGTCGTACCAGAAGAACTCGCCGGGCTTGTTCACCAGCGGCGCGGCCATGGCCTCGCGCGGCCGCGAGATGTCGGTGAAGAAGTTCAGCCCGCGGACCCAGTTCATCTCCAGGCCGGTGGTCATGTTGAGCACGTTCCGGACAGTGATCGCCCGGTGTGCCGCGTCGCCGAGACCCTCGGGGAGGTGCTTGCCGATGGGGTCGTCAACCTTGATCAGACCTTGGCGCACCGCGATCCCCGCGACGAGCGCGTTGACCGTCTTGGTCTGGCTCCAATTCTGCCGCGGGATGCGCTCGGTGAGTGGGTCGCGCCCGCTCTCGCCGATGAGGCAGCCGTGCCGGAACACCTTCACCGACTCCGAGTTCTCCGAGGTCCAGTAGTCGATGGCGGCCTTGAGCTTCCCCGCGTCGAGCCCGGCGGCGCCGGGGGAGGTGACCGGATACTCCGCGGTGCGGGTCATGTCGCACGAAGCCGCGTCACCGCTGAAGGTGCGGGCCAGGGGGAGGACGGGGTGCTCGCCCGTGTCGGCTCGCGCCGAGCTGCCGGGCAACGCGATGAGCGAGGAACCGGTGATTGCGACGATCGCCAGCGCCGCGACGCGCGTAGGGGAGTGCATGGCGCTCCTTAGGGTCGAGAGTGACCGGCGTCACACCCTGCAAGCTAGGGCCCGTCGCCGGTGCATCGCAAGGTTCCGCGGTCGCCGGCGGGGCAGTACGACGGCATGACCTTCCTGCCGTGGTCCCACCGTGCGTTCGCGTAGACGCGAGGGCCGCACTCCTCGGCCCTCGCGTCGCGACCTCTTCACCCGCCCCTTGACGGTGCTCGCCGACGAGGCCGAGGCGGTGGAAGCCGCCGAGCCTGCCCCCACATCATCGAAGTGGTGGGCCCGAACCCGACGTCGCATGAACCGCCGGGGCCGGGCCGGCTAACCTCCGCCCATGGGGCTGACGGCGTTCGTGCTCGGGGGCGGCGGGATGCTCGGTGCCGCCGAGGTGGGGATGCTGCAGTCCCTCGCCGAGGACGGTGTGGTGCCGGACCTGGTGCTCGGGACGTCGGTCGGCGCCATCAACGGCGCGGCCTACGCCGGCGCGCCGGGCCAGGAGGCCGCGGACCGGCTGGCCCGGATGTGGGCGGAGCTCGGCTCGTCGGACATCTTCGGCGGCAGCGTCGTGAGCCGGGTCGGGACGCTCGTGCGCAGCAGCGGCACGCACCTCTACACCAACGACCGGCTCCGGGCCCTGCTACGCGAGCACCTGCCTTCGGCCCGGATCGAGGACCTCTCCGTCCCGTTCCAGTGCGTCGCCTCGTGCGTTGAACGCGCCGCCGCGCACTGGTTCGACACCGGTGACCTCATCGACGCGGTCCTCGCCAGCTGCGCGGTGCCCGGTTTGCTGCCCGCGGTCCGCATCGGTGGCGAGCACTTCCTCGACGGCGGGCTGGTGAACTCCCTGCCCGTCGACCGGGCCGTCGCCCTCGGCGCCACCGAGATCTACGCCCTGCACGTCGGGCGCCTCGAGCAACCGCTGCGAGCACCGCAGAAACCGTGGGAGATCGCCTCGGTCGCGTTCGAGATCGCCCGACGGTCCCGGTTCACCGACGCGATGGCGACCCTGCCCGCCGAGGTCACGGTGCACGTGCTGCCGACGGGCACCGAGCACACCCCGATCGCGAACCTGCGTTTCCGCAGCAACCGGCAGGTGCCCGACCGCATCGAACGGGCCCGTGCCGCCACGGCCGCCTACCTGCAGGCCCGGTGACCCTCGCGCGCCACGTCGCCCGCCGCGTGCTGGGGACGCCCGGCATCCTGCTGCTCACCGTGCTGACCGTCGTGGTGCTGCCGATCGTCGCCGTGCTCCAACTCTTCACCCTGGTAGGACATCTGACGGGACGTAAACCCCGGTTCCGGGGACTGCGGGTGGCCGTGTTCGCGGTTCTGTACAGCGTCGGGGAGTGCGTCTGCCTGCTCGCGTGCTTCGGGCTGTGGCTGGCCGCGCCGTTCCCCGGCCGCCGCGTCGCCGAGGCGTGGGAACGCCGTCACGTCCGGCTGTTGCGCCGACTGCTCGGATACCTGCTGCGCGGCGCCGAGGTGCTGTTCCGGTTCCGGCTGCGTCTGGAGGCACCTCGTGGGCAGACCCTCGATCACGACCGGCCGCTGATCGTCCTCGGCCGTCACGCCGGTCCCGGCGCCTCGTTCGTGCTCGTGCACGTCCTCATCGAGGAGTACGGCCGCATCCCGCGGATCGTGCTCAAGGAACGGCTGCGCCTGGATCCCGCCCTGGACGTGCTGCTCACCCGGATCGGGTGCGCGTTCCTCGGCGCGGGCGACTCGACGCAGGCCGTCGCGAACCTCGCCGCCGGCTTGGAGACGCGCGACGCGCTGCTCATCTATCCCGAGGGCAGCGACTGGACCCCGACCCGCCACGAGCTGGCAGTGGCCAAGCTGCGGCTACGCGGTCTGCGCGCACGGGCGCGGGCGGCCGCGGCCCGACCCCACGTTCTGCCACCCCGCCCGGGCGGTACCTTCGCGGCGCTGCAGGCCGCCCCGGCCGCGCAGCTGGCGGTGTTCATGCACACCGGGCACGACGAGCTCCTCGCCGCCGGCGCGCTGTGGCGGGCGTTGCCGCTGCGCCGCGAACTGCACATGGTCTGGTGGAGCGAACCCCGCCCCGAGGTCGCCGACGAGGCCGAATGCGGCCTCTGGCTGGACGCGGTGTGGGGCGAGATCGACACCTGGATCGGACGTAAGCAGGTCGACGCTGCGCTGCAGGAGCCCGCAGCACGCGGACCGGACGGACCCGGTGCCGGGGCGTAGTGAAGGTCCGATCGGGGAAGTACTCACCTGTAGCACGATCCACGGCTGCAGTTGAACTTCGTTGAGCGTCGACGATCTGCCGTTGCCGACTCTCGACCGGAGGTGTGTCATGCCCGCAGTCGTGTGGACCACGACAGCCGTTGCATTGACCGGCGGTGTTGTCCGATGACGGACCCTTCGACATTTTGCGCCGAGCTGGACCCGGAGCTGCACGGCTCGGACCTCGCCTCCGTGCGAGACGAACTGCGCGAGTGGTTGCAGGCCTCGGGCGTCTCCGAGATGTTCCGCAACGAGCTGTTGATCGCGGCCGGGGAAGCCTGCACCAACGCGGTGGAGCACTCCGGGGCGCGAGCCTCCGGCGGTCGACCGGCAGCGTGGATCGAAGCGACCCGCGACCGCAACCGTGTTCGCGTCGTCGTGAACGACCTTGGCCTGTGGAAACCCCCGCACCGTAGGCTGCGACAGCCGCAGAAGCGCGGCCGTGGGCGATCGTTGATGGCCAACATGGTGGATCAGGTGCAGATCTGCACCGGCGCGACGGGCACGGCGGTCCTGCTGATCAAGGAGTGCCCCATGCAAGACAGCCCGCCCGGTGATCCCGCAACCAGGTTGCGGGTGAACAGCGTCGGACCTCGCGAGGTCATGGTCCACGGTGAGATCGACGCCGCGAACGTCGGCGAACTCCGCGCCGGGTTGGAGTCTGCGCGCGGCGATGCAGAGACTCTGTTCGTTGACTTACGGGGCGTCACCTACCTCGACAGTGCGGCGGTGGCGGTGCTGTTCGAGCAGGCACATCGAGGCCTGTCGTTGCATGTGGTCGAGGGCTCCGCGGTGGCGACGGTGATCCGGATCTGCGCCTTGCCGTTGGTCGCTGAGGTCGAGTTCTCCGGGACCGGCGTCGGCTGACCGGCGGTGGTCGGGCTGAATCGTCCCGCACCCTGATGTGTTTCACTGAGGCCCTGGCGATGCGCAGACGCCAGACGGATTCGTCCCGAGACCCCGGGCGAGCCGACGGTTTCGTTGGCCCCCGGGAGGTGCCTCGTGAGTGTGCGTCCTGCGAAGACCCGGCAGGTCGAAGGGGTCAGCCCGCCGCCGCCTGGCCTGGAGGACCTGTTGTCCCTCGTGGTCCGCGGCGACCACGACGCGTACGAGTCGGTCTACGCGCAGATGAGCGGCCCCGTCTACGGTCTCGTCCGGAAGGTGCTGCGGGACGAGGCACAGTCGGAGGAGGTCGCGCAGGAGGTTCTCCTTCACGTGTGGCAGGCGGCCTCGCGATTCGACGCGACCCAGGGCAGCGCCATGGCGTGGGTGATGACGATCGCGCACCGCCGGGCGGTCGACCGCGTCCGGGCGGAGGAGTCACGGTCGCGCACCGTCCACCGAGCAACCGAACGAACGCAGACCGTCTCCTACGACGAGGTGGCCGAGGAGGTCACCCACCGGCTGGAGCAGCAGGCGGTCCGGGAATGCCTTGCCGCGCTCACGATCGTCCAGCACGAGTCGGTGACGCTGGCCTACTACGGCGGGCTGACCTATCGGGAAGTGGCCGAGCAGCTCGGCATCCCGGCGGGCACGGCCAAAACCCGGATCCGGGACGGACTCCTCCGACTTCGGGACTGCCTCAACCCGTCGTGACCGCGCGTCGCCGCTCAGCCAGGAGAATGACCGGGTGAGCGAACTTCAGGGCAAGCGAGTCGTGGTCACCGGTGGGGCGTCAGGCATCGGGCGGGAGACGGTGCGGCTGCTGGCCGCCGCCGGTGCCTCCGTCGTCGTCGCGGACATCGACGGGCCGGGTGCGGACGCCGTCGCGAAGGAGGTCGGTGGGCGCGGGGTCGTCCTCGACGTCTCCGACCCCGGCGCGTGGCGAGCCTTCGCCGCCGAGGTCGGGGAACTCGACCTGGCGGTGCTCAACGCGGGGATTCTCACCGGCGAGAAGACGCTGGGCCTGATCGGCGACGACGCCTACTCGCGTGCGCTGGGGATCAACGTCGGCGGCGTCGTGCACGGCGTCCGGGCGCTCGCGCCGCTGCTGGCCGGTCGCGGCGGGGCCATCGCGGTGACCGCCTCGTTGGCCGGGCTGATCGGCTGGGACGTCGACCCGATCTACTCCCTCACCAAGCACGCCATCGTCGGGTTCGTACGCAGCATCGCGCCGCAACTGGAGGCCGACGGCATCCGGATCAACGTCGTCTGCCCCGGCATCACCGACACCGCGTTGATCCCCGGCGCGATGCGTCAGGTGCTGCTGTCGGCGGACTTCCCGACCCTGGAACCGACCACGGTGGCCGCAGCGCTCCTGCAGGCGCTGTCGATGGAGGAGACCGGGCAGGCACTGGTGGTCCAGCCCGGCCGCGACCCGGTCCGGTTCCGCTTCGCCAACGTGCCCGGTCCCGTCGTCGAGGGCGCCGCCTCGGTCCGGCCGCCGGACGAGCTGAGCGGCCGATGACGGTCACCGCCGAGACCGTCGAGGCCGCGGCCCGGCGCCTGGACGGGCTCATCGCACCGACGCCGCTGCACCGCAGCGAACGTCTCTCCGTCCTGCTCGGCACCGAGGTCCTGCTCAAGCGTGAGGATTTGCAGGTCGTGCGGTCCTACAAGGTCCGCGGCGCCTACAACCTGATCAGCACCCTTGACGAGGCGACGCGCGCCGCCGGCGTCGTCACCGCGAGCGCCGGCAACCATGCCCAAGGGGTCGCGTTCAGTTGCTCCGCGCTGGACGTCCGCGGCCGGGTGTTTCTGCCGGCCACGACCCCGCGGCAGAAAATGCGTCGGATCGCGGCGCTCGGCGGGGACCGCATCGAGGTCATCGTCAGCGGCGACACCTACGACGAGGCCGCCGCGGCGGCCGCCGACGACGCCGAGAAGACCGGCGCCACCCTCGTGCCGGCCTTCGACGACCCGCGCACCGTGGCCGGGCAGGGCACCGTGGCGCGGGAGCTCGTCGGGCAACTCGGTCGCGACATCGACGTGCTCGTGCTGCCCGTCGGCGGTGGTGGACTGCTGGCCGGGTCGATCGCCTGGCTCGTCGAGCACGCGCCCCGCACCCGCATCGTCGGTGTCGAGCCGAGGGGCGCGGACTGCGTCGGAGCCGCGGTACGCGCCGGGGGGCCCGTCGAGCTCACGGACCTGGACACCTTCGTCGACGGCGCCGCGGTGCGTCGCGCCGGCGCCGTCCCGTTCGAGGTGATCAACGGCTCCGCGGCCGAGCTGCTCACCGTCGTCCCCGGCCAGGTGTGCTCGGAGATGTTGGCGCTCTACGAGGTCGAGGGGATCATCGCCGAACCCGCCGGGGCCATGGCCACGGCCGCCCTGACCGGCGGGGTGATCCCGGGGATCGAGCCGGGCATGACCGTCGTCGCCGTCGTCTCCGGCGGAAACAACGACATCAGCCGCTACGCCGAGATCATCGAGCGCGCCATGCTGCACGAGGGCCGCAAGCACTACTTCATCGTCGAGTTCAACCAGGAGCCCGGCGCCCTGCGTCGATTCCTCGACGAAGTCCTCGGCCCCGACGACGACATCGCCCTGTTCGAGTACATCAAGCGCAACAACCGCGAGACCGGGCCCGCGCTCGTCGGCATCGAGCTCGCCCGCCCCGAGGATGCCCCTGCCCTGCTCGAGCGCATGCGGACGTCGCCGCTGCGGGTCCAACCGGTGGACCCGGACAGCCCGCTGTTCCGCCTGCTCGTCTGACTACGTACGTATGACCCCGCAGCACGGTGCGGGTTCTGCGGATGCCTGGGCCCCGCGCTGCTGCGACGTTGACCCCAACAGCTCGCACGCTGAGGGGATGCTCCATGGCCTTGTTGGAACGATCCGAGTGGTACGACATCGCGCGGGACACCAACTGGACGCCGCAGTACGCGTCCGTTGACGAGATCTTCCCGGACGAGATGAGCGACACCTTCGGGCTGACCCTCGACGAATGGAACGTCTACGACGAGCCGTTCAAGGTGACCTACCGCGAGTACGTCCAGGTCCAGAGCAAGAAGGACATCGGCGCGTACTCGGTGAAGTCGGCGTTGGCCCGCTCCAACTTCTACGAGAAGGCGGACCCGGGCTGGCAGAGCATCCTGAAGATGCACTACGGCGCCGTGTGCCTGCTGGAGTACAACGCCGTGCTGGCCGAGGCCAAGATGGCGCGCTTCGGCAAGGCACCGGGCATGCGCAACATGGCGACCTTCGGTTCCATGGACGAACTGCGGCACGCGCAGATCCAGCTCTTCTTCGCGCACGGGAACATCGACAAGTCGCGTCAGTTCGACTGGGGCATCAAGACCTTCCACACCCAGAACTGGGCAGCGGTCGCCGGCAGGTCGTTCATCGACGACCTGTGCATGGGACGCGACGCGGCGACGATGAGCATCATGCTCACCTTCTCCCTCGAGCAGGGCTTCACCAACCTGCAGTTCATGGGGTTGGCCGCCGACGCGGAACTCATGGGCGACTACAGCTTCTCCAACCTCATCTCCAGCGTGCAGACCGACGAGGCCCGGCACTCCCAGATCGGCACCGCGGCCCTGCGCGTGCTCGTCGCCAACGGCAAGCAGGACCAGGCCCAGCAGGCGATCGAGATCGCCTTCTGGCGCGCGTGGCGCCTGTTCATGACCCTGACCGGGCCGTCGATCGACTACCTCACGCCGCTGCACCGGCGGCACCAGTCGTTCAAGGAATTCGTGATGGAGTTCATCGTCGCCGAATTCATGCGGGCGCTGGAGGACCTGGGGCTGGAGAAGCCCTGGTACTGGGACTACTTCCTCGACACCATCGAGTATTTCCACCACTCCGGGCACCTGGAGATCTGGTTCCTGCGCAGCACCGTGTGGTGGGACCCGAGCGCCGGCGTGACTCCCGAGGAGCGCGCCTGGCTCGAGGAGAAGTACCCCGGCTGGAACGACGTCTGGGGCAAGCTCTGGGACGTCGTCGCGAAGAACGCGCTCGAGGGCAACGACGACATGCTCTCCCCGCAGGCCCTGCCGATGCTCTGCAACGTGTGCGGCACCTCCAGTGGCGGCATGCCGCTCAACGGGTTCCACCAGGGCAACTGGACGGACCACTCCGACGGCCGGCGGTACTACTTCTGCTCGCCGCCGTGCAAGTGGATCTTCGACATCGACCCGGCGCGGTACGAGGGCCACAAGAGCCTCGTCGACCGTCTGCTCGGCGGCATGATCGACCCCGGCACCGTCGAGGGTCTGCACCAGTACATGGGGATCATGCCCGGCGAGCGCGGCTCGGACCCCGACAACTACAGCTGGGCGCACACTCTTCGCCCGGCCGGCATGGCGTAGGGGCCGACGATGGACGAGATCATTCCCCTGGTGTGCAGCTTCGAGGACGGCTGCATCCTCACCCTGGTGCCGGTGCCGACGAATCTGACGATGGATCAGGTCGTGGCGGCCATGGTTCCGCACTTCGTCGGGCGCATGCTGCCTCCGCGCGACGACGTCCCGCTGCGTGTTCGCGCGCAGGGCGACACGGTCTACCTGCCCCGTGATCTGTTGGTGTCCGACACCGGATGGCCGTCGATGACGACCATTCAGGTCGGCTACGAGACGCCGGTCGCTCCGCAGAAGCGCAGGGAGATCCCGCGATGAGTGCCGGGGCTGTCCAGGAATCCCGCAACATGGTCGGGCCCTGCGTGCGCTGCGGGGACATCGCCGACGCGGTCGTCGAGGCCGCACGTGACGACAACCCGGACCGCGAGGTCATCGTCGAGGACCACAGCGCCTACCTGCGGCTGAAGGTCGAGGGAGAGCTGATCCTGCGCCGCGCGACCATCGAGGACTACCTGGGTCGGCCCTTCCAGATGTGGGAGCTGCAGCCCGAACTGGCGGCGATCGCCGGGCTGTTCGAAATGACCGACGACCAGATCCGCTTCTACTACAACAAGAAACTGTAGGCATCCCGATGACCGAACAGGCCGTTGAAGCCCTGAAGCCGCAGAAGACCTGGTCCCACCTGGCGGAGAACCGCAGGAAGCCCAGCGAGTACGAGATCGTCTCCGTCAAGACGCTGTTCACGACGGGCGACCCGGACGCGGCCCTCGAGCTGTCGCCCGAGCTCCCGATGAACAAGTGGATCAAGCGCAACCGCACGGACAGCCGGCTGCAGCACCCGGACTGGGACGCCTTCCGCGACCCCGACGCCGTGGTCTACCGCACCTATTGCACGCAGCGGGACAACGACGAGGACTACGTCGACGGACTGGTCAGTCAGTACAACGACATGGGCCACGACGCGAAGCTGTCGCCGGAATGGGTCGCGCAACTCGGCGCCCTGTACACGCCGATGCGGTATCTGTTGCACACCGCGCAGATGGCCGCGGCGTACCTGGTGACGATGTCGCAGGCGAGCACCATCGCCAATTGCGCCGTGTTCCAGATGTCGGACCAGTGCCGCTGGGTGTCTCGGGTTTCCTACCGCACGGCAGAGCTCCGCAAGAGCTGGCCGGACGCCGGCTTCGGGGTCGGCGAGCGTGCGCATTGGGAGAACGACGCTGCCTGGCAGGGGCTGCGCGAGCTGATGGAACGCATGCTCGCCACCTACGACTACGGCGAGGCGATCATCGCCCTGAACTGTGTGGCGATGCCCGCCATCGACCAGGCCCTGAGCGAGTTGGCACAGCAGGCGGCCGCCGCCGGAGATACCTTGACCCAATTCCTGGTCGAGGCTCAGCTCACCGATTCGCAGCGACGCGAGCGGTGGACGCAGGCGTTCGTGACGTTCGTGGAGTCCGTGCCGGACAGCAAGGCATACGTGGCCGAGGTCATCGCCAAGTGGACCCCCCAGGCGGAGAAGGCGGCGCGGGCCTATCGCGAGGGGTTCCCGGTCGCATAGCGAGTACGGCCACCCGGGCTCGGGCGGGAGGAGCTCAGATCGCCGCGGTGGCCTGAGCACGGCACCGCGCCTCGTCCAACGGCTGACCGACTGCGGCGAATCCTGCCGCTGCCGCCGAGAAATGCCCGGCGGCCGGCGCGCCGTGCGTCTGGGCGACGTGGCCGCGGACCTCGTCTCGAGCGGCGTACCAGGCCGGGAGTTTCATCACGACGTCGGCGAGCATGTCCACCGCCGCGACCCACTGTTCCATTCGCGCGGTGTCTCCGGCCCGGGAGGCTGCGATCGCGGCCGGCACGGCCAGCGCGATGCGGCACCCTGGGCAGGTCTCCAGGGGGCCCTGGACAGAGGACTCGGCATCCTCGAGCACGGCCAGTGCGGCGTCGGGGTCCTTCGCGGCCGTGATCTTCGCTCCGTAGATCCGGTCGAGCAGATGGAAGCCGACGTTGGATTCGCGTGCCACGGCCAACGCGTCGTCGAGCATCGCCCGCGACTCGGCCGCTCGGCCCCGGTGCAGCGCAAGTTCGGCGGTCAGCTGCATGGAGAACGACTCGCTCACCGCGGCCGCGACGTCGCGGCTCAGACGCGTCGCGAGGCGCAGGTCGGATTCGGCCGCGTCCAGGCGACCGTGCAGCAGTTCGGCCTGTCCGCGCAGCGTGATCGCGTAGGCGCGCCCGCGGGCGGCTCCGAGCCGCACGGCCTCGGACTCGAAGGCATCGGCGAAGGCGATGACATCGGGGTAGGGGGCGGTGCCGTAGAGCAAGCGCTGGCTGATGCACAGGTGCCCGTCGAACGCGCTGACCGCTAGGTCCGGTAGCGCGGCTGTGTCCAGCAGGTCGGCCCAAACGCTGTCGCGCAGTTCGCCACGGGCATGCGCGGCGCCGGCCTGCGCCCAGGACGCGATGACGAGCCGCGCGTGATCCCCGGACTGCAGCGCCAGCCGGCGGCTCTCCGCGGCCTTGGCGGTGCCGAGGTCGTGCTGGGCGAAGCCGAGCAGCGCTGCGCCGGCCCACGCCAGGGCCTCGGCGAGCTTGCCGTCGAGGCTGGTGGGCCGCAGCCCTTGTAAGGTCGCGACGCCGCCGGGCGGGTCGCCCTGCTTGACCTGGGCCAGTGCGCGCATTGCACGGATGTTGTCGGCCTCGTTCCCCGAGGCCGCCTGGGCGGCGGCTTCGTAGGCCGCGGCCGCACGGAGGTCGCCCAGCGCCTCCAACGCCTGCGCTCGCAGGAACAGAGCCTCCGCGTGGCACGGGTCGTGCTCGACCAGGGTGTCCAGATGTCGCAGGGCCTCGCCGAACGCGCCGACCTTGACCGCTCGCCGGGCGGCCTCCAAAAGCCAAGGCGCTGCCTCAGGCAACTGTTCTCCGGCCAGCCAGTGTCTGGCGATCGAGGCGGGTTCCGCCCCGGCGGCTGCGAGGCGACGCGCCGCGTCGCGGTGTATGGCAAGACGTTCGTGTGGGGCGACCTGGGCGGCGAGCGCCACGCGGACCAGATCGTGGCGAAACCGGTAACGGGCGCCGGCGACGACCAGGGCCCCGGCGGCGAGCGCCGCGTCGAGGAACGCGAAGCCGTCGGGTTCGTCGAGCCCGGTCATCGCCAGAACCCCCGCCGGGTCGAGTCCGTGGTCCACGACGGCCAACCGGCGCAGCATCGCGACCTGCGAGTCGTCGAGCTCGCAGCACCGGGCCGTCACGGCATCCCAGACAGTCTGAGGGACACTCAGATTGGTTCCGATGTCGGCGGCTCGGGCGAGCTCGACGGCAAAGAAGGGGTTGCCCCCCGCCAACGCCAGCACCTCGTCGAGCACCGGGGCACTGGTCGGTGCGACCTCACGGACGAGTGCGGCGAGGTCCGGCGGGTCCATCGGGGGCACGTCGACGACAGCCGCGAGCCCGGCTCGTTCAAGCCCGGCCACGCCCGTGACCAGTGTGGGCCGCGCGGGTTCGTTGCGGTAGGAGGCGATCACCAATAGCGGGAGGGCGCCGCGAGCGCGCGCCAGTTGGATACAGGCCTCGGCGGTGCCCTCGTCCGCCAGATGCAGATCGTCGACGACCAGCAGCACCCCGGCGGCATCCGGGACCGACATGAGCAATCGGTGCACCGCACCGAAGATCATGTGCCTACTCAGTCCCGCGACCGGCGGTGGTGCCGGCGCGGCCAGCGGGGTTAACGCGGCCAACGTCGAACGCACCTGTTCGCTGAGGCCCTCGAGCGGGCGACGGTCGACGGTCAACACCGCTTCGACGGCCTCGATCAGGGGGGCGTAGGCGGCGCACCCCGCCGACGCGCTGACGGTGACGGCACGCCAGCCGAGGGCGGTGGCCTCGGTGGCGATCTCTCGGCACAACATGGACTTGCCGATCCCGGCCGGGCCGCGGACCAGCAGCGCCCCCAGCTCGCCCGCACCGGCGGACCGTAACGCGGCGACCGCTCGGGCCAGTTCCACCGCGCGTCCGCGGAAAATGCCCACCGCGGGCGCCAGCCCCGCAACGCTCTCGTCGTACAGCGCCCGGCTCTCGGGGCTGGGAGCCACACCCAGCGTGTCCTGCAGAACCGCTCGAAGTCGGGCGTACCAGCGGATGGCGGCGTGCCGGTTCCCTGCCGCAAGCTCGGCGTGCATGAGTCCGCGGAAGGCGGATTCGTCGGTGGCATCGAGTTCCAGCAGGCGCTCCCACTCGCCCGCGCGCCGCAACAGAGCGACCTGACGCAACCGCAGATGGGCGCGGCGCGGCTCGGTCCACGCCTCGTAGCGGGCTTCGGGCAGCAGGTCACCGGTGTAGGCGGCCGCGGCTCGCCGGCACGCTGCCGGCGAGCCGTCGGCCAACGCAGCGGCGGCCTGCTGTTCGAACTGGGCGACGTCGACGTGGAGCTCGCGGTCCGGGAACAGGGTCACCCTGCCCCCGGCCAGCACGACCGCGTCCTCGCACCCCAACGCGGACCGGGCGTGATGGGCGGCCTTGCGCAGGTTGGCAGCGCCCGCGTCGGGGTCCAGATGAGGCCACAGCGCCTCGATCACGACCTCACGGAGCAGCATCTGACGCTCGGCCAACGCCAGCAGCGCCACCAGTTCGGCCGACCGCCGTGACGGCCACTGGGTGACCGGGATCGATCGGTCTCCGACACGCACCACAAAGGCGCCGAGGAGGTCGATGCGAACCTGCGCGGTCTCGCCCACCCCCTCATCCTCCCCCAGTGTCGCTCCCGCGCAAGCGGTCGCCCACTTCGACCGGGGTGCGGACGGTCAGCTCTTTCCTCCGGTGATGTGAGCCACCACGGCCGCCAGTTCCTTCGACGGTGAGAAATCCACGTAGGCACAGTCGGTCAATGCGTACGGGGTGTGCCCAGGGCCCCAATAGAAGGCCTGGCCCGCCTCATACGTCTGGTCGCCCCCGGGCATCCGCATGAGGAGCCGCCCTTCGAGCATGTACCCCCAGTGGGGGCACTGGCAGGCGTCGTCCGGCAGGCCGACCAGGGCCGGGCCCAGGTCCATGCCCTGCTTGAGCCGGAAGAAGCCGACGGTCATCTCTCCTGCTTCGGCGGCACGGACCTCGATCCCGGCATCGGTCAGCGCGATCGGCGTGGACTCGGCGGTGTAGGACTGCATGGTTCCCCCTCGGGGTCGGTAGTTGGTGACCCCAGAGTGGAGCTGCGGTGTTCCCGAAACGTTCCTGATGCTGCGGCGGCCGATCGGGCACGCGCCCGCAGGCGCGGTGGAGCCAGGCGAGTTCCGCCGTCGCATCGAACCCCAGGTGGGTGAACGCCTCGACAGGATCGACCGATCGGATTGCCTGGGGCCAGAATGCCTTCATGGCTGACGACCCGAGTCGCGTGTGGGCTGAGGACATGTCAGCGGTGTACGACCAGTACCTCGTCCCTGCCGTCTTCGGTCCGTACGCGGAGGAGCTCGCCGCTCGCGTGGCGCGCCACCGGCCGGCGGTGGTGCTTGAGCTCGCCGCGGGGACGGGCGCGCTCACCGGGGCGATGGCTGAGAGCCTGGCCGGGGCGCGGGTCATCGCGACCGACCTCAATGTCGCGATGGTCGACCTCGGAGCGAGGCGGGTGCCGGCGGCGACGTGGCGGCAGGCCGACGCGATGGGGCTGCCCTTCGACGACGCGAGCGTGGACCTGGTCGCGTGCCAGTTCGGGGTCATGTTCTTCCCCGACCGGGCGGGGGCGTACGGCGAGGTCGCGAGGGTCCTCCGGCCCGGCGGGCACTTCCTTTTCAACTGCTGGGGCCCACTTGCCACCCATGACGTCGAGGTGACTGTCACCGCCGCTCTCGCCGAGAGCTTCCCCGACGACCCGCCCACCTTCCTGGCCAGGGTGCCCCACGGCTACCACGACGTGGACCGCATCCACGCGGACTTGAAGGCGGCGGGCTTCGGCGCCGTGCAGGTCGAGACGGTCGAGCTGGACTGCCGTGCGACGAGCGCGGCGGACCTCGCGTACGGGTACTGCCGAGGCACACCCAACAGGGCTGAGATCGAGGCACGTGGCGATTTGAGCGCGACGACCCACGCGGTCGCGATGGCGCTGGAACGCCGGTTCGGGTCCGGCCCGGTTCTCGGGCGTATGGCAGCTCTCGTTGTCAGCGCCGACACACCACTCAGCCGACGTTAGATGTTCAGCCAGAACAGACGAGTCCTTCACCGGTCAGCGAACCGAATGACGGCCGCATCAGAACACCTGGAATCGACCCCGGAGCAGGAACTACGGCGACGGTGCGGTTGCCGCGGGTACATTCCCGGCTCGCGACGGAGGTGGGCGCAGACCGGGGATGACCCCGAACTTGTCCGGACATCTACTTGTCGGCCGAGCTAGAATCGGGGCAGGCTGTCACTGCAGCCGATCCGCAGTTTCGGGAGTGCGTGATGATCCTCGACCAGTACTACCTGGGGTGCCTGTCCCAGGCCTCGTACCTGATCGCGGACTCGGAGTCCGGTCGAGCGGTCGTCGTCGATCCGCGGCGGGACGTCGCGGAGTACCTGGACGACGCCGCAGCGAAGAACCTCACCATCGAATTGGTGCTGCTCACGCACGTGCACGCCGATTTCATCCCCGGCCACACCGAGCTCGCGGAGCGCACCGGCGCCGAGATCGCGATGAGCGAGGTCTCGCCGGTGACGTTCCCGATCCGCCGGCTGCGCGACGGCGAGCGGATTCACCTCGGCGACCCCGAGTGGGGCGTCACGCTGGAGATCCTGGCCACCCCCGGCCACACGCCGGAGTCGATCACCATCGCCGTCTACGAGCGGGGCTGCGATCCGGCGCCCCACGCCATCCTCACCGGCGACACGCTGTTCCTCGGCGACGTCGGGCGCCCGGACCTGCTCGGCGCGGCCGGTCGCACGTCCGAGGAGATGGCCCGTGAGCTGTACCGCTCGCTGCGGACCAAGATCCTCCCGCTGCCGGACGAGGTGCTCGTCTACCCGGGGCACGGCGCCGGCAGCGCGTGCGGCAAGGCCCTGTCGACGGACACCGTCTCCACCCTCGGCGTGCAGCGACGCACCAACTACGCCCTCGCGGAGATGACCGAGGACACCTTCGCCCAGGTCGTGACCGACGGCCTGAGCGCCCCGCCCGCGTACTTCGCGGAGGAGGTCGCCCTGAACAAGGTCGGTCACCTCCCCTTCGACTCGAGCATCCCGCTGCAGCGCCTCGACGCCGTCACCGCCGTGCGCCGCCAGGAGGCCGGATATCTGCTCCTCGACGTCCGCGGCGACCAGGAGTTCGCCGCCGGGCACCTGCGCGGCTCGATCAACGTCGGCCTGTCCGGTCGCTTCGCCGAGTTCGCCGCCGCCATGCACGCCCCCGAGCAGCCGGTGATCCTCGTCGGTGACGAGGAGGAGTGCGCCGAGGCGCGCCTGCGCCTGGCACGGGTCGGCGTGGACCAGGTCACCGCCCAGGTCAGCGACCTGTCCGAGCTGCACGACCACCCGGACCTGGTGGTCACCTCCAGCCGGCTGACCGCCGCGCAGGCCGCGGAGCTGCTGGCCTCCGGTGCCGACGTCCAGGTCCTCGACGTCCGCGCCCCCGGGGAGCACGCGTCCGGCGCGATGCCCGGGGCGGTCAACATCTGCGTCTCGCGGCTGCGCACCCGGATGGACGAGCTCGACCGCGACCGCCCGCTGCTGTTGCACTGCGCCGGCGGGTACCGCTCCAGTGCCGCGGCGAGTCTGCTCGAGGCCAACGGGTTCTCCGACGTCTCCGACGTCCTCGGCGGGTACGGCGCGTGGATCGAGCAGGAGCGCGCCGCCTCCTGACCGAACCCGTGTATTGTACGTACAAATCGGCGCCCCGCCCGGCCCGAGGGAGATACGCGGATGCGGTACGGCTTCGCCATCGATCAACGCACCTGCATCGGTTGTCACGCCTGCACGGTGGCGTGCAAGACCGAGCACGAGGTGCCGATCGGCCAGTTCCGGACGTGGGTGAAGTACGTCGACTCCGGCGAGTTCCCCAACACCACGCGCGACTTCGGTGTCATGCGTTGCAACCACTGCACCGACGCCCCGTGCGTGAAGATCTGCCCGACCCAGGCGCTGTACACGCGCAAGGACGGCATCGTCGACTTCGACAACGAGCGCTGCATCGGCTGCAAGAGTTGCATGCAGGCCTGCCCGTACGACGCGATCTACATCGACAAGGACACCAACACCGCGGCCAAGTGCAACTTCTGCGCGCACCGCATCGACGAGGGCTACGAACCGGCGTGCGTCGTGGTGTGTCCGACGCACTCCATCTGGGTCGGTGACCTGTCCGACCCGACCAGCGGCATCTCGAAGCTGATCAACACCAACCCGGTCACCGTTCGGGCCGCGGAGCAGAACACCGGCCCGAACGTGTTCTACCTCGGTGCCGACCGCGCGGTGCTCGACCCGCTCGCCGCCCCGGTGGACGACACCTACATCTACTCCTCACCCGACGCCCACCGGGCCGCGATCTCCGCGTACCTGCCGCGCGACCCGGTCTCCGGTGCGCGGACGACGTTGAACACCCCGCACCCGCGCCCCTGGGGCTGGCGGGTCGTCACTTACCTGTGGACCAAGGGAGTCGGGGCCGGTGCGCTGCTCGTCGCGGCCCTGGCGATCCTGCTCGACATCAACCTCGGCGTCCTCGGCACCATCGTCGCCCCGGCGATCGGGCTGGTGGGCGTCGCGGCCACGGGTGTCCTGCTGGTCACCGACCTCAAGCGGCCCGAGCGGTTCTACTACATCTTCACCAAACCCAACCCGAGGTCCTGGCTGTTCCTCGGTTCGGTGGCGCTGGCCGCGTTCGGTGCGGTGACCACCGCGTGGCTCGGCGTCGGGATCCTCGCCGAGAACGGCACCATCGACGATCCGTCGACGGCCTTCAACATCCTTGCCGCCCCGGCGATCCTCACCGCGATCGCGGCCGCCGGGTACACCGGATTCCTCTTCGGCCAGGCCGAGGGCCGGGACCTGTGGCAGTCCCCGCTGCTGTTCTGGCACCTCATCGTGCAGGCCGTCATGGTCGGCGCCGGTGCGTTGGCCGTGGCCGCCCCGGCGATCGACCTCGACACCGACGCCCAGCAGTTGGTCGTGCGTTGCCTCGTCATCGGCACCGTCGCCCACGTGCTGATGCTGCTGCTCGAGTACGGCGGCAAGCACGCGACCCGGCACGCCGCCGCGGCCGCGCACCTGGTCACCCACGGCCCGTACGCGCGCCTGTTCTGGGGAGCCGGGATCACGCTCGCCGCGATCGCCGCGGGAGTCGCCGCGGGCAGCTGGAACGGTGACCTGCTCGGCCTCGCCGTCGCCGGCGGCATCGCCGTCCAGATCTCCTTGCTGGCCTACGAATCCGTGTTCGTCCGCGCCGGACAGGATGTGCCGCTGTCATGACCACCGCACCCGAACGCCCCACCGAGGCCACCCCCGCGGTCCCCACCGAACAGCTGCCGGGCATGCGCTCCCACGAGCACCTGCGCAACTTCCCGCCGCCGGAGAACTGGGACCACCACGTCGAGTACGACGCCAAGGCCCATCCGCGCAAGGTCCCGCACGAGTACATGCTCGTGCCGACGACGTGCTTCAACTGCGAGTCCGCCTGCGGCCTGCTGGCCTACGTCGACAAGTCCGACCTGTCGATCAAGAAGGTCGAGGGCAACCCCGCGCACCCCGGCTCGCGTGGCCGTAACTGCGCCAAGGGCCCGGCCACCATCAACCAGATCAACGACCCCGAGCGGATCCTGCACCCCCTCAAGCGGGTCGGCGAACGCGGCGAGGGCAAGTGGGAGCAGGTCTCCTGGGACGACGCGCTCGACGACATCGCGGGCCGGATCCGCACGGCGTTCCAGGAGGGCCGTCACGAAGAGGTGGCCTACCACGTGGGCCGCCCCGGCGAGGATGGCTTCGCCGAGCGGATCCTGCAGGCCTGGAACTGCGACGGCCACAACTCCCACACCCAGGTCTGCTCGTCCGGTGCCCGGCTGGGCCAGACCCTCTGGGGCGGCTACGACCGCCCGAGCCCGGACCACGCCAACGCCAAGGTGATCCTGCTGTTCTCCAGCCACCTGGAGACCGGGCACTACTTCAACCCGCACGCCCAGCGGATCATGGAGGCGAAGGAGAACGGCGCGAAGATCATCGTCGTCGACCCGCGCCTGTCCAACACCGCGTCGCACTCGGATCTGTGGATCTCACCGTGGCCCGGCAGCGAGGCCGCGATGCTGCTGGCCGTCGCCGCGCATCTGCTGAAGACTCGTCAGATCGACGAGCCGTACCTGCGGCGCTGGTTCAACTGGCCGACGTACCTGGAGAACCTGCACCCGGATCGCGAACCCACCTTCGAGGCCTTCCTCGACGCGCTGGAGGCGGACTACGCGGAGTTCACGTTCGAGTTCGCCGCCGCCGAGGCGCAGGTCCCGGTCGAGCAGATCCGCGAGATGGCCCAACTGATCGCGAACGCCGATCACCGCCTGTCCGCGCACATCTGGCGTTCGGCGGCCGCGGGCAACCTCGGCGGCTGGCAGGTCTCCCGCTCCATGTGGTTCGTCCTGGCGCTCACCGGCTCGATCGGCACCGTGGGCGGCACCTCGCCCAACGGCTGGAACAAGTTCATCCCGCACGGCCCGGACGCCGGCGCGCACGACCACTGGAACGCGATGGCGTGGCCGGCGGAATACCCGTTGTCCTGCAACGAGATGTCGATCCTGCTGCCGCACTTCATGCGCGAGGGCCGCGGCCGCATGGAGGTCTACTTCTCCCGGGTGTTCAACCCGATCTGGACCTATCCCGACGGGTTCACCTGGATGCGGGCCATGACCTCGGACGCGATGGGCTGCCATGTCGCCCTGACCCCGACGTGGTCGGAGACCGCCGAGTTCGCCGACTACGTTCTGCCCGTCGGCCATTCGACCGAGCGGCATGACACCCAGTCCTACGAGACCCACGCCGCCCGGTGGCTCGGGTTCCGTCAGCCCGTCCGTCGCGTCGCGATGGAGAAGATGGGCATGCCCTTCACCGACACCCGGGACACCAACCCCGGTGAGGTGTGGGAGGAGAACGAACTCTGGTTCGAGCTGTCGTGGCGCATCGACCCCGACGGGTCGATGGGGATCCGCAAGCACGTCGAGTCCCCGTACTCACCGGGCCAGAAGATGACGGTCGACGACTTCTACCGCTGGATCTTCGAGAACCGCGTCCCCGGGCTGCCCGCCAAGGCCGAGGCGCAGGGCATGACTCCGCTGGCGTACATGCGCAAGTACGGCGTCGTCGAGATCGCGGACGGGCTCTATCGCCAGGACGAACGTCAGCTCACCGACGTCGAACTCGACGGGGCCGTGCCCGACGAGCGCGGCGTGCTGCGCAAGCCGACGACGTTGGACTCGGTCCCGCCGCTGATCGGCGAGGCCGGGGCCGTCGGCATCCAGCACGACGACGGGACCATCAGCGCCGGGTGGCTGAGCCCGTCGCGCAAGTTGGAGGTCTACTCCGAGACCATGCGGGACTGGGGCTGGGCGGAGCACACGACTCCCGGCTACATCCGCTCGCACGTCGCCCGCAGCGAGATCGACATCGAGGGTGGCGAGCTGGTGCTCGTCCCGACCTTCCGGTTGCCGACCCTCATCCACACCCGATCGGGCAACGCGAAGTACCTCAACGAGATCTCGAACACCCACCCGCTGTGGCTCAACAGCACCGACGCCGCACGGCACGGGCTCGCGACCGGGGACCTGGTGCGGCTGACGACGAGCATCGGGTACTTCGTGCCGCGGGTGTGGGTCACCGAGGCGATCCGTCCCGGGGTCTGTGCGCTGAGCCATCACATGGGTCGCTGGCGGTTGCACGAGACCGAGGGCAGCCGGTGGGTGCAGGGCCTCGTCGACATCACGCATCCCGACGGCCCCGATTCGTTCATGCTCCGCTACAAGGGCGGCATTGCACCGTTCGAGAGCGACGACCCGGACTCCTCCCGCATCTGGTGGACCGACCCGGGCGTGCACCAGAACCTCGCCTTCGCGGTGCAGCCGGACCCGTGGTCCGGTCAGCAGTGCTGGCTGCAGAAGGTCAAGATGGAGCACGCGCAGCCGCAGGACCAGTACGGCGACGTCTGGGTCGACACCGCGAGGTCCATGACGGTGTATCAGGAATGGTTGACCAAGACCCGCACGACGTTGGGCCCGCGCGGTCAGCGGCGCCCGGAGTTCCTGATGCGCCCGGTCAAGCCGCGCCGTCGCGCCTTCTTCACCGACCCGTCGACTGCCGACGGGAGCCGGCCGTGAGCCTGCTGACCCGCGGCCGCGATGCCGTGGACGTCGGGGCCGTCTGCGCCGCGCTGTCCGCAGTGCTCGACCCGGAGATCGGCCGGTCGCTGGGCGCGCTCGGGACGCTCGCCGACGTCCGGGTCGACCGCCGCGGTCGCGTCGAGGCGGCGGTGCTGCTGACCACCCCGAACTCACCCGTCGTCGACCTCCTCGGGGCCCGGGTCACCGAGGCGGCCATGGCCGTCGCCGGGGTGACCGAGGTCGAGGTCAAGTTCGGTGACCTCGGTGCACGCGAACGCGCCGAGTTGGCCGCCGACCTGCGCCGCACCAACGTCGATCTCACGAGCGGGCTCGGCACGAGGACGCGGATCTACGCGGTGGCCTCGGGCAAGGGCGGGGTCGGGAAGTCCACGGTCACCGCGAACCTCGCCGTGGCCCTGGCCGCGACCGGTCTGAAGGTCGGCGTGCTCGACGCGGACGTGTGGGGGTACTCGATCCCCGGCCTGTTCGGCGTGACAGGCAACCCGGTCGTGGTCAGCGGGCTGATGCTGCCGGTGCAGGCGCACGGCGTCTCGCTCATGTCGATGGGCTTCCTCGTCCCCGACGGCGCGCCCGTGGTGTGGCGCGGCCCGATGCTGCACAAGGCGTTGGAGCAGTTCCTCGTCGACGTGCACTGGGGCGCGGACCTCGACGTCCTGCTGCTCGACCTCCCGCCCGGCACCGGTGACGTGCAGCTCTCGCTGCTCGAACTCGTCCCGAACGCGGCCCTGCTCGCGGTCACCACCCCACAGCCCGCGGCCCAGGGCGTCGCGCAACGCGTCGTCACCATGGCGCGCGAGGCGTCCATGCCGGTCGCCGGCGTCGTGGAGAACATGAGCGCGCTGGCCTGCGACTCCTGCGGGCAGCACACCGACCTGTTCGGCTCCGGCGGCGGAGACCTGCTCGCGCAGGCCGCCCAGGCGCCGCTGCTGGGTCGCATCCCGTTGGACCGTGCGCTGCGGGTGGCCGGGGATGCCGGCACGCCGGTGGTCCTCGCTGAACCCGACGCCCACTCCGCCCGCGCGCTCACGCAGATCGCCGCGGCGCTGCCCGTGGTCCGGCGTTCACTGGCGGGTCGGTCCCTGCCGCTGACGCCGATCTGATCGGACGTCGGCTCAGGTCAGCAGGTCCGCGGCGTCGAGGACTCGGGTCGTCAGGTCCTTCGACTGCGGCGGGATGTTCACGACCCGCGCGGTGATCCCGGCGTCGCGCGCCTGGGTCAGCATGCCCGCGAGCACCAAGGCGCCGGTGGTGTCGACGCGTCCGAGTCGGGACAGGTCGATGTCCACCTCGGTGATCGCCGGGTGCCTGGTGAGGGCGTCGAGCATGGCCGCGGAGAGTCGCTGCGCGGTGCCGAACCACAGCACCCCACGTGGGGTGAGGGTCAGCCGCACGCCCTCGGCGGCGATGTCGACGTCGAGCTTCAGTGCGCGGGAGATGAACACCGCGAGTGAGGCGCCGATCCCGAGCAGCACCGCGATGTCGATGCGCGGCGCGAGCAGCAGGGTGGCGGCGAAGGTGCCCCACGCGACCGTGGCCTGCGGCAGGGACACCCGCCACAGTGCCCACATGGCCCGGAACCGCAGCAGGCTGAACACGGCGGAGATGACGATGCCCGCCAAGCAGGCCAGTGGCAGCGGTTCGAGCACGCCGGCGAAAGGCAGGAACGCGAGGACCGCGAGCCCGGTCACGGCCCCGGCGAACCGGGTCTTGGCTCCGGACAGGCGCGCTACCGCGCTGCGCGAGAACGAACCCCCGCACGGGAATCCTCCGGTCACCGCGGCGGTGAGGTTGGCTGCACCCTGGCTCACGAACTCCCGGTCGGCGTTCCAATGCGTGCGTTCCTCTGTCGCGTAGCGGCGGGAGATCGAGGCTGCCTCGGTGAACCCGACCAGGGCGATGACGATCGCCGGCAGCACCAGCGTCCCGAAGTCGGACCACGGGAGGTCATCCAGGGTGAACGGCGGCAACCCCGACGGGATGTTGTCGACGGACCGACCCGGATAGCCGCCGGATGCGGAGACGACGGTGCCGACCACCGCGGCAACCAGGACGCCGGGGAACAGGGCATGCCACCGACGGCCGCCGACGATGACGACGATCGTCGCCACCGTCGCGATCACTGCCTCGGCCTGCCAGTGCTCGGGATGTCCCAGTGCCCACCCGGCCTGGAACACCTGATTGTCGTAGTCCGGGCCGTCGGCGACGCCGAGCGCCTTCGGCGTCTGCGACGTGGCGATGATCAGCGCGGCCGCGGGCACGAAACCCAGCAGCACGGGCTGGGACATCAGGTACGCGATCCAGCCGGCGCGGAACAACCCGAGGGCCACCCGCACCACGCCCACCAGCAGAGCGAGCCCGAGGCCGAGGGTCACGTACTCGGCGCTGCCGGGTTCGGCCTGGCTGTTCAGTGCGCCGTAGGTGAGCAGCGCGGTCACGGCCACCGGGCCCGTCTGCAGGTACGGGGAGGAGGCGAAGATCGCGGCGATCAGTGGCGGCAGGGCGGTGCAGTACAGGCCGGAGACCGCCGGCATCCCCGCGAGCTCGGCGTAGGCCAAGGATTGGGGGACAGCCACGACGGCGACGCTGAGACCGGCCAGCACATCGCCGGCGCGGCGAGGTAAGGCCACGGCCGGATTGTACGGACATAGGTAAGCTGGTGGCCATGGCGTCCGAGCCCCAAGCGGCAACGCTCACGCGTGCCTCCGGTGTCCCGCTCTGGGCCCAGCTGGAGGCGGATCTTCAACGACGCGTGGAGAGCGGCGCCTTCGATGCGGCGTTCCCGGGCGAGCACGAGCTGGCCGAGCAGTACCAGGTCAGCCGGCACACGGTCCGTGAGGCGTTGCGTCGGATGCGGATGGCCGGCGTCGTCGATTCCTCCCGTGGCCGCGGCTCCTCGATCCGGCACACCGCGATCGAACAGCCGCTCGGTGCGCTCTACTCGCTGTTCCGGTCCGTGGAGAACACCGGCGCCGAGCAGCGCAGCACCGTGCGTGTCCTCGAGACCCGCACCGACGCCGAGGTCGCCAAGCGCCTGGAGCAGCCCGCGCGCACGAAGTTCGTCTTCCTCGAACGGCTGCGCCTGGCCGACTCCGAGCCGCTCGCACTGGACCGCAGTTGGCTCCCGCGCTCGATCGCCGAGCCGTTGCTCGACGGCGACTTCGCCCACACCAGCCTCTACGAGGAGCTGGCCCGGCTCACCGGAATCCGCCTGACGGGAGGTCAGGAGACCATCCGGGCCGTCGTCCCGGACGCCGCCACCCGCAAGCTCCTGGCCATCAAGGCGGACACCGCCGTGCTCGCGGTGGAACGTATCGGCTGCGTCAGCGACGGACGCCCGGTCGAGTTCCGGGAGAGCCTCATCCGCGGCGACAGATTCACCCTCACCGCGCAGTGGCCCGGCAACGCCGGCTATAAGGTGTCGGCGCCGCCACCGCCGGAGTAGAGGCCCTCGGGCGGCGCCGAGCCTCACACCCGCGCAAGCACGGCCGCCAGCGGTACAGGGATGCGGGCGGGGTCCAAGGCCTCGACCAGGAGTGCTGCGTAGCGTGCCTTGCGTCCGGACCGAACTCCGAGGGAGCGACGCAGCACCTCCTCGCGGGTCCAGTCACGTTGGGCGGGCATGCCGGCCGGGAGTCGCAGCGAGTGGGTCTCGCCTGTGGCCTCGATGACGGCCTCGACCGCGGCGATGCCCAGTGCTCGGATGAGTTCGTCCTCCAGGTCCGCGCAGCAGCGATAGAACCCCAGGCCTGATGGTCCGTCAGGTTCGCGGGCGGCGGGCAGTCCGGCGGCCGCAAGGCCGTTGCGGAGCTTGGTTTCCTCGTCGGCGTCATAGAGCCCGGCGAGCGGGACGTCGAACCCGAGCGGTCCGTAGCGGGTCGCGAAAGTTCGGGTGTTGGTGATCCCGCCCATCGCGACCACCTCGACGCCCTCGGCCGCGAGGTCGCGACCGATGCGTCCGGCGAAGGTCTGCAGGGCCACCCGGTCGCTGTTGTCCTCGACCAGGACGACGGCGCGCAGCGGGGTCACGTCACTATTAGGTGCGCAGCGCGTGCGCCCGGTCAACCGAGTTGCGGAGGCCCTCATGCCCGTCCGACCTGTCGCGGTCGCGTTCGACGTCAACGAGACCTTGATCTCCCTCGAGCCGATGGGGAAACGTCTCGAGAGCGTCGGCCTGCCGGCCGGGGCGCTCCAGGCGTGGTTCCCCCGCACCCTGCTCTACGGACTGGGTATGGCGGTGGCCGGCGACTACGTCTCGTTCCCGGAGGCCGGGGCCGAGGCGCTGCGGGCGGTGAGCCGTTACACCCTCGACGACGCCGCGGTGGCGGAGGTGATGGCCGGGTTCAAGGACCTGCCCGCCCACCCCGACGTCGAGCCGGCGATGCGGGCGCTCGCGGACGGGGGCATCCGCATGATCTGCCTGACCAACGGCGCCGCGGCGGTGACGCAGCACTTCCTCGAGCGCCAAGGCCTGGCCTCCTACGTCGAGAGAGTCGTCGCGACCGCGGAGGTCGACACCTGGAAGCCCGCGCCGGAGGTCTACCTGCACGGGGCTGCCTCGCTGGGACTGCGGCCGGACCAGGTCGCGCTGGTGGCCGCGCACGCCTGGGACTGTCATGCCGCCAAGCGGGCGGGCCTGATGGCGGGGTGGGCCGGGCGGCTAGAGGGCGAGTACGGGCGGATCTTCGCTCCGGCCGACGTGATGGGTGCGGACCTCGTCGAGGTCGCTGCCGGTCTGCTCGCGCTGGACCCCGCCTCGTAGGGTTTCCGGCGTGACCGCACTCGACTTCGCCGTCTTCACCGAACCGCAGCAGGGTGCGAGCTACGACGACCTGCTCGCCGTCGCTCGCACCGCGGAGGCCGTCGGTTTCGGCGCGTTCTTCCGCTCCGACCACTACCTCGTGATGGGCGATCGCGACGGCCTGCCGGGCCCGACGGACGCCTGGATCACCCTGGCCGGGTTGGCGCGCGAGACCTCGCGCATCCGGTTGGGCACGCTGCTCACGCCTGCCACGTTCCGCAAGCCCGGTCCGCTCGCGATCGCCGTCGCGCAGGTCGACGTCATGTCCGGCGGGCGCATCGAGTTCGGTCTGGGCGCCGGCTGGTTCGAGCGCGAGCACCAGGCCTACGGCATCCGCTATCCCGAGACCCGCGAGCGGTTCGACCGCTTCGCCGAGCAACTCGAGATCATCACCGGGCTGTGGGCCACCGAGGGCGGATTCACCTTCCACGGCAAGCATTACGAGATCCTGGACTCACCCGGACTTCCGAAGCCGTCGCAGCGTCCAGGGCCGCCGGTCATCTGCGGTGGCATGGGCGCCAAGCGCACTCCGGACCTGGCCGCCCGGTTTGCCGCCGAGTTCAACGTGCCGTTCCAGCCCGTCGACGCCGCCGCGGCACAGTTCGCCGTCGTCGATGAGGCGTGCCGTCGCATCGACCGCGACCCGGCGACGATGCGCCGCTCGGCCGCGCTGGTGATCTGTTGTGGGCGCGATGACGCCGAGATCGCCCGCCGCGCCGCGGCCATCGGCCGCGAGGTCGACGAGCTACACACCAACGGCCTGTGCGGCACTCCGGCCGAGGTCGTCGACACCCTCGGCCGCTACGCCGAGGCCACCGGCATCGACCGCGTCCACCTGCAGCTCCTCGACCTCTCCGACCTCGGCCACCTCGACCTTCTCGGCTCCGACGTCCTTCCGGCCTTCGCCGGCTGAGGGGCGCCGCTTCGGCGTACCTCCAGAAATCACGGCGCCCGAGGGTTGCCGGCCCTATGCGGGGTAGTCGGCGGAGAAGCGGTCGGCTTCGGTCGACCGGAAGATGTCTCGCCGCGCAGGGGGAACCATGCCGCTGTCCTACTCGACCAAGCCGGGCGACCTCGACCATCTGATCGCCGACGATCACGCCATCGTCGAGCGCCAGTTCCAACACCTGGAGGCGGGGCGCGGTGACCGGCGCACCCTCGTGGATCAGATCGCGTTCGAACTCGCGCTGCACGCCTTCGCGGAGGAGACGATGCTCTACCCGCTGTGGCGCGAGGTGGGCATGGAGCACGAGAACGCCGACGCGCGCGATGAGCATCAACAGATCAAGGAACTGTTGGTGCAACTCAACCGGCACGACCCGGGTGAGTCGGAGTTCGAGGCCGCGTTGACCGAACTCATGCGCGTGGTCCGCCACCACGTGCAGGACGAGGAGACGCAGGAGCTTCCCGAGTTCCGCGAGAAGGTCGGTGCGGAACGGATGGCTGAGCTCGGCAAGGAATTCCTGGCGCAGAAGCGCAAGGCGCCGACGGCCGCACACCCGTACGCCCCCGACGGTGGCGGTATCGAGAAGCTCGTCGGCGCGATGACCAAGCCGCTCGATGAACTGCGGGCGACGGTCACGGGCAAGAAGCAGCGGTTGGCGACCGACGCCTCCGGCCTGCTGAACCCGCAGGCACAGGCCATCGTCGACGCCCACTCCGCGCTCGGGCCGCTGCCGTTCGAGATTCTGACGCCGAATCAGGCGCGGGATCAGCCCGGGCCCGGACGCCGGCGTCGCCCTCGTCATGCGTGAGGGCCTCGACCTCGGCAGGGAGCCGGTCGCCTTCGACCGAGGACCTGCGACATCCCGGACGGCGCCGGTGGCACCCAGAGAATGCGTGTCTACGCGCCCATGGGCGCGCCGGACGAGCCCCTGCCGGTGATCATGTGGATCCACGGCGGCGGCTGGGTCCTGTTCGACATCGACACCTACGACGCGTCCTGCCGCGGCCTCGCCAACAGGTCGGGTGCCGTCGTGCTCGCACCGGAGTACCGCCGGGCGCCCGAGGCGCGTCGTTCCCCGCCTCGCACGACGACGTCCTCGCCGCCTGGCATTGGGCGGTCGGGCAACGCTCCCTCCTACGGCGGGGATCCGGCGCGGATGGCGATCGGTGGGGAGTCGGTCGGCGCCACCATGGCGGCCGCGACCTGCCTGCAGCTCGCGGAATCGGGCGAGCCCAGGCCGCGCGCCCTCGTGTGCGTCTACCCGGTGACCACACGTCGAGCAGTTCGGTGACTCGATGACGGACGCGGCGGACGCGCGGCCGTTGAACCGCGCGTTGCTGTCGTGGATGGCGATGCATGCGTTCGAGGGCAGGCCCACCGCGGCGCGGGACCGTCGGGTCGATCTGCTGTCCTGGTCGACCGATCAGGCCGCGACCATGCCACCGACCCTGGTCATCACCGCCGAGCGCGACGTGCTGCGCAGCCAGGGGCAGGCCTTCGCGAGCAACCTCGAGGCTGCGGGGGTGCCCTCCGTCCATCGCCACTACGACGGCGTGATGCACGAGTTCTTCGGTGCGGCACGAGTGCTGGAGACCGCAGCCGACGCGCAGGAGGAGGCGGCCCGACACGTCACCGAGGCCTTCAGCGCCGTAGGCGTCCGGTAGACGCCCGGGTGGAGGCGCCGCCGAACGCTCGTCTGATCGAGGTATCCGTGCCGGCGTCACCTAAAGCGGTCGTCCTCGTCCTGCACGGCGGGGCGTCCCATCGCGGTGTCACCCGGGTGTCACCGACGCAACTGTCGGTTCTGCGGATGATCCCCATCGCGCGCGGGCTCGCCCTGCACTGGCGCAGGGACCTGGCGGTGTACCGACTGTTGAACTCGGTGCGCGGCTGGGACACCCAGCACACACCGGTGCGCGACGCCACGTGGGCGCTGGATGACATCGAACAGCGCCTAGGCCGCCGGCTGCCCACGGCACTCGTGGGGCACTCGCTCGGCGGGCGCGCGGCGCTGCTCGCGGCGGACCATCCCTCCGTACGCTCCGTCGTTGCGTTGGCGCCCTGGGTCCACCCGCACGAGCAGGCGCGCGCGGTCGACCGAGACGTGCTGGTCGTCCATGGTTCCGCGGACCGGGTGGCGAGTCCCGCCAACGCGGCACGACTCGTCGCCGCGCTGCGTCCACGCAACCGAGCGGCGTTCGTGCTGATCCGTGGGGCCAAGCACGCGATGCTCCGTTCCCGGCGCACGTTCTTCCGTCTCACCCGGGACTTCATCGGCGCGACCCTGCTCGGACGCGATGCGGGCGGGCCCGTCGGCGACGTGCTCGCCGGCGTCACGACACTGGAGGTCTCGTCGTGAGGTGTCACCGGGCGGTGCAGCGCTGACCGTCGATCGCGGGGTTACGCTCGCCTCGCCCTCACCGGACGACGAGAACGCCGATGCCCCCTTCAGCCAATCCCGCGCAGGCACGGTGCGCCGCGCTGGTCCGTCGGTTCCGACGCGACCCGGACGCGAGTGCGCGGACGTTGCTGGTCACGATCTTCGGTGACTCCGTCGCCCCGCGTGGCAGTGAGGTGTGGCTGGGGAATCTGTCGCGGCTCGTCGAACCGATCGGGATCAGTGAGCGGTTGGTGCGCACCTCCCTGCAGCGGCTCGTCGCCGAGGGGCTGCTGGTGTCGCGGCGCGAGGGGCGCCTCAGCTTCTACTCGATCGCACCGGCGGCGCGGCACGAGTTCCGCGAGGCCGACCGGCGCATCTACCACCCGCGCACTGCCACGCCGTGGGACGGCCGGTGGACCGTCGCCGTCGAGTCGGCCGGTCTTGCCGCACCGCAGCGCAGCGCGCTGCGGCAACAACTGATCTGGCTCGGCTTCGGCTCGGTGGGCGCCTCCGTGCACGTGTGCCCGTTGGACCGGACCGAGGATCTGCAGCAATTGCTGGAGGACATCGGCGTGGCCGATCAGGTGGTCGTGTTCCGCGGGGAGGTCGCCGCCGCGGGGTTGTCGGACACCGATCTCGCCCAGGCCCTGACCGGTGATCTGCAGGCGTTGGAGCCGACGTGGCGTGACTTCCTCCGCCAGTTCGCAGCGCTGGCGGACGAGCTCGACGGTGCTGCGGTCGAGCCGGAGTTGGCCTTCCTGGTCCGCACGCTGCTGGTGCACCGCTACCGCCGGGTCGTGCTGCGCGAACCGGAGCTGCCGGCCGAGTTGTGGCCGTCGGACTGGATCGGCGAGCGTGCCTACGCCACCGCTGCCGCCTGCCACCGCGCGCTCGCGGCCCCCGCCGAGGAGCACCTCAGCGCCGTCTGCGCGGCCGGGGGCACCCCGCTCCCTGCCGCGGACCGGGTCTACGCAGGGCGGTACGCCCGCGCTGCGCTCTTGACATGACACTCCGTGCGAGGATTCGATACGCAAATTGCGCGTCCAATCCGATTTCGTGTGTCACGTCTGCCGGGAGATGCCATGGCTGAGATCGGACGTCGACGCCTGCTCCAGCTGCTCGGCGCGGCGGGACTGGGCAGCGGTGCCGGTCTGCTGGCCCCCGAAACGGCGAACGCGACCGTCGACAAGGCGCCCGCCTCGCTGAAGACCCGCCTCACCGAGGCGTACGGCATCAAGTACCCGATCGTGAACGCCGGGATGGCCTTCTACGCCACGCCTGAGCTTGCCGCCGCGGTCGCCAACGCCGGTGGTCTGGGCTGCCTCGGCCCGGCCCCGGAGACGCCCGCCGGCACCCGCAAGCAGATCCAGGAGACCCGCGCCCTGACGAAGGGCCCGTTCGGCGTGGACTTCGTCTACTTCCCGTTCGCCGACGCCACGGTCTACGCCCCCGGGTACGAGCAGGACACCGAGCACCTGTCCCGTCAGCCCACGTGGTCGGTCAACGACCTCCACATCGACGTCGTCATCGAGGAGAAGGTCGACTTCGTCGTCTGGTACTGGACGGCGCCCGAGGCCCGGTGGGCGAAGAGGCTCAAGGACGCGGGCATCAAGCAGTGGGCGCAGGTCGGCACCGTCGAAGGGGCGCTGGAGGCCGTCGCCTACGGCGCCGAGGTGATCATCGCCCAGGGCAAGCAGGGCGGCGGGCATCTGAGGGGGTATCAGGACGGCAACCCGATGGACCGCGGCGAACTCGTGAAGCGGATCTTCAAGGCCGTCCCGAAGAACGTGCTCGTCCTGTCCTCCGGTGGGATCGCCGACGGTCGTACGCTCGCCAACGCGCTGGCCGAGGGGGCCGATGGCGGCTGGGTCGGGACCCGCTTCGCCGTGTGCGAGGAGTCCTTCGCGCACAAGGAGTACATGAACCGCGTCATCGCGGTGAAGGACGGCTGGAGCGAGACGACGCCGACGTCGCTGTTCGGCCCGGAGTTCCCGCAGGCCTACACACGCTCGATCGTCAACCGCGTGGTGAAGGAGTGGAAGGGCAAGGAGGACCAGATCCCCACGCCGCCTCCGCCTGCCCCGTTCGTCGGCACCGCGCGGCTCATGCCGTGGACGGTCCCCGGCGGCATCCCGTACGCCATGCCGAAGTTCAGCGTCATCATCCCCACGCGCCACACCGAGGGCGACTTCGACGAGATGTGTCTGCTCGCCGGGTCGGAGAGCTCGGAGATCATCAAGTCGGTCAAGCCGGCGGCGCAGATCGTGAAGGAGATGGCGCGCGACGCCGCGCAGATCCTCGCAACCTGCTGCTGAGGCACCCGCCAAGTCGCCCGGAGCACCACTGCGGGCGGCCTGTCGCCGCTACGTCGGCGCTCAAAAGGGCGAAATGCCACCCGTAGATGGGGGTCGCGTGCCTCAACTAGGTCCAGGCGCCGCCCGCTGCGGTTCCTGCTCGACGAGCACTACCCGGACTGGTTGGCGCTCGAGCTGACCGCAGCGGGATTCGACACGCGTTCGGTCGTCGGATCGGCGCAACTGCGGGGCGCGGACGACCAGACGGTGCTCACGGCGGCCACCGCGGAACGACGCATCGTGGTGACCGAGGACGTGACGACCTATCTCGCCGCCGTGGCCGCGGTCCCTGATCACGCGGACGCCGTGTTCTGCCACCACACGAGATTCCCGCGGACCCGGCCCGGGCTGGCCCGGCTACGCCGCGCTCTCGAGGCGCTCGCCGCCGATCCGCCACGCGGCCTCGGCGCCGAGCCCCTGGTGTGGTGGCTGGACCACCCCTCGGGCTAACCGGCCGCAGGGCCGTAGGCGGGCGACGTCGGGGGAGTCGAGCCACTTCGAGTAGGTGGGCGACTGCGGCCAACCGTCGGGGGAGTCCTGCCACTCCTCCTGGCGGCCCCACGGCAGGATGTCGATCAGCGCGAAGGTGTAGCTGAGCTGCTCGGTGCCGCGACCGTTCGGTGTGCCAGGTGCGGTAGACGGTGTCGCCGTCGCGGAGGAAGACGTTCACCGCGAAGCCCTCGCCGGGCGGCGCGCCGACGTCGGCGCCGAACGAGCTCTCCGACGACGAGTACCAGTCCATCGTGTTGCCGACCTTGTCCTTGTAGGCCAGCGCTTCGTCGATGGGCCCGTTGGTGACGATGACGAAGCGGGCGTCGTAGTTGTCGAGGACGTCCAGCCGGACGTACTGCGACGTCAGCCCGGTGCAGCCGCCGCACTGCCACTCGGCGCCGTCGGACCACATGTGGTTGTAGACGATGAGCTGCGAGCGGCCGTCGAAGACGTCGACCAGGCGGACCGGGCCGTCGGCGCCGATCAGCGTGTAGTCCGGCAGCTCGACCATCGGCAGCCGGCGGCGCTGCGCGGCGATGGCGTCGAGCTCGCGGGTGGCGGCCTTCTCCCGCGCGCGCAGATCGTCGAGCGCCGGCCTGCCAGGTGTGCTGGTCGACGACCGGGGGTCGGGCAACGGTGGCGGTCGGTGTCGGTCACGGTTCCTCCCGGGCTGGGTGCGCTCTTTCCATGGTGACCGGGTTCGGGCGCCGAACTCATCGGCGCGCCCAGGAACGTACCGCCCTAGCCGAGGGGAGAAGCCCTACGTCGGCAGGGAAGCGGGCGTCCAGCGCGTCTACGGCGCGGACTTCATGACCTCCTCGGGCGGTCGGATGTGGTCAGGTCGGTACCCCTTCGAGCCCGAGCGGATGTATGAGTACACCGTCGACGCGCTCGATGAGGGCGCTGCGCGCACTCCTCACGACTGGACGGGTCGTCCGGGATGTTGCTCCCCGACGTGTGAGCAGAGCTACCAGCGGGTATCTCTGGAAGTGCGTGCGTCGAACCAGCGGGGCCGCCCCCACCGTTCCTGCGAGGTTGCCCTGCCTACTTCCTCCGCGCCCCCACCCGCGCTGCCGCGGCATCATCGCTGCGGCGTCTTCGTCGTCGACCACTCGATCGTGGTCACCGGCCGGTTGTCGGCCGTCGCCACCCCGCGCTTGGCCGACGCCCTCGCAGCGGCCCGCCGCGCCGCGGACCGCGAATCGGTACCGCTGAAGGTCGACCTGACGCGGGTCAGCCATCTCGGTGGCACCGCGCTGTCGTTGCTCCGTGCGCACAGCGCGGGAGGTCTAGTCCTTCGGTGCGAGCGACGCTCCGACGTCGCGCGCCTCCTGGTGAGCGACGGACTGCTCGACGACCCGCGGGCCACTCTCCAGTTCGCCGACTGAGAGCGGCCGGCCGTCGCTGGTTGAGCACAGGAGAACTGAGGCGCTTTTCGGGCCCGCGAACGCAACACCCGTTACCTCTGTGCTCAACGTGCGACGTTCGTGGTCAGCGCACCGTGAACTCGCACGGCATGCGTTTGATGCCGTTGATGAAGTTCGACTGCAGCCGTGCCGGGGGTCCGGTGATCTCGAGGTCGGGAAGGGCCTTGAAGATCTCGTCGAACATGACGTGGATCTCGCGGCGGGCGAGGCTGATTCCCAAACAGTGATGGCTTCCGCCGCCGCCGAAGCCGATCATCGCGGCGGCGTTCTCGCGCTCGATGTCGAAGCGTGCAGCGTCCGCGAACACCGCCTCGTCGCGGTTGGCGGACCAGTACCACATGACGACCTTCTCGCCGGCCGAGACCTTGGTGTCACCGACGACGGTGTCCGCGAGCGCGATGCGGCGCATGTGCAACACCGGCGACGCCCAGCGGACGATCTCCTCGATGGCCCGCGGTGCCATGGCGGGGTAGTTGGCCTGCAGCAGCGCCCGCTGGTCGGGGTGCTCGGTGAGCAGGTGCATCCCCCACGAGAGGGCGTTGCGGGTGGTCTCGTTGCCGGCGATCGCCAGCAGGACGATGAAGGCGCCGAACTCGAACGGGGTGAGGCGCTCGCCGTCGACCTCGGCCTGCATCAGCCGGGAGCTGAGGTCGTCGCCGGGGTGCTCGGCCCGTTCGGCGCCGAGGCGCATGGCGTACTCGAGGAACGCCGTCGCGCTGGCGTGGAGCTCGGCCAGGTCGGCGACGAACTCCGGGTCCCCGAGGCCGAGCAGGACGTTGGTCCAGTGGAAGACCTGCGCCTCATCCTCCTCGGGAATCCCGAGCATGTCGCAGATGACCTGCAGGGGCAGGGGTGCCGCGAAGGACTCGACGAAGTCGCAGGAGCCGCCGGTCTCCCGGGCGGCGTCGATGAGCCGTCGGGCCCGTTCCCGCACGGAGGTCTGCACGGTCTCCAGCGTGCGCGGGGTGAACGCCTTGGACACCAGGCGCCGGAGCTTCACGTGCCGCGGGTCGTCCAAAACGATGATCGACCCCACCGCGAGGTACTCCGGGGAGGGGTCGTTGGAGATGACGCCGGAGGCGGACGAGAAGTGCTCGGCGTCGTGAGTCACCGTGCGCACGTCGTCGTAGGTCACCGCCGACCAGTAGCCCGGCCCGGCCGAATCCCCGCCCATGACGGTGATCTCCTCGTGGAAGCACATCCCGCCACCGCGGCGAGTCTCCTCGCGCAGCACGGCGAACGCCTCGTGCCGCTCCTGGATCGGCCTTCTCCAGAACTCCACGTCGCCGAGCAATACGTCGTTGATGGTCCGATAGGCAGGCACGGTGGCACGCTCCCCTGGTCGTGGGGCAGAGGCCGCCAGCGTAGGCAGCGTCGAGTGCCCGGGGAAGGTCTCGTGCGCGTTCCTGCGGCGTAGACACGGGTCGGCGGTCACCGGCCAGGGCGCATGATCGAAACAGCAGGAGACCTATACACTCGGCGCGTCGATCTTTCGACGGGCCGCTGATTTTGGGAGCTGCCTGCTGTGACCGCCCCGGACCCCCGGTGGTCTCGATTGCTGCACCGCTTGATGTGCAGGTCGAGCACCCCCGGGAGGCACCTGTGTCCGATCTTGGACCTGCGCAGATCGGCGCACGCGGAAGTCCAGGATGCGTCTCAGCCACACCCGCTGGCATCGGTTGCGAGCTTGAACCATCGCCAGCAGACCCGAATGCGGTTCATAGGGTTCGCCCAGGATGCTGGTCGACGGTGTCCACATGGCATGCAGGCGTATCCGGATGAGTGCACTGCGGGCCGCGCATCTCGCCATGGCTGTGCTTGCCGGGATGGCCGCCGGCTGCAGTAGTTCGTCGGACACCGCCGACGCCGGGTCCGTCGACGAGCCGGTTTCGGTGGGCGCTTCGACGGCTTCGGAGTCTGCAGACCCGGCGGCTCGGTCGACGTTGCGCGTGGACGTGTGGGCCGACAACTGGATGGCGGTGTATGTCGACGGTGAGCTGATCGGCGAGGATTCGGTCCCGATCACCACCGAGCGTTCGTTCAATGCTGAGACGTTCACCTTCGAGGCGGGGTACCCGTTCACGATCGCGATCGAGGCCAAGGACTTCAAGGAGACCGACTCCGGCATCGAGTACATCGGTCAGCCGAACCAGCAGATCGGCGATGGCGGCCTGATCGCCCAGGTCACCGACATCTCCAGTGGTGAGGTGGTGGCCACTACCGGTTCCGGGTGGTCGGTTTTGGTGCTGCAGCGGGCGCCGCTCAACGCCGGGTGTGCTGACGATCCCGATCCCGACGCCACCTGCGAATACGAGAGCACCACGGCGCCCACCCGTTGGGTCGCCGCCGACTTCGACGACTCCAGTTGGGCCGCGGCCACCGAATGGACCGCGCAGGAGGTGAGCCCCAAGGGCGGCTACGAGGAGATCAGTTGGGACGACGATGCCGAGCTGATCTGGGGCTCGGACTTGGACATCGACAACACCGTCCTGATGCGCTTCTCCGTCGGGCGGATCTCATGAGAACGATCAGCCGCAGGCGCCGTCCCGATCACGCTCGCAGGGCTCTGCCACGGAGCCGAAACGTCACCCGACACGTCCAGGAGGTCTCGATGCTCGCAGCATCACGCACCCGATTACTCGTGGTCTCGGCGGCCACGCTGGTTGTGCTCGCGTCGTGCGGATCCTCCGATTCGGGATCCACCGATACGGCTGACGTCGACGCGACGACCGATTCGACCTCCAACCCCTCGACGAGGTCGGTCGGTCTCGCCGTGGACAGGTTCTTCGATGGCGCACTCGCCGCGGAGATCACCACGGAGGACTGCACCGTCAGCGGTGGCGAGCAGACCACCTGCTATCGGATCACGGTGGCTGGATACCCAGCCAGCCATGACACCGGACCGTTCTGTCCCGACACGATCACCGACGGGGCAGACGCCGGCGGTATCTGGTTCGACGGCGAGGACGTGTACGACCTCGACGGGGAGTTCATCAAGGGACTTGCGAAGACCTACGGCGACAACAACTGGCGGCTGTACGACGACGAGGGCAATGTCCGGGTCACCGAGACCGCTGAGGAGTTCGAAGCCGCGGCCCGGCCCGACGTCGATCCGGACCTGGAGAACCACTGCGTCGAGGGGCGCCTCGAGTGGCTCGCCAACGGCGAACCGATCACGACCACGGTGCTGATCCCGACGCGGCCAGTGGCAGCCGAGCAGTCCTCGAGCCCGCGAGGGATCCAGGGGATCACGCTCGATGGGGTGCGCATCGACGCGTCCGCGCCGGTGGACGCGATCCTCGGCGCCTACACGATCGCGGCGTTCGACGACTGCGGCGGCCACTACAACCCCAACGAGGGGTACCACCTGCACGGCGCGGTCGGTTGTTCGGAGGTCGGAGCGGCAGCCGACGGGGACACCCCGATCTTCGGCTACGCGCTGGACGGGTACGCGGTGCACAGCCCATACGGGGCCGGAGAGGCGCCGGCGGACCTGGACGCGTGCAACGGCCACACCACCGATGCCGACGGCTACCACTACCACGCCAACAGCGCGGCGCAGAACCTGGTGGTGCGGTGCCTGATCGGTCAGACCGTCGCCGGCTCCGCCGACGGCGCCGGCGCGGGTGGCCCGCCCGGCGGTGGCCCGCCGCGTTGATCGGAGGCCCGTCACGGTATTTACCCGCGGGTCCCGAGCCCTGCTGCCGGTGACACCCCAGGATCTCGACACGACGACCGACCTGTCGACGATCTCTCGGATCGGGGTGGCCCTCGACGGCGTCACGATCTTCGGTGACGCGCCATCGGTCGCGGACCGGGGTGGCCTCCCGGCCCTCGATGCCTGTGGCGGCCACATCGACCCTTCCGGTTACTACCACTGGCATTTCGGGGCCGAGTCGATTCAGGCCAACCTCGACGACGCCGGCGCCGAGGTCACCTGTGGCGTCGAGCAAGATCCCGAAGCTCTTGTGGGGTTCGCGTTCGATGGCACGGCATTTTCGGCCCCGCGGAGGAGGGGGCGGTCCCGGTGGATCTCGACGCCTGCGCCGGCCACGTCTCCGACACCGCGGAGTTCGGCAATCACTACCACTACCGCCTGACCTACGACTCCCCGAGCGTACCGACCTGTCGAATCGGTGCCACCGCCAACGCCAAGCTCACCAGCCCCGACAACAGAGCCGCGTCGATTCCCGACGGCGAGGGCGGTGGCGGGCCCGGTGGCGGTGGCCCGCCCGGAGGCGCCCGCCCGGGGGGCTGAGGATGCCGGCCGGACGCCGTCCTGGAGGCGTTCATCGCCGCTGGCCGGGTCGAGCCCGCCGTCCGCATCCCAAGCCCGCGGTCGCGCCCCTGGTGACCGCGTTGCTCCTATCCAAGCTCTGCCCGCGCCGGTTCGGTCTTCGTCGACCCACTTCATGAAGCACGGGGGGAGTGTCGGCGGCCGAGGTTCGGGGACGAGTTCCCAAGCGTTGTTGCGGCTGCGCGGGCTGGCTCCCGTGCGGCGAATCTCGCCGTCGGCTTCCACGCGGCGCAGCCACTTCAGGGTGCTCTCCCGACTGTTCAACCCCAGCGCCTCGGTCAGATCGGCGGCAGTGCGGGCGCCCAGCGGGACCATTGCCCGAATCTCCGGTCCTCGGTCACGGCGGGGCGTGATCCTGGCCTTCACGACGGTCCCGCCCGGCGCGGAGTCGTGCCCCAGCAGGAGTTGTCGTCGATCTGTCGGCTTCGTTCCTGCGAGAAGCGGCTCAGGGCCTCCAACGCCTGCTGCCGCAAGTCCATACATCCCACCGCTTCTTCCCACTTGCTAAGTGGAGTAGTTCATCGGTGGGAAGGCGAGGTGTATCGCCGCGACCGGCCGGTCCGGGCGCCGCCTCGCGTGGCCTAAAGAGCGACGAAAGGGGGTCTCCAGCAACTTCTGGCTGACAATCAGCAACGTCACCAGGTTTGACAAACCTGCAGGTCAGAAGGCCTTTTCGTGTGGAGCGGGTAGCGGGAATCGAACCCGCACTGTCAGCTTGGGAAGCTGATGTTCTGCCATTGAACTACACCCGCGAGACGTTTCCGCGGAAACGTTTTGCAGCGCAAACCATACAACGCCCGCCTCGGGGGCGCCTGCCGGTTCAGCTCGGAAGCGGGCTCGCGGAGGGGTCCGGGACCATCCTCGCCGTCATCCGCGAGCGAATCGATGCGCTGCGCCTTCACGTCCGCCATCAGCCTGGACCAGCCCTCACGTGCGCGCAGGCCAGCGGCTGACGATCACCCGGTGAAAGTGCGGCCCGGCGCGGTGCGGCGCGCGTTGTTAGCCTCGAATCCATGGACCTCGCGACGAAGCCCACCTTCGCCTTCGACAACTCCTTCGTGCGTGACCTCGAGGGACTGTTCATCGCGTGGAAGCCGAAACCCGTCGACGAACCGAGCCTCCTGCTGTTCAACGACGCCCTCGCTGCCGAACTCGGGCTCGACGCCGACGCCCTGCGATCCCCTGAGGGTGTCGCGGTGCTCGTCGGCAACGAGATCCCCGAGGGCGCGGCCGCGGTCGCGCAGGCCTATGCCGGGCATCAGTTCGGCGGGTACTCCCCGCGCCTCGGCGACGGGCGGGCCTGGCTGCTCGGTGAGGTTCTCACCCCCGGCGGACTGCGTCGCGACCTGCACCTGAAGGGCTCCGGCCGCACCCCGTTCGCCCGCGGCGGCGACGGCCGCGCGGCGATCGGTCCGATGGTTCGCGAGTATCTGATCTCCGAGGCCGTGCACGCCTTGGGCATCCCGACCACCCGCTCGCTCGCCGTGGTCGCGACGGGCGAGACCGTCCCGCGCGACCCCGAGTGGTTGCCCGGCGCCGTGCTCTGCCGCGTCGCCGCCTCGCACCTGCGCGTCGGCAGCGTCCAGTACGCGAATGCCGCCGAGGACCCGACGTTGCTCAAGCGTCTGGTCGACCACGCCATCGAACGGCATTACCCGCACTCCGCCGGCGCGGAGAACCCGGCGCTCGCGTTGCTGGATGCCGTCATCACCGCGCAGGCCGAGTTGGTCGCCTCCTGGATGGCCGTCGGCTTCGTGCACGGCGTGCTGAACACCGACAACGTGACGTTGTCCGGCGAGACCATCGACTACGGACCCTGCGCGTTCATGGACCTGTTCGACCCGAACGCCGTGTACTCCTCGATCGACTCCGGCGGCCGCTACGCGTACAGCAATCAGCCCCCGGTGACGTTGTGGAACCTGTCCCGCCTGGCCGAGGCGCTGCTGCCGCTGCTGGCCCCGGAGCAGGAGGCCGGGATCGAGGTGGCGAAGGCCGCACTGGACGAGTTCGCGCCCCGCTTCGAGGACGCCTGGTCGCGTCGCGTCTACGCCAAGATCGGCCTGCCCGCGCCGGCGCCAGCCGCAGAGCAGGCCGAGCTCGACCTGCTGCAGGAACTGCTGCGCCTGCTGCACAAGAAGGACTTCACCCGCAGCTTCCGTTCCCTGTCCGACGTCCTGCGCGGCGAGGACATGAACGCGCACGCCGCGTTCGTCGACCCACCCGCGCTCGACGCGTGGATCGCACGCTGGCGCGCAGCTCTGGCCGCGGCGGGCATCGACGAGGCGGCCGCCGCGGACGCGATGGACCGCGTCAACCCGATCTACATCCCGCGTAACCACCTCGTGGAGGAGGCACTCGCCGCAGCCTCCGAGGGTGATCTCGCGCCGAGCCATGCACTGCTCGAGGCCGTCACCGACCCGTACGTCGCGCGGCCGGGTCTGTCCCGCTACGCCGAGGGTCCGCCCGAGGACTTCGGGCGGTACGTGACCTTCTGCGGGACCTGATGCAGGGTCAGCCGCCGCCGGAACCGGCGACGGAGGCCGGCACCTCGTCCGGGCCCTCGTCGACGTAGGGATTCTCGGGCAGCTGCTCGCCCTCGACCTCCTGCGGTGACTCCACGCGCGAATCCGCGTTGGGGTCCGAGGGTTCGCTCGCGGTGATGTCGGGCTGGTCGGTGGTGGTGGACTGCGCCGGTTCGGCGTCGCGTTGCGCCGTCATCCAGTCGCCCATGCGCTGCGGGCAGGCCATGCCCAGGCGCAGCTCGACCTCCTTGGCGAGGTGCTTGTCCAGGTCGTTCTCGGCCTCGTTGCGTGCCCGCGTCTCCTGATCGGCGAGCAGTTGCGCGAAGCCGGCCGGGTCGGTGTGGCACAACTGGTCGAGGCTCTGGGTGAGCTCGGCCGGCTGGACGAGCAGCTCGGTGCTGATGGGCACCTGCAGCGCGGCGGCCCGGTAGTCCTGGTACCGCACGTCGGTCCACGCGAAGGGGTCGACCGGGGTCTGGGCGGCCACGACCTCGGGGGCCGGGGGAGCGTCCTGCGCGACCTGGGTGGACCCGCATCCGGACATGGCGAAGGCGGCGGTCACTGCGACCGCGCTCAGCCGTGCCCATCCGTGCATGAATTCCTCCCCGTGGTACGACGGTAGGTGCCTGGATCCGGGTGTGTCAGTGCTATCGGCGCAACCATGACCACCCGGGGTGCGATTTGGCCAGGGTTGACCCGAAACGGGAAGCCACCGAAATCCGAAATGCCCTCGGCAACGATCCTGTAAACCACCTGGGAGTCGAAATCACCCCCGGGGGCGCACCCGCCGCCGGTACCGCTCGGCCTTCTCCAGGGAAAGCTGCAGGTCGGAGCGCATGCTGTCGCGCATCGTCTTGAACGTGAACCCTCCCATCGCGAACGCGGGGACGGGTTGCTCGAGGCCACCACGCATCTTGATGGCGAGGCCCTTGTCGGTGAGCATGAACCGTTCGACGTCGCCCCAGGGGATGCGGACGGACTTGAACCAGCCGACGAGCAGGACGTCGTCGCCGCCCATCACCATGCGCATCCGCGCGGCCCGGTAGCCGACGAGCATCGACAGGGCGGCCCCGCCGAAGCCGATGAGCTTGTCCTTGGTCTCGTCGCCGGCCAGGGCTCCGTAGATCAGGACGAGGGCCACCAGGGTCCACGGCACGGAACTGGCCACCCGCTGCATCTGCATCGGGGCGAGAGTCTCGGTGGGCTCGGACACGCGACCGATTGTCCCGGCCCGCCGCAACCTGTCGCACCGGGGGTGGTCTGATGGCTGCTTGGCGGGCGACGGCGGTCAGGAGAGTGCGATGTCGCGGCACGGCCTCCGGGCGCAGCACTGGGACGCGGCCTACGGGCAACGCGGGGACACCGACGTCAGCTGGTTCGAGGCGGAACCGACGCAGTCGCTGGGAATGCTGGACCGGCTCGGCATCGGGTCCGCCGCGGCGGTCGTCGACGTCGGTGCCGGGGCCTCCCGCCTCGTCGACGCCTTGGTGACCCGGGGGTTCGCCGACCTGACCGCGCTCGACGTGTCCGACGAGGGCCTGGGGTTGGCGCGCGCGCGGCTGGGCCCGGACGCGGATCGGGTGCGATGGGTGGTTGCCGACGTCCTGACGTGGGAGCCGGGACGTCGCTTCGACGTCTGGCACGACCGCGCCGTGTTCCATTTCCTGACCGACGCGGCGGACCGTGCGCGATACGTGGAACTGCTCGGCGCCTCGCTGGTGCCGGGTGGCTTCGCGGTCCTGGCGACCTTCGCCGAGGACGGTCCGGTGCAGTGCTCCGGCCTCGACGTGTGCCGGTACTCCCCGGCGGAGTTGGCGTCAGCGCTCGGCGACGTGTTCGAGGTGGTCACGTCGCACCGGCACGAGCATGTGACGCCGTGGGGGTCGACGCAGTCCTTCACCTGGCTGGCGGTGCGGCGTATGGCGTCCTGAACTTCTCAGTCGTTCTCGGCCTCGGCCAGCCACGCTGATTTCACCTGGCGCCACGACTCGTCGGTGTCTCCGCGGCGCCAGTACGGCGAGATGGAGACGTCGGACCGGGCCAGGGCCCAGTGGTTGAACAGGTACTTGCGCAGGGCCCGGTTGCCGACGGCCTCGCCGTGCACGAACGCCTGCACCCGGCCCGGCGGGCGGTCGAACTCGCGCAGCGCCGGGGTCAGCAGGTCCGTGCCGGCGCCGTCACGGTGCAGCCAACGCAGCTTGAGGTCCGCGGAGGTCTCCAGCGGCAGTTCGTCGTCCGGCCCTTCGACCTCGACGAACACGTGGACCTGCGCGCCCGCGGGCAGCACGGCCAACGAGGCCGCGATCGCGGGCAGCGCGCTCTCGTCGCCGAGCAGCAGGTGCCAGTCGGCGTCGGGGTCCGGTCGGTAGCCGCCGCTGGGGCCGGTGAAGTGCAGGACGTCGCCGGGTTTCGCGCGCAACGCCCAGGGGCCGGCGACCCCGGAATCCCCGTGGACCACGAAGTCGACGGTCAGCACGCCGGTCGTCGCGTCCCACGCCCGCACCGTGTAGCGGCGCGACGGTGGACGTTCGTCGGCGGGGAGCTTCTTGGCCGTCGACGGGTCGAAGTCGGCCGCGTACGGGCGGTCGGGCGTCGGGAAGTAGGCGTTGATGTAGCTGTCGGTGGAGCCGTCGGTCTGGAAGCCCGCGAGTCCGTCCCCGTCGAGCTCGACCCGGATCATGCTGTGGCTGATCCGCTGCGTCGCGCGTACCCGACCGAACACGTGCACCGACCTCCCCGCGGCCGAGCGTGCCCCGACCCCTTCCGACCTTAGCCGGCGGGGTCGAGGTCGGTCGGCCTGGCGGGGCGTCAGATCAGGTGGGCCTTGCGCCAGATCAGCGTCGTGGGGCCACCGATCAGGTCCTGCTCGCGCAGGAAGCCGGTGATGCGCTCGGCCATCCAGCGGCGGGTCTCGTGGAAGTGCGGGTTGGCCAACGCGGCGGCGCGGCCTTCCTTCGGGTCGATACCGACGCTCCGGTAGATCGCGGGGTCGACCATCGAGTCGATGATCAGGTAGGAGATGACGGCGCACAGCGTGCGGTGCATCTCCTTGGGTACCCGGCCCATCCCCTCCATGGTCCGGGTGACCTCCTCGCGCGCGAAGCGCACGTGGCGGGCCTCCTCGATCACGTGAATCCGGTTGACCTGGCGGATCAGCGGTTGGATGCCCTCGTCGTCCATCATCGCCCGCTGCATGCGGTCGGTCGTCTCCTCGGCGACGAGGATGGCCGCCCACATCGACGGTCCGCCCATCGCGGCCTTGGCGATGCGCGAGACCTCGTGGGTCAGGCGGGCGGGCCGGTAGCGCGGGCAGTCCAGCGTCGAGGCGACCTTGGCGAACATGATCGAGTGCCGGGTCTCGTCGCCGAGCTCGGTGAGCGCGTACTGCGCGTGAGCGCTGCGCGGGTCCAGGTCGTAGACGTAGCGCGAGAGCAGCTGCATGAGGATGACCTCGAACCACAGGCCGACCTGCATCCCGCTGACGATCTCGTGCTTGGACAGCTCGATCCGTTGTTCTTCGGAGAGCTTGTCCCAGAGCTCGGTGCCGTAGATCGACATGCGCTCGAAGGGCATGTACGGCAGGCCGGGCACCGACGGCGCGGCCCAGTCGACCTCGGTCAACGGGTCGAACGTGTGCTTGGCCGAGGAATCGAGCAGCCGGTTCGCGGTGTGCTCCCGTTCGGGGACGGCGCGCTTGGTGCCCGGTTCGGCGATCGCAGTCATCTCTGCGTACTCCTTGTCTTGTCCGGTGTCGATGCGCTCCACCACCTGCAATCGGCTCGGGAGCAAGAGCCGCTCCGCAGGTGAAGCGCACGGCGATGAGCGGCTCTTGCTCCGCTCGCCTCAATTGGTGGTACACGGTGTACCAGTCTCGATGTATTGCATGGTACGTCACGTACCAGTCATTGCGCTAGACTCCTTTCATGACCGAGTCCGCACCCGCCGAACTGCGCGGCCAGGCCGCGCGCTGGGCCGGGCAGCGGGAGAAGCGGCGAGCGGAGTTCATCGACGCCGCGCTGGCGGTCATCGCCGAGCAGGGCCCCGGCGTGTCCGTCGAGGACATCGCCGCGCAGGTGGGCGTCGCCCGCACGCGGCTGTACCGCCACTTCACCGACCGCAAGGACCTCGAGCGCGCCATCAGCGCCCGGGTCGCGCACCGGGTCGTCGACGAACTCGGCCCGATCTGGCGCCCGCAGGGCTCGGCCCGGCAGATGATCGCCGGGGCCGTCGGCGCGTACGTGCACTGGCTCGACGCCAACCGCAACCTGCACGAGTACCTGCTCGCCCACGTGCGCCCCGACGACGACCCGACCTCACTCGACGGGTACCCCGGCGTGCGCAAGGCCGTCGCCGATCACATCGGGCGTGTCTTCAACACCTACCTGGACATTCTCGGCGTCCCGCCCGGGATCGCCTCCGACCTCGCCTACGCCGTCGTCGGCATGGTCGAGTCGGTGACGGGCCGTCGGGACGACGTCGTCCCGCCTGACGGGCAGTCAGTCAAGATCGACAGACTGACGGCCTGGACCTGGGCCATGCTCGCCGCGGTCCTGTCCGAGGCCGGCGTCGAACTCGACCCGGACCTGGAGCTGCCGTCCTTCGTCACCCTCGACCCCGGCACCGCTCCCTGACGCCCGAGCGGTCCCGGCCCCCAAAAATCTCGGCTTCACTCGTCACAGTGCTGCTGCACTCGCCGCAGACGGCCGCACCCAGCGCGTGAAGCGGCACCCTGACGAGTGAAGCGCATCCCCTAGGGGCGGAGCTGGCGGGGAGCTGATGGCCCGCTCGAGGTTGGCGGTGATGGTGGTCAGGGTGGCGCGGGTGGTCGCAGTGTCCTCGGGGGAGACGTCGGCGAGGGCTGCGCGGGTCAGCTCGACCAGGGCGGCCTCGATGCGAGTGACCGTCGCGACGCCGGCATCCGTGAGCTCGTAGCGGTCGCCGTCGGTGGCGACCCAGTCGCGGCGGACGAGGTCGTCGACGACGTCGGTCTGCGTGACCGAGGCGGCGACCCAGAACGGGAGCAGCGCCTCGGCGACCTCGGCGCGGGTGTGCGAACCGGAGCCCAGGGCGTGGAGCACGTGCCAGTGCCGCTCGCGCAGGCCGTTGCGCTTCAAAACAGACTCGACGGCCTGCCCGAACAAGTCAGTGACCCGGCCGGGCAGGCCGTCGAGCGGTTGCATGGTGATGGTGCGGATCAGGCCTTGCGGCCGGTCAATGCCCAGAAGACCTGCTTGCCGACGGCGGCGCGCAGCTCGGCAGCGGTGACACCGCTGTCGGCGGAACGCGAACCGGCGGTGGCCAGGATCAGGGCGGTGGCGGCGGCGACGTTCGCCTTCGCCTCCTTGGTGTTGCCCGCGACCGCGGCCAGCGGAGCGGAGATGGCTGCCAGGTACGCGGCGCGCGCCTTCTTGAACGGCGCGCCACCCTCGGCGGCCGCGGTGTCCAGCACGCGCAGCACGGCCTCGTGATCCTTGTAGAAGGCAGCAACGCCGTCGACGATCTTGTCGACCGAAGCGACGGCGGCCTTGCCGGTCATCGAGGCGCCCTCAGCGAGGGACTTCAGACCCGAGGCGTCCTTGGTGACGTCCTGGGCCAAGGCCAGCACTGCGGTCTCGACGTCCGCGAAGTACTGGTAGAAGGTCGCCGGCGAGGTTCCCACCTCGCGGACGACGTCGGTCACACGTACGTCGCGGTAGGACATGGAGCCGAGCAACTTGTCCAGCGACTCGAGGATCCGTTCCCGGGTCTCCCGAGCGCGGCGGCCCGCCATGCGCTTGTCGACGGTACGAAGCTTCACTTTCGGTGCGTCAGTTTTAGCCACACAGGCATCGTAGTCATAGATCTGACGTCGAGTCATCCCGGTCCGGGGGTTCGTCCCTGCCGGCTTCTTGCCAGGGATCGGCCGGCTATCGCCGTACCGGCGCGTACATGGCCTAGCGTCGGGCAACGTGGCGAGAGTCGAGGACGTCCTGGCGGCTGCTGCCGCAGCCGGACCGTTCTTCGTCCTGGAACTCGACGAACCACCGCGAACCACCGGAGAAGCCCCGGCGTGGTTCCCCTTCGCGCGACTGGTCGACAGCGACGGCGAACTGTTGGCGCGACGCATCGCCGCGGTCACCGGCGTCGTCGCCGAACGGGCCGGCGTCGCACCCGAGCAGATCGATCCGCGGGCCGCCGCCTCCCTCGTGCACCTCGGCCTCGCGGCCCGGCTCGTGTCCCCGCCGCTAGCCGCCGCCCTGCTCGGCGGTGGCGTGCTGCACGTCGACCCGGACGCCCTCTATTGGCGCGACGTCCTCGGTCCGGTGCCGCTGAGCCAACCCGGGCTGACCCTCACCGACGTCGACCCCGACGACCTCCCCGCGATCGCCGCAGCGACCACCGCCGCGCTCCGCGAGGGTCCGGTCGCCGTGCTCACCGACGCCGTCGCCGCCACCGGGGTGTCCGCGCGCGTGCTCTGGGGCAACGTCGCCTCGTCGTTCGCTGCCGCCTCGGCCGGTCTGGTCCGGGCCGCCCCGCACCGCGCCGCAACAGTCACGGCCGTCGTCGACGCTGTCTTCGCGGACGCCCCGCTGCACGGGCACGGCACATTCGCGCAGCGTCCGGGGCGCGCGTTCAAGCGCAGCAGCTGCTGCCTGTACTACCGCGTGCCCGGCGGCGGGTACTGCGGCGACTGCGTCCTGAACTAGGAGGCGACCGGGACGCGCTCGGCCGCCGGAGCACCCGACCGGCCGTGGATGACGCGGTCCGCGAGCGGGGCGAAGACCAGGCCGATGACCGACCACACGATCAGGTGGACGCCGACGGAGTAGACGCGGAACTCGGCCAGGATGTCGGCCGGGAAGCCGGGGAAGACGATGTTCCCGGCGTCGTCCTTGAGCGCGAGCGGGGTCTCCGCGGAGCGTTCGAAGCCGGTCTCGGCGACGTTGGTCGCGAGGTGCCCCAGCGGTGGGAGCGCGATGAACAGCGCGGTGATCCCGACGAGGTAGCCGACCCCGACGATCACCGAGGCGTTCCAGGTGCCGACCTTGGGCTTGAGGGCCTGACCGACGACGACCGCGGCGACCAGGCCGAGCACGGCCACGCCGAGCACGACGAGGAACAGGGTGCCGCGGTCGTGGATGGTGTCGTCGGTGCTCGCCGCGGGCGGGGAGGTCGGGTATTTGGCGAAGGGGACGAGGAACACGGACACGAACCCCGCGGCGGCGACCAGCAGCGCCAGCGGCTTGGCCCGCACCGCGCCGGTGCGTCCGAGGCACAGCGAGTAGGCCACCGCGACCAGCGCGCCCATCGCGACCGCGAACAGGATCAGGCCGACGCCGATCCCGGCCCCGCTCTGGACGGTGCGGGAGATCAGCGGGGCTGCGTCATCGAGCGGGATGCCGTCGAGCTTGGACAGCGCCTCGTCGCGGCCGCCCTCGTACTCGATGGCGGCGTCGACCACCGGCTCGACGAGCCAGAGGGCGAACAGCCAGGCCAGGACACCGGCGATGAGCCCCGCGAGCATGCCTCGCAGGATCAGCTTGCGTTCCATGACAGCCCCTGCCTAGTGGCAGGGGAAGCCGAGCAGGTGACGCGCGTCGTGCACGAGCTCGTGCACGTGAGCGTCCGCACCGAACATCGAGACCATGCCCTGGTCGATGCCGATGAAGTAGTACATGAGGACAGCCATGACGCTGGTGCCGAGCAGCCAGGCGAAGCCGGTGGGGGCGGTGACCACGATGGGGGTCGCACGCTCCGGCGTCAGCGACGCCGTGGGGTGGATGCTGCTCATGTTGGGCTCCCTCCGGGGATCTCGCGTCCCCTGTTCAGCCGTGCTCCGTGCGGGGGAGCCGGCCTCCTGACTCACCGTCCGGTTGCCCGGAGCGATTCACAGTGGCGCGACCGTGACGGATTCTCACCGTCTTCCCCGGCCTCCCGCGCGACTCGACGATAGTGCCTGCGGGTCAGACACGCGCAATGGGGGAGACTGGCGATCGACGGCGCGCCCAGGGGCAGGGGTATCGGGTGGATCAGTACCGGCAGGCGAACCTGCAGAACTGGGAGTCCCGGGTCCTGGTGCAGTTGGCCGCGGGCACCGGGGTGCAGGAACTGGTCGACGACCCGAGCGCCCTGTCCGGGATCGTCGCCCATGACGCCAAGATGCTCGGTGACCTCGGCGGCAAGCGGGCGATCCACCTGCAGTGCCACATCGGCATCGACGCGTTGTCCCTGGCCCGCCTCGGCGCGGATGTCACCGGCCTGGACTTCTCCCCGACGGCCATCGAGGCGGCCCGCGAGCTGTGCGCCCGGGCCGAGGTCGCTGCGCGGTTCGTCGTCTCCGACGTCTACGAGGCACCCGTCGCCCTGGACGGCGACACCTTCGACCTCGTCTACACCGGCGTCGGCGCGCTGTGCTGGCTGCCCGACATCACCGGGTGGGCACGGGTCGTCGCCGCGCTGCTGAACCCGGGCGGGCAACTGTTCGTCCGCGAGCTGCACCCCGTGCTGTTCACCCTCGACGACGAACGCACCGACGACCTGCTGGTCCTGCGCTACCCGTACTTCAACACCGCCGAGCCACAGTTCGTGGACTCCCCGACGAGCTACGACAACCGGTCGGTGCAGCTGGCCGCCCCGCAGCGCTACGTGTGGAACCACGGCCTCGGGGAGATCGTGACGGCGCTGCTCGACGCCGGGATGCGCATCACCGCGCTGATCGAGCATGACGAGAGCGAATGGCACGCACTGCCGTGGATGGTGCAGACCTCCGGCGGGCGCTACGGCCTGCCGCCCGGTCGTGAACGACTCCCGCTGATGTACACGCTGAGCGCCGTCAAGGAGAGCTCGTGAGGACTCAGTCGCCGTGATGCGGCGGGCGCTGGCTACGCAACCAGTCGTCGCGGTCACGCGCCGCGTCGTCGAGGTCGTTGCCCCAGCCGCGCTCGTCGTCGTCCCGACTGCGCTCGGGCAGCACCGGTTCCGGATCTCTCATCGTGCCGCCCAGTCTGACAGGTCCGTCGAGCGTGGTTCTGAGACCAGGGGTGCGCGCGCGGGCGGGTGCGGCTGATGCGCGCCGACCTCGCCCGCCGGATCTCGGCGCGGCTGCCCACGCTCGGCCCGGTGCTCGCTGCGGCCGTGGTGCTGACGCTGGACCCGCTGTTCGCGGTGTTCGCGCTGCCGGAGGTGATGGCGGGGCTCGGGGTGATCCCCGAGGACCTGCACCGGGGAACCGCGGCTCCCGCGGTGTTCGTCCTCGCCGCCGCGGTGGCCGCCTGGATCTGCCGGCGCCGAGCGCTCCCGGCACGGACAGTCCTGGTCGCCGCGCTCGGTGGGTACGCGGCGGCGTCCTTGGTCACCGCCGGTGCGGACACCCTCGCGCCGTTCGTGGTGGGCCGGGTGATTGCCGGGGCCGCGGCCGGAGCGGCGCTGGTGGCCACGCCGTTGCTGCTCAACGACGGCCGGGGGTCCCCGGTCCGGTTGGCCCCGACGCTCTGGGGCGCTTTCGCCCTGTCCCCCTTGATCGCTTCCATCGTGCTCTCGCTGTGGTCCTGGCGGACCGCGTACGTGCTGACGGCGGTCGCGTCGGCGGTGTGCGCGATCGCGGTGCTGCGCCACCCGGCCCCGGGTGCGGCCCGCCGCACGCAGGTCGCGGCGAGGTCGCTGAGCCTGGCCCGCGTGGCGACCGGGACAGCGGCCACCTTGGCCGGCGCGGCGCTGGCCACGGTGCTGATCTACGTCCCGCTGTTCGCGCGGGTCACCCGCGATCCCGGATCGGTCGGGGGCGCCGCCCACGTCACCTGGCGGGCGGTCCTCGGGTTCGTCATCGCCGCGTTGGCAGGCGAACGCCTGGCGCGGTCGCTACCCGCTCGTGCGGTCGCGGTCCTCGGGTTCGTCACCGCGGTCGTGGCGCTGTGCGTCCTGTCGTTCTGGGATGCCGGTGCCCTGCGCGGGGTCGGGTGCTGGTTCGCGCTGCTCGCCGTCGGCGGGGGCCTGGGTGCCGCGGTGTACCCGTTGGCCTCACTCGGGACCCGCCGTGACGAGGAGGACGGCGGCGTCCTGCTCCCGTGGTTGGCCGGAGCCGCGGTCGGACTGTGGGTGGTGACCCTGGCCGGTCAGGCCCGCTTCAACGAGCTGCTCGGCCGGATCCTGCCGCCCGACGACCTGTGCCCGCCCAGTCCGGGCCAGTGCGCGCCCTACGAACGGCAGGTGCGCGACGCGGTCCTCGAGCAGTTCCAGACCGTCTTCCTGTCCGCCGCGTTGTGCGCCGCGCTCGCCGCGGTTCTGGTGGCGTTCTGCTTCGCCCCACCGCGCCGCTCCCGAGTCGCATGAGCGAGCGCATGACCGACGAACCACTGCTGGACGCCCTGCGCGCGGCGGTGCCCGACGGAGTGGACGCCGATCTGCGCCGTCGCGCCGAGTACTCCTCGGACGCCTCGAACTACCGCCATGTCCCGCGGGCGGTCGTGTTCCCGGCCTCCGCGGAGCAGGTGGCCGCCGCCGTCGCCGTCGCCGCGGCGTACGCGGTCCCGGTCACGATGCGCGGGGGCGGGACCAGCGTCGGCGGGTCCTCCATCGGGCCGGGGATCGTGCTGGACTGCTCGCGCCGGTTCAACCGGATCCTCGAGATCGATCCGCACACGCGCCTGGCCCGGGTCGAACCCGGGCTGGTGCTCGACCGCCTGCGCGAGGCCGCGGGCAGGCACGGGCTGACCTTCGGCCCGGACCCCTCGACGCATTCCCGGGCGACGCTCGGCGGCATGATCGCCAACAACGCGTGCGGGTCGCACTCGCTGGCGTGGGGTCGAACGGTGGATGCCGTCGAGTCCCTGGACGTGCTGCTGTCCGACGGCACCCGGCTGACCCTCGACGCCCGGCCGGTCAACGACGATCGGGTCCGCGAGGCGCTGGCCAATCTGATGCAGCGTCATGGTGAGGCCATCCGGACCGGCCTCGGTCGCTTCGATCGTCAGGTCTCCGGGTACGGCCTGCAGCACCTCCTGCCCGAACAGGGCAGCCACGCCGGCCGTGCCCTCGTCGGTGCCGAGGGCACCTGCGCGATCGTCCTGGCTGCGACGGTGCGCCTGGTCGAACCGCCCGCGGCACGGGCGTTGTTGGTGCTCGGCGCCGCGGACCTGGCCGACGCCGCCGACGCCGTCCCGGCGATCCGTGCCCTGAACCCGCTGACCTGCGAGGGCATCGACACCGAACTGCTGCCGCCCTGGGCCGATCGCAGTGGCCTCCCGGACGGGCAGGGGTGGTTGTTGGTCGAGTTCGGCGGGACGAACCCAGCCGAGGCGGCGGCGACCGCCACGGCCGCCGCGACCACGTTGCGCGGGGAGTTCCCGGACTCGATGGTCGTCTCCGACCCGGCGCTGCGTGCCGCGATCTGGCGGATCCGGGAGGACGGCGCCGGCCTGGCGACCCGTCGCCCCGGCCCCGACGGCACGAGCACCGCCGCCTGGCCGGGGTGGGAGGACGCCGCCGTCCCCGTCGAACGCCTCGGCTCCTACGTCCGCGGGTTCAGAGAACTGATGGTCCGTCACGATCGTCGTGGTGTGCTCTACGGCCACTTCGGCGACGGCTGCCTGCACGTGCGGATCGACTTCGACCTCGCGTCGAAGCCCGGCATCGCGGCATACCGGCGCTTCCTGGAGGAGGCCGCGGACCTCGTCGCCGCGCACGGCGGGTCCTGCTCGGGGGAACACGGCGACGGGCAGGCCCGCTCCGAGCTGCTCGCCCGCACACACTCCCGCGAACTGCTCGAGGCGTTCGCGGAGTTCCGCCGCGCCTTCGACCCCGCCGCACTGCTTAATCCCGGACTGCTCGTCGCGCCGCGCGCCCTCGACGCGGATCTGCGTCTGGACCGGCCCCGGCCGGCACTTCCGCTGGAGGTGCTCTTCGCGTACCCGCAGGACGGCGGCGACCTCGACGCCGCGGTGCACCGGTGCGTCGGCGTGGGCAAGTGCCGGGCGGCCTCAGGCGGGGTGATGTGCCCCAGCTTCCGGGCGACCGGCGACGAGAAGGACTCCACGCGCGGCCGGGCCCGGGTGCTGCAGGAGATGATCCGTGGGGATCTGATCACCGACGGCTGGCGCTCGACGGAGGTGCGCGAGGCGCTGGACCTGTGCCTGTCCTGCAAGGGCTGCAAGCGTGACTGCCCCGTCGATGTGGACATGGCCACGTACAAGGCCGAATTCCTGCATCACCACTACAAGGGCCGCGCGCGCCCGGCCGCGCACTGGTCGTTGGGGTGGCTGCCGACCTGGGCCCGCCTGGCGGCCCGACGGCCCGGGGCGGTGAACCGGGTCGCGAATTCGCGGGTGCTGGGGCGGGTGCTGCGCCGTGCCGGCGGGGTCACCCGGGAGCGGGCGCTGCCCGCCTTCACCGCCGGCCCGGACCTGCCGCGGCAGGCAGGTCCCGTCGACGGGCCCCGCGTCGCTCTCTGGGTGGACACCTTCACCGCAGCCTTCGCCCCGCAGGTCGCCCGCGCGGGCCTCGACGTGCTGGTCGCCGCGGGCCTGCGGGTCGAGGTGGTCCCGGGCCGGCCGTGCTGCGGGATGACGTGGATCCACTCGGGGCAACTCAACAAGGCCCGACGGGTGCTGCGGCGCACCGTGGATCGGCTGGCACCGCTGGCGACCGCCGGTGTGCCGGTCGTCGGTCTGGAACCGAGTTGCACTGCGGCGTTGCGCGGGGATCTGCCCGGCCTGCTCGCCGAGGACCCGCGCGCCCGAGCCGTCGCGGACAACCTGCTCTCCGTCGCGCAGGCACTGACGACGCTCGCGCCGGACTGGCGCCCGTCAGCGGTGCCGGCCGGACCGGTGGTGGCGCAGGTGCACTGTCACCAACATGCCGAAGGGGGCTACGCCGAGGACGCTGCGCTACTGACCCGCTACGGGGTGGACCTGCGGGTGCTGGACGCCGGGTGTTGCGGTCTGGCGGGCGCGTTCGGATTCGAGCGGGAGCACTACGAACTGTCCGTCGACATCGCGCGGCGCGGCCTGCTACCGGCGCTGGAGGCCGTACCGGAGGGCGTGGTGCTCGCGGACGGATTCAGCTGTCGGATGCAGGTGACTCATCTGACTGATCGTCAGGTGAGCTCTTTCTCCGAGTTGCTGCTCAACCGGCCAACTTCGCCGTGAGTCCGTCGGCGGCCTTGCGTCCGGAACGGGTCAATGCCAGATCCACGAGCGGATCGGCGACCTTGCGGACCCCCTTGAGTTCGATCTCCGCGCGGTAGTCGACGGACACAGTGCCGCCGTCGCGAATCGTGATGGTGTCCACGGAGACCATCGAGTCCGACTCGGCGCGCATGACGATCTTGTCGCCCGGCACGATCTCGACCGTCTCGTAATGCAGGGTCACTTCCTGGCCCGCCATGGCGAAGGTGACGTCGTAGGTCGAGCCCACCGTCCCGGGTGCACCGGAGGTCAAGGTCGCCTCGCTGATGGTGGGGTCCCAATCGGCCACGTTGCGGAAATCGGCCATGTAGGCGAACGTCTGGTCCTCGCTGCGCCCGGACGGGACCGAGGTTTCAAAACGGGCCACTGTGACGTGCCTCCTTGCGATGTCGTGCACTTTCCCACCCTCTACCCCAGACAGTTGCCACGACGCACGGAATGCGGCGTCCGACGCGTGGATGTGAGATCCCCGGCAGCACACAACCCGCTTGTCTGGGTAGTCCCCGGGAGACCTAGTCTGGGCTGACCTGGCGTCACCCGGGCGTGGCCTTGACGTGAACGGTCCAACAAGGGCCGAAGGGCCAGACCGCTTTGGAGGGCGATATCGGGTGAACAGCGACGGCTCCGCCGACCCCGGTCATACCGGTGCGGTCAGCGGCGCACGGCTGGAATCTCTGTACGAACTGAGCCTTGCGCTGGCAACCACGGACTCTGCTGAGCAGATCGCCGCTCGGGTCCTCGATGCCATCCTGGCCGAACTTGATTGCGCCGACGCATGGGTCGTCGAAATCGATCCGCACGCTGATCAGTTCGTCGCGCTGGACGGCGTCGGAACCGGCGTGCGCGTGCTCGCGATGCTCAGCTCCCGCACCGCTCCGCCGAGCTGGGCACTCCTGCGAGCCGCCGAGGCTGTGGGCGTGTCGTGGTTGAGCGACCGCCGGCAAATCGAGTCCCGACTGCCCGCCTTCGCCGAGGCCTTCCCCGAGGTCGGCGCGCTGATGCTCGTCCCCCTGCGGCCGGCCGCGGAGAGCACCGCAGTGGGCGCCGTCGGCCTGACCTTCGAGCAGAGCCGCCGCCCACAGGACGGCGAACAGGACTTTCTCGACGCGGTCGGTGAACTGGCAGGGCAAGCAGTCCAGCGGGCTCGCCTGCGCCGCAGCGAGGCTGAGGCCCGGCACGCCGCGGCGGCTGCGGCGGGCCGGGCCGAACGGGTCGGGGCGCTGGCCGCCGCGTTGGTGGCGGCGCAGACGCCGGAACAGGTGGCCGAGGTGCTGGCCACGCACGTCCAACGCGCGGTGGACAGCCAGACCTTCTCGTTGCGGTCGATCGACCGCGCGTCGCAGGTGGCCAGTGCCCTTGGTCTGGGCGGCATCCCGATGGACTACCAGGAGCGGTTCACGGACCTGCGCCTGGATTCCCCCTCTGCGCTGGCCGAGGTCGTGGCGACGGACAAGCCGGTGTTTGTGACTTCCGCCGAGGACAACCGGCGGCGCTACGGCACCGACGACGCGGTGCGGTACGAGGTGGCGCGGATCGAGGGGCTGGCTCGCCTGCCACTGCTGGTCGAGGGCGAACTCATCGCGGTCCTGTCCGTGGGCTACTGGGAGCCACGCGAGTTCGACGACAACGAGCGCTTGTTCCTGACCACGGTGTCCGACCTCGCTTCGCAGGCCCTCGGGCGGGCAATCCGCGGCGCCCGGTTGCGCGACGAAGCTCGCCGGCACCGTCTGCTGTCCGGCGCGCAGGCCGCGATCGTCCAACGCCTCGACCCGATCGATCAGCTTCGCGCCCTGTCCCGGGTCGTGGTCCCCGAACTGGCGGACTTCTCCTCCGTGCATGTGCTGACGACGCCCCTGCCGCCCGGGGTGCTGCCGACCGTCCCGGTGCGGACCGAACGCGTGACCTCGCACGTCATCGACGGCGTGGCCACGGCACCGTTGGAGTACGAGATCACCTGGGCAGAGGGTGATCCGATCACCCAGACCATCCGCGCGGGCCGGGTCGTCGTCCCGAGCTTGCCGCCCTCCGGGGTACCGGAGTGGGCGGACCGGGCCGGTACGGGGCAGCTCTACCGCGACGGGTTGAAGCACCTGGTGCTCGCTCCGGTGCTGGTCGACGGGCTGGTCGTCGCCGTTGCCACCTTCGGCATGTTCCACGACCGGCCGGCCTGGGACACCGAGGACCTCGCGACCATCGAGCAGATCGCCGACTACGCCGCGGTCGCCCTGACGCACGGCCTCGCCCACCAGCAGTCCCGGGAGGAGGCGCTCCTGCTGGCCTGGCGTGCGGCGCTGGTCGACGGACTGCAGGATGCGCTGTTCGTCGTGAAGCCGGGCGGCGACATCATCGAGATCAACAATCCGTTCGAGGCCATGCTCGGCTACGGCACCGCCGGGCTGCCGTACACGATCCCCCATCCGTGGTGGCCCGACGAGGACGGGGATCCGGAGGCCTTCGATGTCGTCCGACGAGCCGGCGTGGCGGCCGCCAAGCGTGGCCGCGGCCGCGAGGTGTTGCCCCTGCGACACCGCGACGGACACCGGGTGTGGGTCGACTGCAGCGTCGAGACCGTGCCGGACCGCGAGGGCAGTGGAACCGTCCTGCTCGGTGTTCTTCGCGACGTCACCGCAGCACACCGCGCTGCGCAGCGCGATGCGCTCCTCGCCGAGGTGGGCAGCGTGCTCGCCCAGCACATCGATCTGGCCCAGCGACTGCACACCACGCTGGCCGCCGCCACGACGGTGCTCGGCGAGGAAGCAGTGCTCTGTCTCGCCGACGCGGAGGGACGCCTGTCGCGCGTCGCCACGACGCGCCGCGACAGCGCCGAGGAAAGCCCCGGCAACGAGGGGCCCGGGCCGCGCGAGGCGACCCCGAGGCAGCTCGCGCAATGGGCGAGCGGTGAACCGCAGGAGCTCGAGTCCGCGCAGGAGCTGGCCGAGCTCGTCGAGTCCGTGGGCCTCGACTTCAACGACCCCTCCACCCTCAGCTCGGCCCTGGTGGTGCCCATGGTCGTCGAGGACCGACTCTTCGGTCTGTTGACCTTTCTCGACTCGACGCCCCGGCGGCGCGACGAGGCCGACGCTGCCCTGGCGCAGGAGTTGGGACGTCGCATCGTGAGCGTCGTCCAGGCCGACCGCATGGTGCGCCGCGAGCATCAGCTCAACGAGACCAGCACCGCACTGGCGGCCGCCGCGACGTCCGTCGAGGCCGCGGCCGCGCTTGCCGGCGCGATGACGAAGGCACTGGGCGTGGCCGGTGTCGCGGTGTACGGCATCGATCTGGAGAGATCCGATCGTCTGAATCTCCTCTACACCCTCGATCTGCCGGTCGAGGTGACCCAGTCGTTGCGGGAGGTCGACTTCGACGACCCGCAGATGAACGTGGCCCAGGCGGTGCGCACCAAGCAAGGTGTGTGGATCAGCACGCAACGGGCCTGGCACGAGAAGGCCCCCGATGTCGTGCAGAAGATCGGTACCGCCAAGGAAGCGCAGGCACTCGTCGCGTTGCCCCTCCTGGTGGCCGGACGCGTCGTCGGGGCGGTGGCCGCCGTCTTCCGTACCGAACGGGCGTTCCCGCCCAGCGAGCGCAGCTTCGCGATGACGCTGGCCACCCAGGCCGCGCAGGCCTTCGACCGTGCGGCTCTGTCCGATGCCCGTTGGCAGGCGGTGCAGACCGAACTCGCCTCCCGCCGTGCCGCGGCCAACGCTGCGGAGCGCGCCGAACGGCTCGGCGGTCTGGCGGCCGCACTGGTCGCGACCCAGACGGTCGCGGAGGTCATCGACGTCCTCGCGACGCACGTCCAGGGCGCGACGTCCTGCGACGCGTTCTCGCTCCGGGAGGTGAACACCGACGGAACCGTGGCCCGGCTGGCCCGGATCAGTGGCGTCTCGCCCCAGTACGTCGAGCAGTACTCCGACGTCGACCTGGCCCCGCGCAGCGCGCTGTCCGAGGTGGCCAGGACCCGCACCCCGGTGTTCGTCGCCTCGAATGAGGAGCACTACGACAGGTTCGGTGACCCACTGGCGCACCACAGCGAGTCCAACGTCCAGGCGTTGTCCCGGTTGCCGCTGATGGTCGAGGACGAGCTCATCGCGATCCTGTCCGTCGGGTACTTCGAACCACGCGAGTTCACCGACGACGAGCGCCTGTTCCTGACCACCGTCGCCGACCTCGCCGCCCAGGCGATGGGTCGCGCGGTGCGCAGTGCGCGAATGCGCGCGGAGGCCCGTCGCCACCGCATGCTCTCCGCGGCGCAGTCGGCGATCAACCAGCGGCTGGACCCGATCACTCAGCTCAGCGCGTTGGCCAAGGCGATCGTCCCCGAGCTCGCCGACTTCTCCAGCGTCCAGGTGCTCGCCCAGCCGGTGCGCCCGGGGATCACCCCGCGCCTGCCGGTGATCACCGAACGGGTCGCGTCGGAAGTCAGCGGCGGTATCGAGCCGCTGCCGCACTGGAAGAACATCGAGTGGTACGGCGGCGACCCGCTGATCGAGGCCATCCGTCGGGGCGGGCTGCTGGTGTACCCGGTGTCCACGACGACGCCACCGGAGTGGTCACGGCGCAGCGGCCACGACATCGCCTTCCGGCACGGGGTGCACCATCTGGTGCTCGCGCCGGTACTCGTCGAGGGCATGATCGTCGCGGTCGCCTGGTTCGGGGTGTGCAACGACCGCCCCAGCTGGGACGCCGAGGATCTTTCGATCATCGCCGACATCGCGGGCTTCGCCGCACTCGCCCTGGAACACGGACTGTCCTTCCAACACACCCGCGAGACGGCGCTGGTCCTGCAGCAGAGTCTGCTGTCCGACCCGCCGTCGGTTCCCGAGCTGGAGTTGGCCGCGCGGTACCGTCCCGCCGGCCGGGATCAGGTCGGCGGCGACTGGTACGACGCCTTCCAGCTCGAGTCCGGGCAGGTGGCGCTGGCGGTCGGGGACGTCGTCGGCCACGACATCACTGCTGCCGCGGCGATGGGACAGCTGCGCGCGACTCTGCGCACATTGGCGATGAATGAGAGCCTGGACCCGGCTGCCGTTCTCGAGCGCCTGGCCATGGCCAACCGGCTGCTGGACATCACCCCGTTCGCGACCGCGGTCTTCGGGCGGCTCGTGCGGTTGGGTACGGGATGGAGTCTGTCCTGGGCCAGCGCCGGGCACCTCCCGCCGCTGCTGATCGAGCCGGACGGAACGGCGCGTCGGCTGGAGGTCGTGGCGCCCGGATGCGCGCTCGCCCGTGGGATCACGCCGCGCTACGGCGTGGACCGGCTCCGCGTCGACCGGCCGGGAACCACCCTGATCTTCTACACCGACGGGTTGGTGGAGCGTCGCGGCGTCAACATCGACGACGGCATCGACGCCCTCAGCGTGCGAGCGAGCGAGCTGGTCGGCAGCCCCATCCAGGACCTCTGTGACGGGTTGCTGGCCGGCGCCCCGGACAGCGACGACATCGCGTTGCTGATCGTGCGTACCGGCGGTACCGCGTGCGCGAGTTGACGAACCGTCAGGCGGTGGGGCGGGTGCCAACGCTCCCGGCGGAACCTGATGGACTGCGCCCATGAGTCCGAAGAGCAAGGGACGGCCGCAGGGCCGGGGCAAGCAGAAGAAGCGCGGCGGGGCGCCCGGGTCGCTCTCGGTGGCCGACAAGATCATCAACAATGCGGGCGACCTGGTCGAGGAGTCGTTGCGGCTGGTCGCCGAGGAGGTCGCCAGCGCCTGGCTCGGCACGTACTGGGTAGCCCGCGATCCGGCGCCGCAGCCCGAGGACGAACTGATCCGCGACATCGCGGCCCGGGCCCTGATCCGGCGGACCCCGGAGGCCCTCGCCGCCGTGTACGCGCTGCGGCTGATCGCTCCGCCGCGCGCCCGTGAGGATCTCGACGAGGCGATCAAGGCCCTCGCGGCGTCGGGGATCCCGGTGCCGGCGTTCGTCTCCACGCCGGCCGGGGCGGCGACCGGGGCCTGGACCGGGGAGGACCCCTGGGGATCCCGGCAGGTGCTGTTCGTCGAGTACGGCGGCCCCACCCCGCACGTCATGCTCGCCGACATCGCGCACCTCGGCGGCAGTTCGGACGTCGAGGAACTGGCGCTGCTCGACGCCGGCCTGGCCGCGCGCTGGGACCAGATCATGGCCGAGGACGAGTTCCCGGTCGTGCTGTCCTCGATCCCTGTCGAGGATGCGCTCGCCCAGTTGGCCCGGCTGCTGAAGCTGACCGACGGGGCCCCGGACCGAGCCGAGGCGACCGACTACTTCGCGGTGCGCTCGTTGGCGCACGCCCGCTGCGTCGGCGTCGAGCCGGCCGAGTGGGAGCCGACGGTCGCCTCGGAGGAGGAGGTGGCCGCCCTGGTGGAGGAGTTCCGGTCCGCCGGTGGTCCCGTCGATGACGTCGCGGAGGCGATGGTCGGCCTGCTCGTCGAGTACGGGCAGGAGAACCTGCGCAACGGGCTGCTGTCCTGGACCCCGGACGACGTCGGGGTGTTCCTGCTCGAGTGGTTGCCCGACACCGTCGAGATGGACGCGGCGGCGCAGGCCGTGGCGTTGGACGTCACCAAGGCCTGGGTGCGGTTCGCGTTGGGCAAGCGAGGACTCGAGCAGCGCTGGATCGACCTGGCGTTGGAGATCCCCGACGAGGTCGCCGACGAGTTCGCGAAGGTGTGCGCCGAGCCGAACGAGTGACATCGATCGAGAACGAGTGAGGTTGCGGCGCGTACCCGATACAGGGCCTACGCGCCGCATTAGGTTGGAACCATGCCGCACTGGACCGTCGCCGATCTGGCGGACCAGACCGGTCGGACGGTGATCGTGACCGGCGCGAGCAGCGGCATCGGCACGACGGTCGCTGCGGCGTTGGCGCGCAAAGGTGCGCGGGTCGTGCTCGCGGTACGAGACACCGCCAAGGGCGCGAACGTCGCGGCTGAACTGGTCGCCTCGGACTTGGCCGGCCGCACCGAGGTTCGCCGCCTCGATCTCGCGGACCTGTCCTCGGTGCGTGCGTTCGCGGCGGACTGGACCGATCCGATCGACGTGCTCATCAACAACGCCGGTCTGATGCTGGTGCCGCGTGGGAAGACCGTCGACGGTTTCGAGACGCACATCGGGGTCAACCACCTCGGGCACTTCGCGTTGACCAACCTGCTGTTGCCGCACATCACCGACCGCGTCGTCACCGTCTCCTCCCTGGCGCACCGCCTGGGTCGGGTCCGCGTCGACGATCTGAACTACGAGCGGCGGCGCTATCACCGTGCCCCGGCCTACGCCGCGTCCAAGCTCGCGAATCTGCTGTTCACCCACGAACTGCACCGCCGGCTGCGTGCCGCCGGGTCGGATGTGCGGGCGATGGCCGCGCACCCGGGGTACTCCCGCACCGCGTTGGGCACGCACACCGGCAGCCCGTTGCTCGCGGCCGGGCTCAATCTCAGCGACCTCGTGGCGCAGGACTCCGTCTCCGGTGGTTGGCCCACGTTGTTCGCGGCCACCGTCGATCTGCCGTCGAACAGTTACGCCGGACCGGCAGGCCTCGGCGAGTTCCGCGGCGAAGCAAGGTTGGTGTCGGCCAGGCGTAAGGCGCACGACGATCGCACCGCCCGGGCGCTCTGGGAGCTCTCCGGTGAACTGACCAAGACGGAATTTCCCGAGGGCTAGGACAGACGATGAGCAGGGTCGGGGTGGGACTTCGGCGGGGCGGCCGTGGAGCTGCCGAGGAGGTGCGCGGGTACCTCACCGGGTCCGAACCGGGGACCGACGCCGTGAAGATCGGCTCGGCCGAGGAGGCCTGGACCAATTTGATCGGAGCCGACGTCCTCGCCGCCGTGCGTGCGGTCCGTCGTCCCTCCGGCGAGGTCGTCCTGCCCGACCGCCGCCTGGTCCGCGCCGCCGCCCGGCTCACCGACTCCGCCGCGGGACGCGAGGACGAACTCGTCGGCGCGATCGCGGACGCGGGGCCGACCCTCGGTGCGTACCTCATGCTGCTGGCCGCGACCGGCCGCAGCCTCGACACGATGCTGGGCCTCGCCAAGCACGCCGGCATCCACCGCCGCGAACCGTCCTGGCTGCACCGACACCTGGGCATGCTCGAGGCCGTCCTCGGCCCGGCCGCCTACACCGACGACGACGGCGCCGCGCTGCGTCTGCGGCAGCTCAACCCGAGCACCAACCACGCCGCCACGATTGTGCTGATGCGGGTGCGCCTGGACCCGGCGTTCGCGCTGTGGCTGACCACCGGGGTGCACGTCGAGAACGAACGCGAGCCCGACTGGCTGCCGTTCGAACAGCGCTTCCGCGCCCAGCAGCAGGCCGTCGCCGCCCGCATCGCGCGCTCCGGCAGCGGCCCGCTGACGCGGCTCCTCGGTGCCCCGCCCTCCACCGCGCTGCCGCAGTTCGTGAACCGCTTCACCCGCCTGACCGGCGCCCGCTTCGGCTGGTTCGACGTCGACGACCTCGAGCCCGAGCAGATCCGGCACGCCGTCGACGTGGTGTTCGCCGGCGTCCGCGCCGGCGTCCCGGTACCTCTGGCCGTCACCGGTTCCGACGACCGCCACCTCGTCCTGGGCCTGTCCGTCGAATCGGACCGCACCCTGCTCGCCTACGACCCGGCCGCCGGCGCCGTCATCGCCCTCAACCTCGACGAGGCCGCCGCCCGACGCCCAGCCCCCGACCGCGTCGACGGCCTTCTGCTCCCCAGCCTCCTCGACCCCTGACCTCACCTCCGGTCGCAAATTTCCCCGAGAGTGCAATTTTCGTACGCGCTCAACAGGACAAACCGGGGCAAACCACCCGGGATTTCGCCCCGAGAGTGCAATTTTCGTACGCCCGGGGGGCCGGACCGTCAGGCGGCGGGACCGGCGGGGGTGGTCGAGTTGTCGCGGGCGGCGACGTTGCGCCGTGAGCGACGGACCTCCAGCAGCACCGGCACGAGGGACAGCACGACGACGCCGGCGATGATCGGGAGCAGGTACTTGTCGATGTTCTCGATGCGGTCGCCGACGGTGTAGCCGACGAGCGTCACGGGGATCGTCCAGATGACGCCGCTGATGATGTTCCACATCGTGAACGTGCGCACCGGGATCTGCAGCGTGCCGGCGAGGGGGTTGACGACGGTCCGCACGATCGGGATGAACCGGCCGAGGATCATCGCCTTCGCGAAGCCGAAGCGCTCCAGATGGCCCTGCGCCCGTCCGGCGGCTTCGGTCAGCTTGGGCCGCTTCGCGTTGTCGAGCAGGACCGGTCCGGCACGCCGACCGATCAGGTACCCGACCTGGGCGCCGATGATCGCGCCCCCGCAGGAACAGAGCAGACCGATGAGCAGCGGGATGTGCACGGTGTCGTTGTCATTGGCCAGGACTCCCGCAGTGAACAGCAGCGAGTCCCCGGGCAGGAAGAACCCGACGAGCAGCCCGGTCTCGGTGAACATGACCAGGAACAGGGCAATGGGGCCCAGGGTTTCCAGCCAGTCCGTGGCGTGCAGCGGATTCACGTTGCCAGCCTAAGTGTCCGGGGCACGCTCGGAGCCCGCCACGCGAATGTCGCCGATCTTGTCCTCCAACGTGTTACCCGCTCCGACCGTTCCGACCATTACCCGTTGGGCCACTCGGGGCATGCGCATTTGCCGACACAACGGGCGGCGCCGGGGTTGAATGGCCGAGATCGACGGGCGGGGGCACGCATGTGGGGTAACCGGAGCAGGGCGCTGTGCGTCGTGCTGTTCGCCGGGACCCTGCTCGGTGCCGCGATGGTGCCTGGCGCGACGGCCGAGACCGCTCCGGGTCCGGCTCGGGTTCACCTCGGCGCCCGCGACGTGCAGGCCGACGCCGCCCTGTTCGGCGCGCCGTCGATCTCCGCCGACGGGTCGCGGGTCGCGTTCGCCTCGGCCGCGGACAACCTCGTCCCCGATGACACCAACGACGCCATCGACGTGTTCGTCCGGGACCGGCGTGCCCGCACGACCGTCCGGGTCAGCGTCGCCACCCTCGGTCTGGAGGGCCTCGGCGCCAGCATGTCCCCGGTGATCTCCGCCGACGGCCGTTGGGTGGCCTTCACCTCCTACGCCTCCAACCTGACCCTGGGGGACCTCAACGGGATCACCGGCGCAGGGTCCGACGTCTTCGTCCACGACCTGGCCACCCACTCGACGGTCAAGATCAGCGGCCCCGCGTTCGGGCTGGCCGAGGGGGAGAGCGACTTCGCCTCGATCAGCGCCAACGGCCGGTACGTCGCCTTCGACTCCACCGCCGCGAACCTGGTGCCCGGGGACACCAACGGCACCGGGGACGTCTTTCTCTGGGACCGCGCGGACTCCTCGCTGCGCCGGGTGAGCGAGTCACGCGACGGCGGACAGGCCGACGCCGGCAGTGGCCTGGCCTCGATCAGCGCCGACGGGTCCCGCGTCGCGTTCGTGTCCGCGGCGCCCGACCTCGTCGCTGACGACACCAACGGTTACGTCGACGCCTTCGTCGCCGACGTGCGCACCCGGACGGTCCAGCGGGTGAACGTGACCTCGGACGGCACGCAGGCCCAGGGCGACGCGGACAGCGTCACGCTGTCCGGCGACGGACGCACCGCGGCGGTCGTGACCGCCTGGCCGCTGAGCACGGAGGACAAGGACTTCTCCTTCGACGTCTACACCCATGATCTGAGGACCCGTCAGACTCGGCTGATCAGTTCCGGCGAGGCAGGCGAGGGAGTGTTCCAGCCGCGGGCGTCCTACGGCCCGGCGTTGTCCGACGACGGCCACACGATCGTCTGGTCCGCGGGCGACGCGGACCCGAGCCCGGGCGGGCCGCCCCCCGGATCGCAGGTGTGGCTGCGCGACCTGCGCACCGGAACGGCCCGGATGATCTCCACCGCGCCGACGGGCAGCCCCGACGACGTCAGCCACGGCGCCGCGATCTCCGGGGACGGGACGCACGTCGCGTTCGCCTCCAGCGCGCAGAACCTCGTGCCCTTCGACAACAACCACGCCTCGGATGCGTTCGTGGTCGACCTCGGTGAGCGGCGCTACGCGCCGGGTGGCCCGACGTCCATGCCGCGCGACGTCTACGCGCCGGACACCGCGATCACCTCCGGCCCACCGCCGGCCGAACCGACACCGGCACCGGCCCGGTTCACCTTCGCCGCGGACGAGGCCGACGTCCGGTTCCAGTGCCGCCTGGACGCGGACCCGGAGACGGTCGGCGAGAACGAGCGCTGGTCCACGTGCCCCGCGCAGCACACGGTGCTTGCCCCGCGGGGGAAGCACAAACTCGAGGTCCGCGCGGTCGACGCCGCGGGTAACGCCGACGACTCACCTGCCCAGCGGGTCTTCGTCCTGCGCTGACTGCGCTGAATCCTCATGTGACACGGCAGACAGTTGGCCACGCCACATCACTGCTTGCCCCACCTGCTCGGTGGGCATCAACTCCGCATCGGGGGGATCACATCAATTAATTGACCGGGGGACCGGAGAGACATGATGCAGGGGATCAGCCGGCGAGCAGGAGCAGTAGCGGTCGGCGCACTCATGGCCGTGACCGTTCCCGGGGTCGCGGTCGCGGCGCCACCGGGGACGGGGCCCGCGGTCGACCTTCCGGGCATCGCGCGCGTGCACCTCGGAACCGACGATGTCCAGGCCGACGGTGAGGTGTTCGGTCAGCCGTCGATCTCCGCCGACGGATCCAAGGTCGCCTTCGCCTCCGACGCCGACAACCTCGTGCCCGGGGACACCAACGACGCCTACGACGTGTTCGTCCGTGACCGGAACTCAGGAACCACGACGCGGGTCAGCGTCTCCACCGCCGGCCGCCAAACACTCGCCCCGAGCCACACCCCCGTCATCTCCGCCGACGGCCGCTGGGTCGCCTTCACCTCCTACGCCTCCAACCTCACCCCGGGTGACCTCAACGCCGTGAGCGGTTCCGGCGTCACCGGCTCCGGGGCCGACGTGTTTCTGCACGACCTGACCGAGCACACGACCGTGCGGGTCAGCCGCTCGATGATCGGGTGGGCCGACGGGGAGAGCGACTTCGCGGCGATCAGTGCCGACGGCCGGTTCGTCGCGTTCGACTCCACCGCGGACAACCTTGTCCCCGGCGACACCAACAATGTCGGCGACGTGTACGTGTGGGATCGGCGTATCTCGTCGGTGCGGCGGGTCAGCGAGAACGCGTCCGGCGTCCAGGGCGACGCGGGCAGTGGCCTGCCCGCCATCAGCAACGACGGATCCAAGATCGCCTTCATCTCCAACGCCGCCAACCTGATCAGTGGGGACACCAACGGGTACCGGGACGCCTTCGTCGCGGACCTGGGCTCCCGCGAGGTGCGCCGGGTCGGCCTGACCGCCGCCGGCCGCCAGCCGGTCGGCGACGCGGAGAGCGTCACCCTCTCCGGCGACGGGGCGACCGCCGCGGTGGTCACCGCGGTACCCCTGAGCAAGGCTGACAGAACTTCGTCGCCGACGTCTACGCCTCCGACGTGCGCACCGGCACTTCGCGGTTGATCAGCTGGGGATCGGGCGGGGCCGAGTTCAGCCAGCCGCCGCCGTCCTACGACCCTGTGCTGTCGCACGACGGCCGGTTCATCGCCTACACCTCCGGCGAGGGCGACCCCACCCACGTCGAGGTCTCGCCGTGGGGGACGCAGGTCTGGCTGCGTGATCTGCGCGGGGGAGCGCCACAGATGGTCTCGCGGCCCCCGAACGGCACCGCGGACGACAGCAGTCGCGATGCGTCGATCAGCGCCGACGGCACGCACGTCGCGTTCGCCTCCGACGCCAGAACCTCGTGCCCTTCGACGACAACCAGTCCTCCGACGCCTTCGTCGTGGATCTGCGCCGCTGACCTTCATGGGACACGGGCCGTTCGACCCATGTCCAAGTCGTCCCCCTGGCGACCTGCTCGAACCGTTCGTCCGACGACGCCTCCCGCCCCCGCGACGAGGATGTCGGTACCGGGATGCACCGGACGAACAGGACACGGCCCGTCGATCAGCGCCGACGGCCGCTACGTCACCTTCACCTCCTACGCCCCGAACCTCACCAGCGGCGACCGCAACTCCGCCACCGGCGGATCGGACATCTTCGTGCGCGACTTGAAGGCCGGTACGACCGTGCGGATCAGCAAGCCCAACGCGGGCGTCTCGTCCAACGGCGAGAGCGACTGGGCCTCGATCAGCGCCGACGGTCGGTACGTCGTCTTCGACTCGATCGCCACCAATCCTGTTTCCGGCGACGGCAACAAGCACGGCGACGTGTTCCGGTGGACCGCGAAGACGGGCAAGCTCGCCCGGATCAGCACCACCGCCGCGGGCAAGAGCGCCGTCAACGGCGGCAGCGGTCTCGCGTCGATCAGTGCCGACGGCAACCGCATCGCGTTCGTGTCCGCCGCGACGAACCTCGTGTCCGGCGACACCAACGACATCGCCGACGCGTTCGTGAAGGACCTGAGCACCGGCACGGTGACCCGCGTCAACCGTCGCGCCGACAAGACGCAGACCTGGGGCCCGGCCGACGACCCGAAGATCTCCGCCGACGGCAGGCGCGTCGCGTTCTCCACCTACGACCAGCTCGCCGCCGCCGACACCGACTGGACCTCGGACATCTACGTGCGGGACCTGAGCTCCGGGCGCATGACACTGGTCAGCGGCCGGCTCGGCACAGACGTCGACGCCGTGAACGTGCGCGGCGACTCCTATGGCGCCGCGATCAGCCGCGACGGTCGCTACGTCGCGTTCACCTCCGCCGCCGGTGACCTGCTCGACGAGCTCGTGCCCGGTGGCTCGCAGGTGTACGTGAAGGACCTGAGCACCGGCGCCGTGCGCCTCCTGTCGGTCGGCCGCGGTGGGCAGGCGGCCGACGAGACCAGCCACGCGGTCGCGATCACGCCCGACGGTGCGCACGTGGCCTTCGCGTCCAACGCGCAGAACCTGGTGCGGTGGGACAACAACCACTCCGAGGACCTGTTCGTGGCCGACCTGGCCGGGGCGAGCTACCGGGCCTGGGAGCTGCCCTCGCGTGACGCCTACGCCGCGGACACCACGATCACCTACGGGCCGATCGGTGAGGTCCTCGCCGAGGACGTCCGCTTCACCTTCGCCGCGAACGAGACCGCTGTGCGCTACCAGTACCGCGTCGACAACGGCTCGTGGAAGAACGTCGCCGGGTCGGCCCTGACGCTCGACCTGGCCGGCGGCGACCACGTGCTCGACGTCCGCTCGATCGACGCCGCGGGCAACGTCGAGGACTCCCCGGCCTCCGCGGTCTTCACCGTCATCGCGGGCTCCACCGTCTGAGCGGTGCCCAAGGGGCCGGTATTGGTGAGGTTCGTCAGGTTTCTCGGCGGCGAACCGGCGGTAGTCTCGCGAGTGCGGGGGGATGATCTTGATCGGAGACCGCATGCACCGCGTACCGAAACGTCTGTCCCGTCGCACCGCGCCGCTGCTGGCCGCGGGCGCGCTGCTCGCGTCGCTGTGGGGCGGCACCTCGACGGCGCAGGCCGCCACCGCGCCGCTTCCCTCCTCCGCCATCACCGCGTCGGCCTCCGGTCACCACCACGACGACTGGGATGACGACTACGACGAGGACTGGGACGACTACTACGGCGACGACGACGATCTCGAGGACTACCCGTACTGCGATCGTCGCGGCAACGGCTACGGCTGCCCCGAGTACGGCTACCCGCCGCACCACTGATCATCGCCCAGGCGTCACCGGAACCCGCCCCAGCCCGCTGTGGGCGGGCTTCGGCATGCCCGGAGTCTCGAGTCTGACGGACCGTCAGCGAGGTTGGATCTCGCCCATCGGGTTCCATCCGGTGATGGAGTCCGAGTCCGCATAGATGATCTGCGGCTGCTCCGCGACCAGGTCCGGCGCGATCTCCATGAAGTTCGCGACGTGCGCGGTGGCCATGTGCGCGCCGCCGGCGTCGCCGTCGACGAAGCACTCGGTGGCGACGAAGACGTTGGGGTCGTCCAGACCACGCGACCACTCGAAGAACACGTTGCCCGGTTCCGAGCTGACGTCCTTCTGATACTGCCGGGCGACCGCGATCCACTCGTCGATGCGCTCAGGGCGGATCGGGAACTTCACGTTGATGAGGATCATCCGACGACCCTAACTCTCTGGCCGCTCACCACTGGTCGATGTGGATGATGTCGTCGAGCGGGCGACGGTGGGCCGGCTTGAAATCGGTACCGATCGTGTGCGCCGTCGCGATGCCGCAGAGCTGCATCACGCCCTTGGGCAGATCCAGCAGTTCGTCGGCCGCCGGACCGACCATCTGGTGCAGGTTCATCCAGCAGGTACCCAACCCCCGCGAGCGGGCGGCAAGCATGTAGCTCCAGGCGGCCGGCACGACGGAGCCCATCATCGCGCTGATCGCGACCGGTGGCATGCCTTCCACGGAACCCTCGATGCACGGGAACACCCACACGGGGATGCGCTCCAGGTTCGGGACCAGGACCTCGACCGAGGCGAGGATGCGCAGCCGAGCGGCCTCCCGGTCGGGGTCGTCATGGTGCAGCTTCATCAAGCTTTGCGGCAACGTCGCGTAGATGTCGATGCCCTTGCGGATCAGGTCGGCCATCGCCGCGCGCTTGTCCGGGTCGGTCAGCACGACGAAGTGGAACGGCTGGGTGTCCGACGCCGACGGCGCCTGCTGGGCCAGCGCCAGACATTCGCCGGATCAGGGCCGGATCGACGGGGCGGTCCAGGTCCAGGCGCTTACGCACCGTCCGCGTGGTGGTCAGCAGCTCATCGATGGTCAGGGGCAGCACGGACGACACGTGGATCCTCCTGGGAAGCGGCGACGCGCGTGACGGTACAAGGCGCAGGACCGCGCCCGTAACAAGGGCCGGGCATACTCCCTGGGTGTTCGAGTTCCGGGCAGCCGAGATCGGGGTGGAAGCGGCGCGCCGCCTGGCGGCAGCGCCCGGCGTGGAGATCGCCCGTGGCCTGCGGCCGGACGAGTTCACCGCGATCGAGGGCCTCTGGGGATTCCGTTTCGCCGACGACCACCGCGCCTTCCTCGCCGGCGGACTGCCCGTCGGTCCGGGCTGGCCGGACTGGCGCGCGACCGACACCCACTCCCTGCGCAACGCGGTCGTCTGGCCGATCGAAGGCCTGCTGTTCGACGTCGAACACAACGGGTTCTGGCACCCCGAGTGGGCACCACGCCCGGAGCCCATGGCCGACGCCCTCGCCGTCGCCCATACCGCCCTGAGCCGCCGGCCACCCCTGGTGCCCCTGCACGGCACCTATTACCTGCCCGGGGGACCGGAGGGCTGCGGGCATCCCGTGCTCGACGTCTTCCGCAGCACGGTGCGTCCCCTCGGCGCCGACCTCGCCGACTGGGTCGAGCTGAGCTTCGGCACGGGCCCGTCCGGCCGCGACCCGAAGGTCACCGTCCCCTTCTGGGGCGACCTCACCTGCTGAGCTCTGGACGTGCGCTTCACTCGTTGGCGTGCCGCTTCACTCGTCTGAGGTATGGACGCTCGGCGTGTGAGGCGGTACTGCGGCGAGTGAAGCGGTCCCCGGGCCCGGTCGCGTTGCCGCCTCACTGAGGTGGGTCGAAGACTGGGATCCCGGCGTCGACGGCGATCGCACGGTAGGCCGCGGCCAGGTCGGCGAGCTGGGAATGTGCGTTCAGGCCGCTGGGGTTCGGCGCGATCCACAGCCGGGCGCCGCCGAGCGTCTCGTCCTGCAGCCCGACCTGCGCGCGGGGCCGGGCGAAGGCGACCCGGTAGGCGGTCACCCCGAGGACCGCGACGACCCCGGGCGTGAGGCGCTTCACCCGGCGGGCCAACGCGCGGCCGCCGGCGACCAACTCCTCGACCGACAACTCGTCGGCGCGGGCGGAGGCGGCACGGACGATGTTGCTGATGCCAACCCCACGGTCCTTGAGGTGTGCGAGGTCCTCCGCTTTGAAGCCGTCATGCGCGTCGATCACCCGGTCGGTGATGCCGGCCCGGTACAGCGCCGGGTAGAACCGATTGCCCCGCTTGCCGAAGTGCGCCTGCACCGCCGCGGTGCGCAGCCCCGGGTTGATGCCGACGAACAGTAAGCGCACGTCGTCGCCGAGCAGGTCGGGCAGCGTGGCGCCGCGATAGGCCTCGAGCTGATCCCGCGTCAGTTTCATAGTGGCAGTCGCAGCGTGACCATGAGTTCGGGCTCGGTCTGGTGTGCGGCCTCCACGTAGCCGAGCGTGCGGTACAGGTCGATGGCGACCGTCCGTGTGTACAGCACGTCGAGACGGATTTCCTTACCGGCCTGGGATGTCGCGTGCTCGCCCGCGGCGAGCATCAGAGCGCGGCCGGGGCCGCCGCGGTGGCCGGGGCGCACGTAGAGGCGCCGCAACTCGAACACTCCGTCCGCCACGGCCTCCAGCGCGACGCACCCCACCGGCCGGTCGTCGGTGTAGGCCACGAGCAGGCCGCCGGGTGCCGGGTACGTCTCGCGAATCCGCTCGGTCTCGGCCCGCAGGATGGCGAAGCCCTTGGAGACGGCGGCAATCTCCACGCCGATCTCCTGCGCGGTGACCTCGGTGTACTCCGCCACCAGAGCGGCCCCGTCCGCCCACTCCTGTTCGCTGCTCGCGGCGATCACGCGAAGCACGTCAGCTCCGGGTCGCCTTGACCTTGGCGCTCGAGGAGGTGCCTCCGTCGAGGTCCTTGGCGGTCGGCAGAGAGAGGCGGAAGGTGTACGTCGCGACGGAGGAGAGCTTCGTCCGGAACGACAGCTTCCCGCCGCTGCCGACCTTGGCGCTGCCGACCGTCTTCCACTTGCCGTCGACGTAGCGCTGCAACGACACCGTGCGCCCGGTGATGCCGGGCGAGAGGACGCCGGCGACGGTAATCGTGGTGCCGACCTTCGCCGTCGTCGGTGCCTTCGCCGTCAGCTTCGGGCGCACCGCCGACTCGGTGAGCTGGCTGATGGACTCCGCGTACTCCCTGAGGGCGGACCCGACCGTTCGAATCTGACGGATTGTCACTTGCCGATCTGGTCCCGCAGGACACGCTTGAGCAGCTTGCCCGAGGCGTTGCGCGGAAGCTCGTCGACGAAGTGGATCAGCTTGGGGATCTTGTATTTCGCCAACCGCTCCTTCGTGTATGCGATCAGCTCCTCCTCGGTGACCGCCGCGGCACCCGGCTTGCAGACCACGACCGCGGTGATCGCCTCGATCCACTTCGGGTCCGGTGTCGCGATGACGGCGACCTCGGACACCGAGGGGTGGGTGTAGATGCAGTCCTCGACCTCGCGGGAGGCCACGAGCACGCCGCCGGTGTTGATGACGTCCTTGATGCGGTCGACGACGGTGATGTAGCCCTCCGCGTCGATGCGCACCATGTCGCCGGAGTGGAACCAGCCGCCCTCGAAGGCCTCCGCGGTCTCCTCGGGCTTCTCCCAGTACCCCTCGCACAGCTGAGGGGAGCGGTAGACGACCTCGCCCACCCCGTCGGGCCCGACGTCATTGCCCTCACCGTCGATGACGCGCATCTCGACGAACATGACCGGACGCCCGCAGGACTCGGGGCGCTCGGCGTGCTCCTCGGGGCGCAGCACCGTCGCCAGCGGGGCGATCTCGGTCTGGCCGAAGCAGTTGTAGAAACCGATGTCCGGCAGGGCGTCCTGCAGGCGTTTGAGCACCGGCCCGGGCATGACCGAGGCGCCGTAGAAGGCCTTGTGGACGCTGGACAGATCCCTCGTCTCGAAGTCCGCGTGCTGGGACAGCGGCACCCAGACCGTCGGGGCCAGGAACATCGTGTTGATCTTCTGACTCTCAATCAGTTCCAACATCTGCGGGATGTCCGGAGCCTTTACCAGGATGTTGCGGGCGCCGATCGCCAGCCACGGCAGCATGAACACGTGCATCTGGGCCGTGTGGTAGAGCGGCATCGCGTGCAGTGCGATGTCGGTCGGCTTGGCGTCCAGGGCCAGCAGCACCGACATGTAGTGATGCAGGTAGGCGCGGTGCGTCATCATCGCGCCCTTGGGTCGCGAGGTCGTGCCGGAGGTGTAGATCAGCTGCACCAGGTCGGTGTCGGCGACATCGACGTCGACCTCCGGCACGTCACCGGAGCTGACGGCGTCGAGCAGGGCGCCGTCGCCGCCGGTCAGCAGCAGGTGATCGGGGCAGGAGTCCAGCTTGCCGAGGTTCGGTGCGAGGGCCGGATCGGCCAGCACGAGGCTCGCGCCGGACTGGGTGATCAGGTACGACAGTTCCTCACCGGTCAGCGCGTAGTTGATCGGCACGTGGATGAGGCCGGCCCGGGAGACTCCGAGGAAGGCGATCACGTAGGCGTCGCTGTTCTGGCCGTACGCGGCGACCCGGTCGCCCTTGGTCAGGCCGCGCGCCAGGAGGTAGCCGGCGCAGCGGGTGACCGCGTCGTCGAGTTCGCGGTAGGTCCAGGTCCGGTCTCCGAACAGCAGGGCGGTCCGGTCCGGGTGCAGCCGTGCGGAGCGGCGCAGGATGCCGTCGACCGTGCTCGATCTCGGGTTGCTCATGCCAGGGCCCTTCGCCTTCTGCCGACGGTCGGGTCACTCTCTCCGATGCCCGTGAGCTCCGACAATAGGTGGACCGGCCTACGCCGGTCGGACGACTTGGAGCCGGCGCACAGCTCAGCCGGACTTGTTGCGCATCGCTTTCGCGGCCCGGACCCGACCGCGCACGAGCACGATGACTCCGGCGACGAAGGCCACGACGCCGGTGGCCTGCCCGAGGCTGTTCTCCGAGTCGGCCACCTTCAGGCTCGCGTTGATCACCAGCGCGGCGCCGAGCAGCGCGTGCCCCAGGCCGTCCATCCGGGGTTCCATGCCGGCGCCGAGGCCGCGCACGCGCACGTTCCCGATCATCCCGATCAGGCCGAGGAGGACCACGGTCGAACCGACGCTGATCGCAACCCAGTCCATGCCGTGAGCCTACGGGCGATCGAGGCGAGCGGAGCGAGGGAGTCGGCTTTGGCGAGCTCGCGAGCGGCTCACTCGCCTCCGAGCCGGTTGAAGCCCGTCGAGCGAAGCGAGCAGGGGCGGGTCAGTTGACCGGGTCGCCGGAGGTGGCCGGCGCGTCGGGGTCGTCGAGGATGCCGGCCAGCGACTCCCCGAAGTCCGCGACCGAGTTCGGGCCTGCCACGAACGGTGCGACGGCGGCGCGGGTCAGCGTCCGGTAGTCGGTGCCGTCGTCGAAGCCGTTGCAGCCGCCGTAGCGCAGGTAGACCTGCGAGACGCCGGAGGTGGACAGGATCCGCAGCACGATGACCTCCGTGCCGACGCCCTCCTGGGTCGGGCAGTCGGGCAGGTCGTTCGGCCCGCCGCCGTCGCGGGCGTCGGCCATCGCCTGGACCGCCTTGGCCGCGCTCTCGCCGGTGATCTCCAGCGAAGAGTAGAGGGTGGGGCCGGGGCCCGTGGACCCGGGCGGGCTCGGAGCCGCGCTGGTGGTCGCGCTCGGCTCGGCCGTCGGGTCCGCGGTGGTCTCGCTCGGCTCGGCCGTCGGGTCCGCGGTGGTCTCGCTCAGCGGGGCGGCCGAGGCGGGCGGCACCGAGGCGGGCCCGGTGATCACGTACCGGCAGGCCACGATCCTGGTGACGTCGCGCAGTTCGGAGAGCTGCCGGGACGGTTGCGGACGTCGGTACGGGTCGATGCTGACCGGGTCGGTGGTCGGGCAACCGATCGCGTCCTCGCTGATCTGGCGGGCCGAGGCGAGGATCTTCGCCCGGATCTCCGGCTCGGCCTGCACGCGCAGCAGCACCGTCCCGACGACCTTCGTGGTCCGATCCCCCTCGTCGCCCAGGGCCACGTTCGGGAAGGCGGCGGCACGGGCGAAGGAGACGAACTTGCCGGCCTTCTCGATCAAGGTCGCCGGGTCCACCCCGCCGGGGGTCGGCCCGGGGCACGGGGCCTCGGCGGCGATGCCGGGGCGCACCACGAAGGGGAGCACGTAGGTGGTGTCGGAGATGCACCACTGGGCGGCGGCGACGTCGCCCGTGCCGTAGGCCCAGCCGGACGGGACCGCGACCTCGATGTCGCGGTAGGACTCCCAGACCCAGCCGTCCTCGCGGACGTCGTCGGAGTCCGGGTCGGGGGTGGAGGGCGCGAAGATCGGCGGCGCGGGTTTGGCGTCCGGGCTGTCGGCGCATGCGGACAGGACCGGCGCGGCCAGAACCAGAGCGGCCCCGGCCAGGCGGGCACGCCGCAGGGTCGTCATTCGACCGAGGGTAGACGGCGGTCCGACATGTCCGGGTTCGCGGGCGGCCAAGCAGCCGTCCAGAAAAAGTTTGCTCGCACCCTCAAGTACCCCCGGGACCCGGCCGAAACTCCCACTGTCAGCAAGCAAGCGACCGGCCCCCCACCCGGAAGCGAGCGCATCGCAGAGGCCGACGCCCGGGCCACCTCCCCGGCCCGGGCGCGGCCCTCGAACCCCACTCAGCCACACCGGAACGACCCCCACCCCCGAAGTTCGGCCGGCTCCTCCCCCCCACGGGCCGGCCGCAATACCCGGGCGAATCCCTCCCCAGGACCGCCGCCCGAAGCCGAAGGCCCCGCTCCCTCCCCGGAGCCGGGGCCTTCGGCTTTAACCCTGTCCAGAGCAGGGACAACGACCTTTGCGCACGACGTGCGCAAGGGTTGTGAATGTGTCCAGTTTGTCGTGATTTGTGGAACCACTACGGATGACACCCGGACATTGCCGGGCTGCCGGCAACTGGTAGGCAGGGTCCGACGGGACAGCGGTACGGGGAGAAGGGACACGACATGGACGTCGGCCGGATCGATCAGTTGGTGTCGCAGTCCGTCGAGAGCTTCGCGCTGCCGAACCTCGTGGCGACGGTGGCTGACAGTTCGGGCGTGCAGTACGTCGGCGCCGCCGGGTACCGGGTCGCGGGGGATGCCGCGAGCGGGGCGGTGGGGCTGGACAGCCGCTACCGGATCGCGTCGATGACCAAGCCGATCGTGACCGTCGCGGCGTTGCAGTTGGCCGAGGCGGGGTCGATCGACCTCGACGCTGCGGTCGCCGAGTATCTGCCGCAGTTCGGCCGGCTGCGGGTCATCACCGGCTTTGCCGAGGACGGCACTCCGGAGTATCGCCCGGCGGCGCGCGCCGCGACGGTGCGTCAGTTGATGTGCCACACCGCGGGTCTGGCCTACAATTTCTTCAACGCCGCTCAGCAGAAATGGCAGGAGGCGACGGGCACCCCGTCGGTGCTGTCCGGATCCCGCGCCATCCTCGACTCTCCGCTGCACACCGACCCCGGCACCCGCTGGGAGTACGGGATCAGTACCGACTGGCTCGGCCTGGTCGTCGAGGCCGCGGCCGGCACCGACCTGGAGAAGTACTGCGCGACGCACATCTGCGGTCCGCTGGAGATGACGTCGACGACGTTCGCCCCCGCCGCCGAGGCGCGCACCGCGACCGTGCCGATCCACGTGATGGACGCCCCCGAGCACTGGGCCCCGAGCGATTCGGAGCTGTCGGCGGACCCGGAGTTCTGGGCCGGTGGATCGGCGATGTACTCCACCCCGGCCGACTACGCACGCTTCACCCGCATGCTGCTGCGCGGCGGTGAACTCGACGGCGTTCGCGTGCTGTCCGAGCAGACCGTGACCGACGCCTTCACCGACCAGATCGCCCCGCTCGAACTGCCGACGGTGATCGTCAGCATCGACCACACGGTCACCGGCGACTTCATCCTGCCGCCCGGGTGGGGCTGGGGCCACGGCCTCGCGCTGAACAAGATCGACCTGCCCGGCATGCGCCGTGCTTTCAGCGGCTCGTGGGGTGGCCTGTTCGGCACCGGGTTCTGGATCGACCGCACGACCGGTATCGCCGCCGCCACCTGGAGCCAGTGCCTGCCCGCCGGCCGCCCCGAGGCCCGCAACGTCGCCATCGGCTTCGAACTCGCCGTCTACGCGGGCTGAGGCCAGCACTCGACCCTCCGGGGGTGCGCTTCACTCGTCGCCGTGCCGCTTCACCCGCCGGGCGCGACCTCCCACAGCGAGTGGAGCGGCACTACGGCGAGTGAAGCCGGGTTCCCAGAGGTCGGAGCGGGCGTCGGGCGAGCGGATCAGAGCTCGGAGGCGACCAGTTCCGCGATCTGGGCGGTGTTGAGGGCCGCGCCCTTGCGGAGGTTGTCGCCGCAGAGGAACAGGTCCAGCGAGTGCGGGTCGTCGATGGCGCGGCGGACGCGGCCGACCCAGGTCGGGTCGGTGCCGACGACGTCGGCCGGGGTCGGGAACTCGCCCGCGGCCGGGTCGTCGACCAGGACCACACCGGGCGCGTCGCGCAGGATCTGCTGCGCGCGGCCCTGGCTGACCTCCTCGGCGAAGGTCGCGTGCACGGCCAGGGAGTGCGTGGTGACGACGGGGACCCGCACGCAGGTGGCGGAGACCCGCAGGTTGGGCAGGCCCAGGATCTTGCGGGACTCGTTGCGGACCTTCATCTCCTCCGACGACCATCCGTCGGCCTTCAACGAACCGGCCCACGGGACGACGTTCAGGGCGAGCGGCGCCGGGAACGGACCGAAATCGCCGACGGCCGAGCGCAGGTCACCGGGGTGCGTGCCGAGGGTCTGCGACCCCGCGACCTTCACCAACTGGTCGCGCAGCGCGTCGATGCCGGGCTGACCGGCACCGGACGCGGCCTGGTACGACGCGACGACGAGGGACTGCAGCCCGTACTCCAGGTGCAGTGCGCCCAGGGCCACGATCATCGACAGCGTCGTGCAGTTCGGGTTCGCGATGATCCCGCGCGGCCGGTTGCGGGCCACGTTCGGGTTGACCTCGGGAACGATCAGCGGGACGTCGTCGTCCATCCGGAAGGCCCCGGAGTTGTCGACCGCGACAGCGCCACGGGAGACGGCGATCGGCGCCCATTCCGCGGAGATCTCGTCGGGGACGTCGAACATCGCGATGTCGACGCCGTCGAAGCACTCCGGCGAGAGGGCGATGACCTCGACCTCCTCGCCGCGCACCATCAGCTTCTTGCCGGCCGAACGGGCGGAGGCGATCAGGCGGATCTCGCCCCAGATGTCCTCGCGGGTGGAGAGCAGCTCGAGCATCACGGTGCCGACGGCGCCGGTGGCGCCGACGACGGCGAGCGTGGGGCGGCCAGTGCGGTCAGTCTCAGACATATCGCTCGAGTTCCTCGCTCGTTCCTCGCTCGTCGGTCTCGCTCATCGTCCGGTACCTCCGTAGACCACGGCCTGCTCGTCCTCGGCGTCCAGGTCGAACGCCTTGTGTACGGCGAGGACCGCGGAGTTGACGTCGTCCTCGCGCACCACGACGGAGATGCGGATCTCGGAGGTCGAGATCATCTCGATGTTGATCCCGGCCTCGGCGAGGCAGGTGAAGAACTTCGCGGAGACGCCCGGGTGCGATCGCATGCCGGCACCGATCAGCGAGACCTTGCCGATCTGGTCGTCGTAGCGCAGCGACTCGAAGCCGTTGATGTCCTGGATCTTCTTGAGGGCCTCGACGGCGATGGCGCCGTCGGTGCGCGGCGCGGTGAAGGAGATGTCGGTGCGACCGGTCGAGGCACCCGACACGTTCTGCACGATCATGTCGATGTTGACCCCGGCCTGCGCCGACGGCGGCGAAGATCGCGGCGGCCTGACCCGGACGGTCGGGCACGCCGACGACCGTCACCTTGGCCTCGCTGCGGTCATGGGCGACGCCGGCGATGATCGGGTTTTCCATCTGATCCCCTTCGTAGGCCCCGATTACCCAGGTGCCCTCACGCTGACTGAACGACGAACGGACATGGATCGGCAGCCCGAACCGGCGGGCGTACTCCACACACCGCAGATGCAGCACCTTCGCGCCGCTGGCGGCCATCTCGAGCATCTCCTCGTAGGTCACCGACGGCAGCCGGCGTGCGGCCGGCACGATCCGCGGGTCGGCGGAGAAAACGCCGTCCACATCGGTGTAGATCTCGCACACCGTCGCGTTCAGGGCGGCGGCCAGGGCCACCGCCGTGGTGTCCGAACCACCACGACCGAGCGTGGTGATGTCCTTGGTGTCCTGCGAGACGCCCTGGAAACCCGCGACGATCGCGATCGCCCCGGCCTCGAGGGCCTGGGAGATCCGCCCGGGCGTGACGTCGATGATGCGGGCCTTGCCGTGCACCGAGTCGGTGATCACCCCGGCCTGGCTGCCGGTGAAGGACCGCGCCTCGTGACCGAGGTTCGCGATCGCCATGGCCAGCACCGCCATCGAGATCCGCTCGCCGGCGGTGAGCAGCATGTCCAGCTCACGGGCCGGCGGGATCGGGCTGACCTGCTTGGCGAGGTCGATGAGGTCGTCGGTGGTGTCGCCCATCGCGGACACGACGACGACGACGTCGTTGCCGGCCTGCTTGGTGTCGACGATGCGCTTGGCCACCCGCTTGACCGATTCGGCGTCGGCGACCGACGAGCCGCCGTACTTCTGGACGACCAGACTGCGGGCGCGGGTGCGCTCAGCGTTGGCGGTCACGCGCAGACTCCTCAGGAGGCGGGATGGCAGGCGCGACGCTTTCGGTGACGCCAACAGCCGATCTTAGCCTTGGGAACGTAGGCTCGCCGGACCGTTACTTTCGCACCCGACCTGACAGTGGAGCCGTCGTGACCTCTGGGGGTATGCCCGACATGGCGACGCTGCTCGCCCAGGCGCAGCAGTTGCAGGAGCAGGTGCTCGCCGCGCAGGCCGAGCTGAGCAAGGTCCAGGTGCACGGCAGCGCGGGCAACGGCGCGGTCACCGCGACCGTCTCCGCAACCGGTGAGCTGCTCGGGCTGGAGATCGCGCCCGAGGTCATCGACCCGGCCGACCCCGAGACCCTCGCGGACCTGGTGGTGGCCGCGATCCGCGATGCCAACCGGGCCGCCGCCGAGGTCACCGCGCAGACCATGGGCCCGTTCGCGGCCGGCATGGGACTGGGCGACGGGATCATGAGCGATCTCGGCCTCGGGGCCTTCTCGGATCAGCAGAGCATGGGCGGTGGCGAGGGCGGCCAGTCCGGCTCGGCCTTCGGCCTCCCGCAGGGCCGCTAGGTGTTCGACGGGGTCCTCGCGGATGTGATCGACGAACTCGGGCGGCTGCCCGGCGTCGGTCCGAAGAGTGCGCAGCGCATCGCGTTCCACCTGCTCTCCGCCGACCCGACGGACGTCCGCCGCCTGGTCGCGGCGATCGAGGGGATGAAGGAGAAGGTCCACTTCTGCGAACTGTGCGGCAACATCACCGAGCAGGTGCGCTGCCGGATCTGCGTCGACCCGCGCCGCGACCCCGCGGTGTTGTGCGTGGTCGAGGAGGCCAAGGACGTCGTCGCGATCGAACGGACCCGGGAGTTCCGTGGGCGCTACCACGTGCTCGGCGGGGCGATCTCCCCGATCGACGGCATCGGTCCCGACGACCTGCGGGTGCGCGAGCTCATGGTGCGCCTGGCCGACGGCAGCATCACCGAGATCATCCTGGCCACGGACCCGAACCTGGAGGGCGAGGCGACCGCCTCCTACCTCGCCCGGCTGATCAAGCCGATGGGGCTGCGGGTCACCAGGCCCGCCAGCGGGCTGCCGGTCGGGGGCGATCTGGAGTACGCCGACGAGATCACACTGGGCCGGGCCTTCGAAGGGCGCAGACTGCTCGACGTGTGATCGACTGAGGCCGTAGCGTCGCGGTCCAGAGAACGTCATGGGTGGAAGCAGGAGAGAACTGATGGGCGAGGAACCGGACGGCTTCGGGACGCAGATCGCGGATCAGATCGAAGGATTTCTGATCGCGCTGCGCGAGGTCGCACGCGCCGGACGGCCGGGTGAAGCCGTCTCGATGCTGCTTGTCTCGGTGTCCCAGCTGCTGCTGGCCGGCGGACGCCTGGGCGCGATCTCCGACATCGTGCTCGAGGAACAATTCGAGCCCGACGCAGGCGACGACCCGGACCTCGACGAGCTGCGCGTCCTGCTCGCCGCCCTCCTCGACCCGATCGACGAGTACGCCGAGGTCTTCGACCCCTACGAGCCCAAGCCCGAGCTGCTGCGCTGCCGCATCTCCGACGACCTGGCCTCCGTCGCCTCCGCCCTCCTGCACGGCCTCGCGCACTACAAGGCCGGGCGCCAGACCGAGGCCCTGTGGTGGTGGCAGTTCTCCTACCTCAGCCACTGGGGCAGCCAGGCCGCCACGACCATGCGGGCGCTGCAGAGCGTCGTCGCGCACGATCGCCTGGACTCCGCCGGAGCCCCGACCTCCAGTTCGGCCGCCGCCGCGGCGGAGGCCATCGCGCACTGACCCAAGGCGCCCTTTCATCGAAGATCCTTCGGACGGCCGATCTCAAAAACCACCGTTCGCGGGTGGCGCCGCACAGACCCGCTGACCGCCGCCGCCGCGATTGCGCCCTGGGCGTCGACGCAGTGATCATGGACGACTTCGCAGCGTTGCTCGGCACGAGCTAGACATGGAGCCGGGCAGCGCGTGACGCGCTGCGGCTCACGTGTTCAGCAGTGGGGCTTGTTCAGCAGTTGGGACGGGTCGTGACCGCGCCGCACAGGTCGCCGGTCGACGGCGCAGCCGCCCCGCGCCCGTACTTGTGACGCGCGGACTTGCCGACGGGGTTGGGCTCGTAGGCGCCGGCCGCGCACGGCGACGGTCGCTTCGCACCCCGCTGGTCCTTGCCGTTCTGGTTGCCCCTGCACAGGTCGCTGTCGGTGACCGCCGTGGCCATCGTGCTGTCGGGCTGGATGGCGATGGTCTGCGTCGGGCCGCCGTTGTCGGTCAGCGGACCCAGCTCGTCGTCGGTGCCGTTGGCGAAGGTCGAGAGCAGATTCGGCCGCGCCGGGTCGCCGGGGACGGGGACGCAGCTGGTCGGGTCGGACACGACGTTGAAGCCACGGTCGTTGATGGTGCCGTCGCAGTTGGTGTTCGCCGATCCCTGTGTCCGCAGCAACGAAGCAGACAGACGCGGGTTGGCGCCGTTCTCCTGGATGCCGTAGCCCGCCGCGCTCGGACCCGCGGCACCGGGCGGGGACCCGACCCCGCCCGGGCCGCCGAGCGCACTCCAGTTGTCGACGACGGTCAGGTGTACGAGCACCGGCGGATTCGCGGTGATCGCGGTCCGGATCCCTGTGCCGCGCCCGCCGTCGCCACCGACGCCGCCGTCACCGGTGCCGCCGGAGGTGGTGTAGCCGGTCCCGCCGGCGCCCGCAGTTCCACCGTTGTTAGCGGTGATCGTGCTGTCGCGGACGACCAGGTCCTGGGCCGTGCCCCGTGCATCCAGCCCGAATCCGTTGCCGGCGTTGCCGCCGATTCCGGCGTTCTGCTGTGCGATGGGCGCACCGATTCCGGCTCCGCCGGTGGCGCCGTTGCCGCCGCTGTTGTCGGCAAGGGTGGAGGACTCGAGTCGCATCACGCCGGTGACGAAACGGATCCCGAATGCGTCCCCACCGTGGCCTCTCCGCGTACGGAGCGCAGGCGTGGCCGTCCCGGACCCGCCGGTATTGCCGGAGATCTGGGAGTTCCGCACGACCGTTCGGGCCGCGGCAGTGCCCGGGTCGGCCAGGATGCCGACGACGTTCCCGCCCTGGCCGTTGATGTTCAAGGCGCCCCCGGCCGCGGCGGACCCGCCGATGCCACCGACCAGGCCGTCGATCTGGGTTGCGATGATCGTGGTGTCGCCGCCGCCGCCGGTCTTGATCCCGACGGCGTTGCCACCGTCGCCGCCGTCGGGCGCACCCGCGCCGCCGGTGCCCCCGGTCAGTCCGGTGATGCGGACCGCTCTGACAGTCACTTCGGAGCCGCTGCTCTCATCGATCCCGATGGTGTCCGCACCCACCAGGCCCGCGGCTCCGGTCGCCGCCGGTCCCGATCCCTGGATGCGGAGCGCGCGAACGGTGACGGGGAAGCCGGCCGTGATCTGCAGGCCCACCCGGGTGGCGCCGGTGGCGGTCTCGAGGACGGTGGCGTTGGGCCCGTCGGCGCCGGCGCCTCGGATGGTCAGTGAGGCCTCGGTTCCGGCGGCCACCGTCGGCGGAGCGGCGGGGGAGTAGGTGCCGGGCGCGACGTTGATGATCACGTCATCCCCCGCGAAGCCGGGGGCTGCGGCGGCGTCGATGGCGTCCTGGAGGTCGCCGCAGGCAGCAGCGAGCGAGCTTCCCGTGCAGGTGGTGCTCGCGCCCGCCGGACGGACGTAGAGGATCGCGGTCGCGGCCTGGGCAGGGGTCGCGAGCGTCAGCACTCCGAGCCCGGAGCACAGCAGCGCGGCTCCCAGCGTGGCGAGGGCGGGACCTTGTGCGCGGGCACGGGGCATGGCGGTACCTCGGCGATCGAGTCGGTGATGCTGGGCTTCACGCCTCGTTAAGGCGGAGTTCACCGATGGTGGGACCGGGCGCCCAGCGGACACAGGGCCGATCGGGTGAGTGCGGCATCGACGGGCCGGAGCACGCTCCGATCAGTCGTGCTGGATCTCCTCCAGCACAGTGGCGCCGAGTTCGCGCATGAGCAGGTCACGTCCGGACAGGCCGGAATCGTCCATGGTCTCGTCGTCGGGGTGGGCCTCGTCGTCGTCCGGGCCGACCTCGGCCGCCACCGGAGCGTTGCGGGGGGTCGGGCTCGCGGCGGACTGCTGTGCGGCGGCGCGCGCCGCGGCGACGCCCGCACCGGTCGAGGCCGGCTGTGCGGCCGGCGGGGCGGCCTGCGGCTCGGCGGGAGGGGCGGTGGGAGCGGGAGGCGGAGTCGGTTCGGGGGCAGCCGGTGCGGACGGGGGCGGCGAGGTCGAGTGGCTCGGGCCGGCCGGCGGGGCGCCCTTGCCGCCGGCGCGGTCCGGGTCGAGGACGGCGTCGAGGCGGTAGTTCGCCTTGAGCACCTTCGCGATGGCGTCGGACAGGACGTCGGTGCTGCCCGAGCTGAGGAAGTTCTTGCGCTTGCCCTCGTCGGCGAAGGCCAGGATCAGGATGTTCCCGTCCAGGGACGCGACCTGGACGCGGTCGATCAGCAGCATCCAGGTGTACCGGCGCTGGATCTTGACCTCGTCGAGGATGTCCGGCCAGAACCGGCGCAGCGTGCTCACATCCCCGGCGCCGGCGGGGCTCGGCGGCGGGCGGCGCGGCGGGCGGCGCGGCGGGACCGGCGGCGGGCGCGGGTTGCTGAGCCGGGACGACGGGCGCGACCGGCGGGGCTTGCGGCGCGGGACGTTCCTGCGCGACGGGCACATGCGCGGGACGTGGCGGCTCGGTGTGGGCAGGCTCCGGGCGCGGGGGATCGGGCCGCGCAGGGACGGGCGCGGCGTCCTCCCGCGGCGGTGCGACGGCGGCGGCGGGCGGTGCTCCACCGGCGAGCAGTTGACGTTCGAGGCGGTCCAGGCGGACGTGCAGGTCCCGGTACGCGTCGTTCTCGGCGGTCGAGCCGGCTCCGGGCAGCAGCACCCGGGCGCAGATCAGTTCGAGCAGCAGCCGCGGTGCGGTGGCCCCGCGCATCTCGGTGAGGCCTGCGTTGACGAGGTCCGCGGCGCGGGACAGATCGGCGGAGGAGAACCGGGCGGCCTGCGCGCGCATGCGCTCGACGGCATCGGCGGGGGCATCGATCAGTCCGGTCGTGTCCGTGTTGGGGACCGCGTCGAGGACGACGAGATCGCGCAGGCGGTCGAGCAGGTCGGCGACGAAGCGCCGCGGGTCGTGTCCGGCCTCGATGACCCGGTCCACCAGGGCGAAGACCGTCGCGCCGTCGTGGGCGGCGAAGGCGTCGATGACCTCGTCGAGCAGGGCGGCGTCGGTGTAGCCGAGCAGGGCGGTCGCGCGCGGCAGTGTCAGCCCGTCGGTCCCGGACCCGGCCATCAGTTGGTCGAGCACCGAGAGGCTGTCCCGGACCGAACCGGCCCCGGCGCGGACCACCAGCGGCAGCACCGCCGGGTCGACGGGGACCTTCTCCTGCTCGCAGAGCTTGCCGAGGTAGTCGCGCAGCAGGCCGGGGGCGACGAGGCGGAACGGGTAGTGGTGGGTCCGCGAGCGGATGGTCGGGATGACCTTGTCCGGCTCGGTGGTGGCGAAGATGAACTTGAGGTGCTCCGGCGGCTCCTCGACGACCTTCAGCAGAGCGTTGAAGCCCTGCGGGGTCACCATGTGGGCCTCGTCGATGATGTAGATCTTGAAGCGCGACGAGGCCGGGGCGAACGCGGCGCGTTCGCGCAGGTCGCGGGCGTCGTCGACGCCGCCGTGGCTGGCCGCGTCGATCTCGATGACGTCCAGGCCGCCGCTGCCGCCGCGGGCGAGGTCCCGGCACGACTGGCACGTCCCGCACGGGGTGGGCGTCGGGCCGTTCTCGCAGTTCAACGCGCGCGCCAGAATCCGCGCGCTGGTGGTCTTGCCGCAGCCGCGCGGCCCGCTGAACAGGTACGCGTGGTTCACCCGGCCGTTGCGGATCGCCTGGCTCAACGGCTCGGTGACGTGCTCCTGCCCGATGACCTCGTCGAAGGTCTCCGGCCGGTACCTGCGGTACAGCGCCATCGTCACACCACGACCCTACGGCTCACCGGTGACAGTCGGCAGGTCGCGGTCCGACGGCACCGGCCACCGCTCGGGTGCTGGTGTCTGCGGCGCCGCACACGTAACGTCCCAGCCGAAACAGTCGTTAACTCGATTATTCGGGCTTCGCCCTCCCCCTGGAGAAGTCGTGCGTTCTGCCGTCGCCGCCGCGCTGGCCTGCGCCCTCGCGGTCACCCTCCCGGTGGGCGCGAGTGCTCAGGGCGAGCCCTTCGAGTCGACGGTCCCGCGTGCGACCTGCGGCCCGGGATCGTGGCCGGAGAGCGAACTGCAGGGCCAGGTCCCGTTGGCGGAGCGCCAGAGCGGGCGCAGCAAGCAGGGCTACACCTGCAACCTCGAACTGCTCGGGCAGTACCAGGGCGAGGGCACGACCTGGGTGAACCCGCAGTACAAGCACTGCGCCTACAACGCGACGTCCTTCTTCGGCCTGGGCCGCAAGAAGTCCGAGGGCGTGCAGGTCATCGACGCGAGCAACCCCCGCAAGCCGGTGCTGTCGGCGAACCTGACCAGCCCGGCGATGCTCACCGACACCTGGGAGAGCCTCAAGGTCAACGAGGCCCGCGGGCTGCTCGCCGGCGTCTCGGTCGGCCCGGCCCTCGGCACGCTCTCGTTCGACGTCTACGACATCAAGACCGACTGCGCGCACCCGAAGCTGCTGAACTCCTTCGCCTCCTCGGACGCGACGCTGCCCGCGACCACGTTGAACCACGAGGGCCAGTGGTCCCCGGACGGCATGACCTACTGGGCCTCCGGCCTGGCCGGCGGGTCGCTCACCGCCATCGACGTCAGCGACCCGACCAACCCGGGGATCGCCGGCTTCACCGCGATCGGGCAGGCCAACCACGGCTTCGAGCTCAGCCCCGACGGCAACCGCATGTACCTGACGACGGCCTTCGGCGCCGGGGTCGTCATCCTCGACGTCAGTGAGATCCAGGCCCGTAAGCCCGCGCCCGTCGTCCGTCAGCTCGGCAGCGTGTTCTGGGGCGGCACTGCGTCCGTGGGTCAGCACACGATCCCGGTGACGTGGGACGGCAAGCCGTTCCTGATCGCCGTCGACGAGTTCGCCGGCGAGGACGTGCACATCATCGACATCACCGACGAGACCAAGCCGAGGATCGCGCGCCAGATCCGGCTCGAGGTGAACCGTCCGGAGAACGCCGCCAAGGTCGCGCCCGACGTGGAGCACAACGGCGCGTTCGGCTACGACGCGCACTACTGCGGGGTCGACCGCAGGACCGACCCGACGGCCCTGGCGTGCGGCTTCTTCCAGTCCGGCGTCCGGGTCTTCGACATTTCCGAACCGCTGCGTCCGCGGGAGATCGCGTACTTCAACCCGCCCGCCCAGGTCGGGAAGAACGCCGAGCTGCTCGGCTCCGAGCACGCCTCCCACGGTGTGACCTACACCGGGAACCTGTCCGGGACCCGCGACACCGGACCGGGCGTCGTCGCGAACTGGGACCGGCCCGCGGACCTGACCGCGGACTGGTGCAGCTCCCCGCCGCGGTTCGTCGGCTCCGACCAACTCTGGGTCAGCTGCCAGGACAACGGCTTCATGGCGTTGCGCTTCACCAACAAGGCTTTCCGGAGGTAGGGCGCGTGGGTCGTCGCATCACCATGGGGTTGGCGGGCGCGCTCGCCCTCACCCCCTTGGCGTTCGTGGGGACCGTCGGCGCCCAGGCCGATTCCGCCGTCGAGAGTGCGGTGCCCCGGGCGACGTGCGGGCGCGGGTCCGAACCGGAGCCCGGGCTGCAGGGCCAGGTCCCGCTCGCCGACCGCCAGAGCGGGCGCAGCAAGCAGGGCTACTCCTGCAACCTCGAACTGATCGGGCAGTTCCAGGGCCAGGGCACCTCGGTGGTCAACCAGTCCTACCGGACGTGCGCCTACAACAGCACCGCCTTCGCCGGGCGGGTGCGCAATCCCTCGCCCGGCGTGCAGGTCATCGACGTGAGCAATCCGCGCAAGCCGAAGCTTTCCGCGACGCTCACCAGCCCCGCGATGTCGACAGACACGTGGGAGTCCCTCAAGGTCAACGAGGCCCGCGGCCTGCTCGCCGGTGTCTCCGTCGGCTACGGGTTCGGGGCCCTCGCGTTCGACGTCTACGACCTCAAGGCCGACTGCGCCCGCCCGAAGCTCCTGAACTCCTTCGCGGGAACGGACGCGACGCTCCCGGCGACCGGCTTCAACCACGAGGGCCAGTGGTCCCCTGACGGCGACACGTACTGGGCGACCGGAATCGCAGGCGGCAATGTCACCGCGATCGACGTCGCGGACCCGAGCAAGCCGCGCATCGCCGCCGTCACCGCGATCGGCTACACGAACCACGGCTTCGAGCTCAGCGCCGACGGCAACCGCATGTACCTGACCACGGCAGCCCCGGCCGGGGTCGTCGTTCTCGACGTCAGTGAGGTGCAGGCCCGCAAGCCGGTGCCGCGGATCCGCCAGATCGGACGGGTCGAATGGGGCGGGCCGGCGACGATCGGGCAGCACACCATCCCGGTCACCTGGGGCGGCAAGCCCTACCTCGTCGCGGTCGACGAGTTCGCCGGTGAGGACATCCACATCGTCGACATCAGCGACGAGACGAAGCCGAAGGTCGTCCGGCAGTTGCAACTGGAGATCACCCGCACGGAGAACGCCGAGCGGGCGGGCGCGGACACCACCGGCAACGGCCTGTTCGGCTACAACGGCCACTACTGCAGCGTCGACCGCAGGGTGAACCCGACCGCGCTGGCGTGCGGGTACTTCCAGTCCGGCGTCCGGGTCTTCGACGTGCGGGACCCGTTGAAGCCGCGCGAGATCGCCTACTTCAACCCGCCGGCTCAGACGGGCCGCAATGCTGCGCTGCCGGGCTCGTGGCACGCGAACCACCCGGCCACGTTCGCCCACAACGGATCCGACGTCCGCGACGCCGGCCCGGGCGTCTTCGCGAACTCCGGCAATGCGCCCGACCTGTCCGCCGACTGGTGCAGTTCCCCGCCGCGCTTCGTCGGCCCGGACCAGCTGTGGGTCGCCTGCATGGACAACGGATTCATGGCGCTGCGCTTCACCAACCAGGCGTACCGCAAGCCGTGAGTCGTAGACCCGCGCTCGCCGTCGGTGCGGGAGCCCTCGCCCTGGCGCTCGGCATCGGCATCGGCTTGGTCGTGGACTCCGACGACGACTCCTCGGCCGCCGCGGCGAGCGTGCCGGGCCCGGTCGACATCGGGTTCAGCCAGGACATGGTCGTCCACCACGAGCAGGCGGTTCTGATGGCGCAGCTCGTTCGCCCGCGGACGAAGGACCCGAAGATCGCGGCCCTGGCCGACGGCATCCTCGCCGACCAACTGCTCGACATCGGTGCCCTGCGCGGCTACCTCACGCTGTGGCAGGCGCCGATCCTTCCCGCGGGCCCGCCGATGACCTGGATGGCGGCGGACCACCACGAGGGCGCCGCCGTCATGCCCGGCATGGCGACCGTCGCCGAGCTCAACGCGCTGCGCACCGCCACGGGCACGGCCCTGGACCGGATGTTCCTGGAGCTGATGCTGCGCCACCACGACGGCGGCCTGACGATGGTCGACGACGCCGCCGCTCACGCGGAGATCGCCGCCGTGCGCAGCCTCGCGGCCCGGATCGCCTTCCATCAGCGCGAGGAGAACCGCATCATCAACGCCCTGCTCGCCGCGCAGGGCTGAGGGAACGAAGGGACCCCTCGCGCACCTACCAGAGCCCGCTTATCCTTGCTGCCTTCCGGCCCTGGGGAGGTTCACAGGATGGCACCGCACGAGGGGCCGGGGGAGAGTCTACGGCCTCCCTCACCCCTTCGCTCGACGTCGTCGCGGTCGGCCCTGGGGGCGCGGTAAGGTTGGCGGCGCTCAAGGAGGATTCGCATAGCGGCCTAGTGCGCACGCTTGGAAAGCGTGTTGGGGGCAACCCCTCACGAGTTCAAATCTCGTATCCTCCGCCGCTCCACCAGCCGAAACGCCGGGCACCCACCAGGGGCCCGGCGTTCGTCGTTGCGGTCCGTCTCAGTTTCCGTCTCATTTGTGTTCAGCGCGACGGCGTCGGCGGCTCGTGGCGGGACGGAGCCGGGCCCGCTCGCCCCGGCGGCGCGGCCACGGTGGACTGCCAGGTCGCCGCCCCGGGCAGCCACGTCTGCGCCGGCGCCGCGCCGCCGAGGATCGGATCGGCGAAGGCGACCACACGGGCGACGACCTCCGCGAAGCTGCTGGGCACCGCGGCCGCCAGGCCGGCCCGGTCGACGAAGCGCTCCCAGGAGGCCTGCCGGTCCTCGGCGAGGTTCACCAGGACCTCGGCGATCGGTCGCAGCGTCACGCCTCGGTGCCGGGCGGTCGCCCCGAGGGCGGCGCCCAGGGCGGCCGAGCCGATCGGATGTCTGCCGATCAGCAGCGCGACGTCCGCGAAGTCGCGGTCGCGGGTGTTCGTGTCGCCCCGGTCGATCATCGTGCCCAACTTCTCCGCGAGCACCGTCTCCAGCGGATAGCCGCGCAGCACGAACGTTCCGCCCAGCAGGGCCGGGAAGCGGATCCGGACCGGGCGCGGGGTGACGGGATCGCCGACGCTGACATCGACGCGCAGGATCGGGCGGGCGCGGTCGAGGCGGGCGGGGACCGTGATGCGCACCCCGCCGTACTGATCACTCTCGCGGATGGTCTCGGCCTTCAGGGCCTGGACGCCGAACTGCAGGCCGTCGTCCACCTCGATACCGGCGATCTCGCGCACGAGGCCGGCGACGGCGTCGACGTCGTTGGCCGACGCGACGGCGAGCAGGTCGACGTCGCGGGTCGGGCGCCGTTCGTCCAGGGCGGCGAGCAACATGCCGCCCTTGAGGACCAGGCGATCCCGGTGCTCGGAGGTCGCGACCCGGTAGAGGAAACGCTCCAGGGCGTAGAGGACCAGGAGTTCCTCGGTCCCTCGACCCTGCTCGCGGGCAAGTGCCCGCAAATCGAGGTAGACCTGCCCGGCCGTGGTCGAGCGGCTCGTGGGGCTCACGCCTCCATCACCCGCAGCGCCTCCCGCACACCCCGCCAGACCCGCAACGCCCGGGCGGTCTCGGCCAACCGGGCTCGGTCCGGGCGCGCGGCGAGGTAACGGCGCAGCGCCTGCAACGCGGCGTCCTCGCCGACCAGACGGGGCAGGCGGAGCGCATCGACGATCGTGCGCTCGCGGTCGGTGATCCAGAACTGCTCGCCCCGCTCCGCACCCACCCGCAGTCGGCCGAGCTGGAACGTGGCGGCGTGGAACACGTGCACCCGGGTCGGCGGGTGGTCGATGCGAGGCCGGTGCGCTCCCCGTGCGACGGCCAGGTGCACAACGGCCGGGATGTCGTCGGTGAGGTCCCAGTACGCCAGTGCGGAGTCCAGGCAGATCGTGCCCTCCGGTGCGCGCCCGCAGACGGTCACGAAATCGAGATCGCCCCCGCCGGCGGCGTCAGCCCGCTGATACAGCCCGCGCGAGAGCTGCAGGATCTCTCCCTCGTCCCGCATCGCGTAGAGGTCGCGCCACGAGATGCCGGCCGCCACCGCGTCCCTGGACCGGAAGACCGGCTCCAGGGCCAGTAGCCGGTGGGCGGGGTCCATGTATGAAAGTCTACACCGGCTCGTAGTACATGTGTAGTTATTCATACCCGCCCTGGGCCTTGCTGGTCCCGCTCGGTGCCCGGCCAGAGCAGACCGTTCACCTGCTCGGCGACGTCCCGGCGGACCGGGGCGGTGATGTGTTGGTAGCGCGCGGCCATGCCCGTGTCGGACCAGCCCATGATCCCCATGACGGCCCGGTCGGGCACGCCGAGCAGCAACAGGGCCGTCGCCGCGGTGTGCCGGGCGTCGTGCAGACGGCCGTCTCGCAGCCCGGCCGTGGCGAGCAGCGCCTTCCAGATCCGGTGGTCGGTGTTCATGTTCACCGGCGCGCCCGTCGGGTTGGTGAACACCCAGCCCTCGTCGCGCCAGAGCTGCCCGGCGACCTCCCGCTCGGTCGCCTGCACCCGCGCGTGCTCGCGCAGCAAATCCACCAGAGCATCGGGCAGGCCGATCCCGCGTCGCCCGGCCTTGGACTTGGTGGGCGCGGTCTCGCCGCGCACGTTGCGCTTGTCCGGGCAGAAGCCGGGCGCCCTGCGCCCGCACGCCGGCTCGCACCCGTGCTCGTAGCTCGGCCGAACCCGACTGCGCCGCACCCACAGCACGCCGCCGTCGAGGTCGACGTCGTCCCAGGTCAGGCCGAGTGCCTCGCCCTGGCGCAGGCCCAGCGCCAGCGCCAGGGCCCAGCGGGTGCCATTGCGCGTCTCCCGTCCGACCTCCAGCAGCCGTTGGACCTCCGCCACCGTGAACGGCTCGACCTCGTTCACCTCCACGCGCGGCGCCTTCGCGATGGAGGCGACGTTGTGCGTGACGTGCCCACGACGCAGGGCGGCGCCAAGGGCGGTCCGCATGGTGCGGTGCGCCTGATGTGCCGTCGCGGGCTTGCTGCCGTTGGCGATCATCGCGGCGTAGAGCCGCTCGAGGTGCTCGGGCTCGAGTCTGTCCAGGCGGTGCGCGCCGACGCCGGGAACCAGGTGCACGCGGACGGCGACGCGGTAGGCGTCGAGGGAACTGGGGCGGACGCTGGGGGCGGCGATGTTCTCGACCCAGTGCTCCAACCAGCTCTCCACCGTCCACACCCGGCCGGCCTTGCGGACCTGGCCACGGTCCCGGGCCCGTTCCAGTTCTCGGACCGCCCGGATGACCTCGGCCTGGGTGCTGCGCTCGACGTGCCGGCGGTCGGGTCGGCCGTCGTCGCGAACCCCGACGGTCACGCGCCCGTGCCACTTGCCGTCCGCGCCCTGGTAGATCGAGGAGGCCCCGTTGGGGCGCCGGGTCCGGTCAGTCAATGCGGCCACCGGGCGTCTCGCGCAGCCGGGCGACGTAGTCGGAGAGTGCCTCGGCCGGGACGCGCCGAAGCCGTCCGATGCGGACGGACTCCACGGCGCCGTCGCGGATCAGCGCGTACATCAGGGTCCGCCCGATGCCGAGGTCCTCCGCCGCCTCCTCGACGGTCAGGACCAGACGGCGCCGCTGCGCGGGTAGCGGGGCGACGGTGGTGGGTGCGGTCATGCAGGACCTCCTCGGCGCGTCGGCTCGTGGCCTACCTCGCGCGTCTCGTGTCGTTCGGACCGCGCCGTCCCCGGATGTACGGACGGACGCACTCCTTATGTGGGCGCGTTCGGCGTCCAGATCGACCGGCGAGCGGTTACCGGCCCCAGGGCCCCGCGTTCGCGGCGAGGGGACGAAGGCGGCGGTGTGCCCGACGGACCGCGGGACCGCGCGGAGCGGTGGGCGCGGAGGAGATGGTCGAGTTCGGCGAGGGCCCGGACGTCGTCGAGTTCGCTCGACGGGGGAGCACCGGGCGGGGCGAGAAGGTCGCGGATCGTGCGCAGTCGAGCCACGGATCCCGACTGGTCCTGGCGGATCCGCAGGGTGGCGGTGGCGGAGAGCTCTCCGCCGTCCCGGGCCAGAACCCGCTCCAGGATCTGACGCCCACTCACGTGCGGCTCGCGACTGTGCGCTTCACCGTCCGCCAGGCCGTCGGTGGCCACGTAGACGTCATCGAGAAACTTCGCCGCGCGGTCGCAGGCCAGATGACACGGCGTGACGGTGCGTCAGACATTTCGGCGCCCGTCTCGGTTTCCGTCTCATTCGCCGTCGTCCAGGAACGGTCGGGCGCATTCGTTGAGCGTGTCGCTCAGCGTGGCGGCTGGCTCCGGACCTGCATGAACGGCCATGGCCAGACTTGGAAAGTGTGTTGGGGGCAACGCCTCACGAGTTCAAATCTCGTTGCGCTGCTCCGTCCCACCGACCTCAGTGCGACGGCAGGGTGCCGGAGAGCCGGTCGTGGAAGGCCGCGCTGTGGTCGTTGAGTCCTCGGATGTGCACCGTCTTGCCCTTGCGGTGGTACTTGGCCTCGACGGCGTCGAGGGCGGCGACGGTGGAGGCGTCCCACACGTGGGACTGCGTCAGATCGATGACGACACGGTCAGGATCGCCGGCGTAGTCGAACTGGGCGTAGAGGTCGTTGCTGGAGGCGAAGAACAGTTCGCCGGTGACGGTGTACAGCGCGTGCACGGTGCCGTCGAGGTCTTCGACGAGCTCGCGGTCGACGCGAGCCAGGTGTGCGACCCGGCGGGCGAAGAGTGTCATCGCCACGAGGACGCCGACGATCACGCCGATCGCGAGGTTGTGGGTGGCGACCACCACCACGACGGTGGAGACCATGACCGTGGTCTCACTGCGTGGCATCCGGCGCAGGGTGGCCGGAGCGACGCTGTGCCAGTCGAAGGTCGCCACCGCGACCAGGATCATCACCGCGACCAAGGCCGCCATCGGGATGCGCGACACGACGTCGCCGAGTCCGACGACGAGAACCAGGAGCAGTACGCCTGCGGCGAAGGTGGAGATCCGGGTGCGTGCCGCGGACACCTTCACGTTGATCATCGTCTGGCCGATCATCGCGCAGCCGCCCATGCCGCCGAACAGGCCGGTGATCACGTTCGCCGCGCCTTGGCCCAGGGACTCGCGGGTTTTGTCGGAGTGCGTGTCGGTGATGTCGTCGACGAGCTTGGCCGTCAGCAGCGACTCCAGCAGCCCGACGAGGGCGATGCCGACGGCGTAGGGCAGCACCAGTTGCAGGGTCGCGAGCGTGTAGGGGACGTCGGGCAGGAAGAACGACGGCAGGCTGGTGGGTAGATCGCCCTCGTCCCCGACGTTGGGGATCGACCAGCCTGCCGCGACGACGACGCCGGTGAGCACGACGATCGCGACCAGGGGCGCGGGGATCGCCCGGTTGAGGCGCGGGAACACGACGATGATCGCGAGCCCGGCCGCGGTCAGCGCCCAGACGCCCCATTCCTTTCCGATCAGATGTGGCAGCTGGGCGAGGAAGATCAGGATTGCGAGGGAGTTGACGAATCCGACCATGACCGAGCGGGGTACGAACCGCATCAACCGTGCGACGCCGCACAGCCCGAGAACGATCTGCAGGACGCCGCCGAGGATGACCGCCGCCACCAGGTGGTCGAGTCCGTGCTCGCGGGCCAACGGTCCGACCACCAGGGCGATGGCGCCCGTCGCGGCCGAGATCATCGCCGGCCGACCGCCGAGAAATGCGATCGACACCGCCATCGTGAACGAGGCGAACAGGCCGACCTGGGGATCGACCCCGGCCAGGATGGAGAAGGAGATCGCTTCGGGGATCAGGGCCAGGGCGACCACCAGGCCGGCCAGCAGCTCGGTGCGCAGCATCCTGGGGGAGCGCAGGGCGGCGCGAACGGTCGCCGGCCTTTCGACGAAGGTGCCCCGCTGCACCGGGCCGGACGGATCGGCGCCGACGGGCTCCTGGCCAGGGTCGAGCAGGCTCACGCAGAGCCTCCGTTCGAGGGGTCGCGAGCAACGTCACATGCCCGGGATGTGGGCGCGGTGCCGCGAACTGAGTGCGGTCGGATGGTGGTGGGATCGTGCGACGATGCACGCGCCGGTCAACCCCCACCGGCGAAGTCTGCGCCCATCCTACCCTGACGTAACGTGAGGGTTGTGTGCGCGTCTCGTGAGGACACGGACATGCCCGATCCGGTGCCACCGGTGACGATGCACATCGGCGAGATCGCGGACCGCACCGGCATGTCGCTGCGAACGCTTCGCCACTACGACGAGATCGGGCTGCTCGCACCGTCAGGCCGCACCGACGGTGGTTTTCGGCTCTACACCGAGGACGACCTGCAACGGCTCCTCGTCATCCGGCGTATGAAGCCACTCGGGTTCAGCCTCGCCGAGATGCACCAGGCTCTGGAGATCATCGACGCCACCGCTGCTTCATCGACCAGCAAGGACGCCGCCGAGCGACTGGCGGAACTGCTCGACCAAGCCCGCGACCGCCGCGCAGCCCTGGCGCGCCAGGTCGAGATGGCGGACGAGTTCATCGAACTGCTGAGCGCCTACGTGGTGATCTGATCCGGTCCTGCCGGCGCTCGACGCATTGTGCCGACGTCGCCGCGCACATGCCCGATCGGTCCGTGCGGAACCACTCGGGCGCCGGCGCTTCGAGTGGCCACTGACTGGATCGTCGCCTGGGGCACTGCGCTCGGGGGATTCCTCGAGGATCCCGGTGATGACACGACTCGCCGGCACGCGCGGGTCGGGGAGGAAGACCTAGGAGGGGACCGCCTCGGCCTGTTCGCCGATGCCCGGTGCGCCGACGCGCAGGGCATTCAAGTCTCGGCGAGCCAGATTGGCGAGCACAGGCAGCGACACTGCGCCGTTGCAGCTCAGCCGCATGACTACGGCGGTGACTGTCGAGACCGGGAAGACGCCGTCGAACTCACGCATGAGTTCTTCAGCAACGTCGGCGACCGACCGGGCGTGGTTGCTCATGCATGCTCCAGAAACGTGGATTGTTGCCGCTGACGCAGGTGACGCAGATCGGACGACGGGTGGCTCACCCAATCGATCGGCCGCATCCCGTGGCCGTCGGGGGCGGCGCAGAGCCAGGGACTCATGGAGTCGCCCCCGCCCCGCCCTGCGCCGAGCCCCCGCGGGACCCGGTGGGGGTCGCCATGATCTTGAACACCCGCGAGAGGCCGCTGCGGTCGAGTTGATCCGCGGTGCGCCGGGTCGGATTGCACACGGCGACATGACCACCGCGACGACGGCAGGCCCGATGGGCAGTCAACATCGAGGCAATGACGCCGGAGGGGAGTGCGTCGACACCCGCGGTGTCGACCACGATGTGGCGTGCGCCCGCCGCCACAGCGTCATGCAACTCGAAGCGCAGATCGGGCATGCCGTCGGATTCGACGTCGGCGGGGAGCACGACAAGGACCGGTTGGTCGACGTAGATGATCGACGCCACGCCGCATTCCTCCAACCGTCCGTCGGGTGTCATCTGGTGGTGACCAGTCTGGCTCGGCAATGTTGCGGAGGGCCGGTCAGACAGTTTGTGGTTTCGTGACGATCTTGATCTGGCACCACCGCAGTCCGGGCGACGGGCGACAACCCCGGGCAGGGCATCAGTCGCGCGTGGTCCCGGCGCGGCCATCTGCCCGCCCGGCGAGTGCGCCGACGTTGCGAACCCTCGACTGCCTTACGCGCTGGTCACTGGCGCATCCGAGGGGACGGGCGATGACGCCACGACGGCATCCGCTGTGCACCGTCCGTCGCTCGGCCAACCTGACGGAGGGTCACTGGGGATCAGGGCGCTCAGGGTCGCTCAAATCCGCGATCCGGGTAGTAGACCGAGCATCGGTTCGGTCGCGATGGCGGTGTGGTTGCCGGCACGGTCGGCGCGCCCGCCGTCGATTGCGAGTGCGGCGGACTTCATTGCGGTTGTGTGCGCATCCATGTGTCGAATCGTGCGTCTCCGCGGACCGGACAGCCGCCGGGGGAATCGGCGACGGTGGCCTCTGCCACGATGAGTACATGGCCATCGGTCGAGTTTTGATCGTCGAGGACGACGACAGGATCCGCGCCGCGATGCGCCTGGCGCTGGAGGACGAGGGCTACGAGGTCTCGGAAGCCGCCGACGCGGATATGGCGCTGGGACGCCTCGCCGCCTGGAAACCTGATCTGATGATCGTCGACCTCATGCTCGGCGCGGTGGACGGATTTACCTGCATCCGCGAGGTCCGTAAGTCGAGTGACGTACCGATCGTGGTGGTCAGCGCTCGATCGGACACCCACGACATTGTGGCCGGGCTGGAGGCGGGCGCCGACGACTACGTCACGAAGCCGTTCCAGATCAAGGAGATCTCCGCGAGGTTGCGGGCGGTACGTCGGCGTTCCGAGGTCGCGGGGAGGACGTCCCCCACGACGCCGGATGTCGTGCTCGACGAGAGCCGCCGGTTGGTGCTCTCGGCATCGGCGGGAACGGTGCGGCTCGGCGACGACGAGGTGCCACTCACACTGACCGAATTCCAGATCCTTGCGGAACTCGTCGCCAACCCGGGTGTAGTCCTCAGCCGTGTAGCACTTCTGGACCGAGTGTGGGAGCACGGCTTCCACGGGGACGCCCGCCTGGTGGACGCGCACGTGCGCAGGTTGCGCACCAAGATCGAGCGCGACCCGGCGGACCCCGAGATCGTGGTGACCGTGCGTGGAATGGGGTACCGGGTCGATCGTCCCCGTCGCCGATGATCGCGTCCGGGCTGCGCGGCAGGGCCGCGCTCACGTTCGGGGCCGGTGCGTTGCTGGTTGCCGGCGGCCTCGCGGCGTCGACCTTCCTCTTCTCAAGGGCCTACCTCTACGACCAACGCGAGCGGACGGTGGTGCGGCAGGCGGCGCTCGATGCGGTGTTCGTGGCGGACCAGATGGACAGCGCGGACGCCGATATCCCGGCCGTGCTCGCCGCGGCCGGTCCGCCGGGATCCGGTGCCTTGCTGGTGGAACTGGGTGGTCAGTGGTACTCCTCCACTCTGGGCATCGGCCCCGAAGTCGTCCCTGTCGCGCTCATCGGCCGAGTCCGGGAAGGCCATCCGGCGCGCATCACGGTCGAGCGGGACGGGTACTCGACGGTGGTCGTGGGGCTTCCGCTCCGCAGCCCGGACGCCGACTTCTATCGCGTCGTTCCGCTGCGAGAACTACGCGAAACCCTTCAGGTACTGCAGGTGGTCCTGGGTGCCGGCGCGGCCACGGCAGCCCTCGGCGGCATCGCGCTGGGCCTGTGGGCCAGCCGTAGACTCGTGCAGCCGCTGAACTTGATCGCCGCCACCGCCGCCCGCATCGCCGGGGGCGAACTGGACAGTCGACTGCCGGCGACCGAAGACCCCGACCTGGCCACGATCGTCGGGTCGTTCAACGCCATGGTCGACACTCTGCGGCAACGGATCGAGCGAGACAGCAGGTTCGCGGGCGACGTCAGCCACGAACTGCGGTCACCGTTGACCACGCTGGTCGCCGCCGTCGACGTCATGGAACGCAGGCGCGACGAACTGCCGGTTCGATCGCAGGCCGCGCTCGAGTTGGTCGTCGCCGAACTGGGCCGTTTCCAGCACCTGCTGGAGAGCCTGCTCGCGCTGGCCCGGGCCGAGGCGGGCCTGGACCGCGACGTCGTCACGGACGTGGCGGTTCTGGACGTGCTGATTGCCGCGTTGACCCGCGCCGGCCTTGCGGCGGATCTCGCCGACGACTGCGCCAGCGACGCCTTCGTACGGGGGGACCCGGCTCTCCTCGAGCGGGCGTTCTTCAATCTGGTCGAGAATGCGCAGCGCCATGGGGGCGGTCTGATCGGCGTGCGCGCGGAGCGGGCGGACGGATTCGTCACGGTGAGCTTCGATGACGACGGCCCGGGAGTGGCCCCTCACGAACGTGAGCGAATCTTCGAACGGTTCGCCACGAGTGGCGCCACCCGAGGGTCCTCATCCGGGACCGGATTGGGGTTGGCGCTGGTGACGGAAGCGGTCCACGCTCACGGCGGGGCCGTCTGGTTCGCGGAACGCGATACCGGAGGCGCACGTTTCGTTCTTCGCCTGCCCTTGAGTCCGGCGCGCTGACGTGGGACTCCTCGAACGCGCCACCGGGGCGACGCTGATGGCCGTCCTGCTGTCGGGATGCGGGCTGACCACGACGCACCCGCTCGAAGACATCGATCCGCTGAGCCTGCCGGGCACGCTCGTGCGCACGCCTGCGCCGACGCCGAGCAACTCCGCGGCCCCGGTCGCGGCCGACGGCAGCGTCTACTTCGTCCGCGACGAACGTCTCGTGGAGCGAGAGCGAACACTCAGGCTCTCCTCCGGTCCGGTCGCGGTCCAGGAGTTGCTCGACTCGCTGGCCGCCGGACCGGACGAGGCGGACCGTGACAACGGGATGGCCAGTGCCCTACCGCCGGCGGTCGTGCTGCGGCTGACCTCCCTCGTCGGGGACATCGCCACCGTGGATCTGACTCTGGATCAGCTCCCGCTGACACAGACCTCTGCGATCGCGCAGATCGTCCTGACGGTGACTTCGCTGGCCGAGGTGAACGGACTCAAGCTGACCATCAACGGTGCGCCTATCAGTGCCCCGCTCGCCAGCGGGGCGCAGACCGATCGGCCATTGACTCGCGCCGACTACGTCCAGATGCTCAGCGACGATTGAGCGTGCACGCGCCTGCACCGACCACCGTCCAGCGATGCTCGGCGGATCGGCGCGAGGTCAACTCGGCCCCACGGGCTCTTTACCCAAGGTGCCGGATGTCCGGATCGAGCGGTTCGCCGGCCAAACCCCGCCGGCAGGCTCCTGAACGCGGCTCACTTCCGCGAAACCACCCCGCGTCGCGGCGGACGATCTAGGAACTGCCAACCCCTGGGGAGGGAATCGCATGAGCAAGTTCGACCCGGCCATCTGCCGGAAGCAGCCAGGCGCCATCGGACACCGCCCGGGCCGCAAGGCTCGTTCTGTCGCTGCGCGCGCGGCTGTGGTGTCGCTGAGCGCCGGCGCCGCGCTGGCCTACGGTCCGGCGGCAGCGCAAGCCGCCCATTCGGAGAACGATGGGATCGTGAAGCCGGAGATCATCGGCCACCGCGGCGGCGTGGACTGGGGTACCGAGAACTCGGTCAAGACCTACCGTCATGCATTCGCGTCCGGCGCCGACGCTGTCGAGATCGACGTGCAGTGGACCAAGGACCTGGGCACCGTGGTCATGCACGACGACACGATGAACCGGACCACCAACTGCTCCGGCACCGTCACCAAGATCACCTACAAGAAGTTCCGCTCGTGCGAGCTCAACGACGGGACCCAAGCTCCGAACGTCTACGAGGCGCTCATGGCCGTCCGCGACGCCGGCAAGAACGTATACGTCCACGTCCGCGGGCTGGACTCCAAGAAGAAGGTGGACAAGCTCGAGCGGGCCTTGGAGAAGTACGGGCTGAACAACACCAAGCGCACCGTGGTCATCTCCACCAGCAAGAGCTACCTGAACATCTGGAAGAAGTACGGGGGCGAGACCCGCCGCGGCCTGCTGTTCAGGAACGAGGAGGGGTGGAAGGCGAACTACTCCACCCTGCTGCCGTACGACACCCCCGTCACCCGGGCGCGGGTCGACAAGGCGCAGAAGGACGGCCGTCGTGTGGTGGTCGTGGAGAACCATCCCGTCCAACTGAAGAACGTCCTGAACGTCGATCTGGACGGCTTCATGGCCAACGGCCTCCAGGCCGCCCTGATCAAACTCGGACAGGCTCTGTTCGAGGTGACCGAGAAGCTGGAGCGGATGACGGAGCGTGCAGCGCCGGAAGCCGCCGGCGGCGGGATCAGCTGACGTCACGTCAGTTATGAACGTGTCGATCCGGGCGACGGCCCAGGGCACACGTAAATCCCAGACACGGTCCCTACTGTTCTCGTGTGGGCTGGCGAGGGAAAGTCAATCGGGCACTGGCGGCGACTGCCGGTGTGGAACTGCAACCGTCCTACAGCCGTGGCTCCCGCCGCCTGCGGGAGCCACGGCGGCGGCACGCGGCCGAGGAGTGGATCCCGCAGCGTGGGGCGCGGCTCGTCCCCAGCCCCGTCTTCGTGATCTGCTCGGTCCGTTCCGGGTCGACGCTGCTGCGTCTGATGCTCAACGCGCACTCGCAGATCCACGCCCCGCACGAACTTCACCTGACGGCGGTGGGTGCCAGGACCCGCTCGAAGTTCACGCGTTCGGCCATGGAGGAACTGGGGCTCACCGGGGCGGAACTGGAACACCTGCTCTGGGACAGGATTCTCCACCGCGAGCTGGATCTCGCCGGCAAGTCCGTGCTGGTGGAGAAGACGCCCAACAATGCGCTCGGATGGCGCCGCCTGGCGCGGTGCTGGCCCGAGGCCCGCTACATCTTTCTCCTGCGCCACCCGGTGACGACTGTCCACTCCTGGCACGACATTCAGTCCCGCCGCCACAGTTGGGAGGACAACCTGGCCAAGTGCGCCACGATGATGAACGCCGTCGAGGAGGCCCGCACGCACCTGTCGGGCATGACGGTTCGCTACGAGGACCTCACCCTCGATCCGGCCGAGCAGACCCGGCGCGTGTGCGAGTACCTGAACCTCGCGTGGGAGCCGTCGATGCTCGACTACGGCCGTGGCGCACCTCGTGAGTTCAAGGTGGGCCTCGGCGACTGGCGGGCGAAGATCCGCAGCGGTCGCGTCCAGGCCGCGCGGCCGCTCCCGCCGGGTGAGACCCCTGCGACGCTCCGCGCCCTGTGCAAAGCATGGGGCTATACCGAGCCGCCGGCGGCCCTTCCTGGGACAGGTTGACGCGACGTCAGTGCGCGGCGTGCTTCCCGTGCTTCGACGAGGCGTGCTTCTTCGCGACCTCGGGCTTGGCCGTGGCCTTGTCCGCGTCCGACGTCGCTCCCTTGTCCATGGAGGTCATGTCGTTCGACGGCTTGGTCGGCGGATCGATTGTGGCAGCGCCGGAGCCGGAGTTGGCGCCTCCTTGCATGGCGTCGTCGCCCATGCACCCGCCACCCGAGTCGCCCATCATCATGTGCGCGCTGTGGTCCATCCCGCCCATGTCCATGCCCCCACCGGACGACGACCCCTGATCCGCGCCGCCCATGTCCATCTCGCCCATCGCCATGGAATGCGCGCCGGGCCCACAGTCCTCCGCGTTTGGAGCGCCCTGCGCCACCACGGTGCTCAGCGCGAAGACGCCGGCGGCGACCACGGCGACCACGGGAAGCAGCGCTACGTTGCGGATGCTCGGTTCGTTCATGGCGGTTCCCTTCTGGCGGTGTGCATATCTGGGCGCTCAGTTGGAGCCGTCCATCGACAGCGAATCGACAATCACGTCGACCGCGCGACGGACGTTTTCCCATCGGAAAGCGTCTGGATCCAGCGAGGAGTGCAGCAGCAGGCCGTCCACGAGGGCGACCACGATCGCACCGAATGCGTTGGCGGGAATCGGCGTCATCTGGTTTTCGAACTCCCCGACCCAGGCGAACGCCGCGATGCGCTGCCGGCGGAAGGTGACGGCCTCGGCCATGCGCCGACGCAACTCGGCGTCAACCGCGATCTGCGACCAGAGTTCGACGCGCAGCGACGACTCGGCCGGATCGCTTCCACGCTCGACCATGACGCGCACGAACTCGCGGATCCGCTCGGGATAGCTCGTCTCGCCGTCGGCCAGTTCGGCCAACAGGTTCTCCACCTCCGCGATCTCGGTTTCGAGAATGGCGGTCAGCAGGGCCTGCTTGGAGTTGAAGTGGACGTAGAACGCGCCCTTGGACAGGCCCGCGCCGGCGCACACCTCGTCCACGGTGATGCCGCGAAACCCTCGGTCGCGCGCGATGTCTCGCGCCGCTCCGAGGAACTGCTCACGCCGCGCGGCGCGGCGCTGCTCCCCGATCTTCGGCACCGGTCTCCCGCCAGTTCACTGTGAGCCAATCGGAACGTGATTGGTCCACCTCTACCCGGGTATTGCACTCATACAAACCGACTCGTCAGTTTATTTGAGGCTGCCATGGCCACGTCCCTCACGTCCCCGAAGATCCGTCCCCGTTCGGAAGCAGCACCTGAGGAAGACGCGCCTCGCATGGTGCACCGCTCAACCTTGCGCCCCATCGATCCAGCTGTGGGCCTCGTGGTGCTGGTCGCGGTGGCCTGGCCTCTGGTGATCGGTGGCGCGTGGCCCTTCATCCTGAGCATGTCTCTGCTCACCGGCATCGTCGGCATGGGAACGATGGTGGTGGTCGGTTGGGCGCGCGAGACGACGTTGATGCAGGCGGGGCTCACCGGCACGAGCCTCTATCTGGCCGGTTGGGCCTACCGCGACAACACCGGCGGACTCGGGTGGCCGTTCCCGGTGGCGGTGGTGTTCGCGGTCGCGGTGGTCGTGGTGATCTCCATCGCCGTCGCTCTGGTGGCGTCACGCTTGGCGGCCATCTACATCCTCGTGCTGACACTCACCGTCCAGTTCACGATCGAGAACACGCTGTTCACCTACGGCTCGCTGACGGGCGGTCTGCAGGCCCCGACGGTGCAGCGTCCCCGCTTCTTCGGAGCCTCGTTGCAGTCCGACGTGCGCTTCTACTACTTTCTGCTCGGCATCACGCTCGTGCTGATGTACATGCTGTACCGCTTCAAGACCTCGAGGCACGGCCGAGCGATGATCATGGTCGGCAACGACCGCGAGTCGGCTGCCGCCGCGGGCATCGATCCCTGGCGTTACCGAGTGGGTGCCTACGCCATCGGCGGCGCTTTCGCGGGCGTCGGGGGTGCGCTGTGGGCTCCCCAGCTCGGTTCACCGCCGGGGCCAGGTCAGTTCGGCACGATGAGCTCGCTGTCGTACTTGGCCGTCCCGGTGCTGGCCGGCTTCGGCTCCATCGTCGGTGTCGTCGTTGTCGGCATGGCATTCATGGCCCTCCCGATGGCAGCAACGCAGTACGGCTTCTCGGTCCAACCCATGCTTCTCGGCGGTTTCGGCCTGCTGATCGGCATTCTGATGGGGCGTCGAGGAGTGTCTGGGGCGGTGTCGACTTTCCGTCACTGGATTGTCGAAACTCTGCGGACGCAGGGTGTGCGCGGATTGCCCGGCCCGACCGTGCACGCCGTGGGTGGATTCCTCCGGGTGTTTCGCGGGCTGTCGCCGTACCAGCTCCGGCAAAAGGCGCAAGCGCGGCGGACGTACCGCCGGATGCGAGCCGCGGACGACAGCTCGGTCTGGTGATCTCGCGTCAAGGCGCACCACCCGCACGGCGAGGTCGACTGCCTTGATGCCCCGAACGGCTGCACCGATCGTTCGTGACCTTCGCCAGAGCGCACACGATCACAAAGAAGTCGCCCGTCCAGTCGCAATGAATGGCCGGCACGCTCGTATGGCCGAAAGTAGCGAGTCGTCGGCACGTCGAGCACGGGGTGAGTTCAGGCCGGCTCGGTACTCCGAGAAGCAGAGGGTGCGAGACCACTTGCGGACAGCGCGTTGGGCCACGATCGTCGGGATTGCGTCGGCGGCCGGAGCAGCGGGTTTGGTGGCGCTGCTCGGCTCCGACGTCGATGTCGACCCCGGTCTCGACGAGCGTCACGACGACTGGTGAGTCTGCACGGGCTACACGGTGGTGGGTGGGAACCTTCTGCCGGTCCGCGCGCCACTTTTCTGTCGGATCTGACCGCCCAAGATCGTTCGCTCGCGCTCGGCGCCGGGGCGTCCAGGACCGTGCGGTCGAAGGACGAAGTGCCGCTCTGCTGAGTGCAGAACGCGACCACCGGCGGACGGCGACTGGACCTTGATCCACGGGCCTGCGTCAGCAGCCGGGCAGCATGGCCGGATCTCCCTGAACTCGATCATCTCGCGTCGGACGCGTCCGGCTGGATTTCCAAGGAATGCATCCGCACGACAAGGTGCACGACGGTGCCATTCGAGCCCTTGCGGACCTGAACGCTGTCCGCAAGTTCCTCCATCCACATCAGTCCTCGACCTCGCGGTTGCGGCTGGCCCAGGACGGTCGGCGGCGGAGCCTTCCACCGGCCCGCATCGCCGACGAAGATCGTGAGCTGCTCTCCCGTGATGAGGGCTCGCATCCATCCCGAGAACGGTTCGGTGCGAGACGCGGCGCCGGAGTGCTCGAAAGCGTTCGCGCAGGCCTCTCCGGCGGCCGACAGCGCTTGATCAAGGTGCGGGGCTCCCACCCCCACGTCGACCAACCAGGATCGGAGCCGGTGGCGGGCGAGGGTGAGTTCCCGCGGGCCGCCGTGCAGGCGGAGGTCTGTTGCGAAAGAGGTGGCCGAACGTTCCTCGCCGCACGGGCGATCGGGACGGATCGCGCGGGCACGAGAGCCGCGACGTCGGCGAGCACTACGTACGAATCGCGTGGTTCCGGCGGGATTGAACGGTGTGCGCACGAAGAGGCTCCAGGGCAGTCGGCATCGCTCGCCGACCAGACTTCCCGGCACACCTGAGTCCAGGGTACAGGGCCGGGACCCTGACCTCAGGTGACTCGGACTGATCCGTGGAGCAAGAGAGTCAAGGCGACGACGGGTTGAGCCGCCACAACCGATAGGTCCACGGAACGTCGTAGCCGACGACCCACGCCGTGTACGTGCCCACCGCCACCGTGGACGTCCGGTCGCCCCGGACTGCGGTCTGCAGCAGCACCAGCGGCGGTAGGAAGGCGAGGATTCCGACAAAGCCGTCGCGAGTGCTGCGCCGGCCGAAGAAGACGAAGTTCCATGCTTCGTTGCCTGCGAGGACGACCAGCGCCTGCCGGTAGGTCCTCGCATCCTCGCGGAGGACGGCTCGGTGGACCACCAGACCCATGGCGACGTAGTAGGCGAACCCGACGGCGTAGAAGCCGGGCATCGGCAACTGCATCGCCGGCCGCCGCAGCTCGCGAAACCAGGTCATCGACTCCCGGCCGACGAACGCATTTCCGCCCACTGCGGCGCAGGCCAAGGGCAGCAGCGTCCGTGCCCAGCTGCTCTTCCGCATGCCCGAGACGCTAGTCACCCGTTCCGCCACCACGTGACCGGCTGCTGAGAAGCGGGGCTGTCAGGCTGAGGACCGGGCGGACCGATCTCGGATCTGGAAGGGCTGCGATGGTGGCGATGTCCGAAGTCGAACGGTCGACAGACGTCGTCGAACTCTCCACCGGGCCGGTCGAGTACCGGCTCGAGCGCCGTGGACCGCACACCGTGCTGATGCTGCACGGCGGACACATGCGCGCGTCCCTGCCCCTGGGGGAGGACGTGTTCGCCGAAGCAGGCTGCAGCATCCTCGCTCCGTCACGACCCGGGTACGGCCGCACGTCGCTGAAGAGAGGCGCACGTCCCGAGGACTTCGCCGATGTGATCCCTGAGTTGTGCGGCCGGCTCGGCGTCGAACGGTCCGCCGCGGTCGTGGGCCAGTCCGCGGGTGGCCCCACGGCGGTGATGCTGGCCTCCCGCCACCCCGACCTCGTGGAACGTCTCATCCTGCAGAGCGCCGTCGGCTTCTTGCCCTGGCCTGATCGCCGGACCCGCATCGGGGGACGCTGCGTCTTCGGTGCCCGCACCGAAAAGGCCACCTGGGTGCTCCTTCATGCCCTGGTCCGCCGTGCTCCTGATCGAGCGTTGCGGCTGCTCCTGCGCGATCTGACGGTCCGACCGGTCAAACCGGTCGTGGCCGCACTGCCCGGCGCGCACCGCACGCTGCTGCTGGGGCTGTTTGCTCGAATGCGCTCAGGCGCCGGGTTTGCCACCGACCTGCGGGCCATGTCCGACGGCGCTGCGCAGGTCCCGCGGGTCAGCTGTCCCACTCTCGTCATCGCGACGCCCGACGACCGTGCGGTCCCCTTCGCCCATGCCCGCGGCCTGGCCGAGTCCATCCCCGGAGCCCGGTTGATTGTCAGCCAGGCACCCACCCATTTCATCTGGCTCGGCGAGGACTACCCCGCCGTCGCGGCTGCCATCACCGACCTTCTCGGTGCGGCAGCAGCGGGCTCATGACGCTGCGTGCCCGGCCGCAGGTGCGCCGAGTCGGCGCGGCAATAGGCGCGATGTGACGCGCCGTGTTCGAATCTCGCACTCTCCGCCGCGCAGCAGAACGAGCGCCGCTTGACCTGATCCAGGTCCCCGGCGCTCGTCGTCAGCGGCTCAGCGGCCGCTGATGCTCGTCAGTGATGAAGCCGGGACGTTGTCGTCGATGGACGCGGCGGCGCCGCCGCCGATGAGGAGCAGAGCGGCGGAGAACGCGAATCCGAGGCAGAACAGGTCCTTGACGGAAAGGCGCTCGGAGGCTCGGTCCGGTGCGACCAACGGCAGTGCGGGCTCCGCGACCGGAACCGTGTCCTCGACGGGAACCGGGTCCTCGGCGAGCGATCGCTGTTTCGGCAGTCCTCGGTGCAGGCCGACCGGGACGTCGATTTTGACCAGACTTGTCACACCGCACCTCCGGCAACGCTTGGACGACTGCCAGGAGTGTCGACGCGCGGCGGGCCGGACTTGACGGTCGCGGCCCGATCGCCCGCCGATGAGTTCTGCCGGTCCGGGTGGTCTGATCAGATGTCGAGCTACCCAGGAGGATCACGTGGCCCAGCTGCTCCGAGTGCAGAACTTCTTGCTGTCCCGCGACGGCTTCGGGTCGGGCGAGGGGCAGTGCCTGGAGCGCCCGTTCGGGAACGCCGATCCGATGGCAATGTTCGCGTGGGCCGGGGCGACGGCGAGCTGGCCCAACCGCACGGATCCCGGCGGGAGTCGGGGCCTCGACGACTACTTCACGCGCGACTTCAGGAACAACATCGGCGCGGAGATCATGGGCGCCAACAAGTTCAGCCCGCACCGCGGCCCGTGGGCGGATCTGGAGTGGCAGGGCTGGTGGGGCGAGGAGCCGCCCTTCCGCACGCCGGTGTTCGTGCTGACGCATCACCACCGCCCGTCGTTCACCCTGGGCGAGACGACCTTCCATTTCGTCTCCGGCGAGCCGGCAGCGGTGCTCGAGCAGGCCAAGGAGGCGGCGCAGGGCAAGGACGTCCGGCTGGGGGGTGGCGCACAGACCGTCGTGGAGTTCCTCGCCGCGGACCTCGTCGACACCATGCACGTGGCCGTATCCGACGTCGAGATCGGCGCGGGTTCGCGGTTGTGGACGGCGCCCGAGGAGTTGGAGGACCGGTTCCACCACGAGGTCGTCCCCAGCCCGAGTGGCGTGACACATCACCTGTTCTGGCGGCGCTGACGCTGAGTCAGTTCCGTTGCTGGCCTTCCAGGAGCGGGTCGGACTCGTGACGGAAGACGAGGTCGGCGTACTGCGGGTGCTTCGCGATGACTGCGGCGGCGAAGTCACATCTCGGCTCGACGATGCCACCGCGGGCGCGGATGTCGTCGAGGGCGGCGCGGACCAGCCGGGTACCGATGCCCAGGCCGCCGAAGTCCGGCTGCACCTCGGTGTGGGTGAGCAGCAGACGGGCGGCGCCGGATCTGACGGGGCTGTAGTCGAGGTAGGCGACGAGTTCGCCGGCGATGGTCAGCTCGTAACGGGCGCGGTCGATCGCGTCGACGACCCCTGGATCCTTCGTCTGGCGGCCCGTCATCGCGACCTCCCTTGCGCGTGCGCCTCCAGCGTACGAGCGCGGGCGCGGTACCGACGAGTTGTCGGCACCGCGCCCGCTGCGCGTCGTCGTCGGTCAGGAGGCGCGGATGGCGGAGATGTCGAACTCGAGGTTGATCTTCTCCGAGACGAGCACGCCGCCGGTCTCGAGTGCGGCGTTGAAGCTGACGCCCCAGTCCTTGCGGTTGATGGTGGCCTTGCCCTCGAAGCCGGCGCGCTGGTTGCCCCACGGGTCGGTGGCCAGGCCGGTGAACTCGAAGTCGACGGTCACGGGCTTGGTGATGCCTTTGATGGTGAGGTCCCCGGTGAGGCGGTAGTCCTCGCCGCCCGCGGCCTCGACGCCGGTGGAGACGAACCGGATCTGCGGGTAGGCCGCGACGTCGAAGAAGTCGTTGGTGCGCAGGTGCTCGTCGCGCTGGTCGTTGCCGGTGTTGATGCTCGCGACCTCGATGGTGAGGTCGACGCTCGAGGCGGACGGGTTCTCCGCGTCGAGGTTCGCGGTACCCGCGAGTTCTGTGAAGGAGCCCCGGACCTTGGTCACCATCGCGTGGCGGGCGGTGAAGCCGACCCGGGTGTGCGTGGCGTCCAGCGTCCAGGTGCCGGTCAGGGCGGCGGTGGTGGTGGCGGTCATGGTGTCCTCCGGTGCGTGCTACTGGTTGATGCATCAACCATATGTGTAGTTGGATGACGTGTCAACTATCGATGTGGCAGACTGATTCCGTGGACACCGAGACCGAGCAGCGCTGGCTGACCGACGACGAGCAGCGGGCCTGGCGCGGGCTGATCACCATGTGGACCCAGCTCAACGCCGAGCTCGCCCGGCAGATGGCGGCGGGCTCGGACCTGTCGATGTCGGACTTCGCGGTGCTGGTGGCCCTGACCGACACCGGCGGCGGTCACGTGCGTGCCTTCGAGCTCGCCCGCACCCTTCAGTGGGAGAAGAGTCGGCTGTCCCACCAGCTGACCCGCATGGCCAAGCGCGGGCTGATCGAGCGCGGCGAATGCGTCAGTGACGCCCGCGGGCAGTTCGTCGCCGTGACCGACGCCGGCCGCTGCGCGATCGAGGCCGCGGCCCCGCCGCACGTGGCAGCCGTCCGTCGGTTGCTGTTCGACGGGCTGAGCCCCGAGGACCTCGCAGTCCTGACCCGGATCTCCGAATCGACCCTGCGCCGCCTCGGTGAACCCCCGCTGCCCGACTGCACCGAGTCGAGCGACGTCGACGTTCCCTGAGACCGGCTCAGGCGGCGCCGATAGAGTCCGCCCGTGATTTTCAAGCGCGTCGGCGAGGCACGGCCCTATCCCGAGCACAACACGTCGCAGCGCGCCTGGTCGGTCGTCCCGCCCCGGGCCGTGCGCTTGGATCAGCTGATCACCACCAAGAGCCAGCTGGACCTCGCGACCCTGTTGTCCGAGGACTCCACGTTCTACGGCGACCTGTTCGCGCACGTCGTGGAGTGGAAGGGCGACCTGTACCTCGAGGACGGCCTGCACCGGGCGGTCCGGGCGGCGCTGCGCCAGCGGACGGTCGTCCACGCGCGGATCCTGGAGCTCGGCGAGGCCTGAGCAGGTCACACCTCGGCTTCGAACTCGATCACGATTGCGCGGTCCTCCCGCGGCAAGCCCCCCTCCTCGCCTAGCCTGAGGAGTCGGACGAGTGGCGTCTCGTCCGCTGCCGGCTGTGCTTTGGGGAGAGACAGTGAGCCTGATGCGCCCATCCGGACGCAGCACCGTTCCGCGGTTCCGTCCGGTCAACACCCGGCGGCGAGCGATCGGTGTCTCCGTCGTCGTCGCCGTGCTGGCCACGGTCGGGGCGGGAGCGTGGGCGTTCGGTATCAACTCCAAGTCCGACCCGACCGCGGGTTGCGTGCCGGCCGCCTACAACGCGCCGCCGCCCACCCAGGCCCTGGTCAACGTCTTCAACAGCACGCAGCGCACCGGCCTGGCCGACGAGGTCGCCGAGGAACTGCGCCAGCGTGGATTCCAGATCGGCGAGATCGGCAACGACCCGGAGCGTCGCAAGGTCCGCGGCACGGGTGAGCTGCGCATCGCGCCCAACCCCTCGGCCGAGGCGCAGAAGGACGCGCTGCAGGCCTGGGAGGCCGGGATGAGCGTGAGCCGGGAGAAGCGCGGCAACACCGACACCGTCGACTACGTCCTCGGTGAGCGGTGGGAAGGGCTCAACATCGACCCGCAGGCCCCGCCGTGGATCGACCTGCCCTGCGTGCCCGCAGGCTCCGCAGGGGCTGCGCCCACCAACTGATCGACCGCATACTGCGCGCCGTCCATCCCTCACGGGACGGGCGGCGCGGTGCTGTGCGGCCTCGGGCGCGGGCGTGGTTCCGGCCCTAGAAATGGCTGAATCCCGGTTCCAGCTCCTTGCGGAGCAGGTCCCGGGATCGCGCCATAACGCCCCTGCCTCTGAAGGGAGGCACCTTCGTGCTTGCCTGCTGAGCGATGGCCTACCGCGGCGGGCGGAGGCCGGTGCTCGACAGGTCAGTTGTCGAAGCGGGCAGCCTGCTGCGGGATCGTGCCGGCGAGCAGCTGACGAACCTCGGACTCGCGGTAGCGGCGGTGGCCACCGAGGGTACGGATCGAGGTCAGCTTCCCGGCCTTCGCCCAACGGGTGACCGTCTTGGGGTCGACGCGGAACATGGTGGCAACCTCGGCGGGCGTGAGCAGAGCCTCGGTCTCGGGCGAGTGAGCGTTCATGGCGGGCCTCCTAGTCGAGCGACCTTGTGTCGTCTCGTGAACAAGATGTTGCCTCAGGAGACGGATGTCCGAAATGGTCCGACCGGATCATTTCGACTCGGCCGTCCGGCCGGCACCCCATCAACCGAACGGGTGACGCCGGGTCCTTCACCTGAGAACGAGTTGGAGCAGAAGTGATCCGGAGGAGGATCGTCCGCTCTGACCGCGTCTGTCTGTGAGAGTACCTTTGGCCTGAGAACGGTCAACTGAAATGTGCGTATTCGGCGTAACATCTCCAACGATTCACCAAACGGCCGTATCTCTGGACAGCCTCTTGCATGTCCGACGCCGCCAGGGCCGCCAAGGCCTCCTGCACGTCGCCCGCGGAGTTGTCCGGTTCGGGTTCACCCGGCAGGCGTAACGCCGAGAGTCCGCAGTAGTCCAATTCGACGTGGCTCGTGGGATGGAAGCACTCCAGCCAGCGCCCGATGTCGATCACTGCGTCCACCAACGGGTCCCCGGACAGCGTGCGACGCAGCACCACAAGGCTCCGGGCCACCCGTCGCCGCGCCTCGGTCATCTCGGTGCGGTAACGAAGTCGGGTCCCGGAGAGCTCGTGAATTTCTTCACGCTCTGTGGGTGAGAACGGCACGAACCAAGAAAGCGGGACGGTCCACGCCTTTGATCGAATGTGCGGGACGACGGTCGGATTACTTGCCCGCCACGTCGCATAATTCCGTTCTTCTTGATCCAGAACTGCTCGCGGGAAATAGGCATCCAACAGCGGGTCCGGGGTGTGATCGCGCAGGTCCTCCATTGCGGTCCAGCACCGCAACGCGACCTGGGTCGGCGCGCCCAATTGCCGCCCGTCGATCTCGATCAGCAGCAGGCCGTCGTCCCGGGCGTCAGGGGCGACCGGTGGGGGCACGGTGATCAGCCGACGCAGTGCCGCCTCGCGTTCCAACGCCGGCGCGAGGGCGGGATCGGCAGCGGGGGAGCCGCGGTGGCGCTCCCACTCGCTGAACTGCGGCCCGAGGGCCTCGACGGGCTCGTAGACACGCAACGCCGCGACGTAAGCCAGGCCCGGCACGCCCGGCATCCTGCCACGCCCCAGGGGACCGTCTTCTGCCGGCATGTCGGGCCGTCGCGGGTCGCTCATACCCCTACTCGCGGGCAGAGGTTGTTCCTTCGGGCGGGCGGGCGGGCGGGCGGTGCGGGGCGGCGTTGTCGTCTTCTGCCGGCATGTGGGGCCTTTGGCGGCCGGCGATGCACCCACTCGCGGGCAGAAGTCGGGTACCCGGACACCCGGGCGGGCAGGTGGTTACCCTCGAAACAGGAGGCCGCCATGGTGGTCGAGCGAGCGAGCGCGACGAGCGAGGGACGAGTGAGAAGCCCGAGCGAGATCGAGCACGGTGCAGGAGATGCGTTCGGTGGCATCGAAGAGCTGCTGGGCGCGCAATCGGGCTACGAGCAGGTCGTGTTCTGCCGGGACCCGGACAGTGGGCTGCGTGCGGTCATCGCCATCGGCTCCACGGCGCTGGGGCCTGCGCTGGGCGGGACGCGGTTCTACCCGTACCCGAGCACCGCGGCAGCCGTCGCCGACGTCCTGAAGCTCTCCCGGAGCATGACCTACAAGAACGCGCTGGCCGGTCTGGACCACGGCGGCGGCAAGGCCGTCATCATCGGCGACCCACGCGCCATCCGCAGTGAGGCGCTGCTGCGCGCCTACGGCCGGTTCGTGGACTCCCTGGGCGGGCGCTACGTCACCGCGTGCGACGTCGGCACCTACCCGCCGGACATGGACCTGGTCTCCCGCGAGACCGAGTACGCGACCGGCCGCTCCCCGGAGTTCGGCGGGGCGGGGGACTCCTCGATCCTGACCGCCTGGGGCGTCTACCAGGGCATGCGGGCCTGTGCGGAGCAGGCCTGGGGCTCCCCGTCCCTGCGCGGGCAGCGCGTCGGCATCTCCGGCGTCGGCAAGGTCGGCTCGCACCTCGTGGAGCACCTCATCGCCGAGGAGGCGGAGGTGCTGGTCACCGACGTGTCCGGCGCGGCCCTGGCGGCCCTGCAGGCGCGTTGGCCGCAGGTCCGGGTGGTGGGCGACACCGAGACGCTGATCGGGGCTGATCTCGACGTCTACGCCCCGTGCGCGCTGGGTGGCGCTCTGGACGATGCGACGGCGGCGGCACTCAGTGCCCGGGTCGTGTGCGGCGGGGCCAACAACCAGCTCGCCCACCCGGGGATCGAGAAGACCCTCGCGGACCGGGGCGTGCTCTACGCGCCGGACTACCTGGTCAACGCCGGGGGCGTCATCCAGGTGGCCGACGAGTTCTACGGGCGCCGTCGCGGCGGGTTCGACTTCGCCCGCGCGAAGACCCGGGCGAGCAGCATCTACGACACCACCAAGCGGGTCCTGCAGATCGCCGCGACCGACGGCGTCCCGCCCGCGGTGGCCGCGGACCGCCTCGCCGAGCAGCGCATCGCCGAGGTCAGCCGCCTGCGCGGGATCCTGCCGCCGGAGCACTAAAGACGCCCCGGTGGAGCTTTGAGGCGTGTGTGGCCGGGTCCGCATCACTACATCGCCCGTGACCGGGTACCGTTAGCGCCAGTAAGCGTTCGGTTCGGGTGGCAAGCCCCCCGCCGGTCGCCGTGTCCGGTAAGTGCGTCGGTACTCCGGCCCGCGCCTTTGTGCGGGTTCAGGAGCATCCTCGGAGGGGGTCGAGCCATGGGGCGCGGCCGAGCCAAGGCCAAGCAGACCAAGGTCGCTCGCGAGCTGAAGTACAGCAGCGGCGGGACGGACCTTGAGCGTCTGCGGGCCGAACTCGTCTCGGGTGAATCGGCGGCGGCTGTCGTCGAGGACGACGACGAGGACGACGACGAGGACGACCCGTACGCGAAGTACGTCGCCGACGACGACACCGACGAGCGCCGCTCCGGCTGACGGCGCAGCGCACCCCCTAGATTGCCCTCGGAAGATCTTCCGAGGAGTGATCGAATGCGCTCTTGCCGAGGCGTCGTCTCCGTCGTCGGACTGGTTCTTCTTGCGACCCTGACCGCCTGCGGCGGTGACGGCAAGCCGGAGTTCGCGGCCGCGGTCAGTCCGACGCCGCTGTACGACGTCTACCTGAGCGGCATCGACTCCGAGGGCGGGGGCGGGAGCGCGCTCTACGGGCTCACGCTCAACCCGCTGCGGACGTATCGGCTCACCTCCGACGACCGGGCGTTCGGAGCGACCGCCGCGGGCGAGCAGGTCGTCGTTGACGCGGCCGACAACTCCGGTCTGGGTCTCCTCCAGCCCGATGGGACCGTGGGGCCGATTCCGGGCCTCGGTCGGCCGAAGGGCTACGACCAGCAGTTGCTGGCCGACGGTCGGCTCCGCTGGTCCGAGACCACCGGACCCGAGAAGAACGCACTGACCCGGTACTTCGAGTGGGATCCGACCGCGCGCAAGAAGAAGGTTTTGGATCAGGTGCGCTCGGGTCGGTACGTGCAGTTCGTCTCCGGACCCGGGGACGGCTGGCTCAAGGCGTTCAAGACCTCCTCCGGCGGCTACCGCCTCTCGGTGGTGACCGCGAAGAAGACCTGGACGCACAAGTTGTCGAGCGAACCGCGTTCGCTGAGCGCCGGACGTTCGTGGATCGTGGATCGTGGCCATGGTCGACAACGACGAGCCGTTCGCGAAGTCCGACGAGCTGATGCTGATCATCGACCCACGCAAGGGCAAGGTGAATGACGTCGAGGGGATGCGCCCGATCGCGTGGTCACCGGGCGGGCGTCGGCTGCTCGCCGTGGGCGAGCGCTTCAGTGGTTACCCTCAACCGCTCCGCGAGGTTTGGTTCAGTGGAGGTGGAGTGGCGAACCGCGACATCGGCGAGATCCCGCCGATGCAGGTGGGCTATGGGACGTGGCGCACGGGTATCCCCGTGCCGCTGTGCAAGGACTGCAGCGAACAATTGACGCTGGAGAAGGACTACTGACGCTGCGTCAGGAGTGCGTGCCGTGCAGCGCCGCGATGCCGTTGCCCGCGACGATCTCGCCGAGTTCCCAGGCCGGTAGGCCGCGGGCGGCGAGGCGGGCGATGACCGCGTCGGCGTCGTCGGGGGCCACGACGGCGACCATGCCGACGCCCATGTTCAGCGTCCGTTCCAGCTCCGGCTGAGCCACTCCGCCGAGCTCGCCGATCAGCTGGAAGACGGCCGGCGGCGTCCAACTGCCCCGTTGCAGGACGGCGTCCTCGTCCGGCGGGAGGACGCGGGCCAGGTTCGCGGCCAGGCCGCCGCCGGTCACGTGGCAGAAGGCGTGCACGTCCAGGGCGGTGCCCGTCGCGTCCTCACGCAGCAGGGAGAGGCAGTCCAGGCTGTAGATCCGGGTGGGCTCGAGCAGTTCCTCGCCGAGGGTCCGCCCGAGTTCGGGTACCTGCCGGTCCAGCTCCCACTTCGCGTGCGCGAAGAAGACGTGGCGGGCGAGTGAGTAGCCGTTGGAGTGCAGGCCGGAGGCCGCCATCGCGATCACGGTGTCGCCCGAGCGCACCTTGTGCGCCCCGAGCAGGTTCGGCTGGTCGACGACTCCCGTGCCGGCGCCCGCGATGTCGTACTCGTCGGGTCCGAGCAGCCCCGGGTGCTCCGCGGTCTCCCCGCCGATGAGGGCACAGCCGGCCCGGCTGCATCCCTCGGCGATCCCGGAGACGATCGCGGCGATGCGCTCGGGCACGACCTTGCCGCAGGCGATGTAGTCGGTCATGAACAGCGGCTCGGCCCCGCAGACCACGAGGTCGTCCATGACCATCGCGACCAGGTCGATCCCGATGGTGTCGTGGATGTCCATCCGCTGCGCGACCGCGACCTTGGTACCGACGCCGTCGGTGGCCGTGGCCAGCAGGGGGGAGTGCATGTCCTTGAGGGCGTCGGCCCGGAACAGCCCGGCGAACCCGCCGAGCCCGCCGACGACCTCCGGCCGCCCGGCGCGCGCGACGGAGGCCTTCATCAGCTCGACGGCCCGGTCCCCGGCCTCGATGTCCACGCCCGCGGCCGCGTAGGTCACGCCCTCACTCACTGTGACCGTCCCCTCGGTGCCGGCTCGCGCATGTCAGTCGTCGTGGTCGTCGAATGTCCGAATTGTCCGGGTTTCTTACAACCATTGCGCACGACGTGCGGAATGGTTGTCGGCGCAGCGTCACGTCGTGCGGACCTCGGGGGGAAGTTCGTGGGTCGGGAGTTGGACCGCCGCGGGCTCGAGCAGGTGCTTGCCGAGCAACTCCGGGTCGGGCAGCGCGATCGGGTACGTGCCGGTGAAGCACGCGGTGCAGAGCTTGTCCTCGGCGACGGTGGTGGCCGCGATGAGTCCGTCGAGGGAGATGTAGGCCAGGGAGTCCGCACCGACCGACGCGCGGATCTCCTCGACGGAGAGTCCGCTGGCGATCAGTTCGGCGCGGGTGGCGAAGTCGATGCCGTAGAAGCAGGGCCACATCACCGGCGGCGAGGAGATGCGGATGTGCACCTCGCGGGCGCCGGCCTCGCGCAGCATGCGGACCAGCGCGCGCTGGGTGTTGCCGCGCACGATGGAGTCGTCGACGACGATCAGCCGCTGACCCTCGATGACCTCGCGCAGCGGATTCAGCTTGAGCCGGATACCCAACTGGCGGATGGTCTGCGACGGCTGGATGAAGGTGCGCCCGACGTAGGAGTTCTTCACCAGCCCTTGTGCGTAAGGGATTCCGCTCTCCTGGGCGTACCCGATCGCGGCCGGGGTGCCGGACTCCGGGGTCGCGATCACCAGGTCCGCCTCGACGGGCGCCTCGCGGGCCAACTGGCGGCCCATCTCCGCCCGGGCGGCGTGGACGTTGCGGCCGGAGATCGTGGTGTCCGGGCGGGCGAGGTACACGTACTCGAACACGCAGCCCTTGGGGGCGGCCTCGGCGAAGCGACGGGTACGCAGCCCGGCCTCGTCGACGGCGATCAGTTCGCCGGGCTCGATCTCGCGCACCAGCGAGGCGCCGACGATGTCCAGCGCCGCGGTCTCCGAGGCGACGACCCAGCCACGGTCCAGCCGGCCGAGCACCAGCGGGCGGATGCCCTGCGGGTCGCGGGCGGCGTAGAGGGTCGACTCGTCCATGAACACGAAGCAGTAGGCGCCCTGCAGCTGCGGGAGCAGATCCATCGCCGCGGCTTCCAGCGACCGGCTGTGGTGCGTGGCGAGCAGTTCGGTGACCAGGTCGGTGTCGGTCGTGGCCGCGGCCCCGCCCTGGCGGCGGACCCGCTCACGGTCGAGGTTGCAGGTGTTCGCGACCAGCTGGGCCAGCTCACCGGAGTTGGTCAGGTTGCCGTTGTGCGCGACGGCCGCCGAGCCCGTCGGGGTGGAGCGGAACGTCGGCTGGGCGTTCTCCCACCGCGAGCCGCCGGTCGTGGAGTACCGCGTGTGCCCGATCGCGAGGTGCCCGCGCAGGGAGTTCAGCGTCGCCTCGTCGAAGACCTGCGGGACGAGGCCCATGTCCTTGTAGACGACGACGGACTGCCCGTTGCCGACCGCGATGCCCGCCGATTCCTGGCCGCGGTGCTGCAGGGCGTAGAGCCCGAAGTACGTCAGCTTGGCGACGTCCTCGCCGGGGGCCCAGACGCCGAAGACACCGCAGGAGTCCTGCGGACCCTTCTCGCCGGGAAGGAGGTCGTGAGAGAGCTTGCCGTCGCCACCGGGCACGGGAGGGAGTCTACGTGGCGCGGGCGGACAAGCGAATTCGTCCCCTGCTCAGGGCGCGGGCTCATCCGGGGCGGACTCCGCCGGCGCCGGTTCGGCCGGGGCAGGTTCGACCGGCGCGGGCTCGACCGGCGCGGCTTCGACCGACGCCGGTTGGACGGGCGCGGCTTCGGCCGGCACGGGTTCGGCGGGTGCGGGCCCCGCGGGCGCGGGTTCGTCCGGGCCGAGCTCGGCGGGTGCGGGTTCGTCCGGCGCGGGTTCGTCCGGCACGAGTTCGACGGGCACGAGTTCGACGGGCACGAGTTCGACGGGTGCGGGTTCGGCGGGTGCGAACTCTGCGGGCACCCCTGCCCCCTCGTCCTGTTCGCGCTCCGCCGGCGGTCCGGATGCGTCCGCCGGGGCGGGCACGACGTTGGTTTCCGTCCGCACCTCGACGATCGGCGGCGAGCCCGGGAGGCCCGCCAGGAACACGAAGGCGGCTCCGAACAGCAGCGCGAGGCCAAGGACGTAGGCGCTCATCGCGAGGACTGTGCGGCGCAGGGGAGTCATGGGTCAGCCCTGAGTATTCACGTGGCCGAGCATCATGACCGACCACCAGCAGAGCTGAGACACCGTGGCGATCACGGCCGCGCGGACCAGCAGAAACCTCGGCGGAGGATCCATCGCGGCGGCTCCGAGCCGCAGACCGAGCGCCTTGGCGTGCAGCCCGTTGACCGCCAGCACCAGGACGAGGGCGAGCTTGAACCGGGTCAGGTTGGAGCTGGTGTCCGGGTTCAGTACCGCTCCGCTGACCATGAGCGCGATCAGCGCGCTCCAGATCAACACGTGGACCGACGCCGCCGTCTCACGGACCTGGCTGTACGTCGAGCGGCCCAGCACCCAGCGCAGCGCGGTCCAGTCGATGACGACCACCGCGCCCAGCCCGATGACCAGGCCGGCGAGGTGCACGAACAGCGCTCCCGTGCGCGCCCATCCGGGGGCGTGGAACTCCACGGACACGGAGATGACCCAGAGGGTGCCCAGCAGTGCCGCCGTGCCGGCGCCCGACGCCCACGACGGGAGCGCCCGCGAAGGAGCGCTGGTCAACACGGACATCGGCGGTGGCACTTTCATCGGCGGGCAGAAGTTGATCATCCGGAAGCAGGAGTCGTCGCGCCGGGCCGGCCAGGTCCCTGGGGCCGGAATTCTTTGCCGACCCCCGTGACGTTGCGCCGACGCACGGAGTTGGCAGGTCTGTCCGGAGATGTCCCGATCGGTATACCCCCGGCTGCTGGGCGATCGGCCCAATGTCGTTGAAGTCCGTTTCATGCCCGAACCACATTGGCACCGAAGCCGCCCGGTGCCCGCCTGCCTGTCGACACCGAAGCGCGATCGATCCCCGGTTCTCTGGAGAGGTGCACGATGCGACGAAGCAAGATGTTGGCGGTTCTGGCCGGAGCCACCGTGCTGGTGTCGGGATTCCTGGCGGTCAACAACGCCGTGGCGGCGCCGAGCAACGGCAGCCTGACCGGCAACGGCACGCTGCTGCTGTGCGTCAGCGAGGGACGCGGATACGCCGTCGCCGACGGACCCGAGTTCATCAAGACGCCGACGCTGGACAACGAATGCGCCAGTGCCCAGTCGGTGGAGGCGGGGACGTACTACGTCCAGGCCGACAAGTACATCGACGCCGTCTGCTGGCAGGGCACTCCGCGGGTGCGCAACTCGATCCCCGCCGATGGCCGTTGCCACGCGAAGGTGCACCACGCGCACACCACGCGCTACGCCACTCCGGCGGGCAACCCGATCGCTCGGCCCGCCAATGCGCCGTTCACGACGGTCGAGGTGCCCGGCTACGCGATCGTGAATGTCGTGGAGAACCAGACCACCGAGGTCCGCCTCCACGTCGTCGACCTGGACTACCCGGAGTGCAACTCCACCGACGCCGGCCGCAGCTGCGCGGAGCACCCGGTCACGGGCAAGGGCACCAGCAGCTGACCGATCCCCCCGCGACGCGGAACTGCTCCTGACCCTGAAGGGTCAGGAGCAGTTCCGCTCTGGAGTGGATCAGGTGGTGGGGCCCTCCGGCTCGCAGACCCGAGTCGGGTTCGAGCCGGTGTCGTCGGTGCAGTCGAAGTAGCGCACGTCGGTGACGTGGAACGAGACCGTGGTGATGGTGGTCGGCCGCGGCACAACGGTCACTTCGTCGGCCTCGATGGTCGTCGTCGGCTGGCCGGTACGCCCGGTGTGGACGTGGTGCACCTTGCCCTCGCAGTTCACCCGGGGTGACTGCAGGACCGGCGGGTTCACGAGGTCCCCGTTAACGGTCTTGTAGCAGGGGGCGCTGAGGTACTTGCCCGCGGTGATCGTGTACTCGAGGCCGGCGGTCACCGGGTACGAGATGCACTCGTTGCCGCTGGCGTCGGGGTCGGTGACATTGAGCTGGGGGGTGACCAGCGAGTGGCCGCCCTCGACCACGAGCTGACCGGCGCCCTCACTGACGCAGAGTGTGAGGGTCGTGGTGGCCTGGCTCGCGGCGCCGGCGGTGGCAGGCCACAGGGCTCCGACCGCGACCACGCTGAGCGCGGCCGTCAGGAAAGTCTTGCGCATAGTCTCTTCCTTCCAAGTCTGATGGGGGGTCACAACTTCCGAGGCGGAAGAGATGGTCAGGAGGTGGTGGGGCCGGTGGGCTCGCAGATCCGGGGGTCGGCTGCGGGGGCGGCGCCGACGGTGCACTCGGGGTAGCGCTCGTCGGTCACGTGCGCGTCGAGTCGGGTGACCTCGCCCGCAGCGACGCCGACCTCGATGCCCTCGGGGAGTTCGACGCTCGGCTCGCCGGTGATGGAGCCGAAGATGTCGTGGCGAACGTGCCAGTGGTGCACCTTGGCGCGGCAACGGTCGCTCGTGTACTCCAGGCCGGAGGGGTTGGCGCCGGTCGGGTTCTGCACGATGTGGCCGTTGGCAGTCTTGAGGCAGTTCGCGCTCAGGTACTTGCTCGGGGTCACGCGGTACTCACCGACGGGCGCGTCGATGTCCCAACAACGTCCCGCAGTGTCGGTGGCGTTGTGCGCGGGGTTCAGGACCGGAGTGAGCGCGTAGGCGGCCTTATAGGTGTCGAGGCGCTGGCCCTCGACGAGGAACTGCCCGGTGCCCTGGTCGTTTCCGCCGGAGATGCAGATCCGGATGCCCTGGTTGCTCGCGTAGGCGAAACCGGAGTTGGTCGCGGCCTGGTTCGGCAACGTGGTGGCGGCGAGAGCGTTCGGCAGTGCGGTGAGCAGCGCGGCGCCGGCCACCGCGGCGATCGTCAAGTTTCGACGCATGGGGGATTCCCTTTCGGAAGCAGGTCGGCCGAGGGAAATCCCGCGGACTCGTGGCCTGAACGTGCTTGGGTCGAATGGGCGAATCAAGGGTGCGACGACATGCAAACCGAGTCATTACTCAGGCACGGGGTGACCAAAGGTGCGGACCGGACACGGCGGTCTATTTCCGGATACCCCACCAGTGGAATATTCACGTGCCTCAGAGGCGCGAGTCGTTGTAGTGCAGGGGACCTGACGCTGGGTCATTCAGCTGGACCAACCAGCACGGTCATTGCCGCAGCCAGTGCCTCCGACCAGGCCTTCGTGTTCGGGTCGAGGAACTCGAAGTGTCCGGCGTTCGGGAGCACCCGGATCTTGCAGGGGTCCCCGACATCACGTGCTGCCTTGAAGAACGATCGTGCGCACTCGAGAGGGACGGCGTCGTCGTGCGCGCCGTGGACCAGAACCGTGCGGATGCCGGTCGGCACCAGGCGGGCGGGATCCGCTGCAGCCCACCGGCGCTGCGGATCGTCATCGGGCGCGCAGCCGAGCAGATCGCGAGCCGCGCCCGCCCCGGCTCCGGAGCGATCGAGCCAGCCGAGGTCGGCCGCAGCGCCGAGGGCCACCGCGCCCGCAAGGTTCGGCGGGTCGGTGCGATGCCCGGGAGAGCCGGGAAGCAGGCGATGCCGCGCCGTGGCCCACAGTGCGAGGTGTCCGCCTGCGGAGTGCCCCATGAGAACAACCGGCAGGACGCCGATCTCGGAGGCGAGGAGAGCGGGCACGGAATCGACGGCCGAGGCCACGTCCTCGAACGTCGTGGGCCACCCGCCGCCGTTGCCGACCCGGCGGTACTCGAGCGAGGCCACCGCATACCCGGAGCGCGCCAGGGCGGCGCACTGGGCGGCCGTGTGCCCGCGGTCGTACATCGCCCGCCAGAAACCCCCGTGGATCACCAGAATCAAGGCATCCGCCTGCTCGGGCAGCACGATCTCGGCGACCTGCTCGGGGTGCGCACCGTAGGAGATCTGAGAGTGCCTCAGATGAGGATCGTGCGCCAGCGCCAGCTGAAATTCACGCATCGCCCTGCCCCCGTCAATTTCTGGAATAACGCCGGTCAGCCCAAGGTCATTGTCGACCACTCGCTCCCACGGCTAGACAGGGTGGATCCGTCGGTGCCATCGCCGGCTGTCCCACATCCGACTCAGCTTCTGGGGGAGCGATGTCCCGAAACCTGCTCATGGCCGTCACCGGTGTGGCGTGCGCCGCGGCCCTGCTCGTCCCGTCCGGTGCAGCGCAAGCGTCGGAGCGTCCGGAGATCGGGCCCTGCAAGACCAAAGTCGACAAGATGAAGTCCAAGCCGAAGAACGGCAAGCAGACCGCCGCGGAGAAGAAGGCCGCCAAGGGCGGGAACGACGAAGCCCTCACCACCGGCGTGACCATCATCTGCAAGTAGCCGTCGTCGGCGCTCGGCGTCGACGCCCTCAGCACTCCCGATCACCCCGTCGCGATCCGCGGCGGGGTGATTGCGTTTTCGGTCTGGCGTCGGATCGCATTCGCGTTTACTGTTACGCCGAACGAGTGAATGGCCCTTGTCGAGCCGCTCTGATCGCCTGCTCCAGCGCCGATCCGGCGTTCGCAGTGGAGAACCAGGCACTCCAGAGCCTGGGCCCGATATGCCGGGAGATTGACACTTGTCATCCCCGCGCCGTGAAGGCGCATTGGTGCCTGCGTGAAGCATCGCCGACCTCATTCGAATTCCTTGACCGGCATCTCTCGTCGTCGCTACAACATTGGAAGCGCGATGTGTTCCTCGATGTTCCCGGCCAACAGTGTCAACCGGCGACCGGAGCGTGGAGCGAAGCGTTCCTGCAAGAAACGTCTGTCGAGTAGTGAACGAATCGGTCATCGGATCGACGACCAAAACGCTCTGGTCGCGACTGGAAAGGAATCCAGAAATGTCTTCTCGTATCCTCAAGGTGGTCACCGCGGTTGCGCTGGCCATGCCGATCGCGGCCATGGGCATCAGCTCCGCCTCCGCCGCTCAGAACGACCCCTGCGGTGCTATCACCGACGAGCCCCGTTGCCAGGAAGGTGGCATGGACCTCAAGCTCAACGAGCCGGCCCGTGACCGCTACACCGTGACCGGCAGCACCGTGCCGGACGACCCCGACACCAACCCGGACGTCGCTGTCGCGATCTGCGACTTCGGCAACCAGACCGACCCGCTGGGTTCGGCGGACCGCGCGATCGCCGTCGTCAACGACGGTGGCGCCACCGCCGTTGTCGCTCAGCTCAACGGTGACGGCGAGGTTGTTGGCTTCGCGGGCATCTTCGACGACTCGGACTCGGTCAACCAGATCACCATCCGCTGCGCCGACAACGTCGGGCCGTACCGCTCCTAATTACACACGGTCGGCATAGCTGACCACCATTTCATCCGTATCGCCCCGAGGCTTTCGAGCCTCGGGGCGGTACGCGTTTTACGGCTTCCCCAAAGCGGTTGGTCGGGAGCTATGCCGAAGGAAGGTGGGAATTCCTCATTCACTCGAATGGACTACGTGCGTCACGCGAAGAATTGGCTTACAACTCTTGCAGTGACCCGGTCGGGTCCGACTTCTTGACACAGGTGGAGACCCCCATGCACCGAGTTCTCACGCGCACCCTGATGGTTGGTTCTGTCGCGCCGATGGTCCTGCTTGCTGTGGCGGGCGGGGCCAGTGCCGAGTCCGACTTCGATTACGGCAACCAGGACGGCGACACGATCTACGCGTCGTGTTCGCACGACCGGATCGAGGAGTTCGGATACAACGTCGAGATCGACCTCGATGGCGAAGGACAGGCTGCGGACTCGGACGACGTCGAGGCCGTGCGGGTCATCGCGTCCAACAACTTCTCGAACGAGGGCTTCACGCGTGCGGGCGCGCAGGTGTCCAGCCTCCGTGTCGACCTGTACCGCAGCGACTTCACCAAGATCGACGAGCACGTGAACCAGCCCCGCACCCCAGCGCTGACCGTGACCGACTCGACCAACAACTTCAAGGCCGACGGCGACATCATCCGGACGGCAGACATCGACAACATCTCGTACGCGGTCGTGCGGGTCGACTGGAGCGCCACTCCCGATGCCCAGGGCCCCGAGACCCTGACCTGCACGATCAAGTTCCCGAACCCCCCCTCGGACTGACCTGAGGCGACCGGCGCGATCGCTGGTCACCCAACGTGTCGGGCTCGGCCTCATGGCCGGGCCCGACTGTTGTTTCGGGAGAACCTCCCGGACCGCCCGTGTGCTCCGCACGTGGATGACCCGAATCAGGGCCCCGGCGTCAAGAGATGCCCTACAACAGGATCGGGACCGGTTTCCCCTGTCGCGGTGGGTGTCTCCGTGACTGTGCCGATGGACAGGCCGGGTGAGGGGGCATCAGATCATGCGAGCTCGAAGTGTGTGGGTTGCATCCGGTGCGATGCTGACCGCGGCCATGGTCGTCGGCGTCGGCCTGGGAACGGCATCGGCCGGTCAGGGCGACCCGTGCGGTGCGGTCACGAAGCAGAGCACCTGTGAAAAGGGCGGGTCCCTTCGCGGTGGCCTGTACCAGGTGAAGCTGACGTTCCCCGACAGCGCTAACGAGGTCGCGACCGCCCTGTGCAAGGGCGGTCCCTCGCGGAACGACCGGGACACGGCCCTGGCCGACAACCTGCTTCAGTACTTCATCGCAGTGACCGAGTCGGACCCCGACACCGATGTGTCGCGGCTGGAGGACTCCAAGGGCCGGTTGGTGGGATACCGGGCGTCCGGCGACATCGCGACGAGCTTCGGGACACTCAACCTGTACGTCACCTGCATCGACGATCACTGAGCCTCGGGGCTGGCTGCCGGTCACCTGATCGGCAGCACGTCCGTCAGGTCGGCTCGGGTCCCGGTCGCGATGCACCGTCCGGAGACGAGGGCCTGCTCCCAGAGCAGGTCGCCGGTCGTCAGCGCCAGCCACGTCACCGCGTCGGTCTCGACGACATTGGGCGGGGTGCCACGGCGGTGGGTCGTGCCCGGGATGCACTGCACGGCACCGTAGGGCGGGACGCGGACCTCGACGGACTGGCCGGGATACCGCTCGGCGAGTTCCTGCAGCGTCCATCGGACGGCGGTGGCCAGGGTGTCGCGTGACGCACCGTCAGGATCGTCGGCCCAGGCCGCGAGGGCGGCGCGGCCGTCGGCCTCGTCGATACGGCGCCGTGGCGGCACGAGCCCGGAAGCTCAGGCCAGCGCTGCGGGCAGGGTCGCGATGTGCGCGTCCCGCAACTCGGTGACGTCGACGGTGAACTGGCCCTCGATCGCCAGAGCGTCCCCGCCCACCTCGCCGAGGCGGTTCAGCGGCACCCCGTGCGCGGAGGCCAGCTGACCCAGGGCGTTGATGTGCTCGGTGCGCACGGAGACGATGACCCGGGCCGTCGACTCGGAGAACAAGAACGCGAACGGGCTCAGCGGTGCATTCGGGTCGTCCGGGCCGAGGTCCTCGATCCGGGCGCCGACCTTCCCGGCCAGGCAGCACTCCGCCAGGGCGATCGCGAGGCCACCCTCGGACAGGTCGTGCGCGGAGGCGAGCAGCCCGTCCGTGGCCGCGGCGACGAGCACCTCGGCCAGGGCCCGCTCGGCGGCGAGGCTCACGTGCGGCGGTCGGCCACCGAGGTGCCCGTGCACCACGTGCGCCCACTCGGAGCCGTCGAGCTCGTCGTGGGTGTGCCCGAGCAGCAGCACGTGGTCGCCGGCGTTCGCGAACCCGCTCGGCACCCGCCGGCGCACGTCCTGGATGACGCCGAGCACCCCGACGACAGGGGTCGGCAGGATCGCCGTCTCGGCGGTCTGGTTGTAGAAGGACACGTTGCCGCCGGTGACCGGCACCCCGAGTTCGAGGCAGGCGTCGGCCAGGCCGGTGACGGCCTCGGCGAACTGCCACATCACGCCGGGATCCTCCGGGGATCCGAAGTTGAGGCAGTCGGTGACGGCGAGCGGCTTCGCGCCCTTGGTGGCGACGTTGCGGTAGGCCTCGGCCAGCGCCAACTGCGCGCCGAGGTACGGGTTCAGCTGGACGAAGCGGCCGTTGCAGTCGGTGGACAGCGCGAGACCGAGGTTGGTGTCGTCGTCCAGGCGCACGACGCCGGCGTCGTCGGGCATCGCGAGCACGGTGTTGCCCAGCACGTACCGGTCGTACTGCGAGGTGGCCCAGGACTTGTCGCACAGGTTCGGCGAGGCGATCAGGCGCAGCAACGTCGCGCGCAGCTCGTCGCCGGTGCTCGGGCGGGCCAGGCCTGCGGAGGTGTTCGCGGTCAGCGCGTCCTGCACGTCGGGGCGGGCGAAGGGGCGGTTGTAGACGGGGCCCTCGTGCGCGACGGTCTTCGGCGGGACGTCGACGACGGTCTCCCCGCGCCACTCGACAGTGAGGCGCCCGGACTCGTTGACCTCACCGATGGTCACGGCCTGCACGTCCCACTTGGCGCAGATCTCGAGGAACGCCGCGACGTGCACGGGTTCGACGATCGCGCACATGCGTTCCTGGGACTCGCTCATCAGGATCTCCTCGGGCGCGAGCGTCGCGTCCCGGAGCGGCACCTGGTCCAGCACGACGTGCATGCCGCCGGCACCGGCTGAGGCCAGTTCCGTGGTGGCGCAGGACAATCCGGCCCCGCCGAGGTCCTGGATGCCGACGACGAGATCGGCGGCGAAGATCTCCAGGCAGCACTCGATGAGCACCTTCTCGGCGAACGGGTCGCCGACCTGCACGCTGGGACGCTTCGACGGGCCCTCCGCGTCGAAGGTCTCCGAGGCCAGCACGGAGACGCCGCCGATGCCGTCGCCGCCGGTCCGCGCACCGAACAGGATCACCTGGTTGCCGGCGCCGGAAGCCTTGGCCAGCTTGATGTCCGCGTGCCGCATGACACCGACGCACAGGGCGTTGACGAGCGGGTTGCCGAGGTAGGTCGGGTCGAAGACCATCTCGCCGCCGATGTTCGGCAGGCCCAGGCAGTTGCCGTAGCCGCCGATGCCGGCGACGATCCCGGGCAGGACGCGGCGGGTGTCCTCGGCGTCGAGCGGACCGAAGCGCAGCGGGTCCATCACCGCGATCGGGCGGGCGCCCATGGTGAGGATGTCGCGGACGATGCCGCCGATGCCGGTCGCGGCGCCCTGGTAGGGCTCGACGAAGCTCGGGTGGTTGTGCGACTCGACCTTGAAGGTGACCGCGTAGCCCTGCCCGACGTCGACGACGCCCGCGTTCTCGCCCATCCCGACCATCAGGATGTCGGTCTGCGGAGCCTTCTCGCCGAACTGGCGCAGGTGCACCTTGGAGGACTTGTAGGAGCAGTGCTCGCTCCACATCACCGAGTACATCGCCAGTTCGCAACTGGTCGGACGACGGCCGAGGATCTCCTTGATGCGGTCGTACTCGTCGGTCTTGAGCCCGAGCTCGGCCCACGGCTGCTCGGCGGACGGGTCCTTCGCCGCCAGTTCGACGGTGTCGATCACGCTGCCACTCCCATGCGAACTCCCGCCATCCCCGTTGCGTCCGACGGATAGCGTCCTATAGGCCACGTTCGGTCGGACGTAACGGGATTTCTCTGCTGCACGGGGTGAAACTGTCGGCGGGCGCATCTACTCTCGCCACCATGACCGACGAATCCGATCTCGAACGCCGGGTGACAGCGTTGGAGCACCAGATGGCGCGGGCGGCCGGTGACGCGAGAACGGCCCGCCACCTCGCCGCCGCGAATGACCGGGACCTGAGCGAGGTCGTCACCAGAATCGAGGCCAATCGCGTGGCCATCAACGCGTTGGGTGAGCAGACGGCCGCGGGTTTCGCCGGCGTGCGTGCCGAGTTCGCCGACGTGCGGTCGGAGATGCGGGCCGGCTTCGCCGAGACACGCGCAGGCTTCGAAGCTATCGGTCAGCGTCTGGACACCTTGATCGAGCGAGACGGCAGGAACTCCTAGCACTGCCCCACCAGACTGCGCAGAACTGAGGTGAAGATCAGGAGGCCGTCGGTGCTCGGGCCGGTGAGGGCCTCGACCGCGTGCTCCGGGTGGGGCATCAGGCCGACGACGTTGCCCGCCTCGTTGCGGATGCCGGCGATCTCGGACGTCGAGCCGTTGGGGTTGCCGCCGACGTAGCGGAACACCACGCGGTTCTCGGCCTCGAGCATCGCGAGGGTCTCCGGTGCGGCGAGGTAGCGGCCCTCACCGTTCTTCACCGGGACCACGATGTCCTGACCAACCATCAGATCGCGGGTCCAGGCGGTGTCGGTGTTCTCGATGCGCAGGGCCTGGTCCCGGCAGATGAAGTGCCGGTGGTCGTTGCGCAGCAGGGCGCCGGGGAGCAGGTGCGACTCGCAGAGCACCTGGAAGCCGTTGCAGATCCCGAGGACCGGCAGTCCGCCGTTCGCCGCGTCGACGATCGTGTCCATGACGGGGGAGAAGCGGGCGATCGCGCCGCAGCGCAGGTAGTCCCCGTAGGAGAACCCGCCGGGCAGGATCACCGCGTCGACGCCCTGCAGGTCGGTGTCGCGGTGCCACAGCGAGACCGGCTCACCGCCGGCCAGGCGCACCGCGCGGGCGGCGTCCCGGTCGTCCAGCGAGCCGGGGAAGGTCACGACCCCGACGCGACCCGTCATCGCGGACCTCCCGTGCGCTCAGTACTGACCGCAGCACCGAATTCGCGCCCGAAATGCCCGGTTTGGGAGGTCGTACGGTCAGTACTGAGCTGACCACGACCAACCGACAGGCCGTGGGCCGTCACGACAGCGACTCGACGCGGACCTCGAAGCCTTCGATGACCGTGTTCGCCAGCAGGGTCTCGGCCATCTTGCGGACCTCGGCCAGTGCGGCGTCGTCCACCGGACCGTCGAAGTCCAGCTCGAACCGCTTGCCCTGACGGACCTCGGTGAGCCCCGAGAAGCCCATGCGACCGAGCGCGTTACGGATCGCCTGACCCTGCGGGTCGAGGATTTCCGGTTTCGGCATGACGTCGACCACGACGCGGGTGCCGGGCCGCTGACTCACGGGTCCCCCTGAAAGACTTGGTGCGGCAGGTCTGCTCACCCTATCTCCGCGAGCGCCTCGCCTCTGACGGGCAATCCCAGGGAGGGGACGACGTGAAGCTGTTGGTCACCGGAGGTGCGGGCTACATCGGAGCGGTGGTCACGTCGCTGCTGCTGGAGGCCGGGCACGAGGTCGTCGTCGTCGACGACCTGTCCACCGGCCACGCCGATGGCGTCCCCGTCGGTGCCTCGCTGATCAAGGCCCGGGTCCACGACGCGGGCGAGTTCATGGACCCCAGCTTCGACGCGGTCCTGCACTTCGCCGCGAAGTCGCTGGTGGGGGAGTCGGTCTCCCGGCCGGAGCTGTACTGGCACAACAACGTCGTCGGCTCCCTGGCGCTGCTGGACGCCATGCGGACGGCGGGGGTCCGCAAGATCGTCTTCTCCTCCACCGCGGCAACCTACGGCGAGCCGGAGGAGATGCCGATCCTGGAGACGACCCCGACGCGGCCCACCAACCCGTACGGGATGAGCAAGCTGACCGTCGACACCATGCTCGGCACCGAGTGCGCCGCGCACGGGCTGGCCGCGATCAGCCTGCGGTACTTCAACGTCGCCGGGGCGCGGGACTCCCACGGCGAGCGGCACGACCCGGAGACCCACCTGATCCCCAACCTGCTCAAGGTCGCGACCGGCGAGGTCGAGCACGCCAAGATCTTCGGCTCGGACTACCCGACCCGCGACGGCACGGCCGTCCGCGACTACATCCACGTCGTCGACCTGGCCGACGCCCACGTCCGCGCGCTGGACGCGATGGCTCCGGGGGTGCACAAGATCTGCAACCTGGGCTCCGGCACCGGATACACGGTCCGCGAGGTGCTCGAGGCGGTCCGGACCGCGACGGCACACCCCATCCCGGCGATCGACGTCGAGCGTCGCGCCGGGGATCCTCCGAGCCTCATCGCCTCCAACGCCCTCGCCGCCGCCGAACTGGGCTGGAAGCCCACCCGCGGCATCGAACAGATGGCCGCCGACGCCTGGGCCTACGCGCAGTCCATCGCGCGCTGAATTTCTGAGGGACGTCGTCCCGTACAGCTACATGTCAGCCCGAGTACCGGCTGACAGGCTGCTGCTGGGGACGACGTCCCTCAGAATTTCGGCCTGAGGCTAAACGGTCAGGCTGGTGAGCAGGCGCCCGGCGTCGGAGTGTTCCTGCGGCAGGTTCTCGATCCAGATCGCGGGTTCGGCGGCGGCGGTCACCGAGCGGGTGTCGTGCAGCAGCCTGTGGAGCGTCGAGATGACGTGCGGCATCGTGACGGCCCGCGGGGTCACCACGACGGCGCGCCGTGAGGTGGCCATGCCCATGACCTGGCCGCCGTCGAAGACGGTGCGCAGGCTGGTCGCGACGTCGGACATCCGCAGGGCGTCGTCCCACGGGGTCTCGGCGACGGCGGGCAGCTCGACCACGATCAGCGAGTGGGTCTCGGCCGGGGAGAACCCGTGCCGCCGGCCCTCCTGGTAGAGCTCGGCGAGGCGGGCGTCCAGGTGGGCAGCCGTGCCCAGGCCGTAGCGAGGGTCGACGCAGCCGGCGGCCTCGATGCGGCCCTGCGCGGACGACAGCCAGTTCACCGACGCGGTGCGCACCGTGGCGAAGGAGGGCTCCCCCAGACGGGCGGCCCGGAACAGCGCGGAGAGGTCGTCCAGCGTCTCTTCCAGAGTCACGCCCTCGCGGCCGCGACGGCGGGCGAGTTCGGCGACGGCAGAAAGGTGATCCTCGTCGTCCAGCAAAGCTTCAGCTAATGCGTCGACCGACGGATTCCACCAAGCACCGGGCGTGGCCCAACCAGCATCGAGTGATGCGGTGCACCAGCGATCGACGAGTCGTGCCGTCAGAGCTGAAGTTGACTGATGCGGTACGTGAAAAACACGTTCAGTGACTGTGTGAATTGCACGAGCTGCGGCGCGGTTCGTCCGCGAACGACGTCGAAACGCCTTCCACGCAGGCGATCTGGGAGTCCCGTCGGGCATCGCGCACCCCTCTCACACGCTCTTCTGCACCGTATGCCCTGGAATGTCCTGTGGACGGTACCCCGTGCCAGGAAAGCGGCCGTCTTTTGCAACCGGCCCACCATGAAACGTTATGCCGTCACCCGGATGCCGGCACTTTGCGATTTCACTGACGCTTGCCTACTGACGTGCCTACTCTCGGTTTACATCGGACCGCAGTGATCACGTCGAGCCCCAGGTGAACCCCACGCACAAGGGCGCCCGAACCGCCAGGCCGTAAGGCCCCGGAACCCCAAGTGAGTGACGATGTCGACCGCCAACCAGCCAGCCAAGCCCGCAGCGACCCCGCCGGGCGATGCGAAGCTGATCTCCGCTGCCCGTCGTGGGGACAGCGACGCCTTTGCGACTCTGCTGAGCCGTCACCAGGACGCCGGGATGAAGATGGCCCGCCGGCTTGCGCCCAACGCAGCCAGTGAGGTCTACGACGCAGCCGTCGAGAACGTCGAAGGCGGCCTGCGCGCCGGCACCGGCCCGAAGGTGGCCTTCCGGCCGTACCTGCTGACCGCGGTGCGCCGCGCCAACTACGAGCGGGCCAGGTCCGCGGGCAAGATCCGCCCCACCGACGAACTCGCCGCCAACAAGGTGCTGCTGATCTCGTCCTCGTCGGTCAGCGCCGAGCTGCTCGGCCAGACCACGCTCGCCTACCGCGAACTCACCGAGGTGCAGCAACTCGCGCTGTGGCACACCGAGGTCGACGGCGAGCCGTTCCTGGACACCGGGCTGCTCCTCGGGATCTCCGGGACCGAGGTGGCCGAGCTCGCCTTCGGCGCCCGCGACGAACTGCGTAAGGCGATGATCGGCACCCAGCTGGACTCGGCCGCCTCCGGCCCGTGTCGCTGGACCTGTGACCGCCTCGGCGCGCACGTGCGCCGTCGGCTCACCCCGACGATCGCCGAGAAGGTCCGCAGCCACCTCGAGCACTGCACCAGCTGCCGCGAGCTCGTTCCCGCGGTCACCGCGATGGAAGCGGAGATGCAGTCCCTGATCGCCATGGTCGTCCTCGGCGCCGCCGCCGGTCCGTACCTGGACATGGACTCGGTCCCGGCCCGTGGCCGCAAGGTCGCCGCCATGGCCGCCGCGGCCGGCGACGACGAGGTCGTGGCCCGCGCCGGATTCTTCAGCGGCCACCGCAAGGCTGCCTTCGCCGGCGTCGGGGCGATCATCGCCGCGGCCGGTCTGTTCGGCGGGCTGAGCATGGCCAGCAACTCCGGCACCGAGAACACCGCGTCGGACGCCGGCGCCCCGGCCGCACAGTTGCCCGGTGCGCTGGACGACTTCGAGGCCGGCCCCGACGACGCCCCGGTGGCCGCCGGTTCCGGCAGCGCCGGCACCGCGATCAAGAACACCACCCCGCGGCACGCCAAGACGTACACGGGCGACACCGAGCTGATCCGCTCCGACGCCCCGCGCAGCGCCCCGAAGCACGCCAAGCCGACCACCACGGTCGAGACCGGTGAGCCGAAGTCCAACGCGTCCAAGAAGCCGGCCGCGTCGCAGAAGCCCACCGAGAAGCCGGAGGAGACCCCGGCCGACAACGGCAAGCAGACCCTCGCCCTCGGCCCGCTCGGCGACCTTGAGCTGACCCCGAACGCCGGCCTGCTCGGCATCCTCCCGGCGATCGAACTGGCCCCGCCGGCGGCCTAGTCCAGCGAACGTCGAACAGCCCCCGCGGATCAATCCGGCGGGGGCTGTTCCGCTTTCTGGGTCCCGGTTGCTCATGCATGAGCAACCGACCACCCGAATCGGGACAAATCGGGCGTGAATCGGCTCCGTTGCTCATGCATGAGCAACGGAGGGCGCTTCAGGCCAGTTTTTCCAGGCGCTCGAACATCGGCTCCAGGCGGGTGACGAAGCGTTCGGGGCGGCAGACCTCGTCCAGGCGGGCCTCGTCGAGGGGCACGTTGGCTTCGGCCGCCTTCGTGCGCAGGGTGCCGCGGAAGAGGGTGCCGCTCTGCCAGGTCTCCATTGCCGCCGACTGCACCAGGGCATAGGCGTCCTCGCGGGAGACGCCGGCCTCGATGATCTCCAGCAGCACCGTCGAGGTGTAGATCAGGCCGCCGGTGGATTCCAGGTTGGCGCGCATGCGCTCCGGGTCGACGACCAGCCCGCTCATCAGACGGTCCGTCAGATGCAGGAGGTAGTCGGTCGCGGCGGCGGCGTCGGGAAGCGAGATCCGCTCGACGGAGGAGTGCGAGATGTCCCGCTCGTGCCAGAGCGGGATGCCCTCCATGATCGGCACGATCTGCGCGCGCACGATCCGGGCCATGCCGCAGATGCGCTCGGACATGATCGGGTTCTTCTTGTGCGGCATGGCCGAGGAGCCCTTCTGGCCCTTGCCGAACGGCTCCCAGGTCTCGCGGACCTCGGTGCGCTGGCCGTGCCGGACCTCCAGGGCGACGGCCTCACAGACGGTCGCGATGATCGCCAGCGCGGAGACCCACTCGGAGATCCCGTCGCGCAGCACGACCTGGGTGGACACGTCGGCCGGGCGAAGGCCCAACGCCTCACCGACGTGTGCCTCGACGGTTGGGTCGATGTTCGAGTACGTCCCGACGGCTCCGGAGATGGCCATGACGGCGACGGCCTCACGGGCCCGGCGCAGACGATCGCGCGAACGGGCCATGCCGAACGCGAAGTCTGCGACACGGTGCCCCCACAGATCCGGCTCGCCGTGGATGCCATGCGTGCGACCCACCCGAATCGTCTGACGGTGCGTCAGAGCGTGATCCCGCAGCGTGGCGACGAGCTTGTCCGCCTTGGCCAGCAGGATGTCCGTCGACTCCATGAGCTGCAGCCCGAGCGCGGTGTCGAGCAGGTCGGAGGAGGTCATCCCGAAGTGCACCCACGCCGCAGCCTCGCGCGGGGTGGTGTTGTCCGCCCACGCCGAGAGGAAGGCGATGACGTCGTGCTGGGTGACCGCCTCGATGGCCGCGACCGCCTCCGGCGTCGGCGGAACGGCGGCACGCACGGGCCCCACGGAGTCCGCGGGCACGACACCGGCGGCGGCGTGCGCCTCGAGGACGAGGAGCTCGACCTTGCACCACAGCTCGTACTTGTGGGCCTCGCTCCAGACGACGCCCATCTCGGGCAGGGTGTAGCGCTCGATCACGGCTGACCTTCGGGTTGGAGGTGCAGGGCAGTTACGGGGCGTCCGCTGAAGGGTGCGCTATAGCGCTCGGTTGAACGGACGCCACGGCGGCGGCGGCAGCTTCACGAGCCCGGCACCTTGATGGCGCCGCGTTCGGCAGCGAGCGCGATGTCGGTGCGGTGCTGCGAACCGGACAGGTCGATGGCGTCCACGCCGGCGTAGGCGCGGGCCCGCGCGGTCGCGAGGTCAGGGCCGAGCGCGGTCACGCACAGCACCCGGCCGCCGGCGCTGACGATCGCGCCGTCCTCGGACACCTTCGTGCCCGCGTGGATGACGTGCACGCCCTCGAGGTCCTCGGCGTCGGTGAGGCCGTTGATCGGGTCCCCGACGCACGGGGTCGACGGGTACCGCTCGGCGGCGACCACGACAGTGACGGCGACGTCGTCGTGCCACGTCAGGGGTTCGGTCTCGTCCAGCGTTCCGGTGGCCGCGGCGTGAAGCAGCGCGCCCAGCGGGTTGCGCAGCCGGGCCAGCACGACCTGGGTCTCCGGGTCGCCGAAGCGGGCGTTGAACTCGACGACCCGCATGCCGCGGGAGGTCAGGGCGAGCCCGGCGTAGAGCAGGCCGACGAACGGGGTACCGCGCTCGGCCATCTCGTCGATGGTCGGCTGCAGGACCCGCGCGGTGACGTCCTCGACGAGCCCGGCCGGGGACCAGTCAAGCGGTGAGTAGGCGCCCATGCCGCCGGTGTTGGGGCCGGCGTCGTCGTCGAGCAGACGCTTGAAGTCCTGGGCGGGGGACAGTGCGCGGACGGTCTTCCCGTCGGCGAGGGCGAACAGCGAGACCTCGGGGCCGTCGAGGTAGTCCTCGATCACGACGCGTCCCGCGCAGCTCTTCGCGTGCGCCAGCGCGACCTCGCGGTCCTCGGTGACCACGACGCCCTTGCCCGCGGCCAGGCCGTCGTCCTTGACGACGTACGGCGGCCCGAAGGCGTCGAGTGCGTCGGCGACGGCGTCGAGGTCGTTGCAGACCCGAGCCATCGCGGTCGGGACGTCGGCCGCGGCCATGACCTCCTTGGCGAAGGCCTTCGACCCCTCCAGTTGCGCCGCCGCTGCCGACGGGCCGAAGCAGGCGATGCCGGCCGCCCGCACCGCGTCAGCGGCACCGGCCACCAGCGGGCCCTCGGGGCCGACGACAACGAGGTCCACCCCGAGGTCCTTCGCGAGGCGCGCGACGGCATCCGGATCGAGCGCGTCGACCTGGTGCAACGTCGCCAGCGAGGCGATCCCGGCATTCCCGGGGGCGCAGTGCAGTTCGCGCACGCCCTCGTCCTGGCGCAGGGCCCGACACAACGCATGCTCGCGGCCGCCGCCGCCGATGACCAAGACCTTCACGTTGCCCGAGCCTACTGGTCCGCCCAGCTCTTGCCGGCCGCGCGACCAGCGGCTTCGCGCTCATCCGTGCACGAGCACCCCCAGGCGGGTAGTCACCTGGAAGAACGCCCGCCACAAGGAGGCAGCATGAGCACCGAGAAGGCCCCGATCGACCCGATCACCGAACAGGCCGAACGCGACACCAACCCGTCGCCGGGCACTCCCACGGACCCCGCCGAGATCGTGCAGCAGTTGTTCGACGAGGACGAGGCCAAGAACCTCGACCCGAACATCCGCCCTGACGACCCCCGCGCGGGCCTGCAGCGCTGACCCCATGGCCGTCCTCTGCCGGCGAGTCGGGCTATCGATCGCGCGTGATAGCCCCACTCGCCGGCACAAGTCGACGATTTCAGCGCGCCCGGGGGCCCGAGGCAAGGGTCAGCGGACGAGTGAGCGGATTTCGATGGTCTGGTCGCGGCCGGGGCCGACGCCGATGGCGGAGATCCGGGCCCCGGACATGGCCTCGAGTGCCTCGACGTAGGCCTGCGCGTTGGCGGGGAGGTCGGCGACCTTGCGGCAGCCGGTGATGTCCTCGTTCCAGCCCGGGAAGTTCTCATAGACCGGGGCGGCGTGGAAGAAGTCCGTCTGGCTGGTGGGCATCTCGGTCTGGCGCACGCCGTCGACGTCGTACGCGACGCAGACGGGGATCTGCTCCAGTCCGGTGAGCACGTCCAGCTTGGTCAGGAAGAAGTCGGTCAGCCCGTTGATGCGGGTGGCGTAGCGGGCGATGACGGCGTCGAACCAGCCGCAGCGACGGTCGCGGCCGGTGGTGACGCCGCGCTCGTGCCCGACCTTGCGCAGGAACTCGCCGAATTCGTCGTGCAGCTCGGTCGGGAACGGGCCGGCGCCCACGCGGGTCGTGTACGCCTTCAGGATCCCGATGACCCGGTCGATGCGCGTCGGCCCGATGCCCGAACCGGCGCACGCGCCGCCCGCCGTCGGGTTCGACGACGTGACGAACGGATAGGTCCCGTGGTCGACGTCGAGCAGGGTGCCCTGTGAACCTTCGAGGCAGACGAGCTTCCCGGCGTCGAGGGCCTGGTTCAGCACGAGCGACGTGTCGGTGACGTAGGGACGGAGCTGGTCGGCCAGGGGGAGCAGGCCGTCGGCGACCTCGTCGACGGTCATCGCCCGGCGGTTGTAGATCTTCACCAGCAGGTGGTTCTTGTCGATCAGGGCGCCGTCGAGCTTCTCCCGCAGGATCTTCTCGTCGAAGAGGTCCTGCACGCGCACGCCGATGCGGTTGACCTTGTCTGCGTACGTCGGGCCGATGCCGCGGCCGGTGGTGCCGATCTTGTTGCGGCCCAGGAATCGCTCCCGGGTCTTGTCGAGCGTCGTGTGGTACGGCGTGATCAGGTGCGCGTTCGAGGAGATCAGCAGCTTGTCGGTGTCCACGCCGCGGGCGTTGAGCCCGGCGATCTCACCGAGCAGGGCGACGGGGTCGATGACGACGCCATTGCCGATCACCGGGACGCACCCGGGAGTGAGGATGCCGGAGGGCAGCAGGTGCAGCGCGTAGTGCTGGTCCCCGATGACCACGGTGTGGCCGGCGTTGTTGCCGCCCTGGTACCTGACGACGTAGTCGACGGGGTCCTGGCCGGCCCCGCCGAGCAGGTCGGTGGCTTTGCCTTTGCCCTCGTCGCCCCATTGGGCGCCGAGCAGCACGATCGCGGGCATGGCGCAGGGCCGCCCTTCGGTGGGGGACACAGGAAACAGCCGCTCAGGGTATCTGCGGTGCCCTGGCCTGCCCTAATCGTTGTGACTGAGGCCGCCTGAGCGCAACCCCGTGGTCAGGGGGTCGGCTCAGGGGGCTGCGAGAGCGTCCGCTGCCGCGGTGCTGGATTCCAGCAGGAACGTGTAGCAGCGACGGGCCTCGTCGTCCTCGCCGATCGAGGCCGCGGCCCGGCCCAGCGCGTGCAGCGCCCGCAGGAAGCCCTGGTTGGGGGCGTGCTCCCACGGCACGGGCCCGTGGCCCTTCCAGCCGTTGCGGCGCAGCTGGTCCAGCGCGCGGTGGTAGCCGGTCCGTGCGTAGGCGTAGGACTCGATGACGGCTCCGCGCTCCCACGCCGAATCGGCCAGGGCCGCCCAGGCCGCGCTGAAGGTCGGGAAGGCGGCGGCGACCTTGGCCGGGGCGATCCCGGAGTCCAACTGGCCCTGAGGCTCGGGTTCGGCGGGCAGGAGGGTGGGCGGTGGGCCGCCGAGGAGGTTCTCGTGGAGGGGCATGCCCCCATCCTGCCAAGCCGCGACGAATCAGCGCCGGGTGCCGACGATCAGCAGGTAATCCCGGGTGTGCGCGATGCTGCCGTCGGGTGCCGCGAATTTCGTGTTGAACATGTCGATCCAGGCGGCCTCGAGCTCGCCCCGACGCTCGCCCAGGTTCTCGGCGAGGGTCTTCGTGGGGCCGTAGCTGGTGGAGAACAAATCCCAGTACGCCTGAGCCGAGGGCATCCGCAGCGTGGATACGTGCTCGCTGATGTCGAGGTCGAACGTGTCGCCCAGCAGCTCCTGCACCCGGGTGACCTTGCCCCAGTCGAACGGGCTGCTCGGTGGCGGCGCGGGCTGGAAGGGCCCCATGACGCGGAACAGGTCCCCGAGGCCACCCTCGGGTGTCCAGTTCAGTAGGGCGATCCTCCCGCCGGGTCGCACGACGCGGGCCAGTTCGCGGGCCGTCGCGGCGTGGTCGGGAGCGAACATGATCCCGCAGGTCGAGGAAACGGCGTCGAACGCGGCGTCGGGGAGGTCGAGGTGCTCGCAGTCCCCGACCCGATAGTCGATGCGCAGCCCGAGATCGGCCGCGCGCTTGGTCGCGGTCTCGATCAGCCCCGGGGACAGGTCGATGCCGACGACCTCCGCCCCCGCGGCGGCGGCCAACTCGGCCACCGCCCCGGTCCCGGTCGCCAGGTCGAGCCATTGCACGCCCGGGCCCGCATCGAGGGTTCGCACCGCCAGCTCGTGCATGTCGGTGAGCGTCTCGGTGACCTTCTGGTACGGGCCGTTGGCCCACATCACGCTCTGCTTCGCCTTGAGTTCCTCGAACGCCATGGCGTACCTCCGGCAGATGAATGGGGCGTTCAGGCTTCCACTGCTGCCACGGCCGGACAAGAGGCAGCACACGGGCACGACCGGGGCTGACGGGACGTCAGGGGCGCAGGGCGACGTCCGGTACTTGTTGACAGGTCCACCGTCGGCCGTCGTGGCTTCGATCTTCCTTCCTGCGCCATTCGTCGCGGCGATACGTACGTCCGCCGCAACGCGACCGGATCGTGATGCTGGGCTCCCGGGGCGGGAGCGAAGGTGCATCGAGAATGTTCGGCGGCGTCGGCGCGGACGCGCGGTGCCTGGGAGCAGCAACGGGAGTGACCGTGGCGCAACTCGACGAACCCCCCGGCGGTGGTCCCACCAGGGACGCCTACGACGAGATCTACGACAGCGCGGAGTTCAAAGACCTCCGTGCCAGGTTCAGGAAATTGGTCTTCCCGTTGGTGGCGGGGTTCCTCGCCTGGTACGCGCTCTACGTCGTTACCGCGACCTACGCGCACGACTTCATGGCCGAGGAACTGGTCGGGAAGATCAACGTGGGGCTGGTCTTCGGGCTGCTCCAGTTCGCCTCGACCTTCGGCATCGCGTACTGGTACGCGAAGCGGGCCGCGGTCACTATCGACCCTCGCGCCACTGCGATCCGGAACCGGTATGAGGGGGGCCTCAAGTGACGGGCACCGAGGTCCTGACCGTCTGCCTCTTCGGCGTGGTCGTCGCAATCACGCTCGGCATCACGCTGATGGCGTCGAAGAAGAACGCGACCGCAGCCGACTTCTACTCCGGCGGACGCTCCTTCAGCGGCTTCCAGAACGGGCTGGCGATCGGCGGCGACTACATGTCCGCCGCGAGCTTCCTGGGCATCTCCGGCGCCATCGCGCTGAACGGCTACGACGGCTTCCTGTACTCCATCGGCTTCCTGGTGGCGTGGCTGGTCGCGCTGCTGCTGGTCGCCGAGCTGCTGCGCAACACCGGCCGGTACACGATGGCCGACGTCCTGTCCTACCGGATGAAGCAGCGACCGGTCCGGATGGCAGCGGCCACGTCGACGATCGTCGTCTCGATCTTCTACCTGTTGGCGCAGATGGCCGGCGCGGGCGCGCTGGTCTCGCTGCTGATCGGCGCCACCAGCGAGACCTCCAAGAACCTGACGATCGTCGCGGTCGGCGCGCTGATGATCATCTATGTCACCGTCGGCGGCATGCGCGGTACCACGTACGTGCAGATCGTCAAGGCTGTCCTGCTCATGGGCGGCACGGTGCTGGTGGTGTTCCTGACCCTGCTGAAGTTCGACTTCAACATCTCCCGAATGCTCGGGGATGCGGCACAACGTGATGCCACCGAGAAACTAGGAACAGCTTTCAACTCGGTCAATTCCGAGGTCCGGGAGTTCCTCTTCCTCGGCGGCGGCGCCCAGTACGGCCTGACGAGCACGACGAAGATCGACTTCATCTCCCTCGCCCTGGCGCTGGTCCTCGGGACCGCAGGTCTGCCGCACATCCTGATCCGCTTCTACACAGTCCCGACCGCCAAGGACGCGCGTACGTCGGTCATGTGGGCGATCGGCATCATCGGTTCCTTCTACCTGATGACGCTGGTCCTCGGCTTCGGTGCGGCCGCGCTGGTGGGGCGCAACGAGATCTCGGCCGCCGGTGGCGGCGGCAACCTGGCTTCACCACTCCTGGCAGAAGAAGTAGGTGGTGGGGACGGGAGTGCTGGTGGCGCCATCCTTCTGGCGCTGATCTCGGCCGTCGCCTTCGCGACCATCCTCGCCGTCGTGGCGGGCCTGACCCTGGCGTCCTCGTCGTCGTTCTCGCACGACGTCTACGCCAGCGTGATCAGGAAGGGCAACGCCACCGAGAAGGAAGAGATCAAGGTCGCCCGCATCGCGGCGATCGTGATCGGCGCGGTGTCCATCGTGCTCAGTCTGGGCGCGAAGAATTTGAACATCGCGTTCCTCGTCGCTCTCGCGTTCGCGGTCGCGGCCTCGGCGAACCTGCCGTCGATCCTCATGAATCTGTTCTGGCCACGCTTCAACACTCGAGGCGCGACCTGGGCGATCTACGGCGGCCTGATCGTCTGCATCGGCCTGATCGCCTTCTCCCCGAACGTCTCGGGCGAGGCGACGTCGCTGTTCAAGTGCAACATCGACGCGGCCACCAAGCTGTGCGACGGCACCGGCAGCGACTGGTCGTACTTCCCGCTGAAGAACCCGGGCATCATCTCCATCCCCGCCGGCTTCCTCCTCGGCATCATCGGAACCCTCACCTCGAAGGACCGCGAGTCCATCGAGAAGTACAAGCAGTTCGAGGTTCGCTCCCTCACCGGCGCCGGCGCCGAAGGGGCAGTCCAGCACTAGTCAGTCGCTCGCACGCGAAGCCAGGGCCCGACGGTTCGCCGTCGGGCCCTGGCTTCTGTGTGGGAGCAGCGCGAACTACGGGCGTCGTGTTGCCGTTTCAACGTCGTCCGTAGGGGCGGCGCGAGGCCCGAAGATCCAGGCCCTCACGCGTCGAGGTCGACTCGGATGGTCAGCAGGTTGTCGGCGACGACTCGGACGGCGGCGCTGTTGAACTTCGGGAGCGAGCGGAGGCGGGCGCGGGCGTCGTCGCCGTCGACCAGCACCGCTGTGCCGGAGTACCACGTGCCCCGCACGCGGACCCGGACCCGCGGGTTCGCCTCGATGTTGCGGACGTACTGGGAGTTGCGTCCGAACTCCGAGACCAACCAGAACGTTCGGCCGTCGAGGCGCCCACCGATCGGGGTGCGGCGGGGGAGGCCCGAGGTGCGGCCCGTCGTCTCCAGCAGTGGCTGGATCGGGTTGTTGCGCATCAACGGGTTGGCGACGTAGCGCTGGACCTTGTTGACGATCCGTTGCTTGCGGCTGATGGTCATGGTGATCAGCATGGCCCCACTCGGGGCTGCCGCGACAGCGCGCGCCTCGTCGGCCTAGCGTTGCTCTCATGCTGACCGTTCCCGAACTGCTGGTCGAGTACGACCGGGCGCTGACCTACACCGAGGATCTGTGGCGTGACCTGAAGCCCGACGAGGTGACTTGGCGCCCGAACGAGGACTCCAGTGCCATCGGGTGGCACCTCGGGCACCAGGCGACCGTCGCGCACTTCATGGTCCGCAACCTCACCGCGGCCGAGCCCAGTCCGGACGCCGAGCTTGAGCCCTTGATGGACTCGGCGTCGGTCGTGCAGACCCGCGGAGACCTGCCGGACGTCGCCCGGCTCGGGGAATACCGAGCGAAGGTCGCCGAGCGGGTGCGCGCCCGGATCGGGGCGATCGCGGATCGGACGGTCAACTCGGCGGACCAGATGCAGGTCGTCGCGGCGACGCTGATGGTGGCCGTCATCAACCACGAGTACCAGCACAGTCAGTGGATCGGGGAGGTCCGTAACCGGGACCTCGGCCACGCCCTGCCGGACCGCCCGAACTCCGACGTGCTCCGCGAACTCGACGGCTACATCGTCATCGGGGCGGCGTCGTGAGTGACCTCAAGCCGGGCGACCTCGCGGTCCTGAGTTCGCCGCTGGGCAAGGAGCTTCTGGGCTCCGCGATCCCCGCCCGCGTCGCCTACGTAACCAAGGGCGGTAAGCCGCGGGTCGTGCCGTTGTGGTTCCACTGGGACGGCACCGACCTCGTGCTGGCGACCTTCACCGGCAGCCCCAAGCTAGCCCACCTGCGTACGGGGGACCGCCTCGCGGTGAGCATCGACCTCGAGGCGTTTCCTCATGCTGCGCTGCAGATTCGCGGCCCCGTGACGGTCACCCCGCTGGACGGCGTCGTGCCCGAGTACCGCCTCGCGGCCGCGCGCTACCTCGGCGCCGAGCAGGCCGAGGCCTTCATCGCCGGCATCCAACCGCCGCCGGTGATGACCCGCATCGCGCTGCACCCTGCCTGGGCGCGGGCGATGGACATGCGCGGCTGACCCACCACGTTGCGTCCGACGTCTGGCGTCCGGTGGGCTCCGGAATGTCGGACGCATGGAGGTTGCGGGGTTCCCACTGCGTTGCGTCCGACGTCTGGCGTCCGGTGGGCCTCGGAATGTCGGACGCATGGAGGGGTGGCGGGTGTCCACTGCGTTGCGTCCGACGTCTGGCGCCCGGTGGGCCCGGAACGTCGGACGTATGGAGGTTGCGGGGGTCCCACTGCGTTGCGTCCGACGTTCGGCGGCCGGTGGGCTCCGGACAGCCGAAGACCCCGAGCCGGGAGCGGTCTCGGGGCCTCCGGGGGCTTTGACGGTCAGCCGTCGACGAGGCGACCGTTGAGGAAGTCGTCGTAGGCGCCGAGGTCCAGCAGACCGTGGCCGGAGTAGCTGAACAGGATCACCTTCTCCTCGCCGGATTCCTTTGCCGCAAGGGCTTCGTCGATGACGGCGCGGATCGCGTGCGACGTCTCCGGGGCCGGGATCGAGCCCTGGGTGCGGGCGAACTGGATGGCGGCTTCGAACACCTTGCCCTGCGGGTAGGCGACGGCTTCCATCCAGCCGTTGGCCACGAGGTTGCTGATGATCGGCGCGGCCCCGTGGTATCGCAGGCCGCCCGCGTGGATGGGCGCGGGGATGAAGTCGTGCCCGAGGGTGTGCATGAGGATCTTCGGCGTCATGCCGGCCTCGTCGCCGAAGTCGTACTCGTACTTCCCGGCCGTCAACGTCGGGCACACCGACGGCTCCACCGCGAGCAGGCGGACACCGTCGGAGTGGTTGGGCACGAAGGGCAAGGCGATGCCCGCGAGGTTCGAGCCGCCACCGCAGGACCCGATGACGACGTCGGGCAGTCGCTCGCCCGCGCGCTCCAACTGCTGCTTGGCCTCCAGGCCGATGACCGTCTGGTGCAGCAGCACGTGATTGAGCACGGAACCCAACGCGTAGTGGGTGTCGTCGCGGGTGGCCGCGTCCTCGACGGCCTCGGAGATCGCGATGCCCAGCGACCCCGTGCAGTCCGGGTCCCGTTCGAGGATCGCGCGGCCGACGTTGGTGGTGTTCGACGGCGACGCCATGACCTTGCCGCCCCAGGTCTCCATCATCACCCGGCGGTACGGCTTCTGATGGAACGAGGCGCCGACCATGTAGACCTGGCATTCCAGGCCGAACATCTGGCAGGCGAACGAGACCGCGCTGCCCCACTGCCCGGCACCGGTCTCGGTCGCGATGCGCGGGGTCCCGTCGAGCTTGTTGTAGTAGATCTGCGGGATCGCGGTGTTCGGCTTGTGCGAACCGGCAGGGGACACCGACTCGTCCTTGTAGTAGATCCGGGCCGGGGTGCCGAGCGCTTTCTCCAGGCGGGTGGCTCGCACCAAGGGCGTCGGGCGCCACAGCGCGAGGGCGTCGAGGACCTCACCGGGGATGTCGATCCAGGGGTCGTTCGAGACCTCCTGCATGATCAGCGACATCGGGAACAGCGGGGCCAGATCCTCCGGCCCGATCGGCTCCCCGGTGCCCGGATGCAGCGGCGGGGCCAGCGGCTCCGGCAGGTGCGGGGCCACGTTGAACCAGGCGGAGGGGATCTCGTCGAGCAGGTAGCGCATCAGGTCACCTTCGTCGCGACGGCAGGTGATCCAACCCTGTCCTGCGGTGCGGGGTCGGGGCAACAGTTCGGCTACTCCAACTAGCCTCCGGACATGCTGCTGGCGCTCGACCTGCTGGGGATCTTCGTGTTCGCGATCTCCGGTGGGTTGCTGGCCGTGCGCAAGGACCTGGACCTCGTCGGGGTCGTGGCGCTGGCGACGGTGACCGCGCTCGGCGGCGGGCTCATCCGCGACGTCCTGATCGGTGACGTCCCACCGCCCGGGCTCGCGGACTGGCGCTATCTGACGGTCCCGATGGCCACGGGGGTCCTGGTCTTTTCCTCCACCCCGCGATCGGGCGGATGGAACGCATCGTGCTCCGGATCGACGCCGGCGGGCTCGGTCTCTTCGCCGTCGCCGGGGCGCTCAAGGCACTGCAGTACGGCCTCGGGCCGCTGCCCGCCGCGGTCCTGGGGACCGTCACCGGCGTCGGCGGCGGGGTGCTGCGCGACGTGCTGGTGCGCGACGTCCCGGCGATCCTGCGCAAGGGCGAGCTCTACGCGATCCCCGCCTTCGCCGGTGCCGCCGTCGCCGTCATCGGATCCGAGGCGGAGCTGTCCGATGCGGCGATCGCCGTGCCCGCGGCGGCAGTGACCATCGTCTGGCGGCTGCTCACCCTGCAACGGGGGTGGATCGCGCCGATGCCTCGCCGGCCGGAAGATGCGTGAACCCCGGTCATCGGTGGGTCGCCACTAGGCTCGGACGGTGAGTTCCTCCGGCGCCGCGGGCAGGAATTGGGTCCGCTTCGGCGCCAGGACCACGATCGTCGCCGTCGCTGCCATCGGGCCGGTCTGGGCGCTGGGGTGGTGGCACGTGCACCGCAAGGGTGCCGGGCTCGAGACGTTGGGCATCGCCATCGGGTACGGCCTGGTCATGGTGGCTTTGGGTGTGGTGGCCCTGGCCGGGCTGGTGGTGATGCTGGTGGGCGCGATCGGAGAGCGTCACGCCGGCCGTGCGGCCGCGCGCCCGGCTCCACCCGGCGGGCCGATCTAGCCGGGCAACAGCCCCGACGCGGCAGCCGCGCGAAGCCACCCGGCGCGTTCGGCCTCGCCGGGTACCTCGTCGAGACGGTCCTGCCAGGCATCGACGGTTGACTGCAGATGCTCGTCCGGTGCCGGGAACGGATCGGGGACGGCGGCCAGCGGCGTCGAGACGACGCCCGACGTTCCGTCAGCCAGGCTCTGCGCGATCTGCCGGGACGACCCGTCCCACAGGTCGAAGTCCGGGCCGGCTGCGGTGCGTAGCGCGGGCTGTGCACCCGGCGGGATCTTGGTGATCTTCGCCCCGGCGGGCAGCACATCTTTGTCCCGGGCGGCGGCAATCAGCGCCGGGTCGAGCACGGTCGGGGTATGCAGCGGATGGCTGTAGACGTAGGCATCCGACGGAGTGCTGCCCAGGAACTCCAGGACCTCGGAGCGGCTCGTCAGACCACGCATGACGACCAGCGGACGAACTCCGCGCTCGATCGCCTGCTCGATGTCCTGTGCCTGCCAGCAGCACGCGAGCAACCGCTCACGGCCGACGACCGCGAGCCATAGATCGAGGACGCGGGCACGCTCGGCGACGGTGAACGACGAGCCCTCCGTCGTCGTTCCGGACAGGATGAAGAGCGACAGCCAGGTGTCGGCGGCGCGTTGTGCGTAGGCGGTGGTCGTTGCCTCGTCCACTCCTCCGGAGGGGCTGCGAAAGGTCAGCGCGGGGATGCTCAGCCGCGGCGCGGTCATCGACGTTTCAGCTCAGCTTCTGCACCGTCAGATTGCGCCCGTCGGTGTCGGCGAGATAGCCGAAGAACTCCTCCAGCGCCGCTTCCACACCCGGTGCGCACCCGGCGGATCGAAGGGCAGGAACCACGCCGTCGTCGGCGCGCAGGCCTTCGTAGTGAGCGCGTGCTTTCGCCATCCGGTCGGCCTCGGCCGCGGCGCCGCTCTCGCCCTCCAGCCAGTCAAGGTCGAGCAGCTCCTCGAACATGCCCAGAGCCTCGAGGCCGTCGACGATGAACTCGAAGGTGACGTCCGGTTTCACCATCACCGGCTCGACCGGATGGCCGACCGGTGAGATCAGATAGACCACGCGGTCCTCGCCATCTCAGACCTCGCCGAGAGCGTTGACGAGTTCGGCCCAGGCATCGCAGAGCCCGGCGGCGCCGTCGGTGCCGAGGAACTGCACGCCCACCTGGTCCGCACCGGCGGCCAATTGCTCGCGGATGCGCTCGGCCACCCGAGCGGGCGAGCCAGTCGCGACGAGTGCGTCGATCAGGCGGTCGGAACCCTCGCCGGCGAGGTCGTCGTCGCTGAAGCCGAGGCGTTTGAACTTGTTCACGTTGTACGGAGTGCGCAGGTACATCCCCACGTGGAATCGCGCGGCGGCCCGGGCGGCGTCGCCGTCACCGAGCACGACCGCCTGTTCGGCCGTGAGGAACGACGTGTCCCCGATCCGTTCGCGCAGCCGCGCGGTGTGCTCGACGGTGACCAGGTACGTGTGCACGCCGGCTGTGCGTTCTGCGCCGAGCGCGGCCATCTTCGGCCCGTGCGCGCCGATGACCACGGGCGGCGGTGTGGTCGGCGGTGGGAAGGACGTGGAGGCGTCGGCCATCTCGTCGAGGAACGTGTGGAGCAACGCGAACGGGTCCTGGCCCGGGAACGGCCCGACGCCGAGGCCGAGGATGTGTCGGCCGGGGTAGGCGTCCGCGAGGGTCATGGCCCCGGCCGCCGCGGCGCGGGCGCTGCGCCAGTCGGTGCGGGTGATGCCGTTCGCGATGACCATCCGATCGGTCGCTCCGAGCAGCAACGCCGATTGCGCCATGGACTCGCGGCCGAAGAGCTCCGGGATCCAGACGCAGGCGACGCCCTCCTTCTCCAGACGTTCCACCGTCGGGCGCACCGCCGCCCACGGCTGCAGGTCGAGGTCGAAGGTCCACAACGCCACCTTGCCCAGGCGGGCCTTGTCGATCGTCGGCGAGAAACGCGCCTTCTGACCGAGGAAGGGGTTGAGCTCGTTCTCGGACGTGGCCAGGGGCTGTGACATCGGAAGATCACCTCGGGACGGGTGCGGCTGCTTGGTACGACCGTAAAGCGCCACGAAAGCGACCTTTCGGGCGGCCCGGGTCTCGAAAGCGACCCGAGTTTCGGCGATCCCGAGACCGCCGGGCCGTGCTGAGTTCGACTGGGAGGAGCCGTTCCGTACCGAAAGGACCTCCCATGACTCACGCCGCGCTACCGGTGCCCGAGGAAGTCGGACGTCTCTACGACGGGTTCCTCGGGACGGGGCCGATGGAGTTCCAGAACCTGCACTTCGGTTACTGGGAGTCCGACGACGAACCGTTCCCGCAGGCCACCCACCGGCTCTCCGACATGGTCTTCGAGCGGCTGGGCGTCCACCAGGGGGACCGCGTCCTCGATGTGGGCTGCGGAGTCGGCGCTCCCGCCCTGCGCCTAGCGCGCCTCGCCGCCGCCGAGATCGTGGGGATCAGCGTGAGCCGCCGGCAGATCGAGCGTGCCAACCGGGCAGCCCGCGACGAAGGCCTGGCACACCGGGTGCGCTTCGAGCACGCCGATGCCACGGCGCTGGAGTTCGCACCGGAGTCCTTCGACGCGGTCTTCGCGTTGGAGTCGATGATCCACATGCCGGACCGCGGTCAGGTTCTGGCGCAGATCGCCCGAGTCCTACGACCGGGCGGACGTCTTGTTCTGACGGACTTCTTCCAGCGCCTGCCGATGTCCGAGCAGGACGCGGCGGAGGCGATGAGCGGCGCCATGATGACCCACGCCGACCGCTCGCAGTACCCGCGCTGGGCCGCCGCCGCCGGCCTGGTGATCGAGGAGGACCTCGACATCACCGAGCACGTCATCCGCCCGACCTACCTCGAGTTCGCTCGCCTCAGTCGCGAGGCCGGGGAGCCGGAGGCCGAGGCCGCCTGGACGTCCCTCGCCCACAAGCCCGAGCTCGGCTACCTGATCCTCACTGCCTCGAAGGCGATGGTTCCCTCACCGCGTTCGGGCTGAGTCCGGACGCGCGGGTAGCGTCCTTTCATGCGGATTGCCACGCCGAGCGGGCCGATCGGGGCGTACCTGTCCGTGCCGCAACCGCAGGTGTCGGGCCCCGCGCCGTGGCCCGGCGTCGTCGTGATCCACGACGCGATCGGCCTCAGTGACGACATCCGCGCGATCGCGGACCGCTTCGCCACCGCGGGGTACGTCGCGCTCGCCCCGGACCTCTACAGCCGCGGTGGCCTGATGCGCTGTGTGAAGTCCGTGTTCAGCCAGATGTACGCGGGCTCCGGCCGCGCGTTCGACGACATCGACGCCGCCCGCCACGTCCTGGCCGACCGGGACGACTGCACGGGCAAGGTCGGGATCGCCGGGTTCTGCATGGGCGGCGCATTCGCCCTGGTCGCGGCGGCGCAGGGCTTCGACGCCTCCGCGCCGTACTACGGCGAGCTGCCCAAGGACCTGTCCGCTTTGGACGGTGCGTGCCCGATCGTCGCGAGCTTCGGCGCCAAGGACCGGATCCTGCGCGGCGCCGCGGCGCGCCTGGAGGTCGCTCTCACCGAGCGGGACGTCGTCCACGACGTCCATGAGTACGCCGACGCCGGCCACAGCTTCGCCAACCGGCTCCCGTTCGGCCCGCTCAACCCACTGATGCGCGTCGCCGGGTTCGGCTACCACCACGACTCCAGCGAGGACGCCTGGCGCCGCGTGCTGGTCTTCTTCGGCACCCACCTGGTCTGACGTGGGCCCGGAACGGCTGAGGCCCTCCCGGGCGACCGGAAGGGCCTCTGATCTGTCGGGGTAGCGGGATTTGAACCCACGACCTCTTCGTCCCGAACGAAGCGCGCTACCAAGCTGCGCTATACCCCGAGTGGTGCGCCCGCGAGTGTAGCCGGATCACCGGCCAACGCTGAAACGGGTATCGACGGCGCGTCCTCTGCCGGCGAGCGGGGGTATCCGGGCCGATCGATAGCCCCACACGCCGGCAGATGTGCAGGTCAGCGGGTGTTGCGGGAGTGGGCTGCGGCGGGGTGTGGGCGGGTCGGATCAGGCGTCGACGGCGGTGAGTGTGAGCAGGGTCGCCTCGGGGCGGCAGCAGATGCGGACCGGGGCGTACGGGGAGGTGCCCAGGCCCGCGGAGACGTGCAGCCAGGGAGCAGCCGGGTCCGCGGCCGGGTACTTGCTGAGCCCCCGGGCCTGGCGGGTCGGCAGGTCGCAGTTGGCGACGATGGCGCCGTAGAACGGGAGGCGTAGCTGCCCGCCGTGGGTGTGCCCGGCTATCAGCAGCGGGTGCCCGTCAGCGACCATCGCGTCCAGCACCCGGCGGTAGGGGGCGTGCAGGAGGCCGACGGACAGATCCGCGGACGGGACCGCGGGCCCGGCGACCTGGGCGTAGCGGTCGCGGCGCACGTGCGGGTCATCCACGCCGACGACGTCCACGACCCGGCCGTCGAGCTTGAGCCGCGTGCGGGCGTTGCCGAGGTACTCCCAGCCCTTGCTCGCCAGCCCGTCGCGCAGCTCGCCGTGGGGGAGGTCGATCGGGCGCGGGACGTCCCGCGGCCCGCGCTGCCACAGGTACCGCGCGGGGTTGAACGCGCGCGGGGACCAGTAGTCGTTGGACCCGAACACGAACACCCCGGGGAACTCCAGCAGGGGCGCGAGCGCGTCGAGCACCGTCGGCACCGCGTCGGGGTGCGCGAGGTTGTCCCCGCTGTCGATGACCAGGTCCGGCTCGAGCGCAGCGAGCGCCCGGACCCACTGCTTCTTCTTGTCCTGATGGGGCGTCATATGCAGATCGGACACCTGCAGCACCCGCAGCGGGCGCTGCCCCGCCGGCAACACCGGCACGCTCACCCGGCGCAACGTGAACGCCCGCACCTCATACCCGGCGCCGTAGGCCAGCGTCCCCGCACCGAGGAGCCCGAGCCCCGCGACGGTGCGCACGACGGGGTGGGTGAGCAGGTCTGCGGGGTTCACATTTCCATTCTCCCCCACCAACGGCCGTGGTCGGGGTTGTCGCTTCACTCGTCAGGGTGCCGCTCCACTCGTCAGGGACGGCAACCGCCGGCGTGTGAAGCGGCACTGTGGCGAGTAAAGGCGCACCCCCGAGCGGCAGAAAGCGCTGAGGGCGGCCCCGGAGTCCGGGACCGCCCTCAGATGGCTTACGGAGCTGCGGTTACTGTGCCCCGCTCGGCTCGTCGGCGCCCTCGCCGTCGTCCGAGGAGGAGTCGCCCTTCTTCGGCTTCTCCGCCGCCGCGGTGTCGTCACCGATCTTCGGCTTGGCGAACGGGTCGTACTTGTAGGTCATCTTGCCCTGGCCCGACTCGCCCGAGCCCTTGGTGCCGCGGAGCCAGGCGACGTCCGGCGCGTGGAACTTCATGCGCGGTTCGCCGGACAGGGCCCCGTTCATCATCTGCTTCCAGATGGGTCCGGGGATCCGGGAACCGGTGACGTAGCGGTAGTACTGGCCGCCGATCGTCATGTCGCCCATCTTGAACGAGTAGTCGTCCGGGTTCCCGAGCCAGACCGACGTCGACAGCTGCGGGGTGATGCCGGTGTACCAGACGGCGACGTTGCCGTTGGTCGTACCGGTCTTGCCGCCGGCCTGACGGGAGTCGTTGAGGCTCATCGCGTGGCCGTAGCCGCCCTTCTCCATGACGGAGCGGAGCAGGTCGACGACCACGTCGGCGACCTCGGGCTTGATGGTCTGCACGCAGTTGTTCGACGGGATCGGCAGCGTCTTGCCGTCGCGGCCGATCATCGACTCGATGCCGATCGGGTCGCAGCGCATGCCGCGCGCGGCGAAGGTCGCGTAGGAGTTCGCGACCGTCAGCGGCGAGACCTCGTTGATGCCCAGGGTGTAGGGCAGGAACTCGTGCTGCGGCTTGCCGTCGGCGCGCTTGATGCCCGCTGCGGTGGCCATGCTGACCACGTCGCACAGGCCCGTCAAGACCTCGAGCTGCGCGTAGTAGGTGTTGACCGAGCGACGCAGCGCCTCGCGCTGGGTGATGACGCCGAAGACACCGTCGGTGGACTCGTCGGTGAAGTTCTTCGGGTTCCAACCGTCGGCCGGCACGCGCTTGCCCTCGCAGTTGCGCTGCGCGGGGAACCCGCCCATGCGGTATGGCGAGTTCAGCTTGTACTCGGTGCCGTAGCCCTCGGCGATTGCCGCCGCGGAGGTGAAGACCTTGTGCGTCGATCCGTCCTGGAAGCCACGCGAGCCGCCGTACTTGTAGTCCGCCGCGTAGTTGATGACCGTCTTGCCGGTGCCGCCGCCGTACTCACGGCTGATCGCCATCGCGCGGACCTTGCCGGTGCCGGGCTCGATGGAGGCCAGCGCCGCAGCGACCTTGTCGGTCGGGTCGGTCTTGTCCTTCATGGCCTGCTCGGCTGCACGCTGGGCCTTGAGGTTCAGCGTGGTGCGGATGGTCAGACCACCGCGGGAGAGCATGTCGGAGCGGTCCTGCTCGGTCTCGCCGAACACCGCGTCGTTGAGGATGACGCGGGTGATGTAGTCGCAGAAGAACGGCACCTCGGACGCGGTGCAGCCGGAGTAGCTCGGCGAGACGCGAAGACCGAGGTCCTCGGACTTGGCCTTGAGCATCTGCTCCTCGGTGATGAAGCCGTAGTCGCGCATCTTGCTCAGCACGGTGTCGCGACGGATCTTCGCGTCCTCCGGGTTGCGCGTGGCGTCCCATTTGCCGGGGCTCTGCACGGTGCCCGCGAGCATCGAGGCCTCGGTGAGCGTCAGGTTGTTCGCGCTCTTGGAGAAGTACCGACGGGCCGCGGCCTCGACGCCGTACGCACCCGAACCGAAGTAGGCGATGTTCAGGTAGTTCTCGAGGATCTGGTCCTTGGTCATGCGCTTCTCGATCTCCAGGGCGTACTTCAGCTCCTGGACCTTGCGCTTGATCGTCCGCTCACGAGCCTTGGCGATCTTGTCCGGGTCGCCGTCGGAGAGCTGGATCAGCAGGTTCTTGACGTACTGCTGCGTCAGCGTCGAACCACCCTGCTGGCCGCCGTCGCCGCTCTGGTTGTTCACCAGCGCACGCAGGGTGCCCTTCGGGTCCACGCCGCCGTGCTCGTAGAAGCGGTTGTCCTCGATCGCGAGGAGGGCCTGCTTCATGACCGGCGCGATCTGGTCGAGACGCACGTTGACGCGGTTCTCGTCGTAGAACCGAGCGATCTGCGTGCCGTCGGAGGCCAGCAGCACGGAGGCCTGCGCCGGCGGCTTGGTCTGAATGTCCGAGGGAAGGGCCTGGAAGTCGTCGGCCAGGGCCTTGGCAGCGACCGCGGTGGTGCCGACGAGCGGCAGCGCGATGCCGGCAACCAGAGCCCCGGACACGACACAGGCGCCGACGAACCCGCCGACGTATCCGAACTTGCGCGATTCCTTCGGCGGTCCCCACGTACCAAGCGCCGGCGTGATCACCTGCGGCGCTTCGTCCCCGGAACTTCCCCGCCCCCACGGTCTCTTCATAGACAGAAAGAGTAGGGGTCGTGGTGCCCGAATCGGGGGCCTTCACGCAACGGTGACCATGACTATCCCGAGACCTCAGGGTCTTGGTGTGCGTTATGCCCGGAATTGGGCTCGCCCACATGGCGGAAGGTGGATCACAGCCCTGCCGGGGCTGGGCCATGTTAATCGCGGAACGGCGGCGACGGCAGCTGAACCGAGGGAACCAGCCTGGGACGGGGTGCGTCCAAGCCGCACGAACAAAGTGGCACGTGAACCCAATCGACCGCTTCTTGCGTATCGGTAGGGAATCAATGGCCTCTGACCGGTCCGCCGACCGGTCGCGTTCGGCGCATGCGACCCGGGCCCGTCCGGGTCGTCGGGGTCTTGGGGAGAGGGCGCGTCAACCATGTGGGACAACGATTGGGCAACCCGAGCTCGCTGCCGGAAGTCTGCACCGGACGAGCTGTTCGTGCAGGGCGCTGCGCAGAACCGTGCGAAGACGGTCTGCATGGGGTGTCCGGTTCGCACTGAATGTCTTGCCGATGCACTCGACCACCACGTCGAGTTCGGCGTCTGGGGCGGCATGACCGAGCGTGAGCGCCGTGCGCTGCTCCGCCGCCGCCCGAACGTCAGCTCCTGGCGTGGACTGCTCGAGTCCGCCCGTGACGAGGCCATCACGGCCCACCACAAGGCGCTGCCCGAGGCGATGTAGTTCCAGCAAGCTTTCGACGCGCCCCCGACCCCGCCGGTCCGGGGCGCGTCGCAGTTTTCGCCCCGCCCACGCCGACTCGCGCCCGGCCCGACTCCCGGTCGAATTTCCCCGAGAGTGCAATTCTCGTACGCGCGATTGCGGCCAATCGGACATTTCGCCCGTGAATTCTCCCGGAGAGTGCAATTTCCGTACGGGGGGTCGAGCACCCGACGGAAATTGAGATCGTGTGTCTTTCATAACCGGGCATGCCAAAAGTCATGCGGCCCGTTATGAGTTCCGCACGAGTGTCAGCGGCGGGCGGCGAGCTCAGCGCCGATGGTGCGGAGGCCGTCGAGGTCGTGGACGTCGGCCGCCTGGGCGCCGACCTCGGTGACCCGGACCGACGGATGGGCCGAGGTGAAGCTCTCGGTCAGGCTCTCCTCGCGGGACATGACGTGCATCCGGTCCGCGTGCAGCCGCAAGAGGGTGGCGGTCAGACCCCCATCCGGGGAGTCCTTCCGGGCGTCGAGGTCCTCGGCTCCGGACACCGACCGCTCGGCGGACAGTGCGGCGGCACCCGAGCGGTGCACCTTGTTCAGGACCAGCCCGGCCAGCGGCATCCTCTCCGCGGAGAGCCGTTCGACGAAGTACGACGCCTCCCGTAGGGCGTCGCGCTCCGGGGCGGCGACCACCAGGAACCGGGTCTCGGGGTCCTTCAGCAGCTTGTACGTCGCGTCGGCCCGCTCGCGGAACCCGCCGAACATGGTGTCCAGGGCCGCGATGAAGGCGGAGACGTCCTTGAGCAGCTGGGCGCCGAGGACTTTCGTGACGACGCCCGCGACGACGTTGAACCCGACGCTGACGACCTTCAGGTACGCCTTGCCGCCGGCCTTCGCGGGGGCGGCGAGGATCTTGATGACCCGCCCGTCCAGGAAGGACCCGAGGCGCTTGGGGGCGTCGAGGAAGTCCAGCGCGGATCGGCTCGGCGGGGTGTCGACGACGATCAGGTCCCACTGGCCGGTCTTGCGGAGCTGGCCGAGCTTCTCCATGGCCATGTACTCCTGCGTACCGGCCATGGAGGAGGACAGCGATTGGTAGAACGGGTTGGCCAGGATCGCCTCGGCCCGGCCGGGCTCGGAGTGCGCCTCGACGATCTCGTCGAAGGTGCGCTTCATGTCCAGCATCATCGCCTGCAGCGATCCGCCGGCCGTCTCGTCGACGCCGACCACCGGCCGAGGGGTGTTGTCCAACTCCTGCAGTCCCATGGACTGCGCCAGCCGCCGGGCCGGATCGATCGTCAGGACGACGACGTCCCGCCCACGCTCGGCAGCCCGGATCGCCAGTGCCGCCGCGGTGGTCGTCTTGCCGACGCCGCCCGAGCCGCAGCACACGACGATCCGCACACGCTTGTCGTCGAGCAGCCCGTCGATGTCGATGGGCTCGGTGGGGCCGTTGCCGAGCAGGCTCATGCCGTTGCCCCCCGGAAGCCGTTGCGTCCGACGTTGAGCGTCCGGTGGGCTCCGCATCGTCGGACGCACGGGGTCAGGGGGCGGGTCATCGGCCGACTCCCTGCTCGCGCAGTTCGTCGGCGAGGCGGTAGAGCCCGCTGAGGTCGATGCCGTGGGGCAGGGCCGGGATCTCGTAGACCGGGCGACCGGTCGCGAGCAGGTCGTCGCGTTCGCGGGACTGCATCCCGACCCGCACCGCGTGCTCGGCGGCCTCGGTCAACAGGCCGTCGAGGACCGTGTCGTCGGCGGGGAGTTTGACGTCCTTCAGCGCGGCGGTGATCGCGAGGCGATCCAGCGCGCCCTTCTCGGCGGCGGCCAGGTCCGCCTCGCCGAGCATTGTCCGGCGGACCATGTTCACGATCACCGACCCCACGGGCAGGCCGATCGCGTCGATCTCCTTGATGCCGTCGAGGGTCTCCTGCACCGGCATCTCCTCGAGCACCGTCACGAAGTGGACCGCGGTCCGGGGGGAGCGCAGCAGCCGCATGATCGACTCGGCCTGCTTGTGCACCGGGCCGCCCTTGGCCAGGCCGGAGACCTCGGAGTTGATGTTGAGGAACTGCGCGATACGTCCGGTCGGCGGTGCGTCCATGACGACGGCGTCGTAGGTCGGGCGGTTACCGCGGCGGGGCCCGACGGCCTCGTAGGCCTTGCCGGTCAGCAGCACGTCGCGCAGCCCGGGGGCGATCGTGGTCACGAAGTCGATGAACCCGAGCTTGCGCAGCGCCCGGCCGGCGCGGCCGAGCTTGTAGAACATCTCGAGGTACTCGAGCAACGCTTCCTCGGCGTCGATCGGCAGCGCGTAGACCTCACCGCCCTCGGGCGCGACGGCGATCCGGCGCTCCTCGTACGGCAGCGGCGGGGTGTCGAACAGCTGCGCGATCCCGCCCCGGCCCTCGACCTCGACGAGCAGGCTCCGCTTGCCCCGCGCGGCCAGCGCCATCGCGAGTGCGGCCGCGACCGTCGTCTTCCCCGTGCCGCCCTTGCCGGTCACGACGTGCAGTTCGACCCCTGACCAGGGCGAATCGGAGGCGGCAGGCATTACTGCAGCGTAGCCAGACCGAATCCCGTTGCGTCCGACACCTGGCGTCCGGTGGGCTCCGCGACGTCGGACGTTCGGGCTCAGCCGTGCGTGGAACCTCGTTGCGTCCGACATCTGGCGTCCGGTGGGCCCCGCTTCGTCGGACGCTCCGACTCGAGCTGGAGAGGGTTCTCATAGGCTCGCGGGCATGCAGAAGTTCGAGTACGCGACGGTTCCCCTGTTGACCCACGCCACGAAGCAGATCCTCGACACCTGGGGGTCGGACGGATGGGAGCTGGTGACCGTCATCCCCGGTCCCAACCCCGAGCAGCTGGTGGCCTACCTGAAGCGAGTGGTTGCGTGAGTGTGCGTGACGACCGTCTGACGGAGCTGGGCCTGAAGCTGCCCGAGGTCGCGACGCCGCTGGCCGCGTACGTACCGGCCGTGCGCAGCGGCAACCTCGTCTACTGCTCGGGGCAGCTGCCCACCGTCGACGGCGTGTTGCCGAAGGCCGGGAAGGTCGGCGTCGACGTCACCGTCGAGGAGGCCTACGACCTCGCGCGCATCGCGGCCCTCAACGGGCTCGCGGCGATCGCGGACGTCGCCGGCGGCATCGACAACATCGTGCGCATCGTCAAGGTGGTCGGCTACGTGTCGTGCCCGCCGGAGTTCGTCACGCACCCCAAGGTCATCAACGGTGCCAGCGAATTCCTCGGCCAGATCCTGGGTGAGGCGGGCAAGCACGCTCGCGTCGCGATCGGCGTTGCCAGCCTCCCGCTCGACGCCCCGGTCGAGATCGACATCCTCGCCGAGGTCCAGTAAGCCAGGAGGGATCAGCGCATGAGTGTCGTCCCGGAGCCGTTGGACGATCTCATCGCTGCGCGCCGCCGTCTCCCCGAAAAGATGGCGGTGCGGGCTCGCGCGGTGCTCGCCGGTGAGATCGAGGCGATCCCGGCCCGGGACGCCGCCACCGTTGCGCTGTTGCGCGATCGCCCCGGCGGGCTCGAGGTCTACACGCTGCGCCGGCAGAAGACGATGGAGTTCGCCTCCGGGATGTACGTGTTCCCGGGCGGCTCGGTCGACGAGCGTGACGCGCACGCCTCCGTGGACTGGGTCGGTCCGCCGGCGCAGTTCTGGGCGCAGGCCTTCGCCGCTCCGGAGGACCTGGCCCGTGCGTTGGTGTGCGCCGCGGTGCGGGAGACCTTCGAGGAGTCCGGGGTCCTGCTCGCCGGCCCCGACGCGAACAGCGTCGTGGCCGACACCAGCGGCGCCGACTGGGAGGACGACCGCCGCGCGCTGATCGACCAGGGGCTGAGCTTCGTCGACTTCCTGTCACGCCGCGGACTGTGCGTGCGCGCCGACCTGCTGCGCCCCTGGGCGCACTGGATCACCCCGTACGTGGAGCCGAAGCGTTTCGACACCCGCTTCTTCCTCGCCGTGATGCCCGCCGGTCAGCGGACGCGCGAGTTCGGTGAGGAGGCGGACCAGGTCGAGTGGATCCGCCCCGCGGACGCGGTGGAGCGGTGGCGCTCCGGGAACCTGCGGATGATGCCGCCGACGCTGATCACCCTCGGCGAACTGATCGATTTCCCCGACGCCGCCGCTGCCCTGGCCGCTGCGGCGGACCGCGTCATCCGCCCGATCGAACCCCAGGTCGTTCTCGACGGGGAGCACGTCACCGTCGTCATGCCGGGTGATGCCGCGGCGCCGGAGGACGGGCAGTGACCGAGCCGGTTCCGTGGCACGGGGGTGCGATCACCCCTCGCGCCACGTGCGTGCTCGCGCCCAACCCGAGCCCGATGACGCTGGACGGCACGAACTCCTGGGTACTTGCCGAACCCGGCTCCTCCGCGGTCGTCGTCATCGACCCGGGCCCGGACGACACCGCCCACCTCGACGCGCTCCTGGCCGCGGCTACGGCGGGCGACCGTGAGGTCGCGATGGTGCTGCTGACGCACCGTCACCCTGACCACGTCGAAGGCGCCGCGCGTTTCGGGGCGATGGCCCAGGCGCCCGTACGCGCCGTCGACCCGGCCTTCCGCCACGGCACCACGGCGGGCCTGGCCGAGGGGGAGAGGCTCGCGGTCGCCGGGCTGGACCTGCGGGTGATGGCCACGCCCGGGCACACCGACGACTGTGTCTGCTTCTGGCTCCCCGCCGATCGCGCGGTACTCACCGGCGACACCGTCCTGGGCCGCGGCAGCACCGTCGTCGCGCACCCCGACGGACGCCTGGCCGACTACCTCGACTCGCTGCACCGCCTCGCGGACATGACACGCGAGGACGTCGACACGATCTACCCCGGGCACGGCCCGGTGCTGCCCGACGCCCGGGCTTCCATCGCGTGGTACCTCCAGCACCGCGAGCAGCGACTGGAACAAGTACGCGCCGCGGTCGCCGCCGGAATGCGCACACCACGGGCCGTTGTCGAGACCGTTTATGCCGACGTCGACCCGACTTTATGGTGGGCGGCGGAATGGTCCGTCGCGGCGCAGCTGGAATATCTCGGAGTAAGCCAATGATCTTGTTCGGTAAAGCCACAGGAAAGTTGCGGTCCGTTTGATCAATCCGCCGCCGGCCGCGTAGCCGGTGTGCCGGCCCTCGTCCGGACGTCGGGGTCGTGGGTCGTCCGTTCGGTCGATGCCCAACCGGGCGCTACCGGCGTTCTTCCTGCTCAAACCGCCCCGGCTGCAGGGGCGAACTTTGACGTCGGCCTCGGGCCGGCGGTTCCCGTCCGGGCGGGAAGTTCACTATCCGCTGGGCGAGTTGATCAGCACGATTCGGACAATGACTCTTCTATCGATTTTCCCCTGACAGTTGTCATTCCCCCTCGCACTATTTGACACATCGGCCCGCGGAGAAACGGGTCGGCGAAAGGGAAACCCGATTCGGCGGGGAAACTCGCGCTCCGAGTGAGGCCGAATCGCAGGTTCTTTCGCGCCCACCAATCGCTACAGGGGGAGAACCCAACCATGCGCATCTCCAAGAAGAAGATCACCGTCGCCATCGCCGCCACCGCGGTCGTCGCCCTCGGCGCCGGCGCTGCCCAGGCGTACTTCAGCTCCACCGGCGAGGGCCAGGACACCGCCACCGTCGGCACCACCTCGCCGTTCACCGTCACCTTCGGTGCGCTGTCCGGCGGCCCGATGTTCCCGGGCGAGGCGTCCACCGACCAGACCCGTCCGTACTCGATCGGTTACGCGGGCCCCGGCTCCTCGTACCTGTCCCTCGTCACCGCGTCCATCGTCGACGACGGCGCCGGCAACGTCCTCACCGCGGGCAACACCTCCGCCGGTGGCTGCCTCACCGCCTGGTTCACCGCGACCCCGAGCGGCGAGCCGGCCGGCCCCGTCTCCGCGGGCGACTCGAACGACGGTGTCGTCACGATCCACATGATCGACTCCGGCACCAACCAGAACGACTGCCAGGGCGTCTCGCCGCAGGTCAAGCTCGTCGCCAACTAGGTCACCCGTCCGGTGGTGAGGCGCGACCCACCCGCGCCTCACCACCGGACCCGGCCAGGGGGGGAGGACCTGCCGATGAACCACAGATCACGTCGCGGGCTGCGGCTCGCCACGGTGTGCACGGCCACGGGCGGAGCACTGGCGATCGCCGGATTCACCGGAACGCCTGCCTCGGCCGCACCTGCACACGACCCGTTCACCATCAGCGGCGCTCCGAATGCCGTGCTCTATCCGGGCGGCGTCGCGGGCACCATCGACCTGACGCTGACCAACCCGAACCGGCGCCCGCTGCGGCTGCTGACCCTGGCGGTCGACCTGACCGCCGTGACGCCGGCGACGTGCGCGCTGTCCAACTTCGCGATCGACCAGATCGAGCTTCCGGCGGGTCGGTTCATCATCCCGGCGCGGGGCGACGTGGCCCTGTCCGAGCTCGGTCTGACGGTCGCTCAGTTGCCGGCCGTGCGGATGCTCGAGACCGGTGTGGCCCAGGACGAGTGCCAGGGTGCCTCGGTGGCGTTGACCTACAGCGGTCGAGCCATCGGCCCGGACCGCGAGGTCCCGGGCGGCGGCGGCTGGGACGGCGACGACGACTGGGACGACGACGACCACGACCACGACCACGACGGTCATGACCACGATCACGACCGCGACCACGACCACGATGACGACGACCCCGAGGTCTCGGGCGGCCACAGTGGCCTGCCCGGTACCGGTGCCTCAGGCCTGCAGGGGTCGATGACGGTCACGGGCCTCGGCCTGCTGGCTGCCGGCATCGCCGGGATCGGCGTCGCGCGTCGCCGCAGGGGGGCTGAGCAGTGATGCGTCGAACCAACAACGGCCGCCACCGCGGCCGACTCGCCTGGTACGTCGTCCCGATGACCATCGGGCTGGCGGCCGGAACGATCGCAGCCGCAGGCGGAGCCTTCGCCTGGATGAACAGCGAGGGCTCGGCCGTCACCACCGCAACCATCGACGACGGCATCATCGCGTCCACCTCGGCGGTCATCCCCGCCGGTCGGTTGCTCTACGCAGGCGGCCCGAAGGGTGCGCTCACGATCACGATCAACCCGGACCCGGGCGGCCACCGCTTCCGGATCACCGGGATCGCCAAGGATTCAACCCGCCCTGTCGTCGTCGCCGGTGCCGTGGGCGCCTGTGACGGAACGGTGATCTCGATGGCGCCGATCACCGGGCTGAACTACGTCGTGAACTCGACGGCGATCACCCGGACGATCAACAACGTCGTCACCATCTCGCCCTCGGCGCCCAACAGTTGTCAGGGCGCCACCTTCACCATCCCCGTGGTGCTGACCGGACGGAGCTTCTGATGCGACCGTCCAAGCCTGCACTCGCACTCGGCGTCTTCGCTCTCGGCACGGTCGCGTTGGCCGGACCGGCAATGGCGTTCTTCGCCGTCACCGGCGACAACCCCAATGGCTACGCCAAGGCCGCGCTGCTCAACCCGCCCACGGTCAAGGCCACCCGCCTGCTGACCGGGCAGGTGTTCTTCACCGTCAACGACCCGCCGCCCGGCTTCGAGCCGGAGGGTTACAAGGTCCGGACCGCGAACGAGAACCGGGTCTGCGAGATCAACGACGAGGACGGCACCTGCACCCCGGGTCTGCTCGACCTGTACTTCGGGAAGCAGACCTTCCACATCCGTTCCTTCGCCGGTAACTGGACCTCGGCGCCGACGGTCTGCACCTTCGAGCACTTCTTCGACTCCGTCGCCAACTGCGGCGGCGGTTCCGGAGGGGGTGGCTTCCTCGGGCTGAGCCTGGCCGCGACGACGCCGCTGCTCACGATCAAGGACGACCTGGGCATCTCCAGCTCCGACGGCATCACCAACATCACCGAGGTGACGCTGCTCGGGACCGCCATCGCGAGGAGCACGGTCGTGCTGTTCGCGGAGGGTGTGGAGATCGGTCGCGGCACGTCGAACGACGAGGGCAAGTACGCCATCGAGGTTCGCCTGGCCGAGGGTGCGCACGAGATCACCGCCGTCACGCGTTACGACGGCGACGAGTCGAGGCACTCCGTGGACCGCACCATCACCATCGACCTCACCGCGCCCAAGCTCACCGTCAGCATCGACGCCTCCGGCGACGAGCTGCGGGTCACCGGAACCGCCGGCACCGCGTCCGGCGACCGGGACGAGCTGAAGGTCGTGGCCGGGTCCGAGTCGGACACCGTCAAGCCCTCGTCCTCCGGCAAGTTTGCCAGTGAGGTCGAGGCACCCGAGGGCTCCAAGGTGACGGTCAGTCAGACCGACGTCGCCGGCAACAAGTCCACGGAGTCGGTGACCGTCGAGGGCAAGAAGGCTGAGGAGCCGAAGAAGCCCGCGGCAGACCCGAAGCCCGCCGACGAGCCCAAGTCCGACGAACCCAAGTCCGAGGAGCCGAAGGAAAAGGCACCCGAGGACCCCGCACCGGCCGAACCCGGGCCGGCGCAACCCTGAGTGTGTCGTCGCCACCGCCGTCCACCCCCACCCCCGAGACGGCGGCGGCGACGATGCAGGGCCGGTGAGCACCCCCCCGCTTCCCGGACGACGAGCCCCGAGGCCCTGTGCCTCGGGGCTCTTCGCGTGTGCGAGGGGCGCTCAGAAGCCTTGCGCAGCAAGTCTTGAAGGGCGACACGCCACGACACGCCCGCTGTTCAGGGGCTGTTCCTCGGCGCGCCGGGTGAGAGCCGCCGTGCGGGGTAGGAAATCTACTGGTGATCCGGGATTTCCCCGATCTTCGCTTGTGAGCCGGTTCCCTTTCTGGCGAGTAACCGTCACTATCGAAAATGCCTGGAGGGGTGCAATATGACAGCGATCACCTGGTTGGAACGAGACCGTTGGAGCACAGGTCCGCGTGAGGCGGGCGCCGCTCCGGGAACGTTCGCGCAGAGCTACGAGCCTGCCCTCAAACCGCTCGCCGCACGCTTCGAGCGTCAGGGCCAGGACTTGGTGCTCGTCATCTCCATCCGCGCGACCGAGGCCGAGCACGGCGCCATGATCTCTGTCCCGGCGCCCGGCGCCGACGTACGGATGCGGATCCCGCCGGGCACGGGCACCGGACGCATCTTCCGCCTCCCGCGCCCCAACGCCCCGGCCCCCGACGGCTTCGGCGACCTGCTCGTCCAGGTGCACGTCGTCTCCTGAGCCTGGGCTGCCCCGCTCGTCGGCTGATCCGCGTCGTGCCGGGCCTGCGGACTTGCTATCGTCCTCGGCGGTGGCGTGTCCGAGCGGCCGAAGGAGCGCGCCTCGAAAGCGCGTGATGTGCAAGCATCCGAGGGTTCAAATCCCTCCGCCACCGCCCTCGGCCGGCCTGTGTTCGCGGAGTGCGCGAACCGGGTCGGCCGGTTTCACATTGCGACGCTCCGCGTCGCGACCGGCTTCGCCGGGCCCTCGGCCGGCCTGTGTTCGCGGAGTGCGCGAACCGGGTCGGCCGGTTTCACATTGCGACGCTCCGCGTCGCGACCGGCTTCGCCGGGCCCTCGGCCGGCCTGTGTCCGCGGAGTGCGCGAACCGGGTCGGCCGGTTTCACATTGCGACGCTCCGCGTCGCGACCGGCTTCGCCGGGCCCTCGGCCGGCCTGTGTCCGCGGAGCGCGCGACCGGGGCGGCCGGTTTTTCACGGCGACGCTCCGCGTCGCGGAGCGGCTTCGCCGAGCGGCGGCGAGGCCGTTCTCGTTTCCGGTCAGGCCTGAGGCGACATTGACTGCGCGAGCGGGGTGCAGGTGCGCAACTCGAGCGCGGAGAGCGCCGCGGACAGCTGCTTCGCGGCGTCGTCCGCGCGCAGGGTCCAGTCGGCGATCCGCTGCGTGGTGGCCGAGCCCGGCTGGGTCTCGAGGTCGGCGTAGTCGGCGCCGAGGCTGTCCCAGATGGTGGCCAGGGCGTTGGCGCTGAAGGCCACCTGGTCGACCTGCTCGAGGTTGATCCCCTGAGCCGGGACCTTGTGGCTGCGGAACTCGATGGAGAACGCCCGGATCTTCTCGGCCATGCGGCCTGCGCCGGCGACCAGGGTGTTGACCAGCGCGGCATCCGGGACGCCGTTGATCCGGGCGACCGCGGCCGAGTTCTCCCGGGCCTGCCGACCGGCCTCGGCCAGCTCGGGCGCGGCGGCGGCGCAGGAGGACTCCTGCCCGGAGTGCCAGGCCACCGACTCGGTGTCCGCGGCCTTCTTCCCGCCGACGCGCGTCAGCAGGAGCGCGACGATCGCGGCGGTCACCAGCACCAGGACGAGCTCCGGCAGCAGCCGTCGAGTCGTCGTCCCGCTGTGCATGTCGTTCCCCTGTCGTCCCTGGCTCGGATCCTCTTCTCGGGGCAGTCTGCGGTCCGGACGGCCTCCTTGTGCGCCGATTCACGAACACATCAGCCGAACGAACGAGGCAGCCCTGCGTCCTCCCAGTGCCCTCCGGGGCGCTCAGTACTGACCGCAGCCGCACCCAAACCCGGACATTCCGGGCGCGAAATGTCCGCTGCTGTCAGTACTGAGCAACGAGGCGGCCGCTCGGGGTCAGGGGCGCGGGGGGCGGTGGGCGTTGAAGAAGTCGCGGAGCACGGTGGCGCATTCGTCCGCCAGGACGCCGCCGATGACCTCGGGGCGGTGGTTGAGGCGACGGTCGCGGAGCACGTCCCAGAGCGATTCGACGGCTCCGGCCTTGGCGTCGGCCGCTCCGTAGACCAGGCGGGAGACCCTGGCCAGGCCGATCGCGCCGGCGCACATGGTGCACGGCTCGAGGGTCACCACCAGCGTGCAGTCGGACAGACGCCATTCGCCCCGCGCGTTGGCGGCCTCGCGCAGCGCCAAGATCTCGGCGTGTGCGGTCGGGTCGGCGTCGAGCTCTCGGCGGTTGTGGCCGCGCCCGATCACCGCACCCGCGGCGTCGAGCACGACGGCGCCGACCGGGACGTCACCGCCGGCCGGCGCGGACGCAGCTGAGAGCAGGGCCTCGCGCATCGCGGGCACCCATCGGTCGCCCGCGGCGTTGGCCAAGGTCAGCGGACGGCTTCCAAGGCGCCGGCCGCACCCGCACGCTCGGCCAACGTGGTCAGCGCCTCCGACGGGAGCACGCCCTCCGAGGAGACCAGGTCGAGCAGGGCCGCGGAGCTGGTGCCGATGTCGGCGAGGATCTCCAGGTCGCCGACGGGGCCGTCGTCCTCCTTGGGATCGCGGTCCTCGTCGTCGTCGTCCTCGGAGTCCTCGTCGGAGTCCAGATCGTCGAGGTCCGCCTCCACGTCACCGAGCGCGGCCTCGAGCAACATCTCCGCGTAGGCGGAGATCTCGATCGCCGAGCGGTCGGAGATGAAGACCCGGGGGTCGTCGTCGGAGTCGACGCGGACGACGGCGAACCAGGCGTCCTCCTGCTCGAGGAGCAGCAGGATCGGCCCCTCACTGTCGGCCTCGTCAGCGATGTCCCGCATCGCGTCGGCGAGGTCGGTCATGGAGTCGACCACGTCCAGCTCGATGTCATTGGTGTCCCAGCCATCGTCCTGGCGGGTGAGCACCACCGCGAAGTAGCCCACGTCTGCTCCCGTGTTCGTGCGTGTTCGGATCGGTGTGTCCCGGCCGCCGCTTTATGACGGTCCGTCAGCTGACAAAGGCCTCTACGGCCCGGCGGTACTGGTCGGCGAACCCCAGACGGGCGGCGATGCTGCCCAGGATCTCGTCCGGATACAGGTCCTCGTCGTCACACAGCGCGCCGAGTTCCATTGCGGGCAACCCTAGATCCGAAAAGATCCCCAGGTCACCCGCGGGTTGAACTCGCTCGTCCTCCGGGCCAGGCAACGGCAGATCGAGCGCTTCGAGCACTTCGCCCGCGATGGGGGACTCCCCGGCCGCGGTGATGTCGGACAGCAGCAGGGCGACGTCGCGCCCGCGAACCCGGACGGCGACGAAGAAGTCGTCCTCGATGGATACGAGTCCGATCGCCCCGCCCTCGCCGGCCTGCCGACGCGCGGCTTCCACCAGCTCGTCGAGATCCTCGCCGACGATGGACGGGAGAGCGTCGGCGAGCCACCGGTCGTCCTCCCGGTACACGACCACGGCGAAGTCGGCCGCAATGTCGTCCGACATTGGCCACTCCTCCCGATCGCTGACGTCAGCCCGCGGGCTCAGCCGCATCCTGACAGATCAAGTCGGTCGCGGGCAGTCCTGCGTCCGCGCCGTTGAGGCCACAATTCGGGGCCGGTCGGGTGAGGAGTTGGGGTCCGTGAGGCGCCTCAGCGGCGGAAGGTGTTCCAGCGCCACTGGGCGCGCCTGCGGGCGGAGGCGGCCCGGCGCGGTGCGACGCGCTCCAGCAACTCCCGGGCCTCGGCCCGCTCCCGCAGCAGGCGCGCGCGCCGTTGGGCACGCGTCGGCTCCGGTTCGCCGTCGGCCACCTCGCTGTCGCCGTCGATCGGGCATCGCCTCCTTACTGTTCTTCTGCCCACTCGCGCGGGCCCGCACGCGGCACGTTCGGAGTGGCGGGTGACCGCCGTCTCACCCACCCGGCGGTGCCCAGGTAGCGTGCAGGCCAATCGGACATCTTGTGGACAGGAGAGCCGATGACGCAGCCCGCCGGCGCCCGTATCGGAGTGGTCGACGAGTCCGGACGTGGGGAGACCCGCGTCGCGGCGACTCCGCCGACGGTGAAGCAACTGATCGGCCTCGGGTACCGGGTGGCCGTGGCCGCCGGTGCCGGTGCGGCGGCAGGATTCCCCGACACCGCTTATGAAGAGGTCGGAGCCGAGCTCACCGACCACAAGAGCGCCTGGAACGCCGACATCGTCTTCGCCGTCGGCCCGCCGACCTCCGAGGAGATCGCGCTCATCCGCGACGGCGGCACGCTGATCTGCCTGCTCTCCCCGGGCCTGGCACCCGAGCGGGTGACGGAGCTGGCGTCGCGTCCGATCACCGCCCTGGCGATGGACGCGGTGCCGCGCATCTCGCGCGCCCAGTCCCTGGACGTGCTGTCCTCGATGGCGAACATCGCGGGGTACCGGGCGGTGATCGAGGCCGCGCACGTCTTCGGGCGCTTCTTCACCGGGCAGGTGACCGCCGCCGGGAAGGTGCCTCCGGCAAAGGTGCTCATCGCGGGCGCCGGCGTCGCGGGACTCGCGGCGATCGGCGCCGCGTCCAGTCTCGGGGCCATCGTGCGGGCGACCGACCCGCGTCCGGAGGTCGCGGACCAGGTCAAGTCGCTGGGCGGGGAGTACCTCGCGGTCGACGTCGTCCAGGAACAGTCCGGCACCGGATACGCCTCGGCCACCACCGACGAGTACAACAAGCGCGCCGCGGAGATCTACTCCGAGCAGGCCGCCGACGTCGACATCATCATCACCACCGCGCTGATCCCGGGCCGCCCGGCGCCGAAGCTGCTCACCGCCGCCGACGTCGCGTCGATGAAGCCCGGCAGCGTGATCGTGGACATGGCCACCATCCAGGGAGGCAACGTCGAGGGCTCGGTGAAGGGCGAGGTCGTCGTCACCGAGAACGGCGTGACGATCATCGGCTACACCGACCTGCCCGGCCGGTTGCCTGCGCAGGCCTCCCAGCTCTACGGCCAGAACCTGGTCAACCTGATGAAGCTGCTCACCCCGGAGAAGGACGGGCGGGTCGTCCTGGACATGGACGACGTCGTCCAGCGTGGCGTCACGGTCGTGCGCGACGGGGAGAACATGTGGCCCCCGCCGCCGGTCCAGGTCTCCGCGGCCCCGGCCGCCGTGAAACCAGCCGCCGAGCCACCACCACCGAAGAAGCCCATGTCGGCGGCGGTGAAGCTGAGCATCGTCGGGCTCGCGGCGCTGGCTCTCGGCGTGATCACCGCCTTCGCCCCGCAGCCGCTGCCCGAGCACTTCACGGTGCTGACCCTGTCGATCGTGATCGGGTACTACGTCATCGGGAAGGTGCACCACGCGCTGCACACCCCGCTGATGTCGGTCACCAACGCGATCTCCGGGATCATCGTCGTCGGTGCCCTGCTGCAGATCCCGTCCGAGGACAACACGGTGCGCGCCCTGTCCTTCGTGGCCATCCTGCTGGCGTCCATCAACGTGTTCGGCGGGTTCGCAGTGACCCGACGGATGCTCAGCATGTTCTCGAGAGGCTGACCCGGTGGACGCTGAATCCGTAGCCAATGCCGCGTATGTCGTCGCGGCCCTCCTCTTCATCGCCTCCCTCGCCGGTCTGTCCAAGCACGAGACCTCGCGCCAGGGCATCGTCTACGGCGTCGCCGGGATGGCCGTCGCGCTCGCGGCCGTCATCGGGGTCGCGGTGGAGGACATCGACGCCACCGGCGCGATCCTGCTGATCGTCGCCGTGGTCGTCGGCGGCCTGATCGGGCTGTGGCGGGCCAAGGTCGTCCAGATGACCGGGATGCCCGAGCTCATCGCGCTGCTGCACAGCTTCGTCGGCCTGGCCGCGGTGCTGGTCGGCTGGAACGGCTACTACGAGTACCACCAGCACGACGGGCCCCTCGAGAACCCGCTGACCGACTCGTTGCTGCGCATCCACGACGCCGAGGTGTTCATCGGGGTCTTCATCGGCGGGGTCACCCTCACCGGTTCGATCGTCGCGTTCCTCAAGCTGTCCGCGCGCATCAAGTCCGCGCCGCTGATGCTCCCGGGGCGCAATCTCCTCAACCTGGGCGCGCTGGTGGCGTTCGCGGTGCTGACCGTGGTGTTCGTGTCCGAGCCGACCCTGGGGCTGCTGATCGCGGTCACCGTGGTGTCGCTGCTGCTGGGTTGGCACCTCGTCGCCTCGATCGGCGGCGGCGACATGCCCGTCGTCGTCTCGATGCTGAACAGCTACTCGGGCTGGGCGGCGGCGGCGTCGGGCTTCCTGCTCAACAACAACCTGCTCATTACTACTGGTGCGCTGGTCGGCTCCTCGGGTGCTTACCTCTCCTACATCATGTGCAAGGCGATGAACCGGTCCTTCATCTCCGTCATCGCCGGCGGCTTCGGCGTCGAGGGCGGGAGCGCCGCGAAGGGCGACGAGGAGTACGGCGAGCACCGCGAGATCAACGCCGACGGGGTTGCGGAACTGCTGCGCGACGCCAGCTCGGTGGTCATCACCCCCGGGTACGGCATGGCGACGGCGCAGGCACAGCACGCGGTCGCCGAGATGACCAAGCGCCTGCGGGCGGCCGGGGTGAACGTGCGGTTCGGCATCCACCCCGTCGCCGGGCGACTTCCGGGGCACATGAACGTGCTGCTGGCCGAGGCGAAGGTGCCCTACGACATCGTTCTGGAGATGGACGAGATCAACGAGGACTTCCCGGACACCTCGGTCGTGCTCGTCATCGGCGCCAACGACACCGTGAACCCGGCCGCGGCCGAGGACCCCACCAGCCCGATCGCGGGCATGCCGGTCCTGCACGTGTGGGAGGCGAAGCACGTCATCGTCTTCAAGCGCTCCATGGCCACCGGGTACGCCGGGGTGCAGAATCCGCTGTTCTTCCGGGAGAACACCCAGATGCTCTTCGGCGACGCCAAGGCCCGGGTCGAGGACATCGTTGCGGCCATCGGGGCCCTCGAGGGCGCTCACACCTGAGTTCGGGCCCCGAGACACGCCCGAAGGCAAAGCGAGCCCTGAGCGAATCGGTTAGCCCGTTAGGGCGGCCTTGGCCCCCTCCAGGTTGTTCGGAGAGTAATCGCCCGGTTACTCTGGATCCGAAAGTCGCATTAGGTAGCTGAACGGCTACGTACAGCGTTTTCGGGGAAGGGGCTCACCATGAATCGCAAGATGGCAATCCCGGCGGCGATCCTGGCTGTCTACGCCATGGCGCAGCAGCCCGCCCAATCCGCAGAGGCCGTTTCCAAGGGCTGGGACCAGGTGAACACCGGCTCCAGCGATGTGATGGAAGGCTTCTTCACCTTCGTCAACCGGCTCTAGACGCCGGACGGCGTCGGGGGAGCAGGCAGATGAGCGTCGTCGCACCTCAGCGCGCTCCTCGCCCGGCGGGCTCCCGGCTCGTCGCCAAGTACCTCCTCCCGGCCGAGCGCGTCATCGTCGCTCTGCGCCTGCACTGGCTCGCGCTCAAGGTCCCGCTCGCGGTGTGCGGCGGGGGCCTCGTGCTCGCGATCGTGCTCGACATCGCCCTGCCGGCCTCGGCCGCGGTGGCCCGTGATGTCCTCTGGCTCGCCTGGGCCGCGAGCGTCTGGTACCTCGGCTGGTACCTCCTGAACTGGTGGTCCGACCGATTTGTCGTCACCGACAAGCGTGTGATGTGGGTGCACGGCCTGCTCAACCGCAACGCGGACATGATGCCCTTGGCCAAGGTGACCGACATGCGCTACGAGCGCACGGTGCCGGGCCGGATCTTCGGCTACGGCTCTTTCATCATGGAATCAGCCGGCCAGGACCAGGCGCTGTCCCGGATCGACCACATCGTGGAGCCCGACTGGCTCTACCGCGAGGTGTGCGCGCAGCTGTTCACTCCCGACGCCGTGGGCACCCAGGACTCGGGCGACGGTGCCGCGCCGGACAGGCGTCGAGGCCGGGATTGGCCCGGCTTCGGGCCGTGCGACCCCGAACCGGGCCACGTGAGTTCCGCCTCAAAGTGACTTTGGGTCAGCCGGATTTTGCCTAGCACCCCGTGATCGAACTACGTCATGCGTATTTAGCGGCCTCGTTCAGCCTCATCCCGTTGATATGACGCTGCGTCGTCAATAGGGGCCTACCGGCGGGTAGAAAGACCCTGCCCGTCCCAGTTCAGCCGCTCTCTTGGGGCTTTCTCGGCACGATCAGTAATCACCGAGAAGATCTCGCGAAAACGATCTTCAGAGCCCTGACCTGGCCCTTTGCCGGTTACTCTGCGTGTACACCGGCAGTTATCCACACTCCCCGGGTTTCCCCAGACTTTGAATGGTCATCTCTCCGCCATGGGCGGTGGGCAGCCTGTGCGGGTCTACGCTTCCCAAGACCGTTCGCCTCACATGTCTCGTTGATCCCTTACATCCCTGACGACACAGGGTCCTCGAGACGGTGGGACGCCCAACAGAAGATCGTTGGGCCTAAGGGGAGGAACACAGCGTGAGCACGATGGGGAAGATGGGAAGCCTCGAGCTTCTTCTTCCGCGTCCGATCACGTGCCTTTCTTCGGCGCGGTTCGTTACGTCTGACGTGACGGAACACCAGCACTCACTTCTTGTCGCACCGTCCGGTCTCACGACCGAGGCGGAACCCGCGGGGGGCGCGGATGCGATCGTCGCTGCCGAGAACTTCGGTAGCGGTACGGCCAGGGATGAGGGGTCCGAGCAATCGGCCTTCTGGCTGAAGCGAGTGTGCGGTGGCGCTCGGAATGGAAAGCCTGGGCAAACCCAAGACAAGTTGGGTAACAGGATCTCCGCCGGCCGCGAATGTAGAGCCATGCATGAGGACAAGCCGACGCGAGTGCTGCGGGTCGGTCAGTACCAGGGACGAGCTGTCGCACGCCACCAGGCGTTCGCTGACTCGGTATCACCGGTTCGTCGGACCTCGGTCCGAACCTCCGGTGAACCCGCCCTCGGTGTGATGGGCGGTCATCTTTCAGCCGGTGTCCTCACCGGCGCAGCCCCCGGTGTCGTCGCTTTCGGGTCAACCGACTCGTCGACGACGGCACCTGCCCCGACCGGAGACGTGGTGGCCAAGGGAAGTGTCGCCCTTCGCCAAAGCAGCGGAAGCGCTGTGGATACACGTCTGACCACCATGGCTTGGGGAGCCGTGGCGGACCTGCCTGGGGCAGGGCCGGAAGCGTAAGCCGAACCACACACCTACCCGACAGACCACACAAGAAATAGGAGGGGCTTCGATGCGAGCCTCGAAGAAGGTCAAGGGAGCCGTGCTCCTTACGGCGGGCGCCGCTCTCGTTCTTGGTGCACCGCTTGCCAGCGCCGACACCGAGACGGGCCGCAACGACGGCCTGCTCAACGGTCTCCAGGTGCTCAATGGCGCCAGCCTGAACATCCCGGTCAACGCCTGTGGCGTTGCCGCTCTGCTCGCAACCGCCAAGGGCGAGTGCGAGTCCGAGACCGGCAACGGCAACGGTGGCGACGTCAACCTCGGCAAGAACGGGTCCGGCGGAAGCCGCGCCGGTTCCGGCGGGGACCAGGGCGACGTCAAGTCCAGCCGCAACGACGGCCTGCTGAACGGCGCCCAGGTTGGCAACAACCTGACCGCGAACGTTCCGGTCAACGCCTGTGGCGTTGGCGCGCTCCTCGGCTCCGGCCGTGGCAAGTGCGAGGCCAAGGCCGGCGACAACAACGGTGGGGACGTCAACTCCTCCAGCCGTTCGTCGTCCCGCTCGGGCCGCGCCGGCAACGGTGGCGACCAGGGCAACGTGACCTCGTCGCGTAACGACGGTCTGCTGAACGGTGTTCAGGCTCTGAACAACGTCTCGCTGAACGTCCCGGTCAACCTCTGTGGCGTGGGCCTGCTCCTGGCCGACGGCCGTGGCAACTGCGAGTCCGAGGCCGGCAACGGCAACGGCGGCGACCTGCTCGGTGGCCGTGGCTCGGGTCGCGCCGGTTCCGGTGGCGACCAGGGCAACAGCTCCACCAGCCGCAACTCGGGCCTGCTCAACGGCCTGCAGCTGCTGAACAACCTCGACGCCAACGTGCCGGTCACGGTCTGCGGCCTCGCGGTTCTCGGCTCTGCCCGTTGCTCGGTGGACGTCGAGGCCGGCAACCGCAACGGCGGCGACGTCGTCCGTGGCGGTGGCCGTGTCAACGACCGTCACCACAGCGACCGCGACAAGTCGTGGAAGAAGTGGAAGCACGACCACGACAACGACAACGACCACAAGCGCAGCTGGAAGTCCAACGCCCTCCCGCACACCGGTGCGGCCGGCCTGGCTCTCCTGCCCTTCGGTCTGGCGCTTGTCGCCGGTGGCGCGGCTCTCCGTCGCCGCCAGATCACCTCGCAGCGCTAGTTCGCTGATGGGCGGCGTTGCCTTCGGGCAGCGCCGCCCCCAAGGCTCAGAGACCGTCGCTGGAATCAGACGCTTCCCGGGCTCGCAACCCCCCCGGCGCGCCCGGGAAGTTCCAGCTACGAATCTCTGATCGGTGACCGGTACGACACCACCGTTCACCACAAGGCACCGGCAACGGTGACCCCCGGCATTGGCCCGGCGGGAGCGCAAGCTCTCCGTCCGGGCCGATGTCGGTTTTTGGTGTCTGCACTCGGCTGGCAGCGGGTGGATGACGCGTCTTCGGGTGGTGTGTCGACCTATCGCGGTGCGTCGATACGTCCACACCCCGCCCGAAGTTGAAGCGCCAGAGCCGTGATGCCGGGTGGGTGCCCGCCGGTGCTGGCGGCGGGCGCTCCCCTCGTGTGCGGCCTGCGCGACTCTGCGACGTGACGTCCATCCGATGCGATGGGCGGCTGGCCTGCAGAGGTGCTTGGCCGGAGTTCGCTGTGGAGTTGTGAAGCGTTCTCGATGGGGTTATCGGTCGGCCGCGAGGCCGGGATGAGGCCCTCGAGCGACTGATTCCGCTACGTCAACTCTGAGGCCGCGCCGGCGTCCGCGCCGCGGTCGTTCGGCCACACCAAGGTCGTACTTTTGGATCTATGTCCCCCATCCGTTCGGCGCCGGCAACGACGAAGCGCCCACAACCCGGGGGTTGTGAGCGCTCGTCAGGTTCGCGGCTGGGTCAGGGAACGAAGTTCGGCACCGTGGTGATGGAGGTGTCGACGCCCCCGCTGCCGCCGCCGGCCGCGAACAGCAGCCCGATGATCGCCGCGGCGAACAGGATCGTGAGGGCGATGGAGATCCAGCTGCAGATCACCCCGGCCCGCACCAGGCCCGCGCCCTCGACGGTGCCGCCCGACCGGGCGATCTCCCGCTTGGCACCCGGTGCGATCACCAGCGCCGCGATGCCCGCCAGGCCCCAGAACACGGTCAGCGACGCGACCCCGAGGACCAGCACCACCACCGCCCGAGGCGAGGTGCGGGCCGCCGGCGGCGGGTAGCCGGGGTTCCAGGTGGGGGCCGCGGTGCCGTACGGGGTGTTCGACTGCTCGGGCATGGTCGTCCTTCGTCTTGGTGAGTGGGATGGCGTGTGGGGTGATGCGGGCATGGCGAAGCAATGGGGCGACGCTCGGGGCGTCAGGTGCAGGCGGGCCGGTCAGCCGGCGGCGGGTACTTCGCCGCGCACCCAGGCGCCGCTGTAGATCGTCAGGCCGGGAACGTCGGCGACGTCCACCGCCGCGCTCGGCTTGGCCGGGTCGAGCAGGACCAGCTGACTGTCGGTCGGGCTGGTGGTGCGACGGGCTAGCAGCCGCGTGCCGTCAGGGCTCCAGCAGATGAGCTGCAGGCCGGGGGTGCGAGTGGTCTTGCCGGTCTTCGGAATCGACCAGGACCAGCGCTTCCGGCTTGTCGCCGAACTTGTCCTCGGCACCGGCCATGGTCGCGGCGAGGAAGCGACTGCCGGGACTTGGTCCGAGATCTCGCCGTTCAGGGGGAACTCCGTCAGCTTCCCGGAGTTGCTGCGGATTGCGAGCTGATCCAGTCCGCGTTGTCGTCACTGCTCACGAGGAAGCGGCCGTCCCCGAAGGGCTGAGCGGATCCGAGGTTCTTTACCGATTGGAAGAGCAGGGTCTTCTTCTGGGTGCGCAGGTTCCAGCTGAAGTAGCGGTACTCGCCCTTTGACTTCTGGCCCTGGGCGTCGTCGAAGTACATGACCCCATCCCGCAGCGTCGGCGTGTAGGCGAACGGCCGGCCGAGTCCAGGCACCGGGTTCAGTGCGCCAGCGCCGGTCACCTGAGCGAGCCGGTCGACGTCCTGGTCCGCAGCCGCGACCATGACGTGCTTCTCGTCAGCTCCGAGCGACGAGACGCGCTTGTCGGTGGTGATTCGCTCGATCGCAAACGGTGCGAAGCGGATCCCGTAGACGTCGGCGAACAGTGGGTCGTTTTCGGCGCTAGCCGAGCACGAATGCGTCGTAGCTAGCCAGGTCGCGCTCGACGGGCGTCGCCTGCGCCGCCGCAGCAGCCGGGTCCGCTCGCTGCCGCAGCCGGTGAGAGGCCGGACGACGAGTGCGGTAGCGCGGCTGTAGCGGCGAGGCGTCGGAGTGATCGTCACGGTCGGCAGTCTCTCAGGAGGCCGAGCGGAAGGTGCTGAAGCGGAAGCCGGTAGAATGCGGCGTCGGCTTGGGCAGGTGTGAACTCGTAGAGGCCGTGGGCGACGGCGCCGTGGAAGTCCTTGCTGCCGTTGAAGCGCTGGCAGCGGTGCCAGGAGTTGATGCAGCTGTCCTGCCACCAGGCGTTCGCGGCGTTGCGGGCGTAGGTGTCCACAGGCGCGCTGAACGGGGTGGAGATCGAGCCGAGGAGCTTGTGGGTCGGGGTCTGGGAGATGCCGCCACCGATCTCCACGCCCTTGGCCGCTGCCTTGAAGGCCATGTCGAGGGTGTAGTTGGCCGGAGTCGACTCGGACTTCCAGGCCTGGCCGATCTTGTGGGTGACAGCCTCGTTGGCGAAGGTGATGCCGACTCCCGCCCGGCGGGTGCGGCTGCCGTCGGGGGCGACGCCGCCCACGCCGCAGATCTCGTACTGCGTGGAGAGCTTGTGGTCGATCCGCCGACCATTCGCGCGCCCTGTCCTGGCGGTAGGTGTGGAACAGCGCCTGGACCTTGCCCTTCTTGTCGTTCCGGAAGATCTCGACCGGCGAGAACTGGTGGAAGTCCTTGTTGCCGGCGGACTTGGGGAGGCAGGAGTAGCTGCCGAGCGCGGCGCTCGTGCCGGTGCCGGCTCGCAACGCGACGGTGCGGGGGGAGCCGAGCGAGCGGCCGAGGTCGTCGACGGTCTGGACGATCGAGTTGACGTCCACCAGGCGGGCGACGCCGCCGGTGAGGTCGAGCGAGCCGGTGATCACCTCGTCGGTGAACAGGCCCGACAGGTCGACGTTCTTCTCCGCGGTCTGCGCGGAGGCGGCCGGAGCCAGGACGATGCCTGCGGCCAGGGCCGAAGCGGCCGCGGTGAGGGTGCTCGCGATCCGAAGGTTTCTCGCCATCGAAGGGTCTCTCCAGTGGGGGTCCCGAACCGGGGCGAATCGCCCGGACGAGCACTTAGAGGACCGAACGGACCATTCGGTTCCACGTTCGGATGATCTTTCTTTCCACCGTTCGGCTGACCTCGCGCGGCGGTGCTGTCACTACCGCGGTGCGAACGGCAAGCCCGGCTCGTCGGGTCAATTGGCCTCCGGCGCGGTGCGGCTGCTCGAGGTCCGCCACGAGCGTAGGCGAGGCGGTCCGCCAGAGCTGGGCGCCGGCTCGATCGGGAGACCCACTGCCGGCCGCGGGCCTCCGTGGGGACCAACCCTGACGGTCGTCCGCCGCGGCTCGGACCGGCGAGCGTCGGCGGGAGTGACCGGTGGCGCAGGCGGCGCCGAGGTGCGGACGCAAAGGAAGACGGCGATCGTCGGCGAGGTCGGGACCTCGAGCTGCCGGGCACCTCACCAGTTGGAGCGGGTCACCGTCTTGCGTGTTCTGAGTCTTGGTCAGACCGCGCAGCCCAGGCAGGTGCTTGAACAGCACGGTGTCGGTGGACTTGCTGACGGTGAGGGTCACCGAACCGTTGGAGTGGACGCGGAAGCTGGTGGGGTCGATCGTCTCGCCGTGCGAGTCCGTGACGGACTTCGCGGCGTCGAACGCGGTCTGCGCCGTGTCGGGGCGAGGCCTGGCGCTCAAAGGCGATCGCCGAGACGCCGGCGCGGCCGGCCTCCGCGGCGTTGTCGGAGGCGGCCAGCTTCATCACGGCCATCGAGCCCGCGTCGAAGGCCACGACGATCGGCAGCGCGATCAGCGGGGACGATGAGTCAGGGTGCGGGTCATGGACTGGAGCCGAGGAGGAGCACGGCACCTCCTGCGGGGATCGGACGGTGGACGGGAGGTCGTGGGAATCGTACCTGTGAGATGAATCGGAGTCCTACGCGAGGTCTTGAGCCTCGGCAGGCCACCCGGGCGAGGTCAACTGACGAGGTTGGTCGGCGTCGAAGTCGGCGCCGCAGTCGGCGGTCCCGACGGGCTGCAGGCCGCCGCCTGCGGACTTGTAGACGGCTACGCGCTCGGCTGCCGCTGTTGGTGACGACGACGCAGAAGCTCTGGGCGTCGTCGGCCAGGTGGACGGCAACGGCATTGTTCGGGGACAGCGCCACGAACTCCTGACGTCGGCCGGATCATCGGCCGCGAAGACGATCCGGCCGCCACCGCCGGGCTCGCGCCCGTCGAGCAGCAGGGCGGTCGGGTAGCCCTGGCCATCGGTGAACGCACTCTCAAGTTGCACGGCCATGGATCGGGCGTCGGACTTCTGGCCCGCCTCGATCGCCTTGCTGCGCTGGTTAAGGAAGACCGGGATCGCGATCGCGGCGAGGATCCCGATGATGATGACGACGACGAGAATCTCGATCAGCGTGAAGCCGCGGTCTCTGGTGCGCACCTGTCCCTGCATGCGGTTGACGCTCCCTCGCGGAATCGGCGAACTAGCCGCTGAGAGGTTCGGAAGCGCAAGCAAAGGACCATTCCCCAAGCCGGTAAAGATCCTCTATGCCGACTGTCCGACCGAGGCACCAGAGAGCCAAACGAAGGCACCGCCCCCCGGGATACCGGAGGGCGGTGCCTGGAGCGAAGGACTTACGGGGCGGCGACCAGGTCGACGCCATAGGTGCTGCAGTCGCCGCTGGTCTGCAGACCACCCGCGTCGCTCTTGTAGACGACCGCGGTGGTGACCGACGGGTTGGTGACGGCCACGCAGAAGGACTGGCCGTCGACGTGCACCGCGGCGACGTTGTTCGGAGACAGCTTCGCGGACTCGGTGCCGACGGTCAGCGAGTTGCCGACGAGGACCAGGCCCGCGGCGTTCGGGTACAGCTGAGTGTCGGTGTACGCGGTCTCCATCGAAGTCGCGATGGTGCGGGCGTCGGACTTCATCGAGGCCTCGGTGGCCTTCTTCCGCTGGTTCAGGAAGATCGGGATCGCGATCGCGGCGAGGATGCCGATGATGATGATGACGACGAGGAGCTCGATGAGCGTGAAGCCCTTGTCCTTAGGGCCGAGCTTCTTCTCGAGGAACGTGCGCATGAGATGACTCCTGGGGGTGGGGTGAGGGGTGCTAGTTCGCCTACCTCTGCGGGGTGAGGTAAGAGGCTGGGGGGCTGCCTGGGAACTGACTAGAACGTCGGCGTCCATTGGGCTGCGCTTTAGGGTCGGGACCAAAGTCCCTTGCCAAAAATGGCTTGGTCAGGGCTCGGCTCAACGAATCTGAGTTCGGGTCAGATCACAGCCCGCTCATCACCCATGGAGCCCACCCGGCTTGGCGCATGGCAAAAGCAGAGCACCGCTCTCCAGACCGAGATCTGGAGAGCGGTGCTGGAGCGATGGTCTTACGGAACCAGGTCGGCTCCGTAGGCGGCGCAGTTACCGGACGCCTGCAGGCCACCCGCGTCGCTCTTGTAGACGACCGCGGTGGTGACCGACGGGTTGGTGATCGCCACGCAGAAGGTCTGGCCGAGCACGTGCACCGCGGCGATGTTGTTCGGAGAGAGCTTCGCGGACTCGGTGCCGACGGTCAGCGAGTTGCCGGCCAGGACCAGGCCCGCGGCGTTCGGGTAGAGCTGGGTGTCGGTGTAGGCGGTCTCCATCGAGGTGGCGACGGTGCGGGCGTCGGACTTCATCGAGGCCTCGGTGGCTTTCTTCCGCTGGTTCAGGAAGATCGGGATGGCGATGGCGGCGAGGATGCCGATGATGATGATGACGACGAGGAGCTCGATGAGGGTGAAACCCTTGTCCTTCGGGCCGAGCCTCTTCTGGAGGGCGGTGCGCATGATGGGGCTCCGTGGGGTGGGGTGGGTTCGCTACCTGTGGGGGAGGTAGAAGAAGCTGGGGCCTGCGTGGGAACTGACTAGATCGTCGGCTCGCGTTGGGTTTGGCTTTAGAGTCGCCCTCCAAGTTTCTTGGTAATCGCGAAAATCGTCCGAGTTATAAAGCTTCTGAGTAGGCATCAGATTTATGAGATTCAGAACCGGCCTGGATTCAGAAGCTTGAGCGCACGCGTCCGCAGGAGCGCTCCGGTGCGCTACGAGACGACGTCGGCTCCGTACGTGGCGTCGGGGCAGGCGCCGGCAAGAGCGGTTAGGCCGGGCTGCAGGCCGCCGTTGTCACACTGATAGACCACGGCGCCGCCGGTCACCGACGGGTTCGTGATCGCCACGCAGAAGTGGTCGATCGCCGGGTGCACGTACGCGACGTTGTTTGGCGAGAGCTTCACGCTGTCGGCGCAGACGGTGAGCTCGTTGTCGAGAGGTATGGCGATGGACGCCGGGTAGAGATGGGCGTCGGTGAAGGCCGTCTCCATCGAGGTGGCGACGGTGCGGGCGTTGGACTTCATCGAGGCCTCGGTCGCCTTCTTCCGTTGGCACAGGAAGATCGGGATGGCGATGGCGGCGAGGATGCCGATGATGATGTCGACGTCTAGGAGCCGATGAGGGTGAAGCCCGTGTCCTTGCGGAAGTTGTTGAGGTTCTTGTGGAGATAGGTGTACATCGCTGAACTCAGGAGCGAACGGGCTGCGGGGACCGGGTGGTGCTGGGTGGGGCAATGCCCGTAGGGGCAGCCTTGGGAAGCTGCCCCTACGGTTGGAACTTGAGATTCGTCAGGCGAGGTTGAGGCCATAGGCGCTGCAGTCGCCGCCGGTCTGGAGGCCACCGGCGTCGCTCTTGTAGACGACGTAGCCGCTGGCGGGCACGGTTTCGTCGACGCCGGCAGTATCGGGGTCGTCTGCAACTCCGGGGACGGCGGGGATCGACGGGTTCGTGACGGCGACACAGAAGGTCTGGCCGGCGACGTGGACGGCGGCGACGTTGTTCGGCGAGAGCTTCACGGTCTCGGAACCGACCACGAGCGTGTTGCCGGTCAAGGTGATGGCCGCGTCGCCCGGGTAGTTCTGCACGTCGGTGAAGGCGGTCTCCATCGAGGTGGCGACGGTGCGGGCGTCGGACTTCATCGAGGCCTCGGTGGCCTTCTTGCGCTGGTTCAGGAAGATCGGGATGGCGATGGCGGCCAAGATGCCGATGATGATGATGACGACGAGAAGCTCGATGAGGGTGAAGCCCTTGTCCTTCGGGCCGAGCTTCTTCTGCAGGGCAGTGCGCATGGCTGGAGCTCCGTGGGGTGTGGGGGTTTGGTTCCTTGCTCCCTGGGGGTGGAGCTGGGCAGCGGCTGGGTGCTGCCCCGGAACTGACGAGAACGTCGGCGGCAGATGACGCGGGCTTGAGAGTCGCGACGGAATTCCTTTGCCGAGCGTGGTTACGGATCTGCATCGGCGTCCGGGTGTTTCCTCGGCCCAGATCCCGTTTCTGATGTCAAGTCAGGTTGCCTGTGTGGCGGGAAGATGCGTTGTCCCGATTTGTCGGCCTCAAGTGGGCCGAACTGCATTCCGAACATCTCTGTGTACGTCCACTTAGCGGAGGAGATGCGGATGCGCAGCAAGCGGGTCGACGAGGTCGGGACAGCACGTCATCGCAAGACGCGGGACTGGGGCTTCAGCCCGGTCGAGATGGTCGGCGCATTGGCGGGTCTCTCGGTTCTCGCCGTCGCGGGCGTAGGCGCGGTTATTTACCAGGGGTCGGGCAACTCTTCCGACCCGGAGGCGCTCGTCGAGACCGTGACCGCCCAGGCGCCGGTGCAGACCGACGACCCGGCCGACCTGGACGCGGCGGCTGCCGACGAGGCAACCGAGGACAACGCGCCCCGTGAAGGTGCCGGCGCGAACCGCGTGGCCGACTACGTGGCGAAGTCCGCGCAGCCGAAGGCCGTGTGCAGCGCGAAGAAGGGGGCGGTGACGCTGAAGGTCGACGCGCTCGTGCATGCGCTCGGAGCCAAGGGTGGCACCGTGCGTAGCGAGGCCGCCGAGGCGAAGATCGTGGCCCGGCCCGCGAGCTCCAACGCCTGCTCGACCTCGATCCCGTTGTTCATGGGCGAGGACTACGCCTTCGAGGGCAAGCTCCCCTACGGGAACTGGATCCTCGACATCAAGCTTGACGACGCGACCAAGAAGATCGACCTCACCGTCGACAAGGCGCGGGTCGCCGCACCCACCCAGGTGCTGAACGGGGACTGCGGTGGGATCGAGTCCGTCGTGGTCCGCACGCGCACCGAGGACGCGGTCCTGCTCGGCCTGACCGCGCCGCTGCCCGGCACGAAGGTGACCGCCGTCCGGGTTCCCGACGGCAGCTGCGAGGTGCCGGCCGAGTCCTCGTTCACCACCGGCGCGGACGGCTCGTTCACCGGGACCATCGGCTACGGCGACTGGATGTTCTCGATGACCACGCCCGGTGGCAAGGTCAGCGAGTTCGTCACCGTCGACCGCACCACCGACGAGATCGTGCTCACCAGGACCATCAAGCTTCTCGGCGTCGTCGACGCACTGACTGACTGACCGTCAGCTAACCCACAGGGGCGGACACGCCGAGGCCCGGCGTGTCCGCCTCAAGTGTTGTGCCGGACAAGCCGAAGCAATCGGCACATCCCTTCTATCCCCGGAGAACTCGTGCCTGCCCCGCGTCCCAGAGCCTTGCCGAAGACGACGAAGGGTGGGATGCGCATCCCGCCAGGGTTCGCCGCGGCCGTGGCGACCGGGGCGGTCCTGGCGGGCGTCGTCGCGGGCGGCGGGCTCGTGGTCACCAAGCTCTCCGGCGGAGACGGCGGAACCGGGGTGACCCAGTTGGACACGGCCGGCGAGTCGACTGGGGCGGACGACGGCATGGTCGAACAGATCCCCGTCTCCGAGCAGATGCCGGGCCTCGTGATCCCCGACTCCCTCGGCGGCGGCTTCCAGATCCCCGATTCCTTCGAGCTTCCCGACATCCAGCTCCCGGACCTCTCGCCGACGACGGGCCTGCCCGTGACGCCCGGAGGCCCGGTGACGCCGGGAGCGCCTGTGGGGGTGACCCCACCCGCGGGCGGCACTCCGGCGCCTGCCGGCTCGGCGGGGTCGACGCCCACGTCCCCTGCGCCGGTCTGCCCGACGTTCACCGCGCCCACGACCGTGAAGGTCAACACCGTCTACCCCGGCAGCTCGAGCACCGTGCCGGTGCAGAACGGCACCGTCCGCGCGATGCGTCCGGCGTTCGGCCCCTGCTCCGCGGAAACGGTCGTCATGGACGTCGTCGACGGAGTGGCCAGCGGCGAGCTGGGCTACGGCGCGTGGCGGCTTTCCCTCGACGGCGCGAACCCGGCCACCACCTGGCCCGCCGTGGCCGTCACCTCGACCAAGGCCGTCTCGGCCACCGCCGAGGCGGCGGGCTCCTGCCCGACCGCCCCGACGAAGGTGAAGCTGACGGTCAATGTGCGGACCGTGGTGCTGGTACCGCTGCTGACCCCGATGGCGCTCGGCCAGGTCAAGGCGACGCCGTCCGGGAACGGACCGTGCGCACCGACGGAGAGCGTGACCGTTCCGCTCGACCTGCTGGGCGTTGCGACCGTGTCGCTCGCGCCCGGCACGTGGACCTTCACCGCCGTCGGGAAGTCCGTGTACAGCAGCACTCCCGAGAACGTCGTGGCCACCGACGTCGGCGGCACCAAGAGTGTCTCCCTCATCGTCAAGTAACGGTCACAACCGGTTCGGATCGCTCAAGCACGGTCTGGCGGAAGCCGAAGCTCTCGACGAGTTTCTATCTGGTCCATAAGGAGTTCCGTGCCCGCGCTCGAACGTCGATCCCACCGTCGCTGTCGCGACGACGGCTTCAGCCTGATGGAGATCGTGGTGTCGCTGGGCGTCTTCGCCGTGATCGCCACGGCCGGTGCCGGCTCCCTGATCAAGACGATGAACACCTCGGCGGACAACCGTGAGCGCGTCCGCGCAGCGAACCTGGCCGACCAGGAGATCGAGCGGACCCGCGCCGTCTTCCGCTCCGCGCCCGCCACGATCGCCGACGACCTCGACGCGGCCTATGACACCCCCGTCGAAGGCGAGCTGTACTCCGTCGTGCGCGACGTGACGTGGCTCAACAAGGACGGCACCACGGTCGGGGGCCCCTTCAATGCCACGAACGGCGAGCTCCTGCGGGTCGAGGTGCGCGTCCGCTGGCCAGGTCTCTCCGCGACTCGTCCCGCCGTCATCAACACCACGGTGCTGTCATGAAGCGCCGGGGAATCGCGCGGAACGACACCGGCGCGGGTCTGATCGAGGTCATGGTCGGCATCGTGATCTTCAGTGTCGTGACCGGACTTCTGGCCACCTTCTCGATCGACATGATCCGCAAGGGCAACGGAACCACCAACCGGCTCGCCGACGTCGACCAACTGCGCGTGGCCATGGACGAGATCAGCAAAGGCCTGCGGATCGCCGTCCGCCCGGAACAGCTCAACACCTCGTGCACGGGTGCCTGCGACGTCGCCCTCTACGCACCGACGGCCACGTCCGTCACCTTCTACGCCAACCACGGCGACGCCGCCGGCGCACGGCTCACGACCTACAGCGTCGAACAGGACCCGCAGAAGCCGGGCACCGGGGTCCTGGTCGCGAAGCTGAAGCAGGCAGCCACTCCGGTGGCCCTGACCACCAGCACGTGCACGACGAATTGCGTCTCTCGGACGCTGGTACGCGGCCTCACCTGGCCCGTCCCCGTCGCGCCGTTCACCTACGCGGGGTCCGGCTGCTCCAGCTTCGCAGCCCCGCCGTCGCCGCAGCCTGCGGCGGTCTCCACATCCGTGGCCTGCGTGGGCGTCGACCTGCGGACCGCGGGCGCACGCGACAACGCCGGAACCAGCGTCACCTCCACCGTCTTCCTGCCGAACTCCGTGATTGGGCGTTGAGCATGGCTTCCCTCTTCCGCGACCGCCGCCTCGGCGGCGACGAAGGCTACGCGCTGGTCTCGGTCATCGGGCTCGGCACCGCGTTGCTGCTCTCCGTCGGTGCAGTCAGCGCCTACTCGCTGCAGGCGATGAAGAGCGCCGGCTCCACCCAGGGCTTCCATGCCTCCGTCCAGGCGGCGCAGGCAGGCGTCGACCAATTCGTGTCGAAGCTCAACGCGGGAACCCCCGCGGAGATCGCTGCGGCAATCACGGCGGCAAGCGACTGGCAGCCCATTCCCGGCTCGTCAGACGGTGCCGGCACGACGTGCACGACGGTCGCCGGCGGGAGCCTTCCGTTGAACTGTCCGAAGTTCAAGTACACGGTGACGTCCAGCGGCAGCGACTACAGCATCGTGTCCACTGGATACTCGCGTGGCGACGTGCGCTCGGTTCGAGTGACGCTACGTCAGCGGTCTTTGACGGACTACCTGTACTACTCGGCGATCGAGGCTGCCGACCCCGCCGACGGGTTCGTGTACCCGACCGTCCTTGGTCTCGGTGGAGCGCCCGCGGGATGTCAGTACCCGTCGTGGAACACCGCCAACCCGGCCCTGGTGCGTCCGGCCAACTGTCGGATCCCGCGCTGGCGGGCCGGCGACAGCACCGAGGGCAGCCGTGTCCACACCTCCGACGTGTTCAGCGCGTCCGGGAACCCGACCTTCGGCAGCTTAATCAGCGCCGCAACGCCCGCGTGCGCTACCAGCCCGGCGAACTGCGTGGTCGGCGGAAGCCCGAACTACCAGCAGGGCAACCCGACCTACGCTGACGACCTCACGATGCCGACCTCGCCGTTGGACTCCATCGCCCTCGCGGCGCTGAGCGCGACCGGTTGCACCTACACCGGCCCCACTCGCATCGAGTTCCTCGACGGTGCGAACTCCGGCAAGATGCGTGTCTGGAGCCCCCAGACCTCGTACGCCAATCCGGCCGACACCACGCGTTGCCTGGGCACGGCCCCGCCGTCGAACCTGCTCAACGCCACGCTGAACGTGCAAGTCAACGTCACCGCCACAAATCGCGGTCTCCTGGCGAACATCCTCGGAATCAACCTGACGGGGCTCACCTGCTCCTTGCTCAACATCCTCTGTCCGGGGGGCACGTCGACCGTTTCGCTCAGCTCCATCCTCAGCGCAAGCGCGAACCTCCCGCTCCTCAACGACCTCGCGGCGATGTTGCCGTACAACCCGGCGCCCATCGCGATTCCGAGCGCCATCCACGTCAAGGATGCAGCGGCCACTGGTGCGGGAACCCTGCTGCAGAACACCCAGTGCCTGCTGGCCTCGGCCGCCGGACTCGGTCTGCACTCCGGAGACCTTCAACTGGGACTGAACGGCCTGCTCGGGTCCGCAGGGGCCCAGCGGTGCCGCGCCGGAGACCTCTACGTCAGTGGCGAGCTGAACGGTAAGACCACCATCGGAACCACCGGCGCAGTGACGATCATGGAAGACCTCGTCTACGCCGACCGCAACGACGACATGCTCGGCATCGTCGCGATCGGGCCGGTCGAGGTCTACAACTCGGTTCAATGTGTGCTGGCGATCGGAAGCTGCCTGTCGCTCGACGGAATTCTCCCGGCCACTATCACTAGCCTCAAGGCGGTCCTGGCGGCGCCGACTGGCGCGGGCCTGACCAGCATGCTGAACACTCTCGGCGTGAATCGGCCCGTCAAGGTCGAGGCGGCGATTCAGACCTACAGCCGATTCGGCGTGCAGCTGCCGCTGCTCACCGCAGGCCTGAGCACCAGCCTGGTCAATGGCCTCGTCGGGCTCAACCTTCCCCTGCCGAAACTCACGGTCTACGGCTCCGTCGCCCAGAAGTACCGCGGGCTGACCTCGGCCGACCTCGTCGCGCTCACCGCGAACGTGGTCGGGGTGAATGTGGCCTCGGTCAACGCCGACATCGGTTTCGCCCTCGACATGGACTACGACAAGAGGTTCCGTAACGAGAAGCCGAGCCACCTTCCGGTGGCCACCACGGCTCGTTGGGACCAGGTCAGCTTCGCCGAGGTGTCGGTCTAGCCGGATCCGGCACCTCCCACGGCGGGCGCGGAACCCAGCGGTTCCGCGCTCGCCGCTTGGGGTAGCGGACCGGAATGAGTGCTGCCGAACCCTCCGTGTGCGTGTTCGCCCCTGACCCCCTGCTCACGATCACGATCGAGGCAGGCCCGGACGGCCATGACGAGATCCACCTGCACCCCGGCGGGCAGGGCTTCTGGATCGCCCGGATGGTTGCCGCCCTTGGCTTGCGCACCGTGCTGGTCGGCCCCTTCGGCGGGGAGACCGGCGCGGTGGTGCGCCACCTCATGCAGGACTGCGAGCCGGAGCTCGTGGCCGTCGACGTTGCCGGCAGCAACGGCGCCTACGTCCACGACCGGCGCGACGGGGAGCGCGTGGCCCGAGCCACCGAACCTCCGGACGCGCTGTCCCGCCACGACCTCGACGACCTCTACGGCGCCACCCTCACCGCTGCGCTGTCCTGCACAGTCACGGTCCTCGCCGGACCCGGTCCCTGGGACCCGCCGATCCTCGACCCCGACGTCTACCGCCGCCTGACCGCCGACCTCACCAACGCCGACCGGCCGGTGATCGCGGACCTCAGCGGCGAGCCTCGACGTGCCGCGGTCGAGGGCGGACTGCGACTCCTGAAAATCAGCCACGAGGAGCTCCAGGACGACGGCTACGCCGAGGACGGCACCGATCTCGATCAAGTGATCGAGGGCATGCACCGCCTGCGCAAGGAAGGTGCCCGGGACGTCGTGGTCTCCCGGGCCGCGGACGGCCCGGTCGCGCTGCTGGGCGACGAGATCGTCGAGGTGAACGGTCCACGGCTCGAGGCCGTCGACCATCGCGGAGCAGGTGACTCCATGACCGGCGGCCTCGCCGCCGGCCTCGCCCGCGGGATGGACCCTGCGGCCACGCTCCGGCTGGCCACGGCCGCCGGGGCGTTGAACGTCACCCGCCGCGGCTTGGCCAACGGCGATCGCCGCCAGATCCTCGATCTAGCCGAGCACTTCGAGATGCGCCGCGTCAGCCAGGAGGATCGAGGATGACCGACGAACGGCCCGAGAAGAACCAGGCGGTCTCCCTCGCGGAGCTCTCCGACCTGACGAACGTCGATCCGATGATCGCTGACGGCGACTCAGGCACGCGGCGCCTGCGTTGCCTGATCACCAACGACGACGGCATCGAGAGCGAGGGACTGCGTCGTCTCGCCCTGGTGGCTGCCGAGGCAGGCTTCGCGGTCGTCGTCGCGGCCCCTCGCAATGAGGCCAGCGGCGCGAGCGCCTCGATCATCTCCAGCGAGGAGAATGGCCGCGTCGTCGTCGAGCGCCGGACCCTCAAAGGGTTGGAGGACCACGAGGCGTATGCCGTCGCGGCCCTCCCCGCGTTCATCGCGTTGACCGCGGTGAACGGCGCGTTCGGTGACCCACCCGATCTGGTGCTGTCCGGGATCAACAACGGCCCGAACACCGGTCACGCGATCCTGCACTCGGGCACGGTCGGAGCTGCGCTGACCGCCGCCGCGCACCACACCCGCGCGATGGCCGTGTCCCTCGGCATCGGGGAAAACCGCAACTGGGACGGGGCTGTGCAGGCCGCGGCTGCGTTGCTCCCTGCGTTGCTCGCCTCGACGCCGGGCACCGTGCTCAATCTGAATGTTCCTGACGCAGCGCCGGAGGATGTCCGCGGATTGCGTCGCGCGCCGTTGGCGAGCTTCGGTGCGGTGCAGACGAACATCATCGACCAGGGCCAGGACTATGTGCAGATCGGGGTCGAGGAGATCGATCCGTTCAGCGAACCGGACAGCGACGCCGCGTTGCTCGCCGACGGGTGGGCGACGGTCACCGTGTTGCGCCCGGTGTGCCAGGACAACGACGTCGACCTCGCCGGTGTGTTGACCCCGCCGATGGACGCGCGCCGCTGAGTCCTTCGGTGAGGCCAGGTCTGCCAGGATCGAACAGTGGAGCTCCTTCTCGCTCGCAATCCCGACCCGGACAGTTCGCTGCCCTATCTGCTGCGGCTGCCCATCGGGGACGGCCTGGTGTTCCGGGTGAAGGACACCTGGCCGCGGACCGCGGCCATCTTCTGTTACCCGGTGCCGACCCGGGAGTGGCCCGCTGAGCCCGACCTGGTCGAGCGGGTGCCATTGCAATCCTGTGTCCGTCGCGGTGCAGCCATCGATGTCGTGGCCGACCGATTGCGTGAGCAACGCTCGCAGATCGTGTTCACCAAAGCCCGCGGTCGGGACATGGTCTTCTGGCAGTCACCCCGGACCCGTAAACAGGCCCGCCCGCAGGTGTCCGTGCCGACGGCGCGGGCCGAGGGTGCCAAGCAAGCCACAGCTGATGGACAACTCGAGATCGTCGTGGACACCAGGGAGCGCTATGCCTATAGCTTCTCCGATCAGCAGGTGCGTACTGTGCGCCGGGCGCTACCGGCAGGGGACTACGCCGCGATCCACCAGGGCCGCACGGTCGCGGCCGTGGAACGAAAGTCGCTGGCGGATCTGGCCTCTGCCCTGTTGAACGGCACGCTGCGCTTCGCTCTCACGGAGCTGAGCCTGATTCCCCGTGCAGCGGTCGTCGTGGAGGACCGGTACTCGGCGGTGTTCGCGCTCACGCACCAACGCCCCGCGATGATCGCCGACGGCTTGGCGGAGTTGCAGGTGCGGTGGCCGGCCGTGCCGATCGTGTTCTGCGACAACCGCAAGATGGCTCAGGAATGGACCTACCGCTTCCTCGCGGCCGCCGCCGGGTGGGCGGCCACGGAGAGCGCCGTTGTCGACCGGATCGTCGCGGCCACGGACCTGGCCGTGGGTTCGCTGGCGGCCGAGACCGACTCCGCCCCGCCGGCACCCGACCCGAGCACCGCCGAACTCCGCCTCTGGGCGCGCGCCGCCGGCCTGGAGGTGCCGGATCGAGGAAGGCTGCGACCGGAGGTCTTGGTCGCGTGGCGGGACGCGCAGAGGCGGCCGGCCCCCGAGGGTCCGACCGCCTGAGGCGCCTGTACTGCTACTGGATCATGTCGAAGATGCCGAAGATGGGCAGGTACAGGGCGATGATCATCGTTCCCACGATCGCACCGAGAATGGCGATCATGATCGGCTCGATCAGCGAGGTCAGCGCCTCCGTGGTCGTCTCGACCTCGTCATCGTAGAACTCACCGATCTTCGTCAACATCTCGTCCAGCGCACCGGTTTCCTCACCGGAGGCCATCATGTAGACGACCATCGGCGGGAACACCGGGTGGTTGCGCAACGGTCCGGAGATCGTCTCACCCGTCTTCACCGACTCGGCCACGTCGCGCAATGCCTTGCTGACCACCACGTTGCCGGTGGTGTCCGCGGTGATGTCCAGCGCGGCCAGGATCGGCACCCCGGAGCGCAACAGGGTGCCGAGGGTGCGAGCGAAGCGAGCCAGGGCCACCTTCTGGAACAGCTTGCCGAAGATCGGTACCCGCAGCTTGAAGGGGTCGACGACCTCGCGGACCTTCTCGTGCTTGCCGTACTTGCGCCAGGCCAAGAAGACACCGATGGACGTGATGATTCCGAGTGGGGCCATCCAGACCATGGCATCCGAAGCCATCACCAGGACGCGGGTGAGCATCGGCAGTTGACCACCGAGAGAGGAGAACATGTCGTCGAAGATCGGCACGACGAACAGCAGCATCGCGCTGACGATCAGTACGGCCATGATGAGCACCACGACGGGATAGGTCATGGCCGACTTGACCTTGCTGCGCAGCTTGACCTCGGCCTCGAGGTTTTCCGCGATCTGACGCATGCTCAGGTCGAGGAAGCCGCCCGATTCACCGGCCTTGACCATGCTGACCATGAGCGGCGGGAAGGCAGCCGGGTGCTTGGCGAACGACGCGGAGATCGAGTTGCCGGACTCGACGTCCGTCTTCACCAGACGCAGTACTCGGGAGAGTTCGGGGTTGGACGTCTGCTCGGACAGGATCGTGAGCGTCCGGAGCATGGACAGTCCGGCGCCGATCATCGTCGCGAACTGGCGTGAGAAGATCGCCAGGTCCTTGAGCTTGACGTGCTTGCTGCCGCGGCGCAGCTTGATCTCGCGGTCCAGGCCCGCCCCGGCGAGGCGCACCTCGAGGGGACGCATCCCCATCGAGCGGAGTTGCTCGGCGACGGCGGCCTCGCTCTCCGCGGAGACCTTCCCCTCGACGAGACGGCCCCGAGGATCCTTGACCTTGTATGCGTACTGAGTTGCGGTCGCCACCAAAGATCTCCTGTCAAGCGGTGTGCGAAGGATTCAGGGGGTGCTGTCGAGCCGGAGGGTCACTCAGATGGACAGCGGCACGTCCGAGTGCCGACCCTGAGCCGGCGGGAGGCGCAGCGTGGTGGACCCGACAAGAGTCAGCACGTCGTCCTTGTTGGTGCAGTGTTCGAGGGCCTCGGCGAGCGTGATCCGATTCGAGCGCACCAGCGCGGCCAGGTGGCCGTTGAGCGTCTGCATGCCGTCCTTGGCGCCGGCCTGCAACGCACCGGGGATCTGCGGGAGCTTGTCATCGCGGATCATCGCGCGGATGCCGGTGTTGCAGACCATGTACTCGACGGCCGCGACGCGGCCTGTGCCGTCCGCGGTGCGGCACAGCGTCTGGCAGGCGACCGCCTGCAGCGTGGAGGCGAGCTGGGTGCGGATCTGCTGCTGCTGCTCGGCGGGGAACACGTCGACGACGCGGGTGATGGTGTCCTGCGCGGACTGGGTGTGCAGGGTCGCGAACACCAGGTGTCCGGTCTCCGCGGCGGTCAGGGCCACCGAGATCGTCTCCAGGTCGCGCAGCTCGCCGACCAGGATGATGTCGGGGTCCTGGCGCAGCACATGGCGCAGGGCCTTGGCGAAAGAGTGCGTGTCGACACCGACCTCGCGCTGGTTGACGATCGAGTTCTTGTGCTCGTGCAAGAACTCGATCGGGTCCTCGATGGTCATGATGTGCTCGTGCCGGTTGCGGTTGATCAGATCGACGATCGCCGCCAGCGTGGTCGACTTGCCGGAGCCGGTGGGGCCGGTGACGAGCACCAGGCCACGCTTGAGCTCGGCGAGCGATGCCAGCACCGGCGGAAGGTCGAGGTCCTCGAGGCTCTTGATCTCCCACGGGATCACGCGCAGGACGGCGCCGAGGGACTCGCGCTGCTGGAAGATGTTCATGCGGAAGCGCGCGCGACCGGGCAGCGTATAGGCCAGGTCGAGTTCGAGGTTCTCCTCGAACGTCTTGCGCTGACGCTCCGTCAACATCGAGTAGATGACGTCACGCAACTTGCTGGTGGTCAGCGTCGGCTGGTCGTCGACGATGATCATCTTGCCGTTCTTGCGCACCGCGGGCTTGGTTCCGGCGGTCAGGTGTAGGTCGGAACCGCCGACCTCGAGCAGGTGCTCGAGCAGTTCGTCGAGGTCCACCCGCTTGCTCTCCGCCGCTGCGGCTCGCTGCACCGCCGCGGCCTCGGCCTCGGCCAGCGCGCGGGCGATCTGGTCCGCGCGGTGCTCGGCCGTGAGGGCAGAGACGGCGTGCTCGTGGGTGTCGTCGATGTTGAAGTCGTCGGGGTACGCGTCGAAACTGTCGAACGGATCCAGGACGTGTTCCACAAGTTCCTCCGCGCAGGTGACGAGTACTTCCTCGGAGGGAATTTCGTCAGTCCAGGACGCGAAGTTGAGGGCATTAGGTGGTCAATCGCTCGGAGTTTTCGCCGAGCAACCCGGCTACCAGCCTGCGGGGTGCCAGGCCGGGGTCTCGACGGGCTCGGCCTTGGGCTGCGGCTTGGGCTTCTTGACCGGCTTCGGGCACGGCTTGGTGTTCACGCCTCGGTACTCGGGAACGGGCGAGCCGATGTATTTGCGGCACGGGCCGTACTCGATCGGGGCGACCTTGCCGGTCCACCACGAGGTGCGGCCCATGGCCCCGGCCCAGCCGAAGGAGAAGTGGATGTGCGAGGTGTGCGGGTCGCCGTAGTGGTAGCCGCGCCAGTCGTCCTTGGCCTTGTACGAGGACCAGATCCGCTCGTGCCAGATGATGTACATGATCCCCATGCGCTTGGCGATCCGCGCGTCGTCGGCGAGCAGCCAGTCGATGACCTGCTGTCCCGCGACGGTGTCGGCGTAGTTGTCGCCGTCGATCATCCAGTCCCAGGCGCGACCCTCCTTGTGCTCGGAGAGCCCGCCGTTCTTGCAGTTGCGGATGACCCCGCCGCTGTAGCCGCGCTTCCAGTTGTTCAGCACCAGCTGCTCGAAGGCCTTGACGCCCGCCTTGGCATCGGGGTCGCAGGATTTCTGCGGCAGGTACGGCGACGCCTTCTCGACGGCTGCCGGCATTGCCTTGGCAGCGGTCGGGACCGGGGCGAAGCCCGGTGTCGCGGCCATACCCGGCAGAGCCGGACCGAGCAATGGCGAACCGGCGACCAGGACGGCCAACGTTCCGGCCGCGGCGACGAGCTTGCCTCGCCCACCGAACCGGCCCTGGAAGAGCTTGCTGCGCGACACCGTGACCCCCGCTGCGACGACCGCCTTTCGGCCAGTTTTGTCGCATTTGCAGGCGCCACCGGAGAGTTGCGCCGGAGGGGTGAATTACACGGTTGTCATGCAAAACCGCAGGTCAGGGGCGTTGCGCCGAACGGGTGAACGCTTACACGACGGTGACGCGCAGAATTTCCTCGACGGACGTCAGGCCCTTGCGCACCTTGAGCCAACCGTCCTCGCGCAGGGTCACCATGCCCTCGGCGATGGCCACCCGGGCGATGGCGTCCGAGCTTGCGCGGGCCACGGCGAGGCGCTCGATCTCCTCGGTGACTGTCATGACCTCGTGCAGCGCCATGCGGCCGCGATACCCGGTGCGGGCGCACGTCGCGCAGCCCACCGGCTTGTAGAGCGTCGGCGGCCCCATCTCCGGATCGACCGGGAAACGCAGTTCGGACAGCTCGGTCATGGACGGGGCGTAGGGCAGGCGACAGTTCAGGCACAGCATGCGGCAGAGGCGCTGGGCCAGGATCGTGTCCAGGGCCGAACCGACGAGGAACGGCTCGATGCCCATCTCGATGAGGCGTCCGATCGCTGACGGGGCGTCATTGGTGTGCAACGTGGTCAGCACCAGGTGGCCGGTCAGCGCGGACTCGACCGAGATCTGCGCGGTCTCGTGGTCACGGATCTCACCGAGCAGGATGACGTCGGGGTCGGCACGCAGGATCGAGCGCAGCGCCTTGGCGAACGTCAGGCCCGCCTTCGGGTTGGTCTGCACCTGGTTCACGCCCGCGAGGCGGTACTCGACCGGGTCCTCGACGGTGATGATGTTGACCTCGGGCGAGTTGATGATGTTCAACGTCGCGTAGAGCGTCGTCGACTTGCCCGAACCGGTCGGGCCGGTCACCAGGATCATCCCGTAGGGGCGCTTGTAGGACTCCTCGAAGCGTTTGAAATTGCCCTCGGAGAAGCCGAGCTCGTCGAGGCTCAGCTGCGCGGTCGTGTTGTCCAGGATGCGGGCGACGATCTTCTCGCCCCACACCGTGGGCAGGGTCGCGATGCGCAGATCGATCTTGCGGCCCTGGTGGTTGACCGACATGCGGCCGTCCTGCGGGATGCGCCGCTCGGCGATGTTGATGTCGGACATGATCTTCATCCGGGAGATGACCCCGGACTGGATCGACTTCGGCGAACGGTGTGCCTCGTGCAGTACACCGTCGATCCGGTAGCGGACCCGCAGATCGTGCTCGGTCGGCTCGATGTGGATGTCCGAGGCGCGGTCGGTGATGGCCTGGGAGATCAGCAGGTTGACGAAGCGCACGATCGGCGCCTCGCTGGCGACCGCGGTGAACCCGGACAGGTCGACCTCGGGGGCTTCCTCCGAGGCGGCCGCCGCGCCGATGTCGGTGAGCTCGTTCTCCGCGCGGAACATCTGCGCCAGGCGCGTCTCGATGGCTTCGTCGTCGGCGACGACGAACCGGATCAGGCACTTCGCCATCCGGGACAGGTCGTCCTTGAGCTCGATGTCACCACAGCGTTCCAACCGCACAGCGACAGTCAGCTCGCCACCGTTGATGCTCAGCGGCACCACCTGCAGGCGCTTGGCGACCTCGGCCGGCACGCGAGCCACTGCACCGGGGTCGACCGTCGCGTGCTCGAGGTCGACGAACGTGATGCCCATGCGCGCGGCGGACGCCTGGGTCACCTCGAGGGGGTAAGCCCGCCGGACTGCAGCAGGACGTCGAGGGCCCCGCGGCCGTCGGACGCCCCGATGGCCATCGCGTGGGCGAGGGCCTCCGGCTTGACGATCTCCGCATCGAGCAGAGCTCGCAGGGCGTCCTCGTCGGAGAAGGTCGCCACTCTCAGTCGGCCAGCGGAAGGATCGACAACGCCGCGGTGGGGTTCTCGCGGTAGCGGACGATCAGTTCGGCGGTGGCCTCGTCGAGACGCTCGAACAGCGACTTGCGGTAGGCGGTGAGTTTCTCCTCCGCGACGTGCAGCCGGGCCGTGGCCTCGGCGACGGCCTCGGGGTCGGACGGGTCGATCTCGGAGATCCACATCCACTCCGCCTCCGGCAGCTCCGGCAGCGGGTCGGCGGAACGGATCGAGGACAGCGCGGCGCGTGAGGCACCGGTGCCCGTGTCACCGAGGACCTTGATCAACTGAGGCAGCGTCAGGGAGCCGTCGGTCCGCGAACCAGCGGCCAGCAGGTCGAGGCGGGCGTGTACCAGACGACGCCAATAGGACGCCTTGTCCTCCTCGTTCTGCAGGTCCTTGCGGTAGGCGCGCAGGGCGTCCAGTTCCATGTCGGCCAGCACCCGCGTGCCCTGCTCCTCGTGAAGACTCATGCTGCTCATCGTGTCACGACCTCCACCTGCGACGCGGTCATCCCAGCTCGTCGCAACATGACCGAGAGGTCGTGCGGACGGCTCGCCACCAACTTGGCGTCCTCGAGGCCGACCGTGCCCTCCAGGACCAGGCGACACAGGTCCTGATCGAAGCTGTGCATGCCCGAGTACGACCCGGACGAGACCAGGTCGGTGATGTTCTCGGTCTTCTCCGGGTCGGCGATCGCCTCGGAGATGCGGGCGTCGGCGACGAGCACCTCCATCACCGCGGTCCGTCCGGCGCCGTCGGCGCGCGGCACGAGTCGCTGGCAGACGATGCCCTTGAGCGCAGCGGCCAAGGACAACCGCACCTGGCGTTGCTCGTAGTCGGCGAAGAAGTCGACGATGCGGTTGATGCTCTCGCGGGCATCGGTGGTGTGCAGCGTGGCGAGCACCAGGTGGCCGGTCTCGGCGGCGGCCAGGGCGGCGCGGACGGTCTCGCCGTCACGCATCTCACCGATCAGGACGACGTCGGGGTCCTGGCGCATCGCTGCCCGCAGCGCGGTCGCGAAGTTCTTGGTGTCGTAGCCGATCTCGCGCTGGCTGATCGCGGCGAGCTTGTCGGTGTGCACGACCTCGATCGGGTCCTCGATGGTCAGCACGTGCACAGCGCGGTTGGTGTTGATCGCGTCGACCATGCCGGCCAGCGTGGTGGTCTTGCCCGAGCCGGTCGGGCCGGTCACCAGCACCAGGCCACGGGGTTCCAGTGCCAGCTTCGTGATCACCTCTGGCATGGCCAGCTCGTCGAGGGACAACGGGCGGTCGGAGATGTGTCGCAGCACCGCGGCGACCTCGCCCCGAGTGCGGAACACGTTGACGCGGAACCGGCCGATGCCGGGGACATTCAGGGCGAAGTCGACCTCGTTGGCGGTCGCGAACACGTCGACCAGATCCAGCGGGATCGTGGCCAGCACCAGGTCGGAGACCTCGCTGGCGTCGAGCAACTCGTCGCGCAGGGGCATCAGCGTCCCGGACAGTCGCACCCGAGGCGGGCTGCCCGGCTTGAGGTGCAGGTCGGACGCCCGGTTGTCCACTACCGCGCGCAGATACGGCTCCAGGGCGAGTTTCATGCTGTGGTTCTCGGCGGGTGCACCATGCGGCTTGAGAGCTGGGGCGAACTATTTCGTGCGGGAACATGCCCTGCCGGGACAGCGCCGGCGGAACCGGGACGGCGGACGGCAGACCGACCGACAAGCCACCTGAGGTACGCGACATCCGCACAACGGTCTGGTTGGCGCTAAAGCCGGGTGCCGGGCGCTCCGATACAGCGCTTGTCTGATTCTTCCCGGCCCCTGGAGTACCTAGGTGAACCGTCCCTTCGATCGCGGCGTCGTCACGCTTGACGTCGGCAGCTCCGGCCTGCGAGCGGCGCAGTTCTCCGGCGGCCGTCGCCCGAAGCTCGAACGCTACGCAGCTGTCCCGCTGCCCGCCGGCACGGTGAACGCCGGCGTGGTCGTGGACCCGGCGGCCCTGTCCAAGGCGTTCAAGGAGCTGTGGGGAACCGGAAAGTTCACCACCAAGCAGGTGATCTTCTCCGTGGCCAACGACCGCGTGCTGGTCCGTCAACTCGATCTGGACTGGATGGAGCCGGCGGATTTCCGCAAGGCCCTCCCGTACAGCGTCGCCGACGCGCTCCCGATGTCGATGGACGACGCCAATCTCGACTACCACGTACTCGAGGAACTGCCGGCGGATCCGGAGCGCGGCCTGGAGCGAACCCTGCGCGTGCTGGTCGTCTCGGCCACCCGGGACATGATCGAGACGTTCGTGACCGCCCTGGACGCTGCCGGGCTGGCCCCGCGGCAGGCCGAGCTCGCGCCGTTCGCGCTGATCCGCGCCGCGGCTGCCGGTGCGGGTCCGGCCGAGCCGGACACCGCCGAGGCGATCGTCGACATCGGTGCGGACACCCTCACCGTGGTCACGCACACCGGTGGTCGTCCCCGCTTCGTGCGGACCGTCGGACACCTCGGCGGACGCTTCATCACCGGCGAACTCCAGCACAAGTTCGGCTGGAGTTTCGACGAGGCCGAGGAGGCCAAGACCACCTACGGGTTGCCCCGTCCCCGCCAGGCAGGAGCGGAGGGTGGCGCCGCCGCGCTCGACCACCCCGCTCAGCGAGCGATCGCCGAGCGCGTCGACTCCGTCGTCGCCGAGGTGCGCACCACCCTCAACTTCTTTCTTTCCGCGGGCACCGGGGTCACCCGGTTGACGCGGATCCTGCTCACCGGCGGCGGGTCGCTGCTCGGCGGTCTGGACGAGCGCATCGGCGCCGCGCTCGGCGTCCCGGTCGTCCTCCTGGCCCCGCCGGACTCGGTCAAGCTGACCGGTTTGACCCCCGAAGCCCTGACCGGAGCGGGCTCGATCGCCCTGCTCGCCGGCCTCGCACTTGGAGTGGAGTGACATGACGTCGCACAAAGCCGAATCCGTCGCCACTCTCGAGCCGCGGGCCGGTATTCCCGGACCGCGCCTGCCCTCCGTCAACCTGCTCTCCCCGGACACCCTCCAGCATCTGGCGGTTCGTCAGGTCCGTCGGCGCCTGATCGCCGCGGGCATGGTCGGAGCGCTGCTCGTCGGGGGAGGTTGGGCGGTGCAGAGCATGCGACTGTCCAGCGCCAAGAGCGGCCTGGCCGCCGAGCAGGCCCTGACCCCGCCGCTGCGAACCGAGCTCGCCTCGCTGCAGCCGGTGGCCACCTTCGTCTCCGGCCTGGATTCCCGCAAGCAGGCAGCGTCCAAGGCGATGGCTGCTGAGGTGCTCTTCTCCCAAGCACTCAAGGACCTGAACAAGCGCACCCCCAACGGCGTACAGCTGTCCTCGATCTCCGTGGCGCTGACCCCGGAGGTGGTCTCCGCGGTCGCCCCGGCAGTGTCTCCGCTGACGAAGGCCGGGGTCGGCACGACGGCTCAGGGGGCGCCCGCGGCGACGACCCCGGCGAGCTCCGGCACCGCCGGAACCGGTGCCGCACCCGCCGCCACCGACACCGCCGGCGGCGCGGGCACCGCGGCGGCGATGGACGCCGACACCCCGCCTGCGCCGACCGTCATTGCCCCGTCGGCCGTCTCCTGCGCCAGGCCTGACCCGTTCCGCCCGGCCTCGATCATCGGCTGCGTCACGATCGCCGGCACCGCGCCCAATCGTGCGGCCGTCGGCAAGTTCATCGAGAGTCTGAAGGACGGGAAGATCTACGCCGACCCGTTCGTCACCACCACCACGGTGAGCGGCGCTGACGGCTCCCAGCAGATCCAGTTCGCCGGCAGCGTCGGTCTCACGGGGACTCTGGTCAGCGGCCGCTACGCGGACCTGAGCTGGCTCTCGGACCCGAAGGTCCTCGCCGCCGCGGAGAAATTGGTCGCATCCGGCAGTAGCGCGAGTGGTGAGTTGGCGAAAGAGGCCGACGCGCGAGCCGAATTGAAGCAGGCCCAGGCCGATGCGGCCGAGCGCGCCAGGAAGGCGCAGGAGGCCAAGGACCAGAAGGCCGCAGACGAGGCCGCAGCGAAGGCGCAGCAGAAGTTGCTCGACGCCCTGAAGAAAGCCGAAACCACCGGAGAAGGGCAGTAGCGCCAGATGAAGACGCTCGAACTTCCGTCGCTCGGCTCGGTGCGTTCGCGCAGCATGCCGCGGCCGCAGATGCGCGGTGCCGCGCAGCTGACGCCGACCCGTAAGACCGCCATCATCGGCATCGTGTTGCTGGTTCTCGTCATGATCGTCGCGTGGTTCGCGGTACTCAAGCCGCGGGCTGCCGACGTCACCGCGGTGCAGGAGCAGACTGCGGTGGCTGCCGCCGCGAACGACTCGCTGCGCAACCAGGTCGCCGCGCGGCGTGCACAGGAGGCCCAGCTGCCGACGCTGAGCAAGTTGTCTGACGCTCTGTCAGGTCGCTTCCCGGCAACGGCCGAGCAGGCCAAGATGTTCTCGATGATCACGGCCGCCGCGGCCGGTGCCGGGATCGCCCCACAGTTCGTCACCAACCTGACCGTCGCCGCACCGGCCGACGCCCTCAGCGCGACCTCGGCCGCGCTGCCCGGGGTCGCCACCCAGATCGGTCGCATCGCCACCCAGACGGTCACGCTCGACGTCCGTGGAACCGCCTCGAAGATCCGGGCGTTCATCGCCAATCTGGAGAAGCTGCCTCGCGCATTCCAGGTGACCTCGCTGACTCTCAGCACGCAGACGACGACCGGCAAGGACGCAGCCTCGGTCCCGGGTGGGAACCAGACCGCCGCGATCACCGGCTCGATGTACCTGATGCCGGAGTTCGCTGCGCCCCCTGCGGCCGCGAAATGATCCTGGCCGCTGTCGCAGCCGGCCTGCTCGGTCTGCTCATCGGTTCGTTCCTGAACGTCGTCGTCCACCGCGTGCCCGATGGGCGCTCGGTGGCCGGTGGCCGTTCGGCCTGCCCCGCGTGCGACAGCGAGATCCGCGCCCGCGACAACATTCCGGTCCTGTCCTGGGTGCTGCTGCACGGACGCTGCCGGGACTGCGCCGCGCCGATCTCCATGCGTTACCCGCTCGTCGAGCTCTCCTGCGCCGTGTTGTTCGCGGCACTGGTGATGCGCCTGGGCGTCGACCCGGTGCTGCCCGCCCTGCTCGCGCTCGGCGCGGCGGGAATTGCGTTGGCGCTCATCGACCTCGACGTCCAGCGGCTCCCGTTCGTCATCACGGTGCCGATGCTCGCGGTGATCGCTGCGCTTTTGGTCGTCGACGGCCTGGCCGACGGGTGGTCCCCGGCCTCGACCGCCCTGGTGTCGATGGCCGTGTGGTTCGGCATCTACGGCGGTCTGTGGTTGGGCACCGCCGGACGCGGCATGGGCCTCGGCGACGTGGTCCTCGCACCCACCCTCGGCCTGGCCCTGGGCTGGCTGGGCTGGGGACCGAGCCTTGTCGGTCTGCTCGCCGGCTTCGGCACCGGTGCTCTCGTCGGCGTCGTCATGATTGCCGCCGGCCGAGCCGGCCGCCGCAGCGCGCTGCCCTTCGGTCCGTTCATGCTGACCGGTGCCGCCGTCGGCATCTTCGTCGGCTCCGCGGTCTGGGGCAGCTACCTCGGCTTCGTCGCCTGAGCATGCGATCCCGCTAGTGTCGACGCGTTGCCAGCGCCGCCTCTAGTCCAAGGGAGCAGCCCGGTGTCCTATGCCGTCAGCTACCGGGCCGACTATCACGAGAAGCAGAGCCGCCTCACCACGTTCTTCCGGCTCTTCCTGCTGATCCCGGTCTGGATCGTCGCGATCTTCTGGTCGATCGTCGGATTCTTCACGATCATCGCGGCCTGGTTCGCGTTGCTGGTCACCGCGCGCTATCCGGCCGGTCTGTACGAGTTCAACAGTGGCCTGCTGCGGATCTACGCCCGCCTCAACGCCTACACCTATCTGCAGACCGACAAGTTCCCGCCGCTGGGCAACTCGCCGAGCCCGGAGTACCCGATCCGCGTGGCGATCGCGCCTCCGCAGCAGAAGTACAGCCGCGTCACGGTGTTCTTCCGGGTGATCCTGGCGATCCCCGTGTTCATCGTGCTCTACGTCTTCAGCTACGTGATTCAGGTGATCGCGCTGCTCATCTGGTTCGTCGTCGTGTTCACCGGCCGCATGCCGCGCGGACTGTTCGGCGTCCAGAACTACTTCCTGGGCTTCTCGATCCGCGGCGGCGCGTACGCGATCAGCCTGTTCACCGACGAGTATCCGCCCTTCGGCGACGCCGATCCGGCCCGGTTCCCCGACGCCCTTCCGCCCGGGTACGGACCGCCTCCCGGATACGGACCTCCGCCTGGATACGGACCGCCGCAGGGATATGGCCCGCCGCAGGGGGGTTCGGTCTACGGTGCACCGCCCGCGCAGGGCCAGCCGCCGGCGCAGGGCGGGCCCGCCTACGGTCAGCCGCCCGCTCACGGGCAGCCTCCGACCTACGGTCAGCCGCCGACCTACGGGGCCGCGCCGCCCACTGTCGAACCGCCGCGCGAGGGCGGCGTGGACTGGAACAAGCCGAGCTGACCGAGCACGATCCGGTCTGAGGCTACGTCAGATACAGCGGCTCACTGGCCGGTCGAGTGGTCCATGTCGTCCACGTCGTGGCCCATCTCCTCGGCCTTGTCCGCGGCGTCCTCGCCCGCGTCCTTGGCCTTGTCCGCGGCGTCCTCGCCCGCGTCCTTGGCCTTGTCCGCGCCGTCCTCGCCTGCGTCCTTGGCCTTGTCGGCGCCGTCCTCGACCTTGTCCGTGCCTGCGTCGACCTTCTGATCGATCTGGTCGGTGACGCCGCCGGCGCCGCCGTCATCGTCCCCACCGCATCCGGCGAGGGTCAACGTCGCGCCGAGCGCGAGCACAGCGGTCAGCGATCCGAGAGTGCGTCCAGTGCGAGTGGGCATCGAGTCCTCCTTAGCCCGCCGAATGTCGGAGGGGTCTGGTCACTCTCTGCCCGCGAGCGGACACGTCAAGCGCGGAACGGTCAGGCGGCGGATTCGGCGGACTCGAGCGCGGCGGCCGCGGTCTTGATCAGCGTCCGCAGGTCGAGCACGGCCCGCGTGTGCAACTGGCTGACGCGGGACTCGGTGACGCCGAGCACCTTGCCGATCTCGGCGAGGGTGAAGCCCTCGTAGTAGTAGAGCGCGACGATGATCTGGTCCCGCTCGCGCAGCTGACGGACGTGGCGCATGAGCAGCGTGCGCATCGCCTCGTCCTCGAGCGCCTCGCCGGGTGCTGCGTCGGTGTCGACGACCATCAGGTCGTCGGTGGCGGCGACGGAGGTGTAGGAGACCTTCGCGTAGATGTCACGCAGCTCGTTCAGCGTGATGTTGAGCTCGGCGGCGATTTCCTCTTCGGTGGGCATCCGGTCGAGCCGCGCCTGCAGCACCTGGTGCGCCTTCTCGATGTTGCGGATCTTGTCCCGCATCGAACGCGGCACCCAGTCCGCGGCACGGAGGGCGTCGATCATCGCGCCACGGATGCGCGGAACGGCGTAGGTCTGGAACTCCAGGCCGCGGGAGAGGTCGAACTTCTCGATGGCATCCATCAGGCCGAACACGCCCTCGGAGACCAGATCGGCGACGTCGACGGTCTGCGGCAGCCCCGAACGCACACGGCCGGCCACGTACTTCACCAGCGGGGCGTACTGCATCACCAGACGATTGCGCAGCGCAGGCGAGCCGGTGGCCCGGTAGTCCTGCCACAGCTGCATGGTCTCGACAGCCACAAACGCCTCCAGCCAGAGGTGCACGAACGGGGGTACGAAATTGACTGTAAGGAGCCGGCCGACAACTAAAAGTGCTCTGCAGAAGGTCTGTCCGAACGGTGGAGGAGGGGGTCGACCGTTCGGCCCGCGCTCTGAACTAGGGACCAGACGGGCGAAACCGGGGGCGCTCCTGGTGCGTCTGACCCATCGTTGGGGGTAGGACCGCACAAGCTGCGCGTGAGCTACACCGCTCGCTGCTGCACAAATCGGTCGATAACCCGAACTGCCTAATCCGAATCCGGCGGTACATCGAGAGGCCTACTGTGACCGACATGGCGATTGAAGAGAGCCCCATCTACGAGGCGCTGGTCCGCGAGACCGGTAGCCCGATCCTGGTGCCGGCGACGGACTGCTCGTATGCGGCTGTCATCGAGCTGGCCGGTTACAAGTCCGGTCGTATTGTCGAGACGGTGGCCGACGAGGCACCCGTCAAGGCACCCGCGAAGCTCACCCCGCGTGCTGCGAAGCAGCCGGTGGCGGCGGTGGCTCGCAAGAACGCGAGCTGACGTGCTCCACCCGCCGTTCCGGCGCGTTGCTGGGTGACGCGTCGGGCCGGTAGATCACTACGACGACGCCGCACGGTCCTGAGGGGGCACCGTGAGGCGTCGTTCGTACGTGACGCCTGATTCGCGCGGCCGGGGTCAAGTTGTCGGTCTCAGATGCATAAGAAAGACTGCATCCATGACCGATGCGCAATCCGCTGGCCAGAGCCTCACAGTCACCGACAACCGGACGGGCCGGAGCTACGAGCTTCCGATCACCGACGGTGCGATCCGGGCGAGTGAACTTCGCCAGATCAAGATCGACGACGAGGATCCGGGCCTTCTTTCCTATGACCCGGCCTTTACCGCGACCGCGAGCTGCCGCTCGGCGATCACGTACATCGACGGTGACGCGGGCATCCTGCGCTACCGCGGGTACCCGATCGACCAGCTGGCGGAGCGCAGCAGCTTCCTCGAGGTCGCCTACCTGTTGATGAACGGGGAGCTGCCGAACGGCGATCAGCTCTCCGAGTTCACCAAGATGATCACGATGCACACCTACGTGCATCAGAACATCAAGAAGTTCATGGAGGGCTTCCACCACGACGCCCACCCCATGGGCATCCTGGTCGGGACCGTCGGCGCGCTGTCGACCTTCTATCCCGAGGCCAAGAACTTCACCGAGCCGGTGAACCGGCGGCTGCAGATGGCCCGCCTCATCGCGAAGATGCCGACGCTGGCGGCGTTCGCCTCCCGGCACTCGCGTGGCCTGCCGTACGTGTACCCGGACAACGACCTGAGCTACGCGGGCAACTTCCTGAACCTCATGTGGAAGATGTCCGAGCCCAAGTACGACCCGGACCCCATCCTCGAGCGCGCGCTCGACGTGCTGTTCATCCTGCACGCCGATCACGAGCAGAACTGCTCGACGAACGCGATGCGGGCCGTCGGTTCCTCGCACGTCGACCCGTACTCCGCCGCCGCGGCCGCGGTGGCCGCGCTCTACGGTCCGCTGCACGGTGGCGCCAACGAGCAGGTCCTGAAGATGCTGCGCGAGATCGGCGATGTGAAGAACGTCCCGGCCTACGTCGAGCGCGCTCGTAAGGGCGAGTTCCGGCTGATGGGCTTCGGCCACCGGGTTTACAAGAACTACGACCCGCGCGCCAAGGTCGTCCGCCAGATCGCCGAAGAGGTATTCAAGGTCACCGGGCTCAACCCGCTGCTCGAGGTGGCCGTCGAGCTCGAGCGGATCGCGCTCGAGGACGAGTACTTCATCAAGAAGAAGCTGTACCCGAACGTCGACTTCTACACGGGCATCATCTACGAGGCCATGGGCTTCCCGGCCGAGATGTTCACCGCCCTGTTCGCGATCGGCCGCATGCCCGGTTGGCTCGCGCAGTGGGAGGAGTCGCTGCTCGACCCCGAGCAGAAGATCGCCCGGCCGCGGCAGATCTACATCGGCCCCGACGAGCGGGAGTGCACCCCGATCGGTGGCCGGGTCCGCGGTTCGCAGAGCCTGTTCGAGCCGCCGGACAAGCCGATCGTCGGCGACTGACGACACCGCACGCATCGAGGGCCGGTTCCCCACGGGGAGCCGGCTCTTTGCGTGGGCGGACACGCAGAAAGGGTCGGCCCCCCGGAGGGGACCGACCCTTTCTAGAAGTCTCTGCGCCGGACGATCTGGTTACGGACCGGCGACCGTGACGGCTGCGCTCTTCTTCGGAGTGGCCTTGGTGACGGTGACGGTGTACTTGCCGATCTTGGCGGCCTTCTTCGTGGTCAGCGTGTAGCTCTTCGAGCCGACCTTGACGGTCGCGCCCTTGGCGGTGACGGCGGAGGCCGTCATCTTCAGACCGCCGACGGTGGTCGCCTTGCCGAGGGGCAGCGTGCCCGCAACCGGTGCGGTGGCCGCGCCGGAGGTATCCGGGGTGCCCTCCAGACCGGACGTGTCGCCCGCGGTGTCCGGAGTCGCGGGCTCTTCAGCGGGCGTCTCCGAGCTGACGGACTCAACCGACTCGGGGGGGTCGTTGGAGAGGGTCCCGAAGATGAGCGCGGCGGCACCGAGGCCCGTCGCGAGCGGGATCAGGGGAGAGGAGGCGAGAGATTTCATGGAGGCGATTCTAGGACAGACCGGTTCACTACAGAAGAAGTTCTGCAAAGCTCCCTAGAGCGGTCCGTCAAGCACCGAGCGTGTTCCGGCGTGGCGCAGCTCGCTCTATGCGCTATCTCACGGGCCGTCGGCGACGTCGACGAGGACCGCGGTGACGTTGTCCGGGCCCCCGGCTCCCAGGGCGGCCTCGACGAGCGCGTCCGTCGCTCGCGTCGGGTCGGGCTCGCGGCGCAGGATCTCGCCCAGCAACGGGTCCCGGACCGGACCATGGAGGCCGTCGGTGCAGATCAGGTAACGGTCCCCGGCCAGCGGTCGGCTCATCCAGATGTCCGGGGTCGTGTCCGGGATGGCGTGCAGTACGCGAGTCACTACGTTGCGTCGCGGATAGTCCAAGGCCTCGGACGGGTCCAGCAGGCCCCGATCGAGCATTTCCTGGACCTCGGAGTGATCCACCGTCAGCTGTTCGAGCTCGCCCTGGCGGAGCCGGTAGATGCGGGAATCGCCGATGTTGACGGTCAGCATCTTGTCCGCGGCCTTGTCCGTGCCGAGCACGAGCGCGCTGAGCGTGGTCGCCATCCCGGTGCGCTGGGGGACCTCACGCTGCGCGGCGGCAATCGCGGCCCGTGCCTCGCGAACGGCGGCCAGCACCTCCCGCGGGCCACGGTTCGGCAGCTCCGCGAGGCGCTGCATGGCCTCGACCGCCAGCGCGCTGGCCAGGTGCCCGGCCCGGTGCCCACCCAGCCCGTCGGCCACCGCGAACACGGTGGGCCCGGCCAGGTGGGCGTCCTCGTTCCCGGCCCGCACCAACCCGATATGGGTCCGTGCAGCCCAGGAGAGCCCAAGCGTCACCCGGATCCGACCTGGGCGGCCTTTGCGACCGCGAGCAACTCGTCCACAGTGCACAGTTTCACGCGCGGGCGCCCGCCCGGTTCACCGAGGGCCACCTCGTGCTGGTTGATCGCTCGCCAGGCGGCTTCCTCGACGACGTTCGGGCAGCGCTCCCGGATCCACTCGGCGATGGCCTCGGCCTGCTCCGGGCCCTGATCCGGGCGATCCGCCGCGGTCAGGTCCGCGATCGCCGCCTCGGCGGTCTCCTGGCCGTCCTTGCGGTTGGTGCCGATGACGCCGGACGGGCCGCGCTTGATCCAGCCGGTGACGTACTCCCGTTCGCCGCCGACGACCCGGCCGCCCTCGTTCGGGATCACGGCTCGCTTGTCGTCGAAGGGGACGTCGGGCAGCGGCACGGCGCGGTAGCCGACGGCCCGCACGACCAGGCCGGCCTCCAGCGTCTCGCGCCCGCCGTTGTCGACCGCGCGGACGTAGCCGGTCTCGTCCGCGATCAGGTCGTTGCACCCCAGCTCGACGGCCGCCACGCGCCCGTCCGGACCGGCGATCAGCTGCAGCGGCGAGCGGGCGAAGCGGAAGACCATGCGCCGCGGCTTACCGGTGGGCGGGTGGTCGTCGACGAGCCGGTGCAGCGCTTCCATGTTCGTGCGCACCTGGTGACTTCCGGCGGCGACGATCTCAGGATCGACGGCCTTCACGGTGTCTTTGTCGAGCACGATGTCGACGTTCTTGATCTCGGGCAGTTCCCGCAGCTCAGGGGTGGTGAACGACGCCTCGAGCGGTCCCCGGCGGGCCACGATCACGACCTCGCGGACGCTCGAGGCGCGGATCGCGTCGATGGCGTGATCGGCGGTGTCGGTCTTCGCCAGCTCGTCCGGCTCGGTGAGCAGCATGCGGGCGACGTCGAGCGCCACGTTGCCGGCGCCGACGACGATCACCCGCTCGGTGTCCAGCGGGATCTGCACGTCGCGGAAGTCCGGGTGGCCGTTGTACCAACCGACCACGTCGGTGGAGGAGATGCTGCCCGGCAGATCCTCGCCCGGGATGCGCAGCGGATTGTCCCGCTGGGCGCCGACCGCGTAGACCACGGCGTCGTAGCGCTCGAGCAGTTCCGCGCGGCTCACGTCCTTGCCGAGGGCCACGTTGCCGAAGAAGCGGTAACGCTCGTGGTCGGCCGTACGCGCGAACGCAACGCTCACGCTCTTGATCTTCGGGTGATCGGGGGCCACCCCGGAGCGCACCAGGCCCCACGGGGTCGGCAGCTTCTCGATCATGTCGACGTGAATCTCAGGCTGCTCGGAGCGCAACAGCACCGCAGCGGCATAGAACCCTGCCGGTCCGGATCCGACGACTGCCACGCACGCACGCTGCATGTTCTATGCCTCCTGAGCGGCCGGGGGCGAAACGGACGCGGAGCTGTGTAGGTGCCCCCGAACGCGAAACAGATCCGGTGCGAGCGGATCCGCGGGCGCGGGCATCCCGAGGAGGTCACGTTAGCGGGTGGGGTGCGCCGCACCCGTGACGCGGCGGCCGGAGGGTTGCCGTGCGACCCTTGATCCGATGAGCGAGGGGGCGGAGCCGGAGCCTGCGCGGGAGCCGGAGACGCCCCCGCGCCGTGCGGCGTCGAACGAGTTTCAGCTCCCGTGGGTCGGGGAGGGACACCGGGCCGACAAGATCCTGCTCTTCCTGATCGCGTTCAGCGGGATCTTCCGCCTGGCCACCATGCCGCTGGTGCCGGTGATGATCTCCGACCACACCGTGCTGCTCGCGCTGATCCGCGGTTCGGCGACGGCGGTGGTCACGCTCGGCGCGCAGGTCAACACCGGCCAGGAGCACCTGCTGGTGGCGCTGTTCGCCGGCCTGCCCGGTCTCATGATCTTCGACCCGGTGTTCTGGTGGGCGGGTAAGCGTTGGGGCGAGAACGCCTTCACGATGCTGCTCGGGCGGTCCAAGAACCCGGAGAAGCAGAAGCAGCGCCTGGCGCGGCTCACGGCCAAGTACGGCTGGTTCGCGGTCCTGATCGGCTACATCGGCCCGATCCCGGTGATGTTGATCGCGGTCGCCGTCGGCTTCGGCGGGATGAGCCTGCGGACCTACATCCTCCTCGACATCATTGCGGCGATGCTGTGGCTCGGCCTGCTCGTCGGGCTCGGCTATGCCATCGGACAGAGCGCCATCGACACCGTCGAGGCCATCTCCCGCTACGCGCTGTGGATCAGCCTGGGGCTGATCGTGATCATCGTCGGACGCCAGATCTGGACGCAGACCCGCAAGCCTGCCTAGGACCTAGGCGTCGCTGGCCACCCTGGTCCGCACGGTCTGGTCCTCGTCGTAGCGACGCGACGCCGCGTAGTCCTGCAGGACTTTCTGATCTGCCTCGGTCGGGTTGTCGTCGACGAGCGAGCGCGGGTAGTAGTCGCGCTTGAGGACGACGTTGAGCTGCATGCCGAACAAGGTGATCTGGGCCTGCAGGTAGAACCACCACAGGATCGTGATGACGGTGGCGAAGGAGCCATAGGTGCTCTCCGCGCTCGAGAGGTGTCGGGTGATGATCACCGAGGAGATGGTCTGCAGGATCCAGAAGGCGACGCCGGTCAGGACAGCACCGGGCAGGACGTCGCGGAAGCTGATCTGACGATCGGTCAGCATCCGGAAGGCCAGCAGGAACAGCCCCACATCCACGCCGACCGCGGCGACGATGCCCAGCGTGCGGCCGATCGGACCGAGTTCGGAGCCGGTCAGCAGCCCCATGAGGATGATGCTGGCGAGCAGGCCGCCGCCGATGGTCACCAGGGTGAGGGAACCGCGCTTGAGCTGCTCCACAATCTTCGGCCGGGCGAAGGCGGGGACCTCCCACACGGTGTTGAAGGCGACCTGGGTCACCTTTACGACGGCCATCCCGCTCCACAGCGCCGTTCCGAGACCGACGATCAACGCGAACCAACTGCCGCTGATCCCTTGAATACCGCTGACGTCCAGCAGAGGGATGTATTCGGACACCTCGGTCAGCACCCGGGTGCGGTCCTCCTCGGGCAGCACGAAGCTGAGCAGGGTCACCGAGGCGAGCAGCAGCGGGAACAGGGAGAAGAACGCCCAGAACGCGATGGCCGCGGCCAGGTTGGCGGTGGAGTCCTCGCCGAATTTCTTCACGGTCGCGATCGCGACGGCGAGCGGGCGGCGCGTGCGCTGAGCCTGGTCCACACGAGCCTTGACGGCAGCAACGTTCATGAGCAGTGACTTCCCCGGCGCGACACGGCTCACACCGTCGCCGACATCCGGGCACGCGGGCCGGAAGTGGGTATGGCCACCAGGGAACGCCGTTTGTCGATCCAGGGAGAGTGAGCATGTCCCCCAGCACGGGTGTCCGAACGTTACGCAATGTCGCATTGCTGCCATGGCGCACGACCCAGGGTGCGTTGAAGCTCGGTGCGCGCGGGTTGCTGGCAGTTCCCCGCCAGCTGCAACGAGTCGGCTCCAAGCCGGGCGAGGGCCTGTTGGACGCTACGGCGAACCGGGCGAGCAAGGCGAACCACCAGCTGCACCAACCGGCCGAGGGCGTGTTCGCCATCCCACACTACGACCAATTGACCGCGAACGACGCGGCTATCGCTGTCCAGACGCTGACCTCAAGCTCCGAGGTCCACGCTGCGATGCGACACGAGCGCGCGACCAAGAACCGCAAGACCGTGGCCGACGCGGGGGAGCGTCGGCTCACCGAACTGACCGCTGTCGGCCACTGACCTGAACTGCCGGCCCTGAACATGCCAGTGGGGCCACCGGGCAACCCGGTGGCCCCACTCGGACGGGCGTGAAATGCCTACGAAGCGTCGGCCATCTGCGTGCGCAGCGAGTCGAGCGTGCGGCTGAGCAGACGCGAGACGTGCATCTGCGAGATGCCGAGCTTGGCGCCGATCTGAGCCTGCGTCATGTCCTCGTAGAATCGCAGCGTCAGGATGGTGCGCTCCCGCGGCGGAAGGGCCTCGATCAGCGGACGCAACGCCATGCAGTCCACCGTCAGGTCCATGCGGTCGTCGGTCTGGCCGATGGTCTCGGCCAGCGTCCAACTGTCCTGGTCGTCCGCGCCCACGGGGGCGTCGAGCGAACGCGGGCTGAACGCGTCGTCGGCGGTGATCGCTTCGAGGACGAGTTCCTCGTCGACGGCCAGTCGCTTGGCGAGCTCCGGGACGGTCGGGGTGCGACCCAATTCGTGAGTCAGCTTCTCGGTGGCCTCGCGTAGGACAGCCTTGGTTTCCTGCAGCCGCCGCGGGAGCCGAATCCAACGACGCTTGTCGCGGAAGTACCGGCGGATCTCGCCCTGAACGGTCGGCTTCGCGAAGGCGGCGAAATCGGTGCCGCGTTCCGGGTCGAATCGTTGGATGGCCAGCACCAGGCCCACGAAGCCGACCTGCGCCAGTTCATCGAGGTCGACGGCCGGATTGGCGTACCGGCTGGCCAGCCAGCGGACGAGCCCGGTGTAGCGCTCGACCAGCTCTTCCTGGATGCGTGCGCGCTCCGCCTCGTTTGCGGTTCGCAGCGCTACGAACAGATCGTGGTCCGTTGTGACGGGCTGCAGATCTTCCAGTGCGGCAGTGCTGGACATGTCAAGTGCTCCTTGCATCTGGACGCGCCGTTGCTTCGACGCCGTGCCGCCACTCCTTTCATGAAACCCTGTGGACGAAACCCATGGGCCGGGGAATCTCTCGACGCCCGCGGGTTTTCTGCATTCTTCACCGGGCAGTCATATGAGAGTTGTGACTGATGGGGCGCTGGACGGTGAGACGGCCCCAATCGACCTGTCCTAAACCTCGAAGTGCCCGCTGTTTTGTCACATGGCTACGAGGCGCTGTCAGATGGTCCGCGCCGGCCCGGGAACGGGTGTGGTGACCAAGGCGTGCAGCGCCATCGTCGAGAGCAGCGGGGCCGCGGTCTCGCGCGACAGCCTGCTGCTGAACTCGGCGGCCGACTGCACCAACGAGATCGCGCCCTGACACATCGCCCGGACGGTCTCCACGTCGAGCTCCGGGCGCAGCACGCCGAGGGCCCGCACCCACTCCTCGGTGTAGAGGCGCATCAGGTAGCGCAGCCGGTGCCGGTCCGCCTCGGGCAGGCTGCGGACCTCGGTGCGCCAAGTGACGATGTCCGCGGTGTGGTCGAAGACGAACGAGACGTGGTTGTCCACGATGGCTGTCAGCGCCGCGAGCGGGTCCTCGATGGAGCCGAGCAGCGCCTCGACGTCCTCGAGGTGGGAGACGACGGCGTCCTCGAGGATGGCGACGAGGACGGCTTCCTTGCTGGGGTAGTGCCGGTAGAAGGCCGGTCCGGTCAGCCCGAGCGCTCCGCTGATGTCGTTGATCCCCACCGCGTGATAGCCGTGGGCGGCGAACAGATCGGCGGCGGCCTGGAGTAGCTCACGTTGGCGCGCAGTTCGCACTATCTGCTGCGGAGCAAGCTTCACGCCGAACTCCTCACCGCCCCGGCTCCCTGCCCGGGGCGCGATGACACTACTGTTTGTCATCGTTAACCTCCAGCACTGTGGTCGGAAGGTTCAGCGGATGGGTGCGCAGACAGAGTCGATCGTCATTGCCAACTGTGGCGGGTTCTGGGGCGATGACCCGACCGCCGCGCGACGCCAGGTGGCGGGCGGCAAGATCGACTACCTGGTCATGGATTACCTCGCCGAGGTGACCATGGCGATCCTGCAGAAGCAACGCGCCAAGCGCCCGGAGACCGGCTACGCGGCGGACTTCCTCGCCCAGATGCGTGACGTGCTCGTCGACTGCATGGAGCGCGGCGTCACGATCATCACCAACGCCGGCGGCGTGAACCCGGCCGCGTGCGGGACCGCGCTGGAGGCCCTGGCCGCCGAGCTCGGCGTCGCGGACAAGGTGAAGGTCGCCGTCGTGGCCGGTGACGACCTCTACGCCGACCTGGACACCCTCACCGCGGGCGGGGAGAAGCTGACAAACATGGAGGACGGGCGATCGTTGCCCGAGGTCCGCGATCAGGTGCTCTCGGCGAACGTCTACCTCGGCTCGCCCCCGATCGTGCGGGCGCTGGAGCTGGGCGCGAACGTCATCATCGCGGGCCGGGTCACCGACACCTCCGTGACGCTGGCGCCGATGATCCATCACTTCGGGTGGGCCGCGGACGACTGGGACCGTCTCGCGGCGGGGGTCGTCGCCGGGCACATCATCGAGTGCGGTTGCCAGTGCACCGGGGGCAACTTCACCGACTGGCACCTGGTTCCCTCCCACAACGACATGGGCTACCCGCTGATCGAGGCGCACGCCGACGGCAGCTTCGTGGTCACCAAGCACCCCGGCACCGGCGGGCTGGTCTCGGTGCACACCGTCTCCGAGCAGTTGCTCTACGAGATGGGCGCCCCCGGTTATCTCTCCCCGGACTGTGTCGCGCGTTTCGACTCGATCCAGTTGACCCAGGAGGGCCCGGACCGGGTCCGCGTCTCCGGGGTCACCGGTGGTCCGCCGCCGGAGAAGCTGAAGGTCGCGATCTCGGTCGCCGACGGGTACCGCTCCGTCGGGCGCCTGCTCGTGTCCGGCCCGAACACCCTGGAGAAGGCTCGCCGTGCGGCGGACCTGATCTGGAACCTCGCCGGCGGGACCGGCAACTTCGAGCAGACCAACACCTCCTACCTCGGCTGGGACGGTTCGCACCCGCCGTTGGGCAGCGAGGAACCCAGCGAGGTCCTCGTTCAGGTCGGCGTTCGCGACCACAACCGCAAGAAGATCGACCAGGCGTTCGCGCCGATGGTCGTCGGGTCGATGCTGCAGTCCATGCCGGGCATGACCGTGCCGGCCGACCAGGGCCGCCCGCGTGTCGCGGATGTCGTCGCGCACTGGCCCGCGCTGATCAGCCGCGAGGTCCTCAAGCCGACTGTCACCGTCGACGGAACCACCGAGATCGTGTCCGCGGGTGCTGCCGCGACGGTGAACCCGGCCGACATCGACCAGGTCGCCGCCGGATCGGACGCGGTCCCGGTCTGGGCCGCGGACGACTCCGAGCCGGTCACCGTCCCGCTGATGAAGCTGTGCCTGGCGCGCTCCGGCGACAAGGGCGACACCGCCAACGTCGGCGTGCTCGCGCGCAGCCCGGAGATCTTCTCCTGGATCGTGGCGCACCTGACCGAGGATCTGGTGAAGGGTCAGTTCAAGGAGATCTGCCAGGGCCCCGTCGAGCGGCACCTGCTGCCCAACCTGGGTGCCCTGAATTTCCTGCTGCACAACAGCCTCGGCGGCGGCGGGACCTCATCGCTCATCTTCGATGCCCAGGGCAAGACCTACTCCCAGTACCTGCTGAGCATGCCGGTCACAGTCCCGTCGTCCCTGCTCGCGACGCTCCCCGCCTAGTCCGTGAGTGCGATCCAGGCGGCGTTGCGGGCCAAGGCGTCCGCGACGCCGCGACGGATCGTGCTCGCCGAGGTTCACGACCCGCGGGTGCAGGCTGCCGCGCGGGAGCTGGAGGAGAACAAGCTGGCGATCCCGATCCTCCCGGACCCGGACCTCATCGCCACGCACCGCGAGGCGATGACCGAGCGGTATCTGACGAGGCGTCGGGCGCTGGGAATCGAGCCGAGCGCCGACGAGCTGGCCGCACTCCTCGAGAACCAGCCGATGGTCGGTGCGTTGCTCGTCGCCCTCGGACTGGCCGACGGCTGCGTCGCCGGGGCGGTCTCGACGACGTCGGCGACCGTGAGTGCCGCGCTACGTGCGATCGGCCCGGCCCCCGGGGTGTCGACAGTCTCCAGCTTCATGCTCATGCACTGCCCGCACGCCGAAGGCGGACCGCGGACCCTGGTGTTCAGCGATGCGGGCGTGGTGCCGGACCCGACCGCCGAGCAGCTCGCCGACATCGCCATCGCGACGGCGGCAAGTGCCGAGACCTTCCTGGGGGAGACCCCCCGGGTGGCGTTGCTCAGCTTCTCCACGCACGGCAGCGCGCGGCACCCGCACGCGGACAAGGTGATCGCAGCGACCGAACTCGTGCGCACCAAGCGGCCCGACCTGTGCGTCGACGGGGACCTGCAGGCCGACGCGGCGCTGGTCGCGGCGGTGGCGGCGAGCAAGGCTCCGGGCAGCCCGGTGGCGGGCACCGCGAACGTGCTCGTCTTCCCGGACCTGGACGCGGCCAACATCGCCTACAAGCTCGTTGTGCGGCTCGGGTCCGCGGTTGGCGTCGGCCCCATCCTGCAGGGTCTAGCCCTGCCGATGAACGATCTCTCCCGAGGTGCGACGGCCGCCGACATCGTCGACGCCGCCTGCATCACCGCCCTGCAGTCGCCTGCTTGAGCGCGGCAAGTTACTCTTCGGTATGGCCGTCGCCCTCGCGGACCTGTGTGCGGATCTCGCTGCCGAGACCGCAGACCTTCGTGGCGTGCTCGCGAACGTCCCGCCGGACGACTTCCACCTGCCGACGCCGGCCGCGGGCTGGAGCGTCGCCGACCAGCTCACGCACCTCGCCTACTTCGACGACGCCGCCCGGCGCGCGGTCGAACAGCCGGATTCCTTCCGGGCCGACGCCGTCGCGGCCATGGCGATGGGCCCCGACTTCCCCGACCAGATCGCGGCGCAGTTCCGCTCCCTGACGGGGTATCAGGTTCTCGACTGGTTCGACGCGTCCCGCGCGAAATTGCTGGCCTGCATCGAGAAGCAGGATCCCAGCTTCCGGATCCCGTGGTACGGCGTGGAGATGAGCGTCGCCTCCAGCACCACCGCGCGGATCATGGAGACCTGGGCGCACGGACAGGACATCCTCGATGCGCTCGGGGCAACGGTGGCGCCGACGGCACGGCTGCGGCACATCGCCCACATCGGCATCGGGGCTCGACCGTTCGCCTTCATCAACAACGGCCTGCCCAAGCCGACGGCTCCGCTGCGCGTCGAACTCACCGCCCCGGACGGCTCCCTCTGGGAGTGGGGCCCGGCCGAGGCGGTCGACGTCGTCCGCGGCGACGCCTACGAGTTCTGTCGCTTCGTCACCCAACGCACCAACATCGCCGACACCGGGCTGCACGTGGAGGGCCCGGACGCCCAGGCCTGGATCGACATCGCCCAGGCCTACGCCGGAGCACCCGGACCAGGCCGATCCGCCCGCACCGTCACCTAGAAGGGACCCTCCGTGGACTTCGCCGAATCCGAGGAGCACCGCGCCCTCCGTAAGTCCGTCTCCGCATTGGCCGGCAAATACGGCGGGGCGTACTTCACGGAGCACGCCGAGTCCCGCACTCCGTGCACGGAGTTCTGGGCCGAGCTGGGCAAGAACGGCTTCCTCGGCATCAACACCCCCGAGGAGTACGGCGGCGGCGGGGGCGGCCTGACCGAGCTCGCCATCGTCTGCGAGGAGACCGGCGCCGCCGGCATCCCCGCGCTGCTGTTGGTGGTCTCGTCGGCGATCAACGTCGAGGTGCTGTCCAAGTACGCCTCGGAGGACCTGAAGCAGGAGTTCCTGCCGGGCCTGGCCGACGGCAGCAAGACGCTGGTCTTCGCGATCACCGAACCGGATGCCGGCACCAACAGCCACCGGCTGTCCACCACGGCACAGCGTGTACCGGGAGGGGGCGACGGCGACGACTGGATCCTGCGTGGCACGAAGTACTACATCTCCGGGGTCGACGAGGCCGACGCGATCATGGTCGTCGCGCGCACCGGCACGGACCCGGACACCGGGCGCGGCCTGCTCTCGCTGTTCATCGTCGACGTCGACGCACCCGGCCTCACGGCGCAGCCGCTGCCGGTCTCGATCACCCTGCCGGACGCGCAGTTCACCCTGTTCTTCGACGACGTCCGCGTCCCGCACTCCCGCCTGGTCGGAGTCGAGAACGAGGGTCTGCCGCAGGTGTTCAACGGCCTCAACCCGGAGCGGGTCACCGCGGCGGCGCTGTGCGTGGGCGTCTCGCGCTACGCCCTGGAGAAGGCCGCCAAGTACGCGAACGAACGCGCGGTCTGGGGCAAGCCCATCGGCACGCACCAGGGCGTCTCGCACCCGTTGGCCAAGGCGAAGATCCAGGTCGAGCTCGCGGCGCTGATGACCATGAAGGCGGCGTGGTTGCACGACCGCGGCCTCCCCGCCGGCTCGGCCGCGAACGCCGCGAAGTACGCCGCCGCGGAGGCGGGTCTCGCGGCTCTGGACGCCGCGATCCAGACCCACGGTGGCAACGGCGTCTCCACCGAGTTCGGCCTCCTGCCGCTGTGGGGAATGGTCCGCCTGCTGAAGATCGCGCCGGTGAGTTCGGAGATGATCCTGAACCATGTCGCCCAGCACGAACTCGGGCTCCCGCGCTCCTACTAGCGGCGCGCTGCCGTCCTCGCCGGGCGTCTCGGCGCGGATGGCACGTCAGGCGCGCGCGGACACCGAGCCGGAACTGGCGCTGCGGCGGTTGCTGCATGCGGCGGGGCTGCGGTTCCGGGTCGGGCTGAAGGTGCCCGGGATGCCGCGTCGGACCATCGACGTCGCGTTCACCCGGGCGAAGGTGGCCGTGTTCGTGGACGGGTGCTTCTGGCACTCGTGCCCGCAACACGCGACCAAGCCGGCAGCCAACGATGCGTGGTGGGCGCAGAAGTTGGCCCGCAACGTCGAGCGGGACGCGGAGACGACCGCGTCCCTGCAGGCGGCCGGGTGGCAGGTGGTGCGGGTCTGGGAGCACGAGGCCCCCGAGGACGCCGCGCTACGGCTGACGGAGCTGCTGCGCGGCTAGTCGGCCTCGTCGAGTTGGACGTCGGCGACGTTCGCCAGGCCACTGATCTCCAGGACGCGCGCCACGATCGAACCCGGGGCCACGCGGACGGACATGCCGCGCGAGGAGAACTCGAAGAGAGCGGCCATCCCGGCACTGTCCAGGTAACGCACAGCCCGTAGGTCGACGCGCAGTCCACCGCCGGCGGCGGCGGCTTCCTCGAGTGCCCCGCGCAATCGCGGCGCCGTAGCCAGGTCCACCTCGCCGATCACGGTCACGTCGCTCCCGTCGACTCGGGCGGCGAAAACCTCGGCAGGGACGTCAGTCGGCACGGCCTAGCTCCTTCGACAGTCGAACAGTGGTGCCCTCCGGGCCGCTCTCCACAGCAGCGCGGTCCATGAGCACTTCCATCAGTTCTAGCCCACGGCCACGGTGCCCGCGTTCGGCGGGAGTCTTCCATGCTCCCCTGTCGCGCACGATCAGCTCAACCTGACCCTCCGAGATGGTCCCCACCAGATCGACGAGCGCCTCTCCCGCCATGCGGTGGCCGTGCTCCATCGCGTTCGCGCATGCTTCACCGGCCGCGAGCAGGATCGATTCCAGGTCCATCCGCGGCACCTCGTTGGCGGTCAGCCAGGCTCGCAGAGCCGCCCGTGCCGGGGCCAGGGCGGCGGGGTCGGGGCGCAGTGTCGTGCGGAAGTCCGCGGGCGGCCGGTGACGGTACAGCAGCAGCGCGACGTCGTCGGCCTGCCCCTCCCGGGGGAGGGAGTTCGCCAGCACCGCGGCCGCGACCTCGTCCTCGGCACGCAGATCCCGGGCGTCGCTCACGGCCTCGGCCAGCCGACGGATTCCGACGTCGGGATGCTCACCGCGACGCTCAGCCAGGCCGTCCGTGTACAGCGCCAGGAGGGACCCGGGCTCGAGGTCTGCCTCTGCGTGGGTCCGATTGGGCTTCGCGGTGCCGGCCAGCGGCACGGAGCGTGCACTGTCCAACAACTCCACTCGACCATCGGGATGCGCAAGGACCGCCGGGGGGTGCCCGGCGGTGGAGTAGCGCACCTTCCCCGTATGGCGGTCGATAACCGCGCAGAAAACGCTGGTGTAGGCCGCATGGGGGGTGGCGGCGGCGAACTCGTCCAGGGCGCTGAGCACCTCGGCCGGGCGCTTGAGCTGCATCAGCAGCGCTCGGCAGGCGCTGCGCAGCTGCCCCATGACCGTCGCGGCGTCCAGGCCCTTGCCGACGCAGTCGCCCACGACCAACCCGACCTGGCCGTCGCCCAGGTCGATGACGTCGTACCAGTCCCCGCCGACCTCCAGCGGACGCTCCCCAGGCTCGTAGCGCGCGGCGAAGCCCGGGGGCATCTGGCTGGGGCCGAGCAGGGAACGTTGCAAAGTCAGTGCCACCGAACGCTGCTCCTCCACCGCTTCCGTACGTGCTGTCACGTCCCGGAAGCTGCCCACAACGAGCCGTTGTCCACTCTGCGGGTCATGCAAAGAGCCGTACATCACTTCGATCCACAGCCGTCGCCCGTTCGAGTGGCGGAACGGCACGGTCACCCGACCGCTGTCCTGATCGGCGAATTGCTGGGTGGCAGCCGCGACTTGGCTGTACGCCTCGGGTTCGGTGCGCAGGTCCGGCCACCATGGGTGCGGGCGCAACGTGGGCAGATCGTCGACGGGGTGCCCGACGAGCTCCCGGAAGGCGTCGTTGACCTCGAGCAGCATGCCGTCGGAGTCCGAGACGGCCAGGGCGTCCTGGATGGTGTCCATGAGCACGCGACGCCAGGAAGCGTCCTGGGTGCGCAACCGGGCCAGTTCCAGGTTGGCGTGCACCCGAGCGAACAGCTCGCCGGCCGAGAACGGCTTGGCCAGGTAGTCGTCCGCGCCGGCGGTCATGCCGGCGATCGAGGCCTCCTCGCCTGTCCGCGCGGACAGCATGACGACGGGCACCAGTGCGGTGCGTCGCTCCGCGCGGAGTGCAGTGAGCAGCCCGAAGCCGTCGAGGCCGGGCATCATCACGTCGGTCAGCACGAGGTCCGGAGGGTTCGCCAGGGCGGAGGCCAACGCGGTCCTACCGTCGGGGGCGGTGCGCACGTCGAACTGGTTGCGCAGCAGCCCGGCGATGTACTCGCGCATGTCCGCGTTGTCGTCGACGACCAGCACCTCGCGGCGGGGGCTCACCGCCAGGTCCTCCACGATCGAACCGGCGGCCACCTCGGCCGGGTCGAACCACCGGTCGGTCTCCGCGAGGAAGCCTGCCGCCGCGTCGATACCGGGAATGCCCATCTCGCCGCCACCGTCGCGCACGCCCTCCGGGGGGAGGTGCGCGGTGCCGGTCGCGATCCGCACGCGGACCGTCGTGCCCTCGCCGACCTGGCTGGACAGCGTCGCGTCCCCGCCGTGCAGCGCGGCCAGGTCACGGACCAGGGCCAGCCCGATACCGGACCCTTCGTAGGTACGGGCCCGGGAGGCCCGTGCGCGCTGGAAGCGTTCGAAGACCGCGGGCTGGTCCTCCTGTGCGATACCGACGCCCGTGTCGGCCACCGTCAAGGTCACGGTGCTCGGTCCCGTGCGCGCCAGGCTCACCGTGACGCCGCCGATGAAGGTGAACTTCAAGGCGTTGGACAGCAGGTTGCAGACGATCTTCGTCCACATCTCCCGGTCAACCCAGACCGCCAGGCCCAGCGGGTCGGCGTCCACGGTGAGGGCCAACCCGGCGCGGTCGAACGCGGAGCGGAACATGCTGACCAGCTCGCCGGTCAGTGCGGCCAGCTCCACCGGCTCGTAGCTGGCAGTGATCCGGTTCGCCTCGAGCCGGGAGAAGTCGAGCAGGTTGTTCACTAGGCGTAGCAGGCGATGCCCGTTGCGCTGCACCATGATCAGCCGCTCACGCTGACGTTCGCTCGGCGGATCCTCCTGGTCGGTCAGCGCGTCGTTGGCCGGCCCGAGCAGCAGGGTGAGTGGGGTGCGGAACTCGTGGCTCACGTTGGTGAAGAACGCGGTCTTGGCCGCGTCGAGGGTGGCCAGGCCGTCGGCGCGGCGTCGCTGTGTCTCGTAGGCGCGGATCGACGCGATGCCCGCAGCGATCTGAGAGGCCATCAGATCGATGAGGCCGGGGAACTCGACGTCCTCGGGGCGGTAGGGGTTGAACGCCGCGACCAGCAGCCCGTACGGTTCCTCGCCGGGCCCGGCGGGCAGGGGGGTGGCCAGCGCCTGCGTGGGCGGGATGTCCCAGGCACCGGTGGGGAGGTCGCTGAATCCCTCGCGCAGATCGACGACGGTGTGCCCGCCCTGCAGCGTCGCCCGGATCGGCCAGAACGGATCGTCGGGGTGCAGCACCTCCGCGGCGGCCGAGTGCCCGGCCTCGACGCCCGCGGCGGCGGCCAACCGCAGTCGGGTGCCGTCGCCGCCGGCACGTTCGGTCAGGTAGACCATCGCGAACGGCAGCGAGCGTTGATCGCGGGTCAGCTTCGCGGCGACCAGGCGGAGCAGATCCCGTTCGGTGCCCGTGATGTCCTGCGGACCGACCAGATCGAGGACCAATTCCACCCGTCGTTGCGCGATGACGCGCTCGGTCTCCTCGCTGACGACGCACAGCACGCCCGCCGTCATGCCGGCGTCGTCGTGCAGGGGGCTGTAGGAGAACGTCTGGTAGGTCTCCTCCGGGTACCCGTTGCGCTCCAGGATCAGCAGGAGCGCCTCGTCCCAGGTGGCGTTCCCGGTGGCCACCACCGAGTCGATCCGGGGACCGATCTCCGGCCAGATCTCAGCCCACACCGTGTTCGTCGGACAACCCAACGCCCAGGGATACTTCCGCCCGAGGATGTCGCGTCGGTAGGCGTCGTTGCAGAAGAACGACAGCTCCGGACCCCACCCCAGCCACATCGGGAACCGTGACGTGAGCATCGTCCGCAGCGCGATCCGCAACGACTGTGGCCACTGACTCGGCGGCCCGATCGCGGTGCAGGCCCATTCCACGCGGCCGAGATCGGCGCCGACCTGCCCGCCGATCTGCGCAGCTTCGGCCAGGAACCCTTCGGGTCTGGCCGCTGCCGAAGTCACGCCGGCCAGCCTATGACGTCTGGCTGCGAGGCCTCCCGTTGCAGTAGTGCAGCCCCGTGGAGGGCGCTGACCTGCGGAGATTCAGGTGCTACGCTGTCGCACATGGAGATCGGGGTGCGCGATTTGCGCAATCGGACGGCGCAGGTGATCGACGCGGTGACTGCGGGTGAGCGAGTAACGCTGACGGTCCATGGTGAGCCGGTCGCCGACATCGTTCCGCACGGCCGCCGGGCACGGTGGCTTTCGGGGGAGGCGCTCGCCGAGCAACTCGCCACCCGTAGCGCGGACCCGGGTCTCACAGTCGAACTCAACGAGCTCGCGGGCCAGACCCTGGACGAGCTGTGATTGCTGCAGGCCTGCTCGACACCTCCGTGTTCATCGCCCGCGAGGTCGGACGACCTGTTGGCGCTCTGCCCGAACGGGGCGCGGTCTCGGTGGTGACCATCGGGGAGTTGGAGCTCGGAGTTCTCAACGCTTCGGCCGACGACATCCGCGCTCGGCGTGGCGACACCCTGGCGCTCGCTCGAGGCGCCGACCCGGTCCCGATCACGGAGTCGGTCATGGGGGCCTGGGCTCGGTTGGTCGTCGACTGTCGAGCCGCAGGCGTCTCCAGGACGATCAAACTCACCGACGCGCTCATTGCTGCAACCGCAATCGACCTGGGGCTCCCGGTCGTGACGCAGGACGACGACTACGACCAGATGGCCCGGGCGCATCCTCGGTTGCAGGTGCACAAGGTCTGAAGGTCCGTCAGAAGCGAGCTGGTACTCGCCTGTCAGCCGTAGTGGTCACACAATCCGGACATTTCGCCCACTTTTACAACCTTTGCGCACGTCGTGCGCAAGGGTTGTTGTTCAGGCCAGGAACTTCTCGACGATGAGATCCGCGGCGTGGACGGGGGACATCTCGCCGGCCTGCACCTGGGCCTGGAGTTCCTTGCCCAGCGCCTGTGCGGTCTTGTCGGTGCGCAGGCGGCGGTCGAGGTCGTCGCGGACGGTGGCCCACATCCACTCGACGCGCTGCTCGCGGTGGAGCTTCTCGAGGCGGCCGTCGGCCTCGAGGTGCTTGAGGTGCGAGTTCAGTGCGTCCCACACCTCGTCCAGGCCGATGTCGTTCAGGCCGCTGCACGTCAGGACCGGCGCGATCCATCCGGTGCCGCCGTCGCCGAGCAGCTTCAACGTGTTGTTGAGTTCGCGCGCTGCGACGCGGGCGTCGGCCTCGCCGGGACCGTCGGCCTTGTTGACCGCGATCACGTTGGCGAGTTCCAGCACGCCCTTCTTGATGCCCTGCAACGAATCCCCGGTGCGGGCCAGGGCGAGCAGCAGGAACGAGTCGGTCATCGCCGACACGGTGGTCTCCGACTGCCCGACGCCGACGGTCTCCACCAGCAGCACGTCGTACCCGCCCGCGGCCAGCACCACCAACGCCGAGCGGGTGGCGCGGGCGACGCCGCCGAGGGTGCCGGCGCTGGGGCTGGGGCGGATGAACGCGTTCGGGTCGTTGGCCAACCGCGCCATGCGGGTCTTGTCTCCGAGGATGCTGCCGCCGCTGCGGGTCGAGGACGGGTCGACGGCCATCACCGCGACCTTGTGGCCCGCCGCGGTCAGGTAGGAGCCGAAGCCGTCGATGAACGTCGACTTCCCGACGCCGGGCACACCGGTGATGCCGATCCGCCGGGCCTTCCGCGAGTGCGGGTCGAGGGCGTCGAGCAGTTCCCCGGTCAGCGTGCGGTGATCGGGCCGGGTCGACTCGACCAACGTGACCGCGCGACCGAGCGCGGTCCGGTTGCCGCTCAGGACCCCTTCGACGAGCTCTCCGACGTCTAGGCCCACCGGAGGGCCCATCGTGTGTCGGCGTGTGGGGCTATGGCGAAGCTGCGATGGCCCCACACGCCGGCAGAAGTTGGATTCATGGAGGTGCGTCAGCCGGCGGAGCGCAGGGCCTTGAGCAGCGCCAGCGCAGCGTCCGGGATCACGGTGCCCGGGGTGAACACCGCGGCGGCGCCCGCCTGCAGCAACGGCTCGACGTCCTGCGGCGGGATGACCCCACCGACGACGACCATCACGTCCGGTCGGCCGACCTCCGCGAGCGCTTCCTTCAGCGCGGGCACCAACGTCATGTGACCGGCCGCCAAGGAGGACACCCCGACGATGTGCACGTCGGCCTCGACGGCCTGGCGCGCGACCTCCTCGGGGGTCGAGAACAGCGGGCCGACGTCGACGTCGAAGCCGAGGTCGGCGAACGCGGTCGCGATGACCTTCTGCCCGCGGTCGTGTCCGTCCTGGCCCATCTTCGCGACGAGGATGCGCGGGCGACGGCCTTCGGCGAGCTCGAAGTCCTCGGCCGCCGCGCGCACCTCCGCGACCTTCGGGTTGGACCCGGCCTCGGAGCGGTACACGCCGCTGATCGTACGGATGTGGCCGGAGTAGCGGCCGAACACGGCCTCCATCGCGTCGGACATCTCGCCGACGCTGGCTTTCGCGCGTGCGCAGTCCAACGTCGCGGCGAGCAGGTTGGTCTCGTCGCCGCTGCCCGGCGCGACCGTCATGCCCGCGACCTCGGTGAGCCGGCGCAACGCGGCCTGGCAGGCCTCCTCGTCGCGTTCGGCCCGTAGCTTCTCCAGCTTGGCGATCTGCGCCCCGCGCACCGCGCGGTTGTCGACCTTGAGGACGTCGATGTCGTCGGCGCCGGACACGCGGTACTTGTTGACCCCGATGACCGTCTGGGTCCCGGAGTCGATGCGCGCCTGGGTTCGCGCGGCGGCTTCCTCGATGCGCATCTTCGGGATCCCCGCCTCGATGGCCTTGGCCATCCCACCTGCTTCCTCGACCTCCTGAATGCGGGCCCAGGCCTTGGCGGCGAGGTCGTGGGTGAGCCGCTCGACGTAGGCCGAACCGCCCCACGGGTCGATGACCCGACAGGTCCCGGATTCCCGCGCCAGCAGCAGTTGGGTGTTGCGCGCGATGCGGGCGGAGAAGTCGGTCGGCAGCGCCAGCGCCTCGTCGAGGGCATTGGTGTGCAGCGACTGGGTGTGACCCTGAGTGGCGGCCATCGCCTCCACGCACGTGCGCACCACGTTGTTGAAGACGTCCTGCGCGGTCAGCGACCACCCGGAGGTCTGGCTGTGCGTGCGCAGCGACAGCGACTTCTCGGTTTTCGCGCCCTGCTCGCGGACCAGCTTCGCCCACAGCAGACGCCCGGCCCGCATCTTGGCGACCTCCATGAAGAAGTTCATGCCGATCGCCCAGAAGAAGGACAGCCGCGGTGCGAACACGTCGATGTCCAGCCCGGCGGCCTTGCCCGCCCGCAGGTACTCGACGCCGTCGGCGAGGGTGTACGCGAGCTCCAGGTCGGCCGTCGCTCCGGCCTCCTGCATGTGGTACCCGGAGATCGAGATCGAGTTGAACTTGGGCATGTGCCGCGAGGTGAACGCGAAGATGTCGGCGATGATCCGCATCGACGGCTCGGGCGGGTAGATGTAGGTGTTGCGGACCATGAACTCTTTGAGGATGTCGTTCTGGATGGTTCCGGTGAGCTTCTCGTGCGGGACGCCCTGTTCCTCGGCCGCATGGATGTAGAGCGCGAGCACCGGGAGCACGGCGCCGTTCATCGTCATCGACACCGACATCTCATCCAGCGGGATGCCGTCGAAGAGCTGGTGCATGTCCAGGATCGAGTCGATAGCCACGCCCGCCATGCCGACGTCGCCCGTCACCCGTGGGTGGTCGGAGTCGTAGCCGCGGTGCGTGGGCAGATCGAACGCGATCGACAGGCCCTTCTGACCCGCCGCCAGATTCCGGCGGTAGAAGGCGTTGGACTCCTGCGCGGTGGAGAAGCCCGCGTACTGGCGGATCGTCCACGGCTGGTTCACGTACATCGTCGGGTACGGGCCGCGCAGGAAGGGCGCGATGCCCGGGAAGCCGTCGGTGAAGTCCAGGTCGCCGAGTTCGGCGGGGGAGAACAGCGTCGGTACGTCGATGCCCTCCGGGGTGCGCCAGGCCTCGCCCTGCGGGGCCCACTCGGCGTCCCCGGTCGGTGGGGGACCGAGCTCCACCGTCGAGAAGTCGGGGATAACGCTCACGCTTGGCCTTCCTTCGCCTGCGAGTACAGCTCTTCCCACCGGACGCGCGGCAATCCACCGCCGGGCAACTCGGGCAGCGGGGCACGGACGGGGGACTTCTCCTCGGTCGGGGGGAACACCGTCACGCCGACGATCGAGTCGGCCCCGGACAGCAGTTCGGCGACTCGGGCCTCGCGGGACGCCGCGAGGCGCTCGGCCACCACGCCGTCGCGCAGGACCTCGGTGATGCCGCCCGCCGCCTCGATCCGTTGGAACCGCGCCCAGGCGGCCGCGGCGATCTCCTCGGTGAACGACTCGACGTACCAGGCACCACCGGCCGGGTCGATCACCTTCGCCACGTGCGACTCCTCGACGATCAGCGCCGGGGTGTTGCGGGCGATGCGCCGAGCCAGGGCGTCGGGTCGGCCGATGGCCGCGTCGAAAGGCCGCACGGTGATCGCGTCGGCCCCGCCCACGCACGCGGCGAACGCGGCGAGGGTGGTGCGAAGCATGTTGTTCCACGGATCCTGACGGGTCGTCATCGGCCAGGAGGTCACGGCGTGCTGCCGTTGGCCCGCACTCGGGCCGAGCGCCCCGGCGGCCTGCGCCACCCGGGCCCACGTCCGCCGCGCGGCGCGCAGCTTGCAGATCGTCGTGAACTGGTCCGCGGTCGCCGCGAAGCGGAACTCCAACTGGCCCAGCGCCGTGGCGACGTCCAACCCGCCGTCGACCAGCGAGCGCACGGCCGCGACGCCCGCGGCCAGGGCGAGGCCCAACTCCTGCGCCTCGGTGGCGCCGGCGTCGTGGTACGGCAGGGCGTCGACGACGACGCTGCGCAGCTTCGGGGAGGCTCCGGCGACCCGCTTGACCACCTCGACGGATGCCGCGGCCGCAGCCTCGATCCCGTCGTACTCCCCGGTGCGGGCGGCCCACCCGATCGGGTCCAGGCCCAGACAGCCGCTGAGGTCGCTCGTGGCCGCTCCACGGTCGGCGGCGAGGTCGAGGAACGCGTTGGCGGCCGCCACCGAGTCGGGGGCGGCGTCCAGACAGATCCCCGCGAGGTCCAGCAGTACGCCGTCGAGCACCTCGGGCAAGTCGGCGACACGGACCCCGCCCGGGCCCAGGCGCAGCCACAACGAGGTGACCCCGCCCTCGAGGTCCTCCATCACGAACTCGTGCAGCGTTTTCGGGTCGTCCTCGGTGTACCCGGCGCGCACGTCCCAGCCGGCGGTGATGCCGGCGGCGGTGGCGCCGCGGGTGAACGGCGCGGCGCCGGGGACCCCGAGGGAGTCCCCGGCGTCGGTCCGGGTGTACAGCGGCGCGATGGACAGGCCGTCGACCGTCGTGGTGGTCAACGTGGCCAGCGGGTCCTCGACCGATTCGCCCTTGGCGGCGCGGGCCACGACTTTGGCGACAAGGCCTTCCCACTGCTCGGACGTGGCGGCGGGAAAGTCCCCGCCGAGCACGAGATCGTCGGTGGTGCCGCTCATCGGCGGGGTTCGCTCGGGCTTCTCACTGTGGTCCTCGCTGGGCGCATTCGGTTTCTGACCATCACATGGTGACGTCGAGTCAGGCCATGGACTCGACGGGGGTCCCGGCGAAGAGCCGGACGTTGTGCGCGCGGTCGATCGTGATACCCCGCGCGGCGCGTTCCTTGTGCAGTTCGGCGAGCGCCGCGGTCGCGCGCTCGATGGCGTCCTTCGACGACCAGTAGGTCACCGCCGCCATCCGGCCCTCGGGGACGTTGTTGCCCCAGTAGCCCAACTGGAAGCCGGGTTCCTTCTCCAGCTTGCGGACCACTTCCTGCACGCTCTTGCGCATGTAGTCCAGGACGGCAGGGTCGTCCTTCTCCTCGGTCTTGTAGATCACGATGCGGATCCAGGTCTCGGACACGATGCCTCCCGCGGTGGATGCTTGCGACGGATGACGGGCGCAGTCTCAGTGCCGCCAGCGGCGCTTCTGCTTGCGTTCCTCGACCTCTTCCTCGCCGCCCCACATCCCGATCGCGGGCACGGTGAACAGCTGGACGTTCTGCGTGCTCTCGACGCTGATCCCGTGTTCCGCGCGCTCGGCCTGCAGCTTCGCGAGGCTGCTGAGCGCATTCGTGATCGCCATCTCGCTGTTCCAGTACGTGACCGCGGCCATGGTGCCTTCCTCGGGATCGAGGCCCCAGTAACCAAGGCGGAAGCCGGGCTGGGACTCGAGCATCGTGAGGGTGGCGGCGGTGCTGTCCTTCATATAAGTAACTGCGGTGTCGTCGTTCGGATCATTCGCTCGGTAAATGACTACGCGGAGCCAGGTCTCTGCGGACATGTCGGTCCTCCAAGTACACGTCAGGTACTCGTCCCAATCACCATATGCCCGTGGCCGACGCCCCTGGGAACGGGCTCCGGGGAGGCGCTGATCACCCCGGCCTAGGATGGCCGCGCCCCCCGTTCGCAGCCGCCGGAGTCGTGATGAACGCAACCTTGCAGGGCCGCACACTGCTGATTTCGGGGGCGAGTCGAGGCATCGGTCTGGCCATCGCCCTGGCCGCCGCGCGGGACGGCGCGAACGTCGCGTTCATCGCGAAGACCGACCAGCCGCACCCCAAGCTCGAGGGCACCATCTGGACCGCGGCCGAGGAGATCGAGAAGGCCGGCGGGCAGGCCCTGCCGATCCTCGGTGACGTCCGCGACGAGGAGTCGGTGAACTCCGCTGTCGCGAAGACCGTCGAGCGTTTCGGCGGGATCGACATCTGCGTGAACAACGCCAGCGCGATCAACCTCGCGCCCACCGAGCACCTCGACATGAAGCGTTACGACCTCATGCAGTCGATCAACGCGCGCGGTTCGTTCCTGCTCTCCAAGGCCTGCATCCCGCACCTCAAGAACGGCACCAACCCGCACATCCTCACGCTGTCCCCGCCCATCCGCCTGGAGCCGCACTGGCTGGGGGCGCACGTCGGGTACACGATCGCCAAGTACGGCATGACGCTGACCGCGCTGGGTCTGGCCGCGGAACTGGCCCCGTACGGGATCGCGTCGAACGCCTTGTGGCCGCGGACCCTGGTGGCGACCGCGGCGGTGAAGAACCTGCTCGGCGGTGACGCGGCGATGGCCGCGGCGCGCAAGCCGGAGGTCTACTCCGACTCCGCGTACAAGATCCTCACCTCCCCGGCCAAGGAGTGCACCGGCAACCAGTTCCTCTGTGAGGACGTGCTGCTGGCGCACGGGGTCACCGACCTGTCCGTGTACGACGTCGTCCCGGGAGGCGAGCTGCAGGCCGACCTCTACGTCGACGGCATCAACCCTCCCGGCTACCAAGGAGCTTGATCTTGAGCGAAGGCAACCGTCGCGTCCTGCTGGTCAAGCACCCGGAGGCAGAGCCGGCCGACGATTGCTACGCGCTCGAAACCGCGCCCATGCCCCAGCCCGGTCCGGGCGAAGCGCTGGTCGCGGTCCGGCATCTGTCCATCGACCCGGCCCAGCGGATCTGGATGAACCCAGGTGGCGCCTACGGCATGGACGCGGGCCTCGGCAAGCCCATGCTCGGTCTCGGCGTGGGGGAGGTCGTCCAGTCGAACAATGACGCGTATCCCGTCGGGTCGCACGTGTCCGGGATGCTCAACTGGCAGCAGTACGCGGTCATCGATTCCGAGGCGCGGCGAGCCGCTCCGCTGGCTTCCGGCATCGAGGGCCCGGCGGCGCTCGGTGTGTACGGGATGAACGGGCAGACCGCGTACTGGGGACTGCTCGACATCGGCGATCCGCAGCCCGGTCAGACCGTCGTCGTTTCGGCGGCCGCGGGCGCCACCGGTTCGCTGGTGGGGCAGATCGCGCGGATCGCCGGGGCGCGGGTGGTCGGGCTGGCCGGTTCGGCGGCGAAGCGGGCCTGGCTCACCGACGAGCTCGGTTTCGACGTGGCGCTGGACTACAAGGCTGAGGACCTGCCCGAGCAGTTGGACGCGGCCTGCCCGAACGGGATCAACGTCTACTTCGACAACGTCGGCGGGACGATCCTCGACCTGTGCCTGGAGCGTCTGGCCATGCGCGGGCGGGTCGTGATCTGCGGGGCCATCTCGGCCTACAACGACAACGAGTGGGCGCCGGGTCCGGGCAAGTACCGGTTCCTGATCCGCCAGCGCGGCCGGATGGAAGGGTTCGTGGTCATGGACTACGCGCCCCGCTACGGCGAGGCGTTGGAGAAGTTGCGCGGTTGGGTTGCCGACGGCCAGTTGCGCCATAAGGAGGACGTGGCGAAGGGTCTGGAGAATGCCCCGGATGCGTTGCGCCGGGTGCTGCGCGGCGACCACTTCGGCAAGGTAGTGGTCGAGGTCTGACGCAGGGTCAGACCGACGTCAGGCGACGTAGGTGACGCGGCCGACGGAGACGCCGTCGGCCAGGTTCTGGATGCCGGCGGGGACGTCGGCGAAGGAGACCCGCTCGCCGACCAGCGGGCGGAGGGCGCCGGTCGCGGCCCACGGCAGGAGCTGGTCCCAGCCGACGTCGATGGTGCCCGGGTCGCGTTGGCGGTACAGGCCCCAGTGGATCCCGAGCACGTCGTAGTTCTTCACCAGCACGTGGTTGGCCGCGAGCGTCGGGATCTCGCCGCCGGCGAAGCCGATGACGAGCAGTCGGCCGGCGAACGCGATGCACTTGGTGGAGCGGGTGAAGGTGTCCCCGCCCACCGGGTCGAAGATGACGTCGGCGCCCCGCCCGCCGGTGACCTCCTTGACCACCGCGACGAAGTCCTCGGTGCGGCGGTCCACGATGACGTCGGCGCCCTGCTCCTTGGCCACCTGAGCCTTGTGCTCGTTGCTCACCACGGCGATCACGGTCGCCCCGAGTGCCTTGCCGAGCTGAATCGCGGCAGTGCCGACGCCCCCGGCGGCGGCATGCACGAGCAGGATCTCGCCCGCCTGCAACTTCGCTCGGTGACAGATGGCCAACCACCCGGTGTGGTACGCCACCAGGAAGCCGCCTGCTGCGGCGTCGTCGAGTTCGTCAGGAGCGGGACGGGTGAAGCGGGCGCTGAGCAGGGCCTGTTCGGCGAAGGCACCGTGGGGGAGGTCCGCGGTACCGATCACCCGCTGTCCGACCCGGAATCCCTCGACACCCTCACCGGCGGCGAGCACGTCCCCGCAGGCCTCCAGACCCGGGACCCACGCACCCTCGAGCTTCTCCTGATACTGCCCGCGGCACAGCAGGACGTCGGGGAAGTTCGCGGCCGCCGCACGCACCCGCACCAGGAGCTGACCGGGGCCGGGAGTGGGAGCTTCGGTCTCGGCGAGTTTGAGCACGTCACGCGGCTCGCCGACCTGGGTGACCTGCCATGCCTGCATCGGGCCAGCGTATGAAGCCGTGTGGCTGACGAGCCGCGTGGGTAGGGCTGAGTGACGTGTTCCTACCGAAAGGCGCTGCCGTGACGACCACTTCCGAGACCATCACCTCGACCCTGAAGCTCGATCTGGCCGTGGTGGCTCGCGAGGCGTTGACCCGCGCCATTTCAACCTGTCTGGGCTGCGTCCAGACCTGCAACGCCTGTGCCGCGGCCTGCATGCGGGAGTCCGACGTCGAGTCCATGCGGCACTGCATCGCGACCGATCTCGACTGCGCCGCGATCTGCGAGACCACCGCGGGTGTCCTGTCCCGCTTCGACGGCACTCTGCGTCCGGAGATCAAGGCGCTGCTCGAGGCGTGCATCGCCGCCTGCAAGAGCTGCGGCGACGAGTGCGCGAGCCACGCCGGGCACCACGCCCACTGCAAGGTCTGCGCCGACGCCTGCCGCCAGTGCGAGGACGCCTGCCGCGATCTCTTGTCCGAACTGAGCTGATCCGGAGCCGATAACCGTGTGAAAAGTGTCGGGCCGGTGTGGTTGCGTTGACGGGTGAATACCGAACTCGCGATCGAAGCCGTCGGGCTGACCAAGCGGTACGGACAGACCCTCGCCCTGGCCGGGGTGGATCTCGCCGTACCCCGCGGCAAGGTCTGCGGGGTACTCGGCCCCAACGGCGCGGGTAAGACGACGGCCGTCCGGATCCTGACCACGCTGAGCCCGGCCGACTCCGGTACTGCTCGGGTGGCGGGCATCGACGTGCGCGCGGACCCGATCGGTGTGCGCTCCGTGCTCGGCCTGGCCGCGCAGGACGCCACCGTCGACGGCAAGCTCACCGGCTACGAGAACCTCGTGATGATCGGCGAGCTGCATCACCTCGGGCGCAAGGTCGCCAAGGCACGTGCCACCGAACTGCTGGCTCAGTTTTCCCTGACCGACGCCGCGAAGAAGCGCGCCGAGCACTACTCCGGTGGCATGCGCCGGCGCCTCGACCTCGCCGCGACGCTGGTCGCCCGCCCGGCCGTGCTCTTCCTCGACGAGCCGACGACCGGGCTGGACCCGCGGGCGCGCCTGGAGCTGTGGGAGGTGCTCGACCAGTTGGTCGCCAGCGGCTCCACGATCCTGCTCACCACGCAGTACCTCGAGGAGGCCGACCGGTTGGCCGACGAGATCGTCGTCGTCGACCACGGCCGGGTCATCGCACGCGGGGACTCGCGCAGCCTCAAACGGCAGGTCGGCGGGGACCAGATCCACGTCGTCGTCACCTCGGCGGTGGACCTGGCCCGTGCCGTCGAGGCCGTCGAGAAGGTGGCCCTGGTGACCGCGCTGGTGGACCATGACGCCCGGTCGGTGACCGCCCCGGTCACCGGTGGGGTGAGCGCCGTGGCCGAGCTGGCGTCGCTGCTGGCCCGGGAGTTCATCGCGGTCGAGGATCTCGGGCTGCGCCAGCCCACGCTGGACGACGTGTTCCTGGCGCTGACCGGCAAGCCACCGACAGAAGACTCCGCACCCGGTACCGCGAACCCGCAGGAGGCGTCGTGACCACGTCGGCCGTGACCACGCCACCCCCGCCCGCTGCGGCGGTGTCACCTCGTCGCCGCTCGACCCTGCTGGGCGACAGCTGGGTGATCGCGCGGCGCAACCTGATCCACGTGCGGCGCGCGCCCGAGGCGCTGTCGGACGCGACCATCCAGCCGATCATGTTCGTCCTGTTGTTCGCCTATGTCTTCGGCGGCGCGATCGAGGTGCCTGGTGGGGGTGATTACAAGGAATTCCTGATGGGAGGCATCTACGCCCAGACAATCGTGTTCGGCTGTTTCGGCGTCGCGATGGCCCTGGCCAACGACCGCAACAACGGCGCGATCGACCGGTTCCACTCGATGCCGATCAACCCGGCCGCGGTCCTGGCCGGCCACTCGATAGCCAGCCTGTTCCGGTCCCTGCTCCCGATCGTCCTGATGTCCGTCACGGGCGCCATCGTCGGGTGGCGCATCCGCGGCGGAGCCTGGGACACGATCGTCGCCTACGGACTCATGATCGGGTTCTCGTTCGCGATGATCTGGGTCGGCGTCATGCTCGGCACGATGTGCAAGACCCCCGAAGCGGTCCAGGGAATCTCGTTCGTGGTGATCTTCCCGATCACCTTCATCTCGAGCGCGTTCGTGCCCTCGGACTCGCTCCCGAGCGGGCTGCGCCAGTTCGCCCAGTGGAACCCGACCACGACCCTGGCCGACGCGCTGCGCTCGAACTTCCACAACCCCGGCGGGATCCCTGCCGACGACGCACCGTGGGCGATCCAGCACTCGACGGCCTACACGTCGATCTGGATCGTCGCGATCGTGGCCATCTGCGTCCCGCTCTCAGCCCGGATGTACCGCAAAGCCTTCCGGGGCTGACGGGCACGACCCCATGGCATCGGCGAGTTCGGTCGCGGCGCAGGGGTCCCCGACCCCGGCCTCGGCCAGCACCAGCTCCGTCGCGGCGCGGTCCAGGCCCTCGAGGTGATGCAGCGCGTAGGCGGCGCGGGCCGCAGGCAGCAGCCAGGTCAACTCGTCGGTCGAGGCGTCCGGGCTCACCGCGCGCAGGCCGCGGACGGTGCTGCTCGGGCGACGGCGCCGCCCGCCGGACGCAAGCGCCCGGCGCACCACGATCGAACGGAGCCGGGAGTAGTCCGTCGGGCCGGGACGCCCCGCGACCCGCCGCAGGGCCTGCTCGACGGCCACCCGCGCGATGATCGGCCGCCGGTGCCCGAGCACCGGGGACAGGATCATGGTCGCGAGCCGCACCAGGCGTACCTGCTGCTCTCGGAACATGGTTGGTTCACTGGCTTGTGCGGTCATGGCGGTGCCGCCTTCTGCCGGGCCTGCGCGGTGGTGGGAGACCGCGCACCCCTACTCTGCCGGCGAAGTCCCAGGGTTGGGTCAGGGGGTCACCGGATTTTTCGGGAAGCCAGGAGCCCGATGATCAGTACGAAGGGATGACCAAGATCGTCCAAACGTCCGATGGGCAGGCGAATCGGCGCCGATAACGTGGCGGAACGGACCCGTACAGGCGATTGAGGCGAGCGGGGCGCAAGCCGCGAGAACGAGCGGTTTGTAGCTCCCGAGCCGATTGAGCCTGTTGAGCGAAGCGAACACAGGCGATCGTGCCTGTGCCTGCGGCGGGCGCCGGGGGGACGTTGTTGCTGGTGGAGGGGTAGATGGAACGGCTCGCGCACTTCGTGCTGCGCCACCGGCGGCTGATCATCGTCGCCTGGCTGATGGCCATGGTCTTCGGCGGCTTCGCGGCCTCGAAGGCCACGCAGCGGCTCACGGTCGACTTCTCGCTGCCCGGTCAGCAGGGCTACGAGACCTCGCAGAAGATCCTCGACATCTACGGCAACGGTGGCCCGACGGGCAATCCGCCGGAGATCGTCGTCGTCACTGCGCCCGAGGGTCAGGACATCACCACGCGCCTCGACGAGATCCGCGGCGTGATGACGAAGATCAACACCGAGCTACCGCAGTCCCGCATCGTCGACTACTCGTCCTTCCCGGACGCGTCGCTGATGACGGCAGACAAGCGCACCGTCTGGGGCTTCGTCTACGGCAAGGAATTCGAGAGCTTCACCGACAAGCTCCCCAGCCAGGTCATCTATCCGATCCTCAAGGAGGAGAACGACAAGAGCGATCTGGACTGGCATGTCACCGGGTACAACACCCTCGCGCAGGGGACCGCGGAGGAGACCGAGCAGCCGAGCCTGCTCATGGACACCCTCTTCGCCGGTGGTGGCGCGCTGATCGTGCTGCTGGTGCTGTTCGCCTCGTTCCTGGCGTTCGTGCCGCTGCTCATCGCCGCGGTCGCGATCCTCAACACGTTCACGCTGCTGTGGGTCACCACCTACCTGATGGACGTCAGCTTCGTGGTGCAGTTCCTCGTCGGTCTGATCGGCCTGGGTGTCGCGGTCGACTACTCGCTGCTGATCGTGACCCGCTGGCGTGAGGAGCGGGCGCTGGGCCGGGAGAATCACGACGCCGTCCTGGTCTCCATGAAGCATGCGGGTCACGCGGTCGCGGCCAGTGCCGGCACCGTTGCGATCTCGCTGTGCGCGCTGCTGACGATCCCCGTCCCGCTCCTGCGGAGCATGGGTATCGGCGGCATGATGATCCCGATCATGAGCACGCTGGTGGTGCTCACTTTGCTCCCTGCGCTGCTCGCCGGCATCGGCCCGAAGGTCGACTTCCCGCGCATCCGCAAGGAGGGCCAGGCGTCGAAGTTCTGGTCCGCCTGGGGCCGCTCCGTCGTCAAGCACCGCTGGATCTCCGCGGGCGTCGCCGGCGCGATCATCACGGCGCTGTTCATCCCGATCTTCGGCATGAACATCGGCATGGCCCGCACCGAGTCGCTCACCACGGGCGGCCCGGCGTACGACGCGCTGAACCGACTCAAGGACGGCGGCGTCGCGAATGGCGTCGTTTCCCCGATGGAGATTCTCGTCCAGGGTCCGAATGCCGCGGCTTCGGCACAGCAGGTCGTCGACGCGGTCCGTGCGGTACCGGGCGTCGCGTCCGTCCTCGCCCCCGACCTGCCGAGCTGGCGCGTGGGCGACGCGATCCTGATCGACGTCATTCCGACGAACGAGACCGTCGACTCGCACGAGGCCGGCGTGGTCGACGACGTGCTGGCGGCGGTGTCCGGCATCCCTGAGGTGCAGGGAATCTCCGGCACCGGCCCCACCATCCAGGACTACCTCGAAGCCGTCTACGGCAACTTCCCGTTGACCCTCGGGTTGATCTCGCTGGTCACGTTCATCCTGTTGGTGCGGACTTTCCGCTCGATCCTGCTGCCGCTCAAGGCCGTCCTGCTGAACATCGTGTCGGTCGGCGCGACCTTCGGCGCCACCGTGCTGTTCTGGCAGAAGGGCTATGGGTCCGACGAGATCTTCGGCATCGAGGCCACCGGTGCGGTGACCTTCTGGGTGCCGCTGATGATCTTCGCCTTCCTGTTCGGTCTCTCGATGGACTACGAGGTCTTCATCCTGAGCCGCATGCGGGAGGAGTACGACCGCACGGGCAACACCGACGTCGCGGTGATCGAAGGTCTGGCCCGCACCGGACGCCTCGTCACCGGTGCCGCGTTGATCCTGTTCCTGTCCTTCATCGCCCTCGCCGGTTCACCGGGCACCGAGATCAAGGTGCTCGCGACGGCGCTCGGCGTCGGGATCCTGCTCGACGCGACGGTCGTCCGCGCCTTGCTGGTCCCGGCCATGGTGTCGCTGTTCGGTAAGTGGAACTGGTGGATGCCGGCCTGGGTCGGCACGGTGCTCTTCATCAAGGAGCCGGTTCCGACGGCGGCGCACGCGATCCCCGCGCAGCCTCACGGCCCGAGCGAGATCCCGCTGCCGCCCGTGCCTACATCGCCTGTGCCGACGCCGCCGTTGCCGGTGCAACCGACAAGGGTCGACGGAAGCGTCAACGGTCGTGCGCCGGGCACCGGGGACGACACGGTTCCCTCGCAATTCACGCTCTAGACGCGGCTACGGCGACGGCCGGCTGTGGGGGTCCTCACCCCTGCGGTCGGCCGTTTCGCCCATCCGCTCGCCGGGGTCGATCCGAATCCAACGAAAGGAAACCGTCCCCAGCTGAAAGGGTTTTCTCGTGTTCACCAACCGCCGCGCCGCAATGCCGGCTGGTCTCCTCGCCGCTGCTTCGCTGATCTCCGGCCTTCTCATGGTTGCCGCCCCGCAGGCACACGCCGCCAACATCGGTCCGTTCGCGAATCGCACGGTGCCGTTCGAAGGTGTCCGGCTGCGTACCGCGGGCAGCTGATCTCCACAGACAGCACGACGAAGCCCCGCGTCGCTTCCCCGGAAGCGGACGCGGGGGCTTCGTCGTGCCCCGAGGGGTCAGACCCCGACGAGCTTCTTGCTGTGCGGACGCAGGTACACGTACCAGGTCACCGCGAAGCACAGTCCGTAGAAGATCAGGAAGGACAGGTACGCGGCATCGCCCGTCCCGTTGCGTAGGAACGACTCGCGGAACGCGATGTTGACCAGCACGCCGCCGAACGCACCGACGGCCCCGGCGATGCCGATGAGGGCACCCGCCATGCGGCGCGCATGGCGATCGGCCGCCGCCGAGTTCCCACCGGCGGCCACGGCGATCTGCGCCTTGGCCCGAAAGATCATCGGGATCATCTTGTACGTCGAGCCGTTGCCGACGCCCGAGGTGATGAACAGTCCGATGAACCCGATCAGGTGCAGCGGCAGCGACTCCTGCATCGAGGCGACCCAGACCAGCGCGGCAAAGCACGCCATGCCGACGAAGTTCCAGAACGTCACCAGGGCGCCGCCGAGTTTGTCGGCGAGGATGCCACCGAACGGGCGAGCGATGGAGCCGATGAGCGCGCCGATGAAAGTGATCTCGGCGGCGTCGCGGGCCGTCGGGAACTGGTCGGGGAACTGGGTGAGAAGCACCTGCCCGAAGGCGAAGCCGAAGCCGATGAACGAGCCGAAGGTGCCGATGTACAGGAAGGACATGATCCAGGTCTGGCGGTCCTTGCAGACCTCCCGCATCGCGCCCTTCTCGTTGGACGCGCTGGTGATGTTGTCCATGTACAACGCGGAGAACAGCGCCGAGAGAACGATGAACGGGATGTAGAGGCCTACGACGTACTTGGGGTGACCGACACCTGCGGTGGCGAGGACGAGCAGGCCGACGATCTGGATCGTCGCCACACCGAGGTTGCCGCCCGCGGCGTTGAGGCCGAGCGCGCGGCCCTTGAGGCGAGCCGGGTAGAAGACGTTGATGTTCGCCATCGACGAGGCGAAGTTGCCGCCACCGACGCCGGCGATCGCCGCGAGGATCAGCAGCGTCGAGTAGGAGATGCCCGGTTCCAGCAGGAAGAACGTGAGAACCGTCGGGACCAGCAGCACCGACGCGGAAAAGATCGTCCAGTTCCGACCACCGAATTTGGCGACGGCGAACGTGTAGGGAAGGCGCAGGAACGAACCGGCGGCCGCGGCGACCGAGACGATCGTGAACTTCTCTGCCGGCGTGATGCCGTACTGCGGGCCGAGGAAGAGCACGAGCGTGGACCACATGGTCCAGACCGAGAAGCCGATGTGCTCGGAGAAGATCGAGAAGATCAGGTTGCGCTTGGCGATCTTCTTGCCCTTGGTCTCCCAGAACTCCAGGTTCTCGGGCTCCCACGGGTCGATCCAGTGCGGCTTGGATTCCGTGGCCGTACCGGCGGCTACAGAACCGGGGGCCTCCGCAGAGATGGTCATCGGCGAGCTCCTCGACTGACGCACGTCGGTCGGTCCCCGCACCCCACCGGGCAACGTCGATGTTCGCCACGGAGGACGCCGTCGGGGCCGACCCTTGTGCGGACAGCCTCTGCGGAGGGTGTTGCCGGTCCATGTTGGCCGTGTTACGCCCAGCTCACCTCTTGTCTCACCAGGACTGCTGAGCCCATGTGAGGACGCCTATCAGGCGTGAGGTGCGTCACCGTGCGGGTCGCCCTCGTCCACGAGGCGCTTGCGCGAGGCCTGGATCTCCAGTTCGGCCGCCGTCCGGTCCACCCACGTGGCGCCCTCGACGGACTTACCGGGCTCCAGGTCCTTGTAGACCTCGAAGAAGTGCTGGATCTCGAGGCGCTCGAACTCCGGCAGGTGGTGGATGTCGCGGATGTGCTCCATGCGCGGGTCGTTCGCGGGCACGCAGAGGACCTTGTCGTCCCCGCCCTTCTCGTCGGTCATGCGGAACATGCCGACGGCGCGACAGGCGATGAGGCAGCCCGGGAACGTCGGTTCCTCGAGCAGGACCAACGCGTCCAGCGGGTCGCCGTCCTCGCCGAGGGTGTTCTCGACGAAGCCGTAGTCGGCGGGGTAGCGCGTGGAGGTGAACAACATCCGGTCCAACCGGATCCGGCCACTGATGTGGTCCACCTCGTACTTGTTGCGCTGACCCTTGGGGATCTCGATGGTCACATCGAAGACGAGAGGCTCCTGCATGGGCGAAGTCTCCCACTTCGACGCCGCGCGCCCTACCCGGCGTTCACCCCGGCGCATCTTGCCCGCCGTTATCGTCTGTGCAGGGGAGGTTCCGTGCGAGCAACGTCACTGTCCGGGGGTCCGATGCGCAGGTCCACAGGTCTGGTCCTGGGGGCCGCGACCGCGCTGGCGGTGACCGCGGCAGGACCTGCCCTGGCCGACCCGGTGAACCCGGGGCCGGTGACGGCCCGCACCGCGGAGCCCGGCGCCGGCACGTCCCTGTACACCGCGATCGAGCCCGGCACCGGTGCGCTGCCCACCTCGGACGGCATCGCCCGTCAGTTGCGTGGGCTGCTCGGCACGGCGAACCTGGGCGGTCACGTCGGGCTGTCGGTCGTCGACGTCGCGACGGGGGCGCCGCTGTACTCCTCCGCCGGCGGCGGGGCCTTCACGCCTGCCTCGACCACCAAGGTGCTGACCGCGGCCGCGATCCTGGCCACCGCGGGCCCGGAGAAGCGCCTGCGCACCCGGGTCGTCGAACTGTCCACCCCGACCCTCGCGCCGGACCCGGCCGCCACCGCGACCCCCGGGGCCACGACCGCGCCCGCCCGCACGCTCGTGCTTGTCGGCGGCGGTGACTCGATGCTGTCCTCCCTGCCGCCCGGCGCCAAGGGGTTGCCCGACTACCCGCGGCGGGCGTACCTCGGGGATCTCGTCGAGTCGACGGCCAAGGCCATGAAGGACGCCGGGGTCGGTGAGATCAAGCTGGCCTTCGACGACTCCCTGTTCACCGGCGAACGCGCCGCGAAGACCTGGCAGCCCGGCTACACCGCCGACGTCGTGGCCGGGGTCACCGCCTTGTCCGTCGACCAAGGCCGTATCGAGCCGCTCGGCGGAGGACGCGTCGTCGATCCGAGCGCGCGCACGGCCACGATGTTCGCCGAGAAGCTGCGCGCCGCGGGCCTGAAGGTGAGCGGCAAACCGGAGCGGTTGAATGCTCCGCCGGATGCCCGCACGGTCGCCGAGATCTTCTCCGCCCCGATGTCGGCGATCGTCGAACACATGCTCGTGGTCAGCGATAACGACGTGGCCGAGGCACTCTCCCGTCAGGTCGCGGTCGAGACCGGCAAGCCCGCGTCGTTCGACAACAGTGCCGCGGCAGTGCGGACCGTCGTCGCCGGCCTCGGCGTGGACATGGGCGGCGTCGAGATCCACGACGGCAGTGGGCTCTCGCGCAGCAACATCATCCCGCCGCGGGTGCTCGCCGCGACGCTCGCCGCCGCAGCAGGGCCCAAGCAGACGCTGCGCCCGATGCTCGCCGGGCTGGCCGTCGCCGGGGTCAACGGGACCCTGGGGCTGCACTTCTTCATCCCGAAGTCCGTCCCCGGCCGAGGCCTGGTCCGGGGCAAGACCGGCAGCCTCACCGGCGTCGTGTCGCTGGCCGCGATCGTGCCCAGCGCGAGCGGGCGACTGCTCGCCTTCGACGTCGTCGCCGACCGGGTCCCCGGCGGGTATGCCCGCGCCACCCGACAGGTCTGGGAAGTCATCGGCACCGAACTCCTGGGCTGCGGCTGCAGTTGATCCCGCGCGGGTGAAGCCAGTGGGGCGCCGCCTGGTTCGGTCTGGGCAGCGAGATGTTCTGCGGCGCAACCCCGCGGATGACCGTCCCCGGCGTCGGTACCGCCTTCATCGGCACCGGCGTCGTCGCTCCCTGCTGACCTCCCGCTCGGGAAGCTCGACCCCGCCCGAGCGACTACGGTGATCGGGTGGACGGGGCGCGGATGATCGACTGGGGGCTGGCGAGGTCCACGGCTGCCCGGTTGATGTCGCCGGGGCCGGAGATCTCCGCCTCCGCGGCCGCGCAGGTCGTCGTGGACCTGCGTCGCTACGCCGAGGAATCCCGCGCGCACGTCGAGGATTTCACCGGCCTACGGGCCCCGCCCGCAGCTCCGGCCAGGGTGGTCGACCGCCGCAACTGGGCGGAGCTCAACATCGACTCGTTCGCCGACATGTTCGGCCCGCTGCTGGACAAGATCGTGGCCGCACGCCGCGGGCCCGGCGGGGAGCTCATCAGCGCCGTGGGATCCCGGGTCTCCGGAATGGAACTCGGCGGGCTGCTGGCCTTCGTCGGTACCAAGGTGCTCGGGCAGTACGAGCCGTTCCAACCGACCGTCGGCGGCTCCGGTTTCGGCACGCTGCTGCTGGTCGCGCCGAACATCGTCGCCGCTGAGCGCGAACTTGGCGTCGACCCGGACGACTTCCGTCGCTGGGTGTGCCTGCACGAGGAGACCCACCGGGTGCAGTTCACGGCGGTGCCGTGGATGCGCGAGCACCTGGCCGGGGAGCTCAACGACTTCCTCATGGCCACCGAGGTCGACCCGGGAGCATTGGCCCGCCGGCTCACCGGTGCCGCCCGCGGCGCGGCGGACCTGGCGCGGGGCAAGAACGATCTCGGCCTCATCGAGCTGTTCGCCACCCCCGAGCAACGCGAGAGCCTGGACCGGATCACGGCGGTGATGAGCCTGCTGGAGGGCCACGCCGAGCACGTCATGGATGGCGTCGGCCCCAGCGTCGTGCCGACTGTCGCGACGATCCGCACGGCCTTCGCCGCCCGTCGCGCCTCCGCGTCCGGCCTCGACGCGCTGCTGCGTCGGCTGCTCGGTCTGGAGGCCAAGATGCGTCAGTACCGCGACGGCTCGGCCTTCGTGACGGCCGTCGTCGACGACATCGGCATGGCCGGTTTCAACCAGGTCTGGGCCCGCCCGAAGAACCTGCCCACAGTCGTCGAACTCCACGATCCGAAGGCCTGGGTCGCCCGGGTGCACGGCGCCGCCTAGACGCAAGCAGGCCGGGACGCGCCTGGCGCCCCGGCCGGATCGCGCCGCGTGAGCTACTCCGCCCTGAACCGGTGTTCGGCCAACCAGGTCACCATCGCTGCGCGGAAGTCGGGAGCGGACTTCTCCAGGGTGACGGCGTGGCCCGTGTTCGGCAGGATCACGGCTTTGACATCGGGGCTACCGACGAACAACTTGGCCTGCTCCTCCGGATAGGGGAAGAACGCGTCCTTGTCGCCGGCGATGCACAGCACGGGAACCTCGATGGCGCGGAGCATCGCGGCGTCCACGACGAACGAACTCGGCGCGAACATCAGCGGGCCGCACGCATCCTTGGGTCGCGTCGCGGTGAAGTCGTCGACGACGGCCTCGTCGGCGCCCTCGGTGAAGAAGTCCCTCTTCGCCTGGTTCTGACTCAGCGTCAGGAACGAGTAGCCGTCGTGGCTGACGGGGCAGCGGGATTGCTGATCGAACACGGTCGCCGGTACATGCGGCGTCACGAACTCGCCCGAGCCGACGACGACGAGACCGTCGATGTCGTCGTAGGAGTAGGCCTCGGCCATCGCCACGAAGCCGGAGGCCGAATGCCCCGCGAGCACGAGGCTCTTCACCTTCGGCGCCTTGCCCGACTTGCCGAGTCCCGACCCGGTGGTGGCGTACGACCCGTTCCGCAGGTGTCCGATGATCTGGTGCGCGACGTCGGCCTCGCTGCCGAAGCACATGTCGTTGCCGTTCGGCTTGCCGCTGCCCTGGTATCCGAGGCGGGTGATGCTGATCGAGACGAAGCCCGCCTCGGCCATGTCGCCGACGTAGTCGTGGCCGGGCGTCTTCGTGTAATGCCAGAGCCGTTCGTCGACGCCGTCGCCGTGGAGGTAGAGCGCGGCTGCGGAGATCGAGTTGCGCTTGAGGAGGGACTTCGGGCCGGTGATGTGGCCGACGACGGTGTACTCCTTGCCGTCGGTGGGGCAGGGCAGCGCGCTGGTGTTCTGGTTGGTCACGGAGAAGCTGACCGGGACGGAGGCCACCGATACCGCGGCCGTGGCAGGGGTGGCGCTGCCCAGCGACGGCAGCGTCACGACGGTGAGGAGAGCCAGCACGGTCAGTGCCGCGGATTTAAATGGTCGCATGCCGGCAATTGTGCCGGGCTTTCACAGGATCGGTGATTTTGTACAAGAAGTTCGCGGTCAGGTTCTCGGCCCGGTGACCCCGTCCACGTGTTCCTTCGGCCAACGTCTTCGATCGGCTCACTCGACGTAGTACCAACGGCCGCCCTCGCGGAGGAAGCTGCTGCGCTCGTGCTGCACGCCGCCGACGTGCGAGGCGCGGAACTCCACCGTGCCCTTGGTGTCGAACGGGCCGCCCTGCGCGAATGCGATCTCCAGCCCGGTCCAGCGGACGTCGAGGTCGAGCGTCAGCTTGCGTGGGCGGGTCGAGGAGTGCCAGGTGTCCAGCAGGTACGTCGTCTCGCCGAGCACGAACGCGCTGTACCGCGAGCGCATGAGGTCCTCCGCGCTCGCCGCGACGGCGTCCCCGCGGTGCAGCGGGCCGCAATGGTCGGCGTAGGACAACGAGGCCCCGCAGGGGCACGGGCGCGGTCGGCTCACGGGAGTCCATCCTGTCCGACGTCGTTCGTTGCGTCCGACATCGCGGAGCCCACCGGACGCTATACGTCGGACGCTCGGGGGTCCGCGGGTGCCGATTGAGCCTGTTGACCGAAGGGAACACGCCAGACGTCGGACGCAACGGACCTACGGTGGGCGGGTGGGCCCGCATCCGGCAGTGGCGCAGGTGCGGACGGCTGTGCGCCTGGAGCTCGCCGATCTGGCACCGGGTGAGCTGGTGCTGGTCGGCTGCAGCGGCGGCGCGGACTCCCTCGCTCTGGCGGCGGGCGCGATCTTTGTGGCTGAGCGGGCCGGGCTCCGGATCGGCGCGGTCACCGTCGACCACGGCCTGCAGGCAGGGTCGAGCGAGCGCGCCGGGGCCGTCGAGGGAGTCCTGACCAAGCTCGGTCTGGCGCCGGTGGAGGTCGCGAGGGTCGTCGTGGGGCGCACCGGCGGACCGGAGGCGGCGGCGCGGACCGCCCGGTACGCGGCGCTCGACGAGGCCGCGCAGCGCCACGGCGCCGCGGTCGTGCTGCTCGGGCACACCACTGACGACCAGGCCGAGACGGTGCTGTTGGGGCTCACCCGGGGATCCGGGCCGCGGTCGCTCATGGGGATGCCCATGCGCACGGGCCGGTACCGGCGCCCGCTGCTCGGGCTCACCCGCGCGAGGGTGCGCGAGGCGTGCCTGGCGGAGGGCCTCACGCCGTGGGACGACCCGCACAACGAGGACCCGGCTTTCACCCGTACCCGGATCCGTCACGAGCTGCTGCCCGCGCTGGAGCAGAGCCTCGGACCAGGGGTGGCAGCCGCGCTGACCCGCACCGCTCGCCTGCTGCGCGCCGATGCCGAGGCCCTGGACACCATCGCCGGGCAGGCCGCCGTGGACTGCGCCCGCGACGGAGGCTTGGACTGTGTGGCGCTGGCAGCGCTTCCGGCGGCGGTGCGGACCCGGGTCCTGCGAGCCGCGGCGATTGCCGCGGGATCCCCGGCGGGCAGTCTGGCGCTCGGCCACGTCGACGCGATGGAGAGGTTGGTCACCGATTGGCGTGGCCAGGGGCCTGTTGCGCTGCCCGGCGGGGTAACGGCGGTCCGGCGCTGTGCGATTCTGCTGCTGGGCCCTCCCGCACGGGTCCACGCCCACCAGGAATGAGCGCTCGAATGCCCGCTCCCGCATGCAGTGTCGGCCCGGTATGAGGGCCGAGGATCTCGGCGACGATCTCGGGAAAGTGCTCGTCACCGCCGAGGAGATCACGGCTCGCACCGTCGAGCTCGCGGCGGAGATCGACGCCGACTACGCAGGCAAGGACCTTCTCCTCGTGGGGGTCCTCAAGGGCGCCGTGATGGTGATGGCGGACCTGGCGCGAGCGCTGTCCCACCCCGTCGAGATGGACTGGATGGCCGTGTCCTCCTACGGCTCCGGCACCAAGTCCTCGGGCGTGGTGCGCATCCTCAAGGACCTCGACCTGGACCTGGCCGAGCGCCACGTGCTCGTCGTCGAGGACATCATCGACTCGGGCCTGACGCTGTCCTGGCTGCTCGCCAACCTCTCCTCGCGCGAGCCCGCGAGCCTCGAGGTCATGACGATGCTGCGCAAGCCGGAGGCCACCAAGGTCGACGTCGCGGTGCGCTACGTCGGCTTCGACATCCCGAACGAATTCGTCGTCGGCTACGGGCTCGACTTCCAGGAGAAGTACCGCAACCTCCCTTTCGTCGCGACTTTGGCTCCGCACGCTTACGACGCCTGATGCGAGCGCAGCGAGCGTTCACGCGCGGCGCGCGCCGTGACACTGTCTCCCGTTTGTCGCGACGCTTGCCCCCATGTGTATGACAGCTCGGACTGACGACTACCGAATGTGAGCGGTCATCTACAAAGGATGATCATGGCTCGGCACAGATAGACCACAGGTACTGGCTCGCGCAAGCCGTTCACCTGCTTGATCCGGTACCTTCGAAGCTTCGGGGTGGTCCCGAAGTGTGGCGGCGTCGGGCCGGTTCTTCCCCGGCGGCGGGCCGCGCGATGGGCTGGCAGGAAGGACGGGGCATCCGGCCCCGCATCGATGGACTTCAAGCGCTACTTGCGCGGCCCGGTGATGTGGATTCTCGTCGCCGTGGTTGCCGTCATCCTGCTGTCGCGTGTCTTTGACGCCGCGAGCGGATACAAGAAGGTCGACACTGCCACCGTCATCTCGGCGATCGAGAACAACCAGGTCGAGAAGGCCAGCCTCGTCGGTGGCTCGCAGCAGAAGATCCGGGTCACCCTGACAGAGAAGGCCCAAGGCAAGACTCAGAAGCTGCAGGCCTCTTACATCCAGGGCCAGGGCGACGACCTCGCGGCACTGCTGCAGAAGAAGTCCGCCGACGGATCGATCCCGAACAAGTACAACATCGAGAACCCACGGCAGAACCTGTTCGTCTCGCTGCTGGTGACGCTGTTGCCGTTCGTGTTGATCGTGCTGGTCTTCCTGTTCCTGATGAACCACATGCAGGGCGGTGGTTCGAAGGTCATGCAGTTCGGTAAGTCCAAGGCGAAGTTGATCTCCAAGGACACACCGAAGACGACCTTCGCCGACGTCGCCGGAGCCAACGAGGCGGTCGAGGAACTCCACGAGATCAAGGAGTTTTTGGAAGCGCCAGGAAAGTTCCAGGCGATGGGCGCCAAGATCCCGAAGGGCGTGCTGCTCTACGGCCCGCCCGGAACCGGTAAGACCCTGCTGGCCCGCGCCGTCGCCGGCGAGGCCGGGGTCCCGTTCTACTCGATCTCCGGTTCTGACTTCGTCGAGATGTTCGTCGGTGTCGGTGCCAGCCGAGTCCGCGACCTGTTCGAGCAGGCCAAGGCGAACGCCCCCGCGATCGTGTTCGTCGACGAGATCGACGCCGTCGGTCGCCACCGTGGCGCAGGCCTCGGCGGTGGGCACGACGAGCGCGAGCAGACCCTCAACCAGCTGCTCGTCGAGATGGACGGCTTCGACGTCAAGGGCGGGGTCATCCTCATCGCGGCCACCAACCGCCCCGACATCCTCGACCCGGCGCTGCTGCGCCCGGGCCGCTTCGACCGGCAGATCGCCGTCGAGCGCCCGGACCTCGCCGGTCGCCACGACATCCTCAAGGTGCACGCGCGCGGCAAGCCCCTCGAGGCCGACGTCGACCTGATGAGCATCGCCCGCCGTACCCCGGGCTTCACCGGTGCGGACCTGGCGAACGTCCTGAACGAGGCCGCGCTCCTGACGGCTCGTCTCGACGGCAAGCTCATCACCTACAAGAACCTCGACGAGGCCATCGACCGCGTGGTCGCCGGCCCGCAGAAGTCCTCTCGTCTGATGAACGAGAAGGAGAAGAAGATCACCGCGTACCACGAGGGCGGACACGCTCTGGTGGCCGCGGCGCTGCCGAACACCGACCCGGTCCACAAGATCACGATCCTGTCCCGCGGCCGGGCGCTCGGCTACACGATGGTCCTGCCCGAAGAGGACAAGTACTCCACCACCCGCGCCGAGATGCTCGACCAGCTCGCCTACATGATGGGCGGGCGCGCGGCGGAGGAGCTGATCTTCCACGACCCGACGACCGGTGCCGCCAACGACATCGAGAAGGCCACCGGTCTGGCTCGCGCGATGGTCACTCAGTACGGCATGACCGAGCGCCTCGGTGCGATCAAGCTGGGCCAGGAGCAGGGCGAGGTCTTCCTCGGCCGCGACATGGGCCACCAGCGCGACTACTCCGAGGAGATCGCGGCGATCGTCGACGCCGAGATCAAGAAGCTGATCGAGACCGCGCACAACGAGGCGTTCGCGATCCTCGTCGACAACCGCGACGTCCTCGACGCGCTCGTTCTCGAACTGCTCGAGAAGGAGACGTTGAACAAGGCCGAGGTCGCGGCGATCTTCACCGACCTGCGCCGTCGGCCAGGCCGCCCCGCGTGGACCGGTTCGGACACCCGCATTCCGTCCAACCGCCCGCCGGTCCTCACCAAGAAGGAGATCGCGCTGGCGAACGGGACGACCGAGGAGTCGGTGGACATCACCAAGTCCGTCCCCACCGACAACCGCCCGTCCTACGAGCCCGACCCGCGCAACTACCCCGGCGGACGGCCGCTGTTCGACCCGCCGACCGCCTAGCCGACAACCACGAAGGGCCCCGGAGCGCATGACGCTCCGGGGCCCTTCGTTTGCTGTGTGATGTCCCAGATTCTGTGTGATGTCCCAGTTGTCCCACCTACCGTGACGAGATCTGACGGGCGTCGGGCGCGACGGAAGGGTGGACGGTGAACCGGCTGGTGGGCAATCGCTATCGCATCGGTGCGTCCGTGGGACGTGGCGGTGCCGGCGAGGTGTTCCGGGGCGAGGACGACCTCGGCGAGGTCTACGCCATCAAGATCCTGAGCCCGGAGCTCACCGGCGACCCCGACCTGGTCGCCCGGGTCGTGAACTCGCAGCGTCCGCTGCTTCGTGTGCACACCCCGCATCTGGTCCCCGTGCACGACGTGCTCGGCGGAGACCCGGCGGCGATCGTCATGGAGTTCGTGCCCGGCAGCGACCTGCGCCACCTGCTCTACCGGGGTCCGGTACCGCCGCGCGAGGTCGCCCGACTCGGCGCCGGCATCGCGCGCGGGCTGGCCGAGGCTCACGTGGCCGGGGCCTTTCACGGCGACGTCAAGCCGGAGAACGTCCTCATCGACTACCGGGACAACCCGAGCCGACCCCGCCTCACCGACGTCGGGATCGCCCGCGCGATCGCCGGCGCCACGGCGGTCGGCATCGGCAGCCCGCTCTATCGAGCTCCCGAACTGTGGCGGGGGGCCCCGCCGACGGCCGCCAGCGACCTTTACGGCCTCGGCATCGTGCTCTACGAGATGGTCGCCGGTCTCGCCCCCTACTCCGGCGAGCCGCCCGCCCTGATGCAGGCTCACATCGGGTACGCACCGGGCCGCCCCGACGGCGTCCCCGACTCGCTCTGGGAACTCATCACCGAACTCACCGCGCACGATCCGGCCGATCGGCCCGTGGCCGCGGACCTGGTCGCCTACCGGCTCGATTCCCTCGTGCCGTTGCTGGCCGATGCCGAGCGCGCGCCGCGCATCGACACCGCGCCCCCTCCGGTCGGCGCGGCCTCGAGCACCCGCGGCCGTGCGGCCGTTCTCCCGCTCGTCGTGCCGGCCTCGGCCGGGTCCCCAGCAGGCGTTGCCTCCTCCGCCCGCTCCGGCGCACGCCCCGGGTTGGTCGCAGCGATCGTGGTCCTGGCCCTGCTCATCGGCGGTGGCTCCTGGTGGGCCTCGAACGGCAATGACGACGGAGCCGTCACCGCCGGGAGCGTCCTGCCGCAAGAGCCGGTTGGGGCCGTGCCCCTGGTGCCGACCCCGGGCGTGGCGCCTACCCCGACCCCGACCCCGACGACGTTTGCGGCACCGGTGGAGGTCCCGGCCCCGCCGGTGCCCGCGGCCGAGCCGGTGCCGGCCCCGCCGATCCCGACGCCCACAGCGACCGCCGCCAGCCCCTTCTGCGAACCCTTCCGCGCGGGCGCGGACGGCGGCCTGGCCCGTCCCGTACGCAAGGAAGAGGCCGCCGGTGGCTGCAGGTCCGACGTCAAGCAGATGCAGCAGGCGCTCGGAGTCACGCCGGTCAACGGGTACTTCGGTCCGGTGACTCGGGACGCCATCCGCAATTACCAGCTCGAACGCTGCCCGAACTACCCCAACCCGGGCGTCATGGACGCCTGGACCTGGGACTCAGCCGTGCGGGGACGCACCGCCCAGTGCCCGTCGGCGCCTGCGAGCAGCCCACTGCCGACGACGGCTCCGACGACGGCTCCGACGACGGCTCCGACCGCGGCTCCGACCACCGCCCCGACCGCCCAGCCTGAGCCCACGGCGGTCCCGACCGTCCAACCCGGGCCCGAGCCGACCTCGGCGTCGACACCGACGCGCAGCCCGGCCCCGACCCGGACCGCGACCCCCACGCGCAGCGCCGCTCCCGACGAGGACGAGCAGGCCGCAGAAGGTGAGTGATTTACGGAGACGCTCCGGGGATCACGGTTCCCACACGTTCGGGCGGTTGTCGCTCTAGCGTGGACTCACGCCCATAGCGTGGCGTCGATCCATCCGGTCGGTGTGACAGGGGGCGTGTGGGGGACCGATGAGTAGACCTCTGGGCAGCCGCTACCGCATCGGCGCGTCGATCGGACGCGGCGGGATGGGCGAGGTCTTCCTCGGCGAGGACGACAACGGCGAGATCTACGCCATCAAGGTCCTGCGCCCGGAGCTCGCGCACGACCCGGAGATGGTGACCCGGTTCGTCTTCGAGCGGAACGCCCTGCTGCGCCTGCGCGGCCCGCACGTGGTGGCCGTCCACGACCTGGTGATCGAGGGTGACGACCTCGCGATCGTCATGGAACTCGTCCCCGGCGGCGACCTGCGCCAACTGGTGCGCCGCGGCCCGTTCCCGCCGTCGGAGGCGGCCCGCGTCGCCGCGGGCATCGCGTCCGCGCTCGGTGTGGCCCATGGCGCCGGGATGGTGCACGGCGACGTCAAGCCGGAGAACGTGCTGCTCGACGACCGGCACGCCCCGCCGCGCGCACGCCTGGCCGATTTCGGGATCTCCCGCCCGCCGACCGCAGGCGCCGCCCCGGAACTGATCGGCAGTCCTCGTTACCTGGCCCCGGAACGCTGGCAGGGTGCCGCGCCGTCAGCGGCGGCCGACCTGTACGCGCTGGGCATCGTGCTCTACGAGCTGTGCTGCGGCATGCCGCCGTACCTGGGCGAACCCGCCGAGTTGCGCGACCTGCACCTGACCGCGAGCCCCGGCCGCCCCGCGGGCATCCCGGACTCGATCTGGGCCGTGATCGTCGACCTGACCTCACGGGATCCCGCGCATCGCCCGGGGTCGGCGACCCAGGTCGCGGCCCGCCTCGAGGGTCTGGCGCTGCTGACGGCTGCCACCCCGCCCGGACCGCCGATCACCGCGCCCCCGCCGCCGGTCCGCCGGCTGTCGGCCGCGCCCGCCCCGCCGGTGGAGGACACCACCGTCGTGGTCGCTCCCGTCACGGGTGTCTCGGCGGCGGCCGCTCTCTCGTGGGAGGAGGCCGCGGCAGCAGAAGCGGTCCCGATCCCTGCCCAGACCTGGAGTCCCCGCCGCGACGGCCGTCGACGCGCGCTGATCGCGGGAGCTGCCGTTCTCGCGCTGCTCGCCGGCGTGGGCGCCGTGTTCGCCGCGAGCGGCGGCGGTGGTGACGACAACGCCGTGGCGGAGCCCTCGGTCCCGCAGATCATCGTGCCCGTGGCGACGCCCACGGAGACGCCCACCGAGACCCCGACGCCGACGCTGTCCCCCTCCAGCACCCCGACCGAGACGCCGTCCGCGTCGGCGACCCCGGCCTGCGAGCCCGTCCGGTTGGCGCCCGACGGCGGCCTGGCCGAGACCGTCCGACGCTCGGACTCCGCGGACCGGTGCCACGTCGCCGTCCGGATGATCCAGTCCGCGTTGGGGGTCCTGTCCGACGGCTACTTCGGCGACCGCACCGAACGCGCGATCCGCAAGTACCAGTGGGAACGCTGCCCGACGTACCCGAACCGGGGCTCGATCGACACCTGGACCTGGAACTCGGTCATCCGCAACCGGACCGAGAGCTGCCCGGACACGGCACAGCCGACCCCGACCCCGACCGTCACCGTCGCGCCGACGTCGACGACGCCTCCGCCGACGACGCCTCCGCCGACGACGACTCCGCCGACGACGACTCCGCCGACGACGACTCCGCCGCCGACGACCGCTCCGCCGGCCACCGGCACGACCTGAGCGCAGCCGCGCATAAGGTCGAGCAATGGTCGACCGCATCTCGCTGTCCGGTGACGCCGCCGAGCGTCCGCCCTACGACGCGAAGCGGGTCGAGGCCGCGGTGCGCGAGATCCTCTTCGCGATCGGCGAGGACCCCGACCGCGACGGTCTGCGGGACACCCCGGCGCGGGTGGCCCGTGCCTACGCGGAGATCTTCGGCGGGCTGTGGCAGAGCCCCGAGGACGTGCTGTCGACGACCTTCGACATCGGCCACGACGAGCTCATCGTGGTCAAGGACATCGAGATGTTCTCCTGCTGCGAGCACCACCTGGTGCCGTTCCACGGGGTCGCGCACATCGGATACATCCCGGCCGCCGAGGGCAAGATCACCGGCCTGTCCAAGCTGGCCCGCCTGGTCGAGGTCTACGCGCGTCGCCCGCAGGTGCAGGAGCGCCTCACCACCCAGATCGCCGACGCCCTCATGGCCATCCTGGAACCGCAGGGCGCGATCGTGGTCATCGAGGCCGAGCACCTCTGCATGACCATGCGGGGCATCCGCAAACCGGGCGCCCGCACGATCACCTCGGCGGTGCGCGGGCTGCTCGAGCAGAGCGCCACGACGCGCTCGGAGGCGATGAGTCTGATCCTGGATCGGGCCCCGCGCAGGTAGCTCCAGAAGCCGAAAACGGACCAATGGGGTGTAGAGAATTCCTTGCGGCCCCACACGGACCAATTCAGTACCCACATTCGGGTGACGCCCCGAGACTGCGTTTATGAACGCTCACGGGGAATCGCAGTCGCACGATCAGGCTCAGGTGATCATCCTGGCCTCCGGTATGGGGTCCCGCTCGGGTCGTCCCACGCCCAAACCGCTGACGCCGCTGGCCAGCGGCAAGTCGATCATGGCGCACCAGGTCGACGGCATCCGTGCCGTCTTCGGGGCCGGCGCCCGGATCACCGCAGTTGTCGGGTTCAAGAAGGACATGATCATGGAGGCCTTCCCGAACCTGCTGTACACGTACAACGAGCGCTTCGACACCTCCGGGACGGCGCACAGCCTGCTCCGTGGGCTTCGGGTGAGCTGCACCGGTGGTGTGCTCTGGCTCAACGGTGACGTCGTCTTCGACCACCGCCTGCTCACCCGGCTGTGGCCGATGATGCGGGCCGGGGACTCCTTCGCGTGCGTCAAGAGCACCGCCGTGGGCGAGGAGCAGATCACCTGGGCCGGAGACGGCAGGGGCACCATCGGCACGCTCTCGCGCAACGGTCGCACCGGCGAGGGTCTGGTCGTCGGGATCAACTACGTCGGCCCGTCGGACAAGCAGTTGCTGATGGAGGCGCTGGCCGACTGCGCTGCCGAGGATCACGTCGAGCGCGGCGTGCAGTGGGCGATCGATGCCGGGATGCGCGTGCACCCCATCGACATCTCCGACTTCTACGCCTTCGAGATCGACATCGAGACCGGCGCCGGCAAGGCCGGCGAGGAGATCGTCGCGCGTCCGGGGCGTCTCGGCGCGGGCCCGCGCCTCGTCGCACCCCGGGTTGCGGTGGATCAGCTGGCGCAGCAGCCCGGCCGTCGTCACGACTGACCCGTTCGCGCCGGGTCCGACACTGTCGGGCCCGGCGCTCGGGCCCGCGGCGCCGGCAGGATGGCGCCCCATGAGCGTCGCGGGGGGTCATGCAGTGCCGGGTCTCCCGGCGCTCCGGCGATGCCTGGTCATGGGCGTCCTCAACGTCACACCGGACTCGTTCTCCGACGGCGGCAGGTACCCGGACGCGGCCGCTGCCGTCGAGCACGGCTGCCGGATGCAGAGCCACGGTGCGGACCTGATCGACGTCGGGGGCGAGTCGACGCGTCCCGGCGCGGGCCGGGTCGACGCCGCGGAGGAGACCGCCCGGGTCCTGCCGGTCGTGCGTGGTCTGGTTGCCGCCGGGATCCTCGTCGCGGTGGACACCACCCGGGCCGCGGTCGCGGCGGCCGCGCTGGAGGCAGGGGCGTGCCTGGTCAACGACGTCAGCGGAGGGCTCGCCGATCCGGCGATGCTGCCCCTGGTCGCCGCGGCCCGCGTACCGTACGTCGTCATGCATTGGCGAGGCCCGAGCGCGGACATGGCCGACCGCGCGCGTTACGACGACGTGGTGCTCGACGTCCGGGCCGAGCTGAGCCGAGCGACTGGATGCGGCGCAGGCCGCCGGCGTCGCCCGCGACAGGGTGATCCTGGATCCCGGGCTGGGGTTCGCGAAGACGGCCGCGCACAACTGGGAGTTGCTGCGCCGTCTCGACGAACTGCACTCGCTCGGGCAGCCCCTGCTGATCGGCGCCTCCCGTAAGGCCTTCCTGGGCGCGCTGCTCGCCGCCGACGCCGGTCCGCGTCCGGTCCACGAGCGTGAGGACGCCACCGCCGCCATCTCGACCCTGGCCGCGGCCGCGGGCGCCTGGGGCGTGCGGGTGCACGAGCCACGACCGTCCCGTGACGCCGTCGCCGTGGCGGCCGCCTGGGCTCGCGCATGAGTGAAGCAGGTGACCGCGCTCGTCTGATCGAGCTCAACGAGGACCTCTACGCCGCCTTCGAGGCCGGCGACCTGGACCAGATGAATGCGATCTGGGCCGATGACGGGCTGGCCGACTCGGTGGTCTGCGTGCACCCCGGCTGGCCGACCCTGCGTGGGCGGGAGGCGGTGCTGCGGTCCTGGGCGATGATCATGGCCAACACGACCTACATCCAGTTCGTCATCACCGACGTCGAGCTGGAGCTGGCCGGGGATCTGGCCGTACTGACCTGCGTCGAGAACATCATCACGGCCGCGGAGGAGTCCGAGGACGACCCGGACGGCGGGGCGGCGTTCGCGGGCGCTCGCGGGGTCGCCACGAACCTGTTCCGCCGCACCGAGGACGGTTGGCGGCTGTGGGTGCGGCACGGTTCCCCGGTGCTGACGGGGGCGTCCGACGACGACGACGAGGACGACGACGACCCCCTGGGCTGATCAGGTGGGACCGGGTGTGGGAAATGCCGCGTAGCGCTGTGCACGGTGGCCCGGTGCTGAGGACGGCGGCGGCGGGTAGGTTGGCGCCATGCTCGACCGGGTAGCTCTGCGCGGCCTTCGCGGCTTCGGCCGCCATGGCGTGCTGCCCGAGGAGCAGGTACTCGGCCAGCCCTTCCTGGTCGACGTCCATCTGGGTCTGGACACCCGCCCGGCAGCGAGCAGCGACGACGTGGCCGATACGGTCGACTACGGCGAACTTGCAGGCCGAGTGGTTGCCCTCGTCGAGGGGGACCCGGTCAAGCTGATCGAGACTCTGGCTGACCGGATCGCCACAGAGTGTCTGGCCCGTCCTCACGTGCAACAGGTCGAGGTAACGGTGCACAAACCGGCTGCGCCGGTCACGGTGCCGTTCGACGACGTATCGGTCACGATCACGCGGAGTCGCTCGTGAATGACACCCCGGCTTACCAGATCGACGACACGCTCACCGGCCAGTTGCGGCCGATCCGCCGTGCGGTGCTGTCCCTCGGAAGCAACTCCGGGGATCGCGCAGGAAATCTGCAGAATGCCGTCGACGCCATCCTGGACGCTCCTGGGATCTGGGGGCTGAGCGTGTCCCCGGTCTACGAGACCTTGCCGGAGACGGAGTACGACGGGCCCAAGTTCCTCAACGCGGTGCTGATCGTGGACACCGAGATGTCCGGGGCAACCCTCCTGGAGCGGTGCCACGCCGTCGAGGAGGCCTTCGGGCGGGCCCGGCTCGGTGAGGACCGCCGCGGTCCGCGGCGTCTGGACATCGACGTCATAGCGCTGGCCGACCGTGTCCTGGACGACCCCGCCATCACGCTCCCGCACCCGCGGGCCCACGAGCGTGCCTTCGTGATCGTGCCCTGGTACGACATGGAGCCCGACGGCGAACTGGTCACCAAGGGCAAGTTGGTCGACCTGGTGCAGTCCGTCGATCAGGGCACCATTCGCAGGGTCTCCGACGTGACCCTGGACCTGCCCGCGTGAGTCCGCGCCTCCTGAGATGAAGCCGACCCGCTGGCAGATGCTGGTCGGGATCGCCGTGCTCACGGGCGCGGTCGGCTGGGGCGGCGGCGTGATTCTGGACGGCCGCGGAAGGGCGCTGCCGAACGTGCCTGCCTCGGCGCCGGCGGTGTTGCTGCTCTTCGGCGCGATCGTGCTCGGCCTCGCCGTCACCACGCGGTCGCGCCTACGGGCCCTGCGCGAGCGCCGACCTGACGCCGTCCCGCTGAACCTGCTGACAGTTGCCCGGTACAGCGTGCTGGCACGGGCGTCCTCACCGGTCGGGGCAGGCGTCACCGGCCTCTACGGCGGGTACGGGATCTTCCTGGTGGCCGACCTCGGGGAGCCCGGTCGAGGCGAACTCGCGAGCTACGGGGGCCTGGCCGCGCTGGCCGGCCTCGGGTTGACGCTGGCGGCGCTGTTCCTGGAGCGGGTGTGCCGGATTCCGGGCGATTCGAACGGTGTGCAAGGCGCGATGCCGCATCCGCGCAATCGCGCTTCATGAGTATCGGCGCGTCTCAGTAGAACCTTTAGTCCCAACCGTTACATTTCACCGCATGACACGTGGACGCCACCGCCAGTCCCTTGCCGTTGCGCTCATCGCCCCGGTGACCCTCGGTGCGATGGTCACCGCCGGGCTCGCCCTGGCCCTGATCGACGGCACCACGCAGGTGCTCCAACTGGCCGTCGTGGCCTCCTGGATCCTGGCCCTCGGGTTGATCGCGAACACCGCGCGCCGCGGTCGCAAGCATTCGCGGGAGACCGCGCTTACCGAGTCCATGCGCCGCCGCGACGAGAACGTCTTTGGGGAGCAGCTCTCCGCGCTGTCCGCGAGCATCACCGGTCTGCAGACCCAGCTCGAGCGGATCGGCAACGAGGCCGTGGCGCTGCGCGGCGAGGTCGTGCAGCTGCGGGCCGACAAGGTCGAGACCGAGGAGATCCTGCGCCGCGCCCGCGCCGAGCGTGCCCGCGCGGCCATGGCCGAGCGTGAGGCTCACGATCAGCGAGCCCTCACCGCCGCCGCCTTCGAGGCAGCCGCGGCCGTGCTGGCCAGCTTCGAGGCGCCCGCCGTCTTCGACGTCGAGCCCGATTGGGTCACCACGTGGATCGCCAACCTCGGCAACGGCGGCGAACTCGACCTCACCATGCACGACGACACGATCGCCCTGCGCCTGGACGACGCCGAACTTCCGATGCCCGCGTCCGCCTGACGCCCGGTCGACCGCTCTCCCGATAGCGCAGTCGAACACCGTTGTGGATCTTCATGCCGGTGTTCACGTGCGCTGTCGGGGAACGGTGGAGCAGTTAGTGGGCCTGTAGCCAGGCGCCCGTTCCGACCACCACGGTGCTCGTGAAGGCGCTCAGGACCAGCAGACGGCCGGGAGTCAGCATGGCCCGGGCGCGCTGACCGAGGCTGCGCTCGTCGACGATGTGGTCCTCGATCTCCGACCACTCGGCCTCGAGCTCCTCGAGGGGCTCCTCCTGCGGGAGGCTGGAGCGGCGCATGTCGTGCAGGTGGCGCGCGGCCGGGACGCCGACGAGATCGTCGACGGTGCCCAGTTCGCGGCCAGGGATGACGCACAGCACGGCGGTCGCGGAGCGGGCCTGCGCGGCCTCGACGTCCAGGCCCAGCAGGCGGGCGTGGTCGCGGCGCGGGGCGCCCTTGGCCTCGTGCGAGCGGATCGGTCGTCCGGTTCCCATGATCGGTCCCCTGTCGGGTCGGGGTCCCGCGGGCGCGCCGGGCGCACTCGGCGGGACGTCGGGTGACGAGGTCGGGATGCGCTCGGGGGCGGGAGCGGCCTGCGGGGCGCTCGGGCGGAACATCTGCGGGGCGCGCTGGGTGCTCTGGATGCTCTGGGTGCCGCGGCCGGCCCCGACGAGGGCGGGCTTGAGCGAGCGCGCCTTGGGCATCGCCGCCGGCCGTGCGGGTTCCTCGGTCGGCTCGGTGCTGGTCGCCGGCTGCGGAACCGCGCGTGCCGGGCGGGTGGGCTCGGAGGTCGCGGCGGGGCGCAACCGGCCGCCGGTCTCGACCGGTGCGGGCAGACCCAGGGCGGCGCCGGCCGCGACGGTCAGCGCCGGGGCGGACTCGCGGACGAGCGTGACACCGGAGTCGAAGCGTTCGGCCAGGGCGCGGGCGACCACCGGGATCGCGGCGGAGCCCCCGCTGAGCAGCACCGCGCCGAGGTCCGCGTGGTCGATGCCGGCACCGGCCACGGCCGCGGCGAGCACGTCGACGGCCTCGGCGAGGATCGGGGAGATCCGGGCCTCGAAGTCCTCGCGCCGGACCTCGAGTTCGGTGCGGTCGTCCTGGCCTGCGATGGCGAACCCGGTGACCTCGTCGGTCGAGAGTCGCTCCTTCACCTGACGGCAGGCCGCGAGCATGGCCGCGACGGCCGGGTCCGGCGACGCGAGGCGCTCGGGGTCGACCGGCACGTCCATGGTCTCGAACACGTGGGTCAGCAGGGCGGCGTCGAAGGCATTCCCGGCGACCCCGGCGCGGTACTCGGGGCGGCCCATCGGCCAGACGTTGCCGTCCAGGTCCGCGCGCAGCACCGCGGCGGTCACGCCGGTGGCGGCGAGCTGGAACACGGCGAACGCCTCGCCCGGGCGCGGTCCGACGATGGAGGTGAACAGACGTCCGGCCGCGAAGTGCCCGGCGACCAGGCGCACGTGGTCGAGCTTCTGCGCGGTCAGAGCGCGCTGCAGCAGCTCCACGCGGTGGCCGTCCCAGCCGGCGGGGTGCGCGAGCGCGACCGACGTCGGCGCTGCGCCTTCCTCGCCGGTGACCCGTGCGATCACCCAGGCGACCAGCGCTGCGGCGATGTCCTGCGGGTGGTGGGCGTCGCGGGGGGCCGGGCCGATGCGGACCGGCTCACCCGAGCCGATCAGTTCGACGAAGTTGCGGAGCAACCGCTCGGGGGCGGCCGCAGCCGCCGGGGCCGCGTCCGAGCCGCAGTGGATGATCCCGCTGCTGTCGAGGAAGAGCTCGGTCGGCATGGCGACGGTGTCCTCGCCGAGCACGCACGGCGTGGTGCCCTCGCCGTCGCGAACGAGCACGGCCGTCGTCGTCGACGCCCCAAGGTCGATCCCCAGGCGATATCCCATGGGAAGTTCCCCCCTCCCGAGATTGTTTCAATGAGACCACAAGCTGATCAGCTTGCGAGGCGACTTCGGCGCAATAGGCAGCGGATTGACGGTCCGCTGCCAGGGGAGAGGTCAGGGGTTCGCCCTCATTGTCCGGATATGCGTAAGGAATTCCTTGGCCTGTATTGTCGCGTTTCCTACGCAATGGAAATGACTGAGAAGAATGCGATCCGGACGCCGATTCAGCCGACCGGACCAAAGTCACCAGGCATCCGTATCGCGTGGTTGGATGCCCGGCTCTTCTTCACGGTCTCCTTTCCACCCGCGGCTGGCGTTCTCCCGTCGCCGCGGGCCAGGGAACGGCCCGCTCCGCTTGCTTCACCCCCCGCGCCCTGCGGTCCCGGCTGAGCCGCCCAGGGTTCCTTTGTTGAACTCCGTCGTCTCGCGCCGGATGGAACCGCCGCCACACGGACGCATGAGCTCGTGACATCCGGATGGCGAATCACTCCAGTGGATCATTCGCGACTGGTGCGAGTCGGCCGCGCCCTACGCTCGTGGCGACCGCGGCCCCGCACCGGGAGCCCTGCAAAGCGCCGGTTCTGCAACTCAGCAGAACCTCTGCCGCGCCGGCCAGCGCCGCGTCCGGGCTCACGAAGAGTCCGAGCTGTCAACGTTGGGGGAAACGTGGCCGTTGTGCACTGCGTGAGACGCGGGGATCCGCATCGAATGGATGCCCGGGTCGTCGAAACAGACGAGTCCACCTATGAGCTCTTCATGTCCGCCAACGTGCCTCTGGCGACCGATGTGACGCCGTGGTTGATCGCCACACTGCCCCTGGCGATGCAACGTGGCGAGGCCCTGCATCTGGCCGGCACGGCCGATGAGACGACCTTGCGCGGCAGTGCCGCGGCCCAGCGCCTGCTGGCCGGGTGGTACCGGCAGCTGTCCATCGTTCCCGTGACGGCGCAGGGCACGCAGTCTTCTGGCGCGGGTGGGTCCGGCGTCGGCTGCTTCTTCTCGGGCGGAGTCGATTCCTTCTTCAGCCTGCTGAAGCACGCCGACCGAATCACGCATCTGATCTTCGTGCTCGGATTCGACATCGAATTGGAGGACGACGACCTCGGCGCCGCCTCACTGGAGAACGCCAGAAACGTTGCGCAGGCGCTCGGCAAGCCGTTGATCGAGGTCCGCACCAATATGCGGGTGCCCTCCCAGGGGCGCCTGGATTGGGGTGCCCATTACTTCGGCGCTGCGCTGGGGGCCGTAGGGGTCGCGATGGCCCCGACACTGCGCGAAGTGATCATTCCCGCCTCCTTCGCCACCGCGGACCTGCGTCCGTGGGGATCGCATCCGGACCTGGACCCGGCGTGGTCCAGCACGGGCGTGCGCCTGACGCATGACGGAGTAGAGGCGACACGATGGGAGAAGATCGCGGTCATCGCCGGTGAGCAGGTCGCGCTGGACCACTTGAGGGTCTGTTGGGAGAACCGCGCCGGTGCCTTCAACTGCGGGTGCTGCGAGAAGTGTCTGCGGACCATGGTCGCGCTGCACACCGTCGGAGCCCTCTCCAAATGCCGCACCATGCCCTCCACCTTCCGGCGCGTCGAGGTGGCCAGGTTGCCCCTCACCGAAGCGGCCGATGCCTTCGCTGTGGAGAACCTCTCCGCACTGCGCGCCATGACCCCGCGCGATCGGCGTCTCGAGGCGGCTCTGACCGGGGCGCGTCTGGTGGGACAGGTTCGCCGTCCGATGGGGCGGTTGAAGCGTCGCCTCGCGAACCGTTGCAACTGACGGAGGACTTCGGGTGGACGCGTACGCACAACGGAGGGATCGGGTAAGCGGTCTCGGCGTCCTGCGACCGGGGTCGAGCTCGCACTACCGTCTTCCGCGGCAACGCCGGAATGAGAGCGCGCCGGGCCAGATCCGCAGCGACATACAGGCCTTACGTGCGCTGGCCGTGAGCATGGTGGTGATCTATCACCTCTGGCCCGGGGTTCTCCCCGGCGGTTACGTCGGCGTGGACGTCTTTTCGTCATCTCCGGCTTCCTGATCACGACCGGGTTGTTGGCCAACCCCCCGCGGTCGACGCGACACCTGCTGAGGTTTTGGGAGCGGCGCATCCGCCGACTCCTTCCGGCTTCGTGCACCGTGTTGGCCACAGTGCTCTTGGTGACCCGGCTGAGCAGCGGGGACGCCAAGTGGTACGCCACGTCCGTGGAGGTGGCCAGCTCTGCCCTGAATGTGCAGAACTGGTGGCTCGCTCAGCGATCGGTCGACTACCTTGCCGCCGACGGCGCACCGAGCCCGGTGCAGCACTTCTGGTCCTTATCGGTGGAGGAACAGTTCTACCTGCTCTGGCCGGTGCTGCTGCTGGTCTGTGCGACCCTGGCGATGCGCTCGGGTCTGAACCTACGCCGAGTCGTGCTCGCGACAATCGCCCTGGTGATCGCGGTGTCCTTTGCGCACTCGGTCCTGCTCAGTCACACGGCGGCCGCGGGCACGGCGTTCTTCGTCACGACCGGGCGGGTATGGGAACTCGCCGCAGGGGCGGTCCTGGCGGCCTGGATGGCGCCCGCACCCACCCTTGGCAAACGATCGGTGTTTGGTAAGCCGATCCACCGGTTGTTCGCCGCGGCTGTCGGGCTGGTGATGATCGTGTCGGGCGGGGTGTGGTTCTCCCACGAGACCAGGTGGCCCGGGGCGTGGGCCTTGGTGCCTGTGCTCGGCACCGCAGTGGTGATCTGGGCGGCCATCCCGCCCGGCTCGGGGCTGGGGAGGCTGCTGGCGTTGAGGCCGTTGCAGACATTGGGGAACCTGTCCTACTCGCTCTACCTCTGGCACTGGCCGCTCATCGTTCTGCTGCCCGACCTCAGCGGTCGGCCAGTCAGCGCTGCCGACAGATTCTTTGTGCTGGCTCTGACCATCGCGCTCGCGGTGCTCACCAGGCGCTATGTCGAGGAGCGGTATCGCGCACGCCGCCGACCTGGCCGGACCTGGCCGTGCTTTCTCGCTGCCGGTCTGGCGACGACAGTCGTACTCGCCGGGTCCACGGCGATGGCCATCACTGTGATGGAACGTCAGAAAATGGCTAAGGAGCTGCTCGCCGCCGTGGTTGCCGGTCCTGCGGAATGCCTGGGCGCTGCGGCGCTCGTCGCGCAGGTCCGGTGCCGCACACCCACCGATACGACCATCGTCCCGGACCCGATCGTTGCCTCTACCGATCAGCCGAAGGAATGGAGCGACGGCTGCATGGTGCCCGCGCCGTGGCGCTTCACCGGCCGATGCACCTTCGGGCCGGCCGAGGCGACAATGCGGATCGCCCTGGTGGGCAATTCCCACGCGGTCCAGTGGGCGCCGGCAATGCGTGTGTTGGCCGAACGGCACCGTTGGCGCGTCACAGTCTTCGCTGCCACCTCCTGCCAGGCGACTGCCGCCGACCCGGCCCTGAAAAGTCCGCGGCTGCGCTCCGCCTGTCTGGACTGGGGCCGAAAGGTTATGGCGGCGACCTCATCGGACCAGTTCGATCTCGTGATCACCTCCGAGTTGACCGAATCCACCGTGTTGTCAGATCCCGACCCCGACCCGTCCGCGCGAGCACGCTGGCGAGCGGGATACCAGCAATATCTTCAAGCCTGGTCCGATGCCCGGGTGCCGGTGCTGGTACTGCGCGACACACCCTTTCCGCGCGCCACTGTCGAGGACGTGCCGCGTTGTCTGTCCGAGAATCGAGGCAAGCCCGATGCCTGCTCGGGAGCGCGCGAGGAGTGGTTGCGCGCCGACCCCCTGTTCGACGTTGCCGCCTCGAGCGCGCTCCCGGGGATCTCCGCGGTGGATCTGACTGACCTGTTCTGCGGCGAGGTCTGCCCAGCCGTCGTGGGTAACGTCTCGGTCTACATGGACGGCCACCACATCGGTGCAACGTATGCGCGAACTCTGGCCTCCTTCTTGGGCCCGAAGGTGCAGGCCCTGCTGCCATCCGTGGGCGGCGCCGGTAAGGCGTCGTGAGCCGCAGCGAATTCACCCACATCGAGTTCAGGGAGCGATTTGACTCCCGAGCGATAACCGCCTGCCTCCTCCGAACGGCTCACAGCTGCCCGCCGTTGCGCACATCTCGGTATCGTGCCGAGCGGCGGGGATCGGGCATTGCTTGCCCACGGGGGAAGGAGATCTAGGTGTCAGTCGACGGACGAGGTCGGGTACTGATCCCGCACCAATCGGACCCACGCGGAAAAACAGGTTCCGTGCCCGCCGGAGCGCCCTCGGACGACAAACTCCGAACGGTCGGCCAGATCCAGCAGCGGACCTTGGCGGTGCTCAAGCAGTACATCCCTCCGGGGTGCGACGTCGCGTTGCTCGACTTCCCGCGGCACCACAACGCGGGGGACTCGCTCATCTGGCTGGGGACGCTGCGCTATCTGGCGCGGCTGGGGATCCGGGTGCGCTACACCGCCGACGTGATGCACTGGCAGCCCGACGAGTTGCGGCGTCGCGTACCGAACGGGCCGATCCTGATCACCGGCGGCGGCAACCTTGGTGACCGGTGGCTGGTTCACCAGCACTTCCGGGAGCGCATCGTGGCGACGTTCCCCGACCGACGCGTCGTCCAGTTGCCGCAGAGCGTGGACTTCAGCGCCGAGGCGGGTCTGACCCGTGCGCAGCGGATCCTCGGTGCGCATCCGGATCTGGTGTTGATGGCCCGCGACCACACAGCGGAGGGCCTTTGCCGGGCCCTGTTCCCCAACGCCCGGACGGCCTTCTGCCCGGACCTGGCGTTCGGGCTCGGGGAGCAGGACGGTCCCCGGGTGCCCAGCCACGATGTGACCGTTCTGTTCCGCCAGGACTCCGAGTCCACGGGCCCGCAGGCGCAGTTTCCTGCGTGGGTGCGCACCGCGCGGGTGGACTGGGGCCTGACGGGCGCACGCAACCTCGCCTTCTGGGGCTGTCGCTTTCCGGAGGACGTCGCCCGGGCCGTCCCGGCCCTGGCCCGGCGGGCCGCGCCGTTGATCGGGGCCGGGCACACCGGAATTGCCGAGCTGAACTACCGGGCGGCGTGCCGGATCGTGCGCAGCGGTCAGGTGCTGGTGACCGACCGGCTGCACGCAGCGGTGCTCGGTCGCTTGCTGAAGGTGCCCACCTTCGCGATCGACAACAGCAACGGCAAGGTCGGGGACCTGTACCGGGATTACCTCAGTGCCCTCGGCGGGGTGAGCCTTGCCCAGTCACCCGGCGAGGCGGTCGCCGCCGCGGTGGCGCACCTGAAGAACGTCACAGCGGCGCGGTCGGCCACGGAGGAGGCCCTGTACCGATGAGCGAGATCTCGTTCCTGCTCCTGGCCCATGACAACCCCGAGCACGTCGCGTGGCTCGCCGGGCAGTTGACCCCGCACGATGTGTACCTGCACATCGACGCCAGCTCCGACCCACGCGCCTTCGGGCGCGCGCTGGGCGCGCCCAACGTGACGCCGGTCGAGCGCGTCGAGGTCAACTGGGCCGGGTTCTCGGTCGTCCGGGCGACGATGCAACTGCTCGAGGCAGCGCTGTCCGATCCCGCCGCCATGCAGTTCGTGCTGCTGTCCGGGGCGTGCTTCCCGATCCGTCCCGTCGCGGATCTCGTCGAGCACCTGCGGCTCAGCGACGAATGCCAGATCCGCTACCTGCCGGTGACCGAGCGCGCGACCTCGTTGCGTTCGGCGGTCGAACTGCGCTGGTTCCTGGAGCTGAACCGGTTCCCCGGCGGCAAGCACGCCCGGCGCGCCCTGCACTATGGATCGAAGTTCGCGCTGGCCCGTCGGGCCGAGCTACCCGGTGGACTGATCCCGCACTTCGGCAGCCAGTGGTGGTCCTTGACCCGCCCGGCAGCCGAACTGGTGCTGGAGACATACCGAACGCAGCGCCCACTGGTCGACTTCTACCGCAAGGTCTTCGCCCCGGACGAGCACTTCGTGCAGACCGTCGTCGCCAACTCCGAGCACGCCAGGCCGGAGCACCTCATGCCCTACCTGGGCACGCACAGCTTCAGCGACGCCGCCCTGCACTACATCCGCCCTACCGCTTCGTACTCCACCGGGCGCGAGGGGCCAAAGCCCGATCGGCTGGACCCAGCACGCGACATGGACGAGTTGTACGCAAGCGGGAAGTTCTTTGCGCGCAAGCTCGCCCCTGGGGCGGACCTGGCAGTGGTCGAGGCGCAGTTGCTGACATCCGCGCGTCCCGTGGGTCTGCGGGAGCTCAGCGCACGCCCCTAGTTACCGGGCGGTGAGGCACGGCTGCCGCCGGCAAGAGTCAACGGATCTCCGCATGGCAGCCCGGGCGTCCGGCTCACCCACGACCGCCATCGGCAGCGCCCGGCCTCCGTCAAGGTCAGCGGTGCCGGAGGCCGGTGGGTCGCTGGCGCTGGTTGCGGTCGCACGCGATGCGGTGGAGGAACTGCGGCCCATCATCAGGCCACATCGCAGCCAGCGCCGAAGAGGTGAACCCGGGGAGCCGAGATGATCCTTTGGGCAACGGCCCCGTTGCGGCGATCAATGGCCCTTAAGGCCTACAGCTGAGCAAAGTGAGGTCACGTCAAATAATATGAGCGGTCCCCGTCGCGGGGTGCCGGGACAGCTGGATCACCGGGGGGCAGCTCGACCTGCAGGGCGAGCTGCAGGCGGGTCGCCCGGCGGAACATGAAATACCACACACCGGAGGAGGCCAGCGAACCTGCGGTGATGCCCCATGCGCCGCCCTGCAGGCCCGCGGTGCTTGCGCCGATCGCCGCACCGACGATCTGCAGGGTCCCCTGGATCACGCTGACCACCAGGACGTCCTTGGAGCGGCCATAGGTCTGTAGACCGATCCAGGAGCCGTAACTCAGCGCGATGCCCAAGGTCCAACCGGCAACCGGGATCAGCATCGGGACTGCCTCGTCCCAACTGCCGCCGGCGTAGGTTCGCCCGATCGCATCGGGCAGCAGCCGCACCACAGTGGCGAACAGGGTCACCATCAGCGCCAGGCCCGCACACAGCCGGATCAGACAACTGAACACATGCTCCGGCCCGTGCTCGCGCAGCCGGCGCGCGCTCTCCGGGAGCATGAAGGCGGCGGCCGCGGTGAGCAGCGTGTTCATCGGCAGCATCAGGCTCTGCGCGGCGGAGACGCGGCCCAGTGCCGCCATTCCGACGATCGCGCCGATCAGGATCGGCGCGATGCGCCCGACGCTCTGCATGATCAGGCCGGCGCCCGCCAGGGGTGCGCCCAGGTCGCGGTGCTCGCGGATCCAGCGCATCCCCGATCGCCAGGCCGGTCGCAGGCCCAACTGCACACAGCCGACCATGGCACCGCAGCCTGCGCCGGCGCCCCACACCAGGATCAACGAAGCGACCCCCGCTTCGCCGAACGCAACGTGGCCCACCAGCAGGGAGGCGGTCGCGACCAAGCAGATCGAATCGTTCAGCGCCGCGGACCATGGTCGGCCGGAGGCGAAGCAGTGATACCGCCAGGCATCCTGGACCAGGATCGGCGGCACCGCGACAGCGGCGGCCAACACGATCGCCGCCGCCGAACGCGGCAGGACGAGGGATGCCGCCGCGGCTCCCACGATCGTCGCCACCCCGATCAGCAACGACGCACCGGCAGCCATGCTCGACGCGCGGTGGCGCTCGGCGTCGGTGGCCGGGGTGAAGCGGATGACCAGGGGAGTCAGCACGAGTGGCCGCACGATGCTCAGCACGAGCGTGATTGCGGTGTAGGCCAGCGTGCACGCCGCGACGCCGGGAAGGTCCAGCAGATGCAGGGCGGCCAACAGGATCAGAAAGTTTCCGGCGCTGCAGAGAATCTGGTCGATCACCGAGGCGACGGCTCGGTTGCGCGCCTTGCCTGCCCAGGACCTCGACTCGGAGATTTCGTTGTCCACGTTGCTCCCCGAATGACGACGCTGCGGTGCGGCCGAACCAACTGATCGTGCTGGCCCGGCGGGGTCACGAGCCAGGGCGTGCGCCGAACGGGTGGCCGCGTGTGCGGGCCCGCTTCGCTGGGGTCCACCGTTCGGCCGAACCCCATGCAGGAACACGCGCGTGCACGCAATGATCACCGACAGGCGCTTGGTGCCGACCATGCGTGGATCGATGTCGAAGGCGTGTCGCACGTCCCCGGGGACTCGCACATGCGCGCAGTCACAGCGAGGAGAGCTCGGCCATGGTCGCAACGGCGTCGCGCACAGTCGGCGCGACGGTCGGTTGGGTAGCGCCCTCGGCTCGCAGCGGGCAGTCCACACACAGTGCCTACCGGGTCTTGTTGGCGTTGACATTGCTGGCGTACACCACCGCCACGTTCAGCCCGAGTGCGATGGTCCTGTTCCACGCACCCTCGCCCGCACTGATCCTGGCGCTGCGCGGTGGGCTGGCCTTCCTGCTCTGCTATGTGACGTGGACTCAGGCCGGCGCGCGACGCCGCGCCCTGGCCGACCTCCCCATCGCCGCGCGGCGACTGGTGGGGGCCTCCTACATCCTGGCCGCGTTCGCCTCGATCTCGGTGCTCTGGTCCGACGCTCCGATGGAGCCGATCCAGGGCGCGGTCGCCTACGCGATGGTGGTCGTGCTGTTGCATGGGCTACTCATCGGCCGGTGGAGCGACATCGACGTGATGTACGGCGACCTCGCGGCGCTGCTGCGCCCGTTCGTGATCGTCCTGCTGCTCGGCCTGTTCGGTCCCACGCTCGGGGTGGTCACCGTCTCCGAGCACGGTCGCGGCGGCAGCAGTGGGCTGTTCGACAACCCCAACGGCACAGCGATGGTGTCGCTGCTCGTCGGTCTGCTCTGTCTGGGTCTCTGGTCGCGCACCCGCGTCAAGTGGCACCTCGCGGGCGCCTTCATCAGCGCGACCGCTCTGTTGCTGTCGCAGACGCGCACCGCACTCGGGGCCCTGTTGGTCGCCGTGCTCTGGGTGATGCTGCGGCGGCGCGGCCGTAGTCTGGCTCTCGCCTCGGTCGCCGCCTTCGCCGGCGTGCTGATCGTCTCGGTCGGTCCCGGACTGCTTGCCGGCCTCCCGGGCCCGTTCCGGGAAGCGATGGACCGGTTCAACAATGGCGACAAGTTCAACGGCCGCACCGAGTACTGGAGCGTCGCCGTCGATCTGTGGGAGAAGCAGCCCTGGGTCGGCCACGGCTTCGGCTCGGCCCCGGGTGAGCTCAAACAACTGGGAATGATCGAAGCGGTGCACAGCACCTATTTCCAGATGTTGCTCGAACTCGGGCTGCTTGGTATCGGCCCGTTCCTCGTCCTTCTGGTGGCATTGCTGAGCTGCGTGATGCGTGGTCGCGTCGACGGGGGCCACTGGAGCCTCGTCGCTTGCGTCATTGCCGGCCTGGTCATCGCGGTCACCGAATCGGCCCTCGTCGGATTCGGACAGTCGTTCTGCTGGTTGTTCTGGCTGACGGCCGCTGCGGCGGCCAATCTGGTCGGCTCGGAACGACCGACCGTCGAATCAGCCAGAGAGCCCTGACCGACCATCACAACCGTTGCTTGTTAGCAGAAACTCATCCTTTCGGCTCAGCGTGTGGCCGCCCTCGATGGGCGTGATTGATGATCTTCAGTAAGGAAGTGAACGGAAAGAACGCCTTCCGGCGGGTGCAATCGGCAGAAGCGGATGCGGGAGAAATCGCAACTCCAGCGGGCACGGCAATCCGCAACGTTCAGCATGCGAACTCGGGGGAACGATGAACTTCAAGGATTATCTGGACATCGCGCGAGAGCGCTGGTTCGTGGTTTTCCTCGGTGCAGCAATCGGGCTGGGCCTGGGCTCTGCGCTCGCCTTCGGGACCACGCCGCAGTACTCGGCCAGCTCGAAGTTCTACATCGCGTCCCGCGACCTGGGTAACGACCTGAACCAGGCCTACCAGGGCAGCCTGCTCTCCGAGCAGAAGATCAAGTCCTACGTCGATCTGGCCGCGGACCGCCGTATCCGCGAGCAGGTCTCCGCCGACCTCGGGTACCCGTTGCGTGCGGGTGTCATCACCGCCTCCGCCAAGCCGGAGACCGTGCTGTTGACCCTCACGGCCACCGACCCGTCGCCGCGTCGCGCCCAGCTGATCGCAAACCTCGCCGCCACCCGGTTCGCCGAGTTGGTCGCCGAGGTCGAGAAGCCCGACCGGGGTGAGCCCGCCGTCGTCGCCAAGCAGATCCAAGAAGCGCCGCTGCCCACCACCCCGGTGTCGCCGCGGCAGAAGACCTCCGTCGCCGCCGGCCTGCTACTCGGTCTGATGGCAGGGATGGGCGGTGCTGTCCTGCGGCACAGCCTGGACCGCACGGTGAAGTCCGCGGACGCGCTGGCCGAACTCGTGCAGGCGCCCGTCCTCGGTGTGACCCAGTGGGACCCGGGCATCAAGTCGCGCCCGCTGATCGTCCACGACCAGCCGCGGGCGCCGATGGCCGAGGCCTTCCGCCAGCTGCGCACCAACCTCGAGTACGTCGACCTCGACCACTCCAACAAGCTGATCTGCGTCACCTCCGCGCTGCCGCACGAGGGTAAGACCACGACCGCCTGCAACCTGGCCATCGCCCTGGCGCAGGCCGGTAACCGGGTCGCGCTGGTCGAGGCCGACCTGCGTCGGCCCAAGGCTGCGGAGTACATGAGCATGGAGAACGCTGTCGGTCTGACCACGGTGCTCACCGGCCAGGTCGGACTGGACATCGCGCTGCAACCCTGGGGCGGCGGCCTGCTGGACTTCCTCGGTTCGGGTGCGCTGCCGCCCAATCCTTCCGAGTTGCTCGCCTCGGCCCAGATGGCTGCCGTTCTGGCCGAGCTCAACGCCCGCTACGACGTGGTGATCCTCGACGCCGCTCCCACCCTGCCGGTTGCCGACGGGGCGGCTCTCGCGGCGCACTGCCACGGCGTTCTGTTCGTCTCTCGTCACGGCTGGGTCCGTGCCGACCAGGTCAAGGCCGCCGCGGAGACCCTGCGGCGCGTCTCGGCCCCCGTCTTCGGTGTGATGCTGTCGATGGCCCCGCGTACCAAGCGGGCGGGCAGCTACAGCTACCAGTACGGCTACGGGTACGGCTACGGCTCCGACCGCAGCAGCCGTAAGGCTCCGCCCGTCGGGCACGTCGTGCACACGCCGGTTCCCGCCGTGGACAGCCGCAACTCCGTCGTACCTCCTCGGCCGCCGGTGGTGCCTGCTCCCCGACCGGTCGGTTCGGAGGTCCTCGTCATCGACAGCAGCACCTCGGCCGGTCCGAGTTCGACCTGGAGGGGGGTCTGACCGGCACGTCGTTGCCGATCGGCGACGACGAGAGAGCAAGCCAACCAGCAACGGCACATGCGTCCGCGCCTAGCGCGGGAGCCGCCCTTCGGGGCACGAGAGGGTCAGGTGCGGCATGACTGCGTCCGGAGATCGCAATCAGCGACCACAGGACGGTCCACGGGGGGTGGACCTCACAGATCTCAACAACCTGCCGATCAGCGAGTTGCTCGATCGTCAGCCGATTGACACCGGGGCCACGGCAGCGGGGGGTTACCTCACCGGCCGTCGGGTCCTGGTGACCGGAGCCGGTGGATCCATCGGTTCGGAACTGTGTCGTCAGATCGGGGCCTTCGGCCCGGCCGAGCTCGTCATGCTCGACCACGACGAGTCGGCGCTGCACGCCGTGTATCTGAGCATCCATCAGGACGCTCTGATGGACTCCCGGCAGCTGCTGCTGGCTTGCATCCGCGACCGTGACACGCTGATCCGGCACTTCCTGGCCCGGCGCCCGCACGTGGTGTTCCACGCCGCGGCGCTGAAGCACCTTCCGATGTTGGAGCAGTACCCGTTCGAGGCGTGGAAGTCCAACGTGCTCGGCACCGCCAACGTCGTGGAGGCCTCGCGCCGTGCCGGGGTTGAGCGGTTCGTGGGCATCTCCACGGACAAGGCCGCGAACCCCTCGAGCGTGCTGGGTCTGACCAAGCGGCTGGGCGAGCGGCTGATCGCGGGCGTCCCCGACCAGGATGCGCCGTACCTGTCGGTGCGGTTCGGCAATGTGCTCGGCAGCCGTGGTTCGGTGCTCACCACCTTCGCCGGGCAGATCGCCATGGGCGCGACGTTGACCATCACCCATCCGGACGTCAGCCGGTTCTTCATGACCATCCAGGAGGCCTGCGGGCTGGTCATCCAGGCCGGTGCGATCGGCCGCCACGGTGAGGTGCTGGTGCTCGACATGGGCGAGCCGGTCCGGATCACGGACCTGGCGCACCGCATGATGCGCCTGGCCGGCATCGAGGTGGACATCGTCTACACCGGTCTGCGCGAGGCGGAGAAGCTGCACGAGGAGCTCTTCGCCGAGGGCGAGATCGACCACCGCCCGTCGCACCCGCTGATCTCGCACGTCGATGTGCCGCCGTTGCCCGTAGAGGGTCTACCGGTGCTGACCTCGGCGGTGGAGAACCCGGCCATCGTGCAGGCACTGGAGCGGCTCGCCTCGCGCTCCCTCGTGGTGCGCCAGCGCACGGCCGGCACCGAATCGAGTTCGATCCCCGACATGCGGGCAGGTGTGCAGTGATTCCCCGTCAGTCCTTGCCCGCCCCCGCGATCGCGGGGTCCACGGTCACCATCACCGGTGGCACCGGGTCCTTCGGATCCACCATGGTGAACTACCTGCTCAGCCGCGGCGTCAGCGCGATCCATGTGCTCAGCCGCGACGAGGCCAAGCAGCACGAGATGCGCACGCGGGTCAGCGACGACCGGCTCAAGCTGTTCATCGGTGACGTACGCGACCGGGACAGCGTGGCCGGTGCGGTCAACGGGGCGGACTTCGTCTTCCACGCTGCCGCGCTCAAGCAGGTCCCGTCGTGCGAGTTCTTCCCCGAGCAGGCGGTGCTGACCAACGTCGTCGGCAGCCGCAACGTCATCGAGGCCGCCTCGGCGGCGGGGGTCCGCTCGGTGGTGTGCCTGTCCACGGACAAGGCCGTCTATCCGGTGAACGCCATGGGCATGTCCAAGGCCCTCATGGAGAAGACCGGCCAGGCCTTCGCGCGCAACAAGCCCGACTCGGGGACGACGGTGTCGATCACCCGGTACGGCAACGTCATGTACTCGCGCGGCTCGGTCATCCCGCTGTTCGTGCGCCAGCTCAGCGAAGGTCAGCCGCTGACCATCACCGAGCCGACCATGACGCGGTTCCTGATGTCGCTGCAGTCCTCGGTGGACCTCGTCGAGCACGCCTTCCTCAACGCGCTGCCCGGTGACCTGTTCGTGCGCAAGGCCCCGGCCTGCACGGTCGAGGTGCTGGCCCGCGCGGTGGCGAGCCTGCTCGGTCAGGACGACCCGCAAATCACCGTGCTGGGTACCCGGCACGGCGAGAAGCTGCACGAGACGCTGCTCTCCCGCGAGGAGATGGTGCGCTCACTGGACGAGGGCGACTACTACCGCGTGCCGCTGGATGCCCGCTCGCTGCGATACGCGCAGTACTTCGAGCAGGGTCAGCCGCAGACGGTGCTGCAGGACGACTACACCTCGGAGAACACCCAGCGGATGGACGTCGAGGCCACCAAGGTTCTGCTGCTCGAGCTTCCCGAGGTCCGCAAGTTGCTCGGCCTGGGCGCTTTGAGTGCGGCCGGCAACGGAGGTTCCGCATGAAGCTCAAGGTCATGACCGTGGTCGGGACCCGACCCGAACTGATCCGGCTGTCCCGGGTGATCGCCCGGCTCGACGAGTTCACCGACCACACGCTCGTGCACACCGGGCAGAACTACGACTATGCCCTGAACGAGCTGTTCTTCGCCGACCTGGAGATCCGTCGCCCCGATCATCTGCTGGGCGTGGACACCTCTTCACTGGGCCACCTGCTCGGCGACACCCTGGTCAAGACCGAGGAAGTGATCCGCCGGGAGCGCCCCGACGCGTTCCTGATCCTCGGCGACACCAACAGCTGCTTGTCGGCCGTGATGGCCAAGCGGATGCGCATTCCCGTCTACCACATGGAAGCGGGAAACCGCTGCTTCGACGAGAACGTCCCCGAGGAGACCAACCGTCGCCTCGTGGACCACATCGCCGACTTCAACCTCTGCTACACCGAGCACGCCCGGCGCAATCTCATCGCCGAGGGCCTTCCGGCTCGTCGGATGTTGCTGACGGGATCCCCGATGCTCGAGGTCCTGACGCACTATCAGATGAAGATCCGCGCCTCGGAGGTGCTGACCCGTCTCGGGCTCACCGAACGCGGCTATTTCTTGGTCAGCGCGCACCGCGAGGAGAACGTCGACTCGCCGGCTCGGCTGACCCAGTTGCTGGACTGTCTGCTGGCGGTGCGCAACCGCTGGCAGCTACCGGTGCACGTCTCGACGCACCCCCGCACCCGCAAGCGGCTCGAGGCGTTGTCGGCGTGGACGGCTCCGGAGGGCATCGTGTTCCACGAGCCGTTCGGGTTCCACGACTACAACCGGCTCCAGCTGTCCGCGGCTTGCGTGCTGTCCGACTCCGGGACCATCTCGGAGGAGGCCACGATTTTGGGCTTCCCGGCGGTGACGCTGCGGGACTCGATCGAGCGGCCCGAGGCGCTGGACACCGGCGGCATCGTGATGACCGGGTTGGACGCGCGGGACGTCGTCGGGGCGGTGGACCTGGTCACACGTACGGCGCTGTGGTCCGGCGAGTGCACCCCGGCGGACTATCGCATCGCCGACACCTCGGACCGGGTCGTGCGGTTCATCCTCTCCACGGCTCGTCGGCACGCGGCCTGGGCGGGGCTTCGGCACCTTCCCGAGCAGGCCACAGTGCCCGCGGTGCGGGTGCCGGCGCCAGCCTCCTCGGAGTAGGTGCAGGCATGCACGTGCTGGTGATGGCCGACTGGTTCCTTCCCGGCCAGGCCGGCGGGGCGTTGCGCACCTTGTCCAGGCTGGTCCCGGCAGAAGCCCGCGAGCACGAGCTCGAGGTCCTCACCCGGGACCGCGACCTGGGCAGCTCGCGTACGTTCACCGCCGAGGAACGGGACCGGGGCGCGGCGAGCGTCGGGGTGCCCGTGCACTACGTCGACACCCGTTCGGTGCGCGGCATGGGTGCGTTGGTCCGGGCCTGCCTGGACCGGCGCTACGCGGCCGTGTACCTGAACAGCCTGTGGTCACCGATCTTCTCGCTGCTGCCGATCGCGCTGCTCTCGCTGCCGCGCCGGCGCCGGCCGATGGTGCTGCTCGCTCCCCGGGGCGAACTGGGCGCCGGTGCGTTGGCGGTGAAGTCGACGAAGAAGCGCGTCGTGGGCGCGGTCCTGCGTCGCGCTTTGCGTCGCGACTGGATCACCTGGCACGCCAGCAGTGCCGACGAGGCAGCCGCCGTGCACCAGTGGATGGGTCGACCGGTGCAGGTAATCGTCTGCACCGACCAGGCCGGTCCGCCCGCTGTCGTACCGTCAGCAGGCTCGGACAGCAGCGCCGTGCTGCGGGTCGTCTGCGTGACCCGGATCGTGCCGGTGAAGGACATCGCGCGGTTGCTCGAGGTCGTCACGTTGAGCGAGGCCGACCTCGATGTCCGCCTGTACGGACCCATCGAGGACGAGGCGTACTGGAACTCCTGCGCACCGCTGATCGAGCGGTTGCCGGCGAACGTGCGCTTCAAATACGGCGGCGTGCTGACCCCGGACGGCGTGACGGAGGTCTATCAGGACGCCGACGTGGTCCTGTTCCCCACGCGTGGCGAGAACTTCGGGCATGTCATTGCCGAGGCCCTCGCGGTCGGTTGCCCGGTGGTGACGACGCCGACGACCTACTGGACCGAGTACATCGACGCCGGCGCGGGGCTCACCTTCACCGAGAACGAGGTGGCCGCGCAGTTCTTGGACTCCCTCGCCTGCAAGCTTCCGGCGCAGCGGGCGAAGGATCGTGCGATCTGCCTGTCCATCTACACCGACTGGTATCAGCGCAGCGTTCTTGCCCCGTCGCTGTTCACCCGACTCGAGGACTGAGCGCGCCAGGGTCAGGCCGCGAGCGGCTCGGGGAGGTCGGCCACCACGGCGGCGACCTCGCACAACCGGCGACCGCCCGGGGCCGGGTCGAGTTCTTTGACCCGTCGTGCCGGGCTGCCCGCGTACAGGCCGTTGGGGGCAAGGTCGCGGCTGACGACGGAGCCGGCCGAGACGACGGCGCCGGCGCCGACGCTCACCCCGGGCAGGACGGTGACGTTGGCACAGAGCCAGGCTCCCGCGCCGATGACGACCGATCGCGCGTCGAGGTCGCCCATGCGCTGGTCGGACCCCGCGATGGCGTGCCCACCGGTGATGATCATGGTGCGCGGACCGAGCACGGCGCCGGACTCGAGGATGATGCTCGCCGCCCCGTCGAGGTAGGACTCGGGGCCGACCATCGCGCCCTTGCGGATGACGATCCGTCGGGTGCCGAAGTACGTGCCGGGGCCGATCTTGGACGGTCCCGCGTCCACACCGGCCAGGCGGAAGAAGGCCCACCGCAGGTTCCGGGGGATCAGCGAGGTGCCGAACAACTTGTTGACGACCAGATTGAACGCCAGGTCGGCGCTGAAACCGCGGATCGAGGCAACAAGGCGGTTCATGTCGGTCCTCCGTCGTTCGGCAGATCTCGATCGGGATTTACGGCCGCGCTGCAGGGAAGTGACGCCCTGTCGGATATTGAGTACCTCGCGTCGGACGGACGATAGTCCGAATGGGGGACGCCTCCAAGCGCGCGGAGGCAGGGCGGTGTGCGACTCACGGCGCCGTGCGTACCCGTCCCACGGCGGTCCGGGAGATGTTCATTTCTCGGGCACCGAGAGCCGGAAACGTCGCGACATGGGCGGCATTTCGGCCAGGTACCGCCGAACGGGTGGGCGGCGGCTTTTCTCGGCCCGCTCGAAGGATCACCCGGCCGGCTCAGCTTCACGCCGGTGCGGTTGCGCACGCTTATCGTCGGATGATCACTACATGGGGGTAAGGGCCGATGAGGATCGGGTTCGTCACGCAGTACTTCCCGCCCGAGGGCGGCAGCCTGATCGCCGAGGGCATCGCGGACGGGCTCGCCGCGCGCGGACACACCGTGGACGTGGTCACCGGATTCCCGAACTATCCGACCGGCGTCGTGCACGCGGACTACCCCATGCAGCGCTACCGGTGCGATCAGCGCAGCGAACGGGTCACCGTGCACCGCGCGCCGCTCTACCCCAACCACGACGCGAACGCGCTGCGTCGCTCGGCGAACTACTTGTCCTTCGGCGCCTCCGCCGCGTGGCTCACCCGCAGCCGGGTGCAGCGCCCCGACGTGTGGTTGACCTACCTGGCCCAGCCCACCGCGGCCATCCCGGTGCTCACCGCTCCGGCGCGCCTGGCAGCCCCGTCCTGCGTGCTGATCATCGACCTGTGGCCGGACAGCTTCACCGACAGCGGCTTCGTCGGTGGTCGTCTCGGTCGGATGGCCGAGCAGGCCGCGGGGAGCCTGTGCCGCGCAATCTACCGCCGCGCCTCGGGCATCGGTATCCCCTCACCGGGGATGCGCGAGGTGCTCATCGGGCGCGACGCCGATCCGGGGCGCATCCACGACATCCCGAACTGGGTACCGGACCAGCACCTGCAGCCCGACGTGCTGCCATCCGCGGCCCTGCGCGAATCGCTGGGGCTGCCCGGCGGTCGACTGTTCATGTACGCGGGCAACCTCGGCCGGGTGCAGTGCCTGCGCCCGCTCGTCGAAGCCTTCGCGCGGTGCCCGGAGACGAATCTCGTGATGGTCGGCGACGGCATCGCGCGCGAGGAACTCGTCGCCTACGTCGAGGCCAACCGGATCGCCAACGTGCGCTTCATCGGCATGCAGCCGGTCGAGCGCATCGGGGAGTTCATCGCGGCCTCCGACGTGCAGATCGTCTCGCTCAACGACAGCGCGCTGCTGCGGGTCACCACCCCGAGCAAGGCGCAAGCCTCCTTGGCGGCGGGCCGCCCCGTGCTGGTGCACGCCGCCGGCGACGTGGCCGAGCTGGTGGCGCGCCATCAGGCGGGTGTCGCCGTACCGCCTGGACAGGTCGAGCAGGTGGCCGCGGCGATCCGCGAGCTGCACACGCTGCCGGAGCACGCGCTGCTGGCCATGGGCCGGGCGTCCCGACGCCTGTACACCGAACGCTTCACCGAGGCCAAGGTCCTCGACCGCCTCGAGGCAATGCTGCAGGGGTCCTGCCGCCAGTCCCGGCGCACCAGCGGCGGCCGGCCGGCCGTCATGCGGCAGCGGTCGTACTCCGACCACCACGTCGGCGCAGAGTTCTGAGGGGGCCGGTTCCATGGACGTCTTGATCCTCGGTGTGAGCGGCATGCTCGGCCACAAGCTCGCGCAGGTCCTGCCCACGCATGGCCTGGACGTCGTGGGCACCGTGCGGGGCAGCGTGGACCGCATCGACCTGTCCGCGCCGTTCTTCAAGCGCTGCACGGTCGTCGGTGGTGTCGACGTGCTCGACGGCGACCGGCTCGAGGAGCTGGTCGCCCGCGTCCGGCCCGAGTGGATCGTCAACTGCGTGGGGATCGTCAAGCAGCTGCCCGAAGCCCAGGACCGGTACCTCTCGGTCGCGGTCAACTCGCTGCTGCCGCACCGGTTGGCCCGGGTCGCCGAGCAGGTCGGGGCCCGGATGGTGCACTTCAGCACGGACTGCGTCTTCGACGGCAGGACCGGCGGGTATCGCGACGACGCCCCGTCGGATGCCTACGACATCTACGGGAAGTCGAAGTACCTGGGGGAGACCGACGAGTCCCAGACCGCCGCGCTGACCCTGCGGTCCTCGATCATCGGCCCGGAACTGTTCGCGCCACGCACAGGCCTGCTCGAGTGGTTCGCCACGCAGGACGGCGGTTCGGTCACCGGCTTCACCAACGCGATCTTCACCGGCCTGCCCACGCCGGAGATGGCCGGACTGGTGGCGCGGCTGGTCACGAGCTCCTGCTCGTTGGCGGGCACCTGGAACGTGGCCGCCGAGCCGATCAACAAGTACGAGCTACTGCGCCTGATCCGGGACAGCTACGGGTTCGACGTCAGCGTGCACCCCGACGGCGAGTTTCGCTGCGACCGCAGCCTGTCGATGGACCGCTTCGCCGCCGCGACGGGATATCGACCGCCGGACTGGCCGACGATGATCTCGGCGATGGCGGACGAACGTCGCTTGTACCTGCCGGCCTGAGCGCGGCCAACGCGGTCACGATGCCCGTGGCCGCGTCGTCGGCCAACGTGCGCAGGTGTCGAGCCGGCACCCCGGCGTAAACGCCGTTCGGCTCGCAATCGTGCACGACCACCGAGCCTGCGGCGATGACGGCCCCGGCGCCGATCCGCACGCCCGGCAGGACCGTCACCCCGGCGCCGAGCCAGGCGCCGGCCTCGATGACGATGGGTTCGGGGGCCAGTTTCCCGGCGCGGCGCTCCGGGCCGCCGATGTCGTGCGCGCCGGTGATGATCAGGCATCGCGGGCCGATGCCGACGCCGGCCTCGACGACCGTCCGGCCGGCGCCGTCGAAGAAGGTCTGCGGGCTAAGTTGCACGCCCGGACCGAGCTCGATCCTGTTGGAGCCGAAGAAGATGCCCGGCGCGATCATCGACGGGTGGGTCCGCATCCCGGCGGCGCGCATCAGAAGCCACCGCATGTTGCGCGGTACCAATCGGGCGCCCGCGATCTTGTTCACCAGCAGGTTGAACAATAGATCGACCGCGAAGAGGTGGGCGCGACGGAACAGACCAGCCATGAAAGATAGCCTCCGGCTGCGGGTCGATGTCCGGTACGAATTACGCTCGTGTTCGGACGAGTATCTCGGCTTGTTGTGACCATCTCGTCCGCCACTGACCCTACGCCGAACGGGCGAATAATCCAATCGGGCGAGCAAACAATATGTGCAGGTCACCGGCCTGATGTGCATTTTTCATGCGGGTCATGGAGGCCCCTGTGGCAAAGTATTCGGCATGACTTCGACCATGACAATTCGGGAATTGCACGCAAGTCGAATAGCTAGCTCTACCTTGACGGACCAAGCTTCTTTATTGGTCCTTCCCGGCTGACTACTTTCGATTCAGGTTCTGACCTCACGTCGGACCCATGGCTTCGGGGGAGCACGGGTTGAGCACAATGCGTGGAGGAGTTCGAGTACGCAAGATCGATGCCGGCCGGGTGCGGGACATCCTGTTCTGCGTGCCGGCTTTGGTGCTTTCCGTACCTGTGATGGTTCTTGTCGCGTTGGCGGTCGCGCTGACGATGGGACGCCCGGTCCTGTTCCGGCAACAGCGGGTCGGCCTGGGCGGTCGCGAGTTTTCGATCTTGAAGTTCCGCACGATGCAGCCCGAGGCGTATCCGGGTCAGCCGGACTATGAGCGCAAGACGCGGACCGGTGCGTTGTTGCGTCTATTCAGCCTCGACGAGCTGCTGCAGTTCGTGAACATCCTGCGCGGTGACATGAGCCTGATCGGGCCGCGTCCGGCGCTGCCCGAGCACATTCCGCACTACACGGAGCGGCAGCGCGGTCGTCTGGCGGTCCGCCCCGGGCTGACCGGTTGGGCGCAGGTCTGCGGGCGGAACAACTTCACGCTGTCCGAGCGGATCGACTACGACCTCTGGTACGTGGAGAACCGCTCGTGGCGCCTGGATCTGCGCATTGTCGCGGCTACGGTGGTCTGTGTGATCTGGCCACGCAATGTCGTCGGGGAGGGCGGGGTCAACCCGACCTTTCCGGAGTTGGCGATCGAGCAGGGACCGGCCGGCGCGGCCCTCGGCCGCGTCCCCGGCCAAGGGCGTGGTGACCGCCAAGTGATCCAGTGAAGGTTTTGGTCACCGGCGCGGCCGGCCGCATCGGCCGCCGCGTCGTCGCGAACCTGCTGGACCATCAGGTCGAGGTGATCGCCGTCGCCGCCGCCTCGGCGGAGCTGCCCGGCGGCGTGCGGGAGTACCGGGGCGACCTGGTCGGGCAGCCGGTTCTCACCGAGAGCCTGGTCCGCTCGGTGGGGCCGGACGCGATCGTGCATCTGGCCGCGTTGGCCGGGCCGGCTGCGAGCGGCGTCCCGACGAGGCGCGGGCCCGCAACGTCGAGCTGACCCGCGACCTGGCCGTGGCCGCCGTCGCAGCCGGGGTCGGAGTGTTCGTCTTCGCCTCGACCTCGGCGGTGTATTCCCAGACGCGCCTGGCGCCGACCCGTGAGGACGAGAACGTCGCGCCCGGTTCGGTGTACGGGCAGACCAAGCTCGCGGCCGAGGAAGCACTTCAAGCGGCGGCGTTCGGCTCGGGGACGGCGTTCACGACGCTACGAATCTTCAACGTCTACGGGCCCGGCATGGATGCCTCGCTGCACGAGCGGCTGCTGCACTCCACGCCCGAGCGCCCGGTGGAGCTGACCGGCTGGCACAACTTCTACCGGGACTATCTGCACGCGGACGAGGTGGCGCGGGCCCTGGTGTGCGCGACGTCGGCGCCACGGGTGATCGGGACGCACGAGGTGCTGAACATCGGCTCCGGGATCGCGCGCAACAACGCCGAACTGGTCGCCGAACTGGAACGTCTCGGTGCCCGACCGGTGTACCGACGGGTGCAGGGGCCGGATCGACCCAGCTACAGCTGGGCCGACATCAGCCGCGCCGCGGACCTGATCGACTATCGGCCGCGGGCCGAGCTCGTCCTGGTCTGAGGGCGCGTCAGTAGGAACTTCGGCCGCGGCGCCGACCGGCCACCACGACGGCCCCGGCGCTGACCAGGATCAGACCGCCGAGCGCGAGGGTCAAGACCTCTGCGCCTGTTCGCGGCAGCTCCTCGCGCTGAAACCGCGGCTGGACGGGCGCAGTGACGCGATGCACCTCGGGCGGCGTGGCCTCGCGATCGTGTGTGCGCCGTCGTTCGGTGTAGTCCAGGTACTCCTCGTAGGACTCGAACTCCTCGTATCCGCCGTGATGGTGGTCCCGATCGCGTCCGGGCGGGCCAGGAGGTCCCGGCGGGCACGGGCGATACGGCCAAGGGATGCAGTTGGCGTGCTGGGGCGTCGCGGACGAGGCGTGCGCAGGGTCCTCGGTGGCGAACAGCAGGACGCCCGTGGCAACGCTGAAGGCCAGGCCCAGCGTGGCCGTGCGTCTGATCGCCATTTCCGACCTCCCCGAGCTGCATACGTCCGAATGGGTGAACGCTTCGATGTCGAGGACAGTAAGGACGACGGAGACCCTTTCCCATGGGCAGAGGTCATCACTCAAAGAGGGCAGATGTCCCCCCGCGGTGGTGATGACGTGGCACTGCGGGCATGACAAAAGTCAGACCCGGCCGGCACTGTGGGCGCCGACCGGGTCCGACCGCAATCGCTGACCTGCTGTGCTGACTGATCGTCAGTAGTGGTTGCCGTCTTCACGTCGACGCGCCAGCAGCGTGCCCGCACCCAGTCCGACCAGCAGCAGACCGAGTCCGGTCGCCGCGGTGGCCGGGTTGAGCGGGCCACCGGTGTCGCTGCTCATGGCGAGCAACTCCGGTTCGATGCGAGTGGCCTCGTCGATCAGGTCACGGTCGGCGCCCGCCAGGGTGATCGTGCGGGGGGCCGAGGCCTCGTGCACCGCCCGAGCCTTGGTCGCGGACTTGATCTCGTCCACGGCCTCGACGTTCTCCGTGCTCTTGCGGGCCGCCGGAGCCTTCGCTGCGGCCTGCTCGGCGCGGTTCACTGCCGCACCCGGGTTGACCACGACGGTGCGCTCGCTCGAGGACGGAGCCGTGCGGTTCGGGACCGCCGCCGCGCCGGCCTGCGAGTTGCACGGCTCGATGTAGATGTCGGAGTAGGCAGTGCGCTTGCTCTGCAGGCCGGTGGCTTTGATCGTCGCGTCGCAAGCAGCGTTCTCGGGCAAGCTGACCGTGCCCCGAGCGACGCCCTCGGAGTCCGCGCGCAGCATCGCCAGCTGGCGAGCCGACGCAGCGCCGACCGTGCTCTGACTGTCGACATTCACGATGATGTCGATACGGACCAACTCACCCGGCTGTGCGCAGTTGACGACGACAGAAATCTTGCGGATGCCCTGACCGAACTCCAGGCTGACCTGGATCTGGCAGGTGTAAGGCGCCGCCGGTGCGGCAACAGCCGCCGAGGAGACTCCCGTGCCGATCAGCACGGCCGCCCCGAGGGCGACGGCGCAATTCCGCGCGCTCTGTTGAACATTCATCTTGTAAATCCTCCCCGCACTTGGATGGCGAGCCCGTCCACACCAACCGCGACCCACGGTAAAGACGGTTCGGGGGGCCTTCAAGATCGTGCTTTGACGCTGACCTGCGCCTTCGGGCACCCTGTGCCCGAGATCGCCGGACCTGTCACCGATTCGTTCGTTGTCCGGCCAAGTGTCCCGGGCTGTCCGGTGGAATTCGATGCGTTGCGCCTGTGGTGTCCGCCGGGCGCAATCCAGAGAACATCCAGGAAGGGCACCAAATAGGTGGTGTACGGCGGCTCGCGCGGCGTTGTCCGGGATCGCCCGTATCCCCCGCACTGTCGCTTTCGCAGAAGCACCCATTCGGAGTAATCGAGGCCCGCGCGACAATACAAATGCCGTTTCCGGCGCGAAGATGGCTGAACACGTCGCGCCCGCGCGACCGAATCCGCGCACCGCTCGCGCGGACCGGCTGCGTAGGTGGATGGGTTCCGGGGCGGATGGGGACAGCATGCGAGGGCACGAATGGTGGCGGCGGCCCAAGCCATTGATGCTGCTCGGCTGCGTCGTCGCCCTCGGCGCTCTCGGTGCGTGGGTCGGATTCAGTGCCCTCTCGACGCGCGCGTACCTGAACCAGGCACGGCTCGAGGCCACGACTCTGCGCTCGCAACTGGTCTCCGGTGACCTGTCCGCCGCTCAGGTGACCGCAGGACGGCTGCGGACGGAACTGACGCTGGCTCATAACGCCGCCAACGGTCCGTTCTGGGACCTCGCCGCGACCCTGCCGCGCATCGGCGACCCGGTCCACTCGGTGCGGGGGATGACCGTGGCCCTGCGCCAATTGGGCAACCAAACGGTGCCCGAACTGTTAGCAGCGGCACAACGCCTGGATCCGGCGACGCTCCGCGCGCCCGACGGCCAGGTCGACCTCCAGGCGTTGGAGGCCTCGGCGCCGGCGCTGGATCGGGCAGCCCAGGAGTTGCAGCGGGCGCGCGCGCACCTGCAGTCGTTGCCCGCGCAGACCTGGGCCGATTCGGTGGACCTCGCGCGGACCGAACTGCTGGACCAGTTGGAGACGGCCGAGCACACGCTGCGCAACACAGCCGCCGCCGCGAGCGTCCTGCCTGCGATGCTCGGCGGCGAGGGCGAGCGCACCTATCTGCTCGCCTACCAGAACAACGCCGAGGCCCGCGGCACCGGCGGACTCGCCGGGGCCTTCGGCATCGTGCGGGCCCGCGACGGTCTGCTGGCCCTGGATCAGTTCGACAGCCAGCGCGTGATGGCCGGCGCGACGACGAAGGTGAACTTCGGCGAGGACTACGACCGGCTCTACAACGGCGCGAGCACCACGACCCTGTACGCCAACTCGAACCTCAGTCCGCACTTCCCCTACGCGGCGCAGATCTGGTTGCAGATGTGGGAATCGAAGGTCGGCGACCACGTCGACGGTGTGATCGCACTGGACCCGGTGGTGCTCAGCCACCTGCTCGAGGCGACCGGCCCGGTGCGCCTGACCGACGGTACGTCGGTCTCCGCAGCGAACGTGGTGGGTTTGACCCAGCAGTACGCCTACGCGAAGTACCCGCGCCTGGTCGACGACCCAGCCCGGCGGGCCTACCTCGGGCAGATCGAGATGGCGGTCAGCGCGGGGATCATGAGTCCGGGCGTCGACGTCGGCAAGCTGATGCGGGCCTTGGGCAAGTCGGCGTCCGAGCGCCGGTTGCTGGTCTGGAGCGCGCACCCCACCGAGCAACGCGAACTCGAGCGGCACGTCATCGCCGGCGCGGTGCCGGAGACCACCGCCCCCTACGTCGGGCTGTCGATCGTCAACGAGGCCGGCAACAAGCTCGACTACTACCTCGACCGCTCGGTCACCTGGCAACGGACCGGGTGCGGGCCACGGCGCGAGGTCACCGTGACCGTCGCGCTGCGCAACAACGCCCCGGGTACGGGGCTGTCCGAGGTCGTCGCGGCGCGCAACGATTTCCATCCATATCCAGTGGAACCGGGGGATCACCGGCTCCGCGTGGACTACCTGGCCACCCAGGGTGCCGTGCTGAAGGCCGTGACGTTGGACGGCAAGCGGGCTCCGGTGACCATCGGCCGGCAACTCGGTCACCCGCACCTGAGCGTCGACGTAGAGCTGCCGCGCGAGCGGACCCGCACGTTAGTACTTCGTCTGAGCGAGCCCGACGGCGGCGGATCAGCGCCGATCGTCCTGCGTCAACCGTTGGTGCGGCCACTTCAGCTTCGCGTGCTGGACGCGTCGTGCGCACCCGCAACGCTGCCGATCGGCGCACCGGAGGAGAAGAGATGAGCGACCGCACCGAAGAACAGTTCTCGATCCTGTTCGTCTGCACGGGAAACATCTGCCGGTCCCCCTTCGCCGAGGTGCTCACGCGGCACCTGCTGGCCGAGCGCGGCGCCGCCGCGTGGTGCACGGTCGCCAGTGCCGGGGCCGACGCCGTCGTGGGCGCGACCATGCACCCGATGAGCCGCGTCGAACTCGCCGGCTGGGGTCTGGACGGCGACGCCGCCGACATCTTCGTGGCGCGCCAGGTGGACCGCTCGATGCTGGAGACCGCCGACCTGGTGCTCGGCGCGACCCCGGGTCATCGCGCGGGGGCCGTGCGGATGTGGCCGGGCGCCCTGGCGACCGCCTTCAGTGTGCTGGAGTTCGCCCGCCTGATCGCGCACGTCGACACCGACGCACTCCCGGGCGACCCGGTGACCCGGGCCCGCGCCCTGGTGGGCGCGGCCCGCGCGAACCGCGGGATGAACCCACCCGGACCTGCCGGATCGGACGAGATCCCTGACCCGATCAGCGGGCCGGATCTGATGCACACTCAGGCTGCTCGGCTGTGCTCCCAGGCGGTCATCGAGATGGTGGATCGGCTGGTCCCCGGTGGGCCGGTCGTCCCCGGTCCGCGGATGGGGACCCCGCCCACCCGCGTCGACAGGAACTGACGTCAGCCCCCGGAAACGGGGGGAGCCGTCGGTGCGAAGCCGCGGCGGACCGGCCGCTGCTGCGGTGCCGGTGCCGGCGCGGGTGCGGGTTCGGCCGGGCCACTCTCGACGGATGTGCCGCCGGAGGTGGCCGCCGGGTCCTGCGGTGCGGCCGGTTGCGTCTGCGGTGCCGGTGCGCCGACCTGACCGGTGCTCGGTTGGACCGGAGCCGGCGCCGGTTGCGCGGGCGCAGCGGGCTGCTGCGGAGTTCCGGCGGTGGTCGCCGGTGTCTGCGGACGGACCGCGGGACGGTCGGCGATCACCTTTCCGCCCTGCGCGTCGACCGGCTTCGGTGCGTTCGCACCGGGCCGGGCGCCGTTGCCCGCCGCGTTGCGTCGGACCGACCCCAGCGTGGAGGCCACCCGGTTCCCGGCCGCCGGTTGCGCCGGGCGGACGACAGATGAGTTCTGCGCACGGGCGGTCCCGGTGCCGGTGGTCGTGGGCGCGGCCGGGGCCGCCGGAGCGGTCTCGGTGCCGACGGTGGCGCCCGGAGCAGACGCGGCCTGGTCGGCGGCGCGAGCGCGTTCCTCCTGCAGGTGTCCGCTCGGTTGAGCGGCCGGTTCGGCGGAACCCCCGCGCAGCGCGCCGAGGTCGGGTCCCGGGATCACACCGAGCGCAGCGGCCGCGACGACCGCGACGGCAGCCAACGCCCCGGCGGCACGTAGCACCCGCCCCGGTGTGGTCCCGTCACTGTGGAGCGTGACCAGTCCCGGCATATCGGCGGACGGACGCGGCGGAGCAGCGATGGACGGTCGCTCGGCCGTGACCTCCGCGTCGATGTCGTCGAGACGTTGTCCCGGCAGCGCGACGAGGACCGGTTCGGCCCGGCCCAGGGCGCGGCATCCGGTCACGGCGGCGCCGAGCGCGACGGCGAGCTTCGGGTCCAGGTCCCGTCCGAGCGTGACCCCGGAACCGAGGTGCGCGGACAGGGCCTGAGTGATGAACGGGATCCGCGAGGACCCGCCGGTGAGCAGGAGATGGCGGAGGTCGCGCTGGGCGAGGTCCGCCTCGGCCAGCGCCGCGTCGAGGGCCTCCATGGTGCGCCCCACGGCCGGGGCGATCATGAGTTCGAACTCGCCACGGGTCAGCCGCAGGTTGGTCGCGACGCCGCCGAGTACCACCGGCACGGTCACGACGGTGTCCGAGGACAACGCCTCCTTGGCGTCCACGCACTCCTGCCGCAACCGGGTCAGCGCGCTCGCCACCACGGGGTCCGTCGGGTCGAGCGAGGCCACCTGGTCGCCGAGGGAGTCCACGACGTGGGCCAGGATCGCGTCGTCGAAGTCGATCCCGCCCAGGTCGGGCAGCCCGATCGGGCGCCCCATGGGCGTGAACTCGCCATGGGGCGACACGAGCATCACGGAGGCGTCGAAGGTCCCGCCGCCGAGGTCGTAGACGGCCAGCTTGGAGCCGACCTCGAGATCGTGAGTCTGCGCGTAGGCGACGGCGGCGGCGTGCGGCTCGCTGATCATCAGCGGCTCGTGCACGCCGACCTCGGCCAGTGCGGTCTGCAGCAGTTGCTGCTTGTGCGCGCCCCAGGCGGCCGGGTGGGTCACCACGACGGTGTCCGGGCGAGCGCCCTGCCGTGCGCTGACGGTGTTCACCACCCAGTTGATCACCAGAGCGGCCAGCCGGTGCGCGTTGATGCGGTCCCCACCGGGACCGGAGTCGAGCAGCAGCGGTGTCTGGTCACCGATGCGCCGTTTGAACTCGCGCACCACGCGGTCCGGGTCGGTCAGGGCGCGGCGTGCCGCACCTTCGCCGACGAGGAACTCCCCGTCCGTGCCGAGGTAGGCGATCGTCGGCGTCGCCGCGCCCCGGCTTCCCAGCGGCACCCCCACCGCTGGTTCGCCGGGCCGCGCGACGGCCGCAGCCGTGAACGTCGTACCCAGGTCGACACCCAATACGTAACCCTGCGCGCGCATCCCAGCTGCCCCTTTCGTTCGCACCAGTCACATATGACCCTTAAGTCACTCTGGTTCGCGCCCTTGTGGAGGGAAAGATCCCTTTACCTGCGCCCCGCGTGGACGTGGGACTTCTTGATCATCGCGCGCGAACGAACGGCCCCGGGGCGTGGACCGATCCCCCTGCGGCCCCCCGGGGATGGGGGATTTTTCCCCGATCCCCCGGCCCTGCCCCGACGCCTAGCTTCAGTCTCGGCGGTCCGAATTCGACCGTAACGAGACTCAAACGAAGGACTACGGCGATGGCGACCTCTCTGCTCGACTGGATCGTGACCCTCCTCAAGGACACCGAGGCCCGCGAGGCCTTTGCGGCCGACCCGAAGGCCTCGATGTCGGCCGCGGGCATGAGCTCCATCTGTGGCTCCGACATCCGCGACGCGCGTCCGTTCCTGCTCGACAACCCGTCGGTCAAGCAGGTCCGCCCCTACGAGGCCGCCGAGGCCAAGGAGCCGGCCGAGCAGATCCGCGACATCGTGGAGAACCACAAGATCGAGGAGTCCCGCGAGTCCTACGTCAGCCACGGCGGTGGCGACGGTCCGGAGATCGAGGACAGCTACCACAAGATGAACGACGACTCCTACAACAAGTACAGCGCTGACCGGTTCAGCGACGACGACGACGTCACCGGTCCCTCCAGCGGCCCGAACTCCGCCTCCGCGGACCAAGGTGGCTCGCAGGTCGGCAACGACCAGCTCTCCGTCGGCGGTCGCGAGCACACCCTCGGCGACAACAACGACTCCTCGACCACCGCGACCGACCAGTCCGACGACCACAGCCGCGTCGGCAACGACGTGACGGGTGACCGCAGCGCCGGTCGCGACATCAACCTCGAGCAGGGCGGCGCAGTCTTCGGTCAGGGCATCGCCGGCGGCGACATGGACCACGTCGGTGGCCTGATCGGCCTCAAGGACGTCGTCGACATCGGCAACATCAACGTGCTCTCGGGCATCGCGAACATCAACGACGTCCTGAACCAGAGCCTGAACAACCCGGCCCAGGACATCCTCAACGGCAGCCCGATCCTGACCGGTCTGCTCTCCGAGGGCATCTCCGACCTGGACCTGACCAACGTGCTCCAGGACGGCGTCGTCAACCTCGGTGGCTGATCAGCACTGCCGCACCACCGCTTGATTGCTCCGGCCGCGCGCCCCAGGGGGAACTGGGAGGGACGCGCCGGCCCGGGGGAACACCTCGACGCCCGCCTGCCCGCGGGTTCGCGCGCCGACGCCCGCGCGAACTGTCGAGGTGCAAAGGATCGGCCCCTCGCGCCCTGATACGCCAGTCAGGGTGCGAGGGGCCATCCGTCGTTCTCGGGTCCGCAGATTCGTCGCGGATCCCCCTGATGCCCCTATGGGATAAGGGCTTTTCCCCGATCCCCCGGCCCCACCCCGGCACCTAGTTTCTGTGGTGGCGGTCCGAATCGACCGTACACAGACTCGAACGAAGGACTACGGCGATGGCGACCTCTCTGCTCGACTGGATCGTGACCCTCCTCAAGGACACCGAGGCCCGCGAGGCCTTTGCGGCGGACCCGAAGGCTGCGATGTCGGCCGCGGGCATGAGCTCCATCTGTGGCTCCGACATCCGCGACGCGCGTCCGTTCCTGCTCGACAACCCGAGCGTGCACCAGGTCCGCCCCTACGAAGCCGCCGAGGCCAAGGAGCCGGCCGAGCAGATCCGCGACATCGTGGAGAACCACAAGATCGAGGAGTCCCGCGAGTCCTACGTCAGCCACGGCGGTGGCGACGGTCCGGAGATCGAGGACAGCTACCACAAGATGAACGACGACTCCTACAACAAGTACAGCGCCGACCGGTTCAGCGACGACGACGACGTCACCGGTCCCTCCAGCGGTCCGAACTCCGCCTCCGCGGACCAGGGTGGCTCGCAGGTCGGCAACGACCAGCTCTCCGTCGGCGGTGCCCAGAACACCCTCGGCGACGACAACGACTCCTCGACCACGACCACCGACCAGTCCGACGACCACACCCGCACCGGCAACGACATCACCGGTGACCGCAGCGCGGGACGCGACATCAACCTCGAGCAGGGCGGCGCGGTCTTCGGCCAGGGCATCGCCGGCGGCGACATGGACCACGTCGGTGGCCTGATCGGCGCCAAGGACGTCATCGATGTCGGCAACATCAACGTGCTCTCGGGCATCGCGAACATCAACGACGTCCTCAACGCCAGCCTGAACAACCCGGCCCAGGACATCCTCAACGGCAGCCCGATCCTGACCGACCTGTTCTCCGAGGGCATCTCCGACCTGGACCTGACCAACGTCCTGCAGGACGGCGTCGTCAACCTCGGTGGCTGAGCGTCGCCATTGATTGCTCCGGCCGCGCGCCCCAGGGGGAACTGGGAGGGACGCGCCGGCCCGGGGGAACACCTCGACGCCCGCCTGCCCGCGGGTTCGCGCGCCGACGCCCGCGCGAATGGTTGAGGTGCAAAGGATCGGCCCCCCGCGCCCTGATACGCCAGTCAGGGTGCGGGGGGCCATCCGCAGGTTTTGGGGAACCCCTCATCCACCCGATAGCGCAGGTCGACACGCCTCCGGAGATCAACAGCGGTGTTCGTCTGCGCTTTCGGGAGAGAACCGGCCCGGGCGGTGGTGGGCGGCGTGTTGCCTGTGTGAATTGTGAGTTCTCCTGTGAACTGTGTGTCGACTGGAACCACTGTCCTTCGAGGTGGGTCCTGAGCACCGATGAGCACACAGGTAGGAGATGCGCGTGTCGGCACCTGAGGAACTGGTGGGGACCGTCGACGCGGCCACGGCGTTGGCGCTCGCGCACGGCCGGGCGGACCTGGTGGCCCGGCTGGGTCGCACGCGGGACCGGTTCACCGACGACCGGGTCCGGGTGCTGGTCATCGGGGAGTTCAAGCAGGGCAAGAGCCAACTGGTGAACGCGCTCGTGCGCGCCGCGGTCTGTCCCGTCGACGACGACATCGCCACGTCCGTGCCCACCGTGGTGCGCTACTCCGAGACGCCTGGCGTGACGCTGGTGACCGAGGTCCCGCCCGAGCGGCCCGGACCGGACGGCGAACCGGTACCGCCCACGGTCACCCGGCGCAGTGTGCCGATCGAGGAACTGGCCGAGCACGTCGCCGAGTCGGGCAACCCCGGCAACCGGGCAGGACTGAGCCAGGTCGAGGTGGGGCTGCCGGCCAAGCTGCTCGCGCAGGGCCTGGAGCTGGTGGACACCCCGGGAGTGGGTGGGCTCGGCTCGATCCGGGCGACCGCCACGCTCGCGGCGCTGCCCGGCGCCGACGCCGTTCTGCTGGTCTCCGACGCCGCCCAGGAGTACACCGCCGCGGAGCTGGAGTTCCTCTCGCACGCCGTGCGGCTGTGCCCGAACCTCGCCTGCGTGCTGACCAAGGTCGACCTGTACCCCGAGTGGCGCCGCATCAAGGACCTGAACAAGGCGCACCTGGCGGCCGCCGGGATCGACGCCCCGGTCCTCCCTGTGTCCTCCGTGCTCCGCTGGCTCGCGCTGGAACGTAACGACAACGCCCTCAACGTCGAGTCGGGCTTCCCGGCGCTGGCCGAACTGCTCAACGAGATCGTCGACGACGCCGACGCGGTGACCCGTCGAGCCGTCGCCAACACGGTGCTCGGCGTCACCGAACAGCTGGCCGGGACCGTCTCGTCCGAGCTGGCCGCCGCCGAGAATCCGGAGAACGCCGACCGCCTGCTCGCCGAGCTGCGCGAGGCCAAGGCTCGGGTGGTGGCGCTGCGCGACCGCTCCGCCCGCTGGCAGCAGACGCTGTCCGACGGTGTCACGGACCTGTCCGCCGACATCGACTACGACCTGCGCGACCGGATGCGCGAGATCGTGCGCAACGCCGAGGACGAGATCGAGATCCTGGGTGACCCCGCGGTGGTCTGGGTGGAGTTCGCGCCCTGGGTCTCCGAGCAGGTCGCCGCCGCCACCTCGGCCAACTTCGTATGGGCGCACGAGCGGTCGCGGTGGTTGGCGCAACAGGTGGCCACGCACTTCGCCGAGGAGGGTCGCCTCAACCTGCCGGAGTTGGAGCTGGCCTCCGGCTCGCAGTTGCTGGCCGACATCCGCCCGATGATCCTGACCGCCGAGGACGATCCGGGGATCGGCGAGCAGACGCTGACCGCGGTACGCGGCGGCTACATCGGCACCCTGATGTTCGGCATGTTCTCCACGGTCGCCGGGATGGCGTTGCTCAACCCGTTCTCCGTCGGTGCCGGTGTGCTGCTCGGGCAGCGCAGCGTGCGCGACGAGAAGAAGCGTCTGCTGACGCGTCGTCAGACTGATGCGAAGAACGCGGTCCGCCGCTACGCAGACGACGTGATCTTCCACGTGGGCAAGGATTCCCGCGATCTGCTCAAGGACGTCACCCGTCAGCTGCGTGACCACTTCACGTCCATGGCGATCGAGCTCGAGACCTCTCTGAAGGAGTCCGCCCGCCTGGCGGAGGAGAGCGCCCGGGCCGACAGCTCCGATCGGCAGGAACGCATAGCCCGATTGCGTGACGCGTCGGCCGCGATCACCGCGGTCCAGCGTTCGGCCAAGGCGTTGCGCCCGGCGCGCAAGGTGACGATGACCAAGCAGGTGAGCGGTGACGCGAGCGCTGCGTCCTTCGCGGTGAGCGGTGTGCCGGTGGTGTCCCGATGAGCGAGCTTGCGAGCGAATCAATGAGTCTTTCGGCGAAGCCGATCGGGCCGACGGAGGAGGTCCGATGAGCGAGCTTGCGAGCGAACCAATGAGCAGTCCGGCGAAGCCGATCGGGCCGACGGAGGAGGTCCGATGACCGTTCAGACCCCTGTCCGTACGGACCTCGCGACCGAGATCAACGGGCTGCTGCGTCGCGCCGCGGTCGCGTACGCGGACTCACCCGACGTGCTTGCGCGGTTGACCCAGGCCTCCGACCGTCTGCACGGTCCGGTGCGGGTGGCGATCGCGGGCAAGGTGAAGGCAGGCAAGTCGACGCTGCTCAACGCGTTGGTCGGGGAGATGATCGCGCCGACCGATGCGGGGGAGTGCACCCGCGTCGTCACCTGGTACCGCGACGGTGCGATGCCGAAGATCTCGATCCACCCGGTGTCCGGGCCCGTTCGGGAACTGCCGATCCGACGTACCGCCGGTCGCCTGGATCTGGAGCTCGACGCCCCCGCCCAGGAGATCGCGCGGATCGTCGTCGACTGGCCCTCGGCCGATCTGGCGGCGATGACGATCATCGACACCCCCGGCATCGCGTCGGCCCGCTCCGAGAACTCCGCCCGCACCGAGGCGTTCCTGACCCCGACCGGCGACCAGGGTGCGGCTGACGCCGTCATCTACCTGATGCGGCACGTGCACGCCGACGACGTTGCCTTCCTGCAGGCGTTCCATGCCACGTCCAGCTCCGGCTCCTCCCCGGTCAACACGATCGCGGTGCTGTCGCGGGCGGACGAGATCGGCGCGGGCCGCGTCGACGCGTTGGCCTCCGCCGGTCAGATCGCGCGGCGGTTGCGTTCGGACGACACCGTGCGCGCGCTGTGCCAGACGGTCCTCCCCGTGGCCGGGCTGCTCGCCGAGACCGGTCGCACGTTGCGTCAGGACGAGTTCGCCGCGCTGGCGCAGCTCGCCGCGGCCGACCGTGGACTGACCGACGCGCTGCTGCTGTCGGCGGACCGCTTCGTGGGTCCGTTCCCGCCGCACATGACCTCGGTGCCGTCGGCCGCCGTGCGCAGCGACCTGCTGGCCCGCCTTGGTCTGTTCGGCGTGCGGGTCGCGCTGCCGTTGATCCGCCAGGGCTGCGCGGACGCTCCGGCGCTCTCGGCCGAGCTGGTCCGCCGCAGCGGACTGCACGAACTCGTCCGCACTCTCGGCGCACTGTTCACGGAACGGGCCGCTCTGCTCAAGGCACGTTCCGCGTTGTCCGTCGTCGAACAGATCGCCCGCGAGCTGCCCGCCGAGGGCTCGGCGGCGTTGCTCGGCGAGATCGAACGGATCACCGCCGGCACGCACGAGTTCGTCGAACTCGGCCTGCTCGGCAAGCTCCGCGGCGGGGGTATCCCGCTGGACCCCGACGCCTGCGCCGAGGCCGAGCGCATCCTCGGCGGTGCCGGTCAGTCCCCGGCCGACCGCCTGGGCGTCGACCCCGACGCCTCGCCCGCGGACCTCCGCAAAGCTGCCGCCGACGTGCTCACCCGCTGGCGCCGACGCGCGGACAACCCGGTCTCGGTGCGCGCCGTCTCCGACGCCGCCCGCATCGTCGCCCGCACCTGCGAGGGCCTCCTTGCGACCCTCCCCGACTGACCCCGGGGCTCTTACACCCGCGCCCCCGAACTCCCCGATAGCGCAGTCGGACACCTCTGTTGATCTTCGGAGGCGTGTTCACCTGCGCTATCGGGATTGATCAGTCACTAGGCATGGGACGAGTCAGCCGCCTGCCAGCTCCGCGCGCAGGCGGGAGAAGAGTTCGCCGCGGGTGGCCGCACCGATGCGGTGGCGGATCCGGGCGATGTGGTGCTCGACGGTCTTGGCGGAGATGAACAGCGTCGCGCCGATCTCCTTGTAGGTCAGGCCGTCGACGAGCAACCGCGCGACGTCACGCTCGCGCTCGGACAGGCCGAGGCTGTCGGTCGGTCGGGGCTCCGGGGCGCGACGAGGTCCCGCCAAGGTCGGCACCCCCGCGTCGTCCGACGGGGCCGGGTCGGGGGACTCGTCGAGGGTCGGGGCGGCGCTCGGGCGCAGGCTCCGTGCGCAGCTGAGCAGGGTGGCCATGTCGGCGCGGTCGCCCGCGCGGACCGCGGCCTGCCCGGCGAGTCGTGAGGCGTCCCAGGCGTGCCCGATGCCGTGCAGGGCACGCGCCGCATGCTGCACGGCGTCGATGTCGACGTGCCCGGCGAGCAGTTCCAGCCAGCACCGCGCGGCCGCGGCCAGCACCGCTGCCTGCGGATTCGCGGCAGCGGCACCCTCCAGCGCGGCGACATGCGGCTGAGCGTCGGCGGGGCGGTTGGCCATGACGGCGGCCTGCACCGCGTACCAGTGCAACGGGGTGGCCCACAGCGCCGGACGACCGAGGGAGGTCAGGATCGCCCAGGCCTCGGCGAGGTGCGGAGCGATCCATCGCTCCTCCTCCAGGCGCGCGGCGGCCACCGCGAGCTCGCCGAGCGGATGCAGGCTGAACAGGTCGACGGGGTGCCGCACGATCGCCTGGCGAGCTCGCTGCCACGCGGGCAGCAGGGCGCCGAGATCGCCGTCGCGGCGGGCGATCCCGACCTCGATCGCGGCTGCCATCAGTTCCTCGCGTGGCTCCAGGCCGACGCCCGACGGTGCGGCCGCAAGATCCCGAGCCCGCGTCAGATCCCCACGCTGCATGGCGGTCCAGGCCCGCAGGACCCGGTGCCGGTCAGAGGTGAACGGTCCACCGACCTCGGCCCGGGCGGCTCCGGTGAGCACGGAGTCGGCGACGTCGAACTCGGCACAGTTCAGGGCGACGACGGCGGTCAGCGCCGCGGGGGAGTCCGCGAGCAGCACGCTGCGACCCATCGGTTCGAGTAGCTTCGCGGCGCGCGCCAGCATCGACAGGGCCGCGCTCGGCGCCCCGGTCACGCTCTCCAGCAGTCCTTCGGCGACCAGCAGTTGGGTCGCGGCGTCGCAGGTCGGCGCTCCGGAGGCGGCCCCGGCAAAGGCCGCTCGCGCGCCCTCCAGGTCACCGGTGCCGAGCAGCGCGGGCACGGCGGCAGCGGTCGAGGACCCGGTACGCCCGGCGTACCAGCGGTGCAGCGTCGCGCTGCGGCTGAGCAGTCCGCGACCGGCCAGCACGGCGGCGGCCACGGTGACGGCAATGTCCTGGTCGGGCGCATCGGGATCGGACAGCGTGAGATCGGCCAGGCGCAGCGCGCCGTCCCGGTCCCCGGCCAGCGCGGCCAGCCGACCGAGCTTCCCCGCGACGTCCCGCAACGGGGTCCCCGCCTGCACGGCTGCCACGAGCCGGGCCGCGAGGACGTCGGGACGCGAGGGCTCGGCCGGGGTCGGACGCCCGCTCGCCTCGTGCGCAGACCCCGGACCGAGCAACTCAGCCAGGCGAAGCTGCTCCAGCACGTCGCCGTGCAGGACACCCCCGGCCTGGCCGCCCATGTGTCTCCTCTGTCGTCTGGTGCCCCGCCGATCTCGTCGGGGGGCACCTACGACACTGGTGCACGGCACGCAAAGCCTCTAATGCCGCATCAGTAACAACTCCCCCAAAACTCACTTGGTTCACACAAGTCCCACAAACCCCTACTGCACCACAGTGGGGTGGATTGCTGCGGGACGTCGTCCCCTGGCGGCCCTTGTCAGCCCCCAGCGGGGCTGACAAGGGCGGCTACGGGATGACATCCCGTAGCCGTGAGGCTCCGCGGGGACTCCGGGGGCGGTCCAGATGTGACGAACACGCCGGAACAAATGTGCAGCCCTCATGGCTACACTTATCGTCGCCACTGAATCGTCCGGTACCCCAAGAGGACTGGAACGCAGGCAATGAATGCACAGAACGACGCATCGACGCGTCCCGCCCGGCTAGCCGTGGGTGTCCTCGGTGCGGGCAGGGTCGGAGCAGTGCTGGGCGCTGCTCTCGCTCGGGTCGGCCACAAGGTGGTCGCCGCGAGTGGAGTCAGTCGTGCCAGCAAGGAGCGCGCGATCGAGCTGCTCGGGCTGGACACCGTCGACCCTTACGCAGTCGCCGCCGCGGCGGACCTGCTGCTCATCGCAGTCCCCGACGACATCCTCCCGGGGGTCGTCAGCGGCCTGGCCGAGGCTGACGTGCTGCGCACCGGAACTCTCGTCGCGCACACCAGCGGCCGCTACGGCACCGACGTCCTCGAGCCGCTGACCCGCATCGGCGCCCTTCCTCTCGCCCTGCACCCGGCCATGACGTTCACCGGCACCCGGGTCGACCTGGCCCGCCTCGACGGAGCCAGCTTCGGCATCACCGCCCCCGCGCCGCTGCGCCCGGTCGCCGAAGCCCTCGTGCTGGAGATGGGTGCCGAACCCCAATGGGTCGAGGAGGAGCACCGCGTGCTCTACCACGCGGCCCTGGCCAACGGCGCGAACCACCTGGTCACCCTCGTCGCCCAGTCCGCGGACCTGCTGCGCGCCTCCGGCATCGAGAACCCCGCACGGCTGCTCGGTCCGCTGCTCGGTGCCGCGCTGGACAACGCACTGCGCAGCGGTGACGCCGCGCTCACCGGCCCGGTCGCCCGCGGCGACGCAGGCACTGTGACCGAGCACGTCAACGCCATCGCCGGCCAGTCCCCGCAGGCGGCCGCCGCCTACGTCGCCATGGCCCGGCTCACCGCGGACCGCGCCCTGGCCGCCGGGCGCCTGAACCCTGCCGACGCCGAACGACTGCTCGACGCGCTCGGCGGTGCCCACCCGTTCTCCGCCCGACCTGCCGGCGAGGGCCGCAGCCGGCCAGACGCTGAGGGAGACCGATGACTGTCGTCGTCCACACCCGCGAGGACCTCGCCAAGGCGCTCGCCGACCTGCCCGCGCCCCGCGGCGTGGTCATGACCATGGGCGCCCTGCACGACGGGCACGCCGAACTGATGCGCCGCGCCCGCGCCGAGTGCGCGAGCGTGGTCTCCACCCTGTTCGTGAACCCGCTGCAGTTCGGTGCCGGTGAGGACCTCGACAAGTACCCGCGCACCTTCGACGCGGACCTGGCGATCTGCGAGCAGACCGGCGTCGACGTCCTCTTCGCGCCCGGCGAGCCCGAGCTGTACCCGAACGGACGCCCGGCCACGATCGTCACGGCCGGACCCGTCGGGGAGATCCTGGAGGGAGCGGCCCGCCCGGGTCATTTCGACGGCGTCCTGACCGTCGTCCTGAAGCTGCTGCACCTGACCGGCCCTCAGATCGCCTACTTCGGCGAGAAGGACTACCAGCAGCTCACCCTCATCGCGCAGATGGTCACCGACCTCGACCTCGACGTCACCATCGCACCCGTCGAGACCGTCCGCGAGGACGACGGCCTCGCCCGTTCCAGCCGGAACCGTTACCTGGATGCGAATCAGCGCGCGATCGCCGTCGCCCTGCCCCGCGCGCTGCGCGCCGGCGCCGCCGCCGGCCACCTCGGCGCCGAGGCCGTGCTGGCCGCCGCGCACGCCGAACTCGCCGCCGCGCCGGCCCTCGAACTGGACTACCTCGCGCTGCACGCGCCGGACCTGGGTCCGGCCCCGAAATCCGGTCCGGCACGCTTACTGGTGGCCGCCCGCAACGGCACAACCCGTCTCATCGACAATCTCGCACTGGAACTGTCACAACCCGCCCCGGCCCTTACCGCTGAAGGGACCTTCTGATGTTCCGCACCATGCTCAAGTCGAAGATCCACCGCGCGACAGTGACGCAGGCAGACCTGCACTACGTCGGCTCGGTCACCATCGACGAGGACTTGATGGAAGCCGCCGACCTGTTGCCCGGCGAGCAGGTCGCCATCGTCGACATCGACAACGGCTCCCGCCTCGAGACCTACGTCATTCCCGGCGTCCGCGGCAGTGGCGTCATCGGCATCAACGGCGCGGCCGCCCGCCTCGTCGCACCCGGTGACCTGGTCATCATCATCAGTTACATGGGGGTGAGCGACCGCGAGGCCCGCGAGCTCAAGCCGACGGTCGTGCACGTCGACGGCCGCAACCAGATCGTCGTCATCGACGGCGATCCCGCCGCCCCGGTCCCCGGCATCGGCACCGCCCGCGGTGACCTGCGCGGCGACGGCCTCTACGACCCGGTCGACTCCCCGCTGATGCAGCGGGCGAACCCACTGGCCGCCACGGCCGGCTCTCTCGCCCCGTAGCCTCCGCTCATGTTCCCTGCGCGTCTGGCCGCCCCCGATCCTGGTTGGACGGCCGAGGCGTCAGTCGTCATCGTCGGCTCCGGGATCGCCGGGCTGACCATCGCGTTGCGGGCCGCGGCGGCGCTGCCGCCCGACGTCGGCCCGGTGTTGCTGATCACCAAGGACGTGCTCTCCGCCGGATCGACCCAGTGGGCCCAGGGCGGGATCGCCGCGGCGCTGGGGCCCGGCGACAGCCCCGAGGAACACCTGCGCGACACCATCGCCGCCGGTGACGGACTCTGCGACATCGAGGCCGTCCGGGTCCTGGTCACCGAGGGCCCCCCTGCCGTCCACCGCCTCATCGCCGGCGGCGCGGTCTTCGATCTGCAGGCCGACGGCGAGCTCGCGCTCACGCTGGAGGGCGGCCACCACCGCCACCGCATCGCGCATGCCGGCGGCGACGCCACCGGCGCCGAGATCCAGCGGGCCCTCGTCGACGCACTGCGCGCCGAGGAACGCATCGAGGTCATCGAGCACGCCCTGGCCCTGGACCTGCAGTTGGCCGACGACGGTGGCGTCGCAGGGATCACCCTGCACGTGATGGGCGAGGGCCAACGCGACGGCGTCGGAGCGATCGCCTGCCGCGCCGTCGTCCTCGCCACCGGCGGGATCGGACAGGTCTACGCCGCCACCACCAACCCGGCCGTCGCCACCGGCGACGGGGTCGCGATGGCGCTGCGCGCCGGGGCCATGGTGCGGGACCTGGAGTTCGTGCAGTTCCACCCCACGGTGCTGTGGTTAGGGGAGGACCCGACCGGCCAGCAGCCGCTGATCTCCGAGGCTGTGCGCGGCGAGGGCGCGATCCTCGTCGACGCCGCCGGCCGCCCCTTCATGGCAGGCGTGCACGAGCTGGCCGACCTCGCGCCGCGCGACGTCGTCGCGAAGCAGATCCTGCGCACCATGCAGGACACCGGTGCCCCGCACGTGTGGCTGGACGCCCGCCACTTCGGCGAGGCCAAGTGGGCCGCCCGCTTCCCGACGATCCTGGCCACCTGCCGCGAGCACGGCATCGACCCGGTGCACGACCTCATCCCCGTCGTCCCGGCCTGTCACTACGCCTCCGGCGGGGTGCGCACCGACCTGGTCGGGCGCTCCTCCGTGCCGGGCCTCTACGCCTGCGGCGAGGCCGCGTGCTCCGGCGTGCACGGCGCCAACCGCCTCGCGTCGAACTCGCTGCTCGAGGGCCTGGTGTTCGCCGAGCGCATTGCCGCCGACCTCAGCCGCGAGCTGCCCCCGAAGCGTTGCCCGACCCCGGACCGCCGCACCCCCGGCCTGATCGACGGCGGTGCCCGCCCGGACCTGCAGCGCCTGATGAGCAAGGGCGCGGGTGTGCTGCGCACCCGCGAAGGCCTGACGGCGACCGTGGCCGCACTCGAGGCCTTGGCCGACCGACGTCGAGGCATCCCCGGCGTTCCCGCCTGGGAGACCACCAACCTGCACATGGTGGCGACGGCGCTGGTCGTGAGTGCCCGGGCCCGGCAGGAGACGCGCGGTTCGCACTGGCGCGAGGACTTCCCTCGTCGCGACGACGAGGACTGGCGCGGCCACCTCGATCTCTTCGTGGTCGACGGCGTCCTCGGAATGGCCTCGACCGGCATTTCTGAGCCCCCGTCAGCCGTCCCGTCGGCGGCGCTGCGCATGGAACTGACCGAGGCCGGTGTCCCCGTCGCCGAGGTGCTCTCGATCGTCGACCGTGCCCTGGCCGAGGACCTGCCCGCCGGTCGCCACGACGTCACCAGTGTCTCCACGGTCCCCGCCGAGCAGGTCGGTGCCGCGGACCTGGTGGCCCGCGCCGACGGTGTCGTCGCCGGCCTCGCAGTCGCGCGCGCCGTGTTCGAGCGGGTGGCTGACGGCCAGGTCGTCATCGAGCGCCTGGCCAAGGACGGCGAACGGGTGAATGCCGGCGACGTCCTGCTGAGCGTGCGCGGACGCACCCGCGATCTGCTGGTCGCCGAACGCACCGCGCTGAACCTGTTCGGACGCATGTGCGGGGTCGCGACGGCGACCCGGGCCTGGGTCGACGCCCTGGCCGGGACCGGTGCGAAGGTTCGCGACACCCGCAAGACCACGCCCGGCCTGCGGGTGCTGGAGAAGTACGCGGTGCGCTGCGGCGGTGGGGTCAACCACCGCATGGCGCTGTGGGACGAGGCGCTGATCAAGGACAACCACGTGGTCGCCGCCGGTGGTGTGACCGCCGCCCTGGAACGGGTCCGCGAGCAGTTCCCCGATGTGCCGATCGAGGTCGAGGTGGACACCCTCGAGCAACTCGACGAGGTCCTCGCCGCCGGTGCGCAACTGGTGCTGCTGGACAACTTCACCCCGTCCCAGATGCGCGAGGCTGTCAGCCGCAACGCGGGCCGGGCTCGGCTCGAGGCCAGCGGGGGCCTCACCTTCGCCGACGCCGCCGCGGTCGGGGCGACCGGCGTGGACTACATCTCCGTCGGGGCGCTGACCCACTCCGCGCCCGTGCTCGACGTGGCTCTCGATCTTCGAACCATCAGGGAGGGCTGAGCGGTGCTGCTCACCATCGACGTCGGTAACACCCACACGGTCCTGGGCCTGTTCGAGGGTTCCACGATCGTGGACACCTGGCGCATCTCGACCGACGCGCGGCGCACCGCCGACGAGCTGATGGTGACCATGTCGGCCCTGCTGGCGAAGGCGGGCGGTTGCCAGAAGGTCGCCAGCGGAGTCGCGATCTGCTCCACGGTGCCCTCGGTGCTGCACGAGATGCGCCAGATGTTCAAGCGCTACCTGCCCGACGTGCCCACCGTCGTGGTCGAGCCCGGGATCCGCACGGGCGTGCCGATCCTGATGGACAACCCGAAGGAGGTCGGCGCCGACCGCATCGTCAACGCGTTGGCCGCCGCGCACCTCTACGGCGGGCCGTGCATCGTCGTGGACTTCGGGACCGCGACCACCTTCGACGCGGTCAGCCTGCGCGGCGAGTACGTCGGCGGCGCGATCGCCCCGGGCATCGAGATCTCCACCGACGCCCTCGGCGCCAAGGGCGCGCAGCTGCGCAAGGTCGAACTGGTGCGGCCCCGCTCGGTCATCGGCAAGAGCACCGTCGAGGCCATGCAGGCGGGCATCCTCTACGGCTTCGCGGGCCAGGTCGACGGCATCGTGGACCGCATGGCCGCCGAACTGTCCGAGGACCCCGACGCCGTCACCGTCGTCGCCACCGGCGGCCTGGCGCCCATCGTCCTCGGCGAGGCAGGGACCATCGACAAGCACGAGCCCTGGCTGACCCTCATCGGTCTGCGCCTCATCTACGAACGCAACACCTGATCGCTCGCGCCTCACCCGCGTCCCGGGATCTCGTCTTGTGCCGGCGTGTGGGGGTATCAATCCGCTGCGATACGCCCACACGCCGGCAGGAGTCGCAGCTATGGGCCCTGGACAGCGAGCGGTGGGCACGAGGTGACGGTGTCGATCGTTGGTCAGGTGGGACCGCGCTACGGTCAGGTCAACGCACTCTACGAGGGGATCAGCTTCACCATGGCGCTCTGGAATCAGCTGAAGCAGAAGAGCACGGACATGTCCGCGCAGCTCAAGACCAAGTCCGGGCAGCTGAAGAACAAGAACTTCTCCGAGGCGTCCATGGCGATGTGCGCGCTGATCGCGGCCGCCGACGGCAGCATCGACGCCGAGGAACGCCGCAAGGTCGCCGGACTGATCACGTCCAACGACGTCCTGTCGATCTTCAAGCCGGACGATCTGCGCGAGCGCTTCGACCACTACTGCAACAAGCTCTCGGCGGACTTCGACTTCGGCAAGGTCGAGGCCCTGCAGGCCCTGGGCAAGGTGAAGAAGAAGGACGTCGAGGCCCGCGCTGTCATCCAGATCGGCATCATCATCGGCGGCGCCGACGGGAACTTCGACGACGCGGAGAAGCGCGCGGTCAAGGAGGCCTGCCACGCCGTCGGCATCGACCCCGCCGAGTTCGAGCTGTAGGCCGTTCACTCCGGGCGCGTGAACTTCTCACCGGAGGGGCGCTCGACGCCCGGGATGCCCGTCGACCACCGATACTGACCTGACTTCCCGTCAGAACACGTCGGAAGGTCAGTCATGGCCGAACGATCGCGCCCTTCCCTGCGGATGCGGCTCCTGTGCGCGTACCTCGGCCTTTCCCCGATGAAGCGCACCCTGGGCGACGTGCCGGCGACCGAGGCGGCGCGCCTGGAGAACCGGCGGCGGGGAGTGACCCTGCCCGCGGGTGACCTCCTGGGGACCCATGAGGTCACCGTCGACGACCACGACGGACTGACCTGCGTAAGCGTCGGCCCTCGGGATCGACGTGCCGGGCGAACGATCGTGTACGTCCCCGGCGGCGGGTACGTGAACCACCCGATCGCCGCGCACTGGGCCTTCATGGGTGCCCTCGCCACGGAGAACGACGCGTGCGTCGTGGCACCCCTGTATCCGTTGGCGCCGGAGGGGACCGCGGCGACGGTCGTCCCCGCCATGGTCGCCCTGCATCGCCGACTGAGCGCCGAGGCGGGGGCGCCGCCGGTGTGGGCCGGCGACTCCGCCGGCGCCGGGCTCGCTCTCGCGACCGCCCTGTGGCTACGGGACCAGCAGGAGGCTCTGCCGGCGCATCTCGTACTCATCGCGCCCTGGCTGGACGTGGAGATGCGCCACCCGGACGTTGCCGCGATCCTCGACCGCGACCCCATGCAGGACCTGCCCGGGTTGCGCTACGCCGGCGCGATGTGGGCCGGCGATCTCTCGCCCGCCGACCCACTGGTCAGCCCCGGCAACGGTGAACTCCACGGCCTCCCGCCGCTGACGGTGATCGGGGGGACCCGCGACATCCTGCACGCGGGCGCCCGGGATTTCGCCGAGCGCGCGAGCACCGCCGGGGTGGACGTCGTATTGCTGGAAGCTCCCGGCGGCGTGCACTCGTTCCCGGTCATGCGTCGTCCGCCGGAGGCCGCCGAGGCGCGGCGGCTGATCAGGCAGCGGTTGGCCGCCTGACGCCGACTCAGCCCTGCGGCGACTGCGCGCTCGGGAACTTCGGCGGTCGCTTCTCACGGTGCGAGGCGACGCCTTCGAGCACGTCGGCCTGGGTGAAGCCGATGAACTCCAGGGCCGCGGACAGGTCGAAGATCGGGGCGGCCTGGCGGTACCAGTAGTTGAGGCTGTGCTTGGTCCACCGCAACGCGTTCTGCGCCATGCCGGCCATGTCGGTCGCGACGGCCAGGGCCCGTTCGTGGACCTCCTCGTCGTCCACGCACAACGAGACCAGGCCGATCCGCTCGGCCTCCTCGCCGGTGAGCGGCTGGCAGGTCAGCAGGTAGTACTTGGCCTTCGCCATCCCGCACAGCAGTGGCCAGCAGATCGCGGCGTGGTCACCGGCGGCGACGCCGAGCCGCGTGTGACCGTCGATGATCTTCGCCTTGCGGCCGACGATGGAGACGTCGGCGAGCAGGGCGGCCACCAGGCCGGCACCGACTGCGGGACCGTGCACGGCGCTCACGATCGGCTTCTCGCAGGCGAGAATGTTGAGCACGAGATCGCGCGCCTCGCGCATGATCCGATGGTGGTGCTCGGGCTCGTGGATGATCGCCTCGATCATCTCGAAGCTGCCGCCGGCGGAGAAGCCCTTGCCCGCGCCACCGAGGATCGCGACCCGCGTCTCCGGGTCCCGGTCGATGTCACGCCAGACGTCGACGATCTCCGTGTGTCCCGCCATCGTGACGGCGTTGAGGTGGGGGCCGTCCAGAGTGATCCGCAACACGCCGTCGGCGGGCCGGTCGAAGCGCATGGACGGGTAGGCGGCGGCGAAGTCGAAAGCCATGGGGATCTCTCCGGAGGGGTCGGGCGGATGCGTCAGGCAGGGGAGTGGTCGCGCACCGCGCGGGCGATCTCGCCCCAGCGGTCGAGGTTCTGCGGGTTGCGCTCCAGGTCGTCGACGGTCAGGTACGAGATGACTCGCTCCGCCAGCCCGCCGTAGCGAGAGATGAGGGTGTCGGCGATGGAGTCCCACGGCCCGACGACGGCGAAGTGCTCGAGCATCTCGTCGGTGATCAGGGCCTCCATCCCGGCCATGTCGCCGGCACGCAGCAGGTCGCGCGCCTTCTCGGTGACGCCCTCGAAGCCGAGATCGGTGAACTGGTAGGCGTAGTTCGGGGTGGAGCCGTAGAAGCCGATCTGCTGCCGGGCGCGCGAGACGAGGAACGCGCGCTCCTCGGGACTGTCCCCGGGCACGATGAAGACCGGGATCAGCAGGTCGACGTCGGACGCCGTGCGGCCTGCCTTCTCGGCGCCCACCGTCAGATCGGGGAGCAGGCGCGTGTTGATGTAGTTCATCGAGTGCAGCGGGTGGACCTGGATGCCGTCGGCGAACTCGCCGGCCATCTTGCACATCCACGGACCGACCGCGGAGACGTCGAGCTTGATGTTGCCGAACTCGTGTGCGGGCGGCAGCCAGGCCGGGGGCAGCAGGGTGAGGTCGAAGTGCGCGCTGTGGTGGTCGAGCTTGCCTTCCCGGCGGAACGCGGCCAGCACGTCGCGAACGGCGAGCAGGTAGTCCCGCATGCGGGGGCCGGGCGGGTCGTACGCGACCCCGTAGCGGCGCTCGATGTGTGCCTTGATCTGCGGGCCGAGACCCAGGCGGAACCGGCCGTCGGTGTTGCGGGCCAGCTCCCACGCCAGTGCGGACATGGTCATCGGGCTCACCGGGAAGGCCACGGCGATGCCGGTGGTGAAGTTGAGGGAGGGCGCGGCGCTCGCCGCGGCGGCCAGGCCCATCCACGGTGTCTGAGCCGTCTCGACGAACGTCATGCCGGTGAATCCGGCGCTCTCGACCTTCCGTGCGAGGTCGGCCGCGTCATCCCAGCGGATGGGGCTGACCATGACGTCGATCTGCATCGGGTGCTCCTTCTGACGGACAATCAGAACAGGCTCAGGCCATGGTCAGGCCGCCGCTGACGGACAGCGTCTGGCCGGTGATGAAGTTGGCGTCGTCGGAGGCGAGGAACACGATCGCCGGGGCGATGTCGTCGGGGACGGCCAGGCGGCGCAACGGGATGGCCTTGGTGAGTGCGTCGACGAACTTCTCGCCGTTGCCCAGTTCGCCTGCCATGCCCCGGATCAGCGGGGTGTCGGTGGGTCCGGGGCAGACGACGTTCACGGTGATCTGGTGCTTGGCGACCTCACGGGCGACGCTCTTGGAGAAGGCGACGACCGCGCCTTTTGCCCCGGCGTAGATGGACTCCAGCGACGAGCCGACCCGTGCGGCATCCGAGGCCACGCAGACGATCCGGCCGTACTTGCGCTCGATCATGTGCGGTAGCACGGCGTGGACCGTGTTGAGGGTGCCCTTGTAGTTGATCGCGATCACCTTCTCCCAGAACTCCGGGGTGGTGTCGACGAAGGGCATGAACTTGTCCCAGCCCGCGACGTTCACCAGCACGCCGATCGGGCCGAGGTCGGACTCGGTCGATTCGACGGCCGCGCGCACCGCGTCGGTGTCGGCGACGTCCAGGCCGATACCGCGGTGCCCGGTGCCGGGAAGGGCCCCGGCGGTGCTCTGCGCGCGTTCGGCGTCCAGGTCGAGGATCACGACCCGACGGCCCGCTGCCGCCAGGCGGTGACATGTCGCGGCACCGATGCCGCTCGCTCCGCCGGTGACCACGGCGACGTCCGGTGTCTGCGTCATTGCAGCCCCCAACCTAGGTGAGATTAGGGGCAGCCTACGGTACGTTCGGGTGGTGACGTCCACCCGGGAGGCCGCCCTTCGTGCCGCGGCCGAGATCTTGGCCGAGGACGGCCTGGCGGCCTGCACGGTGGAACGGGTCGCGGCCGCGGTCGGGGTGAAGCCGGCGAGCATGTACCACCACTTCACCTCGCGCGACGCCTCCATCGGAGAGGTATTGGGGATCGGCGCGGAGGCGATCCGTCGCGAGATCGGCGAGGCCGTCGCGGCGGTGCCGACAGACCAGCCACTGCGCCGGATCGAGGCCGCTGCGCTCGCCCACATCAGGGCCGTCGACGCCCACCGTCCGTTCACCACCGCCTACGTGCGCAACGCCGATCACCTCCCCGCCAACCTGCGTGCGGCAGTGGCCGGGCCGCAGCGCGCCGTCGAGACGCTCTGGCGCAAGGTCCTCGCGGCGGCAGCGGCGGCGGGAACCTTCCCCGCGCACGTCGACCCCAAGGCGCTGCACCAGATCGTGCTCGGGGTCGTCACGTCGACAGCTCTCCGTGAGCCCGGCAAGGGCGAGGGCGTGGACGCGGCGAGCCTCCTGATCGACCTGATCCGCGCCGCCGCGGTCGGCCCCGGTCGCGCGCCGGCCAACCTCGTCGAGGTGGAGACGGAGGGCCTCATCGGACGGATCCGGCTCGCCGGGCCACCGGTCAACTCCCTGACGGGGGACCTGATCGCGGGCATCGACGCGGCGATCGAAGCGCTGCTGCGCAGCCCGGTCCGGGCGGTTGTGGTGGAGAGCGCGGTCGGCGGGGAGTTCTGCGCGGGCGCGGACCTCACCCTGCTGCGACAGTTGGACCCGGCGGGCTTCGACTCCTACCTGCGGATGTTGCGAGCCACCTTCGAGCGACTGGCCGGGGTGCCGTTCCCGACCATCGCCGTGATCGACGGTCCCGCGATGGGCTGCGGCCTGGAGCTTGCGATCGCCTGCACCTTCCGGGTGGCCACACCCCGGGCGCGCTTCGGGATCCCGGAGATCACGATGGGACTGAGCCCCGGTGCGGGCAGCACGCAGCGGCTGCCCGATCTGGTCGGACGTCAGGTTGCGCTGGATCTGGTGCTGTCCGGGCGCACCATGGAGGCCACCGAGGCGCACGTGACCGGGCTGGTGGACCGCCTCGAGGCCGACGCCGCCGCGGCCGCGGCCGGCTGGGCCGCCCAGCTGGCCCGGGCGCCGCGGGAGGTTCTGGCCGCCGCGCTGCGCAGCGTCCGAGCCGGGCGCTCGGACGACGGCGGTTCGACCGCGGAGCTGCGCGAGGCGGTGGCGCTGTTCGGGAGCCCGACGGCCACCGAAGGCGTGGAGGCACACGCCGCGAGCCTGGCCGCTCGCCGGGACAGGGCCTGAGCCCCTGGGCACGCACGCCCGCCCGCGGGCCGGCACTGGACGCTCGGCACAAGCGGGGCGGACCGATTCTGTGCGCATGCGACGTTGCCCTGAAAATTGGTTGTCATAGCCTGAGCCGGTGCCCGACACCGACGTCGCTGCCTTTGCTCTCGACGAGCCGTGGATGCTGCATCCCCGGGTCGCCGTGCGTCCTGAGCGATTCGGCGCGCTCCTGTACAGCTTCGACACCCGTCGGCTGTCGTTCCTCAAGGAGCCTCTGCTACGCGCAGTCGTCGAAGGACTCGCGGCTGCGCCCACCGCTCGCGTGGCCTGCCGTGACGCGGGGGTGTCGGAAGCTGAGCTCGCGGCCTACGCTGCGGCTCTGGCAACCCTCGCCGACACAGCGATGATCTGCCGTCGCGATTGAACCGCCTCGCCCGCACCACCGACCGCAACTCGATGAAGAGGAGCACCCGTTGAAGACCAAGGCCGCAGTTGTTGTCGAAGCCGGCAAGCAGATCGAGATCGAGGAGTTGGAGCTCGCGAAGCCCCGGGACGGCGAGGTCCTGATTCGCTACACCCACGCCGGGCTCTGCCACTCCGACATCCACGTCGCCCACGGCGACCTGCCCGCCCGTCTGCCGATGGTGCTGGGCCACGAGGGCGCGGGGATCATCGAAGAGGTCGGCCCGGGCGTCACCCGGGTCAAGCCGGGCGACAAGGTCGTCTGCTCGTTCATCCCGAACTGCGGTCACTGTCGGTGGTGCGCCACCGGTCGTCAGTCGATCTGCGACATGGGCGCGACGATCCTCGAGGGCTACCTGCCGGGCGAGCACTTCCCGATGACCGGCCCGCGCGGCCAGTACGGGAACATGTGCATGATCGGCACGTTCAGCCAGTACAACGTCATCCACCAGAACTCCGCAGTGAAGGTCGACGACGACATCCCGTTGGAGAAGGCCGTGCTCGTCGGCTGCGGCGTGCCGACCGGGTGGGGCTCCGCGGTCAACACCGCGGACGTGCAGCCGGGCGAGACGGTCCTGGTCGTGGGCGTCGGCGGTATCGGCATCAACGCGGTGCAGGGCGCCCGGTACGCCGGCGCCAAGAATGTCATCGCCGTCGACCCGCTGGAGAACAAGCGGGAGAAGGCCCTCGAGCTCGGCGCCACCCACGCGGTCGCGACCTCCGAGGAGGCCATGGAGCTGGCGATGGACCTGACCCGCGGCGTCGGTGCGGACAAGGGCATCATCACCACCGACCTGGTGACGGAGCCTCAGGTCACCTCGACCTTCCACTCCGTCAGCAAGGGCGGCATGGTCGTCATCACCGGCCTGAACAAGCTGGACCTGAACAACATCCAGCTCCCGGCGGCGCTGCTCACCCTGTTCCGTAAGACCGTCAAGGGCTCGCTGTTCGGTGACTGCAACCCGACCACCGACATCCCGAAGATCCTCGGTCTCTACCAGTCCGGGGACATCAAGCTCGACGAGATCATCACCCGCACGTACAAGCTCGAAGAGGTCAACGAGGGCTACGACGACCTGCTGGCAGGCAAGAATGTTCGCGGCGTCATGGTGCACGAGCACTGATGCACGAAGCTTCCACGGGCCCGGCCGACGTTGTCGGCCGGGCCCGCGAAATTGAGCTGCTGGTCTCTGCCCTTGAAGCCGGCGCCCACGTGCTTCTCGAGGGCCCGCCGGGGACCGGGAAGACCACGTTGCTGCGAGCCGTGGCGGCCGAGTCCAAGTCCTCGTTCGTGTTCGTCGAGGGCAACGCCGAACTGACTCCGGCCCGCCTTGTCGGTCACTTCGACCCGGCACTGGTGCTGGAACGTGGGTACAGCGCCTCGACGTTCGTCGACGGGCCGTTGGCCGAGGCACTGCGGGCCGGCGCCCTGCTCTACGTCGAGGAGACCAACCGGATCCCGGAGGAGACCCTCAACGTCCTCATCACCGTGATGAGCGAGGGCGAACTACACGTACCGCGGCTCGGTCGGATCGCGGCCGCCGAGGGCTTCCGCCTGGTCGCGGCGATGAACCCGTTCGACTCCGTCGGTACGGCCCGGATCTCCTCGGCCATCTACGACCGGGTGTGCCGGCTCACCATGGGTTACCAGGACGCGGGCGACGAGTTCGACATCGTTCTGCTGCGCGCCCCCAAGGTCTCGGCGGTGTGGCGTTCGCGCGTGGTCGACCTGGTGCGGCGCACCCGGGAGCACCCGGACATCCGCATCGGCTCCTCGGTGCGCGGTGCGATCGACATGACCCGATTGACCGTGGCCCTGGCGAATCGCCGCGGTGTGAGCCCCGACGACTGGCACGCCGGCTTCGACGCGGCGTTGGTGGCCCTGTCGGGGCGCATCCGTCTGCAGGAGGCCACCAACAAGTCCCCGGAGGACGTCGTTCGGGACCTCTACGAGGCCGTATTCGGCAAGGAACCCAAGCCGGCCGACGAGCAGTCAGGAGCCGATGCCCAGGGGGGAGCCTAGGCCCGCAACCGGCGGGCCTGCCCGAGCCCGGCCAGCAGCGGCGTAGTCGCCCCAAACCGGCCGACCGCACCACTCCGCGCTCGGAGTTGGCGGCGCGGCCGAAGTTCGCCGAGCTGTCACCCGAGGTCGGGGTGCTCGACGAGGACGCCTTCGACCGCGCGATGGCCGAGGATCCCGACCAGACCCTGGCGCTGCTCGTTGACATGAGCTCGGCGACCGACGAGTCGCTGCGCAAGGCCGCCCGAATGCTCGCCGGACGCGTGGTCCTCGACCGCGTACGCGTCGGCAATCCCCGCGGCCGTGGCATCGGTCGGCTGCGTTCGGTGCCGGCGGACCAGGGCGGCGACCTCGATCTGGACGCGTCCCTCACCGCGATCGCCGATGCCCGGGCCCTGCGCCGCCCGCCCGCCCTCGACGAGCTGACCTCCCGCACCTGGGCCCGGCCCACCCTCGCACTGTGCGTCGTGATCGACGCCTCTGGCTCGATGGCCGGCACCCGTCTCGCCGCGGCTGCGCTCACGGCCGCCGCCTGCGCCTGGCGCGCGCCGGGGGACTACGCGGTGCTGTCGTTCGCCCGCGAGGTGCAGGTGCTGCGCGCCATGAGTTCCTCGCTCCCCGCCGACACCGTCGTCGACCGCGTCCTCGGCCTGCGCGGACACGGCGTCACCGCTGTCGCCACCGCCCTGCGTGCCGCCGCAGACCAACTCGCTCACACGCAGGCTGCCCGCCGCGTCGTCGTCCTGCTGTCGGACTGCCGCGCGACCGACGAGAACGACCCCGTCCCCGTCGCGTCCCGGATCCCCGAGCTTCTCATCCTGGCGCCGGCCGAGGACTGCGACGCCGCCGCCGATCTCGCCGCCCGCTCCGGCGCCCGCTGGGCCGGCGTCAAAGGCGCCATGGACGCCCCCGCCGCCCTCATCGACCTGCTCTCCCGCTGACCCGAGCCCCCCCCGCCCCGGGATCTCCCCGACCCAGAAATTCCCCGAGAGTGCAATTTGCGTACGGGGTTGCGGGTCGTTTGTCAGGGTTTGTGGGGATCTGGATTCCCCGAGAGTGCAAAATTCGTACGCCCCGGCGATCTTGGGGGCGTGCTACTAGCGGGAGCCGTCGGCGGTGCTGGCGGCGCTGAAACCGGCGGCCAGCGCGGCCAGGGCGGCGTCCAGGTAGACCGTGAGGTCCGCGTCCGCGCGGGCGGCCCAGCGGTCGAAGGCGGCCCTGGCCGCGGCGAGCGATGCGCGGCCGATCGCCAACGGGTACAGCGAGTCCACGTCCTGGCCCAGGCGGGTGGCGGCGAAGTCGGCGACGGCCCGCTCCCAGGCGTCGTAGTGCCGTGCGGCCTCGGCCTGCAGCGACGCGTTCGAGCCGATCAGGCTCATGCGCGCCCGGAGTTCGGGCACGTCCTCGGCCCGGTAGTGATTCACCCCGACGACGACGCGACGGATCGCCGTCATCACCCCGACATTGGCCGGAATGGCTGCGAAGGCCGCCCGCAGCTCGGTGACCTCGGCGTCGAACTCGCTGAACAGGACGGCTGCCTTGCTGTCGAAGTAGCGGAAGAACGTGCGCCGGCTGACCCCGGCGGCCGCCGCGATCTGCTCGACGGTGGTCTCCTCGAAGCCGTGCGCCGCGAACAACCGGAGAGCCACGAGCTCGAGCTCCCGTGCGCTGGTGCCCGGCGGGCGCCCACGGCGGACGTTCGCGGCTTCGCTGTCACTCATGGTCACCTCCCGGAGGTCTTGAATTGCGGCACAGCGTGCCGATATTCTCGCCCCAGGTCGATATTCGGCATCGCGTGCCAATATCCCACGCGAGCCCCCATTCTGTGAGGAGTCCCCGTGAGCCCCGAGCCCGTGAACCCCGCAATGTTGGTCGAGTCTGGTGCTGCCGTGATCGAGGACGTTGTCGCCGAGGATGTCCTCGTCGAGGACGTCTCCATCGACGGCATGTGCGGCGTGTACTAAACCGATGAAGCTGGTCGACGAGTTCGCGCTGGGCCTCGACGCCCCGATCTGTCTGACGTGGGAACTGACCTACGCCTGCAACCTGGCGTGCACCCACTGCCTGTCCAGCTCCGGGCGGCGAGACCCCCGCGAGCTGGACACCGCGCAGTGCAAGGCCGTCATCGACGAACTCGAACGGCTTCAGGTGTTCTACGTCAACATCGGTGGCGGAGAGCCGACGGTGCGTCCGGACTTCCTCGAGCTCGTCGATTACGCGACCGAGCATCACGTCGGCGTGAAGTTCTCCACCAACGGCATCCGCATCGACGAGGCGATGGCGAAGCGGCTGGCCGCCAACTCCTACGTCGACGTGCAGATCTCGCTCGACGGCGCCACCGCCGAGATCAATGACGCGGTGCGCGGCAAGGGCTCCTACGCCACCGCGATGCGGGCCATGCGCAACCTCGCCGATGCGGGTATGACCGGGTTCAAGATCTCCGTCGTGATGACCCGTCACAATCTGCCGCAGCTCGATGCTTTCAAGGCGATCGCCGACTCGTTCGGCGCCCAGCTCCGGCTCACGCGGCTCCGCCCCTCAGGCCGGGGCGCGGACACCTGGGACGAGCTGCACATGCTCCCCGGCCAACAGCGTGAGCTCTACGACTGGCTCGTCGCCAACGGCGAGGGCGTGCTCACCGGGGACTCGTTCTTCCACCTCGCGGCCTTCGGGGAGTCACTGCCCGGGCTGAACCTCTGCGGCGCGGGCCGCGTGGTCTGCCTGATCGACCCGGTCGGCGACGTCTACGCCTGTCCGTTCGCGATTCACCCGGAATTCCTCGCCGGCAACGTCACCGACGTCGGCGGCTTCGCCGAGGTCTGGCGCACCTCGGACCTGTTCGCCGACCTGCGCAAGCCGCAGACCGGCGGGTCGTGCAGTTCCTGCGGCGCCTACGACTCCTGCCGCGGCGGGTGCATGGCGGCGAAGTTCTTCACCGGCCTGCCCTTGGATGGACCCGACCCGGAGTGCGTCAAAGGCTACGGCGAATTGGCCTTGGCCGGTGTCGACTCGGCCGCTGCTCCGCGGTCGCCCGTCGACCACTCCCGCCGCGGTCGCGCGGTGCCGGTCACCATCGGCCGCCGTCGCCCCGAGCCGGATGCTGTTCCGGACCGGGCCTGCGACGTGAATCCGCTGGCCGGGCTGGCACTTTCCAAGGTGTGACGTATGGACCTGGCTGATCTGACATGGCCTCAGGTCGGTGCGGACGCCGGACCGGACTCGATTCTGGCCGTCCCTCTGGGGGCGACGGAGCAGCACGGACCGCACCTGCCGTTGTCGGTCGACACCGACATCGCGGGTGCGTTGTGCCGGGGGCTGGCCGATGCCCGCCGTGACGTGTTCGTCGCGCCGGCGTTGCCCTACGGCTCCAGCGGTGAGCATGCCGCCTTCCCTGGCACGCTCTCGATCGGGCAGGCGGCGCTCGAAGTGGTGCTGATCGAACTGGCCCGCTCGGCGACCGACACCTTCGGGCATGTGCTGTTCGTGTCCGGGCACGGCGGCAACGCCGCAGCCCTCACCCGGGCGGTGGCGACCTTGCGCGCGGAGGGCCGCGACGTGCGCGCCCACCACCCGCGGTGGGACGGCGACCCGCACGCGGGCCGCCCGGAGACGGCATTGGCGTTGGCGCTGGATCCCTCGCGGGTGCACATGGAACTGGCGGTCCCGGGCGATCTGCGTCCGCTGGCCGAGGTGCTGCCGCAGTTGCGTGCCGGCGGCGTGCGCGCCGTGAGCCCCACGGGTGTCCTCGGCGATCCCCGCGGCGCCGACGCGTCCGAGGGCATCGACCTGTTGAGCCGTCTCGTCGGGGATCTGCTGGACGACGTCGCAGCGTGGCAGGCGCGATGACGCCGCGACCTCGCGCAGCGGTGGTGACCGGGGCGGCCCGAGGAATCGGGGCGGCCACGCTCGTCGCCCTGGCCCGCGAGGGGTGGGCGGTGCTCGCCGTCGACTCCTGCACCGACGACCCCACGCTCGGGTACCGCATGGCCACGCAGGCCGACCTCACCGAAGCGCTGGCCGCGGCGCGTGCCGCGGCCATCGGCAAGGACCGCGTCGCCTGCATCGTCGCCGACGTCCGCGACGCCGGGGCCATGGCTGCCGCGGTCGCCGACGCCGAACGGCGCTGGGGTGGGTTGGATGCCGCGATCGCCTGTGCCGGCGTCGTCGGGGGCGGAACACCGCACTGGGAGTCCTCGGCCGCGACCGAGCGCACCGTCCTCGACGTGAATCTCGGTGGCGTGCTGAACCTCGCCCGGGCCGCGGTTCCGGCGCTGTTACGTCGTCCGGCCCCGCGCGCCGGCCGCTTCCTCGCCGTCGCGTCGGCCGCCGCCACCGAGGGCCTGCCCAATCTCGCGGCGTACTGCGCCGCAAAGGCCGGGGTCGCCGGGCTGATCCGCGCGCTGGCCGTCGAACTCGCGGGCACCGGGGTCACTGCCAACGCCGTCAGCCCCGGCTCCACCGACACCGCGATGCTCGCCGAGTCCGCCCGCCTCTACGACCTGCCCGGTGCGGGCGAATTCGCGGCGCAACAGTGCCACGGACGCCTGCTCACCGCGGACGAGATCGCGGCCGTGCTCACCTTCCTCGCCGGCCCCGGATCGTCCGCCATGACCGGCGCCGTGATCCCCGTCGACGGCGGGCTGGCCCTGTGAGCGGCCGCGAAAACCTGAGGGACGTCGTCCCGTACAGCAGCCTGTCAGCCGGTACTCGGGCTGACAGGCTGCTGCTGGGGACGACGTCCCCAGCGAATTGTCCGGTTCCGATCGGGTTCGGGGTCCGGCTGGATCCCAACTACCAGGAGGTCGCGCCGGGCACGCTCACCGGTGGTACCCCCGCCCGGATGCTTCGGCTCAGCCCCACCGGACAGGTCGCATTGCGCGAACTGCGTGCGGGCACCGTCCGCACTGCCGCAGGCGCGACCCTGGCCCGGCGCCTGTTCGACGCCGGCCTGGCGCACCCTGCCCCGCCCGCTGCGCCTGGGGACCTGACCGTCGTCGTGCCTGCCCATGACCGCACGGATCTGCTCGCGCAGTGCCTGGGCGCGTTGGGCACCCGATTCCCGGTCCTCGTCGTCGACGACGCCTCCGACGATCCGGACGCGGTCGCCAAGGTCGTCGCCGAGCACGGCGCCACGCTGATCCGCCGCGAGACCAACGGTGGCCCGGCCGCCGCGCGCAACACCGGCCTGGTACACGTCGACACCGACCTGGTGGCGTTCGTGGACAGCGACGCCGTCCCGACCGCCGACGACCTCGCCCGTATCGCTGCGCACCTCGCCGACCCTGCCGTCGCCGCTGCTGCCCCCCGCATCGTCCCGGCCGAAAACCTTCGTTGCGTCCGACGGCTGGCGTCCGGTGGGCCCCGCTACATCGGACGCATGCGGCCTTGCGCATTGGATCTCGGCCGGCGGCCCGCACAGGTGGCCCCGTTCACCCGCGTCTCCTACGTGCCCTCGACGGTGCTCGTGGTGCGGCGCAGTGCTGTCGACGGTTTCGCCGAGTCGCTGCGCTACGGCGAGGACGTCGACCTCGTCTGGCGCCTGCACGCCGCCGGCCATCGCGTGCGCTACGACCCGAGCGTCGAGGTCGGCCACCACGAACCGATCACCTGGGCCGGGTTGCTGGAGCGGCGCTACCGCTACGGCACCTCCGCCGCACCGCTGAGCCGACGACACCCCGGCACGTTCGTGCCGCTGGCGCTGGAGCCGTTCACCGCGACAGCCGTGGCGGCCGTCCTCGCCGGCAGACCACGCATCGCCGCGATCGCGCTCGCCGCCGCCCTGACCGACGAAACACTGATGCGTCGTCAGATCGGATTGTCCCCGGGCGGCGCTCCTAAGGCTGTCGTCACGCGCGCAGCGCGTACCTGGCGCAGCAGCAGCACCTACGCCACCCAACTCGCCGGCCCCGCCCTCCTGGCGGCCGCCCTCACCCGGCCCCGCGTCGCGGCGTGGATCCTCGCGGATCCGCGCGCCTTCGCAGAGAACGTCGCCTACGGGGCAGGTGTCATGGCGGGGTGCGTTCGCGGACGCACCGCCGTCCCGATCAAGCCGTTGATCCGCCGTAGTCGCAGGAGGAGCAGTTCATGAGTGAGCTTGCGAGCGAATTATTCAGTGCCCCGGCGCAGCCGATCGGGCCGACGGAGGAGGTCCGATGAGTGCAGCCTGGTTCGAGACCGTCGCCGAGGCGCAGCGTCGTGCGAAGAAGCGGCTGCCCCGCTCGGTGTACAAGGCCCTGCTGGCTGGGTCGGAGCGCGGCATCACCTACCGGGACAATCTCGTCGCGTTCGGCGAACTGGGCTTCGCGCCGCATGTCGCCGGGGCCTCGGCCTCGCGGGACCTGTCGACCACCGTGATGGGCCAGCAGTTGGCCCTGCCGGTGCTGATCTCCCCGACGGGGGTGCAGGCCGTGCACCCGGACGCCGAACTCGGGATCGCCCGCGCGGCTGTCGCCCGCGGCACCGCCGTCGGCCTCTCGTCGTTCGCGAGCAAGCCCATCGAGGAGGTCGTCGCCCAGGGCGCGCCGACGTTCTTCCAGGTCTACTGGTGCGGCGACCGCAGCGCGATGACTGCCCGCCTGGACCGGGCCCGCGCCGCCGGCGCCGTCGGCCTCATCATCACGCTGGACTGGTCGTTCTCGCACGCCCGGGACTGGGGCAGCCCCTCGATCCCGCAGACCGTCGACTTCAAGACCGCGCTGAAGTTCGCGCCCGAGGTCCTCGTGCGCCCGCAGTGGCTCTACGACTTCGCCCGCTCCGGCAAGTTGCCCGACCTCGGCGTGCCGAACATGTCCACCAGCAAGGACGCGCCGCCGCCCGGGTTCTTCGCTGCCTACGGCGAATGGATGATGACCCCGCCTCCGTCCTGGGAGGACGTCGCCTGGCTGCGTTCGCAGTGGGACGGGCCCTGCATGCTCAAGGGCATCATCCGCGTCGACGACGCCAAGCGCGCGGTCGACGCAGGGCTGTCCGCGATCTCGGTGTCCAACCACGGCGGCAACAACCTCGACGGCACCCCGGCTGCGATCCGCTCGCTGCCCTCCATCGCGGAGGCCGTCGGAGACCAGATCGAGATCGTGCTCGACGGCGGCGTCCGCCGCGGCTCCGACGTCGTGAAGGCCATGGCCTTCGGTGCTCGCGCCGTGATGATCGGCCGCGCCTACCTGTGGGGCCTCGCCGCCGGCGGTCAGGGCGGCGTCGAGAACATCCTCGACATCTTCCGTAACGGCATCGACTCGACGCTGCTGGCGCTGGGGAAAGCGTCGGTCGCGGACCTCGATCCCTCCGACCTGGTGATCCCGCCGGGCTTCACGCGTCATCTGGGTGACCATGCCGTGCCCTAATTACCCAGCGTCCTCGTTCCTCGGACGCCGAGTGGGCCGCGACCGTCGAAACGACGGGAAAATGCGCCCGTCGTTTCGCCGCTCGGCCGGCCAGTAACCTGCTTCGGTGACTGAGCAGAGCACTCCGCCCGAACTCGACGACGAACTGCCCGAGCAGGTACGCGTACGCCGCGAGAAGTACGACCGTCTGCGGGCGGCCGGCGTCGACCCCTATCCGGTGGGCTATCCCCGCACCGCCACGGTGGCGGAGGTCGTCGCCGCCCACCCCGGACTCGAGGCCGACGTCGCCACCGGAGCGATCGTCGGCATCGCTGGGCGCGTGATGCTCTCGCGCACCGGCGGAAAGCTCTGCTTCGCGACACTGCGCGACGGCACCGGCGACCTGCAGGTGATGCTCTCCCTGGACAAGGTCGGCGAGGACGCTCTCGCGGCGTGGAAGACCGACGTCGACCTCGGCGACCACGTCGGCGTCACGGGCGAGGTCATCACCTCCAAGCGCGGCGAACTGTCGGTGCTCGCCGAGTCCTGGACGTTGACGGCCAAGTGCCTGCGGCCCCTGCCGGACAAGCACAAGGGCCTGTCCGACCCCGAGGCCCTCGTTCGGCAGCGCTACGTCGACCTCATCGTCAATCCCGAGGCGCGGCGCATGCTCACGGTCCGCTCAGAAGCGGTTCGCTCGTTGCGCAACACCTTGGCCGAGTCCGGGTTCCTCGAGGTCGAGACCCCGATGCTGCAGGCGGTGCACGGCGGCGCGAACGCGCGGCCGTTCACGACGCACATCAATGCCTACGACGCGCAGCTCTACCTTCGTATCGCGCCGGAGTTGTATCTCAAGCGGCTCGCGGTCGGCGGCGTGGAGAAGGTCTTCGAGATCAACCGGAACTTCCGCAACGAGGGCGTCGACGCCACACACAATCCCGAGTTCACGATGCTCGAGGCGTATGAGGCCTACGGCGACTACGACACGATGGCCGCACTCACCCAACGCCTCATCCAGAACGCGGCCACCGACGCTTTGGGCACCACGGTGATCCGCCACGGTGAGAACGAATACGACATCGGTGGCACCTGGCGCGCGGTCACCGTGAACGACGGATTGTCCGAAGTCCTCGGTACCACGATCACCGCGGACACCGCATTGCCCGAGTTGTTGGCGTTGTGCGAGAAGGCCGACGTACCCGTTGATCCCTCCTGGGGTCGCGGTCAGGTCATTCTGGAGATGTACGAGCGGCTCCTCGAGGAACACACAGTGCTGCCGACGTTCTACCGGGATTTCCCCACCGAGGTGTCGCCGTTGACGCGTGCGCATCGTGTCGACCCGCGACTGGCCGAACGGTGGGACCTGGTGGCATTCGGCACCGAGATCGGCACCGCGTATTCGGAGCTGATCGATCCGGTCGAGCAACGCGCCCGCTTCACCGCCCAATCGTTGCTGGCCGCCGGTGGCGACCCCGAAGCCATGCAGCTCGACGAGGATTTCCTGCGTGCCTTGGAATATGCGATGCCGCCCACCGGCGGTATGGGAATGGGCGTCGACCGCTTGCTGATGATGTTCACCGGATCCTCGATTCGCCAGACCGTGTTGTTCCCCTTCGTGCGTCCCCAGTCGGCGAGCCCTCGAGCCGACCAGATCCAGAGCTGAGCTCGCTTGAACCCCGAAGAACAGCACGGGCCGGTTCCGGTGATCAGGCGGGCCCGCACCGCCGACGTGCGGGCGATCGGTTCGTTCATCGACTCCTACGCCACCGACCGGATCCTGCTGCGCAAGCCGACCGTCAAGCTCTACGAGGATGTGCAGGAGTTCTGGGTCGCCGACCTCGACGGGCGAGTCGTCGGCTGCGGTGCATTGCACGTGATGTGGGAAGACCTCGCCGAGGTCCGCACGCTCGCAGTGATCCCGGAACTTCGCCGCACCGGAGTCGGACACCTCATTCTCGGCCAGTTGATCAATGCGGCTCGTGAACTCGGGGTACGTCGGGTCTTCTGCCTGACCTTTGAGGTGGACTTCTTCTCCGGACACGGATTCCGGGTCATCGATGACGTGCCGGTCGCACCTGAGGTGTTCGCCGCGATTCTGGAGTCCTACGACGAAGGTGTCGCCGAGTTCCTCGACCTCGAACGGGTGAAGCCGAACACGTTGGGCAACTCCCGCATGTTGCTCGAACTATGAGCAGATAGCTGTTCGCAACGCGTGCCGCAATTGCGCCGACGGGGAATTCCTGGTTTGCTTTCCCCGCCCCACGGGGTTGCCGTGTCCGGCCAGAAAGCTGACCGGTCCTTCCGGAGACGTGAGAGGCCTGCAATGGCATCCAAGACCTTGGTGATTCTCGAGGACGACCTCGACGGCGGCGAGGCCGACGAAACGGTGTCGTTCTCGCTGGACGGTGTCTCGTACGAGATCGACCTCTCTGCCAAGAACGCCGGCAAGTTGCGTGACGTGCTGCAGGGATATGTCGAGGCCGCCCGGCGCGTCGGTGGTCGGGCCGCGCGTGGTCGCGCTCCCGCCCGGACTTCCCGGACCGGTACCGCAAACACCGCCGACATTCGCGAATGGGCCCGCAAGAAGGGCTATGACGTCAGTGAGCGTGGCCGTATCCCGGCGAACATCGTCGAGGCCTACAACGCCGCGCACTAGTTCCTGAAACCAGAAGCCGGCGGCGCCCGATGGGCGCCGCCGGCTTCTGTCGTTGCGGTAACTGTGGAACTATTTGACGCCGTAAGCGTCGGTCACGGTGTAGGTGACGAAACCACCGCTCTTCGCGGTGGCCTTCACCCGCAGCGACACCGCTCCCGCCTTGGACGGATTGGCGATCTTGGCGCTCCACTTCGCGCCGCGCCCGGTGGCCTTGGCCTTCTTCCAGGTCCTTCCGCCGTCGGTGGAGTACTCCACGGTCACGGTGCGCACGCCCTTGAGTTCGCCGACGGTGACCTTCACCGGGGTGGTCGAGCCCTTGGCGGTCAGGTGGCGGGCGTTGAGCCCCGCCGGCTCGATGCGCAGCGTGCCCGCGTTCAGCGGCCCGGTCGGGCCGGGGCCGCCGGCCCGGAAGTACCACTTGGCGCTCAGCGCGGTCATGAGGTCGGCGCCGCCGTCGCGGGTCGCGGACAGCGTGGCCGTGTACCAGGTCGGCTTGGCCGGCAGCGGCGCGGTGACCGCCTGACCGGTGGCCACGACCGCCCCGGCCTTGGTCAGGCGGTAGGAGAACTCGACCGGTTGGAACTGGCAGTCGTCCAGGTCCACGCCGACGCCGTCGAAGGGGCAGAGCGGCTGTCCGCCGCGCACCTGCACCTTGTTGCCCTGGTTGAAGATCGCCGGGCTGTTCGCCCGCGGTCCCCAGATGCCGCCGCCCCACGTCTCCGAGTAGGTCCGGCCGGCGGCGTAGAGGAACTTCTTCTTGCCCTTGTGCTTGAACTTCTCGGTCATGTTCGCGAAGCCGTTGAGCCCGGACATGCTGACCTGCGAGTGCCACTGCAGGGCGGGGGTCCGGTAGGAGACCTGCTTGCCGAGGATCGGCCCACCGACCTCCTGGCCGGTCAGCGGCTTGAGGTTGGCGCGCGCGGGCACCAGTCGCAGGTAGGCGCTGTGGTCCTCGTCCAGCACCGAGACATTCATGTTGATCCTGGCGAGGTTGGCCTTGCGGGCCGAGATGGAGACGTCGCCGGGCATCCCGTTCCAGACCTTGGCGAGGTCGTAGCGCACCGGGCTGGCTCCGTCGCCGGGCCGGGTCAGGGCCCCGTGCACGCCGAGGCTGAGGCCTTTGCCGGCCGCCGGCAGGACGTAGGTCGCCTGCGGCGGCCACTGGACGCCGTTGTCGCCGATGAAGGACTTCGGCTTCCCCTTGACGGTGGCGAACGGGATGACCGCCAGTGCGCTGGGCTGCACCGTGCCGTCGTCGACCTTCAGGTCCACCTTGCTCGCTTTGCCGAGGTCGAAGCTGACCTTCGTCGCCTTGGCGACGTTCACGATCCGGGCGGCGACGGTCAGCGTGGAGTTGTCATTGATGTACGCGCCGACGGCGTACCGGCCGCCGGGTACTGCCTTGGGGTCCCCGGCGTTGAGGATGAACTTCTTCCCCGAGGCCAGGTTCATCGCGTAGGCGAGGGTCGGGCTGGACTCACCCGAGCGGGTGATCGCGGAGACGGTCAGGCTGGGCCCGGCCGCGAGCGCGGGGACACCGACGAGGCCGCCGGCCCCCAGGGCCAGACCGGTGATCGCGATCGTGGTCGTGCGTGCGCGCATCCGCTCTCCTCTGCCGTACCCGTGCATCACGCCCCATTGTTCCCAGCGTAGGCAGTTTGCGCAGGTCACCAGACGCTCTTGCACGTTTCCGGAGGGAACAGAGACCTCGCTCAGGGCGTTGCAGCGGGCAGCCGATAGTCAGGTAACTCAGCCGGCGCTCGGGGGTTCGGGCCGCACGTGGCCGGGGGTCATTCGCAGATGACCATCGGCTGAACGGCCCGTCGCGTGCCGTGACGCACACACGGCAAACACGCCGGGGCTAGAGTTGCGATCAGCGGGGCACAGGGGAGCCATCGTCTGTTGCTGACCCGTAGTTCCGCGGACGGGAGCCTGTAGAAATGTTCGAGAGATTTACCGACCGTGCTCGCCGTGTGGTTGTCCTGGCCCAAGAAGAGGCCCGGATGCTCAACCACAACTACATCGGCACCGAGCACATCCTGCTCGGCCTGATCCACGAGGGCGAGGGAGTGGCCGCCAAGGCCCTCGAGAGCCTCGGGATCTCGCTGGAGGCTGTCCGCCAACAGGTCGAGGAAATCATCGGCCAGGGGCAACAGGCTCCGTCGGGGCACATCCCGTTCACCCCGCGTGCCAAGAAGGTCCTCGAGCTCTCGCTGCGTGAGGCGCTGCAGCTCGGACACAACTACATCGGGACCGAGCACATCCTGCTCGGCCTCATCCGCGAGGGTGAGGGCGTCGCCGCCCAGGTGCTGGTCAAGCTCGGCGCCGACCTGAACCGCGTCCGCCAGCAGGTCATCCAGCTGCTGAGCGGGTACCAGGGCAAGGAGCCGGCCGCTGCCGGCGGTCCGGCCGAGGGCACCCCGTCGACCTCACTGGTCCTCGACCAGTTCGGCCGCAACCTGACGCAGGCAGCGCGCGAAGGAAAGCTCGACCCGGTCATCGGGCGCGAGAAGGAGATCGAGCGCGTCATGCAGGTCCTGTCGCGACGCACCAAGAACAACCCGGTGCTGATCGGCGAGCCCGGCGTCGGTAAGACCGCCGTCGTCGAGGGCCTGTCGCAGAAGATCGTCCGCGGCGAGGTCCCGGAGACCCTGAAGGACAAGCAGCTCTACACCCTCGACCTCGGTGCCCTGGTGGCCGGTTCCCGCTACCGCGGTGACTTCGAGGAGCGGCTGAAGAAGGTCCTCAAGGAAATCCGCACCCGCGGCGACATCGTCCTGTTCATCGACGAGCTGCACACCCTGGTCGGCGCCGGCGCCGCCGAGGGAGCCATCGACGCTGCCAGCATCCTCAAGCCGATGCTGGCCCGCGGCGAGCTGCAGACCATCGGTGCCACGACGCTCGACGAGTACCGCAAGCACCTGGAGAAGGACGCAGCGCTCGAGCGCCGCTTCCAGCCCATCCAGGTCGCCGAGCCGACGCTGGCGCACACCATCGAGATCCTCAAGGGCCTGCGCGACCGGTACGAGGCGCACCACCGGGTCTCGATCACCGACGGCGCCCTCGTCGCGGCGGCCACGCTGGCCGACCGCTACATCTCCGACCGGTTCCTGCCGGACAAGGCCATCGACCTCATCGACGAGGCCGGCTCGCGCATGCGCATCCGCCGCATGACCGCGCCGCCGGACCTGCGCGAGTTCGACGAGAAGATCGCCGGTGTCCGTCGGGACAAGGAGTCCGCGATCGACGCGCAGGACTTCGAGAAGGCTGCCGCGCTGCGCGACACCGAGAAGCAGTTGCTCGGTGAGAAGTCCACTCGCGAGAAGGAGTGGAAGGCCGGCGACATGGACGTCGTCGCCGAGGTCGACGAGGACCTGATCGCCGAGGTTCTGGCCACGGCCACCGGCATTCCGGTCTTCAAGCTGACCGAGGAGGAGTCCCAGCGCCTGCTCCGCATGGAGGACGAACTCCACAAGCGGGTCATCGGTCAGCGCGAGGCCATCAAGGCGCTGTCCCAGGCCATCCGGCGCACCCGGGCCGGTCTCAAGGACCCGAAGCGCCCCGGCGGTTCGTTCATCTTCGCCGGCCCGTCCGGTGTCGGTAAGACGGAGCTGTCCAAGACGCTGGCCGAGTTCCTGTTCGGCGACGAGGACTCCCTCATCTCGCTCGACATGTCGGAGTTCTCCGAGAAGCACACCGTCTCGCGGCTGTTCGGCTCGCCTCCCGGCTACGTCGGGTACGAGGAGGGCGGCCAGCTGACCGAGAAGGTGCGCCGCAAGCCGTTCTCCGTGGTCCTGTTCGACGAGGTCGAGAAGGCTCACCCGGACATCTTCAACTCCCTGCTCCAGATCCTGGAGGACGGGCGTCTGACCGATGCGCAGGGTCGGGTCGTCGACTTCAAGAACACCGTGATCATCATGACCACGAACCTCGGCACCCGGGACATCTCCAAGGGCTTCAACCTCGGCTTCGCCGCCGACGGCAGCACGCAGAGCAACTACGAGCGGATGAAGCTCAAGGTTCAGGACGAGCTCAAGCAGCACTTCCGCCCGGAGTTCCTCAACCGCGTCGACGACGTCGTGGTGTTCCACCAGCTGCTCGAGGAAGAGATCATCCAGATCGTCGACCTCATGGTCGCCAAGCTGGACGACCGGCTCAAGGACAAGGACATGGCCGTCGAGGTCACGCCCGCGGCCAAGGCCCTGCTCGCCAAGCGCGGCTTCGACCCGGTCCTCGGTGCCCGTCCGCTGCGTCGCGCGATCCAGCGTGAGGTCGAGGACTCGCTGTCGGAGAAGATCCTCTACCAGGAGTTGCGCCCCGGCCAGATCGTGGTGGTCGACGTCGAGGGCGAGGGCGAGTCCGCCAAGTTCACCTTCCGCGGTGAGCAGAAGCCGGTGGCCATGGAGGTCCCCGACTCCCCGCCGGTGGAGCTCGACAAGAACTGACAAGCGCTTCGACCGACGCCGTCGCCCCCACCCGGGGCGGCGGCGTCCGGCGTTTTCCCGCGCTCAGCCCCCCGCCCCGAATTTCCCCGAGAGTGCAATTTTCGTACGGGCTCGACGTCGATTCGTCCGGGTTTGCCCCGGTTCTGGTTCCCCGAGAGTGCAATTTTCGTACGCGGGGATGAGAGGGGTCAGCTCGGTCGACGGGCAGGGAGGGCGTAGCGGCCGTCGGGGAGCGGGTCGATCAGACCATCCGCGACGAGGCTCGTCAGGGCCCGGGCTCGTTGCACCGGCTCGGCCCCACACCCGTCGAGAATCTGCGTCGTCACCGGTGCGGGCGCGGCGTCGCGCAGCGCGGCCATCAGCCGACCGCGCACCTGACGATCTGTTCCGGCCCAGGCTTGGGTGCGCGGTGCGATCGTCGACGCCGGCCGACCGGCGGCTTTCCACGCGCACTGCCCGGCGACGGGGCACCGCTCGCATCCCGGGCGGACCGCGGAGCACACCAGCGCGCCCAGTTCCATCGCGGCGACGTTCCACCGGGCCGATGTCGCGGCGTCGGGCGGAAGAATCTCCGCGGCCAACCGGCGTTCCGCCGCTGTCGTCGAGGCCGGGACGGCGCCCTCGCCGCTCAGCGCCCGAGCGAGCACCCGGCGCACGTTGGTGTCGAGCACGACGTGGCGTTGCCCGAACGCGAAGGCCGCGACGGCAGCCGCGGTGTACTCACCGACCCCTGGCAGTGCGAGCAACGCCTCGTGCTCGGCAGGGACCTCGCCGCCGTGCCGTTCCACGATCGCCACTGCCGCCGCGTGCAACCGCAGCGCGCGGCGCGGATAGCCGAGGCGGCCCCAGACCAACACCGCGTCGCCCGGCGCCGCGACCGCCAGCGCCGCGGGCACCGGCCACCGGGCCAGCCACTGCTCCCATATCGGCAGGACCCGGACCACCGGCGTCTGCTGCAGCATCACCTCGCTGACCAGCACCGCCCACGGGCTCACGCCCGGAGCGCGCCACGGCAGGTCGCGCGCATGCGCGTCGTACCAACGCAACACGGGTTCTACGACGTCCGGAGGCACCCGGGGTGTCTAACACAGAGTCGTGCCGCCCTGACGTCGCCCCGATCACTGCCCGTAGCAACTGAGAATGTTTCCACTGTTCGTAGTCACCCAAACACGTTACGTAGCAGACGTTTCAGCCTCTTCGCATCGAACTCCCAGGGGCGCAAGCGTCACTCGGCGTGTTGATGGGCTGGTGTGACTAATGAGGTCTAACGTGACGCACGTGAGCAGCGTGATGGGGACGGGAAGTCCCGTATCGGTGTACTGGCGTCGTCGTGGCATGGTCCTCGCCGGTGGTGCGATGGGCATGTTGATTCTGCTGCGGGCCTGCGGTGGTGGGGCCCCTCCGGAGCTCAACAGAGGACTGGTGTCCGAACCGGTCCCGTTGGTCTCCACCTACAGCCCCTCTCCGACGGCCGCGGCCGCCGGAGTGACCGAGGGGGTGGCCACGGACCCGGCCATCGATCCCTTCACCGGGCTGCCCGTGGTGAGCGACCCGTTGACCGAGGCCCCGACCGCCGGCGCCGAACCGACGCCGTCGATCCCGACCTCGCAGGAACTGGCCGACGCCGCCGCGGAGGCACGCGCAGCGACGGAGAGCCCGACGGCCAAGCCGACGGCGACCGCCACCGCGACCGCGACCGCGTCGACCAAGATGGCGCCGAAGCTGACCGCCAAGCAGGCCGCCGCTCTCGCGGCGAAGAAGGAGAAGGCGCGCATCGCGGCCGCGAGCAAGCAGACCTGCGGCCTGGACGCCCTCGACGTCACCCTGCGCTCGGACAAGCGGATCTACCAGCGCGGCGAGAAGGCCCAGCTGTTCCTCGCGGTCAAGAACGTCAGCGACCTGCCGTGCCGCGTCGACCTCGGTTCCGAGGCGCTGTCGATCACGATCATGTCCGGCAACGATCGGATCTGGTCCTCCGACGACTGTCAGGGCAAGGGTTCCAAGGACCTGCGGGTGCTCAAGCCCGGGCAGGCACTTGAGGCGCGCTCGGTCTGGAACGGCGAACGCTCCGCCCCGGGCTGCCCGAAGGGTCAGCAAGAGGCCCGCCCCGGCACCTACGTGGTCGAGGGTCGCGCCGCCGGCGTCGAACCCAAGCGCCGCGCCGTCTTCACCGTCAAGGACTAACTGCTCTGCGTCGCGCCCCGCTCTCCCCGGCCAGGGAGAACGGGGCGCGCTTCAGTTAAGGCGGCGAGCGCGTCCCAGAGGCGGTGAGCGCTAGCGAACTCGCCCTAGGGGGGTGCGGGTGGCGAAGCCCCCGCTGTCGCGGCGGAGCCGCGGGCAAACGGCGGTCAGACGTAGCGTTCGAGAATTGAGGACTCGGCCAGGCGGGACAGTCCTTCGCGGACTGAGCGGGCCCGGGACTCGCCGACGCCGTCGACAGCCTGCAGGTCGTCGATGCTGGCGGCCAGGAGCTTCTGCAGCCCGCCGAAGTGTTCGACGAGCCGTTCGATGACGGCGTTGGGCAGGCGCGGGACCTTGGCGAGCAGCCGGTACCCGCGAGGGCTGACGGCTGCGTCGAGGGCGTCCACGGCGGAGCCGTGACCCAGTGCCTTCGCGACGGTGGTCAGGTCGAGCAGGTCGCCCGGGCTGAGCTCGTTGAGTGCGGCCAGGGCGTGCTCGACCGTCCAGGGGTTCCGCCCGGCCTGCGCGGGGAGGTAGTCCCGCGCGACGAGCTCGCGGTCCGGCTCGACCCCGGCGATCAGCTCGTCGAGCTGTAGCGCGAGGAGGCGACCGTCCGTGCCGAGTTCGACGACGTACCCGGAGATCTCTCCGGCGATCCGCCGCACCATCTCCAGGCGCTGCGCGACTGCGGCGACATCCCGGATGGTGACAAGGTCCTCGATCTCCAACGCCGAGAGCGTGCCGGAGACTTCGTCGAGCCGGAGTTTGTACCGCTCCAAGGTGGCCAAGGCCTGGTTGGCTCTGGCCAGTATCCCGCCGGAGTCCTCGAGTACGTGGCGGGTTCCGCCGACGTAGAGCGCGATCAGGTTCATCGACTGGCTCACCGAGATCACCGGGATGGCGACCTGGCGCGACGCCCGGTCTGCCGTGCGGTGGCGGGTGCCGGACTCGTTGGTGGGAATCGAGGAGTCCGGCATGAGGTGCACGGCGGCGCGCAGGATCTTGGTCGCCTCGCGGTCGAGCACGATGGCGCCGTCCATCTTGGCGAGCTCGCGCAGCCGGGTGGCGGAGAATTCGACGTCCAGCACGAAGCCGCCGGTGCACATGGATTCGACGGTCTTGTCGTAGCCGAGGACGATCAGCGCGCCGGTGTGGCCACGCAGGATGCGTTCCAGGCCTTCGCGGAGGGCGGTTCCGGGCGCGACCGCAGCGAGGGTGGCGCGCAGCAGTGTGTCGGTCTCTGCTGCGATGCGATCAGCGCGGTCGGCGGACACGGGTCCCCTACGTAATTAATTGCGACGACGTCGAGTGCCAGCACCGAAATTGTAGGGCCCGGACCTGCGCGTTCGGTGAATTCAGCGCCGCGCTTACATCACAGGGGACATTGCAATTGGGCATCATCCCTCTCTGCCTACCCGGGCAGGGGCCAGTCGACTCCGGGGTAGGTCGACCTCAGCCGACGGGGTGCAGCCGACGCTGTTCCCCGGCATCTCGTTGGTTCGTCGCGGCCGCCCACGCCATGGCGAGCGTCGAGACCTCCCGGACCTGCATTCCGGGCGGTGCGTCCACGCCGGAGCCGGCCGGGACGATGGCTCGCCGGAACCCCAGCCGGGCCGCCTCGGCCAGGCGCAGGCCCACCCCGCGGACGGGGCGGATCTCCCCGGTCAGTCCGATCTCCCCGAGCGCGACGAGGTCCCCTGGCAGCGGCCGGTCCGCGGCCGCTCCGGCGACGGCCAGGGCCAGGGCCAGATCCGCGGTCGGGTCGGTGAGCCGGACCCCGCCGACGGTGGAGGCGTAGACGTCCTGATCGTGCAGTTGGACCCCGGCGCGACGTTGCAGGACGGCCAGCAGCAGCGCGACCCGGCTGCTCTCCAGGCCGGAGCAGGTGCGCCGTGGGTTCGGCGACATCGTCTTGCCGACCAGCGCCTGCACCTCGACGACGAGCGCGCGCCGGCCCTCGACGGTGACCGTCACGCACTGGCCCGGCACCGGCGCGGGGGAGCGGGACACGAACAGACCGCTCGGGTCTGCCAGGCCGACGATGCCGTCCTCGCACAGTTCGAAGCAGGCGACCTCGTCCGACGGGCCGTAGCGGTTCTTCACCCCGCGGACCATGCGCAGCCGCCCGCCGCGCTCGCCCTCGAAGTGCAGCACCACGTCGACGAGGTGCTCGAGCAGGCGGGGCCCGGCGATCGACCCCTCCTTGGTGACGTGTCCGACCAACACCGTGGTCATCGCGCGGTCCTTGGCCAGCCGGGTGACCCCGGAGGCGACCTCCCGGACCTGCGAGACGCCACCGGCCGCACCCTCGGCGTTCTCGCTCGAGATCGTCTGCACCGAGTCCACGATCAGCAGGCTCGGCGAGATGGCTTCGACGTGCTCCGCGATCGCGGCCAGGTCTGTCTCGGCAGCCATGTACAGGGTGTCCACCAAGGCGTCGACGCGCTCGGCGCGCAACCGCACCTGCGCAGCGGACTCCTCGCCGCTGACGTAAAGCACCGTCGCGCCGGTCCGCGCGACCTGGGCGGCGACCTCCAGCAGCAGCGTGGACTTGCCGACGCCGGGCTCGCCCGCGAGCAGCACCACTGCGCCCGCGACCAACCCACCGCCGAGCACCCGGTCCAACTCCGGTACGCCGCTGGTCACCGAGCGGGCGTCCTCAGCCGTGACCATCGTGATGGGAGTGGCCGTCGAGCGCGGGATGACCCGCCCACCGGTACGGCGCACCGACACCGGCCGTGCCGCCGCCACAGTGCTCCACGCCTGACATTCCCCGCAGCGGCCGACCCACTTGCTCGTCTGCCACCCACACTCGCTGCACCGGTACGACTCGCTCGCCTTGGCCATGTCGAACAAGCTATCGATCGGCACCGACAGTTTTCATTTCCCGCGCCGGAGACCGATCAGAAGCGGCGGAACCAGAGGTTCACCGCGGCGTCGACGTCCCAGCCATCGCCCCGCTCGTCGATCTCGCGCAGCGCCGCCTCGACCACTGAACCGGCGAACTCGATCGTGAGCACATCGGCCAGGTCGGCGCGGGACTCGAAGTGCCACCGCACGTCCAGTCGGCGACGGGCGAAGCCGCGCAGCGCCCAGAACCGCTCGTGGCCCTCCGGGTCGTGCCGCAGCCCGTCGGCCACCAGGCCCGCCGCGAACCATCGACCCACCGACGACCGCGTCGAGTCGTGATCCAGCACCACCGCCAGACCCCCGCGACGCAGCACCCGTTCGGCCTCCCGCAGCCCCGGCTCACAGCCGGGCCCGAAGAAGTACGCCCACCGCGCGTGGGCCAGGTCCACCGACGAGTCCGCCACCGGCAGCTCCTGCGCCGATCCCTGACGCACCGTCACGTTGGTCAGCCCCGCAACGCGTTCGGTCGCCCGCGCCACCAACCCGCCGTGCGGTTCCACCCCGACGACCGTCCGCGCGCGCGCCGCCAACCGGGGCAGGTGGAATCCCGTCCCGCAGCCGACGTCGAGCACGTCACCCCAGCCCCCGCCGAGCACCGGCGGCCCCACCCGAGCGCTCTCCGCCACCAGCTCCGCGATCGCGGCCTCGATCACCCCGTCCGGGTCCACCGCCCGGTTCTCGGCCTCGTAGAGCTCGGTGTAGTCCCAGATGTTCGGGCTCGGTACCGCCCCGGCCGCGACGCTCCACCCGAAGCTGCTCACCACGTCCGGACCGCCTCGTCAGACGGGCATCGATGCCCGTGTGACCACGATGAGTCCCTAAAGCGGGGCTCCAAGTGGTCACCAGGGCATCGATGCCCATGCGACCGCGCCCACCCCCAGGCGCTCACCACGGACGGCTCACGCCCAGTCGGTCCCGGTGAGGCGCTTGTAGATGTCCATGTAGCGCTCCCGGGTCGCCTCGACGATCTCCGGCGGGACCTCCGGTGCGGGCGGCTTGCGGTCCCACCCGGTCCCGGCGGCCCAGTCGCGCACGAACTGCTTGTCCAGGCCGTGCTGCGCTCGCCCCGGCGCCCAGTCGGCGGCCGGCCAGAACCGCGAGGAGTCCGGGGTCAGCAGCTCGTCGCCGAGGGTCAGGACCCCGTCGGCGTCCAGGCCCAGCTCGACCTTGGTGTCCGCGATGAGAATTCCGCGCTCGGCCGCGATCTCCGACCCACGCCGGTACAACTCCAACGTCACCGACCGCAGCTGCTCGCCCAGCTCCGCGCCGACCGCCGCAGTGACCTCCGCCGCGGTCATCGGCTCGTCGTGATCCCCGACCGGAGCCTTGGTCGTCGGAGTGAAGATCGGCTCGGGCAGGCGCGAGCCCTCGTCCAGCCCCGGCGGCAGGGGAACCCCGCTGACGGTCCCGTCGGCGCGGTACTGCGCGGTGCCCGACCCGGCGAGGTACCCCCGGGCCACACACTCGACCGGCACCATCGTCAGCCGACGACACCGGATCGCCCGCCCGGCCCACTCCGCGGGCACGTCGGTCGCCGACACGACGTGATCCGGCACGATCCCGGCCAGCTCCTGGAACCACCACAGCGACAACGCCGTGAGGATCGCGCCCTTGTCCGGGATCGGGGTCGGCAGGATGACGTCGTAGACGGAGACCCGGTCGGAGGCGACCAGGATCAGGTCCTCGCCGTCGGCCCAGACGTCACGGACCTTGCCCGAATGCAGAAGTTCCACAGCGCCAGCTTCTACGGGGGCTCAGCGCGGAGGATCGGCGGGGTGGCGAGCGACCGGCACCATGCCTTCGCGCTCGGCGCACAGCCGGGCCAGCACGTCGTAGGCGCCGTCGCCCATCAGCTCACGGAGCTCGGCCTCGCTGCTGACCCACACCGGATCCTTGCCGACGTACGCCTCGGCCGAGGACGTGCACCACCAGTGCAGGTCGTGCCCGCCGGGGCCCCACCCCCGCCGGTCGAACTCACCGATGCTGACCTCTGTGTAGGTGGTCTCGTCCGGGCGCGTGACCTCCCGGTAGCCCCGTTTCACCGGCACCTGCCAGCACACGTCGGGCTTGAGCTTGATGAAGTGCACGCCCTCCTTGATCGCGAGGCCGTGCAGCGCGCACCCGGAGCCGCCGGGGAAGTCGTCGCGGTTGAGGAAGATGCAGGCCCCGTCGACGACGCGGGTCTTGCGGGCGCCGTCCTCGTCGAGCTCGACGAAGTTCTTGCGGCCCTTCTTGGCGAACTGCCACTCCTCGTCGGACAGCCGCGCGGCGGCCTTGCGCACGCGCTTCTCGTCGGCCTTGTCGGTGAAGTGCGCCCCGAGGGTGCAGCACCCGTCCGACGCGCGTCCGGCCGCGATGCCGCCGCACCCGTTCTGGAAGATGCAGGTCCACCGTGAGGTGAGCCACGTCAGGTCTGCGCGGATCATGTGATCCGGGTTGTCCGGATCGGGGAATTCGACCCACGTACGCGGGAAATCGAGCATCACCTCAGCCACCCGTGCAGCCTATGCCGCCGAGGTTACGGACAGCGTCCGCTCCGCAGCGCGCCCCGCGAGATAGCGTTCAGAACATGCGCTTGGGCGTGCTCGACGTGGGCTCCAACACCGTTCACCTGCTGGTGATGGACGCCCATCACGGTGCTCGGCCCTGGGCGGCGCACTCGGACAAGACCGAACTGCGGCTCGTCGATCACCTGACGAAGTCCGGAGCCCTGTCCCCGACAGGGCGCATCGCACTCACCGCCGCCGTCGCCCACGCGCAGAAGGTCGCCGAACAGACCAAGGCCGAGGAGATGCTCGCCTTCGCCACCTCGGCGCTGCGCGAGGCCAAGAACGCCGAGGAGGTCCTCGAGGGCATCCGTACCGAGACCGGCGTCGACCTGCAGGTGCTCGGCGGCGAGGACGAGGCTCGCCTCACGTTCCTGGCCGCCCGGCGCTGGTGCGGCTGGTCGGCGGGGCGCCTCCTGCTCCTCGACATCGGTGGCGGCTCCCTGGAACTGGCCTGCGGGGTCGACGAGGAGCCCGAGACCGCCGTCTCCGTCCCGCTGGGTGCTGCGCGGTTGACCCGGACCATGCTCGCCGCGGACCCGCCCAAGCCGGAGGCCGTCGAGGAGTTGCGGCGCGGGGTGGCGGAGACCCTGGCGAAGGCGTGCGGGCCGATCCAGGAGATCGGCGTTCCGGACCGGGTCGTGGGGACGTCGAAGACGTTTCGGCAATTGGCCCGCATCGCCGGAGCAGCGCCCAGCTCTGAGGGGCACTACGCGCGGCGCGTGCTCCGACGGGACGACGTGAGCCATTGGGCCGCGAAACTGGCCAAGATGAAGGTCAGCGAACGGGCCGGATTGCCCGGGGTGTCTGCCGGGCGGGCGCAGCAGCTGCTCGCCGGCGCCATCGTCGCCGAGGCTGCGATGGACGCCTTCGGGGTCGAAGAGCTCGATATCTGCCCGTGGGCCCTGCGTGAGGGCGTCATCCTGCGCCGCCTGGACTGGATCCGGGAGTCCGGCGTCTGATGGCGGCGCCGAGCAGCGACAGCGACGGCCGGGTGGTCCAGGTCCCGGACGCCAAGGTCTGCCTGTCCACGTCCTCGGTGTACCCGGAGTCCACCGGCGCGGCCTTCGAGCTGGCCGCCGCGCTGGGCTTCGACGGCGTCGAGGTGATGGTCGGGGTGGACCCGGTCAGCCAGGACCCGGCGGCGCTGCGGCACCTGTCGGACTACCACCAGATGCCCATCACCGCGATCCACGCGCCCTGCCTGCTGATCACCCAACGGGTCTGGGGGACCGACCCGTGGGGGAAGTTGCAGCGCGCCAGGGCGGTCGGGGAGGAACTCGGTGCCGGGGTCGTCGTCGTGCACCCGCCCTTCCGCTGGCAGCGCGAGTACGCCAAGGCCTTCGAGACGGGCCTCGCGCGGATGCAGGAGGAGACCGACGTCGCCTTCGCCGTGGAGAACATGTATCCGTGGAAGGCCGGCAGCCGACAGGTCCAGGCCTACGCCCCGGACTGGGACATCGTCGACCGGGCCTACCCCGACGTCACCCTCGACCTCTCGCACACCTCGGTGTCGCACTCGGACCCGCTGAAGATGATCGGCCTGCTCGGCGACCGCCTGCGCCACCTGCACCTGGCCGACGGCTCGGGCACCAACAAGGACGAACACCTGATCCCCGGCCGCGGCAACCAGCCCTGCGAAGAGGTCCTCGAGCAGCTCTGCCGCAATGGCTTCACCGGCAACGTCGTCCTCGAGGTGAACACCCGCCGCTGCGCCAACCGCGCCGAGCGCGAGTCCGACCTGATGGAGGCCCTCGCCTTCACCCGCCTCCACCTGGCGGCCCCGTCCCTCTGAGGCCCCTCTCCGCCCGCCCCCGATTTTCCCCGAGAGTGCAATTTCGGTACGCGCGCGACGTCGGTTTGTCCGGGTTTGCGGGGATTCTGAGTCCCCGAGAGTGCAATTTTCGTACGCCTCGGACCGGAGCCCGCATCACGTGGGGATGACGCGTCGCCGAATTGCCGCGCGGGTGGGCTCGCAGGCCTCACCATGATCGGCATGTTGGTGCGCAACGCCGTCCTGTTCGCCGCCCGTTCCGACCGGCTGCGGGACGCCGTCGCGGCCGCGCCCGGGACTCGTTCGATCGTGCGGCGCTTCGTCGCCGGCGAGACCGTCGCGGAGGCCGTCGCCGCCGCGCTCGAGCTGTGTGGTTCCGGGCTGAAGGTGTCCCTGGATCACCTCGGTGAGGACACCGAGGACCGCGCCGGTGCCGACGCGATGCGTGAGTCCTGCCTCGACCTGCTCGGTGCCCTCGACGCCTCCGGGCTGACGAGCTGCGCCGAGGTGTCGGTGAAGCTGTCCTCCCTCGGTCAGGCACTCGGGGCCGACGGGGACAAGATCGCCTACGAGAACGCCTGGAAGATCTGCGAGCTCGCCGCGAGGTACGGCACGACGATCACCGTCGACATGGAGGACCACACCACAACCGACGCGACCCTGGCCACGATCCGCGACCTGCGCGCGGACTTCCCCTGGGTCGGCGCGGTGCTGCAGGCGTACCTGCGCCGCACCGAGGGCGACCTCCGCGACCTCGTCGGGCCGGGCTCGCGGATCCGGCTGTGCAAGGGCGCCTACGCGGAGCCGGAGTCCGTCGCGTGGACCGACGGTGCGGAGATCGACCGCAACTACGTGCGCTGCCTGAAGATCCTGATGGCCGGTCAGGGACACCCGATGATCGCCACCCACGATCCACGCCTGATCGCCATCGCGGCCTACCTGGCGAATGCGAACGGCCGCGACGCCGACGCGTTCGAGTACCAGATGCTGCACGGTGTCCGCCCGGCCGAGCAGATCCGCCTGACCGCCGACGGCGCCACCGTCCGGGTCTACGTCCCCTTCGGCGCCCAGTGGTACGGGTACCTGATGCGCCGCCTCGCCGAGCGCCCCGCCAACCTCGCCTTCTTCGCCCGCTCGCTGCTCACCACCCGCTGACCTGAACCCTGCGCTCATTACTGACAGCGGACATTTCGCGCCCGGTTTGTCCGGGTCCGTGTGGCCGTACGCTCAGTACTGAGCGCACGAGCACGCGAGCGGGAGAGTGGCCAGATGGTTCAGCGGGTGGCGGTACTGGGCGGCGGCAAGATGGGTGAGGCGCTGCTGGCCGGGATGCTGCGGGCCGGGCGGTCGGTGGCCGAGGTCGTCGTCGTCGAACGGCACCCGGAGCGGGCGGCCGAGCTGCGCGAGCGCTACGGCGTCGCGACCCCGAACAGTGCCGAGGCGATGAAGGACGCTGACGTACTCCTGCTCGTCGTCAAGCCGCAGGACATGGCCACGTTGCTCAGCGAGATCGGACCCGACGTCCGTCCGGACCAACTCGTCGTGTCCGTCGCCGCCGGCATCACGACCGCGTTCATCGAACGCCACGTCGGGGAGACCGTCCCGGTCGTGCGGGTCATGTCGAACACCGCGGTGTTCGTCGACGAGGCGATGAGCGCGATCTCGGCCGGATCGCACGCCCGTCCCGAACACCTGCGCGTCGCCGAAGACATGCTCAGCCCCGTCGGTGAGGTCATCCGGGTCCCCGAGGCCCAGCAGGACGCGGTCACCGCGCTGTCGGGTTCCGGCCCCGCGTACTTCTTCTACATGGTCGAGGCGATGACCGAGGCCGGGATCAGCCTCGGCCTGCCGCGCGAGACCGCGCACAACCTCATCGTGCAGACGGCCGTCGGCGCCGCGAAGATGCTCAAGGAGTCCGGCGAGCACCCGGTGAAGCTGCGCGAAGCAGTGATGTCCCCGGCAGGCACCACGATCGCCGCGATCCGCGAGATGGAGAACCACGGGGTGCGCGCCGCCATGCACGCGGCGCTCGAGGCGGCACGCAACCGCTCCCGCGAACTCGCCTCCGGCATCTCCTAGCGCCACAGTCCATGGCACACGCTCCGCTTGCGGCAGTCGCGCACGAGCTCTACGGCCTCGCCCCCGGCGAGTTCACCGCGGCGCGCAACGAGGCCGCGAAACAGGCGAAGGCCGACGGCGACGCCGCCCTCGCCGCCGCGATCAAGTCCCTGCCGAAGGCATCGACGGCCGCCTGGTTGGTCAACCAACTGACGCGCCATCGGAGTGCGGAACTCGACGAGTTGCTGACCGTCGGCGACGCCCTGCGGACCGCCACCGAGGAGGCAGACGCCGCCGGGCTGAAAGACCTGAATGCCAAGCGTCGGGCGGTGCTGGCCGCCATGGCCCGCCGGGCCCAGGCCCTGGGCCGCGAGCTGGGGCACCCGATCAGCGACGCCGTCGCGCGGGAGGTCGAGGAGACCCTGCACGCCGGGCTCGTCGACGTCGGTGCCGCTGCGGCCGTGCGCTCGGGCGTGCTGGTCACTGCTCTGTCGCCGGCCGGGTTCGGAAGCGTGGACCTCGCCGGCGCGGTCGCCGCACCGGCCGGCTCATCCGGATCGTCGGCCGTTCCGAAAGCAGGGAAGGCCGCGAGTTCGGTGCCGGATGCAGAGGCCGCACGTGCACGCGCCGAAGCGCTGGACAAGGCGTGGGCCGCCGCGACCCAGGCCCGGGCGGATCTCGACGCGGCGAGCGGGGACGCCGCGGAGGCGGAGACGGGCCTCGGGCTGGCCACGGCGCACCGGGAACAGGCGGAGGCCGACGTCGAAGAGGCGACCGAGGTCCTCCGGGCGGCCCGCGAAGCCCTGACCGACTCCGAACGCGCCGAACGTGAGGCGTCGCAGAAACTTCGCGCCGCCGTGAAGGCGCTCGACGGCGCGCAGCGCGCGGCGGATCGAACCGCCGCAGCCGTCCAGGACCTTCAGTAGCCGCTGCGTCCGACGTTGCGGGGCTCACCGGACGCCAGACGTCGGACGCAAGGAACCCCTCGGCGCGTCACCCCGGCTGCGTCCGACGTTGCGGAGCCCACCGGACGCCAGGTGTCGGACGCAAGGAACCCGGGGTCAGAAGGCCGACGCGCTACAACCGCTCCATCAGCACCGCCACGGCATGGATGACCACCCCGGCGATAGCGCCCACTACCGTCCCGTTGATCCGGATGAACTGCAGATCCCGCCCGACGGCGGTCTCGATGCGCGCCGACGCGTCGTGCGCGTCCCACGCCTCGACCTGGGTCCGGATCAGCGTGACCAGTTGGCCGCCGTACTCGGTGACGGTCCATCGGATCGCTCCGTCGAGCAGCGAACCGGCCCGGGCGGCGAACTCCGTGTCCTCCACCAACCGTCGGCCGAAGCGGCTGACCGTCTGCGCCACCCGGGCCTCGAGGACGCCGTCGCCGGAGCGCAGTGAGGCGCGCGCCGATTCAAGGAAGTCCTCGACGATCTTGTGCAGGTGCGCCTCCATCCGCGGGTCGTAGGCCCACAGGCGCAGTTGGGCGTCGATCGCGACGGCGTGCCGCGGGTTGTGCTGCAACTCCTTGGCCAACTTGGCCAGCGCGTCGTCCAGGGACCGGCGCAACGGATGGCTGCGGCCCTGGGTGTGCATCTCCTCCAACGTGGTCAGGACGTGGTCGAGAATCTTGTCGACGCGGCGGTCGGAGGCGATCAGCCGCCCGAGGAGTCCGTAGTCCTCCCCGAACTGCTGCACCACGTGGTGCCACTGCGCTCGGTTGGCCACCAGGTGCTCGCGGGCGGTCTCCACCAGGACGTCGACGAGCGGCTGCTGCGCGCGGCCCTCGATCGCCGCTTCCAGGAACTCACCCATCCGCGGCGCCCAGGACCGTCCTTCGGCCTGACGTCGGGTCAGATCGGCGCGGATGACGTCGAGGGTGACGTCGGTGATCGCGGTCGGTTCCACCGACTCCAGGCCCGCCGCCAGCGGAGCCACCGACCACCGGGCGATGCGCGTCGCGTTGGCGGGATCGGCGGCGAAGGCGGCGGCCCGTTCGAGCAGTCGGGTGGTGCGGACCTGCTCGGCGACGGCGTCCGGGGTGATGAAGTTGCCGGTGACGAACTCACCGAGCTTCCCGGCCAGCACGTCCTTCTGCTTGGGCACCAGCGCGGTGTGCGGGATGCGTAGCCCCAACGGGTGCCGGAACAGGGCCGTGACCGCGAACCAGTCCGCCAGACCACCGACCATCCCGGCCTCGGTCGCGGCCCGCACGAACCCCACCCAACCCTCGTCGGGCATCGCGAAGGTCGCGAGGAACAACGCGGCAGTGGCCAGCAGCAGCCCGGTGGCGCGCCGCTTCATCGCGCGCACCGCCGCGCGGCCGGCGGGGTCGTCGAACCCTGCGATCACGCGTATCGGGTTCGCCGGGGGAGCGGGCGGTGCGGGGGCAGTCATGCCCTGACCCTAGGTCGGTGGGCCGTTACGAAACGTCGTCCGCCGCGTGCGGTTCATGGCGCACCTTGTCGCGGGTCTCGGCGTAGCGCACCGACTCCCAGCCGACCACGGCCACACAGATGACGGTGACCCAGGCCAGGGTGGCCAGCGCATCGATGTGGCGGGCGAGCGGGATCAACCCCAGCACGGCGCCGGCGGCGATGCTGCGCGGCCACCCGATCGTGCCGGTGTTGCGCAGCCGGAACAGCACATGGCCGAGGAAGTACAACGCGATCCCCGCGCACAGCGCCACCGCGGGCATGTCCTTGAGCGGGTGCCCGGTGTCGTTCAGGGTCTTCTTCACCCCGAGCGCGAGCATGATGATCCCGCCGACCATCAGCAGGTGCAGGTAGGAGTAGGAGTCCCGGGCCAACTCCCCGCGCTCCGCGCCTCGTGCAGAGGCCAGGCGACGCTCTGCGTCAATCGCGACGACGTCGAAGTATGCCCACCACAGCGCCCCGACCAACGCGATGCCCAGCACCGCCGCCACGATCACTGTGCCGCTCAGGTGCGTCTTCTCCGCGCCGACACCGAGCGCGACGATGGACTCCCCCAGAGCCATGATCACGACCAGCGCGTGGCGTTCGGCGAAGTGGCCCGCGTGCACATGCCACTCGCCCCGGCTCTGAGTGGCGAAGCGTCCGCCGAAGAAGTCGATGAACAGAGCCAGCGCCCAGACGCTGAGTTGCGCGGGTTCGGCGAGGAAGCTGCCCACCACGATCAGCACCGGCCCGATCGTCGAGGTCAGGGCCAACCGGCTGATCGCCTCGCGGGCGGCAGGCTCATGACGACCGGTCAGCCACAGCGAGACGATCTGCAGCTGACGCACGATCAGGTAAGCGATGGCGAAGACGTGCGCGTCCGCACCGAACGCGCCCGGGACCGCCAGGGAGACCACGAGCATCGCGCCCATTGCGGTCAACAACGAGATGCGGGCCAGACCCTCGTCGGAGTTCAACCAGTTCGTCAGCCACGAGTAGCCGACCCAAGCCCACCACAGCGAGGCCAGCACCAGCAGGCCCCGCCCCAGCTGTCCGAAATTCGGCTCGGCCGCCAGATACGCGGTCACCTGGGTGAAGCCGAAGACGAAGACCAGGTCGAAGAACAGCTCGAGCGGCGTGACCTTCTGCTCCGGTTCGGTGTGGTGCTCCTGCACCTGCTCAGGCTTCTTCTCCGACAACCCGGCCCCCTCTCTGGACTAGCGTGCAACGTATGGGACTCGGGCCGAGCTGTGGCACACCGGCAACGGTGATGTGGGATCCGGCGCTGATCGGCTACAACTTCGGCCGTTCACATCCGTTGAATCCGATCCGGGTCGACCTGACCATGCGTCTCGCCCAGGAGTTCGGCGTCCTGGACCGCTCCAACGTCACCGTGCGTGCCGCCCGGGCCGCGGAGGAGAAGACGCTGACGATGCTGCACCAGCCGGAGTACCTGGCTGCCGTGCGGCGGGCGAGCGCGGACCCGACCCAGGTCGACGAGTACCGGGGCCTGGGCACCGGGGACAACCCCACGTTCCCCGGCATGTACGAGGCCTCCGCGTTGATCGCCGGGCAGTCCGTCGCGGCCGCCGAGGCCGTGTGGCACGGCGACGCGGCCCACGCGGTCAACATCGCCGGCGGCCTGCACCACGCCATGGCCCACACCGCCAGCGGTTTCTGCGTCTTCAACGACGTCGCCCTGGCGATCGCCCGGCTCCTCGAACTCGGGGCGCAACGCGTGGCCTACGTCGACGTCGACGTCCACCACGGCGACGGCACCCAGGCCCTCTTCTGGGACGATCCCCGGGTGCTCACGATCTCCCTGCACGAGTCCGGGCGCACCCTGTTCCCCGGCACCGGCTGGCCCGACGAGACCGGGGGTCCGCAGGCGCTGGGCACCGCTGTGAACGTCGCCCTGCCCGCCGGGACCGGTGATGCCGGGTGGCTGCGGGCGTTCCACGCCGTCGTGCCGCCCCTGCTGCGCGCGTTCGCCCCCGACGTACTCGTCACCCAGCACGGCTGCGACTCCCACGCCGAGGACCCCCTCGCGAACCTTGCGCTGAGCGTCGACGGTCAACGCAGCGCGTACTCGGCCCTGCACGCGCTCGCCCATGAGGTCGCGGGCGGTCGCTGGGTCTCCACCGGCGGCGGCGGTTACGCCCTCGTCGAGGTCGTCCCGCGGGCCTGGACCCACCTGCTGTCCGAGGTGACCGGTGATCCGCTCGACCCCGCCGAACAGACCCCCGACGTCTGGCAGGGTCACGTCCGCAGCCTGGGCGCGGAACCGCCGCACCGGATGACCGACGGTGCCGACGCCGCCTTCACCCCGTTCTCCGGGAGCACCGGCGACGGCTCCGGGCTGGACGCCGCGATCGCCGCGACCCGGCACGCCGTCTTCGCCCGCCACGGCCTGGACCCCGCCTGATGAGCGTCGTCCTGCCGGACGGCCTGCGTGAGCACCTGATCGCCACCCGGATCGCCGGCGACGTGGGCACCCCGCGCGAGATCAACCTGCGCTCGTTCCGTCGGCTGTCCGAGGGCGTCGTCTACAACCAGTTCGGGCTCACCTTCGCCCGCGAGTGGAGCCCCGAGGACATCCTCGACGTGATGGCCCGGCGCTGCGGGGTCTCCCCGGACCCCGATCTGGTCGAGGGTCAGGACACGATCGACCCGGACCGCACGATCGCCGAACTCGTCGCCGCCGGGGAGCTCCTACGCAAGGCGGCCGCCGACCGGTCCCGCGTCATGTTCGCCACCGGTCACCCCGGTGCGCTGCTGGCGATCCACCTCGAGATCGCCGCGGCGCTGCGTCGGGCCGGTTGCACCGTGCTGCGCCCGGCCGACGGCTGGCGCTACGACGAGCGCAAGCGCGACGAGCTGCGCCCCCGTCAGCTGCGTTATCTGGGGGACGTCGCAATGGTCTCCGGCAAGGGCGAGCTGAACCACACCCACTCCGCACGCCCCATGCAGGCCGCGTTGGCCGAGCTGGCAGCGGCGGGAGAGGGCGTACCCGATCTGGTGTTCGCCGATCACGGATGGGCCGGAGCTGCTGCAGAGGCTGGATCGAGCGTCATCGGCTTCGCGGACTGCAATGACCCGGCCCTTTTTGTGGGTCAGGAGGAACAGAAGGTTGCGGTGGTGATTCCGCTCGACGACAACGTCCATCCGAGGCACTACGGACCGCTGACCGCGTACTTGGTGGCCTGCATCGGGGAATGAGAAAAAATTCTTTGGACACGCGTAGTAAAGGCCCCGTCACGGCCCGTAAGTGCGTCTCACCACAAATCACCGCACAATGGTCAACGCGTGTCGCGCCGGGAACTTTGATCCTCGCCCGGCACAATGCAGCCCCTTCCCCATCCGTACCTCCAGCCACTAATGTTGAACACGTGACGCGGGTTATTCGTCCCGCCACGGTCCTTGCGTGACGCCAATACGCAGACCAGCAGGCTTGAAAGGTCCGGTGCGCCCATGGCTTCGAACGAGCAGCCGCTCGCCGACGTCTCGTTCCTCACCGTGGCTGAAGTTGCCACGAAGATGCGGGTATCGAAGATGACGGTGTACCGCCTCGTGCACAACGGTGACCTGCCGGCTGTCCGCGTGGGCCGGTCCTTCCGTGTCCCCGAGACCGCAGTGCAGAACTACCTGCGCTCCTCCTTCTACGAGGCCGACATCGGTTAGTTCGAAGCTGCTTGCCGGGCGACCCATGTTCGCGAACCACGCGAACGGGGTCGCTCGTTTGCTTATGGGGCGGCCGACGGGCGGCGTGCTGCCTTCACCGGGGGCAGGTAGGCTGACGCCTCTTCTCTCGCGCGCGGATCGGCTGCGCGCCAAGCGCTCAGCGAAGGTACGCCGTGGGTTCTGTCATCAAGAAGCGTCGCAAGCGGATGGCCAAGAAGAAGCACCGCAAGCTGCTCAAGCGCACGCGGGTGCAGCGACGTAACAAGAAGTAGCTGACGGGCTCGACGCGGCGGGGGAGGTCCGATGGGTCGCACCGTGTTGGTCACCGGGGTGTCCCGCTATCTGGGCTCCCGTCTGGTGCGCAGCTTGAACGACGAGCCCGGGGTGGATCGGGTCATCGGCATCGACGTCGTCCCGCCCCGGACCGATCTGGGGCGGGCCGAGTTCGTCCGGGCCGACATCCGTAACCCGATCATCGCCAAGGTGATCGGGGCCGCGGAGGTCGACACCGTCGTGCACATGAGCGTGAGTGGTTCCGCGGGCCCCGGTACGGGTGCGTCGTTGAAGGAACTCAACGTCATCGGCACCATGCAGCTGCTGGCCGCCTGCCAGAAGGCCCCCAGCCTGCGTCGCCTGATCGTGAAGTCGACGACGACGGTCTACGGATCCTCGCCGCGCGACCCGGCGCTGTTCGTCGAGTCCAGCGAGCCGTTGATCCCGCCGCGGTCCGGGTTCGCCAAGGACGCCGTCGAGGTCGAGACCTACGTGCGTGGCTTCGGTCGTCGCCGGTCCGACGTGGCCGTCACGGTGTTGCGGTTCGCGAACTTCATCGGCCCGGAGATCGATTCGCCGTTCACCCGGCTGTTCTCCCTGCCGGTGGTGCCGACGATCCTCGGCCACGACGCGCGCCTGCAGTTCGTGCACAGTCAGGACGGGCTCGAGGTGCTCCGTCGCGCGGTCGTCGGGGACCACCACGGGGTGTTCAACGTGGCCGGGTCGGGCGTGCTGCTGCTGTCCCAGGCGGCCCGCAAGGCGGGCCGCCCCACGATCGCCCTCCCTGCCTCGGCGTTGGGCAAGGGCGGCAGCCTGGCCCGTCGGTTGGGGCTGCTCAACCTTTCCGACGAACTCGTCGAGTACCTCACCCACGGCCGTGCCGTGGACACCGGCCGCCTGGCCGAGGTGTTCGGTTTCCGGCCCACGTGGTCGACGGCGGAGGCCTTCGAGGACTTCGTCGCGGCGCGTGGCCGGGGTCCGGTCTCGGTGGAGCGGCTGGGTCACGTCCAGGACCTCGCCCTCGGTGCGTTCACGTCGGCGACGCGGTTCCTCCCACTGCCTCGGATCCCTGCCCGGGTCACGGTCCCCTTCGTGATGCGGGACGGTGCCGAATGAGCGGGCGAATCGACGAGCACTGCGCACAGTCGTTCGTGCGGACGCCGAGGAACGAGGCGTCCGCATGAGCAACGTGATCCCGCTCAGCCCCGGTGGCCGTCGTGGGTCGTCGCGACGTCAGGACAATGGCGCGGCGGACCCGCCGCCCCCGGTGTCGACCGAGAAGGTCAAGGCGCCGCCGGAGCCGAACAATCGCTTGGACGAAGCCGTCGCTGCCGGCCTGTCGTTCCTGCGTCGTCGACTCACCGGGGACTACCCGGTGGACGACTTCGGCTTCGACCCGGACCTGACCGACGCGGTCCTGATGGCTCCGTTCCGTCCGCTGTACGAGCGCTGGTTCCGGGTCGAGACCCGAGGCCTTGAGCACGTTCCCGACGACGGCGGCGTCCTGATGGTCGCCAACCACTCCGGCACGCTCCCGCTCGACGGGATCATGACCGCGCTGGCCCTGCACGACCACCACCCCGCCAAGCGCCACCTGCGCCCTCTGGGGGCGGACCTGCTGCTCGGGATGCCCTTCCTCGGCTCGCTGGCACGCAAGAGCGGCACGACATTGGCCTGCGTGCCCGACGCCGAGCGTCTGCTCGCTGCGGGAGAACTCGTCGGCGTCTGGCCCGAGGGGTACAAGGGCCTCGGCAAGCCGTTCAAGGACCGGTACAAGCTGCAGCGCTTCGGCCGCGGCGGGTTCGTCGCCGCCGCCCTGCGTACCGGCGCCCCGATCGTCCCGACGGCGATCGTCGGTGCCGAGGAGATCTACCCGATCATCGGCAACCTCCGCGGTGTCGCGCGCGCCGTCGGTCTGCCCTACCTCCCCATCACCCCGACCTTCCCCCTCCTCGGTCTCGCGGGCCTCGTCCCCATGCCCTCGAAGTGGATCATCGAGTTCGGCCCCCCGATCCGCACCGACGAGTACCCCCCGAACGCCGCCGACGACCCGATGCTCGTCTTCGACCTGGCCGACCAGGTCCGCGAAGCCATCCAGCAGGCCCTGTACCGCCTGCTCATGCAGCGCCGTTCGGTGTTCACCTAACCCGACTGGATAGGTCGACAACCATTGCGCACGACGTGCGCAATGGTTGCGAGAAACCGGGACATTTCGGACATTCGACGACCACTACGCACGACGTGCGTAGTGGTTGCGAGCGCCTGTCAGTCGTTGTGGCGCCACAAACCAGGACAAACTGGACACATTCACGACCTTGTCGCACGTCGTGCGCAGTGGTCGTGACCCGCCGACGGCCGACAACGACGGCTGCGGCGGCGAGCGTCAGCGAGCTCGCCCTCAGGGGGTGCGGGTGTCGAAGCCCCCGCTACGCAGATCAGCGATCCGCAGATAAGTGCGCGCGCTTGCCGCCGAGGCGGTCGGCGCTGAAGTCCAGGCCGGCGGTGAGGCTGCCGGGGATAGCGGTGTCGATGGAGTAGTCGGGCAGCGGGAGCAGGCTGAGCAGCATGGCGTCGGCGCCGGAGTTGGAGCCGGCCGACCTCGTCGGGCCGCCGCCGGTGCTGACGGACTTGTGGCCGGCACCGAGGCCGTCCACCGCGCCGACGCTGGCTGCGCCCTTCTCTCCCATGAGCTCTACCTCGACGAGCTTGCTGACGTCCTGCTCCATCTGCGCCTGCATCTCGGCGTGCTGCTTCTGCTGCTTCTCGGCGTCCTTGGCCGCCTGCGCGGCCTTCTTCTCCGCGTCGCGCTGGGCCTTGGCCACGGCGGCGTCGATGTCGTGCACGGTCTTGTCGACGTCGATCGTGACCGGGGCACGCTTGACGTAGGTGCGGCTCGCGCGGGCCGTCACGCCCGGGCGCTCGGCCAGGGGGCTGGAGATGGCGGCCGCCGTCGGGAGGGCGGAGCGACCGGTCGCGTCGGCGACCCGGGCAGCGATGACCTCGAGCTCACCGATCAGCGAGTCCTGCTTGGGCAGCAGCTCGACGGGCAGCAGGCCACGCACCTGGGCCAGCTCCGCGCCACGTTCGGCGAGGAAAGCCTCGAGTGGGGCAAGCACGGTGGCGTCGGCCGTCGCGCTGAAGGCGGCGAAGAAACGCTCCGCGCCCTCGGCGAGAGACGACGAGGCGGCGGACAGGGTGTCCCGCAGCTCCTGCACCAGCGCCGGGTCGTCCGCGGCAGCGGGGTTACGTGCCAGCAGGCCCTGCACCTCGGCGAGGCGGGTCGCCGCGATCGTCAGGTATTGCTTGGCCTTGTCCAGTTCCGAGCCGGCGAGCGCGAGCTGGACCTGCTCGACGGCGCGCTTGACCTCGTAGAGCCGGTCGCCGGGCAGTGCGTCGCTGCTGGCGACAGCGGTCGCCGCGACCCCACCGGTGGAGATGGCCAGCACGGCGCCGGCGGCAACGAGACGCCGACGCCACGGTGTCGCGGGCGCGAAGGCCGGCACCGGGGCCACGCCCACCGCGCCGACCGCCAGCAGGCGGTTGCGCAGGGCAAGTCGGAAGTCCTCGGCAGGAGCGCCCACCGCGAGGCTCGGGCCGATGGCCCCGGCCAGTCGGGCGTACTGCACCAGCGCCACGTCGTCGCTGCCGCCCTCAAGGGCCGCGGCGAACCGCCGTGCGCGTCGCAGATCCTGTGGCCTCACCGTCACGGGTGCCACCCCCGCCCTTCTGGTGCCCGCCTGACACCTTGATCGACCCAACGATCGGGGATCGGCCAGGTTACGGGGCGCGACCGGAACGTGGCCGATGTGCGCGCCTTGCGTGATGCGCTCATCGGGTTCCTTCCGGCAGGAGTTGCGCCAGCGTACGCACAGCCCGGTACTGCAGGGTCTTGATGGCGCCCTCGTTCTTGCCCATGATCTTCGCCGTTTCGGCCACGGACAGTCCCTGCAGGAAGCGGAGCACGAGGCACTCCTGCTGGGCGGGGTTGAGTTGCTTGACGGCGGTGAGCAGGGCGGCGTTGGTGAACGAGCGCAGCACCGCGCCCTCGGGGCTCTCGGCGGCGTCCTGGCTGCTCTCGGTGGTCACCATGTCCGCGATGGTGATCTCCAGGCGGAACCGGCTCGACTTGTAGTGGTCGGCGATCAGGTTGCGGGCGATGGTGATCAGCCAGGCGCCGAAGTCGCGACCCTGCCAGGTGAACCCGCCCATGCCGCGCAGCGCGCGCAGGAATGTCTCGCTGGTCAGGTCCTCGGCCAGCGGGCGGGTGCCGACGCGGTAGGAGATGTACCGGAAGACGACGTCCAGGTACCGGTCGTAGAGTCCGGCGAACGCGTCGCTGTCGCCGGCCTTGGCCGCCTCGACGAGGTCCTCGACGGTGTCACCGCGTGTGGCGGGCATCGAGGGCTTGTACGGCTGCGCGGGTGAGGGCAGGCCGTAGACGGGCTGGGTCGCCGCCGTCGCGTTGCTCACCGAGGACAGCACCTGTCCACCGCGCGGCCCGGAGGCCTGCGAATCGGCGAGCACGGCCGCACGCAGGCCCGGCAGGCCTGGTGCGGACGAGGGCGGTCGGAACACTCGGCTCCCCTGATTACGGCGGGACGGGCTAGAGGGGTTTTCAATCCGAATGGGTTGATGGTAGTTGGCGTCGCGGACAGATAACAGATTAGGTGAACGAACTTTGACCAATCGGGCCGGATCGGTCCGAGCGATCAAATTTCCGAGCCGCCGTCAATGGATCACAGTGGTGTAGTTATTTCCCAGCGAACTGTGTCGCGAGGCTTACCCGGCGGCCCGTCGACTCAACCGCTGTGGCGTCGCCCCAGGGAGACCGCCGCGGCGATACCGCCGGCCACCGCCCCGGCGCCGGCGGCCGTGGGCAGACCGATCTTGGCCGCCTTGCGCCCCGTCCGGTAGTCGCGGATGCGCCATCCGTTGGCCTTGGCGTGGCTGCGCAGTTTGGCATCCGGGTTCACCGCGCAGGGGTGGCCGACCAGCGACAGCAGGGGGATGTCGTTGGCCGAGTCGCTGTAGGCGGAACAACGCTCCAGATCGAGGTTCTCCGAGCGTGCGAGCGCCGCGACGGCGTCCGCCTTGGCCGGTCCGTGCAGGGGCGTGCCGTTGAGTCGTCCGGTGTAGAAGCCGTCGTGCACCTCGGCGACGGTGCCCAGCGCGCCGGTCAGTCCGAGGCGGTCGGCGATGGTGCGGGCCAACTCGATCGGGGTCGCGGTCACCAGCCACACCCGTTGCCCGGCGTCGAGGTGCATCTGGGCCAGTCCGCGGGTCCCGGGCCAGATGCGCTTGGAGATCAGCTCGTCGAAGATCTCCTCGCCGACCTGTTGCAACTCCGCAACCGAATGGCCCTCGATGAAGGCCAGGGCCCGAGCCTGAGCCGAATTCATGTGATCGAGGTCCTCGGAGCCCGCGACGATGAATTTCGCCTGCATCAGGGCAAATCGGACAATATCCGCATTTGTGAGAAATCGCCTCGCGTAAAGGCCCCTGGCGAGATGGAAGATCGAGGCCCCTCGGACGATCGTGTTGTCGACGTCGAAGAAGGCCGCAGCCGCCGGTTCGGGCTCGGGCGGGTCTGCGGGCGAGGTCTGAGCCGGCAGGGGCGCGACGCGCCCCGTATCCGTTGCCTGGTCCACCGCCATCGCCCCTGGAGCGTAGCGGCCGGTTCCGACGCTGCGGGCCTGGCAGACTCGCCTGACATGGGCTCGGGGGTGTGGGGTGGCTAACGTCGCGGACCTGCTCCGAGCCGCCGCGGGCGCCGACGGCGGGCGACCTGCCCTGGTCGGGCCCGCGACCGCGGTCACCTGGGGCGAACTGGATGCCGACGTCGACGCGCTGGCCGGGGGTCTGCGGGCCGCCGACCTGCGCCTGGGGGACCGGGTCGGCCTGCTGCTCCGCTCGCCGGCGCATTTCGTGCCCGCCTACCTCGCGGTGCTGCGCGCCGGACTGATCGCCGTCCCGGTGGACCTCCACAGCTCCGGACCGGAGGTCGGGCGGGCTCTGATCGACAGTGCGGCCCGGCTGCTGGTCGTCGACGGCCCCACCCGCACCGTCGGCAACGAGGGAGTGCAGATCGCCGCCGCCGCCGGGTTCGGGGTGCGGCTGGTCGATGCCGACGCCGACGGAGCCGACGGACTGGCGACCCTGCGGTCCGCCGGAGCACATCGCGACGCCGCGGCGACTCCAGGCGGCGAGGCGGTCGCGGTGCTGCTGGAGACCGCCGGTTCCGGGGGGCGCCCCAAGCGGGCGATGCTGTCGCACCGGGCGTTGCTGGCGAACCTCGACCAGTGCGCGGCACTGGACCCCGCGCCGGTGACGGCGGAGGACAGGGTGCTGCTGGTTCTCCCGCTCTCCGGCGTCTTCGGGGTCAGCACTGTCCTGGGGCAGGTGTTGCGCGCCGGGGCGACGATGGTCCTTGCCGGAGAGCTGGCTCCAGCCGCGCTGCTCGCCCAGGTCGCGTCGGCCGGCGTGACCAGCGTCGCCGGGCCACCCGCCCTGTTTCTCGCCTGGGCAGCCCTCCCCGAGGCTCGCGAGAGCCTCGCCGGGCTACGGGTGCTGGTCAGTGGCTCGGCCCCGTTACGCGCCGAGACGGCCACGGCCTTTGCCGCCGGCACCGGTAGGCGGCTCGGCCAGGGCTACGGGCTCACCGAGGCCGCCGGGGTGGTAGCGGCCGATATCAGTGGCGCCAAGCCGGGCTCCGTCGGGAAAGCCCTCCCCGGGATCGCGGTGCGCCTGCTCGACGGCGGCCGGGAGGTCGACGAGGGCGACCCCGGCGAGGTGTGGGTGCGCGGGAAGAACCTTTTCTCCGGTTACTGGCCAGATGGACACGGCGGCCCGGACGTCGACGGCTGGTTCGGTACGGGGGACCTGGCCTGGGCCGACGCCGACGGAGCCCTGTTCATGGTCAGCCAACGGGCCGACGTCATCGTGGTCAGCGGATTCACCGTCTACCCCGGGGAGGTGGAGGATGTGCTGAGCAGCCACCCGAGCGTGCAGGAGGCAGCCGTGGTCGCCGTCGCCGACGAACTCACCGGTGCCGCTGTGAAGGCGCTCGTGGTCACCGCGCAGGGCACGGTCCCCGACGTGGAGGAGCTCCGGGCCTGGTGCGCGACCCGGCTCAGCCGCTTCAAAGTGCCCCGCCGGATCGAGGTCGTCGAGGCACTTCCGCACTCCTCGGCCGGGAGTGTCGCCCGCGGTCGCCTACGTCCGACCGTGGAGGACTCGTGAGTGAACGCAAGGTCACGTTGCTGGGCAAGGCCGGCTGTCATCTGTGCGAGGACGCCCGCGCCGTGATCGCCGCCGTGTGCGCAGAACTGAGCGTCGAATGGGAAGAACTCGACATCACGACCGACGACGCGCTCTACGAGCGGTGGTGGGAGCAGATCCCGGTGACCCTGGTCGACGGCGTCCAGCACGACTTCTGGCGCGTTGATCCAGATCGGTTGCGGGCGGCGCTCACGGCCTGACCGGCGTCCACATGCTGAGACGACGCAGGTCGCCGAGTTTGTTCCCGCGTTCACAAGTGCTTACCCTGGCGTCCGCAGCGAAGCCAACGGAGGCAGCTTGAGTGCCGTCCCGCCCCAGCCGGTGGATATCGGTCGTGGCTCTCGCGCGACGCGTCGCGGGGGACTCCCGGACGCCACCGTCGCCCGACTCCCTGAGTATCTACGGGCGCTGCTCGCCTGTTCCGAGCGGGGTATCGAGACCGTCTCCTCCGAGTCGCTGGCCGCCGCGGCCGGGGTCAACTCGGCGAAGTTGCGCAAGGACCTGTCCTATCTCGGCTCCTACGGCATCCGCGGGGTCGGCTACGACGTCGAGTACCTGCTCGGCCAGATCTCCCGCGAACTCGGCCTCACCCAGGACTGGGCCGTGGCCATCGTCGGTGTCGGTTCGCTGGGCCGCGCGCTCGCGAATTACGGCGGGTTCTCCTCCCGCGGCTTCCGCATCGTCGCCCTGCTGGACAACGACCCGACGCGCATCAGCACCACCGTGGCCGGGCGGACCGTGGACGACAGCGGCCGGCTCGAGGAGATCATCACCGCGCGCCGGGTCTCCATCGGCGTGCTCGCCACCCCCGCCCTCGCCGCGCAGGGCATCTGCGACCGGCTCGTCGCCTCCGGGGTCCGCAGCATCCTCAACTTCGCCCCGGTGCTGCTGAACGTGCCGCCGGAGGTCGACGTCCGCAAGGTCGACCTGTCGGTGGAGCTGCAGATCCTCGCGTGCCACGCCCAGCGCCGGTCCGAGCACTCGCCCCTGCCGACCGAGGCGGTGCTCTCATGAGCTTGCGCAGCGAGCGAATCAGCGAGCAGAGCGCGATCGTGCCTCGCGGGGACGCCGAGGAACGAGGCGTTCACGTGAGCTTGCGCAGCGAGCGAATCAGCAAGCAGAGCGCGTCGTGCCTCGTCGGCGTGCCGAGGAACGAGGCACGTCGATGAGTGTTTTGGTGATGGGGCTGTCGCACCGCACCGGTCCGGTGAGCCTGCTCGAGCGGGTCTCCATCGGCGACGACGGGCTGAACAAGCTGCTCACCGACGCCGCGACGAGCGAGAACATCCGTGAGATCGCGGCGCTGTCCACGTGCAACCGCATGGAGCTCTACGCCGACGTCGACAAGTTCCACGGCGGCCTCGCGGATCTGTCCGAGCTGCTCTGCCGGCACACGGCCTTCGGTCTGGAGCAGCTGCGCCCGCACCTCTACGTCCACTACGAGGACCGGGCCGTGCAGCACCTGTTCTCGGTGGCCTGCGGGTTGGACTCGATGGTCGTCGGCGAGAGCCAGATCCTCGGCCAGATCAAGGGCGCCCTCGGGCAGGCGCAGGAGCTCGGCACCGCCGGACGGGTGCTCAACGACCTCGTCCAGCAGGCGCTGCGGGTCGGCAAGTTGGCCCGCAGCAGCACCACGATCGACCAGGCCGGTCGCTCGTTGGTCGGCCTCGGTCTCGACCAGGCCGCGAGAGTGCTCGGCACTCTTGAGGGCCGCCGTGCGCTGGTGGTCGGCGCCGGCTCGATGAGCGCTCTCGCGGCGACGTCGCTGGTCCGGGCCGGTATCGGCGACCTGATCGTGGCCAACCGCACCCCGGAACGTGGGCAGCGCCTGGCCGGTGCCCTCGGCGGTCGCGCGGTCACCATGGACGAGGTCGTCGGCGAACTGGCCGACGTCGACCTGCTGGTCTGCTGCACCGGCGCCACGGGGCAGGTGCTCACCGCCGAGGACCTGCGCCTGGGCCGGCTCACCTCCGGGGACGCCCCGTTGGTCATCCTCGACCTGGCCATGCCGCGCGACATCGACCCCGATGCCGGTCTGTTGCCCGGCGTCACCCTGTTCGACCTGGCCGCCCTCGCCGGGCTGGCCGAGGCCGACGGCACCCCCGCCGACGTCGAGGCGGTCCGGCGCATCGTCGTCTCCGAGGTGGGCGCCTTCACCGCCGGTCAGCGCGCCTCGCAGGTCGCGCCCACCGTCGTCGCCTTGCGGTCGATGGCCGAGGACGTCGTCTCCGCCGAGATGGGGCGGCTGCGCTCGCGACTCCCTGACCTGGACGCCCGCGCGCAGGACGAGATCGCGCGCTCCGTGCGTCGCGTCGTCGACAAGCTGCTGCACGGCCCGACGGTCCGGGTGAAGGAACTCGCCGGCGGCCCGGACGGGGAGACCTACGCGACGGCGCTGCGCGAACTCTTCGACCTCGACCGCAACGCCGTCGAGGCGTTCACCCGCGCCGACCTCACCGCCGAGGAGGCCGCCGAGGCCGCCCTCGGGTTCGGTTTCCCGCGGCCGGGGGTGGAGCTGTGACCGCCCCGCTGCGGCTCGGCACCCGCGCGAGCGCGCTGGCCAAGGCACAGGCCGGCGTTATCGCCGACGCGATCACCGCTCGCAGCGGTCGGGCGGTCGAGCTCGTCGAGATCCGCACGCAGGGCGACGTCTCGACCGAGCCGCTGGACGTCATCGGTGGCACCGGAGTATTCGTCAGCGCGCTGCGCGATGCACTACTCACGGGCACCATCGACCTGGCCGTGCACTCCCTCAAGGACCTGCCGACCGCGCCCGCCGAGGGACTCGTGATCGCGGCCGTCCCGCTGCGGGAGGACCCGCGCGATGCCCTGGTGGCCCGCGGTGGGCTCACCCTCGGCGAGCTGACGCCGGGCTCGAAGGTCGGCACCGGCTCCCCGCGCCGCGCCGCGCAGCTGCACGCCCTGGGCTTCGACTTCGAGGTCGTGCCGATCCGCGGCAATGTCGACACCCGACTCGCGATGGTCGCCACCGGCAAGCTCGACGCGGTGGTGCTGGCCCGCGCCGGACTGGCCCGCCTCGGTCGGCTCGACGAGATGACCGAGGCCATCGACCCGATCCAGATGCTGCCCGCACCAGGTCAGGGTGCGCTGGCGATCGAGTGCCGCGACCCCGCCCACCACGCGGACGCCGCCGACCTGGTCAAGCTGCTGGCCGAGCTCGATGACCCGGACACCCGTTCCGTCGTCGACGCCGAACGGGCCCTGCTCGCCGCGCTCGAGGCCGGGTGCAGCGCCCCGGTCGGCGCGATGGGCGAGGCCATCGCCGGTGACGAGGAGTACGAGGCAGAGCTGTACCTGCGCGCGATCGCGTTGACGCCGAACGGCGAGCACGCGGTGAAGCTGTCGACGAGCGGCCCTCTGGTCGACGCCGTCGGACTGGCGCAACGGCTCGCAGCCGAAATGCTTGCCGAGGGGGCGGCGGACCTGATGAGAGAGGCACCGGAGCACGGGCCTTGACGCAGTGACGCGACCGAAGACCACCGCCGCAGTTAGGAACGGAGCGCCATCCATGAGCCCCACCCGCAAGGCGCAGGTCGACCAGGCCCCGGCGTCCGCCGCGGCCAAGCCCGTCGCCGCAAAGGCCCCGGCCGGCAAGGCTGCCGCCCCCAGGACCGCGACGGGCAAGTCGACCGCAGCCAAGTCCGTGGCGTCGCCCGAGCCTGCACCCAGGGCGACCGAAGCGGTAGCCAAGGCCGCGCCCGTCGTCGCGGGGAAGGCAGCTGCCCCGGCAGCGAAGGCCACCCGCGCGAAGGCGCCGACCAAGGCCCCCGAGCCGAAGTCGGAGACCCCGTCGGCCCCGAAGATCCCCAGCGGGTCCGTCGCCTTCGTCGGCGCCGGTCCCGGTGACCCCGGGCTGCTCACCGTGCGTGCCATGGACCTGCTCGGCGACGCCGACGTGGTCGTGTTGGCCGAGCAGTCCCGCGAGCAGTTTCTGACCTTCTGCCGCAGCGACGTCGAGGTCGTGGACGGCGCGTTGGACGCCTCAGGCACCGCCCTGGCGCCGGCGGCCCGCGCGAAGGCCGTCAGCACTGCGGCCAAGGGCGGCCGTCGCGTGGTCCGCCTCGTCGACGGAGACCCGTCGCTGCACCCGGCCCTGCTCGAGGAGGTCGCGGCCTGCGTGAAGGTCGGGTCCGAGTTCGAACTGGTGCCCGGGGTTCCGGCGCTGACCGCGGTGCCCGCCTTCGCGGGTGTCCCGCTGACCAGCCGCACGGTCCGCGAGGTGCGGATGGTCGACGCGCAGGACGGCAAGGTCGACTGGGCCTCGGTGGCCAGCAAGGACGCCACCCTGGTCATCACCAACACGACCAGCGCAGCGCTCGTTTCCGCCGCCACCGCGAAGCTGATCGAGGCGGGCCTGGACCCGGCTACCCCGGCGCTGACCACCTGGGCCGGCACGACCACCGCGCAGCGCACCGTGGTCGGCTGTCTCGCCGACCTCGGCGACTCGCTGCCCGGTGGCAAGCTGATCCCGAGTGCGGTCACCGTCGTCGGTGAGGTCGTCGAGGCCCGGTCGACGCTGTCCTGGTTCGAGACCCGGCCCCTGTTCGGCTGGCGGGTGCTCGTACCGCGCACCAAGGAGCAGTCCGGTGCGCTGGTCTCCCGGCTGCGTTCCTTCGGTGCCGTGCCCGAGGAGGTCCCGACGATCTCCGTCGAGCCCCCGCGCGCCCCGCAGCAGATGGAGCGGGCGATCAAGGGTCTGGTGACCGGTCGCTACGAGTGGATCGCGTTCACCTCCCGCAACGCGGTGAAGGCCGTCCGGGAGAAGTTCGAGGAGTACGGCCTCGACGCCCGCGCGTTCTCCGGCATCAAGATCGCCGCCGTCGGTGAGCAGACCGCCGCGGACCTGGCTGCTTGGGGAATCAAGGCCGACCTGGTCCCGACCGGAGAGCAGTCCGCGCTCGGCCTGCTGGCCGACTGGCCGCCGTTCGACGACGTCTTCGACCCGATCAACCGCGTGTTCCTGCCCCGCGCCGACATCGCCACCGAGACCCTCGCGGCCGGCCTCGTCGAGCTGGGCTGGGAGGTGGACGACGTCACCGCGTACCGCACGGTGCGCGCGGCGCCGCCGCCCGCGCCGGTCCGCGAGGCGATCAAGAGCGGCGGCTTCGACGCCGTCGTCTTCACCTCGTCCTCGACGGTCCGCAACCTGGTCGGGATCGCCGGCAAGCCGCACGCGGGCACGATCATCGCCTGCATCGGCCCGGCCACCGCGGCCACCGCCCAGGAGCACGGCCTGCGCGTGGACGTCCTGGCAGAGACCCCGTCGGCCCGCGAGCTCGCCGACGCCCTGGCCGTCTTCGGTGCCGCCCGTCAGGCCGACGCCGCCGCGCTCGGCGAGCCCGCCCTGCGCCCGTCGGAGAAGCGCACCGCCGTCCGCCGCCGGAGGTAGACCGGTCACAACCCTTGCGCACGACGTGCGCAGGGGTTGTGAATCTGGGTGATTTGTCCCGGTTTGTGGAACCACAACGACTGACAGGCAGTCACGACCATTACGCACGTCGTGCGTCGTGGTCGTCGAATGTCCGGTTTGTCCCGGTTCGCTACAACCACTACGCACGTCGTGCGCAGTGGTTGTGGCCGGCTAGGGTGCGCTTATGAGCGGTGAGTTTCCGACGGTGCGTCCGCGGCGGTTGCGGCGCACGGCTGCGCTGCGTCGGCTGACGGCGGAGGTGTCGCTCGGGCCGCGACACCTGGTGCTGCCGATGTTCGTCCGCGAGGGTCTCGACGAGGCGACTCCGATCGCCTCGATGCCCGGGGTCATGCAGCACTCGATGGATTCGCTGCGCAAGGCGGCGGTCGAGGCGGTGGAGTCCGGCGTCGGGGGGCTGATGCTCTTCGGGGTCCCGACGAGCAAGGACGCCCGCGGGTCAGGGGCCGACGACCCCGACGGCGTACTGAACGTCGCGGTTCGTGAACTCAGCTCCGAGGTCGGGGATGCCACGGTACTGATGACCGACCTGTGCCTGGACGAGTTCACCGACCACGGGCACTGTGGCGTGCTAGCCGCCGACGGCTCCGTGGACAACGACGCCACCCTGGAGCGGTACGCGCAGATGGCCCTCGCGCAGGCCGCCGTCGGCGCTCATGTGCTGGGTGCCTCCGGGATGATGGACGGTCAGATCGCTTACGTAAGACGGATCCTGGACGCTGCGGGGCATCAGGACGTCGCCTTGCTGGCCTACGCCGCCAAGTACGCCTCGGCCTTCTACGGCCCGTTCCGCGACGCCGTGCAGTCCAGCCTGGAGGGCGACCGCAAGGGTTACCAGCAGGACCCGGCCAACGCCCGGGAGGGCGTCCGGGAGGCGCTGCTCGACGTCGCCGAGGGCGCGGACATCGTCATGGTGAAACCAGCCCTGGGCTACCTCGACGTGCTGCGTCAGGTCCGCGACGCCGTCGCGGTGCCGGTCGCCGCGTACCAGGTGTCCGGGGAGTACTCGATGATCACCGCCGCCGCGCAGGCCGGCCTGATCGACCGGGACCGCGCGATCGAGGAGTCATTGGTCAGCATCCGCCGGGCCGGGGCGGACTTCGTGCTTACCTACTGGGCGCAGGAATGGGCCCGTCGACTGAGCTGACCTGCCCGACGCTCGCGCGCGGGTAGTTCTCGTTCGCGCCCTTGGGTGCCACCGCGATGATCAGCGAGCCGATAGTGATCACTACCACCCCGATCACCGCCAATCGCAGGTCACGCCGCCAGACCGTGCGGACCGGGTCGCCGAGGGCCGCCGCGTCGCCGCTCGCGGACAGCGTCACCGGCCCCTCCAGGCTCGGCGGTGCGCCCTCGGTCAGGTTCAACCGCCCGGCGGCCAGCAGGTCCTCGCCGCCGGTGAGCACGAACTCGTACACCGAGATCTCGCCGGGGAGGTCCGGGGCCTCGTCGAACCACGGGTGCGACTCGGTGCGGGTCTCCCGGTAGACCGGTGCGATCTGCTCGAGCGCCGGGCACTGCGGCCCGATCAGTGCGCTCGCCCCGTCGGCGCCCTGCAGCGCGAACGGGCCGGGGGAGTACCGCTCGATCGTCGCCACGCGCTTGCCGTCGTCGGCGGTCTGCGTCGTGAGGTACCAGACGCACTCCAGCCCGGACAGCGGCGCGGTGACCGTCCCGCCAGGCCCGGCGGCGACGGCGCCGCGGACGACGATCCGCTGGCCCTCGCGGCGCTTCGCCTCGGGCAGCGCGGCGAGCTCCATGAGCTCGCGCCCCGGCAGCAACTTCAGTTGCAGCCCCGACCCGATGGCGCCGAGAAGACCGATGATCGCGAGGAAGGAGCCGAACAGGACGAGCACAATCCCCAGGAGCATCGCCACGGCGCAAACCCTACTGATGTCCAAGCGGAGTGCCGGCCACGTCCGCGATGGGCCGATCGGGTGAAGGCGCGAATCGGGCATTTCGAGAAATTTGGGATCGGACGCAACCGATTCGGGGTCCCGTTGCGTCGAAAGTGGCACGGGGGACGGCAATAGAGGGGAAATTAATGTCCATGGAGGCTTCGCGTTCTCGCTTCGGCGCCGTCGGCATGGCCCTGCTCGCTGTTTCCAGCGCCACCGCCGCCATGCTCGCCGGTCTCGGCGTGCCCGCGACGGCGTCGTCGCAGGACACCGCTCCGGAGCAGGTCAGCGCGCCGGACGCCGTTCCGCAGTTCATCTCTCCCACGGCCATGCCGCAGGGCGACCGCTTCGGCTCGTGGGGGGCCTCGGCGGTACGCACCGGGCTGCCCAAGCGCGTCCGGGTTCTGCCTGGACGGCATGTTCAAGGCCGACCAGACGTCCTACCGCGCCTACACCGGCAGCGCCCCGAAGGTGTCCGCGCAGGAGTACCTGATCCAGGCCGGCTCCGAGGCCGAGGCGACGCAGCTCACCGACAAGCTCGGGACGCGGCTGCAGAATTGCTACAAGGAGTGGCTGAACCTCGAGATCGAGGCGTACAACGACGCTCCGCGCACCGCGAGCTGGGAGCGCTACCGCACGACCAGCGTCGCCGACGGCCTGACGGTCTACGGCGTCTTCACGAGCCCGCCGAAGAAGTTCGACAAGGCGACCCACATGTACGCCGTCGGCCGCGACGGTGACCGCGTGATGGTCCTGCACCTCTCCCTGGTGGGTACCCAGAAGACCGCGCCCGACTCCGTCTTCCGCTCCAGCGCCGCGCACGCCGTGCGCATCATGCGCTGACCTGATTCTCGGCGCGCGTTCGGACCGGCTTGAGGGCCGGTCCGTTCGTATGTCCAGGACGGACGCGGCGTCCGGAGCACCCCCGGCTGTTTGAGACGATGGCCCGGTGAGCCCCACCCCGTACCCCACCGACGCCCCCGCCTCCGAGGCGCTGTTCGCGCGTGCCCGGGCGGTGACCCCGGGGGGAGTGAATTCCCCGGTGCGGGCCTTCGGCGCGGTCGGCGGCACCCCTCGCTTCATCGCCGGCGGCTCCGGGCCGTACCTGCGTGACGCCGACGGGCGCGAGTACGTGGACCTCGTCTGCTCCTGGGGACCGCTGATCCTCGGGCACGCGAACCCCGAGGTCCTCGAGGCCGTCAGCGCCGCCGCCGCGAACGGAACGTCCTACGGCGCCCCCACCGAGGGAGAGGTGCTGCTCGCCGAGGAGATCTGCGCCCGGATCGCGCCCGTCGAGCAGGTCCGCCTGGTCTCCTCGGGCACCGAGGCCACGATGTCGGCGGTGCGGTTGGCGCGCGGCGTCACCGGTCGGCCGGGTGTCATCAAGTTCGCCGGGCACTACCACGGGCACGTCGACGCGCTGCTGGCCGCGGCCGGGTCCGGCCTGGCAACCTTCGCGTTGCCCGACGCCGCAGGGGTCACCGGCGCCGCGACCTCCGACACTGTCGTCCTGCCCTACAACGACCTCGACGCGGTCGCGGCCGCGTTCGCCGCGCACCCCGGGCGCATCGCCGCGGTGATCACCGAGGCCGCCGCCGGGAACATGGGTGTCGTCGCGCCGGACCCGGGGTTCACCCTCGGTCTCGCGCGGTTGTGCCGGGAGAACGGCGCGCTGTTCATCTCCGACGAGGTGATGACGGGCTTCCGCGCCGGCCCCGCCGGGTGGTTCGGCGTCGAGGGCGTCGCCCCGGACCTGATGACCTTCGGCAAGGTGATGGGCGGCGGCTTCCCCGCCGCCGCGTTCGGCGGTCGCGCCGACGTCATGGGCCACCTGGCCCCGCTCGGCCCGGTCTACCAGGCGGGCACCTTGTCCGGGAATCCCGTCGCGGTGGCCGCCGGCCTCGCGACACTGCGCGGGTGCACCCCGGCCGTCTACGACCACCTGGCCAAGACCGGTGAGATCGTCGCCGTCGCCACGTCCGAGGCCCTGGCAGCCGAAGGCGTCGAGCACCGGGTGCAGTTCGCGGGAACGATGTTCTCGGTCTTCTTCACCGCCTCCCCGGTGCACAACTACGACGACGCGAAGACCCAGCGCACCGACCGCTTCGCCGCGTTCTTCCACGAGATGCTCGCCCGCGGCGTCTACCTGCCCGCGTCGGCCTACGAGACCTGGTTCCTGTCCGCGGCGCACGACGAGGAAGCGATCGGGCGGGTCCTCGAGGCCCTGCCGCACGCCGCTCGTGCCGCCGCCGCCGTGAAGGAGCAGTCGTGAGCCCCGCGGAACGTCTCGGACCGAGCGTCACGTTGGTGCATGTCGTCCGCCACGGCGAGGTGCATAACCCGGAGGGGATCCTGTACGGGCGCCTGCCCGGCTATCACCTGTCCGACCTCGGGGTGAAGATGGCCGAGCGGGTCGCGGAGAGCTTCGCCGGACACGACATCGGCGCGATCGTCTCCTCCCCGATGGAACGGGCCCGCGAGACCGCCGCCCCGATCGCGGCCGCCTTCGACCTCGAGATCGACATCGACCCCCGCCTGATCGAGGCCGCGAACCACTTCGAGGGCAAGGCCTTCGGCGTAGGCGACGGTTCCCTGCGGCGCCCGCAGCACTGGCCCTACCTGCTCAACCCGTTCCGGCCTTCCTGGGGCGAGAAGTACAGCGAGCTCGCCACCCGGATGATCGCCGCCGCCGGGGCCGCACGGGCCCTCGCGCCGGGCCGCGAGGTGGTGTGCGTCAGCCACCAACTGCCGATCTGGATCATGCGGAGCAAGCTGGAAGGTCGGCGGCTCTGGCACGACCCCCGCAACCGCCAGTGCTCGCTGGCCAGCGTCACGACCATCCGCTACGAGGGGCACCGGATCCGGTCGCTGACCTACAGCGAACCCGCGATCGACCTCGTCCCGGAGAAGCTCCGGGGCAAGCCCGCAGCCGGCGCCTAGAGATGTCCAGGCAGTGATCGGCGCCGAGGCCTCCTTCGCCGAGACGGTCACCACCGGCTCGCTGTTGCTGGCGATCCCGGTGGCGCTGCTCGCGGGCCTGGTCTCGTTCCTGTCCCCGTGCGTCCTGCCGCTGGTACCCGGCTACGTCGGTTACGTCACCGGCCTGGCCGGGGCGGACCTCGGCGAGGCCAAGCGGGGCCGGGTGCTCGCCGGCACCACGCTGTTCGTGCTCGGCTTCGCCGCGGTGTTCGTCTCCTTCGGGGCCGCATTCGGGTACGTCGGCGCCCGGCTCGTGGAGCACGAGACGACGATCAACCGGGTGCTCGGAGCGATCACGATCGTGCTGGGGCTGAGCTTCCTCGGCTGGCTGCCCGGGTTCCGCCGGGACCTGCGTCTGATGCACCGCGCCCCCGCCGGCGGGCTGGCCGCGGCCCCCGTCCTCGGGGTGCTGTTCGGGGTCGGCTGGACCCCGTGCATCGGTCCGACGTTGGGCGCGGTGCAGGCGATGGCGTTCGATTCCGCGAGTGCCGGGAGAGGAGCGCTCCTTACGTTCGTTTACAGCCTGGGCCTGGGCCTGCCCTTCATCCTCGTCGGCGTCGGACTGCGACGCGCCATGGGAGCTGTCGGGTGGGTCCGGGCCCACCACATGGCTGTCATGCGGGCCGGCGGCGTCATGCTCTGCGTGCTCGGCCTGCTGTTGGTCACAGGTCTCTGGACGGAGTTGTCGGTGCAGTTGCGGATCTGGACCTCCAACTTCGAGCCGGCCATCTGAGGATGGCCACGATCGCTCCGCCGGAGCAGCCACCGGTCGTGCCGCCGCCTCTGGGGCCGCGCGGCAGCGCCCGCTGGGCCTGGCGTCAGCTCACCTCGATGCGCACAGCGCTGCTGCTGCTGTTCACCCTCGCCGTCGCCTCGGTGCCCGGGTCGCTGATCCCGCAACGCCCCGTCGACCCGTTGGCCGTCAGCCTGTTCCGCCAGCGCTACCCGACGCTCTCGGCGTGGTACGACCGCTTCGGGATGTTCGAGGTCTTCTCCTCGCCCTGGTTCTCCGCCATCTACCTGCTGCTGATGATCTCCCTCGTCGGCTGCCTGGTCCCGCGCTCGAAGGTGTACCTGCAGGCGATCCGCTCCAAGCCGCCGGCGGCCCCGCGGCACCTGTCCCGACTGCCCGAACACACCCGGCTGGTCCTCGACGCCTCCCCGAAGGACGTACTCGACGCGGCCGAGAAGTCCCTACGCAGCAGGCGGTTCCGGCTGCGCCGCGCATCGGACGGGTCGAGCCTCGCGGCCGAGCGCGGTTATCTGCGCGACACCGGCAACCTGTTGTTCCACATGTCGCTGGTGGCCGTGCTGATCGGCGTCGGCTACGGCCATCTGTACGGCTTCAAGGGCACCACGCTGGTCGTGGAGGGCGCGGGGTTCGCCAACACGGTGACCCAGTACGACAACCTGCGCACCGGCGGCCGCTTCGACCTCGACGACCTGCCGCCGTTCTCCTTCACGTTGACCGACTTCAATGCCCGGTACGAGGTCGACGGCCCGGCGCGCGGGGCCCCCCGGGACTTCAAGGCGACCGTCGACTACGTCTCCGCCCCCGGCAAGCCCGCCCAGCGCAAGGACATCCGCGTCAACCACCCGCTGCACATCGCGGGCGGCAAGCTCTTCCTCGGCCCGCACGGCTACGCCCCCGTGGTGACCGTGCGGGACGGTGCGGGCGAAGTCGTGTTCTCCGGCGCGGTGCCGTTCCTGCCCGTCGACCCGGTCGGGCTCACCTCGCGCGGGGTGATCAAGGTCCCCGACGCGAAGCCGACCCAGATCGGCTTCCAAGGCTTCTTCCTGCCCAGCGCCGCCCTCGACCTCGAGCTCGGTCCGTTCTCCAGCTTCCCGGCTCCGCTGAACCCGCGCCTGGTGATGAACGCCTGGTCCGGGGACCTCGGACTGGATCAGGGTTTTCCGCAGTCGGTGTACCGGTTGGACACCGCCAAGATGACCCAGTACAAGATCGGCGCCGGCGAGGACGAGCGCCCGATGACGGCCAACATGAAGCTTGGGGACAGCATGACCCTGCCCGACGGGCTCGGCAGCCTGACCTTCGACGGCTACAAGGAATGGGTCGTCCTGCAGATCGTCGACTCCCCGGGCCGCGGCCTCGCCCTGGCCGGTGGCATCGCGGCGATCCTGGGGTTACTGGGATCACTGTTCGTTCGCCCACGTCGGCTCTGGGTGCGTGCAATCGCCGATGAGAACGGGCGTACCGTTGTCGACGTCGGTGCGCTCGCGCGCAGCGACGGGGCAGACCTGGCGACCGACGTCGAACGGGTTCGAGAGGCGATCTGCGAGACGCTGGGGCAACCCGCGCAGCCGGGCGACAGGAGTAATGGTGGTTGACCCCGACCTGGCCATGGCCAGTGACCGGCTGATCTGGTTCGCGATGGGCGTCTACACGCTTGCCATGGTCGCGCTGCTGGCCGAGTGGGCCTTCGGTCCCCGGGTCGCCAAGGTGGAGCCGGCCGCACCAGCGGTGCGCGAGCTGGCCGCCGTGGGCGCGGGTGCTCCCGGAGCTGACCGCTCCGTCGAGGCGACGGCAGCGGTCCCGGTCGATCCCGGCGCGGGCGGCAAGGCCGAGCGCGTGGGCCGGATCGGGCTGTCGCTGACCTGGTTGGCGTTCGTGCTGCACGTCGGCTCGTTGCTGGCCCGCGGGTTTGCCGCCGACCGGGTGCCGTGGGGAAACATGTACGAGTTCTCCTCGACGGCTGCGCTGGCCGGCGTCGGCGTGTTCCTCGCCCTGACCCGGCGCTACGACATCCGTTGGCTCGGCGTCTTCGTCGTCGGTCCGGCGCTGCTGACCCTCGGCGTCGCCGTGCTGGTGCTCTACACCGACGCCGCCCAACTGCAGCCCGCGCTGCAGTCCTACTGGCTCGTGATCCACGTGATCGCCGCCGCGACCTCCGGCGGCATCTTCACCGTCGGCGCCGCGATCAGCCTGCTGTACCTGGCGGCCGAGCGCGCCGAGCGGACGGGCCAGGCCAACCGGCTCACCGCCCGCCTCCCGATGTCGACGAAGCTGGACCGTCTCGCCTACCAGGTCCACGCCTTCGTGTTCCCGTTGTGGACCTTCGCGGTCATCGCCGGCGCCATCTGGGCCGAGAACGCCTGGGGTCGGTACTGGGGCTGGGACCCCAAGGAGACCTGGGCCTTCATCACCTGGGTCGTCTACGCGGCCTACCTGCACGCCCGCGCCACGGCCGGGTGGAAGGGACGTCGGGCCGCGACGGTCGCCCTGCTGGGCTTCTCGACGTTCCTGTTCAACTACTTCGTGATCAACCTGCTCGTCACCGGCCTGCACAGCTACGCCGGCGTCTGACCCGTCCCGCCGCTGATTTCGCGGGCCACAAATCCTGAGGGACGTCGTCCCCTACAGCCACATGTCAGCCTGAGTACCGGCCGACAGGCTGCTGGTGGGGCTGACATGCCTGGGGCCCGAGCCGGACGGGCCCGGCGCGCGTGCCGATGATCACGGCCCGCTCGGGCCGGGCGGTCAGTCGCGGCGGTCGGGGTCGACGTCGGGTTCGTTGGCCGCGTCGCGACCTTGCTCCATCTCCCGGGCGCGGCGATCCCGGTCGGCCTGACGCTTCAGGCTCGCCAGGAACTCCGGGTCGTCGTCCGGGGCGGGGCGGTCGACCTGCGGTGCGCGGGCGGCCCACGGGGCCGGACGGGCCGGGGGACGGGCGCCGACGGGCATGCCGTCCTTCGCGGGGCGACCGAAGAAGAACCACGCCAGGGCGGCGACGGGGGACAGCAGCACGATCAGCACGATCCACACCGGCTTGGAGAGCAGGCGCACCCGATTGCGGTCCGCCTGGGCCACCTCGACCAGGGCCCAGACCATCAAGACGATCATGAGCAGCAGCAGGGACGCGGGCATGCAACCTCGTTCCGGACCGAACTTGTCAGCTTCAGGGTACTGCGCAAAACGTCGCCGAGGGCACGCTCGCGAAGGTCGTGGCCTTTCGACAAGAAGTTCCCGCGCCCCCTGTGTGCGCCCTGGGGCGGAATGGGATTGGGGAGGGATCGCATGTTGTACTGGGCGTGTGCAGATTCCGCCCGCAGCTTCCTACACGTTGCGCCGTTTGGGTCTGTTTCTGGCGACCCTCGCGTTGTCCGTCGCTTTGTTGCGAAACGTCTCGTTCTTCCTCGCACTTGTGGTGGCGACGGTGGTCTCCTCGGCACTGAGTTACGTGCTGCTGGCCGGACCCCGAGAGGCGATGGCGCGGTCGGTGGCCGGGCTCGGTTCACGCTTGGACGCGGGTGCCGCGGCCGAGGACGCGGCCCTGGACGCCGCCGAGGCGCAGGGCGCGGGCTCGGTCCCGCAGGAGGAATCGGAACAGCCCGGAAAGGCCACTCCCGGCCGCGGTGAGCCGCGCTCGTGAGCGCGCGATCCGTCCCGAAACGCCCTTTCGCCCGATCGGCGCAATTTCGTCCATCTCGGCTGCGCTGAGAAACATGTCGCTCTAGCGTGAGGTCTGCAGTCGAATTGCCGACGCAGCTTTCTGGGGGACGTCGTGGGGCGGAACGGTTCGAACTCGCGGATGATGCACGAGTTGTCATTGTGGGCTCAGGCGGTGGGTGGGTCGCTGCGCGACTTGCGTCGCCGGCGTGAGATGGGCATGCGGCCGGACAAGTTCGGCTTCCGGGGCGATCGCTTCGAGGCCCGGGAACCGGACTACTACGAGGCGCACGGGTACGCACCCGCCGCGTCGGCGCCCAAGGCGCGTTTCCGGGACCGTCGCGAACCGATGACCCCGTCGCAGCGGACCGCGCTGGCGGTGGCCGCCATCATCATCGGCGCCACGGTGCCGGCTTTCACGATCGTCTCGATGATGAACCCGAGCGACCCTGACGCGGGCTTCAACTCCGCGGCCGGCGAGTACGCCACCCAGCGGGCGTTGGCCGCGGCCGACAGGTCCGCGATGAGCGACCCGGCCGCTGCCGGTCTCGCCGCCGACGACTCGTCCGCGGCCTGGGACGACGGCTTGCTCCCGTCCGACGTCACCGACCTGACCGGCCCGGAGGTCTCTACGGAGACCGACGACCGGACCACGATGCCGGGCTCGCAGGCCCCCTCGGAGTCGCTGCAGTTCGAGGGTCCCCGAGTGCCCGAGGCGCCGGCTGCCCTGCCCTCGAGCGAGGCGCCCGTCGCCGCGCCGCAGGCACCGCAGGCCCCCGCCCCGACGCGGCAGGCACCGTCGGCTCCGGCCGAGAAGCCCGCGGCGCCGGACCGCACCGTGCGGACCAAGGCCCCGAAGGTGGTGTCTTCTCCGCTCGCACCGGCGAAGCCGACGCGACCGGAGAAGCCCGCGAAGCCGCAGCGCTCCGAGCGTGACGACCGCTCCGACCGTCAGAAGTCGGAGAAGAAGGCCGCACCCAAGACCGAGCGGGGCGGCAAGACCCTGATCGACAAGGGCGAGACCCCGGCCGCGCCCGAGGCTCCGGAGGCACCCAAGACCCCGAAGACGCCGAAGGCGCCCAAGGCTCCGGACGCCCCGACGACGCCGACCCAGCCGCAGCCCGCCCCGGACCAGCCCGCGGTCAGCGTCGACCCGGCCGACCCGGAAGCGAACCCGGCCGCCGACGACGGTCCGGAGACCAGCACCGACCGCTACGCGCACGGCCAGAGCGAGGGCGAGCGTCGTGTCTCGCCGCGTTCGGTCGGCAAGGCGCCGACGGTGCAGTCCGAGACCGAGGACCCCGCGGCCGACAGTTCAGAAGGACAGGGCGAGGGCCCCGGCCAGGAGTAGTCCGTAGCCCAACTGCGCCCGCCCGGTGCCGACCAGCACCGGGATCAGATCTCTGCCGACGGCCCCGCCGCGCACCGCGCGGATCGGGGCCGTTGCCAGTGGCAGGGCCAGCAGCGCCAGCGCCGCGGCCGGGTGCAGTGGTGCCATGAGCAACGCGAACACGAACGGTCCGAGCACCAGCAGGACGAACAGTTCGCGGGTGCTGGTGTCGCCCAGGATCACGGCGAGCGTCTTCTTGCCGACCTTCGCGTCCTGCGGGGCGTCGCGCAGGTTGTTCACGACGAGCAGCGCGCAGGCCAGCATGCCGACGGGGATCGACGCGATGACAGCCAGGACGGTCAGGTCCTCGAGCTGGACGAACGTCGTCCCGAGCGTCGCGACCAGGCCGAAGAACACGAACACCGACAGCTCACCCAGCGCCCGGTAGCCGTAGGGGAGCGCGCCGCCGGTGTAGCCCCAGGCCGCGGCGATCGCGGCGGCGCCGACGAGCAGCAGCCACCACGAACTCGTCGCCGCCAGGATCAGACCCGCGATCCCGGCGACGCCGAACGCGATGAAGGCCGCGTTGCGCACGGACTTCGGGGTCGCGACCTTCGACCCGACCAGGCGCAGCGGACCGACCCGTACCTCGTCGGTGCCGCGGATGCCGTCGGAGTAGTCGTTGGCGTAGTTGACCCCGACCTGCAGGGCGAGGGAGACGACGAGCGCGAGGAGCGCCTTCCACCACACGGCCCCGTCGGCCTCGATCGCCGCACCGGTACCGACCGCTACCGGTGCCAGCGCCGCGGGCAGTGTCTTGGGTCGTGCTCCCTGAATCCACTGCTCGACGGTCGCCACGCCCGCAGTCTCCCAGCACCGCCGCCGCACCCTGCGCCTCCCCGTCTCGGGCGCATCTTCGGGCGCCTGTCGGCCGCTACGGCTGGGGGCGGAGCGGCGCACCGCCGCCCGAAGATGGGGCTCTGCCGTGCGGGAGGCAGGTTCAGCGCGGGGCGCGGGTGAAGGTGTACTCCTCGACCGTGCCGGTGGAGATGCGTCGCGCCCCGGAGCCGTCGGCGCGCATCAGGTAGAGGTCCGACCCGTCGGTGTAGGCGATCTGCCGGCCGTCGGAGGAGAAGCGGGCAAGGGATCCCTGGTCGGAGAGCTGACGCAGGTTCGTACCGTCGGCATCCATGGTCCAGATGCCTGAGTGTCGGGGGTCGTGGTATTCGCTGCGATCGAAGACGATGCGAGCGCCCTCCGGGGACCAGGACGCGTCGGTCACGTCTCTGTCCCGGGTGACTCGGCGTTGCGTGCCGTCGGAACCGATGAGGAACAGGTCGCCCCGGGAGGCGAAGGGGAACTCGGGGTCGGTGACCTCGAGCCGGCAGAGCAGGCTGCCCTTCGGCGAGACGGCGGCTCCGAAGATGACGGCCCTGCTCGTGAACAGTCGCTCGGGTTCGCCGCCGGCGACGGGGACGAGATCGACGCTGCGCCCCTGGCCTGCCAGCACGTGACGTCCGTCCGGGTGGAAAGCGATGAGGTAGTGGAAGGTGCTCGTGGTGACTCGGCGCAGGCCGGTCCCGTCGACGTTGATCACGTAGGCGTCGATCCCCTCGCCCGACTCCCGAGTCATCGCGACGGAGCGGCTGTCCGGCGAGAAGGTGGGGTCGCCCACGGCCTTCGCGTCGATGCGCTTGCGCCCGCTCGCGTCGATGTCGGCGACCCAGAGACCCTTGTCCAGCCAGGCGATCCGACGCCCGTCCGGCGAGACGGCCAGGTCGCCGAACGAGGTCTGCTTGCTCAGGCGTCGGGGCTTCGAGCCGTCGAGTCCGACCGACCACAGGCCGGTCGACGAGGCGTAGACGAGGCGGACGGGACCTACCGACATCGCCTTCGGGGTGGGCACGGACGAGGGCGTCGCGCTTTTCCGCACCGGGGTGACCCGCGTCGCCGTCGGGGTCGCCGTGGGTGTCGCGGAAGTGGTCGCGGCGGGTGTGTCACCGAGGGCGACGTCCGCGGGCGGGTCGACGTCGCCACCACCGCAGCCGGTAAGAACGAGCGCTGCGGCGAGGCAGACCACCATGCGGCGCCCGAGCACCGGTCAGCCCGTCTTCGACGCGAGCGCGAAGTACTCGACCAAGCCCTTGCCGTAGGTCTTCGCGCCCGAGCCGTCGGCGCGGACCACCCGCACACCGGAGCGGGGATCGACGAATGCGATCCGACCGTCCGGCATGAACAGGGGCGTGGTCCCGCTCGCGCTCACGCGGCGCAGACCTGACCCGTCGGCACCGACCAGCCAGACGCCCTGTTTGCTTCGGCTGAAGGCGATCTGCTTGCCGTTCGGGGACCAACTCGGCCAGAAGACGTCGCCGGTCCTGGTCAGTCGGCGGAGCTTCGTGCCGTCGGCGTTCATCGCATACAGGTCAGTCTTGACGTCGAGGCTGAGTTCCGCCTCGAGCGACAACGCGAGGCGACGGCCGTCCGGGGACCAGGACATTCCGTGCACGCTTCCGTCGCTGCTGTAGATACGTGTCAGGGGGCCACCTCCGATCGGGACGGTGTCCAGGGCTGCGCCGCCGAGCAGGCCCTTCGTCGCGTCCTTCACTCCCGCGAGGAGGACGTAGTCCCCGCTGGGATGGATCTGCGCGACGAACTGACCCTTGTCGCTCAACCGTTGACGACCGGTGCCGTCGATGTTGATGACGAACACGTTAAGGCCGGGACCGTCGGACCCGATCGTGGCGATGGTCCGGCCGTCGGGGGAGAACAGCGGATCCCCGAGGGCGTCCTTGTCGACCAGTCGTTTGCCGCTGCCGTCGATGCCGACCACGTACAGGCCGGCCTCCTTGGGGTTGCAGGCCACCGTGCGACCGTCCGGGGAGACCGTCAGGCCGTCGAACTTCTGGTGGTCGTCGAGCTTGCGCGGCGCGGAGCCGCCGAGGCCGGCCGCCCACAGCCCGCTCGAGTTCGTGTAGACGACGGCCGCGGTCTGCGCTGTCGCCGTCGGCTTGGCCGAAGGGGGCGACGCCGTGGGTGCCGCGGTGCTCGACGGAGCAGGTGTCTCGCCGGTGACGGCGCTGTCCGGCGCCGAATCTCCGCCCCCGCGCGCCGCGAGCGCGAGGACGACCGCGAGGCAGGCCGGAAGGGTGCGGCGGAGGATCGGTGCGCTCATCGCCTCACCCTGCCGGCCCGCGTCACCGGTTGGTGAGCAGGGCACGCACCGCGGCGCGGTCGACCTTTCCGGCCGGCAACCGAGGGAGTTCGGCGAGCACGAGGAACTGCTTCGGTGCGTGCGCCGCACCCAGGCGCTTGGCCACCAGGGCCTTCAACGTCTCCGGATCGGGGGTGCTGTCGCCCGCGACGAGCACTGCGACCACCCGCTGCCCCCACTCGGGATCCGCCGCGCCGACGACCACGACGTCGGCCACCGACGAGTGCCCGGCGAGCACCGACTCGACGGCCTGCGCGGGGACGTTGACGCCGCCGGTGACGATGACGTCGTCGGCCCGTCCGTGGACGTGCAGCACCCCGCCGGAGTCGATGTTCCCGAGGTCGGAGGTGGTGAACCATGCCCCGGTGAAGCCGGGGGCCCCCGCTGGGGGACCGGTGACCGGGGCGGTCGCCCCGAGGTACCCGCGGGCCAGGACCGGGCCGGTGATGCGGATCAGCCCCCCGACCCCGATCATCAGCCGCACCCCGGGCAGCGGCAGTCCTTCGTACACGCAGCCGCCGCAGGTCTCGGTCAGCCCGTAGGTGCGGATCACGCGCGCGCCGGCGGCGACGGCCTTGCTCGCCAGGCCCTCGGGGATCGGGCCGCCGCCGAGCAGGATGGCGTCGAAGCTGTCGAGCTGGACGCCGGCGCGCATCAGCCGGATCAACTGGGTGGGCACCAGTGAGACGTAGCACCGGGTCGTCGGGTCCATCGCGGCGGCCGCGGCGGCGAAGCGTTCCGGGTCGAAGCCGCCGCTGCTGTCCAGGACGACGGGCTCGACGCCGGCCCGCCGGGACCGGACGACGGTCATCAGTCCGGCGACGCGGACCGCCGACATCGCGAGCAACCACTGGCCCGGCCCGCCGAGGTGATCGTGGGTCAGGTCCGCGCCGGCCGCCATCGCCTTCGCGGACAACCGCACGCCCTTCGGGTGCCCGGTGGATCCGGAGGTCGCGACCACGACGGCGGTGTCTGCGGGCACGCCGTCGGCGGCCAACGGCAGCAGGGTCGCGGCGAGATGTTCGCCCTCGGGGCCGGGCGGCAGTGGCAGCAGCGCGGGCCCGGTGCCGTCGAGGGCCTCGGCCAGTCCGGGGAGGTCCGCGGTCCCGGGGGCGACGACGACCGGACGCAATTCGCGCGTGCTCATCGCCGCCACCGTAGACCGCCGGCGGAGTAGCGTGCGGAGGCGTGTCAGAGACTCAGATCATTCGTGCGGGAGCCGTGCAGCTCGAGGCCGAGCTCGGCGACATCGACACCAACCTGGAGCGGTGCGCGGACCTCGTGGATCAGGCCGTCGCCGACGGTGCGCAGTGGGTCGCGCTTCCCGAGTTCTTCTCCACCGGCGTGGCCAATCTGCCGCGGCTGCGGGAGATCGCGCCGGGGATCGACGGCGCCCCGACGAAGATGTTGTGCGAGGCCGCGGCGCGGCACGGGGTGCACGTCGGCGGATCGACGTTGCTGCGCGACGCCGACGGGCACGTGCGCAACGCGTACCTGCTCGCCGGCCCGGACGGCACCGTGATCGGGCGCCACGACAAGGACCTGCCCACGATGTGGGAGAACCTGCTCTACGTCGGCGGCACCGATCCCGGACGCATCGAGGCCGCGGGGATGACCGTCGGCGTCGCGATGTGCTGGGAGCTGATGCGCACGCAGACCGTGCACCGGTTGGCCGGGCGCGTGGATCTGGTGATGGGTGGGTCGGGCTGGTGGAGCATCCCGCCCTGGCCGCCGAAGGCGCTGACCCGGCGGTGGGAGGCGAACAATTCCCGGCAGGCCCTGTCGGCCATCTCGGAGTTCGGCCCGTTCGTGGGGGCGCCCGTGGTGCACGGCGCGCACTCCGGGACCGTCGAATGCCCCTGGCCGCCCGGCGGGATCCCCTACCGCGGGCACTTCCAGGGCGGTGCCGTCATCGCCGACGCCACCGGTCAGGTGCTCGCCGCGCGGCACCGGGAGCAGGGTCCGGGGGTCGTTGTCGCCGATGTTCCGGTCCTCCGCACCGAACCGCGCAAGGCGCCCGACAGGTTCTGGCTGCACCGCCGCGGCGCCGTCGCCGCGGCCTGCTGGGCCTACCAGAACCCCTGGGGCGCCCGGAAGTACAAGCGCGCCACCGCGCGCTGACCCTCCGTCAGATCATGTTCTCCGTTGCTCATGCATGAGCAACGGACGCAATTCCCACCCGGAATGTCCGGGTTTGTCCGGCTGGTTGGTCATGCATGAGCAACCGGGAGATACCCCGGCTCAGAAGTACCAGGGGAACGGGGACCAGTCGGGTTCGCGCTTCTCCAGGAACGAGTCGCGGCCCTCGACGGCTTCGTCGGTCATGTAGGCCAGGCGGGTGCTCTCGCCGGCGAACAACTGCTGACCGACGAGTCCGTCGTCGATGAGGTTGAAGGAGTACTTCAGCATCCGTTGCGCGGTCGGGCTCTTGCTGTTGATGATCGCGCCCCAGCGCAGCGCCTCGGCCTCCAGCTCAGCGTGCGGGACGACCTTGTTGACCGCGCCCATCCGGTAGCCGTCCTCGGCGGAGTACTCCTGCCCGAGGAAGAAGATCTCCCGGGCGAACTTCTGCCCAACCTGCCGCGCGAGGTACGCCGAGCCGAAGCCGCCGTCGAAGCTGCCGACGTCGGCGTCGGTCTGCTTGAACCGGGCGTGCTCGGCCGAGGCCAGGGCGAGGTCGCTGACCACGTACAGCGAGTGCCCGCCGCCCGCCGCCCAGCCGGGGATGACCGAGATGACGATCTTCGGCATGAACCGGATGAGGCGCTGCACCTCGAGGATGTGCAGCCGGCCCGACTGGGCCGGGTCGATCGTGTCGGCGGTCTCGCCGGTGGCGTACTGGTAACCGGTCCGCCCGCGGATGCGCTGATCCCCACCGGAGCAGAAGGACCACACGCCGTCGCGCGGGGAGGGACCGTTTCCGGTGAGCAGCACGCAGCCGACGTCGGAGGTCATGCGCGCGTGGTCCAGGGCCCGGTACAGCTCGTCGACGGTTCCCGGGCGGAAGGCGTTGCGCACCTCGGGCCGGTTGAACGCGATCCGCACGGTGCCCTGGGTGAGGGCCCGGTGGTAGGTGATGTCGGTGAAGTCGAAGCCCTCGACCTCGCGCCAGGCGTCCGGATCGAAGATGTCGGACACCATTGCGCTACTCCTGAGGGCTCGTCAGATACTTCGTGAGGTTCGTCGGAGCGTAGCTGGGCTGCCAGTCGCGTCTGGCACCGACACTGGCGTGCAGCGATTGACTGGGGTCGGCGCCGCCGTAACCGCCGACTCCGTCCGGGTCCGGCAAGCGCCCGATCGTGCGCACGCCGATCGGCAGTCGGCGCCAGATTCCCGAGCGGGAATCGGCGATGTTGCCGTAGATGTCGTTGGGCGGCTCGGTCCCCGGGCGGAAGAGCAGGCCGCTGCGCGCGGCGCGGTCCCGCACGAACGCCAGGGCCAGGTCGGAGAGCTCGCACTGGGCGTAACCACCGCCGACGTTGGAGTGCACTCCGGCGAACCAGACCTGTTCGAGCACCCGGTTGCCCGGGTGCACGGGCTTGGCCCACAGCGTCGGCTTGAAAGCGGCGCGGCGCTCGTCGATCGCCAACGCCTGCACCGCCACGTCGACGCTGCTGGACAGTTGCACGTCGTGGAACCCCCAGCGCAGCCGGGCGAAGCCGCCGAGTACCGGGAACGCCACGATCGGGACACCGAGAGCGCCAACGGTGTCGAAGACCCCGAGGAACGCGATGCGGCTCTCCACGGAATGTGCACGGCGGAAGGCCTGGGCCTGCTCACCGTTGGGGTGCGCGCCCGGCTCACGGTTGCGGTAGAGCCGGAAGGCCGAGCCGATGCGCCCGACCTCCTCGGGCCGCAGCACCCCGACGTTGCGGATCATCCCGGCCACGCTGCGCGCGGTGTACGCGCCGCGGCTGAAGCCGAACAGGAACAGCGCGATCGCCGGCCTCGTAGTTCTCCACGATCCAGCGGTAGGCCTCACGGACATTGTCCGACAGGTCCCTCCCGAACAGGCCGCCGCGCAGTCTCGAGCGCCGGTTCGTGCCCACGCCGGCCTGGTAGTACGCGCGCTGCTCGACGCCGTCGGCGCCGGTCGGGGCGACCGCCCGTCGCAACTTCCAGATGTTGGTGGCATCCGTGCCACCCGCGCGGGGTGTTCCAGCGTCCCGTCGCAACAGATCACCAAACGCTTCACGTCGGGCATCCTGCCCCAACTCGACGCCGGCCGGCGGAAGCCCTTCGGGAAGGACGTTCGGATTGTCCCGATGGGTGCTCAAGGCCGAGGGATCCTGTCCTAGCGATCCAACTCCCGGTAGGTCCCCGGGTTCACGTCGAACAGCGACGGCGGCGGGTTCGCGACGAAACAAGCGTCGAGCGAGACATTGAGGTTGCCGGTCATGTCGAGGGTGTCCGCGTAGAGCATGCCGATGTGGTCGGCGGTGCCGTTGGCCTTGAAGATTTGCCCACCGGGGCCGGCGCCCGACAGGTAGAGCGACGCGGCGAGTTGGGTGTTGCCGTTGAGGCGGGCGTTGCCACCCTTCACGATGATCGACCAGCGATGCGTCGAGACACAGCGGGTTCAGGGCGTTCGTGATGCGGGTGCGGGACCACAGCGAGCCGTCCAGCGGCTTGAGGTCGACGGTCTGATTGGACGAGCAGGTCGAAGAACAGCACGGTGTGCGGATTCGCCGCCCCGTCCGGGACGGCCCAACCGCCGGGCGAGGTGTAGTAGGTCCCCTGCGCCTGCGCCGTGATCTTCAGCTGTTCGATCTGCGGCGTCGGTCAACGCCGGCCGGGTGATGCCGAAGGTCCGGAACAGGGCCTGGTCGTCGCGCAGGAATGATCCGTTGACGTCGAGGGTGCCGTTGAGGTCGACGTCGCGGGGGATGTAGGCGGGCAGGGCGCTCGCGGCGGCGCACGGCACGAGGGACATCAGACCGCCCAGCAGCGGCAGCTGGGTCAACGACCCACCGAATCGGTCCTGGTCGTAGGGATAGGCGCTGTTGCACGGCTTGAGGGAGATGCCGAGCAGGTTCAGCCCGTCGTGGATCGGCCTGGTGGTGTTCGAGCAGTACTGCCCGCTGCCCTGCGACTCCGTGATCACCTGCGAGGAGTGCACGCCGATCGGGACGCCGTACGCGGCGTCCAGGCCGGCCGCGTAATGCTGCGAGGTGATCTTGTCGCGCTTGTACACACAGCCGGTCGTGAAGATGCTGATCTGCTCGAGGTCCACGGTGCCGCCCAGGTTGATCGTGCGGCCGAAGATGCCCTTCGGCAGGTCGATCGGGGCGACCGTGACCTCGACCTCGATGGTCCGCTCGGCCGGCCCGCCGGCGAGCCCGGTCGAGTGCACGACGTAGCGGTCCCCGGCGTCCCCGTTGCCGATCGACAGCGGGGCGATCCACCCGGTCCAGCTACCGCCCGCGCACGTTGACCGTCACCGGTGTCGTCGGATTCCAGGGGTTGGTCGTGCAGGTGGCTGGATAGCAGCCGAGCTTGCGCGTGCCCGACCGGCGGATGTAGGAGATCGCCTGCGCGATACCCGCTTCGGCGACGTCGAGTGCGCTGCCCGCCTGCTGCGCCTGACCCGCGCCACGCATGTCCCGGGTCGCCAGCGCCGTACCCACCCCGGCCAGGACAGTCACCATCACGATGACCGAGATGGTAAGGATCATGGCCGAGCCACGGTCGGCGGCCGCGCGGAGTCGCTGGTTGCGCGGGCGGGTGCTCGCGATGCCATCTGATTACCCATCAGGAGAGGCTGGCGATTTCGGAAGTCGACCTGCGTGCGGTAGTCCTGTCTGCGACCGTCCCGTCGAACCGACACGGCGATCACCACGGAGTCGATCCGGGCGAGTTCGGCCCCGTCCGGGCTGCCGTTCTGGTTCCCGACGGGTGCGGGGGCCTGATCGAGTTCGGCCCAGCCGACGATGCCGTCGGCGTTGCGGTCGTACTGCCACTGGCTGCTGCGCAGGTCCAGGGTGAAAACGGTGACGTTGTCGGCCAGAACGGGCGTGGTCACGGCGGTCCCCAGCGGCGTCGTTGACCGTCAGGGTGAGCACGCCCTGCGCCGGGGTGAAGCGGTAGGTCAGCACCTCGGGGTCCGCGGCGTCGAGGTCCCGGGCACCGTCGTCGTCGAAGTCCGCCCAGAACGTGATCGCGGTCGGCGATGTGGGCGTGGCCGGCAGATCGACCTGGTCGATGGTGCCCGCCTGGCGAAGTTCGCGGACCAGTCGTTCGGTGGCACGGCGGACATCGGCGGTGAGCTCGCTGTTGAGGCGGGCGTCGTCGCTCACCGCCCGGGTGGTCAACACCGACCCCAGCAGAAGGGATCCCACGACCGACATCAGCGCGGTGCCGTCAGCAACTCGATCATCGTGAAGCCCGCGTCGCGGGCGGCAGTCATCGGTTGTCCTCGGCCCGGCAGCTCGCCGCACCGATCGCGACGGACACGGCCGTCTCCGGTGCGTCCGACCCGGCCACGGCCTTGGTCTGCACGGTGACCAGCGCCGGGATCGTCACCTCGGCGACATGCTGGGCGGCAACCCGGGTGACGCGATCCTGCGTCAGACCGGCCCAGGACTCGATGTAGTCCCCGAGGGTGCGCGTCGTGCTCACCGGGGTCGAGAGGGACACACTGGCGAGAGGATCGGTCGGTCGTGCTCGTCCGTGACCACGCCCGCGCTCACGTACTCCCCGTGGCCCGGCAGGATCTCGATGCCGAGGACGACCACGCCCGGGACCCAGCGCCAGTACTCGACCTCGGCGCGGTAGCTCACCGTGGTGCTCGGGGTGTGCGCGATCCCGGACACCGTGCAGCGCGCCGCCGAACGCGCGGTGATCCGGATGAGGCCGTCCGGGGCGTAAGGTGGTCGGCAGCAGCCGGACTCACGTCGGTGTGCGGCTCCACCGCACGCTTCCACCGACATCGGATTCGTCGGCGCGAGTCTCGTCGGTGCTGTTGAGATAACCGCTGCCGGTCAGATGCGAGACCGCGCCGGTGAGGCTGAATGCGCAGTTGTGCAGTCCGGTGATCAGGTTGCGTCAGCACGCTGCCGACGGGCGGCACGGCGTCGAGGGACACCAGGGGTTGGACCAGTCCGGACAGGGTCGGGTTCGCCGCGCGGTACTGGAAACCGTCGCGGGTGACGTTGTCCGGCATCTGCGTCTGCACGGGGTTGAGCACGCTCGGCAGGCCCTGTACCCCGGCGCGAGGCAGACCGTTGTCCGCCGCGAGGACGAAGGGCGGAATCAGCGTGGCACCCCAGCAGGGTCCCGAGCAGCTCGAGCCCAGCGCTCCTGCGGTGGCGTTGAGGTTGACGATGTTCGTGTACGGCGCATCCACCGAGAGGTTCGCCCCGTCGGCGCGCCCGGTCACCGAGCTGCCCGCGCCGATCGCGGACAGGTTGGCTCGCGCTTGGCTGGTCGTGGACAACGAGCCGCTGAGGTCGAGCTGACCCCCCGTCAGCGAAACGCGCTCGGCGCTCGTGGTCGATGAGCCGATCTCGACCGCGGTGGCGCGCGCGTTGCAGTTTGATCCGGGTCTCTGCGGCCGTCCGGGACGCGATCTGGGTGTACACCGTGACGGGTTTCCACCCGCCGAGGCCGGAGTACAGGACGGTCGCGGTGACCCCGACCTGCGAGCTGGACGGGTAGTCCTTGCCGGCCAGTTGGCTGTTGTAGCCGGCGGCGGGTGCCACGACCCTCGGAATCACTTCGCCGGTCACGAACGTCGTGTTCAGCACGACGGCGAAACCTGCAGGCAGGTCCGGGCTACCCGGCGGAAGCACCTTGCGATACATCGCGACACCGGCGAGCTCGTACGCACAGCGCCCGGCGTTGGACGCCGCCACGTATCCACTCGACGCGGCAGACGGGGGATTCGCCCCGCTGACACCGCAGGTGGGGTTCGCGATGGGTGGGGTGGTATTGCGGTAATAGGTGTCCAGCAGATCGCGGTGATCACCGGCCGCCGGCGCGACCCGGTAGGGCAGCGTGCGCATCGCGTCGAGTTGTCCCTGCAGGACCCCCTTGGCCTGCGCCACGAGCTTCGCGGTCCCGGTGGCCCGGATGGAAGCGACCATCTGCGGCCCGGCGGCGGCCATCGCGATTCCGAGCAGGGCGATCGCGATCACGATCTCCAGCAGGCCGAAACCGCCGTCGCCTGCCGGGCGGAAGAAGCGTCGAGCGGTCGCCAACAGTCGCTCAGCCACGGGAGACCCGCCCGGTCAGTCCGTCCACGGCCAGATGGTCGACGTGGTCGCTGTTCGCGCGGGTAAGGCTCACGGTCCCTTGCGACGCGGTACCCCGCGGGTAGAAGGTGACGCCGGTCGTCGTCCCGCCGCCTCCGCTGGTGAACGACGCGGAGAGCAGATCAACGCCTTTCTCCGGTCGCACCGGCCCCTCGATGCGGACTTGGCCCGCGCTCGCGCAGGCGCCCCGCAGCACCGAAAAGCTTTCCGCGGACAGATCGAAGTCCACGCACAGCGTTCGGCTCTCGGTGACCGAGCGTTGTTGCGTCTCCCGCAACGCAGCCTCGATCGCCGCCGCGGTGGCCCGCTGCCGTTCCGCTGCCGTCCACCCGTGCAGGGACGTGACGGCGACCCCGGCAAGGACGCCGAAGATCGCCATCGTCCAACACACCTCGACGAGAGTGAACCCGTCGGACGACGTCGGGTGCGACCGCGTGGGGGCACGCAAGAGCATGGTCGGACGCCTCCCTACGGGGACTGGACAGGTCGTGGGGCGCCGCGCGGATCGGGCGGACCGGGAAGTCCGCCGTGATCACTGATCGTCTTCAGCCCTACACAGCAAAGATCGGGTTGCGGCGGGGTCAATCTTGAGTCGCTTCGGCAACAAGAAAGCAACTCGACCTGCGCGGCAGAGAAGCGTGGGCCATCACCGGCAAGTCAGCAGATGGGGCGCTGTCAGCGGGTTCGCGGGCCTCTGGACCGGTCGGGGTCAGCGGGTGAGCCGTCGGCGGGGGAGGATGAGCGAGTGCTGGAGCGCGTTGTCTACACGATTCCGCTGCGCACCCGTTTTCGAGGGCTCACCGTCCGGCAGGGGATGCTGCTGCGCGGCCCGGCGGGGTGGGGGGAGTTCGCGCCGTTCGCCGAGTACGACGCGCTCGAGTGCGGGCCGTGGCTCGCTGCGGCGATCGAGGCGGCGACCGTCGGGTGGCCGGCGCCGGTGCGCGACCGGGTCGCCGTGAACGCGATCGTCCCGGCCTGCGACCCCGAGCGCGCCCAGCAGATCGTGCGCAGCGGCGGCTGCCGCACCGTGAAGGTGAAGGTCGCCGAGGTCGGGCAGAGCCTGGCCGACGACCTCGAGCGGGTGGCCGCAGTCCGTGACGCGTTGGGGCCCGACGGGCTCATCAGGGTCGACGCCAACGGCGGCTGGACCGACCCGGTCACGGCGGCGCACGCGATCCGCACCCTCCACCGGGCCGTCGAGCTGGAGTACGTCGAGCAGCCGTGCCGGACGGTCGAGGAGTTGCGGGAGGTCCGGAGCCTGGTCGACGTCCCGATCGCCGCGGACGAGTCCATCCGCCGTGCCGCCGACCCGCTGCGGGTCGCGCGCGAGGAGGCCGCGGACATCGCGGTGATCAAGGTGGCGCCGCTGGGTGGGGTCCGGGCCGCCCTCGAACTGGTGGAGAAGCTCGGGCTGCCGGTCGTGGTGTCCTCCGCGCTGGAGACCTCCGTCGGCATCGCGGCCGGGGTCGCCCTGGCGGCCGCACTGCCTGACCTGCCCTACGCCTGCGGGCTGTCCACCGTCGCCCTCCTGGAGCGTGACGTCGTCGCCGAGCCGCTCCTGCCCGTCGACGGGTACCTTTCAGTGCGCGCGGTCTCGCCCGACCCCGCTGCATTACGCCAGGTCAGCGCCGACGACGATGTGACGGTGCATTGGCACGACCGGCAGGCCGCCGTCGCAAGGGCGATGGCATCCGAAGCGGAGGCAACGCCCTGAACCCGTCCACCGCGCTCGCCCGCGTGGTCGTCGACGAACTGCGTCGCTGCGGCGTGACCGAGGCCGTTCTGGCCCCCGGGTCACGATCCGCGCCACTGGCCCTCGCCCTGCTCGCCGAGCCGGGCATCCGGTTGCACGTGCGCCTCGACGAACGATCCGCCGGCTTTCTCGCGATCGGCCTGGCCCGTGCCTCCGGCAACCCCGCCGCCGTGATCTGCACCTCCGGGACCGCCGTCGCGAACCTGCACCCCGCGGTGCTCGAGGCCGACCTCGGCAACGTCCCGCTGCTCCTGCTCACCGCCGACCGCCCCCCGGAGCTCCGCGGCACCGGATCGAGCCAGACCGTCGACCAGCTCGGCCTGTTCGGCCGCGCCGTGCGGCTGTTTGCGGAGGTCGGCGCCCCCGAACCCATCCCCGGCCAGGTCGCGTACTGGCGCTCCCTGATCGGACGCGCGGTGGCCGCCGCCTGCGACGGCCCCGTGCACCTCAACCTCGCCTTCCGCGACCCGCTCATCCCCGACGACGGCGACGACGGCCCGACCTGGCCCGAAGCCCTCGAGGGCCGCGCCGACGGCGAACCCTGGGTGCGGGTCCGCCAACGACCGCCCGCGGCCGGTTGGCGGCTGGGTCAGCCGGTGGACCTCGACGGCACCCCGGCCCTGGACCTCGCCGACTTGCTCGGCGGGGAGATCCCCGAGCGCGGCGTCGTGGTGGCCGGTGACGGTGTCGCCGACCCCGAGACCGTGCACGCCCTGGCCGAGGCGCTGAACTGGCCGCTGCTCGCCGAGCCCACCAGTGAGGCCCGCCGTGGGCCCGCGACCGTCGCCGGGTACCCGTACCTGCTGGCCGACCAGGGCTTCGCGGCGCAGGCTCCCGACGTCGTGATCAGTGTCGGCAACCCGGGCCTGTCCCGTCCGCTGCTGCGCTGGATCGCCCGCGCCCCCCGGCACATCGTCGTCGACCCCCACGGCGCCTGGGCCGACCCGACCCGCACCGCCTACCTGGTGCTCCCCGACCTGCCGACGGTGTCCGCGCCCGCCCCGGCCGGCCCGTGGATGCAGCGGTGGCAGGACGCCGCGACCCTCGTCGAGAAGGTCCTCGACGACCTCGTCGACGCCGACCCGCTGACCGAACTGGGCGTGGCCCGCACGATCGGCAAGGTCGCCGCCCCCGACGGCCTGCTGTTCGTCGGACCCAGCCGCCCCATCCGCGACGTCGAGGCGACCCTGCCCGCCCGCCACGACCTACGGGTGCTCGCCAACCGCGGCGTCAACGGCATCGACGGCGTCGTGTCATCCGCCATCGGCGCCGCGCTGTCCGACCAGAGCATCGGCGGCGGCCCCGCCGTGGCCCTGATCGGCGACCTCACCTACTTCCACGACCGCAATGGCCTCCTGCTCGGGCCCGACGACCCGTGCCCGGACCTGACGCTGGTGGTCGTCGACAACGACGGCGGCGGGATTTTCTCCTTGCTCCCGCAGGCCGGGGTCCCCGGCTTCGAGCGGGTCTTCGGCACCCCGCACGGCCGCGACATCTGCGCCGACGCGGCACTGGCCGGCATCCCCGCGCGCACCGTCACCACCCGCGCCGACCTCGCCGCCGCCCTGACCGAGACCGGCGGTCTGCGCCTGATCCGCGTCGCCACCGACCGCACCGCGAACGCTGCCCTGCACACGCGCCTGCAGGCCGCCGTGGGAGCCGCGCTCGCGCGGTGACGGGCACGTCGGGCCGGTCCCGCGCGTTGACCGGTTCGCGACGCAGCGAGTCGCACCTCGCACCCGATCGGGGCTGAGGCCACCGGGGTACTCATGAGACGGTTAGCGCGTGGCTGAACTGGACACCGACCCCTCCGACCTCAGCGGGGGACGGGCACATAAGGCGGCGCGACCCACGCCGCCGCCGGAGCTCCGCCGCCGGTGCCTGTGGATCGTCGGCGTCGCCGCGATCCTCGCCTACGCCACGGACCTGATCACCAAGGTGATCGCGGTGGAGAAGCTCGCCAACCGCGAACCCATCGAGATCGTCGGGACGATCTTCCAGCTCGAACTGGTCCGCAACCCCGGGGCCGCGTTCGGCCTCGGCGTCGGGGTGACGATCGTGTTCACCGTGGTCAGCCTCGGGGTGGTCGCAGCGATCCTCTACAACGCCCGCCGCCTTGGCAGTGTGGGCTGGGCCCTCGTGTTCGGGCTCGTCCTCGGCGGGGCGCTGGGCAATCTCACCGACCGCCTGCTGCGCGACCCGGGCGTCGGGCGCGGGCATGTCGTCGACTTCTTCCACCTGAAGAACTGGCCGGTCTTCAACGTCGCGGACAGCGCCTTCTGCATCGCCGGCGGCATCGTGGTCCTCCTCGCGATGCGCAACGTCCCCCTCGAAGGGGCTCGCGCCCGAGAGCTGGAACCCGAGGACTCCGACTGAACCCGAACGCGCCGCGACGGGGTAGAACGGGAGCATGACCTCGAACCCGATCCCCACCCGCACGCTCGGCGCCAACGGCCCCCTGGTCGGTGCGGTGGGGTTGGGCTGCATGGGCATGTCCTGGGCCTACGACCCTGCAGATCGGGACTCCGACCGCTCGGCGGCCACCATCCACGCCGCTCTCGACGCCGGTGTCACGCTGATCGACACCGCCCCGGCCTATGGTCCGTACACCAACGAGGAGCTGGTCGGCAGCGCTCTTGCGGGGCGTCGCGACGAGGCGGTGCTGGCCACGAAGGTCGGGATGATCCTGGACCCGAGCACCTTCGACTTCGTCAAGAACGGCCGCCCCGACCACATCCGGGAATCCTGCGAGGACTCGCTGCGCCGTCTGCAGGTCGAGCACGTCGAACTGTTCCAACTGCACCGCGTCGACCCGGACACCCCGCTGGAGGAGACCTGGGGCGCCATGGCCGAGCTCGTCGAGCGCGGCCTGGTCCGCGCCCTCGGACTGTCCGAGGCCAGTGCCCAGGAGTGCGCCCTCGCGCACGCGATCCACCCGGTGGCCTCGGTGCAGTCGGAGTTCAGCCTGTGGACCCGCGACGTCCAGGACAACGGCGTGCTGGGCTGGTGCGAGGCCAACGGTGCCGCGTTCATCCCGTTCTCCCCGCTGGGACGCGGGTTCCTCACAGGCACCATCGACGCGCACACCAGCTTCGAGGCCAAGGACTTCCGGGCCCGCAACCCGCGCTTCGCCGACGAGGCCCGGGCGGCGAACCAGCGCATCGTGGACGAGGTACGCGACGTCGCGACCACCCTGGGCGCCACCCCGGCGCAGGTCGCGATCGCGTGGACCCTCGCGCAGTCGCCCTGCATCGTCCCGATCCCCGGCACCCGACGCCCGGAGCGGGTGCTGGAGAACGCCGCCGCCGCGGCGCTGGTCCTGCCCGACGTCGAGCTGAAGCGCCTTGACGAGGTCCCGCCGCCCGTCGGATCGCGATACTGACCTGTCCTGACAGGACTAGAGCAGCCATCCCAAAGGCTCTCAAGACCCCGAAACGGCCCCGAAAGTGACCCAGCGCACGCTCTGGAGTGCTCTCGGACACCCACGTGTTCGAGGCATGTCCGGGACATGTTCACGCAGGTCAGCGGCTTATGACGGATGTTTGTCCGCCGTTGATTAGTCCTCGCAGGACGAAAAATCGACCTCTTGCGGCCCGCGAGAGCCGCAGCAGCCGGCCGGGTAGGCCCGTAGAAAGGCTGCACGCAACGAATCGACTTAGTGAAGGAGATCGCCGTGACGATCCTCAAGCGCGAGGAATGGCACGACATCACGCGCCTCACCGACTGGGAATTCAGCTACGTGGACCACGAGACCGCGTTCCCGGTGTGGATGTCGGGTGGCGAGGGCACCGACCGCTCCAACCCCGAGGTCTGGGGGACGTGGCGTGAGGACTACCGCAACTCCTACGCGGAGTACGTCGGGACCCAGCGCGAGAAGGACGCCGCCGCCTACTCGGTCAAGGCGGCCCTGCAACGCTCGGAGATCCACGACGGTCTGTCCGAGGGCTGGAAGACCAACGCGAAGATCCACTTCGCGGCGCTGACCCAGATCGAGTACCTGGCCGTCCCGGCCGAGCTCAAGATGGCGCGCTTCGGTCTCACCGGCGGCTGGCGCAACATGGCCGTCTTCGGCGCCATGGACGAGATGCGCCACGCACAGATCAACCTGTGGTTCAGCCACGAGTTCGTCGCGAAGGACATCCACTACGACTGGGCCGTCAAGAGCTACCAGACCAACAACTGGGTCATCATCGCCACCCGGGCGCTGTTCGACGGGTTCATGACCTGCACCTCGGCCGTCGACGTGGCCCTCGGCCTGCCGTTCACCTTCGAGACCGGCTTCTCGAACCTGCAGTTCGTCGCGCTGGCTGCCAACGCGCTGGACTCCGGCGACGTGAACTTCGCCAACATGATCAGCTCGATCCAGACCGACGAGGCCCGCCACGCGCAGCAGGGCGGCCCGACTCTGGAGATCCTCCTGGAGAACAACTCCAAGGAGCACGCGCAGTGGATCATCGACCGCTCGTTCTGGCTGTCCAGCCGGATCTTCGCGATCGCCACGGGCCCCTCGATGGACTACTACACCCCGCTCGAGGGTCGTGAGCAGTCCTACAAGGAGTTCATGGAGGAGTGGATCGGCGACCAGTTCATCACCTCGCTCGAGGACTACGGCCTGAGCAAGCCGTGGTTCTGGGACGAGTTCATCGACGGTCTCGACCACGGGCACCACTCGCTGCACCTGGGTACGTGGCTGTACCGCTGGACCCTGTTCTGGAACCCGCCCGGTGGTGTCGGCAAGGCCGAGCGTGAGTGGCTGTGCGAGAAGTACCCGAACTGGGACGAGGACTTCGGTCACTACTGGGACGTCATCATCCACAACATCAATGACGGTCGCCCCGACCTGACGCTCCCGGGCGCGCTGCCCTGGTGCTGCAACATGTGCCAGCTGCCGCTGATGACATCCTCGTCCCCGGCCTCGAAGAAGTTCCCGGCGAAGCCGGGCTTCAAGCTGGTGCACAACAATTACTCGTACTGGTTCTGCTCGGAACCCTGCCGCCGCATCTGGTGGGAGGACCGCAACGCGATCGTCCACCAGCGCACGATTGTGCAGCGTCTGCTCGACGGTTCCGTGCAGCCGCCGGACCTCACCGGCCTGTTCGACTACATGGGCCTGGGTTCGGAAGAGATGGGCGACGACGCCTACGGCATGGCCTGGGCGTTCGACTACGCCGACGAGTACGCGGCGACGCAGCAGTAACTGACGCACCTTCAGTTCGTTACCGGAGCCCCCGACCGTCCTGGTCGGGGGCTCCGGTGCGTCGGGGGACGACGGAGGCCCGACTGAGTGCCAGGAGACCGGGTAGGGGGACCGTGTCGACCTTGGAGACGCCGTGGATGCCCTTGTTCTCATTCTCGTCCTGATGCTGCTCATCGCCGCCGTCGTGGCCGGCCTCGTGACGGTGCAGTTGCGCAAGCGCCGTGGTGGCGTGCTCGGCACGGGCCGCAACCGATGATCGGGCGCACCAAGCCCGCGACCGACGAACGGGCGGGCGGCCTGATCCGCGCGGCCGGGCTGGTCGGGCTGCCCGTGGTGACCCTCGACGGCGATCGGGTCGCGGAGGTGAAGGACGTCGTCTTCGACCGTGGCGGTGGAGGCCTGCAAGGCTTCACGCTCAACAACCCCAAGCTGTTCAGCCGCTCCCGCGACGACGCGCTGGCGATCGCCGACGTCGTCGCCATCGGGGACGCCGCGGTGATGATCGCCGCCGCGCAGGCCCTTGTGCCGATCGACGAGGTCGCCCCGGCCGAGGAGCGCGAGAACGCTGACGTCCTCGACGACGCAGTCCTCACCGACGCCGGGCTGGAACTCGGCACCGTCCGTGACGTGATCGTCGACGTGAGCGTCCGCCCGCCGGACGTCGTCGGCTACGAGGTCGAGCCGAGCGCCGGACTGCCCAGCCAGGGCAATCGAGTGCTGATCCCGGTCCCGGCCACGTTGTCGGTCTCCGGCGAGCGGCTGATGCTCCCGGCCGCGGTCACCGAGTTCGTGGTCGACGACCTCGCCTCGTTCGGTGCGGCCGTCACGAACTACCGGGCTCGGACGACGGCATTGCCGGAAGGGGAGTCGTCATGACGACCATGCGCTTCAGTGAGGTGCTGACCCGCGACGTCGTCGACGTCGCCCAGGCAAGCACGCTCGGGCGGATCGACGGCCTCGTGGTCAGTACGGACCCGGGCCGGATCACGGCGTTGCGGCTGGCCAAGGCCACCGCCGCGGACGTACTCGCCTGGTCGGACCTGAAGGCCTTCGGCCCCGACGCGGTCACTGTCGCCTCGGCAGCCGATCTGCACGCGGTCGACGAAACCCAGCGAGCACTGGCGGACGCGAGCCGGGACCTCGTCGGCAAGGTGGCGTTGAGCGAGGGCGGCAACGACCTCGGCGTGGTGACCGACGCGGAGTTCGACCCCGAGTCCGGCACCATCACGAGCGTCCGCACCGATCTGACCGAGCTCTCCGGGGATCGCCTACGGGGCTTGGGCACCTACGCGGCGATCTTCCGCGACTGACGGCGGCACCCATACGAAAGAAAGGGCAGGTCCCCTCGGGAACCTGCCCTTTCGCTGTGTTCAGGTGCCCAGACTCAGGCGGCCTTCGCCTCGACGTCGTCCATCGTCTTGCCGGGCCAGGTGCCGGTGGCCTTCTCGACCCCGACAGCCCCGCCGCGCTTGATGGCGGCCTTCACGATGCCGTAGACCAAGCCCTGCAACGCGGCGCCGATCAGCACCGTCTTCCAGGGGGCTTCCTTCTGATCCGGAGCGGGCGGGACGTCGTTCTCGTCGCCGACGCGGCTCCAGACTGTCTGCACGACCTTGCCCGCGAGTACACCGCCGAGCAGGCCCAGCAGGATCGCGATCGGTTTGTAGAGCGCCTTGACCATCGTCGGCTCCTCAGTCTCGGTAGGTCTTGAGCGCGGTGACGAGCAGACCGCCGGCCACCGCCGCAGCGGCCCCGGCGCGGACTTCGCGACGTCCGGCCAACGAGCTGACCTGGTCCTTGGCGTCCGCGACCTTCTCCTGCGCGTGCTTCTTCACGTCCAACCGCTCGGTCAGCGCATCCACCGTCTCGCCGAGTCGTTCGCGCGTGGCCTCGATCTCGGCGGTCAACTGCTCAGTCTCGTCAGTCATCGCTTCGCATGCTCCTTCACGGTGGCCACATCCGCCTGCAGTCCCGCGATCGCCTGCTCCGGCTTGGGTGGGGTCGCCTCGGTGACCTGCTTCTTGCCGGTGAGTGCGAGCACCCCTGCCAGCGCGAACAGCACCACGGTCACGATCAACGCCGCGGCCCACGTGTCCATGGCGGTCGCCAATCCGGCGATCGCGGTTGCCACCAGCGCGCCACCGCCGAACAGGGCGACGACGCCGGCGGCACCGAACATCCCGACGCCGATTCCTGCGTGCTTGCCCTTCTCCTTGAGTTCGGCCGTGGCCAGCCGGATCTCGTCGCGCACCAGTTGTGAGGTGGTCTGCGTCAGTTCCTGAATCAACTCACCTGTGCTCATCTGCGCCGTGTCCGTCGGGGCACGGTCCTCGATCCGTTGGCTCATCGGTCACTCCTTTCGCTTTCCGAGCGCCTACCCGATAGTCACGGCTTCGCACACTGCAGCCCGACGCAGCGCACGTCACACCCCGAATAGGGTTGGGACAGCAGTGATTGGGCGGGTCACCGAGGAGGAACCGGCATGGCGTCGAGCACGGAAGCGGTCGCTTCGATCCCGGCGCTGTTCGCGCAGCGCTGCCGGCAGACCCCCGACGCGATGGCGTTCCAGTGGCGTACCGACGACGGCTGGACCAAGGTCACCTGGTCGCAGGCCGAGGACCTGGTCCGCGAGGCGGCCGCGGGCTTCCTGGATCTCGGCATCCATGCGGAGACCCGCGTCGCGATCCTGTCCGGCACCCGCTGGGAGTGGATCCTGGCCGATCTGGCGATCCTGGCCGCCGGGGGCGCGACGACCACCATCTACCCGTCAAACACCGCGGACGAATGCGCCTACGTCATTTCCGACTCCGACTCGCAGATCGTCGTGGCCGAGAACGGCGCCCAGCTGGAGAAGTTGCGCTCCGTGCGGGACAAGATCCCTTCGGTCGCGCACGTCGTGCTCGTCGAGGACGACGGCAGCGCGGCGGGCGACGACTGGGTGCTGACGCTGGATCAGTTGGTCGCGCGCGGCAAGGACCACGCCGAGGCCGACCCGGAGCGGTACGCCTCACGCATTGCGGGCATCGGTTCCGAGCGCCTCGCGACGCTCATCTACACCTCCGGCACCACCGGGGTCCCGAAGGGTGTGGAGCTCACCCACGACAACTGGGTCTACGTCGGTGAGGCCTCGCGTGCGGTGGACCTGGCCCGGCCCGACGACCTGCACTTCCTGTGGTTGCCGATGGCGCACTCGTTCGGCAAGGCGTTGGAGGTCATCATGATCGCCAACGGCTGCCCGACCGTCATCGACGGCGCGCTCGAGCGGATCGCCCCGAACATGGCCGAGCTGCGACCCACGGTCGTGGCGGCGGCGCCTCGGGTGTTCGAGAAGATCCACAACACGATCGTGTCCACCGTGCGCAATGAGGGCGGGATCAAACTCAAGCTGTTCGGCTGGGCCCGCGGGGTCGGCATCGCGGCCAGCCGTGCGCGGCAGCAGGGGAAGTCGCCGTCGCCGCTGGTGGCCGCGCAGCTGGTGGTGGCCGACAAGCTCGTGCTCAGCAAGATCCGTGCCCGCTTCGGCGGTCGCGTGCGCGGCTTCATCTCCGGTGCCGCGCCGCTGTCCCCGGCCATCGCCGAGTTCTTCGACGCGGCGGGGATGCCGATCTACGAGGGCTACGGCCTCACGGAGTCCGGTGCCGCCAGTTTCGTGAACCGGCCGGGAGCGGCTCGGTTCGGGACCGTCGGTGCGCCGATGCCGGGCACGGAGGTGCGCATCGCGGCCGACGGGGAGGTGCAGTTCCGCAGCCGCGGCATCATGCGTGGGTACCACGGCCTGCCGGAGGAGACCGCGGCCACGTTGCTGGAAGGCGGATGGCTCGCCTCCGGGGATCTGGGCGAGCTCGACGAGGTGGGTCGCCTGCGGATCACCGGCCGCAAGAAGGAACTGATCAAGACCTCCGGTGGCAAGTACGTCGCACCGGCCCCGATCGAGAGTCGGATCAAGGCGACGTGCCCCTACGTCGCGAACGTCGTCGTGCATGGCGACACCCGCAACTACTGCGTCGCCCTCGTGACCCTCGAGCCCGACGTGACGCGCGGCTGGGCCAAGGCCCACGGCAAGACCGAGGACCTCAACGCGCTGGCTGAGGATGCCGGGCTGCGCGAGGAGATCTCCAACGCCATCGCGCAGGTGAACGCCGACCTGCCGAGCTTCTCCACCATCAAGGACTTCGCGGTGATCGCGACCGACTTCACCGTCGACTCCGGCGAACTCACCCCGAGCATGAAGGTGCGCCGTTCGTTCGTCGAGACCAAGTACGCCGACGTCCTGGACCGCTTCTACGCGGGCCAGGACTCCGGGATCTGACGCAGCCTCTCCGAATCAGCTCTTGGCGGGGCCGTCGATGGTTCGCGCGACGGTCGGGCCGGTGCCCGGGTCGGCGTCCTCGGACGAACCGATCGGCACCGCGATGCCGACGGCGAGGGTGACGGCGATGATCCCGGCCGCCCAGCCGACGAGGCGGTGTCCGGCCAGGCCCTGCGCGCCGGTGGGTTCCATGCGCGCTCGCGCGGGGGTCGCCGGCTTCATGCGACGCAGGAACGCCAGTTCGGTGCTGTTGCGGGTCAGGGCGCGCAGCGTGCTGATGGGGCCGAGCAGGCCCCACCAACCCGAACGCACACACTGACGCCGGGCGTCGCGCACCGCGGCCAGACCGTGCTCGCGGCAGAGCACCGCGGAGTCGGTCAGCACTCGCCGGCGCAGCTGACCCGGAGCGACGGTGTGGTTCGTTATCCGCACGGCGGGATGGGCTCGGCACTGCTGGCAGCCGCGGGCCTGCCGGGGGAAGAACACCCCGAGCTCGTAGGCCTGCTCAATGGCGTGCCACGCCAGGTCCAGTTCGTGGTGGATCAGGTCGATACCGGGCGCCGGTGTCGCGTGCGCGTCGGCCTCCGCCTCAGGACGTGCCTCGGAGGCGGGCGCTTCGGAGACCAGCGTGACCCAGGTCAGGTACGCGATCCGCGCGTCGTCCAGCGACGCTCGCTCGTCCAGACCGAGCGTGGCGTAGGCACGCCGAAGCTCCTTCGTGTCCATAACAATGCCCCCCGGCACAGCGCCAATCGGCGCCGAGTCCGCGCCGTGTCCCCTTGCTCCCCAAGTTGTAGGGGATGGCGTCACGCGCCCGCCGGGGATTGCGCACATACCGGCCGAACGAATGAGAGGGGCACCGTCCACCCGGCCCACTTGACGTGTCCCACCGTTCCCATGGGTCTCAGAGATCGGCGGGCGCAGGATCAGCTTTGAGCGCGGGCTCCACCGGCGCCGGCGCGTTGCTCCGTTCGGGCGCTCTGCCGATCGTCAGAAGTCCGCGTTTCGCGGCGTACGCGGGAACGGGATGACGTCGCGGACGTTGCCCATCCCGGTGGCGTAGACGATGGTCCGCTCGAAGCCGAGACCGAACCCGGCGTGCGGGACGGTGCCGTACTTGCGCAGGTCCCGGTACCACCAGTAGTCCTCGCGCGGCAGGCCCATCTCGGCCAGTCGGGCGTCGAGCACGTCGAGGCGTTCCTCGCGCTGCGAGCCGCCGATGATCTCCCCGATGCCGGGCGCGAGCACGTCCATGGCGGCGACCGTGCGGCCGTCGTCATTGGCACGCATGTAGAACGCCTTGATCTCCTTCGGGTAGTTCATGATCACGACCGGTCGCCCGACGAGTTCCTCGGTCAGATAGCGCTCGTGCTCGGACTGCAGGTCCGTTCCCCAACTCACCGGGAACTCGAACTTCCGTCCCTCGGCGACGGCCTTCTCCAAGGCGGCGATCGCGTCGGTGTAGTTCATCCGCTCGAAGCTGGACTCGACGAACGTCTCCAGCCGGGTGACGCAGTCAGGGTCGACGCGCTCGGCGAAGAACGCCAGGTCGTCACCGCGCTCGTCGAGCACCGCGCGAAACAGGTACTTGAGGAATTCCTCGGCCAGGTCCGCATCGGCGGCCAGGTCCGCGAACGCGATCTCCGGCTCGATCATCCAGAACTCCGCGAGGTGCCGTGCGGTGTTGGAGTTCTCCGCGCGGAACGTCGGGCCGAACGTGTACACCCGGCTCATCGCCATGCAGTACGTCTCGACGTTCAGCTGCCCGGACACCGTCAGATGGGCCTCGCGGCCGAAGAAGTCCTCGCTGAAGTCCACAGCCCCATCCGGGGTTCGCGGCAGGTTCGCGAAGTCCAGGGTGCTGACCCGGAACATCGCCCCGGCGCCCTCCGCGTCGTTCGCGGTGATGATCGGCGTGTGGATCCAGCAGAAGCCGTTCTCGGAGAAGAAGCGGTGCACCGCCATCGACAGGCAGTGCCGCACCCGGGCCACGGCGCCGAAGGTGTTCGTGCGCGGCCGCAGGTGCGCGATCTCGCGCAGGTACTCGAAGGTGTGCTGCTTGGCCGCGGCAGGATAGGTGTCCGGGTCCTCGACCCAGCCGAGCACGTCGACCTGCGTCGCGCTCAGCTCGACGCTCTGCCCCTTGCCCTTGGACTCCACGACGATGCCGGTGACGACGACCGAGCAGCCGGTGGTCACCCGCGTGATCTCGTCGGCGTAGTTGGGCAGCTCCGGCTTGGCGACCACCTGCAGCGTGGCGAAGCACGACCCGTCGTGCACGGCGAGGAAGGACAGTCCCGCCTTCGCGTCGCGCCGGGTCCGCACCCAGCCCTGCACCGTCACCGTGTCACCGACGGCGGCTGCGCCGCCGAGTACCTGAGAGATCCGCAGCGTCGTCACTCGCGGCACTCTACGACCGTCCGGCCCCGCGGCTGTATGGGCCACCGCCCGAATGCCTGAGCGTCCCGGCCCGCTGAATTTCGCTCGCGTGAAAGGAAAACGGCGGTCGGAGCCTCGATTCAGGCTGAAAGTCTGGCCACTTGTACAGCCTGATGACGAAAGGCACTAGCCCCTGGATCCACAGGGGCGGCAGCTTGGACAAGAGGTTGAAGAAGGGAGGCTGTGATGGCGCGATCACACGCTGTAGTAATGGGATCCGGCATTGCCGGATTGACGGCTGCCCGAGTGCTTGCCGATTGGTTCGAACACGTCACGCTCGTGGAGCGCGACGAGTTCCCGCGTCGCGGCGAGCAGCGTCCGGGGGTTCCGCAGGGCGCGCAGTGGCACATGTTGATGCCCTCGGCGGCGGCGATGCTCGAGGAACTGCACCCCGGCCTGCTCGCTGAGCTGGAATCGGCGGGCGTCCCTGCGTTGCACTTCCTGCGCGAGACCCACATGGAGGTCGCCGGGCACCTGCTCAATCGTGACGGTGCACTGCCGATGGCCTGGCACCAGCCCAGCCGCGTGATGCTCGAGGCGCACCTGCGGACGTGGACCTCCGCGCGGGTCCTCATGCGTCCCGGCGTCAGCGCGCTGGACCTGATCGTCACCGACGAGGGCCGGGTGGCCGGCGTCCTGCTGGACACCCCCGACGGGCTGGAGCGCCTGGCCGCCGACCTGGTGATCGATGCCACCGGTGGCGCGCTGCGGCCGACCGCCGAGCTGCCCACACCGGAAGAGTTGCGCGTCGACGTCGACGTCCGTCAGGTCACCGTGACGGTGGCCGTGCGGACCGTCCCGTCCGCCGTCGAACCGCTGCTGTTGCACGGCCCGCACGTGGCCCGCCCCTGGGGTGCGGCCGCGACCCGGATCGAGGGCAACCGGTGGCAGCTGACCGCGATCGGCTACCGCGGGCACCACCCGCCCACCGACCGGGACGGTCTGCTCGACTTCGTCGAGCCACTGATCCCCCCGCACTGGTGGCGCATGTTCGCGGCCGCTGAGTGGCCCGCGATCGCCGTGTCGGACTTCCCGACAAGCATCTGGCGGCGCTGGGACACGGTGAGCGACCCGCCGGCGGGACTGCTCGTCATGGGCGACGGACTGCTCCGCCTCAACCCGGTCCACGGGAACGGCATGGCCCTCGCCATCCGCCAGGCGATGCTGCTGCGCGACTGCCTCGAGCACGGCGACGGCGATCTTCCGCGGCGGTTCTACAAGGCCGCCGGCGAGATGCTCAGCAAGGAATGGGCGCTGAGCGAGGGCCCGGACCGGCTGTGTGCTGATCCGCCGGACGAGCCCGAGGCCCTGGCCAAGATGGACAAGCTGCTGCACAAGATTCTCGTGCTGGCCGAGTCCGACCCGGAGATCGTGCAGAACCTGCTGCGGGTGCAGTGGGGTCTGGCCTCGCCGGCGACGATCCTCAGCCCCGCGACCATCCGCAAGCTCGTCGGCGGACGCTTCCGGCTCGGCCTCGGTCGCGGCCGGACCGTCCCCGCCCAGGAGCGCGTGTCCAACTGACCTCGCGGCTCGACAGAAAACAATCGCGCCCCTGACCCGCAGCTGCGGGTCAGGGGCGCGATCTGTGGAGGCCTAGCGGGAGTAGTACTCGACGACCAGCTGCTCATCGCAGATCACCGGGATCTCGCTGCGGACCGGCTGACGCTCCAGGCGGAACTTCAGGTCCTCGTGGTTGACCTGCACGTACGGCGGGATGACCTCGGCGGCGTTCGCGCCGGCGGCTGCCACCTGGAAGTTCTTCTTCATGCGGCTGCGCTCGGCGACGGCGACGACGTCACCCGGCTGCACGCGGTAGGAGGGACGGTCCACGCGGCCGCCGTTCACCTCCATGTGCTGGTGGGTGACCATCTGGCGGGCCTGGTAGATGGTGCGGGCCAGGCCGGAGCGCAGGACGAGGGCGTCCAGGCGGGTCTCGAGGTCGGCGAGCAGCACCTCACCGGTCTTGCCGGTGTGCGCGTGCGCGTGCTCGAAGGCCCGACGCAGCTGGGTCTCGCTGATGTCGTACTGGGCGCGCAGCCGCTGCTTCTCCAGCAACCGGACCTTGTAGTCGGAGTTCTGCTTCCGGCCACGGCCGTGCATGCCCGGCGGGTAGGGGCGCGCCTCGAAGTACTTCACGCACTTCGGGGTCAGCGGGATGCCCAGGGCGCGGGAGCGCTTGGCCTTCGGTCGGGAGTTGTTCGCCACGTCTGCTCGTTCCGTCTCGTCGCTGCTCGGCCGTCGTGCAGACAAGCCGAATAGTGCAGCGACGGTCTTTCCCGGCTGTCTTTCGACTTCCTGGAAAGGAACCTCCGACGGCAGAATCCGTCGGGCTGCACTCCCTCGGCGCCCACACGCTCTGATGATCCAAAGCGTGGGCTGCCTGCGCTGAACTGGTGCACCCCACGAGGAGGCGCCGCGCCAGCCTAGACCACCGGGCTACCTCCGAGCCAATCAGGTCGACCCTGACCTTTCGGAGGAGGCGTCACCCCGGTCAGGCGCGAGACGATGATCGCGCGGAGTACCCGGGGGAGGTCATGCGATGAGGCGCGCAGCGCTGGGTGGGCTGATCGTCGCTGCGGCGTTGGTCGGCTGCACGGGTGGGGGCAGTCAAGCAGCCCCGCCCGAGGCGGTCCCTGAGCAGACCGCGCCCGCCATCGAACCGCCCGCCACGCAGGCACCCATTACTGAGGCACCCACCGCCGAAGCGCCCGGCGCCGAGGGACCTGCCACCGAGGCACCCGCTGCGCTCGGCGGCACGGCGTTGGCCCAGCTCGGCACGCTGGCGGTGAAGGGCCGCGCCCCGATGACCGGTTATGAGCGGGAGCAGTACGGGCAGGCCTGGGCCGACGTCGACCGCAACGGCTGCGACACCCGCAATGACATGCTGCGCCGCGACCTGCGGGACATCGTCGCCAAGCCTGGGACCCGGGACTGCGTGGTCGCCACGGGCCGGTTGGCCCCGGACCCCTACACCGGCGCGGACATCGCGTTCGAGCGCGGCGGGGCGAACGGGGTCGACATCGACCACGTCGTCGCCCTGGCCAACTCCTGGGTGACGGGCGCGCAGTACTGGGCCGAGCCCAAGCGGATCGCGTTCGGCAACGACCCCGCGAACCTGCTGGCCGTCGACTCCTCCGCCAACCGGCAGAAGGGAGCCGCCGACGCCGCCACGTGGCTGCCCGCCCGCAAGGACTTTCGGTGCCAGTACGTGGCCCGGCAGGTCGGGGTGAAGGCCAAGTACGAGCTGTGGGTGACCTCCGCGGAACGCGACTCGATCGCGCGGGTCCTGGGCGACTGCCCTGACCAGCGGGCGATCGACGCCGGTCCGCTGACGATCCCACCGCCCGGTCGCGGGACCGCCGTGACGCGTGCACCGCAGGCGGAACCGACGCCCGCGACTCAGCCTCAGGCGGGCACCGACCCGCGCTTCCCGTACTGCAAGGACGCGGTCGCGGCGGGCTACGGCCCGTACCAGCGGGGCCGGACCGAGTACGAGTGGTACCGCGACGCCGACGGTGACGGCATGGTCTGCGAGTAGTCAGGTCATCAGCACCGGGGGCGGGTGGTGACCGCCCCGCAGAGTTGGCCGTTCTCGTTCTCGCCGGGGAGTTCACGCTTCTGGGGCTCTGCGTCGGCGGGAGCCCCGCCGAACGGGGCGGGCTGCTGGAACGGCGGCGGGCGGGGCGGGCCGGGGGACGTCTGGCGCTCGGCGATCTTGCGTAGCTTGCCGTTGGCGGTGTCGGTGACCCACAGGACCCCGCTGGTCGGATCGACGGCCATCCCGCCAGGCGAGGGCAGCGTCAGGTGCTGCAGAACGTCCCCGGACGTCGCGTCGAGAACCGTCAGGTCGCCGTCCGCGTCGGACGCCCCGGCGGGGCCGTACAGGACGAACAGGCGGTCGGTACCCGCGTCGTAGGCCATCGCCACCGGCTCGTCGCCGGCCGGCCGACCGGTCGCGAAGGCCGTCGGGGCAGTGACCGGAACCTGCTTGGCCACGTCGACGAGGTGCACCTGGTCGGTGACCTGATCGGCGAGATAGAGCGTGTGGCTGCTCGGGCGCATCGCGACGAGTCCGGGCTTGCGCGGCGCCGGCAGGACGCCGCTCCAGTTCGTGAAGGTCGCCCGGTTGGGTTCCGAGTCGGCCACGGTGAGCGAGCCGGCCAGCGGATCCGCGCCGGTGTTCGCGTTGACCGCCCAGGCCTTGTGCGGCCGGGTCTCGGTGTCCACGGCCACCGTGGTGAGCCCGCGGCTGGGGCTGAAGGCGGTGGTGGCGTGCACCCGGAAGCCCTCGTACGAGCTGTGGATGATCGTGATCCCGGAGACATTGCGGGCCTCGTCGCCGTGGTTGCTGACGTAGACCTTGCGCGGCCGGTCGGTCTCGTCCACGGTCACCGAGGTTGCCATCCGGCCGACGTTCAAGGTGCCGGTGATGACGTCGCCGGAGATCAGGGTCAGCTTGTTGACGTCCGCGGCCTGCGGGTTGGTGACGAAGACCTGGCCGCTCGTGGAGTCGACGCCGACCTGCGTCGGGTTGGGCATCTCGGGATTGGCGAACAGGATGCGCTCGACCGCGTTCGCGTTGCCGTCGACCACCGCCAGGGCCGCCGCCGGGGCGTTGTCGCCGCTGTTCGCGACGTAGACCGCCTTCGTGGCGGTGTTCACCGCAACGCCCGTCGGCCCGCCGCCGACCCTTTCGACCGTCGCGACGACCCGGTAGTGCGTGGATTCCTGCGCCTGCGCAGGAGAGGCGACGGCCAGGGCGCCTGCGCCCAACGCGAGCAGCGCGGCGCGCGCTGTCCACGCGTTGGCGCTCTTGATCATCCCCGGTCGCTGCACCGGTCCAGCACACCGAACACGGCGTCGGGGCGCAGGTGATTCGGCGAAAGTCGCCCGATCGGGCGAGTCGGATGCGGCCTCAGGTGCGGCCCCGCACCACCAACGGCCCGATGCATCGGCCGCCCGGGGGAACTCGTCGGCGAATCAGCCGACGGACTTGAGGTCGGCGCAGGCCACCTTCGGTGGCTTCGTCTCCTCAGCCGGGGCGTCGGGGGCTTTCTTGAGGTGGATGATCACCGACTTGGCCTCCGCGCCGGCCTCCCGGTCGACGGTGACATCAGAGGTGATGGCGGTCTTCTTGGTGCCCTTCCGGTCCACCTCGAACTGGATGCCGAGGTGAATCTCGTTGGGGGGCTGGTCTCCACCGTTCGGGTCGAACTTGAAGTGCAGGCCGCCGGGGTCTGTCGCCGAGCAGACGCCGTTGTGCACGTGCGCGACGTAGAGGGACTTGTTGTCCAGGCCGGTGGCCAGGATCGTCACCCGGGTCTTGCCCAACCCCACGATCATCTCGGCGGTGCCGACCACCGCACCCGTCCCCTGCGGTGGGTTCTTCACGTTGCTGAAGCCGCCCTCGAACGCCCGCGTGCCCTGTGCGCCACGGACCAACGAGGGACCCTGGTCAGCCTTGTCGTCGCCACCGCCGCCGCAACCGGCGAGGAGCAACGCCGCGGTGGCGCTGAGGGCGATGGTGCGTCCGGTGTTCATGTAAGCGATCTCCAAGCTCGGGCCGGGGACGGGCCGTCGGCCATCGTATGACCGCTGTCTTGGAAGTGGTCTCACTAGACTTCGGGGCGCCGCCGGGGGCGGTTCGGACCCACTCAGACCCAGGACGTGACGGCCAGTGTTGACCATGCAGGACGCCCTGCTCGCGCTCACCGAGTACTGGACCGCGCGCGGCGCGATGATCGTCCAGCCGATGAACACCGAGGTCGGCGCGGGTACCGCGAACCCCGCGACGTTCCTGCGGGTGCTCGGTCCGGAGCCGTGGCGCGTGGCCTACGTCGAGCCGTCGGTTCGCCCCGACGACGCCCGGTACGGCGAGAACCCGAACCGCATCCAGTGCCACACCCAGTACCAGGTGATCCTCAAGCCCGAGCCGGGCGACCCACAGCAGCAGTACCTGGGCAGCCTCGAAGCGCTCGGCGTCGACACCCGTGCCAACGACATCCGCTTCGTCGAGGACAACTGGGCGCAGCCGGCCATCGGCGCCTGGGGGTTGGGCTGGGAGGTCTGGCTCAACGGCATGGAGATCACCCAGTTCACCTACTTTCAGGCCGTCGGTGGGCAGACCCTGGACCCGATCCCCGTCGAGCTGACCTACGGCATGGAGCGCATCCTCATGGCGCTGCAGGGCGTTGGGCACTTCAAGGAGATCGCCTACGCCCCCGGCATCTCCTACGGCGAGGCGTTCGGCCAGGCCGAGTACGAGATGAGCCGGTACTACCTCGACGACGCCGACGTCGCGACCAACCGCTCGCTGTTCGACCTCTACTCCGCCGAGGCCCGGCGCATGGTCGAGGCGAAGCTGCCGGTGCCCGCGCAGTCCTACGTCCTGAAGTGCTCGCACGCGTTCAACGTCATGGACGCCCGCGGGGCCGTCTCCACCACCGACCGCGCCGCCGCGTTCCGCACCATGCAGCGCCTCGCGCGCGACGTCGCCGAGCTGTGGATCGAAAAGCGCGCCGAGCTCGGCAACCCGTTGGGTATCCCCGCGGTCTCCGAGGCGCCGCCACTGGCCGAGACCGGTGTGGTGCCGACCGGCCCCGCGCCGCTGGTGTTCGAGATCGGCGTCGAGGAGATGCCCCCGCACGAGTGCGGGAACACCGTTGCCGCCGTGCGCGACGCGCTGACCGCGGCGCTGGCCGGCACCGGGTTGTCGCACGGCGCGATCACCGTGGACGCAACTCCGCGCCGTGTGGTCGCGACGGTCGCGGACGTCGCGGCCCGCGAGGAGGACACCCGTAAGACGACCAAGGGCCCGAAGGTCTCCGCGGCCTACGACGCCGACGGCAACCTCACCAAGGCCGCGCAGGGCTTCGCCCGCGGGCAGGGCGTCGACCCCTCCGCGCTCGAGCGCATGACCCTCGACGGCGTCGAATACATCGGCGTCAGCGTCGAGGTCGTCGGCCGCTCCGCCATCGAGGTGCTCGCCGAACTGCTGCCCGCAGTCGTGACCGGGCTGCGCTCGGAGAAGAACATGCGCTGGAACGCGCCCGGGCTCTCCTTCACCCGCCCGGTGCGCTGGATCCTCGCGCTGCTCGGCGAGGCCGTCGTGCCCTTCCAGGTCTCGAACCTCTCGAGCGGGCGTGAGACGTGGGTGCACCGCAACGCCGACTCGCCGATCCTCTCGGTCGCCTCGGCCTCGGAGTTCGCCTCGGTGCTCGCCGGCGCCGACATCGTGCTCGACACCGCGGCCCGTCGCGCGGGGATTGTGATGGGGGCTCAAGAACTCGCGGCCTCGGTCGGCGCGGTCGTCGACATCGAGGGTGAGGCGGACGTCGTCGACGAGGTCACCAACCTCGTCGAGTCGCCGAACCCGATCCTCGGCTCCTTCGCCGAGCGGTACCTCGAGCTGCCCTCGGACATCCTCGTCACCGTCATGCGCAAGCACCAGCGCTACCTGCCGGTGCGGTCGGCGTCAGGTGAGCTGCAGGCCCACTTCGTGGCCGTCGCCAACGGCGAGTGCGACCACGACGCGGTCCGGGCGGGCAACGAGGCCGTGCTGCGCGCCCGTTACGAGGACGCCGCCTTCTTCTGGCGCGCGGACCTGCAGGTGGCGCCCGCCGAGTTCCGCGGACGTCTGGACAAGCTGACCTTTGCCGACAAGCTCGGCTCGATGGATGATCGGGCCAACCGGATCGCGGCCATCGCCGCAGATTTCGGCGGCCACGTGGAGCTGTCCCCGGACCAGCGCACGACCTTGGCTCGGGCGGGCTCGCTCGCCAAGTTCGACCTGGCCACCGAGATGGTCGTCGAGCTGTCCAAGCTCGCCGGCGTCATGGCCCGCGAGTACGCGATCCGGGCGGGGGAGACCCCGGAGGTCGCGCACGCACTGCACGAGATGGAGATGCCGCGCTCCGCCGGTGCCTCCCTGCCCAAGTCTCTTCCCGGTGCGCTGCTCGCCGTCGCGGACCGTTTTGACCTTCTTGCCGGCCTGTTCGGCATCGGCGCGGAGCCGAAGGGTTCCTCGGACCCGTTCGCCCTGCGCCGCGCCGCGCTCGGCGCGCTCGCGATCCTGCGGGCACACCCGCAGTTGGCGGGCATCACCGTCTCCGGTGCGCTCGCCGCCGCCGCCAAGCGGCAGCCGGTCGAGGTGACCGAGGAACAGTTGGCCACAGCGGCCAAGTTCGTGGCAGGCCGTTACGAGCAGTCCCTGCTCGACGCAGGACACCCGCACAAGCTCGTGCAGGCGGTGCTTCCGCTGGCCGATCGCCCGACCCTGGCCGATGCGACGCTCACCTCCCTGGTGGGGCTGGTCTCTGACGCGGCGTTCGGTTCGCTGGTCGAGGCGGTGCTTCGCGTGCGCCGGATCGTCCCGGCCGACGCACCGGCGAGCTACGACCCCGCCTTGTTCGCGGAGGCGGCGGAAGGTGGTCTCGCCGACGCGATCGCCAAGGCCCGCGCCGAACTCGGCGACGCACCGGCCGACCTCGACCGCTTCGCAGCAGTCGGTGGCGCGCTGGTGGGACCGATCAACGCGTTCTTCGACGCAGTGATGGTCATGGCCGAGGACCCGGCGGTGAAGGCGAACCGGCTCGGTCTCCTCGCCTCGGTCCGTGATCTGTCGGCCGACGTCGTCGGGTGGGAATCCCTCGGCTGACGCAACGTCAGTACCATTGGCGGACAGGTGAAACTGTTCGCTTCGGTGTGAGTGTCACATGCGCCTTTGCCACCGCTCTACCCCCGGTCCGCTCCCGGCCGGACATTGAACGCACCCAAACGCCGCTGGATCGCCCTCGCCGCCGGCCCGCGTGGCTTGCGCGTGCTGAAACCGTTGCGCAGGTGCGGGAAATCGACCGCAAAGCCGCGGCAATGGCAGCGAGCCTGGGAACTCGCTATGCATTTCCCGGGCGGCTTTGTCTGAGGCAGCCCCGGGGTTCGAGGGGTGCACGGCGAGTGGGGGCAGCGTGAAGGGCGTCATCGCGGCGGGGCTGGTGACGGCTGCGTTGCTGCCGTCGGCCCCCGACATGGACACGCTGTCCGACGCGGCCGACACGGCGAAGGAATCGGTTCGTTCGCACACCGCGGCCAAGCCTGCCGAGCCGCAGGGGCGCTCGCACTCCTCGACGCGCACCGAGAAGGCGCCCGCGGCCTCGCCCGGGTCGGCGCTTCCGGCGATGGGGAAGCTGATCATCTGCGCAGTCGGAGCCGACACGTTCGTGGCGGCGGCGCGTCGCACTGCCCTCGGCGGGAATCTGACATTCGGGGTGCGCGAAGGACAGTGCCGAACAGAGGCGGTGCCAGGCGGGCGCTACCGCGTCAGGTCGCAGGGCAGCGACGCACCGGCATGTACGGGCGCGGTCGCGTGGGCGGTTTGCGAGCTCGGGCGGGTGGCCTACCGCTACGTCCAGGTGAGTTCCGGTGTCCGTGGCGGCTTTGCGAAGTTCGTCCGGCGCGACGTCGACGTGAACGTCGCGGGCGGTGGCACCACGACTGTGTCCTTCGTCTTCGGCCAACGAGAGCACTGAGTCCCCCCGCCCTCTGTCGACCGCAGTGCTCGCACCTCCAGGAAGGGCCAACGATGATTCGCCCCTCCTCAGCAGCGGCCGCAATGGTGTTGCTCGGTGCCGCAGGGCTCTGGTTGTCGGCCGGCTTCGTCGAACGGAGCAACCCGACGCAACTCCAACTCTGCGCCGCGATCCCCGCCGAGGCGCCGGAGTTCATGCGCGTCGAGCTCGAGGCGAGCAACCCGCACAAGCTCCTCACCGAGTCGTTCTCCGAGCCGGGTACCGCGTGCGCGGCGGTGGTCGACGTCGACGCGGAGCAGTACACGGTCTCGGTCGCCATGCTGAAGTCCAAGTGCTGGCCCCTCGGCGTGGACTCATGGATCGACTGCGACGCCCCGACGCTCAGTCACTTCGAGGTCCAGCGCGAGGACGGTGGCGTTCAGCGGATGGACGCCGTCGACGCCTGGGCCACCGTCACGCCCTCGGTCGCCGGCTATGCGAGGGTGACCGCCGTCTTCACCACGGGCGGCACTCCCAAGTCGGGACAGGAGGTCGGTCGCCTGCTCCGAGACGACCTGTTCGCCCAGGAGCCGATCGTAGGCAGCTAGCGGGACGTCAGCCGAGGTCTGCGGCGCGGACAGCGATGTCGGCACGCATGCGGTCGTGATGGTGCCTCAAATCCAGGCCGGTGAGCTTCTGCAGTTGGCTGAGGCGGTACTTCACCGTCTTCTGGTGCACGAACAGTGCCGTCGCGGTGTCCTGCTGGGAGCAGTCGGCGTCGAGATAGGCGCGCAAGGTCTCGATGAGGTTCGTGCCGTGGGAATCGTCGTAGGCGATCGCCGGGCCGAGGGTCTCGTGGACGAAACGGGGCAGGTCCAGGCTGCCGGGGCCGGCGAGCAGCAGGCCGAGGATGCCGAGGTCCTCGTGGAAGGCGACCCGGCGGTTCGCGCCGACCCCGAGAGCCCGGGTCGCCGTGCACGCCTCGGTCCAGGCCGCGGCCAGCTCCAGCGGGTTGGAACGGGGGGCGCTGATGCCCCACCCGGAGCCCAGGTTGGGGATCTCCTTGTCCAGCACCTCGACGCAGTCCGCGAGAACCGCGCGCAGGTCGTCGACGGGGACGGAGCGGACCAGGGCCACGACGGTGTCGCCGTGGCGGGCCGCGAGTCGTAGCCAGCCGGTCTCCTGCAGCGCGGATTCGCAGATCGCGAGCAGCCGACGGCGGATGCGTTCGGCGTGCGCACCGCTCCAGCCCTCGGCCTCACCGATCTCGACCAGCTGCGGGAACGTGCAGACGCAGGTGCGCAGATCCCCGCGCAGGTCGACGTTCACGTGCTTGGCGCGGGCCACCGCGGCGCGGCGTTCCTCGGTGCTGCCGCCGAGCAGGTTCAGCAGCACCTCGTCGCGCACCGCGGCGCGGGCCCGGGCCGCTGCCTGTTCCTCGAGGTGGTGCAGCGCGCACGCGAGGCTGGCCTGGGTCAGCGACAACTCCACGCCGTCGTCGGGCCCGGTGGCGCCGGTCATCATGCAGAGCCAGCCGAGCACGTCCCCGCCGACATGCACCGGACGGACGGCCACGCTCTGCCGGTCCAACGAGGTCCACACGGTGCCCTTGGCCGACGGGGTCCCGGTCCGCAAGGACGCCCGCACGGTCGGGATGAGAGCCGCGACGTCGATGTCGGTGGGATAGGCCGCGCGGATCTCGAAATCCGGGTCGAACAGCACCACGGCGGCCTCGGTGCGGGTGGCGACGGTGCGCAGGACGCCGGTGAGCCGCTCGCCGTCGAGCAACGCCTGGACAAGGTCCTGTTGCAGCGACAACGCGTGGGTGACCTTGCGGAACTGACTCTCCAGCACGCGGTGCGCGACCTCGACCTCGTGCAGATGCACCTCGCGCTCGTCGTAGAGGCGGGCGTGGTGCAGGGCGATCGCGGCGAGCTCGGCCAGGCCGACGAGGCGGGAGATCTCGCGTTGGGTGAACTTGGACTCACGGCGGCGCCAGACCTCGAGCACGCCGATGATCTCGCCGTCCAGAGTCAGCGGAGCCGCGACCGCCGATCGCGTGGACTCGGCGACGGCGAGGAAGTGGAAGTCGTCGGAGATGACGTCGTTGTGCAGGTAGTCGTCGACCTTGGCCGCCTGCCCGGTCGCGAACACGTGCCCGGCCAGGCCCTGCCCGCGGCGCATCCGCAGCCGCGCGGTGGTCAGTTCACGGTTGCCGGCGCAGGCCTGCATGACCAGTTCGTCGTCGTCGATGAGGAAGACGCCGGCCATGTCGGAGGCCAGCAGATGCAGTGCTTCCTGGGTGACCGCGAACAGACCTTCGTCGAGATCCTTGGCCGCGAGCACGCGGGCCGCGACGGTGCGCATCGCGACGATCTCGGTGCCCTCACCGGACGGGTGCAGCCGCAGTTGGTCGGCGGCGGCCTGCAGGGCCTCGAGCATCGCCGCGGGTCCCTGGTCCAGGGCGGCCGCCACCCGAGTCGCGGCCTGCTGGACCGCGATCTCGTCGGGGGTGGGGTGCTCGATCAGGTCGACTCCTTTGTCGGCGCCTGCGCACACGGTAAGCGGCCTACCCGATCGGGGCCACAGGGAAGCGACGGATCCCACAGGGTTGTGGCAACCTATTGGTTGCTATACAGTTGCAACTGTAAGGTTGCGATAGAGGAGGACGACATGGGATTTCCGGACCGCATCGAGCGCACGGTCGAGATCGCTGCGCCGCAGACGAAGGTCTGGTCCGCACTGACCACCGCCGAGGGCCTGGCGGCCTGGTTCGGCGACGAGGCGAGCATCGAACTGCGACCCGGTGGCGCGATGGTGCTGACCTGGACCGGCAGCCACGCGGCGACGATGCGCGTGGAGCACGTCGAGGAGCCGTCGCTGTTCGCCTTCACCTGGGCGGCCTTCGACACCCCTGACGACGACCCCCGGCGGACCTTCGTCGAGTTCACGCTCGAACCGACGGGCACCGGCACGCGGCTGCGCGTCGTCGAGACCGGGTTCGGGCAGCTGCCCGACGAGATCCACGAAGCCCGCCTACGACTCGCACGTGCAGGGCTGGCAGAGCGAGATCGACGAGCTGATCGCGTACTGCCAGGCGGCCTGAGCCCGTGTCTCAGGACGACCTGAACGACCTGGAGGCCGTCGCCGAGCAGGTCTTCGCCGCCCTGGCCGACCCGATCGCGTCGGTCCATCCTGGCCGCCCTCGCGGCCGGGGGACCGGCCACGGCCACCGACCTGGCGGAGCACCTGCCGATCACCCGGCAGGCGATCGCCAAGCACCTCGGCCCTGCTGGCGGAGGTCGGCCTGGTCAGCGCGGAGCCCGGCGAACGCCGTCGGGTGCGCTACCGGCTGAGCTCGGCCCCCATGCAGGTCGCACAGCAGTTCCTGGCCGCCCTGGCCCGGGACTGGGATGGCCGCCTCGACGCGCTGACCGCCTTCGTGGAGCGCTCTGCGGCCAAGGGATCAACGGACGAAGGGAAACCACCGTGAACGTCGTCACCGCCGACCGAGTGGAACGAAGCCCGCAATGCCCTGCTGGTGAAGGAAAAGGAGCTCACCCGAGCCCGCGACGCGCTCGCCGCGCGAACGCCGTCGGATGCCGTGGATGGAGATGGGCTCGCACTACAAGTTCGACGGACCCGACGGTTCGCTCAGCTTGCTCGACCTTTTCGCCGGCCGACGTCAGCTCATCGTCTACCGCGCCTTCTTCGAGCCCGGCGTCTTCGGCTGGCCCGAGCGCCCCTGCCGCGGCTGTTCGATGGTCGCCGACCAGGTCGCGCACGTCGCGCACCTCAACGCCCGCGACACCACGCTGGTCTTCGCCTCCCGCGCCCAGCAGGCCGACATCGCCGCGGTGAAGGAGCGCATGGGCTGGACGATGCCCTGGGTCACGATTACCGACGACTTCGACGTCGACCTCGGCGTGCACGAGTGGCACGGCACCAACGCCTTCATCCGCCACGACGACGCGCGTCTACCGGACCTACTTCATCGACAACCGCGGCGACGAGTCGATGGGCGGCACCTGGGACTACCTCGACATCACCGCCCTGGGTCGCCAGGAGAAGTGGGAGGACTCGCCCGGAGGGCTACCCCGCAGTCCGACCCCTACTCGTGGTGGAACTGGCACGACTCGTACGAGGCCGACGCCGCTCCCGACGAGGAGTGGCTGGCGAAGGTCGACGGCGGCGTCGAAGCCCTCGGCGGCACCAAGCGCACCGACACCTGCTGCTGAACTTTCCTGGCGTCCGCCGAACCGAGCGCTATAACGCTCGGTTCAGCGGACGCCACCCGGCTCAAGGGTGGAAGACGTCCGAGTCCGACTCTCGCCCGTTGGGTCCGTACTCCGAACATCCGTTCCAGGTGTACGCAGCCCAGCCGTTGTTGTCCTCGACGAGGCGGGCGAAGACGACGTCGGCGAACACCGTCCCGTCGGGTCGGAAGCCGACGAATCGCGCGTGCCTGGCCGGATCATCGGGATACGACCCTTGGTAGGACGGGGCGTCGTGCCGTTCGAAGTAACTCACTCGGTAGTACTTCGCGTCGGGGCGCTCGTGTCGCGCTTCCTCGTCGACCGACTTCTGCAGCGCCACCGCCACATCGGTCGGCTGCGGATTCTGCGGGTCGTATCCGTAGTCGGCGATCGTGCTGGTGCCGTGGCGGCCCTTGCAGTCCCGGCCCAGAGGCTCGCGTAGCGCTGTGGCTCTGTCCAGAATCGTCGGCGACGCGGATGCCGTTTCGTTGCCGGGCATCTCGTGGGGGTACATCTGGAGGCACGCCTGATCTCTGTCGAGCGCCCAGCCCTCCGTGGCACCTTTTCGATCGAGGTGAAGAAGTACGACCGCGAAGATGCTCCCGTCGGGTCGGTAGCCGATCCACCGCTGATTGCGCCTCACCTCGTCGGGGCCGAACTCCGCGGGGAACGACTTCACGTCGACGCGCTCGAACTTGTCGATTCCGTACAGCGGCGCCTCGGGTCGCTCGACGCTGCGCTGCCCCATGACGTACTGCGTCAGGACCTCCTTCGCGGTCTTCGGATCGGCAGGATCGTGAGAGCCCAGGTCGCCGCCACTGCGTCCGAGGCGACCCTGGCAGTCGACGATGAACTGGCCCGCCAGGTCCGGCAATTCCATACCTCGGACAAAGCCAGTCGGGGGCGGTGAAGGGATGGACGATGCTCCCGGCTTCTCTGTGTCGGCCGAGGGCGTGGACTGCGTGCATGCGCCCAGGAGGAGCCCTGCGATGCAGGCGGCAACTGCGGGGCGGCTGCAGGCCCAAAAGTCAGGGTTCACGAGTGTCCGAGCACCGTTCGTCGGTGGCTATTCGCCAGCTCCCCCGTCTCGCTGTCCTGGCCGAGCACCACGATCGAAAAGATTGATCGATCGGGCCGCGCGCCCACGAAGTCGATCCTGCCCTCCGAGATGCTGCGCATTTCGTAATTGGCGTGTCGGAAGTACTCACGGTCGACGGTGTGAAAGCGCGCCACCGCTGCTCTGAGGTAGCGCCGCAGAACCGCATCGGCGCTCGATGGCGCGCGCTTCGGCTTGGCGGGGCCGGAGGTGTAGTCGTAGATGCCTGAGATCCCGAGGCGACCATGGCAGTCCAGTGCGATGCGGCCGCCGCCGGAGGTCAGCCGGGCGTTCGGTGTCGGGGACGCTGACGGCGCGGTCGAGGTCGTCGCTGCCGAATTCGACGGGGTGCCTGCTTCCGCCGCCGAGTCTGGCGAGCATCCCAGGCAGGCGGTCATCACCGACGCCGCGACGAGGGCTGTGCGCCTCAGCATGCTGACCTCCTGGTGGACATGGTCCGTCGCGAAGACGGACAAGGAGGGCTTTTCGTTCGATCTGGGTCCGTCGCTCACGGGGAGTGGACGCAAGCGCGACTCACGCCCCTGAGCTCCACGGATTCACCACGGGCACTCCGGTCCGCTCGAAATCTCGGACATTGCGGGTGGCGACGGTGAGGTCGTGGGTGAGTGCGGTGGCGGCGATGAGGGCGTCCGAGGTCGGGAGCGGCCCGAGAGTGCCGTCAATGACGCCCCAGCGGTCCGCGATTGCTCTGTCCACGGGCAGTACTCGCGATCCGAAATCGGTGAGGACCTTGGCCAACCAATCGTCGAATCCTTCTGCCTGGATCGGGTCGCGGCGTCGTAGGAGCTCCACCCCGGCGCGCAGTTCACCGATCACGATCACGGAGATATGCAGCGAGGAGTCATCGACGGACGCGACCCAACGCCTGACGTTCACGTCGCAGCGCGGTCTCCGTAGCTCCGACACAACGTTCGTGTCCAACAGGTAGCTCACTCGGAGAGGTCGACGATGCGGTGTAGGTCCAATTCCCGAGACCGTTCGATGTCCAGGTCGGCGACGGGCCCGTTGAGCAGCCAGTCCTTGAGGGTCGGCCGATTGGGCATGTGCTCTCGCCACTGGACCATCGACACGACCACCGCCACTTCTTCCCCGTGGCGGGTGACTACCTGTGGCCCCTCCTGCTCGGCCATGCGGAGAACCTCACTGAAACGCTGCTTGGCCTCCTGAACCTGCCACGCCATCCGACCTCCTAGTCTGTCTAGACAGACTAGCTCGAAGCGGCTCGCGGCGAGCGTGGAACGTCGCTGTCGCGACTTGACTCGGTCGAACGTCCCCTCCGTAGGCCTCGGCCGAACGGTCCGTCCTTTCCGATCCGGCCCAAGAAATCCGTGCGCCCGTGCAACCTGAAGCTGCCACCCATCCGTATGAGGGCCGAGGCAGAGGGGGAGCGGGTGTTCGGTGGCTCGGGCCGCGAGCGGGATGCGGAGTTCGTCGCGTTCGTCAGCGATGCGCAGCTTCGGCTGCGTCGCGTCGCGTACGCGATGTGCGGTGACTGGCATCGCGCGGAGGACGTCGTGCAGGCGGCCCTGACCAACCTGTACCTGCACTGGACGCGGGTCGAGCGGGAGACCGGGGCATGGTCCTACGCGCGCCGGGCTGTCGTGAACGCCGCGATCGACGAGAGCCGACGGACCTGGCGACGTGAGACGGCGACCGAGACGGTGCCGGAACGCGCGGCCCGAGCAGCCGAACTCTCCATTGACGACGCCTTGCTCGCTGCGCTGAGCGCACTGCCGACCCGCCAACGCGCGGTGGTCGTGCTGCGGTATGTGGAGGACCTCGAGGTGGAGGTCGTCGCGCACCTGCTCGGCATCAGCGAGGGAACCGTGAAGAGCCAGGCCGCACGCGGCCTGGCCACATTGCGATCGGGCATGGACCGGACTCAGGAGCGGGTGCGATGAACGAGCGAGACATCGTCGATCGGTTGGCAGGCCTCGGCACGGACGGGCCGCCGTTGCTGCCTGCGCAGAACGTCCTGCGCGGCGGCCGCAAGGCACGGACGCGGCGACGCGTCCTGGGCGCCGGCGGCACCGCGCTCAGCCTCGGGGTGGTCGTCGGGCTCATGCTCACGCTGAGCCCGTCGCCGGCCGGGACGGACACCGTGGTTGCGGCCGACGGTGGCGACGGCGCCCAGGCCGACGCCCCGACGTCGGAGAAGCCCACCACGAAGTCGATCCGGCGTGCGATCGCGCAGAATTCGGCTCTTCTGCAGGCAGCTGTCGGCCCGGACTTCGAGATCGTGAAGGATGCGGCCAGTGGTGAGCTGAAGGCCGGCTCGCGATCCGCGAAGGGTCTGCCCGCCGGTGTCACGGCGTCGGTGGGTCTGAGCGCGGCATCCGCGACCGCCTATTACCTGCCGCAGCTGTGTGGGCCCATGGAGGAGAAAGGCACGACGACCGCCGGCTGCGTCGAACGGACCGGCCCCGGCGGCGCGACCGTCTACGAGAACTGGAGCCGCTGGGCCGATCGCGGAATCAACGGCGGCCAGCAGGTGCGAGTGCTGTACCAGCGCAGCGACGACGTCGTGGTGACCGTCGGCCTGGCCGTCGGTGGCGATGCATCCGTCGGCGACAAGGCGCCGGCCGCGCAGATCCGCCAGTGGATCGAGGCCTACGGCGATCGTCTCGCGGCGCTCGTCGTCGATCCGGAGGTGACGGCCGAAGGGCGTGGGATCTCCGACGCCGACCCGGACGAGAACCGCTTCCAGGAGCAGGCCGAGGCTTCCATCGACCGAGCGATGCACCTGTGCCCCGGGGGTAGTGGCAGCGCAACTCAGCTCACGGCAGTCGTCGACGACAACACCCCGCGCAGCCCGTTGCTTGCCGTGGAACGGTGGGTCGCCTCCAAGGGAAACAACGGGTACAAGCTCAGCGACTTCGTCCGTCATCGCGCCTCGAGCTACGAGAAGGACGGAACGTGGTTCTACACGGCGCTCGACGGCAACGGTGAGGTCCAGGAAGTGCTGACGGTGCGGCACAACGACTACCGCTTCTACATTCCCGAGGCGATCGACTGCCGCTGACGCTGCATCACAACGGTGCCGGCGTCGGAGTTCTGTCGGCCGGGGACCTGTTCGAGCAACCCTCGTCCCCGGCCAGGACCCACCCGCCGTCGGTGCCGGTCCGGTCGAGAAGCGCCACGGCGAAGACGGTCCCGTCGGGTCGGAAGCCGACCCAACGGCCGTGCCGTGCGACCTCGACCGGATCGGTGGAGCCGCCGTAGGACTTCGCGTCGTGCCGGTCGAAGTTACGGGCCTCGTACAACGATGCCTCCGGGCGCGAACTGCCCCGCTTCTCCCCGAAGTACTTCTCCAGGACGACGGCCGGGTCGGCCGGCTGACCTGACGGGCGCTGCGGGTCGATCGAATAGTCGTTGACGCCGCCCTCCCCGAACCGGCCGAGGCAATCCGGGTACAGCTCGTCGGGCAGTTGCATGCCGCGGACGTAGCGGGTCGGGGCCGCCGACGGCGTGGCGCTCCGCACGTCGGTGTCGACGCCACGGACGTCCTCGGCGCATGCGGCCAGCGGCAGGCCGCCGAGCAGCGCGAGCAGAAGTCCGATTTGCGCCCCGTGCACGCCACTCCTCGCCTCGTGCCTGAACTAGACCCGTGCTGTGCCTGGCGATGTGTCAGTCGAGCTGGAGAAGCACTTTCGTGGCCGTGCGATCGCGCATCCGCGCGTAGGCGTCGGGCGCCTGCTCGAACGGCACTGCGGCGGAGACGACGAAGTCGGGGGCCAGGACGCCCGCGGCGAGCAACGGCAGCAGGGTGCGCCGGACACGGATCGAGTCGCCGATCACGAAGGCCAGCGTCAGCTCGTCGGCGAAGGCCCTTCGCAGCGGGAAGCCCCAGGATTCCTCGGTGTGCGCCCCGGCGGAGACGATGGTGCCGCGGCGGCGCACCGCCTGCAGCGACATCTCCAGCCCGACGGGGATACCGACGGCTTCGATGACGACGTCGGCGCCGCGCCCGTCGGTGAGCTCGTCGAGCACCGCGCGCAGTTGGTCCGGGGAGACCCCGATGCCACCCTGTGCCTTGGCCAATTCCTGACGCTCGACGACGGGATCGGCGACCACGACGGCGGCCGCCCCGATGGTCTGCGCGCAGAGGCTGGTCAGCTGGCCGACCGGTCCGCCACCGACGACCGCGACCACGTCACCGGGCCGCACCCCGCCGCGCTCACAGGCCACCCACCCGGTTGCCAGGTTGTCGCCGACGAGCAGTGCCGCGGCGTCCGAGACCTCCATCGGGTGCTCGGCGAGGGTCACGTCCGCGAACGGCACCCGGATGAACTCGGCCTGCCCGCCCGCGATCGCCGGCCCGAAACTCGTACCGGTGCCGAAGAACTGCCGCTGCGCGCAGTGCCAGTGCTCCTTACGGTCGCACCACCAGCACACGCCGCACGCGGTGTAGTCGGAACTGAGCACCTCAGTGCCCACCACAACGCGACGGACCGCGGCACCGGCGGCGACGACCTCACCGACGAACTCGTGCCCGAGGATCTGACCCGGCAGGACGCCGGGAACGTGACCGTTCGTCATGTGCAGGTCGGTGCCGCAGACGGCGGCGGTGCGCACCGCGACGATCGCGTCGGTGTCGGCGAGGAGCGTCGGATCCGGGACCGTGGTGATCGACACCCGGTCCGGACCGTCGTAGACCACCGCCCGCATCAGGAAACTGCTTTGATCCGCTCGCCGAGCGCCGCGGCGGCCTTGCTCAGCGCCTCACGCTCGGCGGGCTCCATAGCGAGTTCGACGATCTCCACCAGGCCACGGCGACCCAGTCGCACCGGCAGCCCGACGCGGGTGTCCTTCAACCCGTACTTACCGTTCGGTTCGACGGCGCAGGCGAGGATCTGCGAGGTGTCGTCCTTGGCCATGGTGATGACCATGAGCGCCGCGGACTGACCGGGGAGAAGTACGCCGACCCCGTCTTCAGCAGCGCAACGACCTCGGCGCCGGCGTCGCGGGTGCGCTGCACGATTCCGTCGAGCGTGGCGGCGTCGAGGACCGAGCGGATCGGCTTGCCGCCGGCCGTCGCCAGCGACAGCGGTACGACCATCTCCGGACCGTGCGAACCGAGGGCGTAGGCGACGACCTCGTCGGGTCGGGCCTTGCCGGTGAGCCCGACAAGCGAGCAGAAACGCGCAGTGTCCAGGACCCCTGCCATGCCGAGCACCCGCTCCGCAGGGAAGCCCAGCTTCAACCGCGCGACGTGCGTCATCTCCTCCAGCGGATTGGAGACCACGACGACGACGGCGTTGGGTGCGACGGCCTTGATGCGCTCGCAGACCGAGGTGACGATCTCGGCGTTGACGTTGGTGAGGTCGGTGCGGCTCATGCCCGGCTTACGCGGCTTGCCCGCCGTCACGATGATGTAGTCGCAGCCGGCGACGCCGTCGACGGAGTCCGCGCCGGTGACCCGGGTGGACGAGCCGCAGAGCCCGATTCCGTGCCAGAGATCCAAAGCGATGCCCGCGGCGAGGCCCTCGACGATGTCGGTGAGCACGACCTCGTCGAACAGATCCGACTCGGCCAGGCGCATCGCGGCGACCGCGCCGACGTGCCCCGCTCCCACGACGGCGGCCCGGGGGCGACCGGTCTTCCCCCCGCCTCCGCCGACTCGTGGCAGAGCGGGCGCCGGGGCACCCCGGCGGTAGAGGTGGTTGGTGGTCGCGGCGTCGGGCTTGCTCGGGCCGGACAGTGACGGGGCGTCGGCCGGCGCTTTGGCGGGAGCGGTCGGGGTCGGCGCCGACTTGAACGCCGGGGCGGGCGGTGCCGCCCCCGTGGTCGGTGGGCGGGTGGACCGCGGCGGGTTCTGCGCGAGCTTGTTGACCGGCACGACGAGCTCCGGTGCGCGCTTGGGCGGGACCGGCGCTTCCTGCTCGATCTTCACCCCGAGGTCGAACGCCCGCTCGCGGGCGAGCGGGGTCACGAGATCCCCGCGCTTGACCCGCAGGACGCCGTCCCTCTTGGCGGCGTCGACCTGCTCCGCTCCGATGACTGCCATGGCCTACCTCAGCTGTCCCGGCCGGACAGGTTCTCGAGGGCCTCGATCGCGGCAGCAGCGGCTGCCTTGACCTCACTCTCCGAACCGGAGATGAACATGCGGCCGAACCGGCCGACGGCGCGGTTCTCCACGAGCTTGATGTTCGCGGCCTTCTCGGCCTCGTTCGCCGCCAGCGACACGTACGCCGCCGGGGCCACCTCGAGGATGAACAGGCTCTCGCCGGGGATCAGCAGGCTGCCCTTGCGCCACTTGTTCAGCAGCTGCGCCTGGTACGGGCTGACGTTGGTGATGAACTGCGACGAGGACACCTTGGGCTTGACCCGGTCCGCCTCGGTGAGCCCTAGGTAGCTGAGCACCGCGTCCCCCGCGGCGAGGACCTCGGCCTGCTGCGCCGAGTGGATCTCGAGCAGGCCGAACTCGCGCTCGACGACCTGCAGCGCCGGGCGCACGTCGGCGGCCTTCAGTGCGATGTCCGCAACCCGGAAGATCTCGTTGCCGGGGGCCACCTCGATGAACAGCTCGGACATGCCGGCCACGGGGACGTCACCGGGGCTGGTGGCCGCGACGTGGGCCGCCGCCTGAGGCTGCATGCGGTCGATGAAAGCCCAGGTGCGAAGTGAGAACTCGGCCATTACTGCAGGGCTCCTGACGATTCATCAGTTTCAATGGACAAGGCGATCCCGAAGGGGGTGATCAGCAGGGCGTGCGGATACTCCGCGACCTCGTGCCCGATGTACGTGCTGACCACGGCACCCGCTCCGGGCACCATCAACGCGCCGCCGACCAGGTGGATCGGTCCGGCGGGACGGTGGGGCATCAGACGATCGATGTTGTGCGCGATCCGCTCGATGCCGGGACGCAGGATCGGCATCCGGTCGCTGGGGTCCTCGCGCTTGAGTTGCTCGGCGTCGGCGACGCTGATCTTCTTGGCGCCGGCCAGGATCAGGTTGAGGTGGTGTCCGCCGCCGGGCAGGTCGTCGAGCGCGACGAGCTCACCGTCGACGTACGTCCCCACACCGGTGGACCCGCCGCCGACGTCGGCGATCGCGCCGTCGCGGATCCGCAGCAAGGCTTGAGCCGCCGTCACTTCGTCCACCAGGTTGACGCATTCGAAGCCGGCACGTTCCAGCACGAAACGGCAGGCGCGGGCGTCGGCCTCGGGCACACCGGGCGGGAAGGCAGTGGCGGCCTGGGTCAGCGGGCGACCCAGGGCCGCCTCTGCGGATTCCTTCAGTGCGGCAGTGGCGGCCGAGGCGGCGTGGAAGTCCACGACCACACCGTCCTTGACTGCTTCCTCACGCCGGAAGTCCAGATAGACCGGCCGGTCGTCGGCGTCCACGACGGCGATGACGATGGTGGCTGTGCCCAGGTCGATGCCGACCCGCAACGGCCCGCGGAAGTCCTCCGCGGGTGAGCGCAGGCGGTCCGATGCATCGAGCAGGAACTGCTCGATGTCCAGAGCTGTCGACATCACGGCGCGTTCCCGATGTGCGCGGGCACGTTGTTGCCGTACAGGCCACGCCACGGACGAGATTCGTAGGCCACCCGCTTGATGTTGATGAGGTGCAGCGGGCTGACGTTGTCCGAGACGATCGAGCCGCTCCAGGTGCCGGTGCCGAGCATGAACGACGGTCCGATCTCGGTGGAATACCCCATCCCCCCGAACAGGCTGGGGGTGTTCACCGGGATGCGGGACGCCGGCAGCGCCGACAACTTCGCGACGACCTCGGGGTCGCCGGCGTGGATGCCGAGGGTGTGGCCCTCGCCGCCGAAGGCGAGGATCTCGGCGCACCGCGCGTACGCGGCGTCGAGGCCGTCGGCGCGGTAGAAGGTCAGGACCGGGCCGAGGATCTCCGCCGAGAGCGGGACCGACGGACCGACAACAGTCAGTTCGGCGCCGAGCACGCGGGTGCCGGCCGGCACCGTGATGCCCGCCAGACTCGCGAGCTTCACCGCGGACTGACCGACGGCGTCCGCCCGCAGTCCACCGCGCTCATCGAAGATGACGTTGGTCAGGCGGGCCTGCTCGTCGGCGTTCAACATCGCGGTACCGCGAGCCACGAACGCGGCGATGGTCGCCTCGGCGATCTTCGAGTCGATGACGACGCTCTGCTCGGCGACGCACGCGGTGCCGTTGTCGAAGGACTTCGACGTGACCACCATGAGCGCGGCCTCGTCGATGTTCGGCACGCTGGCGTGGATGTAGACGGGGACATTGCCCGCGCCGACGGCCAAGCAGGGCTTGCCCGCCTGGTAGGCCGCGCGGACCATGCCCGCCCCACCGGTCGCCATGATCAGCGCGGTGTCCGGGTGGCGCATGAGTTCGGCGGTCGAGGCGATACTCGCCCGCGTCAGGCACTGCACGATGTCCTTCGGTGCGCCCGCCTTCACCGCCGCCTCGGCCATGACCTCGGCCGTGCGCGAGCAGCACTTCACACCGCGTGGGTGCGGTGCATGCACGACGGCGTTGCCCGACTTCACAGCCGCCAGGCTCTTGAAGATGACGGTCGACGTCGGGTTCGTGATCGGGATGATCGCCGCGATCACGCCGACCGGCGAACCGATGCACGTCATCCGCCCGGGCTCGTCGACCCAGAGCACGCCCTTGGTGCGCATGCCCACCATGGACTGCGCGCAGAACTCGGCGTTGTACAGGTTCTTGAGGATCTTGTCCTCGTAGACCCCGTACCCCGTCTCGTCGACGGCGAGGCGAGCCAGCTCAGCTGCGGAAGCGGCCGCTGCCTTTGCCATGGCGGCGACGATGCGGTCGAGATCTTCCTGCGTCGCACCTGCGAAGGCGTCGAACGCAGCCTTCGCACGGCGGGCAGCGTCGCGAGCCTCCGCCAGCGCCGCAAGATCGCCATCCAAGGCTGACACGTGAGGTCTTGGAGAGTCACGGTGTGGTCCTCTCGCTCCGGCTACTTGCCGGCCGGCGCCACCACGGGGGGCTTGCCGAGAATCGCCTCGACCTCGTCGTGCGGCCGCGGGATCACGTGCACCGATACGACCTCGCCGACCTTGCTGGCTGCCACGGCGCCGGCGTCGGTGGCGGCCTTCACCGCGCCGACGTCACCGCGCACCATGACCGTGACGAGACCGCCACCGATCTGCTCGCGGCCGATCAGCACGACATTGGCGGCCTTGACCATGGCGTCGGCGGCCTCGATGGCGCCGACCAGACCCTTGGTCTCGATCAGACCGAGTGCGGTGGTGGGGATCGAACTGTTGACTGGCATCTGCACTCCGTTGGGGTCAGGCCGACTTGCTGAATGTCATGGAGCCCTCGACGACGACGGAGTCGACGATGGCGACCACCGCTGCGTCGGTGGGTACCTCGGTCAGGCCGGTCGAGATCCGGGCGGCGCTGCCGCGGGCGATCACGACCACCTCGCCCGGGCCCACGCCGACGAGGTCGACCGCGACGTACGGGGTCTGCTTGGTGGCGTTGCCGCTGGCCGGGTCGACAGCCTCGATGAGCAGCAACTTGAGACCGGCGAAACCGGGTTGCTTGACAGTCGAGACCACCAGTCCGGCGACTCGTCCGAGCTCCACAGCACCTCCAGCGACATGCGGTGGGCGTCCCGAAGCGCGCGACCGATTGCGGTCGCTCGAGACCCCCTCGAACATGTGCTCAGCGACGCTACGCACGTCAGGAGCAGGTGGCGTTGTCGCCCAGCGACAACGATGTGTCCTCCGGATTACCTGTGATGCCCTACAAGTGCTCATCTCGCGGTGGTGGGGTGGAACCCATGATTCGCGACGAGGATGTCGAGTTCCACGCGACCGACGCTGACGAGCCCAACTGGGCCGAGACCAATTACTGGGGTTTCTACAACGCCGAGGAACACCTGAACGTCGGCGTGTACGCCCTGTTCCGGCCGAACCTGGGTGTCGTGCAGACCACGGTCTGCATGAACTCGCGCCCGGACGCCTTGCAGCCGTGGAAGGCGGACTACGCGGACTACCGCGGGCACTGCCCGATCCCGGAGCCGCGTTCGCTGGCCAACTACAGCCTCGCCAGCGGGCTGACCGTCCGGACGATCACGCCGAACCGTGACTGGCAGGTCAGTTACGACGACGGCAAGGGCGTCAGCCTGGACATCACCTGGACCGGGTTGCACGACCCGTTCGACATCCAGGACCCCGAGATGGACCCGATGAAGGCCCAGCAGCTCGCTGCCGCGGACTTCGCCTGGGGGACCGCCTACAACGGGCACTTCGACCTCACCGGGCACGCCGAGGGCTGGGTCGACATCCGTGGGAAGCGCACGCCCATCGACTGCGTGTCGACGATGGACCACAGCTGGGGGCCGCGTCCCGAGCGTGGTGCGCCGAACATGAGCTGGCTGCACGCGCACTTCTCGAAGGACTACGCGGTCCACGCGATCTTCACCTTCGACCAGAACGCGCCCGGCGGCGGCACCGAGCTGACGCTCTCCCACGGCTACGCCGTCGAGAAGGGCAAGCTCTACGGACTCAAGGCCGGCCACGGCACGACGAAGCGTGACGACGACCTGTTCCCGACCGACATCTCCCTCGAGGTCACCGACATCCGGGACACCACGCACGTGCTGCACGGCGTCCCGACCACTGCGTTCTCGTGGCAGTGCTGGCCCAACATGATGGGCTTCAACCCGCTCAACAAGTGGACGTCGGACCAGGCCCCGGGCGCGACCGGCTGGGGCGAGGTCATGGACTTCTACGAGATCCCGCAGCTCACCGCGGTCCACGCGGCACGTCGGGCGGGCTGATCACCTACCCATGGCCACCACGCGCGCGATCGTGTTCGACATGGACGGCACCCTCGTCCAGTCGCGCGGTGCCGCGTGGGAGGTGTTCCAGGACACGGTCCAGAAATTCAACCTGCCCGTCTCGGGGCCGGAGGAGTTCTTCGACCTGTTCCGCGAGAACTTCTTCAAGAAGCTTCGCGAGATGGCCGGTGCGCAGCACGACGCCGTCAACGAACACTTCCTGACCGCCTTGCGGGAGCGGTACACCCCGGAACTGATCCCGGGCATGACCGACGTCATCCACGCACTGGCGGGTCACTACTCGCTCGCGGTCATGTCCTCGAACGCGATGGGCGCAATCCGCCGCACCCTGGAACACGCGGGCGTGGCCTCGTGCTTCGCGCACGTGTTCTCCGGTGACGTCGAGAACGAGAAGGCCGTGAGCCTGCGGCGCATCCTCGCCGATCCGTCGTACAACACCGTCCGGCGGTGCGTGCCCGACTACGTCGAGGCCGGCGCGTTGCCGGAGCGAGCCACCCCCGACCAGCTCGTCCTCGTCACCGACACGATCGGTGACGTCAAGGAGGGCAAGTCCTGCGGGATCCGCGTCATCGGGGTCTCGTGGGGCATGCACTCCGCCGAGGACCTGCTCGCTGCCGGCGCGGAGTTCGTGGCGCTGTGGCCGCAGGAACTGATTGCCCGGCTCCTGCCCGAGGGCAGTTGCACCCCGGGCGGTTGCGAGTGCCTTTCCTGCGCGGTGCCCACCACCGCCACCGTGAGCCCACCGGCCCCCGACGTGCGCTCCGCCGCCGTCGCGGCCGGTGCATTACGTCGCAACCGCCGCAGTGGCGCGGCCCCGGTTCGCACCGCGACCGTGCCCACGTCGCAGAGTCGTCGTCGTCGTCGAGCGAGTGCCAGTGCTCGGTCGGAATTCCCTGTGCGTCCACGGCCCGGACCAGTGCCCCGGATCCGTATCTCACGTACGCACTGTCACTGATCGCCCAACCGCCGTAGGTCCTGGCGGCTCAACGAAATTCCAACTGAAGTTCAGATCCGCCAAGGAGGTCGGACGTACATGACTGTTATTGCTGAGGGCTATAACGCCTTCGAGACCAACAAGACCGCCACCGGGACCATCAAGTACCTGAAGGACCCGGCGTCGGTCATGGCGCTCATCAAGAGCGGCAAGCTCGCCGACCACATCCTGTTGGTCCGCGGTGGCACCACCACGTTCCTCGCCCCCGCGCTGACCATGGGCGCCATCGGCGTCATCACCATGTCCGGCGCCCCGGAGTCTCACCTGGGCATCCTGTCCCGCGAGTTCCAGATCCCCTGCGTCATGACGATTCACCTGAACTCCAGCGAGTCCCGTTACATCGTCGGCGACGCCGGCACCGAGCACTTCGCCGAGGTCATCGCGGAACTCGAAGGCAAGACCGTCACGCTCGACTGCTCCGACGGCGAGACCGGCAAGGTCATCCTCAACGGCTGACGCGCCATCTGACCCCCAATCAGCTTTGAACACGAGAGAGGTTCCATGAGCGCGAGTGGCAACGGCGAGTACCTGAAGCGTTGGAACGACGCCGACGACGACGGCCTGCGGTTCCAGAACCTGGAGTACATCGGCAACTTCAAGGGGATGCCGGGCGTCCCGGACGGCATCAAGGGCGACCGCATGATGCGGGAGCGCGCCAAGAGTGGCGTGCTGGAGAAGGTCAGCCACGCTGACGTCCTCAAGGACGAGTTCACGATCCCTGAGATGAACGACCTCAACAACTACCTGGCGTGGAACATCTGGGACGTGCTCGTCATGCGTGCCACCGAGGGTGTCTCGGGCATGATCCCCCGTCAGGAATACGAGATCCTCTCGTTCATGCAGGAGTTCTACCGCTACCCGCAGTTCATGCGGATGATGACCGACAGCCTCGGCGCGCAGGGCATCATCGACATCGGCACCTCGGCCCGCAGCGAGATCGGCACCAAGATCAACTGCGTGCACGACTGGTGTCTCGGTGCGGTCGCGTTCGGCATGGGCCGCTGTGGACTGCTCGCCCTCGAGGCCATCGGTCCCGACGACTACGTCGAGGAATCGAACATCATCCTCAAGTTCATGCAGCGCGTTCTCTGGGGCAAGCGCCAGGACGGCTACATCCTGAACTCCCAGGACCGCTACCGCTGCCAGATCCACGACCAGTCGCTGATCGACCAGCTCATGGGCCAGTGTGTGGACTTCGAGGAGGGCAGCGAGGACTACACCCGCTTCACCAAGTTCAACGCGACCGCCGAGCTGCTGGCGTTCTTCGACCACTACGACTGCCGGCTCGGCCTGGGTGACACCGGCCCGTACCCGCTGCCCGACGGTCGCCTGCTGATCATCCGCGACCTGTTCACCAACGAAGAGGTCTACCACTGGTCCGACGTCTGCGACGACCTTCCGCACTGCTACACGCTCGCGGTCGTCGTGGACCCGGACAAGCTGGGGCTCAAGGAGATTCGCGTCAACGACATCTCCACCACGTTCACGGTCCCGAAGAACTACATCCCGGGCATCACCGGCGGGGCGATCTTCGTGCGTGACAAGTGGGACACCCCGATGAGCGAGGTCTACCCGATCAAGCTCACCGAGCTCGAGCCGCACATGGAGAAGATCCGCACCGCCACGGTGAAGATGTACGACAAGACGATCCGCATGCCGCGCCGTGAACTGCTCACCAACGGCATCTGGTCGTACTACGTCGACATGCTCCTCCCGTACCTGCGTAAGGCAGGCATCTGGGACGAGGTCGTCTCGCCCAAGTACGACTTCTGGGAGATCGACCAGCGCGTCGCGAACTACTACTACGAGATCACCAAGCGGAACTTCGTCCAGGTGACGGTCCCGCAGAAGATCTTCTCCGGCGAGGGCTACCTGCCCTTCTCGGAGGACGCGGACCTGCGGTTCAGCAAGTACGCCTGGATTTAGCAGTCGGGGGCTTCGCCCCCCACGCCCCCCGGTAAGACGACGAGCGAACGACGCCCGGGCTTCAGCCATCGGTTGAAGCCCGGGCCCCGGGGCCTGGTTGCCGGGAAAGAAATCGGCCCTGGGGGGCCGAATCTTTTCCCCGGTGGTCGGCTTCGCCGCCCAACTCCACGAACGGAAATGAGCTATGGACGACGCGTCCTTCGAGGTCCTCAACGCCGTGTACCTGCGCAAGATCGCTACTGCAGATCACGTGGCTGTCGTCGCGTTGCGGTCGCCCGATGAGGTGCGGACCGTTCTCGCCGATCAAGGCGAGAAGGGTCTCGTCGAGGATCTCGGCGGCCAGTTCATGCTCTCCGACGAAGGCACCGCGGCGGTACTCGCGGGGTACGAGGAGCGCTACGCCAAGCTTCGCGAGGACGACGAGGTCGAGACCTGGTACCAGCGGTTCGAGACCCTCAACTCGCAGTTCCTGAACGTGATCAGCGCCTGGCAGACCTCGGGCGAGGACGAGGGCGCCCTGGACAAGGTGCTCAAGCTGATTAACCGTCAGATCCGCGCGCTGGACACCATCAGCCCCACGATCCCGCGCTACGCGAAGTACTCCGAGCGCTTCAGCAAGTCCCTCGAGATCGTCGAGGGAGGACAGAAGGAGTACGTCACCTCACTGTCGGTGGACTCCCTGCACAACATCTGGTTCGAGTTCCATGAGGACGTCCTCACACTGTTGGGTCGCCCGCGCCTGGACGCCGAAGAACACTGATGAGTTCCTTCGTCCACGACGTCGCGGACATCGATCCCAGCGACACCAAACGCTTCGGCGGCAAGGCCACCGGCCTCGGCCGCATGATCGCGCTCGGCCTGCCGGTGCCGCCCGCGTTCGTCATCGACACCGACGCCTGCCGGGCCACCGGCGAAGGTGGCGGCAAGCTCCCGGACGGGCTGGGCGACCAGGTCTCGACCGCCCTGACCGACCTCCAGAAGGCGGTGGGCCGGGGGTTCGCCACCGGTGAAGGTGCTCCGCTGCTGCTGTCGGTGCGCTCCGGGGCCCAGGTCTCCATGCCCGGGATGATGGACACGATCCTCAACCTGGGCCTGGACCGCGCCGGCGTGCTGCGCCTGGCCGAGGCCTGCAAGTCCGACGCGTTCGCCGTCGACTGCTGGTTGCGCTTCTGGGCCATGTACTCCGACATCGTGCTCGACGTCGATCCCGAACTGCTGCGCGAGGAAGTCGAGGCGCAGCGAGCCGCCGCGGCCGCGTCCCTCGATGTCGTGACCGCTGCGGCCTTGGAGGACGCGATCGTCGCGTTCCTCGACTCCGAAGGGGTCACGGCGCCGATCGAACCGCGCGCCCAGCTCGACGGGGCGATCGAGGCGGTCTTCAAGTCCTGGGACTCCCGCCGGGCTCGCACCTACCGCGACCACCACGGCATCCCGCACGACCTCGGTACCGCCGTCACCGTGCAGGCCATGGTCTTCGGCAACCTCGACCCCACCTCCGGCAGTGGCGTCGCGTTCAGCCGCGACCCTCAGACCGGCACCAACGAGCTCTACGGCGAGTACCTGCCGCAGGGTCAAGGTGAGGAGGTCGTCGCCGGCACGCGCACCCCCGTGAACCTGGCCGCCGAGGCGGAGAAGGAGAACTGGGCCGACCTGCGTGCCGAACTCATCGCGCACGGCACCAAGCTCGAGGCCGAGTACAAGGACGCGCTGGACATCGAGTTCACCGTCGAATCCGGCAAGCTCTACATGCTCCAGGTCCGCCCGGCCAAGCGCACCGCCTCGGCCGCCGTGCGCATCGCCGTCGACCTGACGCGCGAGGGCCTGATCAGCCCGACCGAAGCAGTGCGGCGGGTCACCGCGGACCAGGTGCGGCACCTCGTCGCCCCGCAGTTCGACGCGACCGCCGTCGCCGAAGCCACTGAGGCCGGCCGGCTACTCATCACCGGCATTCCCGCCTCTCCCGGCCACGGCAGCGGCGTCGCGGTCCTCGACGCCGACCGTGCCGCCGACCTCGCGGCCGAGGGCACCGACGTCGTGCTGCTGCGACCGACGACCAGCCCGCAGGACCTCCGCGGCATGCTGGCCGCGACCGCGGTGGTCACCGCCCGTGGAGGCGCAACCAGCCACGCCGCCGTCGTCTCGCGGGCGTTGGACAAGCCGTGCGTCGTGGGCGCCAAGGACGTCGACGTGCGCCCCGACGAGCGCATCTTCGTCATCGACGGCACCGAGTACCCGGAAGGCACCGAGCTCTCCGTCGACGGTGGCACCGGGGCGGTCTTCGCCGGAGTGCTGCCGCGCAGCGTCCCGGACCGCGCCGCCGCGGACCTCGGCGCACTGCTGGAACTTGCTGACGGACTGTCAGGTGCCTCGGTGTGGCTGCCCGTCGCGCCCGGCGGCACCGCTGCCGACGTCGCCGGTCGCGGCGCCGCAGGTCTCGGGGTCATCGGGCTCACCGACGTGCTCGGCGGTGTGCCGGACGCGGTGGGGCGGATGGTCAGCGCGATCGACGCGTTGAGCCAGGACGCCAACGCGCCGCAGGCCATCGTCGAGGAACTCATCCGCGACGACGTCAAGGCCGCGGTCAAGGGACTGCTGGAGACCGCCGACGGCCTACCCGTCGACCTGCGGCTGCCGGTGCTGACCTCGCAGCGCGCCAGACGCCTCATCCAGGAGTGGGCGAGCCTGTCCCCGTCGATCCTGCTGCCCCTGGGCGCACGCCGCCTGCTGGTGGCCTGGCTGGCGGCGATCTCCGCGGCAGCCGAGGAGACCGGCCACAGGGACACCACCGTCGTCATCGGCGGGGTCACCAACTCCGCCGAGATCGACGCCTTCGTCGAACTGGTCGGTGCGCATCCGAACCTGCGCGCCGGTGCGGTGCTCGGCAACCCGACGGTCCTGTTCGCCGCGGACCGGCTGGTCGGGTCCGACCGCGCGCTGTGGGTCGACCTGCACGAACTGACCCGGGCCGCCCACGGCTATCCCGACGAGTTGCTCTTCACGATCTCCGAACTCACCGCGAGCGGTGCGATCGGCGAGGTCCCGCCGGGGACCGCGATCAACCCTCTGGTCTCCCATCTGCTCGCGGAGTTGTTCGCCGCAGGCGGCGGAGGCAGAGTGGGTGTGGACCTCTCGGGCGCCACGGCGGCCGGGATCGCCGGGGATCTGTACCGCCTCGGGGTCCGCACGTTCACCAGTGCCGGCGGCGGCGCGGAAGAACTACGACTGCTCGTGGCGCAGGCCGCGAGCGCGGCTCAGAGGTAGAGCGTGGCGCCGAGCGAGCGTGACGAGCGAGGAACGAGCGAGGAGCCCGAGCGATGACAGCACAGTTCTTCCCGTCGATCCCGGACCTGAAGGGCCGTGCCCTCGGCATGGTCGAGACCATGGGTCTCGTCGCCGGCACCGAGGCGGCCGACGCGATGACCAAGGCAGCGAACGTCGAGCTGATCTCCAAGCAGCAGGTCGGCGGCGGGCTGATCTGCATCATGGTCTCCGGCGACGTCGGCGCGGTGAAGGCCGCCGTCGACGCCGGCACTGTCGCGGGCAACCGGGTCGGACGCGTCGTCTCCGCACACGTCATCCCCCGCCCGCACGCGGACATCCCCGCAATCCTGCTCCGCCCCTCAGTCCGCTGACCCACCGTCACACCACCACACCCACACCCACACACACCCCGTCCGTGGCCGTGGGGGCGTGCGCGATTTTCCCCGAGAGTGCAGTTTTCGTACGCACCGACGGGTGGAATGTCAGGGTTTGTCCCGGTTCTGATTCCCCGAGAGTGCAAATTTCGTACGCTCGGGCCGATTGCAGGGCCGATCGGCCGGGCCGACTGCCGGGCCGAGTTCCCGGGCCCGGTGGTCCGGGCCGAGGGTCTGAAGGTTGCGTCCGATGTTGCGGGGCCCACCGGACGCTAGTTGTCGGACGCAACGCAGTTCGCGCTGCGGAAGCTCGTTGCGTCCGATGTTGCGGGGCCCACCGGACGCTAGTTGTCGGACGCAACGCAGTTCGCGTCAACGCTCAGGCCAAGGGCCTGAGCTGCGCTCCGGTCAGGGGGTCGGAGCCGGGGTGACCGTGGGCGTGGGGGTCGGCGTCGCCGGCGGCGGGCAGAAGATGAGCAGGCAGGGGTCCACCGGCGTCGGCGTCGGGGTCGGCGTGCGCGTGGGCAACGGCTTCAACGGCGGGGGCGTGATGGGGGCCCCGGTCGCGGTCGGGGCCGCCGACGGGGACTCGGTCGGGGTGGCGCTGGGCGTCGGGGTCGGGGTGACGCTGGGCACCGGAAGTACCGGGGGAGTCGCGGGCTCGTCGCCGCCGGATCGCGACATCGCGAACGCGGCCGCTCCGGCAGCGAGCAGGGCCGCCACTACCAGTGCGGCGATCAACGCGGTGCGCCGACGTGGAGCTCCGTGGGTCGAGGGGGGCGGCGGGGGCGGCAGGATCGAGGTCGCCGAGATGTCCGGCCCGTCGCCGGTGGGCGGCGGGGTCAGGCCGCCGAAGGTGCGCACCGGCATCGGGACCGGCCCCGGCCCAGGACGCGCGGCCTTGCCGCCGGAGAGCCGACGCGCGATCTCCGCGGCGTTGTGCGGCCGGTCGGCGGGGTCCTTGGCGAGCAGGTCGAGCACCAGCAGGTCCAGGTCGCCAGGGATCTCGGCGCGACGCGACGACGGGCGTGGCGGGGCGTCGTTGAGGTGTTTGCCCAACACCTCCACCGGGGCGTCGTCGACGAACGGCGGCTTGCCGGTGAGCAGTGAGGTCAGCAGGCACCCGAAGCTGTAGAGGTCCGAGCGGGCATTGGCCCGACCGCCGGTGGCCTGCTCCGGCGCGAGGTACGCGGCGCTACCGACGATCGCGCCGTGCTCGGTCAGCCCGGCCTCGAGCGTGGAGCCGAGCGCGATGCCGAAGTCGACCAGGCGCACAGCGCCGGTGTTGTCCAGCACCAGATTCGCGGGCTTGATGTCGCGGTGCACCACAGCCGCGTCGTGCACCGCCTGCAGCGCGTTCGCGGACTGCGCCCCGTACCGACGGACCAGCTCGATGGGCAACGGACCGGACTCGGTGAGCAACTGGGCGAGGGAAGGGCCGGGCAACAGCTCCATCACCAGGTACGGCCGCGCGTCGTCGACGCCGTAGTCGTAGACGGTGACCACTCCGGGGTGGCGCAGCGAGGCCAGAGTGCGGGCCTCGCGGGAGAATCGTTCGACGGTGCCGGGGTCGTTGGTCTGGCGCAGCACCTTCACGGCGCAGTAGCGATTGAGCCGCTCGTCGTAGGCTCGCCACACCTCGCCCATGCCGCCACGACCGAGCGTCTCGGTGAGCCGATAGCGGTCGGCGAGGCGGGAAGGAGTGTCGGACACGGAGATCATTCTGTCGAGTGCGTCTGAGTATTCCGCGGAGGGTGCGCGCCGCAACGCGAACGATGTCGTACTGGGTGGCACAGTGGCCCCAACCTTGGGGGAGGGGTTCGATGCCACACCTGCTTCTGCGCGTCCCGATAGCGGTCGGCGCTGCACACGTCCTGATGTATGCCACCGGTGCGACTCCGGTTCTCGCGGCGGGCACCGCGACGCCGCCGCGGATCGCGTCCGTGCAGGTGCGCCCAGGGGTCGTCGTACTGCCGGCGTCCACCAGGCCCTCGGTCACCACCGACTTCAAGATCCGACTGCAGGTGAAGGACTCCGACGGTGTGGACACCGTCGTGGCCGGCCTGTACGCGCCGGGGAGCAAGAAGGGCATCGCGGTGCGTGGGACCCGCACGGGCGGGTCGGCCTCGTCCGGGACCTGGACGGCCACCGCGCGGCTGAGCGGCACTGCGACTCCCGGCACCTGGAAGGTGCAGGCCTTCGCCACCGACCGCGAGCAGGTCACCTCCGACGCCGGCCAGGTCTACACCGAGTACGAGGTCCGCACCCCGACCCGGGTGAGCGAGTTCGACGTCGTCGAGCCGGTGGAGCCTGGGCAGGCGCTGAAGGTCGCCGGGAAGCTGCAGCGCTGGACGGGTGCCGGCGGCTGGGCCCCGTACCCCGACCGTGAGCTGACCCTGGAGTTCCGGCCCTCCGACGGCAAGAAGTTCACCGTCGTGGACACCCTCACCACACGCAACGACGGATCCGTCGCCGACGCCAAGGCCACCGCGGAGGCGGCCGGGACCTGGCGGATCGCCTTTGCCGGGCACGACACCCGCGCCGCGACGGTCTCCCGCGAGGACGAGGTGAAGCCCGTCGAGCCGAAGAAGCCGGAGCCGAAGGACGAGCCGACGGTGAAGCCCACGGCCGAGCCGACCGCGGACCCGAGCCCCACTGCCTCGGCTCGCCCCACGCCGGGTCCGACCCCGCGTGCGGATGCGCCCGCCCGCCCCGCCGCCCCGCCGAGAGCCACCCGTCCTCCGCTGCCGCGGCGAACGCCCGCCCCGCAGCCGGCGCGCCCGCGTCAGCCCGCGGGCACCAATGCCGTCGGCGACGTGGTCGAGCGCTCCGGCGCGGTCAACCGGTAGTCCGTGGCGCGGAAGTGCCGGGTGGCCGCGGCGAAACGGATCGTCAGATCGGGCCAGAGCACGGTGTTGCGTCCCTGGTCGTCCAGGTACCAGCTCTGACAGCCGCTCTGCCACACGGTGCGACCGCTACGTCGGGCGAGGTCCTCGTTCCACTCGGTCTGGATCTCCGGCCGCACCTCGAGCTCGGCTATCCCGTGCCGGTCCGCGTGCGCCAGGGCCTGGCGGACCAGGCCGACCTGACGCTCGATCATGAAGACGGCCGACGTGTGCCCGATCCCGGTGTTCGGCCCGAGCAGCAGGAACAGGTTCGGGAACCCGGCGACGGTCGTCCCGAGGTAGGCCTGCATGCCGTGCTGCTCCCAGGCCTGCGCCAGCGAGGTCCCGTCGCGGCCGCGGATCCGGGTGAAGCCGGGGTTGTCGGTGACGTGGAAGCCGGTACCGAGCACCAGCGTGTCGATCGGGTGCAGCACGCCGTCGGTGGTGCGGATCCCGTCGGCCACGATCCGTTCGATGCCCGCGGTGACCACGTCGACGTTGTCCTGCGCGAGCGCCGGGTAGTAGTCGTTGGAGATCAGGATCCGCTTGCAGCCGATGGAATACGTCGGCGTGAGCTTCTGGCGCAGCGTCGGGTCCTGCACCGCGCGCTGCAGGTGGAGGCCGGCGAGTTTCTCCAGCGGGCGGAGCAGCTTGGGGTTGAGCACGAAGCCGACGGCACGGCTCTCCAGCAACGTGTAGACGCCCGCCCGCGCGACCTTCTGTGCCAGTGGCACACGTCGGTACACCAGGCGCTCGAGGCTGCTGACCCCACGGTCGGTGCGAGGCAGGACCCAGGGCGGGGTGCGCTGGAACAGGGTGAGGTGCTCCGCCTCGCGCTGCAGGTGCGGCACGAACTGGATCGCCGAGGCACCGGTCCCGATGGCGCCGACTTTACGACCCGTCAGATCTGCTCCGTGGTCCCAGCGTGCGGAGTGGAACACGGTGCCGGTGAAGTCCGCGAGGCCCTCGATGTCCGGAAGCGCCGGCTCGACAAGAGCACCGGTGCCCATCACCAGGAACCGCGCGGTCAGCTCACCCCGGCTTGTCTGCAGCTTCCAGTGCTGCGCGGCGGGGTCCCAGTCGGCCCCGAGAAGTTCAGTTCCGAACCGGATGTGCGGCAGGACGCCGGTCTCCTGCGCGCAGTGCCGGAGGTAGTCGAGGATCTCCGGCTGCGGCGAGTAGGACCGGGTCCAGTCCGGGTTCGGCAGGAACGAGAACGAGTACAGGCGCGACGGCACGTCGCAGGTGGCACCGGGATAGGTGTTGTCGCGCCAGGTACCCCCGACGTCGTCGCCGCGTTCGATGACCACGAAGTCCCGGCGCCCCGAACGTGCCAGCGAGATCGCGATGCCCAGGCCGGAGAAGCCGGTGCCGACGATGGCGACAGTCGCCGATGAGGGCAGGCCGGGTCCGTCGTCGCTGCGTGGAGCGGGCAGTTGCGGCATCTCGCCTCCCGAAGAACCTATACTTACTCAGAGTAAGTTATCATCGGTAAGATGCTCGCGGAAGAGGCACTCATGGATCGGAAGGTGCGGCGGTGAGCGAAGCGGTGGCGCCCGCGGCGAGCCGTCGTCGCATGCCCCGGGCCGAGCGTGAGGCGCTCATGCTCGACGTCGCCGAGGAGTTCTTCGCCGAGGGCTATCAGGCCGCGTCGATGGACGACATCGCCGCGCGCGTCGGGGTCTCCAAGCCGATGCTCTACCACTACTTCGGTTCGAAGGAGGGGCTGTTCCTGGCCTGTCTGCGGCGCGCTCGGGACGGGATGCTGGCCGCGATCCTCTCCGGCGCGCAGCTGGCCGCGCCGCCCGAGCGTCGGCTCTTCACCGCGCTGGCGGCGTGGTTCCGGTTCGTCGACGAGCACCGTCGACTCTGGCAGATCATCGAGGAGTCCGAGCGCGAGTTCAGCGGCGCGACCGCCGAACTCGACGCCATCCGCGACCAGCACACCCAACTGATCGCGGCCCTGCTGGCCGCCGACGTGGCCGCGACCCACGCGGATCCCGTCGAGATCGAGGCCCTCGCTGCAGCGATCAGCGGCATGGGCGAGCGCGTGGCCCGCTGGCGCATCCGCAACCACCCGGAACTGACTCCCGAGCAGACCGCCCGCCACCTGATGCAGGTGCTCTGGTTGGGCCTCGGCGGGATCAGCGACGGCAAGACCTGGGAACCGTCCTGACGGCATCTGCCAGGGTTGCGCGCATGACTCGCACTCTCGTCGTCAAGATCACCGCCGGTGCCGACGCCCCTGAGCGCTGCAGCCAGGCGTTCACCGTCGCCGCCACCGCCGCCGCCTCGGGCATCGACGTCTCCCTCTGGCTCACCGGAGAGAGTTCCTGGTTCGCCTTGCCGGGCCGTGCCGCCGAGTTCTCCCTCCCACACGCGTCGCCCCTGCCCGAGCTCCTGGCCACCGTCCTGGAGTCCGGCCGCGTGACCCTCTGCACCCAGTGCGCCGCCCGCCGCGAGATCACCCCCGACGACGTCCTCCCCGGCATCCGCATCGCCGGCGCCGCAGTCTTCGTCCAGGAATCCTGCGCCGAAGGCGCCCAGGCCCTCGTGTACTGACGCCCCGTCACGTTCCGCGCGTAAAACTTCCCCGAGAGTGCAATTCTCGTACGCGCCGGCCGTCGGAATGTCTTGATATGTAGGGGTTCTGGCTCCCCGAGAGTGCAATTCTCGTACGGTCGGCGCCCGGGCCCTCCTGCCGCCGGCGAAGGTTGTCCACAGCGGGGGAGACCCCGGGTTATCCACAGATCCGAAACTCGCCCTCGCCGCAATGCGGGCTCGTGGCCACTGTCGCGGGCATGACGAATTTCATCGAGCGCCCCACCGATCTCTTCCGTGCCGCGGAAGGCGCGAGCTTCGGACTCTCGGAGCGGCAGGTACGTAAGTTCCGCCAAGTGGCCAAAGGCATTCGGGTGGCCGACGACGTCCCGGTCGATCTACGGACACGTTGTCGAGCAATGACGATGGCGCTCGGCGAACACACCGTGTTCAGTCACTTCACGGCCGGTCGGCTTCACGATCTGCCGGTACCCGATGAGGCACTTCTGCACATCAGCATCGAGGGCGACGTCGAACCTCGGATGGAGGGTCTCGTCGCGCACCGGCCGAAGACGGTCGAGCGATACGGACTCGTCGACGGACTGTGGGTGACCTCGCCGGCACGCACCTACCTCGACCTCGCAGCGCACCTGGACCTTCCAGGACTGGTGGCGTTCGGGGATGCCGCCTGGCGCCGGACAGGCACCGTGGAGGACATTCGGGCCGTGGTCGCGGCGGGCGGCGGGCGGCGGGGGATTCGGTTGGCCCGCACGGCGCTGAAGTTGCTCGACCCCCGCGCCGAATCGGCGATGGAATCTCGTCTGCGGGTGCTGCTGATCTTGGCCGGACTGCCCCGGCCGACGGTCCAGCTCCAGTTCTTCGACGAGTTCGGCCGCGAGGTCGCCCGGGTCGATCTGGCCTTCCCGGAGTGGCTCGTCGCCGTCGAGTACGAAGGCGGCCATCACCTGACCAGTCGCGAGCAGTGGAACAAGGACATCGTCCGCTACGAATACATCGCCGGCCGCCGCTGGACGATCATCCGCGTGACTGCTGAGGACTTCTACCGTCGGCCTGAAGAGGTCGTCGCCCGCGTGCGTGCAGCCATCGCCCGCGCCGACGCCTGACGCCACGCATGCCCGGGATCCCGTCGGGTCCCGGGCGTACGAAAATTGCACTCTCGGGGAATCAGAACCAGGACAAACCCCGACGAACCGACACCGGCCGCGTACGAAAATTGCACTCTCGGGGAAATCGGGAGCGTGGACGAGGCCCGAAGTGGGGCGGCGGGGCTACTTGGCGGTGGAGTCGGCGGTGGCGAGTTGGACGTCCTGGCCGGTGAAGGTGAAGCGGATGCCGTCGTCCTGGGGGTCGAGGACGATCTGGAGGTTCTTCGGGATGTCGCGCAGGGGCACGCGGATCTCGGGCACCAGGCCGGCGGCGGAGCCCGCGTCGCCGCCGAGGGAGGTGCTCACCCGTTCGGGCTTCACGATCAGGATGTTGCCCTCGATACGGGGGCGGCCGAGGGCGGTGGCGGTGAACTCGCGTCCGGCGACGGTGACCTCGGCGGTGAGGGCCACCAGGCCGTTGCCGCCGAAGCTGACCTGCACCGGGGCACCGGATTCCTTGGCGGCCCGGGTCAGCGCCGGGTAGTCGATCCGGCCGTTCCCGGTGATGTCGTCGGCGTGGATGCCACTGCCCTGCCGCTTCACCCCGCCCAGTTCGGCGTGCACCAGGGCTACGAGGACCTTGCCGGCGTCGGCATCCTTCAGGTCGACGGTCACGTCGCTGAAGTGTTGGCTGATCAGTTCCGACAGGAACGGGAACCCACCGAGGTCCACATCGGGACGGTCGGGAGTCGCCAGGGCGTCCTGCATCTTGCCCGCGGCGATCCGCTCGACGGCCAACTGCCCACCGCGGTCCGCGACGAGGGCCAGCACGGCGAGGACGATCAGCGCGATGATCCAAGGCTTGGCTCTGCGCATGAGTTCACCCCACCAGAAGTCGGCCGAGAATGTAGGACGTGGGTGCCGCGAGCAGGATCGGCAGTGCCGAGCCGACCACGAGGACAGCCTCTCCGCTACGACGGGCCTCCCGGGCCGCGGCGCGCCGAGCGGTCCGGGCCGCTGCGCGACCGCCGGTCTCCTCGGCCGCGCCCGCCGCAGGGACAGTGTGCTTGGCGGCGTCGGCGTCGTAGGCCAGGTACGCGGCCGCGCGACGCCCCGCGACGGCCAGGGTGCCCGCCGCCAGCGCCAGGACGACGTTGTTCCACAGCGAGACGTCGCCGGCGATCTCCCCGCCCACGGTGCCGAACAGCACTGCGGCCGGGAGAGCGGCCAGGTCGGCGATCGCGGGCGGGATCGGAGCGGTCAGGACGGCCATCGCCGCGCCGGCGGCCAGGATCGTCACCACCGTCACCGTCTGCCCGTGCGCCGTGCCCCGGGCGGCCAGCAGCGCGGCTCCGAGCAACGCGCAGGTCAGCGCGGTCAGCGTGGCCGTCAGCGAGGCCGTGACCTGCCCCCGGCCGTCCCGGCGGGCCAGTTGCGCCAGGAGGGCGACGGCCAGCGCGGGTCCGAGCACCCCGGCCAACGGTGCCAAGGACGGATCAGAGCCTTCGACGATCATCGCGATGTCCCCGACCAGCGCGGCGACAACGACCAGCGGCACACCGATCTCGGCCCCGGGTACCCCGAGCACCGCGAACAGTCCGACGGCCAGCAGCGCCTGCGCGGCCAGGACCGGTAGCAACAGCCCCTCCTGCCCGATCAGCGACCCCACGACGCCCAACAGGCTGATCGCCGCGGCGGCTGCGGGACCCCGAGGAATCGCGTCCGCCCTCACGGGCACGCGGTCGAGGTCACAGGGGCGGCCGGCACGGTGCGCATCCTCTCAGAGGGGATGGCGACGGGGGCGGCCGACGCCGGAGAAGGCAGAACCAGTCAGGATGGTGGGTATGGCGGAGGGCACGATCAGGTACTGGGCCGCGGCGAAGGCAGCCGCCGGTGTGGAGAGCGAACCGTTCTCGGCGAGCACGCTCGCCGAGGCACTGGCGGCCGCGGGAGCCAGACACGGCCCGGAACTCACCCGGGTGTTGACGGCCTGTTCCTTCCTCATCGACGCCGATCCGGTGGGGACGCGGGACCACGCGACCGTCGCCCTGCCCGACGGCGCGGTCATCGAGGCTCTTCCGCCGTTCGCCGGCGGGGCAATGTGAGCTGTTGCATCTGGAATGTGAACGGCGACTTTCAGACGTAGCACAGCCGTCATCGCTGGACACATGTCCGTCACATCTCATGTGGGATCCTGGTTCAGGACACCTACCCCGAGGGAGGGGATCCGCCTGAGCACGCTGTTGCTGCTGACCAACGCAGCCCAGCCCTCCACCGAGGTACTGCCCGCGTTGGGCCTGCTCCTGCACCAGGTACGGCTCGCGCCGGCCGAGGTGTCGGCGCTGCTGGACACCCCGCCCACCGACGCTGTTCTGGTGGACGGGCGACGCGACCTACCGCACGTGCGAGGACTGTGCCGCCTGATCCGCACCACGGGCATCACCTGCCCGCTGGTGCTGATCGCCACGGAGGGCGGCCTGGCGGCCGTCACCGCCGACTGGGGCGTCGACGACGTCGTGCTCAACACGGCGGGACCGGCCGAGGTCGAGGCCCGGCTGCGCCTGGCCATCGGGCGCCTCGCTGCGGCCGGGGCCGACGACGGTCCCGACGAGATCCGCAGCGGTGACCTCGTCATCGACGAGGCGACGTACACCGCGAAGGTGCGCAGCCGCTTCCTGGACCTGACGTTCAAGGAATTCGAGCTGCTCAAGTTCCTCGCGCAGCACCCGGGCCGGGTCTTCACCCGCGCGCAGTTGCTGCAGGAGGTCTGGGGCTATGACTACTTCGGTGGCACCCGCACCGTCGACGTTCACGTTCGACGCCTGCGCGCCAAGTTGGGCAGCGAGCACGAGGCGCTGATCGGGACCGTACGCAACGTCGGCTACCGCTTCGTGGCGGCGGGCTCTGCGGGCTCTCGGTCAAAGACAGTCGACGTCGAGCTGCCCGACGACACCGAGGACGGCGACGTCGACGCTGAGCCGGCGGAGTCGGAGCAGCGGCACAACCGGTCGTGAGCGTGACCCCGGCCCAACAGGCGGCGGTCGCGGCACTGGCCGACGCCGTGCTGGCCGCCGACGGCAGTACGCCCTGGTCCGAGCAGTCCCGCCTGGCCTTGGCGACAGGGACTGCCCGCCGAACACGTCCTTCGGACCGACCCTGAGTCCGGCGAGCTCGTCGGCTACGCGCAGGTCTGGGTGGACGGGAGCGCCGAGCTCGGTGTTCACCCGGCGCACCGCCGGCGCGGACATGGCCGCGCGCTGCTCACCGCCGCGCGGGACGTCGGCGCCGTCCGGGCCTGGTCCTACGCGCGCCACCCCGCGGTCCCGGTGCTCGCCGACGAGTTCGGGCTCAAGCCCGTGCGGGAGCTGTGGCGGATGCGCGCCCCGCTGCCGGTCCCGCCCGCCGCAGACCCGCCCGGCGACCCGGAACTTCCGCCCGGGGTCACCGTCCGCACTTTCGTGCCCGGTCAGGACGAGGAGGCCTGGTTGGCGATCAACGCCGCCGCCTTCGCCGGCCACTCCGAGCAGGGTCGCCTGACCCGCGCCGAACTCGACGCCCGGCTGGCCGCGGACTGGTTCGACCCCGCAGGCTTCTTCCTGGCCGAACGCGACGCTCGACTCGTCGGCTTCCACTGGACAAAGGTCCATGGGGGAGACGACCCCGCCGGGGAGATCTACGTCCTCGGTGTGGACCCGGCCGGCCACGGCGGCGGCCTGGGCAAGACGCTGACCCGGATCGGGCTGCGCCACCTCGCGGCGCAGGGCCTGTCGACCGCGCTGCTCTACGTCGACGCCGCCAACGCCCCGGCCGTGGCCGTCTACCGTCGGATGGGCTTCGACGTCGAGGCAGCCAGCGTCCTCTACGGCCCCTGACCCGCACCCGCACTCGCTCCCCGGCGCCTTCCGCGCGTACCAAAATTGCACTCTCGGGGCCGCATAACCGGGGCAAACCGGGACAAAACGGCGTCTCGGGCGTACGAAAACTGCACTCTCGGGGAAAAAGACATCGCGGGGTGCGCACGGGGGTTGGGGCGGCGGGGTGGTCGGTGCCGGCTGGTTGCTGCTTCGCCACCTTCCGTTCACCTTGCGCGGTCATCATGGGAGTGTCTGCGGCGACGCCTGCGCCGCTCGCGGAAGGTGGCTGACACGTGGCCGACGAGGTGCCTGAGGGCCCCGCCGGGGTTGATCCCTGGGTGGACTCCGACCCTGCCTTGCCTGCCGACCGGTTCCTGGACCGTGAGACCAGCTGGCTGGACTTCAACATCCGCGTGCTGGAACTGGCCGAGGACGCCGGGGTCCCGCTTCTCGAGCGCGCCCGGTTCCTGGCCATCTTCGCCTCGAACCTCGACGAGTTCTTCATGGTTCGGGTGGCGGGGCTGAAGCGGCGCATCGCCGCCGGTGTCGCGGTGACCTCAGCGGCCGGCCTGCAGCCGCGCGAACTCGTCGAGCAGATCTGGGTGAAGACCGCCGAGGCCGCCCGTCGCGCCGCGCAGTGCTTCCACGACGACCTGGTGCCCGCACTGGCCAAGGCCGACATCGAGATCCTGCGCTGGTCCGAGCTGGAGCCGGCCGAGAAGGACCTGCTGCACCGCATGTTCCGCGACCGGGTCTTCCCGGTGCTCACCCCGCTGGCCGTCGACCCGGCGCACCCGTTCCCCTACATCTCGGGACTGTCGCTGAACCTCGCGGTCGTCGTGCGCAATCCCGGGACAGGCAAGGTCAACTTCGCCCGGGTGAAGGTTCCGCCGCTGCTGCCGCGCTTCGTGACGGCGTCCCCGTCGCGCTTCGTCCCGCTCGAGGACGTCATCGCCGAGCACCTGCCGGAGTTGTTCGCCGGCATGGAGGTGCAGGCGCACCACACGTTCCGGGTGACGCGCAACGCCGACTTCGAGGTCGAGGAGGACGACGCCGAGAACCTGCTCCAGGCCATCGAGCGGGAACTGACGCGGCGTCGGTTCGGCCCGCCGATCCGCCTGGAGATCGAGGAGAGCATCGACCCGGTGGTCCGGGACCTGCTCATCCGCGAGCTCGGGGTCAGCGAGGCCGAGGTCTTCCCGCTGCCCGGTCCGCTGGACCTCACCGGCCTGCACGGCATCGCCGACTCGGATCGCTCGGAGCTCAAGTTCCCTCCGTTCGTGCCCTCCACCCACCCGCACCTCGCGGAGGTGGAGAGCGCGACGCCGGCCGACCTGTTCGCGGCGGTGGCCGCCCGCGACGTGTTGTTGCATCACCCCTACGACTCCTTCGCGACCAGCGTGCAGACCTTCCTCGAGCAGGCCGCCGCGGACCCGCAGGTGCTCGCGATCAAGCAGACGCTCTACCGCACCAGCGGTGACTCGCCGATCGTGGACGCGTTGATCGACGCCGCAGAGGCGGGCAAGCAGGTCGTGGCGCTGGTCGAACTCAAGGCGCGCTTCGACGAGCGGAACAACATCGCCTGGGCGCGGAAGCTGGAGCAGGTCGGGTGCCACGTGGCCTACGGCCAGGTCGGCCTGAAGACCCACTGCAAGCTCACGATGGTGGTGCGGCAGGAGGGCGACGGCCTGCGCCGGTACTGCCACATCGGGACCGGCAACTACAACCCGCGTACCGCGCGGGTCTACGAGGACTTCGGCCTGCTCACCGCCGATCCCGAGGTGGGCGAGGATGTCGCCAACCTGTTCAACGCGTTGAGCGGCTACTCGCGGGGGACCTCCTACCGTCGGCTGCTCGTCGCTCCCAACTCGGTGCGGACCGGAATCCTGGCGCGCATCGAGAACGAGGTTGCCCACCACAAGGCGGGCCGCGAGGCCTACGTGCACCTCAAGGCGAACTCCATCGTCGACGAGGCGACCATCGACGCGCTCTACCGCGCCTCGATGGCTGGGGTCCCGGTCCGCATCTGGACCCGTGGCATCTGCGCGATCCGCCCCGGGGTCCCCGGGATGTCGGACAACATCCAGGTCCGCAGCGTCCTGGGCCGGTTCCTCGAGCACTCGCGCATCTACGCCTTCGGCAACGGCGGCGACCCCGAGGTGTGGATCGGCAGCGCCGATCTGATGCACCGTAACCTCGACCGGCGGGTCGAGTGTCTGGTGCGCCTGGCCCGCCCGGACCACGTCGCCGAGCTCACCCAGCTGATGGCGATGGCCTTCTCCGACCAGGTAGCGACCTGGCAGTTGAACGCCGAGGGTTCCTGGACGCGGCACCATCTCGACGCCGACGGCAGCCCGCTGCGCGACCTGCAGGAGTACCTCATCGGGGTCAAGGCACGTCGTCGCGGCGAGAAGAAGTGAGCGCTGCACCCTGAGCGGCTCGGACCTGACCGTGAACCAACGGACATCACGTCCCGATGTGCGGGCGGCGGGCGCCGCCGTGTGGCGCCCGGCCTCCGCGGGTGGGGTGGAGCTGGTCCTGGTGCACCGGCCGCGTTACGACGACTGGTCGTTCCCCAAGGGCAAGGCCGAGTCCGGAGAGCATCCCGCGGTGACCGCGGTCCGTGAGGTCGCCGAGGAGACCGGGCAGCGTGTCGTGCTCGGCCGCCCACTGCCGGCGCAGCGCTACGAGGTCGCCCAGGGTATGAAGACCGTGCACTACTGGTCGGCGCGCGCGCTCGGTGGCACCTTCGTGCCGAGCAACGAGGTCGACGAGATCGTGTGGCTGGATCCTGTGGCGGCGGCCGAGCGGCTCTCGCACGGGACCGATCAGGCCGTGCTCGCCGCGTTCTGCGCCGGGCCGCCGGACACGCACGCATTGGTCGTCCTGCGCCACGCGCAAGCCAGAGCCCGCTCGGACTGGTCCGGGGAGGACACCGACCGTCCGCTCTCGCCGACGGGACAACGTCAGGCCGAGATGTTGCCCGGCCTGCTCGCCGCGTTCGGCCCGCGTCGGGTGCTGAGTTCTCCGGCGGCACGCTGCCTGCAAACGCTCGCCCCGTTCGTCGAGACCGTCGGGCTGGACGTCGAGCACGTGCCTGGCCTCGCCCAGGAAGCCCCTCCCGGCTCGGCGGCGCAGGCCCGTGAACTGGCCCACCAGATCCTCCTGGAGGGCGCGCCGGCGCTGTTGTGCAGCCACCGTCCGGTACTGCCTGCGCTGCTGCGTCGGCTCTCCGGGGAGGGCGAACCTCTGGCCGCCGGAGAGCCGATGCGGCCTGGCGAACTGCTCGTGATCCACCGACGCGGACCCGTTCGCATCGCGACCGAGCGACTCAGTCCGGGGTGACAATCCCCTGGGGAGAGACTTCCCCGAACTGAGCCGGCTTCAGGGCCGTCGAGAAGTTCAGACGTTCACGTGCGGACGTGGGTCGCCGTAGAAGCAGACCCGGCCCGGCTTGCCCAGCAGATCGGTCTCACTGATCGTCCAGGTGTGCCCGGACGGATCGGGACGCCGGACCGAGACGAAGTTGAACCGGTCCGCGGCGTAGACCCGCCCGCCCGCGTCGCGCACCTTGGTCAGAAACGTGGTGTCGACGGCGCGCGGCACGTCCTCGAAACGCAGCCGACGGGCATCGTCGCGACGGACCGTCAGGGTGCCGCCCTGCACCAGGTCGACGTAGCGCTGCTCGTGCTCGGGGAAGCGCAGCACCACGGCCCCCGTGCTCTCCAGATGCACGTAGTGGGCCCATTTGCCGATCACGACCGCGTCCGTCCACGAGAACGCGCGGACCAGGTCGAGCAGGTAGTGGACGCCGTAGTGGTTGTCGTCGTCCATCTTGGTGACGATCTCACCTGACGCCGCGTCAACTCCGAGGTTCATGCAGGTGCCCAGCGTCAGCGCGGCGTCGGCGGCCACCAGGGTCAGGTCGGTGACACCGGCGTCCTTGGCCTGGGCGCGCACCTCGGCCGTGTCGAGGTCGAAACCGTGATGCACCAGGACCAACTCGACGCCGTCGCGCACCTGCGCGCCTACCGTCGCGAGCACGTGCGCCAACTGGCCGGGACGGTTGGTCGGCAGCACCACGCTGACGCTCGGCTCGGCGACCGGGCGCGGCTTGCCGACGGCGGCGAGCACGGTGTCGGCCCGGTGCGTGTACAGGTGCTCGTCATGGACGCGCCGCTGGGCGCGCATCGCCCGCCGGTCGCGCAGTTCGGTGTGCCCGAGCAGCGCCCGCAGCGAGGCGCGGGAGGAATCCGCGTCGTGCACGACCTCGATGGTGTCGCCGAAGTGCGGCGCGATCGAGGCGGCCGGGCCGGAGATGATCGGGGTCGCCGCGGCGGAGAGTTCGAACAGGCGACGGGCGCACATGGTCGGGGACTCGGTCACCGAGTTCACGTTCAGGAACACCTTGTAGCTGGTGTACGCCCCGACCATCTGCTCGTAGGGCAAGGTGCCGACGATGTGCGGGTGGTAGCGCTCCGGGAACTGGTAGCGCGAGTCCTCGTTCTGCATCCGCGAGTAGATCTGCAGCCCGAATTCGCAGGCCGGTTCGAGGATGTACTCCATCTGCGCGCGCCGACCCTCGTGCTTCTCGGCGAACCAGGTCCCGGCGAAGGCCACCTCGCCGAAGCGTCCGGCGCCGCGGCGCACCGGGTTGTGCACCCGTGGCTGCGCGGCGAAGGGCAGCAGCCCCACCCGGTCGTGGCCCAACGCGGCCCGGTACGTCTCGATCAGGTCGCCGTCGACGGTGAAGACGTGGTCGAAGATCGTGGCCGTCGGCAGGAACGTGTCGTAGTTGGGCGGATCTTCCTTGTTCCAGAACACCGTCGGCACGCCGTTGGACCGGCACCAGGCGACGACCTCGCGCAGGGTCTCGCTCGGCTCGCCGCGGGTCATGTGACCGGTCCAGCCGGCCCGCCAGATCGACTCGACGAACAGCAGATCCGGCCGGAAGTCCTCGAGGGTCGCCCGCCACGTGTCCGGGCGCAGCGACTGCTGCTCCCACTCGTAGCGCCAGCACAGCTCGGAGAAGGTGTCCAGGATGACCGCGACCCGCAGCCCCGGCCGGTTGATCGGCCCGTCCGGCACCGCGACAACCGGGACGCGATTCTTCGCGGTGGGCGCGGGTGCCGCCATCCTGATGAGCCGACGGGCGGCCCGCGAGCGCAGCGTGTACGCGCGTCGCTTCGCCCGTCGCGCCGTCCACCGCACGACGACGCGACCCCGCCGCAACAGCAGCCGAGGAGTACGCCGTTCGCCCTGCGGAGTCAGAAGTAGCTGCGCGTTCAACGAGCTCCTACCAGTCGGGACGGACGCAGCGATCGGGCGGGGCGCGCCGACGTCGGGCCCGTCGCCCAGCTCTCGAGCAGATCGACGAACGTTGCGCCGGAGCTGCGCCAGTCGTGCAGTCGCCGTGCCGCGTCATGTCCTCGCACGGCCGCGAGTTCGCGCGCCGCCGTGTCCTCCCGCAGTCGCAGCACGGCCCGCGCGACGGCCTCGGGGCTGCCGAACGGGACGACCGCTCCGCAGCGGTGGCGGCGGACGGTGTCCGCGGCCAGCGGTAGCGGAGAAGTCACCACGGGCACCCCGTGCGCCATGTACTCCAGCACCTTCGTCGGCATCGAGTGCCGGTAGTTCGGGGCGTCCTGCAGCAGGCAGAGCCCGGCCAGCGCGCCGCGCAGGCGCAGCAAAGCGGCGTCGTTGGGGAGGAATCCGGTCCAGCGCAGCAGACCGCTACGTACCGCCGCGCGGATCACCGGCGCGGTGGGTCCGTCGGCCGGTCCGATCAACTCGAGGCTGACGCCGTGCGGTCGCAGCAGTCGCGCGACATCCAGCAGTTCAGCGGCGCCGCGGGCCGCGGACAACGTGCCGAGATGGACCACCCGGTCCTCGCCCGGCGGCTCCACGTGATCCGGGACCATCGGTTCGTTCGGGACCACCGGATGCGTGCCCGCGAAACGCTCGGCGTAGCCGTACTCGGCGAGCAGGAGCCGCACCTTCTTCTCGGCGATCGACTCGATCGCGCGCACGGCGGCCGAGGTGATCGGCCGTGCCGCGGGAGGCAACCACGGTTTCAGGCCCAGGGCCGCGTTGGTGTCTTCGTGCACGTCCCACACGACCGGCGTCGAACCGGTGTTGCCGGGCAGCGCGAGCAGCAGTTCGGGGTCGTGCAGCAGGACCAGGTCGTGCTGATCGCGCTGCGCCCGCAGCACGCTCCGGGCCGCCCGCACAGCGGCGGCCCGGTTGCGTCCGCAGGCACGTGGAACGTCGATGCTTGCGACATCCTGACGGGGTGTCACCCCGAAGCTCGTCCAGGGTGCGGCGAAGGTCACCCGGTGTCCGCGCTCGAGCAGGGCACCGATCTGTCGGTGGGTGATCCGCGCGTCCTCCGGGTGGTGGACGATGGTCATCACCAGGATGCGCAACGCCCGTCGGGTCACAGGCGCTCGATCCGGGCTCCCGCCGGCAGCACCCCGCGGGTGTCCAGGATCGCCGTCGCGTGGGTGGCGAGCGCTTCGAGGTCCAGGCTGCGGTGCGCTGTCAGCACAATCACCAGGTCAGCCGCTGCGGCTCCGGCCACGAGATCGTCCTCCCGGACGATCGGGTTGCCGTCGCAGTGCCACGCCGGCACGTACGGGTCGTGGTAGCTCAGGTCGGCGCCGAGCGCGCGCAGCCGACGGGCCACCGGCAGCACCGGAGTCTCGCGCTCGTCGGCGATGTCGGCCTTGTAGGTGACCCCGACCAGCAGGACCTTCGAGCCGTTCACCGACTTGCATGCCGCGTTGAGCATCCGTCCGGCACGCGCCACCACGTAGGCGGGCATGCGCTCGTTGATCTCCTGCGCGAGCTCGACGAACCGGAACGGGTAACCGAGACGGCGCACAGCGTGCGAGAGGTAGTTCGGGTCGACGGGGATGCAGTGCCCACCCACGCCGGGCCCGGGCCGGAAGGCCTGGAAGCCGAACGGCTTGGTGGCGGCGGCGTCGATCGCGGACCAGAGATCCACCCCGAGTTCGTCGCAGAAGATGGCCATCTCGTTCATCAGCGCGATGTTCACGTGCCGGTAGGTGTTCTCGAGGAGCTTGGCCAGTTCCGCCTCGCGGGTACCCGACACGGGGACGACCTCGTCGACGATCGTGGCGTAGAAGGCCGACCGCGCGCTCGAGGCACTTCTCGGTGTGTCCGCCGACGACCTTCGGGGTGTTGCGCAGGCCGAAGGTCGGGTTGCCCGGGTCGATGCGCTCGGGCGAGAAGGCCAGGTGGAAGTCGCGACCGACGACCAGCCCGGTGCGGGACAGGATCGGCAGCACGACGTCGTCGGTGGTGCCCGGCCAGGTCGTCGACTCGAGCACGACCAGCGTCCCCGGGCGCAGCCGCGCCGCGATGGCCTCGGTGGCGCCGATGACCGCGCTGAGGTCGGGCTTGTGGTCCGCGTCGAGCGGGGTCGGCACGCAGATCACCACGGTGTCCGCGTCGGCGAGCACGTTGGCGTCGTCGGTGGCGCGGAAGCCGCAGGTGAGCAGCTCGTGCACGCGTGCGTCGGAGATGTCGTCGACGTGCGAGTGACCCGCGTTCAGGCCTTGCACGCGGTCGAGGTCCAGGTCGAGTCCGACCACCTGCAGGCCCGTGGCCACTGCCTCGTCAACAAGTGGCAGGCCGACGTACCCGAGGCCCACGACGACCAGGTCCCAGCGCAGGGAAGTCCCGGTGGGGACGGCGCGTCGGGCCTGGCCCACTGCTGACTGATGTGCCATCAGATCGCTTGCCGGTTGCGGCGTTGCCGCGAAGGGAGTATTCGTCACACCTTCACCATTACCGACCAGCCCGTCCGGGTCCGGAAAGCGAAGTGACCGGCGGACGGCAGCCGGTTGAACTGTGTTGTTCACCCAGCCGCGATCGGCGCGTTATGCGGACAACCCGCCGCTCAGGCAGCGATGGTGGCCCGGCCGGCGGTGAGACCGGCGTACAACTCCCGGTGTGCCCGGGCCACGGCGTCCCAGGTCCAGTGCTCCGCGACCAGATCCCGTCCGGCAGCGATCAACGCATCGCGGTGCGGTACGTCGAGGGCCAACGCCTCGAGGGTGTCGGCCAATGCGGCCGCGTCGCCGGGTGGCACCATTGCCGCCGCCGGGGCGTGCGTGCCGCCGCGGGTCGCGACCTCCCGCAACGGCGGGAGATCGGAGAGCACCAGGGGGCATCCGGCCGCCATGGCCTCGACGGGCTTGAGCGGAGTGACCAGGCGCGTGACCGGCAGATCCGGGCGGGGGACGGCGAACACGTCGAGCGTGGCGTAGGCCCGGGCGACCCGTGTCCCGGAGACCGGGCCGGGCAGGAGCACCGCATCGCGCGGCAACCCGAGGTCGCTCGCCAGGCGCGCCAACGCATCGCGGCGTGGACCGGCACCGAACAGCACGACCCGCACCTTCCGGCCGCGCTCGCGCAGCAGCGACGCGGCGGCGACGAGTACCTCGAAGCCCTCGTACGGCGCGAGCTTGGACAGCGCGCCGACGACGAACTCCTCGACGCCGATGCCCAACTCGGCCCGCAGATCCGCGACGGGTGCTCCGCGGGTCGCGATTCCCTCGACCGCGTTGGGGATCACGACCACCTTGTCCCGCGCGATGCCCCGAGCCTCGATCTCGGTGCGCATGGTCTCCGAGAGAGTCACGACCACGTCGGCTGCCGCCATGATCTCGATGTCCCGGTTTCGTTGCAGGATCACGCGTTCGGCGGTCTCGGTGGTCCCGGCCGGCGCACCGGCGAGCCAGCTCAACTCGACGAACCCGCGCATCTCGTAGATGACCGGCAGGCCCGTCGCCGCCCGCACGCCGAGCGCGACGGTGCCGTTGCGGTGGTCGGTGGTGGCGTGCAGCACGGAAGGTCGTAGCAGCCGGGTCAGTTCGGTCGCGGCAGTGATGCCGCGGTTCAACGCGACGTCCATCGGTTCGGGAGCCGCCGCCGGTCCGAGGCGGTGATACGGCACTCCGTCGAGCAGCGCCCGGGAGCGGCCGTGCACCTGACCCAGCCCCGCGGGCCAACCCCACTGAGTGACCACGTGCGGGTCGAGGCCGACAGCGCGTTGGGCACGGACGATGGCGTGCGTGCGCAGGGTGTGCCCGGCGCGTGCCTCCGGCAGTGAGCTGCCGACGAAGTGCAGCACTCGGGCCGGCACCCCGTTCACCGGAGTCAGGTCGGCGGGCCGCCCGGGGATCCGGGTCAGGGCCGCGCGCTCGCCGTCGTAGAGGCGACGGAGCCGGTCGCCGGCCGGCAGTGCTTCGGCCGCCGCGCTCAGTTCGCCGCTCTGCCACAACTGCCGGGCACGGGTCCGCGGCCCGGGCGTCCGGGGCAGCCCGGGAACCCGTGACGGGTCCTCAGTCAGCCGGTGCCGCAGCACCGCCACGGCCAGAACCGGATGACGCCGGCCCCCACTGACAAGTCCACCGAGGAACTGCCCCACCGTGTTCATGACCTCGATCGTGCCCCGCGCAACGCACGATTCCGGCCTGGCGCGACAACATTTCGTTACCTGCCCCGCACTGTTCACCACTCGCACACCGGGTGAACACGCGCGCGCGGCACGGTCGCGGAACGATGACTGCTCTGGTGCTGCATGTGGTGGGCGCGCGCCCCAACTTCCCCAAGCTGGCCCCCGTCTGGCGGGCCCTCGCGCAACAAGGTCGAGGTCGGGTGCGCCAGATGGTGGTGCACACCGGTCAGCACTACGACCCGGCGCTGTCCGACGCGTTCTTCGCGGACCTGGAATTGCCCCACCCCGACGTCAACCTGGCGGTCGGCTCCGGCACCCACGCGAGGCAGACCGCCGCGGTGCTCACCGGCATCGAGGACGTCCTCACCTCGACCCGTCCGGCGCTGGTCCTGGTCTACGGGGACGTGAACTCGACGCTCGGGGCCACGATCGCCGCGGCCAAGCTCGGGATCCCGGTGGGACACGTCGAGGCCGGCCTGCGGTCCTTCGACCGGACGATGCCCGAGGAGATCAACCGCATCCTCGTCGACGCCGTCGCCGATCTGCTGTTCGTGACCAGCCCCGAGGCGCTGGTGTACCTGGGCGCCGCCGGAGTGCCCGCCGACCGCGTGCACCTGGTCGGCAATCCCATGGTGGACAGCCTGTTCCGGGTCGTCGGCAGGATCCAGTCCGAACGACTGCGCCAGGACCTGGAGCTACCCGAGCGATGGGCCGTGGCCACGCTGCACCGGCCCGGCAACGTCGACGACGCCGCGACCTGCCGCACGCTCGTCGCCTCGCTGCACGAGATCGCCGAAGCCGTGCCCGTCATCGTCCCGGTGCATCCCCGCGGGCGCGCGGCGCTGGTCGAGGCGGGTCTGAGCAGTCGCCCGTCGCTGCGCTGCATCGAACCGCTGGGCTACGCGCCGTTCCTGGCGCTGCTGGCCGGTGCGGCCCTGGTGGTCACCGACTCCGGGGGAGTCCAGGAGGAGAGCACGGCGCTTGGGCGTTGCCCTGCCTCACCGTCCGGGGCAACACCGAGCGCCCGATCACCGTCACCCACGGCACCAACCGCTTGGTGACCCCGGCCGGAGCTGCCTACGGCCGCCGCCGACGTCCTCGCCGACCGGCGGTCCGGAACCGGCGGAACTGCCGCCGCTCTGGGACGGCCAGGCAGGCCCACGGATCGCGCGGGTCATCCTGGGCTGGCTGGCCGAGCGCTCGGTCCTGCCGAGCAGTCCGGGGCGAAGGTTCGCTCCGTCTGAACGTTGGCTGGTATCCGGCCGCACAGGCCCTGAAGTCGAAACATGCCGGTGTTCGCCTACTGATTACCGGTTGGGCTCTCGACTGACGACGTGATGCCGCCGCCGGTTCACCTCTCGTTCACCTCGTTCCTCGAACCCCTTCATCTGCGCCGACTTACGTTCGCTGCGGAAGCGAGTCCGCCCGCAGCAGTTCCCGCCTGACCTGTTGCCTCCCTGAAGGGTCACACCTCGTGAAGCATCGTCCCATCGGACGCGTCACCGCGCTCGTCGTCGTGAGCCTGCGCCCTCGCGGCCTGTGGCTCCGACAACAACACGGTGACCGTCCCAGCAGCCTGCCGCTGCGCCGCCGGTTCAGCAGCCGGTCTCGAACCCCGCCCCCGTGAACACCTCCGGCATCACCTGCGCCACCGGCACGCTGAACGGCGAAGGCTCCTCGCTCAGGGCAACGCCATCAGCACCTGGATCGTCCGAGTACCAGGCCGCCTGCCAGGGCGTCACCATCAACTACAACGGCACCGGGTCCGGCGCCGGCGTCAAGCAGTTCATCGCCGGCCAGGTCGACTGGGCCGGCTCGGACTCGGCGCTCGAAGCCCGAAGAGGTCGAGGCCGCCAAGGCCCGCTGCGGCGGGAACGAGGCGTGGAACCTGCCGATGGCCGTCGGCCCGATCGCCGTCGCCTACAACCTGCCCGGCATCACGGGCCTGGTGCTCGACGCCGCGACTATCGCCAAGATCTTCAACGGCACCATCAAGACCTGGGACGACCAGGCCATCAAGGACCTGAACCCGTCGCTGTCGCTGCCGAAGGCAAGGCGATCAAGGTCTTCTTCCGCTCCGACGAATCCGGCACCACCGAGAACTTCGAGAAGTACCTCGCCGCCGCCGGCCTCGGCGAGTGGAAGGGCACCCCGTCGAAGATGTTCAGCGGCGGTGTCGGCGAGGGTCAGCCGAAGTCGGCCGGCGTCCAGCAGGCCACCAAGGCCACCGACGGTGGCATCGCCTACATGGAGTACTCCTACGCCAAGGACGCCGAACCTCGGCGTCGCGAAGGTCCGGCACTCCGGCGGCGACATCGAGCTGACCCCGGCCAACGCCGGTACCGCGCTGCAGGTCGGCCTCGCAGTCGCGGCACCGGCAACGACCTGGCGATGAAGCTGGACTACGGCCTCTCGACTGCCAACGCGTACCCGATCATCCTGGTCACCTACGAGATCGTGTGCTCGAAGGGCATGGACGCCGCCAAGACCGCGCTGCTGAAGAACTTCTTCAGCTGGACCGCCTCGGCGGCCGGCCAGCAGGCGATCGGTGAGATCGGCTACGGCACGCTGCCGACCGACCTGAGCCGCCAAGGTCGATCGCGGCTCTGAACGCCGTCAGCGCCTAGGCCGCACGCGTGACGCCAACTGGCTCGAACGCCCCGCCCCGGAGCACAGCTCCGGGGCGGGTGTGCGGCGCATCGGGGACCGGATCTTCGGCGGTCTCGCCAAGGGCGCCGGGATCCTGATCATCCTGATGGTCGCGGCGGTCGGCCTCTTCCTGCTGAAGAGCGCTGTGCCGTCGCTCGCCGACGACAACTCGAACTTCCTGTTCTCACGCGACTGGGAACTCACCGTCGGCAACCTGCGCTTCGGCGTGGCCGGCATGTTCTACACGACGGTGCTGGTGTCGCTGTTCGCGATGCTGCATCGCCGTACCGATCGCCGTCGGCATCGCGTTGTTCCTGACGTTCTGGTGCCCGAAGAAGCTGGCGACGCCGCTGGCCGCGACGATCGACCTGCTGGCCGCGGTGCCCTCGGTGGTCTTCGGTATCTGGGGCATCTACGTGCTGGCCCCGAAGCTGACACCGGTCTCGAACTTCTTCCAGGACGCCTTCGGTTTCGTCCCGCTGTTCGACAGCACCGGGATCAGCCGCGGCACAGTGTTCGTCGGCGGCGTGGTCCTCGCGATCATGATCCTGCCGATCATCACCGCGATCAGCCGTGAGGTGTTCGCACAGGTCCCGACGACGAACATGGAGGCGGCGCTCGGTCTGGGCGCCACCCGCTGGGAGATGATCCGGCTGACGGTGTTCCCGTTCGGCAAGTCCGGCGTGATCAGCGCGTCGATGCTCGGCCTGGGCCGCGCGCTCGGCGAGACCATCGCGATCACGCTGATCCTCTCCACGCCGGCGCGCGGGGCCCCCTTCGACCCCTCGCTGTTCAACGGCGGCGAGACCTTCGCCTCGAAGATCGCCAACAACGCCGCGGAGTTCGACTCCCCGGCCAAGACCGGCGCCTTCATCGCCGCGGGCCTGGTGCTGTTCGTGCTGACGTTCGTCGTCAACGCCACCGCCCGCATCATCGTCGCCCGGGGGGAGAAGAAGTGAGCACCGATCTGCAGAGCTCGACCCTGAACCCGGTCGCGACCGCTCAGTTGTTCACCCCGGCCTCGCCCGGCCGCAAGATCAAGGACAAGGCGGCCACGATCGTCGTGTTCGCCTGCTTCATCGTCGCGGTCATCCCGCTGTTCTGGGTGCTCGGGAGCGTGGTCGACAAGGGTCTGGACGTCGTCCTCGACCCGACGTGGTGGGACCACTCGCAGAACGGTGTGACGGAGCGTCGGGAAGGTGGCGGCGCGTATCACGCCGCGGTCGGATCGATCATGCAGTGCATGGTGGCCGCGTTGATCTCGGTCCCCATTGCGCTGATGGGCGCGATCTTCCTGGTCGAGTACGGCAAGGGCCGCCTGGCCCGGACGGTCGGCTTCACCGTCGACATCCTCACCGGGATCCCGTCGATCGTCGCCGCGCTGTTCATCTACGCCCTGCTGATCACGAGCCTCGGGCAGCAGCGACAGGGCTTCGCGGTGTCGTTGGCGTTGGTCATGCTCATGATTCCGGTGGTGCTGCGTACCACCGAGGAGATGCTGAAGCTCGTGCCGCACGAGTTGCGAGAGGCGTCGCTCGCGTTGGGTGTCCCGAAATGGAAGACGATCGTTCGCATCGTCATCCCGACGGCACTGCCGGGCATCATCACCGGCGTCATGCTCGGCATCGCCCGCATCATCGGCGAGACCGCGCCGCTGCTGATCCTTGTCGGCTACAGCAAGGCCATCAACTACAACCTCTTCGACGGATTCCAGGGTTCGCTCCCGACGATGATCGTGAACGAGTCCTCGAACATCGCCCTGGCCCCCGCCGCCTCGCGGGCCTGGGGTGCCGCGCTGACGCTGATCTTCATCGTCCTCGTGCTGAACGTCACCGCCCGCCTGATCGCTCGCTTCACCAAGGTGAAGTGAGCAAGGAGACCCATGGCCAAGCGAATCGACCTGTCCGGCGTCGACATCTACTACGGCAAGTTTCGCGCCGTGGAGGACGTCAACATGCACATCGAGCCGCGCGCTGTGACGGCGTTCATCGGCCCGTCCGGTTGCGGTAAGTCCACCCTGCTGCGCTCGCTGAACCGGATGCACGAGCTGGCCGGCCAGGGTCGCGTCGAGGGCAAGGTGCTCCTCGATGGCGCCGATCTCTACGCCGGCAACGTCGACCCGGTCAGCGTGCGGCGCACGATCGGCATGGTCTTCCAGCGGCCCAACCCGTTCCCGACGATGTCGATCTTCGACAACGTCGCCTCGGGGTTGCGCCTCAACGGCATGCGGGACCGCAAGCGGATCACCGAGATCGTCGAGCGTTCGCTGCAGGGTGCGAATCTGTGGAACGAGGTCAAGGACCGCCTGGGCAAGCCGGCCTCGGGTCTGTCCGGTGGCCAGCAGCAGCGGCTGTGCATCGCCCGCGCCATCGCGGTCGAACCGCAGGTGCTGCTGATGGACGAACCCTGCTCGGCGCTCGACCCGATCTCCACCCTCGCGATCGAGGACCTGATCAACGATCTGAAGAGCAAGTTCACGATCGTCATCGTCACGCACAACATGCAGCAGGCCGCCCGAGTCTCGGACACCACGGCGTTCTTCAACATCGCCGGCACCGGTGCACCAGGCAAGCTCATCGAGATGGACACGACCTCGCGCATCTTCTCCACGCCGTCGGTCAAGGCGACCGAGGACTACATCTCCGGCCGCTTCGGTTAAGCCGGCGCTGCGGTCAACCGAGCAGGGGATTGAGCGCGTAGTACGACACTGCGGCAACGCCGGCGGCGGCTGGGATCGTGAGAATCCAGCCGCCGACGATATTTCCGGCGACACCCCAGCGCACCGCGGACATCCGCTTGGTCGCGCCGGCGCCCATGACCGCCGAGGTGATGGTGTGGGTGGTGGAGATCGGGGCCGCGAACACGAAAGCGGTCGTGTAGAGCACGCTCGCCGCGACAGTCTCGCTGGCGAAGCCCCGCGCGGGGTCGAGGTCGATGATGCGGCGCCCGAGGGTGCGCATGATGCGCCAACCGCCGGCGTAGGTGCCGAGCGAGATCGCCGCCGCCGACGACACGGTGACCCACCAGGGGATCGAGTCGTCGGGACCGACATGCTCGATCGTGAGGAGCGTCAGGAAGATGACGCCCATCGTCTTCTGAACGTCCTGAATCCCGTGCCCTAGCGCCATCGCCGTGGCGGACGCGGTCTGCGCCAGGCGGAACCCGCGGTTGAGGGGCCCCGGTGCGCCGTTGCGGAAGATCCAGAGGATCGCAACCATCAGGACGAACGCGCCCGCGAACCCGACCAACGGTGAGATCAGCATCGGCAGCACGACCTTCTCCTTGATGCCCTCCCACTTCACGGTGATCCCGCCGGCCAGTGCCCCGCCGATCAGCCCGCCGATCAGGGCATGCGAGGACGAGGACGGAAGGCCGAAGTACCAGGTGATCAGGTTCCAGACGATCGCGCCGATCAGGCCCGAGAGCACCACGACCAACCCGTGCTGACCGGCGGGGGTGTCGATGATGCCCTTGCCGACGGTCGAGGCGACCTGGGTGCCCAGGAAGGCACCGATGAAGTTCATGACCGCGGCCATCGCGAGCGCGATGCGCGGGGTGAGCGCGCGCGTCGAGATCGACGTCGCGATCGCGTTGGCCGAGTCGTGGAAACCGTTGGTGTACCCGAAGCCGAGGGCAGCGAGGATGACCACGACCGCGATCGTGTTTTCCATTGAAAGACTCAGGATTCCTTGACCGCGATGGACTCGACCGTGTTGGCGACGTTCTCGAACGCGTCCGCGGCGGCCTCGAGTTGCTCGATGACCTCCTTGAGCTTGAGGACGGTCAAGGCGTCGAACTCGCCGCTGTAGAGCTTGGCGAGCAGCCGGCGGTAGATCTGGTCCCCGGCGTTCTCCAGGCGGTTGATCTCGATCCAGTACTCGCGGAGGTTCTTCATCACCTTCAGCCGAGGCATCGCCGCGGCGGTGATCTCGGCGGCGCGCTCGAGCACCTCGACCTGATCCGCCATCCCGCTGGGCAGTTCGCCGATGTTGTAGAGGACCACCAGGTCGACGGCGGCTTCTATTGCGTCCATCACGTCGTCCAGCGATGAGGCGAGACGGTAGATGTCCTCGCGGTCGAACGGCGTGATGAAGCTCGAGTTGACCTCACGCATGATGCCGTGGGTGATCTCGTCGCTGGCGTGCTCGGCAGCCTTCATGCGCTCACTGATCGCGGGGCGCTCCGCCGGTGCGGCGCCGAGCAGTTCGGTCAGCAGCGCAACACCGACCACGAGGTTGGCCGCGGAAGCGGCGAACATGTCGTAGAAGGAGTTCTTGCGCGGGGTCAAGCGCGGGCCCACGACCAGCTCCGGTCCTCGTAGTAGCTCGGTTCGGGCCGAAGCCTACGCATGTCCGGCCGGTGACCCGTTCCGCGGCCCGCGTGGGTGTGGCGTGCGCCACGCCGAACCGCCCCGCGGCTCCCAGGTTTCTGCCGGCGAATTTCCATCTGTCGAGGCCAGCGCGGGGTTTCGATCTGAAACGTGATTCGGTCGATTAACCCCGCCGGGAATTCCCAGAAACGCCGCGAAACGTCTCGCCGTGTATGCCCGATAGACATGGCAGTAGGGGCGTTATCTACCGGCGTCCCGTGGTCCATCCAGACCTCCTTGTGTCGTCCCGCGAGGTCTGATGCCAGCCAACTTAAGGAGTCCACCGCAGTGAAGAACCTCCGCAAGCGCGCCTTGTCCGCGGCCGCCGTGACCGGCGCGCTGACGATGACTGTGGGTATGCAGGCGGGCGTTGCCCAGGCCGCCCCGAGCAAGTTCGACTTCACGAACTCCAGCTACATCCTGACCCTCCGTTCCGGCGGCCTGGAGACCTACGCGAACATCCCGCGTGACCTCCCGCAGGACGTCGGCTTCAGCTACGTCGACCTGATCCACGACATCGGCCAGGAGAAGGGCCGTTGCGAGACCTGGGGCGCCGGTTACTGGCTCGGCCAGGAGGTCGAGGAGGGCGTGCTCGGTGCGGGCGCTGCCCCGCCGGACGCCGGTGACGTCTCGGGTGGTTACCGCAACCCGACCACCTCCCGTGAGGTCCTCCCGAACCTGTCCGCCGGCGACGAGAACGAGTCGAACCGCAACCCGGGCGTGAAGAACTACTTCCCGCCGGGCAACGAGGTCGTCGACATCCCGTCCCAGGGCAACGGCCCGAAGTGGCAGGCCAAGTGCGACAGCGACGCCAAGGGTTCCGGCCAGGGCGACATGCTGAACGTCGGTGGCTTCCAGGTCGTCGGTAGCACCGCGCAGGCCGAGGTCGACAAGACCACCGGCATCTACACCGGCTCCAGCCGTGCGTACGTGCTCGGCCTCGAGGGCGCCTCCGGCTTCGACAGCGCTTCCTCGTTCATGCAGGTCGTGAACAAGCCGAACGCCGAGCCGACGCTGACCTACCGGATGAGCTACTTCAACTCCGGCAAGAACGACAAGAAGAACGGCATCACCTTCGGTGGCCAGGACATCCCGGTCGACCAGTTCGCCAAGGCCTTCAACGACGGCGCGAAGCAGTTCGCAGCCGCCGCCAAGGCGATCGGCCCGGCTGGTGCCGGCACCCTGACTCCCGAGGTCGGCGTGTCCACCGACGGTGGCCGCAAGTCGATCACCATCTCGGCGGGCCACGGCAACCTGGGCTTCGCCGCACGTGAGGGCACCATCGGTGGCAACCAGGGCATGCGCATCGGCTCGGTCACCTTCCAGGGCGTCTACGGCGACGCGGGCGGCGCTGCTGCCGCTCCGGCTCCGCCCCCCGGTGGCGGGCTGAGCACCACCCGCTGAGTCCGACTCAGTGCCCCGAAGAAGCGGGGAGTGGCCACGGCCGCTTCCCGCTTCTTCATGTTTTTCAGTTCAAACCATGATTGGCAATAAATCTTTCGCAGAATCACCCATTTGCGGTGAAACGTTTCGTTGTCTGGTCGCGATAGAAGAACCAGTGAGGCGAGTTCGCAGCGCCTGTGTCCCGCACGGGGCCGTATGTCAGACGACCCGAAGGAGCAAGACTTATGAAGAACGTCCGCACGCGAGTGCTGTCGGTTGCTGCCGCGACCGGTGCTTTGGCCCTGACCGCCGGGATGCAGGCAGGGGTGGCCGAGGCCGCCTCCAACGCCTTCAACTTCGAGGACTCCAGCTACATCCTCACGCTGCGTGCCGGCGGTGTGGAGGCCTACGAGCAGATCCCGCGTGACCTGCCGACCGACTACGGCCACAGCTACGTCGACCTGATCCACGACATCGGCCAGACCCAGGGTCGTTGCGAGAGCTGGGGCGCCGGTTACTGGCTGGGCCAGGAGGTCGAGGAGGGTGTGCTCGGTGCGGGCGCTGCCCCGCCGGACGCCGGTGACGTCTCCGGTGGATACCGCAACCCGACCACCGCGCGCGACGTCAAGCCCAACCTGTCCGCCGGCAAGGACAACGAGTCCAACCGCAACCCGGGCGTGAAGAACTACTTCCCGCCGGGCAACGAGGTCGCCGACATCCCCAGCAACGGCAACGGCGTCCGCTGGGCCGCCGAGTGCAAGAGCGACACCGCCGGTCAGGGTGTCGGCGACAACGCCAACGTCGGCCCGTTCCAGGCGATGGGCAGCGCGTCCGCGGGCGTCGTCGACAAGACCACCGGCGTCTACACCGGCACGAGCCGGGCGTACATGATCGGCCTCGTCGGTGCGAGCGGCTTCGACAGCGCGTCGACCTTCATGCAGGTCACCAACAAGCCCAACGCCAAGCCGACCATCACCTACCGGATGAGCTACTTCAACTCCGGTGACCCGGTGAAGAACCGCGACAAGAACGGCGTCAACTTCGGCGGCAACGACGTCCCCGTCGAGCAGTTCGCGAAGCAGTTCAACGACCAGGCCAAGGCCGGCGGCAAGGCCGCCGCCCCGATCGGTCCGGCGGGCGCCGGAACGCTGACCCCCGAGGTCGGCGTGTCCACCGACGGCGGTCGTTACTCGATCACCATCTCGGCCGGCCACGGCAACCTGGGCTTCGCCGCGCGTGAGGGCACCATCGGTGGCAACCAGGGCATGCGCATCGCCTCGGTCACCTTCCAGGGTGTCTACGGCGGCTGATCGCCGAATCTGAACCACTGAATGCGGGGAGTGACCATTGGTCACTCCCCGCATTTGTATGTTCACCCTGCGCCGAAGTATGTGTGACGGATCGTCCGGTATGAGTGACGATGCGTAGTGTTATCCGAGTCACGTCAGAATTCTGATTCAAAGGTGAAACGTTCGGGCGAATCGGACCGATAGGCCTGCAGGTCCATCCCCACGTGTCCCGGATCACTTACGCAGGAGTCCCAGTGCCGAATATTCGCAAGCTCGCTCCCAAGGTCGCTGCAGGAAGCGCCCTCCTCATGGCCGCCGGCATGCTCGCCGCCCCGGCGCAGGCCGCCCCGACGGCCTTCAACTTCCAGGACGCCAGCTACATCCTGACCCTGCGCTCCGGCGGTATCGAGTACTACGACGAGATCCCGCGCGTGCTCACGCAGCAGCAGGGCTTCAGCTACGTCGACCTGATCCACGACATCGGCCAGGAGAAGGGCCGTTGCGAGGCTTGGGGCGCGGGCTACTGGCTCAGCAACGAGGTCGAGGAAGGCGTGCTCGGTGCGGGCGCTGCCCCGCCGGACGCCGGTGACGTCTCCGGTGGATACCGCAACCCGACCACCTCGCGTGACGTCCAGCCGAACCTGTCGGCCGGCGACAACCAGTCCGCCCGTAACCCCGGCATCAAGAACTACTTCCCGCCGGGCAACGAGGTCGTCGACATCCCCACGACCGGTGCGGGCGTGAAGTGGATCGCCAAGTGCGACTCGGACGCCAAGGGCGCCGGCACCGGTGACCAGCACAACATCGGTGGCTTCCAGCTCATCGGCAGCACCGCGCAGGCCGAGGTCGACAAGGCCACCGGCGTCTACACCGGCTCGAGCCGCGCGTACGTCGTGGGCCTCGAGGGCGCTTCCGGCTTCGACAGCATGTCCTCCTTCATGCAGGTCGTGAACAAGCCGAACGAGAAGCCGGTCATCACCTACCGGATGAGCTACTTCAACTCCGGTGCCAACACCGACAAGAACGGCTTCACCTTCGGTGGCCAGAACATCCCGGCCGACCAGTTCGCCAGTGCGTTCAACAACGGTGCGAAGTCCTTCGGCGAGGCCGTCAAGGCTGTCGGCCCGATCGGCGCCCAGACGCTGGCTCCGCAGGTCGGCGTCTCCACCGACGGTGGTCGCTACTCGATCTCCATCTCCGCGGCCACCGGCAACCTCGGCTTCGCGGTCCGCGAGGGCGGCCTCGGCCAGAACCAGGGTGCGCGCTTCGGCTCGATCACCTTCGAGGGTGTCTACGGCAGCTGATCACCACCAGTACACCGCGGAGGCGCGACCCACCGGGTCGCGCCTCCTGCGCGTTGTGTGGGGCCACAAGTTCGCACATATGGGGGCAACCCGGCACCCGAGCCTGAATCGATGAGCTTCTGCGGTCCAATCTCGTCCCCCACGCAGGAGTTGATTTCAGTGCTCAACCGCGTCCCCAGAACCCTCCGGGCGGCAGCCGCCGCCGGCACCCTCGTGATGGTCGGTGGTGTGCTCGCCGGCACCGCCCAGGCCACCGACAACAAGTTCACGTTCCAGGACTCCAGCTACATCCTGACCCTGCGCTCGGCAGGCATCGAGTACTACGACTACATTCCGCGCCTGCTCACTCAGCAGCAGGGTCACTCCTACGTCGACCTGATTCACGACATCGGCCAGGAGACAGGCCGCTGCGAGAGCCTCGGCGCCGGCTACTGGCTCGGCCAGGAGGTCGAAGAAGGTGTGCTCGGCCCGGGTGCCGCGCCGCCCGACGCCGGCGACATCTCCGGTGGGTACCGCAACCCGACGCTCTCCCGGTCGGTCGAGCCGAACCTCTCCCCGGGCAAGAACGAGTCGAACCGGGACCCCGGTATCCGGAACTACTTCCCGCCGGGCAACGAGGTCGTCGACATCCCGGCGAGCGGCATGGGCGCCAAGTGGCTTGCCAAGTGCGACAACGACGTCAAGGGCGCGGCTCAGGGCGACCAGAACCACCTCAACGGTTTCCAGGTCATCGGTTCGGTCGCGCAGGGCGAGATCTCCAAGACGACCGGCGTGTACACCGGCAGCAGCCGGGCCTACGTCCTCGGCCTGGAGGGCGCGTCCGGCTTCGACAGCTTCTCCTCGTTCATGCAGGTGGTGAACAAGCCCAATGAGAAGCCGACGATCACCTTCCGGATGAGCTACTTCAACATGGGCGAGAACCCCGACAAGACAGGTGTCACCTTCGGCGGGCAGAGCATCCCGGTCGACACCTTCGCCAAGCAGTTCAACGAGGGAGCGAAGGCCTTCTCGGCCGCCGCCAAGCCGGTCGGCCCGATCGGCGCCCAGACCCTCGAGCCGCAGGTGGGTGTTTCCACCGACGGTGGCCGCTACTCGATCTCGATCTCCGCCGCCACCGGCCACCTGGGCTTCGCCACCCGGGAGGGCACGCTCGGCGAGGATCAGGGTGCGCGCTTCGGCTCGATCACCTTCGAGGGTGTCTACGGCGGCCCGTAAGCACCCACCGCAGCACGAAGCCGGGGGCGCGGCCCGTGGGGGTCGCGCTCCCGGCGCTCTTCGGGAACCGTCGGGGGTGTCCCGGCGACTACTCTCGAGAGGCCGTCTGCGATCGGCCCCATCGCTTACATCCCGGGAGCACCACGTGACCACCATGTCGTCGGACCTCAACTCACCCGAGGTCGCCGAGACCGGCTGCGGTCATCACACGGATCCGCCGGGTGAGCACAGCCGCGGCTACACGCCGGACAAGGACGCCTACCTCAAGCGCCTGCGCCGCATCGAGGGCCAGGTCCGAGGCCTGCAGCGGATGGTCGTCGAGGACGCCTACTGCATCGACGTGCTCACGCAGGTCTCCGCCGTCACCAAGGCCCTGCAGTCCGTCGCCCTCGGCCTGCTGACCGAGCACCTGGGCCACTGCGTCGCGCACGCCGTCGACGGCGGCGAGGACACCATGGACTCCAAGATCAAGGAAGCCGCGGACGCGATCTCCCGCCTCGTCCGCTCGTAAAAACATGAGGGACGTCGTCCCCTACAGCCGCCTGTCAGCCTGAGTACCGGCTGACATGCTGCTGCACGGGCTGACAGGCCTCGGGGGTGCAGATAAATGGCAAGGGACGTCGTCCCCTACAGCCACATGTCAGCCTGAGTACCGGCTGACATGTTGCAGCTCGGGCTGACATGGTGCTGCTGGGGACGACGTCCCTCAGCGATTTTCGGCGGCGGAGCGGCGGAGCGGCGGAGCGCCTACATATACAAATGGTCGCCGAAGGTGTCGAACTTCAGGCGGCCCATGGGGATGTCGTGGACCAGGGCGCGGTCGATGCTGTGGCGAACCATCGCGGGGGAGCCGGCGATGTACATGTCGTGGTCGGCCCACTGCCCGTAGCGGAAGGCGACGTCGGCGATCATGCCCGTCTCGCCGGGGTAGCGGTCGTCCTCGGACACCGCGGGCACGACGGACAGCCAGGTGTGCTGGCGGGCCAGTGCCTGCATGGCCGGCAGGTCGTAGAGATCCTCGGGCTTGCGACCGCCGAAGAACACGTGCACCCGGCGATACCAGTTCCACCGGGCCATGTCCTCGATGATCGCCTTCATCGGGGCGAGGCCGGTGCCGCCCGCGACGCAGACGAGGTCGCGGGTCGAGGTGCGGTCCGCGGTCATCGTGCCGGTGGCGTGCCCCAGACGGATGACGTCGCCGGGGTGCGCCTTGTTGACCAGTGACTGGCTGACCCAGCCTGCGTCGATGGCACGCACATGCAGTTCGAGGAGGTTGTCCTTGCGGGGCGCATTCGCGATCGAGTACCAACGCCAGACCCGGGGCCACCAGGGCGTTTCCACCGAGACGTACTGACCGGCCTCGTACGGGTAGTACTGGTCCGGGCGAACGGTCACCACGACGATGTCGTCGGTGCGCTTCTCGTGCGAGACGATCTCGGCCAGCCACCAGTCCGGGGTGTCCAGGGCGGCCCGGCGCGACGACTCGATCATCGTCTGCGCGGCGATGCTGTACGCCGCGACCCAGGCGGCCTCGACCTCGGGGGTCCAGGCGTCGCCGGCGTAGCGTTTCAGGCCCGCGATCAGGGCCCGGCCGACGGCTTCGTAGTGGGCCGGCTTGGCGCCGAACTTGCGGTGGTCGCGACCGAGCTGCTCCAGGAAGTTCGCGAGGAACTCGGGACGCTCAATTCCCTGCACAATGCGGATCAGGGCGCCGAGCAGACGGTTGCGCTGCGCGTCCATGGCCGGGGGGAACATCTCGCGCACGCCCGGGTTCTCGATGAAAAGCCGCGCGTAGAAGTAGCTCGCCACCTTGTCGGCATAAGGCTCGACAACGGTGAAGCTTTCCTTGATGAGTCGCGGATCCAGCAAGGCAGTCCCATTTGTCCGACAGTGCCGACATATCGCCGACGGACCGGCCCGCGGGTGGGCGGCGGCCTTACCGACGATACCGTCGCAACCCGCCTTTCATCAGGTGAGCGGCCATCCGGGGAGCATTGCTCACACTGTTGGCCCAGCGTTTCTCATGCACCGTGGCGGCGAGGCGGACGAGGAGGGAGTGCGGCGTGCGGCAGCTGAACTCCTTCGATCAGCAGTTCCTGGCCGTGGAGAACTCCACACACAACGGCCACGTCGGCGGTCTGTATCTGCTGGAGCCCCCCGAGGGCGCCCCGGTCACCGTGGGGGCGCTGCGGGAGCTCGTCGCGGCCCGGGTGCACCTGCTGGAGCCTCTGCGCCGCAAGGTGATGGAGGTACCACTGAGGTTCGACCGGCCCTATTGGGTCGAGGTCGACGAGCTGGATCTCGATGCCCATGTCCAGGTGCACGTCGTCGCGCGCCCCGGCGGCGAGACCGAGCTCGCGGCGCTGGTGGCCGACCTGCACGCCCGCGCGCTGGACCGGGATCGACCACTCTGGGCGCTGCACCTGATCGACGGCCTGGTCGAGGGCCGGCAGGCGGTCTTCGGCAAGGTGCACCACGCGGTCGTCGACGGGGTCTCGGCGGCCGCCCTGCTCGGCGCCCTGCTCGACCGCAGCGCGGACACCCCGGCGGCCCTGCCCGACACCGTTGCCCCGCGGCGCGAGCTCACCCCGCGCCGCCGGCACCTGGTCGGTCGTGGTCTGGCCAACGCGGTCGCCCACCCGGCCCGCAGCCTGCGATCCCTGCCCCGACTGCTGCCGCACCTGGACCGCATGCCCGGGGCCGACCGGGTCCCCGGCTCGCGGACGGTGGCCACGTTGGCCGGCAAGGTGCCCGGCTGGTCGTCCGCCCGCGTCGCCGACGACGAACGGCCGGCCCGTCATCGGCTGCGGGTACCGCCGACCCCGTTCAACGCCCCCATCTCCGCACGGCGGGCCGTCGCGTTCGGGTCGGTCCCGGTGGCGCAGGTGCGCGCGCTGCGATCGGCGTTCGCCTGCAGCGACAACGACGTCGTCCTGGCCCTGTGCGCGGGCCTGCTACGCGCCTGGCTGAGTGCCCACCAGGCCTTGCCCGAGCGACCGCTGGTGATCGGCGTGCCGGTGTCCTTGCGTGCGCCGCGGGCCGAGGACGGTTCCCATCGTGGCGGTGGCAATCAGGTGTCGATGATGACCGCGCCGCTGCCCACCCACCTGGCCGATCCGGTCGAGCGACTGGAGGCGATCGCGGCGGCCATGTTGCTGGCGAAGCGTCAGATCTCCGGGATGCCCGAGAACTGGCTGAGCGATGTCACCGATCTCGTCCCGGCGGCGTTGCTGGGGCTCACCACGCGCAGCATCGGCCGGGTGCTGCACGGCGCCCGACGGCACCCGGTCAACCTGGTGATCTCCAACGTCCCGGGTCCGCACGTGCCGCTCTACCTGGCCGGGGCCCGGATGGTCGCGCACTATCCGGTCTCGGCCGTCTCCGACGTCCTGGGTGGTCTGAACATCACCGTCGTCGGACACGACGGAGACCTCGACTTCGGTTTCGTCGCGTGCCCGGATCTGGTTCCGGACATCGCCGTGCTTGCCGCCGGCCTACCTGCCGCCCTTGCCGAACTGCAGGCCGCAATTCCCGCGGGCAAAGCACACTGACATTCCGTCAGGTTCGACCGGCGTGCAACGCGTCCGCCCGCCGAGCGGTCCGCTCGATGCCGTCGTGCAGCACCGGCCACAGTTCCATCGGCATGTCGTGGCCCATGCCGGGGACCAGCACCAGTTCTGCCCCGGGGATCGCCCGCGCCGTGGCCCGGCCGCCGCTGACATGCACCAGCGGGTCCAGGGTGCCGTGGATGACGCACGCCGGCACCCGCACCGAACGCAGTGCCGCGGTGCGGTCCGGAGCGGCGACGATCGCGGCCAACTGGCGCATCGTCCCGGCCGGGTTGAGACCGCGGGCGTAGGTACGTCGCGCGCGGTCGGCCTGCCGGTCGCGGTTGGTCGACTGGTAGCGCGGGGTGGCGATGCGGCCCCAGCCCTCCACCGAGCGGCTGATGTACGCCTCCTCGCCGGGTGGCCATTTGTCGAACATGTGGCGCAGGATCCGCGGGGCCACCCAGCCGACCCGCTTGTTCCCGGTCGTGGACATGATCGACGTCAGCGAACGGACGCGCTCCGGGTGAGCGATCGTCAGGGCCTGCGCGATCATTCCGCCCATCGAGACCCCGACGACGTGCGCGGACGCGATCCCGAGGTGGTCCAGCAGGAGCGTGGCGTCCTCGGCCATGTCGTCCAGGGTGTACGGCTGCGCCGGGTCCCGACGGAAGTAGGACTTCCCGATCCGTCCGACACCCTCGCGGGCTCCGGACCGGCCGGTGTCGCGGTTGTCGTAGCGGATCACCCGGAACCCGCGCCCGGCCAGTTCCGCGCAGAACTCGTCGTCCCACCAGATCATCGGCCCGCCGAGCCCCATGATCAGCAGCAGTGGCGGATCACTGCCCGCGCCGATCACCTCGTAACAGAGGTCGAATCCGTTGATCGAGGCGATGCATTCCGCCATCGGATATTTCCCTCTCCCTGCCGCTCGATCGTTGCCTGCCCATCCAATCCTGCGTGCTGGTCCGATCGGAGGGGCGGGGTACAGATGTTTCGCAGGGTTTGCCGAAGTGAGAGCGCGCCGATCAGGGCAGACCTACTCTCGAGGAACAGGCAGTCCGTCCGCATTGCCTGCCAGGAGAGTGTGTCGACGATGAGAATGGCGCTTCCGGTTCGCCCGGTCCCGTTCATGTCGCTGGCGCGCCTGCGCCCCGGCCGCCCGCAGGCGTCGGCCGACGCCCCGTTCTGGGGCGAAGGCTTCGCGGGACCGCGCGGCAGTCGCCCCCTGCTGGACGAGTCGCGGGCCGTCTTCGAGGCCACCGCGCTTCTGCGCGACCCGGTCTGGCGCGCCGAGGGCCTGGAGCCCGGCGAGCACCGGCCCGTGATGCTGATTCCCGGTTTCAGCGCCGGCGACGCCTCCCTGGCGCCCTTGGCCCGATGGCTGCGCCGGGCCGGCTACGTCGCCATGACCTCGCAGGTCCACCTGAACGTCGGCTGTTTTCGCGGAACGGCCGATCATCTGACGTCGCGTCTGGAAGTGGCCGCACTGCGCCAGGGACGCCCGGTCACGCTGATCGGGCAGAGCCTGGGCGGAGTATTCGCCAGGACCCTGGCGGTGCGCCGACCGGACCTCGTCGCCGGGGTGATCACCCTCGGCAGCCCGCACCTCGCGCCGACGGCCGCGCACCGCGTGCTGATGGCCGACGTAGCCGTCCTGACCCGACTCAGCCGCATGGGAGCAGGCCGCCTGCGCGTGGCGGGCTCGGCGCCGATGATGTCCGAGGAATGTGTGCACGGCGGCTGCGCCCAATCGGCCTGGCTGGAATCACGTGGCCGCTTCCCGAGTCAGGTGCCGTTCCTGTCCGTCTACTCGCGCTCCGATGGACTCATCGACTACCGGGCCTGCCTGGACCCCGCCGCCGGCCACCTCGAGGTGAACTCGAGCCACTGCGGCATGGCGTTGAACGCGGAGGTCTACCGCGCGCTTGGCTCCCGGCTGAGCGGGTATTCGTCAGTTATCTGACCCGTAGCTGCACGTCTCCGCGCCAGTGCCCGGAACGAGGCATATGTCCGTTTCGCCTCGATTGCCGCGCTTGGCGTATTGCGGCTGATTTGTAACCCACCGTGCGGGGGCGTTTACCTCGAAGGGATGTCATGAAGCGGCCTAATCGGGTAAACAGGACCAAAGCCGTTTCAAACGTCTGCCGGGGGGCAACATGAAGCGTCCGCCCGTACTTCTGGCCTCCCTCGCGGTCGCCGCCACGCTCCTCTCCGGTTTCGCGGTCGGCGGTCGTTCGGCCGATGCGGCGCCCAGCGCCGCCGACCCGGCCACCGCGGTCGTGAACAGCGCCTTGGTCGCGCTGCGCGACAATGCGGCGCAGTTGGGCTTCGGAACCGACAAGGCCGGCGCTCAAGGTCTCGGTGATCGCGACACCGTCAAGGTCGTCGACGTCATGGCCGAACCCGACGGCGCCTCCCACGTGCGGATGGACCGCTACTTCGCCGGCCTGCCGGTCGTCGGCGGGGACTTCGTCGTCCACCGCAACGCCGCGGGCGCCTGGCAGCCTGCGAGCGCCACGTTCACCGACTCCCTGGTCGGCCTGGACCTGACTCCGGTCCTGGACGCCACCACCGCTGTCACGCGGCTTGCGCTGGGCTCGACGCTTCGCACCGCGCTGGCTGGGGCTCCGCGCCTGGTCATCGACACCGTCCGTGGTCCGGCCGCGCTCGCGTGGGAGGTCCCGACCACCGGCACCGCCCCGGACGGCACCCCCGCCCAGCTGCTGACCTACGTCGACGCGATCGACGGTCACACCCGCTGGGCCAACAACCTCATCCACACGGCGGACGAGCCGCCGGCCGCCAAGGGCGAGGGACGCGAGGGCTCCGGCCGCTCGCTGTACCTCGGCACCGTGCCCCTGCGGACCTCGTTCCTCGAGGACCTGTTCACGCTCAAGGACCTCAGCCGCGGTGGTGGATACACCTCCGACGCGGAGAACATCGCGGACAACTGCCTGCCGATCGGCCTGAGCCTGTGCACCAGCAACGCGCCGGCGAAGCAGTTCACCGACGCGGACAACACCTGGGGCAACGGCTCGCAGACCAACCGGCAGACCGTGGCCGTCGATGCCCAGTACGGCAGCGACATGACGTGGGACTACTTCAAAGGAATTCACAAGCGGACCGGCGTCGGCAACGACGGCGTGGGCGTCTACAGCCGCGTGCACTACGGCCAGGACTACGCCAACGCGTTCTGGAGCGACGACTGCCTCTGCATGACTTTCGGTGACGGCGACGGAAAGACGCTCGGCCCGCTGGTGTCCCTCGACATCACCGGACATGAGATCAGCCACGGCATCACCACCCGCACCGCGCGCCTGAACAACTCCGGCGAGGCCGGCGGCCTGAACGAGGCCACCAGCGACATCTTCGGGACGATGATCGAGTTCTACGCGAACAACCCGAAGGACGTCCCGGACTACCTGGTCGGCGAGACCGCCTACGTGGAGCGCGCGGACAAGGACGGTCGGCCCAACGCAATCCGCTACATGTGGGAGCCGAGCCTCGACAAGCAGTCGCCGGATTGCTACCACAGCCAGGTCGACCAACTCGACGTCCACCTCTCGGCGGGCCCGGCGAACCACTTCTTCTACCTGCTCGCCGAAGGCAGCGGTCGCAAGGAGATCAACGGCATCACCTACGAGAGCGACACCTGCAACGGCAAGCCGGTCGCCGGCATCGGCCGCGCCGAGGCCGCGAAGATCTGGTACCGCGCACTGACCATGTACTTCACCTCGAACATGGGCTACGCGGAGGCTCGCGGCGCCGTCACCCGGGCCGCCGAGGACCTGTTCAAGCCGAACTCCAAGCAGTTCGACGCGGTCAACGACGCGTGGAACGCGGTGAACGTCCGGACCGACGACCCCGAGGCGGACAAGCTGCTCGGTGGCCGCGACGACGGCGGTCCGCTGTAACCAGGCACGTCAGCATGAGCGATCGGTAGCGACAAAGAAACCGGCGGTCCCCCTGGGCAGGGACCGCCGGTTTCGTCGTTCTGGGTTCGTCGTTCGGGGGGGTGCGTCAGCTGCGCTTGCGCTTGATGCTGAAAAGCACGACGAGCAGCGCGAGGACACCGACCACAGGAGCGAGGCGCTTGAGGATCGGTGCGCCGGCGGCGTCGAAGAGATCGATCGCCTCGGGCTCCGGTCGGGCCACCGGCTTGGTGGCCGCCACGGAACCCTCACTCTGAGGGTTTGCCGGACCACTCCCGTTCGCTGTCGTGGTGTCCGCTGCCGGGCCGCCACCGGAGATCTGGTCGGAGAGGCAGTCGACGAACTTGCCGAGGATCTTGTTGCTGACGTCGACCATCACGCCACGACCGAACTGCGCCGGGCGTCCGGTGATCGCGAGGTCGGTGCTGACCGAGATCTGGGTCTCGTCACCGGCCTCCTTGAACACGGCGGTGATGGTGGCCGCGGCGGTGCCTGCGCCCTTGGCCTCCTTGCCGTTGGCCTTGATGACGATCTTGCGGTTCTCGACGTCCTTCTCGATGAAGGTCGCGGTGCCGCCGTAGGTCACCGTGATCGGGCCGACCTTGACCTTGACCCGGCCGTCGAACTCGTCCCCGCGGACCTCGTCGAGCACCGCTCCGGGCATGCACGGCGCGAGTCGTTCGACGTCGAGCAGCACATCCCAGGCTTCCTCGACGGGCACCGGGACGGTGAATTCGTGTTCGAGTTGCATGCCTCTGTCCTCCAGCTGCGGGTGGATCGATTGCCCGCGTCGACGTTCCCACTACCCGCTGACTCAATGCGCAGGCAGGCCGTGACGAACAGCACTGCTACTGAGTGCGCGCGCCGTTCCCGGGTGCGAGTGGGAAGCGGCGCGCGCATCAGCGATGCGGAATTCCGTCCAGATTAGGACAGGTTGGCCGCCTGGCAGACCGCGCGGTGAGTAAGCACACGTGCCAACTCCTCGCGGTAGTCCGCCTGTGCGTTCGAGTCGCTGGCCGGGCTGGTGCCCTCCGCGGCGAGCTGCGCGGCACCGTGCACGCCGCGTACCGACGCCTCGGCACCTTCCAGCGCCTGCTCCGTGGAGGCAGCGCGCAGGTGGGTCGAGCCCATGTTCGTCAGCGCGATCCGGGCCTCGGCGATGTGGCCGTTGTCGCGGCGCACCGCCGCTGCCACGGCCACGATCGACCATGCCTGGGCAACCCGGTTGAACTTCTCGTAGTGGGTGCCCCAGCCCTCACCGAGCTTCGGCAGACGGATGGCGGTGAGGAGTTCGTCCTCCTCCAGAGCCGTCTCGAGGTAGTCGGTGAAGAAGTCGGCCGCCGCAACCTCGCGGGTGCCCTTCGGGCCGGCGATGAGCATCGTCGCCCCGTGCACGAGGGTCACCCCGGGCAGGTCACTGGCCGGGTCGGCGTGCGCCAGGGCGCCGCCGAACGTGCCGCGGTGACGTACCTGCGGGTCCGCCACGGTCGCGCTGGCCTGAGCCAGCAACGGCGCGTGCTGGAGGACCAGCTTGTCCGTCATGACCTCGTGGTGCGTGGTCATGGACCCGATCAGCAACGAGTTGCCGTCGTCGGAGATCCCACGCATCTCGGCGACGCTGCTGACGTCGACGACCAATTCCGGCGAGGCCAGCTTCAGCCGCAGGATCGGGATGAAGCTCTGGCCACCGCCGAGCAGCTTTGCGTCGTCGGCGCCCGCGAGTGCGGACACCGCTTCGGCGACGGTCTTCGCCTTCACATATTCGAAGGGAGAGGGGATCACTTGGCACCTCCGGCGTGCGGGTGGGCCTTCTTGGCCTCGTTGATGGCGCGCCACACGCGCTCGGGGGTGCACGGCATCTCGACGTCGTTGATGCCGAAGTGCCGGATCGCGTCGACCACCGCGTTGACGATGGCCGGCGTGGAGGCGATGCAGCCGGCCTCGCCGACGCCCTTGGCCCCGATGGGGTTGTCGGTCGACGGGGTCTCGGTGCGGTCGGTGATGAAGCTGGGCAGGTCGGCCGCCGACGGAACCAGGTAGTCCACGAACGAGCCCGTGGTCAGGTTGCCGTCGGTGTCGTAGATGGCCTCTTCGTAGAGCGCCTGTGCGATGCCCTGTGCGAGACCGCCGTGCACCTGGCCCTCGACGATCATCGGGTTGACCACGGTGCCGACGTCGTCGACCGCGACGTACTTGTAGATCGACACGAACCCGGTCTCGGTGTCCACCTCGACGGCCGCGAGGTGCGTGCCGTGCGGGTAGGACAGGTTGATCGGATCGTAGGTGTAGGCGCTGTTCAGGCTGGGCTCCATCCCGTCCGGGATGTTGTGCGCCAGGTGCGTGGCGAACGCGCACTCCTGGATCAGCATCTTCGAGCTGGGCGATCCCTTGACGGTGAAGGCACCGGCGGAGAACTCCAGGTCGTCCTCGGCCACCTCGAGGGTGTGCGCGGCGACCCGACGGGCCTTCGCGATCACCTTGTCGCACGCCTTGACGACGGCCGAGCCGCCGACGACCAGCGAACGGGAACCGTAGGTGTCCAGGCCCTGCGGCGAGGTCGCCGTGTCGCCCTGGAGAACCTCGATGTCCTCGAACGGGATGCCGAGTTTGTCCGAGACCAGCTGCGACCACGAGGTCGAGTGGCCCTGGCCGTGCGGGGTGGAGCCGGAGATGACCTGCACCTTGCCGGTGATGGTCACCCGGATCTCCGCACGCTCCCAGCCACCGGCCGAGACGTTGAGCTGACCCAGTGCCCGCGACGGCGCCAGACCGCAGGCCTCGGTGAAGGTGGAGACACCGATGCCCAGCAGCTTCTTGTCACCACGGTCGCGACGGGCCTTTTGCTCCGCGCGAAGCTCGTCGTAGCCGAACAGGCCGACGGCCTTCTCGGTGGCGGCCTCGTAGTTACCCGTGTCGTATACCGATCCGGAGATCGTCGTGTACGGGAACTCCTCGTGCTTGATCCAGTTCTTTTTGCGGATCTCGAGGGGGTCCATGCCCAGCTCGGCGGCCAGTTCGCTCATGATCCGCTCGGCCCCGAAGGTGGCTTCGGGCCGGCCGGCGCCGCGATAGGCGTCGGTCGGGGTCTTGTTGGTGAAGACCGTCTGGCAGTTGAACTGGTAGCCCTCCATCTTGTAGATGGCGTTGAACATCGCGGCCCCGAACAGCGGGATGCCGGCGGTGAACAGGCGAAGGTACGCGCCCATGTCGGCGATCAGGTCGACCTTCATGCCGAGCAGGGTTCCGTCGGACTTCGCCGCGATCTCGATGTCCTGGATCTGGTCGCGGCCGTGGTGCACCGTCTGCATGGACTCCGAGCGGGACTCGTTCCACTTCAGCGGCCGCTGCAGCTGCTTGGCCAGCAGGAGCGTGATGACCTCCTCGGTGCTGCACGCGACCTTGGAGCCGAAGCCGCCACCGACGTCAGGAGCGACGACGCGCAGCTTGGACTCGGAGATGCCGGTGATCAGGGCGAGGAGCACCCGGAGCACGTGCGGGACCTGGGTGGAGGAGTACATCGTGTAGTCGTCGAGGGTCGGGATGACGACGACGGCGCGCGGCTCCATGGCCGAGGGGATCAGGCGCTGCTGACGGAAGCGACGCTTGAGCACGACGTCGGCCTTGGCCTTCGCCGCCTCGTACGAGTCGGGCGGCGAGACGAGGTTGTAGCACTCGTTGGTGCCCATGTCGCCGTGCACCAGCGGTGAGTCGGACTGGGTGGCCGCCTCGATGTTGGTGATCGCGGGCAGCGGGTCGTAGTCGACCGAGATGCCCTCGAGTGCGTCGTGGGCCTGGTAGCGGGTCTCGGCCACGACGACGGCGATCGGCTCGCCCACATAACGCACCTCGTCGGTGGCCAGCGGCGGGTTGAGCGGCTTCTTCATGTCCGGGTGGCAGGTCCACGCGTCGGCCAGGAATCCTTGCGAGGCACCGAAATCAGCAGCACTCCACACGCCGATGACGCCGGGCATCGACTTGGCGGGAGTGGTGTCGACGGTGATCTTCGCGTGCGCGATCGGGCTGCGCAGGTACGCGACGTGCAACATGCCCGGGACCTGGATGTTGTCCGTCCACCGGGTGCGACCGGTGATCAGGTGTGCATCTTCCTTACGCCGCAGGGACTGTCCGAAGACGGTGTCCGGCTTGGCCTCGGTGGTCGTCACTTGGCACCCCCCATGCTCGCCGCTGCGGTCTGCACCGCGCGCACGATGTTGTGGTAGCCGGTGCAGCGACAGAGGTTGCCCTCGATGCCTTCCCGGATCTCGTGCTCGGACGGATTCGGGTTGTTGTTGAGCAGGTCGAGCGAGGCCATGATCATGCCCGGCGTGCAGTAACCGCACTGCAGGCCGTGACACTCACGGAACGCTTCCTGGATCGGGTGGAGTTCGGACTCGACGGTGTCCGCGAGACCTTCCACGGTGAGGACTTCGGAGCCGTCGGTCTGCACGGCGAGAACCGAGCAGCTCTTCACCGACTGACCATTGAGGTGAACGGTGCAGGCGCCGCAGTTCGACGTGTCGCAACCGACTACCGTGCCGACCTTGCCGCAGACGTCGCGCAGGTAGTGCACGAGCAGCAGCCGGGCCTCGACATCATCGGTGCGGGTTACGCCGTCGACTTTGACGGTGATCTCAGCCATAGTCCGGATCTTTCTGTGCGAGGGGCATGGCGTGTGGCGTGTGGGCGTGGAACCAACACTAGGCACCGGTGTGAGGGCCGCAACAAGGGGTTCGCGCTGCTCAGAGGCACTTGTCGCATCAGCGAGGTCAAGTGCCGGAATTCGGGCGCAGACGCGGCTGTTTTCGCGGGGCGTGACCCATATCTCGTGTGCATGGAATGTGGATCATCCACGGACGCACGTCGCCCCCTGACCCGGCGAATCGTCGGATCAGGGGCGAGTCGAGTACGTGAAGGACGCCGGCAACCGGTAGGCCGTCGCCAGACGAGCACAGATGCAACGGGTGAGGCGACTTTCCGGCCTGCGCCCACCTCAGTTCTTACTTCTGTGCTCAATGGGCGACGGCCGGGGCGGGCAGGCCCGTGGTCCATCATCGGCCGCACGAGTTTCGACTCGGACTCCGGACCCCCCGTGGACCGCGCGCCGAGAATGCAGGGAGCGTTCGAACGGAGCCCGCGCTCCCGGGTTATCCACAGCGGGGGAGACCCCTGGTTATCCACAGTTCGCGAAGTCGCCCTTCACGGCGCTTGCGTGTGCGGCCAGGGTCCCGTCCATGGATCCCCTCGACGCCTTGCGCTCCTGCGGTGGTGCCGCGCGCGTGCGTCGGCTCCGTGAGCTCGGTGTTCCCGCTCGGGCACTCCAGGCGGCGGTGCGCTCGGGAACCGTCCGGGCGCTGGGCCTCGGCGGCTACGCGCTCCCGGAGGCACCACCTGGCCTGGTCGCCGCAGCCCGGCTCGGTGGCGTGGCCTCCCACGCGACCGCCGCGGGGCTCCACGGGTTCCCGCTGTGGAACCCCGTCGGGCACCTGGCCGTGACGGTGCCGCACGGCAGCACGCGAGCGCTCGCGGAGGTGAAGGTCTATCGGGCTGACTTGGATCCGGGCGACCTCGATCCTCGTCGGGCGTGCACCTCGCCGCTGCGCACCGCGATCGACTGCGCCCGCACCCTGCCGCTGGTCGACGCAGTCTGCGTGCTCGACGCGGCCCTGCACAGCTGCGCTGTGACGGTGCATCAGCTGGAAGAGGCGGCCCGCACGGCCCGCGGACCCGGGGCGGCGAAGCTGCGCCGTGCGGTTGCCCACGCAGACGCCCGGGCAGAATCCCCGCTCGAGTCCGCGCTCCGGGTTCTCCTTGTGACGGCGGGATTCCGGGTTCGCAGCCAGGTGTTCATCCCGGGCGTCGGAACCGTCGACCTCGTCGTCGAGAGCTGGCCCGTCGTCGAGGCCGACGGCTACGAGTTCCACTCCGACCGCAGGGCGTACCGGACCGACCGCGGACGCGGCAACGAACTCACGGCCTGCGGCAGACCTCTGCTGCGCTTCACCTGGGAGGACGTGCGCGCGCGGCCGCAGTGGGTGGTCGCTCAGGTGCGCCGGGTCGTCGCCCAACAGCGCGGCGTGGCTGGATGAGCACAGAGGAAACGGGTGAGGTGGTTTCCGAGAGGAAAACCGCCTCAGTTCTTACTTCTGTGCTCAACCGGCGACAGGTCAGACCGTCTCGGCGGGGTCGCGGTGGATCTGGCCCTCGGTGGTCCTGAGGCGCTTACCGGTGCCGCCCCAGCGGGCGCCGATGATCTCGGCGGCGATGGAGATCGCGGTCTCCTCCGGGGTGCGGGCGCCCAGGTCCAGACCAATGGGGGAGAAGAGGCGCTCGAGCTGGTCCTCGGGGACGCCTTCCTCGCGGAGGCGGCCGAGGCGGTCGTCGTGCGTCTTCCGTGAGCCCATGGCGCCGATGTAGGCCGCGGGGGCGCCGAGGGCCAGCTTCAGCACGGGGACGTCGAACTTCGGGTCGTGGGTCAGGACGCAGATCACCGTGCGCTCATCGACGGCGTTGGGGATCGCGAGCTGGCCCTCCAGGTACCGGTGCGGCCACTCGACGATGACCTCGTCGGCCTCCGGGAACCGCTTGGCGGTGGCGAAGATGGGACGGGCGTCGCACACCGTGACCCGGTACCCGAGGAACTTCCCGGCCGCGGCGACGGCCGACGCGAAGTCGATCGCGCCGAAGACGATCATCCGCGGCGCGGGCGCGAAGGAGTGGATGAACACGGTGAGGTCGTCGAGGCGCCGTTCGCCGTCGGGCCCGTAGCGCAGGATCCCCGTGTGGCCCTGCAAGAGCTGGCCGCGGCCGTCGTCGGTGACGGCGTCGTCCAGGCGCTCGCTGCCCAGCGAACCCGCGCGACGGTCCGGCCAGATGATCAGGCGCGAGCCGACCGAGCCGGCCCCGGAGATGATCGTCGCGACGGCGACCGGCTCCTCGGCGTCGATCGAGGCGACGACGTCGTTGAACTCGGGGAAGGTCGCCGGGGAGACCGACTCGACGAACATGTCGATGATCCCGCCGCAGGTCAGACCCACCGCGAAGGCGTCGTCGTCGGAGAAGCCGTACGTCTGGAACGCAGGATCGCCCGAGGCCATGACCTCCTGGGCGAGTTCGTACACCGCGCCCTCGACGCAACCGCCGGACACCGAGCCGACGGCCTCGCCGTCGGGGGCGACCGCCATCGCGGCGCCGGGCTGGCGGGGGGCACTGCGGGACACACCGACCACGGTGGCCAACCCGAAGGTGGCACCGTCGGCGTACCAGCGGCGGATCTCTGACAGCACGTCACGCATGAGCGTCCTCCTGGGACAGGCGCCGGGCCAGCGCCTCAAAGGCAGCCACATTGTGACCTGCCAGTAACGCGTCAACATGGGGGAGGGCCGCAGTCATTCCTGCGGTGGTCGGCGCGAAGCCGTCCTTGCCGGCGTGCGGGTTCACCCAGATCACCGAGTGAGCGAGCCGATGCAGGCGCGCCATCTGCTCCCCGAGCAGCGTGACGTCGCCCCGCTCCCACCCGTCGGAGGCGATGACGACGACCGCCCCGCGCGCCGTCCCGCGCTGTCCCCAGCGGTCCAGGAACGCCTTGAGCAGGTCCCCGAGCCGGGTGCCGCCGGACCAGTCCGGGATCGCCGCCCCGACGGCCCGCAGCGCGGAATCGGGGTCGCGGGCCTGCATCTGCCGGGTGATGCGGGTCAGCCGGGTGCCGATCGTGAACACCTCGACGTCGGGTCGACGACGGGTCAGGACGTGCGCGAAGCGCAGGTGCGAATCGGCGTAGAGCTCCATCGAGCCGGAGACGTCGATGAGCTCGACGATCCGTCGCGGGCGGGGCCGGTGACGGCGCATCAGGATCGCGTCCATCTCCCCGCCGCGGCGCAGCATCGCCCGCACCGTCCGACGCGCGTCGACGCCCCCGCGGTTGGCCGGGACCCAGCGCAACGACTTGCGGGTCGGGCCGCGCGGATCCAGCAGGGCGAGCATCCGGCGCACCTCGGCCCGCTCGAGATCGGTGAGGTTCGCGAAGTCCTTCGCCCGCAGGAGGTCAACGTCGGAGGCGTCGGTCATGTTCGGGTTCGCCTGCAGGTCCTCGTCGTCGCCGACGCTCTGGTTCTGCGCCGTCTCCACCGAGACCAGCCGCTGCGCCTTCGGCACCATGCCGATGCTCGCGACCTGCGGCAACTCGTTGTTGAAGTAGGCCGCGAACGCCGCGTCGTAGCGGGCGACGTCGACGGGGCCGGCGCACAACGTCAGCCGGCCGGCCCAGTAGGCGTGCATGCCGTCGAGGACGTCGAGCTCGTTGAGCGCGACGAGCATCGCCTGCACCCGGTCCGTGGTCGCCTCGACGCCGGAATGCCGCAGCGTGCGGGCGAACCCGACCATCGTGACGATGACGTCGCGCTGCGGCTGGTCCGGCCGGTCGGTGCCCGGGTCCATGGCGTCGAAGGCCACGCCCGAGAACTGCGCCGGGCGGGTCAGGCCCTGCGCGGGCGCGCCCTTGGTCCGTTCCGGCGGTGCGCTGCCGTTGGTGTGACCGTTGGCCCCGCCCATGTCAGGGCAGGTGCGGCGGCGGGCCGAGGAGTTGCTCCAGGCCCGCCTTGGTGACCCGGTCGGTGTCCTCGCGGTACTTCAGCACCGCGCCGAGGGTGCGTGCCGCGGCGTCGACGTCCAACCGGCGGGCCCCCAGCGTGATCAGCGCCTTGGTCCAGTCCAGGGACTCGGCGATACCCGGCGGCTTGAGCAGGTCCTGCACCCGCAGGCGCCCGGCCGCGGCGGCCACCTCGGCGGCGAGGTCCGCGGTGACCTCCGGGAGTCGGCTGCGGATGATCGCGACCTCACGCTCGTAGGTGGGGTGCTCGAGCCAGTGGTAGAGGCAGCGGCGCTTGAGGGCATCGTGCACCTCGCGCGTCCGGTTCGACGTCACGACGACGATCGGGGGGGTCTCCGCGTGGATGGTGCCGAGTTCGGGGATGGAGATGGTGAAGTCGGAGAGCACCTCGAGCAGGAACGCCTCGAACTCGTCGTCGGCCCGGTCGACCTCGTCGATGAGCAGGACCGACGGGCTGGTCTCGATGGCCTGCAGCAGTGGGCGGGCCAGCAGGAAGCGCCGGTCGTAGAGCTCGCCCTCCAGCTTCTCCACGTCGCGCACCCCGACGGCCTCGCTGGCCCGCAGGTGCAGCAGTTGACGCGGGAAGTCCCAGTCGTAGAGCGCCTGGGCGGCGTCGATGCCCTCGTAGCACTGCAGACGGATCAGCGGGGCGCCGGTCAGATCTGCCAGCGCGTGCGCCAGCGCGGTCTTGCCGACCCCGGCCTCGCCCTCGAGGAACAGGGGGCGACCCATCCGGATCGCCAGGAACGCCGCTGTCGCCAGACCGGTGTCGGCGAGGTAGCCGTGTTCGGCCAGACGGGTGGTCAATTGCTCGGGGGAGTCGGTTGCGGGGGCCGCGACATCCACGGGTTGGGCCATGCCCGGACAGTACCCGCCGCGTCGGAGCTCACCGCGCCCGCGTCCCTGACCAGGGCATACCGGGACATTTCGGGCAGTCCCCGGAAGCTTCGAGGTAACTCACAGAAATGTCCCAGCCAATCCACCGGTTGAAGTACGTCGTAAGTGGGCAAGCTGAACTTCGGATCTACATGTCCTGAGTGCTCACTGCACTTCCCCGGCGAGACACGCGGAGTCGAGTTCATGACCCCTCGAACCGAGACCACGTTGCACGAGCAAACAGCCGACGGCACCGGATACCGGTTGCTTGTCGTCGACGACGAACAGAACATCGTCGAGTTGCTCAGCACCTCGCTGCGGTTCGCGGGCTTCGAGGTCGCCACCGCCACCAACGGCGAGGAGGCGCTGCGGGTCGCGCGCTCCTTCGACCCGGACCTGCTGGTGCTCGACGTGATGATGCCCGACATCTCCGGGTTCGGCGTCGTCAAGCAGCTGCGTGCGGCCGGCTCGGTCGTGCCCGTCCTCTTCCTCACCGCCCGCGACGCCACCGAGGACCGCATCGCCGGTCTGACCCTCGGCGGCGACGACTACGTGACCAAGCCCTTCAGCCTCGACGAGGTCGTCGCGCGCATCCACGCAGTGCTGCGCCGGACCGCCCGCGTCGACGACGCGGCCCCGCCGCGGCTGGTTTTCCACGACCTCGAGCTGGACACCGAGACCCACGAGGTCTGGCGCGGTGGCTCGCCGGTGTCGTTGTCGCCCACCGAGTTCAAGCTCTTGCGATACTTCATGAACAACCCGCGCCGGGTGCTCTCGAAGGCGCAGATCCTCGATCACGTCTGGAACTACGACTTCAACGGCGAGATGAACATCGTCGAGTCTTACGTGTCCTACCTGCGCCGCAAGATCGACACTGTCGAGCCGCGACTGCTGCACACGTTGCGCGGTGTCGGCTACGTGCTCCGCCTCCCGCCGGGCTAGGCACCCGCCTCCACCCTGGGGTCGAATGAAGCAAACCCGCCAGCCCGCTGCCGAACGAGGGCTCCTGCGGCGGTTGTCCGCGCGCACGCCGCTGCGCGCGAAGTTGATTGCGGCGCTGCTCGTGCTGAGCACGGTGGCGGTCGTCGCGACGGCGGCCGCGGCGACGGCGGTGCTGCGCTCGTATCTCTACGACCGCCTGGACCGCCAGCTCGACCGGTACACCACCGGGCTGGTCACCCAGGTCACCGCGAACGTCGATCTCCCGCCGGCCACCGGCACGGGGGATGAGGCACCCAAGCCGTCGGTCGAGCCGACCCGACGGATGGCCTCCCCGTACTTCTTCGTGGTGCGCGACGCCGGCGGCACCGAGGTGCGCCGGGAGAACTCGCAGCTGGACGCCCCAGGACGCGAGCCCGCGCTGGCGCCCGTCGACCTGAACCAGGCCCAGCTCGGCGACGACGAACCGTTCACCGTCAAGGCGAAGGATCACCGCGCCCCGCGCTGGCGTGCGGTGACCCGCCCCCTGCCCGACGGCAGCGGCAGCCTGACCCTCGCGCTGAGCCTCGAGGAGTCCGATGCGACCGTGGCGCGCCTCGTGCGCGTCCTGACCGGTGTCGGCCTGGTCGTGCTGGCGCTGACGGGGCTCGGCTCGTACTTGATCGTGCGCAGCAGCCTGCGGCCGTTGCGGGAGGTGGAGCGGACCGCCGAGGCGATCGCGGCCGGGGACATGTCCCGCCGCGTCCCGGACCACCCGGGCCGCACCGAGGTCGGACGTCTCTCGACGGCCGTCAACGTGATGCTCGGTCGGATCGAGACCGCCCTCGCGGAGAAGGACGCCTCGGCCGCGGCCGCGCAGGCCTCCGAGGAACGGATGCGCCGGTTCATCACCGACGCCAGCCACGAACTGCGCACCCCGCTGACCTCGATCCGCGGGTTCGCCGAGCTCTACCGGCAGGGCGCGATCAAGGACGCCGCTCAGGTGCCCGGGCTGCTGGCCCGCATCGAGGGCGAGGCCACCCGCATGGGGCTGCTCGTCGAGGATCTTCTGCTGCTGGCCCGCCTGGACCAGGCCCGCCCGATCGCGCGGGAGCCCGTCGACCTGGTCGCGGTCGCCACCGACGCCGTCGTCGCCGCCCGGGTCACCCACCCGGACCGCCGGGTCGAGGTGCGCCTGGTGGGGGACTCCGACGCCCCGCCGGACGTGCTCGGCGACGACGCCCGGCTGCGTCAGATCGCGGGGAACCTCATCACCAACGCCTGCACGCACACCCCGGACGGGACCCCGGTGCGGGTCAGCGTCGGGACGGTGGCGGAGAACGGCAGCCGCTGGGCGGTGCTCGAGGTCGCCGACGACGGACCGGGCCTGTCCACCGAGGAGTGCGACCGGGTGTTCGAGCGCTTCTACCGGACCGACGCGTCGCGCAACCGGCGCACCGGTGGCTCCGGGCTGGGACTGTCCATCGTCGCGGCGTTGGTGGCGGCCCACGGCGGCAAGGTCGAAGTGAACTCCGCGCCCGGGGCCGGGGCGGTGTTCCGGGTTCGGTTGCCCAGCAACGCAGCGAACTGACGGATCCTCAGGCCCGCTGCGGTTTTTCGTTCGGCGGTCCGTCGCCGGGTGCGTCGTCGTCGTCCGGGAGGTCGTCGCCGCCCGGTTGGCGGGCGATCGCGACACCGGCCAGGCCCGCGGCCACCAGGGCCAGCAGGATCGCGCCGATGGCCAGGCCGATGGCGGTGTTCACCTGATCGACGGTTGCCGACTCCGGCAACGCGTCGATCTCGGCGAACGGCAGAGCTGAAGGACTCGGCGACGGGGAGGCCGAGGCGCTCGGGCTCGGTGAGGCGCTCGGGCGAGGCGTGAGTCCGTTGGGGATTCCCGACGGACTCGTGGACGGCAGCGAGACGGCCGCCTGCTCGAGGGTCTGCACCCGCTCGGTCCCGGTGATCGCCATCGACATCAGGGTGAGGATCAACGCGGCTCCGGTCACGCCGGCGATCTGCCGGGCGTGACGGCGCAACAACTGCTTCACGCGAACCTCAGAACTGGCTGACGATCGCCACGGGGGCATCCGAGACGACAGGTGCCCCACCAGTCTCAGGCGTTAGTGATCATGGGCGGGCAATCGCGCAGTCAATTGATCATCGCGCCCGTGCCACCCCCGAAGCATCGACAACAACCTTTGCGCACGACGTGCGTAGTGGTCGTGAATGTGTCCGGTTTGTCCGGGTTTGTGGAACCACGACGACTGACAGGCGGCCCGTCAGGCGGCGCGACGACGCCGATTTCGGACCGAGGTCCGCTCGCCGACCGTCAGAGCGTCCGGCTCGGGGGTGAACTCGTTGCGGTCCCGGTGCCACAGCGCGGCCAGGACCAGCACTCCGACGAGCAGCAGGGCGTGCGGTGCCTCCCCGCCGACCGAGGTGCTGTTCTCGATGATGTCCCGCGCGCTGACGAAGGCCGTCAGGATCGCGGCGCAGGTGAGCATCGGCAGCATGGCGCCGGCCCGACGCGGGGCGGCCGCGGCTGCCAGGAAGCCGATTGCGGTGGCCACGCCCCAGGTGCTCAGTTCACCGCCGGTGTGCCAGCGCCCGAGCAGGTCCGGGAACGCCAGGCCCATCTCGACGGCGGCGATGACCACCAACACCCAGCGCAGCGCCATCGTGAGGCCGAAGTGCGGTTTCCGGTCCGCGATGACCGCGGCGATGATCGCCTCGGTGAGGTCGGGGACGGACTCGGCCGGGGCCACCCGCACCGTGCGGTGCAGTCGCGCCAGACCCGCCTCGAAGCTCCGGCAACCGGGGCAGCCGGACACGTGCGCATCGACGAGTGCCTCGTCGAGTTCGAAGGCTTCTCCGTCGGCTCGGGCCGAGAGTGCTTCGTGCCACCGTTCACATCCCACGAACGAGTAGTCGCCGCCGGTGGCGTGCAGGTTCCGGCAACTTCCAGGCAGTTTTCCGGCTACCCCGCCGGGGTACTCACAAGAGAGAGAACCGCCTACCGCCAGGGGGTATGTGTCATGAGCCGGAAACCCACGGGGGGTGGTGGGAAGCATCTGAGTGCGTACCATTCAGGGGTGAACGACGACGAAATCACCCGATTGGCGCTCGCCGCCGGCCGTGGTGACGGTGCTGCCACGACGGAGTTCGTCCGGGCCACGCAGGCCGACGTCTGGCGGTATGTGGCGTACCTCGTCGATCGCGCCCAGGCCGACGACCTCACGCAGGAGACCTACCTGCGCGCGCTCCGCGGCCTCAAGACCTTCCGCGGCGACACCGCCGCCCGGGTCTGGCTGCTGTCCATCGCGCGCCGGGCCGTGGTCGACCACTTCCGCAAGCAAGGCCGCCGCCCGGCGATTGCCGCCAGCCTCGACGCCGACGACACCGTGCTCGACCGGATCGTCCCCGTGAGCCCGGAGGCCTCCGGCGAGGTGAGCCTGCGGATGCTCATCGAGGAACTCGACGACGACAAGCGCGCCGCCTTCGTCCTCACCCAGGTACACGGCCTCTCGTATCAAGAGGCCGCTGAGGTCTGCGACGTCCCGATCGGCACCATCCGCTCCCGCATGGCCCGCGCCCGCGAACAGCTCCTGGGCGACCTGGCCGACGCCGAGCACGCGGGCGACCAGCCCGCCCGCCCTCGCCGCCACCTCCGCCGCATCTGACCCAGGCCCCCCCCCTACGGCCCGCGCGTCGTCCGTCCCCATTTTTCCCCGAGAGTGCAATTTTCGTCCGCGACGACGGTCGAAATGCCCGGGTTTGTCCGGATTCTGTGTCCCCGAGAGTGCAAATTTCGTACGCCCGGCCGGCGGCACCGCCGGAGCGGGTCGACGGTTCGTCAGCCGCTGAAGAGCAGGCTCAGGCCGCCGAAGGTGTAGGCGATCATCAGCACCATCATCGGGATCTGACCCAGGACGGCGGCCTTCGTCGGGAACAGGCGTACGGCACGGTCGTGGGCGGAGAAGACGCCGAGCACATGGCCGGTGACGATCGAGATCGCTTGGATCGTGGCGATCGCCGTCACCGTCAGGACGTCGTAGTTGATGGAAAGGTTCGCGGTGCCGAACCAGTTCTGGCCTTCGACCAACGGGTCCGACGCCCGGATCAGTGCCTGCTGCCCGGCGAAGATCAGCAGCGAGAAGTAGTGCGCGATCAGGTACCCGACGGCGATGGGTACGAGCGAATGCGCGAACCGGGAGGGCATGACCTTCGGCTTCTCACCCGCGGCGATCCCGGACAGCCACGCGGCGATGCAGAACGCCAACCCCACGACGAGGATCGTCCCGGCCAGCGCCGTGGTGTTCAGCTTCGCGGGTGACCACGTCGAGTCCGAGGTGTGCTCGAACCACCAGGTGGTGCTGGTGACGGAGTCGAACGCCGTCGACCCCAACATCACCGCGACGACGGCCACCAGACCGGGCGCCTCACGCAGCCCGTCGAGGTTCTCCAGCGGGTTGCGCACCACCAGGACCCCGTCGTCGCGACGGCCGAGGAGCGACAGCCGACCGATCAGCGACGAGAACACCTCGAAGCCGTCGCAACGGTCGAACCACCCCCGCCCGAACAACACGGCGCCGATGAGATTCAGCCCGGCATACATGCCGAACCAGGTCTGCAGCGTCCCGGTGGAGTCCCGGTTGTTGGCGCACAGTTCGAGCCACACGAACATGAACAGACCCAGCGCCGCCGGCCAGTACCCGACCCACCGCGGCAGCTCGTACGGACCGTCGTCGGGGTTTAGGCGCAGAAGCTTTGCCAGCCCCAGGTGGATCGTCCGCAACGGGTTCAGCATCCGCCACACGGGCCCGAACACCAGCGACGCCGGCACCAGACCGACCCAGAAGATGACGTAGACGAACCCCGCGGTCGGGTTGGTCGCCAGGTTCGGGCCGGCGAAGGCCGCGAACGTGACGAATCCCGTCAGCAGCAGGCCGATCACACGCAGCAGCCAGCGGAACTCCGCGCTGTCCAGGAACCCGGCAAGACCCTCGGGCAACGGAGCACCCGAGGCGTCGCCGGTGTAGCGCGACTCCCGACGCCAGAACGCCAACGCCAGGAACGACACCCCCATCGCGACGAGCGCGGCGGTGATCGCGTACCCGAACGGCAGCGGCAGGTCCTGGCGGGAACTGACGCCGTGCGCGGAGATCAGGGCGGGCAACTGCCCCGACACGATGGCTACTGCACCACGAGGTTGAAGACCGTGCGGCCGGTCTCCTCGACCTCGACGACGAAGCTGCCGGTCTTGTCCAGGACGAAGGTCTTCTTGACGGTCTCGCCGGGCTTGACGTCGAGGGAGTAGTCGTAGCCGTGGACGTGGAGCTCATAGGCCTTGTCCGAGGTCACCGTGATGGTGACCGTGTCACCCTGCTCGAACTTCTGGTTGAGCGCAGGCTGCGGATCCGGCTTGCCGCTCACGAGGTTGATCGCGATCACGGTGCCCTCGTCCGCCGAGGCGCTCGCGGATTCGGAGGGCGAGGCCGATGCCGACTCGGTGGCGCCCGGGGACGCGGAGTCGCTGGGCGTCGCGTTCGGCGTCTCTGAGGGCGTCGCGACGGCGGTCACCGGCGGCACCACGGCGTCGTTGGTGTCGTCGCTCCCGCCGCAACCGGCAAGCAGAAGAAGAGAGGCCGCGCTCAAGGCGGTCAGGTGTCGGGTCGTTCGTCGTGTCAGCACGTTCGCATCCTCCGTGGCGCTGAGGCGGGCAGGCCGAGCGGCGCGCCGACGCGCACCGTTCTGAGACCCTGTCGCCTGATACCCGGGCCTGGTTCCGCCTAGACTCCAGCCGTGACCGGACTGTTCTCTGTCCTGCTCGCGCTGGCCGCGGTCGCCCTCGCGGCGCTCGCACTCACCGGCGCCTGGCGGTTGACCCGAGCCAAAGACTGATTGCCTTGTTCGAGATCCCGCCCGACATCCATGAGCTCTGCATCCCCCTCGCCTGGCTCCTCGGCGACTGGGAGGGCGAGGGCGTCGTCGAGTACCCGACGATCCAACGTCGCGCCTTCGCGCAGCGCGTCGAGTTCCGGCAGAGCGGCAAGCCGTTCCTGTACTACGTCAGCCGCACCTGGGAGATCAACGACGACGGCGAGAAGATCCGCCCGCTGGCGATGGAGACCGGCTTCTGGCGCCCTCAGGCCGACTTCTCCCTGGAGATCCTGCTGACTCACCCGACGGGCTTCCTCGAGGCCCTGCTCGGCGAGATCCGCGGCCCGCGCATCGAGTTCGCCACCACCAAGGTCGTCAAGCTGGAGTCCGCGAAGGACTACGTCGGCTGCCGCCGGCTCTACGGGCTGGTCGACGGTCGCCTCATGTGGGCCATGGACATGCAGGCGATGGGCCTGGAGCTGCAGCCGCACCTCTCCGCCGAGCTCAAGCGCGCGGTGTAGTCCGATGGGTGACTGGCGGGCGATGCTGCGGGAGAAGGGCTACCGCCTGACCCCGCAACGCGAGCTCGTCCTGGCCGCCGTCAACGAACTCGGCCACGCCACCCCCGAACAGGTCTGCGTGCAGGTACAGCGCACGGCCAGCGGCGTCAACATCTCGACGATCTACCGCACCCTCGAACTGCTCGAGGAACTCGGCCTGGTCCGCCACGCCCACCTCGGCCATGGGGCGCCGAGCTACCACCCGGCCGGGCACGTGCAGCACATCCACCTGGTCTGCCGGGACTGCGACGCCGTGCTGGAGGCCGACGCCAAGGTCGCTGAGGCCCTGGGGAAGAGCCTGGCTACCGAGGTCGGCTTCCAGATCGATCTGGAGCACTTCGCCATCTATGGCCGCTGCGCCGCCTGCTCCGCCGTCAACTGACGCCCCCTCAGCAAGCCCGTCGATCCCTGACCGTACGAAAATTGCACTCTCGGGGAATCAGAACCCGGGCAAACCACGACATTCCACCCGTCGGCCCGTACGAAAATTGCACTCTCGGGGAAATTTTGGGCGGGCGGAATCAGGGAGCGCGCTCGTAGGGGCTCGGGGTCGGGAAGAGGTCCTCGAGGAACTCGCGGACGGATTCGTTGACCGCCGCCGGGTCCGCGCCGAGGCCCGCGTGGTCGTTGAGGCAGAACGCGGCCGGGCGGGTGCGGTTGAGGGCGGCGAGGCGACGGGACAGGTGCGGGTCGGCGAGGTCGACGTAGCCGTAGGCGATCGTCGAGGGAACCGCGCGGCCGGTGAGGTAGGCGTAGGTCCCCATCAGTGACGCTGGGATCGACAAATCAGCGGGGTGGCGGAAGCGCGACGCCGCGGTGCGGGTGAACTCCGCCGTGTACGCGTTCTCCAGTTCGTGCAGCACCGAGCGCACCTGCGGATAGGGCGCGTGCAGGTAGCGGTGGTTCGGGGCGCGGCCGAACTTCGTGAGCATCAAGTCGCGGTTGTTCTTCCCGGCCGCCTCGACGGGGGTGTCGGTCGTGGTCGCGGGTCCGTCGGGCAGGGGCTTGGGGGAGGGAAACAGCCGGGCGATGCCGTTGCCGTAGAAGAAGTCCTCCGGGTGCGCAGCGCGACCGAAGAACATGTCGTCGTTGAGGTACAGGTAGTGCTCGGCCAGGCCGTCGATGTGGTGCAGTCGGGCCTCGATCGCGTGCGAGTTGAAGACCGGCAGGAAATCGCGCGACGGGAAGATCTCGCTGTGGTCGACCACCCGCACCCGGGGGTCGCCGGTCACCAACCAGGAAGGAACCTGACGGTCCGTCACGATGAAGACGTTGCGGATCCATGGCGCGTGGGTGGCCATCGAGCGCAGCGAAAACCGCAGCTCGTCGCGGTTGATCCACCGCGACGGATTCGCGGCGATGGCGCTCAGCTCCGTCGGCTGCGTGCGGGCCCAGGCGCCGGTGCGGCGCGCCTGCCAGTCCGCGTCGGAACCGTCGACCCACGTGTAGACGAGGTCGATCGGGAACTCGACGGCGAACACCGACCCGCGGGTCGCGGCGGCCAGTGCACCCTCGGCCCCGGAACGACCGCGCGCCCGGGCCTTCAGCGCAGCGGCCGCCTTGCGCGGGCCGAGCCGCCGGGCTGCGGCCAAGTCCCCGAGTAGGCCACGGGCCACTCGGGCGGGGTCGGCGGGCATGGTCGCCAGCTTAGGGGCGCCCTGCGCGGCGCCCCCGACATGTTCGCCTCGCTCGACGCGCGCCGCTCGTCCGGGAGACGCGGGACCCCATCGTTCTCGTGGCACCCGCTTCGCCGGCCTCGCTCGCACGTTCGCTTCGGTCGGCGTGCCTCGCCCGACTCGCACGTACGCTGGAGCGCGTGTCCACTCAGACGTTCTGGTCCTCGCCCCTGCTCGACGTGCGCGGTGCTGTCGCCGCCGACGGTCACGACGCCGGGGTCCCCGCGCACTACGGCGACCCCTACACCGAGCAGCGCACCCTCGCCCGGGGCCACGGCGTGGTGGACCTTTCGCACCGCGGCGTCCTCACTGTCACCGGCGCGGACCGGCTGAGCTGGCTGCACTCCCTGACCACCCAGCACCTCACCGAACTGGCGCCGCACACCCCGGCGCAGGCGCTGGTGCTCAGCCCGCACGGCCACATCGAGCACGACCTGCACATCGTCGACGACGGTGAGACCTGCTGGATCACCCTCGAACCGGGCAGCGCCCCCGCGCTCTACGAGTTCCTCGACCGGATGCGCTTCATGCTCCGCGTCGAGGTCGCCGACGTCACCGAGGCGTGGGCCGTCATCTGGCAGCCCGGAACCCCGACGGGCGGACTGTCCTGGACCCGCCCCGAAGATCCGAGCGTCCTCGGGGAGTTCACCGGCTACGAACGCCTCGTCGCCCGCGCCGAACTCAGCGCCGCGATCTCCATCGTCGCCCCTGCGATCGCCGGCGGCGAAGGACCCGGACCCTCCGGCGTCGACGCCCACGAGGCCCTGCGTATCGCTGCCCGCATCCCGAGATTCGGCTTCGAGACCGACCACCGCACCATCCCGCACGAACTCGGCCTGCTCGCCCCCGCGGTGCACCTGAACAAGGGTTGCTACCGCGGCCAGGAGACCGTCGCCCGCGTCCACAACCTCGGCCGCCCCCCGCGGCGTCTGGTGTTCCTGCACCTCGACGGCAGCGACTCCGACCTCCCCGCCCACGGCGACCCGATCACCGTCGCCGACAAGCAGATCGGCTTCATCGGCAGCTCCGCCCGCCACTACGAACTGGGCCCCATCGCCCTGGGCGTCATCAAGCGCAACACCCCGGTCGACGCAGAACTCCTGGTCGCCGACATCGCCGCGACGGCCGAGGTAGTCGTAGAACCCTGACCCGCTGACCCGCTGACCCGCTGATCCAGCAGGCGGTGGTCACACGGGCATGCATGCCCTGGCGACCAACAATGGCCCCGAAAATCGTCCTCCGGATGGTCGCCGGGGCATCGATGCCCGGGCGACCACCTCCCGGTGAACCTAGGGAGACGCCTGAATGCCACGCCCCACGGTGGCCGCCGACGCTCTCCCCGCCTGGTGGCCGCCCGCCTTCGAGCGGCTGCGCGCCGACCTGCAACTGGAGACCGAGTTCCCGCCCGAGGTGACGGCCGTCGAGCCGGTCGAAGCAGACCTGGGGGAGCGGTTCGACGCTCGCGACCTCGAGCTGGTCACCCTCGATCCGCCTGACTCGATGGACCTGGACCAGGCCTTCGCGATCGAGCGGAGCGACACCGGCTACCGCGTGCACTACGCGATCGCCGACGTCGCAGCGTTCGTCGTCCCGGGCGGACCGATCGACGTCGAGTCGCAGCGCCGCGTCGAGACCCTCTACGCCCCGGACCGCCGCATCCCGCTGCACCCGCCGGCGCTGTCCGAGGGGGCGGCGAGCCTGCTGCCCGACCAGGACCGCCCGGCCGTGCTCTGGACCATCGACCTCGACGAGGCGGGTGAGCAGGCGGCCGTCGAGGTCCGCCGGGCTCGGGTCCGTTCGCGCGCCAAGCTCAACTACGCCGATCTGCAAAAGCGCTTCGACGACGGCACAGAGGATCCGCTCTCGGCCCCGCTGCGCGACGTCGGCGAGTTGCGTCTGGCGGCCGAGCGGCGCCGCGGCGGGGTGAGTCTGCCGCTGCCGGAACAGGTCGTCAGCGTCGGTCCTGACGGGTGGTTGCTGGAGCAGCGGACCCAACTGCCGGTGGAGACCTGGAACGCGCAGCTGTCGCTGCTTACCGGCATGGCCGCCGCCGGGATCATGCTCGCCGGTGGGATCGGTCTGCTCCGCACGGTGCCGGCCCCATCGCCGGAGGCCGTCGCCGAACTGCGGGGGAGGGCCGTCGCCCTCGGCTTCGACTGGCCCGCCGACCTGCCCTACCCGGAGTTCGTCCGCTCCATCGACCCGGCGACGCCCCGCGGCGCCGCGTTGCTGCGGGCCTGCACCCGGCTCCTGCGCGGCGCCGGCTACGTCGCGTTGGACGGCCCGCCCGCCGACCCCGCCACCACGATCCACTCCGCCATCGCTGCGCCCTACGCCCACGTCACCGCCCCGCTGCGCCGGCTCGCCGACCGCTACGCCATCGAGGCCTGCCTCGCCCTGCACGCCGGCATCGACGTCCCGGACTGGGCCCGCACCGCCCTGCCCGGACTCCCCGCACTCATGACGGCCGGCGACCGCCGCGCCAACAAGTTCACCGCAGAGATCCTCAACATCGTCGAAGCCGGCCTGCTCGCCCCGTCGCTCGGCAAGGCCTTCGACGCCGTCGTGGTCACCACCCACACCGACGCGACCAAGGGCACGCTCCTTATCGAGCACCCCGCCGCCGAGGCCCCCGCGACCTCCGCGAAGCCGCTCGTCCTGGGTGAGCGAGTGTCCGCGACCCTGACCACCGCCGATCCGATGACCCGTCAGGTCGCGTTCACGGTCTAGAGGTCCAGCACCACCGTGAACGGTCCGTCGTTCACGAGCTCGACGACCATGTCGGCCCCGAAGACGCCCGTCGCGACCGTGGCGCCGTGGGCACGCAAGGCCGCGACGACCGCGTCCACCAACGGCTCCGCCACCGCACCCGGAGCCGCCGCGATCCACGACGGCCGACGTCCCTTGCGGGCGTCGCCGTAGAGCGTGAACTGCGAGACGACCAGCAGCGGGGCGCCGAGGTCCGAGCAGGACTTCTCGTCGTCGAGGATCCGCAGCCCCCACACCTTGTCCGCCATCTTCTGCGCGACGGCGACGGAGTCGGAGTGCGTCACCCCGACGAGCACGGCGAGGCCGGGCGAGTCGATGGAGCCCACGACCTCGCCCGCCACGGTCACACTTGCCCGCGTCACTCGCTGCACCACTGCCCGCATGGGTGTCAGGATGCCGACCATGGCGACTGGTCACGAGCGAGGGCACGCTGATCACCGTCGCGCCGACCGGCGCAGAACTGGCCAAGGACGACTACCCGAGCCTGCCGACGACGCTCGAGGAACTGGTCGCGACGGCCAAGGCGTGTCAGGCCGCGGGCGCCGGGATGATCCACGTCCACCTGCGCGACGAGCACGACAAGTCCTGCCTCGACAAGGGTCGCCTCCGCGAGGCCGTCGCGGCGTTGCACGAGGAGACGGACCTGCTCGTGCAGCTGTCCACCGGCGGTGGGATCGGGGACTCCTTCGCCGACCGCGTCGGGGTGCTCGACGCGCAGCCCGACTCCTGCTCCATCACCTGCGGGACCGTCAACTTCGGCGACGACGTCTTCGCGAACCCCTGGGCCCTGATCAAGCTCCTGCACGGTGAGTGTCAGGAGCGCGGGATCGTGCCGGAGTACGAACTGTTCGACCTCGGCCACGCCGCGACGCTGCACCGCCTCCTCGACGGGCACGGCGCCCCGCCCAACGGACGGGTGCACGCGGACCTGGTGATGGGTGTCCCCGGCGGCATGCCTGGCACCACCGAAGCCGTCGTCGCGGTCGCGTCGGCTTTGCCTGCCGGCGCGACCTGGACCGCGACCGGCGTCGGGCGGACCTCGTTACCCGTCGCCCTGGCCGCGCTCTCGGCCGGCGGACACCTGCGGGTCGGCATGGAGGACACCGTCACCTTCGCCCGCGGCCGCCCGGTCAGGGACAACGCGGAACTGGTCGCCCGGGCCGCGGCGCTAGCTGAACTGGCCCAGCGCCCGGCCCTGCAACCGGCCGCCGCGCGAGTATTCCTCGGGCTTTCTCCGTTACCCGCCTGAGGAATCGAACGTGGCCCAGGCCACAACCCCGGATGATCGACGCCACACCCCTCTGCGTACTGCCTGCTTGCAATTGCTAGCAGCATCGGTCAGAGTGGAGTCATGCCGACGCTTCCTGGTGGGCTTGGGGAGTACCTCAAGGAGCAGCGAAAGACTGCTCAACTCTCCATCCGTCAGTTGGCGAGCGCAGCAGGGGTCTCCAACCCGTACCTCAGCCAGATCGAGCGCGGGTTGCGCAAACCCTCCGCGGCAGTGCTGCAGAACATTGCGAAAGCACTACGCATCTCCGCGGAACAGCTCTACGTGCAAGCCGGCCTGCTCGACGCGGATGACGTCGACGGAAAGGCCGGGGGCGAACAGGAAGTGCTGCTGGCCGTCATGGCCGACGCAACACTGACTGAGCGTCAGAAGCGGGCCCTGCTGGACATTTACACATCATTCCGCAGTCAGAACGCGGCCGCCGGCGACGGTGGCGCGACCGAGGACAACGACACCACCACCTAGACCACCGATGGGGTACGAAGCCCGGGACCCGGGCGCGACCCAAGTCGAATCACACGAAGGAGAATCACTCATGGCAAGCACCACCGACCTGCGTAAGTCCTACATCGACTCCGCCAAGAGCCTCACCACCAAGCCGCTCTACGCGTGGGCCGGCGCCGGCGATCTCGCCGTCGAGAAGCTCCGTGAGGTTCCCGCCAAGGTTCGCGACCTGCGTTCCGAGGTGACCGTCGAGAAGCTGAAGTCGGTCCCCGCCACGCAGAAGCGCGTCGTATCCGAGGTTCCTAGCAAGATCTCGGCCAAGTTCAACGAGCTCCCGAAGACCCCGAAGGGCCTCACCAACAAGCTGACCGAGGTCACCGAGGCTCAGGTCAAGGCCGTCGAGACCCGCTTCGACTCCCTCGCCGACCGTGGCGAGTCGATCGTCAAGCGGATCCGCTCGCAGCGCGCCACCACTGAACTCATCGGCCAGGCCAAGACCACCGTGGCCAAGGCCAAGTCGGTCCCGACCGCCGCCGTGCGCACCGCGGGCTCGACCACCAACGCTGCCAAGAGCACCGTCACCGCGGCCCGCAAGACCGCGACCAAGGCGGCCTCCGCGGCCACCGCTGCCGCCCCCAAGGTCGGCAACCCCACCGCGGCCGTCAAGGCCAACAGCACCGCCACCAAGGCGACCAGCTGATCTCCACCGCGTAGTTCGATTCGGCCGCAGGCACCGGCGGGGGGTGCCTGCGGCCGACGCACGTCCGGACACAATTGGGCGGACGTCACGAGGGACCCGGGGCCACCGGGACTTCGTCAATCCCGGAAATCCGTATCGAGGAGTGAACGATGGGCTACGGGCCACTGTCCTCGGGCCTGAACATCCTCGGCGCGGCCATGCTGGTGCTACAGGTCGTGGCCCTGATCGACCTGATCAGCCGCCCGCAGCGGTTGTTCCCCGCGGCTGACAAGCAGACCAAGCAACTGTGGCTCATCCTGATCGGGGTGGCCGTGGCCTGGGGGGCCATGCCGATGCTGCTCACCCAGCGCGTGGTCTTCGCCAGCTTCTTCGACATCATCGTCATCGCCGGGACCGTCGTCGCGCTCATCTACTGGCTCGACGTCCGCCCCGCCGTCCGCGCAGCAGGCGGCGGCCGATCCGGACCCGGTCGACCCTCGGGACCGCGCGGCGGTTGGTGAACCCGAGGCGGTCGCAGCCCGGTCAGCCCCGCTCCGCCCGGCCCGGCGCTCCGGGTGCCTGTCAGCCGTTGCAGCAGCATGTCGGCCGGTACTCAGGCTGACATGCTGCTGCAGGGGACGACGTCCCTTGTGAATTGCGCCCGCCCTGCGCGCGCCCTGCGCCCGCTCCGAGTGCCTGTCAGCCGTTGCAGCAGCATGTCGGCCGGTACTCAGGCTGACATGTGACTGCAGGGGACGACGTCCCTCAGAAATTGGGGCCGGAGGAACGTGCTCGGCCGCGAAAACGACAATCGCGGCGGGGGCAGAGGCCCCGCCGCGACGGTCGTACCAGCCCGAACTGCTAGTAGATGACGACCTTGGTGCCGACGCCGACCGAGCGGAACAGTGCGCGGGTCTGGGACCAGTTGCGGGTGTTCACGCAGCCGTGCGAGCGGCCGGAGTAGCCGTTGCGCGCGAAGTCGGACGAGTAGTGGATGGCCTGGCCACCGCTGAAGAACATCGAGAACGGCATCGCCGAGCCGTACAGCGACGAGACGTGGTCGACGTTCTTCCAGTAGATGCGGTAGGTGCCGTAGCGGGTCGGGGTCCGTGAGGACCCGAAGCGCGCGGACATCTTGATCACCGTGTGGCCGTTCTTCACCAGGCGCACGGTTCGGCTGCCCTGGGAGACACACACGACGGTGCCGCGCTCGCAGGAGTTGGGGAGGGCGGCGGCAGAGCTACCGCCCGTGATGAAGCCGGTGCTGACCACGGCCGTGGTCATCAAGCCGGTAAGCGCGACGCGCGTGAACCGAGCGGTCACGGCTGCCTCCTAGCGGTTAACTGCGGTGAACGTGTGGGGGAGTGATCGACACCAACTTCAGGGTAAGGCCGGCTGGTGTCCGCTTTGCCGGTTATGAATGTTTCTTGACTACTGCTCGGTAAATATCGCAACAGTCGGTGATCTTGTACCTGAGTCACACGCGTAACCCCGCGAGTTCGGGCAAGTGCGGAATGCGGGAGGATCGGCCGCGGTTGACTCCCAGGCGACCGATCGGAGGTGGAGCGTGCGGGTAGTCCCGGCGAACGAACGTGCCGCTGCACCGTTGCCGAAGGCCGGTCCCTCCGCCGACCCGCGTCGCGTGGCCGTCCTCTCGGTGCACACCTCACCGCTCGATCAGCCCGGTACCGGCGACGCCGGCGGGATGAACGTCTACGTCGTGGAGACCGCCCGGCACCTCGCCGCCCAAGGCATCGAGGTCGAGATCTTCACCCGTTCCACCTCCAGCGACCTGCCGCCCAGCGTGGAGCTCGCCCCCAATCTGACCGTCCGCCACATCAGCGCCGGCCCCTACGAGGGCCTGCCCAAGGAAGAACTCCCGGGTCGGCTCTGCGCCTTCACCGCCGGGGTGCTGCGTGCCGAGGCCACCCGCGAGCCCGGCCACTACGACCTGGTCCACTCCCACTACTGGCTCTCCGGGCAGGTCGGCTGGCTGGCAGCACAGCGGTGGGGGACCCCGCTCGTGCACTCCATGCACACCCTGGCCCGGGTCAAGAACGCCGCCCTCGCGCTCGACGACGCCCCCGAGCCGCACGCCCGTGAGCTCGGTGAGGTCGACGTCGTCCAGGCCGCGGACCGCCTCATCGCGAACACCGCCGAGGAGGCCTCGGCGCTCATCAAGCTCTACGACGCCGACCCGCTCCGCGTGGACACCGTCGCTCCCGGGGTGGACCTGCGGCGATTCTCGCCCGGCTCTCGCGCCGCCGCCCGCTCCGCGCTGGGTCTGCCGGCGGACGCGACCGTGCTGCTGTTCGTCGGCCGGATCCAGCCGCTCAAGGCCCCGGACGTCCTGCTGAAGGCCGTCGCCGAGCTGGCCGACGCCGACGTCGAACGGCGCGCGAAGCTGCACGTCGCGGTCGTCGGCGGACCCAGCGGGAGCGGCCTCGCGCGGCCCGAGCAACTGCAGAAACTGGCCGTTGACCTGGGCATTTCCGATCTGGTGCACTTCGAGCCGCCCGTCCCGCAGGCCGATCTGGCGCGCTGGTACCGGGCCGCCGATGTCACCGTCGTCCCCTCCTACTCCGAGTCCTTCGGGCTGGTCGCCGTCGAGTCGCAGGCCTGCGGCACCCCGGTGCTCGCCGCCCGTGTGGGGGGCCTGACCACCGCCGTCGCCGACGGCAGCTCCGGGATCCTGATCGACGGTCACGACCCCAGCGACTATGCCGCCGCCCTGCACCGCCTGCTCTCCGACGAGGTCCTGCGCCGCCGCCTCGGCGACGGAGCCGTGCGGCACGCGGCCCGTTTCGACTGGTCCGCGACGGCGGCCGGGATGCTCGAGGTCTACCGGGCGGCGCTGCGGCCCGGCAGCCCGTTGCGCGTCGGCTGAGCGGGTAGGTCGGCGCCATGAGTGCCACCGATCCCGCTGCCGTTCTCGCCGCCGCTCTCGACGCCGCCGGCGTCGAATGGGTCAGCCCCCGCGACGGCTTCTTCGTTGTCACCCTGCCGGGGACCCACAAGCTCACGACCACCTGCTCGCTGGCCGTCGGCGCGCACGCGCTGACGATCAACGCCTTCGTCGCTCGGCGCCCCGACGAGAACCACGTCGAGGTCTACCGCTGGCTGCTCGAGCGCAACGCCCGCATGTACGGGGTGGCCTTCGCCGTGGACCGCCTCGGCGACATCTACCTGATCGGGCGGCTGCCGCTGGACGCCCTCGACGAGGAGGAGGTCGACCGGATCCTGGGCAGCGTCCTGGAGTACTCCGACTCCGCCTTCAACCCGATCCTCGAGCGCGGGTTCGCCTCCGCGATCCGCCGTGAGTACGACTGGCGGGTCAAGCGAGGGGAGTCGACGGCGAACCTCGCGGCCTTCGCCCACCTGCTCGCCCCGGACCCGGCCGCGGAACCCGGGCCGCAAATCGCCGACTGACACCGAACCGTTCGGGCCTTTGGTCCGTAGAAGGTGTACGGCCTCGTACCCGATCGAACATGAGATGCCCTCGTTTCCTGAGAAAACGAGGGGACGCATCCGAGGTGCCGCTTTCGGTCCGATTTGGGCCGGTGTCGACCGTTCCGTGAGGAAAGTCTTGATGAGCGTCACGGCCGGCCAGATGGGCGTACCGAATCACATTCGGTAAGGTTTGCCTTGCTTTCCTAGGGGCGCCCCCCTTCGCAAGCGGTGACGTTGCCTGCGCTCCCTTGGCAGACCCGAGCCGTGCGAACTCGGCGAGGGTGTCCACCGCAGCGCCACAAGTTGGTAGGGGCGGTTTGCCCGCACCCACCACCGCATCGACGGGCGTGTCGATGCGGCCGCCGCCGGTGACTTCGGTCGCCGGCGGCGGGCGGGCCCCTCTCTCGGTGTTGCGTCCGGCCGCTCGGACGTCGACTTGTGCCGGCGTGTGGGGCTTTCGCGGCGTCCTGATGCCCCGACATGCCGGCAGAAGACGGCCCCCCGGACGGCGGCGCCCGACTCAGGATTGGGCATGAGCACCACGGCCCGTGGTCGAGGCAGGGCGCACGCGTCCACGGCTATACGGACCCGTGGGCCGGGGCTTGACCTCGCCTGACAATCGCGGGCTCGATCGTCACCATCCCGCCCCGGACGGGGCGGCCTGGCTGAGCGTGATCCGGGCAACAACTGAGACTCGTGTGACTCGAGTTGCGAAGGAGTCAGGAGCGTTGAAGACCGTCCGATTTACCCGGACTTGAGGGAGATGACCGGATATGGACCGTTGATGGGGTCAAAGGGGGCCGGGAGCCCGTTGCACCGAGAAGGAAGGGTTACCTAGCCTGACATTGCGTGATTGAACAGCTCCAACGAGTCAGCAGACTCGAAGGGAGCTGACACCTGGGGGGGTGAAATGCGCAGACATACTGCTGCGCGCGCTGCGACCGAACAGGTCGCGGTGTCAAAGGTTCGCGGGGGTGCGGCTTTCGGGCCACCTGCCGCCACACACCAGCGCTACGTCGCGCCCACGGCCGAGGGATCGCAAGGCACCGGACCCGTCGCGCAGTCGCGTCCTTCGGCACCGATGATGCCGCCACTGCTCCCGCCGGTCGCTCCGGCGGCACCGGCTTGGGCGCAGGCCACTGACTACGCCTCGATGGCGCCGGCGCCCGCACCGGCGAACACCGTGGCGCATACGCCGTCCGTCCACGCCGACCTCAGCGCGACCGTCGAGATGCCCGTCGCAGTGGTCGCGGCACCCGCGATCTCGGTCGAGCGCCCTGTGTTCGTCCCGGCGCGGTCGGCGAGCGCCCCGCGACGGGTGGGACTGGGCCGCTTCTCAGGGCCGCTGCTTCGCCGCAGCGCCTCGCCCCGCGCGGCGGATCTGCTGCCGCCGGCCGCTGAGCTCACTCGCATCGAGGACATCCGCCGACCCTTCCGCCGGCCGATGACCGTGCTGGTTGCCAACCCCAAGGGCGGATCTGGCAAGACCCCTCTCACGCTGATGCTTGCCGGAACCCTCGCGCTCATGCGTGGCGGTCACGTGCTGGCCTGGGACAACAACGAGGCACGCGGCGGCCTGGCCGACCGGGCCAACCCCCGGGCGGCCGGCGAGGGTCACGGACTGACGGTGCGTCATCTGCTGAACGACCTGCCGATGTTCGAGTCGCACACGGCCGGGATGGGTGAGCTGGCCGGTTACCTGCGGCCGCAGGACGAGCTCTTCGACGTCCTCGCGTCCGACGACGACCCGGCAGCGTTGCGCCAGATCCGCGCGGCCGATTTCACCCGGCTGCACGCGGTGCTGCGTCGCTATTACCGGATCCTGATCCTCGACTCGGGCAACAACGTGCGCTCCGAAGCCTGGCAGTCCGCAGCCGCGGAGGCCGACTGCCTGGTGCTGGCCAGTAACTACGACCCGGACAGCATCGCCGCCGCGGACTGGACGCTGGAGCACCTCGACGCGATCGGCCGGTCCGACCTCGTCGACCGCGCGGTCGCCGTTCTCACCGCGTCCTCCGGCCGCCCGGACCCGCTGGCCCAGGCCGATGCCCAGGCCAGGTTCGCGCGCACCGCGGCCGTCATCGAGATCGCCCATGACCCCACGATGTGCGCCGGCGGACGCGTCGGTCGCAGCGTCGTCTCGGAGGCGACGACGAAGGCCGTGATCACGGCGGCGCGAGCCGTCGTCGAGCAACTGTGCGCCGTCGATGTGCCTGCCGAGAAGCCGAACGGCCTGCCGGCCGAGGATGTCTCGCCGGCATTCGAGCGGGCAGCCGACGAGGCGATCGCGATGATCGAGTCCACCTGCAGGGTGTCGACGAACCCGGCACCGACCGTGTCCGTCGCGACGGTCGCCCCGGCCACGCCGGCCAAGCTTGCGAAGCCGTCGCTCTCGCTGGTCGAGGCGCCCACGGTGCAGTTCCCGAAGACCTCGGGCGCGAAGGTGGTGGCGGCGACGACCGCCGCTCCGCGCGCGACCGCCTCGGTGTCGACCCGCAAGTCCCCCGTCACCAAGGCGCCCGCATCCAAGGCGCCCGCCGTGAAGGACGCGGCGCCGAAGGCGCCCGCAGCGAACGCCACAGCGGTGAAGGCGCCCGCACCGAAGACGCCCGTGGCGAAGGCGACAGCACCGAAGGTGACGGCGGCGAGAAAGCCGGCCGCCAAGGCTGCGGTCGCCGAGACTGCCCCGGAGCCCGCCACCACTCGCACCCGCCGCACGCGGACCGAACCGTCCGCGACGCACCCAACTTTGGAGGACCTCGTCGCTCAGGCGGCGATCCTCGGAGCCGCGGTCGAGGAGATCGTTTCCGCCGGCGCAGGCACCGCACAGGTGACTGGCCGTCAGAAGAATGTCGACACCGTGATCGCTCCTCGCAGCGCGAAGGAGCCCAAGAGCACTCGCCGGATAGCGAAGCCCCGGACGGACGCCCCCGTCTCGGATACCCCCCCCGTTACGGACGCCCCCGTAACCGGGGCCGCGCCCTCCGGCGAGGTTGTTTCGGCCGATGTCCCGCTGCTCCGTGCAGTGACCACCGCAGCGGGTCTGCCCGCTGCGGTCGGACGTCGGTCATGAACTCGCATGTGGCGGTGTTGGGCGCCCACGGAGGTGCCGGCGCCCGCACCGTCGTCGAGTTGCTCCAACTCGGCGGTGTCTCCGCCGTCGGTCTGGAACTCGGGGAGCACCTACCCCCGCGGGCAGTACCCGCGCTGGTCGCGCGGTCGACCGCGGCGGGTATGAACGCTGCCGCGTCGTTGCTGGCGCAGTGGCACCCGGACGTCGCGCTTCCGTGGCTGATCGTGGTCGCGGATGTCCCGGCTCCGCCGCCGCCGCCGGTGCGGTACCGGTTGCGGGTTGTCCGAGGCATGGCTCGGGGGACGGTCGATGTGCCGTTCCTCTGGCCGCTGCGGGCGGTGGATCACGCCCAGGAGGTCGCCGGCGCCAAGCCGGTGGCCCGGGCGATCGCCCGGCTGTGCGCGGCCTTCACCGCGCCCAACGACCCGGACGGCGTCGGGGTCGACGCCGAGTTCGCGAGGGTCGGAGCTCAGTTCGATCCGAATCGAGGAGCGCGCGCATGAGCGCTTCACTCCAGATGATCGGTGTGTGGGCGGCGAACGTGCCGAACCCCGGACCGATCCCGCCGCCCGGGACCGAGATCATCGTCGGCAACTGGATCGGCTACTTCAAGTGGTTCGCGCTGGTCGCGGGCACTCTCGGGCTGATCCTGTGCGGGATCATGATGATGATCGGACGCCGCCACCGCTCCGCCCTGGCCAGCGAAGGTGCCGCCGGTGTCCCGTGGGTGATCGCCGGCCTCGTGCTGGTGTCGCTCACCTCCACCATCGTCGCCACGGTTCTGCCCGGGTGACCGCGATGACCTCCGACCACGACGCCGCGGACTCCGTGCGGTCGCGATTCGGCGGACGCCGCGGGGTGTTCCTGATCGCGGGGATCGGCGTGCTCGGCCTGTGGGCCGTCGCGCTGGTGTCGCTCGGCGGTCAGGTGAACGAAGGCACTGACGCAAGGTCATCTTCCGGGATCACCCCGCAGGTGACCGCCCTGACCGCGCCGGTGGCCTTCGAGGCGCCGATCCGGCGGGTGGTGCTGCCGGCCGGCGCCGCGCAGGTCAACGAGTACCCCACGAGCTTTCCGCACAGCCCCGAGGGAGCGGCGGCCGCGGCGGTGGCGCTCACCCGGTACTCCGCCTCGCTGGACTACCAGGTCGTCGACGAGGTACTGCGCCTCTACGCGGCCACCGGTGCCGCTGCCGCCGAGGCCGCGGACGGCGCCGCCGCGGCTGCCGTGTCCGCCGGCCGCGCCCGACTCGGCCTGGCGATGTCAGGGCCCGCGCCGATGGACTCCTCGGTCTTCGCTGAACCGTTCGCGGTGCGGTGGGTCGCGAAGGGCGCCGACAAGGTCGTGGTCAGTGTGCTGGCCGCCGTCGAGTATCGCTCCGCGCAGAAGCAGACCCGCGAACTTGTGGCCGCCACGACGCTGTGGAAGTGGGACGCCACCCTGCAGGACTGGCGCGTGACCCCGGGCGAGGCGGGAACGACCCCGCCCACCGCGGAGATCGGCTCGACCGAGTTCAACGAGGTCGGTTGGACCGCTCTGGCGGAGCGACGGCCATGACCCATCTGATCTCGCCGACCTCGCTGTCTGTGTTCACTGCCTTCAGCGCCGACCCGACGCCGGCCGACGGTGTGCGCGGCCCGGTGGACGCGGCCGTGCAGACCGTCACCGCGAACCTGCCGGCGCCGAGCCCGGCGCCTGCAGAAGCCGTCGCGACCCCTGCTCCGACCACTGACGCTGCGTCAGGTGACCCGGCGGTCCCCACTCCGACGCCTCCGGCGACGACCGCCCCGAACGCCGGCGCGTCCTGCGGTTTCGGCATCGTCACGTGTGCCGCGCCGGGGACCCAGGCGACTCCGGGCGCGGAGACCGCGCCCGCGCAGATCCCGAACTCGCAGTTCTCCGACGGCATGATGTCGCTGGACGAACTCGCGGCACAGACCGCGCAGGGCGCCCGCGAGGTGCTCAAGGACACCTACGGTTCCTGGCTCGACACCCCGTCGCTCAGCGCCGGCGCCGACAACGGACTCGGCCTGCAGGCGCTCATGCTGGCGCTGGCCGCGGCCGGACTGACGATGATCGCGATCTGGCAGGGCATTCGGCTCATGGTGAGCCGCCGCGGTGCGGTGCTCGCCGAACTGATCCGCGGCCTGCTGATCGCCGCGCTGGTCACCGCCGCGGGCATCGCCGTCATCGATTCCGCACTGTTGGCCGGGGACCAGATCAGCTCCGGGATCCTGGCGCACAGCTTCGAGAGCACCGACGCCCTGGTGACCCGGATGGGGGAGACCCTGCTCGGGACCGCCGTGACCGAACGAGCGCCGGTGCTGGTGATGTTCTTCGCCTTCATGGTGCTGTTGCTCGGCGTCGGTCAAGCGGTGTTCCTGGTCCTGCGGCAGATCGCGATCCCGTTGCTCGGGGCGCTGCTCCCGATCGCCGCCGTCGGGCAGGCCGGACCGCGGTACACCCAGACCTGGCTCACCAAGACGCTCGCCCTGGTGCTGGCGATCTGCGTCTACAAGCCGATGGTCGTCATCGTGCTCTGCCTGGGCTTCGCCGGCCCGGCACCGGCGCAGTACACGGCGATGGACGCGACCCGCGGCCTGGTGTCGCTGATCGTCGCGGTCGCCATCTTCCCCGTCTCCGTCAGGCTTTTCGCTCCGGCTGCCCGGGTGGTCGTCGAGCGGAGCATGGACCTCCCGAGTCGATCCGCCCGCACCGTGGCCACGGGCGCAGGCACGCCGGGCGAGGTCTCGGCGGTCCACCACGCGACCTGGATGGCCGGGACGAACTCGACCCCGACGGTGCTCCTGCCGCACGGTGACGCGGGGGCAGGGCGCGCAGGTTCGCCGCCGGTCCCCGGACAGGCGACCGGAGTGGCAGCGGCGGCGGCCGGTGCCGTGGCAGTGCCACCGCACGTGGTGGTCCACGCGGCGACGGGCCGCAATGAGCCTCTGATCGGGCAGATGTCACGGGGGGATGGCGGACGATGAGTACAACGACTCTTGAGCCGAACACGGTCCGGACCTACGGCGGGTGGCGACGCACCCGCGGCCTGGGCCTGGGCAACCTGGACGCCCGGGCCAGCGGTGCGCTGATCCTGCTCGTCGCGATCTTCACGGCGACCACAGCCGTCGGCGGCCTGGGTGCCGGGATGCTGCTGCTACCGGTCATCCTCCCGATGCTCGCGTTGGTGCTGTGGCGCTACGACGGTGTCCCGCTGCTCGATCATCTGATTGCCAAGGAGCGCTACCGGCGCGCGGCGGGACGTGGGGAGACGACCTACCGCGGTTCGGTCATGTTGCCGTGGCCGAAGGCCGGGAACCTGCCCGGAATCCTCGCGCCCACCGAACTTCTCGACGTCGAGATCCCTGGCCGCACCCGCTGCGGCATGGTGTGGGACAAGCGCACCGGCCTGATGTCGGTCACCTTCCTGCTGTCCTCGGCCGGAACCCTGCTGGCCGACCGCGACACCGCCGACGGGTACGTGTCCTCGTGGGGCGCGATGCTGGCGTCCTTCGCCGACGTCCCCTCCATCCGGTGGGCCGCCGTCACCGTCGAGACCACGCCGGACGCCGGGGGCTCGCTGCGCCGCGACCTCGACAGCCGCCTGGACCCGGACGCCCCCGAGTGGGCGCGGGCCGTCATGGCCGACCTCGTCGAGGCCGCCCCTGCCGGAGCCGCCCGGGTGTCCACCCGACTCACCCTGACCGTGGACCCGACCCGGGGCGGGGAACGCATCACCGAACTGGCCGACGGCGTCGCCGCGACCCTGCGGGTGCTCGAGAGCATCAACCCCGCCGGGTCCGGGGTCGAGGTGCTCCGCGCGGCCAGCGCCGCCGACCTCGCGCGCATGGTTCGCTCCGCCTTCGACCCGCAGGCCCGCCGGGCCAACACCGAGGACTGGGAACAACTGATCGACACTCCGCTGTGGGGCCTGGCCGGGCCGGCCGGGGCCAAGGAGGAGTCGGACCGCTACCTGCACGACGGCGCAGTCTCGGTGAGTTGGGCGATGCTCGAGGCTCCGCGCCAGCGCGTCGCGAGCAACGTCCTGCTGCGTCTGCTGTCCCCGGGCCGTTACGCGCGTCGGGTCACCCTGCTGTACCGGGTGCTGGACCGGGAGGAAGCAGGGTCCCTGCTGCAGAAGGAACGGACCGCCGTCGAGGCCCGCGCCGCCTACCGCGCCCGCACCAAGCGCGACGAATCCGCCCGGGAGCGTAAGGACCGCATGATGGCGCACGGTGCTGCGGAGGAAGAGGCGGCGGGCGCCGGTCTCGTCCAGTTCTCGCTGTTCGTGACGACCACCGTCGAGGACCCGGCCGACCTGCCCGCCGCGCGCGCCGAGGTCGAGCACGCCGCGGGGGCCAGCCGCATCAAACTGAGGCTGTGTCACTACGGCCAGGCCGCTGCCTTCGCCGTCGGTCTGCCCACCGGGGTGCACCCGCCGTTCAGCAAGGCCAAGGTGACCCGATGAGCAAGAAGCTGCAGGGCTACGAGCCGCACGAACCGCAGCGCAAGTTCGCCGCGCAGCGCCGCCGCAAGGCCTCGGCCGTGGCCGGCGACCTCGTCGCGCCCTCGGGCGGTTGGCCCGGCTCGGGCTCGGGCCGGGCGGCACACGTCGACCCGGGCATGCATCACGTGGGCACCACCAATCAGGTGGCCGGGTTGTTCCCCTTCGTCCAGGCAAACGGCCTGCCGCCGACGGGCGTGCCGCTTGGGCGGGACCTGCTGACCAACGAACTGGTCTGCCTCGACCCGCCGGGTTGGGTCGGCACCATGACCGCCAACCCCGGTGTGTGGATCCAGGCCTCCCCGGGCGTCGGCAAATCCGCCGCCGCCAAGCGGGTCATGATCGGCCTGTGCGCGCTGGGCTATCTCGCGTTGAACCCGGGCGACGCCAAGGGCGAGTACTCGACGGTCGTGGAGGCACTCGGCGGCCAGGTCATCCGGATCGGTCGCGGTCTGGACCGGATCAACCCGCTGGACTCCGGACCGCTGGGGCGGGCGCTGCCCACCCTGGAGCCGGCCGCCCGCGCCGCACTGACCACTGAGATCGCCGCCCGACGCAGCGAACTGCTGCTCGCTCTGCTGGCAGGACCCAACGGGTTGGACCGCCGGCCCGACGCCGGGGAGCGGTACGCACTCGAGGCGGCGGTGCGCCTGATCACGGCTGCCCACGCCGGCGGCGAGGACCCCACCATCCCCGACGTCATCCGGGTGCTGCGCAACCCGCCGCAGTCGATGTGCACGGACCTGCAGGTCGCCGACGCGCACGAGGCGTGGAAGACCACGGGGCAGATCACCTTCGGCCTGGAGAACCTCTGCGCCGGGCCTCTCGCGGGTCTGTTCGACGGCCCGACGAGCACCCGCGTGGACCTGACCGCCCGCGCGATCAACGTCGACCTGTCCGCGCTGCTGCCGGCCGGGGACCACGTCGTCGCCGCCGGGATGATGGCCGGCTGGGCCTACACCTACGGCACCCTCGACGCGGCCGCCGCGCTCGGCCTCAACGACCGTCCGATGGTCATCTGCCTCGACGAACTGTGGCGCGCGCTGCGGGCCGGGACCGGGATGGTCGACTCCTTCGACGCCCTCACCCGCCTCAACCGGGCCAAGGGCGCCGTCACGATGATGATCACCCACTCGCTGCGTGACCTCGAGGCACTGCCCAACGCCTCGGATCGGGCGAAAGCGGCCGGCCTGATGGAGCGCTGCGACACCGTCCTGCTCGGCGCGAGCTCACCCAAGGAACTGCACGCAGTTGCTGAACGACGTCCCCTGACGGGCGAGGAGATGCGTCTGGTCGCCAGCTGGGCCGCACCCACCGGGACAGCCGTCGAAGGACTCGACACACCCCACCCGGGACGCGGCAAGCTGCTGGTGAAGATCGGCCACCGGATCGGGGTACCGACCCAGATGATGCTCACCGGCGCCGAGCTCGTCCGCTACGAGACCGACACCGCGATGCGTCGGCGACCTGCCGGTGCAGGCGCCCTCCGGTGATCGACCGAAACATACCTGACCATGCATCAGAAATGGTCTGCGGCCGGTCGAGGGTGAGGGGCCGACGTCTGCACCGGGCCGCGACCGAGGGCGCGGTTAGGCTCGACGCATGAGCATCGCGGTGGAATTGCAGCAACTGGGGGAGACGCTTCGGCGGTTCCCGTTCGTCTACCTGCTGAGCGTCGGGGACCAACCGCGCCCGCACATCATTGCCGTCCCCGCCGCGGTGTCCGACGGCGTGGTCGTGATCGCCGAGGTCGGCCGCGGTACGCGCAGCCGCATCGAGGGCAACGAACTGGTGACGCTGCTCGGTCCACCCTACGAGGCCGGTGGGTACTCGCTGATCGTCGACGGCACCGCCGTGGTGAGCGGGGACGGGGTGCGCGTCACGCCGACCTGGGCCGTGCTGCACCGACCCGCCCCGGCCGCCTGATGCGTGCCGCCGCTGCGTACGGGTGAGGCCGCGTGGATCCCTCGGACGGTGAATGGGTCGAACGCACGCTGCCCGACGGCGACGTGCGTCGCGTCTGGCGGCCCGATGAGCAACCGCCCTCGCCCGACGGCCTCTTCGGCTCCTGGTACGTCGTGTCGGACGACGGCGGCGACCGGTGGGAGTGGGTGCCGGTCCCGCGGCGGACCGACGCCGGGGTGGTCCGGACGGAGGAACCGGCCGCGCCGATGGCGCCACCCGTGCTGTCCCGCCGATCGGTCATCGGCTGGGTCGCGGCCGCGGCACTGACCGCCGTGATCGTCGGTGTCGCCGCCGTGCAAGGCGGTGGTAGCGCGGAGTTCCGTCCCGCCTCGGCCGAGGACCTCGCGCAGGACATCGGGATCGTGTTCGACAGGTTCCAGATCGCCGACGAGGGCTACCTCGGCCGCAGCGGCGGACTGGCGGTCACCTTCATCAACCAGGGCAGGACCGCGCGAACCTTCTGGACCACCATCGCCGCCACCGGACCCGGCGGCCTGATCGCGACCGAGACCCTCGCCGTGCAAGGCCTCGAACCCGGCAAGGCGACGTCGCAGACGGCCTTCGCCGAGGACCCCCACCTGGAGGCCATGGCGGCCGCGACCTTCACCGTCACCCGCACCGACGGCACGCCGCCGCCGCTGAACTGACGGTGTCCGCCCGTGCGTGGTGCGCCGCCGCTTCGATCGTAGAAAAGGCGAACCGCCGCCCGCAGTGGCGGGCGGCGGTGCCGTTCTCACGGATCGGGGCGGACGATCAGGCCTTCTTCTGCGCGCTCGCTCGCGGCGGGTTGTCCTGCTTGGACTTCGGGTCCTTCTCGTTCTGCTTGGCCCGGACGCCGCTCTCGATCTTCTCGCCGAGCGGCTTGTCGACGTTGCGCCAGTACTCGAAGGCGCGCGCCAGGATCGGTTCGCTGACCCCGTTGAGCAGGTGACCGACGATGTTGTCCACGAGGCGCCCGCGTTCGGCGTCGTCGAGGACGTCGCGGACCATCGTGCCGGGCTGGCCGAAGTCGTCGTCGTCCTCGCGCAGCGTGTACGCAGTGCGGACCATGTTGCCGTCCGCGGCCCACACCGCGGCCTCGGGGTAGCGCTCCGCATCGGCGGTCGGACCGCCGTAGGAGTTCGGCGCGTACACCGGGTCGGTGACGCCGGCGAAGCGCATCGCGCCGTCCTTGGAGTAGGAGTTCACGGGGCAACGCGGCTGGTTCACCGGCAGCTGCTGGTAGTTCACGCCCAGGCGTGCGCGGTGCGCGTCGGCGTAGGCGAACCCGCGGGCGAGCAGCATCTTGTCCGGGGACAGCCCTGTGCCCTGGACCAGGTTGTTGGGCTGGAACGCAGCCTGTTCCATCTCGGCGTGATAGTCCGTCACATTCTTGTTCAGCGTCATCTTCCCGACCGGGATGAGCGGGTAGTCGCCGTGCGGCCAGACCTTGGTGAGGTCGAAGGGGTTGAACCGGTAGGTCGTCGCCTCCTCGAACGGCATGACCTGCATGTGCAGAGTCCAACTCGGGTGCTGACCGCCCTCGATGTGCTCGAACAGGTCGCGCTGGTGGTAGTCGGTGTCGATGGCAGCCATCTGGTCGGCCTCGTCCTGGGTGAAGGTCTCGATGCCCTGGTCGGTCTTGAAGTGGTACTTGACCCAGAACCGTTCCCCGGCGGAGTTGACCCACATGTAGGTGTGTGACGAGTACCCGTTCATGTGCCGCCAGGTCCGCGGGATACCGCGGTCGCCCATCAACCAGGTCACCTGGTGCGCGGACTCCGGGGACAGCGTCCAGAAGTCCCACTGCATGTCGTGGTCACGCAGATTGTTCGCGGCACGGCGCTTCTGCGAGCGGATGAAGTGCTGGAACTTCATGGGGTCGCGGATGAAGAAGACTGGGGTGTTGTTGCCGACGAGGTCGAAGTTGCCCTCGGGTGTGTAGAACTTCAGGGCGAACCCGCGCGGGTCGCGCCACGTGTCGGGGGAGCCACGCTCACCGGCGACGGTGGAGAAGCGGGCAACCATGTCGGTCTGCACGCCGGGCTGGAACAGGGCGGCCTTGGTGTACCTGGAGACGTCCTCGGTGACCTCGAAGGTCCCGTAGGCGCCGCCGCCCTTGGCGTGCGGCTGACGTTCCGGGATGCGCTCGCGGTTGAACTGGGCCATCTGCTCGATCAGGTAGTGGTCCTGGAGCAGGATCGGGCCGTTCGGGCCGATCGTCAGGGAGTGTTCGTCACTGGCGACGGGGCACCCTGCGTCGGTGGTGGTCGGGCGGATGTCGTGCGTGGTCATGCTGGAACCTCCGGTCCCGGGCGAGGACTGTCCTGTGGTCTCTACCCAGTTACCGCACCGACAGCGGCCCCCGCCCGGCGGCGATCAGGCGGAGCGCAGCGCCGGCGGCTAGGTCACGCGAACCTGCCCGGGGCTCTCCGCGTTCGCGACGGCCTCGGAGGCCGAAGGTCAGGCCCAGCCGCCGGAGCGAGCACGGGCCCGCATGAGCAGCCAGAAGAAGAACGGACCGCCGATGAGAGCAGTGAGCATGCCGATCGGCAGGTCGGCGTAGTCGACGGCCGTGCGGGCGATGAGGTCCGCGATCGTCAGAACCAGAGCCCCGCCGATCGCAGACGCGGGCACCAGCGTGCTGTGCGCGGGACCCAGGATCATCCGCACCACGTGCGGCACCACGAGGCCGACGAAGCCGATGATGCCGGAGAACGCGACCGCGGCGGCGACGCTGAGGGTGACCATCACGATCGCGAAGAGTCGGATGAGTTCGACGTTGACGCCGAGGTGCCGGGCGGCGTTCTCGCCGAGGGCCAGCAGGTCGAGCATGCGGGCGATCGCAAACATGCCCACCAGGCCGATGCCGACCAGCGGCGCGACGATCGCGACCTGCTCCCAGCGGGAGCCGTTGAGCGAACCCAGTTGCCAGAACACGATCTGCTCGCGGGCGGCGGTGTCGCCGAGGAACACGAGGTAACCGATGAGTCCGCCGCACACGGCCTGCACCGCGACACCCATCAGGACGAGGGTGACGACTTCGGTGCGTCCGTTGCGTTGGGACAGGAGGTAGATCAGCATCGTCGTCGCCAGCGCGCTGATGAACGCGGCTGCGGCGATGGTGAAGCTGCCGAGGAAGGTCCAGCCGAACACGATCACCGTGCAGGCACCGACGGCCGCCCCGGAGCTGACGCCGATGATCCCCGGGTCCGCGAGCGGGTTACGGAACACGCCCTGCATGACGGCACCGGACGCGCCCAGGGCTGCGCCGACAAGCAGGCACAGCGTCACCCGCGGGAAGCGGATGTTCCACAGCGCCGCGTCGCCCTGCGGGTGCGTGGGCATCGGGCCGAGGTCGATGTTGAAGTGGTGGAAGAAGGAGCCGAGCACCTCGTCGAGCGGGACCTTCAGTTGCCCGTTGCCGGCTGAGATCAGCGCAGCGAGCATGAGGACACCGATGAGGCCGACCAGCACAAAGGTGGCTCGACAGGCCCGCACAGGGGGCAGCGAAGCAGTGGAGATCCACCCCTCGCGCGTGCCGCGGTTGATGGAGCGCGTGCGGGTGTCCGCCACCCGCGTTGGCATCGGAGCCGTGTGCGCGGGAGGCGGGGGGAGCGAGGGGGCAGGGGCGGGTGGCGCCGCTGCCTGTCGCTCCGGTGTCACGCCGGAGCTGCCTGGAGGTAGATGGCCTCGGCGAGGCCACGCAGGACGGCCGGGTACATCGGGCCGAAGCTGAGCACCTGGTAGTCGCTCATATCGACGACGCAGGAGGAGCGGCCGGCATCCGTGTCACCGACGCCGGGAACGGTCCTCAGTCCCTCGACGCCGCCGACGGACTCCAGGCCCTTCGTCATCATCAGGAACATCTCCGGCCGGGCGCCGACCAGTGCTTCGGCGTTCAACGGACGCGACCCAGGCACGCCGGCCTCGGTGGCGACGTCGACGCCCTGCAACTCGTTGATGAGTTGATCGGCACCGGTTCCCTTACCGAACCAGGTGTACACGCCGGCGTTGCCACGCATGTAGAGGAAGGCCATTCGGAGGCGCTGCGCGGGGTCCGCGGGGGCAAGTTCGGTGATCCGTGCGCGTGCGGCCTGCAGATCCGTGTCGACGCGGGCCGCCAACTGGTCGCCGAGCGGGCCGAGGCCGAAGACGTTCGCGATTTCCTTGATCTGCGGACCGATGCCATCCAGTGAGGACTGGTTGCCGAGGATCAGCAGCGGGATGCCGGACTGCTCGAGCTGCAGCTGCACCTCGAGCGGACCGATCGAGTAGTTGGTGAGGATCAGGTCCGGGTTGAGGTTGAGGATCGCCTCGCCGTTGATGTTGTGCCCGTTGTGCGTGACGACGGGCCGATCCTTCAGCTCCGGGATGCCGGTGGAGATGTCGCGGCCCACCAGGCGGTCACCGAGGCCGAGGGCGAAGACGGTGGTCGCGAGGGTTCCGGAGACGTCGAGGGCCAGGATGCGGTCGGCCTTCTGGATGGTCACCTGCTTGCCGCGGTTGTCCGTGACCGTGGTCGGGAACGCCGGTGTCGAGCCTGTCGCGATCGGGACGACGGTCGGGTCGGCAGTTGCCGTCGCCGGCCCCTTGCAGACCCGGTCGCCCGTGGTGCCCGTGGCCTGCTCGGCGGAGGTGTTCGCGAGGGGAGCCGTCTCGGCCGTATTGGTCTCGGCGGCACCGCACGCGGCGAGACCGCCGACCAGGACAGCAGCCAACGCGTAGCGCGCAGTTCGGATGGGACCTGCCATGACGGACAACCCCTTTCGTGGGTGCCGTGAGGCAACCCTTACTTCGCGGGCCAATGATCGCCCAGCCGGCACCGAATGACAAACCGTCGTGAACGTCGGTCGATCAGCGCACGGCGGAGTCGGTCAGGCGCGCCGCGATTGCTTGCTCGACGCGCTGCTCCTCGCGCTGCTTCTGCTGCCAACGCGACCACACGACGGTGGCCGGAATGGCGGCGGCGAGCGCGAGGACGAGTAAGTAACCCCACGGCGGGGTGAAGTTGCTGCCGCTCGCGCTGGCCAGGCGCACCTTGTCGAAGTTGTCGCCGTCGCGCGACGGGATCGGCGAGAGCTGCACGTTGACCGAGGAGCGGAAGGTCGGCAGCACACCGGGAATCACGGCGTTGAGCGTCAGGGAGTTGCCAGGCAACAGCTCAGGCATGTCCTTGAGATTCGTCGTCTTGCCGCCCAGGCCGAGCAGGCCCTTGATCTTCACGCGCTGCTTGGCGGCCATGCGCACGTTGCCCGTGTTCTTCACCGTGTAACTGACGATCGTCTTGCCCTTGGCCAACGGATTCAGCGTGCCTTCGTACTTGGTGGCCATCCCGACGACCGCCAGGCCGGGGTTCAGCGGTCCCTCGATGCGGACCTGCACACGGGTGCCGAGGCGACGGTCGAGCTTGACCGGCTGACCCTCGGAGACCCCGGGAGCGATGTAGGAGGTGACGATGCCGCCGACGTGGTCACCGGACTCGGCGTTCTCCGGCACCGTCATCTTGAACGGCACGTCGACCTGGTCGCCGGCGGCGATCGTGAGTTCGGACTTCTCCAGCACGATCCAGGCGCCGACGTCGCGGGGCTTCTCGGCGGCGGGCAACAGGTCCAGGGCGCCGGAGTCGGTGGTGCGGGCGTCGCTGGCGTAGATGGAGACGTTGAGTTCCTTCTTGCTGAAGTTCTTCACCCGGATCGAGTCCTCGACCACCGAGCCCGCGGGGACATCGACGAGGAAGTTCGGGCGCAGCGGCTCGCCCTCGACCGGGGTGGGCCGCACCGACCACGTCAGGGTGTTCTCGTCGGCGGGCGGGTCCTCGGCAGGGACGGCGGCAACGGTCTGAGCGGCGCCGGCGACGGGTGCGGCTGCCACGAATCCGGAGCCGAGCAGCAGTGCGAGCGCGGCGGCGCTCGAGCGGGCGGTGCGGTGCACGAGGCGCGACATCGACAGACGTTCCTTTCGGCCGCGGTGGGGCGGCTTGAACTCAGCAGGCATAGCTGAGGTTCAGCGGTTGTTCAGTGGGCTGTTCGTGGAACCGGGCCGGGGGGTAGACCCCCCCGGCCCGGTGCGTTGCTGTGGTGCCCGTCGGGCGCCGTCGATCAGGTGAGACCCGTGAGGGTCAAGGTGCCCTGGTAGTCGCCCGGCTGAGTCGTCGGCGGCAGTTCCAGGGTCAAGGCGGCACCGGCGGTGCCGGTACCGGTGGTGTCGGCGGCGGTGCTCACCAACTGCGTGGGCTGCGAGAGCCCGTCACCGGCGGGGAGGTAGCCCGGCGCGACGGTCGGACCGACAACGAGGCCGGAGCCACTGGTGACGTTGGGTGCCCAACCGAGGTAGCTGGCCGAGAGTGCGGGGACACCGGTTGCGGTGAACTCGCTGACCGATCCGGACACCGCGAAGGCGGGTCGGCACGCACCGCTGCCGACGCGGGTGTCGTTGATGGTGATCGGGTCGATTGCGCCCGTCGCGCGGAGCCGGTCGGTGACGAAGGCCGCCGTGCCCATGGCAACAGCGCCGTCGTCCGCGATGGTCATCGACACCTCGCCGGTGCAGGCGATCGTCGGGACGATCAGATTCAGGTTCTGATTGTTCGTGACCGGTCCCAGAGCGCCGAATGAAACGGTGATCGGGTTGGGCTCCTTGAAGCCGTCACCGGAGGTGGTCGGCGCCGAGCTGTGGAAGCGGCCTCCGGCGTTGACGGATCCGGTGTTGGCCGCGTTGACGAACGACTCAGGCCATGCGCCCCAGAGGTTGGCGCCGATGGCGTCGTAGAGGTCCTTGTTGGCCTGGGTCGGCGTGGACGTCGTTCCGACGGTGATCATGCGGCCGAAGAAGGTCGGCGTAGAGATGAACCCGCTCGGGCCCGAGACCGGCACACCGGTCAACTCGGCCACGGTGACATTGGCGGTGTCGACGGTCGCGGCAGGGTTCGCACCGGCCGTGATGGTCGCCTTCAGCGTGCCCACGCCGGAACCGTCGACGGAAAGGACCGGGTCGACCATGCGGAAGGGAGCGCCGCTGAACTTCACCGAGAGCGTGCCCGGGAAGGTGATGGTGACGGCACCGGTGGTGGTGTCACGAATACCCGTGCCGTTGCTGAAGATGGCGCGTTGGTTGCCCGGGCTTCCGGTAGCGGTGTTGCCGCCCGTGATCGATCCCATGCCGCTGCACTTGGTGGCGAAGGTCGGGGCAGCGGCGCCCAGCATGATCGAAACGTTGCCGTCGACCGCCTTGTACGAGCTCTGCGTCAGCGCAGCGCTGGTCCCGTCGAGCGAACCGGCTGCCAGGTAGTGGCACGAGCCGGGTGCGCCGGTGCCCGTGTACTGGATGTAGTCGTTGAGGCTCCACTCGAAGGTGGCGCCGGTGATGGTCTGGCTCGCCGCGGATGCCGACGGGGCACCGACCAACAGCGTGGCTGCGGTCAAGGTCGCCGCACCGGCCACCGCGATCAGCCGGCGCCGGCGTGGCACCGCCGGGCGGTTCTGATGGGTAGTCATGAGGTTTGCTGCTTTCTGACCGACGTCGGGTCCGGTCGGATCGTGCGAGAGGCGGGGAAGACGCAACGGGTGGTGGGGTCCGGGCTCCATCCGTACCCCACCACCTCGTCAGTCGTTGGACCTGTTCTGATGGAGCGTCAGCTGAGGCCGGTGAGCGTCAGCGTGGACTGGTACGAGCCGGGGGGCGTGTTGACCGGCATGTCCAGCGCCAGGTTCGCGCCTGCCTCGCCCGCGCCGGCCTGGCCCTGCGCGGTGCTCACGAGCAGCGAGGACTGCGACAGGCCGGGGCCGGTCGGCTCGAAGCCGGCGGGGACGACCGGGCCGGCGGTGAGGCCGGTGCCGTCCGCGGTCGGCGACCAACCCAGGTAGCTGCCGGGGATGGTGCCGGCGCTACCGGTGAAGTTGCTGACCTGGCCGGAGACGTCGAACACGTCGTAGCAGTCCTGACCGTTGCCGGTCCGGCTGTCGGTGACGGTGATCGGGTCGATGGCGCCGGTCGAGCTGAGCTTGGTGCCGTTGACCGCGGCCTCGGCCATGGTCACAGCACTGTCGCCCGCGATGGCCCAGGTGACCTCACCCGCACACTGCACGTTCGGCACAGTGAACGAGATGGTCTGCTGGTTGCTTCCTGGCTCTGGGTCGGGATCGCAGCCCGGGGCGGAGGGATTGGCAATGCACGGGTCTGGATCGCCGCCGCCGGTGAGGCCGGTGAGCGATGTGGTCACCGGGTCGACCTCAACGCCTTCGCCGTAGAACCCGCCGAACGCCGACGATCCGGCGGCCGTCAGAGCGGCGGCCAGGTTCGTGTAGGTGACCGTGCCGCCGGACGGGGTTACCGGAGTGGTCAGGCTTGAGAACGTCGCGAAGTCGACGTCGTTCACGGGCGGATCCACCGGGGTCGCCGGGTCACCGTCGTCGCCCTCGTCCACATCGACGACCAACTTCTTGGTGCCGTTGGTGAGGTCGATGACGACAGCCGGGTTGCTGATCTTGAAGTTCTTGAACGGGCTCGCCGAACCCGGTCCGGTGCTGATCGCCGGGTTGCTCTCAGTCAGAGCGATGAAGCCGCCGTACTGCGCGGTGTAGGAGTTCGTGGTCGAGTCGTAGCTACCGCTGACGAACGGGAAGTTCCAGAACGCCGGGTAGGTCTCGGCACCGGATCCCCGCGTCGTGCTGCTCGCGGTCACGCCGTCCCCCATGGCCACGCCCTGGGTTGTACCGGCGTGCAGGCCGATGTGGTAGCTCAGCAGGCTCGACTTGAGACCCCACTGCAGCGAACCGCCGGTGGCGTTCAACACCTCGGCGCTTGCCGGCGCGGCGTTGACCAAGCCGAGACCCGCGAAGGTCAGGGCACCCGCCGCCGCAAGGGCTACACGGCGTGGTCGCCGCTGCCCTGGTCGATCTTCTGATGTGACTGTCATGGTGGAGTGGTTCCGCCTTTCATGGCTTACTGCGGTCGCTGTCCTCAGGAGAGCCGACGCTCGGACGTAGGCACCGAGCCGTCGGGGGTTCGAGGGCCCTGTCCGGTCCGGCGCATGCGGCCGGATCCGACGTGGGCATCGCTGGCGAACCCGGGGGCGTCCGGGATGGAACGGGCCGGCTGGGTGCAGCCGGGCACATCGATCACGAGGGGGTGCCCCAGCACCGCAGTGCTTGTGCGCGCACGTCGAGTCACGATGACCCTCTCGGGACATCCGGACCGCGGGTGACCGCGGCGGCGGTGGTCTGGTCAGGCTTGCCTAACCAAAGATGGCTTGCCCACGATCCATGTCTTTACGACACCTTGTCAACCTGTGGCTAAAGATCGCAGGCAGAGTTCATGCCGCGCCTCGCAGCGCTCCCCGAGTCACGATCAATATCAAGGGCGTCGGCACCGCCTGGCGATCAGGAGGAGACCCGCCCGGGTCATGCGGACGCGGGGCGGTCAGGAGCGGGTGGCCGCCGCCCGAACGCACGCGCGAAGCTCCAGGCGATGCCCGCGGCGCCGACCACGTAGAGCGCGATCAGGATCGCCAGCAGCAGGGCGTAGCCGAGTCCGGAACCGCTCGTCCCTTGGTCGCTGACCTTCTCCCACGTCGCGGCGACCGGCGTGCGGACGCCGGGCAGGAACGCGACGAAAGCTCCCCAGATCGCGCCGATGACAAAGGCTGCGCGCTGGTCGTCCGGCGGGCCGGCGGGCGCGCTGGGACCGGGGTGCAGCGGGGTCTTCTCGTCGACGGTCCTGCGTCGACCCCGCGGCCGCTTGGCCTGCGGGTTCGGGCCGTCATCGCCGGGCCCGCTGATGACGATCGCCGACTGCGGTTCGTCGCGCCGTGAATCCGAGCCGACGTGTTGACGCCTACCCGGGCTGGTCTGGCCACTGGTGCCGACCTCAGGTTCGCCGGCTCCTGGGACGTCAGGGGGAGGGGGAACGCTCAGCGGCGGTGTCGCTGTCGGAGTCGGCGTCGTGGCGTGCCACTCCCACCGCGTCGGCTGTCCCGGCGTTTTCTCGACGACGTGCCACACGCCGGCCGAACCGTCGGGGGAGGGCGGCTGGTCGGCTGGCACCCAGTCCTGCCGAACAGAGCCGTCCGGCAGATTCGCCTGCACCCACTTACCGCTCATGGTCGTGATGATGCCGCTCGCGTGGCCTAGAGGAAAGGTGAGCCTCACCTATCGCGTGCTGTGACAATTTGTCGTAAAGTCTGTTTGTCATAACGCCTAGGGTTGCTTAGGTTGCCCTAAGGCGTGCGGGTTCTGCCGTGCCCGGTTCGACGTCGCGGAGGACGCACATGGGATCCCAGCAGCGAGATGGCCTGAAGCCGGGCCTGTCCGTCGCTCGCGTCCTCGGTCGTCTGGCGGTGGTGGTGGGACTTTCGGGTCTGACGTTCGCGGGCGCTCCCGCGGCGCAGGCGGGCCAAGGCACCGGCAACCCGGTCCTGACGGTGAATCCGTCGTCGATGTCCGGGGGCGGCACGGTGCAGGTCACCGGCCGCGATTACCTCGTCCCGCCCTCCACGGGCGGATCGGTGCCCGGCGGCGTGTACCTCTTCTTCGGCTATGTCGAAGGCAGTAACTGGGGTCCGAGCTCGCGCAGCGGCGGCGGCACTCAAGGCCAGTTCGGTGGCACCTACTTCTATCCAGGGTCCGGCGGCAGCGCGACCACCCGCGGCAGCAGCGGCAGCATGGCGATGATTTCGTTCAGCCCCAGCGCCGAGTCTTCGCACACCATGGACACCAACGGCAACTGGTCCGCGCCGCTGACCATCTCGGGCTCGACGTTCACCTCGACGCTGCCGAACGGGCAGTCCCGCACCTTCGACTGCCGCACCGTCACCTGCGGTGTGTTCACCATCGGTGCGATGGGCAACGCCAGCCGCACCAACGAGAAGTTCACCCCGATCAGCTTCAACGGCGCAGGCGGTGCACCGCAGATGGGAGCGCCGCAGAACTTCCAGCAGCCGCCGATGGGCTTCCAGCAGCCGCAGATGGGTTATCAGCAGCCGCAGATGGGCTACCAGCAGCCGCCGATGAACTACCCGCCGCAGCAGCAGTTCGCGCCGCCGATGAACTACGCGCCGCCGCAGCAGTACGCCCCCCCGCCCCCGCAGCAGGCCCCGGCGGCCGCTGCGCCGACGGCCCCGAAGACGACTGCCCCGACGCCGAGTCCGACGACGGCCGCCTCCAGCAGCCTCGTGGCGGCTGGGGCCGAGGAAGAGACCAGCGCCGCTCCAGCCTCGCTCGTGCCGCAGAAGAGTCCTGAAGGGCTCGAGGGCAGGAACGTGGCTGCTGCCGGCACCTTCGGCGACGACCCCGGTTCGGGTAGTGGGTCGGTGCTGTTGCTCGGCCTCGCTGTGCTCGCCGGTGGTGGGTTCGCGATCGGCGCGATCCGGATGCTGTCCAACGGCACACTCGGTCGCGGCTTAGGCACCGGACCGCCCCCGGCGCAATGATCCTGCGATCCAAGGCCGCTGTGGCGGTCGCGGCTTTCGGAGTCATGGCCTTCGGAGGAGTCGGCCTGATCAACGCCGAACCTGCGAGCGCCGAGGTGCTCACCGCAACCGGGGGCTCCCTGCAGTGGGGACTCAAGACCAGTCTCTTGAGCTACCACTTCAGCCTGCACGCCGGCACCACGCAGGGAGTGACGCAAGGCGATGGCGCCACCCCCAGCAGCGCCACTCGAGGTTCCGGCGCGGAGATCTACCCCGCGTCCTGGATCTTCCCTTTCGTGAGCGGCAGTTACGACTCGACGACGAACAAGTACACCGCGCAGTACGGCGGGTACGTCGCGCTGACCGAGAGCAACCCCGCAGCGAGCGAGGGCCCGGGCAGCGCGAGCCCGTTCAAGAACTTCAAGATCAGCAACCCGAAGGTCGTCATCGATATCGCCAACGGCGTCAAGCAACTCGTGCTCGACATCGACGAAGGTGACGACGGCGACCCGGCTACGCCGGTGGAGCCGATTGCGGAGGACGTCGACTTCGCCAGCTTCCCCAACCTGACCAGCGCGGCCACTGCAAGCGGTGGCGCTGTCACCTATACCGAACTCGCCGCCGCGCTCACTGCCACGGGATCTGCCGCCTTCGGCGGGTTCTACGGCGAAGGCGTCGAGCTCGACCCCGTGACCACAACCTTGACCGGGCTGGCCGCGGGCGGTGGCGGCGGCCCTCCGTTCGCGAATTGCACGGCTGCCAGGGCAGCCGGCTACTCGGACATTCCCAGCACGAGCTCGGCGTACAAGGCGGATCTCGACGCTGACTTGGACGGCATCGCTTGCGAAGACGGTGAGGGAACTGACTCCGGCTCATCCGGGAGCGGGTCGTCGGGTGGCGGCAGCGCGACCGGCGGCGGCACGACGACCGGCGGGGGTACCGCCACCGGCGGAGGTACGACCAGCGGCACCACCTTCGCTGCCGGTCCGCCGCCGCCTCCGCAGGGCGGTTGGTTCGGTCCGCCCATGCCGCAAGGCGGTTCGCAGTACAACCCGCCGCCTTGGTTCCGGCCCCCGCCGCCCTACGGCATGATGCCGCCGCCGCAGTACCAGATGCCGCAGCAGCAATACCCGCAGCAGCAACTGCAGTACGTGCCGCAGTACGCCCCGCCCGCCTCGGTGAGCACGCCGTTGGCCGTCGCCGCGCCGCCTGCGCCCGACCTCGGTTCGACGACCTCGGTCGCGGCCCCGCCGCGTATCTCGCGCCCGATCCCGCGACCCACCGGCCCGGCCGACGGGGAGACGGTGTCGGTGAACGCGGACGGCGAGATCGAGTCCGACTCCGGTGGGATCGCCATGCTCGCCGTGGTCCTCGCCATCGGCGGCGGCATCGCGTACTTCACCACCCGCGGGGTCCGGGACCTGATCGCGGTCCGCAGCGGCAACCGCGCCGGGCGGCGATGACCGAGACCTGGCTGCGTTCAAGTCTCGGTCAGGTCCCCTTTGATCTCCGTCATCACGGAAATCGGCCGATATGATCACTGTTGGTAGCGGTGTTGTCCGTTCAGTGGAGTGCGCGGCATGAGCAGAACCCGCGCGACGACCCGAGCCGAGCGCCCGGCACCAGTGCTGCGCCGGGCGGTCCGTGCAGTGGCCCTGATGCTCGGTGCCGTTCTTACGGTCGGGCTCGTCTCGGCCGTGACGCCGGGTGTCCCGACGGCCGTCCCGATCGCGTCGGGCAATCTGGTCTGGGGCGTCGAACGCACCTTCCGGCAGTACGCCGGACCGGGACAGATGACCGGCGGGGTCAGCGAAAGCCCCGTCGGCGCCTATGTCTGGCCCGCCACCGGTGGCAGCTACGACGAGGTGGCGCGGGTGACCGTGCTGTCCTTCGCCGGGCGGGTGCACTGGATGGCCGATCCCGAGCCGGGTACCGGGCGGCCGCGCCTGGACCTGTCCGTCGCCGACCCCGAGATCCGCATCGACCCTGCGGGTTCCACCATCACGATGCAGGTCGACATGAACGGGCCAGGCGGTCCCCGTTCCCTGGGCCGGGTGCCCATGGTCAATCTCGACGTGGCCGGTCTGGTGCCGACCGTGGTGAACGGCTCCACGCGGTGGGCGGGCATCCGCGCGGAACTGACCAGGCAGGGGGCCGAGGATGTCTTCGGCGGCCGCTACCCGGTGGGCAGGCTCATCGACCCGGTCGACCTTTTCTACCCAGGACCCGGCGGTGCTCCGGACCTCGCTGAGGGCTTCGGCCCGCCCGGGCGGGCGCGCCTGGAACGGACCGCCGATCGCCCGTTCCCGTGGGTGGGCAGCGGCAGTTCGTGGCTCGAGCCGCTGTTCGTCGACGAGCGGCTCGGAATCATCCACGCGCAGGTCGACATCCCCGGCAGTGGTCTGCGGGTGCAGTCTTTCGAGACCTCGACCGGACGTTTCGGCACCCCCGGACCGACGGTGACCGCCGACCGCTTCGCGTTCGCCGACCCGCTCAACCAACGCGTCTACCACCGCTCCCTGCCCAACGGCCCGATCGACTCCTACCTGCAGTGGGACCAAGCCGCCGACACCTGGACCACACAACCGCTGGGCACCCCGCTGCTGGTACGCGGACTGGTGCACCGTCAGATGTGGGACACCGAACGACGGCGGCTCTACACCTTTGACCGTGAGGTGCCGGCGTCGGTCGACCCCAACAACTTCGACGCCCACGTCTGGTACCTCAACACCTATACCGAGACCGCCCCCGGGGCCTTCACCGAGTCCCGCCAGGTGCTTCCGAACGGGCCGGCCGGTCGCAACCGCGATTGGTACGGCGACGTCGGCGCCGTGGCCTCCGACGGCTCGATCCTGCTGCGGCCCAACACCGAGATGGCCTCCCGCCTGCTGCGTCGGATCGTGCCCGGCCCGAACACGACGGTCACCGAGATCGGCGGCACGGAGCAACCCGTCCCACCCGATCTGATTGTGGGTCAGAACGGCTACGTGGCGATGTTCCTGCCCGCCGGTCGCGGCCCGCAGGCTGCGGTGCAGATCGTGCGGGTCGGCTCCGGCGGCGGCGTGCAACTGCTCGGCCCGCGCCTCGATTTCGCCCGCGCCGACGTCCGCGCAGGGGCGTTCGACCCCACCGACGGCACGCTGTGGTTGCAGGTGCCCGCGCAGAAGCGACTGATCCTCGTGCGCGAGGGGCGGGTCGTCGCCGACCAGGTCGACCCGTTGCTCAACGAACGCGCCGGGTTCGTGTGGGTCGCCTCCGACCGCACCGCGCACGTCCTGTCCGGCGACGGCCGCATCTTCGGCGCCGACGGCGACCGCTACCAGTACGGCTACGCCGCCTACCGCACCTCGGGGGTCTTCCCGAACTTCGCGGCCCCGGTCCTCCCGGCCGCGCCGCAGGTGAGCCTGCAACGTCCCGACGACCTCGGACGCGTGACGCTGACCGTCGGCGCTCCGACCGAGTCCGGCACGACTCTGCGCTGGCAGGTACGCCGCCCGGGGGAGCCACGTTTCGTGGACGTGCTCGGCGCCGGCTCGACCGGCCTGACCATCGAGGCCCGCGCCACCGACCACCGCTCGCAGTGGCGGGTGCTGTTCACCAACAGCTTCGGCACGGTCGCCACCGAGCCGGTGACCCTCACCGTGTTCTCCCCGCCCCGCATCGCCTTTCAGCCCGTGGCGGTCGCGGTCGAGGCGGGTCGCAACGCCCGGTTCTCCGTGGTGGCGACCAGCACCCCGGACCCGATCGTCAGCTGGCAGCGCCTCGTCGACGGACAGTGGCGCGACCTCGGCGCGGAGGCCGCCGCTCCGACGGGCACAGGCTTCGGCGGGCTCGGTCTCGCAGCAGCGGGCCCGGAGTTGGACGGCTCCCGCTACCGCGCGCGGGTCAGCAACCCCGTCGGGTTCACCTTCTCCGACGAGGTGGTGCTGACGGTCACCCCCGCCGGCACCGCCCCGCCGGCGCCGGGGGACCAGAGCATGGCCAACGGGCAGCTGCCGCCCGACTCGTTGTTCATGCCGATCACCGCCGGCGAGTTCGTGTGGGCGGTCGACGGGGATCGCCTCGTCGATTTCCAACTGGCCACCGACCCGGCCGGTTACCTGCAGGCCGTCGGTGTCCTCGACCCGCTGGTGGTCACCGACACCCGCGCCGGTGGGGTGCCCTGGTCGCTGTCCGGTCAGGCAGGGCAGTTCTCCGGCGGTCTGTCCGGCGGTTACCTGGGCTGGAGCCCACAGCTGATCGTGCCTGGCGCCGGGGCGGTCCCCGGACCGCCGGTGGAGCCTGGGTTCCCTGTGGGGAACGGCCTCACGATGGGGGCCCTGCTGGCCTCTTCGTCGGGCGGACACCCACCCGGGACCGCTCGCCTCGGCGCGTCCCTGGTGCTACGGGTGCCGGTCAACACCGCCCCCGGCACCTACACGAGCACGCTGACGATCACCGCGCTGAGCTGATCCGGCATGCGAACACTGCCGTCGCGACCGGACCGCAGAACCCGCCGGACACGGATCCGCCGGTTGTGCGCGGCCGTGCTTGCGGTGGGTTTCCTGGCGGCCCCGGCTTCTGCGGCCGTGCCGACGCCTCCCACCGAGACCCGTCCGGTCGTGGTCTGGTCGGTGCGGCCCACGCCGGTCGAAGGACAGGCCGAACGCTCCAACTTCACCTACTCGCTGCAGCCGAACCAGACCATCGAGGACAGCGTCCGGATCCGCAACTTCGGTCGGAATCCGCTGCGCCTCGAGGTCTACGCCAGCGACGTGCGCGCCACCGACACCGGCGCGCTGGACCTGCTGCCGTCAGGGGAGCCGCCGAGGCGCGTCGGCACCTGGATCAAGCTCGAGCGAACCTCGGTGGATCTGGCACCGGGCGAGCTCGCCGACGTTCCGTTCACGCTGACGGTCCCGGAGAACGCCGAGAGCGGTGACCAGACCGGCGGCATCGTCTCCGCACTGACCTCTCCCGCGAGTGGCGGCGAGCCCGTCAAGGTCGAGCAGCGCCTGGGCAACCTCGTTCAGGTCCGCGTCGACGGTCCGCTGCGGCCGGCGTTGTCCGTGTCGAAGCTCGACGTCGACTACCGCGGCACCGCTAACCCGTTCGGCAAGGGCGAGGTCCTTGCCACCTGGACGGTGACCAACATCGGCAATGTGCGCATGGGCGCGCAGCAGGCGGTCCGTGCGAGCGGACCGCTCGGCCTCGACGGCAAGAGGGTGTTCCTCGACCCCATGCCCGAACTGCTTCCCGGCGACTCGCACACCTCCACCGCTGTGGTGCGCGGCGTCGCCCCCACGATCCGCTCCAGCGTCGAGGTCGAATTGCGCCCACTGGCCACCCGGCCCGGCGACGACTTCGGCGCCGACGTCGCGATCGTCAAACGCTCCGCGGGAACCTGGAGCATGCCGTGGACGCTGCTGCTCCTTCTGGCGCTGGTGGTGGCGGCACCAGTCGCGACAATCTGGCGGTGGCCACAGTTGATGCGGCGCAGCGATGGAGGGCCGAAGAACTCGGCCGGGTCACCAACGGCGGCCTGACCCGCGGCTGGGTCAGGCGACGGGAAGCACCGGGGGCATCGGCGGCATGGGCGGTGGAGGCCGCTGGCCCGACGGCGGGCCGTTCCACACGGCTGGAGTTGGTGGACGCGGCCCGGGCGGCCGTAGTGCGGGGGCCCAGGCAGGCAGTTCGGGTGGGGGCGGGTCCGGAACCAGGTCCGTGATGTCCCACGCGATCAGCCACAGACGGATCACCCCCACGAGCAGGAACCCTGCCGCGACCAGGAGAGCGATCCCGACGATCACGATTACGAAGTCCAGCAAATCCGACACTCTGAGAACGTCGTCGTCGCTCCGATCGCCGAAGCTGCCGGGCGTGGTGCGCAAGCGCGACGAAGACGTGCCGGTGCTGTCCCTGCTGGCGTAGTAGAGCGCGGCCATGCCTAAGGCAGCCAGCGCGGCCGCGTGGGCCAGTGCCGCTATCGCGACGGCGACCACGACCGGCCGCCCAGCTGAGCGCCAAGGATTCCACCTGGGGTCACGCGCTCCTGGAAGACCGTCCGGGTTCCATGACGCTGCCAGCTGGCGCTGTGTCATCTCGCCGACCTCCCGCGCAGGCGTGGTCTGGATCACATCATCATGCGCTTGCGGGGCGGCCTAGGGCCAGCTTTTCACGTCGACTTGTCGTGAAATATCGCGACAGCTCGTCGCGGGTTGTCGCCTCGACGAAAGTAGGCAAGCATTACCTCACTTGACCAATTTTCACGACGAACTGTCATTTCACGACAGATTGTCGTAGCATTGACGGGTCAGCCGAACCGACGCCGGAGTTGCCCGCATGACGACGACCACCGCCGAGATCCCACTGTCCAAGCGCATCCGCGAGGACACCAAAGAGGTCCACGAGCACGCGGAGCACGCGCCGTTCATCCAGGACCTGCTGGGCGGTCGGCTGGGGCTCGAGGGCTACGCGAAGCTGGTCGTGCAGCACCTCGCGATCTACACCGAGCTCGAGGCTGCGGTCGGGGCGAACATCGACGCTGTCGTGGGGGAGTTTCTGGCGAAGGAGCTGTCCCGAGTCGACGCGCTGCGTGCCGACCTGGATTACCTCGAGTCCGTCGGGATCTCTACCGCGCTACCGGTGCTGCCCGCGACCCAGCGGTACTGCGAGCACATCCGCGCCGCGTGCTTCCAGCGCCCCTCTGCCCTGCTCGCCCACCACTACGTCCGCTACCTGGGGGACCTGTCCGGCGGGATGATCGTGGCCCGCGTGCTGCGTCGCCACCTCGACCTGCCCGACGGTGAGGGCACCTCGTTCTACAACTTCCCGGACCTGCCCAGCCCGCGGGAGTTCAAGATCCGCTACCGGACCCTGCTCGACGAGCTCCCCTGGGACGACGCCGAGCGTGACGCCCTGATCGCCGAGGTCCACGCGGCGTACCAGTTCAACGCCGAGATCCTCTACTCCCTCGGGTCCGACCCGGTGCTGCCGGCTCCCGCGCGGCGCGGTCGCGTCGACTCGGGGGTGTAGGGAACTCAGTCTTTCGCGGGCGGCTCGTCGCACGCGACGCAGGAGCCCTGATCGCCCCATTCTGCCGTGTGGGGCGAACGAGGCTTCTCGACGTTCGAGGCTCCGACAGCACGCAGGATGAACTCCTGCACACCGGCGATGGCCGCCGTCAGGTCGGCCGACGCTGACCGGTCCCGCACCTGACCGGCGGACAGTGACGCGTTGATCAACTGGATGGTCTGCGGGTTGCTCGCGACCTCGGCGGGGATCTGACCCTCGGCCGCGGCGTCGGTGAGGATGCCCGCGAGGGTGACCTCCAGGGTCACCGCGTGGCGGCGCATCGCGTCGTATCCGCGGTCGGACAGCACCGACCGCAGGCCCGGGCCGGGCGGCAGGTGGTGCGTCGCGAAGTAGGTCAGCTGCGCGCCGACGTAGGCGCGGAGCTGCTCGAGCGGGTCGTCGATGCCGTCCAGCTCGACGCGCAACCGGCTGAAGAACCCGTCCATCTCGGCCTCGGTGTAGGCCAGGAGCAGGGATTCCTTGTCGGGGAAGTAGTTGTACATCGCGGTCCGCGCGAGGTCGGCTTCCTTCGCGATCTCGGCGAGCGTGATCGCGTCATAGCCGTGCGCGTAGACCAGGCGTTCGAATGATTGGTAGACGCGCCGCAGGATGACCTGACGGTGTTCCGCAACCGTGGAACCGAGAACCTTGGGCACGTCAGCCGCGACCGTCGATCTGGTGGCCGAACGCCGACTGCAGGTTCAATTTCATCCCTCCACCGGACAGGCGCAAGCCGTCAGCTTGTCATATTGCCCGGCTTCCGAACATGAAGGACAGGCTTGCCAATCCGCTGTGTGTCCGTGCCTCCGACGAGGCGGAATGCGGTGTCCCGGACGGGTCGACGGGCCTAGTAGGGGGAGGAGTACCAGCGCTCCTGGTAGGTGTGGCGCCGCCAGTACACGGCACCGAGCACCAGGGCCCCACCGATGGCGAGCGCCCCGAGCGCGATCTTCAGGACCGGGGTGGAGTTGCCGCCGGTCTTCGGCAGGTCGTCGTCGCAATACGGCACGGAGGACTGGTCGGCGGCGGCAGCTTCGGGCAGCAGCGCCCGCACCGTCGCCAAGGGACTGGGCGTGGCCGTGGTGGCGAGCACTCGGTCCTGCTGTCCGCGCAGCCGGGCGACGGTGTCGCCGTCGCCGGGCGGGACCATGACGACAGGGGGGCCGCTGGGGTCGACGGCAGCGGACAATGGCGCGCGCCGGTGGGATCGGTCGGCCCGCTCCTCGTCGTCCCGGCCGGGTACGGGGATGCAACTCGGACGCGGCGGTGCCGCGATCGGTGCGTACTCCGGGGCCCGCTCATTCGGCGGCAGGCACGCGGAGGCGACGGCTCGGCGGCGCGGCTTGAAGCGGCCGTCGCCGAACTCGCTGAAGTACTTGCCCGCGCACGGGTCGATGACGACTCGCGGCGGCGCGCACGGGTCGCCGTAGTTGCCGTACCACCCGAAGCCGGGGTAACCGGGCGGGGGACCGTACGGGAAGTCGACCCGGTTCACACTCGGGCTGGCGACGGTCATCAGACCTGCCTGCTGGCAGTCCTCGAAGTCGTAGTCCGCCTCCTCGTAGTCCCGGCCGTCGCGCCGGTCGCCCCGCGAGCGGGCGGCCACGGTGACCGTCGGACGCGGAGTGGGGGACACGGTGGAGGGCGCCTTGCGGAAGCCGGGCCGCACGTGGGCGAGGCGGACCGTCGGGATCTGACCGTCCTCGAACATGACGTCGATCAACTTGGTGACGTTGCCGAGGCTCACCGGGTTCGGCTCGGCGTCGTTGTCCTTGGTGAACGCGTGGAAGTAGAACAGGCGCGCCTGTGGCGGGTTGTTCAGTACGGGCTTCCATCGCACCCGGTACTTCTCCCCGGCCAGCAGATCGATGGCGCAGTTCCAGCCGGTCAGCGGATCCCCGACGGCGCTGTAGGGGACCCCGCAGTCCGGTGCGATCCACTTCGGCGGCAACCACACGGTGGCGGGCAACGTCGACTGGGCTGAGGACCGCGTCGCGAGCATCTGCTTGGCGCCGCGGCGCAGTTGCTGCTCGCCGTCGAGGTAGGTCTGCAGGACGTCGATGAAGCCGGCGGACAGCGGCTTGGCGGGCGACGTCGGTCCGGGGGAGAAGGCCCGGAACAGGAACCGGACCGCCGCACCGGTGCTGTCGGCGAGCCGGGGCCCCTCGAAGCGGAGCTTGCCCTTCTTCTTCGTGCACTCCCATCCGGCGACGGCCAGGCCGTCCTCGGTTGTCCCGTCCCGGGCGACGACGCCGTACTCGTCACCGCACCTGGCCGCCGACCAGTTCCCGGGCAGATCGACGACGACGCTGACGGTCGTGTTGGGGAACGGACCCCAGATCTCCCGGGTCGGTTCCAGGGGCACGTTGACCACGAACACCTGACAGTCAGGACACGCCTTCGCGGCCGGGACCGACACGGCCGGGACAGCAGGTGCTGCGGCGGGAACGGCGGGCGCGGCGGCGGCGGTCCCGACGACACCCGGCACCCCGCCGAGCGTCCAGGTGACCGCGAAGGCCCACGTGAGCGGTCGCAACCACCGTTGCCGACGGCCGGCCGCCGGTGGGCGTCCGCCCCCCGGGACCCTGCCGCTGCGACGCGTGCGCATTGCTGGTTCACCCTTGCTCGGCGACGAGCCCCCCGGCCCGCCGAGACCACAGGTAGGACCACCGACAGACGCGTGGGCCCAACCCCCGAGGCCTACCTTCGGCCCGGCCGCCCGGCACGTCAATGCACCCGCAACCGGGCAAAGTGGGCGTGGACGGATGGCAATGGGCACCGCGTGGGGCGGCATCACCGCAGGTCAACCTGCCTCGAACCACCAATCACATCGGCCACATAAGCCTCATATGCAAAGGTTTGCCTCACCAGACTTGATAGTGATCTTGCATCCCTCTGTCACCGGCATGATCACCGAGCCGGTTCCCTCGTAGTCGTGCGACCCGTCCACGAACCGAGGGCTTTCTGATGATCCGACCGAACCGACGTGTCAGCCGCCGCACCCTGGCAGCAGGCACCGCCGCGTTGGCGTTGCTGGCGATCTCCGGTGCCGCGGCCACGCAGGCGGTCGCCACGCCGCACCCGTCCACGGCACAGACCAGCTACCGCCCCGCGGTCCCGGCGGCACCGCCCGTGGTCGCGCCGCCGCAGCAGGTCGCCTCGGGTGTTCAGGCCGGCGACCACGGAGACCGGCACCGAGACGATCGCGACCACGACGACCGTTACCGCGGCGACCACGGGCGCGGCTACGGGGAACGGACCCTGGGAGGCCGTGGCCGGTGGGACATGGGCGCCGGTGGCTTCGTCGACGGTGTGCTCGCAGGCACCTCGTACGGGTACGCGTTCGGGTCGCGCTACGGCCAGTTCGGCGGGTACCCCTACGGATACGGGCAGGGCTACTACCAGTCCCCGTACGGCCAGTCCCCGTACGGCCAGTACCCGGGCACCGGCCAGTACCCCTACGCACAGCCCTACGGCACCGGCACCTACCCGTACGGCACCAGCACCTACCCGTACAACAGTGGCGGTACCTACCCCTACGGCAGCAGCACGTACCCCTACACCTACCGGTAATCAACTGACGCTGCATCAGATGCAGTATTGCACCTGCACGTGATCGCACCGGGGGACTCATGAACCGTCGCATTCGACGCCTGGCCGGCGTCGGCTTCGCCGTCAGCACCGTGGCTGCGACCGGCCTGCTCGGGGTCTCGACGGCCCAGGGGAACCAGAGCGACTCGCTCGGGCTCGCGCCGGTCACGTCGGGTGCGGCGCTGGCATGCACCGGCATCGGTGACGCGGATCGGGCCCTGCGCGCGGGTTGCGTGCAGGGAACGGCCGTCTTCCGTAACGCGTCCTGGCAGGGCGATCCCTACGGCGAGGAGTACGACGCCTACGAGAACTACCTGCACGAACGCGACCAGTACGAACGCGACACCGGCCGCTACGACTTCGACAAGTACAACGACGACGATCACGACGGCGGCGACCACGACGACGACCACGACGACGACCGGGACGGCCCGCGCGGACGCCGCCACCACGACCGCACGAACGCGTGGGTGGAGGGCAACTACTCCGGGCTCTCGCCGTACCAGGACAGTTGGGTCGCCGGACTGATCGAGGGTTCGGACTGGGGACAGGACTTCGTGATCCCGTACAACCACCCCGGGCACCCGCTCGCGAGCTTCCCGCGTGCGGACAACGGTCCGTCCTACAACTGCACCGATCCCGGCACCGGCGCTCCATACCCCTGCTCGCAGGGCGGCACAGGTGGCCCGGCCCAACCGGGCAACCCCGCTCCGGGGTCCCCGGCCAACCCCGCGCCGGGCACGCCCGGTGCCCCCGCGCCGGGGACTCCGCCGGCGACGACCGCGCCGCCCGGCACGAGTCGGCCGAACGCGCCCACGACCTCGCGCCCGCTGGTCCCGCCGGCCACCTCACGCCCGACGCTGGACCCCTCAGCCCTGGGCGAGGAGGACTCCGGCATCCCGATCGTCACGCTGCTGTTGGTCTTCCTGGGCTCCGCCGGTTCGGTGGGCGCGGCGTACCTGATGCTGCGACGGCGCAACGAGAGCCCGCTGTCCGGCCCGTGAGCCCACGTCAGTTCCGTGGCAGATGAACCCGTTCGGGCGATTCGCCCGACGCGTGAATAGCGCAAGACTGCAGGAGTAGCAGTGGAGGCCCCATGGGCCACCACCGACGACCCATGGGCCACGGCGCGCCTGGGCCGATTGCCTGGGGGAGGCACTGTTGTCGAGGACCCGACGTCCGCGTCGCCGCGCCGTCGCCGCAGCGGCCGCCCTCGGTGTCGGCGCCTCGGTGGCGCTTGCCCCGCACGCGAGCGCCGCGATCGACCCCGCGGTCACCGACACGCAGATCATCCAGGCGATCAACACCAAGGTCGGCCTGGTCACCGCACTGAACCAGGCGGTCCCCCCGGGCAGCGGCGGCAACTCCATCGGCGTCTACACCCAGGACGCGCCGGGGGACCAGATCGGTGACCTCCCCCGTGACGGCGCACGGTTCGTGATCCTCAGCACCGGCCGGGCCGACCACCTCGACTTCTCGCCCGAGCGACGCCGGCAGCGGCTTCAGCCCCGCAGCTGTTCGCGGTGGGTGGGCGTACGACCACACGACGCTCGAGATCGTACTGAATCTGCCGAGCGGCACCAACTGCCTGACCTTCGACTTTCGGTTACTACACCGACGAGTGGGACCAGATCGCGCACGGTTACAACGACGCGTTCGTCGCGGAGATCGACGCCAGCACGTGGACGACCGCGAACACGGCCCGAAGGGCATCAAGGTCGTCGCGCCGAACAACTTCGCCACCGACCCGGCCGGCGACCCGATCACCACACACAAGCTCGGCAAGTCCGAGTGGATTACGGCCGAGGCCGCGGCTCAGACCAGTTACAACGGCGCGACTCCGTTGCTGCGTGCAGCCGCTCCCGATCACGCCGGGCAAGCACAGGCTCTACCTGTCGATCTTCGACCTCGGGCAACAACGAGGTCGACTCGACGGTGGTCGTCGACAACCTCAAGGCTCGACGCTCCACGGAGTGCCTCTCCGGAGTGACCCCGCTCCCGCAGCTGAGGTGCTGCAAGGGCATCTGCGAATCTGACTAAGCCTCAGTCCGACGAGCCCAGCGATGTCCTCCATTCGGAGCAGTCCCTTTGCTGCAGGCGCGAACGTCGGCACGCTCAAGTGTGACCGTCGTTAGGCGGTGCTAAGTACGTCGCGGTCGAGGCCGCGCGGGCCAGCCGGGATCGTCTCCCGCGGCGGAGGGATCCCGCATGAGTCGCTACACCACGCGCCGCGCCCGAACCTGGCTCGCGGCTGCCGTAGGTGTTCTTCTCATAGCGAGCGGCGCGGCCGTCGCCAGCCCGAACGCGCCCGTGGCGCCGCCCACTGTTGCCACTCCCCAAGCTCTTGGCACGAATGAGGACACTCCGAAATCCAAGAACGTGCTGACAGGCGCGTCCGATCCGGACAGCGATCCCCTCACGATCATCGCGCGGACCAATGGCGCGCACGGCCAGGTGTCATGCACGGCGGCAGGCGTGTGCACATATACGCCGGACCCCGACTTCAACGGCGAGGACAGATTCAACTTCACCGCGTCCGATGAGACGGGAAACTTCGTAGTCGGACGTGTGAACGTGCACGTCACTGCCGATCGACGATGCGCCGGAGGTGGCGAGCCCCCAGGCGATCGGCACAGGGATGTCCGTCCCGGAGAGCATCAATGTGCTCGTCGGGGCATCGATGTGGATGGAGATCCACTCGAGGTCGTCGCCTGGACCACGGAGGCAACGGAACCGTAGATTGCGCGCCAAATGGTGTCTGCACCTACACGCCGAATGCCGGGTTCAGCGGCGCGGACGTTCTTCACCTACACGATCTCGGACGGCGCCGCTCCCAACGCCGTGGGTTTCGTGAACGTGGTGGTGACGGCGAATCTTCCGCCCGTGTGGTGACTCCGCAGAGTGTCAATACCGCCGAGGACACTCCGGTCGTCAGGGATGTGCTCATCGGCGCGAGCGATCCGAACAACGACACTTGGCCGTTGTCACCTCGAGCAACGGTGCCAACGGCGCCGTGAATTGCGACGGTCGGCGGGGCCTGCACGTACACCCCGCAACCCCAACTGGTTCGGCCTCGACAGCTTTGGTTTCACGGTGTCCGACGGCCATGGCGGATTTGATGCCGGGGTTGTGAACGTCACCGTTTCCTCGGTCAACGATCCACCAAAGGTCGTGACTCCGCAGCTGCTTGGTCACCGCCGAGGATGTCGTGGGCAACAAGAACGTGCTCGCAGGATCTTCGGACCAGAAGGCGACCCGCTCCCGATCGTGGACCATGACCAACGGCGCGCACGGGACTGTCGTCTGCACGCCCGCCGGTCTCTGCACCTACACGCCCTGACTTCAACTTCAGCGGTGACGACAGCTTCACCTTCACCGTCTCCGACGGCCAAGGCGGACTGACGGTCGGCACCGTGAACGTGACTGTCGTCGGGTTGAATGACGCACCACCTGCGATCGACACGTTGCAGGAACTCGTAACGCCCGAGGACACACCCGGCGTCAAGAACGTGCTCGATCGGGGCCTCGATTTCGACGGTGACCCGCTCACCGTCATCGCGTGGACGCAGGGGGTGGACGGCACCGTGTCCTGCACCGCGGCCGGGGTCTGTACCTACACGCCGGATCTCAACTTCGAACGGTGCCGACAGCTTCACGTTCACGGTGTCGGACGGCCACGGCGGACTTGCGGTCGGCACGGTCAACGTCACTGTGACACCGGTCAACGATTCGCCGACTGTCGTGACACCGCAGGCGTACGGCACTCCCGAAGAGACAGCGCTCAACATTCCCAACGTCTTGGCAGGAGCGATCGACCCCGAGGGCGATCCGATCACGCTCGTCGGAACGAGCGATCCGGCGCACGGCACCGTCACCTGCACTGCCGCCGGCGCGTGCACCTACACGCCGGACCTCAATTTCACCGGCACGGACAGCTTCACCTTCACTGCCGCCGACAACCACGGCGGGACTGTCATCGGCACGGTGAACATCATCGTCAGTCGGAGTCAACGACCTGCCCTTCATCGTCAACCCGCAGGTCGCGATCACCGCTGAGGACACCGCCGTCACCAAGAACGTGCTGACCGGCGCCACAGACCCTGACGGCGATCCCCTCTCCGTGATCGCGTACTCGCAAGGCGCGCACGGGACTGTGCAGTGCACACTGGCCGGCGCCTGCACCTACACGCCCGCGGCCAACTACAACGGTCCAGATTCGTTCACCTTCACGGTCTCCGACGGTCACGGCGGGATCGTGGTCGGCACCATGAACGTGACGGTCACCCCGGTCGAACGACCCGCCGACGATCGTGAACCCGCAATTCCTCGACCTCGACCAGAACAGCGTCACCAACTCGATCAACGTCCTCATCGGGTCCAACGACCCGGACGGGGACCAGCTCTTCGTCAGCGCCCACACCGATGGGGCCCACGGCACCGTCGAGTGCACGGGCGCGGGGGTCTGCACCTACACGCCCGACCCTCGGCTACGTGGGGTCGGACAGCTTCACCTTCACCGTCAATGACGGCCACGGCGGGACCGTGGTCGGCACTGTGAACGTCACCGTGGCCTTGGGCTTCGTGTGTAGCCCCGCGAGCATGGCCTCACCGCCCGGCGGGTTTCTCACCGGTCCGCGGCACCCCCGACGACGACAACCTCGACGGCGGTCCCGGTCCTGACATCTTGTTCGGCCTCGCGGGAAGCGACCGCATCTCCGGTCACGGTGCGGACGACATCCTCTGCGGCGGGGTCGGAGACGACCGCCTGGAGGGTGGTGCCGGCGACGACGCGATCTACGGTGGGCCCGGCATCGACCGCATCAGCGGCGGCCGTGGCGAGGACCGCATCTGCCTCGACGGTGCCGACCCTGAGCCGTTCACCGGGTCGGACATCGACACGTTCATCTGCCCTTGAGTGCGGCGTCGGTCGCAACAGCGACCAGAAGCTGACGCTAGCGTCAGGACCGCCGGTACCGGAGCCCCTGGGGTGCGTGGCGGCGCCAGTACATCGCGCCCGCGATGAGTGCAGTGCCCAGGCCAAGGGTCAGCAGGGCCAGTCGAAGCAGCACCGAGAACCCTCCCGCTCCGGTGTGCGGCAGGTCCAGGTCCTCGCAGTAGGGCAGCGGTGCTTCAGGGATCAGGGCCTGAATGGTCGGTGCCGGGCTGGGGTTCGGTGAGGTGAGCAGCAGTCGCTCGTCGGGTGCACCGGGCACCCGCGCCGTCGAACCCCGGTCGCCGGGCGGCACCACGATCACCGGTGGGGTCGGTTCCACGGCCGTGCGCAATGCGCGGCGCTGGTAGGACCGGTCCGCGCGGTCCGGTTGCTGCGGCCCCGGGCCCTCGAGCTGCTCGGGATCGGGTGGGCCGTCTGGTCGATAGCCCGCCTCCGGGCTGGGTTTGTGCGGCAGGCACGCCTGTCCGTCGTAGTAGGCGACCGGTCCGCCGTCCTCGCCCACCGGGTAGGCGCAGCCGTCCGGCAGCTCCCGGTCCTCGGGCAGGTAGCGACGCGAGCCGTTCTTCGTGAACACCTCGCCGGCGCAAGGGTCCAGGACCACCGTCGGTGGCGCGCAGGGGTCGTGGGCCAGACCGTCGATCCCAGGCCCGACCGCCAGCGGGAAGCCAGGGAAGGGGACCTTGCCCGGTGGCTGGATCGGGTTGTACGGGTAGACGAACGGGCCCTCCGGATACCCGGGCGCACCGGGTTGCGCGTAGCCGTAGGGATAGCCCAGCTGGCCCGTCAGAGGGATCGTTCCGGTCCCCGGCGCCACGGTGTTGAACCCGGGTGTCGGCGTCGGACACAGCGGTTGATAGCTCGGCGTCACCGTGGGCAGCGGGGACGCCGTCGCGGCTGTCGTGGTGCCGGCGCCGGTGGAGGACGAAGGCGTCGGAGACGGCGTGACGGTGCCCGGCTTCAGGTAGGCAACCAGGGCGGTTCGAATCTCGCCGTTGACGAACATCAGATCCCGCACTCGGTCGACCCCCTGCGGAAGACCGGTGCCTGTAAAGGGAACCAACGTCGGCTGGTCAAGCTTCGTGTACGCATTGAAGTCGAAGTAGCGGCCCGAGTCGGCGGTGCTCTCCGGAGCCCACTGGACGCGGTACCGCGGGTTCGATCCGGTACCGGGAATCGGTCCGCAGTCCCAGTTGGCAGCGCGAATCCTCGAGATGTTGCCGACCTTCGGAGTGCCGTCCGGTTCGTTGTTCAGGGTGGCGCACTCGCCGATCCAGTCGGGCGGCAGATCCACCCACGTCGTGTACAGGGCGATCTCGGTAGCGGTGAGGGCAACCGGGACACCGCGTTTGGTCGACATATCGCGGCGGGCCTGCATCTGCTTGATGCCGCGGCGGCGCTGCTGCTCGCCGTCGCGGAAGGTCTGCGTGATCTCGACAAAGCCGGCGGTCAGCGCTCCGCTGAACGGCGAATTCTTGTCGACGATCTGGCTGGGTGAGCGACCTCGGAACATGAACCTCTGGGCGGAATCGTCGAGCTCCGCAATCCCCGGGCCGGTAAAGCGCAACGTGTTCAGGCTCGGCACTGAGCAACGCCAGCCCGGGACCGGCACGTCCTGCTGATCGTCCACATCAACGATCGCTCGCCGGGCAATGACGTTGTACTTGTCGGCGCACGCCAGGCCCGACCATCCGGATGGGAAGGTCACCTGCACGTCGACAGTGGTGTTCTCCTGCGTCCCGAAGTCTTCGTTGCTCGGCTCCGCCGGGAGGTCCAGGACAAAGTCCGAGCACCCCGGACAGAGTGGCGGCAGGGCAGGGGCGGCGGGTGCCGCGGCAGCTTTCGCTGCCGTTTGCTCGACACCCGCCGCAGCCCCGACTGTCCCGTAGGACAGCGTCGAGACGACCCAGACGAACGCACCGATGGCTGCGAACAGCCGGATGGAACGCGCCCCCCGACGCGACCCATCCCCTCGGTGCCGAACCATGTCGCCAGTGCCGCCTTCGTTCTCGGCGACGAGCCCCCCGGCCCGCCGAGACCACGACCACGATTCACGCCAGAACCGTGTTCACCCGTCACATTCGTCCCTCAAGTCACAACAGTCAATCTGTCGCGAACCCTGCCAGACCTGGGCAAAGAGCCGCTTTGCGCGGGAAGGTGACACTCCGGTTCGCTGCATCGACGCAGGTCAGAGACTCCTCAGCCCCAATTACCCCACATGTCCCACAAGCCTCAGATCGCTTGACAGGCCGCAAGCGTCTCCCGAAAGTTGTGACAGCCTTACCAAGCTCATTAGCTCCACCTCACGGGTTCGGTTCCTCCGTTCTCAGCACGGCTCGCGGTACGCCCGTGAGCGTCGGTGCGTGAACCCGTACCAAGTCGCCGCGCACGCGGCCGCCGTCGGCACGCGCCACGGCGAACTCGGTACGACAGGCCAGGTGAACCGATGGACGCTCCGATCCGCAGCCGTGCCGCGCTTTCCGCGGGCGGGGCGACACTCGCCGTCGGCTCCATCCTGATGGCGTTGCTGTCCGCCTGTTCCGGCGGAAACTCCGCGGCCGTGCAGCAGATCGCACCGGCGGCGACGAGCACGACCAGTCCGACGGCGACGACCACGCCGACGGCCAGTCCGACACCGACCGCGACCACCTCCTCCACCCCGATCCCACCCGCCACCACCACCCCGATCCCGTCAGCGGCTCCGCCGGCGACCTTCGGACCCCCGCCGACCTTGACCGCCCCGTTCGGGTACCCGCCGGGTCCGCCGTACTCCGGGACACAGCCCTACGCCATGGGCGGACCAGCCATGGCAGCCCCGGGGACGGTCGCCGAGCCGCCCTCGGACTCCCCGCCCGGAAAACCGGTCCGCTACCGCATGTACACGTGCACGAACTACCAGGCGAAGGAAGGTGCGCCGGCCGCCTACCACTGCAAGCCGGAGGTCGATCCTCGCGCCGAGCAGCAGCGCTACTACGGGTACTACGGCGGCCAGTCGGGCACCTCGCACACGCCGTACGCGCAGCCGTATGCGCCTCAGCCGTACGGCATGCAGCCGTACGCGAACCAGCCGTACGGGACCCAGCCCTACACGTACTCCACGCCCGCCCCGGGTTCGGTCGTGTTCAACACGTGCACCGACGCCCGCAACGCGGGGTACTCGACCATCCCGCGCGGCAGTGCCGGGTACAGCACGACGCTGGATCGGGACAACGACGGCATCGCCTGCGAGACCGGCGAATAGTCCGCGACCGGCCCGTCGGCCGATGGTGCGCCACCGCAAGCGATAGGTAAGCTCCCCATGTTCTACCCGCAGCGGTTCGACCGCTCGGTCCTTTGGGCCCCGTGCGCCCGCTCCAGGCGTGCGGTGTCGGTACGACCTCCCCAGTGCGCGTTCGCGCGCGCACGGTGAGGGTCGGATCCCACCCCGACGGTCGCGACGTCATGCGTGCACGCGGCCGCGCCAAGGAGCACTGCATGTCCCTGCCACGCCGGTCGCGTCGCCCTGTGCGAGCGCGTCGCCCGCTGGGCGTGCTGACTCTGGCACTGGCCCTGCTGCTGCTCACCGCGTCCTCCGCGGTGGCCTTCGCGACGTTCCCGACGGCGGGCAATCCCACCGGCAGTGTCGAGAACCCCTATCCACGTAACTCGCCGCAGACGCTGAAGCTGACCGTCCCCTACGACGGCGGGATCCTCGGCATCACCGGCAAGCCCACGCAGATCCGGGTGCGCATCCCGGCCGGGTGGACGAACCCGCAGTGCGGCGCGACGAGCATCGTCACCTCCGCCCTGCTGCAGCTGGAGCTGCTCAGCGCGTGGTCCTGCGCGGTCAGCACGTCGAACGGCGCCACGACCCTCACCTGGTCGGGCGGCGGGCTCACGCTCACCGTCCCGACCAACTCGCGCCAGCAGGTCACCTTCACGGTCACGACCCCCGATGTCGCCACGACGACGTCCTTCGGGGCGGCGGACTCCACCGCGCCGGGCTTCTCGGCGCAGACCAACTACGTCCGGCTGCTGGCGTCGGCCAGCAAGTCCTGGAAGGCGCCCAACGCGCCCGGAGGCGACGCCGGCGAGGTCTCGACCGACCTGGTCCGCACCGTCGCCGGTCCGCCGCCGCCGGAGCCGCCCCTCCCGTGCGCGCAGCTCACGGTGCGCCAGGAATGCATCCGGGTCACCGTGCCCGAGATCGGCGACGGCGAGTTCGTCTGGAGCATCGACGGGAACGACCACTCGGTGACGCTGAACGGCGGCCAGGCCCAGGCTTCGTACCTGCAGTACTTCGGCAGCATCGAGCCGGTCCTGGTCGTGGACACCCGCGCGTCCAAGCCGCCCTGGTCGGTCAGCGGCCAGATCGTGAACGTCACCGGGGGGATCGCGCCCGCCGCCTTCGGCTGGACACCTTTCGTCGAGAACCCGAGCGGCGCCGGATTCGCCGGCCCCGCCGTGCCGTCCGGTTACTCCACCGGCGCCGGCCTGTCCTCGCCCAGGGTCCTCGGTCAAGCCCCTGGCGGGCACGCGCTCGGCAGCGCCAGGCTGGGCGCCGGCCTGGACCTGCGCCTGCCGCTCGAGACCGCACCCGGCACGTACGCGGCAACGCTGACGCTCACCGCCATGGGTTGAGTCCTGGGCCGTCGCGGTCAGAACCGCGGAAACGTTCGGGCTGCTGCTGAGCAACGTGCCGTGACCGTCGGCCTAGGCTCAGCCCGTGATTCTGAAGCGCTTGCAGGACCGAGGAGCGGGTGGCTGAGGACGAGTGGGCGGCGGGCACGTTCGCGGGGGCCGCGGACGCGCAGGCTCGCGCCGTTGCCGATCTGACGCCGACTGAGCGCGTGCTGTTGCTCGAGCAACTGCTGGAACTGGCCGCGGCCAGTGGGGCGCTGCAGCGCTCCAGAGAGGCCAAGCAGCGGGAGATCGACGCCTTGTGGGCCGAGAAATGACGACGAACTGACGAAGCGTCAGTCTCGGTGTTCCTCCTGTCCCACGCCGGTCAGGGCGATGACGACGTCGTCGGTCATGTCGAGGACTGTCCCCGGCCGCGGACCGTCCGCCGGGCGAGCGGCCTCCGCCTGCCCCACCGCTGACGTTCCATCAGAACCGCAGGCTGCGAGCGCCAGGGCGCACAGGACGAGAGCCGCACTCGTGGGACCGCGGCACATGCCACCTCGCCTGCCCGTGTTCGCGATGACCGACGGGGCCCGCGGGCTACGGGAGTGCCCGCGGGCCGCCGTCGGCAGTGGCCGGCGGCCTGCCTACCTGCACGCACGGGGGACGTGGAGGTGAGCGATCGCACCGGTCCGGAGAAGCAAGATGAGTGAAGCATGATCACCAGCTTGCTGACAATGTGTCGTGAACGCACGAAGCCATTCGGAGCAGAGCGCGTAAGCGCAAGCTTGGGAACTATGTGACCTTTGGGGTGGTTGAGTCTGTTGTGACTTGCTCCGTAGCGTGGGTGCGCTGAGCAGACTCCGTCCGGAGTCGCACCGGGGGGTGATCATGCGCGGCGTGCTTGCCACGGCTGTCGCGACGGCGTGCGCCGCCGCGCTGATGCTCGTCCTCGCCATGGGCGTCGTCGTGCTGCCCCGGCCCGTCCTGGCCGCCGCGTCGGTCAGCAACGCCGTCCCGGAGCAGTACCGATCCCTGATCCAGGCACCCGGTGCGGAGTGCCCGGCCATCACCGCGCCGCTGTTGGCCGCCCAGCTGGACGCCGAGAGCAACTTCAACCCGCGCGTGGTGAGCCGCGTCGGTGCCATGGGCATCGCGCAGTTCATGCCCGGCACCTGGAAGTACTTCGCCCGCGACGTCGACGGCAACGGCCGTGCGAGCGCCTTCGACCCGGCGGACGCGATCGACGCCCAGTCCCGGCACATGTGCGAGCTCTACACGACGGCCACGAACTCCGGCATCCCCGGCGATCCCGTCGAACTGGCCCTCGCCGGGTACAACGCCGGCTGGGGAGCGGTGAAGAAGCACCGGGGCATCCCGCCCTACCGTGAGACCCGCGGCTACGTGCGGCGCATCATGAGCTCGATCGACCGCTTCACCGCCCAGGTCGAGCAATTCGGCAGCACCTATACCGGCGTCTACGCCGACGCCTGGGCCGACACGCTGGCCCGGTCCAATCCGCGCAGCTCCGCGCAGGCCATCGAATGGGCCCGCGCGCAGGTCGGCAACCCGTCGCGCAACTGGTTCAACCTCTGCCTGAATTTCGTCGCCCAGGCCTACGGCTGGCGGAACTCCGGCGTCTCCTACGCGATCGACCACTTCGACGTCGGCGCCGAGCATCAACGCTTCCGCAAGGACCGTAACCCGCCCCCGGGCGCCCTGCTGTTCTGGAAGACCGGACGCCGGCCGGGGCACGTCGCGATCTACCTCGGCGGCGGCCAGATCGCCAGCAACGACATCCTGCGCACCGGGCGCATCGACATCGTCGACGCCTCAGCTCCCGAGCGTCTCTGGGGTGCTACCTACGTCGGCTGGACCGTGCCGTACTTCCCGCAGGGCAAAGGCTGATCCCCGTGGCGTTGGCGTGAACGCCCTCGGCGTCCTTATGATCGCCGGGCCATGAGCCTCTTCGCGCGCACGATCCGCCTGCCGGGCGCCACGATCCCCGGCCAGGTCGTGCTGTCGGCGCACGGCGTGGCAGTCACCCTGAGCGGTAATCACATCCTGAAGTCCGTCGACCTCGAGGTCCGGGCCGGGCAGGTCGTGGCGCTCGTGGGGCCGAACGGTGCGGGCAAATCCACGCTGCTGGCGGCTCTTTGCGGGGACGTCCCGTCCAAGGGCGAGATCGTGATCGACGGTGCCCCGTTGAACTCCTGGACCGCACGGGAGCTGGCCGTGCGCCGCGGGGTGCTGTCGCAGCGCATCGAGGTCACCTTCCCCTTCAGCGCCGTCGACGTCGTCCGGATGGGACGCGCGCCCTGGGCCGGGACGCCGGCTGAGGACTGGGACGACTACGTCGTCGCCGAGGCGATGGCCGAGGCGGACGTGCTGCGCCTGGCGCCGCGCATCTTCAACACCCTGTCCGGCGGGGAGCGGGCCCGGACGGGGTTCGCTCGCGTGCTGTCCCAGGAGCCGTCGCTGCTGATGCTCGACGAGCCGACCGCCGCCCTCGACGTCAAGCACCAGGAATCCCTGATGCAGCTGACCCGGGAGCGGGCAGCGCGCGGGGATGCCGTCATCGTCGTCATGCACGACCTCGGATTGGCCGCCGCCTACTCCGACGAGATCGCGGTCATGTCCGGCGGCTGTATCGCCGCCGTGGGCCCGCCGAGGCGGGTGCTGACCTCGGAATTGCTGAGCCAGGTCTACGAGCACCCGATCGAGGTCTGGGCGCATCCTGGCACCGGAGAGATCGTCGTTCTGCCTGTCCGAACCCAGGTTCTCGACAATCCGTCGCAAAACGGGGCACACTCCTACTTCTGATCGCGGCTCGCGCCCGCTGTGAGCCCCTTCGAGAGACTTGGAGTGCAATTTCATGAGTGACTACGGCGGCCACAGGGTCCCGATGGAGTCCAAGCCGCAGACCGCGGCAACGCTGCGCGCCACGGTGAACCTGCACGGCGAACCCACCGACGCCGAGCGGTCGCGCACGCTGATGACCTCCAAGGCCTTCGGTTCGCTGGCCACGATGAGCACCGAGTGCCCGGGCTTCCCGTTCGGTTCGCTGGTCGGCTATGCCGTCGACGACCTGGGCCGTCCGCTGCTGCTGCTCTCGCAGATCGCCGAGCACTCCCGCAACATGGCTGCGAACCCGGCCGCGTCGCTGATGGTCGCCGAGCACGACGGTGGCAACAACCTGCTGGCGCTGGCTCGCGTCACGCTCGTCGGCGAGTGCCGCAAGGTCGAGGGCGACGAGCACCAGGTGGTGCTCGACCGGTACATGGAGGCGCACCCGACGGCCTTCTACTCGGCGTTCAAGGACTTCCACATCTGGCGTCTCGAGGTCGACAACGTCCGCTACGTCGGCGGGTTCGGTCGGATGAGCTGGGTCACCGCCGAGCAGTACCGCACCGCCGAGCCCGACCCGCTGCTGGACGCCGCCGAGCGGGTCATCACCCACATGAATGACGACCACGCCGACGCGGTGCTCGACTACTGCAAGGCCTTCGGGCGCCTCGAGGCCGTCTCGGCCGAGATGGTCGGCGTCGACCGGTACGGCATGGACGTGCTGGCCGCCATCGAGGGCGACGAGAACAAGCGCGCGGTGCGGATCAACTTCACGGCCCCGGCCGACGACACCGACGCCGTCCGTCAGCAGACGATCGAGCTCCTGCGCGAGGCCCGCGCTCAGCTGGCTGCAGGCTGAACAACTCGCTGCGTCCGACCGAACGAGGCCCCTGTGCCGCGTTTCGGTCGGACGTCCGCGTTTTCCCTGTGGGAGCGTGGTGCACGATCGAAGTCCCCACCCTGCCTCGAACCCCAGGATGCCTGTCGTGAACAAGCCCTACGTTCTGTCCATCGTCGGCGCTCTGGCGATCGGCGGTGCCCTGACCGGCATGGGGATCGCCCTCGCCGAGGACGAGGACGACGGGGCGCTGGCCGTCGCCGAGTCGACGCCGCTGGCGGAGTCCGAGGGTGAGCCCGCCCAGCGCACGGACTACGACAACATCCCCGGCATGGCCATGGGCGCCCCGCCGGAGAGCGCGTCGATGAACTGCGCGAACGCGAAGGCCTGCACGTTGGTGTTCATCACCCCGACCAAGCAGTCCGTGAAGCCCTTCGGGCAGACGGTGAAGCTGCTCGAGGCGAGCGAGAAGCAGGTCGTCATCTCGGTGAACGGCGCGAAGCACACCGTCAGGCCGGGCAAGGCGACGAGCGTGAAGACCGCCACGGTGAAGGTCGTCGGCACTCCCGGCAGCGTCGTCACGCTGGACTTCCGCAAGTCTTAGAGCGCGAGCAGAAGCCGAAGAGCGTTCTCGATCTCGGCCAGTTCGCCGGCCGGAAGCTGGTCGATCTTCCTGTCCAGCCGCATCTCCGGGTCGACGCACGTCATCTGTTCGCAGAGCGCTCGCGTCGTGGTGCCGAGGACTGTCACCTCGGGGCGGTAGAGCGCCGTGCCGGCACTGCCGGACGTCGGGACCACCAGCCAGGTCGACATGTGGAGGAGCTCGTCTCCTGCATGACGATGGCGTACCGCCCACCTTGCTGCTCAGGGCCTTTCGCCGTGCGGTCCTGCTTCAGCGAGTAGACGTCACCACGCATCGTCGGCGCCCATCAGCTCGCGGAGGATCGCGATCTCGGCGCGGTCGGCCGGGTCGTCCCGCAGGCGTTGTGCGTCGGCCGCGGCCTGTCGGAGTCGCACGGTGCGGGCCGCGACGTGCACGGCCTCGCGGATCGCGGCTGCGCGGTTGGGTGCCCCGGCGGCGATGAGGGTGTCGAGGTCGACGAGAAGGTCCTCGTCGGGGCGCAGGGTGATCTTTACGTCTTGTTGCGCCATGCGCCCACCTCTCGGGTGCTCGATTGGGTCCCGGTACGGGTACTCACCATGGTGCCCGTCGAGTCGGCCAGTCCGGGAGCGAAGTCGCGACGAACCAGCGTCCATGCCGCCCCTCGACCGCACCCTTCTGCTGTCCGCGCTGGCCTCTCTCGTCCTCGGCGGTGGCGTCTCCGCGGCATCGATCGCGGTGGCCAAGGACAGACGCTCCGACGCCGCAGGCTGTTGCGTCGAGCAGTCCCGCGGAGCCGAGCACGCCCAGCGGGACGAGCACATCGACCGGCCCGGCCAAGTCCGTGGGCAAGGGATCGGCCATGTCCTGCGCAGGCGCCAAAGGTTGCGCGCTGGTGTTCTCCGCGCCGGGGGACAAGGCGCTGAAGCCTTACGGGGTCGTGGTGAAGCTGCTCAAGTCGAACGCGACGCAGGCGACGATCTCCGTGAGCGGCGAGAAGCAGGCACTCGAGCCGGGGAAGACCGTCACGGCTGCCGGACTCAAGGTCGGGATCGTCGGGACGCCGGGTGAGGGCATCACCCTCGCCGTCTTCGAAGGCTGACCGCACCGCGGTGTCCCACGGACGGCTGAACAATCGGCGCCGTGGAAGAAGCCCTTACAAGACAACTCGTCGTGAACTTGACACAGCTCGTGTGCGTGGTGTCTGCTCGGAGCCTTAGGCGAGGCTTACCTGCGCGGGCGTCCTTCTGCTCGCCCGGCCTGCCACGATTCGAGGAGCGGGCATGCTCGACGCGAGGCGAGGGAGCTCGGGCACGGCACGCGCCCTCATCAGCGCCGTCGCGTGCGTGGCCCTCGCCATGAGCATGTCCGCCTGCGGGGCCACCGACACCGTCGAGACCGCTGCCGCCGCTGCACCCATCCAGCCCGTGGCCGCCGTACAACCGGCCGCGACGTGTGCCGGCCCTGCCACGGTCGCCGCGCCTCCGACGGTTCTTCCGATCGCGCAGCAAGCCACCCCGGTTCTGCCCACCACCATCACCGACGCCACGGGGGCGCCGGTCGAGGTCCGGTCGGCGGAACGGATCCTCGCCGTCGGCGGTTCCGGCACGCTGGCGACCACCGTCTACGCCCTCGGGCTCGGACATCGCCTCGTCGGACGCGACGCGGTGACGCTGCTGCCGGAGCTCGCGGACCTCCCGCAGGTCACCGTCAACGCCCACGAACTGTCGGCCGAGAAGATGTTGGAGCTCGCCCCCGATCTCGTGCTCGCCGACCCCTCCGCCGGGCCCCCCGAGGTCATCGACCAGCTGCGGTCCTCCGGCATCCCGGTCGTCACCATCGCCACGCCCCCGGCCGCCGCGGCGATCGGCCACCAGATCCGCGAGGTCGCTGCGGTCTTCGGACTGACCGAACTCGGCGACCGCCTGGCCCAGCGGGTCGGGACCGAGCTCTCCGCCGTGCAGCAGCGCATCGACGCGCTCACCCCCGCCGATGGGCAGCCGGGGCTACGGACGGCGTTCCTGTACCTGCGCGGTGCGAGTGGCCTCTACATGTGGCTCGGGGCCGGGACCGGCGCCGACGAACTGATCCGTGCGCTGCACGGGACCGACGTCGCCGACACCGCGCGCTCACGGACCCCCCTCAACGCCGAGGCAGTGGCAGCCGCCCAGCCGCAGCGGTTGCTGCTGATGAGCCGAGGCCTGGCGTCGGTCGGTGGCGTGGAGGGGCTGCGCTCGGTGGCCGGCATCGGCCAGACCGAGGCCGGACGCACCGGATGCATCGTGGACCTCCCCGACCATTTGGCCCTGGCCTTCGGCCCGATGTTCCCGGCCGTGCTCGACGCGCTGGTGACCGCGGTCCACGGGCAGGCACCGGCAGCCTGACGCCTCGGGCGCTCAGTACCAGTACCCGGGGAACCAGTTCGACCTGACGACCCAGGTGCCGGCGTTGTACCGGCCGGGGTAATACATCGGGATCCAGGCCGAGGCACCCTCGGTGAGGCTCTGGTAGCTGGGCGCGTAGGCCAGGAACCGCCACGTGTATCCGGACTCGACCACCCAGTCCGTGCAGCCGTTCACCGAGCGGGTCGCGGGGACGCTCTGCCAGCCGTTGAAGCCGAGGGTCTGGGCGTAGACAGGCCCCGTGTAGGGCACGCCGTTGGCATAGGTGAAGCACACGAATGCGCTCGCCGGGGGCGCGGCCGAGGCCGATCGGACGTCGAATCCAACCGCAGCGGCGGCAAGCACGCTGGTCAGGGCTGCGGCCGCGACAAATCGCCTGGTAACTCTGCGGAGCGAAATCATCACGGCTCCCGGGTGCGAGTCAGGAGGGAATGCAGTACAGGAGGTGCCGGTGCGAGCCCGCTGAGTCAGCGTCACCCGCTCGGCGTCTCTTTCGGAGCATAAGCCGGGCATGTGCCTGATGGCGATCAAGTAAACCCGGACGGCGGCCCTGGTAATCCCGATCGCGCGCGCCTCGAGCGCTCGGGCCCAGCCAATTACCGGCCTTGGGGTTCGCTGAGGCACTGCCTCCACGGGCCGTGCGGAAACCCCAGGGCCCGTTTTTGTCCCGGGAGTCACATGACGTCCGCGCCCGGACCTGGGAGCGTCGAGTCGGCAGGACTCGTCGACGAAGGGCCGAACCATGATCAAGCCGCAGGACGGCCAATGGCACATCCCCTCGTCGAAGACCCCCGCCTGGGCTGAGACGAACTACTGGGGCTTCGACATCCCCGGCACCGACTACTTCGTCAACATCTACGCCCTGTTCCGGACCAACCTCGGCGTGGTGCAGACGATGTTCGCGGTCAACTCGCGCAAGGCCACGGCCGTGTGGGAGGGCGACTACTGGGACTTCCAGGCCCACGTGAAGATCCCGGACAACTTCAACATGCTCGACTACGAGCTCTCCAGCGGGCTGTCCGTGCGGTCCCTCGAACCGAACATGCGGTACGAGGTCTCCTTCGACGACGGTGAGGGCACCTCGGTCCGCTTCGACTACCGCGCCCTCATGCGCCCGCAGGACATCCACGACCCGGAGATGGACCCGCTGGCCGGCGAAGCCTGGGGCGACGCTTACAACGGCCACTTCGACCAGACCGGCGTCTTCACCGGCGAGCTGGTCCTGCGCGGGGAATCCATCCCGTTCGAGACCGTTTCGACGTGGGACCACTCCTGGGGCATCCGCCCCGAGCGGCACCGCAGCTCGCTGTCCTGGCTGCACGCGCACTTCGGTGAGGACCTCGCGATCCACGTGATGCTCGATTACGACCCCGCCGATCGCGCCAACACGATGAAGGTCTGTCACGGCTACGTCCTGGAGGACGGCGAGGTCTACGGCCTCACCGGCGGCACCGGCACCACCACCCACGACGGCTGGTACCCGGCGGGCAAGGACCTTCACGTCACGGACGTACGGGGCAAGGAATGGCACCTGACCGGCGTCGGACGCACGACCTTCCCGCTGCAGGCCTGGCCGGACATCGTCTTCTTCAATGCGCTCATGGACTGGACCGTCGACGGCGGCCGCACGGGCCGTGGCGAGACCATGGACTTCTACGCCGTCGCGGATCTGACGGACCAGCAGGCCAAGCGCGGCATGGGTCCCTGGTAGGTCCGCGAGAGATTTTCTGACGGACAGTCAGTATCCGGCGTCCTGTGCGAGCCCCGTCCCGTCGTCGTCGTTCGAGGTGCGCCTCGGCGGGACAGCGGTGGGTCCGGGCAGAGCACTCAGCCTGCGGTCCTACCCTTGAGCCATGACCGACACCGCCTATCGGCTCCTTCTGCTGCGCCACGGCCACTCCGAGTGGAACGCCAAGAACCTGTTCACCGGGTGGGTCGACGTCGACATCAACGCCCAGGGCGAGGCGGAGGCCGCGCACGGGGGTCGGTTGCTGGCCGAGCAGGACCTGCTGCCCGACATCGTGCATACCTCGCTGCTGCGCCGCGCCATCCGCACCGGTGAGCTCGCGCTGCACGCCGCGGACCGGCACTGGATCCCGGTGCGCCGGCACTGGCGCCTGAACGAGCGGCACTACGGCGCGCTGCAGGGCAAGGACAAGAAGGCGACCCTCGCGGAGTTCGGCGAGGAGCAGTTCATGCTCTGGCGCCGGTCCTACGACACCCCGCCGCCGCCGATGCCGGACGACGACCAGTACTCCCAGGTCGGCGACGCGCGCTATGCCGACCTGCCCGACGAGATCGTCCCCCGCAACGAGTGCCTGGCCGACGTCGTGGACCGCCTGCTGCCGTACTGGTACGACGCGATCGTGCCGGACCTGCGCACCGGCGGGGTGGTGCTCGTCGTCGCGCACGGTAATTCACTGCGCGCGTTGGTCAAGCACCTCGACGGGATGAGCGAGGACGACATCGTCGGCCTGAACATCCCGACGGGCATTCCGCTGCTCTACCGTCTCGACGCGAACTTCCGCCCGCTCAAGCCGGGTGGCGAGTACCTGGACCCCAAGGCGGCCGCCGAGGCTGCGGCGAAGGTCGCCGCCCAGGGGCGCTAGGGGTTACTCCTGCTCGAACTCCGCGATGTCCTGCGGGTCGAGCTCGTCCGGCCACACGCCCGTCGCCAGGTACACCACGCGGTGCGCCACGGAGACGGCGTGGTCGGCGAAACGTTCGTAGTAGCGCGACAGCAGCGTCGTGTCGACGGCCGTCTCGACGCCATGCGTCCATTCCGGCGAGAGCAGCATCCGGAAGACCTTCTCGTGCAGCTTGTCCATCTGGTCGTCGGTGCGGTCGAGCTCCATCGCCGCGGCGACGTTGCGCGAGGCGATGACCTCACCGGCCTTGGTGACCAGCAGCTGCGCGACGTAGTTCATCTCCAGGATCGTGGAGATCAGCTCGACAGGCACCGCCGGGCGTGGGGCGCGCATCTTGGCCACCTTCGCCACGTGCAGCGCGAGGTCGCCCATGCGCTCCAGGTCGTCGACCATGCGCAGGCTGGTGACCAGCACGCGCAGGTCGGTGGCCACGATCGGCTGCTGACGGGCCAGCAGGTCGACGATCTTCTCGTCGAGTTCGTCGCGGCGCTTGTCGATCTGCCGGTCGTGCTCGATGACGCTCTCGGCCAGGTCGGTGTCGCCCTCCAGCAAGGAGGTCGTGGCGCGGGCCATGGCGAAGCCGACCAGTTGGGTCATCTCGACGAGGCCATCCCCGATGGCCGCCAGTTCGCCGCGGAAAGCGTTGCGCATACCTGTGCTCCTCGATCGGCGTGGGTGCAGCCGGATACGGACCTCATGATCGGCATGCGGCCTCAGCAGCGTCCCGTGACTGGGTGAACGGGTCCGGACCGACAGGTGAACAGTTCCCGTCCGTGCTGCTCAAGGGCCTTGAGCGGCTTACGGAGGGTGTCGCGGCGACCTACGATCGTCGCAGTGGACCTCTCGCTGGCACTGGGCGTCGCACTCGGCCTGCTGGTCGGGCTCGGGGCGCGGCTTTCCTATCGGATGAGTCAGCGCGAGATCCACGGCGAACTCGGCGAGGCCGAAGAGCCGGCGCACGGTCTTTCGCCAGGCGTCGGGCAGGTCCTGGTGGTCCTGCGGTCCCTGGCGATCGTGCTGGACGAGACCGACAAGGTGGTCAAGGCCAGCCCCGCCGCCTACGCGTTCGGCATCGTCCGCGCGCAGAGTCTGGTGGCCAATGACCTCATGCAGCTGGTCGCCGCGGTGCGGCGCGACGGGCGGATCCGCCAGGTCGAGCTGGACCTCCCGCGCGGTCCCGTCGGCGGCGCGGTGCTCCCGGTGAGCGTGCGGGTCGCGCCGCTGGGCACCGAGCACGTTCTGGTGCTCATCGAGGACCAGACCGACACCAAGCGCCTGGACGCGATCCGCCGGGACTTCGTCGCGAACGTCTCCCACGAACTCAAGACCCCCGTCGGCGCCCTGCGGTTGCTGGCCGAGGCCGTGCAGCACGGCTCGCACGACCCCGCCGCCGTTGAACGGTTCGCCGGGCGCATGCAGCACGAATCGCAGCGGCTGTCCCAGCTCGTGCAGGAGCTCATCGACCTGTCCCGGTTGGAAAGTGACGACCCGTTGAAGGAGCCCGAGGAGGTCTCCCTCGACGACGTCGTCGCCGCGACGATCGACCGCACCCGTGAGCTGGCCTCCGCCCGCGAGATCGAGGTGGGCGTCGACGGCGACCACGGGTTGCGGGTGTTCGGCAGCCAGGCCCAGGTGACCATGGCCCTGGGCAATCTGGTCGAGAACGCCGTGAACTACTCCCCGGACGGCACGAAGGTGCAGATCAAGGTGCGCCGCTCCGGTGGTCTGGCCGAGATCGAGGTCATCGATCAAGGCATCGGCATCCCGCGCGATGAACAGGAGCGCATCTTCGAACGCTTCTACCGCGTCGACCCTGCCCGGTCCCGGATCACCGGCGGCACGGGCCTGGGGCTGTCGATCGTCAAGCACGTCGCCCGCAACCACGGCGGCGACGTCCGGGTGCAGAGCAAGGAAGGTAGCGGGGCGACCTTCAGCCTGCGCCTGCCCCTGCTCTCCGTGAATTCCCCTGCCGTGCGACGGACACTGGAGTCCGTCGCGATGCCCCACCACGGATTTGTCGAACCTGCTCCCGGGGGACGCCCGGGATCCCTGGAACAGAGGTGGCCGTGACTCGTTTGCTCGTTGTGGAAGACGAAGAGTCTTTCTCCGACGCACTCTCGTACATGCTCCGCAAGGAAGGCTTCGAGGTCGCCGTTGCCGGCACCGGCCCCGACGCCCTCGACGAGTTCGACCGCAGCGGTGCCGATCTGGTGCTGCTCGACCTGATGCTCCCCGGACTGCCGGGCACGGAGGTCTGCCGTCAGCTTCGGCTGAAGTCCAACGTGCCGGTGATCATGCTGACCGCGAAGGACAGCGAGATCGACAAGGTCGTCGGCCTGGAGATCGGTGCCGACGACTACGTGACCAAGCCCTTCAGCCACCGTGAGCTGCTCGCCCGCATCCGGGCCGTGCTGCGACGCGGCGGCGAGCTCGAGGACGAGATCGACGCGGCCCTGGAGGCCGGGCCGGTCCGGATGGACGTCGAGCGGCACGTGGTGACCGTCGACGGCAAGGCCATCGCGCTGCCGCTGAAGGAGTTCGAGCTGCTGGAGCTCCTGCTGCGCAACGCGGGCCGCGTGCTGACCCGGATGCAGCTGATCGACCGGATCTGGGGCGCGGACTACGTCGGGGACACCAAGACCCTCGACGTCCACGTGAAGCGCCTGCGCGCCAAGATCGAGCCCGACCCCACGGCGCCGCGGTTCCTGGTCACCGTGCGTGGGCTGGGGTACAAGTTCGAGCCCTGATCGGGCGCCTGTCAGCCCGCAGCGCTGCTTGTCAGCCCTGCTGCGGGCTGACACATGCCGCTACGGGACGTCATCCCGCAGCGCTTGCTACTCGGCGGGTTGAGGTGCCTTCGGGGTGACGGTCACCTTCGGCGTGATGGGAACCTTGGGCGTCACGGCCGGCTTCGGGGTCACCCCGGGCTTGACCGTCGCCTTCGACGTCTCCTTCGCCAGCTCCGGCGGGGCAGCGCCCTCCGGGGTCACGTCCTCGTAGTAGTACGTGCGGTCCTTCGTCTCGACCTGCAGTCTCAACGGCCCGGCCTCGCGGAAGGTCAGCACCAGGTCCGCGAAGTTGCCGACCTTCAGCGCCTGGGCATTGGGGATGCTCAGCGGCTTGAAGTCCCCGGTGCCCAGCGGGATCAGCGCACCCGCCGCCAAAGGGAGATTCGGGCTGATCGTCACCGGCGCGGAGCCGGGAGTGTGATCGGTCAGCGTCACAGTGGTGAGCACGTCGGCCTTGTTGCTGCGGTTGATCAACGAACCGGCCAGGGCCGCGGCGGGCGACTGCTTCCCCTTCACGAGCACCATCGCGCGGGCGAGGACACCGTTGACTTCACCGTTCCCGTTGTCGCCTGCCACGAGTTGGGTCTCGGCCTCGAAGCCTGCGCCGCACGCGGACAGACCGGGCAGCAGAACAAGAGCGAACAGACCAGCGGCGAACGAACGGTTCACGGCAGCTATCTCCACGCGATGGGCGAAGCGGGGGGTACTGCGTCGACACCGACGGCGATGCAGCGGGGCAAGGCTACCGGCACGCCGCCGAACCCCTGTGGCGAGGTCGCGCACGTCACGGGAACCAAATCAGGAATTCTGAGACAGCCTGCGCTGACCTGCAGGAGTACCGCGTTCGATTGGTTGTCAAGCCCCAATAAGACCGTGAGCAATGCCCTGACCTGCACAAACGTCAAGGCTCACCCAAGTGGGCGTGCTACTATTAGCCCAGGTGAGAAAGGGGACCTTCACCCATGGCGTTCAAGGTCGGCGAGACCGTTGTTTATCCGCATCACGGAGCCGCGCTCATCGAAGCGATCGAAACTCGAAGCATCAAGGGTATCGATCGGCAGTATCTAGTTCTCAAGGTCGCTCAAGGCGACCTTACCGTTCGTGTACCCGCGGACAATGTCGACCTTGTCGGCGTTCGCGACGTAGTCGGACAAGAGGGCTTGGACCGCGTCTTCGAGGTTTTGCGAGCTCCGCACACTGAAGAGCCGACCAACTGGTCGCGCCGTTACAAGGCCAACCTCGAGAAGCTCGCTTCTGGCGATGTCATCAAGGTTGCCGAAGTTGTCCGTGATCTGTGGCGTCGTGAGCGCGACCGTGGCCTGTCCGCGGGCGAGAAGCGCATGCTCGCCAAGGCACGTCAGATCCTGGTCAGCGAACTTGCGTTGGCCGAGAACACCAACGAGGACAAGGCAGAAGCCATCCTCGACGAGGTTCTCGCAAGCTAAGCCGCTCCACACGTAAGGCGAGGTACCCGCGTCGCGGGGCCTCGCCTTCGCGTTTGACCGGGTGACTCTGTAAGGGACGTCGTCCCTTACAGCACCATGTCAGCCCGAGTACCGGCTGACATGGTGCTGCACGGGCTGACAGGCGCCCGGCGGTCCGACCTGTCGAGGGACGTCGTCCCCCACAGCACCATGTCAGCCCGAGTACCGGCTGACATGCTGTGGCTCGGGCTGACATGCCTGGCGAGGGCTAGGGAGGCAACGGTGACGCGGACGGCTGCTGTGGTGCCTGCCGCGGGGCGTGGTGAACGCCTCGGTCCCGGTGCGCCCAAGGCCCTGCGGGAGATCGGTGGGGTGCCGATCCTCGTGCACGCCGTCCGGGCGCTGGCCCGGGCGCGGTCGATCGACGTCGTCGTCGTCGCCGCCCCACCGGAGGAAGTAGCTGCCGTGGAGGCCCTGCTCGCCGATCAGGACCTGCACGCCGAGGTGAACGTCGTCGCGGGAGGGGAGAGCCGCCAGGAGTCCGTCCGCCTGGCGGTGGCGAGCCTGCCGCCCGACGTCGACGTCGTCCTCGTGCACGACGCAGCCCGGCCTTTGGTCCCCGTGGAGCTCGTCGACGCGGTCGCCGCGGCCGTCCGGCAGGGCGCCGCCGCGGTGATCCCGGTGCTGCCGTTGTCCGACACCGTCAAGGAGGTCGCCGACGACGCCGTCGTGCGCACCCCGGACCGCTCGGTCCTGCGCGCCGTGCAGACCCCGCAGGGCTTCTCCCGGCCCGTCCTGGAGGAGGCGCACCGCGTCGCCACCGCCGACGCCACCGACGACGCCGCGCTCGTCGAGGCGCTGGGCCTGACCGTGCAGACCGTCCCAGGCAGCCCGGAGGCCTTCAAAGTGACCCGCCCGATCGACCTGATCCTCGCCGAGGCCCTCCTCGCCTCCTTCCGCGCCGCGAGCCGACGATGAAGGCGGACCTGCCCCGCGTCGGGATCGGCGTCGATGTGCACGCCTTCGCCACCGAGCCCGGCCTCGACCTGGCCCTGGCCGGGCTGCGCTGGCCGGGGGAGCGCGCGCTGTCCGGGCACTCCGACGGCGACGCCGCCGCGCACGCCGCCTGCGACGCCCTGTTCTCCGCCGCGGGCCTCGGTGACCTCGGTGCCCAGTTCGGCACCTCGGACCCGCAGTGGGCCGGCGCCTCGGGCGTCGCCCTGCTGACCGAGGCCGCGACGCGGGTGCGCGCCGCCGGCTTCGACGTCGGCAACATCGCCATCCAGGTCATCGGCAACAGCCCGAAGCTCGGGCCGCGCAGGGAGGAGGCCGAGGCCGCCCTCTCGGCAGCCGCCGGCGGGCCCGTCTCGGTCAGCGCGACCACCGCCGACGGGCTCGGTCTCACCGGCCGGGGCGAGGGCATCGCGGCCGTCGCGACGGCCCTGCTCGTGCCGATCTGGGGTCACTGACGGAGCGTCAGCGCACCGGTGGCGTGGTGGTCTCCGCGCCGTCCTTCGGCAACTCCGCGCACAGGTGCTTTCGCAGCCCGGTCATGATCGTGCGGGCCTGCTTGTCGGTGAGGGTGGGCACCCGGGGCCCCGCGAAGGCGCGCTGGACGGCGGCGGCGTCGGGGACTTTGCCACTGCGTGCCGTCCGGCATGCGGCGATGGCGCGGGGCAGCACCTGCTCCTGGTCGATCACCTTCAGCAGGGCGGGGCGCACCTCGGCGATGAGGCGCACGACCTCGGACCGATGGGGTGGCTGTGTCGACGGCGAGGGATTCGGAGCGGCCAGTTCCGCCTGCGCCACGGTGGGCGGGTCGTCCGACCCACAGGCGCCGAGGCCCAGGGACAGAGCCACGGCGAGAGCCGCGACGGTCGACCGACGGCATCGCACGGTTGCGACGCTACCCAGCCGAGGGCCGCGTTTCAGGTGAACCGGATAGGCCGGTAGGACTCGTCACGTGACGGCCGCGTTTCATGATTCCGGTGCCGCTCGGGGTCATTCGGAGCCACTGACACGTTTCGACGTCAGACGTGCGGGTCACGAAACATGCCAGTCACCGGCTGCGGGACCGGATCGACTGCGGGTCGGAGCACGTCGTTGCAGGTGAGGGGCTGTTTCGATGCCGCTGAAGGCCCTCGCGGGGTGTGTGAACTGCGTCTTTCACAAACCCTCCGCGTTAAACGGCTGAGTAACCGGCGAGAAACGACGCGCTCCTAGGTTCAGTCAGGTCGGACCCGCCCGTCCGCCTGACCCCTGCAAGGAGCGCCCACTGTGACAACCGGCCGCCGGTCATTGGTCGTCGTGGGCCACGGCATGGTCGGGCACAAGTTCGTGGTGGCCGCCCTCGACCGTGGGCTCGCGGCGGACTGGGACATCACGGTGCTCGGCGAGGAGTCGCGCCCCGCGTACGACCGTGTCGGGCTGTCCTCCTACTTCGCGGGCAGCACCGCGGAGGACCTGTCGCTGCTGCCCGACGGGCACTACCCGGACCCCTCCGTGGTGCTGGAACTGCGCGCGCAGGTCGTCTCCATGGACCGCGAGGCCCGCACCGTCACGCTGGTCGACGGCCGGGTCGTCCGCTACGACGCACTGGTGCTGGCCACCGGGTCCTACCCCTTCGTGCCGCCGGTGCCGGGACGCGAGGCCGAGAACGTCTTTGTGTACCGCACGATCGAGGACCTCGAGGCCATCCAGAAGGCCGCCGCGGACACGACCGTCGGCGCCGTCATCGGCGGTGGCCTGCTCGGCCTGGAGGCCGCGAACGCCCTGCTGAACCTGGGCCTGAAGACGCACGTCGTCGAGATGGCGCCGCGTCTGATGCCCCTTCAGGTCGACACTGCCGGCGGGGCGATGCTCGCCCGCCACATCGAGTCGCTCGGGGTGACCTTGCACCTGGGCGCGAGCACCGAGGCGATCGTCGCCGACGAACGCGGCAAGGTCGCACAACTGCTGCTCAAGGACGCCGACCCGTTGGACATCGGCGTGCTGGTGTTCTCCGCCGGCATCCGTCCGCGCGACGAGATCGCACGCAGCGCCGGGCTGGAGATCGGCCCGCGCGGCGGTGTCGTCGTCGACGAGTCCTGCCGTACCGCGGACCCGGCGATCTGGGCGATCGGCGAGGTCGCCTGCGCCGGGGGCCTGTGTTACGGCCTCGTCGCCCCGGGCTACGCGCAGGCCGAGACGGTCGCGGAATGCCTGGCCGGCGGCGCGGGCTCGCTTCACCGGTGCGGACATGTCCACGAAGCTCAAGCTCCTCGGCGTCGACGTCGCCAGCTTCGGTGACGCGTTCGCGACGACACCGGGGTCGCTCGAGCTGGCGTACTCCGACCCGCTCGGCGGGGTCTACAAGAAGATCGTCGTCACCGGCGACGGCAAGTATCTGCTCGGCGGGATCCTCGTCGGGGACGCGTCGAGCTACCTGTCGCTACGTCCGCTGGTGACCTCGCGGATCGAACTGCCGCCGGACCCCCAGGAACTGATCCTCCCGCCACGTTCGGGAGCGCCCGCCGGTGTGGGGCCGGTGGCGCTTCCGGACGAGGCCACGATCTGCTCGTGCGAGAACGTCTCCAAGGGCGCGATCGTGCACTCCGTCGCCTCCGGTGGATGCACCACGGTCGGGGAGATCAAGGGATGCACCAAGGCCGGGACCGGTTGCGGGTCCTGCGTCCCGCTGCTGAAGACCCTGCTCGACCACGAACTGCAGAAGGCCGGCGTCACCGTCAGCAAGGCGATCTGCGAGCACTTCGCCTACAGCCGCGCGGAACTGTTCGACATCGTCAAGGTGACCGGGACCCGCACCTTCGGTGCGATCCTCGCCTCGCACGGCGCCGGGCGTGGTTGCGAGATCTGCAAGCCCGCGTTGGCCTCCATCTTCGCGAGCCAGCACAACGAGCACGTGCTTGCCGGTGAGCGCGGCGGGATGCAGGACACCAACGACCACCTGCTCGCGAACATGCAACGCAACGGCACCTACTCCGTCGTGCCGCGCATCCCCGGCGGCGAGATCACCCCCGAGGGCCTGATCGTGATCGGCGAGGTGGCCAAGGACTTCGGGCTCTACACGAAGATCACCGGGGGGCAGCGCATCGACCTGTTCGGTGCCCGCGCCGAGCAGTTGCCGCTGATCTGGCAGCGCCTCGTCGACGCCGGCTTCGAGTCCGGGCACGCCTACGGCAAGTCGTTGCGCACCGTAAAGTCCTGCGTCGGGGAGACGTGGTGCCGCTTCGGTGTGCAGGACTCCGTCGGCATGGCGATCGCGTTGGAGCTGCGCTACCGGGGCCTGCGTGCGCCGCACAAGCTGAAGTCCGGGGTCTCCGGCTGCGCCCGTGAGTGCGCCGAGGCCCGCGGCAAGGACTTCGGGATCATCGCCACCGAGAAGGGCTGGAACCTCTACCTCGGCGGCAACGGTGGCGCGACCCCCAGGCACGCGATCGAGCTGGCTCGCGACATCGACGACGAGACGCTGTTCCGCTACATCGACCGCTTCCTGATGTTCTACATCCGCACCGCCGACCGGCTGCAGCGCACCGCGCCGTGGCTGGAGGCACTCGACGGCGGGATCGATTACCTGCGCGAGGTCATCGTCGAGGACTCCCTCGGGATCTGCGCGGAACTCGACGCGGAGATGGCTCGGCACGTGGCCACCTACGCCGACGAGTGGGCCGAGACCATCGCCGACCCGGAGAAGCTCAAGCGCTTCGTGTCCTTCGTGAACGCACCCGACGTACCCGACCCGACGATCACCTTCGTCGATGAGCGGGGCCAGATCCGACCGACCAAACCCGGCGAGGTGGGGGACTTCCACGTCATCGCCGGACCGACGCTACGAGTGGGTGTGTCATGACTACTGCTGTCATCGAACGTCTCGGCTGGGTCCGCATCATCGCCGACTCGGACCTTCCGGTCGAGGTCGGCGTGCCCGCACTGGTCGGTCAGGACGCCGTGGCCGTGTTCCGCACCCACGACGGCGTGATCTACGCGGTCTCCAACCTCGACCCGCGCAGTGGTGCCTCGGTGATGGCCCGGGGCATCGTCGGCAGCCGCGGGCAGATCCCGACCGTCGCCTCGCCCCTGTACAAGGACGTGTTCGATCTTCGTACGGGAGCGTGCATCGACGACCCGAGCAAGAACCTGACGTCGTATCAGGTACAGGTGCTCGACGGTGTCGTGCACGTCAGGGGGACGGATGACGGCGGTCGATGATCCCAGCGGTCAACAGGCTCAATCGCCTCGGAAGAGCGAGAGCTCTTTCCTCGCTGCTCGATCTCCTCTCGGCTCAATCGCCTGTAGCGAGTCGACGCTTCCCACGGTCGCTGCAGTCCCCGCGCAAGTAGACGCCGAGGGGAAGGCGGGATCCCCGCTGACCGGATTCACGGTCGCGGTGACCGCGTGCCGGCGACGCGAAGAACTCGCGGGGCTGTTGGAACGCCGCGGTGCGCGGGTCATTTCCGCGCCTGCCGTGCAGGTTCGTCCGCTGGCCGACGACCGCGAACTGCTCGCCACCACGCAGGCCTGTCTGTCCGATCCGCCGGCTGTCGTCGTCGCCACCACGGGGGTGGGCTTCCGCGGGTGGATGGAGGCCGCCGACGGGTGGGGCCTCGGCGACGCTTTGCGCACCGTGCTCGGGCGGGCCGACATTCTGGCCCGCGGCCCGAAGGCCATGGGTGCGATCCGCGCTGCCGGGCTGCGCGAGACGTGGTCGCCGGTTTCGGAGTCGTTGCGTGAGGTACTCGATCATCTGCGGGCCGATGACGTACGTGGGGTGCGCATCGCGGTGCAGTTGCACGGGGATCCGGAGCCGGAACTCGTCGACGGTCTGCGTGCCGTCGGCGCTGATGTCGTGGCGGTGCCGATCTATCAGTGGTGCCCGCCCGACGACATCGCTCCGCTGATCCGGCTGGTGGACCTCGTCGCGGGGCGCAACGTGGACGCCGTCGCGTTCACCAGCAAACCCGCGGTGGCCTCGCTGTTGGACACCGCGGCCCGGGTGGGTCGCCGCGACGCCGTCGTGGCGGCGTTCCGGGGCGACGTGATCCCGGCGTGCGTGGGCATGGTGACCGCGGAACCCTTGGAGGCACTGGGTGTTCGGTCGTTGCAGCCGGACCGTCCGCGCCTCGGGGCGCTGGTGCGGGTGATCGCCGAGGAACTGCCGAGACGTCGCCCGACCGGCCTGGTCGTCGACGGAACCCGGATGGAGATCCGCGGGCACGCGGTGCTCCTGGACACCCGGATGGTGGACCTTCCGCCGGCGCCGATGGCGGTGCTGCGGGCCCTCGCCGAGCAGCCCGGTCGGGTGATGTCGCGCGCGCAGTTGGTGCCGCGGTTGCCCAGCGGCGACGCGGCCAGCGAGCACGCCGTCGAGATGGCCGTGACCCGTCTGCGGGCCGCGTTGGGTGACGGGCAGTACGTGCAGACCGTCGTCAAGCGCGGGTACCGGTTGCGGGTCGACTCGTGAGCACGCTGATCGCCGTCGCGCACGGAAGCCGTCGTGCCGCGGCGCAGGAGACGACTCGTGAGTTGCTTTCCGCGGTTCGTGTGGCACGTCCGGATCTGACTGTCCGTGAGGCCTACATCGAATTGGCTGCTCCGTCGCTGCCGGACGTGCTCGCGTCCTGCGCGGGGTCGGTCGCCGTGGTGCCGCTGCTGCTCGGCAACGGCTACCACATCGCGCACGACGTCGCCGGGGTCTCGGCCTTCCACCGCCCTGACGCGGTGTGCGCCGGGGCGCTCGGGCCGGACGAGTTGCTCGCCGAGGCACTGGCCTATCGGCTGCGGTGCGCAGAGGGTGCTTTCGCTTCGCACCCGGTGGTGCTCGCCGCTGCGGGATCGTCGGACCCGCGCTCGGCCGACGGCGCGGAGCGCATGGCCGCTCTGTTGGCTGCCCGCCTGGGCCGCGAGGTCCACGCCGCGTACAACACCTCAGCCCGGCCCGCCGTGACCCAGACCGTCGCGAACCTGCGCCTGCACGGGCACGCCCGGGTGTCGGTGGCCAGCTACCTCCTTTGGCCCGGCCGCTTCGCCGACGAGGTCGCGAACTGCGGCGCCGACGTAGTCTCCGCCCCGATCGGCCCGCACCCCGCGCTGGTGGAGCTCGTCCTCGCGCGCTACGCCGCGGCGCTGCGCGGCGCCCAGGTTGCGTCTTCTGCCGGCGTGTAGGGGTATCCCAGCGCCTCGATAGCCCCACTCGCCGGCACAAGTTGAGTGCCTGCGGGGCGGCGCGCTCGGGGCTGTGCGGCGGGCCTGGCGTGCGTCTTCTGCCGGCGTGTGGGGGTATCCCGGCGCCCCGATAGCCCCACTCGCGGGCGGAAGTTGCCTGATTGAGCTCCCATTCGCGGCAAATCGGACGCACCATGTCCCGATGGGTCATCGAGGATTGCTCGCGTTCGGCCTTGCGCTGACCGCTGTCCTCGGGTTGCCCCTGACCGAGGCCGGTGCGGTCGACTGTCGCTTCCCCGAGGTGAAGTTCAAGCGCACCCCCATGGGGGGAGTCGCGAGCGTGATCGTGACGCGCGTCGAACCCGCCGGCTCCACGGGCGAGAGCTTCCGGGTCGAGGAGACCGTGGGAATCCAGACCCCAAAGCCGGGCGACGTCGTGCGCATCGACTGCACGCGATCCGTGCCGCCCGGTAGTTCGGTGGCCTTGGTGTTGAGCACCCAGCCCGAGTGGCGGTGGATCGGGTCGCCCTGGAACAAGCCGGATGAGCCGACGACACCCACCCCCGGGCCCGTGGTCGCCGTGGCGAGCGGGCATTACGGCGACAGCCGCCTGGTGGCACTCGACGCGGCCGGGCGAGCGGTCGCTTGGCACCGACGTGCCGGCACCTACGCCCCGCCGCGATCGCGGCGTGCCCGGGTGGGCGCACCGTCGTCACCGTCGGGAGCGGCGGTCCTGGGTACCCCGATTACGACTACGAGTACGCGGTCTACGACCTCGACCTGACACTTGCGCCGGAGTGCCTCCATCCACCCGACCGGAGAAGGCCCCCTGCGGTGCCTCGATCCCGAGGGCACGTTCAGCCAGAGACTCGCGCCCGGCGGCTACGACGAAGGCCCGCGGCTGATCACCTACGGCGGACCGACGGATACCTCTGTACCGGTGCCGCTGGCGGACGTGTCCAACGCCGTCGTCGTGCCGGGCGGGTTCCTCGTCTACCGGCCCGAAGGGCCGTTGCACGTCGATCGGGACGCCAACCTGCGGAGGTTCCCGAAAGTCGGACTGCTCGGCCGACTGCACGGGCTGACTGTCGCCCCCGACGGGCGCACCGTGGCGGGAACGACCGAGGGCAGCTTCGACCGGGCTACGGGAGTCCGGGTGCCGGTGCAGATCGTCACGTTCGACCTCCTGACCGGTGAGCTCCTCGGTCGCTGGCCGTCGCCGGCCATCCTGGACGGCTTGGCGTGGACGTCGTCGGGCGTGCTGCTGGCCCGGGTCGGCTATGCCGACGGGAGCGGCCAACCGCAGGACCTCGGCCGCGTCGTGCAGTTGGACCGGTCGATGCGAGAGGTCGGCGCGCTGCCCGGTTCCGCGGGCGCCCGGATTGGCGCCCTCGGCGAGCAGGCAGTGTTCTGGGGCGGTGCTCCGCTCAGCCGCTCGGCGCCGGGCGGGTCTGTCGCGTGGCCTTCGGAGTTGCGGCTGTCGGGGACGGAGTCACTGGTCGGGCTGACGAACGGGGACCTCGCAGCGGATCCCCCCGACGGACTACCGCGGATCTTCGCCGAGCCCTCCACCGACCGAACCTCTATCGGTGTTGCCGGAGGGTTGGGTCTGTTGGCGCTCGCCGGTGCTGCCGGCGCTGCTGTGGCGAGGGTACGGCGATGACCAGGGTGAGAGCGGCGGCGCGCGTGCTTGCGGCGCTGACCGTCGAGGGGGCGGCCTTGCCGGTCCTCGCCGGGTCTGCGAGCGCGTCGTGCGGCCGCCCGGGGTTCGATGAAGATCTGGCTCGCGGCTCTGCGATCGCGATCGTGACCCGCACCGATTCGGATCCCAGCAACCGGGCGACGTTGCGCGTCGAACGGTCCTACGGCGTCGATCTCCCGCCGACGGTCACCAGCGAAGTGAGCGGGGGAATGGACGGCCGCCCGGCGATATTCACCGGACAAACCGCGGCGGTGGTGTTCGGTCGTGAAGGCGGCGAGTGGACGCTGCCCCACTGCGGCGAGGAGCAGGTGGGTGACGTTCTCGCCCGCTTCGACGGCGAGCCGAAGGTGTCCTCCGCGGGGCCTGCCGTCGCCCTTGCCCTCGGGTACTTCGGCGGCGCCAACCTGGTCGCGCTGGATCGCAATGGTCGGCCGGTGACCTGGAACCGAAGCGAGCGTTACGCCTACAAGCTCGCACTGTGCCCGGGAGGCCGGACCGCGGTCACCTTGGCGTCGGGGGGCCAGACGGTCGGAGCCGGCACGGAGATCAACGTCTACGACATCGATGGCCTTCAACTGCTCCGCACCGTGCGTCTCGGCGGTGATTGGCAGGACGACGCCATGGCAATGCGTTGCGCCGACGAGGAGGGATCGACTGTCCAGGTTCTGACGCACCGTCGGGAAACTCCGGTCGATGCGGTTGCGCTGCTGACCGTCGACGGCCGCCGCGTCTCCAGTGTCCCGGTCTCGGTGCCGCTCATAGGTGGCGAGGGCGACGCTCAGGCCGTCCCCGACGGATTTCTCCTGCTGTGGGGCGAGGACCGCGAGCTGACCAAGATCTCCGCAGACGGTCGCGCCAGCACGTTGATCCCCGGCCGCGGCGAGGACGGGTTCTACGAGTTCGCGGTGGCGGATGACGGCCGGACGGTGGCGGTCCATGCGAGCGGGCCCGTCGGCACCGAGGTGCAGGTGCTCGAGGTCGGCACGGGGAACATCCTTGCTCGCCGCCCGCTGACCGAGGCTTTCCAGTCCCTACGGTGGGAAGGGGTCGACCGTCTCCTCGTGCGCACCGGCTTCGACCAAGGCTGGAGTTGGAAGTCGACCCGCGGACACATCCTCGTCCTCGACCGCGAATTGAAGGACGTCGCGAACGTCGTCGCCCCCTTGGCCTACGGCGCCGCGCCGGTCGGGGATCGCTTCATCACCTTCGGTCGGACCCGCCTGGGGGTCATGACCGCCGACGGCGCGTTCGAGGAGAGCCCCGAACTGCGGCTCGTCGCGACCGCTCAGGTCGTCGCCATTCCGGGCGCCTCCGCTGCTGACCCCCGGGAACGCGGGCCCGTCACCGAGTTCGTGACCGCTGAAGGCGGGGAGTCCACCGACGACCCGGCGGTCGCGATCCTGCTCGGCATGGCCGTACTCGCACTCACCACCAGTGTGCTGAGTGTTCGTCAGATTCGGCTGGCACGGTGAGTCGCCGGTCACTGGCGGTCGGGGCAGTGCTGGCAGCGTTTCTCGCGCTGCCGGTGGTCGCCGGTCCGGCGCGGGCGTGCGGGTGCGGGGCGTCGATGGATGAGGAGTTGGCGCGCGGTGGGGCCGTCGCTCTCGTGACCCGGGTGGACGACGGGGCGACGGCCAACGCGGTGTTCGCGGTGGAGGACGCCCTCGGGCACGACCTGCCCGCGCGGGTGCGTGGAACGGTCGAGGACGAGTGCGCCTACGTCGTCGCACATCCGGGTCGGCTCATCGCGGTGGCCCTGCGGCCCGACGACGGATGGTCCGTAGCCGGCTGCGGGGGAGTGCGGCTGGAGCAGGTGCTCGCGAAGTTTCCCGAGCGTCGGGCACCGCTCTCCGGCGAGCCGCCCGTGGTTCTTGCGGCCGGGAACTACGGCACCTACGGGCTTGTGACGCTGGACCGGCGCGGGGCTGTCGTGGCGCGCGGGGCGCGGGGCGCTCCCGACGCGATCGACCTGTGTCCCGGCGGGCGGCGGTTCGTGACCTTCAGTCTTCCGTTGGGGGTCGCGGTCTACGACGTGGCCGATCTGCGTCTGCGCCGAACGGTCCCGGTGAAGTCCACCAGCGAGTTCGAGGCAGGCGGGTTGACGTGCGCCGACGCCGACGGCGACGACGTGCGCATGACTCTGGGTCAGGACGGTGACGACCGCTACGTGCGCCTGACGGTGAACGGATCGACCGTCCGCACGGAACCGCTTGTGCTGGAGAGGGTCTTCCGCGCCGGCGACACCCTGCGGCTCGAGGGCGACACGGTCGTCCGCTACCCACCGGGTGACCCGCGTCTCGACCGGCACGAGCTGGAGCCGGGGACGACCATTCGCAACGTCCTGGAATCCGAGGACGGGCAGACGGTCATCGGCGCCACGGTGGGCAGCACCGGCGAGGATCGCCCGTACGCCGCTTTCGAGGTCGTGCGCTTCGACCGGCGGACCGGGAAGGTCGGCGCCCGTTGGGTCGCTCCGACCTACGTCGGCGGTTTGACTCGTACCGCCTCCGGGGCTGTGCTGGTGCGCCTGAGCTATCAGTTCGGCCCCGGAATGCCTTACCGGGCAGGGGAAATGGTGCGCCTCGATCCCGACCTGCGTCTGCTGTCTCGGGAGCCGACCGAACCGGCGGACGGCATGGCCGTGTCCGGGGAGAGTGCGGTCCTCTGGGGCGGCACCCGGATGAGCGTGGCCACCGTCGCCGGTCGGTCGCTGGTGATCGACGACCTCCGACTCGCGGCGACGGAGCGGTTGGTCGTGCTCTCCCAGGCCGGGTTCGACCCTGGTGAGGAACGAAAGGTCTCGCTCGTCCCGTCGACGGACCGCACGTCCGGGGGTGTGTTGGTCGGGCTCGCTCTTGCCGCGCTCGCCGCCGTCGGGTTCGCACTTCGGGCGGCCCAGCGCCCCTTCCGGGCCCTTCGTTAGGGCGCCCCGCCACCCGTAGCCGCGGCGTGGGTTACGTGTCCCGCCACTTCGGGCGGCTCAACGCCCTTTCCATGCGCTTCGTAGGGGGGCCCGGACGCCCGTAGTGGGCGGGCGAGGAGGTAGAGCGGCGCGGGCAGGACGAGCAGGACCGCCGCGAGGGCGAACGCGGCCGGAAGTCCCTGCCCTGCAGCCAAAGCGCCGAGGACCGGTGCCGCGATGACGCCGCCGACGCGCGAGGTAAGGCTGTTGAGGCTGACCATCGTCGAGCGGTGCTCGGGCCCGACGTGGCGGTGCACCAGGCCGTAGTGCGCGACGTTGGCGGCACCGTGCACGAGGTAGAACCCGGAGTACCCGAGGACGAGACCGACGGGGCCCGCGATGACGACGGCCAGCAGCACTCCGAGACCCTGCGCGATGCGAGCGACGATGGCGGCGTTCACCCAGGACCCGGTGCGCCGCGCGACCCACGGTGCTGCAGCCGCGCCGGCTCCGCTGATGCTCCACGCGACCGCGGCCGTAAGGGCGTAGGCGGCGACGCCGTGGTCGGTGTCGCCGAGCAACTCGACCATCCGCGGCCCGCTGAGGATCTCCACGCCGGTCATCCCCGCACCCCAGAGGCACTCGATGACGACCAACGCGAGCAGGGCGTGGCTGGTCCGCAGCAGCGCGGTGGCCTCACGGACAGTCCGCCCGCTGCTCCCCACAGCCCGCACCGCCGCCCGAATCCTCCCGCGCCCGGAACTTCCCCGAGAGTGCAATTTCCGTACGGCCGAACCGTCGGTTTGTCCGGGTTCGTCCGGGTTCTGATTCCCCGAGAGTGCAATTTCCGTACGGTCGGGCGCGGCCGCGGGCGGTCGGCGTTCGTCGAGCAGGCGCCACATCGCGGCCAGGTCGACGACCCGCAGCACGGTCGCGACGAGGATCGGCAGCGCGAGGGCGGGCAGGGCGGGCGCGGGAATGAGTGCGAGCCCTCCGCCGACCAGTGCGCCGCCCGCGATGGCGATCGACAGCACGGTGCTCTGGGCGGACAGCGTCGTTTCGATGTCCGCGTCCGGGTCGGCGGCCAGGGCCGAGTCGACGTACCAGGACTCCAACGGTCCGGAGTCCAACGCGCGGTAGATGCCCTCGATCACCCAGGCCAGCGCGAAGAACGCCACGCTGTGCGCGAAGGAACTGATGGCCAACGACACGAGGCTGAACAGCCCGGCGACGAGCAGCACCGGCCGACGACCCAACGCGTCGGCCAAGCCGCCGGTCGGGAGTTCGAGCAACGCGACGACGGCGCTGCCCAGACCGGACAGCAGCCCGATCGTGGCCAGCGACAGCCCACGTTCCTGCAGCAGCACGATCAGCACAGGAATGGTCAGGCCGGTCGGCAACCACCTGGTCGCGGACAGCATGAGGAAGCGTCGCCGCACCTGCGCGGCGTCGTGGAGGGTCATGTCAGGTCCGCAGGTCCGGGTGCAACTGCAGCATCAGGGCGACGGGCATCAGCACCGACGGGTCGTCCGGCGGGACCGTGGGATCGGCGACGGGGGAGCCTGCGGCCTTCGCCGCGTCGCCCGCCGCCAGGTAGGGCTCGACCACCGCATGGAGCTTCGCGGACAGTTCCTTCATCTGATCAGCAGTCAGGTAGAGCCGGTAGTCGCTGAGGTCGGACTCCAGCCAGTCCGTCGGCCACTCCGCCTTGTTGTCCAGCCAGGCCTGGGTGCGCTCGGTGCAGGTACGTAGCTGATAGCCGATGAGCCAGTCCGCGGCGGCGCGGTCGTCGGGGTTGTCGCGGAAATCGGCGTCCGACCAGCTGGTCATGACGTGCTCGGCCCGCCACCACCGGTCGCGCCCGTCCCCGTTGTCGGCGTCGTCGCACACGAGTCCGACGTCGGCCAGCTTGCGCAGGTGGTAACTCGTCGTCCCGCTGTTGGTCCCGAGCCGGGTCGCCAACTGCGTCGCCGTCGCGGGCCCGTTCATGCGCAACTGCCCGAGCAGCCGACTGCGCAGCGGGTGGGCCAGCACGCGGATCGACGTCGAATCCAGGTGGACGACGGGACGCTCGGGGGAATCGCTCATACCTCGACGGTAGATCGCAGAATAGTTCTGCACAAGTAGTCTGCAGAACCATTCTGCAATCAAGCGCTTCGTGCCGCGCAGACCGTTGGGGCATGGAGTATTCCTCGGACTTGCCACCAGAACCGTTCCGACAGAGCACTCGGCCGTTGGACCTCTTCGTAGAGGTCTCCAACGTCGCTGAGGCGCTCGACATCCTGGATGATCCGCCCTGCCCCGACCTGTCCTGAATCAACTCAAGACGACTGTCGTACCGCTGTCCTACTATTGGTGCATGGCCACACGCCGCAAGCGTTCGGTCTCGCTGCCTCCCGAGATCGACAAGGCGGTGGAGGCCGCAGCCAGTGAAGACGGCTCGACCTACAGCGCATGGGTGTCCGAGGCGCTTCGCAAGCAACTCATCGTCCGGGACGGACTGGTGGCGGTAGCGGAGTACGAGGCGGACGAAGGCACGTTCACCGAGGCTGAACGTGCCGAGGCGGAGGCTTGGGTCGCCGAGACCTCCGCGCGCTCCAAACGGACCGGTGAGCCGATCCGGCGCCCAGCCTGATGGGTCACACCTACGATTCCGGTGCGCTCGTCGCCGCCGACCGTGGAGAACGCCGGATGTGGGCCCGGCACGCGGCCCTTCTCAGCCGAGGCGAAACACCCACAGTCCCGGCGCCCGTGGTGGCGCAAGGGTGGCGTGGTGACGGCTCGCGGCAGGCTCGACTCGCTCGACTCCTGCGGGGATGTGACGTCGAGGTCATGGACAACGCCCGCGCTCGGGCCACTGGAGCGCTGGCCTCACGTGCGGGGACTGCCGACGTCGTCGACGCATTCGTGGTCGAAGGAGCGTTGCGCCGCGCTGACATCGTCGTGACCTCGGATCCGGACGACATTGTGAGCATCGCCGGAGCAGGGGGCCGGCACATCGAGGTCGAACGTCCTTGACCAAGCGGGAGCTCGAACGCCGCTACGGCGCCCTCGTGATCGCCGGGACCGGGGACGGTGTACGGGACGACGTCGGCAGCGGCCCGATGCAGGCGGCGGAAGCAGGCACCGGCCGCCGTTAGGCTTGGCCGGTGACGCTACGCCTCCACGACACCGCTGCCCGTGCTGTCCGGGACTTCGTTCCCGCTGAGCCCGGCAAGGTCTCGATCTACCTCTGTGGCGCCACGGTGCAGGCTCCGCCACACATCGGGCACATCCGTTCCGGGGTCAATTTCGACGTCCTGCGGCGCTGGTTGGAGCACACGGGTCACACGGTCACCTTCGTGCGCAACGTCACCGACATCGACGACAAGATCCTGCAGAAGGGCGAGCTCGAGGGCGTCCCGTACTGGGTCGTCGCCGCCCGTAACGAACGCGCGTTCCAGGACGGCTACGCAGCGCTGGGCTGCCTCCCGCCGACGATCGAGCCCCGCGCCACCGGGCACGTGCCCGAGATGATCGAACTGATGCACCGTCTGATCGCGAATGACGCGGCCTACGAGGCCGGCGGCGACGTGTACTTCTCCGTCGGTGCCTTCAAGGATTACGGCGCCCTGTCGGGGCAGAAGCCGGACTCGATGCAGGCCGCCGCGGACACCGACGTCGAGACCCACAAGCGGGACCCGCGGGACTTCGCGCTGTGGAAGTCCGTCAAGCCGGGCGAGCCTTCCTGGGACACCCCGTGGGGTCCGGGTCGCCCGGGTTGGCACCTGGAGTGCTCGGCGATGGCCGGGAAGTACCTCGGCACCCGCTTCGACATTCACGGTGGCGGGCTGGACCTGGTCTTCCCGCACCACGAGAACGAGATCGCCCAGTCCAAGGCCGCAGGGGAGGACTTCGCCGCGTACTGGCTGCACAACGGCTGGGTCACCATGAGCGGCGAGAAGATGAGCAAGTCGCTGGGCAACTCGCTGTTGGTCTCGGAGATGGTGCGCCGCTTCCGTCCGGTCGAGCTGCGGTACTTCCTCGCCGCCCCGCACTACCGCTCGATGGTCGAGTACTCCGAGGAAGCCCTCGTCGAGGCGGGCAAGGCCTACGGACGCATCGAGACGTTCCTGCGCAACGCCGCGGACCTGGTCGGAGAGATCGCGATCGGCTCCGTGCCGGCCGCGTTCGCCGACGCGCTCAACGACGACCTCGGCACCCCGTCGGCCTTCGCGGCGGTGCACGAGGCCACTCGTGAGGGCAACACCGCGCTGGCCGCGGGCGACAAGGACACGGTCGCCGCCAAGGCCGCCGAGCTGCGCGCGATGCTCGGTGTGCTCGGCCTGGACCCGCTGTCCGCACCGTGGGCGAGCACCTCGGCCGCGGACCTCACCGCAGTCGTGGATCGCTTGGTACAGGTCGTTCTGACCCAGCGTCAGGCTGCTCGGGAACGTAAGGACTATGCCGCCGCCGACGCGATTCGCGACGGGCTGCGCAACGCCGGAGTCCTCGTCGAGGACACCGCTGCCGGTTCGCGGTGGACGATCGGTACTCCGGAGGAAGCTTCCTGATGGCAGGCAACAGTCAACGCAAGGGCGCCACCCGCACGGGCAACAGCCGCAAGGGCGCCTCGGTCGGCTCCGGCGGGCAGCGCGCTCAAGCCCTGACCGGCAAGGGACCCACTCCCAAGGCGAGCGAGCGCACCGGGCACCCCGCGGCCCGCAAGGCTGCGGCGGCCACCCGCCGTGCGGCGGCGCCGGGAGGGAAGGGTGCAGGCAAAGGCGGTCCGCCTCGCTCGAGCGCACCGAAGGGTGCCACGAAGGCGCGCGGCACCGGTGGGCGTCCGGGCAAGGACGCCGGCGAGCTCGTCGTCGGGCGCAACTCGGTCCTCGAGGCGCTGCAGGCCGGGATCCCCGCGATCGCGCTCTACGTCGCCGAACGCATCGACACCGACGACCGGGTGCGCGCGGTGCTCAAGCACTGCGCGGAGACCGGCATCCCGCTGATGGAGGCCCCGCGCCAGGAACTGGACCGGCTGACCTCCCACGCCTACCACCAGGGCCTGGCACTGCAGGTCCCCGCGTACGAGTACGCGCACGCCGACGACCTGCTCGTCCGGGCCTCGCGGGCCCGGCAGAACCCGCTGATCGTCGCGTTGGACGGGGTCACCGACCCCCGCAACCTGGGCGCCGTGCTGCGCTCGGCGGAGGCCTTCGGCGGGCACGGGGTGCTCGTCCCGGAGCGTCGCGCCGCGGGCATGAGCGCGGGGGCGTGGAAGGCCGCCGCGGGCGCCGGTGCGCGGCTGCCGGTCGCGCGCTGCACCAACCTCACCCGGACGCTGCAGGGCTACCAGAAGGCAGGCGTGCTGATCGCCGTGCTCGACGGTGAGGCGTCGGTGTCCATGCACGATTTCGAGGCCGCGATCGAGCCGGTGTGCCTGGTGATCGGGTCGGAAGGCAAGGGCGTGTCCCGCCTTGTCGGGGAGAACGCCGACGTGCACCTGCGCATCCCGCTCGGCGGCCCCACCGAATCGCTCAACGCGGGCGTGGCCGCCGGTATCGCGCTGTACGAGATCGCGCGGCGCCGCAGCGGCTGAGGTCACTGGACGTCGGGCCCGGCAGGCGTAGGCTCACAGGAGCCCCACCTGCTTCCGCCCGAACCAGGAGGTCCGATGCGAGTCGCCGACGTGTTGCGCACCAAGGGCGCCGAGGTGTTCACGGTGCAACCCGACACCTCGGTGCGCGAGTTCCTGGAGATCCTTGTCTCCCGGCGTATCGGTGCGTGTGTGCTGTCCGCGGACGGCACGACGGTCATCGGCATGGTCTCCGAGCGCGACATCGCGACGGGCCTGGCCTCGCGGGGCGGCGCCATCCTGGACGCCCCGGTGTCGGACCTGGCCACCGCGATCGTGCAGTCCGCCTCGATGGACACCACGCTGGACGACCTGATGCGGATGATGACGGACAAGCGCATCCGCCACGTGCCGATCCTCGTCGACGGCAAGCTGTCCGGCCTGGTCTCCATCGGTGACGTTGTCAAGCACCGCATGGACGAGCTCGAGGCCGAGCGCGAGCACCTGGTCAACTACATCTCGTCGGCGGGCTGAGTCCTCGGCACAGCTCAACGCGGGACCAGTCGAATGCGACCTGGCCCCGCGTCGGGATTTGTCAGCGCTGGTTGAGCGGAAGTGCGATGCCGACGACCGTGCGGTTGCCGAAATTGCCGAGGCGGCGCGCGTCGCCGGTGAGCAGGTCGATCGCGTAGAACCCGCTACGGCCATTGACGGTCAGCGAGGCGAACGCGCGGTTGCTGACGGCCTGACCGTTGCGCAGCTTCGAGTAGATGTCGAAGCCGACGGCGGTGGTCGTGCCGACGCCGAGCTTGCCGGTCGGGGCGAGCGTGCCGGCGTTCGCCGGAGCCTGGACGACGACCCGGTCGAGAGCGGCGTCGATGTCGAACAGCGTCGTCGCGGTGTCGGGGTCGTTGTCGTTGTTCGTGTACGCGGCGCCGGTGACGTCCGTGGCTGCCACCGTGCCCGTTGCCGGCGGGGTGGCCGGGTTGGTCAGCGCCCCGTCGTTGACGGTCGTGGGGGTCGCCGCGCTGATCGTGTACCGCAGGTTCTGCCCGGTCTCGCCGATCACCCGCAGCGCGTCCGCCGCCGGGTTGAAGTCGAAGCCGAATGCCGACCCGGCGGGGTCGATGCTGAGCTGCGCGTCCTTGGTGGCGCGGGCGTTGCGGTCGTTGACGGTGTAGAGGCTGCCGTCGTCGGCCAGCCCGTACAGCTTGCCGTTGGAGGGGCGGTAGTCGATCCCGACCAGCTTGTCCCCGGCCTCGAGGCCGGTGACGCGGCCGATGACCTTGGCCGAGCCGGCGTTGTTCACGCGGAAGCAGATCAGCTGATTGTCGGAGGTCAAGCCGACCACCTGCAGGTCGTTGCCGCGCCCGCAGTCGCCCGCGCGCCCTGCCGCCCCCGCCAGGGGAGCGGTGGCCAATACCAGCGCGCCTACCGCGGCTGCGGCAGCGATCGTGTGGACAGCCTTCATTGAGAATCCTCCGGAGCGATTGGCGAGTAGTCCCTGGCTATACGGGACCGCGAGGCCATTCGATGGGTGGGATCCAGCCCCGATTTGGTGAGGCGCCGTCGTGAACTCCGGCGAACTCGGGCAACCCGGGAGACCGATTCACGGGCTCGCCGGTCGCGCGCCTTGAAGGGCGGTCGTCTCGCGAAGCCGCGTCGACTACTTCATGTCGACGTAGATCTCCTTGGTGGTGTACCCGGCCTCGGTGCTGGTGCCGAAGAAGCGCGCACGCCAGGAGCCGTCGCCCGGGGACTTCATGTCGCCGTAGTGGATGCCGCCGTCGACACCGGGCGGTGAGCCCTGTCGCGTCCAGGTGCTCGAGCCCTTCTTGCGGAACTCGATGATCGGGCGGTGGCCGCCGAACTCGTCCCAGTCGTCGACGTTGGCGATGCCCATGCCGACGGTGATCTGCACGGTGGTCTTGCTCTTCTGCTCGACCTGCCAGTGCTCGATCCAGACGTACTTCTTCACCGAGAAGCGGTCGAGGATCCCGGAGGTCCCGCTGCGGGCGCCGGCCGCGTCCCGAGCGCTCGCCTTCAGCGCCCAGGAACCGAGGCGGTGCGTGCCGAGCTTCACCGCGAGCGTGCCCTGCCACACGCCGTTCTTCGCGGTGCCGCTGATGCGCTTCAACGTCACGGTGTGCTTCGGGTCGTCGCCGGAGCCGGTGTCCCCGGGCCGGTAGAACAGGCCACTGACGGAGCTCACGCCGACGTTGTCGCTGACCTTGACCGTCACCACGACCTGCTTCGCGGTCGACGGCTTGAGGGCGTAGACCTCATGGGCGGTCGCCCCGGAGAGGACCTTGGGCCTGGTCGTGTCCTTGGTCGCGGCAGCGGCCGAACCGGCGAAGGGCAGGCCCACGAGCGCGAGCGAGCAGACGAGACCGGCAGCGGTGCGACGCAGGTTCAAGGCGGTCCTTCGGAGCTGAGGGCGGTCCCACGATCTTCGCCGTTGGGACAGTCCTCGCACCTCCGACGAATGTGCCGATCCCAGTGGGCCGTCCGGACCAATCCGTGGAGCTCGTCGGGTCCGGGCCGACGGCTACGCTGGGAGCACTCCGCCCGCATGGCGCAATTGGTAGCGCACTCGACTTGTAATCGAGCGGTTCCCGGTTCGAGTCCGGGTGTGGGCTCCAGATTTAGGTGGGCCGGCTCGCCGGCAGGACTCTCAGTCCCGAAAGGCGCGCATGCCGGGCGTGCGGCAAGGACAATCAGCCTGTGGAGCTGATGGTCGGTGTGACGGCGATGCTCGCCTTGGCGACGCTGTGCGGCTGCCTGGCCGGGTTCGCGTCCTGGGCCTGTGCGTACGACCGTGCATTCCCGACGCGAGGGCGCCGGGAGGCGCGTCGGCTGGCCAAGCGCGCGATCCCGTTCCCGTTCGCGTACTTCTTCGTCCTCGCGGTGATCGTCAACTTCGTGACGCCATTTTTCATCGACCTCGGCTGAAGGAGATCTGACGCGCGATCAGCGCGTGCGTGGCGCTCGTTCTCACGGATGGCGTGCTGTGGGTGTGCGACAAGCATTGCGAAACTGCTCTTGCGCCACGCCCGGCCGCGCGGTGAGGCTCGAAGCGAGATCATCACGCTCGAGCGGTGGCCGTCGGGCTGAATCCGCAGTTCAGGGGCCCGATCGGGATTGCGGCGGACGCAAACGGGGCACTTCCTGACTACAGGCTGAACGGGCGGCCCCGGTGATCGGAGTGACCTAGATCGATCGGATGGAGACATGACCGCATTCGGCAGTGCCTCGTCGCAGGTTGCCGTACCGGCGGCAGATGAACCCGGCTACGGCCCCACCAGCGCCTTGCTGGGTGCAGTCATCGCATTGAGCGGCTCCCAGTGCGCCCGGGAGCGGTACCGGGTCCGGCCCGACCGGGCCCGGTTGGAAGAGCTGGAGGGCTATCGCGCTGATGCGGTACTGACCCTGCGCAGTCTCGTTGCCTCGGACGCAGGGACGGTCGGGGCCGCGTGGCACAAGTTTGAGGCCGTGTACCTGACTCTCCTGGCACACGAGCCCCACCCGCGTGCGGACTCGACAGCGATCTGAGCACCGGGACACGTACGCCGTACGGACGTGAGAAGGGCTCGACAAGAGTCCCGGGGAGGGCCACGCTGGCCCCATGGTGGCGTTGTTCGCGCTATCGCTGATCAGCGGCTTCGTGGCCGGTATGGCCGCCTACGTGGTGGCCTACGAGCACGCCTTCATGTCGGCGGGCCGTCGTGAGGCCAGGCGCATCGCGTGGCGCGCGGTCCCGGGGCCGGCGGGGTACTTCATGGGACTCGGCCTGGTGCTGTCCTTCCTGCTGCCCTTCCTCGCGGATCGGCGTTAGCGGACCGGTTCAGCCCTTCTTCGACGGCTTCGCGGGCTTCTCGCGGAAACGCTGCTGGGCGCCCTGTTTGGTCAGGCCGTAGACGTCGCCGATCTCGGCCCATGTCGCGCCGTCGGCCCGGGCGGCCTCGATCGCCGCGGCCTGGAGTTGCTCGGCGGCCTCGCACAGGCGGCGGGCAGCGTCGAGGCTCGCGATGGAGTCCCGCGCGGTGCGATGAGCGTCGAGCGCAGCCCGTGCGCGAGCCCGCGCGTCCTTGGATGACACGCCCTCAGATTACAGCGCGGTGCACAAACCGTCGGTCAATGATATGTTGACGTCATGGGTCAATGAATCGTTGACGAAGTGGGGGTGACGACAGTGGCGGAAGAAGAAGAAGGACAAGAAGGGCAAGAAGAAGAAGTGACCTCAGCCTTGCGGGAAGGCGGGTGACGGGATTCCCGTCGCCCGCCTCGCTCGCGGGGCGTCAGGTCACCGGCACGATCCGGGCCTCGGTGATGCGACCCCCGACGATCTCCAGCAGGCCGAGGGTGCCATGTGCCTGCGTACGACGGTCCGTGGGCGAGCCCGGGTTGAACAGGCGCAGCCCGTCCTGACATTCATTCATCGGGACGTGCGAGTGCCCGAAGACCACGAGGTCGGCACGCGGGAACCGGTGCCGCATCCGCCGCCACCGTCCGCCCGACGGGCCCGAGTCGTGGAGCATCGCGACCTGCACCCCGGCCACCTCGAACTGCGCGACCTCCGGGACGCCCCACGCGCGGACGTCGGGGCCATCGTTGTTGCCGAGCACGGCCCGCACCGGTGCGAGCTCACTCAACTCGTCGAGCACCGACGGCGCGCACACGTCGCCGGCGTGCAGGATCAGGTCGACGTCGGCCAGGTGCGCCGCCACCGCCGGCGGGCAGACCTTCCACCGCCGTGGAGCATGTGTGTCGGAGACGACGCCAACTCGCATCCCTCCATAGTGCGTGAAGCGCTCGCCGAACGTCAGGCGTCGGGGAACAGCGGCAGGTGGGCGTGGGCGCGCTTGTGCCGGCGGACCCACTCGAGGAGTTCGGGCACGAGGTCGCCGTGCAGGTCGACGGTGACCAGGTCCGCCATCGTCGGGACCTGGGCCAGGAGATCGGCGCAGCGTTGCTGGTGCTCGGCGACGGCCAGGGCGTCGTGGTACTCCTCGAGCACCACCACCTCGCCGGGATCGTCCGAGCGGAACCACTCGTAGCGCAGCGTCCCGGCGTCGCGGCGGCTGACCTCGCGCAGTTGTTCGATGAGGGCGGCGAAATCTGCCTCGCGGCCGGGATGGGTGCGCAGCACGGCCCGCACGAGGATCGTCATGAGCGCCCGTCCTTCCGGTACGGGATGTCGATGCTCGACCCTCCCTTGCCGCCGTAGACGGTCACGGTCGAACCGGGCGGTGCGGTGGGCTCGATGTGCTGGATGTCGCCACTGCTCACGCTGATGCGTAGGAAGTGATCGCCGGCCAGCCGCCAGTGCGTCGGCCACAGTTCGACGCGGAAGTCGTAGATCTTGCCCGGCTCGATCGGCGCGAGTCTGTCGTGGCCGAGTCGGTGCTCGGCGTTGAGCCAGCCGGTGGTGATGACCGTGGACGTGCCGTCCGGTCCGACGTCCTGCAGTCGCACGACCAGATTGCCCTTGGGTGCCGACAGCGCGGCGCGCAGGTGCGCCACGGGCGCGCCGACGATCAGCCAGGCGTCGCCGAGGCGTTCCTGGTCGTAGGTCAGGCGGCCGAGGTCGTACACGCGCTGGTCGTTGAACGGGAAGTCGGTCGAGCTGTACACGCCGTGCTCGACGCAACTGCAGCCGTTGTCGTAGGGGTTGACGGTGTAGCTGCTCTCCGGGTCGAGCAGCGGCTCCCGCTTGGTCCTGGCCGGGTAGTCGGGCATCTCGACCCACCCGCCGCTCAGGCGCGGCAGTTCCCAGCTGGTGACCTTCGCGCCGGGCTGCGGCACATCCTGACGTTCCATCAGATGCGTGTCGAACCAGGACAACATCGCGTTCAGGCCTGCCTGGAACTGGGGGACGCCCGGAGCGAACTCGCCGTGCGCACCGGGCAGCATGAGCAACGTCGTCTGGTCCTTGGCGCCGAGATAGTTGCGGACCGTGCCCTGGGGGAACAGGTCGTTCCAGCCGCCGATCGCCAACGTCGGGACGTTGCTGCGGTCGACGGCCGCGGTGTCGATCGCCAGGGACTTCCAGTAGTTGTCGTAGAGCGGGTGATCCTGGGCGCGCTTCTCGAAGGCGGCGAAGTGGGCGAGTGACCCCGCGGAGTCGTCGGGGGCCTGGTCCGACACCGACGTCGCCCAGGTGAGCGCGGGCCACCACCGCAGGGTCGCCCCACGGGCCCCGCCCGGGTAGACCATTTCCCGGTACACCTCGTTGTAGGCGACCACGGGGACCGCGGCCTTCAGGTGCGGCGCATTGGTGGCCAGTGCCTTCATGGTGGAAATGCCGCCGTAGCTGATGCCGGTCTGCCCGACCCGGCCGGTGCTCCAGGGCTGGACCCCGGCCCACTCGATCAGGTCGTAGTTGTCCTTGGACTCCTGCGCCTCGAAGGGCGCCCACTCGCCCGCGGTACCGCCGCTGCCGCGCGGCGAGCAGGACAGGGTCACGTAGCCGCGCTTCGCCAGCCCTTCGGCCATCTCGGAGAAGGCGACCCGCTGCAGCACGCGGTAGGCGAAGAAGTTGGTGATGACGACGGGGCGCTTCCCGGCGTCGATGGCCTTCCCCCGCGCCGGGCTGACCTTCGTGCAGCGCATCCCGACGCCGTCGCGCATCGGGACCCGGATCTCCTCGGACACCACGTCGAACTCGGCCGGACGGTCGTAGGTCAACCACTCCGGGACGGTGCCGTAGTCGACGGCGGCCTCGGCGGACCGGGCCGCCCAGGTCGAGCCGGTGACCAACGCGAGGGCGCAGGCGGCACCGACGATCCGACGGGGAACTCTCACAGGCACACCCTCGGAGGGGAAATGGTGGGGTTCGTGCCGTTCAGAGTAGGCGAGTTCAACTGCAGCCGGGCGAGGTCGCGGAGTGGGCCGGTAACCGTTCGACGCCGTGCTCCGAGACGAGGTAGACACGCTGGCCGTCCCGGGCCACCCAGAGGTCCTGGCCGTCCTGGTGCAGCCCGGTGTCGACCGCGTCGTAGGCCATGTCGGTGCGTCCGGCGTAGGTCCCGGTCATGAAGTCGGCCGGGTACTGGCCCGGCCGGATCCCGCACGAAGCTCCGTGCCCCCGCACCGCCCAGGCCGACGATCTGAACGAGCGTCACCTCCGGCCAGCAGTGCTTCAGCGCCGGTTCGGAGTGGATGACCGTCGGCGGCATCTGCGTCGCGGAGGCGGTGTACCAGTACGGGAAGTCGTTGCCCGCGGATGACGGACCGCCGTGGGCCTGGGCGGGTGCGGCGCCCACGCCCAACGTCAGGCCCAGTGAAAGGCCCGACGACAAGCAGAGCGCAGCCGCACCGGTCACCAGACGCCTCATGCCGAAAAGGGTAGCCCTGGGGCATCCCGGCCTCAGCCCATGGTGCGGGAGCCGTCGAGGGATTCGCGGATGATGTCGGCGTGGCCGGCGTGCTGGGCGGTCTCGGCGACGATGTGGGTCAGGACGCGACGGGCTGTCCAGCGGGCGCCCGGCGGGAACCAAGGGGCCTCGGGCAGCGCGTGCGAGGAGTTCAGGTCGACGGTGGCCAGCACGCCGTCGGTGCGGGCGGCGACCTCGGCGTAGGTGGCCAGAACGCTCTCGAGGGTCTCGCCGGGCAGCAGGCGGAACGAGTCGGTGTGCTCGGCGTAGGAGTCCTCGGTCATCTCCATCGCGGAGGTGCCCTCGAGGATGAAGTCGACCCAGCCCCGCTCGCAGAACGTCACGTGCTTGATCAGGCCGCCGACGGTCAGTTCGCTGACGGTGGTGCGCCGCGTCGCGTCCTCGTCGGACAGGCCGTTGGCGGTGACCCGCAGGAAGAACCGGTGCTTGGTCAGCACGTCGAGCAGGTCGGCGCGTTCGATGGCGGCGGGGTCGTCGGTCTCGACGGTCGTCGTCGGGGTCATCGCCTTGTACTCCTCGAGGGTGCTCATCTCGGTCGCCTTCCAGTCGCGGTTCCTGCCGTCGAGAACAACGCTACGGAGATTGCGGTCAGTTTCTGTCCGCAATTCAGAGATACTTTTCGGCATGGCGAACACGAGCTCCCGGACCCTGCGATTGCTGTCCCTCCTGCAGGCGCACCGGCACTGGAAGGGGAGCGACCTGGCGCAGCGGCTCGACGTCTCCGAGCGCACCCTGCGGCGCGACGTGGACCGGCTGCGCGAGCTCGGCTACGACGTCGACGCGACGCCCGGGGTCGACGGCGGGTACCAACTGCGCGCGGGCACCGCGCTGCCTCCGCTCGTCGTGGACGACGAGGAGGCGGTGGCTCTCGCGGTCGGGATGCAGGCCGCAACCGACGGGGCGATCCCCGGGATCGAGGAGGCCTCGGTCCGCGCGCTCGGCAAGGTCGTGCAGGTGATGCCGCCGCGGCTACGTCGCCGGGTCGACGCGCTGCGCGCCATGACGGTGCCCGCCAGCTGGGGCCCGTCCGGCGGCGGCCCCGCGGTGAACACCGAGGCCCTCGTCGCTGTGGCGCAGTGCTGCCGCGACGGGGAACGGCTGCGCTTCGACTACACCGCTCGCGAGGGCGAGGCGAGCTCCCGGCACGTCGAACCGCACCGGCTCGTGCGTCTGGGGCGCCGCTGGTACCTGGCGGCCTGGGACCTCGACCGGGCCGACTGGCGCAGCTTCCGCCTGGACCGCCTGCGCGAACCGCGCGGCACCGGCGCACGCTTCGCCGCCCGCGTCCCACCCGGCGGGGACGCCGCGAAGTATGTGAAGTCCTCGATCGTCGGGCTGCGCGAGCCGCAGCAGATCGTGATCGAGGTGGACGCGCCGGCAGACGTCGTCCGGGCGCGGATCGGGCGCTGGGCGACGATCACTGACCTGGACGCAGGGCGCTGCCGCGTCGAGATGGCCGCGGATCAGCTGGAGTGGCCGGCGATGGCCATGGGTGCACTCGGGGCGGAGTTCATCGTGCTGGAACCCGCGGAGCTGCGCAGCTACCTCCGCGACTGGTCCGAACGCTTCGCCAGAGCAGCGATCTGACGGTAGGTCAGTTTTGGCGGATGATGTGGAGTTCGACCAGGCTGTGCAGGTGACGGAAGGCGCTCTTGTCGCCGGGAACCACCAGGCCGGGACGCTCCTGCCGCTTCCCGTCACGGACCAGGGAGACGATGATCCCGCCGTCGCCCATGTCGGGGGCGAACTCGCCGAAGGAGTACGACACCGTGTAACCGTTGTCGGCCCGCGCCACCACGACGAAGGACACCTGGTCGTTCTTGCGGTCGGTGACGGCCAGGTCCTCGAAGGTGATGAGCTTCGCGAGCAGCGGCCCGATGTCGGTGTGCGACGTCGTTCCGTGGTGGGTCTTGAACGTGCCCTTCACGGTCTTCTGGGGGAGCTTCCGGAGCTCGTCGAGGCTGATGATGCGGGGATTCTTGACGTCGCCGGTCACGGCGATGCCGGAGGCCGGGGCCGGTGCGGGGCTCGCGGTCGACGCGATATTCGTGCTCGTGGTGACCGCAGCCTCCGCCGAGCTGCTCGGCGGATCGCACCCCGCCGCGAGGAGGGCCCCGGAGAGGGCGGCCGCGATCAACCCGAACTGGCGCAGTGTCGCGCTGAGACTTCGTCGCCCTCGCATGTGCGCAGCGTACAACCGGTCGGAGCAGCATCAACAGGGAGTAATCGGCGAGCGGGTTCGCGAATGCGAGGGATGATCAGGAACGAGCGTCGGCGTTGGCGTGGATGGCGTCGCGGATGAAGGCGGCCAAGCCGGGGGCGACGCGGTCGTAGCGTTCGGTGAAGCGCGGATCGGTGACGTACAGGTCGCCGAGGCCGCAGTGCATCGTGTGGTCGAGGTCGTAGAACCAGCGTTCGATGTGCATTCGGTGGTCCTCGGCCGCTGTGCGGGCCTCGGGGCCGTGCGGTGGACTCCCCGCCTGCATGGCTGCGGCGAACGCGGCCACGTTGGCATCAGCCTCCGCGCGCAACGCATCCCAGTCCTCGGCGGTATAGCGAGCCGCGCGTTGCGCGGACTGCCGCCACGCCTCGGTGTGCCCCCAGCGCTGCTCGGCCTCGACTGCATGACCCATGACGGGCCCTCCATTCCCCTGGCGCGCGGGCGGACGCCGCGGTCGCGCTGCCGCAAGCTTGCGCTCGGGGTGTACCTGCAGGTCAAGCGGGTTTCGGTGCCCCCGCGTGGACGGCCGCTCCGGTGTGGCTGCAGGGGTGCAGGGGCAGCCTGATCACTTCCGGGTGGGCAGCTTCTCGGCCAGGGCGCGGGCCTCGTTCAGCAGGGCGTGCAGTCGGTCGTTGGCCGCGAGTGCCGTGGGCTCCGAGGGGTCGGTGTGCGGGACCCGGAGCGTCAGGTCGCTCAGGCTGCCCGCGCCGCCGGAGACGCGCAGCAACCGCGGGACCCCCCGGGCGTCGACGTCCTCGATCAGGAACCGGCACTCGTTGACCTCGTCGGTCCAGGTCGGCTCGTCGTACTCGCGCAGATGCGCGGCGAGCGCCTTCAGGGTCGCGATCAGCTTCGCCCGATCCGGATCGGTCGCTACCTCAACCATGTGCGCCCCCTTTCGGCAGAACTCGGCAGTTCCTTCGCCCAGGGTAGGCCGCTGTCGCCCGGGGCGCGGATCCTAGGCTCGCCTGCATGTCCGCCACCGCTTTCTACGAGCCGTTGGGGGCGGACCGGTACCGCGCCACCGAGCACACCGTCGGCCCCTGGGACGGCGCCGCGCAGCACGGCGGGCCGCCGTCGGCCCTGCTCGCCCGTGCGCTGGAGAACGAGTCCCCATCCGCGCCGCCCGGGACCGTCGTCCGGCTGAGCGTCGACCTCCTCGGGCCGGTGCCGGTGGGTGAGGTGACGGTGCGCAGCCGGGTTCTGCGCCCCGGGCGCCGGATCGAGTTGGTCGAGGCCGAGCTCGAGGCGGATGGTCGTACCGTCGTCCGCGCCCAGGGGTGGCGGATCCGCGCAGCCGAGCTCGACCTGCCGCCGCTGCCCCCGGTCGACGACGCGGTCCCGCCCTTCCCGGCGGAGGGGGTGCACACCTGGCCGTGGTCCGGCGGGTACCTGGACTCCATGCAGTGGCGCCGGACGGAGCAGCCCGGCGGCCCGGCCGTGATCTGGGCCCGGATGCGTCACGCCCTGGTCGAGGGCGAGGAGCCCACCGGGCTGCAGCGGATGCTCGTCGTCGCCGACACCGGCAGCGGCGTCTCCGCGGTGCTCGACCCGCGGGAGTGGCTGTTCATCAACCCGGAGCTGACAGTGCACGTGGCCGCGCTCCCCACCGGGGAGTGGATCGGCCTGGACGCCCGCTCGCACATCGACGAACGGGGCTTCGGGATGGCGAACTCCCGCATCTTCGACCGGGACCGACTGGTCGGGGTCGGGGCGCAGGCGTTGTTCGTAGGCCCGCGCGACAACTGATTGGTCGTCAGTCGATCGTGATGACGTGATCCCCGACGGTGGTGAACACCCGCAGGGACCCGGCGCCGAGGCGATGCCAGCGCGGCCCCGGGATCCGGAACGGCACCGGGCAGTGCAGCGTCATCCCGTCCTGGCGCACGTGACACGGCAGCGCCGGGCCGAGCCCGGTGACCAGGATGTCGATCATCCGGCCGCGAGCGGCAGGGTTCGCAGGAGACAGGTGCAGGACCAGCGTCGGGCCGTCCGGGTCGTACTGCACGGTCAGTCGCAGCAGTGACTCGTCGGTCGTCGCAGTGGGCCAACCCCACCGGTCGACCGGCGAGGCGAGCGCGACCTCGATCGTCACCGCGCAGTCCACGTCGATCCGTGCCTCAGCATTGGGCGTCACGCAGCGCCTCGGCGAGGTCGGCCGCGGCGAGCAACTGCGCGGCCAGTGCGCGGGCACCCTCCGGATCCAAGCCGCACTCCTCGTCGACGGTCACGACCCACTCCAGTGCATCCAGATGCGTCGCGCGGGTCACCCCGCAACCGGCCCAGAGGAAGGTAGAAGGGATCGGCGAGGTCAACAACGTGTCCGGCATCGAGTACATCGGAGCTCCAACGTCTGGGCGATTTGCGTTCTCTCGATTGAAGCCATCGTGTCCGGGCAGTCACTGGGCCGTTCGCTTCGACACGCATCGGCCGAACGGAGGTCACCCGTTCGGGCTAACGCAACGTCGATAACCTCGGCGTGGCGAGATGGGGAGGTCCCGGGCGTGGTTGCGTCGGACGGCACGGTGGTCCGGACCGTCTACAACAACGGCCAGCCCGGTGGCGTGGAGTGCTCGGCCGACACCGATTTCGTCTGGGTCAACCTCGCCGGTCCCAGCCGCAGCCAGGTGGTGCGGGCGGCCCGCGAGTTCGGGCTCGACGAACTCCTGGTCAGCGACGCGGTCTCGGCGCACCAGCGGCCCCGCCTGGACCGCCACGAACAAGCGGTGCAGGTGGTCCTCAAGCCGGTGCACTACGTCGACAGCGAAGAGGTCGTCGAGGTCACGGAATTGGTGCTGTTCCTCGGGCCCCGGTTCCTGATCACGGTCTGCCACGGCGCCACCGACATCCTCGAGCGGGCCCACCGGACCCTGGACGCCTCGCCGGGTCTCGCGCTCACTCCCACCGACGTCCTGGTCCGCGTGGTGCGGATGGTCATCGACCAGTACGAGGACGCGATCGAGGGGCTGCGCAACGACGTCGACGAGATCGAGGAGGCGGTGTTCGGCCCCCAGCAGGCCGACTACTCCGAGCGCATCTACAAGCTCAAGCGGGAGGTCGCCGAGTTCCGGCGTGCCGTCGAGCCGTTCGGTCGGGTGCTCGATCGCCTCGCCAACCAGGAACTCGGGCTGGAGGAGGAGGCCAACCCGCATTTCCAGAGCTCGCACCATCACCTGCTGCAGGTCGCCGACGCCGTCGAGGGCATCGACCGCCTGCTCACCGACGTCCTGCAGGCCAACGTCGCCCGGGTCGGGTCCATGCAGAGCGAGATCGCGCTGCGGCAGAACGAGGACATGCGCAAGATCAGTGCGTGGGCCGCGATCGCGCTGGTGCCGACGGCCGTCGCCGGGATCTACGGCATGAACTTCGAGCACATGCCGGAGCTCAAGTGGCGCATCGGATACCCGTTGGCGATCAGCGTCATCGTGGTGACGTGCGTCCTGCTGTACCGGACGTTCCGCCGGAACAACTGGCTCTGAATCGCTCAGCCCAGGCGGGCGAGCACCCGGATCCAGAGCGAGGTGCGGCGCTGAGCCGGGATGAACGCGACGACGGGACGGCCGGGCCACGGCGGCGACGTGCGCGTCTGTGGCGGCATCGGGCCCTCGAACAGTTCACCGTGCAGATTCATCCGGTCCCTCCCCAGGGCCACGCTTCATCGCGAGGTTAGGGCGAGAGTGACGCACCGCGAGGCGGAACGGGAGACGATCCACCGTTCGGCTGACCCCGTCCGTGGGGTTCTTGATTACCCGGGAGGTAATCGCCGCGGTGCACCCGGGCGTCTAGCGTTCGACCATGTCCACGTCCTCGGTCGGTCTGCTGCTCAAGGAGTGGCGTCAGCGCCGACGTCTCAGCCAGATGGACCTCGCGCTGTCCGTCGGCGTCTCCACGCGGCACCTGAGCTTCGTGGAGACCGGGCGGTCCCGGCCGAGCCCGGAACTCGTGCTGGCCCTCGCCGAGGGGCTGGATGTCCCGCTGCGCGAGCGCAACACCCTGCTGCTGGCCGCGGGCTACGCCCCGCACTTCTCGGTGCGACCCCTGGAGGACGCGGCACTGGCACCCGCCCTGGCCGCGGTCCGTCGGCTGCTCGACGCGCACGACCCCTATCCCGGGATCGCGGTGAACCGGGCCTGGGACATCATGCTGGCCAACTCCGCGGCGGCTGTCTTCATCGACGCCGTCGGGCCGGCTTCGCTCGTGCCGACGGTGAACGCAGTGCGCCTCGCCCTGCACCCCGAGGGCCTCGCGCCGCGGATCCGCAACTTCCCGATCTGGGCCGCGCACATGCTGGAGTCCCTCGAGCGCAGCGCTGCCCTCACCGCGGACGCGGGCCTGGCGGCTCTCCTGGACGAGGTCCGCGCCTACCCGAACATCGCGGCCCTGCCGCCCGTCCCGCACGCGGAGCACCAGGCCGAACGACTCCTGCTGCCGATGGAGTTCGAGATCGACGGCATCGAACTCTCGCTGTTCAGCACCATCACGACCTTCGGTACCGCCGTCGACGTGACCCTGGACGAACTGTCCGTCGAACTGTTCTACCCCGCCGACGACACCACGGCCCGCATGCTCTCCGGCCGCGGCAGCGTCCGCTCCACTCTGAACTGACCCTAGGTCAGATGACTGCTGCGGGCTGACAGGGACGGCTGCGGGATGACGTCCCGTAGCGGTGCTTGTCGGCCCCGCTGCGGGCTGACGCGACCTGCTGAGGGACGTCATCCCGCAGCGTTGGAGCTGTCAGAGATCGCTGTCAGCCCGGAGCCGCCCCTGTCAGCCCTGCTGCGGGCCGACACGTCGTGCTGAGGGACGTCATCCCGCAGCGGGTGCGCTCAGGTGAGAGTGCGGAAGACGGTCCCGGTGCGGGGCTTGGGGTAGAAGAACGTCGACTTCGGGGGCATGAGGCCGCGTTCCTCGGCGGTGGCGCGGATCTGCTCGACGGAGACCGGGCGCAGCAGGATCGCCGCCTGCGCGCGGCCCGAGCGGACGGCGGCCAGTGCGTGCCCGATGCCGTGCTGATAGGTCAGCTCGTGCGGGGGCAGCGCGGCGGCGGCCTGGGCGACGCGGACCGAGTCCAGCGGCTCGACGCCGTCGGTCTCGCGCAACGGGCGCAGCAGGCGCAGGCCGTCGGGGGTGAGCAGCGCGAGGGCGCGCTCCGCGACGAGCCGGTCGACGACGGTCGGCTCGGGCAACGGCTCCAGCTCGCCGACCGCGAAGTCCGCACTGAGCAGCGAGGGAAGGTCCGCGTTCTCCGGCATCCCGGCGAGCAGGCGGTGGATCGGCCGCACGGTGAGTTGATCGTGCTCGAGTTCCACGACCAGGCACATGGTGGCGGCGGCACCGGCGGGCGCGGCGCCGGAGTCGGTGTACTTCAGGCAGGTCGAATAGCGGTGATGTCCGTCGGCGATGACCAGCGGAGCCGAGGCGACCAGTTCGCTGATCGCCTTCATCGCGGCGGGGTCGTCGAGGCGCCACAGCTCGTGCGTGATGCCGTCCTCGTCGTCCCAGGCGCCCAACGACGTCGCCCGGTCCAGATCCATCAACCCCGTCAGGCCCGGCGCCAACGACAGGCCCCAGATCGCGGACAGATTCGCGTTGGTGGCCTGCAGCAGGGACAAACGGTCGCTGTGCGCTTTCGGGGTGGTCTGCTCGTGCGGCAGCACGTCGGCCCGGGCTGCCGGGTCGATGCCCAGCGCGCCGAGGACCCCGAGGGTGCGCCGGACCCGGCCGGTCTCGTCGGTCGCGGTCATCCGGTACGGGTACAGCGACGGCCCGTCGACGGTGAGGATGCCGTCGGCCTGCCACTGCTCGAAGCGCTCCGCCGCGGCGGCGTAGGGGTCCGGGCCGTCCTCGGGCACGGGCATGTCGATGCGCACGACGTTGTGCGCGTGCTGCGCACACAACGCGGCGCGTTCCTCGGCGTCGATGACGTCATAGGGCGGCGCGGTCACCTCGTTCAGCGCGTCCGTGGCGTAGCGGATCCCGGGGAACGGGGCGAACTGCGGCATGGGCGCTCCTGGCTTGGTCGGTTGCGGTCAGTCGATGCTGAACGTGCGGGCCTTCGCCGCGACGGCGAGGTCCAGGTCGTGGGTGCCCATCACGATCGTCCCGCCGCGGGCGGCGTAGCCCGCGAGGATGTCGGCGAGCATGGGGCGGAAGATCGCGTCCAGACCGAACTCGGGATCGTCGAGGAGAAGCACGCGCGACGGTCGGCAGAACGCGGCGGCCAGGGCGAGCCGTTGCCGCAGGCCCTGGGACAACGTGTACGGCTGGTCGTCGACACGGTCGGCGAGGTTGAACGACTCCATCACCCGAGGCGGGATCGGCCAGCTCTCGGGGATGTCGTCGACCTGCATGCGGGCCAGTTCCAGGATCTGCAGCACGCTCGCGCCGGGCTCCCACTCCGGTTCGCCGGCGACGAGGACCACGTCGGTCCCCAGCGACGGGTCGGCAGGGGAGCGGCCGAGCATCGCCACGGTGCCGGACTCGATGGGGACCTTGCCCGCGAGGACTTTCAGCAACGTCGTCTTGCCCGCACCGATGTCGCCGAGCACCGCGACGATCTCGCCGGCCGGCACGGTCAGGTCCACCCCGGAGAAGACCGGGTACCCGGCCAGGCGCACGCCCAGGTTCTCGATCTCGACCACCGCCTCGGCCACCTAGACCACCCCTCGCATGCGCAGGTCCGCGATCGTCGCGGCGTCGTAGCCGATCCCGGTCAGGACCGCGTCGGTGTGCTCGCCGACCTCGGGGATCGGGTCCATCCGTGGGGTGAGGCCCGGCAGGGTGATCGGGGGGAGCAGGGCATCGACCGGACCGACGGGGGACTCCACCTGCTGCCACCGTCCGCGCTCGGTCAGCTGAGGGTGCTTCAGCAGGCCGTGGATGTCGTTGATCCGCCCGTTCGCGATCCGGGCCGTGTCCAGGCGTGCCATGAGCTCTGCGGACGTGCGGGCGCCGAAGATTGAGTCCAGGATCTCGTGCAGCAGGACGCGATTGGCCACCCGTGAGGTGTTGGTGGCGAAGCGCGGATCCTCGGCCAGTTCGGGACGATCGAGCACCCCGACGCACAGTGCCCGCCACTCCCGGTCGTTCTGGATCGCGACGAGAACGTCGGTGTCGGCGGTGTGGAACGGCCCGTACGGGGCGATGCCGGGGTGCTCCGAACCGGTCCGCGGCGGGGGTGTGCCGCCGTAGGACGTCCAGTACAGGGGATAGCCCATCCATTCGGTGATCGAGTCGAACAGCGAGATCTCCACCGCGCGCCCCTTCCCGGTGCGCCCGCGTTCGAACAGCGCGGCGAGAATCCCGGAGAACGCGTACATGCCCGCGGCGATATCGGCCACTGGGATACCGGTCTTCGACGGGGACTCCGGGGTGCCGGTGATCGACAGGACCCCGGTCTCGGCCTGGATCAGCAGGTCGTAGGCCTTCGCGTCGCGGTACGGGCCGTCGGAGCCGTAGCCGGAGATCGAGCAGTGCACCAACTTCGAGTGACGCTCCGTCAGTTCCGTCGCGCCCAGCCCGAGCCGATCGGCTGCCCCGGGCGCGAAGTTCTGCACGAACACGTCGGCGTCGGCCAGCAGCTTGCCCATCACCTCGACCCCGACCGGATCCTTCAGGTCGAGGGTCAGGCTCTCCTTGGAGCGGTTCAGCCACATGAAGTGACTCGACATGCCCCGCACGGTGCCGTCGTAGGCCCGCGCGAAGTCCCCGAGCACCGGACGCTCGATCTTGATGACCCGAGCGCCCAGATCGGCCAGATGCCGCGTCGCCATCGGCGCCGCCACCGCCTGCTCACAGGACACGACGGTGATCCCCGCCAGCGGCAACGTACTCACCGTCCGAGCCTAGTGATCGCACACCGGCCCCCGACCGGGCCCTCAGGCGTGCTGGCCCCGCGCTTCACTCGTTGGCGTACCGCTTCACGCGTTGGGCGTGGCGTCCCTGAGCGAGTCAAGCGGCACTCTGACGAGTGAAGCGCGTCCTTGGAGTGGGTGGGGGTGGAAAACGGCGGAAGTGGGTCGGTGGTTACAGGCCGATCGCGATGGTCTTGGTCTGGGTGTAGCCGAGCATGCCTTCGAAGCCCTTCTCGCGGCCGTAGCCGGACTTCTTCCAACCGCCGAAGGGAAGCTCGACGCCGCCGGCGGCGCCGTAGGTGTTGATGAAGACCTGGCCGGTCTTGATCTTCTTGGCCATGCGCAGCGCGCGGCCCGCGTCCTTGGTCCAGATACCCGCGACCAGGCCGAACTCGGTCGCGTTGGCCAGGCGGATCGCGTCGGCCTCGTCCTTGAACTTGGTGCCGACGAGCACCGGCCCGAAGATCTCCTCCTCGAACAGGTACCCGCCCTCGGGGACATTGCCGAAGAACGTCGGCTCCATGAAGTAGCCGCCGCCCATGCCTTCGGCCTTCTTGCCGCCGGCGAGGACCTCGCCCTGGCCGCGGCTGATGCCCTCGGCGACCATGCCGGAAACGGTGTCGAGCTGCTTGGCGGAGACGATCGGGCCCATGCCCGGATCGGTCATGCCGTGGCCGAGCGTGATCGTCTTGAACTGCGCGGCGATGCGGGCGGTGACCTCGTCGTAGCAGGCCTCGTGGATCAGGACGCGCGAACCGGCGGAGCAGGTCTGGCCGGCGTTCTGGATGATCGAGTTCACGATCTGCGGGATCGCCTCGTCGAAGTCCGCGTCGGGGAACACGATGTTCGGCGACTTGCCACCGAGCTCGAGCACGACGGGAATGACGTGCGTGGCCGCGTTCTTGGCGACCATCTCGCCGACCGGACGCGAGCCGGTGAACGAGACGTGGTCGATGCCGTCGTGCAGGGTGAGCGCGTTGCCGACCGTCGAGCCCGGGCCCTGGACGACGTTCCAGACGCCGGGCGGAAAGCCGGCCTCCAGCGCGAGCTTCGCGATCTCGGTGGCGTTGACGGGGGTCAGCTCGGCCGGCTTGAGGACGCAGCAGTTACCCGCGGCCAACGACGGAGCCAGCGTGCGGGCGATCATCTGCAGCGGGTAGTTCCACGGCGTGATGTGACCGGTGACGCCGAAGGGCTCGCGGATCGTCATGCCGAACACGTTGGGCGCGGTCTGCAGGGTGTCACCGTCGAGGCACTCGACGATCGAGCCGTAGTACTCGAAGTACCGGGCGACGGCGACGACGTCCTTCTTGGCCTGGCTGATCGGCTTGCCGACGTCGCGGGTCTCGAACTCGGCGATGCGGTCGCCGTCGCGCAGGATCAGGTCCGCGACCTTGCGCATGAGACGGCCACGCTCGACAGCCGGGGTGTCCGACCAGCCGTTCTCGTAGGCGGCGCGGGCGGCCTTGGCGGCGAGGTCGACCTCGGCCGCGCCGCACTCCGTGCCCTCGGCCCACTGTTCGCCGGTGCCCGGGTCCAGCACCTCCAGCTTGCCGTCCTGGCCGTCGATTTCCTTGCCGTCGATGATCGAGTGAACGTAATGCACGTCGAGCCTCCGGAACGCTAAATCGAATTCGGGCTGAGCTGGGGGTGCCTCAGATGCCGCGACCGCCGTCGATCGGCAGCACCACGCCGGTCAGGAACGCAGCCTCGTCGGAGGCGAAGTACACGGCGGCCTCGGCGATGTCCTCCGCGGTGGCCAACCGGCCGAGCGGGATCGTCGAGATGAAGCGGGCCTTGCCTTCCTCGAAGTTGTTCTTCGCTCCGATGAAGGAGGCGAGCATCGGGGTGTCCGTGGCCACCGGGGCCAAGCAGTTCACCCGGATGTTGTCGGCCGCGAGCTCCAGAGCCAGGGTGCGGGCCAGGTGGTTCGACGCGGCCTTGCTCGGCGCGTAGGAGGAGAAGCCGGGCCGGGCCCGCTCGCCCATGATCGAACCGACGATGACGATCGAGCCGCCGCCACGATTGCGCAGCGCGGGGGCAGCGGCGCGGGCGCCGAGCCAGGGGCCGCGCACGTTGACCGCGAAGGTCTTCTCGAACAGACCCTCCGAAAGCTCCTCGAACGGGGTCGGGTCGTGCGCCATGCCGGCGTTCGCGACGAAGATGTCGAGCCCGCCGTAGGTGCCCACCGCGAGGTCGACAGCCGCCTGGTTGTCCTCGGCCTTGGTGACGTCCCCGGCGATGGCGACGGCCTTGCCGCCGTCCTCCGCGATCTCCTTCGCGACGGACTCCGCCTTGGCGCCGTCGAGGTCCGCGATGACCACGGACGCACCGAGCTGGGCCATGCGGATCGACGTGGCCCGGCCCATGCCGGAACCTCCGCCGGTGACGATCGCGACCTTGCCATTCAGGGAGACCACTGTGCGCACCTCGGGTTTCTCGTTTCCGGGACAGGGCGCAGGGACGCGCCACTGCGGACCGAGGGCTGCTGGAACGCGGCGACCGGGAGACCGCGAAGGGGGACGAAACCCAAGGTCCTGAAATGCCGTCAATTCATCCTAGGTCGAGCCTTCACAGGACATAAGGGGCGCGGAATGTGGCACTAGGCACCCTGTATTGCCTGGTAGATCACGCTTCGACCTCGCAAGCTCGGGCGAAGCGTGATCTGGCGATGCTCTGCTCGCTTTGTTCACTCGCTGCGCTCGCTCACGATGAAGAGCTACGCCCCGTTGCTTAGTTGGGCCCGTAGTCCACGTTCCCCGGCGCGCATCATCCATGCGTGATTGGCGCGCAGCGCCGGCCGCAGAAATCCGAGCGTGCGCAGCAACGCCTTCGTGGCGATGACCTCCTCATGGAAATCCGCCGCCGTCCCGCCCTGGTGCGCGCGCAGCGTCCAGCCCACGAACCCTTCGAGATCCCCGGACAGCCGGGCGTGCAGCTTGCCCGCTCCCGGGTCGGTCTCGTGCCGGTGCGCGGTGACCCGCAGTGAGTACGGCAGGTGCGAGCGCACCACCACCGCGCACGTGTCGTCGTCGATGCGTCGGGCCTCGCGCACCTGGGGCCACCACTCCGGGTACAGGTCGAGGCGCTCGAGGCAGGAGTAGACGACGTCCGGCGCCGCCGGCAGCTGCCAGGTGCCGGTGAAGACGTAGGTGTGATCCACCCGATCAGTCTTCTTGGGCCATTCGGGGGACATGGCGGGTGGGGGGTAACCCGAACGGCCGCAGGGTCCACGCGGGGACCTCGACATTGCCGAAGATCGGGGCGGAACCAGGGCAGAAGCAGCTGCGTCTCACCACTGTCCGGGACCGGGGGATCGCGGACCGCAATCAAAAAGGGGTGGGACCGTGCACTGGAACTCGCATTTGAACCGTCTGCTGTCCGTGTCTGTGTACGCCGACGCCACGCACGGTGACGACGCAGCGGTGCTCGACGCGCTCTGCGACCTGATCGACCTCCAGATCTCCGCCGCGCTGCGCGCCGGTGACGCCGTCGAGGTCCGGCGCCTCGAGGTGGCGGCCCTGCACCTGGGCCTGGCCCGCGAGTACCCGATGCCCTACTGCCCGTCCGTGGTCCCGACCGACCTGCCGGCCGCCGTCGCCGGTCGCGACGCCTGCGCCCTGCTCGACGCGCTGCTCTCGGTCTCCTCGCCGGGCCCGACCAACTACTCGCGGCGTCTGCACCTACGCGCCGCCGCCCGCGCCCTGCGTGGCGAGCCGCTCCTCCCGACCCAGCGCGGCCCGGGCAGCGCCCGCACGCGCTGAGTCCTACAGCTCCACCCGACGGCCGATCCGGTATTCACCGGGTCGGCCGCCTTCGTTTCGCCGCTCGCAGTACGGGATGTCATCCCGTACGGAAGGACCGCCGGGACCGACGCGCGTTCCCCCGGAGATTTATTGCATTCCGAAGCACAGGTATTGCGCCGGTAAAGCTTGCGGGGCCGGTATGTCCGATGTCGGCCGGACATCGACGGATGTGCGGCCTGTGGGCCCGTTGTACGAGTGCTGACCCTTGCCCCGGAAAACCCGGCCGGTTCGATCCCGATTTGGACGGATCCGTCACGCTGAGTAGCGGCGTGTAGTCGTCACAGGACCTCCAGTGATTACTCAGAGTCCCGGAACCGTGAGTTCTGCACCCTCGTCTGAGGCTCCGTAGGCAAGAACGAGGCGCCGAACACAGTCGGAACCGAATGGCCGGGGGGCCGTCGGATCGCGGACCGGACGCTTCACCACTCATCCAAGGGGGATCCACCAATGTCCGGTCGTACTTCTCGTCGCATCGCGATCATCGCCGCCGCCACCGCGGTCGCCATCCCGCTCTCCTTCGCCGCCGCCGGCTCCGCCTCGGCCGCTGAGTCGCCGCTCGACGGCCTCTCCTCCATCACCGGTGAGGGCGGCCTGCCCGTCGTCGGTGGCCTGCTGGGCGGCGACGACGCCGGCCTCCCCGTCGTGGGCGGCCTGCTCGGTGGCGTCACCGGCAGCGACTCCGGCCTGCCCGTCGTCGGCGGCCTGCTGGGCGAAGGTGGCCTCGAGGAGACCCTCAACGGCCTGCCCATCGCCGGCCCGCTGCTCGAGTCGCTGGGTCTCACCGGCCTCGTCGGCGACCTGGTCGACACCGTCACCGGCGTCGTCGGCTCCGTGCTCGGCAACAACAACCACGACGACGACGATGACGACCGCGACCGCGACCGTGACCACGACCGTGGTGGCCGTGGCGCGTCGGTCAAGCCCGTCAAGTACGAGAACACCTCGCTCCCGCACACCGGTGGCGACGCCGACATGACCGCGATCCTGATGTGCGCCGGCCTGGCCGTCGCAGGCACCGGCGTCACCCTGGTGAGCCGTCGCCGTCGCTCCGCGCTCGCCGGCTAGCAACTGCCGCACCCACTTCGGCGAGGGAGGTCCCCCCTCGCCGAACCCTGAGGCCCGTCACCGCACACCCGGTGACGGGCCTCAGTAGTTTTGGCCCCGCGCGCAGCGCGGGGCCGGCGCTGTTTGCGTCGCCGCAAGCCACGCGCGCGGCGGGAATGACACGGTTGTGTTTCGGGCGTAGTGTCGGCCCCGACCACCACCGCCGCACCTGGAGGCTCTCGCGATGGAAGCCGCCGAACTCGCTCCGCCGACATTCTCCGTCGACGGGCAGCTGTCCGATCGGGACCGCGAGATTCTCGCGTTCGAGCGCCAGTGGTGGCGTTACGCGGGTGCCAAGGAGAACGCCGTCGCCGAGCTCTTCGGCATGACGGCGACGCGGTACTACCAGATCCTCAACGCCCTCATCGACCTCCCCGAGGCCCTCGCGCACGACCCGATGCTGGTGAAGCGCCTGCGTCGGCTCCGTGGTGCGCGCCAGCGCCAGCGTTCGGCGCGTCGTCTGGGTCAAGAAGCCTGAGCCGGGGGGCTGGGCCGGGGGGCCTTCGGGCCGCCGGTACATCCGAACGAGCGCCGACCATGGGGGGAACCATGTTCAAGCTGACGCAGCGTCACAACAGCACCAAGCAGGGCGGAATGGCGCAGATCGGCTCCTCCGCGGTCTCCGGGGTGGCGGTCATCGCGCTGATCGGGGTGCTGCTGCTGATGTTCGGCCAGCGTGCCGACCACGTGGCTGAGCTCGAGACCATCCAGGCCGGTTCGGTCCAGCCTGTCGCGGCCCAGGGAGTCGACGCCGCAGCCGTGGCGCCGATCCCGGTGGCACCGGGTCCGGACGCGGCACCGGGCATGGGCCCGGACGACCACATGGGTGCCGTTCCCGGCCCGATCGTCCCGCGCGGCAGCGTCCCGGAGCCCACCGCCGAGCGCGCGGACCCGCTGGGCAGCTTCACCGAGGCGCAGGTCGCGGCGGCCCCGAGGGGCGCGGTCGTCATCTTCAACCAGACCTACAAGCCGAGCCTCGCCGACGGTCTCAAGCGCGAGCTCGTCGCCGGCGGGTGGACCGTGAGCGCCGTCGACCGCTGGAACGGCGCGGTCCCCCTCACCACCGTGTACTACCCCAAGGGCATGGAACTGCAGGCCCGGGCGCTGATGGCGGCGTTCCCGTCCATCGGGCGGATCAAGCCGGCCTTCGGCGGTATCCCCACCGACAAGCTCACCGTGATCATCTGCAAGGACATGCCGGCCCTGGGCAGCGCGGCCCCGTCGGTGGTTCCGCCGCCGCCCGCGCCGACCGGAACGGCCCCCTGACGCAGGGATGAGCCCCACCGCCGGCCCGGTAGCGGACGCCTTCGCCGCGCTGGCAGCGGACCCGGGGCGGGCACTGATCTGCCTGGACTACGACGGGACGATCGCCCCCATCGTGCAGGACCCCGCGCATGCACATCCCGAGCCTGGTGCTCGGGATGTGCTCTTTCGCCTGGCGGCCACGTTCGGCACCGTCGCCCTGGTGACCGGGCGCGCGGCCGCCGACGCCGCGGCGATGCTCGGCCTGGACGTCGTCGATGCCCCCGACATCCGGGTACTCGGCCTCTACGGGCGGGAGGACTGGACCCGCACCGGCGGCCTCTACTCCCAACCGGTCCCGCCCGGCATCCCCGGTGCGCGAGCCGAGCTGCGCGCGCTGGTCGCCAAGCGTGGGCTGCGCCTGGAGGACAAGGGCCTGGCCCTCGCGGTGCACGCCCGCGGGCTGCCCGAGCCGGAGAAGGAACTGCGGGCGGTGGCCGCGCAACTGGAGGACGTCGCGACGAAGTACGACCTGATCGTGCGCGACGGTCGACTGGTGCGCGAGCTGTTGGCGCCGGGTCCGGACAAGGGGCAGGCGCTGCTCGGCCTGGCACGCGAGACCCGTGCCGGGGTCTGCCTCTACGCCGGGGACGACGCTCGCGGACCGGGTGGCCTTCGGCGTCGTGCATGCGATGCGCGCCCACGGGGCGGCCGGCCTTGCGGTCGCGGTGTTCAACCCGGAGAACCCCGCAGTGGCCGAGGACGCGGACCTCGTCGTGGCCGATCCGGCGGCTTTGCTTTCGTTGCTGTCCCGCCTGGCGCAGGACAGCGCACAGCCGTGAGGAGTACAACGGGAGTTGTGCGTTCCGCCCGGTTCGTCTGCCCGCTGTGCGATGCCACCTGCGGGCTGGTCGTCGGCGTGGGCTCCGACGGTGCTGTCGAGGACATCCGCGGGGACCGGGAGGATGTCTTCTCGCGGGGCTACATCTGCCCCAAGGGCGTCGCGGCCAAGGGCCTGCACAACGACCCGGACCGCCTGCGCACCCCGATGCTGCGCATCGACGGCAAACTGCGTGAGGTCACCTGGGACGAAGCTTGGGCGGAGCTCGGGCGTCGCCTGCCCGGCCTGATCGCCGCCTACGGACCGGATGCCGTCGGGGTCTACGCGGGCAGCGGGTCGATGCACCGCCTCGATGCCCGGCTGTACCTGCCGGCGCTGGTCGAGACCCTCGGCACCCGCACCGTGTTCTCGGCGACCGCGTCGGCGCTGGCGCCCAAACAGGCCGTCGCAAACCTGCTCTACGGCAGCCCGCAGCTCGTGCCGGTCCCTGACGTGGACCGCACCGACCACCTGGTGCTGCTCGGCGCCGACCCGGTGACCTCCAACGGTGGCCTTCTCGCCGCCCCGGACCTGCGCGCCCGCCTGCGCGGGCTGCGCCGCCGGGGCGGGCGGCTGGTGATCGTCGACCCGCGCCGCTCGGCGACCGCCGACGGCGCCGACGAGCACCTGCGGATCCGCCCGGGCACCGACCCGGTGCTGCTGCTGGGACTGATCCACGTCCTCATCGACGAAGGCCTCACGGATCTCGGCGCCGTGCACGTCCCGGTGCAGGGTCTGGCCGACATCGCCGAACTGGCCGCCGACTTCACCCCGGACCGGGTGGCCCGTCGCTGCCGTCTCGATCCGTTGGCGATCCGCTCGCTGGCCCGCGATCTGGCCTCGGCGGAGTCCGCGGCCGTGCACGCCGGGTCCGGGGCGCTGACCAACGGCGCGGGCACGGTGACCAGCTGGTTGGTCGAGGTCCTGAACGCGCTGACCGGCAATGTGGACCGCGTCGGCGGGACGATGTTCCCGCTGCCGGCCCACGCGCGCCTTGGCGGGCACGGGTCGATCCTGCTCGGTGACGACCCGGAAGCGCCGACCGACGAACTGCCTGCCGCGACCCTGGCCGCACGCATGGACGACCCCGGGTACGACCGGCTGCGGGCGCTGCTCGTCGTCGGCGGCAACCCGGCCCGATCGCTGCCGAACTCGGGGCGCTGGCGGGCGGCCCGCGACCGTCTGGACCTGTTGGTCAGCGTCGACATCTACCTCAACGAGACCAGCGCGCTGGCCGACGTCGTGCTCCCCGCTCCCTCGCTGCTGGAGCGCCCGCAGTACCAGCTGGACCGCTATGCCCTCGCGGTGCGCAACTGTGCGAACTACTCGCGCCCGGTGCTGCCGCTGCCCCTCGGCATGCACGCGGAGTGGGAGACACTGGCCCGGTTCGCGCTGGTCGCCCTCGGCCGCCCGGCAGCCGACGACCTCGCTGAATTCGACGACCACGTGGCGCTGAACCTGGCCCGTCGCCTGGGCGCCCCGCCCGAGGCCTTGGCCGAGGACCGCACCGGCCCCGAGCGGCTGCTGGACCTGCTGCTGCGCGCCGGCCCGTACGGACTGAGCCTCGATGACCTCGAGTGCAGCCCGCAGGGCCTCGACCTCGGCGAGCTGGTGCCGTCGCTGGCCGAGCGGCTGGGTGACCACAAGGTGGACCTGGCCCCGGCGCTGCTGATGCAGCTCGGCCAGCAGGTGCGCGCGGACCTCGACGAACCAGACACCCAGACGCTGATGCTCGTGGGCCGCAGCCACCTGCGTTCGAACAACACCTGGCTGCACAACCTGCCCGCGATGGTCTCCGGCGCGCGCCGCTGCACGGTGCAGGTCCACCCCGACGACGCGTTCCGCCTCGGCCTGCGCGACGGCGGCCTGGCGAAGGTGATCGCCGCCGTCGGGCACGTCGTCGCCGCGGTCCAGATCACCGACGAGGTCTCCCTCGGTGTGGTGTCCCTGCCGCACGGGTGGGGCCACGACGAACCGCAGGCCCGGCTCCGGGTGGCCGCCGCTCGTCCCGGCGTGGACATCAACCGCCTCACCAACGACGCCGTCCTGGACCCGGTCACCGGAACGGCCGCCGTCAACGCCGTTCCGGTGCGCCTGATCGCCCACACCGGCGACGCCCCCGAGGCCGAGGCCCCGGGCCCGGAACGCCGCGCCGGCTTCGAGGAACGCCGCAGAGTCCCGCGTCCGCCCGTCGCGGAGACCTTCGGCCCCGCCTGACCTGCCTGACTTTCCGTCAGTTCGCTAGCTCCGCGCGCTTGGGCGCCGTCTTCTGCCGGCTAGTGGGGCTATCGCGTCCCCCGGATACCCCTACACGCCGGCAGAAGTCGAGACTTCAGGGGTGCAGGGTCCGGGGGCGCCAGTGGGTCGCGGGGGGCGTCTTCTGTCGGCGAGTGGGGCCATTGGGCGGCATTGATACCCCTACACGCCGGCAGAAGTCGAGACTTCAGGGCGTGGGGAGTTGGTCGAGGGCGCGGAGTTGGTCCAGGAACCACTTTGCGGGGGGCTGGGCCGCGGAGGCCGCAGCCAGGCGGGCGCAGCGTTCGGCGCGTTCGGTGGGGCTCAGGCGCAGGGCGATGTCCAGGGCGGCGGCGGTGCCGGAGACGTCGTAGGGGTTCACGATGACGGCGTCGGCGCCCATCTCGTCGAAGGCGCCGGCCTCCCGGGAGAGCACCAGCGCGCAGTTGCGTCGGGAGACCACGGGGGCCTCCTTCGCGACGAGGTTCATCCCGTCGCGCAGCGGGTTCACGACCATGACGTCGGCCAACGTGTACGCCGCGAGCGAGCGGGGGAAGTCGTCGTCGACGTGCAGGATGATCGGCTGCCAGGTTTCGGTGCCGAACTCGTCGTCGATCTCGCGGGCGATGCGTTGGACCGCGGCACTGTACTCGCGGTACTCCGGCAGGTCGTGGCGGCTGGGATAGGCGATGACCAGGTGCACGACCTTGTCCACCCACTCGGAGTGGTGGCGCAACAGTTCCCGGTAGGCGTGCAGCCCACGGGTGATGTTCTTCGACAACTCGCTGCGGTCCACCCGCACGATCAGCGCCCGGCCGCCGACCTCACGGGCCAGCGCGGCGGCGTGCACCGCGACGTCGGGTCGCTCGGCCCGCTCGATCAGCGCGACGGCATCGGTACCCAATGGGTGCACGCCGATCCGGGTGGTCCGGCCCAGGTGGCGCACCGTCATGGCGTCGCGATCGACCTCGGCGCCGAGCGCCAGTTCCGCGCAGTCCAGGAACGCGTTGGCCCAGCGTTGGGTGAGGAACCCGGCGTGGTCGGCGCCGAGGATGCCGCACAGCACCTCGGAGCCCACCTCGTCGGGGAGCATCCGGTAGTAGTCCGGGGGGGCCCACGGGGTGTGCGAGAAGTGCGCGATGCGAAGGTCCGGGCGCAGCTTGCGCAGGATCGCCGGGACCAACGTCAGGTGGTAGTCCTGCACCAGCACGCGGGCGCCGGGGGCGGCGTCCGCGGCCAACGCCTCGGCGAACGCGGTGTTGTACGCGTGGTAGTCCTGCCAGTCCCGGGCGAAGGCGTGGTCGAACTCGGGTCTCGCGGCGACGTCGAAGAGCAGGTGGTGCACGAACCACAGCACCGAGTTCGCGATGCCGTTGTAGGCGCGGTGGAACATGTGCGGGTCCAGCGGCAGCATCCGCAACCGACCCGAGGACGTCGTGCCCGGCCAGGTCGAGCCGCCCGCCAGGGGCTGCCAGCGCCGCGGTGCGATCCGCGTCGGAGATGGCCGCACAGACCCAGCTCACGTGCTCGGCGACCCCGGCCGTGGCCAGGCCGGCAACAAGGCCGCCTGCGCCACGACGCCGTTCCAGCGTGCCGTCGGGTCCGACGACGAAGCTGAGCGGCCCACGGTTCGAGGCGACCAGCACCTCGGGCGCGGCGTTGGCCATGGCGTCACGGTACAGAAGCCGACGCCCGATCAGCCGGGGCTGTGACTCGCCTCGCTCCGCGGATTCGACTCCGGTTCGAAGCCTCGCGCGCGGACGGCGTCGATGACTGCCTGCAGCTTCGCCGGCGTGAAGTGGTTGGCGTGCATCAGGATCACCCCGCCCTCCTCCACCGGCGGGCTGTACGCGTCGCCGTAACGCACCGCCCCGGCGATCCTTTCGGCGCTGCGCCCGGTGTAGTCCGCCGTGTCCACCGTCCACCGGCAGGTGGCGTGCCCCTCGGTCGCGATCGCGTCCACGACATGGCTCGACCACGACCCGGCGCCGTAGGGCGGGCGGAGCAGCTCGGCCGCGCCGCGGGTGGTCGTCGGACCGCCGCGCACCTGCTCGGCGATCTGCGCGGCGGAGAGATCGGTCAGCGCCACGTGGTCCCGGGTGTGGTTGGTGACGATGTGCCCGGCCGACTCGAGGATGTCCCGGGCCGCGGGGGTGATGCGGTTCAGGAAGAAGCGGCCGCGGGCGTGATTGCGCCCCAGCACGGTCACCAGGGAGCGGGCGACGTCCAGCTGACGGGACGTAGTCGTCGAAGGTCAGCCAGACGCCCTTGCCGGTGTTGCCGCAGTCGGAGATCCGCGCGGCGTCGGCGACGCTGACCGGCCGCGAACGCGGCCCCTTGGTCGCGAACTTCGACGGTGCCGCGCGCACGGTCTGCTTCGCGCCGCCCGGGGTCCGCCACACGGCCTGGGCGGTGACGGTCGTGCTGCCGGCGGTCGCCGGGGCGAGCAGTTGGCAGGACCGCGACAGGCTGTCCAGGGTCGGGTTGCGCCACGACGGACCGCACTCGACGACCGTCGCCCCGCCCGTCGCCCCGGCCGTCAACGCCTCCGCCGCCAGGTCGTCCGGGGCGCCGAGCAACGTCAGGATCAGCGGCACCCGGGCACCGGGGGAGTCGTAGCCGGGGACATTGATGATCAGCCGCGAATCGGGCTTCGCGGCCGCCGCGACCGGCATCTCGCCGACGCGGAGTGTTGGGGTCGGCGAGGGGGTGCCGCTCGGGGTCGATTCGGCTACGCCCGAACGGGTGACCTGCGGCGTCGCCTCCGGCACCGTGACCGGTTGCGCCTGTTCTGCCCCACATCCGGCAGTCAGGACGAGGAGGGATCCGACCGCAATTGCCCGTCTCGGGAGTTTTGGTTGCACGAAGTGATTCTCCCCTGGCAAGCGGTCACATGACGTAACCGATCGGCTTCGGTGTGAGACGTGGATGTTTCTCCTCAAAGGTCAGCGGTGGGGGACGGAACCGACTTAGCCTGCCGAATGGGTGACCTGGGACGGGTCATCCGTGCGGTGATTTGTGGAGGCGGGGACCATGTTTGGAAAGCGCGATCTTGGCGGTCTGAAGAACGAGATGTCGCTGTGGGTCCAGGCTGTGGGCGGATCGCTGCGGGACTTCCAGCGTCGCCGTGAGCTCGCGCACACCCGCTCCGCTGTCGAGGTCGACCCCGCGCTGATCGTCGCGGCGCGCATCAAGCGCGATGCCGCCCGGCGCAAGACCGTGATGATCACCGGCGCCATCGTGATCGCCGCGACCGTGCCCGCGTTCGCGATCGTCAACGTGATCTCGACGCCCGCGGCGCACGAAGGCGCAGCCCTCAACGCCAACCAGGCCGAGCAGGTCCAGCAGGTGCCGCAGGAGGCGCCGGCGGTCGAGACCGCCCCCATCGATCCTGCCCCTGTGCAGGTCGACCCCTCGGCGCCCGGCCCCGTCGGACCCACCGACCAGACCCTCGTCCCGTTGAGCCCGGACGCCCTCGCCGGCGCCAACGGGCCTGCCGCCCCGGCCGCTCCCGCTGCCCCGGCCGCTCCTGCTGCCCCGGCCGCCCCTGCTGCTCCGGTGACCAAGCCCGGCGCGGACCAGGGCACCGCCGCCGCTCCGGCCGCCGGGACGACCGAGACCAAGGCCCCCGCGGGTCGCAGGGCTCCTCCACCGGGACCAAGGGCAACTCCGGCAGTTCCGGTTCCTCGGACACCAAGGGTTCCTCGGGTTCTTCGGGCAGTTCCGGGTCGAAGGGCTCCAGCGGTTCCTCGTCGTCGGGCTCCTCCTCATCCGGGTCCTCGTCGTCCGGCTCGTCCTCGGGCTCCACCGGATCCACGGGCCACTCGTCGGAGTCCTCGTCCAGCTCGGGTGAGTACCACTGGTCGAGCGGGGACGAGGACAACGACCGCGACGGCGATCGGGACAACGACAGCGGCCGCGACAACGACAGCGACAGCGGCAACAGCCGCGACCGCGACTGGAACCGCGACCGCGACATCCGTTTCCCGGACCGGCAGCGCAACTCCTCGAGCCCCGGGCACCACCACCCCCGGCACCACGACCCCGGGCACCAGCACCCCGAGCGCGGGCACCGGCACCCAGGAGCCGTCGGCTCCGGCCCGGACCGCGCCGTCGACCCAGCCGCCGACCCAGACCCCGACGACGACCCCGCCGGCCACGCAGACACCGTCGGCGCCCGCTGCGCCCAGCGCCCCCGCGAAGCCGTCGTCCCCGACCCGCACCACTCCCGCCCAGACCGAGCCGGCGCAGCCCTCGGCCACCCCGGAGGCCCCCGACAGCACGCGTGGCGGGGCAGGAAGTGTCCAAGGCAACACCGCGGACCCGAGCGGCAGCGAGCCTGCCGGCCCCCGCAGCCACCGGCGTTGATGCCTTAGAATCTTTCGCGGGTGCCTGATCGTTGTGGCGCTCTACAACTGAAACAGCTCATCCAGAGGGACTGAGGGAACGGCCCTACGACGTCCCGGCAACCACCCACGCAGCTCATCGGCCTCGGTCGATGCGGGGGAGCAGGTGCCAACTCCGGCCCTGAGGCAACGCGCCCCGGGTAAAGATGAGGAGGAATCCCGCGATGACGTCTGCCCCTGCCACCCAGCGCCTGTTGGGTTCGGCCACCGGTCTGTCCTGTCGTGAGTGCGGCCAGGCCTACGAGATCGGCCCGCTCTACGCCTGCGGCGAATGCTTCGGCCCGCTCGAGGTCGCCTACGACTTCCCGCACATCTCCCGCGAGACGATTCAGGCCGGCCCGCAGAACATCTGGCGCTACAAGGACCTGCTGCCCGTCCCGTCGAACGTGGCGAGCACCCGCAATCTCGAGCCCGGCATGACCAAGCTGGTCCGCGCGGACAACCTCGCCGCCGAGCTCGGCATGCGCCGGCTGTGGGTCAAGGACGACAGCGGCAACCCCACCCACTCGTTCAAGGACCGTGTCGTCGCTGTCGCGCTGGCCGCTGCTCGTGAGCTCGGTTTCAAGGTGCTCGCCTGTCCCTCGACGGGCAATCTGGCCAACGCCGTCGCCGCCGCTGCTGCCCGCGCCGGGATCCGTTCGGTCGTACTGATCCCCTCGGACCTGGAGCAGCAGAAGATCCTCACCACCGCCGTCTACGCCGGCACGCTGATCGCCGTCGAGGGCAACTACGACGACGTCAACCGCCTCGCCTCCGAGCTCGCCGGCGAGGAGGAGGACTGGGCGTTCGTGAACGTCAACGTCCGTCCGTACTACGCCGAGGGCTCCAAGACCCTCGGGTACGAGGTCGCCGAGCAGCTGGGGTGGCGCGTCCCGCCGCAGACGGTCATCCCGATCGCGTCCGGCTCGCAGCTGACCAAGGTCGACAAGGCCTACACCGAGTTCGCCAAGCTGGGCCTCGTCGACGACAGCCCGTACAAGATCTTCGGCGCGCAGGCCACCGGGTGCTCGCCCGTCTCCGCCGCGTTCAAGGACGGCCGCGACTTCGTCGCCCCCGTGCGGCCGAACACCATTGCCAAGTCCCTCGCGATCGGCAACCCGGCCGACGGCCCGTACGTCCTGGACGTCGCCAAGCGCACCGGCGGCACCGTGGAGGACGTCAGCGACGAAGAGGTCGTCGAGGGCATGAAGCTATTGGCCCGCACCGAGGGCATCTTCGGCGAGACCGCCGGCGGCGTCACGGTCGCGACGTTGTGCAAGCTGCTGAAGAACGGCGACCTGGACCCCGACGCGGAGACCGTCATCTTCAACACCGGCGACGGACTGAAGACACTGGACGCGATCGCCGCCCACGTCGGGCCCACCGCGACCATCAAGCCGACCATGACCTCCTACCGTGAGGCGGGCTTCTAACCGCCGGCGCCTATCACGAGTCAGATCCCTGCGGGAGCGCAATCGCCGAACGTCCGGTGTAAATCAGACGTTCACTCTGTTGCGTATGTCTCAGTGCCACTAATGTCACATCTCGGTCGGCACGTTGCGCGCGTCACAGCACTCGGGCGAGTTACGACCCGGGCTCGCGCGGTGTGGGTCCGCCGCTCGGCAGTTCGGAGACCCCCATGCCTCAGGGCACCGTCAAGTGGTTCAACGCGGAGAAGGGCTACGGCTTCATCGCAGTCGACGGTGGCGCGGACGTGTTCGTGCACTACTCGGCAATCCAGGCAGACGGCTACCGCTCGCTCGATGAGGGCCAGCGCGTCGAGTTCGAGATCACTCAGGGTCAGAAGGGTCCCCAGGCCGACGCAGTACGTGCGGTCTGACCCCTGCTCACTCACACCTAGCCATTCGGCTCACTGAGGCCGGTCTCCGCTGCCGTGGAGGCCGGCCTTCGTGCGTTGTGGCCCGCAATCCGGCCGCGCGCGCATACGCTCGGACCCGTGTCCGACGAGTCGACCTTGCTGCCCGGCTGCGCCGGCGAACATCAGATGCAGGAGCAGTGGGACTCCGTCGACCGGGCCCGCAGCTTCTACGACCGCCAGGTGCTCGACCACCTGAATCCGGCCATGCGCGAGTTCCTGGCGCGCCAGCAGATGATGTTCGTGTCCACCGCCGACGGCAATGGCGAGTGCGACTGCTCCTTCCGCGCCGGCGAGCCCGGCTTCGTGGTTGCCCTGGACGAGCGGACGCTGGTCTACCCGGAGCTGCGTGGCAACGGCGTCTACGCCAGCCTCGGCAACATCGCGGAGAACCCGCACGTCGGGCTGTTGTTCGTCGACTTCTTCGCCGACCTCGTCGGGCTGCACGTCAACGGCCGCGCGAAGGTCCGCGAGCACGAGGACCTGATCGGCGAGGAACGCATCACCGTCGAGCTGCTGGAGATGCTCACCCGCCAGGGCGGACGCCGCCCGGAGCGATGGGTCCAGGTCGAGGTGCACGAGGCCTACATCCACTGCTCCAAGCACATCCCACTGCTGGCCCGAATGGACAAGCAGATGGACTGGGGCACCGACGACATGAAGCGCAAGGGCGGGGACCACTTCGGCGTCACCGCGCAGAAGGAAGCCGGCGCCTGAGCCTGAGTGGGCACCTGGTCGCTCAGTACTGACCGCAGCGGTCCTTGCGCGTGGTCAAACCGGGACATTTCGGGCGGGTTTTCGCGGCTGCGGTCAGTACTGAGCGCAGGGGTTGAAGGGTAGAGCCCCGGCCATGTCGGCATCCGCGCCGTTGGCGCGTTCCCGCGTGAGTGGCGCGCGGGCAGCGTCCGACAGAATCTCCGCGATGACCGCACGCCTGACGACTGCGCCCACGCGGGCCCATGTGGTCGTCGCCGTCGTCGCGTTCCTGGCCGGTGCGGTTGCGCTGTACCTGCGCCTGGGGGTCTTCGACCTCGGCAGCCCGAACAACGACGAGGGCGTCTACCTGCGCCAGGCCCAGGCCCTCGCCGACGGCCATCTGCTGGTCCCGTTCCACGGGGACCCCGAGGCGCACCAGCCGTGGCTGTTCGCGATCGGCGAGGACGGCTACATCTCCAAGTACCTGCCGGTGGCGGCCGCCTGCTACGCGATCGGGCTCCTGCTGTTCGGCTCGGTCACCCCGGTACTGATCGCGCTGTCCACGTCCCTCCCCGTGCTCACCTACCTGCTGGGCCGACGCCTCGAGCTGAGCGCCGGCCGGGCGGCCGCCGCGGCGACGCTCATCGGGCTGTCCCCGGCGGTGCTGGCCCAGGGGGGCCTGGTCCTGTCCTACCTGCCCTTTCTTGTGCTGGTGCTCGCGTGCTGGCTGGCGGCGTTCACCGCTGCCGACGCGTCAGGGCGGACGGGGCATCGCTGGGCTGCCGCGGCGGCACTGCTCGGGGCGCTGACCGTGCTCACCCGCCCGATGGACGGACTGTTGCTTGTCGCGCCGGTGCTGCTCTGGGTGCTCTGGCGTTCGCCGACTCGGGTCCCGACCGCCGGGGGGTTGCTGGCCGGCGGGCTGCCCGTCGCCGTCGGAATGCTGCTCTACAACGCCAAAGTCACCGGCAGCGCGACGCAGCTGCCGTTCTCGGTGCTCGAGCCGTTGGACAAGCCCGGGTTCGGGCCGCGGCGGTTCTTCCCCGAGGCGATCAAGCTGGACTTCGGGGTGTCCGAGGCGATCGACGGCACCCGGACCCACTTCTTCACCGAGCCCGCGCAGTGGATGTTCGGGTTCCTCGCGGTGCTCGTCCTCGCGCTGTGGGCGGTGCGCCCCGGCGGCCCTGCGGGTGAGCGGCACCGCGTGCTGCTGGCCTCGGCCGGGGTGCTGCTCGTGGCGTACTTCTTCTTCTGGGGCCCGTGGCACGCGTCGATCGTGTGGGGCGGGACCCGAACCGTCGGCCCGTTCTACAGCCTCGCGCTGTATCCGCCGCTGGTCCTTGCGGCGCTGACGATGCCGCTGAGCGCGCGGATGCTCGCCGGGGTGCTGGTGGCGGCGAGCGTGCATCCCGCGGTGAATGCCGTGACCGCGATGGACCGTGCCGAGCGCGACGACCGGATCACCCACGATCTGATGGCAATGATCGACCCGAACCTGACCACGCTCCTGGAGGTCGAGCCGCCCTACACCGGGCACCCCGTGACCGCGATGAACGGCCCGACGGTGGTGCTCGCCTCGGAGCTGCCGCCTTCGGCGCTGCCCGCCGGCCCGAAGCGGATTCTCACCCTCGACGGCTACGCGTACCGGCGCGGTTTCGAACCCGAATTCGAGCTTCGCGAAACGGTACTGACGCAGGGTCAGCGGCTGCGCCTGGAGGTCAAGCGCGTCGGCTACAGCCCTCGCGAGGTGATGATCGTGTCGTACCGCGGCGTCACCACGGCCTGCCGTCAGGGCGAGGGCCTCACTCTGGAGCTGACCTCGGCCGGGGTCAGCGGCTGCAGCGGGGAGGCGGTGCCGCAGTACCAGGCGGAGTTCCCCGCGCGGTACTGCCCCGACGCTCGCTGCCTGAGCCTGTCGACGCTCAGCCAAGGCCGCAACGGCCGTTGGGACCTTGGTGCCTGGCGTCGGCTGCCGCTGGACCACGTCGGTGACCAGGTCTCCCTGATCACCGACGGTCGCGTCCTGCGTGCTCAGGGCTCGGGGTGGATCTCGGTGGTCGCCCGCTCGTAGCGGACGACCACCTGACCTTGCGTCAGATCAGCCGCGACCGGGACCGGGCTCGCCCTTGGGTGCCGGCGGCTCGTCGGAGAACGTCTGGTCGGGCAGGCGCTTGTAGCCGTCGGGTGCCTTCGCCTCCAGCAGTTCCTGGTTCGCCTCGGTGGGCGCGAGGAACTCGAAGTCCTCGACGACGCGGTAGCCCTTCTGTGCCCCGGTGTACGCGGTGTCGATCCGGACGATCTCGTAGCTGTCGGCGTCGACGTAGAGGTAGCGCGTCTGCTCGGTCCGCTCGGTGTCGCGGAGCTTGATGGTGGCGCGACCGTCGATGCTCTCCTCGCCGACCTTCTCGAACGCCGGGTCCTCGCCGCGGGTCGCCTCACGGATCGCCTCGGCGGTGTAGCTGCAGCGGTTGCCGTCGGAGGCGAGGCCCGGTGCGTCGTTGCAGTCGCCGGGGCGGGCCAGGTCGTCCGGGCTCAGCGTCGCGAAGGAACGCCGCCAGACCTTCATGTCGTGGTTGATGTCGATGGTGGTCTGCCGGTTGCCGTTGAACTCCTGGGCGACGTCGACCAGGGGACTGTCCGGACCCTTTCTGCCCTTTGCCCGCCAGTGCTGGGCGTCTCCGTCGAACTGCCAGAGCTGGAGCGTGCCGGTCTTTCCGTCCTGGGTGATGGCGACGGTCGAGTGCTCGATCCGGTTCGCCGAGTCGCCGGACTCCGCGGCCAGCGCCATCTTTTCGCCGAGCGCCGCGACGCTGAGCTGGACAACGGGCGTCGGCGCCGGGGCGCCGGCCGGACCGCCGGCCAGGCCGAACGCAAGCACGCCTGCCAGGCCGAGCACGCCGGCGGAGGCGGCGCCGCCCTGCAGCGCGCGGCGGCGGCGGTGCCGGCGGGTGGCGGCGCCGAGCAGGTCGCGGCTCGGGGTCGCGGTGTGCCCGGACAGGGTGATGCGCAGTTCGTCCTCGAGGTGGGTCATCAGCGGGCTCCTTCGAACGCGGGCGTCAGTTCGCGCAGCCGGGACAGACCGCGCGAACAGGTGGACTTCACGGTGCCGACGGAACAACCCAGGGCCTCGGCCGTCTCGGCCTCGGACAGGTCGTCGAGGTAGCGCAGGACGATGACCGCGCGCTGCCGGGCCGGGAGTCGGCGCAGCGCCACGATCAGGTCGCTACGCACGGCCCGGGTCTCGGCACCGTCGTCGTGTGCGGGCGGCTCCACGTCGGCGAACACCTCGGGCCGGCGGCGGCGAAACCGCCACTGGTCCACGGCGAGTCGGCTCATCGTCCGGCGCAGATACGGTTCTGGATCGCCCTCGACCCGTGCCACTGCCGCAGCAGCCGCTCCAGCGACGCCTGCAGCAGGTCCTCGCCGGCCGCGCGGCTGCCGGTCAGCAGCACGGCTCGACTCAGTAGGGCACCTTCGCGTGCGGCGACGAACGCCGCCACACCCTCGTACCGATCCATCCAGCCCCCTCCGTCGTCCCTGAAATACGACGGCAGGCCGAATAAGGTTGCGTCGAGTTCCGCTTCTTCTTGGACGCACGAACTCCGGGCCGTCGGGTCAGCCGTTCGGCCGGCCTTCACGCCTGGGCCGGCTTGCACTCACAGGGGTCGAGTGCTAAGACTTGGGTTAGCACTCTCATCACTTGAGTGACAGAACGCAGGTCGGCCGGTGAGGCCGGGCCAACCGACGCGACATGGGTCGTCGGAGCCTGGTCGTCCGTCGCGGGCGCCGCCGACCGGAGCCATCCCAGAACTGTCGGGAGGACCCGAAGCATGAGCAAGATCATCGCCTTCGACGAGGAGGCGCGGCGCGGTCTCGAGCGCGGAATGAACGTGCTCGCAGACGCCGTAAAGGTGACGTTGGGCCCGAAGGGCCGCAACGTCGTCTTGGAGAAGAAGTGGGGTGCGCCGACGATCACCAACGACGGTGTCTCCATCGCAAAGGAGATCGAGCTCGAGGACCCTTGGGAGAAGATCGGGGCCGAGCTCGTCAAGGAGGTCGCGAAGAAGACCGACGACGTCGCCGGTGACGGTACGACGACCGCGACCGTGCTCGCCCAGGCGCTCGTGCGCGAGGGTCTGCGCAACGTCGCCGCCGGCGCGAACCCGATGTCCCTCAAGAAGGGCATCGAGGCCGCTGTCGAGCGGGTCTGCGAAGAGCTGACCAACATGGCCAAGCCCGTGGAGACCAAGGAGCAGATCGCGGCCACCGCCTCGATCTCCGCCGCGGACAACACGATCGGCGAGATGATCGCCGAGGCCATGGACAAGGTCGGCAAGGAAGGCGTCATCACCGTCGAGGAGAGCAACACCTTCGGCCTCGAGCTCGAGCTCACCGAGGGCATGCGCTTCGACAAGGGCTACATCAGCCCGTACTTCTGGACCGACCCGGAGCGCATGGAGGCGTCGCTCGACGACCCCTACATCCTCCTCGTCGAATCCAAGATCACCTCGGTCAAGGACCTGCTCCCGCTGCTGGAGAAGGTCATGCAGTCCGGCAAGCCGCTGGTCATCATCGCCGAGGACGTCGAGGGCGAGGCCCTGGCCACGCTCGTCGTGAACAAGGTCCGTGGCACCTTCAAGTCCGTCGCCGTCAAGGCTCCGGGCTTCGGTGACCGTCGCAAGGCCATGCTGCAGGACATCGCCACCCTCACCGGTGGTCAGGTCATCTCCGAGACCGTCGGCCTCAAGCTCGAGACCGCCGGCCTGGACCTGCTGGGCCGCGCCCGCAAGATCGTGGTCACCAAGGACGAGACCACCGTCATCGAGGGCTCGGGCGACGCCGACCAGATCGCCGGTCGCGTCAACCAGATCCGCGCCGAGATCGAGCGTTCGGACTCGGACTACGACCGCGAGAAGCTGCAGGAGCGCCTGGCCAAGCTGGCCGGCGGTGTTGCGGTCATCAAGGCCGGAGCTGCCACCGAGGTGGAGCTCAAGGAGCGCAAGCACCGCATCGAGGACGCCGTTCGCAACGCGAAGGCTGCCGTCGAGGAGGGCATCGTCGCCGGTGGTGGCGTTGCGCTGCTCCAGGCCGGCAAGACCGCTTTCGAGAAGCTCGAGCTCGAGGGTGACGAGGCCACCGGTGCGAACATCGTTCGCGTCGCGCTCTCGGCTCCGCTCAAGCAGATCGCCATCAACGCCGGCCTCGAAGGTGGCGTTGTCGCGGAGAAGGTCGCCAACCTCGACATCGGTTGGGGCCTCAACGCCGCGACCGGCGAGTACGTCGACCTGATCAAGGCCGGGATCATCGACCCGGCCAAGGTCACCCGCTCGGCGCTGCAGAACGCCGCGTCGATCGCCGGCCTCTTCCTCACCACCGAGGCCGTCATCGCCGACAAGCCCGAGAAGGGCCCGGACCCCGCAATGATGGGCGGCGGGGGCGGCGGCATGGGTGGCATGGGCGGCATGGACTTCTAAGTCCAAGCTCGCTTCACCCGCACCGCGCACTCACGAACGGCCCCCGGCTTCTGCCGGGGGCCGTTTCGCGTTGTGGCGGGCCGCATCCTCGGGCGGCACGTGGCCCCTACGTCGCGCGTAGAAGGGCGGCCGGCCGCCCGAAGACGTGCGTGGCGACGGGCGGGCGCTCATCTTCGAGTGGCGTGTGGCCCCACACCTGCGCCATAAGGGCCGCGCGACGCCCGAAGGCCTCCCGAGGGTGCGTCCTCTGCCGGCGTGTGGGGCTTTCGCCGCGCGCTGATAGCCCCACACGCCGGCAGAAGACGGTGGCTTCGGGGTGGGGCGCGGTGTCCGGTGTTCTGGGTGGGGTCAGGCGGCGGGGACGATGCCGCAGTCGTCGATGACGATCTTGCCCTTGGTGGCGCCGTTCTGGCTGCCGAGGGCCTCGATGGCGGTGACGACGTCCATGCCCTGGACGACCTCGCCGAAGACGACGTGCTTGCCGTCGAGCCAGGCGGTGACGATGGTCGTGATGAAGAACTGCGAGCCGTTGGTGTTGCGGCCGGCGTTCGCCATGCTCAGCAGGCCCGGCTTGGTGTGCTTGAGGTCGAAGTTCTCATCGGCGAACTTCTCGCCGTAGATGCTCTTGCCGCCGGTGCCGTTCATGCGGGTGAAGTCGCCGCCCTGCAGCATGAAGGCGGGGATCACGCGGTGGAACGGGGAGCCCTTGTAACCGAAGCCGTTCTCGCCGGTGCAGAGCTCGCGGAAGTTCTTCGCGGTCTTGGGGACGACATCGTCGTAGAGCTTGAACTCGATCCGGCCCAAGGACGACCCGTCCACTGACACCTCGAAGTAGACGTTCTCGCTCACACAAGCTCCTCTGAAGATCGGTATGGGTTGCACCCCACCCTAGGCGCGCAGCCCGAACGAGCCACGCGGGGCGGTGTCAGGATGGTCGGGTGCACAGTTCGCCCCGCCGAGGCCTCGGGATCGCCTGGTCGATCAGCGCCGCGGTCTCGGCAGCGGTGTGGGGAACCGTCGCCGCGGTGTACACCGAGCCGACGTCGCCGCCGTTGGTTCCGATCGAGAAGTACGTCGAGGCCACGTCCGCGGTGTTCTCACCGGAGGCCCAGCTCAACTGGGACTGACGCGTCGGCCAGTTCCCGTGCAACCGTCGTTTCAGGTTCACCGCCGGGTCATCCGGCTCGATCACTGTGCCGAGTGTGACGAATCAGGATTACTTGAGCCCGGAGATCCCGGCCGCGACCCGTCGCGACCTGTTGGTGACCGGGGCGGCTGTCGGGCTCGCGGTCGCGTTCTCCGGCAGTCTGCGCCCGCTCTTCGGTGGCAGTGGCAACAAGCCAGGCGTGCAACCGGTGGCAGCGACGTCGCCGCTGGACACCGTGTCGCCCACCCCCACCCCCAGAATCACCGCGCAGGCCGTCGAGGCACCGGCGGTGCCGGTCGGCTACGGCGGCCTCGTCGCCGACCGCGGCGCGCAGCTCTCGTTGCCGGAAGGCTTCTCCTACCGCGTCCTGGCCGAGGCCGGCGTCACCGAACTGGAGAGCGGTGAGCTCACCCCCGGGTACATGGACGGCACCGGTAGCTTCCGCGCCCCGCGTGGGCGCACGGTGCTGGTCGTCAACCACGAGCAGGGCCCGGACAAGAAGGTCACCTACCCGGTGCCCGCCCTCGACGGTCTGACCTACGACTCGAGCACGAGCGGCGGGACCACGACGCTCGTGCTCGACCCCGACGGCAACCCGGAGCGGGCGTACGTCTCGCTGGCGGGCACGGACACCAACTGCTCCGGCGGCGTGACGCCCTGGGGTACGTGGCTGTCCGGCGAGGAGACCGAGGCCAGGGCCGGCGCCAAGAACCGCACGTTCGACCACGGCTACGTCTTCGAGGTCGACCCGCTGGAGCCCGCGGCGAACCGCAACCCGCAGCCCATCAAGGCATTGGGTCGTTTCCCGCACGAGGCGGCGGTCGTCGACCCGGTCCGCGGGCACATCTACCTGACCGAGGATGCCGAGGCGCCCAACGGCTTGATGTACCGGTGGCGCCCGCCGTTCCTCCGTCGCCGCCTCGGACCCGGTGCGCTGCGCAAGCTCGGGGCGACCGACGGGACGCTGCACGCGATGCGCGCCCACAACCAGTTCGGGCTTCCCGTGGCCGACCTGTCGGTGGCCACGACGCCCGGCACCAGTTACCGGTTGCAGTGGGTCCCGGTCCCGGATCGCGACGCCGTCGAGGTCTCGACCCGTAAGCAGTTCGGTTACGTGCACACCGACAAGAAGGGCCGGACCGAGATCGGGCACGGCCCCACGATCACCAGGTCGCACAAGCTCGAGGGCGCGTGGTGGGGCAACGGCGGGGTCTACCTCACGTCGTCCTTCGCGAAGCCGGAGGACGACCGGAGCGCCCTCGCGCACGGCGGCCAGGTGTGGTTCCTCGACCCGGTTCGCGACACCCTCACCCTGGTCCTGCACTTCGCACCGACCAAGGACGGCGGCGACGGCATCGACTGCCCGGACGCCATCACCGTCTCCCCGTTCGGTGGGGTGCTCATCGCGCAGGACAGCCAGGGCGCGCAGCACCTTTTCGGTGCCGGGGCCGACGGGAGCACCTTCCCGGTCGCCCGCAACGAACGCCGCTTCGAGGACGGGTACTCGGAGTTCACCGGCCCGAACTTCAGCCCGGACCGCGGCACGTTGTTCGCCAACGTCCAACAACCCGGCACCGTGCTCGCGATCACCGGTCCGTGGCGCAACGCCCCTTGAACGCCGTGCGGGACAACCGGCGCCCGCACGGTCCCAGCGTCGAACCGGCGCTCCGCCAGCCGTCCCCGACCCGGTCAACCCGGGTCGGGGACGGTCGGACGTGGATGCTCAGGTGCGCATTGGCACATTCCGCCCTCACATCCCCGATGTGACGCTTATCGTGGATCGGGTGGCGATCCTCATAGATCCAGCGGAATGGCCCGGTCACGGGCGCATGTGGTCCCACGTCGCGAGCGACGTGTCCCTGGTCGAACTGCACGAATTCGCGGCTGCGGCGGGCATTCCGGACCGAGCCTTCGATCGCGATCACTACGACGTCCCGGCGGAGTGGTACGAGCAGATGATTGCCGCCGGCGCCCGTCCGGCGTCCTCGCGCGAGGTGGTGGTCGCGTTGCGCGCGGCCGGTCTGCGGACCCCGCGCGTGTCGCGGTTGCTGCCCCGAGCCTCCTGACCCGGTACGTCCGGACGGTCAGAGAAGGCACAGCGCCCTACCGGCGCAATGTGCCCCGATAAGTCCGTTCCGCGGCTTAGAGTCGCGATCATGACCCGGCGTTCAACAGGGGGCCCCGCCGGTCCGTCCCGACGCACGCTGCTGCAGGCCGCGGCCGCAGCCGGTGTGGGGATGGTGCTGGCCGGCCCCTGGGAGAAATCTGCAGGCGCGGCAGTGGCCGCACCCCAGGCCGGCTACGGAGCCCTGGGCGTCGACCCGTTGAGTCGGCTGTCGCTGCCGGCCGGCTTCGCCTACACGGTGCTGTCCGAGGCCGGGGTGACCCGGCTGGAGAGCGGGGAGTTCTCCCCGACCCACGCCGACGGGTCGTGCAGCTTCACTGCCGAGCAGGGCCGTACCGCGCTGGTGGTGAACCACGAGATCAGCCCGGCCGGGGCGAAGTCGGCCGTGCACACCGTCCCGCACGTGCCGGGGTTCGTGTACGACCCGGGCTGCCCGGCGGGGACGACCACGATCCTGCTCAACCGCGACGGCACCCGCGAGCGGGAGTACGTCTCGCTGGCCGGCACCGACTACAACTGCGCGGGCGGGCCGTCCCCCTGGGGCACCTGGCTGTCCTGCGAGGAGAGCGAAGGCCGCGCCGGCGAGGGCGGACGGACCAAGGACCACGGGTACGTGTTCGAGGTCGACCCGCTCGACCCGGAGGCGAACCGTGACCCGCACCCGATCAAGGCGTTCGGCCGGTTCAAGCACGAGGCGTGCGCGGTCGACCCGGTGCGTAATCAGGTCTACCTGACCGAGGACGCCGAGTGGCCCAGCGGTCTGATGTACCGCTGGACCCCGCCGCCCGGGCGGACGCTCGGACGCGGTGTGCTGCGCGAACTCGGTCCCACCGAGGGCAACCTGGAGGCGATGCGCGTTCGTGGCTTCCTGGGGCTGACCGTCACCGACCTGTCGCTCGCCCCCTTCGTCGGTGCCACCTACGGGATCGACTGGGTGTCCGTGCCCGACCGCGACGCCACGACGCTGTCGGTGCGCAGGCAGTTCCTGCACCGCACGATCCGTAAGGGCACGGAGATCAGCGGCCTCGGGCCCTCGGCCACACGCGTGCACAAGCTCGAGGGTTGCTGGTACGCCAACGGCGGGATCTTCGTCTCGTCGTCCTTCGCCAACCCGCAGGCCGACGGCAGCCCGGCGGCGCACGGCGGCCAGGTGTGGTTCCTCGACCCGACGGCGCAGACCATCACATTGGTCCTGGCGCTCCCGCCACGCAATCCGAACGGGCCCGAGGGCTTCGACGGCCCGGACAACATCACGTTGTGCCCCTACGGCGGGCTTGTCGTCGCCGAGGACGGCAAGGGTCCGCAGCATCTGTTCGGTATCACCCCGGGCGGTCAGACGTACCCGATCGCGCGCAACGAGCGGGCCCACGGGCAGGGCTACTCGGAGATGTCCGGGGTCAACTTCAGCCCTGACCGTAAGACGTTGTTCGCCAACGTCTACGAGACCGGCGTCGTGTTCGCGATCCGCGGCCCTTGGCATGAGCAGTTCTGATCCTGCTCAGCTGATCAGGCCGGCCAGTTCCGCGGAGAGGTTCGCCCGGGCGGGCGCTTCCCAGTGGGCGCGACCGTGCGGCGTGCGGTAGAGACTCGGCAGGTCGAGCAGGTCCTGCAGGACGGCGGCCCGCCCGCTGCGGAAGTCCTCGGCGGCGACGTCGGCGTACTCGGTCCGGACGGCGGCGATGTACCCGGCGTAGGCGACCGCGTCACCCGCCAGGACCGCCAGGTCGGCATCGCACAACACCTCGCCGTTGCGGTCGCCGGGAGAGGGATCGTGACGGACCGTCAGGCGGACGAGTCGGGCCACCTCGGCGATTCGTTCCGGGGTGAGCCCGAGGTCACTCAGTTCTTTCTCGGCCCGTTCGGCGCTGCGTTCCTCGTCGTCGGTGGCCCCGTCGTGGACGGCGTCGTGATACCAGGCGGCCAGGCGCACCGCGGCCGGATCGGTGGCGTGAGCGACCAGTCCTTCGACGCCGTGCAGGACGGTGAGCAGATGCGTGCGGTCGTGGTACGCGCGGTGGGGTTCCGCCCAGGAGGTCAGTAAGGCGTCCCCGACCGTGTCGACGCCCGGGGGATTCCCGATCTCGGCGGCGAGATTCGCCCATCGCCGCCGCAGCTCCGCCTCGCTCACCGGGCGGCACCGACGTTGCGACCGGCGCGGATGCACATCGTCACGGAGCCGCCGAGAAGAAGAAGCCCGATGCCTTGCAGCCCGGGGGAGTCGTCGGCGCCACCGAGAATGATCGCGGCGATGCCGAGCAGGCCGACGACGAAGGCGAGAACGTACCTCATATCGACTCCTGCAGTTCGGGAATGTCGCTGGTCTCGTCGACGAACTCGAGCAGGTCGCCGGGCTGGCACTCCAGTACCCGGCACATCGCCTCCAGGGTGCTGAACCGGACCGCCTTGGCTCGACCGTTCTTCAGCACGGCAACGTTGGCGGGGGTCAGGCCGATGCGGTCGGCGAACTCCCCGACGCTCATCTTGCGCTTGGCCAACTCGACGTCGATGCGGACGATGATCGCCACGTCAGATCACGGCCTCGAGGTCGGTGCGCAGCACGGTGGCCTGCCGCAGCAGGGCGCGCATGACGACCATGAGAAGGCCGAGCACCGCGACGCCGATCTGCATCAGCAGCAGGAGCATCGGCATGCCGGGGTCGTCGGCCTTGAACCCGACGTAGAGGAACAGGCTCGCGAGCACCGCCCAGGCGGCGGCGATCGCGTAGACGATCGCGTCGACCCAGACCAGCGACGAGGGGCTGAAGATGCGGTCCTGCTGGACCCGCGTGAGCAGCTTCCAGGTGGCGACGACGACCACCTGCGCGCAGAGGATCAGGAAGACGGAGACCGCGGTGAGCGGCCACCGCAGGTAGGCGTCCTCGGGGTTCTCCTTGGCCATGTGGCGCCACTGGCCGGGCATGGACAGGGTCTGGAACACCACCAGCACGCCGAAGAGCAGGACGAGAAAGCCGCGCAACGGTGCGACGGCCAGGCGCTCGTTGAAGCGCAGATGCTTCGAGAAGCCGATGTGATGGGTGGACATACATCGAGTGTCAGTGCGTACCTATCGATCGTCAATCGATTCCGCTCGATTGACGGTAACGAATCGGTGGCGGGCCCCACCGTCGCCGGCGGTGACCGAGTGGTGTCTCGCGCTAGCCGAGCCGGTCCAGGATCTGGCGCAACAGTCCGCCGTGTTCCTCGAGGGTTTCGCCTTGAGCGCGCAGGAGATCTGTGTGGACGATCAGAATCTCGGTGTGCTCCCGCTGCACCTGGCGCACGTCCTGGACCGCGTCGTCCAGGCCGGCGAGTTCGCCGCGGACGTCCGCCATCCGCGCGCGCATGGAGCCCATCTGGCTCTCCAGCGCGTCGACTCGAGCTTCGAGTTCATCGGAGGACATGGAGCAATGGTGCCACGAGGTGCACGGCAGTCAATGAATTCATCGAACATATGTTCGACAATTCAGTCTTGCGGAGGATCCTCAGCGGTGCCGAGCTTGGGGAGGTCGCCGGCGAGGACATCCTCTGCGTCGATGATGCGGTAGGCGTAGCCCTGCTCGGCGAGGAAGCGTTGGCGGTGGGCGGCGAAGTCTTGGTCGATGGTGTCGCGGGAGACGACGGCGTAGAAGCGCGCGCCGCGGCCGTCGGCCTTCGGGCGCAGGACACGGCCGAGGCGCTGGGCCTCCTCCTGACGTGAGCCGAAGGTGCCGGAGACCTGGATCGCGACGGCGGCCTCGGGCAGGTCGATGGAGAAGTTCGCGACCTTGGACACGACCAGCACCGAGATCTCCTTGGTGCGGAAGGCCTCGTAGAGCCGCTCGCGTTCCTTGATGGTCGTCTCGCCCTTGATGACCGGGGCGTTGAGTCGTTCGCTGAGGTCGTCGAGCTGGTCGAGGTACTGACCGATGACGAGGATCTGCTCGCCCGCGTGGTGCTTGACGAGGGCCTCGACGAGCTTGGCCTTGGTACGCGTGGTCGCGGCGAGCTTGTAGCGCTCCTCCGGTTCGGCGGTGGCGACGGCGATCCGCTCGTGGTCGGTGAGGGTCACGCGGACCTCGACGCAGTCGGCGGGCGCGATGTAGCCCTGGGCCTCGATGTCCTTCCACGGGGCGTCGTAGCGCTTCGGCCCGATGAGGGAGAACACATCACCCTCGCGGCCGTCCTCGCGTACCAGCGTCGCCGTGAGACCGAGGCGACGACGGGACTGCAGGTCCGCCGTCATCCGGAAGATCGGGGCGGGGAGCAGGTGCACCTCGTCGTAGATGATCAGGCCCCAGTCGCGGGAGTCGAACAGCTCCAGGTGCGCGTAGACGCCCTTCCGCTTCGTCGTCATCACCTGGTACGTGGCGATGGTGACGGGGCGGATCTCCTTGCGCTGCCCGGAGTACTCGCCGATCTCGTCCTCGGTCAGCGACGTCCGCTTGAGCAGCTCGGTCCGCCACTGGTGCGCGGAGACGGTGTTGGTGACGAGGATCAGCGTCGTCGCCTTCGCGACGGCCATCGCTGCGGCGCCGACGAGGGTCTTGCCCGCGCCGCACGGCAGCACCACTACCCCGGATCCGCCGTGCCAGAAGCCCTCGACGGCCTGGCGCTGATAGTCGCGCAGGCCCCAACTGGTCTCGTCGAGCTCGATCGCGTGCGCCTCGCCGTCGACGTATCCGGCGAGGTCCTCGGCCGGCCAGCCGAGCTTGAGCAGGATCTGCTTGATGTTGCCGCGCTCCGACGGGTGTACCGCGACGGTGTCGGGGTCCAGCCGGGCGCCGACCAGCGGCACGATCTTCTTGCTGCGCAGCACTTCTTCGAGCACCGGACGGTCACTGCTGATGAGCACCAGTCCGTGCACGGGGTGCTTCTCCAGGCGCAGCCGCCCGTAGCGGTCCATCGTGTCGGCGATGTCGACGAGCAGCGCGTGCGGCACCGCGTAGCGGCTGTACTTGAGCAGCGCGTCGACCACCTGCTCGGCGTCGTGCCCGGCCGCGCGGGCGTTCCACAGGCCCAGCGGTGTCACCCGGTAGGTGTGCACGTGCTCGGGGGAACGCTCCAACTCCGCGAACGGCGCGATCGCCCGACGGCACTCCGCGGATCCGGGGTGGTCGACCTCGAGGAGCAGGGTCTTGTCGGACTGGACGATCAGCGGGCCGTCGGTCATCCGTCCATCTTGGCGCACTGCGGGCATCCGTGCGGCCGAGCGGCGCCGGGCGAAGCCGCCGGACTAGCGTCGGGTGCATGGCAGAGATCGGGAAGCCGTTCCGCGTCGAGATCACCGAGGCCGCGCGGGAGGACCTGCGCGAGCGGCTGGGCCGCACTCGTTGGCCGGAGCCGGAGGCCGTGCCGCGACTGGTCGCAGGGGACGCCGTTGGCGTACACGCAGGAGCTCTGCGCGTACTGGGCCGACGGCTACGACCTGAGCCGCCTCGAACATCGGATCAACGCCTACGACCAGGTCCTCGTCGAGATCGATGGCCTGGACATCCACGTCCTGACGCGCCCTCGCCGCACCCGGGCGCGCTGCCGTTGGTGCTGACCCACGGGTGGCCGGGATCGATCGTGGAGTTTCTCGACGTCATCGAGACGCTGATCGACCCGCCGGACCCCGCCGACGCGTTCCACGTCATCTGCCCGACGCTGCCCGGCTTCGGGTACAGCGGCAAAGCCGACGAGCAGCGGCTGGAACGTCGAACGCATCGCCCGCGCGTGGGCACAGCTGATGGCCGGCCTCGGGCACACCCGCTACGGCGCGCAGGGCGGGGACTGGGGTTCGTTCGTCACCGCCGCCCTGGGCAGCGCGGACCCGACGCACTCGCCGGCATCCACCTGACGCTGCCGCGCGCCCCGGAGGTCGCCGGTGCGCCGGTGACGGAGAAGGAGAAGAAGAGTCTGGCGCGCCTGGCGGAGTTCCGCAGCCGTGGGTCGGGCTACTCCGCGATCCAGTCGACCCGGCCGCAGTCCGTCGGCTACGGGCTGGTGGACTCCCCGGCCGCGCAACTGGCCTGGATCGTCGACAAGTTCTGGGCGTGGACCGACCACGACGGCGACGTGGAGTCGGTGGTCGATCGGGACCGGCTGCTGGACAACGTCGTCGATGTACTGGTTCACCGCGACGGTGCGTCGTCGGCGCGCATCTACTGGGAGAGCTTCCCGCGGCACCTCGGCACGGACCCGGTGCATCGTGCCGACCGGCGTTTCCCTGTTCCCCCAGGAGATCGCACCGCTGCCGCGATCCTGGGCCGAGCCGGCGGTTCAGCGATCTCCGCCACTGGAACAACGACCTCGAGCGCGGCGGACACTTCGCGTCGCTCGAGGTGCCCGAGGTGTTCGTCGACGAACTGCGCACGTTCTTCCGCATGGTGCGGTAATCGCTATCGCTTCTCGCAGGCGATGCCGTCCTTGTCGCGGTCGGACTTCTTGTTCGCGTTGTACAGCGCGGTGTCGACCTTGAAGTTCGTGACAGGCTTGCTCGAGCCGGACACCTTGTCCTTGGCGCCCTTCTTGCCCACGCCGTGCGGGTACTTCTTGTTCAGCTCCGTGCAGTTCTTGTACTCCTTGGCTGCAGTCGCGCTCTCCGCGGGAACGGCCAGGCCGACGGTGGCAGAACGGACAGGGCGGCGATGGCGGTGGCGAAAGCGCGAGGCATCGAGGTCATGCACCGATCCTGGTCCGGGGGCCGCGGCGGGAGATCCTCCGAACGGTCGGCGCCAACTACACCATTCGGCTCGAATCGGCGCCTCGGATGACGCGATGACGAGCGCGCCGCCGGGCCGATGGCCCTCGACCGAGCGCGCGCTCGGCCCGGACCTGGCGCGCGGTTTCATGCTGCTGTTCATCGCGGTGGCGAACTCGCACTACTTCCTGCTGGTCGATTCGTACCTCGGCGGGTTCCCGCAGGACGGCACCGTCGTGGACTCGATGGCCGACGTGGTTGATCGCGACCTTTGTCGACGGCCGTGCGTTCCCGATGTTCGGGCTGCTGTTCGGGTACGGCGTCGCGCAGATCGTGCGGCGGCAGGACGCGGCGGGTGCCACACGCAGGACGGTGCGTCGCATGCTGTGGCGGCGCGGCGGAGTTCCTGCTCGGCCGTCGGGTTCGTCCACTCGATGCTGCTGTATCGGCGGAGACATTCTGCGCGCCTACGGCGTCCTGCTGCTCGTGGGCGGCTTCTGGATGGTCCGCTGGCGCGACCATTGGCTGCTGATCGTGTCCGCCGTGTGGCTCGTGCTCATGTCCTTCCCCAACGCCGACTCCTTCACGACCAGTCCTGACGCGCCGGAGACGTTCATGGTCCCGCCGGACATCGGGACGCTGATCGTGGAGCGCGTCGAGGTCAGTTGGTTCGTGGCTCTGGTCGGCCCGCTCGGGTTTCTCGTCCCGTTCGCGATCGGGGTGTGGGCCGGTCGTCGCCGTCTGTTGGAGAGCCCGGCCGAACACCGCAGGCTTCTCGGAGTTGTCGCGTTCGTCGGGATCGCCGCTGCGGTGCTCGGCGCCCAGCCCATCGCGTGGGTCCTCGCCGGGGTCGCGGACGTGCCTGGGCAGTCGACGTTGGAGATCTACGGGCCGCTGCACGACACCACCGGGGTCCTCGGCGGGTTCGGCTACGCGGCGCTGATCGCGCTGTGCGCCGACCGACTGCGGGCGATGTTCCCGGGCGTCGTCGATGCTGTCGTCGCGACCGGCCAACGTTCGATGACGTGCTACCTCGCGCAGTCGATCGTCTGGACCCTCGCGTTCACGCCGTTCCTGCTGGGCCTCGGTGACGACCTCGGGGTCGCCGGCACCGCGATGCTGGCCACCGCGACCTGGGCGGGCACCGTCGCGTGGGCCGAATCCACGGCCAGGCAAGGAAAACGCGGGCCGTTCGAAGTGCTCGTGCGACGGGTGACCTATCGCACGTGAGGATCAGGCTTCCGCGACGGCCCGGATGCGGGAGAGCTTGAACTCGCGAATCCTGTTGTGCCGGTGATCGAAGGCACGCAGCACTCCGGAGTCCAGCGTCAACGGGTCGACGATCGACTCCCCGGACGTGCCGTCGTCGGTCACGTAGCCGAGCCACACCGAGGTTCCCGCGGCCGCCGCCTCGCGCAGCCGTTCCATGCTGGTGGCCGTCGAGGTCCGTGCGACCAGCACACCCCGGAACGCGCCGTCCTCGTCGGTGACCGCGACCGGCACACCGGCCGCGCGGTGGGCGGCGGAGGACGCACGGTCGCCCGCGCGCAGAGCTCGGACCGCCGCGCCGATCAGCGTCGGCGGCGTCTCCCGCACCGCCCACACCGGCTGCGGGGCACGGGCCGGCTTGCTGCGCCGCCCGACCGGGCGATTGACGACGATGGAGCCGGCCGCCGATTCGGCTGTCGGCGCGTAGCCGAGTTCGCGCAACCGGCTCAGCAGTTCCTCCGGGCCGACGCCGGCGGTGAGCACGGTCGGCGCGAGGCGACGCAGCTTCAACGCCGCGGCGCCTTTGACGGCGAGCAGTTCGGTGATGACGCTCTCGTCCTCGCAGCGCAGATAACCCTTGGCCGAACCCACCCGGATGCGGCCGTGGCGCCGGGCCACGTCGTCGATCAAGTAGGTCAGCGGTTGCGGGACGCCGGTGCTCGAGGCCTTGGCCAACAACTCGTGCAGTTCCGCGGCGGTGCGGCCCTGATCCAGGGCGCGCCGCACCGAGTCCGCGGTGAAGCGGAACACTGTCGCGGCGCCGCTGGACTCCACGTCGGCGACGGCGGCGATCTCGCCGGCGAGCTCCCGGGTGAGGGGCCCGGGCGCGACGGCGGTGAGGTCGGCCTGGATGAGGATGTGGTCCAGGGGGGCGGGAAGTGCTTCCCGTAAGGAAGCTGACGCCTTGTCAGGTTGGTCGTTCAGTAGGGAACGCGACCAGCTCGGCAGCACCCCGAAGCCGCTGAAGCCGAGCTGCGCTGCCTCGGCCAGGGTGGCGTGGACGAACGCCTCCTGGCTGACTCCGGAGCGGCGTGGGGCCGCCCAGATGAGGCGGGCCAGGACGTGTGCGGCGTCGGTGGTCGTGCCCGCCGGCAGCTCCGCGAGTTCAGCGAGCGTGGCGCGGCGCAGCGGCGCGGCCCAGGCCCGGTCCAGCTCGGCACCCAGGGCGGACAGCGGCCGGTCCTTGCCGAGCGCGTCGCTGCGGCTGCCCACCAGGGCCGCGACGCGGCTGGTGCTCAGCCACGCGCTCGCCAGCTCGGTCCACCGCGCGGCCGGGTCGAGATCGAGCCAGCGGTCGTAGGCGGTCGTGGGCAACCAGACCTCACCGGCGTGCCCGTCGGTCGAGGCCAGCCCGGCGACGAACGCGAGCTCGACGACCAAGGCAGTGCTCAGCGGGGACAGGTTCAGGTCGGTCTGCACGCGCTTGAGGTCGCGCACGGAGAGGCCACCACCGCTGCGCAGCGCCGCCGGGGGGTCCGCGGCCCAGGATTGCAGGACGGCCTCGACGTGCTGCAACGTCTGCAGTACCTGACCGACCGAGCTCCGTTCGGCCTGGGGCGCGCCCACCTTCACCTGGTCCGCGCCCGGCGGACGGATCGCGGGGTCGGGGTGCAGTGCGCCGCCGCGCAACGCCACCGCCACCTCGGCGGGCAGCACCACGTTCTGCGCGTCCAGTGCCATCAGGATCCCGCGGGCCAGCAACCACTCCAGGGGAGTCGTGGCCTCCTCCGGGCGCACCGCACGGTCGGCCCGGTCGACCTGTCCGCCCGAGGCGTGGTCCACCTTGTGCAGCAGATCGACGGCGGCCGGCGGCGCCTCGGCGAGGATCCGGGCCAGCCCGGCCGGATCACCGAGCAGTCCCCGTAGCGCCGTCAAGGCCGACACCGGATCGGGCGTGGTCGGCAGGCCGACATCCATCAGCAGTTGCTGCAAGCGGGCCGGCGGGTACGCCGCGGCGGCCACCGCCAAGGGCGGCCCGGTCCCGCCGGGCCCCGTCCCGAGGGCCTCGCGGGCGGCCCGGACCAGGTGCAGGGCGTCGTCGTCCCCCCAGAGCAGGGCACGTTCGCGCAACCGATGCAGCGCCGAGCGGACTTCGGCGATCGGCGCGGGAACCAGGCGGTGGACCTCGGTCGCGTCGGTCGGGTCCGCCAGGTGCGCGACGCCGTCGAGGACCTGCAGCGTGAAGCGGTCCAGGCCGTCCATCGCGCGGGTCACCGAGAACCGCGCGGCGGCCCGCGCGACCAGGTCGGTGAAGTCGCGCGGCACAGGGTTGAGCAGGTCGGGCCGGTGGCGCAACAGCGCCTCGAGGTCGGCGTCGTCGCGGCGCCGTAGATCGTCGGCCAGGGTGCGTGGAGGGCCGGCTGGCGCCCCGTTCTCCCCCTGCGTACTCATCCGGTCAACGCTACAGGCGACTGGTGGGAGCGGGTGCCGAGCAAGCGGCGAACCATGTGCCCACCGCTGCGCAGATGCTCAAAGGGCGCGGGGGAGTGAGCAATCGGCCGTGCCTGTCGTTCGTAGTGGCGCCACAAATCGGACATTTCTCCCGGATTCACGACCTTTACGCACGACGTGCGTAAAGGTCGTGCCCCCGTCACCGGGCGGCGCGGCGACGTCGGGAAGGGGCGGGGGTCCGCGAGGATCAGCCTGGATGAGCGGGATCTCGGCCGACCGGATCGTTGCGGAGTACCTGGCACAGGCAGCCGCGGCGTCTGCTGTGCTGCTCCCGACCCAGCGCGAGGAGTTCCTCGACCGGTTGCACGACCAGGTCCGGGAACGGGTCGGGATCGGACCCCGCAGTGACGAGACGGCCGTGACGGCCGCGTTGGCAGAACTTGGCACGCCCGCCGGGCTGGTCCAGCGTGAGCGGGAACGGTTGTCCCGTGGCATTGAGATCCCGATCCGCGACGGGCGGGCGCTGAGCGGCGCACCTCGGCCGACGTCGACGCTGCCGCCGGAGATCGAGGCGACGCTCGACCCGGACGGGCTCACCGCCGCGGTCGTGCGTCAACGCTGCACCGCAGAGCTGCCCACCGAACGGATCGACCGACCGCTGTTCCGCCCGGAGCCGGCGGCGTCTGTGGCTCCGGAGGAAGTGCCGGGGCTGCGAGTGCGGGACCGGCTGCGCGCGATGCGCTGGGAACTCGCGACGCTGCTGATGTTCGTCGCCGGGCCGACGATTCTCGGTCTGCTGGCGTTGCTGCTCGGCGGCGCGATGGTGGCGCGTTCCGCGTTCTGGGAGGTGCGGGACAAGGTGCGGGCGCTGCTCGGCATCCCGGTCGCCGGTGCTCTGCTGGTCCTGCTCCGGGCCTGGGCCGAGTCGACGCAGCTGAACGAGCTCGAGTCCTCCTCCACCCGGCTGCGCGCGGCGGGCGAGTCCGTGGCCGACAGCATGGGCGTTGCGGTGCCCGTCCTGGGGCTGCTGATCGCCTGTTGGTTGGGCGCCTCGATGGCCCGGGACGCCCGCTGGGGCGAAACCGCGCGGCGCGGAGGCCGCTCCTCCGGGTAGCCTTCGAACGAGATCGCCCCGGCATGGGTCCGCGGGGCGACGGGCGGCCTGGTTGTTCCGGGGCGGATCGGTTCCGGACCCCGGGGTGACAGGACGGGTTCGCGGTGCCCACCGGCAAGGTGAAGTGGTTCGACGTCGAGAAGGGCTTCGGCTTCCTGTCTCGCGACGGCGGCCCCGACGTGTTCGTGCACAAGGACGCGCTCCCCGCGGGTATTGACTCGCTCAAGGCGGGCGTCCGGGTCGAGTACGGCATCGTCCAGGGACGCCGCGGGGACCAGGCACTGTCGGTGCGCATCCTCGACCCGCTGCCCTCGGTGGCGCAGGCCGTCGCGCACGCGACCCGCAAGACCCCCGACGAGATGGCCGTCATGGTCGAGGACCTGATCAAGGTGCTCGACTCGCTGTCCAACACCTACCGCCGGGGTCGCCACCCCGCCGGGGCCGAGGCCAAGCAGATGGCCACCGTGCTCCGCGTCGTCGCGGCCGACATCGAGGCCTAGCTTCCCGATCTAGAACCGGTCGTGCTGGTCGCGGTGCTGAGCCGCGAGCGGGGGGAACGGTACGTCGGCGCGGGTCGGCGGCTGGGCTTGCGGTTGTTCCGCGGGCTGCGGGCCGGCTCCTCGAATGACGGGGCGTCGAAGCCCACGTGATCGGGCTGCGCGGGAGCGGGCGGCGCGGCCTGCTGCGCCTTGCGGAGCTTCCGGTTCTCCCGGGCCTGCCCGAGGATCGTGAGCGTCAGCATGATCATGCCGCCCGCGGCGATGCCGAAGCCGACGTCGCCGCGGAGCGGGAGCGCGATGCCGAGTGCCCCGCCCGCGACCCAGGCCAACTGCAGCCGGGTCTCGCTGCGGGCGAAGGCCGAGGAGGTGTTCTCCTCGGGGACGTCGCGCTGGATCATCGCGTCCAGCGCCAGCTTGCCAAGGGTCTGCGCGAAGCCCGTCGTGGCACCGGCGGCCAGCATCGTGATCAGGCCCCAGCCGACGGCCGTCAGCAACAGGACGGTGGCCGAGAGCACCAGCAGCAGGACGACGACGACCTCGGGCGCGCGCTGCTTCATCGTCGCGCCGACGGCGGTGCCGACGACACTGCCGATGCCGGCGGCGCCGATGACCAGACCGAGGGCCATCGTGTCCGAGACGCCGCTGATCGGGTCCTGGCGCAGCAGGAACGCCAGGAACAGCGTCAGGAACCCGGCCACCCCGCGGAAGGCCATGTTCGCCTTCAGGCCGAGCGCCACCGAGTTGCCGACGTAACCGGCACGCGGGGCGTGCTCGACCCCGGGCCGCAGTCGCTCGATGGCCGCGGTGTCCGACAGGGACGCAGGACGCTCCGACACGGCCGAGTCGACCCGCTTGGGTAGACGCAGCGCGAGGACGGCGCCGATGGCGAAGGCCACTGCGGCGGCGCGCAGGGTCCACTCGGGTCCGGCCACCTTGGTGATGCCGGCGCCGAGCCCGGCCGCGAGCGCCGCGGCCAGCAGCCCGGACATGTTCGTCCACGAGTTGGCCCGGACCAGCGGAACCGACGGTGGCAACAGTCGTGGGACGCAGGCCGCCTTGGTCACGGCGAACGCCTTGGACGAGGCGAGGCTGCCGAATACGGCGAGATAGAGCCACAGGTCTGCGTCCGAGATCGACCCGACCATCGACCAGGCCAGGAAGGCGCGGATGCACATCGTCGTCGCGATGGCGTAGCGGCGGCCGTGCCGGAACCGGTCGAGCATGGGGCCGATCAGTGGCGCGAGCAGCGCGAACGGAACCATCGTGATCAGCAGGTAGAGCGCGACCCGCCCGCGGGCCTCACCGATCGGCACAGAGAAGAACAGCGACCCGGCGAGGGCCACGGTCACGAAGGCGTCGCCGGCGGAGTTGACCCCGCACAGTTCGGTCAGCTTGGCCATGCCGGACTCGCCGGCGCCCTGCGCGTTGGTGGCGCGGCGCACCGTACGGCGGGTCGCCGACCCGGCCCGCGCCCCGACCCGCGCGGTGTTGCGGGCGGCGTCGCGCCACGCCGCGGCGGCCCCGCTGCTCGAGGCCGGGCGACCCGGCTCGCGCGGTGGCCCGGGAGGGGGCGGTGGCGTGGTGGACATCGAGTCCCATCCTGCCCCTTTTTTTCCCTGCCAGCCGCCCTCGAACAGGTGCGCCGTCATCACCGGATGCTGGGATGGGGTTGAATTCAAGGTGAGGTCATCAACTCAGCAGGAGGCGTACGTGAGCACGTCGACACGCGGCAAGCGTTCGGCCGTGGACTCGGCCTGCGCCGAAGCGGTCGATGACGCTCGCGCCGCGGCGCTGGAGGTAGCCGGTTCCGAAGTCGGTGATCACCTCGGTTACGTCTCCGAGGACGAGCGTGTGGTGACGCACCACTTCGGCTGCAGCAACGTCGCCTACAGCGGCTGGCACTGGGCGGTGACGGTCGTCCGCGCCTCGCGCGCCAAGAATGTGACGGTCTCCGACGTCGTGCTGCTGCCCGGCGACACCGCCATCCTCTCGCCGCCGTGGGTGCCCTGGGAGGAGCGGCTGCGTCCGGGCGACCTCGGCCCCGGCGACATCCTCCCGACGCTGGAGGACGACGACCGCGTCATGCCCGGCTGGGCAGCCGCGCCGACCCCGCCGTTCGACCCCGAGGCCTCCCAGGAGCAGTGGTGGGTCGCTGCCGAGGCGGGCCTGGTTCGTCCCCGGGTGATGTCCCCGCTGGGTCGCGCCGACACGATCGATCGTTGGTACAGCACCGAACGCGGACCGGACGCCGCGATTTCCGTCGGTGCCCCGAGCAACTGCGCCAGCTGCGGCTTCGGCCTGCCGATGGCCGGATCCATCGGTCGCCTGTTCGCGGTCTGCGCCAACGAGTACGCCCCCGACGACGGGCACGTGGTCTCCCTCGATCACGGCTGCGGCGCGCACTCCGAGGTCGACGTCGCTCCCGTGTCGCTCGCCGATCGGCCCGCGCCGGTGCTCGACGAGATCAGCTTCCACGTCGTCGACGTCACGCCGATCGAGCGGGACGAAGCCATCGCGGCGGACCCTGCTTCCGACGCCGCGGAGATCCCCGCCGCGGACGAGTCGGACGAGTCGAGCGAGCCGGATCAGTCGGCCGAGGCGACCGAGGCGACCGAGGACGACGCGCCCGCTCCGTGAGCGCGGCGCCAGGGTTCGACACAGCGGGGCTGCGTCGGGCGGTGCTCGACGCCTGGTCGGCATCGGTCGCCCGGTTCCGGGAGGACGCCAACGCCGAGGAGGAACTGGTCCTCGGCGCGTACCGGGACCGGCTGATCCCCGAACTCGCGCAGAACGCGGCGGACGCTGCCGCGCGGGCCGGGGTACCCGGCCGGGTGAGGTTCGAGGTGCGCAACGGCGTCCTGACCGTGGCCAACACCGGCGCGCCCCTGGACGCGAACGGCGTGCAGGCCCTGTCCACGCTGCGCGCCTCCGCGAAGCGCGACGGGGGCAGCGTCGGGCGGTTCGGGGTCGGGTTCGCGGCGACGCTCACCGTCAGCGACGCCCCTGAGCTGCACTCCCGGTCCGGAGCGGTTCGCTGGTCGGCGGCCGCCACGCGGGAGGCCGTGGCCGAGATTTCCGCGCTGGCCGAGGAGACCGACCGCCGTGGCGGCGCGGTGCCGGTGCTGCGCCTCCCCTTCGACGTTCCCGCTCGGGTGCCCGACGGCTGGGACACGGTGGTCGTGCTGCCGTTGCGGAACGCGGCGGCCGTCGAGGTCGTCGCCGCCGGGCTGCGGGGCGTCGACGCCGCGCTGCTGCTGGCGTTGCCCGGCCTGGCGTCGGTCGAGATCGAGACCGACGACGGTGCGCGGCTGGTGCGTGCAGATCGGGACGGCGACTGGGTCGAGGTGACCGACGGGACGGAGCGGACCCGGTGGCGGGTGCTGCACCGTGCGGGACAGATCGACCCGACTCTGCTCGCCGATCGTCCGGTCGAGGAGCGCGTCCGCGGCCGGTGGTCGCTGACCTGGGCGGTACCGATCCGCGACGGAGCACCTGGTGCGCTGCCCGCCTCGACCCCCGCGATGCTGCACGCGCCGACCCCGACGGACGACCCGCTGGAGTTCCCGGCGCTGCTGCTGGGCAGCTTCCCGTTGGACTCGGCACGGCGGCGGGTGGCGCCGGGTGCGTTGACCGACTTCCTTGCGGGTGAGTCAGCTGACGCCTACTCAGATCTTCTCCGGCAGCTCGCCGAGGACATGCCGGTACTGGCCCTGGTCCCGGGGCCGCTGGGCGTCGGGGAGTTCGACGCCGCGCTGCGCCGGGCGGTCCTGGAACGGTTGGGCGAGACGCCTTTCCTGCCTGCCGCCGCGGGCGGGGGGCGCCTGACGCCGCGCGAGGCCGTGCTGATCCGTGCGGCCGACGCGGCGTTGATCGAGCTGCTCGCCGAGGTGCTGCCGGGCCTCGTCGCGGCCGAGGTCACCGGGGCGGCACCGTTCCGGCTCGGCGCGCGGGTGGTGTCGGTGGCCGAGGTGGTGGACGACCTCGTCGGGCTCGACCGCGACCCGGCCTGGTGGGCTCGGCTCTACGCCGCGCTGGCCGGCCAGGATCTCGAATCGTTGCGGGGCCTGCCGGTTCCCCTGGCCGACGGCCGCCTGGTCCGTGACCCCCGGGATCTGTGGCTTCCCGGTCCGGTGCCGGTCGAGTTGCTGCGGACCCTCGACCTGCGAGCAGTCCATCCCGATGCCGTCCACCCGTTGCTCGACCGCCTAGGAGCCCGTTCGGCGACCCCTGCGGCGCTCCTCGTCGGGTCGACGCTCGCGCTGAAGGTCGCCGGGCTCTGCGACGACGAGGACGACGAGCCGGATGCTGTCGCGGAGGCGTTGCTGTCGATCGTCGCCGCCGATCCGCCGACCGAACCGCTCACCTGGACCGTCGAGGACCTCCCGCTGCGGGCCGAGGACGGCGAACTCGAAGCGGCGGGTGACCTGCTCCTGCCGAACTCCCCACTGCGGACGGTCTTCGACGCCGACGAGTTCGCCGTGGTGTCCCCGGATCTGGTCGAGCGATTCGGCACCGACGCGCTGCGCGCCGTCGGGGTCATCGACTCCTTCCCCGTGGTGCGCGACAGCGACGTCGCCGTCGACCCCGACACGGTCGATCACGACCTGGACGGCGAGGACGACTGGCTGGAATCGCTCGCCGAGGCCTTGCCCGAGGAGGCCCGCAGCGCCCCGGAATACGTGAGCGAGTTCCTCGCCCTCCGCCACCTGGACCTGGTGCGCGCCGATGCGTGGCCGGCCGCGCTCCGGCTGCTGGCCACGCCGCCAGTGCGCGCCGCCGTCCTTGAACCGGCGCGCGTCGTCTGCGGGGACGGACGGGTCATGGACGTGCCCTCGTACACCGCGTGGTGGCTTCGGACCCGCCCGATCCTCGACGGCCACCGCCCGATGGATCTGCGGCTGCCCGATGGCGATCCGCGCCTGGCCGGGCTCTGGGAGGACGCCCCGGACGGACTGGACCCCGAGTTCGCCCGCGCGCTCGGAATGCGCGGCGACCTCGCCGAGGTGCTGGCCGATCCGGACGGAGCCGCGGACCTGCTCGAGCGGTTGGGTGATCCCGATCGGGTCGTCAGCGCCGCCGCTCTGACTGCCCTCTACGCCGCGCTCGTCGAGGTGGACCCCGATTTAGTCCCGGAGCAGGACCGGCTGCGGGTGCCCGACGGCACCGGCACCCGGGTCGTGTCCGCCGAGGACGTCGTCGTGGTCGACGACCCGGACCTGCTGCCGGTCGTCACCGGTCACGTCCTCCCGGCGGCCGGAGCCGACGCGGCGCGGTTGGCCGAGGTGCTGGACGTGCCGTTGGCGAGCCGGACTCATGCCGCGACGGTGCGCAGCGTCGGGGTCGAGGTGACCGTGCCTGAGGTCGCCCGGCGAGTCCTGGCCGGGGTTCCGACGTCCTACGTCGAGCACCAGCACCTGCTGGTGGCCGGGCCCGGCGGCGACGTCGAGGTCGAGTGGCGCTGGGTAGACGGCACGCTGCACGTCGCGACAGGGGAGGGCCTCGGGTTCGGTCTGGCCTGGGCCTGCGGCGCGTGGAGTCGCCGCTGGCTGATCTGCGCGGTGCTGGCGGAGCCGGAGCGCGTCGAGGATCTATTGATCGCCGACACGTTCGGGTGAATGACGGCGGGCTTGGTTCTTCCTTTGTGGGGTCATGAACTCACCGGCAGTAACTTCCGCAGAGCAACACCGGTTGTTCAGCAGGTAGAGCCTCGGCATGTCGCCGGGCGCCCACGCAGGAGGACTCATGCGCAGAATCGTCGGGATCGCGGTTGCGGCCGTGCTGGCCGTGCCCGTCATGGTGATCGGCGCAGGCGGGGCCTCCGCTGCGGAACAGGACGTCGCGGTGGGGCGAAGCTCCTCCGGTCTGCTCGGCCTCGGCGGGGGTGACGGTCTGCTCGGCACCGGCCTGCTGGGCAACGACGACCGCAAGAGGAGCAAGAAGAGCAAGAAGCACAACAAGCGGGACCGTCGCGACCGCGACGAGCAGGCCAACAGCATCCTGGGCCTGAACCTGCTCGGCGGGGGCGACGACGGCGGCCTGCTCGGCCTCGGCGGCGACGACGGTCTGCTCGGCACCGGCCTGCTCGGCGAGGAAGGCCTGCTCGGCACCGGCCTGCTGAGCAACGGCCGCGGCGACCGCGGCCGTGACCGCGACCGTGACCGCAGCGGCAGCAAGCGTCACTACGACAACCACGACGACGACTCGGACATCGACGACGACGACTTCCCGTTCGGCGACTGAGCCCTCCGCGCATCCGAACCGCCGTCACTGCCGAGCAGTGGCGGCGGTTCTGCGTTCAGTCCGCGGTCGTGCGTCCCGCGCGGCGCGCGGCGATGCGTTGGCGGACCAGGAACCAACCCCACAGCCCAAGACCCAGTCCGGCGACGGCAGTGAAGATCCACCACTCGCGGTCGTTGTCCTCGAGCTTGCCGTAGAAGGCGAGCATCACGATCAGGGCGACGCTCCACGCGATGACCCCGACGAGGATCACTTTGGACTCGTCGATGTCCAGTGGCGGGGGATCGGGACGTCGCGGCGGCTTGGGCGCCTTCGTGCGTCGGGAGCCGGCCATGGGGGCAGCGTAACTGCCGGGCGGATCGGGGAATGCCCAAGAAATCCAGTTCGTTAGCCTAACTAATGAGTTACCCTGAGCACGTGAAGACGCTGAGTGTCGCCGAGTTGGAGCTGGCGCACACGGTGCGGATCGCCCTGATGCGCGCGGCCCGGCGGATGCGTCGCGAGCGCGGTGGCGACAGGTCGCTGACGCTCACTCAGCTGTCCACCCTCGCCACCCTGGACCGGCACGGGGCCTTGACCCCGCGCGAGCTGGCAGAGCACGAGCAGGTGCAGCCGCCGTCGATGACCAAGGTGCTGGCGGCCCTGGAGGAACGCGGGCTGGTCGAGACCACCGCGCACCCGCACGACGGGCGGCAGAAGATCGTCGCGGTCACCCCCGAGGCGCACAACATGCTCGAGGCGGATCGCCGCGCCCGCGACGAGTGGTTGGCCCAGCGCATGGCCGGGTTGACCACCGCGGAGATCGCCGCGCTGCGGGCCGCCGTTCCCGTGATCGAGAAGCTGATGCGGGATGAATCATGAGCGAGCGAATCGAGCAAGCAGTGTCTTTGGGCTCATGTCGGGACCGAGCCTGCGAGGTCTCGACATGAGCCCAACGTTCGCGTCGCTGTCGATCCCGAACTACCGCCGCTACGCGTCGGGGATGTTCATCTCCAACACCGGCACGTGGATGCAGCGCGTCGCGCAGGACTGGCTGGTCCTGCAACTGTCCGGCGGTTCGGCGTTGGCCGTCGGCATCACCACAGGCCTGCAGTTCCTGCCGTTACTGCTGTTCGGTCTGATCGGTGGCGCGATCGCGGACAGGTACGACAAGCGCCGCATCCTCATGCTCACCAACGCCTTCCTCGGCCTGGTTGCGCTGACGTTGTCCGTGCTGGTGCTCGGCGGGGTGGCCGACGTCTGGCACGTCTACGCGCTCGCGTTCGCGCTGGGCATAGGCACGGCCATGGACAACCCGGCCCGGCAGTCCTTCGTCGTCGAGATGGTCGACCGGGACAAGCTCGGCAACGCCGTCGCCTTGAACTCCGCGTCCTTCCACGGTGCTCGCCTGATCGGTCCCGGGGTGGCCGGGCTGCTGATCGAGGTGTTCGACGGCACCGGGTGGGTGTTCGCGCTCAACGCCCTGACCTACTTCGCGCCGCTGATCGCGCTGCGCTCCATGCGGGTCGAGGAGTTGCATCCCGCCTCGATCAGCGCACGCGGCCAGGGTGGGATCCGCGAGGGACTGCGCTACGTGTGGGGCAGACCCGAACTCGTCGCGATCCTGACGGTGGTCTTCTTCGCCGGTGCCTTCGGTCTGAATTTCCAGATCTTCAACGCGATCATGGCCACCGCCGAGTTCGACAAGGGTGCCGGCGAGTTCGGACTGCTCGGCAGCGTGCTTGCCATCGGCTCCCTGGCCGGTGCCCTCTCGGTGGCCCGCCGCGAGGTGGTCCGGGTGCGGCTGGTCCTGATCTCGGCGGGGTTGTTCGGCGTCACCGTCGTCATCGCCGGGCTGATGCCGACCTACTTCTGGTACGCCCTCGCGCTCCCGCCCGCCGGCGTCGCGGCCCTCACGATGATGACCGCCACCAACGCGACGCTGCAGATGTCGGTGGACCCGGCCATGCGCGGACGGGTCATGGCGGTCTACCTCGCGGTGTTCGCCGGGGGCACCCCCATCGGGTCGCCGCTGATCGGGTGGATGGCGGCCGCGTGGGGGCCACGCTGGCCGATGCTGATCGGCGGCTCGATCACCGCCACCGCCGCCGTGATCGCGGCTCTCGTGCTGATCCGTCACCAGGAGGTGCGGGTCCGGGCATCCCTGCGACCGCACCCGCATCTGCGGGTCATCCCGTTGCAGCCGCAGGCCCTGGTCGCCGAAGCGCTGGCCGAGGCGGCAACGCCGGGCGGTACGCCGGTCCGCCGGTGAGGCTGTTCACGGCGGTACCGATCCCGGAACCGGCCCGGGCCGAGCTCGCGATGTGGGTCCCGAACGCCGACGCCGCCGTGCCCGACGGTGTGCGCTGGACCGCGCCCGAGCAGTGGCACCTCACGCTCGTGTTCCTCGGCGAGGTGCCCGACGAGCACGTACCGGATGTGCTGGCCATCGGTGCCGCGGCGCTCAGCGACGTACCCCCGCTGACGCTGCAACTGCGCGGTGCCGGGCGCTTCGAGGACCGGGCCCTGTGGGTCGGCCTGGCTGACGCCGACGCACTACGGGCGGCGACCGACACCCTGCGGGACGGCTTGCGCGACGCCGGGGTTGCCTTCGACGACAAGCCGTTCCGGGCTCACCTGACCCTGGCGCGCCCACGCGGCGGTCGCTCGCTCGACCTTCGACCCGCCGTGGCGGCACTGTCCGGGTTCGTCGGGCAGCCGTGGAGCGCCGCCGGCGTCGACCTCGTCCGCAGCCGCCTGGGCAAGGGCCCCGGCGGGGCGGCCGTGCACGAGACCCTCACGACGTGGCCGCTCCACTAATCTGCAACGCATGGGTGAGCGCAACCGCAAGCTGATCACGATCGTGCTGATCGTCCTGCTGGTCGCCGTGCTGGTCGGCTCGGCGCTCAGCGCGATCTGAGGCCGTCGTGCGAATGACCGAAGAGGCCGCCCGGGACGCGTTCTGTGCGGGGCGGGTCGCCCGCATCGCCACGCTCAACCCCGACGGCACCCCGCACCAGGTGCCCGTCACGTTCGCCGGCTGTGGTGACCCGGTGGGTGCGCTCGTGTTCGCCGTCGACCACAAACCGAAGTCCGGCAAGCCCCTGCGTCGGGTGGAGAACCTGAGGGTGCGCCCCGCCGTCTGCCTGCTGGTGGACGAGTGGGACGAGGACTGGAGCCGGCTGTGGTGGGCTCGCGCCGACGGCACCGCGGTGGTGCTCGAGGACGACGAGGAGCGTCGAACGATCGGCCTGGCGGCGCTGGCTGCCCGCTATCCGCAGTACCGGGAGCTGCCCCCGGCCGGGCCCATGGTGTGGATCGAGGTCGCCGGGTGGGCCGGCTGGTCCGGGTCGGGCTGACGGGCCCGCGTCGGCAACAGCCTGTGCTGCGGGCGTTGGGCGCCTAGAATTGTCCTCATGTGGTCCGGTTCGCGGGTCCGGCTCGGCGCGGCCGCCTCGACCGCGGCGCTGCTGGTGATCGGCATGGCGACACCGACTGTCGCGGCGCCCTCCGCGATCGACCCCGACAAGCTGCAGTACCAGTTCACGCTGCGGGCCGCCCCGGTCGAGAGCTTCACGTACTTCTTTCGGGAGCTCGTGCAGGCGGCCGGCTTCTCCCGAGTCCAACTGACCCATCAGCGCGGCGACGTGAGCGGTGTGGCCCGCGCGCTCGGCGCTGCCGCCTGGCCGATCACCGATGAGGAACCGTGCCTGCTCGGATGCGAGCCGCCGTGCCCGGAGAGCACCGTCGTCAACCCGACGGTGGCCCGCACGAGCTTCCCGCCGGAGTGCAACAGCCGGGTTCCGGGCACCGCCGCCTCCGGTCTGCCGCCGGAGCTGGCCGGCCTGCTCTCCGAGGGCGTCGCCCCGGAGATCGAGGCCACCACGCCCGACGACACCACCGCCACGGGGTCGGCCCGCATCGGCGACCTGGACCACCAGCGCAACAGCTTCGACGGCGCGGGGAGTCTGTCCACCGCGCGGTTGGACAGGTACACGGGCAAGCTCGTCGCCTCGGCCCGGACCTTCGTCAGCGAACTGCACCTGCCCGGCGGTGATCTCGCCTCGATCACCAGCAGTCTCGAGGTCACCGCCCGCCCCGACGAGTTGCCCAGGGTCAGCTATCTGCTCTCGCTGGTCGGGGCCGGGGGTGGCGGCAACCGCTCGGGGTTGGACCAGGCCAACTTCACGATCAGCGGCAACAAGATCCCGATCACCGACTTCGTGCAGGCCTTCAACGACTCGCTGTCCAACGCCGATGCACAGTTGGGGATCCTGGCCGGACTCGGCGTGCGGGTGTTGGCCCCCACCGCCAATTTCACCGACGTCGGCAGCCGGTTCCGGGTCAGCGCCCCGGTGCTGATGGTCGGCGTCGAACCGAGCGTCAATCTGCCGACGCCCACCCGCGACGGCGGGGTGCGCATCGGCGCGGTCACCTTCGAGGGCAGTTACGGAGCACCCGATCCTCGCCTGCGCTGACCGGACTGTCCGCCACGCCCGCCTATCAATGGCACCCTTGTCCGGTGCCTGAAGCGCTGCCGGACGTCGTCACCGAACTGCGGCGGCTGTTGCTGGACCCGACGTTGGACCGGGCGGTGGCCGCCGGGCGTCGCCATGGGCACCCGGCGCCAGCGTGGCGGCGGGCGGAACTGCGCCCGGTGGATCTGAAGATCGGTCGTCGATTGCAGGAGGTCCGCGACGACGGCCGTTCCCCGCTGACCCGCAACCACGAGTACGGCGCCGACGCGGCCGCGTGTGTCGACGAATTGCTCGCGGTCCCGTGGGGGAACTGGCACGTGCGCACCGCGGACCAGACCGTGCAGGTACGGGTCACCAAGAAGGGCCTGGCCCAGGTGCACAGGGAGGCGGGCAGCGTCGCCGTCGCCGCTGCGGTCGCGGAGCCGCGCCCGCACGACCGGGTCAAGGAACGCCTGCTGTCCCCCGACGACCCGCTGTTCACCGTGCTCGGCGCCGGTGCGGCCAAACGTCGTCAGGTCGAGGCCTTCCTGCGGCTGCTCGTCGCCGACCTGGACGTCATCGCCACCCGGGACCCGTTGCAGGTGGTGGATCTGGGCTGCGGCAACGCCTACCTGAGCTTCGCCGCGCTGCGGTATCTGACGGAGCATCATGTCGGTGCGGTGCGGCTGACCGGGGTGGACCGCAAGCCCGACGCGGCGATCCGCAACGCCAACCTGGCCGCGGAGCTCGGTGACCTCGACGCGCAGTTCGTGGCCGGTGACATCGCGGACGCCGTCGTGCCCGCCGCCGATGTCGCGTTGGCGCTGCACGCCTGCGACACCGCCACCGACGACGCCCTGGCGCGCGCGGTGCGGTGGGAGACCCCGCTCATTCTCGCCGCGCCCTGCTGCCACCACGAAACGGCACGCACCGTCCGGGAGGGCGGGGCCCCGGGCGGGTACGGGGCGCTGGTGCGGCACGGGATCCTGCGCGAGCGGATGGCCGACGTGCTGACCGACGGCCTGCGGGCGATGCTGCTGCGATTGTGCGGATATCGCGTGGATGTGGTCGAGTTCGTGTCCAGCGAACACACGGCGCGTAACGTGGCGATCCGGGCCGTGCGCACCGGTGCGTCGGCCGACTCCGAGACCGTCGCCGCTTACCGGGAGCTGACCGCTGCCTGGGGTCTTCGGCCGCGGCTGGCGGTCTTGCTGCACGGCGAACTGACGCAACGTCATGGGGGACAGTGGTGAGGCGCACGGCAGCCCTGGCGACCTGGGGCGTGGTCGCGGTGCTCGGCGTCGGGATGGCCGGGGTCGCGCACGGCTTGGACAGCACGGTGCAGTTCCGCTTCCAGGACCAGCGGATCACCGAATCCAGCGGGCTCGCGCAGAGCCTGACGGACCGCAACCGGATCTGGACGAACAACGACTCCGGGGACGCCGCGCGCATCTACGCCGTCGACAACGAGTCCGGGAACACGATCGCGACCCTCGACCTGAAGGGCGCGACCGCGCGGGACTGGGAGGCGATGACCACCTGCCGTGAGTCCGACGGGGACACGGTGCTGTGGGTCGGCGACATCGGGGACAACATCGACGGCTGGAAGACCTACCACTTCCTCGCCGTCGACGAGCCCGAGGAGCCCAAGGACGGCGAGGTGGACTGGACCTCCTACGACGTGCGCTACGAGGACGGCAAGGCGCACAACTCCGAGGCCCTGCTGTGTCACCCGAAGACCGGGCGGATGTACCTGGTCACGAAGGACTCCGAGGGTGGGGTCTACGAAGGTCCGAGCCGCATGCGCAAGGGCGAGACGAACGTGTTCGAGAAGATCGCCACGGCCCCGTCCACGGTCACCGACGCGACGTTCCTCGCCGACGGCAAGCACGCCGTGCTGCGGGGTTACCGCGAGGCGTGGGTGGTCGACGTCGAGGACGACTGGAAGGTGATCGCCACCTTCTACCCGCCGCTGCAGATCCAGGGCGAGACCATCGCGGTGGCCGCGAGTGGCCAGGCCCTGCTGTTCGGCAGCGAGGGCGTGAACTCCTCGGTGTATCGCGTCGAGTTGCCTCCCGACCTCAAGGCACTGCAGGACACCGGCGACGACCTCGCCGGAACCCAGGCCACCCCGACGCCTGACAGGCCGGTCGCTGAGCCGAGCCCAACCCAGACAGGCGACTACGCGGGAAGTTTCGAGCCGCTCGAGACGCCGGACGCGAAGCCCACGTCGAACTCCGAGGGCCTGCCGGGCATCAGTGGCCCCTGGGTCGCGCTGTTCTCCGCGCTGGGGCTGCTCGCCGTCGTGCTGGCGTTGGTCTCGCGGCGCGACTGATCAGGTGGCGGTGACGGGGTCACCGCTGCGCAGCACCGCGAAGGCGGCGATTGCGACGACGATCGGCACGCCGAGGAACGCAGTGTGCGGGCTCGTGGCGTCTGCGGCGGCGCCGAGCAGGACCGGGGCGAGGATTCCCGCGCCGCCGGCGCCGAGCGCGAGGCGACCGGCCGCGCGGTCGGAGGCACCGGGTACCAACCTGATGGCCCGGGCGATCGCCACGGGGTAGTGCAGGGACATGCCCAGGCCCGTCACCGCAAGGCCCGCCACGGCAGGGGCGGGGTCCTGCGCCAGCCAGAACAGAGCGAATCCGCCGGCGGTGAGGGCCAGCGCGCCGACCAGCGTCGGGTCCGTGCCGAAGCGGGCGACGAGCCGCGTGCCCGCCAGACGTCCGACGAACATGCCGCCGAGGACCGCACTGATCGAGGCCGTCGCGGCGCCGTCGTCGAGTCCGACGCGATCACGCAGGACGTCGGAGGACCACAACGTCATCGAGTACTCGACGGCGATGACCGCAACGAGCACCGCCCAGGCGATCCAGAACCGGCGGGTGAGGGGGGCGGTGCGCTGGGCCTGGTGAACCGGTGGCTCGGCGGGGGAGATCCGTGTGCGGCGCAACGCCACGGCAGCCACCAGCGTCGGCACGACGACGGCGACCAGCGCGATCCGCCACCCCCACCCGGCGGCCACGCAGAGCCCGACCGCCGCGGGCGCCAGCAGTCCGGTGCCGGCGGCGACCGCGTTGGTCTCGGTGATGGCCGCGGGACCGGTGTGCGGGCCGTGGTGCTCGCCGAGGATCGGCGCCGATCCGACCACCAGCAACGAACCGAACAGCCCGGCCATCCCGGCGCCGAGCAGGGTCAGCGCGAGGTGCTGCCCCGTCGCGAGCACGAGGATCCCCACACACAGTCCGCCGGTGCCGACCCACGAGACGAAGCCGCGGCCGAACCGTTCACTGACCCGCGCGTAGGACAGGCCGACGACCACCGACCCGGCGGCGATGAGGCTGCCGTGCGTCGCCGCGACCGGCCGGGAGATGTCGAACTCCTCGCGCAGCAAGGGAACGACGGGCGCGAACCCGAACAGGAACCAGCCCCACAGCCCCAGCTGCAGGTGCACCAGCCAAGTGACCTCGTCGCGCTTGAACACCGTTGTGTCCGACGAATAAGAGCTCACCGGACGCTATTCGTCGGACGTTCGGGGCTGTCCCCCACGAGAGACCCGTTGCGTCCGACGGAGCGAGGCCCACCGGACGCACGATGTCGGACGCAACGGGGTTCTGGCCTAGGAGAGCGCGGAGACCACGTGGTCGATGCAGGCGGTCAGCGCCTCGACGTCGGCGGGGTCGACGGCGGGGAACATCGCGATGCGCAGCTGGTTGCGGCCGAGCTTGCGGTACGGCTCGGTGTCCACGATGCCGTTGGCGCGCAGCACCTTGGCGACCGCGGCGGCGTCGACGGAGTCGGCGAAGTCGATGGTGCCGACGACGGCCGAGCGCATCGACGGGTCGGTGACGAACGGCGTCGCGTACTCGGATTTCTCGGCCCAGTTGTAGAGGCGGTTCGAGGAGTCCGCGGTGCGCGAGGTGGCCCAGTCCAGGCCGCCGTTGCCGTTGAGCCAGTCCAACTGCTCGGCGAGCAGGAACAGCGTCGTCAGCGACGGGGTGTTGTAGGTCTGGTCCTTGCTGGAGTTGTCGATCGCGGTGGGCAGGTCGAAGAACGTCGGGATGTAGCGGTCCGACGCGGCGATCTCCGCGGCCCGGGCGAGCGCTGCCGGGGACATGATCGCGAGCCACAGCCCACCGTCGGAGGCGAAGCACTTCTGCGGCGCGAAGTAGTAGCAGTCGGTCTGCGTGATGTCGACGGGCAGACCGCCGGCGCCGGAGGTCGCGTCGACCAGCACGAGAGAATCCGCGTCGGCCCCGGCGACCCGGTTGATCGGCATCGCGACACCCGTCGAGGTCTCGTTGTGGGTGAACGCATAGACGTCGACCCCGGCCTCGGCCTGCGCCTGCGGGTGCGAACCCGGCTCGGCCTTGATGATCGTCGGCTCGCCCAGCCACGGGGCGCCCTTGCAGACGCTGCCGAACTTCGAGGAGAACTCACCGAAGTTCAGGTGCTGGCTGCGTTCCTGGACCAGGCCGAACGCGGCGATGTCCCAGAACGCGGTCGCGCCGCCGTTGCCGAGCACGACCTCGGAGCCGTCGGGCACGGAGAACAGATCGCGCAGCCCCTTGCGGACCCGGCCGACGGTGTTCTTCACCGGGGCCTGGCGGTGGGAGGTGCCGAGCAGGGAACTGCCGACGGAGGCCAGGGCGGCGACGGCCTCCGGGCGAACCTTCGACGGCCCGCAGCCGAAACGGCCGTCGGCGGGCTTGAGGTCGGCGGGGATGACGATCTGGCTCGGGTCGCTCACAGCGCAGCTTCCTCGGGTTATCGCGGTCAGGGTCCGGCCGGTCGGCCGATCACGTCCCATTCTCCTGCACCCGGCGTGCTCACCCCAACCGAGATCGAGTGCCCCCCGCCACACCGGGGCGGGCAACAACCATTGCGCACGACGTGCGCAATGGTTGTAAACCCGTCCGGTTTGTCCCGGTTTGTGGAACCACGACGGCTGACAGGCGCGGGTGTTTAGCCCTTCAGCCCGCTGCGTAGGGTCGAAGGCATGACGACCAACGTGGAGTTCGCGAGCAACGGTGGCACTGCCGGGGGTTACCTGGCCCTCCCCGAGAACGGCCGAGGACCCGGCGTGCTGGTGCTGCAGGAGTGGTGGGGCCTGGACCCGTCGCTGAAGATCATGGTGGACCGGATGGCGGCCGCAGGCTTCGTCGCGCTGGCCCCGGACCTGTACCACGGCGAGTTGGCTGCGCACGACGAGATGGACAAGGCCGGCGAGCTGATGAACAACCTGCCGCCGGACCGTGCGGCCAAGGACATGAGCGGCGCCGTCGACTATCTGGCCGGGCACGAGGCAGTGACCGGCGACGGGATCGGCGTCGTCGGCTTCTGCATGGGTGGCATGCTCACCTTCCTCATCGCCAACGGGCGCGGGGACAGGGTCAAGGCCGCGGTGCCGTTCTACGGTTTCCCGCCGCCCGGCATGGAGCCCCCGGACTGGTCCGGGCTGACCGCCGTGGTGCGCGGGCACATGGCCGGCATCGACGACTTCTTCACCCCGGACGGCGCACGCGCCCTGGAGGAGAAGTTGCAGGGCATGGGCAAGGACGTGCAGCTGACCATCCACGAGGGCGCGAAGCACGCGTTCATGAACCCGGAGAACGCCCTCGGCAACACCGACGAGGTGCTCGCCGCCAAGGTGTGGTCCGAGGCCACCGCGTTCCTGCACGACCAGCTGGGCTGACCCGCTCCACCCCGTGCGTCCGACGTTGCGGGGCCCACCGGACGCCAGGTGTCGGACGCAACGCGTTTCCCCGCGGCGGCAAGCTCGATGCGTCCGACGTTGCGGGGCCCACCGGACGCCAGGTGTCGGACGCAAGGAGCACGCGGTGCCTGATCAGTGGCGTGGGCCGGACCCGCAGCTCGCGGGGATGCGGCAGGAGTACCTCGCCGACGGTCTCGATGTCGCCGATCTGGCGGCGGACCCCGTCGATGCGTTCGCGGCCTGGCTCAGCGAGGTCAACGGTGCCGGGCTGCCCGAGCCGAACGCGATGGTCGTCTCGACCGTCGGGGCCGACGGGACGCCGACCTCGCGGATGACGTTGCTCAAGGACGTCGACGAGCGCGGGTTCGTGTTCTTCACCAACTACACCTCGCGCAAGGCGGGGGAGATCGACGCGAACCCCGCGGTGTCGCTGCTGTTCCCCTGGCACGGGCTGCGGCGGCAGGTCATTGTGACCGGCCGTGCGGAGCGGGTCACTGCGGCGGAATCAGCTGCCTACTTCGCGTCCCGGCCGCACGCCTCGCAGGTGGGTGCCTGGGCGTCGCGGCAGTCCTCGGTCCTGAACTCGCGAGCTGAACTCGACGAGCGATACGCCGAGCTGGCGCGCCGCTGGCCGGAGGGCACGGCGGTCCCGGTCCCGGGCTTCTGGGGTGGCTACCGCGTCGTCCCGCAGGCCGTCGAGTTCTGGCAGGGCCGCACATCGCGCCTGCACGACCGGCTGCGGTTCACCCGTGCTGACGCCGGCTGGGACGTCGCGCGGCTGGCTCCCTGAGATCAGGCCGGCTGGACGGGGCGCCGGTCGGCGTAGCGCTCGACGCGCTCGCGGGCCAGGCGGACCAGCGGGTCGTTGTTCGGACCAAGCTGCGGCGGCCCGAGGACTGTGAAGGCTCCCTTCTTCAGGCACCACCGCACACGCCAGCCCAGGTCCTCGAGGCCCCGCGGCTCCCACTTCGGCTTGCTCATTGTTGCCTCCCTAATAGTTAGTACACTAATTGATAGCACATCAACGGACTGGGTAGGGTGGCAGTGTGACGAGGAACAAGCAGGCGACGAGGATCGACCTCGGCGAAGACCCGCTCGAGCTGGAACGTCAGGTCTGTTTCGCGCTCTCGGTCGCGAGCCGCTGTGTGATCGGGGTATACCGACCGCTGCTCGAACCGCACGGCCTGACCCACCCGCAGTACTTGGTGATGCTCGCGCTGTGGCAGCAGGCCCCGTGCCCGGCCAAGGACCTCGCGAGTGCGCTGCACTTCGACCCGGCCACCCTTTCGCCGATGCTCAAGCGCCTGGAGTCCCTCGGCTACGTCACCCGCACCCGCAGCGTCGAGGACGAACGGGTGCTGACCGTCGACCTCACCGAGGAAGGCCGCGCCCTGCGCGAGGAGGCGCTGAAGATCCCCTACGCCGTCGTCGAACGACTCGGGATGGACGTCGACGACCTCGTCGCCATCCAGCAGTCACTGCTGCGCGTCATCGAGGCCACCGACCGCATGCCCGCGTCCGAGGTCGACCCGCTCGCCTGACACGCATTACGGACGTGAGGGGGATTACCCGGTGTCCGAACGGCTGATCACGGCTGCACGACCTGTCGACGATGCTGGAGCGGTCGTACCGGTGTCGGTCGTCGGATCTGGTCGCTGCGCGGGCACAGTCAAGAACGGCCGAGGCCGAGGTCCTAATTCTGCGTCGCGCGGGCCAGCGCCCACAGGACGAACGTCGCCCCGGCGCCGCCGAGGCCGACCATCCGCAGTCGCGCGTCGGCGCGAGCCGGGCGCATGTTGCGCGGTCGGGTCTCCGTGAGGCTGCCCGCCAGGGCGCCGAAGCCGGCCACCAGCGCCAGTACGAATGCAATGCCTGTCGCTCCCGACCCGACGCTGTCGCCGAACAGGCCCGCCGCCGTCAGCGCAGCCGAGAAGGCGCCCAGCCCGGCGCACCACACCGCGGGGATGACGGATTTCAGTAGGTCCTCCGAGTCAACAGCGTGCGGGCGAGGCGATCATCCCAGGTGAGCGAGGAAATCCGACCCGCGTGAGCATTTCAAGCCGTCGCTCCGTCGCAGGGTGAGCTATAGCTCACCCTTCAGCGGACGCCCTGGACTGACGATGTGGTCCGAGGGCAGTGGAAGATCGTGCCCGTGCCGATTCCTGGACTCAATGCCGTCACCGGCCTCGCGATGCGGGGGATCGGGAGCGGTCTGAGCGTCGGGATGCAGCTGATCAGCCTGCCGACCCGCGTGATCGGCATCGTGGAGCGCACGGAGGACCTGCTCACCCGGGTCGAGGTCGTGACCCGGCGCATCGAGCACGTCTCGGTCGACGTCGAATCCATCGCGGCGCGTGCGAACGGGATCGTCCTGGAGATCCGCAGCGTCGTCGAGGGGGCCCGGAACATCGTGGCGGCCTCCGCGGCCACCGTCGCCGCGATCGACCCGATCCTGGCCCGCACCGGCGAGACGATCGAGCATGCCGCGCAGTTCACGAAGCTGGCCGAAGGCCTCAGTGACCGGGCCGGGGACCTCGTCGGCGACGGCGAGCGGATGCTCGGGCAGGTCCGGCCGCTGGTGGAGCGAGCGGTGCCGCAGGTCCGCCGGTTCGTCGAGCAGCTGACCGACCAGGAGGTCGACGCCGCGATCGCGATGGTCGACGAGCTCCCCGAACTCGCGCACAGCCTCAAGACCGACATCGTGCCGATCCTTGCCACCCTCGACGGCCTGGCACCCAACGTCGAGGAGCTCGTGAAGCTCACCGACGACGTCCGCCAGGCGATCCTCGGCATCCCCGGCTTCGGGCGCCTGCGCCGACGCGGCGCGGAGAAGCTCGAGGAAGAGGAGCAGGAAGAGGCGGCCGAGAAGGCCAAGGCGGCGAAGCGGGCGGTGGTCACCAAGGTCGAGGACCCGAACGAGCCGATGCTCTTCTGAGGTAGGCCCGACCCGACTCGTTAAAGGGAAAACCCGCGGGGCGTCGGCGTACCGACAGCCAGGAGGGACGTATCTCCTGGCACCCGCGGGTCCCGGTGACTGCAGTGGATTCGCCGACCGCCGAACGATCCGGAGGGCCGGTGAAGGCACAGACCGTCAGCGGCTAACTTGCAGCCACCTCACGCGTCCTATGACTACTCAAAGCCTGGACCACCTCCTCTCCGTGTACAGCGAAGGTACGTCGAGCCGGCCGAAAATGTCGAGCACATTTATCGGCCCTTTCGAGTGATGTTCGACGGTCTAACGACCGGTGATCTCGCCGAGTCGCCGCAAGGCCTCCGACCGCTCGGCGGCGTGATCGACGATGCGCTGCGGATAGCCGTGCGAGTACCCGGCGGGGGAGTCCCACGGGGTGTGCGTGTCCTTGCCGGAGAGGTGCGCCAACTCCGGCACCCAGCGGCGTACATAGGCACCGTCCGGGTCGAACTTCTGCCCTTGGGTCACCGGGTTGAACACCCGGAAGTACGGCGCCGCGTCGGATCCGGAGCCGGCGACCCACTGCCAGTTCAGTGAGTTCGACGCAAGGTCGCCGTCGCGGAGGTGGCGCATGAAGTGCCGGGCGCCGTGCTGCCACTCGATGTGGAGATCCTTGATGAGGAACGACGCAACGATCATGCGTACCCGGTTGTGCATCCAGCCGATCTCCAGCAGCTGACGCATTCCGGCGTCCACGACGGGGTAGCCGGTGCGCCCCTGCTGCCAGGCCTCCAACGCGTCGCCGGGGTCGTCGTAGGACATCTTCGCGAACTCGGGGCGCAGGTACTCCCGCGCGGTCTCCGGCCGGTGGAACAGGACGTCGGCGTGGAACTCGCGCCAGGCGATCTCCTTGCGGAACACCGACGCGCCGTCGGACGACATGGGATCGGCGTCGCCTGTCAGCTCGGCCAGGTCGGCCAGCACGGTGCGCGGATGCAGCTCGCCGTACTTCAGCGCGGCCGAGATATCTGACGTTCCGTCAAGGTCGGGGCGGTCCCGGCCTGAGGCGTAGTCCTCCAACGCGTTGTCGCGGAAGCGCCGCCAGCGACGGATCGCCGCCTCCTCGCCGACGCGACCGGTGGGGGCGTCGGGCGCTTTGGGCAGTGCGACCGATCTAACGGGATGGACCCAATCGACGTTCCGGGCCGAGGGGGCCGGGTCGCGCCAGCCGTGAGTCACCCAGGCGCGGAAGAACGGGGTGAACACCTTCAGTGGTGTCCCGGCCTTGGTGGACAGTCGTCCGGGGGCGACCGCGTAGGGCGAGCCGCTGCGCACCAGAACGATGTCGTGCTCGGCCAGGGCCTTCTCGACGGCGGCGTCGCGAGCCTGGCCGTAGGGCCCGTAGTCGGCTGCGACGTGAACCTCCTCGGCCTGGGCCGCCCGGGCGACCCGGACCACCTCCGCGACGGGATCTCCGCGGCGGACCAGCAGGCCGGGACCTGAGATCCGTTCACCCAGTGCGTTCAGGGTCCCGACCAGGTGCGCACGGCGCGCGGGCCCGGCCGGGTCCCAGAGCGCGGGGTCCAGGACGAACAACGGCGCCACAGACGCGACGCCGCCGCCGAAGCTTCCCTGGCCGGCGGCGGCCAAGAGAGCGGGGTTGTCCCGAAGTCGCAGGTCGCGGCGGAACCACATCACACGTACGGGCATCGCGAGACGATAGCTACCCCGTCGGCAGGCTCGCAGACCCCCGATCGGGCGTTCCCAGGTTCCGGGGAGATAACGAGCAGGTTCACGGCAGGTCAGCTACTCGCGGTTTGGCTTCCGCGACCCCCGCCCGGGCCGTACGCTGCGCCGAATCGGTGGATAAGGGACAAACGATTGGGGCGAGGGGAGCTTGCGGCTCCCGAGCCGATTGAAGTTTGTCGACCGCAGGGAACACGTATCGGAGAGGGGCCCGCTGTGATCGACATCTGCGGGCGTGCCGCGGCCTGATGACGATCAGCACCGGGCCCGACGACCTCGAGGCGCTCCCGCCCCCGGCGGCGACGGCGGCCTCCGGCGGTTCCGGCGTGGCCCGCTCGCCCAAGCAGATCGCCTGGATGCGGTTCAAGCGGGACAAGGTCGGGGTCGTCTCGGCCATCGTCGTCTCGTTCTTCATCCTGATCGCACTCTGCGCGCCGCTGATCGGCTGGGCCTACGGGCGCAACCCGTACGAGACCTACGGACAGAACGAACCGGGGCTGCTCAACCCCCAGGGCTTCCCCACCGGATCCTTCGGCGGGGTCAGCAGCAGCTTCTGGCTCGGGGTCGAGCCCGGCCTGGGCCGCGACGTCTTCATGCAGCTGGTCTACGGGGCTCGCACGTCACTGTTCATCGCGTTCTCCGTCGCCCTGATCACCACGACCATCGGCACGATCTACGGGATCACCACCGGCTACCTCGGTGGGCGCATCGACTGGGTCGGCGGGCGGGTCATCGACGTGATCATGACCCTGCCGGGCCTCCTGCTGATCATCGCGCTGTCCCCGGTCGTCGAGGACAAGTTCGTGGCGCCGGACGAACAGATGCCGGTGTGGATGCGCTTCGCGACGGTGATCATCCTGTTCTCGATCTTCGGCTGGGTATTCCAGGCCCGCCTCATCCGGGGTCAGGTCCTCTCGCTGCGCGAGCGGGAGTTCGTCGACGCGGCCCGGATGTCCGGCGCCGGCACGTGGCGCATCGTCCGTAAGGAACTGCTGCCGAACCTCTGGTCGCCGATCCTCGTCGTCTTCTCCCTGGCTGTGCCGGCGATCATCACCGGCGAGGCGGCCCTGGCCTTCCTCAACATCGGCATCGTCGAGCCGACCCCGAGCTGGGGCCGCATGGTCAACCAGGGCGCGAACGTCTACCTGGCCGACCCGACGTACATGATCACCCCCGGCGCGGCTCTGCTCGTGCTGGTGCTCTCGTTCAACCTGCTGGGCGACGCGGTGCGCGACGCCCTGGATCCGAAGGGTCTGCGATGACGTTGCGCTCCCGAACTCCCGGTGTCGCCCTGGCGTGCGCCGCGCTCCTGATGCTCGGGGCGTGCGGCGGCCGCGGGGGCGACTCGCCCTCGGCCAACTCCACCTCCCCGGCCGATGGAGCGACCGCGGCACCCGCCGGCGAGGTCTTCGAGTACAAGATCGACAACGCCGCGCAGGCACCCGCTCCGCCGACCCCCGGGGCGACAACGGGCGGCACCGTGCGCGTCTACACGGTCACCGACGCCCAGCATCTGGACCCCGCCCGCATCTACAGCGCCGACGAGAGCACCGTCAGCCTGCTGTTCACCCGCAGCCTGACCGGGTACCGCCAGGCGGGCACCACCACCACGCTGGTCGGTGACCTGGCCACCGACACCGGGCGCACCACCGACGGTGGCAAGACCTGGGAGTACACCCTGCGCGACGGCGTCACGTGGGAGGACGGGAAGGCGATCACCGCCGCCGACGTCAAGTACGGCCTCGAGCGCACGTTCGTGAAGGACTACGCGGAAGGGCCGACGTTCATCCAGCGCTGGCTGACCGGCAAGTCCGACTACCACTCGGTCTACACCGGCCCGTACGACGGTAAGAGCTATGACGGGATCAGCACCCCGGACGACAAGACCATCCGGCTGAGCTTCCCCGAGCCGCAGCCCGACCTGCCCTTCGCGATGGCGATGCCGTTCTCCTCGCCGGTCCGCAAGGACAAGGACACCCGAGCCACCTACGACCAGTTCCCCTTCGCCACCGGCCCGTACCGCATCGCTGACCGCAAGCTCGACAAGTCGATGACGTTGGTCCGCAACCCGAACTGGAAGCCCGAGTCCGACCCGATCCGCACCAACTACCCGGACCGATGGGAGTTCAGCTACGGCGAGATCCCGCTCAACACCAACCAGCGACTGATCGCGGCCGTCGGCGGCGACGCCGCAGCAATGACCTTCGTGGGTGTCTCCCCCGAGGTGCTGCCCAAGGTGCTCAGCACCCCGGACCTGGTCAACCGCACCGTCTCGGGCATCGGCCCGACCGTGTTCTACGTCGCCATCAACAACAAGCGCATCAGCGACGTGCGCATCCGCAAGGCGTTGATGTACGCCTGGCCGCGCAACCAGATCCGCCAACTGCTCGGCGGTCCGGACACCGGCGAGTTCGCGCACACGCTGACCTCGCCGACCCTGGTGGGCCACGAGTCCTTCGACCTGTTCAACGTGCCGCCGGAGGGCGACCCGGAGAAGTCCAAGGCGCTGCTGGCCGAGGCCGGGGTGCAGGGCAAGCAGAAGGTCGTCTACGCCTACGGCAACCTGCCCCGCGGCGAGCAGATCGCGGTGCTGGTCGTGCAGGCGTTGGAGAAGGCCGGCTTCGAGGTCGTCAAGAAGCCGCTGAACCCGAAGTCCGCGCAGGAGGAGACCTCCGACCCGACCAACCAGTTCGACCTGTACGGCTCGGGTTGGCTGGCCGACTGGCCGTCCGGGTACACCGTGCTCCCGCCGTTGTTCGACGGTCGTGAGATCCGCCGCGGGGGTTACAACACCTCGTTCTACAACGACCCCGCGGTCAGCGCCGAGATGGACGAGATCGCCAAGATCGTCGACCCGATCGAGGCCGGCAAACGCTGGTCCGCGCTGGACAAGAAGATCATGGAACAGGTCCCGGTCATCCCCGACCTCTACGACCGCAGCCGCCACCTGTACGGACCCAAGATCGGCGGGGCGACGTTGAGCACCGTGCTCAGCCTGGTCTCGTTCATGGGCGTCTACGTCAAGCCCTGATCCCTTACCACCGACAGAACTGACGGAGAGACACAGTGCTCGGCTACCTGGCCCGAAGGATCCTCGCTGCGGCGGCGATCCTGCTTGTCGCCAGTGCCGTCACGTTCTTCCTGTTCTTCGTGCTGCCCGGGGACCCGGGGCGCATCATCTGCCGCAAGTCCTGCACACCGGAGCGGTTGGCGGAGATCCACGCGACCCTCGGCCTCGATCAACCTGTGCTGCAGCAGTACTGGGAGTTTATGAAGGGGATCTTCGTCGGCCGGGACTTCACCCAGGCCGGCACAGTCGTGCACTGCGACTTCCCGTGCTTCGGGTACTCCTACACCAACCAGCAGCCGGTCTGGGACACCCTCCTGGACCGCTTCCCGGCCACGCTGTCCCTGGCCGGCGGGGCGGCCGCGCTGTTCCTCGTCGTCGGTATCGGCCTCGGCGCCGTGTCCGCCCTGCGGGCGCAGAGTTGGTTCGACCGGATAGCCATCGCGTTCACGTTGGTGGGCGCCTCGGTGCAGATCTATTTCCTCGGTCCGCTGCTGAGCAATGTGTTCGTGAACCAACTGGGGTGGATGCCGCAGGCCCGCTACATCCCGCTGACCGACGACCCGACGGCGTGGTTCAAGGGGCTGATGCTGCCCTGGATCACCTTGGCCTTCGTGTCCATCGCGATCTACGCACGTCTCACCCGTGCCCACATGCTCGAGGCGATGGGCGAGGACTTCGTCCGGGCCGGGCGCAGCCGTGGCATCTCCGCGCGGACCCTGCACCTCAAGCACACCGGTCGGGCGACATTGTCCCCGGTGATCACAGTGTTCGGGTTGGACCTCGCCAGCCTCGCGAGCGGCGCGATCATCACCGAGACGGTGTTCAACATCCAGGGCCTCGGGCGTCTCGCCCTGACCGCGGTGCAGAACTCCGACCTGCCCATGATCATGGCGACCGTGCTCGTCGGGGCCACCCTCGTGGTGGTCGCGAACCTCATCGTGGACATCGTCTACTCGGTGATCGACCCCCGGGTGCGGATCACATGAGCGCCGTCCCGGTTCCCGAGGCTTTTGACGGCGCCCTGCTGCAGGTCGCCGATCTGCGGGTCACTTTCCGCACCGACGACGGCACCGTGCGCGCGGTCGACGGCCTGGACTTCACCCTCGAGCGTGGCAAGACCCTCGGCATCGTGGGCGAGTCCGGCTCCGGCAAGACCGTCACTGGCCTCAGCGTGCTCGGTCTGCACGACCGCAAGCGGGCCACCGTCACCGGGTCGATCCGCCTCAACGGCCGGGAACTGGTGGGGTTGAGCGAGAACCAACTCAACGAGATCCGTGGCGAGTGGATCGCGATGGTGTTCCAGGACGCCCTGACCGCGCTGTCCCCGTTCTGGACCGTCGGCAACCAGATCGCCGAGGGGTACCGCAGACACACCGGGGCGTCGAAGAAGGCGGCCCGCCAGCGGGCGATCGACCTGCTCGGACGGGTGGGGATCCCGCAGCCCGCACAACGCGTCGACGGCTATCCGCACGAGTTCTCCGGCGGCATGCGCCAACGCGCGATGATCGCGATGGCGTTGGCCTGCGACCCGAAGGTGCTCATCGCCGACGAGCCGACCACCGCGCTGGACGTGACGGTGCAGGCGCAGGTGCTCGACCTGTTGGCGGACCTCCAGTCGGAGTTCGGCACCGCGATCGTGCTCATCACGCACGACCTCGGCGTGGTCTCCAGGGTCGCCGACGACGTACTGGTCATGTACGCCGGGCGCACGGTCGAGACCGGTCGTGCCCGCGACGTGCTGACCCGACCGGCCCACCCCTACACCTGGGGTCTGTTGTCCTCGGTGCCGCGACTGCACACCCAGGCCGAGGAACTGCTGGCGATCCGCGGGGCGCCGCCGAGTCTCATCGACCTGCCCACGGGCTGCTCGTTCCGGCCGCGCTGCGACTACGTGTCCCTGGTGCCGGGAACCCGCTGCACCGATGAGGTCCCGGAACTGCTCCCGGTGTTCGCGACCGCCGCGCGCTGCCACCTGGACGCCGAGGTGCGCCGAGAGATCCTTGACCGCGACCTGATTCCGCTGTGGCAGGGACGGCCGGCATGACCGCACCCACGGAGTCCGGACCCTCGCTGATCAAGAACGCAGGCGGGCCGCTGCTGTCGGTCACCGACCTGGTCAAGCACTTCCCGGTGCGTGGCGGCGGTCTGATGCGTCGTCAGACCGGCGCGGTGCGTGCCGTCGACGGTGTCTCCTTCGACGTCGGGCGCGGCGAGACCCTCGGGTTGGTGGGGGAGTCCGGCTGCGGGAAGACCACCACCGGCCGGTTGGTCGCACGGCTGCTGGAGCCCAGCGCCGGAACCATCTCCTTCGGTGGCCAGGACATCGCACACCTGTCCGTGCGGGACCTGCGCCAGTACCGCGGCCGGATCCAGATGATCTTCCAGGACCCGTACGCGTCGCTGAACCCGCGGCACACCGTCGGCGCGATCGTCGCGGCGCCGATGGAGGTCAACGACATCGAGCCCCCGGGCGGGCGCAAGAAGCGGGTCCAGGAGCTGCTGGAGACCGTCGGGCTGAACCCGGAGCACTACAACCGGTACCCGCACCAGTTCTCCGGCGGCCAGCGCCAGCGCATCGGCATCGCGCGGGCCCTCGCGCTGTCCCCGGAACTCATCGTCGCCGACGAACCGGTCTCGGCCCTGGACGTCTCGATCCAGGCGCAGATCGTCAACCTCATGGCCCGGCTGCAACGCGAACTCGGTCTGGCCTACGTGTTCATCGCGCACGACCTCGCGGTCGTGCGACACGTCTCGCACCGCGTCGCGGTGATGTACCTGGGCAAGATCGTGGAGCTTGCCCCGGCGGCGGAGCTCTACAGCCACCCGCGCCACCCCTACACCCACGCCCTGCTCTCCGCCGTGCCCGAGATCGAGGGCGACGAGGTGCCCCGTCGGGAACGCATCAGGCTCACCGGCGACGTGCCGAGCCCGATCGACCCGCCCTCGGGCTGCCGGTTCCGAACTCGCTGCCCGAAGGCGCAGGAACGCTGCGCGCAGGAGGAACCGCCGCTGGTGTCTCCCTCGGGCGACCCGGCCCACGTGGTGGCCTGCCACTTCCCGATGTGACGCGCCCGCTGCCTGCGGTGTCGCTAAGGCTCGGCTCACTTGCGATGCGCCTATTAGGGTGAGGGCGCGACGGTGGGTACAGCGCCGGGCACGACGCAGGGAAACGGGTGAGTTATGAGCGGCGATCTGATCGACACCACCGAGATGTACCTGCGCACCATCTTCGAGTTGGAGGAAGAGGGCGTCGTCCCGCTGCGCGCGCGAATCGCCGAGCGCTTGGGCCAGAGCGGCCCGACGGTCTCGCAGACCGTGGCCCGTATGCAGCGCGACGGCCTGGTCACCGTCGAGGGCGATCGGCACCTCGAACTTTCGACCAAGGGTCGGGAATACGCCACTCGCGTCATGCGTAAGCACCGCCTCGCCGAGTGCTTGCTGGTGCAGGTGATCGGGCTGGAGCCGGAGGCCGTGCACGAGGAGGCCTGCCGCTGGGAGCACGTGATGTCCGAGGCGGTGGAGCGGCGCCTGCTGGAGCTGCTCAACAACCCGACGCACTCCCCGTACGGCAACCCGATCCCGGGGCTCGAGGAGTTCGGCCGGGCCGAGGGCGGGTCCTTCCTGGAAGGCCTGGAGCCGCTGGACCGGGTCGCCACCGAGGCCGGGGTGTCCGTCGTGGTCCGTCGCATCGGGGAACCGGTGCAGGAGGACCTCGCGATCATCCGCAACATGTGGCGCGCCGGGGTCCGCCCCGGGGGCTCGGTCGTCGCCAAGAGCTCGCACGGCGGGGTGCTTGTGGGCAGTGCGGGTGAGGCCATCGAACTGGACCTGGCCGTCGCCTCGCACGTGTTCGTCGAGGTCATGACGGCCGCCAACTGACTCGTGGCCGAGCTCCTGACCTCGGCCCGTGAGGGGCTCGTCCAGGCCGGAGCTCAGCTGGCGCAGGCCGGGCTGGTGCCCGGCACCTCGGGCAACCTCAGCGTCCGGGTCGGGGACAAAGTCGCTATCACCCCGCGCGGGGTCTCGCTGGGCGTGCTGCGTGCACAGCTGATCGCTGTGCACGCGACCGACGGCTCGGTCCTGCACGCCCCGCTGGCGCCGTCCTCGGAGCTCCCGCTGCACCTGGCGGTGTATGCGGCGACGGATGCCTGCGCCGTGGTGCACACGCATTCCCCGGCGGCGGTGGCGGTCTCCACGCTGGTCGAGGAATTACCGCCGATCCACTACTACATCGCCTCGTTCGGCCCGGCCGTACGCGTCGCCCCGTACGCGCCCTTCGGTTCCATCGAACTCGCCGAGGGCGCCGTGCATGCGCTGCGCGACTCCAGCGCGGCGCTGCTCGCGAACCACGGCGCGGTCACCGTGGGGCCCGACCTGCCCAGCGCGGTGGAGGCGGCGTTGACCCTGGAGTGGCTCTGCGACGTGTACCTACGCGCGGCCGCTGCGGGACAGCCGCGGGTGCTCGACGAGTACGCGCTGGCGCGCGCCCGCGCCGACCTCGCGGCTTACAGCCGGTTGAGGCGAGAGCAGAGCGAGCAGTGAGGGACGAGCGTTCGGCTCTGCCGAGCCGATGGAGGCTGTTGACGAGCGAAGCGAGGAGCACCGTGCGAACTGACCTGACTGAGCGTCAGAGGACGAAGCGGACGATGCCTTCCAGGACGCAGGCGGGTTTGGTGCCGCCCTTGATCTCGATGACGCCAGGCAGGGTCGCCTGCAGTGCGCCGTCGAGTTGAGTGACCTCGCCGAGGGAGACGACGAGGCGCACCTCGGAGTCCACCGGCACCGGGGCGGGGAACCGGACCTTGTTCAGGCCGTAGTTCACGCCCATCTTGACGCCCTTGACCTCGTAGACCGTCTGCACGAGCCCGCCGTAGAGCGAGAGCGTGAGCATGCCGTGGGCGATGGTCGTCCGGAACGGACCGGCGGCGGCTCGTTCGGGATCGACGTGGATCCACTGGTGGTCCCCGGTCGCGTCGGCGAACGTGTCGATCGTCTTCTGATCGACGGTCACCCAGTCCGAGGCGCCGAGCTCAGTACCGGCGGCAGCGACAAAGTCGTCAACGTTCTCGAAGGTACGCATGGAGGAAGCGTAGGGGTGGGATCAAGAGCCCCGGCGGTAGCCTGTACGGAGGCGTACAGACGATTGAGGCGAGCGGAGCCACGAGGGGCGAGGAACGAGCGCTCGTGGGCTCCCGAGCCGATTGAGACTGTTCAGCGAATCGAACACGCGGCTACCTAGGAGAGCGGTCCATGACGCAGTCGAACGACGGCCTGTCGGTCCGTGAGGTCTCGGTGCGCTACGGCGGGCACCTGGCGGTCGACCGGATCAGCCTGGACGCACCCAAGGGTCGGATCACCGGGCTGATCGGCCCGAACGGTGCCGGCAAGACGACGACGTTCAACGCCTGCTCCGGCCTGCTGCGCCCCACCTCCGGCACGGTCTCGTTGTTCGGCGAGGACGTCACCAGCAAGCCCCCGCACGCCCGCGCGCTGCGCGGCCTGGGCCGCACCTTCCAGCGCATGGAGCTGTTCGACTCCCTGACCGTGCGCGACAACGTCTCCCTCGGCCGGGAAGCAGGCCTGGCCGGGTCCAAGCCGTGGCGGCACCTGTTCGGTCGCCGCGCGGACGGTGCCGTGGTCGCCGAGGCGGTCGACGACGCGATCAAGGCCTGTGGCATCGAGGCGCTGGCCGCTCGTCGCCCCGCGGACCTCTCGACCGGTCAGCGGCGTCTGGTGGAACTGGCCCGCTGCATCGCCGGCGGATTCTCGATCATGCTGCTCGACGAGCCCTCCAGTGGCCTGGACAAGGCCGAGACCGAGAAGTTCGGCGCGATCCTGCGCGTGCTGGTCGAGCAGCGCGGCATCGGCATCCTGCTCGTCGAGCACGACATGGCCCTGGTCATGAGCGTCTGCGACTACATCCACGTGCTCGACTTCGGCAAGCCGATCTTCGAAGGCACCCCGCGCGAGGTCGGCAGCAGCGACCTGGTCCGCGCCGCCTACCTGGGCAGCGAGGCCGTCGAGGAAGTGCTCGAGAGCGACGACCCGGTCGCGTCCTGAGCATCTGACGACAGCTCACCATCTGAAGGGGCGTCAGCTTGGCCGAGTACGAGTCGATCCGGGTCACCCGTCAGGGCGGCGTCGAGCACATCGAGCTGAACCGCCCGGAGGTCCTCAACTCCTGGAACATCCCGCTCGGACAGGAGCTGACAGCCGCGATCGCCGCGTGCGAGAAGGACCCCGAGGTCCGAGCGGTGCTGATCACCGGGGCCGGTCGCGGGTTCTCGGCCGGGGCCGACCTCAACTCCGTCGAGTGGACCCCCGACGGGATCCCGGACCTCTCGGTGCACCTGCGCGACACCTACGACCCGATGCTGCTGTCGATCCGCGAGTCCGGAAAGCCGTACATCGCCGGAGTGCACGGGATGGTCGCCGGCATCGGGGCCTCACTGGTCCTGGCCTGCGACCTGGTCGTCGCCTCGGAGTCGAGCTACTTCCTGATGGCCTTCATCAACATCGGCCTGATGCCCGACGGCGGTGCGCTGCGGTACCTGGCCGAGCGGGTCGGCCTGGCCCGCGCCGCGGAGCTGACGATGCTCGGCGAGCGGCTCCCGGCCGTCAAGGCGATGGACTGGGGCCTGGTCAACGCCGTTCACCCCGACGACGAGGCGCAGACCGCGGCCATGGCGTTGGCGCAGCGGCTGGCCGGCTCACCCACGGTGGCGATCGGCAACATCAAGCGCACGCTGCACGAGACGGCGCAGGCGAACCTCGCGCAACAGTTGCGTGTGGAGGAGCAACGACAGCAGGAGCACGCCGGCACGGCCGACTTCGTGGAGGGCGTCACGGCTTTCATGGAGAAGCGCAAGCCCAACTTCACCGGCTCTTAGGCCGTTTGGCTTTCGTTTCCCTATGTTCCCTGGCGAGTCCGAGATGTCCGGTCGCGTGCGCCCTAGGCTTGATCATGTGCTGAGTCTGCGAACCGCCTCGACCCGTCGTGTTGCCGCTGCCGCTGTGTCCGTCGCCGCGCTGCTCTCCTTGAGCGCCTGCGGTGGGGACGAGAAGGACCCGTTGGCCGGGGTCAATGCCCCCGCCGCGCCGACGGCCTCCGGCACCCCGACGCCGACCTTCGCCGCGGTCCCCGACGACGCGGGCAAGAAGTCCGACGCCGGCGCGGTGAAGTTCGCCGAGTACTACTTCGAGACCGTGCTCAACGAGGCCTACACGCTGGGCAAGGTCGACCGGCTCGTCGAGTTCTCCGGCCCGAACTGCGTCGTGTGCCGCGCCACCGTCGGCGACATCGCCTACTTCACGATCGCGCGCCAGGCCGCCCAGGGCGGCAAGGTCTCGGTGAGCGGGACGAAGATCGAGAACTCCAGCGCCGAGGTGACCACCGTCAAGCTGACCTACGCCGCGGACAAGTTGTCGTACAAGAACCTGGACGGTTCCACCGCGTACAGCGTGCCGGCCCGGTCCGGACAGGTCCTCTACGTCCAGATGCAGTGGGACGCCGAGTCGACCAACTGGAAGGTCAGCCAGATCGTCGACGAGTCCGTCGTGAAGGGCAACAGCGGCAACTGACCGCGGCGCGGCACGCAACGCCGCTGGGAACTGATCCTCGCTGCGCTCGTCAACAAGCTCAATCGGCTCGGGATCCGTGAGCGCTCGTCCCTCGCCGCTCCCGGCTCCTCTCGCCTCAATCGCTTGTAGGATTTCGGGCGACTATGAGCGCCTCACCTTCCCCCAGTGTCCCTGTCCTAGGCCCCTTCGTGGCTCGCCACGTCGGCCCGGACGCCGCAGAGCAGCGCCGCATGCTCGATCTCCTCGGGCAGACGTCGCTGCACGACATGGCGGTGGCGGCCGTGCCGGACACCATCCGGCTGCCGTTCACCGAGCAAGCGACCCTCGCGGTGCCCGACGCGGCCACCGAGGAGGAGGTGCTGACCGCGCTGCGTGAGCTGGCCGGGACCAACACCGTGAAGGCCTCGATGATCGGCCTCGGCTATCACGAGACCGTCACGCCGGGCGTCGTGCGCCGAAAGGTGCTGGAGAACCCCGGTTGGTACACGGCCTACACGCCGTATCAGCCCGAGATCTCCCAAGGCCGACTCGAAGCACTGCTCAACTTCCAGACCGTCATCTCCGACCTCACCGGGCTGACCACCGCCAACGCCTCCCTGCTCGACGAGGCCACCGCCGTCGCCGAGGCCGTCACGCTGATGCGCCGCTCGGTGCCCGGTATGCCCGAGGCCCGCGTGGTGCTCGACGCCGAGTGTCTGCCGCAGACCATCGCGGTCGTACGGACCCGTTGCGAGGCGCTCGGGATCGACGTCGAGGTGGCCGACCTGACCGGGGATCTGCCGGGCGGGGACATCTTCGGGGTCGTTGTGCAATACCCCGGCGCCTCCGGTCGCGTGCACACCCGCGCCCACTACGAGGCGCTGGTCGCCGCCGCGCACGACCGCGGTGCGCTGGTCACTGCCGCCGCTGATCTGCTGGCCTGCACCGTGCTCGCGGCCCCCGGCGCCTGGGGCGCTGACGTGGCCGTCGGATCCGCGCAGCGCTTCGGGGTCCCGATGGGCTTCGGTGGCCCGCACGCCGGTTACATGGCCGTCCGTGCAGGGCTCGAGCGCGGCCTCCCGGGCCGTCTGGTCGGCGTCTCGGTCGACGCCGCCGGCAACCCGGCCTACCGCCTGGCGCTGCAGACCCGCGAGCAGCACATCCGCCGGGAGAAGGCCACCAGCAACATTTGCACCGCGCAGGTGCTGCTGGCCGTCATCGCCTCGATGTACGCGGTCTACCACGGCCCCGAGGGCCTGACCGCGATCGCGAAGCGGGTGCACGGCCACGCCGCCGGTCTGGCCGCCGCGCTGCGCGCCGGCGGGGTCACCGTCGTGCACGACACGTTCTTCGACACCGTGCTCGCCGAGGTCCCCGGTCGCGCCGCCGAGGTCTGCGCCGTCGCCCGGTCGCTCGGCATCAACCTCGGCCCCGACGGCCCCGACCGGGTGCGCATCGCCTGCGCGGAGACCACCACCGCGGAGCGCATCACCAAGGTGCTCGAGGCGTTCCGGGTCACCGCGAAGGCTCCCGCGGGAGACGATGCGGTGCCGGCCGACCTGCACCGCGACACCCCGTTCCTGACCGCGACGGTGTTCAACACCCACCACAGCGAGACCGAACTGCTGCGCTACGTCCGGGTGCTCGCCAACCGCGACTACGCGCTGGACCGCGGCATGATCCCGCTGGGCTCCTGCACCATGAAGCTCAACGCGACCACCGAGATGGAAGCCGTCACCTGGCCCGGCTTCGCCGACATCCACCCCTTCGCGCCCGCCGCGGACTGGCCCGGGTACCTGCGCCTGATCCGCGACCTCGAAGGCTGGCTGGCCGAGCTCACCGGCTACGACCGCGTCTCCCTGCAGCCCAACGCCGGCTCCGCCGGTGAACTCGCGGGCCTGCTGGCCATCCGCGCCTTCCACAAGGCCAACGGCGACGCCGGACGCGACGTGTGCCTGATCCCGTCCTCCGCGCACGGCACCAACGCGGCCTCGGCAGTGATGGCCGGCATGCGGGTCGTCGTCGTTGCGTGCGACTCGCTCGGCAACGTCGACCTGCCGGACCTGCGCAAGAAGCTCGACGTCCACGCCGAGAACCTCGCGGCGATCATGGTCACCTACCCCTCGACGCACGGCGTGTTCGAGGAAGGCATCACCGAGCTGTGCGACCTGGTGCACGAGGCCGGTGGGCAGGTCTACATCGACGGCGCGAACTTCAACGCCCTGCTCGGCCTGGCCAAGCCCGGCGCGTTCGGTGGCGACGTCTCCCACCTGAACCTGCACAAGACCTTCTGCATCCCGCACGGCGGCGGCGGCCCCGGCGTCGGGCCGGTGGCCGTGAAGGAACACCTCGCGCCGTTCCTGCCCAACCACCCGATGGTGGATGCGGCCGGACCCAGCACGGGCGTCGGACCGATCTCAGCGGCACCGTTCGGCAGCGCCGGGATCCTGGTCATCCCGTGGGCGTACATCCGGATGATGGGCGGCGCGGGGCTCACGCACGCGACCGAGGTCGCGATCCTGTCCGCGAACTACATCGCCAAGCGGCTGAACGAGCACTACCCGGTGCTCTACACCGGCCGCAACGGCCTCGTGGCGCACGAGTGCATCCTCGACCTGCGGCCCATCACCAAGGCCACGGGCGTCACCGTCGAGGACGTCGCCAAGCGTCTGATCGACTACGGCTTCCACGCCCCGACCATGTCCTTCCCGGTCGCCGGGACGCTCATGGTCGAGCCCACCGAAAGCGAGGACCTCGCGGAGGTCGACCGCTTCTGCGACGCGATGATTGCGATCGCCGGCGAGATCGCCAAGGTCGGCGCGGGGGAGTGGCCGCTCGAGGACAACCCGCTGCGCAACGCCCCGCACACCGCGGAGGCGCTGGCCGTGGCGGAGTGGACGCACCCCTACAGCCGGACCGAGGCCGTGTTCCCCGAGGGCGTCGACTCCCGGGACAAGTACTGGCCCCCGGTCACCCGCATCGACAACGCCTACGGCGACCGCAACCTGGTCTGCTCCTGCCCCAGCGTGGACTCCTACGCGGAGTAGTGCTCGCGATCTTCCTACCGTGGTAGTTACTACCACGGTAGGATCGCCTCGTGGGTGTTGAGAAGTTCAGCGTCTCGTTCGAGTCCGAGCTCGGTCACGCGATCCGCGACGCCGCTGCGGGCGCGGACTCCAGCGTCTCCGCCTGGCTCGCGGAGGCTGCTGCGGCACGACTGCGTTCGGAGGCCCTCGCCGGCGCCGTGACGGAGTGGGAAGAGCGCTTCGGGGCGCTGACCGAGGACGAGATCGCAGCAGCGGAACGCGTGCTCGACGCGCCGGCGAGTCCCGTGCGCCGCCGCGCCACGAGCCGAGCGGCGGGCTGATGGCGCTGGTGCTCGACGCCGATGCGCTCATCGCGTACGACCGTGGCGACCGCGCGGTGGCGGCTCTCATCGAGGCGACCAGGCGCCGTGGCGAGCCGGTCCGAACCTCGTCCGGATGCGTCGCGCAGGCTTGGCGGGGGGCGCCCAAGCAGGCCCTGCTTTCGCGCCTGCTGGGCGGAGTTCACGAGTTCGGCCTGAACCCGGACATCTCCCGGGTCGTGGGAGTGCTGCTGGGCACCGTCGGCAGCGCCGACGTCGTCGATGCCCATCTCGCCCTGCTCGCGCGCGACGTCGACACCGTGCTGACCAGTGATTCGGGAGATCTCGAAGCCTTGCTGGGGGAGCTGAACTGCCGCGCGCGGGTCAGCGCCTGCTGACGTCGGACGCACAGAAGCCGCCCGGACACTCCACGGGCGGCCTCCACTGCTCTAGACATCGTTGGGGCGGCTCCCGGCGTTACTGCCGGGTAGCCCTGGTGTCCCAGGTCACTGCGGGTAGATCGTCCGGACGCGCATCATCGTCTTGTTGCCGAGTTCGTCGATGACCTGCGCGTGGGTGGCCTGGACGCCGCCGTTGTAGACCACCGTGAGGCTCGTCGCGCCGTTGCCGGGGACGGAGGCGACGAGGTTGTTCCAGCCGGCGAAGATGCGCACGGCCTTGATCCCGTCTGCGTCGGAGATGTAGCACTCGCCGTTGCCGTTCCCGCAGGCTGCGCCGGTGGCGGCGGCCGCGGCCGGGCCCGCGACGGCGAGCAGGCCTGCGGTGCCGAGCAGGCCCGAGGCCAGGACGGCGGCGGCGCGACGGGTGGTGGTGTTCATGGCTGCTCCTCGTGGTCGGTGGTGATCCGGTGCCGCACCTCGCGGTGCGGCGATGGGCCAAGTCCACCGGTCCGGGCGCGGGCAGTCTGGAGTAGCGCTTACTCCAACTCCGAGCGAGGCTCGAGGGCGGCCGGATCTTGGCCGGGCCTTGCCTGGCAACGGATCCCGAGATCGATTCGCAGATCTATCCTGGCGCGGTGGCTCGCGCCGTCGTACCGAGCGTGATCGCCGCAGGCTTGCTCGGACTGCTGAGCGGGTGCGGCGGGGCCCAGGCGAGCGCGCCGCCGGAACTTCCGATCGACCTCCTGGCGGCCGTGACCGGCCAGGTGGACTGCGGCGGCGACACCATGGTGATGGTGCGTCAGTACCGTTACGACTTCAGTGGCGACGGCGTCCAAGATGCGTTGGTGGCCGTGCGATGCGACACCGGTGCCGGGAGCCCGCCCTCGAGCGTGTTCGCGCTGCAGGCAGGCGAGCAGGGGCCGCTGGTCGTCGGCAAGTTGCTGGACGGCGACGCGGGCGAGGTGGTCACCGAGGTCACCGGGCAGGGCAGTGAGGCCATCGTGAAGGGGTTCGCGTTCTCCCCGACGGCACCGCGCTGCTGCCCGGATCTGGACGTGATGCATCGGTATCAGTGGGTCGGCACGGCTTTCGGCCCCGGCGTGCGGACAGCCACCCCGCTGCCGACCGCCCAACCGTCCGACGACGAGCCGTCCGACCTCCCTGAGGACGCGGCGGAGTAGGGCCCGCCGGCACGGGTACGTGACGCGCGGAAGCTGAGAAGCAGCTCCGACTCGGTGGGACTAGTCGTCGTCGTGCCATGTGCTACGCGCGAGTAAGCTACGCTTGAGTAGCATCCGTAGGCTCGGCCACGGAAGCACTGTAGATACGTCCCGATCATTCATGCAGGGGGTTCAGTGGGCAGGTTCGGAGAGCGCGTCGTCCTCATTACGGGCGCTGCGCAGGGCATCGGCGCGGCCACCGCTCGTCGCTTCGCGGCTGAGGGCGCTCGCGTCGCCGTCGTCGACCTTTCCGAGGAGCGAGGCGCAGGCACCGTCGAGGAGATCACCTCGGCCGGCGGTACCGCCATCGCCATCGGCGCCGACGTGTCGAAGACCGACTCGGTCAATGCCGCGATCTCGCGCACCGTCGAAGAACTCGGCGGCATTCACGTCCTCGTGAACAACGCGGGTGTCACCAAGGACAACATGCTCTTCAAGATGACCGAAGAGGATTGGGACACCTGCGTCGACGTCAGCCTCAAGGGCTCGTTCCTGATGGCGCAGGCTGCGCAGAAGCACATGGTCGAGGCCCGCTACGGCAAGATCATCAATCTCTCCAGCATCTCCGCGCTGGGTAACCGCGGTCAGTCGAACTACTCCGCGGCCAAGGCCGGCATCCAGGGCCTGACCGCCACCATGGCGATCGAGCTCGGCCCGTTCAACATCAACGTCAACGCCGTCGCCCCGGGCTTCGTGCAGACGCCGATGACCGAGGCCACCGCCGGACGCATGGGCATCACCGTCGAAGAGTTTGTGAACGGCGCCGCCGCCACGCACCCGCTGCGTCGCGTCGCCCAGCCCGAGGACATCGCCGCCGTGATCGCCTTCCTCGCCTCCGAGGACGCGCGCCACGTCACCGGCCAGACCATCTACGTCAACGGCGGCAAGTTCACTGTGTAGTCAGACTGCTTCCTGCCTGCGCCGCGTTCCTTCTCGGGACGCGGCGCGGCTGCGTTTTAGCGGTGATGACGGGAGACTGAGGTCATGGACAGCGCGGAGTGGGATGCCCGGTATCAGGCCGAACCGATGCTCTGGGGCATGGAACCGAACCAGTTCGTGCACGACCGGTTGGTCGACGTCGAACCGGGAGTGGCGATCGACCTCGCCTGCGGCAACGGTCGCAACTCGGTGTGGCTGGCCGGCTGCGGCTGGAAGGTCACCGGGGTCGACATCTCCGGGGTGGCGCTTGAGCAGGCCGGTCAACGCTCCGAGCAGATCGGCGTGGCCGTCGATTGGGTGCAGGCCGACGTCCGGCACTGGTCCCCGCCGGAGCCGGTGGACCTCGTCCTCGTCGCGTACCTGCACCTGCCGGTCGCCGAGCTGATCGCTGTGCTTGCCCGGGCCGGGACGCTGCTGACTCCGCAGGGTCGGCTCCTCTATGTCGGACACTCCCGGACCAACTTCACCCGCGGCTTCGGCGGGCCGTCGGACCCTGCCGTGCTGATCGAGATCGCCGAGTTGGCCGAGGCCGCGCAGGAACTGCGGGTGCGGGAGCTGGCCCACCTGCTGCGTGACACCGACGCGGGCCCGGCCGTCGACATCATCCTCGACGCGGCGCCCTGGCACGCCGACGAGTTGGTCGAGGGGAGTCGAGCCTCGGGCGGGGAATGGCGTAGCAAGCTCGGGGAAGCTCACCACGGCGTCACCCGGGCGGGCGGCCGATGAGCGTCGGAACGTTGATCGTCACCGGTGCGAGCCGGGGCATCGGTGCGGCGACCGCGATCCGTGCCGCGCAGGACGGTTGGGACGTGGTGCTGACCTTCCGCAAGGACCGCGCCGCCGCGGAGGCGGTCGCTGCGGTGTGCCGGGACTTCGGCGTGCGCACCGACGTCATCTGCGTCGACGTGGCCGTCGAGATGGACGTACTGGATCTGTTCGAGCAGGCGCAGAACTTGGGCCCGGTCCGCGGCCTGGTCAACAACGCCGGCGTGATCACGCCGCTGGGACCGGTCGCCGACCTGGAGTCCGAGGACCTCGAGAACGTCTTCTCGGTCAACGTCTACGGCGCGTTCTTCTGCGCCCGCGAAGCAGTGCGGTTGATGCAGGAGGGCGGCGGCGGGTCCATCGTCAACGTGTCCTCGCGCGCCGCGGTGCTCGGATCCGCGGGCCGCTACGTCGGCTATGCCGCGTCCAAGGCCGCCCTGGACGCCTTGACGGTCGGTCTCGCCGGTGAGGTCGTCGGGCAGGGAATCCGGGTCAACGGCGTGCGCCCCGGAGTCGTCGACACCGAGATCCACGTCGACGACCCTGAGGTCCTCGCCCAGCGCGCGGCCATGATCCCGATGCGCCGCTTCGGCACCCCGGAAGAGATCGCCGAGGCCATCGTGTGGCTGCTGAGCCCCGCCGCCTCCTACGTCACCGGCACCACCCTCGACGTCGGCGGCGGGCTGTAGGGCGTACGAAAATTGCACTCTCGGGGACTCAGAACCAGGGCAAACCCGGGCAATCCGATGGGTCGAGCGTACGAGAATTGCACTCTCGGGGAAGTTTTGGGACGCGGGGAGATCTAACCCAGCGTCAGTTGTTCGGCGGGGGCGGCGTGGCCTTGTTCGAGGGCCAGCAGGTGTTGCTTGCGGTCGAGGCCGCCGCCGTAGCCGGTGAGGGAGCCGCCGGAGCCGATCACGCGGTGGCAGGGGACGATGATCGAGATCGGGTTCTTGCCGTTGGCCAGGCCGACGGCGCGGAATGCAGTGGGCTGGCCGATGTGGCGGGCGAGCTCGCCGTAGGTCCAGGTCTCGCCGTAGGGGATCTCACGCAGTGCTGCCCACACCACCCGTTGGAACGGTGTGCCGGAGGCCGTGTCCAGCGGGATGTCGAAGACGGTCCGCTGCCCGGCGAAGTACTCCTTGAGCTGCGTTTCGGTCAGCGCCAGCACGGGATTGTCGGGGTGGCGCGGGCCGAAGATCTCCGGCTGCGGAGCGTGGCGGTGCTCGGTCATGTAGAGCGCGCAGAGCACGTTGCCGTCGGCGACCAGGGTCAACTCCCCGATCGGTGAGTCGATCACTTGATGGGTCCGGTCTCCGGTTTCCGCGAACAGCACGAGCTCTCCTTCAGACAGCTTCTTGAGCGGGCAGAACGTTGACGGGGTGGGTGCCGGTGGCCCACAGGTACTGCACGGCGTAGGAGCGCCAGGGTGACCAGGCGCCCGAGCGGGCGATGAGCGCCGCGGGCTTGTCGGGCAGTCCGAGGGCGACTGCGGCCTGACGGACCCCCAGATCCGTTGCGGGGAAGGCATCCGGGTCACCGAGTGAGCGCATAGCAACCATCTCCACGGTCCACGGCCCGATTCCCGGCAGGGCGAGGAGCCGTTCGCGGGCCTCGGTCGGGTCGGCACCCGGACCCAGGTCCAACCCGCCCTCGGTCAGCGCGTGCAGCACCGCGGCCAGGGTGGCGCGGCGGGACGCGGGCATCGCCAGGGATGCCGGGGCATCGAGCAACGCCTCGGGGGAGGGGAACACATGGCTGAGTCCGCCTTCGGCGTCGGTGACCGGATCGCCGTGCGCGAGCACCAGGCGCCCGGCGTGCGTGCGGGCGGCCGCGGTTGAGACCTGCTGCCCGAGCACAGCGCGCACCGCGAATTCCGGGCCGTCGACGGTGCGTGGAACGCGCCGCCCCGGGGCCCGGTCCACGGCCTCGCGCAGAGCGGGATCGGCCCGCAGAGCTTCGTCGACGGCCGACGGATCGGCGTCGAGGTCGAGCATGCGCCGGCACCGAGTGATCGCCGGGCCGAGGTCGCGCAGGTTCGTCAGCCAGAGGCGGGTCGCCACGTGCGACTCGGTCGCGGTCGGTGGCCGCAGCGCCACGACACCGGTCCCGTGCGGTAGGCGCAGCGTGCGCCGGTAGGTCCCGTCGCGCCACTCCTCGACCCCGGGCACCGCGGTGGCCGCGAGATGCCCGAACAGGTTGCTCGGACAGAGCGGGCGGCGGAACGCGAGGCGCACGTCCAGTGCGCCCACGCTCGGCGCGACGGTTCGCGTACCCGCGGCCCGTCGAAGGTCGGTGGGCGAGCAGGCGAACACCTCGACGACCGCGGTGTTGAACGCGCGGATGCTTGCGAACCCGGCAGCCGCCGCGACCTCCGTCATCGGCAAGGTCGTCGTCTCGATCAGGAGTCTCGCGGTCTGCGCCCGCGACGCCCGGGCGATCGCCAACGGACCGGCACCGAGTTCGGCGTGCACCAGTCGTTGGACCTGCCGGACGCTGTACCCCAACGCCGCGGCGAGGGCCGGAACCCCGCCACGGTCGAGGATCCCGTCGCCGATCAGGCGCACCGCCCGGGCCACCACGTCGGCCCGGGTGTCCCACTGCGGCGACCCCGGGCTCGCATCCGGACGACATCGTTTGCACGCGCGGTAGCCGGCCTGCTGTGCCGCGGCCGCACTCGGGTGGAACGTGATGTTGGCGGGCTTCGGCATCATCGCCGGGCACGAGGGCCGGCAATAGATGCCGGTGGTGCGGACCGCGGTGAAGAACCAGCCGTCGAAGCGGGGATCCTTCGCCCGTACTGCTCGCAGACAGGCCTCGGTCTGTTGGTGCACCCCTCCACCCTGCCTGGTCAGGCTGCCCGCGGCTAGCCGAAAAACGACATCGACGCGGAGGTGTCAGCGGGCCAGCAGATCTCCGGTGAGATCAGCGACGGTGGGCGCACCGCACAGAGCCATCGACCGCGCCAACTCCAGTCGGAACGCGTCGAGCACGGCCGCGACACCGTCCGCCCCGGCGGTCGCCAGACCCCAGATCACCGGGCGGCCGACCAGCACGGCGCGGGCGCCCGCCGCGATCGCCTTGACGACGTCCGTGCCGGAACGGATCCCGCCGTCGACGAAGACCTCGACGCGTCCGTCCACGGCGGCGACGATCTCCGGCAGGGCGTCGGCGGTGGCGATCGCGCCGTCCAGCTGTCGTCCGCCGTGGTTGGAGACGACGATCCCGGCGGCACCCGCGTCCACGCACGCGGCCGCGTCGTCCCCGCGCGCCACACCCTTCACCAGGACGGGCAGTTCGGAGATCTCGGCGAGCCAGGCGATGTCTTCGAAGGTCATCGCGGCGGTGAAGTCCTGCGCCACATGCGCGGCCAGGGCGGACCCGCCGCCGGGCAGGTCCGGGTGCCGCGTCCCGAAGTTGGCCAGGGTCATGTGGTCGGGGAGGGTGAAGCTGTTGCGGTCGTCGCGGCGCCGATGCCCGACGACCGGCAGGTCCACGGTCAGCACGAGTGCCCTGTACCCGGCGGCCGCGGCACGGGCCACCAGTTCCTCGCTGGCGCTCCGTTCGCGCTGCAGGTAGATCTGCATCCAGCGCGGCGCCTCGGGGGCGGCGGCGGCGACGTCCTCCAGGCGCACGGTCGCCAGGGTCGAGACGACGAACAGTGTCCCGGCCGCGGCCGCGCCGCGCGCGGTTGCCGGTTCGCCCTCGTCGTGGGCGAGGCGTTGGTAGGCCGTCGGGGCGATCAGCACGGGCATGCTCACCGGTGTGCCGAGGACGGTCGTCGTGGTGTCGATCACCGACACGTCGCGCAGCACCCGTGGGCGCAATCGCATCCGCCGCCAGGCCGCGACGTTGTCGGCCAGGGTGATCTCGTCCTCCGCGCCGCCCGCGTAGTAGTCGTAGGCGAGCATGCTCAGTCGCTCGCGTGCGGCGGCTTCCAGAGCGTCGATGTCCATGGGTGATTAACGCAGAAGGCCCCGACCCTTGCACGGGTCGGGGCCTTCTGATCCCGCAAGCTCAGCGGGAGTTCCCTACGGGTCAACGCGCTGCAATCGCCTCAATTGCGCGTGTGAATCACGAACTTGTCGCGATCCGGCTCCCAACCCGACGGCGATCCGTCGGGCTTGGACGTCGTGTTGGCGCCGGTGTACTTGTACATGAACTCGCGGCCCTGTCCCTGCTCCGGAGACCAGGTCTGGTTCCCGTGGTTGCCGCCGCGCTCGGCCGGGCCGTAGCTGAACTTCTGGTCCAGCGAGGCGTCGGTCTTCCATGAGTTGTTGGTCAGCGCGGACATCAGACGCTCACGGGTCAGGTTCGGACCGACCTGCTTGGCCGCCTGGGCGAACATGTTCACACCGACGTACGCGGCCTGGACGATGTGGTGGTTCATGCCGCTGTTCGCGCGGGCGTACTTGTTCATGACTGCCATGAACTCCGGGCCCCACAGCTTGTACGTGGTGTTGTTCCAGTACCGGTTGGCGGGCCATTCGCCGATGAACGAACCCAACGCCTCGGCCACCAGGTGGTTACCGCTGACGCCCTTGGGCGGGTAGTAATTCTGGGTGCGGGACTCCACCATGAACTTGATCAGCGTCGCCGCGTTGATCACGTAGTGGATGACGTGCTCGGGGTTGGCCGCGCGCATCGCGAGCACCTGGGAGGACATCGAGGTCTCCGAGATGGCGACGTCGACCTTCTTCACCATCTTCGACCCGGAGGCCTCGAGGATCTTGCGCACCTGGTCGCACGCCAGCTGCATCTCCGGCGAGGTCAGGCACAGCAGCCCGAACGTCTTGGGCTTGATGACGTCCCGGACCCAGTTCGCCCCGGCCATGGCCTCATGGATCATCGACATGTGGGTCGGGAACATGTACGGGTCCTGCCACTCGGTCTGCGAGTAGGCCCATGACCCCACGTAGGGCAGCTTGTGCTGCGCCAGGTCGTCGTGCAGGGACGCCGTCGCCCAGTCGATCGAGCTGACCAGGGAGAAGATCTTGTCCTGGTTGACCAGCTTCTTCAGGCACGACTTGGCGCGGGACACCTCACCGGGGCCGTCGTCGCAGTCCACGACCTTCAACCGACGGCCGAGCACGCCGCCGCGTTCGTTGATGGCCTGGATGGTGGCCAGGTTGCCGAGCACGACCGGCTTGACGACGAACTTCGCCAACGCCATGCCGTGCATGCTGATCGTGCCGACCTTGATGCTGCTGCGGGTGACGCCGGTGTCCGTCGAGCCGTCGGTCTGCTCGTAGCGGCTCTGGCTCTCCCGTCGCGTCTCCGGGGTCGGCGCGGCGGCCGCATTCACGGGCTCCGCGACCACACCGGGGCTGGGCTTCACCTTGAGGGCTTGCCGGGCTGCCTCGGCACGCTCGTCGGCCTCGGCCAGTGCCTTCTTCAAGGCCTTGGCCGCGGCCTGGTCGAGCTTCGCGTCCTTCTTCGGCGCGGACTGCGCGGACAGATAGGCGGCGACTGCCTCGACGAGCTTCGCGGTGCTGTCCTGGGTTGTCGGATCGGCGACCGGCAGGGGGGCGGGTGCTGCGACCGGCTGGGTCGCGGGCGAACCACACGCGCTGATCACCAACGCAAGACCAACGATGATCGGTACTGCCGTCACCGCTTTGCGTCCTGGTCGAACTCTCATCACTTCGATACCTCTCGCTGGATTGCGGCGATCTTGTGGAGTGAACCATGGGGCGGGAGTGAATCTGCGCAGGTCAGCGGCCGACACGCAGGATTGCCGGCTTGCCATGACCCACCTGGATTCCGACCCGAAAACGCGAAAAGTCCCCGCCTTCGGCGAGGACTTTTCACGGAGTCAGCTGACGGGGCGTCAGCGATCGGTGTTGATGATGAACCGGGTCGGGTCCGGCCGCCAGCCGGACGGGGAACCGTCGGGGTTGGAGACGGTGTTCGCGCCGTTGTACTGGTACATGAACTCCCGGCCCTGACCCATCTGGCCGTTCCAGGTCTGGTCGGTGTAGCTGCCCCCGCGCTCGGCCGCGGTGTAGCTGAACTTCTGGTCCAGCGAGGCGTCGGTCGACCACACCGCACCGTTGCCGAGCGCGGCCATCAGGCGGTCCCGGGTCAGGTTCGGTCCCACCTGACGGGAGGCCTGCGCGAACATGTTCACGCCCACGTACCCGGCCTGCACGATGTGGTGGAACGAGCCGCGGCTGGACTGCGCGTACTTGTTCATGGTGGCCATGAACTCCGTGCCCCAGAGCCGGTAGGTGGTGTTGGTCCAGTACCGCCCGGCAGGCCAGTCACCGATGAGGCCGCCCGCGACCTCGGACGCGGTGTGGTTCCCGGAGATGCCCTTGGGTGGGTAGTACCCCTGCTGCGCGGACTCGACCAGGAACTTCACGACCGTCGCCGGGTTGATCACGTAATGCAGGATGTGATCGGGGTTCGCCGCACGCATCGCCAGCACGTAGGAGGACATCGACGTCTCGGAGATCGGGACGTCGACCTTCTTCACCAGCTTCGCGCCGGATGCGCCGAGGATCGTCTGGACCTGCTTGCACGCCAGCTGCATCTCCGGCGAGGTCAGGCAGATCATCCCGTAGGTCTTCGGCTGGATCACCGTGCGCACCCAGTGGGCCCCGGCCATGGCCTCATGGATCATCGACATGTGGGTGGGGAACATGTACGGGTCCTGCCACTCGGTCTGGGAGTAGGCCCAGGCCCCTACCAGCGGCAGCTTGTACTGCGCGAGGTCGTCGTGGATGGAGGCCGAGCCCCAACTGCCGACGGTGAGCAGGCTGAAGATCTTGTCCTGGTTGACCAGTTTCTTCAGGCACGACTTGGTGCGTGACACCTCGCCGGGGCCGTCGTCACAGTCGATCATCTGGATCCGCCGGCCGAGCACGCCGCCGCGGTCGTTGATGGCCATCAATGCGGCACGCTGACCGGCCACCTGCGGGGCAGTGGTCAGGCGGGCCAAGGCCATGCCGTGCATCATCACGGTGCCGGTCTTGATCGAACTCTTGGTGACGCCGATGTCGGTCGCGCCGCCGGTGGCCTCGGCGCGCTGCTCGCTCTCGCGTCGCGTGGTGTCGTCCTCGCGCAGGCCGCCACCGGTGGAGCGGACGGCTGACGGCGTCGCCGAGGCGACGGGGGCCTTCTGGTCCAACGCCCGCTCGGCTTCCTCCTCGGCCCGCGGCTGGGCCTTGCGCGCGGCCTCGACCGCTGCGATGGCCTTCTCCAGGGCCGGGCGGGCGAGGTCGTCGCCGGCGAACTCCTTGCGCTTGTTCTGCGCGTCGAGGTACTTCACGACGGCCTGGACGAGCTTCTCGGTACTGGCGTCGGCCGGAGCAGGTGCGGCGGGTGCCGGGGCGACGGCCGCAACCGGCGCCGTGCCGCCCGAGCCGCAGGCGCTGACCAACAGCGCGAGCCCGACCGCGAGCGGGATCGCCGCGGTCGCGCGTCGTCGAGAGCGGAGCGATGTCATCGGCGGGTGCCCTTCTGCTGGAGCATGTCCGCTCGAGTAGACCACCGAACGACGCCGTACCCGGGCAGGCGAATCGGCGTGCCGCAGCCGGTCTGGGCGACGACGAAACAGGCCCCGCCGACGGGGTCGGCGGGGCCTGTTCGCACAAAGGAATCAGCGAGTGTGAATGACGAACTGATCTGGGTCCGGCGTGAAGCCGGACGGTGAACCGTCCGGATCCGCGAGGGTGTTGGAGTCGGTGTACTTGTACATGAACTCCCGTCCCTGGCCCATGTCCTGGCCCCAGGTCTGGTTCCAGTAGGCGCCGCCCCGTTCGGCCGGGCTGTACGCGAATCGCTGGTCCAGCGAGGCATCGGTGCGCCACGTCTTTGTGTTGGTGAGCGCCGCCATCAACCGCTCCCGCGTCAGGTTGGGCCCGACCTGCTTGGCCGCCTGGGCGAAAAGATGCAGGCCCACGTAGGCGGCCTGCACGACGTGGTGGTTGGTTCCCTGGTTGCCGCGGGCGTAGCGGTCCATGGTGGCCATGAACTCCGCGCCCCACAGCTTGTACGTGGTGTTGGTCCAGTACCGATTGACCGGCCACTTGCCGAACAACGACCCGAGAACCTCAGCTGCGAGGTGGTTCCCGGAGATGCCCTTGGACGGGTAGTAGCGCTGCTGCGCGGCCTCGACCATGAACTTCACCATCGTGGCCGGATTGATGACGTAGTGGACGATGTGCTCGGGGTTGGCCGCGCGCATCGCGAGTACCTGGCTGGACATCGAGGTCTCGGAGATGGCGACGTCGACCTTCTTGACCAGCTTGGCCCCGGACGCGTCCAGGATCTGGCGGACCTGGTCACAGGCCAGCTGCATCTCCGGGCTGGTCAGACAGATCAGGCCGTAGGTCTTGGGCTTGATCACGCTCTTCACCCAGTTCGCCCCGGCCATCGCCTCGTGAATCATCGAGGTGTGGGTCGGGAACATGTACGGGTCCTGCCACTCGGTCTGGCTGTAGCCCCAGGAGCCGACGTAGGGCAGCTTGTACTGCGCGAGATCGTCGTGCAGTGCCGCCGTGGCCCAGTCCGCGCCGGTGACCAGGGAGAAGATGCGGTCCTGGTTGACGAGCCGTTTGATGCACGCCTTCGCTCGGGACACCTCGCCCGGGCCGTCGTCGCAGTCGACGATCGACAGTCGTCGACCGAGAACGCCGCCGCGGTCGTTGATCGCGTTGGCGGTGGCCAGGTTGCCGCGCACCATGGGCTGGATCAGCACGTTGCCCAACGCCATGCCGTGCATGTTGATCGATCCGAGCTTGATGGCCTGCTTGGTCACCCCGGAGTCGGTGGCTCCACCGACCTCCTCCGCGCGACGCCGGTTCGCCTCGGCCGCGGTCTCGCTCTCCCGCGCGGTCTCGGTCGCTACCACTCCGGGTGAGATCGCCGCGGTGTTCTTCGGCTTCGTCTTGTCCGCCCGAACCTCGCGGGCTTCCTTGACGACCTTCGCGAGCGTCTCCCGGGACACCTTGTTGATCTGATCGTCGTCGGGATTCACCTTGGACTGTGAGTCCAGATACGCGGCTACCGCGTCGATGAGCTTCGAGGTGGAGTCCTGGGCGGACGTGTCGACGGCGGGGGCCGGCGCCGGGGCTTGCTGCGCGACCGGAGCTGCACCCCCGCCCCCGCACGCGCCCACCAGCATCGCGATCCCGATCGTCAGCGGCACTGCCGCGACGACCCGCCCTCCATTGGCTGATTTCACCGGTTGACGCCTCTCTTAATTCTTCATGATCTCGACTTCACGCAAGTCGGATGTAGAAGTTCTACAGGCGCTTGCTGGGAGTTGTGGGCTTCGAGGTGACCCGCCGGGCGCGATGTGCAACACACGGAAAAGGCCCCGCCGACGATGTGTCGGCGGGGCCTTCCCGGAGAACTTACGGTCAGTCAGTTCCGATGACGAACTTGGTCTCGTCGGGCTCCCAGCCCGACGAGGATCCGTCGGGCTTGGAGACGGTGTTCGCGTTGGCGTACTTGTACATGAACTCCCGGCCCTGGCCCTGATCCTTGCTCCAGGTCTGGTTGTCGTAACTGCCGCCACGTTCGGCCGCGTTGTAGCTGAACTTCTGGTCCAGCGAGGCGTCTGTCTTCCACACGGAGCCGTTGTTCAGCGCCGCCATCAGCCGCTCCCGGGTGAGGTTGGGACCGACCTGCTTGGCGGCCTGGGCGAACAGGTTCACCCCGACGTAGGCCGCCTGAACGATGTGGTGATTCATGCCGACGTTGGTCCGGGCGTACTTGTTCATGGTGGCCATGTATTCCGGCCCCCACAGCTTGTACGTGGTGTTGTTCCAGTACCGACCCGCGGGCCAGTCACCGATGAACGAGCCGAGTGCCTCGGCCACCAGGTGATTACCGCTGACGCCCTTGGGCGGGTAGTAGTGCTGCTGCGCGGCTTCCACCATGAACTTGATCAGCGTCGCCGCGTTGATGACGTAGTGGACGATGTGCTCGGGGTTGGCCGCACGCATCGCGAGCACCTGGCTGGACATCGACGTCTCCGAGATGGCGACGTCGACCTTCTTGACCAGCTTGGCGCCGGAGGCGTCGAGGATCTTCGAGACCTGGTTGCAAGCCAGCTGCATCTCCGGTGACGTCAGGCACAGCAGGCCGTAGGTCTTCGGCTTGATGACGTCCCGGACCCAGTTCGCCCCGGTCATCGCCTCGTGGATCATCGACATGTGAGTGGGGAACATGTACGGGTCCTGCCACTCGGTCTGGCTGTAGGCCCACGACCCGACGTAGGGCAGCTTGTGCTGCTTCAGGTCGTCGTGCAGTGACGCCGTCGCCCAGTCGATCGCGCTGATCAGCGAGAAGATCTTGTCCTGCGCCACGAGCTTCTTCAGGCAGGCCTTCGCGCGGGACACCTCGCCGGGGCCGTCGTCGCAGTCGGTGATGCTCAGCCGCCGCCCGAGCACGCCGCCGCGCTCGTTGATGGCCTGGATCGTGGCGAGGTTGCCACGCACGACCGGCTCGGTCACGAAGTTGGCCAGGGCCATGCCGTGCATGCTGATCGAGCCCAGCTTGATCGAGTTCCGGGTCACGCCCACATCGGTGGCGCCGTCGAGTCGCTCGTAGCGGCTGAGGTGCTCCTCCTTCTGCTGCTCGGACTCACTCACGCTCGGCGCAGCGGCTCGTGTTTCCACCTGAACGCCGGGGCTCGGAGCGATGGCCTGGACGCCGGGGCTCGGCTTGGCCTCGGCATCGACGCCGGCCTTCTTGGCCTCGGCGATCCGCTCGTCGGCCTCGGACAGCGCCTTCTTCAGCGCCTTCTTGCTCAGGCTGTCCAGTTCCGGGTCCTTGGAGACCTGGTTGGTCTGGGAGTCCAGGTACGCGGCCACCGCCTCGATCAGCTTCGCCGTCGTCTCTTGTTGCGCCGCCAACTCGGGGCTGGGTGCCGCCGCTGCCGGTGCTGCCTGCTGCGCGACGGGTCGGGTGCCCTCCGACCCGCATGCTGCGACGACCAGCGCCACTCCGAGGATCAACGGGATCGAGGCTGCTGCTCGCCCAGGGTTCTGCATCCTTCGCATCCAGCCGTCCTTCACTTGTTGCCGGCCACTGGGGTGCCGGGATCTTTCGTTCGCGCGACGGCGTTCAGTTGTTCCAGTTGCGCTGCCATGGCATCGCGCAACATCTTCAGCTTCGCCTTGTCGGCCTTCGTGCCCTCGTGGTCGGCGAGACGTTGCTCCAATCGGCCCAGCAGGCGGGCCAACTTCTGCGCGGTGTCGTCGGCAACGGCGGCCGCTGCCTTCGCGGCCGCCGGGTCCACCGGAGCGGCCGGTTGCTCGACGCTCGTGGGCACGGCCGGTGACTTGTCCCCGCCCCCGGTCGTCACTGCGATCACCGGCGCGGCAATACCGAGCACGACGACGCCGACGGCGGCCGCCGCCAACCGCGGGGCGAACCGACGCGGCGCCGGCGGCGTCACCTCGGCCACCAGGGACGGCTCCAATGGGGACTTGAACGCCAGGGAGAGCGCGGTCTCCGGATCGGCGACCCCGGCGGCCCGCAGCACGGCCTTCGTCTCGTCGGCGGAGAGCTTCTCCAGATGCGTCAGGAGGTAGGCGGCGCGGGCGGCCGGAACCATGCTGCCGAGGTGGTGCTCGGTCTCCCCGACGGGGTGGCCGACCTGACGGGAGGGGCGGGGGAGTCGGAACAGGGTCGGGATCGCGGTACGCCCGTTGCCGGCCCGCAGGACCTGGACGACGAGGGCGGTGCGCACGGCAGGGAGTTCGCTGGCCTGGGACAGGGCGGCGCCGAGCGCCTCCTGGGCAAGCGCCGCGCGCCGACGACGACCCAGGGCGGGGGCAAGCATGAGGAAGGCGAGGCGGCGGAGGCGGTCACTGTCGGCGGCAGTGGGCCAGGCTCGGTCGGGTCCGGTGGTGAGGCGCTCGGGTTTCGGGGGGTCGGTGGTGGGCACGGTGGTGCTCCGCTCTGTGGGGCAGGCCAGCGGATTCGCCCCGCCAGAAAACGGGCATGGCGGAGCGAATTGGACTGGTCATACCCATCCGAAGCGCGCTTACCTCCAATGCCCGGGCAAAAGGAACATAAAGCCCGGGCATAGGGCAGCGGTGCCGGAGAGCTACGTCACACGGACCGAGTAGTGAGTACCACTCACTTACTTCAGGAGTGACCGCGCGATCACCACGCGCTGAATCTGGTTCGTGCCCTCGTAGATCTGGGTGATCTTGGCGTCGCGCATCATGCGCTCCACGGGGTAGTCCTTCACGTACCCATAGCCACCGAGCAGCTGGACGGCGTCGGTGGTCACCTTCATGGCGACGTCGGAGGCGTAGGCCTTGGCGGCGGCACCGAAGTACGTCAGGTCCTTGTCCTCGCGCTCGGACTTGCCGGCGGATGCGTACACGAGCTGACGAGCGGCCTCCACCTGCATGGCCATGTCCGCGACCATGAACTGCAGGCCCTGGAACTCGGCGATGGCCTTGCCGAACTGCTTGCGCTCCTTCATGTAGCCGACCGCGAAGTCGAGCGCGCCCTGGGCGACGCCGAGTGCCTGCGCGCCGATGGTGATGCGGGTGTGGTCCAGGGTCCGCATCGCGGTGGTGAAGCCGGTGCCGACGTCGCCGATCATCCGGTCGGCCGGCAGGTACACGTCGTCGAAGTTCACGTTGCGCGTGGGGGAGCCCTTGATGCCGAGCTTGCGCTCCGGAGCGCCGAAGGAGACGCCGTTGTCGTTCTTCTCGACGACGAACGCGCTGATGCCGCCCCGGGTCTGCTTCGCCGGGTCGGTGACCGCGAAGACGGTGTACCACTCGGACTCGCCGGCATTGGTGATCCAGCACTTCGAGCCGTTGAGGCGCCAGCCGTCGCCGTCGGCGACCGCCTTGGTCTTCATGCCGCCGGCGTCGCTGCCCGCCTCGGGCTCGGACAGGCAGTAGGAGAACATCCCCTCGCCTGCGGCGAGCCGGGTCAGGTACTTGCGCTGCAGTTCCTCGGAACCGGAGAGGATCAGCGGCAGTGAGCCGAGCTTGTTCACGCCGGGGATGAGCGAGGAGGACATGCAGACGCGTGCCACCTCCTCCACGATGATCACGGTCGCGAGCGCGTCGGCGCCCTCGCCGCCGAACTCCTCCGGGACGTGCGGAGCCGCGAAGCCGGCGGCGCGCAGGGCATCGAGCGCTTCCTTGGGGAAGCGGGACTGGTCGTCGACGTCGTGGGCGTGCGGGGCGATCTGCTCCTCCGCGAGCGCGCGCACCGACGCACGCAGGTCCTCGTAGTCCTTCGGCAGCGTGCAGGCGTCGAAGTTCTTGTTGCCCTTGTAGCCGGCCATGTCAATGCTCCCCGGGGACCCGACGGTAAGTTACTGGCGAGTAACCTATTATGCCCTGCCTAGGCGTACGTGTGCCAGTCCTGCTAGTAAGTATGAAATCCCCGCCCGCTCTTCTTTCCGAGCAGGCCGGCGTCGACCATGCGCAGCAGCAGCGGGGGAGCGAAGTACAGCGGCTCCTTGAACTCCTCGTACATGGAGTCCGCGATGTGCTTGATGGTGTCCAGGCCGATCAGGTCGGCGAGGGCGAGGGGGCCCATCGGGTGGGCGCAGCCCAGCACCATGCCGTTGTCGATGTGCTCGGCCGAGGCGAAGCCGGAGTCCATCATCCGGATCGCCGAGAGGATGTACGGGATCAGCAGCGCGTTGACGATGAAGCCTGCGCGGTCCTGCGATCGGATGACCTGCTTGTGCAGGGTCGCCTCGGCGAACTCGGCCGCGCGCACCGCGGTCTCCGGTCCCGTCAGCAGCGAGCTGACCAGTTCCACGAGTTTCAACACCGGCACCGGGTTGAAGAAGTGGATGCCGATCACCATCTCGGGCCGGCTGGTCGCCATGCCCAACTTCATGATCGGGATCGACGAGGTGTTGGAAGCCAGGATCGCGTCGCGGTTGCGGATCACCTTGTCCAGCGACGTGAAGATGTCGAGCTTGATCGCCTCGACCTCCGCGACGGCCTCCACGGCCAGGTCGACGTCGGCGAACTCACCGATGTCGTCGGTGAACTTCAACCGGCCCAACGTGGCCTCGTAGGCGTCGCCGTCCAGCTTGCCCTTGGTGAGCGCCCGGTCCAACGAACTGACGATCCGCTTGCGACCCGACGCCAGGGCGTCCGGGTTGACCTCGGTGACGATCACGTCGAGGCCGGCACGCGCGCAGACCTCGGCGATGCCCGAGCCCATGAGGCCACAACCGACGACCCCTACTTTGCGGATCTCACTCATACGTTCCTCCGGTACTGGCCGCCGACCTCGAAGAAGGCCTCAGTGATCTGGCCGAGCGAACAGACTCGGGCGGCATCCATCAGCACCGCGAACACATTCTCTCCCGTGATGGCCGCTTCCTGAAGACGACGGATGGCCTGTTGTGCGTCCTGAGCGTTCCGCGCCTGGAAGTCGGCGAGGCGATCGAGCTGGCTCTGCTTCTCCTCCTCCGTCCCGCGGGCGAGGAGCAGCTTCACCGGTTCGCTGCCGCCCTCGTCCGGGAGGAAGGTGTTCACGCCGATGATCGGCAGGGTGCCGTCGTGCTTCTGCTGTTCGTAGAGCAGCGACTCGTCCTGGATGCGGCCGCGCTGGTAGCCGGTCTCCATGGCACCGAGCACACCACCGCGTTCGGTGAGCTTGTCGAACTCAGCGAGCACGGCTTCCTCGACCAGGTCGGTGAGCTCGTCGATGATGAACGCGCCCTGCAGGGGGTTCTCGTTCTTCGACAGCCCCCATTCCTGATTGATGATCAGCTGGATCGCCAGCGCACGCCGCACGGACTCCGGCGACGGGGTGGTGACCGCCTCGTCGAAGGCGTTGGTGTGCAGCGAGTTGCAGTTGTCGTAGAGGGCGATCAGCGCCTGCAGCGTCGTGCGGATGTCGTTGAAGTCCATCTCCTGCGCGTGCAGGGAACGGCCCGACGTCTGCACGTGGTACTTCAGCTTCTGCGAGCGGTCGTTGGCGCCGTACTTGTCGCGCATCGCGACCGACCAGATCCGCCGTGCCACCCGGCCGATGACCGAGTACTCCGGGTCCATGCCGTTGGAGAAGAAGAACGACAGGTTCGGCGCGAACGCGTTGATGTCCATGCCGCGTGCGAGGTACGACTCGACGTAGGTGAAGCCGTTGGACAGCGTGAAGGCGAGCTGGCTCAGCGGATTCGCCCCGGCCTCGGCGATGTGGTAGCCGGAGATGGAGACCGAGTAGAAGTTGCGGACCTGGTTCTGGATGAACCACTCCTGGATGTCGCCCATCATCTTCAGGCTGAACTCGGTGGAGAACAGGCAGGTGTTCTGGCCTTGGTCCTCCTTGAGGATGTCCGCCTGCACGGTGCCGCGGACATTCGCCAGCACCCAGGCGCGCAGGTCGGTCGCCTCGTCGTCGGTGAGGTCGCGGCCGAGTTCCTTGCTCTTCTTCTCGATCTCGAAGTCCATGGCGGTGTTCAGGTAGAACGCCAGGATCGTGGGCGCCGGGCCATTGATCGTCATCGAGACCGAGGTGTTCGGCGCGGTGAGGTCGAAGCCGCCGTAGAGCACCTTCATGTCCTCGACGGTGGCGATCGAGACGCCGGAGGTGCCGACCTTGCCCCAGATGTCGGGCCGGATCGCGGGGTCGCGGCCGTAGAGGGTGACCGAGTCGAAGGCGGTCGACAGGCGGGTGGCCTCCGAGGATCCGGAGAGCAGGTGGAAGCGGCGGTTGGTGCGGAACGGGTCGCCCTCGCCGGCGAACATGCGGGCCGGGTCCTCGCCCTCCCGCTTGAACGGGAAAACCCCTGCGGTGTAGGGGAATTCGCCGGGCAGATTCTCCTCGCGGATGAAACGGAGCGTCTCGCCGTCGTCGCCGTAGCGGGGCAGTGCCACGCGCGGGATCCGGGTGCCGGACAGCGACTCGCGCCACAGGCTGTTGCGGATCTCCTTGTCGCGGATCGCCGTGATGTGTTCGTCGCCGGAGTAGGCCTCGACAACTGCGGGCCACCGCTCCAGAGCGGACCGGCTGTGCGCGGACAGTGCCGCGTCGGCCTCCCCGGCGAGGGTCTCGAGCAGCTCGGTCTCCCCGCCACGGCCCGCCACCAGCTCCGCGCTCGCACGCAACTGCTGGCGCTGCCGGGCGGCGGCGACGTCGCGTTCGGTCTCGGCGTGGTACTCGCGGACGGCGTCGGCGATCTCGGCCAGGTAGCGGACCCGAGCCGGGGGGATGACCGTGGTCAGGTGACTCGACGCCTTGACGTCGACCTGCGGCAGGACGCCCGGGTCGAAGGTCATCCCGCGTTCGGTCAGCAGACCCTTGAGGTGTTGGTAGAGCGCGGTGACACCGTCGTCGTTGAACCGCGCCGCACTGGTGCCGAACACCGGCTGGTCGGCCCAGGCCGAGGAGGCCAGGGAGCGGTTGCGGGCGATCTGTCGGGCCACGTCACGACGGGCGTCCTCGGCGCCGCGGCGCTCGAACTTGTTGATCGCGACGACGTCGGCGTAGTCGAGCATGCCGATCTTCTCGAGCTGGCTGGCGGCGCCGAACTCGGGCGTCATCACGTACAGCGAGAGGTCCACGAACGGCACGATCGCGTCGTCGCCCTGGCCGATGCCGGGGGTCTCGACGATGACCAGGTCGTAGCCGGCGGCCTTGCAGGCGGCGATCACCTCGTGCAGGCACTCGGGGACCTCAGAGCCGGCACCGCGGGTGGCGAGGGAGCGGAAGTACACGCCGCCGCTGCCGGATCCGGTGGCCAGGCCGTTCATCCGGATGCGGTCACCGAGCAGTGCGCCACCGCCCTTGCGACGGGTCGGGTCCACCGCGATGACGGCGATCCGCAGCTTGTCCTGCTGGTCCAGGCGCAGTCGGCGGACCAGTTCGTCGGTGAGCGAGGACTTTCCGGAACCGCCGGTGCCGGTGATACCGAGAACCGGGACGGCGCGCGCGGCCGCGGCGTCGGTGATGGCGGACTGGATCGCCGCAGGCAGCCGGCCGGCCTCCAGCGCTGTGATGGCGCGGGCCAGGGTGTGGGTGTCGCCGGACAGCAGGCCCTCGGGACTCGAGGCCACCTCCGCGGCGAGGTCCACGTCGCAGGCGCGGATCATCTCGTTGATCATCCCGGCGAGACCGAGGCGCTGACCGTCGGCGGGGGAGAAGATCCGCACGCCGCGCGAGCGCAGCAGCTCGATCTCCTCGGCGACGATGACGCCACCGCCACCGCCGTAGACCTTCACGTGGCCTGCGCCGCGTTCGGCCAGAAGCTCGACCAGGTAGGAGAAGTACTCGACGTGCCCGCCCTGGTAGGAGCTGATGGCGACGCCCTGCACGTCCTCCTGGATCGCCGCGGTGACGACCTCGTCGACGCTGCGGTCGTGCCCGAGGTGGATCACCTCGGCGCCCTGCGTCTGCAGGATGCGCCGCATGATGTTGATCGACGCGTCGTGCCCGTCGAAGAGGCTCGCAGCCGTGACGAACCGAACCGGCCGCTCCGGTACATACAGTGACGGGGCGTCAGTCATGACCCTCGGACTCCTCGAAGTCGCGTAATGGTGCCGTGGTGGTGTTCGTGCTCGTTCTGATCGACAGTCTCGGCGTCGAAATCGCCACCGACGACTCGGATCGTGCGCAGCAGGGAGGTCAACGTGGCCGCCTCGTCGTCGTCGAGTGCGCCGAGCGCAAAGTCGACCTTGTTGAGCGCGGCCGTAGCCTCCTCCACCAGCTCGCGCCCCGTGGGTGTGAGCTCAGCGAGGATGCGGCGACGGTCCTCGACCGCCGGCCGCCGACGCACCAGGCCGCGGGCCTCGAGCCGGTCGACCGTGTTGGTGACCGAGGCGGGGTGGACCATCAGCCGCTCGCCGATCTTGCCCATGGGGAGTTCGCCGAGGCGGGTGAAGGCGAGCAGCCGCAGTGTCTCGAAGCTGGCGAAGGTGAGTTCGTACGGACGCAGGACCCGCTCGATCTCGGCGAGCAGCATCTGCTGGACACGCATCACCGACGTCACCGCCGCCATCCGGCCGGCCTGGTCGGGCCACTGCTCCTCCCAGCGCCGCTGTGCTTCGGCGATGGGATCGAACGGCAACTTGGGCACGTCACTCCACATTTGGACGGGCAATAGTTTGGCGTCCAAGTAATTGTGCCTCCCGTGGGCCGTTCACGCAAACGTGCAGGTCACCGCAGCGGTCGGGGCGGGGATCATCCGAACGAATGATCCGGACCGACCTTTTGGACCATGTGCGGGTGTCCGGAATCGGCCCACTCTTCACCGCATGACGACCTCGACGATTCAGTTCACCGGCACCCGGGTGCTGCTCACCGGCCCGCTGACCACTGAGGCCCACCTCGACGCCATGCTCGACGCCGCCGACCGCCTCGAGCAGGCCGGCGCGATCGTGCTGCACCTGCTCTCGCCCGAGCACCCCGCCAACGACCCGGACCTTTACGGCTTCGACGGCCCGATGTCGGCTCTCGACATCGAATCGGCCTGCGTGGAGGTCAGCGAACTGCTGGTCGTTCTGCCCGGCTGGGAGGACTCCGCGGACGTGATCGGCGACGTCTTCACCGCCGAATCCATCGGCGTCGGCTGGGTCGAGTTCGAGCGCCTGCCGTTGCGCTGACGCACTGGAACACCCCCGTCTGCTGCGCGGTGCAGGAAGCGAAGTCGCTTCGAACGGTGTTCGATGGCGGAATGCGTATACCTGCCGCGGTCCTCTGGGAGCCGCACACGCCCTGGAGCGTCGAGGAGATCGAGCTCGACCCGCCCCAGCTCGGCGAGGTGTTGGTCAAGATCGCCGGCAGCGGGCTCTGCCACTCCGACGAACACCTGGTCACCGGTGACCTGGCCCCCGAGGCGGAAGCCGCGGCGGCCATGGGCCTGGAGCGCTACCCGGTGATCGGTGGGCACGAGGGCGCCGGTGTGGTGGTCGAGGTCGGCCCCGGCGTCAGCACGCTCAAGGTCGGGGACCACGTCGCCCTGTCCTTCCTGCCCAGCTGCGGGCGCTGCCCCAGCTGCGCCGACGGGCGCCAGCAACTCTGCGACCGAGGGATGTACCTCCAGGGCGGTCGCCAACTGGCCGATCGCACCAGCCGTCACCACGCCCGGGATCGCGACCTCGGGCTGATGTGTCTGCTCGGGACCTTCGCGCCGTACTCGGTCGTGCACGAGGACAGCTGCGTCGTCATCGATGACGATCTGCCGCTGGAGATCGCCTCGCTCGTCGGCTGTGGTGTGACCACCGGCTGGGGCTCGGCGGTCAACGCCGCCGATGTTCGGCCCGGGGAGACCGTCGTGGTCGTCGGCCTCGGGGGCGTCGGCCTGTCCGCCGTCCAGGGCGCCGCCTTCGCCGGTGCGCGATACGTCGTCGCCGTCGACCCCTTCGCTTGGAAGGGCGAGCTCGCTCAGACCATGGGCGCGACCCACTCGGTCGCGTCGATGGCCGACGCGCTCCCACTCGTGCGGGAGCTGACCCGGGGCGTGAAGGCCGACAAGGCGATCTTGACCGTTGGCCTCGCGCTCGGGGAGCACATCGCCGAGCTGATGGCATTGATCCGCAAGGCCGGCCGGGCGGTCGTCACGGCCGCGGGCAGCTCATCATCGTGGGACGTGCGTCTCAACCTCGTCGACCTGGCCATGCAGCGCAAGGAACTCGTCGGCTGCCTGTTCGGCAACGCCAACGCGCGCGTCGAGATCCCGCGGCTGCTCAACCTCTACCGCGATGGTCGGCTCCAGCTCGAGGAGCTCGTGACGCGCACGTACAAGCTCGACGAGATCAACGAGGGCTACGACGACCTGCGCGAGGGCCGCAACATCCGCGGGCTCATCCGCTTCGATTGATCTCTCAAGCGACTTCCCGCGGCCGGAACTGGATGCTGATGCGCGGCCCGACGGGTCTCGCGCTCTTCGGGACCGCGTGCTCCCAGCTGCGTTGTGCGCTGCCGCCCATCACCAGCAGGTCACCGTGGCCGACGTCGAACCGGATCGACGGGCCGGCCGGTGCGTGGCCCGCTCGCGGGCGGAGCAGGAACGCGCGCGGTTCACCGACCGACACGATCGCGACCATCACGTCCTCGGTGTTGCCACGGCCGAAGGTGTCGCCGTGCCAGGCGACGGAGTCCCGCCCGTCGCGGTAGAACGCCATGCCGCAGGTGACGAAGGGATCGTCCTGCGCGTAGTGCTCGTTGAGGCGCGCCTGAAGTATGCGCAGGAACGGGTCCGGCCAGACGTCGTCGGCCTTGAGGTAGCAGTTCAGCCGGGGGACGTCGACGACGCGGTCGTACATCTGGCGTCGCTCGGCCTGCCAGCTCGCGCTGTCCCGCAGTCGGTCGAACAGAGTTGCCGCGCCGGTGACCCAGCCGGGCCGATGATCCACCCACGCACCGGCGGTCAGCGTGCGGCGGGTGACCGTCGACCCCAGAGCCCCGAACCCGGGTTCCTCGGCGAGATCGAGCAACGATCCCTGCAGGGCCGGGTGGGGTGCGAGAGCCGGGCGACCCTCGGGCCGCCAGACCGGCCGGCGCCCATCGACGTAGGCGTAGGGCGAGGTCGAACTCATGCCGGAACGCTAGCAGGCCTCGAACAAAGTTTCGATAAATGCGTGCCGGGGGACGGGGCAGGGGTGGGGGGTCCCTTGCGGTGGCGGTGGGGAGGGTGTGGGGTGGCGGTGCCACCGACGAGAGGCCCAGCGATGACGCAGACCCTCACTCCCGAAGCCACAGCGGTTGCCGCGCGTGTGGACACGTGGCTGGCCGACTTCGAGGCGGCGCTGATCGCCCGCCACGTCGAGCGGGCGGCCGAGCTGTTCGCGCCGGACAGTTTCTGGCGTGACCTGGTGGCCTTCAGCTGGAACATCGTCACGGTGGAGAACCGGGCCGGAGTCGCAGACCTGCTGCGCGGGTGTCTGGAGACGACGCAGCCGTCGGGGTTCCGGACCACTGAAGCCCCGGAAGAAGCAGACGGTGTGATCAGTGCGTGGATCGCGTTTGAGACGGCCGTCGGTCGCTGTTCGGGTCACCTGCGGCTCACCGACGCCGGTGCGTTCACGCTGCTGACGTCGTTGGACGAACTCAAGGGACACGAGGAGGCACACGGCACGACCCGGCCGAAGGGCGTCGTGCACGGCGCCGACCCGGATCGCGCCACCTGGGCGCAGCTACGCGAGGCGGAACGGATCGAGCTCGGCTACACCCGCCAGCCCTACGTCCTCGTGATCGGCGGCGGACAGGGCGGCATCGCGCTGGGGGCACGGCTGCGTCAACTTGATGTGCCGACGATCGTCATCGACAAGAAGGCCCGGCCCGGCGACCAGTGGCGCAGCCGGTACTCCTCGCTCTGTCTGCACGACCCGGTCTGGTACGACCACCTGCCGTACCTGAAGTTCCCGGCCAACTGGCCGGTCTTCTCGCCGAAGGACAAGATCGCCGACTGGCTCGAGGCCTACACCTCGATGATGGAGATCAACTACTGGACGCGGACCGCGGCGACCTCCGCCCGTTACGACTCCAAGGCGCAGGAGTGGATCGTCGAGGTCGAACGCGACGGCGAATCGCTGACGTTGCGACCCAAGCAGCTCGTGCTGGCCACCGGGATGTCCGGGAGGCCGAACATCCCGGCGATCCCCGGGGCCGAGAAGTTCCGCGGCGACCTGCACCACTCCTCCGCGCATCCCGGGCCGGACGCCTACAAGGGCAAGCGCGCGGTGGTCATCGGATCGAACAACTCCGCGTTCGACATCTGCGGCGCGCTGTGGGAACGCGGCGCCGCCTCGGTGACGATGGTGCAGCGCTCCTCGACGCACGTGGTGCGTTCGGAGTCGCTGATGGCGACGTTGGCCGGCCTGTACTCCGAGGAGGCTGTCGAGTCCGGAATGACCACGGAGAAGGCCGACATGACCTTCGCCTCGATCCCGTACCGGATCCTGCATCAGTTCCAGATCCCCGTGTATGCGGCGATCCGCGAGCAGGACGCCGATTACTACGCGAGGTTGGAGAAGGCCGGCTTCGACCTCGACTTCGGCGACGACGACTCCGGATTATTCATGAAGTACCTGCGCCGTGGCTCCGGCTACTACATCGACGTCGGTGCCGCGCAGCTCGTCGCGAATGGCGACGTCGCTCTGGTCCGCGGTCAGATCACCGAGTTGGCCGAGGACGGGGTGGTGCTCGACGACGGGACCACGTTGCCCGCCGACCTGGTGGTGTTGGCGACCGGGTACGGCCCGATGAACGGGTGGGCGGCCGAACTCATCTCCCAGGCCGTGGCCGACAAGGTCGGCAAGATCTGGGGGTTGGGATCGGACACCACCAAGGACCCGGGTCCGTGGGAGGGCGAACAGCGAAACATGTGGAAGCCCACGCAGCAGGAAGCGCTGTGGTTCCACGGCGGCAACCTGGCTCAGTCGCGCCACTACTCGCTCTACGTCGCCCTGCAGCTCAAGGCCCGGGCTGAAGGCATCCCTACGCCCGTGTACGGCCTGGCTCCGACGCACCACAAGGCCTGAATCACCACCGGGGCAGCGACCTGACGCATCCTCATTGCAGGAGGAGGGTGCGTCAGGTCGCCATTTCCCCGCGTGTGACGCTGTGCCGAAGACGTCCACGACGGGCGCCTGAAGAGTCACGAGCCGAGGACGGCTCGGACACGGATCCCGGCGGGCAGAATCCGAATCAGAGGATCGGCGGTATCAGCCGATCGGTACCGGCACGGGGAGTGCGGGCAGGGCGGGAAGCGGCACGGGAGAGGGGCTCTCGGCAGCGGACGCGGCAGTCCCGGCGGTGGACAGCGCGGCGGCAACGAGCAGCGTGCCGAACGCGACCCGAATGGGAACTCTCATCGAAACCTCCGTGGGTTGAGCGGCACGGCCCTACATCGTGCGAAGGGGCGGCGCCGTTACCGAGATTTCGTATTGATTCGTAGAGGTGCTGATGGATCGTCAGGTCAGTGCCTGCCCGGTGTCCGCTATGTCCGAAATGCGGCTTCCAGGCGATCCAGCGCCTCGGTGAGCACCTCCGTGCGCTTGCAGAACGCCCAGCGCACGAGCGGAGCGCCTGCCTGCTTGTCGTCGTAGAAGACCTGATGCGGGATCGCGACGACCCCGGCACGGGTGGGCAGATCCCGGCAGAACTCGAGGCCGTCGGCGTAGCCGAGTGAGGTGACGTCGGTGGTCAGGAAGTAGGTGCCCTCGGGACGGAACACGGTGAGGCCGAGCTCGGCCAGTCCGTCGGCGAGCAGGTCGCGCTTGATCCGCAGATCCTCACGGAGCTCGACGAAGTACTCATGGGGAAGCCCGAGAGCGTGGGCGATCGCCGGTTGGAACGGGGCACCGGAGACGTAGGTGAGGAACTGCTTCGCGGTGCGCACCGCGGCCAGTAGCTCCGGCGGGGCGCAGGCCCAGCCGATCTTCCACCCGGTGAAGGAGAAGGTCTTGCCCGCCGACGAGATCCGCACCGTACGCTCGCGCATACCGGGCAGGGTCGCGATCGAGATGTGCGGGTAGTCGAACGCGATGTGCTCGTAGACCTCGTCGGCGATGACCACCAGATCGTGCTCGATCGCGAGCTGCGCGATCGCCGCGAGTTCGTCGCGGCGCAGCACCGCACCGGTCGGGTTGTGCGGGCTGTTGAGCAGGATGACCCGGGTGCGTGCCGTCACCGCGCGGGTCAGGGCGTCGACGTCGAGCCGAAAGTCCGGGGCGCGCAACGTGACCGGCACCCGGGTGCCGCCGGCCATCGCGATGTTCGCGATGTAGGAGTCGTAGTACGGCTCCAGCGCGATGACCTCGTCCTCGGGCTCCACCAGCCCGAGGACCGCGGCGGCGACCGCCTCGGTGGCGCCGGTGGTGACCAGCACCTCGGTGTCGGGGTCGTAGTCCAGGCCGCAGAAGCGCACCCCGTGCGCGGCGATCGCCTGACGGAGCTCGGGGATGCCGGGGCCGGGTGGGTACTGGTTCGCCCCGGACCGCAGGGCGGTCACCGCTGCCTCGGCGATCTCAGTCGGCCCGTCGGTGTCCGGGAACCCCTGGCCCAGGTTGATCGAGCCGGTGGACACGGCCAGTGCCGACATCTCGGCGAAGATCGTGGTGCCGAGCCCGTGCAGCCGGCGTGCCATGCGCGAGGACCCCATGGCCGGGGACACTAACGGCGCTCGTTATCCGCGTCGGTGCGGCCCGCCGGGCGTCGCCGGCGAGCCGGGCACATGGTGCCCGCTTGATCCTTTTGGGGAAGTCCCTGCCCTAAAGTTCGGAGGGTAGGCTCACCTCAACTGTGCGTGCCCAGTCCCGGGCGCTGCTGGACCTGGACGGGATGCCGATGCGTCGTACCGGATTCGTTGCCGCGCTGATTCTGCTCGGCTCTGCCCTGGTGGGGTGCGCGGAGAGTTCGTCGTCCGGATCGTCCTCCGGTGAGGAGGAGGTGACCGCGTACGGCACCCCGAGCCCCGGGGCCGGCGAGGACCTGCTCATCTACTCGGGGCGCCAGGAGCGGTTGGTCGGCCCGATCATCGAGGCGTTCGCCCGGGAGACCGGCATCAAGGTGTCGGTCCGCTACGGCGACACCGCCCAGTTGGCCGCCCAACTCATCGAGGAGGGCACCAAGACCGACGCGGACGTCTTCTTCGCCCAGGACGGTGGAGCGCTCGGGGCGTTGGACAAGCGCAACCGCCTGGCCGCGATCCCGCAGGACGTGCTGGACAAGGTGCCCGCACAGTTCCGGGCCGGCGACGGCAAGTGGATCGGGACCTCCGCTCGCTCGCGGGTCATCGTGTACGACCCGAAGCAGCTGGCTGAGGATCAGGTTCCGAACTCGGTGCTCGACCTGACCGACCCGAAGTGGAAGGGCCAGATCGGCATCGCGCCGAACAACGCCTCGTTCCAGGCCTTCGTGACCGCGATGCGCGTGCTCAAGGGTGAGCAGACCGCGAAGTCCTGGCTGGAGGGTCTGAAGGCGAACGAGCCGAAGATCTACGACAACAACATCCTGATCCTCAATGCTGCCGAGCGCAGCCAGATCCAGGTCGGCCTGATCAACCACTACTACTGGTACGAGCAGGTGGCCGAGGAAGGGCTGGACAAGGTCCCGGCCCGGTTGAAGTTCCTGCCGGGCGGTGACCCGGGCGCGCTGATCAACGTCGCCGGCGCCGCCGTGCTGGAGGGCACCGACGCACCGACCTCCGCTCAGAAGTTCATCGCCTACCTCGTCGGCGAGAACGCGCAACGGGAGTTCTCGCTGAAGCTGAAGGAATACCCGCTGCTCGCGAACATCCCGTTGCCTCCGGACCTGCCCGCGTTGAACACGCTGCAGGCCCCGACCATCAACCTCGCCGATCTCGATTCCTTGGAGCAGACGCTCGAACTGCTCGAGGACGTCGGAATCACGTAGACACCTTGTCGTCTCTCGCCCCTCCCGACGCGCCGCCGACTGATCTCGCACCGGTCGGCGGCGCTTCCCGTCCGCGGCGTTCGCCGTGGACCGGGCGTGGGCGCCGTGCTCTGCCGCTCTACCTGCTGCTGCCCGCCCTGGTCTCGGCCGGCGTCGCGCTGCTGCCGATGCTCTACCTCGCCTACCGGGCCACCTCGGAGGGCTTCGACGAGGTCGGCGAGGTGCTCGGCAGGGAACGGACAGCGCGTCTGGTCGTCCGCAGCCTGACCCTCGCCGGGGCGGTGACCCTCGGTTGCCTGGTCCTGGGCATCGGGCTGGCCTGGCTCGTCACCCGCACCCGGCTGCCCGGCCGGGCGTTCTGGGGAGTGGTCGCGGCGCTGCCGCTCGCCGTCCCGTCCTACGTCGCCGCGTTCGCCTGGCTGTCGTTCTTTCCGGAGTTCGGCGGGTTCACCGGCTCCTTCATCGTGCTGACCCTGTGCAGCTACCCGTACGTGTACCTGCCCGTGGCGGCGACGCTGGCGTTGTCCGACCCGGCGCAGGAGGAGGTGGCTCGTTCGTTGGGCCGCACGCCCTGGCAGGTCTTCTGGTCGGTGACGCTACGTCAGATCAGGCCGTCGGCGGCGGCGGGCGGGTTGCTCGTCGCGCTGTACGTGCTATCGGACTTCGGAGCCGTCGCGATCCTGCGCTACGACGTGTTCACCCGCGTCATCTTCAACTCCTACCGGTCCAGCTTCGACCCGACACCGGCGGCGATCCTGGCCTCGCTGCTGGTCGTGATCACCGTGGTCATCGTGTGGGCGGAGGGCCGCAGCAGGGGCCGGGCCGGCTACGCGCGCCTCGGCGGCGGCGCCGCGCGACCGCATCCGCGGGTACGGCTGGGCTGGGCCACCGTCCCTGCACTCGCCGTCTGCGTCGCCGTCAGTGGACTCGCCCTGGGCGTCCCGGCCTCGGCGTTGATCTACTGGTCGGCGCGTGGCAGCTCCGCGGGTCTGGATCTCGGCCAGTTGGTCACGGCCGCCGGGCACACGCTGATGCTCTCCGGCCTGGCTGCCCTGGTGATCGTGGTGCTGGCCCTGCCGGTCGGGATCCTCGCCGCGCGTCACCGCGGTCGGTTGCCGCGGACGTTGGAACAGGCCACCTACGCCGGACATGCCCTGCCCGGCATCGTCGTCGCCCTGGCCGTCATCTTTCTGACGGTCCGCTACGCGCACGGCATCTACCAGCGCACCCCCGGTCTGCTGCTGGCCTATGCGGTGCTGTTCCTGCCCGCCGCCGTGGGCGCGGTGCGCTCCTCCGTCGAGCAGTCCCCACCGGTGCTGGAGGAGATGGCCCGGGCGCTCGGCCGCGGCCCGCTGGGGGTCCTGCGCTCGGTCACGCTCCCGTTGGCGGCACCCGGCGTCGCGGCGGGTGCGGCCCTGGTGTTTCTGACGTGTATGAAGGAGCTTCCGGCCACGATCCTGCTGCGACCTACCGGGGTCGACACCTTGGCCACCGAACTCTGGAGCGAGACCCAGGTGGGTGCCTACGCCGCCGCCGCGCCCTACGCGGCCGCCCTCGTGCTGCTCGCCGCAATCCCGACGTTCGTGCTCGGACATCGCTTCGGTCGTCGTTCGGTGGTGACAGAACGATGAGCGACATGCGGGTGCAGGGCGTGCACAAGAGCTTCGGTCCGACCCGGGTGCTGACGGGGCTGGACCTGCATGTGGCGGAACGGTCGCTGACCGCGGTACTCGGGCCGTCGGGGTGCGGCAAGACGACGCTGCTGCGGTTGATCGCCGGCTTCGGGACCCCGGACGCGGGCGAGATCTGGATCAACAACCAACGGGTGTCGTGGGCCGGCGGTGGGTTGCCGCCGGAGCGACGTTCGATCGGGATCGTGCCGCAGGAGGGGGCGCTGTTCCCGCACCTCAGCGTGGAGCGCAACGTCGCCTTCGGACTGCGCGGGGCGGACTGGCCGCGTCCGGCGCGGGCCGGCCGGGTCCGGGAACTGTTGGAACTGGTCGGCTTGTCCGGCTACGGCAAACGGATGCCGCACGAGCTGTCCGGTGGCCAGCAGCAACGCGTCGCCGTGGCCCGCGCACTCGCCCCGCGTCCGGCGCTGGTCCTGCTCGACGAGCCGTTCAGCGCGCTGGACAGCGGACTGCGCGGCGCGCTACGCGACGACGTCCGCGCCGCGCTACGCCTGGCCGGGGCCACCGCGGTGCTGGTCACGCACGACCAGCAGGAGGCGCTGTCGATGGCCGACTCGGTCGCCGTCCTCCGCGAGGGGCGGGTCGCCCAGGCCGCTTCGCCGGACGTGCTCTACGCGGCACCGCACGATGCCGGGGTCGCCACGTTCGTCGGGGCAGCGGTGCTGCTGCCCGCGAAGATCTCCGACGGTCACGCCGACTGCGAACTCGGCCTGCTGTCCGTGCACGCCGGGGACTCGGCGAACCCGCCGACCGGCTCCGGAACGGTGCTGATCCGCCCCGAGCAGCTGAGCCTCGGCTCGCCCTACGAGGGCGTGTCGGGCCGCATCCAGCGCCGGTCGTACCACGGGCACGAAGCCCTGCTGACCGTCAGCCTGTCCAGCGGGGTGGTGATCACCGCGCGGGTGCTCGGTAGCAGCCGTGCCGAGGTCGGCGCGGAGGTGGGCATACGGGTGACCGGGCCGGTGTGGTTCTACCCGGAGGGCGGGCGCGAGGGCACCGACCCGGTCGAGTCCGTCTGACTGACGCTACGTCACTTCGCCTTGTTGGCGAAGAAGGCCGTCCATGATGCGGCGTACGGCGCGAGCATCTCGCCGACCGCCCCGACCAGCTCCGGCGGCGCGGTGCGCGGGTGCCCGAAGTTCGGCGCGGCGGCATCGGGTCGTACTGGATGACCAGCTGGACGAAGGCCGGCCGGCCTCCGGCCCGACGGCTGCGGTCGAGGAAGGTCAGGGCGAAGTCGATGCCGGCGGTCACGCCGCCGGCGGTCATCCGGTTGCGGTCCTGGCAGCACTCGCTCCTCGCTTCGGGGTGATCTCCGGGTAGCTGCGCGAAGTACGGCAGGTACGCCCAGTGCGTGGCGGCGGTGTAGCCGTCGAGCAGTCCGGCCTCGGCCAGGATCAGCGACCCACTGCAGACCGAGGTCACCCACTCGGCGTTCTCGCCGGCCTTGCGGAACCAGTCGAGTACGGCCGGGTCGGACATCGGACCGGTCACGTCCCCGGCCCCGCCGGTGAGCACGATGTCGACGTCGGGAGCGTTGTGCACGCTGTAGTCGGGGATGATCTTCAGACCGGTGTCGGTGGTGATCGGGTCGGTGCTCGCGGCGATGGTGATCACCTCGAACTCCGGGTGCATGCCCAGCAGTTGGTGCGGGGCCAGCACGTCGAGCATCGTCATCTGTTCGAAGATGAACGCACCTACACGCTTCATGCGGTTCTCCTGTCGGGGTTGGTCAGGGTTCCGGTTCAGCCGGCGAGGGTGAGAGTGCTTGCAGTGGTGCCGCCGAAACGACGTCGGTACTCGGCAGGGGTGACGCCCGAGGGTCGAGGGCGAAGGCTCGGCGCATGCCTTGTTGGTTCCCGAAGCCCGCGGCACGGGCGATGGCGTCGAGCTCGCGGGTGTCACTTTCCAGCAACCGGCGGGCGGTCTCCAGCCGGACCCGGTCGACGTAGCGGCCGGGGGACAGGCCGACCTCGGCCGTGAACACGCGGGCGAAGTGGCGAGGGCTCATCGTCATCCGCTCGGCCAGCGCGGTCAGTGAGAGGTCTGCGTCGGGGTGCTCGGCAATGTGTTGGAGCAGCTCGCGCATGGGGACGCGCTGCGGCAGCTGGGCGGCCAACTGGGCAGAGAACTGGGCCTGATTGCCGGTGCGGCGCAGGTAGAGGACCAGTAGTTGCGCGATGGACCGCGCGGCATCCGCGCCGACGTCGGCCTCGACGAGCGCGAGCATCAGATCGAACCCGGAGGTGACCCCCGCCGAGGTCCACACGTTCCCGTCCTGGACGAAGATCGGCTCGCTCTCCACCCCGACGTTCGGGTGGCGGCCGGCGAACTCGTCGGTCATCAGCCAGTGCGTGGTCGCGCGCCTGCCCTCGAGCAGACCCGCGGCCGCCAGGATGAACGCCCCGGTACAGATGCCGACGGTGCGTCGCGACCGACGTGCGACGCGGGCCACCGCGGCCGACAGCGGCGCGTCGTCGGCCGCGACGTCGTGGGCCACCGGGCCGCCGACCACGATCAGGGTGTCGACGTCGACCTTGGTGGTGCGCAGATTACGGGCGGGCCCGAGACGGGTGCCCGCCCACAGCTCGATGTCGGACCCGTCGAGCGTCGCGAGCTCGACCAGGTACGGCAGCGGGCGGTCCGTGCGGCGGGCGAGTTCGTTGGCCATCTCGAGGATGTCGCGCACCCCGAGCAGCTCCATGCCCAGCGCACCCGTGTGCGCGACGATCAGGATCCGCCTCATGGGTCGAACCTAGGGCGACGGTCGGCCGGCCACAATGACAACTGACGGTCAGTTCTGGCCACCGGGCCAGAATCAGGACATCAGAAGGGGGCGTCGGACAGCGCCCTCTCCAGGCCGAGCCGGTCCGCGGGGGTGACCGTCAGCGCGGGGCAGCGCAGTCGCCCTCCCGGGAGGATCCCTACGGGGTTGTGGAACGCGATGCAGACCCCGCCGCGGGTATTGCTGCCGAAGGTCGCGCCCTTGTCCGCCAGTGACAATCGCATCCCGATCGCGCGCCACCAACGGTAGGGCCCGGTCAGTTTCACGTGGGCGATGTTGGTGCGGCGGGTGCGCATCCGGTAGATCCCGAAGCGAACCTCGATCTCGTCCTCATCGACGTCGATCCAGGACTTGCCGGGGAGGACGCCGAACGCAGCCAGAGGTGCGAGGTACTTCTGGTCGAACTCGAACTCGAAGCGATGCGGTCTGCACAAGGTCGGCCTCGGGGGATCGGCCAGGGACTTCTCCATGTGCTTGGCCTTACCCGGAGATTCTGGGGTCCATACCCGGGGGCGGTGTGACCTCGGAGACGTCGTCGCTGGGTTCGGGTGGTCTAGCCCTTGCCTTCGAAAGGCTACGAGGGAGTGGTCGTTGGGGTCTGGGGTGCTGTTCAGGTGCTCTCAGCGGGTAGGTGCGACGTGGGTCTGGGGTGCCCGTTGTGGTTGCTGGTGAAAGAGATGACTGAACGTCAGAAGTGTTGAGAAATACAGGAAATCTCTTTCGTGGAGGCCCGATCCGGGGCGAAACTGTCGGTGCCCATCTCTGGAGTTATCTTCATGGACACCGCCCTTCTGACTCCCGCGACCGTGGCCGTTCAGGCCGTCGCCGCGGAGATGACGGAGGCGTTGGAGTCCTTCCACCACATCGACCGATGCATCGACGGTGAGGTCACGGACCTGGTGCTGTCCTGGGCCCAGGTGCTGTCCGCGGCCAAGGCCGGATACCTCAAAGCCGTCGCTGCCCACGACGCCCGGGGGATCGCCGAGGCGAACGGGGACCTGTCGACCAAGCACTGGCTGGCCGGGGCGCTGAACCTCACGCACCGCGCGGCCAAGGACGACGTGGCCATGGCCAAGGCGTGCGCCGGTCCGCACAAGCCCGTCGGTGAGGCCCTGGCGTCAGGTGCGGTGAACCCCGAGCAGACGCCCGTGATCGTGGAAGCGTTGCGCAAGCTGGCCAAGGTCAGCACCGCGGAGCAGGTCGACTTCGCCCGCGACCGGATGCTCGAGGCCGCCGCCCACGTCAACGCCACCGACCTGCATGAGCTCGGCGCAACGGATCCTGAACCGCGCCGACACCGACGGCCCCGAGCCGGACGAACGCACCCACCCCCGGTCGGTGACCTACACCAACCACGCCGACGGCACCCAGTCGGTGCACTACCGCGACGGGATCGAGCAGGTCGCCAAGCTCAAGGCCGCGATCGCCGCCCTGGAACGCCCCGACGACGCCGACGACCTCCGCTCCACCCCCCAACGCCGCGCCGACGCCATGCGCGACATCGTCGAGAAGACCCTGCGCACCGGGGACCTCCCGAACTCGCGCGGTGTCGCCCCGCATCTGAGCCTGGTCATCGGTCTTGAGACGTTGAAGGGCTTGGACCAAGCCACCTACGGCGCCCTTGCCACCGGCTCGGCTTTGTCTCCGGCAGCGGTCAAGCTCTTGGCGTGCGACGCGGCGATCACCCCGATCGTGCTGGACAAGAACGGTGTCCCGCTGTCGGTGGGCCGCACCTACCGCGGCGTGACCGCGGCGATCTGGAAAGCCCTCGTTGCGCGCGACGGCGGCTGCGTCCACGCCGGCTGTACCGCACCGCCCTGGCTTTGCAGGGCCCACCACATTCGGTGGTGGGAACACGGCGGCATCACGTCGGTCGAGAACGGTGTGCTGCTGTGCGAAAAACACCACCGCGGAGTACATCTGCACGGCTGGGAGATTCGCCTGGGGCCGGACGGTATCCCCGAGATGATCCCCCCGAAATGACCCCGCCGTAACAGCTACTGGCAGATCCAACGCGACCTGCTCAAGGAATGACGGCCCGGAGCAGTCAGACCGGTCAGCTCATCGCCCAGCGGATGCCGCGCACCAACGCGTGCCCGCCCATGCGCACGGCCGTCGATTCGGCGACGGGTAGGTACGGCAGCCGCAGGGGTACGCGGGCCCACAGCGGCATCATCGACACCGCGTTGGCGGCCAGCACCGCGTACGGCGCCCGCGCGGGCAGCGGGATCGGCGGGCTGAGCAGCAGGAAGCGGGCCGCTGCCCGTGCCTGCGCCGTGCCGCGCAACTCCGGGCGGAACGACTCGAGCTGATTGGCGAGTTCGGCCACCGTGTACGGCGGATCCTCGACGCCGAGTGCGACAGCGATCTGTGCGGTGTCCGCGACGTACCCGTCGCCACCAGCGGCGTCGAGCGGCCTGCGGCCGTAGCGCTGGTGCGCGCGCAGGAAGCTGTCGATCTCCGCGACGTGCACCCACTTCAGCAGGTGCGGATCCGAAGCCGCATAGGGCGTGCCGTCCTCGGCCACCCCGGTGACCCGTTCGTGGATCGCACGGACCCGATCGATCGAACGCTGGGCCTCGTCAGCGGTGGCGTAGGTGGTCGCGGCCAGGAACGTGGCCGTTCGCTGCAGACGACCGAGCGGGTTGTCGCGGAAGCCGTCGTGATCGGACACCGCAGCCATCGCGAGCGGATGCAGCGACTGCAACAGCAGGGCGCGCAGACCACCCACGAACATCGACGTGTCGCCGTGCACGGTGCGGATCGGTCGGTCCGGGGCGAACCAGCGCGGTCCGGGGGACTCGTGGATCCGCGCGCGGTTGACCGGTCCCTCAGGCCCGGCCACGCGAAGGAAGATCTCCTGGCCGGCGCGGGTCCGGATCCTCTTCACATCGAGCAGCGCCACTGTTCGACCATAGCTCCGGAATCAGCTCGGCTCGGGCGAGAGCACGGCAGAGACCCCGGCCCAGCCTGCGAACCACCCCAGCGCCTCGACGAGCGCGGCCCACTCCTCGGGCGCTACGTCGCGGCGCGGCCAGCTGATGGCCTTACCCAGTTCCTCGACCTCGGCCCGGATGCGCTCGAGGGTCTCCCGGGTGCGGGTCCGCGTCGCTTCGTCCACGGATTTGCCGGCCGCGAGCAGATGCATGCGGCACAGGGGCCCGGACCCGCCGAGGCATTCCGGGCAGGTCCGCGGTTCCCACGTCGCCCGGCTGCCGACGAGCAGCGCAGTCATCCGCGTGCGTGCGTTGATCTGGGCCTGGTCCTCGTCCCACCCGCCCTCCAGCCGCAGGGGGTTGGCGGGACCGACGTAGTCGCAGGTGATGCAGGTGCCGTCCACGCGCAGCTTGTTCGCCCAGCGTCGTCCGGATTCCAGCGCGGTGCCGGCGCGGGTGAGCAGGTCCTCGTAGAGGACCAAGGTGCCACGGGGCGTGAGACGCAGTTCGACCTCGCTGGTGACATAGCACCAGGTGTGGCGCGGGCAGAACCCCCAGGCGGCGGCCAATCGCGCCCGGGTGGCGTGGCTCATGATCGCCCCGTCGAGGAACCACCACAGTTGCTTGGTCTCCAGGACGCTCAACTGCAGGGGCTCGGTCGGGGTCACCGTCCGAGATTCTGGCAGTCGGTCAGTAGCCGAAGTCCTGGACCCAGTAGTGCCCGACCGGGTTGTAGCCCACGCCGATCCTCTTGAACGAGCACGTGAGGATGTTGCGCTTGTGCCCGGGGGAGTCCATCCACGCCTGCACGACCGACCACGACGAGGTGAAACCGCGGGCGATGTTCTCACCGCCGGGGTAGGTGTAACCCGTCCTCTTGATCCGCTTCTGCCAGGTGGTTCCGTCCTTGGACGTGTGGCTGAAGTAGTTCTTCGCGGACATGTCGTCGGCGTGCCGTTGGGCGGCGAGGCTGAGCTTCGAATCGATCGCCAGCGGTTTGCAGCCCGCCTTCTTGCGAGCAGAGTCGGTGAACGTGTCGATCTTGGTGCGGATGGTCGCCAACGAACTGGCGGCGTCCGACGCACCGGCGGTGTGGATCTGGAAGGTGAACGCCGCGCTCAGACCGAGGGCGGTGACGGCGGCTCGGTTGCGCCAGACGCAACCGTGCGGGGGGTGCTGGTTCACTGCTCGGGCTCCGGGGACGCGTCCGATGTTGCTGGGCTCATCGACGCCGACGCCTGGACTCTTGAGGGACCGTCATGGCTGCAAACGGGCATAGCTGACGGGCAGTCATGATCCGTTGCCAAGTCCGACCGAACGGTGGATCTGCAAAGCGGACATCTCCGCCAGGAGGTGATCTAAGTTGTAGCTTATATAAGTCAAGACGTATATGATGGGCCGATGCACGCACTCGACGTCCTGGGCGACCCGGTCCGCCGGCGGATCCTGGAGTTGCTCGCGGACGGCGAGCGCCCGGCCGGTGGGGTCGTGGAGGTGATCGGGACGCAGTTCGGCATCAGTCAGCCTGCGGTGTCCCAGCACCTGCGGGTGCTCCGGGAGAGCGGCTTCGTGCAGGTTCGCGCCGACGGTGCACGACGGATCTACGCATTGCGGTCCGAACCGCTGCGGGAGGCCGAGATGTGGCTGGGGCAGTTCCGCCGCATCTGGGCACCCCGCCTGGACGCGCTGGCCACCGAGGTCGCGCGAGGCAAACGGAAGGGGAAGAGCTGATGAGTGGGACGCGCGAACGCGGTTTGGAAACTCGGGTCGTCGACGGGCGTGAAGCGAAGGTCCAACTGATCGACCGGGAGTACCCGACCGACCCCGACGATCTCTGGAACGCCCTCACGGATCCCGAACGTCTGGCCCGATGGTTCCTGCCGGTTGAGGGCGAACTACGCCTTGGCGGTCGGTATCAGCTGGTGGGCAATGCCGGTGGCACGGTGACGGTCTGCGATCCGCCGTCGTCGTTCGCGGCTACGTGGGAGTTCGGCGGTGGGATCAGTTGGATCGAGGTCGAACTGACGGCGGTCGCCGCCGATCGCACCCGGTTCACGTTGCGGCACATCGCGCACCCCGAGGAGCACTGGGCGCTGTACGGTCCGGCGGCGACGGGCATCGGTTGGGACCTCGCCCTCCGTGGGCTCGAGGCGCATCTACGCACCGGCGAGCCGAACGACGCCCAGGAGTTCGAGGCCTGGACCATGAGCCCGGAGGGGCTGGCTTTCATGCGTGCGAGCGGGGAACAGTGGTGCGCGGTCGACATCGCCGACGGTACCGACCCGGCACAGGCCCGCGAAGTCTCCGAGCGCACCATCGCGTTCTACTCCGGCACCACGCCGGAGTGAGCTGACCGCACGTCAGCGGGGGAGACGGGCGAGCTGACGGGAGCGCACGATCAGTCGGCCGTCGACGTCGGCGACGTCCATCGACTCGTCGAACCATCCGTCGCGCAGCTCCCCGGCCAGGGCCACCACAGCCAACGGCCCGGGGGCGGGCACGGCGTGCAGATAGGCCGTCAGTTGGACGGTGGGGGCCCAGCCGATGTTGCCGAGCCGATGCACCGTCGGCACGAGTGCGTCGGCGGCCAGGAGGGCGAACAGCGGGTCGGGAGGTTCCGGGGCGAGCAGATCGACCCAGGCCTTGATCAGCGGCTCGCCGGGGGTACGGGGATCCGCGCCGGGCACATAGTGAAAGCCCACCCGGTCGAGGATGTCGATGCCCGGCGTGCGCTCGACGATCGGCAGGCACTCCTGCAGTGGCGGGAGCGAGGGCTGCGTCTCAGCGAGGTCGATCACGCCGGACGGGGCGTCACCCAGCACCATCGTCGCGTCCAGTGCGGGCCCATTGTCGTCCTGGCTCAGGACGACGTGAGCGTGCGTCGCCGTCCTCCCGGAACGCACGATCCGCACCTCGATCCGCGCCGGGCCCTGGCTGCCGGGGCGCAGGAACGACGCGGAGACGACGTGCGTGAACTCGCGACCCGTGGCGTGCAGCGCGGCGCGGGCCATGACGGCCAGCAGGTACCCGCCGTTGGCGTTGCCGAACACACCCCACGTGGCGTCGATCTGCGCCGCGTAGATCCCGTCGCCGACCGGTTCGACTGCGGTGGCGACGGCGAAGCTCGTGCTGTCCATGGCCCCCCGTACGACGTCGCTCGGGATGGTACGTCGCCAGGTGCCGGCGCAGCGAGTCGGCAGCGGCGCACATTGCGCTCAGATCCGGACACGAACCGAGAGGCCGTCGGCGTGTCGGGAATGCGCGAGGTTACCGGTGAGTTCGACACGTTCATGACGGCACACCCGCCCGGTGTCACGCGTACGCCCGCGCAACGCGCCACGCTGCTCATCGCGAGCCTCAGCATCTTCTTCGCGCTGGCCGTCTACTCCACTGCGCCCATCCTGATGCCGAACATCGCGCCCGATCTCGATGCGTCCGCGGGCAGCCAGTCCTGGCTGCTGGCCTGCGTGAGCTTCGGATTCGCCACCGCCCTGCTGACGGCGGGCTCCCTCGGCGACGACTACGGCCGCCGCCGCGTCCTGGTCGGCGGTCTGATCCTGCTGGAGGCCGCGGCCTTCGGGTGCGCGCTCGCACCTAACGCGCCCCTGTTCCTGGCGGCCGGATTCGTCGAGGGGATCGGCGGCGCGGCGGTGATGGCCACCAGCCTCGGACTCATCGCACATGCCTTCCCCGAGGGCCCGTCCCGGATCGCGGCGATCGGGGTCTGGGGCGCAAGCCTGGGCGCCGGAATCGGCGCGGGTCCGCTGCTGGGTGCGGTGATGGACGCCGGACCGGGTTGGCGCTGGGCCTTCGCCGTGACCGCCCTGGCGTCCGGGGCGTTAGCCGTGGCCGCGAAGGTGCTGCTGGAGGAGTCGCGCGCCGTCGATCACCGTCCGGTCGACCTCGTCGGGGCAGCGCTGCTCAGCACCTCCCTGGGTACCGGGGTGGCCGGTGTGGTCGAGGCCCGCTCCGGATGGGGGCAACCGGTCGTCCTGGCGTTGTTCGCCGCCTCGGCAGTCCTGGCCGTCGCCTTTGTCGTCGCCCAACAGCGTCGTCCGGATCCCATGCTGGACCTGGGTCTTTTCCGCCGTCCTGCCTTCGTCGCGGTCACGGTCGCCGCGCTGGCCCTGGGGCTGGGGGCGATCGCGCAACTCACCTACATCTCCGTGCTGGTGCAACGCGGCCTGGGCCACACGCTGTGGGCTGCCGCGTTCTGCATGGCCGGGTGGTCGTTGGTCAGCGTGCTCACCTCGCTCGGCGTGCGTCGCCCCCTGGCAGGGGTGAGCGGGCGGCATCAGCTGGTGCTCGGCCTGCTGATCAACGCCGTCGGGTTGCTGGCGGTGACCGGTATCGACGAACACTCCTCGGTGGCCCGACTCATCCCTGGCATCGTGCTCTCCGGCATCGGTTGCGGGGTGCTGAACATCGCCATCGGGCGCGAGGCGGTCGCCTCCGTGCCGGTCGGGCGCGGTTCGCTGGGCAGCGGTGCGAACAGCACGGCGCGCTACCTCGGCTCCTCGATCGGGGTCTCGATCGTCGCGACGGTCGTGGCGGCGTCGGGCCCGAGCCCGCATGACCTGGTCACCGGCTGGAATCACGCGGGGCTCATCACCGGGTCGTTGTCCGCCATCGGCGCGATCGTGGTACTCCTGTGCCGCCCACGCGCGGCACTTCCTGCGCCGGCCCCGACCACCGCCCGCGCCGGGGAGCGCGTGCCCGCCTACTTCTGAGCGTCGCCAGGCTCCGCAGGTACCCTCGCCCCGATGAATGAGTTTGCCGGGGGAGGACGGGCGTGACCCTGCTGGCCAAGGGCGCCAACACTCCCGTCGCCGCGCAGCGCGTGCGTGCCGTCGTCGGATGGAACGCGGGCGGCGGCGTTCCGGACGTCGACGCCTCGGCCCTGGTGGTCACCGAGACGGGCAAGGTCCGCAGCGACGACGACTTCGTCTTCTACAACCAACCGACCCACCCCTCGGGTGCGATCGCGCACGTCGGCAAGTCCGCTCCCGCGACGGGTGCAGCGACCGACACCCTGACCGTCGACCTGACGAGCCTCCCGCCGGGCAGCACCGGCGTCGCGCTGGCCGCCTCCGCGGACGGCGGGACCTTCGGGCAGGTGCCCGGACTGCACCTGGTGCTCCTCGACGCCGACTCCGGCGCGGAGCTGGCTCGGTTCACCGACGTCGGCGCCTCGACCGAGACCGCCTTCGTCCTCGGCGAGCTGTACCTGCGCAACGGGGCCTGGAAGTTCCGTGCGGTCGGGCAGGGCTGGGCTTCAGGCCTGGCCGGCCTGGCCACCGACTTCGGCATCGACGTGGGTGAGGCACCCGCGCCGGCCCCGCCGCCCTCGCCACCGCCGCCCTCGCCACCGGCCGCGCAGGCGCCGCCACCGGCTCCGCCGCCCGCGGCGAACCCCGCACCGCAAGCACCCACAGTCCAGTCCTACGCAGGAGCGAATGGCATGCGCGGCAACCTGTTCAGTCAGAACACCGAGGTGCAGAGCACCGAGCGGATGTTCCTGCAGAACCCGCGGCTGCTGAAGGTCCTGCTCGACGGCGAGATGCTCGCCCGGCAAGGCGCGATGGTGGCCTACCAGGGGCAGATCGAGTTCGCCTATGAGGGCGCCGGTGGGGTCAAGAAGCTGATCAAGAAGCTCGCGACGGGCGAGGGCATCCCGCTGATGCGCTGCACCGGACGCGGGGACCTGTTCCTCGCGCAGAACGCCTACGAACTGCACCTGATCGACCTCGAGGGCGACTCACTGACCGTCAACGGTGACAACGTGCTCGCCTTCGAATCCGGGCTGACCTGGGACATCCGACGGATCGAGGGTGCCTCGATGCTCGCCGGCGGTGTGTTCAACATGGTCTTCACCGGCACCGGCCGCATCGCGCTCTCCGCGTGTGGCACGCCGGTCGTGTTGGACGCGAGCCAGGCCCCGACCTACGCAGATCTGCAGTCGGCGATCGCCTGGTCGTCGTCGCTGCGCACCCGGCTCGTCCGGACCGCCGGGGCCGCCGCGCTGATCGGGCGCGGGTCCGGAGAGGCGTTCCAACTCGCCTTCGAGGGCCAGGGCTTCGTGATTGTCCAGGCCTCCGAGGGTGACTTCGTCCCGCAGCACAATCATTAGGAGCGGCTTGATGCGTGTGTCCCGGAGTTCGGCAGTCCTCGTGCTGTTCACCGTCGGGGGGCTCGGACCGATCACCGTCCCGGCCGTGGCCGCGACGGACGCCTCGACGCCGCCGGTGATCAGCTTCACCGTGAAGGACGGCGCCACGAAGGTCTCCGGGGCGAAGGGCCTCAAGGCCGGCTGGGTCACCGTCAAGGCATCCGCGAAGGACGGCCCCCACAACCTGTGGTTCTACCAGGAGAAGCGGCCGTCGAAGGCGAAGGCTCCGGCGGGGGCTCGGATGCGGCAGATCCCGCCGGCGACGCCGGGTGGCGAGACGCGGCCCAGCAAGGGCGGCGATCGTGCCCGGCGCATCAGTACCGCCGGTGGGCTCGAGGACGACATCCTCGCGCTGGGCGGGTTGTACGTCGATCCGAAGCACCCGGTGACGATGCGGGTCAAGCTCCCGGCCGGGCGGGTGTCGGTCTTCGACCGGATGAGCGCGGACCCGGAGATCGTTCTGCAGGTCGGATCGGCGGGGACGGCGAAGGCTCCGGCGAAGCCGACCGCGAACATCACCATCAACGACCGCAACGCGCTCACCGTGCCGAGCAGCCTGCCGGCGAAGGGCGTCCTGCAGTTCTCCAACATCTCCACGCAGGCAAAGAACTGGCACGATCTGACGATCCGTCGGCTTAAGAGCGGCAAGACCGCGGCGGACGTGAAGAAGTTCTTCCAGACCTACAAGAACAATCCGTTCGTGACGCCCAAGGGCACCAGCGCGGACGCCACCGGCAGCGCCCCGATGTCGGCCGGGCGCAACCAGCAGGTGAGCTATTCCCTCGCGCCGGGCAACTACGCGGTGTTCGACGCATGGCTTGACGAGCAGGGCCGCAGCAACGCCGAGAAAGGTGCGGTCAAGGTCGTCAAACTGAAATGACGAGCCATCAGAAGTCTGCGTCATGAGCGCGGCCACGGACGTGTCGGCCTGGGCGGAGCGGATGGCCACCCAGCTGGACGATCTCGGTCCGCAGCTGTCCACGCACATCATGTCTGCCATTCCGGAACTGCCGGACGACGCCGAGATGCGTGCTGCCACCGAGACGAACGCGATCGCGCACATCGGCGCCATGGCGGCGCTGCTGCGCTACGGGATCCCGCCGGAGGGCATCGAGGCACCGGCCCAGGCCACGGAGTTCGCCCGCATGATGGTGCACCGCGGCGTCGGGTTGGCCACGTTGCTGCGCTGCTACCACGTCGGGCAGGCCAAGCTCTGGCGGCAGTGGATCGATTTGTCCCTGGGTGAGCTCCAGGATCCGGACGAGATCAAAGCCCTGGTCACCTGGTCGACGGAGTTCATCTCGACCTACCTCGACGTGGTCCGTGGTCATGTCGTCGCGGCCTACGAGGATGAGCGCACGTCCTGGGAACGAAGTCGTGCCGCGATGTGCGAGGACGCGATCCGTGGTCTGCTCGCCGGGCACACCGGTGACGTGGACGCCACCAGCCAACGGATGCGCCATGAGTTGCGCCGCCACCACGTGGCGGTCGTGCTGCGGCCCGACCCCCGCGGTGAGCCGGGAGCCGACCTGCCGGCGTTGGAGGCAGCCGCGCGGGCCATCGCCGGCGCGCTGAGCGCCGGCCCGCCGTTGCTGATGCGGGCCACGGACGGCTGCGTGTACGGCTGGGTGGCCGCCACGGAGGAGCCCACCCAGGATGCGGTCCTTGCGGCCGCGGCGGTGGCCCTCCCCGCGCGCTGCTCCGGTGCGCTGGGCAACTCGGCCTTCGGAGCCGTCGGCTTCCGGGAGTCGCACCTGCAGGCAAGGCAGGCGCTGCGCGCATCGGACGGACGGTTGGTGACCTTCAGTCAGGTCGCGCTGGCCTCGACCCTGTTGGCCGATCCCGATGCCGCCCGCCGGTTCGCGACGGCCGAACTGGGGGACCTCGACGGAGCGGGTAACGCATTGGCCCGGCTGCGGGAGACACTTGAGGTTTACCTGGCGGAGGGCGCCAGCCACAAACGCGCGGCAGCGCGACTGGCCCTGCACGAGAAGACGGTGCTCCAACGGGTCCGACGGGCCGAGGAACTGTTGGTCCGCCCGTTGGCCGGCCGCCGAGGCGCGGTGGAGGCCGCGCTGGTGGTGCGCCGACTGCTCAGCGACTGACCCTCGCGCAACCGCGACTCCTCCGGCGGCATCCGGACGGGGTAGGTGGCTCCCGCGAGGACATGGGTCGGCGCCCGGATTGCGCTTACCTTTCGGGCACGCCCAAGGAAGGACCGTGCCCACATGTCCGTGACCACGCACTCAGTCAGCGAATTGGCCACCCCCGAGGTCATCGCCGATCCCTACCCGGTCTACGCCGCGCTGCGGCCGTCCTCCCCGCTGCCCGGCTACGTCGACTACCCGCCGGGCACCGTTCCCGGGGTCGACGAGCCGGTTACCGCGTGGGCGCTGCTGCGCTATGACCAGGTGCGGGACGCTGCCCGCGATCACAAGACCTTCTCCTCCCGGGACCCGCTCCAGGAGGCTTCGGACGCCCCGACGCTGATGCTGGTCAACACCGACCAGCCGGTGCACAGCGCCCACCGCAAGATCATCAACTCCGTGTTCACCCGTAGCCGCGTCGAGGGCATGCGGGCCTGGCTGCAGGAGCGGATCGGCCGGATGGTCGCCGAGCTCCCGGACGGGGAGGAAGTGGAGGTCGTGCACGGGATCTGCGCGCAGATCCCGGCGGTCGTCATGTGCCACTTCTTCGGTGCCCCGGACACAGACGCCCCGAGCTACGAAAGGTGGGCCAACGCCTTCATGCTCTCGGCGGACCTGACGGGGGAGGAGCGCAACGCCTCCAACATGGAACTCGGCGGGTATTTCGTGGCGCTGTGTCAGGCGCGGGCCGAAGCCCTGGCCTCCGGCGAGGCGCCCGGTGCCGGCCTGATCGACGCCCTGCTCACCGCCGAGGTCGACGGCGAGCGTCTGGACTTCTCCGAGATCGTCCGGTTCTGCATCACTGTGGTGGTGGCCGGCAGCGAGACCAGCATGTACTTCGGTGCCAACGTCATCGACGCCATGCTCGAGCACCCCGAAGCAGCGGCCCAGGCACGAGCGGATCGCGCTCTGATCGAGGACTTCCTCGAAGAGACGCTGCGCCTCACCGGTCCTCCGCAACGGCTGTTCCGCATCGCGACCCGCGATGTCGAGGTGGGCGGGGCGCAGATCAAGGCCGGGGACTGGGTCGCGCTGTTCTACGGCTCGGCCAACCACGACCCGGACGTGTTCCCGGACCCCGACCAATTCCAACTCCGGCGCCCGAACTCGGGCAAGCACCTCACCTACGGCATGGGTATCCACTACTGCCTGGGCGCCCCGCTGGCGACGATGGAGGTGGAGTGCCTCGTGAACGCGTTGTTCGACCGCTTCGCCCGCATCGAACGCGGTGACACGCCTCCCGTTCCGCAGACCGCGACGCTGCTCCAGCACAGCCGGACACGGGTCCCGGTCGTATTCCACACCGAGGGATAAGACCCTCTCGACGGGTCGTGGCTGTCCCAATTCAGGACAGCCACGACTGTGGTATGGCGCACAAACTGGCTGCACCTGTCCGATCTACGTACCGCCCTGGCGCCGTTTCTGACGGGCCGCCAGGACGTAGCTGAGGCACGTCCAGATTTTTCCGGAACGGGGCATTGGTGCCCCGTAGCGAGGAGTTCTGCAGATGAGGCAACGCAGCACGCTAGTGCTCAAGACGGTTCCATTGGCGATCAGTGCCGTCCTCCTGCTCGCCGCGTGCGGCGATGGTGACGACCAACCGATCGCGCAGCAGGTTCCTGCTGCTCCGGCTGCCGAGGCGCCGGCCGCCGTCTCCGCAGCGGCGCCGGCCGCGGAGACGGCACAGGTCGAGGACGCCGACGTGACCGAGCCCGCCGTGCGCGGTACCGTCGCGAAGCCCGCACCGGCCGTCAAGACGGCCAAGAAGCAGGCCGCCACGGGTAAGACGAAGCGCGAGGCGAATGCGCCGGCCACGTCGGCGAAGGCCGCCGCCGCCCACGACGCGGACCAGCAGATCTACGAGGCCAAGAACGGCGTGACCGACATCGGTATCACCCGGGACAGCATCAAACTCGGCTCGATCAACATGCACGGCATGGCGCTGGGCAACATCATCACCCAGCCGCAGGTGCGGGCGAATCTCGCTGCGGCGCAGGCGATCAACGACCGCGGAGGCATCCTCGGTCGTCGGATCAACATCGTCGACTGCGACGACGGCCCGGGTGAGGTGTCGCGGGCGAAAGCCTGCATCAAGAAGCTTGTCTCGCAGGACAAGATCTTCGCGTTGTTCACCGGGATCGACTGGGCCACCGCTTCGATCCACGACGACCTGGCGCAACACAAGCTGCCGTATGTGGGCGCCTGGGCCTACTCGCAGACCGAGTGGCAGGACCCGTACATGTTCCCCACCCACATGTCGATGATCCACGAGGCGATGGCCGGTGCCAACTGGGCCAAGGACGTCATCAAGCCCCAGACCTACGGGCTGATCTGCCTCACCAGTCCCGAGATGCAGTTGGCCTGCAACGCCGTGTCGAAGATCCTCGACTCGAGCGGGGCGAAGATGGTCAAGAAGGCCGACGTGTCGATCTCCGAGACCTCGATGTCCTCGCACGTTCTGGCCATGCGCGCGGCGAACCCGGAGCACGTCATCCACTACGTGATCAACCCGGCCACGATCGCCAAGTTCATGGTGGAGAGCGCGCAGCAGGGTTACTGGCCGAGCAAGGGCATCTCGGGTAACCACCTCACCACCGAGGCCCTGGGCAGTCTGATCGGCAAGAACCCCACGAACCGGTACTGGACCAACACCACGTACAAGCTCTGGGGTGGCGAGTACATCGCGACCATGACCAAGTACGCCCGCGCGAACCGCGGGCTCAATCACCACATCACCCAGGCCGGCTACGCGGCCATGAACATGTTCGCGCAGGCCGCCAAGCAGGTCGGACCGAACTTCACGAGGGAACGGCTGATGGCTGTGTTGGGCAACGGTCAGGTCTGGCAGGCCGATGCGTCACTGGGCCAGAGCTTCTCCTACGTCGCCAGCGAGCGGCAGGGGAACAACTGGAGCCGCAACAACGTGCAGGGTCACGAGTTCATGTACAAGTACACCGGTACCAACACGGTCTCCAACCCGGACGGTTCTCCCTCGGGGTTCACCCCCTCGGAAGGCAAGTTCGTCATCTACACGCACTAGTTCTTCAACTGCGGGTGTCGTACCATCCGCGTGATGTTCACCGGCCCCGGTCATCGACCGGGGCCGGTGTCGTTCTTCCGGAGCCGGTCATTGCTGCGCGGCCTGCGCCGGGACAGGTCGGCGTCCGGACATGAGACAGCCGGGCAGGCGGCGTCCGTCTGGGCCTGCCCGGCTGGGCCGAGGGGGCGTCAGCTCTGCCAGCTGGGAGCGCGCCGCTCCCGCGCGGCACGCGGTCCTTCCAGGGTGTCGGGGCTGCCGTCGATGGTCGCCCAGGTCGCGTTGTTGAGGTCCCAGACGGGGTCCTCCGGACCCAGGCTCTCCCGGCCGATCGTGAGTGAGGCCCGGATCGATTGCGGCGAGGCCGCGGCGATGCGGTGTGCGATCTCCAACGCCGCGGCAAGCGCGCCACCGGCCGGCACAACCGCGTTGACCAGGCCCCAGCGCAGGGCATCGGCTGCACTGATGCGATCCCCGGCAAGCAGCACACCCCACGCGACGGTCGGGGGGATCCGCCGCGGCAGACGTACCAGGCCACCTCCCGCGGCGATGAGGCCGGTGTGCGCCTCCGGGCATGAGAAGAACGCGTGCTCCTCGGCCACCGCGAGTTCGCACGCGAGCATGACCTCGAACCCACCCCCGATCGCGGGGCCGTTCACCGCGGCGACGCACGGCTTACGGCGGGGATAGCGCCCGAACCCGGCGAATCCGTGTTCGCCGAGCAGGATCGCGGGGCCCTCGCCGGCGTTGTACGCGTCGAGATCCATGCCTGCGGTGAACACCGAACCGGATCCGGTCAACACGATCACCGAGACCGATGGATCCTCCTCCGCGGCGGCCACGGCCGCGGACAGATCCGCGGTCAGCGCCGCGTTGATCGCGTTGCGCCGCTCGGGCCGATTCAAAGTGATGATGGCGACCGCGCCTTGGCGGTCCTGCAGGACGTTGTCCATCGGTTCTCCTACTGGGCGTCGGCGGGCAGGTTCAATTGGATGGCCTTGTACTGAAGGAATTCCTCCAGCCCGTAGCGGCCCCACTCCCGGCCGAGCCCGGACTGTTTGTAGCCGCCGAACGGGGCCTCGATGTTCATCGGCGCGCCGTTGATGTCGACCGTGCCGGTGCGCAACCGGCGCGCCACGGCCACCGCCTGTGCCCGATCGGCGGACCACACCGCGCCGTGCAGGCCGTACTCGGTGTCGTTGGCGATGGCGACGGCGTCGTCCACCCCGTCGTAGGCCAGGATCACCAACACCGGACCGAAGATCTCTTCGCGCGCGATCCGCATGTCCGCTCGAACGTCGGAGAAGACCGTGGGCCGTACGAAGTACCCGCGATCCAGCCCGTCCGGAGGCTCGACGCCGCCGGTCACCAGCCGTGCGCCCTCACGCAGGCCGAGTGCGATGTAGTCCCGTACCCGCTCGCGCTGGGCGGCCGAGACCAACGGCCCCAATTGGATGCCATCGGCGAGTGGATTGCCCAGCACCAGGCTCTCCGCAACCGCCGCAGCCACCTCCTCGGCCTCGCGCAGACGGGCCCGGGGGACCAGCAGCCTGGTCCAGGCGAAACAGGTCTGGCCGGAGTTGAGAAAGGCGTTGAGGACCCCGGCGGTCACGGCCTCGGGCAGGTCGGCGTCCTCCAGGACGATGTTGGCGGACTTGCCCCCGAGTTCGAGCACCGTACGTTTCAGTGACCTGCCCGCGCGGATCGCGACCTCGCGACCGACCGCTGTCGAACCCGTGAACGAGACCATGTCCACGTCCGGGTGAGTGATGAGGGCCTCGCCGACCGGCGGCAGGCCGGGCACGAGGTTGAACACCCCTGGGGGGAATCCGATGCGGTGGATCAGATCCGCGAGCACGAAGCCTGCCAGGGGGGCGATCTCGCTGGGCTTGAGCACCACGGTGCAGCCTGCGGCGAGGGCGGGTGCGACCTTGAACACGATCTGTACCAGTGGGTAGTTCCACGGTGTGATCGCGGCGACGACACCGACGGCCTCCCGCACGACCAGGGAGTGACCGACCTGCTCGGTGAAGGAGAAGATCTCGAGCAGGTCGACGCAGCCGGACAGGGCGGCATGGGCGGCGCCGGTCTGGAAGAACGATGCGGTAGGTAGCGGCATCCCGACCTGGCGCGCGATGTCGGTGGTGAGGTGACCCAACCGGGGCGCCAGCATGTCGCGCAGATCGGCGAGGAAGTCGCGGCGTTCCTTGACCGGCGTGGCGGCCCAGCTCTCCCGGGCGCGCGCGGCGGCGAGTACCGCGTCGCGTGCATCGGCCACCCCGCCGATCGCGACCTCGGCGAAGACCTCCTCGGTGCTGGAGTCGCGCAACTGCACGATCCCGCCGTCGCGAGGGGCACGCCAGCAGCCGTCGATGTAGATCTCGGACCAGCTCATGTGGGCGCAGCTCCAGGCAGCAGGCAGGCGGCATCGCCGGACGTGCCCGGGCACGGGGCGATGCCCACGTGCCCGGAGGAGTCCGTTGGGTTCTACGTGGCGGTGGGCCTTCGGGGGGTCAGCCGCGGAACGCGGCCGAGGCGACGGAGGAGTTGAAGAAGTCGCGGAAGAACAGCCACTTGCCGTCGCGCAGGGTGATGATGTGCGCGAAGTCGGAGTCGAACTGCTTGCCGGTGGCCACGACCTCGAACCAGAGATGGCCCCACACTGCGAGGTCATCCCCGCTGGCGATGAACTTGTACGGTTCGATCTTGGGCACGGTACAGAACTGGCCGACGGCGCCGAAGAACTTGGCCGCGCCGTCCAGACCGGAGAAGTCACCGGCGTAGGGGATGTGCTCGTCGCCGTAGTAGATGATGCGGATCTCGGGGTCCAGGTTCGCGAACACTGTCTCGGCGTCCCCCTTGGGAACCGCCTCGTACATGAGCTTCGTCGTCGCGATGTTCTGTTCCTCCGACATGGGCGCGCTCCCTCATCCTCGCTGACAGTGTGGGGCGTCGGCGCTCGCCGGCGCCGACCTGACCGACTCTAGGCAGCGCGCGTGGACGGCCGGTGTCCGGTTTTGGGACAGCACAGCCCGGTGTCCCAAAACAAGACACCGGGCCGGCGAGGGCCGCTCCTACGGTCGAGGTCAGCCGCCAGGCGCTCCCGGCCCGAGGAGAGGTTCAAATGACCACGTCCCCAGTCGTCGAGATCCCGACCGACATCGACGTCAATGTGTTCACGCGGCCCGAGGGGATGCGCAACCCGTTCCCGTACTACGACGCACTGCGCCCGCAGGGTGTGCTCCCGGGGTACGTGGACTGGTCCCCCGGCACAGTCCCCGGCATCGACGCCCCGTTGAACGCCTGGGCGGTGTTCTCCTACGCCTTGGTCGAGGACGTGCTGCGCAATCACCAGATCTACGCCAGCCGCGACCCCGGGCAGGAGGACTCCGACGCCCCGAACATCATCCTGCAGGGCGACGACCAGCCGGTGCACACGATCCGTCGCAAGCTGGCGACCAAGGCCTTCTCCGCTCGCCGCATCGCCGGCATGAAGGACTGGCTGGCAGAGCAGATGGTCGGCGTCGCTGAGCGGCTCGGTGAGGGGGAGATCGACGTCGTCCTCGACCTGACCGGCGAGCTGCCCACCCGTTCGATGGTGCGCCTGCTCGGCCTGCCGGATGTCGGCTACAAGAAGATGCTCGATTGGGCGCATGCGTTCATGCAGAGCGCGGACCTGACTCCCGAGGAACGCCGCGACCGCAACATCGAGATGATCACGGTGATCACCGAGAAGGTGAATGCCCGACGCGCGGAACTCGCCGCGGGCGCCGACCCGAATCCGGCCGACGGCGAGATCCAGGATTTCATCACCGCGCTCTTGGTGGCCGAGGAGGACGGGTACCAACTCGACCCCAAGGTCATCGTCGAGTTCATCACCACCCTGATCGTGGCCGGCAATGAGACCTCCACTTTCCTCGGCGGTCACCTGCTGCACGTGCTCGCGCACAACCAGGTGGCGCAGGCTGTGCTGCGCGCCGACCGCGCCCGCATGGACGACTTCATCGACGAGACCATGCGCATGTACGGGCCGGTGCACCGTCTGTTCCGTTGGGTGCAGTGCGACACCGAACTCGGCGGGCAGCAGATCAAGAAGGACGATTGGGTGGCGGTCTTCTTCGTTGCCGCCAACCGTGATCCCGTCCGGTTCCCGGACCCGCACACCTTCGACATCGATCGGGAGGACGCGGCCCGCAACCTGTCCTTCGGTGCCGGGATCCATTTCTGCTTGGGTGCGGCGTTGGCCCGGATGAACCTGGCGGCGATGGTCAACAGCCTGCTGGACAACTACTCGGTCATCGAGCCCGCGGGCGAGCCGGTGATGCGGACTGTCAACATCTTCAACTACGCCCACGCGTCGCTACCTGTGCGCTTCATCCGTTGACCGTTCCGGCAACGGGGCCGGAAGGTGTATCTGTGAAGTCTGCTCCGCTGGACGGGCCAGGGCTGCTGCGCGCGTCGCGGGAGCGGTTCCTGGCGACCGGGCACGTCCCCGCGGCAGGCGTGCGGGAGGAGATCGCGGCCAGTTGGCGGCGATCTCGCCTGTCCGGCGTCAGCCCGGACCGGCTCGAGGTGCCCTACGAGCCGGATCAGGTCAACTGGGAGAGCCGGCTTTGCCGTGCTGCCAATCCGGTCATGGAACGGTTCGCGGCGCGGCTGGTCGACACCCCGACCGGTCTGTTCCTCGCCGACCGTGAGGCGCGTGGGGTGGGGCGCTGGGTCGGTCAGTCGATGCTGGCCGACAGGTTCGACGCGGTCGGCGCCGCCGACGGATTCCGCTTCGACGAGGAGATCGCGGGCACCAACGCGCTCGGCACCACGATCGAACTCGGACGCCCGGTCAAGATCACTGCCGCGGAGCATTGGGTCGAACAGTTGAGTGCGCTCACCTGCGCCGGCGCGCCCATCCGGAATCCCATCACCCGCCAGATCGAGGGGATCGTCGACCTCACCTGCGTCAACGAGCACAACGCGGATCTGCTTCTCGCGCTCGTGCTGGAGATCGCCCATCAGGTCGAGGAACGTTTCTACCTCGACACCAGTGTCACCGAGCGACTGCTGCTGCAGAACTTCAGTTCCGCCGCGCGGAACTCCTCGCGTCCGGTGATGGCGTTGAGCCAGGACATGATCCTCACCAACCCGGCGGCCGCCCGCCTGCTGCAGGGCTTGGACCAGGAGCTGCTCTACGACCTTGCGGCCCGCGTGATGCATGCGGACCGCCCCCTCGTGGAGGTCTTCTCTTTCGGCGAGCAGGACACCGTGGCGCACTGCATCCCGGTCCGCGACGGCGCCGACATCGTCGGGGTCACCATTGAGCTCAAGCGCGAGGCGACCGCGCGCACCGGCTCCCGTTCGGCGTCGAACACCGGCGCGGACCTGCCGGGGCTGGCCGGGCGCAGTCCCGCCTGGCGCGGGGTCTGCCAGCAGGTTCGCAACGCGACCGCTCCCGGTCGCCCGCTTGTCCTCACCGGCGAGACCGGTGTCGGCAAGCGCGCCGTCGCGGAAGTCTGGTGCGAACTGCGTGGTGCCGGCACACCGGTCGTCCTCGACGCGGCGTCGCAGGAGATCGACAGCGTGGAACGGATCCTCGCCGGCCTGCAGGCCGCGACCGCTACGGAGGGCGCGCGCGCGGTTGTGCTCGCGCACGTGGACCGCCTGACCGCGGGCGTGGCCGACGCGCTGCGCGTGGTGTGGGATGCGCTCGATCGGTGCGATCTGTTGGTGGCCGTCACGGTCACGACCGCCGCCGAACCCCTGGCCGAGGCGACCGCTGCCCTGCTCGATCACATCGGTGGGACACGCGTGGAGATCACGCCCGTGCGTAGTCGACGCGAGGACGTGATCGACCTGGTGTCGCACCTGGCCGGCACACACGCGGTGACCTCCGAGCTGACCCAACTGCTCATGCGCATGCCGTGGCCCCGGAACGTACGTGAACTGGCAAGTGTTCTGGACGCCGCGCGCGCCAACCGGCCGAACGGTCAGCTGCGTCCCGAGGACCTACCGCAACACGCGCGTCGCGCGGCTGGGCGGCGCATGCTCTCCGCGATGGAGCAGGCGGAGCTGGACACGATCGTGCGTGCACTCGACGACGCCGGCGGCAATAAGGTCGACGCCGCCGGCGCGCTCGGCATCTCCCGCTCGACGCTCTACCGCAAGATGCACGCCTACGGACTCGACCTGGAACGTGCCGCGTTCTGACGACAAGTCAGATAGTTGTCCCGACGGCGGAGAGGAGCGAGGCACTCGCCCGCTCCGCATCGTCGCCCAGTCCGATGAACAAGGTCCGGAACATCGGCAGCATGACCTCGGGGAAGGGATCGCCGACGATCTGGAGCATCCCGGCGATCTCGAGCATCACCGCGCCGTGCAGGGCCGACCACACCTGGCCGGCGGTCTTGAACGCGTCGCCGGTGTCGAACCGTCCGGCGTCCATCGCGCGTTCGACGCCCCGGACGCAGACCTGGAACGTGTCGACAGGGACCTGATCGATCTCTGCCCCGGTGCGGCGATGACCGCCGAGGGGAGCGGCACCGAACATGACCGCGTACAGATGCGGCTGCGCCAGCGCGCGGGCTCGGTACGTCGCGCAGAGCGTGGCGAGATCCGCAACCGGGTCGTCGGTGTCCCGGACGGCGGCGAAGGCCGCGGCCAGTTCGGCGAAGCCGGCGTCGACCACCTCGGACATGAGTCCGCCGAGCGAGCCGAACTCGCTGTACAGACCCATCGTGGTCAGCCCGGCTCGTTCGGCGAGTTTGCGGGTCGTGACGGCCTCGGGCCCCAGCTCGTCGAGTGCCTCGATCGCCGCAGCGACCAGACGCTCCCGGCGGGTGCCCACTTCGGTTTCGGTCACCTCCGCAGTCTAGCCAAAATCCAGAACGACGATATAACGTTGATATTGCTCAGTCCTGAGGTGCCCGGCCTGGAGGTCGCAATGTCGAACAAGTTCCTGGCCGGCGGGTTCGCGCCCATCGATCGCGAGCACACGGCCTTAGACCTCCCGGTGACCGGCGCGATCCCCGAGTACCTGGACGGCCGCTATCTGCGCAATGGGCCGAACCCCGTGGAGGAGATCGACCCGGCCACCCACCACTGGTTCCTGGGCGACGGCATGGTGCACGGTGTGCGACTGCGCGGCGGACAGGCCGAGTGGTATCGCAACCGCTGGGTCCGCAGCCCGCGCGTGGCGGCGGCGCTGGGGGAGACCTTCACCCCGACCCGCTGCAGCGCTCCGCTGGTGGGGCTGGGCGCCAACACCAACGCGATCGGCCACGCCGGCCGCACCCTCGCGATCGTCGAGTCGGCCCTCGCCTGCCAGGAACTGACCGAGGAACTCGACACCATCGGGAACTTCGACTTCGACGGAACCCTGCGCGGCGGCTACACCGCGCACCCGAAGCGCTGCCCGGACACCGGCGAACTGCACGCGGTGTCCTACTTCTTCGGCTGGGGCAACAAGGTGCAGTACTCGGTGATCGACGCCCAGGGTCGTGCCGTCCACGTGGCCGACATCCCGGTCACGGGCAGCCCGATGATGCACGACATGTCGCTGACGGAGAATCACGTCGTCCTCTACGACCTGCCGGTGACCTTCCAGCCACAGGCTGCCGCCGCGGTCACGATGCCGCGCTCCTTGCGGCTGCCCGCCCGGCTGGTCATCTCGGCCCTCATCGGCCGGGTGCGGATCCCGAACCCGATCGCGGCGCGGCTGGGCACCTCTATCGGGGCCGGCGCGGACTACCCCTACCGGTGGAATCCGGACTACCCGGCGCGTCTCGGGGTGCTCCCGCGCCGTGGGACGGCGAAGGACGTGCGGTGGTTCGACGTCGATCCCTGCTACGTATTCCACCCCGTCAACTCCTACGAGGACGGCGACACGATCGTGCTCGAGGTCGTCCGGTACGAGCGACTCTTCGACCAGGTGCGTCACGGGGACTTCGAGTCCGCGCCGGTGCGCTACCGCTGGACCATCGACCTCAGGACGGACAAGGTCGTCGAGGAGCAGCTGGACGACGTCGCCCAGGAGTTCCCGCGGGTCGACGAACGTCTCGTGGGGCGCAAGCACCGCTATGCCTACGCCGCGGCCATGGGTGAAGGGGCGACGAGCTCGGACTCGGTGCTCAAACACGACCTGGACACCGGGACCACGATGCGCGCGAGCTTCGGCGCCGGCCACGAGGTCAGTGAGTTCGTGTTCGAACCCAGCTCACCCGACGCCGCCGAGGACGACGGTGTCCTCATCGGGTTCGTCACCGACCTGCCGGCCGACCGCACCGACCTGGTGCTGCTCGACGCCGCCGGGTTGGACACCGTCGCGCGGATCCACCTGCCCACGCGCGTGCCGGCCGGCTTTCACGGGAACTGGGTGCCCAGTCGGAGCTGAGGTTCGGCAGGGGGCAGGATCTGCGCATGGACACGGTGCAGGTAGAGATCGACGCCCCCGTCGCGGTCATCACGATCATGCGGCCCGAGGTGCGCAACGCGGTGAACCCCGAGACCGCGCAGGCCCTGCGCGACGCCTTCGACCAGGTGGCGCAGGACGACTCGGTGAAGGCGATCGTGTTCACCGGCGGCGGCGGCACGTTCTGCGCCGGCTACGACCTGGGCGCCTTCTCGACCACCGGCCTCGACGAGGCTGCGTTGGTCGAGCTCGGCCCCGGGAAGCTCGGGCCGATGGGTCCCAGTCGCGGGCTACCGCCCAAGCCGACGATCGCGGCCGTCGAGGGCTACGCGGTGGCCGGCGGCCTCGAGCTGGCGATCTGGTGCGACCTGCGCGTCGCCGCCGAGGATGCGACCTTCGGGGTGTTCTGCCGCCGCTGGGGCGTGCCCTTGATCGACGGCGGCACGGTCCGCCTGCCTCGGTTGATCGGGCAGGGGCGGGCGATGGACCTCATCCTCACCGGCCGACCGGTCGGGGCGGAGGAGGCGCTGCGGATCGGTCTGGCGGATCGGGTGGTCCCGTCGGGGCAGACCCTGGCCGCAGCCATCGAGCTGGCTCGGGAGATCGCGGCGTTCCCGCAGGCGTGCGCGCTGGCAGACCGGGCGTCGGCCTACGAGCAGTACGGCCTGGACGAAGCCGCCGCGTTGGAGGTCGAGGCGACCCGCGGACTCGAGGTGCTGCGCACCGGGGAGAGCGTGTCCGGCGCGACCCGGTTCGCCGGCGGTGCCGGGCGGCACGGGAGCTTCGGTTCGCGTTAGTACAACTGACTTAGATCCAGGTTAGGCTGGCTCCATGTCCGCCAGTTCGCCCCGCGACCAGATGGTCGAAGCCGCCAGCAGGCTCTTCGCCAAGCAGGGTTACCGCTCGACGACCATCCGCGGGATCGTCGACGAGTCCGGCGCGCCCTGGGGATCGCTGGCGCACTACTGGCCCGGCGGCAAGGAGCAGATCGGCGTCGCGGCGATCCAGTTCGGCGATCAACGGGTCCGCGGCGCCATCGCCTTCTGCCTGGAGCGGGCCACCAGCCCGGGCGAGGCGGTCGCGCTGTATCTGGCGCTCGTGGGCGACGTCCTCGAGGACAGTGGGTGGGAGTCGGGTTGCCCGGTGACCACCGTCGCGCTCGAGGTGTCCTCCGACGGTTCGGCGGTGTCCGAGGCGTGCGTGGACGCGTTCAACGGTTGGGCCTCCGCGTGGGCGGCCGGCATCCGCGCCGCCGGCATCACGCCCGCCCGCGCCCGGGACCTCGCGACGACCGTCGTCGGCGGCACGGGGGGCGCGCTGATCCAGAGCCGTTTGCTGCGCACGAGGGTGCCGATGCGGCTCGCCGCGGAGACGTTACGCGCGCTCGTTGACGGCGGCACCGACGCGCCGACGAACTGATTTCGCACCTCTTAACCCACCGTCACTATTTCCGGCCGGATGAATCGTCGTCCGGCCTGGCGCTAATACATCTGTATTGGTACGGTCGCAGCATTCGCTAGTACAGACGTACTAGTTCGACCGAACCTCAGGAGTCCGCCCATGACCGCCAGTCAGCGATGGGACGTCATCGTCATCGGAGCCGGCCTGGCCGGTCTGACCGCGGGCGCATACCTGACCGCGGGCGGTAAGCGGACGTTGGTGCTCGAGTACGGCGACGTCGTCGGCGGGTCCACGCATGTCTTCCGCCGCCGCAACAAGTGGGAGTTCGACGTCGGCGTCCATCACCTCGGTAACCTCGGCCCGGACGGACACCTGCCGACCATCCTGCGTGGGCTGGGCCTGGACGATCGCATCGAGTTCCTGCCCATGGACCCGGACGGCTTCGAGATCTACCACCTGCCGGACCTCGAGTTCGCGGCTCCGCGGGGTCTGGACCGCTACGAGGATCGACTCATCGCCTCGTTCCCGGCCGAGGAGCGCGGCATCCGTCGCTTCATGAAGGTGATGCGCCGGATCGGCGGCCCCTTGGACCGCGGTCGGACGCCCGCTTCCGTGCGCGGCCTCGTGGACTACGCGCTGCGGGCGCGTCTGCACGGTCGCTGGACCCTGCTACCGCTGCAGAAGCTGTTCGACGCCTGCGGGCTGAGCCAACGTCTGCAGCTGCTCCTCTGCATGCCGAACGTCAGCTACGAGACCCCGCCTTCGCGCGCGCCGATCGCGATGCACGCTGCCTTCCTCTGGGACTTCGTGGAGCTCGGCCCGGGCTACCCCAAGGGCGGTGGCCAGATCTTCTCGGCGCATCTGACCGACGTCGTCCGCACGCACGGGGGCGAGGTGCGCACCAAGGCCCAGGTCTCGCGGATCCTCGTCGAGGGCGCACGGGTCACGGGCGTCGAGCTTGCGGACGGCGAGGTCCTCACCGCACCCGTGGTCGTGTCCAGTGCCGACCTCAAGCGCACGTTCCTGGACATGGTCGGCCGCGAGCATGTGAAGGCCCGGACCGCGAAGAAGATCGAGGGCGGCCGGATGGCGCTGCCCTGGTTCAACGCCTACATCGGCCTCGACGTGGACCTGCGGGGCCAGGTGCCCAACGCCGACCACTTCAGCTTCCCGACCTGGGACTCCTTCGAGGACCTCTTCACGATGATGGAGGGTCCGACCCGGCGCAGCGACGCGTGGCTGACGGACCTCGGCCGACGGCTGCCCGCCTACATCCACAGCTCGACGGTGAAGGACCCCGACAACCGGCACTACGCGCCGGCGGGGCACACCTCGCTGGAGGTGATGGTCCCGATCTCGGCGAACTACGAGCTCTGGGGCGTGGAGCGCGGTCCGTTCGACGGTGGGGAGTACCGCCGCAACGAGCAGTACGTCGAGCTGAAGGAGCACCTCACCGACGTGATGATCGCGCGGGCGGAGGAGGCGCTGCCGGGGCTGGTGAAGGATCACGTCGCCTGGCGGGAGGCCGGGACGCCGCTGACCCAGGAGCGCTACACCGCGCCCACCGCGGGCACCGCGTACGGCCTGGAGATCGCCGTCGGCCAGTTCGCGCAGTTCGGCCGCTACGGCGTGCGCACCGAGATCGACGGACTGTTCCTCGCCGGCTCCAGCTGCACGTGGGGGCCAGGCGTCGAAGGCGTCATGCACAGCGGGATCTACGCGGCCTCCGCGATCCTCGGCCGGGACCTCTCGGCGGAGATCCGCGACGGGCTGGTGCTCGGTGATCGCTCGAAACTGACCCCGATCGATGCTGATTGGGATCCGCTGCGCGCCTCTCGGAACCTGGCCAAGCCAGGCTCCGGGGCCTCGATGGTGGCCGCTGAGGCGTGATCTCTGTTCGAACGGCCCCGATTGTTTGTTTCCAACACTGACGGTGGGCGCCGCTGTGTTAATCGCCCCGTCAAGAGCCAAAAAAAGTTGTGATCCCGCCGTGACCTCCTGAGAGGCCGCTCGTTTGGGGTCTGCGACCCCCCTCGACCAGTGGTTGAGACTGCCCGTGGTGGGATGGACGGGCAGTTCAGGTTTAGCGGCAAACCCTCGCAGTTGCGTGCTTCCAGATCTAAAAGCCCCTGAATATGCTTGATCACAGACGCTCTGAGCAGCCGCTTTTACGATTCATGGAATTTGTATTTGAGGTGCCGCTCGGCGCGGCGTACGCGCCGCTGAGCGATGTCCGTTATGTGAGCTATTGCACTCTCAGATTCGCTCGAACATTCTCAGCTTCGGACGCCCAAGTCCGTGGTCAGTCACAACCCGATTGACCTTGTCCAACCACGTCGCTCCCGATCGGCGCGGTCCGCGCCCTACGCCCCGGTGCTCGTAGACATCCCACGAAGGGGAAACTTGTATGCCCCCCAAGGACAGTTTCGAAGCTAGTAACGCCCAGCCCGACCCGTCCGCCTACACCCACACCTCGGACGGCTCTCCCACTCTCGTGGACCCCAACCCCCGTCGCGCCGAAGGCACCAGCCGACGCAGCTTCGTGGGCTACGTGCTCGCAGGCTCGTCGCTGATCGTCGCCGGCCGGTACGTCACCGACGCGGACTCTGCCGCCGCGGCTGACGGTTCCGGCGTCGGCGGCCCTGCCGCCGCCCCGACGGACCGCCTCGCCTCCCGCAGACTGCACACGAGCGGCGACGCCTCGCCGATCCTGAGCAACGACCTGCCGGCGGACTACTACGACTTCATGGACTTCATGCGGGAGCAGACGCGCGCCGTCACCCCGCTGCTGACCCTGGAGCTCACGCCGCAGGGCCGCGTGCACTTCGACATGCCGCGTTGCGAGGTCGGCCAGAGCATCGAGAGTGGATGCGCGCAGATCATCGCCGACCAGCTCGACATGAACTACGACCACGTGGACATCACGCAGTCGAAGGCTCGCGTCGACCTCGCTGACGCCCAGCTCACCGGTGGGTCGTCCTCGACCTTCTCGCTGTGGGAGCCGCTCCGCGAGCTCAGTGAACTGATCCGCCAGAAGGTCATCGGCGCAGCCGCGAAGGAGTGGGGCGTCTCTGCGGACAAGCTCCACACCCGTGACGGCCACGTCTACGGTCCTCGCGGCATGAAGGCCAGCTACGGCTCCATGGCGAGCCTCGCTGCCTCCGCGCAGAACGAGTTCGTCGGCGCACTCCTCAACGCTGCGGTCGGTCCGCCGAAGCGCACCGTCATCGGCAAGTCGGTGGCCCGTAAGGACATCAAGGACATCGTCACCGGTAAAAAGGTGTTCGCGATGGACCTCGACATCCCCGGCGCCCTGCCGACGATGTTGGCCCGTCCGCCGCAGATCAACGGCACGGTCGAGTCGATCAACAACGAGTCCAAGATCAAGAGCATGCCGGGCGTCACCCACGTCGCGGTGATCGACGGCGCGCTTCGCGGTCAGGTTGTGGCCGTGCGGGCGAAGACCTTCGGCCAGTGCGTCGACGCCATCCGCAAGCTCGACGTCACGTGGGGCCCCGGCACCACCGGCAAGGTCAACTCCGACGACATGCTCAAGGCTGTCGACGCGGCTCTGCTCCCGATGGATCCGGCCCCCCCGGGCGCCGAGGTCATCGAGAACAAGTACACGTTCCACTACCGCGTCTCGGGTCCGCTGGAGCCGAACGCCGCGGTCGCGGACGTCAAGGCGGACTCGGCTGAGGTCTGGGGCGCTTCGAAGATCCCCGGCACTCCGCTGTCGATGATCGCTGAAGAGCTGGGCCTGCCGATCGACAAGGTCACCCTCAACGTGACCTACGGCGGTGGCTCGTTCGGCACCACGCTGCACGGCGACCGTCTCATCGAGGCCGCTCGCGCATCGAAGGCCTTCGGTGCGCCGGTGCGCCTCATGTGGCACCGCACCGACCAGGTTCGCGCCGGTCGCGAGCACCCGGGCTCGGTCTCGCACTGCCGGGCGACCAAGGTCGGCAACAGCATCACGAGCTTCACCCAGTGGCACGCCTCCTCGGCCTGCGACTTCACCCACAGCGCGGGCGACATCATCTCCGGTCGCATGATGAAGAAGGACCCGAGCCGGTACTGGGCCAACACCTCGATCACCGACTGGTTCTACCAAATCGTCACCTCGGTCCCGTACAACTTCGGACCGACCCGTACCGCTCTGACCGAGGCCTTCGAGTACGACTACGTGCCCACCGGCCCGGTGCGCAACGTGTACTCGCCGGACGTCGCCGTGGCTCGCGAGCTCCTCGTCGAGGACATGGCCAAGTCGTTCGGCATGGACGGCTACCAGTTCCGTCGCGCATTTGCGAAGGACGAGCACGTGGTCGCCGTTCTCGATGCGGTTGCCAAGGCCGGTAACTGGGGCCGCAAGATGCCCAAGGGCATGGCGCAGGCCATCGGCATCCACGGCGAGTACAAGTGCCAGACCGCTTGCCTCGTCGAGATCGACAACCGCCCGCGTGTCCGTAAGGACCGCGAGCTGAACGGCTGGGTCGGCCCGCGCATCACCAAGGCCGTCTTCGCCATCTCCATGGGCATCCCGATGAACCCGGACATCTGCAAGGCCCAGGCAATGGGCGGCATGATGGACGGCTTCGCCCACGCGTTCAGCGAGGTCTGTGACTGGCAGGACGGTCTGCCGATCCAGGGCGGCTGGGACGACTACGGATGGACCCGTCACTGGGACTGCCCGACCGACTTCCAGGCGATCATCATCGACAAGGGCTCCTCGGTGCCCAGCGGTACCGGCGAGATCGGTAACGGGGCCGGCTTCGCCGCCGCCGCGATCGCGCTCCAGAACGTTCTGGGCAAGAAGGTCACCACGCTCCCGGTGTTCCTCCGCGACCCGAACCTGGTGCAGCCTTCGATCCCGAAGGTTCCGTCCATTCCGCAGAGCCCGACTCGCGCCCTTCCCGCCTGACCTTCTTACGCATAAGAAAGGAGTTTCCTCGTGCCTAACCACTCGTTCATCCTGAACGGCAAGAAGGTCAGCGTCGACGTCGAGGACGACGTCCGCCTCCTCTGGGTGCTGCGTGACGTGCTGAAGGTCAACGGCCCCAAGTACGGCTGCGGTATCGGTGAGTGTTATGCCTGCACGTCGCACATCAACGGCAAGGCATTCAACCCGTGCTCCGTCTCGGTGAAGTACATCAAGTCGACCGACCGGATCACCACGATCGAAGGTTTGGCTGACACCCACAAGGCCGCGGGTCTGCACCCGGTCCAGAACGCTTGGATCAAGCACTCCGTGCCGCAGTGCGGTTACTGCCAGCCCGGCCAGATCATGTCGGCCTCCGCGCTCATCGCCCAGGCGAAGAAGGAAAAGCGCAAGGTGACCGACGCGGATATCGATCAGATCCGCAACGTCTGCCGGTGCAACACCTACCCGCGTATCCGCGAAGCCATCAAGGATGCCGCGAAGCACATGTAGTTCTCGCTATGCGTAGCTAGAACTCGCTAGGCGTAGACGAGGGCCCGGCCGATGAATTTGGCCGGGCCCTCGCCCCGTGTGGGGGCTCGTCTTGTGGGGGGTCTCCGCGTTAGCCTTCGGCTGCAGCGCTGTTTCGGGCCCTTCGCCACGGGGCACTACACAAAGACAGCGACGGCTCGGTGCAAGGGCAACGGAAGGCAGTGCGTAATGGCCGCGATCCCTCTTGGTAACGACCCGAGCTGCTTGGCGACTCGGCGCATTGCGTTGAGAGCAGCCGCGGTGACAGCCACCGGCGCAGCCCTGACGATGATGCTGGCGGGGGCTGCCATCCCAGCGTCCGCAGCTCAGACCACCGGCCAGGCGAGAGGCGAATGCAGCGCCCCCTCGGTGCTCGGCAGCGTCAGCTGCGTCTATCTCAATCCCACGGACAACTACGTGCTGCGCGTTCCGGCCGGCGTCACTGAGTTGCACATCGAGGCTCGTGGCGCGGGCGGTGGCAGCGGCGGAACGATCGATTCCGTTCGACACGCCCCCGAGGGAGGTCTCGGAGGGTTGGTCTCGGGGGACTTCCCGGTCTCCGGCGGTGATGTCCTGCGCGTGCTCGTCGGTGGCCGCGGCAGTGACGGGGAGGGTATGCGCCCGGGTATCGGCGGACTGAACGGTGGCGGCGTCGGCGGCGCAGGCGCGCTGGGCGGCGGTGGTGGCGGCGGCGCTTCGAGCGTGCGCCTGAACGGCAAGGACATTGCGTCACGCATCCTGGTCGCCGGTGGCGGCGGGGGCGCCGGCGGTGCCATGGCATCGACAGCGGTGGCGTCCGCCCGTGGCGGCGCCGGTGGCGGCGAGCACGGTGGGAACGGAAGCGGTGACGTCGTTGGTAAGGGCGGTATCGGCGCGACTGGACCGTCGGGCGGCGCCGGCCTGAGAAGGCCCACCGGCCTGGACGGCCACAGCGGCTATGACGAGAACTGGGGCGGCGGCGGCGGCGAAGGCGGCTACGGCGCCTCGGACAAGTTCAAGCTCAAGCGTTCTGGCACCTGGGCCTCGTACCCGGTCGGTGCCGGCGGCGGCGGCGGCGGCTACGCCGGTGGCAGTGGCGGTGCCGCAGGTCCGATGGTCGGCGGTGGTGGCGGCGGTGGCAGCGGCATGGTGGCAACCTCGGCCTTGGCGCCGAGCGTGGCTCGCCTCGGCTCGGCCGAACTGCTGAACGGCGGCACGGGGCGCGCCGAGGACGGGCAGGTCATCATCACCTACCAACTCCCCACTTCGGACCGCCAGGACCGCTCTGAGTCCCTGATTGCCCCGGTCTGGACTTCCGGTGCGACCTCCAACGGTCGCGAAGACGTCTGACGCGCCGCTAGAGGCTTCATCCGAAGCGGGCGAGCCGACCTCGGTTCGCCCGCTTTGTGGCGTCGGCAACTGCCTCTGACGGTGTCGGCCGGTCGTCGCATTGTTGTGTCCGCTGGGCGGCCATTGTGATGAAAACTCAGTTGCCGACCAGGGCAATTGTTATCGTTTGCGTGTCTTTCCTCGCACTGGAAGGAAACATCCCGAGATGCCCGAAACGCCCGAAATTGCAGATGATCACGAGCCCTCCAGGCGGAGGGTGCTGCGTGGTGCTGCGATCGCCGCTGCGGCGAGCATCCCGTTGCTCGCCTCGCCGGCCTCCGCAAGCACCGAGTCAGCGTCCCCGATGGGGAAAAAGCCGAAGGGTAAGCCCATCGGGTCGACCAAGGACGTCCCGGTCGGCAGCGGGAAATACTTCGAGAAGGACTCGGTGGTCGTCACCCAGCCGAAGAAGGGCAAGTTCGTCGGCTTCATGGCCACCTGCACGCACGCGAATTGCCCTGTCTCGAACTTCAAGACAAAGGGCAAGATGATCTGCGACTGCCACAACGGGGAGTTCTCGATCGAGGACGGGAAGCCCATCAAGGGGCCGGCCCGACGGCCGCTGAACCCGCAGAAGATCGTCGTGGTGAAGGACAAGATCTACAAGGCCTGACCGCCCGTCAGACCTGGCTCGTGGCGCACATGACAAAGCCCCACCCTCCGGACCACGGAGAGTGGGGCTTCGTCATGTCCAGGAGCCGACCAGGCGAGGGGGAGCCTCCCGAGGAGGCGTCACTTGTTCGCCTCGGCCCGTTGCTCGTTGCCGCTGTCGACGAACTCTTTCCAGTGCGACTCCGAGCCCGTGTGCCCGGCCCGGTAGGAGAACCAGAGCGACGTGACGGCCAGTGCCGCCACGATCCCGCCCAGCGCCAGCATCGCCGCGGGTGCTTTGGCGCCGAGAGGCTGGGCGGCCCACATGACCATCGTCGCGATCGTCGTCGCCAACATGATCCACACCAGGGTGCGGCCGAGCGACTCGTGATCGAACTTCGGGGTCGAGGTGTCGCCCAGTTCTCGATACCGGTCCATGAGGTCCTCGCCGGCACGCAGGGTGACGAAGGCCATCGCCAGTAGCCCGATGTTCCCGATCGCCAGCAGCGCCAGGTACTTCTCCCGGAAGGGCTTGTACAGCGCAACGGCGATGGTCGCTGTCGCACCGATCGGGATCAACACGACCGCGAAGTGCGACACCAGGATGTGGATCGGCAGACCCGTGAAGGTGTCGAACACTGACGAACTCCTAACGGTCGAATTGCGGCGAGGTACGGGTGATCAGGTGAGGTAGATCGTGCCGCCCGATTCCGTGACCGTCTTGGGGTTCAACGGTCTCCGGGCCACAGAAGGCTTGATGACGGCCCCGTCGGCGAGGCCGAACTTGGCGTTGTGGCAGGGGCAGTGGATGGCGCCGGCCTTGACCTCGGTGACGAGGCAGTTCGCGTGCGTGCATTGCGCGTCGAACGCCTTGAACACGCCCTTCGACGGCTGGGTGACCACGACCCGGTCGGGCTTGTAGATCGTGCCACCGCCGACGGGGATCTTGCTCGAGGGCCCGAGGGGCTTTCCGGCCGGCTTCGGGGCTTCCTTCTCCGGCTTCTCCGCCTTGGTCGGCTTCTCCGCCTTGGTCGGCTTCTCCGCCTTGGTCGGCTTCTCTGCCTTGGTCGCGTCCGACTTGGTCCCGGTGGCCGACTTGGTCGATGTCTCCGCCTTGGTGGGCTTCTCCGCCTTGGTCGGCTTTTCCGAGGCAGCAGGCTTGGTCGACTTGGTCGGCTTCGTCGGAGCGGTTGATTCGGCCGGGGCTGCTGTTTCAGCCGGTGCGGGTTCCTGGGCGGCGACGTCGGTCTCGGAGCCGGTTTGGACCGCAAGTTCGTAGGTGCCTTCGCCGAGGCGGGACAGCCCGGCACCGACCCCTACCGCGCCGAGGACTACGACGCTCCGGATAAGGGTGCGCCGGGTGGCGTCGGGACCGTCGGGTGTGCTCATGCTTGCGTCCTTCCGATCGCGGGCGTCGAACGAGGGGTTGTACGGGGCGATTGGACCCCGGCAAACGGGCGCAGCGGGAGATGCGCCGCCCTCGGCCATGCCTCAATCTTCGCCGACAAATCGCGAGGAATCAGTCGATTACGCAAGGTCCGTGCGGGCGCTGGGCACCTACACCTCCGGGTCGACGGGCACGGCCCTAGGGAGCGTTTTGCTCACGTTTACAAAATCGCCCGATTCGCGCAAGCCTTGCTGGGTGGGCAGCGCCGGTTGGACGCGCCGGCGCGATGAGTGGTCGGATCGGAAAAGTTCCCGTCCGGCCGCCGCAATCTGTCGACGGCTAATCTGGATCTATGTCGCGCCCTCGCACCTTTGCCATCGTGGGCGCCTCTCTCGCCGGCGCCAAGGCCGCGGAGGCTCTCCGCGACGCCGGTTTCGACGGTGAGGTCATCCTCATCGGCCAGGAAGCACATCGCCCGTACGAGCGGCTGCCGCTGTCCAAGGGCTACCTGAAAGGCACCGCGGCGCAGGACACGATCTACGTCCACGACGAGGACTGGTACGCCAGGCAGAACGTCGACCTGCGCGTGGGCCTCGGAGTGATGGCGATCCACCGCGGTGCGCACGAGCTGGGGATGACCGACGGCTCCCGGCAGCGCTACGACAAGCTGCTGCTCGCCACCGGATCGGTGGTGCGACGCATCCCCAACACCGCCCACCCGGGCGTGTTCTACATGCGCAAGCTCGAGGACTTCGATGGGCTGCGGGAGGTGCTCTCCCGCCGCGGCCGGGTCGTCGTGCTCGGTGGCGGGTGGGTCGGGTTGGAGGTCGCCGCTGCCGCCCGGCACCACGGGTGCGAGGTCACGCTGCTCTCCGGCGATTCGGCCGCGCTCAACCGGAGGTTCGGCCCGGAGGTCGGCGCGATGTTCGCCGCTCTCCATCGCGACCACGGTGTCGATGTCCGCCTCGGGTCCGGCCTCGAGGAGATCCTCCCCGGACCGATCGTCGTCACCCGCAAGGGGGAGAAGATCGCCGCGGATGCCGTGGTCATCGGCGTCGGCATCAGCCCCGCAACCGAACTTGCGCAGGCCGCCGGTCTGGAGGTGGACGACGGCATCCGCGTCACCGTCGAGCTGCAGACCATCACCGACCCGGACATCTACGCCGCCGGGGCCTGCGTGCGGGCCGATCACCCGCTCTACGATCGCCCGATCCGCCTGGAGCACTGGTCCAACGCGTTGTACGGGGGGACAGCGGCGGGGCTGTCGATGCTCGGCCAAGGGCAGCCCTACGACCGGGTTCCCTACTTCTACTCCGACCAGTACGACCTTCGGCTCGAGGTCTCCGGTTGGTTCGAACCCGGCCGCTTCGCCGACGTGGTCTACCGCGGTGACCGCGACAAGCGTGAGTTCATCGCATTCTGGCTCGACGACCGAGGCCGAGTGCTCGCGGGCATGAACGTCAACGTCGGCGACGTCACCGACCCGATCCAGGCGATCATCCGATCGCGGCTGTCGATCGACCGCGAGCGGTTGGCCGATGCGGACGTGCCGCTCGAGGACCTGATCCCGGACGGCGGCTGACCGACCGACTCAGCTGTTCCAGTCCCCGCGATCCAGCGTCAGGGGCTCCGGGACGTGCAGGCGGACCATGATGCGGTGGATGTTCGACGGGACATGACGCGGCGTCAGCAACGAGACCCCGATCATCACCCCGAAGGCCACCGGCACAGTGATCGCCGCAGGCTGGGCGAGCAGCGCGCCCGGCCACCCGTCGTATGGCCCGCCGAGGATCGTCGCGAGCACCGCCGAGCCGGCGAGTGCCCCGCCGGTGATCATCCCGGCCGCGGCCCCGACCGTGGACAGACCTCGCCACCAGACGCCGAGCACCAGCAACGGGCAGAAGGTCGAGGCGGCCACCGCGAACGCCAGGCTGACAGCGCTGCCGACCGCAAGCCCTCCGGCGGCGAGAGCGAAACCGAACGGGACGAGCGTCGCCGGGATGGAGGCGAGCCGGAAGTTGCGGACCCCGCCGGACCGGAACACGTCCTGCGAGATCACCGCCGAGGCCGCCAGGGTCAGGCCCGCGGCCGTGGACAGGAACGCCGCGAAGGCGCCTGCCGTGACCAACGCCGCGAGGAGTTCACCGCCGGTGCCGTCGATCATCCGCATGGGTAGTTCGAGTACGGCGGAGTCGACATCACCGGTCACCAGCAGGTCCGGCGAATAGATGCGACCGAGCGCGCCGAGGATCGTCGGAGCGAGGTAGAACATGCCGAGCAGCACGAGCACCGCGAGGGTCGTTCGTCGGGCCGTGCGACCGTCGGGGTTGGTGTAGAAGCGGACCAGGATGTGCGGCAGTCCCATCGTGCCCAGCAGCGTCGCGATGATCAGCGAGTACGTCGCGTAGAGCGAGTGCTCCCGGCCCCCGGACAATGGTTGGGACCAGTCCGCGTCGGTCATCGTCGGCAACTCGGTGGAGACGGGCACGGCGTCGCCCTTGGCGAACTCCAGGCGGGTCCCGTCCTGGACCTTGTGCTCGCCGGGAACCAGTCGCACGGACTTGCCCGCGTAGGTCTTGCCGTCGACGGTGCCGGAAACCCGAGGCTTCACCTCCTCCGACACCCGGATCTTCAGATCGGCGGGCGCGGTGATCACGGTGGCCTCGCGGAACTCCGGCACCGTGTCGCCGGTCAGTGGGGGCGAACCGTCGGAGTGCCAGGCGATCGCCAGAAAGGTTGCGGGGACGATGATCGCGGTGAGCTTCAGCCAGTACTGGAAGGCCTGGACGAAGGTGATCGAACGCATGCCGCCGGCTGCGACGGTCGTGATGACCACGACCGCGACCACCAATTCACCGGCCCACAGCGGGGCGCCGGTGACGGTGCGCAGGGTCAGCCCGGCGCCCTGGAACTGCGGCATCAGGTACAGCCAGCAGATGACGACGACGAGGAGGCTCGCCAGCGCCCGCAGCCTGGTCGAGGAAAGTCGTAGTTGGGTGAAGTCGGGCAGCGTGTAGACCCCGGAGCGACGCAGCGGCGCCGCGACCAGCGCGAGCATGATCAGGTACCCGCCGGTGAAGCCGACCGGCAACCAGAGCATGTCGGCGCCGAAGGCCAGGATCAGCCCGGCGACGCCGAGGAAGGACGCGGCCGAGAGGTACTCCCCGCCGATCGCGGAGGCGTTCCACAGCGGTGAGACCGTCCGCGAGGCGACGTAGAAGTCCGAGGTCGTCCGGGAGATGCGCAGCCCGAACGCGCCGATCCCCGCCGTCAGCGCGACCACGATCGCGATCGCGGTGATGCCGTAGCCCTCGTTCACCGCCGTTCGACCAGCGCGACGAAGTTGGCCTCGTTGCGCTCGGCCGCGCGCACGTAGGCCCAGCCGCCGGCGACCAGCGCTGGGTAGGCGAGCACACCCAGGACCAACCACGGCAGCTGCAGACCGAGGATCTCGTGGGAGCGGGTGGCCGGCCACATCGCGAAGACCGCGGGGAGGCCGCCGCCGACCAGCATCACGGCCGCGCACACCGTCAGGGCCAGACGCAGTTGGGTGCGGATCAACGAGCGCAGGTACACCTCACCGATGGTGGTCTGCTCATCGAGGTCCAGGACGCCCCGCTGCGGTGCCCCCGGCACGGCCCGGGTTCGCGGCCCGGTCACCACGACCCGTTTGGACCGGTCGACCTCGCGCATCAGCGGTCCTGGCCGCCGGTACGCGGCCGGGCGGCCCGTCTGGCGAGCTTCTCGCGCAGGGCACGGGTGTGACGTCGACTCACCGCAAGTTCCACGGTGCCCAGCATGACGCTGCGTTGCTCGGCTGCAAGTCGCACCTCGGTGATGTGCGCCAGGGAGACCAGATAGCTGCGGTGGATGCGGATGAAGCCGGCGTCGGCCCACCGCTCCTCCAGCGTGGCCATCGGCACCCGCAGGAGGTGCGTGGCGGACTCGGTGTGCAGGCGCGCGTAATCGCCGTGCGCCTCCACGTAGGTCACGTCGCGCAACGAGATGAAGCGAGTCACCCCGGCGCGCTCGACGAGGATCGTCTCGTCGTCCGGGACGCCCGGCGGCTCCGGAGCGGGCGCAGGGGCCGGCGTCTCCGCGGGCGCGGTGGTGGCCGCCACCAGCCGACGGACCGCCTCGGCCAGCGGCTCCGGGCGGATCGGCTTGAGCACGTAGTCGACGGCGCCGAGCTCGAAAGCCTCGACGGCGTAGTCCTCGAAGGCGGTCACGAAGACCACGGCGGGCGGATCGCGGAACCGGGCGAGAACCCCGGCCAACTCCAGCCCGGACAGGCCTGGCATGCGGATGTCGAGGAACACCCCGTCGATCTGGTGGCTTTGCAGCAACCGCAACGCGTCCCGCGGACGTTCGGCGCTCAGCACCTCGCCGATGCGGCTGTCCCGACTCAACAGGAACACCAGCTCGTCCCGGGCGGGGGCCTCGTCGTCGACGACCAGCACGGTCAGGGGAGTACCTTCCGGCTCGCCTGCTGCGGCTTCCTTTTCGCTCATGCGCGCACGCCCGGTTGGAACTTCGGAACGCGCACGCTGACCTTGGTGCCCGCGCCGGGCGCGGTCGCGACCGTGAGTCCGTAGGCGTCGCCGAAGATCTTGCGCAGCCGCTCGTCGACGTTGCCCAGTCCCACGCTGTCCGTGCCCGGTTCGCCCGCCAGTGCAGCGCGGACGCGCTCGGGAGCCATCCCGAGGCCGTCGTCCTCGACCGTGATCAGGCAGTCGGCGCCGGCGTCCTCGGCCAGGATCGTGACGGTGCCTCGGCCTTCCTTGTTCTCCAGCCCGTGCCGGACCGCGTTCTCCACCAACGGCTGCAGACAGAGGAACGGCATCGACACGGCCAGGACCTCCGGCGCCACCCGAAGAGTCACCTGCAGCCGATCGCCGAACCGCGCTCGCTCCAGCAGCAGGTAGCCGTTGATGGCCTTCAACTCGTCGGCGAGCGTCGTGAAGTCACCCGAACGCCGAAAGCTGTAGCGAGTGAAGTCGGCGAACTCCAGCAGCAGTTCGCGGGCCCGGTCCGGGTCGGTCCGCACGAACGACGCGATCGCGTTGAGGGAGTTGTAGATGAAGTGAGGGGAGATCTGGGCCCGCAGCGCCCGGACCTCAGCCTCAGCGACCCGAGTCCGGCTGGCGTCGAGCTCGGAGAGCTCCAACTGCGTCGACACCCAGCGCCCGACCTCGTCGACCGCCCGGATCAGGCCGGCCGACGTGGAGTCGGTGTACGCGCCCAGGGTCCCGATCACGACCTCGCCGGAGACCAGCGGGGTGATGACCACCTCGCGGATCCCGCAACCGCAGTCGGCGGTCGAGTCCAGGACCTGCGAACGACCGGTGCTCATGACCGACTGTGCGTGCTCGGTGGCTGACGTCCCGAGGGAGCCTTCCCCGTCCCCGTCCCAGGCGAGCAGACGTTCCCCATCCGTTACCGCCACGGCGTGCGTGCCGAGGAGGGCTCGCAGGTGCTTGACGGCCTTGGTGGCCCCGGCCTCGGTGAGCCCGCCGCGCAGCGCGGGGGACGCGAGGGCCACCAGGTGCAGGGTCTCGAAGCTCGCCAGCTCCGCGCGGGTCCCCAGGGCAGGGCGCCAGCCCGCGAATCGGCGAAGCCCGAACACCGTCCCGGCGACCAGGAACACGGCGAGCGCGACTGCCAGAACACCGGTCAGGTTGCCCACGGGCCGACCCTAGTTGTCCGGTCATGCAGTCCACGGACGTCCGGATAGGCGTGCGCGCTCAGCGGCAATGGTGAAGCGGTGAGTAGCCGAAGAGCCGCATCACAAACCGCTCAGCTTCGCGGATCGGCCACTCGGCGCACCGCGCAGCCGTCTGCCGAATGATTCTCAGCCGACAGCATGGATCTCGGTACTGTCCGCGCAGCCGGCACGGCAGGAGGAATTCCCCATGAGCATCGGTTTCCTCGCTCGCGAGCGGACCATTGCGCCGCCCTACTGGAGTCGCTGGCTCATCCCGCCCGCGGCCCTCTCCGTCCACCTGGCGATCGGTCAGGCGTACGCCTGGAGCGTGTTCAAGAAGCCGCTCGAGGCGACGATGCTGACCGACAGCGACCATCCCGGGACGCTGTCCGCCCTGCCGTTCCAGCTGGGCATCGTGATGCTCGGGCTCGCGGCGGCCGTGCTGGGCACGCGGGTGGAGTACCGCGGGCCGCGCTGGGCGATGGCCGTCTCCTCGATGTGCTTCTGCTCCGGCCTGGCCATCGCGGCTCTCGCCGTGCAGATGGACCAGTACTGGCTGGTGGTTGTCGGCTACGGCTTCGTCGGCGGGATCGGGCTGGGGATCGGTTACATCTCGCCCGTCTCCACGCTGATCAAGTGGTTCCCGGACCGACCCGGCCTGGCCACGGGCGTGGCGATCATGGGCTTCGGTGGCGGTGCACTGTTCGCGTCACCGTTCAGCACCGAGCTGCTCAAGAAGTTCGACGCCGCGGTGGCGCCGCCGGCCAAGGGCGCCGCCCCGCTCACCGAAGCGGTGCTCGACAAGGCGCAGGACGGCATCGCCAAGACCTTCCTCGTGATGGCGCTGTTCTACGTCGTATTCATGGCGATGAGCTACCTGCTCGTCCGCGTCCCCTACGACGGCTGGACGCCGGGGAAGCAGCCCCCGCGGGCGGACCGGCTCCTTCAGTCCAAGGGCAACGTGTCGGCCGCCAACGCCATCAAGACCCCCCAGTTCTGGCTGCTCTGGGTCGTGCTCTGCTTCAACGTCACGGCCGGCATCGGCATCCTGGAACGGGCCTCGCCGATCTATCAGGACTTCTTCCCCGGCTCGGACACGAAGACCGAGCTGGTCGCGGCCGCGGCCGGGTTCGTTGCGATCCTGTCGCTGTCCAACGCGCTCGGGCGCATCCTGTGGTCCTCGACCTCGGACTATCTGGGTCGCAAGAACATGTACCGGATGTACCTCGGAGTCGGTGCGGCTCTCTACTTCCTCGTGTTCCTGACGACGGACTCCAACAAGCCGCTGTTCCTTGTGTGCTGCATCTTCATCCTGTCCTTCTACGGTGCGGGTTTCGCGACGGTCCCGGCGTATCTGAAGGACCTGTTCGGCACGTACCAGGTCGGCGCGATCCACGGTCGGCTGCTCACGGCCTGGTCGGTCGCGGGTGTGCTCGGACCGTTCATCATCAACAACATCGCTGACGAGCGGATCAACAGCGGCAAGACGGGTCCGGACATCTACACCCCGTCCTTCCTCATCGTCACCGTGCTGCTGGTGATCGCGTTCATCTGCAACGAACTGATCCGTCCGGTGGACCCGCGCTTCCACGAGCCGCCGGCGGATGCCGGGGCGTCGGCCATGGATGCCCCCTCGACGCCGAAGGTGCCCGCATGACGAGCGAGACGACCCAGGCCCCCAAGAAGGACCTCCGCGCGTTGATGGTGGTGGCCTGGGTGTGGGTCGCCGTGCCGTTCGGCTACGGCATCGTGAAGCTGCTCCAAAAGATCGACGCCCTGTTCTCCTGAGTGCACTGACGCGTAGTCAGAATCTCGGCCTAGCTGAGCGCGAGCACCAGCACGGTCATGAGGCGGTCGGCCTCAAGCCCGGGATTGGTCGTCAGGCCGGTGTGCACCGGGCCGGGTTGCACGACGGTGCTGCGCGGCGCGGTGAGCCAACGGAACCGCCGCAGGAGGTCCTCTCCTGCGGCGGGACCCTTTCCGGCGCAGGTGTCGGCAGCCGCCGCGAGACCGCGGAGCACCGCCGCGGGGTCGGCCGACGGGTCGAGGGCGTGCAGGCGGTCGACGTCGAGGTGCACGCGGGCGGTGAGGTAGTCCAGGCCTTTGCAGTAGAGCAGGAGGCCGGCGTTCATCCGCTCACCGCGCTCGATCCGTGGCACGACCTGCAGCAGTGCGTACTCGAACACGTGGCGGCGTGTGGTGCTCACGGCCGACGACCCTTCAACCACGCCGGCCGGTTGCCGGTGCGGGCTGACTCGTCCGGGACGGGCGCCTGGGCGGCACAGTCCGCGAGCGGCGGCAACCACACGGACTGAGCGTCCAGGCGGGCTCGCAGCCGGGCGACGTAAGCGGCCCGGATCTCAGCAGGAGATGCGAAATTCTCGTCGCCGAACCACTCGTCCGGGACCTGGGCGACGGCGGCGGTCAACGCCTCGTCCGTCACCAACCGGGTGAGTGCGGTCGCCGCCGCCTCGACGTCGGGTCGGAACCGGATCAACGCGTGCTGCGCCGCGTCGTACGGGCGGGTGATGGAGGCGTCGGCCCTGGGCCAGTCGTGGTGGAACACCAGCGCGGCGCCATGGTCGATCAGCATCAGGCGCCCGTGCCAATGCAGCATGTTCGGGTTGCGCCAGGACCGGTCCACGTTCTGGACCAACGCGTCGAACCACAGGACCTGTCCCGACAGTGTCTTGTCTCCCTCGAAGACCGACGGGTCGAAGTCGAGCGAGCCGGGCAGGAAGTCGATGCCGAGGTTGTGTCCGGCACTGCGCCGCAACAGATCCTGGACCTCCTCGTCCGGTTCGGCCGGGGCGAGCAGCGGGTCGAGGTCGACGACGGCGAGCTCCGGGACCGGCAGGCCGAGGGTGCGCGCCAGGCCGGCGCAGATCACCTCTGCGACGAGGACCTTGGTGCCCTGCCCGGCCCCGTGGAACTTGACGACGTAGGTGCCGAGGTCGTCGGCCTCCATCAGACCCGGCAGCGAGCCGCCTTCCCGTAGCGGCGTGATGTACCGAGTGGCCGTGACGAGGGGGAGCACGGTGCTCGAGCGTAGTCGCCCTGGTAGACAGTGCGTCTCACCTCGGGAGGCGACATCTCATGGCCGGCTTGCGTGTGGAGACTCCCCAACCCGGCGTGGTGTTACTCGTCCTCGATCGGCCGGGGCGGCTCAACGCCTTCGACAACGCGATGGTGCTCGAGTTGCCACCCGTGCTCCGAGGCTTCGCCGACGATCCCGAGGTCCGGGTCGTTGTGATCACCGGCGCCCCCGGAGCCTTCAGCGCAGGCGGGGATCTGTCCGTGGTGGGCTCGTTGCCGCAGCGGTCCACGGAAGAGTTGGAAGCGGACCTGCTGCGGGCTTTCCAAGCGAGCGCTCTGCTTCACGAGATGGACAAGCCGACGATCGCGGCGATCAGCGGACCCGCGGCCGGAGGTGGGCTGGGTCTGGCGCTCGCCTGCGACGTGCGAATCGCGGCCATGGACGCCGCGTTCGTGTGCCCGTTCATCAACATGGGCCTGGGGCCCGACTACGGGGTTACCTGGTTGTTGCCCAGAATCGTCGGCCACGCGATCGCGTTGGAGATGGCATTGACCGGACGGCGGGTCGGCGCGGAGGAAGCGCTGAGAACCGGTCTGGCGAACCGGCTGTGCGACGACCCGCTGGCTGACGCACTCGCCCTGGCGGTCAGGATCGCGGCGCAGCCCGCCGGAGCGGTCGGCCTCACCAAACGCCTCATCCGGGATTCCGCATCCCTGGATTTTCCGGCGGCACTCCGCGCCGAGGCCGCGGCGGCGGAGGCGGCTCTGCACGGCAAGGAATTCGCTGAGCTCTGTGCCGTGTGGCAAGCCGAGATCGGCGGCGCGGCCGGAGGCGGCACATGAGGGCCCTCTAGGTTGAAGGCAGCGTCATCTGCCGCCCACCTGGAGGAACCCGAGTGATTCAGCACGTCCGCCGGGATCGCGTCGCCGTGCTCACCCTCGACCGCCCGGACAAGCACAACGCGCTCAACGTCGCCATCTGCGGCGCGTTGCGTTCCGCGTTCGACACCGCGCTCACCGACGGTGCGCGCGCCATCGTGTTGACCGGCAACGGCCCGAGCTTCTGTGCCGGCGCCGACCTCAACGAGGTCTACAGCAGCGAGTTGGTCCAGGCCCTGCGCGACCTCCTGCGGAGAATGGTGACCGCACCGGTCCCTGTGGTCGCCGCGGTCAACGGACCGGCCATCGGTGGCGGGTTGCAGTTGGTGATCGCCTCCGACTTCCGGGTGATCGCGCCCGCCGCGCGCTTCGGGATCCCGCCTGCGAAGCTCGGTGTCGCAGTCGATCCGTGGACGATCCGTCGGCTTGTTCAGGTCGCCGGTGACGGTACGGCCAGGGCCCTGCTCCTCGCGGCTGAGCAGGTCGACGCGGCGGGCGCGCTCGCCTGCGGCCTCGCCGACCGCGAGGGCGGGCTCGAGGAAGCGGTCGCGTGGGCGCAGGGCATGGCAGAGCTCGCGCCGCTCACCCTCGCCTACACCAAGCAGGTCCTCAACGAGGACTTCGACGCCGACCTGGACCCCCGACACCGGGCCGCCTTCGACGCGTGCTGGGCAAGTGAGGACCGCGAAGAGGGACGCCTCGCCAGGGCTGAACGACGTCCGCCGATTTTCCAAGGGAAGTGACGGTCCGTCGCATGAGCGGAGTCACGATCAGTCGCGTTCCCGGTGACCCCTCGTCGATGTGGCCGCGGGTCACCGGCGGCCCGTCGGCCGTCACCGACGGCATCACCGTGGGGGAGTGGACCCTGACCCGGTGCGCGTTCACCGATCGCCATCAGCACGCCGAGATCAACACCGTTCTCGAGGGAGAGCTTCACGTCACGTGTGAAGGCCGGACGCACGTGCTGGCCGCCGGCCAGACGATTGTCGTCCCCGGCGGAACGCTCGCGCGTTACGCGGCACCGGACTTCGCGCGGATGTCGTACGTCTACGGCCCCGGCGAGCAGGGCGTCGCGGATGTGGCGTACGAGGAGTTCTGAGCCGCAGGATTCAGCGCGGCGGCTGTCTGGTTGCCGTGGGGCAGTGGGCGCTTGTGGGTGAGGTGCCCGTTGGCGTAGCCGTGATGGGATATGAGCAAGCGTCAGATTGCTTACCAATCTGTCGAATCCCTTCTGGAGGGGCTCGATCTCGAACCCCGAAACTGTCGGTGGTGTTCTCTAGAGTTGCAGTCATGACCACCACCCACGACGCACCCGCTGCCGCTCCGGCGGCGGCTGCTGTTGCCGCGTTGCGGGTGGCGTTCGAGGCAGCGTTGACGGCCGTGCGGGAGGAGCAGTGGCGGTCCGGCGACGGGGAGGTCAAGGGCCAGGTCGTGGAGACCCACCAGTTCCTCGCCTTCGCTCTGTCGCTGCATCTGTCCTCGGTCGCGGAGATGGACGAGCGAGGCATCGCGGAGGTCGACGGAGCGATCAGCACCCGCGCCTGGCTGCGCCACCGGTTGAACGAGACCCCCGGCGCAGCGTCGTCGACCGCGAAGATGGCAGTCGCGTGCTCCCCCAAGGGCCCGCACGCGAAGGTCGGCGCCGCGTTGGCCGCGGGCGAGGTGAACCCGGACCAGTTCCGGGTGATCACCAAGGCCCTGGGCTCCCTCCCCGCGAAGACACCTGTCGAGCACCGCGAGTTCGCGCGGGATCTGCTCCTGCAGAAGGCCTCCGAGCTCAACGCCGATGACCTGCGCAGGATCGGCAAGGGCCTGCGCGAAGCCGCCGACCCGGACGGCACGTTGCCTGACGACGACGACGAGGTCGAGCGTCTGCGGGGCGTCAATTACCGCGACCACCACGACGGAACCCACTCGGTCACCTGGCGCGACCGCGTCGAGAACATCGCTCTGCTCAAGACTGCGATCGGCTCGCTGGACGCCCCGAAGCCGCAGGAGAACGGCGCCGCAGACCCCCGCTCACCCGGCCAACGCCGCGCCGACGCGATGGTCCACCTCTGCAACAACCTGTTGCGCCACGGCGGCCTTCCCCACTCCCGCGGTGTCGCGCCGCACCTGCACGCGATCGCCGGTCTCGACACCCTCAAGGGTGCCGACGGGGCTGCCAAGGCGGCGCTGGCCACCGGCGGCGCGCTCACCCTCGACGCCCTGCGCCTGCTGGCCTGCGACTGCGACATCACCCCGATCGTCCTCGACGCCCACGGCAAACCACTCTCCGTCGGGCGGACCACCCGCATCTGGACCCCCGCGATCTGGGCCGCCCTCGTCGCTCGCGACACCGGCTGCGCCTTCCCCGCGTGCGACATCCCGTCCTGGATGTGCAAGGGACACCACATGAAGCACTGGGTCGCCGACCAGGGTCCCACCGAACTCGACAACGGAGTTCTGCTGTGCGACCGGCACCATGTGCAGGTCCATCACCGCGGATGGACAGCGCGACTCGACGAACACGGGATCCCCGAGTTCCTCCCACCGCCGTGGATCGACGCGCTGCAACGACCGAGGCAGAACCATCACTGGAAATTCCAGAAAGGCCTACTCGTCCCACCGACCTCCCGGATCTCGAATCCTGGGAGTGATGCCGGCCTCAGAGGCGTGGGTCGACGGGCTCCGACTCGAGGGCGAGCACGGCGAATACTGCTTCGTGCACCCGCCACAGCGGCTCGCCACGTGCGACGCGTTCGAGCGACTCGATGCCGAGGGCGAACTCGCGGGAGGCGAGCGAGCGCTTGTGGCCGAGGCCGCGGGAACGCAGGCGCTCCAGGTTCGCGGGCTCGGTGTAGTCGGGGCCGTAGATGATGCGCAGGTACTCGCGGCCGCGCACCTTCACGCCCGGGCTGCACCCACCCCTTGTGACCGCGCACGACGTTGGCGGTGGGCTTGACGACCATGCCCTCGCCGCCGACGCCGGTCAGCTCGGTCCACCAGGCGACACCCGCGGCCACTGACGCCTCGTCAGTCGTGTCGACGGCGAGGCGACCGGTGGCACGGACGAGTTCGGGCGCGACTGCCGACGAGCCGGTCGGCGATGCCGAGGTGCCAGACATGGTCGTGGTCGGTCCAGGTCCGGCCCTCGGTCGCGAGCACCTGGAAGGGAGCGACCTGCACGCCGTCGAGACCGTCGGTCGGCCACACGTAGCGTCGGTACGCGGCGGTGTAGTCGTGGGCGTTCTCGGCGCGGGAACGAGTGCGGGTCAGGAGGTCGGCGACGTCGACGCCACGGTCGGCGGCCTGGGCCAAAGCGCCGACCGCATGCGGGCAGTGCGGATCGTGCCGCGGCTCCGACAGCGGCGTACTGGTGGCGCAGCAGGTCCTCCGCCTTCGCCGACCAAGGCAGCAGTTCGCAGTCCAGCAGAAGCCAACCCGTGTCCAGTTCGTCCCACAGCCCGGCGGCGCCGATCGCGTCGCGGAGCCGTGCGAGCAGTGACTCGGTCAGGGCCGGCGGGAAGAACGACCGTCCGGTCCGGGTGTGCACCGCGCCGGTCGTGCCGTCGGTCGCCCCGAACCGGGTGCGCGCGACCTCGTCGTCACGGCAGACGAGCGCCACCGCCCGCGACCCCATGTGCTTCTCCTCGCACAGGACCTGCGCGACGCCGCACTCGCGGTAGTAGTCGAAGGCCGAGCTCGGGTGCTCGAGCAGGTCGCCGGTCGTCGAGGTCGCGCACGGCGACATCGTCGGCGGCAGGTACAGCAACCAGCGCGGCTCCAGTGCGAATCGACTCATCACCTCCAGCGCTCCGGCGGCGTTCTCCTCCCGGACCGTCACCCGCCCGGCGAGGCGGGTCTCCACACCGCGCTTGCCGAGGACGTCGGTGATCGACAGTTCCTCCGGCCGCCCGCACGGGCGCGGCCTCGGCGGTGGGGAACGGCTTGCTCGGCTGGTACCAGACCTGCTGGGCCGGAACGGAGACGATCTCCTTCTCCGGGTACCGCAGGGCGGTCAGCTTGCCGCCGAACACGCAGCCGGTGTCCAGGCACATCGTGTTGTTGATCCACTCCGGTTCCGGGGTGGGCGTGTGGCCGTAGAGCACCATCGCCTTGCCGCGGTACTCGTCCGCCCACGGATATCCGACGGGTAGTCCGAACTCGTCGGTCTCCCCGGTGGTGTCGCCGTAGAGGGCGAAGCTGCGCACCCGGCGCGGAGGCGCGGCCGTGGTAGGCCTCCTTCAGCCCGGCGTGTGCGACGACCAGGCGGCCGTCGTCCAGGACGAGGTGCGAGACGAGGTCGTAGCAGAACTTCTTCACCGTCAGCGCGGAATTCCGCGTCCTCACCGCCGAGCTGCGACAGGTCTCGGCGAGGCCGTGGGTCACCTGCACGTTGCGCGCCGTCGAGTGCGCGCACGAGCTTGTTCTCGTGGTTGCCCGGGCACGCAGAACGCGTGGCCCGCGCCGACCATGCCCATCACCAGGCGCAGCACGCCGGGGGAGTCCGGGCCACGGTCGACCAGGTCGCCGACGAACACCGCCTTGCGTCCGGCCGGGGGGATCGCGTCGACGACCCGATCGTGCTCGTCGCGCAGCAGCGCGTAGCCGAGCTCGGTGAGCAGCTGTTCGAGCTCTGCCCGGCAGCCGTGGATGTCGCCGATGACGTCGAACGGGCCGTGCTCGTCGCGGAAGTCGTTGAGCAGCTTCTCGCGCACGATGACGGCGGACGCGACGTCCTCCTCCGAACGGAGCACGTGAACTTTGCGGAAGCCCTCCTTGCCGAGGTGCTTGAGCGATCGACGCAACTGGTCCTGCTGTCGTGCGCACGACGGCGGCGCCGAAGTTCCGGTCGGTGCGCGCCGCGGTGCGGTCGACGCAGACCCGCTCGGGCAGGTCGAGCACGATCGCGACCGGCAGGACGTCGTGCGCGCGGGCAAGGGCGACGAGCTGTCGCCGCCCTTCGGGCTGCACGTTCGTGGCATCGACGACCGTCAGCTTGCCCGCATCGAGGCGCTTGCCCGCGATGTAGTGCAGCACCTCGAACGCCGCGTTGCTCGCGGCCTGGTCGTTCTCGTCGTCGCTGACCAGGCCACGGCAGAAGTCGCTGGAGATGACCTCGAAGCGGCCGAAGTGCGCGGCGGCGAAGGTCGACTTGCCGGACCCGCTCGCACCGACCAGGCAGACCAGGGACAGCTCCGGGATCGGCGCGCTCGCTCACGACGACCTCCGGAAGATCGCCATCTGCGTCGGCGGTCCGACCTCGGGGTCGTCCTCGCCCACCGGGCAGGTACCGCACGTGCGTACCCGTGCGCGCCGGCGACCTCGTCTGCCCAGGCGCGGAACTGCGCGCGGGTCCATTCGAAGCGGTGGTCCCGGTGGCGCATCGCCCCGGCAGCGAGGAATTCGTAGCGGACGTTGTGCTCGACGTTCGGGGTCGTGACCACGACCGAGGTGGGGCGCGCGTGCACGAAGACGCTGCGCACCAGGGCTGGGAGGCGTGGGTCGTCGACGTGCTCGATGACCTCCATCAGCACGACGGCGTCCTTGCCGGACAGGCGGTCGTCCCGGTAGGTCGCGGACGACTGGAGCAGCTCGATCCGTGCGCGCTTGCTGTCCGGCATCCGGTCGAAGTTCAGCCGTCGGGCCGCGATCTCCAGCGCACGGTGGGACACGTCGACGCCGAGGATCTCGAGGAACGTGGGGTCGTCGATCAGACGCGCGAAGCAGGGCGCCCTCACCGCAGCCGAGGTCGACGACGCTGCGCACGCCTTCCGAGCGCAGAGCCGCGGCGACGGCGCCGAGCCGCACCTGGGCCAGGGACGTGGGCTTCTCGGCCTCGTCCGGCGTCTCGGCGGGGACGGCGTTGTCGAGGGCCTCCGGCTCGGCGTCGTCGACCTCGGCGAGACGACCGATCGCGGTCTGCACGAGGGCGCGCTTGTGTCTGAGGTAGCGGCGGGTGATGAGGTCGCGTTCGGGGTGCGCCGGCAGCCACGTGCCCGCGCGACCGGGTCAGCTTCTCGACCTCGTCCGCGGAGACCCAGTAGTGCTTGCTGTCGTCGAGCACCGGGCATCAGGACGTAGAGGTGACTCAGCGCGTCGGCGACACGCAGCGTCACCGGTCAGGGTCGCCTCGACGTAACGCGAATCGCCCCACGCCGGGACGTCGGGGTCGAGCGGGAGGCGCCGGGTGGCCACGGTCCAGCCCAGCGGGGCGAACAGGCGCTCGACCAGGTCGGCGCCGCCGCCGCGGCTGGGCAGCGCCGGCAGGTGGACCTCCAGCGGGATGGGCGCGGCCGCCAGGTCCGGTCGGGCGTCGCACCGCCCGGTCATGGCGGTGCGGAACACCTTGCTGAGCGCGACGGACAGCATCGACGACGCGGCGTAGGGGCGGTCGTTGACGTACTGCGCGAGGGAGAACCCGTAGTCCCGTCCGCCCTTCCCGCGTACCAACGCGACCGGGTCGACCTCGAGCAGCAGCGCGACGGTCGCACGATCCGCGTCGGCCTCGGGCCAGAACACGTGCGCCGTCCCGGCGGCCGTGTCGAAGGTCTGCGCCTTGTCGGGGTGCTTGTGCAGCAGGTAGCCGAGGTCGGCGGCCTGCGGCATGGTCGTGGACAGGGTCAGGAGCACCGGGTCAGTGTGGGCCATGGCGTGGTTGGGTCCCACCGGTTTAGGGTCCGAAGTGGCTCAGCCCCCCACTCCGGAGGTTCCGATGGCCCGACGACGTGACATCGAGTTCGACAGCGACGGCACCACCCTGCGTGGCTGGTTCTACCCCGCAGTGGGCGTCTCGGGCACCGCGCCGACGATCGTCATGGCGCACGGCTTCTCCGCGGTCAAGGAGATGTACCTCGACAGCTACGCCGAGCTGTTCTCCGAGAACGGGCTCAACGCCCTCGTCTTCGACAACCGGAACTTCGGCGACAGCGACGGCACACCGCGCCAGGAGATCGAGCCGTGGGCGCAGGTTCGGGACTACCGGACCGCGATCACCTACGCGACCACGCTGGCCGAGACCGACGTCAACCGGATCGGGATCTGGGGCAGCAGCTACTCCGGTGGCCACGTGCTGGTCGTCGCGGCCATCGACCGCCGGGTCAAGGCCGTCGCCAGCCAGGTCCCGTTGATCAGTGGCTACGAGAACGTCCGCGCCCTGGTGCGTGCCGACTTCATCGACATCTACCGCGATCAGTTCGACGCAGAACGCCTGTCCCGCTTCCAGGGCAACGAGCCGACGATGGTTCCCGTTGTCGCGGAGGACCCGATGGCGCCGTCTGCCCTGCCGACGCCGGACTCCTATCAGTGGTTCACCGAGACCGGTGCCGGTCGTGCGCCGAACTGGAAGAACGAGGTCACGCTGCGGACCGTCGAGGCGCTCGGGGAGTACAACCCCGTCGACTACATCGACAAGATCAGCCCGACCCCGCTGCTGCTGATGCCCGCGAAGAACGACGTCCTCACCCCGACCCGGTTCGCGATCGCCGCCTACGAGAAGGCACTGGAGCCGAAGAAGCTCGAGATCCTTCCCGGCGGGCACTTCGACGCCTACGTCAAGGGATTCGAGGCCTCCAGCAGCCCCGCGCTGCAGTGGTTCCGCACCCACCTCGCTCCCTGACCGGACCGCCTCGGCGCAGGAGTAGGTACGGTCGAACCATTCGACCGGAAGAGGTGCTGCAGCCATGCAGGTAGCGATCCACATCGGCAACTTCTCCCTGCCGGGCGGGCCCGCGGCCCTCGGGCCCGCGCTCGCCGCGGCAGGCCGCGCTGCCGAGGACGCGGGCGTCGGCTACGTCTCCCTCATGGACCACTTCTTCCAGATCCCCGTGCTCGGTGAGGCCACCGAGCCGATGCTCGAGGGCTACACAGGCCTGGGGTTCCTCGCCGCCCACACCTCGACGGTGAAGCTTCAGCTGCTGTGCACCGGCGTGACCTATCGCCACCCGGGCGTGCTCGCGAAGACAGTGACGACCCTCGACGTCCTGTCCGGCGGGCGCGCCCAACTCGGCATCGGCGCGGCCTGGTTCGAGCGCGAGCACCGCGGTCTCGGCGTCCCGTTCCCGCCGCTTTCCCAGCGGTTCGAGATGCTCGAGGAGACGCTGCAGATCTGCCTGCAGATGTGGAGCGACAACAACGGCCCGTACGAGGGCAAGCACTACCAGCTCGCGGAGACGCTCTGCGTGCCCGCGCCGATCTCCAGCCCACGCCCGGGAATCCTCGTCGCCGGTGGTGGGGAGAAGAAGACGCTGCGCTTCGTCGCCCGCTACGCCGACGAGTGCAACCTGTTCGGCCCGCCGGACATGGTGGCCGCGAAGCTCGACATCCTCCGCGGGCACTGCGAGACCGAGGGCCGCGACTACTCGACGATCACCCCGACGATCCTGTCCGGCCTCGACCCGCACGCCGACCCGGACGAGTTCCTCCGCGAGATGGAGAAGTTCGCGGCACTCGGCGTCGGCGTCGTCGCTCTCGTCCCGCCGGGTGACAACCCGGTCGGTTACGTCGAGGGACTGGGCAAACTCATCCCGCGCCTGACCGACCTCGGCTGAGCACTTGCGGCGCGCAACCTCTGTAGAGCTAGGCGGCTAACGGGCGGCCATGAGCTTCGCGCGTTGTTCGGCGAGCAGTCGGATGCTCTCCGCCGCCGCGTCGTTCGCTGCGATGCGGGCGTCGATCTCTTCGCGGTGCAGGGCGGCGAAGTCCAGAGCCACCCGGATCTGTGCCGGGTGGCGGCCGAACTGATCGGCCAATTGCGCCACCCGCTGAGATTCGCGGCCCTTCGTGTGGCGTAACGCCGCCACGATCTCCCACACGTCCGCTCCGTCGGCCAAGGCCGCTCGTCGTCCGGTCGGTCCGTCCCGATAGACGATTCCGGGATGGCGCAGCGTGGCCAAACCCTCCGCGATCAGGCGTTCCAGCAGCGCGCGTTCCGAGATGCCCTCGCTGCGGGCCTGCGTCAGTACAAGGCGGTGTGACCTGACGCATCTTGCATACAAGCTTGCATACAAGGTTGGTACGATCCAGCCATGAGCTCCCCAGCACCCGCGGCACAGCGCGCTTACGACCAGATCCGCCACGAGATCCTCGACGGCACCCTCGTCGGCGGCACCTTGCTCAGCGAGGTCGAGGTGGCGACCCGGCTCGGCGTCAGTCGCACCCCGGTGCACGAGGCCTTCCTCAAGCTCGAGGCCGAGGACCTGCTGGAACTTCTGCCGCGGCGCGGGGCCGTCGTGGTCCCGATCCGGCCCGGTGAGGCCGCCGACGTCCTGGAGATCAGGCACGCCCTGGAGGTCGCGGCCACGCGGCGGTTGGCCCAGGGGGAGCCCGCCGCCCGTCAGGCGTTCGCGGCATTGGCCGCCGACCTGCTTGCCGAGCAGGACCGCATCGCCGCCGCCGGGGACCTCGCCGCCTTCGCGGCCGCCGACGCCGCCTTCCACCGGGCGATCGTCACCGCGTCCGGCAACGCGATCGCCGACCGCTTCTACGCGAGCCTGGCCGATCGCCAACAGCGCATGACCATGGGTGCCGTCGGGGCCCGCATCGAGCACCTCCCTGTCCTGGCCGACGAGCACCGGAGCCTGGCCGGGTTGGTCGTCGAGGCCGACGTCCGCGCGTTCGAGGCCATGCTCGCCCGTCACTTCCTGACGACCCATCAGGCCGTGCTCGGTCGGATCGTCGCGCTGCCGACCTTCGCCGTCACGGAGGACGCGTGAGCGTCGACTTCGCCCGTCCGCTCGACCGGGAATCGACGCCTGCACCGAGTCCGCACGACAGCTCACGCGACTGGCGGCGCGTTGCCGCGGCCATGTTCGTCATCGGCTGGGGCGGCAATCAGTTCACCCCGCTGCTCGGCGTCTACCGCGACCTGGGCGGCTACTCCCGGCTCGACGTCGACGTGTTCCTCGGCGCGTACGTGTTCGGCCTCATCCCGGGTCTGCTGATCGCGGCGGCGGTCTCCGATCGCTGCGGGCGTCGCCCGGTCCTGCTGGCCGGGCTGTGGGCGTCGCTGCTCGGGACGCTGCTGCTCTCGCTCGGCGTGCACGGCGGGTACGTCGGTGTGGTCGGTGGGCGGATGTTCAGCGGGATCGCCGTCGGTGTGGCGATGTCGGTCGGCACCGCGTGGGTCAGTGAACTCTCGGCGCGTTCAGGTGGACGACCGGGGGTCGGCGCTCGCCGTTCCGCGTTGTGGCTCACCGCGGGCCTGGGGCTCGGACCGGCCTCGGCCGGTCTGCTGGCGCAGTTCGCCAGTCCGCCGCTGACCTGGCCGTACCTGGTGCACGCCGCGCTGTGCATCCCCGCGATCCTCGTCGTCACCTCGGCGCGATGGGCGGAGACCCGGCCGCGCACCGGAGAACGACTGCGGCTCAGGCATCTGCGGGTGCCGGTGGTGCGTCACCCCCGTTTTCTGCGGGTTGTGCTGCCGATGGCGCCGTGGGTGTTCGGTTCTGCCGGCATCGCCTACGCGATCGTCCCGGCGCAGGTCGAGGAGTCGGTCGGGGAGTGGGCGCTGCTGTTCACCGCCGCGCTGGCCGTGGCGACCCTCGGGACCGGTGTGCTGGTGCAGCCCTTGGCCCGTCGACTTGATGACGCCGGGTCAGCTCGCGCGATCGTCGTGTCCATGGCCCTCATGACAGTCGGGGTGGTGCTCGCTGCGCTCACCGCCGCGACGGGCTCGGCGTGGCTCGCCGCCCCGGTGGCGGTGTCGCTCGGTGGCGCCTACGGCATCGCGGTCGTGTCGGGGTTGCTCGAGGTGCAGCGCATCGCGCGCCCCGACGAGCTCGCCGGACTCACCGGCGTGTACTACGCCCTGTGCTACGTGGGTTTCCTGCTGCCTGCGACCCTCGCCGCGCTGGGCCACTGGTTCAGCTACCCGGTCATGCTCGGGGTTGTCGCCCTCGGTGCCGCGGCCTGCACGGTGCTGTGTGCTGCGGGCTGGTCCCGGGACCTGCTGAGCGTTGACCTGTCAGGTAATCGACGCGATGCACCGATGGGCGGCTCCTGACCTCCAGTCAGACCAGCGCCGGCGCGGGTTCGGAAGCGCGCGGGCCGCTCGGCTGGCCGGAGTTCGCCTCGGCGCCCTCCATGGCCTCCTTGAGCAACTGGCCCCGGGAGATCACGCGGACCTCGTCGTCCGGGCGGGAGACGAGCAGGCTCAGCATCCAGACGACGTAGAGCGCGAGGCAGAACGTCACGCCCGCGGCCACGTGGGTCCAGAACAGCGAGATGCCGTCCTGGTTGAGGCTGATCCACATCGGCCAACCGATGGCGGCATTCGTGGCACCGTCGACCATCGGGATGATCGGCGCGACAGCGAGGACGTGCCAGCCCTTCAGGTGCGGCTTGAGACGGTAGATGAGCGCACCGCCGATCATCGGCATCAACGGGTTCATCAGCACCCACCACAGCGGCAGGCCCCAGAAGTCCAAGGGCTGCGGGCCGTAGTACTTGTACGCGCCCAGCAGGACGCCGGGGCTCTCCAGGAAGATGTTGATGACGACGTCGGTGAGGTAGAGCGCGAACATGCCGCGCTTGGTGATGCCCGCCGAGTAGAGCCGATACGCGATGTAGGCCAGGCCGCCGACGTACCAGGTGTAGACGAACGGGATGAACAGTGGCATCTCGCGGTCCATCAGCGTGTACGTGTGCGTGGCCGCGCCGAACTTGATGTAGCAGAGCCCCATCGTGTCGACGACCGGCTCCCAGATGCACGCCATCAGTCCGCCGAGCAGACAGATCAGCAGCAACGGCTGCCGGTGCTTGAGCACGTGCCGCAAGCCGAAGGCGAGCAGGATCACCACGGGAATGCCGAGGAAGATGGTGAACAGGACCTCGGGGCCGAGCGGCATCTCGTCGTGCGGGTGCTCGGGGATCGCGACAATCATCAGGCGCCTCGTAAGCTCGGCCAACGAAATCGGACTCACTGTTCCATTTCGTACTGATTGTGTCAATTGACGCGACAGGTGCCGTATCCTGGTGCGCCATGGAGATCCCCGAGGCCGAGACGCGGCGGGTGGATCCCGTGCTCCTGGAACAGCGGCGTGCGGCCCGGCACGACAAGGTCGTGACCCGCATGCTGGGCGTGGTCGAAGCCCTGCTGCGGGAGCAGGACAGCTACCTGGACCTCAGCGTCGAGCAGATCATCGAGGCCGGGGAGATGTCCCGCTCGACCTTCTACCGCTACTTCGACGACAAGGTCGAACTCATCGTCGCGCTCGGCGACCTGGCGATGGGTCAGATCATCGCGACGGCCCAGAACATCTGGGAGCTGCCGCCGGGCGCCTCCCGGGAGGACGTCGCCGGGGCCATCGAGGCGACCTTCTCGGCCTACCTCCCGCACACCAGACTGATGTCGGCGGTCCTCGAGGTCTCCACCTACGACAAGCGGGCCCGCGACCACTTCGGCGAGGTCTACGCGCTGGCGCAGCGCGGCCTCGCCGCGCACATCCGCGCGGGGCAGGAGGCCGGGTCCATCCGTCAGGAACTGCACCCCGACGAGACGGCCGGGTGGCTGACCTGGATGGTCGAGCGCGGCATCGTCCAACTCGGCCACGACGCCAACCGCCCGCGCCAGACCCGCCTGCACGAGAGCCTCACGGCGATCATCTGGCACACCCTCTACGACCACTGATCCGACGGCGCACAGTCGTCTTCGGGGCCACGGCCCCGGCGCCACTACCTGAGGGGGTCAGTCAGTTTCGGCGATCCGCTTCATGGCGGCCAGAGTCGCGGAGATCCCGCTGTGCGCCCGGTCGATCCGCGCCTTGATCTCGGCCTCGGCGTTGTCGGGATAACGGCCGCTGATGAACGTGATGCCGTCGGGCAGGAACTCCCACGCCTCGGTCAGCCGCGTGCCCGCGCCTTCGGGTGCCATCGAGTAGACCCAACGCACCAGGTTGTCCCCGACGATCCAGCCGAACTCGCGGCCTCGCTCGGCAGCGATGACGACGCAGTGCGTCTCCCAGGTTCGCTCCGGCAGGACGTTGCGGCCGGTGAACCCGTCACCGACGGCGCCTGTCGCGCCTTCGTCCCACCAACACTCCTTGCAGACCGGGCTCCACTCGCCGGTGCGGGTGACGTCGGAGACGAGGTCGTAGACCGCCTCGGGGGAGGCGTCGATGACGATCGATTCGCTGTGGGTCAGTTCGCTCATGCGCGAAGCGTTGCACAGAGCTTTCCGGCGAGATGCAATGCTGCGTTCGGTCGTCCCAGCTCCGGAGGAACCCATGCGGCTGTCCTGCGCGTTCGCGACATCGCTCGACACCCACCAGCACGTCAGGATCGCGGAGTCGTTGGGATACGAGCGGGCTTTCCTCTACGACTCCCCGGCGTTGTACCCGGACGTCTGGGTTCAGTTGTGTCGCGCGGCCGAGATCACCGAGCGGATCGCCCTCGGGCCCGGTGTGCTGATCCCGCACCTGCGGCACCCGATGGTGACGGCCTCCGCGATCGGCACCCTGGCGGCGATTGCCGGTCCCGAACGGGTGGTCGTGGGGGCCGGAACCGGATTCACCGGCCGCATGGCGATGGGCAAGCGCGGCCTCGCGTGGGCAACTGTGCGGGAGTACGTGCGGGCGGTCCAGGCACTGCTGCGCGGCGAGGAGGTCGAGTGGGACGGCGCGCTCATCGCGATGCTGCACCCGGACGACCGCTTCGCGCCGCCCCGACCGCTCGAGGTCGACTGGTTGCTCGCCGCCAACGGGCCCAAGGGTCAGGGCATCGCGCGGGAACTCGGCACCGGCGTGATGACGGCGTTCGTGCCGGCCCCGGATTTCGACTCCAGCGTCATCCTCGACTTCGGGACCGTGCTGGACGACGGTGAGGATCCGGGATCGGCGCGTTCGATCGATGCCGCCGGCGCCGCCGCGGGACTGCTCCTGCATTTCGCCTTGGAGCACGACGCGCTGGACCAGGTCCTCCCGGGACTCGGTCGGCAGTGGGCGGAGGCCTACGCCGACCAGCCGCAGGAGCGTCGGCACCTCGCGCTGCACGATCGGCACATGGTCGAGGTCAACGACCGCGACCGGCCCTTCGTCACCGGAGAGGTGCTCAGCGCGTGCGGCCTCGCGGTCGGTGCGAAGCAGTGGCGGGAGAAGATCGACGGCCTCGCCGAGGCCGGGGCGACCGAGATCGCCTACCAGCCCGGGGGTTCGGACATTCCCCGTGAACTCGAGCGGTTCGCGGAGGCGTTCCGCGGCTGAGCGCTGGGCTCCCCTCGATCAGCAGCGCTGGTGGGCCAACTGTCCACGCAGCACGGTCACTGCTGCTCCGATCAGCCGCACGACCTCGGGCCCGACGTCGACGGTCAGCCGACCGCCGCGCGCAGACAGTTGCGCGGCCCGCAAGGTGGTCCGGCCGAGGCGGGCTGCCCAGAACGGACCGAGCAGGCAGTGCGCGGAGCCGGTGACCGGGTCCTCGTCGATCCCCACGGCGGGCCCGAAGAAGCGGGACACGAAATCGGCTCCGTCCACCTCGGGGTTCGCCGCCGCGGTGACGATGACGCCGCGGGTCCGGATCCTGCGCAGGGCAACGAAGTCCGGGCACACGGCCAGCACGGCGGCCACGTCCGACACCTCGACCAGGTAGTCGTCGCGACCACGGTGGACCGGGCAGCCCGCAGCCAGCCCGAGCGCGGCCAGCAGCGGAGCGGTGCCGTCGGTGACCGGTGTCGCGGTATCGGCGGGGAACCCGAGGCAGATCTCGGTACCGGTCCGCTCCGCGGTGAGTACGCCGCTGCGGGTGTGAAATCGCAGCACGTCGGCGGTCTCGCCGGTCTCCCACAACACGTGGGCCGCTGCCAGCGTCGCGTGCCCGCACAGGTCGACCTCGACCGCCGGGGTGAACCACCGCAGGTCGTAGTCGTCGGGCCCGCCGGTCAGGAAGGCGGTCTCGGCCAGGTTGAACTCCGCGGCCACCTGCTGCATCCACGTCGCGTCGCCCAGCCGGTCACCGCTCGCGTCGGTGCCCAGACAGACGGCGGCGGGGTTGCCGGCGAAGGGGCGGTCGGTGAACGCATCGACGATGAAGGCCTGCATGGGTTCAGCTTGCCCGACCTCCGCGCGGCGCCTGTGTCAGGTCCGCTCGGCGAGGAATGCGTCGAGTCCACCGCGCAGCGGGCGCAGCATCTCGACCACGCCGGCCACCATCTCCGGTGGGCAATTGCGCGGGTGCCCGAAGTCGCTCGGGGGAGCGGGGTCGTACTCCATGAGCAACTGAGTCGCGTGGGCGCTCTCCGCGCCGGAGACGGCGGCGATCAGGTGCAGTGCGAAGTCGATGCCGGCGGTCACGCCGCCGGCGGTCATCCGATTGCGGTCCATGACGACCCGCTGGTCCCGGACCACGTCGATCGCCGTCCACCGCGCGAGGTCGTCGTAGTGGCTCCAGTGCGTGGTCGCCCTGAAGCCGTCCAGCAGTCCGGCCGCGGCGAGGATCAGCGAACCGGAGCACACCGAGGTGACCCAGTCCGCGTTCTCGCCGTTCTTGCGGAACCAGTCCATGACGTCGGGATCGGACATCTCACGCGAAGGGTCGGCGCCTCCTCCGGTGAGAACGATCTCGACGGGCGGCGAGTCGAGGACGCTGTGATCAGGAGTGATTGTCACGCCGGTGTCGGTGACGATCGGGTCCCGGGTCGCGGCGACGGTGAAGACCTCGAAGTCCGGCTGGAATCCGAGCAACTGGTGCGGTCCGAGGACGTCGAGCATCGTCATGTTGTTCCAGATAAAGGCGCCGACGCGCTTCATCGTTCCTCCCGGGGTCGTGGCCGAATCTCTCGCGGGTGATGGTGCGGTTGCGCGGTTGCGGTCCTTGCGGGTCCTATTGGTCTTTTCGGTCGCTCGCCTCATTGTCGACGTCGGGTGGGTCCGACCTACCCTGGGGCCATGCCGACGGCCGAGGAACAGCGCAACGAGCAGATCGTGCGTGCGCTGTTCGCCGACATCGACCGCAACAGCGAGCCGGACTTCCTCGACGCCTACCTCGACGACGACCTGGTCTGCGATCTCGCGCTCCCCGGTTACGGGTCCACCAAGGCGGACTACCTCGCCGGCTTCCGCCTGATGCGCCGCGCGATCCCCGGCACCCACGAGATCCTCGACCTGATCGCCACAGCCGACCGGGTCGTCGTGCGCGTCCACGGCTCCGGCCGACACGTCGGAGAGTTCCTCGGCGTCCCGCCGGCGCAACGGTGCATCGAGGCCAACGGCATGGCGATCCTGCGCCTTCGCGACGGGCGCATCGTCGAGCACCACGGCGCGGTCGACATGCTCGCGGCGTTGTGCGAGGCCCGGGAGAATGACCTGGAGCACCTGCAGGCGCACGAGTTCGTGAACCGCGTGCATGCCATCAAGGGGATGCTCGCGCTCGGCGACTACGAGCGGGTGCAGCAGTACGTCGCCGACACCGAACTTCAGCTCAACGACAGCCTCGAGATCTCCGAGGCGATTGCACAACCGGAGGTCGCGGGCCTCGTCCTGGCGCTGCGTAACCTCGCCCGCGCGCTCGACGTGACGCTGACGGTCGCCCCGGGAACGATCCTGCGGGCGGTCCCACCGGGTCTGCGCAGCGCCGATCTGGTCTGCGTCGTCGGCAACCTGGTGCGCAACGCGTTGGAAGCCGTCGCCGATGTGGACGACCCGGCGCGGCGCAAGGTCGACCTGCGGGTGGCCCAGTCGGCCCGGCGCACGCGGGTGACGGTGCGGGACCGTGGGCCCGGGTTCTCCGCCGACGCAAGGACAATGCTCTGCCCCGGCCAGTCCGGCAAGGCCGGTCACGCGGGTGTGGGACTGGCGGCCGTGGCTGCCGTGGCTCGCGACGCGGTCACCATCGACGTGTGCCCGCGCGGGTGGACCCGCGTGATCGTCGATCTTCCCGGCGTGATCGATGCCGCCTGAGCGGGCCGGGGTCCTGGTCGTCGAGGACGACCCGATGGTGGCAGCGCTGCACGACCGTTGGCTGCGTGCGGCCGGCCTCGACCAGGTGAGGCTCGCTCGGTCGGCGCCGGAGGCGATCGCCGCCGTGCGAGGCGGTGGGGTCGACCTGGTCATCCTCGACCTCGGGTTGCCCGGTGCCGACGGCCTCGAGGTGCTGGAGGCGATCCGCCGGGCGCGGGTCGACGTCGACGTCATCGTGGTGACAGCGCGCCGGGACAACGACTCGATCCGCACCGCGCTGCGCCTCGGCGCGGTCGACTACCTGGTCAAGCCGTTCGAGCAGTCTCGATTCAACGCCGCGCTGTCCGCGGTGGCGGCCCGCAAGGCGCTCCTGACGCGTGGTCACCTGCAGCAGCGGGACGTCGACCGCCTGACCAAGCAGTCCGCGACGGTCACCCGCGCGACCCCGGCCGGGATCGCGCCCGGAACCCTCGACCGGATTCGCTCCGCCTTGGTCCGAGCGGGTCAGGCCGACGCCGCGGACACCGCGGCCGACGTCGGGCTGTCCCGGGTGGTGGCTCGGCGGTATCTCGAGCATCTCGTCGTCACCGGCGAGGCCGAGAGCGCCGAGGCCTACGGCGGATCCGGCCGACCGCGCAAGGTCTATCGATCCCTGCAGGTCGGCAGGTCCTGAGCCGACTCGCCATCAGATCGCACCACGTGAAGGGGCCCGGACGAATCGTCCGGGCCCCTTGCTACGCGTTCGGTGCTATGGCGTCGACGTCGCCGACGCCGCCGCGGAAGGAGCGGTGGTCGAGGTCGAGGGCGCTGCGGTTCCGGTGCCCGTGGTGCCGGTGGTCGGCTCGGGGCTCGGGTTCAGCGGGTCCTGGAAGGTGCCCACGCGGCCGCCGTTGTCCCAGGCGAGGAAGGCCTCGATGTACTTGGTGGCCTTCTCCTTGTCCGTGGTGCCCTCGGAGTTGTTGCCCGGACGGTTGATCGAGTACACCGTCGTGCCCGGGGTGTTGCCCGACGCGTCGCGCGGCTCGAGGCCCGGTTCGGCGATGGTCGCGTACTTCGACCCCGAGTGCCACAGGTACCAGCTGTTGATACCGACGTCCTTGGCCGCGCGGATCTGCTCCTTGACGTGGTACGGCGTGTAGTCCGGCGCCGTGTAGGAGAAGGCCTGGATCCACGGGGTGATCGCGACGTTCGGGTTCGTGGTCAGCGCCATGCGGTTGAAGTCCTGCAGCGACCGCTTGATGATGTCGTACGGCTGCGCGTTCGGCTTCGACACCGAGTACTCGCCACTGCCCCAGTGGGAGGGGTAGATCATCGGGCAGATGAAGTCGAGGTTCTTGGCCATCGCGGGGATGTCCTGCGCGATCAGCTTCGGGGTGAAGGCCGCGACGCCGTAGACCGCGGCACCGACGCTGGCGCCCGCCGGGCGGATGCGCTTGGACGCGGTCTCGACAAAGTCCGCGATCGCCTGCGAGGGCGTGCGGTCCCCGATGCCCTTGTAGACCTGGCCCGTGTTCTCGGGCTTGCGGACGTAGTCGTACATGATGCCGTCGAAGCCGAACTTCGCGGCCTCTTCGCCGAGGGCGGCGTTGTACTCGACGATCTCGGAGTTCGCGAAGTTCGTGAACGCACCCTGGCCGTAGTTGCCCGCGCTGTACGCGCCGCCGGAGGTGTTCTGGATCAGCAGGTCCATCTTGCCCTGGCCCAGCGCCCACTTGCCCAGGCGCGGGTCGCGGAAGGCGACGATGCGTCCGATCACCTTGGCGCCGAGGGCGTGGATCTCGTCCACTGCGGCCTTGGCGTCGTAGTAGGGCCTGGTCACGCCGGCCTGGACCGCCAGCGGCACCTGGGACGAGTAGCCGACGATGCCGTCCTCGTCCTTGATGTCGAGCTGGATGGTGTCGATCTTCTTGTCCTTGATCATCTGAATGATCTGGTCTTTGACCTTCGGGTTGGCCCACTCGAAGTGCTGCATGTGCGCGGCGCGCACGTACTGACCCTTGCTGACGATCCCCGGCGCGGCGTTGTCGACGGGCGCGGCGGACGCCGAGGGCTCCGTCGTCACGACGGGCGCCGAGGTGGCGTCCGAGGCGGGCCCGGGACCGGCGACGTCGGCGTCGGCCTTGCTGCCGCACGCGGCCAACGGGAGGGCCACCGCGGCGGCCACGAGCACCGCCATGGCGCTCTTGCCCGGCGTACGGCGGCGATTTGCGTGGTGATGCACCGTCATGTCTGTTTCCACCCCTGTCGCGCCCGCTCGGGGCGCCATGTGGCAAGTCGTCGGGGTCTACGTTGCGTCACTCGGTAGGGATCATGTGGGAGCTACGCCAGGGCATTACCGGATCGTTGTTCACAAGCGATGTGCGGCTCGCTGCGATGGTGAGCAATTCTTCGATCTGGAGTGTCGGAGAATGTCCCGGTGACCGACGGCGCGAGGTTGTACAACGTCCGGGACCTGGGGGGTCTGCCCACGGCCGACGGCGGTCGCCTCCGTCCGGGGGTGTTGTTCCGGAGCGAGTCCCTGGCTGTGCTCGACGAGCCGGCGCTACGACTGCTGGCGGACGTCCGCCTGGTGATCGACCTGCGGACCGACGCGGAGGCCGAGGCGGTCGCCGGTCGATGGCTCGGCGCCGAGGTGCCCGAGACGCTGTCGGTCCCGCTACTACCGGCGTACCGGGTCGGTTCTCCGGAACTCATGGTCCGGATGGGCACCGACCCCGACTTCGCCCTGACCTACATGACCGAGATCTACGTGGAGATCCTGGACGCCCTTCCGAGCAGGTGCCTCCGGGAGGTCGCCGACCGGGTCGGCGCAGCGCAGGTCCCGGTGCTCATCCACTGCGCCGCCGGGCAGGACCGCACCGGTGTCTTCATCGCTGTCTTGCTGCTGGCGCTCGGCGTCCCGCGGGAGGTGGTGGTCGCCGACTATGCGCGCTCGGCCGACGCCTGGGATCTGGGCCAGGTGGCGCGATGGATGCAGGGTGCCCTGGGCCCGGCCCACGACATCTCGCAGGAGGCGCTGGGAAACCTGCTCGCGCTGGAGCGCCACATCGAGACGGTGCTGGACCACTTGATCGCCGAGCACGGCACGGTGGCGGCCTACTGGGCCTCGGGCGGGGTGGACGCCGCAGCCCTGGAGGCCATGCGGCAGGTGCTGTGCACGTAGGACGTCGGGTTCACGCGGAGCGGAGCGGGTAAACGCAAGCGACGCAGTTCCCTTCTGCCGAAGGACACCACCTGTGGGAATCCGCTTCGACAACAGCTCGGTCGACACCTCCGGTGTCTCCGACAAGCGAGGGATGCGGGGACCCGTCGCCATCGGTGGCGGCGGCCTGGGGATCGCCGGGTTGGTCGTCTACCTGCTGATCAGCGTGCTCGGTGGTGGTGGCGGGATCGACCCGACTGCGTTGTTCCCGCCCGACGGCAGGGTGCAGGGCGAGGCTTCGCGGGGCGACGACCTGAAGACCCGATGCAACACCGAGGGGGCCATCGAGGCCCACGACGACTGCTTCCTGGTCAAGGTCTACAACGAGATCGACGAGGTGTGGGCGGCGGAGTTCGCGCGGACCGAGAAGACCTACGAGCGCCCGGCGTTGACCTTCTTCACCCAGGCTGTGTCCACCGCCTGCGGGTCCGCGTCCTCGGAGGTGGGGCCGTTCTACTGCCCCGGCGACCGGTCGATCTATCTCGACATCGGCTTCCTCGATCAACTGCAACGCAAACTCGACGCGCAAGGTCGCTACGCGCAGGCCTACATCCTCGCCCACGAGGCGGGCCATCACCTGCAGACCCTGTTGGGCACCGAGCGTCAGATGCGCGCGGCGCAGCGGTCGGCACCGGATCGGGAGAACGCGCTGTCCGTGGCGCTCGAACTGCAGGCGGACTGCTACGCCGGAATATGGAGCAAGCTCGCCGACGACGCGGGCAATGTCTCGGTGGACGAGGCGGAGATCATCGAGGCGCAATCCGCCGCCGCGGCCGTCGGAGACGACCGCATCCAGCAACGCAGCGGCGGACGGGTGGACCCGGAATCCTGGACCCACGGCAGCGCGGAGCAGCGCAAGCAATGGTTCATGACCGGGCGCACCTCGGGCGCGATCGACCAGTGCGACACCTTCGCGCCGAACAGGTGACCGCGGACCGACGGGCCCCACTGCACGCTGACGCGTGAAGCGGGGCCTCGGGTCGGTCAGTCGCCGATCGCGGCGAGCCTCCGGTCCCGTGCCGCGGGGAGCGCACCTGCGTGCCGCGACCGGTCGGCGATCACCAGGTCGCTGGTCAGCAACTCGGCCAGCGTGGTCAACGATTCGCGGGTCGCGTGCAGGTAGGCGGCGACGCTGTGGTGCACGAACAGCCCTGGGCGCTTCTTGCTCCAGATCGTGAGTTCCGTCCGGCCGTCGGACCAGGGCAGAAGTTCGAGCGTCACCGGAAGAGTGCGGGCACCCCTGCCCGGCAGGTGCAAGGTCGCCGGGAGTGCCCGCAGCGGCCGGTACCCCGCGTACGGGGAGCGGGTCATGGCCCCGGCGGGTGTCAGGCGGAGCGCCAACGCCGGGTCGAGGATCATCACGTCGAACGCCTCCGCCGCGGCCGCGGGGGCCAGGGCGAACACGTGCGAGGCAGTCGGATAGGTGCGTGCGACATCGCTCATTGGATTTCCTTGGAGCAGGAACTGCTGTGTCGGTCGGCGCTCCTCGGCGTCGTCAGCACTGACGACCCGGGCACCGACCCTTGTCGGGCGGGCCCCTTGCCCGCCGCGGTCGCCTGAGCGACCCATGCGCCCGGACGTGCCGGACGCGAACCCCCTGCAGATCAATCGAAGCCCGCGCATTCCTCTTGGCGTCGCCGGCTCGTCACAGTGACCATAGACGAGGGCGGTTTCCGGTCCGTGGCTGGGGCATGAACACCCACCACCAAGATCCACGCCCGTACTGCAAGGAATGTGACGCCGGATCAGCGAGTACGCACAGGAGGCGGCCGTCAGGCGTCGAGGGCGCGCGGTCTCCGGTTGAGGTCCGCCCAGGAGCGTTCCCACGAGTGGATCCGGGCGTCCTCAGCTCTGCGCCTCGCCGAGGGGACGATTCCTCGGACGACGAGTGCGCCGGCCGCACCGATGACCGTGACGGTCAGGAAACCGCGCAGGGCAGCTTCGCCGATCGGGACGGGTTGCTTGCGCAGCGATCCGTCGGAGGCAAGGCCCACAGGGACGGGTGCTCCGGCGGGCAGCTGGTACGCGACGTCCACCGTTCCTCGGTGCACCGCGCCGGAGGAGTCGGTCCAGGTGACCGGAGCCGCCCAGCGCACCCGGTCGCCGGGGAGGTCACGCGGACGCACGTGGGCCTCGGCCGCCGTCGTGGCCACGACCTCGCGGTCGGCGGTCCGGGAGGACTCGAAGACCGCCACGCCCGCCACGATCGCCCCCACCGTGGTGGCGGTGCCGATCAACGCCGCCAGCCCGAAGGCGGTGACCTGGATCCGGCGGGCTCGCTGCCGGGACGGATGCGTCTGCTCGAGGCGCCACAGGGCAAGGTCGTCGGCCGGTTCCTGGCAGTGCATCCCCGACCCCTTTCGCGCGCTCCCCACGACTGTACGGAACGTGCCGCCCGCGGGTCAGGTGAAGTCGACCTCTCCCGGCGCCGCACTCGCGAATCATTCGGGCCCGCAGGCGATTCAGCTCGGTCGGGGATGATGTAGCCCTACGACGAACGGGCCGGATGAGCGGGAGAGACGACGTGACCGACGCGGACGCAGCGGTTCTCGCCAGGATCCTCGAGGGCCGCTTCAGTTGCCGGGGCTTCCTTCCCCACGAGGTTCCCGACGAGACCGTCCGGCGCCTGTTCGAGATGGCGCAGCGCGCCGCGTCGTGGTGCAACTCCCAGGCCTGGCAGGTCCATCTGACCAGCGGCGATCGGACCGCGGCCTTCGCGAAGGTGCTCACCGGGCGGGTTGCGGCGGGAAGCGAGGTGTTCGACATCCCGGGACCCGCCGCCTATGAAGGGGTCTACCTGGACCGTCGTCGCGCCTCGGGGTTCGGCCTCTACGAAGCGGTCGGCGTGGCCCGCGACGATCGCGAGGGCAGGACCCGGCAGATGCTGGAGAACTTCCGCTTCTTCGGTGCCCCGCATGTCGCCGTCATCAGTACGCCCACCTCGCTGGGCACCTACGGCGCGGTGGACTGCGGCGGCTACGTCGCCACGCTGCTGACAGCCGCGCGCAGTCTGGGACTGGCCTCGATCGCCCAGGCAGCGATCGCGATGTACTCCGATGTCGTCCACGAGCACCTGGGCATCCCGGCCGACCGGGACATCGTCTGCGCGGTCTCGTTCGGGTACCCCGATCCCGACCACGCGGCCAACAGCTTCCGCACCGCGCGGGCCGACATCGCGGACGCTGTCACCGGCCTGCCGTGAGTCTCCGGGTCACTCCGCCGCGGTCTGAGGGAAGGAGCCGTCCTCCGGTGCTGCGGCACGGGCGAGTGCTCGTGCGTAGCGGCGCACGAAGAACTTCTGAGCGGCGAGGTTGGCGGGGCCGCCCAGCCGGACGACGCGGCCGACGGGCCTGCTGAACGCCGTGACGTTCAGCCAGATCAGACCGTCGCTGTCGCGTTCGACGACGAAGGATTCCTCGCCGCATTCCGGATGATCGGGCAGAGTTCCGTAGGCGAAGCCTCGGCGGTGCTCCTCGTCGAGCGTCCACACCACCCGGCACGGGAGAACCAGACTCAACGGCCTTCCGAGGCCGAGGACCACGGTCCGCCCGACCTCGGCCGGTCCGTCGGCGGCCACGATCAGCCCGGCCCCGCGATGCATCCGCCAATGGTGCAGGGCGTCAGCGGCGCGCTCCAGGGCGCCGGGCCCGCTGCCGATGTGGGTCCGACGGCGTAGGTGGCCGTAGCCTGCGGGCAAGGGGCCGGCGGTGGCGCCGCGCTCGGGGTAACTCAGCGGCGCCGTCTGCTTCTCGGCGAGGACTGACCGCAAGCTTCGGCTCCACCGCACTCCCATGGCGCCAGTGTGCCGCCTCCTGCAAGACGCGCTTGCAACGTACCGGCGATGCAACGTTTGTGAAACGATAGAGCCGGTTGGTTCCAGTCGCCGGTCGAGTGCAACGGGGGAGGGCCGGACGCCTCCATGCGCGTCTCGCCGTGCGCAGGACGGAGGACGCGATGGCGCGCCTACTCCTGCTGGATCGGGTTCGCCTCGCCGGCGCCCTCCTGACCGGGCTCGCTGCGATCGTTGTTCTGGTTGATCGCTGAAGGAGGACGCTGCAGATCCTCGCTTCACTCGTTGCGTTGGCGCTCCACCCGTCAGGCGCAGCGATCACTGGCGGGCGGCGCAGCATGCCGACGAGTGCAGCGGACCGCAGCCGGTGCACGCGAACGATCTGAGCTTTGCGAGGATGCGCCGTACTTCGGCATGACGGTCGGGCCGACGACCGCGCCCTCGATGAATGCGGGTTCCGGGAATGAACACGAGAGCTCAGACCGCATGCGCGTGGGCAGGCTTCATCGGGATCAGCCTGACGCTCGTCGCGCTCATCACCGCTGACCTGCTCCCCGCACCGGCTGCCGGGGACTCCGCCGAGCAGATCGCGGCGTGGTACCAGGGCAACACCGACCGAATCCGGACCGGCGCCGTCCTCGGCGTCCTGTCGACGGCGGGCTGGGGTGCGCTCATCGCCGTGGCGTGGGTGCAGTTGAAGGAGGGGGAGGGCAAGCGCCCCGTCCTGGCTGCCCTGCAGGCCATCTCCGGCGCGGTCACCTACGTCGCGCTGATCATGACCTTCACCGTGCTCGGCGTCGCTTCCTTCCGCCCGGACCGCGATCCGGACACCACGCAGGTCATGCACGACCTGGCGTGGTTCTGCCTGCTCTTCACCGTGGTCGCCCCGGCGACCCAGGCGATCTCCGCCGGGATCGCGATCCTCTCCGACTCCCGACCCGACGCACCGTTCCCGCGGTGGCTCGGCTTCCTCGGCGTCTGGGCGGGCGTGCTGTTCGTCCCCGGCATCCTGCTGGTGTTCTTCAAGGACGGAGTCTTCTCCTACGAGCACGTGATCCCGTACTGGATCCCACTGTTCGCGTTCGGCGGCTGGGTCATCGCGCTGTCGTGGGGTTGCCGGCGGGCCGCGCTGCTGGAGGCGGCCCGCCCAGCCTGAGCTACACCGTTCGGAGCGCGACGGTCGGCGGCATCGGCGAGGCGCGGACCGCCGGCAGCAGGCCTGCGAACGCGAACCCGAGATCATCGCCACCGTCGCCGGGTACCGCATCGACTCAGGAGCAACGGTGGATAGGCAGCCCGGTCTGAGCGTTCGCCTCAAACTCACCCTCAGCTTCGCCGGGTTCCTCATGCTCGCCGGGACCTTGCTGCTCGCCGCCGTGTGGTGGTTCCTCCTGCGTTACGTCCCCGACCGTGCGCTCGTCGTCACCACCGACCCGACCTTCACCGACGGCGTTTTCCCGATCAGATCGCGACTCCTGCGCGTCTTCGCTCCGCGGGCGGCCGCGGTGATGGTGTTCCTGCTCGCGTTCAGCCTCGTCGGTGGGTGGATTCTTTCCGGCCGGATGCTGGCCCCGCTGACCCGCCTCACCGATGTTGCCCGCACGGCGTCGAGCGGTTCCCTCTCGCATCGGGTCGCGTTGGAGGGCCGCAACGACGAGTTCCGGGAACTGGCCGACGCCTTCGACGCCATGCTCGGCCGGCTCGAGTCGCACGTCGCCGAGCAACAACGATTCGCGGCCAACGCCTCCCACGAACTGCGCACCCCGCTGGCGACCACGCAGACGATGCTCGACGTCGCCCGCCGCGATCCGAACCTCGACGTCGACGAACTCCTCGACCGCCTCCGGGCCGTCAACACCCGCGCGATCGACCTGACCGAGGCCTTGCTGGTGCTCAGCCGCACGGACCGGGGTTCCTTCACCCGGGAGCACGTCGACCTGTCCCTGGCCGTGGAGGAATCCACCGAGACGCTGCTCCCGCTCGCGGAGAAGCGCGGTGTCACCGTCGAGACGTCCGGCGACGTCGCCCTCGCCGCCGGCTCCGCCGCGCTGCTGCTGCAGATGACGACGAACCTGGTGCACAACGCGATCGTCCACAACCTGCCCGAGCGCGGCGCCGTGTGGACCACGACGAGCGTTCACCCCGGGACTGTGGTGCTCACCATCGAGAACACCGGCGACGTACTCACGCCCGAGGTGGTGGCCACACTCGTCGAGCCGTTCCAACGCGGCGCCGAGCGCATCCGCATCGACGACGCCGGCGTCGGGCTCGGCCTGGCGATCGTCGACAGCATCGTCAGGGCACACGACGGCACCCTCACCCTGACGCCCCGCCCCGCCGGCGGGATGTGCGTCACGGTGGAACTGCGCGCAGCCGGACCGAGGCCTACAGGCCCAACCCCGTGAGCCCGGGGTGATCGTCCGGGCGCGGCCCGGACCGGTCCCAGTGGGCGGCTCATGGCTGACCGCCGGCTCGTGGGCGAACAAGATCGCATCCTGCGGCGTCGAGCTCTCGGCCCCGGGATCCCGGGACGCGTGGACGCGCGCTAGATCGGGCGGGTCGCCAGGGCCCGTTCAAACCTTTCCGTGGCGCGGGCCGCACGCCGCGCCTCGTAGGCGATCGGCAGGTACTTGACCCGCTCGGGCAACGCGGCGTTGAGACGTCCGGCGGCCGCGCCCACGGCGCGCAGTCGGCGTTCGTCGAAGGTGCTCCACGACAGGCCGAGCTTGTCGCGCGCGGCGGGCGGCAGGGTGCCGACCATCACCAGGCGGTTGAACTCGCCGTGGGCCATGCCCGCGGGAGACCAGAGTCGGCGCAGCGGGGCGGGAAGCACCGGGGGAGCCGGAGTGCGGGCGGCCAGTGCGAGGACCTCGTGAGCCGTCGGGTGATCCACCAACGTCTTCTCGATCATCGCGTCGTAGTACGCCCAGAACGCCGCCGGCGTCGGGGGCAGCAGGTCCTCCCGCACGTGGAGGTTGCGGCACATCTGCAGGATTTCGCCGTAGATCCGCACGAGCTGAACGTCAGTGAGCGGGCGGGGCATGAAGTAACGGGAGTACATGGTGACGGCGTGAAAGGCCGTCAGCGGCACCCACGCCCAGGGCTCCGCCGTCAGCGCGTGGTGGCGGCGACCTTCCTCGTCGATGGCGGACAGGTCCCGATGCATGGCGCGTAGCCGGTCGCCCTCGTCGATAGCGGCCTGCCCGCCGTACACCCAGGTCTGGACGGAGGCGAAACTGCGCGCGGCGCGACCCCAGGGATCGCTGCGGAAGCTCGACCGTTGGTTGACGACGGTGCCGATCGTCGGATGCATGACCTGCAGGACGAAGGCGCTACCGGTGGTCCCGATGTAGAGGCGTTGTCCGGTGAGGTCCCACTGCAGCGAGCGCGGGCCGAACACGTCCGACCGCTCGGCACGTGTTGCATCGTGGGGCTGGATCTCCGCCATCACGGGCCTCCTCCGCCACCGGGGCACCTCCTCGATGCTATGCCGGGACACGGCCGCCGGAGGGAGAACCGCCGGACGGGCGGTCTTCCCCACGACCTGGGGCGAGTCGGCACGGGGATCCCGGGTAGCCGGACGACCATGACCGACGACGACGACGACGCCGTGACCGTGCTTGTCACCCGCGTCGTGCATCCGGGGCGGGAAGCGGACTTCGCCGCATGGGCCGATGAGGTCGACACCGCGGTCTCGCACTCACCAGGACACCTGGCCAGCATCCGCCTGCACGACGGCGAGGGCGTGAACCACCTCGTGTTCCAGTTCGACTCGCGGGCTAACCTGCTCGAGTGGGAACGCTCCGAGCGTCGCCGCGAATTGCTGCGCCGAGGTGACGAGCTGTCCGACGAGCACCACAGCACCGCCGGCGGCCGCGACACGTGGTTCGCCGTCCCGAGCAAGGACTCGTCCGCCGGGTGGAAGATGTTCGTCCTGTCGTGGTCGGCGGTCTACCCGACGTTGTTGGTCATCGCGGGTGCGTTGGCGCTGCTGCCGCTCACGCTGCCTTATCTCGTGGAGTTGGCGGTCAGCTCCGCGGTGTTGACCGCCCTGCTCACGTGGCTGATCCTGCCCCGCCTCGAACGGCAGGCCCGGCCCTGGCTGCTCCGTGAGGCAGAGCCGGAGTCCGTCGACCGGCCCGCGAGCTCCGACCGCTGAATGGCTAGCCGCGGAACGAGACCGTCCGCACCGGTTCCCATGGGCCGCCGACGTAGCGCCACAGTTCGAGCCCGAGACCTGTGACCTCGAACGGGACGAACGACGTTGTCAGCGAAGCCAGCGGGTGGCCCTCGCGGTGGCGGCGTCGGCCTTGTTCTGCACGGTGACGTGCGGGCGGAACGGTTGACGGTCTGCGGGGTCAGGTCTGACCACCAGAGTTGCGCGAGCCGCTCCCGTAGGCGGGTCAGCTCGGGGCACGTCAGCTCGTAGGCAACTCCACGACCGAGGTTGCGCAGGCCGACCACCGCCACGGTGAGCGGGGGTGCTTCGCGCTCGGCTTCGACCGCGTCCAGGACGTCCGGCAGGTGCTCGGCGGGGATGGCGTGAAACAGCGTCAGATATGCACCGACCTGGGTGCGACCGGGAGGGAACAGGGCCGTGCGCTCGGCGTCGAAACGGCGTTGTGCGGCCGGGTCGAGCTGCAGCGTCACGACCAGTGGGGGGCGAAGGACCCCGGCCGGCGCCGCATCCGGCACCCGAGGGTGCCCGAACGCCGCTGACGTTCAGGCCTTGGCCACCAGGCGGGTGGGGCGTCGACGCCGGCGACCCAGCACGAGGCCGAGCGTCACCACGGCGGCCGCGCCGATGGCGGAAGCGACCAAGAGCAGCAACTGCCCGCCGGCGAACGACTCGCCGGAGAGCAGCGAGCCGCCCTCGTCGGAGTCATGGAGCAAGGCATCGGCGCTGGTGGTGATCGGTGCCGCGTCGAGGTCGGTGACGTTGGCGACGCTGATCGGGTCGACCAACGCGCCGACCGGCTCCGCCCGTCCCGCGTTGGCGAAACCCCACTCGACGAGCGCACTCGCGTCGGTGGTGATCCGTCCGCCGGGGGTGAGCATCAGCGTGGCCAGGATTGTGCGCCCGTCGCGTTCGGCCGCGGCGATCATCGTGTTCTGCGCCTTGGTCGTGTAGCCCATCTTGACCCCGATCGCCCCGGGGAACCCGGCGCGCACAAGGCGGTTCTCGGTGTGGACGTACCGGCGCTCGTTGCCGAAGGACGACTCCTCGGGCACCGACAGGGCCTGGAAGTTGTGCCGGATGCTCGTCATGTAGTGGCGCAGGTCGCCGCGTTTCAGTGCCGCTCGGCCCCACAGGGCGAGGTCGTAGGCGGATGCGAACTGCCCGTCGGCGTCGAGGCCGCTCGGGTTCACGACGGTGGTGTCGTTGGCCTGCAGGCGTCGGGCCTCGGCCTGCATCATCGCGATGCCCTGCTCGAGGGTGCCCGCGCCGGCCTTGGCGAGGCCGGTGGCGGCGTCGTTGCCGGACTTCAGGAGGAGCGAGTACCAGAGGTCGTCGATGCGGTAGGAGTGACCGGGCCAGAGACCGACCCGTGTGCCCTCCTGGTTGGCGTCCTCCCAGTCCGCGGTGTAGGTGCTGTTCTTGTCCACGCGCGGCGCCATCGTCAGGGCGAGCAGCGTCTTCAACGTGCTGGCCGGGCGCAGGGCCCGGTGCGGGTCACGGGCGGCGAGGATCTGGCCGGTGGCCGCGTCGGCGACGACCCACCCGGCCGCGCTGATGTCCGGGAGCGCAGCCGTGCCGGGCGCGGCGATCACACCGGTCTCGGCCATGCGCTGGCCACCGATCGTGGACCGCGTCGGCGCCGCCGGGTCGGCCGTCGAGATGGCCGCCGCCGGCGCAGCAGTACCCAGCGCCACGGCGAACACCGCAACGCCCGCCCAGGTCCGCACGGTCGACGACATCCCACGAAGCTAACGGCGGGTGCGCCTCTCCCGGAGCGAGTTTGCATCGATTGTGATCGTGCGCCCAGGAACGGTTCAATCTGATGCCATGTCAGACCGACGATACGCGGCGAATGTCCGGAAGTTCCCGATTTCCCTCAGCGGTTGGCGACGACGTTGACGACGTTGCCATCCGGGTCGCGGAAGAAGAACCGACGAACGCCCCAGTCCTCGTCGACCAACGGGTGCACGATCTCCAACCCCGCCGCGAGCACACGGGCGTGGACCGCGCCCACCTCGTCCGGTGTCGCGACCCCGACACTGACGGCCGGGCGACACGGCGCGGTCGCGTCGTCGGTCATGACCTGCAACTGCACGGTGGGGGATTCCGCGGGAGCCAGATTTCCCACCCAGCCGAGGTCCATACCGACGCGCAGCCCGAACAGGCCCGCGTAGAGATCATTGGCCCGGCTCACGTCCGCCACGGGCAGGTTCGGAACAATTCGCGTCACACCCATGGGCGCACGGTATCGGGGCGCCGCGGCCGACTCGTCGCGCCCGCGTCGTCACAGAACCCGCGCTTCACTCGCCGCAGTGCCGCTCCACTCGTCGGATGGGCCCGCCGGTGGCGAGTGCAGCGGCACTCTGGTGTGTGAAGCACCCGCCCGGAGACGAGCGCCGGACGTGCCAGGTGGACACGTCCGGCGCTCGGTGATCGGGTGTGGTTACTTGTGGGTGTGGACGATGAACTGGTCCGGATCCGGTTCGAAGCCGGTGGGCGAACCGTCGGGGTTGGCGATGGTGTTCGAGGACGTGTACTTGTACATGAACTCCCGGCCCTGCCCGTTGTCGTGGCTCCAGTCGGTGCCGGTGCGCTCGGACTGCGCGTAGGAGAACCGCTGGTCCATCGAGGCGTCGGAGGCGTAGACGTCGCCGTTGGCGAGCTGCGCCATCAACCGATCCCGGGTCAGGTTCGGACCGACGGCCTTCGCGGCGAGGGCGAAGACATTGGCTCCGGTGTAGCCGGCCTGCACGATGTGGTGATTCTGGCCGCGGTTGGCGCGGGCGTACTTGTTCATGGTGGCCATGAACTCGTTGCCCCACAGCTTGTAGGTGGTGTTGGTCCAGTAGCGACCCTGCGGCCACTCGCCGATCAGCGAACCCACGATCTCGCCGGCGAGGTGGTTGCCCGAGATTCCCTTGGGCGGGTAGTAGTTCTGCTGCGCCGACTCGACGAAGAACTTCGCGATGGTCGCGGGGTTGATGACGTAGTGGACGATGTGATCCGGGTTGGCAGCGCGCATGGCCAGGACGTAAGGCGACATCGAGGTCTCGGAGATGGAGACGTCGGCCTTCTTGACCAACTTCGCGCCCGACGCGTCCAGAACCTTCGAGACCTCCTTGCACGCCAGTTGCATCTCCGGTGAGGTCAGGCAGATCAGTCCGTAGGTCTTGGGCTTGATGACGTTCTTCACCCAGTGGGCGCCCGCCATCGCCTCGTGAATCATCGACATGTGAGTGGGGAACATGTACGGGTCCTGCCACTCGGTCTGCGAGTAACCCCACGTTCCGACGTAGGGCAGGTCGTACTGCTTGAGGTCGTCGTGGATCGAGCCGGTGGCCCAGGACGCGCCACCGATGAGCGCGAAGATCTTGTCGTTGCCGACCATCTTCTTGATGCACGCCTTCGCGCGGGAGACCTCGCCGGGGCCGTCGTCACAGTCGACGATGGACAGGCGCCGACCGAGCACACCGCCGCGGTCGTTGATCGACGCGAATGCTGCGACCAGGCCGCGCGCGATCGGGGCGATCACCACGTTGCCCAGCGCCATGCCGTGCATGTTGATGGAACCGGTCTTGATCGCGTTCTTGGTGATGCCCACATCGGTGACACCGTTCTTGGCCGCGGCAATTTTTGCATTCGCGGCCGCCTGCGTGGCGTTGTCGACGGGGCGCACGGTCGAGCCGCCCTGGTCCGGGAGTGCGCTCACTGCCTTGCTGCTCTTGTTCCCCGTGGTCGTGGGTACCTTCGCCGCCGGCACCGCGGCCTTGGCGTCCTTGACAGCCTGCGGGGCCTTGACGGCCTTCGGGTCCTTCGAAACCTTGGCCGTCGTCGTGGCGGCGGGAGCCGCATCGGTCGGCGCGGCGTCGCGGGCAGGAGCCGCGTCGGTGTTCGGGTCTGTGTCGGGATCGGCAGCAACCGCTGCCGCGGGTTGTTCGGCCACGGTGGCGTCCCCGTCGTTGCCGCTACCGCACGCAGCCAGCACCAGCGCCAAGCTGACGGCGATAGGGAAGGCCACGACCCCACCCCGTCTGCTTCTGTTCATCATCGTCGTGTCCTTTCGATCGAAGGCAGATAAGACGTGCCGGCACGCGCGGCCACGAGGTCGAGGGCGACGTCGACGATCAGGTCCTCCTGGCCACCGACCATTCCCCGGCGACCGATCTCGAGCAGGATCGCCCGGGTGTCGAGGTCGTGCTCCTTGGCCGCCCGTTCGGCGTGCCGAAGGAAGCTGGAGTACACCCCGGCGTAGCCGAGGGTCAGGGTTTCCCGGTCGACCTGGACCGGGCGATCCTGGAGAGGGCGCACCAGGTCGTCGGCGGCGTCCTGGAGCGCGAACAGGTTGCAATTGTGCGCCCAGCCCTGCAGGTTCGCCACCGCGACGAAGGGCTCGATCGGGCAGTTGCCGGCGCCTGCGCCGAGGCCGCACAGCGAGGCGTCCACCCTGGTCGCGCCCTCCTCCACGGCGGCCACGGAGTTGGCCACGGCGAGGGAGAGGTTCTGGTGGGCGTGGATTCCGATCTCTGTCGACGGATCCAGCGCGTCGCGGTAGGCCCGGACCCGCTCGCGGACGCCGTCCATGGTGAGTCGGCCGCCGGAGTCGGTGACGTAGACGCAGTGCGCGCCGGCCTGCTCCATGATCTTGGCCTGCTTGGCCAGTTCCGCGGCGGGTGTCATATGACTCATCATCAGAAAACCGGCGACGTCCATACCCAGTTCGCGGGCACGGGCCACGTGCTGCGGTGCGACGTCGGCCTCGGTGCAGTGGGTGGCGACGCGCACCGAACGCACACCGAGGTCGAAGGCACGTTCCAGGTGCCGGATCGTGCCGATACCGGGCAGCAGCAAAGTGGTGAGCCGCGCGTTCTGCACCGCCGCGGCCGCGTGCGAGATCCAATCCCAGTCCGAGTGACTGCCCGGCCCGTAGGTCAGGCTGCCACCGGCCAGGCCGTCGCCATGGGCAACCTCGATCGCGTCCACGCCCGCGGCGTCGAGGGCGGCGGCGATCTCGGCGAGCTTCTCGGGAGCGATCCGGTGCCGCAGGGCGTGCATGCCGTCCCGCAGGGTCACGTCCTGGATGTACAGCCGGGTCACGCCGACACCGCCACGATCCGCTCCGCGGTGCGCAACGCCGCGGACGTCATGATGTCCAGATTCCCTGCGTAGGCGGGCAGGTAGTGCGCCGCGCCCTCGACCTCCAGGAAGATGGAGACCTTGATCTCCGGACGCGGGACGTTCTCGCCGATCAGCGTGTGCAGCGGTTCGTCGGGGTCGACCTTGGTGATCTGCACGTCCTGCTTGAGCCGGTAACCGGGCACGTACTCCGCGACCCGCGCCACCATCTCCACGACGGAGGCCCGGATGGCCTCGTGGTCCGCGTCCGCGGCGAGACACAGGACGGTGTCCCGCATGATCAGCGGCGGGTCCGCGGGGTTGAGCACGATGATCGCCTTGCCGCGCGCGGCGCCGCCTACCTGCTCGATGGCGGCCGCGGTCGTCTCGGTGAACTCGTCGATGTTGGCCCGGGTGCCGGGGCCGGCAGATCGCGAGGCGATCGACGCGACGATCTCGCCGTAACAGACCGGAGTCACTGCCGACACCGCGGCGACCATCGGGATCGTGGCCTGCCCGCCGCAGGTGACCATGTTCAGGATCGGCGCGCCGAGGTTCTCCTCGAGATTGACCACCGGCACCACGTAGGGCCCGATCGCCGCCGGCGTGAGGTCGATCAGCCGTGCTGGGTGGCCGGCCGCGCGGAGCCGTTCGGCGTTGGCGATGTGGGCCTTCGCCGAGGTCGCATCGAAGATCACCGTGATCTCGTGGCCAGGGTCCATCGCGAGCAGGCCCTCGAGGCCGTTCGCCGATGTGGGAACGCCCAGACGCGCCGCCCGCGCGAGTCCGTCCGAGTCGGGGTCGATTCCGACGAGGGCGGCCATCTCGAGCGACCCCGACAGCCGGATCACCTTGATCATCAAATCGGTCCCGATGTTGCCGGAACCGATGACGGCGACCTTGGTCATAGGGCCGGGCCGAAGGTCGCGCGTACGGTGCCCAAGCCCTCGATCGTCGCGGTGTAGGTGGTGTTCGGCGAGACCGGCACCATGGGACCGAGTGCCCCGGACAGCACGACATCCCCTGCGCGCAAGGGAGAACCGGACTCCTGGGCGGTGCGGGCGAGCCAGAGCAACGCCACACAGGGATCGCCGAGACACGCTGCGCCGATGCCCCGCGAGACGACCTCGCCGTCGGCGGACATGCTCATCACGACGGCGGGAAGGTCGAGTTCGCTCAGCGGTCGTGGGTCACTGCCCAGGACGTACAGTCCGCTGGAGGCGTTGTCCGCCACGGTGTCGATCAGCCGGATGTCCCAGTTCGCGATCCGGCTGCCGACGATCTCGAACGAGGCGACCGCAGTTCCCACTGCGTCCCGTACCTGATCCAGCGTCAGGTCAGGTCCGTCGAGGTCGGCGCGCAGCGTGAAGGCCACCTCGGCCTCGATCTTGGGTTGCAGGACGTCCCCGAGGTCGATCACCTGGTCCTCGGTCCGCGCCATGTCGGCGAACAGCACACCGGTGTCGGGTTGGTCCACGCCCAGTTGCTTCTGGACCGCCTCGGAGGTCAGCCCGATCTTCGCTCCGACGATCCGACGTCCGGACTCGCAGGCGGCTTGCGTGAGCAGACGCTGCACCGCATAGCCGAAGGCCACCTGGGCCTCGGGGTCGTCGGTCGTGACCAGATCACGGATCGGCGCGCAGGGCACGCGGTCCAGCGTGGCCTGCTGCAGGCGCCGGGCAGCCTCGAGGTGCAGCTCGGTGCCGACCTGGGTCGGGACGGTCACGGAGCCACCGGCTCGATGCATCCGGGCGGCCCGGCGTCGCCGGGGCGGTGGCCCCAGATGCTCATGTCCACCATGTGGGTGGCCACCCACTCGGTCTCGTTGTCGATGGTCTCGGCACCCCAGCCGTACTCGACCTCGAACCCGCTCGGGGTACGGACGTAGAAGCTGAACATCCGGTCGTTGGTGTGGCGCCCCAGGGTCATCGCGAGAGGGATGCCCCGGTCGGCGCACATGTCGTGCGCGACGCCGACGTCGTCGAGGGACCCGACCTGCACCATCAGGTGGTGCAGCCCACGCATGCCGGGCATGGCCACGATGGCGAGGCTGTGGTGGCGGGCGTTGACGTGGAAGAAGACCGTCCGCCCGAACATCGTGTCGATCTCGTCGCTGACCCGGAAGCCGAGCACCCGGCGGTAGAAGTCGAGCGAGGCCTCGAGGTCGGGGACGACCAGCACGACATGGCCCAACCCCTGGCCGCCGGTGACGAAGCCGGACATCGCTCGGCCCGGCCGGAACGTGCCGGGCATCGCGAGCTGACCCTGGAACAGCTCGTGGCGGAATCCTGCCGCATCGGTGAAGGAGATCAGGTCGCGGACGCGGGCAGCCACACGCTCGTCGTCGGTGGCGCGTTGCACCTCGACCCCTGCCGAGGCCAGTTGCGCCGCGGCGAGCTCCAGCTCGTCGGCGTTGGCCAGCTCCCACCCGATGGCGGTCAGCCGGTTCGCCGGGCCCTCGGCGATCGTCAACCGTCCGGGGCGGTCGTCGTTGCTCAGGGACACGACGTTCGGGCGTCCGAGCGGATCCTCGGTCTCCGCCATCCCGAGGACCTCGGGTCCGAAGGTGGCCCACTCCTTCGCGTCGGGTGACTCCACCCGCAGGTAGCCCAGCGACATGATCTTCAAGCGGCACTCCTCGGCAAGGTTCGGCAGTCAAAGTGAACCCCTACGTGGCGCCGGTCACATCCGGTGAAATTACGGATTGGCTGGACGCCGTTTACATGCCGGCTGGTCGATCCCGGTCAGCTCCTGGCCACTTGTGGGCCCCCGAACGGGTGTGAGCTACGGCGTGCCTTCAGGCCGACTGCTTACGAGGCCAGCGGTTACTGACCGCGACCGATCTCGAGGTGTTCGTCGACCTCTATGACCGACTGCCCACGCCGACCGGGTTGGTGTGCGCCGGGGTCGCCCCGACCATCCGAAGATCAAGCAGGTCACCGCGAAGTTCGAGCAGACCGCCGCACCCAAGATGGGCACGGTGACGATGCATGGCGTAGCTCTGGCGAATCTGCTCGCGACGCCACTGTTCAACGGGATCCGGGCGACCTTCACCTCGATCAAGGACCGCGGGGGGGATCCTGGGCCGACGGTTGTCAGCCCGGAGATGCAGCAGGCCTGCAGCGAGGTCCGCAAGGTCCTTGACGCTTCCGGGGCCAAGGTGGTCAAGAAGTTCGACGTCAGCATCTCTCCGAATCCGACGTGCCCGGGGGCGTTGCGCGTGACGTCGAAGCGGTCCGGGTCGTCCCAGTGCCGCGGGTCGCGGTGCTGCTCCTGGCTCCACCGCGTCGCCTGACACAGCCGCGCTTCTGCTCAGGCTCAGAGCAAGGACAGGAGTTCGACGTCCCGGCCACCAGCCAGTTCGACCAGCGCGGAGTCGAAGGTCACGAGGCGTCCGCCTTGCCGTCGCACGAGGGTCAACAGGTGCGCGTCGGTCACCTGCCGGTATCCAGTCATCGTCGGGACGTCATCCGCGGTGAGTGAGACATCGTCAGATAAGAAGCGATGGCCCTTGGCTGCTCGGAGCCCCGCCAGGACGCCGCGTGCCGCCTCGACCCCGATGGCGGCCGGCAGAACCTTGGGGTTCGACGAGACCCGGACGAATCCGCTCTCGGTGATGGGGCAGGTGGCCCAGCCGGACGCACTGTGGCCCGCAAACCAGGCTCGCGCCGGCGCGTGGTGGACGTGGGAGTCCCAGGCCAGCGCGACCAGCATGTTGACGTCCAGCAACGCGGCGCTCATCAGTGCTCGTCGAGCGCTCGTCGCACCATCTCGGGTGTGATCGGCGAGGTTCCGGCGGGCACTCGGATCACTGGGAGGTCGTTGTCCGACTCGACCTGGGCCGGCGTCAGGCCCCTTCGCGCCAGCTCGGACACGACCGAGCCGAGTGAACGCCGCTCCGCGGCGGCCAATTCGCGGGCCGCGGCGACGACGTCGTCGTCGAGTTCAAGGGTCGTTCTCATGTAAATGATGCTATCGCATCAGCGCATCAATTGCCGCGAGATGTTCACGTAGAGGCCGTGACCTCGCTGCCGTGGGGCGCGGTCATGAGAGGCGTCTGCAGGGACTACTTCCGGCAACTGCACAAGTCCAAGCAGCGTGTCGTTCCTCCGGTCCGGCCGGCCGGGTCCTGCCGGTCGACCTCGACGTCGTCCGACGAGCGGCGAAGCGCCCTGCCGGCCGTGAAGGGCGAGCTGCCAGGGCGCCGTCGACAGCAAATCCGACTGATCGTCAGATTGCAGGGTTCGGCTGCCCGCCCGGCACGGCGGCGCCCGACGCTGCCCCGCACGCATCTTCAGCTGAATTCGGACCTTGCTAACTCACCATTCGACCAGGCCCGCCTCGTGGGCGACTCTGGCCAGCTCGGCCCTGGTTCGGACGCCGAGTTTGCGCTGGACGCCGGCGCGGTGACTCTCGACAGTTCGCGGTGAGACGCTCAGCCGCTCCGCGATCTCGGGATTCGTCAGGCCGAGAACCAACAGGTTCAGTACTTCGACCTCTCGAGGGGACAGACCGTCGATCGCCGATGGTCGGTCGCGGCCCTCGGCCTGTCCGGTGGGTTGCGGGAAGGCGACGAACTCGTCGGCGGCCAGCACTTTGCGCAACGCCTGGATGAGATCGTCCTCCAGGCATTCCTTGGTGATGTACCCGCGCGCCCCGCCGAGGCGGGCCTTCTCGATGTACCCCCGGGCGCCGTAGGTGCTGAGCATGACGACCCGGGTGGTGGGCGAGGCCTTGCCGATGGGGCCGAGGAGGTCGAGGCCGCTGCAGTCCGGCAGCCCGATGTCGATCACCGCCAGCGCGGGCTGGAACTGCTTCACGGCGGCAAGAAGCTCGCTCCCCGTTGACGCCGACGCGAGCAGCTGAAGGTCGTCGGTCTCCTCCAGCATCCGCCGGATTCCGGAGCGGACGATCCCGTGGTCGTCACAGACCACCACGCCAACCGTGGTCAACAGGCACCTCCGCCATCACCGTTGTGCCCGTGCCCAGCTCTGACTCGATCGCGATGCGGCCGCCGACCAGCCGCGCTCGCTCGTGCATGCCCGACAGGCCGAGCGAGGTCCGGGCTCCGTCGGCCGGAGGCTCGAACCCGATGCCGTTGTCCTCCACGACGGCGCGCAGCCGATCGCCGGAGGCCACCAGCAGGACGCTGGCCTCGGTCGCCCGGCTGTGCCGGCCGACGTTGGTGAGGGCCTCCTGGATGATGCGGAACATCGCCGTCTGAACGGCATCCGGGAGTGGCTTCTCCAGCGCTTCCGTCAGGCCGCTCGTGGTGAGGTCGATGCGGACCTGGAACATCCGGGCGCAGTCCTCCACCAGCTGTTCCACGCAGCCCACGATGCCGAGATCTGCGAGCCCTTCCGGGCGCAGAGTCCAGGCCATGGTGCGGGTGGTGCGGATGCCCTCCCGGGCCATCTCGCGCAGCGCCGCCACCTGGGCGTTCCGGTCCTCGGCGCTCGCATCCGGCTGGGCCCGGCCCAGTGCGCCGGCGCTCTCGATGATCCCGGTGAAGAGCTGGCCGAGTTCGTCGTGCAGGTCGCGCGCGATCCGCCCGCGTTCGGCTTCCTGGACCTCGACGATCCGTTCGGTCGACTCCCGACGCAGGGCCAGCCGCTCCAGTGCCGCGCCCGCCAGGGCGGCGAGCACCTCGACAGTCTGCTCGTGCTGGGCGGCCTCGCCGAAGGGATACTCGGCGACCACCTCGAGCGGAGTGGACCCGGTGACCACGATCGGTTTGACCACGGTCTCGGTGCTGATCGACTCGCTCGCCGACTCCTCGCCCCGGACGGTCGACGGGTCCCCGGCCGGTCCGATGCGCACGTGCACGGCGGTGGTGATCGCCGCCGTTGCCTCGCGGACCTCCGAGAGGATCTGGCCGACGTCCTCCGAGGTGACGATGCGGCGGGCGGCGGCGAGCACCGCCTGGTGACGCGACGATTCGGCAACCGTGGGAATGACCCGTTGCGAGAGCGTCTCGACCACCCCGCGATCCACCCGCAGCCGCAGCCGCCTGCACACCTGCTCGGACGGCGGAAGGTCCTGCAACGGCGCCCAATCCGCCGCGGCCGGTCCGAGGGCGACTTCCGCGACGTGGCAGCAGGCAGCCAGCTCGCCCTCGGCGCCACTGCGACGGGCGCTGCGCAGCGCCGCCCGCAACTGCCATCGTGCGCGTCTGGTCCGCCCGGCCGTGAAGGAGCGGATCGCCCATTCCCGCAGCACCGCAGGTCGTTCGCTGCCGAAGAGGACGGCGCTCAGCAGTGCGCGGCGCAACTGGCGGCGGACGGCGCGCACATCTCGGCGGTGCTCCCGTCCCGGCCAGGTCGACCCGTCGTCGCACTTCAGGCGGAGCGCCTGCAGGTGCGATGTCGGGATCGGGGCGGTGAAGTGATTGCGGAACCCGTACCGGCGGCGCGCTCGATCGGTCTCACGGAACACCCGGGCGGCCGTGTCGAGGTCGCCCAGATGCAGCGACTTCCAGCCGCCGGCGAGCTGCATGAGCGTCCGGGTGTGCAGGTCCAGAGACTCTGTCGACGCGAGCTCACGCTGCACGGTCTCGGAGCTGACGTCTGCCGGCAGGCATCGCACCCAGATCGCCAGTGCGGTGCCGGCGCCGATCTGGTCGCCGATGCGCTTGCCCTCCCAGAACGTCTCCCGTGCCAGCGCGCCCGCCTCGTGCAGCCGGCCCAGCCGGTAGAGGCACAGGGCCTGCTGCCACCGGGCGGCGATCTGCTCCCAGCGGTCGCCGAGCACGTCGAACGCGGTGATGGCCGTGTCGAAGACCTCGATGGCCTCTTCGTACCGCCGTCCCGCGTGCAGCACGAAGCCCTGGAAGTGCAGAGACTGGGCCACGCCCCACTGGTCGCGTGCGGCTTCGCGCAGCGCGAGCGAGCGTGCTTCCAGCCACAACGAGAACCGGCACAGCGGCGGGGCCAGCGCGGCGGTGGTGACCCCGGACACCGACAGTGCATGGGACCGCTCGCGCACCACTCCGCTGGCGTAGGAGAACCGCAGCGCACGGACGCAGCCCCACAGGCTCCAGACCGGATGGCGGCTGAACCACCACTGGTACACGAGGCGGTTGTGCAGCTGCGCGGCCAAGGCGGCACGGTCGTCGGTCCGTTCGCGCCGGCGCCGCCATGGCAGCTGATTGATCGTCAGACTTGCGCCCAGGCGCAGGAGCTCGAACACCGACAACAGGGCCGCGCCCAGTGCGCTCCGGGGTGGGCGAAGCCGCAGGGCGGTCAACGCGTGCCCCGTCCACACCTCGGCGTCGGCGATCCGGCCGGACTTGAACGCGAGCTCGCCGCGCAGCGTGGCCACCCGGGCGGTCTCGAGAGGGCCCAGGCTCGGCGCGGTGCGATACGCCGCCTCCAACTGGTCCGCTGCCAGGTCGTAGTTGCCCTGGAGCATGTGGACGGTCCCGAGACCCTCGTGCACCCGGAACCGGTCCTGGTCGGTCAGTACACCGGCGGCGGCGATCTGCAGGTTGGTCTCGGCGACGTCGAGGGCGTGCTGGCGCAACGCGGCCTCGGCCGCCCGGAGAGCGGGTGCCAGCGCCGCGGCCACCTCGCCGGAATGGTGCAGGTGATAGGCGACCTCGTAGTCGGCGCCGCCGAACAGGTGCGCCGCGCGTTGGTGCAGTTGCCGCCGCTCGTCCTCGCCGACCGAACGCAGGGCGGCGTCCCGGAGCCGGTCGTGGGTGAACTCGAGATCGACGGCGGTCCCGTGGTCGATGCCGTTGTCGAACGGCAACGCGCGCAGGATGCCCCGTGCGATGGCCTCGTGCACCGCGTCCTCGGTGTCGACCCCCAGAGCAGCCTGCAGCATCGCGGCGGAGAACCGACGCCCCAGCACGGCGCCCTGCGCGACGGCGCGCCGGGTCCCCGGCGCCAGGTTCGCGATCCGGGCGGCGACGAACGCTTCCGCGGGCTGCGCCGCGATCGGCGGTAGCCGCTGCATTCGTTCGGTGTCCACCGTCCACTGCTCGCCCGCACCGCGCAGCACCGAGGAGTCGATCAGTGCGCGCAGCGTGGAGAGCGTGTACAGCGGATTGCCGAAGGAGTGGTTGACGATGTAGGCGACAAGCTCGTCCGGCACCGGCCCGGCCACCGCGCCGATCAGTTCGCGGGACTCCTCGATGCCCAGCGGGCTCAGTCTGACGGTCCGTAAGTCGGGTAGCTCCCACGCCTGCGCTCGTGCCAGCGCCTCCGGCCGCAGCGAACAGACCAGGCCCAAATGCCCCGCATGCTCGGAGATCGCCGCCGCGATCCGCGCGAGCAGCTGCCAGCTCAGGTCGTCGGCCCATTGGCAGTCGTCCACGATCAGCAGGACCGGGTGCGCGGAGGTGGCGGCCAGCTCGAACAGTCGAGCGGCGGCGGCGATCGCACTCCCGGGTACCCGCTCGGCCGAGGTGGACTCCGCCGGCTCGGGGGATCCCGTCAGGTCCTCCAGCGCACTTCGGAACAGCCCGAGCGGTCGCCGCGCAGTTTGGTCGAACGCCGACCCTCGCAGCACCGTTATCCCCGCCGCAGCGGCGTCGGCAGCGACGGTGTCCAGCAACCGGCTCTTGCCCATGCCGGGCTGTCCGGTCAGACAGACCACCGCGCCGGCGCCGGCCACCGCGTCGCGGGAGTACCCGAGGAGCGTTTCCAGTTCGGATTGTCGGCCCACCAGTTCCGGCTCGAAGTCCACCCGATCGGCGCTGGGGACCGGCTGCGCCAAGGCGGGGTAGAGCTCCCCGGTGTCGTGCACCTCGATCGCAGCGAGCACGTCCTCGGCGCTCTCGTAGCGGTCCTCCGGCAGCGGGGCCAGCAGCTTGAGGAACAGCGGCATCAACGGCCGCGGCGTGCCCACCGTCTGCAGCAGCCGCAGGATCCGGGCCGTCTGCCCGCCGCCCGCGGCGAGGTCGGCGGGCAGGTGCGCGGTGGTGCCGTTGCGCTGGGCGATCGCCTCCACCAGGATCCAGCCGGCGGCGTAGAGGTCGGCCGCGAACCCGACGGTCCGATGCACCAGACCGGCCTGCTCGGGCGCCAGATAACGGGAGTCGGCGCCGGCGAGGGGCTGCCCGAGCTGGGTGCGTGAGACCAGGGCATCGAGCAGCAGCACCCGGTCGGAGCCGGCCGCCATCCAGATATTCGCGGGTTTGAGCCCACCGTGGACCAGGCCGAGCCGGTGCAGGGCGGCCAGCCCGCGGAAGATCTCCCGCATCACCCGCGACAGCTCGTCCCGCTCGCGCGCAGGCCGGGCGGCTGCCCACGTCGCGATGTCCTCGCCGGCGAACCAGGGGCGCACCAGTACCGCGGTCTCGGGGGTGCGCGCCGCCACCCTGGCGACGGCGAGATGGGGCGACTCGGTGGTCGCGGCGGCGTCGAGGGCCTGGGCCAGCCACTCCCAGCTCCACGGCCGGGACACCGACAGGTCCAGCCGGCGCAGGACCACCTGCCCACCGTCGGCCGTACCGATCGACGTGCTGATCCCGTGACCGAGCCTCAGTTCGCCGGTCAGCTCGATCGTTGCCACCTCCTCCAGCTGTGGCACCGTTCTAGCCGGGAACGTCTTCCGGCACCATGGGCTCGAGCTCGATGAGCGTGGAGATGATGTAGTTGAACTGCGGGATGTTCTTCATCAGGGCGCCCATCTTGCCCTTGACCACGATTCTCCTGGTCACCAACGCGACGTTGACGCTGAGCTCCTGCGTGGCCAGCATGTCGCGCCAGTCCTCGTAGCTGCCCCGCAGCACGAAGGCGGTCTCCGGCAGGTCCGCGGGATCGTCGAGCTCGATGATGTCCGACAGCACCCCGGCCCGGAACTCCATCCGGAACGTGCGTCGCGAGCCGTCGGACAACTCGTAGATGTGGGCCATCGAATAGGTCATCGCCTTGGCCTTCGCCAACCACGCCTGATCGTTGTTGAGGCTCTCGGCGAGGGAGTCGTAGAGCTCCCTGGTACCGAACGTCGGCTGTGTGCCGGTCATCATGTGAACCCTTCTCGAGGTCGTTCTACAGGTCCGTGCCGCCGGCGACCGCGCCGATGCCCCGTACCCCGAGCCCGCCGTCGCAGTTGATCATCGCGCCGGTGGCGGCGGAGGAGTTGGCCTTGGACGCAAGAAGAACGTAGGCCCCGGTGTAGTCGGCCGGCTCGGCCAGCGTCTGCAGCGGGGTACACGTCTCGACCATCGCCGCGACGGGCAACGAGGAGATGGACGTGCCGTCGAGGCCGATCGCTCCGGGGCCGCGCAGGTCGGTCAGCATGCCCCCGGGGGCGACCCCGTTGACCCGGACCTTGGGGGCGAACTCGAACGCGAGCTGGGTGATCAGTCCGCGGACGGCGTGCTTGGAGGCGGTGTAGAGCGGACCACCACCACCCGCATAGAACGCGGCGTTCGACGCCGTCAGGATCACCGACCCGCCGGTCTTGGCCAGCTCGCGGACCGCAGCGCGAGCCCCGAGCAAGTAGCCCTTGACGTTGATGTGGAAGACCTCGTCGAACAGCTCGTCGAGGGAGTCCTCGGGAATGTCCACCAGGCGGGTGGAGAAGTCCCAGATGCCGGCGTTGCCGACGAAGGTGTCCAGCCGGCCGAACCTGGCCACCGTCTGCGCGACGACGTCGACGTTGTCGCGGTAGCTCGACACGTCGCCCTCGACGACGACCACCGAGCCGTCGAACTCGGCTCGCAGCTTGTCGGCCTTCTCCGCCGAGCGCTCGAGGACCCCGACGTTCGCGCCCTCGGCCACGAACCGGTCCACCAGCGCGCGGCCCAACCCTGATCCGCCGCCGGTGATGATCGCCGTGGTGTCGTCCAACCAGCCCATCACTGACCTCCTGCTCGGGGGACCCCGACCAGCACCGTGACGACGCCGTCACGGATCTCCACCGTGTGGGTGCGGACGGGCTTGCTGGCGGGGAGCGACTGCGGCTTCCCGGTCCGCAGGTCGAACTGCGCGATGTGGAACGGACACTCGACGGTGCATGCCTTGGGGTCGACGTCGCCCTCGCTCAGCGACGCCTTCGCGTGGCTGCAGGTGTCATCGATCGCGTAGAACACGCCCTCGACGTTGAACACCGCCAGCGGCGGTTCGACCTCCACCCGGCGCACCTCACCGTCGGGCAGGTCCTCGACCCGGCAGACCTCTACGGCCGTTCCGTCGAGGGCGGCAGCCACCTGCATCAGGCGCCCGACAGGAAGGTGATCGCGAGCGCGTTGAACTCGTCGCGGTGCTCCAGCTGCGCCCAGTGCCCGCAGCGCGGGAAGACGTGCAGGCGGGCGTCGGGCATTCGCTTGAGCATGAAGAACGCGCTGTCCAGCGGCAGCACCCGGTCGTCGCGACCCCAGGTGAGCAGCGTCTTGTGCTGGATCCGGTGCACGTCGCGCCAGAGCTCCTCGGGAAGCACGGCACCCTTCGGGCCGAACTTCTCGAAGAACGCCTTCACGTAGGCCAGCGAGTCCGGGCTGGTCGCTGCGGCGAACCGGTCGTGCAGCACGGACTCGGGCACGTTCGTCGGCTCGAAGGTCATGACGTTGATGAGGTTCTGCATCTTCTCCAGGGACGGCCCGGTGCCCCCGTAGAAGCCGAACAGCACCTTCAGGCCCTCGGACGGGTCGGCGGCGAAGATGTTGAGCGCCCCACCGGCCGGGCCCATGAGGATCATCCGGTCGACCCGCTCGGGGAAGTCGAGCGCGGTCTTCAGCGACGTGCCCCCGCCGAGGGAGTTACCGATGAGGTGGGCCTTTCCGATGTGAAGCGCGTCGAACAGTCCGGCCATGACCCTGGCGTTGTACGTCCACACGCCCTCGTCGACGATCGGCTTGTCGGACTGGCCGTAGCCGGGCTGGTCGACGACGAGCACCCGGAAGTGCTCCGCGAGGCCGGCCACGTTCTGCGAGAAGTTGCTCCAGCCCGAGGCTCCCGGGCCGCCGCCGTGCAGCAGTACCAGCGGGGGAGCGGCCTCGGCGGCCGCGGTGAGGACTCCGGTGTCGTGCAGGTGGATCTGCAGGTCGCCGACCTGTACGAACCGGGAGGTCTCACTCGCGGTGAGCCCACCGAGGGTCGTCGCCGTCATCGTGCACGTCCTTTCAGACAACAGAGCTTTCAGAAGAAGATGGAGAGGTTCTTGGAGAGCAGCACGGACTGATCCAGCGTCACCTTGCGGCGCGCGATGAGCCAGCCGTGCTCGGCGTCGGGGCTGCGCCGGAGGAGGTCCTCGCGCACCCCGACGAAGACGTCCACCTCGCGCTGCAGGCGGCCCCGGTAGAGCAGGAAGTTGGTCCGCACCTGGTGCTCGTCCGGTTCGTCACCGGCCTCGACCATGACGTTGGTGAACAGGTGCCGGGTCCGCGACGGCGGATCCTCCGCCCAAGCCATCCCGGAGCGCAGGCGGGTCACCCGCTCCTCGAGCCCGCGCTTGTCCTCGTCGAAGTGCGCGACCTCGTTCGGGAGCGAGTGCTCCTTACCGCTCTCCCGCTCGTAGCGGACGGAACGGGACGGCATCCAGTAGTGGACGTCGTCGGAGAACAGGTCCAGCCACTCCTCGAACCGGCGTTCGTCCAACAGCAGCGCCTCGAGGTGGAGGAACTTCTCGATCTCGTGCTGCAGGACGATCTCCGCCATGAACGGGTCCGAGACGCCGACCTGATCGGCGAGGTGCGACGTCATCGCGGGGTCACCGCCTCCAGGGGCGGGGTGACCGCGAGCTCGTCCCAGGACGCCCCCGACAGCATCTGAGCCCATCGCCCGTAGAACCCACGCGCGGCGGTCTCGCAGTAGACCCGGTTGACCCGGCCGGGGAAGTTTGGGTCGTCGTCCCAGTCCAGTCCCAGACCCATCTGCGCGTTGAGGGGCGTTCGGCTCGCGACGTGCCCGCGCAGGACCTGCTGGATCTCGCTCCAGTTCTCACCGTCGTCCTGCTCCAACATGCCTCCGGAGCCGAAGGTGCGCAGGGTGCCGACTCGCTGGCGCTCCTTGACCTCCGGTGGGGCCGTCTTGTCGACCACCGTCCAGGCCCAGACCTCCATCTCGTTCGGGCCCTTCGGATGCCAGATCCGCAGGGTGTTGATGCCCGGCAGGAAGGACAGATTGGGGAACACGGTGGCGTGCATACCGCGCATGTTCAGCGCCCGGTGCTCGCCCAGCCGGTCGACCACCTCGGGGTTGCCGCCCTGGAACCAGTCGCCGGGCTCGCGGCCCACGATGACGCCGAGTACGTCACCGGACTCGGTGAAGAACCCGGTCCCGTGCCCCCAGGGAGAGGTGAACTGGCGCCCGAGGCTGCCGTCCGTCGGGATGATCTGCTCGTCGGCGTCCATGTCGTCGGGGGCCAGGGCGAGCACGGCGGAGGCGTGGCTGACCGGTGCGTGGTACATGTCGCTGCAGAACTGCTCGGCGGCGAACTTCCAGTTGGCCGGGAAGACCCAGCGGTGGCTGCCGCCGATGAACTCGAGACCGCCCTCGCAGCGGTCCACGAACGCGTCGAAGTACCAGGTGAAGTCGCCGAGGTACTCGGTCAGCGGGGGCGCGGTCGGGTCCCAGTTGCCGAAGATGAAGCCCTTGTAGGTGGCGAGCTGGGTGACCTGGATGGCGCCCCACGCGGCCTTGTCGATGCCGTTGCGGTAGGCGTCGTCCTCCATGGGGACGCCGACGAGGCGCCCGCCGAGGTCGTAGGTCCAGCCGTGGTAGCTGCAGGAGAACGCCTTCGCCTTGCCGGCGTCGGCGCGGCACAGCCGCATGCCGCGGTGGCGGCACTGGTTCATGAACGCAGCGACCGAGCCGTCCTTCTGGCGGGCCACGATGACGGGGTCCTCGCCCATGAAGGTGGTGATGTAGTCGCCGGGCTTGACCAACTGGCTGTCGTGGGCGAGGAAGAGCCAGCTGCGGGCGAAGACGTTCTTCAGCTCGAGCTTGTAGATCTCCTCGTCCACGAAGATCCGCGGGTCCAGCGTCCCGTTGCGTGTGTCGACCAGACTCGAGATGTCCGGATGCATGCGACCTCCTCCACGCCACAAGGGCGTTCCAGAAGTGAATCGGCACCACCGCACAGCGACATCCGGTGAAATTACGGAAGTGCAAGGAGGGGGTTCCGGGACCACACTGGGGTCGATCGATGAGAGATCGAGGAGGCAACCGTGCTGAGCGCCGATTTCGACGCCGAATACCGGGCCGCGATGGCCCCGTACTGGCCCGGCCGCACGCTGGTGGAGCACCTCGACGAGGAGCTCGCGGCGCGCCCCGAGCACCTCGCGGTGATCAGCCATGTACAGGCCACCGGGTCCCGGCACGCGCTGACCCGGGCCGAACTGGCCGACCGGGTCGATCGGATCGCCGCCGGCCTGCTCGACCTCGGGGTGGCGCGGGGACAGGTGGTGTCGGCGCAGCTGCCCAACTGGTGGCAGCTCGTCGCGCTGAACCTGGCGTGCCAGCGGGTCGGTGCCGTCACCAACGCGCTCATGCCGGTGTTCCGGGCCCGCGAGCTCGAGTTCATGTTGGGTCTCGCCGAGTCGGTGCTGTTCGTGATCCCCGAGGAGTGGGGCGGCTTCGACTACGCGGGGATGGCGGCCGACCTCCGCCCGAAGCTGCCCGCCCTCGAGCACGTGATCACCGTCCGCCCCGACGGCGGTGACGACTTCGAGAAGCTGTTGCTGGCCCGCCCGGCCGACGAGGCGGACCGGGCCGAGTTCGGCCGCCGCGCCCTCACGCCCGACGACATCTGCCAACTCGCCTACACCTCGGGCACCACCGGCGAGCCCAAGGGAGTCATGCTCACCTCGAACGCCGTGCTGTGCAACGTGCGGGATTACGCGGACCGGCTGCGTCTGACCGGCGACGAGGTGGTCCTCATGTCGTCTCCGTTGGCCCACCAGACCGGCTCTCTCTACGGGACCAACATGACCGTGGCGCGCGGCATGACGCTGGTGCTCCAGGACGTGTGGCGACCGGCCCGTGCCACGGAGATCATCCGCGACGAGGGCGTCACGTTCACCATGGCCGCGACGCCGTTCCTCGTCGACCTGTGTGCCTGCGCCGAGGCCGACCCCGCCGCTTTCGCCTCGTTGCGGTTGTTCCTGTGCGGTGGCGCGCCGGTGCCGCGCGATCTGGTCCGCAAGGCCGGGGTCGCGATGGGTGCGCAGATCAACTCCTGTTGGGGCATGAGCGAGATCGCCGCGATCACCCTGACCGGGCCGGACGACCCCGAGGACCGGGTGTTCGAGACCGACGGCTCCGTGCTGCCGGGGTGTGAGCTGCGGATCCTCGCGCTCGACGGGAGCGTCGCGCCCGTCGGCGAGGAGGGCCGGCTCGTGGTGAAGGCGTGCAGCCTGTTCGGCGGGTACCTCAAGCGCCCGGACCTGCGCGGGCTCGACGCCGACGGCTGGTTCGACACCGGTGACCTCGCCCGCCTCGACGACGCCGGGTACCTGCGGATCACCGGGCGGTCCAAGGACCTCGTGATCCGCGGCGGGGAGAACATCCCGGTGGTCGAGATCGAGAACCTGTTGTTCGGTCATCCCGACGTCGCCGAGGTTGCGGTGGTGGGCATGCCGGATCCGCGACTCGGCGAACGCATCTGCGCGTACGTGGTCCCGCGCCCGGGAACGAGCCCGGGACTCGAGGATCTCACCGAGTACCTGCTGGGTCGGGGCACCTCGAAGAGCTACCTGCCTGAGCGCCTGGAGTTGGTCGACGCGCTGCCTCGCACCCCGACCGGTAAGGTCCAGAAGTTCCGGTTGCGAGAGTTGTTGCACAAGGAGTGACGTGACGTCAGAAAATGTGACACCCGGCCCGCTGGCAGGTGTCACTGTCGTCGCGCTCGAGCAGGCCGTCTCCGCCCCGCTGTGTACCCGGCACCTGGCCGACCTGGGGGCCAGGGTCATCAAGGTGGAAAACCCGCGCGGCGGTGACTTCGCTCGGGACTTCGACGACGTGGTCGACGGCATGGCCGCGCACTTCGTCTGGCTCAACCGGGGCAAGGAATCCGTCGCCCTCGACGTGCGCAGCGCCGAGGGGAATCTGGTGCTGCATCAGCTGCTGGCCCGGGCCGACGTGCTGGTGACCAACCTGGCACCGGGCGCGGCCGGCCGGCTCGGGCTCGGCGCCGATGAAATCGCCGCCCGCTACCCGCGATTGATCGCCGCGGAGATCTCCGGGTACGGCGTCGGCGGACCGATGGAGGGCAAGCGCGCCTACGACATGTTGGTGCAGGCCGAGACCGGTGTGTGCGCGGTCACCGGGCTGCCCGGCGCACCGGCCAAGCCGGGCCCGCCGTTCGCCGACGGGGTCACCGGGCTGTACGCGGCGTTGGCCATCCTGGCCGCGCTGCAGGAACGCCACGCCACCGGTCGCGGCGCGCAGATCGCGGTCAGCATGTTCGACGCGATGATCGAACTGATGGGGTATCCGCTGACCTGGACCGCCTACACCGGGGTGGATCCGCAGCCGGTCGGGATGGGCTCGCCCGCCACGGTGCCCTACGGGGCCTACCCCACCGCCGACGGCCGCACCGTCGTGCTCGGGACCACCAACGACGCCGAATGGCAACGCCTGGCCCGCGAGGTCATCGACCGCCCGGACCTCGCCGACGACGAGCGTTACCTCCGCACCGCCGACCGGGTCGGTCACCGCGAGGAACTCGATCGCGCGGTCGCCGAATGGTGCGCGTCCCGCGACCTCGCGGCGATCCAGGCCGCGGCGGACGGGGCCGGAATCGGCAACTCGACCTACCGCACCCCGCCGGAGGTGGTCGAGCACCCACACCTGCACGCACGCAAGCGCTGGCGCGACGTGGACTCGCCGGTGGGCCCGATTCGCGGCCTGCTGCCGCCGATGATGTTCGCCGGCCGCGAGCTGCCGATGGGCGCGGTGCCGGCGCTGGGGGAGCACACTGCTGCGATCCTCGCGGAGCTGGAACTGAGCTGACGACGGGTCAGAATATCGTTCGAGGCCCGTGCCTGACCGTGGATTCCGGCGAGTTGGCCGAGGGGTACGTCGGTCTCGCGCAGTTACCGCTCGGCCTCGTCCCGGCGCTGTTCGTCCACCAACGCGGCGAACGAGGTTCCCGTAACGGCGAGCCGGCGGTGCAGGGTTCTCGCGTCCGATCCTGGACTGAAGCCTAGGGCTGGACTCTTGCAAGCGAAAGATACGGTGATACTGTTCTAGTAGCACCGTATCTACGAAGGGCATGCCGATGCAGTTGTCCTCACGTGCGGTGGCGCCGCGTCTGGCTTCGCTTGCCTACGCTGCCGAGTACTGGTTGGCACCGGAGCGGTTCTACGCCCGCACCACCACACTGGGCGACCGCTTCCTGTTCAAGCTGCCCGGTGCGGTGGACGGCTTCTGCCTGACCAACCCCGAGGACATCAAGCAGGTCTACGCAGCGAGCAACGATGTCCTCCAACTCGTACCGGCGATGGACCGCTTCGTCCCGCACCACGCGATCTTCGGCGAGAACACGTTGATCGGCGTCGAGGGAGCCGCCCACCTCAAGCAGCGACGCATTGTGAGTCCGCCGTTTCACGCTCGCGCGTTGTGCAACTACGAGGCGGCGATGGTCCGCCTGACTGAGAAGGCCCTGGCGGCCTGGCCGATGGGCGAGGAGGTGAGCTTCCGCGATCGGTCCGGACCCATCGCCTTCGACATCGTCGCCGAGGTCGTCTTCGGCATCACCGACGAGCACCGCGCGGCGCGGCTGCTCGAGGCGGGCACCGCGTGGCTGGAGTCGATCCGCAGCACGCGGCTCATGGTGCAGACCGCCTGGGCGACGGCGCGCGGTGGTAAGTGGACCGGGAACTACGACGCCATCACCAGGGCACGGCTGCGAGTCGAGGCCCTTGTCCAGGAGGAGATCGACAACCGCCGACGCACCGGCGACGACGGGCACCGCGACGTCCTCGGCATCATGCTCAGCGTCCGCGACGACGAGGGGGAACCGCTCCCCGACCTGGCACTACGCGAGTCCATCGCGTCCCTGCTGATCGCCGGCTACGAGACCACGGGCCAGGCACTTTCGTGGCTCGGCAACGAGCTCACTCGTGAGCCCGAGGTGCTGGAACAGCTGACCGCATCGGCGCAGGGCGACGACACGGCATGGCTCGATGCTGCGGTCTACGAGATCCTGCGCCTGCACCCGCCGGTACCGTTCAACATCCGCTACGTGGCGGCGCCGTTCGCCTTCGACGACGGCACCGAACTGCTGCCGGGCCGCATCATCATGCCGTTCACCTACGCCCTGCACCGGCGAGCAGATCTCTATCCGGACCCCGACGCGTTCGCTCCGGAACGGTTCGTCGGCAAGCGGCCGAAGACCAACGAGTGGATCCCGTTCGGCGGCGGATCCCGCTATTGCCTCGGCGGGCAGTTCGCCCTCATGGAGGTCCGCGTCATCCTGCGGACGATCCTGCGGCACGCACGCTTCCGCCTCGCCACGACCCCACGCGAACCCTCGACGAGGATGAACATCTCCCTGGTGCCGAAGCAAGGCGGACGGGTCACGTTGGACCGCGTGTGAGCTCGACGTATCGTCTGCGCGTGGCCACTGAGGACCTCTTGGACCCGATCAGCGAGCGCATCCTCGCCGGGGCTCTCTCGTGCTTCCAGGAAGTGGGAATCCAGCGGACGTCGATGGACGACATCGCGCGAGCCGCGGGAATCAGCCGAATCACGGTGTTCCGTCGATTCGACACGAAGGATCAACTCGTCCAGATCGTCGTCCTGCGGGTGTTGGACGAGGTCAACGCCGTCATCCGCGCGGCGTTCCTTGCGGAGAAGAACCTCGAGAAGGCGTTGACCGCGGCCCTGATGGCCTCGCTGCGCCAGATGCGCGATCACCCACTCTTCGCGAAGGTCATCCGCACCGAGCCCGAGTCACTGGTGGCGACCCTCACCACGGACGGGGCTTCGGTCATCGCCCTGTTCCGCAGTGCGGTGGGGGACTGGCTCGGCGCGACCGGCGGCGGCCCACTGTCCGACCAGGATGCGGAGTTCGTTGCGGAAACCCTGACGCGACTGGGCATCTCGCTGATCCTGACCCCGGACGGCTCGATCCCCATCGACGACGACAAACGGATGCGGGCCTACCTGGCGCGGTACGTCGTCCCCGGGATCGCGCTGCTGGCCAAGCACTGACTCCGCCGGTCAGCAAGCCACTGCAGCTGGGCGTAGGTCCGGAGTCCATCGCGGCGGGCAGCTGGGGGAGTCGCTTGACCGTGCTCCACGCCAACGACAGCAGCTTCCCGGCGGGGTCGCTGACAGTGCGCCGATGTCGGTGTTGCGCCAGATCTTGTCCCGGAGGTGATTCATGATCACGTGAATCCCGCCGCGGGTTCGCCATACCGGTTCCCCCGCCGAGATCGGAAACGACGAACGCGCGGGACCTGCCGGGAGGAAGCTCTGTCACGTGCACCGTCGGGTAAGTGCACCGCTTCGACGTCAGGTCGCCGATGACTCCTGCGGGACGGCTGCACCGTCGGGCCAAGGCAATCGCGCCCGTCAGTTGCCGGGGCCGGTCCGGCCGGTACCTCTTGGTGATCCGGGCAAGGAGGCGCAGGACATGCGTCGGGCCAAGTGCGACGTCTCCTGCAGGGAGGACCCGCTGCCGCGGACGAGGCTCTCCCGATCGGCCACGCTCGCAGCCGTACACGACGACGGTGCGGCAGGACCCCAGAGAGCGGCCCAGAACAGCACCAGCGCGGCCAGCATGCCGAAGACTGTGCGGGCAGATCGCCGGTGGGATCGGGTTCCGCCGAACGACGTGATCGGCAGGGTGAACGTGGACAGCGCGCCGGCGAGGTAGGGGTCCCGCCGCGTGAGGTCTGCGGCGATCAGGTCCAGCTGCTCTTGCTCCCGCGCGCTGAGCGCCATGGTTTCCTGCCTCACGGTCGGCCGTGGCGCGAACGCTGCCTCCGACAGCGCGCCTCGAGTTGGTTCGCGCTGAACACCTCCCCGCGGTGTTCTCCCGACATGCGTCCGTGCGGAGATGTGCAGGGAACGCTCAGGAAGCAGCGGTGGGCCGAGGAGGACCATGAGACGAATTCGGGGCTCCCCAACGAAGAGCACACTGCGCCCGGGTCGCCGCGCTCGCGGGCGTTCGAAGTCACCCGCACATTGGAGTGCGTGGCCGCGTGCCTGGCCATCAGGAGAGGCGCTATCAGCTGACTTATCGTCAGGTTGTCCACTCCAGGCCTGTGTGAGTGAACCGCCGGACTCTTTGCGAGTGTGTGCGCAGCGTGCTGCCTAACGTCGCGTTCCCCTGGATCTCCTGGGACCGCCAAGGTCCGGCTTCACCACTCGTCCTCGACGTTCTGCTCGAAACGGTCCTGATCGACCTCGCTCAGGCCGGCCAACCCCAGCAAAGCGGCCACGGACGCGATAACCAAGGCCGCCAGAATGCCGGCGCGGCCCCTCATCGCGATGACCGGGCGAGTCGGATCCACGCCACCCGCTCTGACGCGTTCGGCGATCCTTGATCCATCACTCGCGTGCACTGTTCGGGTCGGGCTCTGCGTTGTCGCTGATCGCAACCACACGCGCGAGTTCGTGACGAGCCGACTCAGCCAACGCTTGTAGTGGGATGGTGCCGTCGCAGCTCATCCGCATGACCGTCCGTGTGATCGTCGATATCGGGACGCGGGACCCGAACTCACCCATGAGCTCCTCTGCGACGTCGGAAACGGACCATAGCGGGCGGTTCATCGAAGCTCCGATGCGATTCGACGGGTGGTGCGACTGGCGAGCTCGCCGGGCACGCGGGCATCGAACTCGGCAGGCGCGCGTGCCCGGCGAACTCGCGGCTTGGCACGGACGGGCTCCGGGGCGGGGATTCCGGACGAGGAATCACCCGCGTACCGCCACAACGCGGGCGCCGGCCCGTGGAGGTCTGTTCCCTCCACCCGGAGTACGTGACACAAGCCCGTCCGGTCGAGTTGTTCCAGGGCACGTCGGCTGGGGGATCGGATGAGCAGGTGTCCTCCGCGACGACGGCAGGCGCGGTGCGCGGTGAGCATGGCCGCGATGGCGGGCGAAGGAAGAGCGTCCAGGGAGGAAGCATCCACGATGATGCAGCGGGCGCCGGCCAGGACGACGTCGTGCAACTGGAAGCGCAGTCCCACAATGCCGTCGCGGCGCCCGTCGAGGACGACGATCGCAGGATCTTCGGTTCGTGCGTTCATGGGTTCCCATTTGCTGCAGTCCATCGCTGTCTGAACAGCCTGCCCGCTACCTGTTGCGATCGGACCGGGAAGTGGTTTGCAGATGTGTGCGGATCCGGTTGCGAGACCGATCGTTGCCCGTCCATGTGCGCCGCTCCGCCAGCACTGTGCTGCGCCTGGCCGGACTCGATGGTGGCGTTGCCGCATTGGATCTGACGATGGGACGTCCGCCACCCGCCCAGAAGAGGGGCTTCGCAGCGATGCTCGCTCGCGGAGGTCGCGCTCGGGACTGGTTGCAGCGCGAACGCCCGGATGCGCTGCCACGTTTATCGGCCCACGCGGAAACGGACGGTTCAATGTGCCTCACCGAGAGGGATTCGGTCAGCGCATCTGCTCGCTGTGACTGACTGTATGTCACTTCCGCCTCTCGGCAGGGCGACGCCCATGGATGAGGCCGTGACCCCGTGGCCATGGCCGGGTCGCAACCTGATGCGTACACAACCGCAAGAAACCACACGGGCTGCCGCAACATCGATCCGGCAACCTGAGTATCGAGGCAGAGGCGCCTCCCTCCGATGAACGAGGGCCCGACGGCCCTGGGCGACTCGTCGTCATAGAAAGCTACGCATGGCGCTCGATGTGGTGTGCATGCCCGGGGAAGTCGGATCGAGCGACATCGATCCCGTCAGGACTGGCGAGAGGAAGAGCTGTGTCGGGATCGGCCGATGTGGACGATCGATGATCCGGTTGGGCGAGGTCGGCGACACAATGTTCGCCTCCCGCTCGCGCTGGTCAGTTTCGGCGCGGTGAATGCATGGAACTGTCCTGGGCCCCGAGCGATCGTGGCGAACTGACCCTCGTTCAGCTCACCGATGGGCTCACCTGTCGTAAAATCCACGAGATCAGACTCGACGGCGAGCTCGTGGCCTCCAGCGAGGCGCGTCAACGCGAACGAGCGCACGTCCGGCATGCCCTCGATTCTCTGAACGGGAATGATTGGGACGTCGTGGTGTGCGGCCTGGGCCTGGGTTTCGCCGCCTGCGCAGTGCTCGATGATGACCGTGTGCGCTCTCTCCTTGTCCTGGAATCGGAGCAAGCGATCGTCGATTGGTTCCACACCCGGTTGCTGCCCACCGCGCGGCGAATCTTCGCTGACCAGCGCGCCCGGGTGGTCTGCCGTGATGTCCTCGCGGCGGTCGCTTCCGACAGACTGGATCCCCACGCCGCCCCAGGGCTTCGGGTCGACGCCCTCTTGGTGAATGTCGCCGCATTCGCCGACGAGCAGGAGGGGAGAGCCGTCGGGTGGAGCCATGCCGGCGGATCGGATCTCGGACGCGTCCTGCGTCCCGGTGGGGTCCTCGCGCTATGGTCCGATGGCGTGACTTCGACCAATGTGAACCCGGCAATGGGAGCTATTGTCCAGCAGGTTCTGATCGCGCCCGGGGACTTGGCGGCCTTCCGCGGCGACACGGCCTCGTTGATCTAGATTGGGCTGCAGGACAGCCGGGGGCAGCGCCCGCCCGGCATCGGAGCCGGGCCGGCGCTGCGGCCCACAGGGCGCCCGACGGGCGCCGGCAGCCGTCGTGCGGTGGGTCAGCCGCGGGGGGTGTAGTAGTCGATCTTCATGGTCTTGTCCCCGCCCATTTGAAGGAGGGTCGAGCCGCCCGGCGGGAGTGTCTTGTAGACCGTGTAGCCGTCGTACTTGACGCGCATCTCCAGCAGGACGTTCTGCTGCGAGGGGACCCGCCAGTTGAAGCCGACGTCCTTGAAGCCCGGGGACATGCGCTTCCACTTCACGCACTCGTCGAAGTTGCCGGCAAGGTCCGTCCGACGCACGTCGCCCGCGCCCATGGCGTAGACGCCGATCATGTATCCGCTGTGGTTGCAGACGACCATGGTGTTCTTCGGCATCGGGGGCTTGGGACCCTTCGCCGCGGCCGCCGGCTTGGACTTCGGCTTCGGGTGGTCGCCGGCGTTGGCGCCTGTGGCGGGTGCCAACGTGAGCATCAGAGCGAAGGCCGACAAGGCGGTGGCGCGTCGGGTTAACTGCTTCATCGGAGTGCACGCTTTCGTTCGGCGGTAGCTTGTAGGGGAGGGGTTCTTCCAGGCATCCGAGCGGTAACCGTTGCCCGAACCGCTGCCTACGTACAGGTATAGGTTTGGTAAAGCAGATTTCAAAGGGCTATCTGGGTGATTCCGGGGCTTCGGGGTCGAGTTTTCGCTGACGGGCGCTCAGATTGCATGGCACGGCCCTGCTATCTCGCGCGCAGCCCGTGGACCAGCAGTTCCGCGAGCTCGGTGAACGCGTCGCCCGACGTCAGGCCGGTCGTGTGCGGCAGCTCACCGGATTGGATGTCCACGATCGCCCGGGCCACGACCTGCGCGGCGACGTGGCATTCAGGTCTTGCCGACTCAATTCATCGCGCAGGCAGGGACTGACGACTCACCTCGCGAGGCGGGCTGCCACCGCGTCGCGCCGTCCGCGCGCCGACTACGGCTGAAGCCGGCAGAGCTGCCATCGATCGTCGGCCTGGGTCCAGCGGAAGCGGTCGTGCAGGCCTTCCCGGCTGCCCTGCCAGAGTTCGATCTCGTCAGGTGCGACCCGGTATCCGGTCCAGGTGGTCGGAGTGGGGATCGAATCGTCGTCGGGGTACATCGTGCGGAACTGTGCCGCGCGATCGTGCAGCGTGGCACGGTCGGCGATGGGCGTGCTCTGAGCGAAACTCCAGGCGCGTCGCTTTGCGTCCGGTGGCCGCCGGTCGAAGTAGGACTCGATCTCCTCGGTGATCACCTCGGAGCACGGTCCGGAGATGCGCACCTGGCGGAAGATCGGCTGCCAGTGCAGGCAGAGCGCGGCGTACGGGTTGGCCCGCAACTCGTTGGCCTTGCGAGAGTCGCGGTGGGTGAAGAAGGTGACCCCGCGTTCGTCGATCCCGGTCAGCAGGACCATCCGGACGGAGGGCCGCCCGCGCTGGTCCGCCGTCGCCAGCGACATGGCGTTCACGTCGGTCGGGTCGGTGAACCGGTCGCGCGCCTCGGCGACCCAGCGGGCGACCTGAACGATGGGGTCCTCGTGCAGGTCGGTCTCGGTCAACACCGTCGCGTCGTAAGCGCGCACGAGATCGTTCAGTGCCATGGCCCCAGCATTTCACTCGCTCACCCGCTCCCTGGCGTCCGCTCGAGCGAGCGCTATTGCGCACTCCTGAACGGGCGCCACGCAGGTGCTCGCGACTCTAACCTTGCCGCTCCGCCGGACATACCTCCACCGAAGTAGGTCAGATACTCCGCGGGGCCGATGCGACGACGACGCGGCGGCGCGAGGGTGAGCGCATGCCGCAGCCGCCGCTTGATCTGATCACCAGTCACCCGATCATCGACGAGGTGCTGGAGGCCCACCGCGAGGCGATCGCGCCGCTCTTCCACGTGTGGCACACGCACTCCTACCGCATGCTCAACATCTGCGTGAACGCCTGCCCCGAAGAGGCTGCCGACAAGTTCGCCGTCGCGATCGCTTTCCACGACCTCCCGGCCGCGATCGACGGAGACCTGCGCTACCTCGAGCCCGCCGCAGCCCTCGCCCGCACCTGGCTGACCGAACACCGACTCTCCGACTGGGCGCCGGAAGTCTGCGCGATGATCGCTAACCATCACAAGATCCGCCCGTACACCGGCCCGCACGCGGCGGCCGTTGACGCCTTCCGTCGCGCCGACTGGATCGACGTCTTCTCCGGCCGCTGGTCCGGCGGGCAGGACAAGAACCTGGTCGCCCGGATCAACCGCGAACTGCCGCTGCACTCCGTCGGAGCGCTCCGCCGCATCGTGCTTCCGTACGCCCTCCGCTACCCGTTGAAGCCCATTCCGATGCTGCGTTGGTAGGGACTTCACCATCAGTAGCTGTTCTGACCACCCGTCATGATTGTCGTCGACATAGCCCGGCCCGGCGCGCCCGCTCCAAGGTCAGCTGGTGACCCTGGCGAGGTCGGCGCAGGCGAGCTTCGGCGGGTTCTTGTTGTCCTTCGTCTCGCCGGGGGCGCGGAGGAGATGGAGCACGACGGACTTGGCGCGCGGTCCGGCCGCAGCCTGGGTGATGGTCGTCGCGTAGGCGCTGCCGTCCTCCTCGACTTTGATCGGGTACAGCCAGATCCCGTTCGTCGGCGTATCGGGTCCCGCCGGGTCGAGAAGGAATCGCTTGCCGCCCTCCTCGATGAAGCAGGACTTGTCGTGCACGTCGGCGATGTAGACGCTCTTCGGGTCCAGCCCCTTGCTCACGGCAATACCGGTCGTCGTCGCGCGTGTGGTGACGACCATCGAGGCGGTGCCGGTGATCGCCGGGGTGCCCACCGGTGCGCTGGGTAGGTTCGTGAATTCGCCGATGTAGTCGAAGGTGGCGCGCGTCTGGGTCGCCTGGGCGACGCCACCGCTCACGGCGGCGACGATCGCGCCGGCCGCTGCCGCGGTGCCCACCCATCGGGCCTGTGTCGTCTGCATTGGAATCTCCTGGATCTGGTCGGTATCGGGTGGTCAGCGGCAGCCGGGTTTGCAGCCCCCGGGATGCTTCTTGGCGCCGTTCTCCCAGACCTTCCAGGTCTTGTCGGTGAGCTTCTGGCCGTGGACGTCGGTGGCGTCGACGACCTCCCAGTTCAGGGTGTCGGTGGAGCAGCGCGGGTCGGCTGTGCTCGACGAGCCCTTGCACCGGTCCTTGATGGGGTGCAGGCCGCGGTCCAACACGGTCCGCACCTTCTTGTCACCGTCGAGCAACTTGAAGGCGACGGCGATGTGGGTGTGCGGGACGACCCAGTAGTAGTGCGGGGCCTGGAACTGCGCCTCATTCAACTTGGTCGGGTCCATCGGATTGCTGAATGTCGTGTCGACGGTGGCCGGGTCGAAGACGGTCACCTTGACCAGGCGCAGCGGTGGTTTCGCGGACGCACTCTGCGACGGACCGGCGACCGCCGAGACCGACGGCATGGCACCGGGCAGGAGAAAGGCCACGGCGAACGCAGACCCTCCGACGAGGACGGCCGACAAGCGATTCCTGAGCATGGCGGTCCTTCTACTCGGAGACGGTGCTGGGCGCGGGCGTGCGGCCCGCGGCCGCGGCGGCCCGGGGGACGGTCAGTACCGTCACGCTGTTGCCGTCCTGGTTGGTGACGTAGACCTTGTTGGTCTTCGGGTTGACGTCCACCGCGTACGGGGTGAGCCCGGCGATCATGATGGTGACGGCATTCGTCTCCCCGTCAAGTTCCGCGATGAGGCCGGTCACCTGCGTGTCGTCGCCGACCTCGGTACCCCGGTAGAGGATGAACAGAGGGAAGTAGATCTTGTTGGTGATCGGGTTGATCACCACGTCGTTCGGCTTCCCGGGGAGGTCGCCGATGGTGATGGACTTCTGCGTCTCGCCGTCGATCACCGTCACGCTCTTGCTGGTCAGGTTCGCGGTGTAGATCTTGTTGGTGATCGGGTTGACGGCCACCCCGTACGTGTCCTGGACGTCCACCAGGCCGATGTTGCTGGTCTTGTCCGTCGCACCGTCGATCACCGTCACGTCGTTGCTGGTGAAGTTGGCGACGTAGACCTTGTTCCGCTTCTCGTCGACCGCCGCGTAGGTCGGGGTGAGGCCGAAGGGAATCGTTCCCCCGCCGTCGACGACCCGCTCTCCCTCGGTGAGCACGACGACGAACGTGCGCGTCTTCCCGTCGATCACCCCGACGGTGTTGGACTGAGGGCCGGTGACGTAGATCTTGTTCGTCTCCCGGTTGATCGCCACGTCGTTCGGGGACAACACCCCTTCGGTCAAGGTGGCGTCGTCGTCCCGCAGCTTGATGGTGGCAGTTTTCTTGCTCGTCTTCCCGTCGATCACCGTGACGTCGTTGCTGCCCTGGTTCGCGACATAGACCGTGTTCGTCTTCTCGTTGACCCCCAGCTTGATCGGCTCCAGCCCGGCGGGGATCTCCTTGGTCTTGTTGGTCGCCCCGTCGATGACGGTCACCGAACCGGAGACGTTGGTATCCGGCGCGCCGTTGGCGTCCCGGCCGGCCACGTTGGTGACGTAGATCTTGTTGGTGAGCTGATTGACCGCCACTGAACTCGGAGCCGGCCCGACGGCCACCCTGGTGGTCCGCTTCGTCTTCCCGTCGATCACCGTCACATCGTCGCTTCGCTTGTTCACGACGTAGATCATGTTGGTGATCGGGTTGACCGCGACGTCGCTCGGGCCCTTCCCGACGCGCAGGTCGACCGACGCGTTGACGGCGTACGCGGGCAGGGCGTCGGCGGAGGGGTCCGCCTCGTGGCCCGTGGGGTCCTCGGAGAAGGAGTCCCCGGTGTAGCCGGCGGGGAAGGTGAACGTCTCGGCGACCAGGTCGGTCTCCGATCCGCCGCCGCTGCACGCCGCGACGGCGGTCAGGACCAGTGCGCAGGCCGCCGCAGTGGGGACGTGCCGCTTCGGCCGCATGGGCTCTCCCGGGTTGAGATAAATCGACTAGCGGTGTGTATCCCATGGCCGCTCGACAGCGCCAGTCGACGAGAGGGGGGAGACGTAATGATCAGTTATCTGACGGACCGCGCTGGACCGGCTGCCCGTGGCCCGCGCCCAGTGGATCGCGGAATCCGCTGAGGTTGTCACGGCCCCACTTCTTCTCGAGCGGGTCGAGCTGAGGGCCGAATTCACGCGCAACCTGCTCCAGGGTGGCGTTCGCGGATCGCGGATCCCTCCGGCACGCCTCGGCCGGTTCGTGGCCGAGGACCTCGGTCATCCTGGCGTCGATGTCGGGGTCGCGCGGCGAAGCGTCCGTGAGGAGAGTCACGGCCGCGTTGTAGAGCTTCACGTACTCGTCCCGGCACGCGGAGGCGCTGTTCGACCCCGAACCGCAGCCCGCCGGCAACGCGAGAGTGCCGGCGACGAGGCCGGCGGTCATCCAGCGGCGGTTCATGGGGGCGACTTTCGGGTCCGGCGCGACACCGTGCCGCGCGAGGTCGCGTCAACCTAGCCGACTCATCGCGCGGCACCTTGGGTCGCCCCGTGCACGGTCAGGAGCGATTCCGGGTGGGCTCAGCCCTTCGGGCGGGGTTTCTGGTTTATCGCGTCGACGGCGCCCGGCTGCGGCGTCTGACCGGTCGACTTCACGTTGTGGGAAGCCTTGGGCTTCTTGGCCTCACGGCCACCCTTGTTCTTGTTGGACATGGCACCTCCAAGCTGAGCGACGGACCGCACAAGCAGTGGGGCCTTGTCGCCGAGGCACCGCCTTTGAGGCTGGACTCGCATCCTCGCATGCTCGGCACCGTCGGCCCAGGGACTCAGACGGATCGGCCTGGACCGTCCGGAGCTTCACTCCGTCGCACTGGGCGGCGACGGAACCGGAGGCGACCTCTCTCAGGGAGCCTCGTCAGTTGTCAAAACGGCGGCGGGTCGTCGTACAGGCTTGGTGCTGCCGGGACGGTCACCGGTGGCGATGGCGGTGGTGCCGGTTTCGGCGGGTTCCACATCCGGGATTCCTGCCAGGGCACGCCATCAGCGTCGACGTCGCCGTCGAGGTGGGGTTCGGGTTCGTCCCACCACATGTCGGGTGCTGCTGGGGCGGGTGCGTGCCAGATGATGCGGGGCATGGTGGTGGTGTATTCGCGGCCGAGGGGTGAGCACCAGCGGTAGCTGTGGCGCTCCCAGCGGTGCAGGGTCCAGCCGCCTTTGGTCTTGACGGTGTGGTGGCGTCCGCAGGCAGGGTCGAGGTTCTTGTCCTTGGTGCGCCCGCCTTGGCCCAGTCGCGGCGATGGTCCATGTCGCAGGTCCGCGCGGATCGGTTGCAGCCCACGCCGATGCAGCGGGATCGGTCGAGTTCGATCGCGCGACGTAGCGCCGCACCGGGGGTTCGCCGGTCGCTGTCGTCGGGCATGGGTTTCGGGTTGAGCAGGTGATCGGCGAGCTCTTGGAGTACGGGGAGCCAGCGTTGGAATCGGACCGGGTCAACGAGTTCGAGGCCGTCGATCGGGCCGATGATCAGGTCGCGGAGGAGTGAGGCGGGGACCAGGAGGTCGACGATGCCGCTGTTGGCGGCGTCCCGGCGTTCGAATCCTGCCGGGCGGGCCGTGATGAGGCCTGAGCTGAGGAAGTGGCCGTCGTCGTCGGTGATGGCGAAGCGCCATTGGGCGCGGCCCATGAGCGAGGTCAGCATCTGCCCGTAGGCCCCGTGGATGGGTGCCCAGCCGGCGAGTTCGGCGGGTGCGCGGTCCAGGCCCAGGAGGCTGGTCATGCGCATTTTCAGGTGCAGGCCCTTGTGTGAGGACTGAGGGACGCGCGCCGGCGTGGGCCGCGGGGACGGGGTAGGGGGTGCGGGTGCGGGTGCGGGCGCGGGTTGCGGTTGCTCGGACGCGGCGGGGGCGGATTCCTCTGGTGCGGATCCCGGGTCCCCGTACGGGACCGGGGTGCGGGTCCAACCGCCCGTGTTGACCACGATCTCCTCATCGACCGGGCGGGTCGCCGCGAGGGCCTCGGAGATCTGGGCGTCGGTGAGGCCCTCGTAGGTGCCGTCGAGCATGCCCATGCACAGGTCCGAGCGCAGGTGGTCGATGGGTCGCGGGTCACCGTCGGCCTTGGCCGTGCGGGCGAGCGCGTTGAGTCGTCCCATCGCGGTGGCGACGCGGTGCAGTTCCTGTTGCTGGGCGTAGATGTCGGCGGTGCCGTCGCGGTTGGCCTTCCCGCGCACCTTTCTCTTGCGCAGGGATTCCTTGTACAAGCGTTCGGCCCAGGTCGGGTCCAGGGCGATCGCCATCTTCTTGAGCTCGCCGATGAGCGGGCCGGTGGGCAGGGGTTCCTCGGCATCAAGCAGGGCCTGGGGCAGGAGCGCGTCGCACACCGCGTTGGCGTGCTCGTCGGCGAGCAACTCGGTCCACTCCGCGAAGACCCACGCCCGCGTCTCGTCAAGCTGGCCGGAGTCCATCGCGGCGTGCAGTTGGGGGAGTCGCTTGACCGTGCTCCACGCCAAGGCGAGCAACTTTCCTGCGGCGGTCGGGGAGAGGCTGTACGCGGCGGCGATCTCGTCCACTGCGTGGTCGTGCGGGATCTGCAGGAACGCCACGGTGTCGCGGTGCCCTGGCTTGCGCAGCGCGATGTTCACCACCGCCGCGAGCGTCGCCGCCCGGGCGGCGTTCTCCTGGCGCCGCGTCGCTCGGCCCAACTCCACGCTGTCGTACCCGGACACCTTCGGCGGGTCCACGGAGGCGAGGGCGGCAGCCAACTCCGGGCCGGGCGGAAGAGTCGCCAGGCCTTCGGGGAGGGGATGCGGTGCGGGCACGAGTCGATACTATGTTCTGCATATCTGCTTGCGTGCAGTACGATTCATTCGTGGACCTTCAGCTTCCGCGCGGCGGGATCGATTACCCACGGACGCTTCAGGAGGTCCGTGGGTGGTTCCCGGACGACGAGTCGTGCATCGACTATCTCGAGCGGCTGCGCTGGCCGGACGGCTTCGTCTGCCCCGTCTGCGCCGGCGACGGGTGGCGGATCAGTCAGCGGCAGATGTGGATGTGCACGCAGTGCGGGCGCAAGACCTCGGTCACCGCGGGCACGATCTTCCACCGTTCACGCACCCCGCTCTCGACCTGGTTCGCGGCCGCCTGGCTGGTCACCTCGAGCAAGAACGGGGTCTCCGCGCTGAACCTGCAGCAGCAGCTCGGGTTCGGCTCGTATGAGACCGCCTGGGCGTGGCTGCACAAGCTGCGCCGGGCCATGGTGCGCCCCGATCGGGACCGGCTCGCGGGGATCGTGGAGGTCGACGAGACCTTCGTCGGCGGTGTGAGCGTGGGAAAGCAGGGCGCGAGCAGCGACAAGGCCTGCGTCCAGGTCGCGGTCGAACGCGTCGGTCCCCGCAAGCTCGGTCGAGTCCGGTTCGCCGTCGCCGACGCACCCGGCACGCTGAGCCTGGTCGACTTCGCGACCGAAGTCGTCGAGCCGGGCGCGACCGTCGCGCACCGACGGCGCACGCATGATGCGCCGCCTCACGGGGCTGGGCTACGTCCACGAGTACGTCACCGGCTACGACGCCGAGGACCCCGCCGAGGTCCTGCCCGGGGTGCACCTGGTGGCCTCGCTGCTCAAGCGGTGGCTGACCGGCACGCTGCACTACCGAGCCAGCGACAAGCACCTGCCGTACTACCTCGACGAGTACGCCTTCCGCTTCAACCGACGCAACTCCAGACGCCCGCGGCCTGCTCTTCTACCGGCTCCTCCAGCAGGCCGTCGCGACAGACCCGCACCCGCTCTACGAGCTGACCGCCGATTTCCCTACTGCGTAAGGGTTACTGCACTTGAGCAGATATGCGGATACTATGTTCGAATTAGAAGATAGAACATCATGTATAGGCTAAATATTTATAAAGCTGATCGAGGTCCGCTCTGTCCTGGAGCTTTCGGAGAGCCTGGCGTGCTTCGGGTCCAGCCATCACTGACCTTTCTGTCTCCCGATCGGACGACGATCAGGGCTTCGCCGAAGTGCAGTTGGTAGCTCTCGTACGGCCTGTCGGATTCGAAGACCGTGAGCGTCGCGCCCGAGTCGAATTCAACGGTCAGAGTGCCGTCGGTTGTGCCGCCGGCTGCGGCGACGGTGGCCCCCAGCAAGTCGAGTAGCGGAGCCGCGCCGGCCGGAGCAGTGGCAAACCGCTCCTCCTGTCCGTCGGGACCGCGCACGGCGTAGTCGGACTCGATGGAGATGTCGACGTTGTCCCCGTCGAATCCCAACTGCACCTGCTGTTGGCCGAAGCCGACGAGGATGACCTCGCGACCGACGAGCGGCGAAGGTCGACGTCTGCAGGCAGGCCGTACATCTGGGCACCTCCTGGTACCTGGTCGGTAGCCACGGGAGGGCTACGCCTTGGTGCGGCGCGGTTTGGTCGGCGGCGGATAGACCGAGGTCAGCAAGGTGACGATCTTGGGGAAGTGTGAGGTGAAGCGACCCTCGCCCCAGACGCAGTCCGGTTCGTTCGCCGCGGTGGTGGCGAGGATGCCGTTGCCCCAGATGATGACCAGGTCGGCCGCCCCGTCGGAGTCGGCGTCGGGCCCGAGCTCACCGCGCCGGACCGCGTCGCCGAGCGCCGCGCGCAGTGCGGCCACAGCTGACACCACCGGCGCCATCGCCTGCTCGGAGGGGACGAAGCTGGGCACGGGTCGCTGGAACAGCAGTTGCGCGAGGGCCTGGTGCTCGACCCCCCAGCGGGTCTCCGCCTCTACCCACGCCACGACGGCGGCCAGCCCGGGGGCGCGGCGGCCACCGCGGCCAGGGCGTACTCGACGTGCGCGCGGGAGCCGCGCTCGAAGAGCGCGTCGTAGAGCGCGGGGCCGCTACGTTCCGTGAACTCTGCCTTTGACCTGCGGTCGAACCAGTGCCCCCGGGCAGAATCGAACTGCCGACACCCGCATTAGGAGTGCGGTGCTCTATCCCCTGAGCTACGAGGGCGGGGCAGATCCATCTTTCCATGTCCGGCGCCCTAGGGTCAGCGGGGTGAAGATCCGCGCGCTTGCCGTGTCCACGATCCTCCTGGCGACCCTGGTCGCGTGCGGTGACGACGAGGGCCCGTCGGCGCCGCCCGGCGGGCTGGACTTCGCGCCGACCCCGTCGGCGAGTCCCACGCCGACGGCGAAGCGCGCTCTCCGGTCGGAGCTGGCGTTCTGCTACTCAGGGCGAGGCGAGGACGCGGGCGGCCGGCGGATGTTCGCGCAGATCCGGATCGACCAGGGCGAGGGCATCGCGATCACGGGCACGTACCTGGTCGGGCCGTCGATCAACGCCGGCAAGACCTACAACTTCGTAGGCACCCTCGGCGACGGCAAGCTGGACGCGGTGCTCAGCATCCTCGGCAAGGACGTGCCGATGAAGGGCATCGTCGACGAGGGCCAGGTGCTCCTGGACGACCCGCAACCCGAGCTCATCGCGAAGTTCTACGAGGTCGGCTGCGACTAGTACGACCGCGGGAGACCCAGGTCGTGCTGGGCGACGAAGTTGAGGATCATCTCCCGGCTCACCGGTGCGACCCGTAGCAATCGCGCGAGACCCCAGTAGGGCAGCAGCCCGTACTCGGTGGACAGTCCGTTGCCGCCGTGGGTCTGGATCGCGGCGTCCACAGCGGCGAGCGCAGCCTCGGCGCCGGCGTACTTGGCCATGTTCGACTCGGACCCGGCCGGAAGATCCCGGTCGTGCAACCATGCCGCCTTGTAGGTCATCAGGGCGGCGAGCTCGGTCTCGATGAGTGCCTTGGCGAGGGGATGGGACACGCCCTGGTGCGCGCCGATCGGGGTGTCCCACACGACGCGGGTGTTCGCGTAGTCGGCCGCCTGCGCGAGCACGTGCCGCGCCACCCCCACGCCTACCGCGGCCCCGGTGATGCGTTCGGGGTTGAGGCCGTGGAAGACCTGCTGGAACCCGCGGCCGACCTCGCCGACCACCGCGTCGGCAGGCAGCCGGAGGTCGTCGAAGTGCAGCGTGAACTGTTGCTCCGGCAGCTTCGCCGACACCGGGAGCGGAGTCGCGACCAGGCCGGAGGAATCGGTCGGCACGACGAAGAGGGTCAGCTCACGTTGTCCCTTGTCGTTGGTGCCCGTCGCGGTGACGAGCAGTACGGCGTCGGCCTCGTCGACCCCGGAGATGTAGTACTTCGACCCGTTGATGACGTAGTCGCCGCCGTCACGCTTGGCGGTCGTCGCCAACCGGAGCGTGTTGGATCCGGCGTCGGGCTCGGTGATCCCGAAGACCACCTTGCTCTGGCCGGATGCCATACGGGGGAGCCATTGCGCCTGCTGCTCGGGCGTTCCGAAACGGGCGATCATCTCCCCGGAGATCGCGGAGGACACCAGGAGCAGCAGCAGCGGACACCCCGCCGCGGCGGTCTCCTCGCACACCATCGCCAGTTCGACCATGCCCGCCCCGCCGCCGCCGTAGGCCTCGGGCAGGTTCACCCCGATGAAGCCGGCGTCGCCGAGCGCCGACCACAACTCGTGGCAGGGCTCGCCCGCCTCGGCCCGTTCCGCGTAGTACCGGTGGCCGAACTTGGACGCGATGGCGCGGACGGAGTCACGCAGCGCGCGGTGCTCGTCGGATTCGTCGAACTGCATGGGCACTTCCTTCTCAAGCAGGCGTGAACGCGAGCGGAATCGACTTCCACCCGTTGACCCAGTTCGAACTCTCCCGCACCGGTGTTCCGGTCACGCGCGGATCCAGCACGCGCTTGCTGATCTCCTCGAAGATGATCTTCAGTTCGAGTCGGGCGAGGCTGGCTCCGAGGCAGAAGTGGCGTCCGCCGCCGCCGAAGGCGTGGTGGAACTCGACGGGGCGCAGGATGTCGAAGCGGTCGGCGCCGGCGAGAGCTGCCTCGTCCCGACTCCCCGAGGCGTACCAGAGCACGAGGCGGTCATCCTTGGGGATGGTGACGCCGCTGAGTTCGATCTCCTCGATCGCGGTGCGGGCGAAGAAGTTGAGCGGTGTCGTCCACCGCAGGATCTCCTCGACCGCGTTGGGCAGGAGGCCCGGATCGGCGCGCAGGGCGGCCAGCTGGTCGGGGTTGTCGACGAGGGCGAGGATGCCCCCGGAGGTCGAGTTGCGGGTGGTGTCGTTGCCCGCGAAGACGAGGATCGCGAAGAACATCAGCAACTCGTCCTCGTCGAGGCGGTCGCCGTCGAGCTCCGCCCTGGCCAGCAGGCCCACGAGTGAGTCGCTCTCGAGCTGCTTCGGGATCATCTCGAGGATGTAGCCGCCCATCTCCATGAACGCCTCCAACCCCTGGGTCTCGCCGGGATTACGGGCACCGTGTTCGATCCGGGCGGTCCATTCCGCGAACGTCGGGGCGTCCTCGGGTGGGGCGCCCAACAGATCCATGATGACCGCGAGCGGGATCGGCAGCGAGAAGTCCTGGACGACGTCCATCGTTCCCGTTGTCGCGGCGGCGTCGAGCGCCTTGTTGACCTGCGCGCGCACCACATCGTCGAGGTGCGCGATGGTCCGCGGCATGAAGGCCAGCTGGACGAGCTTGCGGTAGCGGGTGTGCTCGGGCGGGTCCTTGAAGATCACCAAATTCCGCATGAGGTCCAGGGGCGCGATGGAGTTCTCCTCCATCATGATCCCGTGGTTGTAGGAGGAGAAGTGCTCCGATCCCTTGCTGATCCGCTCGATCTCGGCGGCACCGGTGATGTTCCAGAAGTTCGGGATGCCCGGGGTGTGGCTGACGTTGTAGTGCACGGGCGCCTCGGCTCGCATCCGCGCGAACAGCTCGTGCGGCGGGCCTTGCGCGAACCACGCGGGATCGGAGAGGTCGACCTGTGCGAGGTCGACGGTGAAGGGATCGAGATCTGCCGACAGCTGGGACATCTGTACCTCGGCTCGAATCGGTGGGGATTCAGGACTGCTCGGGCGTGGGCGTATAGCGGAAGACGACGATGCGCTCGACGCCGACGACCTCGCCGGTCTGCTTGGTGTAGGTCGTCGTCACGGAGATGAACGCTCCGTCCCCGACCGTCAAGGTCTTGCGGGTGACCTCGGTCGGGACCGAGGTCGCGGTGATCCGGTCTCCGGGATAGACAGGTTCGAAGTACTCGGTCTCGCAGGACGTCACGAATCCCGCCGGTCCCGGTGCGGGCACGCGGCACAGCCCGAGGGAGGGGAACAGCGGGGGATCGGACAGCGACGGTGCGGGATCGCCAGGTGACCAGTACGGCGGCATCACCCACGTCATGAGCATCGTGGCGGGTGCGATCGCGCCGCTGTAGCCGTGGTCCCGGGCGACGTCGTCGTCGTAGTGCAGGGGGCAGTCCCAGGCCAGGACCTCGAGCCGGCGGCGGATGTCCGCGCGGTTCACCTCGTCCGGCCCGGTCAGGACCGCGACGACCTCACCGATGGACGCCTGGGTGTCCTCCCACGAGCCGAGCGTCAGCCCGTTGCTCGCCATGTCAGCCGGTCACGGGTGTGCCGCCGTGCCGCAGCAGCGAGCCGGGCAAGGCGCCGGTCTCCTTGCCGTGGGCGAAGGTCTGCTCGCCGTTGACGATGATCGCGTGGTATCCGATGGCCCGTTGCACGCGCCGCCACTCGCCGCCGGGGAAGTCGAAGGCGACCTCGCTCTCGGTCATGCCGAGTTCTTCGAGGTTGTAGACGACGATGTCCGCCGGAGCACCTTCGACGAGCGTGCCGCGGTCCTTGAACCCGGCGCAGTGCGCGGGCAGGGCGGAGAGCCGCCAGTGCACCTCCTCCAGCGACAGGACGTCGTTGTCGCGGGCGAACTTCATGATGGTCTCGGTGGGGTAGCGGCCGGCCGTGAGGTACTTGGTGTGGGCGCCGCCGTCGGAGACCCCGGGGATGATGTAGGGGTCGAGCATCAGGTCGCGGAGCATGTCGAAGGAGTTCGTCGCGTTCTCGGCGAAGAAGACGGTCTCGAGGTTGTCCGCGACCGCGAGGTCGAGCATCACGTCGACGACGTGCTTGCCCTCGGCCGCGCCGATGTCGATGAGGCTGATCTCGGTGTACTTCGCCGCCAGTTCGGGGTTGGTGAACTTCACCGGGGTGATGAAGTCGAAGCCCTTGATGACGGCCCCCCGGGAGATCTGGCGGGAGCCCTCGCGCAACCCTTCCCGGCGGGCCGGGTCGGCGAGCTTGTGCATCTTGTCCTCGTGGCTGCCGGTGGTGGCCTCCATCCAGGCCTCGGAGTCGTCGAAGAGGTTCCAGCCCTCCAGGTCGAAGAAGTACGGCGTCGCGGTCGTCATCCCCTGGCCGTAGACGGACAGGCCCCGCTCGCGGCAGGACGCCAGCCACTCGAGTTGCTTCTTGTGCCGCTTCGGGTAACTCGCGTGGCCGACGACGGCGTTGTAGAGGATCGGGCGGCCGGAGACCGCGGCCAACTCCTCGAAGTGGTCGAGGTCGTGCTGCGGATCGCCGCTGACGTAGGTCATCTGGATGAAGCCCTCGTTGCGGTCGGCCAGCACGCGGGCCAGTTCCAGTGCGGTCTCGTCACGCATGCAGTCGGTCGGCATCGGACTGCCGTCGAAGTCGCGTTGGTTCGCCATGCCGCCGTACGGGGGCAGGCGCTGTGCGGACCAACCGCAGCCGCCGGCGTCCATCGCCTCGTTCAGCATCGCCTTGAGTTGGGTCATCTCGGCGGGCGTGCAGTGTCGCCCGGACTTCGCCGCCTCGAGGCCCATGACCCAGACCAGCAGCGGTCCCAGCGGTACGTACGGCAGAACGTTGACGCCCTTGGGCAGGCGGTCCAGCGACTGCAGGAATTCCGGGTAGGTGATCCAGTCCCAGGGCATCCCGGCCTGCATCGCTGCCAGCGGGATGGCCTCCACCCGGGTCATCGACACCATCATGCGCTCGCGCATCTCGGGGGCGACCGGCGCGAAACCGAAGCCGCAGTTGCCGATCACCACCGACGTCACGCCGTGCCAGCCCGACAGCGTGCAGTAGGGGTCCCAGAAGATCTGCGCGTCGTAGTGGGTGTGCAGATCCACGAAGCCCGGCGCGACGATGCAGTCGCCGGCGTCGATGACCTGATCGGCGTCGGCGGAGTCCAGCCGACCGATCCGGGCCACCCGCCCGTTCTTGATGCCGACGTCGCCGCGCAGTCGCGGCATGCGCCTGCCGTCCACGACGGTGCCGTTCTTGATGACCGTGTCGAAGCGCGCCATCGCCGGATCCCTCTCCGCTGACCGATCGACCCACTTAACTACGGTTAAGCTAAATCGTCGTTAGGCCGATACACAAGACTTTGCGGTCGACTGTTGCCGGATGAGCCGAACCGTCGTTAAGCTCATCGCCTCGAGATCAGGGAGGTTCGGTGGCAAAGCCCGCACTCGGGGTCCGCAAGCCGGAGATTCTCGAGGCCGCCCTCGATCTGTTCCACCGCAAGGGTTTCCACCAGGTCGGGATGGACGAGATCGGCGCGGCCGCCGGCGTCACCGGGCCGGCGATCTACTCGCATTTCCCGGGCAAGACGGGTCTGTTGGTCGCCATCTTCGATCGTTGTGCCGAGGAACTGTTCGACCTCGGCGGCGAGACGAGCGAGCACGAGGCCCCCGCGGATGCGCTGCGGCGCCTCGTCGCCCACCACGTCGACTTCGTGCTGAACAACAGGTCACTGATCTCGATCTGGATCCGCGACACCACCTGTCTGCCCGACACCGAACAGGAGCGCATCCGCGAGATCCAGCGGTTCTACCTGAGCCTCTGGGTGGCGGAGCTCCGCGAACTGCACCCCGACATGGGTCGGCCCGAGGCCCTGTCGATCGTGCAGGGCGTGTTCAACCTCATCGGCTCGGTGGCCTTTTACGACGCCAAGCTCGGGCGGGAGGCACTGCGTCGTCTCCTGGAACGCAAGGCGACCATGCTGGTGCTCGAACGATGACCGCGGTCGACGTGCTCAGGTTCGACGCAGTCGCCGAAGGCGATGAGCTTCCGCCCTTCGAGCTTGCCCTCACCCTGCAGCGGCTGGTGATGGAGGCCGGCGCGAATCGCGACTTCGCGCCCATCCATCACGATCAACCCATCGCGCAGGCCGCGGGCGCGGCCGAGCCGTTCGCGAACATCATGCTGATCCAGGCCCTGTTCGAGGCCACGTTGCGGCGCTGGATGGGACTCGACGGGCGGCTGCGCGCGCTGGCCATCACGTTGCGTACGTTCGCCCCGGCCGGCCACCTGCTGACCGGGCACGCGCGGGTCACCGGCACACGGCGGGAGGATGACGGCGGGTCGGTCGAGCTGGAGATCTGGACCGAGTCCGCCGGTACCCGGGCCGCCGTCGGCACGGCCACGATCTGGCTACCCGTCACCTCGGCCGACCGATGAGCGGCGACGTCGTCGAGTCCGAGCTGCTGGCGAGCGGTGGTCTCCGGCTCGAACTCGCCGGGGCATTGGCCACCGTCGTGCTTGCCCGGCCGGAACGACGCAACGCGATGTCCAACGCGACCTTCTCGGCCATCGCGGCGATCCCGTCGCTGCTTCCCCCGGACGTTCGGGTGGTCCTGATCCGCGCCGAGGGCGCGATGTTCTGCGCGGGTCTGGATCTGCGCCTGACCACTCGCGAGGGCATCCCCGGCGAGCAGTCGTTGTTCGACATCACCGCCGGGGGCGACGCGTCGGCCGAGGAGTGGGTCGCCGGTATCCAGCAGGCGTTCGCATGGCTGCGTGACTCGGCGCTGATCACCGTCGCGGCCGTGCAGGGCGCGGCGATCGGTGGCGGTTTCCAGCTGGCGTTGGCCGCCGACCTCCGCGTGCTGGCGACCGACGCCCGGTTCAGGATGCGTGAGGTCGCGCTGGGCATCGTCCCGGATCTCGGTGGCACCCAGACCCTGTCGAGCTTGATCGGGTACTCCCGCGCTCTGGAGATCTGCGCAAGCGCCCGCTGGATCCCCGCCGAGGAGGCTATGGCGATCGGGCTGGCCAGTGCGCTGGTCCCGAACGATGAGCTCGACGATCGCGCCGCGCAGCTCTGCGCCTCCCTGCTGGCGAACCCCGCCGCCGCGGTCAGCGGGGTGAAGGCGTTGTTGGTCGGCGCCGACCGACGCGACCCGGCGGAGCAGGCGGCTCTGGAACGCCGCACCCAGGCGCCATTGCTGCGCGGGCTCACCGCTGGGAAGTGACGGTCGGCGCTGTCGAGGTCCCGCTCACCGGACAGCGCGAGGCGCGGTAGCGGCAGGCGAGTCATGCTCTTCGAAGCTTCTTGATGATGGGCCCGTAGTGGGTGGGGAACCCGGTACTCCATGGTGTTCTTGTGCATGGACAACAATCCCGATGCCGCGGTGTGACTCGATCCGGCGGCGAGGAAGACGCGGGAGATCTCGCGCAGCCGGGCAGTGTCCTCGTCGTCGGCCGCCAACCCGCCGAGGTGTCGGCCACCCAGGTCGGGTCGAGTCCAGGTCGCCGCAGAGAAGCGCGATCAATCCCACCTCCGGGAACGAGACGACCGCCGCCGAGCGGGTCGGTGCGGCCAGCATGACCTCGCGCGTCTGGCATGCCTGGCGGTGACTGGGCCGGAAGCCGGTCAGGCCGGCGCCCGGGTTCCCGATCGCGGCATGAACTGCCCCTTCGCCGGCTCCATGAGGGCGGCGCTGAGGGCCGGGGGGGTCGGGCGCGGGTCCCTGGGAGGCGAACCAGACCGTTGCACTGCCCCCGTCGATCGGGGCGAACAGGTGCTGCGCGTCGAGCTTGGCGGCGGCGGCGGAGAGCTGTTCGAGTCGAAGCAATTCGTCGCCCCCGTGCAGCATCTGATCGCCCAGCCAGATCAGCGCCGTCACGTGCGTGGCGGACAGCCGGTACCCGAGCCCTGCCTCGGCCGTCCGGACCTCGGCCGGACCGCCCTGCAGCAGTGACCGATACGGCCGGCGCGCACGGTCCAGTGCTGGCCGGCCCAGGCTTCCCGTTCGGTCTCGTACGCCGTCACGACGGCTTCGGAGACCCGGTCGATGTAAGCGCTGACGACCAGCAGAACCTCGATGGTCGCCTGCGCTTGAAGGCGGGGTCCGTCTCCTGAAGCGCCGCGATCTCCCGGAGCATCAGCTCGATGAACGCGGACTGCCCCAACCGGTAGGCTCGGAGCGCGGCCGCGAGGGAATTCCGCGCTGTGCGATCCGCCGGGCGAACTGCACCGCCGCAAGCGGCGCCTCCAGGCTGTGCACGTCGAGACCGTGCTCGAGCACGCGAAGGACCGCGACCACGTTCTCGTCGGTACTCGCCGCCATCAGACCGACCAGTTGATCGTCCTGGGGCAGCGGTGCGATCTCGGCGGAGCACGGGGCCACCATCCCGGCGGTGAACTCGTCCCGCCGCGCCGTCACCCGACGCGCGCCGGCCGCGACCAGCGCGGCTGCGGCGTCTGAGGGGCTCTGCACCGGGCCGGCTAACCGCAGGCGAGGGGTCGGTGTCTCCTGGGCCCTACGGGTGCAGGAGACGTTTGGGGTGCATGCCGTCGACCATGCCGATGAACGGTGGATAGATGCTGTAGCCGAGCATCCGACGGATGTCCTCGGACACCGCGCGGACGGTTTCACGGGTGGTGGACAGGGTGAACGCCTCCTGGGGGCGTAGCCAGGGTTCGCAGTACTGCGCGGTGATGGCTAGACGGTCCCGGTCGGAGCGGTTGGCGCCGCCGCCGTGCCACAGGGTGCCGATGAAGAACACACACGAGCCGGGTGGCATGACGACGTCGATCCGTGCGTCTGCATCGAAGGGGGTGCGGTCGGCGTCCCAGCGGTGGCTGCCCGGCACGATCACGGTGGCGCCGTTGTCGTCGGTGAACGCGTCGATGGCCCAGATCGTCGCCGCGCCCAAGGGTGGCCGCGGTCGAGGTATCGGGTAGATCCAGTCGTCCGCATGCAGAATCTGGGCCGCCTCGCGCGGGGCGATGTTGATGACCTGCAACTGGGAGAGCAGGTAGTTGGGCAGGAACAGCCGGTCCAGTAGCGCCAGCACCCGCGGATGGTCGACGAGCCGGTCACATGCGCGGGTCTTGTTCAGAACGCTGTAGACGCGTTGCGTGCGTGCACCCTCGAAGGTGTTGCGACCGGTCTTGCCCAGCAGCGGTGTTATCGCGGCGCGGATCCGGCCGCATTCCTCCGGGCTGAGCAGGTTCTCCAGGACGACGTACCCCTCGCGTTCCAGGGCAGCGACATCCGCGTCGACGACCGAAGGCGCGACGCCGGCTCCGGCACTTGGGGTGGACTTGTGTCGCCGCGCCAGGTCGAGACTCAGATCCCGCAGGTCCGCGATCTGCTCGACGTGACCGACGTCAGACTCTCGAGACATGGCTGCCTCCTCTTCGGCGTTCAGCCGAAGGCGCGGGGGACAGGCCCACCGCTCCGCGGACGAAGGCCCACAACTCGGCGACGATCTGTTCGGCCGGGGGCCGGGGGCTGCGGGTGAGCGCAGCCGAGAGGACGGCGTTGGTACCACCGAGAGTCGCCGCGGCCAGGAACACCGGATCGCGGTCGGCCGGCAACTCACCGGCACGCTGAGCTTGCGTCATATTTCGCGCGCCCAGTTCGATCAAGTAGTGCAGGTGGCGAGTGTTGGCGGCGGCGACCTCCGCGTCGCCCACCAGACCGCCCAGCACCAGCGGAGCGAGCGGATCGGCGTACGCCGCCGCCACCCAGTCGCGGATGCGGTGTTGCTCGCGCTCCGCCCAGGTCGGAGCGTCGTACACGCGTAGCAGCGCGGCGTCACCCAACCGTTCGTAGAAGGCGTCCAGCACCGCGATCAGCAGGCCGCTGCGCGTACCGAAATATCGATACGGCAGGCCACCGCTGACGCCGGCCCGCCGCGACACCGCAGCCACCTCCAGCTCGCCGGTCTCGGCAAGTTCCTCGGCCGCGGCCCGCAGAAGGTTGTCCAGGGCCGCCACTCCACGCGTTGTCCTCTGCGGCGACATGGGCAAAACATAAGTTGAGTTCAACTCAATTTCAAGTGGCAGAGGGCTCTTCTGCTCTGGCGAGGAGGCGGATCGAGAGATCCGATGATTCGGAGCGAGTATCCGCAGGGACGCCATCAGCGCCACGGTCAGCACCATCACGAGATCGGCTCAGCCCACTGCTCACAGCGGAACGGGCAGCGGTCGGCACCGCCAAGGTTTGGCGGCCGATTACCTGGCGCGGCTCAGTCGCCGTGCAGGTCGAGCAGGGGGAGCGGGCGACGGGCGATCTCCCGCGCCTCTGCGCCGTCGACGCCATAGCTGCGCAGCATCATCTCGGCGCCGACGACGTCAGCCTCCGGGCCGATCCGGCCGTCGAGCACACCCTTCATCACCGCGAAGGCCGCGGCGATGATGGAGGTCAGACACAGGTCGAGGTCCTCGATCTGGAAGCGGCCGCTCTGCTGCCCGCGCTCGAGGGTCTTGCGTGCGTAAGGGAGAACCGAGTCCTCGAACAGGTCGTCGGCGCCGGAGAGCTTGATGAGCACGGCGGCCAGTTCCGGCTCCTCGCGAGCGAAGAGGACGAAGCGGCGGTAGGAGAACGACGCGGTCTCGGCGGGATCGTCGAACTCCAGCGCCCGTGAACCGATGGCGGACGCGACGCCGGCCATGACGTCGGCGAGGACCGCGGCGACGATCGCGTCCTTGGACTCGAAGTGGTTGTAGAAGGTGCCGAAGCCGACGTCGGCCGCCGTGGCGATGTCGGCGATCTTGAGGTCGGCAGCGCCCTGCTCGGCGATCAGTTGCTGCGCGGCGGCCAGCAGACGTGAGCGAGCCTCCAGCTTGCGCCGCTCGCGTCGCCCCACCCCGGTGTCATCCGTTGTCACGGCCTCAGACTCGCAGAAATTGAAAGGTTCATCAATATTGATTCTCGTATCAGAATCAGCCAGGCTGTGGCCATGGTCACCTCTCCTGCCGCGGTCCGTGTCGACAACCCGGACGTCATCGTTGTCGGGGCCGGGCACAACGGCCTCACCGCCGGTTGCTATCTCGCCAAGGCCGGCAAGCGCGTGCTGATCCTGGAGGCCGGGTCCCAGATCGGGGGCATGACGGCCACCAACGCGATCCTCCCCGAGGCTCCCCGGCACCTGTTCAACGAAGGGGCGATCCAGCTCACCGGCATCTTCCGGCTCTCCGGAGTCTCCGAGGACCTCGAATTGCACAAGTACGGCCTCCGCGAGATCCCGGTCGACCCGGCGCACATCCAGCTGGCACCTGACGGATCGTCACTGGCGATCTGGAAGGACGCGGGCAAGACGGCCGACGAGCTGCGCTACTTCTCCCCGAAGGACGCGCGCGCGTGGCTGGACATGTCCAACGCGATGTACCACGCGATGGGCCCGGTCATCGAGTACATGAAGGTCCACCCCTCCCGTCCGTTCAGCAAGGACCTGCTGAAGCAGACCGCGAAGGCGGTCCCGCACCTGCGCAAGATGTGGGGCCTCAAGCACATCGTCTGCGCGTCCCACTTCGAGTTCCTCGACGAGACCTTCGAGACGGAGCTGCCCAAGGGCGCCCTCTCGGCGATGGCCGCGTTCTCGCAGATGAAGCTCGACATGACGGCCTGGGCGATGATCTACCTCGGCATCGTGCAGCGCGTGGCGAACGCGATGCCGGTCGGTGGCACGGGTGCCCTGCCGGCCGCGCTGAACCGGTGCTTCGTAGCCCACGGCGGCGAGGCACGTATGAACTCGCCCGTCGCCGAGTTGAACCTCGAGGGCGACCGCGTCGTCGGTGTGACGCTGGAGTCGGGCGAGAAGATCCGCGCCCGCGACGGCGTCATGACCACCTGCAACCCGGTCATCACGCTGACCAAGCTCCTGCCCGCGGGCACGCTCGACTCCAAGCTCCAGGCGCGCGCCAACGACATCCCCATCCGCAAGACCCACGCGACGTCGCTGAAGATCAACGTGGCGACCGGCGGCAAGATCACCATGGAGAAGCACCGCCAGTGGCGCAAGGACAAGCTCGACCCGACGGGCATCCTCGTCGCCTGGGCGACGCTGGAGGAGCAGAGCGCCGCCTGGGACATGACGGTCCGCGGCGAGTGGTACCACCCGATGCCCGTGCACTGCTCGATCGTCCCGAGCCGGGTCGACCCGACCCAGGCACCCGAGGGCGGCGACACCTTCTGGCTGTGGTCCGGCATCCCGCCGGTCAACCCGGTCACCCCATGGGACGAGGTCCGCGACGAGGTCGGTCGCTCGGTGCTCAAGGACGCCGCGCAGTACTACGTCGGCCTGGACACCCACGAGATCGGCCGCGCCGTGCTCTGCGGCCCGGACCTGGAGAAGCGGTTCAACGCACCGGCCGGGAACGTCTATCACGTCGACCCGTTGATCACGCGGTTCGGACCGATGCGCCCGGCACCCGGCCTGGGTCAGTACCGCACACCGGTCCCGGGCCTGTACCTGTCCGGTGCCGGCACGCACCCGACCGGTGGCGTGTGCTCCCTGCCGGGCAAGCTCGCCGCGCAGACGATGCTCGGCGATCTCGAGAAGCCGCGCAAAACCAAGAAGTCCTGACATGGGGACACGGGCCGAGGTCGGCGCGCTCGTCGGGCGGGTGGCCTTTCACATCGCCAAGGAGCGCGTCACGCGGCCCCGGCCCGCGACCCTACGGGAGGTTCCGCCCTCGGCGGAGGCATTGACCAACGAGTGGCTGACGCGCGCCCTCTGCGACGGTGTCCCGCTCGCCGCGGTGACCGGATTCACGCTGGGGCCGCGAAGTGACGGAACGGCAGCCAGGCGACAGCTGAAGGTCAGCTACAACGATCCGGGCCAGTGGGCGGGGCTGCCCGAGGACCTGTTCACGAAGTCGGCACCGAGCTTTCTCACCCGGATGGTGGGTGCCGGTGTGGGGCTGGCTCGGGTCGAGGCGATGTTCTACGCCCATGTGCGCCGGGAACTGGACATCGAGACACCGCTGCTCCGGTACTCGGCCTACGATGCCGTGAGCCATCGTCAGTTGCTCATCGTCGACGACGTCTCCGTCACCCGAGGCGCGAGTTTCGGCTCGGCGCTGGACCGCACCCTGACCCGGGAGCAGGCCGAGCAGGTCATCGATCTGTTGGCCAACCTCCACGCCCACTTCTGGGAGGAACCGCTGCAGCGCTGGTACGGCAGCTGGCTCGAGGACGCCTACGAGATCACCGCGACTCTCAACGTGGCGATCGGCGCCGCCGCCCGCATCAAGGCCGGTTTTGAACGCGCGCGCGCCGTGATCCCGGCCGCCGTCTATGCCCGCCGTGCCGAGGTGCACCCGGCGCTCATGCGCTCGCAGCAACTCAACGTCTCCGTCGGCCCGCAAACCTTCCTGCACGGCGATGTCCATCCGGAGAACTGGTACCTCACCGGCGAGGGGCGGATGGGCATCTATGACTGGCAACTCGCCGTTCGCGGGGGACCGGCCCGTGACCTGGCCTACGCGCTCTCGACGCACTTGACCATCGAGCAGCGCCGCGAATGGGAGCGCGACCTGCTCGACCGCTACCTCGAGCAGTTGGGCAAGCGCGGAGTGGACATCGCCCCGACCCGGGAGGATCTGTTCCTCTCCTACCGCCAGCAGATGACCTACCCGATGCTTGCCTGGCTCGCGACGATCGGGCGCAGCCCCCTGCAGCCGAAGTACCAGCCCGACGAGATCTCGTTGGTGAACCTGGAACGGATCACCACGGCCTTCGCCGATCTCTCGGTGCTCGAAGCCATCGGGTCTTGAGCCGACGGCCTCCGCGTGGGGTCTCGCGCGGTGAGCAGATGCGATCATCGCCTGAAGCCAACCGAGCGGGCGGGATCAGCCGGTGAAGATCGAGGGACCGTTGTTGCAGGAAATCGATATGGAGACGGCGCGGCGACTGCGCTCGGCCAATGTCGGTGCCGCGTTCCTGCATGTAGCCCAAGCGATAATCGTGCTGATCCTTGCGACGGACTTCGCGATGCCGGTGACCGCGGCATATCTCGAGGGTCCACCCGGTGGGTCGGCACAGAATCTCGAGGTGTTGTTCGAGATCCGAACCGGCGTGGTGGTGGCCGGATTCCTCCTCCTGTCGGCCCTCGCGCACCTCATCGTGAGCACGCTGTGGTGGCGTCGCTACCTCCACGATCTGGCCGAGGGGTGCAATCCCGCGCGCTGGGTCGAGTACGCCCTGTCCGCCTCGGTGATGATCGTCCTGATAGCCCAGCTCGTGGGCATCTCCGACGTCGCCGCGCTCGCGGCGTTGTTCGGGGTCAACGCGGCGATGATTCTGTTCGGCTGGTTGCAGGAACACTACGAGCGCCCCGGGGGCGGAGGTTGGCTCCCGTTCTCCTTCGGCTGCCTCGCCGGAGTCGTCCCGTGGGCGGTGATCGCCGTCTACCTGCTGTCGCCGGGCTCCTCCTCCTCGGCCTCGCCGCCCGGCTTCGTCTACGGCATCTTCGTGTCGCTGTTCCTCTTCTTCAACATCTTCGCGGTCAACCAGTGGCTGCAGTACCGGGCCATCGGGCGGTGGCGGGACTACCTGCACGGAGAGCGTGTGTACATCCTGCTCAGCCTCTTCGCCAAGTCGGCCCTGGCCTGGCAGGTCTTCGCCGGGACGCTGGCCTGATTGTTCCCGACCTACCGGCGGCAAACGGCCTGGCCGGTGCGTCCGGTTGGCCGCGACCGGTCACAGCCGCTGCATGCGAGAACCGGGCGTCCGAGAGATTTCAGCGATGCCGGTCAGCCGGTACCGAGGCAGGCAATCGGTATGCTCCGGGCCGCCGTGATCGCGGTCATCGTCGGGCCGCTCGACCGGATGATGCGCCGTCAGAGAAGCGCGGCGCGGTACTCGCGGGGAGTGCGGCCGAACCAGCGACGGCAAGACCGGTTGAACGCGCTCTGCTCGGAGTACCCGAGCAGTCCGGCGATCTGACTGAGCAGGAACGTCGGCTCGGCCAGGTATTTCGCCGCCTGGTCGCGCCGCACGCGGTCGATGATCTCCTGGCACGTGACGTCCTCGCCCACGAGGTGTCGCTGCAGGGTCCGCGGGTGCATCTGGAGATGCGCGGCGATGGCGTCGACTGTGCAGTGGCCTGTCGGCAGCAACCGGCGGGCGAGTTGCGCGACGCGATCGGAGAGTGGGGCCTGCGGCGGGAGGAACTGCGCATCCAGATAGCGGGTGGCGATCCGGTGCGTCTCCGGGTCCGCGCGGTCGATCCGCCGCGCGCCGAGATGGAGCGGCACGTCGAACCCGCACCAGTCCTGCGAGAAGTGCACCGGACACCCGAGCGCCGCGGCGTAGGCCTCGTCGGATCCCATCTGATGGTGCGTGAAGTACACCGCTGCGGGCAACGCGTCGGGTCCGCCGAGGAAGGTGAGGATGCGGACAGTGTTGGCCAGGCTCAGTTCGTAGCCCTGCGGAATGTCGAGGCGCGGCTGGGTGACCATTTCGTAGCTCACCCGGACCAGACCGCCCGCGATCGGCTCCGGCTCCCCGAGCCGCAAACCGGGGGAGTGGACGTGGAGGTAGCGCCCGATGAGGGTCAGTCCCTCGTAGAGCGTGCTCGCGTTCCGGGCCATCACGGCGAGCGGGCCCAGCATGTCCAGTCCCTGCCAGCGTGCCAGTCGGAGACCGAAGTCCGGACACCGCAGCTCGGCGGCGCTTGCCTCCAGCGTCAGCGCGAACGCCTCCATGGAGATGAACGCGTCCTCCTGGAATTCCACGCCCGGCGTCAGGTGGAAGCGCTCGAACAGCGCGTCGGGGTCACCGCCCAGTTCGCGGACCAGGTCGGCGAAGCCCCACGCGTTGGTTGAGCGGATCAGGGTGGCCATCGACGCCCCTGTGTCGGGAAATGTCAAAAGAGTGTCGCATACGGTCAATACCTAGAACCATACCCGGCTGCACTCTGGACGTAGTCCCCGAACGCCGCAGCGGAAGGCGAGTCATGAACCCCGAGCACTTCGACATCCTGATCATCGGAGCGGGCCTGTCCGGCATCGGAACCGCCTGCCAGGTCTCGGCAGAGTTCCCCGAGAAGAGCCTGGCGATCCTGGAACGCCGCGAACGCCTCGGCGGCACCTGGGACCTGTTCCGCTACCCCGGCGTGCGTTCTGACTCCGACATGCTCACCCTCGGCTACGGCTTCCGGCCCTGGGATGACCTGAAGGTCCTCGCCGACGGTCCGTCGATCCGCGACTACATCGCCGACACCGCCGCCGAGTTCGGCATCGACAAGAAGATCCACTACGGGCTGAAGGTCGTCAGCGCCGACTGGTCGAGCGCGGACCAGTGCTGGACCGTGACCACGGTCGACGAAGCCGCCGGCGAGTTCCGCTTCTACACGTGCTCCTTCCTGGTCAGCGCCAGCGGCTACTACAACTACGACGCCGGCCACACCCCGGACTTCCCCGGCGTCGAGCGTTTCCGCGGAAACGTCGTCCACCCGCAGTTCTGGCCCGAGAACCTCGACCACACCGGCAAGAAGGTCGTCGTCATCGGCAGCGGTGCCACGGCGATCACGTTGGTCCCGGCCATGGCCGCCGACGCCGCGCACGTGACGATGCTGCAGCGCTCGCCGTCCTACGTCATGTCGGTGCCGGACTTCGACAAGATCTCCCAGTTGCTGCGCCATGTCCTGCCGAACGAGACGGTCTACCGGTTCGGGCGCAAGCGGAATATCGCCCTGCAGCGCTGGAGCTACAAGGCCGCTCGCCGCTACCCGAGCCAGATGCGCAAGTTGCTGCTCGCGCTGGTGCGCCGCCAGGTCGGTCCGGCGGTCGACATGAAGCACTTCACCCCGAGCTACATGCCCTGGGACGAGCGGCTGTGCGCGGTCCCCAACGGCGACCTGTTCAAGGCCTTGCGCAACGGCAGCGTCTCCATCGCCACCGACGAGATCGACACCTTCACCGAGACCGGCCTGCGTCTGAAGTCCGGTGCGGAGATCGAGGCCGACATCGTCGTCACCGCCACCGGACTGCGGATGCAGACCCTCGGCGGGATGACCCTCACCGTCGACGGCGAGACGCGCGAACTGAACACCGGCATGGCCTACAAGGGCGTGCTCATGCAGGACGTGCCCAACATGCTCTGGGTCTTCGGCTACATCAACGCATCCTGGACCCTGAAGTCCGACCTCACCGGCGCCTACTTCTGCCGGCTGCTCCGGCACATGGACGAAGCGGGTCACTCCGTGTTCACGCCCCGCGACGTCGAGGGCTGCTCGACCGACGAGCGCATCGTCGACGGGCTCCGCTCCGGTTACATGCAGCGCGGTCGGCATCTGATGCCGCATCAGGGATCGGATGCACCGTGGCAGGTGGTCATGGACTACAAGCACAACCAGGCCGAACTGATCGACGGACCCATCGCTGATGGTGTCCTCGCGTTCGAGTCCCGCGTCGCCGTGGCGGTGGCCGCGTGACCGCCTACCCGGTCAAGGACAAGGTCGCCCTGGTCACCGGGGCCGCCCGCGGCATCGGACTGGAGACCGCGCGCGGATTGCACGCCCGCGGCGCGCGGGTCGTGCTCGTCGACCTCGACCCCGCGGCCACCGCGGCCGCGGCCCGGCAGATCGGTCCGGGCACGATCGCGATCGCGGCGGATGTCACCGACGCCGAGGCGATGCGCTCCGCTGTCGCGGAGACCGTCACCCGGTTCGGGCGGCTGGACGTCGTCGTCGCCAACGCGGGCATCGCGCCCCGCGCGGCGACCGTGCACGCCATGGACCCGGCCGAGTTCGAGCGCGTCATCGACGTGAACCTGCTCGGCGTCTACCGCACTGTGCACGCGGCGTTGCCGCAGATCACCGCGAACGGCGGACACGTCGTGGTCGTGGCGTCGGTCTACGCGTTCGTCAACGGCGTCGTCCTGTCCCCGTACGCGATGTCGAAGGCGGGCGTCGAGCAGTTCGGTCGCGCCCTGCGGGTCGAGCTCGCCCAGCACGACGCGTCCGCGAGCGTCGCCTACTTCGGCTTCATCGACACGGCCATGGTCCGCGAAGGACTGGCGTGCTCGATCGCGCAACGCCTCGAGGGAACACTGCCGGGTGTGCTGCGGCGTCGGCTGCAACCGGAGGCCGCCGGGACCGCGATCGTCGAGGGCATCGAGCGCCGCGCGGCCCGGATCATCGCGCCGAAGCGCTGGACCGCCCTGTCCGTCCTGCGCGGGGTGCTCAACCCCCTGCTGGACCGCCGGATGCTGACCGACGCCCGGGTCCAGGAACCGGTGCGCGACGCCGATACCCGGGTCACCCCGCAACCCGCCAGGACGCGTGTGTCACGGTGAAGCCATGTCGACCGAGAGCTCACGCGCCCGGTACTGGGATGACGTCTACGAGCACAAGGGCGACGCCGATGTCAGCTGGTTCGAATCCGAACCGACGGTGTCGTTGGCGTTGATCGATCAACTCCATGTCGATGCCCGCAGTGCGGTCGACGTGGGGGCCGGCTCATCGCGCTTCGTCGGTGCGTTGCTGGCGCGCGGATTCTCCGACCTCACCGCCGTGGATATCGCCGACGAAGGTCTCGCCCTGGCGCGGAAGCGGCTGGGCGCCGACGCGGACCGGGTGCGGTGGGTGAGCAGCGACGTGCTCGCGTGGGATCCCGATCGACAGTTCGATCTCTGGCACGACCGGGCCGTCTTTCACTTCCTCATCGAGCCCGCGGATCGGTCGCGATACGTGGAGCTGCTGACGAACTCGGTCCGCGGCGGCGGTCACGCGATCATCGCGACCTTCGCCGAGGACGGCCCGCCGCAGTGCTCCGGGCTCGACGTCTGCCGCTACTCCTCGCAGACGTTGGCGGAAGAACTCGGAGGAGGCTTCGAGCTCGTGACGTCACGGCGACAAGAACACGTCACCCCGTGGGGCGCGGTCCAACCCTTCACGTGGATCGTCGTGCGGCGGCGGGTCGGGGAAAGCTAGCTGGTCGACGCGAGCTGCGGCTCGGCGCGGGCGCGCAGTTCGCGGCGCAGGATCTTGCCGGAAGGGGTGCGCGGAACGGCAACGATGAACTCGAGGTGACGGATCCGCTTGTAGCCGGCCAGCCGACCGTCGACGAACTCGACGAGTTCCGCCTCGGTGGCCGTCACCCCGTCGCGAAGGACGACGAAGGCTTTCGGTACCTCACCGGCGGCGGGATCGGGCACGCCGATGACGGCGGCGTCGCGAACGGCCGGGTGGGTGGCGAGGACGGCCTCCAGTTCGGCGGGGGCGACCTGGAAGCCGTTGCACTTGATGAGTTCCTTGATGCGGTCGACCAGGGTCAGGTTCCCGTGGTCGTCGACGCGGCCGATGTCACCGGTGCGCAGCCACCCCTCGGAATCGACGGTGGCCGCGGTGGCGTCGGGATGGGCCCAGTACCCGGCCATGATCTGCTCGCCGCGCAGCCACACCTCGCCCTCGCCGCCGGGCGGAAGGGCCGCACCGTCGCGACCTGCGATGCGACACTCAAGGCCGGGCAGGGCCACCCCGGACGTGTCGGGCCCGCCCGTCGGGTGCGGAAGGTGGGTCGCGCCGGCGGTCTCGGTCATCCCGTAGCCCTGGCGGACCGGACAACCTATCCGGTCACCGGCCGCCTTGGCGACGTCGGCACCCAGCGGAGCGGCGCCGGAGAGGATCGACCGCAGACTGCTGAGGTCGTAGTCGGCGACCGCCGGATGTTGCGCGAGCGCCAGCACGATGGGTGGCACCACGAACAAATGGCTGACGCGGTGCCGCTCGATCGTCGCCAGCGCGGGCTCGAGGTCGAACCGGCGCATCGTGACGATCGTGCCGCCCTGAGCGAGCACGTTGTTCAGGATCACCTGCATGCCGAAGATGTGGAAGAACGGCAGCACAGCCAACGCCACCTCGCCGTCCTCGATCGGCGCAGCAGCGAGACAGCCGTCGAGCTGGGCGATCAAGTTCGCGTGGGTGAGCATGACGCCCTTGGGCAGTCCCGTAGTGCCCGACGAGTAGGGCAACGCCGCCACGGCGGTCGGGTCGGTCCGCGGTCCCGGATCGGCGGTCGCGGCAAAGTCGGCCAACTCCGGCAGGGTGAGCAGGGTCCGCACGTCGGTACCGGCCATGGCGGCGCGGGCGAGTTCGACGTGAGCGGGCGAGCACAGCAGGACACAAGCCCCGGCGTCGCGGAGCTGATGCCTCAGTTCCTCCGGCGTATAGCTCGGATTCATGGTGGTGACCACGGCGCCGAGGGAGACCACCGCGTGGAATGCGGCCGGGTAGTCGATGCCGTTGGGTGCCATCAAGGCCACGACCTGGCCCGGGCGCACCCCCGTCTCGGCCAGGCGGGCGCGGCCGAGACGGATGCGCTCGGTCAACTGGCGGTAGGTCAGGCTCCGGCCGCCCTCCACTTCGACGATGGCGGTTCGGTCGAGGTGCTCCTGGGCTCGCGCGAAGACGTGATCGGTGACGCTGCCGGACGGCGTGCGGGTCATCGTGATCTCCAGTCGCGGGGAGGAGGGGCGAGACCACCATCTCCCGCGGCCCTTACCGATTCCTTGCCGTCGGATCGAGGCGCGTGCCAGGGCCCACTTCGAGCGGGGCCATGGCGAGTCGGGTCCGCGCGGACCAGGTCGGGGCGCCGATCGCGTCGTGCGCCCGCAAAGCCGTTCGAAAGTGCGCGATCGCGTCGTCGTGGCGACCGAGTTGGGCCGCCAACATGCCCAGGTAGTGCGAGACCGAACCGGTGACCAACGAACCGAAGATCAGTGTGGTCAGCTGATTGGCGTAGGGCTCGAGATTGCGATACAGCAAAGCTGCTGACGCATCGTCACCGCCGCGACGGCAGACCGCCGCGCAGTCGCACTGGAAGCGCAACCAGAGGAAGTCGAAGGGGACCGCGAAGGAGTCGGCGGCAAGACCGGCGAACTGGCCGCGCAGATTCTCGACGCGATCCTCGGCGTCGAGGATCGTGGCGAGGAACGACTCGGCTACCGCCAACGGCCGGCTGGCGATCCGCTCGCGGGTCTCGGCCTCCATCTCACCGGCGCGTCCCTGCTCGAGGCGGATGCCCACTCGCCCGGTCCATCGGTAGATGGCGGCGTCGGGTTGCCCGATCGCGGCCCCGTATTCGCAGGCGGCTGTCCACGCGGCGTCGCCCGCCTCGATGTCGCCGCGCAACAGCGTGAGGCCCGCGCGCTGCAGGCGGATCGGCCAGGCCAACGTCGGTTGGTTGAGGCCCGCCACCAGTTCTTCGTTGGCGCGTAGGCAGTTCTCGGCCTCGTCGAGCATCGCGAGTTCCATCGCCGCGCGGTAGCGCAGCAGCAGAGCCCGGCTGCGCATCACGGGGTCGCCGACGGCGTCGCTCAGGTCGAGGATCTCCGCGGTGTTCGCCAATCGTTCGGCCGTGTTGGCGGGCGAGGCAATGGTGTAGTCCCGGGCGAGCAGGACGCCGGCGAGCGTCGCCGCATCGCCGTGGGCCCGCGCGATGCCGATGGCCTCGTCAGACAGCGCGACGCGCCGCTCACGCTCCGGGTGCCAGGCGAGCTCGAGTCCGAGGCCGGCGAGCAGACGGGCCCGCAGAGCGGGACCGTGCGGTCCCTCGGGCTTTGGCCCCAAGGCATCAAGGGCCGTCTCGAGGGTGCCCACCCGCTCGGCGTCGATACCGATGGCGACGCTGTAGACGTTGCCGCGGCCGTTGGCCAGAGCCGCCTCGACCAGGATGCCGACCTCGCCGAGACGTTGCGCCGCGGCCGCGGTGTCCAGCAGGCAATCCCGCGACCGCGGATCGCCCAGCCGGCGCCACGCCTCACCGAGGGAAAGGCGCGTCCGCAGGCGCCGGACATCGTCGTCGATCACGCGGGCGCGATCCCACAGGCGCAGGGCCTCGGAGTACGCGTCGGCGGCCTCGTGGTCCGCCAGTTGCAGGAGCGCACGATCACCGATCCGACGGAGGTAGTCCGCCGCGAGGATCGCGTCCTGCGAAGTCTCGACGCAACGGGCGGCGTGATACGCCAGGGCGGGGAGATGATCCTCGCCGATCTCGGGCGTTGAACTTTCCAACGCCGACCGCAGCGCCCGATGGGCTCCGACGCGCCGCGCCATGGACATGGCCTCGTAGAGGTAGTGCCGCACCAGGACATGGGTGAAGCGGCACCGCGCCGTGCCCGGCACCTCCTGCACGAGATGAGCGGCGATGGCTTCGTCGACCGCGTCGAGCGCCACCGCCCCGTCCAGACCGGCGACCCGGCCCACGACCGCGGAAGCGAACTCCGTCCCTGCCACCGCCCCGGCCGTCAGCCACCGCCGCGCGGGCTCCGACAGGCGATCCACGCGTCGGTACAACACGTCGCGCAACACCGGCGGCACCGTGGAGACCTCGAATCCGGAAGTCAGATCCCAGGCGCCGTTCTCGGCGATGACCAGCGCACCGGTCTCCAGCAGGCCGCTGGACAGTTGCGTCAGATAGAGCGGGTTGCCTCCGGACTCCGCCCAGACCGATCGGGTGAGCCGGTCGTCGGCGTCGGTTCGGGCGCCCGTCGTCCGGTGCAGGTACTCGGCGACGTCGGCCTGGTCGAGCCCTTCGAGCGCGACGTGCTCCGCCAGACCCTGCGCGCGGAGCTCACCGATCAGATCACGCAGCGGGTCGCCGGGCGCGATCTCGGTGTCGCGGTAGGTCGCGAGGAGGGCGAGGTTCTCGCCGCGGGCCGAGCGGACGAGGTGCCGGATCAGCAGGAGCGTGGGTTTGGTCGCCCACTGGATGTCGTCGATGACCAGCAACAGCCCGGAGTCGGTGGCGGTCAGGTGCAGCCAGGAGGCGACCGCCTCGAAGAATCGGTAGCGCTCCGTATCCGGGTCCGATCGCAGCGGCGGTGGTAGGTCCGGGCAGAGCTCGGGGAGTTCCGGCAGCACGCGGGCGAACTCGCCCGCGCGTTCGCCGAGCAGCCTCGGCAGGTCGCGCCGAGGAGAGGTACGTACGAACTCCCGCAGGGCCTCGACGACCGGCTGATATGGCAGCGCGATCGACTCCTCGCAGCGCCCGGCCAACACCGTCACTCCCGATTCGTGCAGCGTGTTCGCCAGGCGCACGGCCAGGGCCGTCTTGCCCACCCCGGGCTCTCCCGCGAGGAAGACGACACGTGCGGTCGTGCCGCGGGAGAGCAGGTTCAGGCGGTCGACTTCGTCGGAGCGACCCACGAAGGAGGACGACGGCGTCGCCCAGGCGGGCAGCGGGGTCGCTGACCGATGCCCGGTCTTCTTCGCCGCCGGCGGGCGGGCGGCCGCGGGCAACTCGAGGGACGAATCCTGGCGGAGGATCGCCTCAGTCAGGCGGCGCAGGTCGGGGCTGGGGTCGATCCCGAGCTCGTCGCGCAGCAGCGTGCGCAGCTGCTCATGGACCGCCAGGGCGTCGACTTGCCTGCCGTCGCGGTAGAGCGCAAGCATGCGGAAGGCCCACAAGCGTTCGCGGAACGGGTACTCGGCGGTCAGCGCCTCGAGCTCGCCGACGAGGTGCCTATGAGCGCCGATCGCCAGGTCGGCCTCGGTGCGCGATTCGAGCGCGGCGAGGCGATCCTCCTCCAACCGGACACGTTCGTTGGCGGCGAAGGGCACGTCACCGAGGTCGGCCAGGGCGGGCCCACGCCAAAGCGCGAGAGCCTCCCGCAGTGTCTCGGCGGCCTCGGCCGGTGCGTCGTCCGCGAGCAGCGTCCGGCCGGTCGCGACCAGCCGCGCGAAGGCGCCGACGTCCACGACGTCGGCACTGATCTCCAACGCGTAGCCGGCCGGACGGGAGTGCAGCACGTTCTCCGCGCCGCCCGCCCGCAAGGCGCTCCGTAGGCGGGACACGTAGACCTGGAGCGCCGGCACGGCACCGTCGATGACCTCGGTGCCCCACAGGTCCTCGACGAGGCGGTCGCTGCCCACGACCCGCCCGGCCGACAGCGCCAGCCGGGCCAGTAGCGCCCGCTCCCGGCCGCCCCGCAGGCGCAGCGGGGACCCGTCGAGGTCGACCTCGACGGGGCCCAACAGCCGCACCTGCATGTCGTCATTCTCCGGCCGGCACCTTCCGAACGGCGGAAAGGTCCGGGTAAGGCGCGCTGGGCACAGTGCAGTCAACGCCGCACCCGCAGTCCGGCCCACGACCTGGAGGCTTCCGATGACGGCCACCGCTCACGCCACGACGACGGCGAACCCGACGCCGGCCCGCGGAAGACCCATGGACGTCCTTCGCTACTACGCGGCCAACCTGGTCATGGGGATCGCCATCCTCGGTTTCGCCCTCGGCGGGCAGTGGGGGTGGCTCGGCCTCGGCACCTTCGGGGTCCTGCTCGTGTTCGACGTGGCGTTGCCCCCGGACCACAATCCCCGCCGTGTCAACGTGCCCCGGTGGGTGATGGACATCCCCCTGTGGATCCACGTCGTGCTGATGGGCGTCCTGTGGACCCTGTTCCTGGTTCGGTTGTCCCAGTGGCAGGCCGGGGACGGCGTCAGCGGGTGGGACGTCCTCGCGATGTCGGCTACCTGCGCGTGGATCGGGTTCATCCCGAACGTGCCGGTCGCGCATGAGCTGTTCCACCGTCGGCACGGCTTCCCGATCGCTGTGGGCAAGGTGCTCAACACCTTCTTCCTGGACCCCAACCGCGACGTTGCGCACCGCACGACCCACCACCTCGACCTCTGCACGCCGGAGGACCCGGACACTCCCTACCGCGGTCAGTCGATGTACTCGTTCGTGTGGCAGGCGAGCGTCGGCGCCTTCAAGGACGGCATCGTCGGCAACTGGCGTTCGCTGCGCAAGCGGGAGCTGCCCCTCTTCCACTACCGCAACGCGCTGTACGTCGAGCTGGGCTTCCTGGGCATCCTGGGCGCCGTGGCGTGGCTCGCCGCGTCGTGGCAGGGAATGTCGGTCGTCTACGGCACCTCGTTCGCGTCCAAGCTCATCCTCGAAGGCGTGAACTACCTCCAGCACTACGGGTTGGTGCGCGTTCCGGGTACCTCCATCCGCATCCACCACGCTTGGAACCACCTCGGTGTGATGGTCCGACCCGTCGCAATGGAGATCACCAACCACATCCACCACCACTACGACACGCAGAACCGGTTCTTCGAGCTGACGCCCGAGCCGAAGGCTCCGCAGATGCCCAGCGCTCTGCTGTGCTATCTGGCCACCTTCGTCCCGCCGGTGTGGGAGAAGAAGATCGCGATGCCCCGACTGCGCGAGTGGGACGAGAAGTTCGCGTCGCCGGCCGAGCAGCGCCTGGCGATGGAAGCCAACCGCCGGGCCGGCTGGCCGATCTGGATCGAGCTCCCGGATGCCGCGCCCGCACGGTCCGGCACCCTTCTCACCTCGACGGGGCGATAGCCGTGAAGACTCTCTTCAATCGCAGCAGCCGCGACGAGCGGCACGTGACCATCGCCCAGAGCGGCAAGCAGTTCCCGGCGCCCGGTAAGGACTCGATCCTCCGGGAGGCGCTCGCCGCAGGCGTCGCTTTCCCGCACAGCTGCACCGTCGGGACCTGCGGCACCTGCAAGGCCAAGCTGATCAGTGGCAAGGTCCGCGAGATCACGGACTCCGCACTCGCGCTCACGACGCCGGAGCTGAAGGCGGGCTACATTCTCGCGTGCCAGGCCGTGGCCAAGTGCTCGGTGGAACTCGACGTCGCCGGCATGGCGGACCTGCCCGACCACGAGCTCCGCGAGCTCGCGGGTGTCGTCACCGGACAGGAGCTCGTCACCCCGGACATCATGCGTCTGACGGTCGAGCTGGAGGACCGCCTGGAGTTCACGGCGGGCCAGTACGCGGAACTGCACTTCGCCGAATTCGCCGGTCCTCGTTCGTACTCGTTCGCTGACGCACCGTCAGAGGTCGACGGCAATTCGCTGAACTTCTTCGTACGCCTCGTGCCCGGCGGTGAGTTCACCGGATGGCTGTTCGAGGGCGACCGGAGCGGCGAACGGCTGACCCTGACCGGTCCGCTGGGGAACCTGTGGCTCCGCCCCTCCGAAGGCCCCGTGCTCTGCGTCGCCGGCGGGAGCGGCCTGGCCCCGCTCAAGGCGATCCTGCAGGAGGCGGTGCGCAGCAGTGGGGTCGACCGCGACGTGGTGCTGGTCTTCGGTGCTCGTGCGCAGCACGACCTGTACTGCCAGGATGAGTTCGACGACGTCGCCAAGGCCTGGAAGGGCTCGTTCTCCCAGCACCTGATCCTGTCCGAGGAGCCTGCCGGTTCCGGTTGGACCGGCGACCGGGGTTTCGTCACGGACATCGTCAACGCGTTGCCGACGGAGTTCCTTCAGAACTGCGACGTGTACACCTGCGGTCCGCCCCCGATGATCGATGCGCTGGAGGAGGCGGTCTACTCGGTCCGCACGGGGTCAGGGTTCTTCCACGCCGACCGGTTCGTGACACGTAGCCGCCACTAGGACAGTTGCCCGTACGAATGGGTGATGGTGAAGGACAGCATCTGCCTCTGCTCCTTCACCATCACGGCGCGGTAGTCGTCCCAGTCGGGGTGCTCACCGGAGATCGCCCGGTACAGATCTACGAGCGCCTCGACCGTCGCGTCCTGCGGATCGGTGGCCACCGGGGTCAGCGTGGCGTCGCCGTCCACGACGACGTAGGACCAGAAGTCCGGGGCCGTGACGTGCATGGACACCCGCGGGTCGCGCGTCGCGTTCTTGGTCTTGGCACGGTCTGCTGTGAGCGAGATCCGCACCAGGCCTGACGCGACGTCAGCGTGGTAGACGACGTTGGACAGCTGCGGGCGCCCGTCCCGCTTGAGCGTGACCAGCACGCCGTTGCGGTGGGTGACGAGGAACGTCAGGTGCGAAGGGGAAACGGTCATGTGCTCATCGTGCCCCGCCAGGTCAAGCGTTAGCGAAGGGGATACCGCGTCCAGCAGGAGATCCCGAGCCACAGGTGCAGAGGGTCCCGGAAGGAGTGCGGCGGCATTGTGGAGGCCCAGATGGCCTCCTGCAGCACTCCGAACCTGGTGCGGCCGTCGAGGTCACCGCACCGCCGCTGCACCTCCAGCCCGCCCACTCCCATGAGCGCCGGCAGGTGGACCCGGACGAGATCGACGATGCGGTCAGCCACCGGCCCGTCCGGTCGATCGGAGGCCGCGCGTGCCCGCACCAGGAAGTCGACCAGACGCAGCACACGGACCGCGGCGTCGGCCGGCTCGTGGCGGACGTGCCAGGTCGCCGCGTCCGCCAACAACGCTTCGCGTGTGACCGTCAGGTCCGCCCAAGGTCCTGCTTCCCAGCGGATCGAGATCGGTGCGGCAGCGGGGACCGCCTCGAACAGGCAATCGCGGTCGAGCAACGCGATGTGCACGTACCGGACGGCTGCGGGCCCGGTCATGTCGTTCCCGGCTCGCAACTCATGCCACAGACGCTCGAGATCGGGCTTCTCCGGCAGGGTCTCGATCGAGACCCGGGGCGCGGCGATGGTCGCGACGGACCCCGGCTCGGGACGCTCGGCGCGCGGCGCCGGCGGTTCCTGTGGCGGTGCCTCCGGTGGCGCCTCCGGCAGTGCGATCGGCGGCGGCGGTGCGGATGGAGGCGTGGCAGACGGCGGGTCGACCTGACGTGATTCGGGTTGCGGCTTGGGCACGGCGTGGGGGCGCTCGAAGCCTTCCGGCTCCGATTGTTCGCCCGGCTCCGGCTGCCAATTCGGCTCCACGAGGTGTGCGGACTCCACCCGCAGTCGGTTCTTCTCGGACCGTCGACGCGACAGGGACGGACGCCACGGACCGCGTGGCTCGGTGTGATCGTTTCCGACGTCGCCGGCGGGCGCGCCGACGACCGTCAGCTCCCGGCGTTCACACTCGGGCACGGCGGCGGGGCCGGGGATCGTCACTGAAGCAGGACCACTGTGCACCGCGACGGGGATCGCCGCCGGGGTCGCCACACTGTCGACCGCGGCAGGGATCGTCGGCGGCGCACTCTCCACCACGGCGGGGATCGGTTCGTCGTCCTCCACGACCCACTCGGTCGCGAAGAACTCGTCGCCGCGGATCGCATCGGCGAGGGGGCGGGCCGGGTGGATCGGCATCCTGTCCGGGCTCTCGGCGACGAGATCGTCGCGGCTACGCAGCACGCGAACCCGCGCCTCCACCGGCGCATGACGGAAGTCCTGCGCCATGAGCGCCCACGGACTCAGCACACCGGTGTGCGCAGCCGCGCCGGCGTGGGCCTTGATCAGCGCGAAGTCCGAGCCACCCGCGAACGCCTCGTCCAACGCGTCCTCGTCGACCGGCGGAAACACGCAGAGGTTGAGCGGGAAACCACGCACCGGGTCCACGGTCGCGGCGCGTTCGTAGGTGGACCACGACAACCGCGCGGCCGTCGTCTGCGACAGCAGGTGGCTCAGGACGGCGATCCAGGCGGCACCGTCGTCCGGGGTGTCCGCGATCAGCGCGACGTTCGGGCCACCCTCCAACGTCTCGGCGATCGCGTCGAGGAGCGGGCCGAGGGCATCGACGCCCAGGCCGGGGCGGTCGAGGAAGCGCATAGCCGCCTCGGGCCCGGCGAGCGGGCCGGGCGGCAGTTCCTGCACCTCGTCGAAGCGCGCCGCCTGCACCTCCGCGAAGTTCCACGGGGTCGACCACAGCGGCGAGCGCCACGCGTCGATCGCGCGCCGCGTCGGATCCGGCGCACCGGGAGCCAGTTCGAGAGCCGCGTGCAGGAACAGGTTGCCCGGCACACCCGAGGCGTCGACGCCGGCCGGCGTCGTGTGCCACAGCGCGGACAGATCGCCCTGGAACGGGCGGTGCACGAGGCGCCGCGGCCGCTCGAGGAGCAACTCCTCCTCCGTCGGCAGGAGCGACATCTCGACGTGCGGATCGAGCGTCGTCTCGGCCCCGGCCAGCATGATCTCGCGCATCTGGTCGGTGGCACCGTCGCTGAGTTGGGCGACCTGCCAGGTGCCGGAGTCGAGGCACGTGAAGGTCAGCTGCACCCAGCGAGGTGTGCGCGCGGCAGCGTGTCTCAAGGTTCTCCCGAGGGATGTGGCGGCGCGGCGACGGCTTCACCTAGGTGTCGTAGTCGCAGCCCACCTCCTTGAGCCCGCTTCCGTCGAGATCGTGCAAAGAATCCGACCGGGCACGCAGCAGGCGTCCGAAGAAGAGTGACGCCTGTACCACCACGCCCGTACCACGGGTTTTCGGACGCCTCGAGGCGTGACGGACCGTCAGCTGGGGAGATGCGGGCCGACGTGACCCAGGGAACGCGCGCGATGCTCGGTGGGGGAGACGCCGAAGCGGGCGCGGAAGGCGCGACTGAGGTGCGCCGGGTCGGTCAGGCCCCAGCGGCGGCCGATCGCCGATGCGGTCAGACCGGCGTACTCCGGGCGGCGTAGGTCGGACCAGACACCCTGCAGCCGACGCTCGCGGATGTAGTCGGTGACCGACTCCCCGGCGGCGCTGAACAGTTTGTGCAGATAGCTGACGGAGATGGAGCACTCGGCCGCGATGCCCGCCGGATCCAGGGTCAGGTCGGCCAGGTGTTCGTCGATGTGGGCACGGGCGCGGGTCAGGTGCAGGCTCGGCGACGCGGCGGAGTCGACCTTGCTGCGCACCACCGCGACGTAGAGGTCGGCGATCGCCTGCATCATCGCGTCCTGGCTCGCGGTCGGGAGCTCTTCGAAGTCCTGGCTGTGCAGCGCGGTGAAAAGCGGCGGGATCATCGCGCCGAGTCCGCGAGTGCCGTCGAAGCGGATCGCGGTCGCGGCGGCCAGTTCGCTCGCGCTCAACGGCAGCAGGCGCTTGGGGAACAGGCACACCGAGTAGGCGAAGTCCTCCTCGATCGCGAAGGCGAACGGTGCGGCGCTGTCGTAGAGCACGAACTCGCCCGGCCGCAGCATCGTCTCCCGGCCGTGCTGGGTCACCAGGGTGGTGCCGCGGTGGCACAGCGCGATGTGGAAGTAGTCCTCGTCCGCGCTGCGCACCTGCTTCGGTGTGCGCACGAAGGTGTGCGCACCCGCGGCGATCTGACGGACCTTCGTCTCGCCCACGGACACCGCGGTGAGCAGGCCGTGCATGTTCGGACCGGCCGCCGGCTGGACGTCCAACTGGACGAACTGGTCGCAGACCGTCGAGCACCAGAAATCGAGGCGGTCGCGCTTCGCGACCGTCGACGTGTCGATGGTGAGCGTGGTCATCGTTGCCGGCGACCCTACGGCCTGATCCGCGACTTAGGCGACGCTAACCAATGGCGCTCAGGCGAGCTCGACCTCCACCAGGACGTCGTTGAAGGTCGGGGCGTTGCCGAGGTCGGCGAAGACCGTCGGGTTCACCGCGGCCAGCGTCGAGGTGCTCTTGGCGTGCTTGCGCCACCCGCCCAGCGCCGAGACGACGACGCCCTGCAGCACCGTCGGGCTGACCTTCGCGATGACGATGAACTCGCCGCGGTCGTTGAACACCTTCACCGGACGTCCGTCCTCGATACCGCGGGCGGCGGCGTCGTCGGGATGGATGATCAGGTTCGGCTCCTTCTGCGCCTTCCGGTGGAAGTCGTGGTTGGCGAAGCTGGAGTTCAGGTACGCGTGGGCCTTCGGCGTGAGCAGGTTCAGCGGGAAGCGCTCGGCCATGTGCGGGTTCGTGTGCACGGACTCGCGCGGCGGGATGTAGTGCGGCAGCGGGTCGATCAGTCTGCCCGGGCTGGTGGTCGTTGGAGCCCTGCCGGAACAGCGGGACGACGAAGTTGCCGACGGCCGCGCAGGCGGAGGACGAGGATCTCGGTCTTGCCCGACGGGGTGCGGAAGTTGCCCTCGACGTGCGGGGCGTACTCGTCCGGCGGCGGAACGTTGAGCCGCTGCCAGCCCTGCTCCTTCAGCGACTCGACGGTGATGCCCTCCATGTGCGGGTGGGACCAGTCGAAGGACTCGGCGATCATGTCCTCGTCGCTGCGCTTGAAGCAGTCCTCCTCGAAGCCCATCCGCGCCGCCAGCCGTCGGAACAGCTCGGTGTTGGGGATGGCCTCGCCCATCGGCTCGATGGCCTGGTGGTTGTAGGTCACGTAGAGGTGGCCCCAGCTGAACATGATGTCGTCCTGCTCGAGCTGCGTCGTCGCGGGGAGAACGATGTCGGCGTAGTCCGCGGTGTCGGTCATGAACTGCTCGCTGACGACCATGAACAGGTCGTCGCGCTTGCAGTCCCTCGATCAGCTTCTCCTGGTCGGGACAGACGACGACCGGGTTGGAGTTGTAGACGAACAAGGACTTGATCGGCGGGTCCAGACCCAGGCCGCCGGTGAGGGCGTCGCCGAGCAGGAACTGGTTCACGACGCGCTTGCCCGGGGTCAGCAGCTCCGGGTGCAGGAACGCCGGCCAGTTCACCGGGAACGCCCACAGCGGCAGCTGCAGGATCCCGCCGCCGGGCTTGCGCCAGGCGCCGACGAGCGCCGGGAGGGTGGCGAGTGTCCTTACTGTCTGTCCGCCGCCGGCGTGCCGCTCGACGGCGACACCGATCCGGATGAGCGACGGCTGGTCGGCGGCGTACTCGCGGGCGAGGGTGCGGATGACGTCGGCGGCGACGCCGCACTCGACCTCGGCCCATTCCGGCGTGTACTGCGCCACGCGCTCGACGAACTCGGGGTAGCCGACGGTGTAGTTGTCGACGTAGTCCTGGTCGACGAGGTTCTCGGTGATGATCACGTGGCACATGGCCAGGGCCAGGGCGCCGTCGGTGCCGGGGCGGATCGCGATGTGCTGGTCGGCCTGGGCGGCGGTGCGGGTCTTCACCGGGTCGACGACGACGACCTTCGCGCCGCGCTTGCTGGGCCTCGATGACGTAGGGCCACAGGTGCAGGTTGGTGGACAGGATGTTGCAGGCCCAGACCAGGATGAACTTGGAGTTCACCAGGCTCTCGGGGTCGACGCCCGCGGTGTCGCCGATCGTCATGGCGTAGGCGGTGCAGGACCCGGAGTCGCAGTAGGTGCGTTCGGTGACGGTGGCGCCGAGCTTGGCGAAGAACGGGTCGCCGACGTTGAGGCCGTTGAGGATGCCCTGGGTGCCGAGGTAGGACACGGGCATGATCGCCTCGGGCCCGAACTCGTCGACGATCGAGCGGTAGCGCAGCGCGATCTCGTCGAGCGCCGCGTCCCAGGTGATGCGCTCCCACTTGCCTTCGCCCTTCGCGCCGACGCGACGCATCGGGATACAGGACGCGGTTCGGGTCGTAGACGCGGTCGAGGAAGTTGTTGACCTTCACGCACAGGCCGCCGCGGGTGTAGGGGTGGTCGGGGTCGCCGCGGACCTCGATCGCGCGTCCGGTCGTCTCGTCGACCTTCGTCAGCATCGCGCAGGTGTCGGGGCAGTCGTGCGGGCACGCGCCGCGCACGGTCTTGACGGTGGTGATGCTGCTGTTGACGTCACTGTCGCTGACCGCGGTCATGGCTACCTCGCTGATCGCCGGGCGTGGGCTGATCCGAGCATCGCCGCGGGCACGGGCCGCCGGCTTGGCTCCGGGGGCACTGTTGTTGTCCGGGCGAGCAGTGCCGGTATTGCCCGCCGGCCGTAACCAATTGTGTTCGTCGGAATTCGTTGAGTAATCGAAGGCTGAGAGAATTCGATCTTTCGCATCTGGGGACCAAGGTCATTTCCGGACGTAGCGGTAAAGCCGAATGCGGGTCGGGTGCGTTAGGTCAAACTTGATCTTGAAACGCTGGGCGAACCTGTAACGGAAACAGTGATCTTGAAATCCATGATCACGGCTGTTTCGACATCCCCGCAGGTCAGCGAGCCGTAACCGAACCGAGACCGTCTCGATCTCAAGAACGCTCGTGTCCGATTTGCCCCGTTTGTCTGGGTCGTACGGATTGTCGTGCAAAGGGGCAGGAAATTGCTCAGCAAGCCCCTGGTTCGGGGCTGTGAGCGCGCTCAGAATTACGTCACATCGTCCCCTCCTCGCCCCGCCGAAGAAAGAAGGAGTCGTGGACGCAGACGTCGATGTCCGCCGTGCCGGTGGAATCGCAGTTGCGGTGCTTCACGGTGATTACGACCTTGGCAACGTCGCGGGCTTGCACGCGGAGTTGCTCGAGGTCCTGCGCGTACGCCCCACCGGGATCGTCGTCGATCTCAGCGAGGCCGGCTTCCTGGATCTGACCGCACTACGAGCGATGGCCAACATCGCGCGTCGTGCGACTGCGGTGGGGGTGTGGGTCCGCGCGGCGGGTCCGACCCCGATGGTGCGCCGAATGCTGGAGATCACCGGCCTGGGCGCATCGCTGCCGACATATGCCGACGTCGAACTCGCCCTGCGCGGGGCCCGCGGCCGAGCGGTGCTCCCTGCCGGTCGGGCGAACCTCAACGGCGATCCGGACCACCGGGTCACCGGCCGCGCAAACTCCCTGCACGCCGCTGCCAGTCGATCTGAGGTCTGACCGTGAGCCTTGCCATCGCGTTCATCATGCCGTTCGTGATGCTCGCCTTCGTGTTCCTGCTGGCTCGCATCGAGGACAAGCACCTCACGACCCGTACCCGGGTCCTGACCCCGGCCATGCCGGCGCCCGCGCAGAACGAGAGCGCGAAGCACGAAGCTGCCTGACGGTACGTCAGGAAGGATCCGATTAAGCGAACGACGTGAGTGCGGCTGCCGAACCTGGGCAGCCGCACCCGCGCTCGGCCGGTAGGCCCGCCACCACGTCGAACAGCACGTCGCGCAGCCGCGGGATGTTGGCCGCGAAGACTTCGAGCACTTCTTCCATGGTCACGCCCTGCCCGGTCTCGACACCGGCGTCGACGTCGGTGACCAGGGCGATCGAGGTGTAGCAGAACCCCAGTTCCCGGGCGAGGGCCGCTTCCGGTTGCCCGGTCATGCCGATGATCGAGGCCCCGGCCGCGGCGTACCACTGCGATTCCGCGCGGCTGGAGAACCGCGGGCCCTCGATGATGACGAGGGTGCCGTCGGCGTAGGCGTCCCGACCCGCGTCGCGCGCGACGGTGAACGCCACCGAGCGGCCCACCGGGCAGTACGGGTCTGCGAAGGACGCGTGCGCGACGGGATGCGGCGGACCGTCGAAGAACGTCGACGCGCGCCCGGACGTCCGGTCGACGATCTGGTCGGGGATCACCAGAGCACCGATCGGGCGGTCGTCGCGCAGCGACCCGACGGCACACGGCGCGAGCACCTGGGTGACGCCGAGCTCACGCAGCGCCCACAGATTGGCACGGTACGGGATGCGATGCGGCGGCCAGCGGTGATCGGCCCCGTGCCGTGGAAGGAACGCGACGGAGCGCCCGGCGACCTCGCCGACCACCACGGGGTCCGACGGCTCGCCCCAGGGTGTGCTCATCGGCACAGCCTGCGCGCCGTCGAGGAACTTGTAGAAACCGGAGCCGCCGATCACGCCGATCTCGGCGCGCGGCGCAGGGGACGAGGTCACCGCGCCACCCTACGCAGCCCGACGCGGATGCTCATGCATGAGCATCCGCGGTCGCAAACCAGGACAAACCGGGCGGGCAGACGGTCCGTTGCTCATGCATGAGCAACGGCCACCGGGTGCCGTCGCGGTCAGGCCGCGGACTCGCCGCCGCTCTTGGAGCCGGAGGAGGCCTTGCTGCCGGAGTCGGACTTGCTGCCGGGGTCGGACTTGCTGCTCGAGTCGGACTTGCTCTCGCTCTTCGATTCCGACTTGCTCTCGGACTTGGCCGCCGGCTCGGACGAGGAACTCGCGGAGCGGCTGTCCGTCCGGTAGAAGCCGGAGCCCTTGAACACGACGCCCACGGCCGAGAAGACCTTGCGGAGCTTGCCCTGGCACTGCGGGCAGTCGGTCAACGGGTCGTCGGTGAACTTCTGCACGGCCTCGAAGTTCGTGTTCCACAGGCCGTACACGCGTACTGGTAGGTCGGCACGCATTCCTCCTGGCACTCTCACCCGACGACTGCTAATCGTGACTCATCCGAGGGCACTTCGTCCACTCGGCGCTCCAGTGTCGCTGATCACCGGGCTCAGCGACGTCCCTGACGAGGCCCCAACCATCCGGCCAGGCGTCCGTGTTCCCCGACCGACCGCAGGCGGTCCTCGGTCTGCTTGCGTAGGGCCGTCGGGCAGACGATGAGCAGGTCGTCGCCGTGCCGGAGCAGGGTGGTGGGCTCGGGAACCAGCGAGGTCCCGTCGCGCACGATCAGCGCCACGCTGGCCCCCGCGGGCAGCCGGAGTTCGAAGACCTCCACGCCGGCGAGTCGCGAGTCCTCGGGAACCTGCATCGTCAGGACGTCGGCGTTCAATCGTTCCAGCGGCGCCACTTCCAGGTCGAGGGCGCGCACCGTCGACCTCGGTGACCTTCAGCCGCCCGGCCATCCACGGCAGGGTCGTGCCCTGCACGAGGGTGTAGAAGACGGCCAGCACGAAGACGATCTCGAACATGTCCTCGCTGCCGGGGACCTCCTCGACGACCGGGATCGTCGCGATGACGATCGGCACCGCGCCGCGCAGCCCGGCCCAGGACAGGAACGCCTGTTCCCGCCAGGGCACCCGGAACCAGGACGTCGTCAGGGCGACGGAGGCCGGTCGGGAGACCAGCAGCAGCACGAAGCCGACGCCGATGCGCCGGCAGCACCTCGTCGCCGAGCTGCGACGGGGTGACCAGCAGGCCGAGCAGCACGAACAGCCCGATCTGCGACAACCAGGCCAGACCTTCGACGAAACCACGCGTCGCGGGGCCGTGCGGCAGGCCGCTGTTGCCCAGGACCAGCGACGCGAGGTAGACGGCGAGGAAGCCCGGAGGAGTGCAGCATCGCGGCGCCGCCGTAGGCGATGGTCGCCAGGGCCAGCACGGCGATCGGGTAGAGGCCGGAGCTCGGGAAGGCGATGCGTCGCACCGCCGCCGCGCCGGCGAAGCCGACGGCGATCCCGACCGCCGCACCCGCCGGCGAGTTCCCGAGGACCAGCAGACCGATCTCGGCGCTCAGATGCTCGACGCTCAGGTGCTCGGAGGTGCACAGGGTGATGACGAGGATGACGACGGGGGCGTCGTTGAACCCGGACTCGGCCTCCAGGATCCCGGCCACACGGTGACGCAGCGGGACCAGACGCAGCACGGAGAACACGGCCGCGGCGTCGGTGCTGGACACGATCGCGCCGAGGAGGAACGCGTTGCGCCAGGACAGGTCCAGCAGGACGTGCGCCGCGACGCCGGTGACCGTCATCGAGACGCCGACGCCGACGGTCGCCAGGACCGCCGCGGCGGGCAGGGCCGGTTTCACATGCCGCCAGGACGTGGTCAACCCACCCTCGGCAAGGATGATCACCAGCGCGGCGTAGCCCAGCATCTGGGTCAGCGCGTGGTCGTCGAACGAGATCCCGATGCCGTCCTCGCCGAGCAGCAGTCCAAGCCCGAGGAACAGCAGCAGGGTCGGGAGCGACGTGGCCGTCGCGACGCGGACGGCGACGATCGCGACGAGCAGCACCGCGGAGCCGACGAGCATGAACAGGTTCAGGTCGTCGACGGCGCTGCCGCCGGCGAGGACCGTGAGGTCAGGCCGGTCATGAGGCACCCAGCCGGATCAAGCCCGTCGGGGGTCAGCGCCGCGTCGACGCGGGCGTCGTGCGCCGCGCCGGGAGGTTCCACCAGATCGTCGGCGAAGCAGAGCATCGCGACCGTCGCGGCGCGGGGAGCGGCGCGCCAGCGCCCGGTCGTAGGAGCCGCCGCCGCGACCGAGCCGGGTCCCGTCGCGTCCGACGAGCAGACCCGGGACGAGGATCGACGCTCGGCCTCGACGATCGCGTCGACGCCCGAGGCGCGGACCGTCCGGTTCCGGGGTGCCGCGCAGCCCGGGCCGCAGGGTGCCGCTGTGCTCGGCCCAGTCGAGATCGAGGTCGTCACGTAGCACCGGGAGCAGGACCCGGTGCTTCGCGTCGCGCCAGCGCCGGCCAGCAGCGGTGCCGGTCCCCGGCTCGCGGTCCATCGACACGTACGCGACGACCGTGCCGGGTGCGCCGGGACACCTCGGTGATCGCGATCCGGCAGAGCTCGAGTGCGGCGTGGGCCGAGGACCTCGGGGCTCAGTTCCGCTCGGCGGGCCAGGGCGGCCTCGATTCGTAGCTCCCGCTTGGCAGCGTCGACGTCGGCCGTGCGGCCGGGTGGTCGGCGTCGGACCAAGCTAGGAACTCCTCACCGATCGTGGTGTGCGGGGGGCTTGGCGTAGATCCTTTCATCGTCGGCCCCGGCTGCGTGATCGCCATTGCCGTCGGGATCGCGTGATCGAGGCGACAGACACCACGAGGTTCAGGAGACGTAGATGACCGAGGCCCTCCCGACGGTCCTCATCCCGGGGCTCGCCTGCTCAGCGCGGCTGTACGCGGCGCAGGTCCGGAGCTGTGGCGGTTCGGTCCGGTGCAGGTGGCAGATCACCGCGGCGCCGACTCGATGGCCGCCATCGCGGAGCAGATCCTCGCCGCCGCCCCGGCGAGGTTCGCGCTGGTCGGGCTGTCGATGGGCGGTTATCTCGCCTTCGAGATCATGCGTCGCTCACCCGAGCGCGTCGCGCGTCTCGCGCTGTTGGACACCACCGCCCGGCCGGACACCCCGGAGCAGACGGAGCGTCGCGACGGTCAGATCGCGCTGGCCCGCGACGGTGGCCTGCCGAAGATCGTCGACACGATGTTCCCGCTCTACTACCACCGCGGACGCCACCACGACTCCGAGCTGCGCGAGCTGACCCAGCTCATGGCGGCCGAGTGCGGCCCGGAGGCATTCATCCGGCAGCTGACCGCGATCAAGGCGCGGGTCGACTCCCGGCCGGACCTTCCCTCGATCGGTTGTCCGACCCTGGTGCTCGTCGGCGAGGACGACGAGGTCACCCCGCCCGACCGCGCGCAGGAGATGGCCGAGGCGATCCCGAACGCACGCCTGGTCGCGATCGCCGACTGCGGGCATCTGTCCGCCCTCGATCAGCCCGAGGCCGTCAGCGCCGCCCTGACCTGGTGGGCGTCGGCCTGACCGTCATCCCGTACAGAGCGGCCTCACCAGGGGTAGTGGCGCAGGGCCTTCCACTGCGCCTGTACGTCTGCTCGGCGGTCCAGAGGCTGGCGCCGTCGGCACCGTTGCGCTTGGCGACGTCGAGGAAGCGCCAGATCTCCTTGCTGGACGGCAGTCCGCCGTGGGCTGCCCATGTTGTAGGACTGGCCCGAGCGGGTGCACCGGGCGCATCTTGGAGAGGTACTTGATCGCCTGGGCGGTGACCTCGCCGGGCTCGTTGCAGCCCCAGTAGACCATCGGCACGAACGCGTCGATGTACGGCACCTGCGCGGAGTACGGGTAGCTCGTGATCTGCGACTTCGCCGGTCGCATGACGGTGCTGAGCACGGGCATGTCCCCGGCCATCTTGCGGACGCGGGACAGGTAGACCCGCATGCGACGGGGGTCGTTGAAAGTGCCCTCGTGGATCGTCTCGATGTCCGGGCTGAACCCGTCGATGCGGTGCCCGGCGAAGCGACCCTCGATGGCCTTACGTGCCCGGGCGACGTCCTTCATCGGGTCGGACAGGAACGGGAAGTCCCAGACCAGCACCTTGAGGCCGGCGTCGTGTGCGACCGGGAGGAGCTTGGTCAGCAGAGGAGTGCCGTACCAGCCCTGCCGGGAGCCGCCGGTGCGCACCCAGATGTGTCGCAGCCCGGCCTTCTTGGCGCGGCGGACCATGTCGTTGACGTCGGACTTGGTCGTGGGCCACGTCGTCCACCACATGCCCTTGCCGGAGATCACGCTCAGGTCCACGTTCCGTGGGCCGATCTTCACCGCGCGCGGCAGGTCCTTGATCTTGACCTTCGGCTTCGGCGGGGTGAACGTCCCGCCGCCCGGGAACTTCGGCCCGGGGCAGGGTTCCGGCTGGACCGGCTTGGACGGGATCGGGTGCAGGGTCTTCTTCTTGGCCGGCGCGGCGGCCTGCGTGGCCTGCGGCGCCTGCTTGGGATCCGGATCCGCGGCGGCCGCGGCGGCGAATCCACCGCCTCCGATGAGCAGGGCAGAGACGAGGGCGACAACGTTGCGCTTGCGCATGATCCCCACCGTAAGCGGAAATTGCCCAGGGACGTCGTCCCCTGGGACCGCATGTCGGCCCGAATATCGGCTGACAGGCTGCGGCACGGGACGAGGTCCCCGCCAGCTTCCCCGTGGTCAAGATCCTGAACCGGGCCGCCGGTAGATAGGTTGCAGCACATGACCACCGCGCCCATGACCAAGGCGGTGATCCCGGCCGCTGGCCTGGGCACCCGATTCCTGCCCGCGACCAAGGCGACGCCCAAGGAGATGCTCCCGGTCGTCGACAAACCCGCGATCGAGTACGTCGTCGAGGAGGCCGTCGCGGCCGGCCTGACAGACGTCCTGATGATCACGGGCCGTGGGAAGCGTCCGCTCGAGGACCACTTCGACCGGGCCTACGAGCTCGAGGAGAAACTCGCCGCCAAGGGCGACGAGGCGACGCTGGCCAGGTCCGCGCCTCCGCCGAGCTCGCGACCATGCACTACGTTCGCCAGGGCGACCCGCGCGGCCTGGGCCACGCGGTCCTGTGCGCCGCCGATCACGTCGGGGACAACCCGTTCGCGGTCCTGCTCGGCGACGACCTGATCGACCCGCGCGATCCGCTCCTGCAGCCGATGATCGACGCGCAGGCCCGGCACGGCGGCAGCGTCATCGCGCTGATGGAGGTGCCGCCGGAGTCGATCCACCTCTACGGCTGCGCCGCCGTCGAACCCACCGACGACGACGGTGTGGTGCGGGTGAGGGACCTGGTCGAGAAGCCGGAACGGTCGGTGGCGCCGAGCAACCTGGCCATCATCGGTCGCTACGTCATCGAGCCGGCCGTCTTCGACGTGCTGCGCCGCACCCCGCCCGGCCGTGGCGGGGAGATCCAACTGACCGATGCCCTGCGCAGCCTCGCGATCGGCGACGGCGGCGGGCCGGTGCACGCGGTGGTGTTCCGCGGCCGGCGCTACGACACCGGCGACCGCGGCGACTACCTGAAGACGATCGTGCGCCTCGCCGCCGAGCGCCCGGACCTCGGCCCGGAGTTCCGTGCCTGGCTGACGGAGTACGTCAAGAACGAGATGGGTGCACCGTGAGGACCGTCGAGGAGCACCTCGAGAAGATCCTCTCGACGCTCGAGCCCGCACCGCCGATCGAGCTGGGGTTGCTCGACGCGCAGGGGCTGCCTGCTCGCCGTCGACGTCGTCTCCCCGGTTGACCTGCCGCCCTGGGACAACTCCGGCATGGACGGCTACGCGGTCCGCCTGGCCGACGTCATGGGCGCGAGCAAGGAGTTCCCCGCCGAGCTCGACGTCATCGACGACATCGCCGCCGGCGTCGGTCGCCGAACCGGGCGGTGACCGCGGGCACCGCGTCGCGGATCATGACCGGCGCCCCGGTCCCGCGAAGGCGCCGAGGCGGTCGTCCCCGTCGAGCTCACCGACGCCGGGACCCGTCGCGTGCAGATCCACCTGCAGCCCGGCGACGGGCAGCACATCCGCCGCCGCGGCGACGACGTGAAGGCCGGCGAGACCGTGCTGCGCGCCGGCATCGAACTCGGCCCGGCGCAGCTCGGGCGTGATCGCCGCGCGATCGGACGCGACCGCGTGCTGGTCTGCCCCGGCCCGCGGGTGGTGGTCCTGTCCACCGGGTCCGAGCTCGTCGAACCGGGCCAGCAGCTGCGGCCCGGCGCGATCTTCGAGTCGAACAGCTTCCTCATCGCCGCGGCGGTGCGCGACGCCGGTGGCCTGCCGTTCCGCGTCGGACTCGTGCACGACGACGAGGACCTCGTGCTCGCCACCATCGAGGAACAACTGTCCCGCGCGGACGCGGTCATCACCACCGGTGGCGTCAGCGCCGGCGCGTACGACGTGGTGAAGGCGGTGCTGTCCAAGCTGGGCACCGTCGAGTTCACCGGCGTCAAGATGAACCCGGGCAAGCCGCAGGGCTACGGCAAGATCCGCGACGTCCCGGTCTTCACCCTGCCGGGCAACCCGGTCAGCGCCTACGTGTCCTTCGAGGTGTTCGTGCGCCCGGCCCTGCGTCGGCTGCGCGGGCTGACGCCGGAGCGTCGCCAGCTGGTGCGCGCGACATTGCTGGAGAACATGACCTCCCCCGCGGGCAAGGTGCAGTTCGCCCGGGGGCGGATCTCCCCGGGTGGGGCGTTCGGGGGCTACGAGGTAGCGCCCGCCGGTGGCGCCGGTTCGCACCTGCTCGGCGACCTCGCGACCGCGAACTGCTTCATCGTGCTCGGCGAGGACGTGACCGCTCCGCGGCAGGGCGACAAGGTCGAGGTCATGCGCCTGGATCGGGATGCCCCGTGACGGGTGAGTTCACGCACCTGGACCCCGCGTCCGGGGCCGCGCGCATGGTTGACGTCTCCGCCAAGAATGTGACGGTCCGTCAGGCCACGGCGACCGGTCGGGTGCTGGTCTCCGGCGAGGTCATCGCGCTGTTGCGCTCCGGCGGGGTGCCCAAGGGTGACGTCATCGCCGTCGCGCGCATCGCGGGCATCCAGGCCGCCAAGCGCACGCCCGACCTGATTCCGTTGTGCCACCCGTTGGCGATCCACGGGGTCTCGGTCGAGCTCACCGTCACCGATGAGTCCGTCGAGATCTCCGCGACGGTCCGCACCGCCGATCGCACCGGCGTCGAGATGGAGGCGCTGACCGTCGTCGCCGTCGCCGGGCTCACTGTCATCGACATGATCAAGTCGGTGGACAAGTCCGCGGTCATCACCGATGTCCGCATCGAGGAGAAGAGCGGCGGCAAGTCAGGCCACTTCCGGCGGTCCGGGTGAGCGAGCCCCGCGCGTTGGTGATCACCGCGTCGAATCGTGCCGCTGCCGGGGTCTACGAGGACCGCGGGGGACCGATCCTGCACGCCGGGCTCACCGAATTGGGCTTTGTGGTCGACGGTCCGCAGGTGGTGCCCGACGGGCAGCCCGTCGCCGAGGCGTTGCGCGCCGCGGTGGCGAACGCTTACGACGTCGTGCTGACCACCGGCGGTACCGGGCTCACCCCGGGGGACCTCACCCCGGAGATGACCCGGCCGCTGTTGGACCGGGAGGTCCCCGGCATCGCCGAGGCGATCCGGATGCGGTCGGCGGACAAGGTGCCGACCTCGGTGCTCTCCCGAGGGCTGGCCGGCATGGCCGACCGGACGCTGATCGTGAATCTCCCCGGCTCGCCGGGCGGCTGCAAGGACGGACTGGCCGTGCTCGGGCCGATCCTGCGGCACGCCGTCGAGCAGATGCACGGGGGCGACCACTGACCCGGCGGTGGCCGGTCCGCCTCGTCGACGGCCCCGTGACCCTGCGTCCGTTGCGTGCACGGGACGGGCTCGTCTGGCGCGAGATGCGTCGAACCAACGCCTCGTGGCTGCGCGAATGGGAGGCCACCCGCCCCGGTGACGTCTCCGGGGAGATCGGCTACGGCCCGATGGTCCGCCGGTTGCGCACCGAGGCCCGGGCCGGGCGGACCATGCCCTTCGCGCTGGAGTACGAAGGGCGCTTCGTCGGCCAGCTCACAGTCGCCGGGATCACGTGGGGCTCGCTGTGCGCCGGGCACATCGGCTACTGGATCGACAAGGGCCACGCAGGCAAGGGCATCATGCCGACGGCCGTCGCCCTGGCCACCGATCACATGCTGCTGCGCATGGGCCTGCACCGCGTCGAGATCTGCATCCGGCCGGAGAACATGAACTCCCGTCGCGTGGTGGAGAAGCTCGGCTTCCGCGAGGAGGGATTGCGCCCTCGATTCCTGCACATCGACGGCAACTGGCGCGATCACCTCGTCTACGTCCTGACCTCCGAGGAGGTCCCGCGCGGGATCCTCGAGCGCTACAAGGCGGAGCGCCGGGCCTGAGACCCGGTGCTTGTCATTCGTTGTGGTTCCACAAACCCGGACAATCCACCCAGATTTACAACCCTTACGCACGACGTGCGCAATGGTTGTAGCCGACACGCAATCGCAATCCGGGGTGGAGCGGCGCGGTCGGCCTAACGTGGCGAACATGAGTGGTAGTGGCCTTATCTATGCCGCAGTGCTGGCTGCCTGGGCGGCGTACTTCGTGTCCCGGTCCGTGCGTTCGGGTGGGCGCGAGGTGCTCGTGGCCCCGGAGGGCACGGTGCTGCGACGGCGGGGTGCGACCGAGGCGCGGTCGGGTTCCTACGCACTGTTGCGCCCGCAGGCCGGGGAGGTGGCGGAGCCGGTCGTGAAGTCGCGCCGGATCAGCGTCGCTGCCGCGCTCGGCCCGGTGCCGACGCCGGTCAAGGTGCCGGTCAGCAAGGCCACCGCCGCCCGCCGCCGCCGCGCGCTCGGTGCGCTCGCCGGGCTGCTGTTCTTCGTCAGCCTCATCACGGCCACCGGTTTCCTGCCCGGGTGGGCGCCCGCGCTGCCCGCGCTGCTGCTCGGTGCGTACCTGATCGAGCTGCGGGTGCAGGTGCGCAAGGCCCAGCTTGCGGCCCAGCCGCAGCCGGTCGTGATTCCCGCAGCGCCGCGACGTCGCCACGGCGTCCTGAACCGCCGCGACGACGTCGACTCCTGGGACCCCTGGCCCACGTTCGAGACGAAGGCAGGCAAGGTCGCCGACCTGGCCGAGGGCTGGGAGCCGCGTGCGGTCCCGCTGCCGACCTACGTCACCAAGGCCAAGGCCGAGACCGCTCCCGGTCGTCGCATCGACATGGCCGTGGGCACGGCCTGGACGGCCAACCCGTTCGCCGAGACCCAGGAATTGCCCGACCTGCGCCCCGCGGCCGTGCCGGTCGAGGAGTCCGTCGCCGTCATCGAGGCACCCTCGACGGTGGCCGCGGAGCAGGAAGAACTCGAGTACGACATCCCCCGCGCGGTCAACGACTGAGCCCACCCTCGCTTCGCCGGGATTTTGCAGACCGGCAGCGGTCCGACGTTGTTTCCTGCGAGTAACGTCTCTCCCGGATGATCAAGGCGCGGCGTTGCCGCCGGATCGAACGGAACCGGGCCGGATGACCCCGCTGTCGCTGTTCCTCACCGGGCTGTCCACGGGTGCGCTCGCCGGTGGGGCCTCGTGCGCGGCGGTCCAGGGCGGGCTGCTCGCCGGAGCGGTCGGCCGACGTCGTACCCCGCAACCGGCCGCTGTCGGTGCCGGGCCCGGCACGACGTCGACCACGGCGCCACCGGCACCCGCGGACGACGACCCCGGTGCGCTCGTGGCGCTGAGCGCGTTCCTGTCCGCGAAGCTGGTGTCCTACACGTTGCTCGGTGCCGTGTTCGGCGCGATCGGTGCCGCCGCCCAACCCGGCCCGCGCACCCGTGCCGGTCTGATGCTCGTGGCGGCCCTGCTGATGGTCGGCTTCGCGCTCGACCTCATCGGCGTCAAGGCGCTCCGCGGCCTGACCCCGCAGGCACCGCAGGCCTGGACCCGCCGCGTCCGGCGCAGCGCCAGATCCGGCAGCGCCCTCGCTCCCGCCGCCCTCGGCTTCCTGACGGTGCTGCTGCCCTGCGGGGTGACGTTGTCGGTCTGGCTGCTCGCGATCACTTCCAGTTCGGTGCTCGGCGGCGCGGCCGTGATGGCCGGCTTCGTGCTCGGGACCGTCCCGCTGTTCGCCTTGCTCGGCTTCGTACTGCGTGCCTCCACCCGGGTGTTGCAGGGTCGCCTCTCGATCGCCACCGGCCTCGTCGTCCTCGCCGTCGCGGCCTGGACCGCGAACTCCGCCCTCACTCTCGGCGACTGGCGCCCCGGCTCGGACTCGGTCACCTATTCCGCCGCGGACAGCAAGCGATCGGTGAGCCGGCTCGCCGACGGCACCCAGGTCATCCGGCTCGAGGTCAGCGACGACGGCTACAGCCCCGCCGCCGTGCAGGCCGAACCGGGCGTACCCACGCGTCTGCACCTGGTGACCCACGGGACCGGCGGCTGCACCCGCGGCTACGTCGTCGCGAGCAAGGGCATCCAGGAGGTGCTCCCGAAGACCGGCGTCACCACCGTCGACCTGGGCACCCCGACCTCCGGAACCCTGCGGTACACCTGCGCCATGGGCATGTACTCCGGGCACATCCTCTTCGCGGCGGCTCCCCGGTGAGCAGCACCCTGATCCTCGCCGTCACCGGCATGCACTGCGGCAGTTGCGGGATCACGATCGACGAGGCCGTCGAGGCAATCCCGGGGGTGCTGAGCTCCAGCACCCACACCCGCAAGGAGCGCACCGTCGTCGAGTACGACCCGGGCACCGACCTCGCCGCCGTGCAAGCAGCGATCACCGCCGCGGGCTACAGCGTGACGCCCGCGCGAGTCGACGGCAGCTGAGGGGGAAGAGCTCCCAGGTGACTGTCGCCGCGGATCCGATCGACGGCCTCCCCGCGCCCGCGGGGCGCAGCGGTCATGCGCGGTCGTTGGTGGTGTCGCTGGTCGCCGTGACGCTCGTCGCCGGGTTCGGGTCGGTCGCCACCCGAGCGAACCAGGGCTGGTTCGACGGCCTCGACCGTCCTGCGGGGACGCCACCCGGCTGGGCCTTCGGGCCGGTGTGGACGCTGTTGTACATCGGCATGGCCGTCGCCGCCTGGCTCGTGTGGCGCGCCGCCGGCGGGTCCGCCCGCGTCGCCCTCGCCTTGTACGTCGTGCAACTCGCCCTCAATGCCGCCTGGTCCCCGATGTTCTTCGGCGCGCACGCCATGGGTACGGCGTTGCTCGTGATCGCGGCGCTGAACCTCGCCGTCGCGGCGACCATCCGTGCCTTCGCGGGGCACTCGCGCCGCGCCGCCCTCCTGCTGGTGCCGTACGCGGTCTGGGTCGGCTACGCGACGTACCTGAATGCCGGCTTCCTCGCGCTCAACGGATGAGCTGCAAAGCGGAACGCCCCAGGGGTGCTGAGTCGCCGTCGACGCCGAGGGTTACGGTGCGACCGTGCATCGACGGCTGATGAGTGAGGGCGTATGAAGGTCGACATCGGGCTCGGCATCGCCACGACGGCAGACGTCGCGAGCATCGTCGCCGCGGAGGACACGGGCTACGACGCGGCCTGGCTGCCCGAGGTCGACCACGATCCGCTGCTGACCATCGCCGCCGCCTCGCACGCGACCAGCCGCATCGCACTCGGGCCGTCGATCCTGGTCGCCTTCGCCCGCAACCCGATGACCACCGCGGTCGCCGCGAACGACCTGCAGCTGTACTCCGGCGGTCGGTTCCTGCTCGGGCTCGGCTCACAGATCAAGCCTCACATCACCCGCCGGTTCTCGATGCCGTGGTCGGACCCGGCGAAGCGGATGGCGGAGTACATCGCGGCGGTCCGCGCGATCTGGAACACCTGGGCCACCAAGGAAAAGCTCGACTTCCAGGGCGACTACTACACCCACACGCTCATGACGCCGATGTTCGATCCCGGCCCCAACCCGCACGGCAACCCGCCGATCCTGCTGGCCGGAGTCGGCCCGCAGATGACACGCGTCGCGGGAGAGGTCGCCGACGGGTTCATGGTCCACGGCTTCACCACCGAGCGGTACTTCCGCGAGGTCACCCTCCCCGGCCTCACCGAGGGCCGCGCCGCCGCGGGCAAGAAGCTCGACGGCTACGAGGTGAGCGGGTTCCCCTTCGTCGTGACCGGGTCGACCGAGGAGGAGATAGCCCGCGCCGCCCAGGCCGCCCGCAAACAGATCGCGTTCTACGGGTCGACCCCTGCGTACCGGGGCGTGCTCGACCTGCACGGGTGGACGGACCTCGGCGTCGAGTTGACCGCGTTGTCCAAGCAGGGCGAGTGGGACACGATGGCCACGTTGATCGACGACGCGGTGCTCGACGCCATCGCGGTCGTCGCGGAGCCGGACCGGGTCGCCGCCGAGCTGTCGAAACGGTACGGCGACCTGTTCACCCGCGTGACCCCGTACCCCCTCGGGCCGCAGGACGCGCAGCTCTGGGGTCCGATCATCCGCTCGCTGCAGTCGGCATAAGCGCCCCGCGGAGACTGCCCTGATGGGGGCGGCCTCCAGGAGCGCGACGAAGTAGCGTGGCCGGGTGGAACAGCTCCCGGTGGTAGGCCTGGAAACGGCATTGGCTGCGGAGCTTCGAGCCGTGCATCGGCTGACCGTCGCCCTGCACCAGGCCGAATCGACGACCGATTTCTACGCCGAGGCGATCGAGACGATCGCGGCGACCATCGGCGCCGAGCGCGTCTCGCTGCTGCTGTTCGAGCCGGACGGCGTGCTGCGTTTCAAGGCCTGGCGCGGTCTGTCCGCGGAGTACCGCCAGGCCACGGAAGGGCACAGCCCCTGGGGCCCGACGGACATTGATGCGCACCCGCTGTTGGTTCCCGATGTGGAGGCCGACCCGGACCTGATCGACCTGTTGCCCGTGCTGCGCAGTGAAGGCATTGCGGGGGTCGCGTTCGTCCCTCTGATCAGCCGCGAAGGGTTGATCGGAAAGTTCATGCTCTATTACGGCGCACCGCACGGGTTCTCCGCCTCGGAGGTCGCGATGGCGGAGATCCTCGCCGGGCACATCGTGCTGGCGGTGGACCGTCACGAGGTCGAACACCAACTGCGCGCCGCCGCGGCCAGGTTCGCCAGCCTGCAGAAGGTGACAGCCGCCCTCTCGCGCGCCGTCGCGGTCCAGGACGTGGCGGCGGTCACCCTCGGAGTGGCGCTGGAGGAACTCGGCGCCACCAGCGGGTCGCTGTGCATGATCGACGGCGACGAGCTCCGCATCGCCGCGGCAGTCGGCTACCCGCCCGAGGTGATGGCCCACTGGGGCCGGTTCTCGATGCACGCCGACCTGCCCGCCTCGGAGGTCGTCCGCACGGGTCGACCCGTCTTCCTGCGCGACGACGCGGATCGCCGCGCGCGCTATCCGCTGTTCGTCTCCGCGCCATTGGCCGCGGAGGAGGCCTACGCGATCGTTCCGCTGGGCCAGGAGATCCCGTTCGGAGCGTTGGTCGCCGGCTTCCCTGCCGCGAAGGAGTTCTCCGCCGAGGACCGGTCCTACCTCGAGGCGTTGGCCGCTCAATGCGCGGCGGCACTGGGCCGCGCCGATCTCTACGAGCAGCGCGAGCACGCGCGGCAGGTCGCCGAGACGGGTCGCGCTCGCCTCGCGTTCCTGGCGGAGGCCTCCTCCGCGCTGGCCTCCTCGCTGGACTACGCCGACACGTTGGCCCACCTCGCACGGCTGGCCGTCCCCCGCCTGGCGGACTGGTGTGCCCTCTACCTGCTGGAGGACGGCCGCCCGCGGATGGCCGGACTCGCCCACCCCGACCCGCACCTGGCGGAGACCGCCCGGGCCATGCTGACGAACCGTCCCATTCGGCTGGACAGTCCCTACGGCATCGGAGCGGTGCTGCGCACGGGGATCCGCGAGGTCCACCAGTCGATCGACGACGACATGCTCGCCCGCCTCGCCCAGGACGCCGAGCACGAGGCACAACTGCGGCAGCTGGACATGCGGGCGGCCGCGATCATTCCGCTCGTGGTGCGCGGACGGGTGATGGGCGCTCTGTTCCTTGCGGTGCACACCGGTCGCGAACTCGACGCCGAGACGATCGCGCTCGGAGAAGAGCTCGCCGCACGGGCCGGGGTGGCGATCGACAACGCGCGGTTGTTCACCGCGCGCACGGCCGCCGCCCGCACGTTGCAGGCCAGTCTGCTGCCACCTGCGTTGCCCGCCATCGACGGTGTCGATCTCGGTGCGCGTTACGTGGCAGGCAGCGCGGGGCTCGACGTCGGCGGAGACTTCTACGACGTCTTCCCGCTCTACGGCGATCGCCACCTGTTGGTGTTGGGCGACGTGCGTGGTCGAGGGATCGACGCGGCCAATGCCGCGCTGCTGATCCGCCACGTCATCCGGTCGGCGGCAGTGGGCCTGCGTACTCCCGCCGAGATCCTCACCCACCTGAACGAAGTGCTGCTGCGTCAGGAGAGCGACGAGATCGAACCCCGCTTCGCGACTGCCGTCCTGGCCGTCGTTCATGCCCGCCCCGACGGCAGTCTGGCGGTGCACTTCGCCGTGGCCGGGCACCCGCTGCCCCTGCTGCGTGGGCCGGGCACTTCGGCGCGAGCGGTGGGTGCTGCGGGGACTGCGCTGGGCATCACCGAGGTATTCGGAGTGACCGACACACGCATCGTGTTGGGACCGGAAGAGGCGCTGCTCTTCTTTACCGACGGGGCGACCGAGCGCCGCTGCGGTGCGGAGTTCTTCGGCGAGGAGCGACTGGCCGCCGCCTTCGCCGCGGCCACCGGTGATGCCGACGCCGTCGCCGCCTCCGTCGAGGACGCCGTGTCCGCATTCGCGGAGGACGACCTGACCGACGACCTCGCCCTGCTCGTGGTGCGGTCGGCACCGCGGCACGCCGTCGCCGTCGCCGTCCAACGAGCGGACACCGACGACCTGCCCGCCTCCGTCCGACTGCGGAGGGACGCGGCCTCGACGCCCGCGGCCCGACGCTTCCTGTCCGCCCGGTTGCGGCACCGGTGTGCCGACGAGGTGATCGACACCGCGATCCTGCTCGCGTCCGAGGTGGTGACCAACGCGGTGCGCTACGGGTTCGACCCCATCGAGCTGGACGTGTGCCTGACTCCGGATGGCGAGGCGGTGAGGGTGTCGGTGAGCGACGCCAACCCCGCTGCGCCGCTGCTGCGTCCCGGGCTGCTCGAGGACACCGGGGGACGGGGTCTGCACCTGCTCGGCGCGCTGAGCGACGCCTGGGGTCACGAACCGCACGGCGACGGCAAGAGCGTGTGGTTCACGTTGAAGCTGCACTGCTCCTGACCGCGGACGTCCGATCGGTCGCGGGCCCTGCTGACAGATTGCGGACAAAGGTCGAGGGGCCAGTTTCGACGTGTCGAAACTGGCCCCTGAACTGCGTCTTCGGGTGGAGCTGAGGGGATTTGAACCCCTGGCCCCCTCGATGCGAACGAGGTGCGCTACCAGGCTGCGCCACAGCCCCGAAACTGCGCGCATAGATTAGCAGGGGAGACCGGGTGCCCTTCGCACACGAGTCAGGAGAGCGTCTTCTCCTCGACGGGCTCGGTCTCGATGGGAATGTCTCTGGTGCAGAACGCGCACACCGTCGCCTCCTCGGGGACCGACGAGACGCAGTGCGGGCACTTCTTCGTGGGGTGCGGCGGCGTCGGCTCGGCCTTGAAGTGGTCGAGCAACCGGCCGAACGGCATCACCACGAACCAGTAGAGGACCGACGCCAGGATCGCGAACGAGATCAGCGCGTTGATGAAATGGCCGTACTTGAACGACGACTCGTTCCACTGGAAGTCGAGCCGGCTGAAGTCGGGCTGTCCACCGATCGCCGCGATCAACGGCGTGATGAAGTCGGCGACCAACGCGGTGACCACTGCGCTGAACGCCGTACCGACGACCACTGCCACCGCGAGATCGACCAGGTTTCCCCGCAGCAGAAACTTCTTGAACCCCTGCACGTTCTTCGTCCTCCTCCGTTCGGCACGTCAGGAGGACGGTACCCACGGCGGTCAGACGGTCAGACCAAAGGCTTCGCGATATCCCTGGTGCAGAACGCGCACACGGTGGCCTCCTCCGGGACCGAGGAGATGCAGTGCGGGCACTTCTTCGTGGGGGACGCGGGAGCGGGCTCGGGCTTGAACCGGTCCATCAAGGTGCCGTAGGGCTTCACCACGAAGAAGTAGATGACCGCGGCGAGAATGATGAAGGAGATCAGGGCGTTGACGAAGTGTCCGTAGAGGAACTTCGACTCGTTGATCTCGAAGTCCAGCTTGCTGAAGTCGGGCTGCCCGCCGAACGCCGCCAGCAGTGGCGTGATGAAGTCCGCGACCAGTGCGGTGACCACCGCGCCGAATGCGGCACCGATGACGACCGCCACCGCGAGATCCACCAGGTTGCCACGCACCAGGAACTTCTTGAACCCGTCCACCTGTGCACTCCTCGTCGCTGGACCGCTGACAGGTCACACACTGTCGGTTCACAGACGACGGCGCCGGCGGATACGGGTGAGAAACGCCGAAGGCCCGCCGTTGTCGGCGGGCCTTCGCAGAGCTCTCAGAGGTCAGCGCTCAGATCGGGCGGACGTTGGCCGCCTGTGGTCCCTTGTCGCCTTGGGTGATCTCGAACTCGACGCGCTGGTTGTCCTCGAGGCTGCGGTAGCCGTTGGACTGAATCGCCGAGTAGTGCACGAAGACGTCGGCGCCGCCGCCGTCCTGCGCGATGAAGCCGAAACCCTTTTCGGCGTTGAACCACTTCACGGTGCCCTGGGTCATGCTGTCGTACTCCTTATGCGTTCCCGATCGATGGACCGCTGGGACGCGGCCCGAGCCCACCCGCAGGGCCTCGACCAAAAAGAAATCGCCCGCGACGTGTGGTGTCCGCGGACGTTCGAGAACGATCGGGATCTGCTGAAGTGCGACCTGTGAAAACGCTAACACAATGACCCCCGGGACCACCGCGTGTCCGCTGACCCGAACGGGCGCATCCCGGCGCGCGTGAACGATCAACGGTCGTACCTTCGGGCGCATGCGAAGTGTGCTTCTGCCCCGGATTGTCGACCGTGTCGGCACCGAGCCTGCCGACCGCTCCCGGGCGCTCCCGGGCGAGGACCGCCCTGCCGTGGTGCACGCCGGCAAATGGCGCGCGGCGCTGCCCGAGGACTGCTGGCCGCGGCACTTCCCGACCGACGGTTACGTCTGGCGCAGCGACGTGTTCGACGTCGCGGAGCGCTGGCGTACCGGCCGGGCCACCGAGCGTCAGCTGCTGGCTGCGGTGCTGATGTGGCAGGCCGACGGCTCCGCGCCTGCCCGACGACACGCACTGCGCACCCTCGCCGACGACCCGACCGGCGCCCGCTGCGCGCAGGCCCTGCGCGGGCTGCGCGAGGACCACGTCGGATGCGCCGACCTGCGCACCGCCTACCTGGCCTTCCGCACCGACTGCCGGCTGCCCTGGTTCGACGGGGACTCCGTCACCACGCTGCTGTACTTCGCGGGCTACCGCCGCGGTGTCCCGGTACTGCAGCCGCTGCTCATCAACGCCACCATCGCCGAGCGCATCCCGGAGTCGGCGGGTGTCAGCACGTCGGCCAATCGGGGCTCAAGCCTTGAGTGGATGCGGTACCTGAACTGGGCCGCGGCGCAGGCCGGGAACGACGTCGAGCCGGAACTGGTCGAGATGGACCTGGCCCGCGACGGGCGCCGGTACGGGACGGCGAACGAGCCCTTGGCTCCCGCCGCGACCGCCTTCATCCCGCGTCAGCGGCGGAGCAGCGCCTTGTTCCAGAGCACCCGCGGGGCCCGGGACAGTGCGAAGGTGACGACGCCGAGCAACACGCAGGCTGCGATCCCGTCCAACCAGTAGTGGTTGGCGGTGACGACGACGGCCACGGCCGTCAACGTCGGGTGCAGCAGCCACAGCCAACGCCAGGGACTGTTCAGCGCGGCGACCAGACCGGCCGCGACGAGCATCGCCCAACCGACGTGCAGGCTCGGCATCGCCGCGTACTGGTTGATGACGGTCGCCTGCTCCGGGGGGCCGTAGAGGCTGGGCCCGTACAGCGCGCCGGTGTCGACGAAGCCGAGGTCCGACAGCATCCGCGGCGGAGCCAGCGGGAACGCCAGGTGCAGGATCAGGGCGATGAAGGTGATGCCGATGATCGCGCTGCGCACCGACGGATAGATCATCGGCCGGCGGAAGTACATCCAGAGCAGGAACGCGACCGTGACCGGCCAGTGCATCCAGACGTAGTAGATGTTCGCGAACCGCACCAGCGAGTCACCGGCGAGGATCGCATTCTGCGCGGAGAGCTCGTTCGGTAGGTGCACCCAGCGCTCGAGGTCCCACACGGCCCGGGCGTTGTCGTAGGCGACGGAGACGTCGACGCTGTGGACGCTGCGGCCGAACTTGTAGATGCAGAACAGCAGGGCCATCGCGATGAGCTCGCGGCTGGCTGCAGCCCACTTGATCCCGCCCCGTCGGCGAGTGCGGGGCACGGCCAGAGCGCGATGCGCGGTGTCGACCACGTGCCTGCCTCCCGACCGGGTCCGAAGGGCTCAGTGCCGCTGCCGGCCGGGGTGGGAACGTTCCGGGTTGGCCAGACCCGTGGTGGTGCGGGTGGTCCGGCGCGGGCGATTCGGGACATTTCGCACACGGGGGACCGCTGAAGAATAGCGGAACGGAAGGTTTCTGTTATCCGACTGACACTTCCCCCCGATCGTCCTGGATGCACCAACACACTGGGAATCCGCTGGGCATGTGACCGCCGCCACATTTTCGACCCGCGTTCAATTCATCGTGCGCGCTCGGACGGGGGCGGGGCAAGGGGAGTAGGTCCCGCTCGGGCTCCGCTTCCACCCCGTTTGCCTCGTGCTGCGGCCGGCGGCAGCCAGTTCGGCCCGTTGCGGACGCCACCACGTGGTCACGGGGATCCGGTCGACCAGACGGATGAATTCCGGTCGCTGGGCCGGCTTCAGCGCACCGAGCGCCCCGGTGAGCAGGTCGGCGGACAACCCCCGACCGGAGCGCATGGTCATCGCCGCGATCAGGTGCTCACTGCCGTCGGAGTCCCGCACCCGGTAGGCCGCGACCGCCCCGACGGCGTCCAGGGCGCCCAACGCCTCCTCGGCGGGCAGGGGGCTGACGACGCCGGCCGCGGTGCGGACCAGGTCGGACAGGTGCCCGACCAGCCACAGGTCGCCGTCGACGTCGGCCCGGAACAGGTGGTCCGTGCTCCGCCACCGGTCCGCGAGCTCGAACAGGCCGCGCAGATCGTCCTCGGCCGGGGCGTCCGGACCGCTGCGGGCCACGAGCAGGCCGGTCTCATCCGGGTCGCACGCCCGCCCCCGTCCGTCGGCGTCGAGGAGGACCTGCCCGGTGTCGAGGTCGTAGGCGACGACGCGGACCTCCGCGCTGCCCGGCAACGGTCGGCCCTTGGCTCCCACCTTCGAGCCGGTGTTGGCCAGCGCGACGCCTTCCTCGCCGGCGGTGAAGAACTCCAGCACCGCGGTGGTCGGGAAGCGGTCCAGGGTGCGCTGCCACAGCCACCCGGGCATCCCGGACCCGACGAACAGCCGGATCGGGTGGCCGCGCTCGGCCGTCGTCGGCTCGGTCTCGATCAGTTCCCGCAGCGCCGTCCAGGTGTAGGAGACGACGGTGACGCCGTAGCGGCGGACCTCGGTCCAGAACGTCTCCGGGTCCAGGTCGGTGGCCAGGGCCAGACGTGCCCCGCCGGCCAACGCGCCACCGACCGCGGTGAGCAGCGCGGAGGCGTGATGCAGCGGGGTGATGCTGTAGACGGTGTCGGTGGGCCGCAGCCTTGCCGTGGAGGCGGTCCCGAACGCGGACAGGGCCCAGCGGCCATTGGTGATCCGGCTCATCCGGGTGCCCGCGCCCTCCCCGATGAACAGCAGGAACGCGGTGTCGGCGGCCTTGCCGCGGTTCGCCGTGTACCAGGCGGGGTCGGCGACCTGCGCGGGATCGATGCGTTCCAGGTCCTCGACGTCGTCCGGCAACGCGCGCCCCGACCCGGCGCCACCCAGGACCAGGATCGGGACGTCGGCGGCCCGGCCGGCGTCGATGTGTTCCGGGTCGGTCACCACCGTGCTGATCCCCGCGAGGCCGGCCTCCACCGCGGTGTCGCCGTCCGGGCGCAGCACGGCGACGACCGCCCCGATGCGGTTGAGGGCGGCGATGACGGACAGGGCGCTGGGGCGGGTGGCCATCAGCACGCCGACGCGATCCCCGTAGCGCACGCCCATCGCGATGAGGCCGCGCACGACCGCGTCGACCCGTGCGTCGGCGGCGGCGTAGCTGTGGCCTCGGCCGTCGAAGATGAAGAAGGTCGCCTCGGGACTGCGTGCGGCGCGTTCGGCCAGCAGCGAGCCGACCGAGACCCGGGTGTCCGGGCGCAGCCGCTCCAGCCGGGTCAGCCCGGGCAGCGCGTGGACCAGGTCGACGCCGAGTGACGCGGCGTCACGTACGGAGCCGGTGACGCTGTGCACGAGGCCGCGGGCCGCGGACACCGTTGCGGCCGTGTGTTCCAACCCGGCGCCGAGAGTGTTCAGCGCGCCCTTGCTCTCCTGCGCCTCCACCTCGACGAGCTCGTGCACCGCGGCCGGTTGCTCTCCGGTGCCGGCCCGCCAGTGCACCCATTCCGCGACCGTGGGCCAGGTCCGCCGGGCGGCGCCGGTGCCCACGACCATCCCGAAGTGCCCGGTGGGGATGGCGCACTCCCAGCAGTCCGCGGCGGGGGCGGCGCGGGCGATCGCCCGCACGGAGGCGGCCGGGGCGATCGAGTCGACGTCGCCGACGAACGCGAGCACGGGGGAGGTGATGTCGGCCAGCGTCGACATCACCTCGCCGATCTGCAGGCCGCCGGACAGCATCCGGTTGTGCGCGACGAACTGCTTGACCAGGTCCGCGACGGCAGGCCCCGGATAGGCGACGTAGCCGTGGTTGTCGAGGAACTGGCGTTGGCGTTCGCGGGGGAGCAGGGCGTCGCGGTCGTGCAGCTTGCGCAGGAAGTCCACCCGGGCGCGAACGGACTTCACCGGGTCGAGCAGCCGGAAACCGATGCGGCTGGCCCAGGCCGGGACCGTCACGTGGACGAGGACGTTGTCGGCGAGGGAGGCGAGGAAGTCGGCGAGCACGTTCTCCGAGAGCACGTCGAAGACGCGGGTGGCGCGGGCGTCGACGGGGGACCCGAAGGTGATGAGGCTGGCGACGCCGTCGGCCCGTCGGTACGCGGCGACCTGGTAGGCGAACATGCCGCCCTGCGAGTACCCGGCCAGGTGCACGTCCTGCCCGGTGCGGGCGCGTACCTGGTCCAGGGCGGTGCTGACGGCGACGACGTGATCGGCCACGGTGCGCTGCTTGCCGCCGACCTGGTGCTCGGGGGCGCCGAAGTCGATGACCCACGGGTCGACGCCCGCGGCGTGCAGGATCCCGACGGCGCTGGTCTCGGTCGAGACGTCGTAGACGTCGGCGCTCATCATCAGCGGTGGGATGAGCAGCACCGGGGCGCCGGTGTCCTCGCCGGGGAAGTAGCGCCGCAGCCGGTACATCGCCGACCGCGTCTCGATCGTGAACGGGCTGGGTTCCTCGCCGGTGTCCAGGCCGCCGTAGCGGGCGACCTCGACGGCGTTGCCGGCCGCGGACCAGAGGCGACGCCCGGAGTTAGTCAGCGAGTTCAGGCCGAGCACTGCCTCGCCTCCTCCGGGTGCATCAGATCCAGGTGGTGAACCACATGCGCGACGTCCAGTCGCTGCGGGACAACGTGCCGGCGACGAGCAACGGGTAGATGTAGAAGAAGTTCACCACCACCAGGACCACGAGCGCACCGGCGGCCGTCGACCCGACGGCGCGCCGACGTGTGCTCGCCCCCTGGCCGGGTGCTCGTCCGATGAGCGCGCCGAGCGCCAGGACCAGCCCGAGGATCAGGAACGGCAGGAACGTGATCGTGTAGAAGTGGAAGATCGGCCGGTCCTCGTACCGGAACCACGGCAGCCACCCCGCGGCCACGCCCGCCAGCACCGCACCCGCACGCCAGTCGCGTCCGCCGATCCAGCGCCACAACAGGAAGAACAGCGCTGCCGTCGCCGCCCACCACAGCGCCGGGGTGCCCAGACCGAGCACCTCCCGTACGCAGGACGACGCCCGGCAGTCCTCCTCGCCCTGGCGCAGGTCGCTCGAGTAGTAGGCGACGGGGCGGGCCAGCACGCTCCATCCCCAGGGGCTGGAACGGTAGGGGTGATCCTGCGTCAGATTCGTGTGGAACTCGGCCATCTCGTGGTGGTAGTGCCACAACGACCGCAGGGGATCGGGGATGAAACCGAAGGAGGTGCTGCGTCCGGTCGCCCACTGCCGGGACCAGCCGCCGCCGGTGACCAACCACCCGGACCAGCTGACCAGATACACCAGCAGCGGCACCGCGACGATGCACGCCACGGCCGCGCCGAGGTCGCGTCGGATGACCTCGAGCCTCGGCGACGTTTGCCCCGCCGCGCGCCGGGCCCCGACGTCCCACAGCGCCGTGAGGATGCCGAAGACGGCGACGAAGGGCAGTGCGCTCCACTTGGTGCCCAGGGCCAGGCCCAGGCACACGCCGGCGCCGATGCGCCAGTACCGGAAGCGGTAGCTGCGCCCGGTGGACAGTGCCTCGCGGAACCGGTCGCGGTCCACCAGCAGGCAGCCGAACGCGGCCAGGATGAAGAAGGCCAGGATCCCGTCGAGCAGGGCGGTGCGGCTCATCACGACCGCGAGGCCGTCGAGAGCAAGGAATCCGCCGGCGATGCAGCCGAGCAGGATCGACCCGGTCAGCCGCATCGCGACCCGGCAGAGCAGGAACACCAGCGCCGTGCCGACGAAGGCCACGGACAGGCGCCACCCGACGGGGTCCAGCCCGCCGATCGCCTGCCCCATCGCGATGATCCACTTGCCGATCGGCGGGTGCACCACGAACGTCGCGCTGTCGTTGAGGATGTTCGAGTCCCCGGCGAGCAGCTTGTCGTCGGCACCGTCGACGTAGGCCCGCTCGTAGCCGGATTTCAGCAGCGACCAGGAGTCCTTGACGTAGTAGGTCTCGTCGAAGACCACCGCGTGCGGGCGCCCGAGGTCCTTGAACCGGATGATCGCGGCCAGCAACGTGACCAGCAGCGGCCCCCACCACGCCCACGGCCCGCGCGGCATCGCCGAACGCAACGGATCGGGATCCGGCGGCCGGGCGTCGACCGGCGACACCGGCTTCGTCAGCTCCATGACCACCGAAGCAACCCTATGTAGCCGACGACCCGCCACTCGCCCAGGCGCGCGGGCCCCGGCCCATGTGCTGAGGGATGACGTCCCGCAGCGGGTCGTGTCAGCCCGCAGCGGGGCTGACAGGGGCGGCTGTGGGCTGACAAGCATCGGGTCGACGGAGCCGGCGGCGCGGATGGGCCAGGATGAGGCGCATGGTCGACGAGCCCCGGGCGGGGGTGCTGGTGCTGGCGGCCACGCCCATCGGGGACCCGGCCGACGCGACCCCTCGCCTGCGGACCGAGTTGGCGCAGGCCGACGTCGTCGCCGCGGAGGACACCCGACGGCTGCGGAGACTCACCACCGCCCTCGAGGTGGAGATCACCGGACGGGTCGTCTCCTACTTCGAGGCCAACGAGGTCGCCCGCACGCCGGGCCTGCTCGACGCGTTGCGGGCAGGGTCCCGGGTGCTGCTGGTGACCGACGCGGGGATGCCGTCGGTCGCGGACCCCGGGTACCGGCTGGTCGCCGCCGCGATCGAGGCGGGCATCCGGGTGACCGTTGCCCCCGGCCCCTCGGCGGCCCTCGCGGCGCTGGCCGTGTCCGGACTCCCGGTGGACCGGTTCTGCTTCGAGGGCTTCCTTCCCCGCACCGGCGGGGCCCGACGGTCCCGGCTCACCGAGCTCGCGGTCGAGCCGCGTACCCAGGTGTTCTTCGAAGCCCCGCACCGCCTCGCCGCGACGCTGACCGACATGGCCGCCGCCTTCGGCGACGATCGCCCGGCCGCCGTCTGTCGCGAGCTCACCAAAACCTATGAAGAGGTGCGCCGCGGGCCCCTCGCCGAACTCGCGACCTGGGCGGAGCCTGGAGTCCGCGGTGAGATCACCGTGGTTGTCGCCGGCGCCCCGCCGGCCGCGGTCTCGGCCACGCCCGCCGATCTGGCGGCCGCCGTCGCCGAACGCGAATCGGCCGGCGAGGACCGCAAGACGGCGATCGCCACGGTTGCCGTCGCCGTCGGGGTGCCGAAGCGCGTGGTCTTCGACGCGGTCGTCGCGGCCAAGCGCGGCTGACCCGCTACCACCAACCCTGCCGGCGCGCCCAGCGCAGCAGCAGGGTGGAGATGACGGACATCGCCAGGAGCACGGCGAGCACGGAGAACCATTGCGTGCTGCCGTTGACGATGATGTTCATGCCGTAGATCGACGCCAACGCGGTGACGGGCAACGTGACCGCGGCGATGACGGCGAGGCGCTCGGTCGCGATCGACATCTGCCTCTCGTTGCGGGCGCGGAAGTAGTCGATGACGCCCTGCAGGTACTCCCACTGCCCCTGGGCGAGGGCGGCACAGCGGTCGAACTGGTCGGCCAGGTCCTGGACGTAAGGAATGGCGATCTCCGGGATCCGGGAGCCCAGGTTTCCGGCGCGGACGTAGATCTCGCGGGTGTTCGACGCCATCGTGCGGACCGCGAGCAGGCCGTGGCGGGCGCGGAAGAGCTCTTCCAGGAACTGCTCCGGCGGGCCTTCCTTCCCGGAGGTGAGCCGCTGCTCGAGACCCCAGATCTCCTCGGTCAGGCCCGCGACCTGTTCCTCCATCGTGCGCACCACCGCGGAGGTGATGGCGTAGGCGACCTCCGGCGGTGAGCAGCCGGCCATCCTCCCGCTGCGCAGCCGCTCCAGCACCGCGCCGGTCTCCCGATGAAGCACGGCGGGCGGAACCGCGTCGTTCGCCGGACCGTGGACGGTCACCAGGTAATTGGCGCCGACGATCTGGTCGAGCTCGACGTAGTGCACGTGCCCGCCGACGCCACGCTCGGGAACGTGCAGGACATAGAAGCGGTGCTCGGGATAGACATGCACCCGCGGGATCCGGTTGCGTTGCCGACACCGCTCGACCGCCATCGGGTGGCAGCCGAAGATCGTTGTCAGCGCCTCGGCGGCGGCCTCGTCGCAGGAGGCGATGTCCACCCAGACGAAGCCGTCCGGCTCGGCCAGCAGGCGCGGCAACTCGTCGGGCTGATGCGCCGTCACCGCGGCATCGGCGACCCGGTACACCTGCACGCCCCGAGCGTGGCAGGCGAGCGAGCGCCACTGTGTCATCGCCACGTGAAGATCCGCCGAACGCCCGTAGGGATCCCGTCAAGATCTCCGCCGATCCGCCGCGACCGGCGTTAGCTGGTTACGGAGTCGGCAGCGGCCGGCGGGAGGTTCGTGATGTGGAACCTGATCGGATTCATGATCGTGCTCGGCGTGCTCCTGACCATGCGCTGGGCGCTGAGGGTGTGGGACCGACCTGAGCCTCGGTCGGCGCCCGTGCCGGCAGTCACCCCCGCTCGGGGTACGCGTCCGGCGGAAACGGCGATGAAGCGGGTCAAGCCCGCCGCCTGATCGCTTCGCTCAACGGGCTTCAGTCGCCTCGCCCGTAGGATCGCGACCATGTCCAACGCACCCCGGAACATCCTCACCGCCGTCGCCTGGCCGTACGCCAGCGGCCCGCGGCACATCGGCCACGTCGCCGGCTTCGGCGTCCCGTCCGACGTGTTCAGCCGGTACCAGCGGATGGCCGGGAACAACGTCCTGATGATCAGCGGCACCGACGAGCACGGGACGCCGATCCAGGTCGCGGCGGACAAAGAAGGGGTCAGCCCCAAGGAGCTCGTCGACCGGTACAGCCTCGTCATCGCGGAGGACCTGCGCGGTCTGGGCCTGTCCTACGACCTGTTCACCCGCACCAGCACCGTCAACCACTACTCGGTCGTGCAGGAGCTGTTCCTCGGGCTGCACCGCAACGGGTACATCGTTCCCAAGACCACCAAGGGCGCGATCTCTCCGTCGACGGGCCGCACGCTGCCGGACCGCTACATCGAGGGCACCTGCCCGATCTGCTCCTACGACGGCGCCCGTGGCGACCAGTGCGACAACTGCGGCAACCAGCTCGATCCCGAGCAGCTGATCAACCCGGTGAGTCGGATCAACGGCGAGACGCCGCAGTTCATCGAGACCGAGCACTTCTTCCTCGACCTGCCCGCGTTCAGCGAGGCGCTGGGCGCGTGGCTGCAGTCCAAGGGCGGGGACTGGCGGCCCAACGTCATCAAGTTCTCGATGGACTTCGTCGAGGACCTGCGTCCGCGCGCGATCAGCCGCGACCTGGACTGGGGCGTCCCGATCCCGCTCGACGGCTGGCGCGACCGTGGCGATAAGCGCCTCTACGTCTGGTTCGACGCCGTCATCGGGTACCTGTCCTCCTCCATCGAGTGGGCGCAGCGCTCCGGCGACCCCGACGCCTGGAAGAAGTTCTGGCTCGAGGAGTCCGCCGAGCCCTTCTATTTCATGGGCAAGGACAACATCGTCTTCCACACCGTCATCTGGCCCGCGCTGATGCTCGGCTACGCGGGCAAGGGCACCCTCGGCGGGACGCCCGGGCAGTACGGCGCCCTGCACCTGCCCGACGAGGTCGTCTCGAGCGAGTTCTTGACCATGGAGGGCAAGAAGTTCTCCTCGTCGCGCTCGATCGTGATCCTGGTCCAGGACTTCCTGGCGCGGTACTCACCCGACGCGCTGCGGTACTACCTGGCCGTCGCCGGCCCGGAGAACTCGGACACCAACTTCACCTGGGACGAGTTCCTGCGCCGCAACAACGACGAGCTCGTCGCGGGCTGGGGCAACCTGGTCAACCGGACGATCTCGATGGCCGCGAAGAACTTCGGCGAGATCCCGGCCGCGGGTGAGCTGCTCGACATCGACCACGAGGCGCTGAACATCGCGAAGGCGGCTTTCGACACCGTCGGGTCGTCTCTGAACCGCTCCCGGCAGAAGGCCGCGATCACCGAGGCCATGACCGTGGTCGCCGTGGCGAACAAGTACCTCTCCGACACTGCGCCGTGGAAGCTCAAGGAGGACCCGGCGCGCCAGGCCACGGTCCTGCACACCGCGCTGCAGCTCATCGACGACTGCAAGGCGCTGCTCACGCCGTTCCTGCCGCACGCGTCGCAGCGGGTGCACGAGTTGCTCGGGAACGCCGACGAGTGGTCCGGCATGCCGCAGCTGAGCGAGGTCACCCAGGAGGGCGGGGACCCGTACACGGTCCTGCAGGGCGACTACAGGACGGCCGCGACCTGGGCCTCGCGCCCGATCGCTGCCGGCACCAAGCTCGCCACGCCCACGCCGATCTTCACCAAGCTCGACGACTCCATCGTGGAAGAGGAACTCGCGCGTCTGGCCGGCGAGTGAGCGAGCTTACGAGCTCACCAGTGAACAGAGCAGCCATGCGGCTCATGCGGCCGACGAAGGAGGCCGCATGAGCCCCAAGCTGCGCGGCTCCGAGCAGGACCCCCGCAACACCCCACCCCCGGCGCCGGAGCCCCTGCGGGTCCCGGTACCGGACTCGCACACGCATCTCGATCTGCAGGACACCGAGGTCGCCGACGCGGTCGCCGCGGCGGCGGCCGTCGGGGTGGACACTCTCATCCAGATCGGGATCGACGTCCCGTCCTCGGAGTGGGCCGCGAACGTGGCCGCCGAGCACGAGGCCGTGTGGGCCACGGTCGCGTTGCATCCCAACGAGGCCCCCCGCCTGACCGGCGCGGCCGTGCTCGAGGCGGCCTTAGAACGGATCGACGCGCTTGCCGCCCTGCCCCAGGTCAGGGGCGTCGGGGAGACCGGACTGGACTACTTCCGCACCGAGGAACAACAACTGTGGAAGATCCAAGAAGAATCGTTCCGACGCCACATTGACATTGCGAAACGGCACGGAAAAGCCCTGGTCATTCATGATCGCGATGCCCATGAAGACGTGCTTCGCATTCTGCGTTCTGAAGGCGCTCCGGAAAGGGTCGTATTCCATTGCTACTCCGGTGACGTCGAGATGGCGCGCACATGTATCGAGAGTGGATACGTGATGTCTTTCGCCGGGAATGTCACTTTTCGTACCAATCAGCACTTGCGTGACGCTTTATCCCTCGCACCCGCCGAGCTGCTGTTGGTGGAGACCGACGCGCCGTTCCTCGCCCCTTTGCCACATCGCGGTCGACCCAACGCTCCGTACTTGATCCCGGTCACTCTGAGGGCAATGGCGCAGGTCAGAGGCTCGGACGAGGAAGAACTGGGCGCCGTGATCGCTGCCACGGCGCGGCGGATGTTCGGACCCTTTTGACCTGCCGGCAGAGTTCCAGGGAGCTCCCAGAACGGCACGACCGAGGGTGACCCACGTCTCACTGTGTGCGAAAAGCCGCAGGTGAGAGGCCATATTTCAACTATCTCTCGTGTCTTCGACACGCCGCGCGGGTGGCAAATTCGTCGCCGAAAGGGGTGCAAACGCCTAGTTCTCGCGTGGGCTTTACCTGTTGTTGTTGATCTTCAGATGTCATCCGAGCCGTGACCTTCCTCACCAACCTTTACCTTCCGCGCTGTTTGCCCTATGCCTTCTGTGCTGGTTACTGTCCCTGTCCAGTAGCCGGGATCGGAACGCCGCCCGGGGATGTGCCGGAACTGCTGACCGTCCGGGGGCTTGCCAGGTCCCCAGCCGTCGTGCGGACTGCCCACCTCCCCGCACGCACCGTGCCTGGAACATCGAGGTCTGGAGTCACGTGCGGGTTCCGAGCGCATCAGGTGCGGCCAAGCGTTGGGCGGTGCACGCCCTCGTCGTGGCTGCAATGGTGAGTGGTGTCTCCGCCTTCATCAGCTTCGACAAGACCGTCCATCTCTCTGTGGACGGTCGTACCGAGAAGGTCCACACCTTCGCTCGTAGCGTCGCCGGCGTTCTTGCCCGCGAGGGCATCACGATCAGTGACTACGACTCCGTGGTCCCGTCGCTGGACCGCAAGATCGAGGAAGGCCAGCGCATCGCGGTGCGCTTCGGCCGCCCGATCGACCTGGAGATGGACGGGGACAAGAAGAAGGTCTGGGTCACCGCCACCAGCGTCGACGAGGCGCTGACTGAACTGGGTGTCCGGGACCACAACGTCTACGTCTCCGCCTCCCGCTCAGATCGCATCGGCCGCGAGGGTCTGAAGCTGAAGGTCTTCAGCCCCCGCGAGGTCACCCTCATCGCCGACGGGAAGACCCGCAAGATCGAGACTGCCGCCGGGAGCATCCGCCAGCTGCTGGTCGAGGCCGGGATCGTGCTCGACGCGCTCGACGAGGTGAACCCGCAGCTGGACGCGACCCCCGAGGACGGGGCCAAGATCCGCGTCGTGCGCGTCGAGTCCAAGCGCATGAGCGTGAAGGTCGAGATTCCCTTCAAGATCAAGAAGATCGACGACCCGAAGATGTTCCCCTGGGAGCGCAAGGTCATCACCAAGGGCAAGAAGGGCCTCAAGGAACAGACCGTCGAGCTCCTGCGTCGCGACGGCAAGGTGGCCGACAAGGACACGCTGTCCGAGCGGATCATCCGGGAGCCGCGCACCGAGGTCGTCCGCGTCGGCACCAAGGCCGCGAAGTTCGCCCGCACCGGCGCCGAGGGTCTGAACTGGGCCGCGCTCGCCAAGTGCGAGTCCGGTGGCAACCCGAAGGCTGTCAGCCCGGCCGGCTACTACGGGCTGTACCAGTTCAGCCCGGCCACCTGGCGCTCCGTCGGTGGCCGCGGCATGCCGCACCAGGCCACCCCGGCCGAACAGACCTACCGCGCGATGATGCTCTACAAGGACCAGGGCGCTCGCCCCTGGCCCGTCTGCGGCCGCCGCCTCTTCTCTTAAATGGCGGCCTCCGGCCGCGTCGCGCTCGCTACGCGCGCCGGCTCCGCTGCGGTCTACGGCTCCTCCGGTCGCGGCCTACGCTCGTACCTCGCTCCGGCTCGCTCTCTCCGTCGCCTGCGACCTTCGCTCCGGCGGCGTGCGTAGCTCGCCTCAGCAGGGTGACGACTAGGGTCAATGCCCGATGTCGACCCTGCTGAGCGCGCCGCAGATCCGCGAACTCGCTGATCGGCTGGGCGTGCGCCCCACCAAGACGTTGGGGCAGAACTTCGTCATCGACCCGAACACGGTGCGCCGCATCGTCCGGGTCGCCGAGGTGGTCTCCACCGACGTCGTGCTCGAGGTAGGGCCAGGGCTGGGGTCGTTGACCCTCGCGCTCCTGCCCGAGGTCGCCGGGGTCACCGCGGTCGAGATCGACCCGGTGCTCGCCGGTGCGCTGCCGGAGACCGTCGAGGCGCTCGCGCCGGAGCTGCTGGCGAAGTTGCGGGTGGTCGGCGCCGACGCGTTGACGATCCGTGCGGCGGACCTGGGTTTCCCCGCACCGACGATGCTCGTCGCGAACCTGCCCTACAACGTCGCGGTGCCGGTGCTGCTGCACTGCATGGCCACGCTGCCGACCCTGCGCGGGGCGCTGGTGATGGTGCAGGCCGAGGTGGCAGCCCGCCTGGCCGCACCGCCCGGCAGCCGGGTCTACGGCGTCCCGTCGGTCAAGGCCCGCTGGTACGGGGACGTGCGCACCGTCGGGTCCATCGGGCGCTCCGTGTTCTGGCCCGCGCCCAATGTGGACTCCGGACTGGTGCTGCTGCGCCGCGGTCCGACCAGGGAGGGCGACCGCGAAGCGGTGTTCGCCGTCGTCGACGCTGCGTTCGCCCAACGCCGCAAGATGCTGCGCGCGGCGCTCGGCGGCTGGGCGGGTTCACCGGCCCGCGCGGAGGAGATCCTGCGCTCCGTCGGGGTCGACCCCACGCTGCGTGGTGAGCAACTCGACGTCGAGGACTACGTCCGCATCGCCGCGGGAAAAGCCGGGTAACGGCGCCGCCGGGATGTTCGCTGCGCTCAGCAGGCTCAATCGGCTCGGCCGGGAGAGCGCTCGTTCCTCGCTGCTCTCCCGGCTCTCGCCTCAATCGCCTGTAGCGTGACCAGCAGATCAGTCAGTCGGGGGAGTATTCGCGTGGCCGTGGTGACAGTGCGGGCGCCTGCCAAGGTGAACCTGCAGTTGTCCGTCGGTGGGCTGCGCCCCGACGGCTATCACGAGCTGACCAACGTGTTTCACGCCGTGTCGCTCTTCGACGAGCTCATCGCCCGTCCCGCGATCGACATCAGCGTCACGGTCCGGGCCGCCAACGGGACGGTGCTCGGCCTGGCCGACGTCCCCACCGACGACCGCAATCTCGCGGTGAAGGCGGCGCATCTGCTCGCCGAGCACACCGGGATCGTCGACGGCGTCGCGATGGAGATCCGCAAGACCATCCCCGTTGCCGGCGGCATGGCCGGTGGCAGCGCGGACGCCGCCGCGGCGTTGCTCGCCTGCGACGCGCTGTGGGAGACCCACCTGTCGCGCGCCGAACTCGACGACCTGGCCGCGCAACTCGGCGCGGACGTGCCGTTCGCGCTGCTCGGCAACACCGCTGTCGGCACCGGACGCGGCGACCAACTCAGCGCGGTGCTCGGCCGCGGACAGTTCCACTGGGTCCTGGCCGTGGCGGAGAAGGGCTTGTCCACCACCGACGTCTACGCCGAGTGCGACCGCCTGCGGGCGGCGAGCGGCGAACACGTCGAGCTCATCCCGGAGCCTGCCGATCCCGCGTTGATGGCCGCATTGCGCTCCGGGGACGCCAAGGCGCTCGGCGCCGCGCTTCGCAACGACCTGCAGTCCGCCGCGCTGTCCCTGCGTCCGGACCTCGGCCGCACCCTGGAGGCCGGCGAGGAACTCGGTGCCCTCGGAGCGGTGCTCTCGGGCAGCGGACCCACGTGCGCGTTCCTGGTGACCTCTGCCGAGGCCGCGCTCGATCTCGCCGTCGGCCTGACCGCGTTGGGCCTGTGCCGGGACGTCAAGCGCGCCACCGGTCCGGTCGCGGGAGCCCGGACGGTCACTGCAGCATGAGCAATTTGGTCAATCTGGAGAACGTCGGCAAGGCCTACGGACTGGTCACGCTGCTCGAGGGCGTTTCCATCGGCCTGCACGCCGGGGACCGGATCGGTGTGGTCGGGCGCAACGGCGCGGGGAAGTCCACGCTGCTGCGGATGATGGCCCGGCTCGAGGAGCCGGACACCGGTCGGGTGACCCACGTCGGCGGTCTGCGGGTCGGCGTGCTGCGCCAGGGTGACGATCTCGACCCCGCTGCCACCATTCGCGAAGCCGTCGTCGGCGATGCGCCCGAACACGAGTGGGCGGGCAACGCCCGTATCCGCGAGGTCTTCGTCGGGTTGTTCGGCGGGCTGGACCTTCCCGGCTTCGCCGACGGACCGAACACTGTCATCGGGCCGCTGTCCGGCGGTGAGCGGCGCCGGATCGCGCTGGCTCGCGAGCTGGTCCGGGAACTCGATGTGCTTGTCCTGGACGAGCCGACCAACCACCTCGACGTCGAGGGCATCGACTGGCTGGCGCGGCATCTGGCCGCGCGTTCCGGTGCGTTGCTGATGGTCACGCACGATCGGTGGTTCCTCGACGCGGTCTGCACCCTGACGTGGGAGGTCTCGGCCGGTTCGGTCTACGTCTACGAGGGCGGGTACTCCGCCTACGTGCTGGCCAAGGCCGAGCGCGAACGCGTCGCGGGCGCCACCGAGCAACGCCGCCAGAACCTGATGCGCAAGGAACTCGCCTGGCTGCGCCGCGGCCCCCCCGCGCGGACCTCCAAGCCGCAGTTCCGTATCGATGCCGCCAACGCCCTGATCGCCGACGAGCCCCCGGCCCGCGACTCGATCGAGTTGGCGAAGTTCGCCGCCACCCGCCTGGGTCGTACGGTGCTCGAACTCGACGACGTCACCCTGGAACTGGGTGGGCGTCAGTTGCTCAAGCGCGTGAATTGGGCCCTCGGTCCCGGTGCGCGCATCGGGCTGGTCGGGGTGAACGGCAGTGGCAAGACGTCGATGCTGCGCATGTTCGAGGGCACCCTCACCCCGGCCGCAGGGAAGATCGTGCGCGGGCTGACCGTGCAGATCGGTTACCTGCATCAGGAGGTCGTCCCGCCGGACCCGACCGATCGGGTGCTGTCCTCGATCGAACGGATCGCCACGTCGATCACGCTCGGCAAGAAGGAGCACTCGGCCTCCGACATGGCCGAGAAGTTCGGGTTCACTGGTGAGCGGCAGTGGGCGATCGTCGGGGACCTGTCCGGCGGGGAACGCCGCCGCCTGGCCCTGCTGCGCATCCTGATGAGCGGCGCGAACGTGCTGCTGCTCGACGAACCCACCAACGACCTCGACATCGAGACCCTCACCCGCCTCGAGGACCTGCTCGACGGCTGGGCCGGTTCGCTCGTGGTCGTCAGCCACGACCGGTACTTCCTCGAGCGCACCACGGACTCGATCCTCGCCCTCTACGGCGACGGCTCGCTGCGCATGCTCCCCGGCGGCGTGGACGAGTATCTGAGCTATCGTCAGAAAAAGTTCGTCGCGGCGCGGCCGGTCGAGCCCGTCGTGGCCAAGGCGGTGGCCGCGCCGGTCTCGGCCGGGGATGCCCGGGCGGCCCGCAAGGAAGTCGTGCGCATCGAACGTCGCCTCGACCGGATCCGGGCCGAGGAGGAGAAGCTGCACGCCGAGATGGCCGAGAACGCGGCCGACCACGTCCGCGTCACCGAACTCGACGCCAAACTCCGCGCCCTGCACGGCGAACGCGAGGACCTCGAGGAGCAGTGGCTGGCCGCCGCCGAGGCCGCGGAGTAGCCGTGCAGCATCAATCCCGATAGCGCAGTTGAACACCGAAAATGATCACCGGAGGCGTGTTCAACTGCGCTATCGGGATCAAAAGCGCACGCGGGGGTGGGCTCGTCAGTCCAGGTTGTCGAAGGGGGCGCCCAGTTCGCGGAGCAGGTCCGCCAGTTGTTCACGCTGACGGAGCGTCAGGCCGATCAGGAGTTCCTGCTCGTGCGCGATGAGGTGGCTCAGGGCCGCGTCGACCTGGGCGAGGCCGGCCTCGGTGAGGACGACGAGGACTCCGCGACGGTCGGTGGGGTCGGGCTCGCGGCGGACCAGGCCACGTTCGGCGAGGCGGTCGATCCGGTTGGTCATCGTGCCGGAGGTGACCAGGGTCTGGTTCAGCAGCGACCCGGGGGAGAGGCGGTAGGGGGCGCCGGAGCGCCGTAGGGCGGACAGGACGTCGAACTCCCAGACCTGCAGGTCCTGTTCGGCGAAGGCCGCGCGGCGGGCGCGGTCCAGATGGCGGGCCAGCCGGCTGAGCCGGCTGAGCACCTCCAGCGGGGAGACGTCCAGGTCGGGCAACTCGCGCCGCCAGTCGGCGACCAGTCGGTCGACCTCGTCCTCCATGGTCCGGAGCATAGCCGGGTGTCTCGACGTCAAGAGATCGACGGAGCACCCGGGGGGTGGGCAATCCAAAGCCGCTCACGGTCTCGAAATCGCAGCGTGTGGACGAAGGTGATGGACAGGGCGCCGGTGGCGACGCGCGTGCAGCGCAGCCCCAACATGGTGCTGGCCGTCGCGCTCGGCGGCGGCTTCCTGGTGGCCGGGGTGATCGCCCTCGCGATCACCCTCGGCGGCTCCATGGCCTCCACCCCCGGACATCACGCAGGGGGTTACGGCGGTCTGCACTGCTGCGCCTACCTGGCTGTCGGCGTCCTCCTCCTGGTGGGGGCCGCGAAGGGTCGGGCCCGGGAGGTCAACACCCTGGTCGGGCTGACCTACCTGGTCGTGGGCGTGATCCTCATGGCGGCCTTCGACGAGGCTCCGCAACTCCTGACGTTGCACGAGACACACAACGTCGTCCACCTGGTGAGTGCTGCATTGCTGCTGGGGTTCGGGCGCACCCAGGAGTAGGGCTGCCTGACATGAGTGAGGGAGGCCTCACCGGTCGGCCGCCCAACCCCCCGGATGGATGTGAGACTGTTGAGCGGTACCCGCTCCCAGCAGGCAAGGGCCGCCGATGACGATGTCCACCGCCCCGGCGCCGCCTCCGACGGTTCGCGGGACGATGGGTCGAGAACAAAAGGGCTGGCTCGAACAAGTCACCCTGGCCCTGTTCATCCTGATCCCACTGGTCGCCGTCGGCGCCGCGATCCCCGTCATGTGGGGCTGGGGACTGCACTGGCGTGACCTGGTCATCGCCGGAGTCCTCTACGTCATCACCGGCTTCGGGATCACCGTCGGCTATCACCGCTTCTTCACCCACGGCTCCTTCAAGGCCAACCGCGGCCTGAAGATCGCCCTGGGCGTGATGGGCAGCCTCGCCGTGATGGGACCGCTGGTCCGCTGGGTCGCCGACCACCGCAAGCACCACCAGTTCTCCGACAAGAACGACGACCCGCACTCGCCGTGGGCGTTCGGCGCCGGCCCGTGGAACATGATCCGTGGTCTGTGGCACGCCCATATCGGCTGGCTGTTCGACACCGAGCAGACCGAGCAGTCCAAGTACGCCCCGGACCTGCTCGCCGACCGCGACATCGTCAAGGTGTCCCGGCACTTCCCGACCTTCGTCGCGCTGTCCACCCTGGGCCCGGCGCTGATCGGCGGCCTGTGGTCGTGGTCCTGGGAGGGTGCGCTGTCCGCGTTCTTCTGGGCGTCGTTGGTGCGCGTCGCACTGCTGCACCACGTCACCTGGTCGATCAACTCGATCTGCCACGTCGTGGGCCGGCGCCCGTTCAGGTCCCGCGACAAGTCCGGCAACGTGTGGTGGCTGTCGGTGCTGTCCTTCGGGGAGTCCTGGCACAACCTGCACCACGCGGACCCGACGTCGGCCCGGCACGGTGTGCTGCGCGGCCAGTTCGACTCCAGCGCCCGCCTCATCTGGCTGTTCGAGAAGTTCGGCTGGGCCTCCAACGTCCGGTGGCCCACGCCCGAGCGGCTGGCCTCGCGACGGGTCGAGCGCGCCGGCTCATGACCGAGGCCGTCGAGCGGGAGGAGTCCCGCCGCGTCCGCATGACCGGGACACAGCGACGGGAACAGCTGCTCGACGTCGGCCGCCGCCTGTTCGCGGACAAGGGCTTCGAGGGCACCTCGGTCGAGGAGATCGCCGCGAAGGCCGGCGTGTCCAAGCCCGTCGTCTACGAGCACTTCGGCGGCAAGGAAGGTCTGTACGCCGTCGTGGTCGACCGGGAGACCCAGCTGTTGCTGGACCGGATGACCCGCTCGCTCACCTCCGGGGAGCCGCGGGAGCTGCTCGAGCAGGCCGCCAACGCCTTGCTGGAGTACATCGAGACCTCGACCGACGGCTTTCGGATCCTGGTCCGCGATTCGCCCGTCGCCCAGGCCACCGGAACCTTCGCCAGTCTGATGAGCGACGTCGCGAGCCAGGTCGAGCACATCCTCGTCGGACAGTTTGCCTCGCGCGGCCTGCCGCACAAAGCGGCGCCGATGTACGCGCAGATGCTGGTCGGCATGGTCGCCATGACCGGCCAGTGGTGGCTCGACGTCCGTAAACCCAAGCGCTCCGAGGTCGCCGCGCACCTGGTCAACCTCGCCTGGAACGGCCTGCACAACCTCGAGGCCAAGCCGCAACTCATCACCGAGGTCGGGGCCAAGAAATAGTTACTCCTCGGACCCGCGGCCGCGGGTGCGGGCGATGAGGTAGCCCACGCCGCCGGCGATCACTGCCGCCTGCAGCCAGACGAGGGCGGTCGTCGGCCCGGTCGTGTATTCGCGGCCCGGCAGGTCGGTGAATCCGTACGTGCAGGTGGGGCCGAGCGGCAGCCAGCTCCATTTCTGCTCGCCGTAGAAGGACGTGCCAGGGATCAGTTCGCAACTGGTGGAGCCGTAGAGGAGCGTCCGGTCGAGGACCAGCGAGACGATCAGTCCGAGGGCAGCCACGAACCAGGCGGCGATCAGGATCCGGTCCAGTCGCAGCGCCGTCGGCAGGGGGATGTCGGGCCGCACCCCTGCATTCTCTCGTGGCCGAAGCCAACGACCGACAGGACGCGGACGGTGCTCAGTCGACCGGGCGCGGATGCACGCAGACCTTGCCCGGGACCTTCGGTGGCGAGCTGCCGCCGGGAACCGTCGCGGAGAGATCCGGGCAGTCCGGGACGCGATGCGCGTCGTCGCCCACAGCGAGGAGAGTGAGGATCTGCTCGATGCCGCAGGACTGCGGGATCCCGCGGGGCAGACGCAGCACAGAGGCCGGGTAACGGTCCCCGACGCCCTCGAAGTGCTCGCCGGCGAGAACCTCCGTGCCGTCGGGCAGCACGACCCCGATCCGGTCGCCGACGTGCAGTGGCTTCGTACCGTCGGGCCACATGATCAGCGTGCTGTCCTGCGGGCGTCCCGGGGCGTCGGCCGAGGGCAGCACCCCCGTCCCGACCTGACCGGTCACCAGGCAGTCCTCGCGGGCCAGGAAACTCGCACTCGTGATGAACCGGGTCCCCGGGACCGCCGCGGCGTAGTCCGGAAGCCGCGAGCCGACGAGCACCGCCGGGTCGTGGCCCACCAGATGCGCCCGGTCGTCGGGACCTTCCGGATTCCGCTCCCGCTGCAGCACGTTCATGCTCAGCAACGTCACCGCGGACAGGAACAGCATCGTGAACGTCAGCCCGAAAACGATCCGCGTCGACTGGCGGGATCGGTTGGGCTGCACAGTCCAGTTCTACCGCCGATCAGGAGGAGCCCACCGCCCGCCTACGGGGCGGCGGCGCCCCCGCTGTCCTCGAGACCGAGCACGGCTTCGGCATCCGCGAGGTCCTTCAGGCGTCCCGCGGCACGCTTGTTCGCCACGAAGTCGTCCAAGCCGATCACTGGGACGCTCAGGTCGCCGACCGTGAACTCGACCCGGTTCGGCCAGCACGCCTCGAAGTCGACGCCCTGAATCGCCGTGAGCAGGTCGATCCGGTAGGGCTCGCGACCGAGTTGGACGCCGAGACTCGTCGGATCGAAGAGGTCCTTGACTGTCAGCTCGGCGAAGCCGAAGTCGGTCAGGACGCCGATGACGCGCGATGCGTTTTCGGGCTCCAGCCAAATCCAGACATCGAGGTCCTTCGTGTAGCGCGGTGCACCGTGAGCAGCCAGCGCGTAACCGCCGACGATGAGGAAGCGAACCTCACGGGCGACGCAGGATGCGATGAACTCGCGGAAGTCCTTGGTGAGCCTCACCGTCGTCCCATCCGTGATACTCCGCGCGCAGGTCCTCGACGTGCTCGATTCTCTCGACGATCGGACGAGACAGCCAGAAGCGAAGGGCGCTGTCGTCGCGCTCGTGCAGCGGAATCTTCCGCACCACTCGCTCGATCTCCATGCGGGAAGTCTAGGCGTGGTCGATAGGCGCGGCGCGGTTCGACGGCCGCTGCTGGGTCCAGGTCTATCGCTTGAGGTAGGACTCCTCCTCGCGGTAGGAGACCGTCGCGAGGTCGCCCAACTGCCGGCTGAGTTCCAAGGCCGCCGGTGAGTTTCGCGGTGTCCGGGCCTGGGTGAGACGCACCGCCGTGCGCAAACGATCCACGTTGCCTCTCGTGTGGCTGATGAGGCGCCCCGACCGCCCCACCCGTTGCAACCTGGATCAAATGCGCACGCTGCGGTCGAGGCGAGCGACGCAGGTGTAATGCGCTGCGAGCCGACGGGGCCCAGGCAGTAACGTCTTGGGCGGCGTCGACAGCGCCACGATCCCGGGTCGTCTAAGGGCAGGACAATCGGTTTTGGTCCGATTTATAGGGGTTCGAATCCTCTCCCGGGAGCTCGCTGCCATTCGGGGGAAGGGCTCCACATGAGCGTCGTAGTCGTCGTGCTCGCCGCGGGCGAGGGCAAGCGCATGAAGTCGAGCCTGCCGAAGGTGCTGCACCCCATCGGTGGGCGTTCGCTGCTCGGGCACGCGCTGACCGCCGCGCGCGGCACGGAGCCGGACCAGGTCGTGGTGGTCGTCGGCCACGGGCGTGACCAGGTGACGGCGCACCTGGCGCAGATCGACCCGCAGGCGAGCACCGTCGTCCAGGAGCAGCAGAACGGCACCGGGCACGCGGTGCGGGTGGCCCTGGAGGCCGTCAGCGCGAGCGACGCCGAGACCGTGCTCGTGGTCTGCGGCGACGTCCCGCTGCTGCGCGCCGCGACGCTGGTCGAGCTCCTGGACCAGCACAACGCGGACAGCAACGCCGTCACCGTGCTCACCGCCGTCGTCCCCGACCCGACGGGCTACGGGCGGATCATCCGCGCCGCCAACGGGGGCCTGGAGGCGATCGTCGAGCAGCGCGATGCCACCCCGGAGCAGCACAAGGTCGCCGAGATCAACTCCGGCGTCTACGCCTTCGACGGCAAGGTTCTGCGCGACGCCCTCGGCCGGTTGTCCACGGACAACAGTCAGGGCGAGGAGTACCTGACCGACGTCGTGTCGATCGCCCACGGCGACGGGGCGAAGGTCGGTGCCTCGTTGGCTGTCGACCACCACGAGATCCTCGGCGTCAACGACCGGGTCCAGCTCTCCGAACTCGGCCGGGTGCTCAACGACCGCGTGCTCGACCACTGGATGCGCGCCGGCGTCAGCGTCGTCGACCCGGCCACGACCTGGATCGACGTCCAGGTCACGCTCGACTCCGACGTGCGCATCGCGCCGAACACCCAGCTGCACGGGCGCACGGTGGTCGGCATCGGCGCTGTCCTCGGGCCGAACACCACGCTCACCGACGTCGTCGTGGGCGCCGGCGCGACGGTCCTGGCCACCCAGGGCACCGAAGCCCACATCGGTCCGGACGCCACCGTCGGCCCGTACACCTACCTGCGCCCGGGGACCCGGCTCGGGGACCACAGCAAGGCCGGCGCGTTCGTGGAGATCAAGAACAGCAGCGTCGGCAACGGCTCGAAGGTGCCGCACCTGAGCTACGTCGGGGACGGGGACATCGGGGAGCACTCGAACATCGGCTGCGCCACCGTCTTCGTGAACTACGACGGGGTCACCAAGCACCGCACGGTGGTGGGGGACCACGTCCGGGTGGGAAGTGACACCATGTTGGTGGCCCCGTTGGTACTCGGGGACGGTTCCTACACGGCTGCCGGGTCCGTCATCACCAAGGACGTTCCCCCCGGAGCACTGGCCGTGGCACGAGGCACTCAGCGCAACATCGATAATTGGGTGATGCGTGCACGGCCTGGCAGCAAGGCAGCAGTCGCCGCCGAGGCCGCGCAACGGGCAGAAAACACCTCTCAGGAGTGACATGAGCAGCGGGATCACCACCACCGGTGAGCGCAAGCTCTTGGTCATGGGTGGCCGTGCCTACCCGGAGCTCGCCACGGAGATCGCCGACTCGCTCGGGATCGCCCTGACGCCGACCACGGCACTGGACTTCGCCAACGGCGAGATCTACGTGCGGTACCAGGACTCGGTGCGTGGCGCGGACACCTTCGTGATCCAGTCCCACGCGGCGCCGATCAATCAGTGGATCATGGAGCAGCTGATCATGGTCGACGCGCTCAAGCGCGCCTCGGCCAAGCGGATCACCGTGGTCATGCCGTTCTACGGGTACTCCCGCCAGGACAAGAAGCACCGCGGCCGCGAGCCCATCTCGGCCCGCCTGATCGCGGACCTGTTCCGCACCGCCGGGGCCCACCGGCTGATCTCCGTCGACCTGCACACCGCGCAGATCCAGGGCTTCTTCGACGGCCCCGTCGACCACCTCTTCGCGCTGCCCCTGCTGACCCGCTACGTCGGCAACCGGGTCGACCGGGACCGGCTCACCGTCGTCTCCCCGGACGCCGGGCGCGTGCGCGTGGCCGACATGTGGACCGACCGCCTGGGCTGCCCCCTGGCCATCGTGCACAAGCGGCGCGACCCGAACGTGCCCAACCAGGTCACCGTGCACGAGGTCGTCGGTGACGTCGCCGGGCGGGTCTGCGTGCTCGTCGACGACATGATCGACACCGCGGGCACCATCACCCACGCCGCGGACACCCTGTTCGACCAGGGCGCCGCGGAGGTCCTGGTGGCCGCGACCCACGCGATCCTGTCCGGACCGGCCGTCGACCGGCTCAAGAACTCCCGGATCTCCGAGGTCGTCGTCACCAACACGCTCCCCGTCGAGGAGGAGCGGCGCTTCGACAAGCTCACCGTGCTCTCGATCGCGCCGCTGATCGCCCGCGCGATCCGCGAGGTCTTCGACGACGGTTCGGTGACCTCGTTGTTCGACGGACACGGTTGAGGCAGGCCCGACGCGTCCCATAGCGCACCCCTGCAGGGGTGAACGCCACTTTTGGGGTGCGGTAGTGCACGTTCCGGCTGCGCCGGGGCAGGGGAAGCCGTGATCCCCAAGTCCGGTAGGCTGCCCAGGTTGCCCGGCGAGGGAGGCCGTGCGCCTCTGCCCGTGCCTCCGTCATCGACAGGTCGTAAGGAGCAAGTGAAGTGTCCGAGGTCCGTATCAGCGCCGAGTCGCGCACCGAGTTCGGCAAGGGTGCCGCTCGTCGAATCCGCCGTGCCAACCAGGTACCTGGCGTCCTTTACGGCCACGGCGAAGCTCCTCGGCACATCTCGCTGCCCGGTCACGACCTGATGCTCGCGCTGAAGACCTCGAACGTGCTGCTCGCCATCGACGTGGCCGGCGACGAGGTCCTCGCGATCGCCAAGGACGTCCAGCGCGACCCGGTCAAGGGTTTCCTCGAGCACATCGACCTGCTGCTGGTCCGTCGCGGCGAGAAGGTCAGCGTCCAGATCCCGCTGCACGTCGTGGGTCACGCTGCCCCGGACACCCTGGTCGTGTCCGAACTGACCCTGCTCGAGGTGCTGGCCGAGGCCACCCACATCCCGCAGTTCTTCGAGGTCAGCATCGAGGGCCGGCACGCCGGGTCGCAGATCCTGGCCAAGGACATCGTTCTCCCGGCAGGCATCGAGCTCGTCACCGACGCCGAGCACCTCGTCGTCAACATCACGCAGCCGCAGAGCGAGGCCGCACTCGAGGCCGAGCTGGAGGCCGCCGAGGCCGAGCTGGGCATCGAGCGCGAGGAGTCCGACGAGGCAGTGGCCGAAGCAGAGGCCGAGGCTGCTGCCGAGGGCGAAGGCGACGACGCCGCCGCGAAGTCCGAGGAGTAGCCCTCCGTGGGCGACGAGCGCTGGCTTGTCGTCGGTCTGGGGAATCCGGGTCCGCAGTACGTCGCGAACCGGCACAACATCGGATTCCTGGTGCTCGACGTGCTCGCGGAGCGTGTCCGCGGCGCGTTCAAGGCGCACAAGGCACGGGCCGACGTCGTCGAGGCGCGCCTCGGTGGACCTGGCGGCACCCCTGTGGTGCTCGCCAAGCCCCGGTCGTACATGAACGAGTCCGGCGGCCCTGTCGCCGGACTCGCGCAGTACTACGACGTCCCGCCCGAGCGGATCGTCGTCGTCCATGACGAGCTCGATCTGCCCTACGGCTCGCTGCGTCTGAAGCTGGGCGGCGGGGACAACGGGCACAACGGTCTGAAATCGATGCGCAAGTCGTTGGGCACCGGCGACTTCCATCGCGTGCGATTCGGCATCGGCCGGCCGCCCGGGCGGATGGATGCGGCAGCCTTCGTGCTGCGCGACTTCTCGGCGGCCGAACGCAAGGACATCGATTTCGAGATCGATCGTACGTGCGACGCTGTCGAGCTGCTGATCGCCGAGGGCCTCGAGCGCTCGCAGAACACGTTCAACAGCTGACCCACGTTCGTAACCTGCACGATTCTCCGCCGGTGTATCTCTGAGGCGTGACGCGTGCCGACGCGCTGCCGGACCCCAGCGACAAGTTCCGCGTGCGCCATGTGACGGTGCACGGGTACCGCCGCGCCTTCGTGCTGGCCGGGCGTGGTCCGGCGGTGCTGCTGATCCACGGCATCGGGGACAGTTCGCAGTCCTGGCGCCACCTGATCCCGGAGTTGGCCAAGGACCACACGGTGATCGCGCCGGACCTGCTCGGGCACGGGCTGTCCGACCGGCCGCGCGCCGATTACTCGGTCGCGGCCTACGCCTGCGGGATGCGCGACCTGATCAGCGTCCTGGGCATCGACACGGTCAGCGTCGTCGGCCATTCGCTCGGTGGCGGGGTCGCGATGCAGTTCGCGTACCAGTTCCCGGAACGTTGCGAGCGGCTCGTGCTCGTCTCCACCGGCGGGGCGGGCAAACGCACCAATCTGATCCTCAAGGCCGTCGCGATCCCGGGCGCGGGGACGTTGCTGCCGGTCGTGACCACCCCCGGGATCCGTCAGGTCACCGAGTCCTACATCCGGATGCTCAAGTTCCTGGGTACCGGGATCGGGCGCGACGCCGAGGACTTGATCCGGTTGTTCGACGCGCTGCCCGATCGCACCGCCCGCAGCGCGTTCCTGCGAACCCTGCGGGGGACGGTGGACCGGCAGGGCCAGGTCATCACCATGCTGGACCGCTGCTACCTGGCCGCGGGGATGCCGACGCTGCTGGTGTGGGGGGACCGCGACGCGGTGATCCCCTTCGAGCACGGACAGCGGATCCACGCGGCGATGCCGGGCAGCCGGCTGGAGGTCTTCCGCGGTGCGGGGCACTTCCCGCACCACAGTGACCCCGCGGGATTCCTCGAGGTCCTGCGGCACTTCCTGACGAGCACCCCACCCGCGCGGTACTCGCCGGAGGACTGGCGCGCGCTGCTGCGCTCGGGACCCCCGCCCCGCTCGGCCGGGATCGCCGCGCAGGCCGAGGCAGAGGCCGCGACGGCGCTCGGAACCTGATCTTGCGTCAGTTCGCTAACTGATCAAGGAAACTGCGATTTCATGATCGACATGGTCCGGGCATCGGACATGTGGGACAGCCCGGTCCAGGCTTGACCGGCCTTTCATCCGAGCGCGCCGTTAGCTTGGGTTGCGCTGGGTACGGCGTGATTACCGTCATGTGGTGTCCGATAACCGTCACCGCGCCCCACGCGCCAAACCGACAAAGGTCGCACCTGCCAGGGTTGTCCCGGCGAAGGCGACGGTCGGCACGTTCGGCGCGATGGATGTCTCGGCCTCGAACGGACGTCACCGGGCCGCGCCGAAGCCGTCCCGCGCACCGGTCACCGCGGGTGCGATCACGGCTGCGGCCGCCGTCGCGGTCACCGGGTTCGTCGTGCTGGGCGACGGTGCGGACGAGTCCGCGGTGGTCTCCTCCGCCGCGTCGGCGCTGGGCGGCTTCCACTCGGCGTCGCTGGACAAGGCGAACGCGGCCGAGGGTGGCGTCGCGGGGTCCGGCGGCACCATCTCCGGAGCCCGTTCGGCCACCGGTGAGGTGCAGTTGGCAAGAGCGGCGCGGGCCAAGGCGCGCGAGTTGCTCGCCGAGCGCATCGCGGCCGTCGAACGTCAGGCAGCCGCTGCGGCCCGTGCGAAGTTGATCGCGCGGCAGCGGGCCTGTGGCTACAACCCCTCCATCCAGCGGGGCCTGACCAGTTCCGCGGCACAGCGCCAGAACGCCCGGACGATCATCAAGGTCGCGGAGCGGATGGGCCTGCCGCGCCGAGCCGCGGTCATCGCGATCGCCACCGCGCTGCAGGAGTCGTTCCTGCGCAACATCAACCATGGTCACCTCGACTCCCAGGGCCTGTTCCAGCAGCGACCGTCCGCGGGTTGGGGCAGCCCGGCCCAGGTGACGAATCCCGACTACGCCGCGCGGGCCTTCTACCGCAAGCTCAAGGAGATCGACGGCTGGCGGCACCTGCCGGTCACCGTCGCCGCCCAGCGTGTGCAGATTTCCGCCTTCCCCTGGGCCTACGCCCGCTGGGAGCGCGCCGCCGCGTCGCTGGTGCGGTCCGTGACGGACGCCCGGCCCGAGGCGTTGACGTGTACGCCGCGCTGACCCGAGTTCGACAGTGGGGCTATTTGTCCGAGAATGTTTCATAAAAGGGTGATTTCGATCACCCCCCGGTGGCACTCTCGATGACGTGACGCGCACGAGACGCTCCCTCGCGCGGACGGCCATGTTCAGTGCGGCCTCCGTTCTCACTGCGAGCGTGCTCGTGGTCGGACTGGGCATCGGCCTGGTCGCGCACGTGTTCGCGGGCGCCAAGGCGCCGCAGGGGGACTGCGCGACGCGTGTGGCGCGGACCAACGTCCTGGTCGAGAAGGCCGTGCTGGCCGCCTTGCCCACCGATCGGCTGCGCTCCGTCAACCCTGCGCGGGTGGCCGATCTCGACGCGGCCGACTGCGCCTGGGACGACTGGCCGGGTGGAATCCAGGCGCTGTGGAACGGCGGCACCGGTGCGGCCACCGTGCGGCTGCTGGAGCAGGGTGGATGGCAACGGACCGACCCCGCCGGTGGACCGCCGGGGTGGTTCGTGCGCGACGAGCAGGCCGATGACCGTCTCGACGTCGGGATGTCCGACGGCGACGCCATCGTGCTGACCAAGAAGATCGACCACCGCCGCATCGGCATCTCTGCCACCCGCGTCGGCTTGGCGGCCTGGGCCGAGTAGCACCGGCAAATCTCGTCGCCGCGGGCACGTAGGCTGAGTCCGTACCCCGCGACGAACGCCGTTGTGGGGCGTTCGTGTTGTCCGGTGGAGAATTTGCAGGGGGATCCAGTCATGTCCGTCGCGGGCCTGCTCGAGGTGGTCGCCGCCGATCCGGTGCTGGCTCAGGCGATCGAATCGGCCGGCACGCCGGGGGTCGCGAGCGACCTCATCGGCCCGCCGGGGCTGCGCCCGTTCGTCCTTGCCGCGCTCGCTGCCCGGACCGGCCGCACCGTCCTGGCGGTGACCGCGACCGGGCGGGAGGCCGAGGACCTCGAAGCAGCCCTCGGTGCGCTCCTGCCCGCCGAACGTGTCGCGGTGTTCCCGTCCTGGGAGACCCTCCCGCACGAGCGCCTCTCGCCCCGCGCGGACACCGTCGGTCGTCGCTTGGCCGTCCTGCGTCGTCTGACCCGACCCGTCGCCGACGACCCTGCCGCCGGGCCGCTGGACGTGGTGCTGTGTCCGGTGCGCAGCCTGGTCCAACCGATGGTTCCGGGCCTCGGCTCCTTGGAGCCGGTCAGCCTGCGGGTCGGTGACGAGGTCGAGCTCGACGCGGTCGTCGACGCCTTGGCCGCGGCAGCGTACGTACGCGTGGATCTGGTCGAGCGCCGCGGGGAGTTCGCCGTCCGTGGCGGCATCGTCGACGTCTTCCCGCCCACCGAGGAACACCCGCTGCGCGTGGAGTTCTGGGGCGACGAGGTCGAGGAGATCCGCGAGTTCAAGGTCGCCGACCAGCGCAGTGTGGAGCCCGAACCCGAACGGAAGGTGACCAGCCTGTGGGCGCCGCCGTGCCGGGAACTGCTGCTCACCAAGGAGATCCGCGACCGGGCCGCCGCGTTGCGCGCGAGCCATCCCGAGTTGGAGGAGATGCTCGGCAAGATCGCCGAGGGCATCGCGGTGGAGGGCATGGAGGCGCTCTCACCCGCCCTCGTGGACGGGATGGAACTGCTCGTCGACCAATTGCCCGCGGGCACGCTGATCGTGTCCGTCGACCCCGAACGGGTCCGGGCCCGCGCCGCGGACCTGGTGCGCACCAGCCAGGAGTTCCTCGAGGCCTCCTGGTCCGGTGCCGCCGTCGGGGGAGCTGCCCCGATCGATCTGGGCGCCGCGGCGTTGCGTGATCTCGGGGAGGTCCGCACCCATGTGCGGGAACTCGGCCTGGCATGGTGGTCCGTCGGGCCGTTCGGCCAGCCTGACGAGGAAGCTGACGTCACGTCAGACATCGACGGCACGGCCCTTGGCGCGCAGGCGCCGCAGGCCTACCGCGGCGAGACCGACCGTGCCCTGGGCGACATCCGCGATTGGTTGGCCGACGGCTGGGCCGTGACCCTGGTGGTCGGTGGCCACGGAACCGCCGATCGCGTCGTGGAACTGCTCAAGGCAGCGGATCTGCCGACCCGATTCGAGGAGGGGCTCGACGCCGCGCCCGAGCCCGGTGTGGCGATCGTGACGTGCGGTCAGTTGGGCAACGGGTTCCTGTTGCCCGGCCAGAAACTGGCCGTGCTCACCGAGACCGACCTCACCAGCCGAGTTGCGGGCTCGAGCAAGGACCTGCGCGGCAAGTTGCCGAGCCGGCGGCGCAACGTGGTCGACCCCCTGCAGCTGCGCCCCGGCGACTACGTCGTGCACGAGCAGCACGGCGTCGGCAAGTACGTCGAGATGACCAGCCGCACCGTGGCCGGCGCGACCCGCGAGTACCTCGTGGTGGAATACGCCGCCTCCAAGCGGGGCCAGCCCGGCGACCGGCTCTTCGTCCCGACCGATGCCCTCGAGCAGGTCACCCGCTACGTCGGCGGGGAGGCTCCGTCGCTGCACCGCCTCGGCGGCGCCGACTGGCAGAAGGCCAAGGGTCGGGCCCGCAAGGCGGTCAAGCAGATCGCCGGCCAGCTGATCCAGCTCTACGCCGCGCGGACCTCCGCGCCCGGACACGCGTTCAGCCCGGACACTCCCTGGCAGCGGGAGCTCGAGGACGCTTTCGGGTACATCGAGACCCCGGACCAGGCCGCGGCCATCGACGAGGTCAAGGCCGACATGGAGAAGCCGTACCCGATGGACCGCGTCATCTGCGGCGACGTCGGCTACGGCAAGACCGAGATCGCTGTGCGCGCCGCCTTCAAGGCTGTGCAGGACGGCAAGCAGGTCGCGGTACTCGTGCCCACCACTCTGCTGGCGCAGCAGCACTTCTCGACGTTCTCCGAGCGGTACTCGCAGTTCCCCGTCACGGTGAAGAGCCTGTCCCGGTTCAACACGGCCACGGAGATGAATGCCGTCATGGAGGGGATGGCCGACGGCTCCGTCGACGTCGTCATCGGCACCCACCGGCTGCTCTCGCCGAGCACCACGTTCAAGAACCTCGGGCTGATCATCGTCGACGAGGAGCAGCGCTTCGGCGTCGAACACAAGGAGGCGCTCAAGCACCTGCGGGTGCACGTCGACGTGCTCACCATGTCGGCCACCCCGATCCCGCGGACCCTGGAGATGTCGATCACCGGCATCCGGGAGATGTCCACGATCACCACCCCGCCCGAGGAACGGCATCCGATCCTCACGTTCGTCGGTGCCTACGCCGACAAGCAGATCCAGGCCGCGATCCGCCGCGAACTGCTGCGCGACGGCCAGGTCTTCTACGTGCACAACCGCGTCGAGTCGATCGAGAAGGCAGCCCGTCGGCTCTCGGAACTGGTGCCCGAGGCGCGCATCGCCACCGCGCACGGCCAGATGAACGAGCACACCCTCGAGCAGGTCATCGTCGACTTCTGGGAGAAGCGCTCCGACGTCCTGGTCTGCACCACGATCGTCGAGACCGGCCTGGACATCTCCAACGCGAACACCCTGATCGTGGAACGGGCCGACGTCCTCGGTCTCGCGCAGCTGCACCAGTTGCGTGGCCGGGTCGGGCGGTCGCGCGAACGTGGGTATGCCTACTTCCTCTATCCGGCCGAGAAGCCGCTCACCGAGACCGCGCACGAGCGGCTGGCCACCATCGCGCAGCACACCGAACTCGGCGCCGGCATGTACGTGGCGATGAAGGACCTGGAGATCCGCGGGGCCGGCAACCTGCTCGGCGGGGAGCAGTCCGGGCACATCGAGGGCGTCGGGTTCGACCTCTACGTGCGGATGGTCGGCGAGGCGGTCGCGGAGTACAAGGCCGGCCCCGACGCCGCGCCGCCGCCCAGCGAGGTTCGCGTCGAGCTGCCCGTCGACGCCCACATCCCGCACGAGTGGCTGTCCACCGAACGCCTGCGCCTGGAGGCCTACCGGCGCATCGCCGCCATCGGCACCACTCCCACCGACAAATCTCCCTACGGCGACCCCGACGCGGAGATCGCGGCGGTCCGCGCCGAGCTCGTCGACCGGTACGGGCCGCTGCCGGAGCCGGTGGAGAACCTCTTCGCGGTCGCCGCGTTCCGCTCGCATCTGCGGGCGCACGGGATCGAGGAGGTCACTCTCGCCGGACCCAACGTGCGGTTCGGTCCGCTGGACCTGCCCGAGTCCCGACAGCTGCGGCTGCAGCGCCTCTACCCGCGCACGATCATCAAGGCCACCGACCGGAAGATCCTCGTGCCCAGGCCCATGACCGCGAGGGTCGGCGGGCAACCCGTCGTCGGCCTGGAACTGCTCGCCTGGGCACGGGCGCTGGTCGACGCATTGCACGACTGAGCACGCCGTAGGATTTCCGCGCCGAGCACAACCGCCCCGGCACCCACCTCGAGAAGGACCGCAGACGTGAGCCAGCGCCGCCGCCTGCTGATCGCCGCCCCCCTGGGGCTGGTGCTGCTCGCCGGAACCGCCTGCGGCCCGAACCAGCTCGGAGCGGCGGCCATCGTCGGCGACGAGCGGATCACGATCGCCGAGGTGCAGAATGCGGTCGAGACGACCCGTGCCCTGCAGGACGAGCAGTCGGTGCTGGTCCGCGGTCCGGCCCTGGCGGCCCGCCGCGAGGTGGAGCGTCGCGTGATCGACCAGATCTTCCTGCGCACCGCGCAGGAGCTCGGCGTGAGCGCCACCGACACCGAGATCTCCTCGCTCATCGACGCGCAGCGCAAGGACCTCGGCGGGCAGGAGCAGTTCCTGCGGGCCCTGGCCTCGAACGGGCTGAACGAGTCGCAGGTGCAGGACGTCTTCCGCACCCAGGTGCTCAGCCGCAAGATCGCGGAGAAGCTCGCCGGTGGCGCGAAGGTGTCCGCGGCCGAGCTGGACAGCCGGCTGCAGCAGAAACTGATCGCCGTCGCCGCCGGGATGCGGATCAAGGTCAACCCGCGCTACGGGGAGTTCAACCCGAGCAGCGGAGACATCGACCAGCCGCAGCCGGACTTCATCAAGGCCGCGGATCGATGACGCTGCTTCTCGGTGACTGAGCGGGTCGTAGGGTCCGGGCTGGCGGACCTGGTGGCCGTCATGGACCGCCTGCGCTCGCCCGGCGGGTGCCCGTGGGACGCCGAGCAGACGCACACCTCGCTGCTGCAGTACCTGCTCGAGGAGTGCTACGAGACCGTCGAGGCGGTCGAGAGCGGGGACCGTGCCCACCTGCGTGAGGAATTGGGTGACCTGCTGCTGCAGGTCGTCTTCCACGCACGGATCGCCACCGAGCACCCCGATGAACCCTTCGACATCGATGACGTCGCCGTCGGGATCGCGGACAAACTGAGGAACCGTCACCCGCATGTGTTCGCGGGGCTCGTCGTCGAGGACATGGCCGAGCTCGAGGCGAACTGGGATGCGATGAAGGTCGCGGAGAAGGGTCGCACCTCCGCCATGGACGGGGTCCCGGCCGCCCAGCCGGCACTCGCGCTGGCCGCGAAGCTGCAGTCCCGAGCCCGACGCGCCGGCGTCGGTCCGGCCGTCGCCCCCGCCGACCTGCCCGCCGACGGCGACCTGGGCGCTGCCCTGTTCGCTCTGGTGGCCACCGCCGCCGCACGCGGGCTGGAGCCGGAGGCGGAACTGCGGCGCGCGTGCCGCGAGTACGCCGCAGCGGTCCGGGCCGACGAGGCCACCCGGTCCGATTCCTAGCCGTTCGGCCGAAAACCACCGATTCGCCGGCGGACGAACGCTGAGGAACTCACGCCAGTTGCGCGTGCGTCGGCGGTACGAACGCCGGGCGACGGTAGGGTGATCACGTCGCTCTCCGCACCCCCATGACGGGGGCGTCGTGGGCATGGAACTCGGTTCAGACGAGGTGAGGATGGGCTCCACCGGCAAGCCGGCCGCCGTCGCGGCGGACGCTCGCAAGCTGGTGCACCGCAGTGTGCGCAAGGCAAAGCGGCAGGTCGGCAAGCAGTTGCGCCAACGCGGATGGGCGCCTGTCAACGAGCTGAACCGCAACCGCAGCGGTGCCCTTCTCGGCACGGTCGAGACCTTCACCCGCGACGCGGTCAGCGGTTGGGTCGCGATTCCGGCCGGGCACGCCCCGGTGCGGGTGACCCTGCATCTGGAGGACCTGCAGGTCGCGGGGACCTGGGCCAACGACGTGGTGTCGCGGTCCGGGGACACCGAGATCCGCGGCTTCCGCTTCGTCCTGAAGGACATCTGGGCCTACGCCGCGGTCGACCAGACCCTGACCGTCCGCGCGGACGGCGCACCCCTACCGATCGCCGGAGTAGGGATGCATCTGCGGGTCGATCGGGGTGGCACCCGCACGATCGGCACGTTGAAGCGAAGACTGAACTCCGGCCACGTGTTCTCCAGGAAGGGGCGCCTGCAGTTGTCGAAGTCGCTGGACGAGGCATGGCAGACCGAGGTACTCGATTTCTACGCCGGGCTGCGCACCGTCATCAAGGACTCGTTGGGTCTGGATCTGTTCGTCATGTACGGCAGCCTGCTCGGCGCTGTGCGGGAGAACGGATTCATCGGGCATGACGACGACTTCGACGCCGCGGTCATCGTCGATGCCACCACCGGCGCCGAGGCGATCGAAGCGCTGAAGAAGCTGGCATTCGCCCTCATCGACGCCGGCTACGACGTCGAGGGTCGGCGCACCGCCGTGCACGTGCACCACCGGGACAACCCGAAGCTGCGCGTCGACGTCTTCCACCTGTACTTCGACGCCGCCGGGATCCTGCAGTTCGCCTTCGGTATCGCCGGCGACACCGACATCCGCAAGGAGTCGTGGCAGGGCCTCAACGACATCCCGTTCGGCCCCGGGCGGGTGTTGGTCCCCGTCAACGGCGAGGCGATGGTCGAGACCATCTACGGCGCCGGCTGGCGCACGCCGAACCCCGGGTTCAACTGGGACACCGACCGCTCCAAGCGCGCCCGCGACGCGATCGTCCCGCTGGACGACGTCGAGGAGATCTACTGGGCGAACTTCTACGCCAAGGTCGAGTACACCTCCGGTTCGACGTTCCAGGAGTGGGTCAATGCCCGCGAGGGCATGACCGAGCACGTCGTCGACATCGGCTGCGGCGACGGACGCGACTCCTACGCGTTCGGACAGGCCGGGCGGCACGTCACCGGCCTGGACCGCTCGCACATCGGGGTGCGGCACGCGGACAAGAAGGCCCACGACATGGGCATGTACCCGCGGGTGCAGTTCCAGGCCTGCGACGTCGGCGAGGCCGAGCCACTGACCGCGGTCCTGTCCGGTGCCACCGAGCGGGCCGGGTCCGCTCCGGTCACCTTCTACGCACGGTTCTTCCTGCACTCGATCCCCGAGGACGTGCAGGAGACGCTGATGGGCACGGTGGCCTCGGTGGCCCGGTCCGGCGACAAGTTCGCCGCCGAGTTCCGCACCACCGGCGACGCCGACCTCGCGAAGGTGCACACCAAGCACTACCGCCGCTTCCAGGACGGCTGGGCGTTCGGCAACGCGCTGCGGGAGAAGTACGGCTTCGACGTCGAGTTCGAGGTCGAGGACACCGGCTTCTCGCCGTACAAGGACGAGGACCCGGTCCTGTACCGGGTCGTGGCTACCAAGCGATAGGTCGTTCGTGGATCCGCAGCGCCTTGCCTCGACTGTTCTGGCGGGGTTGAACCGGATCGCCCCGGCGCGCACCCGGCGCCGCGAACTGCTCCGTGCGGCCGTGCCGCGCAAGGCCCGCAAGGCCTTACGCGCTCGGCTGCGCAAGCACGCCCCGGCCCCCGTCGCGAAGAAGGCGGCGCCCAAACCGGCTGCGAAGCCCGCGGTGGCGAAGGCGAAGCCCGCGCCGCCCGGCAAAGTCACGCTCTACCGCCGCGGGGCGATCGAGGGCTGGGTCACCCTGGCCGAGGGTGTCGAGGCCGTGCCGGTGGTGCTGCGCCTCGGTGGCGTCGACGTCGCGCGCTCGGTCGCAACCCCGTCCCCGCACGCCGAGGCGGGCGACCGTCGAGGTGTCTTCCGCTTCCAGACCCGGGGTCTGTGGGAGTTCGCGCAGGCCGAGGACCGAGTCAGCGTGCTACTCAACGGGAAGGCCCTGCCGATCGCCAAGCACGGTCGCTCCGCCGCCCCCGTCGAGGTCGGGTCGCGCACGGTGACCGAACTGGCCGCCTTGCTCGAGGACGGACACGTTTTCTCCCGGTGGGGTGACCTGCAGGTGGTGAAGTCGAAGGACCTCACCTGGATCGACGCGGTCCTCGACCTCTACGACTGGGTCGCGAAGGTCCTGAAGGAGGACTTCGACTACGAGCCCTTCGTCATCTACGGCAGCCTGCTCGGCACCATCCGCGAGGGCGGCGTGATCGGCGTCGACAACGACGCGGACATGGCCTACGTCTCCCGGCACCGCCGGAACCCCGCGCTGGCCGAGGAGATGCGCGACATCGCGCTCAAACTCATCGACACCGGGCTGCGCACCACGATCGTCTCCACCAACCTCTACGTGTGGAACCCGGCCCAGCCGGAGGTTCGCATCGACCTGTTCCACCTGTACTGGGACCGTCACGACATCCTCGCGTTCCCCTTCGGCGTCGCGGGCAGCAGAGATGTGACGCGCAGTCAGTGGCAGGGCGTGACCACGGCCCCGTTCTGCCACCGCACCGTCGGCGTTCCCGAACTCGCCGAGGAAGTGGTCGCCGCGATGTACGGCGACTCCTGGCGCGTTCCCAACCCTGGCTTCTCCTGGAAGAAGGATCGCCGGACCGCCGGCCACGCGGGGAAGATCCCGCCGGAGGTCTGGGGCCCGACCAACTGGGAGGACCACTACGCCCGGGTCGAGTTCGCCGAACCCTCGTCGTTCGCGACCTCGCTGCTGGCCCGCGACGACCTGCCCGCCCGCGTGGTGGACCTCGGCAGCGGCTGCGGCCGTGACGCCGTCGCGTTCGCCGCCTCGGGCCGCGGCGTGCTCGGGCTGGACCGTTCCACCCGTGCCGTCGACCAGGCCCGCACCCGCGTGCCCGAGGCGCGCTTCGAGGTCGCGGACCTCGGCACCGACGCCTGGATCCCTGTGCTGCGCGAATGGATTGCCGCGGCGGAGGGCCCGGTGCTCTTCCACGCCCGGTTCCTGTTCCACGCCCTGAGCGAGGAGGCTCAGGAGGCAGCGCTCACCGCGCTCGTGGACGTGTCCCGCCCCGGCGACCTGCTGGCCGCCGAGTTCCGCAGCACCGACGACGAGAAGCTGCCGAAGAACGCGGCCAAGATGTTCCGCCGCTTCCTCGACGCCGCCGCCTTCGACGACGACCTCGCCAAGCGCGGCTTCGAGATCGTCGAGACCGCCGACGGCGCGGGCCTCTCCCCGTACGAGAAGGAAGACCCAGCCCTGCACCGGGTCATCGCGCGCCGCGTCTGAGCCGGACGTTCACTCGTAGTACCGGGCTCCTCGCAGCGAATCCGCGACGATCTGCCACGGATCCATCGGCACGGGGCGGTCTGTATTGGTGTAGCCGTTCTCGATCGATCCGAGCAGTGCCGCCCACGCCTCGAGGAACCCGTCGAGGCCGTTGTGTTCCCAGTCCTCGGCGCCGTTCTCGAAATCGGTCAGAACCTCGCTGATCGCATGCAGCAGTTGATCGCGCCCCGCCAGGCTCTCGTGCGCTCTCATAACCGTCAGCTTGTCAGCCGGCCGGGCCGGTCAGCGCTCGAGTGCCTCGTACATGTCCTTGATCCGGACCGGCTTGTCGAGTGCGGCGACGGCCTCGTAGGTCCGGCGGGAGCACTCGCCGTCGCGGAACGGGAAGGTGCGCTCCATGCGGTCGGCGTAGATGCTCGCGGGGGTGCAGTCGGACTCGATCAGGCCGATCACCGAGTCGAGGGTCTCCTCGGCCTCCGCGCAGACCGGGCCGAAGCCGTCGTCGCGGTAGCTCCAGGTGCCCTTCGTGTAGACGTGCTCGCCGGAGAAGAACTCGGCCTCGTCGAATTGGTAGTAGACGATCGGCCGGTTCAGGTACGCGGCCTCGAAGGCCAGCGACGAGTAGTCGGTCACCAGGAGAGCGCCCTCGGCGATGGTCTGCGCGATGTCGATGTCGGCGAAGCGATGCACCGCGATGTGGTCGGACATCGGGCTGCCGTGCAGGTAGTCCTGCATGTTCGGGTGCGGGATGAAGGTGATCTCGTAGTTGTGCGTCGCGGCGGCCTTGCGCAGCCGGTCGGACTCGAGCACCGCCCGCCAGGCGCGCGCGTAGTCGGTCTCCCAGAAGTCCTCGCGCAGCACGCGGGCGTTGCTCTGCCCGATCCTGTCCCCGAGCAGGTTGACCCGCCAGGTCGGCATGAACAGCAGCTTGCGACGGGCCTGCGGCGGGGTGCTCTGCCCGACGCGCCACAGCCGGTCGTGGCGCGGGAACCCGGTCAACGGGGTGTCCAGGGTCGAGAACCGGTAGGCGGTCCCGTCGGCGATGATCGAGTTGCGCTCGTCCTTGGTCGCGCAGATGACCATGTCGATGGGCTTGCCGTTCAGCCACGTCGACAGGTCGTCCTTGGTGACCCCGTGCTGCAGGAACGTGAAGCGCCAGTTGCCGTTGCCCACGCCCTTCTTGTCCAGCGGTCGCACCACGTAGTGGTCGGCGTGCGAGGAGAGCAGGTGCTTGGCGTTGAGCAGCGCCAGCGTGTGCTTGCGGGACCCGTGCGGGATCAGGCGGAAGCCCTCGGTCGCCAGGCGGTCCCAGTCCGGCGAGTTGCGGTTCAGCACGAACCACGCGTTCACGTCGGGCTGGGAGTTGTGCAGGTAGCGGTAGAGGTGCTCGGCGTTGTCGTTGGCGTGCGTGTCCTTGTCCATCAGCAACCACGCGTTGTTCAGCGCCTGCACAGACTCGAACCGGTCCAACTTCTTCACCGCGACCGCGATGGTCCTGCGCTGCCGCTTACCGCCGACGAGTTGGCCCACGACCATCTTGCGGGCCTTCTTGCGGGCGATGACCACCGCGCGCTTCGGGTCCTCCTGGACCCGACGGGCGATCCGCACGACCCGGCGGCCCTTGCCGCCGGACTGGTTCGGCGACGTCGACTTCGCGTTTCCGTCGCCCGGCGCCTTCGGCGGGGCCTGCTTGCCGAGGGTCCGCCAGTACTTCGCGGGGCCCGCCTCGTAGCGGGTGTTCTCCAACGACCCGACGCGCACCGGCATCGGCACGCCGTCCAGGCGCACCGCCAGGTTCACGGTGGCGGGGAACCAGACGCAGCGTTCGTAGGCCATGGTGCGGCCGAGGAAATCCACCCGGCGCGTCTTCACGTGCTTGGGTCGGACCAGGACGCCGTCGGCGCGGAACTCCTCGTCGGGCAGGTCGCCGCCGAAGTAGTAGCGCAGACGCACCACGTGCCGGCGGGTGTCGATCTGATCGACCGTCACTGCCTGCGGGCGCTTCTGCCGGCCCTTGATGCCGATCATCAGACACGCGGCCAGGTCGACGGCCTGCGAGCGCTGTGAGAACGGGAAGTTCTCGATGTAGTCCTCGTCGAGCATGCCCACGACCGCGTCGAGCGTCTCGTGGAAGTCGTCGCGCATCTGCTGCGGCACCCACGCGGTCTTGATGGGGACCTGACGCCCGGCCTTGAAGTACCACTGCATTTCGTAGAGAACGAGATGCTGGGCCCAGCGCGGCACGCGGCCACGGTCCGCCTGCACACACTCCAGCAGATCCAGCCAGCCGTATTTGGGCTGGGCGGTGTACTTGGTCTCCTTGCTCCACCCCGTCTGCACGAGCGACGTCTGGTCCGCCCGGCGCCGGTAGAGATAGAGAGCGTCGGCGCGGAACGCGATGCGCGGTCGGTCGAACTTGCCGAGGTAACGCGCCGTCAGGTGACCGTCCTCGAAGGTCGGTACCACCCGGGCGTCGAAGGTCAGGCCGTGCTCGATGAGCACCGAGCGGCGGTAATAGCCGGTGTTGGCCGCGAGGTGGATGTTGTCCGGGGCGTGCTCCAGATCGACAATCCGGTTGCCCGCCTTGAACCGGTAGTCCAGCGGGTGCTCGCTGCGTGAACCGGTCTCGTCGTCGAACCACACGAGTCGGCCCACGACGAGGTGCACGCCCGCGGCCTCAGGAGAGTCGAGGAACTCTCGTACTTCGGCGGTATACCAGTTCTCCAGGATGTCGTCGGGGTCCCAGAAGGTGATCCACTCGCCGGTGGCGACCTCCAGGCCCGCATTGCGTGCCGAGCACAGCCCACCGTTGGGCTTGCTGACCAACCGCATAGGGGTCCCGGTGCGCTTGCTCCACTCGGTGACCAGGGCGGCCGACTCATCCGGGGAGCCGTCGTCGACGAAGATCAGCTCGACGTCGGCGAGCCCGCCCTCCTGAGCGTCCAGGGAGCCCAAGAAGTCCGGCAGGTACCGAGCCACTTTGAACATCGGGACGACGACCGACACCTTGAACAAAACGGGGCACTCCTCGATGCTTCAGGGAAGCGCCAGCGTATCGAAAGTGAGGCCAAATCCCGCCGCGATAGCCTGCGCGCCATGACATTGGCCACCCCACTCGGCCGGTTCGGTGAGCTCGCTGACCAGATCCTGGACGAGTGGCTCGAGGCGTCTCCGGCCACGGCGACCTCCCTCGGGGACCACCGCTTCGACCACCTGCTCGCCGAACCCGGACCCGCGGCACGCGAACGGACCCTGACGACCGCGCGCGAGCGCCTGTCTCAACTCGACGCGCTGGACGCGGCCGCGCTCAGCGTGCCCGAGCAGGTGGACCTGGCGATCCTGCGCCACAAGCTCGAGGCACGGATCTTCGAGCTCGACGAGCTGCGCGAACACACCTGGAACCCGCTGCCGGCCAACCCGGGGACCGCCCTGCACGTGCTGCTCGCCCGCGACTTCGCACCCCTGCCCGACCGGCTGCGGTCGCTTGCCGGGCGCCTGGCGCAGGTGCCGGCCACGCTGGAGGCGGCCCGGGCCGAGCTCGACGTCATGCCTGAGGTGCACGTCTCGACCGCGATCGCTCAGTTCACGGGCACCCGGACGCTGCTGGGTTCGGAGCTCGACCGCGCGCTGGCCGACGCGCCGCAGGTGCGGAAGGAGATGGCCGAGCCGCTCGCGCTCGCGCGGGACGCCCTCGTGGTGCATCTCGCGTGGCTCGCAGCCCGCCAGGACGACGCCCATGGTGACCCCCGCCTGGGGCCGGACCTGTTCGCGCGTCGGCTGCGCTTCACCCTCGACACGGACGACTCCCCGGACGTGGTGCTCGGGCACGCCAACGCCGAACTCGCCCGGATCAGCGACGAGATCGGGGAGGTCGCCTCCCGGATCGCGGGCGCCCCGCCGCGCGAGGGTCAGGTGCGTGAGGTGCTCGACCGCCTCGCTGCCGAGGCGCCGAACAACGACACGATCGTCGACCTCGCGGCCACCGCGTTGGAGGAGACCACGGCGTTCGTCCGGGAGCACGACCTCATCACGGTGTTCGACGATCCCGTCGAGATCCTCGTCATGCCCGAGATCCACCGAGGCGTCGCGGTGGCCTACTGCGATCCGCCCGGGCCGCTGGAGACCGCGAAGCTGCCGACCTTCTACGCGATCTCCCCGACCCCCCAGGGTTGGGACGACGAGCGCGTGACGTCGTTCTTCCGCGAGTACAACGTGCACATGGTCCGCAACCTCACGATCCACGAGGCGATGCCGGGTCACGTCGTGCAGCTGGCACACGACCGCCGCCAGGACACCCCGACGGCCGTCCGCAAGGTGTTCTGGAACGGACCGTTCGTCGAGGGTTGGGCCGTCTACGCCGAGGAAGTGATGGCGCATCACGGTTTCGGTGGCGACGCGGTGCGGATGCAGCAACTGAAGACGCAGCTACGCATGACGATCAACGCGATCCTCGACGTGCGGGTGCACACACGGGGGATGACCCGCGACGAGGGCATGCGCCTGATGCTAGACCGGGGTTACCAGGAGGAAGGGGAAGCCGTCGGTAAGTGGCGCCGCTCGCTGCTCACCTCGACCCAGCTGTCCACCTACTTCGTCGGGTACCTGGCCGTGCGGGACCTCGTGGCGGGGTTGCGCGCCAAGCACCCCGACTGGTCGTTGCGTCAGGTGCACGACGCGGTGCTCGCCCACGGCTCGCCGCCGGCCCGACACCTGCGCCCCCTGCTCGGGTTGTAGCGAACATGCGCCGCCTCGGCCGTGGCCTGGCGGCGGTGGTCTACGCGGTCGTGGTGGCCGCGGTGCTGTTCCTCATGTACCCGTCCCCGGTCGACGACCGTGCCTATGCGGCCGTACGGGCAGACCGATCCCTCGTGATCGATCAGCAGGACGACTGGATCTCCCTCGCCCCCGCGGACCGGCCGCCCACCCGCGGCCTGGTGTTCTACGGCGGCGCGCACACCGAGCTTCGGGCGTACCTGCCGACCTTGGCGCCGATCGTGAAGGCCACCGGTACGGCAGTGTTCCTCCCGCGCCAGCCGCTGCACTTCGCGCCGCTGGACGTGGGGGCGGCCGCCGGGGTGATGGCGGACAACCCGCAGATCCGCAGCTGGTGGGTCGGAGGGCATTCCTTCGGTGGCTTCGCCGCCACCCGTTTCCTCGCCCATCGGGCCGGCGCAGCCGTGGAGGGTGTGGTGCTGTGGGCCGCCTACCCCGAGCGAGGAACGCGACTGCGTCCCGACCTCCGGGTGCTCGTGGTCACCGGTGGACGGGACGGGATCGTGCCCACCGTCGACGCCCGCGCCGCCGCCGCAGGCGTGCCCGGGGTGACGCTGCGGGAGATCGACGGCATGGAGCACAGCCAGTTCGGCGCCTACCGCTCCCTCTTCGGCGACGGCGACCCGACGGTCAGTGACGCCGCGGCGCACGCCGAGCTTGCCGCCATCACGGGTGCGTTCCTCGGCCTCGGGTAGGCGTCGCCCCACCACCCGGAGCGGCGCGGCAGAGGCGGACGAGACGCCTGGGTATGGTGGGTCGCGCTTGTGACCGCCGGACCGTAAGCCCTCGCCGGGAGACAGACATGGCCACCATCGAGGACGTCTGGGCCCGCGAGATCCTGGACTCCCGCGGCAACCCGACCATCGAGGTCGAGGTGAAGCTGGACGACGGCACCCTCGGCCGCGCCGCGGTCCCGTCCGGTGCCTCCACCGGCGCCTTCGAGGCGGCCGAACGCCGCGACGGGGACGCCGACCGCTACCTCGGCAAGGGCGTGCAGGACGCCGTCGAGTCGGTGAACTCCGAGATCGCGGCGGAGCTGCTCGGCTACGACGTCGACGACCAACGCCTCATCGATCAGGCCCTCATCGATCTGGACGGAACCCCGAACAAGGCCCGTCTGGGCGCCAACGCGATCCTCGGCGCCAGCCTCGCGGTGGCCCGCGCCGGCGCGCAGAGCGTCGGGCTGCCGCTGTTCCGCTACATCGGCGGGCCCAACGCGCACCTGCTGCCCGTGCCGATGATGAACATCCTCAACGGCGGCGCCCACGCCGACACCGCGGTGGACATCCAGGAGTTCATGATCGCGCCGATCGGGGCGAGCACCTTCGGGGACGCCGTCCGCTGGGGCGCGGAGGTCTACCACTCACTCAAAGCGGTCCTGAAGTCCCAGGGCCTGAACACCGGCCTCGGTGACGAGGGTGGCTTCGCCCCTGACCTGCCCAGCAACCGCGACGCCCTGGATCTGATCGGGCGGGCCGTCGAGCAGGCGGGCTTCCAACTCGGGACCGACGTCGTCATGGCGCTCGACGTCGCCGCGACCGAGTTCCACGACGGTGGCGTCTACAGCTTCGAGGGCCGCAAGTGCACCTCCGAGCAGATGGCCGACTACTACGCCGACCTGCTCGACAACTACCCGCTCGTCTCCATCGAGGACCCGATGGACGAGGAGGACTGGGCCGGGTGGAAGGCACTCACCGAACGCATCGGGCACCGCGTCCAGCTCGTCGGCGACGACCTCTTCGTCACCAACCCGGAGCGCCTGGCCCGTGGTATCTCCGAGCGGACCGCGAACGCGCTGCTGGTGAAGGTCAATCAGATCGGCACGTTGTCCGAGACCCTCGACGCCGTGAACCTCGCGCACCGCAACGGGTACCGGGCGATGATGAGCCACCGGTCGGGGGAGACCGAGGACACCACGATCGCGGACCTCGCGGTCGCGACCGACTGCGGGCAGATCAAGACCGGTGCCCCGGCCCGCTCCGAGCGCGTCGCCAAATACAACGAGCTGCTGCGCATCGAGGAGGAACTTTTCGAGGCCGCCCGCTACGCCGGGCGCGGGGCGTTCCCGCGGTACCAGGGCTGAGAGCGACCGAGCAGGCGTGAAAGTTCCCCGTCGCAGTCCGACGCCGCGTCCGCGGTTGCGTGACCGGGCCAGGCCGCGCACCGGTCGGTCCGGGCCACGCCCCGCACGACGAGCCGTCCGCGGCCGGGTGCCGGCCCAGTCCCGGGCCGAGGCGGTCGTGGTGCTGGCGCTGCGGCGCAGTCCCTTCACCCGCCGGGCCGCGGTCCTCGCGTCGGTGTTCTTCCTCGTCGCGGTCTCCGTGGCGTACCCGATGCAGCGTTACGTCGCGCAACGCCAGCAGATCGACGAGCTGCGCGAGTCCGTCGCCGCGGGCACCTCGCGGTTGGAGGCGTTGCAGCGCGAGACCCAGTTGCGTCACGAACCGTTCTGGATCGAACGGCAGGCGCGCCAGCAACTGCACTTCGTGAAGCCCGGTGAGCAGGCCTTCCGGGTCACCGATGCGCCGCCGGATCCGTCGACGGAGATCGCCGGCGAGGCAGCCGTGCCGACCGCCTGGTGGGGGCGGCTCGCCGATTCGTTGACCACCGCCTCGACACCGGTGGGGGCCCCGCCGCGCGGCCTGCGCGAACAAGCGGCGGAGTGACCGGGCAAGGAATCCTCGGGCCTGCGCCCAGCGAGGCCGATCTGGCCGCGGTCGAGGCTCAGCTGGGCCGGGTGCCGCGGGGCGTGGACTCGGTGGCACATCGTTGCCCGTGCGGGCACCCCGATGTGCTGGCCACCGAGCCTCGGCTGCCCGACGGCACGCCGTTCCCGACGCTGTTCTATCTGACCTGTCCGAAGGCCTCCGGGGCGATCGGCACCATCGAGGCCTCGGGTCGGATGACAGAACTGAGCGCCGAGATCGCGGCTGACCCTGCTCTGCACGCGGCGCACCGTGCTGCCCACGCGGACTACCTCGAGCGCCGCGCGCGGCTCGGTGACGTGCCCGAGGTCGCCGGCATCTCGGCGGGCGGGATGCCGGACCGGGTGAAGTGCCTGCACGTGCTCGTGGGCCACGCGCTCGCCGCCGGCCCCGGCGTCAATCCCGTCGGGGACCGGGTACTTTCCGAACTCGGGCCCTGGTGGAAGAACGGGCCGTGCGTCGAGGGGGCCGGGCAGTGACACGGGTGGCGGCGATCGACTGCGGGACGAACTCGATCCGTCTGCTCATCTCCGAGGTCGGATCCGACGGCACGCTGTCCGACGTCGAACGCGTCATGCGCATCAACCGCCTGGGTCAGGGCGTCGATGCCACCGGTCGGCTCGCGCCCGAGGCCCTCGACCGCACCTTCGCCGCGGCACGGGACTACGCCGCGCTGATCGAATCCGTCGGCGGCGTGGACGCGCTTCGCGTGGTGGCGACCAGTGCGACCCGCGACGCCGCCAACCGCGCCGAGTTCCAGACGGGGATGCGCGCCATCCTCGGCGTGGAGCCCGAGGTCGTGCCGGGTGAGGTCGAAGCTGCACTGTCCTTCGCCGGTGCCACCGCGGGTCTTGCCGCGGCCGGCTACGAAGGCCCGTATCTGGTGTTCGACATCGGCGGCGGGTCCACCGAGTTCGTCCTCGGTGGCGCCGAGCCACAGGCCGCGCTCTCGGTCGACGTCGGCTGCGTCCGCATGCGCGAGCGCCGCCTGCACGGCGACCCGCCCACTCCCGATCAGATCGCCGCGGCCGTCGTCGACATCGACGCCGCGATCGCCCTCGCGGCGGCGACTGTCCCGTTCCACGAGGCGAAGTCCTTCGTCGGTGTCGCCGGCACCGTGACCACACTGGTCGCCATGGCGCTGGGCCTGGACGAGTACGACTCCGACGCCATCCACCAGACCCGCGTCCCCACGGCACAGTTGCGCGAGATCGCGGCCTCCCTGCTGGGTTCGACGAGGGCCGAGCGGGCACGCATCGGCGTCATGCACGAGGGCCGGGTCGACGTGATCGGTGCCGGTGCGCTCGTGCTCGACCGCGTCCTGCACGCCCTCGGTGACCCGGACCTGATCGCCTCCGAGCACGACATCCTCGACGGCATCGCCGCCTCCCTCCTCGGCTGAGTTGTGGTCGTCGCTGCGGGTGGTGTCCGTTGCTCATGCATGAGCAACGGACACGATTCGCGTCCAGTTTGTCCGGATTCGGACGGTCGGTTGCTCATGCATGAGCAACCGACGCGCGGCTTAGAGTGAGTTGGTGAGCGTGCAGCCGGACGGGGATCGTCTCCCGTTCGCGCTGCCCGGCACCGGCTGGCCCGAGGATCCGGCGTCGGCCCGGACTCCCGTGGCCGGCGATCCGGAGACCGTCTTCATGTTGGCCGAATCTGCCGATTCCCTTGATGAACTGACGGCACGTCAGTCGGTGTGCGGGGCGTGCCCGCGGCTTGTCGAGTGGCGCGAGCAGGTGGCGTTGGAGCGGCGCAAGATGTTTGCCGACGAGCCGTACTGGGGTCGTCCGATCCACGGCTGGGGCGATCCCGAGCCACGGGTCCTGCTGGTCGGGCTCGCGCCCGCTGCGCACGGCGGCAACCGGACCGGCCGCGTCTTCACCGGTGATCGCAGCGGCGACTGGTTGTTCGCCTCGCTGTACCGCGTCGGCCTGGCGGCGCTACCGACGTCGATCCGTGCGGGTGACGGGCAGCGTCTGCTCGGTGCGCGGATGGTCGCGGCTGTGCGTTGCGCCCCGCCGTTGAACAAGCCGACCAACGACGAGCGCGACACCTGCGCCCCGTGGCTGAACCGCGAACTGCAGTTCGTGCTGCCCTCCGTGCGCGTGGTCGTGTGCCTCGGTTCCTTCGGCTGGCTCGCCGCGATCAGCGCCCTGGCCGCGAACGGTGTCGCCGTCCCACGTCCCCGCCCGAAGTTCGGCCACAACGCCGCCGTCGAACTGACGGGCCCTCATGGTTCGGTGCTGCTGCTCGGCTCGTTCCACCCCAGCCAGCAGAACACCTTCACCGGCCGCCTCACCGAACCGATGCTCGACCAGGTGCTCGGCCGGGCGCGCGTCGTCGCGGGACTGCCCGAGCCCCGATGAGTAGTCGCCACCGGCTGGTCTTCAACGGCTGGATCGCCGGGCTCGGCACGACCTCGGGCACGCGGATCGTCGTAGGACACTGGCCGATCAGTCCGTTCGGCGCGTTCACCGACATCATGCTCGAACGCCCCGACGGCCACCGCGTACTGCTGGCGCCGACGAAGGAGGTGGCGGACTTCGTCGCTGCCACGTACGTGTTCGACGCCGTCCAGATCGGTCCGGTGACGGCCAATCCCGGTCCCACGACCTGGAGCGTGCAGGCCCCCGGTTTGACCGTTGAGTTCGACCTGGGGCGCCGCGGCGCGCTGGGCCGACTGCTGCGTGCTGTGCCCTCCGGCTTGGCGCGCGGCCCCGCCTGGATCGCCCTCATCGACCGTCCCGCTCGCCTGGTGATGCCCGGCGTGCGCACTCGCGGTAGCGCCGGCAACGGCCGTCGCGAGTGGTACGGCGCCCGCGACCTGCAGCCGGTCGCCAGCGTCCGCGCGAGTCTGGACGGCGCCGACCTGGGCGGCCTCGCCCCCGTCGCCCCGCCGGTCCGGTTCGGTTTCGGCTCCGTTCCGCCGCTACCTGCGCTGGTGCGAGTCGTCACGACGGTCGAGCTCCCATGACCCGGCGATGAGCGGTCTGTCCGCCGTCTGAACTGGGGTGGCGCGACGAGGCATCGATTCTGCCGGTGCCTCGATCTACTCTCTTTCCATGCCGCAGCAACCTGAGGACCGCGAGCTTGAGCTCCGCGTGAGCACCTTGGAAAGCGAAGTGGCAGAGCTACGCGAACAGGTTGCCCGCAGCGTCTCCGATGCCGAGGCGGCACGCGTGCTGGCAAGTGGCGCAGACCGGGACGTCTCTGAGGTGCGCGCCGAGCTCAGGGCGCACACGCGAGCGCTGAGCGCACTGCGTGAGACCCAGGTCGAGATGAACTCTTCGGTGGACCGCCGCTTCGGGCTGGTCGACTCCAGCCTGCGGCAGATCACGACGATGCTGCAGACGTTGATCGACCGGGATGGTCGCGCAAGCTGAGTTGCGGGCGGTCAACACCCTGTAGTGCCTGCAGCCAGCGGTAGCGTGATCCGACCAGCCCGGGTGGTGTAATCGGCAGCCACGGCGAGCTTAAACCTCGCTTCCCGAAAGGGAGTACGGGTTCAAATCCCGTCCCGGGCACCCCTCTGACCTGCGCAAACGCCCTCTTGCGATCCGTCGGGCACAGGGTGAAATCGAGCCGTGGTTGCAGTTGTGGTTGCAGTTCGCTGCGGCGCGCTGTTGTCTGTCACGTCCACTGACGCTTCGGACCGTCTGGCCTACGCGCTCGAGAGCACGTGTGACGGTGTAATTACTTGAAGTACTTGAAGTACTTGACGTACTAATCCGCGCCTTGCACCATCGAAGGCATGACGCGCCACTATGCGACGACGACCGAGGCCAGAACCCAGTTCCGGGCATTGCTCGACGGTGCGCAGTCGGGCCGTGTAATGACCGTGCAGCGGGAAAACGAGCGGTACGCGGTTCTCGACACCACTCGGTTGCTTGCGAAGCTGATGCAGGCTCGTCCGGCGCGCGCGCAAGTGCTCGCGGAGGGCGGGGGCTGGGCCGCGATGTTGCCCGGCCTGCCCATTCACGGAGAGGGCGACACGTTCGCCGAAGCGATCGACGACTTGATCGCGGCGCTGCGCGAGTACGCCGAGGACTGGAACGACCACTTGCTGAACGCCCCCAACCATCGCGACAACTGGGACGTGGCAGAGATCGCGGAGTTGGCGACCGAGGAGCAACTTCGGGCCTGGCTGCTCGAACCGACTGCGCCGCCTCTCGCGTGAGCGAGCGCAGCGAGCGAACCAAGAAGCACAGTGCACTGTGGCTCAGGCGCTCGCCGAGGAACGAGGCGCGCGCGTGAGCCGCCCGGCGTCGAGGCGCCAGCACCAGAGGTTCTGCGAGATCGAAGGCTGGGACCAGGCTGCCGACGCTCACGGACGTCCCGTCGGTCACCACATCACCTACAGGCTCGCCCTGGCGGACGGCCGGGTGCTGCGTACGCGGATCTCGCGCCCGGCGAACAACGACACCTACGGACCCCAGCTGTGGTCGCACATTCTGGGCGAGCAGCTCGCCGTTACCGAGGGCGAGTTTTGGGAGTGCGTCGGGCAGGGCAACCCACCGGTTCGCCCGGGCCAGCAGCCGCCGACTCCGGCGGAGGCTTTGCCCGCCGATCTGGTTCACCAGCTACTCACGAAGCTGCACCTGCCCGAAAGCGATGTGGCCGCCCTGACCCGTCGGCAGGCAATCGAGTTGATGACGGCGTACTGGACGAACCCTCCAACCCAGCCCAGCTAGACGGTATGTAGGTGCCGCTCCGGCCGCGAGGCCGGAGCTGGTGAGCATCGAGGGTGCGTCTTGACGTGAGGGGCATCCGGCGTCTCCGCTGGCACGTGGTCGCGGGTCGTCCCCGTGTTCGGATTTGGGCCGAGCGCGAGGCGCCGCAGGTGGCAGGGAGGCGCCGGATGTCTTTTCAGCGTACGAGTGTCGGTCTGGATGTGCACGCCCGCTCGGTGGTCGCGGCTGCGTTGGACGCCACGACCGGGGAGATCCGCAGGGCGCGGTTGACCCCGGCGCACGAGGACCTGCAGCGGTGGCTGCTGGAGCTGGAGGGTCCGGTCGCGGTGGCCTACGAGGCGGGCCCGACGGGGTTCGGGTTGGCGCGGTTCCTGCGCGGGCGGGGGATCGAGTGCCAGGTCGCGGCGCCCTCGAAGCTGCAGCGCCCGGCCGGGGATCGGGTCAAGACCGACGCCCGCGACGCCCTGCACCTGGCCCGGCTGTTGCATCTGGGTGAGATCGTCGAGGTGAGCGTTCCCTCGGTCGGGCAGGAGGCCGCCCGGGACCTGGTCCGGGCCCGGGAGGACTGCCGCGCGGACCTGATGTCGGCCCGTCACCGGGTCTCGAAACTGCTGCTGCGTCAGGGAATCGTCTACTCCGGCGGAAAGGCATGGACCACCCGGCACGGGACGTGGCTGCGTGCCCAGCGCTTCGAGCAGCGCGCGCTGCAGCTGGCCTTCGACTGCGCCTACGAGACGATGGAGCTGACCGTGGTCCGCCGCGACCGTCTCGACGCGGCGATCGCCGAGATGGCCGCGGACAGCGAGTTCACCCCGGTCACTGACCGGCTCGGGTGTCTGCGCGGGGTGTCCACCCTGACCGCGTTCGGCCTCGCGGTGGAAATCGGCGACTGGCACCGCCTGACCGGCCGATCCATCGGGGCCTACCTCGGACTGGTCCCGACCGAGTCCTCTCCGGGGCCCGCCGGTCGCAGGGCGGGCTGACCAAGACCGGCAACGGCCACGCCCGCCGCCTGCTCGTGGAGGCCGCCTGGCACCACCGCAAGGCCTACCGGGGACCCGGCCTGGACCTGCGCAGACGCTGGGACCGCGCCCCCGCGACCGCCGCGGCACGCGGGCACGCGGCCAAAGCTCTCCGACGGTGGTCGCGGCCGCCGACGTCAACGGCGACGGCCATCCCGACGTCCTGTCGGCCAACACCTTCGCGGACAGCGTCGGTGCCCTGCTCGGCGACGGGACGGGCAGGTTCGTCGAGGCGCCCACGAGTCCCGTGGCGGCCGGGCGTGGGCCGTCGTCGGTGGCGATCGCTGATCTCAACGCCGACGGACACCCGGACGTGGCCGTGAGCGAGTACACCGGGAACCAGATCACGGTCCTGTTGGGCGACGGAAGCGGCCGATTCGCCCCCACACCCCGCGGCCCGATTCCGACGGGGATAGTCGACGCCTCGCCGTTGTCCGTCGTTGGCGGCGAGTTCGGTGGCTCGGACTGCCTCGATCTTGCGGTGGGCACGTTTACTCAGGCCGGCGGGCGCGTGTTGATCCTGCTGGGCGACTGCTCCGGAGGTTTCGCACCGTCTGCCACGAGCCCGGAGGAGGTCGCGGGTTCTCCGGGTCCAAGCTCACTGGCCGTGGGTGACTTCGACTCCGACGGCCGCGCCGACCTTGCGGTCACCGACGACGGCGACGCCGATTCGACCGCAGTGACGATCCTCTTGCAGCGCTAGTCGGCCGCGACGACGTAGGACCAGAAGACCGGCGAGGTGACGTGCAGGCGGAACCGCAACGACCGAGCGGCCCGCCTTCGTCGCCTCGGTGCGCAGCGGCCGGAGTGACTTTGCCGAGCGTTGCGAGCAGATCCTGCACGAGGAAATCGAAGTCCCGCGACGTCGTGATCGCCGCGCCCCGTGCTCGTTGCGGCGGTCGCGGACGCAAGCTTTATGCGAGTGATTGACCGTCAGATCTGAACGGCCGTGGTTGCAGCTGTGGTTGCAGTTCGTCTCCGCCCGCCTACGGCCGCCGCTGCCCGCCGCCTCGCTGACCTGCGGAAACGTACTTCGGTGGACGGCGCTGGCCCCCGCCTGTCGAACTTACCTCGCTTCCCGAAAGGGAATACGGGTTCAAATCCCGTCCCGGGCACCCCGCTGACCCCGGAAACGCCAAATCGCCTGTGGCCGCGACGGACCTCTCGTCCGGCAGCGGTTGCAGTTCGCTGCGGCGCGCTGTTGTTCGTCAGCGTTCGTCTCAGCCCTCCGGGCCAGTCCATCCATTCGGGCGATACTCGTGCCATCGTGCGGGGTATGGCGAACCGGACCGGCGCGGCGCGCGATGCGTTGCGGACCCAGCTCTGGCCATTGCCGATCCTCGGGATCCTGGTGGCGGTGGTTGCCGGACTCGGCCTCCCCCGGCTCGACGCCCGCATCGACGACGATCTGCCGCGGTGGCTCACGGAGTACCTGTTCGACGGCGGATCCGATGCCGCCCGGGGGGTCCTGCAGTCCATTGCCGCGTCCTTGATCACCGTGACCTCCCTGACCTTCTCCCTCACGGTGGTCACGCTCCAGTTGGCCAGCAGCCAATACTCGCCGCGTCTGCTGCGGACGTTCAGTCGCGACGGTTTCGTGCACGTCACGCTCGCAGTGTTCCTGGCCACCTTCACCTTCGCGCCGACCTCGTGGTCAGCGGGCCGCGCCGCTACGGGGCGGATGATCCGGAGGCCCTGACCCGCCTGCTCCAGTTGCTGGCCGAGCCGGCCTGGCACGTGGATCCGAGCGACCGGGTTGTTGTCGCCGAGCAACTTGAACGGCTGCGCGCCACCATCGCCGCCCAGAGCTTCGACCGGACCGAGTGCAGGCACCTGGCCGCGCAGGCGGATCGGGTCGAGCGTGCGTGGCGGGGCAGGAACCCAGACTGAGCTCGTGCCGGTTCGCGTCCAAGACCCCGTGGGGTTCCGCGCGGGTTCTCGTACAGGACGCGGGAACATGCCGCTGGTCTTCGCCGGCGGTGCGCCTCAGCCCGTTCCGACCACCGATGCCGGCGCCATGTACTCGGCCATGAACTCGCGCAGCAGATCGACGGCGTCGATGACCTTCCGGCTGTTCAGTGAGTAGTAGATCGTGTTGCCCTGCCGGGATGTGGTGACGATGTTGCGCTCACGAAGGATCGCCAGATGCTGGCTCGTGTTGGGCTGCGACATGTCCAGATCCGCAGCGATCTCGCCCACCGAGCGCGGGCCCTCGCGGAGTGCGTCCAGGATGAGCAGACGTTTGGGGTCGGCGATGGCCTTGCAGACGCGCGCGTGCAGGTCGTAGATCTCCCGCACGTCGACCCGACTCATCGGACACTCCTAATTCGATCGTTTAGCTCAGCTTAGTTCACCCTAAATGTTCGCGCCGATGTCGAGGCAGAGTTGGCCCCCGTCGGTGACCACCCGAAACCGCCGCGGTGCGACATCGGCGGGCCCACGCACTCGCTCGCCGGTACAGACGTCGAACTGACTACCGTGCCTCGGGCAGGTCAGGATCCGGTGGTCCAGTTCCCCTTCGGAGAGCACCGCCCCGGCGTGCGGGCAGCGATCGGCGAGTACGTGAACCTCCCCGTCGACGTGATACACGGCTACCGGACCCACCGGCTCGGTGTCGATCCGCGCGACCAGGCCCAGCCGGCCGGCGATGTCGATCTGCGCCATCAAAGGGAACAACCGCCGACCACCTCCGGCTTCGAGCAGGGTGCGCAGCTGGGCCCCCAGTGCCCCCCGGTTGACGACGAGGTCCGCGCCGGCACGCTGTGCGGCCAACCACCGTTCGCTGTCGGGAAGAGCGAGATAGCCCGCGACCAGAGCCCGCGGCCAGGCCTGGTGGACCTGCGCGATCGCGGCCAACGCCTCGACCGGGCCGAGGTCGATGACCACGACCACAGGGTCGACTGCCGTCGCCCCGTCGCGCCACTCCAGGCCCAGTTGCCCGCCCAGGCGGGTGAGCCGGCCGGCGACGAGCGGGTCGGCCCCGAGGTGGACCGCGTGACGCGTCATCTGCTGGTGACTGCTTGACCGACGCGGCTAGATGAAAAGCGTGATGTCGGCATCGCAGGCCATGTCGAGAAAACTCGCGGCCCCCATGGTCGGCTGCAGACCGTCGATGAAATCACCCGTGCTGAGGCCGTAGAGATCCATCGTCATCTGGCAGGGGTACAGGCGCACGCCGACGTCCTGAGCCATTCCGAGCAGTTCGGTGGGGCTGGCCACCTTGTAGTCCTTGGCCAGCTTCTTGATCATCTTGGTGCCCGCGCCGCCGAAGTGGATCTTGCCGAGCTTGAGGTGGTCCGTGCCGCCGCGGTCGACGACCGACTCACCCTTCTGCATCCAGTTCTTGCCCGTGAAGCGCTTGTTGTTGCGCTGGAGCACCCGCAGGCCCCAGAAGGTGAAGAAGATGTCCACCTCCATGCCTGAGGCGGCACCGGTCGTGCCGAGGATCAACGTCGGCCACACCCGGTCCAGATCGTTGCTCCAGCACACGATCGCGAGACGCTTCGTGTCGTCGGTGATGTCACCGGGCCCGCCGAAGGCGACGTTGGTACTCATCGGATTCCTCCATCAGTGATGCTGCATCAGTCGTGAGTGGGGCCAGGGTTTGGAGCTCAGAGCGAGCCGATCAGGTGAGCAAGGGCCTCGAGCAGTCGGAAAGTCAGATACGCCGCGAAGGCGATTGCGAGGATGAGTTGCCAGCGTGGCCGCCGCCGCCCGCGCGCGGCGACCGCGGTTCCTTCGGGTAGTCCGTCCATCTGAGCTGGGCCCTCCTTCGGCTAGTTCGCGCAGCGGTAGCAGCGGATCTCGTTGCGGTCGATGAACTCGCGGTAGTACTCGAACGCGGCCGCGCCGTCGCACAGGTGGTGGCGTTCGGACTCCAGATCCGAGGGACGAAGCCGGGCCATCCAACCGGCGCCGTACGGATCGCGGTTTGCCAAGGCGATGTCCTCCTCGAAGGCCGTCCGGTTGACCTGGGTGAGGGTGCCGGTGAGCGGGGTGGGGAACGGGCCCACCCATTTCGCGCTCTCGACGACCGCCACAGCCTGGTTCCGGGTCAGATCCCGCGGTGGCCGTTTCCAGGTCAGGGCAACCACGCGGCCGGCCATGGTCTGGGCCACGTCGGTCATACCCAGGACCACCTCGGCGCCGTCGAAGATGACCCACACGTGCAGGTCGAGGTCGTAGTACCGGTCCGTCGGCACCACGCAACCCGCCCATACCTGCTCGGTCATCACTCATTCCTCGCAGGAGATCCCCTCGGCGGCCAGGAACGCCTCGTAGGCGGCCACCCCCGCCTCGCCGGTGGCCAGACCGCCGCTGTCGGCGGCCCAGTCGGCCGGGCGGATGCGGGCCACCCATCCGGCGCCGTAGGGGTCGGTGTTGATCAGCCCCGGCTGCCCGGTCAGCGCGGTGTTGATCTCGACGATCTCCCCGGCGACCGGGGTGGGCACCGGGCCGACCCATTTGCCGCTCTCGACGGTCGCGACGCTCTGCTCGGCGCGCAGCGTCTTGCCGACCTTCTTCGGGGTCACCGAGATGATGCCCTTGGCCATGTTCTGCGCGACGTCGGTCAACCCGATCTCGACGAGGTCTCCGACCTGACGGGCCCACACATGCCTTTCGACCAGGTAGTAGAGGTCATCAGGGATGTTGCAGTTGCGCACCGTTGGCACCGCTCCTCCTTCTATGCCCGGCCCTGCTCGGGAGTGGGGCTCGCTTCCTCGGCAGCCACGCCGGCGCACTGGTGGTCTTCGTGCTCGGCGAGGAGGTGGGTCATCAGCATGTCCAGGGCGACGAGACGGATCTGGCGGTCGAACTCGACCAGGAACTGCGGATCGGCCTTCTTGATCGGCTTGTGGTAGACCGCGGCGCAGTGCGGGCAGGTGACGACATAGACGGTGCGGTCCGCGAGTTCCTCGGTACCGACCCGGTCCGAGTGCTGCTCGAACAGGTGGGTGTGCAGCGCGGTCCAACCTCCGGTGAATTCGCAGTAGGGGCAGTTCATTGCGACCCCGATGAGCTCGGGCCGGCCAGGGTGGCGACCACCGCCAGCGCGGCGGCCCCGGCGGTGGTCAGGGCCAGGGAGTCGTAGGCGGTGTCCCGTTCGACGAGGCCGGCCTGGACCAGGTCGGCGCCGGTCTCCCACAGTTCCAGGGGCACCAGCCCGGTCGCCGCCGCCAGCGCGCCGCTGGCGAGGCCGCCGCCGTGCGAGCGCGGACAGGACCCGATGGGCGGCCGGATCTCCGCACACCCGCAACATCCGCAGCGCCAGCGCGGTCTGATCGGCCGGCCCGGGTGGGGACGAGGGTGTGTCGCTCGCCGGCGCCAACCCCTCCAGACCGGCGCGCGGCCGCGGTCACCGCACGCGCCCGCCCGGCCACCGCGGCGGCGAGCGTCGTCGAGGGCGAGAGCCTGGGAGTTCACGCCGGTGCTCCGACGGTCTCGGGCTCCGGCGGTGCGGGCCGGCGAACCGCCATGTCGACCAGGCGCACGATGTCCAGCACGGTGAGTCGCTCGTCGTTGCCCGTGGTCTTGGCCGCGTCGGAGTACATCGTCATGTCCTTCGGGCAGGACACCACGAAGTGGCTGACATCCAGGGTGGTCGCCTCGTGGATGCGGTTGACCGCCGGCCGTTCGGTCAGGCCGCTGTCGTCCATCCAGATCCGGCCCCCGCCGGCGCCGCAGCAGAAAGTGTTCTCCTTGTTGCGGGGCATCTCGAGCAGTTCGCAGCCCAACGCCGCCAGGATCCGGCGCGGCGCCTCGGTGACCTTGTTGTAGCGGGCCAGGTAGCACGGGTCGTGGTAGGTCACCTGCAGGCCCAGTGGCTCGACCTCGAGCGCGCCGGTCTCGATCAGATGCGCGAGCAACTCGGTGTAGTGCCAGACGGTGTAGTCCCCGCCCCGGGCGGGGTATTCGTTGCGCAGCGCGTTGAGGGTGTGCGGGTCGGTGGTGAAGATCTCGACGAAGTCGGCGTTGTTCAGCTGCTCGATGTTGTGCTCGACGAGCTGGTCGAACAGGCCCTCCTCGCCGACTCGACGTACGTCGTTGCCGGAGTTCCATTCGCCCTCGTAGAGAATCCCGAAGTCGACGCCGGCCCGGGTCAGCAGGCCGGCGAGCAGCCGGGAGTTCTCGGCGAGGCGGTCGTCGAAGGAGGCGTAGTCCCCGACGAACCACAGATACTTCACCGGCTCCTTGCGAGCGTCCTTGATCGGCACCTCCAGCGTCTTGGTCCACTTGGAACGCTGTCGGGCGGACTTGCCGAAGGAGTTGCCCTGCCCCGCCAGGTTCTGCAGCGCCGTCTGCAGGCTGGGTTCGAGGTCGCCCTGTTCGACCAGGGTGCGGCGCAGCTGCACGATCGTTCCGACGTGCTCGATGCCGACCGGGCAGGCCTGCACGCAGGCCATGCAGGTCGTGCAGGCCCACAACGTCTGACTGGGGATCACACCGCCTGCGATCGAGATGTCGGAGGAGGCGCAGGTCGATCCGTTCGGGCTCGGGCGGTCCTCCCGATCGAGGATGGCCAGGCCACCGGAAGAGGTGTCCACCCACTGGCGGAGGTCGAGAATAAGGTCGCGTGGGGACAGGGGAGCGCCGCCCGTCCGGGCGGGGCACACCTCGTGACACCGGCCGCACTTGGTGCAGGAGTCGAGGTCGAGCAGTTCTTTCCAGGTGAAGTCCTCGATGGAGGTGTATCCGGCGTGGCTGGGATCCGGTTGTGGGTCCGGCAGCCGCAGGGTCGCCGTACGGTCGTGGGCGAGCAGGTTCACCCCGTCGGCCAGCATGTGCATGGCCTTGGAGTAGGGGATGTAGGCGACGAAGCCCAGCGCCAGCACCGCGTGCAGCCACCACAGGTACGGAAATGCGTCGGTGGCGGTCGCGGCGCCGATTCCCACCGCCTCGACGCCGTGCGCGAGCGCCCAGCCGATCGGTGACCACTTCTCGTGCGCCGGATAGTCGGTCGCCCGGATCCGGACACCCTCTTCCGCCAGCCCGGTCAGCAGGATGGCCATCAGCCCGCCGGCGAAGAGCCAGTCGCCCAGCACGAACTGCGTCCGGCTGTAGCCTCCCTCGGGTTCTTCGGCTCGTCGGTAGTTCAAGCGGAACGGCTTGAGCATTCCCCGACGCACCATCAGATAGCCGAGGCCAACCACCGCGCCGAGCGCGAACACATCGAGGGTGACCGAGTAGGCCTTGTAGAACGCTCCGTTGAAGAACCGCCAGCGCTCGCCGTCGCCCCCGAAGACGTTGCCCAGGACCCGCATCACGTCGTAGTCGATGGTCAGGATGACCGTGCCGGCGAACAGCACGAGGAATCCCCAGAAGACCCCGAAATGCGCAATACCCACCGCGCGGGCGCGGCGTCCGATCGTGACGTTGGACGCGACGACCGCCAATGACCCGTGGTCGCCGCGCCCGCCCCGCACCCCGCCTGCGGGCCGGGTGAGCATCGCGGACTTGATGGTCGGCCAGCGGTCCGCCGACCGGCCGCGACGGTACTTGCTGACCCGACGCCAGACGCCGTATCCGAACAGCGCAACGGTCAGGGTGCCGAGGACGTAGAACACGATCTCGCCGGCCTGCCCGACGTGGAAGAAGATCGGTCGGGTCACCTCGCCGGGAGTCAGTTCGCTCGCCCGCACCACGTCTGCCGCCGCGCCGTCCGTCACGGCCTCAGCCCTCCAACTTCTCGACCAGCGCGGGCACCAGGTCGAACAGGTCGATGGTGCTGCCGTAGTGCGCGACGTCGAAAATGGGTGCGGCCGCGTCGGTGTTGCAGGCGATGATCAGCTCCGCATCGCGCATGCCCTCGAGGTGTTCGGGGGCACCGGAGATCCCGAAGGACAGGTAGGCCTTCGGCTTGACCGTGAGTCCGGATTTGCCCACCTGGCGGGATTTGGGCATCCAACCGGCATCGATCACCGGGCGGGAGGCCGACAGCGGCGCGCCGAGAGCGTCCGCGAGTTCCTGCACGGTCTCCAGGTCGTCCTTGGACCCGATGCCGCGCCCGACCGACACGAGCAGGTCCGCGACGGTGATGTCCACGTCGCCGCCCTGCGGCTCGACCATCTGCTGCAGGCTGACCCGGACGGTATCCAGATCCGCGGGCGGGGCCAGCGTGACCAGCTCTGCCCCGGACCCGCCCTGACCGGCGGTCGCCGGGAACGCTCCGGCCGCGACCGTCACGATGGCCCGGGGCCCCGAGATCTCGACCTCGGCAAGGATCTTGCCGCCCAGGATCTGGCAGGTCGCCACCGGCATGTCCCCGTCCGCGATCAGCTCGATCACGTAGGCGGCCTGGGGCGCGTCCCAGAAGACCGACAGGGCGCTGCCCAGGTCCAGGCCCATCGTGTCGTTGGGGAGCATCAGGAGCTTCGGTGACCGCTCGGCCAGCACATGCCGCAGCGCGATCTCGTAGGCCTCGCCGACGTAGTCCGACAGCGCCGGGTGGTCGATCGAGATCACGACGTCGGCTGCGCCCAGGACGGAGGCCGGGTCCGCGATGCCGAACAGGGCCACCTCGACCTGCCCGCCCCAGGAGTCCGCGAGTTCGCGGGCCTTACCGATCAACTCGTAGGTGGACTCGGTGATGTCCTTGCCGACCCTTCCGGCCAGCACCAGCACATTGCTCATCTCGGCTATCCCTTCACCAATCCGCGAGAACGCAGCAGGTCGGCGATCTTCTCGGCGACCTCTTCGGCCGACCCCTCGAGCATCTCGGCGTGGGAGCTGGACACCGGTGCATACATCCGACGCACCGTCAGGCCGTGCGCGGTTCCGTCGATCCCGGCGGGGGCCTCGGTCAGCCCGCCGGCCTGCATGGTCTGGCGGATCTTGGTGATGGGGGCGTACCGCGGCGACTGGCGGGAGGCCTGCAGTCCGATCACCGCGGGCAGCCTCACGCACAGTTCGGCCGCCCGGCCCCCGCTGAACTCCTGGCGGACCGAGACCGTGTCGCCGCCGCCCTCGACCGCGACGACGACGGAGACGTGCGGCTGGCCCAGATGCGCGGCCAACGCGGAGGGGAGTTGGCCGTCCATGTCGTCGGGGGCCTGCACGCCGGTGATCACCAGGTCGGCCGGGTTGGCCTTGAGGTACCCGGCGAAGGCGGCCGCCCGGGAGTGTGTGTCCCCGCCGGATGCGCCCGTCAGCTTCACTCCGGCGTCGGCACCCTTGGCGATGGCGGTGTAGAGCGCCTGCTCGATGTCCGGGTCGTCGGCCAGCCCGACCACGATCACCTCCGCCCCGGCGGAATCCTTGAGCAGAAGGGCTTCCTCCAGCGCCTGGTCGTCCCACTCGTTGAGCACGAACTTGAGGTACTCGCGGTCGATGTCGGTGCCCTCGTCGGAGATCTCGAACTCCTCGACCAGGTCGGGCACCGCTTTCATCGGCACGACGATGCGCATCAGGACTCCTTGCGATCGAGCGGAATGCCCAGCGAGAGCTGGGCGCGAACCTCGGCGATGTCGCCCGCCGTGGGCGTGAAGGGGAAGTCACGGAAAGGTTCGCTGGGACGGTAGGACCCGTACGGCCGGGTGCAGCCGGGCTCGCCCTTCTCACCCGGACAACCGTTGGTCATGAACGGGACGCCGCCGGCAACCGCGGCCTCGACGGTGGCGGCGTCACCACCGGCGTCGATCAGGTCGCCCTCGTCATCGAGGGTGAAGTCCTCGATCCCGTAGCCCTCGACCTCGATCAGATGCCGGGCCAGTTGGACGCGCCGCCACCGGGCGATGGGGGACTTGGGATGCCCGGCCATCCGCGAGTCGGGTTCGGGGTTGAAGCAGAACAGGTAGGAGAAGATCTGCCGGTCCCGCAACCGCAGGAAGATCTCGAGCAGGTCGACGTCCCGCTCACCCAGCCCGACGAGGGTGTGCACATTGACCTTCCACTCGCCGAACACCTCGCGGGCGGAGTGGACGATGTCCCAGTACTGGTCCCACTTCAACCCGCCCTGCGGAACGTCGGTGCGGATCGACCGGAACAGGTCCTCGGTGACGGCGTCCAGGCCGATACCGATCATGTCCACGCCGAGCCGCTTGAACTCCGTGAGCCGCTCGCGGTTCAGCGTCGGCGGGGCGACCAGGATCGACAGCGGTGCGCGCACCCGCTCCACGATGCGGGCGGTGATGTCGCAGGTGTCCCGGTAGGAATGGCCATGGGTGACCATGGAGATGCACAGCCGGGTGAGCTTGTCGTGGTGGCGGACCATGCGCTCGACCAGGTCGTCGGTGTTGACCAGCGGCCACTCCACCCGGATGAAGGACTTGTCCTCGTAGGTGCCGGGTCGGGTCCGGGCCAGGCCGCAGAAACCGCAGTCGGACAGGCAGCCCTCGTCGTAGTTCAACAGCAGGTTGATGCCGCCGAAATCGAAGTCCCGGCTGAAGCGGCCCGACCTGTAGCGCAGGGCGTAGGCGCTGGCCATCGAGATGCGCACCCAGTCGGGGCTGACTCTCGCCGGCGGACGTTCGACCGCCGGCTGTGCCAAGAGCGGTAGGTGACGGGTGCTCACTGCAGGCTCCTCTGCGGTGCGGCAGACGCGGTCGGCACGGGAGGGGCGCCTTCGCCGGCGTCAGGGAAGTAGCACGACCCCTGCGTGCGGAACGGGGTCGCGCGTTCCCGGTCGATGGCTCGTGCGCCGGCCCCGAGCACGGCACCGACCACGTCCTGGTCCTCCACCCAGCCGCAGTCCTCGGCGACCCTGCCGCGAACAGTGCGCGCGACGCCGGCAACGGTGGCGCGGTCCAGGCGCCGCCAGCGCAGGCTGGCCTCCAGTTGCCGAAGCCCCGCCGGCACCGTGGTGAAGTCTCCGGTGAACAGCACGCTCTTGATCAGCTGACCCTGCACGGCAACGAACACCCGCACGTGGCCGTCCGGCGATCGGAACGACTCGCTGCCCGTCCCGTCGGGCGCGGCATTGGTCTCGTGCAGCCACCCGTGGTGGGCGTACTTGTCGGTGACGAGGCGGGCAGCGTCGGCCTGCTCGTCCGCCGTCGGCCTGCCGGGGGTCAGTCGAATCGCGTTGCGCTGTTCGAAACCCGCCGCGATCGCTCCACGCAGGACCTCCAGGTCGGGTTCGCGCCCGAGCGCGCGCCGCACCGTGGTGATCCGGTCCTCCACCGCGGCGGCCGCCCGCCCGGCCAGTTTGGTGGCCGGGATCCGCAGCACGCGCAGCATGAACTCCACGTCCAGATCGGCCAGGATGCTGGCGTGGAACAGGAGTCCACCGTTCGCGTCCAGGTAGAGCCCGAGACCGGCGATCTTGCGTTCGCCCACGAGCAGGTCGTTCTTCCCGCCGAACTCGGCGCGCACCCCGATCAGACCGAGGCCGTCGATGATCCCGTGGGCAAGCGCGGCCAAGGTGTCCCTGGGTGTGGTGGTGGGCGCGGGGATCACCAGCGCCACGCCGAGTTGCCCTGGTCCCATCACGATCGCCCCGCCGCCCGTGGGCCGGCGGCCCACCTCGGTCCCCTGCACCGCACAGGCCGCCAGATCCAGCTCGGCGTCGATGCTCTGATAGCGCCCGACCAGTGCCGCGTTCGCGTAGGTGTAGAGGCGCAATGTCGGGGTCGGTGTGCTCGCCTGTCGGCCGACGCCGCGCAGCAGGGCCTCGTCCAGGGCGAGGCCCTCGGCAGCACCGGCCCGGTCGTCGCGGAGGTAGCGCCAGGTCGCCATCACGCGACCGTGATCTCGGAGAAGCCGCCGTCGGCCCCACCGGCCCAGGTGAGGGAACAGCAGTACTCGTAGCGGTTCGCGGTGATGCCGCGGGACTCGGCGTAGCCGATGATCCCGTCGGCCGGGTACGCGATGCCGTTGAGGCCGAGATCCACCGCCGCGTGATCGAGCTCCTGCTTGATCCGGCCCATGGGTCGCGCGCACCCGAGGTTCACCGGGATGTCCGGCGCGGCCGCGCGTGCTGTGGCGAAGAAGTCCGTGACGTCCTTGGTCGGGGGCGGGGGCAGGTGCGCCATCGGTGTTCCCACCAGCGGCACGAGCACGACAAGGATCAGCGTGGAAACGTCGTGGCTGACGACCATCTCCAGCGCACGGTGTTCGCCGAGGAATTTCCCGTAGTGCAGGCCCAGAATGATGTGCGGGATGATCCGCAGCCCGTTCTCGGCCAGGACATCGAGCGAACGATCGAAGTCGGCGGTGGTCAGGTCGAGGTGGTAGACCTCGCGGATCGTCTCGTCGGCGCCGATGATGTCGAGCATCACCCCGTCGACGCCCGCCGCGGCGAGCTGCTCGGCCAGCCGCGGCGTCACCACACCCGAGTGCACGATGACCTTCATCCCGAGTTCCTCGCGGATCCGGGGCACGTGCACCAGATGCGGGGTCAGGGGCACCCCGCCGGTGCGGGTGGAACCGCCGGAGACCAGCAACCCCTCGCTGCCCTTCGCCTTGAACCGGACGGCGGTGTCGAACAAGCTCTCGCCGGGCCCGATGCCGGCCATGCCGTCGAGCACCTTCGTCTGGCAGTGATCACAGGAGAGCGCGCACGACGACCCGGTGACCGACACCGGCAGGAATCGCTGCGGGTTCGTCGGGGTCCACTCGGGGGTGCTCCACTTCTTCAGCCCGGGGGCGTAGAAGTCCATGACGTCGCCGAAATGCCGCCGGCGGGTCTCGAAGCCCGGGTGCATCTGCTCGAGGCTGGGCATGCTCGCCGTGGTCATTCCGCGACCAAACCGTTCTCCCGATGCTCGGCCACGGCCTGGGCGAACCAGGCATGAGCGAGTGTGTCCTCGACCAACAGGCCGGCCTCGTCCCCGAGGCGGGTCGGCTCGAGATCGATCAGCCAGCCCTCGTCGTAGGGCGAGCGGACCACGAGGTCGGGGTCGGCGAGGACGGCCGGGTTCACCTCCGCGATGCGCCCGGAGAGGGGTGCCAGCAGCGGGCCGACGTACTTGGCCGCCTCCAGGCTGCCGTAGGCCTCCCCGCGGGCCACGACGGAGCCCGCTGTGCTGATCACGAGTTGGGCGAGCGAGCCGTAGGTGTCGGCGGTCAGGCCGTCCAGGCCGATCCGGAGCAAGCCGTCGGCCCTGGACAACACCCAGTGGTGGGTCTGCGGGTCGTAGGAGCGGTCCAGGCGCAGCGGATATCCGTCGACCGTGACCTCGCTCGTGCTCGTGGTCGCCTCGTCGATGCTCACGCCGCCACCTCCACGTAGATTCCGCCGCGGATCTTCACGCGCTGTGTCGCCGGCGCGTGTCGGTCCGTGTCGCTGTGGTCCGCGCCGGCGAGAAACTCGGCGCTGCCGAGCACCCCGTCCAGTCGCGTAGCCTCCGCGAGCTCGGCCGCGCTCGGCCGGCCGAGCTCCGGCGCGAGGCCGAAATGCCGCGCGTACGCCGCGACCATCGAGGCCTGCCACGCGTGCGGGTCCACCTCGGTCGCGGCCACGTGACGCCGCATCAGTTCAAGCACCTGCGCCCTGGCCGGCGGCTCCAACCGGAGCGCTCGAGTGGCTCGCTCGTGGTCGAACGCGGTGATCAGGTTTCCGACCACCACCACTCCGTCGCGCATCTGTCCGGCCCCGTGACCGCACACCTTCGCCTCGCCGACGCTGATCTCACCGAACACGTCGAGCTGAGCCGGGACCCCTACCGAGCGCAGGGCTTCGACAGCCGGGGTCAGCAGCGCGAGCATCGCCCGCTCGCGTGAGCCGGTCACCGAACGGGCCGGTTGGGTGATCTGGAACAGGAGCTGATCCGCGTCGAGGTAGACAGGTCCGCCCCCGACCATCCGCCGGAGCACCGGCAGGCCGTGGGCGGTGCACCACTCGGTGTCGATCTCCGCCAACCGCCGGTGGTAGCCCAGGCAGACGTAGGGCGCAGCGGATCGGACGAAGGACAACGTGGGACGATCCCCGGTCTGCACGCACCGGGCGAGTGCGTGCCAGCTGGACTGACTGCGCACCGCCGTCGTCGTGCCGAAGTCGAGGACGCGCATGTCAGACCGTCCGGGGCGAGCCCATGGCCCGATCGAGCATCTCGGCGATGTCGAGGACCTGCAGCTGATCGTTGCCGGTGGCCTTGGCCGCGTCGGAGAAGCGGGAGACCTCGTAGGGGCAGCAGACCGCGAGAATGTCGGCGCCGGAGGCAGCCGCCTCACGCACCCTGCGCTCGGAGAGGCGTTCGTCGACCTTGTCGGCGTTGAACCCGTCCAGCCACATGCCGCCGCCGCCGCCGCCGCAGCAGTAGCCGTTCTCCCGGCAACGTCCCATCTCGATCAGCTCGATACCCGGGATCGCCTTGAGCAGGGTGCGCGGGGCGTCGTACTCCCCGTTGTGCCGCCCCAGGTAGCAGGGATCGTGGAAGGTGACCTTGGCCTCGATCGCCGAGGTGAACACCAACTGCTCGACCAGCGGCGCAAGCAGCTGCGTGTAGTGCAGAGCGGTGTAGACGTGCCCGTGCTTGGGGTACTCCTTGACCAACGCGTTGAAGCCGTGCGGGTCCGGGGTCACGATGCGGGTGAAGCTGTACTTGGACAACGTCGTGGTGACGTCCTCCATCAGCGACTCGAACAGACCGCGCTCCCCGGCCAGGCGCTGGGAATCCCCGAGGGTCTTCTCCTCGGCGCCGAGGATGGCGAAGTCGATGCCGAGCGCCGTCATCACGCGGCTGAAGGCCTGAGCGGCCTCCATCCCGCGGGGGTGGTAGCTCCAGTAGTCCTCGACGTAGAAGAGCACGTCGACCGGCGTCGGGTCCTTGGGAAGTTCGCGCACGGGGACCCCGGCGTCCTTGGCCCAGGCAGCGCGCCGGCGGGGGTTCGCCCCCATCGCGTTTCCCTGGCGGAAGGTCGCCTCGAACACCGTCTGCAGCTCGGCGGGGACGTGCCCACGGCTGATCGCCTCCTCGCGCACGGCGGGCATCATCTGGATCATGTCCACCTCCTTGGGGCAGACCCGGAGGCAGTTCCCGCAGGTGGTGCACATCCACAGTTCGTCGCTGGCGATCAGGTCGCCCCCGGTCTGCACCAGGCGGTGCAGCTTGCGTGGCCCGTACTCGCTCACGACGTTCACCGGGCATACCGGTTCGCACTTGCCGCAGCCGTAGCACCACTCCAGGGACTCCGCGCCGGGGAGCGTGGCGAGCTCGTCGAAGCCTTCCGGCCCGGACTCGGTGATCACCCGGGATCCCAGCATCCGGTTCCACATCCCGGGGAGTTCCACCGTGCGCCCACTGATCGTCGAGGCGACCTCGACGAGGTCGAACTCCACGGCGGTCGGCGAGATCTTGCGTCCTCCGGCAGGCATGTGTCAGTTCTCCCTCTGCGCAGGTGCGCGTCGGTGGACGCCGAGGAGCCGGCGGGTGAGTTGCGGGAGCGGGGGGACGAGGTTGGTGAACTCCTGGGTCAGGCGCATCCGCAGCATCGTGTGCATGTAGACGCCGTAAACGGCAGCGAGGTATACGTCGGTGCCGAACTCGGGCTCGCCGCGGCCGTGGTGAGCGAAGGTGGTGAATCCCGCGGCGTGGCCGGTTTCGGAGACGAACGCCAGCGCCCGCCCGACCCGCAGGTAGGTCAACCCGCGGCTCTCGCCCTCGAGGTCGACCTCATCCATCGTGACCAGCCGCAGGGCACCGGTCTCGGTGTCCGGGTCCCACATCCAGCGGCTCCACAGCCAGTACCGCTCGGGGTCGAGGAAATGCAGCAGCTCACCGGGAAGGTCGGCGGCGACCGCTGGACAGCCGGCGATCAACGAGCAGAAGGCGTCGAACCGGACGGCGAGGGGGTCCGGGCCGTCGAGCAGGTCGGCGATTCCGCGGGCGAACTCGCGGTGATCGAGCACCGCCAGCAGCTTGTCGACATGCCGACGGGCGCAGAACACCCACCCGAGCAGCTCCCGGATCTCCTCGAGCCCCATCCGGGCGGGATCGGCTCCGGCGGCACGGCGCATGGCTGCGGACTTGTCCGCGACCTCGCCGGCGATCAGCGCCAGGTCCTCGCGCGTGGTCATCGCCAGGACCTGCCCCAGGAACTCTGACGCGGTCGGGGTATCGACGATCTGACCAGCACTCATGTCATCATCCCGCTACCGCGGCGGCACGGCCGAGCGCGAACGAGGCTGCCTTCATGGCGGCGTTCGCTGCCGAGGACACCGTGTCCTCCAGGTCGGCGGGTCCCAGGGCCGCGCCGCACGCGAAGATGCCGGCCCTGCTGGTGGACACCGGGTCCAGCGGCGCTCCGACGGCCTCGATGAAGCCGAACCGGTTCGGCTGGATGGACAGCACGCGGGTCGCATCGCGGGTGCCGCGGGAGGGCTCCATACCGACCGAGAGGACGACCATGTCCATCTCCAGTTCCATGGGTCGGCCCATGGTGGTGTCCTCGCCGCGGACGATGAGCTTGTCGCCCTTGCGCAGCACCTCGCTGATCACGCCCTTGATGTACTGGACGCGGTGCTTCTCCTGGGCCTTCCAATAGATCTCGTTCTCCCAGTAGCCGTACATCCGCATGTCGATGTAGAAGATGTAGACCTTGCAGTCGGGTTCGAGTTCGCGGACCTCGATGGCCTCCTTCGAGGCGACTCCGCAACACACCTTGGAGCAGTACTCGTTGCCGATGTGCCGGTCGCGACTCCCGACGCATTGCACGAAGCACAGCCGCTTCGGCGCTTCGCCGTTGGAGGGCCGACGGACCTCGTGCACCTTGAGCATGGCCTCGAGGTCCTGCAGGCAGATGACGTCCTCGAACTCGTAGTAGCCGTAGGACTGCGTCTCCCGGCCCGGGTCGAAGTGCTGGAATCCGGTGGCCACGACGATCGAGGTGCAGTCGATGACGGAAGCACCGTCAGGTCCGGAGACGGTGAGCCGGAACGCACCGGCCTCGCCCTCCAGGGCGGTGGGTCGGGTGTTGCACCGCACGTCCGCGAGCGGGTTCGAGGTGACCGCCTCGGCCATCCGGTTCATCATCGGTTCGGCAGGTTCCCCGTGCGGGGTCAACCCGGCGTAGTTCTCCCGGATAGGGGTTCCGCCGAGGACCGCGTCCTGCTCCAGCAGGACCACTGGGACACCGATCTCGGCGATGCCGGCGGCGGCGCGCAGGCCGCCGGGGCCTCCGCCGATGACGACCACGGTTCCTGCGCTCACGGGGCTACCCCAGGGTGTGTTCGGCCGACCGAGCGGCGGGCGCCGTTCGATGGTGTGTCCGGTGCGATGGAGCCGCGGGTGGGACCGCTAGTCCATGTCCTCCCACTCGAGGTACTTCTTCTCACCGCGCTCGAGCCGTTTCAGGCCTTCCTCGAACTCGGCCCAGGCCTGATCGTGATCGATGCCCATCTTTTCGAGCATCGGCTTGTAGTTGGCCGAGTGCCAGTGCAGCTGAACCACCTTGAACGGGTGCGCACCCATCGCCAGGGCTGCGAACTGAGCCTCACTCAGAACCGCGACGCCGACGTTGCGGTCGTGCGCCTGTGCTGCGAACTGGCTCTTGTCCAGCGTCGTCACACAGCCCGTGTCGTGGGTGAGGACGACGTCCGGGTCGGCCTCTTCCTTCATCCGCTCGATCTTGCGCAACGTCGCGAACGAGCGGGTGAAGTCGCGCTGGACGAGGATGTGACGGAACCCGAAACCGCAGCAGTCGAACCAGGTCGAGTAATCCTTGACCTCGGCGCCGAGAGCCTCGGCCAAGCCGGTCACAACGGCCGTTCGCTGCCCGCCGTAGACGTCCGGGTCATAGATGGCGTCGCCCTCGACCAGCTTGTAGTAGTGACAGGCCGGGTGGACCGTGACCTTGATGGTGGACATGTCGCGGACCTGCTTCGCCGCGATCTCGTGCCGCAGCGCGTAGAACCATTCCGAGTAATGCATGATCTCCTCGGGCAGCACGAGCTGCTTCCCGAGTTTCTCCATGACCTTGCGAACGTCCGCTCGCAACTCCGGGTGATGGATCAGTTCGCTGCGGACCTCCTTGTAATGCCCGTAAGAGGTTCCGCAATGGATCATGGGGAAGTAGCCGGTCTCGTTCGCGGCGGCGAAGTTCCGCACGGCGACGCAGGCCTGGGCGGCCGCATTGGAGGTCGCGCTGGCGTAGTAGTTCCACGCCGTGCAGGAGGTCTGGTCCTTCGGGTCCTCGTAGTCATAGCCGAGCTTGCGCATCACCCAGAAGATCGAGGTGGAGTAGCCGGGGATGTGGCCGCACTGCCCGCACGACTTGTGATGCCAGAGGTGACCCTTCTGGATCCGCTTCGGGCGCCCGTATTTCGTCGGGCACTCGACCACGTCACCGGTGATCTTCTGGACCACGATCTCCCCGGAGGCCTCCAGTGCGGCAAGCGCCTCCTGGAAGTCGGGATAGCGCTCGTTGTCGCGGGTGAAGTTCGCCTTCTTCGTCCGCAGGGCTTCGATCGGGATGCTCATAGTGCGATCCCCTCGTCTTCCAGACGTTCTTCCATGATTTCTTGGAGGATGGAGTGCAGCCCGCGGTCGATCTCGGCGATCATGTCCAGCGCACCGGTGTTCATCCAGATCAGGTAGAGCTCGACGAGCGTGCGCTCGGCGATCTCCCACCCGGTCGAGGTGGTGTGCAGGGTCTCCGAGGGCAGGGCGCGTCGCCACAGGTCGAGGTTGTCCGAGACGTCCCCCGTCTCCGGGCCCCAGTCGGGGAACGCGTCGCGTTGCAGCATGTCGGGGGAGACCTGAGTGCCCGTCGACATGATCTTGTAGATGATCCGGGAGTACCCGCCGAGCGCTTCCTTCGCGGAGGCCAGCCCGTTGTTGATGGCCACTTCGCGCATGATGGTGATGACGCCGCCGGGGTTGTTCCCCCGCGGGCACTTCAGACAGGAGAAGCATTGGGAGCACTCCCAGATGTCCTCCTGCATCTGCTGGTAGATCAGCTCGACGTCCTCCCGTGCAGCGGCCTGCGCGATGCGTCGCGGGGAGAAGTCGTAGAACTTCGCCGACGGGCACACGGCGACGCAGATCCCGCACTCGTAGCAGCCGTAGAGGTAGTCGTTGTAGCGGAGGTCGCCCTTGACCTCGTCGAACAACCGCACCTTCTCCTCGATCGCGACGTCGGGGTAGCCCGCGACGTGTTGGCGCTTGAGGATCGGCGAACCGAGCTCGGCCATCAGAAGCTCACGACTGCATCGGCCTCGACGGCCAGGTCGTTGAAGGCGGCCCCTCCGATCATCTCCACCCCGTCGATGAGCATGTCGAGGGAGAGGTCGTTGAGGTCCAGGCTGGGCTGGCAGACCAGCAGTCGAACACCGAGCGCGGTGGCCTGGTTGATGAAGTAGCTCAGCGGCTGCCCGTGCTCGCCCTTGGGACCAATCTTGTCCACGACGTCGCGCTGCAACAGGGTCGCTCCGTACATCGTGAAATAGACCATGACCTCGGCCTCCATCGCCGCCGCCGAGGCGGCGAGGAAGAACGGGGTGGCGCAACGGCCCGGATCGTCAGCCCCGTGCGTCTGCACATAGAGGACCTTGGACTCACCCTCACCGGTCCACATGCCCGATCACTTGGCCTTGCGCAGGAGTACCCGGAAGACCTGGTCGATCTTCTCGATGCTGATCAGCTCGTTGCCGGTGCGCCGCGCCCAGGCGGCCATGTCCGGTTCTACCCCGGGGTCGCTGGCGAGCAGCTCCAGGACCTCACCCATCGGGATCTCTTTCATCGCCTGGGCCGTCTTGATCACCGGCAGCGGGCACTGCAGACCGATGCAGTCCAGCGATTTCACGGGCGTGTCCGTCACCGTCGACCCCAATCGTGCGGGCGGAAAAGTACGTACCTAGCTCTATGCGTAGGTTGGTATGTAGTGGGATTGTGTGTCAAGTCACATCCCCCTAAATGTGCGGACAAATCCTTCGAATGACGATCAGAGACGCTCGCTGCGACCTGTGCGGCGCCCAGGTGGTCGGACTCGCCGCCCCGGGCGAAGGCGCCGCGGGGCAGGGAATCCGGTTCACCTACCACCCGGGTGACCCGCGGATGCGCGATGACGCGGGCATGCTCTGCTGGCAGTGCTGGGGCCCGTGGTCGGCCGAACTGGGTGAACCCAGGGAGCGGGCGTGTGCCCGGTGCGCGGTGTCGTTGACGCGGCGCAGCAGTCTGCATCTGCGCCGCCTGGATGCCCCCGGCACCGGGTGGCAGCTGTGTGCGCGACATGCCGCGGAGATCTTGAACTCGTTGCGCACGGTGGATCCCAAGCTCGACCCGGAAACATTCCGGCTGCCGCTCGATCGGGAGAGATCCGATGCCTGACGGTGAAGTGACGCCAGGTCAGGTGTGGGAGGCGCTGCACGACGTGATCGACCCCGAGCTGGGGATCAACATCGTCGACCTCGGACTGGTCTACGGCGTGCAGCTCGAGAACGGGATCGCACTGCTCGACATCACGCTGACCTCTGCTGCCTGCCCGCTCACGGACGAAATCGAGGGCCAGGTGTTCCAGGTGCTGGACGGGCTGGTGCCCGACCATGCGATCACCTGGGTGTGGATGCCGCCCTGGTCGCCCGAGAAGATCACGCCCGAAGGCCGGGAGCAGGCCCGCGCGATCGGGCTCGCCGTGTGAACCCCCCGCGGGAAGGTGTCGCGCGGGTCTGCCTCGGGGCCGCAGCGCGAGCCGCCGGACGCGGCGGTGGCGGACCTCGGCGCGAACTGTTGGCGGGGCTCGCCGGCACGGTGTGCGAGGTAGGTGCCGGTCCCGGCCCGACGTTTCGGTACTACCCGGCGGGCGTGGAGCGCTTGATCGCCGTCGAACCGGATCCGAGGCTGCGGTCCTTCGCATGGAATGCGGCGGCTCATGCCCCGGTAGCGGTCCAGATCCGCGAGGGGGTCGCGGATCACCTGCCGGTGGGCGATGGGGAGTGCGACGCGGTCGTGTTCTCTCTGGTGCTGTGCTGCGTCCCGAATCTGACCTCGGCGATCGATGAGGCGTTGCGCGTGCTGCGGCCTGGCGGTGAGGTCCGCTTCTACGAGCACATCCGCTCAGCGCGCCCGCTGATCGCCCGCGTGGAAGACGCGCTGACGCCGTGTTGGTCCCGGCTGGCCGGGGGCTGCCATCCCAATCGAGAACCAGTGGCCGCGCTGTCCAGCGCCGGATTCGAGCGAGTTGTGGTGCGCCGGCTGCCGTTCAGCCCGGCGCGCGGACTGCCGTCATTCGCACACGTCATCGGTCGGGGAGAATCGCCCGATCGGTGAGCCGCTCGCCCGGCGGTCGGAGGCTTACCGGTAGCTGTCGGCCCCGACGTTGACGATCGGACTGGTCGGTGCGTCGCTGGCGATCACGGTCATCAGGTTCGCGGCGAACGCTGCGCGGCGCTCACCGTCCAGGTTCACCGCCGAGGCGCCTTCACCCTCGGAGAGCTGTTGCAGGGCCATGCGCACCATGCCGACGGCGTCCTCGACGATCTTCGCGCGCCCCGCCACGATCGCGGCGGCCTGTTGGCGGCGCAGCATCGCCTCGGCGATATCGGCGCTGTACCTGTCGTTGATGTGCAGCAGCTCGCGACCGCGCGCCGTGGGCGTCAGCCGATCTTGCGCACCAGCGCCCGCACCCCACCGAGCATGCGCTCGGCACCCTCCGGGTCGGCGGTTGCGCGCGCCGTGGCTCCGAGTACGCCTGCAAGGATCGCCGAAGCGAGCTCGTCGGCTCGCAACGGCAGAGCCTCGCCCCGCCGACGGGCCCGAGCGACGGTCCCCCGGATCGCGGCTTCCATCCGGAGAAGGTGACGCTGCGTCAGTTGTGCGACGTCCGGGTCGTCGTTGATCCGATCGCACAATGTGGTGACCACCAGGCAGCCGGCCGGCGCATCGCCCGGCGCGAACTGCGCCTGCACCCTGTCGAGAAATCCCTCGAGGTCGGCGCGGCCCGCTGTGCCCTTCTCCAGGGGACAGAGGATGGCGTCGGTCAACTCCAGATAGCGAGTCAGGGCGGCCAGGAATGTGTCGTGCTTGGTGCCGAAGGTCCGATACAGGCTGGAGGAGGACAGGCCGGTGGCTTCGAGCATCGCCTCCTGCGTGGCCGCGTCGTAGCCCTGCCGGCGGAACAGTGTCAGCAGGCGGTCCAACGCGACGGAGCGATCGAAGGCCGGCGGTCGTCCGCGGCGCGGGCGCGCCTCGGCCTCGGACGAAGCCGTGCCTCCGGTTGCCATGGGAGTGAGACTACTCCATAATCGCCGCACATCGGAGTCGAACCACTCATAAAGGCAAGTCTCACCCCTGAACCGGAGGTCGCTGTGCCCCGTATGCAGCTCGTGGACGTCCACGGTGCCGATCCCGTGAACCGCGGCGTTTTCGACGTGATCGAGAAGCGCTTCGGCATGGTGCCGAACTTCTTTCGCTCGCTGGCTACCTCGCCCGCCCTGAGCCGGGGGCACCTCGATCTCATGCTCGCTCTCGACGACAGCGGTCTGCCCAACGGCTTGCGCGAGCAGATCGCGATCGGCAGCGCCCAGTTCAACGGGTGCGCGTACTGCCTGCCCGCCCACACCGCGGTCGGCAGGACCTGGGGCGGGCTGGACGAGGAGCGAGCCGCCTTGGCCCGACGATTCCAGTCTCCCGACCCCAAGGAGCAGGCGGCGCTCACCTTCGCCCGAGCCGCACTGGAGCATCGGGGCGCGGTCGACGACGAGATCCTTGCCGCCGCCCGGGACGCGGGCTGGTCGGATGCCGAGATCGTGTCTGTGCTGGGCGAGGTGGCGGTGAACATCCTGCGCAACTACCTGAATCGTCTCGCCGGGACCGAGTTGGACTCCTGGATGACGGCGATCGACCCCGACGGCTTGGACGTGGACGTTCCTCTGCCCGCAGCCACGCGCGGCTGATGGGGAAGCGATGACGCGCGTTCTGGTAACCGGGGCCACCGGGTTCCTCGGCGGGCACGTCCTGAAAGCGCTGGGCGCGGCCCCCGGGTTCACGGCGATCGCCGCCTGCCGAGCGCCGGACCGCCTGCCCTCCTCGTTCGCCGGCGAGGTCCGCCCCGGCGACCTGACCGACGCCGCCTACCGCCACGACGTCGTCGACGGAATCGACGTCGTCTGCCACGCCGGTACGTGGGCGGCGTTCTGGGGGCACCGCGACCGGGAGCGGGAGCGCTTCCACCGGCCGTCGATCGATCTGCTGGAGCAGTGCCGCACGGCAGGCGTGCAGCGGTTCCTGCTGGCGAGCACCGTCGCGGCCGGGGCTCCGAGGCCGACCCATACCGTCGCGGACCGCGATCGAGAACCGCGCCCCGCGCCGTTCTGGCCCCACCTGGATCTGCTCATCGACCTCGAACGGCAGATGCGGGCGCGGGCAACTGCGGCCACGCGCATGGTGAGTCTGCGCCTCGGGCACTTCGTCGGGCCCGGCAATCGCATCGGGCTGATCCCGGCCCTTGCGCCGCGGCTGCGGACCCGCGTCGTGCCATGGCTGGCCGGCGGCAGGGCGCGCTTTCCGCTGATCACCGGTGCGGACCTGGGGGCCGCGTTCGTCTGCGCCGTGGGCGCCGACCTGACAGAGCACTTCGATGCCTTCGCGATCTGCGGTCCGGAGTTCCCCACCGCACGCGAGGTCATCGGTTTGATCGCGAGCGAGATCGGGGTGCCGCCGCCTCGATTCAGCGTTCCCTACGCCGCGGCCGATGTGCTCGCGAGGATCTGCGAAATGACCAACCCGATCACCCCGGGCCCGGCACCGTTCCTCACCCGCTCCACCGTGCACCTCGCCCGGGACTGGCACTGCCCGGACGACCGCGCCGCGTCTGTACTCGGCTTCGCACCGATCGGTGACTGGCGCGCGGCAGTACGGGCCGCGCTGGCCGAACCAGCCACGGGTGGCTGGCCCAGCCTGGTGCAGAATTGATCGCAGTCGTGACCGACGTGGTCGGCACCGGTGTGCTCCACACACTCGCCGATGCCGACGACAGTCACTCTGCCCCGACGCTCTGGCACCGGGCGGACGCTTCGGAATCGCCTTGAGCTCGGCCGCGAACAGGACATCCCGCGGATGGCCGAGCTGGTTCGGACCTACGCCAACCTGCCACTGGGCACCCTGGACGCGGCCGTGGCCGCCCTCGCCGAGCGACTCGGCCTGGGCACCGTCGCGACCGTGGGGCGGCGCGACTGCAGGATCGTTCGCCCCGGCTTTCATCCTGATGCCCGAGTGATCAACCGTCTGATGCCCGAGTGATCAACCGTCAGAATTAGGCGGTCGTGGTTGCAGTTGTGGTTGCAGTTCGCCCCGGTCCGCTCCCAACTGCCCTCGGCCGCCACCTCGCTGACCTGTGAAAACGTACTTCGGCGGGCACGTTGAACGCCGCCTGTCGAAGTTGAACCTCGCTCCCCGAGAGGGAGTACGGGATCAAATCCCGTCCCGGGCACCAGAACTCTGACCCGGCCTCACCGCGCCCCCAACGGGGGAGTGCAGGTCCGGTTCCGTCCCTGACACGCCGTTATGTCACGATTCCTGGCAGAACGATCATGCTGAGCGAGCGCGACCACGCGACCCGCTCCGCAGTCCGGGCCGGAGGTGGACGTTGTGAGAACCGCGGAGAGCCTCCGGTTCGCAGTGCGCGGCATCCTCGCGAACAAGATGCGTTCGCTGCTGACCACGCTCATGATTCTGATCGGCGTCGCCTCGGTGATCACGCTGGTCGCGGTGGGTACCGGATCGTCGCGCGATGTGCAGGAGTCGATCAGTCGGCTGGGTTCGAACACCCTTTACGTCCTGCCCGACGCCCCGACCGGCGGTAGCGGCACCGGTCTGGCGGCTCAGATGCGTCGAGCGATGGGCATCCCCGCGCCGTCGGTCACCGGTACCCAGACCCGCGGTTCGGTCCTGACCTACGAGGACGCCGAGGCCATTGGGCGCCTGCCCGACGTCGGCAACGTCGCCCCGGGCTCGGTGATGCGGGGGGTGACGATGCAATACGCAAGCGCGTCGCACACCGCGCAGCTGCTGATCGGCACGACGCCGGCCTTCCTGGACATCGACGAGACCACCGTCACCGCCGGCGCACCGTTCACCGACGCCGACTACACGGCGCACGCCCGCAAGATCCTGATCGGGACGACGGTCGCCAGCAATCTCGGCGGGCAGGATCCCAACCAGTTGGTCGGGCAGGAGGTCCGGATCAACGGATCGGGCTTCACAGTCGTGGGCATCATGGGCGCGAAGGGCTACAGCGGTCAGCGCGACCTCGACGACCGGGTCCTGGCGGTCGGTACCGCGGTGAACGACGCGCTGTACGGCTACTCCCCGCTCGGGCTGGGACCGGTCAACGGCATCGCGGTCAGTGCGAAGACCCCGGATCTGGTCCAGGCGGTGCAGGGTCAGACGACTGCGTTGTTGGCCCAGCGGCATGGCGTGACGTTGCTGAACGCCGACTTCATCGTCTTCAACGCCTCGTCCGTCCTGTCCGCGTCGGCGGACTCGAACAAGACGTTGACCATCCTGCTCGCGGCCGTCGCCGGGATCTCGTTGCTCGTCGGCGGCATCGGCGTCATGAACATCATGTTGGTCTCGGTGACCGAACGAACCCGTGAGATCGGTATCCGTAAGGCGATCGGCGCGGACCGGCGGGACATCGTCGGCCAGTTCCTCGGCGAGGCGATGTTCCTGTCCTTGGCCGGCGGCGTGCTGGGAGTGGCCGCCGGCTTCGGCGCCGTCCAGTTCGAGATCGCCGGCGTGGAGCCGCTCATCGCGCCCTACTCGGTCTACCTGGCGCTGGGCGTCTCCCTCATGACCGGGCTGGTATTCGGGCTCTACCCGGCCAGCCGCGCCGCCGACCTGCGCCCCATCGACGCCCTCCGTTACGAGTAGGTCGGGTGACGCCTCGAGGGAACGACATGCCTCGAGGGGAGCGGTCGCCGCAGCGCAGTGCCCCGGTCATCCGAAGATGGCCGAGGCACGATGCCGTGCGGAACCGCCTACGTCACTTGTAGGTGTAGATGACGAACTGGTCCGGGTCCGGAGCGAACCCACTCGGGGACGCATCGGGGTTGGCAACGGTGTTGGAGCTCTCGTACTTGTACATGAACTCCCTGCCCTGTCCGTTGCGCGGGCTCCAAGCGCTCCCGAACCGCTCTTCCTTGTTCCACGACCACTGCTGGTCGAGCGAGGCGTCGGACTTCCACACCGTTCCGTTGCCGAGTTGCGCCATCAGCCGTTCCCGGGTCAGGTTGGGCCCGACCTGCTTGGCCGCCTCCGCGAAGACATTGATCGCCACGTAACCCGCTTGCATGATGTGGTGCACCTGGCCTTTGGCGCCGCGACCGTACTTGTCCACAATCGCCATGAGCTCCGGACCCCAGAGCTTGTAGGTGGTGTTGGTCCAGTACCGACCCGCGGGGTGCTTACCGAAGATCGACCCCAGCACCTCGGTGGCCAAGTGGTTCCCGGAGATGCCCTTCGGCGGGTAGTAGTTCTGCTGACCGGACTCAACCATGAACTTCGCCATGGTCGCCGGGTTGATGACGTAGTGGATGATGTGTTCGGGCGCAGCCGCACGCATGGCCAGCACGAACGAGGACATCGAGACCTCGGAGATGGAGATGTCGGCCTTCTTGACGAGCTTGCTGCCCGAGGCATCCATGATCTTCTTCACCTCGCTGCAGGCCAACTGCATCTCCGGTGAGGTCAGACAGATCAGGGCGTAGGTCGTCGGCTTGACGACGTTGCTCGCCCAGTGGGCTCCCGCCATCGCCTCGTGGATCATCGACATGTGCGTCGGGAACATGTACGGGTCCTGCCACTCGGTCTGCGAGTACGCCCACGCACCGACGTAGGGCAGCTTGTGCTGGGCGAGATCGTCGTGCATCGACGCCGTGGCCCAGTCGATACCCGTGATGAGCGAGAAGATCTTGTCCTGATTCACGAGCTTCTTGACGCAGGCCTTCGCGCGCGAGACCTCGCCCGGCCCGTCGTCGCAGTCGGTGATACTCAGCTGCCGGCCGAGCACACCACCGCGGTCGTTGATGGCGGTGGCTGTCGCCATGTTCGAGATCGCCTGCGGGCGGGTCAGGACGTTGCCCAGCGCCACGCCGTGCATGTTGATCGATCCCAGCTTGATCGAGTTCTTCGTGATGCCGACGTCGGTGGCGCCGTTCCTGGTCTCGGCAACCTTGTCACTCGCGGCCCGTTGCTCCGCGGTTTCGAACGGGATGAGCGTGGTCCGGGACTTGCTTGAACTCGCCGCCCCGCCGGTCTTGACCGGTATGGCCGCCTTCGCCGTCCGAACCTTCGACGCGGTGATGGGCTGCTCAGTGTCTTCGGATCGTGCGGCCGCTCCACCCGAAGAGGTGCGCGCAGGCGATGATCCCGGTGCGGCTGCAGCTTTGGTCGCGGCCTTCTCCGCCGGCGCCGCTGCCTTCTCAGCGCCGGCAACTCGAGCCGGGGCATCGACGCTCGCGGAGGCCGCAGGTGCGTCCGCCGGCTGTTGAGCGACGTCCGAGCTGGTCCCGTCGCTGCCGCAGGCCGCGAGTACAAGCGCTGCCGATACAACTACCGGGATGCATTTCATGATGGTCGGATGAGAATTCACTCGATCTCCTTGTAACCGGGAGAGGCCTCGTCTCTGAGCGCGGCGGGCATCGGCGCTCGGACCGGGCAAGGGCTGGTGGGGGAGCCTTGAATGGTGAGGCGGGGGACACGCACGAACGTCCACCGGTGGGATCGCTGCAATTCGCGCAGACTCGGGACGGGGCCCGCCCGCAGCGACTGACTAATCGTCAGTTCGCGCTCGCGAGGGGCCCCGTCCGGGAACGACTAGCCCTCCGGCAGCTGCTCGTGAGTGATCACCCAGAGCTTCTTCACGGGGGTCAGCGCTGTCCAGGTCACGTGGTTACCGGAGGAGCACCCCATGATGTCGCCGGGCCCGAACTCGGCTTCCTCGCCCGTGACGTCGTCGCGCACGCTCACGCGACCCTCGAGCAGGAGCTCGGTCTCGTCACCCAGCGGCGAGGTGTACGGGACGCTCAGGCCGCCGTGCGGGCCGGTACCGGCGACGCCGGGACCACACCGCCAGATTCCGGTGAGCAGCGTCCCGGTGGAACCGGTGCCGCGCACGAAGTACAGCTCTCCTGCGACCTGGTGACCCTCGACGGGCTCGTCCCACTCGTAGGCCGTCCATTCCGCGGGGTTGTCGTGGATGCTTCCGATGATCACGTCGCTCATCGGCGTGGCTCCCTTCGGGCTGTCCCACAGCGTGGTGAAACGGCTGAAGGTCGGGCCCTTGATGTCCCAGACCAGGTCCACGTTCTTCGGGTGGCAGAGGATGGAACCCGGGGTCAGCTTGTGCGTCCTCCCGGTCGCGGTGACTGTGATCGTCGCCTCGCCCTCGAGCACAACGATGGTTTCGTCGCCGTCGGGGGCGGAGTAGGGCATCCGGCAGGAGCCGTCAGCGTTGCAGCCGGGCAGTCCGGCAGCGGACCGCCAGTAACCGGCGACGTGGGTACCCATCGTGCCGCCGGCGCGGATCACGCCGAACTCTCCGATCGCCTGGTGACCGTGGATCGGATCGTCCCACTCGCACGGCGCCCATTGCGCCGCCGACGGACCGCCGCCTGTCGTGAGTTGAGTTGTCGGGTCGATCGACGCCTGTGTCATCGAATGTCTCCTGCGCTCGAGGTCTGAAGGAATCGAGCGCCACGCTAGGTCGGCTCCACGGGCCCGGGATGTCTCTGCGCGTCACCTCGTTGTCCACCCGCGACAACGTTCAGCCTCCGTACGGGTCCCACGAGGCAAGGGCTGCCGCGTTGACAAGGTGGCGCGCCCCACACACGATGAATGTCCACGATGCGTCAGCGCCGGGACAACGTGAACTCAGATGGATGCAAGCGAGAAGACAGCTGAAATCCTTGTCGAGCGAGGGAGCTCGCTCGACGAGTGGTCGGACGTGATCCGGCAGCGCTTCGTCGCGCTCCAGATAGCGCAGCAGAGTTCGACGGACATGGCCGGGGTCATCCGTACCCGCCACCTGGGGCACCTCCAGGCATCCGCGGTGTCCTCGAGTCCGCAGATCTTCACCCGCACCAAGCGCATGGCCGCTACCGGCGACTGCGAACTCTTCTCTCTCGGCCTGGTCGATCGCGGCACCGGTTACCTGGAGCAGGACGGCCGGAGGTGCGCCGTCTCCGACGGCTCCTTCGCGATCTACGAGACGTCGCGGCCGTTCTCCTGGGCGCTGACGGGAGACTGGCGGATCTTCGTCTTCACCTGGCCCCGCGACTCGGTGGTGTTCTCCGAATCGGAGCTGCGGGCGCTGACCGCCTCCACGGTGCCCGGGACGACAGGTGTCGGCAGCATGGTGTCCCCCTTGCTCCGGGGGCTCCTGCGGGTCGACACAGGGGTGTCGACGGAAGGCGCTGCACGCTTCGCGAGCGAGATTGCGGAGCTGGCCGTGATCGCAGCCGGCGAAGTGTCCCGCGAGTCAGCGGACACCGACGCCGGTCGTCGCCGGTTGCGCGAGATCCAGACCTTCATCGAGCAGCACCTCACCGATCCGGCACTGTCGCCGACGCTCATCGCGAACGAGTTCTTCATGTCGGCGCGCACGCTGCACCGCTTGTTCGCACATCACGGCCTGACGGTGGCTGCCTGGATCAAGGACCGGCGGCTCGAAGCGGCTCGACGCGCCTTGATCGCCGCGGGTTCCTCCACGGTGCCGGTGCATCAGATCGCCGCGCGATATGGCTTCTCGACCGTTGCCTTGTTCAGCCGGTCCTTCGCTGCTCGTTACGGGCAGAACCCCACCACCTACAGATCGAACGCGCGCGGCTGACCGCGACGACCCCTTCGCCGCTCATCCGATGGCCCGGCCGTCGGCAGGCCAGTGCTGTGCCCGCAACTCACGCTTGAGGATCTTCCCCGCGCCGGAGAGCGGCATCGCTTCGACGATCTCGCTGGAGCGCGGGGTCTTGTAGCCGGCGATGAGGGTCTTGCAGTGCGCCCGCAACTCCTCGTGGGTGACGGTGGCGCCGGGGCGTAGGACCAGCACGGCGTGCACCCGCTCGCCGAACTCCGGGTCAGGCACCCCGATGACGGCGCATTGGGCGATCGCGGGGTGGGTCGCGAGCGCGTTCTCCACCTCGGCCGAGTACACGTTCTCGCCGCCGCTGACGATCATGTCCTTGAGTCGGTCGACGAGGAACACGTAGCCGCGCTCGTCCATGTAGCCGCCGTCGCCGGTGTGCATCCAGCCGCCGCGCAGCGCCTCGGCCGTCTCCGCGGGCTTGTTCCAGTAGCCGAGCATGACGTTGGCGCCGCGCACGACGACCTCGCCCACCACGCCGGACGCGACCTCGTTGTCGTCGGCGTCGACGATGCGGACCTCGACGTTGGGACCCGCCCGGCCGGCAGAGCGGCGCAGGACCGGATCGGCATGTTCTGCCGGCAGCAGGTAGGTGGCCATCGGCGACAGTTCGGTCATCCCGTACGCCTGGATGAACCGAACGCCGGGCAACGCCACGGCGGCGCGCTCGAGGAGGGCGTCGCTGATCGGGGAGGCGCCGTAGATCATGCGCTGCAGGCTGCTGAAGTCGGCGCTGCCGGCGCCGGGGGCATCGATGAGCATCTGGATCATGGTCGGCACCATCAGGGTGTCGGTCACCTGATGCTTCTCGATCGCCTGGGCGACCGCGGCCGGCTCGAAGAACGACACGACGACGTGGGTGCCGCCGAGGATGTTGCGGACAAGCACGCTGAACAGGTCGGCGAGGTGGAACATCGGTGCCGCGTGCAAGGTGCGTCCCTCGGGCTCGAGGAATTCACCGGCGGCCGCTGCCGCCATCGCGGAGACCAACAGGTTGGCGTGGCTGAGCATGACGCCCTTGGGGTGCCCGGTCGTGCCGCCGGTGTAGAAGATCCCCGCCAAACTCTCGCCCGAGCGGCGGGCATCCTCGGTGGGCTCGTGCTCCGCGATCAGGCGCTCGTAGTCCAGTGCGCCCTCGGGGGTGGGCCCGTCGCCGCAGTGCACGACGATGCTCAACCCCGGCACTTGTTCGCGCAGAGCGGGCAGCATGGGGGCGAAGGCGTCGTCGACGAACAGCACGGTGGTGCCGGAATCCAGCAGTGAGTAGGCGATCTCCCCGACGCTCCAGCGGATGTTGACCGGCGTGACCACCGCGTCCGCCCAGGGCACCGCGAACAAGTACTCGACGTAGCGGTCGGAGTTGAGCGACAGGATCGCCACGCTGTCGTCCGAGCTGACACCGACCGAGCGGAGCGCGCCGGCCAAGCGAGGCGACTCGCTCCTTCGTCTCGCCCAAGTCCGGGCACGGTCGCCGAAGATCGTCGACTCGCTGTCGGGGGAGTGCAACGCGTTGCGGTGCAGGTGCTGGGTGATGTTCATGGCGACGACTCCAAGACTAGGAAAGATTCACTTAGTGTGAGGCAGTAAGTGAATCGACGCTAGCCCAGAAGGCCAAGAAGTCGTGAGGCCGCTGCCCTACGGCCGAAGGTGTACGCCACCCGCTCACGGCTGCAGCGCGCCGCTGGATGGTGGAGCAGATGCTGACGATGCGATCGACCAGCTGCGGGTATTCGGTCAGGGGACGGAGTCCGCGCGATGTGTGTCGATAAGCGTGAGTTCGGCTTGCACCACGGCAAGTTCTGTGGGGTCGCCGTCCGGCCGGTCGTGGCTCAGTAACCGGATCCAATCCGAGACGAATCGTGCTGGGCTCGGCGCCCCGCGTGGCGGCCGGCGTCAGGCAGGGGGTGGGTCTCGGCGATCAACACTTCGACCAGAGCGCTGTTCGGCGCCGCGACACTGACGTAGCCGCGAATCAGAGCCTCCAGAGCTTCCCGAGGTGTGCGCGCCGAGCTCAGGACCTGCGTGACGAAGAATCGGAGCCACTGAGTGCCGCGCGTGATGGCGGAGTCGAGGATCTCCAGCTCGCCGGTGGAGTGGTTGTAGATGCTGGGTCCGGCGATTCCTACCGCAGCGCCGATGTCTTCCATCGTCACTAGCGCAAAGCCGTCACCCGCGAACAGTCGGCGTCGACCAGAGCCTCGCGGCGGGAACCCGGCCGCCGGTCACCGAGGCGAGGAGCTCGTCCGCGATGTCAGCGGTGCTCATCCGGTGGCATCCGTTGCGATGGAACAGGTCGGCGGCCGCCGTCAGGATCAGTGCCCGCCGGTTGCGCGGCTTGGCCGTCATGCCCGCAGGCCGCTGTCGACGTGTGCCCTGGGCGCGCTGTGACAGCCCGCTCGACCCCGACGTGAGCTGACGCCAACTCAGAATCGGTCCGAGCCCAGCGAGCACCGGCGCTGCTGGACGCCCGGACCCGTTCCTGGCCTGCCGCTCAGCCGGCTCCCCGTCGACCTCGTCCGCCGTTCTCGACCGCTTTGCGCGCCCGAACCCTGCGCCAGATCGGCGGGGTCAGCTGCGACAGGATCGCGCCGGAGACAGCGGAGAGGAACAACAGCAACCACAGTGGAGCATCGAAATCGAGCCACAGCCAGTCCAGGCTTGCGGATTCACTGTTCTGCACGATCAACAGCGTGGTCGCGATGGCCAGCAGGGCCCCGAACGTGGTCCCGACCCAGAACGCCCCGGATCGTTCCTCGAGGATCGACCGCCTCAGTCCGGACAGGGGGGAGGACCCCGACCCCGGTGGTGCGTGCCCACCGCCGGCGGATGCGGACACGATCTCACCTTGGAGCGGTTCGGCGGATTCCGATGCCATGACGCGACGCCCTCTCTGGGCCGATGGGAGACATCACGCTACTCCCGTCCGAGCAACGCCGACCGTACGTCGTGCGCGCAATCGCGGACCTGATCCGCCTGGCCTGTCCCCTCAAGGTGACCGACCGCCTGCCTCTGTGGTTGAACTACGTCTCGCGGAGGGCCGGGGTTCTCCATGAGTGCTCATGTGGCGCGAGGCGCGACCGCTTCGCCGAGCCAATGGCAGGCGAGCAACGCGAGGTCGAGGTCGATTCCGGCGTCCTCGACGCCGGCGCCGAGAAGACGTTCGACCGAGCGGATGCGGTACTGGATCGTGTTCTTGTGACAGTTCATCAGGCGGGCGGCGGCGGTGGTGCTGCAGTTCGCCGCGAGATAGGTCCGTAGCGTCCGGCGTAGTTCCAGTTCCCGGCTGCCGCCCGCGGCGAGCGGGCCGAGGGTCTCCGTCACCCAGGCGCGGGTGCGGGGGAGATCGGCGCAGAGGAACGCCAAGCTCGAGACCTCGCGGTAGGGGAACACCGAGCCCACCTCGCCGCTCGCCGTCAGGCCGACCTCGTAGGCGGTCTGGGCCTGATGGTGCGAGGCGGCGAATCCCTCGGCCCCGGAGGCGGGTTCGCCGACAGAGATGCGAATTCGCTCCTCACCGGCAGGGAGTGCCTCGGCGATCAGCGCGAGGTCCAGGCGGGTCCGGCCGGTGAGGGGCAACCACACCCAGACGGTCGTGTGGTCGCGTGCCACCACCAACGGCCGGTCCCGGCACCGAGCCAGACGGCCCAGTTCCGTTGCGACGTGCTGGAGCTCCGCGGGATGTTCGCCCCGTTCCGGTCGTCCGGCCAACCAGACGACGGCGGCGAGGTGACGTCGGCCGAGCCGATAGTCCAGCGCGGCCTCCGCTTCGGCCGCGATTGCGTCCCCGCTGAGGAGTCCGGCGACCACCGCCATGCGCCCCGCGTCGTCCTGGTGTCGCCACCGCTCCCGCTCGAGCTCGTACTCGACCGAGAGGCCGCGACACACGACGTCGATGTAGGTGCGCACGAGGCCCGCGATCGCGACGGTCTCCGTGACGAGCTCGTCGAGGTCGGTGGTCAGCGTCGCGAGTTCCCGCACGCACTGCTGGACCCAGTAGCTCTCGGCGTGCTGGTAACCGCGCACGATCTCGAAGAACGGCACATCGTGCTGAGCGATCCGCCGGACCAGTGCGACCCCGCCGAGCGGTGGGACGACCCGGGCCAGATCGTCGGGATGTTCCATGACCTGCAGCAGCAATTCGATGTTCGTCTGCGCCGAGGAGCGCACCCACTTGTGCTCCACGTCGTCGCCACCGAGGCCCTCGACCCGCTGCTCGACGACGTCGGTGAGGGAGTCGGCGATCTGGGTCGACCGGGCAGCCAACTGACGCACCAGCGCGCTGCGCAGCGGACTGCTCGACGTCATCCAGGGAGCATCGCTTATTTGTCCGAATTGAACAATCCCTGGCAACAACTCTGGGCATTTGAGCGGATGTCAACCGTGATCCGGGTGACGCACTTTGGTCGGACCGCACGAATGGTGCTTCAACCGGAGGGCAGCGCACATGACAACGATCGAGGAGCGCGTGGGATCGGCTGCCGAGCAGGGGGAGCGGCGCGGAAGATTCGACACGATCGTCGTCGGCGGCGGCCATAACGGGCTGACCTGCGCGGCCTACCTCGCCCGGGCGGGCAAGCGGGTGATCGTCCTGGAGTCCCTGGCGACGGCGGGCGGTTACTGCACGACCGAAGCCACGGTGCCCGAGGCTCCCGGGTTCTTGATGAACACCGGCGGCATCGACCACATCTTCACCAACATCGGTCCTTCGGTCGTCGACGAGTTGCGGCTGTCCCGGCACGGCCTCCGCTACATCGACATCGACCCGTTGGCCGGCTACCTCGGCCCCGACGGGGCGTGTCTTCCGTTGTGGCGCGACCTGGACCGCGCCTGTGCCGAGATCGCGCGGTTCTCCCGTCGCGACGCGGAGCGGTACCGCGAGTTCTCGACCGCGCTCGCCGACGCGGTCGCGGTCCTGACGCCATATCTGATGGGGCATCCGACGTCGCTTCGGGCGGTCGACGTCCTGACCATCCTGCGCCGTGCGGCACGCAGCCGACGCAGTCTGGCCGCCGCGGTGCGCATTCTCATGTCCTCGCCGGCGGCGGTGCTGGACGAATGGTTCGAGAGCGCGGAGCTCAAGTCGGCGATCATCGCCTACACCTCCTTCACCATCACCCCGATCGACACCCCGGGGCTCGGGCTCAGCCTCATTCCCATCCAGCACCGGTGGGGACTCCGTCGGCCGGTGGGCGGCAGCGGTTCGTTCACCACGGCGTTGGTGGCCTGCGTGCGTGAGCACGGCGGCGAGGTCCGGACGAATGCGGCCGTCCGCGAGATCGTCGTCCGGAACAACCGGGCACAGTCCGTGGTCCTGTGCTCCGGCGAGACCCTGCACGCCGACCACATCGTCGGTGCACTCGACCCGGTCACGTTGCTCACCAAGCTCGTCGACCCCGCACACCTGCCCGCGACGGTGCGCGGCGAGTTGAACGGTCTGCAGGTCGGCGGGCACAACCTCGGGTGCTTCAAGGTGGACATCGCGCTGCGTGGGCGTCCGCAATTTCCTCGGCACGGCAACGGAAATGAGGCCGTCGTCGCGCAGGCGATGCTGAGCAACATCGACGACGTCAAGGCCGCCACCCGCCAGGCGATGGCCGGCGAACTGCCCGAACGACCGCCCGTCACGGTGTGGACCCCCACGGTCTTCGACCGCTCCCTGGTGCCGCCGGGCAGCACAGGTGACTCGCTGTACCTCTATCCGATCGCGACACCGGTGAAGCTCGCCGGGGGTCGGGACTGGCGCACGGAGAAACCGAAGTACCTCGAACGGTGCCTGGACGTCCTGGAGACCTACGCCCCGGGCACGAAGGACCTCATCATCGGCGCGAACATCCGCGGCCCGGAGGACTTCGCCTCACACAACGGGAACATCTACCACGTCGACATGCTGCTGTGGCAGATGGGGCCGATGCGTCCCACGCGTACGCTCGCCGGCTATCGGACCCCCATCGAGGGTCTGTGGCACACTGCCGCCGGGGCCCACCCGGTCGGGGGTCTGTCGGGGTGGAGCGGACGCACGACGGCGCGCACGATCCTGAAAGCGGATGCCCCGTCGGGAATGCGTTTCACCCTGGGCAGGCGCGAAAAGTCAACGGAAGCCGCCATGGTGATGCGGTAGCCGTTCAGGGCTGCGGCGGCACACGTTCGGTGGTGTCCGTGCCGCATGCGAGGGTTTGGGCATTTTGGGCCAGTCCGTACACCCGGGCCGAGCGAACCTGAGTCATTCGCGCATGCGGCCCTCCGCCCGGGTGGTCGCCCACCCTCGTCATCAGATGCCCCTCGGGCCTTTCCTCTGATGTGACGAGGCCGATGCCTGCCGCCCACGGCCGGCTCGAAGGGGAATTCATGTCGTCCAGTCCCAGCACCGACGGACCCGTCGGGAACGGCGAGATCCAGTTCGAGACCGAGGAGGACAACGCCGGTACCTCCCGACGTCTCTTCGTCGGTTACATCCTCGCCGCGCCGGTCTTCGCGGTCGCGGTGCAGTCCGGCCTCGATCTCGCGAATCCCCGTGACGCCTCGGCGAGCGCGGACGGCGCTGCCGCCCGCGCGGTGCCCGCAGCGGGGATGCGAGCGGCGGGGGAGAACGTCAACCCTGTGCCCAGTGTGTCCATCCCTACCGACTACTACGACCTGTCGGACCTGCTCACCGACTCGTGCCGCCCGACCAACCCGCTGCTGACGCTGGAGATCGGGACGGACGGCATCGCCCGCTTCGACCTGCCGCGCGCCGAGGTCGGCCAGGGCATCACGACCTCGATCGGGATGATCATCGCCGACGAGCTCGACATGCCGCTGGACAAGGTGAAGGTGACCTTGCGCGACGCGGATCCGACGCTGCTCTACAACCAGCTCACCGGTGGCTCGAACACGATCCACTCCCTGTGGGAGACCCTGCGTTCGCTCGCCGCCACTGCCCGCGCGCAGCTCAGTGAGGCGGCCGCGAAGGAGTGGGGCGTCAGCGTCAAGGACGTGACCACGCGTGAAGGCGTTGCCTACGGGCCCGGCGGCAGGAGCTTGGACTACGGCCGCCTGTCCGCGATCGCTGTCTCCTCGGTCACCAAGAAGGTGGACTACACCCTCAAGACCGCGGATCAGTTCAACCTGATCGGCAAGCGGGTCACGCGGGTCGACGCACGTGACGCGGTCACCGGTCGCAAGAAGTACGCGATGGACCTGCAGGTCAAGGACGCGCTGCCGACGATGGTCTGTCACGGCCCGACCATTCAGTCGAAGCCGGAGAAGCTCAACAACGCATCCGAGATCAAGAAGATGCCCGGCGTGACGCACGTCGGTGTCATCTCCACCGGCGTCGCAGTCCGCGCCCGCACGTTCGGTCAGTGCATCGACGCGGTCCGCGCCATGAAGATCTCGTGGAGCGCAGGCACCGTCGACGACATGAACAACAAGAAGGTCACCCAGGCCCTGCGTGAGGTGGAGCTCCCGATCCCGCCGGCCGCTCCGGGCACCGAGATGATCGAGCACGAGTTCATGTTCAACTTCCGCAGCGGTTCGCCGATGGAGACCAACAACGCCATCGCCGACGTGCGCGAGGACAGCGCCGAGGTGTGGAGCAGCCTGAAGAACCCGATCATCGCCAAGCAGCGCTTCGGTGAGTTCCTCGGGCTGGACGCCAGCAAGGTCACCGTGCACTGCACCACCGGCGGTGGGTCCTTCGGACGGCACCTGTTCCACGACGCCGCACAGGAGGCCGTCGAGTCCTCGAAGCTGTTCGGCAAGCCGGTCCGCCTGATGTGGCACCGCACCGAAGACTCCCGTCACGGACGGGTGCACTCGGCGGCGGTCTCGCGCGTGCGGGCCCTCTACAACAAGTCCTCGGTGCTCGGATTCGACTTCCGGCACACCGCCGTGGCCACCGACTACACCCACGGTCTCGGTGAGATCTACTCCGGATCGTTGACCGCGACGGACTACCCCGGTGCCCCGGTCTCGGGCAACCTGACGGTGGCTCAGGGCATCTACGAGTTGACCACCAACCTGCCTTACAACTTCGGCCCGAACTCCTCCTTCCTCAACGAGGCGTTCGAGTTCGACACCTTCAACACCAGCAGCGTGCGCAACGTGTACTCGCCCGACACCACGACTGCGCGTGAGCTCATGGTGGACGAGTTGGCGAAGAAGTTCGGGATGGACCGGCTGGAGTTCCGGCGCAAGTTCATCCGCGATGACCGCATGCTGAAGGTCCTCGAAGAGGTCGCCAAGCGCGGCAAGTGGGGTCGCACGATGGCCAAGGGCACCGCCCAGGGCATTGCGATCCACAACGAGTACAAGGCGCGCGTCGTCTGCCTGATGGAGATCGACTGCCGCCCGCAGACGGTCAAGCGCAAGATCAGGGACGCCTACACCGGCCCTCGCGTCACGAAGGTCACCATCGGTGCGGACTCCGGCACGATCATCAACCAGAGTGGCTTCGAGGCCATGCTCATGGGTGGTGCGATCGACGGGATCGCGCAGGCGCTCACCGCCGGTCTGCACTTCCAGAACGGGCTGCCGGCCGAGGGCTCGTGGGACGACTACCGCTACACCCGGCAGTGGAACACGCCGTTCGAGGTGGACGCGTTCGCCATCGCGAGCGACGTCGAGATGCCCGGCGGCGCCGGTGAACTCGGCTGCGGCGTCTCGCAGGCCGCGGCGGCCTGCGCCTACGCGAAGGCGGTCGGCAAGATGCCGACGGAGTTCCCGATCAACTTCAACGAGCCGTTGGGCTTCACGGTGAAGTCCCGGATCCCGGCGTACCCGCCGTCGCCCACCAACGGCCTTCGTTTCGCCCGCTGACCTTCCACCCCTGAAAGGAGTTCCCATGTCCAAGCACTCGTTCGTTCTGAACGGCAAGAAGGTCAGCGTCGACGTCGAGAACGACGTCCGCATGCTCTGGGTTCTGCGTGACGTCCTCGGCGTCACCGGGCCCAAGTACGGCTGCGGTATCCGCGTCTGCCGTGCCTGCACCTCGCACATCAACGGCAAGGCGTTCAACCCGTGTGCGGTGCAGGTCAAGGACATCAAGTCCACCGACGAGATCACGACGATCGAGGGACTGGCCGACACCGTTCCCGGTGACCTGCACCCGGTGCAGGAAGCATGGCTGGAATTGGACGTCGCCCAGTGCGGGTTCTGCCAGCCGGGCCAGATCATGGCTGCGACGGCGCTGATCAAGGACGTGAAGAAGAGCGGCCGCAAGATCAGCGACGCCGACCTCGACCAGATCCGCAACGTCTGTCGCTGCGGGACCTACCCGCGGATCCGTGAGGCCATCAAGAAGGCCGCCTCGAAGATGTAGACCGGCGCCGTTTCTGACGCCCTGTGATCGCCCCGGCCGACTCGGTCGGGGCGATCACGTCGTTCAGCGGACCGGTACCGGAGAGACGCGGTCCTCCGTGCTGCCGTCGCCGAGTTGCCCTTCGCCGTTGCCTCCCCAGCAGGAGGCTTCGCCCGCGCGCACGGCGCAGGTGTGCCGGTCGCCGGCCTCGATCGTGGTGACGCCGTCGCTCATCCCGCTGATCGGTACCGGGACCGACCGTGCGAGGACCTTGTCGCCGCCGTGTCGGCCGAGGCCCCAGCAGAGGACCGCGTTCTCGCGTACGGCGCACGCGTGGACCACGCCGGTGCTGATGGCGGTCACGCCGTCGGCCAGACCGATCACCGGGGTCGGCGAGGTGCGGTCGGTGCGGGTGCCGTCCCCGAGTTGTCCGCGGCCGTTGTATCCCCAGCATGTGGCGGCGCTCTGCTGGACGGCACAGGTGAATTCGGACCCGGCGCTGATCGATGCGACGCCTTGGCCGAGCCCGTTGACGGGCACCGGTGTGCGCCGGGCGGTGTCGCCGTCGGCGCCCAGTTGTCCGGAGCTGTTGTTGCCCCAGCACAGGGCCGCGCCGTCGCGTACGGCGCAGGAGTGCGAGTAACCCGCACTGATCGTCGTGACACCGATGTCCAGCCCGCGGACCGGGACGGCCGTGGTCCGATCCTCGACGGTGCTGTCGCCGAGCTGCCCGGTGCGGTTGGTCCCCCAGCACACGGCCCCGCCGTCCTGTACGGCGCAGGTGTGCGAGGTCCCCGCGCTGATCGCGGTGACGTCGTTGTTCAGCCCGAGGACCGGCACCGGGCGGCTGCTGCTCAGCTTCGCGTTCCCGTCGCCCAGGCGACCGTTGCGGCGCGTTCCCCAGCAGAACGCGGCGCCGTCCTGGACCGCGCAGGTGTGCAACTGGCCAACGCTGACCGCGCTGACCCCATGATCCAGGCCGAGGACGGGCACCGCCACCGTGCGGTCCGTCGTGGTGCCGTCGCCGAGCTGGCCGCGGTCGTTGGATCCCCAGCACTCGAGGCCACCGGACTCGGTGACCCCGCAGCTGTGGCGCCCGCCGGCGCTGATCGTCACGTAGCGGCCGCGCGCAAGCTGAGCCGGTTCACCCGGCGCGGTACGTCCGATCGCCCCGTTGTTGCCGGTGGCACCGCTCGGTCCCGTCGGGCCGCTCGGGCCCGCCGCTCCGGTCACCCCTGGTGCGCCGCCGGTGCCGGCCGATCCGGTCGGGCCGGAGGTGCCGGACGGCCCGCCGGCGCCGCGGCTCCCGGTCGGGCCGATGCTGCCGTCCGTACCCGGGGTCCCCGTCGCGCCGGTGGCGCCGCGCTTGCCCTTCGGACCGGCGGAGCCGTCGGGTCCGGGGCAGTTGGCGCCGAAGAAGTCGCACACGAACGGACTCGCATTGTCGTTCTTGTCGTCGGTGGACCGCGCCGATCCCTGGCTGGGCATCAGGCCGACCAGGAGCGTGGATCCGGCCGCGGCCAGGATCAGGACCCGACTCGTGCGTCGTGAGATCACGGCCGCACCGTCGAGAGCTGAGCGTTGCCCGCGGTACCGGTCGCTCCGGTGGGACCGGTCGCGCCGGTCGGGCCGGCGGGCCCGGTCGATCCGGTGGCACCGGCTGCGCCGTTGACCCCCGGCGCGCCCGTGGCGCCGGTCGGTCCGGTGGGACCGGTCGGTCCGGTGGGGCCGCTCGAACCCGTTGCCCCGCCGGCTCCGGCCGGCCCGGCGGGACCCGGGTCACCCTTCTCGCCCTGAGGGCCGTCCTTGCCCGCTTCGCCGCTGCACAGGGCGCCGACGAACTGGCACGCGGCAGGCCCGATCGCGGTGGTGTCGACGACCCCCGCGCGCTGGGCGGAATGAGCAGCCGGGGCAACGTTGAGCAGGATCAGCGCACCGACCCCGGCAACGCCGATCGTCCGAACCGTCCGTCGCATCGTCACGTTGTGCCCCCCGACCGCCTGGCGTAGTCACCGAGGAGAGTCGGGGTCTCACGCAACGTCTACAAGGAAGATGCTCCAGCCGAGAGCGGTGCCGCTGCCGAGCCGCCCGGGTTCGGCACGGTTCGTCCGTGTGCCGGCTCACGTCGGGGCGATCCGGACGATCGGCGATGCTGACGTCATGACTCCACCGCCCGCCACCCGCGCCCTCGGCCCCGACTTCGCCGCTCCCATCGACGATCGGTACTTCGAGGACTACGTCGCCGGCTCGACCTACGAGTACGGACATCTCACGGTCACCGAGGCCGACATCGTCGAGTACGCGACCCAGTTCGATCCGCAGAGCATTCACGTCGACCGCGACTACGCCGACGCAGGACCCTTCAAGGGCTTGATCGCGAGCGGCTGGCACACCGGTGGGCTGTGCATGAAGCTCTACGTCGCGCACTATCTCTCGCACGTGGCGAGCCTGGCCTCGCCGGGCATCGACGAGCTGCGTTGGCCGGCGCCCACCCGCCCCGGCGACAGCGTGCGGATGCGAGCCACGACCGCCGAGACCCGACCGTCGCGGACCAAGCCCGACCGCGGCCTGATCTTCACCCGCTGCGAGGTCCTCAACCAGGACGACGTCACGGTGATGACGATGACGGCGATGAACATGATCGGGAGACGACCGCACAACTGAGGCAGGATCAGACTCCTGTCGATGTGCGTTCCTCATCCGTTTTCCCTTGCAGATATAGCCGTTCGGCCCATACGGGGAACGGAACGGGCCATCGAGCCCGACCGTCCAACGGTTCATGCGCCGCCAACACGTCGACTCGAAGCGACCCGCGTTGTCCCCGGGTGCTCGGCTGCGTCGCCGTGGTGTGCTCGCCGGAGCGCTGAGTCTCGTCGTGGCCGCGGCAGGGATGTCCAGTGCCGTCGGTGCCTCGAAGATCGCGCCGCGCACCGGCACCTTCTCCGGTGACCTGACGATCTCCGAGCTCTCCGACGCGGGCACGATCGAGTTGATCGCGAAGGACCGCACGATCTCGCGGGTGAAGCTCAAGGCCGACGCTGCGCTGCTGGACGCGACCCGGTCGACCGCCGGCTGCGAGCTGGGCAAGACCTTCGACACCGAGGGGCTCGCCCGGTCGGGCTCGATCGCCGCCGACGGCACCTTCCAGCTGAAGTTCACCCGCGCCGTTCTGGACAAGGCGAACGGGAGCACGCAGCGCGAGACCATCCGCGTCGAGGGACACTTCCGTTCCGAGACCGAGGTCCGCGTCGCGGTGCACCGCACCGTCGACACCAGGGCAGCCGACAGCTCTGCGGATCGGCACTGCAGTTCGAAGTGGGCGAAAGCCACCGCCAAGCACCCGGACGGCCTGATGTGGCCGTTCCCCGAGGGTCCGCGCGACATCGACTGCAACAAGAAGAAGTGCGTCGCGATCACCTTCGACGACGGACCCGGTTCGCAGACCTCCACGCTGCTGGACACCCTGCGCAGGTACAAGGCGCGCTCGACGTTCTTCATGGTCGGCGAGATGGTCGCAGGCGCGTCCGAAGGCCGTGCGCTCGATCGACTACGCCGGGCACGAGATCGCCAGCCACAGCTGGTCCCACCCGTCGCTGACGAGCCTGTCCAACACCGACATCCGTAAGCAGATGGTGCGCACGTCGGACGCCATCAAGAAGGTCACCGGTGAGCGCCCGCAGTTGATGCGTCCGCCGTACGGGGCGATCAACACCCGCGTCGAGTCGTTGCTCGACGACCTCGGGTACCCGATGGTGCTCTGGAGCGTCGACCCGCTGGACTGGCGCGACCGCAACTCGACGACCGTCGCCAACCGCGTGCTGGGCCAGGTCCATCCGGGCTCGATCGTGCTCCTGCATGACATCCACGCGAGCACGGTCGCGGCGGTGCCGCGGATCCTGCGTGAGCTGGAGAAGCGGGGCTACGTCTTCGTCACGGTCACCGAGCTCTACGGTCACTCGCTCAAGGACGGGAAGGTCTACCACTCGGCCGAGCGCTGATCGTCGACGCGGGCCGACATCGACGCCCGCGCCCGCTGTCTATCGTTGCCGCGTGCCCGCACCTCGCTCTCGCCGCTCTCGCCGTACGACGACCCTCGCGACGTCGATCCTCTCCGCCTTCGTACTGGGCGGCTGTGGCGGTGGCACCGGGGGACCGAGTGCCGACACCGGCACCAGTTTTCGCGGCGGGACCGGCACGGTGACGACGATCCCGGCCGACGAGCGGGGCGACCCGATCGACCTGGCCGGCCCGAAGGTCGGCGGCGGCACCCTCGACGTGGGCGCGCATCGCGGCAAGGTTGTGCTGCTCAACGTGTGGGGATCCTGGTGCGCGCCGTGCCGCAAGGAGGCTGTCGACCTCGAGGCCGCCTGGCAGGAACTCAAGGGCAAGCCGGTCCAGTTCTTCGGCATCAACACCCGCGACGACGCCGCCGGAGCCGCAGAGGCTTTCGAGCGACGCTTCGGCGTGACCTACCCCAGCTTCCGGGATCCCGACGGGAGCCTGCAGCTCGTGTTCCGTAAGACTCTGCCGCCCAAGGCCATCCCGAGCACCCTGATCCTCGACCGCCAGGGCCGCGTCGCCGCCCGCGTCATCGGCGCCACCACCCGCATCACCTTCCGCGACCTGATCTCCGACATCCTGGCCGAGCCCGCCTGACCTGTGCCGCGCCCCATCTGCGGGCGGCGATCCGCCCTTATCCGCGCGGCGTAGGGGCCTTGCGACGCCGGTACATGCGCGCCCCGGCCGCCAACCGCCGCCTGTCGGTCGTAGTGGTTCCACAAACCGGGACAAACCGGTCAGGTTTGCAACCCTTGCGCACGTCGTGCGTCGTGGTTCCACGAACCAGGACAAACGGGACCCATTCACGACCACTACGCACGTCGTGCGCAGTGGTCGTGGCGCCGGTACAGTACATCTGAGCAGATGTTCAGACGTTGAGGAGTCGCGGTGGCCGCAGGGCTTGATGCGTGCGATGTGCGGGTGGTCGACCCCGATCGCATCGAGTTGGTGCGCGCCGCGCTGCCTGCCGACACCGAACTCGGGGACCTTGCGGACATGTTCGGTCTGCTCGCCGATCCGAACCGGCTGCGCCTGCTGATCAGCCTGCTCGAGGCGGGGGAGTTGTGCGTCTGCGATCTCGCGGTCGCGGCGGGCATGAGTGAGTCCGCGGTCAGTCATGCGTTGCGGTTGCTGCGCGCGCACCGCGTCGTCCAGGTGCGTCGCAGCGGTCGGATGAGCTACTACCGCTTGGCCGACTCGCACGTGCGGATGCTGCTCGACGTCGCTCTCGCGCACGCCGGGCACGCGACGCAGGGGATCCCCGATGAGTGAGCAGGACCTGCGCCCGCCGTTGTGCGCCGACGTGACCCGCCCGGACGAGCACAACGCGCCCGCCGAGCATCGCCGCGAGGGCCATTCCCACGCCGGCCACTCGCACGCGGGCCACTCGCACGCGGTCAGCGCGGACGCCGACCGGCGCTACCTCTGGATCGCGCTGTTCCTGCTGACGGGGTTCCTGATCGGCGAGGTCATCGTCGCGCTGGCCATCGGTTCGCTGGTGCTGCTGGCCGACGCGGGCCACATGCTCACCGACGCCGCCTCGATCGCCGCGGCGTTGTGGGCGATGCGCCTGGCCGCGCGGCCGGCCACCACGAGGTGGACCTTCGGGCTCAAGCGGGCGGAGATCCTGTCGGCCTGCGCGAACGGAGTCACCCTGATCGTCGTCGGCCTGATCATCGCGGTCGAGGCGGTCCGTCGACTCTTCGCCCCGCCCGACGTCGAAGGCGTCGGCGTCCTCGTCGTGGCGATCATCGGGGTCGTGGTCAACGTCGCCGCCACCGCGGTGCTCGCGCGCGCGAACCGGTCGAGCCTCAACGTCGAGGGTGCGTTCCAGCACGTGCTCACCGACCTGTACGCCTTCATCGGTACCGCGGTCGCCGGCGTGATCATCCTGCTCACCGGCTTCGACCGCGCCGACTCGATCGCCTCATTGCTCGTGGTCGCGCTGATGCTGATCTCGGGCTGGCGGCTGGTGCGCGAGTCCGGCCGGATCCTGCTGCAGGGCACCCCGGCGGAACTGGACCTGGCTGACGTGCAGTCACATCTGTTGTCCGTCGACCATGTCCGCGAGGTGCACGACCTGCACGCCTGGACGGTCACGTCGGGTCTGCCCAGCCTGTCGGCCCACGTGGTGGTCGACGACGAATGCTTCACCGACGGACATTCCGCGGCGCTGCTGTGTCAGTTGCAGCGGTGCCTGGTCGGGCACTTCGACGTCGAGCACTCGACGTTCCAACTCGAACCGGCCGGGCACCGGACGCACGAGACGGGCACGCACTCCTGCCCGTGACGGCCTCGCGACGGATCAGACCGGCTGTCCACCCCGCTGCTTGATCATGTCGTTCATGGCGTCGATCTCGGAGTTCTGCGCGAAGACCATCTTCTCCGCGAGCTCGCGGACCGCCGGCACGTCGGTACGGGCCAAGGCCGCCTGCGGCCATCTCCACCCCGCCGCGGTGGTGCGCGATCATCAGCCGCAGGTAGTCCAGTTCGGCCGCGCGGCCCGACTCCTTGTTCAACCGCTCGAGGTCGGCCGCGGTCGCCATGCCTCGGCATGGCCATGTCCATCCCCGGCATGGAGTGCTCGCCACCCATCCACGCCATGGCGGGTCCCGACCCGGTCTGGGAGAGGCCCCACACCCGGAGCAGTTCGCCCATCGAGCCGATCTGGTACTGCTGGCCGAGCGCGATGTCAGAGGCGAGACGCCGCACGTCGGTGTCCTGCGTGCGGTCGCGGACGATCATCGACATCTCGACGGCCTGCGCGTGGTGGTCCTGCATGTCCCGGGCGAAGCCGGCGGCGGCACTGTCGTCGGACGGCGCCGCGACCGCGCCGCCGTCCGGCCACCGGACGAACATGATCGCGAGCGCGACGGCCAGCGTCACCACCAGCACACCGAGGACGGCGATGACCCCCCGCCCGCGCGGCGCGGGCGCCGCGATCGGGTAGGGGTCGGTCATCCGGGTCGTCACAACGAAGCGCCGGGCACGCTCGTCCCATCCACACCGCCGGTGCACTGCGCGCCGGTCTCCGGCGACTGCTTGCCGAGGCGGTAGGTCTTGATGAAGTCCGGGATGCGCGGGTCATCGGCACCGGTCATCTGCATCTGACGGCCCCAGGCCGACAGGACCACGGGCGCCGGCAGGTCCGGGTAGGGCGACATCACGCCGTAGGTCTTCGGCGTGAGGTCCTTCAGTTTGTCCACGTCCGACTTCGGCAGATCGGGCCGGTAGGTGATCCAGACCGCGCCGTGCTCGAGGGCGTGCACACCGTTCTCGTTACGGATCGGCGCGTCGTAGACCTTGCAGTTGGCCCAGGCCTGGTCGTGGTCGCCGCCCACCGGCGGGATCGGGTCGTAGGTGACCTCCGTGGTGACGTGCTTCGACGCCGGCGTGGAGATCTTCACCCCGGCCATCTCGCCGGCCGCGTCCGTGTCGACGTCGTTGCCGCCCTTGAGCGCCGCGACGGCGATGATGCCCGCGCCGAGGCTCAGGGCCACGGCGACGGCGACGCCGGTGACCATGCGGCGCTTGGCCTCCTTGCGTGCCTGCGCCTTCTTCATCTCCGCGACGCGCGCGGAGCGGTCACTGGCCGGACCCTGCGGTGCCTTCTTGCCCACTGCTCATGCCTCCGAGGTGAGTTGACCGGAGTACCGCCGGTCCGAACCGTCGCCGCCAGTATGCCCAGGCGGGGTGTGCGAGCCGGGGACGCGCGTGCTCCGTTTCTGCGTCCGTGACCTGATCGTTCAACGCGGGATCCCCCCGGATTGCTCCCGCAGCCCCGGCCGACCTACGGGGGGTGCCCGCCGGCATTCAATACGGGGAGGGGGTATAGTCGTCGCAGTTGAACTTCTAGTGACGGAGGACTGCCATGAACGACGCCGGCTGCTCGTGCAACCCGTGCAAGTGCGGGGACACCTGTAACTGCGGCTGAAGCCGCTCTCGCTCCGCCCGGGTCGCTCTCAGGTGCCCGGGCGGAGCTCGTTTTGCTGTCGATCACGAGTTGAGCCGAATGAGGGATCTCACGCGCGGCCGGAAAATATCGCCTCGGCCCCCACCAAACTGGTCGATTCCCCGTACGGATTCGCTACCAGTGCGCGAATTTCGCGTACAGGGACCGTTCAGCCGGAGCAAGGTGTACGAAGTTCACCGAGGTCCGGGAGGGCAAAAGTGATCTCGAAGTACACGCAGAAGGTTGCTCTGATTCGTCCTCGTAAGCGGGACGAGGACGAGGGCCCGTGGGGCCGGAACGCCGGTGCCGCGATTCCTGCGCAGTTGAGCCCTGCGCAGTCCAATCCCGATCTGGACCCGGTCATTGCCAAGGCGGCCGAGCCGATCGATCCGCAGGCAGAAGCCGAGATGGAAGCTGCCTGGCGCGCCTACGGGGACGTCGTCGACGTCCTGAGCGCCATCACGCACGCGACTCGGTTGGCCGAGCGCGGAGTCTGTGCCGACACGCAGTTCTCGAACATCGACCTGCTGGCCTCCGACCTGGAGGCTGCCTGGGCTCGCTGGGAGTCCGCGCACCAACGCGTCATCGGCGCGCAGCCGGGGACCGAACGCAACAGCTGATCCTTCTCGTCACGGGGGCGCCGGAGACACTCTCTGGCGCCTTTCGGCATGGAGATCCACAACTCGGCAAGCGTCCGACCTGGATCTTGTGACTGAAGTGATTCGTGGGGTTTCGCGGCGTGGCTCACACCACTGAGGTCGATCTGCTGCCTAGGATCGTCACATTCCGGGCGCGATGCGAGCGCCCGCGACGGTGCGATTGGTGGGTAGGCGTGAGCGACATCATCAGCCCCACGGAGTACCTCGAGGCTCTCGTTCCGCGCGACGACCACATGACCTACCTGACTGTGGGCGGTCACGCGATGGACCCGGGCACTCCGGAGGAGACGCACTACGTGGTGCTGAGCCTGACTGATCAGGCCGACACCGACGAGGACGGCCGATTCCTCGACCTGTCGTCGTACCTGCTGCCCGACGAGGCGCGCCGCCTGGCCGGTCTGCTCGTGGCGGCGGCAGACGCGTACGACCCGTCGACGACCTGACGTTCGCCAGGTCCGGTAGCGCGCTCCGGAACAACTGCAGGGTGCTCGTTCGTTATGAGCAGTGCCGGGGTCTGACCACCCGGCAGCAATACCCTGGTCATCCGCCCGCAGCTCGCGGGCACGGAGGAGTGCACGATGCGTAGCAGTAATCCCGTCCTGTCCCGCTCGGATGTGTTCAGCCGCAACGGCTACGGCACCTCCCAGCCGGCACCGGCTCCGGCGCCCGCGCCGGGTGGGATCGACTACCGCAGGCCCACGCCCTATGGCGACCAGACGGCGCCGCCGCCGTCCACGCGCGCCATGACGCTCGACGATGTCGTCTCGCGCACCGCGCTGCTGCTCGGCGTTGCCGTCATCACCGGCGCGCTGGCGTGGGCGGCTGACGTCGGTCTGGGCCTGGCGATCCTGGCCATGCTGGTCGGTCTGGGCCTGTCGCTGGTGAACTCGTTCAAGCGAGTCCCCAGCCCGCCGCTGATCATCGCCTACGCCGCGGTCGAGGGCATCTTCCTCGGCGCGTTCTCCCAGTACATCGAACACTCCCGCCCGGGCCTGGAAGGCGTGGCGGTGCAGGCGGTCGCCGGCACCGCGATCGTTTTCGCGGTCATGCTGGGCCTCTACAAGAGCGGCCGACTACGCGCGACGCCGCGCTTCACCAAGATGGTGGTCGGCGCGACCATCGGCTACATGGTGCTGATGCTCGGCAACCTGGTCCTGCGCATGTTCGACTCCGGCGCCAGCGCCTGGGGCGGCGGCTTCGGTCTGCTGACCGCAGGCGTCGGGGTGACGCTCGCGAGCCTGTTCCTCGTGCTGGACTTCGACATGGTCGAGGCGGGCATCCGCCAGGGTGCCCCCGAGATCGAGGCATGGCGCGCGGCGTTCGGCCTGACCGTCACCATCGTCTGGCTGTACTTCGAGATGCTGCGCCTGCTCTCGATCCTGCGGGGCGACTGACGAAGAAGCCCTGGGTCCACCGGCCTGGACGTGATGAAAGGCCCCCGTCATCGACGGGGGCCTTTCATCGTTCCGAGGGAGCGGTCGGATCGTCCGAGAAACGCGAAGGCCCCCGTCGCCATTGACGGGGGCCTCGCTCTGTGCGGCTGGACGTCTTACAGGAACTATTCGAAGGAGCGGTGCGCCCGCTTCAGGTCGTACTCGTGGATGATCGCGGTGGCATGCCCGTGGGCGATGCCGTGCTCGTCGCGGAGCCAGTTCACCTTCTCCTCGAAACGTAGGAGGCCGGGGCCGTCCTCGATTTCTCGGAACCACTCGGGGAGATTTCGTCCGGTTGCGCCGGGGATCCGGGCAACCAGGTTCTGATGCGTCTCCTCGGAGTGGTGAAGTGACATGGGACCGCCTCTCGACATCGACAATCTGGAGATCGGTCAGCCGGTCGCGTCCTCCGCGGATTGCGCTGGCTCACCGACGGTTCCTTGAGGGTGCCCGATGGTAAGCAGCGACACAAGACTCCGGCCTTAATCTCCAGCCGAGAATTCCGGCCGTATCGTGAGCGGCCGTGAGTCGAGGGCTGGACGGCGTTTCCGAGGCGCGGGCCGCTGCGCCGGCGCACGCATTGGCCGACCTCCTGCGGACCCTGCCGGAGAGCCGGTTGCGCCGGGCCACGGCCGGCGAGAGCGTCGCGCAGGCGGCGCTACGGATCGCGCAGTTGCTCGCTGACACCGCCGCCGGAATCCACGACCGGGACGCAGCGGCCCCGACGATGCGTCAGGTTCCCGACCTCGGCCCGTTCGCGCTTCCCGACCAGCTCACGGTCACCGCGACGGAGCTGGACGGGGCAGCGCGAGGCCTGGATGCGTCGACCCAGGTCTGGGCGCCCGACGGCAAGCGCAGCACCCTCGGTGCCGTGCTCGGTGTCGTGGCGAGCCGGACGGCGGCCCTGTTGGCGCTGGCCTGACCTCAGGCCGCGCTGGGCTCGGCCGTGGAGGCCTCGCCCTGGCGCGGTTCGGGCAGCGGGGCGCGACGGCGGTGCCGCAGCAGTGCCCACGGTCCGCGCAGCCCGCCCTGGCGGACAAGCTCGCCACCCGCGGCACGTTCCTGGGCCGAGGCCGGCGCGACCTCCGTACCGGGCGTCTCGACGGCCTCCACGGCGGCGAACGCGACCGGCAGCATGCCTGCGGCGGCCTCGGTCTCCGCAGCCAGTTCCTCGACCGGCCAGACACCCAGCGCGGCGCAGACCGACGGCAGGACAGCCATGGCGGCCCGCGCGTAGCCGGCGGCGGAGGGGTGGAAGCGGTCGGCGGAGAACATCTCGTGCGGAGCCGCGGAGAACTCCGGCCCGATCAGGTCACCGAGGGACACCGTCCGCCCGCCCGCCTCGACGACCACGATCGTCTGGGCGGCGGCCAGCTGACGGCTCCAGCGCCGCGCCAGGTACCGCAGCGGCTGGGCGATGGGTTCGATCGTGCCGAGGTCGGGGCAGGTCGCGACGACGACCTCGCACCCGGCCGCGCGCAGCCGACGCACGGCGGCGTCGAGCTGGGACACGGCGGTGGTGAGCGAGACGCGGTGGGTGATGTCATTGGCGCCGATCATGATCAGCGCGATGTCGGGCTTCTCGGCGAGCGCGAGGGTCACCTGGCGGTCCAGGTCCGCGCTGCGGGCTCCGACCAGGGCGGTGTCGGTCAGCTTCACCGGGCGCTCGGCGATACCGGCCAGACCCAGCGCGATCTGCGCGCCCGGGGTCTGGTCCCGGCGCTCCACGCCCAGGCCCGCGGCGCTGGAGTCACCGATCATCACCAACGAGATCGACGGGTCGCTCTCGGTGGCGGAGCCGTACAGGCCGTCATCGGCCGGCGGCAGCGTCTTCGGGACACCGACCCAGCGGCGGGCCAGCTTGGCCTCGGTCACGAGAATCCCGGCCAGTGCGCCACCGGTCAGCGCCATTCCGGTGCCACCGAGCGCGGCTGCGCCCAGCAGTCGGCGAGCAGGACCCAGACCGCTCATGTCAGGTCCTGACTATTGAGCGAACGGTAAACAGCGTCGGCCATTTCGACGCACCTCCCCGAGCGGACAGGCAAGTCATCGGACGGCCCCGGCGTGGCGACCGTCTCCCCCAGAAATCGAATGTAGCTCCGGTCCTAGGCTGGCGCAGACGAAACGTCGAAGCCTTGGGGCGAACGTGAGAACGCGCTTCGGGTGGCCTTTGCGGCGTTTGCGTTGATTTGTGCGCAATCTTGATCACCGCCGACGACCCGGAAGCTGAGGCAGGGCCGTGGAGTACGTCGAGTCCATGTTGGACCTGGTTGGAAATACGCCGTTGGTGCGTCTTCGGTCAGTGACCGAGGGTTTGTCTCCTCTGGTACTTGCCAAGGTCGAGTACTTCAATCCCGGTGGGTCTGTGAAAGACCGCATCGCGACCCGCATGGTGGACGCCGCCGAGCAGTCCGGCGCGTTGCAACCGGGCGGGACGATCGTCGAACCGACCAGTGGCAACACCGGGATCGGGCTGGCTCTCGTGGCCCAGCAGCGCGGCTACAGCTGCGTGTTCGTCGTCCCGGACAAGGTCTCGACGGACAAGATCAACACCCTGCGCGCCTACGGGGCCGAGGTCGTGGTGTGCCCGACCGCAGTGGCGCCCGAGGACCCGCGCTCGTACTACCAGGTCTCCGACCGCCTCGTCCGGGAGCGCCCGGGCGCCTGGAAACCGGACCAGTACTCCAACCCGAACAACCCGCGTTCGCATTACGAGACCACGGGTCCGGAGCTGTGGCGCCAGACCGACGGGCGCATCACACACTTCGTCTGCGGAATGGGTACGGGCGGCACGATCTCCGGGGTCGGGCGGTACCTCAAGGAAGCGTCCGACGGACGGGTGAAGGTCGTAGGCGCGGACCCGGTGGGCTCGGTGTACTCCGGCGGCACCGGGCGGCCCTACCTCGTCGAGGGGGTCGGTGAGGACTTCTGGCCGACCACCTACGACCGCGACATCGCCGACGAGATCCTCGCGATCAGCGACGGCGACTCCTTCGACATGACCCGACGTCTGGCCCGCGAGGAGGGACTGCTGGTCGGCGGTTCCTGCGGCATGGCGGTCGCTGCCGCCCTGCAGATCGCCGCGCGCGGCACCCCGGACGACGTGATCGTGATCCTGCTGCCGGACTCCGGGCGCGGTTACCTGTCGAAGATCTTCAACGACGACTGGATGGCCGACTACGGCTTCCTGTCGGCCGGCGGGGATGCGACCGTCGGGGAGGTCCTGGCCCGCAAGTCCGGGCCGACGCCGGAGTTCGTGCACATGCATCCCAACGAGACCGTACGCGAGGCGATCGACGTCATCCGCGAGTTCGGCGTCTCGCAGATGCCCGTCGTGCGCGCCGAACCGCCGGTGATGGCCGCGGAGATCGTAGGTGCCGTCGGGGAACGGGACCTGCTCGACAAGTTGTTCGGCGGGACCGCTGCTTTGTCCGACCGCCTCGAGGAGCACATGTCCGAGCCGCTGCCGATCGTCGGGGCGGGGGAGTCGGTGTCGGTGGCTATCCACGAACTCGAGCACGCCGGCGCCATCGTGGTCCTCGATGACGGCCGTCCGGTCGGCGTCATCACCCGCCAGGACCTGCTGGGCTACCTGGCCTCCTGACGGGGCGTCAGCGGTCCGTCAGCGGGCGCGTGACGCCATGGGCCGGTCGCCGTCCGCGATGATGCGGTCGAGCCAGAGAGTGGACTTTCCGTTGCCCTGCTCGTCGGCGATGAGTTCACCGGCGACGTTGGCGTAGCTGCCGGTGCCCTGGGTCAGGTCGAAGCGGCTGGACGTGGGGGAGCCGGGCGCGAAGGTGTTGCGTCCGGTGAACTCCACGGTGCCGTCGGGCAGGGCGAGGCTTCCCTTGCATCGCACCGTCACCGACTCGACCCGGAGCTGCCCCGCACGCTTGGCGGTGCCGACCTTCAGGTACCCGCACTCGACGTTGGCGGTGCCCACCTTGCGTCCCGTGATCGACAGATCCTGGGACAGCGTGAACTTGTCCCCGGGGCTGATGCCCGGGGGCGCCTTGTCGGCCGAGTGGCTGGCGGTCTCGACGGCGGTGAACTTCACCAGCCGGGAGCCGTTGTCGGATCCCTGACGGGCAATCATGATCGGTCCGGCGACCAGCGCGATTGCGACTGCTGCACCGACCAGGGCCAACGGGCGGCGCGGGACGTCCATGAGCGAGATGATCCCGTTACCGCGACACGCCGGGCAGTCAGTGCACCCACCGGGGTGAATCACGAAGGGCCCGGCCGGTGGCCGGGCCCTTCGGGTCACGGTGGCGGCGAGCGCTAGCGAGCTCGCCCTCAGGGGGTGCGGGTGGCGAAGCCCCCGCTGTGGCGGCGGAGCCGCCGGCTAATAGGCGAAAATGTCGCCGACCTCGAAGGTGGCCTGCTGGAGTTCGTCGACGAGCTTGGGGTTGATGATCTCGAGCACCTGCACCTGGGCGCTCTGACCGGGGCGCAGGTTCGCGGCGGTCCCGGTGTCGTGGGTGAGCTTGGTGCCTTCCTTGCTCTTGGCGACCACGGTCACGTCGAAGGAGCGGGTGACCGACCCGGTGTTCGTCACGGTGATCGGCAGCGAGGTGCTGGTCAGCCCGGTGTCGTCGTAGGCCATCCGCAGTTCGCCGATCTTGACCTTCGCCGGGCCCTTGCTCGCGACGGCGTCGGAGCGGCTCGACTCGCTGCGTTCGGGCGCTGCCGGGACCGCGGTAGCGGGCGCGACGGCCTCGGTCTGAGGCGCGGAGGGCAGCGCGCGGGTGTTCGCGGTCGGGGTGGTCGCGCGGTCGTTGTTCACGCCACGCGAGTACGCGGCAGCGCCCACGCCCAGCACCGCACCGACGGCGAGCACCACGGAGATCCCGCGAGCCCAGCGTCGTCGACGACGCGGCGGCGCAGACATGGGCCCGGGTCCTGGGGCCTGGGTCATCGCGGTCCCTTCTCAATGCGCGGCGGGGGAGTGCATAGGTCCGGCGGCCGACGCTCATCCCGGACGAGGGGACGTGCGTGCGGCGTACTGCGGGCCTCAGCATGCCTCGGGAGATGGGAAAGGTTCGCCCAAAGCCGAGTAGATTTCGCCTGAGAAATGCCGATTGTGAGCCGGTTGCCCACTTCGCGCCCCCACGCGCCGAAAAGGGGGGCGCCGGGTGTGCGGCGCCCCCCTTTGACCAGGCGGTCCTCAGAGGTGGGGACCCGCTGAGGTTCGACTGGGTTCATGGGTGCGCAAAGCCAGGGGGAGTTCGGCCCATCCGCGCAGGATCCGGGTGGGGCGACGGCGCGGGGTGCCGCCGAGCCTGAGGTCCGGGTAACGCTCGAACAGCAGTCGCAGGCCGACCTCGCCCTCGAGGCGGGCCAACGCGGCGCCGAGGCAGTAGTGCGAGCCGCCGCCGAACGACTGGTGGTCGCGGGCGTTGACGCGGCCGACGTCGAAGCGGTCCGGGTCGGCGAAGACCGCGGGGTCCCGGTTGGCGCCGCCGAGCACGAGCGCGACGAACTTGCCGGCGGGGACCTGCACGCCACGCAACTCGGTGTCGCGGACCGCGTGCCGGACGGTGTTCTGCACCGGGGAGTCGAAGCGCAGGACCTCCTCGACCGCGTTGCGCCACCCCGCGGGGTTCGCGCGCAGCGTCTCGATCTGCTCGGGGTGCTCGAGCAGCGCAACGATGCCGTTGGTCAGCAGGTTGACCGTGGTCTCGAAGCCGGCGCCGAGCACGAGGCCGGCGATCGAGCGCAGGTCGACGTCGGAGAGCGGCTCGTTGGAATCGCCGGCGCCGGTGATCACGCGGCTGAGCAGGTTATCCCCGGGTTCGCGACGCAGCGTCGCGAGGTGACCGTCGAGCCAGGTGTTGAGCTCCCGCAACGCCCACTCGGTGTGCCGCAGCGTCGCGTAGGGACGGCCGAAGTCCAGGGAGGCGGCCATCGCGTGACCCCACGTCAGGAACGTGGCGCGCATGCCGGTCGGGACCCCGAGCATCTCGGCGATGACCAGGACGGGCAACTCGTCGGTGTAGGCCTTGGTGATGTCGAGCGTCGTGGCACCGGTGGGTAGGGCATCGAGCAGTTCGGCGGCGATCGTCTCGACCCGGCCGGTCAGATCCGTCACCGCGCGGGCGGTGAAGGCGCGGCTGACCGCGCGCCGGTGCCGATCGTGCCCGGCTCCATCGGTGACGAGCATCGACGGGGGATCGATGGGGGACAGCACGGCTTCCTCTGTCGACCACTCGAAGGCGGCGCGGATGGGCCGCGGCAGCATGCCGTTCGGGAAGCCGCTGCGGAAGTCCGGGGAACGCAGGACCTCGTCGACGACGTCGTGGTGCGCGGTCGCCTCGGCGAACTTGCCGGGCACCACGGGGCCGAGTTCACGGAGCTGCGCGTAGAACGGGTAGGGGTTCGCGCGTAGCGAGGGGTCCAGCACCAGGCGGGAGTAGATCTCACCTCGACGCAGGGCGGCGGACATCGTCGCGCGGCCCAGTCCGTGGCGCACGACCCAGCGCGTCACGCCCTTGGCGGTGCGCGGGGCCAGCTGGGTCCGCGGTGCGGTCGTTGCGGCTGACATGGCAGCCTCCCCCGGGGCTAGACTTACAACGTAAGTCCAACCACCGTCGCACCCGTCCGGAGCACCGTCAAGCGGTTTGGCGCAATGCCCGACGAGTCAGGGCCGCCGGCTCGGGACGGTTCCGGCGACCGCCGCGAGCAGCAGATCGAGGCCGAATTCGAAGTCGGCGTCCGAGTCGATCGAGAGCAGCAACGGGCCCAGGGCCGCCAGGTGCGGGAACTGGTCGGCGGGCAGGGGATTCACGCCGGTCTCGAGCGCGGCCTGGGCGGCACGGGCCCGCAGCGATTCGGTGGTGATGGTCCCGATGACGAACGAGGTCATCGTGCGCACGACGCGAAGGGCCTCCACCTCGGAGAACCCCGCCTCCTTGAGCATCCCGAGTGCGTACTCCAGAGCGCCCATCCCGACCGGGGACATCGAGGCCCGCGACATCGCGATCTGCATGCAGTGGGGGTAGCGCCGGGCCGTGTCCCGGAAGGCGTGCACCAGGCCGCGGGCCTGGGTGTCCCAGTCCGCTCCGACGTCGGCGGGAAGGGCGATCTGCGCGCCGACCCAGTCCGCGACAGCCTCGAGCAGTGCGGCCTTGTTCGGCACGTGGTTGTACAGGGACATCGCGGCGACGCCGAGGTCCGCGGCGATGCGGCGCATGGACGCGGCGGACTCACCCTCCGCCTCGATGATGCGTACCGCGGTGGAAACGATCGCGTCGGGGGAGAGCCGACGGTTGCGCGGCTCGATGCCTGCCTCGGTCACCCGTCGAGGGTATGTCCTGTGGACAGGGCGCGCCCCTAGCCCTTCTCGGCCAGTTCGGCCTGGTACTTCGCGGTGCTGGCCTCGACGGCCGCCAGGTTCGACTTCGAGAGTTCCTCGCGAGCGGCGGCGGCGCGCTGCGCCGCGGCCCGGGTCGCGTGGGCCTGCCCCTGGAACTGCGGCATGACGTGGCGGGCGAACAGTTCGTAGCTGCGCGCCCGGGCCGCCGGGTTGGCCCAGTCGTGGGCCAGTTGCAGATACGCGCCGAAGCCGCCGCCGGACTGCTTCCACAGCCGATCGATCTGCTCGGCGGCGTCGTCGGCGGTGCCGATCGAGCCGACCCCGCTGGTGTTGATGAACTCGATGTACTCGCGCACGTTGGTGCCGTCGCCGACGGACATCTGCGGGAAGGCCGCGGTGTGCTGGAAGTAGTTGAACCAGGCGTGAATGCCGTGCTCGACATCCTTGTAGGCCTGCTCCCGGGTCTCGGCGACGTGCATCATCCCGACCAGGCGCCAGTCCGCGCGGTCCACGGACGTGCCGTAGTGCGCCGACCGTTCCTCCATGACCTGCCAGTGGTGCCCGAGCACGTCGAAGCCCGCCGCCAGGGTCGCCCCGATCGAGAGCAGGCCCACGCCGTAGCGAGCGGCCAGGCGCGGCCCCGAGGGAGAGGCGACAGCCGCGATCGCGACGTCCATGTGCGGCTTGGAGTACGGCCGCAGATGCAGGCGGGCGTCCTTGAGGACCCACCGGTCGTTCTCGAAGTTCACCGGCTCGTCGGAGCGCAGCAGCCGCACGATGATGTCCGTCGCGTCCTCGAGCAGCTCGCGTGTGCGCGGCATGTCCAGGCCGATCATCGCCGCGTCACTCGGCAACGCCCCCGGGCCGAGGCCGAGCATGAACCGGCCCCGGGTCAGGTGATCGAGCAGCACCGCGCGCTCGGCGACCATGTACGGGTGGTGGTAGCTGGCCGAGGTCACGCCCGTGCCGAGCTTGATCCGTTGGGTCCGTGCGGCGGCGTATCCGATGAAGATCTCCGGCGACGCGATGATCTCGCTGCCCGCTGAGTGGTGCTCGCCGACCCAGGCCTCGTCGTAGCCGAGCCGGTCCAGCAGCTCGATGAGCCCGACGTCCCCCTCGAGCAGCAACGTGGGGTTCTCTCCCGGCGGATGGAACGGCGCCATGAAGATCCCGAACCGCATCTGACCGTCGTCCATCGGTACTCCCTAGGCCGGAGATCAGCCAACCTAGGGAGCCGCCCTCACGAGCGTCAACGGACGTCGCGCGCCGCCACGAGCTACTCGAACGTGTCGGCCCGGCCGGACGGGTCGACCCTCACGTCCAGGACAGCCAGGTCCCTGACCTCTTCGCCTCGGTCGGTCAGGGCCACCGTCACCGCGATCCGTCCCGAATCCTTCGCATGGGCGATCGCCTGGTCCTCGACGCTGACCAGCCCTCTTGGCACCTTCACCTCGCCTGCGTTGAAAACGAGGAACACGAGCGGTTCGGTGACGGGCAGTCGCTCGCGTTGCCAGGTCAGCAACAGCTCCTTGGACCGGATCATCGCGAAGTCGCGACGCTCCTCGAAAGTCGTGGGTGGTTGCTCCACCAGAAAAGTGTGCGCGATCGACGGCATGACCCCAGCATGCGTGGCCCCGGTCATCGGTGTCGGACGTTCGGCGCAGCGTCACGACTTGAACGGGCGGACCTCCTGGGGCCAGCCGCACGCTTCGGCGATCTTTCCGGCCCAGAGCCTGGCGGCCTCGTCGTCGGCGACGTCCACGATGGTCAGCCCGCCCACGAACTGCTCGGTCGCGACGTAGGGCCCGTCGGTGAACGTCAGCGTGCCGCTGGTCGCGTCGGCACTGAAGGCCTTCTCCGGCTCTTCCTCCAGCCCGCCGGCGAACACGCACACGCCGGCGGACTGCATCTCCTCCACCACCGCCCGCGCGAGCGGTCCGCGCCCGCGGAACCACTCCTCGGAGTGATCGCCCACCCACTGCTGGTTGAAGAAGATGAGGTACTGGGTCACGTCTGTTCCCGGGGCGCGGTCCGTCCTGCGGTGTCTTCAGCGTGGGTACTTCACGCCGGTCTCGGCGTGACAGTCGTAACCGTGCGGGACCTTGTAGAGGTACTGCTGGTGATCAGCCTCGGCGAAGTAGAACTCGCCGGCCGGGGCGATCTCGGTGGTGATCTCGCCCAGGCCCACCTTCGACAGTGCGCCCTGGAACTTGTCCCGGGACTCGATTGCCGTCTTGGCCTGCGCCTCGGTGGTCGTGTAGATCGCCGAGCGGTACTGCGTCCCGACGTCGTTGCCCTGGCGCATCGGCGTCGTCGGGTCGTGGATCTCCCAGAACTTCGCGAGCAGGTCCTCGTAGCTGACGACCTTCGGATCGAAGACGACCAGCACGACCTCGGCATGGCCGGTGCGTGCGGTGCAGGTCTCCTCGTAGGTCGGGTTCGGGGTGAAGCCGCCGGCGTAGCCCGCCGCGGTCACCCAGACGCCCTCGGTCTGCCAGTACTTGCGCTCGGCGCCCCAGAAGCAGCCCAGGCCGAGGATCGCGACCTCGAGGCCGTCGGGGTAGGGCGGGAACATCGAGTGGCCGTTCACGGCGTGCTTCTCCGGCACCGCGTACGGCCGCTCGGCCCGTCCGGGCAGGGCGTCCTCGGGAGCCACCATCGTCTGCTTCGCGCCACGTCCGAACAACATCTGCGACCTCCAGTCGGAACCAACATATGGCCCAACTGCTTCGCATGCCGTCGGTGTTCCGGCCTGCCGCTCCACGTCAGGAATCGGTAAGGCTTAGCGTGATCGACATGGACGATGACCAGCACGGCTTTGCGACCCGCGCGATCCACGCCGGCCAGGAACCCGACGCCGCAACCGGGGCCGTGGTGCCGCCGATCTACGCGGTCTCCACCTACAAGCAGGACGGCGTCGGTGGTCTGCGGGGCGGTTACGAGTACAGCCGCAGCGCCAACCCGACGCGCACCGCGTTGGAGACCTGCCTGGCCGCCCTGGAGGGTGGTGCCCGCGGTCTCGCGTTCGCCTCGGGCCTGGCTGCCACCGACACCCTGCTGCGCACGGTGTGCGGGCCCGGCGACCACGTGCTGATCCCCGGCGACGCCTACGGCGGCACGTACCGGCTCTTCGCCCGGGTGCACCACCGCTGGGGCCTGGACTACACGCCGGTCCCGCTCGACGACCTCGACGCGGTCCGCGCGGCCATGCGTCCGACCACCAGGTTGATCTGGTGCGAGACGCCGACGAACCCGCTGCTCGGGATTGCGGACATCGCGGCACTCGCGGCGATCGCCCACGGCGCCGGCGCGCTGCTCGCCGTGGACAACACCTTCGCCTCGCCCTACCTGCAGACCCCGCTGGCTCTCGGCGCGGACGTCGTCATGCACTCGACGACGAAGTACCTCGGCGGGCACTCCGACGTCGTCGGCGGCGCGCTGGTGGTCGGGGACCCCGTGCTGGGCAGTGAACTGACCTATCATCAGAATGCGATCGGTGGGGTCGCCGGGCCGTTCGACGCCTGGCTGGTGCTGCGCGGGGTCAAGACCCTCGCGGTGCGCATGGAGCGGCACTGCGCCAACGCGGCGGCGATCGTCGAGCTGCTGACCGGGCACCCGAAGGTGACGCACGTGAGCTACCCGGGGCTGCCTTCGCACCCCGGGCACGACATCGCCGCCAGACAGATGCGTGGGTTCGGCGGAATGATCTCCTTCCGCGTGGCCGGCGGGGAGGCCGACGCCCTCGCGGTCTGCGAGCGGGCGAAGGTGTTCACCCTCGGGGAGTCCCTCGGCGGGGTCGAGTCCCTCATCGAGCACCCGGGGAGGATGACCCACGCCTCGGTCGCCGGGTCCCCGCTGGAGGTCCCGGCCGACCTCGTCCGGCTGTCCGTCGGCATCGAGGACATCGCGGACCTCTCGGCAGACCTGACCCAGGCCTTGGGCTGAGCTCGCGCAGGCCCGCTCAGCCGGGGGGCGGTGCCTCGGCCTCCACCGTGGCCGCCCTGTGCACCGTCTCCGGCATCCGTACGGCCATCAACAGGCCCAGGGTCGCCACGACAGCGGTGGAAAGGAACGCCGCGGTGTAGGAGACGTGCTCGGCGAGGGCACCGGCCAGCAGCGGCCCGACGACCGCACCGACGTCGGCGGCCATCCCGTAGGTGGCCACGACGGTGCCGCCCCGCCCGGTCACCACGTCACCGACGACCGCGGCCGGGCCGACGCTCAGACAGGCCGCCGCGACCCCGAAGGCGACCATCGCGGCCAGGAACCCCGCCTCGTGCTCGGCGAACGCGAGCAGCAGCGACCCGATCAACCCGCCACTGGTGCCGGCGAGGATCAGCGGCCGGCGGCCGAGAGTGTCGGCGAGCTTCCCGATCGGATAGATCAAGGCCGCCTGCGCGACTGACCCCACCAGCAGCCCGACCCCGGTCCACAACGGTCCACGGTGCAGCACCTCGACGACGAACAGCGGCACCAGCGAGGACCGGATCCCGAAGAGGACCCATCCGGTCCCGACGTTGGCCGTCAGCGCCGCCTGGTACGCCTTGTTGCTGAGGGCCTCGCGCAGGGTCGTGGTCGACGTGACCGCGCCTGCCGGGCCCTCGCCGACCTCGGCCCGCGCCAGGTAGGCGACACCGATCGCGCCGGCGACGACGAGCGTGCCTGCGTAGATGAAGAACGGCAGGCGCAACGAGATGCTGCCGAACACCCCGCCGAGGAACGGCCCGCTCACTCCGCCGAGCAGGAAGCCGCCGGAGAACACGCTGCTGGCCCGGCCGCGTTGATGCGCCGCCACGGTCCGCAGCAGCAGGCTCTGCGCCGACACCGTGAACATCACCGACCCGACGCCACCGATGGCCCGCAGCACCAGCATCTGCTCGAAGGTCTGCGCCAGCCCGGTCAGCAACGTGGACACCGCGACGATGCCCATGCCGGTGGCCAGCACCAGGCGCTCGCCGAACCGGTTGACCAGCCTGCCGCCGAACGGCCCGAACACCAGGCGCATGAACGCGAACGCCGAGATGACCAGCCCGGCAGCCGTCTGCCCGACCCCGAACTCCCGCGCGAACACCGGAATGATCGGCGCGACGATCCCGAACCCGATGGCCACCGCGAACGCGATGGCGCCGAGAACCCACACCTCCCGTGGGAGGTCGGAGGAGGCGGTCCTCCGTCGGATCAGTTCGCGCATTGCCTGGCCATGCTTCCACGAACCCGCCGGCCGCCCGTTCTCTTCCCCGCCACCCCGTGCGTCCGACGTTGCGGGGCCCAGCGGACGCCAGACGTCGGACGCATCGAAGTCGGCGGGCGGCGGGTCCCCGTGCGTCCGACGTTGCGGGGCCCAGCGGACGCCAGACGTCGGACGCATCGAAGTCGGCGGGCGGCGGGGTCCCGTGCGTCCGACGTTGCGGAGCCGAGCGGACGCCAGGCGTCGGACGCAAGGAGGTCAGCCGGCGCGGCGGCGGGAGCCGGAGGCGCGGCGGGCGAGGTAGTCGCTGACCACGTAGTCGCCGAGGCGTTCGGGGTCGGGGTGGAAGACGCGCCCGCCGTTGCGGCGCGCGACCTCTTCGCAGAAGGCGGTCAGGCGGGGGTCCGGGTCGAGGGAGAACACCGACAGCTGGGCGCGGCGGCGGGTCATCGCGTCGACCTGGGCGTAGGTGAGGGCCACGGTCTCCGGGGCCGGGGGCCAGTCGAACCAGACCCCGCCGTCGCGGCGCAGATGGGCGGTCGGCTCGCCGTCGGTGATGATCAGCACGATCCGGTCGCTGCCCGGGTGCTTGTCCAGGAAGCGGCCGGACAGCAGCAGGGCGTGCTGCAGGTTCGTGCCCTGCACGTAGTCCGGTTCGAGGGTGGCCAGCTGGGTCGGGCTGATCTCCGCGGCGTAGCGCGCGAAGGTGACGATCTGCACCGCGTCCTGCGGGTACATCCCGGTGACCAGGGCGTGCAGGGCCAGCGCGGTGGTCTTGGCCGAGACCCAGGTGTCGCGCAGGGCCATGGAGAACGAGGTGTCCAGCAGCAGGGACACCGCCGCGCGTCCACGCCGCTCGGTCTCGGCGACCTCGAAGTCCTCCACAGACAGTTCGATCCGGCCCGAGCTCGACGGATCGCCCGCGGTCCGCGTGATCGCGTTCGTGAGCGTCCGGACGACGTCGACGGGTTGGGAGTCGCCGAACTGCCACGGCCGGGTCGAGCCGGTCAGTTCCCCTGCGGCACCGGCGGCCTGGATCTCGTGCCCGCCGCGGCGCGACGTCGACAGTGAGGCGAACACGCGGCGCAGCGCGCTCTGCCCGATGCGCCGGATCGCTTTGGGGGTCAACTCCAGCTGACCGCCGACGCGGTCGAGCCAGCCCTGCTCCTCGAGCTCGCGCTGAATGCGCCGCAGTTCCGCCAGGTCGTCCAGTGCCCCACGGCCGAGGGCTCGGCGGACTGCTTCCTCGTCGACGTCGGCCAGATCCGCGCCCGGGTAATCCTGGCCGAGGCTCGCGGCCAGGTCCTCGAGGTCGGCCAGTTCGGCCATCGCGGTCGTGGCATCGCCGAGGCCCAGTTGCTGATCGCCCGACAGCCGGGACGACGAGTCCCAGTCCAGGTCGGGCCGACGGGCGCGCAACGCGTCGGAGAGCCGCGCCATCTCGGAGGCCACCCCGAGGTCGTCGAGCACCCCGGCGGCCAACGCGGACAGTTCGGCCCGCTGTTCCGGGGTGAGGGACTCCATCAGCCGTTGCGCGGCGGCCATCCGCCGCGCCAAGGAATCGACGAGCTCTTCCAGGGTCTGCGGGTTGTCCGGGAAGAAGTCGTTGTACCGCTCGACGAAATCCTCGAACTGATCCTGCGTCAGTTCCCCACGCTCATCGGCGGCGAGCATCTCGTTGAGCTCCGCGAGCATGTTCTTCACCCGGGCGAGTTCCTCCGGCCCGGCCTGCTGCAGCGCCTGCTTCATGCCGGCAAAGCGACTGTCCAGCACCTCGGCGCGCAGCAGGTCGCGGATCGCCTCGTAGGCCGCGGCGGCCTCCGGGGAGCGCCACTCGTACTCGCGCAGCTCTTGCACCGCGCGGGCCGTCTGGTCCGGGTCCACCGCGCTCAGGCGCGCCTCGCGGAACCGCGCATCGTCGCTCGGGTCGGGGAACAACGCGGTGCGTTCGGCGCCGAGGGCCTCCTCGAGCAGCCGACGCACCTCCTCCAGGGTGCCGTCGCCGCGGAAGTTGCGCCGGGCCTCGCGGGCTCGGCGCAACGCCTCACGGCGCATGCTCTCCAGACCCCGACGGCCAGGGGCGCCGCGTTGCAGCAGTTCACGCAGGGCCTCGCGCGGGTCCGCGCCCGCGACCACCTGCTCGCCCAACGCATCCAGCGCGTGCCGGACATCGTAGGGCGCCGCCAACGGATCGGGTCCGTCGTCGAAGGGCCCGTACCGATATCGCGTCATGCGGTGCCGTAGACCGCGCGGCCGTCGGAGTCGGTGGCCTTGGAGATCTTGCGACCCAGGTACAGCCCCTCCAGGGCGAACTCCGCCGCGCCGGCGGCCGCGCCCGGCGACTCGGCGTCGTCGTTGCCCAACCGGGCCAGCAGCTTGCCCAGCCCGGGGATCTGACCGAGCTGGCCGAGCAGGTTCGCGGCGGGGACGACGTCGCCCGACGAGATGGCCTCACCGGTGCTGACCCGTTCCACGAGGCCGCTCAGGTCGGCACCGCCCAACCGGTCCCGGAAGACCTGGTGCGTCGCGCGCCGCAGCAGATGCGTGAGGATCTCGAGCTCGCGACCTTCCTCGCCGGCCTCGAACTCGACCTTGCCGCGCAGGGTCGGCACGATGCCCGCGAGGTCCGCGATCCGCGCCACGGGAGGTTCCTCGACCAGGGCGGCCCGGCGCTGCGCGGAGGCGGCGACGGTCTCCGCCGCGGCGATCGCGAAGCGGGCGGAGACCCCGGAGCGGGAGTCGACCGCCGACGACTCGCGTACCTCGCGGGTGAAGCGGACGAGGATCTCCAGCAGGTACTCGGGGACGACGCCGGCCTCGCCGAGGTCGGCCTCCTGCAGGATCAGGTCCAGTTCGTCGGCCAGGTTCAGCGGGTAGTGGGTGCGGATCTCGGCGCCGAAGCGGTCCTTGAGCGGCGTGATGATCCGCCCGCGGTTGGTGTAGTCCTCGGGGTTCGCGGTCGCCACCAGGAACAGGTCCAACGGCAGCCGCAGGGCATATCCACGGATCTGCACGTCGCGTTCCTCGAGCACGTTGAGCAGACCGACCTGAATGCGCTCGGCCAGGTCCGGGAGCTCGTTGACGACGAAGATCCCGCGGTTGGTACGTGGCACCAGTCCGTAGTGCACGGTCTCGGGGTCCCCGAGGCTGCGTCCGGCCGCGACCTTCACCGGGTCGATGTCGCCGATGAGGTCACCGATCGAGGTGTCCGGCGTCGCGAGCTTCTCCGCGTACCGGTCGGTGGCGGCGAGCCAGGAGATCGGGAGGTCGTCGCCGGCCTGGTCGGCCACGGCCTTGCTGTGCGGGGTGATCGGGTGCTCGGGATGCTCGTGCAGTTCCGAACCGGTGATGAAGGGCGTCCACGGATCCAGCAACGAGGTCAGCGTCCGGGCCAGTCGGGTCTTGCCCTGCCCGCGCTCGCCGAGCAGCACCAGGTCGTGGCCGGCCAGCAGGGCGCGCTCCAGCTGCGGCAGCACGGTGGCGTCGAACCCCACGATGCCGGGGAAGCGCGGGGTGCCGGCGCGGAGCAGCGCGATCAGGTTCTCCCGCAGCTCCGCCTTGACGGGGCGGTGGACGTGCCCCAGCTTTCGCAGTTCGCCCAGGGTCGTGGGGGCGGGGGGATCAAGGTTCGGGTGCATGTCCAGCACCGTACGTCGCCGACGGCGGCCGTGATTCGGCGGTGCGGCGGCCGTGCCAGACTGGCGCCGCCGGGCGACGAGGAGGTCCATCGCGATGACCGCAGGCTCGCAACCGCGGACCTTGTGCGAGGCGTTCCAACGCACCGCTCGGATCGACCCGGACGCGCTCGCGTTGCGCACCGTGGGCGACACCCTGCGGATCACGTGGGGTGACTACGCCGCCCGGGTGCGGACGATCGCCGCCGCCCTGTCCGGACTCGGCGTCACCCGCGGGGACACCGTCGCGGTCATGCTCGTGAACCGCCCGGAGTTCCATCTCGTCGACACCGCGGCTCTGCATCTGGGCGCCTGTCCGTTCTCGATCTACAACTCCAGCTCCCCGGAACAGATCGAGCACCTGTTCGCCAATGCGGGCAACAAGATCGTCGTCACCGAGCCCCAGTTCGTGCCGCGGCTGCTCGCCTCCGGAGCGGCGACGGTCATCAGCATCGAGCCCTGCGACGGGGCAGCGCTGCTCACGGACCTCGAGTCCGCCGCGGACCCCGCCTTCGACCTCGAGGCCGCCATGGCGGCGGTCTCGCCCGACGACCTCGCCACGTTGATCTACACCTCGGGCACGACCGGGCCGTCCAAGGGTGTCGAGATCACCCATGCGCAGGCCCTCGCCCAGGTGTTCGCGATCAGCGAGTGGCTGCCGTTGGAGTTCGGCGCCACCTCGACCTCGTTCCTGCCTCTGGCGCACATCGCCGAGCGCGGTGTCGGTTACTACCGGCAGCTCGTCTACGGATCGACGCTGACCCCCGTCGCCGATCCGCGTCAGGTCGTGGCCGCGCTGACCGAACTGCACCCCGATCACTGGGGCGCGGTGCCGAGTGTCTGGCAGCGCATCCGCGGCGCGTTGGAGATGGGTATCGCCGAGGCACCCGAACCGGTCCGTGCCGCGGTCGCCGCGGCGGTGGACGCGGCCGAGATCCGCGGTCGGGGCGAGGAAGTCCCGGCGGATCTCGCGGCCGCGGTCGAGGCCGCAGCACCTGTGCTCGACGGACTCCGCGCGAAGATCGGGCTGGACAAGGCCCCGTGGCTGATCAGCGGGGCGGCTGCGATCCCGGTGGAGACGCTGCTGTTCTTCTCCGGGATCGGCGTGGAGATCTACGAGGCGTGGGGCATGTCGGAGGTCAGCGGCATCGGCATCGCCAACGCTCCCGGTCATCGCAAGCTCGGTTCGGTGGGCCGTGCGTTGCCGGGTACCGAGGTGCGCCTCGCCGAGGACGGCGAACTGCTCTTCCGCGGACCGCAGTTGATGAGCGGGTACCGCAACCTGCCCGAGGCCACCGCCGAGGCGATCGACGCCGACGGTTGGTTGCACACCGGCGACGTGGCCACGATCGACGATGAGGGCTACGTACGGATCGTCGACCGCAAGAAGGAACTGATCATCAACTCCGGCGGCAAGAACATGTCGCCGGCCAACATCGAGATGGCGATCAAGGCCGCCGGCCCGTTGATCGGCAACGTCGTCGCGATCGGTGACGCGCGGCCATACGTCACCGCGCTGATCACCCTCGAGGCCGACGTCGCCGCGACCTGGGCGGCCAAGAACGGCCGGGCCGACGCCTCCGCCGCCGCCCTGGCCGCGGACCCGGACGTGCGTGCGGCGATCGAGGTCAGCGTTCGCGCCGCCAACGAACGGCTGTCCCGCGTCGAGCAGATCAAACGGTTCCGGATCCTCGATGTCTACTGGGCTCCGGCCTCCGACGAACTGACGCCGACGATGAAGTTGCGTCGTAAGCCCATCGCGGGGAAGTACGCCACACAGATCGAGGAGCTCTACGAGGCGCAGCCGCCCCCGGCCGTGTGCTCACTGCGGGCTCCGGACGAGACCTGAGAAGAGCGAACGATGAGATTCGGCAGTGGACTGGTCGCGGTCGGCGCCGGTGGACCGGCGTCCGTCCCGCAGGCCGAGAACTTGGTCGAGGCGGCGACCCGTGCCGCGGTGATGGCTCGTGCCGCGCTCGGCGACGTCGATCCGGACCTCGCGTGCATCTTCGTCGCCGGTGCTGACTCGGCACAGATCGCCGCCGCCGGGGCCGCGGCCTGCCAGGAGCTGTCCGCGGCCGCGGTCATCGGGTGCAGCGCGCCCGGGGTCATCGGCGCCGGCGCCGGCGTCGAGATGCAACCCGCGGTGTCGGTCTGGGTGGGCGTGCTGCCCGGCGTCCGCGTGCACACCTTCGTGCTGGACACCCTGCGCACCGAGGACAACCTGACCGTGCTCGGCCTGCCCCAGCCCGAGGTCGACGCCGCCGTGGGCATCGTGCTCGCCGACCCGCGCACGTTCCCGATCGACGGCTTCGTCGCCTCCTCGGAACAGTTCCTGCCCGGCCTCCCACTGGTCGGCGGGCTCGCGACCGGTCCGGTCGGGATGCCGGGGCGCACGTGGCTGTGCCGGGACGGGGAGGTCTTCGACTCCGGTGCCGTCGGGGCGATCCTCTGCGGGGACGTCGCTGTCTGGCCGGTGGTCTCGCAGGGGTGCCGGCCCGATCGGGCCCACCATGATCGTCACCCGCTCGGAGGGCAACGAACTGCTCGAGCTGGCCGGCCAACCGGCGATGGAGAAACTGCAGCAGATCCTCACCGAACTCGACCCCGACGACCGTCGCCTCGCCCTGTCCGGCCTGGCGATCGGGATCGCCATGGACGAGTACGCCGAGGAGCACGAGTTCGGTGATTTCCTCATCCGCGGGGTGGCAGGGCTGCGGCCGGACCGCAACTCGGTGGTCATCGGGGATCTTGTCGAGATCGGGCGCACGGTGCGCTTCCAGGTCCGCGACGCCGCCGGCGCCCACGCCGAACTGGTCGGACCTGCTGGGCAAGCACCGTGCGCAGTCGGGCAGCCCGGACGGCGTCCTGCTGTTCTCCTGCAACGGTCGCGGATCGGCGATGTTCGACGGCAGCCGACCACGACGCCGTCGCCGTGACCGACGGCTTGGGCACCACCGCCGTCGGCGGCTTCTTCGCCGGTGGCGAGATCGGCCCGGTCGGTGGTCGCAATCACCTGCACGGATTCACCGCCTCGATCCTCGCCTTCGGCAACGGTGGCTGACCGCCTCGCTCTGGCGATCGACATCGGCGGGACGAAGCTCGCCGTCGGGATCGTCGACGCCGGGGGACGGGTGGTGCGGTCCGATCGCGCTCCGACCCCGGAGGGCGACGCCGACACGATCTGGGCCGCGCTGACCGGCCTGATCGATCGGGTCCGCGAGCCGGGGATCGTCGGCGTCGGCGTCGGCTGCGGGGGACCGATGCAATGGCCCGCCGGGCGCGTCTCGCCGTTGAACATCCTGGGCTGGCGGGACTTTCCGCTGCGCGAGCGGCTCCAGGAGTTCTGCGGCGTCCCGGCGCGGGTGCACAACGACGCGGTCGCGGTCGCTGTCGCCGAGCACTGGCGCGGGGCCGGGGAGGGTCGGCGCAACGTGCTCGGGATGGTCGTGTCCACCGGTGTCGGCGGAGGCTTGGTCCTCGGTGGTCGCGTGGTCGACGGGGCCGGTGGCAACGCGGGGCACGTCGGGTCACATCGTCGTCGACCCGGCCGGGCCCGAGTGCGCCTGCGGTGGCCGCGGGTGCGTGGAGGCGATCGCCAGCGGCCCTCGCACGACCGAGTGGGCGCGTGCTCAGGGTTGGAGTCGGATCTGACGCCGTGTCACTTGCGGCGGATGCCCGAGCGGGTCACCCGGTCGCGGAGGCGGCGTTGGCCCGCGCCGGGAAAGCGCTGGGCATCGCGATCGCCTCGGCAGTGGCGGTGTGCGACGTCGAGCTCGTCTGTCTCGGCGGCGGGCTCAGCCAGGCCGGTGACCTGCTCTGGGAACCGCTGCACGCCGCGTACCGCACGCACGCCGGGTTGTCGTTCGCCCGCGACGTCGCGGTCGTGCCCGCCGCGCTGGGTCAGGAGGCGGGGCTGGTCGGCGCGGCGGCGTTCGTGCTCGCCTCCGACGCGTACTGGTCCGCGGACTGAACCTGCGGCAGCGCCGCCACCAGCAGGACGCAGACCCCGGCCACGACGGCGGCGATCAGGAACACCGTGTGCGCCGCGTCGCCGTACGCAGACGCGAACGCGCACTCGATCTCGAACCGAGGTTGGCGACCTGATCGGGCAGCAGGCTGAGCTGGCGCAGGTCCACGCCGCTCGTGCCGACGTCGAACCGGTTGCTGACCATGTGGGTGAGCACCGCGGCCCCGACGGCGGAGCCCACCGTCCCGCCCAGGCCGCGGAAGAAAGACACGGCCGAGGTGGCGACGCCGATCTGTCGCGGCCCGACCGCGGCCTGCGTGGCGGTGATGAGCAGCGGGGAGACCAGGCCATGGCCGAGCCCGAAGAGCAGCAACGCCAGGATCCACAGCGGCACGGAGGACTCTTCGCTGAGGGCCGCGAGGAGGACCAGCGAGATCGTCACCAGGACGGCACCCAGCACCAGTACCGGGCGGGCGCGTCCGCTGCGGGCCACCGCTCGTCCCACGCCCCCGGAACTGACCAGCAGCCCGAGCGTCAACGCCATCAGCAGCAGGCCGCTGGCGGTTGCCGAGCGGCCCTGCGTGATCTGCAGGAGCAGCGGCACGAAGAGGATCACCGCGAAGAGCGCGAAGCCGAGCCCGAACGCGGCCCCGGTCGTCAACGCGACGGTGCGATTCGCGAACAGTCCCAGCGGCAGCACGGGGTGGGGGGTCCGACGCGCGGCGGCGACGAAGGCCGGGGCGAGGACGAGGGCCGCGACGCCGAGCAGGTAGCTCTCGGGGCTGTCGTACCCGGCCTCCTGCCCGCGGGTGATCCAGCACAGGAAGCACCCGACGACGCCGGCCAGGAGCAGCCCGCCGCGGAGGTCCAACCGCTCGTCCCGCGCGCGCACCGGGCTGGGCAGGCGGCCGGCCACCAGGAACAGCACGACGGCGCCGATCGGCAGGTTCAGGAAGAACACCCAGCGCCAGCCTGGGCCGTCGACCATCAGGCCACCGAGCAGCGGGCCGAGCACGCCGCCGATGCCGAACACGCCGCCGATCGCGCCCGCGTAGTGGTGCCGCTTCTCCCGCGGCACGTTGTCCGCGATCACGGCGTAAGCGAGCGCGACGAGCCCGCCGCCGCCGAGGCCCTGCAGGGCGCGGGCACCGGCGAGCGAGCCCATGCCCTGCGCGAGGCCGCACAGCACCGAACCGAGCAGGAACAGGCCGACGGCACCGAGCAGCATCGGCTTGCGGCCGAAGACGTCCGAGGCGCGTCCGTAGAGAAGCGTGGAGGTCGTCGCCGTGAGCAGGTAGGCGGTGATCACCCAGTGGGTGTCCTCGATGCCGCCGAGGTCGCCGACGATCGTCGGCAGCGCGACGGCCACGATCGTGCCGTCGAGGGCCGCGAGGAGGACGCCGAGCAGCACGCCCACCAGGACCAGATGGAAGTCCCGGTGCGGCGCCACGGGCGGGGCGGCGTCGGTCACCGGGCAAGGGTAGGCGAGTCGTGCCGGTGCGCCGGGCCGCAGGGGCACCCGGGCACTGTCAGACTCCCCACGTGACACCACTCCCCGTGACCCGCGCCGACGTGATCGCCGCCCGGGAACTGCTCGACGGGGTCGCGCGGATCACCCCGGTGGTCGGCTCCCGCGTGCTCACCGCCCGGTGCGGCGGCGAGGTCCGCTTCAAGTGCGAGAACCTCCAGCGCAGCGGGTCGTTCAAGATCCGCGGCGCCTATGTACGCATGGCCCGGCTCTCCGAGGTCGAACGTGCCGCGGGGGTGATCGCGGCCAGCGCCGGCAACCACGGGCAGGGCGTGGCCCTCGCCGCGTCGCTGCTCGGCATCACCGCCACCGTCCTCATGCCGAACGGGGCGCCGCTCCCGAAGATCGCCGCGACCGAGGGCTACGGCGCCACCGTGCGCCTGGTCGGACACTCGGTCGCCGACGCGCTCGTGGCCGCTGCCGAGCTCGCGGCGGAGACCGGTGGCACCCTGATCCACCCCTTCGACCACGCGGACATCGTCGCCGGCCAGGGCAGCGTGGGCCTGGAGATCCTCGAGCAGGTCCCCGACGTCCGTACGGTCGTCGTGCCCACCGGTGGCGGCGGGCTGCTCGCGGGGATCGCCGCGGCGTTGTCCGACCGTCCGGACGTGCGCATCGTGGGGGTCCAGGCCGCCTCGGCCGCCGCCTGGCCCGGCTCGTTGGCCGCCGGGCACCCGCTCGCGCTGGACAACACGTCGACGATGGCCGACGGCATCGCCGTCGCCAGGCCCGGGGACGTCCCCTTCGCGGTGGTGTCCGAGCTGGTCTCCGACATGCGCACGGTCTCCGAGGAGCACCTGTCCCGCGCCCTGCTGCTGTGCCTGGAGCGAGCCAAGCTCGTCGTGGAGCCCGCCGGTGCTGCGGCCGTCGCCGCGATCCTCGACGACCCCCAGGCCTTCGAACCGCCCGTCGTCGCGGTGCTCTCCGGTGGCAACGTCGACCCGCTTCTGATGCTGCGTCTGCTGCGCCACGGCCTCGCGGCCTCCGGGCGGTACGTGGCTTTCCGGCTCCGCCTGCCCGACCGCCCCGGCGCCCTCGCCGCCCTGCTCCACGAGCTCGCCGAGGCCGACGCCAACGTGCTCGAGGTCGAGCACCTGCGCACCAACCCGCGCCTGCACGTCGAGGAGGTCGAGGTGTACGTCCAGCTCGAGACCCGCGGCGGCAAGCACACCGACGCCGTCCTCGCCCGCCTCCGCGCCGCCGGCTACTCCCTCTCCTTCGGCTGACCCACCCCGCCCCCGGGCTGTCCTCCGGCGCCCCCCAACTTCCCCGAGAGTGCAATTTTCGTACGCTCGAACCGTCGGAATGTCCCGGTGTGTCCGGCTTCTGATTCCCTGAGAGTGCGATTTTCGTACGGGCCGGCACGCCTCGCTGCGGCCAAGGGCCGGTCGCGATCGGCGCATGAGCCGTGTGGACCTCACTCGTGACCAGGCACGATGGGGCCCGTGACTGACGCGATCCGGGTGGAAGGCCTGGTCAAGCGCTTCGGCGAGCATGCGGCGCTCGACGGCCTGGACCTGGTTGCCGCCGAGGGAAGCGTGCTGGGCCTTCTCGGGCCCAACGGCGCCGGCAAGACGACGTCGGTCCGCATTCTCACCACGTTGTTGCGCCCGGACGCCGGGCTGGTCGAGGTCGCCGGGATCGACGTCATCGCCAACCCGGCCGCGGTGCGTCGGCGCATCGGGATGGCCGCGCAGTTCTCGTCGCTCGACTACACCCTCACGGGCAGGGAGAACCTGATCATGTTCGGTCGGCTGCAGCGCCTCGGGCGGCGCCAGGCGACCAAGCGGGCCGATCGGCTGCTGGAGAGCTTCTCGCTGACCGACGTCGCCGGGAAGTCGGTGCAGACCTACTCGGGCGGCATGACCCGACGACTCGACCTCGCGGCCGCGCTGGTCGCGACCCCCGCGGTGCTCTTCCTCGACGAGCCCAGCACCGGCTTGGACCCGGCCTCCCGGCTGCACCTGTGGGAGTTGCTGGCCGAACTGGCCGACAGCGGGGTGACCCTGCTGCTCACCACCCAGTACCTGGAGGAGGCCGACCGCCTCGCCGATCAGGTCGCGGTGGTGCAGCACGGGCGGGTGATCGTGTCCGGCACCCCCGACGAACTCAAGGCTCGCGTCGGAGGGGACCGCATCGACGTCGCGCTGGCCGACCCCGCGGACACCGACCGGGCCGTCGCCGTGCTGCGCGACCTCGCCGACGGCGACCCGATCGTGCACGACGCCGTCGTCGGTGTGCCCGCGGGCGGTGCGGGCTCCCGGATGATCGCGGAGGTCGTGCGCACCCTGGACCGGCACGGGATCGCGATGCTCGACATCAGCACCCACCGTCCTACGTTGGACGACGTGTTCCTCAGCGTCACCGGACAGGGCGCGGGCGCATGACCGAACACAGCGAGCGAATCAGTCGCGTCGACGAGCGAGGCCGGACCGATCGCGCCGCCCGGCCGACCTGGCCGGGGGAACTTGCCTGGGCACTGTCCGACGCCGCCGTGCTGACCCGACGCAACATGATCCACACGGTGCGGATCCGGGCTCTGTGGCCGTTCATCGTCATCCAGCCGCTCGTGCTGGTCCTGTTGTTCTCGTTGGTGTTCGGCGGAGCGATCGCGCTGCCGGGCGGCGGGAGCTACCGCGACTTCCTCATGGGTGGGGTGTTCACCCAGGCGGTCGCGTTCACCACGTATCCGACGGCGTTGGGCATTGCGTGGGACATGAAGCTGGGCCTGATGGACCGGTTCCGCTCCATGCCGATCCACCCTGCGGCCATCTTCGTCGGCCGCACGATGGGGGACCTGACGAGGCTCGCCGTCTCGATCGTGGTGATGGCGATCTGCGGCCTGGCCGTCGGATGGCGGATCTCCGACGGATTCGCCGGTGGGGTGGCGGGATTCGCGCTGCTCGCGTTGTTCGGCTTCGCGATGAGCTGGGTCGGGGCGTGGCTCGGGCTGGTCGCCCGCAGCATGGAGGTCGCGCAGACGCTGCCGATGATCTGGCTGTTCCCGGTGACCTTCGTGTCCAGCGCCTTCGTGCCACCCGCGAGCATGCCCACGGGTCTGAAGCAGGTCGCGGAGTGGAACCCGGTGTCCTCGGTCGCCGCCGCGGTGCGGGACATGTTCGGCAACCCGAACCCGTTCGCCGACCCGGACTCGTTCCCGGCCCAGCATCCGGTCGCGCTGACCCTGGTCTGGTCAGTGGTCCTCACCGTGCTCGCGGCGACCGCCTGTACCCGTCGGATGCGGGCGATCGCCAGTTGAGACACGCGATCTGATGGAGCGTCAGCGTTGGTGCCGACGACGCAGAGCGGCCCGGTCGGTGATCAGGATCGTCCGACCCTCGGTACGTACGAAGCCGCGCTTGTTGAACGACTGCAGGGCCTGGTTCACGCTCGGGCGCGAGGCTCCGACCATGCTTGCCAGATCGGACTGGGTGATGTTCAGGTCCAGACGGATGTCGTCGCCCTCGACCTTCCCGTTGTCCTCGGCCAACCGGTCCAGGCACTTGGCCAGGCGCCCCTCGAGGTCGAGGAACACCAGGTCCGAGGCCTGCTCGGAAAGCCTGCGCACCATGTCGGTCAGGTAGACGAGCAGGGACCGGGCGATCGCCGGGTGCGCGTCGAGCAGCCGATCCAGCGCGGCGCGGGTCAGGGCGACCGCCTGGGTGGCTTCCGCGGTGAGCACCGACGCCGAACGGGGTTTGCCGTCGAGGAAGGACAGTTCGCCGAAGTAGTCACCGGGGCCGAGGGTGCAGAACAGCACCTCGCCGCCCTCGGCCGAGTTCGACAGGACCTTCACCGTCCCGGAGATCAGCACGAACATCGCGTCGCCGGGGTCGTCCTGCGCGACGATGTACTGCCCGCGGCGGTAGGTGCGCACCGAGGCCGCGGTGGCCAGTGCCAGCAGGGGGGCGGCGTCCAGGCCGGCGAACGGCGCGGTGCGCCCGAGCAGTTCAGCCACGCGATCCGGGGTCACGGAGCCGAACCTATCGGCCGTGCGCCTTCGCCCGCTGCCCCGACAAACCTTTAGGTCGATTGGCCCAAAGCGGACAAGATCATTGTCAAGGTCAGCCGAACCTTCAAGATCCAAAGTGCGAGACTGGCCAAGTTCGCCGGGGGGCCGTAACGCAACGCTGGAGGCCCCTGATGAACGTCGTCATTCGTGCCCTGACCGCAGTCGGCGCCGTCGCGGCGCTGAGCTTCACGATCACGCCGATCGACGCGCACGCGGCGACGCCGAGCGCCTCGAACCCGTTGGGTATCGCGTCCGCCGAGGACGTCGCCGTGCCCACCGCGGCCACCGGGCGGTGCGTCCGCAACTACAGCGGCAAGAAGTACTGCCACGGCGAGCGGCCGTACCAGGGCTGGAGTCGGTACCACGACAATGACGACGACAGCTACTACGGCGACGACGGGTACGGCTACTACGACTACGACGACGAGTACCCGTTGATCTGCCGCGAGGAGCGCTACTCCTGCCGCGCCCCGCGTCGGCCGATGGTCAGCCCCGTCGACGTCCCGGCGGCATTCCGCCGCTGAAGCTCAGCCGGAGAACGGGTGGGCGGAGACGACGGTGACCTTCATCGAGGCACCGTTGGGCAGGGCGTAGGACGCGGTCTCGCCGGGGCGTTTGCCGAGGACGGCGGCGCCCAGTGGCGAGCGCTCGGAGTAGGCCTCGATGTCGTCGGGCTTCACCTCTCGTGAGCCGAGCAGGAACTTCTGCTCGTCCCCGTCGCCGAAGCTGACCGTGACGACCATGCCCAACGCGACCACGCCGTCGTCGGCGGGGGCCTCGCCGACCTTGGCGTGCTGCAGCAGATCGATGAGCTGACGGATCCGGGCCTCCTGCTTGCCCTGCTCGTCCTTGGCGGCGTGGTACCCGCCGTTCTCCTTGAGGTCACCCTCCTCGCGGGCAGCCTCGATCTTCTTGGCCAACCACGCGCGGCCGGGGCCTGAGAGCTCGTCCAGTTCGCTCTTCAGCCGGTCGTAGGCGTCCTGGGTCAGCCAGGTGACGCGTTCGGTCGGGGTCTGGCTCACTGGTGCCACTCCTCGGTGCGTGCTGCGCCCGGGCTCCGACGGGAGTGTCGGACGGGCGGCGACGGTGGACCCGATCGGCGTTGTGGCGCTCGACTCAGCAAGCCGACCGTGATCGAGGCAAGCCCGTAGGCTAACAAGCGACGGCTGTGCTGCCCAGCCGACGCCACGGCGGAACACCTGTGAGCGTCGCGTGGTTGGGACAAGCATGGCCGATCTCGCGTGGGCGATGCTGGAGGGGAACTACCGGTGGCAGTACTGAGGCTGATGGCGGTGCACGCGCACCCGGACGACGAGTCCAGCAAGGGCGCGGCGACCATGGCGATGTACGTCAGCGAACGGCGTCGAGGTGCTGGTCGTGACGTGCACCGGCGGTGAGCGCGGTTCCGTGCTCAACCCTCGGCTGAAGGACGACCCGACGGTGGCGGAGAACATCCACCAGATCCGCACCGCGGAGATGGAGGCTGCCCGTCAGATCCTCGGGGTCCAGCAGGCCTGGCTGGGCTTCGTCGACTCCGGCCTGCCCGAGGGGGACCCGCTCCCGCCGCTGCCGGAGGGCTGCTTCGGCGCGCTGCCGGTCGAGGAGGTCGCCGGCGCGCTGGTGAAGGTGATCCGCGAGTTTCGCCCGCATGTGGTCACCACGTACAACGAAGAAGGTGGCTACCCGCACCCGGACCACATCCAGACCCACAAGATCTCGGTGGCCGCGTTCGAGGCGGCCGGCGACCCGGAGCGCTATCCGGACCTCGGCGAGCCCTGGCAGCCGCTGAAGCTGTACTACGACGTCGCGTTCTCCAAGCAGCGCATGGTGGCCCTGCACGAGGCGATCGTCGGTCGCGGACTCGAGTCGCCCTACGCGGAGTGGCTGGAGCGATGGAAGGATCGGGATCCGCGCAACGTCACCACGCGGATCCCCTGCGGGGAGTACTTCCCGGTGCGCGACGCCGCCCTGCAGGCCCACGCCACCCAGGTCGACCCGGACGGCTTCTGGTTCAAGGTGCCGATGGACCTGCAGCAGGAGGTCTGGGGGACCGAGGACTTCGAGTTGGCCCGGTCGCTGGTGGACACCGATGTGCCGGAGGACGACCTCTTCGCCGGGATCCGTGAGTCGGTGCACGCGTGATCGACATGCTGGCCGCCTGGGTGAGCGTGGCCACTCCATCGCCGGCGCCGGTGGACAAGAGCAAGGTCGAGGCCGGTGTCATCGGCCTGGCGTTCTTCGTCGTCATGGGCCTGATCCTGCTCGCCCTGGTGCTCTCGATGCGCAAGCACCTCGGCCGCATCGACGTCACCCGGCACTCGCGGGAACGTGCGGAACGTAAGGCAGCCAGCGAAGTGACGCCGGGTCAGACCTAGTCGGAGCAGTCGATCGCTCGGCCTCCTCACTCGTTCCTCGCTCGTCGCGCTCGCTCAGCCGTAGCTGTAGGCGGTCATGGAGACCGCGATGTAGTGCACGATCCAGCCGAGCACCGTGCAGAGGTGGAACACCTCGTGGAAGCCGAACCAACGCGGTGAGGGGTTCGGACGCTTGATGCCGTAGATCAGGCCACCGATCGAGTAGAACACCCCGCCGACGACCAGCAGCACGAACGCCGCGACGCCGGCATTGCGGATCAGGTCGGGGACGAAGAAGACCGCCGTCCACCCCAGCGCGAGGTATACCGGCGCGGACATCCACCGGGCCGCGTTGATCCAGATGCTGCGCAGAGTCACGCCCAACGCGGCACCGGTCCAGACGATCCAGAGCATCAACGAGCCTCGGCCGCTGCTGAGGTCCAGCAGGGCGAAGGGCGTGTAGGACCCGGCGATGATCAAGAAGATGTTCGCGTGGTCGAAGCGCTTCAGGAGTTCCTGCGTGCGGGGGCTCCAGTTGCCGCGGTGGTAGAGCGCGCTGACTCCGAACAGCAGCGAACCGCTGATCGCGAAGATCGCGCACGCCACGGTGGCCCGGGTGTTCGGTGCGACCACCACCAGCACGATGCCCGCGATCACCGAGGCAGGAAAGGCGCCCAGATGCAGCCAGCCACGCAGTTTCGGCTTGATCACCTCGGCCAGTGCCTCGGCGCGATCGGCAAGGGCGTGCATCCGCTCGCCCTTGCTGCCCGGAGGATCTTCGTGCAGTGCGACCCGCCCCATGTCCGTCACCTGCCCAAGGTTACGGCACCGTAGGTTCGTTGGCCGGCGTTGTTCGCCCGACGGGTCGCAAAGCCCGGCGGTATCGTCTGCGACGTGCCAGACCCCGAACCGCACCTTGTGCCGCGCGCGCGCCAACGTGCCCGCGCCGAGGTGAAGGAAGTGCTCTACCGCGCCTACGAGCGGCGCCTGGCCCGGCGGCTTCCCTCCGATCGTGTGCCGCGGCACGTCGGCGTCATCCTCGACGGCAACCGCCGCTGGGCCAAGGCGTCCGGCGGCAGCACGGTGCAGGGTCACCAGGCGGGCGCGGACAAGATCCACGAACTGTTGCGCTGGTGTTCCGACAGCGGCGTCGAGGTCGTCACGCTGTGGTTGCTCTCCACCGACAACCTCTCCCGCTCGGCCGAGGAACTGCAGCCGTTGCTGCGCATCATCGAGAACACGGTGAGCGAGCTGGTCGGCGCCGGGTGGCGGGTCAACCCGGTGGGCGCGATCGACCTGCTGCCGCCGGAGACCGCACGGGTGCTGAAGGCCGCCGCCGACGACACGTCCGGTCGCCCGGGCCTGCACGTCAACGTCGCGGTCGGGTACGGCGGGCGTCGCGAGATCGCCGACGCCGTCCGTTCTCTGCTGCACGAGCAGGCCGCCGCGGGCCGTTCGATCGAAGAACTGGCCGAGGTGCTCGACGTCGAGCACATCGCCGAGCATCTCTACACCCGCGGGCAACCCGACCCGGATCTGGTGATCCGGACCTCCGGTGAGCAGCGGCTCTCCGGCTTTCTGCTCTGGCAGAGCGCCCACTCGGAGTTCCACTTCACCGAGGCGTACTGGCCCGACTTCCGCCGCGTCGACTTCCTGCGCGCGCTGCGGGAGTACGCGCGCCGCGACCGTCGGTTCGGGGGCTGAGCCGGTGCTGCGCATGCTCGGCGCCGCCGCGCTGTTCGGTGCCACCTTGGGGGCTGTGCTCTTCGTGGCCCCGACCGCCTCGCAGGGTGCGGGCGGGCTGTTCCTGTGGACCAACGGGGACGGGTTTGTCACCCCGCTGCTCGCCCCGGCGAACGAGAAGTGCTTCGACACCTTCGGGGCGAAGAAGGCGGAGAACTTCACCGACTCCGACGCCGTGCTCAACAAGGACGGCCTCTGCTACGACCTGCTCACCGTGCTCAAGCCGGGGGAGAGCTACGAGGGCAGCTTCGGGGCGGTGGGCTTTACCCCGCCCGGAGCCACAGGCGATTGAAGCCTGTTGACCGCAGGGAACACTGATGAGTGAGATCAACTTTGTAACGTAAGTGGCCAGTGGTGCAGCGTCCCCGTCTTCGTCGCATTTGTGGGGTCGGTCGTTCGGCCGACTTCCGTGTGTCCGCAGGTTTTCGTCGGCTACGCGTCGTACCTTCGGAGACATCGGACGGCAATCCAGCCGAACGACCGGGAGGCCCTCGTTGCCCACAAAGCAGCGGCTTTCACTCCGAACATCGGAGTCGAGAGGAGGGCCGGTACCAGGCCCTTGTGGCCTGAACCGGCTCACCGCGAGACCCATGCGAGCCGGTGGTACCGCGTCCTCGCCCGGAGCGCACTGTGGCCAACGCAAGTCGTCGCCGCCCGCCCAGGACCACCCGTCGCACCTACGTCCTGGACACCAGCGTTCTGCTCTCCGACCCCCGGGCGATGACCCGGTTCGCTGAGCACGAGGTCGTCATCCCGATCGTTGTCATCACCGAGCTGGAGGCCAAGCGGCACCACCCCGAGCTGGGCTACTTCGCCCGCTCCGCTCTGCGAATGCTCGACGAACTTCGCATTGAGCACGGGCGTCTGGACTCGCCCCTGCAGATCAACGACGAGGGTGGCACGCTCATCGTCGAGCTCAACCACACCGAGGTCGACGCGCTCCCGCTGGGCTTCCGACTCGGTGACAACGACACCCGCATCCTGGCCGTGGCGCGCAACTTCGCCGCCGAGGGCCGCGAGGTCACGCTGGTGTCCAAGGACCTGCCGATGCGGGTCAAGGCCTCGGCCGTCGGACTGTTCGCGGAGGAGTACCACGCGGACCTTCCGGTGGAGGCCGGCTGGACCGGCATGACCGAGATGACCGTCGGCGCCGACGTCATCGACGCGCTCTACGAGGGTGAGCCGATCGAACTTGACGAGGCATCAGAAATGCCGTGTCACACGGGTCTGGTGCTGCTTTCGGATCGCGGCAGTGCACTCGGGCGCATCATGCCGGACAAGTCGATCCGCCTCATCAAGGGTGACCGCGACGCCTTCGGACTGCGTGGCCGCAGCGCCGAGCAGCGCATAGCGCTCGACCTGCTGCTCGACCCGGACATTGGCATCGTCTCGATCGGTGGCCGCGCCGGTACCGGCAAGTCCGCGCTGGCCATGTGCGCCGGCCTGGAGGCCGTGATGGAACGGCGCCAGCACCGCAAGGTCATCGTGTTCCGTCCGCTGTATGCCGTCGGCGGCCAGGAGCTCGGCTACCTGCCCGGCTCCGAGGCCGAGAAGATGGGACCCTGGGCGCAGGCCGTGTTCGACACCCTCGGTGCCCTCGTCGCGCCGGAGGTCGTCGAGGAGATCATGGCCCGGGGGATGCTCGAGGTCCTGCCGTTGACGCACATCCGCGGCCGTTCGCTGCACGACGCGTTCGTGATCGTCGACGAGGCGCAGTCCCTGGAACGCAACGTGCTGCTGACGGTGCTCTCCCGCATCGGTGCCAACTCCCGGGTCGTGCTCACCCACGACGTCGCTCAGCGCGACAACCTGCGCGTCGGTCGCCACGACGGCGTTGTCGCGGTGGTGGAGACCCTCAAGGGCCACCCCCTGTTCGCCCACGTCACGCTGACCCGCTCGGAGCGCTCCGCGATCGCCGCGCTCGTGACGGAGATGCTGGAGAACCCCTCCGACAACTGATTCTCACTCAGAATCCACTGGTGTCCGCTCTTCCGAGTGCTATAGCGCTCGGAAGAGCGGACGCCTTGGGTTTTCAGGGGTGGGTCATCGACGTGACGTCAAGAGCCTTGTCCAGATCGGCCTCGGTGATCTTGCCGTTCTCGACGTGACCGCGCCCGACGACGACCTCGCGAATCGTCTTCCGTTCCTTCACCGACTGCTTCACGATCGAGGCCACCTCCTCGTAGCCGAGGAAGCGGTTGAGCGGCGTGGCGATCGACGGCGAGGATTCCGCGTACTCGAGGCACCGCTCGACGTCGGCGACGATGCCGTCGACTGTTCGGTGCGCCAACAGCCGGGAAGCGTTGGCCAGGAGACGGATCGAGCTGAGCAGGTTGCGGGCGATCACCGGCAGTTGCACGTTAAGTTCGAAGTTGCCCGACGCCCCGGCGAAGGTGATCGCCGCGTCGTTGCCGATGACCTGCGCGCAGACCATCGACACCGCTTCCGGCACGACGGGGTTCACCTTGCCGGGCATGATCGAGGAGCCAGGCTGCAGGTCGGGCAGGAAGATCTCGCCGAGGCCGGCGCGGGGGCCGGAGCCCATCCAGCGCAGGTCGGTGCAAATCTTGTAGAGGCTCACGGCGATCGTGCGCAACTGACCCGAGAGTTCGACGAGTGCGTCCCGCGCGCCCTGGGCCTCGAAGTGGTCCCGCGCCTCGGTCAACGGCAGGCCGGTGGCTGCGGCCAACTCGTCGATGACGGCGGCGGAGAAGCCCGGGGGAGTGTTGATGCCGGTGCCGACGGCCGTGCCGCCCAGCGGCAGTTCCGCGACCCGCGGCAGGCTCGCCTCCAGACGCTCGATGCCGTACCGGACCTGTGCCGCGTATCCGCCGAACTCCTGGCCCAACGTCACCGGCGTCGCGTCCATCAGGTGCGTGCGTCCGGACTTCACGACGTCCTTGAACTCGGCTGCCTTGGCGCCGAGGGACGTCGCCAGCTCGTCGAGACCAGGGACGAGGTCCCGCACGACGGCCTCGGTGGCCGCGACGTGGATCGACGACGGGAACACGTCGTTGGAGGACTGCGAGCAGTTCACGTGGTCGTTGGGGTGCACCGGGCGGCCGAGCCGCTCGGTCGCGAGGGTCGCGATGACCTCGTTGGTGTTCATGTTCGACGAGGTCCCCGAGCCGGTCTGGAAAACGTCGACGGGGAACTCGGTGTCCCACTTCCCATGAGCGACCTCCTCGGCGGCTGACGCGACGGCGACGGCGATGTCGCCGTCGAGCACCCCGAGCTTCGCGTTCACCCGCGCCGCGGCAGCCTTGATCAACGCCAGCGCCCGGATGTGCGCGGCTTCCAACGTCTCCCCGCTCACCGGGAAGTTCTCCACCGCCCGCTGCGTCTGCGCCGCCCACTTCGCCGCCGCCGGCACCTGTACGTCACCCATCGAGTCGTGCTCGACCCGGAATTCCTCAGCCATGCCTACATCCTTCCCGCCCCGCACAACTCTGGTACTTAGGCTCACCTAACCAGACCCGTTGCGTCCGACATAGCGGAGCCCACCGGACGCTGAACGTCGGACGCAACGCGCTGCAGGACCGCCGGAATCCCCTGCGTCCGACGTTCCGGAGTGCCCCGGACGCTACGTGTCGGACGCACCGCCCCCGGAGTTGTCCACAGCGGGGGAGAGGGCCAGTTATCCACAGATTTGGAATTGACCGGTGCAATTGCCGGGGCCGATCGGCAGGCTCCCCGACCATGGAACTTCACATTCCGCGCTCCGTGCAGCGAGCCGAGCGGATCAAGGTCGTCGAACGCGCGTCTCGGAATCAACACGGGGTGATGAGTAGGCGTCAGCTCTATGCAGTCGGGTGCGAACGCTGGCACATCGAGGCAGAGGTGCGCGGTGGCCGGTGGCGCTTGCTGGGTCGGCAGACCGTGCGCGTCGCCCTTGGCGACCCGATCCGGCAGGGCTGGTGGCACGCGGTGCTGGAGGTCGCGCCGTCGGCTGTTCTCGACGGCGTCTCTGCGCTGATCGCGGAGGGCATGAGCGGGGTGACGCAGGACGCCGTCCACGTGGCGGTCCCGAAGTCCTCCCATCCGAGGCGATGTCGCGGAGTGGTCGTTCATGAGACCCGCCGCTACGAAGAGGCGAGTGTTCTGCGCGACGGGATCCCGCGCATGCGTCCGGCGACGGCCGCGGTCCACGCGGCACTCTGGGCCAAGACCGAGCGGCAGGCCGCCTTCTTCGTCCTCGCCGCCGGCCAACAGCGGCTGTTCACTGCTGCCGAGCTTGCCGTCGAGGTCGAGAAGATTCGACGTGCGCCACGCCGGCGCGGCCTGCGCGAGCTCGCTTCCGCCTTCATGGGCGGGGTCGAGACGTTGGGCGAGCGCGAATTCGCGAAGCTCTGTGCGAAGCGTGGCTTTCCGACCCCGATCCGCCAGATGCGGCACGACGCGGCAACTGGCCGGGTCTATCTCGACGTCGTCTGGATGGAGTACCGAGTCGTCGTGGAGATCGATGGCGTCCACCACCTCGGCCCAGGTGCCTGGCTGAGCGACGCGCTGAAGCAGAACGCGATGAGCATCGAAGGCCACACCGTTCTCCGCGTGCCCAACCTTGCGCTGACCCTCGACCCGGAGCCCTTCCTCGACCAGATCGAGGAGGCGTTGCGCAGGGGAGGCTGGCCCGGCCCGAGCCGCCGCTCCGCCTGATCGATGCGTCCGACGTTGCGGAGCCCACCGGACGCCAGATGTCGGACGCACCGCGTGTCCGTGGCGGCGAGACCCGTTGTGTCCGACGTTGCGGGGCCCACCGGACGCTAAGTATCGGACGCAACGGATGGTGGGCGGCGCTGGAAGAGCTGCACGGAGCCCGCCGGCACGAACCCGGCGGCGAGGAGGCAGCGCAGACTGGCGGCGTTGCCTGGGGCGCAGGTGGCCACGACCGGTTTGCCCTGTGGAATCCGCCCGAGCGTCGCGGCGATCATTCGTCGGCCGACGTCGGAACCGCGCGCCCCCGACTCCACCTCGAAGCTCAGCTCGACGAGTCCCCCGATGCCGCGGGCCACCACGACCAATGAGGTGCCTTCGGCGAGGCCGAAGACGCGGAGGTCGTCACGGAGGCGACGAGCGAAGGCGACCCGGGGATGCTCGGCCAGGTCCGCCCGCTCGACGAGGCCTGCGCCGCGAGGACCCGTTCCGGATGCCATCAGCAGCACGTCGAGGCTGTCGATCCAACTGCCGGGGCCGGCGAGGCTCGCTATCACTCGGGGGTGATGCGCGCCGCCGAATCCGTCGACTCCGAGGTCCGTCAGCGCCGTGTCGTTGACGTCGTCGGCAACCGCGAGCACGGCATGTCCGGTGAACGCGACGATCGCCTCGACCCCGGCTCGCCATGGCGGCACCCGGCTCCATCCACCGTCGGGATCGGGGAAACGGCCGGCGAGCACGTCGGTGAGTAGTAAGCCGAGCGGATGCGGCCCCACTGGCGAATCCTGCGGAGCGCTGTGCACGCCACCGACGGTAGCCGCAAGCACCGATGCGTCCGACGTTGCGGAGCTCACCGGACGCCAGACGTCGGACGCATCGCGTGTCCGTGGCGGCGAGTTCCGTGCGTCCGACGTTGCGGGGCCCACCGGACGCCAGATGTCGGACGCATCGAAAACACCGAGGCGCCCGGCTCCACAACGGGAACCGGGCGCCTCGTGAAGCGGTGGTGAGTTACTCCGCAGCGGCTTCCAGGGCGGCGGCCACGCGGCGGTGGGCCTCCCAGATCTCCTCGGGCAGGCCGGGGAACTGCTCCAGGTGGGTCTGGCGGAAGCCCATCTCCTGACGCCAACGGTTGATGTCGATGGAGAGGACCTTCTCCAGGTCGCCAGGCTGCAGGTCGACGTTGGACGTGTCGAGCTCGTCGGCGGTCGGGATGATGCCGACGGGGGTCTGGCGACCCTTCACCTCGCCGTTGCGCAGCGCGATCAGCCACAGCAGCGGACGGAGGTTGTCGCGGTACCCGGGCCACAGGAAGTGACCGTCGGCGCCGCGCTGGAACCAGTTCACGTGCGCGAAGATCGGCTTGTCCTTCGCGGCCCCGACGATCTTCAGCCAGTGCGCGGCGTAGTCCGCCTCGGGGTAGGACATGAACGGACGCATCGACATCGGGTCGTAGCGCAGCTGACCCTCGACGCCCTCGGCGGCGAACGTGGCCTCGGCGCCGAGCGTGAGCCCGTCGTAGACACCCTCGGCCACGTCGTGGATGGCGCGGATCAGGGGCTCACGGTCGCGGGTGCGACCGCCGAAGATGATGGCGTCGATCGGGACACCCTTGGGGTCCTCGAAGTCCGCCGCGATGTTGGGGACCTTCGACAGGGTCGTGGTGAACCGGCTGTTCGGGTGCGCCCACGGCTCGTTGTCGTCCTCGCGGTCCGCGATCGCGACGCCCTTCCAGTCCACCCAGCCCTTGATGTCCGCAGGCGGCTTCGGGGTGCGCCCCTCCCACCAGACCTCCTGGGTCTCAGCGTTGTAGGCGACGTTGGTGAAGATGACCCCGGTGCCCTCGTCGATGGAACCGAGCGCCGTCGGGTTCGTGGACTCGTTGGTGTCCTTGGCGACGCCGAACACCCCGAACTCCGGGTTGATCGCGTAGAGCTTGCCGTCGGTCTTGTCGACCCACAGCCACGCGATGTCGTCGCCGTAGAACTCGACGTGGTACCGGTCGCCGAGGTCGTCCGGCGCCAGCATCATGGCGAGGTTCGTCTTGCCCGAGGCCGACGGGAAGCCACCGCAGATGTGGTACTTGCGGCCGGTCTGCTTGTCGGTGATGCCGATCAGCATGAACTGCTCGGAGAGGAACTCACCCGAGGCCCAGCCGTCGTAGGACGCTTGACGCAGGCCGTGCGCGATCTTGCCGAGCAGCGCGTTGCCGCCGTAGGACGACCCGAAGTGCAGGATCGTGCGCTCGTCGGCGACGGTCACGAAGTACCGCTGGTCCGCCGGCGTGCCCTGGCCGAGGTTCTCCAGGTCACCGGTGACGTGCACGGCGCGCACGAAGCTGTTCGGGTCCGCGAGGGCGTCGATGTACTCGGCGCCGACGCGGGCCATGCGGATCATGTGCAGGACCACAGGGCGACAGTCGGTCAGCTCGACGCCGGCCGCGAAGCGCTCCAGCGGGGAACCGGGCTGCGACATCAGGTACGGGATGACGTACATGGTCTTGCCCGCCGAGGCGCCGGCCATCCGCTCGCGCTGGATGGCGGTCATCTCCGACGAGGAACGCCAGTTGTTGTACGTGCCCTTGTCGCTCTCCGCCGCGGTAGCGACGACGGTGCGCTCCTCAGAGCGCGCCGTGTCCTTGTAATAGGACCGTGAGTAGTAGCGGCCCGAACCGGCGGGCAGCAACTCGCCCGCGGCTAATGCCTCCGCGACGAGCCGGTCGTCGTCGGCGGCGGAGACCACCTCGACGCGAGCGGCGCCGGTGTGCTCCGCCCATTCCTTCACGTACTCGCGGACGTGCGGGTTCTTCAGGCCTGCCGCATCGAGCGCCGCGTCGACATCTGCCACCGTGATTTCAGCCCTCTCGGATGTACTTCGCGAATGCCTCACCGCCCGTGCAGGAGCACGCGGCGGCGGGAGGAGGTTCGGTTGGAGGTCAGGCTCGACGTGGCCGGTGTCTCGGCCTTGCGTCCTGAGCGTCCAGCAGCGGCGGTTACGCGCTGGTACCCGCGGCATCCTACCCGGTCAGGGGGTGCGCTCCGGACGTGACGTCGGACGGACCCGAAACCGGAGCGATCGAAGTCAACGGCGCCGCGGACGCGAGCGTTCCCGGCGGGGAGCGGGCAGAAATCCGGCGAGAACCGGCCGGGGAAGGGCCGCCACCAGCGGTTCGAGGCAGCCCGCGACCTCGGCGGCGGCGGGCCGGGCATTCGGGTCCGGGTCCAGTGTCGCCTCGATCACCTGCGCCAGCGGACTCGGCACGCTACGCGGGAGGGGCCCCGGACGCCGGACGAGCTGCGGCCACTGCTCGCCCGGGCCGGCGCCCATCTGCCCGCCCGGAAACGCCGGTCGGCCGGACAGCGCCTCGTACAGCGTCGCGCCGAGACCCCACACGTCAGCGGCAGGGCCCGCCGGGTCGGACACACCGGGCAGGCACTGTTCGGGCGCCATATAGGCGTCGGTACCGATGGCGTCGACGAGTGCGGACGCTGCGCTGTGACTGCGCGCGAGCGACAGGTCGATCAGGCGCGGCGGGGCGCCCATCACGATGTTCGCCGGCTTCACATCGAGGTGCACCACGTCGCTGGCCGCCAGATAGTGGAGCACCGAGCACAGTTCCAGGCCCAGCGGCAACGCCTGCTCCAAGGGCAACGCACCGTGGCGGCGCAGCAACGTCGACAGTCGCGGACCCTCGAGGTACTCCAGAACGACGTGCGGTCGCGGTCCGTCCAGGACGGCGCTGAAGCCCCGGACGAGCGACGGGTGACCGAGGCGGCGCGCCAGGTCCGCCTCGCGGGCCAGGGCCCGCAGGGCGCGGTCGGAGGACACCATCGAAGGGCGGAGCACCTTGACCACGACCGGGGCGAACAACGTCTCGTCCCAGGCCAGGTAGGCCTCGAAGCGGACGCCGCCGCCGAGTCGGCGCACCGCGGTCCGTCCAGGGTGAATCGTCGACCCCGCTGTGAAGTCCCAGCCGTCGCTGCTCACGTCCTACCCCCATTTGATCGGCGTCTTCGAGGGTCGCAGGCCTGCATGGGGGCGGAATGAGGTGCAGATGAGATCGTTCTCATCCAAGGCTCATCCCCCTCTCTTCGACGACCGAGAGCATCGGAGTATGCGCACAGGACTGTCGTTGGTCGCGGCGAGCGGACTGGTCGGGGTTTTCCTGCTCGGGCGGACGCTCGTCCCCGACCCGACCGACGTGCCAGACCTCGGCGATCCGGTGGTGCTCCAGGCCCCGGCGGTAGGCGGGACCGTCGAGCCGGACGAATCGAGTGAGCCAAACCGTCCCGGCTCCATAGGGAACGGCACCGGCGGGTCCCCGGCCGTTCCGACGGGCACGGCGCTCCCCCGACCCGAGGCGACGCCGGACCGCGTCCCGGTCCCGGTTTGCTCCGTGCACAAGGACTACGACGAGCAGGACAGTCGGGATCGCGGGGCCGACGAGGACGGCTGCGTCGATGACCGGGGAGCCGACAAGAAGCAGACCGAGGAGGAGAAGAAGGCGGAGAAGAAGGCCAAGGAGGAGCGGAAGAAGGCGGAGAAGAAGGCCGAGGAGGAGCAGAAGAAGGCGGAGAAGAAGGCCGAGGAGGAGCAGAAGAAGGCGGAGAAGAAGGCCGAGGAGGAGCAGAAGAAGACCGGGCGATCCGACGGTTCCCAGTCCGATGACGAGTGAACGAGCGCCTCGGCCCGGCCGCGAGGCGCTGCGCTCAGTGCGCATCCGCATCCTCGCCTGGGTCGTGCTGCTCTCCGCTCTGGCGCTCGCTGTCGCCGGCGGCGCGTTCTACCTGGTCGAACGCGAGCGAGCCGACCGTCGGATCTCGACCGAACTCGCGCGGGAGGCGGCGGAGTTCGAGGCCTTCGCGAAGGGGTCGGTCGACCCGGCCACCGGTGCCACGTACACCTCTGCGGACCGACTGCTCCGGGCGTCGCTGCGCCGCAACGTGCCGGAGGAGCACCAGGCCCTGCTCGGCTTCGTCGACGGAAAGCCGGCCTATGTCCAGGGCACGCGAGCCGCGGCCCTCGCCGACGCCGACGAGTTCGTCGCCGCGATCGCGGCGGTGCGCGACGGTGGCAGCGGCGAGGTCGACGTCGCCGGCCAGACTGTCCGCTTCGCGGCGAAGGCGGTCCAGGCACCTCGCTCCGACGGCACGTTCGTGGCCGCGTTTTTCGTCGAGGCAGAGCGCGCGGAACTCCACGAGGCGGTCCGGAGCTACGCTCTGGTGGCCCTCGTGGCGCTGCTGGCCGTCGCCGCCGGTGCCGCCTCGGTCGCCGGTCGGCTGCTGCGCCCGCTGCGGGAGCTGCGTGCCACGGCCGAGCAGATCGGGCACACCGACCTCACGAGGCGCATCGAGGTCACCGGCCACGACGACGTGTCGGATCTGGCGGTCACCTTCAACCGGATGCTCGATCGCCTCGAGGAGGCGTTCGCGACACAGCGTCGGTTCCTCGACGACGCCGGCCACGAGTTGCGCACCCCGATCACGATTGTCCGTGGACACCTGGAGTTGATGGCGGTCGAGGACCTCCCCGAAACGCGGGCACTGGTCCTGGACGAGCTCGACCGCATGAGTCGCCTGGTCGACGACCTGATCATGCTGGCCCGCGCGGAGCGTCCGGACTTCCTGCGCCCGAGTTTCGTGGACGTCTCAGCACTGACGGACGAGGTGCTGGACAAGGCGCGCGGACTCGCCCCGCGACGGTGGCGGTGCGACGCCCGCGCCGACGTGTCGATCGCCGCCGACTCGCAGCGCCTCACCCAAGCGATGCTGCAACTGGCCGCCAACGCGGTGGCGCAGACCGGACCGAACGATTCGATCGCCGTCGGATCGGCCCTGCGCCCGGGCTGCGTGGAGCTGTGGGTCCGCGACACCGGGCCCGGGGTCGCACCGGCTGACGCCGAGCGGATCTTCCGCCGCTTCGAGCGTGCCGGCAACTCCGCCGGGGACGGCGCCGGCCTCGGCCTGTCGATCGTGCGCGCCATCGCGGTTGCCCATGGCGGTACGGTCCGTCTGCAGTCGACGCCGGGACACGGCGCGACGTTCACCCTGGAACTACCTTGGGCCCCGGACCAGTCCGTGGCGGGGGCGGTTGCGGCGACGGCATCGAACGAGGAGCGATGAATCGGATCCTGGTGGCCGAGGACGAGGAGCGCATCGCCGCGTTCGTCGCCAAAGGCCTACGTGCGGCGGGATTCACCCCCACGGTCGTCGGCGACGGAGATGCGGCTCTCTCACACGCGCTGTCGGAGGAGTTCGACCTGATGGTCCTCGACGTCGGCCTGCCCCAACTCGACGGCTTCACCGTTCTGCGGCGGCTGCGCGAGAAGCGCTCGTCCATGCCGGTGATCATGCTGACCGCGCGCGGTTCGATCGACGACACGGTCGCCGGTCTCGAGGGCGGCGCGGACGACTACCTCAGCAAGCCGTTTCGGTTCGAGGAACTGCTCGCGCGCATTCGACTGCGCATGCGCGACGAACGGGCGCCGGAGGTCGCGCAGCTGCGCGTGGGCGACCTGACGTTGGATCTGCGGACGCGGCGGGCCACCGTTGCCGGCCGGTCCGTGGATCTGACAGCACGTGAGTTCATGCTGGCGGAGGTGCTGGTTCGCAATTGCGGCCAGGTCTTGTCCCGCGAGCAATTGCTGTCCCGGGTCTGGGGCTACGACTTCGACGTGCAGTCGAATGTCGTCGACGTCTACGTGCGCTACCTGCGGCGCAAGCTCGGCGCAGACAGAATCGAAACCGCCCGGGGGATGGGGTATCGCTTCGCGGATCCGACCGTGCCCGCCGTGGACTGAGAGCGGCGGGCACGGCGACGGGTCAGTCTCCGTCGCGACTGGCGGCCGAAACCCCGCTCACCTTCGAGACCTTGCTGGCCTTTGAGGCCTTGCTCAGCTTCGAGGCCTTACTGACCTTCGAGGCCGTGCTGGCCTTTGAGGCCTTGCTCAGCTTCGAGGCCTTGCTGGCGGCGGAGACCTTGCTGACCTTGGATGCCTTGTCAGCGGCCTTCGCCTCGGCCTTCGCGACCTTTTCCGCCGCCTTGACCTGCACCTTCTCCACCTTCGCCACGGCCTTGGCGGCGATCTTCTGCGCGCGGGTGGGCTTCTCCACGGTCTGGATCCCCTCGACGCGGCTCGCGATGCTGTTCGTCGCGCCGGTGGCGTCGTCGCCGCTGGGGTCGAGGTCGTCGTCGTCGCCGTCGTCCACCATCACCTGGGCGGCCACGTCGTCACGCTTGGCCGCCGGATCGTCATCGGCCGAGGCGATGCCGATCCCGAGGACGCTGATGGCGAAGGTGCCGGCTAGGCCGATGATCCCGGACTTGATGAGGTTGGTACGCATGGTTCCCCTCCTGCGAGTCGCCCTGGCCTGGCGCCCGGCGTCTGAGCCTCATGGTGGAGGGGGTCGCTGAGATCCCTGTGAGCGACAGATGAGGGGTTCCTCATCGTCCAGGAGGGCGGGATTTGTCGGACGCGGCTCGCGAATCAGGTCAGATGGGGCATAATCGACGCAGTTAGTTACTCGGAGTAAAGAGGAGCTTTCATGGCGCGGGACGTCAGCGTTGCCTGGGTCGGCGGGGGTTCGTTCGTCGGGGCGGTGCTACTGGCCGGCGTGCTTGTCGCGCCTCAGGTGGCAGTGGCCGACGAGCCCGACACCCCCTGTCAGGCAGACATCATCGTCGATCTGGACCCGGGCGTGAGCGTGCAGCCGTCGTCGGGGAGCTTCACCAGCACCGGCGAGCAGGGGAAGTTGGTCTGCAGCGGCAAGGTCAACGGCAAGACACCCAGCGCGGGCGGCACGGGCGGGGCGGACGGCAAGTACGGCGTCGACGGCCCGAACTCCTGCGCCAAGCTGGACGGGAAGACCATCTTCACCGTCTCCGCGACCCTGCCCACCGAGGGCGGCGAGATCAAGTTCGTCGACAAGGTCACCGGCAACTACGCCCCGCTGCAGGGCAACTGGATCTTCGGCGGCGCCTTCAAGGGCCCGAAGAGCTATGGCATCTTCCGGTTCACCCCGACCGGCCCGGACCACAACTGCGTGGTCGGCCCCGTGAAGTCCCTCGCGGTGCAGGCCGACGCCTGGGTCATCAACGGAGCCCCGGACGGCGCGATGGCCGAGCGGATGTCCATCCAGGACTGAGCAGCGGCTCAGCTGGGGCGGGTCGACAGCGGGATCGGGACGGACTTGTCCTCGGGGGCGAAGAAGTCGTTGCCCTTGTCGTCGACGACGACGAACGCAGGGAAGTCCTCGACCTCGATGCGCCAGACGGCTTCCATGCCGAGCTCTGCGTACTCGAGGACCTCGACCTTCCGGATGCAGTCCTGGGCGAGACGGGCCGCCGGGCCGCCGATGGAGCCGAGGTAGAAGCCGCCCCACTTCAAGCAGGCCTCGGTGACGACGGGGGACCGGTTGCCCTTGGCGAGCATGACCATCGAGCCGCCGAGGGACTGGAACTTCTCGACGTAGGAGTCCATGCGCCCGGCGGTCGTCGGCCCGAACGAGCCGGTGGCGAAGCCTTCCGGCGTCTTGGCCGGGCCGGCGTAGTAGACCGGGTGGTCCTTCAGGTACTGCGGCATCGGTTGGCCGGCGTCCAGGAGCTCCTTGATCTTGGCGTGCGCGATGTCGCGCGCCACGACCACCGTGCCGGTCAGTGACACCCGGGTCTTCACGGGGCATCGGCCGAGCTGGGCGAGGATCTCGGCCATCGGCTGGTTCAGGTCGATGCGCACGACGTCGTCCGCGAGGTGTTCCTCGGTGACCTCGGGCAGGTACCGGGCCGGGTCGCGTTCGAGTTCCTCGAGGTAGATCCCGGACGGGGTGATCTTGCCGAGCATCTGCCGGTCGGCCGAGCAGGACACCGCCATCGCGATGGGGCAGGACGCACCGTGGCGGGGGAGGCGGATGACCCGGACGTCGTGGCAGAAGTACTTGCCGCCGAACTGTGCGCCGATCCCGTTCTGCCGGGTCAGCTCCAGCACCTTGGCCTCGAACTCGACGTCGCGGAACGCGTGCCCGAGCATCGAGCCGGTGGGCGGGAGGGAGTCCAGGTACTTGGCCGAGGCGTACTTCGCGGCCTTGAGCGACATCTCCGCGCTGGTGCCGCCGATGACGATTGCCAGGTGGTACGGCGGGCAGGCTGCGGTGCCCAGGCCGCGGATCTTCTGGTCCAGCCAGGCGAGCATCGACTTCTCGTTGAGCAGGGCCTTGGTCTCCTGGAAGATCAGCGACTTGTTCGCCGAGCCGCCGCCCTTGGCCATGAACAGGAACTTGTACTGCTGGGAGTGCGCCGGGTCGTCGTCGAGGTAGACGTCGATCTGCGCCGGCAGGTTGTTGCCGGTGTTGCGCTCGTCCCACAGGGTGACCGGGGCCAGCTGCGAGTAGCGCAGGTTCAGCTTGGTGTACGCGTCGTAGACGCCCCGGGAGATGGATTCGGCGTCGTGGCCGCCGGTCAGTACGCGCTCGCCGCGCTTGGCCATGATGACGGCGGTGCCGGTGTCCTGGCACATGGGCAGGACTCCGCCGGCGGCGATGTTGGCGTTCTCCAGCAGGTCCCGGGCGACGAACCGGTCGTTCCCCGAGGCCTCGGGGTCGTCGATGATCGCGCGCAACTGAGCCAGGTGCGCGGGGCGCAGGTAGTGCGCGATGTCGTGCATCGCCTCGGCGGCGATGAGCCCCAGTGCCTGCGGGGCGACCTGCAGGAATTCGGTGCCCCCGAGGGAGACGACCTCGATGCCGTCGCTACCGAGCGCGCGGTAGGTCGTCGTGTCGGGGCCGATCGGCAGCAGGTCGGTGTAAGCGAACTCGGGCACAAGGCTCCCTCGGGCGAAGGCAGACAAACAGCCCAAGGATAGGTCGCCGCCCAGCTACCGCCCGTCCCGCCCGGGTCAGCTCAGTACCAAGGGGTCGAGGGGTCGTAGTAGCCCTTCGGTCCGTCCGCCTCCGGCTTGGAGGCGTAGACGTAGACCTTGTCGCCGAGGTGCACCGCGTTGAAGAGACGCTTCATGCCGCGCTTGTCCCGGGTGTTGACGCATCCCTTGGAGGCGCCGTCGTAGCCCCGCTTGGCGAAGTCCGCCGAGTAGTGGACCGCCTGTCCGCCGTCGAAGAAGAGGGCGTAGGGCATCGAGGCGCCGTAGAGGCGGGACACGTGATGCTCGCTCTTGCGGTAGACCTTGTACAGCCCGTCGCGGGTCGGGTTGCCGCCGCTGCCGAAGCGGGCGTCCAGCGTCTGCTCGAGCTCGCCGTCGACCATCCAGTCGACGCTCTTGGTGGTCTTGTCGATGCAGATCACTCGGCCGTTGAGGCAGGCCGCCGGGTATTCGGAGGCGTGCGCGGTCGTCGGGGCGGCGAGAGTCGCCGTCGAGGCCAGTAGGCCCAAGGCGCTCGCCATGACAACGCTACGAAGTGATCTGAACACGATAAGTAACCTCCGAGGTCGAGGTTACGTCGCTGCAGAGGGCCGTTCCAGGGGTCTCAGCCCGCTGCCGGCGTACTGGTGACAAACGCCTTCCACGCCGATGGTGCTCCTCACACGCGTGAGGTGTGGCAGCGTCGGCTCAGTCGAAATCGACCATGGAGTAGCTGCGCAGCTTGGACAGCTGGTGGGTGCTCTCGATGAGCCGCGTGGTGCCGGACTTGGAGCGCATCACCAGCGAGTGGGTGGTGGCCGACCCGGCGCGGTAGCGCACCCCACGCAGCAGTTCGCCGTCGGTGATCCCGGTGGCGACGAAGAACGCGTTGTCCCCGCGGACCAGCTCGTCCGTGGTGAGCACGGCATCGAGGTCCAGGCCGGCGTCGATCGCCTTCTGCTTCTCGTCGTCGCTGGTCGGCCAGAGCTTGCCCTGGATCATGCCGCCGATGCACTTGATCGCGCAGGCCGCGATGATCCCCTCCGGGGTGCCGCCGACGCCCATGAGCAGGTCGCAGCCGGTGCCCTCGGTCGCCGCCATGATCGCGCCGGCGACGTCGCCGTCGGTGAGGAACTTGATCCGGGCGCCGGTGGCCCGGATCTCTGCGGCCAGGCTCCTGGTGGCGTTCGCGGTCGAGCAACACGACGGTCACATCGTGCACATCGGAGCGCTTCGCCTTCGCGACCAGACGGATGTTCTGTGCCACGGGCAGCCGGATGTCGACGAGGTCCGCCGCGTCCGGGCCGGTCACCAACTTGTCCATGTAGAACACGGCGGACGGGTCGTACATCATTCCGCGCTCGGCGACAGCGAGCACCGAGAGCGCGTTGTTCATGCCCATCGCGGTCAGGCGGGTGCCGTCGATCGGGTCGACGGCGACGTCGCACTCGGGTCCGGAGCCGTCGCCGACGCGTTCCCCGTTGAACAGCATCGGGGCTTCGTCCTTCTCGCCCTCCCCGATGACCACGACGCCGTTCATCGAAACGGTGCCGATCAGTTGGCGCATGGCGTTGACCGCGACGCCGTCCGCGCCGTTCTTGTCCCCGCGGCCCACCCACCGGCCGGCGGCCATCGCGGCCGCCTCGGTGACGCGCACCAGCTCGAGCGCCAGGTTGCGGTCCGGGTGAGCCGATCCCACCGCGAGTGACGCCGGCATCGTCGAATCAGCGCTCATCGGGCAACCTCGCTAGCGCTCGGTCGCCCAATGAGCGCAGAGAGCACTCTGTTACTTGGGGAGCTCGCAAGCTCGCTCATTCGGGCACCGCCTCTTTCTCGTACGCATCAAGTCGGGCCCGCGCACCGTCAAGACGGGCGCGGCAGATCCGGGCAAGTTCCTCGCCGCGTTCCCAGAGGGCGAGGGACTCCTCCAGCGGCAGGTTTCCTGCCTCGAGCGCGGTCACGACCTCGGTCAGGGCAGCGCGCGCGGCTTCGTAGTCCAGTTCCGCCGCGCCTTCGCTCGCCACGGCCCCAGCCTATTCGTCGCGCTCGGTGGTACTGCCCTCGGCCGCCGCCTCGACACTCGCGTGGAGCAACCCGCCCGACAGGCGCAGCAGGAGTCGTTCCCCGGCGCTGACCTCGCCCGGGTCGCGGAGCACAGCGCCGTCGGCGCGCTGCACGATCGCGTACCCGCGCTCCAGGGTGCCCGCGGGGGACAGGGCGCGGACCTGGGCCTGACGATGCCTCAGTTCGTCGTCGGCCCGGTCCAGACGGTGCCGCACGCTGCGCCGGGCCCGCACGACGAGGCTCTCGACGGCGTCGGCGTGGGTCTCGAGCATCCGGCGGGGCCCGGCCATCACGGGTCGCGCGGTCAGCGCCTCGATCCGGGCCGACTCGCGGTCCACCCGCCCGAGGATGGCCCGTCGCCCGCGGTGGCGCAGTCCGTCGATCAGCACCAGTTGTTCGGCCAGATCCGGGACGATCAGCTTCGCCGCGTCGGTGGGCGTGGAGGCCCGGACGTCGGCGACGGAGTCCAACAACGGGTTGTCCTGCTCGTGGCCGATGGCGCTGACGACGGGGGTCCGGCACGCGGCCACGGCGCGCAACAGGGTCTCGTCGGAGAACGGCAGCAGGTCCTCCACCGACCCGCCGCCGCGTGCGATCACGATGACGTCGACGCTCTTGTCGGCGTCGAGTTCGGCCAGGGCGCGCATGACGTCGGGCACCGCCGTCGGCCCTTGCACGGCGACGGGGCGAATCTCGAAACCCACCGCGGGCCACCGTCGCCGAGCGTTGTCGACGACGTCCTTCTCCGCGGCGCCGGCCCGCCCCGTGATCAGGCCGACCCGTCCCGGCAGGAACGGCAGGCGACGCTTGCGGTCCGGGTCGAACAAGCCCTCCGAAGCCAGCAGGCGACGCAACTGTTCGAGGCGGACCAGGAGGTCACCGACCCCGACCGCGCGGATCTCGTCGGCGGCGAAGGAGATCGAGCCGCGCGGCACCCAGTAATTGGGGCGCCCGAACACTACGACGCGGGACCCGTCGGAGACCTCGGGGACGACCGACTCGAGCACCATGCGCGAGCAGCTCACCTGGATCGTGACGTCGGCGATCGGGTCACGCAGCGCGAGGAAGCAGGTGCTCTGACCGGGACGTCGGGTGAGCTGCGTGACCTGACCCTCGACCCAGACCTTGCCGAGGCGGGAGATCCACTGCCCGATCAGGTGCGCCACGGTCCGCACCGGGATCGGCTTGTCCGCGCTGGTCTCCAGGGCCACGACCCGGGAGCCTATTGCTACCGTCGCGGCACATCGCCGATCGAAGAGGTGGACCCGTGCCCGTCGAGCGTCTGCTGCCCACCGATGACGCGCGTGACCTGCTCGCGCTGGTCCGCGACGTCGCCGACAAGGAGTTGGCCACCCGCGTCGACGCCCATGAGCGCACCGAGTCCTATCCCGAGGGCCTGTTCGCGACGCTCGGCAAGGCGGGCCTGCTGGGCCTGGCCTATCCGGAGGAGTTCGGCGGGGGAGGCCAGCCCTACGAGGTGTACCTCCAGATGCTGGAGGAACTCGCCGCCCGCTGGGCCGCGGTGGCCATCGCGGTCAGCGTGCACACGCTGTCCGGGCACGCGCTGACCCAGTACGGAACGGCGGCGCAGCAGGAGAAGTGGCTGCACGCCATCGCTGCCGGCGACGTCGTCGGCGCCTACAGCCTGTCCGAGCCGCAGGCCGGATCCGATGCCGCGGCGTTGGTCTGCAAGGCGGAGAAGACCGACTCCGGGTTCCGTGTCACCGGGACCAAGTCCTGGATCACCCACGGCGGGATCGCGGACTACTACAAGCTCTTCGCCCGCACCGGTGAGGGTTCGCGAGGCGTCTCCTGCTTCCACGTCCCGGGTCAGATCGAGGGCCTGAGCTTCGGCAAGCCCGAGGAGAAGATGGGCCTGCACGCCATCCCGACGACCATGGCGTTCTACGACGGCGTAGAACTCGACGGCGACCGGCTCCTCGGCGCCGAGGGGCAGGGCCTGGAGATCGCCTTCTCCGCTCTCGACTCCGGTCGGTTGGGCGTCGCCGCAGTCTCCGTCGGTCTGGCTCAGGCGGCGTTGGACGCAGCCGTGGACTACGCGAACGAGCGCACCACCTTCGGCCGGCGCATCGTCGACCACCAGGGCCTCGGCTTCCTGCTCGCGGACATGGCCGCGGCGGTGGACTCCGCCCGGGCGACCTACCTCGACGGCGCACGCCGCCGCGACGCCGGTGTGCCCTACGCGCGCCAGGCGAGCGTGGCGAAGCTGATCTGCACCGACGCCGCGATGAAGGTGACCACCGACGCCGTCCAGGTCTTCGGCGGCTACGGCTACACCCGCGACTTCCCCGTCGAGCGGTACATGCGCGAGGCCAAGATCATGCAGATCTTCGAGGGCACCAACCAGATCCAGCGTTTGGTGATCAGCCGTCACCTTGCACGCCCGCGGGCTTAAACACGTCGAGCACGCCTGGATGGCGTGCTCGGGTGCTGTCGGAAAGTGTGTGGCGGACTACCGCGGGCGTACCGGTTCCAGGGAGCCCCAGCCGTAGCCGGTGCTCTTGGGTGCCGCGGTGTGCTCGTCCGGACCGACGCGGACCTCGCCGCGCTCGCCGTGGATCGTGCACTCGTAGATGTAGGTGCCCTCGCGTCGGAACTGGTGCTTCCAGCTCTCGCCGCGCTGCAGCGTCTGCTTCTTCTCCATCCCGAACGGGCGCGGCCCACGGATCCAGCGGATCCGGTGCTCGGCCTCGTCGGTGTTCACCCAGCGCACCTTGTCGCCGATGTCGATGCCGACGTTGTCCGGCACGAAACGGAACTTGGCGATCGCCACGTTCTGGGTGGCCTCGGGGCGGGTCTCCACCGCTCCGGCATTGCTCGGAACCAGCAGCGCCAGTCCGGTGCAGCTGAGCGCGACCGCGCCCAGCGCGAAACGGCGCGGTGCCGAGATGTGCGTCATCGAAAGCCCCCTGATGCCAATGTGACGGCTGGGGCTAAATGTAAGTGGAGTGACTACTGGGATTCGGTGCGACGCGCCGGGGCGCGGCGCACCTCCTTCGGCAGAGCGAACAGCAGGGTCTCCGTCGCGGTGGTGACCACCTCGACGTCGGCGAACCCCAGAGCGGCGAGGTGATCGAGCAGGTCGGAGACCAGGATCTCCGGGACCGAGGCACCGCTGGACACCCCGACGGTCATGGCGCCGTCCAGCCAGGCGTCGTCCATCTCGCCCGCGTGGTCGATCAGGTAGGCCGCTCCGGCGCCGTACTCCTTGGCGACGTCGACCAGACGCACCGAGTTCGACGAGTTCGTGGACCCGACCACGATCACCACGTCGGCCCGCGGCGCGAGGGCCTTTACGGCCTCCTGGCGGTTCTGCGTCGCGTAACAGATGTCGTCGCTCGGGGGGTCCTGCAGCAGGGGGAAACGCTTGCGCAGGGCCGCGACCGTGGAGAGGGTCTCGTCCACCGACAGCGTCGTCTGGGAGAGCCAGGCAACCCGGCTCTCGTCGCGCACGGTCACGTTGGCGACGTCGTGCGGGCCGTCGACCAGGTGGATGTGGTCAGGTGCCTCGCCCGCGGTGCCGACGACCTCTTCGTGGCCCTCATGGCCGATCAGCAGGATGTCGTAGTCGTCGGCGGCGAACCGCACGGCTTCCTTGTGCACCTTGGTGACCAGGGGGCAGGTGGCGTCGATGGTCCGCAGCGAACGGGCCGCTGCCTCCTCGTGCACGACCGGCGCGACGCCGTGCGCGGAGAAGACGACGACCGAGCCCTCGGGCACCTCGTCGTTCTCCTCGACGAAGATCGCGCCGCGCTCGCGCAGGGTGGCCACGACGTGCTTGTTGTGCACGATCTCCTTGCGCACGTAGACCGGCGCGCCATGCAGTTCCAGGGCCCGTTCGACGGTCTGCACGGCCCGGTCCACGCCGGCGCAGTAGCCACGAGGGGCCGCGAGCAGCACCTTGCGTCCGGTGCTCGTCCCTGTCGTGGTCATGGGCCCGAGTCTACGAGCGATCGAGCTCATCGACCGGAGGGAGCACAGTCCGGGCCTCCTCGAGGCCGTCGCGATCAAGCGTGACGGAGGTGCGGGGGATCACCTGCACCGTGCGTGGCGTGGGGATCTCCCCGGCGGTGATCCCTGCCTCGTGCAGCCGTCGCGCACTCACGAGCACACGGGACTCGAGGCAGCCGGTTGCCGCGTTGAAGTCGGTCACGGTGCGGTTCAGTGCCCGGCCCACCCGGTCGAAGTGCGCGGCGAGGGTGCCCAGTCGCGAGTAGAGCTCGCGACCGAGGTCGAAGACCTCGCGGGCGTGGGCGGTGAGCGAGTCCTGCTGCCAGCCCCACGCGATCGTGCGCAGCATCGCGACCAGCGTCGTCGGGGTGGCGATCAGGACGCGCCGGGTGAGGGCGTGCTCGAGCAGTTCCGGATCGCGGTCCAGCGCCGCGGACAGGAACGGGTCGCCCGGGATGAACAGCACCACGAACTCCGGACTGTCCGGCTGCGCCGCCCAGTACCGCTTGGCGGCCAACTCCTCGACGTGGATCCGCACGTGCCGGGCATGCGCCCTCATCCGCTCCTCGCGGTGCGACTCCAAGGAGCTCTCGGAGGCCTCGAGGTAGGCGGCCAGCGACACCTTGGCGTCGACGATCACGGTGCGCCCGCCGGTCAGGCGCACCACCATGTCCGGGCGCAGACCGTCGGCGTCGACCAACTGCTCGACGAAGTCGCAGTGCTCGACCATCCCGGCCAGCTCCACCACCCGCCGCAGTTGCAGCTCACCCCAGCGCCCGCGGGCCTGCGGCGCGCGCAACGCGGTGGCCAGTGCCGCGGTCTGCGCGGTCAGTTGTTCCGAGGCGGCCCGCACCATGGAGACCTGTTCGGTCATCGCGCTGTACGCCCCGACCCGGGCGATCTCCAGTTCCCGCAGGCGTTGCTGGACCCGCTCCAGGTTCTCGCTCAACGGCGTCAGTTCGGGCAGGCGGCCCGGGCGGAGCGGGGCGCGGTAGTGGCCGGCGGCGTAACCGAGGGCCAGGGCGAGAAGCACGGCGAACACAGGAATCCAGTTCATGTCGCGGAGCGTGCCGGGCACCTCCGACAGTTCTGACCGTCCGCTCCGGGAGGTTGAGCCACTCGGGTGATCTTCTTCCTGATTCGCCCTCCAACGGCGTAGTCGTCTGGTTAAGGTCAACCCGACCGCATCACTGGGGGGCCTGGGTGACGGCAAGACGACGCGCGCTGCGCGGTGTGATCGGCGTGACGATGATGGCGACGTTCGTCGCGGGTGCTCCGAGCGGAGCGAGCGCGGACGAAGGGTCGACCTGGACCCAGGAATTGCCCACTTCGGTCGCCGCACTGGGCGACTCGATCACTCGAGGCTTCAACGCGTGCGGCTTCTACGTCGACTGCGCCCGTCGGTCCTGGAGCACCGGATCCGACGGCGTCATCGACAGCCACCTGGAGCGGCTGCAGGGGGCCGGCGCCCCGATCGTCGCGGCGAACAACTTCGCGCGCAGCGGTTCGCGCGTCGAGGCGCTGCCCGGTCAGATGGCGCAGGCCGTCGCCGCGGGCGCCGATTATCTGACCGTCGAGATCGGCGCGAACGACGCCTGCCGCAAGGACGTCGCGGCGATGACCCCGGTGTCCGAGTTCCGTACTCGGGTGCGCGAGGCCTTCGCCGTGCTGCGTGAGGGTGCGCCCGACGCGCGTGTGTTCGTGGCGAGCATCCCGGATCTCACCCGGTTGTGGGAGGTCGGCAAGAAGAGTCGGGCCGCCCGCCTGGCCTGGGACAAGCTCAACATCTGTCAGGCGCTGTTGGCGCGGCCCACATCGAAGTCCACCTCCGACGTCGCCCGTCGCTTCGCCGTCCGCGACCGGGTCCAGGCGTACAACTTCGAACTGTCCTCGGCCTGCGGTGAGCTCGGGCGGATGTGCCGCTACGACGGCGGGACCGTGTTCGCGTACCAGTTCACGCTCGAGCAACTCACCCGCTGGGACTTCTTCCACCCGGACAAGGGCGGCCAGCGCGCCCTCGCCCAGGCCACCTGGCGCGTCGGCTTCTGGGGCGACCGTGCCCTGGTGGGCGGGGCGACTCGGCCCCAAGTCGCCCGATAGCGCAGGTGAACACCGGTCTGAAGATCGAACTCGGTGTTCAACTGCGCTATCGGGAGTGATCCGGCGCGTCGGAGGGGTCGGCTGACGCCCGTACGATGGATTCCCGTGACCCTCACCATCGGGATCGTCGGCCTCCCCAACGTCGGCAAGTCCACTCTGTTCAACGCGCTCACGCGAAACGACGTCCTGGCGGCGAACTACCCGTTCGCGACGATCGAGCCGAACGTCGGCGTCGTCGGCGTCCCCGACCCGCGCTTGGGCGTGCTCGCCGAGCTGTACTCCTCGGTGAAGACGATCCCCGCAGCGGTCAGCTTCGTCGACATCGCCGGCATCGTGAAGGGCGCCTCCGAAGGGGCGGGCCTGGGCAACAAGTTCCTCTCGCACATCCGCGAGTGCGACGCGATCTGCCAGGTGATCCGGGTGTTCTCCGACCCCGACGTCGTGCACGTCGACGGTCAGGTCGCGCCGAAGGCCGACCTCGAGACCATCAACACCGAGCTGATCCTCGCCGACATGCAGAGCATCGAAAAGGCGCTCCCGCGGCTGGAGAAGGAGGGGCGGCTCTCCAAGGAACTCGCCGCGCAGAACGCCGCGAAGCTCGCGTCCGCCCGCGAGGCGCAGGAGATCCTCAACTCCGGCCGCACGCTCTACTCCGCGGGCATGGACGTCACGCCGCTGCGCGACCTGCATCTGCTCACCGCGAAGCCGTTCATCTACGTGTTCAACGTCGACTCCGACGAACTCGCAGACGCCGACCTGCTCGCCGAACTGCGCGCCCTCGTCGCGCCCGCCGAGGCGATCCTGCTCGACGCGAAGATCGAGTCCGAACTGATCGACCTCGACGAGGCCGAGGCCCTCGAACTGCTCCAGTCGATCGGCCAGGAGGAGTCCGGCCTCAACCAGCTCGCCCGCGTCGGCTTCGCCACCCTCGGCCTCGCCACGTATCTGACGGCGGGTCCGAAAGAGTCGCGCGCCTGGACCATCAAGGCCGGCGCCACCGCCCCCGAGGCCGCCGGCGTCATCCACACCGACTTCCAGCGCGGCTTCATCAAGGCCGAGGTCGTGTCCTTCACCGACCTCATCGCCGCCGGCTCCATGGCCGAGGCCAAGTCCAAGGGCCAGGTCCGTATCGAGGGCAAGGACTACATCATGCGCGACGGCGACGTGGTGGAGTTCCGCTTCAACGTATGACTTTGCGCGGATCGGGAGCGTCAGTCAGCTACGCCGTCGTCGGCGCGGCGATACTCGTCCAAGGCCTCGAGCGGGATGTGGGCGATGCCGTCGACCATCACATGCCGCAAGCGGCGTTCGATCAGCGCCTTCGCAAGTTCCGGGCCGGGAACGCCGCTGAGCCGGGCCGCTTCGACCAGCGTGACAGCGCCGAGTTCATGTGCGCGTTGCGCAAATGCGTCAGCCATCGCCGCCTCCCTCACCGAACAGGTTACGGTGCAGGACGACGATCTGATGGTCGATGCCGGCCAGGGGACTGAGCGCCTCGAACTCGTCGAGTGCGTCTCGTGCCGACTCGAGGTCCCACATCAGCGTGGCTGCCTCATCGAGGTCGTACGTGATCGCCGCCGGTGGCTCAATCATGGACGGCGAACTCGGACTACGGACATGCGGCGACCGAAGGTGGCGGCACCGACAGAATCGTCGGTCGTCCCAGCGGCTCGAGCTGCTGGGGCTCTAACCTGCCTTGATGGCCAAGTTTTTCGCGTATCTGTGGGTCCGAGCGCCTGGCAGCAACGGCGGCTGCGGAAGCTGCAGGCGCTCGGTAAGGCGGAGTGCGCCTTGCGGGTTGTGTCGGGAAGTCAGGACCGACTCGGTAACAGATGGACCCACGGAGTCGCCATGGTGCACGCGGATGCTCTCGAGTTCCTGCCGCGACTTGGCGGTTCGAGGGTTCCCCGTCCCGGTCCGAAGCCGCTCCGCATCGACGTGAACGAGGCGACTCGCGCTCAGGAGCGGACGGTCAAGGGCCGAGAGATGTGGGCACTGAATGCTTCGCTCCGCATCGTCGTCCTGCGGACGCCGACCGCCGAGTTGGAGTGGGCTTTCACGCCTGCGCAGCGGGACTGGGCGCTGGCCCGCTTGAACCGCGGCTCCGACGTATGAGCTGCCGGGGACGTGGCCCGTCGGCGCAGCGGTAGAGAAGTAACTCAGGAGGCGTCGAACGGCAGGTTTGTCACCCAGCCTGTTTCCTTTCTACCTCTCAGCCGACAGTGCGAGCCGAATCGGCTTGGGCTGTCGGTATCACATTGGTACCATGTTGTATGGCGATGACACTGCGGCTCACCGAGGAGCAGGACCGCGCGCTCGAGTTGTTGGCAGAAGCGGACGGCGTGAGCAAGCAGGAGGCCGCGGTACGAGCGATCACCGAGGCTGCCGCGCGGCGAGTTCAGGACGATCGCGTGCGCGAGTTGTCGTCGACGGCGCGAGAACGCTACGCGGACCTTTTGGACCGGCTCGGTCGGTGACCACCTTCCTCTCTCTCGAAGACCTGATCCATCTGGTCGACGACTTGAAGGTGGGGCCGATTCGCGACCTCGGCCTGTTGGATTCAGCAGCGCATCGTCCGAGAACCGCGCTGTTCGAGCAGGAGGCCTATCCCGGGCTCGATGCGAAGGCGGCCGTGCTTCTCGAGTCCATCGTTCGCAATCATCCGCTGGTCGACGGCAACAAGCGGCTCGGTTGGCTTGCTCTCGTGGTGCTCTACGGGCTCAATGACGTGGACCTCGTAGCGCCCGACGACGACGCGTACGACCTCGTCATAGCCGTCGCGAGCGGCCGGGTCCCGTACCAGGAGTCCGCCCGGATATTGGGACTGTGGCGCACGAGCTGAGCGCTAGGCTCGCGGCCCGCGAGTCGAACAGCGCGTGCGATTCGGCCGATCGGTAGGTGGTGGCAGCGGTGTCGTACGTCGTCGATTTCGTGAACGTCTCCACCGCCGGCCTGGAGTCGTCGCCCGTCGTCGACGCGCTCGCCGGACTGCGGGCCAACGAGGCGCGGTACTTCAAGAACAAGTACGACCACGTCTTCACTGTCGAGCCGGCGTCGAAGGCCAAGGCGGCGATCGCCTACGTGCACCGCATCCTCAAGGAGGAGCGGGACCTCGTCATCGGCTCCAAGGCGTTGGAGGCGACGACCTTCGAGGCCGACGGCATCCGCTGGACCTACGTCTTCTACGAGTCGGGCCTGTCCATCAACGTGCTCTACACCCTCGAAGCCGGCGGGAAGCGAGCCGTCGGCTTCAAGCTCTCCGACGGCATGGACGTTCCGGCAGAGCTCGCCGACAAGTTCAAGTTCGCGCGTCAGAAGTCCAAGCTTGCGGGCACGATCCGCGGCTCGTACTTCGTCATCAAACGCGAGTACTGATCGGGCGCCTGGTGGGACGGGCACCGCGACGAGGTCGGCAGGTCGGGGCCTTCAGCGTCCGCGTGAGCTTCGGCTGGTCGGCCTTCTTCTCCTCGGCCTTGCGCGGCTTCGGGGTGCGCTGCTTCGGCAGCATCGCGTTCACCAGTCCCTTGGCCAACGGCTCCCAGCGCGCGTAGGCGTTGGGGTAGGCGCTGCGCTGCACCGTCTGCGCGGCCTCGGTGAGGGGTCGGGTCTTCCAACGCGGGATCCGCTGCAACTCTGCGAGGAACTTGGACGTTGCGTACTGCGGGTCGGTGACCTGCGCGGGCGTACCCCAGCCGCTGGACGGACGCTGCTGGAACAGCCCCTGGGAGTCCCGATCACCCCAGTGGAGGTTGCGCAGGCTCGACTCCTGCATGGCGGTGGCGACGGCGATGACCGCGGCCCGCTTGGGGAGCTTCTTCTTGTGCACGATGGCGATGATCGTCCGTGCGTTACGTACCTGATTGATCGTCAGATCAGCCTTCTTGCCGACGGCCCGCGCTTTCGCGTTGACCTTGACGACGGCCACGGCGGCCTTCGTCGGCTTCGCCTCGACTGCCCGTGCCTCGTCCGGGGCGGCCACAGCGGCGATCGCCATCACGGCGACGGCAACCGCCACGGCAATCGCCGTCGGCTTGATCGAGACCTTCATTGCCACGTCCTCCGGTATCCGACGCTGCTTCGAGGGCCCTGGCTGGGTTCCGGCGGCGTGTTACCAATGTGACTGGAGTGACTGATGTGACAGAAGGCCCTTTTGTCCGGTCTGCCATGGGCCGAACGGATGAATCGTCGCGGGAGCTCACCCTGGGGGAGACGTCGGACCGACGGCGGCCTCCCCATCGGGGGCTGCCCCGCCTCTGCGTCGTCCGCAACCCCGCGAAGGTCACCGGGTCGAGTCGGAAGTCGCCCTCACGTCCCGCTGACCGGCGCTCCGGCCTTGAGCTGCTCGACGAGGATGTCGCCGTGGCCCGCGTGCCGGGCCAGCTCGGCGATCATGTGCGCGTAGATGTAGCGCAGGTTCACCGGGCCGAAGTGCCACGGGAACTCCTCGTCGAGGTCGTGCTCCGCGGCGATCTCGCGCGACCGTTCGCAAGCGGCGAGGAAGGCCGCGCGGACGGAGTCGACGGTGTCGTCCGCTGCGACGACGAAGCTCTCCTCGATGGTGTCCGGCAGGCCCAGGTCCGCCCGAGGGACGCCGGCCACCCGCGAGTGGAACCAGATCGTCTCGGCGAACGTGGCGTGCTTGACCAGCGCCAGCGGAGTCGTCAGCGACGGGACCAACCGTGCTCGCGCGGCCGTGTCGTCGAGGTCGGCTGAGGATGCCGACGATCTCGGTGCGCTGAACGTCGAGCAGGCCCTCGAGCACCGCCCGCTCGTCGCCCAGCAAGGCTTCCCGCGCGATCACGCCGGGCCCGCCTCGACGCGTCGGCCGATCTCGGCCAGCCGGGTCAGGAACTCCCGCTCGTCCAGCTTCTTGCGGCGCATCCAGCTGGTCACCTCGGTGTTGCACTTGCTGGCGTTGCAGGAGCCGCAGGCCGGGACGACGTTGGACACCGTGTACCGACCCCCGCGGGAGATGGGGAGCAGGCAGTCCTTCTGCAGCGCGGCCGTCGCCGACCCGCAGTACGCGCAACCACCCCACGCGGTCTTCAGGGCGAGCCAGTCGGCATCGGTCAGGTCGTGTTCGACCTTCGCCATCCGACGCTTACGACGTCGGGCGTAGACCGCGGTTTTGCTCCGGGAGACCACGGTCCGAGCGTAAGGCGCCGGAGGTCCGTTGCCCGGGAGCCACGACCCGCAATGATGTCCGCGTGAACCAGCCGACCCAGGACGCCCTGCCGGGCTTCGAGGCGCCCCGCCCGCAGATCGCCGTCGTAGGACCCGGCGACGCCGACGAGCGCGAGCAGCAACTCGCCTGCGGCGTAGGCCGGTTGCTGGCGCAACGCGGCGCGGTGGTGGTGACCGGCGGTCTCGGCGGGGTGATGAACGCGGCGTGCGAGGGCGCCGCGTTGGTGGGCGGGCTGACGATCGGTCTGCTGCCGGGCTCGGACCGGGCGGCGGCGAACCCGCACGTGAGCATCCCGGTGGCGACCGGGCTGGGGGAGGGGCGCAATCTCCTCGTCGTGCAGACCGCCGACGTCGTCATCGCGATCGGGCGAAGCCCCGCAACGTTGAGCGAGATCGGCTTCGCCGGTCGCCTCGGCAAGGCGGTGGTGCTGCTCGCCAGCTACGACCGGCCCGAGGATCTGGCATCGACGTGCGTGACCGCACGGACCCCGAAGGACGCCGTGGACCTCGCGTTCAGCTACCTCGCCACGGGACGGCGGACGTGAGCGAGCTTGCGAGCGAACCGACAAGCACTCGCGAGGACGTGGTGACCATCCACACCGACGGTGGATGTACCCCGAACCCGGGGCCCGGAGGGTGGGGTGCGGTGCTGCGTTACGGCGAGCACGTCCGCGAACTGTGCGGCGGGGAGCCGGAGGACACCACCAACAACCGGATGGAGCTGATGGCTCCGATCATGGCGTTGGAGGCGCTCAAGCGGCCGGTGGTCGTGGCGCTCTACACCGACAGCACCTACGTCCGGAACGGCATCACCAAGTGGATCCTCGGCTGGGAACGCAACGGGTGGAAGACCGCGGCGAAGGAACCGGTGAAGAACGTCGACCTGTGGCAGCGGCTGCAGGCGGCGTGTGAACAACACAAGATCGAGTGGCACTGGGTGAAGGGCCACGACGGCGTCGCCGACAACGAACTCGCCGACCAGCTCGCCACCCGCGGGATGCTCGAGGCGATGAACTCGAATCGTGGCTGAGCTCGAGACCGGCTGGGTCTTCGCCGACGCCTGGGTGCTCGCCGCGATCGGGACGCGCGGCTACGTGTGCTCGCTGGTCGAACTGATCGCCGCGGCCGACATGATCAATCACGCGATCCCGCTCGAGGCCGAGGTCGAGTCGGCCCTGACCAAGCTGGCGGGCGCCGGCCTGGTCCGTGTCTACGAGGGCTGGACCTTCGAGCTGACCGAGGAGGGCAGCAGTCTGTGGGGCGGCGGGGACGGTGCGCTGATCCACCACGTTCAGCTGATGGTGGATCAGTTGTCGGACTTCGAGCCGGGCAGGCGCGCGGTGCGGTTTCCACGCGGTCTCATGGAACAGGCCGTCGCGGAGTACCGCGACGGCTCGACGGGCTGACCGGATCAGATGCGGTGCAGCTCGAAGAGTTGGCACTTGCCGGCGTTCGAGCGGTGGGCCTCTCGGCACGTGTTCATCGCCCTGTTCTGAAATTGCGTTGCACTGCCGGGGGCGCCCTGTCACCGTTGCTCCATGACCGCCCGCCGCTTGCTGCGACTTACCAGTAGTCGCTCGTCCTATCCGTCTTCCTGACTCCAGGAGAGATGGCCGAGCGGCCTATGGCGGCGCCCTGCTCAGGCGTTGGTCCCCGATCGAGGGTTGACCCGCGAGTTCGACAGCGTTGGCCGGTTCACTCGGCTGCGCCTCGCTCACGCGCTCTCTCCGCTGCGTCTGAAGGTAGACGGCGACCAGTGGTGGTCAACCGGTCTTGAAAACCGGGATGCCAAGCATCGTCTTGAGGGTTCGACTCCTTCGTCTACCGCGAACGAGTGCGCCGCTTCTGCGCTCCCGTAGCCCAATCGGTAGAGGCAACGCGCTCAGAACGCGTGCAGTGGGGGTTCGAATCCCTCGGGGAGCACCACAGTTCGGCAGGAGTGCTGGGTCACAGCGGTGTCCGTAAAACATTGCGCGCCAGGTTCGATCCCTGGTCCTGCCACGCGAGTCAGCCCGCGGCGCTGCGGGCGGCGGGCACGTGAGCCGGCTGGGAAATCAGGGTGAACTCGTCGGCGTGCAGGGTGCGGACGGCCTTGCGGTACTGGCCCATGTAGCCCGGCCAGTTGGCGACGTTGCGACCGTTGGTGTCCTGGTACCAGGAGTCGCAGCCGGCGGTCCAGGCAGTGCCGGTGAACAGCGACTGCAACGCCTTGTCCGACGCCGCTTCGACGTCGGCACGGACCTCGATGGCGGCTGCGTTGTTGTCGCGCACGAGTTCGAGGGCCTGGCGGACGTAGCGGACCTGCTGCTCGAGGTACCAGATGATCGAGCCGCCGGAGGTGTTCGTGTTCGGGCCGTAGAGAACGAACATCGAGGGGAAGCCGGGGACGGTCATGCCGAGGTGTGCGTGGGCGCCGTCGGACCAGACCTGACGCAGACTCAGACCGTCGCGGCCGTGGAGCTCCATGGGGAACATGAAGTCGTTGGACGAGAACCCCGTGCCCCAGATCAGGCAGTCGGTGTGGTGCAGCCGGCCGTCGGCGGTGCGGATCCCTGTCGGTTCAACAGAAGTGATCGCCTCGGTCACCAGGTCGACGTTGGGCCGGGTCAGGGCAGGCAGGAAGTGCGAGGAGAAGACGATCCGCTTGCAGCCGAAGCGGTAGTCCGGGATGGCCTTGCGGATCAGGTCCTTATTGCCGCGGCGCATCTGGAACCGCATGATGGCCCGGGAGCGTGCCTCCATCGGCGGGCCCATCACCTTGGGGTGGCGGATGCAGAAGGTGAGCAGCTCGCAGTAGTAGAACCAGAACGAGCGCCGCACATCCTGCACGCCGGGGATGCGCTGTACCCCGTCGCGGATGACGGCGGGGTACGGACGGTTGCGGCGCGGCAGGATCCAGTTCGCGCTGCGCTGAAAGACGCTCAACGAGGCGGCCTCGCGCGCGACGGTCGGCACGAATTGCACGGCGCTGGGGCCGTTGCCGATCACCGCGACCCGCTTGCCGGTCAGGTCGTAGTCGTGGTCCCAGCGCGCGGAGTGGAAGACGTGGCCGGCGAAGGAATCCAGGCCCGGCAGGTCCAGCGTCTTGGGCTGGTTCAGCTGGCCGGTGGCGACGATGACGGCCTCGGCCTGCCAGGTCCGCCCGTCCTCGGCCTCGACGGTCCACTGCGCGGTCGCGGCGTCCCACCGGGCGGAGGAGACCCGGGTGTTCAGAGTGACCAACCGATCCACGCCTTGGCGGGCGGCCTCACCCTGCAGGTACTCCAGGATGTCGGGCTGCTCGGCGCACAGGTGTTTCCAGTTCGAGCGCTTCGCCCACGAGAAGGAGTAGAACGGGCTCGGGACGTCGCAGGCAGCACCGGGATAGGAATTCAGCAGCCAGGTGCCGCCGATGGCGTCCGCGGCGTCGAGGATCGTGACGTCGGTGATGCCCGCCCCGCGTAGTTCGACGGCGGCCGCGATACCGCCGAAGCCCGCGCCGATGATCAGGACGCGCAGCGGACGTGCGGGAGCCATGCTCAGCCGTTGAGCTTGGTGAGGACCGTCTCGGCCCGCTCCGCCAGGCGGACGCAGGCCCCGTCCGGGTCGTCGGCGAAACCGAGCAGCGCCTGCCAGAAGAGTCCGTCGAAGACGGCGTAGGCGGTCGGCGCGTCGGGGGCCGTGCGGCCGGAGAGTTCGGCGTACCGGGCGACGACCCGCCAGATCATCGCCTGCAGGGTTGCGTCGATCTCGACGACGTCGTCGTGGAAGTCGAGGCTGAACATCGACTGGTTGCGCAGGTCGTACCAGAGCCGGTGCATCTGCGCGTCCTCGCGCAGGCTGGCCGCCATGGCCGCGCCGAACGCCTTCGCAAGTGAGGGGGCATCAGTTGTCTCGGCGACGATTCCGTCGTACCGGGTGACGCACTCGGCCTTCACCTGGCGCACCGAGTGTGCGATCAGGTCGACCTTGTCGCGGAAGTAGTAGTGCAGGACGCCGTGGGAGAACTCGGTCCGCTCGGCGATCTCGCGCAGGCTGGTGCGGGCGTAGCCCAATTCGGCCAGCGTGCTGCGTGCCGCGGCGGCGAGTTCGTTCCGCCGGTCCGCGAACTTGTCCCGCGCACGCGCGGCAACGCGCAGCTCTGCACTGGGTTCTGCGACAGATGTGGCCACGGTGATATCAAAGCACCCGCGCGGATCCGGGGGCCACAATTTCCTTGGACGAATGTCAAGAAAACTCTTGACGCTTGTCCAGTCAGAGGACTTGGCTAAGGATCGCCATCAGCCCGCGAGTACGCGGGCAGACATCACCGTCGACGATGCCAGGAGGCTCCTCCATGTCCAACGACCCGTTCTCCCTTGCCGGTCGTAAGGCCCTGGTCACCGGCGGGGCCCGAGGCCTCGGCGCGGGAATGGCCGCCGCACTCGCCCGGCACGGTGCCTCGGTCGTGATCGCCGACATCCGCGCCGACCTCGGCAAGGCCACGGTCGACGACCTGCGCAACACCGGCGCCACCGCCGAGTTCGTGGACCTCGACGTCACCAGCGACGCCGCCTGGGAGTCCGCGATCTCCCAGACCATCGACGCCATCGGCGGCCTCGACATCCTGGTGAACAACGCGGGTATCGAGATCACCGGTCTGGTCATGAACATCGACGCCGACGACCTGCGCCGCATGTTCGACGTCAACGTCGTCGGTACCGCGCTCGGCATCAAGCACGGGTTCCGGGCCATGGGCCCCGGCGGTGCGGCCGGCAACGGTGGCTCGATCATCAACGTCGCTTCGGTCGCCGCGACCATCGCCTTCCCGGCGATCGGCGGCTACTCGGCGTCGAAGTCCGCGGTCGACCGGCTCAGCCGCGTCGCCGCGATGGAGGCCGGCAAGCTCGGTCTCGGGGTGCGCGTCAACACCATCTACCCGGGCCTGGTGCCCACCGAGATGGGTGTCGGTCTGGCCAACGACATCGTGGCCCTCGGCCTTGCGTCCGACCTCGACGCCGCGATCGCCGGCGTCGTCGAACAGACTCCGCTCGGCCGCCTCGGCGAGATCCCGGACATGGCCGACGCGGTCGTGTTCCTGGCCTCGGACGCAGCCCGCTTCATCACCGGCATCGGTCTGCCGGTTGACGGTGGCATGGGTATGTGATCCACCGTCAGTCTTTCTGCCTCCTGCACCAACCCTCGATCAGGAAGGCACGTCCATGAGCAGTAAGCCGGTGATCGTCTACGGTGCCTCCGGGTACACCGGACGCTTGATCTGCGAGTACTTGCGCGAGCTCAACCTGCCGTTCGTCGCCGCCGGCCGTGACAAGGGCCGGCTGCAGGCGGGCCTCGACACCGTCCCCGGTCTTGAGACGGCCGAGTACGAGATCGCCGAGACAAGCCACAGCGTCGGCGAACTCACCAAGCTGCTCACCGGGGCGAAGGTCCTGTGCAACACCGTCGGCCCGTTCATGGAGTACGGACCGGCCGCGGTCGAGGCCTGCTACAACGCCGGCGTCCACTACATCGACACCACCGGCGAGCAGGACTGGCTGATCTGGTGCAAGGAGGAGTGGGGCACCAAGTTCGCGGAGAAGGGCCTGCTGCTCTCCCCGGGCATCGCGCAGATGTACACCGTGGGCGAGATGGCGGCGAACTACGTCCTCGAGACCCCGGGCATCGACAACCTCGACATGGCCGTGTTCTGGAAGGGCACCCCGACTGTCGCGTCGACCGCGACCATCGTGGCGAACGCGATCCTGTCCAAGGCGTTCTTCCTCGAGCAGAACAAGCTCGTCGAGTGGCCGATGGACACCGGCATTGCCGAGCTCGTGGTCCCCGGTCAGCACGAGCTCGGTCTGGCCCTGCCCTGGGGCGGGACGTCCAGCCCGATCTGGTTCCAGGACGACCCGCGGGTCAGCAGCGTCAAGGTGCTCGGCGGCGTCATCAACCGTCCGCTCATGCTCGGCGTCCCGCAGATCATTGCGGCGCTGATCCCGGTGGTCGAGGGCAAGTCCCTTGAGGAGAAGCGGGCGATCCTCGCCGAGCAGTCCAAGGGCATCCGCAGCGAGTACCCGCCGCGGGAGAACCCGCGGATCAACATCTCCATCGACTCCGTGCACGGCACCGGCCCGTTGGCCCGCTCGCACTGCGTCATCTACGGCAACTGCAACTACAAGCAGACCGGTCTGCTGCAGGCCTACGCGGCCCAGCAGCTCGCCGCCGGCGTGACCCGCAAGGCCGGTTTCGGATCGGCCTGCCAGGCCTTCGGGCACCGCGAGCTGTTCGGGGTGCTGCGTTCCTTCGGCCTGGTCTCCGAACCGCAGATCACCGTCAGCAAGTAGTAGCTCCACAAGTCACCACGGCCCGCGTTGCATCGCAGCGCGGGCCGTGTGTCATTCGGCCTTGATCTTGGCTGCGAGCTCCGCCGCGACCTCGTACGCCAGGCGCGAGCCCAGCGAGTTGTCGATGTCCTTGCACTCCGGGGGGTTCTCCTTCGGAACCAGGTCCCGCAGCGACTTGGCCTTGCCGTCGGACGTCTCCTTGGAAGCCGCGACGGCCTTGTCGATGCCGGCGGTGAGTGCGTCCTTGCAGGCCTTTGCCTCCGGGCTCGAGGCATCGGTGATCTTGTCGCCGGAACACCCACCGAGCAGCAGGAGTCCTGCCGCCGCCACCATCACGCCACGTCTCGAATCGATCATGGCGGGGATTGTCGCACCGCGCTTCACGGCGTCGCCTCGGACTGCTTCGTGTGTTCGCTTCGCTCAACGGGCTTCAATCGGTTCGGAAGAGCGAAAGCTCGTTCCTCGCTCTCGCTCTTCTCTCACCTCAATCGCCCGTACATCCGCGCGATGGCCTCGGACTTCTCGTTGGCGTTGAGGTCGTCGCAGGCTTTCGTCTCGTCGAGAGAGAGACCCTTACTGCCTGACCCTTCGGCCTTTCCATAGGGCACCAGCGCCGTCGCGCACCGCTCGATCTTGTCCTCGCTCAGTCCGGTGTCACTGCCGCCGCACCCGGCGGTGAGCAGGGCCAGCGCCACGGCCGCGAAATATCTCAACGGGTGGGGGAGGCGCTCGAGGCCGGCGACAGGCGCTCGGCCAGGTCGGAGCCGAGGGCGGACATCTTGGCGGTGTACTCCGCCTGCAGTTCCCCGACCAGGCGAGCGCCGAGGTCCTCGTCGAGGGCCTCGCATTCCTCCGGCTTGCTCTCCACCAGCGAGTTCAGGGCTGATGTGCCCGGCGCGGCGGTGCTGGCCGCACTGAAGGCACCGTCGAGGCGATCGGCCAGAGCCTTCTTGCAGGCCTGGGCCTTGGGGCTGGCGATGTCGGTCACCGTGTCCGAACCGCACCCGGACAGCAGCACCAGCGCCACGGACGCGACCGCCGTTCTCCGGCGCAGACTGCGGTCCCTGGTGATCACGGCGCCATTCTGGCACCGCTGATCCGTAGAGCCTTACCGAAGCAGGACGAGCCGGGCTCGTGGCTGTAGATGCCGTACTTCTCGATCGGGTGCCAGCCGCTGCTGCGGTACAGCCCCAGGGCCTCGGGTTGGCGGTCCCCGGTCTCCAGACACAGCCGCGCCACGCCCGCGGCCCGGGCGGAGTCCTCCAGCGCCGCCAGCAGGACACGGGACAGCCCACGACCGCGGTGGGCGGGGACGATGAACATCCGCTTGATCTCGGCCAGGTCGGGGGTCCGGAGTCGCCATCCACCGCAGGCGATCGGTTCGTCGTCGAGCCGGCCGACCAGGAACAACCCGTGCGGCGGGGCGAACTCGGCCGGATCCACCGGAGTCGCGTCCGGTCCGCCGTAGCGCTCGACGTAGGTCTGCTGGATCGCGGCGATCAACGCCGTGGACACCGGGTGATCGAACGCCATGGGCTCGAGTCGGAGCGTGGAGTCCGCGGCCGGCGGGGGTACAGGTGAAAGCATGGGGGGCCAGTTCAATTTCTTGTCCGAGGATGTCAACCGAGTTGCGGCGTCGTGCGTCTGTAGAGCGTAGGTAGTCCTAGGGGAGGAAATCGGAATGACGATCAATCGGACCCGCGGCACGATCGCTGCGGCGATGCTCGCGGGCCTGACGGTGCTGGCCGGCTGCGGTGGCTCGGACTCGGTGGAGTCGAACGACACCCCGCCGATCGTGGCGCCGGTGGTGACGCCGAGCGCGACCTCGACGCCGAGTGTGCCGAGTGAGAGCCCGTCGCCGAGCGGGAGCGCCACGCCGAGCGGGAGCGCAACGCCGGGCACGGACGACGCCGAGTTCCTCGCGGCGGGCGACTGGCCCACCGGCACGCGGTACGGCACCTGGAAGCCGCAGGGCGAGAACGACGGACTGCCGGACCCGGAGTACTTCTGCATCGAAGGCGTGGTGCCGGCCGACGACACCGACCACCAGCTCTACAGCTCCGACCTCGACGCCGAGGGTCGTCAGCTGATCGTCGAGACCGACTCGGTCGCCGACGCGGAGAAGCTGGTCGCCGCCCTTAACACCGCCGTCGACGGCTGCGTCGCGAACTACAAGAAGGCCTACCCCAACGACGAGATCTCCGGCGAGAAGCTGGGCACCATGGACGCGGGCGACGGCGTGACCCTGAGCGCCCGGTACTTCGCGCCCAAGGACTCCGAGTACACGCTGCAGCTCTTCGCGATCGGCCGCTCCGGCTCCACCGTGACGGTCGTGACCCTCGGCCAGATGGGCAAGGCCGACGAGGCCCCCAAGGACGCCTTCAAGGCCACCGTCACCAAGGCCATGGACAAGGTCGGCGCTGACGACTGAGCCAAGGATCGTCGTCGGGGCCGCGATCATCCGTGACGGGCGGATGCTCGCGGCTCGACGTCGTCTGCCCGCGTCGCTGGCCGGCGGGTGGGAGTTCCCCGGCGGCAAGGTGGAGCCGGGGGAGACCGACGAGGTAGCGCTGATCCGCGAATGTGTCGAGGAACTCGGCGTGCGCATCGTCTGTGGGCCACGCGTCCCGGGCGAATGGGAGCTCGGGGACACGATGCTGCTGCGGGTCTACCTCGCCGAACTCGCCGAGGGCGAGCCGGCGGCCGGCGCCGAGCACGACGAGCTGCGGTGGTTGGCCCCCGACGAGCTGTTCGAGGTGGCGTGGCTGCCGGGTGACCTGGCGGCGTTGGAAGCGGTGCGCTCAGCCCTGTGAGGTCGCCTTGACCCGGGCGACGGCAAGTCCCGCCAGCCGGGCCGCCTCGGCGAGGGTCGGGGTCGACCCGTCGGTCTGCAGACTCAGCACCGAGATCTGTACCGAACCAACCACGGTGCCCACGAGGTAGCCGATCAGCTTCGTCGAGGTGTTCGCGTCGCTGACGCTGATGGTGACCTTCACGGCGAAGGCACCGTCGGAGCCTTTGACGGTCACCGGAAGGCCGTCGGACTGGGCCGAGACGGACATGCCGTCCCCGGCGAGTTGGCCGAGCAGGTACTCGCGGAAGCAGGTCGGGGCGAGGCCGGACTTCGACGCGATGAGGTCCTGCTTGGCCGCCTTCGGTGAGGTGAGCACATCCGCAGCGGATGCGATCCGCTGCGCGCCCTTGGTCCAGACCGAGCCCGGGTTGCGGGCGACATAGGTCGGGCGGGGTGCTCGCAGGCAGGTGTAGAGCGCCTCCTCGGCCCGGTCGTCGGAGGTGTCGATCGCCTGGGTCTCTCCGGTGAAGCCTGGTAGATCCGCGGCGAGCAGCACGCCCGCATCGGCGAACTGGGTGGCCTTGCGCAGTTCCGCCGGGCTCGAGCCGGCGGTCGGCTTCGCGTCGGGCGATCCCGGTGAGGCCGCCGCGGAGGGGCCGGCCGAGGCCTTCGGGTCCGACGCGGTGCCGCCGTTCCCGGGTTTCGACACGTCCGGGGCGGTGGTCGCTCCGGGGCCGGGTTCCACGGCGCCGTCGGAGTCCGAGCCACCACCGCCGCACCCTGCGACCAGGGCAAGGACCAGGAGGACTGCGGCGGCGGCGCGTGGTGGGGTCACGGTCGCCATCTTCGCAAACATGGGGCGGGTACCGACGGGGTACGTTGGAGGTACGTGCCAAGTCCTGCGGGAATATCCCCGTGCGATGGGACGTCGAGGTGCGATGACGGGGTTGCCATGACCGCCGAGACGATTGTCGAATGCATCCACTGCCTGGTTCGGATGCATGACGCGGAGGGCTGGGAGGTCGTCCCGCGCTCGGGCGGCGGACGGTCCGAGTTCCTGTGCCCGGGGTGCCGGGAGCTGCCCCGTTCGGTCACGGTTCCGGGGCTGTCCTGCGCCTGTGGACACCCGCAGGAGGAGCACGACCTCCTCGCGACCCGCTACTGCGCGGCCACCGAGGCGGGCGAACTGACTCGCGCGTGTGCCTGCCCGACCCGGGCAGTCGAGAAGGCGCGGAGCTACGACCGACGCTGAGTCCGCCTGACGTCAGGTGGTCCTGAGTGCGGCCCGGACCCGGTCGGCGGCGACGTCGGCGAGGCCGGCGATGTCCTTCAGCGTCTGTCCCGGGCCGTTCTTCACCAAGCTCCACACCGAGATCTGCACGGCACCGACGACTGCGCCCACGAGGTAACCCGTGAACGTGGTCGGGCCGTTCGCGTCCGTCACCGTAAGTTCGAGCCTCACCGCGAAGGCACCGTCGGCGCCCGGCACGCTGACCGGCACCTTCTCGGCCACCGCCGTGGTGTCGGAGGCGGGCCGCACCAGACCGGCGAGCAGGAACTCGGCGAAGCACTTCGGGCCCCTGGCGGACTGCGCCGCCGCGAGACCCTGCTTCGCGGCCGCCGCCGACTTCAGTACGTCGCCCGCGGAGGTGACCTGCAAGGTGCCCTTGGACCAGACGTTCCCCGGGTCGCGGCTGACGTAGCCCGGGCGCGGGGTCCTTAAGCAGGTGTAGAGACCCTTCTCGGCAGCGGCGACGTCCTGCGGTTGCCGGGTGGTGACGGTGAACCCGGGCATGTCGGCCGGGCGGAGCACTCCTGCCTCGGCCAGTTTCGCGGCGGTGGCAGCCGCGGCACCGGCCGGCGTGGTGGTGCCGGCGGCCGTCGAGGTCTTGACGACGGGCTTGGGTGTGGCCTTGTGCGGTCGCGCGCTCGTGGACTTCGGGATCGAGGATCCCTCGATGGCTGTGGGCTCAGGCTCGGGCTCGTGGGCGCCCGCCTCGTGGGCGTCGGGCGCGGCGGCGGTATCGGAGTCGGAATTGCTGCCGCACCCCGCGAGGAGGGCGAGCGCGAGGGCGAGGGCGGCGGCGGTGCGTGGCAGTTTCACGAGCGGATCGTCGCAAGCGGTCGTTGTCGCTTGATGCCGGTCGCGTTTCGGACATGAAACGGCGCCGCCCCCGAGGGAGCGGCGCCGGAAGGTTCCGTTACTGGTTCGTCTCGACTAGTTCGTCTTGCGCTTGCTCAGACCGGTGATCTTGAACAGCGGGTCGTACTTGCGGTCCACCACGCGCTCTTTGAGCGGGATGATCCCGTTGTCGGTGATCTTGATGTGCTCGGGGCAGACCTCGGTGCAGCACTTGGTGATGTTGCACATGCCCAGGCCGTGCTTCTCCTGCGCGAGCTTCTGGCGATCGTTGGTGTCCAACGGGTGCATGTCGAGTTCCGCGAGACGGATGAAGAACCGGGGGCCGGAGAAGGCCTCCTTGTTCTCCTCGTGGTCACGGATGACGTGGCAGACGTTCTGACACATCCAGCATTCGATGCACTTGCGGAACTCCTGGCCGCGGTCGACGTCGACCTGCGCCATGCGGTGCTTTCCGTCGGGGTCGCGCGGCTTCGGCGCGAACGACGGGATCTGCGCCGCCTTCTTGTAGTTGAAGCTGACGTCGGTGGCGAGGTCCTTGAGGACCGGGAAGGTACGCAGCGGAGTGACCACGACCTCCTCGCCCGGGGGGAGGGACGACATCCGCGTCATGCACATCAGGCGCGGGCGGCCGTTGATCTCCGCGGAGCACGAGCCGCACTTGCCGGCCTTGCAGTTCCAGCGCACGGCCATGTCGTTGGCCTGCTCGGCCTGGATGCGGAAGATGATGTCGAGGACGACCTCACCCTCGTTCACCTCGACCGTGTAGTCCTTCAGCTCACCGCCGGAGGAGTCCCCGCGCCACACCTTGAACTGCGCGGTGAAGCTGTTCGCCTTGTCGACGCCCGGCTGGAAGGCCTTGGGGTTGTTCGACGGAATGGTGGCTGTCACTTCTTCTCCTCGAACAGCGCCTTGAGGTCGTCGGGCATGACCGGGAGCGGCTTGTGCGCGAAGGAGACGGTCCCGTCCTTCTCGGACAGGACGATGTTCTTCGTGCCCCACTCCGGCACAGCGACGGGGTAGTCGTTGCGGGTGTGACCGCCCCGGCTCTCCTTGCGTTCGATGGCGGCCACGGCGACCATCTCCGAGCACAGCAGCATGTTCTTCAGATCGATCGCGAGGTGCCAGCCCGGGTTGAACTGCCGGTTGCCGGTCACCGTGAGGTTCTTCGCGCGCTCCTTGAAGCCCTGCAGCTTGGACAGGGCCTCGGCCATCTCGTCGGCGTCACGGATGATGCCGACCAGTTCGTTCATCGTGGTCTGCAGTTCGGCGTGCAGGGCGTACGGGTTCTCGCCGTCCTCACGGTCGAACGGTGCGGTGGCGTCGGACGCGGCCACCTCGATCTGGCCGTCGGCGACCTTCGCGGTCGTGCCCTTCGCGTATTCGGCCGCGTACTGACCGGCGCGCTGACCGAACACGAGCAGGTCGCCGAGCGAGTTCCCGCCGAGGCGGTTGGAGCCGTGCATGCCACCGCCGACCTCACCGGCCGCGTACAGGCCGGGAACGACCGAGGCCTGCGTATCGGCGTCGACCTCGACGCCGCCCATGATGTAGTGGCAGGTCGGGCCGACCTCCATGGGCTCCTTCGTGATGTCGACGTCGGCCAGTTCCTTGAACTGGTGGTACATCGACGGCAGACGCTTGTTGATGTACTCGGCCGAACGCCGCGAGGCGATGTCGAGGAACGCTCCGCCGGCGGGTGAACCGCGGCCGGCCTTCACCTCGGCGTTGATCGCGCGGGCGACCTCGTCGCGGGGGAGCAGCTCCGGAGGACGACGGTTGTTCTTCTTGTCCTCGTACCAGCGGTCGGCCTCGGCCTCGGTGTCCGCGGTGTCGGCTTTGAAGAACTCCGGGATGTAGTCGAACATGAACCGCTTGCCGTCTTTGTTCTTCAGGATGCCGCCGTCACCACGGACCGACTCGGTGACGAGGATGCCGCGGACCGAGGGCGGCCACACCATGCCGGTCGGGTGGAACTGGATGAACTCCATGTTGAGCAGGGTCGCGCCGGCGCGGGCCGCGAGCGCGTGGCCGTCGCCGGAGTACTCCCAGGAGTTCGAGGTGACCTTGAAGCTCTTGCCGATGCCGCCGGTGGCCAGGATGACCGCGGGAGCCTCGAAAGTGATGAACCGTCCGGTCTCGCGCCAGTAGCCGAAGGCACCGGCGATGGTGCCGCGGTTGGTGCCGTGCGCGGTCTCGCCGGAGCCGTCGGTGAGGAGGCGGGTGATCGTGCACTCCATGTACACGTCGATGCCCAGGGCCACCGTGCGCTGCTGCAGGGTGCGGATCATCTCCAGGCCGGTGCGGTCACCGACGTGCGCGAGGCGCGCGTAGCGGTGCCCACCGAAGTCGCGCTGGGAGATCAGGCCGTCGGGGGTGCGGTCGAACAGCGCCCCCCACTCCTCGAGTTCCTCGACCCGCTCGGGTGCCTCCTGTGCGTGCAGCTGGGCCATCCGCCAGTTGTTCAGCATCTTGCCGCCGCGCATGGTGTCCCGGAAGTGGACCTTCCAGTTGTCGTCGGGCCACACGTTGCCCATGGCCGCGGCGATGCCGCCCTCGGCCATGACGGTGTGGGCCTTGCCCAACAGGGACTTGCACACGATGGCGGTGCGGGCGCCGGCCTCATGGGCGGCGATCGCTGCGCGCAGTCCGGCGCCACCGGCGCCGATGACAAGCACGTCGTAGCTGTGCCGTTCGAGCTCAGTCATGCGGAATCCAATTCCTTGTGCAGCGCAGCCTTAGCCGAAGTGCGGGTCACCGAAGACGTCGGCGGCCACCATGAGGACGTAGACGTCGGCGAACCAGACCGCGAGCAGCGAGATCCAGGCGAGCTGCATGTGCTTCGCGTTGAGCTTGGTCACCTGCGTCCAGCCCCAGTAGCGGATCGGGTGCTTGGAGAAGTGGTTGAGTCGCCCGCCCATGATGTGCCTGCACGAGTGGCAGGACAGCGAGTACGCCAGGAGCGTGAGGCCTGCGAGGAGCAGGACCAGTGACCCGAGGCCGAACTTCCACTCGCCGTCCGCGTACATCGCGTCGAACGCGTCGTAGCTGATGAGGAACGGCAGCGGGAGCGAGATCCAGAAGAACCAGCGGTGCGAGTTCTGGATGATCAGGGGGAAGCGCGTCTCGCCGGTGTACTTGGCGTGCGGCTCGGCGACCCCGCAGGCCGGCGGAGACATCCAGAAGGCCCGGTAGTAGGCCTTGCGGTAGTAGTAGCAAGTCATCCGGAAGCCCAGCGGGGCGATGAGGATGAGCAGCGACGGGGACAGCGGGAACCAGTCACCGACCGGAGTGCCGAGGTGCGACGCGTCCGGCGGACAGTCGTTGCTCAGACACGGCGAATAGAACGGCGAGAGAAGGTGGCTGTCCTTGTCGTAGTAGCTGGTGTCCCAGAACGCGCGGATCGTCGCGTAGACCACGAAGGACGAGAAAATCGTGAACGTGATTGCCGGCTCGAGCCACCAACGGTCCCGCCGAAGCGTGCGGGCCTCGATCTGCGCTCGACCAGGCGAAAAGACTCCGGTACCTGCCATGTGCGAGTGACTCCTAAGGAGAACTCAGTCCGGGCTTCGGGGCGCCCGAGGCACGTCGTGCACGCATCATCGCGCACCCGACGGTGGGAGGTTACTCGCCGGTCCAGTACCTCCGGTGCACCTGGTTCGGTCCGTTCCGGCGCGTGTTTTCGGCCGCACGGGGTAAGGCTGACCTAAGAACTCCAGATAACCAGCGGTTAACGTGGAGTTCCCGGCGTATTGCGGCAGCGCAGCGGCGTGGCCCACACGCTCTGCGATGTGTTTGGACTCACACGTGAAAACGGAACTGGAGCGGGTACTTCTGTGGGCTCGCTCACTCGGTTTCGCGCCCCGGACGGCAAGGGTCGACACTGGTACCCATGCCCGCCGCCTCTCCAGCCTTGAAGGCGCACGCCGAACGCGTGTCTCGCCTGGTGGAGCAGTACGGGGCCATCCCGGCCGATGTGCCGGTTCGCCTGGCCAAGAAGACCTCGAATCTGTTCCGCGACCGTGCGCGCAGCAATGCCCCGGGACTGGACGTCACCGGCTTCGACAACGTGCTGCACGTCGATCCCGTCGCCCGTACCGCGCAGGTCGAGGGCATGGTCACCTACGAGAAGCTCGTCGACGCCACGCTGCCCCACGGACTCATGCCGCTGGTCGTCCCGCAACTGAAGACGATCACGCTGGGCGGCGCCGTCACCGGGCTCGGCATCGAGTCCAGTTCCTTCCGTAACGGGTGCCCGCACGAGTCGGTGCTCGAGATGGAGATCCTCACCGGGGACGGCCGCGTCGTCGTGGCCACACCCGAGGGCGAGCACTCGGAGCTGTTCCGGGCCTTCCCCAACTCCTACGGGACGCTCGGCTACGCCCTGCGGCTGACGATCGAGCTCGAGCCGGTCCGGCCGTACGTGCGCCTGCGACACATCCGGCACACCGACCTGGGCGCGTTCTTCGCGGATCTGGAGACGGTCAGCACAGAGCGGGTGCGCGACGGAGCGGACGTCGACTTCGTGGACGGCACGATCTTCGCGCGCGACGAGATGTATTTGACGATCGGTCAGTTCGTCGACGACGCCCCGTACGTCTCCGACTACACCTGGCACGAGATCTACTACCGGTCCGTCCAGACCTACCGCGAGGACCACCTGACCGTCCGGGACTACCTGTGGCGCTGGGACACCGACTGGTTCTGGTGCTCGCGAGCCTTCGGGGTGCAGAAGCCGTTGGTACGCAAGCTCCTGGGTCGTCGCTTCCTGCGGTCGGACAAGTACTGGAAGATCGTGGCGCTGGAGCGGCGCACGCATCTGAACGCCCGGATCGAGAAGCTGCGCGGGCTCCCGCCGCGGGAGGACGTCGTCCAGGACATCGAGGTCCCGGTCGATCGGGCCGCGGAGTTCGCGGACTTCTTCCTGCGCGAGATCCCGATCGAACCGATCTGGGTGTGTCCGCTCAAGCAGCGCAACGAGGTGATCGAGTGGCCGCTCTACACCTTTGCCCCGGATGCCCTGTACGTGAACTTCGGGTTCTGGTCGACGGTCGCCCTGGCGCCCGGCGAGACTGACGGGACACACAACCGCATGATCGAGGCGAAGGTCAGCGAGCTGAACGGCCGCAAATCTTTGTACTCGACGGCCTTCTACACCGAAGACGAGTTCTGGCGGCTGTACAACGGACCTGCCTACGAGATCGCGAAGAAGTCCTACGACCCCGCCGGTCGGTTGCTGGATCTTTACGCGAAGTGCGTGAAGCGCAAGTGATGAGGAGCCGCTAGTGGGTCGCACAGGTATTGCCTCGGTGTTCGCGCGGGTCCTGGACCCGACCTACCCGATCCAGATCACCGCGTACGACGGCAGCACGGCCGGCTCCGCCGACGCCGACGTGCGCGTGGACTTGCGCACGCCGACCGCGCTGAGCTACCTGCTGTCCTCGCCGGGTGAGCTGGGGATGGCTCGCGCCTACATCACCGGGCACCTCGTCGTGCACGGCGACCTGTACGTGGCGCTGACCGCCATGTCGGCCGGCGGCGGCGGGGAAACCCTCGGCGTGCTCGAACGCGTCGACATGTTGCGCGACCTCGGCATCCGCCACCTGCGCCCGGTCGAGGCGCCGCCGGAGGAGGTCATCAAGCGCCCTGTCCTGGACTGGGTCGGCCGACACACCAAGCTGCGGGACAGCAAGGCGATCAGCCACCACTACGACGTCTCCAACCGCTTCTACGAGTGGGTGCTCGGGCCGTCGATGTCCTACACCTGCGCCGCGTACCCGAAGGCGGACTCCTCACTCGAGGAGGCCCAGTGGAACAAGCACGACCTCATTGCGCACAAGCTCGGTCTGACGTCGGGCATGCGGCTCCTGGACGTGGGCTGCGGCTGGGGTGGCATGGTCCGGCACGCGGCCAAGGAGTACGGCGTGAAGGCGCTGGGCGTCACGCTGTCCGCCCAGCAGGCCGCGTGGGCCCAGCAGGCCATCAAGGACCAGGGACTGAGCGGCCTGGCCGAGGTGCGGCATCTGGACTACCGCGACATCCCCGAGGACAACTTCGACGCGATCTCCTCCATCGGCCTCACCGAGCACATCGGCGCCAAGCAACTTCCGGGCTACTTCGCCTCCCTGCACGCGAAACTGCGCCCGCACGGGCGCATGCTCAACCACTGCATCACCCGGCCGTCGACGAAGTACCCGGCCAAGGCGGGCAAGTTCATCGACCGGTACGTCTTCCCGGACGGCGAACTGGAAGCCGTCGGCGAGATCGTCTCGGTCATGCAGGACAACGGCTTCGAGGTGCGCCACGAGGAGAACCTGCGCGAGCACTACGCGATGACGCTCAAGGGCTGGTGCGACAACCTCGTCGAGAACTGGGACGAGGCGGTGGCCGAGGTCGGTGCCAACCGTGCGCGCGTCTGGTTGCTCTACATGGCCGCGTGTCGGGTGGGCTTCGACGCCCGGGTCATCGAACTGCACCAGGTTCTCGGTGTGCGTTGCGACGACGCGGGGAACGCCAACTTCCCGCTGCGTCCGGACTGGACCAACTAATTTCTATGAGGTGAAGTGATCAGAAGCGGCTGGAGGCGGCCGCTGGAACTGGGCCTGGAGTGGGTAGCCAGGACCAACGATGAACCGTCCCCGTCCCACGAGCGCAAGCTCATGCTCAGCGAGCGCTTCGCACGGCGCATCAGGCCCTCGCCGAGCGCCTCGAGGCACTGCGTCGTTCGGCAGTGATGACCTGACGACATGCGGATGCCCGGGTCGCTGAGCGACCCGGGCATCCGTTGTTCCGACTCTGTCGCCTACTTGTTCGTGTAGATCACGAACTGGTCCGGGTCGGGGATCCACCCGTTGGGGGTCCCGTCCGGGTTGGACGAGGTGTTGGTGGTTTCCATCTTGTAGATGAACTCACGGCCCTGGCCGTACTCGCTGTTCCAGTTGTTGCCGAAACGCTCGGACTGGATGTACTGGAAGCGCTGGTCCAGGCCTGCGTCGGACTGCCAGACGGTGCCGTTGCCGAGCACGGCCATGATGCGTTCGCGGGTCAGGTTCGGCCCGACCTGGCGGGCGGCCTGGGCGAAGATGTTGATGCCCGCGTACCCGGCCTGAACGATGTGGTGGTTCGCGCCCTTGTTCGCGCGGGCGTACTTGTTCATGGTCGCCATGAACTCCGGACCCCACAGCTTGTAGGTGGTGTTGGTCCAGTACCGACCGGCCGGCCACTTGCCGAACAACGACCCCAACACCTCACTGGCGAGGTGGTTACCCGAAATGCCCTTGGGCGGGTAGTAGCCCTGCTGCTGGGACTCGACCATGAACTTCGCGACAGTCGCCGGGTTGATCACGTAATGGATCACGTGCTCCGGGGCCGCGGCCCGCATCGCCAACACCTGGGACGACATCGAGGTCTCGGAGATGGACACGTCGGACTTCTTCACCAGCTTCGCGCCGGACGCGTCCATGATCTTCTGAACTTCCTTGCACGCCAGCTGCATCTCCGGGGAGGTGAGGCACAGCAGGCCGTAGGTCTTGGGCTTGATGACGTTCTTCGCCCACTGCGCCCCGGCCATCGCCTCGTGGATCATCGACATGTGGCTCGGGAACATGTACGGGTCCTGCCACTCGGTCTGGGAGTACGCCCAGGCGCCGATGTAGGGCAGCTTGTTCTGCTTGAGGTCGTCGTGGATCGACGCGGTCGCCCAGTCGATACCGGTGACCAGGGAGAAGATCTTGTCCTGCGCGACCATCTTCTTGATGCAGGCCTTCGCGCGGGAGACCTCACCCGGGCCGTCGTCGCAGTCGGTGATCAACAGACGACGACCCAACACACCACCGCGGTCGTTGATCGACGCCATCGTCGCCAGGTTGCCACGGACCTGCGGGGCGGTGATCAGGTTGCCCAGCGCCATGCCGTGCATGTTGATCGAACCGAGCTTGATCTGATCCTTGCTCACACCGATGTCGGTGGCGCCGTTCTTGGCGTCGTAGATCTTCTGGTTCTCCGCCTTCTCCTCCGCGGACTCCCCGGCCTTGAGCTTCGTGATGTCCTCACCCAACGTGCCCTTCGCCTTCGCCTTGCCGCCGGACTTCGACGGGGCGGCCGGGGCTGACTTGTCCTTGGTCGCGGACCCCTTGGTGGTGGTCTTGGAGCCGGCAGCCGCAGTGGTGTCGGCCGCGGTGTCCGCCGCGGTACCGGTGGCGCCCTTGGCCTTGTCGGTGGCCTTCGACGCGGTCTTGGTGCTCGGAGCGTCGGCGGTGTCGGTGGCAGGCGCGTCAGCGGCTGCGCCGGTGCCCGCGGCTTCCGCGGAGGAATCGGCAGCCGCAGGCACCGGCTCCTGAGCGACCTGCGACGGCCCGGCACCGTCACTGCCGCAAGCGGTGAGCACCAGCGCCGTGCTCGCCGCGATCGGGATCGCCTTCAACAATCTGCTCGACAACAACTTCATAGGGGCAACTCCAATTGGTTTTTGACGATGTGCCAGGTGCCTTAATTGACAGCGCGTGTGCGTCCGCCCCAGTACTGCTTGCGGAGCGTCGGCTTGTCGTGCTTCCCAACAGCGGTCAGCGGGATGGCGTCGACGAAGTCGACGGTCTTGGGGGTGTTGACCGAACCCTTGGCGGCCTTCACCCACTCGATGAGTTCCTTGGCGTCGACGGAAACCGAGGGATCGAGGACGACGACGGCCTTCACGGCCTCGCCCCACTTGTCGTCCGGCACCCCGATGACGCACGCGTCGCGCACGGCGGGGTGCGTGAAGAGGGCGGCCTCGACCTCTTTCGGGTACACGTTGTAGCCGCCGGAGATGATCATGTCCTTCTTGCGATCGACGATGTAGAGGAAGCCGCGCTCGTCCTCGCGGGCGATGTCGCCGGTGCAGAGCCAGCCGTCGCGCAGGGCTGCGGCGGTCTCCTCGGGGCGGTTCCAGTACCCCTTCATCACGTGCGGGCCCTTGACGCAGATCTCGCCCTCCGACCCGAACGGGACGACGTTGAGGTCGTCGTCGAGCAGGGCGACGTTGGCGATGGCCACCGGGCGCCCGCAGGAGGAGAGCGGAGCGAGGTCGCCGGTGCGGATCGCCTCGGCGTGGTCGTCCTTGCGCAGGACGGTGACCTGGTTCGGGGCCTCGGTCTGGCCGTAGAGCTGGGAGAAGACCGGGCCGAAGCGCTCGAGGCCCTCGATGAGGCGTTCGGTGCCCATCGGGGCCGCGCCGTAGACGATCGTCTGCAGGCTGGAGGTGTCGGCCGCGGAGGTGGCCGGGTGATCCAGCATCACGTAGATCATCGTCGGGACCAGCAGGGTGGCGGTGACGCGCTCCTTGGCGATCGCGTCGAGCAGACGGTCCGGGTCGAACCCGCCGAGCACCACGTTGGTGCCGCCGCGCATCCAGACCGGGAGCACGAAGGCGCCACTGGCGTGGGTGAGCGGTGCGCAGTGCGCGAAGACGTCGGACTCGCCGAGGCCGAGCTCGAGAAGCTCGCTGAACAGCGCGGAGCTGAACGTGCTGTGCGTGTGCTCCACGCCCTTGGGGCGGCCTGTGGTGCCGCCGGTGTAGTAGATGCCGAACAGGTCGTCGGGAGCGACGGCGAGCATGCCGCGGTCCCCGGACTCGTTGGCGCACATCGTGGCGAACGAGGCGCCGCCCTCGAGCACCGCGCTGTCATCGACGGACAGCGGCTTCGGCGGTTCGGCCAGCTCGGGAAGGATCGAGGCCAGGCGCTCGGCGTAGGCCTTGTCGTGGACGACGACCTTGGCGCCGGAGTCGGCGAGGATGTACTGCTGATCCTCGGCGCCGAGGCGGGAGTTGATCGGGACGACGCCCAGGCCGGCCCAGAGCGCTCCGTAGTAGACGAAGAGCACCTCGGGGCGGTCGGGCATCAGCAGCGCGACGCGGTCACCCTTGTCCAGGCCGGAGCTACGCAGCGCGCGACCGGCGCGGCGGATCTCCGCGATGGCTTCCGCGTAGGTGATCCGCCGGTCGCCGGCGATGATGGCCGTGCGCGGGGCATACGCCTGAGCGGCTCGCTCGAGCAAGCCGCCAATGGTGCACTCAAACATCGCGCCTCGTCCTCCACCGGGGTCGATCCGCCGAATCTATGCGTGACCAGGAACACGTTCTATGGCGATTTGTCTGCAATCCACAGAGGGAGAGTGTCGGAAACCGACATTATGCGTGCGGGCAGAGGTGGTTTTAGCCGCCAGAAGATTGCTCTGTGTGACGGAAATAGTGGGAATCCGCTCAGCGGTACCTCAGGGGGCTCCGAGGAGCTCACGCAGGCGCAGCGCGGCCAGGATCTCCCCACGCCGGTGTGCCAGGGATTCCTCCAGGACTTCCTCGGCGTGCCGGATCCGCAGTCGCACCGTGTTCTCGTGTACCCCGAGGCGGACTGCCGCCGCGGCCTGCGACCCGGTGGACAACCACGCGAGCAACGTCTCGCGGGTCCGCGCGGCGCGTTCGTCGTCGGCGGCGAGGTCGCCGAGTTCGTCCGCGACGAACTGACGGGCAATCAGTTCGTCGCTCAGCATGAGCAATTCCAGGCGGACGTCGGCGAATTCCAGGACGTCGGGGAAGCCGGGGAAGCGTCGACGGAGCCGGGAGGCCTCCAACGCCTGCCCGCACGTGCGTCGCAGTCCGTCCAGGCCGGAGCCGACCAGCCCCAAGGTGATCGGGAAACCGGCAGCTCCGATGACCTCACGGATCAGCCCCAGCTGGGCCGGACCGGGCGGGCCCGCGAAGCCGAGCCAGGCGGCCCAGGTGCCGGGTCCGTGCAGCAGCAGCAGCGACCCCTGCGCCCGCCCGCGGGAGACGAGTTCGGCGAGGGTGCGCTCGGCCCGGGCCCGTTCGTCCACCTCGAGGGCCAGCCCGAGGTGCGCTCCGCGCAGTCGGTAGCCGAGCAGTGCCTCCAGATCGTGCGTGGCCGCCGTCAGCTCTCCGTCGAGGATCTGGTTGACGGCCGCACGCCGCCGGTCCTCCCGGTTGCGCAGGATCTCGGCGCGCACGGCGTCGTAGCGGCCGACCACGGCGCCGAGGATGTCGATGATGTATTCGAAGAGCAGGTGCGTCGGTGGGCCGAGAAGTTCGTCGAGCTTGCCCCGGCGCTGGGCCTCGGCCCGGGCGTCGACGAACCACAGCCGCCAGAAGGTCTGCACCCCGACCCAGTAGGCCTTCTCCAGCTCACTGACCGGGATGCCCAGTTCGGCCGTGAGATCCGCGAAGCCGAACGCGCCCTCCGGGTTCGCGTCGCCGATCTCGACCTGACCGGCGAACAGGGCGAGGATCGCGGTCACGTTGTCACGGACCGACGCGCTCAGGGCGTCGAAGAAGTCCGGATCCTTGGTCCGCTCCGGCCACACGCGCGCCGCGATCTCGGCCGTCGTGATCTCGGCCATGGCGTCGGCATCGGCCCGGGTCGCCAGCGACCGCGTCGCTCCGATTCCCAGCCCCGCGAATTCGGCCGGTTCCACGGGGCGGATCCTATGCGCGGCCGCGGAACCCGATCAGCCGGCTGGATCGCGATGCGCCGGACAGCCCGTATCGCGAGGTGAGTCGCCGGTCGGTCGACGAACTCGGTGAGCTCCACCGATCCACGGGCCTTGGGACGACAGGACTTCCAGGGCCGGTCCTCGGTGCCCCGATACGGGGGAGATCCTCGGATGCGGCTGAATCGGCACCGATGACGATGAGATCGAACTTTCGGCAGACTGACGCCACATCAGGGGTGGTCGGGCCACGTCGTCCCGGTGCGCGGCCCGACCACCATCGGCGGCCGGCTCAGTGGGCGAACTGCTTCTCCTACGGGACTGTGCGGCCCAGCACCAGGCGCAGTGCCTCGCCCAGGGCGTCGCTCGACGAGTCCGTCTCGGCCGCTTCGTCGGCCCAGCCGAGCAGGACGGCCAGGTCGTGCAGGTTGCCTTCGGGGAGCACCCGGGCGATCTGAGCGGCGTACACGGCGCCGGTGGAGCCGTCGACCGACAGGTAGGTGCCCTCGGGGTAGGTCTCGCCGTCGATGCGGAAGAGGTGCTCCTCGGGAAGGACCTCGAGTTTCTCGCAGCCGGTCACACACGGCTTGTCCAGCGCGCGGGAGACCACCGCGGCGTGCGACGTCGCCCCGCCGCGAGCGGTCACGACGGCCTGCGCCGCGAGCATGCCCGGCAGGTCCTGCGGGCTGGTCGTCGGACGGAGCAGGATCACGTCCTCGCCCGCGGCGACGCGTTGCGCGGCGCGGTCGGAGTCCAGCACCGCGACGCCTCCGGCGTGGCCGGGGGAGGCGCCGGTGCCGGTCAGCAGCAGTCGGCCGTCGGCCCGCGCGGTGGCCAGTTCGACGTCGGCGAAGGCAGGTGCGACCAGGGTGCGGACCTGGTCGGCGGTGACCCGGCGCAGCGCGGTCGTGGAGGTGATCAGACCCTCGCCGACGAGGTCGATCGCGGTCCGCACCGCGGCGGCCGCCGTGCGCTTGGCCGCGCGCACCTGCAGCAGGTACAGGGTGCCTTCCTCGACGGTGAATTCGATGTCCAAGGCATCGGCGTACTCGCGTTCCAGACCGCGGCCGTACGCCTCGAGTTCCGCGATGGTCGCCGCCCATTCCGGCTGCCCAAGTCCGGAGAGCACTGTGGTCAGGTTCACGGGCGTCGCGGTCCCGGCGACAACCTCCTCGCCCTGGCCGCCGGCGAGGAATTCGCCGAACAAGACGTTCTCGCCGGTCGCCGGGTCGCGGGTGAAGGCGACACCGCTGCCGGAGAGTCCACCGGCGTTGCCGAAGACCATGGCCTGCACGACCACGGCGGTGCCGAGGTCGTCGGCGATGTTGTGATGTGCCCGGTAGGCCTTGGCGCGGCGGGAGTCCCAGGACGAGAAGACCGCACGCATCGCGGCGATGACCTGCTCGTACGGATCGGTCGGCGCGCTGACGCCCTCGGCATCGAGCGCGGCGAGGATGGCGTCCTCGAGCGCTCCCGCGGTCTGCTCGGTCAGGTTCTCGACGGCGGCCGCGCGGGTTGCCGCGACCTCCTGCTTGATCCATTCGGCATCGACGTCGAGCACGATGTCGGCGAACATCGCCCAGAACCGGACCCAGGTGTCCACCGCGAAGGCGGTGTCGTCCATGGTCTGTGCCAGGCGCAGGACGGAGTGGCGGTCCAGGCCGAGGTTCAGGATGGTGTCCATCATCCCGGGCATGGAGACCTTCGCGCCGGAGCGGACGGCGACCAGCAGAGGGCGCCCCGCGGTGCCACCGAAGGTCTTGCCGGTAGCCGATTCGAGGCGCGCGATGGCTGCCCGGACCTCGTCGCTCAGGCCGTCGGGAACGGTCTTGTCGGCGCGGTAGGCGCGACAAGCATTCGTATCGATCACGAAGGCGGGCGGAACGGGCAGGCCCAGGCGGTGCATGCGGCCGAGGCCCGCCCCCTTGCCGCCGAGGAGATCGACGGCAGTCGGGTCGAGGTCGGCCAGGTCGTGCAGGTACGTGATCGTTGTCGTGCCAGTCATGACCTGACCTCCCGTCACTTGGCAGTCTGGGTGGACTTGCGCAGCTCGCGCGGTGCGGTGAGGGTCGGCAGCTCGCAGAGGTCCATGGCCTCGCCCCAGCCGACGTTGCCGTGGTCGTCGGTGAACTTCACGAAGGTCGTGAAGCCGACCATGTTCATCCAGAACAGCCACGGGTACCCGTTGATCGCCTGACCGTCGAGGCGGTGCACCTTGCCGCGGGTGTCGACCAGTTCGGTGACGACCTTGTCGGGCATCCGGTGCTCGTCGCGCTTGGTGGTGCCGAAGCCGGACCGAAGGCCGTAGACGACGCCGTCCTCCAGCACGTAGCCGTGGGCGAGTTCGTACTCGCCGCCGCCGGTGGTGGCGTCGAAGCTGTAGATCGCGTGAATGGCGTAGTTCTCGCTGAAGTGCGCGTGCAGCCAGCTCATCTCCGGCACGCCGCGCTCGGGACGCGGGCCCCAGCTGTGGTCCATGGTGGCGACGCAGTCGATGGCGATCGGGGCGGCGCCGCGGATGGTCGCGGTGCCGGTGACGCGGCCGGTGGCGTCGAAGTGGCCCTTGTAGGCGGTGCCCCACTGGAATCCGTCCGCCTGCGCCTTGTCGCGGGCCGCGGCCGTGATCGGGTCCTGCTCGGGGTCGTTGATGTCGTAGGGCTCCATCAGCCCGGTGTGGGTGATGTCGATCGTCGTGCCCTCGCCGTCGTCGTAGGTGACGTGCCAGGTGTGGTTGGGGACGATCGTGTCGACCTTCAAGCCGTTGTCGAGCGAGTACGTGTGCAGCGACCGCGGCTCGGGGATCGGCAGGTGGTTGCGCAGGTCGACGAAGTCCGCGCCCCACGGGGTGACGGCGCGCTTGCTGTTGAGCACGACCAGCGAGGTGACCACGCCGAGGTTCGGGCGGAAGAGCAGGTAGATGCCGCCGGTGAGCTCGGTCTCGACGTCGTAGAAGCCGAAGTAGTTGGTCTCGGCCCAGGTCGGGGTGTCGGAGTCGGGGGTGTGGAACTCGGCATCCTGCGGGGTGATCATCTCGGCGTCCTCTCGCGGCTGTGTCGTCCTCGGCGGGGTCAACTCTGGGCGCCGCCACGGGCGCGGCCCCATATCGGCGAGTCGGACGAACGGCGCCACGACTTATCTCCCGCAGATAAGCACGGCGAGGCTGCGGGGCAGTTCGATGGGCTGGGGCACCCCTGGTCTTGGCTCTGGGGGAGTCTCAGGGGCGAAGGGATGGGCCGTGACCGACGAGAGCACCAGCCGAACCGCACAGGCCGAGGCCCGCGCGGAGGCGGCGGCAGCAGAAGTGGCGTCGTTGCGCGCGGTCGCCGGGCGGATCATGGCCGCCGGCGACCTGGAGACGGCACTGTCCTCGGTCACCCACGAGGCGTTGGCAGCCCTGGAGGCCGACATCGCCGGGGTGTTCCTGCGTGAGGGCGACCTCATCGCGATGCGGGGCTGCGTCGGCAACCGGCATCGGGACACCGCTCGGCTACGGATGGGACGCAACGAGGGTCTGGCCGGGTTGGTGTTCGCCTCCGGCGCCGCTGCCCGGGTCGACTCCTACGTGCAGAGCGAGACGATCTCCGCGCACTTCCACGATCTCGCGCGGGCCGAGGACGTGCGCTGCGCACTCGGCGCGCCACTCACCATCAACGGCGAGGTCATCGGGGTGCTCGAGGTGTGGCGCCGTCGGGACGCGGTGTTCACCTCTGCCGAGACCGAACGGCTGATCGCGCTCGGCGAACTCGGGGCCGTCGCCTTGAACAACGCCCGCCTGCGCGACGCCATGGCCGACAGCGTCCGGCAGGTCGAACTGGCCCACCGTCAGATGGAATCGCAACTGCACCGGGTCGAGCACGCGCTGCGCACCCAGCAGGAGTTGGTCGCCTCGATCCTCGACGGGGGCGGGCTGGCGGGGACGCTGCGGATCGCGGCGCAACGGTGCGCGGGAGCGGCGATCCATCTCGACGTCGACCTGGAGCCGGTGGCCGCCTACCCGCTCGACACCGACATCGGGGCCGTCGCGGCCGCGGTGTCCACCCGGCTGGGTCGACGATCTCGCGCTTCCGGGCCGGTGTGGACCACGGTCGGTGACCGCTCGGCGGTGGCCCGGGCGGTCTCCGCCGGCACCGAGCACCTGGGCTGGTTGGTGCTGGTGTGCGCGGCCGCGGCCGGCGACGAGGAGAGCGAACTGGCGGTGACGCAGGCGAGTCTGGCGGTGTCGCTGAACAACCTCGAGGAGCAGGCGGCGGCCCGGGCCCGGGCCAGCGCGCGCGAGGAACTGCTGCTCGGTCTGCTGGAGGGTTCGGCCGAGGACCGTCGTGCGGCGGCCTCGCGGGCCCGGGCGCTGCAGGTCGAACTGCGCGGCGAGTTGCGGGTGCTGATCGGCGAGCTGGGCGGGCTCGGTGAAGTGGCCGCCGCCGAGGGCTGGGACGCCGCCCGGGTCTCCGATGCCCGCCGGCGCCTGCTGACCACCACCCGGGCGGCGTTGGCCTCCCGCTCGGTGCTGATCGCACTACGCGGGGACACCGTCGTGGCCCTGGTCCGGGCTGCGTCACTCGACGCGACCCGGGAGACGTTGGGTGCCTTGGCCGCGGACCTCGTGGGGCAGCTGCCTGGCTTGCGTCCGGTCTGGGGAGTGAGTGCGGTGCACGTCGGCCCGGCGGAGTTGGCCGGCGCCGCGGAACAGGCCGAGACGGCGGTGCGGGCGCTGCGGCACGCCGTCGACCGCACCGTGTCCTGCTACGAGGACCTGGGGATCTTGCGCCTCATGCTCGCCGAACCGGGCAGCACCGACCTGTCGAGGTTCGTGCAGGAGACGGTGGGCCCGGTCATCGCTCACGACCGTGCGCACAGCACCGCGCTGCTGGCCACACTGCGGGCCTACGTCGACTCCGGATGCTCGCAGCAGGACACCGCTGCCGCCATGTTCCTGCACGCCAAGACCATCAAGTACCGCCTGGTCCAGATCGAGAAGCTGACCGGGCTGGACCTGACGGACCATCACGCGCGGATGCAGGTGGACATCGCCGTGCGCGCGGCCGAACTGTTCAGTGCGAGCTGAGGCGGGTCACCCGACCGTCGCGCCTGCCAGCAGACCCACCGACCAGGTGACCGTCAGCCCGATCGATCCGCCGATCAGCACCCGAAGCACGGCGCGACGCGGGCTGCCGCCTCCGACGTGCGCGCTCCATGCGCCGGTCACCGCGAGGGCCCCGAGCACCACGGCGACCGTGACCGGCACCCGCCAGCTCTGCGGTGGCAGGACGATCGCGAGCAGGGGGATCAGCGCCCCTGCGACGAAGGCGAGGGCCGAGGCCACCGCGGCGCCGACGGGGCTGACCAGGTCGGTGGGATCGATGTGCAGTTCGGTCTCGGCGTGTGCGGCCAGGGCGTCGCGGGCGCTGAGCTCCTCGGCGACCTGGCGCGCGGTCTCGGCGCTCAGGCCCTTCTCCCGGTAGAGCGAGGCCAACTCGGCCAGTTCACCTTGGGGGTCCTCGGCGAGTTCGCGGCGCTCCATCGCCAACTGCGCCCGCTCGGCGTCGCGTTGGCTGCTCACCGACACGTACTCGCCCAGCGACATCGAGACGGCGCCGGCGGCCAGGCCTGCAATGCCTGCGGTGATCAGCGCTGATCGGTCGGTGGTCGCCCCGGCGACTGCGATGACGAGGCCGGCCTCGGACACGATCCCGTCGTTGGCCCCCAACACCGCGGCCCGCAACTGGTTGAGCCGCGAGGCGAGCTTGGGCGAGTGCGCCTCGCCGGGGTGCGCATCCGCTGCCATGCCCCCATCGTGCCTGGTCGGCGAGTCGATCAGTGCCGGATGTCGACGTACAGACGCGTCGGGCTGGTCAGCTTGCCGACCTTCACCGTCGCCTTGTGGTCGACGCCGAGCACCCAGGTGACCTGACCCTCGAAGTCACAGGTCATCCGCACGCCCTTGAGGTTCTTCAACCCGAAGAACGCCGAGGCGGTGCGGCCGGGGCCCACGTAGGCGTTCTTGCCCGCGTTGGTGTGGGCCTGGGCGGGCTCGACGGTGATCTCGAGGAACTTCTTGCCGGGCACGTAGTGGGTCTGGCCGGTGGCGCAGTTCTGCGCCTTGGTGACCCAACGCGTCTTGAGAGCCGGGGCGTAGCCGGTGAGGTCGACCACGGCGCGGTCGTAACCGGAGTGACCCCCGGCGCGAAGGTTGGTGACGACCGGGATGTCGGTGGCGGAGGCCTGCGGGACGGCGACGGCCAGGATGCCCGCCGTCAGGGTCAGGCTGACGCCGGCGGCAGCGGCCTTGTGGGTGCGCGATGCAAAGTTCATGGTGTCCCCTCCTGGGTGGTGGCCGGCAGCTCGTCCGGTTGCCAAGGAAGACGCGGGAGAAGTTCGTTCGGTTGACACCGACTTCGCCTCGATTTTCGGCGCCGAGGTGCCCCTGAGCTGCGGTTGGTCGGGTCAGGCCGCTTCATACGGGAGAATGGGGTGCCAGCCTGTTGCGCTTTCTTACGGAGATTCCCCCGTGCCCGTCCGTTCTGACCTGCGAAACGTCGCCATCGTCGCCCACGTCGACCACGGCAAGACCACCCTCGTCGACAAGATGCTCTGGCAGGCCGGTGCCTTCCGCGAGGGCCAGGACGTCAACAACCGCGTCATGGACTCGATGGACCTGGAGCGTGAGAAGGGCATCACGATCCTGGCCAAGAACACGGCCGTGAAGTGGCTCACCGACGACGGTGCGCCGATCACCATCAACATCATCGACACCCCCGGCCACGCCGACTTCGGCGGCGAGGTCGAGCGTGGCCTGGAGATGATCCACGGCGTCGTGCTGCTGGTCGACGCCTCCGAGGGTGCGCTGCCCGGTACCCGCTTCGTGCTCCGTAAGGCGCTGGAGAAGAAGCTCCCCGTCGTGCTCTGCATCAACAAGGTGGACCGCCCCGACGCGCGCATCGCCGAGGTCGTCGACGAGGTCTACGAACTCTTCCTCGACCTCGACGCCGACGAGCACCAGATCGAGTTCCCGATCGTCTACGCCTCGGCCAAGGCCGGGCTGGCCTCGCTCACCCGCCCAGAGGACGGCACCATGCCGGACTCCACGGACCTGCGCCCGCTGATGAACACGATCATGAGCACGATCCCGGCGCCGGAGTACACCGAGGGCGCGCCGCTGCAGGCGCACGTCACCAACCTGGACTCCTCGCCCTACCTCGGCCGCCTCGCGCTGTGCCGGGTGTACGAGGGTGAGATCCGCAAGGGCCAGCAGGTCGCCTGGTGCCGCACCGACGGCACCGTCGAGCGCGTCAAGATCACCGAACTTTTCCTCACCGACGCTCTCGAGCGCGTGCCCGCCGAACGCGCCTGGGCCGGCGACATCATCGCGATCGCCGGCATCCCGGACATCACGATCGGCGAGACCCTCGCCGACTTGGAGAACCCGAAGCCGCTGCCGCTGATCACCGTCGACGAGCCGTCGATCTCCATGACGATCGGCATCAACACGTCACCGCTGTCCGGCCGGTCCGGCACGAAACTGACGGCCCGTCTGGTGAAGAACCGGCTCGAGGCCGAGCTGGTCGGCAACGTGTCGATCCGCATGCTGGCCACCGACCGACCGGACACGTGGGAGATCCAGGGCCGTGGCGAACTGCAGCTTGCGATCCTCGTCGAGCTGATGCGCCGTGAGGGCTTCGAGATGACCGTCGGGAAGCCGCAGGTCGTCACGAAGCTGGTCGACGGCAAGCTGCACGAGCCGATGGAGCACATGACCATCGACGTCCCCGAGGACTACGTCGGCGTCGTCACCCAGCTCCTGGGGCTACGCAAGGGCCGCATGGAGCAGATGGTCAACCACGGCACAGGCTGGGTCCGCATGGAGTACCGCGTGCCCGCCCGTGGCCTGATCGGCTTCCGCACGGAGTTCCTCACCGAGACCCGCGGCACCGGACTGCTGCACCACGTCTTCGACCGCTACGAGCCGTGGCACGGCGAGCTCCGCACCCGTCCGTCCGGCTCGCTGGTGGCCGACCGTACCGGCGTCGCGACCTCGTTCTCGATGTTCAACCTGCAGGAGCGCGGCTCGATGTTCGTCGCGCCCGGCACGGATGTGTACGAGGGCATGATCGTCGGGGAGAACGCGCGCTCCGAGGACATGGACGTGAATATCTGCAAGGAGAAGCAGCTCACCAACATGCGCAAGTCCACCAGCGACGAACTCGAACGCCTGGTGCCGGCCCGCATCCTCTCCCTGGAACAGGCCCTGGAGTTCTGCCGCGAGGACGAGTGCATCGAGGTCACCCCAGGCTTCGTCCGCATGCGCAAGGTCGAACTGGACCAGAAGACCCGCGAACGCACGAGAGGCCGCGCCAACAAGGCCCAGCAGTACCCGACCGCAACGTCCTGACCTCCCGCCCCGCGCCCGCCCTCGCCTCCCCCAGCCCTCCGGCTGCGGGTGACGTCCCTCAGCGGTACGTGTCGGCCCGCAGCGGGGCTGACAAGCGCGGCTCCGGGCTGACACGGGTCCCAGGCGCGCCGAGCTGCTGAGGGATGACGTCCCTCAGCCGGGTGTGTCAGCCTCCAGCGGGGCTGACACGGTCGGCTGGAGGCTGACACGGGTCCTGACCCCCTGCGGGCTGATAGCGATAGCCGGTCAGGCCGGTCGGGCCAGCGACCGTTCGAAGGCCTCCTTGAGTCGCGCGACGACTCTGCCGGGCTCAGTCGTCAGCTGTTTGTGGGTGGCGCGGACGAACTGATGTCCGACGCCGCGAAGGGAGTCCTCACGCACCTTCTCGTCCCACAGAACGTCGGCGGGATCTCGACCAGGGAGGCGGTACTTCACTTTCCCGTCCGGATCGAAGATCGTGTCGAGCTGCCTGAAGAACATGTCGACGCGGTAGTCCTTCCCGCAGCGGCCGCGCAGCCATACTTGCAGCTCGGGGGGCGGTAGGCCGTGCTCGTAGCAGACGGTCCGGGCGATGGACTCGAGCGGCGATTCCGCCCTGCCGTCGGCGAACTGGGCGGCCCAGACGGCTTGTCTTCCGCCTGGCCATCGTGCGCAATGCTCGGCGACCCGGAGAAGTTCCTGCTGGCTCAGCCCTGTGCGCAGGGCGGCGTCGTTCATGATGACCGCGTTCCACCGGTCGAGCTCCCGGGCGAGGTCCGACGCCGTTCGAGCGAGCGAGGTGACCGGGACGCCGCCAATGTGGGCGATCTGGTCGGCCGGGAGATCGCCGGGACGGACGTCGACGCCGGCGCGAAAGGTGCGCTGGTGGCGGGTTGCGCTCACCAACTCGATCGACCCGCCGCGCGGTTCGGGCGTTGACGGCTTTGGCGGCATCCGGGCGCGCTCGGGATCAGGCAGACGCCAGAGGACGCGCGCGCTCTCGAAACCCGCGGCGAGCTTCGTTGGTACGCCGGGACGCCAGCCCCGGTTCAGCAATGCCGCAGCCACCTGAATGCGGTGGCGTTCTGCGGGGTCAGCGGCGGTCCAGACGTCCCCTGTCGTGTAGGCGCCTTGCCGGACGGACAGAAGCTCCCCGCACTGCAGCATCGCCTCGATGTCCCGTTTGGTGATGCCATGCTCATAGGCCTGTTTTGCCGTGAACGCCCCGCCCTGACGGACCATCAGCACTCTCAAGTCGTTTGCCATGGCGGAACCGTGCCGACGGATGCAAGGAAAGGGAAGGATGAGTTTGGAATCTGTGGATAACTGGCCCTTGTGCGGGCTGTGGACAACTGTCCGCGGGGCTGTCTTCCCGGGGTGTCCGAGGGGGCAGGAGGGGGCGCCTGTCAGCCTGCAGCTGTCCTTGTCGGCCCTGCTGCGGGCTGACAAGTCAGGCTGGGGGACGTCATCCCGCAGCGGGAGGCAGGATGGCGCGTATGCGGGCGGTGTGGGTCGAGGCGGCGGTCAACGGTATGTGGACCCGGGCGCGGCAGCCGGGGATCCCGGTGAGCATCGATGAGATCGTCGCCGACGGGATTGCCTGCGTCGAAGCCGGTGCTGCGATCGTGCACGTGCACCCGTATGACGAGACGACGGGCCTGCAGCGGGATGACCCGGACATCTACGAGCCCATCCTGCGGGGGATCCGCGCCGAGACGGACGCGATCGTCTACCCGACGCTGCCGGCGGAAGGAACGGACTCCCTCATGACCGCGGCGGAGCGATTCGCGGCGGTCGCCGAGCTGTGTCGCCGCGGGCTGTTGGAGTGGGCGGTCGTCGACCCGGGCTCGCTGAACGTGAGCCACGCCGCCGCCCCGGACAACGACTTCGTCTACCTCAACCGGGACAGTCACATCCGGCACGGACTGGCCCTGTGTGCCGCTCATGGGGTGCATCCCGCGTACGCCTGTTACGAGCCCGGCTTCACACGCATCGGTGCTGCGCTGGCGGCCGAGCTCGGCGACCTGCCGGCGCCGGTGTACCGCTTCATGTTCTCCGACGGCTTCCGGTTCGGCTTCCCACCGCAGCGCTACGCCCTCGAGGCGCACCGGCAGCTGTTGGCGGACGTCGCACCGGACGCGCCCTGGATGGTCGCGGGTCTCGACGTCGACATCCGCCCGTTGATACCGGACGCCGTCGAGCTCGGCGGCCACGTCCGGGTCGGGCTGGAGGACGCGCCATTCGGATGTACCGAGACCAACGCGGAACTGGTGCGCGACGCAGTGCATCGCATCGAGCAAGCCGGGGCGAGGGCCGCCACTCCGGCGGAGGTCCGGGTTGCCCTTGCCCCGTGATCCCGTACAGAGCACGCTCAGGAGGTCAGGGAGCCACGGAGGAAGTCCAGCTGGAACAGGAGCAGGTTCTCGGCGATGACTTCCTGCGGGGTCATGTGGGTGACGCCGGACAGCGGCAGCACCTGGTGGGGGCGGCCGGCAGCGAGGAGCGCCGCCGACAGCTGCAACGTGTGGGCGGCGACGACGTTGTCGTCGGCGAGGCCGTGCACCAGCAGCAGGGGCCGGATCGGATCTGAGGCAGCGTCAGCGATGGCCTTGGCGACCATCGGGGTGAGTTCGCCGTTGGTGACCAGGGACGAGCGGGCATAGGCGTCGGGGTTGCCGACGGGGGTGCCGAGATACCGCTCGGTGTAATGGGTGTCGTAGAGCGCCCAGTCGGTGACCGGGGCCCCGGCGATCGCGGCGTGGAAGACGTCGGGGCGCAGCAGGACGGCCAGGGCGGCGAGGTAGCCGCCGAAGGACCAGCCACGGATCCCGACGCGGGTCAGGTCCAGGTCGGGGCATTCGGCGGCCGCGGCGTGCAGGGCGTCGATCTGGTCCTCGAGGATTGGCCCGGCCAGGTCGTTGGCGATGGCCCATTCCCAGGTCTGGTCCCGGCCCGGGGTGCCGCGGCCGTCGGCGACGACGACCGCGAAGCCCTGATCGGCCCACCATTGGGCCTCGCCGAAGGCGTTACGGGCAGCGAGCACCCGCTGGGCGTGCGGCCCGCCGTAGGGGTCCATGAGGACCGGCAGAGGGGTGCCCGGGACGTGGCCGGTCGGCAGCAGCAGGGCGGCGCGGACCGCCCGGGGACCGGCGTGCAGCAGGCGCGGAGCGGGGCTCACAGGCGGAATGACGGCCAGGGACGCGATCTCACCACGCACCTCGCCCTCGAACATCACGACGTGGCGTCGGCCGGCGAAGTCCAGCCCGGTCGAGCTGAGCACGGAGAGCTTCCCGGTTCCCACCAGGCTGTGCAGGCCGGGACCGTCGGTCAGACGGACGAGGCCGCCAGATCCGGTCCGCCAGACGTGCACCTGCTCCGGTTCGCTGGGTTGGGAGGCGGTGAACAGGATGCGGCCGTTGTTCTGCCCCAGCAGGCTGCGGAAGTACAGCCCGCCGGAGAGCAGGTCGCCGTCGAGCATCAGGCTGCGTTGGCCGTCGACGATGCGCACTGTCAGCAGCCGGTCCTCGCGCCAGGCAGGGACCCCGTCGACGAGGTCCACCCAGATGTCCTCCGACGGTGCCGCGATCGACGCCGTGGAACCGTCCTCGACCGAGACGGTCAGCACCGCGCTGTGTCGCTGATCGCGGGAGAGCACGTTCAGGAGCGGGGGGCCGGCCTTGGACCAGTGCACCGCGGCGAGGTACTCGAAGGCGGAGCGGTCCCACCGCACCTCGTGCCCGCCGCCGACGAGGCGGAACAGGTGCAGGGACACATCGGCGTTGGCGGTGCCCGCGGCGGGATAGGCGATCTCGACGGGGGTGCGGGCCGGATGCGCGGGATCGGTGATGTGCCAGCGACCGACGGGGGTGTTGTCGACCCGGGCGGCCAGCAGCGCCGACCCGTCCGGGGCCCACCAGTACCCGCGGTGGCGGCCCATCTCCTCCGCGGCCACGAACTCGGCGAGACCCCAGGTGACCTGCGTCCCGTCCGGGACCGCGACGGCCCGGTCCCCGGTGCCGTCGACCCCGATCAGGCGCAGCGTCCCGGAGGACACGTAGGCGATCTGACGCCCCGTCGGGTCAGGCCGGGGGTCGACCACAGGCGCGACGGCGGGCAGCTCACGCACCTGCGCGTCCGGATCGACCAGGTCGACGACGAACAGACGGCCGGACCAGGTGAACGCCGCCAGCCGCGTGTCGCCGTCGCAGACGTAGCCGACGATCCCGCCGGCGCCTTCCCGGCTGCGTTCGCGGCGGGCCCGCTCGGTGGGCGAGAGTTCCTCGGGAACGGCGGCGAAGCGGACGGGGTCGGCGACGACGCGCTCGCTCAGGCCGTGCGGACCGACGTCGGCCACCCAGAGCAGGTTGGCGCGGTCCGTGCCCGAGGCCGATCGGAGGAACACCACGCGGGTGCCGTCGCCGGACACGGAAAAATTGCGGGGGGCACCCAGGGTGAAGCGTTGGGTGCGCGCGGACATCCGCGGGTAGCTGTCGACGTCGTTCACGTTCCCTCGCAGGTCGCCGGTCACGTCCGGATCTTCGCAGGTCGGCGGCCCTGCGTTACGTCGAGGATGCGCCCGGCCGGCCCGCTGCCGGCGGCATTGGGGGCAACTCCTGGCAAGCACACAGGCGGTCAGGGCAGCTCGGAACCCGGGCGGACCCCGCTCCGGGGCGGAACGTGCCGCCGCGACATGGTGATACCCACGACCGTGAGGAATGCCAGGCCGCCGATGGCGACCAGGAACTCGAGCGAACCGGGCTCCGCGCCGAAGGCCCCGACGCCGACGTAGGCCCCGGAGCCGGGGACGATCCCGACGGCCGTGCCGATCAGGTACGTCCGGAACGGGATCGCGGTCAGACCGCAGGCGTAGTTACACACCGTGAACGGCATGATCGGCACCAAGCGCAGGGCGACGACGGTCACCAGGGCGCGTTCGCGCAGCCGGGAATCGAGCCGGGCCACGCGGGCGCTGCTGACCGAGGCCACCGCCGGGCGGCCCAGTGTCTTGGAGATGCTGAACGTCGCCGACGCGGAGATGACGCCGGCCACCAGCACGGTTGCGAGGCCCACCCAGAAGCCGAAAAGGGCCCCCGCGGCGATCGACAGGGGCGCCAGCGGCACCGGTATAAGGCCGAGCAGTGCGAAGGTGGCCCCGAAGATGATCGGTCCGGCGGCGCCGGCGTCGTCGGCCCGGTCCTGCACCTCGTTCGGCGTGGGCAGACCGGTGAACGCGACCACCACCGCCGCGATCGCGAGCAGGCCGGCGAACACTCCCAACCGAGCCCACGGGGAGCGCAGCACCGCACCCCTTCTCTGCACCGATCGGCGTAGGCGACGTTGACGAACCGTCACATCCTCCCGCAGCGCACCTCCGATCCGCTGCCCGGTCCGCCCGAACCGGTGGATCGTGGCGCGCTCGACTACATTGCCGGGAATGCCGAGCGCACCAGGGACCGTCTCCCGCCGCATGGTGGTGGTCCACGCCCACCCGGACGACGAGGTCATCAACACCGGCGCGACCATGGCGCGCTACGCCGCCGACGGGGCACACGTGACGCTGGTGACCTGCACGCTCGGCGAGGAGGGCGAGGTCCTCGTCCCCGAACTCGCGCACCTCGCGGCCGACCGGGACGACGCTCTCGGCCCGCACCGGATCCATGAACTCGAGGCCGCCATGCGCGAGCTCGGCGTCGTCGACCACCGCTTCCTCGGTGGTCCGGGCCGGTACCGCGACTCCGGGATGATGGGCACGGCGCCCAACGAACGCCCCGGCAGCTTCTGGCAGGCCGACCTCGACGAGGCCGCCGGGCACCTGGTGGGGGTCCTGCGGGAGGTCCGCCCGCAGGTTCTGATCAGCTACAACGAGAACGGCGGCTACGGCCACCCGGACCATATCCAGGCCCACCGGGTCACCCACCGGGCCGCCGAGTTGGCCGCCGACGCGGGATTCCGACCCGACCTGGGCGAGCCCTGGGACGTCGCGAAGCTCTACTGGTGCGTGGTCCCGCTCTCGGCGCTGCAGGCCGGGATCGACGCCCTCGCGGCAGCCGGCGACACGGTGACCTTCGGCGGGGTCGAACGCGCCGAGGACCTCGGCCTCGGCGTCCCGGACGACCTGGTGACCACCGTCATCGAGGCAGACGACTTCGTGCCGGCGAAGATGGCCGCCCTGCGGGCGCATGCCACCCAGATCACCGTCGACGGGATTTTCTTCGCGCTCTCCAACCATCTCGGGCAGCAGATCTGGGGCACCGAGCACTTCCAGCTCGTCCACGGCACCCCGGGGCCGGGGACGCCCGAGACCGACCTGTTCGCCGGGCTGTGAACGCCAAGCCTGCCTCGGCCCGGCCCAAGGCCAAGACGGGGACGCCGCGGCCGAAGTCCGGGACGCCGCAGCCGAAGGCCGCCCCGGCGCGCCCCCCGCGCGACCGCGACGCGCCGTGGCCGGTCGGTCGAACGCCGACGCAGATCGCGGCTGTCGGCATCGGCGTGCTCCTGCTCGGCGGTCTGGTCGGTGTCGCGTCCGGGTTCGCGCACGCCCAACGCGCCGGCGACCTGCGGATCGGGGTGCCGGTGACCATCGCCACCCAAGCGGCGCTCGTGGTCGTGGCCGGCGTGCTCACCCGCAGTCGGGTCGCGGCCGGGCTCACCGCGTTGGGATGGCTCATCAGCGTGCTCGTCTTCGCGCAGCCGAAGAGCGAGGGAGACCTGGTCATCGCCGGCGACGGACCTGGAATCGCCTACCTGATCGGAGGTCTGGTGATCATCGGCGGACTCTCGACGCTGCCATTTCACCGGGTGAGCGACCGGCCGGGGGCCACCGAACGGGTGACACGCCCGGCACGGCCGGCGGGTCGCGGCTGAATGGCCGTACGCACCCAGTCGGAGATGTTCTACTGACCCCGTGAATGGCCCGCGCCACCCACTACGTCTTGCTGCCCTGATCCTCGGCGGAGCTCTCGGCGTCGTCCTGGGTATCTATGTGCTCGCGATCGTCCTCGTCGGATCGGACGTCCCGAGCGGTACACGCGTGGCCGGTGTCGACATCGGCGGCATGACCGCCGCCGCGGCGCAGGCTGAGCTCACCAGCAAGGTGCCCGCGTCGCTGCCCGGAAAGCTGACGCTCACCGCGGCCGAACGCAACTTCGACCTCGTGCCGGCCCAGTCCGGGCTGGCCGTCGACGCCGCGGCGACGGTGAAGAAGGCCAAGCAGAACACCAAGTCCCCGGGTGTGGCGCTGCGGGCCCTGTTCGGGACGGAACGGTCCGTCGACCCGGTGCTGTCCACCGACCTCGGCCGGCTCAACGCGGTGCTCGAGGAGATCGGCGCGATGGTCCGCCAGGAGAAGGTGGAGGGCAACCTGGCCTTCCTCGACGGCGTCGTCAGCGTCGTGGACCCGGTGGCCGGGCGCAGCCTCGACGTGGGCGCCACCGCGCCGGCCGTCGAGGATGCTTGGCGGAACGGGCGCACGCAGATCCAGGCGGTCATCGCCGCCGAAGAGCCCGGTGCGAACGCCGACGCCGTCCGCCGCGCGATGACCGACTTCGGCACCAAGGCGATGGCGGCCCCGGTGACCGTCCGGGTCGGGGAGACCACGATCGAGGTCACCCCGGGCCAGCTGGGCCAGTACCTGAGCATGACCCCGCAGGACGGCGAGCTGCGCCCGGTCCTGGACGGGGAGGGCCTCGCGGCCGCGCTCATGGAGGCCTCCCCGGACCTCGGGGTGACCGCGCGCGACGCCAAGTTCACGTTCAAGGACGGCAAGCCCAAGCTGGTCCCCAGCCGCTCCGGCACGACGATCGACCCGGCCAAGCTGGGTGACGCGGTGCTGTCGGTCCTGACCCTCGACGGCGCCCGCGAGGTCACGGCCGAGGTGACCACCAAGGACCCGAAGTTCACCACCGCCGACGCGGAGGCACTCGGGATCAAGGAGAAGCTCTCCACCTTCAAGACCGTCTACCCCTACGCCGCCTACCGGGTGACCAACATCGGCCGCGCCGCGACGCTGATCAACGGCGCGTTGGTCAAGCCGGGTGACACCTTCAGCCTGAACAAGCGGGTCGGGCAGCGCACCGCCGCCAACGGCTTCGTTCGTGGATTCATCATCAAGGGCGAGAAGTTCGTCGAGGACCTCGGCGGCGGTGTCTCCCAATCGGCGACGACGACCTACAACGCCGCGTTCTTCGCCGGGCTCAAGGACGTCGAGCACCACCCGCACAGCCTCTACATCGGCCGCTACCCTGCCGGGCGCGAGGCCACCGTTGCCTGGCCGTACAAGGATCTGAAGTTCCAGAACGACTCCGGGCACGGTGTGCTGATCCAGGCCAAGCACCAGGTCGGCTCGATCGAGGTCACCATCTGGGGCACCAAGGTGTGGGACAAGATCGAGTCGATCTCCTCCCCGCGGCGCAACGTCCGGTCCTCCAAGACGGTCGTCTCGACCGAGGAGAAGTGCCTGGCGCAGTTGCCGTCCGACGGCTTCGACATCACGGTCACGCGCGCCTTCATCAAGGACGGGGCCGAGGTGCGTCGGGAGAGCTTCAACACGCACTACGCGCCCACCGACAAGATCGTGTGCAAGAAGGCCGACCCGTCGGCGTCACCGAGCCCGGTGCCGACCTCGACGGAGAAGCCCAGCGCCACCCCGATCGAGACGCCGTCGGCGAAACCCACAGAGGAGGCCGAGGGCGGCCTGTTCGAGTCGCGCTCCGGCGACGTGAAGCCGGCGGCCGCGGGCGCCACGCCGGGCCCGACCCCGCAGCCGGAACCGGACCCGACCTCACCGTCGACCCCGCCCCGCGCACCGGCTGCGACGCCAAGGTCCGGGCGACGGTCGCTGCGGTGACCCTGGACGCGTTGGACGGTCGCATCATCGCCTTCCTGCGCGCCGACGCCCGAGCCAGCTACGCCGAGATCGGCGACGAGATCAATCTGTCCGCACCGGCGGTGAAGCGTCGGGTGGATCGCCTCCTGGCCACCGGCGCGATCCGCGGCTTCACCGCGGTGGTCGACCCGGCCGCGCTGGGCTGGGGGACCGAGGCCTTCGTCGAGTTGTACTGCGTCGACCGCACCCCGCCCGGGGCCATCCGGACGGCGCTGGCGGCCTATCCGGAGGTCGTCTCGGCCTCGACGGTCAGCGGCGAACCCGACGCCGTGCTGCACGTGCTCGCCTCCGACGTCGCGCACCTGGAACGCGTCGTCGAGCAGATCGGGGCGGAGCGCTTCGTCGCGCGCACCAAGTCGCTGATCGTGATGTCCGCGCTGCTGCGTCGCCAGACGCCCTCAGAGGCGGGCGCAGAACTCCAGGGTCCGTGACCAGCACAGCTCCGACGCCGCCTCGTCGTACTCCTGCGGCAGGGATGCGTCGGTGAACAGGTGCCCTGTGCCGGGGTAGTCGAAGATCTCCGCGGTCCCGCCGGCCGCACGCACCGCCGCGGCGAGGCCGTCGATCTGGTCCTGTTCGCGCCACGGGTCCTCGGTCATGCAGTGCATCTGCACCGGGACACCCGCCGGCCATGGACCGGCCTCCAACCCCGCGGGCTCGACCGCGCCGCCGTAGAGAAGCACACCGCTCACCGCCCGGGTCACGGCGACGTACTCAGCCATGACCGTGCCGAGCGAGAACCCCGCGACGATGAAGCCGTCGCGGACCGTCTGGGTCGCGCGGGCTGCCCGCCCGATCAGTTCCGCGTGCCCGATCCCGCCCTCGGCGAAGGCCATGGCGTCGTCGTAGTCGTCGAACACCTCACCGTCGAAGAGATCCACGACCAGGACGTCGTGCCCCGCCTCGGTGAACCGGCGGGCGGCGTCGATGACCCCGGGGCGCAGGCCGAGGACGGAGTGGAAAAGGGCGATTCGTGCCATGCAGTCATCCTGCCCGGCCGCGAGGGTCGTCGAACGGCCGAACACGCAACGAACAGTCGTCGGCTCGCAACGTTTCTCGCAGCGGGAGCGGCGCGCGGTTCCTAGCGTGGAGGCATGACGATCAGTGCACCCGAAGGTCGGCCGCTCCCGCAGCGGCGCACCACCGCGACCGTCACGACGTTGCCCTCCGCGCGGATCGCGCGGCCGCGGCACTACCTGATGTGCCGTCCCACCTACTTCACGGTGAACTACTCGATCAACCCGTGGATGGACCCCGAGGTCCCCGTCGACACCGCGCTGGCGATGCGGCAGTGGGAGAGCCTGCGTGACGTCTACCGCTCGCTCGGACACACCGTCAGCTTCATCGAACCGATCGCCGGTCTGCCCGACATGGTCTTCGCGGCCAACGGCGGGCTGGTCGTCGACGGCAAGGCGATGAGCGCCCGCTTCGCCAAGCCGCAGCGCCAACCCGAGGGCCCCGCCTACGAGGCGTGGCTGCGGGCCGACGAGTCGTGCGTGGAGTTCGGCTCGACGACCGCGAACAACGAGGGCGAGGGCGACTTCCTCACGCTGGGCGAGGTGATCCTGGCCGGCACCGGCTTCCGAACCGACCGGGCCGCGCACGCGGAGGCGCAGGAGTTTCTGGGCAAGCCGGTGATCTCCCTGACCTTGGTGAACCCCAGCTATTACCACCTGGACACCGCACTCACCGTGCTCGATGAGCACCACATCGCCTACTACCCGGGTGCGTTCTCGCCGGGCAGTCTCGCGGTGCTGCAGGGGCTGTTCCCCGACGCGGTGATCGCCACCGATGCCGACGCCGAGGTCTTCGGGCTGAACAGCGTCAGCGACGGCCGGAACGTGATGATCCAGGCCGAGGCCCACGACATGATCACCGCGCTTCGCCGCCGGGGCTACAACCCGGTACCCGTCGACATGTCCGAGTTCCGCAAGTCCGGCGGCGGACCCAAGTGCTGCACTCTGGAGCTGCGACCGTGACCATGCCCCTGACCAGTCCTGTTAGTCGCTCAGGCTCCTCACTCGTCCCTCGCTCGTCGCGTTCGCGACTGCTGACGGACCGCTGCGCGCACAACTACCACCCGCTGCCGGTCGTGGTGACCAGCGCGGAAGGCTGCTGGGTAATAGATGTGACGGGGCGTCGGTTCCTGGACTGCCTCTCCGCCTACTCGGCGCTGAACTTCGGCCACGGGCACCCGGAGCTGATCGCCGCGGCGCGCGAGCAACTCGAGAAGCTCACGCTGACCAGCCGCGCCTTCGACCACGACGGGCTCTACGAGTTCTGCGCCGAGCTCGGCGATCTGGCCGGCAAGCAGATGACGCTGCCGATGAACACCGGCGCGGAGGCCGTCGAGACCGCGATCAAGGTGGCCCGCAAGTGGGGCTACACGGTCAAGGGCGTCCCGGCCGGGCAGGCGACGATCATCGTCGCCGACGGCAACTTCCACGGCCGTACGACCACGATCGTGTCCTTCTCCACCGACTCGGTGGCGCGCGATGACTTCGGCCCGTTCACACCTGGTTTCAAGGTCATTCCCTACGGCGACTCGGCCGCGTTCGAGTCCGCGATCGACGACACCACGGTGGCGATCCTGCTCGAGCCGATCCAGGGCGAGGCCGGGGTCCTGGTGCCCCCGCCCGGGTACCTGCGGGCGGTCCGCGAGATCTGCACCCAACGCAACGTGCTGTTCGTGGCCGACGAGATCCAGTCCGGCCTCGGCCGGACCGGGACGACGTTCGCGTGCGAACACGAGGACGTCGTCCCGGACATGTATCTGCTCGGCAAGGCGCTCGGCGGTGGCATCATCCCCGTCTCCGCGGTGGTCGCCGACGCCCACGTGCTCGGCGTGCTGCGCCCGGGCCAGCACGGCTCGACCTTCGGCGGGAACCCCATGGCCTGCGCCGTCGGCCGCGCCGTCGTACGTCTGCTCGCCACGGGGGAGTTCCAGGAGCGCGCCACCCGCCTCGGCGCCTACCTGCACGCACAGTTGGCGGCGCTGGCTCCGCTCGGCGTCACCGCCGTCCGCGGGCGCGGTCTGTGGGCCGGCGTCGACATCGACCCCGCTGTCGCGACGGGCCGTCAGATCTGCGAACGCCTGCTCGACCGCGGCGTCCTGGCCAAGGACACCCACGGCTCGACGATCCGCCTGGCGCCGCCGCTGACCATCACCGAGTCCGAGATCGACGTCGCGATCCACGCCCTCATCGGGGCCCTGCGCGCAAGCTGAATCGACAACAACCTTTGCGCACGTCGTGCGTAGTGGTTCCACAAACCGGGACAAAGCGCCCAGTTTCACAACCTTTACGCACGTCGTGCGCAGAAAAATTTCTCAGTTCAACCGGGAGCGGGCGGTCCGGGCGTCCTGGCGGGCTGTTTTGGCGACCAAGGGCTGCTCGGCCTCGATGCGTTCGGCGAAGGTTTCCAGGGCGGTGGCTGCGGCGGCGAATTCGCCGGTGCGGGCGAGGGTTTCGCCGTGTTCGCGGCGGAGTTCCTCCGGGCAGTTGGGCAGCAGTAGCGACAGTTCCAGGGCCCAGAGCCGGGTGCGGACGCGGTCGGTGCGGCTGGCCCAGTTGCGGATGTTGGACAGGATGCGGAACGTGGTGCGGGTGGTGTCCCACGGGCGCAGGTCGCGGGAGGTCGGTTGGTGGCCGACGGCGCGGTAGACCGAGGCGGTCGGGAATGGGGTGCCGCCGGCGAACGGGTCGACGAGCACGAACGGGGCGCGACTTTCCTCGCGTCCTTCGGCCAGGGTGTGTGCGGCCTCGTGATCGCCGATGCCGACGACGAAGTGGCCCGGTAGGCCGATGGGGTGGGCGGGAACGTCGAGGCGACGGGCCACCTCGAGCCACACCACGCACAACAGGATCGGCAGGCCACGACGGCGGCCGAGCACCTCGTGCAGCAGCGAGGAACGCAGATCCTCGTAGTCGGCGCCGGACCCGCCGAAGCCGACGTCGCCGCCCAGGGTCGCGCGCAGATGGCGGCCGATCGCGGCCGGCCCCGCGTCGCCGGGCATCCCTGCACCGGCGATCTCGGCCAGGCCGTCGAGCCGGCTGCGGAAGGCCGCGACGTCGAGTTCGGCCTCGACCTCGTGGCCGAGCAGCAGGCACGGCAGGTCCAACGGCCCGGCCGCGTCCGCGGCCGCCGCGGCGAAGCGTTGGCGGAGTTCGGCGTTCACGGCGCGACCCGGTAGCGGTAGATGTGATGCACCCTCAGGTCGAGGCGGTCGTAGAGCGCCAGTGCGGGCGCGTTGTCCGCGCCGACCTGCAGATAGACGTGGCGGGCCCCACGGGCACGCCCGAACCCGACCAGCCGACGCACGACCGCCGAGGCCAGTCCACGGCGCCGCGCCGCCGGTGCGGTCTCGACGGTGCTGATGCCCACCCAACCGCGTTCGACGACGGCCCGTCCGATCGCGACGATCTCGGTGCCGTCGCGGACCTGCGCGAACACTGTCTCGGCCGGACCGATCAGGATCGCGGCCGCGACCTCCGGCACCGGCCCGCTCATGCGGTACGCGTCCCACCAGGGCGCGCCGGGAGCTTCGGTCAGCTCCACGGCAGCGTCGACGGGCTCGGCCCAGATCGCCGCGGTGTCCGTGGTGAGCACCTGCACCTCACCGAACTCCCGGTGCATCGGCCAGCCGCGCGCGGCCAGGTCGGCCTCCAGTTCCGGCACGAGAGCCGGTGCCACGCTGAACCGGGCGGGCAAGCCGCGCTGCGCGTACCAGTCCTGCACGTGGGCCAAGGCCGCCGCACGGTCGAGCCCGGGGTCGCCCAGGGCCAGCACCGAGTTGGCCCGCATCGTCCAGCCCTGTCCGGCGCGCAGCGTCCAGTCGCCGAGCTGCTCGGTCTCCGGCGCAGGCCAGCCCGCCGCGGCGACCTCCTGCAGATCCCGGACGCCGACCTCGGAGTGGGTTCGGGCGATCGCCGGGCGCGGTGGGACCCGCTTTCCCGCAACCAGGGTGTCCTGGTCGATCTCCACCACCGTCCCGTCCCGCCGTTGCACCGCCAAGGTCCCGTCGGACCAGCGCAACAGCACTCCGACCGCGTCGGCCATGCCTCCTTCGGCCAGGCGACGACGCACCGATACGCGGGCTCCCACGTCCTCCGGAGAGATCGAATTGGCAAGACGCCACAGCACGTCTGCCCCCAGTTGTCGTGACGGCCCGTCCTGCCGGTGATACTAGGTGTCGAGCTGCTGATCGGCATCGCACAGCCGACACGGCTGCCTCGGGGCCCGTGCCTGCAAGGAGGAACCCACCCGTGACGTACGTGATCGCTCAGCCCTGCGTCGATCTCAAGGACAAGGCCTGCATAGAGGAATGTCCGGTCGACTGCATTTACGAGGGCGGGCGGATGCTCTACATCCATCCCGACGAATGCGTCGACTGTGGCGCCTGTGAGCCCGTCTGCCCGGTCGAGGCCATCTACTACGAGGACGACGTCCCCGATCAGTGGAAGGACTTCTACAAGGCGAACGTCGAGTTCTTCTCCGAACTCGGCTCGCCCGGCGGCGCGGCGAAACTCGGCCTGATCGAGCGCGACCACGCGGTGGTCGCGGCGCTGCCCCCGCAGGAACACGACGAGTGAGATCCCTGGATTGAGGCTGCCCGAGTTCCCCTGGGACCGGTTGATCCCGGCCAAGGAACGCGCCAGTGCCGTGACCGGCGGGCTTGTCGACCTCTCGGTCGGCACGCCTGTCGATCCGGCGCCGAAACTGGTGCAGGACGCCCTCGCAGCGGCAGCCGACGCCCCCGGCTACCCGCTGACCTCCGGCACGCCCGCGCTGCGGGAGGCCATCGCAGGCTTCCTGGCGCAGCGTTTCGGCGCGCAGGTCGGTCCGGGCAACGTTCTGCCCACGATCGGCTCCAAGGAGCTGGTCGCGACGCTGCCGGGCCTGCTCGGCCTGGGGGCCGGTGACGTCGTCGCGCACCCGCCGCTGGCGTACCCGACGTACGACGTCGGGGCACGTCTGTGCGGGGCGACGCCCGTCGGAGCCGACGACCCCGCGGGGTTGGATGCTGCCGCGCGGGTCGGGCCGGTACGCCTGGTCTGGATCAACTCACCGGCGAACCCGTCCGGGCGGGTGCAGACCCCGGCGCAGCTGCGTGAGCTGGTCGCGTGGGCCCGCGAGCACGGCGCGGTGCTGGCCTCCGACGAGTGCTACGCCGAGTTCGGCTGGGACGTCGACCCCATGTCCGTGCTGCATCCGGACCTGTGCGGCGGGAGCCTCGACGGCCTGCTGGCGGTGTACTCGCTGTCCAAGCGTTCGAATTTGGCCGGCTACCGGGCGGCGTTCGTCTCCGGCGACCCGACGCTGATCGCGAACCTGCTGGAGATCCGCAAGCACATCGGGATGATGGTGCCCGCCCCGGTCCAGGCCGCGATGATCACGGCGTTGGGCGACGACGAGCACGTGCAGGCCCAACGGGAGCGCTACGGCGCCCGCCGCGCCCTGCTGCGTCCGGTCCTCCAGGCTGCCGGCTTCCGCATCGAGCACTCGAACGCGGGCCTGTACCTGTGGATCACACGCGACGAGAACTGCTGGAGCACCGTCGACTGGTTCGCGCAGCGCGGGATCCTGGTCGCGCCGGGGGAGTTCTACGGCGCGGTCGGCGCGCAGCACGTGCGCGTGGCACTGACTGCCACCGACGAACGGTTGGCAGCAGGCGTGGCCCGCATCAAGGCAGGCTGAAGCGCCGAGTGACCGGTGGAACCGGTCAGCCGACGGCGACGATGACCACGAATGCGATCACCGCAAGCGCCAGAACCACCATGGCGACGACGATCGGCCCCTTCGAGCCGCTCTTCTCCTGGTAGTTCTCGGCGCTGTTCACGAACGCGCGAAACATGGCGGTATCGCCGCCCTGCTCACCGTTCTTGTTGTCGCTGTCGATCTCTGCCATGGGGCGACCATAGCCCTCGGCCCCGGTCGCGTCAGGCCTACGACACAACTTGTGAGCGACTCAGCGCTTGCCTAGTCGTAGGCCCGTGGGTCGAACGAGGAGGGCTCCTCGATGTACTCCACCTCGGGCTTCTCCTCGCGTGGGGCGGGCCGCGGGCGGCGTACCGGGGGCGGCGCCTGCGGTTGGGGGGCGCGGTATTGGCGGCGGACCGGTTCGCTCACCTGACGCTCGGTTCGCGCCTCGTTGACGGTGCTGTGCACGGGCTCCGGAGGCGGACCCGGGACGGACTGGGACGGATCGGACGGGCTGAGCGGTTCGGGCCGTGCGGTGGGGTCCGGGCCGGCCACGACCGCGTCGGACTCCGACGCGGTGGCGGTGCCGACCAGATCGGCGAACACCACGATGTTGTGTGTGTAGCCGGTACCGCGTGAGTAGGCCCCGCCGCAGGTGACCAGACGCAGCACCGCGGTGGGGCTGGGTCCGTAGACGGCTGCCGTCGGGAAGTACTCGCGCGGGTAGGTGCCGACCTCGCGCACCCGGAACGAGGCGACGGCCCCGTCCGCGCGGGTGACGCCGATGCGGTCGCCGGTGCGCAGCGCTCCGAGGTTGTAGAAGACGGCGGGGGAATCGGGGGCGTCGAGGTGCCCGACGATCACGGCCGGCCCGATCTCGCCGGGGCTGGCGAGCCCGCCGTACCAGCCGGCGGGGGCGTCGCGGTCGTCCGGCGGTACCTGCAGCGAACCGTCCGGGGCCAGGCCCAGCTCCATCAGGTCGGTGTCGATGCCGACCCGGGAGATCGTCAGGTGGGTCGGCAGGGACCGGCCCAGCGCCTCGCCGGGCATCGAGGCGAGGTCCGGGTCCCGGGCGAGGGTCGACTGCGCCGTCAGGGCGGCAGTCTCGACGGCGCCGGCCTCGGCCGCGCTCAGCGCGGGCGGAGCCGGCGGGGAGTCGTTCCCGAGACCCAGGCCGACGGCCATGGCGGTCGCTCCGGACACGGCGAGCACCGCCGAGACCGCGAACATGGCGCGGCGCCGCCCGTCGGATCCACCCTCAGCGGGTGGCCCGGGCGACGCCTGGCCCATGTCTTTTCCTCAAGTTGTCTCAGTCCTGCGGGGTAGGACTGCCGTCGGCAGTACTGCCGTTCTCCGCGAAGCGTCAGGCCTGCGGACGACGCCGGCGCGTGGCCGCACCGCCGACTGCAGCGGCCGCGAGCAACGCGGCCAGACCACCGAGGGCCAGTGCCATGTTGTCGGAGTCGGCCGTGCCGCCGCCACCGGTCGCCGGGGCGCCGCTGGGAACAGCGGCGGGACCCTTCGACGGCTCCGAGGTCGCTGCGGCCGTCGGCATGCCGGTGGCCGATGCGCTCGGGGCGTGCGTCATGCCAGGCATGTCGAGGGGCATCCCCGGCACGCTGACGTGCGGGCTGCCCGCGGGCGAGGGCTCGCCGGTCGCCGCAGCCGAGGAGGTCGGAGCCACGGCGGCCGAGGTCGCCGGCGTGCTCGGGCTCGCGCTCATCGGCGGCTTGGTGGTCGGTACCGGAACAGCCACACCGACGTCGGTGCTGCCGCTGCCGGAGCCACTGCCGGAACCGGGCGCGCTCCCGCTACCCGCCGCAGCCGGGACGCTTGCCGCAGTCGACGGCTTGGCGCTGACCGTGGCGGTCGGCTTCGCCGCGGAACTCGCGGTGCTCGTCGCGACCGGGGCCGCGAACGAGGGCTTGGCCGAGGTGGTCGCGACGGCGCTCGAGGGCTTCGCCGAGGTGGTTCCGGCGGCGCTCGAGGGCTTGGCAGAGGTAGCACTCGAGGGCTTGACCGACGACGACGCGGAGGCCGACGGGCTGGCGATGGGCGTCACCGGTGGCACCACGACAGGCGGAGCCACAGCGGGCGGGTTCGCGGTAGGCGTCGTCGTGTCGTCGCCCGCCTTGATGCCGATCAGGGTCAGCACTGTGGCGAGAACGGCGATCGCGACCACGGCACCAACCACCCACGCGGTGTTGTTGGGCTGGTCACCGCTCGAGGCGCTGTCCGGCGCCTGCCCAGGGTCGTCGTAGGCCATCGTTACTCCAGACGAACAAAGCAGAGAAGTGAACAAGGTTCACTTTAGGTTGCGCCTGGGCACTTTTCCTACCGCGCCAAGCCGGATAATCCTCTCATTCCGGGCTATTGCGCTGATTCAAGTACAAACCCGCACTAGATCATCGAACCTCGAAATCCACGTAACTCGATGCTGTGGTCCCCTCACTTTGGGCAACGTCGGAGCTGTTCTCGCGTTGCCAACCCCGTGGCGAGCGTCCGGCGTCCCACTTCTGACCGTCGAACATGACCCGGCCGACCTCTAACGAATCGGCCTTCGCCACCAGCCATTGCGCTCCGGCCCACCCGACCCGACGCGATCCCGGGGACTCGGCGGTGAAGCGCACCCGGACATTGCCGGGCCTTGCCTCGGGCGGATTCGCGACCACCGCGACCTCCTGGGCGCCGAACGCCCGCTGCAGGGCGGCCAGCACCCTGTCCGTGCGGGGGGTGCGGCCGTTGGGCCCCGGCTCCTCGTCCGACAGGCCCGGAGTGCGCAGCGCGCAACTGAAGGAGGCGGGCGAATAGCCCATCAAGGCCGAGGCGAGCACTCGCGCCCGTGGTTCGTGCTTGTCGTAGGCATCGGGGAAGCCGCTGCGCTGCACCTCCTGGGCCGCCGCGCCGATGTCCATCGCGCGGTAGTCGTCGAGCTTGACCAGGGCGTCGAAGAACTTGTCCGCGGCGTACTCGGGGTCCATGACCTGCGATTCCGAGCCCCAGCCCTGCGACGGGCGCTGCTGGAACAGGCCGAGCGAGTCGCGGTCCCCGTAGTCGAGGTTGCGCAGCTTGGACTCCTGCAACGCGGTCACCAGCGCGATCGTGGTCGCCCGGGCCGGCAGATCCCGTCGCGTGGCGACCGCGGCGATCGTCGCCGCGTGCCCTGCCTGCTCCAGGCTCACCCGCACCGTGGTCCCCGACGCCCGCGCCGTGCAGGCCTCGGTGAAGACCACGCGGTCGGCCGCGAAGCGGACGGTCACCGCGCCGACCACCGCGAGCAGGCCCAGGCCGCCGACGGTGACCATGAAGCGTCGGGCGCGCCGGGTCAGGGCCATCGGGAGTGCTCTCGACAGCGAGTGACCTTGGATGTCACACCCGACCCCCGGTGACCTGCGGCGGGGTACACACCACAATCGTCGGATGGATATCGGTGTCATCGGCGTGGGTTACGAAGGCCGCTCGATCGAGGAGTTCGTCGCGCACCTGCGCACCGAGGGCGTGCATATCGTCGTCGATGCTCGGCTGATCCCGCGGTGCAACCGGCGCGGCTTCAGCCGCAACGTCCTGCAGGACACCCTCGCCGCCCACAACATCAGCTACGTGCACTACGAGGTGCTCGGCGTCCCGGAGTTCGATCAGGTCGGCTTCCGCGGGGACCGCGCCGCGGCCGCAGCGGCGACCACGCGCTACCGCGCACGGCTGGCCGCGCCGGTGGCACAGCGGGTGATCCGGGATCTCGTCGTGGTCTCGCGTCGGCGTCGGGTGGCCGTGATGACCATGTCGGCCGAGGCGACGCGCTGCCACCGGGCGACGTTGATGGCCGAGATCGAGCGCCGTACCCCCGCCGCGGCCCCGATCGACGAGGTCCTGGCGGAGTTCCCCGACCCGAAGCCCGTTGCCGTGGTCGAGGAGGACCGACGCAGCCAGGTCGAGCGGGAGATCGACGCGCTGCTCGCCGAGGTCGACGCCGGCAAGCGCTGAACCCCGCACGGGCCTTGACCTAATTGGAGTGCAGGGCCGCGTTCAGCCCGCCCCAGTCGTGGCCCGCGCGCAGCACCACCTCGACGGCTCCGGACAGGCTGTTGCGGCGGAACAGCAGGCCGGGCTTCCCGGACAGCTCGCGCGCCTTCACCGCTGATCCGTCCGGCATCCGCACCTTGGTGCCCGCAGTGACGTAGCACCCGGCCTCGACCACGCACTCGTCGCCGAGGGAGATGCCGACGCCCGCGTTGGCCCCGATCAGGCACTTGGCCCCGATCCGGATGACCTCCTTGCCGCCCCCGGACAGCGTCCCCATGATCGAGGCGCCGCCGCCGACGTCCGACCCGTCGGCCACCACGACGCCGGCCGAGATGCGGCCCTCCACCATCGAGGCGCCCAGCGTCCCGGCGTTGAAGTTGCAGAAGCCCTCGTGCATGACCGTGGTCCCGGATGCCAGGTGCGCCCCGAGGCGGACCCGGTCCGCGTCGGCGATGCGCACGCCGGACGGGACGACGTAGTCCGTCATCCGCGGGAACTTGTCGACACCGAACACCTGGGCCGGACCCTGCCCGCGCAGCCGCATCCGGGTCGACTCGAAGCCGTCGACCGCGCACGGGCCGCGGTCGGTCCACACGACGTTCGCGAGCAGGCCGAACTGCCCGTCGAGGTTCGCCCCGTGCGGCGCGATGAGCCGATGCGAGAGCAGGTGCAGGCGCAGGTAGACGTCCGAGGCGTCCTTCGGCGGGTTCGCCAGGTCGTCGATCACGACCGTGACGACGTCGACGCGCACCCCGCGGGCGTCGTCCTTGGCGACCAGCGCCGTCAGGTCGGCAGGCGGCCCGGAGCCGTCCGGTGCGCCCAGCGCGGGGGAGGGGAACCAGGTGTCCAGCACCGTTCCGGTGGATTCGACGATCGTGGCCAGCCCATGGCCCCAGGCACCTGTACTCACGGCGCAACGTTAGCGAGGTCGCCTGTGCACCCGGTGTGCGGCCGCTAGCGTGAGCGCGTGCCGAAGAACCCTGGTGATGACCTCGACCTGTCCCTCGACGCCGTCGCGCTCACGGCGGACCTGGTGGACCGCCCCTCGGTGAGCGGGACCGAGGGTCCGCTGGCCGACGCGGTGGAGCGGGCGCTGAAGCAGGTCGCGCACCTGCACGTGCATCGCGACGGCGACACGATCGTCGCCCGCACCGAACTCGGCCGCCCCGAGCGCGTGGTCATCGGGGGACACCTCGACACCGTCCCCGAGGCCGGCAACCTGGCCGCGCGATTCGAGGGCGACCGGCTGTTCGGTCTGGGGTCCTGCGACATGAAGGGCGGCGTGGCCGTCGGGCTGCACCTGGCCGCGACCCTGGCCGACCCCAACCGGGACGTCACCTACATCTTCTACGACAACGAGGAGGTGGCCGCCGAGTTCAACGGGCTGGGCCGCCTCTCCCGCAACCGCCCCGAACTGCTCGGGGCCGACTTCGCGGTGCTGATGGAGCCGTCCAACGCCTCCGTCGAGGCCGGCTGCCAAGGCACCCTGCGCGTCGAGGTCCGCACGGAGGGCGTCCGCGCCCACAGCGCGCGGGCCTGGCGCGGGGTCAACGCGATCCACGGTGCCGCCGAGGTGCTGAACCGCCTCGGTGGCTACGAAGCCCGCAAGCCGGTCATCGACGGGCTGCAGTACCACGAGGGCCTGTCCGCGGTTCGGATCCACGGTGGGGTCGCGGGCAACGTGATCCCCGACGAGTGTGTGATCACCGTCAACCACCGCTTCGCCCCCGACCGCTCGGCGGACGAGGCGCTGCACTTCGTGCGGGAGTTCTTCGACGGCTACGACGTGACCTGCGTCGACCTGTGCCCGGGCGCCCTGCCGGGGCTCGGCCGCCCGGCCGCCGCCGCGTTCCTCGCCGTCGCGGGTGGTGAGGCGACGCCGAAGTTCGGCTGGACCGACGTCGCGTTGTTCAGCGGGCTCGGCGTGCCGGCCGTCAACTTCGGCCCGGGCGACCCGAACAACTCCCACACCGTCGGCGAGTACGTGGAGATCGCCGAGATCCAGCGCTGCGCCGACGTACTCCGGAACTGGCTGTCCGGCTGACTGTGCGTCAGTCCGTCCAGCACTCCGCCAGCAGTTCGTAGGAGCGCAGCCGGGCCTCGTGGCTCCAGACGTTGGTGACCACCATCAGTTCGTCCGCCCCGCACGCCTCGACGCGTGCGCGGAGTTCCTTGCGCACCGTCGCGGGATCGCCGACCACCACCATCGCCCGGCGGCGTTCGATCGCCGCGCGCTCGGTCGAGGTGAACGGGTAGCGCTCGACCTCCTCCGGGCTCTCCAGCGGCAGGTAGTCCCCGCGCTCGATGCGCAGCCACCCCAGGTCCATCGTCGAGGCCAGTCGCTCGGCCTGGGCCGCGTCCTCGGCGCACACCACCGCGACGGTGATGATCGCGTGCGGCGCCGGGAACTCCTCGCTCGCGACGAAGTCCCCGCGGTAGGCCGCCAACGCCGGGGCGGGCGGGTCGGGGGTGAAGTGCGTCGCGAAGGCATAACCCAGCCCGGCCCGACCGGCCGAGGAGGCACTCGCCCCGCTCGAGCCCAGGATCCACATCGGCGGAGTCGCCACATCCGGCGGCATCACCTGGATCTTCGCGAACGGGTGGCCGGGGGAGAACCTCGACCGGGTCAGCGCGATCAGCTCGGACATCAGCGCGGAGAACGAGTTGGGGTCGAATGCACGCAGCGCCTTGGTCGTCTGCGGCTCGGCGCCGGCGGCGCGACCCAGGCCAAGATCGATCCGGCCGGGATGCAGCGCCGCGAGGGTGTGGAAGGCCTCGGCCACCCGCAGCGGGCTGTGGTTGGGGAGCATGATCCCGCCGGAGCCCACCCGGATCCGCTCGGTGTGCGCGGCGACGTGCCCGATCAGCACCTCCGGCGAGCTGCTTGCCACCGCGGGCAGGCTGTGGTGCTCGGCGAACCACACCCGGGCGAAGCCGAGGTGCTCGGCGAGACGGGCCAGGTCCACGGTGCGCCGGACGCACTCGGCGGCCGAGGTTCCGGACGAGACCGGCGCGAGGTCGAGGACGGAGAGGGGAACGGTCACGCCGCCATGCTGTCGGACACCCCTGGGCGTCGCGCGAGCCGGGACCGAGACCGGGACACAGACCAAGTAGCGTCGCGCCATGGTCGACTCCACCCCCGCCAGTCCCGCCCGCCCGCGGGGTCCCGTCATCCTGCGTCGCCGCCAGAGCGCCCAGGGCTCATCCACCACCGACCAGCGTCTGCTGGACGGGCTGGGGCCTGGGGACTGGGTGCACACCGACCCGTGGCGGGTGCTGCGCATCCAGGCGGAGTTCGTCGAGGGCTTCGGTCTGCTCGCGGAGATCGGCAGGGCGATCACGGTGTTCGGCTCGGCCCGGACCCCGCGCGATCACCCCGAGTACGAGCTGAGCCGACAACTCGGCCACGCGTTGACGAAGGCCGGGTACGCGGTGATCACCGGTGGTGGCCCCGGCGTCATGGAGGCCGCCAACAAGGGCTGCGTCGAGGCCGAGGGCGTGTCCATCGGACTGGGCATCGAGTTGCCGTTCGAGCAGGGGCTCAACGACTACGTCGAAATGGGCATCGACTTCCGGTACTTCTTCGTCCGCAAGACGATGTTCGTCAAGTACGCCCAGGGCTTCGTCTTCATGCCCGGCGGCTTCGGCACCCTCGACGAACTGTTCGAGGCGCTCGTCCTGGTGCAGACCCAGAAGGTCACCCGATTCCCGGTGGTCCTGATGGGGTCGGACTACTGGTCCGGCCTGGTCGAGTGGATCGGCACGAAGATGGTCGAGGCGGGCAAGATCTCCCCCGACGACATGGACCTGATCCAGATCACCGACGACGTCGACGAGGTCGTGCGGATCATGCTCGACTCCGACGAGGAGCGCCGCGGCCACGAGCAGGCCGCCGGGGACAGGTTGGCCGAGGACATGGCCGCGCAGACCGGGGAGCACCGCGTGCTGCGCCCCGAGACGCCCTACATCTGAGCCGCGCAGATCCGTGGCCACGATCTGCGTCTTCTGCGCATCCAGCACGGCGATCGCGAACAAGCACATCGAACTGGCTGCCGAGGTCGGTGCCGAGCTGGCCCGGCGCGGTCACGCTGTGGTGTCCGGGGGCGGCTCGATCTCCTCGATGGGTGCCCTGGCCCGGGCCGTGCGGGCCGGGGGAGGGCACACGATCGGGGTGATCCCGCAGGCGCTGATGTCTCTCGAGGTCGCCGACGACGACGCCGACGAGCTTCTCGTCACCCCGGACATGCGGTCGCGCAAGGGCGAGATGGATGCCCGCGCCGACGCGTTCCTCGTGCTGCCCGGCGGCATCGGGACGCTGGAGGAGTTGCTGGAGATCTGGGTGGCCCGGACCTTGGGGATGCACGACCGACCGGTCGTCGTCCTGGATCCGACCAGGGTTTTCGCACCGCTACGGGCGCAGATCGACGCGTTGGTCGAGCAGCGCTTCATGCGGGCGGAGTCGGCAGCCCTCGTGACCTGGACGAACACGGTCGAGCAGGCCCTGGCCGCGCTGGAAATGGGTCCTGGGCGCCACGCGGGGCCTGTAGCCGAGGAGATCCTCGAGGCCGAACCCTAGAAAGCGCGCCGAGCGAGGTCAGGCCGCTGCGGGTTGCGGGCGCGGATCCTCGGTCGGTGCGATCTCGGTGAAGACGAACTTGCGGTAGGTCCAGAACCGGAACACGGTGCCCAGCAGCATGCCGACCACGTTCGCGGAGATGTTGTCGGCCAGCGCCGAGTCGAAGCCCAGCAGGTAGTGCGAGACGCCCAGGCAGGACAGTGCGATGGCCAGCGCGACCGCGTTCAGGGCGAAGAACAGGATGTACTCGCGTCGCAGGTCCTGGCGGGCGCGGTGGCGGAAGGTCCACTGCCGGTTGCCGACGAACGCGACGGTGGTGGCCAGCACCGTGGAGATGACCTTGGCGGTCAGGGGGCGCTCGGCCATCACGTCGTGGCGCAACGCGTTGAACGTCGTGATGTCGACGATGTAGGCGACCGCGCCGACGATGCCGAACTTCGCGAGCTCCCGAACCAGGTGGCCGAACCGCTCGCGCAGTGCAGCCACCAGACCACTACCGGGCAACGCACCGTCCACCGATCGCGCCATGGTCACCGGTTGCGGCCCTCTCTGCAGGTCCGGGCGCGGCCCGGTTGCGCCCGGACGTGCGTGGCGCGCGATAAGTCTTTACGAATACTCCCCCGTCCGGACGAATCTATCGCCGTGTTCACAATCACCTGCCGCCGGCCCGCGCGGCCGTGACCGAACGGATACTCAGCCAATGGCGCGCTCCGCGCGCGAGCGGTCGCCATGCGGCGCCGTCGGTGAACGCGTGGCTGGATAACGTGTCGTGCGTGACGGCTGGGGTTGTCGGGATGGTCGGGGGCGGGCAGCTCGCGCGGATGACCGCGCAGGCCGCGGTCGCCCTGGATGTGCGCCTCCGGGTGCTGGCCGCGTCGCCGGACGAATCTGCCGCGCAGATCGCGGCCGACGTCGTCATCGGCGACCACGACGACCTGGACACGCTGCGGGCCTTCGCGGCCGGGTGCGACGTGCTGACCTTCGACCACGAACACGTCCCGACCGCCCATCTCGAGGTGCTCGAGGCCGAGGGCGTGCAGGTCAGGCCGGGTCCCGGCGCTTTGCGGTACGCGCAGGACAAGGGCGCGATGCGGAACCGCCTGAGCTCCGTCGGCATCCCGACCCCCGCCTGGCTGCTGGCCACGACGGTCGCCGAACTGGCGGACTTCGGCCACTGGGTCGGCTGGCCGATCGTGATCAAGACCCCGCGGGGTGGCTACGACGGTCGCGGTGTCCGGCTGATCGGCTCCGCCGAGGAGGCGAGCGACTGGCTCGCGCACGGACCGGTGCTCGCGGAGGAGAAGGTCGAGTTCACGCGCGAGCTCGCGGTGATGCTCGCCCGCAGCCCCCATGGGCAGGCCGCGGTGTACCCGGTGGTGCAGACGGTGCAGCGCGACGGGATCTGTCGCGAGGTGATCGCGCCGGCGGACATCGACGAGGACCACGCGCTGGAGGCGCAGCAGATCGCGCTGCAGATCGCGGGCCTCCTCCAGGTCGTCGGGGTCTTCGCCGTCGAACTGTTCGACACACCGAACGGTGTGCTCGTCAACGAACTCGCGATGCGCCCGCACAACAGCGGGCACTGGACCATCGACGGGGCGGTGACCAGCCAGTTCGAACAGCACCTGAGGGCGGTCCTGGACCTGCCGCTGGGGTCGACCGCGATGCGCGACCCGCATGCCGTGATGGCCAACGTGCTCGGCGGGAGCTATCCCGATCTGGGCGCCGGCTATCTGCACTGCATGGCCCGCGACCCCGGGCTGCGCATCCACAACTACGGCAAGAAGGTCGTTCCCGGTCGCAAGGTGGGGCACGTGACGGTGTCCGGGGACGACCCTGACACCCTGCTCGCGCGCGCCCGACATGCCGCCGCCTTCCTTACTGGCGGATACAGCCTGTCCGGCGAGGACGACGCCATTGCCGACGCTCGTGAGGACTGAGGAGAACCACCGTGCCTGAACCCGACAGCCCGCCCGACGCACCCCGGGGACCTTCGCCCGTGGTCGGGATCGTGATGGGCTCGGACTCCGACTGGCCGGTGATGGAGGCGGCGGCGGAGGCCCTCGCCGAGTTCGACGTCCCGCACGAGGTCGACGTCGTCTCCGCGCACCGCATGCCGCGGGCGATGCTGGACTACGGCGCCAACGCCGCCGGCCGTGGGCTGCGCGTGATCATCGCCGGCGCCGGGGGAGCGGCACATCTGCCCGGGATGCTGGCCTCGGTGACTCCGCTGCCGGTGATCGGTGTCCCGGTGCCGCTGAAGGCCCTGGACGGGATGGACTCGCTGCTCTCGATCGTGCAGATGCCGGCCGGCGTGCCGGTGGCCACCGTCGCGATCGGCGGCGCCCGCAACGCCGGACTGCTCGCGGTGCGGATCCTCGCCGCGGCCGACCGGGACCTGCAGGCCCGGATGCTCGACTTCCAGCGCGACCTCGAGACCGGCGCCCGGGCCAAGGGCGCAGCACTGCGCCGGCGGGGCTGAGGAGTCGTTCCCTCGGCCCCGCCGGCGCGGCGACTGCGTGGTGCTAGACGACGGTGCGCGGTGTCCGGGACAGCGCACCCGCGCTGGGCTCGCCGCCCGTCCCGAGCTGACCGTTGCTGTTGCTGCCCCAGCAGCGAGCTGCGCTGTTGGTGACGGCGGCGCAGGTGCTCAGTCCGCCGGCGTCGATGCCCGCCACTCCACTGTCCAACCCGTCGACCTGGGTCGGGGACGCCCCCGGGCTGAAGACCGAGGCGTCACCGAGCTGACCGTTGTTGTTGCTGCCCCAACAGAAAGCCGCGCTGTTGCGGACCATGCACGAATGCGAGGTCGCGTTGGTGGGCGTGCCGCCGGCGCTGATCGCGGTGACGCCGCCGCTGCTCGTGCCGTCCACGAGGACTGGGGAGGCCTGGGTGCCGGTCGTGTTGCCGTTGCCGAGCTGCCCGTTGCTGTCCGACCCCCAGCAGTAAGCCTTCCCGGCCGAGATTGCACAGGTGTGCTGGTAGCCGGCGCTGATGGCGGACACCGTGCTGCCGATCAAGGTGGCCGTCACCGCGACGGGTGCGGCCGCTGTCCCCTGGCCCGGGCCGTTGCCGAGTCGCTGTTCTGCGCCGTCGGCGCCCCAGCAGCGGGCGGCACCGTTGACGACCGCGCAGCTGTGCTGGTGGCCGGCGCTGATGGACGTCACCCCGGAACCGGCCGTGGAGAGGCCCTCGACGCCCTGCGGGACGAGGAACTGAGAGTTCGCCGCACCGCCGTTGCCGACCTGGCCGTTGTTGTCCTGACCCCAGCACTGAGCCGCGCCGCCGACGATGGCGCACGAGTGTTGGTCGCCGGCGCTGATGGCAGTGACGCCGCTGGTGAGGCCGGTGACCTGCGTCGGGGCGGGCTGACGCCCGGTGGCGGAGTTGTTGCCGAGGCGACCGTCGGCGGCGCTGCCCCAGCAGAACGCCGCTGCGTTCTGGACGGCGCAGGTGTGCAGTGTGCCTGCGCTGATGGCGGTGACCCCGCTGCTCAGTCCGACGACCGGGACCGGGACGGATGAGTCCACCCGCGTGCCGTCACCGAGCTGGGCGTCGGTGTTCTCGCCCCAGCACTCGACGCCCCCGGCGGGAGTGATCCCACAGGCGTGCAGCTCGCCGACGGTGACCTGGGTGTAGATCCTCGACCCACTGCCCGCGGGGCCGGCAATACCGGTGGCGCCGGTCGCGCCCGTCCCGCCGGTCGGTCCGCTCGGGCCCACGCCGCCGGTGTTGCCCGTGGCGCCCGTGGCGCCCGTGGTGCCCGTGGTGCCCGTGGTGCCCTGGGGCCCGCTCGAGCCGGTGTTGCCCTGGATGCCTTGGGGGCCCTGGCCACCCTGGGCACCGGTGTTGCCCTGGGTGCCCTGAGGTCCGCTCGGGCCGGTGTTGCCCTGGAGGCCCGGGGTTCCTTGGGGGCCGGAGGGGCCCTGGATTCCCTGCGGGCCGGACGGGCCGGGGATGCCTTGGGCGCCGTCGGCGCCGGCGGCGCCGGTGTTGCCCTGGAGGCCCTGAGTTCCCTGGGCGCCGGAGGGGCCCGGGATGCCTTGGGCGCCGTCTGCGCCGGCCGCGCCGGTGTTGCCTTGGAGGCCCGGGGTTCCCTGGGCGCCGGTGTTGCCCTGGATGCCCTGCGGGCCGGACGGGCCCTGGACGCCCGGGGCGCCGTCCGCGCCGCTGGCGCCCTGGATGCCTTGGGTCCCCTGGGGGCCGGAGGGGCCTGCAATGCCTTGGGCGCCGTCTGCACCGGGCGCGCCGGTGTTGCCCTGGATGCCTTGGGTTCCCTGGGGGCCGGTCGGACCGGGGTCGCCCTGGATGCCAGGGACTCCGTCAGCACCGGTCGCGCCGGGAGCGCCGTCGGCCCCGGGAGCACCATCGGCCCCGGGAGCACCGGTCGGGCCAGGAGCACCGGGAGTACCGGGGGTGCCGGGAGCACCGTTGGCGCCCCGCGGTCCGGCCGGTCCTGCCGAGCCGGGCGCGCCGGTGGCACCGGTGGCGCCGGCACCGCCGGGCACGCCGTAGACCTGGGGATCTTCCTGCTCGCAGTCGATCTCGAAGCCTTCGACGAAGTCGCACCCCGCGAAGGGCGTCGGAGCGCTCGGCTGGGCGCTCGTCGCCACTGCCGGGCCCAGGGCGGCGAGCAGCATGGTCGCTCCGACGGCTGCCACCACCCCGAACCGCGCCTGCATTCGTCGCATCGACATCGTTGCCTCCTGCTGCATTCGGTCCGAGGGCCTGGCACGAGCCAGGTCGTCAGAGGGAAGGCAAGCGGTTGCGCAGGTGCAGCGGTCAGGGCTTTCGCCCGAACGGGACGGATTCGGGTGGTCGGAGTGGGTGGGCTGTCCGCAGTTGTCCGTTTCGTTCCTCACCCGATCGGAGCAGTCGAGTCGGGCGGGATGCACCGGGTACACCCCCGGTGTCCCCTTTCCCACTGACTGCCCCGGGACGTGCCGGGATGACGCACAATGCAAGGAATGCGGACGGCGAGGAGGAGCAGGATCGTGAGGGCGCTTGTGCGTCGGCGGAGCGGCCTGCTCGGCCTGTCGATGTCGCTCGGCCTGGTCCTGAGCGCCGCCCCCGCCCACGCCGGCACCGCCGGCGCGTCGCCTCAGCCGCGATTCGGGCCGGTCACCTCAGGGATCTTCCCGGGCGTGCAGTCACGGACCGTGAACTCGATGTGCACGGTGAACTTCGTGTTCACCGACGCCGCGGCCAACGTCTACTTCGGGCAGTCGGCGCACTGTGCCCGCACGGCGTTGAAAAAGGAAGCGGCACAGCCCAACGGCTGCACGTTCGGCTCGAAGCCGCTCGGCACGAAGGTGACCTTCGTCGATTCGCGGGTGCGCGGGACGATGGTCTACTCCAGTTGGTTGGCCATGCAGAAGGTCGACGAGACAGACGCCTTCGCCTGCGCCGACAACGACTTCGCGCTGGTGAAGATCCCGCGCTACGCGCACAACCAGGTGAACCCGACGATGCCGCTGTTCGGCGGTCCGACGGGGCTGAACACCGAGGGCACGCAGCCGGGGGACACCGTCCTGGGGTACGGCAACTCACCCACTCGCCAGGATCTCTCCGACCTCAAGCCCAAGCAGTCCGTCTCGATCGGGGACGCCCACGACGGTTGGTCGCACCTCATCTACTCCGCGACGCCCGGCATCCCGGGCGACTCCGGGGGGCCCTACCTCGATGCCCAGGGCCGCGCGTTGGGCAGTCTGTCGACGCTGGTGCTCGGCCCCGCCCCGCTCGCGAACTCGATCACCGACATCAACAAGGCGCTGGCCTACGCGCAGAAGCACTCCGGCATCAAGGGACTGCGCCTGGCCGAGGGCACCGAAAAGTTCCAGGGGCCGACGGTGGCGAACCCGACCCTGAACCAGGTGCCGACGCCGCCGCCGAGCGCAGTCCGCGACCGTCGGTCCGGCCGGCGTCCCGCCGATCGCTGACCCGGCGTCAGTTGCGACCGAAGCCGCGGAACGTCCATCCCGCGGCGCGGTAGGCCTCGACGTCGAGCATGTTGCGCGCGTCGAGCACCCACGGCCGAGACACCACGCCTGCCAGCATCACGGGGTCCAGCGCGCGGAACTCCGACCACTCGGTCAGGTGCAGCACCAGGTCCGCGCCGGCGCAGGCCGCCAGTGCTGAGGGGACGTAGGTCAGCGTCGGGAAACGCTCGCGGGCGTTGTCCATGGCCTTCGGGTCGTAGACGGTGACCAGGCCGCCCTGCAGGTGGATCTCGCCGGCCACGTGCAACGCGGGGGAGTCCCGCACGTCGTCGGAGTCCGGCTTGAAGGCCGCGCCGAGCACCGCGATCCGCTTGCCGACCACCGACCCGCCGCACAGCTCGCGGGCCAGTTCCACGGTGCGGGTGCGTCGGCGCATGTTGATCGCGTCGACCTCGCGCAGGAACGTCAGCGCCTCGGCGGCCCCCAGCTCGCCGGCGCGGGCCATGAAGGCCCGGATGTCCTTGGGCAGACACCCGCCACCGAAGCCGAGGCCGGCGTTGAGGAAGCGGCGTCCGATGCGGGGGTCGTGCCCGAGCGCGTCGGCCAACGCGGTGACGTCCGCGCCGGCCGCCTCGCACACCTCGGCCATCGCGTTGATGAACGAGATCTTGGTGGCGAGGAACGCGTTCGCGGCCGACTTCACCAACTCCGCGGTCGCGAAGTCGGTGACCAGCAGCGGCACGCCGGCGTCCAGCAGCTCGGCGTAGACCTCGCGCAGGAGTTCGATGGCGCGGGGGCTGTCCGTCCCGACGACCAACCGGTCCGGACGCAACGTGTCGGCGACCGCGAAGCCCTCACGGAGGAACTCGGGGTTCCACGCCAACTCCGCCGCGGCGCCGGCGGGCGCGTGCTCCGCGAGGTACTCGGCGAGCCGGGCGGCGGTGCCCACCGGCACGGTCGACTTGCCGACCACCAGGCACGGACGGGTCAGGTGCGGGGCCAGCCCTGCGATGACGCCGTCGACCTGGGTCATGTCGGCGGCCAGTTCGCCGCGGCGCTGCGGGGTACCGACGCAGGTGAAGAGGATGTCGGCGAACTCGGCGACCTCGGCGAAGGACGTCGTGAAGCGCAGCCGCCCGGTGCCGGTGTGCTTGGCCACCAGCGGGGCCAGGTCCGGCTCGAAGAACGGCACCTCACCCACCGACAGCGCCGCGACCTTCGCGGCGTCGACGTCCATGCCGAGCACCTCGAATCCCAGCTCTGCCATGCAGGCGGCGTGCGTGACACCCAGATATCCGGTGCCCAACACAGCGATTCGGCGTGACATCAATACCCTCTCGGTCGGCGCACAGGACGAGCTGAGCTCGCCCGCGGCGCGTGTTCGCGTGCGCGGCCTATCATCAAATTAGTTCGGCCATCCAAAGTATTCGCGTGATCACAGTGCGCGACTCGCCCTCGATTTCCCGGCCGAAGCGGCCTGTGCTGCTGATACTGGACACCCTGCACCGGCGCTGGGTGGTCAACTCCCGCCCCGGCATGGATCTGTACCGCGGAGGCTGTCGTTGCTCGAGATCGGCAAGGCGGACTTCCGTCGTAAGTCGGAGCTGGTCCGCTTCCGGCGCGCCCTGACGTTGCTGGCGATGACGCTGGTCCTGCCGGGATCCGCGCAGGTCATGAGCGGGAACAAGGCAGTCGGGCGTGCGGCGCTGCGGGTCGTCGGGCTCGCCTTCGTGCTGGTGGTCGTCGGGTACTTCATGCTCGGCCGCGACGGCATCGTCAAGCTCGGCCTGGACACCTTCGCGCTGACCATCGGCGAGGTCGCCGTGGTCGTGCTCGCGATCTGCTGGCTGGCGCTGTTCGTCGACGCCTGGCGCCTGGGTCGCCCGCCGAGCCTGCGCCGTCCGCACCGATTGGCTGCAGCCACCATCTCGCTGACCCTGATGGCCGGCGTCGCGGCCCCGATGGCCTACGGCGCGTACCTGATCGATGTGCAGCGCAACCTCATCAAGGACGTGTTCTTCGAAGGCAAGACCGGTGAGTTGTACAACGGCCGACTGAACGTCCTGCTGCTCGGCGGTGACGGTGGCCTGAACCGGCGCGGAATCCGCACCGACAGCATCGCGCTGGCCAGCATCGACATGGCCACCGGCAAGACCGTGATGTTCTCGCTGCCCCGCAACCTGCAGTACGCGCAGTTCCCGCCGGGCACGACGATGGCCAAGCAGTTCCCGAACGGATTCCCGGACTTCTTCTTCGGTATCTACACCTGGGCGCAGGAGAACCGGCAGCTGTTCCCGAAGGTCGCCGACCCCGGGGCGCTCGCGGTCGAGCAGGCCGTCGCGCAGACCCTCGGCATCCCGGTGCACTACTACACGCTGGTCAACCTGGCCGGGTTCCAGAAGGTCGTCGACGCCCTCGGCGGTATCACCCTGCGGGTCGGCGAGCGCCTGCCGATCGGCGGCGGAAAGAACCTGGTCACCGGCCGGAACAACCCGATCACCGGTTGGATCGAACCCGGGCTGCAGAAGCTCGACGGTTACCACGCCCTCTGGTACGCCCGCTCGCGCGCCCAGGCCGCGCACGGCGACTACGACCGGATGGACCGCCAGCGCTGCGTGCTCGGCGCCATCCTCAACCAGGCCGACCCGATGAACGTGCTGCGGAGCTACCGCGAGCTGGCCAAGGGCATCAAGAACGTCATCGCCACCGACCTCACCACCGGTGCGCTGAACGACCTCATCAACGTGTCCGGCAAGACGAAGCAGTCGAGCATCAGCAGCGTCACCTTCACCAACCAGGTGATCGACTCCTCCAACCCCGACATCGCCTACATCCGCGCCAAGGTCCAGGACGCGATCACCAAGTCCAACGCCAAGAAGGTCGTCGATCCCGCCGCGTCGCCGAGCCCGAAGGCGACCAAGAAGCCCGGCAAGAAGCCGACCACCACGCCCAAGCCCGCGCCGGGAGTTCCGGGGCAACCCGTCGAGCTCGCCGACACCTGCAGCTACACCTGATGGCCCAGTCCATGCCACGCAACCTGGAGGGGCTCCCCGGCCAGCGCTCGCCGCAGGCCGGGACGATCCCCGCGCCGCCGGTGTCGGTAATCATGCCGATCCTCAACGAGTCCCGGCACCTGCGCGCCGCCGTCGCCGCGATCACCGGGCAGGACTACGCCGGGCCTCTGGAGATCGTCCTGGCGCTCGGGCCGTCCAAGGACGACACCGACACGATCGCCGCCGAACTGGCCGCGGCCGATCCCCGGATCCGGACCGTGCGCAACCCCACCGGCGCCACTCCCTGCGGTCTCAACGCGGCGATCGCGGCGAGCAGCCACGACATCGTCGTGCGGGTCGACGGGCACGCGATCCTGCCGTCCGACTACGTGCCGCATCGCCGTCGAGGTGCTGCACGAGAGCGGCGCGGACAACGTCGGCGGGATCATGGCCGCCGAGGGCATCACCCCGTTCGAGCAGGCCGTGGCCCGGGCGATGACCAGCTGGTTGGGCATGGGCGGCTCGCCGTTCCACCTCGGCGGGCAGGCCGGTCCGGCCGAGACGGTCTACCTCGGGACGTTCCGGCGCAGCGCGCTGGAGCGGGTCGGCGGGTTCGACGAGACCCTGCGCCGCGCGCAGGACTGGGAGCTGAACCACCGCATCCGCGAGACCGGTGGCACCGTCTGGTTCACCCCCCGGATGCAGGTCACCTACCGCCCCCGCCCGGACCTGCGCGCCCTGGCGACGCAGTTCTACCGGACCGGCCAGTGGCGCCGGGGGGTCATCCGACGGATGCCGCAGACCGCGAATTACCGCTATCTCGCCCCGCCGGCGGCCGTCGTCGCCGTCGCGGCGGGCACGGCGTTGGGCGTGTTGGGCAAGAAGGTCGGGTGGCTGGCGCCGGTCGGCTACCTCGGCGCGGTGCTGGCGGGGTCGGCGGTGGTCGGGCGCGACCTGCCGCGGGAGGTCGCGGTCCGGATGCCGGCGGTCGTCGTCACCATGCACCTGGGTTGGGGCCTGGGCTTCCTGGTGAGCCCGAAGGACCTGATCGAGGACCCGTCGGTCCCGGGTCTGGCTGATCCGGACCGCTGAGCTCGCTGCCGGTGCACCTCCGGTGCGAAACTGGGTAGCGCCTGCGCGTTGTCGGCAGCCCGTCGGCGGATCTGGAGGCCCGGGGAGTGTTGCCCACAGATCCGGCCGAGCTCGAGCGCCGTGCCGAACGGGTGCGGTGGCGCCGTTCGCTGGCGCTGCTGGGCATGACGTTGGTCCTGCCCGGTTCGGCCCAGCTCACGTGCGGGAACAAGGCGGTCGGCCGCGCGGCGCTGCGGGTGCTGGCGCTCGTGGTGCTTATCGCGATCGTGGGCGCCGTGTGGATGGGCAAGGACGGCCTGGTCGAGCTGGGCCTGGACACCGACAAGTTGGTGGCCATCGAGGCGGCGATCGCGGTGCTGGGCCTGTGCTGGCTCGCGCTGTTCGTCGACGCCTGGCGGCTGGGACGACCACCGTCGTTGCTGCGGCCGCACCGCTTCGCTGCGGCCGGGTTGTCGATCGTGCTCATGGCAGGCGTCGGCGCACCGCTGGGGTACAGCGCCTACCTGATCGATCTGCAGCGCGACGTGGTCCGGACGAACTTCCAAGACGGCACGATCGGTGAGCTCTACAACGGTCGCCTCAACGTGCTGCTGCTCGGCGGCGACGGCGGGCTGAACCGCAGCGGGATCCGCACCGACAGCATCTCCCTGGCCAGCATCGACATGGCCACCGGCAAGACCGTCATGTTCGCTCTGCCACGCAACCTGCAGTACGCCCAGTTCCCGCCAGGCACCTTGATGGCCAAGCAGTTCCCGAACGGATTTCCCCAGTTCTTCTTCGGCATCTACACCTGGGCGCAGGAGAACCGTCAGCTGTTCGGCAAGGTGCACGACCCGGGGGCGCTCGCCGTGGAGTGGGCCGTCGCGCAGACCCTCGGCATCCCCGTGCACTACTACGCCCTCGTGAACCTGTCCGGCTTCCAGAAGGTCGTCGACGCGCTCGGCGGGATCAGGCTGCGGGTCGCAGAGCGGTTGCCGATCGGCGGCGGCACCAGCAACGACGGCAAGCGTCAGAACCCGATCCTCGGCTGGATCGAGCCGGGGCTGCAGAGGCTCGACGGGTATCACGCCCTCTGGTACGCCCGGTCCCGCGCCACCACCACCGACTACGACCGGATGGACCGCCAGCGCTGCGTCCTCGGGGCGATCCTCAACCAGGCCGACCCGCTGAACGTGCTGCGCAACTACCAGGCCCTGGCCAAGTCGGTGAAGGGCGTCATCGCGACGGACCTGACGACCGGTGCGCTGCAGAAGCTCGTCACGGTGGGGCCGAAGGTCAAGGATTCCGGCGTCTCCAGCGTCAGCTTCGACGACAAGGCGATCGACTCGGCCGACCCGGACATCGTCTACATCCGCGCCAAGGTGCAGCAGGCGATCGCGAAGTCCGTCGCGGCGGCCAGCCCGAGCCCCTCGGCGAAACCCACCACCGGAACAGGCAAGCCGAAGAAGCCCGCCCCGACGAAGAAGAAGCCGACGGCCCCAGGTCAGTCGGTCGAGCTGGCTGACACCTGCCGTTACAAGTGATCAGCCTGTGTTAAGTCATTGAAACCCGAATTTTGCACCCGTTCGCGCGTGCGTTGTTGATACTGATTCCCCCGCCCGAGTGAACCCGCGCCGCGACGCGAGCCCTCGTCGCGTGCGGTCATGCAGGGACGAAGGCGGTCAGGATGTTCGGCACGGACAGGTCGCGGTTGCGCCGCAAATCGGAGTTTGTCCGGTTTCGGCGTGCCTTGATGCTGCTCGGGATGACCCTGGTCCTGCCGGGCTCGGCCCAGCTCCTGTGCGGCAACAAATCCGTGGGTCGGGCGGCGCTGCGGATCGTGGCGTTGGTGCTGCTGATCGGCGGCGTCGGCCTGGTGTACCTGGGCAAGGACGGCCTCGTCGACCTCGCCGTCGACACCTCCAGGCTGATCTGGATCGAGGTCGCGCTGGTCGTGCTGGCCGGCTGCTGGGTCGCCCTGTTCGTCGACGCCCTGCGGCTGGGGCGCCCGCCGAGCCTGCGGCGTCCGCACCGCCTGGTCGTGGCGCTCATGACGCTGGCGCTCATGGCCGGCGTCGCGGCGCCCATGGCCTACGGCGCCCGGATGATCGACCTGCAGCGGCACGTGGTCAACACCGTGTTCCAGCCCGGCGGCAAGGCCGAGTTGTACAACGGCCGGCTCAACATCCTCCTGCTCGGCGGTGACGGTGGCCTGAACCGCCGCGGGATCCGGACCGACAGCATCTCGCTGGCCAGCATCGACGTCGCCACCGGCAAGACGGTGATGTTCGCGCTGCCGCGCAACCTGCAGTACGCGCAGTTCCCCCCTGGCACGACGATGGCCAAGCAGTTCCCGAACGGATTCCCGGACTTCTTCTTCGGCATCTACACCTGGGCCCAGGAGAACCGACAACTGTTCCCGAAGGTCCATGACCCGGGTGCGCTCGCGGTGGAGCAGGCCGTCGCGCAAACGCTCGGCATCCCGGTGCACTACTACGCGCTGGTGAACCTGTCCGGCTTCCAGAAGCTCGTCGACTCCCTCGGTGGCATCACCCTGCGGGTCAACGAACGGCTACCGATCGGCGGCGGCGACAACCTCGTCACGGGTGGGAAGAACCCGATCCTGGGCTGGATCGAGCCGGGCCTGCAGAAGCTCGACGGCTACCGAGCCCTCTGGTACGCCCGCTCCCGTTCCGGCGCGGCCAACGGCGACTACGACCGGATGGACCGTCAGCGCTGCGTCTTCGGCGCGCTGCTCAACCAGGCCGACCCGCTCAACGTGCTGAAGAACTACAGCAGCATCGCCGAGTCGATCGGTGACGTCGTCGCCACCGACATCACCCAGGACGAGCTCGAGCGTCTGGTCGACGTGTCGCGCAAGTCAAAGAAGGCCAGCATCACCAGCGTGAACTTCACCAACCGGATCATCGACTCGGCCAACCCCGACATCGCCTACATCCGGGGCAAGGTGCAGCAGGCGATCGCGAAGTCCGAGGCCATCAAGGTCGCGACCCCGACCGCCTCCGCCGCCCCGAAGGCGACGAAGAAGCCGGCGACCAAGAAGACCCCGAAGGCGACTCCGAAGCCGACCCCGGTCGTCCCGGGTCAGTCCGTGGAGATCGCGGACTCCTGCCAGTACAAGTAAATGGCGGGCTCCGCCCGCGAACGCTCGCAGCCGGGTCGCGGGCTCGGGGAGAGTGCTACTCGTTGCGGGTGACGTGGTTCGCGCGGTCGAGGTCGGCCTCGAAGTCGACCTCGACGGCGTAGAACTGCGAGATGTCCACCGGGCGCAGGCGCAGGCCCGCGGCGATCGCCGTCTCCATGGCGCGCTCGAAGTAGTCGTTGTCCGCGCAGGACTCCAGGTGCTTGCGCAGGAGTTCCTTGTCCGCCGGGGCGATGAAGTTGATGCCGATCGCCTCGCCGAGGCCCCCGCGCACCGTCTTGGACAGCTCGCGGATCAGGCCGTCGTCGTCGACGGTGTACTTGATCTCCTCCTCGGCCACGCTCGCGTGATTCACGCAGACGAAGGACTCCGAGGCAGCGATGTGCGGGGCGATGTGCCGCAGGATCGACGGGTCGAAGACGACGTCGCCGTTGAGCCAGAGCACGCCCTCGGACCCGGACAGCGTCAGCGCGCGCAGCAGGCTCTTCGAGGTGTTCGTCTGGTCGTAGCGCTCGTTGTAGGCGAACAGGACGTCCGGGTGCGCCTCCATGATCAGCTCCAGCTTGAAGCCGACGACGACCAGGATCGACGTGCTCTCGCCGAACACCTCACGGATGCCCGAGATCTGACGCTCCATGATGGTTCGTCCGCTGACCAGGGGCGTGAGCGGCTTCGGGAACGGCTTGCCGAGCCGGGACCCGAATCCGGCGGCCAGGATGACGGCCTGCACGGGTGGGTTGCTCGCGGCGAAGGGCATCGAGTGATCTTAAGGCAGCCCGCGCGTTGCCGGGCCTCCAACCGCTTATCACGCTGATTCTCTGTGAATCGATACCAACTGCACGCTCCGGCGGCCCGACACGTCTGTCCTGGCCTTTTAGGAGTCGGGCCGCCTCCGCGCGCATTGGTATAAACACAGGATGCCCGCCGCACCCCGCCCGTCCCTTGCTGAACTACGGGCCGTGGCGCAGCCCCCGGCGGTGCTGTCGCGGCACAACGCCGAGCACTGGGCGGGCATCGCCTACGGCCGGAAGATCTCCATCCACATCACCCGCGCGCTGGTCAACACGCGCATCACGCCGGACGCCATCACCTGGGGAATGATCTTCGCGGGAATCGGATCCGCGGTCGCGCTGTCCTTCCCTGGCTGGTGGACCGCGGTGCTCGCGATGCTCCTGATCCAGCTGCAGCTGATCCTCGACTGCTCCGACGGTGAACTCGCGCGGTGGCGCAACAAGACCGGCGCCAGCGGCGTCTACCTGGACCGCATCGGCCATTACGTGACCGAGGCTGGGCTGACCGCCGCGCTGGGTGTCCGCGCGGGCGGCGGCTGGGACTCCCTCGACGGCTGGGCCACCATCGGTTTCGCCACCGCGACGGTCACGCTGCTCGTGAAGGCCGAGACCGACCTGGTGCACACCGCGCGAGCCCTGGCCAAGTATCCCCCGACGATGGACGGCGAGCAGACCATCCGCACTGCCGGGCTGCGCGGAGCCCGGGCGATCTTCGGGTTCGTCCCGATCCACCGGGCGCTGCTGGCCCTGGAGTTCTCCTTCATCTGCATGCTCGTGGCGATCGGTGACGCGATCGCCGACAGCGACGAGGGCACCAAGGTCCTGTGCGTCGCGATGCTGCCGATCGCGATGTTCGTCGCAAGCGGGCACCTGCTGGCGATCCTGCTCTCGAACCGGCTGCGTGCGCCCGCGCAGCAGCCAGTCGAATGACGGCCGGCGAGGGCCGCAGCCGGCCGGATACTGCCCGGGGCGGGACGAGCGTTCGGAGCGGCGCATGCGCATCGCGCTGCTGGCACCGGCGAACAACGTGCACACCCACAAGTGGTTGGACTTCTACGACAAGCGCGGGATCGACGTCTACGCGATCAGCCTCGAGCCGCACCGCGACACCGAGGGCCACCGCTGGCCCCGGGTGAAGACCGCCTACCTGCCGATGGCCTTCGGACACAAGGCCGCCTACCTGCTGACGATCCGCCGACTGCGCGCCCTGCTTGCCCAGGCCGACCCGGACCTGGTGCATGCGCACTACGTCTCGAGCTACGGCCTGCTCGGCGCGATGGCCGGGCGGCACCCCTACGTGATCTCCGTGTGGGGCTCGGACATCTACGACTTCCCGCAGGCCGGGGGAGCGCAGCGGCGGATGGTGGAGTTCGCGCTCAGCAAGGCCGACGCCGTCTGCTCGACCAGCCAGGTGATGCGCGCGGAGACCGGCAAGTACACCGACAAGCCGGTTGCGGTCACCCCGTTCGGGGTGGACACGGCCCGCTTCGTGCCTGCCCCGCGCCCGCCGGACGCCCGGGTGGCGTTCGGCATCGTGAAGACGATGGACGACAAGTACGGCATCGACGTCCTGCTGCATGCCTTCCGGCGCTACCTCGACACGGCACCGGCGGACCTGGCCGCGCGCAGCGATCTGGTGATCGTCGGCGGCGGGCCGAAGCTGGACGCCTACCACGAACTCGCGACCTCCCTGAAGCTGGGCGACGCGGTCCGGTTCGCCGGGCGGATCCCGCACGCCGAGGTCCCGGCCACCCTGGCCGCCCTGGACGTGTTCGTGGTCCCGTCGGTGCTGGACAGCGAGAGCTTCGGGGTGGCCGCCGTCGAGGCGCAGGCCTGCGGACTGCCGGTGGTCGTCTCGGACTGCGGGGGCCTGCCCGAGGTCATCCGCGACGGCGAGACCGGCTTCGTCGTGCCCCGCCGTGACCCCGACGCCCTCGCACGACGCATGCTGGAACTGGCCGAGGACCGCGACCTGCGAGCCCGGCTGGGGGCGGCCGGACGGACGCACGCCGTCGAGGCCTACACCTGGGACCGCAACGCGGGGCTCATGCTCGATGTCTATGCGGGGCTGGACGTGGCCGCGGGTTAACCCGTTCGGCGGTGTCCGGCGCGCACTATCGGGTTGCTAACAGTGCGTGTGGCGGGCGGAGAGATGATCACCGCCCTACGCTGGGCGGCGGCAGGGAAGCATCGGGGAAGGGGCACTGGTGGGGCGGTTGCGCACGCTTGTCGCGCGGCGCCGGATCCTGGCCCTGCTGATCACGCGTGACCTCAAGGTCAAGTACTCCGACTCCACGCTGGGGTACCTGTGGACGGTCCTCGAGCCGCTGCTCATGGGCGCCGTCTACTGGTTCGTGTTCACCAAGGTCTTCCCGCGCGGCACCATCGCCCAGGACCCGTACATCGTGTTCCTGCTGGTCGGGCTGCTGCCCTGGATGTGGGCCTCCTCGGTGATCAGTGCCTCACCGCGGTCGATCGCCGGTGAGGCACGCCTGGTGCGCTCCGTCGACGTGCCCCGCGAGATCTGGGTGCTGCGCACGGTCGGGTCGAAGTTCTTCGAGTTCGTGTTCGCGATTCCGGTGATCGTGCTGTTCATGGTCGCGCTGCAGCACGGGGCGAACTGGCGGGTGATCCTGGTGCCGTTCGCCATGGGCCTGCAGTGGGTCACCCTCGTCGGCATCGCGCTGATCCTCGCGCCGGTGACGGTGATGATGACCGACGTCGAGCGGCTGATCCGGATCATGGTGCGCATGGGCTTCTACATGTGCCCCGTGCTCTACAGCGCCAACTCGGTGCTCGACAACGAGCGCGTCCCGCAGATTCTCAAGACCTTCTACGAACTCAACCCGTTCACGACGATCCTGAGCATCTACCGGGGAGCCGCCTTCGCCAACGAGATGCCCTCGTTCGGTGTCGCGGTGCAGGGGACGATCGTCTCGTTCGCGCTGCTCGGGATCGGCATCTGGACCTTCCGCAAGCTCGAACCCGCCGTGCTGAAGGAGATCTGAGGCATGCCGCGGAAGGCCGACGGGCCGGTGATCGTCGCCGAGAATCTCGGGATCAAGTTCTTCGAGAACCGGCGACGAAAGATGCGCCTGCGCGAAATGCTGACCAAGGGGAAGACCGGCGTCAGCTCCTCCAAGAAGGAGTTCTGGGCGCTGCGGGACGTTTCGTTCTCGATCGAGCGGGGCGAGGCCGTCGGCGTCGTCGGCGGCAACGGGCACGGCAAGAGCACGCTGCTCCGTCTGATCGCGGGCGTCATGATCCCCGACGAGGGGTCGGTGCTGCTGCGCGGCAAGGTCGCCCCGATGATCGAGGTCACCGGCGGATTCGTCGGCGACCTCACGGTCCGGGACAACATCTGGCTGGCCGCGGGGCTCAAGGGTCTGTCGAAGCGTCAGATCTCCGAACGCTTCGACGAGATCGTCGAGTGGGCCGAGATCGGGCACCGCCTCGACACCCCGTTCCGGCACCTGTCCTCCGGCATGAAGGCCAAGGTCGGCTTCTCGGTCATCACCACCGTCGACCGGCCCGTCGTGCTCGTCGACGAGGTCCTCGCGGTCGGGGACCGGGCCTTCCGGCAGAAATGCTTCGTCCGTATGCAGCAGATGCTCGGGCAGGGCAAGACCGTCCTGCTGGTGTCGCACAACGCTGCCCAGGTCGAACGGTTCTGCACCCGCGGGCTGTACCTGCGCGAAGGTCGTCTGATCAACGACGGCCCGGTCGCGGAGATCCTCACCCAGTACGGCCAGGACGCCATGGCGAAGGGCGAGGACGACCGCTCCGCCATGCGGGCCCGCAGCCGCGCCGCGCGCCTCATGCGGGAGGCCGAGGACCTCGAGGACGCCGAGGGTCTGGACGACCTGCCCCCGACGCCCGCCAAGAAGCCCGCGGCGAAGAAAGCCGCGCCCGCCAAGAAGCCCGCCCCCGCTCCTGCGGAGGAGCCGACGCCGCCCACGGAGCCGCCGGCCGAGCAGTTGGCCTTCGACACACCGGACGAGACGCAGGGCCAGCCGAAGCAACGCTGGGACGACGCATGAGCGAGCGCAGCGAGCGAATCGACAAGCAGAGCCCGTCGTGCCTCAGGTGGACGTCGAGGAACGAGACGTCTACATGAGTTCTCTTGTTCTCGTCGTCGACGCGGCGGCCACCGACGGTGGTCCCGCGGCGCTGCTGCCTGCGCCGGCGGCCATCAGTGGCTCCCCGGGGACGGTCCTGGGCCGCCTGCTCGGGCAACTGGCCAAGTACGGGCTGACCCCGGCTGCGGTGGTGACCCGCTCGGACTGGCATCACCTCGTCGTCCCGCACCTGCCCTCCTCGGTCCCGGTGATGGGGTACCTCGACCACGGTGGCGCGCTGGCCTCCTTGGCCTCCCAGTTCGCCGCGTCCGACGGTCCGGTCGTGCTGGTGCACGCCGACGTGGTCATGCACGACGGGCTGATCGGTGACCTCGTCGCCGACCCGCGCCTGAGCAGCGCGGTGGTCACGGTCGAGGTCGAGCCCGCACGGGTGCGGGTGCACGACGGCAAGGTCGTCGAAGCCGGTTCGGAGCACCACCAGATCGCCCGTGCGAACGCCGCCGGCGGCGGTCTGCTGCGCATCGATACGGAAGACCTCACCCCGCTGACCGAGGCGTGCTGGGAGATGTCCGGCATGGTCACGGTGCTCAACTGGACCGGCGACCTGTCCGACCTGCTGACCCTCGCCCTCGTTCGCACCGCCGGACCGATCGCCGCCGTCCCCGCGGGTGGTTACGTCTGCGCCCGTCCTCGTGACGAGGTCGCGGCCGCCGCCGTGTCGACCCGCCTGGCCACCGCGAATGAGCACCGCATCCGCCTGGCCCGGGTGGCCCGACCCGACGACGGTTTCTACTCGACGTTCGTGGTCCGCAAGATCTCCCCGAAGCTGACCGACTTCGCGGTGCGGCGCATGTGGAGTCCGAACACGATCACCCTGGTCGCGCTGGTCATCGCGCTGGCCGCGGCGGAGTGCTTCTGGCGCGGGACGACGTTGTGGCTGATCGTCGGTGCGCTGCTGTTGCAGGTGTCGTTGGCCATCGACTGCGTCGACGGGGAGACCGCGCGCTACACGCGCCGGTTCACCCCGCTCGGAGCCTGGCTGGACGCCACCACGGACCGGGTGAAGGAGTACGCGGTCTACGCCGGTCTGGCCCTGGGCGCGTCCCGGACCGGGGACCCGGTGTGGACGTTGGCCGCGGCGACCCTGGCCCTGCAGGTCTTCCGCAACTTCGTCGACTTCGGCTTCGTCGCGACGATCCCCTCGCGCACCCCGCCGCCCCCGCCGAAGGTCTCGATCCGCCAGACCGAAGCGGGTGCGGCATCCGGCGCACCTGTGCTCAACGATCGGGCCGTCGCGGTGATGGGCCAGGGCGCGGTGGCGTTGTCCGAACGGACGTCGAAGACCGCGGCGCTGAAGTGGGCCAAGCGGATGGTGTTCCTGCCGATCGGAGAACGCTGGCTGATCATCTCGGTCTGCGCCGCGGTGTCCGGCCCGCGCGCGGTGTTCGTCGTCCTGCTCGCGCTCGGCTGGTTCTCCGCGATCTACGCCACGACCGGCCGGGTGCTGCGCGCGCTCGCCGCCCCGGCCCCGAAGGTCGAGGTGTCGCAGACATGAGCGAGCGCAGCGAGCGAATCAGCAAGGACAGTGCACTGTCGGTCATGCGCACGCCGAGGAACGAGGCGCGCGCGTGACCGTGAAGATGTTGGCCCGCCCGGGCGAGCTCGACCAGATCGTCGACGTCGGCCCGCTGAGCCGGATCGCGGCGGCGCCGATCCCGGTGATGAACCCGTGGATCCCGCTGGGCCTCTCCGCCGCCGCAGCCGTGCTCACGGGGGTGCTGGCAGGTCAGGACACCCGCGCGACGACGGCGCTCGGCCTGGTGCTGACGGTGGCCCTCGCGATTCCCGCCTGGCGCAAGCCGGTGGCCGGCCGCTTCGGATGGTTGATCCCGGCTGTGGTCCGCGCGATCGAGTACGGCTTGGTCGTGCGCATTGTCGCGACCGTGGATCCGTCGGCGATGCCCGCCGCGTTCGGCCTGCTCTGCGCGATCGCCTACCACCACTACGACACCGTCTACCGCTGGCGGTACCAGCGCACCGGCCCGCAGGAATCGGTCTTCCGGCTCGGTCTCGGCTGGGACGGGCGAATGGTGGCCCTCGCGTTGCTCCTGCTGGTTACCGCCAACCTGAGCTGGGCGTTGGGGATCGCTGCCGTCCTGCTCGGCGGCCTGTTCGTCGCCGAGAGCGCGGCCGGCTGGAAGCGCTGGCTGGCCGGCCCCGCCTACCTGGCCCGCCCCGAGGCCTGAAATTGCGCAACAGTTGCGCATTCACCTGTTCGGAGTAATTGCACGGTTGTGTTTCTCCGACGGCATAAGGAAATCGCGATGTCGACCCTCTAATTACTCCTCTGTAATTCGCGTCGAACCCTTGTAAACCATTAGTCCCTTCCGTCACTTTTGCATCATTAGTAACGGCAATGGGCCATGGGGGAAACGCGCGGCATGCGATCGGTTGCGGTGGGGCTGTTCGTGCTGACGACCGTCATCGGGACGGCGTCGGTCGGATCGGCCGTCCCCGACGCGGACAACGTGCGTGCTCCCGGAGTCGCCCCGCGGATCGTGCAGATCGGGCTGAGCGCGACGGACCTGCATGCCGCACCGGAGCAAGCCGGCGCCCTGCTCACCACGGAACGTGCGGTCGCCGAGTTCAGCATGCTGGCGCTGACCTGGCGCAACGGTGGGGTGCTGCCGGAACTGAGCGTGCGGACCCGCGATGCGCGGGGATGGCAGGACTGGACCCATCTCGACGTCGACCCGGACGGACCCGACCCCGGCAGCGACGAGGCCGGCGGGGCCGCGATCGGCGGACCGCGGGAGGGCACCGTCCCGCTGTGGACCGGGGCCGCGGACGGTGTGCAGGTTCGAGTCGAGGCAGCGGATCCGGCGGCTGCGCCGACGTTGCCCGCCGACCTGCGGCTGATGTTGATCGACCCGGGCGACGCCCCGGAGGACGCGCTCGCCGAGGACCCGGACACGGTCGACGCCGCAGCGATGGACCGCAGGCGGGCCGACACCTACCCCGACATCCACTCCCGCGCGGACTGGAACGCGGACGAACGCCTGCGCGAGAAGCCCAAGTACACCGGCCAGATCCGCGCTGCCTTCGTGCACCACACGGCAGGCACCAACAAGTACGAGCGGAGCGATGTCCCGCGGATCCTGCGCGGGATCTACGCCTTCCACGTCAAGGGCCGCGGCTGGGCCGACATCGGCTACAACTTCCTCGTCGACACCTGGGGCCGGGTCTGGGAGGGCCGCGCCGGAGGCATCGGGCTGTCGGTGCGCGGCGCGCACACGGGCGGCTTCAACATCGACAGCTTCGGCATCGCTGCCATGGGCGACTTCACCGACCGTAAGCCCCGGACGGCGCTGCGGGAGTCGATCGCCCGGGTGATCCGCTGGAAGTTCGACCTGGCCGACGACGCCCTGGACCCGAACTCGAGCACTCGGCTGACCTCCACCGGCGGTGGGACGTCGAAGTACAAGGCCGGCAAGAAGGTCGACTTCCGGCGCATCTCCGGGCACCGCGACGCCGGCCGCACCGCGTGCCCCGGCACGCTGCTCTACGCGGCGCTGCCCGGCCTGCGCGAGCGGGTCGCGGAGTTGCAGAACGCCGGCGAGGTCGAATTCGGGGGAGCACCGCCCTGGGTCGGGACCGGCGAACCCGCCGCCCCGCGCCAGGTCACCCCGGCGCCGCCGACCCCACCGACGCCTCCGACACCGCCGACGCCTCCGCAGCCGCCGACGCGTCCGACCCCGCCGCGGGCTTTCCCGCCCTATCTGCCTCCGGTGTTCTGACCGAGTCGAATCTCAGCCCGGCAGACGGTGGGTGATCCGCTCGGCCTCGACCCGAGCCGCGGTGCGGGATGGGTCCGGGTGGGCGACGAGTACCACCGCGGCCCCGACGGCCAGCGGTGCGAGCACGCCGGCGAGCAGACCGTCCTCGGTGTGCAGATCGGCGTCGAGCAGCACGCGCGAGGACCGGTCCAGTCCCCACCGCGCGGCGGCCGTCGTCGCGGCAGCCACCACCTGCGCCCCGCTCAGCTCCAGGTCCCGGCGCACCAACGCGGGGTCACTTGCCGGCACCGGGAGCCCCGCGAACTGGTCCGGCTGTGCCGGTCCGACCCGTGCGGCGTCGAGAATTCCCGGCGGGGCGGGGGCGCCGGGCAGGCCCAGGGGGTGCAGTCCCACGAGCACCCGGGTGCCGATGCACTCGGCGGTGGCGTCGATGGTGTCCGGCCCGGCCACCGCGTGGTGGGCGAGCGCGGGGTCAAGGCCGGGGGCGGGCACGACCCCGGCCGTCCAGCACGCGAGGTACCAGATCACCGTCTGCCAGTGGGTTGGGAGCAGGATCGCGATCCGATCGCCGGGCTCTGCCTCGAGCTCGTCGACGATCAGATTGGCCGTCTTGGCGACGGCGTTCTGGGTCGTCGTCCAGGACAGTTCGACCCGGGCGCCGTCCGCATCGTCGTGAAAAGTCAGGAAGGGTCGGCCCGGGTCGGAGCGTGCGGCGAGTGTGAACAAGTCGGCTGGTGTCGTCACGCCCGCAGGCTAAGGGGCGATGGCATAGGCTGAGGGGACCGGCGCGGCGGGGCTGACGACCGGCTCTACCGATCGTGCAGGGGTGTGGTTTGGGTCCGCGGGTGCTCGTCGATGCCACGGCGGTCCCGGCTGACCGCGGTGGGGTAGGCCGGTACATCGACGGCCTGGTGCCCGCGCTGGCGGCGGCTGGTGGCGATATCGCGGTGGCGTGCCAACGTGCGGACGCCGACCGACTGGCCCGACTGGCGCCGACCGCTCGGATTCTGCCCGCGCCGAGCACCATCGCGCAGCGCCAGAACCGGCTCGCCTGGGAGCAGACCGGCCTGCCCGCACTCGCCGAGGAGATCGGCGCGGACGTCCTGCACTGCCCGCAGTACTCGATGCCGTTCGAGACCACGATCCCCGTCGTCGTCACCATCCACGACGCGACGATGTTCAGCGACCCGGACTCCTACGAGGACGAGCGCGGGGACTTCTTCCGCAGCGCCACCCGCACCGCCCTGGTCCGCGCCACCCGGTTCATCGTGCCCTCGCGGGCGACCCGCGACGAGCTGGTCCGGATGTTCGAGGCGGACCCGAGCCGGGTCGACGTCGCCTACCACGGCATCGACACCACGGTCTTCCGTCCGCCGGACGACCTCGAACGCGACCGCGTGGTGCGCCGCCTCGGCCTCGCCGGCCGCAGCTATGTCGGGTCCCTCGGTGAGCTGTCGCGGCGCAAGAACGTCCCCGAACTGATCCGCGGCTGGGTGCAGGGCGTCGCCGACCTGCCCGATCCGCCCGCGCTCGTGCTGGCCGGTCCGGCCACCGGGGACCCCGCCGTGCGCGACGCCGTGGCCGAGGTGCCCGAGCATCTGCGCCTCATCCGCCCTGGCTTCCTGCGTCCCGCCGACCTGCCCGGCTTCATGGGTGGCGCGGTGATCATGGCCTACACGAGCCGGTCCGAGGGCTTCGGCTTCCCGACGCTGGAGGCCATGGCCTGCGGCGCCGCGGTGCTGATCGCCCGTCGGCTCTCGCTCCCGGAGGTCGGTGGCGAGGCCGCTGCCTACACCGAGCCCGAGGCGGACAGCATCGCGCGCAACCTGCGCCGCCTGCTCGCCGACGACGACCGTCGCCGCTCGTTGTCCGAGGCCGCGCACGCCCGCTCGCAGCTGTTCACCTGGACCAGCTCCGCCGAGGTCCACCTCGAGACCTACGCGAAGGCCGCCAACGCGGTCGCTGCGCGCTAGGTCGCGGTGGGTCTCGCGCAGGAAGCGATCCTGCTTGTCGGCGGACAGGGCACTCGACTACGCCCGCTGACGTCCCGCATCCCGAAGCCGATGCTGCCCACCGCCGGGGTGCCGCTGCTGACCCACCAGTTGGTGCGGCTACGCGAGGCCGGGGTGAGCCACGTGGTGCTCGCGACGTCCTACCGGACCGAGGTGTTCAGCGAGTACTTCGGTGACGGCTCGAAGCTCGGCATCACGCTGGACTACGTCGTCGAGACGGAACCGCTGGGTACCGGCGGCGGGATCCGCAACGCCGCGTCCCGGCTGGAGAGCCCGCCGGACGCGCCGGTCCTGATCTTCAACGGCGACGTGCTGTCCGGGCATGACCTCGGCGCGCAGCTGCAGGCACATGCCGCGTCCGGGGCGGACGTGACGCTGCACCTGCTCGTCGTGTCCGACCCGCGCGCCTTCGGCTGCGTCCCGACCGACCCCGACGGGCGGGTCACCGCGTTCCTCGAGAAGTCGCTCGAGCCGATCAGCGACCAGGTCAACGCCGGGTGCTACATCTTCCGGCGTTCCGTGATCGACGCGATCCCGCCCGATCTCGTGGTTTCCGTCGAGCGCGACACCTTCCCCGGCCTGCTGACCGCCGGCGCGCACGTTCACGGTCATCTGGAGCAGGCGTACTGGCTCGACCTGGGCACACCGGCCGCGTACGTGCAGGGCAGCGCGGACCTGGTGACCGGTGTCCTGGCCTCGGCCGCGGTCCCGGTCACCGGCGGCGCGTTGGTCGACCCGACGGCGCAGGTCGACGCGGACGCCGCGCTGGACCGGGGGAGCGCGATCGGACCGACGGCGGTCGTCGGTGCGGGCGCCCTCGTCTCGGGAAGCGTGGTGCTGGCCGGCGCGATCATCGAGGCCGGCGCCTTGGTGGTCGACAGCGTGGTCGGTGCCGGTGCCCTGGTCGGCGCACGGACCCGACTCACCGGCGTCGTGATCGGCGACGGCGCCCGCGTGGGCGCGGACAACGAACTGATCGTCGGCGCCCGGGTCTGGACCGACGCGGTGCTCTCCGACAGGTCGGTCCGCTTCTCGCCGGACGCGTAGCTCGGAACTGTCAGTGGTCGCGCGCAGGATGCGACCATGGACGGGGAGGTGCGCGCATGTCGGTTGAACTCGGCCTGGCCGCGCTCGACGAGCACGTCGGGCCGTGGACGGAGCGGGACTATCTCGCGCTCCCGCCGACCGACCGTCGAATCGAACTGCTCGACGGGGCGTTGCTCGTGAACGCCTCACCGGTGAGCCTGCACCAGCGGATGGCGCTTCGCCTGGCCGTCGAGTTCGAACGAGCCCGCCCGGAGGGACTGGAAGCACTGCTCTCGGTCGACGTCCGGGTGGGAGTGGACCGCATCCTGGTCCCGGACATCGTCGTGGTGCGGGCGAACGCCGCGAGCGTGCAGGTCTGGGATCCGTCGGACGTGGTGCTCGCGCTCGAGATCGGTAGCCCCGGCAGCTTGAGCATGGACCGCGCCATCAAGCCGCGGCTCTACGCCGAGGCGGGCATCCCTGTCTACGTGCGGATCGACCTGGCCGGACCGACGGCGGCAGTGGGCCGGTTGCTCGACGGTCGATACGTGGTCGACGAGATCGGGCCCACGCTCCGCTTGAGCGATCCGTTCGTCGTCAATATCGACCTCCACGCGCTGCTGAACGCGCCGAGGGCCTAGCTCGTGTGTCCCGTGCGCTTCCCTCCGGGCGTTTGATCGTGGCCGGTTGACGTCCGGAGCGAGCTCCGCCAGGGGTGCTGGTCCACGAAGTCGACGTGTATGTTATGTACATACCGCTTCCTCATGACCAACATTGAGGCTTCGATGGCCGTGACGCAGATCGACCTCGACGAGGACGCTCTCGCCGAGGCGATGCGCCTGTCGGGCGCGAGAACCAAGAAGGACACCGTCAATCTGGCGCTGCGTGAGTACGCCGCCCGGCACCGCCGGATCGAGGCGCTCGAGCGCGATGCGGCAGAGGCGGTGCACTGGGACTACGCGGGCTGGAGGCGGCGCCGGGACGAGGAGAGATCGCCGCTTCGGTGATCCGGTACCTCATCGACTCGTCCGGGTTGTGGCGCGTGCTTCGCGACGCGGCTATCCGATCGTCGTGGTCGGAGACGATCGCCGCCGCGGCGATCGGTTCGTGCCATCCGCAGCGGACGGAGTTCCGCCGCTCCGCCCGTCATCTCGACGACTACGAGCGCATGAACGAGATGTTCGCCGACCGGTACCCGGACGTTCCCGTTCCGAAGACGAGTTGGCGTTGGATCGAGACCGCCCAATACCGCCTCGTGCGCGCGGGTGCGCACCGGGCTCTCTCGCCGGTCGACCTGCTCATCTGTGCCACTGCGGCCGCACAGGGCATCGTCGTGCTGCACGACGACGGCGACCTCGCGACCGCGGCTCGACTCCTCGACGACGTCCGCGAGCGACGGATCCAGGACGTCCCGGCGGCCCCGTGACCAAGAGCTCGGAGCAGTCGATTCTACATTTTGTTCAATTATTGCAGGGGAATCATCCGTACTTTCGAACAGTTGTTCGATAATTGTTTTGTGCATCTCCTCCGACGCGGCCTCCCCGCCACCGACGCCTGGCCGCTGCGCCGCGTCGAGGGGTGGACGGAGCGTCAGAGCGAACTGATGGAGGAGGACGCGCGGCTGGATCGGGAGATCGCCCGCCTGCAGGGCGCCCAGGTCCTGGTGCGAGCCACCCTCGTGCGTGAGGCCGCGATCCACGCCGGCGAGGACGAGTCCGAGTACGACCACGAACAGCGTTCGGTGCGGGCCGACCTCGCGCTGCGGCTGCGGATCTCCGAGGACCACTGCGCCGGCGTCCTGGACGAGGCCTCCGATCTGTTCTCCCGGCTGCCCCAGACTCTGGCCGCGTTGCGGTCGGGTTTGATCACGCTCTACAAGGCCGGGATCATCCGCGCCCAGACGATGAACCTGACCGTCGAGCAGTGCCACCAACTCGAGCGCGGCATCGTCCCGCGTTCAGCGAATCTCAACCCCGCGGCCCTGCGCCGCGCCACCCGTAAGGCCGTGGAGCGCATCGACAAGGACGCCGCGAAGAAGCGCGCCAAGGCCGCAGCCAAGGAGCGCGGAGTCTGGCTGCGCGAGAGCGGCGACGGCATGTACTCCCTGCACGCCGACCTGCCCGCAACCGAAGCGATCTCGATCTTCGGCGTCATCGACACCCTCGCCCACGCCACCAAGAAGACCCTGGAGCTCGGCGACCAGCGCCGCATCGGCAATCTGCGCGCCGACGCCCTGTTCGACCTGATTACCCGGCCGAACGGGGAACAGCGTGTCTCCTACGAAGTCGTCGTCGTCGTCCCCGCCGGGACGTTGCTCGGCCTGAACGACGACGACGGGTACCTCCCCGGGCACGGCGCCATCCCCGCCGCGCTGTGCCGGGAACTGGCCGCCGACAACACCTGGCGGCGCATCCTGACCGACCCGGCGACAGGTCACCTGCTCGACCTCTCCGCGAGTCGCTACGCCCCCTCCGACCGTCTCGCCGGGTTCATCCGCATGCGTGACCAGCACTGCAGATTCCCCGCCTGCCGTGGTCCGATCGATCACTCCGAGATCGACCACAGCATCGAGTTCTCGATCGGCGGCGTGACCATCCGCATCAACCTCAGCCTTTTGTGCGGCCGGCACCACAAGATCAAACATCTCAAGGGCTGGGACCTCATCCAGGACCCCGACGGATCCGGGACCCTCACCTTCCTCACTCCCACGGGGCAGACGTACCGCACCCGACCGCCCGACCTGCTCACCGGCGACGACCCTGACCCCGAAGACCTCACTCCTCGTGCGTCCACTGCCTACCGCGGAGGCCCGCCCTACTGATCCGAGCCGCCCCGAGGCACGGAAGCTGCGGCTTGATGTCCGTATCCAATGCGGGCTTCAGCCTCTTGATTGCGACACGATGGGTTCGCCGTCGGAGGGAGGAATGGTGCTCGAATCCATCGAGCCGTTTCTCCGCGCGGAGGAGATCCTGGATCCGGCGTCGGACGTGGTGGTGCGGGGCTGGCCGTTGACCGTCGCCGGCGTTTTACGCAACGCGGACGACGCGCGCGCGAGGTTCAGCTTCCACGGCGCCGAGCTTGTGGCCGTCTCGGCCGAAGCGACCGTAGGGGATCGCACCCTGGACGAGCTTCTCGCAGGACCGCGCCTGCGAACCCGCCGTCGCTACGCCGCCGTCATTGCGGGGCAACTGCTGGAGGAAGGATTCGGGCTGCTGCCGAGCTTCGTTGCACCGCACTACAGCATCGTGCTCCCGGCGTACGCTGAGCAGCACGCCGAACGGCTGCTGCACCTGCTTGGCGAAGCACATGTCAACCCCTATTACGCAGGCGGTACGCGATGACGGACTCGAGTACGGTGCGCGTCACCCTGCCCGCCGACCCCGCCCAGATCGACCAGACCGGCTATGTCTGGACCTTCCTCGACCGCGCCGAGGAACCTGAACGAGTCGTCCCGGGCGCCCTGATCGTGGCCGGTGACGAGGAGGAACCTTTCCTCGCCCGCGTAGTGGATGTGATCGGAAGTGCCACAGAACGGCAGATCGTCCACCTGGACGTAGTCGGTGTCCCGGAGCAGGCAATCGAAGAACTCCGTCACGCACGTCTACTCGCCGGCTGATCCCGGGGCTATTTCCGCGGCGCGGCTCTCGTGAACGCCTCCCTGCCCGGCGATGGTTCCGCCGCGGAAGGAGCCGGGCGGTGCGGGAATCCGGGGTTGATCCCGCCCTCGGCGGTGATGCCCGCGGGACGGACGATGCGCAGCACGGTGAGCCGGAGGATGCGCAGGTCGACACGCAGCGAGCGATGCTCGACGTACCAGAGGTCCAGTTCGATGCGCTGCGGCCAATCGATGGCGTTGCGGCCGTTGACCTGCGCCCACCCGGCCCGAACGCTCAGCTGGTGCGGGCCTTGCGCTTGTTGTGGTCCACGCGCGCCCAGACGGCGGTGCCCATGGCGATCACGCCGCTGCCGATGACCGTGCCCGCGGTGCTCCAGGTGCTGAACGGCCAGTCATCGTTCATGCCCCAGAGGACGCCGCCCACGATCATCGTGGTCGCGCCGAGGACGCCGACGGCAGTGCGGATCATGCTGGCGCCGGAGGCCCGCACGGCCTCCATCGCCTTGTCCTGGATCTTGTCCAGGCGACGTTCGGCCCAGTCGAACTCCTGGGCGAGGATCCACAGGCCCAGGACGATGACGATGAGGCCGGGCCCCGGCGCGACCATCATGATCAGGCCGACGATCGTGACCGCACCGCCGACGATGGTCAGCACGACCTTGCGGGCGGCGGCATGGGTACGGCCGCGTTCCTTGCGGATCCTGACCGCGGCCTCGGCGAGGCTCTCCTGCTCGGCGTCGGTCACCGCGAGTCGCTATCTGAGGTTGCGTTCGGGTGCATCTGTCGCAGGGTAGCGGTCCATGAACTCCTGGACGGCCGCTCCGGACAGCGCACCGCAGAACAGCCGGTGGCCGTAGGCCTGGCCCTTCTTGTTCGGGCCGCTCCAATGCGACAGTGCGATGGTCTTGCCGGTCGGGAAGCCGCCGTAGGTCGGGTCCCACGCGGTGGCGATGAACTGCTGGTACTTCGCATCGTGGCGCAGGCGCAGGGCCAGTTCCTCGATCTGGTCCTGGGTCTTGCCGGTGACCGTCGGGTCGTACCAGAGCACGGTGTAGCCGTGCTCCAGGTTGTGCACGATGTTCTCCACCGGTGGGTTGTCGCGTGTGGTGAAGAACGGTCGGGCGGCGAAGGGGACCGGGTTCTCGTAGTGCGGCCCGTAGCTGGGCGGGGCGACGGCGTAGTCGACGCGGGTGCCGACCTTCACGTGTTCCTGCGCCGGCGAGGCGGGGTCCTTGGTGATCTTGCTGCAGGCGGCCTCGGGCAACGAGGTGCCGAAGGAGGAGATCGGCCGACCCAGCGGGTCGTCGATCTTGTCCTCGACCCAGCCGAACGCGGGCCTGCCGAAGGCGATGAGCGACCCGCCAAGCAGCACGGTGAAGAAGACGGCGGAGCGTCGCCGCTCGCCGCGCTTCTGCTTGGCGCGCAGTTCCTCGATCCTGGCCCGACGATCGTCCGGCTGCGTCACTTCAGTCCCTCCAGTAACACGACTGAGGGACGACTGTAGCTACTGGTCGATGCCGGGGATCCCCGCCGCGCCGTAAGCGGCCATCCACTGACGCAGGACCTCGCCGGACACCTCATTGCAGTAGGACCGGTGCCCGGTCTCCGGGGACTCCTTGACCCAGCGCGTGAGTGCGATGGGTCCGCCGTCGGGCAGCCGCCCGTAACTCGAGTCCCACTCGACCGCGACGAACTTGCTGTAGCGGGGGTCCTTACGCAGGGTCGTGGCCGCCTCCTGCAGCAGCTCGATCTGCCGGGGACCCAGGTTGCCCTTGTCGTAGAAGGCCACCGACCAGCCCGCATTGAGGTTGGCGACCAGCCCTTCCATCGGTGGGCGGTCGGCCGCGGTGTAGAACCCGATCTCGTTGACCTCGACCGGCGCGGCGAGGAAGGGTCCCGAGCTCGGCGGGACCGACGGGTACTTGAACTTCTCCCCGTCCTTGAGGATGACTTCCTTGTTCGGGGTCGGGTCGTTGGTCGGCTTGCTGCACCCGGCGATCTGCGGGTTGACGCCGATCTGCGAGAGCGCCTGGAAGGTCTTGTCCCCGGCGCCGGGCACGGCGACGTCGTCGCCCCCGCCCCGCTTGAGGAAGAAGATCACTCCCGCGGCGGCGACCAGAACCACCGGCAGCGCTACGAACAGCAGCTTCTCCAGGCGCGCCTTGCGGTTCTCATCGCGCACGGCCGCGGCAATGCGATCGTTGGCCTCCTTGCGGGAGGGCGCATCAGGGTCCTTCGGTCGCTTCGCCACGTCGGCGTTCCTCGCTGTCTTATTGCTGACCCGCGGTCAGGGAGTGTTCGGTTCGGGGGAGTCCGCGGCCGGATACTTCTCCATGAATGCCGTGATGGCGGCCCCGGAGACCTTCCCGCAGAACTGGCGGTAGCCCTTGTCCTGGCTACCCCAGTGGGTCAGTGCCAGCGTCTTCCCGGCAGGGAAGGCTCCGCGCGTGACGTCCCACGGCGCGGCGATGAACTTGCGCGTGCTGTTGTCGCTGCGGATGTCCGCCGCGATGTCCTCGAGGGTGCCCTTCTCGCCGTCGGGCATGGCCGGGTCGTACCAGGCGATCGTGTAGCCGTGCTCGAGGTTGTGCACCAACTGCTCGACGCTCGGGACGTCCTTGGGCGTGTAGAACCCGCGCCGGCTCACCGTCAGGGCGTACTCGAAGTGCTGCCCGGAGCTCGGCGGGACGGCCTCGTAGTTGACCCGCACCCCGGCCTTGACGTGGTCGCTGACCCCCTTGGCGGCGTCGGTCATGATCGCGTCGCACCCCGCCTCGGCGGTGTTCGCGCCCTCGGCGACGACTCCCCCGTCGTTGGAGTCCTTGATCATGCCGACGGCCGGGATGGCGATCAGCCCACTGGCCACGACGATGCAGACGCCGGCGATGATCACGTTCTTGCGCCGCTCGGCCGCCTTCTGGGCGCGCTTCATCTCCTCGACGCGGGCGCGGCGGTCATCGCGGCGTTCCCCGTCCTTGCCTCTCTTCGACACGCTCGCCCACGCCTTCCTGCTCGCCGACCGGGGCACGCGGAGTCTACGGAGGGCCGCTTTGTCAGCTCCTTGCGGCAGACTTCCCGCGTGTCCGCGCCTGGTAGTTCCACGTGTCGCGAGCGCCTGTGGTTCCCGGGCCGGGCCCTCGATCTGCATCGGACCCTGGCCGTGCTGCGGCGCAGCGTCGCCGATCCCTGCTACCTCACCGACGCGGCCGGCGCGATCTGGCGCGGGGTGCGCACTCCCGAGGGGCCCGGCACGCTGCGCCTGGCCGCGCTGCGGGGAAGCGGCGAGGTCAGCGCCGCCGCGTGGGGTCCGGGCGCGACGTGGCTGCTGGACGGCGTCCCTCGCCTGTGCGGCGCCGACGACGACCCGGCGGGCTTCGATCCGGTTCATCCGGTGCTGCGTCAGGCCTGCGCCCGCCACCCGGGGATGCGGATGACCACCGCCGACCAGGTCGTCGACCTGCTGGTCCCGTCGATCCTGGAGCAGAAGACGACCGGCAAGCAGGCGAGAGCTTCCTGGCGATACCTGGTGCGGCAGTTCGGGCAACCGGCGCCCGGCCCGGCGCCGGACGGGCTACGTGTCCCGCCCGACCCGGCGACCTGGGCGCAGGTGCCGTCGTGGGAGTGGCACAAGGCGGGCGTGGAGCCGGCGCAGTCCCGCACCATTTTCACGGCCGCGCGGCACGCGAAGCGCCTGGAGGAGGCGGCGGCCATGGACACCGCCGCCGCCGACCTGCGGTTGCGGGCGCTTCCGGGGATCGGTGTGTGGACCTCCGCGGAAGTCCGGCAACGGTCGCACGGCGACGCCGACGCGGTGTCCGTCGGCGACTATCACCTGTCGAATCAGGTGGGCTTCGCCTTGACCGGCGAGCGGGTCGATGACGCCAGGATGCTCGAACTGCTGGCCCCATATGCGGGGCACCGTCACCGCGCGTGCCTGTTCATCGGTCTGTCCGGCATCCGCTTCCCCAGGTACGGTCCGCGCATCACCATCCAGGACCACCGCAGGCACTGACCGCGGGTTCAACGCTCCAGGATGAAGGCGGTCGGGTCGAGCGGCGGACGCTCGCGCGGGGGATCGAGCGGATTGCCGATGCCGACGGCACCGAGAGGTTGCCAGTCGGCGGGCAGGCCCAGGGCGGTGCGGGTGACGTCGGGCGCGAAGAGGGTGGAGGAGATCCAGCAGGCCCCGAGATCCTCGGCGGCCAGCGCGATCAACAAGCTCGCCACGGCCCCGCCGCCGGCGGCCAGGAACATCTCGCGCTCGTGGACGTTGCGGCGGGCGTCCGGGTAGGTGTGCATCCCCTCGCCGGTCAGGAACGGGACGACGATCAGCGGTGCCCGGCGCAGGACGTCGCCGCGGGCGGTGCGCCTGGTGATCTGCTCGGGCGTGAAGTCGTCGGCGCTCAGGTCCACGATCCAGGCCTCGAGCAACGCGTCGAGGAACGCCTTGCGCGCGCCCGGATCGGCCAGCACCACGAACCGGAACGGATGGGTGTGGTGCGGCGCGGCCGCCGTGAGCGCCGCGGCGATCGCCCGGTCGACGGCGGTGCGGTCGACGGGGGCGTCGGACCAGTGCCGCACGGTGCGCCGGTTGCTGACGGCGGTGCGCCGGGCCTCGGCGGTGCCGAGGGAGAACATGTCGTCGGCGGCGTTGCGGATCAGTTTGCGCGCCCCGGGACCGTCCGCGGCGGTCACCAGCGCGCCCAGACCGCGCACCACCGCGATCGGGACGCCACCGAGCTTGGTCTTCACCAGTTCCGCCGCCGAGGCGATCTCGTCGGCCACCGCCACGACGGTCACCTCGAGCGGATTGCCGTAGCTGTCGACCCCGCCACGCAGGTCGTCGGACGGATCGAGGCCGGCGGCCCCGATCGCGACGTCCACGACGCCGTCGCGCCACGGCCGCCCGAAGGAGTCGGTGATGACGACCGCGACGTCGATGCCGCTGCGTTCCCGGATCCCGGCCCGCAAGGCGCGCGCCGAGGCGTCCGGGTCCACGGGCAGCAGCAGGATCGTGCCGGGGGAGACGTTGCTCGCGTCGACGCCGGCCGCGGCCATCACCAGCCCGTGGCGGGTCTCGACGATCCGTGTGCCGCGCCGCCGCGCCACGACCCGCACGAGCTCGGCGTCGATTGCCGCCTCGCGGTCCGGGGCCAGCATCGAGCGCCCCTCCGCCTTGCTGACGATCTTGCTGGACACGACGACGATGTCCCCGTCGACGAGGAAGTCGGCGTGACGCACCGTCAGCTCGGCCAGATCAACGCCTGCGGTGACCTCGCCGATCCCCTCCACCGGGAGAATCTGCAGCCCCTGCGTCACGTACGGCGGCCGAGTTCGGCGGCGAGGTGGAGCGCTGCGGCGGCGATCTCGGCACTGGTGGGGAGGTCGCGCATGAGCAGGGGCAGGGCGCGGGCGGCAATGGCGGAGACGCGCAGTTCGACGACGTCGGCGGCGTCGGCGTCGTCGACCAGCCACCCGTCGAGCAGGCCGCCCCTGCGGCGCGCGCCGTAGTGCAGTGCCACCGCGCTCGCGCTGGTCTCGACCCCGATCGCGGCGAGCATCCGGTCGGCCATCCCGCGCACCGGGGCGCCGCCGATGATCGGGGAGACGCCGACGACGGGGACGCTCGCCGCGGCCAGGGCCTCGCGGATGCCCGGGACGGCCAGGATCGTGCCGATGCTGACGACCGGGTTCGACGGCGGGAGCAGCACGACGTCGGCCGCGGCGATCGCCTCGAGCACGCCGGGGGCGGGGGTCGCCTTCTCCGCCCCGACCGGGGTGACGCTCAACGCCTCGGGAGCGCCCAGGCGGACCCAGTACTCCTGGAAGTGCATGGTGCGAGTGCCTTCGGTGGCCTCGGCGTCGGCGACGGTCACCTGCGTGGTGACCGGGTCGTCGCTCATGGGAAGCAGGCGCACGCCGGGTCGCCAGCGTTCGCAGAGGATCGCGGTGGCCTCGGTCAGCGTCGCGCCCTCGGCGAGGAGCCGGGTGCGGATCAGGTGGGTGGCGATGTCCCGGTCCCCGAGGGCGAACCAGTCCGGGCCGGCGCCGTACGCGGCCAGTTCGTCCTGCACCGCGCGGGTCTCACCCTCGCGACCCCAACCCTGCCCGGGATGGATGCCGCCGCCGAGGGTGTACATGACCGTGTCCAGGTCGGGGGACACGTGCAGGCCGTGCAGCGTGATGTCGTCGGCGGTGTTGCCGACGACGGTGACCTCGGTGTCCGGGTCGGTCTCGGCCAGGTGGGCCAGCAGACCGCGTAGGAAACGCGCGGCCCCGATACCCCCGGCCAATGCCACGATGCGCACCCACGCATCATCACAAGCGTGCGGCCACACCAGACAACTGGGTCGTCTTCTGCCGGCGTGTGGGGCTTTGCGCGGGGTCTGATGCCCCGACTTGCCGGCAGAAGCGCGTTCCCCGGGCTTGGGGCTCGTGGGCGCGGGGTGAGGTCTTCTGCCGGCGTGTGGGGCTTTGCGCGGGGTCTGATGCCCCGACTTGCCGGCAGAAGTGCGTTCCCTCCGGGGTCAGAAACCGCTGGCGTGAGTGACCACGGAGTCCAGCTCGCCGCGCAGCCGGGCCGCGTGCCCGAACGCTCCGATCGACTCGTAGTCCGCCACGGCGGCCGAGAGCGAGCGGACGCTTCCGGACAGGCGGGCCTCCTCCTCGGACAGGAACGCCGCGTAGCTCAGCGCGCCGGAGCGTTCGGCCAGGTCGAACCCCTGCGCGATGACCTCGGCGGCCATGTCGCGGTCGGCGTCGACCACCGAGGTGCGCACGAGGATCTGCGCCCAGGTCAGGTGCGCCAGACACGCGACGACGTCCGAGCCGCCACGTTCGGCGACCTCGATGGCCTCCTGGGCGGCCCGGGCGGCGGTGGCGATGTCGCCGCGGACCATCTCGGCCCGCGCGAGGGCGACCAGCAGATTGCCCTCCTCCGGTGCGCCCGCGCGCTGCTCCCGGACCTGGGCCAGGCCGGTCCGCAGCGAGGTGACGGCGACGTCGGGGCGACCCGAGAGCAGCTCGCCCCAGCCGACGGCCAACCGGGCGCGCACGACCGCGTCGGGGTTGCCCGACTCGACGGCCCACTGCAACGCCGTCCGGGCGCAGGTCCGCGCGGCGTCGACGGCACCCGGCTCCCCGGAGAGCACCGCCAGTTCGGTGCGCACCGTCAGCGCCCAGGCGTGCAGCTCGGGCATCGGACGTTGCTCGAAGCCGGCGAGGGTGCGGGCGAGTTCGATGCCCGCGGCGCCCAGGTCGCCGGTGAGGGTGAGCAGTCGGGAGCGGACCAGGGCGCTGGAGTCGAGCAGGCTGTAGCCGGTCAGCGAGATTCCGGCGCGGGCCTCACCGGCGCACAGTGCCACTGCGCGCCCGGCCTCGTGCAGGGCCTCGGACAGGCGCCCGTGGTAGCAGGCGCCCCAGCCGAGCAGCGTGCTCAGCCACGCGTTGAGTTCGGGGTCGCCGGCGTCGACGTGGCCGCGCGCCTCGATCCATCGGGCGTGCGCGACCCGCGGTTCGCCATCGGCCCACAGGCTGAACGTGCCGCGGGCGATGCTGAGCAGGGCCAGCAGTGTCGGGTCGCCCAGCCGGGCCGCCGCGGGGCCGGCGGCGTCGAACAGAGTCAGGACCTCGGCGCGCTCCATGCCGGTGCGGGCGCCCAGTGCCAGCAGCATCGTGCGGGCCTCGACGCCGAGTCGCTCCGTCTCCGCGCTCATCGACACGGTGGCCAGATGCGCCAACGCGGCCCGGGTGTTGGCCTCGGCGGCCAGCAGGTCCGCGCCCAGCAGCAGACGGGCGGCCCGCAGGCGCAGATGCGCCGCGTGCAGCGGCTCCTCGGCTGCCTCGTAGTGCGTGGCGATGAGGATCGCGAGCTCGTCGAGGCGCTCCGGGGCGGTGGCGACGATGGCGTCGGCGACCGCGCGGTGGTTGGCACGACGCGTGGCGGCCAGCAGGCTGCCGTAGGCGACCTCGTGGGTGAGCGGGTTCCGGAACCGGTAGTCACCGGAGTCGTCGGCGAGGATCAGTTCGGCGTTGCACAGCTGGTGCAGCACCTCGGCCAGGTCGTCGGGGTCGAGGTCGGCGACCCGGTCCAACACGGCGACGCTGAACGCGCACCCGATCGTGGCAGCCGCTTGCAGCACGCTCTTCTGACGGGTACTCAGCCGATCGACCCGCCCGGCGAGGACGGCCTGCACGGTGGGCGGTACCACGGCCTGGGTGAGCGAACGGGCCAGTCGGTAGGTGCCCGGCCCGCCCGCGACGGTGCCGTCCTCGACCCACCCGCGCACGATCTCCTCGACGAAGAACGGGTTGCCGCCGGCGCGTTCGGCCAGTGCTTCGGTGAGGGTCGCGAGGCTCGGGTCGGAGCCCATCAGGTGCTCGAGCATCGCGGCGACGGCCACGCGACTCAGCGAGGGCAACGGCAGGCGTCGGAAGAACGGTCGGTTCATCCAGCCGGCGTGGAACGCCGGTGTGAAGGTGGTGACCACCAGGGTCCGGCTGCCGGCGAAGGTGGGTAGCCACGCCTCCAGGAAGGCCTTGCTCTGTTCGTCGAACCAGTGCAGGTCCTCGACGATCAGCAGCAGGGGGTCGCGTTCGCTGCGCGCGCGGGTGACCCGGCGCAGCGCCTCGAGGAGCCGGGCGCGACGGGCGTCGGGGCCCAGCGTGGGGGCGGGCGCCTCGGCGTCGCTGATCTCGAGGAACTCGAAGATCACCGCCAGATCCCCGCCCAGGCGCGGATCGAGGTCGAGCAGGCGCGCGGCGACGCGGTCCCGGGCGTCGGCGGCGGAGTCGTCGTCGGCCAGGGCGAAGTAGTCGCGCAGCAGGGCCCGGATCGGCAGGAGGGGGACCGAACCCGCGTACTGGGCCCCGGCGGTCCGGCGTACCGGGATGCCCGAGCTCTGCGCCTCCTTGCCGAGCTCCTCGCAGAGCCGACTCCTGCCCGAACCGGGCTCGCCGGCCAGGCCGAGGACCTGGAACTGGCCCTCGACCGCGGTGTCCAGCGCGACGGTCAGCGCACCCCGCTCGGACTCGCGACCGACCAGCCTCGCGGCGCCGACCTTCGGGGTGACTGCGACGGTGGTAGCGCTTGCTATCAGCTCGTGGACGCCCAATGGGGTGGTGAGTCCCTTGACGGTGAACTTGCCGAGGTCGCGCAGCCCGAACCATGGTCCGACCAGTCGGGCGGTGTGCTCGCTGAGGTACACCGTGCCCGGCTGGGCGAGGGCCTCCACCCGTTGGGCCAGGTCGATCGGGTGGCCGGCGGCCTCGAGAGAGGTGCCCGGGGCGATCTCGGCGGAGCTCAGCCCGACCCGCACCCCGAGTTCGATCCCGTACTTGGCGCTGATGGCCGGTGCCAGACCCGTGGCCGCGCCGGACAACAGCAGCGCCGCGTGGCAGGCCCGCCGGGCGTGATCGTCGTGGGCGACCGGGGCCCCGAAGGTCCCGACGACGCCCTCGCCGCTGGTCTCCGCGACGGTGCCGCCGAAGCGCTCGACCGCGTCGGTGCAGAGCTTGTGCAGACGGGCGACGACCTGGGTCCAGTCGGCCGGTTCGAGCCGGTCGGCCAGGTCGTCGGCGGATGCGATATCGGCGTAGAGCACGGTGACGGGCGTGCGTTCGATGCCGACGCTGCGCGCGGGGGAGGGCGCCGCGACGGTCGAGGTGTGCAGCGGGGTGCCGCAGGCGTCGCAGAACCGGGCCCCGGCGCGAGGCTCGGTGGTGCACTTCGGGCAGACCGTCAGGAGTCCGGAGCCACACCCGGCGCAGAAGCGGGCCCCGGCGCGGTTGGGCGCGGAGCAACTCGTGCAGACGACCTCTGCCATTGCCTCACCGGTCACAAGGGGCCGACATCGACCTCCGGGCCGACGTATCCGCCGAGCATGGGGCCGCCGGATGGGTGAGTCCATGGAGCAGAAGTCACCGCGCGACCGTTCACTCCTCAGACCCTGACGGCTACCGCGACCCCTGGCACGAGCATCGGTGCGGATGCGCAAGAATCAGGGCTGAAGGGGCCTATGGGACGTTTGGTGGGCTCTTGACGAGCTTTGCAAAGTGAGCACAACTCAGGTTTCGGTCCAGGCTCGTTGCGTGGTAGAACTCGAGCAACGGGTGGGGCAATTGGGAACAGATGTCGAAATTTCCGGCGTGTCGCACGGCGTGTCGCGGTTTAGGACCCCGCAGACGGTTGACGCCAAAGGTTTGGCAAGAGTGTAATTTCACGCGTGTCGTTTCGTGCCGGTTCGCCCGGTTCGTGCCGGCACCGGGAGGCGCCCCAAACAATGGGGATCGTGGCCTTCCGATCAACACTTAACGGGGTCGAGGAGGCAGCGATGGGCGAGGTAGTTCTCCCCTTGCTCGGGGGCGTGGAGCTTGAGGCCAATTGGCAGGACGAAGCGCTTTGCGCGGAGACGGACCCGGAGGCGTTCTTCCCTGAGAAGGGTGGATCGACCCGGGAGGCCAAGAAGGTCTGCCTCTCCTGCAATGTGCGGGGCGACTGCCTCGAGTACGCGCTGGCCCACGACGAGCGCTTCGGCATCTGGGGCGGGATGTCCGAGCGTGAGCGCCGTCGGCTCAAGAAAAAGGCTGTCTGAAGCTTGCTCGGTGAAGTTCCGGCGGGCATGTCGGACATGCCCGCCGGTGAAAGTCACCGGTTCATCGCACTGCCCCTGAGGGCCCCTGCCGCCGGCATACGCTGCCGCGAGCGCTGATCATCTCCGAGCGCGATCGGCGACCTCACGGACTGCGCATGACCACGAGCGACGAGCCGGCGGTGGACGCCGTCGAGGGCCGTCCCTATGTGACGGCCGTTCTGGTCACGCACGACGGCGCCCGCTGGTTGCCGCAGGTCCTCACCGCGCTGCACACACAACTTCTACCTGCCGCGCGCATCGTGGTGGCCGACACCGACAGTCGCGACAACTCCCTGGAACTGGTCCGGGACTGGGTCGACGAGGCCGACATCGTGCGGTGCCCCCGCACCACCGGGTACGGCGCCGCGATCAAGGCGGCGATCGCGCACGCGGACGCCACCGCGGCGCTCCCGCCGGACGCCGTCGAGTGGATCTGGCTGCTGCACGACGACGCCGAGCCCGAGGCCGACGCGCTGGCTCAGCTGCTCGCCTCCACCGCGGACGACCCGGGTCTGGGGATCGTCGGCCCGAAGTTGCTCGGCTGGTATCACCGCAGGGTCCTGCTCGAGGTCGGCGTCACCATCGACGGCGGAGGTCGGCGCGAGACCGACCTCGAGCGAGGCGAGGAGGACCAGGGCCAGCACGACAAGCGTGGGGAGACCCTGGGCGTCTCGAGCGCGGGGATGCTGATCCGGCGCGACGTGTGGGACGAGTTGCGCGGCTTCGACCCCTACCTCGAGCTGCTCCGCGACGACGTCGACTTCTGCTGGCGGGCCTGGCTGGCCGGCCATCGGGTGGCCGTGATCCCCGCGGCCGTGGTCTACCACGCGGAGGCGGCCTTCCGGGAACGTCGCGCGGTCGACATCGGCTCGGGTCGCGTCCACCACCTGGACCGGGCCGGTGCTCTGCGGGTGCTGCTCGGCAACCTGTCCTCGGCGGCGTTCGCCCGGGCGCTGCCGCGGCTGCTGCTCGGCAGCATTCTGCGCGCGCTGGGTTACCTGGTCGCCAAGCTCCCCGGGCACGCCGCCGACGAACTGCGCGCCGTGGGCACCGTGCTGGTCCGGCCCCGTGCCATCCGGCGCATGCGCGAGGCCCGACGGTCCTATCACCGGGTGCACGCCGGCACCCTGCGCCGCCTCTTCCCGCGCCCGGGCCATCAGTTCGAGCTCGCCCGTGAGGCGTTGACCGACCTGCTCGAGGGCTCGCGGGTGGAGCGGGAAGCGATCGGCAAGCACCGCGCGGCTGCGGCCGAGGGTGCCGTCGACGTCGCCGAACTGGAGCGCGGCGGCGCGGGCGGGGTGCTGCTGCGTCGCGTCGCGAGCAGCCCCGGAGCCCTGCTGGTCCTCGGCCTGTTGGCGATCTCGCTACTTGCCTGGCGCGACCTGTTCGGCGGCGGCAACCTGTTCGGTGGCGCGCTGCTGCCGGTGACCGACGGCGCCGGCGCGTTGTGGTCGGACTACCGAGCCGGCTGGCACCCCCAAGGTCCGGGCAGCGCGAGCATGGCCGCGCCGTACCAGGCGCTCCTGGCGCTGGGGAGCCTGGCGACGTTCGGCAACGTGGGTTTCCTGGTGCAGGCGCTGCTGCTTGGTGCCGCCCCCTTGGCGGGCCTGTCCGCCTGGCTCGCCGCACGGGGGTTGCCGACCACGGTCCCGCTGCGGTTCTGGGGTGCCGCTGCCTACGCGCTCTCTCCCGTCCTCACCGGCGCGGTCGCCGCCGGGCGTCTCGGCAGCGTCGTCGCACTGGTGCTGCTGCCCCCGCTGATCCGCATCCTGCTGCGCGCCTGGGGAACCGGCGGGAGCGTGCGCGAGGCCTGGACCGGCGCCTTGCTGCTGACCGTCGTCGCGGCCTTCACACCGGTGCTCTGGCTGTTCGCGACGGTGGGCGGGCTCGCGCTGGCCGCCCTGATGCGCGAGCGGGAGCGCGGCCGCCGGATCGGCATCGTGGTCGGGACCCCGTTCCTGGTGCTGATGCCGGCATCGGTGTTCTGGGTACGTCATCCGGAGCGGCTGCTGATCGAACCCGGCCCGGCGGGTCCCGGTCTGTCCGACGCGGAGCTCAGCCCGTGGCGCCTGCTGCTGCTCAACCCCGCAGGGCCGGGCTCGGGTCCGGCCTGGGTCGGGCTCGGCATCGTGCTGGCGGGCCTGATCGGCCTGGCGGTCGCCCGCAACCGGCTCCTCCCGCTGCTGGGCTGGGGCCTGGCCGGCGCCGGATTCCTCGTGGCGCTGCTGGCCTCGCGCATCTCTGTCAGCTCGCCGGCAGGGGGACACCCGGCGGCGGCCTGGCCGGGGCCCGCGGTGACCCTGGCCGCGATCGGCGTGCTGGTCGCCGCTGTGGTCGGTTGCGCCGGGCTCAACGAACGGATCGCGGCCCGCGAGTTCGGTCTGCTGCAGCTGATCGCGGGGGGTGCGGCGGTGCTTGCGCTCCTCGGCCCGGTCGTGGTCGGCGGGACCTGGCTGTGGCGCGGGGCGGACCATCCGTTGCACCGCGCGTCGGCCGATCTGGTCCCCGTGCACGTTGCGGCCGAGTCGGGCACGGACGACCGGCCGCGCACGCTCGTGTTGCGGGCCTCGACCGGCGACTCCCTGGCGGCGGTCCGGTCCTCGACCATGTCGCCGGCGGTGTCCTACGCCCTGGTGCGCGATGCGGGCCCGCGCCTCGGGGACGCCGAACTGGCCGTGCCGCGCGCGACCGCGCGCCGCCTGCAGACCCTGGCCGCGGACCTGGTGTCCGGTCGTGGTGACGCCCAGGCCGAGCGCCTGGCCGACTTCGCCGTGCGCTACGTCGAGGTGCGTGCCCCGGTCGCCGCCCACGTCGCGGCTGCGCTGGACACCGTTCCGGGTCTGGAGCGGGTCAGCTCCGCGGGCGGGGACCGGCTGTGGCGGGTCACCGTGCGTACCGCTCGGCTGCGCATCGTCAGCGGCAGCGCGACCGAAGCTGTCCCGTCCGGGCCGGTGAACGCCCAGGCGCAGGTCCCCGCCGGCCGCTCGGATCGGATCCTCGCTCTCGCCGAACCGGCCGACGGCCGGTGGCAGGCCAAGCTGGACGGGAAGTCGCTGGAATCCATCGTGCGCGACGAGTGGGCCCAGGCCTGGAAACTGCCCGCCCAAGGCGGAGAGCTGACGGTCCGTCACGTGGATCGGATCACCCCGTTGTGGGCCTTCGTGCAGGCGTTGGGCTTCCTCGTGGTCATCGTGCTCGCGCTGCCCGGCGGCCGCCGCAACACCTCCGGCGACGACGAGGACGCGGACGTGCTGCCCGTGCTGCCCTCGGTCCGTCGCCGGGCCCGCGCCGACGGTGTCCTCACCGGTTCGGGGAGCAATTCATGAGCGGGCATCGCAGGGCCGCGCAGGCCGAGACCGCGACCCGTGCCCCCAGTGACCTGGTGGTCCGGATGGTTGCCGACGGCCGCCTCACGGCGGCCGTGGTCGCCGCGGTCCTGGTTGTGCTCGCCCTGATCGTGCAGCTCGCCGGTGGCGGCGCGGCCGGAGTGCGGGCCAGCACTGACGAGGTGCGCACGGCGGTGCTCGCCTGCCCGACCGCTCCGGCGGCCGGCGCGGCCGCGGACCGGTTGACCATCGCCGCGGCGCCGGGCGCCCCGGCGACCACGAAGGGCGCGATGCGCGTCGACGACCTGCCCGCCGAGGAGGATCCGCGGCTGCGCCGGACCGCGCCGGGGATCAGCCGGGTGGATCTGTCCGGCACGACGGTCGGTGCGGCCGTCGTGCGAGCCACCGGGGGACTGGCCCCCGGGCTTGCCGCGGAGCGAGTGGTCGCCGTCAACGAGGGGCCTGCCCGTGCGTTGTCCTCGGTCGGCTGCACGTCGGCGGCAGGCTCGGCCTGGTTCGTCGGTGCCTCCACGACGAGCGGGCGGCAGTCCCGCCTGGTGCTGACCAACACCGAGTCCACGCCGGCGTCGGTGGACCTGCGGTTCTGGGACGAGAACGGCCCCGTCGACGTGCCGAACACGGACGAGGTGGTCGTCGCTGCCCGCGGCACCCGCGTGTTGTCCTTGGACGGGCTCGCGCCCGACCGGCGGCAGCTCGGCGTGGGCGTCGAGGTGGTGCAGGGACAGGTGTCGTCCGCGCTGCACCTGGCCGAGATCAACGGCCGGGGCGCCGACTGGATCGAGGGCCTGGTGCGTCCGGCGAGGCGCCTGGTCATCCCGGGTATCTCCGCGGAGGCGACCGACCGCAAGCTGTTTCTGTTCGCCCCGGGGGACTCCGACGGGATCGTCAAGGTCCGCATGCTGGGGGTGGACAACGAGTTCGCCCCCGCGGGTGCCGACGTCGTCGAACTGCGGGCCGGTGAGGTCCGCGAGCTCGACCTGGACAAGGCCGACCCCGGCCGGGCGCTGACTGCCGAGGTCACCTCCGACGTGCCGATCGTGGCCGCCGTCCGCACCATCGCCAAGATCGGCAGCGGTTCGGAACAGGCCTGGGCCGGGCCGTCCGCCGAGCTGAGCGGCCCGACCGTCGTTCCGGACGGCCGCGCGGCCTCGGGCGAGAAGACCCGCCTGCTGCTGGCGGCACCGGAGAAGGATGCGGAGGTGAGGGTGACCCTCTACTCCGGGTCCGGCGCACCGAAGAGCCGCACCGTGAAGATCGCCGCCGGTCGGACGCTGGTTCTGGACGCGGGCCGCAAGGGCCTCGAGCGGTACACGGTGGTGTTGACGCCGTCGGACGGCTCCGGACCGCTCCACGTCTCCCGCGTCCTGCGCATCGACGCCGCGGGTTGGACCGTGACCGCATTGGAGACGGGTCGGTTCACCGTTCAACTGCCGGCTGTGGTCCCTGACCTGTCCGCGGTCACCGCCGAACGTCCGGACGAGGACTGACGGAGCGTCAGTCCGATCAGTCCAGGCCGTACTGGGGGTCGACGGTCTCCGGCTCCACGCCCAACAACTCCGCGACCTGCTCGACGATCAGGTCGTGCACCAGCGCGGCCAGGTCCGCCCGCCCGGTGGCGCGGGCCTCGATCGGGCGTCGGTAGAGCACGATGCGCGGGCTGTGCCCGGCGGCGCCGGCATACAGCCGGGACAGCGACACGCTCTCGGTCGCCGGATCGGTCACCCGGGTCGTGGGCGGCACCGGTTCCACCGCGAACTCGACGTCGGCCAACTCCTCCGCCCAGCGACGTTCCAGGCGTTCCACAGCGTCAAGGACCAGATCGGCGAACCGATCGGCTCGACTGCGCGCGAGCGGTGATCCTGCGGGAGCGAGCGGACCGCGCAGCCCCCGTGACCGGCGGTCCCGACGCGGTCGGTTCGCGGGACGGGCAGAGGCGGGTGCAGGTGCCGACGCCGGTCCGGCGGACGGCGGGGCCTCGCTCGTCGCGGGTGTCGGTTCGGTCCCACGCGGCGGCTCCGGGCGTCGGCCCTCGCCTCGGCGGAACCCACGGATGCGCACACCTCGAGAGTAAGGGGGATCGGGGCCGCAGCGACGCCTCGCAGATCCGGCGCGCCTGCGCCGCTCCGGTGCGCCCACGGGGGTACCGTCCCGCAGGTGACCCCGGTACAGCTTGCCGACGCGTTCGGCCAAACGCTCTGCTTGTCGGACGTCCTGGGGGGGTCGACGTGCTGACGACTCGCCGCTGCTCGCGCAACGCCTGCCAGAAGCCGGCGACCGCCACCCTGACCTATGTCTACCGGGACTCCACGGCAGTCCTCGGTCCGCTGGCCACCTACGCGGAACCGCACTGCTACGACCTGTGTCAGGACCACGCCGAGCGCCTGACCGCGCCCCGCGGCTGGGCCGTGGTGCGCCTGGCCACGGACGAGGCCGCCGGTCCCTCGGTGGATGACCTCGAGGCCTTGGCCGCGGCGGTCCGAGAGGCGGCTCGCCCCCGTGTCGACGAGGCCCCCCTCGAGGACGCCCTGCCCGGTGCGCGACGCGGACACCTACGCGCCGTGCGCACCCCGGTGGACTGACGATCCTCGACTAGGGTCAATGCCGGCGATCGCGGACGGCCGCGGCACGGCAACGAAAAGGTGGGCATGCACGCGCTGTCGAGCATCGTGCGGGCCTACGACATCCGGGGCCTGGTCCCCGAAGAACTCGACGAGACCACGGCCACCGCGTTGGGTGCCGCCTTCGCGGAGTTCTGCGGTGAACCCGAGGTCGTGATCGGCCGGGACATGCGGTCCACCTCGCCGATGCTGGCGGCCGCCTTCGCGGCCGGCGTGAACGCGGCCGGGGTGGACGTCGTCGACATCGGGCTGACCTGCACCGACGCGGTGTACTGGGCCAGCGGCGCCTGGGGTCGCCCGGGTGCGATGTTCACCGCCTCGCACAATCCCGCGCAGTACAACGGCATCAAGCTGTGCCGCCCCGGCGCGAAACCGGTGGGCGCGGAGACGGGCCTGGCCGACATCTCCGCCCGGGCGGGGGAGATCCTCGAGGGTCGCGTGGCCGCGCCGGACAAGAGCGGCGCGCTGCGCGTGCACGACGTCCTCCCTGCCTACGCCTCCCACCTGCGCACGCTGGTCGATCTGTCCACCGCCCGACCGCTACGGGTCGCGGTGGACGCCGGCAACGGAATGGCCGGGTACGTCGTCCCGACGGTGTTCGCCGGGCTGCCCGTGGCGCTGATCCCGCTGTACTTCGAGCTGGACGGCACGTTCCCGAACCACGAACCGAACCCGATCGAGCCGGCCAACCTGGTCGATCTCGCGGAGGCGGTCATCGCCCACGAGGCCGACATCGGGCTCGCCTTCGACGGCGACGCCGACCGTTGCTTCGTCGTCGACGAGAACGGTCAGTCGATCTCGCCGTCCGCGGTGTCCTCGTTGATCGCGGTGCGCGAACTGGCCCGCGTGCCCGGGTCCGCGGTGGTGCACAACCTGATCACCTCGCGGGCCTTCCCGGAACTGGTGGCCGAACACGGCGGTCGTGCGGTGCGGACGCGCGTCGGGCACTCGTTCATCAAGTCCGTGATGGCCGAGTACGACGCGGTATTCGGTGGCGAGCACTCCGGGCACTACTACTTCCGGGACTTCTGGTTCGCCGACTCCGGGATGCTGGCCGCGCTTCACGTGCTGGCCGCGCTCGGCGGCACCCCGGTCGGCACCGGGTGCTCCGACCTGATGGCCGGCTACGAGCGGTACGCCGCCTCCGGCGAGCTCAACAGTTCAGTTCTCGACCCGGCCGCGACGCTGGCGTCCTTGCGGACGCACTGGTCGGCGCAGCCGGGCACCGTGCTCGACGACCTGGACGGGCTGACCGTGACCCTGCCCGACGGGGCCTGGTTCAACGCACGACCGTCCAACACCGAACCGATGCTGCGCCTCAATGTCGAGGCCGCCGATGCCGCCGCGATGGGGACGTTGCGCGACGAGGTGCTCGGACAGATCCGAGGAGTGGGATGAACGAGATCGACGAGGCCCTGCTGGCTGTGCTGGCCTGCCCGAAGTGCCGCGAACCGTTGCGCCGCGAGGCCGACGAACTGCTCTGCACCGGGGCGACCTGTGGGCTCGCCTACCCGGTGCGCGACGGCATTCCGGTGCTGCTGGTCGACGAGGCCCGCACGACACGAAACGCCTGACGTGTCATCAGAGCTGCTGGATCTGGATGACCCGACGGCGATCGCCGCCGCGGACCCCGGCGACATGCTCGGCGCCATCGCCACGGCCGGCGCACAGATGCTCGACGACGACGCGGGCGACGCGGACAGCAGGATTTCCTTCGGTCCGCTGAAGGCTGTGGTGGTCGCGGGGATGGGCGGCTCGGCAGCGGCAGGCGACGTCCTCGCCGCCGTGATCGGCCCGGACGCGTCCTTCCCGGTCATCGTGCACCGCGGTTACGGCCTGCCGGGTTGGGTCGGTCCGGATCACCTGGTCTGCGCGGTGTCGTGCTCGGGGACGACCGAGGAGACCATCAGCGCGGCCGCGACGGCGCAGGAGCGCGGCATCGGCGTGATCACCGTCGGCGCACCCGGCTCCGCGCTGTCCAAGCTGGGCGGGATCCAGATCGACGTGGAGGCCGAGGGCCGCTCGCCGCGCGCCTGCCTCTGGTCGTTGGCGGCCCCGCTGCTGCGGATGGCGCACCAGGCGGGGCTGGCGGAGGTGGACGCGAGTGTCCGGGCCGCCGCCGCGGCCGACCTGGACCTGATCGCGGCGCAATGCGGCCCCGAACGGCCGATCGCCGACAACCCGGCGAAGGCACTGGCCCTGCAACTGGCGGGCGGGCTGCCGATGATCTGGGGTTTCTCCACCGTGGCGTCGGCGGCAGCAACCCGCTTCGCCAACCAGATCGCGGAGAACGCCAAGCTGCCCTCGGTGGTCGGCGCGCTGTCCGAGCCGCACCACAACCAGGTCGTCGCCTTCGACGGCCCGTTCGGGCGTGGCCCGGGCGGCGTGGGGCTGCGTCCGGTGGTGCTGCGCGACACCGTCGAGGAGGCGCGGCTGGGCCGTCGCGCCGACGAATCGACCCGGCTGGCCGCCGACGCGGGGTTGACCGCATTGCAGGTGCAGGCCCGTGGGACCCACCCGTTGCTGCGGCTGACGTCGTTGATCGGAATGCTGGACTTCGCGAGCGTCTACCTGGCGTTGGCCCTGCGGATCGACCCGACGCCGGTCGATCCGATCATGAGCCTCAAGGCGCGATTGGCGGGGGAAACGTGAGTACCGAGGGTGGGACTAAGGCGGTCGTCGCGGCGTTGCTGGCCAACACCGGCATCGCGATCACCAAGTTCATCGCATTCCTGCTGACCCGTTCATCCTCGATGCTCGCCGAGTCGATCCACTCTCTCGCCGACGCGGGCAACCAGGTCCTGCTGCTGTTCGGCGGCAAGCGTTCCAAGCGGGCCGCGACGCCGCTGCACCCCTTCGGCTACGGCCGCGAGCGCTACGTCTATGCGTTCCTGGTCTCGATCGTGCTGTTCACCGTCGGCGGCGGATTCGCCCTGTACGAGGGCATTCACAAGATCCGCGAGCCGCACGCGATCGATTCCTGGCACTGGGTGCCGGTGGCCGTGCTGGTGGCCGCGATCATCATGGAGTCGTTCTCGTTCCGGACCGCGATCGTCGAGTCCAACCACACGCGTGGGGACGCTTCCTGGGTGGAGTTCGTGCGGCGCGCGAAGTCCCCGGAGCTCCCGGTGATCCTGCTCGAGGATCTGGGCGCGCTGGTCGGTCTGGTCCTTGCCCTGGGTGGGGTCACGTTGACCCTGATCACCGACGACGGGGTCTGGGACGGCATCGGCTCGGCCAGCATCGGTGTGCTGCTGATCATCATCGCGGTGATCCTCGCGATCGAGACGAAGAGCCTGTTGCTCGGCGAGGGCGCCTCGCCGGAGGCCGTCGCGCGCATTCAGGCGGCGTTGGAGGCCGAGCCCAGCGTGCAGCGCGTCATCCACATGCGGACCTTGCACCTGGGCCCTGACGAACTGCTGGTCGCGGCCAAGATCGCCGTCCGCGGGGACGACACCCTGGCCGCGGTGGCCGCCTCGATCAACTCCGCGGAGACTCGGATCCGGGCTGCCGAGCCGACCGCTCGGGTGATCTACCTGGAGCCCGATCTGGATCTTGGCCCCTCGGCCTGACCACGCGCGGGGCATGCACGGGGCATTAATGCGTCACAGGTTTGTCGCGAACCGGCGGTTGCGCACCCGAACGGGCCTCGCGGACGGCGACACTAAGGTTCCTACCTCCTTGACCGCGAGGGACCTACGCCACTCATGACTCCGCTGACCCGCCGTCTGGTTCGTAGCGCGCAGGCAACCCTGGCTGTCCTGTCGCTCAGCGTCGTCGCGGCCTGCGGTTCCGGGGGTACGGCGGTGGCCCCGCCCCTCACGGCACCGTCGGCGGAGCCGACGGCGGCCGCGCCGGCCGTGAAGTTCCCGGTGGAGCCCGGTGCGTACCCGGTGTACTTCAAGCACACCTGGGGCACCACCAAGATCGACAAGGAACCCAAGCGCGTCGTCGCCCTGGGTTTCCGCGACCAGGAGGCGATGCTCGCCCTGGGCATCAAGCCACTGACGGTCCGCAACTACTTCGGTGCGGCGACGCCGTGGACGGCCTCGCCCTGGTTGTCCCCGGACGCCAAGGCCGGTCCGTACCAGGTGGTCATCGCCGACGTCCGCGACCCGAAGAACGGGCGGGTGTACCCCAGCGACGACGGTCCGATCCTGCGCACCGAATTCCCGCAGGCGACGAACACCCCGATCTGGAAAGAGGTCTACGACCTCGAAGCGATCAAGGCCCAGAAGCCGGACATCATCCTGGCGTTGTTCTCCGGTCTGACGCTGGAGGACTACCTCAAGCTCAAGGAGATCGCCCCGACCGTCACCGGCGTCTCCGCCGACGGCCGGGACTACTTCTCCTCGTGGCAGGAGGAGACGACCGCGGTCGGTGCCGTCTTCGGGCGTCCCGCGGCCGCCGCGAACCTGGTCCAGCAGACCCAGGACCGCTTCGCCTCGGTGCTGGACAAGAACCCGGAGTTCCGCGACGCGAAGATCGCCGTCGCCGCGCCCGGCCCTGACGGGCAGTTCCGCATCATCAACCCGTACGCGCCGCTCTCGCGGATCTTCACTTCGCTGCGCATGACGTTCCCGCGCCAGATCGAATCGGTGACCAGCCCCAGTGGCAAGGCGTTCCGCCGTGCCATCTACAACGTGGACCTGTCCACGGGTGGTCTCGGCTACCTCAACGGCGTCGACATGCTGATCTTCGTGGTCGGCAACGACGGGGTCGCGGCGATGGACCGCCTGAAGAAGACCGGCGCGTACCAGAACCTCAGCGCGGTGAAGAAGGGCCGAGTCCTCGAACTCGGCCCGGGCCTGGCCGAGGCGGCGTACTACGCGAGCCCGACGTCGATCCCGTGGCTGCTGGACCAGATCGTGCCGCAGATGGTCCCGATGCTGGCCGGCAAGAAGGCCTCCGACCTGTCCGACGCCGAGCGTGCGGCCAAGAACGCGGCCGACGACGGGGACCTGGTCATCAACTACGACCCGACCGCCAAGCCCAAGCCGACGCCCTCCGCCACGGCCAACCCGGAGGCGACCTTCGCCGATCCGAACGCCGGGATGGTCGCGCCGGAGACCGAGGAAGATGTGCTGCCGAACACATCTCCTGCGGCAACTCCGACGCCTTAGGCGTCATCTGCGGATCGCATCGGCAAGACTGTCCCCAGCACCGGGCAGTCCGCCCGCGATCGTGTGTATGCGCGCCGCAGCAGAGCGGCGCTGTAGTCGAGGAGTACGTACCGATGAGCCGTCCTGTTCTGACCGCCGAAGACTTCAAGGTCGCCGACCTCTCCCTCGCTGAGTTCGGTCGCAAGGAGATCCGGCTGGCCGAGCACGAGATGCCGGGACTGATGGCGGTGCGCAAGGAGTACGCCGCCGCACAGCCCCTCGCGGGTGCCCGCATCATGGGCTCGCTGCACATGACGATCCAGACCGCGGTGCTCATTGAGACCCTGGTCGACCTCGGCGCCGACGTGCGCTGGGTCTCCTGCAACATCTTCTCGACCCAGGACCACGCCGCCGCCGCCGTCGTCGTCGGCAAGAACGGCACTGTCGAGGCCCCCACCGGTACCCCCGTCTACGCCTGGAAGGGCGAGACGCTGGAGGAGTACTGGTGGTGCACGGAGAAGGCGCTGCGCTGGCCGGCCGCCTCCGGGCACGCGGGCCCGAACATGATCCTCGACGACGGTGGCGACGCCACGATGCTCGTCCACAAGGGCACCGAGTTCGAGAAGGCCGGCGCCGTTCCGTCGCCGGACTCCACCGACAACGAAGAGTTCAAGGTCGTTCTCGAGCTGCTGAACCGCTCAATCGTCGAGGACAACCGCCGCTGGACGAACGTCGGCCAGGAGATCAAGGGCGTCACCGAGGAGACCACCACCGGTGTCCATCGCCTGTACGAGATGTTCAAGGCCGGCGCCCTGCTCTTCCCGGCCATCAACGTCAACGACTCGGTCACCAAGTCGAAGTTCGACAACAAGTACGGCTGCCGCCACTCGGTCATCGACGGACTGAACCGTGCCACCGACGTCCTGATCGCCGGCAAGACCGCGCTCGTCGCGGGTTACGGCGACGTCGGCAAGGGCTGCGCGGACGCGCTCCGTGGCCAGGGTGCTCGCGTCATCGTCACGGAGATCGACCCGATCTGCGCCCTGCAGGCCTCGATGGACGGCTTCCAGGTCGCCACCCTCGACGACGTCGTCGGCTCCGTCGACATCTTCGTCACCACCACCGGCAACTTCATGATCATCACCGCCGACCACATGGCGAAGATGAAGCACCAGGCGATCGTGTCCAACATCGGCCACTTCGACAACGAGATCGACATGGCCGGCCTGCAGAAGACCCCGGGCATCACGCGGATCAACATCAAGCCGCAGGTCGACGAGTGGGTCTTTCCCGACGGTCACTCGATCCTGGTGCTCGCCGAGGGTCGCCTGATGAACCTGGGCTGCGCCACCGGCCACCCGAGCTTCGTCATGTCGAACTCGTTCACCAACCAGGTCATCGCGCAGATCGAACTCTTCACCAAGACCGCCGAGTACCCCCTCGGCGTGTACGTGCTCCCGAAGCACCTCGACGAGAAGGTCGCGCGTCTGCACCTCGACGCCCTCGGCGTGAAGCTGACCGTCCTCACCGAGGAGCAGGCCGGCTACATCGGCGTCCCGGTCGAGGGCCCGTACAAGCCGGAGATGTACCGCTACTGAGTCACCCGTAGCGAGGGGCGGCGCCGGACTCCGGTGTCGCCCTTTTCTCGTTGCGTCCGACGTTGCGGGGCCCACCGGACGCTATTCGTCGGACGTACGGGTTTATTTCCCTGCGGCGAGGACGCGGGCGACGGCTTTCTCGGCGGTGTGGACGGCCTGGGAACGGCTGACCTTCGAGGAGCCGTAGCGGTTGCTGCTGACGAGGATCACGGTCTGTCCGACGCGTGCCTGGATGACGTAGGTCGTGGTGTGGATGACGACCTTCCGGCCGACCTTGCCGACCTTGTTGGTCGAGTCGGCCCACCACGCCAGCGCATCGGTGCTGCCCGCGACGGAGACCTTCTCCGAGTCGTAGTCCACCGTGGTCAGGGAGCGGTCCACCCGTGCGGTTTCCTGCAGGCAGTGCGAGCCGCGAGACCGCAGCGCGTCGATGAACTTCTCGGCCTCGGCCGCGGAGGTGTACACGTCGGCCTGGACGAGCAGGGAGTGCTTGCCCTTCACGAACACGGAGCGGTCAGCGCGCGCCAGGTAGGCGGGCTTGACCTGCAGACACTTGTTCGCGTCCTTGATGGTCGGGTCGTCGAGTTCGAGCGGCGGGAGCGTCGCGTCGCGGTAGCCGGAGAATTCCTTGCGGGCGGGCGCCACGGTCCTGGCGACGCGCTTGGCCTCGCTCGAGCTGAGCTTCGTCGCGGCGGCGGTCGGTGCGCCGGTGGCGTCGACCTGGTCGGTGGCGTCGGGGGACCCGGGTGCGGTCGCGCCGCACGCGGTCAGTGCTGCGAGCAGCCCGACGAGCGGAAGGAGTCGTGCTCGCACGGCAAGCTCGGTCAGCCGGCGGCGACGCGCTGGCCGAATGCCTGGCTGACCACCGAACGTGCCCAGCGCATGCGCAGGCAGGTCACCTCGGGGTCCTTGCCGTAACTGGCGGCGAGCTCCTCGGCGCACTCACGGACCTGGCCGTGGTGCACGCGCAGGCTCTGTGCCAGAGCGGCGTCGACGGCAGCCGGGTCGCAACCCTGCGACGGCTGCAGCGTGCTGCAGAACAGCAGCTCGGCAAGCTCAGCGATGGACATCGCCTCCAGCGATGCCTCGCTCATGCCGTTCGAGTCGCATACGTGACTGACCATCTTCTGCTCCCTGCCCCACTTGCGCCGATGTGTACTTCGACGGCGCGACGGAGAAAGTGGCTCCGCGCACAGGGAGGAATCGGACGTTCGTCGGCCGGAACGGGCCGAACGGATGATCGTTGCGCTCAGCGTGGAGCGTGGAACGGGCTGTCATCGGCTGGCGGCTCCTGCGGCGGGGGAGCCTGCGGAGGTGCTGGTGGAGGTGCTGGCGGAGGTGCCGGTGGGGGAGCCGGTGGGGGAGCCGGTGGGTACTGCGTCGGCTGCGCGTACTGCGGCGCCTGGGGCGGCTGCGGCGCGGGCTGCCAGCCACCCCCATAGGAGGGGGTCGGGGCCAGACGCGGCGGGGCGGACCACCCCTGCGCGGGGTCGCCCCAGCTCTGATCCGGGACCGGACCCGGGGCCCACCCGGCGCGGGCGAGTTCGCGGTTGCGCCGCTCGGTGAGGATCGCTGCCAGCACCGTCACCGGGTCCGAACCGTGGGGCGGGACCGCGCCGAGTTCGGTGAGCAGTTCCTGGGCGAGGCGCGAGGTCCAGTACTGCGCCTGCACCGGGTCGAGTTCGTCGCGGCGAGCCAGCACCTGTCGGGCCTGCAGCGCCAGCTGGTCCGGCACGCGGGTCACCGGGAGCTCGGCCGCCCACTGCCCGAGTGGAGGGGGCACGACGACGTACGGCGTCACGGTCCGCGGGACACGTTCGCGCACGACGACGGTCCCGGCCATCAGGTCCCCGACGCGCTTGCCCTTGGTCGAGCACAGCGACACGATCACCGCGACCCCGCCGAGCAGCAGCGGGTTGAAGTCGATGAAGACGCCGGCCAGGGCCCGGGTGAACGCCTGCCGGAAGCGGATCGGGCCGCCATCGTCGCGGACCACCCGCAGGCCCATCAGCATCTTCCCGGGCGTGCGCCCGCGGGTGAGCGTCTCCCACGTCACCGGCCAGCCGATCACCACGAGCACGACGGTCCCGAGCACCAACGCGGCGGCCAGCGCGTCGTCGGCCTCCGCGGCGACCGCGCCCACCACGCCTCCGACCAGCAGCAGCACCAGGGCCAGGCACACCAGGTCCACCAGCAGCGCCAACGCCCGACTGGGCAGCTTGGCCAGCCGCAGATGCAGCGCAACGGCCTCCCCGACCACCACGTCCTGCGGCGCCGGCGGCTGATACCAGCCCGTCGGGGCGCCGGGCTGCGGGTAGGTCATGCCCAGCAGTCTGCCCCACGCGTAACCTCGGAGGCCGGAGCGCGGGGGAGGTGCGGCAGTGGACATCGATGCGTTCATCGCCGTGCACGGCCGCGACTGGGATCGGCTCGAGTCGCTGCTCGGCCGCGCGAGTGGGCTGTCCGGCGACGAGGCCGAGGAGCTCGTCGAGCTGTACCAACGGACCGCGACGCACCTGTCGATCCTGACCTCGGCCGCCCCGGACCCGGCGCTGCTCGGCCGGCTGTCCGGGCTCGTCGCCCGGGCCCGGTCCGCGGTGACCGGCTCCGGCACTCCCGCTCGGCGCGACGTCGCCGACTTCTTCCGCCGCCGGTTCCCCGCCGCGCTCTACCTCGCCTGGCGTTGGTGGGCCGGGGTGGCGGCGGTGTTCCTGGCGATCACCGCCGGGATGGCCGTGTGGGTCGCGAGCAACCCGCAGGTGCAGGCCGCAGCCGCGTCCCCGGAGGAGTACGCCGAGCTCACCCGGCCCGGTGGCAGTTTCGAGTCCTACTACTCCGAGTACGGCTCGAGCTCGTTCGCGGCGCAGGTGTGGACCAACAACGCGTGGGTCGCGGCCATGGGGGTCACCCTCGGCATCGCGATCGTGCCGGTGTTGTTCGTGATCTGGATGAACGCCGCCAACGTCGGGGTCGCCATCGGGCTGATGACCGAGGCCGGTCGGCTCGACACCTTCCTGGGCCTGCTTCTGCCGCACGGCTTGCTCGAACTCACCGCCGTGTTCGTCGCCTGCGGCGTCGGGTTGCGCGTCGGGTGGGCGTGGATCGACCCCGGTCCACGGAGCCGCTCGGAGGCATTGGCCGAGACCGGGCGCGCGGCCATGGCCGTCGCACTGGGGCTTGTCGTGGTGCTCGCCGTCTCCGGCGTCATCGAGGGCTTCGTGACCGGCTCGGGCTGGCCGACGCCGCTGCGGGTGGGCATCGGCGTGGTGGCCGAGGCGCTGTTCCTGCTCTACGTGTTCGGACCGGGCAGGACCGCGGCCCTCTCGGGGCACACCGGCGACGCGGATCGCCAGGCCACGGGGGACCTGCGTCCCGTCGTCGGCTGAGGACTGTCAGGCCGACGCGAGTTCGGAGAACGCGAGTTCCGCCGCGATCTGCCGAGTGATGACCTCGGTGAGGTCGGTGCTGGGGACCCAACCGATGAGGTCGCGCAGTCGGGTGGTGTCGGCGAGGGTGTCGCGGACCTCGATGTGATCGGCGGGCTCGATCTCGATGCGCACCTCGACCCCGAGTCCCGTGCCGACAGCGGCGATCATCTCCGCGAGCGAGTGACCCAGCCCCGTGCCGACATTCACCACCCCTGGCACGCCGACCTCGAGCAGGTCGACGAAGGCGCGGGCGGCGTCGCGGACGTCGGTGATGTCCCGGGTGCGGTCGGGGCTCCCGAGCACACGCAGCGGCCGACCCTTCCGGGCCGCGTCGATCCAGATCGCGAGGGCCATGTCGGCGCGCTGTCCCTCTCCGGCGACGGTGAACGGGCGCGCCAGCACCACGCAACCCCCGGCCGTGTTGTGCGCCTGGCACATCGCCTCGACCAGCGCCTTGCTGCGGGCGTAGCCGCCGCGCGGACGCAGCGGATCACCCTCGTGGCACGGTCGCCCCTCGTTCGCTCCGCCGTAGACGGAGGACGACGTGGCGACCAGCAGAGGCACGTCGCGGCCCACGCCGGCGAGGACCGCGGCGGTGGCGAGGACGTTGTCGCGATGGCGGTGCCAGGCGATGTCCGGGCGGTTGTCGCGCACTCCGGGACAACCCGCGAGATGCAGCACGCCTTCGGCGCCGCGCAGCGCGGTGGTCACGCGATCGTCGGCCTCGAGCAGGTCGGCGCAGAGTTCGCGGTGACCGGGGCCCTGCACGGGGGCGGGGCGTCGGTCGATCCCGAGCACCTGGTGGCCTTCGGTGAGCAGGCGTGCGACGACGGCGCGACCGAGGAACCCGGCCGAGCCGGTCACCACCACCGTCATGCACGTACCTCCGTGAGCCCCGACGGACAACGGCAGCCACCGCTGTCTCGGGCGGCACAAGGTTAGCCTTCCCTTGGACATGTCGGGTCATAGCCCGTGAAAAGCTGGCGTCGTGGGCATGCGGCTGACCAGGACTTTCTTGGGGCTGCTCGTCCTCGCGCTCTCGATCGCCTATCTCGTCCAGGTTGCCGAGGCCGACGTTCTCGCCGACACCTGGCACGCCCTGATCGGGGCCCCGTTCGGGGTCGCGCTCGCGCTGTTGGCCTACGCCCTCGCTTTCGGGCTGCGGGCCTGGGCGTGGACCCGGGTGCTGCCGGGCTTGAGTTTCGGGCAGGCCTGGGCCGCGCTGCACGTCTCGCTGCTCGGTAATCACGTGCTGCCACTCCGGCTGGGGGAGGCTCTGCGGGTCACCTCGGTGCTGCGACGCACGGACCTGCCGGCCGGACCGGTGACCGCGACCACCGTCACCCTGCGGCTGGCCGACATCGGGTCGGTCGGACTGCTGGCGCTGTTGGCCGTGCCCGGGTTGGCCGTCGATCTGGTCGGCGGGTGGGCCTGGTTGCTCACCGCGCTCGCCGGGGCTGCCGCGGTGGGTGGGCTCCTCGGCCTGCGCCGGTGGGCCGCGCGTCGTCCGTCGTCCGGGGTTCGCGTTCCGCTCCTCGTGGTCGCCGTGACGGTGTTCGCGGCCTGGGTGCTCGAGGCCGCGCTCGTGTGGCAGGTGGCCAACGCGGCCGGCGTCGACCTGAACTACCACGAGGCCATCGCGGTGACCGCGGTCGCGGTGGCGGCGCAGACCCTCGCCGTGACCCCGGGTGGGATCGGCTCCTACGAGGCGGCAGCGACCGCCGCCCTCGCCGCTCTCGGCGTGCCCGCCGCGACCGGCCTGGCGATCGCCCTGGCGACCCACGCGGTGAAGACCGTCTACTCCTTCGCCCTCGGCCTCCCGGCGCTGTGGTGGCCGGGTCCGGCCTACCTCGGCCGCGCCGCCGCAGATCGACGTCCCGCCCGTCGTCCGGTCCGCTTCCGCCTGCCCAAGCAGTTGCCCGCCCGCCCCGCCCCGCTGCCAGTCGCGCCCGACGCACCGGTGATTGCGGTAGTCCCGGTCCACAACGAGGAGCAGACGATCGCGGAGGTCGTGCGGCGGCTGCCGTCTCGCGTGGACGACCGCCCGGTGCGATGCCTGGTGGTCGACGACGGCTCCAGCGACGACAGCGCGGCCCTGGCCGCCGCCGCCGGGGCGACGGTGATCGCTCACTCGCGCAACCAAGGCCTGGGCGCCGCGGTCCGGACGGCGCTGCGGGAGGCGAGCGCGTTGTCGCCGGCCGCCGTGGTCTATCTCGACGCGGACCTGGAGTACTCCCCGGAGGAACTCGGCCTGCTGGCCGCACCGGTGCTGGCCGGGACCGCCGACTACGTCATCGGTTCGCGGTTCGCGGGTCGGATCGAGCACATGCGTCCGCACCGTCGGGTAGGGAATCTGGTGCTGACCCGCTGGGTCCGTTGGTTGACCCGACGCTCGGACCTGACGGATGGTCAGAGCGGGTATCGGGCCTTCTCGGCGCGCGCCGCTTGCGAGGCCGAGATCGTGCACGACTACAACTACGCGCAGGTCCTCACCCTCGACCTGCTGGCCAAGGGTTACGGCTACCACGAGGTGCCGATCACCTACGCGTTCCGGACCTCGGGGTCCTCGTTCGTGCGGCTCGGTCGCTACCTGCGAAAGGTGATCCCGGCGGTGCACCGCGAGCTGAACGACCGCGGTTCAGTCCTCGACGACGTGAGCGTCGAACCGGGCCCGGGCCGCGGCCCAGGCGGTGTGGTCGAAGCCGTCCGGGCGTAGCGCGTCGACCGCGTCGTAGGCCATTGCCAGCGCGTGGTGGGTGTTGTCGTGGGCGAACAGTCCGAGGCGCCCGAACGTGGTGACGCCGCGCAGATCGCGGGCCCAGGCGTCGAGCGGTGCGAGGCGCGCGGCGTAGCCGAGGCGGTAGATCGGGTAGACCGTGCGCAGCCGCAGCGCCTCGACGTGGGCGATGTTCGGTACGGGTAGTCCGGTGCGCTGCGCGATCTCGGTGACGGCGGCGCCGAGCTCTTCCGGCGTCGCGGTGTGCCACCGGTCATCCGGGTCGCAGGGCAGTTCGGCGCAGAGCACGGTGTGGTCGGTGGGGTCGTCCTTGCTGGTGCGGTAGTTCGCGGGTTCCGAGATGCGGGTGATCGGGGTCTGCTGTCCGGGCAGGTAGTGGGCGTCGTAGTCGGTCCACCGGCCGCCCTCGTGGACGACGTAGGCCAGCGTCATCGCGCGGAAGGTGAGCTCCTGGGCGGCGGCGAGCTGCTCGGCGGGCGCGGCGGGGTCGGTGAGCTGGGCGAGGCGGGTGATGGGCAGCGTCGAGAAGATATGACGAGCAGTCAGCTTGGTGCCGTCGGCGGTCAGGACGCTGGGGTTCGTCGGGTCGGTCAGCACGTTGGTGACGGTGACTCCGGTGCGCAGGTCGGCGCCCGCGTCGGTCCCGGCCTGGGCGAGCGCGTCGACGATCTGACCGAACCCGCGGCGGGGGTAGAAGAAGACGCGACCCTGGCCGGGGACGGAGTGCCCGGCGCCCCTGCGGTTGCGGCGCAGCATCTTGGCGAGCACCTTCCACGGGGTGTCCGCGGTGACGCGTCGTCGTGCCTGCTCGCCGTCGATCTCGTCGCCGTCCAGGCCCCAGAGCTTTGCGGGCGTAGGGGGCGTAGAGGGCTTCGTACAGCGCGGGGCCGAGGCCGGCTTTCAGTACCTCGGCGAAGGTGTCCTGCTGCGGCTTGCGCAGGGGACCGGTGATGGCGTCCCTTGCCATGCCGGCCAGCAGTCGTGGCGGGAGGGCGCGGGCGAGCTCGACGGGTTTGAGCGGGAAGCCGACCCAGTCGTTGCCGACGCGCAGTCGCCCGTTGCGGGGGCGGGTTTGGAGGTCGTTGCCGAGCAGTGTCTTTGAGGTCGGCGAGCAGGTGCGGCGGGGTCGCGGGGTGCAGGCGGTGGCTGCCTACGTCGACTCGGATGCCGGCGACCTCGAAGCTTGCGGCCATGCCGCCGACGCGAGGGGCGGCTTCGAGGACGATCACTGATCTTCCGGTGCGGGCTGCGCGCCAGGCGGCGGCCAGGCCTGCGGGGCCGGCGCCGAGGATCAGCAGGTCGGCGGATGTGGGGCTCACGGGTTCAACCTTTCACGACGGTATTCGGAAAGGCATCGGAGGAGTGGTCGTTGGGGTCTGGGGTGCTGTTCGGGTGCTCTCGTGGGTGGGCGCGACGTGTGCCTGGGGTGCCCGTTGTGGTTGCTGTTCGAAGAGATGACAGAGCGTCAGGATCCCTGGAAAATAGAGGAAATCCCTTTCGTTGGAGGCCCGATTCCGGGCCGAAACTGTCGGTGGTCCTCTCTAGAGTTCTGAGTGTGAACAACGACGGAATCGAGCTCACGGCCTCCCCGGCCGTGGTCGCCTTCGACGTGCTCGAGGCAGCCATTGACGGCTACCTCGCAGCCGTCGAGGGCGAGGGGTGGCGGTCTTCCGATGCCGAGATGACGGCCCTGGTCGAGCGCACCCACCGCGTGCGCGGGCGGATGCAGTACGCGCACCTGGCCTCGGTCGCCCAGTTCACCGAACGCGGCATCGCCGTAGAGGCAGGGGGCCTGAACACCCGGTCCTGGCTGCGCCACCGCCTGCGCGAGACCGTCGGCGCTTCGGGAGTCACTGCGAAGCTGGCTGTGGCCTGCACGCCGAAAGGCCAGCACGCTGCCGTCGGTGCGGCGTTGGCCTCAGGCGCCCTGAACTGGGACCAGTTCCGGGTCACCGTGAAGGCCCTGGACAAGCTCCCGCCCAAGACCTCGACCGAGCACCGCGAGTTCGCCCGCGACCTCCTGCTGCAGAAGGCCGCCGAACTCAACGCCGACGACCTGCGCAAGGTCGGGCAAGCGCTGCAGGACGCAGCGGACCCGGACGGGAAGCTCAAGGACGACGAGGAAGCCGGACGCGTCCGCAGCGTCCAGTACCGCGACCACCACGACGGCACCGCGTCGATCACCTGGCGCGACCGCGTGGACAACATCGCCGCCGCCAAGACCGCGATCGGCGCCCTGGACGCCCCGAAGCCACAGCCCAACGGTGGGACCGACCCCCGGACCCCCGCACAACGTCGGGCCGACGCGATGGTGCACATCTTCGGCAGCGAACTCAGGCACGGGAAACTCCCCACCAGCTGCGGACGTCGCCCCCAGATCCATATCACCGCCACCGCCGAGGCACTCAAGGGTCTCGACGGCGCCGCGAAGGCAGCACTCGCGACCGGCGGGGCAATCAGTCTGGCGACCCTGCAGCGCTACCTGTGCGACGCCGACATCACCCCGATCCACCTCGACCCGCACGGCAAACCACTCTCGGTCGGGCGGACCACCCGGATCTGGCCCCCGGCGATCTGGGCCGCGATCGTCGCCCGCGACACCGGATGCACCTTCCCCGGATGCGATGTCCCCGCCCATGACTGCGTCGCGCACCACCGCAAACACTGGACAAGGGACCACGGCGAAACATCGGAGGAGAACGGCGTTCTCCTCTGCGATCGGCACCATTTCGACGTGCATCACCACGGGTGGACCGTGCGCCTCGATCGTTACGGGATCCCGGAGTTCATACCTCCGCCATGGGTGGACTCCACCGGCGAACCCCGAACGAACGACTACTGGAAACTCCAACAGGGCCTGCTGGTTCCGATCACCTTCCCGGAACCCGACCCCTGGGAGTGACGCAGGCTCAGTTCTTGCGGCTGCCGATGCTGGGCGAGGTGCGGGTTGCCCATGCGGCCGCGCCGAGCATCACGGCGACGAGACCGCCCACGAGGGGCAGCGCCATGCCTGCCGGAACTGCGCTCTGCGAACGAGCCGGCGTCATCGTGGCAGTGGGCTTCGGGGACGGCGATGCCTCGGCGGGGGCCGTTACGGCGCGGCCAGGCCCGAACGGGACCTTCTCCTTCGGCCCGAGTTCGTGCGTGCCGCCGCACAGGCTCGCTTGCAGGCCGGCGTCGCTGGTCCGGACGGTGTTCTTCTCGACCTTGCGAGCGAACACCAGGAACGGGCCTTCGCCCGACATCTCGACGCCGCAGCTCGCGCCGGAGGAGGCGCTGGATACCAGCACGGGGCTGGTGACCGTGCCCTTGTACGCCCGGGTCGGCAGGAACTCGTACGTCACCGGCGCGGCACTGCCACCCCGTTGCTGCTGTTCGGCCGTCGGGGGAGTGGTCGTGCGGATCGTCCCCTTGAACACGACGTCGGCCCGCTCGAAGTGCTCGTTGTCTGGGGCCTGGGCACAGCTGCAGGCGAACGCCGGGTTCGCGCCGAGGACGGGCACCAGCGTCACGCTCAACGCGGAGACCAGGACGGCGCGTACGGCCAACTTCGCGACTGCCACAGGGAACCTCCGGGCTTGGGTGGGTGCTTCAAGAAGAAGGACGCACCGCAGCGCCGGAACGTTCGTCAGCCGTGGGTGTGCGTCTGCTTCGCCGGCTTCACCGGACGGCCAGGGCCGAAGGGCAGCTTCTCCTTGGCGCCGACCTCTCGAGAGCCGCCGCAGCTGCTCGCCGACAACCGCGGTGCGCCGGCACCGTCCTGCTTGCGGTCCTCGGCGCTGCGCTTGTACGCGAAGACGAGGAAGGGACCCTGACCGGACAGGCTCAGGCCGCAGCTCGCGCTGGACGACGAGGTCGACACCCGCTGCGGGCGGGTCACCGTGCCCACGGTTGTCATAGGCGGATCAAATCAGTTGGTGCGGCGGCGGCGCACGGCCCAGCCGGTGCCACCGGCGGCCGCGCCGACGGCGGCGAGCGCGCCGAGGAGCGGCAGCCAGCTTGATGCATCGTCGGAGGCGCCCGCGGCCTGGGCCGACTCAGCCGCGGCGGCCGAGTCGGTGGCGACGGCGGTGGTCTGGAGCATCAGCGGCATGTCCTCGGCGGGCATCGGTGCGCCGATGGGTGCCTCGTCGGTGCGGGGCTCGTTCGGGTTGGCGTCGGGCGCGGACGGGCCGTCCACAGAGTCGCCCTGCGGGTCGACCATCGGCTTGCAGCACGGTGGGGCGACGGGATCCGAGCCGCCGCCGGTGCTGCCCTGGCTGGTGCGGCCCTTCGGCTCCTCGGCGGACACCGGGGGAGTGGGCTCGCTGGGGCCTTCGTCGACCTTGGTGGCCTGGTTGACCTTGAAGTCAGGCTCCTCGCCGGCCTTGATCTCGCGGGTGCCGCTGCACAGGCTCGTGCTCAGGTCGGCCTTGGAGTCGGCGTCGTCGGACTTGTTGGCGAACACCAGGAACGGACCGCCGCCGGTCAGGTCCACGCCGCAGGCGGCGCTGTTGCCCGCCGTCGAGACGTACTGCGGCTTACTGGTCTTGCCCTTGTACGTCTTCGACGGGGTGAACACGAACACCCGCTCGCCGAACTGGTCGTTGGTGGCCTCGACGTCGTCCATCGTGCCCTTGAACACGACGTCGGCCCGCTCGAGGTTCTCCTGCTCGTTGCTCTGGATGCAGGAACACGCGTACGCGGGGTTGGCCCCCAGCACGGGCACGAGCGTGAAACCGAGCGCGGACACCATGACGGCACGTGCGGCCAGACGAGCTGCGGACACGGCTACCTCCCCAGGATCGGCACCCCGACGGTGCCCTTACACACAGGACGCGGACAGCCACGAAAACGTTCAGTTCTCGTTGCTGCCCGCGTCAACTCGTGCCGGGGGGCGTCAGTCGTCGCCACCCTCGCCGTCGTCATCGTTGAACGGGAAGCCAGACTTCTCGTCCTTCTCCTTCTCGTCCCACTTGTCGTCCTTGTCGTCGTCCCACTTGGACTTCTCCTCCTTGCAGGGATTGTCCTGGGACGACGCCAACGTGTTGGCCACCGAGCAGGTGCCGTAGGGCATACCCCCCGGCTCGACGCGCGGCGGTGGGACGTCCGCGCGCGCGGGATGCGCGGTGAGCGGGATCAGCAAGGCGGTCATCGCCATACCGGCGACGGCCAGAGCAAATGGACGCAGTTGCGACACGATGGTCCTCCCCCAAGGATGTTGCGTCCTACGTTCGCCCGGAGCGTCGCGAAAGTCCAACAGGCGCGCACACGCCGGCCCAATAGGGTTCTGCCATGGCTAAGGACGAAAAGGCGGTCACCCCGCAGAGCGAGGACTTCTCGGGCTGGTACAACGACGTGGTCACCCGCGCGCAGCTCGTGGACCGGGGCCCGGTGAAGGGCACCATGGTCATCCGCCCCTACGGGTACCGGCTGTGGGAATTGCTCTCGGGCGCGTTGGACCAGCGGATCAAGGACACCGGGCACGAGAACTGCTACTTCCCGATGTTCATCCCGGAGAGCTACCTCAAGCGCGAGGCCGAGCACGTCGAGGGCTTCGCCCCCGAGCTCGCCGTGGTGACGCACGCCGGCGGCAAGGAGCTCGAGGAACCGCTGATCGTCCGGCCGACCTCCGAGACGATCATCGGCGAGATGATGTCGAAGTGGATCGCCTCGCACCGCGATCTGCCGATGCTGCTCAACCAGTGGGCCAACGTCGTGCGCTGGGAGCTCCGCCCGCGCATGTTCCTGCGGACCACGGAGTTCCTCTGGCAGGAGGGCCACACCGCCCACGCCGACGAGGACGACGCGATGCGCGAGACCTTGGCGATGGTCGGGGTCTACGAGGAGGTCGCCCGCGACCTGGCCGCGATCCCGGTGGTAGTGGGGGAGAAGACCCCGGGCGAGCGCTTCGCCGGTGCGCTGCGGACTTACACGATCGAAGGCATGATGCGCGACGGAAAGGCGCTGCAGTCGGGCACGTCGCACTACATGGGCACGAACTTCGCCAAGGCCTTCGACATCAAATACGCTGACGCCTCGTCAGGTGGCCAGCAGTATTGCCACACCACGTCCTGGGGCATGTCCACGCGCATGATCGGCGCGATCATCATGGCCCACGGCGACGACAAGGGCCTCGTGATGCCGCCGCGCCTGGCGCCCTTCCAGGTCGTCATCGTCCCGGTCGGTCGCGGCGACGCGATGGTCGAGGTGAACGCCGCGGTCGACAAGATCGTCGCCGAGTGCAAGTTGCTCGGGGTGCGGGTGAAGGTCGACGACCGCCCGAAGGTGGCGCCCGGGTTCAAGTTCAACGACTGGGAGATGCGCGGCGTCCCGTTGCGCATCGAACTCGGCCCGCGTGACCTCGAGGCGGGTGTCGCGATCATCGCCCACCGCCTCGGCAAGGAAGAGAAGGAGACCGTGCCCCTCGACGGCCTGGCGGCGACGCTGCCCGGGCGGCTGGAGGACTTCCAGACGTTCCTGTTGGAACGCGCGACGAGCTTCCGTGACGAGAACACCACCACGGTCGACGCCTGGGATGCCTTCGAGACCGCGGTCTCCACGGGCTGGGCCAACGCGTTCCACTGCGGCGTCCCGGCGTGCGAGGACGACATCAAGGCCGCGTCCGCGGCAACCCCTCGGTGCGTGCCGCGCGACGGCGCGGCGGAGGAGGGGTCGTGCGTGCGCTGCGGCACCGCGTCGGCGTACGGCAAGCGGGTGCTGTTCGGTCGCTCCTACTAGGAGCAGGCGTCAGTCCTCTTCGTAGTCTTCGTCGTCCGAGCCGGCCGTTGAGGTCGGTGTGGACGACGGGCTCGACGTCGACCGCGGGGTCGAGGTCGAGGTAGGACTGCTGGTGGAGCCGTTGCCCGGTGTGAACCCGGAGGTGGCGATCGGCTCGGTGTCCGAGCCGGAGGTGTCCACGCCGTTCTGCTCGTTGAGCGTCGTGGCGGACGCGGCATCCGGGGTGACGATGATCGTCCCCGACTCTTCGGCGATCCAGGAGTGGTACAGGCAGGTGTACTTGTACTCGCCCGGGGTGTCGGGTGCCGTCATGTGCACGGTGTTGCCGGGGCCGACGTCGCTGCTGCGCATCTGGTGTTGCTCGTACTCAGCAGGCATGAGGCTGTGCATCTCGCCGTCGGCGTTCACGACGCGGATGACCGTCCCCGGCGCGACCGCCAGGGTTCTGGGCGAGAAGGACCCCGCGCGCATGGTCAAGGTGACCGTCGAGGTCTGGGTGGGGACGAAGCGCGGTAGCGGCGTGATGGTCGAGGCCGGCTGCGGCAGCGGCGTGTTCGGCACCGCCGGGACGTCGGAGCCGAGCGAACGAGCCGTCGTGCCACAGCCGGCCAGGATCAACCCTCCGGCGATGCCGGCGGCGCCGCGCAGGAGTCCGCGGCGACTCACCTGAGACGAAGTTGGTTCCCCCACGATGCCGATGATGCCGGCCGGGCGCCGTTCTGCGCCCGACCTTCGGCCGAAGGGCTACTTGATCGTGATCGTGGCGCGACTACTTGACGGTGATCGTGGCCGTCATGTTCTGGTGGTAGAAGCAGACGACCTTGTACTTGCCCTTCTTCGTGGGCATCTTGAACTTCGCCTTCTGACCCGACATGACGTCGGGGGCGATGTCGCCGTTCTTGCCCTTGTCGTTGCCCTTGGACGCCGTGCTCACGTTGTGCGTGGCGACGTCGCGGTTGTCCTCGGTCCACTCCTCGCCCGGTGCCGCGGTGATCTTCGTCGGCACGAAGGCGAAATCCGCCATGACGATCGTCTGCGGCGGCGCGGACGAGACCTTGTTCCCGCCCGGGACGAATGGGTCGTTGGGGTCGTATGCGTCGCTCCCGGTGCCGGGAGAGTCGCCAGGCCCGTCCTCGGCAGAGGCGACGCCGGCACCGAACCCGGCCAGAGCGGTAGCCAGGGCCAGAGTGACGCCCACGGCAGCGAGCTTCGTATTCATCGCTAAATCCTTTTCTGTGACCCCCCGAAGCTTTCGGAGCGAATCACGGTCCGGATTGTCGGATGTGCGTAGATTTTTCGCCAGGTGTTACTTGAGGGTGAGCTTTGCGGTCATGATGCCGGGGTGGTAGGTGCAGATGATCGTGTACTTGCCCGTCTTCTTGGGCATCTTGAAGGTGCCCTTCGTGCCCTGGTCGATGTCGGCCGACTTGAACTTCGCCGGGTTCTTCTCGAAGTCGTCGCTCGCGACGTTGTGCGTGGCGATGTCCGGGTTGTCGAACGTCCAGGTGTCGCCGGCCTTGCCGGCGTAGCTCTTGGCGCAGAAGGTGTTGCCCGACGCGGTGATGGTCTTCGCCGGCTCGCCACCCTTGGGGCACTTCGCGCCCGGGTTCGCGAACTGGTCGTTCGGGTCGTAGGCGTCCGCGCCGGTACCCGGGGAATCCCCGGCAGCGGCAGGGGGAGTGTCACCCGTGGCCTGGTCGGCTGTGGCTTCCTTGTCGTCCCCTCCGCAGGCGGCGAGGCTGGCGGCCAGCGCGATCGCGATACCCGCTGACGCGAACGTGCGGATCCTCATGCTGGGGGTCCTCTCCTGGGGGCGGAAAAACCGTAGCTAATGCGCAGGTAACGTACCCCCCACCGGTTGGGGGTTCCTGCTACAACCGCCCCGCGGCCTTGAGCTCCAGATATCGATCGGCCAATGCCGGGGGCAGGCCCTCCGGATCGGCGTCGACGACCTCCACGCCGTGGCGGCTGAGCAGTGCCGCGACGTCGGCTCGACGGCCGGAGGTTCGCTCGGCGGCAGCCGCCCCGTAGACCGCGTCGAGGTCCCCGCGTCCGGTCGCCAGTTCCGCGATGCGGGTGTCGGACACCGAGGCCAACAGCACCCGGTGCCGCCCGGACAGAGCAGGCAGGACGGGCAGCAACCCGGCGGTGACCGGGGCCGGGTCCAAGGTGCTGATGAGCACGATCAGCGAGCCCCGACCGCCGCGGCGCAGCACCTCGCTCGCGAGGCCGCGCATGTCTGTCTCCACCAGTTCCGGGTGCACCGGGGCGAGCGCCGAGACCATCGTCGAGAGCAGCCGCGCGGCGGGGACCCCGGTGACCGCGGCACGCACGCGGCGGTCGTAGGCGAGCAGGTCGACGCGGTCGCCGGCGGCGGAGGCCAGCGCGGCGAGCAGCAGGGCGGCATCCATGGCGGCGTCCAGGCGCGGGGCGTCCCCGACTCGGGCCGCAGCGGTGCGCCCGGTGTCCAGCACGATGATCACCCGCCGGTCCCGCTCGGGTCGCCAGGTCCGGACGGTCACCTCCTGACGGCGCGCGGTGGCCCGCCAGTCGATCGAACGAACGTCGTCGCCGATCACGTACTCGCGCAGCGAGTCGAACTCGGTACCCGCGCCGCGCACCCGGGCGGCATTGCGGCCGTCCAGCGCGCGCAGCCGGTCCAGCCGGGAGGGCAGGTGCTTGCGGCTGGTGAAGGGCGGCAGCACCCGCACCGTCCACGGCGCGTGCAGCGTGCCCTGCCGGGCGGCCAGACCCAACGGCCCGACGGATCGCACGGTGACCCGGTCCGGGCTGCGGTCACCGCGCCGGGTCGGGCGCAGCTCGGTGCGCAGCGCGACGCGTGTCCCGGGGGACAGCTTGATCTGATGCCGGGTCACCACCGCGCCCGCGCTGGGTGACCAGGCGTCACGCAACACGCCGCGGACCCGGCGTCGGCCGGAGTTGACGACCGTGAGAGTCAGCGCCGTCGGCTCACCGAGTCGGGTCGACGTCGGTCCGTCGCGGGTCAGCCGTAGCCGTTTCACCTGACCGGCCAGGGCCAGGTCGATCAGCACCCCGAGCAGCAGCACGCCCTGCACGACGAGCAACGCCCACCCCGCGTCGGCGGCGTAGACGGCGGCGGCCGCGAGGATCGCGAGCAGGGCGGTGCGCCCGGTCAGCGCCATCAGTCAGCGCGGGACCGCGACGTTGGCCAGCACGGACTCGAGCACCCCGTCGGTGGTCGCGCCCTCCAGCTCGGCCTCGGCGCGCAGGCCGATGCGGTGCCGCAGGGCCGGTCGGGCGAGGGCCTTCACGTCGTCGGGGACGACGTAGTCCCGTCCGGACAGCCAGGCCCAGGCGCGGGCGGCATGCAGCAACGCGGTCGCGCCGCGGGGAGAGACCCCGAGGCGCACGGCGGGGGAGTCCCGGGTCGCGCGGCAGACGTCGACGACGTAGGCGACCAGTTCCGGGCGCACCGACACCGCCCGGGCGGCCTCGCGGGCGACGGCGACGTCGGTGGCCGTCGCGACCGGGGTGACTCCGGCCGCCGCGAGGTCGCGGGGGTCGAAGCCGGCGACGTGCCGGTCGAGCACCATGATCTCCTCGGCCCGGCTGGGCAGGGGCAGGACAAGCTTGAGCAGGAACCGGTCCAGCTGCGCCTCGGGCAGGGGATAGGTGCCCTCGTACTCGACGGGGTTCTGCGTGGCCGCGACCAGGAACGGGTCGGGCAGCGGACGCGGAGTCCCGTCGACGGAGACCTGCCGTTCCTCCATGGCCTCCAGCAGGGCGGCCTGAGTCTTCGGCGGGGTCCGGTTGATCTCGTCGGCCAGCAGCAGGTTGGTGAACACCGGGCCGGGGCGGAACGAGAACTCCGAGCTGCGGTTGTCGTAGACCAGGGAGCCGGTGATGTCACCCGGCATCAGGTCCGGGGTGAACTGGACCCGGGTCGTACGCAGGTCCAGGGCCCGGCAGAACGCCCGGGCGAGCAGCGTCTTGGCGATGCCGGGCACGCCCTCGAGCAGCACGTGGCCGCGACAGACCAGGGCGATCACCAAGCCCGTGACGGCGGCATCCTGGCCGACGACCGCCTTCGCGACCTCGGCCCGCAGCGACACCAGCGCCCGGTGGGCCGCCTCGGTCGCCGCCGGGCCCGGCGGGGAGCCCGGGGGTTGCAGGTCCAGCTCATCCACGCGGATTCCTCCGGTCGGTTCGCACGTCGTCCTCCAACAGGTCCAACTCGGCGGCCAGGTCCAACAGGCCCGCGTCGGTGTCCGGGGCCGCGCCGTAGAGCAGCTGGCCGATCTCCGCCGTCGACCGCCCGGTGTGGGCACTCAACCCTTCGGTCAGTGCCCGCGGGTCGGCGTGGGTCGCGGACATCCCGAACCCTGGGGCCAGGCGACGGACGGCCGCCGCGCGCAGTTCGCTCGCGGCCCGCTGCCGGGCACCCGCCCTTCGGTACAGCCGGGCCAGGCCCTCGGTCGACTCCGCGGCGCGCACGACCACCGGCAAGGGCTCGGTGACCACCGGGCCGAGCCGCCGCGCCCGCCACAGGGCGAGCAGCACCATGCCGATCGCGAGCTGGAGCGCCGCCAGCTTCAGGGCGTCGGGCAGCAGCGACGTCAACGAACGTTGTCCGCCTGAGTGCAGCGCCGGGTCGTCGAGGCTGGGCACGTACCAGACCAACGTGGACCGTTGCCCGAGCAGCGCCAGCGCGAGCGACGCGTTGCCGTGCCGGTCCAACCGCTCGTTGGTGAGCAGGGTGCCCGCTCCGAGCAGGTAGCGGCCGCCGACCACAGCCAGGTTCGCCCCGTCGTCGGACCGGAAGCACAGCTCCGGGGCGGGCTGGGCGCCGGCCTGCGCGTCGGGGCCGGGTGCGTACCCGAGGCCGCCCATGTCCACCCGACCCGCGCGGGTCGCCATCGGGAGCCCGCAGTCCGGAGTGCGGTCGGAGACCTTGCGCCCGCCGACCGGCTCCAGTTGCGGCACCGTGGCGGCGACCGAAGGCGAGCCCGCCTCGACCAGGACGGTGGTCGCGGCGGCTGCGGCCAGGCCGCCCAGCAGGTCGGGCGGCAGCAGATCCGGTGTGGTGACCACGAGAGCGCGGGCCGGTCGTGGGCCCAGCGCGGCGCGCGTTGCCGTCAGGTCGCGGGTCACCACGACGTCGACGTCGTTGTCGCGCAGCAGTTGGGCCACCGCGTGCGAGCCCTGCGGGGTGAAGGAGTCCGGGTCGAGCCGGCCCTGGTTGCCGCGGGCCGCCAGCACAGCGAGTCCGACGGTCAGCACGAGCAGCACGGCGAGAAAGGCCAGGGGGCTCCGCAACACCCGCCGCGGGCCGGTCCGCGGCGCGGCGGCGGGGGCGGTGTCCAGGGCGAGGGCGGGATCGGTCATGCGGTCCCGGCCTGCTCCGGGACGCGCGCGCTGCGCAGGGCGCGGTCGGCATCGGCGATGCTCGCGTGCCGCTCCGCGGTGGCCGGGCGGGCGCCGTAGCGGACCTCGCTGAAGGCGGTCGCGGCCGAGCGGACCGCCGCGGCGGCGTCGGGCAGTTGCTCGGCGAGATTGCGAGCAGCTTCTTCCGCAGTGCGGCCCGGTCGAGGAACGAGCAGACCCCGTTCCTCGCAGCCACGGACCAGGGCGCGAAAGCGTTCGTAGACAGCGGTCTGCAGATCGCCGGCGGCCAGGGCCGCGTCGGCGGCGGCGTGGTGTTCGTCCGCCGTGTGCTGCGACTCTGCGAACAACGCGCTGTCGCTCGCTCGGGTCGCCGCCCGCGGGCCGAGCCGGATCGCCACGACGACGACGGCCAGGACCGCCAGTGCGATCAGCAGGATGGTCGCCAGATTCCCTCCGGCGCCGTTCCCGGAGGCGTTGTCGAGCAGATCGGTGATGCGATCCCAGATCCACGAACTGAGTCGCTCCAGCGGCGACGGCTCCTGTGCCTGGTACGGAGGTTTGCTCAGTTCGGCCCGGGCGGCCGCTCGGGCGGCATCGGCCTCCGGAGTCACCGGGGCGCCGGCCACCACCCACGGGACGGCCCCGCCGATCACGGTGTCCCCGAGGTGCCGGCGGAGCGCGCCAACGCCAGGTCGAGACCCTCGCGGCGCATCCGCAGATCGACATAGAGCAGTGCGCTGACCCCGGCGGTGAACGGATAGGTGACCAGGCCGCCGACGGCGCTGCCGATCATCAGCAGGACGAAGAACCAGACGGTGCCGGCCTCGCCGGAGACCCACAGCTCGTCCAGCCCGAGCCCGAGCAGCGCGAAGGGCAGCACCAGGACCGAGGCCAACAACTGGGCGATGATCTGGATCAGCAGCAGAATCCCGAACACCCGCCACCAGGAGCGCCGCACCAGCCGGGCCGAGCGCCGCAGCGCGGTTCGCACGCCCGCGCGCTCGAGAATCATCGCGGGCGCCGCGACCGAGAAGCGCACCCACAGCCAGATCGCCGCCGGGATCGCCGCGGCCAACAACACCGAGGCGAGGATGATCGCGGCGACCTGATCCAGACCCAGGGCGTACAGGAGAAGCGGGAGCAACCCCGCGGCAGCGACCAACCCGAGGGTCATCACCGGGACCAGGATCGAGAGGCCGATCAGGCGCCAGACCCGCGGGCGGACCTGCGCCCAGGCTTCCCCGGCCGAGACGTCCCGCCCGAGCACGGCGCGGCCGACCACGACCGTGAGCATCCCGGCGAGCACGGTCTGCGCCAGCAGGCCGATGACCATGCCGATGAGCTGCACCGAGTTGCTCGCGACACTGCCGCCCGCGGTGGGATCAGTGGCGAACGGGTCGCCGGTCAGGGTGTCGGCGTCGAAGGCAGCGGTGTCGCGCAGCCAGATCCAGCTGGTGCCCGCCTGCACGACGGTGATGGCGACCACGACCGCCGCGGTCAGCCCCAGCTGCACCTTCCAGTGCTTGCGCATCGTGGAGACGGCGCCGTCGAGGATCTCGCCGAAGCCGAGGGGCCGCAGCGGGATGACCCCGGGCCGGGCGGCCTGCGGCGCCGCGACAGGCGGGGCGGGGTACGCCGGGGGCGCCGTCGGGTACGCGGACGGCGGCGGTGGGGGCGGCGGCGGTGGGGGCGACGCCGAGACCGAGGGAACGGCCCAGGCGGGGGGCTGCTCCTGGGCCCAGGTGCCGGTGGGCCAGGGCGTCACGGGGGCGGGGTCCGGCGCGGGCGCGGAGTCTTCTGGCGGCCCGGACATGTCGATCATCGTGCCATTGACCGCGGAGCCGGTGCCTACGGCGAGGAGTGGGCTGGGCCAGGATCGGGTCATGGCCGAGACCATCCGCGCGATCGAGTGGGACCCGAGCGGGCCGGCGGTGGTCCTGCTCGATCAGACCCGCCTGCCGGACGAGGAGTTCTCGTTGCGTTGCTCCGACGTGCCGGCGGTGCTCGACGCGATCGGACGGTTGGCGATCCGTGGGGCCCCGTTGCTGGGGATCGTCGGCGGGTACGGCGTCGCGCTCGCGGCGGCGCGCGGCGATGACGTGCCCGCGGCGGCGCGAGCGTTGGCGACGGCCCGGCCGACCGCGGTCAATCTCGCCCGCGGCGTCGCGCACGCACTGGCGATCTTCGACGAATCCGGCGGTGACCCGACGGCGACCCTACTGGCGGCCCGGGACCTGCACCGCAGCGAGGACGAGGCGAGCGCCCGGATGGCCGACCACGGGCTGCCCGCAGTGCCCGCGAATGCCCGGATCCTGACGCACTGCAACACCGGGGCGTTGGCGTGCGGCGGCACCGGCAGCGCGTTCGCGGTCGCGCTGGCGGCCCACCGGGCAGGCCGGTTGGCGCACCTGTGGATCGACGAGACCCGGCCGCTGCTGCAAGGCGCGCGGCTGACGGCCTGGGAGGCGCATCGCCACGGCATGCCGTACTCGGTGCTGCCAGACTCCGCGGCGGCGTCGCTGCTCGCCTCGGGTCAGGTCGACCTGGTGCTGGTCGGCGCGGACCGGGTGGCCGCCGACGGATCGGTGGCCAACAAGGTCGGCACGTACTCGTTGGCGGTGGCCTGCGCGCACCACGGCGTCCCGTTCATGGTCGTCGCCCCCGTCTCCACGGTCGATCTGCTGACCCCGGACGGGGCATCGATCGTGGTGGAGCAGCGCGCGGCGGACGAGGTCACCGAGCTGCGCGGGTTCAGGCTCGCCCCGGTGGGGGCGGCGGCGTGGAACCCGGCATTCGACGTGACACCGCCGGAGCTGGTGACCGCGTTGATCACCGACGTCGGTGTCGTGCGGCCGGTGAACGCCACGACGCTGCGTCAGGTCCTCGACGGGGCCTGATCACGGCGGGAGTCACGGCAGGGAACGACCGCCGAGCTTCTCGATCTTGGCGTTCCGCTGGGCGGCGTCGCCGAACTGGCCGGACTTGTAGCCGGGCTCGGTGAGCGACGGGTTGTCGCCGATCCCGCCGGTGCCCGGGCCGCTGTTCAGCAGGGCCAGACCGGCCACGACACCGGCCGCGACCAGGGCGGCGGCGATCATCGGGCCCACCAGGCGACGGCTCCCGCCCGCGGGCGCCATGACCAGCGGGGTGGCGGTGACGGTGGTGGCGGTGTGCAGGGACATCCAGGGCTCCTGAGCGGTCACAAAGGGTTCGATGAAGGCGGCGTCACCTCTCAGACGTGCGGGCGCGCAACTGGTTTCGTACCTACGGATCGACTCGCATCAGCCGTTCGGCCGGCCCGCATCCCGCGCTCGGTGACCTATAGGTGACAAAATGGCCGCATGAAGGTGCGTGTGCTGGTGGTCGACGACGACACCGCTCTGGCCGAGATGCTCACCATCGTGTTGCGCACCGAGGGCTTCGAGCCATTCGTGTGCAGCGACGGTGAGAGCGCGCTGGCGGCATTCCGGGAACGCAAGCCGGACCTGGTCCTGCTGGACTTGATGCTGCCCGGCCGCAGCGGGATCGACGTCTGCCGGGCGATCCGCGCCGAGTCCGGGGTGCCGATCGTGATGCTCACGGCGAAGTCGGACACCGTCGACGTCGTGCTCGGGCTGGAGTCCGGGGCCGACGACTACGTCGTGAAGCCGTTCAAGCCCAAGGAGCTCGTCGCGAGGGTCCGCGCCCGGCTGCGCCGCCAGGAGGAGCCCACTCCGGCGGCGTTGCAGATCGCGGACCTCGACATCGACGTCGCGGGGCACTCGGTCAAGCGCGCGGGCGTGCCGATCCCGCTCACCCCGTTGGAGTTCGACCTGTTGGTCGCTCTGGCCCGCAAGCCGTGGCAGGTGTTCACCCGCGAGGTGTTGCTCGAACAGGTGTGGGGTTACCGGCACGCGGCGGATACTCGCCTGGTGAACGTCCACGTGCAGCGGCTCCGCTCCAAGATCGAGCACGACCCCGAGCACCCCGAGATCGTGGTGACCGTGCGTGGCGTCGGCTACAAGGCCGGGCCGGGCTGAGCGAGTGCCGCGCCGCAGCGTCGGGGTGCTTGCTCCGCTGCGCGCCGCAGGGGTGCGGATCGGCCACACGTTCCGTGGCCTGACCCGTGCCTGGCGTCGGTCGATCCTGCTCCGCGTCGTCACCGCGACCCTCGTGCTGTCGATCGCCGTGCTCGCCCTGCTCGGGCAGTTGGTGATGCGCGAGGTCCGCGACGGGCTCGTCGACGCCAAGGTGTCGACGTCGCTGGCGCAGGCCGAGGCCGGGTTCGCCGCGGCGCAGGCGCGGCTCGACGCCGCCGGCACCCCGCAACGCGCGAACGTCGGGCAGCTGCTGACTCAGGTGATCACCGAACTGCGCCAGGCCGCCGGTGCGACCAGCCTCTACGAGCTGGTGCTGATCCCGGCACCCGGTGTCGACGCGGACCTGCCCGCCGGCCGGCTGCGCATCGCCACCGGCGGGGTCCTGCCGGCCAGCGTGCCCGCGGCCCTGGCCGACGAGCTGGCCGCCGGCAGCGGCGCGCGCGTCGACCGCTTTGTCTCCCTCTGTTATGGCCAGGCCGAGGACCAGTGCGCGGAGACGGCCGACGACCCGGCCTTCGCGATCGGCACGCAGTTCACCGTCTCCGGGGCCGGGTCCTACCAGTTGTGGTTCATGTTCCCGATGGCCGGCGAGCAGGAGACCCTGGCGCTGGTGAGGTCCCGTCTCGCCGTGGCCGGGGTCGCGCTGCTGGTCCTGCTGGCGGCCATCGCGTTCCTGGTGACCCGCAGCGTCGTGCGCCCCGTCCGGTCGGCGGCGCAGGTGGCGCAACGCCTGGCCGCGGGCGAGCTGTCCGAGCGGATGGTGCAGAAGGGTGAGGACGACCTGGCCAAACTGGCCTCCTCGTTCAACGGCATGGCCGCGGCGTTGCAGCGCCAGATCGGTCAGCTCGAGGACCTGTCGCGGGTGCAGCAGCAGTTCGTGTCCGACGTCTCGCACGAGCTGCGGACCCCGCTCACCACGATCCGGATGGCCGCCGACGTCCTGTACGACGACCGTGCCGAGTTCCCACCCATGGCCACCCGCTCCGCGGAACTGATGCACGATCAGGTCGGCCGGTTCGAGGACCTGCTCACCGACCTGCTGGAGATCTCCCGGTTCGACGCCGGTGCGGCGGCCCTCGACGCCGAACCCACCGACCTGCGTGACGTCGTGCGCCGGGTCGTCGACGGGTTCGAGCCACTCGCGCTCACGCAGTACCACTCGGCGATCCGCGTGGAGCTGCCGACGCGGGAATGCGTGGCGGACATCGACACCCGCCGCATCGAGCGGGTGCTGCGCAATCTGCTGATCAACGCCCTCGAGCACGGGGAGGGCCGGGAGATCCGGGTGCGGGTCGGGGCCGACGAGCACGCTGTCGCCGTCACCGTCCGCGACTACGGCGTCGGGCTGCGCCCGGACGAGACGACCCAGGTGTTCAACCGATTCTGGCGCGCCGATCCGTCGCGGCAGCGCCGCAGCGGTGGGACGGGCCTGGGGCTCTCGATCGCGCAGCAGGACGCGCATCTGCACGGCGGATGGTTGCAGGCCTGGGGCGAGCCGCGCATCGGCGCGCAGTTCCGGCTCACGCTGCCGCGCTCGGCCGGCGGGGTCCTGGCAGGGTCCCCGTTGGATCTCGAACCGGCCGACCGGCGGGGACCGCGGCGCACCCCGGCGGTACCCGGTGCCGCGAGCCCGGACTCCACCGAGATCCCGGCCGAGCAAGGGGTACGCGATGCGTGAGCGCCGACCGATGCGACTTTCTGTCGCCGCGTCAGTTGTCCTGCTGGTCGGGCTTTCCGGCTGCGCGGAGATCCCGGCCCGGGGTCAGGTCGGGGTCATCGGGGAGGCGCCGATCGCCGAACAGCCTCGTGGTCAGGTGGTCCGCGTCTTCGCGGAAGGCCCCCGTGACGGCGACGGTGTGTACTCGATCGTGTCCGGCTTCCTGGAGGCCTCCAGCACCGTGGAGGACGGGCTGCGGACCGCCCGTAAGTACCTGACCGGTCCCGCCTCGGGCCGCTGGCGGGCCACCGTCGGGGTCACCGTCTACGACCACACGCAACTGAAGATCTCCGCCCGGGACAGCAACCGCCTCGAGGTGACCGCGCCTGCCGAGGGCAGCGTGGACGGGCAGGGTGTGTACCGGGCGGCCGAGCCGGGCCGCCAGGCCGTCGCGTCGTTCGGGTTGGTCCGCGAAGGGGGCAACTGGCGCATCGACTCCCTCCCCGACGGTCTGCTGATCTCGCGTCAGGACTTCGAGCGGGAGTACTCCGCCGTCGACCTGTTCTTCCCCGCCGACGGCGAGCACTCGCCGGTGCTCGTGCCGGACCCGGTGCACCTGCGCCGCCTGCCCGGCCTGCCGACCGAACTGCTGACGGCGTTGCTGCGTGGTCCCTCGCGCTGGCTGGCGCCCGCGGTGCGCAGTGCGGTGCCGGTCGGTGCCGCTCTCGCCGCGCCCGTCGAGATCGCCTCCGGTCTGGCGACGGTCTCGCTGACCGAGCCGTCCGTGCCGGGCGAGGGCGTCGACCGCGACACGATGCTCGCGCAGATCGTCATGACGCTGACCGATATTCCCGGGATCACGGCAGTCCAGGTGAACGCGGGGGACAACCCGGTGACCCTCGGGGGTCGCGGCGGCAGCCGGCTCACCAGCGCGGACGTCACGCTGTACCAACCCGCGGACCTGCGCCCGCCCTCGCCGCCGGTGTACTACCTGCGCGACGGCGTCTCCTACCTCCTGGGTCCGCCCGCGGCGCAGGGCCCGTTCGGGCCGACGGTGAAGTTCGCCGAGATCGCGGCGGCGCCGGGCGGGAACCTGTTGGCCGGCATCTCGCAGGACCGTCGGACGTTGTCGACCGCGGCGACGCGGGACGCGGGGCTGCTCACCGTCCGGTTGCGCGGGATCGACCTGCGATCCCTCAGCTTCGACCAGGACGGGAACCTCTGGGTGCTCGACGGGGATCCCGAACTGCGGGTGCTGCGGCGCATCGCCCCCGACGGACAGGTGAGCGTGGTCGCGGTCACCGGGTTCGTGTCCCGTCAGGTGGAGCGGGTGCGGGTGTCCGCGGACGGCGTGCGCCTGGCCATGGTCCTGGACACCGTCGAGGGCACCCAGGTCTACCTCGGGCTGGTGACCGGATCCGGCGGGAAGTTGACCGTCGGGTCGCCGCGCCGGTTGGGGTATCCGCTCGTGCAGCCCCGTGACATCGCATGGGCCGATCCGGATCGCCTCGCGGTGCTCGCCGCGCAACGCGACGCCACGCCTCAGCCCTTCTCGTTGGCGCTGAGCGGCGTGGTCTCCGACCTTGCCCCGTCCCTGGCTGACATCAACGGTCTGACCGCCGCCGCCGGGCAGCCCCTGATCGCCACGACCAGCAAGAAGGTGGTGTGGCGGCTGCGCACCGGCGGCGGCTGGTTCAAGGTCGGTACCGGTGCCGTGGCTGCCTATCCGGGCTGAGTCGTTTCGTCGTACCCGGGTGCCACTCTGCGCCCATGAACGTGCTCCCGGCCGCGGTCGACCTCCTGTTGCCCGCGCCCTGCGCCGGGTGCGGTGCACGGGCCCGGGTCTCGGCCTGCCCGGGTTGCCGGGCGACGCTGGGGCCGCCGAAGGAATTTCGCGCGCCGCCGGGCATCACCCGCCTGATCGCGGTGGCCCACTGGTCCGGGCGGCCCCGGACGCTGGTCCTGGCCCAGAAGGAGCGGGCACGGGCAGGGCTCTCCTCCCCGCTGGGAGCGGCCTTGGCCGACGCGGTGGCCGCACTGGTCGAGCACTCGGAGCGGCCGGGGGCGGTGTTCCTGGTCCCGGTCCCTGCCCGCCGGGAGGCGCGGCGGCAGCGGGGGAGGGATCCGATGGCCCGGTTGGCGGGGTCCGCCGCACGTGAGCTGCGGCGCGCCGGCCAGGATGCGCGGGTGATGCCGGCGCTGCGCCACGTCCGTCGGGTGCGGGACCAGGCCGGGCTGTCCGGTCCGGAACGGGCCGCGAACCTCCGCGGAGCGTTCCGGGCCCGGCTGCCGAGGTTGCCGGCGGGCGCGGTCGTGGTCCTCGTCGACGACATCTGCACGACCGGCGCGACTCTGGCCGAGGCGGCGCGAGCGCTGCGAGCCGAGGGCTGCGAGCCGGCGGGGGCCGCCGTGCTCGCGACCGCCGGCGTTCGGTCCGCCGCCCGCTGAGAAGGGGACTTGCCGGGGCAATCCGGTGTGGGCCTGTTACGCGGCCCCCGGCGCCGGTAACGTCACTTCATGGCACCTGCCCGGGTCCGTGGTTGCGCCGGGACGTGCATGTGCACGTTTCGGCAAGCCGATGCCAGCCGCAGGCGAAACGGCCCACGTAAGGCGACTCTTGGTCGACCGATCACGGTGCGGCTTAGAAGTAAGTCCTGCCCCGCCGGAGGTCCCTATGGCCGCCGATCCGGGAGAAGAGGGGTAGTGGCCATGCGCTGCGAGACTTTCAGCAGGCGAATGTGGGGTTCGAAGACCAGGTCGGCCGGGCAGGTGTCACCCGTCGGAGCATCACAGTTCCGTAGATAGTGAAAGCCCGTCAGATCCGCCCGCCAGCAGGGAGGAATTGCGTGGAGATCGTCGTCAAAGCTCGCCACACCGAAGTGTCCGAGAAGTTCCGCCAGCACGCGACCGAGAAGCTGTCCAAGCTGCAGAAATTGGACGAGAAGCTGATCAGTCTGGACGTGGAGGTATCGAAGGAACGCAACCCGAGAATGGCCGACGTCAGTGACCGCGTCGAGATCACCTGGCGGACCCGCGGTCCGGTGATCCGTGCCGAGGCCGCAGCCGGTGATCCCTATGCCGCGCTGGACCTGGCCTGCACCAAGTTGGAGGTGCGGTTGCGAAAGTCCGCCGACCGGCGCCGCGTCCACCACGGTGTGCGCACGCCCGTCTCCGTGGCCGCTGCCACGGCGGGTCTCGAGGCGCAGAACGGCAAGCAGGCCGCCACGACGGCCGTCGTCGACGAGTTCGCTGAGTACGTGCCGGCCGACGCCGGTGAGGATGCCGGCCCCTTCCTGGTAAGGGAAAAGACGCACACGGCCGTGCCGATGACGCTGGACCAGGCGCTCTACGAGATGGAGCTGGTCGGCCACGACTTCTACCTGTTCGTCGAGGCCGAATCGCAGACACCATGTGTCGTCTACCGCAGACGTGGGTACGACTACGGCGTGATCCGCTTGGTTACCTGACATTTCCGAGCTGGAGGCAAGCGTGCCCTCGATCCGCGCAAGCGGGCGGGGGCGCGCTCTCGTTCTACCGAATCAGGGCCTGTCGCCCTTGAGCCAGGCGCGGCCGAGTTCCTCTTCCTTGTTGAGAAACTTGACGAGCATCTCTGCCACGTAGCTCTCGATCTTGCCGCCGACCAATGGGACGTTCACCTTGATGGTCGCGTCCACGTCGACCGTGGTCTCCGAAGCGGTGCTGGTCATGCGCAGAGTTCCGTCGACGCCGCCGCCCTGACCGGCGATGCGGACGGCGATCCGGCCGTCACGGTTCATGGCATCAGTCGGCGCGGCGAGCCAGGTCTGGGTCTCCTTGATGCGGATGTTGTCGCCGACCAGCTTCTGCAACATGCCGGGCAGTTCCACGGCGAGCAGGCGGTTGACGTTGATCTCGGAGCCGCCGTCGTCGGTGGTGGTCACCGACGCGTCCGCCTCGACCGGCTTGCCGGCCTGGGCACGACGATCCTGGAAGACCGGGTCGGTCAGCATCGCGTAGACCGTGGGCGCCGGGGCGTCGTAGGTCATCTGGTGCGTTAACTTCATGCAGCGATTGTGCCGTCAGTGCTTCAGCGCTTGCGCCAAGGGTCGCCGCAGCGCGTCGGGGAGCACTCGCTCGACGCGGACGGCGGCGGCGCCGACCCACTCCGCGGCTTCCCGCAGCGACTGCGCCATGGGTACCACCGCCGCCGGCGTGTCGAGGCTGACCTGCAGCCCGACCAGCGTGCCGTCCACCCGTTTGGGGTCCACCCGGCCGAGCAGACGGCCGCCCGCGAGCAGTGGCATCGCGAAGTAGCCGTGCTCCCGCTTGGGCGCGGGCTTGTAGGCCTCGAGGGCCTGGGTGAAGCCGAACAGGCGCAGGGTCCGCTTCCGATCCCAGATCAGGGAATCGAACGGGGACAGCAGCGTGGTGCGATGCCGCCCGCGGAGGCTGAGGCACGCCAGGGCGGTGGGGTCGGCCCAGGCCTGCTCGCGCCAGCCCTCGACCTGGACGGGCACCAGGCCCGTGTCCGGGAGGACAGCTCGGACTTGAGCGCGGGACAGGCGCGGGTAGTCGGCGAGGTCCGCGTCGGTCGCGACGCCCAACGCGGCCCCGGCCCGGGCCACGAGTTCCCGGAAGCAGGCCGTGTCGTCGAGGGTGTCCGCGGCGTGCAGCGGCGCGGAGATCGCGTCCACGGCGAGGGCGTAGATCCGCCGCCACCCCTCCCGCCGGACGCAGACCACCTCACCGGTGTCGAGCATCGACTCCACCGCGACCTTCGCCCCGCTCCAGTCCCACCAGGGCCCACCCTTCTTGGCCCCGCCCAGATCGCCCGCCGAGCACGGTCCGTCCGCGAGCTGGGCGCGGACCTCGGCGAACACCGCCTCCGGTGGGCGGTCGTGCCAGCGGATCCCGCGCTCGAGGTAGTGCCGCCGACGGAAGGAGTAGTACGGCCAGTCCTCGATCGGCAGCACACAGGCGGCGTGCGCCCAGTACTCGAAGCACTCCCCGGACCAGTAGGCCCGCTCGATCGGGGCGCGCCCGATCGGCCCGAGGCGGGCGTAGGGGATCAGCTCATGGGAGCGAGCCAGCACCGAGATGGTGTCCAACTGCACCGCGCGCAGGCGGCGCAGGAGCGCGGAGACTGCCTTGGCCCCGGTGCCGTGTCCCGGTGCGCCGAGCAGACCCTGGGCGCGCAGCGCGAGCCTGCGGGCCTCGTCGAGGGAGAGCTGCGAGTTAGTGATCTTCGGTCGTGTAGTCGCGCATGATGTTGACGACGGAGGCCATCACGATGCCGATGGCGGTGATGCCGGTCCCGACCCAGAACATCCACCAGGTCGGCTCGAGGCACAGGGCCACACCGCCGATGGTGAAACCGATGCAGATGATGAGGACCGCAACCCAGGAGACCGGGCGCCCGTTGCCCCCGTAGGCGTGGTTCGTGCTCATACCTGGTTCGCTCCTGTCCGCACCCGCGCCTGCGGCGCGTCCTGTCGGGCGCAAACTCTACTCAACCGCTGCGTCGCCACCACGCACGGCGTCGTTGTGCGTCCGGCGGGGGTGTCGCCTCGGCCAGGCGGGCCCGCACGGTCTCCACCAGGGCGGTGGCCTGCGCCTGTGGTGAGGAGTCGGGCAGGTCGGGCCAGTCCTGGATCGAGAACACCTCTTCCCACTGCATCCGGTCGCGGGAGACGTCGATACCGACCGCGAATTCCGCGTTCAACGGACCGGCGACCCGGTGGACACCTTCCAGGCTCAGACCGGCGATCTGCGACCCCTGCAGCTGCGCGGTCAGCGACTCGAAGACGGCCTCGTTGAACCGGGATTCCTCGTGGTGCTCGAAGGTGAGGTTCATGGCGAAGGCTCCGGGTCGGTGGCGAGGCGGGCGTGCAGTTCGAGGTCGGACCAGCCGTCGGCGAGGGGCTGCGCCGAGCGGGCGATGCCCTCGACGGCGAACCCGCAGCGGAGGGCCACGCCGCACGACGCGGCGTTCGCGACGGCGTGGTGCAGTCGCAGACGGTGCAGGTCGAGTGCTCCGAAGGCCCAGCGACAGAGCGTGCGAACGGCCGCGGTGGCGACTCCGGAGCGCCGGGCCGCGGGCGCGACCCAGTAGCCCACCTCGGCCGAGGACGGCCACTCCCGGAAGCCTTTGAGCCCGACCTCGCCGAGCAGGGTCGCGGTGGTGATGTCCTGTACCGCGAAGGAAAGCCGTTCACCGGTCCGCCAGGAGCGATCTCGCTCGTCGATCCAGGCGAGGGCGACGTCCAGCGTCGGCTGGGGCCCGGGTACGCCCCACCGCCGGTACTCGGGATCGGCCAGCGCGACGAGCAGCTCGGGGGCCAGCCGGTGCTCCCAGGGACGCAACTGGAAGGGCCCTGCCGCGATCTCGATGGGCTCGTCCGGCAGGTCAGGGGGCATCCAGCCATCCAAGCGTGCCGAATCACAGTCGGGGCACCCCCGGGGGCGCGTTCACGGTCGTCAGCGCGTTGTCCCCCTACGATGACCGGGTAGTTCCCGAAGAGGTATAGGAGTACGCGCGGTGCCCAGTCTGCTCGACAAGATGCTCCGCACCGGCGAGGGCCGTTGGATTCGCAAGCTGTCCGCCGTCGCTGCGCAGGTGAACGCCCTCGAGTCGGACTTCGAGGCGATGAGCGACGACGAACTCCGCGGGATGACCGACGAGTTCCGCAAGCGCCTCGCCGACGGTGAGGACCTCGACGACATCCTCCCCGAGGCCTTCGCGACCGTCCGGGAGGCCGCCAAGCGGACCCTGGGCCAGCGGCACTATGACGTCCAGGTCATGGGTGGCGGTGCGCTGCACTACGGGAACATCGCCGAGATGCGCACGGGCGAGGGCAAGACTCTCGTCGCGACGTGTCCGACCTACCTCAACGCGTTGACCGGCAAGGGCGTCCACGTCATCACGGTCAACGACTACCTGGCCGAGTACCAGGCGGACCTGATGGGACGCGTGCACCGCTTCCTCGGGCTGACCGTCGGCACGATCCTCGCCCACCAGCCGCCAAGCGTGCGCCGGGTGCAGTACGGGTGCGACGTCACCTACGGCACCAACAACGAGTTCGGCTTCGACTACCTGCGCGACAACATGGCGTGGTCGGTCGACGAGATGGTGCAGCGAGGCCACCACTTCGCGGTCGTCGACGAGGTCGACTCGATCCTCATCGACGAGGCCCGCACGCCGCTGATCATCTCCGGCGCCGCGGACGCGGCAACCAACCGGTGGTTCCCGGAGTTCGCCCGCCTGGCGCAGATGATGCGCGCCGGTGAGGCGGCCAAGGACTCCATCAAGGAGGGCAAGGTCCCCGAGACCAACGACTACTCCTTCGACGAGAAGAAGCGCACCGTCGCGGTCCACGAGCAGGGCATCGCCAAGGTCGAGGACTGGCTCGGCATCGAGAACCTCTACGAGTCGGTGCACACGCCGCTGATCGGCTTCCTGAACAACGCGATCCGCGCGAAGGAACTGTTCAAGCGCGACAAGGACTACATCGTCGTCGAGGGCGAGGTGCTCATCGTCGACGAGCACACCGGTCGTGTGCTGATCGGGCGCCGGTACAACGAAGGTCTGCACCAGGCCATCGAGGCGAAGGAAGGCGTGGAGATCAAGGACGAGAACCAGACTCTCGCCACGATCACCCTGCAGAACTTCTTCCGCCTCTACTCGAAGCTGTCCGGCATGACCGGTACGGCGATGACCGAGGCTGCGGAGTTCCAGAAGATCTACAAGCTCGGCGTCGTGCAGATCCCCACCAACCGGGAGATGATCCGCAAGGACCAGTCCGACCTCGTCTACAAGACCGAGGAAGCCAAGTTCACCGCCGTCGTCGAGGACATCGCCGCTCGGTACGAGAAGGGCCAGCCGGTCCTCGTCGGCACCGTCAGCGTCGAGAAGTCCGAGCGCCTGTCGGAGCTGCTGAAGAAGCGTGGCGTGCGGCACGAGGTGCTCAACGCGAAGCAGCACGCGCGTGAGGCGGCGATCGTCGCCCAGGCTGGGCGCAAGGGCTCGGTCACGGTGGCCACCAACATGGCCGGCCGCGGCACGGACATCATGCTCGGCGGCAACGTCGAGTTCCTCGCGCACGAGGAACTCGAGCGCCGTGGGCTCTCCGCTACGGAGAACCCCGAGGATTACGAGGCTGCCTGGCCGGGTGCGCTGGAGGCCGCGAAGAACGGCGCTAAGGCCGAGCACGACGAGGTCTCCACTCTCGGCGGCCTGTACGTGCTGGGGACGGAGCGGCACGAGTCCCGGCGCATCGACAACCAGCTGCGTGGTCGTTCCGGCCGCCAGGGCGACCCGGGGGAGTCGCGGTTCTACCTCTCCCTGGGCGACGACCTGATGCGGCTGTTCAAGTCGCAGGTTGTCGAACAGGTGCTGACCCGGCTCAACGTCCCCGATGACGTGCCGATCGAGTCGAAGATGGTCTCGCGCGCGATCCAGTCCGCGCAGTCGCAGGTCGAGCAGCAGAACTTCGAGATCCGCAAGAACGTCCTGAAGTACGACGAGGTGCTCAACAAGCAGCGCCTGGTCGTCTACGACGAGCGCCGTCGCGTGCTCGAGGGCGAGAACCTGCGCGACCAGGTGCTGACCTTCCTCGAGGCCACCGTCGACGCGTACGTCGACGCCGAGACCGCGGACACCTTCGCCGAGGACTGGGACCTCGAGAAGCTCTGGAACGCGTTCCGCCAGCTCTACCCGATCCAGCTCACGATCGAGCAGGTCCTGTCGAGCGTGTCCGGCGATAAGGCAAGCCTAGAGATCGACGCGCTCCGCGAGGCCATCAAGGACGACGCGTTCGATCGCTACGACGAGCGCGAGACCGCGCTCGGCGAGGAGGTCATGCGCGAACTCGAGCGTCGCGTCGTGCTGTCGGTCCTGGACCGCAAGTGGCGTGAGCACCTCTACGAGATGGACTACCTCCGCGAGGGCATCGGGCTGCGCGCGATGGCCGCCCGTGACCCGCTGGTCGAGTACCAGCGCGAAGGCTTCGACCTGTTCAAGGTGATGATGGAGGGCATCCGCGAGGAGTCCATCGGCTTCATCTTCAACGTCGAGGTTCAGGTCGACGAGAACGCGGCCGGTCAGGTCGACGAGGACGAGGAGCACCCCGTCGTGCTGGCCAAGGGCCTGGACGCCCCGGAGCGGCCCAGCGAGCTGCACTACAGCGCGCCGACCCTCGACGGGGACCAGAGTCAGCTGCCGATCGGCGAACTCGACCTCGAGGGCGAGTTCGAGGACGACCCCCGCGACGAGGAGCCCGGCTCCTCGAAGCCCGCCAACCGAGCAGAGCGTCGCGCGGCGAAGAAGAACAAGGACTGACCAGCGCCTTACCTCGTGGGCAGGGGATTCCAGCCCGGGCGCGGTTCAGGAGCGGCCGGGTTGGTGCCGGTCGCTCCGGTGGCGACGTCGAACAGCGTGAGGGCCGCGGTCCTCGCTGCGTGCAGCGGCGCGGCCACGCCCAACCCGGCCGCCACGCCCGCGCCCTCGACGACGTAGAGCAACTGCGCGGCGAGGTCGCCCGGTTCGGGTGCCCCCGCCTGCTCGGCCAGGATCGCGAACAGTCCGAGCATCGCCTCCTTGTGCGCGCGGGCGAGGTCACCCGCGATCGGCCCGGTGGCGCCGGGCTCGGCGGAGGCACGCACCAGTGGGCAGCCGACGAATGCCGGGTCACCGGCGCGGCGGCAGTACGCATCGATCAACTCGGCGAGACGATCGCGGGGAGAAGCGTCACCGGCAACGGCGGAGCGCATCTCGGCAAGGTTCTCCTCGTCCACCTGGCGTAGCCAGGCCTCGATGAGTCCCCGCTTGGAACCGAAGGCGCGCCACAGACTCATCTGGCCGACTTCGGCACGCTCGATCACCCGGCTCACGCCGACGGCGGCGACCCCGTCCCGGCCGAACAACTCCGCGGCAGCGGCCAGCAGACGTTCTCGTGGTGGCGAGTTGATCATGGTCGTCCTCGGCATTACGGTAGCGATCAGTACCGCAAGAGTAGCGATCGATACCGCCGGTCGGAAGGACCGTGATGACCGCTCAGATCTGGCGTCGCGCCACGGTGACCGGGGCCGCGGTGCTGTCCCTGGCGCTGGTCGCGACCGGCGGGTGGTGGCTCGGGGATCGTGGAAGCTCGTCGGCGGTGGCCGCGAGCGCATCTGCCCCGCTGCCCGCGCTCGTCCCGTACACCGATCCGGTCGGCGGCTTCGCGATCTCGCACCCGGCCGGCTGGCAGGTGGAGCAGGTCGCGGGTGGGGTGCTCCTGCGCGTGGGCGGCCAGGACGCGGTCAGCGTCAAGCGGACCGAATTGGCCAAGCCTGTGGACGCCACGAATCTCGAGGACATGCGGGCGGTGACCGACGCGGTGCTGGGCGCCCCGGAGGCGGGTCTGGACGTGCTGCAGACCGAGCCGACGACGCTGGGCGGGTTGCCCGGGGTGCACTACCTCTACACGTTCGACGCCGCCGGCACCCGCGGGGCGCACACCCATTGGTTCGTGTTCTCCGGCCGCACCATGTTCACGCTGGTCTTCCAGGCCCTGCCGGACACCGGGTTCGCCGCTTTGGCCTCGGCCTTCGACGCGGTCGCGGCGTCCTTCCGGACTCTGGAGTCCTGATGGCGGTGCGTGTACCGGATCGGATCCCAGGGCGGGTCAGCGTCGCGGTTGTCGCGGTCGTCGCCCTGGTGGCCACCGGCCTGCTGCTGCGTACCGAACGCAACGCTGCCGGGATCCACGACAAGACGTCCAACATCGCCGCCTCGGCGACCGGGATCAACATCTCCACCGACTCGATCCTGCAGTTGGAGCGTACGAACGAACTGGCCGATCAGATCGCCAAGGCGTTGGACCCGTTGTCCCGACCGCTGGACCGGATCGACTCCCGCTCGGCGCGGATCACCGAGTTGCTCACGGCCATCCACGCGAACACCTCCTCGATCGACGGGTCCACGAAATCGATCGACCGCAGCTCCGCGAGCATCAGCACCGACCTCACGGCCATCAACACCGACGCCGCGAAGATCCGCACCCGGGTCGACGGCCTCAACGTCGACGCGGCTCGGATCCTCGCCGATCTGACGCGCATTCAGCGCGGGATCTCACTCATCAACTCGGATCTGCCGACGACCGCCGGAATTCTCGACGGGATCCTCGCCGAGGCGCGCGACATCCTGACTGCCCTGGGGCGCACCGAACGGCTCACCGCGTGCATCGATCGCGGCCTGACCGGGTCCGGGAGCTGTCCCGCCCGAGGTGGCCGGTGAGCGACGGCGAGGCGTTCTTCGGCGAGAACGGTTCCGAGGAATGGGACGAGATCGCCGCGCAGGAGTCGCGGCAGCGACGCTGGATGACCGCCTGGGTGGGAATCGGCGTCGCGGTGGTCGCGGTGGTCGCGGTGTTCATGGGCTTGATCAGCAGCTCGCTGTCCCGGGTCAACTCCGATCTTGGTGAGGCGGACACGGCAGTCGGTTACGTGTCGGGTAGCACGCAGACGCTGCCGGACCAGATCGAGCGGGTGAATCGGTCGCTGGCGATCATCGAGGCAGCGCTGCGGGTGCTGCCCGAGGACACCGACAAGATCGCGGCCAACCTCACCGAGATGATCGAGGCGCTGGAGGTCGTACAGGCCGACCTGACGACGACAGCGCCGGCCCTCGCTAACACCGCGAGCAACCTGGCGCCGTCGGCGAGATTGACCGGATCCATCCGCACCAGCCTGCGTGACACCTCGTCCCTGCTCGCGCGGATCCTCGGCAGCACGGGCTCCATCCACACGTCGCTGGCCGCGATCAACGGGAAGGGCACCACCGGGTTGGTCGGGGTGCGCGCAGACCTGGTGCGGATCAACGAGGTGCTCACCGCGGTCCGTGGCGACCTCGGGGACATCACCGCCACGACCGGTCGGATCAACACACACCTGGAGAAGATCTGCCGCTCGCCGGCCGTGAGTCTCCCGAACGGCCCGCAGTCGTGCTGAGTCGCCGGCAAGGCACGAACCTCGACAACGGCCGGGCACCGAGTGCGAATCTGGCCATCGTCATCACCTTCGTGGTGGTCGCGGTTCTCCTGCTGACCAAGACGTGGGTGGACTCCCGGGGGATCTCCTCGGACATCGGAGGCACGATCACCCCACAACTGAGTGCGGTCGACGGCGACCTCGGCGCGCTGCCCGTGCTCGACCGCACCGGCCAGGCCACCGAGAAGATCGCCACCCAGATCCTGCCGATCGCCATCGCGCTCGGTCGGACCGTCGACGCGACGTCCACCGCGGCCCAGGAGACCAACGGGATCCGCGACGACGTGGCGGCGACGAAGGACTCCGTCGCCGGTATCAACGCCTCGACGACGGCCATCCTCGCGACCTTGCGGGAACTGGCGCCGCTCGTCGCCGCGATCGCGAGCGGAACCAGGGACATCGCCGGCAACCTGACGCGCACTCAGGACCAGACCGCGCAGGCAGCCACGGCGCTGGCCCGGTTGCTGAACCGATTCGGCGGGATCGAGACCGACACCGCCACGCTGGGCCGGCAGGCCCGCCAGATCGAGGCTGTCCTGAAAAGGATCGAGGGCCACGGCGAACATGCCGCCGCGGCCCGGATCCTGCAATGCCCGAAGGAACCTCGGGCCTGTTCGCGCTGAGGTCGGTCAGACGACCTTGAAGGACTGCATGAAGCACATGATCTGACGGCCGTCGGCGTTCTTGGCGTCGAGGCCCTGGACGTACTTGCCCTTGCTCGCGTCCTCCTTGATCTGCGCCTGCAGGTACCAGGTGAAGTCACCCGCGGGCTGGGGGAACTCGATGGGGTTGCCCTCGACGTCGCCGAAGATGCCCTTCAGGTCACCCTTGTCGTCGGCGATGGGCTTGTCGTCCTGCAGGACCACGACGCGGGCCTCGCCGCCGTTGACGGCCTCGGCCAGCTTGCCCTGGATCATCAGCGTCAGGACCTCGCCGGGCTTGACCGGGACGTAGCCGTCGGCGTCGTCCTTGACCGCGGCCTTCCCGACCGTCGCCTGCGAGTTGTAGAGGGTCGCGACGGCGCCTTCCTCGGTGCAGCTGGTCGCGGCGGAGGCGGAGTTCACTGCGGCCGAGGCCGGGACGGCGAACGTGGCGGCCAGCGTGGTGGCGACGGCGGCGATCGCGAGGACCGGCGAGATGGCAGTGCGCATGTGGACTCCAATGGCGTAGGACCTTGACCGGCCCTGAATGTATGAAGCCGCGGCGCAAGATCCTAGGCGTCGATGTCATCACCCGATCGGCGTAGTGCACGAGTCTCGGGTGTGATCCACAGGCATCGGGACACATCGATCTGAGCGATCGTCAGAATGCCCGAAATCGTTGCGAGCAAGGCGTTGCGGGGCGCACCCCGGCGAAACCGGACAATCCACCGGACTGTGATTTTCGCCCGTCGCGGTCCTGTTTCGAAATGCCCATCTGTGACCCATTCTTCCGTTGTAGCGTGACGCGCGTCGGCAGTGCCGCGATGTGCGTTGCGGCCATGGGGGAGTGCAGATGATGGGCAGGTCCAGGACTTCTCGACGTCGCCGGCCGACGGTGTCGGTGGCGTTGGCGTTGTGTGCGGTGCTGATCCCGGGGGGCTGGTGGCTCGCCGATCGCGGTGCCGACCACGCCGTCGGTGTCACCACCGCGTCGGCTTCGCAGCCGGCGTTGCAACCGGCCCGGCAGCCGGCGTTGCAGCCGTATCGCGACCCGGCCGCCGGCTTCTCGATCTCGCATCCGGCGGGCTGGCGCCCGGAGGCGATCGAGGACGGGGTGCTGTTCCGTATCGGCGGCCAGGACGCGGTGAGCGTGAAGCGCACGACCTTGGCACAGCCGGTGAGTGGGGCGAACGTGGCCGACATGCGGGCGGTCACCGACGCGGTGCTCGGTGCACCCGAACTCGGGCTGAAGCTGCTGCAGGCCGCCCCGACGACGTTGGGCGGATTGCCCGGGATGCATTACCTCTACACGTTCGACGCCGGCGGAGTCCGCGGGGCGCACACCCACTGGTTCGCCTTCTCCGGGCGCACGATGTACACCGTCGTGTTCCAGGCGTTGCCGGACCAGCGGTTCGCGGCCCTGGCCCCGACCTTCGATGCGGTCGCGGCGACCTTCCGCACGCTGGACTCCTGATGGCGCGTTACGGCCGTCGGCGCGGCCTGCCGAACTGGACCACCGGGTGGGTCGGCGTCCTGGTCGTCGTGACCACCGCCTCCGCCGCGACCGGGTTGCTGGTCAACGCCCAGCGCACCACCTCGGCCATCCACGACCGCACCTCGAACATCGCCCTCTCCTCACGCGGCATGGGCACGGAGAGTGCGTCGGTCGCCCAGTTGGAGCGCACGAACGAACTGGCAGCGGCCATCGCGGCCGCCCTCCTGCCGCTGAGCGGCCCGACGGGCAAGATCGACGAGCGCACGGCACGCATCGCCACGTTGTTGGCGACGATCCGGGAGAGCACCGCATCCATCGACCGGTCCTCCACCTCGATCGATCGCAGCGCCGGGACGATCCGAACCGGACTGACGGGACTCGGCACGGACAGCGCCGCCGTCACCGCCGGGCTTACCGGGCTGAACACCGACGCGGCGCGGATCCTGCGGGACCTGACCCGCACCCGCCGCGGGATCGCGCTGCTCAACTCCGAGTTGGTCGGCAGCGCTCGCGTCCTCGACGGTGTCCTCGCCGAGGCCGGCGACATCCTCGCCACCCTGGGGCGCACGGAACGACTGGTCAGCTGCATCGACCGCGGGCTGAACGGATCCGGGTCGTGCAGGGGCAGGGGACGCCGATGACGGAGGAGGAGCAGCAGACCTGGTGGGACGAGGCCCACAACGCGGGGCGCCCTTCGCGGGCGGCGTGGGTCGTGGTGGGCTCAGCGGTCGTCGTCGTGCTCGTGATGCTGCTGGGTTTGATCGGCAACTCGCTGGGGCGGATCAACTCGGATCTGCGCGCCACCGACGTCGCCGTCAGCGGTCTGTCCGGCCGCACGCAGGCCATGCCGGGTCAGGTCGAGCGGGTCAACCGGTCCCTGTCGGTGGTCGAGGCGGCGTTGCGCATCCTGCCCAAGGACACGGACACGATCGCCGCGAACCTCGCGCAGATCGTGACGGCGCTGGAACTCGTCGAGGCCGACCTGTCCGGCTCCGCGCCCCGGCTGGCGAACACGGCCGACAACCTCGAACCGTCGGCGGTCCTGATCGGGCGGATCGGCACGAACCTGAACGAGGCCTCGGCGCTCCTGGACCGGATCCTGGCTCGCACGGGATCGATCGACAGCTCGCTGGACGCGATCAACGGCAAGGGCCGCACCGGTCTGCGCGGTGTCCGCGCCAACCTGGCCGCTATCAACTCGGTGCTGCGTGCGGTGCGCGGCGACCTCGGCGACATCGGTGCGACGGGGGAGCGGATCAACGGTCACCTCGAGGACGTGTGCCGGTCCTCGGCCGTCGCGGTGCGGCGCGGGCCGCAGTCGTGCTGAGCCGCGCCCGGCGGTGCGTGGGGACCGGGCCGTCCGCGGCCGCCCTGATGGTGGTGGCGGTGTTCGGACTCGTCGCGGCGGTGCTGCTGGCCCGAACCTGGGCCGACACACGGGGCGTCAGTTCGGATCTCAGCAGCGGGATCAGCCCACAGCTGACCGCTGCGCACACCGACCCGGCGGTCGCGGAGCTGTTGCGTCGCACCGGTGAGCTGACCGAGGATTTCGCGGTCGGGTTGCTGCCGATCGGTGCCTCCATGGGGCGTGCGGCGGACTCGACCACGGAGGCGGTTCGCGACGCCGAGGCGATCCGTGACCACACGCGGTCGACGACGCGGACGCTTGCCGACCTCGACGCCTCGGCCACGTCGATCCGTGCCCTGGTGAGTGACTGGGCGCCCCTCATCGTCAGTGCGGTGAGCGCGACGAGGGACATCAGCACGCACTTCGACGGCGCGCAGCGCCAGACTCGACAGACCGCCGGCCTGCTGGAGAACGTGCTGGGTCACGTCGGCGGGATGGCCGACGATGCCCGCTCGCTCCGGGCACGAACCGAGGCTATCGAGGCGGAGCTGCGACGGATCGAACGTCACGGGTCGAGGATCGCGTCGGCCGACGCACTCGACTGCCCGTCGGACCTGCGTTCCTGCCTGCCCTGATCCGGTGGCGTCCGGGCGGGTCAGTGCAGGAGCGCGCCGAGGTCCGCGGCGGTCCAGCCGGACAGCGTCTGCGCCACGGTGCGTCCGGGGCCGGGCTCCAGTGGGACCACGTGCTGCACGGCCAGCGTCGGGACGCCCGCCGCGACGGCGGACGTGATGCCCCGGGGAGAGTCCTCGATCGCGACGCAGTCGCCGGGGCGCGCCCCGAGCAACCGGGCTGCCATCAGGTATGGCTCGGGATGCGGCTTGGGCGCGCTGACCTCGTCGCCGGTCACAAGGGCGGAGAAGCTCCCCTCCGGCAGCGCCTCCAGTACCGCCTCGGCGAACACGCGCCACGACATGGTGACCAGCGCGCACGGGATGCCCAGCTCCCGCAACTCGGTCAGCAGCTCCTGCGCCCCCGGCCGCCACGGGATGTTCTGCCGGGTCCGCTCGACGACACCGTCGAGCAACCGATGCACGATCTCGCGCGGCGTCAGCGGCACCCCACCGTGCTCGGCGATGTACGCCGCCGACTCGAGCAGATCCCCGCCCACCAACTGGTGCGCATGATGATCGGACCACGTCCCGCCGTAGGACTCGACCAGCGCGTACTCACACTCGATCCAGTACTGCTCACTGTCGACGAGGGTGCCGTCCATGTCCCAAAGAACGGCGGCAGGCAGCTTGCTCACGATCGCACGAACCTACCGGGGCCGAGGAAGGAAACCGACGTCCAGGGCCGTGCACAGCCACTGATCGCCTCGTGCCTCCAGGCGGAAGGCCATGGAGTGAGCGTGCCCGGAGCCGTGCAGGGTCGCGGTGACCTCGACGGTCCCACGAGCCGGAGTCTGCAGATGGACGGCGCCCACCGTCCAGCCCCGAGGCCCGGCCGCGCCCGCCAACCGGATCGCCAGCAGCAGGCGGCGGTGGACGTACTTGGTGGCCCAGAAACGAAGCTGGGCCGGCGGCCGAGTGCCGCCGATGGTCTCGGCAAACGCCTGCGCCAGCAGCCGGCTCCACCGGTCGGCCTCGTCGCGTCGGCTCCGGGCGGGGGTCATCCTGGCCACGGGCCGCGCCGGAAGGCCGGACGGGAGCATGAACTCCAGCGCCAGCACGCCTTGTTGGTGCGAGCGCGCCGGCGGGATTCGCCGCCACACCGCGTCGACGGAGTCGTAGGGCGGATTCGGATCGGGAACGGGCAGTACCCGCGGAACGCGGACGAGGACATCGGGCACGGTGGACCCCCCAGTGACAGCACGCGGGTCGATCCGCGTCCATCAGGTACAGAGACCGGACCGGGCAGTCCTGATACATCCGGCGTGCAGGCAGACTGTGGCTCGTGCGTATCTACCTCCCGCTCACCCTCGTCGAGCTTGCGGAACTCGAATCGTCCGGTGAGCTGCCGGCCGGTCGCGGTGCGTTCGCGGTGACCCCGGCGCTGCGGGAGTGGTACGCGTCGGGCGACGCCGAGGAGTTGGAGTACGCGGCGCTGTCCGACGCCGCCGAGGAGTCACTCCGGCGACTGGCGGCTGACCCCTCCGCCCCACGTCGGCGGGTGGTCGTCGCGGCTGACGTCCCGGACATGGCGGTTCGGTGGACGCCTGAGTCCCATGCCGCTGCCGTGATGCTGGATTGTGCGGTTCTTCGGCGGGACCTTGGGTCGGTGCATGTCGACGACCTCGACGCTGTGGGGGAGATCGCCGCGGCCGCTGCCGCCGTCGGTGCCGCTGATGCGGGGGACGACGACGCTCGGTTTGTTGTTGATGGCACGGCCGACCTTGACCTCGGGTGGTACGGGGTGCAGGAGATTTCGCAGTTGCTCGCCGGGGGCTGAATGTGTGCGATCTGCGGTGGTGCTGTGGGTGCGGCGGGTGGGCCCGTCACCAGGGCTGACGCGCCGCTTCCGGTCCTCGGCGCCCTGGCGGGCGCCTGCGGTACGGGTCGACTTGTCATCGGATTACCGTGGCTGGCGTCGACGGGTGGTCGCCCTGTGGTGGTCGCTGATGGTGGGTCAGGTCGGTGCGGATGTGTGGTTGCGATGGGGTGCTGCAGGTATAGGAAATGTCAGTATGATTAGCTAGTATGTTCGAATGGAACACGGGCCGTTGCGCATCGCGGACCACCTGGCAGGAATGCCGGTGGGACCCGAACTCGCGGCCATGTTGGCGTCGGTGAACGTAGACCGGTTGGACGGGTACGACACGGTCGGGGTGTTCAAGGCCGACTACCGCCAGGAAGCCCACACGACGGGGCGCCGGTTGCATGCGGTGCGGCATGTCGCCCGGTGCGGGCGCGACGCCGGGGCGTACGCGCAGCGACTGCCCGAGCCGGACGCCTTCGCCTCCCATGAGGTGAAGTCCGCGGCCTCCCTGACCAAAGGCGCGGGCTCGGACATGATCGCGCTGGCCCAGGGACTGTTCGGGATCTGCCCCGAACTGGGGGCGGCGATGATCGCCGGGGAGCTCGATCTGGACCGCGCGAAGATGTTGCTGTTCTGGACCAGCAACCTCTCCGACGCCCATCGCGTGTCGATCTTCGTGAACCTCCTGCCGCGGGTGTCGCTGTCGGCGAACACTGCGTTGACGACCGGGCAGTTGGCGCGGGAGATCGCCCGCCTGGCCATCAAGCTCGACCCGGACTGGGCGCACGACCGGTACGAGAAGGGCGTGCGCGAGCGCGATGTGCGGGCGAGGCTGAACCCCGACGGAACCGCGGACCTGACCGGGACGCAGCTGCCGCCCGATCGGGTGTCCTCGGCCGTGAAGCGGATCAACACCCTGGCCAAGGCCGCGATCCGCCAGGGCGACCCGCGCCCGGTCGCGATCCTGCGCGCGGAGATCTACCTGTGCCTCACCGAGGGGTCCTGGGTCGGGCTCGACGACCTCCAGATCCTCGACGCGCTGCGCCAGTCCCGCCCGTCTCCGGACAGCGCGGACCTCAAGGCTCCTGCAGCGTCGCGTCAGGAGATCGCGCCCGGTGTGTTCGAGATGCCCGTCGCCGCGCACCGCACCGCGGACGGGATCGAGCTGAAGATCGGCCTCAAGACCATGCTCGGGCTGGACCGCAAGCCCGCCGAGATCGCGGGGATGGGGTGGGTCGGGGACACGTTCGCCAAGGACCTGGTCAACAGCCTCGGTGGGGCGCAGTGGCGGTGGATCACCACCGACCATGCCGGGCACCTCCAGGCCACCGGCCTCACCCCCGCCCGACCCGCAGGCATCCGACTCCGCGACGGGGAGTGCACCTCGATCGTGAACCTGCACGTCCCCGCGCACCTGCTCGCGGTGCTCGCCGAGGCCGACAGGTACGACCCGCCGTTCGGGATGCACCCCGTGACCTGGGAGATCTGGCGACCGGTCCTCCAAGACATCGCCGAGAGAGCGAAGCGGTTCCAACCACCCGACGACGACCCGAAGAACAGGTTCGCCAGTGCCGCGCTACGGCGGATCATCCAGATCCGGGACACCCAGTGCGTCGGCGTGGGGTGTCGCGCGCCCGCGACCGCGTCGGAAATCGATCACCTCAAGGACCACGCCAAAGGCGGCCCCACGGACGAGATCAACGAGGCCCCGGCCTGTAAGTACGACCACACGGTGAAACACAAAGCCGGGTGGAAGGTGAAACGCACCGACGCCGGTTTTCTCTGGACCTCACGCCTCGGGCATACCTACCTGGTCCCGCACCGGCCCGTCGATCCCGACGCCGAGCCCGACCTCCCGTCCTTCTGACCACCACGGGTCGGGGGAACCGTGAGGTCGTGACCGGCGACTGGTCGGGTATGGGGGAAAGGGTGCTGCGAGTGCTGCTGATCGTCCTGGCGGCGATTCAGCTCGGGCAGGCAGCAGACCTCTTCACGTCGTACTCCCACAGCCAGTCCGAACTTGCCGCCTGGCACGCCGCGGCGGCCGTCGGGCTGCTGACGGGTGCGCTGCGGCCACACCTGGCCGACGCGCTGATGCCGGTGATGGCGGGGGCGGCGTTCGTGACGGTCGTCGTGAGCGTCCGGGATCTGGCCTCGAACCGGACCACACCGAGCGCCGAGGTGGCGCACCTGTTCCTCGTCGTCGGCTTCCTGGTGTTGACCTTGCTCTGGACGGGGCAGGACAACGTCACGGAACGCGGCGCGGACGACCGGGGGCGTGCCACGATAGACCGGCTGCCCGGGGACGGAGGCCAAGGCCGTGGATGGTTCGACGAAGGTTCCGCCGCCACGCAACGAACCCGTGCTGAGCTACGCCCCGGAGAGTTCTGAGCGCACCCGCCTGGCCGAGGCACTGAAGGCCATGGCCGCGGAACGGGCCGAACTGCCGACAACTATCGGCGGCGTCCGCCGCATGGGCGGCGGGGAGGCCTTCGAGGTCCGCGCCCCCCACGAACACCGCCTGATACTCGGCGCCGGTCGCGGCGCCGACCACACCGACGCGACAGCTGCCGTCGAGGCCGCCCGCGAGGCGGCACCCGGCTGGCGCGAGCTGCCGTTCGACGAGCGCGCCGCAGTCTTCCTCCGGGCGGCCGACCTGCTCGCCGGCCCGTGGCGGGACCAACTGAACGTGGCCACGATGCTCGGGCAGTCCAAGACTGTGCAGCAGGCCGAGATCGACGCAGCCTGCGAACTCATCGACTTCTGGCGGTTCAACGTCGCCTTCGCGCAGCAGATCGCCGCCGAGCAACCGATGTCCCCGCCCGGGTTCTGGAACCGGTCGGACCACCGACCGCTCGAAGGTTTCGTCTACGCCATCACGCCGTTCAACTTCACGGCCATCGCGGGCAACCTGCCGACGGCGCCGGCGCTGATGGGCAACACCGTGATCTGGAAGCCCGCGACCACCCAGACCCTCGCCGCCGCGCTGACGATGCGTCTGCTGGAGGCAGCCGGACTGCCGCCGGGCGTTATCAACCTGCTGCCCGGGGACGGCAAGGCCACCTCCGAGGTGCTGCTCACCCACCCTGACCTCGCCGGCATCCACTTCACCGGCTCGACCAAGGTATTCCAACGGTTGTGGCGCACCGTCGGGGAGAACATCGAGAACTACCGCACCTACCCGCGGCTGGTGGGGGAGACGGGCGGCAAGGACTTCGTGCTGGCCCACCCCTCGGCCGACCCCGCAGCACTGCGCACCGGGTTGATCCGCGGCGCCTTCGAGTACCAGGGGCAGAAATGCTCGGCGGCCTCGCGCGCCTACATCCCCCGCTCGATCTGGGAACGGATGGGCGCCGACCTGTTGGCCGAGACCGCGGCCCTGCCCATGGGCGACGTCAACGACTTCGGCAACTTCATCGGCGCGGTCATCGACAACCGATCCTTCGCCACCCAGAAGGACGCCATCGAACGCGCGCGGATGCACGCCAACACCGAGATCGGAGTGGGCGGAACCTACGACTCCAAGACCGGCTGGTTCGTCCGGCCGACGGTGCTGCTCTCGACCGACCCCACCGACGAGATCTTCCGCACCGAGTACTTCGGCCCGATCCTCGGCGTCTTCGTCTACGAGGACAACGACTGGGACAAGGTGCTCCGGCTCGTCGACACCGCCAGCCCGTACGCCCTCACCGGGGCGGTGTTCGCCGGCGATCGCTCGGCGATCAACCACGCGAGCAACGCGTTGCGGTTCGCGGCCGGGAACTTCTACGTCAACGACAAGCCGACAGGCGCCGTCGTCGGGCAGCAACCCTTCGGGGGTGCCCGGGCTTCGGGGACCAACGACAAGGCCGGTTCCGCACTGAACCTGCTGCGCTGGACCAGCCCGCGGTCGATCAAGGAGACCTTCGTGCCCCCGACCGACTGGCGATATCCCCATATGGGTTAGGGCGCACGGCGAAATGTCCGAATCGATCGCATTCGGGATAAAGACACTGCCAACGGTGTGACTTTTCGGCCTTGTTCCCCCACCGGTTTCCCGCGCGCGTCGCACCCTCAGGCCATGGCATACGCGCTGGGAATCGATCTGGGCACCGTGTTGGTGGCCGCGGCCATCGTCCGCGACAACGCCGCACCGATGGCACTACCTCTCGGCGGCCTGGAGCCGTCGATCGGCGTCGAGCCGCCCGTGGCCGCAGCCGCGATGGTCAGTCAGATCGTCGCGATCGCGGCCGACCACGAGGGCAGTCGACCACGCCCCTTGGTCATCAGCGTCCCGGGCACCTGGAACGCGAACCAACGCCTGCTGATGATCGACGGCCTCATCGCGCAGGGCCTCGGGCACGCGCGCCTGGTGACCGAACCCGACGCACTCGCTGTCTACAACGCGATGCCCGGCGACCCCTGCCCCCAGGCCCGGGTGGCCGCCGGCGCGGTGCTCGCTGTCCTGCACGGTGACCGGCCGGCCCCGGCTCCGACCCTGGTGACAATCCTTCCCCCGGTGGCTGCTGCGCGGGCGGCGACCCCACAGCCGCAACCGCAACCGCAACCGCTGCCGCAGCCCGTCGCAGCCCGTCGGTACGGCGGCGACCCCGCGGCGGCGATCGCGTGGGTCCGCAGCCACGCGAGCGTCCGCGCCGTGGGGATCGCCACGGCCGCCGTGGTCGCGACGGGTGCCGTGCTCGGAACCGTCGGGTTCGCCGCTCAGGACGACGGACCCGCGAAACCGACGGCCTCGTCGGCGACCGTGCCGCAATTGTCGGTCGAGGATGCTCCCGACTCCGCGGTCGAGCAGCCGGCTGCGTCGGACGTCGACCTGACCGACCGCGAGCTCGAGGACGAGTTGCTCGCCGAGACGGTCGCGGGGACGGGCGCCGACCCCGCGGACGAGACTGTCGACGAGGCGTTCGTCGAGCCGAGCGCGGCGAGCGCGGCGGAAGTGCGAGCAGCATCGCCCACGGTCGCCAAGAGCCCGCGAGCGGTGGTGGTGGCCAAGCCCAAGGCGACGCCGGGCAAGCACCGTAAGCAGGGCAAGCACCGCAAGCAGTCGGACGCGAACGACGACCGGGACCGCCGCGACGACCGGGACAGAGACCGCGACCGCGATCGCGACCGGGATCGGGACCGCGACCGGGATCGGGACCGAGACCGGGACCCGAAGCCGGTCGAGCCGGCTCCGGACCCCCAGCCCGAGCCGCAGCCCGAGCCCGAGCCTGCGCCACAGCCCGAGCCCGAGCCCGAGCCCGTGCCCGATCCGGCCCAGCCCGTCGATGAGGAGAGCGGGACTCCCGCTCCCTGACCCGACAAAAGCACACGGCGCGCCCGTCCGCGATGGACGAGCGCGCCGTGTGGCGTTGCGGAGGCCTAGCCCTCTGCGGCCTTCTTCAGGTTCGCCAGGGTGGTCTCGATGTTGGTCTTCGTGAACGACTTGCGGTCGGCCACGCCGGTCACGAGCTTGCCCACGAAGTCAGGCTTCAGGGGCGCGCTACGGGTGTCGATCCACGTCTCGGTGACCTTGCAGCCGGTCGCCGTCGGGGTGATCTCGTAGCGCCAGGTGGCGCCCTTCATGGGCGGGGAGCTGATGAAGAACTCCAGCTTGCTCGGCGCCTCCGCCTCGGAAATGACGACGGTGCCGATCTTCCACTTCTTCTTGCCGTTGACGTTGGTGCCCTTGAACTTGGCCCCGGGGGCCGCCGCCGTGGCGCCGCCCTTCCAGGATCCGCCAGTGTTCTCGGGGCTCCATTCGCCCATCCTCGGCAGGTCGCTGATCATCTGCCAGATCTTCTCCGGCGGTGCAGCGATGTCGATGGAACCCGAAATGTCCTCGGACATATGTCCTCCTTCTCCGGCGGACATATTGCCGGCTGAACAGGCAGTTCAGGCGCGCGGAGCGCTGAGCAGGCCTCGGAAAGCGCGCATGGCGACCGAAACCGTGGCCAGATCCTCGGTGCCGCCGGAGAGCAATTCGGCGAACATCCGCTGCGCGCGCTCCACCGATCCGGCCGCTGCGGCGCGCCACGCGGCCAATCGTGCCTCCGCGTTTCCGGACCCCGCGGCGAGCACTTCGGCGGTCAGGGCCGCGTGCGCGGTGAACAGGTCCTCGCGGAGGCTGGCCCGTGCCATCGAGCGCCAGCGGTCGTCCCGCGGCAGGGCATTGATACGGCCCAGCAGGTCCGCGATGCCCAGCCGGTCCGCGAGCAGGAAGTAGACCTCGGCGACCTCGCCGGTGGGGTACCCACCGGTGCGGGCGACCTCGGCGATGTCCAGTGCCGCGAAGCCGACGTCCATCGCGGCGGCGCGGTCGGCCAGCGGCCCGGGCACGCCGGCGATCCGCAGTTCGTCGCTGGCGGCGGCCAGGGCCTCGGCGTCGGCACCGCGGCAGATGGAGTGCAGCGACCCCAGAACCTCCGCGACGGGACCGGCGAGCACGGCGAGCTCACCGTCGATGTCCAGCGGCGGTCGGCGCTTCTGCAGCAGCCAACGGGTGGAGCGTTCGGCCAACCGGCGTGCGCCGAGTCGCAACTGGACCTGCACCTCGGCGTCGACGACGTTGTCCAGTTCGGCCACGGCGGCGCGGAAACTGTCCAGGGCGAAGACGTCGCGGGCCACCAGACAGGCCCGGACGATGTCGACCGCCGTCGCGGCGGTCTCCTCGCGGACCCGATGCAGGAAGGTGATCCCGGCCTCGTTGACCACGTCGTTGGTCACCGCGGTGGTGAGGATCTCCCGGTGCAGCGGGTGCTGCGCGATCCGCTCGGCGAACCGCTCGCGCAGCGGGGTGGGGAAGTACCGCAGCAGGTCGTCGACCAGCGCGGGGGACTCAGGGAGATCCCCGGCGAGCAAATCGGTGTTCAGGGCGATCTTCGTCCAGGCCAGCAGCACCGCCAGTTCCGGACCGGTCAGCCCGGTGCCCGCGGTGGCACGGTTGTTGAGCTCGGTCTCGTTCGGCAGGAACTCGACCTCGCGGTCGAGCAGGCCGGCGGCGGACAGCGCGAGGATCACCCGACGGTGCGCGTGCAGCAGCGCCGGTGCCTGGTGCACCGCGTTGCTCAGGGCGACGTTCTGCGCGTAGTTGTCGCGCAGCACCAGATGCGCGACCTCGTCGGTCATCGAGGCAAGCAGGTCATTGCGGTCGGCCGGGTTCAGCTCGCCCGCTGCCGCCGCGGCGTCCAGCAGGATCTTGATGTTGACCTCGTGGTCGGAGGTGTCCACGCCGGCGGAGTTGTCGATGGCGTCGGTGTTGATCCGCCCGCCGGCGCGGGCGTACTCGATGCGGCCGCGCTGGGTGCAGCCGAGGTTGCCGCCCTCGCCGACGCACTTGGCGCGGAGCGCGGCGCCGTCGACCCGGATCGCGTCGTTGGCCTTGTCCCCGCACTCGGCGTTCGACTCGACGGAAGCTTTGACGTAGGTGCCGATGCCGCCGTTCCAGAGCAGATCCACCGGCGCGAGCAGGATCGCGCGCATCAGTTCGGCGGGGGTCAGCGCGGTGGTGCCTTCGGGCAGGTCCAAGGCGACACGCACCTGCTCCGTGACGGGGACGGACTTCGCTGTCCGCGGATGTACGCCGCCCCCCGCGGAGATCAGGCCCGCGTCGTAGTCGGCCCACGACGAGCGGGGAAGTGCGAACAGTCGTTCCCGCTCGGCGAAGGAGCGCGCGGCGTCCGGTGCGGGGTCGAGGAAGATGTGCCGGTGGTCGAAGGCGGCCACCAGGCGGATGTGGCGGGACAGCAACATCCCGTTGCCGAAGACGTCGCCGGACATGTCGCCGACGCCGACGCAGGTGAAGTCCTGCGCCTGGCAGTCGATCCCGCGCTCCCGGAAGTGCCGCTTCACCGACTCCCACGCGCCGCGGGCGGTGATGCCCATCGCCTTGTGGTCGTACCCGACCGAACCTCCGGAGGCGAACGCGTCCCCGAGCCAGAAGCCCCGGTCGAGGCTGATCTCGTTGGCGATGTCGGAGAACCGCGCGGTGCCCTTGTCCGCGGCGACGACCAGGTAGCTGTCGTCCGGGTCGTGGCGGACCACGTGCGGTGCCGCGACGGTCTGATGGTCAATCAGATTGTCGGTGACGTCGAGCAGAGCATTGATGAACGAGCGGTAGCAGGCCACACCCTCGGTAGCCTGCGCCTCGCGGTCACCGTCCGCCGAACCTGTCGGCGCGGGCGGTCGCTTCACCACGAAGCCACCCTTGGCTCCGACCGGCACGATCACCGCGTTCTTCACCATCTGCGCCTTGACCAGGCCCAGGATCTCGGTGCGGAAGTCGTCGCGGCGGTCGGACCACCGCAGCCCGCCGCGGGCCACCGACCCGAAGCGCAGGTGCACACCCTCGACCGTGGGTGCGTGCACCCAGATCTCGAACGCCGGGCGCGGCGCGGGCAGCTCCGGGATCTGCTGCGGATCGAGCTTGAAGGCCAGCGCCCTCCGCGGGTCGGCGATCCGACCTGGCAGCCAGTGATTGGTGCGCAGCGTCGCGAGGATCAGCGTCAGCACGGAGCGCAGGATGCGGTCGGCGTCCAAGCTCACGACCGAGTCGAGCGCGGCACGGATGTCGGACTCCAACGCGTCGGTCACCTCGACGCGCTCATCGGCGCCCGCGGCACCGAGTGCCGGGTCGAAACGGGCCTCGAACAACCGCACCAGCATCCGGGCGATCTCCGCGTTGCCGGTGAGCACCGACTCGATGTACTCCTGGCTGAACGTCGTCCCGGCCTGGCGGAGGTACTTCACGTAGGCGCGCAGCACGCTGATCTGAGGCCACGTCAGGGTGGCGTGCAGCACTAGCCGGTGCAGACCGTCGGACTCGGTCGCACCGTTGCGCACGGCGAGGAAGGTGTCCTCGAAGGCCTCACGTATCGCGGCGGTGGGCCCGGCGCCGGGGTCGGTGCGCAGGCCGAAGTCGTAGATCCAGGTCGACGTCGCGTCCTCGGGCAGGTCGATCCGGTAGGGCTGCTCGTCGGTGACCTCGACCCCGAGATGCTGCAGCACCGGCAGTACCTCGGACAGCGACACGGTCGGCCCGCGCCGGTAGACGGTGAACCGCGGACGATCCGCGGCCGCCCCCTTCGGCTGGTAGAGCCGGACGGACAGCCCCTCGTCGACGGGCAGCTTCTCCAGGCGGGTCAGGTCGTCGACGGCGGCCCGGGCCGAGTTCACCTCGCGGTACCCGGCAGGGAAGGCTTCGGCGTAACGGGCCGTCAGTTCCGCGGCCGCGCCGGCGTCGTGGCGTTCGTCCAGTGCCTCGGCCAGATCCTCCCGCCAGGTGCGGGTGGCGTCGACCAGCTTCGCCTCCAACGAGGTGGCGTCAATCGGACGACGATCCGCGACCGGCAGCTCCGGGTCCACCCGCACCATGAAGTGCAGCCGGGCGAGCACCGACTCGGTCACCCGCGAGGTGTGCTCGACGCTGACGCCGTGCAGTTCGGCGGCGAGGATCTCCTGGATGCGCAGGCGGGTCTCGGTGTTGTAGCGGTCGCGCGGGAGATACACGAGCGCGGAGACGAACCTGCCGAACTCGTCGGGACGGAGGAACAGACGCAGCCGGCGACGTTCCTTGAGCTGCATGACAGCGAGCAGCACCTCGGCGAGCTCAGAGACGTCCGTGCCGAACAGTTCGTCCCGCGGGTAGGTCTCGACGGCCTCCAGCAGGTCGCGCCCGGAGTAGGAGTTGGGCGCGAACCCGGTGACCGTGAACAGCTGGTCGACCTTGCGCCGCAGCACCGGGATCCCCAGCACGCTCTCGGCGTACGCGGCGCGGCTGAACAGGCCGAGGAACCGCCGCTCACCGATGACTCGTCCGTCGGCGTCGAACCGCTTGACCCCGACGAAGTCGAGATAGCCGGGACGGTGCACGGTCGAGCGCGACGTGGACTTGTTGACGATGATCGGCCGCGAGTCGGCCCACACACGATCGCGGAGCTCGGCGGGCAGGGCGTCGAAGGAGGACGAGATCTCCGCGTCGCCGCGCAGGATCCCGAGACCGCTGCCGGGCACCCCGCGCAGCTCGGTCCCACGGTTCCCGGCGACGAGTCCGTACTCCCGGTACCCGAGGAAGGTGAAGTGGTTGTCGGCGAGCCAACGCAGCAGGTGCCACGCCTCCACGAGCTCAGGGTCGCTGTCGTAGGAGGGGGTTTCGGCGCCGCCGAGCAGTTCGTCGGCCGCCCGCAGGGCGGCCTCGCCCATCTTCTGCCAGTCCTCGACAGCGTCGCGGACGTCGCCGAGGATCCGTCGCAGATCGGAGCAGATGCCCTCGGCGTCGGACTCGACGAGCCGCTCCACCTCGACGTGGATCCAGGACTCGGCGGCGTCCTCGGGGGTGGGCGCGGCCCGATCGGCTCCACCGAGCAACCGTCCGGTGATGTCGCGGCGCACCCTGGGCTGCGGGTGCACCACCAGGTCGATCGCGCGGTCGGTGCGGGTGAGTTCCGCGGTGACCGAGTCGACCAGGAACGGCATGTCGTCGGTGACCACCTCGACCACAGTGCGGCCCTGCGCCGACCAGCCGTGGGTGTCCGGCAGCGGGGTGAACACCCGCACCCGGGCCGTCCCCTGGGGGCGGGTCTCGGCGAGCTCCAGGTGCGAGCGGACCGCACCGTCGAGGTCGTCGGACTTGCGGTCCAGAAGCTCCTCGGGGGCGACGTGCTTCCAGTACGCCTCGCGCAGGCGGGCGAATTCCTCCGTCGACAGTTCCATCGTTAGAGCTGATCCCTGAGCGTCCATAGAGAAGGGAAGTACCGCAACGGCAGTCTTCCACGCAGGTACGGGCCGCCCGATGAGCCTCCGGTGCCGGATCGGGTGCCGATCTGCCGCTCCACCATCACCACGTGCCGGGAGCGCCACAGCCACGCGTTCGCGTCGTGGGTGATCAGGGCCTCGGCGAGGTCCCACTCGCTGCCGTAGTTGTCCCGGTCCCGGGCCACGGCGAGGAGGGAGGCGGTCAGGTCGGCCTCGGCCGTGGACAGCCCGCGCGCGCTCAGGACGTGCAGGTAGGCGTCCCACAATGTGGGCTCCTCGAGGCGGCGCTGCAGGCGGACACGTTCGTCATCGGTGAGGCCGACGAAGCGATCCAGGAACTCGGGATCCTTGGCGCCGGAGAGGAACTCGATCTCACGGAACTGCACCGACTGGAACCCGCTGGCCGGGGCCAGACGCGCGCGGAATTCGTAGAAGTCCTGCGGCGTCATCGTCTCGAGTACGTCGACCTGTTCGATGAGAACGCGTTCGATGGTCGCGACTCTGGTGAGCAGGTGACGAGCCCGCCACAGACGCCCGGCGAACATCTCGCCACGGACGGCCTCGAGCTCGTGGAGCAACTGCTGGAACCACAACTCGTAGACCTGGTGGGTCGTGATGAACAGCAGCTCGTCATGCGCCGGGGGATCGGACTCCAGATGCTGGGCGGCCAACAGATCCGGCAACCGCAAATAGGAGCCGTAGGTCAGCCGGGCGCCGTCTTCGCCGAACGAGCGCGGGGTCGGCGCAGCCACGCCGCGACAGTACTCGGGTGCCACGCGCGTCTCACCGCTCCGGGGGTGCTGGGTCCGATTTGTCCGGCTCAGTGGCCCTGCGAGGCCGCGACCGGCACACTGCACAGACGCTCTCAGGTCTCTCACAGGAGAACTCAGGCCTCACCCCACGCCCCGGGGACAGCACCGCCGCTCCCACCGCACCTCCGCAGTCCTGCTGCGATCCGGCGTCGCGGCCGGTGCCGCCGCCGCCGCGGTCCTCGCCGCAGGCACCGCCGCGAGCGCCGACACCGGCAAGTCGGGCGACCCGCGGGCGGACTCGTTCGACGGCAACGTCACCTCCTGCGGTGACGGTGACAAGGGAGCGGGTGTCGGGGGCAAGGAGTACGGCGACGACCAGGGCGCCAACCCTTCGACCGTCGTCTCCTATACCGGCAAGGCCGGCGAGACGTACCTGAGCATCAACGAGATCAAGGACGGCTTCGAGGTCATCGCGGTCGCGGTCAAGGGCGGTACGAACGGCTACAACCTGTACAAGCCCGCAGACCTGGGCGCGCTGCCGTGGAAGGACCTGCACGCGCCGTTGAACAAGGACAAGCCGGCCGCGATCAGCCACTTCCTGATGTGCGCCCAGGCGGCCCCGGCGCCGAACTCCACCGACAGCAAGGCCGCCGAGGAGGCCGCGAAGCAAGCGGCCGAGGCCGCTGCTGCCGCGGACAAGGCGGCGAAGGAGGCGAAGGAGGCGAAGGAGGCCAAGGACGCCGCCGACAAGGCAGCGAAGGACAAGGCCGACAAGGATCTCGCGGACAAGGCTGCCAAGGAGGCCGAAGAGGCCAAGGCCGCCGCCGACAAGGCCGCCAAGGAAGCGGACGAGGCCAAGGCCGCTGCCGACAAGGCGGACAAGGACAAGGCCGACAAGGACGCCGCGGACAAGGCTGCCAAGGAGGCGCAGGAGGCCAAGGACGCCGCGGACAAGGCCGCGAAGGAAGCGGACGAGGCCAAGGCCGCTGCCGACAAGGCGGACAAGGACAAGGCCGACAAGGACGCCGCGGACAAGGCTGCCAAGGAGGCGGACGAGGCCAAGGCCGCCGCGGACAAGGCCGCGAAGGAGGCCGACGAGGCCGCCAAAGCTGCTGCCGAGGCTGCCGACGCCGCGAGCAACGGCAAGGACAAGGACGACAAGGACGCCGCCGCGGCGCCCGAAGCCGGCGACGACCGGGCGAAGGCCGTCTCGGGCAACGCGACCTCGTGCGGCGACGACGCGAAGTTCGGCGTCGGTGTCGGCGGGGACCGCTACGGCATCGACGACGACGGTGAGTACGCCGACCCGAACAAGGTCGTGACCTACAGCGAAGGCGAGATCGGCGGCATCAACCTCGACATCACCGCGGTGAAGGACGGCTACGCGGTTCTCGCCGTCGTGGTCAAGGGCGGCAATGGCTACAACCTCTACGAGCCGAGCGAGCTGGGCGACCTGCCCTGGAACGACATGCACTCGCCGCTGAACCCCAACGGCAAGCCCGCCGGCATCAGCCACTGGTTCGTCTGCGTCGGAGAGGTCGAAGCCACCACCGATGACGGGACCGACCCCGGCACTCCGACCACTCCGGGTGACGAGGACGGCGACGACACCACTCCCGGCCAGGAAGAAGGCACGCCGCAGACGGCCGAGGAGGACGACTCCGACGACGGCGACGAGGAGTCCGCGGCCGCCCCGCCGGCGGCGCAGGCCAACTCCGATGACGATGACGATGACGATGACGACGGTGAGGTCAAGGCGGTGTCGGCGCCCAAGAAGGACAAGCTGCCCAAGACCGGTGGCGGCACCGAAGGCGGCCTGGCCGCCATGGGCGCACTGCTCGTCGGCGCGGGCGCGATGCTCGTCCGACCCGGTGGCGGTGATGGCGGTGGTGGCGGTCGCCACCGCGCGGGTAGCCGTGCCCGTGGGGCGCACCGACGCGGCTGAGCCGAAGCTGATCGGTGCCCCTTGCCGGTGGGCGCAATGACGGCCCGCCGGCAAGGGGAGCCCGGCGGGCCGTCATCTTTGGTCGCGGACACCTACGCGACCGTCTTCGGGTGGTGACTAGTTGCGTGCGTGGCGCCCGCGAGAGCGGCTACCGGCCGACGAAGCGGCGGCCCCGGCCCCGGCCATGATCAACGCCAACCCGGCGACACCCAGACCCAGCGTCCCGGAAGCGCCGGTGTGCGGCAGCTCGTAGTTCGGGTCGTCATCGTCGTCATCGTCGTCATCGTCGTCTTCCGGACCGGCACCCGGTCCGACGCTCGCGGAGGCCAGGTTCAGCCGCAGCAGGTCGCCCGACAGGACACGCAGCACGAGCGCGCGCTGGGTGAACTGGCCGTTGCCCCGGTACTGAGCGTTGACGACCAGCGAGACGACGTCGTCGAGCACGTCGAACAGCGGGTCGAGCAGCGGGTCGAGGATGCCGGCGCCGGTGAGACTGTTCTGCGTGCCGGTGATCGGCCCGAGCAGGGTCGCGAGCAGGGGCTCCAGCAGCGCCGTGACGGCGGGGAGAGGGAGACCGCCCGGGCCCGAGACGCCGGTGACGCCTGAGGTGATGCTGTCGACCAGGTTGTCCAGCTCGTCGGTGACGAGGCTGACCACGCTGGTGGAGATCGCGCCGAGGATCAGGTCGAAGATTTCGGTGTTCGGCGGCAGGTTGTTCAGGTCCAGGCCGAGGGAGATGAGCAGCTCCTCGACGTCGACGATGATCGTGCCGGTCTCCAGGTCGACGGCGACCGGGTTGTTCCCACCACCGAGGGTGGTGTCGATGCCGTCGGTCAGGTTGGCCAGGTCGGGCAGTCCCGCGAGACCGGTGGCTCCCAGCAGACCGAGGAGGCCGCTCGCCGTGCCCACCGTGCCCTGCAGGCCTTCCAGCTGCGAGGTCAGCGGGACGAGCAGGCCGCCGAGCAGCGGGCTCTGAACCGTCAGTTTCAGCTGAGCGATGCGGTAGTCGCCGGTCTGCTTCTTGTTCTTGCCCCGAGCCTGGGTCGCGGAGGCGGCGAGGGCGCCGACCTCCAGCTCGACGTCGGCGAGACTGCCGAGCACGTCGTCGCCGAGTAGGTCACCGAGGTCGATGGTGGCATTGGCCGCGGGCACGTCGTCGTCGCCGTCGACGGCGATCGCACCGGAGTCGGTGACCGCACCGGAGGCGCCCACGGCGCTACCGGTGTTGCGGGCGATGGCGGCCTGGTTCACGGCGCCGAGCTCGATGAGGCCGTTGTCCTCGAGCAGATTGATCGGACCGAGCGGGATGTGCAGCGAGTTCAGCAAGGTGGCGCTGAGCGGGTTCAGCTCGCGGTCAGTGCTGCCGCCGTAATTCTTGGCGCGGGCGTCCTCCAACTCGACGATGTCGTCGAGGTTGACGCCGAGGGCCGAGCCGCTGAGGAAGTAACCCCGGGCCTGCGACACCGGCTTCTCTGCTGCACCGGCGGGAGCTGCGGCGCCCATGACCATGCTGGCGGAGACCATGCCCGTCACGGCGATCGCTGCGGTCTGCCGGGAGCGGCTGGGCGTATGCCGCTTGTGGCGGGCCGGGCTGGAATTGCGTCGCGGTGCAGACATTCGGGATCTCCTCGGTGTCAGGTACTGCCTAGGTGTCGGCAGTTACTTCACAGTCCGGGAATGAAGACCTTTCGCGTATGGGCCCTTCGGTCGGCGGAATTCGACGTTCGGCCGATGGATGGGTTCGCGGGCCTATGACAAAGAGGCGGTTGTCGGGGTTTGGTCGGCTTGTCCGCCGGCCCTCGACCCGGACGGGCCCTGCCTGCCGCGTAGGGTCGGCGGGTGGCTGCACCCGACTTCTCCGAGATGCTCAAGGCACTCGATGGCACGTTGACCTCCGTCGAGCAGGTCGTCGATGTGGACAAGCTCCGGGCGGAGTACGCGGACCTGGAGGTGCAGGCCGCCGCACCCGACCTGTGGGATGACCAGGCGCAGGCGCAGAAGGTGACAAGCCGGATGTCCGTGGTGCAGGCCGAGATCAACAAGCTGGGCGGCGTGCGCCGCCGGGTCGACGACCTGGCCGTGCTCCACGAGATGGCCGAGGAGGCCGACGACGCTGCCACCCGCGTCGAGGTCGAGGTCGAACTGGCCGCCCTGACCAAGGAGATCGGGGAGCTGGAGGTCCGCACCCTGCTCAACGGCGAGTACGACGGTCGCGACGCCCTGGTCACCATCCGCGCGGAGGCCGGTGGCGTCGACGCGGCGGACTTCGCCGAGATGCTCATGCGGATGTACCTGCGCTGGGCCGAGCGGCACAACTTCTCCACCGAGGTCTACGACACCTCCTACGCCGAGGAGGCCGGCATCAAGTCGGCCACCTTCGTGGTGCACGCCCCGCACGCCTACGGGACGCTCTCGGTGGAGCAGGGCACCCACCGGCTGGTCCGGATCTCCCCGTTCGACAACCAGGGCCGCCGCCAGACCTCGTTCGCTGCGGTCGAGGTGGTCCCGGTGACCGAGCAGACCGACCACGTCGAGATCCCGGACGACGAGATCCGCGTCGACGTCTACCGGTCCTCCGGCCCCGGCGGGCAGGGCGTCAACACCACGGACTCCGCCGTCCGGCTCACCCACATCCCGACCAACATCGTGGTCTCCTGCCAGAACGAGCGTTCGCAGCTGCAGAACAAGGCCCGGGCGATGGAGGTCCTGCAGTCCAAGCTGCTCGAGGTCCGCCGCCGCGAGGAGCAGGCCAAGATGAACGCGCTCAAGGACGACTCGTCCGGCTCCTGGGGCAACCAGATGCGCTCCTATGTGGTGCACCCGTACCAGATGGTCAAGGACCTGCGGACCGAGCACGAGGTCGGTAACCCGACGGCCGTCTTCAACGGCGAGATCGACGACTTCATCGAGGCGGGCATCCGCTGGCGGCGAGGCGCGGGCAACTCCGGCTGACCCGGGGTCAGGTGGGGCGCCAGGGGGTCGTATCCGCCCCGCGCGGGGGGACCGGTTGCCCCCGTGGACGCGCAATCCGGGCAATCCGGGCGGTGCGAAGTACTCGCGCGTCCCCCATCACCCCGAGTCCTGGAGCACCGAAATGATTAAGTCGAGCGGCACCGTCCGCATCGCCATCGTCGCCGCACTCGCGAGCGGCGGACTGCTTGTCAGCGCCTCCGGCGCAATCGCTGCCGTCCCGGTCGTGACCGCCGACACTCGCGCCACCTCCGCCCCCGGAAAGGCCACCGGCTGTTCCGGCGCGGGCCTCACCGGTGAGGCCTTCGGCCTCGGCGTCAAGGGCGTCAAGGACTACACGGGGCAGTTCAGTGTCACTCGCGGCCAGCTCGGCAAGGACACCGCGGTGGACATCACTAAGGGCCCGGCCAAGGGCTTCATCACCGGTGTCGTCGTGGAGAGCGCGGTCGGCAACAACACCTACCGCGCCGGCGCGACCCCCAACACGCTGAACATGTACCCGTACAACAACCTCACCGCCCCCACCAAGGAGGGCGCGAAGAAGCTCCAGCCGCTGACCGGTTGGTTCGCCTGCGTCGCCGCCGACGACAAGAGCATCGGCGACACCCCGAACGGCACCGACAACGCCCCGCCCATCGAGAACCAGACCAACGTGATCCCGCGTCCGGTCTCCGAGGCGGTTCCGCAGCTCCCGCGCGTCTGAGCAGACTCGCCCCGCTCGGGCGATCTCCCCGCCTACTATCGAGGCGAGATGATCCGCCTGGACAACGTCACGAAGACGTACCCCAGCCAGGACCGGCCCGCCCTTCGTGAGGTCTCGCTAGAGATCAACAAGGGCGAGTTCGTGTTCCTCGTCGGCGCGTCCGGATCCGGTAAGTCCACGTTCCTCCGCCTGGTCCTGAAGGAGGAGCGGCCCAGCACGGGCTCTGTGCACGTGCTGGGCAAGGACCTGGCCCGGCTCTCGGACTGGAAGGTCCCCACGCTGCGCCGCCAGATCGGCACGGTGTTCCAGGACTACCGCCTGTTGCCGGCCAAGACGGTGTACGAGAACGTCGCCTTCGCCCTCGAGGTGCTCGGCAAGTCCCGTGGCGTGGTCCGCAAGGTCGTGCCCGAGGTGCTCGACCTGGTCGGGCTGGCCGACAAGACCGACCGGATGCCCGACGAACTCTCCGGTGGCGAGCAACAGCGCGTGGCGATCGCGCGGGCCTTCGTGAACCGGCCGCTCGTGCTGATCGCCGACGAGCCCACCGGGAACCTCGACCCGACGACGTCGGTCGGCATCATGAAGCTGCTGGACCGGATCAACCGCACGGGCACGACGGTGGTCATGGCCACCCACGACCAGGCGATCGTGGACCAGATGCGCAAGCGGGTGATCGAGCTCGAGCTCGGGCTCGTCGTGCGCGACCAGCACCGCGGCGTCTACGGCTACAGCGCATGAGACTGAGCTTCCTGGCCTCGGAGATCTTCACCGGGCTCAAACGGAACCTGACGATGACCATCGCGGTCGTCATCACCACCGCGGTGGCGTTGTCGCTGTTCGGCCTCGCGATGTTGACCGGCAAGCAGGTCAGCACGATGAAGGACTACTGGTACGACAAGGTCGAGGTCTCCCTCTTCCTCTGCCTGCCCGACTCGGTCAGCACGAGCTGCAAGTCCGGGGCGGTCAGCGACGCGCAGCGCGATCAGATCCGCACCGACCTGGAGAAGCTCCGGCCCACGGTCGCCGACGTCTTCTACGAGTCCAAGACTCAGGCCTACGAGCGGTTCAAGGAACAGTTCGAGGGCTCCGCGATCGCGGAGAACGTGACCCCCGAGCAGCTCCCGGAGTCCTTCCGGGTCAAGCTGGCGGACCCCACCAAGTACGAGATCATCACCAGCGCCTTCTCCGGGCGCCCCGGTGTGGAGCTGGTGCAGGACCAGCGCTCCGTCCTGGCCCCGTTCTTCCGGGTTCTCCGGGCGGTCTCGGTCGGGGCGTTGCTGCTGGCGGCGATCATCCTGCTCGCCGCGCTGCTCCTGATCATCAACACGATCCGCATCTCGGCGTTCAGCCGTCGACGGGAAACCAGCATCAAACGCCTGGTCGGCGCCTCGAACCTGTCCATCCGGCTGCCCTTCATCATGGAGGGCGCCGTCGCCGGGGGAGTGGGCGCGGCCCTGGCCACCGGCCTGGTGTGCCTGGCCAAGTGGGGCGGGGTGGATCACTACCTCGAGCCCAACTTCCGGTTCACCGAATTCATCGGGTGGGGCGCCGTCGTCTCGACCGTGCCCTGGCTGTTCCTGTTCGGGATCGGTGTCTCCGGGCTCGTCTCGGCGCTGACCCTGCGCCGCTACCTCAAGGTCTGATCGTTACCTGAGGCTTCCGGAGCCCGGCGAGTCGCCGGACCCGGGGTTCCGCCGTGCGGGTTACCGTGGCACGAAAGTTACTCAAGTGATTGATGAGGTCATCTTTCGTGCATGGACGTCGCGCAGTCGGTGCCACCGCGGTGGTCCTGGCGAGCCTCGTGGCTGTCGCGGTCCCCACCGCGGGCGCCGCCGATGACCCACGCGACCGTAAGCGCCAGGTGGACGCGCAGATCCGCGCGCTGGACGCCCAGGTGGATCGCACCGCGGCGCGCGTGCAGGCAGCCTCCAAGGCGCTCGAGCAGGCCGAGAGTCGACTTCCGAAGGCGCGCTCGGCCCTGAGCTCAGCAAAGGTCGAGGTGGGTACCGCCCGGGCCGCGGCCGAGGACGCTGCGGAGCAGGTGACGCACACCCGCGACGAGATGCTCTACAACGCCCGCCGCCAGGACATGACCGCGACCGACCTCCTCAGCCGACGGGCAGCCGTGGCGTCGTTGGCGCGGACGGCGTACACCGGCGGGGATTTCTCCCGTCTGGGCGTGGCCCTCGGGGCCCGCACCCCCGAGCAGCTCACCTCCGGTATGGCGTACCTGCAGACGGTGAACCGGGCCCAGCGCAGCGCCCTGGACGGGCTCGCCGATGCCGAGCGTGCCCTCGAGGCCCAGCGCGCCGAACTGATCGCGCTCAACGCGCGCGACGAGGCCGAACGCATCGCCGCCACCGCGGCGGTGGCCCGCGCCGGGCAGGCGGTCGTGAACGCCGCGACCGCGCAGCAGGCCGTGACCGAACTGGTCGACGACCGCACCGACGCCCTGGCCGAGGCCCGCAAGCTGAAGGCGATCGTCGAGCGCAAACTGGCCCAGCAGGAGGCGGAGTCCGCCCGCCTGGCCAAGGTGATCGCCGCGCGCATCGCCGCCGCGCGCCGCGCCGCGAACAACAACCTCCCCGTCGACCTCGGCGGCCTGCTCTCGCTGCCTGTCGTCGGTCCGATCACCTCCGGCTACGGCTGGCGCTACCACCCGATCCTGCGCCGCAACAAGCTGCACACCGGCACCGACTTCGGCGTCCCGACCGGCACCCCGATCCGTGCGGCAGCCGACGGCGAGGTGCTCCAGGTCCTCTACAGCACGGCGTACGGACGCCGGGTCGTCGTCGATCACGGTCGGATCGGTGGCAGCTACCTGGTCACCACCTACAACCACATGAGCCGCTGGGCGGTCCGCTCCGGCCAGCGCGTGACGCGGGGCCAGATCATCGGCTACGTCGGCACGACCGGCTGGTCCACCGGCCCGCACCTGCACTTCGAGGTGCTCTCCAACGGCCAGTTCGTCAACCCGATGACCGCGCTCAAACGCCGTCCCTGAGTCAGGCGCCGCCGCGCGCTCTAGAGTCTTGCGTCATGGCACGGGAACGCGGGCGCAAGGTCATCGCGCAGAACAAGAAGGCGTACCACGACTACTTCATCGAGGACACCTACGAGGCCGGCCTCGTCCTGACCGGGACCGAGGTCAAGTCGCTCCGCGAAGGTCGGGCGTCGTTGGTGGACGGGTTCGCCACCTTCCGTGGTCGCGAGATGTTCCTGCATGCCGTGCATATCCCGCAGTACAACGCCGGGACGTGGACCAACCACGAGCCGCGGCGGGTCCGCAAGCTGCTGCTGAACCGCGCGGAGATCGACCGCTGGGCGTTGAAGACCAAGGACGACGGACTGACGATCGTGCCGCTCGCGCTGTACTTCTCCGACGGCAAGGCGAAGGTCGAGATCGGCCTGGCGCGCGGCAAGAAGCTGCACGACAAGCGCCAGGTCCTGGCTGAGAAGCAGGCGAACCGCGAGATGAGCCGAGAGCTGCACCGACGTAACCGCGGGCACCGGGACTAGCGCCCCAGAGCGCAAGGCAACGGCCCGCCCCGGTCACCCGGGACGGGCCGTTCACGCTGTGGACTGGTTACCAGCCGGCGCCGCCACCGCCGCCACCGCCACCGCCCCCGCCGCCTCCACCGCGGGAGCGAGCTGCCGGAGGAGTTGCCGGAGGACGCGGAGCCGTAGCTGCGACCGGGGATGTCATCGACGAGCACGCCGGTCACGCCCAGCGAACGGGCGCGGCTCTCGGAGAGCGGGTGGCTCTCCACCGTGTAGACCTTCTGGCCGCGCTTCTCCGCCTTGTGGACGAGCGACTTCGAGACGTGGACGTTGTACGGGATGAGCAGCGAGTAGTTGCTCTTCCATCCGTCCGAGCTGCTGAACACGAAGCCCAGACGCTTCGCGCCCGCCTGCTTCATGATCGAGAGGTCCTTACGAGAGCTGCCGATCACCGTGGCGCGGCTCCCGAGCTTGTGCGCCCGGACCTCAGACATGATCGCCCGGCCCTGGCGTGCGCTCGGCGACTTCACGTGCAGGAAGATCTTGGCCGAGCCGGAGCGCTTCTGGATGAAGCTCAGCGCCTCGTGCAGGCTCGGGACCTTCTCGCCCCGGAACGACTCGTCGAACCAGCTGCCGGCGTCGCACTTGCGCAGGCGGGACCAGGTGAAGGACGAGACGTATCCGGTGCAGTTCGTGGTCCGGTTCACGCGGGAGTCGTGCATGACCACAGGCATGCCGTCACGGGTGAACTGGATGTCGAACTCGATGCCGTCGACCCGCTGCTTCAGCGCCGAGCCGAAGGCCGCGAGCGTGGACTCAGGCGTGGCGTAGGTGCCGCCACGGTGCGCGATGGTCTCTCCGCGGCCACCGGCGCTCGCGTTGGGAGCTGCCAGGGCAGTCGCGCTCGCGGCCAGCACTGCGGCCCCGATCACGATGCGCTTCCGGCGGGTGCCCGACCCCTTGTGTGCCATGTTCCGTCCCCACCTGCGTCGGCGGCCTCGTGCCGCGGTCTCATCGCCTGTGTCGATAATCGGGGCGAAATGTCCGATTGGAAGCCGAGATCGAGAAATATGCCCCGCTCTTGGCAACTCCGTGGGACGTGTCCGGCGACGCGGCTTTGGTGGCTTGTGGGAGTCATGACCACAGGCCGTCGACCAATGGATCATGGATCTGCGCCCGCGCGCAAGAATCCGGTGAAAGCCTGGGAGCCCGCCGGACCTCAAGAGGTCCTGCGGGCTCCCGGCTTTCACCTGGGGATCCTGCTTCGGTCGCCCCTGGGAAAGGTGCTCTCGGGGGCTCCCGTCGACGGCTGTCGGGGGGTCAGCCGCCGAGCTTGGTGATCTGCTTCGTAACCTCGCCCAGAGCCTGACCCAGCTTGATCAGGGCGCTCTCCAGGTTGTTGGCCATGAAGCCGTCCAGATCGAGGCTCAGGACGCTCGAGAGCTTGGTCGGGTGACCCTCGACGACGATGACCTTCTTGCCGGCCTTCTGCGCCTTCTCGACCCTGGACTCGGTGACCGAGACGTCGTAGGGCAGGAGCACCGAGTAGTTGGCGTCCCAGCCGGCGGAGCTGCTGAACAGGTAGCCGCGGCGGCCCTCGAACCCGTACTTCTTCACCAGGTTCAGGTAGGCCTTGTTGGTCGAGATGACCGTGGCGTCCTTGCGATTGTTCATGCCGAACTTCTCGAGCGCCCGGACGAGCTTGCGGGCCTTGTCGGCGGTGTCGAGACCGCGGACGTGCAGGAAGATGTGCTTGTTGGCGTCGTGCGCCGCCTCGATCATCTCGTAGATGTGCGGCGCGGTGGTGCCGTCGTTCAGCTCGCAGGAGCGGAACTTCTTGTAGGTGATCTTGGTGACGGTGCCGGAGCAGTTGGTGGTCCGGTTCATGGTGTCGTCGTGCATGATCACCGTGCGGAGGTCCTTGGTCCACTGCACGTCGACCTCGACGGCGTCCGCACCCAGCGCGTAGGCGCGCTTGACGGTGCGCAGCGAATTCTCGGTGCCGAGGTCGGTGCCACCGCGGTGGCCGATGGTCTGGACGTCCTCGGCGTCGATGGCGTGGGCGGCGGGGCCCATCGCCATGGCCGCGCCGGCGGCCATCGTGGTCAGTACCGTGCCGGCGGCGAGACGGCGAGCGGTGTGGCGCGTGCGAGCCATTCGGTTTCCCTCCCCAGGGATGTGTGTCAGCCCCTGAAGTCTCCGGCCCAGCAATAGGCCGAACGGATGACTTGGCCTGGGCCGAATGACGTTGGAGACCCGGCTTGACGGCGATGTCCGACCGCATGTGGACATGTCCGACCAGTACCGGGGGCGGGGGGATTGCCGATGCTGGCGCGGGGTTTACCAAGTGAGCGTGCGGGGTACCCGGACGGCCCAATCAACCCTGTTCGTGGTCTGGAATACGGAACGGCCCGTACCGGGTGGGTACGGGCCGTTCCAGGTGGTGCGGAAGCGTCAGCTGACGCCGCCGCCCGCGGCGTCCGGAGCCTTGCGCTCGGCGAGCTTCTCGAGGGAGTCGGTGACCTCGAACAGGGCGCGTCCCAGCTTGAGGAGGGCGGCCTGCAGGCCATTGGCCATGAAGCCGTCGACGTCGGTGTTCAGCACGTTCTTGAGCTGCAGCGGGTGGTTCTCCACCGCGACCACGCGACGTCCGTCGCGCTGGGCCCGGTCGACCCTCTCCTTGGTCACGGAGGTGTCGTAGGGCAGCAGCGTGGAGTAGTTGGCGTTCCAGCCCTCCGAGGAGCTGAACAGGTAGCCACGACGGGTCTCGCCGCCGTACTTCTTCCAGAGGTTCAGGTAGCTCTTGTTCGTGGAGATGACGACCGTGCGCTTCGTGTTGTTCAGGCCGTACTTCTCCAGCGCGCGCTCGAGCTTGTCCACCTTGGTCTTGGAGTCCAGACCACGCACGTGGACGTAGACGTTCTTGCCCTCGTCGCGCACGACCTGCAGGGCCTCGTAGATATTCGGGGCCGTGCTGCCGTCGTTCAGCTCGCAGGTCCGGTACTTCTTGTAGCTGATCTTCGTGACGGTGCCGGAGCAGTTGGTGGTCCGGTTCATGGTGTTGTCGTGCATGACCACAGTGCGCAGGTCCTTGGTCCACTGCACGTCGATCTCGACGGCGTCGGCTCCGGACCGAAAGGCATGCTTGATGGTCTTGGGTGAGTTCTCGGTGCCCCAGTCGACGCCGCCCCGGTGCCCGATGATCTCTGGCTTGATGATGCCGTCGTTCTCGGAATGGGCGGCGCTCGCGGCCGGGCCGTAGGCCAGGGCGGCGCCGGTGGCCATGGACGTGAGCAGGGTGCCCGTGGCCACTCGACGGAGCGTGGTCTTCTTTTGAGCCATGCGGTTCCCTCCCCAGGGACGTGGTCAGCGAGTCGATCCTCGATCGTGACGTGTCCCGGGTACGTGGAATTGCCCGGTTGCTCAGCACCCTGCCGGTCGTTCTTTAGCCGCAAGCGAGGCGATATTGGACATTACGCACGTATGGCAAAGAGCGGGCTGATTCGCCCGTGGTCATCCGTTGACCCGCGCGCTGCGGGTTCAGTCGTTCGTGCGGCCCTTGCCGTCGGCCGTGATGTCGTGGGTCTCGGTCCAGCCCGAGCCCTCGGGCGACTCGCTGTCCACGCGCTTGTCGCGGATCTGGGGAGGAGTGCCGCCCAACTTCCACATGCTCATTTCCAGGTGGTTGGCCATGAAACCGTTGAGGTTCAACGAGCCGAGCTGGTTGTTCCGCAGCGGCTTGCTCTCCACGGCGATCACGAACTGCCCGCGCTTCTGCGCCTTGGCGATCAGGGCCTTGGTGATGCGCACCTGGAACGGGATCAGCACCGGGTAGTGGGTCTTCCAGCCGGACGGGTCGGCGAACACGTACCCGAGGCGCTTGCCGCCGACCTCCTCGAGGCGGTCCAGGACGCCGGTGGTGCTGGCGATGATGGTGGCCCGGGAGCCCAGTCCGGAGGCCCGCAGGATCTCGAGCACCTTGCGGGCCTGCCGGTGGTTGTCGGCGCGCTTGAGGTGGACGTAGGCCTTGCCGCCGTTCTTGGCCACCGCGGCGAGGGCGGAGTCGAGCGAGGCGAGAGGCTTTCCGTTACTGGTACGGCATTTCGACACCTTCGCCCACTTCAGAAGGGTCACGTTGCCGGTGCAGTTCGTGGTCCGGTCCAGGGTCCAGTCGTGCAGCAGCACGACCTTCTCGTCGGCGGTGAAGTTGACGTCGAACTCCACAGCCGCGGCCCCTGCCTTGAAGGCCGAACCGATGCTCTGCAGGGTGTTCTCCGGACCCAGATCGCGGGCACCGCGGTGCCCGATGATCTCCAAGGAGCGGAACTGGATCGGCCGCTTCGACCCGGGTTTCGCCTCGGCGTCGGGCTTCTCCTTCGCGACCGGCTCTGCCGGAGCTGACACCACCTCAGGCGCGGCCTGGGCGGAGGCCCCGGCGGCGAGGGCCGGGGTGGCAAGGACTGCGGCTGCCAGCATCGCCTTGAGCACGACGCCGGTGTCTCCGCGGAGGGGGCTACGGCTGGGCCGGCGCGGGGTCGACATGTTTTATTGGACGACCGGAAAACCGATTCGGCCCCCGGTTGCACCGTGTGGGTGACCGGGGGCCGAGCGGGGGGAGGGTGGAGTCAGGCGCCGTCGAGGCCGGTGGTCGGGAAGTCGTCGCTGGGGCCCTCGATGGACTTCGCCCGGCCCCATCGGCCGTCCTCGTCGTCGAAGTCGTGGCGGCCGAGGCGTTCCAGGGTGTCCATGAGGTGATTGGCCATGAAGCCGTCCACCTTGGTGTCGTGCCGGACCAGGTCGCCCAGGCTCATCTGGTGGTCCTGTACGGCCAGGACGATCTGCCCGCGACGGTGCGCCCGCTTCACCAGGTCCCGCTTGATCGGGGTGTTGTAGGCGACGAGCACCGGGTAGCGGGCGTTCCAGCCCTTGCGGTCGTTGAATACCAGGCCGAGGCGCTTGGAGCCGGCCTTCTTGAGCTTGCGCAGTAGGTGGGCGCTGTCGGCGATGGTGGTCGCCTTCCTGCCGTTGTTCAGGTGGTAGTGGTTCAGGGCCCGCACGATCTTCTTGTAGTGCTTGCCGTCGCCGGTCTGCTTGACGTGCACGTAGACGTGGGCGTCGTGCTTCGCGATGAGCTTCAGGCCCTGGCGCAGCGTGGGGACGTGCTGGCCGTCGCCGGCGTCGCAGCGCTTGAGCTGACGCAGGGTCTTGTGCTTGACCCGGCCACGGCAGTCCGTGGTCCGGTTCAGCGTCGCGTCGTGCATGAGGACCGGGACGTCGTCCTTGGTGAAGCGCACGTCGACCTCGACGGCGTCCGCACCGAGACGCAGGGCCTCGCGCAGCGTGTCCATGGTGTGCTCGGCACCGATGTCGTTGCCGCCCCGGTGCGCGATCACCTCGATGTCGCGGTGGTGCTTCTTGCGGGCGTCGGTGGCGGTGCTCGCGGTGTCCGTGGCCGTGTCGGTGTCGGCCTTGGCGGGGGAGGGCGTGCCAAGGACGGCCGACATGGCCACGGCAGCCGCCGCAGTCACCACCGCGATGTTGCGGGTCCACCGGATCTTTCGCCCGGTCGCCTCGTGATGCTGCGCGAACGCGCAACCACACGTACCCAGCACTGGCTTGTGCATCTCGGCTCCCCGGCAGTTCAGAAGCAAGCAGATCGTGTGAGAGCTGGTGGACTCCCGGCCGACGACCTCGCCCGGCACCTCGCCGGTCAGCTGGACACTAGGGACGCCACCACCCCGCGTCAGCGCTAGAGATGAACACCGAAACAAGCCTTTGCGTCAGCCCGCCAAAGCCGCAAAAATGCACGCCACCACACGTGAAAAACCCACCACAGCAGGATTACTGACGCATCGTCAGACGTAGAGCGAACCGCATCCCGGGGTGCGGGCGGCAAAGCGCAGCGGACGGAGCCAGGGGGGTGCGGGGTGGCGAAGCCCCCCGCCGGCGCGACGAAGTCGCGCACAAAATAACGAGGACGAGGCGGTTGGCGCTTTCCGCCAACACACCTCGCCCATCGCCCTCGCGGAGCAAGGGGGGTGCGGGGTGGCGAAGCCCCCCGCCGGCGCGACGAAGTCGCGCAAAAAAAGACGAGGAGAGGTGGTCCGCGCTTTCCGCGGACACACCTCTCCCTCTCCTCGTGGAGGTGGCGGGAATTGAACCCGCGTCCTACGGCACCGATCCAGGTCTTCTACGGGCGTAGCCTGTTGCTGATTTTCTCAGCCCCGGACAGTCACACAGGCAAGCTGTCCGACGGGCTCAGTCACTGTTTGGTGTCCATGCAGGCCCCGTGACCGGGTCTACATGTAAGCCCTCTTGCTGATGCCAGACACCGGGTCGAAGGCACTCCCCGGGCTGACAGACCTCATGTGGCTCTTACTTAGGCAGCAAGAGCGAGGTCGCGCTGGTTAGAAACCTTGGCGCTTATTTTTTTGCACGGCATGGTTAACGAGATCGCCCGTGCCTCCTCGGCCCGCTTCTCCTGCAACGACATCCGCAGTCGAAACCGATCACCCCCTGTTGAGTTGTACGTGGCCAGGATAGCCGGACATGCCGAAGGGCGGCACCCGTAGGTGCCGCCCTTCGTGGAGCTGGTGGAACTAGTTGCCGTTGGCCTTGGTGACACCGGCGAGGGCGGCCGCGCCGGACAGGCTGGCGAGGGTCTCCTTCACCTGGGCGAGCTGGGCATTGATGCTGTCCCGACGGTGGGTCAGGGCGGCAACCTCGCGCTCGGCCTCCTGCTGCAGGCGCTCGGCCCGCTGGGAGGTCTCGTTGACCAGCTCGACGGCCGCGTTCTTGGCCGCGTCGACCAGGGCCTGCGCGGCGCGCTGCGAGTCCTCGGTCATCTGGATGGCCTCGGACTTCATCTGCGCGGCCAGGGTGGCGGTCTCGGACAGGCGACGCTCGGCGGTCTCCTGACGGGTGACCACGTCGCGCTCGAACTGCTCGCGCTGCGCGTTCATCTTGTGCTCGGTCTCGGTCGCGGTCTGCGCGCCGTGGGCGCGAGCCTGCTCGACGACCTCGCCGGCGCTGGCGGCCAGGCGGGCGGCCTTGTCGGTGCCCTCGGCGCGCATCTGCTCGCTTTCGCGGCGGGCGGCCTCGAGCATGCGCTCGCCGGTCTCCTTGGCGGCAGCCTCGGCGCGCTCGGCCTCGGCGCCCATGCGGGCCCGCATGGCTTCGGCCTCGGCGTGGGCCATCTCGCGGTCGCGGTCACCCGCGGCGGCGGCGTTCTCGGCGATCTGGTGGGCTTCGTCATGAGCGGCCTTCAGGATCGACTCGAGCTTGCGCGAGACGGTGACGTAGGCAGGTGCGGCCTCGCCCTTGGCGAGCGAGTTGCGCATCGCGACGATCTCGCGCTCGAGCTCGTTGGCGCGACGGTCGAACGCTGCACGCTCTGCGCTCAGGGCGGCGATCTTGGCGTCGACAGCGGTCCGCTCGTATCCGCGCATGGCGGTGTCGAATGCCGGTGCGCCGGGGTTCATGGTCATGGAATCACTGGTCCTTCGTAGCACGGCTGGTGAACGGTAAGTCCGCGTAACACCGCTGGACTCGAGGCCCGCGGTGATCGACTTCCATAAGGATTGCAGGCCGGCGCACGATACGCCGGGCAAGTCGAAATTTGATCTGCCGCGTTGGCAAAATTTCTTGGTGTAACGGCCTGATTTGTCCGAATTGATAGCCGAATCGCCATTGTTCACATGTGGAGCATTCGTTACCGGAAATTATGAAATGTCCGAATTGTGACCCCCGTCGCGGTGTGGCCACACCTGGTCAGGAGTTGGCCTTCTCGCTGTGGAGGCAGGCGAACGCGGCTCCTAGGTTGGGACCGCAGGACGTCGAGAAGGAAAAACACGAATGCCTTTCACGGGGAGTCATCCCGCCGCGGTGCTGCCCTTCCTGGGCACGCCGCTGCCGATGTCTGCCCTCGTAGCCGGCTCGATGGCGCCGGACAGTGCCTATTACGTCCCCGGCGCGCTGTTCGGTTATCCGAACCACACGCATTCCGCGAGCGGCGTCGTGGGGATCAACCTGTTGTTGGGGTTCCTGCTGTGGGCGACCTGGCACATCGTGGTCTCCGGCCCCGCCCTGGCGGCGGCCCCCGCCGCGGTCCGGTCGCGCTGCGGGCACCTGCAGATCGGGATCCGGGCCCGGCTGCGCAGGCCGGTCGATCTGCTGCTGGTTCCCGCGGCGGTGATGATCGGCGCCGCCACCCATGTGGCTCTGGACAGTTTCACCCACCCGTGGGGGTGGGCCATCCCGCATTCGCGGATGCTGGGGACCGAGCGCTTGGGCGTCCCCGGCTGGACCTGGGCCCAGCTCGGGCTGAGCGCGCTGGGCCTGCTGGTGCTGGCGGTGTTCCTGCGTCGGGCCTGGCTCCGCGCCCCGATCAGTCCCGTCCCGGCGGATCGTCTGCTTCTGGCGCCCTCGGCGGTTGCGGCCTGGTGGCTCATCGCCACCGCGGCTCTGATCGGCGCGTTGCGTGGCCTCTATGTCATCGCGGTGCTCGGTATCCCGGCGGCGATGATGCCGTGGAACGTCCTCACCCGGTCGCTCGGGCTGGCGGCCACGGTCGCGTTGGTCCTGGCGGTGCTGTGGCACCTGGGGCGCATCCCGCGGCGCCCGCGCTCCCACCACCTGGTCTGAGCAATCTCGGGCACACCGCGGCCGCATCTGCTCCGAAGTACCCCCAAGTGGTGGTGGAGCAGAACAGGAGCAGCGGCCGATAATGAGCGCGGAACCAACTCTGACCGTCAGTCCCGCGCAGGGCCCCGCCCGAGCCGCCGTGCTCGTGTTGCCGGGTGGCCGCGCGGAGAGCACGGACATCTCCCGGCCCTGGCACCTCTCGGTGGTCCGCCTGCGCCCCTTCGCCCGCGAGATCTCTCGGGTGGAGGCGTCGCGTGGGGTGACCGTGGCGTCGCTGCGCTATCGGGTGCGCGGCTGGAACGGATCCCAGGAGTCACCGGTCGCTGACGCTCGGTGGGCACTGGACCAACTGCGGGAACAGCTCGGGCCTGCTCCGGTGATCCTCGTCGGCCATTCCATGGGCGGACGCACCGCGCTGCGCCTGGCCGATCATCCGGCCGTCGTCGGGATCGTCGCCCTCGCGCCGTGGCTCCCGCCCGGCGAACCCCGGGTTCCGCTCGGGGCCCGCCCCCTGCTGGTGGTGCACGGCACGGCCGACCGCTGGACCGATCCGTCCGCGTCGCGGGAGTACGTGGCGGCCGCGGCCGCCGACGGGACGCCCGCGCAGTGGATTCCGATGCCCGGACACGGGCACTTCATGTTGCGTAACCGTTCCCGCTGGCGGGGGCTGGTCACCGAGTTCGTCAGCGAGCTGGTCGGGCAAGCCGCGGACGGCTGCGGGCCGAACCCACCAGTGACGTCCGACGACCTCGGCGAGCAGCCCGTCTCCGAGCACCCAGGAAGGCCACGAAACTGAATACCGCATCCGAACGCCTCGCTCGGCGACGCGTCGCGGTGATCGGCTCCGGGGTCTCCGGCCTCACCGCCGCCTGGGTCCTGCAGCGCACCTGCGACGTCACCCTCTTCGAGGCCGACGACCGCCTCGGCGGACACGCCCACACCCACGACATCGCCGCCGACGTCGGTGCCGCCTTGGCCGTGGACACCGGCTTCCTCGTCCACAATGAGAAGACCTACCCGACGCTGCTGCGCCTGTTCGCCGATCTGGGCGTGGCGACGCGCGACTCCGACATGTCCATGTCGGTGCGCTGCGACGGCTGCGGCCTGGAGTACGCCGGCGCCCGCGGCGTGCGCGGGCTGTTCCCGGTCGCGGGCAACCTGACCCGCGCCAAGTACCTGCGCCTGCTGGCCGAGGTGCCCCGTTTCCACCGTGAGGCCCACTCGCTGCTGGCCCAGTCGGAGGGTCCCGGACCCACCCTGGGGGATTGGGCAGCGTCGAAGAAGCACTCGCCGTACTTCGTCAGCCACTTCCTGGTGCCGGTCGTCGCCGCGGTCTGGTCCTGCGGTCCGGGCACCGCACTGAAGTACCCGGCGCGTTATCTGTTCCAGTTCCTGGATCACCACGGGATGTTGCAGGTCACCGGGTCGCCGACCTGGAGGACCGTGGTCGGTGGCTCGCGTACCTACGTCAACGCCGTCGCCAAGAACCTGAGCACCCTGCACGTCGGGACCGGGGTCCGGGCGCTGTCCCGGGAGCTGCACGGGGTGACGGTGCGCGACGGCGCCGACGAGGTGCACCGGTTCGACGCCGCCGTGGTGGCGACGCACCCGGACCAGGCGCTGAATCTGCTCGCGGCGCCGACGGTGGTGGAGAAGCGGGTGCTCGGTGCGATCGGGTACTCGACGAACCACACGGTGCTGCACACCGACACCAGCCCGCTGCCGCGTGCGGCACGAGCCGCCGCGTCCTGGAACTACCTGATGGCCGACTGCTCGGCGAACCCCGACGGCGTGCAGGTCTCCTACGACCTCAACCGCCTGCAGGGCCTCCCGGGACCCACGACGTACGTGGTGACGTTGAACCCGCCGCAGCCCATCGACGCGGCCAAGGTCGTCGCCTCGATGACCTACGAGCACCCGATCTACACCCCGGCCTCGGTCGCGGCCCAGGCAAGGTTGCCGGAGCTCGACGACTCCCGGATCGCCTTCGCCGGTGCCTACCACGGCTGGGGTTTCCACGAGGACGGCGCCGCCTCAGGGCTGCGCGCCGCCAAGCGACTGGGCGGTGACTGGTGAGCACCCTGACTGTGCATCAGAAGTCCCGCACCACGAAGGTCCCCGCCGGGCGCTGGGGCAACGCGGCGATCTACGACACCGTCGTCTCGCACGTGCGTCACACGCCGCTGCGCAACGAGTTCTCCTACCGCAGCTACAGCTGGCTGGTGGACGTCGACGCCCTGCCGGACCCGCCCGCTCCGCTACGTCCGCTGGCCCGGTTCCGCGCCGCGGATCACCTCGGCCGGCCCGAACGCTCTCTGCGCGCCAATGTCGACGCGTACCTCGCCGCCAACGACATCGACCTGCGCGGTGGCCAGATCCTCCTGCTGGCCAACGGGGCCGTGCTCGGGCACGTGTTCAATCCGCTGTCGGTGTTCTGGTGTCACGACCCCGACGGCACCTTGGTCTGCGTGATCGCCGAGGTGCACAACACCTACGGGGAACGGCACTGCTACCTGCTGCGCCCCGATTCGTCGGGCCGCGCGGAGTTCGACAAGGAGTTCTACGTCTCGCCGTTCTACCCCGTCGACGGTCAGTACGTGATGCGGCTGCCGCTGCCCGACGAGCGCTTGGTCGTGACCGTCGAACTGCACCGCGGTGAGGCCCGTCCGTTCGTCGCGACCGTGCGCGGCCGCCGCCGCCCCGCGAGCAGCGCAACGCTGCTGCGGGCCGCGGGCCGCGTGCCCCTGGTGACGTTGACCGTCGCCGCCCAGATCCGCTGGCAGGGCCTACGCCTGTGGGCCCGCCGCCTGCCGGTAGTGCCCCGCCCCCGCCACCCTCGGCAACCGGAGGTCTGACTCATGACGTCAACTATTCCCGAGCGCCTCGCGGCGCCGTCCGCGGCTTTTCGCCCGCACAGGATCGACGCCGCCCGCTGGCCCGACATCGCGACGCTGCCGCCCGGCGGTCTGCGTGCGCGCGTGGCCCGTGGCCTGTTCGAACGCGTTGCCGCGAAGCTGCCCCTGCAGATCCTGCTGCCCGACGGCCGCAACATCGGCGCCGGCGGTCCCACGACTCCGGTCATGCAGCTCTCCCGCCCGGGCGCCTTCTACCGGCGCGTGGGGCACAGTGGACTGATCGGTTTCGGCGAGGCCTACCTGGCTCAGGACTGGACCGCCGACGATCTGCCTGCCGTGCTCACCGTGTTCTGCCAGCGGATGGCGACTCTGGTGCCGCCCCCGCTGCAGCGCCTGCGGGACCTTGCGGTGCACTCCCACCCGATGGCCGAGAAGGGCACTGAGACCAACGCGCGGCGCAACATCTCCCGGCACTATGACCTGTCCAACGACCTGTTCAACCTCTTCCTGGACGAGTCGCTGACGTACTCCTCCGCGCTGTTCGGACCGGGTGACGGGTCGATTCAGTTGGCTGCAACCGCCACCTTCGAGGACCTCGCCGCCGCGCAGCGGCACAAGATCGACCGGCTGCTCGACGCGACCGGGGTCGGTGCGGGCACGCGGGTGCTGGAGATCGGCACCGGCTGGGGCGAGCTCGCCATGCGCGCAGCCTCGCGGGGCGCGCTGGTCCGTTCGATCACCCTCTCCGAGGAACAGCGCACGCTCGCCATGGTTCGCATCGCCGAAGCCGGCCTCTCGGACCGGATCACCGTGGACCTCTGCGACTACCGGGCGGTGCAGGGCCAGTACGACGCGGTCGTCTCGGTGGAGATGATCGAGGCCGTCGGGTTCGAGTTCTGGCCGCAGTACTTCGCCACCCTGGACCGCGCCCTGGCGCCCGGGGGTCGAGTGGGTCTGCAGGCGATCACCATGCCGCACGACCGGATGCTCGCCTCGCGGGACACCTACACCTGGATCCACAAGTACGTGTTCCCCGGCGGGCTGCTGCCGTCGGTGGCCTCGGTCGAGCAGTGCGTCGCCGACCACACCTCGCTGAAGGTCGTCGCCCGGCACGGGTTCGGCCTGCACTACGCGGACACGCTGCGCCTGTGGCGGGAGAAGTTCACCGAGCAGGCCGACGCCGTCGAGGCTCTGGGCTTCGACGAGACGTTCCGTCGCATGTGGGAGTTCTACCTGTCCTACTCCGAGGCCGGGTTCCGTTCCCGCTACCTCGACGTTTACCAGTTCGTCTTCGCCAAGGAGTCCAAGTGAAAAAGGCCGGGGGCGTCGCACCCAAGCTGGCGCGACTGATCGAGCCGATGTTCGGCGGGGAACTCCCGATCCGGATCCGCGCGTGGGACGGCACCGAGGTCGGCCCGGCCGACGCGCCGGCCGTACTGATCCGCTCGCGCAAAGCGCTGCGACGGTTGGTCTGGAGCCCGGGGGAGCTCGGCCTCGCGCAGGCCTACATCAAGGGCGAGCTCGACGTCGAGGGCGACCTCACCGAGGGCCTGTCACTGATCTGGCGGGCCATCGGCGAGCGGCAGCTCAGCGCCCCGAAATTCACGCCCCGTCAGATTGCTTCCGCTGTTGGCTCCGCGGCCTTGCTCGGCGCGATCGGACCGAAGCCTGCGCCGCCCGTGTCGCAGGCCAAGCTCACCGGCGTGCTGCACAGCCGGGTCCGCGACCGTGCCGCGATCTCGCACCACTACGACCTGTCCAACGACTTCTACGCGCTGCTGCTCGACGAGCACATGGCCTACTCCTGCGCGTACTACACGTCCGACGCCCCGGACTACACCCTGGCCGACGCGCAGCGCGACAAGCTCGACCTGGTCTGCCGCAAGCTCGGCCTCGGGCCGGGATCGAGATTCCTCGACATCGGCTGCGGCTGGGGATCGCTGTCCCTGCACGCCGCGCAGCACTACGGCGCCGAGGTCGTCGGCGTCACGCTCTCGCGCGAGCAGCAGGACTTCGTCCTGGCGCGCGTCGCGGAACGCGGCCTGGCCGGAAAGGTCCAGATTCGCCTGCAGGACTACCGCGAGATCCCCGAGAGTGGATTCGACGCCGTGTCGTCGATCGAGATGGGCGAGCACGTCGGCGCTGAGAACTACCCGACGTTCTGCGCCACCCTCGAGCGCGTCCTGCGTCCGGGCGGTCGTGCGCTGGTGCAGCAGATGTCGCGCCGCACCCGCCCCGGTGGTGGTGCCTTCATCGAGAGCTACATCGCCCCGGACATGCACATGCGCCCGGTGGGGGAGACCGTCGCCCTCATCGAGGATTCCGGCCTCGAGGTCCGCGACGTCCACGCGATGCGCGAGCACTACGTGTGGACCGTCCGCGCCTGGCTGGAGACGTTGGAGAAGAACTGGGACGCCGTCGTCGACCTCGTCGGCGAAGAGGTGGCCCGCGTCTGGCGGCTCTACATGGTCGGCGGCGCGCTGGTCTTCGAAGAGGGCCGCATGGGCGTCGACCAGATCCTCGCGGTCAAGAAGGACCCCGCCGGCCGCGCGAGCATGCCGAAGGTGCGGAACGACGGATTCGGACAGCCGGTTCGCTGACGGGCGTCCCGCGGTTTTCGGTGGCAGGGTGTGCCCTTGCGTGGGCGTGCCGGGCCTCGCGCGTTCCGGCGTCAGACGTCGAGCACCGCATCGACCATGCGGGCTCCGAACCGTCGCCCGTCGCCCCCTCCAGCGCTAGCGCACCTCGGCGCATTCGCCGCCGCGGCTCCGGTCCAAGGTCTGCATCACGTCGCGGCACGGAGCGATGGCACGTCAACCCCAGGGTTCGGGTTCCGGGAAGGTGATCGGAACCAGCAGGCGCCCTGTTGGAGTTTCCAGTAGTCGTTCGTTCGGGGTTCGCCGGTGGAGTCCACCCATGGCGGAGGTATGAACTCGGGGATCCCGTAGCGGTCGAGGCGCACGGTCCATCCGTGGTGATGGACGTCGAAATGGTGCCGGTCGCAGAGGAGAACGCCGTTCTCCTCCGATGTTTCGCCGTGGTCCCTTGTCCAGTGCTTCCGGTGGTGCGCAACGCAGTCATGGGCGGGGACATCGCATCCGGGGAAGGTGCATCCGGTGTCGCGGGCGACGATCGCGGCCAGATCGCCGGGGGCCAGATCCGGGTGGTCCGCCCGACCGAGAGTGGTTTGCCGTGCGGGTCGAGGTGGATCGGGGTGATGTCGGCGTCGCAGAGGTAGCGCTGCAGGGTGGTGAGGGTCAAGGCCCCACCGGTGGCGAGTGCTGCCTTGGCCGCGCCGTCGAGGCCCTTGAGTGCCTCGGCGGTGGCGGTGATGTGGATCTGGGGGCGACGTCCGCGGCTGGTGGGGAGTTTCCCGTGGCGCAGTTCGCTGCCGAAGATGTGCACCATCGCGTCGGCCCGACGTTGTGCGGGGGTCCGGGGGTCGGTCCCACCGTTGGGCTGTGGCTTCGCGGCGTCCAGGGCGCCGATGGCGGTCTTGGCGGCGGCGATGTTGTCGACGCGGTCGCGCCAGGTGATCGAGGCGGTGCCGTCGTGGTGGTCGCGGTACTGGACGCTGCGGACGCGTTCGGCGTCCTCGTCGTCCTTGAGTTTCCCGTCCGGGTCGGCTGCGTCCTGCAGCGCTTGCCCGACCTTGCGCAGGTCGTCGGCGTTGAGTTCGGCGGCCTTCTGCAGCAGGAGGTCGCGGGCGAACTCGCGGTGCTCGGTGGAGGTCTTGGGTGGGAGCTTTTGCCAGGGCCTTCACGGTCACGCGGAACTGGTCCCAGTTCAGGTCCCCGGACCCCAACGCCGCACCTACCGGGGCGTGCGGGCCCTTGCGGGTGCAGGCGACGGCCAGTTTCGCGGTGGCACCCGCGGCGGCGGGGGTCTCGCGTAGGCGGTGCCGGAGCCAGGCTTTGGTGCTCTTCGCGCCGGACACCTCGGCGACACCGCGCTCGTCCATCTCCGCGACGCTGACCAGGTGCGCGTACTGGAACCTCCCACGCAGCCGATGGGTGCGTTCGACCAGGTCGACGGACTCGGCGTCGGTCCCGCGCCACGCCTCGTTCGCTGCGGCCTGGAGGAAGTTCTCCAGTGCGGCTTCGAGCACGGCGAGAGCAGCATTGGCCGGGCTGGCCATGTGCTCTCCGACGTTGTTGTCCATATCCAGAACTCTAGAGAGACCCACCGACAAGTTTTCGTCCGCGACGGGCCCTCCAGATAAGAGATTTCCCTTATTCCTGAGGGATCCTGACGCTCTGTCATCTCCTTCATCAGCAACCACAACGGGCACCTCAGGCACACGTTGCGCCCATACGACGACAGCACCTGAACAGCACCCCAGACCCCGGCGACGACGTCCCCTGCCCTTCAAAATGACAGGCTGCACGCATGACCTTCGACGAGTCCGCCTTCGCCCTCGGCATCGCCGCCTGCGCCGCAGGGCTCGTGATCCTGTTCGCCGCAACCTTCGGCATCGCCGAACGATTGAAGAAGCACAGCGTCGTCGACGTCGCCTGGGGCCTGGGGTTCGTCGTGGTCGCGCTCGTCACGGGGTGGTTCTCCAACCCTGAGGGCGACGAGTCCCGCCGGTACCTGCTCACCGCCATGGTGGTCCTCTGGGGCACGCGACTCGCCTGGCACATCGGGCGCCGCAACGCCGGCCACGGTGAGGACCCGCGGTACGAGGCTCTGCTCGGCAAGGTGCCGCCGCAGAAGCGTCGCGCCTACGCCGTCCGCACGATCTATCTGACCCAGGCCCTCCTGATCCTGTTCATCTCGCTGCCCGTGCAGGTCGCGCAATACAGCACCGAGCACGTCGGTCCGATTGCCGTCGTGGGCGTTCTCGTCTGGGCCGTCGGCCTGGCGTTCGAGGCCCTCGGAGACTGGCAGCTCAAGGCGTTCAAGGCCGACCCGGCCAACAAGGGCGCGATCATGGACAAGGGGCTGTGGCGCTACACCCGGCATCCGAACTACTTCGGCGACGCCTGCGTGTGGTGGGGGATCTGGCTGGTTGCTGCCGAGACCGGCGTCGGGGCGTGGACGGTGCTCTCGCCCATCGTCATGACGTTCTTCCTGACCAAGGGCAGCGGCGCGCGGCTCACGGAGAAGCGCATGGCCGGGCGACCCGGAATGGCCGAGTACGTGGAACGTACCTCGGGGTTCTTCCCGCTACCGCCCAAGCGCCCCGCGCGGCGGGATCAAGCCTGACCCGAAGTTCGGGATAGGAATGAGGCGTGAGCGAGACCGCAAGTGTGCGCGACCGGCTGTCGACCGTCCTGGGCGTCGCCCGCAAGGCAGCGCCGCTCCTCCTGGTCGGGGCGAGCGCGCCCAGCGTCATCCGCCTGGTCGGCGACCACGATCTGGCCTGGGCAGTGATGCTCGTCGTCTGGCTGCCGGTCTGGACGCTCCTCGTCGCGGTGCTCGGCGTCGCCTGCCTACTGTTCCGCCGTCGGGTCTGGGCGGGGATCGCCGCCGTGGTCCTGCTCGCCAATGCGCTGTGGCTGGCTCCGTTGTTCATCTCCGACGACGCTCCGCGCAGCGGCACGCGGATCATCGCGATGACCGCCAACCTGCGGTACGGCCTCGCGGATCTCCCGTACGTCGTCGAACAGGTCCGTGAGCGCAAGGTCGACGTGCTGGCGCTCACCGAGGTCACGCCCGAGGCGGTCGTGGCGCTGGACGCCGCGGGGCTGGGCGCCCTGCTGCCGCACAACGCGATCGACGCGGGGGACCGAGCGCACGGCAGCGGGCTGTGGGCGCGCTGGCCGCTGACCCGAGCACCCGACTGGGAGGGCGGGGTGCACAAGTGGCCGGGTGCGGTCGCCCGCATCGACGGTCAGGACGTCGTCCTCCGCGCGGTCCACCCGTACCGAATCTCCCGGTTCCACTCCGACGCCTACCGGGCGGACTACCGCCTGCTGCGGGCCCGGATGAACCGCCTCAACGACGAGGGAACTCCCGCACTGGTGATGGGGGACTTCAACGCCTCCCGGGACCAGTCGGCGTTCCGGAACCTGCTCGGCGACCGGTGGCGGGACGCCTCGGAATACGCCGGGTCCGGCCTGCGACCGACCTGGAACATCCTGCTGTGGCTCCCCCCGGTCATCCAGCTCGACCACATCCTGATCAGCCGCCAGTTCGGTGCGCACTCGACCAGGACCGCCGACATCCCTGGCAGCGATCACGACGCGATGATCGCGGACCTGGTGCTCGCCCCCCGATGAGCCCAGGCATGGGGTGCCGCGGTCAGGCGCGGGGCAGTGCGCGCAGGGTGCTCAACTCCAGGTCGGTCGGGGGTGGTGTCGTCGGACAGTCGGGCGCGAAAGCGATGTTCCAGCCGGTGGCGGCACGGATCTGATCCTCTGTCACTTTTTCGTGCAGCGAGATCATCCGCAGTTCGCAGGTCGACGGATCGGGCGCGAGCACGCCGAGGTCGGTGATCACCAACTGCGGCCCACCGCCGCGCAGGCCGAGGCTCTCGCGGTGACCGGGTCCTGTTCCGAAGCCGACGGAGGTCACGAAGTCCACGCGCTCCACGAACGCGCGGCGGGTCTGTTCGACGATCACCACGACCTCCCGACAGGTCGCCGCGATCTCCGGCGCTCCACCGGCCCCGGGAAGGCGGGTGCGGGGGGAGTCGTAGTCGCCGACCACGGTGGTGTTGATGTTGGCGAACCGGTCGATCTGCGCGGCGCCGAGGAACCCGACCTCGAAGCGCCCGGCCTGGAGCCAGTAGTTGAACATCTCCGCGACGCCGACCACGAAGTCCGCGGTCTCGGCCAACTCGCCGTCGCCGATGGACCGGGGGATGACGGTCGGCTTGGCGCCGATCGGGCCGGACTCGTAGACCAGCACCAGATCCGGGGCGTGGAGCCGACGGGCGAGATTCGCGGCCAGGCTCGGCTTTCCGATGCCCACGAAGCACGTCCCGCCGCTCAGCGCACGCGCCGCCGCGACGGTCATCATCTCCGCGGGAGTCCAGTTGCTCATGCCTGACCACCGGTGACCTCGGCGAGCCAGCCGGCGAAGGACTCCCGGGTCCGGCTGGTCTCACTCCACACGTGGTACGCGGCGTTGTCCCGCTCGTAGTAGCCGGCCGCGTAGGAGGGCGCGGCGCCGCCGGGCACCTCCGCGACGGCGGTGACCACCCAACCGGGCAGCAGCACGTCCCCGGGGCGCCGGTCGAGGTGCTCGACGACCTCTTCCACCGTGACGATGCTCCGCCGGGCGGCAAGGACGACTTCCTTCTGGGCGCCGACGATGCCCCACAGCTGCACGTTCCCGGCCCGATCCGCGCGCTGCGCGTGGATGATCGCGACGTCCGGGTTGAGGGCGGCCACCGCGGTCAGTTCCTCCCCGGTGAACGGGCAGGTGACCGTCGAGATCGTCGCGTTGTGCGCGGGCAGGTCCGTCCCGCGGTAGCCGCGGAGCACGGCGAAGGGCAGCCCCGATGCGCCGGCGACGTAGCGGTTCACCAGCCCGGCGTGACTGTGCTCGTCGAGTTCCAGCGGGCTCGGCCAGCCGTTCTCCACCGCGTCGCGGAAGCGGTGCAACGACCCCACCCCGGCGTTGCCGCCCCACCCGAAGGTCAGCTTCCGCACGCACCCGGCACCGATCAACTGGTCGCAGACCACGTCAGGGGTCATTTTCGCCAGGTGCAGGTCGCGTCGCCCGGCACGGATGATCGCCGCCCCCGCGGCCGTCGGGATGAGGTGGGTGAAGCCCTCGATCGCGACCGTGTCACCGTCGCGAACATGGGCCGCCACGGCCGCGTCCAAGGTCATCAGGTCTGCCACCGCACCGACGATGCCGGCACGATCGATACGGTTTGCCGGTGGGCAGTCACCGGAGAGGGCGCAGATGCGGCTGTTGATGGTGGGACCGCCGGGTGCAGGCAAGGGCACCCAGGCCGTCCGGATTGCCACGCACTTCGGGCTGACGCACATCTCGTCGGGTGATCTGCTGCGGCGCCATGTCGCCGAGGAGACCTCCGTCGGCCGCCGGGTGTCGGACTATCTGGCCGCCGGCGACCTGGTCCCGGACGCGATCGTCCTGGACATCCTGCGCAAGCCGATCGTGGCCGCCAGCGCCTCCGGCGGCTACGTCCTGGACGGCTTCCCGCGCACCGTCGCGCAGGCCGAGGCCGGGTACGCCGTGGCCAAGGATCTCGGCACGGCCGTGCAGGTCGTGGTCCATCTGGCGGTGCCGCGCGAGGAGCTGGTGCGCCGGATCATGGAGCGCGGCCAGCAGTCCGGGCGGGTCGACGACACTCTCGACGTGATCGAGCATCGGATCGACGTCTACGACCAGCTCACCACGCCCATGCTCAAGTACTACGGGGACCGGGAGATGGTGCTCGACTTCAACGGCTCGCTGGAGATCGATGAGGTCACCGCGGCTGTGATTGCTCGGCTGGAGACAGTGCGCGCCGGCTTGGTCGGCTGAGCATTCGGCGCCAGAATGAAACTCCGATCTGTTCGACCGGAGAGTGATGAGCGAGCCTGAGGTGCCCGCGAGCCTGTTCGAGGCGGCGTTCGACCAAGCGCCCGTCGGCATGGCCATGCTGGACCTGTCCGGGCACTGGTTCCGGGTCAACGCCGCGCTGGGCCGGATGCTCGGCCATTCCCCGGACGAACTGCTGGCCGCGCCGCCGCCGGGCCTGCATCACCCCGAGGACCTCGAGGCCGACGAGCAGGCCGCCCGGGAACTGGCCGCCGGGGTGCCCTCGGTGACCGTCGATCAACGCCTGCGGCACCGCGACGGGCACGTCGTGTGGGTGCGCCGGCGAACGAGCCTGGTGCGCGACGCCGCCGGGCTGCCCGAGTACGTCGTCGCCGGCTACGAGGACATCGGCGCACGCCGCTCCGAGGACGCCCGGCTCACCCACCTGGCGCTGCACGACCCGCTCACCGGGCTGGCGAACCGCGCGCTGCTCGACGACCGCCTGGCCCAGGCCATCGCCCAACGCGACCGCGACGGCGGCGTCGTCGTGGTGCTCTTCTGCGACGTCGACGGGCTCAAGGCGATCAACGATCAGCACGGGCACGCCTTCGGCGACAAGGTGCTGGTGACCGTCGCCCAGCGCCTGGTGGGGCAGGTGCGCAGCGGCGACACGGTGGCGCGCTTCGGGGGCGACGAGTTCGTGCTGGTGTGCAACCTGAAGTCGGAGACCGGCGTGGCGAGCATGGCAGCCCGGTTGACGACCGGGCTGGAGGGCCCGCCGCCGCTCACGGCCCCGGACGGCTCCAGCGTCCCGGTCAGGGTCAGCGTCGGACAGGAGATCGGCAGCGCCGAGGTCCTCGACGCCGCGCTGCTGCTGGCCGAGGCCGACCGAGCGATGTACGTCGCCAAACGAAGTCGTGACCGCGCCTGAGGCGAAAGCGTGACCGAACAGGTGCGAGGATCGCGCCCATGGTTCTCGGGCCCGCCGCGGGTCGGCTGCTCATCGCCACCGCCGGGCTGTCCGATCCCAACTTCTCCCGGACCGTCGTGATGCTCCTCGACCACGACGGCACCGGCACCCTGGGCGTGGTGCTGAATCGCCCCACCTCCCGTGAGGTCGGGGAGGTCCTGGAGACCTGGGCCCCGTTCATCAAGGCCCCCGACGTCCTGTTCAAGGGCGGGCCGGTCGGCCTGGACGGCGCCTTGGCGCTGGGCACCAGGGACAGCATCCGGGTGGACTCCGGCGCCGAGCCGCTGGGCTGGCGTGGCGTGGTCGGCGACATCGGCATGGTCGACCTCGACGTCGAGCCGGAGATGGTCGCCTCCGCCCTGCGTGACCTGCGGGTCTTCGTCGGGTACTCCGGCTGGGGACCGGGTCAATTGGACGAGGAGCTGTCCTCCGGGGCGTGGCTGGTGGTCGCCGCCGAGCCCGACGACATGTTCTGCCCGGATCCCGAACATCTCTGGGCCCGGGTCTGGCGGCGTCAGCCCGGAGAACTCGCCTTCCTGTCGACGCGGCCCGAGGATCCCACCCTGAACTAGGGCCTGAACTAGACTCCGGGGGTCCCCGCAGCCCACCCGAAAGGTTCGTCGATGACCACGCCGATGGAGCCCGCAGGCGGTCTGGACACCCTGGTCGACGAGCGCACCCAGCTCTCCCACGGTGACGGCGACCACGAGCGGTTCGCCCACTACGTCGTGAAGAACAAGCTCATGGGGTCCATGGTCGAGGGCACCCCGCTGCAGGCGCTGTGCGGGAAGGTCTGGGTGCCCAGCCGGGACCCGAACAAGTACCCGGTGTGCCCGGAGTGCAAGGAAATCTACGACGGGATCCCCAAGGGCGGCGACGACGGCGGCGAGGGTAAATCCTGACGCGCCATCAGATCGCCCGGTTCACTCAGTGTTCGAGGACTACGTCGCGCCCGGTTCCGTCTCCGACGCGCTGGACGTGCTGAAGCAGGATCCGCAGCGGCTTGTCGTCGCCGGGGGCACCGACGTGCTTCCGGCCGTGCGGTCGGGTCGGGTGCGGGCCGAGCGTGTGCTCTCGCTGTCCCGGTGCACCGACCTGGACGGGGCGGGACGAACCGAGTCCGGCGGACTGTGGCTCGGCGCCGTCCTGACCTGTGGGCGCGCGCAACTGCTCGGCTCGGTCCTCCCTGCGTTGGCCGCCGCCGCGGGGATGGTCGGGCCACCCGCGGTGCGCAACGCCGCCACGATCGGCGGCAACCTGGCCTCGGCTGCCGGCGGTGACCTGTTGGCGCTGTTGATGGCCGCCGGGGCGAAGGTCCGCATCGAAGCGTCGGTGGGATACCGGGAATGCTCCGTGGGGGAGTTCCTCGCGCCGCTGGCCGCGGGCGGCACCCAGCCCTACCTGCGGGCCGGGGAACTGATCTCCGGGGTGCTGCTCGAGCCCCTCCCGGAGATCCTGCTGTTCACCCGGCTCGCCGACCCGATAACCGGACGTGCGCTGCTGACCCTCGGCCTCGCGCTCGACCTGGATCGGCGCAGCTTCGCCGTCGCGGTCCAGGCCCAGGGCAGGGTCCCGATGCGGGTGTCGGAGGCTGAGCAGCTGATCCGGGCCGAACTGCCGCGGCGGGCGGAGGAGTCGACGGTGCGTGAGTTCGCGCGCCAGGTCGGCGTCGCCGCCAGCAGCGATCCGTACCGGCGCAAGGTCGCGACGGTCGCCGCCGCGCGCCTGCTCGTGGCAGCCCAGGCCGCATGAGCGAGCTTGCGAGCGAATCAATGTGCACTCCCGCGAAGCGGATGCGGCCGACGGAGGAGGCCGCATGACCGAGCCGCTTCCCGCCTACCTCCTCGACGTGGACGGGCAATCCCTGGAGGTCGTCGACGCGGGCGTCGGGGAGAGCCTGATGTACGTGCTGCGCGAGCGCGTCGGCGTGCCGACGGTGAAGAACGGGTGCGGGGTCGGGGACTGCGGTGCCTGCGCAGTGCTGCTCGACGGGGAACTGCGCCTGGCGTGCCTGACCCTCGCGATCGCCGCCAGTGGGCGCACCATTACCACTGCCTCCGGCGTCGGTGGAGGCAAGGCGAGCGACGTCGCCCAGGCGATGGTCACGGCCGGCGCAGTGCAGTGCGGCAGCTGCATCCCCGCGGCGGTCCTGGCCACGCACGCCCTGCTGGACGCCGACCCCGACCCGACCGACGCAACGATCCGCGACGCGCTGTCCGGGGTGGTGTGCCGCTGCGGTGGGTACGGACGTCTGATGGCGGGCGTACGGGCCGCCGCGAGCGCTCGCGCGGGGGCGGAGGAGATCCGATGACCGAGACGGTGTCGGGCGGGATCGGGGACACCGCGATGCGACCCGACGGGGTGGGCAAGGCCGTCGGCGCGTTCCCTTACGTCGCGGATCTGCAGGCCGAGGACATGCTGCACGCGGTGTTGGTCCGCTCGACGCATCCCCGCGCGGAGATCCTCGAGATCGACGTCTCCGTCGCGGTCAAGATTCCTGGCGTGATCGAGATTCTCACCGGTGCCGACCTCCCGGCCGAGGCCTCCTACGGGCCGGTGCGCGCCGACCGTCCGGTGCTTGCCAACGGCGTCGTGCGCCACCTCTGGGAACCGGTCGCGGTGGTCCTTGCCGAGGATCCCGCCATCGCTGCCCGCGCCGCGGCCGAGATCGACGTCCGCTACCGCGCGTTGGCGCCGCTGCTCGACGTCGCCGAGGCGCCCTACGCCGAAGCGTGGCACCCGGACGGCCCGGTGATCCGTGAGCTGCTGGTCCATCGCGGCGACGTGGGCGAACCGGACTGGCTGCACGTGGTGCCGGTGCCCGGGGCCGCGCAGGTCATCGACGGGGAGTACCTGATCGGCCGCCGGGCGAGCACGGCCCCGTCTCCCGCCGCTTTCGCGCTGCCCGGATCGGGCGGGTGCAGTGTCATCGTGAACTCGGCCTGGTGGCAGTCCGACCAGGAACAGATCGCGCAGTGCCTGAATCTGACGCCTGATCAGGTGCGGGTGATCCCGGCCGCGTCGGACGGTACCCCGGACGGGGAGCTCAGCGCCGCGGTGCTCGCGGTCCTGCTCGCGTTGCGCACCGGCCGCCCGATCCGCCTGCTCGATTCCGGCGTCCGATCGGCTCCAGGGGCCGGGCCCGCGGCGCGGCTGCGCTACCGCCACCACGCCGACGCTCAGGGGCGGTTGCTCGCGGTGCAGGCCGAATTGCTCATCGACGCGGGTGCGTACGCGCAGACCGCCGGACCCGACCTCGCGGCGCTGTGCGCCACCGCCGTCGGGCCCTACCGGGTGCCCGCGGCGTACGTCGCCGCCTACGCCGTGCGTACCGACAACCCGCCGCCGCCGCCGGAGCGGGGGGTCGCGGTGTCGACCTGTATCGCGGTGGAGGCGCAACTGGACCGCCTCGCGGCGGCCCTGAACCTCGACCCGATCGTGCTGCGCACCCGCAACGTTCTGGTCGAGGACGACGCCCTGCCGATCGGTCAGGTGATCGCCGGCGGGTCCCCGGTAAGCCACCTGTTGGCCACGGTCGCCGAGGCACCGGTGCCTGGCCGCCGGCGCGCCGCCGGTGGTGACCGGTTCCCGGGCGCGGTGGGGCAGGCGACGCCGGCCGGTGCGTTGCGCCGCGGTGTGGGACATGCCCTCGGGTTCAGTCCGCTGCTGCCCGGTGAGGGCCGGGACTTCCCGGCGACCGCGACGGTCCGGCTTGTCGAAGGTGAGGCGCGGATCAGCTGCGCGGGAGCCGAACTGGGCCAAGGGTTCATCACCGTGGCCATGCAGATCGTCCGTGAGGTGTTGGGCGCGGAACGGGTCGAACTGGTGGCGGCTGATTCTGATGCCGTGTCAGCGGGCCCGGCGTGGGGCAGCAGGCTGACCTGGGTCGCCGGCGGTGCGGTGCATGCGGCCGCGCGTGGCATCGCCGATCTGTTGTGCGCCGAGGTCGGCGCGGCCCGCGGCATGTCCCCGGAACTGTTGACCGCGCGAGGCGGACGGATCGTCTCCTACGACGGTCTGGTGGATGTGTCGCTGGCGGAGCTCGCCGCCGGCCGGTCGCTGGTGGAGACCGCGACCTTCGCGCCGCCGCCCACCCAGTCCCTCGATCCGGTCGGTGCCGGTGCCGCCTTCGCCGGCTACGGCGCCGCAGCTCATCGCGCTGTCGTCGAGGTGGACGTCGAACTCGGTCTGGTGCGCATCGTCGAACTGCTCGCCGCCGTCGAGGTCGGCAAGATCGTCAACCTGACCCAACTGCTCGGTGTGGTCGAGGGTGGCAGTGCCGCGGGCGTCGGCCTGGTGCTACACGGCTCCGCGCGCATCCCGACCACCCGCGACCTCGCGGGAGTGTCGGTCGCGGAACTGCTGGAGGTCCCGCAGGACGGGTCCTGGCTCGGGGTCAAGGGCGTCTGGGACGTGCCCACGGGCCCGGCCGCCGCAGCCCTGCTCGCCGCGCTGCGCGACGCCACCGGCGCGAAGTGCACCGAGGTCCCGGTCCGCCCGTGGCATCTGGTCGACATCTCGGCGGTTTCTGCGTGAGTAGTAAGACTGCGGCACAGAATCTGCCCCCGGCCTTTCCCGGTCGCGCGCCGTGGGGGACCGCGGATCGGCTGCGCGCCTGGCAGGCCGAGGCCCTGACGTCCTACCTCGAGCGAGGCGTGAAGGACTTCCTCGCGGTCGCGACCCCCGGGGCCGGCAAGACGACCTTCGCGCTGCGGGTGGCCACCGAACTGCTGTCCGCGCGGGTGATCCAGTCGGTGACGATCGTCGCTCCGACAGAGCACCTCAAGACGCAGTGGGCCGCGGCCGCGGAGCGGGTCGGGATCCGCATCGATGCCCAGTTCCGCAACGCACAGGGGAAAACCCCCAAGGGCTTCAACGGCATCGCGGTCACCTACGCGGGTGTCGCCGCGCACCCGATGCTGCACCGCAACCGGACCGAGGTCCGGCCCACGCTCGTGATTCTCGACGAGGTGCACCACGCCGGTGACAGCCGCAGTTGGGGCGAGGCCGTCTTCGAGGCCTTCAGCCCGGCGACCCGCCGCCTGGCGCTCACCGGAACCCCCTTCCGGTCCGACGTCAACCCGATCCCGTTCGTCACCTACGCACCGGGCCCCGACGGGATCCCGCGCAGCGTCCCGGACCACGTCTACGGCTACGGCCAGGCCCTCGCCGACGAGGTCGTGCGCCCGGTGGTCTTCCTCGCCTACGCCGGGCAGATGCGTTGGCGGACCCGTGCGGGCGACGAGCTTGCGGCGACCCTCGGCGAGCCCCTGACCAACGACCTCACCAATCAGGCCTGGCGCACCGCGCTGGACGCCGGCGGGGACTGGATCCCCGCGGTGTTGAGCGCGGCCGATCGACGCCTGACTGAGGTGCGCCGCCACGTCCCGGATGCCGGCGCGATGGTGATCGCCTCCGACCAGACCGCGGCCCGCGCCTACGCACGTCTGTTGCGGGACCTGACCGGCGTCGCACCGACCGTCGTGCTCTCCGACGACAAGGGCGCCACCGCGAAGATCACCCAGTTCGCCGAGTCCGAGGACCGTTGGCTCGTCGCGGTGCGGATGGTCTCGGAAGGCGTCGACATCCCGCGCCTCGCGGTCGGGGTGTACGCGACCAACGCCTCCACCCCGTTGTTCTTCGCCCAGGCCGTCGGGCGGTTCGTGCGGGCCCGGCGCAAGGGCGAGATCGCGTCGGTGTTCATCCCGACCGTGCCGACCCTGTTGGCGCACGCCGCGGAGATGGAGCGGTCCCGCGATCACGTGCTGGGCAAGAAGGCGGCCGACGGCGAGGACCTCTTCGCCGAGGAGGAGGCGCTGCTCGCGGCGGCCAACAAGGCCGACGACGGTCCGGACGGGATGGGCGAGTTCCTGGCGCTGGAGTCCACAGCGAACTTCGACCGCGTCATGTTCGGCACGGCTGAGTACGGCATCCCCGCCGAGCCCGGCAGCCGCGAGGAGATGGAGTACCTCGGCCTGCCCGGTCTGCTGGACGCCGACCAGATCACCGCCGTCCTGCAGAAGCGGCAGGCGGACCAGCTGCGCGCCGCCGGCCGCAGGCGGGGCAAGGACGCCGGCCCGCCCCCGATGCCGGCCGCCGCTCGCCCTGTGGCCACCCACGCGCAGCGTTCGGAACTACGCCGCGAACTGCAGAACCTCGTCGGGGCGGTGCATCACCGCACCGGCGCCTCGCATGCCTCGATCCACGCCGAACTCCGGCGGGTCACCGGCGGCCCTTCCGTCGGCACCGCCGGCGTCGACGACCTGCGCCGCCGCGTCGACTCGCTGCGCCGCAAGCTCAAGGACCCCTGAGACACTCAGCTGTTGACGTAGGCGACGACCACTGCGTCGCCGGACAGCTCAGCCGCGCCCGTGTGCACGACGACCGTGAGCTCGGCCCCGGCGCACGTGTGCGTCTGCATCTCGGGCAGGCAGGTGCAGGCCAGGTGCGGCTCGTGCTCGGCGTCCTGCGGCCAGACGTGTGCCCACCGCGGTGCGGGCATCTCGTGCGTGAACCCGGTCCGCTCACAGTCCTGGCAGACCCAGACGTAGGCATGTTTCCCGTCGGGGCAAGGGTTTCCGTCGACGGTGGCGACCCCGAAGTAGGTCGAGTGGTGGTGGCATTCGGATTCGGTCACGACAGCATTCTCCCGCTCGTTCGACTCGTGGCGGCGGCGGCCGCCAGCAGGGGCAGGACGCGCAGGGGGATCTGGGCATCCAGGGCGATGGTGGTGGCGCTGCGGCGGATGGTGGGGTCGGCGAGGACGAGGTCCAGGACCCGCTGCAGGTCGGCGTTGGAGCGGGCGACGACGCGGCACATCATGTCGGCATCGCCGGAGATCGTGTGCGCCTCCAGGACCTCGGGGATCGTCGCCAGGTGCGCGGCGACGGCGTCGTGGCCCGCACCCTGGGCGATCTGCAGAGTCACGAAGGCGGTGACGACGTAGCCCAGCGCCGCCGGGTCGAGGTCCGGCCCGTAACCGGTGACCACACCCTCGCGGGTCAGCCGATCGAGGCGGGCCTGCACCGTGCCGCGAGCAATACCGAGGCGCCGGGAGGCCTCCAGGGCGCCGATGCGGGGCTCGGCCGCGAAGAGGTCGAGCAGGCGGGCGTCCAGGTCGTCGACGCTCATCCCGACCCTCCCACCACGCACTCTGCGCATTGTGTCGATTACTACGCCAGAACAACTGTACAGAATGCCCAGAGATTTCCGGATCGATTGCGCATTCTGGCTGGCGCCGTCATCGTGGATCGACCACCGCCACGGAGGTCGTCACCATGAAGGTCAGCCCGCGCCCGGACCACATGACCGCGCCGCACCCGGCCGGGGTGAAGTCCTTCGACCTGCTCGGCGTCGATCACCTGCGCTTCGAGGTCGGCAATGCCCGCCAGGCCGCGCACTTCTACTCCTCGGCCTACGGCATGACCGTGATCGCGTACCGAGGGCCGGAGCAGGGCAGCCGCGACGTCGCCGAGTACGTGCTCCAGGCAGGGACCGCGCGGTTCCTGCTGGCCGGCGCGGTGCGTCCCGGGACCGACGTCGCCCGCCACGTCGCGGAGCACGGCGACGGTGTGCGGGACATCGCCCTCGAGGTGCCCGACGTACCCCGCGCCTACGCACTGGCCTGCGCCCGCGGCGCGCGCGGCCTCGTCGAACCGACCGTGACCGAGGACGAGCATGGCCGCGTCGTGACCGCCGTGATCGCCACCTACGGCGAGACCCGGCACACCCTCATCGACCGCTCGGACTACCGGGGACCGTTCCTGCCCGGCTTCGTCGCGCACTCGCCCGGAGGCGCCCAGGGCGCGCAGGTCTTCACCTCGGTCGACCACGTCGTCGGCAACGTGGAGCTCGGCCGCATGGACGAGTGGGTCGCGTTCTACCAACGCGTCATGGGCTTCACGAACATGGCGGAGTTCGTCGGCGCGGACATCGCGACCGAATACTCCGCGCTCATGTCCAAGGTTGTGGCCGACGGTGCGCGCAAGGTGAAGTTCCCCCTCAACGAACCGGCGGCCGGCAAGAAGCGTTCGCAGATCGACGAGTTCCTCGACTTCTACGGCGGCCCCGGCGTGCAGCACATCGCGTTGGCGACCGACGACATCCTCGCCGCGGTCGACGCCATGCGCGCCGCGGGCGTGGAGTTCCTGGCCACCCCGGCCAGCTACTACGACGACCCCGAACTGCGGTCGCGCATCGGCGCGGTTCGCGTGCCGGTCGAGGAACTGAAGGCTCGCGGGATCCTCGTCGACCGTGACGAGGACGGCTACCTCCTGCAGATCTTCACCCGCCCCGTCCAGGACCGCCCGACGATGTTCTTCGAACTGATCGAACGCCACGGCTCCGCGGGCTTCGGCAAGGGAAATTTCAAGGCCCTGTTCGAAGCCATCGAACGGGAGCAGGACCTGCGCGGGAATCTCTGACGCTACGTCAGGATCCGGGTCCTGCCGGGACGTCGGCCCGGTAGGAGTAGGAGCAGGTCCACGTCGCCTCGTCGTCGTGGATGACGAGGCCGGACAGCACGCCGGGGACCTGCACCGTTGCCGGCACGAGGCCGGGACCGACGGGATTCTCGAGCTGAACCTGCGGTGCCCAGTCGTGACCGCACGCCGGTGGCAGGCCGCTGTCCAGCGCGTCATCCCAGGCTTCGACCCGGGCCGTGCCGGCGACCGTCGTGAACCGGAGGGCCGGTGTCGGGTCGCGGGACGGGGCGGGATCGGCCACCGGACCAGGGGCGAGCTGCGGCAGGCCCGCGACCGGCGGTTGCGCCTCGGGTTCGATCGGCGCGAGGACGAAACCGGTCGTGGACGAGCTTGGTGTCGCGTCGACGACGAAGAACGCCGTGGTCAGGATCCCGGCGACGGCAATGGCGCCCGCGATGACCACCGCGTCGACGGGCGTGGGTCGACGCGACCCGCGCGCACGGTCCTCGCCCATCGCCACCGCCTGGAGGTCTGAAGATGGTGCGAGCTTACGTGTGCGCTGATCAGGGCCAGCCGGCCTGGGACGCAGGCGGGTTGGCGCCGGTGCCCGCGAACGGCAGGTAGGGCAGGTCCTGCCCGGCCGGATCTGATGGGCCGTCAAGGATCACCACGAGCACGGCCGCGAAGATCAGCAGCACAACGACCGCGGCTCCGACGAGCTCGATGGCATCGCCGCGGCGCGCAGTCATCCACGGCTGCTCTTGGAAGTGCCGTTGCGTGGAGATCGGTCTCGAACGCAGATTGCTCATTGCCATCCCCTCTCGGAAACGGCCCCGTGCGATCGAGGGTAGACCCGCCGGCCTGATCGAATCGAGGCCTGAGAGCAGAAATCAGGCCACAACGTCCACCGTGCTACCGGTCTCGTGCTTACGGACGTGCAGGCGGTTGGGGATGCGCTGGCGAAGCTCGGCGACGTGACTGACGATCCCGACGACGCGTCCCCCGGCGCGCAGGCCGTCCAGGACGTCCATGACCTCGTCGAGGGTGGTCTCGTCCAAGGTCCCGAAACCCTCGTCGATGAACAGCGAGTCCAGGCGCATCCCGCCGGCCTCGGCGCCGACCACGTCGGCCAGGGCGAGAGCCAGTGCCAGGCTGGCCAGGAACGTCTCGCCGCCGGACAGGGTGGCCGTGTCCCGGTCGATGCCCGTCCAGTTGTCCCGGGCCAGCAGGCCGAGCCCGGCCCTCTTCGCTCCCCGCCCGGCGTCGGTGTGCACGAGGGAGTACCGCCCGCCCGTCATCTGCAGCAGGCGTTGCCCGGCGACGGCGGCGATCTCCTCCAGGCGCGCGGCGAGAACGTAGGACGAGAGCGTCATGCGTTTGGCGTTGGCACCCTGACCTGACGTCAGATCGGCCAGGGACTTCACGGTCGTGGCGCGGCGCTGGATGTCCGGGAGGTCGACGAGCAGGGCGGAGAGGGCAGGCACCGTGCGCTCGAGTGCGGCGACCTGCCGCTTGGCGTGCGACTCCGCGCGGACCGCGCGGTCGTGCTCGGCCGCGGCGAGCTTCTCCGCGGCCTCGGCCGCGGGGACGTCGGCGGGACGGGTGAGGTCCACGTCCAGGTCCGGGTCGGCCAGCAGCGCCGCGTTGCCGGACACGGCGTCGCGGTGCGCGTCGATGCTGGCCCTTGCCCGGTCCCGCCAGGCTGCGCCGCGGACGGCGTGCGCCGCGTCCGCTACCTCGGCGAAGCCGGCCATCACCGCTGCTCGCTCGGCCTCGGCCTGCGCCTCGACGAGCGTCGCCTGGGCACGGGCCAGGGCCTCCAACGCGTCAGCGGCGGCGTCGGCGGCCTCGGCGATCCGGCCGGTGCGGTCCAACGCGGTCGCGAGATCCGGGCTGTCGCCCAATTGCTTGACGAGCTCCGCCCGCCGGCCGGCGGCGCGTTCGGCGGCACCGGCCGCCTCGCGGTCGTGTGCGAGCGCGCGTTCCTCGGCCGACGTGCTCGTACGGCCGGCCTCGGCCAGGCGCTGATCGACGGCGGCCAGATCCGCGTCGACCCCGGCCAGTGCGTCGGCGGACTTCCTCACTCGAGCCAGCTGCGCCGCGGCCTGCTCGGCGGCCTGCGCGGTGCCGACCACCTCGGCGGGCAGGTCGAAGTCCGCGAGGTCGCCGAGAATCGCGATCCGACGCTCCTGCAGCGTCGCGGTCGTGGCCTGCGCGAGTGCGAGGTCGGTCGCCAGCTTGTCGGACACTGCCCGGGCCGTCTCGAACGCGGCGAGTGCCGCATCCTCCTGGGCCAGCCCGACGCTGCTCCTGGACAGCACGGGCACGTCGGGATGGTCCAGAGATCCGCAGACAGGGCACGGGGAATCGTCGGTGAGCCTGGCCGCGAGCTCGGCGATCATCGAGTCCAGTCGTTCCTGACGGACCTTCAGATAATCCTGGTGCAGGCCGAGCTCGCACTCCTTTGCGGCAAGCCGCCGAGGGACCAGCTCCGCGCAGGTGGACTCGGCGGGGCCGAGTTGTGACTGCACCGCTGTGGCCTCGGCGAGCAGACCGGCCAGGCGGGTCGCCTGCGGCAGTTCCTCTGCCGCGGCCAACGCCGCGGTGTGCCCGGCGAGCAACTTCTCCCGCTTCGTCGTCAGCTCCGCGATCGATCGAGCCGCGGTGCTCGCCTCGACGCGGGCAGCTGCGGCGGCGGCGCGGGCCAGCGCGGCGGCAGCGTCCTCGGCGTCGGCCTCCGCGGCCAGCCCGTGCAATTTCTCCAGCCCACCGCGCAGGGTCAACTGCTCCTTGGCGGCCTTCCGCAGCGCCGCGGGAGTGGCGGCGGCGACCGCGAGGGCGGCGGACCGCTCCACCGCCGCGAGCGCGTTCTCCTGGGCCTGCGCGATCGCGTCGGCGGCCACCGTCGCGGCGCGCAACGCGGGCGCCACCTCGGCGGCGCGACCGGCGGCATCAGCCTCCGCGGTGAGTGCGGCGACGAGGACTGCGGAGCCGGCGAGTTCCTCGCGGGCGAGCAGCGCCTCGCGGCGGCGCTGCTGTTTCCCCGCGAGCGCACGAGTGGCCTCGGCGCTGCTCCGCGCGGCCTGCACCGCGGCGATCGCAGCGGACAGCACCTTGGCCGCCGTCTCCACCCCGGCGGCGTGCTGCACGCACAGGTCGGTGCCCCACACAGGTTCGGGCACACCCTCGGGCGGCTCGATCTCGGCGATCTGCGCGACGAGGGCGGAGGCGGTGCGGATCGCCTCGACCCGCTGCTCCAACTCGGCCGCGCTCCGGCGCCGCCGATCGGCCAACCACGCCTCGACGTCGCGGAAACGTTCGGTGCCGAACAACCGCTCCAACAGGTCCGCGCGCTGTTCCGAGGGGGCGCGCAGGAACCGCGCGAACTCGCCTTGGGGGAGCAGGATCACCTGGAAGAACTGCTCGGCGGACATGCCGAGGCGGTCGAGGAGTTCCTGGTCCGCCTCGCCGACGCGGGTGGACAGGGTCGTCCACGTGGAACCGTCGCGCTGCTCGAGCAGGACGCTCGCCTGCTCGGTGGTGGTGCCGGTGCCGCGCTTCTTGGCCCGCGCCTGCTCCGGGGTGCGCGTGATCCGCAGCCGCCGACCGGCCACGGTGGCCTCGAGGCAGACCGAGGTCCGTTCCGTCGCGGCCGAGTGGTCCGAGCGCTGCCGCTTGGCGGCGCCGCGCTCCCCGGGGACCCGTCCGTAGAGGGCGAAACCGACGGCGTCGAGCAGCGTGGACTTGCCCGCCCCCGTCTCACCGTGAAGCAGGAACAGCCCACCGCCGGCGAGGTCGTCGAAATCGACCCGCACCGTGCCCGCGAACGCCCCGAAGGCGGTGACCTCCAGCGAATGGGGTCTCATGCGACCCCTGCCACGACCGGGACCGACGCGGGGGACTCGGCATCCTCGGCGACCCGGGCCGCCTCGAAGGCCTGGCGCAGCAGACGTGCCTCGGCCGGCTCGGCCGGGGTGCCGCGGACGTGGGACACGAAGTCGACGGCCAGGTCGAGGTCGCTGCGTCCGCGCAGCCGCTCGGTGTAGCTGCGGGCGTCCCCGGCCCCGCCGGCGGGCTCCCAGGCGAGCACCAAGGTGTGCGGGAAGCGGGTGCGCAGCCGATCCATCGGGGCGTCGGGGCGCGCGGCGTCCGTGAGGGTGACCGACACGAAGTCCGCCTCGGCCCCCGCGTGGGTGGGATCGGCCAACAACGCGGCGAGCGTGCCCCGCACCGTGCTCAACCGCCGATGGATCGGGGCCGGGACGAACTCGACCCGGCGCAGCCCGGTGCCGTCGAGTTCGACGAGCCAACTGCCCTTCGTGTGCCCGGCCTCGGAGAACGAGTAGGGCAACGGGGAGCCGCTGTAGCGCAGGTGCAGCCCGAGGGTCTGCGGACCGTGCAGGTGGCCCAGGGCGGTGTAGTCGAACCCGTCGAACAGGGAGGTGGGCACTGCCGACACCCCACCCACCGACACGTCCCGCTCGGACTCCGACGCGGCCCCGCCGTTCACCCAGCCGTGTGCCAGCACGACCGACCGAGTTCCTGGACGGGCGGCCAGGTCCACCTGGGCGGCGCGCGTCGCGGTCCCCAGGACCGCGTGGTGGGTCCGGTCCACCCCGGTACCCGCGACGACCGCGGGCTCCAGGTACGGGATCGGGTAGAGCGCGACCGGGCCGTGCTCGTCCCCGAGCAGGACCGGATCCCCGGCCCCTTCGGGCCGGGTGCGGAGGAACACGCCCGCCTTGTCCAGCAGGCGCGAGGCGACGCCGAGGCGCCGCGCGGAGTCGTGGTTCCCGCTGATCAGCACGACCTGCGCCCCGGCCGAGGTCAGCCGGTGCAGGGCCTCGTCGAACAGGCCGACGGCCTCCACCGGCGGCAACGCCCGGTCGTAGACGTCGCCGGAGACCAGCACCACGTCGACCCGCTCGGCGCGGACGGTCTCGACGAGGTGCTCGACGAACGCGGCCTGCGCGTCGAGCAGATCGGCCCGGTGCAGGCTGCGCCCCAGGTGCCAGTCGGAGGTGTGCAGCAGACGCATGTCGGCGACGTTAGGTGCGACCACCGACAGAAACCCCGCGGCGCACCCGGGCGCCCCCGAGGTCGTGACCGGTGTGACGACTGAGTCGTGAGATCGTGACGCCGTGCCCGCTGCCGAAGGTGCTCCGCCCGCGACGCTGTTCAACTATCGCGACCTCGGCGGCCACCCCGTCCCCGGCGGTCGGCTCCGCACCGGGCTGCTGTTCCGTTCCAACGCCCTGGTCGGGCTGGACATTGAGCAGGCCCTGGCCCTGGAGCTGCGGACCGCGATCGACCTGCGTGAGCCGGGGGAACGGACCGCCGAACCGACCACCTCCGGTGAGGCCACCGTGCATCACGTCCCGATCATCGACCGGGGCTACGCCGAGGACGTGCCCGAGCATTTGGTGCCGTTCACCCTCTGGTTGGCCGAGTCGCGTGGGCCGGCCCTGGCCCGGGTGGTCACCCTGCTGGCCGCTGCCGACTTGCCCGCGGTGATCTTCTGCTCGACCGGCAAGGACCGCACCGGGGTGCTGGCCGGGATCCTGCAGTCCGCGTTGGGCGTGGCCGACGAGGCGGTGGTCGCCGGCTACGCGGAGACCGCCGAACGGATGCCCCCGGAGTATTTCGACCTTGCCCTGACCCGCGCCCGCGCGGCGGGCATGGTGGCGGACTTCGACCGCGCCCAGCTCGATTCGCCGCCGGAGTTGATGGCCGAGGTGCTCGCGGGCGTGCGGCGGCGACACATCGACGCCGCGGGATTCCTCGTCGACCACGGGCTGCCCGCCGACGAGCTCGAGCGACTACGGCAGCGCACCCTCGACCCGGAGTAGACCCCCCGCGGGCGGTCGTCGCGTCGGCGTGGGGTGGAACGATGTACCCATGTCCGTGTCCCCGGCCGAAGCCGAACAGTCGCAGGGGGACACCCTGCTCAAGTTCGACGTCCCCTGGGTGACGATCGTCTGGAACGACCCGATCAACCTGATGTCGTATGTCACCTACGTGTTCCAGTCCTACTTCGGGTACTCCAAGGAGCACGCCAACAAATTGATGATGGACGTGCACCAGGCCGGTCGGGCGGTGGTGTCCAACGGCACCCGCGAGGAGATGGAACGCGACGTGAGCGCGATGCACGGGTACGGACTGTGGGCCACCCTGCAGCAGGACAAATGAGCGATGCCGTGAGTCGGCGCATCCGCCGCGAGCGCAACGGGTCGCTCGTGATCGCCTTCGCGGCAGGCGAGCCCGAGGTGATCCGGGCCGCCTTCGACGACCTGCTGGAGCTGCTCGACAACCGAGCGCCGGCGACCCCCCACGCCGAGATCGCCCCGGGCCTGCGCGACCCGTTCGGCAGCCCCGGCGCCTCCGAGCCCCCGGAGGACGAGGCCCTGCTGCGGCTGCTGCCCGACGCCTACCCGGACGACGTCGAGGCGGCCTCGGAGTACCGCCGGTTCACCGAGGGGGACCTCATCGCCCGCAAGCGTGCCAACGTCGAGACCCTGCTGGAGGGTCTGAGCGAGGCCGACACCACCGGCCAGGTGCGCCTGAACGAGGAGGGCGTCGTGTCCTGGCTGATGGCGCTGAACGACCTGCGCCTCGCGCTGGGCACCCGTCTGGAGATCTCCGAGGACTACGAGGATCTCGTCGACTCCCTCACCCCGGACGATCCCCGCATGCCCGCGTTCGCGCTCTACGAGTGGCTGACCGGCTTCCAGGAACTGCTCGTCGGCACCCAGCACCCGGGTTCCTGAGACCGGGCGCCACGCTCGGCGGTGGACGGACCGACTCCCGACGACAGGTAACCTTGACCCCCGTGTTGCAGATTGATCAGGCCCATTACGACGCGATCGTCGCCCACGCCCGCGCCGACCACCCGGACGAGGCGTGCGGAGTCATCGCCGGCCCGGAGGGTTCGGACACCCCGGTGCGCTTCATCCCCATGGAGAACTCGGCGCGCTCGACCACGTTCTACGAGTTCGACTCGAAGGACCTGCTCAAGCTCTACCGGGAGATGGACGATCGCGATGAGGTCCCCGTGGTCGTTTACCACTCGCACACCGCCACCGAGGCCTATCCGTCCCGCACGGACGTCTCCTACGCCTCCGAACCGAACGCGCACTACGTGGTGGTGTCGACCCGCGACCCCGACGAGGTCGAATTCCGGTCCTACCGGATCGTCGACGGGGTCATCACTGAGGAGCCCGTCAAGGTGATTCCGGCCGCTTAGCCGGCTGACCTGGAATTCTTCGCCCTTACGCTGCGGTTGACCCGAGACCTGTACGAAGCCCGAACGAGACGAGCTGGAGTTCACCAGATGGCCATCGAGGTCCGCATCCCGACGATCCTGCGCCAGTACACCGACGGCGAGAAGGCCGTCGAGGCAGCCGGCGCCACCCTGGACGAGCTCTTCGACGACCTGGAGTCGCGTCACACCGGCCTGCGGGCCCGCCTCGTCGACGAGAACGGCCTGCGCCGGTTCGTGAACGTCTACCTCAACGACGAGGATGTCCGCTTCCTCGGCGGCCTGAAGACCGAACTCAAGGACGGCGACAGCGTCACCGTCCTCCCCGCCGTCGCCGGCGGCTGACCCAAAGGCACACCCACAGTGCGCTTCGACTCGCTGCTGGACTCCGTCGGCCGGACCCCGCTCGTGGGCCTGCCGCGGCTTTCGCCGTCCCCGGACGTCCGGCTCTGGGCGAAGATGGAGGACCACAACCCCACCGGGTCGATCAAGGACCGCGCCGCACTGCGGATGATCCTCGAGGGTGAGAAGGACGGGCGCCTGCGCCCGGGCTGCACGATCCTCGAGCCCACCTCGGGCAACACCGGCATCTCCCTCGCCATGGCCGCGAAGCTCAAGGGTTACCGCTGCGTCTGCGTGATGCCGGAGAACACCTCCGAGGAGCGCCGCATGATCCTCACGATGTGGGGCGCGGAGATCGTGTCCTCGCCGGCCGCGGGTGGCTCCAACGAGGCCGTGCGCGTGGCCAAGCGCCTGGCCGAGGAGCACCCGGACTGGGTGATGCTCTACCAGTACGGCAACCCGGCCAACGCCCAGGCGCACTTCGAGGGCACCGCTCCGGAGATCCTCGAGGACCTGCCCTCGATCACCCACTTCGTAGCCGGCCTGGGCACCACGGGCACCCTGATGGGTGTCAGCCGGTTCTTCAAGCAGCACAAGCCGGACGTCACGATTGTCGCCGCCGAACCCCGCTACGGCGAACTGGTCTACGGCCTGCGCAACATGGACGAGGGCTTCGTCCCCGAGCTCTACGACCCCTCCCTGATCGACGCCCGGTTCTCCGTCGGCCCCCGCGACGCGGTCCGCCGCACCCGGCAGCTGATCGAGGAGGAGGGCATCTTCGCCGGTATCTCCACCGGCGCGATCCTGCACGCCGCCCTGGCCCAGGCGTCCAAGTCCGTGGCCGCGAACCAGACCGCCGACATCGTCTTCGTCGTCTGCGACGGCGGCTGGAAGTACCTCTCCACGGGCGCCTACACCGGCACGATCGCCGAGGCGGAAGAGCGTCTCGAGGGCCAGCTCTGGGCGTAAGCCCTCCAGCCTCCTCCGGTGGCCGCAATCCCCCCGATAGCGCAGTTCGACACCGATGTCGATCTTAAAAGCGGTGTTCAACTGCACTATCGGGATTGTTCGAGCACGCCCGGGGCTCTCCGCGGTCGGGCGGGACTCACACCGGACGTGTGAATCCGTCATGACTCCGCCCGGTGCTCTGGCATCACCCATACGGCGTAGCGACACTTCGCGAATCCACTGGGGATTGTTCGTCAGGAGACGCGATGACCAACACCGCCTACGAGCAGGCGCCTCACCTCTCGCAGAGCGACAGCTCGCACCGCTCGGCCGAGCGTGTGCTGCCTTTGATCTTCGATCTGGTCGCCCCCAGCCGCGTCGTCGACGTCGGCTGTGGCTCCGGCGCCTGGCTCTCGGTCGCGCAGCGGCTCGGGGCCTCGCATGTCCTCGGTATCGACGACGAGTCGACGATGCTCGAGTCGTTGCGCATCGACCCGGACCTGTTCGAGCACCGTGAGCTCGCCCGGATCGGTCGCTTCGGCGAGCGCTTCGACCTCGCGCTGTGTCTCGAGGTCGCCGAGTCCCTCGACGCCGCGCACGCCTGGCAGCTCGTCGAGGCCCTGTGCTCGCTGTCCGACGTCGTGCTGTTCGCCGCCGCGATCCCCGGCCAGACCGGCATCGACCACCGCAACGAGCAGTGGCCGCCGTACTGGGAGGCCATGTTCGCCGCGAACGACTTCCACATGGTCGACTGCCTGCGCATCCGGCTGTGGGACGACCCGAGCATCGAGCCGTCCTACGCCCAGAACTCGCTGCTCTACGTCAGCCGCGCACGCCTGGCCGAGGACGCGAAGCTGCGCGAGGCGCGGTTGGAGAACGGCCTGATGCCCCTGTGCGCGGTGCACCCGGGCATGTTCAACACCGTCGCGCGGCCCACCGTCCCGGCGCAGCCCGACCCGCGCCCGAGCCTCCCGGCGCCCCGGGAGTTCGAGGGCATCACGAGCGTCGATTCCTGGACCGCCTGGACCGGCTGACCTGGAGGGCGGCAGGATGCGGCCATGACTGATCGATTCGAGGTTTCCCGCATCATTCCTGCCGACGCGTCCGCGATCTTCGCGGTGCTCTGCGATCCGGCCGGCCACCTGGCCATCGACAGCTCGGGGATGATCATGTCCGCGGGCGACGGCAAGGTCACGGCGGTGGGTGACACGTTCGAGCTCAAGATGAGCCGTGACGCTCTCAACGACCTGCCCCTGGGCCGGTACGAGGTCACGGTGATCATCACCGAGTTCGAGCAGGACCGGCACATCGCCTGGACTGTCGACTCGCCGTTGATCGACACCCCGATCAACCACTTCTACGGCTACACGCTGAAGCCGGTCGAGGGCGGCACGGAGGTCACGAGCTGGTACGACTGGTCGAAGATCAGCGACGTCTGGCGCAATCGCGAGTTCCCCGGGATGGGCACCGTCAGCTGGCCGGTCATCCCCGGGGCGACCCTGCGCAACTCGCTCGGCATCCTGGAGCGCACGGTCGTTCAGGGCTGAGTCTGCGATGACCGACGGCGGACCAGCAGGGTTCACGCACCGTCACATCGTCACGTCCCAGGTGGACATCGCCACCTGGGTCGGTGGCTCGGGTCCGCCGGTACTGCTGCTGCACGGCTACCCGCAGACCCACGCGATGTGGCACCGCGTCGCCGCGCGGCTGGCGACCGAGTTCACCGTCGTGCTCACCGACCTGCGTGGCTACGGATCCAGCGGCAAGCCGCCCGGCTCGGAGACTCACGTCGAGTACGCGAAGCGCACCATGGCCGCCGACCAGGTCGAGGTCATGCGCCTGCTCGGCTTCGAGCAGTTCGCCGTCGTCGGCCACGACCGCGGCGCGCGGGTGGCCCACCGCCTCGCCCGGGACCATCGCGATCGGGTGACCCGCGTCGCGGTGCTCGACATCGTCCCGACGCTCGAGGTCTTCCGCACTGCCGACGAGACCATGGCGCGCGTTTACTACCACTGGTTCATGTTGGCCCAGCCGTATCCGTTGCCGGAGAAGCTGATCGCCGGGGCCCCCGAGTTCTATCTGCGCTGGTGCCTAGACCGCTGGACCGCGGACCCGGACTGCTACGAACCCGACGCCCTGGCCGACTACCTCCGCGCCTGGTCCGACCCCGCGACCATCCACGCCTCCTGCGAGGACTACCGAGCCGGCGCGAGCATCGACCTCGAACACGACGAGGCCGACCTCGACGACCCGATCACCTGCCCCCTGCTCGTGCTCTGGGGAGCCAAGGGATTCGTCGGCAAGCGCTACGACGTCCTCGAGGTCTGGGGCCGCGTCGCCAAGGACGTCCGCGGACAGACGCTGGACACCGCCCACTTCCTGCCCGAGGAAGACCCGGACGGGACGTACGCGGCGCTACGTGAGTTCCTCGGGCCTGAACTCTCCTGACATCGGCAGCGGACGTAGGTTCGACTTCATGGATCTCGTGCTGACTGTTCCTGCATACGACCCAATGCGAGGTGTCGTAGCACCCAGTGAGGGAGGAACTGTCGTGGTCGAAGTGACGACCGACGGGGTCGAGATCTTCGGCGATCGAGCAGACCTGCGCGGCCTTGCTCGGTGGTGCCTGGCGATGTCCGACGCACTCGCGCCGGGCGGCAGCCATATCCACCTTGATCCAGGTATCGGGCCGCTGTCTCTGGATTCCGCCCCGCTCATGATCGCTCGCCAGGACAACGCCGATGATCGAGGTGGCCCGACGTTTTGATGGCAGAGGCGCTTCGGCGTCGCGCCTGAGTCGCGGTCAGGCAGGATCGACGTCGTGCGGACCCGATGGAACGCCGATCCCGACCCCGATCCTCGGCTGGATCCGTATCGGTGCCGCGTCGCGATTATGCACCGCGGCGGCGAGCCGTGCGGTTACTTGTACCTCGAGGCCGATGTGTGGACCGTCGGCGTACCGGGCCGGTGGTGGTGGAGCCGCACTCAGTGGAGTGAGTCCCAGGAAGCGATGCAGGCCCTCTGGGTGCTGGGTGGCGAGTTCGCCGGGGACGAATACATCGGGCCCGATGAGTTCGACGACGTGCTCGGGCACTGGGACGCGGGCGTCGACCGGTTCGACGAGGAGCAGTTCCGGCTGGTGTGGCAGGACCGCGAGACCGCGGAGCGGTTGCCGTCGGCTGAGCGGTAGAGAGGCGACGGTTGGCGCGCTCAGCGCGTCGAAAACCGTCCCGCCTGTTCGTTCTCTACCTCTGGGCCTACGCCGGGTCAGGCAGCGGGCTCCAGGACGACTAAGCGCAAGCGAAACGCTGAACCCGGGGACGCTGCAGCGCGGATCGGCTGACCCGGCGATACGCAGGGTCGCTCAAGCGGCGCGCTGCGGTGGCTGACCGCCGCGTTGGGCGTGCCAGTGGGTGTTGCGGATGGGTCGTTGCATGAGGTCGATGTGTTCGGGTGGGATGAATTCGGGGTGTCCGTCCTCCGCTATCTGGATTTCCCACCCGCCGTGATGAACTTCGTCGTGGTGGTGATCGCAGAGCAGACAGAGCAGGTCGATGTCTGTCGGTCCTAGATTTCCCCAGTAGTCGACGTGATGGGCTTGGGTCCATTCCGGTGGCATGGTGCAGTTCGGTCCGACGCACCCACCGTCACGGGCGATGAGCGCGAGCCATTGTCCGGGTGAGGCCAGGCGTTGGGATCGGCCCAGCTTGAGCGGGATGCCGTCACCGTTGATGTGCAACGGGTGCAGGTTCGCGTCGCACGCGATGCGCCGGACCGCTTCGCCGGTGAGGGTCTCGCCGGTGGTGGTGATCCCGAATCCGGTGGCGGTGCGCAGGTTCTCTTCGCTGATGGTGACGATGATGTTCGCGGCGTGCCCGTGGGTGGTGGGGAGGTCGCCGAAGCGCAGGACGAGGTCGGCGAGAGCGGCCATGGCGTCCGCCCGGCGCTGATCCGGGGTGCGGGGGTCCTTCGTGTCGTCGTGTGCGGGTTGTGGTGCGGCGAGGGGGTTGAGGGCGGCCTTGAACTTCGCGATCCGTTCGTCGCGGTCGGTCCAGCGCACGGTCTGGGTGCCGTCGTGGTTGTCGCGGATGGACAGGCCGCGTTTGTGTGCCGCGGTGCGTTCGCGGGTGAGCAGGCCGTCGGGGTCGACGTGGTCCTCGACCCGCTTGTGCAGTTTGCGCAGCGCCAACGAGTTGCTGGTCGGGGCGCGCTCGAGCAGGTACTTCTCCGCTTTCGCGATCTGGTTCTCGGTGGCGCCCTTGGGGAGGTCGGTCACGACAGCGGTGACCGCGGCGGCGCGTTCGAAGGAGATGTCGCCTGCGGCGAGAAGGTCGTAGGTCGCCGGGCAGTGCCGTTCCATCGCCAGGGCGGTACGTACCCGCTCGGCCGCTGTGCTCGGGTGCATCGTCAACAGGCCGGACAACCAGGCGGACGGTGAGCTCGCTCCGACCCGGTGGGGCAGGTCCCGCGCGGTGGCTTCCCAGATCAGGTCCAACCCGACCGAGGCATCTCGAGCCTCGGCACGGTCGTGAGCTCGCAGCAGCCGGATCAGTTCGCTGTCCTCGACCTTGTGGAGGTGCTCGTCCACGGCTGCGCGCAGCGCGGCCTGCGCCAACACGAAGTCGGCATAGGCATCAAGGACGGGGTTGCTCTGTCATGTCGCAGGACATCGGTGACGTTTCTGCCTCAGGACATCGGTGACACTTCCGGTGGTCTTGGTGGTGACACTTCTGCCCCGAGGCTCGGGCGGTGGCTGCCAACGAACCCATCGATCCCCGTGTCCGCCTAGCGATCTCGCAGTGGCCCGAAGACGCCCCGCGCGGTGCCGTCTCGACCTTCTGCGACGAGCACGGCATCTCGCGCAAGTCCTTCTACGAACTGCGCAGACGCGCCCTGGCCGACGGGCCCGCGGCGGTGCTGGAGCCGAGGTCTCGGCGTCCGCGGTCGAGCCCGTCGCGGCTGACGGACGAGATCAAGGTGCAGGCGGTGCTCGTGCGCGCTGCATTGGAGGCCTCCGGGCTGGACCACGGGCCGATCAGCGTGCACGACAAGATGCACGCGATGGGACTGGACCCGGTCCCATCGATCGCGTCGCTGGCCCGGATCTTCCGCGAGGCGGGCGTTGCCAGACTCGAACCGAAGAAGAAGCCGCGCTCTGCGTGGCGCAGGTTCGTCTATCCCGCGCCGAACGCGTGCTGGCAGCTCGACGCCACCGAATACGTCCTTGTCGGTGGGCGCAAGTGCGTGATCTTCCAGCTCATCGACGACCACTCCCGCTACGCGCTCGCCTCGCACGTGGCGCCGAGCGAGACCGCTATGGCCGCGATCACGGTGTTCGACAAGGCCGTCGCCGCGCACGGGGTCCCGCAGCGCCTGCTGTCGGACAACAGCCGCGCGCTCAACCCGACGCGACTCGGAGTCCTGGGCCAATTCGTCGACCACGTATCGCGTCTGGGGGTCGAGGCGATCACCGGCAAGCCCTACAAGCCGACCACGCAGGGCAAGAACGAACGCTTCCACCAGACGCTGTTCCGCTACCTCGACAGGCAACCCCTGGCCGAGACTCTGACGGAACTTCAGGCCCAGGTCGACGCGTTCGACCGGATCTACAACACCGAACGCCCCCACCAGGGACTGCCCGGCCGCATCACACCCCAGACGGCCTGGAACGCCACCGACAAGGCCGAACCTCCCCGCCCCACACCCCAACGACCCCGGTTCGCCCCACTGCCCGACAGACGGCCTAGGACCGCACCGACGCCGACAGACCTGCCCGCGGACACCCACGCAAGACAGCTGAGCAGCAGAGGCAGCTTCTGTCTGGACTACGTGCACTACATGGTCGGTGGAACGCATCGCTTCAAGCAGGTCCTCGTCGTCGTCCAAGACGACACGATCACCGTCGCCGACCTGCACGGCGAAATCCTGATCGAGCACACCCGCCCCGCCCAAGGAGTGACCTACGTCGGCAAGAGCCGGCGCCCAGGCCCGAACAACTCCGAACCGTCACCGAAGTCCTGAGACATCGACTGTCACCGATGTCCTGATGCAGAACTGTCACCCATGTCCTGAGACATCACAAGGACGGGGTTGCTCACTCGAGCACGATATCGAACAAATATTCGATCAGCCAAGGGGGAAACCATCAAAGGCTGATCCTTGTTGGTTCAGGTAGCGCTGCGCCTTCGACTGTCGGCTGAGCGGTAGAAAGCGAACAGTTGAGGCGATCAGCGCGCCTCAAACTGTCCCGCTTGTTCGCTCTCTACCTCTGGGCCCGCGCGAGCCCACGGTCATTTGGTGACGCGGCGTCAGACAGCGGCATCCAGCACGACCACGGGGATCTCGCGGTCGGTCTTCTCCTCGTACTGGGCGAACTGGGGGATAGCCGCCTTCTGGCGCTCCCAGATCGCGCTGCGTTCGTCGCCGGAAACGACGCGGGCCCGGACCTTCTCGGTCCGGTCGCCGACCTCGATCTCGACGTCGGGGTTCGCCACCACATTGTGGAACCACGCTGGGTGCTTCGGAGCTCCGGCGTACGAGGCGAAGATCGCGTACCCGCCGTCGAAAGCCTGGTAGGCCAACGGATTGACGCGTGCCTCGCCGGACTTCGCGCCGACGTGGTGCAGCAGCAGGATCGGGAGTCCGGGGAACTGGCTCGGCACGGTCCCGCCGTTGGCGCGGAACTCGTCGATCACGCTCTTGTTCCAGTACTCCGGATTCAGCCCCATCAGCCCACGGGCTCCAGCACGACCACCGGGATCTCGCGGGCGGTCTTGGCCTCGTACTCGGCGAACTGCGGGACGTCGGACTTCTGGCGCTCCCAGATCGCGGTGCGCTCGTCGCCGGTCGCGACGCGGGCCCGGACCTTCTCCGTCCGCTTGCCCACCTCGATCTCGACCTCGGGGTTCGCGACCAGGTTGTGGAACCACGCCGGGTTCTTCTCGGCACCGGCGTAGGAGCCGAAGATCGCGTAGGCGTTGTCCAGGGGCTGGTAGGCGAGCGGGTTGATCCGCGTCGTGCCGGACTTCGCGCCGACGTTGTGCAGCAGGAGCACCGGGATGCCCTTGAACTGGCTCGGGACCTCGCCGCCGTTGGCCCGGAACTCCTCGATGACGCTCTTGTTCCACTCGTGCAATCCGGCGTTCACATCACTCATGTCGGTCCCCTCCGGGTTCGTCTCAGGTACTGGAGAGGCCCTGCCTCTCGTCGCCCGAAACAACACCGGAGGGGTCGACAAATGTTCCCTACCTCGGCCGGACGATCAGACGCGAGCCTGGAAGATCAGGTTCACCGGGGAGGACGCGACCACCCGGACGTCGCCGAAGCCGGCTTCGGTCAGCACCTCGGTGAGCCGCGCCGGTCCGGCCTGAGCGCCCAGGCCCAGCCCGACCTCCTGGGAAAGGGAGTTCGGCGTGCAGATCGCGGACGACGCTCCGTAGAAGAGCGCGGCCATCGGGTTGTCGGTCAGGTTCTCCCGACCGTCGAGGGCGAACGGCTCGACCATCAGCAACGAGCCACCGGGGGCGAGGTGCTCGCGGGCGTATCGGGCGATGCCGACGGGATCGCCCATGTCGTGCAGGCAGTCGAAGAAGCAGATCAGGTCGTAGTTGCCGGGGTACTCGGTGGCCGACGCCGTCGCCAGGACCACCCGGTCCGCGATGCCCGCCTCGGCGGCGCGTTTCCCGGCGGTGGCGATCGAGGGCTCGTGGAAGTCGAAGCCGTGGATGCGGGAGTTCGGATAGGCCTCGGCGAGGACGACCACGGAGGCGCCGTGGCCGCAGCCGACGTCGGCCACCTGCGCCCCCGCCTCGAGCTTGGCGACGACGCCGTCGAGCGCGGGGATCCACTCGGTGGTGAGCATCGCCCGGTAGCCGGTGCGGAAGAACCACTCGGTGCCCTGGAACAGGTGCGGATGGTGCTCGCCCCAGCCCAACTTCCCGTCCCCGCGGAAGGCGGCGGCGACCTTGTCGATGTCGTTGAAGAGCGATCCGAGCAGGCACAGGGCCCGGGCGAGGAACACGGGCGAGGTGTCGTCGGCGAGCGCCGCAGCGCCCTCTTCGCTCAGCGTGTACGTGTCGCGGGCGACGTCGTACTCGAGGAGACCGCCGGCGGCCTGGCCGTTCAGCCATTCGCGGGTCAGCCGCGGGTTGGTGCCGGCGCGGTCGGCGACCTGATCCGCCGTCAGCTCTCCGGCGCCGTTCATCGCGCGATAGAACCCGACCTCGTCGCCGAGCCACACCCCGAAGCAGAGCATCGCCCCGGTCATGTTGCCGACCATCGAGCCCATGAACTGTTCGAGCTTCGCCTCGTTCATCCTGTCCTCCTGGATCCGCGGGGGCGTCGCGACGTCGGCGGTGGCGTCCGACCCTTGTAGTCAGTCACTACGAACCCGCCACCGGAAGACCCCGAGGTATTACCGATTTGTGGCACCGAGCAGCAGACGTTCGCCCGGGGCAGGGGAACGACGTCGTACTCTGGTGCTCATGTCTGACGCGCCGATCGGGATCTTCGACAGTGGTGTCGGAGGGCTGACGGTGGCGCGTGCGGTACTCGACCTGCTGCCGGCCGAAGCGGTCGTCTACGTCGGGGACACCAAGAACGCCCCGTACGGGCCGCGCCCCATCGCCGAGATCCGCGGGCTCTCCCTCAACGTCCTCGACCAACTGGTCGAGGCGGGCGTCAAGGCGCTGGTGATCGCGTGCAACACGGCGTCCGCCGCGATGCTGCGCGACGCCCGGGAGCGGTACTCGGTGCCCCTGGTCGAGGTCATCCGCCCGGCCACCCGCCGCGCGGTGGAGGCGACCGGCTCCGGCCGGGTCGGCGTCATCTGCACCCAGGCCACCAAGCGCTCGCTGGCCTACGAGGACGCGTTCGCCGCCGCGATCGACGCCGGCCGCGTCGAGCTGATCGTCGCCGCGTGCCCCAAGTTCGTGCAGTTCGCCGAGCGTGGCCTGGTGTCCGGCCCCGAGGTGTTGGAGACGGCCGCGGAGTACCTGGCGCCGTTGATCGCCGCCGACGTGGACACCGTCGTGCTCGGGTGCACGCACTACCCGCTGCTGGCCGGCGCGATTGCCCAGGTCCTCGGCCCCGAGGTGACGTTGGTGTCCAGCGCGGAAGAGACCGCCAAGGACCTCCGCCGGGTGCTGGCCGAGGGCGGGCTGGCCCGCGCCGCCGACGCGCCCGACCCGATCCACCGCTTCCTGGCCACCGGCGACCGCCAGCCCTTCGCGGCACTCGGCCGGCGATTCCTGGGCCCGGACATCGGCGTCGTCGAGGCACTCGGCCACGTGCAGGTGATGGGGGCAATAGCTTGAAGCTCACGATCGTCGGGTGCAGCGGTTCCTTCGCCGGCCCGGACTCGCCCGCGTCCTGCTACCTCGTCGAGGCCGACGGTTTCAGCGTCGTCCTGGACCTCGGCTCCGGTGCCGTCGGAGCCCTCGCGCGGTACACCGACATGTACGACGTCGACGCGATGGTGCTCTCGCACCTGCATCCCGACCACTGCATCGACATGTGCGGGTATTACGTCGCGCGCAAGTACCGCCCGGAGGGACCGGCCCGCAAGATCCCGGTCTACGGCCCCGCTGACACTCCGTCACGTCTGGCCTCCGCCTACGGTCTGCCGGCCGACCCGGGGATGACCGAGGAGTTCGACTTCCGGTCGCTGGCCCCGCAGCTGTCCTTCGAGCTCGGTCCGTTCCGGGCCACTGTCGAGCGCACCGTGCACCCCGTCGAGGCCTACGCGATTCGACTGGAGCACGACGGCAAGGTCCTCACCTACTCCGGTGACTCCGGGGCGTGCGAGCCACTCGTGCGCCTGGCCAAGGACTCCGACCTCTTCCTGTGCGAGGCCTCGTTCCTCGACCCGCACGACGCGCCCGAGGTGCACCTGTCCGGCCGCGAGGCTGCCCAGCACGCCACGCGCGCAGGGGCAGGGCGACTGGTCATCACGCACGTCCCGCCGTGGCACAGCTCGGACCTGACGATGGCCGAGGCCGCGCCGCACTTCGACGGCCCCCTCGACCTGGCCACCCCCGGCGCGACCTTCACCGTCTGAGCCCCGGACGCTGCGGGATGACGTCCCTCAGCGGCACGTGTCAGCCCGCAGCGGGGCTGACAAGGCCGGCTCCCGGCTGACAAGTGCGCCGTCGGACCTGCCGGCCGCCATCGATACCCTCGCGCAATGTCCAGACCTGAAGGCCGCGCGGCCGACGAACTGCGTCCAGTGACCATCACCCGCGGGTGGCTCGACCATGCCGAGGGGTCGGTGCTGGTGGAGTTCGGCAAGACCCGCGTGCTGTGCGCGGCCAGTGTCACCGAGGGAGTTCCTCGGTGGCGCAAGGGTTCCGGGCTCGGGTGGGTCACCTCCGAGTACGCGATGCTGCCGCGTTCCACGAACACCCGCAGCGACCGCGAATCGGTGAAGGGCCGCATCGGGGGACGCACACACGAGATCTCCCGCCTCATCGGCCGGAGCCTGCGTGCGGTCATCGATTACAAGGCGCTCGGCGAGAACACCATCGTGCTCGACTGCGACGTGTTGCAGGCTGACGGCGGTACCCGCACCGCGGCCATCACCGGGGCCTACGTCGCTCTGGCCGACGCCGTCACGTGGCTGCGCGAGCGCGGGTCGCTGGCCGGCTCGGAACCGCTGACCGGCTCGGTCGCGGCGGTGAGCGTCGGCATCTGCGGAGGGGTCCCGGTACTCGATCTCGAGTACGTCGAGGACGTCGACGCGGACACCGACATGAACGTCGTCTGCACGAACACCGGGGACTTCGTCGAGGTGCAGGGGACCGCCGAGGGCGCCCCGTTCAACCGGGCGCTGCTCAACGATCTGCTCGATCTCGCCGTCGGCGGCTGCGCCGACCTGACGCGACTGCAGGCTGCCGCGCTCGCGGCCCCGCTGCGGTCGTGACGCTCGAGGTCGTGCTGGCGACCCGCAACGCGAAGAAGCTGGCCGAACTCGCCCGGATCCTCGACGAGGCCGGGCTGGCGGTCGCGCTGCGCACGGTGGCGGACTTCGCCGACGTTCCCGAGGTCGATGAGACCGGCGTGACCTTCGCGGAGAACGCGCTGCTCAAGGCCCGGGCCGTCGCGGCGGCGACCGGGTTGCCCGCCGTCGCCGACGACTCCGGGCTGTGCGTGGACGCGTTGAACGGGATGCCCGGCATCCTCTCCGCGCGATGGGCCGGGGGGCACGGCGACGACGAGGCCAACCTGGACCTCGTGCTCGGGCAACTGGCCGACGTCCCCGACGACCGGCGCGGGGCCAACTTCACCTGCGCCGCCGCCCTTGCCCTGCCCGACGGGAAGGCCGAGGTGGTCGAGGGCCGGATCCTCGGCTCGCTGCTGCATGAGCGCCGCGGCGAACACGGTTTCGGCTACGACCCGATCTTCGTCCCGACCGGCCACGACCGGACGACGGCGCAGATGAGCGCCGCCGAGAAGGACGCGATCAGCCACCGCGGGCAGGCGCTGCGGGCCCTGGTGCCGGCGCTGTCCCAGCTGCTGACCTGAGCCCAGAATGCCCGTCGGCGGTGTCGATCTCGCGGCCCTGGCCGCGTGGATGGACGGTCAAGGCCTCGGCTCCGGGCCGATCACCGACGCCGGACTCCTCACCGGCGGAAGCACCTACCTGCTCCTGCGGTTCGTCCGGGACGGCCGCGACTACGTGCTGCGCCTCCCGCCGGAGCGAAAGCGACCGACGAGCGACGCAACGATGCGGCGCGAGGCCAGGGTGCTCGGCGGGCTCGCCGGCCGCGACGTCCCGCACGCCGCGCTGATCGCGGCCTGTCCCACACCGGACGTCCTCGGTGCGGCGTTCTACCTGATGGAGTTCGTCGACGGCGCCAACCCGGCGCGGGGCCTGCCCGAGCCGTACCGCGGCGACCTGGAGTGGCAGCGGCGGCTCGGACTGTCGATCGTGGACGGGATCGCGGCGTTGGGTCGCTTCGACGTCGAGGCAGCCGGGCTCGGTGACCTCGGCCGGGCCGAGGGGTGGCTCGAAGGACAGGTGGACCGATGGCGCACGCGGTGGACCTCCTTCGCCGCCGTCCCGAACTACCCGGGGCCGGCCGTGCCGGACGCGGACACCGTGGCCCGGTGGCTGGACGAGCATCGGCCGGCGCGCTGCCGTCTTGGGTTGGTGCACGGCGATCTGCACATCGGCAACACACTGATCCGCCGCGACGCCCCGGAGCTGGCTGCCCTCGTCGACTGGGAGCTCGCGACCGGCGGTGACCCGTTGCTCGACCTGGGTCATCTGCTGGCGGTCTGGCCCGGCCGGCCCGCCGCGGCGTGGCTGAAGGAGTCGATTCCCGGCCTGCCGCGTGAGGACGAGTTGATCCGGCGGTGGGCGCAGGGCAGCGGCCGCGACGTCGAGGATCTCGACTGGTTCCGCGTGCTCGCCTGCTACCGGCTCGGGACCATCCTGGAGGGCTCCCGGGCTCGCATGCTCGCCGGTGTCGCGACCCCGCCGTTCGGCATGCAACTCGGTGACCTGGTCCGAGCGCTGTTCGAACAGGCGCGGGAGATCACGGGCTGAGGATCGTTGCCGGCTTTCCGTCAGGTGGTGAGCCGGTCGACCTCGCTAGGGTGCCAATCGTGTGGACGGCTTGGCTTCGCGCGATAGGCGAGGACGGCAGCGTGGTGCTGACCGAACCCGCCGACGCCGAGGTGCTCGCCGACGTGGAGTCGAAGTTGGGCTCGTCGCTCCCGGAGGACCTGCGCACCCTGCTCGCCGAGACGGATGGCCTGGCCGACGGCAGCGGTGGAGAACCGGTCTGGCCGGTGGAGCGGATCGGGGAGGAGAACCGGATCCGCCTCGGCCCGGTCGCCTCGGCCGATCCCGATCTGGTGTTCTTCGGCGACACGGGGACCGAGGACCTGCTGGCCTACCGCGACTCGGCACCGGACATCTACCTGTGGTCGGCCGCCGACGGACGTACCCGTTGGGTTGCCTCGGACCTGCGCTCGATGCTCGACACCTGGTTCGCCGAGGAGGACTGAGGGGTCAGCAGGGCAACGCCCATGGCGACCACCGCGTCGACGACCTTCCGCTGCGGCGGCGGGCGAGTGCGCGAGAGGGCCTCGGCCAGCATCGTGCGCATCCCGCCGATCAACGCCGCCCCCGCCAGCCCGGCATCGACGTCGCGGTTCAACTCGCCGGCCCGTTGGCCGTGCCGGATGTTGCGGGCCGCCGCCCCGGCCTGCTCGCGCAACCGGATCGCATCCGCGCGGGTGGCGGCAGCCTCGTGCAGCAACCCCGCCGCGATCACCCGACCCAACGGGTGCCCGTACAGGAAGGCGACCTCGCGGGTGATCCGCAGGCTCTCGCGCTGCATCCAGGAGGACCCGGGCATCTCGGGGCCCGCGGGCAGGTCGAACACCTCGGCGCCGTACTGGTCGTAGAAGTCGTGGACGACGGCCTCCACCAGACCGTCCTTGCCGGCGAAATAGCGGTAGAGCGCGCTCTGCGCGATGTCCGCGCGGGCCGCCACCCGGGCGAGCTCGCAGGTGCCGTGCTCCTGAAGTTCCGTACTGGCTGCCGCAAGCAGGCGGGCGCGGGTCGCGCTGCCCTTGGAGGTGCGCGCTTGCGCGGAGACCGTCACGGGGTGATGACGTGCGCCGGGTTCGGCCGAAGGTGCGTGGGAGCCAGGCTGTAGTCGCCGAAGGGCCCGTCCCGTTCCGCGATCACTGCGCGCGCCCCCTCCGTGCCGGCCCGGTCGATGAAGGACAGGGCTTCGGGGGTGTTGCGCATCAGGCCGTCCACGATCGGGCCGAGGGTCTGGGTGGAGGCCAACCCCAACAGCTCGTAGGAGTGGTTGAGCACCAGCTTCATCGCGCTCAGCTGGGACAGCGGGATCGCGGCCAGTTCGTCGGCCAACGCGGCGACCGTCGACTCCAACTCGGCGAAGGGCACCGCCTGATTGATCAGTTCGACGTCGGCCGCCTCCCGGCCGGAGAGCGGTCGCCCGGTGAGTCCGTGGTACTTCGCGCGGGCCAGGCCGAGGCGCAACGTCCACATCCCCGTTTGGTACGTGCCCCACATGCGGCTGTACGGCGTGCCGATGACCGCATCCTCGCTCGCCACGATCAGGTCGGCGCACAGGGCGAAGTCGCTGCCGCCGCCCACGCACCACCCGTGCACCTGCGCGATCACCGGCTTCGGGCAGCGCCACACCGAGAGAAAGTGTTGCGTGGGCGCGATCTCGGGTGTGGTGGCGAAGACGAAGTCCTTGCCCGGGTCCCAGGTGCCGTCGGTGTCGATGAGGTCGGCCCACTGGGTGAAGCCGTCACCGAAGTCGTAGCCGGCGCAGAAGGCACGCCCCGCGCCGCGCAGCACGATGACCTTGACCTCGGAGTCGCGGATCGCGAGGCCCACGGCTCGGCTGACCTCCTGCGGCATCGGCGGGACGATGGTGTTCAACTCGTCCGGCCGGTTCAGGGTGATCGTCGCGATGGGTCCCGCGGTGGAGTACAGGATCGTCTCGAAGGGGCTCATGCCGCACAGCATCGACCGCCCGCCGTGTGATCGTCAAGAAGTGAATTCACTTCTCGATGGTCAGCGGCGCTGCCTGCCTGCGGATGAACGAGATGTCGCCGTCGGCCTCGAGCACCGCGGTCCGGATGTCGGAGAAGCGCTCGATGCCCTGCGCGCGGGCCGCGGCCATCAGGTCGTCGAGGGACAGCCGTTCGTCGCGCATGTTGGCCAGCAGTGGTTCGCCGTCGGCGACGACGATGACCGGGACGCCGTGCACCGCCGCCCGGGCGCGCGGCCAGCGCCAGTTCACATAGGACATGGCCACTGTCAGCAGGGCGAAGACGCCGACGGCGAGGAAGGCCGAGGTCACCGAGTAGTCCTGCTGTGTGACGGCCTGCTGCACCAGGTCGCCCATGGTCACGTAGAGCATGAGCTCGAATGTGCTGAGTTCACCCAGGCTCGAGCGACCGACGGCGCGGGTGATCAACCACAGGAACAACCAGATGACGACGGCACGGACCACGATCTCCACGGCGGGGACTCCTTCACTGCCTCAGGGGAGCAACCAGGTCCGGTAGCGCACGGTCAGCCGCGGCTTGTCCCCGTCCATCAACTGCACCCTGGCCTTGCGTCCGATCTGGGAGGCGGGCTGGATGTAGGCGTCGTAGTCGACGGCGAACACGTCCCCGGGCGGCGGATCGAACTCGAGGTAGAGCAGGTCACCGTCGGCGGTGCTCTTGGACGGTTCGGGATGGAAGCCCTGGGTCTCGAAGATGTCGAAGTACCGCGCGGAGACGGCCAACGCGATGGGCTTGTCGCCGAATCCGCCGGGGTGACGCACCGTCACCCGCCAGGAGATGTCGAGCCCGGCGCGGGCGATCTTCGGGTAGCGCACCTCCATCGACCACCCGTCGGCGGAGGTCGTCGCGGTCGCCGTGCGCACGCCGAGCATCCCGGTCGCGCCGAGGGCCACGACGACCGCGAGCAGGCTCAAGGCGATCCGCCGCGTCCAGCGCACCCGAGCGCGTTGTCGCCCGCGCACGTCGTGCAGCGTCGAGTCCTCGGCTGCGGCAGCTTCTTGGTCGGGCACCGGTGCAATCTGCCCCGGCGATGCCCAGTTCACTCCCAGCCTTGGACTGTCGTCGATGTCCTGAGAGATCACACGGTGCGGGAGAGGGGACTTGAACCCCTACGTCCGAAGACACCAGATCCTAAGTCTGGCGCGTCTGCCAATTCCGCCACTCCCGCCGGAGCTGCGGGGCAACGATAAGGCCCCGCGCGACTCAGATCGCGAGTTGTTTGATCAGGCGGTCGACGTGGCCGGTGGCCTTGACCCCGTACTGCGCGGTCTCGATCTTCCCGTCGGCGTCGATCACGAAGGTGGAGCGGATGACGCCCTGCACAGTCTTTCCGTACATCATCTTCTCGCCGTACGCCCCGTAGGCGCGGAGTACGTCCTTGTCGGGGTCGGACAGCAGCGGGAACGGGACGGCGTCGCGGTCGCGGAACTTGGCCAGCTTGGCCGGGGCGTCCGGGGACAGCCCGAGCACGGTGTAGCCGGCCGTGGAGACCCGGGCGATGTTGTCCCGGAAATCGCACGCCTGCTTGGTACAACCCGGGGTCATCGCCGCTGGGTACACGTAGAGGATCACGCGTTGTCCGGCCAGCTCGGCGAGGGACACCGGCTTGCCGTCGGCGTCGGCCAGGGTGAACGGCGGCGCGGCGTCACCGGGGGACAGGCGGACGGCCTCGGTCACGGGTAGCTCCTCCAGCGTCGAACGATGCGATGCGGCCATCCTTGCCCGCGTCCGGAACACGCCGCGCCTCGGGGGTGACCCGCGCTCGCCGCGAGGCGGTGACCTGGGAGACTGTCGCGGATCAGCGGCCGGCGACAGGCGCCGCAGCGTGGTGAGGGAGCCAGACGTGGGTGCAGCCCGGAACGGTCAGCGCGCCGACGGAGCGGCGTCGCTCGAGGAGCAGATCGAGCGCTCCCGCGAGGAGCTCGCCGCGAGCCTCGACGCCATCGCTGCCAAGGTCGCGCCCAAGAATGTCGCTTCGGCCGTGAAAGACCGGGCCCGCGGAATTGTTGTCGATTCCGATGGCCATATCAAAAAGGACAAGGCTGCGATCCTGGGTGGAATTGCCCTCGCATTCGTGACGATTGTCGTCTGGCGACGCTTCCATTGACCTGTTCTTTAAGTTGTGACTCTGTGTCGATCTGAATTCACGCACCGGGTACAACTTTCGCCCGATATGTCCGCTTCGGTGTGCATCGATGCAGGTCAGCGGCATATTGACGGACTTGAGGGAAGAAATCTCAAGACTGGTTCCGGTTGAGTCAAGCTCTCTTGGCGTTACTTCCGCGCCCGAATTCCAGACCTACTCTTCCCTTACAAGTACCAGCGCTACGCACGTCTGACGCAGGGGTGGGGAATCATGAGTGACATGGCGCTGCGGAAGCCGGCTTCGGCCGTCCGCGGGAGCACAATGAGTAAGAAGCATCGGGGCGAGAACTCCGATACTGCGCGCGTTCTCGGCCAGACCGCAGCCGTCGCCGGCATCTCCGGCGCGCTGCTGCTGGCACTTAAGGCAATGATCCTGGTGGCTCCGGCGGTTCTGCCCTCCGGCAGCGGTCTCGACGCCCTGGGCCGTCCGGCTCCGAGTCTGGCCGTCGACGACGTGGCCGCCCCGGTGTCCATCGGCCGCACGGTCGACCAGGCGTTCGCCCCGGTCGCCGCAGCCCGCGTGAGCGGTGTCTCCGAGCGCACGGCGACCAAGCAGGACCGCGGGTCCTCGAGCAGCAACGGTGGCTCGACCACCACGCCGCGCGAGAACACCGGCAACAACGGCAACTCGGGCTCCAACAACGGTGGCTCGAACAACGGTGGCGGCACCAAGGCGCCGACCGCCAAGGACACGGGCGCTGTGGGAGGTGTTGTCGGCACGCTGGGGGGTGTGCTCGACGGCGTGGTCCCCGGTGTCGGCTCCACGCTCGAGGACACGACCGCTCCGGTCACGAACACCGTCGACGGGCTCACGAGCTCGCTCGGCCTGGACAAGGTCCTCGGCGGGGTGACCGGCTCGCTCGGTGGCCTCACCGGTTCCAAGGCCTCCTCCTCGAGCGGCTCTTCGAGCGGCTCCTCGAGCAGCTCGTCGTCCAACAGCTCGACGTCCGGTGGCCTGCTGGCCCCGGTCACCGGCCTGACCGACTCGCTGCTCGGGAACTCCGGTTCCGGCTCCAGCAAGTCGCTGCTCGGCGGTCTGCTCGGCGGCTAGTACGTCGCAGACGCACCACAGTCTTCGAACGCCTCGGGTGGCTGGCCCGGGGCGTTCGAGGCGTTTTAGAGGAGCTCGCCGCCCCGCACTACAGTGCGCGGCATGAGCAGCCCGGCGCACGAGGGGAATGCGGAGCGCACCGTGCTCGGCGAGAAGCTGCCGATCAAGCTGCTCGGCGACCGAGTCCTGGTGCACATGGACGCCGAGGGGGAGCGCCTTTCCACCTCCGGGATCCTCATTCCGGCCACCGCCCGGATGGGCAAACGGCTGTCCTGGGCCGAGGTCGTGGCCGTCGGTCAGAACGTGCGACACGTCGAGGTCGGGGATCGCGTCCTGTTCGATCCCGAGGATCGTTCCGAGGTCGAGGTGCGTGGCACGGAGTACGTGCTGCTGCGGGAGCGGGACCTGCATGCCGTCGCTGCGGGCCGAATCGACGACGGGTCACCCGGGCTCTATCTCTGAGTGATCGAACCACTACGTGACGTCATGATCGCGGGGAACATCCCGGCCCTCTGATGAGTTCACTGAGTGTCGCGTAAGCGCGGACGGGGGTAGTGGTCCAGGTATTCGGACCCATGCCACCCAGACCGACAGGGGGCCCGCGCCGAATGCGCCACGAAGGAGGCCGGAATGCCGCGTGAAAGCACTCTCAGTCCCACTCGCACCCGTGTGGCCCCGCCGCGTCGGAGCGAGGGGCGTCGCGGTCTGGGTCCGGACAATCAGGACCCGGATCTGGTCCGCTTCTATCTGGACGAGATCGGCAACACAGCCCTGCTGAGCGCCGAGGAAGAGGTGATGCTCGCCAAGCGCATCGAGGCCGGGGTCTACGCCCGCCAACTCCTCGACGAATCCGCCGCGCCGGGCGGTCCGTACCTGCGCCCGAAGCGACGCAACGAACTGCTCGACCTGGCCGCCGACGGCGAGGCCGCCCGTGACCACATGGTGCGGGCGAACCTCCGGTTGGTCGTCTCGGTCGCGAAGAAGTTCTCCGGGCGCGATGCCTCGTTCCTCGACATCGTGCAGGAGGGCAACCTCGGCCTGATCCGCGCGGTGGAGAAGTTCGACTACACCAAGGGCTTCAAGTTCTCGACCTACGCGACCTGGTGGATCCGCCAGGCGATCCAGCGTGGCCTCGGCGAACTGGGCCGCACGGTGCGACTGCCGGTGCACGTGGTCGAGGAACTGTCCCGGCTGAACCGGGTCGATCGCACCCTGTCCACGTTGCTGGGTCGCGACGCGACCCCGGCCGAAGTGGCCGCCGAACTCGAGATGGCCGTCGAGCGGGTCGTGGAACTGCGCAGCTACAACAGGTCTCCGGTCAGCCTCGACGCCACCGTGGGCGACGACGGTGAGACCCGCGTCGCGGACCTCATTCGGGACGACGACGCCGTGGCCGCGGCCGAGATCGCCGAACACAATCTGATGATCGGTCAGTTGCGTTCCCAGGTGAATGCCCTGCCCGAACGCCAGGCGGCGGTGCTCACCCTGCGCTACGGCCTGCGTGACGGCGTTCCGCGCACGCTGGCCGAGATCGCCGCGCCCATGGGTCTGACCCGCGAACGCGTGCGGCAGCTGGAGAAGGACGCACTGGCCACCCTGCGCGACACCGAGTCCAACAACTCGATGGCTGCCTGGACCGCCTGACACTCATGAGCATCCGACCGCCTGTGGCCCATCGGCCGCAGGCGGTCGGACGTCGTCAACCGGCATACGGGAAACTGGTCACATGACCGTGCACCCCGAGGCAGGCAAGCTGCCGGACCCCGCCGACCTCATCGATGTAGCCCGGCTCGTCACGGCGTACTACGCCGAGCACCCCGACGTCTCCGAGCCCGCGCAGCGGGTCGCGTTCGGCACCTCCGGGCACCGGGGCAGCGCGCTGACCGCGAGCTTCAACGAGGACCACATCGCCGCGATCACCCAGGCGATCTGTGAGCACCGTGCCGCAGCCGGGATCGACGGACCGCTGTTCCTGGCCAAGGACACGCACGCGCTGAGCGAACCGGCCACCGTCACCGCCGTGGAGGTGCTCGCGGCCAACGGGGTCCGCGTCCTGCTCGACACCGCCGACGGCTACACCCCGACCCCGTCGCTCTCGCGCGCCGTGCTCGCGCACAACGACCGTGGCACGGGGGGAACCGCGGACGGCATCGTCGTCACCCCGTCGCACAACCCGCCCGCCGACGGCGGCTTCAAGTACAACCCGCCCAACGGCGGACCGGCCGACACCGACGTCACCTCCGCGGTGGCCGCCCGGGCCAACGAACTGCTCGCCGACGGGTTGCGCGAGGTGCGCCGTATCCCGTGGCCGCAGGCCCGCGCCGCCGACACCACGGGCACCTACGACTTCATGGGCGCCTACATCGCGGACCTGCCCAAGGCCATCGACCTGCAGGCGATCGCCGGTGCCGGGGTGCGCATCGGCGCGGATCCGCTGGGTGGATCCAGCGTCGCCTACTGGGGAGCGATCGCCGAGGCGTACAGCCTGTCGCTGACCGTGGTGAACCCGTTGGTGGATGCGACGTTCCGGTTCATGACTCGCGACTGGGACGGCAAGATCCGCATGGACTGCTCCTCGCCGCACGCGATGGCGTCGCTGATCGCACAACGCGACCGGTACGACGTCGCGACCGGTAACGACGCCGACGCCGACAGGCACGGCATCGTCACGCCGGACGGCGGACTGCTCAACCCGAACCACTACCTCGCGGTGGCGATCAATCACCTTGTCGGCACCCGCGACGCGTGGCCGACCTCGGCGGTCATCGGCAAGACGCTGGTGTCCTCGGCGATGATCGACCGGGTCGCGGAGAGCCTGGGCCGCACGGTCCACGAGGTGCCCGTCGGCTTCAAGTGGTTCGTGCCCGGCCTGCTCGACGGGTCGCTGGTCTTCGGCGGTGAGGAGAGCGCCGGCGCCTCGTTCCTGTGCCGCGACGGTGCGGTGTGGACCACGGACAAGGACGGCCTCCTGCTCTGCCTGCTCGCGGCGGAGATCATCGCGACGACGGGGCGGAGCCCGAGCGAGCACTACGCCGACCTCGTCGCGAAGTTCGGTGATCCCGCCTACGCGCGCGTGGACGCCCCCGCGACCCGCGAACAGAAGGCGGTCCTGGCGAAACTGACGCCCGATCAGGTCAGGGCGACCGAGCTGGCCGGCGACCCGATCCGGGAGCGTCTGGTGAACGCGCCCGGCAACGGTGCGCCGATCGGCGGTCTGAAGGTCACCACGGACAACGGCTGGTTCGCCGCTCGTCCGTCGGGCACGGAGGACGTCTACAAGATCTACGCGGAGAGCTTCGCCGGGCCTGAGCATCTCGCTCGGATCCAGGACGAGGCCCGCGACGTGGTCGCCGCCGCCCTGTCGGGCGCGTGAGCGTGACGGCAGCGGTGGAGCAGGTGGTCCTGCTCGACCCGGACGGCAGACCGTGCGGCGTCGCCGACAAGGACACGGTCCATGGGGAGCGGACGCCCTACCACTTCGCCTTCTCCAGCTACGTCTTCGATGCCGCCGGGCGGTTCCTCAAGTCTCAGCGGGCGCTCACGAAGAAGACCTGGCCAGGTGTGTGGACCAACAGTTGCTGCGGACACCCCGCCCCCGGGGAGGACGCCGCTGCCGCGGTGCGGCGCAGACTGGACCAGGAACTTGGTCTGACTCCACGTCAGATGGTGCTTGCTCTGCCGGATTTCTCCTACCGGGCAAGCTTTCTGGGCGTGGAGGAGTACGAGTTGTGTCCGGTGTTCCTGGTCCGGACCGACGCCGATCCGACCCCGAATCCCGACGAGGTCGGGGGATGGCGTTGGGTGGACTGGGCAGCGTTCGTCGCGGAGGCGACCGATGGATCGGCCGACCTCTCGCCGTGGGCACGTCTTCAGGTAGAACAGCTCGAGGCCGGTGGCCACGTGACACGATTCCTTGCGAACGGGGTATGAAATGACAGCTCGGTTCACCGACCAGGTCGCCGTGGTCACCGGCGCCAGCCGAGGGATCGGCCTGGCTGTCGCTGCCCGCCTGATCTCCGAAGGTGCCCGGGTGACGATCACCGGCCGCGACGCCGACGCCCTGGCCGAGGCGGTCAAGGAACTGGGCGGTCCGGAGCATGCCCTCGGGGTGACCGGGCGGGCGGACGACGTCGAGCACGCCGCCGCGACCGTGGCGGCCACGATGGAGCACTTCGGCCGCCTGGATCTGCTGGTCAACAACGCCGGCATCAACCCCGTCTACGGCCCCGTGCTGGACGTGTCACCCAAGGCGCTCCGCAAGACCTTCGAGGTCAACCTCTTCGCCGCGATCGAATGGTCCCAGGAGGCGGTGAAGGCGAGCCTGGCCGAGAACGGTGGCGCGATCGTCAACATGGCCTCGGTCGCCGGCATCGGCGCGTCGGACGGCATCGGCGTCTACGGCATCAGCAAGGCCGCGCTCATCGCCCTCACCGAGCAGTTGGGCAAGGAACTCGGCCCGAAGGTCCGCGTGAACGCCGTCGCCCCCGCCGTGGTGAAGACCCAGTTCGCCGCCCTGCTCTACGAGGGCAAGGAGGCCGAGGTCGTCGCGGCCTACCCCCTCGGCCGCCTCGGCGTCCCCGAGGACATCGCGAGCGCCGTCGCCTTCCTGCTCTCCTCGGACGCAAGCTGGATCACCGGCCAGACCGTTGTCATCGACGGAGGCCTCTCCCTCCCCGTCAGCATCAGCTGACGCACAACCACAATCACAACCACAACGCACGACGTGCGTAGTGGTTCCACAAACCAGGACAAATCGACGAGATTTACAACCACTACGCACGTCGTGCGCAGTGGTTGTCGACCGACTTACTGGAGTTGGTCGGCGGCGGGCTTCTTGGTCGGCTCGGTGAAGTTCTTGTCCAGGATCGCGACGATGATCATCAGGAACGTCGCGGCTCGCATGCCGTAGACCCAGGTCCGGGCCTCGGAGTCGGTGTCCAGGGCGAAGAGCACGATGCGGCTCGACGCGAACAACGCGAACGCGAGGGCGAAGACGCCGAACAAGCGTTCGCCGGTGTCTCGCCAGTAGCGCAGGAAGAACAATGCAATCGCGAAGCCCGCGAGCATCGTGGCGCCCTGCAGGAAGTCCGTCATCTGCGGCCCTCGCTAGCTCGGTCCGGCGGTGTCACCGGGACTCCCAGATGAGGCCGAAGAGCAGGACGGTGACGGCGGCGAGCGCCGAGCCCTCGCGTAGGACGTTGAGGTTCGTGTCGGGCACGACGATCTTGTCGACGAACAGGATGACGTTGTTGGCCGCCAGGCCGACGAAGCCGAGGGTGACCCAGGCGAGCAGGCGCACCGGGGTCCTGCGCCAGGAGCGCACGACCAACGCGGCGCACGCGATGCTGGTCGCGGCGCACAGGAAGTAGACGACCGACTCGGTCACGGCCGCTCCCTCCCGTCGGGGTCCTTGCCCTCGCGGCGCAGTCGGAAGGCCTCGGCCAAGGAGATCTTGGGGTCCGGCTCGGGTGCACCGTGGATGAGGCGACCCACCGTCACTTTGCGCCGCACATAGGTGTCGGCGACATCCTGCAGCAACTCGGCCACGGCCAGGATCTTCAGGCCGCGGTAACCCTCATCCGCGTAGTACTTGCAGAAGCCCTTCGCGGTGAAGGTGTCCAGCCATTCGGCGACCACGGGCTCGGCCAGGTACATCTCGGCCGCCAACTCCGCGGCAGGGCGCGGCTCGTCGGCCTCGGCAACGAGGAGCAACACCTCGAGTTGCAGCAATGAAGAGACGTGGTCGCGCAGGAAGGTGACCACGTGAGCAGGGATCGGGGGAGGCAGATCGCTCACCCGAAGCACCCTAATGACTCAAGCTGAATGTCCCAGGTAACGCGCGAACAAGTCCTCGCCGTCGAGTTCGCCGGGCTCGCCGACGAAAGCCACCTGGCCGCGGTGCAGCATGTAGACGTAGTCGGACAGCGCCAGCGCCTTCGTCACGTACTGCTCGACGAGCAGCAGCGCGGCGCCGGCTTCGGCGAGGCGCTGCAGGAATTCGAAGATCTCGTCGACGATCCGCGGCGCCAGACCCATGCTGACCTCGTCGAGCAGGATCACCTTCGGGTTCTGCACGTACGCGCGGGCCAGCGCCAACATCTGCTGCTCGCCGCCGGACATGGTCCCGGCGACCTGCTTGAGCCGCTCACCGAGCCGCGGGAACGCCGAGGTGGCCGCCTCGATCGCCTGCTCGTGCTCCCCGGGCGGGGACTGCACGACGAGGTTCTCCCGCACGGTCAGCGACGGGAACACCCCGCGGCCCTCGGGGATGTGACAGACCCCGCGGCCGACGAGCTTGTTCGGGTGCCTCACCGGTGACGTCGGTCCCGTCGATCACCAGCGAACCGGCGCTGGGCTTGAGCAGACCGGCGGCGACGCGCAGCAGCGTGGTCTTCCCGGCACCGTTCGCCCCGAGCAGCGCCACCACGGCACCGTCCGGGACGCGCAGGGTCACCTCGCGCAGCACCAGGCCGGCGCCGTACCCGGCGTCGACCTCACGCAGTTCGAGCAACGTCAACCTCCTCGATCACGAGCACACCGGAGTGCTGCCGCGCGTGGCGGTCCAGCCCTTGTCCGACAGCAGCGTGAAGTAGACGCACCGGATAAGCGGCGCGGACTTCTGGCCCGGCTTGAAGGTCATCGGTGGAGTGAGCCCGTCGAGGGTCTCCTTGGAGAACTTGCCCAGCCCGGTCATGAGGTCCGCGGTGGTGATCGGTTTGGCGCGCGCGTCGGCTCCAAGGTTGGCGACCACGGCCTCGACCATCTTGCCCGCGGCCCACCCGTAGATCGACGCGGCACTGCGGTCCGCCGAGGGGGCGTACTTCTTCAGGGCGGCGTGATACTCGCGCTGGCCGGGAGTCTCCTGGTTGGTCTCCATCCACGGTGCGACGGAGCTGGCAGAGGACAGCGTGTTCTTGCGGATGGCAGGGTCCTCGGCGTTCTGCTGGCTGAGCACCAAGCCGCTGGTGATGAACTGCGGGTGGTAATTCACGGAGGCGCAGGACCGCGCCACGCGCCCGATCGACGCCCCGTCCATGGCCATGCCCATCGCTTCGACGCCGGCGTTCTTCGCGGCCTGGCACTGGGCGGTGAAGTCCGGCTGCGTGAGGGAGACCGCGGAGGTGTAGGTGAGTTTCGCCTTGGTCTTGGCGACCTCCTCCTGGATGATCTTCGAGCCGGAGGTACAGACGCTGGCCTCGACGCAGTAGAGCAGGCCGAGGTTGAGTTTGCCTGCAGCGATGGTCTGCTGCAGCGAACCGCGCACCGCGCCGAGAAGTCCTGCACCGGCAGGGAACGCGTACGGGCTCTGGTTCCACTTGAAGTCGATGCCGTCGCCACCGATCAACGGGATCTTGTACTTCTCGGCAGCGCCGAGGATCCCTTGGAAGCCCAGCGCGTCGAAGGTCCCGACGAGGGCCTGCACCTTCTTGCTCTGCACGAGTTGCTGCACGAGGGCCGACCCGCGGGCGGGGTCCCCGCCGTCGTCCACGGCGAACAGTTGGACCGGGTGGCAGGCAACGCCGCCGCGCGCGTTGACGTCTTGCGCCCACGCCGCCAACGAGGTGCGGGCGCTGGCGGTGATCGGGCCTGTCACGCCGGAGAACGAGCCGATCTGGCCGATGTTCAGTGGCGCACCGGCAGCGGTGCACGCAGCCGACGTCGCCGCGGCAGCCGTGCCGGCGCCCGGCTTGTCGGAGGTCGAGGGCGTTCCCTTGGCCGGCTTGGTCGGGCCGCCGGCAGACGTTGCCGGAGCGCCCTTCGGATTGACGACCCCCGTCGAGGCACCGGCTCCGGCCGGAGCGGTTCCTGGGGTCGCCGGAGCTTCGCCTGCCCCTGTCGACACCGCAGGGGAGTCCCCGGTGGTCGGTGCCGCGGCTGGACGGCCCGCGGTTGCCGTGCGAAGTTCGGCGATCGAGGCGTCGTCGAGGCGGACGGTTCCGCCGCCCGCACCGGCGAGCACCTCCTCGCCACTGACGCGACTTCCGCACGCGCTCAGTGTGAGGACGGCCGCCAAGGCCAGTCCGACGCCGACCCGACGACGGTTCATGTGCAGACGGGCTTGCTGCCGCGCGGCGCCGTCCAGCCCTTGTCGTTGAGCAAGGTGAAGTAGGTGCACTCGATCTGCGGGGAGAACTTCTGCCCGGGGGAGAAAGTGAAGGGTGGAGTCAGTCCGCCCAGCGTCTCCTTGGAGATCTTGCCCAGGCCTGTCATGAGGTCCGCCGTGGTGATCGGGTTGCTCGAGGCAGCCGCACCGAGCTTGGCGACGACGGCCTCCAGCAGTTTGCCCGCCGCCCACGTCTGGATCGAGCTTCCGCTCGGCGCGGAGTTCGGTGCGTACTTCGTCAACGCCGCGTGGTAACCCTGCTGACCGGGGGTGTCCTTCTCGGTCCAGGGCGCGACCGGACTGGAGGAGGACAACGTGTTCTTGCGGACAATGGGGTCCTCCGCGTTCTGCGGGCTGAGCACCAGCCCGTTGCTGACGAACTGCGGGTGGTAGTTGATCGACGCGCAGGAGCGGGCGACTCGACCGATCGAGGCGCCGTCCATGGCCATGCCCATCGCCTCGACGCCGGCGTTCTTGGCGGCCTGGCACTGTGCGGTGAAGTCCGGCTGCGTCAGCGAGATCGCCGCGCTGTAGGTGAGCTTCCCGCCGGCCTTCTCGACCTCCGGCGGGATGATCTTCGCGCCGTTGGTGCAGACGCTGGCCTCGACGCAGTACAGCAGTCCGAGGTTCTTCTTGCCCGAGGAGACGGTCTGCTTGATGGCCCCGCGGATCGAACCGAGGATCCCGGCACCGGTCGGGAACACGTAGGGGCTCTCGTTCCAGGCGAAGTCGATGCCGTCGCCACCGATCACGGGAACCTTCAGCCGCTCCACCGTCGAGACGATGCCTTTGAAACCGAGGGGATCGAAGACCCCGACGATTGCCTGGACCTTCTTCTCCTGGACGAGCTGCTGCACCAGGGCCGACGCCTTGGCCGGGTCGCCACCGTCGTCGACGGCGAACAACTGCACCGGGTGACAGGCCACCCCGCCACGGGAATTGACGTCCTGGACCCAGGCGGCCAGCGCGGTGCGCGCGTTGATGGTGATCGGCCCGGAGACACCGGAGAAGGCACCGATCTGACCCAGCTTCAGGGGCACGCCGGGGCCGGTGCACTTGGCCGGGAGGGCCGCGGCGGCGGAGTTGGTTGCACCCGCCGCGGGCTTGTTTGCCGCAGCCGGTTGCCCCTTGGTGGGCTTGGCCGCTGCGCCCGAAGGAGTGCCGGGAGTGCCGGGCTTCGGGTTGGCCACGCCGGTAGACGCGCCGGTTCCTGTCGCGGCCGCCTCAGGGGCGGTCTCGGTGGTGGCGGAGGAATCCGCCGGTCCCGCCGCGGCGTTGCCGCCGGTCGCCTTGCTCAACTCAGCGATCGATGCGTCGTCGAGGCGGACCGTCCCACCGCCGGCCCCGGCGAGCACCTCGTCGCCGCTGACGCGACTACCGCACGCGCTGAGCGCGAGGACGGTAGCCAACATCACCGCCACTGCTGGTCCGCGGCGAACCTTCATGGGGGCACTCCTATGTTGATTGATCACGAGGGGACCTCTCGTGGTGTGGTGCGCGCGGCCGCCCGGGCCGCGGTCGTGCCTGCAGAGCGCCACGACAACTTGTCTGCCCACTGACCGAAGGGCAGATGCAGACGTCGCGTGGCGAGAACGGCGGCCAGGATGGCGCCGGCGCCGAAGGCGGCCTCGAAGCCGGCCCCGACAGAGTCACCGTAGGCCGGGAGAACGAGCATCCCGATCGGCCCGATGATCGAGGCCTGCACGGTGCTGCGCCCGGCGATCGCGAGGACGGCGAGCAGCACGAGAGAGGCCACGAAGTTGAAGCTGGTCCCGGACACCGAGCCGAACTGTCCGGCGAACAGAGCGCCGCTGATCCCGGCCATGAATGCCGAGATGCAGAAGACGAGGACGCGGGTCACGTCGGCCGAGGCGCCCAGGGTCTGCAGCGCGGTGGGGGAGTCCGACAGGCCGCGCAGCAGGCGGCCCAGGCGGGTGCGCTCGATGGTCATGACCGCGGCGATCCCTGCCACCGCCACGGCGAGCAACAAGTAGTAGTAGCCCTTGTCGGAGTCCATGCCCCAGGTCGAGGGTCGACCGGTGCGCAGGTCGGACAGCCCGAACATGTAGCTCTTCACGTAGAAGAACTGCGCGATGAAGATGCCGAAACCCAACGTGGCCAGGGCAAGGAACAACCCCGAGAGCCGGATGGCCGGGATGGCGACGATCGCGCCGACCGGGACCGCGACGAGGCCACCGAGGAGCACCGCGATGCCCCAGGGCACCCCGTTGGACACCGCGTGCGCGAACGCCGCCGCGCCCACTGCCGCCAACGACATCTGACACAGCGACACCTGACCGGAGGTGTGCACCAGCAGACCCAGCGAGAGGAACAGCAGCACCTGACTCATCGCGTTGATCCACACCGGCAGGCGTGCCCCGACCACCTGCGGCACCATCACCGCGGCGAACAGGCCGACGGCCGAGAGGACCATGACGGTCGGGGTGGAGAACTGCCGCGACGCGGGCACCCGGGCCCGCACCTGCGAACCCAGGTCACCGAGGCGCCGGCGGCCGAGCACCAACAGGACGACGAACAGCACGATGAACGGCAGGTTGAAGTCCAGGCCCTGCAACCAGGCGTACTCCGAGGTCTGCTTGGAGACCAGCTTCTGCGCGATACCGATCGCGATGCCGCCCGCGTAGGCCAACGGGAGGCTGCGGAACGCGCCGAGCGCCGCCGCGCCGAAGGCCTGCACGACGAGCAGGGACAGCAGGGTCGCGTCGAGTTGCTGTTGTTGGGAGGCGAGCAGTACGCCGGACGCGGAGGCGAAGCAGGACCCGATCATCCAGGCCTGGCGGCGGACCCGGACCGGCGCGGTGCCCATCGTGTCCAGCAGCGCGGGGTCGTCGACGACGGCGCGCATCGTGATGCCCAGCCGGCTGCGCTCAACGAGGACGTAGAGCCCGAAGGCGGCAACGCTCACCCCGACGAAGGTGATGATCGATTCCCAGCTGACCGCGACCCCGGAGACCGTGAAGGCCGTCTTGCGGGTCAGGAACGGAGTGAACAAGCGGTAGTCGGGGCCGTAGATCCAGGTGGCCAGCGCGCGGATCAACAGCAGCAGGCCGACGGTGCCGACGATCTGGTACGAGACCGGCACCTTCGACAGCCCGCGGGCCATCCGCTCCAGCAACAGGCCGAGAACGATGCCGAACAGGCCGACGGCAAGCAGCGCGGCGAGAGGCCACGGCATGCCTTGCTGCTGCCGCAGTTCGAAGAAGACGTAGGCAGAACCGGCGCCGACGGCCCCGTGACCGAAGTTGAAGATGCCCGAGGTCCGGTAGGTGAGCACCAGACCCATCGCGGCCAGGCCGTAGATCGAGCCGAAGACCAGGCCGAAGACGAGGAACGGGATGTACTCACTCACGAGCGGATCCTGACGTTGCGTCAGGTAGACACATGCCGCAGGGCGTCGTGCCGGCCGAGAGGAAGAATTCCTCGTCCTGCCATTGCACGGTCTTTCCGATGAGCACGTCGCAGTCGGGGCGGTGGTAGCGGCGCATTCCCGTCGCGATCCCGAACTGGCCGACCAGCGGCTGCTCGGCCGTGAGCGCCGTCTGCGGGACATCGGCGGGGTAGCGGATGGCGAGGTCGTGCATGACGCTGCGGCGCATCGTGCTCACCGACACGAGACCGGCGAGCAACCAGACGACCATCCCGATACCGGCGACGATCAGCGATCCGATGCCCAGGCCGAGCCAGCGGGCCTGCTCCTCGAGGTCGGCGGTGTCACTGATGCCGACCCAGCCCACGACCATGCCGATCACACCGAGCGCGAGCAGGATCGCCGGCACCACGCCGGCCCGTCGGTTCCAGGGCTCTTCGCGGTCCGCGATGCGCAGGGGGGCAGTCCGCTCCGTGGCGGAGCGGCGTCGTGCTCCCCGCCGGGACAGCAGGCCTGCCGTCGCCGGCGAGGGCCGCAGCCGGCCCGACGCTGTGGTCACGCGGCGTCGTTGTCCAGGCGGACGCGGATGGCGCGCATCTCGCGCCACTGGTCACGTAGGTCGGCGGAGATCCACAACATGCCGCCCAGGCCGAGCAGGAAGACCCCGCCGAGCCCCTCGGAGGCGATGTAGGGCAACTGTTCGGCGACGAACCCGGTGTCACTGACGTGGAACCAGCCGATGATCAGCAGGATCGCGCCGGCCGCCACGGACAGCGCGGCCAGCGTCCGGTCCCACTGCAACCGGGCGAACCGGACCATGTTCATCGGAGCACTCCTCGCAACAGGGCCAACGAACCGATCGCGGCGGCTCCGACCGCGGCGACCATCAGGTACAGCCAGGTGACGTCGTTCTCGATCGGCATGCGGCTCGCGGTCAACGAGGCGAAGTCCACCGTGGGCGCGACGGCGGCGGCGACCGCGGCTGGAGCCGGCGCCGGGACGCCCGCTCCCGGGACCGGCAGGGCCAGGTCGGTGGTCGTCGGGAACTCCGCGGCGGCGGGGACCGGCGCCTGCGCGACGTCGGAGGCCGGCGGCGGACCGAGCGGAGCGACGGCCGGGGTCTCGACGCCGGCCACAGCCTCGTCGGCGCCCTTGGCGTAGGAGATCTCCGCGCGGGACAGGCCGAGGGAGAAGGTCACGGGGGTCTCCCCGGAGAATCCACCCGGCGAACCGGCCGGGGGCTCGGGCAGCGTGGTCGCGATCTGCAGTCCCGCGCCGATGATCCCGTCGGTGGTTTCCTGCGGAGCCTGGTAGGTGATCTTGTAGCCGGCCGCGGCGAAGGCGGCGAGCACGTCGTTGGTCGGCAGCGGCGTCGCGACGGGTTCCGAGCCCGGCACCGTCAGCATGAACGTGCCGTTGACGAAGCCGATCGAGGGAACGGCGAGCTTCTCGCCCGGGCCGGCCGCCGACGGAGGGCTGGGGAGCCCGAACTCGAGGTTGGGTGCGGAGATCGAGGCGAAGGACAGGGTCGAGGAGCGCGTCAGTTTGCCGCTCGCGTCGCGGGTCGCGGTGGCCGCGGCCTTGAGCCCGTTGATGATCAGGCTCTCGCCGAGCCGCAGGCCGTCAGCGTCGGTGGAGGCCTTGGCCAGCACCTCCTGGCCTTCCCGCGCGATGCGGGCGATCGAGGTGGCGCCGGCGCCCTTGGTCCCACCGGTGGCGGAAGCCTGGGTCACGGTCTCGCCGCTCTCCGAGCTCAGCTCGATCCCGGGGTAGCTCAGCCGCTTGACGTCGTCGCCGTAGGCCGAGGTGACGAGGAAGGGGTACGGCGGGGCGGCGAACCCGAGGGCACCGCCGGCGACGCCGGGAATGCCGGCGACCTCCTCACCAGGGAAAGGGAAGGCCGCCAGGGAGTCGGACTGCTGCAGGGACGTCTGCTTGGCCTGCGCCGTCGGACCCTGGATCTGCGGCGCGACGCCGAGCGGGATCGACTGGTTGCTGAAGATGGCCCGCACGCCGGTGGCGCTGGCCAGCGCCTCGTAACTCGCGTCGGCCTGGGCCGCGCCCACGCCGATGAAGGGAGCAGCGCAACCCGCGATGACCGCGGCGAGCGTGACCCGGGGGAGAAGTCTGCCGACCGGCAAGTCGTCCTCCGTTATGGAACGGCGTGCTACAGGGGGATGGTTGTTTGTAGCTCAGGGACGTTACGGGTGCAATGCCGGGAGACGACCCGAACTGAGGTGTACGCGATCGTACGTCGGTTCTGGGGACGTTCGGCGGGATCTGTCCTCTTACGTACTTTGTACGTGCCCCCGGACCGTCCGGCAACGTTACCTACCGCACGGTATGGTCAGGTTCAGGAATAGTTGACGTGTCAACCCAGTTCTGGTCGATGCAGGTCGCAGGACCTGCCTGGATCTAGAGGAGGCCTCCCATGCCGGCCGTGACCGTCCCGGACATCACCGTTCTGCCGCGTGTCCCCGAGCCCGACCCGGCGACCACGACGGTTCGCCCGGTGCTCGCCACCACGCAGGCGCCCACCGGCACCGAGGGCGAGGGCTTCCCCGTCCGACGCGCCTTCGCCGGCGTCAACAACCAGTACCTCGACCCGTTCCTGCACATGGACCAGATGGGCGAGGTCGAGTACGCACCGGGGGAGCCGAAAGGCACCGACTGGCACCCGCACCGCGGCTTCGAGACCGTCACCTACATGATCGACGGTCAGTTCGAGCACCGCGACTCCATCGGTGGCGGTGGACTGATCACCAACGGCGACACCCAGTGGATGACCGCGGGTTCCGGGTTGCTGCACATCGAGCGCCCGCCCGAGCCGCTGGTGATCTCCGGTGGTCTGTTCCACGGGATCCAGCTGTGGGTCAACCTGCCCCGTGTGGACAAGATGACCACCCCGCGCTACCAGGACATCCGCGCGAGCCAGGTGGCTCTGTTGTCCTCTGCCGACGGCGGTGCGCTGCTGCGGGTCATCGCGGGCGAACTCGCCGGCCACCCCGGCCCGGGCGTCACGCACACCCCGATCACCCTCGTGCACCTCACGGTCGCACCGGGAGCGACGGTGCACCTGCCGTGGAACCCGGAGTTCAACGCCCTCGCCTACGCGATGGGCGGGAACGGCAGCGTCGGCCCGGACCAGGCGCCGCTGCGTACCGGAAGTCTCGCGGTGCTCGGCGACGGCGACTCGATCACGATCTCCGCCGACAGCGCGCAGGACGCGCGCCACAGCAGCGGGCTGGAGGTGTTCCTCCTGGGAGGGCGTCCGATCCGGGAACCCGTCGCCCACTACGGACCGTTCGTCATGAACACCAAGGAAGAACTGATGACCGCCTTCGAGGACTACCAGGCCGGGCGCCTCGGGGTCATTCCTGGCTGAGCGAGCGATCCACGGCGCTGAGGCGAGCGCAAGGAGCATGGCCGGCAGGCGGTAACCTCCCGGCCATGCCCGAGCGCGTCTATATGCCCGTGATCGCCACGGCCCGCGTGGCGTTTCGCCTCATCGACCTCAAGGTCACGGTCGACGGCGCGCACCACATGCCGGCGACCGGTCCCGCGGTCCTGGCCAGCAATCACGTCAGCTACCTGGACTTCATCTTCGCCGGCTGGGGGGCACGGCCCTCCGGGCGGCTGGTGCGCTTCATGGCGAAGGAAGAGGTCTTCAAGCACCGCATCAGCGGGCCGCTGATGCGGGGGATGAAGCACATCCCCGTCGACCGCGAGGCCGGCATGAGCTCCTACCGCGACGCCCTCAAGGCGCTGCGCGACGGTGAGGTCGTCGGCGTCTTCCCCGAGGCGACGATCAGCCGCTCGTTCACCGTCAAGGAGATCAAGAGCGGTGCGGTGCGGATGGCCGTGGCCACCAAGGCCCCGCTGATTCCGTGCGCGGTCTGGGGTGGGCACCGGATGTGGACGAAGGGCCGGCCCAAGGACCTGTTGCAGCGTCACGTCCCGGTCCTGGTCTACCTCGGCGAGCCCATGCACCCGCAGCGCGGCGACGACCCGCAGGAGCTCGCGGACGAGTTGCGGCGGCGCATGCAGGCGCTGCTGGACCGCGCCCAGCAGGACTACCCGGTGCGCCCGTCCGGCCCCGACGACGGCTGGTGGCAGCCCGCGCACCTCGGCGGCACCGCCCCCGCGCCTGCCGAGGCGATGAAGCTCGACGGACCGGCCGGTTAGCCCCCGGGCGTTATCCTGCGGAGGTGCTCCGGACACTGCTCCGCCCCCTCTGGGTGGCCTTCCACCTGCTGACTCTGGTGCTGGTGGTCGCCTTCTTCTGGCTGGGCTGGTGGCAGCTGACGCGAGCTCAGGACGGCAACACCCTGAGCATCGGGTACGCGTTCGAGTGGCCGGTGTTCGCGGTGTTCACCGCCGCTGTGTGGGGCTGGCTCTGTCGTGACGCGGTGCGCAAGGATCGCGCCGTCCCGGTGACGGTGGCGCCGGTGAACCCGTCACGGGTGCCTGATGAACTGGTGCTGCCCACCACGTCCGTCGCCGCGGCGCCCGCCGAGGACGACGACCCGCAACTCGCCGCGTGGAACAAGATGCTCGCGGAAATGAATGAGAGGCCCTCCCGATGAGCGAGACGACCGCCCCTGCGCAGGCCTCGCTGTCGGGTGCGCTCCGGCGTTACCAGGTCGCCGCGTACATCGTCGGCGTGATGTTGATCGTCGCCTGTGCCTTCTCGATCTCCGAGTACGTCTTCGACAAGGGCGAGGGCCGCTACATCTGGGTGGTGCACGGCTGGTTCTACGTCGTGTACCTCGGACTGGCCTTCGACCTGTTCCGCCGGGCCCGCTGGCCCCTCGGTCGATTGGCCGAGATGCTCGTCGCCGGCTGGCTGCCCGGCCTGACCTTCGTGATCGAGCGGCGGATCACGCGCCTCGCCGCCGGTTCGAAGTGACCCGACGTCAGGGAAACGGTCGCTGATGCCCAGTTCAGTTGCCGAACTGATCGAGCTGTTCGAACTCGAGTACATCGAGGACTGCCTGTTCCGCGCGCGGCAACCGGTGACGTTGATGCAGCGCGTCTTCGGCGGGCAGGTGCTCGGTCAGGCGCTGCTCGCGGCCATGCGCACCGTCCCCGACGACAGGGTGGTGCACTCGCTGCACGCCTACTTCCTCGTCGGTGGTGACCCGAAGGTCCCGATCGTCTACGAGGTCGACAAGTTGCGTGACGGGCGGTCGTTCAGCGCCCGCCGGGTCGCGGCCCGCCAGCACGGGCGGCACATCTTCTATCTGACGGCCTCGTTCCAGACACCGGAGATCGGTCTCGAGCATCAGGACGTGGCGCCCACGGTGCCCCCGCCCCTGGAGTGCCCCACGTTGGCCGAGCACATGGCCGCCACCGGTGAGGCGGACATCGGTGAGCGCACGGCTGCTGAGTTCGCTGCCCTCGAGGTCCGCTACGCCGGATCGTCGGCACCGGACGGGACCTTGGCCGACCCCGCCCACCCGGCGCTGTCCCGGATCTGGCTGCGTGCGGCCGACCGGTTGCCCGACTCCGACACCCTGCACCGCTGCGTGCTGGCCTACATGAGCGATCTGACCCTGCTCCACGCCGGGCTCGTGCCGCACAAGGTCGACATCGAGCAGACGGTGCGGGCCTCCATCGACCACGCCCTCTGGTTCCACCGCCCGTGCCGTGCCGACGAGTGGCTGCTCTACGACCAGGTGTCCCCGTCGGCCGGGGGAGGGCGAGGGCTGAATATCGGGCGCCTGTTCAACGCCGACGGGACCCTTGTCGCCACCGCCGTGCAGGAGGGTCTGATCCGCGACACGCGGATTTCCGGACCGGTGTGATCCGGCCTACGGCGGGAAGCCTCCCCGCAGGGCACAGTGGGCCCGGTAGCGCCAGGCGTTGGCCGCGCGTCCCGCTCATGAGGCATCCTGGCCATGGACCGTCCGTTGCCCGCGGCGGCCGAAGGCGAGAGGACGTGTCGATGACCGACGTCGCCTCGCCCGACGGCCAGGGCCGGCCGGAACGCGAGTCCATCACGCCGAGCGCCCGCCAGGGTGAGGCGCGCGATCGAGCGGCCCGCGGACTGTTCTCCTTGGTGCCCGTCCCGGTGGGCGTCGACTCGCCGGCGCCGCGCATCCCGGCCGATCCGCTGCTGCCGGACCTCGCGCAGATCGACCCGGCGCGCCTGGACGTCATGTTCGACCCGGCGAACCTGCGTCGCCCGGTCCTGACCTGCGTGCTGGAGCGCGTCTCGGCGATCCTCGACGGTGTCGCGGTGCTGCAGACCCCCGCGATGATCGTGATGGACCACGCCGGCGACGGCGACACCGTCGGTGTCCCGCTGCGCCCCGACGCCCGACCCGAGGACCGCGAGGCGGTGGACCGTGCCATCTCTCTCGGCGGGGTCACCGTCCTTCCCGCGCGCGGGGCCCGCCCACGGCGGTTGCTGGTGGCCATTCGCGGGTGTGGCGAAGTGCTCGGGTACCTGGTCGCCACTTCTCGTAGCGACGGGCCATGGCCACGGGCCGTCGCCGCGCGCGCTGCCCGCACACTCGCGCTGATCATGATCGTCTCCGGCGACGCCATGGCCGAACGGGAGCACCGTCGGGTCGAGTTGTTCGACGACCTGCTCGCCGGCCGGGTCGACGACCGTCTCCCGGCGCGGGCCGTGGCGCTCGGGCACGATCTGACCCGGCCGCACCGCAGCTTCGCGTTCGCCATCGACGCGCCCTGCCGCCATCCGTTGCCCGAAGGCACGGAGCCGATCGACCTGCTGACCGAACTGGTCACGTCCGAGGTCGCGGCGGCGGCGCCGACCGGTAGCGAAGCCATCGTCGGCCGCAAGGACGGTCAGGTGCTCGCCTTCCTGCCGCTGCCGATCGGGCGTGAGCCGGAACCCGACCCGACCCGGTTCGCCGAACAGGTCCAGGCCACCGCGGCCGGCCGCGGCCTGTCGATCTCCGTGGGGATCGGCGACGCCTGCACCGAGGCGTCGGCGTTCGCCCGCGAGGCCACGCACGCGATGCGGGCATTGAAGGTGCTGGCCGACACCGATCGCACCGGGGCAGTCGCCGCGTACGACGACCTCGGGGTCTACGGCTTGCTGGTGCACAGTGATGACCACCACCGGATGGACGAGTTCGTCCGACGCTGGATCGGTCCGCTGCTGGACTACGACCGCGAGCACAACGCGGAGCTGGTGCGCACGCTCGGCGTCGTGCTCGACGAACTGACCCTCGCCGACGCCGCCGACGCCCTGTGTGTCCACACCTCGACACTCAAGTACAGGGTCAAGCGCATCGAGGAGATCCTCGGCATGCCGATCCGCGATCCGCGTTCGGCCTTCCACCTCCAGTTGGCCTCGACGATCCACCGCGTGCGCGACGGACTCGGCCGCAGCTAGCGGCGTACCGTCCCCCCGAACGAGGGGTGCGTTCCGCGTTGCGCACTGCTGTGAACGCAGGCCCCGGGCGTCGAATTCACCCCCCGACCGTCCACCCATCCGGGGACCGAGCGAGCACGAATACGTGGCGACAGCAGATCCCCGTCAGAGCGGACATCTCATGGGACGCACCGTCGAACCGGCTCGCCGGGCGGACGTGGCCGGACAGGCCCTTCGCGTGCCCGGGTTGCACGAGCTGGCGGTGACGTTGCACGACGGTCTGAGCCAGGAACTGTTCGCAGCCGAACTCGACCTGCATGAATTGCGCTGTCGCACGGATCTACCGCCGGATGTCGCCGACATTGTCGAGCGCGTCCAGTCGCACCTGCGTTCGGGTTCGGTGCAGCTTCGCTCAGCGCTGATCGGTGTGCTGACGGCCGAGGCGCCCGTCCCCGCCGCGCCTGCGTTGTGCCTCGCGACCGAGGCCGAGAACCTGCTCGAAGAATTTGCGGGACGGCATTCAATTGCGACCGCTCTGCACATCGCCGGGACCGGTACCCACATCGAGGACCGTCCCGCACAGGTGTTGCGTCGCGCCGTACAGGAAGGCCTGGCCAACGTGGGGAAGCACGCCGCGGCCTCGCGGGTGCGACTGGCGCTGCACCGCGGCGCGCGGTGGTGGAGCATCCAGGTCGACGACGATGGACGCGGCGACCCGGTCGCGGTGCGCAGCAGCGCGGACCAGGTCCGTTCCTTCGGGCTGTCGAGCCTCGACACCGACGTCGCTCGCGTCGGTGGGCGGCTCACGATCGCGTCGGCGCCGGCACTCGGGGGTCTGCGCCTGCATGTGGCGGTGCCGATCGGGCGCCCCGTCGGAACCGGATCCTGAACGTCACCTAAGAAGAGTCGGATCACTTCTGCGGCAATGCGGCGAAGTTTCCGGGCACAAAGTCTGATCACGATTCAGATTGCGCGAATTCCTAGATCACATAGGCAATTTTGCTGCGCACCACGTTGCGCCGCCCACGGCCATGGCCCATCTCACGTGCCGTCTGTGAACTGAACCATCGCCGAGAGGGCAAGAGGGTGGGCAGTGTTGTGTATGCCACGTTCGGGCGGCTCATTTGCTCGCGACCGGCCATGGCCGGGGTATCAGCCCAGGTCTAGACTGCACCAGATCCTCCCGTAACCGACATGTCCCGATTTCGTTGGTTTCGGGTGTAGGCCACCACCAGACCGTTCGGCCCTGCGCGCCCGCGCGCCCGCTGGGCTCTGAGACGGCCGTCCATGTCGGCGGCAGGGAAGGCAACGGCGGCGCACCATGGATTCGCTGACAGCCCTAACGTTCAATAACTCGATCTTCATTCCCGCGCTGATCAACGGGATCACGACGGCAGGCCTCTACGGCCTCATCGCCGTGGCCTTGGTGCTCAGCTATCGGATCAGCCGCACAGTGGCCTTCGTGCATGGCGGCATCGTGCTCGCCGGGACGTTGCTGTTCTGGTACCTGGTCTCCCCGAACTTCGACTCGGGCGAGGCGCTGCTCGGCAGCGGCCAGGAGACCAACCGGCCAGAGCTACCCATGTGGCCCACCCTGATCGGGCTGATGCTCGCGGGTGCTGCGGTCGCCGCGCTCTACGGGTACCTCGCCACCAGCACCAAGTTGTCGACGTACCCGCGGGTAACGCTCACCAACTTCTCGCTGGCGATGATGCTGATCATGATCGGCATCATCTTCAAGTACAACCGTGCGTCGGGTGAGCCCGTCCCCAGCCCGTTCGGCAGCGGCAGCTTCCGGATCGACATCCAGACAGTGACGGTCCATCAATTGATGACCTTGGTCATCCTTGGCATCGTCGTCGTCGGCTTCACGATCCTCCTGCAGGCCACCCGATTCGGTGTCTTCACCCGCGCCATCGCGGACAACGTCGAGGCAAGCAAGCTCGTCGGCGTTCCGATCGGCAAGGTCGGTACGACGATCTACGCCATCTCCGGCGCGATCTCCGCCCTCGGCGGAATCCTGCTCGGCAACTACGTCGGCACCGACACCAACTCGATCCTGTTCATCTTCCTTCGCGCACTGATCGTCTGTGTGCTCGGTGCGTTCGGCAGCATCCCGCTGGCGCTGATGGGCGCGGTCGTCCTGGCGATCCTCGACTCCATGCTCAAGTCCGACGTCTTCGGCACCGTCGACGTCGGATACCGCGAGCTCATCGTGGTCTCGATCCTCTTCGCCGTGGTCATCTTGATCGACCGCTTCGGTAAGAAGGGTTCGTCCGTCCTCGCCCACTAGGGCCTCGCTGCAACTGACCAATGCGCCCGGCCTCAGCCACGCAGGAATGGATTTTTCACATGGCTCAAGGAACAGACCTATCGAAGCGGTCCGGCTCAGCCGGCAAGGAACAAAGCTCGGGGTCCGGCCACGGCGGCGGGCACGGTGGGGCGACTCCCACCCTGGTTGTCCCGCCCCGGGTCACCGGCCTGCAGGGCATGTTGGGGGTGCACCCCTTCATCCTGGTGATGGTCGGGCTGGGCCTCCTTTACCCGCAGATCTCGAACGAGTACTGGACGTTCAACGTCATGGTCGGCCTGGTGCTGGCGATCGCCTGCCTCGGCCTGCTGGTCGTGGTCGGTTGGGGTCGTGAGATCTCGTTGGCCCAGGCCGGTCTGACCGGTTCATCGCTCTACATCACCGGATATTTGGCACGTGGTGACAAGCCAGGCGAGGCAGGCCCCGGTCTGCCCTTCCCGGCGGCAGCACTCGGCGGCATCGCGTTCTGCGTCGGGGTTTCGGTGTTGGTCGCACTGATCTCGATGCGCCTCGCGGGCGTCTACGTGATCGTGCTGACGCTGTCGCTGCAGTTCCTCCTGGAGAACTCGCTGTTCACCAAGGAGAAGCTGACCGGTGGTCTGAGCTCCCCGTCCACCCCGCGTCCGGAGTTCTTCGGCGCGAGCATGCAGAGCGACACGCGGTTCTACTACTACATCATCGGCGTGCTGCTGGTCTCGATGCTCTTCCTGCACCGCTTCCGCCACTCGCGGTTCGGTCGCTCGCTCATCATGGTCGGCGTCGACAAGGCGGCGGCCGCCGCGGTCGGTGTCTCGCCCTGGATGTACAAGGTCACCGCGTTCGCCATCGCCGGCATCTTCGCCGGTCTGGCCGGTGCACTGTCCGCCCCGCTGTACCGCAACCCGCCGGGCATCCTGCAGTACATCTCGTTCAACTCGCTGTTCTACCTGTCGGTGCCGATCCTCGCGGGTTTCGAGTCCCTCATGGCGGTCGTCAGCGTCGCGGTCTTCTTCCAGCTGCTTCCGCAGATCCTGCTGGACCTGAAGATCAACGTGTACCTGCTCGGTGGTCTCGGTCTGGCCATCGGTGTTCTCGCCGGTCCGCGTGGCGCCGGTGGCGCAATGATCGACCTGTTCGACGATCGAGCTCGACAGAAGCGCAAGCAGCAGAAGGCGGACCAGAAGAAGGGCGCCGCTGGTGGTGGGTCGTCCGGTGGCGGCGCCGCCGCCGCGAGCGCCAAGCCCAAGAGCTCGCAGCTGGGCACCAAGAGCCCGGCCAAGGCTGGATCGGAGAAGAAGTGAGCACCGCAACCGAAGGTCACATTGTCTCCGAATCCGGGATCGACGAGGAACGCGACCGCGCACTCGCGGTGCTCGAGGCCTTCCTTCCTCCGCACCGTGGTGACACCGGTAATGCCTTGGTCGGCAAGGGTGTCTCCATCGCCTTCGGTGGTGTCAAGGCCCTGCAGAACGTGAACATCACGGCGCCGTCGAAGACTTTCGTCGGTCTGCTCGGCCCGAATGGTGCGGGCAAGTCGACGCTGTTCGACGTGCTCAACGGACTGAAGGTCCCGGACTCCGGTCAGATCATCATGTTCGGCAAGGACGTCACGAAGATGCGTCCCTGGGACCGGGCCAAGCTCGGCATGGGACGCACCTTCCAGTCCAACCGGCTGAACTTCGACATCTCGGTCGGCGAGAACCTGATGTCCGCGGCGCACCTGGCCATCAAGGGCAACTTCCTCACGACGCTGCTCGGCTTCCCCGGCCCGACCAAGTCGGAGGCCCGGGCGGAGCAGGCCGCGTACGCGATGACGGTGCTTCTGGGCATCAAGGATCACTGGCACGACCGCGTGAGCGACCTGGACTTCGGTCGTCAGCGCCGCATCGAGATCGGCCGTTCGCTGATGTGTGGTCCGGCCATCGTCCTGTTGGACGAGCCGGCCGCGGGTCTGGACGCTGACGACGCGCACGCCTTGTTCGCTCTGCTGCGTCAACTGCAGCGCGACCTTGGTCTGACGATCATCCTGGTCGAGCACTACGTGAAGGCCGTGCTCGAGAACGCCGACCTCGTTTACGTGCTGAACCAGGGTCAGCTGTTGGCCTCGGGCACTCCGGCCGAGGTTGCGGCAGACCCTGTGGTCCGTTCTGAGTACCTCGGTTCGGTCCTCGACCTGGACGAGACCACGGACCTGGACAAGGCCGAGACCCTGGCCGAGGAAGCCGACGAGATTGTCGCCGAGGCCGAGACCGCGCAGGGCGACGCCGTTCCTGCTGAGCAGGGGAGCGAGAAGTAATGCTTGAGCTCAAGAAGGTCGGCTCCGGCTACGGCCGGTTGCCCGTGCTGTACGACATCGACCTGACGGTCGAGCAGGGCCAGATGGTCTCGGTGCTCGGCTCCAACGGTGCCGGCAAGTCCACGCTGCTCAAGACGATCCTCGGCGCGATCCCGCCCTCCAAGGGCGAGATCACCTTCCGTCGTCAGCGAGTCACCAGCATGCCCGCGCACAAGCGGGTGGGTCTGGGTATTGCGCTGTCGCCCGAAGGTCGTCAGGTCTTCCCGACCCTCTCGGTGAAGGAGAACCTGATCACCGGCGCCTACGGCGTCAGCGGCGGCAAGATGAAGGAGCAGTTCGACCGCGTCTACGAGCTGTTCCCGCGGCTCAAGGAGCGGCAGAACCAGGCCGCCGGTTCGCTGTCCGGTGGTGAGCAGCAGATGCTCGCCGTCAGCCGCGCGCTGATGTCCCGGCCGCGTCTCCTGCTCGTCGACGAGCTCTCGCTCGGTCTCGCACCGGTCATCGCTGAGCGGCTCTACGCCGCGCTGCGGGCCCTGTGCGACGAGGGTCTGGCGGTCCTCATGGTGGAGCAGTTCCACCTTGTGGCCGTCGGTTTCTCCGACAAGCAGATGATCATGGAAAAGGGTCGCTTCGTGAAGGTGACCGAGACCAAGCACACTGCCAGCGGCAAGACCGGTGCGCAGGCTGACGCCGACCACGTCGCCGTCAAGGAGAAGGCGGAGGCCGACAAGGCCGAGCTCGACAAGGCCAAGGCGGACGCCGCGGAGGCCTGATCTCCACAGTTCTGACCCTGAGGGCACCAGCGCCGCTTCGGCCTGGTGCCCTCAGGCGTTCTCCTTAGAGGTTTCTCAGCACATAGCTTCGTCACAGGAAAGCCTGGGGTGAGGCACATCGTCGGCTCCTAATGTCTGGAATGTGTAGCCGCGTCCCCGGCTATGCGTCCCGGGTTGAGGAGATCTTCTTCCGATGAGCGCCACAGCCGAGGCCACGAACGTGGCGCCGACCAAGACCGACAAGACGCTTCTGACGGTGAAGAACCTGACCCGTCGTTATGGCTCACGCGTCGCGGTCAACAACGTGTCGTTCACCCTGGGCCCGGGCATCACCGGCCTGCTGGGCCCCAACGGCGCCGGCAAGAGCAGCCTCATGACATGCCTCGCCGGCATCGCCGGTTGGGACGCGGGGAGCATCAAGGTCGGCAACGCCGACGTCATGCGCCAGCCCGCCACCGCCCGCAAGCTGATCGGCTTCATGCCGGAGCGGGTGGCCTTCCCGAACGAGATGCGGGTCGAGGAGTACCTCGCTTTCGCCGCCGCGGCCAAGAAAATCCCGCGCGGCGAGCGCCAGGCAGCCGTCGAACTGGCGATGAAGCGGACCGGCCTGACTCATATGCGCACCCGCATCGTCGGCAACCTGTCCAAGGGTTACCGCCAGCGCGTCGGCATGGGCCAGGCGCTCATGGGGGACCCGCTGGTCACCATCCTCGACGAGCCGATGTCCGGACTGGACCCGCTGAACATCCTCGACATGCGCGGGATGCTCCAGGAGTACGCGAAGACCCGCGCGCTGATCGTCTCCACCCACCTGCTCGCCGATGCCCGCCTCATGTGCAACCACGTGCTGGTCATGTCGCTGGGCAAGCTGGTCTACGCCGGTGTGCCCTCGGAGATGGCCGAAGGCTCCGGGCACGCGATCCGCATGCGCATCCGCTTCCACGCGCAGATCGAACCGACCGACGCCGACTTCACCTTCGGGTCCTCGCTGGTCTCCCTCGACCACGACGACCGCGGTACCACCGTCATCGTGGAGTCCCGCGACGACCGGGCCGTCTCCGAACTGCTGCGCGCCTGGTCGGCCAAGTGGCCGCTCACCGCCGCCGAGTCCACCGCGGACAGCCTCGAAGAGGCCTTCCGTGAGGCCGTCATGGGCTCGGTCCAGGCCAACGAGGACGTCGTCACCAAAGTTGAGTGACCGTCAGAACCGTTACCGGCCGCCAAAGACTTCGATCGATCCAGTGAGGACCACACCGTGTTGACGTTGCTGAAGCGAGAGATCACCTCGCTGGCCCTCTGGGCAGGGACCTACGCCATCGCGGTGGGTTTCATCATCATTTCCGGCGTCTTCTTCATCAATTTGGTCAGCAACAGCAACTCCGCCGACCTGGCTGCTTACTACGCCAACACCGTCAACATCTTCGGTCTGATCTGCCCGGCCCTGGCCGCCCGGTCATTGGCTGAGGAACGAGCCAGCGGCATGCTGATGGTGTCGCTGGCATGGCCGGTGCCCCGATGGGCCATCGTGGCCGCGAAGTTCGTGGCCAACACCCTGTTCTGCTGGCTGCTCCTGGCGGTCGCGTGGATCTACTTCCGCCAGCTCGAGCACTACGCGAACCCGGACGACGCCCGCTTCCGCGTCGGACTCTTCGGAATGATGCTGATCGTCGCGCTGTTCAATGCGATCAGCATGGCGATCTGCGCCCGCACCGCGACCGCCGTGTCCGGCGCCTTCCTCTCCTTCGTCTTCCTGCTCTTCCTGCTGATCATCAAGTTCATGCCGGGCTCGTTCCGCGACGAGCTCGAGGACTTCGGCCCGATCGGCCACCTCGACCCGATGCTGCGTGGCATCGTCTACTACTCCGACGTCGCGTACTTCCTGGTGCTGACCGGGGTCGGTCTGGCGCTGACGGTCTACGCCCTGACCCGGCGTCGGTCCGGCTCCGACCGCGTCCTGCTCGCGCGCCGTGGGCTGGCCGTCGGCGGCACCATCGCGTTGGTGCTCGGCACCCCGGCCATCTCGAAGGCCGTGGACGGCGAGAAGGACTTCACCCCGCAGAAGCGTGAGACCGTTTCCGACGCCTCCCGGGAGGTGGTCAAGAAGATCGGCAAGGTCCCGATCACGATCACCGCGTTCTCCCAGGCGATCAGCCCGGAGGCCAGCGAGATCCGCACCACGGTGCGTAAGTACAAGGCTGCAGGCGCCAACATCAACGAGCGGATCATCGACCCGGACACCTCACCGGCGCTGGCCGCCGACTCGGGCATCGTCGACTACAACACCTACCTGCTGCAGGTCGGCGATCGGAAGATGGAGATCGACGACCTCGTCGAGTCCACCGTCACCTCCGGCATCTCCCTGTTGGCCACGGTGAACCCGCCCGCGGCCTGCTTCACCCAGGGCCACGGCGAGCGTGCGCACACCGACCCGAACCGGGACGGCATGACCTCGTTCGCCGCGCGGCTGCGTATCGCCGGCTACAACCCGATCCAAATGTTCCTGGAGGGCAAGGGTGGCCAGGAGCTGCTGGAGCAGTGCAAGGTCGTGATCATGATGGGCCCGCGTACCCTGCTACGCGACGCCGAGCTGAAGACTCTGCAGGAGTACGCCCAGTCCCGCGGCCGCCTGATCATCGCCGCCGACTCGGTGCGTGGGAGCGAGAAGAACGGCGCCGGCAAGTCGGTGCAGGCCCAGCTGAACACCTTGCTGCAGCCGTGGGGTGTGCGCTTCGGCGACAACCAGATCCGTGACCCACAGTCGCTGGCGGACGACCCGGCGGCGATCGTCTCCTCGCGCTACCCGACGTCCAACCCGATCGTCGACGTCCTCGACGCCGACGACACCCCCGTGGTGTTCGCCAACACCTATCCGATCGAGAAGACCAGCGCCGCCGGCGCCGCCGACGAGGAGGGTCCGCAGTTCACCAAGCTCGTCGACTCGAGCCAGAAGAGCTACGAGGTCGACGATGACAACAAAAAGATCAAGAACTCCGAGAAGGAGCACACCCTCGCCGCTCTGGTTGTCGCCTCCGACCTGCGGGGCATCGCCAAGGACGCCGAACTCACCAGCGCCCGGATCGGTCTGCTGGGTAGCGCCGACGTCGCGATCAACGATTACCAGAACGCGTTCGGCAACCAGGAGTTGTTCATCCGGATGGTGCAGTACGTGGCCGAGGACGACGCGATCGTGTCGGCCTACCGCGACCCGGGCGCGAACTCGGAGTTCAAGGTGACGGGCGAGCAGCGCCGTACCCTTATCAAGAAGACTGTGGTGCTGCCGGCACTGGCGGCGCTGATCTTCATCCCGTTCGTGCTGTGGAGGTTGAAGCGCGGATGACCAGACACCATTTCCTTTCCGGCCCGGCCCGGACCGCTGCGGCGGCCGCGGGCGTGGTCCTGGCCCTGAGCACGCTCTCGGCGTGCGGTGGCGAGGCCAAGAAGCAGGACATCGCCGTCATCGACGTCCAGCCGAGCTCCGTCGCCTCGGTGACCTTCACCGCCGCCGGCCGAGCGGCAACGATCCGCGTGGAGGACGGGGAGTGGCTGCCCGGCCCCGGCGCCACCGTGCAGGCCGCCACGATGCTGACCGCATCGAGTGATCGGTACTTCCCGCTGAACTCCTACCGGATCATGGAAGGCCTCAATCTGGCCGACCCGACCTACGGTCTGACGGGGCAACAGTCCCCGGTGCCGGAGTGCCGCCCGGAGTGCTCTCTCACGGTCACCAACCAGGCCGGCCGCACGTGGAAGCTCACCATCGGCGCGCTGACCTTCAACGGTGGCTTCTACGGCAAGCTCGACGGCGATCCCCGGATGTTCCTGATCACCAAGGAGACCGTCGGCGGGATCATCGCGGAGGCCATCGGCAAGGACTTCGCCTTCCCTGCCAGCGCCAAGATCCGCAGCATCGAGGAGAAGCTGAACGAGACGGGCAAGGAGAAGGAAAAGCTGCCCGACTACGACCCGTACCTGCGTCAGGTACTGGCGGCCGAGGAGGACGAGGCGGCTGTGGAGGCGGGTGGCACCAACCCGAACAAGGTCCTACGGGCGGCCGGCTCCACGCAGGACCAGCCGGGAGCCAAGGACGGCAAGGATGTCCAGTCCAACAGCAACGCACTGCAACCACCGGGGGCGAACCGATGAGAAGCGTGATCAAGCGCCGGCTGTCCGCCGGACTTCTGACCGGTGGCCTGCTGCTCAGCTCGACCGGATGCAGCATGCCCTTCCAGAGCAAGGGCGTTCCGGAGACCGCTGCTGAGGTCCGCGGCGTCCCGATCACCTCGAAGACCATCGCGTCGCTCTATGACGTCTTCAAGAACTCCAGCCAGGGCCAGCAGGACACCGACCCCAACCAGAACCAGGGTCTGGTCGTCTCGCCCAAGCAGATCCGAGCGACCGCGCTGACGTACCAGATCCGGCTGACTTTCCTCGAGGAGCTGGCCAAGGAGCGCAACATCAAGCTCGATGACGCCCAGAACACCGATTTCTCCGACATCGCGGAACAGATCGCGAACTCGCCCAGCCTGCAGTCCGGTGGCTACCGCGCCGAGGACCTCGAGATCGCCCGCAAGGCAGCGTCCTACGCCCAGGCGATCGCCAAGGACCTGCTGCCCGAGGTACTCGTCAACGACGAGGAGATCGAGGCGGCCTACAACGAGCGCAAGGACGTCGTGTCGGCGACCTATCGGGCCAACACGAACATCGCCTTCATGGACGACGAGGCCTCGGCCAATGAACTCAAGGACCGCCTGGACAAGGGCGAGAAGTTCGCCGACGTCATCCGCTCGCTCGGGTCCGAGAAGGCACTGCGCGTCGGAGACGTCGAGATCACCCCGATCAGCCCCGTCCAGGAGGAGCTGAAGACGGCCGTCAAGGATCTCCAGCAGGGAAAGACTTCCAAGCCGATCCAGTATGAGGTCGGGGACGGATCCATCTATATCGTGCTGAACGTGTACAAGCGGAAGGATCTGCCTAAGCTGAGTATCGACGAAGCGAAGCCCGAGCTTCGGGACATCGTCGTCAGCAGCAAGAGGTTTGCCTTCTTCCAGCAGTGGTTCGACAAGAAGTTCCGTGAGGCCGACATCGATGTGGACGGCTATTACGGCAAATGGGATCGCTCCTTCCTTGCGGTGACCTGACATGGCGGTGACCTGACATGACTGACGCCTCTGCTGAGGCGAGCCGAAAGCCGCGCGCGTTCCTCGTGCGCGGCTTCGGCGCGCTTCTGGCCCTGGTCTTCCTGGTGCTCTCCGCGTTGATGGCCGCCCCCGCAGTCGCGAGCCCGGCGGTCCCGCCTCCCTCGACCGACGCGAAGCAGTGCAAGACCGACGGGTCCGGGGCGGTCGGCGAATCGGCGACCAACAAGACGCCTTACGACGCCAAGACGCTCAAGGTGGAGATCGACGAGGCGAAGCTGGACCACAAGTCCTCGGAGAACCACATCACGATGGAGATCCGGATCAAGAACCGGAACGGGACGGCCACCTGCGCCGCCTATCCGGTGTTCCTGCAGTTCAACCAGCCGCCCGACGAGCGACTGCAGGACGCGCCCGGGTGCGCCGACGTCTCGTTCAACGACCCGGCGATCGCGCGCGGCACCTACCACTGCACGGCGATCATCGAAGGTCCCGGCAAGTGGACGTTCACGGCCACCATCAACAAGCCCGCCGAGCCCGGCTCGATCCAGACGGTCATCATGACCAAGGCCACGACCCTGGACTTCCCGGATGTTCCAAAGCTCGAGGGCGGCTCGCGGGGTCTGAAGTACGTCGTCGAGGGGAGCACCTTCGAGGTGTTCCTGCTGCAGTTCCACGTCGCGATGGCCGGCCTCTGGATGCTGCTGTCCGCCGCCATGGCCTTCATGGCCATCCCGCGGCTGCGCCGGGCGTTGTCCGTGCTGGCCCTGCACACGCTCGAGGTGCGTCGCGGATTCCTGACGAGTTCGTTGTGGGCGACGTTCGGCGGGACGCTGATCACGGGGCTTTATCTGTTGGGTACTCAGACCGCCTATGACGCCCCGTTCTCGGCGAAGAAGTTCTCGTTCGACTCGTGGGACAAGGTCACCAATCTGCCGTACGCCCAGAGCTATTTCCTGTTGCTCTACGGCAAGATCATCGCTTTCGGTCTGATGGGCGCGGCCTCGGTGATCCTCATGCTGGAGGCGGGCCGGCAGGCGCAGATGGCCCAGGACGCCGACCCGATGGACCGCGACGACGACGATGACATGTGGTCCAAGCCCGTGCACTTCGACGAAGAGGGACACGTCCTCCACGACGACGACGTCGCGGTGGCCGGCGGCGCGACCGCGTCGGTGACGAGGACCGCGGTCAAGGCCCAGCGGCGATCCAGCACGAGCGCCGCGGGGGTGAGTCAGCAGACCCTGTGGATCTGCGTGTTGATCCTCGTCGGCGGCGCGATGGCGATCGGTGGCGCGGTCACCGGTCTGAAGTACTTGCACGAACTGATCGAGTCCGCCAACGCGGTCGGGATTATTCGTTCTGAGCTCGGAGGCTGAGCATGATCCTTATTAAGGAAAAGCGGTCACGTCCGAGTCGCCGCACGGCGGCGCTCACCCTGCTCGTCGCGATGTTGGCGGGACTGCTGGGTCTCGCCGCGTCGGCAGTGCCGGCGTCGGCACACAGCGGTGGCCGGGCGGTCGTGCTCGTCCGCAGCCTGAGTGTGGAGCCCGCGGGCAATGCGTGGCAGGCGAAGGCCGTGCTGACCGACAGCGACTCCGGGAGCCCGATCCGTGGCTCCAAGGTGACCGTCTCGGCCGCCGGCACCGCGGCGGCCAAAGAAGTCACCATGAGCCAAGGCACGGTGCCCGGTTTCTACGAGGGCACGCTGTCCAACGCCAAGCCCGGCAGTCCGCTCACGATCACGTTGAAGGTGCGGGCCGTCCCGGGCTCCGAGCCGGTCCTGCCCTACGACCGCAAGTTCGAGGGCGTCCAGCTCGTCGCCGGCGAGCCGCTGGTCCTGGTGTCCGGTGGCGGCGGCGGGGGCAGCAACCTTCCGCTGATCATGGGCGTCGCGGGCGCAGTGCTGGCCGTGGCCATGCTCTACGGCCTCTACTCGGTCCGTCGACGCACCGCGGTGCCGGTCAAGAAGTAGCACCAGTCGCGGACGCGTTCCGCGCCGAACTGTGGGGGTGGGCGATAAGCCCGCCCCCACGTCGTTGTGCGCGTATCGCGCGTAATTTCGGGGCTGTTTCCAAAGGGAGTCGTACATCACCCCAACCGTGGACGCGTCGGCGACGTATCAATGCTGAGGATCTCCGCATGGGGTGAGCACGACACCGAGATGAGGACTGGCGCGCATGAGTGATCAGGGATCCATGGTCGGGGATCCCGTCGGGGATCTCACCGGCCCCGACGAGCAACTCGTCGGGGATTCGCGCTCCCGCGCGGAGACCTCGCGCAGCGCCGTCTCCGTCGTTCTCATCGACGACCACCAGGTCGTGCTCGAGGGGCTGAGCCGCACGCTGCAGCGCGACGGCATGAACATCGTCGCCACCTTCGGGGACGGCGACTCCGCGGTGTCGTTCCTGCGTAATCAGCCCGTGGACCTGGTCGTGGTGGACCTGCGTCTGCAGAACCGCTCCGGATTGGCCGTGGTCGACGCGGTGCACCGGATGCACCCCGACATCCGCATCGCGGTGCTGACGAGCTTCGAGGACCGCGCGGCGGCCTCGGCGGCGGTGCACGCCGGCGCCACCGGGTTCCTGCTCAAGGACACCCCGATCGATGAATTGGCCCGCCGGCTGCGCGGTGTCGCGACAGGCACGCTCGTCATCGACGCCCGCGTTGCCGGTGCGGTCCTGCGCCCTGAGCAGCGGTTGTTGTCCGGCCACGAGCTCTCGATTCTCGAACTCGTCGCGGAGGGGATGACGAACCGGGAGATCGGCGCGCGGCTGCACCTGAGCCACTACACGGTGAAGGACTACCTGACGCGCATCATGCGCAAGCTCGGCACGCGTTCGCGCGCGGAGACCGTCGCCCGCGCCGTGCAGCAGGGTCTGCTCGCCGGGCGCCAGTGAGCCACGACGTGGTTCAGGCCGCGGGCATGTTCTGCAGCCGGACCTGACCGCGGGCGATCAGTTTGCCTTCGCGGGCGCTGATCTCGACCAGCCAGATCTGTTGGGTGCGACCGCGGTGGACGGGGGTCGCGACGGCGCTCACCGTGGTGCCCAGCCCTGCGCCGCGGAGAAAATCGGTGCTGTTGGAGACGCCGACGACGCTCCCTGACTGCTGTGTGTTGAACCACAGGTAGGCGCCGATGCTGGCCGCCGTCTCGACCAGGGTGCAGTGGATGCCGCCGTGGATCAGCCCGGCCGGTTGCAGGTGGTCCTCGGTGATGGTCAGCAGGAGCTCGACGCGGTCCGGGTCGGCGGAGGCCACCTTGACGCCCAGCAGGTTGAGCAGACCGTCGGGGACGTCGGGGAGTGAGTGTTCGGCCATGCGCCGACCCTATGTGCGCCCTCAGGGGCGAGGTGTGGGCAGGACCAGTAACGCGCCACGGAAGGGTCCCGTCACCTCGTAGGTGATGCCGGCGGAGTTCTTGCTGGTCTTCCCGCGCTGGGAGGAGAAGTAGAGCCGCGTGCCGTCGGGTGAGAACGCCGGCCCGGTGAGCTCAGGCTTCTTGTGCCCCCTGAGTCGGAGGAACACCGAGGCGACGTCCTGGGGGTCGAGCAGGCAGATCTCGCCCCCGCCGTCGTCCTCGGCCACGAACACGTCGCCGGAGGTGGTGCGGGCGAGGTTGTCCACGCCGTGCGCCGGGGTGCTGCGGGTGCGCGACGTGTCGTCGTAGGCGATGTGGAACGTCTGCCGGGCGACGTCGATCTTCCAGATGCGGCCGTCGTTCTTGGTGGTGAACCACACGGTGCCGTTGCCGTAGACGCAGCCCTCGCCGCCGTCGAAATGCTTGGCGGCCTTGACCTGCTTGCGGGTGCGTCTGGAGTCGGCGTCGCGGTCGGGCACCTCCTGCCAGGTGATGGGGCCGGAGTCATCCTCGGCGCAGAGCACCTCCAGGCGGCCCTCGTCGAGGTCCGGCCAGCTGTCCGGGGTGAACCGGTACAGGCAGCCGTCCTTCTCGTCCTCGGTCAGGTAGATCGCTCTGCCGTCGGGGTCCACCGCGGCGGCCTCGTGCCGGAAGCGGCCCATGGCCCGGCGCCGGTGCGCGTCGCGGTCACCGAGGGGATACGACTCGTAGACGTACCCGCGGTCGGTCTCCTCACAGGAGAGCCACGTGCCCCACGGCGTCGCGCCGCCCGCGCAGTTGCGCGTGGTGCCGTCGAGGATCCGGTAGGCGTCGCGGATCTCGCCGTCCCGGTCGAACCGCAGCGCGCCCACGCCGCCCTTGTCGTCGTCGAGTTCGGCGTTGGAGACGTAGATCCAGCCGTCGCCGTCGGGGAAGCACGCTCCGCCGTCGGGGGCGTGGTGCCACTCGTAGTCGGTGCCCGGGACCTGCTTGTCCGACCGGGCCACGATGCGGCTGCTGAAGCCGACGGGCAGCATCAGCCCGTTCGCGTCCGGGGGCAGCAACGCGCCGTACGGCCCGATCGCGATCGGCGCCGACCGGGTCGTGAACTCGTACCACCCCGTGCCGCCCAGGACGGCCACGCCGCCGCCGAGCACGCCGAGAACCCGGAGGAAGGTGCGCCGTTCCAAACCGCTCCAGTCGCTACGTCGCGGACAACCGGATCATCATGACCCGCTAGCTGCCTCCGCGGAGGCCTACCGCCCGGACCCACAGGTTCCGCAAAGCGCCGAACCTGCGTCTCCTGCCGGCGCGTCGGGGTATCAGAACGCACCGATGCCCCCACACGCCGGCACAAGTGGTGTCGTGGGCGCCCGGAGAGCCCCGGGGAGCACATGCGCGGAGCAGGGGTGCGGGTGGCGAAGCCCCCGCCGGCGACGAAGTCGCCATAAAACGACGAGCGACCTGGGTTCGCGCGTTCCGCGAACACAGGTCTCCCCGAGCGAGTGCGCCGCGAGGGACTTGAACCCCCAACCCGCGGATTAAGAGTCCGCTGCTCTGCCAGTTGAGCTAGCGGCGCGCAGCGGAGAGGTTAGCAGGGACTGGTGGGGCTAGTGAAATCGGTTGTCGGGGCGGGTGACGGCCAGGCGATGTCGGGGAGAAGGTCGAGCGGGAAGCCGGTGCTGAGCAGGCGCATGGCCAGCGGGCGGTCGGTCTGCGGCGGGTTCATGAATGAGGCATCGGCTGTATTCGTCGGCGGCTGTTGGCCCTTCCGGGTGGTGGGTGTGGCTGTTGACCTGAGCGGGGGACACCGAACGGGTGGTCGGCAACGTTGGCAGAACCGACTTATCATGACCAAGTTAGTGATGTTTGGTGGGATGAGTGGGGGTGCACGTGGTGGAAGGCGGCACGCAGACGAGCGGCAGTCGACGGCGGGGGATGTGGATCGCCGGGATCGCGAGCATCCTCGTGTTGGCGATCGTCGGCTCGTTCTACGGGTACGGCTGGTGGACTCGACGCGGGGGCGTCGAGTACAGCCGCGGTGGAACGAACTTCCTCGACGCCGAGCAACTGACCGAGGCGCCGCCGACCGCACCTGAGGTCCCGGGGAAGCTCGCGAGCGAGCGACCTACGTCCGGTCCGGCGCCGAAGCTCGCGCCGCCCGAACGGGTCGGGGCGGCCACGGCGGCACCCACCGGTACGCCTCGCGTGAGCGCTTCAGCCGCCCCAGGCAAGGCGCCCGGCAAGGCCGCTCCGGTGGCGACCGCAAAGCCGGCGGCCGTCGCCGTTCAGCGTCCCGCGACGGGGGTCTACAAGCTGGCCGTGTCGGGCCGGGAGGGCGTGAAGTTCGGGCCGCTGTCCTTCTGCGACCGCAAGCTGCCGGGGGAGTCGTCGTTGGTCGTCGCGCCCGCCCAGGGGGAACCTGACGGGTCGTACACCTTCGATCTGCGGTACTACCCGGGCCAACCCGCCCAGCACGACGAACGGCAGATCCTGCGCTACGGCAAGGATGCCGTCGCGCTGGCCTTCGAGGTCGGGACCGTGACGTGCAGCGGGATCCGACAGTCCAGCGAGGTGTCCTACGAGCCGCTGGTCGACCGGGTGCGGTTCCCGATCGAGGTCGGTGCCTCCTGGACGGGGAAGGCCGGCAACGACAAGCGCATGGAGAGCTACACGACCAAGGTCGACCGCAAGGACGTCGTCCGGGTCGCCGGACGGCCCTACCCGGTGTATGTCGTGGAGTCCTCGGCGACCTTCACCGGTGCCGAGACCGGGGAACGCCGCCGCGTGTGGTGGTTCTCCCCGGAGCTGGGTGTGCCGTTGAGGTGGACCGACTACGTCAAGGGCGGACGCAGCGGTGCGGCGTTCAGCAACGACGTGTCCGTAGAGGTGACGGATCTGCCCAAGGCCCCGGCGGGGCCGCGGCGGGAACCGGCGACAGCGCCGGCGATGCTGATGGCGGGGGACACCCGGCAGCGATCGATGCGCTGAACCAAGGGATGTCGTCGGCCGGCCTGGGGTGAGCGACGGGACTCGAACCCGCGACCACCGCGACCACAACGCGGTGCTCTACCAACTGAGCTACGCCCACCATGCCGGCGACCTGGAGGAGTGTATCTGCCCCACAGGGGTGCTCGCGCCCACTATTCCGTCGGCGGTGCCTCAGGGGTGGAGGAGCCGCTGATCTCGGCCGCGATCGCCTTGGCGCCCGCGGTGTCCGGGCCGGGCTGCGGAACGAATACGGCCTGGCGGTAGTAGCGCAGTTCCTGGATGCTCTCCCGGATGTCGGCCAGCGCACGGTGGCCACCGTTCTTGGCCGGGGCGTTGTAGTACGCCCGCGGGTACCACCGTCGGGCCAGTTCCTTGACGCTGGAGACGTCGACGATCCGGTAGTGCAGGTAAGCGTCCAGGTCGGGCATGTCGCGGGCCAGGAAGGCGCGGTCGGTGGACACCGAGTTCCCGGCCAGCGGCACCTTGCCGCCCTCGGGCACGTGCGCGCGGATGTAGTCCAGGACCAGCGCCTCGGCGTGGGCCAACGTGGTGCCCGCGCTCAGTTCGTTGATCAGGCCGGAGTGCGTGTGCATGTCCCGGACGATCGGCAGCATCGACTCCACCGCGGCGTCGGGGGGACGGATGACCACGCTGACGCCCTCGCCGAGCAGATTCAGTTCGGAATCGGTGACCAGCGCGGCGATCTCGACCAGGGCGTCGGACCCGATATCCAACCCGGTCATCTCGCAGTCGATCCAGACCAGCCGATCGTTCATGCGGTCAACCTTATTGGGGCGCCCACGCGCTCTGGTCCGTGCGTCGGTGTCGTAGCCCCAGCAGCACCAGGCCGACGATGCTCAGCGCGCCTCCGCCGATGCTCAGCATCCAGATCGCCTCGGCCCGCTCGCCCTGCCCACCGCTGACCACCCCGGCCGAGACGAGGCAGGCGAAGCCGGCCCACGCCACGGTCTCGGCCAGGGCCGGCCGCGGGGCGGCCCGGTGTGCGGGTTCGGAGGCGAGGACCGGTGCGAGCGCCGGGCCGAGCACCGGCGTGGCGAGGATGGGCGCGACGGGCGGCGGCGGCGGTGCGGGGACGGGTGCCGACTCGATCTCGGGCGCCACGACGACCAGCGGTGGAAGAAATTCGAGGGCGTGCGCCGCGCGCTTCGCGTTCGCCCAGGCGGGCGGGGCGGCGTGCTCCACGGGGCTCGCCGGCCCCCGGTGTCGGCCTCGGTTCTCCGGGCCTGGGACGCGGGGTGCTGTGCCCGCGGCGTGACGTGGCCGGCCGGTGCCGGTGGGGTTGACACCGTGCAACGGCGAAGCGACATCCGAGGCGCGGTGCCGGGCCATGGCGGAGAGAATACGGATCGGATGCCCCGGCATCTACCTGCGGCTTTGTGGATCTTGACCCGATTTGTCCCAAGGCTCCGGGCGAGGCGCGAAGGGTGCTCCCGGCTGGATTCGAACCAGCGACCAACAGATTAGAAGTCTGTCGCTCTATCCACTGAGCTACGGGAGCCGAAGGGGCGATCAGTCGGTCCGGGGGCGCGCGAGGACAGACGGGCGATCGGGGCGATTCTGCCTGGTTACCGCTCGGTCGGCGAGGGGTTGTCCACAGCGGGGGAGACCCCCGGTTATCCACAGTTCGCGAATTGGTCCGTGACGGCCGGCGCCCGCGTGGGGACCGTCGAGGTCTGGCCGCCGATGTGGCGGCCGTCGTAGATCCTTCTGTGGAGGTAGTGCCGTGCGAGAGACGAACGTGACCGTGCTGGGCAACGTGGTCGACGGGCCGCGGGTCATCGAGACCCCCAGCGGCCTGGTGCTGACGAAGTTCCGTCTGGCCTCGACGCCGACCTGGCAGCGCGACGGGCAGTGGGAGAAGGGCACGACGAGCTTCTTCGAGGTGGCCTGCTTCAAGAAGTTGGGGGAGAACGTCGCGAGCTCGCTCGTGCTGGGGGACGGGGTGATCGTGATCGGCCGGTTGGAGGTGCGGGAGTGGACGAAGGATGACCGCGCCGGCAAGGAAGTGCAGATCACCGCGAGCCAGGTGGGTCACGACCTGACCTTCGGGATCACCACGCTGCACCGGCCGGGCAAGGCCGCCCCGCAGCCGGCGGTCACCGAGGACTTCGACGAGGAGAACACCGCGGCCGCCTGAACCTGTGCCGGCGGACGTGCCCACGCTCACGTCCGCCGGCGCCCGGGCGTGTCCGGACGACTCGCCGACTCCACCTAGGCTTGGGGGTATGGCTGAGTTCATTTACCAGATGTACAAGGCGCGTAAGGCGCACGGCGACAAGGTGATCCTCGACGACGTCACCCTGTCGTTCTACCCGGGCGCCAAGATCGGCGTGGTCGGACCCAACGGTGCCGGTAAGTCCACGGTGCTGCAGATCATGGCCGGCATGCAGCAGCCCTCCAACGGCGACGCGTTCCTGACGCCGGGTTACAGCGTGGGCATCCTGCTGCAGGAGCCGCCGCTGAACGAGGCCAAGACGGTGCTGGGCAACGTCGAGGAGGGCGTCGCCGAGACCAAGGCGATCCTCGATCGCTACAACGAGGTCAGCGAGCTCATGGCGACCGAGTACAGCGATGCGCTGATGGAGGAGATGGGCAAGCTCTCCGACCAGATCGAGCACCGCAACGCGTGGGAGTTGGACGCACAGATCGAGATGGCGATGGACGCGCTGCGCTGCCCGCCGCCGGACGCCGACGTCACGGTGCTCTCCGGAGGAGAGCGTCGCCGCGTCGCGTTGTGCAAGCTCCTGCTCGAGGCCCCCGACCTGCTCCTGCTCGACGAGCCCACCAACCACCTGGATGCCGAATCGGTGGTCTGGCTGGAGCAGCATCTGTCGGTCTATGCAGGCACCGTCGTCGCGATCACCCACGACCGGTACTTCCTGGACAACCTCGCGCAGTGGATCCTCGAACTCGACCGCGGCCGCGCCTACCCGTACGAGGGCAACTACTCGACCTACCTGGACCTCAAAGCTTCGCGCCTCAAGGTGGAGGGTCAGCGCGACGTCAAGCGCAAGAAGCGTCTCGAGCAGGAACTCGAATGGGTCCGCTCGAGCCCCAAGGCTCGCCAGACCAAGAGCAAGGCGCGCCTGGAGCGCTACGAGGAGATGGCGGCCGAGGCCGACAAGATGCGGAAGATGGACTTCGAGGAGATCCAGATCCCGCCGGGTCCGCGCCTGGGCGACATCGTCATCGAGACCGACAAGCTCTCCAAGGGCTTCGGGGACCGCCTGCTCATCGACAAGCTGTCGTTCTCGTTGCCGCGCAACGGCATCGTCGGGGTCATCGGCCCGAACGGCGCAGGCAAGACCACGCTGTTCAAGATGTTGCTGGACCTGGAAAAGCCCGACTCCGGCACGATCAAGGTCGGGCAGACCGTCAAGATCTCCTACGTCGACCAGAGTCGCGCCAACCTGGACCCGACGAAGAACCTGTGGGAGGTCGTCTCCGACGGCCTGGACCACATCAAGGTCGGCCAGGTCGAGATGCCCAGCCGGGCCTACGTGTCGGCCTTCGGCTTCAAGGGCCCCGACCAGCAGAAGATGACGAAGGTGCTCTCCGGCGGTGAGCGCAACCGACTGAACCTGGCGCTGACGCTCAAGCAGGGCGGCAACCTGATCCTGCTCGACGAACCGACCAACGACCTCGACGTGGAGACTCTGTCCTCGTTGGAGGACGCGCTGCTCGAGTTCCCCGGGTGCGCGGTGGTCATCTCCCACGACCGGTGGTTCCTGGACCGCGTCGCGACGCACATCCTCGCGTGGGAAGGCGATTCGCAGTGGTTCTGGTTCGAGGGGAACTTCGAGGGTTACGAGAAGAACAAGGCCCAGCGCCTCGGTCCGGAAGCCCTGCGGCCGCACCGGGCGACCTATCGCAAGCTCACCCGGGACTGACGGAGCGCCAACACCTGTGACCCAGCCTCATGTGACGACCCTTCAGATCCGGTGGGTCGACATGGACGCATACCGGCATGTCAACAACACGTTGTACCTGCGCTACCTGGAGCAGGCCCGGTTGGAGTTCATCGGTTTCCTGCTGGGCTACAGCTACGGCGATCCGCCGCCGCCGGGCCCGGACGCGTTGGAGACCGACGGCCTGGTGATCGCCGAACTGGAGATCTCCTACCTGCGGCCGTTGGTGTTCCGCGACCGGACCGTGCAGGTGCACACCTGGGTCACCGCACTGGGGCGCAGCTCGATCGGGGTGCGCAACGCGATCCGGGACGACAACCACGTGTACGCGAGGTCGACCTCGCGGATGGTGTGCATCGACCGGGTCAGCACCCGGCCGCGGCCGATCCGCGCGCACGAGCGGACCTACCTCGAGGGCTTCCTCGAGCCCGCACCGGCGGCAGCGTCCTGATGCGGCACCGCACCGAGATGGTGGTCCGCTGGGGCGACATGGACGCCTACCAACACGTCAACAACGTGTCCTACGCGGCGTACACGCAGGAGGCCCGGGCGCGGATGTTCGCGTTCCACCTGGCCGACACCGATGCCCGCACCCTGCTCGGCACGCTGGTCGTGGCGAAGCTGCGGATCCAATGGCGTCGCCCGCTCATCTGGCCGTGTGAGCCGCTGATCGCGACGACGTGGATCAGCGAGATCCGCGCGGCGAGCATCGCGGTGGAGTGCGAGCTCGACGACGCCGAGCCGGGCCCGAACGGGCCCTACTGCGGTGCGAGCACCCTGCTCACCCCGTTCGACTTCACCGCCGAGCGGATCCGGCGTCTGAGCGAGGCGGAGACCGCCGCGTTGAAGGAACTACTCGAGCCGGGAGTGACTGCCACCGCTTGACGGGTCATGCTGGTGCCATGGGACTTGGCATCGGCGACGGCGGACCGCGGATCTCGCGCCGGTCCCTCCTGGCCCTGGGCGGGTTGGCCGTGGCCGGTGCTTCCGGGGCGGGCATGGCCCCGCACCGCGCACAGGTCGGCGCCGCCTCTTTCGAGCAGCCGGGCGTGCTGCGCTCGACGGGCGGGCGACTCCAGGCGCGGCTCGTCGCCGAATCCGGAACCTGGCTCGACGGTGTCTGGACCCAGGCGCTCGGCTACAACCGGTCCTCCCCGGGCCCCACGCTGATGCTCTCCCCGGGCGACGAGTTGACCATCCGCCTGGTGAACCGCTTGGAGCACGCGACCAATCTGCACACCCACGGCCTGCGGGTCAGTCCGTCCGGGCACGGCGACAACCCGTTCGTCCACGTCGCGCCGGGCGAGACCTTCGACTACCGGATCCGCCTCCCACGCGACCATCCGCTGGGCACGTACTGGTACCACCCGCACCACCACGGACAGGTCGCCGATCAGGTGGCCGGCGGCCTGCTCGGTGCCCTGCTCGTCGTGCCGCGGACCGGCATCGACGCACCCGTCGATCGGGTCCTTCTGCTGCACGAGGTCGATCTCACCGTCGAGGGCCGACCGCGCCCGGCCGATGCGATGGACCTGCACCGGGGTCGCCGTGCCGAGCGGGTCCTGCTCAACGGGCAGCTCGCGCCGCGGATCAGCGGGCAGGTGGGTGTGCCGCAACGGTGGCGGGTGATCAACGGCTGCCCGTCGCGCACCCTGGAACTGCGGCTGGACGGACACCGCCTGCTGCAGGCGGCCGTCGACGGGAACGCGCTGCCCACGCTGCGCGACACCGTCGAGCCCATCCCGCCCGGCGGCCGCGCCGATGTGTGGGTGGTGCCGACAGAGGCGGGCCGGTTCGCGTTGAGCCACGTGCAACTCGAGTTCGTCGGGGGCGACCCGACGGTCACGCTCGGCCTGAGCGATCCGCAGTTCGCCGAGGATCTGCTTACCGTCGCGACATTCCACGTCAAGTCCGCGGCAGGGAAGCCGAAGAAGGCGCGGCCCCTCGTCGACGAGGTCGATCGTCGTCCCGCGGCGAAGGGGACCGTGGACCGCAAACGTCGCCTCGTGATGGGCGATGCGGAGAACTCCTTCACCATCGACGGCAAGATCTTCGCGGCGGACCGCGTGGATCAGGAGGTGCCGTTCGGGGGCGTCGAGGAGTGGACGGTCGCCAACGAGGGGCACATGTTCCACCCGTTCCACCTGCACGGCTGGCAGTTCGTCGTGGTCGGCGGGGAGGGTGCCCCACAGTTCGGCGTGCCGCAGGACGTGGTCAACGTCCCTCCGGGCGGGGAGGTGCGGCTACGCATTGCCTTCGACGGCCACCGCGGCCGCAGCGTCTACCACTGCCACATCCTCGACCACGAGGACGTCGGGATGATGGGCGTCCTCGACGTTCGCTGACATGGCTCGATCCGTTCGGGGTGAACCGCGCCGTGCCCAGTTGATATCAATGCTAGCGTTGCTATCGCGGAGGTGAGCATGGCAGCTCTGACCATCAGAAATCTCGACGACAGCACTCACGCGCGGTTGCGGGTGCGTGCAGCGCGCAACGGGCGTTCGATGGAGGCCGAGGTCCGGGCCATCCTCGATGAGGTGCTGCCGGAAGACCGTCCCGAGTACGGGACGGGCACCCGGATCCGCGCCTTGTTCGCCGACCTGGGCGGAGTCGAGCTCGACCTCCCCGGCCGGACCGATCTCGCTCGCGGGGTGGATCTCGGCGAGTGATCGTTCTCGACACCAATGTGGTCTCCGAGCTGGTGCGGCCGCGACCGGATCCCGCGGTCATCGCGTGGCTGGACGGCATCTCGGGTTCGCAGCTGACCACGACGACGGTGACCGTGGGCGAGATCGCTGTTGGCATCGCGCGGATGCCAGAAGGCCGTCGGAAGCAGGAGGTCGCGATCGCCGTGGGCCGGATGCTGGGCGAAGAACTCAGCGGCCGCGCGGAGCCCTATGACCTCGGCGCTGCAGGCGAATACGGTCGGCTCGTCGCCGATCGTCTGCGGTCAGGTCGCCCGATTTCCGTTGCTGACGCGCAGATCGCGGCGATCTGTCGCGCCGTCGGAGCCACGCTGGCGACCCGCAACGTCGCGGATTTCGAGGGCACTGGGATCGATCTCGTGAATCCGTGGACTCACGTGCCGTAGACGGCGATGTCCTGGGCGCCCGTGTTGCCGCCGGTGGTGAAGACGGCCTTGATGAGCACGACGCGGCCGGAGACCTTCAGGGGGATGAGGGTCTCGCCCGAACCGACCTTGAACGGGCCGTAGGTCCGGCCGTCGACGACCACCGCGATCTCCTTGATCACAGCGGAGCCGTCGCTCATCGAGCGGGTGCGGAACCCGATCGAGGTGATGTCGCGGACCTTGCGCAGGTCGATGGTGATCGAGGCCTTGTCACCGTCGCCGTTGGTCGACCACTCGGTCGCGGGGTCGCCGTCGATGGCGTTCCTGGCGGCGTACTGCTCGGAGAACTCGGAACTGAACGCGGTGATCTTCGCGCCCTTGCTGAGGTTCTTGCCTGACGGCTGCACGGCGGCCGCGGTCCTGAACGTCCCGCCCGCGCCGGAGTAGGCCCGCCCGGCGTCGTCGGTGCCCTCGAACCGGTAGTAGTACGTGGTGTTCGGGGTCAACCCGGTCATCATCGCCCGGTGCGTGGTGTGCGGGCCGTCGGCCATGTCCGTGTCGGTGGCTGACCCCTCGTCAGCCGCCGGGGAGCGGCCGTAGAAGACCCGGCAGGCGGCCTTGGCCTTGGTGGTGGCCACCAGGACCGCTGAGGTACCGCCTGCCTCGGGCGTGACCTCAGCCGGACCCGCGAGCAGTTGCTCGGCGGGCAAGGGGGATTGCTCCGCCTTATCGGATGAGCCGCTGGAACCGCAGCCGGTGAGGAGTGAGGCAGCTACCGTCGCCGCGGTGATGACGGCGCTGCGACGTGCGCTCACGGCAGGTCCTCCGGCTGTTCCGGCGCCGGCTCGACCGGCGTCATCCTCGAGTCTGACGACTCAGAGCCTACGGCGGATCCGGTGTCAAAGGTTCGCCACCGAATGTGATTCGGGCCGATCCCGCCCAGACGTTAGAACTGCGCGCCGGCGAAACAGCTCGTCAGGATATGCCTCGATCGATCGGCCGCTCGGCGCGATCTACTCCTTGGTGCAGGGCAGCACGGTCCTCGTCCTCGAGGTTCCGGCGCGACGCCGCTGCGGACGTCGCGTTGCCGCTCGCCGCCCGCGCCCGGCATCTACGGCGAGCTGAGCTGTCTCGAATGACCGGCGGGCACGAGGAGACTCGGGCGGGCGCTGCAGATTTAGACTGGCGTGCCGCTCCTCGCGGTCACCCGTAATGTTGACGGTACGTCAGATCGGCGGTTCGTCGACGATGGTGGCGCGGAGCAGGCGGCTCACGTCCTCGTGCAAGGGGCCTACTTGGCCGCCGCTGCGGAGCACCTCGCGCAGACCGATCACGGCCTGCGCGACAGGAGGGCAACGGTCGCAGCTCTTGAGGTGCTCTTCAACCGTGCGCGAGCCCGCCGCGTCCAGCGCGCCGTCCAGGTAGGCGGCGGCGAGGGCGCGAACCTCGAGGCACTCGTGCGACGACAGCACCTTGAGGGCGATCGGGCCTGCGAGCTGCTTCGCGAGCCGGAATCGACCGCGCTGTAGGCGCTTGTGCGCCGCTGCGGTCTCCAGCCCGCACGTCTCGGCTATCTGCGGAACCGACCAACCCTCGCCGTCGTGCAGGGCGAGAATGAGTCGGTCCTGGACCGAGAGGTGCGACAGCGCCGCCCGCAGGGTGTCGACGTCCTCTGCCCGCGCAACGAGATCGGCCGGGTCGGAGAGTTCGAAAGCGAACACCTCGGGTTCGGGCAGTTCCGCGACGGGGATCGCCTCGATTCGTGCGGCGAGATCGTGTGCGCGGTTGACCACGATGCGGTGCAGCCAGGTCGACATGGCAGCGTCCCCGCGAAACCCGGCACGATTGCGCCAGGCGCGTTCCAGCACGTCCTGGGTCAGGTCGTCGGGGTCCATCGACGATCCGGCGACCCGCGCGGCGAGACGCCGTAAACGTGGAATCTCGGCCTCCAGGGCCGATCGGAATTGGTCGTCGTCGAGCGCTACACCGGCGATGTGCTCGTCCACGGGTGGAGCCTTTCCTCGGAACGCGGTGTCTCGTGGGACGCGAGGACGCCGCCATCCTGCCCCATCGGTCGGGCCTTCGGCCGTCAGTCCGCCGGCCGGGGCGTATCCGCAATCGGAATTAGGAGCCCACCAGTCTTCGTGGAGAGATGGACAAGACCGCCGCCCACATTGAGCCACTCGCTGAGAGTGCGTCGAGGCTTTGTCGTCAGTGCATTCCGCGCGAAGCGTCTTCCGCTGTCAGCCGCCGCGCTTCGCGCCGGCCATGGTTGAGTGAGATTGCTCGGGTGCTGCGCCCGGGTCGGCGACCGCACTTCGCTGTATGGGTTCCGCCGTCGGCCACGGCTCAGCTTTTGAGGCGAGCCACCGAGTCTTGAACGCTGCAGGTATCGCTGCCTCGATTGAACGGCAGCTTCGCCAGCAACATGCCCATCGCGCAAGTGTTGGTCACCGAGGCGAACACCAAACCCGCGCCGATCGCGCCGGAGAAGAATCGCGCAGGGGGCCACGCGATGCTGACCAGAACGCCGGCCAGCACCATCCCTCCCGCTGCGAATCTGACCTGGCGCTCCAGGCTCCACCTGTTCGACAGTTTGCGGCTCGCTCCCCCGGCCGCCTGCCAGGAGTTCATCCCTCCGTTGAGCAAAACCGGCGCCGGAACGCCGGCGCTGATGAGCACCTCGCAGGCGGAGGCCGCACGCGAACCTGACTGGCAGATCACCACGAGAGTCCCCGCGGCGGGATCGTCGAGCGAGGCCGCCACCGCTGACAGACGGTCGAGGGGGATGTTCACCGAACCTTCGATGTTTCCTGTCTCGAACTCGCCGGCAGTGCGGACGTCGAGCAGACGCACCGAGGAGCCGTTGGCGAGTAGCTGGCGCAGCTGCCCCACGTCGATCGTCGCGACGGTCTTGCCGTGGGTGGGCAGCGTCGACGTCATAACCGTCCTTTTTTCGGCGTGCACAGCGTGGCTGAATCCATGATGTACGTACATTTAGTGAATCGCAAGCCTCGTGAATTGGTCCTGCGTCCAGACGGACTGCTCCGTCCCGTACGTATCGATCGATCGATCGATCGAGACCACATCGAGCGACTCGATCGTGCACCGAACTGCGCGACAACGAGCCTCCGCACGGCATGCCACCGCGCAGCGAATCGGGTGCCTCGCAGGCGCCGCTCGAGCTCTGTCGAAGTTTGGTCCGAGGCGATTTGACTCGCTCTGGCGGCCGCGAGGCCGGAACGCCCGGCCCTCGGATCGGGTCGCCTGAAGTGGTTGACGCCGGACGAAAAACTGGCTGCGGCGCACGCCGGCGCCTCAGCCCGCTGCACAGTTTCTTTCCCCCCGAACGGGGGTAGCCGTCACAGTGGCGGTCGCGCCAAGGTCCACGGCGGCGCCTGCACTGTGAAGTCCCTGAAATGGGCTGTCCACTTTCCTCGCGATCCCCGTCTAATCATTTGTACGCGCGGTTTCGTCCCGAACTGCGCGGCGTCCGAACGCATTGAGCGAGGTCAGCGGTCGATGGACCACACATGGGCTCTGGAGTCCGTCGAAAATCCCGACGGGAATCTGCTGGATGTGTTCATGCTCCAGTTGCACGTCGTCACGGCGGTGCTCTGGACGCTGCTGGCTGTGCTCGTCATCGTCGTCGCCATCCCCGCCCTGCGCCGCATTCCGTCGGCGTTCGGTCTGCACGTCCTGCAGACCAAGCGGCGGGAACTGGCGCTCGGGTTGTGGGCGTCGTATGCCGCAGTCCTGCTCACCGGCACCTTTCTGCTGTTTCAGAACGCGATCTACGACCCGCCTGTCTCCGGATCGGACTGGTCGGAGTTGGAGGGCAGGTCCTACGGCGTGCCCTACTACTACTCGCTCTACGCCAAGATCGGGCTTTTCCTGCTGATGGGTGTTGCCACTGCGGTGCTCGCGCGCCAGGCCGTCCGGGCCGCCGCTCAATCGGAGGCCGAGGGTGGTCCGGTCGACCTGGATCTCGACCTCGAGGACGACGAGTGGGTCCACGAGCCCGACAGCGACTTTGAGGACTTGGACTCCGAGTTGACGGACAGCGGGGCGGGCTCCGGCGCGGTGGGGTTGCGAGCACGACGCCGGGTCACCGATACCGGCATCCCGGACGCGGGTCTGTGGGGGGCCGCGGTGGCTGTCCTCATCGGCCTCGGGGGCATCGGCCTGTGCGTGACACTCATCAAGTACTTCCACGAGCTGTCCAAGGCGGCTGTTGTGTACGAACAGCTCCGCGGACGAGGCTGACCCCGACGGCAAAGGCGATTCTCCTGTGATTAAGCGAAATCCTGCGCTCGGCGCCGCCTTGGCGGTGCCCCTTTTGCTGGCCGGGTGCGGTTCCGGCCACGGCGACCACGCGGCTGTGGCGGGCGATCCGGGAGCGGCCTCGGCCGCCGCCTCGGCCATGGATTCCTCGATGCCGGGCATGGACCACTCGAATATGACGCCCGCTCAGATGGCTGCCATGTCCGACGAGGGCGACGGACGCTCGGCATCGCGCGAAAGCTACACACTGGGCCAGGTTTCGACGCCCAAGAAGGCAGGCTCGGGTGAGCTGGCCTTCACGATCCTCGGCCCGAAGGGCAAGCCGCACAAGGAGTTCGTTCTTGAGCTGACCAAGCTCATGCACGTCTACGTGGTGCGAGAAGACCTGACAGCCTTTCAGCATCTGCATCCAGAGTTGAATGAGGCGACGGGCCGGTGGACCGCCCCGGTGAGCCTGAAGAGCGCAGGACCGTACCGCCTGGTCACCGAGTTCGATGCGCTCACGCCCGACGGAGATCTGCAGTCCCGGCGGCTCGGGACCACGTTCTCCGTCCGTGGCAACTACGACAAGGTCCCGTTCGAACCTTCGGTCGGTACCGGAGCGGTCGCCGGCTACGACGTGGCGGTCAGCGGGGACCCCGTGGTGGGCCCGAATGCGCTCCAGGTGACGGTCCGCCAGGGGGGCCAGGATGTGACGGCGCTGCAGCCTTACCTCGCCTCGTGGGCGCACATCACCGGCTTCCGCAATGGTGATCTGAAGGTGGTGCACGTGCACCCGGAAGAGTCGCCGGAGACGGACAAGGCCACCGGCGGCCCGACCCTGTCGATCTCACCGAGCTTCCCCACGGCCGGCACCTACCGCCTGTTCGTGCAGTTCAAGGTGGGCGACGTTGTTCGCACCGTGCCCGTCGACCTGAAGGTGCGTTGAGATGACCCGAGCTCAGAGCATTCCGAATAGCGCACCGCGGCGGGTTCGCTGGATCGGCCTGCTCGCGGCGTTCCTGGCGTCGGTGTTCGCCGTCGCGGTCGCGACGCCGGCAACCGCCGAGGTGGTGGCTCCTGTCGCACCGGCGGACCCCCAGCAGTGCACGAGGGACGGAGTCCTGGGGGCGGGAGAGTCGGCGACGAACAAGACACCGTACGACCCGAAGACGCTGAAGCTCGAGATCGACCAGGCGAAGCTGGCACACCAGGCTTCGCCGAATCACATCACCATGGAGATCCGGGTCCGCAATCGCAGCGGCGCGGCCACCTGCGCCGCGTATCCGGTGTTCCTGACCTTCAACGAGCCCGGTGGAGAGCCGCAGGACGCGGCGGGGTGCGCGGACGTGTCCTTCAACGACCCGGCGGTCGCGCGTGGCACGTATCACTGCACCGCGATCATCGAGAACCCCGGCAAGTGGCAGTTCACCGCCTACGTCAACCAGCCCGCCTCGGCCGGTCAGGTGCAGCAGTTGATAGCCCAGAAGGACGTCGTCCTGAACTTCACCGACGCACTGAAGCTCGGGAACGAATCCAAGGGCATCAAGTACGTCGTCACCGGAAGCACCTTCGAGGTGTTCCTGCTGCAGTTCCACGTGGTGATGGCAACTCTGTGGATGCTGCTGGCCGCGGCCCTGGCCTTCCTCGCGGTTCCGCGACTACGTCGGATGTTGTCGGTGCTCGCGCTGCACACCCTCGAGGTGCGCCGCGGGTTGCTGAACAGCTCCCTGTGGGCCACCTTCGGTGCGACCCTCGGGACCGGGCTGTACCTGCTCGGATCCAAGACCGCCTACGAGGCGCCGTTCTCCACCAACGCGTTCTCATTCTCCGCCTGGGAACAACTCGGGAATCTGCCCTACGCGCAGAAATACTTCCTGGTCCTCTACGCCAAGATCGTCGTATTCGGGTTGATGGCCGCCGCCTCGGTGATCCTCATGCTCGAGGCCGGTCGCCAGGCGCAGAAGTCGCAGGACTCGGAGGGCTTGGACCGCGAGGACGACGACGACATGTGGTCGAAGGGCGTCCACTTCGATTCCGAGGGCCACGTCCTGCACGACGACGATGTCGCGGTGGCCGCCGGTGCCGTCGCCTCGGTCAGGCGGACCTCCGTTAAGGCGCAGCGGCGTACTGGGGCACAGGCGGGGGTCAGCTCGCGCACCCTGTGGGCATGCGTGACGGTGCTCATCATCGGCGCCGGGGCGATCGGTGCCGCGGTGACCGGTCTGAAGTACATGCACGAACTCATCGAGATGGCCGCGGCGGCGGCGATCATCCGTTCTGGAGGCTGAATCCAATGATTCGAATTAGCGGCGATCGAACTCGTTCTCGCGGCCGGACGGCGGCCCTCACTGCACTGGTCACGTTGCTGGGGGGATTGCTGGGACTGATTGCATCCGCGGTGCCGGCTGCTGCACACAGCGGCGGCCGTGCCGTCGTGCTGGTCCGTAGCTTGAGCGTGGAGCCGTCGGGCGACATGTGGCACGCCAGGGCCACGCTGACGGACAACGACTCCGGGGCTCCGATCCGCGGATCCAAGGTGACGGCGTTCGTCGGGGATCCGGCGACGGCGAAGGCGATCTCGATGGCCGCGGGCGGAGTACCCGGTGTCTTCGAGGGCATGTTGCCCAGCGCGAAGCCTGGGCCCATCACCCTTGCGCTGAAGGTGCGCGCGGTGCCGGGTTCGGAGCCCGTGCTGCCCTTCGACGGTCAGTGGAATGCGGATCTCGTCGCCGGTCAGACCGCGTTCCTGGTCGCCGGTAGCGGCGAGGGTGGTAGCAGCAAGATGCCCATGATTCTGGGCATCGTGGGCGGCCTCATGGGTGTGGGACTGCTCTACGGGCTCTACTCGGTGCGGCGGCGCACCGCCGTACCGGTCACCGCGAAGTAGGCAGTCGGCCCGCGAGGGCGGCCCAAGCTGTACGAGTCGCCGAGTTCTCCGTGATCCGCGGCTCGGCCGTCGCCCCGCTCCGCGGTGGGGCCACGGCGGCCTGCGCGGCGCGCGGATCTGCGTCGTGGTTCTTATCGCCGCGGCGATGGTCATCGGAGGCGCGGTGACGGGTTGAGGTAGCTGCATGAACTGCACCGCAACTGCGACTGGTCCCGCCGAAGGCGCCGGTCAGTGACCCGGGACCCCGACCACGCGCAGTGGGGTTTGACTCACTCCGTCGCGCGGAGGAGTCTGGAGATCTTCGTCCCCGGACCCCGGACGGATTTCCGTCGGCGTCTCAACGGGAGCGAAGCGGTGTCCGGCCTGACTGCCAGGGGTCCTATCGACGCCCGCGCCTGCGCGGGTTTCCTCGCCTGGGTGCTGAGCGCCCCGGTGAACGCGCGCTCGCGGTCCAACGCGCGGGCAGCGTTGGTGGAGTTGGCGAGCCTGCGTCGCATCGATTCGCAACCTGCCCCGCACGCTGGGCCGACCACGTCGGGCGGGAGGCGATCATGGCCATCTCGCGACGAGCCGCGCGGGATCAGCAGGTCGTCGAGGTGACGTTCTCGCTGCGCGCTCAGCCCTTCGACGGTCGCAGGATCAGCGTCGTGGGTGACTTCAACGACTGGAATCCGTCAGTGAACCCGTTGGTGGAACGTGACGGCCGGCTGTCGGTGACGGTCGCGGTGCTCCGCGGGCGCCGGTATCACTACCGGTTCCTCACCGATGTCGGCCAGTGGGTCGTCGACGGCGATGCCGAGGAATACCGGCCGAACGAATTCGGCGGGCCTGACTGCGTCCTGGACACCACAGTGACCGCGACGCAGTGAAGTTCCGCACCGGGGCACCCGAACGCCCCGGACGGCGACGCCGGGCCGAGAGACCTGGCGGGCTGGTTTCTCCGGCCCGGCGTCGCTACACCGGCATCAGTGGCCCGGGGCGTTGATCATCGAGTGCGCGGCCATCTCCAGGTACGCCCACAGCGGGCGTTCGAGTTCGGGGTCCATGGCCATGGAGTCGACGGCGGCGCGCATGCAGGCCAGCCAGCGGTCGCGGCCGGACAGCGTGATCGTGAACGGGTGGTGGCGCATGCGCAGGCGCGGGTGGCCGCGCAGCTCGGAGTAGGTACCGGGACCGCCCCAGTACTGCTGCATGAACATGCGCAGGCGCTCCTCGGCTCCGGCCATGTCCTGCGACGGGTACATCGCGGACAGCACCTCGTCGGCAGCGACGCCCTCGTAAAAGCGGTGGATCAGCTTCTCGAAGAACTCATCCCCGCCAACGGCCTCGTAGTAGCCGGCGGGCACTCCTTGGAAGGTCATCTGCTCGCCTCTCCCTCCGGGATCGGTGGAGAGGGCCGGGCCGGCGGTTGGTTGCTGTTCCCGACCCGGATGATCTCGCCGTTGCGGACATGCCAGAGCTTTCCGTCCTGGCCCCGAACGCTGGTGATCCGGAGCCCGACCGATTCCACTGTTCCTTGAGTGCCTTCCAGGTCGAGTACGCCGAGATCGACCTCGTCGCCGACGCCGAACTGGTCCTCCAGGATCATGAAGATGCCGGACAGGAAGTCCTTCACCAGAGCCTGCGCCCCGAAGCCGATGGCCACGCCGACGATGCCGGCACTGGCGATCAGCGGCGCGATGTTGAAGGTCAGTTCAGCCATGACTGTGAGCAGGGCGATGGTGAAGATCACCGTGGTGGACAGGCTTTCCAGGACCGAACCCAGCGTCGCGGCTCGCCGCCGCAGACTCACCCGGGCGTTCGCTCCAGCCCCGCCGCGACCCAGGGCGAGTGACCCGGTCCCGCTGATGGCGCGATCACAGATGCGGCGGATCGCGCGATGGGTCAACCAGCGCACCACCACCGCGATTCCGATGATCACCAGAATCTTGGCCGGGCGGGCGATCAACCAGTTCGAGTTCTCCGCGAACCACTCGTTGTCGGTCCAGTCGTAGATCCGTTTGCACAGAGAGCTTCGTGCGTCCTCGAAACACCGCGGGCCCACCCGCGCCGGATTCACCACGACGCCCGACAACGTGCTCACCTCAGGGGCCGGCGTCGGATCGACGGCGAGCAGCGACATCAGAAGTCCAGGCCGCCGGTGTGCACGGCGGCGAAGGTCATGGAGTCGACGCTGACCTCGACGGAGCGGCTCAGCGCCCGGGCACCGTGCCCGGCCTCGGCCTCGTCGCGGATCAGGATCGGGGTGTCGGCGGCGTTGGCGTGCTGCAGAGCGGCGCAGAACTTCTTCGCGTGCATGGTGTCCACGCGGGTGTCGTTGCCGAAGACGGTGAGCAGCAGCGCCGGGTACTCGGTGCCTTCCCGCACCGCGTGGACGGGGGAGTAGCCGAGCAACCAGCCGAGTTCCTCCGGGTCCGCCGAGGTGCCGTACTCCTCGTTCCACGTCTCGCCGAGGCCGAACAGTTCGTAGCGGACCATGTCCAGCAGGGGTGCCGAGCAGACCACGGCCCCGTACAGGTCGGGGCGTTGGGTCATCGCGGCACCGACGAGCAGTCCGCCGTTGGAGCCACCGGCGATGGACAGCTGGGCCGGGGTGGTCCAGCCGTTGTCGATGAGCCACTGCGCACCGGCGTGCAGGTCGTCGAAGGTGTTCTGCTTGACGCCGAGCATCCCGGCGCGATGCCAGCCCTCGCCCTCCTCGCCGCCGCCGCGCAGGTTCGCGACCGCGTAGGCGCCGCCGGCCTCGACCCAGGCCAGGATCCCGGCCGAGAACGCGGGCGTCAGGGAGATGCCGAAGCCGCCGTAGCCGTAGAGCGTCAGCGGCCGCGGACCGGCTGACGCGGCGTCAGCACCCGTGCGGTACATGAGGAACATCCGCACTTCGGTGCCGTCGGCGGAGAGGTAGGTGATCTGCTCGGTGGTCACCGCGGGGACCTCGACCCGGCCCGGGGCCTGCGCCCACTCCGTGACGGTGTCGGTGCGGGCGTCGTAGCGGTACACGCACGACGGGGTGGTGTGGTCGGTGTAGCCGAACCACGCCTCGTGCCCCCCTTCCGGGCGCTCGCTGACGCCGCCGATGGAGCCCAGCCCGGGCAGCGGCACCGCACCACGGCGGGCGCCGGCGCGCAGATCGTGGACGGTCATCTCGCTGACGGCGTGGCGGGTCCACGCGCACAACAGGATCGGGGCGTCGCCGAGTTCCGGGCCGTCGAGGATCGCGTACCCGTCGAGCACCGCCTCGGGGTCCTCAGGGATCAGGTCGGTCCAGTGCTCCGAGGTCGGCCGGGCGGGGTCCGTCACGCACAGCCGCCCGCGGGGGGCGTCGAGGTCGGTGAACACGTAGAGGCGACCGTCGCGGCCGATCTCCACCCCCGTGGAGGCGTCGACGTCCTGCTGGACCACGCTCAACTGCGGTCGCTCGATCGGGGCGAGCGACAGGTCCGCCAGCCACAGGTCGTTCCGCGGCGCGGTGCCGGCGTTCGCGGTCACCGCGAGCCAGCGACCGTCCCGGCTGACCGAGGCGCTGTAGTAGTTGGTCTTGTCCAGGCCCTCGCCGAAGATGAGCACGTCGGTGTCGGGGTCGGTGCCGACGGTGTGCAGATAGATCCGGCGGTGGTACTGGTCCTCGCCCTCCGGGACGAGGTCCGGGTGCAGGCGGCGGACGTAGTAGTACGCCTTGGCGCCGGGCAGCCAGGCGACGGGGGAGTAGCGGGCCCGGTCGATCGGGCCGTCGACGAGCTCGCCGGTGGCGACGTCCATGACCCGCAGCACCGACTCCTCGGTGCCGCCCTCGGAGACCTGGTAGGCGAGCAGCCTGCCGTCCTTGGACGGTTGCCAGGCATCCAGCGTCGTCAGGCCGGTCGGGTCGAGCTCCATCGGGTCGATCAGCACCCGCTCGCCGCCACCCTGATCGAACGGGTCGACGGTCAGCAGCACCGCGTGCTCCTGCTCGGCGACCCGGCGCATGAAGAACTGACGGTCGCCCCGCCACGACGGCGGACTGACCACTCCGGCGCCGAGCAGCTCGGTGAGGCGGGTCCGCAGCGCGTCGGCGCCCGGCCAGGTGCTGCGGTGGGCCTCGAAGAGCTCCCGTTGCGCCGTCGACCACGCTTCGGTCGACGCGCTCTCGGGGTCCTCCAGCCAGCGGTACGGGTCGGGCACCCGGTGTCCGTGGAGGTCGTCGACGATGTCCTGGCGCTCGGCGGCGGGGTAGCTCGGTCGCATGGGGCCAAACCTATGGCCTGGCGCCCGCGGAGGCCGGTTGACCTGCTCGGGAGCGTCCGAATGGGGCCACGCGATTCGGTAACCGGAATTTTCCTGGCCGAAAGTGCCCCTCGTCACACACACTGTGACTGACACACCGAGCGCGACGCCCAGGGCGCGTCTGGAGCGCCGGAGCGATCGCACGAGGAGAACGGCCGTGGGCCACGCCCTGGTCCTCAACGCGACGTATGAACCGCTGTGCGTCGTGTCCGCACGCCGCGCGCTCGTGCTCGTGCTGAACGAGAAGGCCGTCACCGTCGAGGCATCGGGCGCGGTGCTGCACAGCTCCCACTGCACGCTGCCGCTGCCCGCCGTCGTCCGGCTGACCCGCTTCGTTCGCGTGCCCTACCGGACCGGGATTCCACTGACCCGCCGCGCGATCTTCGCGCGGGACGGAGGGCGGTGTGTCTACTGTGGCGGCGTCGCGACCAGCGTCGATCACGTCATTCCACGCAGCCGCGGGGGAGAGCACGTGTGGGAGAACGTGGTGGCGGCCTGCCGGCGGTGCAATCACACGAAGAGTGACCGCCACATCCATGAGCTCGGTTGGGGGGTGCGCCCGGCCCCGAAGGCCCCGACAGGCTCTGTCTGGAGGATCCTCGGCACCGGGCGCAGTGACCCACGCTGGCTGCCCTACCTCACCGGCCACGGGCTGGTGGACGAAGCTTCTGCTTGACGCTCGTCCAGCCCGGGCGACCTACAGCGGCAGTTGTGGGGCAGGATCAGCGACGTGGCTGAACTGTCTGCGAACCTGATCGCCCTGGCGACCGCTCACGGCGTGGCCACCGAGTACTGGGACTGGCGCGGGGAGTACGTGGCCGTCCCCAGCGAGACGGTGATCGCGGTCCTGGAGTCCTTGGGGGTCGACGCCTCCGACGACACGGCCGCGGGGGCGGCGCTCGCCGAGTTGCACGCCGACCGGTGGCGCCGGATGCTTCCCGGTTGCCTGGTGCGCCGCATCGACGACCCGTCGCCGACCACCTTCTGGGTGCACGTCCCGCACGGCGACCCGGTGACGGTGCACCTGGAGCTGGAGGACTCGACCCCCCGCTTCGACCTGCGCCAACTCGACCGCTGGGTGGACCCGGTCAACCTCGACGGGGGGCTGATCGGTGAGGCCACCTTCGAGCTGCCCACCGACCTGCCCCTGGGGTGGCACACGCTGCATGCGGTCAGTGGCGAGGTGAGTGCGCAGACCACGATGGTCGTGGTGCCCTCGCACCTCGAACTGCCCGAGGTTCTGATGCAGGGTCAGACCTGGGGGTGGATGACGCAGCTCTACCAGGTGCTGACCGAGTCGTCCTGGGGATTCGGCGACCTCGCCGACCTGAAGGCACTGCTGTCCTGGTCCGGGAGTGACCTCGAGGCCGGGTTCGTCCTGATCAACCCGCTGCACGCCTCCGACCCGTTGCTCCCGATCGAGCCGTCGCCGTATCTGCCGGTGACCCGTCGGTTCGTCAGCCCGCTCTACCTGTCGATCACCGCACTGCCGGAGGTCGCCCGCCTGGCGACGGCGGGTAAGGCGCGGGTCGCCGAGTTGGCCATGCGATTCGCCGAGGCCGGGGGACCGGACGACCTGATCGACCGCGACGCGGTGTGGACGGCCAAGCGCGAGGCCCTCGAACTGGTCCACGCTGCCGGGCGTAGCCCGGACCGCCAGACGGTCTACGACGCCTACCGCGTGCGGGAAGGCATCGGTCTGCTCGACTTCGCGACCTGGTGCGCCCTGGCCGAGGCACACGGCCCGGACTGGCTGCAGTGGCCGGTCGATCTGCGTAACCCGGCGACGCCGGCGGTGGCCGCGGAGCGGACCCGCCTCGCCGACCGGGTGGACTTCCACGCCTGGATGCAGTGGCAACTCGACGAACAGTTGACCGCGACAGCCGAGGCGGCCGAGGCCGCGGGGATGCCGATCGGGGTCATCCACGACCTCGCCGTCGGCGTGCACCCGAACGGGGCCGACTCGTGGGGCCTGCAGGAGGTCCTGGCCATCGGGGTCTCCGTCGGGGCACCGCCGGACGCGTTCAACCACTACGGCCAGGACTGGAGCCAGCCGCCGTGGAAGCCCCGGCAGCTGGCCGAGGCCGGGTACGCGCCGTACCGGGACATGCTGCGCACCGCGTTGCGGCACGCCGGCGGGTTGCGCGTGGACCACGTGATGGGCCTGTTCCGGCTCTGGTGGGTGCCGACCGGGGCGAAGGCCTCGGAGGGCACGTACGTGCGCTACGACCACGAGGCCATGGTCGGGATCCTGACGCTGGAGGCCTCTCGGGCCGGCGCCGTGGTGATCGGGGAGGATCTGGGCACCGTCGAGCCGTGGGTGCGGGACTACCTGCGTGAGCGCGGCATGCTCGGCACCTCGATCCTGTGGTTCGAGCGCGACGCCGCCGGGCCGCTGCGCCCCGAGCAGTGGCGCGAGCTGTGCCTGGGCACCGTCACGACCCACGACCTACCGCCCACCCGCGGGTACCTCGCCGGGGAGCACGTCGCGCTGCGCAACCGCCTCGGGCTGCTCAGTGTGCCGGTGGAGAAGGAGTGGTCGGGCCTGCGTGAGGAGCTGGCCCAGTGGCGCGCCCTGCTCGACGACCTGGGCATCGAACGCGGCGGGGAGATCGGCGACGTCGGCTCGATCGACGCGATGGTCCACGCGCTGCACGAGTTCCTGTCCCGGACCCCGTGCCTGCTGCGCGGGGTCGCCCTGGCCGACGCGGCCGGGGACCGGCGCACCCACAATCAGCCCGGCACACACCAGGAGTACCCGAACTGGCAGTACCCCCTGGTGGACGCCGAGCGGAGGCTGGTGCGGCTCGCGGACCTCATGGACTCCGAGCAGGTGGCCGAACTCACCGCGCTGTTCCGCGCGGCTGTGACGTATCGCAGCAGGTGAGCCGTAGGGGCCGCGCGCGCGGTTCGCTAATCTGTGCCCCGTGACCAGCACCCGGGGCCTTCGCCGCGCCCACCCGCGTAATGCCGCCCGTGTCGGCGCCCTCGGGGCGTCGCTGATGAGCATGGTCGTTCTCGGTGTGGCCCTGGCCGCTCCGGTCGCCGCGCTGGAGCGCGACGACGGCGACGACCCGGGCGACCAGATGTCCAAGCTCGAGGCCTTGATGTGGTTCGGGGCGATCCCGGTCGGCCTCATGCTGCTGATCTCGCTGCTGACGGTGCTGCCCTCGATGCTCAAGGGCAAGAGCACCAAGCCGTGGGACGCGCAGCCCGAGTGGTACGGCGGCCCGGAGCTCGAATCCGGTGCCGATCCCGCAATGGCGGGCCACGGCGAGCAGCAGGCGCTGACCGGGCGCGTGATGTCCTCGGGCGCGGACGGCGGTGAGGACGATGGTGGAGACGGCGGCGGGTCCAGTGCTCGCTGGTGACTCAGCTTTCTCGTCGGGTCAGCGCGACGAGATCGTCCGCGCGATCCAGCGCGCCCAGCGCCAGAGCGGGCTGAACTTCTCCCTCTACATCGGCGCGGCCGAAGGCGCCCCCCGTGCCTACGCCAAGCGTCGCCACGCCGAACTCGGCGCCGAGGCGGCCGAGTCCATCCTCGTGTTCGTCGACCCGGCCGGTCGTCACCTGGAGATCGTCACCGGCGGCCGCGCCAAGCGCTGGCTGCCGGACCGCTCCTGCACCCTCGCCGCCCTCACCATGACCTCCGCCTTCGCCGCCGGGAACCTCGTCGGCGGCATCGTCCAAGGCCTGCAGCAGCTGGCCGAACACGCCCGCCACCCACAGTCCCTGCACACCCAGCACTGACCTGGGCGCCCACGGCCACTCCCTCGGGGGTGTCGGCCGACGGCTGTGCGGTAGAGAGCGAGACGGGTGAGATGGGTGAGGCGCCGAAAGCGCCCCACCAGTTCCCTTTCTACTGCTGGGCCGACGTTCCGGCCTCTAGCCGGCCGCTCTGTCGCACTCCCGGGCGCGGAGGGCGCGCTCGATGCCGTCGCGGCTCTCCAGCAGCAGGCGGCGCAGAGCGGGTGGGTGGTCGCCGGAGGTGAGGAAGGCGTCGGTGCGGTCCACCGTCGCCTGATCGATCCGGTAACCGGGGTACAGGCCGACGACGATGTTCTGCGCCATCTTGTTGGTCCGGTCGGCCCAGATCTGCGGCAGAGCTGCGAAGTAGCGCTCCACGAACGGTTCGAGCAGGTGCTCCTGCTCGACCTGGGCGAACCCACCGATGACGGCGTTGAGCATCGCGTTGGGCAGCGAGTCGTCGACCATGACGGAGGTCCAGGCCTCCTCCTTGGCGCGCCCGGTCGGGCGGGCCGCGAAGGCGCCGGCGGCGTAGCGTCGCCCGGCGGCGGTGTCGTCGCGGTCGAGTTCGGCGTCGATCTGCGCGTCGGCGGCGGTCCCGCAGGTCACCAGGCGGCGCAGCAGGTGCCAGCGCATCTCGGCGTCCATGGTCAGGCCGGGGACGGTCTCGGCGCCGTCGAGCATCGCGGCGATGACCGCGAGCTGGTCCTCACCGCGGGCCACCGAGCCGAAGGTGCGGGCCCAGGCCAGCTGGCGGTCGCTGCCGGGTGCGGCCGCGCGCATGTACTCCAGCGACGCCTCGCCGAGGCGGCGCAGTCCGGTGTCGCGGAAGGCCGGGTCGGCGAAGGAGTGCAGCGCGCCGATGGCCTGACGCTGCAGGGCCTGCTCGACGACGATGTCGGTCTCCGCGCTGATCCCGCGCAGCACCAGCTCGACGTACTCCCGTGCGGGGAGCTCCGCGTCGCGGGTCATGTCCCAGGCCGCGGACCAGCACAGGGTGCGGGGCAGCGAGTCCCCGATCGCGCCGATGTGGCGTCCGACGGTGGACAGCGACCGAGGGTCGAGGCGGATCTTGGCGTAGGTGAGGTCCTGGTCGTTGAGAAGCATCAGGTCCGCCGACCTGGTGCCGATCAGGGCCTTGACCTCGGTGCTCGCCCCGTCGATGTCGAGCTCGGTGCTGTCCCGGAGGATCAGCTGACCGTCCGTCAGGTCGTAGCGTCCGACAGCGATCCGGTGCGGACGCAGTGTCGGGTACGCCTCGATGGCGGTCTGCGTGATGTCGAACGTCGCGAAATTTCCGTCGGCGTCGAGGGTGTATTCCGGGCGCAGCGTGTTGACCCCGGCGGTCTGCAGCCAGAGCTGGGACCAGGACTTCAGGTCACGCCCGGAGGTCTCCTCGAGCAGAGCGAGAAGATCCGCCAGGGTGGTGTTTCCCCAGGCGTGGCGGGCGAAGTAGCGCCGGATAGCCTCGAAGAAGTTCTCCCGACCCACGTAGGCCACCAGCTGCTTGAGCACCGAGGCGCCCTTGGCGTAGGTGATCCCGTCGAAGTTGACCTCGACGTCCTCGAGGTCATTGATGTCGGCCACGATCGGGTGGGTCGAGGGCAGCTGGTCCTGGCGGTAGGCCCAGCCCTTCTCGACGTTCGCGAAGGTCGTCCAGGCGTTGGCCCAGCGGGTGGCTTCGGCCTGCGCGAGCACGGAGACGTAGGTCGCGAAGGACTCGTTGAGCCACAGGTCGTCCCACCAGCGCATGGTGACCAGGTCGCCGAACCACATGTGCGCGAGCTCGTGCAGGATCGTCTCCGCGCGACGCTCGTAGGTGGCGTCGGTGACCTTGGAGCGGAAGACGTAGTCCTCCAGGATCGTCACGCAACCGGCGTTCTCCATCGCACCGGCGTTGTACTCGGGGACGAAGAGCTGGTCGTACTTGGTGAACGGGTAAGGGCAGTCGAACAGCTCGAGGAAGAAGTCGAAGCCGCGCTTGGTGACGTCGAAGATCTCCCCGGCGTCCAGGTGCCCGGCCAGGCTCTGGCGGCACGCGACGGCCATCGGGATCTCGACGTCGCCGCGGCGGTAGACGTCGCGTTCGACGTGGTACCCGCCGGCGACCAACGCGGTGATGTAGGTGGACACCGGGGGAGTGGCGTCGAAGGCCCAGGCCTTGGCGTCGATGCGCCCGGCGACCTCGCGCGGTGCCGGGGTCTCGGCGTTGGAGAACACCGCCCAGTCGTGCGGGGCCAGGATCGTCAGCTGGAAGGTGGCCTTGAGGTCGGGCTGGTCGAAGCAGGCGAAGACCCGGCGGGCGTCGGCGACCTCGAACTGGGTGTAGAGGTAGGTCTGCTTGTCGACCGGGTCGATGAACCGGTGCAGGCCCTCGCCGGAGTTCATGTAGGCGCAGTCCGCGACGACCCGCAGAGTGTTGTCCGAGTCGAGGTCGGCGAGCTTGATCCGCACGCCGTCGAAGTGCGTGGCCGGGTCCAGATTGCGCCCGTTGAGCGTGATCTCGTGGACCTCGGGGGCGATGAGGTCCATGAACGTCTCGCCGGCCTCGTGCGCCGAGAAACCGATGACGGTCGTCGAACGGAACGTCGGCCCGTCCCCGGTCAGGTCCAGCTCGACGGTGTAGGCGCGCACGTCGAGGCTGTCCGCGCGCGCGGCCGCCTCGTCACGAGTGAGGTTCTTGCCTGGCACGTGGAGCCCCCATGTTTGTGTTGGTCGGGCCGCGCGCGTCGCCGGGTCGGGAAAGTGCGACCGACCCGGCGCCGCGCGGCCGGCCAAAGGTGTTCGAACTGACCGGGTCATCGTGCCACGCGACGCCCGTTTCGACCCGGGGTATCGGTTCCTGACAAACTCAGGCCCTGTGCGCGTCTATCTGGGATCCGACCACGCCGGCTTCGAGCTCAAGGACCAGCTTCTGGCCTGGCTGGAGGAGCGCGGCGAAGAGCCTGTGGACTGCGGTCCGCACTGGTACGACGCCGTGGACGACTACCCGCCGTTCGTGCTCCGCGCGGCCGCTCGCACCGCCGCGGACCCGGACAGCCTGGGCATCGTGCTCGGTGGCTCCGGCAACGGCGAGGCCATCGCGGCCAACAAGGTGCCCGGCGTCCGCGCGGCGTTGGTGTGGTCCGAGGAGATCGCCAAGCTCGCCCGCGAGCACAACGACGCCAACGTGATCAGCCTCGGCGCCCGTCAGCACACCACGGCGGAGGCCATCGCCTTCGTCGCCGCGTTCCTGGACACCCCGTTCTCCGAGGACGCCCGACACATCCGCCGCATCGCCATGCTGACCGAGTACGAGAAGGCCCACGAGCTCCCCCCGCTCCCCGAGGGCCACTCCGACGGCGCCCACCCGGAACTCCCCGACCCGAGCTGAGCGGGCTCCTCGGCTACGGGATGTCATCCCGTAGCCGCCCTTGTCAGCCCTGCTGCGGGCTGACACGTACCGCTGAGGGACGTCATCCCGCAGCGGAAAGCACGAGGACCCCGGGTCGGCCGCCGGTGGGCGCGCTGACCCGAGGTCCTGGATGGTGCGGGTGGTTCTATTCGGTGTACACGCCGCGGTTGAACATCTTGGCGTGCGGCGGGAGCTTCTCGGCCTCAGAGACTGGGGAGGCCTTGTTCTCCGAGATCCAGCGCGCCTCGCCCTGGGACTCGAACGGCGGCGGGATCTCGCCCTGCAGCGTCCATAGGTCGAACGGCGTCTCGTCGATGGACAGTTCCCAGTTGTAGCCGCGGTCGCGGACCCACGGGGCGTAGAGGTTGTCCAGGGTGTGGACCCACCACTCGCGCACGATGCCGCCGGCCATGGTGCGCGCGATCTGGTCGACCTTGATGCGGACGAAGTTGTTGTCGACCTCACCGCCGACGTAGACGGTGTTCTCGGGCATGTCCTCGAAGATGCAGACGACGTAGAACTCCGGGATCGGCACCTTGGCGTACATGCTGGTGACGGCGGCGGAGAAGCCCTTCTTGTCTTCCGGGGTGTAGGCGCCGGCGGGGTGGTAGATCTTCCACAGGGGCATGGCTCAGGCTCCATTTCGGGACGTTGCAGGGACGCCCATGGACATCGGGTCCACGGACTCGTGCAGGGATAGGTCAGGAGGGGCGGGCCGGCTCGATCAGGGCGCCGGACGTCACCAGGGCATCGATCGCGGCCTCGTCGAGGCCGAGCTCACGCAGGACCGCGCGGTTGTGCTCGCCCTGGAGGGCGGGCAGCGCTTGCGGGTCGGGCGGGAGGTCCTTGGCGGCGCTGAAGTGCCAGGGGCGGCCGGGGAGGCGGTACTCGCCGCCGGCGCGGTCGGATGCGGTGCGTACCGCACCCCACTCGTCCGCCCATTCGCTCTCGGCCAGTTCCCGCAAGCTGCGGACCTGACCGGTGGCGATCTTGGCCTCGTCGAACTGGGCGTCCAGCGAGGCCATGTCGGAGAAGGTGGAGATCCAGTCCTGGATGATCGCGTGCAGTTCGTCCAGGTGGGCCAACCGTGCTTCGGGGGTGGTGAAGCGCGGGTCGTCGGCCAGGTCGGCGCGACGCATGGCGGCCAGGTAGAACGGGAAGCTCATGGACCCGACGAGACTCATCGGGCTGGCGAAGATCTCGCCGTCGGGGCCGCGGAAGAACGGGCCGTCGTGCGCCCCGAGGATGGGCACCTCGGCGCCGAGTTCCTCATCGCTCAACTCGACGTGCGTCCGCTCGTTGATGGACATCATCACCGCGGCCATCGCCACGTCGATGTACTGACCCTCGCCGGTCTCGGCGCGGTGCTGCAGGGCCGCCAGAACCGCGATGGTGGCGTGCAGGCCGGTGTATACATCGGCATGTGACAGGGAGTCACTTCGCAGACGAGCGCCTTCGCGGTCGAACTGCGCGTTGGTGATCCTGGTGAGCCCGGCCTCGGCCTGCACCGTCGGGGCGTAAGCCATGCGAGAGCTCCAGCGGCCGTGCTGGCCGTAGCCGGAGACAGACACGTAGATCACGCCTGGGTTGACCGCGCGGATGTCCTCGTAACCGAGCTGGAATGCGTTCAGCGCGCCCGGGCGGAAGTTCTCGACGATGATGTCGGCGCGCTCGCACAGGGCCAGCACGACCTCACGTGCACCGGCCACGCGTAGGTCGATCGACAGGTTCCGCTTCCCGGCGTTGTGCTGGGCGTAGTACCCGGACATCGCGCCGGTGTTCGGGAACGACTTGCGGGACAGGTCGCCGGGCGGCGGCTCGATCTTGATGACGTCGGCGCCGAGGTCGAGCAGTTGCTTCGCGCAGTGCGGCCCGGCCAGCACGCGGGAGAAGTCGACGACCCGCAGGCCCGAGAGGGGGAGGGTCATGGCTAGCGCCCCTCGAAGCGCGCCATGCCGACGCCCTTGTTCTTGTAGGACTCGACGCCGGTCCGGAAGTCCGCGGAGAGGTAGATCGATTTCTGCAGCTCGGCCATGCCGTGGTCGGCGGCCTCCACGCCCTTCGACGCGGCGAGCGCGATCAGCCGCTTGGTCGCGGTGTGCGCGACCGTCGGGCCGTGCGCCAGTTCCTGGGCCAGGACACCGGCCGCGGTCTCGAGTTCCGCGTCCGGGACGACGCGGTTGATGATGTTCCAACGCTCGAGGGTCGCGGTGTCGTAGCGGCGGCCGAGCATCGCCATCTCGGCGGCACGAGCGGCGCCGGCCCGCTCCGTGATGCGCTGGATCGCGCCCATCAACGGGTGCAGCCCGACGGTCACCTCGACGCAGCCGATCTTCGCCGACTCGGTGGCGATGACCAGGTCCGAGGCGAGCGCCAACTCGAAGCCGCCGCCCACGCACACGCCGTGCACCGCGGCGATGATCGGCAGCGGGTGATTGCGGAACGCGTCGAGGAGGTCGACCAGGCCCCAGTCCAGGACGCCTTCCTTGGAGGCCTCCGGGAGCATGGTGTCCAGATCGGCGCCGGCGGAGAAGTGCCGCATGCCGCTGCGCAGCACGATCGCCCGGGCGCCGAGGTTCTCGGTCTCGATCAGCGCGGCGAGCAACTGTCGGCACATCGGCTCGTCGAGCAGGTTGTACGGCGGTGACTGCATGGAGAGGACGGCCACCTGACCATCCATCGTCAGATCGACGAGATCGGACACCTGAAACCTCCGGGACGAGGGACTGCGTCGTGCGGGACGGGGCGGGACAGTTCAGGACGGCAGCGAGAGCTGCTTGACGGTGTCCTCGACGGTCGCGATGTCGAGGTCGAGGTCGCGAGCCACCGCGATGGCGCGGGCCACGAGGTCGTGGTTTCCGTTCGCGGGGCGGCCCTTGCCGAGGTAGAGCGTGTCCTCCATGCCGGCGCGGGCGTTGCCGCCCATCGCCAGGCCCATGGCGGTCAGGTTCAGGTTGTTGCGACCGATCGCGATGATCTGCCAGACGCAGCCCTCGGGCAGGCGGCGCTGGATCTCGACGAGGTTCGCCGCGGTGGCCGCGGCGCCGCCCTGCACGCCGAGCACGACGGAGAACTGCAGCGGGTCGGGGAGCAGGCCGAGGTCGCGCAGTCGCAGTGCGGCGTCGATGTGGCCGAGGTCGTAGATCTCGAGTTCGGCCTTCACGCCGAGTTCCTGCATGCGCGCGGCCAGGCGCTGCACGTCGGCGGGCGGGTTGAGGAAAATGCCGTTGCCGAAGCTCATCGTGCAGGGGTTCAGGGTGGCCATCTTCGGCCGCAGCTCGACCAGGGCGGCACGGTCTTCGAAGGAGACCGAGAGCCCGACGCCGGTGGAGAGCTGGACCAGGATCGGGCAGCGTTCCTCGATGAGTTTCAGCGTCCGTTCGGCGATCTTCAGATCGGCGGTGGGGCGGTCCTGCTCGTCGCGCAGGTGAATGTGGGCGACCGAGGCGCCTTGCTCGTACGCGTCGAGGACCGCGTCGGCGATCTCCTCGGGCTGCGTCGGCAGGGTCGGGTTGTCGGCCTTGGTGGCAATGGGGCCGGTCGTTGCGACGGTGATGACCACGCTCATGATGTCCGGTCCCTCTCTGACGTCCCAGGCGACTTGAGAAGAACTTATATGCATGCATACATAATAGTCAAGCATCGAAAAGCCGGCCCCGAGATCTCCGGGGCCGGCTTCGAAAGGCCAGGTCAGCCCAGTTCGCGCAGCTTCGGTGCGACGTCGGCGGAGAACTGCTCGAGGAAGCGGATCTGGTCCGCGCCGGGGGCGTGGATGACCAGATTGGTGAAGCCCGCGTCGGTGTACTGCTTGATGCCTTCGACGGCTTCTTCGGGCTTGCTGGCGATGATCCAGCGCTTCGCGACCTGCTCGATCGGGAGCTCGTCGGCGAGGCGTTCCATCTCCTGCGAGCTGGTCACGGAGTGCTTCTGCTCGGCGGTGAGGGCGAGCGGGGCCCAGAACCGGGTGGCGTTCAGGGCGAACTCGGGGTCGTGGTCGTAGGACAGCTTGATCTCGATCATGCGGTCCAACGAATCGGGCGTCCGGCCGCCCTTCTCCAGGCCCTCGTGCAGAGCGGGGACCAACTCCTCCTCGTAGAGCTTCATGCCCTTGCCGGAGGTGCAGATGAAACCGTCGCCGACGCGGGCGGCGTAACGGGCCACGACGGGGCCGCCGGCGGCGATGTAGATCGGGACCGGGTTCTCGGGGCGGTCATAGATCGTGGCGCCGACGGTCTTGTAGTACTCCCCGTCGTGGTCGACGTGGTCCTCGGTCCACAGCCGACGCATCAGGTCGACGACCTCGCGCATGCGGGCGAAGCGCTCCTTGAACTCCGGCCAGACCATGCCGGTGACCGCGACGTCGTTGAGGGCCTCGCCGGTTCCGATGCCGAGCATGATCCGGTTCGGGTACAGGCAGCCCATGGTCGCGAAGGCCTGCGCGATGACCGCGGGGTTGTAGCGGAACGTCGGGGTGAGCACGGAGGTACCGAGGGTGATGCGCTCCGTGCGCTCGCCGACGGCGGTCATCCAGGAGAGTGAGAACGGCGCGTGCCCGCCGTTGTGCCGCCACGGCTGGTAGTGGTCGGAGACGACGGCGCTGTCCATGCCGTAGCGCTCGGCCGCGACCCCGAACTCGACCAGTTCGCGTGGTCCGAACTGCTCCGCCGACGCCTTGTAACCGATCCGGACACCCACCGCGGCCTCCCATTTCTGTGCGTTTCCTTGCGTCTCAAGCACCTCGAGCCAACTTAGCGGGGGGCTCCTGGGCGGCGCCTCGTGCCTGCGTACAAATCGGGCATCTGGCAAAGGTTCACTCCGCCGGCGGTATCGCGCGGGGGAAACCTCGGGCATGTCCCCTTGCGTTATTTCCTGGCGGTAGTTCTCTGCCTTCGACCATGAAATCGCCGATGACCCCCGAAGAGTCCGCGCGCCGCAGGCACGCCGGACGGACCTCCCGTGTCGCACGGGCCGGTCTGGTCATCGCGGTCATCGTCGTCACCGGCTCTGTGGGGGTCGGCACCTGGGTGCTCGGTTCCGGGGCCGACGCCGCCCCGCGCCGGGTGGAGCCCTCACCGGTGCTGTCCGGGGTGACGAAGTCGCAGCCTCCGCTGTCGATCGCCCCGCCGCCGGAGAGCGAGCCGAAGCGGGCCGCCAAGGCGAGTGCTGCGCCCACAACGGCGAAGAAGACGGCCAAGACCGCGAAGAAGACCGCCCAGAAACCGGCGGCAACCGACCGCTGAGCGCGTTTTCCGCCCGTCTGTCGCCGTGCCGGGGGTTGTGAACGCACTCCGGCTGTGAATCAATCAGGTCCCGCCCGGGCATAGCGAGACTGCGGGGCGGGCATATCGGAGGTGGTCACCTCCACGCGGGCGAGCCTGGGAGTTGCATGGCGGAGAAGCGACATCTGCGCATTGCCGGAGATCCCGTTGCAGGGACGGCCGCACAGGTCGAAGCGCTGGAGACTCTGCTGGTGGCGGTCGCCAAGGGCGATCAGGACGCCTACTCGCAGGTGTACGAGCGTCTCTCCGCCCCGGTGTACGGCCTCATCCGCAGGGTGCTGCGTGACCCCGCGCAGTCCGAGGAGGTCGCGCAGGAGGTCCTGCTGGCCGTCTGGCGCAACGCCGCCCGCTTCGACGCGGCGCAGGGGTCGGGCATGGCCTGGGTCATGACGATGGCGCACCGCCGCGCAGTCGACCGCGTGCGTTCGGAGCAGGCCACCGCGGACCGACACCACAAGCTGGCCGTGCGCGACGTCGAGACGGACTACGACTCGGTCGCCGAGACGGTGCACACCCAACTGGAGCGCGAGGCCGTGCGCGCCTGCCTGGAGTCCCTCACCGCACTGCAGCGCGAGTCGGTCACGTTGGCCTACTACAACGGGCGCAGTTACCGCGAGGTCGCCGAGCACCTCGAGCTCCCGCTCGGAACCGTGAAGACCCGCATGCGCGACGGCCTGATCCGGCTGCGCGACTGTCTCGGCGCCACCGCCTGACGGCGACCCGACGAACGACGACGCCCCGCCCGGAGAACCGGACGGGGCGTCGCTGCGTGCTGGGGGCGTCAGGCCGCCGGGCAGGCCTTGGCGTTGATCGCCTGCGCGATCTTGGCGAACTCCTCGGCCTCGTCGGCGCTCAGCGCGGACGCGTAGATCTCGGACACCTGCTTCTGGGTGGCCTCCTCGATCTCGTCCCACTTGCCCTTGAGCGGGGTGACGTCCGGCCACGGCTCGGACCAGCCGAACAGGCCGGCGTAGTCGGTGCCGGGGCCGGGGCGGTTCGGGGCGAAGCCGGGCTGGTTGAGCAGGTGCGCCGCCTTCGGCTCGATGCCGGAGCCGCGCAGGCTGTTGAAGTGGATGTCGGCGCGGAGCTCACGCAGGATCATCAGCACCTGCAGGGCGTGCGCCGCGGGGGAGGAGCTGCGGGGCTTCTTCGCCCACGCGGAGGAGACCGCCCCGACGTTGCCGGCCTTGGCGATGACCTTCTCGCCCAGTTCGGCGTAGCGAGCGAGACCGTCGACGCCGGCCAGGTGCTTCTCGGCCCAGTCGGCAACCTGCTGCTGGTACCGGTCCGATCCGCCCTCGGCGCCGTGCAGCGCCTTGCCGGGCTCCCAGAACATGCCCACAACTTCCTGCGGGAAGCTGTAGAAGATCTTGGTCAGTTCCTCGGTCGAGATGTCGCCGAGCATTCCGCCGCGTCCGGCGAAGTAACCCTGGAACGGGTGCTCGTAGCCGTGGGCTCCGCTGGCCTCGAAGGTGTCGGGGTGAAGCATGAAGGCTGCGCCCGTGGTTTCCATGGGGCTGGCGGCACTGGCTACGGCGGCGGCGATTCTGGCATCGGCCACGACGGACTCCCTTGTTCGTCTTGGTGCGGCCGCTGTGTTCCGCGGCCCGTCCCTCCGACCCTAGATCAGACCCCTGTGCGCCAACCATCGCGGTGCGGGACAAAGCCGGGGGTGAAACGGCGGGCAACTTGGCCCGACCGGCCATTGCGGCTACCCCTCGGACCGCCGGAACGAGGAGGCGTGGTCCGTCACGCCGACCGCGATCGAGTACTCGGCGTAGTAGCTGTCGATGCCCGCGCGCTGGGCGGCGCGGTGCTCGAGGTGATCCCGCCACGCCTCGTGGCTCGCGCGATCGGCGAAGGTCACCAGGGTCAGTCGTTCACCGTCCTCGGCGACGAACCCCTTGCGCTCGACCAGCCCGGGCATCGTGTCGGCGAGGGCAGCCATGCGCTCGGCGTGCCCGAAGTACGCCTCGTTGGCGTCGTCCATCAGGCGGGATCGGAAGACCGTGACGATCTGTCCTTCTTCGGGTCTCATGCCCCTACTTTGCCGAGAACGTCCTGTGCTCCGCCTGACAATTTTGGCGCAGACGGGGCCCTCGTCGCCTTGCGTAGCTGATCATGAACGTATGCGTACTCCGTTGGTCCGGTCGGCGCGCCGCCGGCACCTGCTCGTGGTCGGGTGCGCCGGGCTGCTGCTGACGGTGGCCGGCTGCGGCGGCGGAGAGAAGGCCGCGCCTCCGCCCGCGACCCCGACGTCCGCGCCCGTGAGCGCCGAGCAGCTCTACGGCGACTTGCGTGCGGCCGCCGCCACGGCACCTGCGACGGCCGCGATGCTGGCACCCGGTCTGGCCTCCGCGGGCAAGCTGGAGGGCCAGGCGATCTCGGGGGCCGCCGAGCTCCGGGCGGCGCTGAACGCGGTGCTCGTCGAGCACGTGCAGCTCACCGTCCTGGCGGCGCGGGCAGACGATGCCTTCGGCGCGCAGTCCCCGTTCGCCACGGCCGCCGTCACCGCCCTGCAGGCCAACGGCTCGGCGCTGGCTGACCTCGTCGGCCGCGCAGAGGAGCGCCAGCGCGAACCGTTCGCCACAGCGTGGGGCCAGCGCATCACCGCCGAGCTCGCCTACGCCGCGGCGCCTGACGGGGACGCGGGTGCGAGCGCCCGGCAGACGGCCAGCGCCGCGCTGCTCGCGAACTCCAAGACCTTGGGCCAGATCCTGTCCGAGGCCAGCGACGAAGTGCTGTCCACCGCCGCCGTGCAGAAGGACTTCGTCCTCGCGGCTACCCGGCTCACCGCAGCCCTCGACGGCTTTGCGGACAACCTCAGCGACACGCTCAAGGAGGTGCGCAGCGCCGACGACCAGGCGGGGGACCTGGCCGCGACCCTGGCGGCCGGGTTGGACCGCGCCTCCGAACTCGACGGCGACCCCTCCTCGGCCGCGGCCGGACTGCGGGCCGAACTGGCCGGGCTGTTGACCGAAAGCACGTACCTCACCGGGCTGGGGGAGTTCTTCGTCCACACCGACGCCCGTCAACTCAGCTCGCTGAATCCTCGGGTGGATGCCGCGTTCCGGGCCGCCGACGTCAACGCGCAGTCGCTGGCCACGGTTGTCGGGGCCGGCATCGGCCGGGACCGGCAGGCGGAGTTCATCGCGCTGTGGCGGGAGTACCTCGACGACCTTGCCGGCTACGGCTCCGCGGGCGGCGACGCGGCCACGACGGCCGGCGCCCGCTTGGCGGGATTCCCCGCCAAGGCCGGCAGCTTCCTCGCCGGGGCCACCCAGGACGCGCTGCCGGCTGCCGACGCCACCGCGGCGCTGGACTCCGCCGTGCAGGCGATGCTGAAGGCGCTGGAGTCGATGCGTTCGCTGCGTGACGTTCCCCTGGCCGCGCCGGACGCCGCTCCGGCGGTGCCCGTGGCGTCACCGGAACCGAGCGTCACCGAGTCGCCGAGCGCGACCGAGCCCGCGGCCCAGACAGAGTCCCCGAGCGTGACCGAGTCGCCCAACGTGACGGAATCGCCGAGCTCGTCGGCTTCCGCCACTTCCTGACCGCCTCAGGCGGCGCTGGGCTCCAGGTGAACCCGCGGGTGCTCGTCGAGGCCCGCGACCTCCAACGACTTCTCGACCATGGTCCCCGCGCGGTACCGCAGGCGCAGTCCGACCTCGAGGCAGTCCAGCAACGGAGCAAGACCCGCATCGTCGAAGTAGGTGACGAGCGAAAGGTCGACGTCGACCGGTTCCTGCAGTGACTCGGCGGACCAGCGTGCCGAGCGCATGGCCTCCGCCAGACGGGGCGCGCTGAACAGGTCGACCTCGCCGCTGACGACCAGGTTGTGGCCGATCACGTAGACCCGACACGCGTCTTCAACAGCAATCGCAGGGTGCAAGGGAACTCCGATGTGGGACCGGTTCCGCCTTAAATACCTGCTTGGGGCGGGCACTGCCGCCGCTCGCACCTGGTACCCAGGCCCTTGTGAGGCCAAACCGCCAACCGCGTGTCGACGTGGTCAATTCGGGTGGGGTTCGGCTGTGGCTTGGTCGCCGCGCCCGGACGAACAGCAGCCCCGACCCAAAAGGGCCGGGGCTGCTGGGCTGAGCAGACGACTTACTTCCAGGTGTAGATGACGTACTGGCTCTCGTCCGGGGAGAAGCCCGACGGCGAACCGTCCGGGTTGGAGACCGTGTTCGTGGACGTGTACTTGTACATGAACTCGCGGCCCTGGCCCCACTGCTTGTTCCAGTCGTTGCCCTGGCGCTCGGACTGCTTCCACGAGAACCTCTGGTCCAGGGAGGCGTCGGCGGAGTAGACGTCACCGTTGCCGAGCTGTGCCATCAGGCGCTCGCGGGTCAGGTTCGGGCCGACCGCCTTGGCAGCCTGCGCGAAGATGTTCGCGCCGACGTAACCGGCCTGCACGATGTGATGGTTGGTGCCACGGTTACCACGGGCGTACTTGTCCATGGTGGCCATGAACTCCGGGCCCCACAGCTTGTACGTGGTGTTGGTCCAGTAGCGGTTGGTCGGGTGCTTGCCGAACAGCGAGCCGAGCACCTCAGCCGCGAGGTGGTTACCCGAGATGCCCTTGGGCGGGTAGTAGTTCTGCTGCGCGGCCTCGACCATGAACTTCGCCATCGTCGCCGGGTTGATCACGTAATGAATGATGTGCTCCGGGTTGGCGGCGCGCATCGCGAGGATCTGGCTGGACATCGAGGTCTCGGAGATGGAGACGTCGGACTTCTTGACCAGCTTGGAGCCCGATTGGTCCATGATCTTGGAGACCTCGTTGCAGGCGAGCTGCATCTCAGGGCTGGTCAGGCAGATCAGGCCGTAGGTCTTGGGCTTGATGACGTTCTTCGCCCATTGAGCGCCGGCCATGGCCTCGTGGATCATCGACATGTGCGTGGGGAACATGTACGGGTCCTGCCACTCGGTCTGGGAGTAGGCCCAGGTACCGACCGCGGGCAGCTTGTACTGCTTGAGGTCGTCGTGGACGGACGCCGAGGCCCAGCTCGAGTAGGTGAGCAGGGAGAAGATCTTGTCCTGGCCGACGAGCTTCTTGATGCAGGACTTCGAGCGGGAGACCTCGCCCGGGCCGTCGTCGCAGTCGATGACCGAGAGACGTCGGCCGAGCACGCCACCGCGGTCGTTGATCGACTGCAGCGTGCCCTTGATGCCGTTGACCATCGGGGTCACGAGCACGTTGCCCAGCGCCATGCCGTGCATGTTCACGGTGCCGAGCTTGATGGCGTCCTTGGTGACGCCGGTGTCGGTCGCCCCGCCCTTCTGCTCCGCGATCTTGGCGTTCTCCGCGGCCTCGGCCTTGTTGTCGATGGAACTGATGCCGCCGGTCTTGACGGCCGCCGGGACGTTCCCCGTCGCCTTCTTGGCGGCGCCGGAGCCCTTCGCCGCCTTGGTGCCGGTCGCGGGCTTGGTGGGCTTGGTCGCGTCCGCGACCTTCGAGCCGGTACCCGTCGTGGTCGTCGTGGTCGTCGAACCGGGCTTCGCCGCGGGTGCCTTCGTCACCGGGTCAGCCGCCGCTGCCGGGGCCTTTCCATCGGTGGCGGCCGGCTGGTCCGCGGTGGCCGGAGCGGGCTCGGTCTGCGACGCGGTGTCGGCGCTCCCGCCGCTCCCACAGGCCGCGAGCACCAGCGCCGCGCTCACAGCCAGGGGGATGACGCCGAGTCGTGTTGTCCGGGAAGAGGTGCGCATAGAGCCTCCACAAATCGGTTCGTGCTACCTGAGGCTTAAATTGGGACGTCTCACCCAAATGGGGGTGTACTTTACGTGACAGTAACAGTCAGAACTGACTTGTCAACGGCCTCGCGCGCAGCGCAGTGGGCCTCGTGGGGAATACTTTGGGGTATGCGAAAGAGTCGTCAGTGACTGTCGACTGTGAAGGCGCGGCAGGGCGCCCGCCGCGGCGGACGCGAGTGGAACGGACGGCGGACAGCCGGACGCTGATCCTCGATGCCGCAGTCCAGTGCTTGGCCGAGGAAGGCTTCGTGGCCACGACGACGCTGGCCATTCAGGCGCGGGCCGACGTCTCGCGGGGCCGGATGCTGCATCACTTCCCCTCGCGCGACGTCCTGCTGGTCGCGGCCGCCCAGCACCTGGCGACCACCCGCTTCGCCGACATGGAACGCCTCGTGGCCGGCTTCGACCACACCTCGCTGGACGAGGCCGCCCGTCTGCGCAGGGCGACCGAACTGCTCTGGGAGCAGTTCCACCAGCCCTACTTCTGGGCCTCGATGGAGTTGTGGATCATGGCGCGCACCCACCCGTCGGTGGGAGAGGAGCTGCGCCCCGCCGAGTACCGGTTGGGCCGCGCGATCCGCTCCGTCGTCGCGGCGATGTACGGGGCGAGGCTGAGCAGCCACGAACGCTTCCCGATGGTCCGGGACCTCTTACTGACCAGCATGCGCGGCGTCGCGATGACTTACACCTTCACCGATCATGACCGCGCCAACGACCGCCACATGACGTTGTGGCTGAAGATGGCCAGCCTGCTCTTGGACGCGCCGGCGCCCTGACCTGCGCAGATGCGTTCGACCTATGCCGGTCGGTCGACTTGACCCGCTCTGCACCGAGTGTTCAGCTTGACCCGCCGGTCACCCCAACCTCTTCAGGGGCTTCGCAGTGGGTTGTTGCATCGCGATCGCCATGGTGATCGCGGCCGTGCGGGGAGCCTGGTTCCGGCTCTTCCCGCACCGGCGCCCGCCCGAGACCGGTTTCGCGCCGCCGGCCTACCGGCCGGCACCTGGAGCCGCCGACCGCCCCGCACCGACCGGCCCGATCCTCGCCGTAGCGCCCACGGGCACGGCGCCGTGGACCGCGATGCTGCTCGGCGCCGCGGCGATCACGATCGCCGTGTACGCCGCGGCCATCGAACTGCTCTCCCTCACCGGTGTGCAGGAGTCCGGAACCCCGACGTCCCGGCACGTACTCCTCGCCGCCCTCGGTCTGGCCGCCCTGATCGGTGCCGCGACCTGCCCCGGACGCCCGCTGCCGCCCACGCGCAGCCGCGGAGTCGTCCTCACCTCGGCCGGTGCCGTATGGACCGTGCTGAGCCTTGTCGACATGCACCTGTTCCACGCATTCCATGCCGCCGGGCACCACCACTCCGGCTCGTCCGGCCACTCCGTCGCGAGCGTGCTCGTGCACGGGGTCGGCTTCCTCGTCCTGGCCGTCGGCCTGGGCCACCTGCTCCGTCGCTCCTCCGGCCCGGTCCCCGTCGGGTCACCTCTGCGCACCGCAACCACGGTGAGGACACCATGACGACCTTCGCCCCGCACGAGACCGATCTGCGGACCACAGTCCCGATCCCGCGGCCGGTGGCTGCGGTCGCGCCCGTCACCGCACGCCGGATCGGCGTCGTGCTGCTCGGCTACGCCGTGCTCTGGGTGCTCGGCGCCCTGCCCTCGGTGCTCGACGCCGGCCGGGGGCTGACCGCCTTCGGCCTCGGGTTGACCTTCCCGGGCGGTGGCTTCCTCTACGGCGGCCACCCCGTGCTGTTCGCCGTCGCCCTGCTGCTGGTGTTCCTCGGGGTGTTCCTCTGGTGGGCCATCGGTTTCGTGCTCGCCCCCGCGATCATGTGGCTGGGGACCGCGGCCTGGGCAGGGGCGATCGCCGACGACGACAAGGGCGGTGCGCAGGCCTTCGCGATGGTCGCGCTGCCGGCCCTGATCGTCGGCTTCACCGTCCTGCACCTGCTGCGTCACCAGGCCCAGGCGAGGACCGGTGTCGAGCTGAACGAGGAATTGGCCCGCACCCCGTTCCTGATCACCGGCGCGCCCCCGCTGGGTACCCGCCTGCCGGTCGCCGAGAGCAGCCCGGACGACCTGGCGCACCTGCGCACCAACCTCGACCTCGCCCTGCAGCCGACAAGTGAGTTCAAGGGCTTCGACCGGCTCGACGAGTTCCGCGAGGGTGCCACCCGGTACCAGATCAACGCCCTGGGCTACGGCCTGTCGATGGCGCAGTTCTCCCGCACCCCTGCGTTCACCGGGTACCTCGGCGAGGCGCAGCGCAACCTCATCGAGAAGATGCTCGAGCCCGAGGTGTGGAACTACTGGGCGCAGGAGAACGCCTGGGGCAACCTCAAGCTCGGCCGCGACCCGATCGAGACGCCGGACAACATCATGCTGACCGGCTACTGGGGCACCCAGATCAGCATGTACGAGTGGCTGAACGACGACCGCTTCTCCGTGCCCGGTTCCCTGACGTTCCGTCACAAGAGCGGTAAGTCCTACCCGTACGAGTTCTCCTCGCTGGCGCGGATCAGCGACCGCAACTTCGGCCAGTGCGCGTTCACGATGTGGCCGTGCGAGCCGAACTGGATCTACAGCGTCTGCAACATGTTCGGGATCAACACCCTGCTGGGGCACGACACCCTGCACGGCACCCGCTACATGGCAGACCGCGGTGACGCGATCCGCCAGTCCTTCGAGCAGGAGTTCTGCCGCCCCGACGGCAAGGTCATCGGAGTGCGCAGCAAGCTCGTCGGACTGTCGTGGAACATGTGGGCCGGGCCGATGGTGCAGGTCAACACCGTCTACTGGCTGCACGCCGCGTACCCCGACCTCGCGCAGCGCACCTGGTACCTGCTGCGGCGGAAGGACCTGCGCGTCGTCGACGGCCAGGCCTCGCTGCCCACTCAACTGTCCGCGCGGCTGGACCCGGGCAACTACAAGCTCGGCAACGACACCTTCGCCCAGGTCGCCGTCGTCATGGCGGCCAGGGAGATCGGCGACGAGGAGTACGCCCAGGCGGGACAGAAGGCGCTGGACGCCAAGCCGACCGTTGAGGAGAACGGCGCGCGCCGCTACAAGGGCGCCTCGGTGTGGACCAACTCCTACGCGACCCTCGGCCGGTTCGGTCGACACAGCGGGCTGCGTGACCTGCTCGCCTTCGGGGTGCCGCAGGAGTGGCGCTCCGGCCCGGTGCTCGCCGGTGCCGGATACCCGGACGTCCTCGTCGCCAGGGCTGTCACCGACGGTCGTGCGCTGGACCTGGTGCTGCGTCCGGGCAACGGCCCGGTCCGCACCCGCCTGGCCGTCGAGCGTCTGCAGCCCGGCCGCACCTACACCGTGACCGGGGCCTGTGTGAGCTCGGTGATCGCCGACCTGTCCGGCCGGGCGGAGTTCGAGGTGGACCTCGGCGACCGACTCGAGGTCCGCGTCTACTGACGGATCGTCACGGCCCGGGTCGCGGAACTGTTCCGCACCCCGGGCCGTTGGCCTGTTCGGCACCCGCCGGCAGGATCGTGGTGCAGTGTCCTGGAGCTGATCTGGTCCCGAGGAGGCCCTAGGTGGATGTCACCGTCGAGCGGACGATCGAACGACCGGTGGCGGTCGTGTCCTCGTATGTGTGCGACCTGCCCAACGCCGTGCACTGGATGTCGAAGGTTTCCGCAGCGCGGTGGGACGACGGATCCGAGGCCAAGGCCGGGGCGAAGGTCGTCTTCTCGACCTTCGCGTCGAAGGACGTCGAGGACTGGGTGTGGGAGGTCGTCGACTTCGCGCAGGGGGAGAAACTGGTGATGAAGACCGCCTCCGGCCCGTTCCCGCAGCAGGTCACCTGGACCTGGGTCGCCGCCGGATCGGGAACGACGATGAGCATGCAGATCACCGGGAAGCCCTCGGCCAAGGACCGGCTGCGTTCCCCGCTGATGGGCAGGGAACTCCAGACGTCCATGACCGAGGACCTCGGTGCGCTCAAGGGCATGCTGGAGGGTCATCCGGTCGGCTGAGCGGCGCCTCGCCCTGGCTGCGGTCTTCTGCGCTCAGTACTGACCGCAGAAGGAAAATCGTGCCCGGAATGTCCGAGTTTGTACGGGTGCCGGGGGATGCTCCGGTCAGTACTGAGCGTCGTAAGTCGGTTGCGCCAATTCTGATGGCAAGTCAGAAATAGTCGAGCAGGGCAGGCGTCGGCCCTGCGCCGGCGGCGAGCAGCAGAGCGTCGGCGTCGCCGTCGCCTCCGCTCAATCGACCGAGGCGGCGCAGGCCCGTCGGGCTCGCCGTGCCGGCGTAGAGAACTGCCAGCGCCCCGGGATCCAGGCGCACCGTGCCCGCGCCGCCGGGCTCCAGCACGCCTGACCCCGCGTCCAGCGTCAGCCGGTGCGGGCCGGCGTTCCACGGGCAGAGGCTGTCGTCGAGGTGCAGATCGACGCTGCCGGACACGGCTCGCGGCCAGCCGCGGGCGGCCACGGCTGCGGGGGCGTCGACGAGGCGCAGCATCCAGGACTGTGCACTGTGCACGGTCGCGCCCGCCATGGACGACGCGAGCCACAGCGGGTCGTCCGGGCGCAGCCGCAGGTGCAGTGTCGGGGTGACGCTGCGCCAGCCGCGCAGCACGTCGAGCAGGGCGGCCATGGCCTGCGGGCTCTCGGCGAACAGGTCGTACACCGAGAGGATCGAGGACGCGTCGTACCCGGTGCCGCGGTCCCAGCTGAAGTACCCGGTCACCGCGCCGTCCTGTTCGGCGAGGGTGTAGCCGTCGTGGGCGGCCAACAGGGCCGACGGGTCGAGGTCGAACAGCGGTCCGGTGCGGCTCAGCATCCCGTTGCCGCTGGCGGCGGCGTTCGAGTAGAGATCGAGGATGGCGGGCACGTCGGATTCCTCGGCCGGGCGAACCGTGACGTCGGGGGCGGGCGGACCGGCGAGGGAGACGGTCGGCAACGCCGTCCAACTGAGACTCCCGACCAATTCCCACCCCATGCGGCGATACGGGCGCACAGTCGTCGGGAACAGGGCGGAGATCACGGCTCCGTCGGTCCGGGCCTGCTCCAGCACAGCGCCGAGCACACCGGCGATGAGCTTGCGCCCGCGGTGTTCCGGCGCGATCGCGACGCCCGCGATGCCGACGCCCGGCACCACCCGCCCGCCCCACCAGTAGGAGTGCTCGAGCCCGACGGCCTTCCCGACGAGGCGGTCGTCGGCGAAGACTCCGAACGAGCGGATGCCCGCGCGAGGGAAGACCCGACCGGGCGGCGGCTCGGGCGGGCCACCGAAGGCCAGCCGACCGAGCTGGTAGGCGGGGTCGGAATCGGCCTCGACCAGTTCGCGGATCGTCGTCACTCCGCCCATCCTGCCGTCCGGCGGGAGGTCAGACGATCTGGAGCTCCCGCAGCTCGGCCAACGTGCGCGACGTGGCCACGTGATGCCACGTGGTCCAGGCATCGGTGTCGTGGCCGACCACGGCGTGCAGCGCGCTGCTCGGCGAGGCGTGCTCGGTGCCGTCGTCGGACAGGCGCAACCGGCCGTCCTCCAGCACGACGGCCCGCAGCCTGCGACCGTGCTGGTCGTTGATGAGGACGTCGCCCGGCTCGATGAAGCCGGCGGTCATGAGCTCGTGCACTGTCTCGCCCGGGTCGCGGACGGCGCGACGACGCTGGCGCGGGACGCGCTCGTCGCCGACACCGTGCTCGGCCGGTGCATCTGACCCGACGGGCAGCAGCAGACGACGCAGGACGTCGTTCTCGGACTCGCCGAGCGGTTGGGCGTTCGTGCGCAGAAGTGCCAGAACGTCCTCGTCGACCTCGATGCTGCGCGACATGTCAGCTCCCTGCCTGTCCACCCGAAACGGGGTGGATACGTGCAGCATGCGCGCGGCCGGGGGTTCTGTTGATCGGCCGCCCGGCCGGCTCGGGGTCCTCCGTTCGGTTGACTGCGCATACTGGCCGCGTGAGCCCGCGCCCTGTCCTTGCCATAGTCGTGTGCGGGGTCAGCGGAGCCGGGAAGTCGACGGTGGGGCGCGCCCTGGCGTCGCGACTCGCGTGGAGTTTCTGCGACGCGGACGATCTGCACTCGCCGGAGAACGTCGCTCGGATGCGCGACGGCGAGCCGTTGACCGATGCCGACCGGGAGCCCTGGTTGGACCGAGTGGCGGCAGAGATCAAGCATCGTTCGCCCGCGGTCGTCGCGTGCTCTGCGCTGCGGCGCGTCCATCGCGACCGGCTGCGCTCGGGCGGACTCGAACTGTGGTTCGTGCTGCTGGCCCCGCCGCCGGACGTGCTGCGCGACCGGGTGGAATCCCGCAAGGCGCATTTCATGCCGGCGTCGCTGCTGGAAAGCCAGTTGGCCGTCCTCGAGCCCTTGGGTGAAGCGGAACGGGGCATCGTGGTGGACCGCGTGGACGACGTCGAGTCCATCGTCACCGAGATCGTGGCCGAGGCGCGTCGGGCCCGCCGCGGAGGGACTTGACTGGCGGGGTGGAGACTCGTCGCAGTGCTGCCGCATCGAGGAGGTCGTATGACGGACGAACTGCAGGTGGGCATCGGCGATGCCCTCGCCACCGACTACTTCTTCATCCGGGACCAGCTGAACGACGAGCAGCTCGACAACCTGGTCCGGGCGCGGAAGTTCGTCGACCAGGACGTGTTGCCGATCATCAACGACTACTGGGACCGGGCGGAGTTTCCCTTCGAGTTGCTGCCCAAGCTGGGTGCCGCCGGGTTGGTCGGCGACGGCCTCGAGGGTTACGGGATCCCGAAGATGGACCCGCTCTCGGCAGGTCTCGTCACGATGGAGCTCAGCCGCGGGGACGGCAGCATCGGGACCTTCGTCGGCGTGCAGGCAGGCCTGGCCATGCGGTCGATCGCGGCGTGCGGCTCGGAGGAGCAGAAGGAACGCTGGCTGCCCGGGATGGCGTCCTGCGAGAAGATCGGCGCCTTCGCGTTGACCGAGCCCGACCACGGCTCGGACTCGGTGTCGTTGGAGACCTCGGCCCGCCGCGACGGTGACGAGTGGGTGCTCAACGGCGAGAAGAAGTGGATCGGCAACGGGTCCATCGCCGACGTCGTCGTGATGTGGGCGCGGGACGTCGCCGACGGCAAGGTGAAGGGTTTCCTGATCGAGAAGGGGAGCGCCGGGTACGACGCGAAGGTCATCGAACGCAAGGCCTCACTACGGGCGGTGTGGCAGGCCGAGATCACCCTCACCGACGTGCGGGTGCCCGAGTCGAACCGACTGCCCGGGGCGGAGTCGTTCAAGGACACCGCGCGGGTGCTGGCCGCGACCCGCTCCTCCTGCGCGTGGATGGCGCTGGGGCACGCGGTCGCCGGTTTCGAGGCGGCGATGATCTACGCCCAGCGCCGCAAGCAGTTCGGCAAGGAGCTCGCGAGCTTCCAGATCATCCAACAGCGTCTGGTCCGGATGCTCGCCGACGTGACCGCGATGCAGCTCTACTGCTTGCAGATCGCGCGGCTGGCCGAGACAGGGAAGCTCACCGACACCCTTGCCGGGCTGGCGAAGCTGCACAACACGTCCAAGGCCCGCACCGTGCTCGCCGAGGCCCGGGACCTGCTCGGTGGCAACGGGATCCTGCTCGACTTTCACGTGATGCGGCACATGACCGACATCGAGTCGGTGCACACCTTCGAGGGCACCGAGACCATGCAGACACTGATCGTCGGCCGCGACATCACCGGGATCGGGGCCTTCAGCTGAGCTACAGGCGCAGGATCGGCACGCCGCTCGCAGAGATCGTGACGGCGCCGTAGGCCTGCGGCACGGCGAGCTGACGGGCGGCGGGCACCACGACCTCCTCCGTCTCCGTGGCGACTGCAACTGCGACTGCCTCGGGGGCGGGCTTGGCCGGGCCGGACTTGAGTCCGGAAGCAGGAGCGGGCGTCGTCTTGCGTGTCCGCGGTGCCGGTTGTGCGGCCTCGGCGACCTTGCGGGGAGCCTTGGCTTTCGGCATCGGCGCGGTGGTCTCGGCGTCGGCCGTGGCCGGTGCGGCAGCGGTCTTCGGCGCGACGGGCTCGGCCTGGGGTGCGGCGGTCTCGGGCTTGGCGCGCGGAGCCCCGGCGGGGCGGGCGGCCATGGTCTTGCGGGCGGAGGTGACCTGAGTGCTGAGGGTGGCCATGTGCTCGGCCAGCTCGGCCATCGCCAGGTCGGACTCCTCCTCGAGGCGGCCGATCTCGTCGGCGACGGAGTTGATCAGGTCGTCGTGGATCGCCTGCGCCTGCGCCAGCGCGGTCTCGTGCATCCGGGTCGCCTGCTCGGTGACCGCGGAGGACTCCGCCCGCAGCTGCGCGGCCAGTCGTTCGGCGGCCTGCAAGTCGTAGTCGACCACGGTCTGACGCTGGGTCAGGTCGGCCTCGACAGCCTCGCGTCGGGTGTGCAAATCGGTCTCGGCGCTCAGCGCGAGAGCCTGTGCCTCCTCGTTGGCCTCAACGGTCAACGCCTCGGCCATCGGCACGGCGTTCTCGACGAAGTCGGTGGCCCGCGCCACGAGTTCGTCGGCCTCGGCGTGTGCGGCGGCGATCATGGCGTCGGCCTCGGCCTGTGCGCGCTGCTCCTGCTCCTGTGCCCAGGTGGTGACCTCGGCGAGGTAACCGGCGGCGATCGAGGCGGCGTGGTTGCGCTGCAGTTCGGCGGTCGCGTCCTCGGCGTTGACCACCTGCCGGGCGTAGTCCCAGGCGTCGCTGAGCAGGTCGGCGGCAGCCTGGATGGACTGCTTGCGAGTCGGATCGTCGATGCGGAATTCGGCACCCCGGGCGGCCGCCAGGTGCCGCTCCAGAACCGAGATGCGCTCGTTGAGCCGCTCCAGCTGCGCCTGCTCGGTCCGGATGACGGCGTCCACCGCGGAGCGGTCGTACCCGCGGACCGCGGTCTGGAAGCGAGCAGGAGCGTCGATCACGGCCACGGCGGACTCCGTTACGTCACGCGTCGAGCGAGAGATCCGGCGACGGGGTGCCGACGCGATACCCCCGCCATGATCATCCTGTGCCCTCGGGGGCGACTGTGTCAGGAGGGAATGACGGGATTTGATCACTCTTGTGGTGCTTGATTGCCTGGTGTCCACCTGGCTGGGCGTCCTTTAGGCTCGTAACGCACCCCGGACCTCGGTGCGGCGTCCAAGCAGCCTGACGCCGGTGGGGTGCAGTCCGAGGTCTCAAACAGCGGTACCGACGCTGCACCCCATTTCCGGCGGATCCCCCCGGAACTCCGCCGCGTCCCGATCCTTTCGCGGCCACACCGGGAGATTTGCACGCGCCGCCGCAGGAGGGTGACACCTCCTGGGTTTCAAGCCTGTTAGCCCGAGTGGGTGATCCCCATACTTCGCGGGTGCCCCGCAGAACCTTGATCGCTGCCGCGCTGATGGCGGTGTCGTTGGCGACCGTCCTCCCGCTCGCACCCGCCAACCCGGCCGGGGCGATGACGGCGGCCCAGGCGGGTCCGCTCTGTGACCGGTCGCAGGTGTCAGGGGAGACGCCGCCCTACGAGGGGCGTTCGGTGTCCCGGCTCTACGACCGGGTGTTCACGCGCGGCCCCGCGGTCCCGCACCTGCGCAAGCATGTTCCACAGGGCCTCACCACCTGGGCGGACTGGGACGGCGCGGGGCACACGCTCCTGCTTCTGGGCATGTACCGACGGGCGGCGAACTCCTACCTCGTGGGCCTCGATCCGGTCGACGGCCGACACGTCGGGTCCGTGGAGATCGAGGAGTCACATCTCGGCGGCATCGGCGTGATCGGCAACTGGTTGATCGCCCAGGACACCGCGGAACCGGGCGGCACCCCGACCGTGCGGCGCTACGCCCTGGACCGGCTGCGCACGGCGATGCTGCAGGCGGCGCAGGGCGAGGTTCCGCCGTATCTGGACTACGACGGCGACCCGCAGGAGATCGCCGGCTCCAGCTTTATGGACGTGGCCGAGAATTCGCTGTGGGTCGGTCGCTACACGAAGCGGTACCGGGGCGGTCGCATGTACCGCTACACGGTCGACGCGGACGGCCTGCTTGTCCAAGCGGCCGGGCCGTGGAAGGTCCCGCCCCGCACCCAGGGCGTCCTGGTGACGCCCACTCACTTCCTGTTCGCCAGTTCCGACGGCAACCGGTACGGCCAACTGCGTGCCTACCGCAGGGGGGCCGCCGGTGAGCGCCTCACCCTCGGGGGCTGCCTATGGACGCCGAGTCTTCCGCAGAACCTGACGGACCACGGGAATCATGTGTTCGTCGCCTACGAGAGCGGAGCCAGACGCTTCCACCGACCGAACAATCGGATCCGTTCCTTGCACACGGCGGACCTGGCAACCCTGCTGAGGTCCGTCGACCCGCAGTAAGCCAATCGGCGGATCCGAACTGTGCTGAGCGGACAATGCGCGGCGCCGGGGGTGTCGGTCAGGATGGCGGGATGACGACCGATGAGCGCGCCCGCCTGAGTTTCGCCGAGGTGAAGGCCACGGGTGACCTGGCCACGTCCCTCGCCTACTTCGACAGCCTCCCAGCGGTGGCGGTGCAGGACATGCTCGGCGCCTGGAAGGGCTCAGGGTTCGATACCGGCCACCCGCTGGACGGGATGCTCGAGAACTTCCGCTGGCACGGCAAGCGCTTCGAGAGCCCGCAGGCCGGGCGCCCGTTGGTCGTCGACACCAAGCGCGGGCTCGGCATGTTGCACCCCGGGCGCTTGCCCATGGGGCTGATCGCTCGTTTCCCGAAGCTCGTGCACCTGAAGGTGACCGGAACGGTGTTCGCGATCGTGCAGCCGTTGTTCCTGACGAAGAAGTCGAAGTCCAAGCTGATGATGACCGAGTACCGCGGGGTCGTGACGGCCACGATGTGTTACGACGACCTGCCCATCCACGACATGTTCCGTCGGGTGGACGAGCAGACCCTGCTGGGGATCAGTCACCTGCCGGGATTCGAGCCGCCGCTGCTGTTCGTGCTGACCCAGGAGTCCTGAGGTCGCTGCGGCGGTGAGCGCCCCGGGTGTCGGGCCGCGGCACACGCGGGTCACCGATCGTGGCTTCCAGGTGGCGTTCCTGGCGGACCGCAGCCAGGACCAGCAGGCCCATGGTGAGGAGCATGGCGAAGACGAGTAGCACGTTGAGCGGTCCTTCCGGTGGTGCGTATGTGGACTACGAACAAGACGCCGCAAGCCGTTGAAACGTTCGCCTGCTCCTGCCCAACGCTCCAAGATCCATCCCTGGGAACCGCCGTCGGAGTGATCACTCGCGGCGCGTCGGACCAAGGTTGCGACGCATGGTGCCGATGGGGCGTCGAGCGGGCCGAGGCGCCGCCGATTTCTCGACGACGCCTCCGCGAGGTGCTGGGGTGGCTTGCTACCGCAGGCCCAACTTCGAGGAGCACGCCGGCCAGGCGCCCCAGCCCTGGCCGTCGAGCACCTTCTCGGCGATGCGGATCTGCTCCACCTTGTCGGCCTTGTGGGCGCGCCCGGCGAACTTCTCACCGCCGAAGGCGTCCCACGTGCCGTCGGAGAACTGCAGCCCGCCGTAGAAGCCGTTTCCGGTGTTCGCGCGCCAGTTGCCGCCGCTCTCGCATTCGGCGAGGCGCTCCCAGGTGGACCTCGACGCGGCGGAGGCAGAGCTGTCGAGGGCGACGGCGCTGAACGGCAGCGCAAGAGTTGCCGCGAGCACTGCTCCACGGACAAGACGGTTGCATGTGTTGAACGACAAGATTGTGGCCTCTCCGAGCACCTACGGGATCCGTGGAACGGTTCGGGCGAGAGGTCGATGCCCGACACGCGACGTCATCGGCGTGCGGTTCCCCCGGGCGGTCGCGATGCGACCGGCTGGTATCCGGCTGAGCCGGCAGATGTGGGTGGGGCCCCCGTCGCTGCCCGACGTGCCAGTCGGTGACGGATCCGCCGGGCAGCGCACGGTGCACGGATCCGTGCCGCACAACTTCACGCGGCGGTGCCAACGTACGTGCTTTACGCAGGTCAGATCGCATCGTCAGGCGGGCCGATGCGGTGGTCGTGCTCACTCGGCCCGTCTGACCGGTGCAACGTCGGCGATGAACTCGCAGGTGTCCTCGCGGGTCGCCCGCGAGCGGACCTGTGGATCGGCTCGCCGGGCACGGTGATTCACGTCTCGAATCCCGTGACTCTCGCGCGGGTCTCGACAGCAAATCTGATGGTGCATCAGCCGCATAATGGAGGCGACCGGTGGGCTCGGGAGCGCCCACCGGTCGCCTGCGTTCCGGGTGCGGATCAGCCGGTGAGCGCGGCCTTGAGCTTGGTCGCGTCGAACGTCACCGCTGAGGGCAGTTGCTTTCCGTCGATCACCAGTGCCGGAGTGCCGGTGTTGCCGTCGCGACTGGCCTGGTCATCGATGCGTCGCGCCCACGGCGCGTAGATCTGGTCGCGCACCGCCTCGACCCACGTCGGGTCGGTCAGGCCGATGCTCCTGCCGAGCACAACCAGTTCACTCACCGTGTAGCCGCCGGTGTGCTCGGCGGGCTGATTCGCGAACATCGCCGTGCGCAACTGCTCGAACTTGCCGACGTCGGCCGCTGCCCCGAGCGCGGCGACGGCGCGGACGCTCTCCGGGCCGAGGAAGCTTCGCATCCGATACTCCACGCGCACCGTGCCCGCAGCGACAGCGTCGGTCAGGGCACGGCCCGGGCCGTCCTCGAACTGCTTGCAGATCGGGCACTGCGGGTCCTCGTAGACAACGACGGTCCGCGGCGCGTCGGCCTTGCCGACGAGGATGCCGCCGGCCGCGGTGACGCCGACGGGGATGCGGGTCGGGGCCGCCGGCGCGGTGGCCGCCGCGACCGCGACCGCGGACGTGGTGCCCAGCAGCAGCGCGACCGCGACCCCGAGAGAGGCGAGCCGCTGGGCCCTGGCGAAGCGGTCCTGGGCGGCGTGCGCGCGGACCGCCGCAGTGCGGGCCGGCAGCCCGGCGTCGGGCTGCGCGGGTGGACGAGGTCCGGCCGCGAGCCGCGACCGGCCGATCGCGACCACCGCGAGAGCGAGGACAAGCAGTGCGAGGTCGCGCAGGATCTCCCCGGTGTAGTGCGGGTCGGTCGTGGGCCCGCCGCCGCCGAAGCAGCCGCAGTCGATCTGCAGGCCGCGGGCCGCTGCACTGACGATGCCGACGGTGAAGACGGTCAGCAGAAGGGCGGCCACGGCGGCGGAGAACCGCAGCGCGAGGCCGAGGAGCAGGACCGCGGCCAGCACGAGTTCGAAGGCGGGCAGGCCCCGGCCGACGAGGGTGGCCAGGGACTCGGGCAGCAGGTCGTAGGCCCGGACCGCGCGGACGCTCGCGGCCGGATCCGTGATCTTGCTGATCCCCGCGACGGCGAACACGCCGCCCAGGATCAGGCGGCCGCCGGTCGCGCTCCAGGCGGACGCGGGGTGCGCCAGGATTCGGCGCAGGGGACCGGGTCGAGGATCGGAGGTCGTCGGTGCAGGGTGCAGCGCAGTGGTCATCGTGGTCTCCATGAGGTCTGGGGCCCAAGCCCCGAGACGTCGCGGGACCTAGGTCGTGCCGAACCGAACCGAACGCATGTTCAGCGGGCACGGGGGACCACGGCGGGGACGACGTCGGACCGAGGCGAGACCGGGACGCACGACATGCTCCGGAGCTTCTGGTGCAACGGTGACGTCGGGGCCGGCAGGAGTGACAATCTGACGCAAGGTCAGCCAGAGCGCGAAAACCCGACGGACGCTCCACGGCCGCAGCGCCTCGCGTACCAGGGCGAGGGCTGCGGTGAGGGCGTCGAGGCTGCGTCGGCTGCCGTGCACCGCTATGGCCAGCAGCAGACAGCTGAGCATCTGCGCGGCGAACAGGGCCCACCCGGCCTGGGCGGTGAGGGTTCCCAGCGGTCCCGAGCGGACCTGAGTGCCGGGTGGGCAGCAGGTGAGGCCGGCGGGGGTCAGGCTCATCGGTCGTCCGGTCATCAGTCCGGCGACGACGTGCGCGCCCAGCTGGGCGAGCGCCAGCACGGCGGCGAGGCTGCGGACCCGGGTGGTCCGGGCTGCCAAGGGCCAGAGCAGGAGGGCCAGGGCGACGGTCGCTCCCGCGAGGGCGGGCGTCGACGGCGTGACGCCCTCGCTGGTGGCCCGCAAGGACAGGTGGGTGGTCAGGGCGGCGACGGCGCCCGCAGCGGCCAGCACGGCGCCGGAGCGCCAGGCCGCGGGGTGGTCCGGGCGGGGCCGATGCGCGCGGAGAGAGGTCGGCACGGTGACCTCCCCCCGGGCGCATCGTTCGGCGATGCCCGAAGCACGAGGTCGGCCGGTCCGACCTCGGCACTCGAACAGTCGTCCCGGTAGCGCCTTACGTTCCGACGCTGATCCGTTCGGGTGCAGTACTACGGTGCGCTCGGGTGCTGTGCGCCCGCTGAGGAGCACCTGTCGGAACGGTGGCAGTTCTGCTGGGCGGCGGAACTGTCGGTGCGCCGACCTAGAGTCCGGCCACGGTTGGTCGACGACACGGGGAGATGTCGTGGAGGACAAGCTCGAGAAGATCCGCAAGATCCTGGCCAAGGCAGAGCACGCCAGTTGCCCACCGCACGAGGCCGAGGCGCTCAACGAGATGGCGGCCACCCTGATCGCGAAGTACGGGGTGGACATGGCGCTGCTCGCCGAGCGCATGCCCGAGTCGCGGCGGATTGTGGGGGATCGCGTCATCGCCGTCGATGCGCCGTACGCGCGGGACAAGTGCAATCTGCTCGCCTCGGTCGCGCTCGCGCTGCGCTGCCGGTGTGTGCAGCGGCACCGGTCGGGCCTGACCGATGAACCGGAGTGGAGCCTGCACCTGTTCGGCCATGAGGCCGACCTGGACCGGGTGGAGTTGCTGTACACCTCGTTGCTGGTCCAGACGGCGATCGGCCTGGTCCGCGACGCCCGAACGGCGCCGCCGGGGGAGGACTTGAGGGCCTTTCGGCGCTCCTGGTTGGCGGGGTTCGCACAGGCGGTCGGGTCGCGGCTGCGTGAGGCGGAACTACGCGCCGAACACTCCGCCCAGCACACCGCCGACGCCGGCGCCGGACGATCGGTCGCTCTGGTGCTGGCGGACCGGACCGCCGAGGTGGACGCCGCGATGAACGAGCGGTACCCGCGGCTGGGGACCGGCAGACGTCGCCAACTGTCCGGCAGCGGCTTCGGCCGGGGCAGAGCGTCCGGCGCCCAGGCGGATCTCAGCTCGCGCCGCGACCTGCGCGGCACGGCGGGGCGTCAGCTCGGCGGGTAGCCTCGGCTGCCGTGTACATACCCGCGCACTTCGCCGTCGACGACCCCGACGTGCTGGCTCTGTTGGCAGCAGGACGAGCCGCGGACCTGATCACTGCGGGCCTCGACGGCTTCGACGCGACGATGCTGCCGTTCCTGCACGACCCTGAGCGCGGCACGTTGTCCGGTCACGTCGCGCGGAACAACGAGCACTGGAAGCGGGCCGACGGGCGGCCGTGCCTGCTGATCCTGCGCGGCCCGGACGCCTACGTCAGTCCCGGTTGGTATGCGTCCAAGGCCGAGCACGGCCGGGTCGTACCGACCTGGAACTACATGACGGTCCACGTGCACGGCACGGTGACCGTGCACGACGACGTCGTCTGGCTCGAGGACCTCGTGCGTCGCCTGACCGACCTGCACGAGTCCGGCCGCGAGACGCCGTGGAGCGTGGACGACGCTCCCGAGAAGTTCGTCGCCGGCCAACTGCGCGCCATCGTCGGCCTCGAGATCCGCATCGACCGCATCGAGGCCAAGTTCAAGCTCAGTCAGAACCGCCCGCCCGCCGACGTCGACGGCGTCATCGCCGGCCTACGCGCCGCCGGTGACGACGGGAGCGCTGACGTGATCGCCACTCACCGTCCGGGCTGAGTGGTCGACGGCGACCGGTGCCACCTGGACCGCGATGCCGTTGAGCCACGCCTGGCCGGAGACCAGGTCGAGGTTGGCCACGTCGTTGGGGGTCAGGTCGTTGTAGCGGCCGCCGCCCGCGCCGGACGCGGTCCGCCATCCTCCGCCGTGACCCCAGTGCTGCGGGAGGCCGACGGAGCCGGGCATGACCTCGTCGGTCACCAGCGCCTCGACGGTGATCCGGCCCCAGGCGGAGCTGATCTCCACCTCGGACCCGGTCGTGATGCCGCGGGGGGTCGCGTCGGCGGAGTGGATGCGCAGCTTGCAGGAGCGGCCCTTCATCAGCGCGGGGACGTTGTGCAGCCAGGAGTTCTGCGACTTGGTCTCCCGCACGGTGAACAGCGACAGCGGGCGTTCGGCATCGCCGGACTGACGAGCCGTCAGCCGGGTCATCTCCGCCGCGAACACCGCGTGCTCGAGTTCGATGCGCTTGGACTTCGTCCGCAGGCGTTTGGCGAGGACGCCGGTCGGGGGAGCGTCGGCGAGCTTGATGGCGCCGTTGTGCTTCATCAGCTTCTTGCGGGAGATCCCGCGCCGGCGCAGGCCGAACAGGTCGCCGTCCTTGCCGATGCGCAGGAACGCGTCGACGCCGATGTGCGGTGGCAGGCGGATGCCGAGCCTGCCCATCAGCTGCGCCCCCGGTGCTGGGGAGGGGACCAGGCCGATGCGCTTGCAGATCTGGTCGAGAATCCACCAGTCGTCGCGCACGCCCTCCGGGGGAGTCACCAGCGCAGCGGTCCACTGGGCGTTGGGGACCGCGTTGTGCATCTGGCTGAAGATCGGGAAGCCCTCGCGCTCCAGCAGGAGCTTCGGCGGCAGCACGTAGTGCGCATGCTGGTTGGTCTCGGTGAGGTACGGGTCCAGCGAGACGAACAGCTCGAGGGCGTCCAGCGCTCGTGCCATCTCGCGGGAGTTCGGTGCGGTCATCACCATGTTCGTGCAGGCCCCGACCATCGCCCGCATCGCGCCCTTGCCAGGAGTGAGGATCTCGCGCGGGATGGAAGCCATCGGCGCGGTGCCGATCACCTCGGGCAGGCCGTCGACGCGAGTGCGCCAGCGGTCGTAGCCGTTCAGCTTGAACAGCGACGTGAACAGTTCGGCGTCGAGCATCGGCTTGGAGACCACCACGCCACCGGGACGATCGAGGTTGCCGGTGACGATGTTCAGGGTGTCGATCAGGTACTTCGTCAGCGTCGAGAACTGTCCGAGCGAGGCACCGCACCGGCCGTAGATCCCGGCGGCGGGGACCGTCGCGAACGCGCGCGCCAGATCCTCGATCGTGCTGCGCGGGATCCCGGTCTCCACGGCCACCCGGTCCAGGTCGACGTCGCGCACCAGTGCCCGAGCGAATTCCAGGCCGTTGACCCGTTCCGCGAGGAACTGACGATCAATCAGGTCCTCGTCGAGGACGACCTTGAGCAGTGCCGCGACCAGCCACGGGTCCGAGCCCGGACGGATCGGGATGTGGTCGCCCAGTGCGGCGGTCTCGGTGCGGCGGGGGTCGATCACGACGACGCGACCGCCGCGCTTGGTGATGTCGACGATCTTCTCCCGCACCCGCCCGACGGTCATCATCGAGCCGTGCGAGACGACCGGGTTGGCGCCGAGGATCAACGCGAAGTCCTGGCGCTCGAAGTCCGGGAACGGGGTGATCAGGTTGTGCCCGTAGAGCAGCTGACCGATCACCCAGTAGTTGTTGATGTCCAGCGACGCGGCTGTGTAGAAGTGCTTCGTCTTCAGCGCCGACGCCATCCCGAACAGCAGCATGAACGCGCCGTAGTTCCAGCCGGTCGGGTTACCCAGGGCGACGCCGACGGATCCGCGGCCGTGGGCCTTGGTGATCCGCTTCAGCCGCACGCCGATGTCGTCGAGGGCCTCGTCCCAGGAGACGGGTTCGAACGTGCCGTCCGGACGGCGGCGCATCGGCTCCCGCAGCCGGTCCGGGTCGGCGAGCACGTCGCCGAACTTGGTCCCCTTCACACACGCGAACCCCGCGGAGTTCGGGTGCGTCGCGTCGGGCCGGATCTCGATCAGGCGTCCGGCGTCCACCGTGGCCTCCAGGCCACACGCTGCTTCACAGACCCCGCACCAGAACTTGTGATCGCCCATGAAAGGAAGCTAGGGGTTTGCTGGGTGCTACGTCGATGTCCTGGAACAGCACAATCGGCCGCCCGGCGGTTCGCGGCAGGACATCCACCGACTGAACGACCTACGCCGGCGCGGTGACCGGCACGGGACGCTCCATCGGCGAGGGTTCGACGCGCAGGAGCTTGGCCAGCGAGTCCGGCAGGTACCAGTTCCACTTGCCGAACAGGACGACCAGCGACGGCACCAGCAACATCCGGACGATGGTGGCGTCGAGCAGGATGCCGACGCCGAGACCGGTGGCCAGGATCTTGATGTCGGTGCCGGGCGAGGATGCCATCGCGACGAAGGACAGGAACAGGATCAGCGCGGCCGAGGTGACCAGGCGTCCGGTGCGGCCGATGCCTTCGACCAGGGCGGCGTTGGTGTCGCCCATGCGGTCGTACTCCTCGCGCACCCGGGTCAGGATGAAGACCTCATAGTCCATCGACAGGCCGTAGAGGAACGCGAAGATCATGATCGGGGTCCAGAAGGTGATGGACCCGGTCGACTGGGTGCCGAAGATGGCTTCCGAGCCGTGGCCGTGCTGCCAGACGAACGTCATCACGCCGAAGGTCGCGGCCAGCGAGATCAGGTTCAGCACCACCGCCTTGAACGCCAGCACAATCGATCGGAAGGCGCGCGTCAGGGCGACGAACGTCAACACCGACAGGACCACCAGGACCAGCGGCAGCTTGCCGTAGATGCCGTTGTTGTAGTCCTCGAGCACGGCTCCGGCGCCCGCAACCCCGACCACGCCGGGGATGCCTTCGACGGCGTCGCGCACCTCGCCGACCAGATCGCTGGAATCGGAGTTGACCGCCTCCTCGGTCGGGACGACCTCGACGACACTCTGCGATCCCTTGGCCCAGCCGCTGCGCTCGACAGCGGTGAAGACGAACGCGACTCCGTCGATGTCCTTCAGCGCCGCGACGATCGGGTTCGTGTCGCCGGTGGTGAAGACCTCCATCGGGGTGAGCACCCCGCGCGCCACGCCGCCGTCGACCAGCGTCTGGAAATCCGCGACGATCGGACTGTCCTTCTTCGTGGTCAGCGAATCCGTGTCGGCATTGCCGAGCTTGATGCCGAGCACGGGCGCGGCCATCACCCCGAGGATGACCAGCGAGGCAATCAGTGCCGTCCACGGGCGACGCACCACGCCGTTCGTCCAGCCGGTCCAGAAGCGGCTGGCGTTGACCTCCTTGCGGATGCGCGGCCGGTCGATGGCCGGACCGATGGAGGCAAGCAGTGCCGGTGTCAGCGTGATGGTGGCGAGGGTGCTGATCAGCGGGATGAGCATGCCGCCGATGCCCATCGAGCGCAGGAACGGCACGTTCAGCACGGTGAGTGAGAGCAGACCGATCGCCACCGCGACACCGGAGAAGACGACGGAGTGCCCGGCCTGCGCGACGGCGATCCGCACGGCTGTCTGGTTGTCCCGGCCATGGTTGCGTTCCTCGCGCCACCGGTTGACCACCAGCAGCGAGTAGTCGATGGCCACGCCCAGCCCGATCAAAGCGATCAGGAATTGCAGGACGATGCTCATCTCCATCATGTGTGTCAACGGGAGCAGGGCCCCGAAGGTCGCCAGGATCGACACGGCCGCGATGACCATCGGCAACAGCGCGAGGAAGGAGGCGAACACGAAGATGAGGACCAGCAGTGCACCGACGCCGCCGAGCATCACCTCGAGCAGAACCCCGTGCCCTCGCCGCCACCGGACTCCTGGTCGGACACCGCCAACTCGAAGTAGCCCGTGCCGCCCACCTTCAGGGCGTTCGGGTCGCTGTTCTGCTCGCCGTACTGCTCGACGATCTGGAGCCCGAACGGCAGATCGGTGAACGACTTCGGCATCGGTCCGTAGACCATCGCGAAGGTCGAGCGCCGGTCCTTCGTCACGAACGCGTCGTTGTTCGACGTCGTCCAGTCCGCCACCCGCCATTCCGGGTGGTCGGTGCGCAGCGTGTTCCAGAACGCCTCGATGTCCGCGCGTCGCGAGTCGACGGTCTGGCCCTCGGGCACCGTCAGCAGTGGCAACGTAGGTCCGTTGTCCGTCTCCCCGAGGGCCTCGTTGATGGCCTTGCTCGTCTCGAACCCGGGCTGACCGGGGACGGTGAAGTCGGTGGACAGGTTGTTGACCGTCGGACCGGCCGCCATCACCCCACCGACCACGGCCGCCAGCCAGAACAGCACGACCAGAGCACGGTGCCGTAGGGCGAACTCTGCGATGCGTTCCAACGGAGGACTCCTCGATAGGACGGCCTGCGACGTTGCCGGCCCCTTCGGGCGGGCACAAGACGATCATCGTTCCCATGAACGAAGGCAGTCCTAACGCAGGGCAACCGGACGGCGCCAACGGATATCGGACGGCCCGCCGGCGCGGAACTCATCGGTCGGTCGCGAACTCTCCGAAAATTCCGAAGGTTTTTCGTGTTTTGTGGTGAAATGTCCCCGCCCACAGCCGGGCCGTCGTCGGGAGGTCGGATGGGCCGCAGGACCACGACCACTGTCGAGGTGCTGGTGGGCTGTTGCCTGTTGGCGGCGTGCGGGGCCGGAGCAGACCGCACCACCGCGGTGGCTTCGGTGGAGGCCGCACCCCCTGGCATCGCCGTGCCGTCGCTGCGCGTGGAATCTCTCGCGTCCGCGACGGGTACACGACTGCTGGCTCCGCCCCTGAAGCCTCGCGCGGCGCGCGCCGGCCAACCGGCGATACGGAAGCCGGTCGCCGAGCAGTCCGCTCAGGAGCGACTCATCGCGATCTACGCGGCCGTGATCCGCAAGGAACTCGGCAAGCGACAGCAACGCGCCTTTGTCTTCGATGCGCCCGCCGGTAAGGGCTTCCGACTCGACGAGACGCGTCCCGGCAAGCGATTCGACGCGGCTGTCCGCGCCGGCCTGCGTAAGGCGTTGGCCGATCTCGCACCTATCCAGTTCGTCAGCGATACCGACCAGGGGCGTACCGCTGACCGTGTGCGAGCCAAGCGCGGTGGGTTGATCGTGACGCTCGGCTCGATCGTCGGGAAGGGCGACCGCGTCGAGGTCACCAGCCAGAATTGGTGCGGGAACACCTGCGGCGGGCGAGTGACGTGGGTCCTCAAGCGCACGGCCAAGGGCTGGCGCGTGACCGGAACGACGAGTCCGGTCGCGGCCGCCTGAGCTTCGCGCCGTTACCCGGCGCCGCCGCCGGTGATGTGGGCGACGACCGCGGCGAGTTCGGCCGACGGGGAGAAGTCCACGTACTCGGCGTCGTCGAGTGCTTCGGGTGCGTGGCCGGCGGCCCAGTGGAACACCTCACCGGCCTTGAAGTCCTGGTGTCCGTCGGCGGTGTGCATGCGGACGGTGCCCTTCAGCATGTAGCCCCAGTGCGGGCAGGAGCACGTGTCGTCGGGCAGACCCTTCAGCGCCGGACGAAGGTCCGTGCCCGCGGGCAGCTTGAAGTAGGCAATGGTCATGCCGTCGTGGTCGGCTCCGCGGACCTGAAGGTCGCCGTCGGCGATGACGATCGGGAGGTCGTTCGGGTCGGTCGAGAACATGGCTGTTCCTCCGCATCGAGGGGCGTCTCGGGTCACTTTCCTCGATGCGGAGCCCGCGCGGAAGGGGTGAGCCGCTACTGACCGGCAGGATCCTCGGCCGAGATGGGTGCGTAGATGCGGGCCGCGAGTTCGCCGAGTTCGACGGCTTCGTCCGGGGTCAGTGCCATCGCCCAGATCTCGGCGTCGCGTGCGTCGGTGGCCTCCTCGACCGCGGCCCGCCTGTCCTTGAGCTGCTCGAGGGGCGGGTACGGGCCGGGGAAGCCCAACATGGCTGCGTAATCCTCGCCCTGGTTGAGCAGGTGGGCCTCCTGGATCGGCATGCCGGACGCGCACAGCGCCGCCATGTGGATGCCGAATCGCAGTTCGCGCAGGAGCACCATCACCTGCATCGCGCGCCCGGCATCGTCGTTCACCCTGGCCAGTTCGCGTTGAGCGGCGAACAGCGGCAGGCCTAGGGTCGGCGCGGCGTCGATGACCTTCTCGCCCAACTCGATGAACCGGTCGAGGCCCTCGACGCCGGCCAGTCGCGGGCGCGCCCACTCGGCGGCCTGGCGGAAGTACAGTTCCGCGCCGCCGCGCGTGCCGTGCACCGGGGTGCCCATCGCCCAGAACATGTCGGTGACGCCGGGACCGAAGATGCCCAGCGTCGCGTCGACGACGCTCGCCGGGGCGTCGCCCAGGAGGCCACCGCGGCCGGCGAAGTAGCCCGCGAAGGGGTGCTCGTAACCGGCGTTGAGGCTGGCCTCGAACTGTTCCGGGTGCAACATCCAGGTCGCGCCGACGCGCTGGATCGGGCGAGCGGCTTCGCGGTTGGCGCCGGCGATACGGGGGTCGGTCATGGGGGACTCCTACTGGTAGCGCACGGGACCTGGCCCCGATCGTAGGCCGCGGGCTATGCACGCGTGCAGGCTGGAATGCTGCTGCCATGAGCGACGCCGCCCCCCGACCGGCCCGAGTCGCCGATGCCCCGGCGATCGCGGACCTGATGCGCGCCTCGGTCGAGGCGATCTTTCCCGCGTTCTACGACGCCGCGCAGACCGCGAGCGCCGCGGTGCACATAGCGGCGCTGGACCTGACGCTGATCGAGGACGGGACGTACTACGTGATCGACGCCCCCGACGGAACCCCGGCGGCGTGCGGTGGGTGGAGTCGTCGGCACAAGTTGTTCAACGGCGCAGCCGTCACCGGGGAGGAGGGTCGTCTGCTCGATCCGGCGGCCGAACCGGCCCGGATCCGCGCGATGTTCGTCCGCGCCGAGTTCACCCGCCGCGGCCTGGGCACCGCGATCCTCGAGGCCTGCGAGGACGCGGCCCGCACGGAGGGCTTCACCCACCTCGCGCTCATGGCCACACTGCCCGGCGTGCCGCTGTACCGCTCATGGGGTTTCGGCGACGAAGAGCCTCAGCTGGTGACCATGCCTGACGGCGCTGTGCTGGCCGGCGTGGTCATGAGTCGGCCGATCCGGCGAGGCGACGGCTGAGAGGCGGCGGGACGTGCAGGTGGCAGGCCACTTCGCGTCCGGGCGACACCTCCACCAGCGGCGGGTCGACGGTGGCGCACGGTTCGAAGGCGTGCGGGCAACGGGTGCGGAAGCGACAACCCGACGGGGGATCGAGCGGGCTCGGGGGTTCGCCCTGGAGCACGACGCGACCGCGGGCGCGAGCCTTCGTCGGGTCCGCCTCGGGGACCGCGGCCACCAAGGCCTGCGCGTAGGGGTGCAGGGGATCGCGGGAGAGTTCCTCGGCGTCCCCGGTCTCCACGATCCGTCCGAGATACATGACGGCGATGCGGTCGCTCACGTGCTCGACGACGGCCAGGTCGTGCGCGATGAACACGCTGGTGAGGCGGAACTCGGAGACGAGTTCGGTGAACAGGTTGAGGACCTGGGCCTGCACGGAGACGTCGAGGGCGGCGACCGGCTCGTCGCACACCAGCAACTCCGGTTCTGCCGCTAGAGCGCGGGCGATGCCGACGCGTTGGCGTTGCCCACCGGACAGTTCGTGCGGACGGCGGCCGGCGCCGGACGGGTCGAGCCCGACGCGGTCCAGCAACTGCGCGACGCGGTCGGTCCGGGAAATCCCGCGGGCCAAGCCGTGCACGGCGAGCGGCTCGGCGATGCTCGCCCCGATGGTCTGCCGCGGATCGAGGGAGGCGTAGGGGTCCTGGAACACCACCGCGGTCCGCCGGCGAAGGGTGCGCAGGGCCCGGCGCGACATGCCGGTGACGTCGGTGCCGTCGAACCGGATGCGTCCGGCAGTGGGTTCGACGAGGCGCAGCGCGGCGAGGCCCAGGGTGGACTTGCCGCAGCCGGACTCCCCGACGAGCCCGAGGGTGGTGCCGCGCTCGAGGCGCAGGCTCACCCCGTCCACGGCACGCAAGGCACCGCCGCGCACGGGGAAGTGCACGTGCAGATCGTCGAGTTCGAGCAGCGGAGCCTCACCCGTCGGCATGGTCGGCCCCCGGTGCGTCGTAGAAGACGGCGGCGCGGTGGCCGGGTCCGACCTCACGCAATGGCGGGACCTGGCTCGCGCAGCGCGGATCCGCGGCGATCGGGCAGCGCGGATGGAACGCGCAGCCCGCCGGTCGGTCGACAGGATCGGGCGGACGGCCGGGAATGGCCTCGAGAGACGCGCGACGACGGCCGAGCACGGGGCGGGCGCCCAGCAGGGCGCGCGTGTACGGGTGCCGTGGGCGGGCGAACAGATCCTCGACGCCGGCCTCCTCGACGATGCGTCCCGCGTACATGACCGCGACCCGATCGGCGATGCCCGCGACGACGCCGAGGTCGTGACTGATCCAGATCACCGCGGTGCCGAGCCGTTCGCGCAACCGGTCGACGACCTCCAGGATCTGCGCCTGGACCGTGACGTCGAGAGCGGTGGTGGCCTCGTCGGCGATGAGCACAGAGGGATCGCACGCCAGCGCCATCGCGATCATCACCCGCTGGCGCAGACCGCCGGACAGTTCGTGCGGGTGCGCCCGCAGCCGACCGCGCGGGTCGGGCACGCCGACCTCGGCGAGCAACTCCGCCGCCCGCTCCAGGGCGGCTCGGTGTCGCAGGCCGAGGTGCACCTCCATGCCCTCGGTGAGCTGGCGGCCGACGGTGAGCATCGGGTTCAGAGCCGTCATCGGGTCCTGGAACACCATCGCAATGCCACGCCCGCGGACCGATCGCAGAAGTTTCTGAGGTGCCGTCAGCAGGTCGGTGCCGTCGAACTGGATCTGCCCGCGCACGGTCGTCCCGCGCTCAGGCAGTAGCCCGAGGACGGCCAAGGCACTGACGCTCTTGCCGCTGCCGGATTCGCCGACGATCCCGATGGTCTCGCCGGGGCGCACGTCGAAGCTGACGCCCTCGACCGCGCGAGCCGAGCCGCGGGCCGTGGTGAAGGTGACCGCGAGGTCGCGGACGGACAGCACCGGCGGGGCCTCAACCGCAGGGGTACTCATCGGCCGCCGGCCTCGATGGCTCCGCGTTCCCGTGGATCGAGGGCGTCGCGGAGCGCGTCGCCGACAAGGTTGCAAGCGAGCACCGCGAGGAAGATCGACAGACCCGGGAAGGCGGCGACCCACCAGTGGTCCTGCATGTAGTCGCGACCCTCGGCGAGCATCCCGCCCCAGGACGGGTCCGGCGGTTGGGTGCCGAGTCCGATGAACGACAGCGCCGCCTCTGCCAGCAGCGCGAAGGCGAGGCTGATCGAGACCTGCACGATGATCGGCCCGGCCACGTTGGGCAGAACGTGCCGGGTGATGATCCGGGAGTCCGACGCCCCGAACGATCGCGCGGCACGGACGTAGACGGTCTCCCGGACCGAGAGGGCGCCGGCGCGCGCGACGCGGGCGAAGATCGGGATGTAGACGACGGCGATGGCGATGGTGGCGTTGTTCGGCCCGGGGCCGCGCACGGCGAGGATCGCGATCGCCAGCACGATGGCGGGGAACGCGAACAGCACGTCCATCGTGCGCATGAGCACTGCGTCGAGCCAGCCGCGGTAGTAACCGGCGAGCAGTCCGACGGTCACGCCGATCAACGCCGCGAGTCCGACCGCCAGCAGGGACACCCGCAACGACACGGCGGCCCCGACCAGGACGCGGGACAGGATGTCGCGGCCGAGCTGATCGGTGCCGAACGGGTGGTCGGCGCTCGGTGCGGCCAGCCGGCCGTCGACGACGTCGACCTGGGTGGGGGAGTACGGCGCGAGAGAGTCGCCGAGGATGCCGACGACGACGAACACGAGCAGGACGACGGCACCGAAGGCACCCAGTGGATTGCGCAGCACAGCGCGCAGGGCGCCGCCGCGGCGGCGGTGGGCGAGGGAGGGCGCGGGGATCGTCACGTCAGGCTGATCCTCGGATCGAGCGCGGCGTAGAGCAGATCCACGACGAGATTGACGACGAGGAACACCAACGCGAACAGCAGCACGGCCCCTTGCAGGACGGGGTAGTCGCGGGCCTGGACCGCCTGCAGCGCGAGCTGGCCGAGGCCGTTCCAGGAGAAAACGATCTCCACGACGACGACGCCCGAGAGCAGATAGGCCAGCTGGATCCCCGCGACCGTCAGCACCGGAACCGCCGCGTTGCGCAGTACGTGTCGCCGCAGGATCGTGCGCTCGGGCAGGCCTTTGGCTCGGGCCGTGCGGGTGTGGTCCTCGCCCAACACCTCCAGGGCCGAGGCGCGGACGAAGCGCGTGAGCACGGCCCCGGAGACCACACCGACGGTCAGGGCCGGCAGCACGAGATGGCTGAGCCAACGGGCCGGATCGTCGGTGAGCGGGACGTAACCACCGGCCGGGAACCAGCCCAACGACCCAGCGAACACGAGGATGGCGAGGATGCCGAGCCAGAAGTCCGGCACCGAGATCCCGAACTGACTGACGACGGTCGCAGCGCGGTCGAGTACCGACCGCGGGTGCAATGCCGAGAGCAGGCCGAGCGGCACCGAGATCAGCAGAGCGACCAGAATTGCCGCCACCGCAAGGGAAATCGTGGCCGGCAGCCGTTCCCCGATGACGGCCGCCACCGGGTCTTGGCTGCGGAAGCTGATCCCGAGGTCGCCGCGGATCGCGTCGCCGAGCCAATGGAAGTACTGCGAGATCAAGGGCCGGTCCAGGCCCGCCTCGTGCCGTAACGCGGCGTAGGTCTCCGGGTCGTAGCGGGTGCCGAGGGCGAGGCGCACCGGGTCGCCAGGCACGAGGTGCATGAGCGCGAACACCCCGACGCTGACGCCCCACAGCACCGCGAAGGTCGCGGCGACCCGACGAGCCAGGAACCCGTTCATGGCGCGAGTTCCACATTCTCGAAGTTGACCGCCCGGTCGGCCCGGACCTCGTAGCCGGTCAGCTTCGGCGACCACCCGTGCACAACCTGCGGGCTGTAGAGGTAGAGGTAACTGTTGGCGTCGACGATTCGTCGTGCGGCCTCGTCGTAGAGCTGCACCCGACGGCTGCCGTCGGTCTCGGTCGCGGCCTGTTCCAGGAGCTGGTCGGTCTCGGGGTCGCAATACTTCTGGTAGTTGTTCGAGCCGTCGCAGGCATGCTGGGACTGGTAGTAGTCGTACGGGTCGGCGTTCCCGAGCCACCCGAGCAGGAACGTGTCGAACTCGCCTTTGCCCTCCCGGTCCAGCCAGGTGGCGAGTTCCTCCACCTCGACGCGGACGTCGATCCCGACCTCGTGCAGGTTCGACGCGATCACCTGCGCCGCCTGGACCGTCTCCGGATATTCGCTGGTGACCATCAGGCCCATGCCCAGCTTCGGGTGCCCGGCCTCGGCCAGCAGTTGGCGGGCCCGGAGGACGTCGCGGGTGACCGGGGTGTAGTCGCTGTGCCCGTAGACCCCGTCCGGGATCGCCGTCTGGATCGGCACGGCCAGCCCGGGCTGCGCAGCCTCGGCGATGGCCTGGCGGTCCAGGCCGAGGTTGATGGCCCGGCGGACCTTGGGGTCGTCGAACGGTGCCCGAGTGAAGTTCGGCGCCATGTACCAGTAGTCGACGCTGGGCAACTGACCCAGCCTCACCTGCGAATCATGGGCGAGCTTGGTGACCTGGGCCGGTGGGAGGTTGTCGGTCCAGTCGACCTCACCGGTCTGCAACGCGACGAGCGCGGTCGTGGGTTCGCTGATGTAGCGGAACTCCAACGAGGTCACCCGCGGGCGGGGTCCCCAGTAGTTCTCGTTCGGCAGGAGCGTGACGCCGGCGGCGGTGTCACGGGCGACACGGAACGGCCCGGTGCCGTCGGTCTGCCGGGCGAGATCGAGATTCTCGGCGGCGCCCTCGGGGAGGATCGCCGTGCCCTTGAACCCGCCGAGTTGGGAGAGCAGATACGGCGTCGGGCGCTTGAGGTCGATGCGCACGGTATGCGGGTCGACCGCCTCCACCGCGGTCACCGGCTCGAGGCGGTAGGCGTTGGAGAGCTTGCCCTCGATGATCCGGTTCAACGAGTAGACGACGTCCGCCGCGTCGAAGTCAGTCCCGTCGGCGAACCGTACTCCCTGACGCAGGCGGAATGTCCACGACTTGGCGTCCGGCGCGGTGGTCCAGGACTCGGCCAGCTCGGGGGCGTAACCCCCGCCGGTCGCCTCGGGCGCGATCAGAGTGTCGTAGACGTTCTCCAGAATCTGAAAGCTGGCGTACGCGGTGGTCTTGTGCGGGTCGAGCTGATCCGGCTCGCCACTGATCGCGACCACCAAAGGGTCCTCGCCGCGATCCACCGCGTGCAGACCGTCCCCGGCACCGCAGCCGGTGAGCAGGAGCGCCATCGCCATCGCCGTCGCCATCGCCATCGTCCCGGCGCGTGCACGAGCCGGGAAGCGGCGGTCCGCATGGGCAGGCGTTGTCCTCAGCTCCTGACGCGGGCGAAACGGGAGTCTCTTTCACCGTGCCCGAACAGCGCCTCTCTAACCGACTACACGCACCCAGGGTGCGCAGCGGCAGAGGGCCGCAGCGATGATCTGGGCCATGGACGCGATGGAGTGGCTGGACGAGACGACGGCCTTCCCGACACTCGGGGCGGACGAACTCTCCTCGCTGGAGGCGCTCGGGGAACGGCGAAAGACGCAGGTCGGCGACTTCCTGTACCGGGCCGGGGACGAGGCCTACGAGTTCTTCGTCCTGCTCTCCGGTCTGGTGGACATCGTGCTGGACCGCGACGGCGAGGAGCAGCTGATCGCCCAGCATGGAGCCGGCCGGTTCCTGGGGGAGCTCAACCTGCTCAGCGGGCAGCGGGTGTACGTGTCCGCGCGGGTCAACGAGCCCGGCGAGGTGATCGCCGTACCGGCCGACGTGTTGCGGCGGCTGCTCGCGACCAATGCCCGCCTCGGGGACATCATCCTGCGGGCCTTCATGGCCCGGCGCGAGAACCTGCTGGCCGGCGCGTCCGCGTCGCTCCGCCTGCTCGGGTCCCGCTATCGCACGGAGACCCACGCGGTGCGCGAGTTCCTCACCCGCAACCGGATCCCGCACGAGTGGCTCGACCCGGAGCAGGACCCCTCCGTCGAGGTGCTGGAACGACGCCTCGACATCGCGTGCAAAGACCTCCCGGTCCTCATCGCCGCCGGGAGGGTGCTCAAGAACGTGACGCCGGGGACGGTCTCGGAGTACCTCGGCCTGACGGTCGACCGCCTCCCGGAACGGTGCTTCGACCTCGTGGTCGTCGGCAGCGGCCCCGGCGGCCTGGCCGCCGGCGTGTACGGAGCGTCGGAGGGACTGCGGACCCTCGTCGTGGAGAAGGTCGTGCCCGGTGGGCAGGCGGGGACGAGCTCCCGGATCGAGAACTACCTCGGCTTCCCCTTGGGGATCTCCGGTGGCGACCTCACCCAGCGGGCCCTGGTGCAGGCCGAGAAGTTCGGGGCACACCTCACCAGCCCGTGCGCCGCGACGTCGCTGCGGGAGAAGGCCGGGCACCTCGTCATCGGGCTGGAGGACGGCACCGAGATCGCGGGCCGTGCGGTCATCGTCGCCACGGGCGCAAAGTACCGACGCCTTCCCGTCGACAGGTTGGCCGCGCTGGAGGGCAACGGCGTGTACTACGCGGCCACCGAGAGCGAGGCCCGGGCGTGCGGGAGCGACCCGGTGATCGTCGTCGGCGGTGGGAACTCCGCTGGCCAGGCCGCGATGTTCCTTGCGGACAACGGGAACGACGTCACCATCGTGATCCGCAAGCCGGACCTCAACTCGAGCATGTCCCGCTACCTCATCGACCGCATCGACGTGCATCCGCGCATCACGGTGCGAGCCCACAGCCGGATCGTCGGACTCGAGGGCGACCGCAGCCTCAGCGGCGTGCGGATCGACGACCCGACCGGGGACGCCACGGTGCCCTGCGGTGCGTTGTTCTCCTTCATCGGCGCCGAACCCACGACCGGCTGGCTCGACGGGTGCGCGGCGTTGGACAAGCACGGCTTCGTGCTGACCGACCGCGCGCTGGAACCCGAGCACCTCGACGAACGGTGGCAACTGTTGGACCGGCTACCGCTGCCGTACGAGACGAGCTACCCGGGACTGTTCGCGGTCGGCGACGTCCGGTCCGGATCACCCAAGCGTGTCGCCGCCGCCGTCGGTGAAGGGTCCTCGGCCGTACGGGCCGTCCACGACTTCCTGGCCTTCGGGCACTGAGACCTAAGGAGCGCGCGTCATGTCGATGCCGTTACCGTTCTCCTCCCCGCAGTGGTGCGCGGAGGCGCTGCTCGTCGTCAACGCCAACGACGACGTCCGTGACGGACTCGTCGACGCGAGCGGGTTCGACACCCCGCTGATGTTCGGGTGCACCGATCACCCCGGAGTCGGCAGTCGCGTGGAGTTCCTGGCCGGTCGGGTGACGTCGTGGACGAGTGGCACGGACTGGGAAACCGCCGACCGAACCGGCGCGACGTTCAGCGCACCGTTGGAGATCTGGCGGGCCGTTGCCGAGGGCGAGCGGGACGCGACGCTTCTTCTGCTGCAGCGCAAGATCAAGCTGAAGGACACCAAGGGGCAGGCGATGGCAGCCAACTACCGGGTCGTCGACGCGTTGCTGAAGTCGTGGGGCGAACTCACCACCGACTGGGACGTCTGAGCAACTCGACTACCGGCGCCCCGGCGGCCCGCTCGATCTCCTTGGGATGCGGCGGGTGGGTCCGCCTTGGGTGCGGCGGGCGGGTCCCTCACCAGGGCTGACGCGTCGCTTCCGGTCCTCGGCGCCCTGGCGGGCGCCTGCGGTCCGGGTCGACTTGTCATCGGATTACCGTGGTCGCCGTTGGCGGTGGTCGCTCTGGGATGGTCGCTGATGGTGGGTCAGGTCGCCTTGGTTATGTGGTTGCGATGGGGTGCTGCAGGTATAGGAAATGTCGGCGTGATTAGCTAGTATGTTCGAATGAAATACGGGCCGTTGCGCATCGCGGACCACCTGGCAGGGACGTCGGTGGGACCCGAGCTCGCGGCCGTTTTGGCGTCGGTGGATGTCTCGCGGTTGGACGGGTACGACACGGTCGGAGTATTCAAAGCGGAATACCGCCAGGAAGCCCACTCGACGGGGCGGCGGCTGCATGCGGTGTGGCATGTCGCCCGGTGCGGGCGCGACGCCGGGGCATACGCGCAGCGTCTGCCCGAGCCGGACGCGTTCGCCTCGCATGAGGTGAAGTCCGCGGCCTCCCTGACCAAGGGCGCGGGCGACGACATGGTCGGGCTCGCCCAGGGACTGTTCGGGATCTGCCCCGAACTCGGTGAGGCGATGCTCGCCGGGGAGCTGGACCTGGACCGCGCGAAGATGTTGCTGTTCTGGACCTCGAACCTGTCCGACGCCCACCGCGTGAGCATTTTCGTGAACCTGCTCCCGCGGGTCTCCCTGTCGGCGAACACCGCGTTGACCACGGGGCAGTTGGCCCGGGAGATCGCGCGCCTGGCCATCAGGCTCGACCCGGACTGGGCGCACGACCGGTACGAGAAGGGCGTGCGCGAGCGTGATGTGCGGGCGAGGTTGAACCCCGACGGCACCGCCGATCTGACCGGTTCGCAGCTGCCACCGGACCGGGTCTCGACTGCCGTCAAGCGCATCAACACCCTGGCCAAGGCAGCGATCCGTCAGGGCGACCCGCGTCCGGTCGCGATCCTGCGCGCCGAGATCTACCTGTGCCTGACCGAGGGGTCCTGGGTCGGGCTCGACGACCTCCAGATCCTCGACGCGTTGCGCCAGTCCCGCCCGTCTCCGGACAGCGCGGACCTCAAAGCTCCGGCCGCGTCGCGTCAGGAGATCGCCCCGGGTGTGTTCGAGATGCCCGTCGCCGCGCAGCGGACCGCGGACGGGATCGAGCTGAAGATCGGTCTCAAGACCATGCTGGGCCTGGACCGCAAGCCTGCCGAGATCGCCGGGATGGGGTGGGTCGGGGACACGTTCGCCAAGGACCTGGTCAACGGTCTGGGTGGGGCGCAGTGGCGGTGGATCACCACCGACCACGCCGGGCACCTCCAGGCCACCGGCCTCACCCCCGCCCGTCCCGCCGGCATTCGACTACGCGACGGGGAGTGCACCTCGATCGTGAACCTGCACGTCCCCGCGCACCTGCTCGCGGTGCTCGCCGAGGCCGACCGGTACGACCCGCCGTTCGGGATGCACCCGGTCACCTGGGAGATCTGGCGACCGGTCCTCCTCGACATCGCCGAACGAGCGGCGAGGTTCCGACCACCCGAGGACGATCCGAAGAACAGGTTCGCCAGTGCCGCGCTGCGGCGGATCATTCAGATCCGGGACACCCAGTGCGTCGGCGTGGGGTGTCGCGCGCCCGCGACGGCGTCGGAGATCGATCACCTCAAGGACCACGCCAAAGGCGGCCCGACCGACGAGATCAACGAGGCCCCGGCCTGTAAGTACGACCACACCGTGAAACACAAAGCCGGGTGGAAAGTGAAACGCACCGACGCCGGTTTTCTCTGGACCTCGCGGCTCGGGCATACCTACCTGGTCCCGCATCGCCCCGTCGATCCCGACGCCGAGCCCGACCTCCCGCCGTTCTGACCCGCCCGCTACTGCTGCAGCAACCAAGCGGCGTCGCGCACTGTCGCGCGCAGGCCGGGGATGCGGCGTAATCGGGGTGTGCGGGCGACGTCGTTGGCCATCATCTGAGCGGCCTGCACCTTGATCCGTGCCTCGATGGGGGAATCCGCGGGGCGATGCTCCCGGGCGATCGTGACCCAGTCCGCGATGTAGGTCCGCTGCACGCCGCGCATGTCCAGTCCACGGACCTCGCCGCCCAGGTGCACCAGTTCGGTGATCATGGCGCCGATCAGGCCGGGGTGATCCAGGGCCAGATCGACGTAGGAGTCGCTCACCCGGCGCTGCACGTCGGCGGGATCGCGACCCTCGAGGCGGGCGGCGTCCATCCCCGCACGCAACTGGGTGTTCCCGCGCGCCAACCCGTCGATGAGGATGTCCTGCTTGCTGGCGAAGTGGTTGTAGACGCTGGGCCCGGCGATGCCCACCGCGGCGCCGATGTCGTCGATGCTCACCTCGGCGTACCCGCGTTCGGCGAACAGGTCGATGGCCGCGTCGAGAATCTCCTCCGCCCGGGTCGTCGGCTTCGTGCGGCGCGGCTTGGTCTCCTTCACGGTGGAGTCCGACGGCGTCATCCGCATCACCGCAAGCGCAAGACCGGACATCAGCCGCTCGTACTGCGCACGCGGCAGATTCAGGTGATGGAAGGACACGCTGTTGAGTGCGTTCAGGGCGCACACCCCCAGCAGTTCGGCCTGCTCGGTGCGCAGCTCACGGCGTCGGGTGGCGATCTCGGTGGTGAGCCACCCCGACACCTGCACACGCTTCTTCCGGATCTGCGCCGCCGACTCCGCGCTGAGATTGCGCGACTCACGCTGCAGCAGCACGCCGGCCTGCCGGCTGTCCAGCGTGGCCACGGCAAGCACCAGTGCGATGTCGGGCAGGTCCGCCGTCCCGGGGGCCGGTAGCTCGGCCAGTGAGTGGTCCAAGGCCGCGTCGAGCGCGTCGAAGAGGACGTCCGACTTGCCGGCGTAATGCCGATAGACAGCCGAGGCCCCCATGTTGACCCCGGCCGCAATATCGGAGAGGGAGACGTTGGCGTACCCGCGTTCGGCGAACAGCACCGTGGCTGCCTCGCGGATCAGCGCGCGCCGATTGCGCGGACGGGTCCCGCGCGGCGGCGTCGCGGAGTCTGCGCCTACGGACATGCGGCCAAGACTAGTCATCGTTCACTTAATGTGCCAGGCTAAGTGAATCCTGACTAGTAACGGAGGCCGCATGTCCGGCAAAGCACGGGTGGCAGGCGTGGGGATGGTTCCTTTCGCGACGCCCAGCAAGGCGGAGACCTACGACGTGATGGCGGGCAAGGCGGTCCGCGCGGCCCTGGCCGACGCCGGCGTCGACTACACCGCGATCCAGCAGGCGTACGTCGGCTACGTCTACGGGGACTCGACCTCCGGGCAACACGCCCTCTACGGAGTCGGACTGACCGGCATCCCGGTGCTGAACGTCAACAACAACTGCTCGACCGGATCCTCTGCGCTGTGGCTCGCGCGCCAGGCCGTCGAGTCCGGCGCCGCCGAGTGCGTGCTCGCCCTCGGCTTCGAGCAGATGCGTCGCGGAGCGCTCACCAATCAGTGGGATGACCGCCCGACGCCTCTCGAGCGTTTCGACGAGACGCTCACCCGGCTGCAGGAACCGAACGAGGCGCCGATGGCCGCGAAGTACTTCGGCGGCGCAGGTATCGCCTACAAGGAGAAGTACGGCCTTGCGGACGACACCCTCGCCCGCATCGCCGTCAAGGCTCGTGCCCACGCGGCGAACAACCCGTATTCGGTGTTCCGTGACCCGATCACCATCGAGGACGTCCAGAACGCCCCCCACGTCTACGGCCCGCTGACCCGCCTGCACTGCTGCCCGCCCACCTGCGGCGCGGCGGCCGCGGTGCTCTGCACCCCGGAGTTCGCGGCCCGCCACGGACTGCGTGCAGACGTGCAGATCGCCGCGCAGGCGATGACGACCGACCGCCCCTCGAGCTTCGAGACCGACCTGATCCGCCTGGCCGGTTTCGACATGGCTCGCGAGGCCGCGGACAAGGTCTACGAAGCAGCCGGGGTGTCACCGGAGGACATCAGGGTTGTGGAACTGCACGACTGCTTCACCACGAACGAACTCCTGACCTACGAGGCGCTGCGGCTGACCCCGGAGGGCACCGCGGAGAAGTTCATCCTCGAGGGCGACAACACCTACGGCGGCCGCGTCGTCACCAACCCGTCCGGCGGCTTGCTGTCCAAGGGCCACCCCCTCGGCGCCACCGGGCTCGCACAGTGCACCGAACTGGTCTGGCAGCTCCGCGGCGAGGCCGGACCGCGTCAGGTCGACGGCGTGAACGTCGCCCTGCAGCACAACCTCGGCCTCGGCGGCGCCGCCGTCGTCACCCTCTACGAAAAGGTGGCCTGATGCCAGTCAGTCCCGATGCGATCGGCATGGTCCTGCCGACGATCAGCATGGACATCGAGCGCGGCCGGCTCGCCGCGTTCGCCCGAGCCACCGGGGCGACCGACCCGGTGTACTCGGACCTGGACGCCGCGAAGAACGCCGGACACCGTGACGTCCCGGTATCGCCGACCTTCCTGTTCGCCATCGAACTCGAACAGGCCGACCCGTTTCGGTGGATCCGCGAGCTGGAGATCGACTTCAAGTACGTACTCCACGGCGAGCAGCGCTTCGACTACCACCGCGTCGCGTACGCGGGGGAGCGGCTGACTGCGAACACCACCATCACCGACGTCTTCAGCAAGCGCGGCGGTGCCCTGGAATTCATCATCAAGAAGACGGCGGTCACCGACGAGGCCGGCCAACCGGTCGCCGACCTGACCTCGTCCATCGTGGTGCGCAACCCGGAGGTGGGAGCATGACCGTTCTCGAGGTAGGTATCGAACTGCCGGCGCTGAAGGTCGGGTCGATCTCCCGCACCACGTTGTCCCTGTTCGCCGGCGCATCAGGCGACACCAACCCGATCCACCTGGACCACGAGATCGCCCAGGCCGCCGGGATGCCTGACGTCTTCGCCCAGGGAATGCTCTCGATGGCCTACCTGGGCCGCCTGCTCACCGACCTGTTCCCGCAGGACCGGTTGCGCTCCTACGGGGTGCGCTTCGCCGCGATCACCCCGGTGAAGGGCGACCCGACCTGCATCGCGACGGTGACCTCGATCGACGAGGTCGACGGCGAGCGGCGCGCAACCCTGGCGCTGAAAGTCACCCTGGCCGACGGCACGACCACCCTGACCGGCGACGCTGTCGTCGCGATCTGACCGAGGAGAACCGCACATGGGCAAGTTGGACGGGCGGGTCGCCCTCATCACCGGATCCGGACGAGGCATCGGCAGGGACATCGCACTGAAACTAGCTGCTGACGGTGCGTCAGTAGTCGTCAACGACCTCGATGACGCTCCGGCGAAGGAGACCGTGGTCGAGATCGAGGCCGCCGGCGGCCGCGCCGTCGCGTGCGTCGGCTCGGTCACGGAGGCCGGGTTCGCCGAGCGGTTCGTCAAAACGGCGGTCGACGAGTTCGGCGGTGTCGACATCGTCGTCAACAATGCCGGCTACACCTGGGACGCGGTCGTGCAGAAGATGACCGACGAACAGTGGGACGCGATCCTCGACGTTCACCTCAAGGCACCCTTCAAGATCCTGCAGGCCGCACAACCGGTGATCGCCGCCGCGGCCAAGGCCGAGCTCGCCGCCGACGGCGTCGCACGGTGCCGCAAGGTCGTGAACATCTCGTCGCTCGCCGGACTGGGCGGTAACCCCGGACAGGCCAACTACGCGGCAGCCAAGGCAGGCGTAACCGGGCTGACCCGGACGCTGTCCAAGGAGTGGGGCCGATACAACGTCACCGTCAACACGGTGGCGTTCGGCTTCATCAAGACCCGCCTGACCGAGGTCACCACCGAGGCCAAGACCATCGAGATCGAGGGCAAGCAGCTCGCCGTCGGCATCAACCCGCAGCTGATGTCCACGCTGGAGACGATGATCCCGCTCGGTCGCGCCGGCACCCCGGCCGACGCAGCGGGTGCGGTCTACCTGCTCTGCATCCCGGAGTCGGACTACATCTCCGGTGAGACGTTGATCTGCGGCGGCGGCATCCGCCTCTGACGGTCAGGCGCCGGCGAACCGCGCGGACAACCAGGCCGCGAGGTCGTCGAACTCAGGCATGCAGGCCTCGTGCCCCATCGGGTAAGAGTGCCACTCCACGGAGTACCCCTGCGCCCTGAGCTGTTCGGCGGCCAGTTCGCCGGCGCGGACCGGCACCACCGGGTCGTGCGATCCATGCGCGACGAACACCGGCGGGAACTGGTCCGGCGCAGGGGCGTGCTCGAGCAGCCGCTTCGCCATGGGCAGATACGTCGACATCGCGACGAGCCCGGCCACCGGTTCGCTGCGGCGCAGTGACACCGCATACGCGACCGCGCCGCCCTGCGAGAAACCCGCCAGCACCACGCGGGACGCCGGCACGCCGCGCTCGGCCTCGCGCCCGATCAACGCCTCGACCGCGGCGGCGGACTCCAGGATCCCCGCCTCGTCGGCGCGCTTGTCGATGTCCTCCAGGTCGACGATGTCGTACCAGGAACGCATCCGCATGCCGCCGTTGATGGTGACCGGCTGCACCGGCGCGTGCGGGAACACGAACCGCACCGCGGGCCACTCGGGGCGGACCAGTTCCGGTGCCATCGGCGCCCAGCCGTCCCCGCTGTCACCCAGGCCGTGCAGCAGCAGCACGGTCCAGGTCGGCTGCGGGGCGGTCTCGAACTCGACGGTCTCGAGCAATGCGTCAGCAGAGGTCATGGGGCGATTCTTCCGGACGGGCGGCAGCGGTTGAGCCGTGGCCCGGCGGGGAAGTACTCGGGAGTAGCCGAGTCCCCTCGTGCCCACCCATGGACGTGATTCGGAAGGATTGCTGTGCGTTACGGCGATGTTCTCTCCCACTCCGACCTGGCCCCGACGCCGTTGCCCGCGGCGCGGGGACCGTGGACCGAGTGGCTCTTCGACGCCCTGTCCGGGTCGCCGGATCGTCGGCTGGGGGCGCCTCCCCGGCTGGTCGAGGACCCGCTGCACGGCGAGGACAGCGCGTTGGCGCTGCACTGCTGCTACGAGTTGCACTACCGCGGCTTCCCCGGGGTCGACGAGCGGTGGGAATGGAACCCGGCGCTGTTGGCCGCGCGGGCTCAGCTGGAGGCCAGCTTCGAGTCGCGGCTGCGCGACGAGGTCCCTGACCTCGGTCCGGTGAAGATCCCGGAGCGGCTCTACGAGATCTGCGCACCGCCGGACCCTTCGGCACCCAGCGTGTCCGGCCACCTGGCCGAGGCGGGCACTCTCGAGCAGATGCGCGAGTACGTCATCCACCGGTCGGGTTATCAGCTGAAGGAGGCAGACCCGCACACCTGGGCCCTGCCGCGGCTCAGCGGGCACGCCAAGGCAGCAATGGTGGAGATCCAGGCCGACGAGTACGGCCACGGCAAGGCACGCGACATGCACCAGAACCTGTTCGGCCTGACGATGGACGCCCTGGACCTGAACCTCGGTTACGGCGCCTACCTCGACCGCCTGCCCGGCGTCACGCTCGCGACGATGAACCTGGTGTCGCTGTTCGGCCTGCACCGCCGGTGGCGCGGGGCCCTGGTCGGACACCTGTGCGTGTTCGAGATGACGTCGGTGGCGCCGATGGCCGACTTCAGCGCAGCGTTGCGCCGGCTCGGGTTCGGTCCGGACGCCCGGCACTTCTTCGATGCGCACGTCGTCGCCGACGCCCACCACCAGAAGGTCGCGGCCGAGGACCTCGCGGTGCACACCGTCGCGCAGGAACCGGACCTGGCCCACGACATCGTGTTCGGCGCGCAGGCGCTCATGACTCTCGAGCAGGCTTTCGCCGCGCACCTGCTGCGTTCCTGGACGGCAGGGCGGTCGTCGCTGCTGCCGGCCGCGGACGCGAGCGGGACGGCGTTGTCCGCCTGACACCACCGCAACGCAGAACGCGCCCGCCGGGCACTGGCGGACGCGTTCGTCGTGCATGGACGGGCTGCCCGATCAGCAGTCCCAGTCGTCGTCCCAGTCGTCGCAAGAGCTGTCCCAGTCGTTGTAGCGCCGGTAGCGCCGGTAGTACCAACGACGCCGCCAAGACCGCCGCCGACGTCGCCGCCGGTGGCCGCCCACAGTGGGGACGGAGAAGATGCTTCGAATCGCCATGCCCGTGTGCCCCTTTCAATCGAGATCCGGACGAGCGGACCGGACCCTTGGGACATTAAGCGAACCTGCGAGAACGTCCAGGGATGATTCGGACAATTTTTGGTTTCACGGAGTCAGCTGACGGCCAATCAGGAGGTGAAGCGTCAGCGGCCCTGCCAGTTCGGGTCGCGTCGTTCCGCGATCGCCTGCGCGCCCTCGGCGGCGTCCTCCGTCGCCTGCGCGACCTTGCGCATGGTCTCCCCGAAGCGGATGGCGTCGACCATCGGCAGCCCCGGGCCCCGCACGGCCATTTCCTTGGTCGCCCGCGCCGCGAGCGGCGCGGCCTTGCAGAGCCGCTCCGCGAGCGTCCGGGCCTCGGTCATCAGGTCATCGTGCGGAACCACCCACCCGGCGAGTCCGATCTCCTTGGCGCGGTCTGCATTGATCCGGTCGCCGGTGAGCAGGAGTTCCATGGCGTACTGCCAGCCGATGCGCTGCGGGAGGCGCAGCGCCCCGACGATGGTCGGGATGCCGACGCGGACCTCCGGGTACTGGAAGTGCGCCCGCTCGGAGGCGATCACGAAGTCGCACCACGTCACCAGCGTCAGCCCGTAGCCGATGCAGAAGCCGTTGACCGCAGCGATGACGGGCTTGAAGATCTCCCAGCCGCTCTCGAAGGAGTTGACGGTCGGCTTCTCCCAGAAGGTGCCCGGGAAGTCGCCTGCGGGATTACCGGTCTCCGAGCGCATGTCCGCGCCGGCGCAGAACGACGAACCGGTGCCGGTGACGATCGCGACCCAGGCCGCTTCCTCGGCGCGGAAGCGGTCGAACGCCGCGTTGATCTGGCGGCGCATCTCACCGTCGATCGCGTTGCGTCGCTCCGGGCGGTCGTAGGTGATCGTCGCGATGTGCCCGTCGAGTTCGTAGCGCACGTAGTCCATGACCGGGCAGGTTAGGGGAGGGCGGCGTCCAGGGCTGCCACGACCTTGGTGGCGATGCGGCGCAGGTCCGCGACGTCGGTCGCGGTGAGGTGGTCGAAGACCAGCCGACGGACCTCGGCGACGTGGCCCGGCGCCGCGATCTCGAGCAGATCGGCGCCGGCGTCGGTCAGCTGGGCGTACTGGACGCGTCGATCGGTGGGGCCGGTCGCGCGGGTCACCCAGCCGCGTTCCTCGAGCCCGGTGACGGCGTGGGAGAGCCGGGAAGGACTCAGTGCGGAGCGCAGGGACAGCTCGTTCATGGTCAGCGAGCGATCTGGCGCCGCGGACAGCAGCGCGAGGATCGAATAGTGGGCGTGGTTCACGCCGGTCGTCTCGCGCAACTGTTTGTCCAGGGACTGCGGCAACTGCAGCACGACGCGGATCAGCGGGAGCCAGGCCGCCATCTCCTCGTCGGTCAGCATCAGGCAGCCTGGAAGGATCGCTTGGCCAGGCCCATCGCGAAACCGTCGATGGCCGTGGTGACCGTTGCGGTCGGATCGGTGGCCGCACCGAGGGTGACGAACAACGGCGTGAAGTGCTCCACCGTCGGGTGGGCGTACCGAACGCCGGGGGCGCGGTTGCGGAAGTGCGCGAGTTCGTCGACGTCACCGCGCGCGAGGGCATCGGCGGCCCACAGGTCGAACTCGCTCGACCAATCCGGGACGACGTTGTCCAGGAACATCTCGCGGGTGAGGTGCGGCAGCCCGTGCGTCATGAAGCCGGACCCGATGACGAGTACGCCTTGCTCGCGCAGCGGTCGCAGCCGGGCGCCGAGGGCCAGGAGCGCGTCCGTGCCCGTGCGGGTGGGCAGACTCAGCTGCAGGACGGGGACGTCCGCGTGCGGGTACATGATCTTCAGTGGCACCCACGCCCCGTGATCGAGGCCGCGGTTGCGGTGCTCGTGGACCGCCGTGGTGTCCGGGAACAGGGCGAGCACGTCGGCTGCCAGATCGCCGGCGGCAGGGGTGTCGTAGCGCATCCAATGGTACCTGGGGTCGAAGCCACCGAAGTCATAGACCAGCTCCGTCGGCACCGTGCTGGTGATGCCGAGACCGTCCGACTCCCAGTGCGCGGAGACGATGAGGATGGCCTTCGGCTTGGGCAGCGATCGGGCCCAGGTCAGCATCTCCCGCATCCACGTGTCGTCCTCGAACGTCGGCGGTGCGCCGTGCGAGATGAACAGCGACGGCAGTGGGCCGTCGGCGGGGGTCCAGAGGGCGTGCGGCTGCTGCTTCTCGAGCTCGGCGACCCGGCGCAGGTGGTCGGCGAACGGGTGATGAGGCTGCATCGTGGTCATGCTGACTCAAGGAATTTGAAACTTCAAATATTCCCGTCGGTTCGTGCACCCCGTGCGGGGTAGGGCGATTCCATGGCGCGCGCGATCTGGTCCGGCTCGATCAGCTTCGGTCTGGTCAACGTCCCCGTAGGGCTGTACGCGGCCACCGAGGACAAGACCGTGCACTTCAACCAGTTCCAGGAGGGCACCGACGACCGGGTCCGCAACAAGCGGGTGAACGAATCGACCGGCAAGGAGGTCGAGTACGCCGACATCGTCAAGGGCTACGACCTCGGCGACGGGCGGCACGTGATCGTCACCCCGGATGAACTGGCCGAGGTCGAACCCGGCCGCAGCTCCTCGATCGAGATCACCGACTTCGTCGAGGCCTCCGACATCGACCCGATCCACTACCGGAAGTCCTACTACCTCGCGCCCAAGACCGACGATGCCGCCCGGGCCTACGGGCTGCTGCGCCAGGCGATGGAGAAGGCAGGGCGGATCGGCATCGCGACGTTCGTGATGCGCGGCAAGCAGTACCTCGCCGCGATCCGGCCGCACAACAAGGTGCTCGTGCTGGAGACCATGTACTTCGGCGACGAGATCCGCGACCCCGCCGACGAACTCCCGGAGATCCCGCGTAAGCCGAAGTTCTCCGACAAGGACCTGACGATGGCCGTCGGCCTCATCGACTCGCTGACCGTCGAATGGAAGCCCGAGAACTACACCGACACCTACCGCGACCGCGTCCTGCAACTGGTGAAGGCCAAGGGCAAAGGCCGCGAGGTCGTGGTCGACGACGACGCCGAGGCCTCGGGTGAGGTCGTGGACCTCATGGAGGCGCTCCGTAAGTCCGTCGAGGCCGCCAAGTCACGACGCGCGGCCGGGAACAAAGGCGCGGCGCAGAAGCTGAAGACTCGCAAGGCCGACGACCACGAGGACAAGAAGAAGCCGGCCGCGAAGAAGAAGGCGCCCAAGAAGACGACCAAGAAGGCGCCTGCGCGGAAGGCCTCGTAGGCTCCGCACGTGCGTGTCCTCGTCACCGGCGGAGCCGGGTTCATCGGATCCCACGTGGTCGAGGCGTTGCTGGACGCCGGCCACGAGGTGCGGGTCATCGATTCACTGCTGCCCTCGGTGCATTCCGGCGGGCCGCAGCTGCCGTCCGCCGTGCAGTTCGTCCACGGCGACGTGCGCGACGCCGCGAGCGTGCGGACCGCGCTGCGCAGCGTCCAGGCGGTCGTCCATCAGGCCGCCATGGTGGGGCTGGGGCTCAACCTCGACGACGCCCCGGACTACGTGGGCGCCAACGACCTCGGCACCGCGGTGCTGCTGGCCGAATCCGCCCGGGCCGGCATCGAGCGGATGGTGCTGGCCAGTTCGATGGTGGTCTACGGCGAGGGGCGGTACGGCTGCGCCGAGCACGGCACCGTCGTGGCCGGGCCCCGAGGATCGGTCGACCTCGACGCCGGTCGCTTCGAGCCGTCCTGCCCGCGTTGCGGGGCCGCGCTTCGCCCTGAACTGGTACCGGAGGATGCGCCGCTGGACCCGCGCAACGTCTACGCCGCGACGAAGGTGGCGCAGGAGCACCTCGCCGCGGCGGCGGCACGGACGACCGGGATGAAGGTGGCCGCGTTGCGCTACCACAACGTCTACGGGCCCCGGATGCCTCGCGATACCCCCTACGCCGGGGTGGCCAGCATCTTCCGTTCCGCCCTGGCTGCGGGCCGCGCACCGCAGGTGTTCGAGGACGGCGGGCAACGGCGCGACTTCGTGCATGTCCGCGACGTGGCCCGGGCCAACCTCGCGGTGCTGGAAGCCACGGCACCCGACGGCCTCATCGCGTCCGGGACGGTGCGCGCCTACAACGTCGGCAGCGGGACACCTCGCACCGTGCAAGACCTGGCCACCGCCCTGGCGAGGGCGTGCGACGGTCCCGCGCCGCAGGTCACCGGTGCCTACCGGCTCGGCGACGTCCGGCACATCACAGCGTCCAACGAACGCCTGCGCACCGAACTGGGCTGGGCCCCGGCCGAGGACTTCGACGCCGGGATGCGCGAGTTCGCCGCGGCCCCACAACGCAGCTGACGTAACGAAGCTGACGTCGGGTCAGGTCAGTGCGGGCAGCGACACCTCGAACCGGCAGCCGCCGGCGATGTTCGCCACCGTGATCTGCCCCGCGTGCGCCTCGACGATCCCGCGGACGATCGCCAGCCCGAGCCCGGCGCCCCCGTCGGGGCCGGGCGTCCGGGCGTTCGTGCCGCGCCAGGCCACGTCGAAGACCCGGGGCAGATCCTCCTCCGGGATACCCCCGCAGCTGTCGGCGACCGCGATCGTCGCGCGGCCCCCCGAGGAGAACAGGCGCACCTCGACGGTGCCGTCCGAGGGGGTGTGCCGGATCGCGTTGGTCACCAGGTTGTTCATGAGCCGGGTGAGCTCCCGCCCGTCGGCGCGCACGGCGATGTTGTCCTCGGCGTGGCCGTGCAGGTTGACCCCGCGCTCGCGCGCCAGCGCATCCGCGCCGGCCAAGGTGTCGCTGACGAGATCGGCCAGGCTGATCCGTTCCAGGGTGAGCCGCAGCGCCCCGGCGTTGATGACCGACAGCTCGAACAGGTCGTCCACCATGCCCGCAAGGCGGTCGACCTCGATGCGGATCTGCTTGCGGTAGCGGGCCTCGTCCTCGGCGATCCCATCCTCGAGGGCCTCGGCCATGGCACGGATCCCGGCCAACGGAGTCCGCAGATCGTGCGACACCCACGCCACCAGCTCACGTCGCGACGCCTCCAACGCTGCCTCGCGAGCACGTGACTCGGCCAGCCGCACACGGGCGTTGTCCAACTCCTGCGACAGCTCGGCCATCTCGGCGCCGGCCACCTGACTGCGCGTCACCGGACGGGCGACCCCGTGGTCGTCCTCACCGATCGCCCGGGCCTCCGCGGCCAACGTCCGACTGGACTGGACGAGCATCCGCGCGAGCCCGCTGGAGACCACCCCCATCAGCACCGCGACGACGATGCTCACGAGCACGATGACGCCGAAGTCATGGCTGGAGAAGAACATCGCGTGCGCGGTGCCCAACGTCGCCGCGATGACCGCCGCGACGGTGGTCAGGCTCAGCACCAGCAGCGACTGCCGCAGCGGCCGGTGCCGCATGAGGCGCAGGGTCGCGCCACCCAGTGCCGCGACGGCGCCGGCCCACGCCAGAGCGATGAGGACGACCTCGACCTCGTCGCTCACTCGGCGGCCGGGGAGGTCGCGACCGCGGCGGGTACCGGCGGGTCGAGGCGGTAGCCGACACCCCACACGGTCACCAGCAGTGTCGGGTTGGCGGGGTCGTCCTCGATCTTCTCCCGCAGACGACGCACGTGCACCGTGACCGTCGACTGGTCGCCGAACTCCCACTCCCAGACCTGGCGCATCAACTGCTCACGCGTGAACGCCTCCGCCGGGTGGCCGAGCAGGAACGCCAAGAGGTCGAACTCGCGGACGGTCAGCGACAACGGAGCGCCGTCGCGGGTGGCGCGGTGCGCCGCGACGTCCAGCTCCAGCGGCCCGCAGACCAGCGGCGCCGCCGAGGGCACGGGGCTCCCCGCGACGGGGTCGACACCGTGGCGGCGCAGTACGGAGCGCACCCGCAGGACGAGTTCGCGGGGGCTGAACGGCTTGCTCATGTAATCGTCCGCGCCGACCTCCAGGCCGAGCACCCGATCGTTCTCCGAGCCCAGCGCCGTCAACATGATCACGGCGATCGGGCCGTCGGCCTGCAGCCTGCGGCAGACCTCCAGCCCGTCGATCCCGGGCAGCATGAGGTCGAGCACCACCAGGTCCGGGCGCTGCGCGGCCGCCATCTCCAGAGCGGTCAGGCCGTCGGCGGCGTGCTCCGCGGCGTACCCGTCGCGGCGCAGGTAGGTCAACACGACCTCGGCGACCGTCGGGTCGTCCTCGACGACCAACACCCGTGCACCAGGTGCCGCGTCGCGTTCGGTGTCCATGCCGCCAGTCTAGGAACGAACGCCACCCCCACGAGGGTCCGCCGCGGTCGATGTCAGCGGACCGTAAGGGGTTCGACGAGGTCGCGCCGACACGTGCGGTCTAGCGTCGACCACATGCTCAACGACGTCGATCTCGTGCTGCCCTGCCTCGACGAGGCGGCCGCGCTGCCGTGGGTACTGGGCCGCATCCCGACCGGGCGTCCGGGCGATCGTCGTCGACAACGGCTCCACCGACGGGTCTCCGCAGATCGCCGAGGAACTCGGGGCCACGGTGGTCGTCGAACAACGCCGCGGCTTCGGTGCCGCCTGCCACGCCGGATTGTCGGTGGCCACCGCGCCCGTCGTGTGCTTCTGCGACGCCGACGCCTCGTTGGATCCGCAGCAGCTCGAGCGAGTTCTGGCCCCGCTGCTCGCCGGCACCGCGGACCTGGTGCTGGGCCGCCGCCGGCCCGCGCCGGGTGCCTGGCCGTGGCATGCCCGGGCGGCGAATCGGGTGCTGGCACGGCACCTGTCCCGGCGGACCGGGGTCCCGCTGCGGGACCTGGGTCCGATGCGGGCGGCCCGCCGGGAGGACCTGCTCGCGCTGGAGCTGACGGATCGTCGGTTCGGCTACCCGCTGGAGATGGTGGTCTCCGCGATCGCGGCGGGCTGGCGGGTCGCCGAGGTCGACGTCGACTACCTCCCGCGGTCGGGTCGGTCCAAGGTCACCGGCACGGTGCGAGGGACCGTACGGACGGTCCAGGACATGCGGGCGGTGCTGGCGCGATGAGCGGCGCACCGATCAGCGCACCGAGCACCCTGCTCGTGATGGCGAAGGCACCGGTGCCCGGGCGGGTGAAGACGCGTCTCACCTCACGATTCAGCCCCGCCGAGGCTGCCGCTCTGGCTGAGGCCTGCCTGGCGGACACGCTCGCCACGGTGCTGAACGCACCGGCGCGGCGCCGGGTGCTCGTTCTCGACGGCGCTCCCGGCCCGTGGCTGCCCGCGGGCCTGGAGATCTGGCCGCAGACCGGTGCGGACCTGGCCGACCGCATCGCCGACGCGTTCGGCCGCAGCACCGGACCGACGCTGTTGGTCGGCATGGACACCCCGCAGCTGACGGTGTCTCACCTCACGGTCGACTGGGCGGCGCACGATGCCTGGTTCGGCCCGGCGCAGGACGGCGGCTTCTGGGCGTTGGGGCTGCGCAGACCCGTTCCGGAGCTCATCCGCGGGGTCGCGATGTCCCAGGCGGACACGGGTTGCCTGCAGCTCGCACGTCTGCAGGCGGCCGGGTTGAGCGTCGGGATGCTGCCCGAGCTGCGGGACGTCGACACCCCGGAATGCGCGGCACTCGTTGCCGCAGCGGCGCCGAAGACCCGGTTCGCTCGCCTGCACGCGGAACTCACCGGCGTCGTCGTAGGAGCCGGCCGTGCTGGTTGACCCGGCGCGGACCTGGCCCGCCGAGGTGCTCGCCCAGTACGAGCCCGCCCTCTGGAACGGCAGTTCGTGGCGCGTGTCGCAGCAGTGCGGCGCCGCGCTGCCCTTCGACGTCGCGCGCTGGAGCACCGAACCGGACGCCGTCGACGGGACCCTGCTCGACCGGTGCCTCGGCCCGACCCTCGACATCGGCTGCGGCCCGGGACGCTTCGTCGCGGCCCTAGGGCTGCGCGGCATCCCCGCGCTCGGCGTCGACGTCGCCGCGACCGCCGTGGCCATCACCCGCGCGGCGGGCGGCATGGCCCTGCAGCGATCGGTCTTCGACCCGCTCCCAGGCGCCGGGCGATGGCACGTCGCCCTGCTGGCCGACGGGAACATCGGCATCGGCGGCGACGCAGGCGCCCTGCTGTCCCGGCTACGAGAACTGCTCACGCCCGGTGGGCACGCACTGATCGAGGTGGACGACATCGACGGCACGGTCCCTGTGACAGCGACGATCTCCGACCCGGACGGCACGGTGCGGGCCACCTTCCCGTGGCTTCGGATCGGCGCCGCGCCGCTGGGGCGCCTCGGCGAGACCTGCGGCCTCGACCTGACCGATCAGTGGCAGCTCGGTGGTCGCCACTTCGTCGCACTGCGACGCGTATGAGACCGGCCGACGTGCATCGGTGGGTCGAGGCCAATCCGCCGCCGGGGCCGTTCCGACCTGACTTCTGGCGCAGCCCGATCCGTGGTCCCTGGCTGACCTCGGTGCTCGGCGCCGTGCTGCTGGTGGGACTGCCGGTCATGTTCCTCACCGGCTTCCTGTCCTTCCTCGCGTACAACCCGTGGCTGCCCGGCAACGGCGGACGGGAGGGCTCGGGCCTGTTCACGTTCGTCCCGTTCCACTGGCCCACCAGTCCCAGCTGGGGTTACCGGGTCACTCAGGGCGTGCACGTGACCCTCGGCGTCGTGCTCGTGCCCGTAGTCCTGGCCAAGCTGTGGTCCGTCATCCCCAAGCTGTTCAGCTGGCCGCCGGCGACGTCCCCGGCCCACGCGCTGGAGCGGGCTTCGCTCCTGCTGCTCGTCGGAGGCATGACCTTCACCTTCCTCACCGGACTGCTCAACATCCAGTACTGGTACCGGTTCCCGGGATCCTTCTACCGGCTGCACTTCTACAGCTCGTGGGTCTTCCTCGGCGGCCTCATCGCGCACGTCGCGATCAAGTTCCCGACGATGCGCCGGGCGTTGCGGGAGCGACGGATCCGCGACGAGCTCCGCGTCGACCTTGCCGGCACCGCGCCGGAACCGTACGAGCCCGGCGGGCTCGTCGCCGCGGCGCCCGCGGCCCCGACCATCTCGCGTCGCGGGGCACTGGGGCTGGTCGCCGCCGCCTCGCTCGGGCTGTTCGTCGTGACGGCGGGTCAGAGTGCCGGCGGGGCATTCCGGCGCGTGTCCCTGCTCGCGCCTCGTGGCGGGTACGGACAGGACGGGCCCAACGACTTCGCGGTCAACACGTCGGCCGCCGCCGCGGGCATCACGAAGGACGCCGCGGGCGCCGGATGGCGGTTGGAGCTGCGCGGTGACGGTCGGCCGGTCACCTTCACCCGCGCGCAACTGCTCGCCATGCCGCAGCACACCGCCGACCTTCCGATCGCGTGCGTCGAAGGGTGGTCGACGGGCAACCAGCGATGGACCGGGGTGCGGCTGCGCGACCTGGCCGCGCTGGCCGGCCGTGCCGATGCCGGTTCGGTGCTCGTCGAGTCGCTGCAGACCGGCCCGGGGGAATTCGGTCGAGGTCGCCTCGCGGGCAACCAGGTCGCCGACGCGGACAGCCTGCTCGCGTTGCGCGTCAACGGCGTGGACCTGTCGATGGACCACGGCTTCCCGGCGCGGATCATCGTCCCCAACAACCCCGGCGTGCGGAACACCAAGTGGGTCCGCACGCTCACCTTCGAGGTCTGAGATGACGACGATCCGCGCCCGCTACGGCGCTCACCCGGCGCACCTGCTCGCGTTGATCGCCGGGGCGGCCGTGGCCGTGCCCGCACTCGGCCCGCTCCTGGCGGAGCGCCGCACGGACGTCGCGGGCTGGTTCCTCGGCAGTGCGATCGCCCACGACCTGGTGCTCCTCCCGCTCTACGTCGGGCTCGACGTCCTGCTGGTACGGGCCTGGCGCGCTCGGCCCGGCCGGGTGGCATGGCTGAACTTCGTCCGCGTCCCGCTCGCGATCTCGGCGGTGCTGTTCCTGGTGTGGTCGCCCCTGATCACCCGTCAGGCAGAGCAGTTCTCCGGTGCCACCGGCCGATCCACCGATCCTTACCTCGGGCGGTGGCTGGTGGTCACCGGTGTGCTCGCGGGTCTGTCCCTGCTGATCTGGTCGGTACGCCGAGTGCTGGTGGCGCGCGCGGCTCGGGTGACGTGATGCGTTCGCGCGCGTTCCTCGGGAGCCTGCTCGTCCTGGCGGCGCTTACCGTCGTGGCCGGGTGGACCGTCGGCCTCGGCGGCGCGGTCGCCGCCGGCGGTCGGCACCTCATGGTGGTCTACGCGATCGGGTGGCTGCTCTTCGCCGCGCTCGTCGTGCTCGTGTACCGGCTGTCCCGGCGACGGGCGATCGGTGTGATCCTCGCCGGCGCCGCACTGCTGCAGGTCGTCGCCCTCTGGGATCCACCGACGACGACCGACGACTTCTACCGCTACATCTGGGACGGCAAGGTCCAGGCGTCAGGCGTGGACCCCTACCGCTACGTACCGGTGGACCCGGCGCTGACGCACCTGCGCGATCCGCTGCTGTTCCCCGATCGGGTCACGGCCGACCGTCTGGTCGCGGGCGCCCCGTCGCGTGGATACGTCGATGTGTGCACCTATCTCGGCGAACCCGTCGACTGCACGCTCATCAACCGGCCGACCGTGCGGACCATCTATCCGCCGGTGGCCGAGGCCGCCTTCCTCGGTCTGCATGTCGTGTCGCCGGAGGAGCACCGGGTCCGGGCCTGGCAGGTGGCCATGGGGCTGCTCGCGTGGGTGACCTGCGCCGCCCTCGTCGCTCTGTTGAGCCGGACCGGTCGGGATCCGCGGGCCGCGGCGCTGTGGGCGTTCTGCCCCGTCGTGTGGCTCGAGTGCGGCAACAACGCCCACGTCGACGTTCTCGGAATCCTGCTGCTCGTGGGCGCGTTCTGGTTGCTCGACACCAGGCCAGGGGGTGGGTCGCTGAGCACCCGCCGGGCCCTGGCGCTCGGCGGGGTGTTCGGCGCCGCGGTGTCGGTGAAGCTCATCCCCGCGCTGGTCGGTCCGGCGCTGCTCGGCCGCCGCGCCTGGCTGGTGATCGCGGGCGCGGCCGGCGTGTTCCTCGCCGGCTACGTACCGCACGTGGCGGCGGTGGGGACCGACGTCCTCGGCTACCTGCCCGGCTACCTGTCCGAGGAGGGGTACTCGGGCCAGACCCGGTTCGCCGGCCTACGGCTGATCATCCCGGACGCCTGGGCGACCGCAGTGGCCGTCGCTGTCATCGCGGCCGTGGCCGCGGTGGTGTGGCGCCGATCCGCCACCCGACCGGCCGCCGAGGGAGCGCTGCTGCTGGTCGGCACGACCTTCCTGGTCGTCGGCCCGGCGCAGCCCTGGTACGGACTGCTGATCGTCATGCTCGCAGTGCTCGCCGCGCGGCCGGAGTGGTTGGTCGTCGCGGTCGCCGCGTACCCGGTGTACGAGGCGGGCACGATCGGCATCAGCAATGTCACCGCACAACGGTGGACGTATCTGCCGGCCGCGGCGATCGTCCTCGGTGTCACGTTGTGGCGGGCCCGCCGTCGGCCGGAATCGCCGATGCCCCAGTCCAGTATGGAAAATTCGCTGATCACGTAAGCCTCGGTGGCTCTCAGCGGTGCTCGGGGTTGGGGAAGTCGAAGCGGCAACCCGCGTCCCACAGCGACCGTTGGTTTCCGTGGGCCGGGATTCCGCTGGCGTCGGAGATCAGCCGGGCCAGGTGCAGCAGGTTCCATGTCGCGAACGTGGTGTTGCGGTTGGTGAAGTCGTTCTCCGGTCCGCCCGATCCCGGGTCGAGGTAGGACGGCCCGGGTCCGGCCTCGCCGATCCAGCCGGCGTCGGCCTGCGGCGGGATGACGTAGCCGAGGTGCTGCAGCGAGTAGAGGATGTTCATCGCGCAGTGCTTGATCCCGTCCTCGTTGCCCGTGACCAGGCACCCGCCGACGCGGCCGTAGTAGGTGTACTGGCCGGCCTCGTTGAGCTGACCCGAGTTGCCGTAGAGCCGCTCGATCACCTTCGTGCAGACCGACGACTTCTCGCCGAGCCAGATCGGGGTCGCGAGGACGAGGATGTTCGCGTTACGGACCTGCTCGAAGATCGGCGGCCAGTCGTCGGCGGCCCAGCCGTGCTCGGTCATGTCCGGCCAGACGCCCGGCGCGATGTCGTGGTCGACCGCGCGCACCTCCTCCACCGTCACACCCTGGCGGCGCATGATCTCCGCCGAGAGGTCGATGAGCCCTTGGGTGTGGGACTGCTCCGGGGACCGCTTCAGGGTGCAGTTGACGAACAGCGCTCGCAGGCCGCTGAAGTCCCACCGACTCTGCCGACAGAGCTCCTCCTGCATCGCGTTCAAGGTGACCACGTCGATCTCCGCCCTGTGCTCCGGTCAAGGCCTCGACCCTCCCCCGGGCGCCGGCGCGGCCACAAGACGGCGGCGCCTTACCGGAATCTGACGCCGGCCGGTCAATCCGAACCGAGCTCGTGTTCTTTCATGAATACCCCCGAATGGGGGTCACTATCCACAGGTTCATGCGATGTCATCGCGAGCACCTGCTCCTCGATCCGTCGTGCCCGACGAGTCGAGTACACGGAACTGCTGACCGTCGTCAGCGCGCACCGCCCGCGATCACGTGTGGCCCGCACTCGCGGGCGGAGAGAAGGCAGCACATGCTCCTTGACGATGGCGTCAACGGCAGCCAGGTTATTTCGGACTCGACGCACACCTGGCCGCGCCTGCCGTCGCTGGAGTCCGAGCGGCCGTCGCCCGGTGTCTTCGACGAGGTCCTGCGCAAGGCCCCGCTGTTCGCGGCCATGGACGACGACGCCGCAGCCGCGGTCCGCCGGTCGATGTCCGAGGTGAATCTGGGGCGGGGTCAGGTGCTCTTCCGCGAGGGCGACCACGGCGACCGGCTGTTCGTCATCGTCGAAGGCAAGCTGAAGATCGGTCGCACCTCCAGCGACGGCCGGGAGAATCTGCTGTCGGTCCTCGGACCGGGAGACATGTTCGGAGAGTTGACCGTGTTCGACCCGGGCGAGCGTATGGGAACCGCGATGGCGGTCACCGACTCGCGGCTCTACTCGCTCTCGGCCGACAACCTGCGGCCGTGGCTCGCGCAGCGCCCCGACGTCGCTCTGGCCCTGCTGCGCCAGCTGTCCCGCCGGCTGCGGCGCAGCAGTGAGGTCGTCAGCGACCTGGTGTTCTCCGACGTCCCGGGTCGCGTGGCGAAGTCGCTGCTAGACCTCTCGGCGCGGTTCGGATTGCCGACCCCCGAGGGCATGCACGTCGCGCACGACCTGACCCAGGAGGAGCTCGCCCAGTTGGTCGGGGCATCCCGCGAAACGGTCAACAAGGCGTTGGCCGATTTCGCCGGCCGCGGCTGGCTACGACTCGAAGGTCGAGCCGTCGTGCTGTTGGACCTCGACCGTCTGGAGCGCCGCGCCAGGTAGGCAGGGTGGGTCAGACCGCGCGTCCGCAGTAGCAGATGAAGCGGGTCTGCTCGGTCGCTCCGGGATGCGCGGCGACCTCGGGCCCGAACGCGCCGGGGGACCGGATGCCGTCGCCGAAGCTCTTGAGGGTCTCGAAGGCGGTGGTCACCCCGGCGGGGTCGAGCCGCTCGTCCTGACCGGTGGCGCGGGACATGTCCCAGGTGTGCACGATCGCGTCCGTGCACAACAGGCCACTGACGACGACGGCGAACGGCATGGTGCCGAAGCGCTGGGTGTCGACGACCTTCAGGGCGCCCGACTCGTCTGCCATCGCCGCTTCGATGTCCGCGCGGGCGGTGCGCCAGGCGGACACCAGATCGGTGTCGGTGCCGACGGGCTCCGCCGCGGCGCCGGCGATCATGGCGCCCATGGTCCGGTGCACGTCCACCACGTGGGTGAGCAGCCCGCGGACGTCCCATTCCGGGCAGGGAGTCTGCTTGGACCAGTCCTTGTCGGCCAGGCGCCCGACCCGGTCGTCCAGGGCCGTGGCGATCCGGCTGTAGCGGCTGCTGATCTCGGAAACGTCGATCGGGTTATCGGTCATGGGGTCGACGTTACCCAGGTGAGACGGCCGGTGGGCATCGAGGAGCGCCTGGCGGGGTAGCGGTCGCTGGTGGCAACAGAACCGGAATCCGACATCACACGCCTGATCCTCGACGACCACGACCGCTTCCGGCGCGATTTCGCGGCCCTCGACGATCTGCAGGTGGGCGGCGCGGTCGACGAGCTCAGGCAAGCCTGGGCTCCGTTGGCGGCGCTCCTGGACGTGCACGCCGCGGCGGAGGAAAAGATCTTCTACCCGCACCTCCTGCGCCGCGGCGGCGACGAAGCCCCCGAGGAGACGCTGGACGCCGTCGGCGACCACAACGACATCCGCGACGCCGTGGCCGCCGCCGCCGAGCACGAGGTGGGCAGCGAGGCCTGGTGGGCGGCCGTCGGGCAGGCGCGCGCCGCCAACACCGAACACATGGGCGAGGAGGAGGACGAGGCGCTGGCCGACTTCCGCCGCCACGCGGACCAGGCCCTCCGCGCAGAACTCGGCCGACGGTTCCTGGACTTCAAGCGCGAGCACGCCGGTGGGGCGGATCTGGACGTCGAGAACGTGGACCCGCAGCGCTACGTGGCACAACACAGCCCAGCCCCGAGTGACGGGTCGTTGGGCATCGGCAGTCTGCAGTTCTAGCTGAAGGGGCACCGTGACCGACCATCTGTTGCGCGCTTTCGCGCCGATCACCGACAAGGCCTGGAGGCTCGTCGACGAGGAGGCCAAATCACGGCTGACGTCGCGTTTGGTCGCCCGCCGCCTGGTCGACTGGTCCGGCCCGCACGGCTGGGAGTACTCGGCCACCTCGTTGGGCCGGGCCCGCACCCTCGACCCGGCGACGACCACGGTGGACGCTCGCGTCCGTGTGCGCGAGTTGCTGCCGGTCGTCGAGCTGCGCGTGCCTTTCACCGTGGACCGGGCCGAGCTGGACGACGCCGCCCGCGGTGCCAAGGACCTGGAGTTCGCCGACCTGGACCGGGCGGCGGCGCAGGTCGCGGAATGGGAGAACACCGCGATCCTGCACGGGTGGCCGGCCGCGCAGATCGCGGGCATCGGGGCCGCGAGTTCGCACGCACCGTTGCCGCTCGGCTCCGACGAACTGCAGTACCCGCACAAGGTGGCCGTGGCGGTGAACGCGGTGCGTCAGTGCGGCATCGAGGGACCCTTCGCCCTGGTGGTTGATCCCGACACCTACACGCGCATCGTGGAGACCACCGAACCCGGCGGCCGTCCGCTGCTGGATCACATGCGCCAGGTGTTGGAGGGCGACGTCATCTCGGCCTCCGGCGTGACCGGCGCGATTCTGCTGAGCCGCCGTGGCGGGGACTTCGTCCTCGACGTGGGGCAGGATCTGTCCGTCGGTTACGTCGCCCACGACGCCGACACGGTCACGCTCTACCTGGAGGAGTCCTTCACCTTTCGCGTCGTCGAACCTGACGCCGGATTGGCTTTGACCTGATCCCCGGCCCGTCGCCGGAACAGGCGGTACCGAAGAAGGCAGTCAGCGAGCGATCAGGGGACGGCGTGCGCGTACTCGTGTCAGGGGCCAGTGGGTTCATCGGGTCGCGCGTGGCGACTCGATTGGTCGAACTGGGCCATGAGGTCGTGGCCATGACCCGCAATCCGGACGCCTACTCCGGTCCGGGCAAGCCGGTGGCCGGCGATGTCGACGACGAGGCCACGCTGCGTGCCGCGATGGTCGGCTGCGAGGTGGCCTACTACCTCGTCCACGGGATGGACGAGAGCAGCGGTCCGGACCTGGACGGCGATCGTGCCGAACGGTTCGGTCTCGCCGCCGCCGCGAACGAGCTGCGGCAGATCATCTACCTCGGGGGCCTGGGGGCCGAGGGTGATGACCTGTCCGATCACCTCGCCAGCCGGCGCGAGGTGGAGGGCCGGCTGGCCCGCAGCGGCGTCCCGCTGACCGTGCTCCGGGCGGCGCTGGTCATCGGTGCCGGGAGCGCCAGCTTCGAGTTGCTGCGACAGGTGGTGGCGCACCTACCCGTGCTGGTGATCCCGCCGCAGGCCTCCTCCACACGCGTGCAACCGATCGCGGCGCGGGACGCCGTCGACTATCTCGTCGGGGTGCTCGACCTTCCGGCCGCACGGGGGCGCATCCTGGAGATCGGCGGCTCAGAAGTTCTGACGTACGCTCAGATGCTGCGCCGCACCGCTGCAGCCCTCGAGGTGCGACGCCCGCACCTCTCGCTCCCGACGCTGCCGGACACATTGACGAAGTGGGGTATCTCCATCTTCACCGACGTCGATCCGCAACTGGCTTTGAATTTGCTCCACAGCCTCGGCAACGACGTGATCGTGGAGCAGTACCCGATCGACGAGGTGCTTCCCTGCGACACCATGTCCTTCGACCAGATGCTGGAGGAGGCGCTCGCGGATGAACGTTCCGCCGACTAGGACGCGCGCCGCCGTCGTCGCCGGACTCGGCGCGGTACTGCTGCGCCGATCGCTCGCCGCGGACTCGGCGGGCCCGCGGTTCTATCTGGCCGGGTCGGCGCTCGCCGCGACGTGGCTGGTGGGCGCGGGGTGGTCCCGCCCGGAGTCCACGCAGGCGCCGCCGCGGGTCGGTGGCGTCTCGAGCCAGGTCGCGGCCGTCGCACGAGGGGTCGCCGCGTTCGGTGTCTTCTGGGCGGGCGCCCGGGTGACCCGTCGGGTGCCCTTCGCCCGGGCCACGATCGCCGAGGTGATGCGGCACGAACGGGTCGGTTCCAGCCGCGCCGTCCTGGCGCTCGCGCTGGCGACCGGTGCCGCCGAGGAATGCTTCTTCCGCGGTGCCCTGTACGACCTTGCGCCTGCCACCCCGATCAAGGCGACGACCGCGGCCTACACGCTGGTCACCTGCGCCAGCGGCAACCCGGCGCTGGTGTTCGCGTCGGCGGTGATGGGCCCGGTGTTCGCGTCCAGTCGTGCATCCGGTGGGGGTATACGTGGCAGTGTCCTGACCCACGTGGCATGGTCCTCGCTCATGCTCCGATACATCCCGCCGATGTTCGCGCGGCACGACGGAGCGCCCCGGCAGCGAGCCTGACCCCTGGAGTTGTCGTGAATGTGAATCTGGTCGGCACCTGGTCGCTGCAGGCGTACGAGATGACGTCCGGCGTCGGCACGGTGACGCGACCCTTCGGTGACGCTCCGCTGGGGCGGATCATGTACGGCGCGGACGGCTCGATGTCGGCGATGCTCGGTGCGTCGGACCGCGCCCCCTTCGACGGTCGCGGTGGCGCGGCGAGCGACGCACAGTGGGCCGAACTGGCTCGTCGGTTCACCGCCTACGCAGGCACCTGGACCCGCGAGGGTGACGTCGTCCGCCACCGCGTCGAGATCGCACTGCATCCGGACTGGATCGGCACCACGCTGGAACGCACCATCGGCCAGTGGGAGGGCGGGATCACCCTCAACGTCGAACCCCGCAGCGCGGGCGGTCGCGCGCACCGCCTGGTGTGGGCTCGGGTCAACGGTGCCTCATGAACAGCCCGGTCGATTTCACCGACGCCCGTCGCATCGTGCGTGAGCACCTGTTGGATCGGTGGACCTCGCGCAACGGCACATTGCGGATCGCGGAGCACGGCTTCAAGGACGCCACCCATTGGCGCGTTCTGGCCGGGACGGCACCCACCGCCGGCGACGACCCGATGCCGGAAGATCCGATGCCGCCGGACGAAACGGCCTATCTCGTCGACCGATCCACAGGGGGGTTGGAGATCGTGCCGGTCGCAGGTAACGAGGCGCGACTGGCGGAGATGCTGCCGTGGGGCATCGGTAGCGCCACCTCCTGAACCCGCTGTCAGAGCGCGGCGATCGCGGCGGTGATCCCTTCGACGGTCTTGTTGCCCAGCCGCTCGAACTCGATCTTCACCACGGGTGCGGCGAGCTTGGCCGCGCCGTGCAACTCGATGGTCGCGTCGTAGACGATCTCGGCGCCGTCGGGATGCTCGGTCACGGTGATGTCGTCGGTCGAGGTTGCCGTGTCGTTGCGTCCGACCAAGGTGAGGTGGCCCGGCTCCAGGACCTCGAGGGTGTACTCGAGCTCGGTCTCGCTACCCAGCACCTTCGAGACGTTGTGCCAGGTCGCTCCGACGCGGACCGGGCCGTCCCCACCGACGCGCGTGCATGACTGGGTGCCCGGATCCCACTGCTCAGCGTTGGCGAAGTCGGCCAGGTAGGCCACGACCTGCTCGACGGACTTGTCGACGGTGAAGGTGCGCTGGACGTGGACCATTACTCGCCCGCATTGTTGTCGTCGACAGTCGCGGCGTTGGGATACGGACGTCCGCCGGCGTCGGGGGAGTCCGCGTTAAGGCCGCCCGTCGACGTCGTGTCAGGTTCCGGAGCGCGACGACGTCCCGAAATCCGGTCGACCAGTTGGCTCAGCTTCGACATGGGTTCACTCCGATGCTCGCCCAGCACAGCGAAGGGGAAGGCCCCGCCTGCCGCGCTTCTGCCCCCGGTGCCGAGGGGTATGCCTCTATCGCCCATCGTGATCAGGCGAGGTCGGTCCCGGGCCACACCCCGCGGTCCGACAGTCAGCTGTCGGAGCTGACATGGCGTCACTCGGTGGTGTTGCGACGGCGGTGGTGGCGTGCTGGGACAATCGTCGGGTGTGAAGGGCCACCGGGGCCCCGCAGGGTTGTCCGGGACACGCGCGGGATCTGACTACGGAGTGGTGATGGCGTCTTCTCGCCCCGCGAAGCGCACGCCCGCGACCGCCGGAGAAGCAGCCCCCGAGGACGCGCAGGTGGCCGAGCACGTGCGAAAGGTTGCGCTCGAGGTGCTCCCTCGCGCGGCGATCATCTCGGACCTGGTCATGCAGGACATCCTCGGCACGGTGCCCCAGGTCGCACCGCAGCACACCCCCGAACAGATCGAGGTCCTCCGGGTCGCGGTGGAACAGAACGTGGGCGGCATCCTCGCGATGATGGCGTTCGGCATCGAAGCCGACCTGATCGAGCCGCTGGTGGGCGTGGTGACCCTGTTGCGTCAGGCCACCGAGGACGGCGGGGACGTCACGACGGTCCTGCGGGCGTACCGGGTCGGGCACGCTCGGCTGTGGCAGGAATGGGCGGCAGAGGTCGACGCGCGAATCGTCGATCCGAAGCTGAAGCACGCCATCCTGACCGTGTCGACCGCCAACATCTTCGCCTTCATCGACAGCTCGTGCGAGCGGCTCGTCGAGGAGAGTCGGGTCCTCTTCGGTGAGCAGGGCACCGGGACGTGGCGGCCGTCGAGCCGTGACACCATCGATCGGCTTCGTGGGGATGAGCCGGTCGATCTGGTGGCGATGACCCGCAGCCTCGGGTATGAGATCAGGGACCACCACATCGGACTGATGGCCGTACCGGTGCGGGAGGACGCGGATGCCAGAGCCGCGGTCCGGCAGGTGGCGGAGGCGGCGACGGGCTGTTCGCTGCTTGCGCAGGCGACCGGTGACGGATCCTGGTGGGCCTGGTTGGGATGGCCGAGTGCGCCCTCGGCCGCGACGCTGGAGGCACTGAGCCGACTGCAGATCCTCGACGTCCTGGTGGGCCTGGGGGAGCCGGGCCACGGCCGCGAGGGTTTCCGCCGATCGCATGCCGAGGCAGTGGAAGCGGAGCGCACCGCGCGGATGGCGCGCGCATCGGTCGGAGGTGTGGTCCGCCACCGGGACATCGAGATCGCTGCCGTGCTGTGCGCGGATCCCGAGCGCGCGCGGCGATTCGCCGCGAGCCGGCTCGGTGCGCTCGGCGAGAAGAGTGAGGCCGCGGGGCGCGTCCGGGCGACGGTGCGGGTCTACCTGGCGTGCGGTCGGCACCTGGCCCGGACCGCCGAGGCGCTCCACGTCCACCCGAAGACGGTCACCTACCGCCTCGCGCGCGCGTCCACCCTGCTCGGGCGGAGCGTCGCCGACGAGCCCTACGACCTGGAAGCGGCGCTGATCATCGATCTTGCGCTTAACGGCGAAGAAATCCAGTGAGCCCTATCCGGATGGGATAAGACTCGCGCCGGCCTCGTGTCCTCGCCGGTTCCGCTTGTCCATTGCGCGGGCGCTCTGGAGGCTCTGCTAGCGACGAGCCACGTAGTGGTGGACGGTCCGCGGCCGCATCGTCGAAGGCATGACAATCACTGCCAATCCTTCCGTCCGCCAGGTGCTGGCCCAGGTGGTTCAGGATCCGCGCTATCCCGCCGTGGCTCATCGGCCGGTGTTCTCGGTCCCGCACATCGGCCTGACCGCGCTCGCCTGGGTGACGTTCATCGCGGCGACCACCGCGTACCTGGCCGGGCCCCTCCCGCTGTGGGCGGCGATCCTGCTCAACCAGTTCGCGCTCTACGTGGCCTTCACCCCACTGCACGACGCCGTGCACGGTGCGGCGTCGGGCAGCACCCGGGTGAACAACGCGATCGGGACGATCTCCGGCACCCTGCTGCTTCCGGGCGTGACGACCCGGGTGTACCGCACCCTGCACCTGGAACACCACCGCTGGGTCGGCGACAAGCAGAAGGACCCGGACAACTTGTTCGTGCACGCACCGAAGGTGCTGCTGCCGATCGTGTTCATGACGCCGGAGTGGATCTGGGCGTGGTGGTACGCCACCAGGCTCTGGTCGACCCGCGGCCGGGCGGACCGCATCTCGTTCGTGGGAATGCTGGTGGTCTACCTCGGCGTGCACGTCGCCTTCCTGGCCTCGCCGCTGCGGATGGAGTTCTTCACCCTCTGGCTGATTCCGCACTGGTTGGCCTTCGGCGTGCTGGTCTACGTGTTCGCGCACATCCAGCACCCGCACGAGTCGAACTGGCAGGAAGCGCCGTTCCAGTCGACCGTCGAGGTCCGCGGAACCCTGGTGGGCAAGGTCTACTGGCTCGGGCAGACCGACCACGCCATCCACCACGCGCTGCCGCACGTCTCCTTCCACAAGTACCACCGTGTCTGGGAGCTCTCCGACGGCGCGCTGCGTAAGCAGGGCATCCCGGAGCGCGGGCTGTTCAAGGGCCCGGGGCCCATCGACGTCCCGCGCGCGGCCTACTCGGTCACCCGCCAGGTCCGGGTGACCGAGGCCCGGGTGGTCGGCGGTGCCGGCATCGCCACCTTCCTGCTGGAGGGCGTGGCTGAGGACCTGCCGCGCTTCACCCCGGGCTCGCACATCGACGTGCACCTGCCCTCGGGCCGGGTGCGCCAGTACTCGCTGTGCAACGCCCCCGAGGGTCGCTACCGGATCGCCGTCAAGCCGGAGCCGCAGGGCCGCGGCGGTTCGCTCGAGGTGCACCAGGCGCTGACCGTCGGCGTGGAGATCACGATCTCCACGCCGCGCAACAACTTCGAGCTCTACCCCGCGGACCGCTACGTCCTGGTCGCCGGCGGTATCGGCATCACGCCGCTGCTGTCGATGGCGCATCACCTGTGGAATTCCGCGATCCCCTTCACCCTGCACCTCTGCGCGGCCGACGAGGCCTCGGTCCCGTTCGGTTCCGAGCTGGCCTCGATGCCGTTCGCCGACGTCGTCAAGGTCCATGTGGACACGTTCCCCGGTCGCACATCGTTGGACCCGGCGCAGGTGTTCGCGGGCGTCGACCCGGAGACCGCGCTCTACATCTGCGGCCCTGGCGGGTTCATGGACTGGATCACCGAGCAGGCCGCAGCCCAGGGCATGCCGCGTGACGCGATCCACCGCGAGTCCTTCTCCGCCCCCGTCCTCGACATCACCGACAGCCGTCCGTTCGACGTCGTCCTCGCGCGCAGCGGCACCACGCTGCACGTGCCGGCGGACCGTCAGATCCTCGACGTGCTCGCGGAACACGACGTCGAGGTCCCCTGGTCCTGCTCGCAGGGCGTGTGCGGCACCTGCATCACCGGCGTCATCTCCGGCGAGGTCGAACACCGCGACGCCGTGCTCTCTCCTGAGGTCAAGGCCGCCGGCACCTGCATGGCCCTGTGCGTGTCCCGGGCCAAGGATCAGCGACTGGTCCTGGACCTCTGAGCCGCGATCAAGGGGCGGAGCGGTCGGTCACCAGGCGCCGTGCTGTCGGTAGGTCGTCGACGGGGATGACGTCGGTGGGCAGCTTGCGGTCGGTCCAGCCCGGCCCGGCTGCCAGCACGGTGGGAACCAGCCCGGTCAGCGCCCGCAACAGCGCGGGCCGGGCGGTCTCCCGGCGGTGCGCGTAGACGACGACCGTCCGTGGGGTGGTGCGCTCGATCGCTCCCAGCAGGACGTCGTCGGGGACCGAGGGCCCCAGGGTCAACGACGGCGTGCCACTCTCCGTCAGGGAGGCCTGCAGCGCAAGCAACGGCAACCCGTGCAACTCCCCGTCGGCGCAGGCCAGGACGGCCGCCGGCCGCCACGCCGGCGGCAGGATGGTGGCCGACAGGGCGTGGTGCAGGGCGGTCGTCATCGCGTCGGTGAGCACCAATTCCGCACCGATGCAGGCGGCGGTGTCCGCCGCTGCCTGGGGCGTCAGGCGGGCCAGGGCCGGTCGGCACAGCCGCTGCCATGTGTGTTGGGTGCCTCGTTCCCGTAGGGCAGTGAGGAAGGCAGCGGTCAGTTCAATCGTGTTCAGGTCCCACGCCGCCCGGGCCAGCGCCGCTGGGGAGCGGGGGACCGCAGCGCCCTGGGCGGGAGCCACCGGTGCCGCGGCGTCCCGACGGGCGAGTTCGACGGCGACGCGCGGCGGGGTGCCCGCCTCGACCAGGCGGACGATGGTCTCGAGCTGTGCGACGTCGGCGTCGGAGTACAGGCGATGGGTGCCGGGGTCCTGGATCGGTCCCACTCCGTAGCGGTGGTTCCAGCTGCGCAGCGTCGAGACCGGCACTCCGATCCGCTGTGAGACCGCGCCCGCCGTCCACACGCCGAGCTCACGCGGCGGCGCGGACTGCTTCCCGGGGGACGTCACCGGACCAGTGTGCTGGATCCCGCAAGCGGTCCGCCGATCGACCTGCGTCTCGGCGTGCCGCGGGCGCATCGTTGATGCGGCGTACCTGCAACGTTCGTGCGACGATATGATCTGGCGGTCCGCCCCCACCCGACGCAGGGCGGGCAGGCACCGATGACGACGCAGGGGGGGCCGCACATGAGCGATCTGAGTCGTGGAGCCAAGGCGGGCGCGGGTGTTGCGACCTACCTCGACGAGCGTCTGGGCAGTAATGCCGGGCTGAAGCGGAACTTGCGCAAGGTGTTCCCTGAGCACTGGTCGTTCATGCTCGGTGAGATCGCCCTGTACAGCTTCGTGATCCTGTTGCTGTCGGGTACGTATCTGACGTTGTGGTTCAAGCCGTCGATGACCGAGGTCGATTACAACGGCTCGTACGAGCCGTTGCAGGGTGTGCACATGTCCGAGGCGTTCGCCTCGACGTTGGACATCAGTTTCGATGTCCGCGGTGGGTTGTTGATGCGTCAGATCCACCACTGGTCCGCGTTGATCTTCGTGACCGCGATCGTGGTCCACGCGTTGCGGATCTACTTCACCGGTGCGTTCCGCAAACCGCGTGAGTTGAACTGGCTCATCGGGAACATCCTGATGATCATGGCCATCCTGGAAGGGTTCCTCGGGTACTCCATCCCCGACGACCTGCTCTCGGGGACCGGGCTGCGCATCGCCCAGGGGGTGATGCTGTCCATACCCGTGGTCGGGACCTATGTGCAGTTCTTCCTCTTCGGTGGGGAGTTCCCCGGCGAGGACATCATCCCGAGGTTCTTCATCCTGCACGTCCTGGTCGTGCCGGGTGTGATGCTGGCGCTGATCACCGTGCACCTGATGCTGGTGGTCGTGCAGAAGCACACCCAGTTCCCCGGCCCGGGTCGCACCAACTCCAACGTCGTCGGGTTCCCGCTCATGCCGGTCTACATGGCCAAGGCCGGTGGGTTCTTCTTCATCGTCTTCGGTGTCTGCGCGATCCTCGCCTCGGTGGCGCAGATCAACCCGATCTGGTTGTACGGCCCGTATGTGCCTGATCAGATATCCGCCGGCTCACAACCGGACTTCTACATCGGGTTCCTGGAAGGGTCGCTGCGGGCGATGCCGAACTGGGAGACCACCCTGTTCGGGTACTCGATCGCGTGGAACATCCTGATCCCCGGTGTGGTCCTGCCGGGTCTGATGTTCAACCTGATGATGGTCTACCCGTTCATCGAGGCCTGGGTGACCGGGGACAAGCGCGAGCACCACCTGCTCGACCGCCCCCGCGATGCCCCGGTCCGCACCGCCCTGGGCACGATGTCGTTGTCGTTCTACCTGATCCTGTTCATCAACGGCGGGAACGACATCATCGCCTACACGATCCAGAGCGAGATCAACCTGATCACCAGGATCTCCCAGGTCGCGTTGTTCGTCGTGCCACCGATCGTGTTCATCATCACCAAACGGTGGTGCATCGGCCTGCAACGCAAGGACCTCAACAAGGTCCTGCACGGCCGCGAGACGGGCATCATCAAACGCCTGCCCAACGGTGAGTTCATCGAGGTCCACGAACCCATCTCCGCCGAGGAACGCTTCGTCCTCATGTCCCGCACCTCCCCCAAGGTGCTGGCGGCCGGTCCCGCGACCGACGCCGACGGCATCCCCGCCCCCGGGCACAAGGCCTCCAAGGTCCGCGAACGCCTCTCCGGGTTCTGGTACAAGGACGAACTCCCCAAGCCCACCCCCGAGGAATACGCCGAACTCACCGCAGGCCACGGCCACGGCGAGGAGCATTGAGAACCGGGAGGGCCGGTCGCACGCGAATCAAGCGGCACCCCGAAGTCTTCGAGGTGTCGTCGGCCCGGCCGGGGTTGAGTGCGGACATCGATCACCGCTACCGGCGCTACGCGTTGACGATGGGGATCCGCACCCTGTGTTTCGTGGGGGCGGTCCTGACCGAAGGGGCCGTTCGGGGGCTCCTGTTCACCGGTGCGCTGCTGCTTCCGTACATGGCCGTGCTGGCGGCCAACGGGGGACGAGAGGTTGCCCGCCCGGGTCTCATGCCGATCGTGCTGCCCTCGCGCACGCACCTGCCGCCGCTCGCGGCGCCCTCGCCCGAGCACTGACGCCCCCAAATTCGTGGTACGAATGTTTCCAATGTGACTAATGGGGAAGTTCTCTCTTGACGTTCCGAAGGGGAGAGGACCGAACTGATGACTGGCATGACGAAGCGAATGCGTGGCTCGGCGAAGGCTGCGGGGGCGCTGTCGGTGATCGCGCTGGTGGCCTCCACGGGGACGGCCATGGCGGCCGCTCCGCCCGTGAGCGCACCACCCGTGGTCGGTCTGGTGATGGACGGGGGCAAGGCGAAACTGTCCGGGGCGGACAATCTCGACGCCGGGTGGGTGACCATCAAGGCGAGCTCGACGAAGGGCACCCACAGCCTCTGGCTGTTCACGCCCAAGCCGGACACCTCGCCTGCCAAGGCCGAGGAGGCCGGCGACGCTCTGCGCGACGTGCGCGGCAACGAGAACAAGGCGACGGGCAAGGCCGCGGCCGATGCGGCGGCAGTCGAGAAGACATTGGTCGCACTCGGTGGCGCCGCCGTGGCGCCGGGGCACCCCGCGACGTTCTCGGTGAACCTCCCCGAGGGTGAGGTGTCGATCGGGGACCTGGCCGGCGACGCGAAGAAGGCGGCAACGCCGATCGCGTCGCTGATGCTGGGCGACCCCGGCGGCGCCGTCCGCTCGGCCGGTGACGGCAACCGCGTGTCCGTGGCCGCCGCCGACGGCAAGGTGAGCATCTATGCCCCGGAGTCCATGTCCCGCAAGGCCAAGTTGCGGATCACCAACAACGACGAGCAGGGCTGGCACTTCCTCGGCCTGCACCGCCTGGTCGAGGGTGCCGACGAGAAGGACGTCGTCGCCTTCTACGACGGCAGCGGCAAGTCGCCGTTCGACGCGGCCAACTCGCTGATCTCCGCGCCGCTGTCCGGCAAGGGCGAGGAGTTCATGGACTACGACCTGCCGGCCGGCAAGTACGCCGTCGTCGACTCCTGGGTCGACTCGACGGACGGAAAGTTCTACGCCAGCAAGGGCGCCATCCGCATGGTGACCCTGAACTGACCGACGACCAGCCGGGTGGCGGGCGCGGCGGGCGCCCGCCACTTCGGCATGCTGTTGGCAGCAGGTAAGACCTGCTGCCGACAGCAGATCGGGCCGCCTCGGTCCACGATGGCCGGGTGAGCAACCAAAGCAGTGGACCGGTGGGGTTCCAACTGCTGCTTCGATCCGCGCTCGCGATCTCGGGCAACTCAAGGCATCGCTCAGATTCCCGATCGGAGGGCCTCGCAGGCCACGTCCGGCTTTGCGGTGCGCCCGGTTGGGGTCCGTGGTCGAAGCTCCGTCGTCGAGTCGAGACTGTTGGCACCAAATCGGGACGGTCGATAAGTCAGCACAGATTGACGTGTTGCGAACGCCGGTTTAGTCTCCCCAACAGTCCGGGCAATCGATGGCCGTCCTCGGCGAGATCCCGGAGCGTGGTCGAGGTATAGGTCGAGCAGTCCGTCAGCTCTTCCGGAGGAGTCCAGCGTGAGTAGCACCTACCCCACCGCGTCCCTGACGCCCGAGCGCGCCACCCCGATTGCCGTCTCCGCCCCGACGGGCTTTGCCTGGCTGTTGGGCACCGGCGTCGTCGGCGCCCTCCTCTACTACTTCATCGGCATCGACCAGGGCATGGTCTCGATGTTCGGTGCCGACGCTCACGTGCACGAGCTCGTGCACGACGCGCGTCACCTGCTCGGCTTCCCCTGCCACTAGGCAGGAGCTGTCATGGAACGCAAGCTGATCCTGCGAGGCATGCTCGCGGGACTCATCGCCGGTGTCCTGGCCTGGCTGTTCGCCCTCTGGCTCGTCGAGCCGGTGGTCGACGCCGCCATCGAGTACGAGGGCGGCCGCGACGAGGCGCTGTCCAGGCTCGACGGCATCCCGCTCGATGACGCGCCCCGCTGATCTCCCGCACCGTCCAGAGCGGGGCCGGGATCGGCGTCGGCCTGATCCTGTTCGCGGTCGCGATGGGCGCGCTGGTCGCGGTGGCCTACTCGCTGTGCCTCGGACGCACCGGCGCGGTGCGGGTCAAGCCGCTGGCGCTGCTGGTCGCCGCCGCGGGGTTCGTCTCGGTGTTCCTCGTCCCCTTCGCCAAATACCCGACCTCGCCGCCCGCGGCGAGCACCGACGACACCATCCACGACCGCGGCACCTTGTTCCTCGTCGTCCTCGGCGTCGCCGTGCTCGGCCTGGTCGCCGCGGTCGTCGTCGGTCAGGCCCTCAAGCTCAAGGTCGGCACCTGGAACGCCTCGGTGATCGTCGGGGTCGGCTACCTGTCGGGATCACCGCGCTGTTCATCGCGCTCCCACCGCTGGGGCACCTCGCGACCAACGTCGCCGAGACCGGCTTCGAACGCTCCGCGGAGACCCCGCTCCCGCTCAAGGACGACGCCGGGACCATCGTCTTCCCCGGCTTCCCGGCCGACGTCCTCGCCGAGTTCCGTGTCTACTCCGTCGGCGTCCACCTGATCGTGTGGTCGGTCATCGGCCTGGTGTTCGCCCCGCTCGCCGATCGAGTGATGCGTAGCGCCGGAGGAGTGAGTTCCGCTACTTCACAGGGTGCGGACATCTACACGTCGGCGTAACGTGTCTATAGTTGGACACGTCAACGCACAACGATATATGCAGTAAGGGGACGCGTGATGGGTGCAGACCTGGCCTTCGATGCACTGGCGGACCCGGTGCGTCGGCAGATCCTCTCCGTGCTCGCCGAGACCGAGGAATGCAGCGTCGGCGATCTCGCGGACCGGATCGACAGCGTCGGGCGCACCAGCGTGTCCAGTCACCTGCGCGTCCTCCGGGGTGCGGGGCTCGTCAACGAGCGGCGCGCCGGCAGGTACCGGTACTACTCGGTCGACCGGAACGGCGCGGCGCAGGACGTCCTGGCGTTGCTTCAGAGTCTCTTCCAGGACTCGCTGCGCGAAACGAAGCAGGCGGCCGCGAGCGCGAAGACCCCTCGGCGGCAACGGAACACGGGCTGAGCCTTGCGGGCCTGCGAGGCCCGGGGGCACAGTGGTCGACCTGTGCCACAAGCGGAATGACCTTCCTGTTGTGCGGCCCTCAGCCGGAGGTCATCGTCCAGCGACGGGAGCCACCAGTGGTCCTTCCACTCCGTTATAGCTGCGTCCTTCCGGCCGGGCTCTGATGGGCGCCATTTCGCTGACCGCCGTCGAGCAGGTCGACGCGCCGCCGGGTGTCGTGTTCGGATTGTTCGGCGCGGGCTCGGGTGCCGGTTGGGTTTTCGACGCCACCTGTGACCGCCTGACCGTCGGAACTGCGATCACGTTGCGCGCACCGCTCGACGGGGCGCTCTCCGAGCCCGTCGAGATCCACGGGCGCATCTGCCAGGTCAAGGTCGGCCGCCGTATCGACATCGCACACGATCAGCCGTGGCGTGGCCATCTGGTCATTCGATTCGACCCCGAGGGCACCGGCACGAGAGTGCGGTTGTCGGCCTCGCTGGATGAGCACGGGCTCGACTGGCTGTTGCGTCGGCGAGGGTTGAGCAGGCCGACCACACCGTCGTCCACGCCTCGACTGGGGCTGCTCACGAGCAAGTCGGGCTCTGGCAGTTTGTTCGCAGCCGCGACGGACAGCCTGGCTCAGTTGGCCGTGGACGAGATCAACTCGGACGGCGGGATCCGCGGGAAGACCGTCGAGCTCCTCATCGGGGACGACAGGACTGATCCCGCGATCGGCGTCTCCGAGGCCGAGCGACTCGTGGCTGCGGGGTGCCGCACGATCCTGGTGTCGACCACCTCTGCGACCTTTGTCGCCGTGGCGCGTGCACTGGCCGGTTCGGAGACGCTGCTCGTCCAAGCGGTCATGAACGAGGGCGGGCACGAAGGTCCCCTGTGTATCCAGTTCGGCGAGCGACCGGAGGATCAGCTCTCACTGGCCGCGTCGCCGATGATGCGGGCCGCCGGCGGCCGGCGCTGGTTCCTCGCGGGCCTCGACTACTGCTGGCCGCAGCACGTGCACCGGATCGCCCGGCACATCCTGCCGCTGTACGGCGGGGACGTCGTCGGCGAGCGATACGCACCCTTGGGGACGCAGGACTTCTCGCCGATCATCGAGAGCATTCTTGCCTCGGAGGCCGACTTGATCCTGTCCACCTTCGTCGGGGCCGATGCGGCCGAGTTCGAACGGCAATCGCACGCGATGGGACTGCGCGATCGTTGCCGGACCCTTGCGCCCGCGATGGACGAGAGCTCTTTGGCGCGTGTCGGTCCTGATGCCTCAGCCGGCATCTTCGCTGTTGCCGGGTACTTCGAGGACATGCAATACGAAGGGAACATCGGCCTTCTTGCGCGTTATCGCGAGGCGTTCGGCCCGTGGGCGCCCCCGCTGTCCAGCTTGACCGAGCCCGTGTACGAGGCGGCGCACATGTGGGCCCAGTCCGCGCTCATCGCCGGAGTCGACAGCCCGCGCCAGATCGCGCGCGAGATGCGCAGAGGGAAGTTCGATCTTCCTCGGGGGAAGGTCAGTCTCGACCGCAGCAGCGGCATCACGCAGCGCCTCTACCTGGCCGAGGCCGACGCTGCGCGCTTCTCGATCCGCGAGGCCGAGGGACGATCAGGTCGGTAGTTAGACGAGCCTTTGGCTTGTGACTATCTGTCAATACATGCCGACCTATTGACCCATCAGGAAGAGCTGCGTAGTTTCTCGGACTACTACGAGCTTTAGGAGGCCAGATGGCTATCCCTGTACCCGATGCTTCGCGCCTGGAGGCGCTGGCGCGGTACTTCCAGCTGGGGTTGTCGAATGCTGAGTTGGCCGAGTTCGAGCCTGCGGTCGCCGGCAGTCTGGCTTCCTACGAGGCGGTCGAGGCGATGTACTCGCGCTCGGCACCGAGCGCGCCGACGCGCTCCTGGGTCGAGGGCGAACACCCGCTGGGCGCCTGGTACGTGACCACCGACCTGACCGATCCGGCAGGCGCGAGTGGTCCGCTCGCCGGGCGGCGGGTCGCGATCAAGGACAACGTCGCGGTCGCCGGGGTTCCGATGATGAACGGGTCGGCCGCCGTCGAAGGCTTCATTCCGACCCGCGACGCGACCGTGGTGAACCGGCTCCTGGCAGCCGGTGCGACGATCGCCGGTAAGTCGGTATGTGAGGACCTCTGCTTCTCGGGAGCCAGCTTCACCTCCAAGCCCGCCCCGGTCCGCAACCCGTGGGACCCGACCCGCAACGCCGGCGGGTCGTCCAGCGGCAGCGGAGTCCTCGTGGCGACGGGCGAGGTGGACCTGGCGGTCGGTGGTGACCAAGGCGGCTCGATTCGCATCCCGAGTGCGTTCTGCGGGACTGTCGGGCACAAGCCCACGTGGGGCCTGGTGCCCTACACCGGCGCCTTCCCGATCGAGCTGACGATCGATCACCTCGGACCAATCACCCGCACGGTGGCTGATGCGGCGCTGATGCTGGGTGTGATGGCTGGGCCGGACGGTCTCGACCCGAGGCAGCCGAACGTGATTGAGCGGGTCGACTATCTCGGCGCTCTGTCCGAACCGGCGACCGGCCTGCGGGTCGGTCTGGTGACCGAGGGCTTCGGCCACCCGAACTCCGATCCAGGCGTCGATGCCAACGTCCGTGCGGCGGCCGAGCTGTTGGCCGCAGAGGGGCTCAAGGTCGAGGAGATCTCGATCCCGAGGCACCTGGACGCCATGCACGTGTGGAACGTCATCGCCACCGAGGGCGCGGCCTACCAGATGGTCGACGGCAACGCCTACGGCATGAACTACAAGGGGCTCTACGATCCCGAGCTCGTCGCGCACTACCACCGCTGCCGACTCGAGCGCGGCGCGGAGCTGTCCAAGACGGTCAAGCTGGTCGCCATGTCCGGGCGGCACACCATCGAGAGCACTGGTGGCTCGTACTACGCGATGGCCCAGAACCTCGCACTGGAGATCGGGGCCGCGTACGACTCCGTCCTGTCGGAGTTCGACGTGCTCGTCATGCCGACCCTGCCGTACACGGCACGTGCGATTCCTGACCAGGACTGCGATCTGGCGACGTACCTGGACACAGCGTTGTCGATGCTCGCGAACACCGCACCGTTCGACGTGACCGGGCACCCTGCCTGCAGCGTCCCGGTCGAACTGGTCGACGGACTGCCGGCCGGGATGATGATCGTGGGACGGCAGTTCGACGACGCGACCGTGCTGCGGGTCGCACACACCTACGAGCAGGCACGCGGCGGGTTTCCCGCCCCGCCTGCCCTGATCGGGACGGGAAGGACTGCATGAACGGCGTCTTCGACCTCGGCGGTACGGACGGGCTGGGCCCGGTGGTCACGATCGAGAATGAACCGGTTTTCCGGGCCGAGTGGGAGAAGCATGCGTTCGCGATGTTCGCGTCCTGCTTCCGTGCGGGCTTCTTCGGCGTCGATGCCTTCCGGCACGGGATCGAGAAGATGGACCCCGCCGAGTATCTGCTCTCGAACTACTACGAGCACTGGACGCACACCGTCGAGCACTACGGCGAGAAGATCGGCGCCCTCGACCTGGACGAACTGGAGCGACGTACCCAGCACTTCCTCGCGAACCCCGACGAGCCCCTGCCGGACCGCGCGGACCCGGACCTGTTGGCCTTCGTCGACGCGGCAGTGAAGCACGGCGCCGACGCGAGACGGGAGTCCGACAAGATCCCCCAGTTCAAGATCGGCGACCGCGTGACGATCATCGCCGACAGCCCGCACGGGCACACGAGGCGGGCGCGCTACGTCCGTGGTCGTACCGGTGAGATCACCGGCGCCCACGGCACCTACATCTATCCGGACAGCGCCGGCAACGGCGGGCCCGAGGCCCCGGAACACCTGTACACCGTGCGTTTCACCGCGGAGGAGCTGTGGGGCCCGGAGACCGCCGAACCGAACACCGTCTCCTACTTCGACGTGTGGGAGCCCTACCTCACGCTCGCTCCCTGACCACTCGATCCGACCAGCCCGAAGGACCGTCCAGATGACTGCACCCACCGACACCCCCCTACGTACGCAGGTTGAGATCGCTGCCCGGGTCAAGGCGCTCGAGTCGATGCTGATCGAGAAGGGCGTCATGACCACCGAGGCTGTCGATCGGTTGGCCGAGATCTACGAGAACGAAGTGGGACCCCAGCTGGGCGCGCAGGTCGTCGCGCGCGCCTGGACGGACCCGGAGTTCAAGCAGCGACTGCTCGCCGATGCCACCGCCGCCTGCGCGGAGCTGGGCATCAGCGGCCTGCAGGGCGAAGAGATGATCGCTCTCGAGAACACTGACACGGTGCACAACGCCATCGTCTGCACCATGTGCTCGTGCTACCCGTGGCCGGTGCTCGGGCTCCCACCCAACTGGTACAAGATGCCGGCCTACCGGTCCCGCATGGTGCGCGAGCCGCGCACGGTGCTTGCCGAGGACTTCGGCTATGCGGTGCCCGCCTCCGTCGAGATCCGGATCTGGGACTCCAGCTCGGAGCTCCGCTACTGGGTGTTGCCCATGCGCCCTGAGGGCACCGAGGGCCTGAACGTCGCCGAACTGGCTGCGCTCGTCACCCGTGACTCGATGATCGGTGTCGGTCCGGCAGCTCAGCCGGAGGGTGAGCGATGAGAACTGACACCACCGAGATCGGCGACGCCCGGCGTCGTGTGGAAGCCCTGGTGTGTGGCCTGCCGATCGGCGAAGAGGGCGAACGAGGGTTCGACGAGCCCTGGGAGCTGCGTGCCTTCGCGATCGCCATTGCCGCCTACCACAACGGCAAATACGAATGGAGCGAGTTCCAGCTGTCGCTGATCGAGGCGATCAGAGCATGGGAGGCAGGCCACACGGGGGAGCCGTGGAACTACTACGAGCACTGGCTGACGGCTCTGGAGACCGTGCTCGCCGAGAACGGCGTGCTTTCCGAGGCGGCAGTCGATGAACGGACCCGCGAGGTGCTGGCGATTCCCCGGAACGCCAACCACCACCACGCACACCGCGAACCTGTCGCCGTCTCGCCCGCCGCTGTCTGAATTCGTGTCCCACCCGGTCGAGGAGAGCACGAATGGTGTCGGACTCGACCGACCACGAGGAAGTCGCGCACGGGCTTTCCGCCTGGCAGGACCTGCTCCGGCATCGGGTCGTCGCACTCGACATCCGCCCGGGCGACGCGATGTCGGTGAGCGGTCGGGTGTCGACGCACCGGGTCGGCCCGCTCTCGGTGGCGACGGTCGAGTCGGTAAGCCAGACGTTGTGCCGCACGCCGAGGCTCATCGAGCGACACGGTGAGGACTGGTTGCAGGTGGCGCTGATGCGCGAGGGTGAGGCCCTGCTGGAGCAGGACGGACGGTCCGCCCGGATCGGTCCGGGGAGCTTCGTCGTCTACGACACGTCGCGACCTTTCACCTGGACGATGCCGGGCCAGTGGCGCATGAACGTGTTCACCTGGCCGAAGGAAGACTTGCTGCTCGACTTCGGTCTGCCCACGATGACCGCCCGATCGGTCTACGGGGGTGCCAGCGGCATGGTCGCCCGCGCCGCGTTGGGGGAACTCGCCGACCTGTCGGGTTCGGTCGAGGGAGGAGAGGGCGCCGAACTTGCCGCACAGGTCTGCGAGCTGATCCTGACGACCGTGGCGCATCAAACGTCGGCGCCCTACCCTGTGCCGCCTACGATCACGGTGCGTCAGATCCTGGAGTTCATCGAACTGCGCCTGACCGACCCGGCACTGTCGCCGGCCGGCATCGCGGCGGGCTGTCACATCTCCGTGCGCACCCTTCACCGGTTGTTCGCCGATCAGCCGCGCAGTGTGACGCGATGGATCCGGTTCCGTCGCCTCGAACGAGCACGGGTCGAACTGGCGGCGCACCCGGAACGCCCGATCGCGGTGGTAGCGGCACAGTCGTACTTCTCCTCGGCGCCGGCCTTCGGTCGCGCCTTCCGCGGCGAGTACGGGATGAGCCCCCGCGAATTCCGAATGGCGTACCGCGCCGACTCTCTGGTCCGCACCGCCTCACCGGTGACCTGACCAGTGGTCAGATCGCATGATACGAGGGCCACGACATGAACTTTGGGCTACTGGACACGGTTCTCGTGTCCGGGCTGGTCAGTGCGGGGCTTTACGGCTTCCTGCCGATCTCGATCATCCTCAGCTATCGGATCTCGCGCACGATCGCATTCGTGCACGCCGGGATCGCCGCGGTCGGCTCGCTGGTGTACTGGCTGTTGGTCGTCGACGTCGATCCTGCCTACCTGCCCGACTTCATCATCGACGTCGGCTTCGGCGGGGCTCCGAAGACCTGGGGTCACCGACCCGCGGTGCCGCCGCTGCTGGGGCTGGCCGTCGTGGTCACGCTCGGCGCAGTCATCGGCGGGCTCTACGGAGTCGTGCTGATGTCGCGCCGGTTCGCCCTGCTGCCCGTGCTGACCCTCACGATCGCCTCTCTGGGCGTGATGATGGGACTGATCGGCACGGTCGGCTACCTCAACGTGGAGGCCGACCTCTTCCCGCCCAGCCCATTCGGTACTCAGACCTACCGGCTCGGTGATGTCGTCCTCTCCCGGCACGACCTGGTGACCCTCGCGATCGTGACCGGCCTCTCGATCGGGCTCGCCGTCCTGCTGACACGTACTCACACGGGGTTGACCATTCGCGCTCTTGCCGACGATCAGGAGGCAGGAATCTGGTGCGGGGTCAGGCTTCGCGCGATCGGAACGCTCGTCTACGCCGGTTCCGGCGCGCTGTCCGCACTCGCCGGCTCGCTGGTGACCAATGAGGTCGGGGCACATCCGGAGGACATGATCCTGCTTTTCCTGGTCGGTCTGGCGTTGGCCAGTGTAGGCGGCATGCGCTCGTTGCCGCTGGCCTTGTGCGGGGCTCTGGTTTTTTCCTTCGTCAACACCGGACTGATCGTGGGTCTGTTCGGAGACGTCCGTCGCGACGTCGCGACGTTGGTGCTCTACGGTTCGCTGTTCCTCATCATCGTGATTGCCGCACGGGTGAGTCGCGACCGGGTGTTTCTACTCGAACGGCAGTCTCTATGACGTCATTTCCCTCTGCACGGCGGCCGGACAGACGACGAAGCAGCACCCGTCCCGTGGTCACGTCGATGTCCTCCCCCGGCGCGCTGGCATGGGTCGGACTCGTGATCATCTGGGGATTCGTCGGCCCGGTTCACCTGGTCTTCATGGCGAGCTCTGCTGTCCCGATCGCGATCGTCGCGCTCGGCCTGCTCGTGCTGGTGGGCTGGGCCCGTGACATCTCGCTGGCCACAGCCGGCCTATATGGATCGGCGATCTACCTCTTCGGATACGTCACCCGCCATCCCGGACCCGATCCGTCCGGACCGGATGGCTGGGGCATGCCGTGGGTATTCGCAGGCATCGTGATCGTCCTTGGCCTGGCCGCCACCATGGCATTGGTCGGAATGATCTCGGCACCTCTCCCAGGCGTCTACCTGATCGTGATCACGCTGGCCCTGCAGGTCATCATCGAACGGACGATCTTCACCTATGACATGGCCGGTGGCCTGTCCGGCGGTGATCGCCAGGGCAACGCCCTACGCAACCCACAGCCCACCTTCTTCGGCTTGAACATCTCCGGGGACACCCGCTTCTATTTCTTCTGCCTCGGCTGGCTCGCCTTCATCCTCATGATCATGGTTCGCCTTCGGCACTCGCCGATGGGCCTGGCCTTCCACCTCGTCGGCACCGATCGCCAGGCAGCCGCGGCAGTCGGGGTGAACCCATTGCGCTTCCGGATCTACGCATTCGCGATCTCCGGTGCCCTGGCCGGCCTCGGCGGCATGATCGCCGCCTGGTTGTTTCGAGGACCACCCGGCTTCACCAGCTTCGGCGCCCCCGTCTCGTTGGTTCTACTGGCGATCCCGATCCTCGCCGGTCTGGACTCGATCGCCTTCGTCGCAGTGATTGCGGCCGGCTTCCAGATCACCCCGGTGGCACTGGAGGGACTGCGGATCAGCCCGTACGTCCTTGCTGCCGTCGGCTTGCTCGGTGGCCTGGCTCTCGGCACGCGGGGCCTCGGAGGTCTGGCGGGCGACGGGTGGCGGTACCTGCAGCACGGCCCACGTCGAAGTCGCACGGACCGGAGCCAGGTCTCCACCGCCTCCCTGCGCGCGTCAGACGGTTTGACCGGCGAGGGGGAACCGCTCGGCACCCTCGGGGAGGTCGAGCGAGCCACGGCGCTAGGGGTCCTGGAGGCGTGGCTGCCGGTTCGTCCCGATGTCGAGTTCGCGGCGCTGGCCGACGGCGTCGTGGTCAGTTTCGGGGCCGTGCGCGCACTCGACGGCGCCTCGATCGAGGTCCCGAATCGAGCGATGGTCGGCCTGCTCGGCCCCAACGGCGCCGGCAAGAGCACGCTGTTCGACGTCATCGCCGGGGTGCGTCGTCCCGACGAGGGAGCGGTGTCCCTGTTCGGCACCGACGCGGGCAGCCTGCCCGCGTGGGAGCGTGCTCGCCTCGGCGTCGCCCGCACCTTCCAGTCCACCCGTGTGATGAAGGACCTCACGGTCCGGGACAACCTTCTTGCCGGGGCCTACCAGCGGATTGCCGCCAACCCGTTGCGCTTCCTGCTCGGGGATCCGCGCGCGTGGGCACAACTGCGTGCCGCCGAGGAAGCGGCCTGGGCCGCCGCCCAACTGCTCAACATCGATCGGTACTGGAACGAACGGGCCGGTTCGCTGGAGTTCTCCGCCCGCCGCCGAGCGGAGATCGGGCGATGCCTGCTCGCAGGCCCACGGCTCCTCCTGCTGGACGAACCTGCCGCGGGCCTGGACCCTGCGTCGAGCGTCGCATTGTTTAGTCTGCTCAAGCGCCTGCACGTCGATCTGGGTCTCACCGTGCTGCTGGTCGAGCACTACGTCCAAGCGGTCCTCGATACCTGCGACCTGGTCTATGTGCTCGCAGAGGGCAAGGTTCTGGCCGTCGGCACTCCCGCCGAGATCGCGGCCGACCCCGAGGTCCGCCGCCGTTACTTCGGCTCTCGCATGCGGCTGCAATCGAGTGGGAGCGCCGCGCGCCGAGGCTGACGACAGGTCAGGTCACCGAGCCCGTCGCGGTCGGCAAGGTTGGCACGCCGGAACCTGAACCCGGCACGCTGCGTCAATCCGGGCGGCTCTGCGGCGGGCAATCTGAAGGCATGCGCAGCCATCTATCGCCTATATGTCGACAGATATTGACATATAGGCAGGAGATTGCTTAATGTCGGTACCTGCGAGGTCGGTGCAACCGCACCGGAGGTCCGTCAGTACACGTCGCCTCACCGGCCCGGGCAGCGGTAGGAACCCGCCATTTCCGGCCGCATTGCTCGTGCCTGCGCACAGGTGTCCTTGGTCCGACAACGCGGTCGATCACATCGCCGATGGCCCAGGCCACTGCGTCGTATCACCGAATGGAATGGGAGATCTCCTTTGTCTGCACTGTCTCTAAGAACTTGTGTCAGAGCCATCCCGATCGCCGTGAGCGCGGCGCTGGTGCTCACCGCCTGCGGTAGCGGAGACTCCGCGTCGGTCGCGCAGGCACCGGCCGCCGACTCACTTGCGGCGCCTACCGAAGCCGCTCCGGCTGCCGAGGCCGCCCCGGCCGCCGAGGCCGCTCCGGTTGCGCAGGGCTCGGAAGCCGCCCCGGTTGCCGAGGCCTCCAGTGCGGTGGAATCCGCTGCCAAGGCTCCGAAGGCCACGAAGGCTTCGAAACTTGTCGAGGCTCCGAAGGCTGCCAAGTCCGCGAAGGCGGGCAGCGGCGCTGCCAGGGGTTCCGGCGCGGCGGGCCCGCAGGCCGGAAGCTTCGAGTCGGCCGCGGAGCAGGCCGCCAACCAGAAGATCGCCACCGCCAAGAACGGCGCCACCGCTCGCGGTGTCACCAAGAACTCGATCCGCCTCGGGTCGATCAACACGTGGGGGATGCCGCTGGCCGCACTCGCCTCCGCGCCCATTGTGCGGGGCAATATCGCCACGATGAACGCCATCAACGACCGCGGTGGAGTTCTGGGCCGTCGGATGACGCTGACGGACTGCGACGACGGCGTCGGGGACGCGTCCCGCGCGAAGGCCTGCGTCAAGAAGCTCGTGAACCAGGACAAGGTCTTCGCCCTGGTCACCGCTTGGGACTGGGGAACCGCCTCGATGCACGACGATCTGGCGCAGTACAAACTGCCCTACGTCGGGTCGTGGGCCTACTCGCAGACCGAGTGGCAGGACCCGTGGATGTTCCCCGCCCACATGTCGATGATTCATGAGGCGATGGCCGAGGCGCACTGGGTGAAGAACGTGATGAAGCCCAAGACCTACGGGCTTCTCTGCCTGGCCTCGCCGGAGATGCAACTGGCCTGCAACGAGGTCGTGAAGATCCTGGAGCCGACCGGCGCGAAGATGGTCAAGCGCGTGAACGCTGCGGTCTCGGAGGCGACGATGTCTCCCTATGTGCTCGCGATGCGCGCGGCGAACCCGGATGTGATCATTCACTACACGATCAACCCCACGACGATCGTCAAGTTCGTCGCCGAGAGCGCTCAGCAGGGGTACTGGCCGCCGAAGGGCATCGCCGGTAACCACCTCGCCGCCGAGGTGCTCGGCAAACTGTTCGGCAAGCACCCGGTGAATCGCTACTGGACCAACACGACCTACAAGATGTGGGGCGGCGGGTTCATGTCGACGATGGAGAAGTACGCGCCCGGCAACCGCGGCCTGAACTTCCACATCGTGCAGTCCGGGTATGTGGGCATCAACATCTTCGCCCAGGCGGCCAAGCAGGTCGGTCCCAACTTGACGGCGGAACGGCTGAGGGCGGCGCTGGAGAACGGCGTATGGAACACCGACGCCGACCTGGGACAGGTGTTCATGTACAACGCGGGCGAACGCGGCAACAAGTGGCGCGACGACACCGCCCAGGGCAAGGAGTACATGTACAAGTACGTCAGCGACAACACCATCTCGAATCCCGACGGATCGCCCTCGGGCTTCGCGCCGGACGAGGACCAGTTCGTCATCCAGACCCGCAAGTAGCCCCGGACTGACGCAAGGCCCCACGCACCCGGTGCGTGGGGCCTTGCGCATGTTCCCGCGGGTCAGCGGCGATCAAGCGTGTCCGGTGATCGAAGCAACGAGCCCGCCGAGATGCGCGATGGGTTCGGCCAGACCGAGACGACGGCCCAGATCGGCAACACCCCCGGCAGTCCGGTGAAGGCCGGCTCGATGGGCCGCCCGTTTCGCGGTGTCCCGGTCGTACTCGTCGACCCGGTGACCGGCGAGCCTGCCGATTCCGGCGAGATCTGCCTGGACCTGTCCGGGAACCCGATCAATCTGATGCGCGGCTACTTCGGTGACGCTCAGCGCGATGCTCAAGCACGCCCGGGAGAATCTCGCACCGTTTCTGAGGGTGCGTCGGGTGGAATTTTTCGAGCTGCCGAAGACGGTGTCCGGCAAGATCCGCCGCGTGGATCTGCGCAACCGCGAACAGGACGAGGCAGCAATGAAGGACGCGCTGGAGTGGCGCGACGAGCAGTTTCCCGAGCTGCGGGTTTAGCCGCTGCCGGGGCCCGCGGACGAAGCTCCGCTCACCTGCACGACTAGCATCGACCCAGTGCTAGCCGTCGACGGACTGACCAAGCGATACGGCCCCTTGACCGCGCTGGCGGACGTCGGGTTCTCCGTCGAGCGTGGGCAGGTCGTCGGATTCCTCGGTCCGAACGGCGCCGGGAAGACCACGGCGATGCGGGCGATCATGCGGCTGGTCCACCTGGATGCGGGCACCGTGACGTGGGACGGCGCGCCGGTCGACGCCGCGGTACGGCAGCGCTTCGGGTACATGCCGGCCGAGCGCGGGATGTACCTGCGCATGAAGGTGCTGGATCACCTGACCTACTACGGACAGTTCGGTGGTCTCGACGCACAGGCCGCCAAGCGATCCGCGCGCGATTGGCTCGAGCGCCTCGGGCTGGCAGACAGGGCCGGCGACCTGGTGCAGAGCCTGTCCAGCGGCAACCAGCAGCGGGTGCAGTTGGCGCTGGCGCTGCTGACCGATCCGGATCTGCTGATCCTCGACGAACCCTTCTCCGGACTGGACCCGGTGGCGGTGGAGATGCTCAGTGACGTCCTGCGGGACGCCGTCGGGCGGGGCGCCGCGCTGCTGCTGTCCAGCCACCAACTCGACCTGGTGGCGGACGTGTGCAGCGCGGTGGTCATCGTCGACCGCGGTCGCGTGGTCCTGCGCGGAGAGGTCGCGGAGATCCGCGGGTCCAGCCCGGCACGTCATCTCGATGTCGAGTTCGTCAGCCCGGTGGCGTGGTCCGGTCCGGCCGACACCAAGGTCAGCGCCGACGGTCGTCGACACCGGATGAAGGTGTCCTCGGACGCCGAGGCCGACGCCCTGCTGGCCGAGGCGAGAGCGGCCGGATCGGTGCTGGCGTACTCCTTCGCGCCGCCGGACCTGTCCGAGGTGTTCCTGGACGCGGTCGGCAGAGACAACCTCGACGTCACCGACGCCCCACGGGCGGAGACGACGCGATGAACGCCGGGACACCGTTGGGAACGTGGCAGGGCGTCCGTCTGGTGGCGCGGCGCGAGATCGCCGAACGTCTGGGCGCCAAGTCCTTCTACGTGGCAACGGCCCTGCTGCTCCTTGTCATCATCGGCATCGGAATCCTGTACCGAGTGGTGGACTCGAGCCCCGATCGCATCGACGTCGGGGTCACTGCCGGAGGCCCGGAGTCGCTGTCCGCGGCTGTGGTGGCCGCAGCCCAAGGAGCCGGCCGCGAGGCGAAGGTCGAGTCGTTCGCCGACGAGTCCGCGGCGCGGGCCGCGCTCGAGAAGGGCGACGTCGACGTCGTCGTCCTCCGATCGGCGGGCCAGGCGTTGTTCGCCGAGGACGTGGACGACGAGACGCTGGTCATCGTGCGGCAGGCGACGACCGGCGTGGAGATCTCCGAGGCGCTGCGCAAGGCCGGGCTGTCCGCAGATCGGGTCGCCGAAGCGTTGGCCGTCAAGCCGCTCGCCGTGGTGACGCTGGAGGGCGACGGGGAGGAAAGCTCCGGGCTCGAGGTGCTCGTCGGCACCGCGGCGGGCGTTCTGCTGTTCATGTCGATCCAGATGTTCGGCACGTATGTGCTCACCGGCGTCGTCGAGGAGAAGTCCACCGCTGTGGTGGAAGTGATGCTGGTGCGGGCCCGACCGGACCAACTGCTCGCGGGCAAGGTGCTCGGGATCGGCGCCGCTGCGCTCCTGCAGTTCTTCCTCGCCATAGCGGCGTCCCTGGCCGCGTTGGCGATCTCCGGGATCCAGGTCCCGGGGGAGATCTGGTCCACCGTCCCGATGATGCTCGTCTGGTTCCTCGGCGGTTTCGCGCTCTACTCGACTCTGTTCGCCCTGGCCGGATCGCTGGTAAGCCGCCAGGAGGACGCCCAAGCTGCCGCCACTCCGATCACGACGCTGCTCATCGGGTCCTATGTGCTGATCTTCATGTTCGGCTACGAGCCGGACTCGACGGTGAGCATGGTGTTGTCCCTGATCCCGCCGATGGCACCGTTCCTGATGCCGATGCGCACGGCGGCGGGAGCGGCCGCGCCGTGGGAGGTCGCCGTGGCGCTCGCGCTGCTCGCCCTGAGCATCGTGGCGGTGTGGAAGTTCGCGGCCCGGATCTTCGAACAGGTCCTTCTCCGCCGCGGCACCCGCATCAGCTGGCGGTCCGCTGCCGGCTTCCTCAACCAGCGACGGTCGTAGCGGCGCAGCCGGCGCCCGCAGCAGCACCGGACCCGTCGACGCCGCGCGATTGACGGCTGCTGTTGACAGCGTGCGTCGTCCGGATGGCGGTGGATCAGTGGGATGGTCTCGATCCCCGACAACTGACACTACCTCAGTTTGATTGGGTTGTTGCGGCGTTCGCTTCGCCTGCGGTATTGATCTCGGACTGGTTGAGGGCAGGTCCAGGCTGCGGGCCGCGATCGACGGGCTGAAGACCGCAGCCTCCGACGCCTGGACGAAGCTGTAGGTGGCAGGGCAGGGGTCGCCGACGTCGCAGATTCCATTGCCGAAGCCTTCTTCCGTGGCGGCAGGGTGAGCGTGATCCCGACAACGCCCCGGCCGCCACACGGGCTGAGCTGACCGGATTGCTCGTTGCGCACCTGCATCTGATGGAGGGTGCGTTCTCAGCGACCCCTCCGCGCAGCCCGGCGGAGGTGGCAAGCGCTACGACCCGGCAAGGCGAGCGCTCCGGGCCAACACCGGGGATCTGACAGCTGTGTTTGCGACGGGTGCGACGCACCGATTCGCCGACGCGTGGGCCGAACACAGCGATGACGTGTTCGTGTATGCGAGGGCAACGGCGGCTGGGGATGAAGCGCTAGCGACGCAACTACTCCAGGATTTGGGCGCATTCCCTGCCACTGTGGCCGGCTCTCGGCGCCGCCGGATCGGCGCGACAGGCGCTGTTCCTGATGTCGTGGTTGCCGCCCTGCGGACAGAGTTGCGCCAACTGACCGGAGCCGCCGACGCCAGGACCGAGCTTGTCCCCGCGGCCCCCCTCGCGACCGCCCGATATCCGGGCCCCTTAGGCCGGATGTTGTCTCGGCTTCGGGGCAGTCGGAAGATGAGCCCAGCATGGCGGGCAGATCTCATCTCGCGATGGTGAACAGGACGGGACGGATGCTCGCGGTCGACCTGCCGGACCTTGCGTTTGCGCTGGTGGGATTCGGTGCGTTGTTGGCCGCTCTCCTGCCGCGAGCACTGGCGCACCGCCCGGTGTCCATGCCGATCATGTTCCTTGCGATCGGCGCCGCGATCTTCGCCGTCCCCAGCGATCTGCCTGACCCCGACCCGATGCAACATCCAGAAGTGGCGGAGCACCTCACCGAGGTCGCGGTCATTGTCGCTCTCATGGGAGCCGGGCTGCGACTCGACCGCCGGCCAGGCTTACGGTCCTGGGCGACGACGTGGCTGCTGCTCGGACTTGCGATGCCGCTGACAATCGTGCTGACGGCTGTCCTTGGGTGGTGGTGGGCCGGGCTTGCGCCCGCGACGGCGCTGCTTCTAGGGGCCGCTCTCGCTCCCACTGATCCGGTGCTTGCGGACGAGGTGCAGGTCGGTGACCCGAGCGAGGATCCTGACTCCGAGGACGAGGTCCGATTCGCGTTGACCTCAGAAGCGGGGCTGAACGACGCGCTCGCATTTCCCTTCGTCTACGCGGCAGTCGCGATGGCTGCGGCGGGCACGGCGCCCGCCGCCTGGGCAGGGGAATGGCTGGCCGTCGATGTGCTGTATCGGCTGGCCGTGGGTGTGGTCGTCGGGGCGTTGCTCGGACGCTTCCTGAGCGGACTGTTTTTCCGCTGGGCTGAGACGATTCGGCTGGCCAGAAACGGAGATGGCTTTGCGGCGCTCGCCGCAACCTTCCTGGCCTACGGCGCCACAGAACTACTGCAGGGGTATGGCTTTCTGGCGGTGTTCGTGTGCGCGTGCACGCTGCGGGGCGTTGAGGAGAGTCATGAGTACCACCGGGTGCTGCACGAGTTCATCGGGCAGATCGAGCGGCTGTTGGTCGTGTTGCTGCTCCTGCTGTTCGGCGGAGCCGTCGCTCGCGGGCTGCTCGCCCCGTTGACATGGTCGGCGGTAGCGGTGTCCGTCGCCGTGCTGCTTGTGATTCGACCCGCTGTGGCTCGCCTGTCACTGTCGCGCGCCCCCGGAACCAGCCGTGAGAAGGCGGTCATCGCGTTCTTCGGCATCCGTGGCGTCGGATCGCTGTACTACCTCTCCTACGCCCTCTCTGCCACCGAGTTCCCGCAAGCAGAGCTGGTCTGGGCGACGGTCGGGCTCGTGGTGGTGAGTTCGGTCGTTCTCCACGGGCTGACCGCGACCCCGGTCATGGACTGGCTCGACCGCTCCGAACGACCAAGGACCACGCGGCCGAGCACCCCACGCGCGGATTGATTGGCGAACGTGTGCGAGCCTCAGTTGGAGGATCGACGCGACACTTCGTTCGCCGTTCGATTCCGTCGTGGGGCACCGATCACCGTGATTGCAAGTCGTTCCGGAGCGACGCTGGTTCTTCGGCGCATCGGATGTGCTCGCGGCGCACGACGCCTCCATCAGCGCAGTGATCGGGATGGGGGAGCCGCAAGCTCAGTACCAGCCCCACGGTGATCAGCGCGGCTATCGCTGCCTTCGCGATCCACGGCCGCGAGCCCCAGGCGTCGCCACCCGAAGCATGCTCGACGTGCAAGGGCTCAAGCCAATCCCTCGACTCCGTCCGACCGGCGCCGGTGCGGCCATTCGCCCGCAGGAAGATGCGCTCGAGATCCGGATACCGCAGCTGCAGATCTCGTTCGAGAGCTTTCAGGGCCAGCTCTTCTTGTCGGCTCAAAGCCATGTTCGGCGGTCCCTTCGCTCATCGGTGAGTCGCTCCTTCATCCACGCTGGACGGACTGCTGTTCCTCACGAGCCGCCTTCCCTGCGGCGCTTGACCAACTCGCTTCCCGAGTGGATTCACAGTCGTCTTCCTCGCGCGGTCGAATCGCGTACAACCTGCGACCAAGCCGGGACCCCTGACCTGGCGGGCCCGGACCAGGTCGTCGTCGGCTCCGGTCATCTGCCGGCATGTCCGTCAGTCCTCGATGTCCGGCTGCGGCGGCACCCAGTTCATGCCGAGCAGTCGCCACGTCGACGACTGAGACCGACATGCATGACATGGCCCACGGCACCATGTCGGACAAGAAGTCGGGCCGTACGGGGGGGCATAGAGGACCGGAGGATGGCGGTGACCAAGAACTCGAAGACAAGTACCGTCGAGATGAGCGCCATGAACGGGCACGGCAATCATGAGGCAGCCGCGCAAGCCGCACGGTGACGCTTGGTCAGTCGGCGCCGCTACGGGTCGTCATAGTGGTCGCACCCTGCGGGACGACCAAGACGGGTACCGCTCGCGCGCGCAGCACCGAGCGGGAGACCGACGGTCGCAGGAGCCTGCTGAGCGCCGCTCGTACACTCTCGCCGCGGGACCCGACCGCCAGGCAGTAGGCATCGACGTCCACTGCGAGGTCGGCCAACGTGTGGCCCGGCTCGCCGAGCGCCGCGCGGTAGGTCCATCCTCCCGAGAATCCGCACTCGGTGGCTACATCGTCCGCCAGCCTAGGAACCCACTCGTCGGGCTCATGCGTGTGCTCACCCGAGGGCGGCGCTCCCGGAGAGGTGGGAAGGAAAGCCGGACCAGCCATTCCCGAGGCGGGCAACACCGCCCCCGTCGCCGGCACCGGAGGCTCCTCTACATGGGCGACCAGCAGCGTGGCATCCAGACGTATCGCGAGGTCGAAGGCCTGCACGAGCACATGACGATCGGCCTGGGCATCGCCCACTCCGACCACGACCACCGGCTTGCTTTGCGGCACGATCTGACACCTCCGACAAATGAGGAGCGAATTCCTCCCCCGCACGTCCGACTGCTCCCGTAAGTCATCTGACCCGGAGCACTGCGCTCAACCTTGAGAAAATGCACAGCGAGGCCATTGGCACTGCGGGGTCGGATGATCGACCTACTCCGTGCGCGTCAATGACCGCTGCCTCCTGCGGGTGCGCTGTGAAAGAGGCTGATGCCGCGTCGGGGCCTCTCCGGCGGGGAGGAGTGAGATGCATGGGGAACCGCCGGGTCGGATCCAGCCCCACCGCTCCGGACCGTCGTGAGAAGGGAGCCCGTCGTGATTACGTCACAGACCACTACACCGTCGAAGACCATGCCAGAACTGGATGCCGTCGGAACGAGGGTGGGAGAGTTCGCCCGCTATCGGGATGCCGTGGCCGCAGTGGAGTTCCTCGCCGCACGCAAGTTCCCGGTCTATGGACTACGGATCGTCGGCTGTGAACTGCGTCTGGTGGAACAGGTGGTCGGGCGCCGTTCGCGTAAGCGTGCCGCGTTGGGCGGCGTCGGCTCCGGTCTCTGGTTCGGCCTGCTGGCCGGCGTATTGTTCGCAGTATTCGCCACCACCACTGTCGGCGCGTTGGCGCTACTCCTGTGGAGCCTGGTGATCGGCGCCTGCTTCGGTGGGTTGTTCGGACTGGCGGCGGAGTCCGCGAGGTGCGCCGGACGGAATTACCTGGCTCGGGACGCAATCGTGCCGTCGCGTTTCGAACTGCTCGCGGATCCGGCGATGGCCGACCGGGCGCGCGAGCACCTCGACCATCAGACGCTGCTCACCAAGGCGCCCGACTCGCAACGGTGAGTCCACCCCTGGAGGACGGCACGCTCCTCGGGAACCTCCAGTCGTGACGGTCAGCCTGATGCGAGCGGTCGCTGTGATTGTCGTCATCGCCGATGCAACGACGGCCACCGCCGTGCGAGTGAGGGCCGAGCAAGCGTCGGCCCATCAGGGGTTGAACGGTCACGTCTCGGGTTGACCGACCACTTTCACGTCGTCACCGAACGCGACATGACCCTTGACCTTGCGGGCGAGCGGAGTGGGACGCGGGAAATACCAGGCGGCGTCGGCGATGGTCGAGCCGTCGACCTCCAACACGTAGTAACAGGCCCGTCCTTTGAGTGACAACGACCGGCTCTGGCTGTCCCGCACGAAGTCCCACTGCAGAGCCTCCTGCGGGAAATACTCGCGCCCGCCGAGGCTGACGGTTGTGGGGCTCTCGGCGATCACCTGGTCGTTCCAGATGGCGCGCAACATGGCATTCCTTTCGTCGTGAGCGGATCTATTGCCTACCTCGAAGGCGGAGGCGCAGTCGCTTCTCAGCGAGTCCGCAGCGTGCTTTACGCAGCGGAAAGTATCGGACGGATTTGTCTGTGCACGGTTCCGTCAGCTTTTCGAGAAGTCGTATTCGGGGCTGCACTTGAAGAGTGGCTTCACCTCGGCACGCATCCGCGGTAGTGCCGTCGGGTGTTCCCGCTGCAGCCAATCCAGCAGTCCCTCCCGCACGTCGCAACGCAGGTCCCACGCGCTGGCGGCGTCGTACGCGCTGGCCAGCACCCGGACGACGACTGTCGAGGGCGCGGCCTCCACCACTTGGAGCACCCAATCGCGGCGATCCCACAAGGGAGAGTCGTCGATCAGTCGATGCGCCTCCCGCCGGAGTTGGGTCATCGGCACCGTGTAATCGACATGGAGATAGATGGAACCGAGAATGCGGGATTCGGTGCGGGTCCAGTTCTGAAAAGGGGTGGTGGTGAAGTACGTGGCGGGCAGGATCAGTCGGCGCTCGTCCCACAAGTGCACGGTCACCGACATCAGGCTGAGCGACTCGACGCGTCCCCACTCGTCCTCCACCACCACCACGTCGTCGATGCGCAGCGTGTCCGAGAACGCTAGTTGCAGCCCGGCGAAGACGTTGCGCAACGACCCCTGCAACGCGACCCCGGCGACGATGCCGAGCAATCCGGCCGATGCCAGCAGCGAAGCGCCGTACGCGCGAAGGCGGTCGAAGGTCATCAGCATGGCGGCCAAGGCGATGACCACCACGACGACAATGGCCAGATTCTGCAGCACGGAGATCTGCGTGCGGACCCGACGGGCTTTACGGTTGTCGCGGACATCGACTTGCAGGTGCCGAAAGGCCAAGCGCTGAGCGAAAATGAGTGCGCGGATCGCCAACCAGGACATGGCGGCAATAAAGCCCAGGACGAGACAGCGGCGGACCATGTCCTCGGCGCTATCGCCGAGGCCACTGCCGGCCAATCCACCGATTGCCGCAGCAACCATCACGGTGGCGATCAGCGGTAGGCGCAGTTGCCGCTGTACCTCCGTGAGCGCTGCCGCTGACCGCTGAACACGGCCTAGGTAACCCAGTAATTCCAGCGCCGCCCACGTGAGCAGACCGGCGAGAAGGGCGGGCCCAGCCACCGCCATCACGGGTTGCCACACAGACATTCACCTCGGTTTCGATTCCTCCCTCACAGTCCCTCTTCCCGTCGGCCCGACCGCCGCAGACAGACACGCAATGACATGCCGTGTTCCTTCGACGCGTGCGACGAGAGGCCGCGCGCGACCTGAGAGGAGGTTCGCGCGCTGAAGGCAGGCTATTGAACGAAGCTGTTAACTAACTGATCATCATTTAATTCGCACACCGCATTATTTCGCGCATCGCTCTCGTTGATCCGACAAGATGAAAGAACCGTGAATATCGTCGATCGGTTATCTGTGTGAATTCTCAGGAGTTCATGCGCGATCCTATTGCCGTTTTCGTTGCTGCTGATCGAGGTTCGGCGTGGCCTTGAGACGCGACTGACTTGCCTTTATTTGGCTGGCCGAATAAAGGTCGCTCGACGACCTGGACTCCTGTCGACGGCCAATAGTGATGCCTACCTCCGCCGCTTTTCCACAGCGGGGTGGCCATCACTTCGTCAGTGGCGATGAGGCGAACCATCGGCGATTCGATTGTCACGCTATTTTCATTGTTCGAGAAATGGCCGAGATGTGTGACACCTTGGACGTCCGGAATCTTCCGTTGTATTGCAGTTCGCGGTTCCTGCTCGCGGACCCTGCAGTTGCCGAACGGGCGCGCCACGCAACTCGGCGCCGGCCGGTGAACGGGGTCTGTGGCGGGCGTGAGCGAACGCCGCGACGCAGAGCGGTAGCTGGACCGTCGGCGGCGGAGTACCAGAGGAACGAGCGGCGTACCGCAGGAGGCAAGGCGACGTGATCGATCTGAAGTCTCGCAACGGTGCGGGCCCGGTGCCCGCCATCAGATGCATTCATGTCACGCTGGATCAACGTCATGCGGACGTGATCGTCGATGCCCCTTTGCTGGAGCCGCGCGGTCTGGCTCAGCTTTCGGAACTCTTGGAGTGGCTCGTGTCGGCGGGCAGCACGAGCGTGCGGGTCGACCTCGGTGGGCTTGGGACCGTCGACGCGGATCTGCTACTGATCCTGCGGGAGGCCCACGACCGACTCGACGGGGAGTTGATTACAACGACCCAGCGGAGCGAGGTACGTCGGATGCTGTCCGTCGTGGGACTCGCGACGCTTTCAGCCGCGCCGATGCCTCGGCTTCCCCGCTGGCTGGAACGGCGATCGGCGCACGCGCGGTGACTGCCGCCGGGTATGAAGATCGTCCAGATAGGGCCTGGATGGCGGCGGTGAGCCTTGGCCACCGCCGCCATCCGGGTCGGGTAGGGGTCAGCCGTACCCGACGGGGATCAGCTGGTTCCTGACATCGATCAGGCCGAGGGTGTACCACGAGTCGTCGCCGGGCGGCCGCTTGGCCTTCCAGCCCGAAACCTCGCCGCCGAGAATTTCCACTGCCTGCTCGACGTCGACCTTGATGTCGTCGTCCTTGGTGAAGGGGTTCTCCCGAAGCCGGTCGACAACCTCAGATTTGATGTCGCCGTCGGACCGCATTTCAGGCGGCATGTCTTAACCGTGGTTATGACGGATACTGTCCCTGAGCCTGGACGGGCGGGTGTTGACAACTGTCCGCGCTCGAGAGCTTCACTGAGTTGCATTACCGAGAGCAGCTCACCACACCGCCGGACTGCCGAGGCGCGCTGAGCCGTAAGAATCCCGAGTCAGACTTGCCCGTGCCCTGGCGGGCTGACGGAGGCGGGCCGTGAATGTTCCTCTGGCGAGGGTTTCGGCTGCCAGGGCCAGCGCCCTTCCAGCTCCACCTCCAGGCTGAAGCTGAGGAAGGTACGGATGGCCACAATCGCCGCCAGGATCCCGACACTGTTGTAGGTGGGGGAGATCGCAACAGTGCGGATGATGTCGCCGGCGACCAAGAATTCCAGCCCAAGGAGGATGGCACAGCCCACGTTGCGGCGGTAGGCGGCGTAGCCGGAGGCTCCGTCGCGTAGCTGCAGGACGAAGCACACCGATGCCCATCCGATGCCCAGAATGATCACCCCGACGCCGACCGCCTCGACGACCCGCCCGATGTTCTCCACGCTCTCCTCGAAGCTCATCCTGGCGTGCTACCGCCGCCGTTCAGACCCATGCACGCACGCATTCAGACCGGCACATCGTCATCTGTTCGTGAACCGTGGACGAAGCTCCCTAAGACTGGAACACGTCCGCCCCGCGTACCTCCGCAAGCAGCTCCTCATCGAGTTCCTCGCCCGCGCGCAGCACGCTGATGTTCCCGGCGGTCTCCAGAACAACCGCCAGCACCTCATGACGGCCTCGTATCCCCGCTTGGCGCAGCTGACTCCAGAGCTCTGACCGGCTCATGCGTACGTGCCGGAGCTGATCTTCCAGCACCTCGCCGCGCGCCATCAGGAGGATCGGCGAGTTATCCACGAGGCCGGCGAACAATCCCCGCCGTCGGCCGGAGGCGACCGCGAACTGCAGAACGAAAAGGATCGCCAGACCGAGTGCTCCCGCCGCCAGCGGCACCGATCCGAGCAACGTCGACGACAGCGTCGAACCGACTGCCACCGTTGCCGCGAAGTCGAAGCTGGACATCTTCGCCAGGGCCCGGGGCCCGGCGAGCCGCGTCAGTGCGATGACCGCGGTATAGGTGACGATTCCGGCGACGATCACGATCAGCAGTCGGTCCCAGGTCGCGCCCAAGTCAGTGAGGTCCATCTCCTGTGCCTTCCCGCTCCGGCGGCGCACAAGCGGAGGCGGGGCACTCGGTAAGTGCCCGCTCGGAGGATCGTGATGGCCAATCAGCTTTGGTGTGAACACTTCGGGCAGGGTTTCCTGTCCCAGGCTGTGCGAGCAGCCCCGGACGGTCGGCGGGCGCGGCGACAGCATCTGCCGGGTGACGGGCCGGTCCAGCCGCATCTCCAGGAGGAAGCGCCCGTGGTGGCCCGAGATCGGCCGGTCCTGACGCAGCGGCGCTCTACACGAGCTCGGAATGATTCCGATCCGGCGTCAGAATCATGCGTAGCGGGTCAGCGTCGCGACCGGGGGTGAACCGGGGTTCCTCGCGGGTACACGGCGGGCAGCACATCGAATTCGAGACGACGTCATCGGGGTTGGCGCAGTCCGCCTCCCGCAATGGTTACCAGCTTCGCCGCCACGATCGTCGCGTGGCCGCCTGCGGCATCGATGGCGACCAGGGGGCCCTCATCGAGGGCACGCACTCGGAGTTCGAGGTCGGTGAGGTGCTGTTTCGAGGCATGTTCCTCGTTACGGAAGCCGACGATCCCGGTCGCGCGATGCTCGCCGCACGTCCTGAACGAGGGCGCGACCGGAGACGTCTTGCAGTCGGCCTCGGTCGGGGCGGGGTCCGCGGTCACGGTGCAGACCGAGGTGGCTCTGTTGCCGGACGTGCTGGTACGGCTCAGCCCGACCGGGTCGGTCAAGATCCTGCTGCCCGATCCCGGAAATGTCTATGCCGTCGGTGGATTCATGCCGCTGACGCTGTGACTCCGGGACGCAGGTCAAGTCAGTCACGACGGCCTGGCCGAAGACGCCGAGGAGCATCTCGAGCCCGTCGGGCCTGAGGCCGAGCCGGTCCCGAAGCCCGGGTCATCCGCATCGCGCCCACTGATCGGGCCTGATCCCGCTGTGCTGCAGGTGAACCCGGCTGACGGGTCGATGTCTGCAGGCTTGAAGCGTCGCTCACCGCGCGTGCAGGGCGTACCCGCGGCGACAGGCCCTGAGCGGGCACCCCAGTAGTCCACAGGAACTGACAGTTCTGACGCATCGTCATCCGAACCGGACGCGGGGGTCGTTGGCCGAATGCTTCCGCGGCGCCGATGGATTAAGCGCCCGCCCCGGGGGAGGGAGCAGGTATGACACGGGCTACCACGCAGGCTTCCGATTCCGGGGAGGGCGGATCGGGCCCGGATGCGCCCGACCCGCAGGAGCGCGATAAGTCAAGCTGATCCTGACGGCTCTCGCTAAGCGTATTGATCGTGGTGCGGTGGGTTGCGCAGCGGGTCGCATGGTTTTAGCAGCGCCGGGTGGAGAGCGAGAACCTGAGGTTCTGGACACGGCAGGCGATCACTTTGGCATTCGCGTTGATCCTGCTCCTCGCGTTGTTCTCGATCTGGTTCGACGACCCCACCCGATTGGCGACCGGGATCGGACTGGTGACGGCGGGGTTGGCGTTCGCGTTGCAGAAGGTCATCACGGCGATCGCGGGGTACTTCGTGATTTTGCGCGGTGACACCTTCAGTGTCGGCGATCGGATCACCATGGGCGGCGTGCACGGGGACGTCATCAAGCTGGGGTTCATCAAGACTGCGATCATGGAGGTGGGACAACCCCCCACCGGGGGCCCCTCACATGGACAAGATGACGCGCGAGGTTCTGGCGGCACTCGATGATGCAGGGATCGGTATCGCCTCCGTGGGTCACGAGATCACTCGCCTCCCCCCACAGACCGTGACGGATCTGCGCTCGCCCTAGCGGCCGACCCGGGGGCTGCCGCTCCCGAGGTGCGCTTCCTCATGCTTGGTCGAGACGGCGCAGCCAGCGCTGGATCGGGTCCTGGTGAGCCGGCAGGGCCACATATCGGAGGTCGAGCAGCATCCTGCGCAGTCGCGGTGGAAGTTGCACGGTGTCTTGGCCGTACTGCCATATCTCGGCAACCGAAAGGTCGAGCAGATCGGCAAAGGTGTACTGAGGCACGATCAGCCGAAGCCGGCCGTCCTGATCCAGCAACCGGCCGTGAGGCAGCTCGCGGCTCGCCACCCGCCGCAACAAGTCGTGTAGCGCGTCGACCACCTGCGTGGCCGTGGTCGGGTCGTTCATCGATGGGGACAGTGCCCGCTCGGCGATGTCCACGAGCTGACGGAAGGAGAACGCGAGATCCTGATCCGTCGTCCGCTCGCTGTCGACCGCGATGGCCCTCAACACGTTGTGTGACTCCGGGCTCGACGGCGCGGACGTGCCGCTGCCGTCGGCGTGAACTTCGACGAGCGGCGCACCATGCGGGACGAAGTCCCCCACTCGCGGAACGACTGTGTAGATATGTCTCGTTCGGCGGGCTGCCGCCACCAGCGCAGCCTCGTTGATCGAGACCACCACGCCCGTCCGCGGAGAGGGCAGCGTCTCGATTGCCGCCGTCACCTCCAGGGCGGGTGGATCGGGATGGTCGGGGGAGCATTGACGTTCGATCACGTTGGCGGCCTCAGTCCGGATCAGTTCGATGATCGTGGCCACTCGAATGAGATTCGTGACATGCGAGATGTACGCGATGAACAACAGGACGCTGAGCAGTACCAGGAGGAACGCGCCGGTGACGGCGGCCTGCGGCACGTACCTCGGCTCTGCACCGACGGGCTCGACCCCGCGGAGCACAATCACCGCGTAGACGAAGGTCGCGATGAACACCCCGAGCGCCCATTGGATTGTCCGGTCGCGAAGAAATGTACGCAGCACTCGAGGCGAGAACTGACCGCTGGAGAGTTGCAGCACCACGATGGTGATGGAGAAGACCAGACCAGTGAACGCGATCATGGCCTGCACAATCGCGGTGAGGAGGGCGCGCGCACCGCTCGGCGGCCCGGGGAACAGAAACGCGATCCGGTTCGAGACGACGTGTTCGTCGAGTTCGAGCAGACCGAGGCCCGCACCCACGCTGGTGACCACGCACGCGGCCGGTACCACCCACAGGCTTGATCGCAGCACGGCTCGGGCTCGAGTCAGCGAGATGAACGGCACGGTTCAGGCCTTCCTGTGGTCCATCGTCGGTGCCGAATGGCCCGCGGATTTGTGCAGGCCCGGTTGCCAACGGCGCCTGTCGAAGAAGGGCGCCCGGCTCAATCCCTCCTGGGCTGGTCGGTGATCTGGACCGGGAGTTGCAGAGTTTGCCCATCGCGGTTGACCTCGAGCGCGACGCGGTCGCCCGGGCTGACCCCTCGCAGTTCGCCGAGGAGGTTCTCGAAGCTGTTGATGCGGTTGCCATTGAACGTGGTGACCACGTCGCCGGCTCTGATTCCGGCTGCCGCGGCCGGGCTGCCTTCCGCGACGGACATCACCACAACCCCGGCATCGACGGACAGGCCGAGCGAATCGGCTGTGCGCTCGTTCAGGGTGGCCGCGTTGATGCCCAGGTACGGATGCTTGGCCTGCCCCGTGGTGATCAGTTGATCCACGACGTCGATCACGGTGGTGGCCGGGATGGCGAACCCGAGGCTGACCGCACCGACGCTGGGCGGAATGTAAGCCTCGTTGATGCCGATCACTTCACCTGTGGCGTTGGCCAGCGCGCCCCCGGAGTTTCCCGGCGAGATTGCCGCATCGGTCTGTAGTAGGTCGACGAGAGCGGCTCCTCCTCGGGAGGCGCTGCCGGGGATCTCCCGTCCGACTCCGGACAGAACTCCGACCGTGACGCTGTTCTGGAAGCCGAGGGGGCTGCCGAGGGCGATCACCAGTGACCCGACCGGCGGGATCTGCGGCTGGAAGGTCGCCGGCGGGAGGTCTCGGCGTTCGGCCCGTAACACCGCCAAATCCGTACGCTCATCGGTGGCGAGTACGTCTGCGGGCGTCGTGCTCCCGTCGGCCAGCTCGACGTCGACCTGCCGCGCGTCCCCGACCACGTGGCGGTTGGTGACGATGTAGCCGCCGTCGCGATAGACCACGCCTGACCCCACACCCTGATCGACGCCGATCGTGACCACTGACGGGTCGATCTCGGCGACCACCTGCGGGATCGAACCGACCGCCGCAGGAGTGGTCGCGGCCGACTGCGGGGCCCCTTGGCGGGCACCTTGCGGGGCTGCGGGCGTTAGGCCCGTGCTCTCGGCGCACCCCGCCGAGAACCCCAATGCCAGTACAAGTCCTGCAGCCACCCCACCGAGCCGAGTGCGGGCGGTAGAAGGGTGAGCGGAGTTCATCATCGCGATCTGCCGTTCGGTCGGAAGGTTTGTCTACGGGTCCCCTGCCCACGGTGCAAGCGCTGACGCGTTCGGCCGACGACCCCACCGGTCACATGGGTCTGTGCCGCCGGCTGTACCCGCGTGTCGACCGGCTGCCGTCACGTCCGGCTCTACCTCAACGCCGTCGGTCACCGAAGTTGGCCGTGATCGTCTCGAAGCCCTTGAACGCAGCCGCCGCGGCGTAGGTCGCGTAGACCTGACGGTCCGCCTCGGTCAGTTCAACCTTGTCCGTGAATGGGGTCAGCAGCCCGCGGGGCCACAACCGTCGAGAGCGCACCACGTTGATCTCGGCGGCGAGCATGAGGCTCAAGGCCTGCAGGTAGATCCAGGCCAGGGCGGCCAGCATCAGCGCGAACGTCCCGTACAGCGCACCGGCCGCCTCGATGCGGTGCGAGACGTAGGGACCGCCGATGAGCTGCAGCAGTTGCCAGGAGGCAGCCGTGATCGCGCCGCCGACGATCACGTCGCGAATCTTCAACTCAGTGGCAGTCAGCGTTTGGTAAGCGACCGTAAACAATGCCACTGCGACGATCAGCGCACCCACGTAGATCAGCCACCGCAGCCCGATGCCGATTCCGGCGGAGAAGTCGTTGGTCGTGGAGGCCAGCATGGTGGCGGTCGCGGAGGCGACCAAGCCGGTGCCCAGCAACGCCAGCAGCGCGAGTCCGCGGAGGCGGCCCACGAACGGGTTGGGTTGACGGTGCCGCGGGACGCCGTAGATCTGATTGAACCCAGCCTGCGCGGCCTGCATGACGCCGAGGCCGCCGTAAAGAGTGCCGAGTACGCCGATCGCGATCGCCCACCCGCTGCCGCGGAACTCGGAGATGTTCTCGCGGAGGGCGTCCCCCAGCCCGGGGAACTCACGCAACGCGGCGCGCACGATCTCGTCGCGCAGTTGCGGGCGTTCGACCAGGACGAACCCGAGGATGCTGAACAGGAGGAGCAGCAGCGGGAACAGCGAGACGAATCCGTAGTAGGCCACCAGCGCAGCAAGGTGCGGTACGCGGTCCTCCATGGCTTTGTAGACCACCGCGATCGGGAAACCCGCCCATCCGTGTCGGCGCTGGAACGCATCAGCACGATCCACCAGTCCCATGTGAATGGACTTCCCTGTTCAGGCAGTCCAAGTCCCGCGCGCCAGAGACATCCGGCTGGTCGATCGAGGTCGGTTGTTCGATCGGCCAGTTCCGACTGCCCTCCTGAGCCGTCGCTTAGGCCGCGACCTCCAAGCGGCAGCGCTGCTCGCGCAGGAATGAGCCGACTTTGTAGACAACGCCAATCACGGGGACGGCGATGACCGCGCCAGCGACACCGCCCAGCAGGAACCCCGCGGTGACGGCGAGGACGATGACCGTCGGGTGCAGATGCAGTGCACGGCCCATGATGAGCGGCTGAAGCAAATTGCCCTCGATTTGCTGCACCGTGATCACGATGCCCAGCACGATCAGTGCCGGGACAAATCCTTCGGTGGCGAGGGCGACGGCGGTGGCCACGGCTCCGCTGGCGATCGCGCCCAGCAATGGGACGAAGGCGCCGATGAAAACCAGCAGCGACAGTGACAGCGCCATCGGGACGCCGAGGATCACCAGCCCCATACCGATCGCCACGGCGTCGATGAGGGCGATGATCGCGGTGCCGGTGACGTAGCGGCTCAACGTGGACCATGCAACCTGCCCAGCGGTCTCCACCACCTCGCGATGGCGGGCCGGCGCGAGGCTCACGGCCCACGCCCACATCGTCGGCCCGTCCTTGCAGAAGAAGAAGACGAGAAAGAGCGCTACGAGGGTGGCACCGAGGGCGTTCAGCGCGAGCGCCGCCCCGTTCGCCGGTGCCGGCGCGGCTCCCTGCACCCCCTCGATCAATGCCTGGTACACGTCATCGACCTGAGCCGGGCTCAACGAGAGCGGACCCTCGACCAACCAGCCGCGAATGTCCTCGATTCCGGTGGACACTGCGATGCGCAGGTCGTCAGTTTGCGTCGCGGCCTGACTCACCACCAGATAGCCGATCCCGATCGGCAGCACGACAAGGAAGGCGACGGCACCCAACGCGGCGAGCCACGGCGGAGAACCGACCGCCTGCAGGCCCGCGCGGACGGGCTGCACCAATGCCGTTAGCAGGACGGCCACAAGAACGGTCATCGTGAGGACCGGCACCAACAGCAGAATCTGCAACGCCAGCCACAGGGCGGCGCTGACCAGGAGCAAAGCCGCGGACCACGACGCGAGGCGGCTCATCCACATCGGCAGCAGCCCGGTGGGCGTCCGAGGATCAATCTGCACGCTAAGCCCCTACGAGTCGCGCCGAGTTCGGGCCGGTGCGGCTATCGCGCTGCCTCCAAACCCCTGTATCCACCACGTTCCCGATCGCGGCAGGACGACGCGCTCCAACCGCAGACTGGTTCCTGAGACATGGCTGCGAAAGTGTTCGGGGGCCTCGGAAACCGGTTCCGCCCATGGCGAGTGGGTATCGGTCACGGCATGGGCAAACAGATGGAAGGCGACAACCGGCAGCGGCGGCAGAACGCCAGAGCGGCACGGGAAACCGGCTCATCCCCCAGTGAACACGGGTTGACGACAGGTGGATCGAAGCAACGCACCCACTTGACGTCCGGTGAAGGCGACCACGCTGAGCGCTTGGCGACGATCCAGCGCGGCGAGGCCAAGCAGGCAGGTGCGGACGTTCCGAAGCCCTTGCGAGGCAAGGGCCGCCGCAACGACCCGGACACGCCTCCCCAACCCTGAGCGCGGCGGCAGGAGTGTCGGCGCCGGTCATCGGCGGGAGTCTGCTCCTGCTCGCGGCGCTGCTGCTCGGCGGCCTGGGTCTACGGTTTCACTTCCGATCGGCCCAACGTCTGTTCGGCTTGGCACGGAACATCGGTGCCTTCCTGCTGCTGCCGCCACGCATCATCCCATGCGCACTGGTTCGAGCGCGGCATCGGGGACTACGGCCAGGCGTTCGGTTTGTCCGCCACTGGCCTGCTGCTGCGGGTTGCTGACCCGCACGACGAAACACCGGCTTTCGACGCTTCGGATACAAGCTGCTGGGATTCGAACCTTTTGGCGGGGGTCTCGTGACCGCGATGGCCGTGCCCCTGGTGGCTCAGACAGGACCTGGGCGAGGTCCCGCGCGCGCGGTCATGCACGACGCAGGGCGACGACGTGCCCGGCGGCTCTGCGGGTGGGTCACGACCTCGGACACCGAGACGAGATCCGGGGGCCGCGGATCGATCAATGCCGACGGTTGCGTCACGGTCTCCGACCGCACAAGGACATCATCATCATCATCGCCGGCGGCGAGAACGTGTCCTCCTCGATCGAGGTGGAGGACACCCTGCTCTCCCACCCGGCGGTGGCCGAGGGGGCGGTGGTCGGGGTGCCGACGGAGGGCGCAGCGAGACCCAAAGCCTTGGCCGTGCTTGCTCGGGGGCGTAGGCCGAAGAGCGCGAACTCATCGCGCATAGCTGCTGACCTGTCCTGACGGGTCCTAATTTGGTACCGCGCCGGTAGTCCGATGCCGTGCCACCATGGAACGTATCTGCGATCGAGGATCCCCACGCGCCGCCGGCCCGATGGGCGACCCACGCGCGAGGGCAATCGGCTGTCGTTCCCGGGCGCCCCGCCCGTCCCGCAGCGCTCGACGGTACGCCTCGGTCGGCACAGGCCCGAATCAGCACGTGAACCACCGGACACGGCCGCGACGCGGCTCGAAGGAGGCCCTTCATGACCACCCTGGAAACGCGCGGCCATGCGCTCGCGATGGCGAGCGAGGACGAGATTCGCGTCGCCCGCGAGGTGCTGCTGGAGGCGGATCTGCTGGGTGAGAACGTCCGGTACGCCTTCTTCTCGGTGGAGGAGCCCGCCAAGGCCGAGGTGCTGTCCGGTGAACCCACGGACCGTCGGTTCCGCGTGATCACGCTGGACCTGGGGTCCGGCGAGTCGTTCGACTCTGTCATCTCGACGGACTCGCGCTCGGTGATCTCCACCCGCAACGGTCGACCCGCTGACGGAGGGTCAGCCGCCGATCATCGACGCGGAGTTCGAGTTCATCGAGGACGTGCTCCGCGCGGCCCCGGAATGGAACGACGCACTGACCCGCCGCGGCCTCGACCCGGCCACCGTGCGCGCCGTCCCGCTCTCGGCGGGCACCTACGACGACTACCCGGAGATCCCCGGCCGCCGCGTGGTGCGTGCGTTCGGTTTCCGACAGGACCACGAGCAGCGACCACCCGTGGGCGCACCCCGTCGACGGACTGGTCGCCTACGTCGACCTCACCGCGCGCCGCGTCGACAAGGTGCTCGACGTCGCGGACGTGCCGATCCCGGAGACCACCGGCAACTTCGACGACCCCGAGGTGCAGGGCCCGCCGCTGGACCTCAAGCCGATCGAGATCACCCAGCCGGAGGGCCGCTCGTTCACCGTGGAGGACGGCCACGTCCGCTGGGGCAAGTGGGACCTGCGTGTCGGCTTCAACGTCCGTGAGGGCACGACGCTGCATCAGATCTCCTTCGACGGACGCCCGATCTGCTATCGCGCCTCGGTCGCCGAGATGGTCGTCCCCTACGCCGACCCCTCGCCCGTGCGGTTCTGGCAGAACTACTTCGACTGCGGCGAGTACATGTTCGCCCGCTACTCCGACTCGCTGCAGCTGGGCTGCGACTGTCTCGGCGATATCCACTACACCGACGCCGTCATCGCGGACGACTTCGGCAACCCGAAGACGATCAAGAACGCGATCTGCATGCACGAGGAGGACTACGGCGTCCTGTGGAAGCACTGGGACCTGTTCACCCAGGCCCGTGAGACCCGCCGCCAGCGTCGGCTGGTGATCTCCTTCTTCACCACCGTCGGCAACTACGACTACGGCTTCTACTGGCACCTCTACCTCGACGGCACCATCCAGCTCGAGGTGAAGGCCACCGGCATTCCCTTCACCTCCGGCACGCCGGGGGAGTACGCCAGCGAGCTAGCCCCCGGGCTCGGGGCGCCGTTCCACCAGCACCTGTTCTCCGCGCGTCTGGACATGACGGTCGACGGAGTGCGCAACACCGTCGAGGAGGTCGAGGCCGAGCGGGTGCCGATGGGACCTGGCAACCCCTACGGCAACGCGTTCCGTCGCAAGATCACCCCGCTGCGCACCGAGTCCGAAGCTCAGCGCGACGCCAACGGCGCCACGGGCCGGGTCTGGCACATCGTGAACCCGGAGAAGAAGAACTACCTGGGCCAGTCGGTCGGCTACTCCCTGCTGCCCGAGCACCAGCCGACGCTTCTCGCCGACGACGCCTCGTCCATCGCCTCGCGGGCCGCGTTCGCGACGAAGGCGCTGTGGGTCACGAAGTACGACCCGGCCGAGCGCTATCCGGCGGGGGAGTTCGTGAACCAGAGCCCGGCCGGCGTCGGCCTGCCGCAGTGGGTGGCAGCCGACCGCTCGATCGAGGGCGAGGACGTCGTGCTGTGGCACACCTTCGGGCTGACGCACTTCCCGCGCACCGAGGACTGGCCGATCATGCCGGTCGACTACGCGGGCTTCACCCTCAAGCCGGTCAACTTCTTCGACCGCAACCCCGCCCTCGATGTGCCCGCCACCGCGAAGTGCCACACCTCCGCAGCAAGCGGCGTGGTGCACGGGCCGGGGAAGGAAGGACCAGCTCTCTGACGTGGTGCACTACCGTCACGACCAGTCGGGACGGCATGCAGAGGAGGAAGCTCGTGGAGCAATCTCCCCTGTCGGCCTTCCCAGGCATGGAAGGCGTCGAGTACTGCCCCGTCGCGATCGGCGCCCGCGTGCTGGGCGACCGATGGTCGCTCCTGATCGTTCGCGAGCTCATCGTCGGCGCGACCCGTTTCAACGAGATTCACCGCGCCCTGCCCGGGCTGTCGCGGAGCCTGCTGTCAGGCAGACTGCGCACGCTCATCCGTGACGGTCTGGTGGTCAAAGGCGACAGCGAGGGCGACGAGGGTTATCACCTGACGGAGGCCGGTGCGGCACTTCGTCCGGTGCTGATCGCCATCGGCGAGTGGACCGTCGAGTGGCGCTTCCCGATGCCGGAGGACTCGGAGAAGAACTCGGCCCTGATGCTGTGGCGTATGTACCAGGGGTTGGATCCCGCGGCACTGCCCACCACCAGAACCACCCTGGAGATCGGATTCACCGACGCCGATCCGGACCGTGGGTGGTTGGTGCTGGAGGGCGAGGAGTCCTCGCTGTGTGCGCAGCCCCCCGGGCATGACACGGACCTGACGGTCCGAGGATCAGTGCCCACCTGGTTGGAGGTGTGGTTCGGTCACCTCGCCTTCGAGGATGCCGTCGCGAACGGACGGCTGAAAGTCACCGGGCCACGCGAGCTCGCCTCCGCGCTGCCGCGCTGGTTCCGTTTGAGCCACTTCGCCAAACTCGTGGCCGAGGGGCGATCCACCGACGCACCACGGGACTGATGCTGCGTCAGGTGACCGGTACTAATTTGGTACCTGGGGGTCGCGGCGGTTGTACCCGGCGACGTCGACTGCAAGAGTGAACTGAAGGCAGGCGCGTCGAAGCGTCTCTGCCGATACCGGGTGCACGGGCTGCGCTGTATTGCGCGCCGCACGACCGGTTCTTCTCGACGGAGTGAGGTCGACGGTGAGTACCAGCATGCGTTTGGCGATGCAGTTCGCAGGGCGAGGGCGTCTCGAGGGTCACCCGCCGGGCGACGTCGACGGCGTCCGGTTCGAGGGTCGATTCGTCATCTACGCGATGAACGAGGACGCGGGACCTGTGTTCGGTGAGGACGTCTCACTGTTCGACGCCGAGGCGGTCGCCAAGCACGGGCGCGGTGCCCAGAGCGCGCACTTCGTCGCCGTGCGGAGCGGACGGACCCTCGAGGGCTTCACCACCGGCGAGGGTGACGACTTCCCTGGCCACCAGATCGGCCGCGCCTCCGCAGCCACGCGCATGCGGATCTACTTCGACGCCGCCCCCGACGGATCGCGCGACTACGAGGACCGCGCCTCGTTCCTCCAGGGCGAATGCGTGGCGACATACAAGACCGAGGAGTACTTCCAGATCAATCCCGTCGCCGGTGTCTTCGACACCCGCTGCGTCTACTCGGTCCTGGAGAGCACACCGCTGACCTTCAACGGCCGCACCGTCGACCTGGGCGAACTGTTCCCGCGGATGATCGAGCACTCCCACGGCCAGAACCCCGCGCCCGATCCCGACCCGGAGCCCATCCCGATGGAGGAGCCGTTCCTCGAGCGCGGCCCCGGCTTCTTCGCCGACCGCTTCGCCGTCGGCGGGGTCCTGTTCGCCACCGACTGAGCCCGTCCCGCTCGTCCCGCCCCAACGAAAGGCAGACCGTTGTGACTTCGTCCGACCTACCCACCGGCATCGTCGACGACTGGGCCGTCCTCACCCCGGGCTACGGCCCCTGGCCGTTCCCCGTATTCGACGTGACCCACTCCGTCGCGGCCACGGTCTCCTACATCAGGTCCGGCGACCGCAAGATCGTCCACGACCCGGGCTTCGTCCGCAGCCGCGCGGCCATCCTGGACCCGCTGAAGGAGCGTGGCTTCTCGGCGCCGGAGATCACCGACGTGATCATCAGCCACCAGCACCCCGACCACACGCTGAACATCGCGATGTTCGAGAACGCCTCGACCCACGACGTGTGGGGCATCTACAAGGACGATCAGTGGCACGTCCGCTGGGCCGAGGGTGTGCAGGTCGCCGACGGCGTCAAGCTGATCCAGACCCCGGGTCACACCGATCAGGACATCACCGTGCTGGTGAACACCACGGACGGTCTTGTGGCGTTCACCCACCTGTGGTGGACCGGCGAGGTCCCGCCGGAGGACGACCCCACCGGCACGAACAACGAGGCCTTCCACGTGCAGCGCGAGCGCGTGCTGGCGCTCAACCCGGCGTGGATCGTGCCCGGCCACGGCCCGGCCTTCGAGCCCAACGCGAAGACCCCGCGTTAGACGCGTCGCCGGTCGCGCCCTGGATCTGATGCCTGCTCAGCCCAGGGTGCGACCAGGCCCGTGAGGTGGTCGGCGAGTGCGGTCATCAACAACGGGCCGAACGTGACGCGCCGGACGCCCGCGCCCTTGAGGTCAGTGAACGAGCCGGAGGCCGCTCCGTTGATCGGGTGAGCGGTGACGTTCACCGGGCCGGACAGTTCCTTGAGCAGCGTCTGCAGTGACGCGGCGTCGGGCACCTTGACTGGGTAGGAGCAGCGCGAGCCTGCTGCTTCGCAGGCCTGCATCCGTCGGATCGCCTCGGCCAGGGGGTCGTCGAACGTCGCCACCTTGCCCAGCAACGCGTCCGTGCGCGCGTTGATCACCAACTCCACCCCGGCCTGGTCCGCCGCGGCGCGAATCGCGCCGATGTAGTCGGCGTGCTCCTGCACCTCGCGCAGTCGGCCCTGGCTGTGCACGGTGTCCTCGACGTTGATGCCCACCGCGCCCGCGTCCAGCACCCGCTCCACCAGCTCCGCGGCGGGAGTGTCGTAGCCCGACTCGACGTCGGCGGTAACGGGAACGTCGACCGCTTCCGTGATGCGGCGGATGCCGTCGAGCGCGTCGGCGAGGGTCATGCCCTCGTTGTCACGTTGACCGCGGGACTCGGCGAGCGGGTGGCTGCCGATGCTCAGCGCCGGGAAGCCCGCCGCCTCGACGGCCCGCGCCGACCAGGCGTCCCAGACTGTCGGCAGCACTAGCGTCTCTCCGGTGTGGTGCAGGCGGAGCAGTTCCTTGGCTTTCGAAGCGATGTCGACCATGGACCGAGCCTGCCACGCGGCCAACAAACTTACGGGCAGGGGTCAGCCCACGATGACGACGTCGGCGCCAATGGCCTCGTAGGTTCCGCGGGCTCGTCCGTCGCGCGTGGCGAGGACGACGCCGTTCTCTCGCGCGGCGAGGGCAACGATCGCGTCGTACACCGCCCCGCCGGCGATCCCCAGTCCTGCCAGGGTCTTCGGCAGGGCGCGGGTCGTCTTGATCGTCAGCAGGAGAGGGTCGGCGAACCGTTCGGCGATCAACCGTGTGGCGTCCGGTGCGGACAGGCGGATGTCGCCCGGCAGTCGGGTGAGCACGGCGTAGGTCTCGATCAGGGCGTGGCCGCAGAGCGAGAGCTCACGACCGGCGCGCCACCGCTCGACGGCGTCGTGCGCGGTGTGGGTGGCCACGAGCAGGGGGATCGCCACACTCGTGTCGACACCGATCCGGTCGGTCACCGTCGCCCGGCGTCGATGATCGCGAAGACATCGTCGTCATCGATGGCGGTGTCGCCGGTCGCGACAAGTACGCCGTCGCGTTCGATCAGGCGAGCGGTGCGTCCGGTCGGCACCACCTGAAGGCCGGCTCCATAGCGAGAGATGTCCACCTTCGATCCCGCGACCAGTCCGAGTGCCTCACGAAGTGCCTTGGGCACGACGATGCGACCGCCTGCGTCCATCGTGGTCTCCATGGTAGGACGATACCATTCCCGACCCATTGAGTGGGCGCCGACGTTGCCCCGCCTGGGCAGCGGCATGCAGGCCAACGATGTCGAGGGCATCGCCCGCCGGCCCGACGGCATGTGGAGGTTCACGCTGCTCCAGACCGGCCTACGGGGCCCCTGCGTTGAGAACGCGGGGCACGTCACACCGGCGCCGGGAAGTCTCGAGCCCTCGCCGTGGTTGGAAGCAGGTATGACGACGAATGCTGAGCTGAGCCCCACCGAGTGGGTCCGCGACCAGACCGACCAGATCCTGCGCACCGGGACGACCGACGGCGTGACGGTGTACGACCGCCCGGTCGTGCTGTTCACGGTGATCGGTGCCAAGAGCGGCAAGGAGCGCCTCGTCCCCTTGATGCGCGTCGAGCACCAGGGGAGCTACGCAATGATCGCCAGCAAGGGCGGGGCGCCGGAACACCCGGCCTGGTACGCCAACGTGCAGGCGAATCCCGAGGTGACGCTGCAGGACGGGACCGCGGTCGCGAAGTACAAGGTCCGCCAGGTCGAGGGCGCGGAGCGCGACGAGTGGTGGGCGCGCGCCGTCGAGGCCTTCCCGCCGTACGCGGAGTACCAGGAGAAGACCGACCGGCTCATCCCCGTGCTGGTCGGCGACCCGGTTTCCTGATCACCGTCAGTCGAAGCCCGGGTAGGACGGCGTGCCGTCCGACCCGGGCCCTTCTTTCTCTCAGTCGGCGGTCGTGCCGATCAGACGAGACCGGCCGTGTCGATGACGAAGCGGTAGCGCACGTCGGAGGCCTGGACGCGCTCGTAGGCCTCGTTGATCTGCTCGGGGCTGATGACCTCGACGTCGGCGCCGATCCCGTGCTCCGCGCAGAAGTCGAGCATCTCCTGGGTCTCGCGAATGCCGCCGATCATCGACCCGGCGAACGACCGCCGTGCTCCGATGAGGGCGAAGGCATTGACGCTCAGCGGCTCCCCGGGTGCGCCGACGCTGACCAGCGTCCCGCCGACGGACAACAGACCCAGGTACGCGGAGATGTCGATGACCGCGCTGACGGTGTTGATGATCAGATCGAAGCTTCCCGCGAGAGCGGTGAAGGTGTCGGCGTCCTCGGTGGCGTAGTAGTGATCGGCGCCGAGCCGGAGGCCGTCCTCCTGCTTCTTCAGCGACTGCGAGAGCACGGTGACCTCCGCTCCCAGCGCGTGGGCGATCTTGACCGCCATGTGGCCCAACCCGCCGAGGCCGACGACTGCCACCTTCTTGCCGGGCCCGGCACCCCAGTGCCGCAACGGCGAGTACGTCGTGATCCCGGCGCAGAGCAGCGGCGCGGCGGCGGCGGAGTCGAGGCCGTCCGGCACGGACAGGACGAAGTCCGCGTCCACGACCACGTGGGTCGAGTAGCCGCCCTGGGTGATGGTGCCGTCCCGGTCCTCGGCACCGTAGGTGGCGGTCATGCCCTTGACGCAGTACTGCTCGTCCCCGCTGCGGCAGTTGGCGCACTCGCGGCAGGAATTGACGATGCAGCCGACCCCGACCCGGGCACCGACCTGATGGTGGGTCACCTCGGTGCCGACCTCGGTGACGATGCCCACGATCTCGTGCCCCGGGGCGAGCGGATAGGACTGCGGCCCCCAGTCGCCCCGCACGGTGTGGATGTCGGAGTGGCAGATGCCGGCGTGCGTGATCTGGATGAGCACGTCACGCGGGCCCACCGCCCGGCGTTCGATCGTCGTCCGGACCAGCGGTGCACCTTCGGCCGGTGCTGCGTAGGCGTTGACCTGCAAGAGACTGCTCCTCGTCCTCGGTGATGCCATCGACAACCGCGCCGATACCGACGATCTTCCCCGAAGCCCCGCAAACATGGCGTCCGGCCCGTGACCGCCTGCATGCCCCAGGACCCTTCATACTGCTTCCCGACGAACCGAGGACGGGATCGAGGACCGATGACGAGCGCGAGCGAGTTTGAACTGGACGGTCAGGAGTTCATCCTCTTGCAGTCGCTGCTCCAGGTCGTCGGCATCTGCAACACCGGCGGGGAGGCGAAGATCCTCATCGTCGACGGCGGCGTCACGGTGGACGACGAGATCGAGACCCGCCGCGGCAAGAAGATCAGAGCGGGCCAACGCGTCTCCTGCGCCGGCCTGACCGTCGAGGTCGTCGGCTGAACGTCCCCGGGTGTCCTCAGGGTGGCCCAACGACCGGGATGTACGACTAACGAGGCTGGATCTCGCCCATCGGTCCCCACCCGGAGATCGACGGGGAGTCCACGAACACGACCTGCGGCTGTGCCGCGACCAGGTCCGGCGCGACAGCGATCAGGTTCTTGGTGTGCGGCGTCTGCATGTGCGCGACGCCCGCGTCCATGTCCTTGAAGCATTCGATCGAGTAGAAGATGTTCGGGTCGTCGACGTTGCGGGCCCACTCGAAGTAGGCGATGCCCTCTTCGGTGCTGACGCCCTTCTGGTACTGCGCGACCAGCGCGAGCCATTCGTCGACGCGCTCGGGCTTCACGGGGAACTTCACGTTGATGAGGATCATCGCCGCAGCCTAGCCGTACTGACCGTGGCCCAGTCGGACAGTTGATGGACAGTCAGATAGCAGACCCACATGAGAAGCAGGTTCATCAGGCGGGGATCCCGACGTTGCCGACGAGCGGAGGTGGTCTCGATTGGGCGGGCTGCACACTCGGAGCGCTGACAGAAGGCGCATACGCATCAGTTCGACCAATGGACGTGGGATCGTCTGTGCAGCTCGGCAGGCGCCGAGGCGTCGACGTGCGGTTGCGCACATCGCGAGCGACGGCCGGTGTGCGGGCCGGGTCGGCCACAATCGGCTCGGACCTGCCGTCGATCTCCGGGTCATGCCACGTACTGCGGCGACGCGAAGGGATCAGGTTGCTATGCGAGTTCGAACAAGCCGGTGGAATCCACAGGCCTACGCGTCCCACGGACCTCCGAGCGCGCCGCCGCCAGATCTCCGGCCGCCACGTAGTGCGCACCGCCCGCAGCGCCCACCTGGTCGAGAAGGCCGGAATCCGCCAACGCCTTGAGGTCTCGTGATGCGGTGACCGGCTTAAGGGATGCACCGGTGTCGGCCCCGACCGCCGCGCGGTAGGACGCGTTGGTGACGGAGAGCCCGCCGGCGGCGATACCCAAGGCCGCCTCTGTCCGCTCGAGCAGACCCGCGGCCCTCCGCAACTCATGGAGTCGCAACCACAGTTCGCCGGCTTCATCGACTCGCCGCTGCACGAGTTGTGCCTGCTCGTAGTGCGCCCGGAGCATGTAGCGAACCCATGGCCGAGCATCGAGTGACGGGTCGTACGTAGGCCCGCCTGCCCGGGCCAGCACGTCGTAATAAGCCTGAGTGTTGCCCTCTCGGCCGAGGTACTCCTCGACAGAACAGAGTTCGGTGGCTGCCATGCCGCCGAGCGCGAGTGTGGTCGTCTGCAGGATTCGGGACATCCGGCCGTTGCCGTCGGCGAAGGGATGCACTGTGACCAGTCGGAAGTGCGCCATGGCGGCTCGCACCAACAGCGGAACTCCGGCTCGCGCGTCCTCTGCCATCGCATGCATGGTGGCGTCGACCAGGCCCGGCAGCCGTTCGGGATCCGGGCCCGTGTACACGGTTGCGCCGTCCTGATCCGTCACCGTGACCGCGCCGAGGCGCCACCGCCCGGGGCGCTTCGGGGAGCCCTCCATCAGCATGAAGTGCAGGGAGCGGACGAGCTGGGAGTTGAGTTCGGCTTGGGCGTCGTCGGTGAGCAGCAACGCGTAGCTCATCGCGCGCTGGTAGTTCCGCAGAGCGCGCTCATCGTCCTTGTTCCGGGTTTCCATCTCGGCGCCGTCGGCGGCTGCGGCGGCGTCCTCGATGCTCACCCGGTGGCCTTCGATGGCATTCGAACCACGAGCGTTCCGGGCGCTCTGGGTACGTCGAAGCGTCCCCGTCCAGGCCCGCCGCACGGCGACAGAAAGCCTCAGCTGATCGTGCAGGGTCTCGATCCGCGCCAACGCCGCGAGCTCCTCCGGAAGGAGAGGAGGCGTCTCGGCCACCGCGTGATGCATACGCATATTCTATATGCGTATGAAACGCAGAAGCTATATGCGATTATCTCTGGGCTCGACTTTCGTCTCGGTGGCGTCGAGCATGACCTGCCGGAACTCGCGGTCGAAGTCGCCGACCTCCTCCGGCAGCAAAGCGTCGCGGATCGAGCGCAGCGCGAGGTCCTCGTCGCGAGGCTCGTGCGCTGCTGCGGGATAGCTGGCCACGTCGCCACGATAGCCGTCGGCTACGACAGTCGGCCTGGGTCTTTGCGCGCGTTGGCGGCCTGCATCTGGCACGACTCCCGCTCGATCTGGCACGACACGCGGACAGTTCGGACAAGGCAATGAACGCGTGCGCTCGTGAAGAGCGGAACGATGCGAGCGACAGGCCGCCGACCAGGCATTTCGTGGTGGAGCGGGTGACCGGGATCGAACCGGCATGGCCAGCTTGGAAGGCTGGGGCTCTGCCATTGAGCTACACCCGCAGTGGTGCAGTCCCAGCTTACCGGCCCGGGTGAGCGGGCCGGCGCATTGCGCTCAGGAGGCCTCGGCCCGGTCGAGGTACTCCTCGAGGCGGTGGTCCCACGGCCGGTCGTTCAGCGAGGTCAGGCGCCACATCACCTTGAAGGTGAAGACGTAGCTCCAGATCGGCACGAGGACCATGAAGCAGTCGCGGGCCCGGTAGGACGCCTTCTGCGCCATGCGGGCCCAGAACAGCAGGTATAACGGCGCGCAGGTGGCGTAGGCCCACAGCGCGGCGTGCTCGACGGCCTTGTTGTACTCGGCGTCGGTCAGGTAGCCGCTGGGGTCGATGAACGAGCCCGCGACGATGCCGGCCACGATCGCGGGGATGAAGACCGCGATCCACAGCCCGACGAACATGACCGCGCGCATCTCGTTCGAACGGGTGCGCGGGGCGATCTCGTAGAGCGACGGCATCTCGGACAGACCGACCGACGGACGAACCTCGTACTGCATGACGACCTTCCCTGGCTGCACCTGCCACGCCGGCGGTGCGTGGGGATAGGACGCGCGGAGGCGGTAGGTCCGGTTCGTACCTTCGGTCCTCGTTGATCAACTTCCGGTCGAGTCCGGCTCCACCGTTCGTACGATCCGCGCGAGGGCGGGTGCATTGAGCCGATTCCGGTGCACAATCGAGACATGTCGGTGCGTAGGCGCAGGACAGGTCGCCGTCTGGCGGCTGCATCGGTGCTGGTCATCGCCCTGCCGGTCGCCGTCGCCGGGCCCGCCGAGGCCGTGACGGCGCGGTGCTCGACCAAGCAGGCCCGCCCGAACGCCGGGCTCGCCCACGCGGGCAACGCGGTCAGCCGCGGGCTGTTCGTCACCTACACCGACGACAAGACCGCCCGCCCGGGCACGCTCGTCCCCGCCCCCGATCTCAGCGGGCTCCTCGTCCAGGCCACCGTCGACCGGGGAGGCCTGGCCACCGCGATCGCCGGCCCCGCCTACAGTCCCCGCGCCGACGGACTCGTGCAGGCCGGGTGGGCCAAGGTTCAAGGGCACCCGCCGCAGGAGCGGACTGTCCGGACCGGCGGAGGAGCCTGCGTGCGCATCGCCGACGGCCCGCTGGCGGAGGCCGCCTCGAACGTGTGGAGCCTCGCGCCCGACCTGCGGGTGCGCCACGGCGAGCTGCGCGCGGTGGCCGGGCCGCGCGGGGAGGCGTCGGAGTCGAGCTCCTCGGTCGTGATGACCGACGTGCACATCGGCGGGCTGCACATCGAACAGATCGTGCTCACCGTCAAGGCACTGGCCGACGGCGAGTTCGGGTTCGGCGAGACCAGCAGCATGATCCAGGGCCTCACCGTCGGACAGGACCGGTACGTGATCGACCTGAACGCGGTCGACCCCACCGCCCTCCCGCCGCCGGACGCCGCCGCGCTCGCGGCCGCGGGCGTCGAGTTCCTCAGCGGAGGGACCGAACGTCATTCCGGCAACGGCAAGATCGCCCGGGCCACGGCAACCGGACCGGTGCTGCGTGTACGCACCCCCGACGGCCGGACGGTGACCGTCGTCCTCGGTCAGGCGTCCGCCGTGGCCAAGCACGCAACGAGCTGACCCGCGGGGCGGGGTCGGCTGAATGCCCGTCAGAAAGTCACTGACCAGGTGGCGGGCTGCTGGGTAGACCTCCCGTGATCCAACGGGCCAGAACTCCGTGGGCAAAGAAGATTTCACACCTCGCGATGGCGTATGTGAGGTGTCCATAACCTCCTAGACTCACGCATGTTCTGCCCGCGGCAGGAGGTCGTGCGTGAGATTTCGACGAAGCGCGATGCTCGCCGCCCTGGCGGGAGCGATCGCCCTCGCGGGGCAGTCCGGGGCCGCGGTCGCTGTCGATACTTCGACAGGGCTGCGAACTGACGGTACCTCAGAGGTAGCGGAAGTGGAGCGACCTGCGACGCTCCGCCTCGGGGGTGTCTTCCCGCTGACCGGCCCGATGGCCTCGGCAGGCACAGCGATGATGCAGGGCGTCCAGGCCGTGCTCACCGAGGTGAACGCCGCCGGGGGAGTCGATGGGACCCGGCTGGAGTTGGTTGTCGGTGACGACCGTTTCGATTCGCAGCGAGGCAAGGACCTCGTCGAGCAGCAGATCGGACGGGACGGCGTCTTCGCCTTCGCCGGGATCTTCTCGCCGCACACGATCGAGGCGGCCCTGCCCGCGATCCGCGACGCACGAATCCCCGTGGTCTCCCCGGGCGGAGCCGACGACCGCGAGTTCGCCGAGCCGATGCTCTTCCCGGTCACCAGCCCGTGCGGGCGTCAGATGGCCGGGAACGTGCAGCACCTCGTTCGCGATCTGAACCTGCAGCGCCTGGCTGTGATCACCGGAAGCAATGAGGCCCAGGCTCGATGCAGCGCACAGCTCGGCGACGTCGCCCGGACCCTCGGTGCACAGGTGGTCCACGCCGGCAACGCCGCGCCGGCCGGGGCGGACTGCGCCGCGCAGGTGCTCGCCGCCCGCGCCGCGAGCGCGCAGGCCCTGATCGTGAACGCGGACAACCTCACCACGATGCGTTGCCTGCAGGCCCGCGCGCACCAGGACTGGGCGGTCCCGGCGAGCATCTCCTACACCAACACCGACGACCCGATGATCCTGCGCACCCTCGGCCCGACGGCCCAGGGCCTGCTCTCCTCGAGCCCCTTCACCGGAGCCAGCAGCACCGAGTTCGAGGCTCAGTGCGGCGCGATCGCGGAGTACTACCCGAACGCAAAGATCCAGTTCTGGTCGCTGGTCGGCTGCCTCGGCACCAAGCTCCTCGTCGCCGGGCTGCAGGCCGCCGGCGCGGACCGCACGGCACTGATCAACGCGCTGGAGTCCGGGCGGGCCTACGACTCCGGCGGACTGGCCCCGCTGCTGAACTACGGACCCGGCAAGCGCCTGCCCTACGACCTCACCGCGACCGTCGAGGTCCGCGGGGAGGGCAACTGGGTGCGCACCGGCCCCCTGTACACGCCAACCCGCCCGGGGGATGTCCGATGAAAACGCCGCTGGTCGCGCTGCTCGCCGCGGGCCTGACGGTCGCGCTGCCCACTCCCCTCGCGCAGGCCGCCGAGTCCCGCTGCGTGACGTCGACGACCCCGCACCCGGCCGATAAAATCGCGACCGCGGGGGAGGCGTCCGCCCGCGGGCTGTTCGTCACCTACGAGGATTGGGACACCGTCCTCGAGGGCGGGATGCTCGTCCCGCCGGACCTCGGCGTCCCGGTGGCGCAGGCCGCCGTCGACCGCACCGGCCTGGGCGCCGCGTTGGCAGGTCAGGCCTACAGCCCCTACAACGACGCCACCGGAACCCTGAACGCGTTCGCCGGCACCGCGCTGCCCGCCGACGCACTCAGCGAACCGAGCCGCACCACCGTCAGCGGCCGCCCGCCGCAGCAGCAGACCGTCGCGATCGGCAACGGATGCGTCCGCCTCGCTGACGGTCCGTCAGCCGAGGCGATCACCGACGCCACCGACCTCGGCAAGTCCTTCACCGTGCAGGGCGGAGAGGTGCGTTCCTTCGCCGGCCCGCACGGGGAGTCGTCGTCCCTGGCCAGGTCCGCCGTCGTCCTCACCGACGTGCGCATCGGGCAACTGCGCATCGAGGAGGTCGTGCTGACGGTGACGGCGCTGGCCGACGGCGCGATCGGTGTCGGTACAGCCCGCAGCGTCATCAGTGGACTCACCATCGGCGGACAGCCGTTCGACCTCACCCCCCACGGACTGTCGCCGGTGGGGGCGAGGCTGCCGGACAGCGGCGCCCTGGCGGCCTCCGGCATCGAGCTGCTCAGCAGCGGCTCGAGCGGGCACACCAACAGCAGCAACATCTCCCGCGCGTGGGCCACCGGCCCGACGCTGCGGGTGAGCACGGAGGACGGCCGGATGCTGACCGTCGTCCTGGGAACGGCCTCGGCGATCGCCGAACGCGGCCGGGTCTAGCAGCGCCGTCCAAAAATTGCGCCGAGCCGGCCGGGCGGGGTGAGGGCCCCGTGCTCCCGACCGGCTCGCGGGCCAGACGCTGGTTCAGGCCGCAGAGATTTTAAACCGGCACCGACATGGTGAGCGAGTGCCCCACGGGGGAGCTGGCTTCGACGCGCTTGTGCAGCGCCGCGATGGCCTCGGGGTCGGCGTCGGCCTTCAGGTCGACGGACACGCGGATGTCGGAGAAGCCCGCGTGGCCTTCCTTCAGGCCGAGGAAGGAGTGCATGTCGATGTCACCGTCGACCTTGATGGTCAGGTCCTTGATCTCGATCCCGGCGACGCTCGCGTTGGCCGCGTAGCCGACGGCGAGGCAGTTGCCGAGCGCCGCGAGCAGCTGCTCGACGGGATTCGGTGCCACGTTGCCCCCGCCCATCCCGGTCGGCTCGTCGGACGGGATCGGCGCGAAGTCGCGCACGGTCGACTCGGACGCGAACCCGCCGGTCCAGCGGACCTCTGCAGCCCAGACCGTCGCGGCCTTCTCCGGCTCGGCGGCCACGGCCTGCACGAGCGCTCCGACGGCGGCCAGATCGACCTTGTTGAGGTGGGTTTCGGCGGTCGCGGTCATAGGACGGCTCCTAAGCAGGGACAGGCGTGATAGTTGATGAAGTCAGTCGACTTTCTAGTCTAAAGAGTCTGCCCGATCGGGACGAGAGGCACCCTCCTGACTACCCGAGCACGCTGACCGCGTCGGCGCAATAGCTTGCGAGGACCGGCTGCCGTCGCTCAGATGCCGAGATCGAGCTTCGGCTTCCAGAACGGCCGGAACAGCTCGATCTTGGGGCAGCGGTTCATCACCACGCGCAGGCCTGCTGCCTCGGCCAGTTTCGCGGCGTCGTCGTCGCGGACGCCGATCTGCATCCAGACCACCTTGGCGCCGATCTTGATGGCTTCCTCGACGATCGGGTAGGCCTCCGCGGAGGTCCGGAAGATGTCGACCATGTCGACGGGCCGGTCGATCGCGCTCAGTGAGGCGAACACCGGCAGCCCGCGGATCTCTGTCCCCGCCGCGGCCGGGTTGACGGGGACGATGTCGTAGCCGGTCTCGGACAGGACCCGTAAGACGCCGTAGCTGAATTTGGTCGGGTTCGGGCTGGCCCCGACCATGGCGATCGTCTTCACTTCTTTGAGAATGTTCGCCAGATATTCCGGCGGATATTCTTCGTCGTGATTCACGACGCGGCCTCCTCGAGTCCGGACTGCCTGGCGATGTGGGGCTTCAATTCGTCCGGCCGTAGCGGGCTCGCGAACGGATTGCGGTAGAGCTTGTCGTGGCTGTCGACGCCGACCTCGAACGTGCAGTCGCTCTGCGCGTGCGCGACGCACAGCAGCACGTACCCCGCTGCCAGTTGTCGTCCGTTCAGGGCGACCCCGGCGCTCTGGTCGACCTCCCCGGAGATCAGCTTCGCCGCGCAGGAGATGCAGCCGCCGTAGCGGCAGCCGTAGGGCAGCGAGACCCCGTGGGCCTCAAGTCCGTCGAGCAGGGCGGTGCGTCGGTCGACGGGAAACTGTTGACCGTCCCGGTTCGCCAGCGTGATCGTCACGGTGCTCATCGGCTCAGGTCCAGATGTCCGAGGTGCAGTCCCCGCCCGGGTAGCGGGTCTCATGGCAGCGCGCGGGTCCGTGCGGTTCCTTGCCGAAGTCGACGAAGAAGTCCTTGTTGATGGACATGCCGCCGTTGTCCGGATCGCAGTCGATCATCAGCATGCAGCCGCCGTTGTGGCGGATCTCCGGGTAGAACTGGTTGTCCCACGTGGAGAACAGCGACGTCGTGACGTAGAGGCGACGCCCGTCGAGGGAGAGCTGGATCATCTGCGGCCCGCCGGTGATGTCGCGCCCGTTCACCTGCGGCGCCTCGCCGAGCAGCCCGCCGATCCACACCTGCCCGGTCAGTACCGGGTGCGACGGATCGGTGATGTCGTACTGGCGCAGGTCGCCGTGCAACCAGTTCGACAGGTAAAGATATCTGTCGTCCATCGACAGCAGGATCACGCTGATCAGGCCGGGAACCGGGATCGGCCATTCCGGGTGGCGCCGGTTCTCGACGTCGATGACTTTCTCGACGACCCACTCGTCGTCCTTCTTGAACCAGTGGATGACGTTGGAGGACAACGCCGCGCCCACGAAGCCGTGGCTGCTGTCGGGGTTGTGATGGAAGCGCACCTCGAGTGGAACGAGGCCGTCCTCGCCGAGATACACGGTGTTCTCGACGCTCTTCTTCTCCAGATCCCAGAAGTGGATCTCGCGGCCGTACTTGAGCATGCCGACCTCTTCGAGGTCGAAGCCCGGCATGAACGTGTTGGGCGCGGCCCACTCGGTGGAGACCATGACGTTGTGCCGCGCCTGGTACCAGAAGTCGTAGTTGAACTTCATGCCACCGAGGTCGTTCTCCCAGCGGCCCAGGATGTTGAAGTCCTGGTCCAGGTGCAGGAATCCGCCGGGGGCCTCGCCGTTGGCGTCGCCGAGCATCGAGATGATGATGTCGGTGCCGAAGCAGTGGATGGTGTGCGGCGCCGACAGGTTCGTCCTCGCCTTGATCTCGCTGCCCGCGATGACCTTGTGCAGTGTCGGGTTCCGCGGATCCGTGGCGCAGTCGACGATGTGCAGGTTGGAACTGCGCACGCCCGGCACGATGAGGAAGCGGCGTTCCTGCGTCGGGTCGTCATGACAGGACGCGCAGGCGTTCCAGCCCATGTGGTGCAGCTCGTCACCGATGCCCGGCATCTCGAGCCGGGAGATCACCTGGCTGTAGGTCGGGCTGTCCGGATCGGCGTCGATCGTGGCCAGGTAGTCCGGCTTCTGGATGCCGGTACCGATGTAGAGCGCGACCGTATAGAGGAGCAACTCCCGCGGAGCCTTGATCGCCTCCGCGGGCGACGCATAGCCCGGACCGCAACACACTTCCTTGCCGGCTTGCGTCATGGCGTTCCCTCTTCAGTGCGAGCTGCTCGGTGACCCGTACGACGGTAGCCGCCTACCGGTAACAGTAGGAGTCGCTGGAGGCGTCGCCGCCCTGGAGGCGGATCTGGTGCACGCGGCGATCACCGAAGTGCTCCGCCCCGTTCAGGAACATCCGCTCGTCGAGGCTCATGGCTCCCGTGTCGGGGTCGACGTTGGCCATCGCCATCCAGCTGCCGACGCCGTCTGGATAGAACTGGTCGTCCACGGCTCCGTAGAGGGAATTGGTGAAGTACACGCGCCGGCCGTCGCGGCTCACCTCCACCATCTGCGGCCCCCCGGCGAGCGGGGTGTCCGTCTGGGCGGGATGCGGTGTGCGGGTCGCGATTCCGCCGATGGCCACGGTGCTGACCTCACGAGGATGAGCAGGGTCGCTGACGTCGTACTGCTTCAGTTCTCCGGTGCCCCAGCAGGACACGTAGAGGAATTTGTCGTCGACGGAGAGGTCGATGTCGGAGATCAGCGGCGGGACGGCGCCGAACCCCTTGAGCAGGGGCGGGAGCAGGTCGGGGTCCGCCGGCTGGGCGGGGATGCTGATGACCTTCTCGGCCTTCCACTCGGTCCCGTCCTGGTACCAACGGAAGATCGACGCGGACAGGTCCTGGGTGGAGATCACGACGCCGACGAATCCCCACGTGGCGTCGGGGTCGTGCGCCGGCCGTACCTCGAAGGCCAGTTGGTTGTGGGCGCCGAGGTCGATCTCCTGGAGGTGTTTGCCGCCGGCGAGATCCCAGATGTGGATCGAGTGACCGTATTCGTTGGCCAACAACTTCTCGGGGATCAACCCGCTCTCGAACATGTTCGGGGTGCCCCACTCGCTGCTGATCAGCGTGTTGGAGTTCAGGTGCCACCAGGCGTCGTAGCTGAAGTGCTGCGGGCCTCGGTCCTGCTCCCACGGACCGATGACATCGAAGGTGTCGTGGTCCAGCAGGGCGATCCCGCCCGGCCCCTCGCCGTCTCCCTTGCCGTTACCCATGCAGGTGAGGAAGATGCCCTTGGGTCCGCAGTGCACGGTGTGCGGGCGCGAGTACCCGGCCTTCTCGGCGAGCTCCTTCGCGGTGACGGTCTTGTGCAGAACCGGATTGCGTGGGTCGGGTTGGGTGTCCAGGATGTGGATGTTCGACGAGCGCAGTCCCGGGACCACCAGGTAACGGCGCGCCAGGCCGGACATGTCATGGCCCTCGTGCATCCACGCACTGCTGCAGGCGTTCCAGCCGTAGTGATGCAACTCCTCCCCGGGGACGCCTACCTCCAGCGAACCGACCACTGTCCCGTAGTCGGGCGAGGTCGGATTGACGTCGACCACCAACATCGCGTCGGACGTCGTCCCGGTCGGGTCGAAGGCCGCCACGTAGGCGAGTTCCTCGGCCGGGGCCGCGGCCGCGTCGGCGGCTGTCCGGTAGAAGGTGGGATCGATCGCTGCGGTGGCCATCGGGGCGTCCTCCTGGGGCGTGTTCATCTGCGGAGCGCCCCCCGTGGCGGTCGCATCGACGACCTTCGGACTCCGTTCCCAATAGTCCAACGAAACGATCGTGAATTACTAGGGCAAACGGCGGATTGTCCGGACATTGCCAATCGGGCCGTACATGGCAAGACTGACTCGCACCACCGCAACCCCGTTGCGAGGTCGCTGCGCCCTGGAGCGCGCTCGGCGGTTGTCCCTCCCGCCGACGATCCCCGCGGACTCGATGCCCACGAGCCGAAGGAGAAGCACGCATGGCCCCGAAGAGCACGTCCAAGGTCCTGATCATCGGCGGCGGCAGCGCGGGAGTGACCACTGCCGCGCGGCTGCAGAAGGCCGGTGTGTCCGATGTGACGATCGTGGAACCGAGCGAACGTCACTTCTACCAACCGCTGTGGACCCTGGTCGGCGGCGGATGCGCGCCGTTGGCGAAGAGCATGCGCCCGCAGCAGAAGGTGATGCCCAAGGGCGTCGCGTGGATCAAGGACAAGGCTGCCGCGTTCGATCCCGCCGCCCGCACCGTCACCACCGAATCGGGCGCGGAGCTCGGGTACGAGCGCCTCGTCGTGTGTCCCGGGATTCAGCTGGACTGGAACAAGATTCCCGGTATGGCCGATGCCCTGACCACGCCGTACGTGTCCAGCAACTACACCTATGACCTCGCGCCGAAGACGTGGGAGTTGATCCAGAAGATGCGGTCGGGGACGGCCGTGTTCACCATGCCCGCCGGACCGATCAAGTGCGCCGGCGCACCCCAGAAGATCGCCTACCTTGCCGCCGACTACTGGCGCGCGCAGGGCGTGCTCGACAAGATCCGGATCGTGCTGGTGCTGCCGACGCCGGGCATGTTCGGCGTGAAAGTGTTCTCCGACGAGTTGGAGAAAGTCGTTGCCCGGTACGGGATCGAGGTGCACAAGGCGAGCGAGGTGGTGGAGATCGATGCCGATGCCCGCCGCGCCGTGATCCAGAACAACACCGAGAACACCAAGGACGCCGTCGACTACGACCTGATGCACGTCGTGCCGCCGCAGTCCGCTCCGGACTGGATCAAGAACAGTCCGCTCGCCGACCCGGCGAACCCGGCGGGATACGTCGAGATCGACAAGCACACGATGCGCCATACGCGGTTCCCTGAGATCTTCGCGCTCGGCGACGCAGGATCGTCCCCGAACTCGAAGACCGGTGCCGCGATCCGCAAGCAGGCACCCGTCGTGGTCGCGAACTTGAAGGCGAGCTTGGAGGGTCGCGATCCCGTCGAGCGCTACGAGGGCTACGCCTCCTGCCCCCTGACCACGGCTCGCAACAAGATGCTGCTCGCCGAGTTCGACTACACGATGCAGCCGACTCCGAGCATTCCGCTGATCAACACCAAGCGGGAGCGTCGGGACATGTGGTACCTGAAGCGCTACGGCCTGCCATTCCTGTACTGGAACCTGATGCTGTCCGGCCGGGCCTAGTTTGCCGCCTTCAGCACGGGATAGCAGTATCGACCGATGACTCCGACCGACGCGACGCGAAACCCCGCCCTGGACCACTGGGGCGGGGCGGGCTTCGATCGCGACAACCCGTTCCCCTTGTTCGCGGACGTCCTGGCCGAAGGCCCGATCCACGAGATCACCCTGGGCGACGGGCACAAGGCGGTGCTGATCCTCGGGTACGCCGAAGCGCGCGCGGCGTTGATGCACGCGGACCTGTCCAAGGACATGCACGCGGCGTTGGACACCTCCGCGGAGGTCTTCGACGAGGGCCTGCCCGGCCGCGACTACGCGCGGCACATGCTCTCCGTCGACCAGCCGGATCACACCCGGTTGCGCAATCTTTCGTCGGCGGCCTTCAAGAAGTCGCGGCTCACCGCGCTCGAGCCCAGGATTGCCGACGCCGTCGAAGAACTGCTCGTCGGTCTGGAGGCGTTGACCGAGCCGGTCATCGACCTCGTGGAGCACTTCGCGGCGATCCTGCCGTTCGCCGTGCTCGGCGAGTTGATGGGCATGGCCAAGGAGGACCAGGAGCGCCTGGCCGGGTTCTTCGAGATCATGCTCAAGCCGTACTCGCCGCCCCCACCCGCGGAGACCGTCGCCGCCTCCAACGGCATCACCAGCTACCTCGAGGCCCTCGTCGACGCGCGGTGGATCGAACCGACCGACGACCTCGTCGGGGACCTCGTCCGCGCGGCCGAGGGTGGTGCGCTGACCAAGCAGGAACTGCGCTCGACGTTGTTCCAGTTGCTGGTCGCCGGGCACCACACCACGACCAGCCTCATCGGCAACGGCATGACGGCTCTGCTGCTGCACCCCGAGCAGCGCGGCGCGTTGGTCGGCGACCCGACGCTGGTGCCGCGGGCCGTCGAGGAGTTCATGCGCTACGACGCACCCGTCCCGCACTCGACGTTCCGCTACGCCGCGAAGGACGTCACCATCGGCGACGTCACCATCCCGGCCGGGATGCAGGTCATCGTGTCCCTGGCCGCCGCCGGCCGGGACCCGTCGAAGTACGTCGACCCGCAGGCCTTCGACATCCACCGCCCCGACGTGTCTCACATGGCCTTCGGACATGGCATCCACCACTGCCTCGGTGCTGCACTCGCTCGCATGGAGGGCGTCATCGCCTTCACCGCGCTGCTGTCCCGGTTCCCTGCCATGGAGCTCGCGGTCCCGGTCTCCGAACTCCGCTGGGACCACGGCGACGGCCTGGTCCTTCGCGGCCTCACCGAGTTACCGGTCCGCCTGCGCCCGTAGGGGACGCGCTTCACTCGCCAGGGTGCCGCTGCACTCGCCGTGCGCGGCTGCCCTGAACGTGTGAGGCAGCACTGCGACGAGTGAAGCGGCCGGCCGGAATCTCGAAGGGTGGGTGGTGCCCGCCGGCAGCGTTTCGGCCCTCCGGGACGCGCTCCGCACCCTGGGGATGCGCTTCACTCGCCGGGGTGCCGCTTCACTCGTCGTGCGCAGGCGCGCTGAACGTGTGAGGCAGCACTGTGACGAGTGAAGCCGCAACCCCGGAGGGCGGGTTAGTCGGTGGTGAAGACGTCCGCGCCGACGCGCTTGTCGAGGGTGGCGGCGATCAGCTGGTGGCGGAGTGACTCGAGCCACGTGAAGGTCGCGTCGCGGTGGGCGTCGCGCTCCGCGGCGGAGACCTCGCGGCCGAGCACCGACACCATCGCCATGACGACGCTGCCGTCCTCACCCGGGTAGTAGGCGGCGAGCTCGCCGAGCATGGTGTCGTCGGACGCTTCCCGATCGGCCCACGCCCGCCAGTGGACCTTGGTGCCGTCGCCCAGCTTCTGCCAGTTGCACGCCTCGACGCCGGGCTTCGCGTTGCACGCGGCGTCGAACTGGGCCTTGCTCAGGATCTGCAGAGTGGCCTTGCCCTGGTAGTCCGACGACGGGAGCTCGGCGGCCTTCTCGCTCTCCGGCTTCAGCGTGATGCGCCGCTCGCTGTCGACCTTCGTGCCCCAGTCGTCGCCGAGGGCTTCCTGCAGGTAGAGCTGGTGGACCTCGTCCTTGGTCGGGCCGGCCTGGATGGGCTTGAGCTCCTCGCCGACGCGGGGGCGCACGTTGTCGTCGGCGGCGAGGCCGGCGATCTCGTCGGTCCAGGCGTCGAGGAAGTCGATGGCCGCCTGCTGCGCCTCCGGCGTTGAGCTCGTCCCAGCCTGGGCGACGCGGATCTGCGAGGTGACGTAGCCGCCGTTGCTGCGGCGGTACACGGCGGTGATCGAGTCGGGTCGACCGCGCGAGAGCTGCGTCCCCGCCGGCTCCTCGCCGTTCCCGCTCCGGCGGATCGCCTCCCAGGTCTTGCCGACCCGCACGGCGCGGCCGTCGGCCAACGTGTAGTCCTTGCAGTCGATGCCGCATGGCAGGGCGAACGTCGCCGCGTCGATGACCCGCATCGACGCGAAGACCGCGAAGCCGTCCGGAAGCCCGTCGGCGGCCGCGCTGTCCGGATCGAGTTCGACGGTCCGCTCGCTGCTGAGCGAGCCGTGACCCCAGCCCGCGCCGAGGACGTCGAGCATCAGCTGGATGTTGGCGTCTTCGGTCTGCGCCCACGTGAGCGTCTTGTCCGACGCGACGACCGGCGCTGAGCTCGCGGCCGGCGGGGCAACGACAACCGTCGAGGAGGAGTTGATGCCGGTGACGAAGATGCCCATCGCGACGATGGCGGCCAACCCCGCGCTTCCGCCGACGGCCTGCCCGATCTGTCGGCGGCGTCGCATGCGGGCGCCTTTGCGCATGGCGGGGCCGAGGTCGCTGTCGCCGCCGCCGGTGCCGGCGGCGCGGAGCAGGTCGATCACGTGGTCGTCGTTCATCGCTGGTCGCCCGTCGTCGTGGAGGAGGCACTGGAGAGGTGCTCGCGCAGGTTGGCGAGTGCTTTCGAGGACTGGCTCTTCACCGTGCCGGGGGAGATGCCCAGCAGCGCTGCGGTGGCGTCGACGTCAAGGTCCTCGACGTAGCGCAGCACCACGACCGCACGTTGGCGGGGCGCTAGGCCGGCCAGGGCCTCGAGGACGGCGAGTGTGATGCCGTCGTCCTGCGGTGCGGCGCGTTCGGGCAGGAACTCGACGGGACGTTCCCGGCGCCACGGTCGGCGCCGTTCGTCGATCGCCGCGTTCACCACCGCGCGGTGTGCGTAGCCCTCGGGTCCTTCCTCGCGTCGGATGCGTTCCCACCGCGCGTAGACGCTCGCCAGAGCGGTCTGCACGATGTCTTCCGCGCGGTGCCAGTCCCCGCACACCAGGTAGGCGGTGCGGCGCAGCCGTCGTTGCGCGGGGATCGCGAAAGCCGCGAACTCCGCATCCCGGACGCTGCGTGCGTCGTTACCCACCCTGGTCTCTCCCTCGGTCACTCCGCTCTACGGAATGCGACCGTCTCCAGGTTGCCTCCTCGGCAAGAAATTTCGGGGGAGGTTCGCCGCCCCGTGACCCCCGGGTTTCGGCCTCATCGTTGAGGACGTCGTCCCGTACAGCAGCATGTCGGCCTGAGTACCGGCCGACATGCTGCTGCTGGGGCTGACATCTACGGATCTCCGCTCAGGCCGAGCCGCGCCCGTCGTCGTCGCGGATCAGGTCGAGGGTGAGGGCGTCGTGCTCGGTGTGCGGGCCGAGCCACTCGTCCAGCCCGTCCTCCTGTCCGCGCCACTGCTCCAGTCCGCCGGCGAGTTCGGCATCGTCGAGCAGTGCGGCCTCGAAGGCGTCGCGGATCGATTGTGGGTCGCGGTCGGCGGCGGTGACGACGAGGTGGGTCTCCGGCGCCGACGCCCACCGGGCGAGGTCGCCGATCGCGAGTTGCGCCCCGGCGGCGTCCCACGCGCATTGGGCGCTAGGGCGTGTCGGCAGCCAGAAGGACCCGCGAGCCCGGACACCTGGGCCTGCCGCGTGCACGGCGAGGTCGCGTAGTCGCTCGGAATGCAGCGGTCGCCAGGACCGCAGGTCGACGGTGACGACGCCGTTGGCGTCTGCCGCGTCCGTCGGCTCCACGCGGCGCAGGTCCCCTGTGTGCGGGAAATCCCTCGGGCGGCGCCGGGCGAACACGTCGGCGTTCATCAGATGCAGCGGGACCCTGGACGGGACCGCCCCCACGAGGTGATCGAACAGAGACTGCGCCCGTCGCTCGGGCAGGGCGCTCAGGGCGATCAGATCGGCCGTCTCCACCTGACGAGCAATCACTTCGCCGACCGAACGGCGATCCCGTTCGCCCCAGCTCAACGTGCGTTCGACGAGAAGGTCGTCGCCGAGCAGGTCGTGCTCGAACGTGGCCGGGTCCAGGACCACCAACGACGACGCGAGCACCGCCGGCGGTGGTGCGGTCGCGACCGCGTGCAGGATCGGCACCGGGTCCATCGTCACCGGGGGAGCGATCACCACCTGCGGCGCCCCGCTGCGGTACAGCTCGACCAGCACCGCGTGCAGGTCCTCGCGCACGGTGCAGGTCAGACAGTGCTGCACCGGGGTCTGCGCGGTTTCGAGGCGCTGCGACGACGTCGTGAGCATGCGGCGAAGCACCCCTGCCTCGAGGTCGAGGTCGTAGCGCACCATCACCGCGTGTGGCAGGTCGCAGATCAGCACCGCGCTCGCGGTGTCACGCAGGACCGGGTCGACGGCCGAGACGACGGTCACCGGGATCTCCATGGATTCCCCTCCGGATCAATGGATTCTTGGCTGGACACGGCACAGCATAACGATAATCATTATCAACAGTGCTCGACATCGGGTCGAGTGTGACGAACGGGGCCACCGATGCAGCGAACGGCCGAAGGATTCACGATCCTGATCTGCGCGCAGGAGTCCTGCGCGCGCCGCACCTCACCGGTGCTCACCGCGCTGGGCGCACTGGTGCGCTCGAGCCGCCACGGCGTGCTCGTCCGCGCCGGCTGCCCGCTGGGCGGTTCCTGCTGCGGCTCGTCGCTGGGTACCTACGCGGTGGTCCAGCCCTGCGACCGCGCCCGCATCCCCACCTCACCCGCGGTGCACGTCGGCCCCCTACGCAGCCCCGACGACGTCGCCGACCTCGCCGGCTGGATCCACGCGGGCACCTACGACCACGCGGGCCTCCCCACCCGCCTCCGCAGCCTGGACCGCGCGAAACTCGCCGCCCAGAACTGACAACCACTACGCACGACGTGCGCAATGGTTGTACGAACGGGTGGTTTGTCCGGGTTTGTGGAACCACAACGAATGACAGGCGGCGTGGCAGCCCGGAGATGTTCGTGGCGTCCGTTCTTCCGAGCGCTATTGCGCACGGAAGAGCGGACGCCCGGCTTGGTCGTCAGCTGTGGTGGTGGAACCCGATGCCACCGGCGAACTGGTAGCTGTGCACGGCGTCCTGGGCGCAGCGGGCCTCGGCGCCGGCGGCGGCGCGGCCCCACATGAGGCCGACGTGACTGCCCTTCAGTGTCCCGTCGGTCACCGAGCCGTAGCCGCCTGTGCCGTAGGTGAAGTCGCCGGTCTGCAGGCGGACCGTCGTCTTCTCGCCGGTGTTCCAGACCGCGTGCAGCACCATCTGGCTGGCGCCGCCGAAGCAGCCGAGGATCCCGACGCCGGAGCCGGTGATCTCCGCGTGCTTGTAGCGCTCCGACGTGCAGTCCATGATGCCGCGCAGCGTGTACTTGCCGGTCGTCGGCTCGTACTTCACGCCGGCCTTGCTGGCCACCGCTCCGGTCACCGAACAGGCGTTGCCTGATCCGGCCGCCTGGCCGTGGTCCTCGTCGCCGTGCGCGGCCGCGGGGCCGACGGGAACGACGATCGCGGCGCCGACGACGGTGAGCAGGGCGGTGGCGCGCAGGCGGAATCGATCCATGACGATCTCCGATCGTGGGGGAGCGGCCAGGGCATGCCGCATGAAGCGGCTACGCCGGGTCGGGTTTAACTGTTCAGGCCTCGGTCGGGTGAAGGCTGAACATTCGTTATGGGAATGCGTTCTACAGAGAGCCGTGGTGCCTAAGGGGCCATAACCTACCCGCTATCGGGTTAATTCGACAGGCCCATGGTTGCGCGTCGAAGCCCCCGAGTCCATACCTCGGGCGAGGGATCGTCGGGCGAGACTCAGGCGGGAACGCCGCCGCGCACCCAGGCGCCGCCGTAGATCGACAGGTTGGGGACGGTTCCGAGTTCCACCGGGGCCTTGGTCGGGTCGAGGATCACCAGGCGACTGTCGTTGGGGGTCTCGGTGCGGCGGGCGAGGAACTGCGTGCCGTCGGGGCTCCAGGCGATGATCTGCAGGTTCGGGATCACCTGCTTCTCCCCGTTCTCGGGATTGAACAGCAGCAGGACCTGACCGGTGCCGCCGTCCTTGGCGTTGCTCGCCACCAGGGTCACCGCGACGAACTTTGTCCCGGGCCGAACCGCCGCGATATCACCGGTCAGCGGAAGCGCGGTCTCCTTGCCGGACTTTTCGCGGATGACGAGCTGGTCCTGGCCGGCCTTCTCCGCCTTGGTGATCAGCAGGCGCCCGTCGGCCATCGGCTTCGGTGCCCCGAGATCCTTCTTCGACGCGAACAGCAAGCTCTTGGACTGCTTGTCCAGGTTCCAGGAGAAGTACTGGTACTTGCCCTTCGCGCCGCTGCCTTGCGCGTCGTCGAAGTAGAGCAGCCCGTCGCGCAGCGTGGGGCTGTAGGCGGGCGGACGACCGAGTCCGGGAATCGGCCCCAGCTCACCGGCACCGGTGAGCAGCGCGAGCTTGTCGACCTTCTCGTCCGCGGCGGCCACGATGACCCGCCGGTCGTCAGCGCTGAGGGAGGAGATCGCCTTGTCCGTGGTGATGCGGTCGATCGTGAACGGATCGAACCGGATCGCATAGACATCGGCGACGGCGGGATCGTTCTTCTCGCTCGCCAGCACGAATGCGTCGAACTCCGCAAGGTCCCGGGACCCTGACGCGGAGGCGGTCGCCGCCGACTCGGCGTCGTCACCGCCACCACACCCGGCGACGAGGCCCAAGGACAGGGCGAGAACGGCAGCGAGGCCGCGAGGGCGCGTCGAAGTCCACACACGAGCACTGTGGCTGCCTTTCGCGGCGAACGTGTTGCCCCGCGTTAACGCCCGATGTCCTGACCCGTCAGCCGCGTCGCGACGCCGCCAGGGGGCCGACGACCGTTTCGGCGTGCCGGGCATCGCGCTGCTGCGGCAGATGCGCCCGCTCGGTCCACGTCAACGAGCCCAGGCCCGCCCGGTCCCACGCGATGAGCGCGATCTCGTGCTCCGTCAAGGCGGGCGCGGCCTCCCGCAGTTCGACCGCAATTTCCTGCATCAGAGCGATTCGCATCTCGGACATCGGATTTCCTCCCTGAACACCATTGGTACGTGGGTGAGGAATCGGTCCGGTTCGTTGCGACCTTGAGGCGGAAGCAGAGCATTCAGCCGCCGTAGGGCCGCGTCATCGCCTCGAGCCAGTGTCCGTCGGGGCCTGCCCAGTAGAACCCGCGGCCGCCGTCATTGGTGTTGACGACGTCCGGCCGCTTCTGGCCCGGGTCGGCCCAGATCTGCAGACCGCGCTCCCGGACCCGGGCGAGGACGCCGTCGAACTCGGCCTCGGAGAGCAGGAACGCGTAGTGCTGCGGACGGGGGTCGTCGTGATCGGCGAAATCCAGGGAGACCCCGTTGTCGAGTTCGAGGATCGCGAACGGTCCCCACTCCTTCGGCTCGGGCAGCCCGAGCAGTTCCGCGACCTCCCTCGCCGCGGCCCGCTTGTCCCGTACGTGCACGATCGTGTGATTCAGCCCAGCCATGCCGGCTCCTCCCTCAGGCCGCGTACGGCCGCGCGGCCCGACCGGCACGCAGCGTCTGCGCCCACCACACCAGCTGCTCCAGCAGACGGTCGGCCGCCTCCGCGACGGCGGCCGCGTCCTTCGGTTGCCCGTCGCCGTCGAACTGTTCCCACGCCATCGCGAAGCTCACGGTCTCGCGGATCCCCACCGCGTGCAGTTCGGCGAAGACGCCCCGCAGTTGCTCGACGGCCCGCAGTCCGCCGGAGATCCCGCCGTAGCTGACGAAGCCGATCGGCTTGGCGAACCACTCGCCCCGCACGCCGTCGATCGCGGTCTTCAGCGGCCCGGGGAAGGAGTGGTTGTACTCCGGCGTGACCACGACGACGGCGTCCGCCGCACCGATCGCCGCCCCGAATCGTTCGTCCGACGTCTCGAGCAGGTCGACGACCTCGATCTCGAGGTCGTCCCGCCGGGCCGCGTGCCCGACGAACCACCCGGCCACGGTCGGCGCGAATCGTCCCGGCCGGGTGCTGCCCACGACCACTGCCACCTTCAAGGAGTTGTCCATACCCACGACAGTAGAACCTCAACTAAGGTTGAGGTCAAATGATGACGGCAAGGAGAATCGGGATGGCGGAAACTCGCGAGCTGACCGTCGGGCAGCTGGCCGAACGGTCGGGCTGTGCCGTGTCCGCGTTGCACTTCTACGAGCGCGAGGGCCTGATCCGCTCCCGGCGCACCAGCGGCAACCAACGCAGGTACTCCCGCGACACCCTGCGGACCGTCGCGCTGATCCGCGTCGCGCAGCGCGTCGGCATCCCGCTCGCCGAGATCGGCGCTGTTCTCCACAAACTGCCGGACCGTCGCCTGACCCGCGCCGACTGGGAACGCGTGTCCCAACGGTGGCGCACCGAGCTCGACGAACGCATCGCCGCACTGGAGCAGTTGCGCGACCGCTTCACCGGCTGCATCGGCTGCGGCTGCCTGTCCCTGGACCTGTGCGCGATGTTCAACCCGGGCGACGTCGTCGCCGAGCGTGGCCCCGGCCCGCGGCATCTGCTGGACAGATGAATCGGCAAACGCCTTGCGGATCCGCCGCTGTCGGGTGACCGTAGGGGAAGGACAGCGGAACCGGTACCGGGGAGGCACACATGTCCGACCAACTGCTGATCTGCGAGCAGCTGCTTCTGGTTATCTACGACGACCAGAAGGGTCGGACGGCGCTCTTCGATTCCTCGCCCGCGGCGGCGCTCTCCGGCGCCGTGGTGCTGGACCTGATCGTCTCCGGGAAGCTGACCGAGCACGACGGCAAGCTCGCCGCGCACGGTTCCACCCCATCCCACCCCGCACTGGCCAAGGTGTTCCAGGCCGTGGCGCAGAGCTCGAAGCCGCGCAAGGTCAGCCACTGGGTGAGCAAGTACGCGCAGACCGGGCGAACCGAACGCACAGTGGCGGCCGGGCTGGCCGAGCGCGGCATCCTGCGCGAGGAAAACCGCCGGATCCTGGGCCTGATTCCGATGACCCGCTACCCCCAGGCCGACCCGCGCCCGGAACAGCAGTTGCGGAAGCGGCTGCACGCGGTCCTGCTCGAGGACGCCGAACCGACGGAGGACGAGGCGATGCTCGTCGGCGTCCTCAAGGCCGGGAAATTGCTCAACGGGCTCGTCCCGAAGGACCGGCGCAAGCAGGCGGCCGCGCGCGCCGAGGTCGTCGCCGAGGCGGGCAAGTCGGTCAACGCCGCGGTGGCCAAGGCGATCCGCGACATCGAGACGGCCATCACGGCCGGCGCGGTGGTGGCCGCCACGGGTGCCGCGACCAGCGGCTGCTAGGCGACGCTCGCGGACGGGTGCAGGACCGGCCGGAACCCGTGCCCCAGCGCCAGGACCGAGGTCGGGGGTGTCAGAACGGTGAGCGGACCGTCGGGGCACGGGATCGGATCGGTCCAACCGCCGAAACCGAACCGCAGCAACCGCTCCCCGACGAGCAACCGCGCGACGCCGTCGAGCACGATGACCGTCCCGTCGGGCAACCCCTCGGCCGCGGCCTCCCAGGTCTTGCGGTCGGCCGCTCGGGACAGGCCGCGGCCCGGGTTCAGACGTTGGGCATGCAGGGCCCGGTTGAGTTCGCTGACGCGTAGCCGGCGGCCGAGAGCCTCGGCGACGCCGTCCCGGTAGGACACGTACGCCTGATGCCGGCACTCACCGCAGGGGCGGTGCCCAGCGGCCAGCGCCACGGCGTCATCGAGAAAGAACATCGGCGTCCAGCGCCGCACCCGTGCCACGTCGACGTGGCGATCCTTGAACTGCGTGACACAGGTGATCCAGAGCGACCCCTGGTGATGCAGCGTCAAGGCGCCGTCGACGTAGAGGCAGCCGCGGTTGCCGACGAACAGCCCTCGCTCCCGGGCGGCATGGAGATCGCCGAACGGATCGACGCGGTTCAGGCGTGGCACAAGGACTGACGCTACGTCAGCCCCGTTCCTGCCACGTACACAGGCACACCTTGTTGCCGTCGGGGTCGGCCAGGACCCAGAACGACGGGGCGTCCGCGTCGCTGACCAACGTCCCGCCGGCCGCGAGCGCTGCGGCGATCCGGGGCTGCACCTGGGCCGGGTCGACCCACACGTCGGGGTGCCAGCGCTGACGTTCGGCCTCGTCGCCGCTCGCCTGGAACCAGATCGGCGGCTGCACCTGCGCCGGGTCGCGCACCTCGTCCTCGGCGTCCTTCGGCTCGGCGTAGGCCAGGACCGCGGCCCAGAACGGGCGGATGCGGCCCTGCGCCGGGGTGTCCAGCGCGAGCTCGAAGCTCGCCAGCTCGTGGCACTCCGGGACCAGGCCCTGGGCTTTGGCCAGGTCGGTGATCGTGTGCGCCAGGCGGATGTCGCGATCGGTCACCGCGCCCACGTCGTGGCTCCAGGTGCGGACGTCGACCCGGGGATAGCGCAGGTCCAGGTCCGGGTGGTGATCGGCCTGCTCGGCGGCCTCGGCGATGGCATTCACCAGGGCCACCCCGGCCATGAAGTTCGGGGTACGGAAACGGGTCTGCAGCGAGCCCGGCAGGTAGACCCACCCGGCCGGTGCCTGCTCGGCGATCTGCGCTCCGGTCAGTTTCGTCATGACTGGATGTTGCCCCACGCCTGGCCGGTCGACACCGCGGGCCGGGGTCTTGACGTGGGCCCAGGACGGCGGAGCATGGGGGTATGGAACGCATCCGGCCCGTGGATCTGCCCGAAAACGCCGAAGCGGAGAACCCGCGCGAACCCGAACGCTTCAGTCCGTACGCCATTCCCCTGTCGACGCTGGTCGCCGGCGTCTTCGTCGCCCAGAGCGACCACGTGATCGGCGTACCCGACCCGGCTTCCCCGATGACCATCCCCATCGGGCCCGAGGGCGGCGGCGGGGACGGGGACTAGGCCACGGTCTAGCGGATCGCCTGCACCTGACGTAACTCGCCGCTGAGGTGCCACCCCTCGGCGCGGTGAGTGTCCAGGACGAGCTCGGCGGCGACCAGGCGGTCGTCGGCGGGGTTCCACTGCACGGAGTCGAAGCCCAGCCGCCACAGCAGCCGACGTCGTCCCAGCACGGCCCAGGCGGGATCGACGAGCGCGTGCGACTGCTGCCCGATGCGCGCCGCGAGTTCATCGACCTCCGTGCCGTCGTGGCTGTGGAACGCCGCGATCGTGCCGTCGAACAGCGCTTTGCCGATGGCCGCGGGCACGGGGCTGCGGCGAGCGGGTGGCGTCAGGGTCAGGCGTACCGCGATCGGGCCGTGGTGGACCGTCGGGTCGTCCGGGGGAGTGGCTCGTGAGCGGATCGCCGTCCACACGTCCGTCGTGTCGACCAACCGGGTCAGTTCCACGCCTGCGAAGGACGCCAGCACCAGGCCGTTGCGCCAGTGTCGCCAGCCGTCGGCCCGGTCGACGAGTTCGTACCGGTGGTGATGCAGGGTCGGGCCCGGCTCGGCCCGCGGCGGTGGGGGCACCGTGTGGGTGCGTTCGAAGCGCAGACCGTGGCGCGCGGCCTTGGTGAAGCAGGCGGCGCCCACGTTGTAGAACAGCATGTTCTCGGTGTCGACGACGGTCGGGTCCGCGGACGCGTAGACCGCGTGCAGCACCTGGGCGCGGTCGGCACTGAGCGCGCCGATGGCGGCCGACAGGGCGCGACGCAGCCCCGGCATCTGGGCACGGCCGTGACCCAGGCGCGCGGTCGACCAGGACCGAACAACGCCTTCCTCGACGGTGACCAGCTGCAAACCCTGGCTGTCGAGCACCCAGTCCGCGGACGTCAAAGGACGCCGCTCTGGACGTGGGTGAACCTGACCGCGGACACAGTTGTCCCCCTCAATCTGTGGTCGAGGGTTCGACGCGCAGGCCATGCCTGCAGGACTCAACCGAACATCCCTTTTGTGTCGACCGTTCGGTTGACTTTCAGTAGAAGCGCAGCGAAAGCGCCCGACTCGGCCGGCGATCCGTGATAACCCGCCTCCGGTGCCGGATTCGCACCCTGCAGATGACCTGACGGGTAATCGCTTTCCGACGCGCGCTCGATGAAGGTGGTGACAGCCGGGCGGACCCGACCGCCCCGTCACCCCAGAAGGAGACTCCGATGAGCGAGCACCCGAACGTCGCGGTCCTGCGCCAGGCCTACGCCGACCTCGCCGCGGGCAACCTGCCCGCAGTCATGCCACTCTTCGCCCCCGACGCGGTGTTCCACGTCGACGGGCACGGTCCGCTCAGCGGTGAGCACAAGGGCCACGAGGCCATCGCCGAGGTGCTGAAGACCACCGCCGTCAACACCGGCGGCACCCAACAGTTCGAGATCCGCAGCATCTTCGCCGACGACCGGCACGGCGTCGTCGTCACCCGCGAGACCGCCACCCGCGCCGCCGACGGCAAGCAGCTCGACGTCGAGGAGGTGCACCTCTTCACCCTCGGCCCCGACGGGCGGGTGCACGACCTGTGGGACATCCCGGCGGACCCCGCGGCGCACGAAGCCTTCTTCGACGGGCACTGAGCTGCGCCACCGCGGCCCGACGGGGGTTAGCGTCATCGGTGTGACAGCCACCGTCGAGCGCCCTCGTTGGGCCGCGGATCCCACCGCGCTGCGGGTGACCGCCTCGCTGGCCGACGGCCGGAGCCTCCCCGTCAGCATGCTGACGGCGGAGACCGGCCTGGGCATCGCCGCGCTCACCGCGGCACTGGCTCCGCTCGTGGACGCGGGAGTGGTGACAGCGGTCCGCAAGGGACGGTGGACGTACCACCGCCTGGCCGTCGACCTCGCTCCCGAGCTGCTCGCGCTCGCCCCGCTTCCCGCGTCGATGCGGACGGGCACCACGCTGCACGCGGTCCGCTCCGCGCGGCACTGCTGGAGTCACCCCGCGGGCCGCCTCGGGGTCGCGGTCACCGACGCCCTCCGCCGGCTCGGCCACGTCACCGGCCCCGACGGTCACGTCGACCCGGAACGCACACCCAGGATGAGCGGTGCAGCCAACGGCGCCCCGTACCGGCTCACACTCGCGGGCCGCAATGTCCTCACCGGTATGGGATTTCGCCCGCCCGCTGACTCAAACGCGGCACCGTGCATCGACTGGACCGAGCAGCGCCACCACCTCGCCGGTGGCCTCGGTCGGTGCCTCCTGGCCGGGATGCGCGAGAAGGGTTGGGTGCTTGCCTCTCCGACCCCGCGTGCGCTGGTGGTCACCGATGCCGGCGCTGCCGCCCTGCGGGAACACCTCGGCATGGAGTGGCTGCCTTGACCGGGGCGTGCGAAGAACCGTGATACCTGCCTCACGGTTCTTCGCACGCCGTAGGGCCAGGTGCTAGTTGTCGAACAGGTCCCAGACCGAGCCGGTGGCCACGAGCATCTCGCAGCGGTTGGCGAAGGTCTTGCGGTAGGAGACGTGCCAGCCGCGGGACATGCCCTCGGCCTCGACGGTCACCGGACGGTAGATCTTCGTGCAGGCCGCGAAGGTCTTGCGGCCCTCCAGGTCACGGAACTTGCCCTTGGCCTTCTTCAGCTCACGGCACGCCTGCGACTTCTCGGGGTGCGATCCCCGCGACGGGTCGCACTTCAACGTGTCGGTGATCTTCTTGGACCCCTTCTCCTTGACGCTCAGCGTCAACGAGGTGCGGGTGTCGTTGTGGTGCGCGGAGGCGGCCGTGGCCGGAACCACCGTCGCGACGGCCAGCAGCCCGACACCAGCAGCCAACATCCGCGTGTTCTTGGTGCGCATACGCTCCCCTTCGTGTGCAGACCCCGACGGATTGCGGGATCTGATGGGGGGACGGGACAGGCACCGCGGACGTTCGGCCCGAAAGGTAGATCGACGGCCAAGAATCGGTAGCGCGCCGGCGATCGGGGTCATCCGTTCGGCCCATCGCAGTCCACCGATCCGGACGATCCGCGCAAACTGGGACAGACCCGAGACTCCTTGTTCAAGGACGTAATCGGTGGGGGTTGGTCGCGGTGCACAGTGTCAAGGTCGATGTCGATGTTCGCGCGCTGCCCATGCAGCGTGGGCGGCTGAGCCCTGAGCAGGACTTCCGGGCGTTGGTGTCGTCGGGTCTGCTCTGCGCGGGCGACCTGCTGCTGCACGAGAGCGACACCGGTGCGGTCCAGCACGCCACCCTGTTGTGCGACGGCGCCGTCGCGCTCGCCGACGGGACCGTCCACGCCCTGGGCGTCGCCGCTCTCAGCGCCATGGTCGAGGGTCGCAACGGGTGGAAGGGCTGGCGGCACGAGCCGACCGGTCGCACCCTCGCCGACCTGCACATCGAGGCGCGCAGCCGGCAGGGCTGACCAGGAGCGCTCGACGTAACATATATGTAGCGCTACGATGGGCCGGTGACAGCGCCTCGAACGGCTGCGGAACGATACTTCGCAGAGCGGATGGCCGATCCGGAGTATCGATCGGCCTACGAGTCTGCGCGTGCGGTGATCGACCAGATCGATGCCTTCATCCGGGGGCTCGACGAGCGACGCGAGTACTTAGGACTCAGCAAGGCCGAGCTCGCTCGGCGGTCGGACCTGCCTCCGGCGGCCGTACGGCGACTGTTCTCCACGCAACGTTCCAATCCCACGCTGGAGACCCTCTTCGCCTTGGCTGATGCTCTCGACCTCGACCTCCTCGCGATGCCGCGCCGCAAGCAGGACGCGCGCACCACCCGCGGCCGGAGTGCGGTCACTTCGTCACGGTCCGCCGGTCGGCGAACTCCGCAGCCAGCGCTCTGATTCTGCGGTAATCCCTCGGGTCGGCTGGGCTACGCCAGGCTTGCTGAGCCCACCGATGCAGACGACGCTCGGGCCGCCCAAATCGGCGCCGTTGCGTTCGAGTACCGCGAACAGTCGGTGATTTCGTCCGCCGCCCTGTACTCGGACCTCATAGAGGCCTGCCATCTCGCCATTCATTGCCTCCCACTTGCCCCCGCCTGAGAACGACGGTGGCGGAGCGGCGGCAACTGCCTGAAGGACCGCCTGAAACTCTGCCGCGACCGCTACCGGTATGGCGTCGAGGAAATCCACCGCCGGAATGCGGCGTGCGGGATCGTCCTCCGCATGTCGCTGGAAGAAATGAATGCGCCAGGGTTCCACCGAGCCAGCTTTGCCGTCGCCACCGACAGTCCGATGAGGCGATCGCTATGGGGCCGGCTCAAAGGTGGGATCCAGCTCGCACGGCTAGGGTGCGGGGCACGTCATGCCTCCCGTTCAGGATCGACAGGTGCCCCGTCTCGTTCTCGGTCCGCTGCTGCGTTACGTCGATCAGCACGACGCCACGGTGTGGGTCGAGACCGATGCCGCCTGCGAGGTCGAGGTTCTCGGCGCACGGTCGCGGACCTTCGCCGTCGACGGGCATCACTACGCGGTCGTCGTCATCCGCGGCCTGGCCGCCGAGACGGCGCATCCCTACGAGGTCCACCTCGACGGGCAGCCCTGCTGGCCCCCGGACGCGACGTTCCCGTCCAGCCTGATCCGTACGCTGGGTCCGGGCGGTCCACAGGAGATCAGCTTCGGGTCATGTCGGCGCACGGCGGAGCGATCGGCCGGCCTCGGCCACGACGCGCTGGTCGCGCTGGCCCATACGCTCCGCACGCGTGAACCCGCGACGTGGCCGCAGTTGCTCATGCTGCTGGGCGATCAGGTCTACGCCGATCACCCACCCGACACGATCAAGGAATGGCTCGCCGTGCGCGGCCGCGGTGGGCGGCAGACGGTGGAGTTCGAGGAGTACGCCCGCCTCTACCGGGAGGCCTGGACGGACCCCGCGGTGCGCTGGCTGCTGTCCACCGTCCCCACCGCGATGATCTTCGACGATCACGAGGTTGTCGACGACTGGAACACCTCCGCGGCCTGGCGGGCCGACATGGCCCGCACACGGTGGTGGCGCGAGGGAATCGTCGGGGCCCTGTCCTCGTACTGGGTGTACCAGCATCTGGGCAACCTGCCGCCGGACGAGATCGAGGCCGACGACCTCCATGCTCGGGTTCGCGCGGCCGCGGACGCCGGGAACACGCTCCGGGAGTTCGCCGCGCGCGCCGACGCCGACACCTCGACCAGCCGCTGGAGTTACGTGCGGGAGCTGGGTGCGGTGCGCCTGGTCGTCCTGGATTCCCGTGCAGGAAGGGTTCTGACGGATCATCGGCGGGACATGTTCGACGACGCCGAGTGGCAGTGGGTCGAGGAGCACCTACGTGGCGACGTCGATCACCTGCTCATCGCGACCAGCCTGCCCTACCTGCTGCCGCACGCGGTGCACGCCGCGGAGTCGTGGAACGAGGCCCTGTGCGCGGGAGCCTGGGGCCGGCTCGGGGCGCGCGCGGGGGAGCGGATCCGCCGTGCGGCGGACCTGGAGCACTGGGCGGCGTTCCGGTCTTCCTTCGACAGACTCGCGCACGGGATCCTCGCCGTGGCACGGGGAGAACGCGGACGGGCACCGGAGACGGTGGTGCTGCTGTCCGGCGACATCCACTGCTCCTACGCGACGAGGGTGGATGCGCCCGGCCTGACCAGTGCGGTGCACCAGGCTGTGTGCTCCCCGCTCCACAACCAGCTCCCGTCGCGGTCGGCGAAGGTGCTCCGTCGCGCCTGGAATCCCCGTGTCGCCAAGGCTTTCGGGCGCCTGGCAGCGCGGGCGAAGGTTCCCCCCGATCCGTTGCAGTGGCAGCTGATCGCCGGCCCCGATTTCCGCAACGCACTGATGACGATGGTCAACGGCGCGGGGTCGGCACAGGTCCGGCTGGACGTGGCGCAGCCCGGTGCGCGATTGTGCGAGGAGTGGACCGTCGACCTCGCCGGCCGGCCGTGACAGCGTCGCCGTACGCGTTGCTCACCGGCCCCGGTAAGCGCAAGGTCGACCAGGCGGCCCCCGCCCAGGACCTCTACATCGGCAGCCTGTTCCGCTGCCGCCGCGCCTACGCCGAACGCACCGGGTTGCCGTGGTTCATCCTCAGCCCGAAGTACGGGCTGATCCCGCCCGACGACGTCATCGAGCCGTACGACGTGGCGATGATCCGCCAACCGATCGCGTACCGCCGGGCGTGGAGCGCGACGGTCGTCGCGCGACTCGACGAGAAACTCGGCGCGCCGGCAGGTCGCATGCTGGAGATCCACGCCGGCGCCGCCTACCTCGACCCGCTCGCGCCGTTGCTGCGCGACGCGGGGTGGGCGATTCATGCGCCCCTGCATGGCCTGAGCCAGGGGCAGCAGATGGCCTGGTACGCAGCGGAGCGGACTACGGGGCCGACTGCTCCGCGGTCGCCTTGAGTTGCGCGAGGCCACGTTCGAAGTCCGGACCGACCATCGCGTCCATCGATTTGAAAATGCCCATCACTTTGGTCAGTAGGGTCTTCTTGCCGGTCATCGTCCAGGTGACACGCGACCCGGTGCCGTCGGGGGCGATGTCGAAGACGGTTTCGTTGCGTGCCTTGAACGGCTTGAGGAACTGGAGATCGATCCGCACCAGCGACGGCTCCGTGGCGTCGACGATCTCCATCCGACCAGCTCCGGCCTTGCGGTTCCCGGACCACTCGTACACCGCTCCCTGCCCGCTCGCGGCGCCGCTGTAGGTGCGTTGCAGGTCCGGGTCCAGGCGCTCCCAGGGCGACCACGACTGCCAACGCCGGAAGTCGGCGATCTCGGCGTGAACGCGTTCCGGGGGAGCCGCGACAACGGTCTCGCGGCGCAGGGTGAAGGTGTCGGTCATGCGACCAACCTAGGGTTCACGCTCACCTGGACCTCGCAGGCGCGGACACATTCCACTGCATCGCGACGGCCCACCATCCGATCGCGGAACGACCGGCCGACGCGTGACCCGTCGGCACGCCGGGGCTCCCGGAAGATCCCGATTTAGGTTAACCTAAGCGAGCTACCCGGCTCGGTGTCCCACCAAACCACCGCCGCCGTGGCGAGTGGCCAGCAAGTGTGATGACACCTTCGCCCGGTGCAGTCATCTGCCGGTGCCCGATGCGAGGCAGGTAAGCGATGTCGGTGAGCGAGGACCGGCGCGTGCGCGCGGTCGGGCTGACCGGCCTGCACGCCGCCCCCGACCGCACCTTCGACGCCCTCGCCCGGGCCGCGTGCTCCGCGCTGCGCGTCCCGATCTGTCTGATCAGCCTGCTCGACGAGGAACGCCAGTTCTTCCCCGGCGCCTGCGGCATGCCCTCCCCGTTGGCGGAGGACCGCGATCTCCCGCTCACCGAGACGCTGTGCCGGATGGTGGTCGACCGGGGCGAACCGCTGATCTTCGCCGACGGCCCCGCGGACGAGCGGGTGGCGGACAACCTCATGGTCGCCGAGTTCGGGGTCGTCGCCTACATCGGACTCCCGCTGACCGACGACGAGGGCCTGGTGCTCGGCTCGCTGTGCGTGGTCGACCTCGAGCGGCGGGAGTGGACCGAGAACGACCACGCGATCCTGGGCGCCCTGGCCGAGGCCTGCTGCGCCGAACTGCGAATGCGTACCGAACGCACCCGCGCCGAGGCCGCGGCTGCCCGCGCGAGCCGCATGGGCACCCTCGCCGCGGCACTGGCCGGTGCGCTCACCGTCGAGGACGTCACCACCGTCCTGGCCGAACACGTGCAGCGGGCCGTCTCGAGCCAGACCTTCTCTGTGCGGCTGCTCCTGCCGGACCGCGACGTCGCCCACGGTGTCTCACCGAGCGGTGACCCGATCGGCTACCGGGACAGCTACACCGATCTGCGCCTGGACCGGCCGAGCTCCGTCATCGACGTTCTGACGATGCGTCAACCGGTCTTTCTGCGCTCGGCCGAGGACAGTCGCGCGCGCTACGGCGACGACGCCCACGGCGAGGCGGCCCACATCGAGGGCCTGGCCCGGCTGCCGCTGCTCGTCGAGGGAGACCTGGTCGGCCTGTTGTCCGTGGGCTACCGAGAACCCACCGAGTTCGGACCGGACGACCGACTGTTCCTGACCACGATTGCCGACCTTGCCGCGCAGGCCCTCGGGCGCGCGCTGCGTACGGAATTCCTGAATCGCCTGCAGTCGCTGTCGGACCTCGCACTGTCCAAGCTCTCCCTCACCGAACTCGCGTCCGACCTCGGTGACCGGCTGACCCGCATGTTCCGCGCCAGCGGTGTCGTCCTGCTCGTCCACGAGCACGAACGGTTGCAGTTGCGTCCGCTGAACGGACACGGGGCTCCCGTGCCGCTCGGCCGCGGCGTCCTCGGCGGCGCCGTCGCCGCCGGTCGGGTGTTCGTGCTCGCGATGGCCCGCGGCACGGCGTTCGATCCGGCCGATGCCGCGCTGGCCGGGTTCGGCTCGATCGCGATCGCCCCGCTGGTCCTCGATGGGCAATTGGTCGGCGCGATGGTGATCGGCCGGGAACGTTCCGGACCGTTCAGTCGGGCAGACATCGACCTGCTCACCGCCGCCTCCACCCGGGTCGCACTCGCTGTCGACCGTGCGTGTGCGTTCGAGCGGCAACGCGAGCTCGCCCGCACGCTGCAGGCCGCGCTGCTTCCGCCCGTGCTGCCGGTCATGCCCGGCATGCGGACGGCGTCGGCCCACCAGGCCGCCGGCGCTGGGATCGACGTCGGCGGAGACTTCTACGACGTGTTCGCCCTGGGTGACGGCGCCTGGCTCGCGGTCATCGGCGACGTGCGGGGTCGCGGCCCGGCTGCCGCCGCCCTGACCGGCCTCATCCGGCACACCGTGCGCGCGGTGGCCGCGGAGGAGCGGGACCCGGCCGCGATCCTGTCGCGCGTCAACCACATCGTCTTCGACGAGACCGGCCCGGAGGACTTCGCCACCGTCGCGTGCGTGCGGATCCGCCCGACTCCCGGACGCACCGAGGTCACCATCGCGTCGGCCGGACACTGCGCGCCGCTGATCGTGCGGGCGGACTCGAGCGCGCCGGTCGAGACGGTCGAGGTCGGCGGAATGCTGCTCGGCGCGTTCGAGGACGTCGGCATCGACCGGGTGCAGCGCAGCCTGTGGCCGGGCGACGTCCTGCTGCTGCACACCGACGGCCTGACCGAGAGCCTCGGCAACGTCGACCGCTTCGGGGAGCGCCGGCTGGTCGAGCACCTCGGAACCCTGGCCGGACGGTCCCCGGAGGAGATCCTCGACTCGGTGCACCAGGCCGTCCTGGCGCACTGCAAGGGGGAGGCCGAGGACGACCTCGCGATGCTCGCGCTCGGTGTCACCCCCGCCGGCCACGGGGACCCGATCCAGCTCCTCGAGCACGCCGAGACCCACGCGCCGCAGGCCTCCGCCGGCGCTCGCCGCGCCATCCGCGCACTCGCTGATCAGCTCCCAGCCGGAGCGCCGATCGACGACCTGCAACTGGTGGTCAGCGAGTTGATGTCCAACGCCATCCGGCACGGACAGTCCGGCAACGACATCACGCTGCGAGTCTTCCGTCAGGGCACCCGCCTGCGCGTCGAGGTCCGCAACTCCGGCGCCCCGTTCGCCGTCCCCGACGCGGCCGATCCACTGGCCGAGAGCGGCCGGGGACTGGCGCTGGTCCGGGCTGTCACCGCACGCCTCGGCGTCGGCCGCGAACGCGGCCGGGTGCTCGTGTGGTGCGAGTTCGACCTGGACGGTCCCGCGGTCTGACGCACGATCGGGACGCTGCCCTCGGTGAGCTCCCGAAAGCGCTTGCACATAGAGGCTTTCGACGAACGGCCCGTAGCCACCGCCGTGGCGGTGGGCCCGGGCCGAGAAGAACAGGCACGCGCGGAGCAGGTCGACGTCGGTCGGCAGTTCGCCGCTCGCCATCCACCGTTGGCAGATCGGCGCCACGACGTCAGCGAGCGAGGAGCCGTCGCCGCCGTGCTGGTCGTACCCGTCGTAGGAGCCGGCGAACTCGAGGATCTCGAGATCGTCGGTGTCATCGGGTGGTACCGCGATCTGCGGATGGGGCGGGGCGATGGCCGCGGCGAGGTCGACGAGGTCGTCGGCGCGCAACCCCCGGCCAACCGTGCAGCAGCGCCCGCCACTCGGGCGGCACCGGACTCGCGCCGTGCACCGCGCCGAGCAAGGTACCGGCGATCGCGGCGACGGTGTCGGTGTCGGTGTCGGTGGGCCGAACTCGTAGCCTGCGCCCAGGGCGTCGCCCGTGGCGCTGCCGAGCAGCACGCCGGCCGCGCGGTCCGTCTGCGCGGCGCTCAGCGTCATCGGCTCAGTGTCATGGGCCAGGCGTCATCGGTCGCCGAACAGCTCGAAGACCGATCCGGTCGCGACCCCCATCTCGCAGCGGTTGGGGAACCGGCGACGGTAGTCGACGTTCTTGCCCTCGGCCAGGCCGTTGGCCTTGGCAAGGATCGGCAGGTAGATCTTCGCGCAGGCGGCGAAGGTCTGGCGGCCGGGGAGTTTGTCGAGCTCCCCGCCGGCGCTCTTGATCTCCGCGCAGGCGTCCACACGGTTCGGGTGCGACCCACCGGGGGGATTGCAGTGCAACGTAGCCACGATCCGGTTGGAGCCTTCCTCCTTGATGCTCAGCGACAGCTTGGTCGTCTTCGGTGACTCCTCGGCCAGCGCCGAGCCTGCCGGCAACAGGGACACCACGAGCGCCGCCCCGGCAGCCATCGTGAATCCCCGAGCGATCCCCGTCACCATCTCGTTCTCCTTCTCCGACAACACATCTGACGCCATATCAACTGAGCAGGTGCTTCCGTAGGAACTCCACCTGGTCCGTGCACATCTCCGCGAACCCGGCCCCGACGTAGGCCTCGAAGTGCGAGAACGGGTACCGCGCCAACACTCCGGCCGGGGCGGCCTGCGCGGCGACGATCGCAGGTTCGGCGGGGGTGACCGCGTCGTCCTCGCACACCGCCACGAACAACGGGCACCGGATCCGGGGGGCGTCCAGTCCGGGCCGGTCCGCGAGTACCTGCAGCACGATGCCGGCGTTGACCTCGTTACGCCATGACACCCCGTCAGGAACGAGCATCCGCAGCGTCCGCTCGGCGCGAGGTCCCGCGATCACCGCCCGGCTGCCGTACTCCCCGGCGACGGGCACCAGCAGCGGCGGGCCGCCTCGGCGGCGCCGCGCGACGTCCCGCGCCGCGGCGGCCATCAACCGGGCCGTGTGCCGGATCCCGTCCGCCGAGGGCTTCCCGACGCTGGTCAGGGTCGCCCGGCCGTCGGTGAACGGCACCTGGGCGACCGCGGCGGCGATGCGGTGGTCGCGGGCGGCCACGTGCAGCACGTGCCCGCCGCTGAACGACGTCCCCCACAGCGCGATCCGTTCCGGATCGATGCCGGGCAGGCCGCGGGCCGCGGCCACCGCCCCGGCCCAGTCCAGGCGCTGCGCGGCGATGTCCAACAACTGGCGCGGCTCGCCACCGGAATCCCCGAAGCCGCGGTAGTCGAACAGCAGCACCGCGAAGCCCTCGGCGGCGAAGCGTTCGGCGTAGTCCGGCAGACGGCACTCGCGGGTCATCCCGAACCCGTGGGCCATCACGATGCACGGGACCGCCCAGGTGGTGTTCGGAGGCCGGTAGAGCCACGCCGCGCACGAGGTTCCCTCCACCTCGAAGTTCAGATCCTCGCGCACCCGGCCATTCTGCGCCTTGCGCGGCCCCGGACCGGGGAGGCAGGGGCCGGTGCGGTCAGTCGGTGGCCGGCGCCGACTGTCGCGAGGTCTGGCGTAGGTGGTCGATCAGCAGGCTCGCGCCGACGGCCAGGGCCACCACGGTGACCCCGACGCTGAACACCTCGCCGCCCGTGCGCAGGCCCCACTCCCGGACGGCGAAACCGGCGCCGATCACCGGCACCGACAGGCCGAGATACATGACCGCGAAGAACGTCGAGTTGGCCTCGCCGCGCCGCGCGGGCGGGCAGTCGGCGTTGATCGTCGCGACGCCGTGCCCGATCGCGAGCCCGACGCCCACCCCGGCCAGGCCGCCGGCGATCACGAACATGACGATCTGCTCGGTGTTCAGCGACAGCGCCGTCAGAGCGCCGGCCAGGCCGAGCACCGCGCAGGCGACGGGCAGCCGCGCGGCGGGCTTGAGTGCCCGACCCCCCAGCTGGCCGACCGCCACGGTCGCGAACACCGGGAACACGGCCAGGCCGGTGAGGAAGACGTTGTGCACGTCGAGCAGTTGCGCCAGGAACACCGCGGCGAGGCAGTTGACGACGCCCATCACCGCGAACCCGGCTCCACCGGCAGCCGCGGCCCGCCAGAACGTGGCCCGGATCTCCTCCGGGACGCCCAACTTCTGCGGCCGGACCGTGGCCCAGGACCCCTGCTTACCCCGGCTCAGCGCAAGCATCGGTCCGATCACCGCGATCACGACGATCCCGAGGTGCAGCACGTAGACCAGACGGGTCGAGTACCCGAGGTACTCCGCGAACAACCCGGCCAGGACGGCCCCGAAGGCCAGCCCGCAGGTGTTGCAGATGACCGAGAGCCGGCCGGCACGTTCCTTGGCGCCAGGGGGAGCGAGCTCGACCATCGCCGCGGTCGCGGTCCCCGTCAGCAGCCCGGTGGCGAACCCGGAGATGGTGCGCGCGATCAGCAGCGCCGGCAGCCCACCGGCGGTCAGGTAGAGCAAGTCCGAGAGAGCGCACATCGCCAACGCCCCGAGCAGGACCGGCCGCCGCCCGACGACGTCGGACAGGTGGCCCAGGCCGAGCAGCCCGGACAGCACCCCGATGACGTAGACGGAGAAGATCACCGTCACGGTCAGCGGCCCGAAGCTGTAGGCCGCTCCCCACAGGGAGTACAGCGGCGACGGCAACGTGCCCGCGACCATGATCACGAACATGACCAGGCCGATCCAGCGGACCCGCGGTCCCACGGACACGCGCCCGGCGGCTCGCTCGCTCAGGTCAGCGGTGGCCTTCATCCGGCGAGATCGACCATCGCGATCACACGCTCGGGACGGACCCGGATCAGGGCCTCACCGGGCACCCCGTTGCGCTTGGCGTACTCCTCGGCCCGGTCCGCGCCCATGTAGCGGGCACCCAGGCGCCCGGCCCAGTCGTAGACCTGATCGAGGTCGTCGACGATCGTTGCGGTGCCGCTGAGGGTCACGAACGCGAACGGCGGACGATCGTCGTCCCAGCAGAGGCTGACCCGGGGGTCGCGCGCGATGGCCTTGCCCTTGAGGGTGTCCAGGCCGGTGGTGAACACGACGTCCTCCCCGTCCAGCGCCACCCAGATGGGGGCCACGGCGGGACTGCCGTCCTTGCGCACGACCGCGATCTTCGCGGTGCGCGGCGGGTCGGCCGAGACGAACTCCTGCCACCAGCCGTCGGGCGCGGCGGTGTAACCCATGAATGCTCCTGCGGGTCGGGCGGGCGCCCCGGGCGGGGGCACCTCTCCCCGGGACCAACATCATCCGCCCTGGACTGCTTCCCAGTTCCCGCTCCGGGACTCGGTGCGGTCAAGAGAGCGGATGCCGGGGGAGCGCCACATCGGCCCCACCAGGCCCGTGCGTGCCGGGGGAACGCTCCACACGGGGATGCGCGCGGCCGGCACTAGACTCCCGGGGACGCTGCGGGGCGTAGCGCAGTGGCTAGCGTGCCTGCTTTGGGGGCAGGAGATCGGGAGTTCGAGTCTCCCCGCCCCGACCGGTAACGCAGACGCATGTCCCAGACCGCCAGAAGATGCAGGGAGAACCACGCCGTGAAGAGTGCCGTCGAGACCCTGAACCCCACCCGGGTCCGGCTCACCGTCGAGGTCCCCTTCGATGAGTTGAAGCCCAGCCTGGACGCGGCCTACAAGAAGATCGGGGCGCAGGTCACTGTCCCCGGCTTCCGTAAGGGCAAGGTCCCGCCGCGGATCATCGACCAGCGCTACGGCCGCGCCGCGGTGCTGGACGAGGCCGTCAACGACGCCGTCGGGAAGTTCTACGGCCAGGCCGTCGAGGAAGCCAAGATCCAGGTCCTGAGCCAGCCCGAGGTCGACGTCAAGGAATTCGCCGACGGCGCCGAGCTGAAGTTCACCGCCGAGGTCGACATCCGCCCGGAGATCGAACTGCCCGAGTACAAGGGCATCGAGGTCGTCGTCGACACCGCCGAGGTGAACGACGAGGACATCAACACCTATCTCGGCCAGTTGCAGGAGCGCTTCGCGACCCTCGTCGGCGTCGACCGCGCGGCGCAGGCCGACGACCACGTCTCGATCGACCTCTCCGGCAAGACAAAGGAGGGCACCGAGATCGAGGACGCGCAGGCCGCAGGCCTGTCCTACGTCGTCGGCTCCGGCTCGCTGGTCGAGGGCCTGGACGATGCGCTGACCGGAATGGCCGTCGAGGAATCCAAGATCTTCAGCTCCACCCTCGTCGCCGGCCCGCGTGCCGGTGAAGAGGTCGACATCGAGGTCAAGCTCAACACGGTGAAGGTCCGTGAGCTCCCCGAGCTCGACGACGAGTTCGCTCAGACCGCGTCCCCGTTCGACTCCATCGAGGAGCTGCGCGCGGACATGATGACCAAGATGGGCGAGCAGAAGAAGCTGGCCCAGGGCGGCAACGCCCGGGACAAAGTCCTCGAAGCCTTGATGGAGAAGACCGAGATCCCGCTGCCGGAGAACTTCCTGCACCAGGAGGTCCACTTCCGGCAGGACTCGATCATGCAGCAGCTCAAGCAGGCCGGGCTCTCCCTCGAGGACTACCTCAAGCACGAGAATCAGACCGGCGAGGAGTTCCACGCCGACCTCGAGAAGCGTTCGGCCGAGGCCATGAAGGCCCAGTTCCTGCTCGACGCGATCGCGAAGGCCGAGAACGTCACGGTCAACCAGGAGGAACTGACCCGCCACCTGATCCAGCGCTCGCAGGGCTCCGGGATGAACCCGGACCAGTTCGCGCAGCGGATCGTCGAGGCCGGCCAGGCCGGGATGCTCGTCGCCGAGGTCGTGCGCTCCAAGGCTCTGGCGATCGTCCTCATGGACGCCAAGGTCACCGACACCGCCGGCGCCACCGTCGACCTCAACGCCCTGCGTCCCGAGGGCGCCGAGGAGATCGAGGACATGGTCCGCCAGGAGATGGAGACCCTCAACGAGGCCGGCGTCGACTCGCAGGCCCCGATCGCCACCGCCGAGGACGAGGACGTCGCCGACACCAGCGCCGCCTCCGCCGAGATCCCCGAGGCCCCCGAGGACAAGTAAGACCTTCACGTCCGGCTGCGGGCGCCCCTCCTCGGGGTGGCCCGCAGCCTTCGTTTTCGGCGTCCTCTGCCGGCGAGTGGGGGTATCAGCGCGCCCCGATCACCCCACTCGCGGGCACAAGATGCGATTCGCCGGCTGCGCCCAAAGCGAAATGGGCCGCCGTGCCCGTCGGGGCGTCGTGGCAGCGCGTTAGGGTCATCGTCACGTGATCAGGAGCGCGAGAAGCGGGTGAGAGAACGTTGATGAACGCCAGGGGCGGAGCCGACGGTGGCGGGCTCGGTGAGCGGGTCTACGAACGGCTGCTGAAGGAACGGATCATCTTCCTCGGCAGCGAGGTCCGCGACGACATGGCCAATGCCCTGTGCGCGCAGATGCTGCTGCTCGCGGCGGAGGACCCCGAGAAGGACATCTGGCTCTACATCAACAGCCCCGGTGGCTCGGTCTCGGCGGGCATGGCGATCTACGACACCATGCAGTACGTCAAGAACGACGTCGCGACCGTGGCGATGGGCCTGGCGGCCTCGATGGGCCAGTTCCTGCTCTGCGCCGGTGCGGCGGGCAAGCGCTACGCCCTGCCGAACGCGCGGATCATGATGCACCAGCCGCTCGGTGGCCTCGGTGGTACCGCGTCGGACATCAAGATCCAGGCCGAGCAGATGCTGTTCACCAAGAAGCGTCTGGCCGCGCAGATCGCCGAGCACACCGGACAGACGGTGGAGCAGATCGAGACCGACTCCGACCGCGACCGCTGGTTCACGGCGGAAGAGGCCAAGGAGTACGGATTCGTCGACCACGTCGTCACCAACGCCCGGCAGGTCACGGGCTCCGGAGGGACCGCATGAGCGAGCGTTACGACGTGCAGGCCGGGTACCAGATGCCGGAGTCGCGCTACGTGCTCCCGCGCTTCGTGGAGCGGACCAGCCAGGGATACCGCGAGTACGACCCGTACGCGAAGCTCTTCGAGGAGCGCATCATCTTCCTCGGCGTGCAGGTAGACGACGCGTCCGCGAACGACGTCATGGCCCAGCTGCTGACGCTGGAGTCCATGGACCCGGACCGCGACATCCAGATCTACATCAACTCACCCGGTGGCTCGTTCACCGCGTTGACGGCGATCTACGACACGATCCAGTTCGTGAAGCCCGACGTGCAGACGATCTGCATGGGCCAGGCGGCCTCGGCCGCCGCGGTGCTCCTCGCCGCCGGCACCCCGGGCAAGCGCCTCGCCCTGCCGAACGCCCGCGTGCTGATCCACCAGCCCGCGATCGAGGGCTCCGGCGGTCAGGCCTCCGATGTCGAGATCATCGCCAACGAGGTGCTGCGCATGCGTGCACTGCTCGAGGAGATGCTCGCCAAGCACACGGGTCAGCCGCTCGAGCAGGTCCGCAAGGACATCGAGCGCGACAAGATCCTGACGGCCCAGCAGGCCAAGGAGTACGGCATCGTCGACGACGTCATCTCGTCGCGGAAGTCGTCGCTGATGAACCTGTCCAAGCCTGCCTGAGGCTCGCAGCTTGTAGACAGACGAAACGGACGCCCGGCGGCTCTGCTCCGCCAGGCGTCCGTTCGTGTGTCCGGCTCGTGCCCTGAGCCGGCCCGGCGGCTCTGCTCCGCCGGGGTTCCTCGACTGTCGGCCGAACTCGACCAACCGTCAATTGCGCTCCGCCGAGTGCGTGACGCGGCGGTCCACCGGTCCGCCCGTGAACCGGTGGCGCGCCCTCGGTCGTCGGGCCCCACCGACGACCGAGGTCCTGCCCCGCCGCCCCCGCGCGGCGGTCCCGGCCCGTTCCCCTGGGCCGGACCGACGACTCTCGCCGTCGGCGTTCTGGTGCTCCGCAGGGCGCCCGGCGGTCGCCTTCCACCGGTCGCCCTGCGGCTCGCGCCGGCTCCATCCCTGTAAGCCGGACTCTCGACCCCATCCCTTGGGTCGACCTACACGACCGTGCTCGGCACCGCGGAATCCGTTCGCGATGCGTCGCCGAGCTGGCCGTACCGGTTGCTGCCCCAGCACGCTGCAGCGCCGGTGCTCAGTACTCCGCAGGAGCTCAGCGCCCCCGCGCTCACCCAGGTGACCCCGGAAGCGAGGCCGTTCACCTGCGTCGGCCGTAGCCGCGGTGTGTCCATGGTCCTGTCGCCCACCTGACCTGCCTCGTTGTAGCCCCAGCACTTGACGGCGCTGCTCTGCAGCAGCGCGCAGGTGTGCGCCCCGCCCGCGTCGACCATGACGACGTCCGCCAGGTCGACGACCCTGATCGGGGTGAGGCGGCCCGCCGAGACCGTGCCGTCCCCGATCTGTCCGCTGGAATTGCGGCCCCAGCACCAGGCGGCGCCCTCGGTGGTCAGCGCGCAGCTGTGCTGCGTGCCCGCGCTGATTTCCACGACGTCCGCCAGTCCCGGCACGATCGTCGGCGTGGCCCGGTCGGCCTCGTCGCCGGCGCCGAGCTTGCCCGAATCGCCGTCGCCCCAGCAGGTGACCTGGCCGGCGCGCGCCCCGGGTGCCCCCGGCCGGTCGGCCTGGACGGCACAGGTGTGCAGATCCCCGGCCGAGATCGAACGCGCCGGGCTCGCTCCCGGCACCGCCGTCGGGACCAGATGGTCCTGCGTGGTCCCGTCGCCGAGCTGGCCGGACGTGTTGGAGCCCCAGCACTTCACGGTGCCTCCATGGGTGCGTGCACAGGTGTGATTCGCACCGGCGGTGATCTCCCGGACGTTCTGCAGCCCGGCGGTGGTCACCGGCGTGACGCGGTTCTGCTGCGTGCCGTCACCCAGGCGCCCCCGCAGGTTGTTGCCCCAGCACTGCACCGCGCCGCTCCTGAGCACGGCACAGGTGTGCAGCGACCCCAACGCCAGGCCGGTGACCCGCCCCTTCAGCCCGGTGACGGTGACCGGCACGGTCGAGTCGGCCGTCGTGCCGTTGCCCAGCTGCCCGGACCCGTTCTTCCCCCAGCACGCGACCCCGCCCGCCGCGGTGATGCCGCAGGAGTGGACGTAGCCGGTGCTCACCGAGGAGAACGTGCTCCCGATGCCCGCGCTGAAGGTCATGTACGGCTGCGGGACGGGAGTGAGCGCCGCCAGGTCCGCCATCTCCTGCTTCGCTCCGGGTGGAGTGGTGATGGTCGACCCGGCATTCGCGCCCGGAATGATGATCAACAACGCGGCCGCTCCGAGTGCGGCCGTGAGCCCGTGGCGTCCCCGACGGTGTCTGGTCATGGTGTCCTCCCCGTATTCACTGCGCCCCCGCACACGATGGAGACGGGTCGAGGTCCTTTCCACCGCCCCGGGGGCGGCCTGCGGAGATATGCCGGGATTAGTTCGCCCATTCGGCCCAACGACTGCTTGCGTGTCCGCACGCGTCGGATCCCGACCCATGTGTTCCTCGCTGCGCTCGTCAACATGCTCGATCGGCTCGGGAGGAAGAACGCTCGTTCCTCGCCCTCTTCCTCCTCTCGCCTCACTCGCATGTCCGCTCTGGGCTGAACTGCCCGACTCGCTGCTCAGAGGTGGTGTCTGGAAGAGCACGGGAAGGTAACGTCGGCCTTGACCGAGCCGCGGACCTGCGGATCGGCAGTCGGCTTACCCAGGAGGCGGCGGCGTGGCACGCATCGGCGACGGCGGCGACCTGCTCAAGTGCTCGTTCTGCGGAAAGAGCCAGAAGCAGGTCAAGAAGCTGATCGCGGGGCCTGGGGTCTACATCTGTGACGAGTGCATCGACCTCTGCAACGAGATCATCGAGGAAGAGCTCTCGGACGCCACCGAGACCAGGTGGGACGAGCTCCCCAAGCCGATCGAGATCTGCGAGTTCCTCGACCAGTATGTGGTGGGCCAGGAGGCCGCGAAGAAGGCGCTCGCGGTCGCCGTCTACAACCACTACAAGCGCGTGCAGGCCGGTGAGGCAGCCAAGGGCACCGACGCCGTCGAGCTCGCGAAGTCCAACATCCTGCTGATCGGGCCGACGGGGTGCGGCAAGACGCACCTCGCGCAGACCCTGGCGCGGATGCTGAACGTCCCCTTCGCGATCGCGGACGCCACTGCGTTGACCGAGGCCGGTTACGTCGGTGAGGACGTCGAGAACATCCTGCTCAAGCTGATCCAGGCCGCTGACTACGACGTCAAGAAGGCCGAGACGGGCATCATCTACATCGATGAGGTCGACAAGATCGCCCGCAAGAGCGAGAACCCGTCGATCACCCGCGACGTCTCCGGCGAGGGCGTGCAGCAGGCCTTGCTGAAGATCCTCGAGGGCACCACCGCCTCGGTCCCGCCGCAAGGTGGCCGCAAGCACCCGCACCAGGAGTTCATCCAGATCGACACCACGAACGTGCTGTTCATCGTCGGCGGTGCGTTCTCGGGCCTCGAGAAGATCATCGAGGGCCGCGTCGGCAAGAAGGGCATGGGTTTCTCCGCGACCCTGCACTCCAAGCTGGACCTGGACAAGACCGACGCGTTCGGCGACGTCATGCCCGAGGACCTGCTGAAGTTCGGCATGATCCCCGAGTTCGTCGGCCGTCTGCCGGTCATCACCTCGGTGAAGAACCTGGACCGCGACGCGCTCGTCTCGATCCTGTCCGAGCCCCGCAACGCGCTGGTGAAGCAGTACCAGAAGCTCTTCGAGCTGGACAACGTCGAGCTGGAGTTCGATCAGGACGCCCTCATCGCGATCGCCGACCTGGCCATCCTGCGCGCCACCGGCGCCCGCGGCCTGCGCGCGATCATGGAAGAGGTCCTGCTCTCGGTCATGTACGAGGTCCCGAGCCGCAAGGACGTCGCCAAGGTCGTCATCACCCGCGAGGTCGTGCTGGAGAACGTCAACCCGACGCTCGTCCCGCGCGAGTCCGAGACCCGCAAGCGCGCCCCGCGCGAGAAGTCCGCATAACCCGCACTTCCACGAGAGCCCCGGCCATGGCCGGGGCTCTCCGCATTCCCGCGCGTTCCCAGGCGCGCAACGCGGCAGGAGTTGGACAGTCAGTCGACGGAGACCACGCGCATAACCCGCTCGTCGGTCACCGCGGCGATCAGTTCGTCCTCGTAAGGGTCCCGATCGGTCGCGATTCGTCCTCCGAACGGCCACTTCGCCCGCGAACAACCGTGGCGTCCGCCGAAGCGAGCGCTATAGCTCACTCTTCGGCGGACGCCACGGGCAGAGCGGGGCGAACTACGGCGGGCAGAGCGGGTCAGCCGATCACGCCGCACGCGACGCGGTCGCCGGCGTTCCCGGTCTTGGTTGTCTTCTCCGTCGCTGCGGCGCCGTTGGCCTTGTACTGGTCCTCCGCGGTACCGACGGGCACGTTGCCGTAGTTGTCCGGGCCGGCGTGCAGGATCACCGCGCGTCCCTTCGCCTTCTCGACGGTGAACGCGTCGGTGATGAAGGTGGCGGACGCGCTGCCGTCGGTGAGGGCGAACACCGAGGGGAGGTCGCCGATGTGCTTGCCGTGGGTCCCGCCGGGCTCGGTCCAGTGGCCGTCGACGGAGGTGAACCAGGTCGTGGAGGGCTTCGTCGCGTCGGCCTGACATCCCTCGCCTCCCTCGGCGACGTCGTTCGCGTGGACGTGCATCCCGTGGTACCCCGCCGACGTCTTCCCGGGGGACATGGTCAGCGCCACGACGGTCCGGCCGCCCTCGTCGGTGAACGTCACCGTGCCGACCGTCGCACCGCCGCTGTCCTTCAGGGTCGCGGTGGCGCCCGGGGGAGGCGGAGTGTTCTCGGCGACCGGCTCCAGGGTCACCTTGTCGTCGCCGCCGCACCCGGCCAACGTCAGGATTGCCGCGCCGCTGATCATCGCTGCCGCCATTCGCCGCATCGCGTTACCTCCGGGGGGGGTGGGCTCGCCCTGTCGAACGACATTCCACACCTCTCAGTTCCCCTGCGTCGCTCCAGGGGAGCGAGGGGTGGGCGGGACGGGGAATCGCGTTCGAGGTGAGGGGCCCGCGCTCCGTAGACTCGGCCCGTGAATGACGCACCGAAGACGGACCTGCCCGCCGACGCCCTGCCCACCCGCTACGCCCCGGCCGAGGTCGAGGCGCCCCTGTACGAGAAGTGGGTCAAGGCTCGCTATTTCGAGGTGGATTCCTCGAGCGACAAACCGGGGTACGCGATCGTCATCCCGCCGCCGAACGTGACCGGCAGTCTGCACATCGGCCACGCCCTGGACCACACCATCCAGGACATCCTGATCCGCCGGCGTCGTATGCAGGGCTACGAGGCCCTCTGGCTGCCGGGCATGGACCACGCCGGCATCGCGACGCAGAACGTCGTCGAGAAGCAGCTCGCCGCATCTGGTCTGACCCGGCACGACCTCGGCCGCGAGGCGTTCGTCGAGAAGGTCTGGGAGTGGAAGCACGAGTCGGGGGGCAAGATCCTCGGCCAGATGCGCCGCCTCGGCGACTCGGTGGCCTGGGAGCGCGAGCGCTTCACCATGGACGAGGGCCTCTCGCACGCGGTCCTCACCATGTTCAAGCGTCTCTACGACGGCGGCCTGATCTACCGCGCGAACCGCATCACGAACTGGTGCCCGCGCTGCCTCACCGCGCTGTCCGACATCGAGGTGGAGCACTCCGAGGATGAGGGCGAACTGGTCTCGATCCGCTACGGCGCGGGCGAGGCCGAGATCGTGGTGGCCACGACGCGCGCCGAAACGATGCTCGGCGACACCGCCGTGGCCGTGCACCCCACCGACGAGCGGTACGCGCACCTCATCGGGACCACCGTCGAGCTCCCGTTGACGGGACGTCAGATTCCGATCGTCGCGGACGAGCACGTCGACCCGGCGTTCGGTACCGGCGCGGTCAAAGTGACCCCGGCGCACGACCCGAACGACTTCGAGATCGGTCGGCGCCACTCCCTGCCCGAACTCACGATCATGGACGACCACGCGGTGGTGAACCTCGAGGGCCCGTTCTTCGGCATGGACCGCCACGACGCCCGTCGCGCGGTGGTCGAGGCCCTGCGCGCCGAGGGACGCATCGTCGCGGAGAAGCGCCCTTACCTGCACTCGGTCGGGCACTGCTCGCGATGCGGCACGGTGGTCGAACCGCGCCTGTCGCTGCAGTGGTACGTCAACGTCGCCCCGCTGTCGAAGGCCGCGGGTGACGCCGTCCGCGACGGCCGCGTGGCGATCCATCCGAAGGAGATGGAGCCGCGCTGGTTCGCGTGGGTCGACAACATGCACGACTGGTGCATCAGCCGCCAGCTGTGGTGGGGCCATCGCATCCCCGTCTGGTACGGCCCCGACGGCGAGGTGCGCTGCGTCGGCCCGGACGACGAGCTGCCGGGCGAGGGCTGGACTCAGGACTCCGACGTCCTGGACACCTGGTTCTCGTCGGGTCTTTGGCCGTTCTCGACGCTCGGTTGGCCCGAGCGCACCCCTGAGCTCGAGAAGTTCTATCCGACCTCCGTCTTGGTCACCGGCTACGACATCCTGTTCTTCTGGGTCGCCCGGATGATGATGTTCGGGCTGTACGCCATGGACTCTGACGGTCCGTCAGGCGCCGTGCCGTTCCGCACGGTGGCACTGCACGGCATGGTGCGCGACCAGTTCGGCAAGAAGATGAGCAAGACCCGTGGCAACGTCGTCGACCCGCTGGTCTGGATCGACCAGTACGGCGCCGACGCCACCCGCCTCACCCTCGCGCGCGGCGCGAACCCGGGTGCGGACGTGCCGGTGTCCGAGGACTGGGTGCTCGGCAGCCGCAACTTCTGCAACAAGCTCTGGAACGCGACGCGCTTCGCGATGCTCAACGGCGCGAACGCGACCGTCGGCCTGCCCGCCATGGAGAACCTCGCCCCGGCCGATCGCTGGATCCTGTCCCGCCTCTACACGACGCTGGACAGGGTCGACGCCTACTACGAGGACTTCGAGTTCGCGAAGGCTGCCGATGCGCTGTACCACCTCGTGTGGGACGAGTTCTGCGACTGGTACGTCGAGCTCGCCAAGGCCCCGCTGGGCCGGGGTGGCGCGGAGGCCGACACGACTGCCGCGGTGCTCGGCCACGTCCTCGACGTCCTGCTACGTCTGCTGCACCCCGTCGTGCCGTTCGTCACCGAGACGCTCTGGACGACGCTGACCGGCGGCGAATCGATCGTGATCGCGGAGTGGCCGAAGGCTCGTCCGGACCTCATCGACCCCGCCGCCGAAGCGCAGATCGTCGCGGTGCAGGACCTGGTCACCGAAATCCGGCGCTTCCGCGCGGACCAGGGCGTGCCGCCGAGCAAGAAGGTCGCCGCGCGCATCACGGCCGACGGCTCGGTGGCGGGCCTCGCCGAGCACGCCGACCAGATCAAGGCGCTCACCCGCCTCACCCCGGCCGAGGACGGCTTCACCGCCGGCGCGACCCTGCAGGTTCCCGGGGCGAGCGTCGAACTCGACCTGTCCGGCGCGATCGACGTCGGTGCCGAACGGGCCCGCCTCACCAAGGACCTCGCCGCCGCGCAGTCCGAGATCGAGGCCGCCGACGCCAAGCTCGCCAACACCGAGTTCATCGGCAAGGCACCGGAAAAGGTCGTCGACAAGATCCGCGCGCGCAAGACGACCGGCGAGTCCGACGTCGCCCGCATCACCGCCCAGCTCGACGCACTCGGTTCCGCATGAGCCGCCCCGGCACGACCCCGGCAACCACTACGCACGTCGTGCGTAGTGGTCGTGAATCCGTCCGCTTTGTCCTGGTTTGTGGAACCACTACGCACGTCGTGCGCAATGGTTGTGCCTCCTCGAAGGGGCTGCAGTGATCAACGACGACGACGGCCTGGACGAGTTCGACGGCGAGGAGCCCGAGCTCACGGTCGTCTCGGACCGCTACTCCGACGCGGACCTGGAGGAGGTCGAGAAGGCGCTGCTGGCGCGCTGGCCGGAGTCACGGCTCGAGCCGTCGCTGGACCGCATCGCGGCGCTGTGCGACGTTCTCGGCTCGCCGCAGCGCAGTTACCCGGTCATCCACATCAGTGGCACCAACGGCAAGACCAGCACGGGGCGAATGATCGAGTCGCTGCTGCGCGCGTTCGGGTTGCGGGTCGGGTTGTTCACCAGCCCGCACCTGCAGAGCATCCGCGAACGCATCGTGCTCGACGGGGAGCCGATCAGCGCCGAGCGGTTCGTCGAGACCTACAACGAGATCGAACCGTTCCTGGACCTGGTCGACGCCGCGCAACCGAACCCGCTGTCGTTCTTCGAGGTGATCACCGCGATCGCCTTCGCGGCCTTCGCCGACACCCCCGTCGACGTCGCGGTCATCGAGGTCGGCATGGGTGGCTCCTGGGACGCGACGAACGTCGCCGACGGGCAGGTCGCCGTCCTCACCCCGGTGTCGCTGGATCACTGCAACTACCTCGGCACCACGCCGGCTGCCATTGCCTCCGAGAAGGCCGGGATCATCAAGCCCGGCGCGGTCGCCGTCATCTCCAGCCAGCCCGAGGAGGTCCTCGAGATCTTCCTCAATCGCGCGATCGACGTCGAGGCCTCGGTTGCCCGCGAGGGCATCGAGTTCGGCGTCGGCGGGCGCCTGGGTGCCGTCGGTGGGCAGCAGGTCGCCGTCGCCGGCCTGGGCGGACGCTACGAGGACCTGTTCGTCCCGCTGTGGGGCGCGCACCAGGCCCACAACGCCGCGGTCGCGCTGGCCGCGGTGGAGGCGTTCTTCGGCGGCGGCCGCGAGTTGCTCGACGTCGACACGGTCCGGACCGGTTTCGCCGAGGCCAGTTCCCCGGGGCGACTGGAGGTCGTGCGCCGCTCGCCGACGATCCTGCTCGACGCCGCGCACAATCCCTCCGGCGCCGCGGCCACCGCTGCCGCGCTGACCGAGGACTTCAACTTCACGCGCCTGGTCGGCGTCGTCGGGGTGATGGCCGACAAGGACGCCGTCGGGATCCTCACGGCCCTGGAGCCGGTACTCGACGAGATCGTCTGCACTCAGGTCGCCGACCCGCGCGCCATGAGAGCCGACGACCTCGCCGCGATCGCCGTCGACGTCTTCGGCCCCGACCGCGTGCAGACCGTCCCGCGCCTGTCCGACGCCATCGAGGCCGGGGTCACCGAGGCCGAGTCCGGCGATGAACCGACCGGCGCCGGGGTCCTGATCGTCGGCTCCGTCGTCCTCGCCGGGGCCGCCCGCAGCCTCCTCAAGCGCACCGGAAGCTGACTCTCCGTGATTGCCCGGGCCTTCATTCCAAGGGACGTCGTCCCTTACAGCACCATGTCAGCCGGTACTCAGGCTGACATGGTGTCGCTGGGGACGTCGTCCCTCAGGGATAGGTGACGCGGAGTGAGTGACTACGCCAGCTTCGGTGGCGACGACCGGCGGGTGCAGCACCCGCCCCAGGGGCTGACGGCGGCCTCGCGGGCGAAGATGAAGCGACGTCTCTGCGCGATCGTGCTCACGTTCGAGGGCTTCGTGGTGTTCTTCGGGGCACTGGTGGCCAGCCGGATGTCCGACGACGTGTCCTCCGGCACCGCGCTGGCCGTCGGTGGGGGACTGGCGCTGGCGTGCATCCTCGCCTCGGGGATGCTGCGTTCGCCGGTGGGGATCCCCGTCGGCTGGGCCGTGCAGGTACTCGTGCTGGCGACGGGCTTCGTCGTGACGGCGATGTTCTTCATGGGCCTGCTGTTCGGGGCGCTCTGGGTGTTCGCGCTGCGCATCGGCGACATGGTGGTGCAGGGGATTCCGCCGGAGGCGTGAACCCCCGGGATCGCTCAGTGCCGTTGCTTGCGGCTCCCGCCGTGCCAGTCCTCGACCACGCCGGCCTCTTCCGGACTCACACCCATCGCGAGCAGTTGCGGTCGTTCCCGCATCGAGCGCTTGAACTCCGCGAAGCTGGGGAAACGCGCCAGCGTCAGCACCGCGTCCCAGAGTTCGACGGCCTGTTCGTCGGTGGGGTGACGGCTGATCACCGGACCGAAGAACGCGACGCCGTCGGGCGGGTCCACCTGAATGATCGGGGTCCCGACGTCCTTGCCGGTCAGCGAGAGCGCCAGATCGGTCTCGGCGAGAAGCTCGTCGTCCCAGGCCGTGTCGTCCAGGGCCTCGGCGTAGTCCGGGGACAGCCCGACGGCGGTGAGCATCTCGACCGTCGGGTCCTTCGTCGCGAGTACGGGAACCGCGTCGGCGTACCCGTTGAAGTGCGCGACGTCGTGAATCCGCGAGCCGTACTCGAAGTAGAGCGCCCCGATGGGTTCGGGACCCTCCTTGGCCCGCACCGCCGCCGCGACCCGCAGCAGGCGGAGCCCGGCCCCGTGCAGCGCCGGGTACTCGGGCGGGAAATCCTTGGCGTAGTCGCGGTCCTTGTTGATCAGCCGCAGTGAGACGAACTTCCACTCGACCCGGTAATCCTTGGCGGCGATGACCTGCCGCACCCACTTGCTCGTCATCCACGCGAAGGGGCAGACGGGATCGAAGTGGAAATTGAGGTCGTAGTCCTCTCGTGAGGGCCGGCCGTGCTTGCCCATCTCACACCCCTCCCGGTCGCGACGCCCTCGTCCGCTACTACAGACTAGGCAAGCCCGCCGGCAGTCGTCCGCCGGGCCGCGTCCACAACGTCACCACCCTGAGGAGTTCAGTCGTGTCGCAGAGAAGCCTCGTCCTCGTCAAGCCGGACGGCGTCCGTCGCGGTCTGGTCGGGCAGATCCTGTCCCGCTTCGAGGCCAAGGGCTTCGAGATCCAGGCGATGCAGCTGCGCACGCTGGACAAGCAGACGGCGGATGCCCACTACGCCGAGCACGTCGAGAAGGGCTGGTACCCGGAGCTCCGGGAGTTCATCACCTCCGGCCCGCTGCTGTCGCTCGTCCTCTCCGGTGACCAGGCCATCGACGTCATCCGCCTGATGGTCGGCGCCACCGACGGCCGCAAGGCCGCCCCGGGCACCGTCCGCGGCGACTTCGCCCTGTCGAACTCGGAGAACCTCATTCACGCGAGCGACTCCGAGGAGTCCGCTGCCCGCGAGATCGCCCTCTTCTTCCCGGAGCTCTGAGCCCCGACATCCCGCCCTTCCCCGAGAGCCCCGGCCCAACGGCCGGGGCTCTCGGCGTCCCGGGGCCTGCACAACCACTCCCGATAGCGCAGGTGAACACCGGTCTGAAGATCAACATCGGTGTTCACCTGCGCTATCGGGGAGTTGGACGCGGGGTGGGGGGAGGGGCGCGCCTCCCGGCAAATCGGGCGTTTGATGACTATGTTCACTGGTGACCCTTGCGGTCACCTGAGACACCTTGAGTCACACACGCACCACGGAGGACCGGCGATGGCGATGACCACGACGAAGACGCGCCCGGCCTCGTCCGGGGGCTCGTTCATCCCGTCGCCGTTGTCGCTGGTCGGCCGTGACATCGGCGTGGACCTCGGGACCGCCAACACCCTCGTCTACGTCCGCGGGCGGGGCATCGTGCTCGACGAGCCGAGCGTCGTCGCCGTCAACACCGTCACCGGGGCTGTCGTCGCGGTGGGCATCGAGGCCAAGGCGATGATGGGCCGCACGCCGGCGCATGTCGTGGCGGTCCGCCCTCTCAAGGACGGCGTGATCGCCGACTTCGAGATCACCGAGCGCATGCTCCGCTACTTCATCCAGAAGGTGCACCGCCGCCGGTACTTCGCGAAGCCGCGCGTCGTCGTGTGCGTTCCCTCGGGCATCACCGGGGTCGAGCGCCGCGCCGTCATCGAGGCCGCCGGCCAGGCCGGGGCCCGCAGCGTGCACATCCTGTCCGAGCCCATGGCCGCCGCGATCGGCGCCGGGCTGCCCGTCGGGGAGGCCACCGGTTCCATGGTCGTCGACATCGGTGGCGGCACCACCGAGGTCGCGGTCATCTCCCTCGGCGGAATCGTCTGTGCCAAGTCGGTGCGCATCGCCGGCGACGAGCTCGACCAGGCGATCATCGCCCACCTCCGCAAGGAGCACTCGCTGCTCATCGGCGAGCGTTCGGCCGAGGAGATCAAGATGGCCCTCGGTTCGGCCCTACCGATGGACGACCAGCGCCTGGCCGAGATCCGCGGCCGCGACCTGGTCTCCGGCCTTCCGCGCACCGCGGTGGTCAACCCCGACGAGATCCGCACGTGCATCGAGGAGCCGGTCGGGCAGATCATCGACGCCGTCCGCGCCACCCTCGACCTGTGCCCGCCCGAGCTCGCCGCGGACATCATGGACCGCGGGATCGTGCTGACCGGCGGGGGTGCGCTGCTGCGCCGCCTGGACGACCGGCTCTGCGCCGAGACCGGGATGCCCGTGGTAATCGCTCCCGATCCGCTGTCCTCCGTCGCGTTGGGCGCGGGTCGCTGCGTCGACGAGTTCGAGGCGCTGCAGCCCGTACTGACCGCGCACAACCCTTACCAGAAGCACTACTGATCCATCGTCAGCTGCGGGGGCGGCAAGACCAGAACGGCCGGGGGGCTATTCGTGTTGCGCGACACCAAGTCCAGCCGATTGCTGCTGGGCGCCTTGCTGGTCGCCGGGCTGAGCCTGGCGGCAGTCGACTCACGCTCGGGTGACGAGCAGTCCACGCTCGCGCCGGTCCGTTCGGCCGCCGCGACAGTCTTCGAACCCGTGCAGAACGGGTTGATGTTCCTCGCGCGCCCGGTCACCGGCGCAGCGGAGGACCTCAACGGTGGGCAACGGCGCACCGACCGCATCGCCGCACTGGCGGCAGAGAACATGGAACTGGCCGCGCAACTGCGCATCGCCCAGGGATCGGCAGAAGCGGTCGGGGTCGCCAACGGTCTGGACGACGCCGCCTCCCGCGCCGGCCTGCGGCTCGTGCCCGCCCGCGTCATTGCCGTGGATTCCGCGGCCCGCTCGTTCTCCGTCGATGCGGGCACCGCCGACGGCATCCAGGCCAACACGGCCGTACTCGACACCGCCGGTCTCATCGGTCGGGTCAGCCAGGTCACCGAGCACACCGCGACCGTGCTGCTGCTCGTCGACCCGATCTCCACCGTGGGCGTGCGATCCGCGATCTCCGGTCAGATCGGCACGCTGCAGGGCACCGGTGGCGAGCTGTGCAGGCTGACCCTGTTCGACCGCAACGCGCAGGTCGACCCGGGCGAGGCACTGGTCACCTTCGGGTCGCGCGATTCCCGGCCGTACCCGGCAGGCATTCCGGTCGGGACCGTCGAGTCCGTCCGTGAGGTGCCCGGCGGCGTCGAGATTCTCGTGCGACCGCACTCCGGCTTCGGCACCCTGGACACCGTCGGCATCGTCGCCGGCGGCTCGCGGCACGCGGCGCAGACCATGGCCAAGGCCGTGCCGGCGGGCCGCCGGTGATGACCCGAGCCCGGGGGATCCGCCTCGGTCTGCTGCTGACCCTCGCGGCCGTGCTGCACGTGTCCATGCCCGCCGCCGTGTCCTGGTGGCCGAGCGCCCCGGCGCTGAGCCTGGCCCTGATCGTCGCCGTCGCCTGGACGGCAGGACCCGAGGCGGGCGCGGTGACCGGCTTCGCCGCCGGCATGCTGCTCGACCTCGTCCCGCCCTCGGCGCACCCGATCGGGCAGTGGGCCGTGGTGCTGGCAGTCCTCGGCTATCTGATCGCGCTGATCCTGCACCACGAGGAACGCCTCGTTCCTGCCCTCGGATTCACCGCGCTCGCGGTCGCCCTCACCGAGCCGGCGTACGCACTGGTCGGTGTGACACTGGGTCAGACTGCCTCCCAGATCACGGTTCTCAGCACCGCGACGGCCTTCGGGTGGGGACTGTTCGCGAGCGCGCTGACCCTGCCCGTGGCCCGTCGTGCCCGCCGCCCTGAGCCGCCGTTGTCCCTCGGGGGACCGCTGCCGGCCGGACTGCTCGAGGACTGGGAGCGGGCGGCAGCATGAGCGAGCCCAGCGAGCGAATCGGCAAACAGAGCGTGACGTGCCTCATGTGGACGCCTCGCCTCGCTGTCTTGGGCTCTCGTCCAACCGATGGCTACGAGGCGTCCGCATGAGCAAGAACAATCCGCGGCGTGTTCTTGTCGCCCAGGTCGGTGCGCTGTCGTTGATGTGCGTCCTGGGTGGGCGGCTCTGGTACCTGCAGACCGCCGCCGCCGACGAGTACACCGCGGCGGCCCTGGCCAACACGGTGCGTGAGGTCGTCACGCCGGCACCGCGTGGGGAGATCCTCGACCGGGCCGGTCGTCCGCTGGTCCGCAACCGGGACCGTACCCAGGTCACCATCGACCGCTCTCTGCTCGCCAACCAGCCCGACCGCGGTGCTGCTGTGCTCAAGCGCGTCGCCAAGGCGCTGGGCACCACGCCGAAGGCGCTACGCGCCCAGCTGCGGCTGTGCGACGCGGGTGTGTCCCGGCCCTGCTGGAACGGCTCGCGATACCAACCCGTCCCGGTCGCGCTCGACGTCGATCCCAGCGCAGCGCTGGCCATCTCCGAACGCCGCGAACTGTTCCCCTCGGTCAACGTGGAGCAGGTCAGCGTCCGCGACTACCCGGCCCCCTACGGCGCGAACGCCGCACACATCCTCGGTTACCTGCAGGCCGCCGACGCCGCCGAGGCGACCGCGCAGAAGGAACGCGGGCGCCTGGACCCGCGCATGGGTGCGGCAAATCTCGTCGGCCGCGCGGGTCTGGAACGTCAGTACGACGAGATGCTGCGCGGGACTCCCGGCGTCGCCCAACTGTCGGTGGATCACCTGGGCCGCGTGCTGGAGCCGGTGGGGCAGACCCCGGCGACCCCGGGCCACAACCTCATGACCACGATCGACGCCCGCATGCAGGCGATCGCCGAGAAGCAACTCGTCTCCGCGATCGAACGTGCGCGGACCAACCCGGACTACCGGGGCCGCACCTACCCCGCGGACTCCGGCGCCGTCGTGGTGCTCGACGTCAACACCGGCGCCGTCGTCGCGATGGCTTCCGCGCCGACCTTCGAGCCGACCACCTGGGTCGGCGGCATCGACCCGGAGAGCTACGCCGCACTGACCGCCGAGGGTGCCGGACAACCGTTGCTGTCGCGGGCTTTCGGGGTCGGCGGCCCCCCCGGATCCACTTTCAAGGTTGTCTCGACCGCCGCCGCACTGATGAACGGGTGGCGCGGCGATCAGCGGATCGCCTGCCCGGGCTACTACTCGGCCGGCGGACGGGCCTTCCGCAACTTCGAGTCCAAGCCATGGGGGTACATCACCCTGGCCCGCGCGCTCGAGGTCTCCTGCGACACCGTCTTCTACGATATTGCCTACCAGATGTGGTTGCGCGACGGCGGGATCAAGCCGGTCCCTGCCCCCGCCGACCCGATGCAGGCCGCAGCGCGTGCCTTCGGACTCGGCCGGGCCACCGGCATCGACCTGCCGGGGGAGGCGACCGGACGCATCGCCGACCGCGAGTACAAGAAGCGGTACTGGGAGGCGACCAAGGAGCGCACCTGCGAGCGTGCCCGCACCGGGTACCCGGAGGTGACCGACCTCATCCGCAAGAAGTATTTGACAGACCTCGCGGTGGAGAACTGCGCCGACGGGTATCAGTTCCGCGCCGGCGACGCGATCAACTTCTCCACCGGGCAGGGCGACACGTTGGTGACGCCCCTTCAGTTGGCTCGGGTCTACGCCGCGATCGCCAACGGCGGCACGCTGTGGCGTCCGCACCTGGCCCAGGCGGAACTGAAACCGGACGGCGAGGTGGTGCACACCTTCGACCCGGTCTCCGACGGTGAGGTCGGCCTTCCCGACGACGTGCTGGAGTACCTGCGCACCTCCCTCGCCGGGGTCTCCGAACGTGGCACGTCCCGCGGGGTCTACCGCGACTGGCCGTTGGCGGAGATCCCCGTCGCCTCCAAGACCGGCACCGCCGAGCACTACGGCGAATCGCCCTCGGCCTGGTTCGCCGGCTACCTGCCCGCCAACGCCAAGGCCCGCTTCGCCGTGGTGATGACGGTGTCCCGCGGCGGTACCGGATCGGAGACCGCCGGACCGTCGGTGCGGGCGATCCAGGCCGCGCTGCTCGGCGTCGGCCGGCCGCCGGTCCTCCCCGCCGAGCCTTTTGCGCTGCCTCGTCGCGCCGAGACCGTTCCCGGCAAGCCCGAGTAAGCACAGGAGCGGTCATGACCATGGTGCGCCCGATCGGCGGGAGCCTGTCCACGCTGGAGGCTGCCCGGCTGCCGCGGCTGGGCGCTCCGGCCCGCCCGCTCGCTCGCTTCGACGCCGCACTGATCGGCGTCGTTGCCGCGCTCTGCGGCTTCGGGATCCTGCTCGTCCTGGCCGCCACACGCGCCCAGGGCTCCCAGACCGGCGGGGACCACGGCCTGATCCTGCGTCACATCGCGGCGATCGTGCTGGGAACTATGGCGGCGGTCGTCGTCGCTCGTGCCGATCATCGACACCTCCGGGTCGCCGCACCGGTCGTCTTCCTGGCCGCTCTCGTCGGGCTGGTCGTCGTCCTCGGCCCGCTCGGCGCTCACGTCAACGGCGCGAAGTCCTGGGTGCAGATCGGGCCGCTGTCCGTGCAGCCGGTCGAGCTCGCCAAGATCGGGCTGGTGCTCGGCCTGGCCGTGGTGCTGGCCGAACGCCGCGAACAACGAGGGGAAGGGTTCCGCCGCCGGGAGGTCTTCGTGTCCCTCGGCCTGGTCGGACTGATGGTCGGACTGGTCATGCTGCAGCCGGACCTCGGGTCCACGCTGGTGCTGCTGGCGATCCTCGCGGGGGTCCTGCTGGTCGCCGGGGTGCCGTGCCGTTGGCTGGCCGGTCTTGCCGGTGGAGCAGGCCTGCTGGGCGCGGCGGTGTGGTTCTCCGGGGTGCTCAACCAGTACCAGCTCGACCGCATCGCGGCCTTCGTCAATCCCGCGCTCGACCCCGCCGGCGTCGGATACAACGCAGTGCAGGCCAGGATCGCCGTCGCCTCCGGTGGAGTGACCGGAGCCGGCCTGTTCGACGGATCCCAGACGGTCGGGCAGTTCGTGCCCGAGCAACACACCGACTTCATCTTCACCGTCGCCGCCGAACAACTCGGGCTGCTCGGTGGCGGCGCGGTCATCGCCGCCTTCGCTGTCGTGCTGTGGCGGGGCTGTGTGATCGCCGGCCGCGCGGACCTGTTCGGCTCGCTCGTCTGCGCCGGCATCGTCGCGTGGTTCGCGGTGCAGACCTTCCAGAACATCGGGATGAGCCTGGGCCTGACCCCGGTCACCGGTCTGCCGTTGCCGTTCCTGTCCTACGGTGGGACAGCAATGGTGGCGAATCTCGTGGCGGTCGGCCTGCTCCTGAACGTGCAGGCCGGCACCGCGCGTCGAGGCGGCCTCGGATGAGCCTTCCCCCTGAGCCGATCGTCTTCCTGGGCCACGACGGTCTCCCGCTGGTCTACCGCGAGGTGGGTGCTGGACGACCGCTTGTGCTGATCCACGGGTACTTCTCCACCGCAATCGTGAACTGGGTGCGTTACGGGTTCGCCGAAGCCCTGGCCGCGGCCGGGCATCGCGTGATCATGCCGGACCTGCGCGGGCACGGGGACAGCAGCAAGTCGCACGACCCCTCCGCCTACCCGGCCGACGTCCTGGCGTCCGACGGCTTCGCGCTGCTCGAACATCTCCGCCTGGACCCGACGCAGCCCGAGGGCTACGACCTGGGCGGGTACTCCCTCGGCGGCCGCACGGTGATCCGGATGATGGCGCTGGGCGCCCGGCCGGGGAAGGCCGTCGTCGCCGGCATGGGACTGAGCGGCGTCACCGAGGCCAACGCACGCACCGCGCACTTCCATCACGTACTGACCAACCTCGGCGCGCACGAGCCCCGGTCGACCGCATGGATGGCCGAGGCATTCCTCAAGTCCGTGGGCGGGGACCCGGAGGCATTGCTCGGGGTCAGCCGCACCTTCGTCGATACCGACGTGCAGACCCTCGCCGGCATCGAGGTACCGACCCTGGTGCTGCTCGGCGAGGAGGATGACGACAACGGCTCCGGGCAGGCCTTGGCCGACGCGCTCCCGCATGGCACCTACGTCACCGTGCGCGGCAATCACATGAGCGCGGTCACCAAACCGGACCTGGCCACCGCGATCGCGGAGTTCCTGGCCTGATCGAGGATCGGCCCCAGTGGCTCAGTCCCAGTGGCTGAGATCCAGCGGGGCTTGGCGGGGCAGCGCGACAGGTGCAGCGCGCTCGTAGGTGTAGACGCTCGCCCGGGAGCGGATCAGCTCGGCCTCGTGCATGAAGTCCCGGTTCTCCACGACCCGGTTCTCCCGTTCCCAGCGGGAGCCCTCGCGGGTCACCGTGGAGAAGCAATCGGTGAGCAGTTCCCCGCGCCAGTTCACCAGTTCCTGGGTGATGGCGCGCAGTCCCGCCTCCTTGCAGAGAACCGCGAACTCAGCGGGGCTGACGCCGTCGGCGCGCGTCGGATTGCGCAGCAACCACCGCGGCTGGACCAGCTCCGAGCGCATCGGCTCGGGGATCAGCGAGACGATCTCCAGGGCCTCCTGGTGCATGCCCAGCGCCGAGTGGTGCAGGAACGCGATGCCGTGCGGGCGAAGTTTCGTCGCGAGCATCGCGGCGTAATCGCCGAGCACCCCGAGTTCGGCGTTGGCGAGCGACTCGAAGGAGAAGGCGAAGTCGATCGAGGCGTCGGGGATGTCCGCGAGCTCGGCGCTGTCGTTGGCCAGGTGCAGGCGGTCACAGTGCGGGATGAGGAACCGGGTCCAGCGACCCTCCCCGGGAGCGATCTCCAGGATCGTCATCGCGGGCAGGAAGGTGCGGATGCGCGGCAGGATCATGCCGTACCACTGCGCTGCCGGTCCGCCCCAGGCCGCGGACCACTGGTCGGTCTGGGGATCCCAGAGCTGGGAGTTCACATCGGCCGTGGGCATGCGGCGACCTCCTGCCATGGTCGTGCCGTGCCCGGGCGGGGCTCGCGCCTTGTCATGCTCATCGCAGGAACGCCCCGTGGCCAGGGTGGCAGGGCCGGACGGATGAAGATCAGTTCGGCGTGCGGACCTGCGCCTCGGGCAAGCGCGCCCGCATGACCTCGATCGCCTCAGGGTTGGCGTCGACGAGCACGTATCGACGTCCGGTTGCTCGCGCGACCGCGCCCAACGTCCCGGACCCCGCGAAGAAGTCGCCCACCAGATCTCCCGGACGCGAGCTCGCGGTGACCATCCGACGCAGCACCCCTTCGGGCTTCTGGGTCGGGTAGCCGGTTTTCTCCTTGCCGGTGGGGGAGACGATCGTGTGCCACCACACGTCGGTCGGCAGCTTCCCTCGTGCGGCCTTCTCCGGTGTCACCAGGCCCGGCGCCATGTAGGGCTCGCGGTCGACCTCGGTGTTGTCGAAGTGGTACCGGTCGGGGTCCTTCACGTAGACGAGGATGTTGTCGTGCTTGGTCGGCCACTTGTTCTTGGCCCGCGCCCCGTAGTCGTAGGACCAGATGATCTCGTTGAGGAAGCACTCCCGGCCGAAGAGCATGTCCAGGCACACCTTGGCGTAGTGCACCTCGCGGTAGTCCAGGTGCAGGTAGAGCGTCCCGTCCTGCGCCAACAGGCGCCACGCCTGCTCCAGACGGGGCGTCAGGAAATCCCAGTAGTCGACGAAGGTGTCGTCGTAGGAACGCAGTTCGGTACGGACCTGGTCGTAGGTGTGCCCGCCGAACCCGATCCGCGTCCCGGTGGCCGAACGCACCGTCCGTAGGCCGCTGCGGCGTTGCGCCCGGCCGGTGTTGAACGGTGGATCCAGGTAGATCAGCGTGAACGCGCCGTCGGACAGCAGCGGCAGCACCGCCTCGTTGTCGCCGTGCCAGATCACGGCGTCGCAGGAACCCGGGGTCGCATCCACGGGCGTGACGTTATCGGGGTGCGGCCACGGTCACCCCGAACGGCCGAACCATCTCCCCGGCGGCGAGCCGCACAGCCCAACATGGCCAGGTCTGACGGTGTCTGTCCCGATTTGCAACGGAGATGTCCATGGCAGCCAAGCTCTGTCTGAACATGATCGTGCGCAACGAGTCGGCCATCATCGAGCGCTGTCTGCTCGCTGCCGCCCCGCACATCGACTGCTACGTCATCGTCGACACCGGCTCCACCGACGGCACCATCGCCATCATCGAGGCCACCATGGCCGCGGCCGGGGTCCCCGGACAGGTGGTGCGCGGGGAGTTCCACAACTTCGAACAGGCCCGCAACGACGCCCTCGACGCCGCCCGCGCGAGCGAGTTGGAGTTCGACTACATCCTGCTGTGCGACGCGGACATGGACCTGCACGTCGAGGTCCCGGACTTCCGCGAGACACTGACCGCCCCGGCCTACCGGTTGCTGCAGCGCAACCCGGCGATCGGGTATCAGAACATGCGGATGGTGCGCCGCGACGTCCCAGCGCGGTACCACGGGGTCACCCACGAGTACCTGGACATCGCCGGCGAGCAGGCGGCGTCGATGGACGGCGTGTGGTTCTGGGACCACGCCGAGGGTTCCAGCCGGTCGGTGAAGTTCGAACGGGACATCGCGCTGCTCACCACCGCGCTGCGCGCCGAACCGGACAACGCCCGGTACGTGTTCTACCTCGCCCAGAGCTACCGCGACTGTGGCCGGCACGCCGAGGCGCAGGAGACCTACCGTCGTCGGGTCGCTCTCGGTGGGTGGGCCGAGGAGGTCTGGTACTCCCTCATGCAGATCGCGCACCTTTCCGAGGTGCTCATGGCGGCCGACGCGACCATCGTGGACGCCTACCTGACGGCCTTTCAGTTCCGCCCGACCCGTTCCGAGCCACTGGTCGCGCTCGCCCGCTACTACCGGGAGAACGGGCGCCGGTTCGCCCTCGCCCACATGGTCGCCGACCAGGCCCGTCAGATCGAACGCCCGGACGACCTGCTGTTCCTCGACGAGTCCGCCTACGCCTGGCGGGCCCTGGACGAATACGCCATCGCCGCCTACTGGACCGACCGCTTCGCGGTCAGCGCCGAGGTCAGCGCGACCCTGCTCGCCGATCCCGCCCTGCCCAAGGATCAGCAGGAACGCATCGGCGCGAACTTCCGCTTCGCCATGGACCGGCTCGGCGCGACCGCTCCGATGGGACTGCCGGCGCCACGGTCCGCGCCCTCGTCCACCGCGGATCACTGAACCGCGAGGGCACGCCTTCGGGTCAGGTGGGCATGCTCCACCGCGTTCGCGGTCAGTTCCAACGCCCGGTCGTAGGCCGTGACCGCCTCGGTCGGTGAGCCGGCGCGGACCAGTAGTTCGGCCCGGGCCACCCAGAACGGCTGATAGGTGCTCAGGTCCAGGTCGTCCAACTGCGCGAGTGCGATCTGCGGCCCGGCCACCTCGGCCAGGGCCACGGCGCGATTGAGCGCGACCACCGGGGTCGGGGCGACGAGCCAGAGCTGGTCGTACAGAGCGACGATCTGCGCCCAGTCGGTGTCCGTGGCACTGCCCGCGTCGGCGTGCACGGCGTTGATCGCCGCCTGGATCTGGTAGGCCCCGGGCCGGTTGCGGCGCAGACAGGCCCGCACCAGGTCGTGGCCCTCGGCGATCAGATCCTGGTCCCAGCGGGTTCGGTCCTGCTCGGTCAACAGGACCAGTTGCCCGTCGCCGTCGACACGGGTCGCCCGGCGGGACTCCAGGAGCAGCAGCAACCCGAGGAGCCCGATCGCCTCGGGCTCGTCGGGCATCAACTCGACCAGCACCCGCGTGAGGCGCACCGCCTCGGCGCACAGGTCGGCGCGCGTCAGTTCCGCTCCGGCGGCCGCGCTGTGGCCGGCGTTGTAGATCAGGTACAGCACGGCGAGCACCCCGCCGAGTCGGTCGGGCAGGTCCGCCTCGGCGGGCACGCGATAGGGGATGTTCGCGTCGGCGATCTTGCGCTTGGCACGCACGATCCGTTGCGCCAGCGTCGCTTCGGGTATCAGGAACGCCCGCGCGATCTCCGGGGTCTCCAGGCCGCCCAGCAACCGCAGGGTCAGCGCGACCCGCGACTCGGGAGCCAGCGCCGGGTGGCAGCAGGTGAACAGCATGCGCAGCCGGTCGTCGCGCACGGGTCCCACCTCCTCCGGCGGAGTGTCGTCGGGTTCCGTGAGCAGCGCGGCCATGGCGTGCTTGGCCTCGCGGCTCGATTCGCGACGCAGCCGGTCGATGGCACGGCGGCGCGCGGTGGTCGTGATCCAGCCGCCCGGGTTGGGCGGGGGAGCGGAGCTGTCCCACTGCTCGAGGGCGACGACGAACGCGTCGGCGACAGCCTCCTCGGCGAGTGAGATGTCACCGAGGAGGCGGGTCAGACTCGAGACGCACCGTCCGTACTCGGCGCGGAAGACGTCAGCGACGAACTGCTTGTTCACTCCGGCTGGAACGGGCGAACCTCGATCGGGTTGCGGCAAGCCGCCGACGCGCGTTCGGCCAGCTTCAACGCCTCGTCCAGATCGGGGAGCTCGAGGATCCAGAAGCCACCGAGCATCTCCTTGGTCTCCACGTACGGACCGTCGGTCGTGCTGACCTTCCCGTCGGTCGAGGTGACGACCGTCGCGCTGTTCGGCGGCATCAGACCGCCACCGAACACCCAGACGCCGGCTTCCTTGATGTCCTTGTTGAACGCCTCGACATCGGCAAACACCTGCTGCATCTCGGTGGGGTCGAACTCCAGGTTCCAGTCGTGCCACACCGCCATCAAGTACTGGGTCATCGCTGCTCCTCGGTCCGTGGCCCGCTCGTGCCGGCCTTCACGCACTCCACGAACGAACCGAGCCCGGATCGACAACCCCCGACGATCGAATGAGGTGACCTGGGTCACATCACTTCGCCGACCAGTCCTCTCGATAGAACGTGTCGACGAGGTCGAGCTGCTGGACATGTTCGCCGGCAGCAATCCTTTCCCGGATCGACACGTCGAACCAGTCCGCCGCGCGCTCCCGGTACCCGGTGGCGAGATCGGCGGCGTAGAAGAGGGTGCCCACGGCGAACAGGGCCGCGAAGGCCGCGGCCTGCCGACGGTTGACCTTCTCCAGCAGCAGCAGCCATCCGACCGCCAGCAGGATCGCGAGGAACGGCCACGCCGCGGTGGAACGCAGGCTGTGCGGTTGACCGGTGGCCGTCAGGGCGCCGCCGAGAAATCCGAAGGCGGCACAGCACGCGCAGACGACGATCAGCAGCAGACGCGAGTCCATGGGCCGCGGGGCGTCGCTCTCCGAGCGGCCGCCGTAGCGCATTGCCAGGTAGGAGATCAGGGCGAGCACGGGCAGGATCGAGACCAACCCGAGCATCCCCTGCTGACCGGTGGAGTGGCGCAGATTGGGATCGCCCTCCATGAACAGGAAGGCGGGGTTCACCATGTTCCAGAAGTTGCCGACCGCGTGCGCGATGCCCGTCGACACCGACACTCCGTGGAACACGCTCTCCTGCGCGGTGCGGGAGTTGGCGCCCGGCTGCAGCAGGAAATGCGCCATGGGCGCGGCGGACAGGCACGCCAGGGCGACAATCGCGCCGAGCTCACGACGGCTCGCTGCCGCCCGCTTGAGCAAGATCCCGCACATCAGCAGGAACGCCAGCGGCGCGAAAGCCCGGCAGGGTGCGTACACGTAGGTGCTGCCGACCAGCCCCAGTGGCAGAGCACACGCGGCGAGGCGCCGCCGGGCGCCGGCCGCGGGGGAGTGCAGCAGAACGCTGAAGCCCCAGAACCCGATGAGGACGACCAGCGGAACCATCGCGTTGTCCCACGCGATGCTGCCCTGCAGCCAACCCCACGGCAGGGCGAGAGCGACGACGGCCGCGAGCAGGGCCACGCGGGTGCCGAGCCACATCCGCAGCGCGGCTGCCAGCACCACCACGGCCGCGATGGTCAGGAACTGCGAGAAGTACCGCAGGGAGGCCTCCCCGGTACCGAAGATCCGTCCCCACAACGCGGCGGGGTAGAGGTACACGGCGCTGGAGTACGCCCCGGCCAAGGTCTCGGACAACAGCTGCCAGGACTGCCCGTTCGCGTCGGCACCGGTCGCGATCAAGGCCTTCGTGTGGGCGTGGATCGCGGCTTCGTCGCGGAAGAAGCCCGGGGGAGTCCACGGCAGCAACGCGAGCCGCAGCGCCACCAGGGCGACGATGGCGGCCCACAGGTGGCGCAGCGACGCGACGCTCCAGCCGTCTTCCGGACCATCGGTCGCATCGACGGGTTGATCCGGCGACGTGCGCTGCCGAGGGAGGTGCAGATCCGATTGCGCGCGGCGATGACGCGCGGCGGTGGGCAGGTCTGTTCCGAGACTCATGGCAGGACCTCGCGTGTGCCGACAATTCGGACGATCCGGCACACAACGTATGGACCTGCAGGCTCTCCCCGCCCGGCATTGCGCCGCACGGGTGAGGACAGCACGGCACGACCGTTCGCGCGCGGAGCGCGTCAGTTCGAGGTAGGCCTTGTATTTCTGGTGAGAGTGACGGCACGGCACGACCGTTCGCGCGCGGAGCGCGCCATTTAATTCACCTGGCGTTCGTGGTCGGCCCAGTAGGGCTCGCGCAGCTTGAACTTCTGGAGCTTGCCGGTGGCGGTGCGGGCGAGTTCCGGGACGAAGTCGACGCGCTTGGGGCACTTGTAGCCCGCGAGGCGGGTGCGGCAGTGCGCGATCAGGTCCTCGGCGGTGACCGAGGGGTCCTCGAGCACGACCAGGGCGGTCACCAGTTCACCCCACTTGTCGTCGGGGATGCCGATCACGGCCACCTCCCGCACTGCGGGGTGGGAGGTTAACGCGTCCTCGACCTCGATGGAGGACACGTTCTCCCCGCCGGTGATGATGACGTCCTTCTTGCGGTCGGCGATGACCAGATAGCCCTCGTCGTCGAGGTATCCGCCGTCGCCGGTGTGGAACCAGTTGTCGGCCTGCGCGGTGGCGGTCTCCTCCGGCAGTTCCCAGTACCCGTCGAGGTTGTGGTTGGACTGGGCGATGACCTCGCCCTCGTCGTCGATCCGCAGCCGTACCCCGACGGCCGGCACCCCGGCGCGGACCAACCGGCTCGCCCGTTCCGGCAGGGGCAGGTCGTCCCACTCAGAACGCATCCGGTTGATGGTCAGCAGCGGCGAGGTCTCGGTGAGGCCGTAGATCTGGATGAACTCCCATCCCAACTCCTCGAGCACGCGCTCGATGGTGCGGGTGGGCGGCGGAGCCCCGGCGCAGACGATGCGCAACTGGTCGCGCCCCGGCACCGGACCGTCCCACTTCGGCAGTGCCTCGAGCACCGCGTTGACCACCGCGGGGGCCGCGCACATCAGGGTCACGCCGTGCTCGGCGATCCGGCGCAGGATCTCCATCCCGTCGATCTGACGGATCACCACCTGCTTGGCGCCCATGCCGGTCAATCCGTAGGGCATGCCCCAGCCGTTGCAGTGGAACATCGGCAGCGTGTGCAGGTAGACGTCGCGGTCGCTGATCGAGGTGTGCAGCCCGAAGATGTTCGCGTTCAGCCAGAGATTACGGTGCGTCAGTTGCACGCCCTTGGGCCGTGCGGTGGTGCCTGAGGTGTAGTTGATGGTGGCCGTCGCCGCCTCGTCCGGGTTCGCCCACGGCTGCGGTTCGGTGTCCGGCAGGTACAGCGCGTCGTCCTCGCCGAGCACGAACTTGTGAGGGGCGTCGATGGCGTCCAGCATGCCCTTGAGCGACGGGTCGGCGTAGACGACCTCCGCACCGGAGTGGGCGATGATGAAGTCGATCTCGGGCTGCGCCAGCCGGAAGTTCACCGGCACGAGGACCCGGCCCCAGCCGGACACCCCGAAGAACGAGGTGAACAGCCGCGAGCTGTTCTGCGAGATGACGGCGACCCGCCCGCCGGCCGCGACCCCGAGTTGGTCGAGCCGCGCCGCCTGTGCGCGGGCCAGCTCGCCCAGCTGCCGATAGGTGAACGACCCCTGGCTGGGAGCGGGCTGATCCGGCTCGTCCACCATCGCGATCCGGTCCGGGTAGACGGACTCGGCGCGGTCGAGGAAGTCGGTGACGGTGAGCGGGTAGAACATTGCTTTCCTCCGGCGGGGACGCCTGGCTGCGACGTCCCGACTCTCGCACAGCGCCCCCGGCCGGGGAACGAGCCGGCGCCGTCCTGCGCCGAATCGACCGAGCGGCGCGACATCACTCCGACGGCGGTACCCGTACCGGCACGAGTCGGACAACCATGACGCCAATGGGACCGATCCGTCCGGATCTGTCCGCTGTGGGTGGGTGCAGGACGCGGGGGTGCGCATGAACGGTGAGGCGACGGAGCCGCTCGCTGGTCGTGAGGTCCTGAGCAGGACCGAGGGCGACCGGGTCCCCGCCCCCCGCCGTGACCCGGACTCGCCGCCCGCGCCGAGCTCGACCAGCTCGAGGCATCGCCCACCCGATTCGGTCCGTTGGATCTGGGGCACCGCCTTCGCGCTGTTCGTCCTCTACACGGTGGCCGGCGTCCGCGACCACACCCAGCTCGGCACCCTCGGGTACGACCTGGGGATCTTCGAGCAGGACGTGCGGTCCTGGGCGGGCCTGCATCTTCCGACGGCCGAACTGCTCGGCCCGGACTATCCGCGTCTGGGCAATCACTTCTCACCGATCCTGCTGCTGCTCGCGCCCTTCTACGTCCTGTTCTCCTCGCCGGTGACTCTGATCGTCGCCCAGGCCGCGCTGCTGGCCGTCGCCGTCGTCCCGATCGCGACCTGGGCCCAGCGGACACTGGACCGCAACACCGCGGTGGTCGTCGCGCTGGGCTACGGGCTGTCCTGGGGCCTGGCGCACGCCGTCGAGTTCTCCTTCCACGAGGTCGCGTTCGCGGTCCCGCTGCTCGCGTTCAGCGCCTGTGCGCTGGGCCAGGGCCGTGCCCGCGCCGCGGTGGCCTGGGCGTTGCCGCTGCTGCTGGTCAAGGAGGACCTCGGCCTGACCGTCATCGGCGTCGGCCTGTTGGTCTGGCTGCACCTCGGCCGCCGGGTCCTCGGCCTGTGCACGATCGGGATCGGGTTCGTCGGGATGGGGCTGGCCTACCTGATCCTGAACCTCAACCGCCCGGGTGGCGGCTACGACCACTCCGGCAAGGTCGGGTTCGGGGAGGGCAACTTCGGCAGCCAGGTGGAGCACTTCACCGTCGGGATGCTGAACCCGGAGAGCAAGGCGCAGTTGCTGATCCTGCTGTTCGCGATCACCGGATTCCTGGCGCTGCGTTCCCCCCTGGCATTGCTGGCGGTGCCGACGCTGGCGTGGCGTCTGTACTCCGATCACTGGCCTTACTTCACCGGCCACTACCACTACAACCTCGTGCTGATGCCGATCCTGTTCGCCGCCTTCGTGCACGCGATGGTGCGACTGGGCCCGGACGGTGCGGCGCTGCGCAGGTTCGCACTGCAGATGTGTGCGGTCACCACCGCGCTGCTGTTGCCCTCGAGCTTCCTGGCGAACCCGCTGCGCCCGAGCGCGTGGGCCGAGCAGCCGCGGGTCGCGCAGGCCAAGGCGGTCATGGCGCAGCTGCCCGACGACGCCACCGTCGCCACGTCGAACAACCTCGCCCCGCAGCTGACCGGGCGCGCGAAGGTCAGCATCTTCGGCTGGACGCATCAGCTGTCCGATCCGGACTGGATCCTCGTCGACCGCGCCGCGTGGCCCTGGCCGTACGGGTCCTGGGACAAGCAGGAAGCCGCCTTGGCTGCGGCGCGGACCGCGGGCTTCCGCGACGTGGACGCCCGTGGGGACTTCGTCCTGCTGCACCGCACACCGGCAGCCACGGCGACGGTCGACCCGGCCCCGCTCGAGCCCGCGGTGCAAGCACCGGCCACGCCGCGGATCGAGCGTCCTGCCGGGCGCTAGCGGGTGAACGGGATCGACACCCGGGTCTGCTCACGGGACAGGTATTCCTCGATCACCGGGGCCTGCGGTGTGCCGCCGAGACGGTCGATCTCGGCGAACAACGAAAGGTAGGCCAGGACCACGGAGTCCAGGCCGCCGTGATGCACGGTGCTCACCGCGGACCCGCCGGGCAGTGTCGTCGTGGGCAACGGTCCGGGGTCGCCGTCGACGGCGGTGAAGACGTGACCGTCGACCTCGTCGGAGAGATCCAGCGGGAAGGTCGCGCCCCACGGTCCGATCCGTCGCCGGCCGCTCGTGCGGAGGTTGGCGCGCACCTCCCGGATCGCCGAGCGCACAGCTTTCTCCAGGATGTCGAACGACGCCCCGTACCCGCAGACGGTCACCTGACGTTCCGTCAGTTCGAGCACCTCGACGTGATACTCAAAGGCCGACTCGGCGGCCACCAGGGTGTCGAGTTCGTCGAGCCGACGTCGGTCACGTTCCAGTTCGGCGGCTGCACGGTCGCGCTCCCGCTGCAGGGCCGTCGCAGCGTCCGTCCCGCCGCCCAGGATCACCGCGATCTGCGCGGGCGCGACGTCGAGCGCACGCAGCCGTGCGATCAGTTCGGCGGTCGCCAGCTGATCCGGGTGATACCGCCGGTATCCGCTGCTCTCGTCCACCGTGGCCGGCGTGAGCAGCCCGATGCGGTCGTAGTAGCGCAACGTGGAGACCGGGAGCCGGCAGCGCCGCGCGAACTCACCGATCAGCAGGTCCACGACCGCAGCCTGCCTCATCCCCGCGGGGGCTCCACGACGCGCACCGTGCTGCGCCGGGAGACGATCGTGGCCACCGCCTCCGCCGGGATGCCCTGGGCGTGCAGCGTGGCGGCCCGGTCGAAGAACTCCCGGTAACGCCAACACTTCTCGCCGCGGAGCTCGAACCACGACACCCCGGGGAAGGCCAGCCGCCGCCCGCCGCCCGAAAGCACGGTGTCGGACACGGTGTAGTCGAAGTCCCACTCCGCGACGATCGCCTCGGGTGTCACGAGACTCCGGGTGATCGTCCAGGTGTGCTCCGCCGATTCGGCCCACGTGCGCTCGAACATGCCGCTCAGCGCCTCCGGCCCGTGAAAGTCGCCGAAGAAGATGTCCTGGTAGTCGATGTCGTCGGTGAAGCAGGCCAACGTCGCCTCGAGGTCGCGGGCGTTGTGGGCGGCCGTGTAGCGGTCCAGGAGGCTCGTCATGACTGTGATGGTCGACCCTGAAGCCGGTGCAGGGTCAAGCAGGAATTGTCGGACCCGAGATCTACGGTCCGCGTCATGGCGGACCAACTTCCGCTCTGGCTCGGCGCGGCAGCCGCGCTGGGTATCCCGCTGCTCGCCTTCGCGGGCTCGGTGGCCGGGCAGGTGCTGTCGCGACGTGACGCCCGGGATCTGGACGTCCGATGGCAGCGCGAGGAGACGATGCGTCTGCTCCGGTGGGCGGCTGAGCTCGCCTCAGAGCAGGGGGCGCGCGGCGTGGTGGGGATTGCCACCTTGGAGGCGCTGACGGACTCTGCGCTGGTTCAACGAGCCGACGAGCCGATCGTCGCTGCGATCTTTGCTTCCGTGATCAGTTCGGCGAAGGACAGTTACGCTGAAGAAGATCTGGTCGAGGAGGCGGATTAGGTGCCCAAGGTCATCAAGGTGACGCGCGCCCAGATCATGGCTGCCCAGGCGTTGATCAAGATGTACGAGCGCGGAGTGGTGCCCGAGCCTGGCAAGGCCGTGCGCGCGATCGCCGCCGCGAAGCGCAAGGTGACGCCTGAGCGAGACGTCGTCTTCGAAGAGGCCTAGCCTCCGCACGTCCGGGCTCGGCAGCCCAGCCGGGATACCCTGACCAGCACCGCCGTCGTCTGAGAAAGCGTCGTTCACCGTGCCCGTCCAGTCCCTGTTCCCGCGCCTCGAGCCGCTGCTGCCGCGTGTGCAGAAGCCCGTGCAATACATCGGCGGCGAGCTGAACGCGTGCGTCAAGGACTGGGACGACGCCCAGGTCCGCTGGTGCCTCATGTACCCCGACGCCTACGAGGTCGGGCTGCCCAACCAGGGCGTGCAGATCCTCTACGAGGTGCTGAACGAGCGTGAGGGGGTCCTCGCCGAGCGCACGTATGCGGTCTGGCCGGACCTCGAGGCGTTGATGCGGGAGCACGCTGTCCCGCAGTTCACCGTCGATGCGCACCGGCCGGTGTCCGCCTTCGACGTGCTCGGCGTCAGCTTCTCCACCGAACTGGGCTACACGAACCTGCTCAATGCCCTGGACCTGGCCGGCGTCCCGCTGCTCTCCGCCGAGCGCACCGACGACCACCCGCTGGTGATCGCCGGTGGGCACTCCGCGTTCAACCCCGAGCCCATCGCCGACTACCTCGACGCCGCCGTGCTGGGCGACGGGGAGGAGATCGCGCTGGCGATCACCGAGGTCATCCGCGAGTGGAAGGCCGAGGGGTCCCCGGGGGTCGCGACGAGGTCCTCGCGCGTCTGGCCGCCGGTGGCGGTGTCTACGTCCCGCGCTTCTACGACGTTGTGTACGGCGAGGACCTGGCGATCGCGTCGATCAAGCCCAACCGGCCGGGCATCCCTCCGCGCATCAGCAAGCACACGGTGATGGACCTCGACTCCTGGCCGTACCCGCGCAAGCTGCTGGTGCCGCTGGCCGAGACCGTCCACGAGCGATTCAGCGTCGAGATCTTCCGCGGCTGCACCCGCGGCTGCCGCTTCTGCCAGGCAGGGATGATCACCCGCCCGGTCCGCGAGCGCAGCATCGGCTCCATCGGCGAGATGGTCCGCGTGGGGCTGGCGAACACCGGTTTCGAGGAGGTCGGGCTCCTTTCCCTGAGCAGCGCCGACCACTCCGAGATCGGGGACATCGCCAAGGGCCTGGCCGACCGCTACGAGCAGGACAAGATCGGGCTCTCGCTCCCGTCGACCCGCGTGGACGCGTTCAACGTGACCCTCGCCGAGGAGCTGACCCGCAACGGCCGCCGCTCCGGGCTGACCTTCGCCCCCGAGGGCGGCAGCGAGCGGATGCGCAAAGTGATCAACAAGATGGTCACCGAGGAAGACCTCATCCGGACCGTCAGCACCGCCTACGAGCACGGCTGGCGCCAGGTGAAGCTCTACTTCATGTGCGGTCTGCCCACCGAGACCGACGAGGACGTCCTGCAGATCGCCGAGCTGGCGCGCCGGGTCATCCAGGCCGGGCGCGACGCCACCGGCACCCGCGACATCCGCTGCACGGTCTCCATCGGTGGGTTCGTGCCCAAGCCGCAGACCCCGTTCCAGTGGGCGGCGCAGCTCGACGCCGAGACCACCGACGCCCGGCTCAAGAAGCTCCGGGACGTGCTGCGCAACGACCGGCAGTACGGCAAGGCGATCGGCTTCCGGTACCACGACGGCAAGCCGGGCATCGTCGAAGGACTGCTCTCCCGCGGTGACCGCCGGGTCGGCAAGGTCATCGAGGCGGTCTGGCGCGACGGCGGCCGCTTCGACGGCTGGAGCGAGCACTTCTCCTATCAACGCTGGATGGATTGCGCCGCCGCCGAGCTCGAGGGCACCGGGGTCGACGTCGACTGGTTCACCACCCGCGAGCGCGACGAGGCCGAGGTCCTGCCCTGGGACCACCTCGACGCCGGGCTGGACCGGAGCTGGCTCTGGGCGGACTGGCAGGAGTCCCTCAACGCGGACAGCGCCGACGTCGAGGACTGCCGCTGGGAAGGCTGTTACGACTGTGGCGTGTGCGGTGAGATGGGCACCGAGATCCAGATCGGGCCCACCGGCCGTACGCTCCTGCCGCTGTCCATCGTCTGAGATGGCAGCCAAGAGTCCCGACGGCCCGCCGCCCCCGCCGACCGTCCAGAAGCTGCGGCTGCGCTACGCCAAGCGCGGACGGCTGCGGTTCACCAGCCACCGCGACTTCCAGCGCGCGTTCGAACGGGCGATCCGCCGGGCGAACGTCCCCATCGCGTATTCGGCGGGGTTCAGCCCGCACCCCAAGGTCTCCTACGCCAACGCCGCCTCCACCGGCACCGAGAGCGAGGCCGAGTACCTGGAGATCGGCCTGAGTGAGCGCCGCGACCCGGAGGCGATCCGGGCGGCGCTGGATCAGGCCCTGCCCCCCGGCCTGGACGTGTTGGAGGTCGTGGAATCCGCCGGGGAGCGCTCGCGGACCGCCTGGAGGCCTCGGTCTGGCGGATCGTGCTCGACGACGTCCCCGAGGCGACCGCGCGGAAGGCCGTCGAGGCGTTCCTGGCCGCGAGCGAGGTCGAGGTCGAGCGCATGACCAAAAACGGGCTGCGGCGCTTCGACGCGCGCTCGGCGGTCCTGTCGGCGGAGGTAGGGCCGTCCGAGGGGTCCGGCGAGCGTGGCGGGACCGAGGAGTCGGCGCCCTGTGCGATACTGCAGATGGTTGTACGACACGTCACACCCGCCGTACGACCCGACGACGTCCTCACCGGACTGCTCCGAGTCGCGGATCTGACGCCGCCGCACCCTCCCCGGGTGACACGGCTGGCGCAAGGTCTGCTCGACGAGGTCTCCGGTGCGGTGCACGACCCGCTGACTCCGGATCGATCCGGCTGACGGAACGTTCTGGGATCGACAGGCCCGCGCAGGTTCGGTGAGTCAACTCACCGTCACCGCGCCGTCGGTTTCACCCGAGGGGCTTGCTCCTCACCGACTGGCCACACCGCTCCGCCGCCGACCAGGCGCGCAGGAGCGGAACACATTCCGGCCGCCCGGCTAGGTGCCGATCGGACCGGGTACTGGATCCTTCGTCGGGCGGCGACCCACCGCTCGGCGGACCGAATGAAGGTCCCGCGCGGCGCCGCTCCGGCTGCGCCCGGGAACCGGAACGGCAGACGCACACCATGCTCGATGACGAGCCCCAGGACAGAACCACCGAAGCTCCCTCACCCGCGCCCCGTCGGCGCCGGGCAGCCGGGCGCCCCGCCGGCCCGCCGGTCGAACCCAGCACCACCCCCGAGCCTGCGACCAAGGCTGAGGTGAAGGCCGAGGCTCCCGCCAAGGCCGCTCCGGCCAAGCAGGCTGCGGCGAAGGGCGCCAAGGGGGAGGCTCCGGCCACCCGCACCCGCACCCGTAAGAAGGCTGCCGCCGCTGAGCCGGCCCCCGAGGAAGCCGCCAAGGAGGCCGTCGAGGCTCCCGCGGCCGAGGACGCGCCGGCAGGGAAGGCCCCGGCCCGTCGCACCCGCAAGCGAGCCGCGAAGCCCGAACCTGAGGTCGAGGTTGAGGCCACCGACGAGGACGCCGAGGAGGAGGCCGAGGAGACGAAGGCCGCCAAGCTGGCGGCTCCGCCCACGGCGCTGCTCTTCCAGGCGCCGGAGGCCGAGGTTCCCACCCGTGCGCGTCGTCGCCGGGTCGCCGGTCGCCCCGCGGGCGAACCGGGCGCCGACGACGACGAGGGGACCGCGCAGAGCGCGGACGAACCCGGCGAGGCCGCCGACGCCGACCAGGCGCAGGGTCCCCGCACACGGTCCCGCGCTCGCGGTGGCGCCGCTGCCAAGAAGGCGGCGCCCGCCAAGACCGACGACGACGACGATCTGACCGACCTCGACCCGGACGCCGCCTCCGAGGACGAGGACGGCGACGATGGCGAGGCCGGTGCCGCCCGTCGCCGCCGTCGCCGCCGTGGCGGTCGCGGTCGCCGGGGCCGCTCCGGTCGCCCCGAGGGTGAGGGCGACGACGACGGTCCCGAGGCAGAGACCTCCGGCGCCGATTCCGACGCCGGAGGTGACCCCGACGGTGAGGGTGACGGGGACGGCGACGCTCCCGGTTCGCGCCGGCGGCGGCGTCGCCGCCGCAAGGGTGAGGACGGCGACTCCTCGCCGGACGATCCCATCCAGACCGTCACCCGCGTCCGTAACCGCAGTGGTGCGGGCGGTGGCGGTGGCGACAACGAGGTCACCGCGGTCCGCGGTTCGACCCGCCTGGAGGCCAAGAAGCAGCGTCGCCGGGAGGGCCGCGAAGCCGGTCGCCGGCGGGTGCCGATCCTGACCGAGTCCGAGTTCCTGGCCCGCCGTGAGGCCGTCGAGCGGGTCATGATCGTTCGCCAGTCCACCGAGCGCACCCAGATCGCGGTGCTCGAGGACGGCGTGCTGGTCGAGCACTACGTGAACAAGCGCGAGACCTCCTCGCTGATGGGCGACGTCTTCCTCGGCCGCGTGCAGAACGTCCTGCCGTCGATGGAGGCCGCCTTCGTCGACATCGGCAAGGGCCGCAACGCCGTGCTCTACGCCGGTGAGGTCAACTTCGACGGCCTCGAGGGCCAGCCCAAGCGCATCGAGCACGCCCTGAAGTCCGGGCAGTCGGTCCTGGTGCAGGTCACCAAGGACCCGATGGGCCACAAGGGTGCCCGGCTGACCAGCCAGGTCTCGCTGCCCGGCCGATACCTGGTCTACGTGCCCGAGTCGTCGATGACGGGGATCAGCCGCAAGCTGCCCGACACCGAGCGGACCCGGCTGAAGAACATCCTGCGCCAGGTCGTCCCCTCCGACGCGGGCGTCATCGTGCGCACCGCCGCCGAGGGCGCCTCGGAGGACGAACTGCGTCGCGACGTCGAGCGGCTGGCGGCGCAGTGGGAAAAGATCAGCGCGAAGGCCAAGACGGCCAACGCCCCGGCCCTGCTGCTGGGTGAGCCGGACCTGACCACGCGCGTCGTGCGAGACGTCTTCAACGAGGACTTCACCAAGCTGGTCGTCTCCGGCGAGATCGCCTGGACGGAGATCTCCGAGTACCTGGAGTACGTCGCCCCGGACCTGGCCCCGCGGCTGTCCAAGTGGAGCCAGAACAAGGACGTGTTCGCCGAGCACCGCGTCGACGAACAGATCCTCAAGGCGTTGGATCGCAAGGTGTGGCTGCCCTCGGGCGGCTCCCTGGTCATCGACCGCACCGAGGCGATGACCGTCGTCGACGTCAACACCGGCAAGTTCACCGGTTCCGGGGGCAACCTCGAGGAGACCGTCACGCGGAACAACCTCGAGGCCGCCGAGGAGATCGTGCGCCAGCTCCGGTTGCGCGACATCGGCGGGATCATCGTCGTCGACTTCATCGACATGGTGCTCGAGAACAACCGTGAGTTGGTGCTCCGGCGCCTCGTCGAGTGCCTGGGCCGGGACCGCACCAAGCACCAGGTCGCCGAGGTCACCTCGCTGGGCCTGGTCCAGATGACCCGCAAGCGCATCGGGCAGGGCCTGCTGGAGGCGTTCTCGTCCACCTGCGAGCACTGCAACGGCCGCGGGCACATGGTCCGCACCGACGACCACGACCGCCCCGGCAGGCCCAGGCCCACGCCGCCGTCCGCGGCCGCGCGGGAGAAGGCCGCAGCCGACGGCGAGGCCGACACCGACACCGAGGCCACGACCGACGAGACCGCAGCCCCGCGCAGCCGGTCCGGGCGTCGCCGTCGCGGTCGGGGTGGTGGCGTCGGCAGCGGTGAGGGTGCCGTCGAGGCCACCGCGGAGGGCGAGACCGAGGAGACGGCCCCTGAAGCCGAGGTCGAGGCCGAGGAGAACTCCGACGCGAGCGTGGTGCACCAGCGCGACGCCGCCGAGGTCGAGGAAACCGCGGCGCCCGAGGAGCAGGACGCCGACAGCGAACACGTGCCGGTTTGAGCCTGACGCCTTCGCCCCTGTAGCCTGACCCGTCGGCGCTCACGCGCCGGGGGTTGCACCATGTCCGTAGTCAACGAAAAGAGTGCCCGGTGTACGCGATCGTGAAGGCCGGCGGCCGCCAGGAAAAGGTCGCCACCGGCGATGAGTTCGAGGTCGACCGCGTCGACGGCAAGCCCGGTACTACCCTCGCGCTGCCCGCGGTGCTCCTGGTGGACGGCGCGACCGTCACCAGTGACGCTGCCGCGCTCGCGAAGGTCAAGGTCACCGCTGAGGTCCTGGAGCACACCAAGGGACCGAAGATCGAGATGATCCACTACAAGAACAAGTCGGGTCACCGCGTTCGGCAGGGTCACCGCTCGAAGCTGACCCGCGTCAAGATCACCTCCATCGAGAAGTAGGACGCATCAGCGGCGCACCTTGCCGTCGCGCGTCAAGCTCACCGCCGTCGAGAAGTAGGACACAGACACATGGCACACAAAAAGGGCGCATCCTCGACCCGCAACGGTCGTGACTCGAATGCGCAGCGTCTGGGCGTCAAGCGCTTCGGCGGCCAGAAGGTCAACGCCGGCGAGATCATCGTCCGCCAGCGCGGCACCCACTTCCACCCCGGCAACCTCGTGGGCCGTGGTGGCGACGACACTCTGTTCGCGCTCGCCGCGGGCGCGGTGGAGTTCGGTTCGCGTCGCGGTCGCCGCGTCGTGAACATCGTCCCCGCGGAGTAGAACCCTCGCGGAGATCAATCAGCTGCTTTTCAGTCGAGTGTGCAGTTGGTAACGCCGTTTCAGTCGATTCGGTGGGACTGAGTGCACACTCGACGTATGTCTGGGGGTCGTCCATGACGACGTTTGTCGATCGGGTGGTCCTGCACGTCGCTGCCGGAGACGGTGGCCACGGCTGCGCATCCATTCACCGGGAGAAGTTCCGGCCGCTCGGCGGTCCGGACGGCGGCAACGGCGGTCGCGGCGGCGACGTGATCCTGGTCGTCGACCAGAGCGTGACCACGTTGCTCGACTACCACCACTCGCCGCACCGCAAGGCAGGCGCGGGCAGGCCCGGCGAGGGCTCGAACCGCTTCGGGGCCGACGGCAAGGACGTCGTGCTCGCCGTCCCCGACGGCACGCTGGTGACCTCGCTGGACGGCACCCTGATCGTGGACATGGTCGGCGAGGGTGCCCGCTTCGTCCTCGCCCAGGGCGGACACGGCGGTCTCGGCAACGCCGCGCTGGCCTCGAACAAGCGCAAGGCGCCCGGCTTCGCCCTGCTCGGCGAGCCGGGGGAGTCCGCCTCCATCCAGCTCGAGCTCAAGTCGGTCGCCGACGTCGCGCTCGTCGGCTACCCCAGCGCGGGCAAGTCGTCGCTGATCGCCGCGATCTCCGCGGCCCGGCCGAAGATCGCCGATTACCCGTTCACGACCCTGATCCCCAACCTCGGCGTGGTGGAGGCCGGCAACACCCGGTTCACCGTCGCCGACGTGCCCGGCCTGATCCCCGGCGCAAGCGACGGCAAGGGCCTCGGCCTCGAGTTCCTACGCCACGTCGAACGGTGCTCGGTGCTGGTGCACGTCCTGGACTGCGGCACGCTCGATCCCGGACGCGACCCGATCAGCGACCTGGACGTCATCGAGAAGGAACTGGCGGCCTACGGCGGCCTGCTCGACCGACCCCGCCTGATCGCGCTGAACAAGACCGACCTGCCCGACGGCGCCGGCCTGGCCGAACTGGTCACCGAGGACCTGGAGGCGCGCGGGCTGCGGGTCTTCCCGGTCAGTGCGGTGAGCCACGCCGGGTTGCGCGCGCTGGGTTTCGCCATGGCCGAACTGGTCGAGGCGCATCGAGCCACCGCCCCGCCGCTGGAGCCCGCCCGCATCCTGTTGCGCCCGCGAGCGGTCGACACGGGATTCACCGTCACACTCTCGGAGATCGACGGAGAGCCTGCGTACGTGGTGCTGGGGGAGAAGCCGCGCCGCTGGGTGCGCCAGACCAACTTCAGCAACCCCGAAGCTGTCGGCTATCTCGCCGACCGCTTCGCGCGGCTCGGTGTCGAGGCCGAACTCTTCAAGAAGGGCGCGCGTGCAGGGGACCCCGTGGTCATCGGTGGGCGCTCGCTGCACGACCCCGAGGCCGTCGTGTTCGACTGGGAGCCCACGATCGAAGCCGGCGGTGAGCACCTGCACGGCCGTCGCGGCACCGATCTGCGCCTGGAAGGCCGGTAGGGATGGCGCGTGACGAGGTGATGGGCGCCCGGCGGATCGTCGTCAAGGTCGGGTCGTCCTCGCTGACCACGGCTGCCGGCGGGTTGGACGCCGCCCGCGTCGACGCGCTCGTGGACACCCTGGCCAAGGCCCGCACAGCCGGCCGCGAGATCGTCCTGGTGTCCTCCGGCGCGATCGCCGCGGGGTTGGCCCCGCTCGGGCTGGCCCGCCGCCCGCGTGACCTCGCCACCCAGCAGGCAGCGGCCAGCGTCGGGCAGGGTCTGCTCATCGCTCGATACACACATTCCTTCCACCGTTACGATCTGACTGTCGGTCAGGTGCTGCTCACCCTCGACGACGTCATCCGGCGTGCGCACTACCGCAACGCCCAACGCACCCTGTACCGGCTGCTGGAGATGGGCACCGTCCCGGTCGTCAACGAGAACGACACCGTCGCCACCGACGAGATCCGCTTCGGGGACAACGACCGCCTCGCCGCCCTGGTGGCGCATCTGGTGCACGCCGATCTGCTGGTGCTGCTCTCCGACGTCGACGGGCTCTACGACGGCGACCCGAGCCGCGGCGAGGCCCGGCGCATCGCCGAGGTCAGCGGCCCGGCGGACCTCGAGGGCGTCGACCTGGGCCGGTCCGGCGCCGCCGGCGTCGGCACCGGCGGCATGAGCACCAAGGTCGAGGCGGCGCGCATCGCGACCACCGCGGGGGTTCCGGTGGTGCTCACCGCGGCCCCGTCCGCGGAGGCCGCACTGGCCGGGGAGGCCGTCGGCACGCTGTTCCGCCCCACGGGCCACCGGGTGCCCACCCGGCTGCTCTGGCTCGCGCACGCGGCCAGCTCCCGCGGCGCCCTGCGCCTGGACGCCGGCGCCGTGCAGGCCGTGGTCGTACGCCGTAAGTCACTGCTTCCCGCCGGGCTGACCGGAGTGACCGGCACCTTCGTCGCGGGTGATCCCGTGGACTTGTTGGACGAAACTGGCCACGCGGTGGCCCGCGGGCTGGTCAACTTTGACGCGACAGAACTACCGGGCCTGATGGGGCGCTCCACACGGGAGCTCGCCGCGGAACTGGGTCCCGCCTACGAGCGGGAGGTTGTCCACCGGGACGACCTGGTGCTGTTGAGCGAGAAGGGCGACGGCTGATGGGCGGGGTCAACGAAGACCGTCTCTGGCACGTCACAGTGACCGTCGCCGGTCCGTCAGCGGTGCCGGAGAAGGTCCGCAGAGGCCTCGAGCAGCTGTCGGTCGACCACCCCTTCCTGCTGTCCGGTCGCTACGCCACCGACCGCGCCGAGGTGCGGTACTGGGAAGAGGCGGACGACGTCCACGAGGCGCTCGCCATGGCCGAGAAGCTGTGGGAAGAGCACCGTGAATCGGCCGGTCTGCCCTGCTGGAACGTCGTCGGGCTCGAGGTCGTCGACCGCGACACCCACCGCCGCCGTGGCGACACCACGCCCCTGCTCAGCCCGGGCGTCCGGCCCTTCTGAGCCGCCGCCCCCCGGGACCGCTCTCCCCGCCCCTGAATCCACCCGATAGCGCAGTTGAACACCGGTTTTAAGATCAACATCGGTGTTCAACTGCGCTATCGGGATTGTTCGAGCACGCGAGGGTGTCCCGGGCCCTCAGCTCGCCGGCGGTTTCCCGACATCGGTCACGTCGGGGCGCGGGCTACCCTGAGCTGCGATGACGTACCTGGACCACGCGGCGACGACGCCGATCCTCCCGCAGGCGTTGACCGCGATGACCGAGGTCCTCGCGTCCGTCGGCAACCCCTCGTCGCTGCACGGCCCCGGTCGGGCCGCGCGTCGGGTGGTCGAGGAGTCCCGCGAGACCATCGCCGCCGTGCTCGGCGCCCGACCCGGCGAGATCGTGTTCACCTCGGGCGGGACCGAGTCGGACAACATCGCACTCAAGGGCATGTTCTGGGCCCGCCACGCCGAGGACCCGCGGCGTCGTCGGATCCTGATCAGCGCCGTCGAGCACCATGCCGTGCTCGATCCCGCCGAGTGGTTGGCGACGACCCAGGGCGGTGAGCTGGAGATCCTCCCGGTCGATGAGCTCGGGCGCCTGGACCCGGAGACACTGCGCGCCGCGATCGCCCGCGACCCGGACTCCGTCGCGCTCGTCTCGGTCATGTGGGCCAACAACGAGGTCGGCACGATCCAGCCGATCACCGACCTGGTCGAGGTCGCGCACTCCTTCGAGATCCCGATCCACACCGACGCGGTGCAGGCGTTCGGGTCGGTCGACGTGGACTTCGCGGTGAGCGGGGCGGACGCGGTCTCGGTGACCAGCCACAAGATCGGCGGCCCCGTCGGTGTCGGGGCCCTCGTGCTCGCCCGCGGCCTGGTGCCCATTCCGCTGCTGCACGGCGGCGGTCAGGAGCGCGACGTGCACTCCGGCACCTTGAATGCCCCGGGCATCGTCGGCTTCGCCACGGCGGCTGCCGTCGTCGGCACCGACCGGACCGGCCGGGCAGCCCGCCTGGCCCGGTTGCGCGACAAGCTCACCGAGGGTGTGCTGACCGCGGTCCCCGATGCCCGCTACAACGGAGATCCGGTGCACCGGCTGCCCGGCAACGCGCACTTCTCCTTCCCCGGCTGCGAGGGCGACTCGCTGCTGATGCTGCTCGACGCCCGCAACATTGCCTGCTCGACCGGGTCGGCCTGTTCGGCGGGCATCGCGCGCCCCAGCCACGTGCTGCTGGCGATGGGATCCGACGAGGAGCAGGCCCGCAGCTCGCTGCGCCTGTCCCTCGGGCACACCTCGACCCAGGACGACGTCGACGCCTTCCTGGACGCCCTGCCCGCGGTGGTGGAGCGGGCGCGACGTGCGGGAGCCGTCGCCGCCGGTCGACGATGAGCCAGCGCGACGAGCGAGGAACGAGTGAGGAGCCCGAGCGATTGAATGCGGGGACTGCGCTGCGGGTTCTCGCGGCGATGTCCGGTGGAGTCGACTCGGCCGTGGCCGCGGCCCGGGCCGTCGAGGCCGGGCACGACGTGACGGGTGTCCACCTGGCGCTGAGTCAGAACCCGGCCGCGTTCCGGACCGGGTCGCGGGGCTGCTGCAGCGCCGAGGACGCGCGCGATGCGCGGCGCTCGGCCGACGTGCTCGGGATCCCCTTCTACGTCTGGGATCTGGCCGAGGAGTTCCGGGCGGAGGTCGTCGACGACTTCGTGGCCGAGTATGCGGCCGGCCGCACCCCGAACCCGTGCCTGCGCTGCAACGAGTCCATCAAGTTCGCCGCGGTGCTCGACAAGGCCCTCGCCCTGGGCTTCGACGCCGTCTGCACCGGGCACTACGCGCGGCTCGTCGACGGTCCTTCCGGTCGCGAGATGCACCGCGCCGTCGACCCGGACAAGGACCAGTCCTACGTCCTCGCGGTGCTCGATGCCGACCAGGTCGCGCAGGCCATGTTCCCGCTCGGCGATTCCCACAAGACCGAAGTACGCGCGCAGGCCGAGGCCCGCGGGCTCGCCGTCGCCACCAAGCCGGACAGCCACGACATCTGCTTCATCGCCGACGGCGACACCGCCGGGTTCCTCCGGCAGCGCCTGGGGGACCGCCCCGGTGAGATCCGCGACACCGACGGCACCGTGCTCGGCACCCATTCGGGCAGCTACGGCTTCACGGTCGGGCAGCGCAAGGGTCTGCGCATCGGCACCCCCGCCGCCGACGGTCGTCCGCGGTACGTGCTCGATATCGAGCCCGTCTCCGGCACGGTGCTCGTCGGCCCGGCCGAGCACCTCGAGGTCCGCGAGCTCCGCGCCGACCGCCCCCGCTGGTGCGCGCCGCCGCCCCAGGACGAGTTCGCCGCGCTCGTTCAGATCCGCGCCCACGGCGAGGCTGTCCCGGCCCGGGTGACCCCTTCCGGCGGCGAGGTCCACGTGCGCTTCGACGAGCCCATCCGGGGCGTCGCCCCCGGTCAGGCCGCCGCGTTCTATGTCGGCACCCGGGTCCTCGGCTCCGCCACCATCACGACCACTGCCTGACCCCTTACGTCCGACGTTGCGGGGCCCACCGGACGCCAGGCGTCGGACGCAACAGCTTGTCAGTGGCGCTGGATAACCTCAGGGCATGCCCCCCGCCATCGCGATGACCCTGCCTCCCGCCACCGCGACGGGGATCGGATCGTTACCCGGAACCGCTGCACGGGAGGCGGCTGCCTTGCCGCTGCAGATGCTCCCGCGGTTGGCGTACCTGCCGGAGTTGCCCGCACGCGGGCCCGGGGCGGACATGATCGGGCGCGCGGTGGGCGTGCTCACCGAGTTGCATGCGTCCGTCGCGCCCAGTGGATGGCGGTTCGCCGAGCACCCGGGCAAGGACAGCCGTCGCGCCCTGAGCTTTCTCGATGAGGACTTCGACGCGATCGAGGAGCGCGGCCAGGGGTACGAGGGGATGTTCAAGGTCGCCGTTGCCGGTCCGTGGACCATCGCCGCCAGTGTGGAACTGCGCCACGGCGACAAGGCCCTGTCCGACCCGGGTGCCTGTCGCGACATCGCCTCCTCCTTGGCTGACGGGCTGCGCAACCTCGTCGCGGAGACCCGCAAGCGGTTGCCGGCGAACGACCGCGTCGTCATCCAGCTCGACGAGCCGTCCCTGCTGAACGTGGTGCGCGGCGGCGTGCGCACGGCGAGCGGCTTCGGCAAGCTCGCCGCGGTCGAGGAACACGTCGTGGAGAGCGCGCTGGCCACCATCGTGCGTGAGCTCGCCGCCGTCGGAGCGGCAGTCATCGTCCACTCCTGCGCTGCAGGCACCCCGATCGCGCTGCTGCACCGAGCCGGCGTGGCCGGGCTGTCCCTCGACATGTCCTTCGACGTGGACGAGGACGCCATGGGGGAGTACATCGAGGACGGCGGGATCCTGCTTGCCGGCGTCATCCCGCCCGTCGACACCACGCTGCCCAGCGCTGCCATCGCTGCCGATCCGGTGCGGCTGCTCTGGCATCGGTTGGGGCTCCCCACGAAGACACTGGCGGACGTCGTCGTCACGCCCACCTGCGGAATGGCGGGCGCCTCACCCCAATACGCCAAGGCGGCGACCACGCGATGCCTCGAGGCGGCGGATCACCTCGCGGAGCTTGCAAGTGAGTGAGCGCAGCAGAGCGAGCGCGACGACCGAGGGACGAGTGAGGAGCCCGAGCGATATCGGTCCAGCGCGAGGAACGAGTGAGGAGCCCGAGCGAAAATGGGCACGGCATGACTGAGATCAGCACCCAGAGCGACATTCCTGCTGCCGCGGCGACTCGCCACGCGGAGCTGTCCCAGGACCTCAACGACGCCCTGTACCGGTATCACGTGCTCGACCGTCCGACCTTGTCCGACGCCGAGTACGACAGGCTCATGCGCGAACTGCTTGCGCTCGAGGAGGCCCACCCGTCCCTCCGTACACCTGAGTCTCCGTCACAAAAGGTCGGCTCCGTGATCAACACGGACTTCGCGGCCGTCGATCACCTCGAGCGAATGATGAGCTTGGACAACGCCTTCTCCGCGGAGGAGTTGGCGGCCTGGGCCGAGCGGGTCGAGCGTGAGGTCGGCGCGGGTGCGGAGTACCTGTGCGAGTTGAAGGTCGACGGTCTGGCCGTCGCGCTCGTGTACGAGACAGGCCGTCTGATCCGCGCCGCCACCCGCGGCGACGGTCGTACAGGCGAGGACGTCACGCCCAACGTGCGGTCGGTCATCGGCGTCCCGGACCGGCTCGACCCTGCCGGTGGCCCGATCCCGGCGTTGTTGGAGGTGCGTGGCGAGGTTTTCTTCCCGGTAGCGGGATTCGAGGCCCTCAACGCCTCGCTGGTCGAGGCGGGGAAGGCGCCGTTCGCCAACCCGCGCAACACCGCAGCCGGGTCGTTGCGGCAGAAGGATCCACGCGTCACCGCGTCCCGCAACCTGCAGATGGTCATCCACGGCGTCGGGGCCGCGGAGGGGTTGTCCGTCGAGCGACAGTCCGAGGTCTACGCCCAACTGAAGGCCTGGGGACTCCCGGTGGCGGCGACGGCCACGGTGGCCAAGGATCTGACGGAAGTTCAGAAGTTCATCGACCACTACGGCGAGCACCGGCACAGCCCCGAGCTCGTGCACGAGATCGACGGTGTCGTGGTCAAGGTCGACCGGTGGGACCTGCAGCGCCGGTTGGGTTCCACGTCGCGGGCGCCACGGTGGGCCATCGCGTACAAGTACCCGCCGGAGGAGGTCAACACCAAGCTCCTCGCGATCGAGGTCAACGTCGGACGCACCGGGCGGGTCACCCCGTTCGGTCGGATGGAGCCGGTGAAGGTCGCCGGTTCCACCGTCGAGATGGCCACTCTGCACAACGGCTCCGAGGTCAAACGCAAGGGCGTCCTGATCGGGGACACCGTCGTGCTGCGCAAGGCGGGCGACGTGATCCCGGAGATCGTCGGCCCCGTCGTCGAACTGCGCGACGGCAGCGAGATCGAGTTCGTGATGCCCACGCACTGCCCGTCGTGTGGCACCGAGCTGGCACCTGCGAAGGAGGCCGACGTCGACCTGCGCTGTCCGAACTCCCGCTCCTGCCCGTCCCAACTGCGTGAACGGATCTTCCACGTCGCGAGCCGCAACGCCTTGGACATCGAGGTGCTGGGCTGGAAGGCCGCGGCCGCATTGCTCGATGCGGGGATGCTCCTGGACGAGGGAGACATCTTCGCTCTGGACGAGGCCAAGCTCAGCGGCGTCGACCTGTTCACCACCAAGGCGGGCGCGCTGTCGGCCAACGGCGCCAAGCTGTTGGCGAACCTCGACACCGCCAAGCAGCGTCCGCTCTGGCGAGTCCTGGTGGCCTTGTCGATCCGTCACGTCGGCCCGACCGCCGCGCAGGCCCTGGCCCGGGAGTTCCGCTCCGTCGAGGCAATCGCCGCCGCGAGCGAGGAGTCCCTGGCCGCGGCGGAGGGCGTCGGCCCGACGATTGCCGCCGCCGTGCGGGACTGGTTCGCCGAGGACTGGCACCGCGACGTCGTCGAGAAGTGGACGTCGGCCGGCATGCGGATGGCCGAGGAGGTCATCGACGAAGGCCCCCGCCCGCTGGAGGGCATCAGCGTCGTGGTCACCGGATCGCTGGTCGAGTTCTCCCGCGATCGGGCCACCGAGGCCGTGCAGAACCTCGGCGGCAAGGTGATCGGGTCGGTGTCGAAGAAGACGTCCTTCGTCGTGGTGGGGGACTCACCGGGATCCAAGTACGACAAGGCCGTGCAACTGAAGGTCCCGGTGCTGGACGAGGCCGGGTTCCGCCTGCTGCTGACCGAAGGCCCCGACGCCGCCCGCGCCGCCGCTGTCGTCCCGGACGCCTGAACCGTCGGCACTGGTCGCGACGGATCGGCCGCCACTACGGTCGATCCATGAGCGAACACGGCCTTTCGACGCCGCCACCGCCGGACGAATGGGAACCGACAGGCGAACGCAGGACTGCAAACGCGCCCTGAAGACCCTCTCCGCCAAGGCAGCGAAGGACCGCGGCATCGGGGTGTACGTGTTGTACCCGAACGAGGCGCAGCGGGAAGAGGGGGACCACGGCATCACGTGCGACGACCGACGCCCTTAGCGTCTCGCGGCGATGATCCGACGCGCCGCGCGCCGGCCGGGCCGGCCGTCCACTCTTTGAGAGAGTGGATGAGCAGGGTCGTTGCTGCGACTGTCCGGGGGGATGTTGGTGAGGTCGATCGTCGTTCCGCTCGCCGCGGTGGCGTTGGCGTTGAGTTCGGCCGCACCGGCCGCACCGGCCGCGGCAGCGTCGCCGGTCCCGGTGGAGGGCGTGAACGGTGCGGTCTGTTCGCTCGTCCTGGCCGCCGAGTTCACCCCCGGCCTGTCGCTGATCCGCCTCGGCCCGGTGCGCTACGTCGCCAAGGGCGCGATCTCCTGCGTCGGGTCGCTGGCCGGGATCCCCGGCGCTGTCACTGCGGGGGAGTACACCGTCACGGGCACCGCCAGGGGCAGCTGCCTCGGCATCCAGGGCACGGAGACCTTCACCGCGGTGTTCACCACCGCCGACGGCGAGCAGCACGTGCTGAGTGGTGACCGTCGCAACGTCATCATCACCCCGATCGGCATCGCCGACGGCAAGGGATCGAGCGTCTTCTACGAACTCGTCCCGACCAGCGGCGACTGCAGCCGTGTCCTGGTCAAGTCCGGGATGCTCACCGGGCAGATGGTCGTCCCGTACGCGAAGAACTGACCGACACCGGGGTCAGTCGCGGCCGGCGCGGATCGCCCTGGCCAGGGTCACCAGGTGGCCGAGTCGGGCGAGTTCGGAGTCCAGGAACTCCGGGCCGCCGCGCCGCCCGACGACGATGACCTGCTCGGGGCTACCGATCGTCGCCCCGGCCAACGCGGACTCGCCCCACGTCGGTGCCCAGGCCTCCGGGTCGGGCAGTCGACGGGCGCGGGTCAGCGGCAACCACGGTGCGCTGACGTCGCTCAGTTCCTCGGGGGCCGCACCGCTGCGGTGCCGCAGAATCATTCGCCCGCTCGGTTCGGCCTCCATGACCAGCGCCCAGTCGGCCCGGAACACGTCGGCGGCCATGTCGACGAGGATCGCGTCGGCACGCGTGGGGTGCTCGGTCATCGCCTCGACGGCCTGCAGGTCACGGAGCAGTCCACCGCGGTGCGGGTAGAACCGCACGAACTCGACCTGCGCGCCCTCCACCGAATGGCAGGCACTGACCAAGGCGTCCGGCATCCGCCCGTGCGGCAGATCGACCAGGATGTCGTCGACCACGGAGCCGTCGCCGCGGTGCTCGATGACGTCGACCCCGACGATGTCCGCGTCCGCCTTGCCGAGCGCGGTGGCGAGCGCGCCGAGCGAACCGGGCCGGTCCGCGATCACCACACGCAGCAGGTGCACCGGCGGGTCCTCTCCTCGCGCCCGCAGCGGGCGCCGCGCACCGACCCATCATGCTCCTGTGAGGTTTCGCCCGCGTGTCTGACCTGCCGAAACGCGCCGGGCAACCCGTCCGGCGGCAGCCAACTACGATGACGCGGTCCGCCGGAACGCCGCACGTCACCGCTTGAGGAGCTCTCCCGCATGGCCATCACCCGCGAGGAGGTCGCGCACCTCGCGCGCCTGTCCCGCCTGGATCTCGATGACGACGAACTGGATCGGATGGCCGGGCAGCTCGATGCCATTCTCGGCGCGGTCGCCGAGGTCAGCGAGGTCGCGACCGACGCCATCCCGCCCACCTCGCACGCCGTGCCACTGGTGAACGTGCTGCGCGCCGACGAGGTTCGCCCGAGCCTGACCCCCGAGGCCGCGCTCTCCGGCGCGCCGTCGGCCGAGGACCAGCGCTTCCGGGTCCCGCGGATCCTGGGGGAGGAGCCGTGACCGACGATCTGACGCGCCTCGACGCCGTCGGTACGGCCGGCGCCATCGCCTCCGGCGCCGCCAGTGCCGTCGAAGTGACGCAGGCTCACCTGGACCGCATCACCAAGACCGACGACATCCTGCACTCCTTCCTCCACATCGACGCCGAGGGCGCGCTCGCGGCCGCGGCCGCGGTCGATGCCAAGCGCGCCGCGGGCCGGACCCTCGGCCCGTTGGCCGGTGTCCCGTTGGCGCTCAAGGACGTGCTGACGCAGAACGGCATCCCGACCACCTGTGGGTCGAAGATTCTCGAGGGCTGGCGCCCGCCCTACGACTCCACGGTCGTCGCGCGATTGCGCGCCGCGGACGTCGTCATCCTGGGCAAGACCAACATGGACGAGTTCGCGATGGGCTCGTCGTGCGAGAACTCGGCCTACGGCCCGACCCGCAACCCGTGGGACACCGATCGCGTTCCGGGCGGCTCCTCGGGTGGTTCGGCGTCGGCGGTCGCCGGGTACCAGGCGCCCCTGTCGATCGGCACCGACACCGGCGGCTCGATCCGACAGCCCGCCGCGCTGTGCGGCATCGTCGGGGCGAAGCCGACCTACGGCGGCGTTTCCCGCTACGGCCTCGTGGCGTTCTCCTCCTCGTTGGACCAGGCCGGGCCCTTTGCCCGCACGGTCCTCGACGCGGCTCTGCTGCACGAGGCGATCGCCGGGCACGACCCCATGGACTCGACCTCCATCGACGCGCCGGTACCGGCCGTCGTCGAGGCCGCTCGCGCCGGTGACGTCGCGGGGATGCGCGTCGGTGTGGTCCGCGAACTCGGCGGCGAGGGCTATCAGGACGGCGTCGCGGCACGGTTTGCCGAGACCGTCGAACTGCTCCGCTCGTTGGGTGCCGAGGTCGTCGAGGTCTCCTGCCCCCACTTCAAGTACGCGCTGTCCGCGTACTACCTGATCGCGCCGAGCGAGTGCTCGTCCAACCTCGCGCGCTTCGACGCGATGCGCTACGGCCTCAGGGTCGGCGACGACGGCACTGCCGGCGTGGAGGAGGTCATGTCCCGCACCCGTGCGGCCGGTTTCGGGCCCGAGGTGAAGCGCCGCATCCTGCTCGGCACGTACGCGCTCTCGGCCGGGTACTACGACGCCTACTACGGCGCGGCGCAGAAGGTGCGCACGCTCATCATCCGCGACTTCGCCGCCGCGTTCGAGGCAGCCGACGTGCTGATCTCGCCCACCACGCCGACCACGGCGTGGAAGCTCGGCGAGAAGGTGAACGACCCGCTGGCCATGTACCGCGGGGACCTCTGCACCCTGCCGTCCTCGCTCGCCGGAACGCCGTCGATGTCCATTCCGATCGGCCCCGCGGTGGAGGACAACCTGCCCGTCGGCCTGCAGATCATGGCGCCGGCCCTGGCCGACGACCGGATGTACCGCGCTGCCGGTGCCGTCGAACGTGCCTTGCGTGAGCACACCGGTTCGCTGTTCATCGAGGGGATTCCCGCGCTGTGACCGTCAGTTTGGTGCCCTACGACGAGGCCGTCGCCACCTACGACCCGGTGATCGGGCTCGAGGTACACGTCGAGCTCGGCACGAACTCGAAGATGTTCTGCGGCTGCCCGACGGCCTTCGGCGCTGCGCCGAACACGCAGGTCTGCCCGGTGTGCCTGGGACTGCCCGGCTCGCTGCCCGTCGCGAACGCGAAGGCCATCGAGTCGATCATCCGTCTCGGGCTTGCGCTGAACTGTTCGATCGCGTCCTGGTGCCGCTTCGCGCGGAAGAACTACTTCTACCCGGACATGCCCAAGGACTTCCAGATCTCGCAGTACGACGAGCCGATCTGCACCGACGGCTATCTCGACGTCGAGGTCGAGGGAACAACGATTCGCATCCCCATCGAGCGGGTGCACCTGGAGGAGGACACCGGTAAGTCCTCGCATGTCGGTGGGGCGACCGGTCGTATTCACGGTGCGTCACATTCCTTGGTGGACTACAACCGCGCGGGCATTCCACTCGTCGAGGTGGTCACCAAGACCGTCGAGGGCACCGGTGCGCTGGCACCGGTGGTCGCCAAGGCGTACGTCGCCGAATTGCGCGACATCTGCCGCACGCTGGGTATCTCCGACGTGCGCATGGAGGAGGGCTCGCTGCGTTGCGACGCCAACGTCTCCCTGCGGCTGCCCGGTGCTCCGTGGGGGACCCGGTCGGAGACCAAGAACGTCAACTCACTTAGGTCGGTGGAGCGGGCCGTCCGGCATGAGATCTCGCGGCAGGCCGGGGTGCTGAACGCCGGTGAGCGCGTGATCCAGGAGACCCGGCACTTTCAGGAGGACAGCGGCACCACGGTGTCGGGTAGGTCCAAGGAGACCGCCGAGGACTACCGGTACTTCCCGGAGCCCGACCTCGCTCCGCTGGCCCCGGATCCCGCGTGGGTCGAGGAACTCCGTGCCGCCCTGCCCGAGCTGCCGACCGCGCGCCGCCGCCGGCTGCAGGCGGAGTGGAACGTCTCCGAGTTGGAGATGCAGTCGCTGCTCAATGCCGGCGCCGTCGAGTCGGTCGAGGCCACGATCGCCTTGGGTGCCTCGCCGGACGACGCCCGCAAGTGGTGGATGGGCGAGATCGCCCGCGTGGCGAACAGCAGCGGCGTCGAGGTCGGCGAGCTGCCGATCACCGCGACCGACGTGTTCGACGTGATCAAGCTCGTCGACGCCGGTTCGCTCAACGACAAGCTCGCCAAGCAGGTCGTCGAAGCCGTCATCGCCGGCGAGGGTCGCCCGTCGGAGATCGTCGCCGCCCGCGGCCTGGCCGTGGTCTCCGACACGGGCGCTTTGACAGCTGCCGTCGACGAGGCCATCGCGGCCAACGCCGACGTCGCCGAGAAGATCCGCGGCGGCAAAGTCCAGGCCGTCGGTGCCTTGGTCGGTGCGGTCATGAAGTCCACCCGCGGCCAAGCCGACGCCGCCGCCGTGAAGTCCCTCATCCTCGAACGCCTGGGCGTCACCGAGTAGGGACGGAAAGCTACGACCACTGCGCACGTCGTGCGTAGTGGTCGTGAAACCGGGCGATTTGTCCTGGTTTGTGGAACCACTACGCACGTCGTGCGCAAGGGTTGTGACTTCTTCGGGTGGCGTTTCTCCATATCCCGTCGAGGCGATACGGCGACACGCCACCCGAAGATGGATGGGTCAGAAGCGGGTGTAGCCGATTTCCTTGAGCTTCAGCGCGTCCAGGATCGCCACGCCTTTGCCGTCGAGCAGGGCGATGCGGTTGCCTGGCAGGGGCATGGCCTTGAGGACCTCGAGGCCGCCCTGCAGGTGGGAGTCCCAGGCGGCGACGCGGGTGAGCTTGCCGTCCTTGGACACGCGCACCGAGACCAGGCCCGGGCCGTAGGGAAGCTCACCCTGCTCGCCGCGGGGCAGGCAACGCTCGGTCTGCTTGCAGAAGTAAACCGGGGCGTTCATCGGGAAGATCGCGAGGCGCTCGTCGGGCAGGTAGACGAAACCGCGCGGGTCCTGCTCGATCGGCGACGTCGACTGGTTGCCCAGTTCCAAGGAGTCGGTCCGACGCGGGTCGGTGACGTCGAGGATGTCGAACGCGGAGACCTGCAGACCCTCGGTCTGGCCGAACTGGTTCGCGTCCTGCCCGATGCCGATCAGGCGACGGTCACCGACTGGGTGCAGGTAAGCGGAGTAGCCGGGGATCTTGAGTTCGCCGCGGACGCGGGGTTCGGTCGGGCGGGACAGATCGACCAGGTACAACGGATCAGTCTGACGGAACGTCACAATTGCTGCGAGATCGTCGAACCAACGAACGGCGCGGACGTTCTCGGTGAGGCCCATGCCGTCGACGCGACCCAGCTCGTCGAGACGCTTGCCCTCGGTGTCCAGCACGACGACGCCGGTCTGCGACGAGCCACCGCGGTTCCACGGAGCGTTGGTCGTGGTGACGACGCGCAGCAGACCGTTACGCTCGGACATCGCCCAGCGGCCGTAGATGAAGCCGTCGACCTCACCGCTGGCCAGGTACTGCGCCTTCTCGCCGGTGATGTCGAACGCGTGGATCGCGGTGAGGGTCCCGCCGCCACGGCGCGGCGCGAAGTCGGCGGACGGCTCACGCCACGACCCGCCCCACCCGCCGACGGTCGTGGCCACGAACAGCTTCTCCGCCGAGGCGTAGACGAGGTCACCGGAGGCCACGATCGCGGTGGCTGCGAGGTTCCGCAGTCCGTCGGTGTTGCGGATGTCGATGCTCAGCACCGTCAGGAGATCCGCGCCGGAGTCCTGCACCGGGTGGCGGATGTCGGTGCACTGCAGCAGCGGCTGCTCGTTCACGGTGCGGGCGTCGCGGTCGATCACCCGGCGGGTCGGGATCCAGTCCGCGGCCTTGGCATCCCGCACGATCTGCCTGTTCGCCTCGGTGGCCTCGGGGGTGCCCATGCGGTCACCGTCGCGCCAGCCGCCGGGCTGGGTGAACGCCACCTGCGGCGTCGCGGAGAGCACGATGCGCACGATGCCGCCGGACAGGCGGGCGGAGAGGTAGCGGGCGCTGATCTCCTCGCTGCCGGTCAGCATCGGGCGGTCCGGATCGGAGATGTCGACGTAACTCAGCGACGTCGAGCCGCGCCGCGTGTAGCCGTTGCCAGGGTCCCGGTCCCCGTACTCACCGGGGGAGACGACGAGGACCTTGTCGCCCTCGAGCAGCAGCTCGCTGGGGCGCAGGCCGCGCAGGTCCACACTGCCGCGCGGACGCGGAGTCGAGCCGCTGACGTCGACGACCTGCAGCGCGCCGCGGACCACGGTCACGAGGATCTTGCCGTCGGTCTTGGCCAGGTCCGCCTCGTCGACGCCCTGCTCCTGCACATTCGTGCCGGTGGAGCTGGTGCCCACAGCGTCATTCGGGCTCGATGCCGCCTTGGTGTCCGCCTTGGCCGAGGCGGAGGTCTTCGCCGCGGCCTCGCCGGCAGCGCTCTGCGCAGAGCCGGAAGCCGGAGCCGCGTCCTTGGTTGCGGCCGCGGGAGGCGCCGCCTCGGCGGCAGGAGCCTGCGCGGCAGTGCCGGAGGCTACCGCCGCGGTGTCCGCGGCCATCTCCGGTTCGGATTCCTCGACCTGGACGCCGTTCAGCAGGCCGTCACGGGCGATGGCGCCGCCGTTGCGGGCGCTGCCGGAGATGTTCTCGATCCCGTACGCCCCGACGCGCGGCAGCGTCAGGTCGCGCATGCTCGTCTCGAACGCTGCGCAGTCGTTGTAGGCGGGCAGGTCCACCGCCGCCGCAGCCTGCGAAGTGCCGAACGGGTTGAGCAGCAGCGCCGCGACCAACGCGGCCCCGGTGCCCAACGCGACCCCGGCGATCGGGACGGGGCGCAGGAGCTTGGAGCGCTTCTTCGGGTTCGAGTCGGGTGCATTCATCGGAAACCTTCACCTCAGGACAGGTGGGGGGACAGCGCCTCACTGCCCTCTGGAACGTGGACGGAAGAACCGGACGAAACGTTCGTCAGGTGCGCGACTTCTTTCGGCGAATGGACCTATCCGCCGAGGTTGATGCGTCCACTCGCCGTCAGAAGATGCTCAGAACCGGGAGTAGCCGCGCTCGGCGAGAGTGGCGGCGTCGAGGATCGCCACGCCGGAGCCGTCCAGCACGGCGAGCCGCCGCCCGGGCAACGGCATCGCCTTGAGCGACGAGAGGTCGCCCTGCAGGTGGGAGTCCCAGGACGCGATGCGGGCGAGCTTGCCGTCCTTGGCGACCCGAACGGAGACCAGGCCAGGGCCGTAGGGCAGTTCACCCTGTTGGCCTGCGGGCAGGCACTGCCCGCTCTGCCGACAGGAGGAACCGCGCGCGTACATCGGGAACACGGCGAGCCGGTCCTCGGGCAGGTACACGAAGCCGCGCGGGTCCTGCTCGATCGACGAGGTGGAGTGCTCCCCGAGTCCCAGCGCGTCGGTGCGCCGCGGGTCGGTGACGTCGAGGATGTCGAAGGAGGACACCTGCAGGCCGGTGGTCTGCCCGGAGCCGGTGGCGTCCTGGCCGACGCCGAGCAGTCGCCGGTCGCCGATCGGGTGCAGATAGGCGGAGTAGCCGGGAATCTTCAGCTCGCCGCGCACTCTGGGCGCGGTGGGATTGGACAGGTCGACGAGGTAGAGCGGATCGGTCTGACGGAACGTCACGATCGCTGCCAGGTCGTCGAACCAGCGCACCGCGCGGACGGTCTCGGTCAGGCCCATGCCGTCGACGCGACCCACCTCGTCGAGGCGGTTGCCTTTGGTGTCGAGCACCACGACACCGGTCTGGGTCGAGCCGCCGCGGTTCCAGGGGGCAGCGCTGGTGGTCACCAGGCGTAGCAGGCCGTCACGCTCGGACATCGCCCACCGGCCGCAGAGGTAGCCGTCGACCTCGCCGCTGGCCAGGTACTCGGCGCGGGCGCCGGTGATGTCGAAGGCGTGGATCGCGGTGAGCGTGCCACCGCCGCGCGACTGGGGTGCGGCGACGCCGACAGCATCGCCGCCGCCCCATCCGCCGACAGTGGTGGCCACGAACAACTTTTCCGTCGAGGCGTACACAAGGTCGCCGGACGCGACCACGGCGGTGGCGGTCAGGTCCCGCAGACCGTTCTCGACGCGAGTGTCGATGCTGAGCACGGTCAGCAGATCGGCGCCGGAATCGCTCTCCGGGTGGCGGATGTCGGTGCACTCGAGCAACGGGCGTTCGGCCACCGAGCGCGCCTCACGGTCGACCACGCGACGCGTCGGGATCCAGTCCGCGGCCGTGGCCTCGCGCACGACCTGCTGGTTCGCCTCGATGGCGTCGTCGTAGTCCCGGCCGGCACCGCCGGGTTGCGCGAAGGACAACTGCGGGCGGGCCGAGAGCACCACGCGAACGATGCCGTCGGACAGCCGCGCGGACAGATAACGGGCGCCGATCCGCTCGCTGCCGGTCACAGCCGGCCGGTCGGGATCGGAGATGTCGACGACGCTCAGGGCGGTCGAGACCGGGGCCGCGCCGGGATATGCCATGTCGGGGGCGGCGCCGCGGTCGGCGTACTCACTGCCGGAGGAGATCACCAGCACCGTGTCGTCGGAGAGCAGCAGTTCGCTCGGCCGCAGCCCGCCGAGGTCGACGCGCCCGCGCGGGCGCGGAGTCGTGCCGGTGACGTCGACGACCTGGAGCGCGCCGTCCACGACGGTGACGAGGACGTTGCCGTCCGTCTTGGCCAGGTCTGCCTCGTCGACGCCCTGTTCCTGCACGTTGGTGCCGGTCGGGCCGGTGCCCACGGCCCGGTCGGGGGTGCTCAGGCCGCCGGACAACCTCTCCGGAGCCTGGGCAGCCACGTCGCCGGACGCCGGGGCCGACATGGTGTCCTCGTCGCTCCCGCCGCCGAACCACGACAGTGGATTGGGAATGCCGAGGCCGCCCCCTTCGTCGCGCTGCACGACCTGATCGCTGAGCCCGTAGGCGCTGACCCGCGGCAACGCCAGGTCCCGCATCCCAGCCTCGAACGCGGCGCAGTCGGTGTAGGCGGGCAGCCCGGTGGCGGCGGTCGCCGACGAGGTTCCGAAGGGGTTGAGCAGCACCGCGGTCAGCGCGAGCCCGGTGCCCAGCGCGACCCCGGCCAGCGGCCGCGAGCGCAACAGCCTGGAGCGCTTCGGGTTCGTGTCGGATGCATCCATCAGAACCATCACCTCGGGGCAGGTGGGACAGCGCCGCACTGCCCTCTCGGAATCAGGACGGAAGAGGGGGACGGAACGTTCGGCCCGATCACCAACCTCTGCCCGCGAGTGGGGCCATCGACCACGCGGGATAGCCCCATTCGCGGGCAGAAGACGGTGCTAGGTGGTCGCGACCGGCAGAGCCTGCGGGTCGTCCCCGCTTGCGAATGCCCCGGTGCCGATGGCGCCCGCGACCACGGCCAGGGTCATGCCTCCGGCCCCCCACCACAGGCGCCGGTGGGGGTTCGGAATCGGGACCGGCCGGCAGTGCTCCAGGTCCCGGGGCCACGGACCGCCGTGGGGGTGTCGGAGATCGACTGGCGGTTCGGAAGAGCTGAGAACAGGTCGACCTGGCCACCGGATCGCCCGGCAATGACCGAGGTCATGTGCCGAGACAAGTCGGGGCAGTCGTCGAAGCGCCGCAGATCGGCGCCGCCCGGGCCGGAGGAGGTCGCCGCCACCACCTGTCGCGGAGCGGGATCGGCCACGGCTACAGGCTTACCCGCCTCACTCGCCGGCGGTCTGCACGCGGTCAACGCTGTGCCGACTGCCAGCAGGAGGACGAGTCGTGCGCGGACACCATGCATGGGACCTCGACGCGGAGTCGGGACAGAACGTTCGGATCGATCAGCGGCCGGGCTGGAACGAAGCGCCGCCCCCGGGGCCGGAAGGCCCGGGGGCGGCTACTTCAGACTGCGGTCAGCGAGCCTGTTGGTTCTGGCTGATGCGCACCGAGGAGACCTGCTTGAGGCCGTCGGGGTTCAGCAGGTACACCGACGTCGCGGTGATCGCGGCCAGGCGGTTCCCGATAGGGATGACCCGCAGGATCATCGAGTCGCCGATGAACTTGCCGGCCCGGTGCAGCTGCCCGTCGGCACCGACGAGCACTCCGATCGCGGCCGGGACGGAGATCTCACCGACGAAGCCGGGCTGGTCCGGCCCGCCCGCCGCGCACTGCGCGTTCGACGGGCAGGACACCTTCTGGTTCACCCAGGCCGGGATGACGGCCAGGCGCTTGCCGGTCAGGTAGGTGAAGGCACGCGAGTCGTTCTCGACCTGCGTGTAGCCCTTGCCCAGGCCGAGCTTGTCGGTGCGGGTCGGCTTGGTCACGTCGGAGATGTCGAACTGCTGCGCGAGCAGGCCGGTGGTCCGGCCGTCGGCGTCGGCATCCTGACCGATCCCGAGCAACTGGCCGGCGCCGGTCGGGTGCAGGTAGGCGGAGTAGCCGGGGATCTTCAGCTCGCCACGGACCCGCGGACGGGTCGGGGCGCTGAGGTCCACCATGTACAGCGGGTCGGTCTGACGGAACGTCACCACAGCGGCCAGGTCGCCGAACCAGCGGATGCCGCGGATGCGTTCGGTCTTGCCCAGGCCGGTGACCTTGCCGACGGTCCGCAGACCGTCCTTGGTCTCGTCGAGGACGGTGACCCGGCTCTCGCTGACCTCACCGTTCTCCGGCGGGGCCCACGGCTCACCGGTGGTCGTGGCGACCCGCAGGTAACCCTCGTGCTCGGAGAACGCCCAGCGGCCCAGGGTGTACCCGGGGGCCGCGCCGGTCCCGATGTAGCGGGCGACGCCGCGGCCGGTCGCGTCGAAGGCGTGGATCGCGGTGACTCGCTGGTCCTGCGCCTGCTTGCGCGGGGCGCCGGCCCACGGGCGGTTCCAGCCCCAGCCGCCCTCGGTGGTGGCGACGTAGAGCCGCTTGGTCGAGGCGTAGACGACGTCGCCGTTCGCGACGATGCCGGTGCCGTCGGCGTTGAACATGCCCGTGCCGCGGTCGGTGTCGAGGTTCAGCACGGAGATCATGCCCAGACCCGACGGGCGCACCGGGCGGCGCACGTCGGCGCACCCGAGCAGCGGAGTCTTGGAGAGGATCTGCCCGGCGGCGTCGCGGATGGTGCGCTCGGGCAGGAAGGCTTCGGCCTTCGCGGTGCGGATGGTGGACCGGTTGCGCGCCTCGGCGACAGCGTCCGGCTCGCCCTCCGTGCGGGGCTGGAAGCGGATGCGCGGCTGCGACCCGAACACGATGCGGACGACGCCGTCGGACAGCCGCGCGGAGACGTAGTTACCGGTCACGCGGGCGCTGCGCAGCACCTCGAGCGTGGAACCGGACGTGTCGACCAGGGTCAGTGCGACCTGGGAGTTGCCGCCGCCGTAGTAGCCGGGCGCGAACCCGGGGGCGCGCTTGCCCGCCATCGGCTGGTCGGACTCGACCTGCTCGTAGGCGGTGCCGATGACCAGGGCGCGGTTGCGGGGCAGCACGAACAGTTCGGTGGGGTACTGATTCTCGCCGAATGCGAGGGAGTCGAGCAGCTTGGGCTTGGCGCCGGAGGTCGCCACCATGGCGAGCTTGCCCTCGACGAGGGTCAGCAGCTTGGAACCGTCGACCTTGGCGACGTCGGGCTCGTCCACGCCGCGCTCCTGGACGTTGGTCCCGGTCGCGTTGTTGCCGACGGCGTCACCGTCGGTCTGCGGCGCCGCCACCGGGGTCGGCGCCCCGCCCTGCGAACGCTCCATCGGGGCGCCCTTGTAGAGGCCCGGGCCGCCGCCGAAGCCGTAGGCACCGGCCTCCTTCTCAGCCTCGGCGCGCATGTACTTCGTGAACTCCTGGCAGTTGCGGAACGCGGAAAGGTCCGCCGCCGCAGTAGCGGCGACGGACCCTTCCACACCCAGCGGGGAGAACCCGAAGGTGACTGCGAGAACTGACACACCGATAGCGGCTCGGACCGAGCGGCCGCCCCCCGTGGGGTTGTGACCGACCGGTGGTGCCCCTGCGCCCGTTCTCGTGCCGGCGGCTCGATGCGTACCAGGACCCTTGGCTGCCGATGCTCGGGTCCCGGCGTCGAAGCCGCCGGGCGCACCCGCCGTCCCCTCCCCGGCGGGATCGCCGTGGCCTCCGAAGCTGAAGTCCTCGTTCGGCTTGTATCCGGACATGGGCCCACCTTCATCGGTCACACGGTCGATGGGAGCTTCGACGTTGATCGTCCCGGTTCGGTTCCGCCGAAATAGGCTGATTGGCCATATTTTTCTCGGCCGTTCGGCTGAGTACAGCCGACGTCTGGCGTCAGGGACGTCCGCCGCCCCGTTGTCGCATCTCCTTGTGGATCTGTTTCCAGTGGCGCAGGCGGTCCTGGCGCAGCCGGGCGTCGGTCCGGGAGGCGATCCATTCCGCCTCCCGCCCCAGCTTGCGCCAGCTCTCCAGGCGCCGTTCGGACAGGCGCCCGTCGGCCAGCCCGGCCGCCACGGCGCAGCCAGGCTCCCCGCGGTGCGCGCAGTCGGCGAAGCGGCACTGCTCGGCAAGCTCCTCGACGTCCGGGAACACCTTCTCCACGCCCTCGTCGACGGCCCACAGACCGGCGCCCCGCAGGCCAGGGGTGTCGATGACCGAGCCGCCGCCAGGGATCTGCAACAGCTCGCGGCGCACCGTGGTGTGCCGGCCCTTGCCGTCCACGTCGCGGATCGCCTGGACCTCGAGCACCTCGTCACCGACGAGGCGGTTCGACAGCGTCGACTTGCCTGCGCCGCTGCGCCCCACCAGGGCCAACGTGCGGCCCGGCGCCACGTGGGGAGCCAGCGCCTCGAAGCCCTCGCCGGTGGCCGAGGAGACCGCGACCACCTCGATGCCCGGCGCGATGGCTGCCACCTCCTCAAGCCAACGGCCCACGTCGGGGACCAGGTCCGCCTTGGTCAGCACCACGAGGGGAGTGGCTCCGGTCTCCCACAGCAGCACCAGCAGCCGTTCCATGCGGGTCAGGTCCGGATCCGGCACCAGGGGCTCGATGAGCGCGACGGTGTCGGCATTCGCGGCCAGCGCCTGGCCCTGCGAACTGCCTCCAGGGTCGGCACGGTGCAGCCCCGTCAACCGAGGGAGCACCCCCACGACCGAGTTGCGTCCGTCGCCGGCCGAATGCACGGCGACCCAGTCGCCGGTGCACACCGCTTCGCTGCCGACAGGGGAGGGGTCGGCGTCGAGTCGGGCATCGGCGGTGCGGACCCGGACCAGGCCGCGGTCGACCCGCATCACCCGGCCGGGGCGCACGTAGGGCGCCGCGAACTCGGGCCAGGCGGCAGCGAAGTGCTCGGACCAGCCGAGCGAGGTCAGATCGGAGAATTCGTCGGACGGGAATTCAGGGCAGGACAACGCACACCTCGGGTCGGAAGAGACGCGGGTGTCACGGCGAGGCAGACGCCTCAGCTCAGGCGAACACCCACGGTGTGGACGGGGTCAGGGTGCAGTCGAGGACAGTGACCAGCACGTTCCACCTCCGAAGTTCGCGCGCCGCGCGGCCTGCGCGGACACAGGAAAGGTAGCGGCTCGCACGGGCCGGTCGCCGGCGAATCTCGGCCCGGTGATCGCTCGGGGTACTCCACTCACCGCATGTCAGCACGGGTGCGCGCCTCTGACGTGCATATATTGAGCAGCTTTCCCTGACCGGAGGTGGCGATGAAACGGCCCGCGGACGACCCCGACAGCGGCCTACGACGACGGGACTTCCTGGCCCTGGCCGGCATGGCGACCCTGCTCACCGCGTGCGGCAGCGGCAGCGACGGCGGACCGGCCGCGGAGCCTCCGGGTCAGGCCACGGTTCCCGCGCCGACCCCCACGTTCGCCCCGCCCAGCCGCAAGGTCTCCGGCGATCTGAAGATCCTGCTGTGGAGTCACTTCGTGCCCTCGCACGACGTGTGGTTCGACCAGTTCGCGAAGGACTGGGGTCGGCAGGCCGGGGTCAACGTCACGGTCGACCACATCACCAACACCGAGATCCCCGCCCGCATCGCCGCGGAGATCCAGGCCCGGCAGGGCCACGACCTCATCCAGTACATCGCGCCGCTGTCCCAGTTCGAGCCCAGCGTCGTCGACCTCAAGGACGTCGCCGACGAGGCCGCACGCCGGCACGGCACGCAGCTGCCTATCTGCGTGAAGTCCAGCCAGAACCCCGTCACCGGCAAGCACTATGCGTTCTCCCCGGCGTGGGCTCCCGACCCGGGCAACTTCCGCACCAGCCTGTGGAGCGCCGTCGGCATGCCGAACGGGCCGACCAGCTACGACGACCTCCTGGCGGCCGGCACTCGGATCAAAGCCGAGAAGGGCATCCAGATGGGCATCGGGATGTCGCAGGAGGTCGACTCGAACATGGCCTGCCGGGCCCTGCTGTGGTCCTACGGCGGCTCGATCCAGGACGCCGACAGCAAGGTCGTCATCAACTCCCCGGAGACTGTCGCCGCCGTCGAGTACATGGTCCAGCTGTTCAAGGGGACGATGACCCAGGAGGTCTTCGCCTGGAACCCGGCCTCGAACAACCAGGGTTTGATCGCGGGTCAGATGTCCTACATCATCAACTCGGTCTCGGCCTGGCGCACCGCGCAGGAACAGAACCCCGAGGTGGCCGACGACGTCGGCTTCGTGCCGGCACTACGCGGGCCGAAGGCTGCGATCGCGGCGCAGCACATCATGTACAACTGGATCGTCCCGAGCCACGCGAAGAACATCGACGCGTCCAAGGAGTTCCTGCTCCACTACACGGACAACATGGCCGCCGGGACCTACGCCTCCAAGCTCTACGACCTGCCCGCGTTCAGCGCGACGGTGCCGAGCCTGAACAGCTGGTTGGACGCCGACCCGTTCGGGGCGAAGCCGGCCAACAAGCTGTCACTGCTGAAGAACGCGACCGACTGGAGCGTCAACGTCGGGTACCCGGGCACGATGAACACCGCGGAGGGCGAGGTCTTCGCGACCTTCATCCTCCCGAACATGTTCGCCAAGGCCGCCCGTGGAGAGATGACCCCCACCGAGGCCGTCGCCGACGCCGAGAAGCAGATCAAGCCGATCTTCGACAAGTGGCGGGCCAAGGGCCTGGTAGCGGGATAGGGGCTGCGTGGCGATCGTCGAGGTTCGGGGACTGGTCAAGTCCTACGCGGGAAAGCAGAAGCGCCGGGCCACGGCGACAGGACAGCTCAACGCTGTCGACGGCGTCGACCTGGCGACCACCGAGGGGGAGTATCTGGTCCTGCTCGGCCCCTCGGGCTGCGGCAAGACGACGCTTCTGCGCACGATCGCCGGGCTGGAGGTCCCGACCGCCGGGCAGGTGTTCATAGGCGGCCACGACGTCACCGATCTGCCGCCGCGGGACCGGCGCATCGCGATGGTGTTCCAGAGCTACGCCCTCTACCCGCACAAGACCGTCCGGCAGAACGTCGAGTTCCCACTGGCGGCGGCCAAGATGGCGGCGGCCGAACGTGCCACGCGGATCACCTGGGCCACCGACCTGTTGGGCATCGGACACCTGCTCGATCGGCGGCCCCGCCAGCTCTCCGGTGGGGAGCGGCAGCGCGTTGCGCTCGCCCGGGCGTTGGTGCGCCAGCCGAGCGTGTTCCTGCTCGACGAGCCGTTGTCCAACCTCGACGCGAAGCTGCGGGCCTCGGCCCGTGACGAGCTCAAGCGCTTCCAGAACGACGTCGGGACAACGACCCTGTACGTGACGCACGATCAGATCGAGGCCATGGGTCTGGGCGACCGGATCGCGGTCATGTACCAGGGCCGAATCCGTCAGGTCGGACCGCCGCGCGAGGTCTACGACGACCCCGCCGACACCTTCGTCGCGACCTTCATCGGGTCCCCGCCGATGAATCTGGTGCCGCGTCAGGTCGACGGCGTCGGGGTGCTCGTCGGGTTCCGACCCGAGCACCTGCTTCCCGCGTCGTTGATGTCCAACGGCGCGACGGACGACCGGCTGCCGGTGCGGTTGAACGTCGAACGCGTCGAGTACCTGTCCGGTGACCGGCACGTCTACGGCGTCGCCGAAGGACTGGGCGAACCGACCCGGGTGATCGCACGGCTGCCGGCCACCGTCACCACGAACGTCATGCCTGGTGAGATCGCCGGGTTCGCCGTCGAGGCGAAGCAGTTGCGCTACTTCGACGCCGCGACCGGCCTGCGTACCGCCACCGCGACCCTGCGGGGCGGCCAGTGAGCGAGCTTGCGAGCGAGCAAATGTGTAGAGCACGCCTTGTCACACGGCCGACGAAGGAGGCTGTGTGACCACGCAGGTACCGACGACGGCGCCGCCGCCCGCGCCGGTGACGCTGCGAACGAAGCGGCGTCTCGCCGACCGCGACGGCCTGCTCGCCTGGGTGTTCCTGTTGCCCTCGGTCATCTACATCGTCGCGCTGGTCGCGTTCCCGCTCGGGCTGGCGATCGCGTTCAGCTTCAGCGACGTCACCGCGGGGGATCCCAGCTTCGACTGGGTCGGCCTGGAGAACTACCGCAACGTCTTCGACGACCCGGTGTTCTGGCGGTCGCTGCGCAACACCATCGTGTTCACCGTCATCTCGATGCTGCTGATCGTGGTGTTCGCGAAGATCCTGGCCAACATCCTCATCGCCGACTTCAAGGGCAAGTGGCTCGTCCGATTCCTGATCCTGCTGCCCTGGACCACCCCGATCGCGTTGTCGACCATCGCGTGGCTGTGGTTGCTGGACTCGGTGTTCTCACCGATCGACTGGGTGCTGCGCGAACTGAACCTGATCGACGCGAACCTCTACTGGCTCGGCAAACCGAACCTGGCGATGGCCTCGGTGATCGCCGTGCACGTCTGGCGTCTGGTGCCACTCGCCGCGGTCATCATGGTGGCCGGCCTGATCTCGATCCCGCGCGAGATCCAGGAAGCCGCCGAGGTCGACGGCGCGAGGTACTGGCGGCGGATGTTCCACATCACCATCCCGCTGACGATGCCGATCATCGCGGTGGCCGCACTGTTCGGCGCGATCATGACCTTCACCGACATGACCGTCGTCTACGTCCTCACCCGTGGCGGCCCGACGAACTCCACGCAGACGCTGTCCAGTTGGGCGTACTTCCGCGGCATCGAGGGCGGAGACCTCGCCCAGGGTGCCGCGATCGCCCTGTTCCTGTTCCCGTTGCTGCTTGCCGCCGCCGTCGCGATCCTGCGCGCGGTCAAGCGTTCGGAGCCGACATGACCACGCCGGTGTTGCCGGTGGACACCGGAGCGATGGATGCGGCCCGCCTGCGGGCGGCGGCGCGACGTCGCCACGTCAGCGGGCGAATCACCCTGTACACGTTGGCGATCCTCGCGGCGCTGGTGGCCGCGGGCCCGTTCGTGTGGGCGGCAATTACTGCCTTCAAGCAGAACCAGGACCTCTACAAGCGCGACAACAACCCGTTCGTGTTCAACATGGACCCGACGATGAAGCACGTCGACTACCTCTGGAACTCGACGCAGTTCCCGACGTTCGTGTGGAACACGCTCTGGGTCGGCGGTCTGGTCGTCGCGATCACCCTCGGTCTCGCCCTGCCCGCCGCCTACAGCCTCGCGCGCCTGGACCGGCCGTGGTCCGGCCCGATGGCGATCAGCATCTTCTTCGTCTACCTCGTCCCACCGACGCTGCTGTTCCTGTCGTTGTCCCGCGTCGTCGGCGAACTCGGTCTGCAGGACTCGACCTGGTCGTTGGTGCTCGTCTACCCGACGATCACCATTCCGGTCTCGGTCTGGCTGCTCATGGGCTTCCTGCGCTCGATCCCGAAGGACATCGAGGAACAGGCGATGGTCGACGGGCACAGCCGCGTCGGGGCGTTCGTGCGCACCGTGATCCCGCTGATGTTCCCCGGCGTCGTCGCCGTTGTGGTGTTCGCCTTCACCCTCACCGCGAGCGAGTTCATCTACGCACTCGCCTTCGTCTCGCCCACCGACGCCAAGCCGATCAGCACCGGCGTCCCGACGGCTCTCGTGCGCGGGGACGTCTTCTTCTGGCAGTCCCTGCAGGCCGCGACGATTCTCGTCGCCGTCCCGATCGCGCTGCTGTTCAACCTGTTCCTGGACCGCTTCATCGCCGGCTTCACCGCCGGCGCGGTGAAGGGCTGATGGTGGGTCGGTGACCAGCCGCGGGGTGACCGTCCTGCAGGGCAGGGTCCGCGATGTGGGCGCGGCAGCCGTCGCCGCCGAGGCGCGGGGCTACGACGCGGTGTGGTCGCCGGAGTTCTACACGCGCTCGGGCATCGTGACCGTGGCGCACATGGCGGGGCTGACCTCACGCGTGCGCATCGGCACGTCGATCGCCTACGCGGTGGGCCGTTCACCGCTGACGATCGCGACCGAGGCCCGCAGCCTCGACGAGCTGTCCGGCGGGCGGATGGTCCTCGGGCTGGGGACCGGCACCAAGCGGATGATGTACGACTGGCACGGCACGGCCCCGGACGCACCTGCGGTGCGCATGGAGGAACTCATCCCGTTGCTGCGCCGGCTCTGGCGGCTGCACGACGGCCCGGTCAGCCACGAGGGCCGCTTCTACCGGATCGACCTGAAGCCGACGGCCGAGGTCGCCGAAGCGGCCCGGACCGACATCCCCGTCTACACCGCGGGCATGAACGACCGGATGATCGAGGTCGCCGGCCGGGTGGGTGACGGCCTGTTCTGCCACCCGCTGTTCTCCCCGGCCTACGTCGACGAATTCGTCCGGCCCGCCGTCGCCCGCGGTGCCGCCAGGACGGGTCGCGACGTGAGTGACGTCGAGATCGTCGGCATGGTGATCACCTCCGTGGCCGATGAGGAGGAGCAGGCCCGCCGCGAGGTCGCCGCGCAGGTCGCGTTCTACTCCGTCCCGAAGGCCTACGCGCCGGTGCTGGAACGCCAGGGTTTCGGCGGTGTCATCGACCGGATCCGGGAAGCCTTCGTCGAGGGCGACTTCGACTCCATGATCGCCCGGGTACCGGACGAGATGATCGACCGCTTCTGCGTCGCCGGAACCCCGAAGCAGGTGCGGGAGAAACTGCCCGCCTTCGAGGCCGTCTACGACCACACCGTCGTGTACCCGCCCAGTTTCCGCCTCTCGCCGGAACGCTGCGTCGAGGTCCTCAACGCAGTGGTCGAGCACGCAGCCCCCGGCGCGTGATTCGGCGGTGCATCGACGCTATCTGGCGATATCATGGTGTCGGAGGTGCCGCCGATGCCCGACATCCTGATTCGCGACGTCCCACCCGATGTGGTTGCCGCCCTGGACGCGAACGCCCGCCGTGCGGGCCTGTCTCGCTCTGAGTACCTGCGCAGAGAGGTCATGCGCGAAGCGGCGCGTCCGATCACTCCGTGCACTCAGGCCGATCTGGAACGCACAGCAGAGGTGTTCGCGGATCTGGACGATCCCGAGATCATGCGCCGGGCGTGGGAGTGAAGTCCTGGCTGTTGGACAAATCGGCGTACACCAGGTTGGGCGTGGCGAGTGACGCGGCCGACTGGAGTGTGCGCATCGATCGCGGGCTCGTGCGGATCAGCACGGTGACCCGACTGGAACTCGGATTCTCGGCGCGCACCGCTGGAGAGTTGCGCTCCGAATTGGCCGGTCGTCCGTTGGCGTCGATGCCCGTGGAGTACGTGACTCCCGCCGCGGAGGACAGGGCTTGCGAGGTGCAGGCCCTCTTGGCGGATCGCGGCCTGCATCGCGCCCCGTCGGTTCCCGACCTACTGATTGCGGCAATCGCGGAACAGGCGGGCCTGACCGTGCTTCATCTCGACAAGGACTTCGAGCTGATCGCCGAGGTGACCGGTCAACCAACAGACCGGTTGGTGCTCGCCTGACGCTGCGCTCAATCCGAGGGTCAGGCGTCCGACAAACCGTGACGCAGATACCACTGACGCAGGTACCACGGTCCTTCGGACACCTCAGTTCAGCTCGACCTCAAACATGCGGTCGTCGTCGTTGCCGGGGCGGCCGCGGCCGTCGGTGGTGCTGTTGATCAGGTACAGGTCGCCGTCGGCGGTGCCGGCGACGGTGCGCAGGCGGCCGAACTCGCCCTGGAAGTGGGCGCGGGGTTCGCCGGTCTGCGGGTTCTTGCCGCCCTGGGTGATCGGGATCTGCCAGAGCCGCTGGCCCTTCAGCGCGGCCATCCAGATCGACCCGCCCGCGACCGCGATGCCGCTGGGGGAGGATTCGTCGGTGCCCCACACCGCGACCGGGTCGACGAAGCCCTTGCCCGCGCCGCCCTTGCCCTCGACCTCGGGCCAGCCGTAGTTCGCGCCGGGCTTGATGAGGTTGAGCTCGTCGAAGGCGTTCTGGCCGAACTCAGCCGCCCACAGGTTGCCGTCGGTGTCCCAGTCCAGGCCCTGCACGTTGCGGTGGCCCATCGAGTAGACGAGCGACCCCTTGGTGGGGTTGTCCGACGGGGCGCTGCCGTCGGCGTTCATCCGCAGGATCTTGCCGTTGAGCGAGTCCTTGTTCTGCGAGCTGTCACGTTGCTGCGCGTCGCCCGTGCCGGCGTAGAGCTTGCCGTCGGGGCCGAACGCGATCCGCCCGCCGTTGTGGGTGGAGAACTTCGCGATGTCCTTGAGGATCACCGTTGCCGGGCCGAGCTTGTTGTCCTTGTACGGCATCTTCACGATGCGGTTGTCGGTCAGTGCGGTGAAGTAGATGTACACGGCCGGGTCGTCCTCGAAGTCCGGACCGATGGCAATGCCGAGCAGCCCGCCTTCGCCGCCCGGGACGACCCCGTCGACCTTGCCGACGGAGGTCCGGGAGCCGTCGGCGACCCGGACGATCTCGCCCTCGTCGCGCAGGGAGATGAGCGACGAACCGTCGGGCAGGAGCGCCAACCCCCACGGTGCCCGCAGGCCGCTGGTCAGCGTCTTGCCAACCTTGGGCGCCGCGATCGAGGCAGCGACCGGCGACGTCGAAGGGGTCTCCGTGTCGGGCGTGGAACTGGTCACGGGCGTGAGCGGCGCCGCGGCGGGGCCTTCGTCCTCGGAGGAGCAGCCGACGGCGCTCAGGCAGGCCAGCGCGGTCAGCAGGGCAGGAATCTTCTTCATGCACGCTCCAACGAACGGATCGGGTCACAGATCTCCGTTGCCGGAAACACCAGGTCAAGGGTGCGTCGGATTCCGACCATTTCGCTGCGCATCGACGCTCTCGCCACCCCGGGGTCGACTTGACAGCGGACGCCGCGATCGGCGACGGTTCACTCGTGTCTTTCCTCCCGACCGTAGTACGCGAGCGCGCAAGCTGACGCCTGCGTCGGTCCTGCGCGCCTCCCCTCGCACCGCCCTAGCTGGGCGCGAGGGTTTTTTTATGCCCTGCACAGACCTGCACCAGCACTGATCGCCCGAGAGAAGAGAGTTCGATGGCAGACCCAGGCCAGGACCCGACGACAGCCATGATCACCGGCGCGCAGTCGCTGATCCTCTCGCTCGAGGCGGCCGGCGTAGAGGTCATCTTCGGCATCCCCGGTGGCTGCATCCTCCCTGCGTACGACCCGCTCTTCGACTCCAAGCAGATCCGCCACATCCTCGTGCGCCACGAGCAGGGCGCCGGGCACGCCGCTCAGGGCTACGCGATGGCCACCGGCCGCGTGGGGGTCTGCATGGCGACCTCCGGGCCGGGCGCGACGAACCTGGTGACCCCCATCGCCGACGCGCACATGGACTCGGTGCCGATCGTCGCGATCACCGGCCAGGTCCCGAGCGCCGCAATCGGGTCGGACGCCTTCCAGGAGGCCGACATCCGAGGCATCACCATGCCGATCACCAAGCACAACTACCTGATCACCAACCCCGACGAGATCCCGCGCGCGATTGCCGAGGCGTTCCACATCGCCAGCACCGGCCGGCCGGGCCCGGTGCTCGTCGACATCTCCAAGGACGCGCTGCAGGCCAAGACCACCTTCAAGTGGCCGGACACCATCGACCTGCCTGGCTACCGTCCGGTGACCCGCCCGCACGCCAAGCAGGTGCGCGAGGCCGCCAAGATGATCATCGCCGCGCAGCGCCCGGTGCTCTACGTCGGCGGTGGCGTGATCAAGGCAGGTGCCTCCGCCGAGCTGAAGGTCCTCGCCGAGCTCACCGGTATCCCGGTCGTCACCACGCTGATGGCCCGCGGCGCCTTCCCCGACAGCCACGAACTGCACCTGGGCATGCCCGGCATGCACGGCACCGTCGCCGCCGTCGGTGCGCTGCAGCGCTCCGACCTGCTCGTCACCCTCGGCGCCCGCTTCGACGACCGCGTCACCGGCAAGCTGTCCACCTTTGCCCCGCTGGCCAAGGTCATCCACGCCGACATCGATCCCGCGGAGATCGGCAAGAACCGCGCCGCCGACGTCCCGATCGTGGGCGACGCCCGCGAGGTCATCGCCGACCTGATCCTGGCGCTGCAGGCCGAGCACGACGCCGGCAACCGCGGGGACTACGACGAGTGGCGCACGCAGGTCCTCGAGCTGCGTGAGCGTTATCCGCTCGGCTACGACCACCCCGAGGACGGCGGGCTCTCCCCGCAGTACGTCCTCGAGCGCCTCGGCGAGATCGCCGGGCCCGACGCGATCTACTGCGCCGGCGTCGGCCAGCACCAGATGTGGGCGGCGCAATTCGTGAAGTACGAGAAGCCGGGCACGTGGCTGAACTCCGGTGGCCTGGGCACCATGGGGTACTCGGTGCCGGCGGCCATGGGCGCCAAGGTCGGGCGCCCGGACGCGGTCGTGTGGGGCGTCGACGGCGACGGCTGCTTCCAGATGACGAACCAGGAACTGGCCACCTGCGCCATCAACGACATCCCGATCAAGATGGCCGTCATCAACAACGGCAGTCTCGGCATGGTCCGCCAGTGGCAGACCTTGTTCTACGACAGCCGCTACTCGAACACCGATCTGCAGTCCAAGCGCATCCCGGACTTCGTGAAGCTCGCCGACGCCTACGGCTGCGTGGGTCTGCGCTGCGACAAGGCCGAGGACGTCGACGCGACGATCCGCAAGGCGATGGAGATCAACGACGTCCCCGTGATCATCGACTTCGTCGTCCACCAGGACGCCATGGTCTGGCCGATGGTCGCCGCCGGCACCAGCAACGACGAGATCCTCTACGCCCGCGGCCTCGCGCCGGTCTGGGACCGTAGCGAGGAAGAGGAGCCCAGCGCATGACGATCCACACCCTCTCGGTTCTGGTCGAGAACAAGCCCGGCGTCCTGGCCCGCATCGCGAGCCTGTTCTCCCGCCGTGGCTTCAACATCGACTCACTGGCCGTCGGCCCCACCGAGCACCCCGAGGTCTCCCGGATGACGATCGCCGTCAACGTGGAGGGCAACCCGCTCGAGCAGGTGACCAAGCAGCTGAACAAGCTGATCAACGTCATCAAGATCGTCGAGCTCGAGCCGGCCTCCTCGGTTCAGCGCGAACTGGTCCTGGTCAAGGTGCGCGCCGACCTCGAGAACCGCTCGCACATCCTCGAGACCGTGCAGCTGTTCCGCGCCAAGGTCATCGACGTCTCGCCGGACTCGGTCACCATCGAGGCCACCGGCTCCGCCGACAAGCTCGACGCGTTCCTGCGCATGCTCGAGCCCTACGGGGTCAAGGAGCTCGTGCAGTCCGGCATGGTCGCCATCGGCCGTGGCCCACGCTCGATCACCGACCGGTCGCTCCGACCGGTCGAGCGCACGGCCTAATCTCGTCCTCAGCCCCACCCATCGCGCACAGATTGAAAGAGGAGCAGTTTCGTGGCAGCAGAGATGTTCTACGACGATGACGCCGACCTGTCGGTCATCCAGGGCCGCAAGGTGGCGGTTCTCGGTTACGGCAGCCAGGGTCACGCCCACGCGTTGTCGCTGCGCGACTCCGGTGTGGACGTGCGCGTCGGTCTGCCCGAGGGCTCCAAGTCCCGCGCCAAGGCCGAGGAGGAGGGCCTGCGGGTCGTCACTCCCGACGTCGCGTCCGCCGAGGCCGACGTCATCATGATCCTGGCGCCGGACCCGGTGCAGCGCACGCTCTACCGCGACAGCGTCGAGGCGAACCTCAAGCCCGGCGACGCGATCTTCTTCGGCCACGGCCTGAACATCCGCTTCGGCCTGATCACCCCGCCCGAGGGCGTCGACGTCTGCATGGTCGCCCCGAAGGGCCCCGGTCACCTGGTGCGCCGTCAGTTCCAGGAGGGCAAGGGCGTCCCCTGCATCATCGCCGTCGAGCAGGACGCGACCGGCAAGGCCTGGGATCTCGTGAAGTCCTACGCCAAGGGAATCGGCGGAACCCGCGCCGGGATCATCAAGACCACCTTCACCGAGGAGACCGAGACCGACCTGTTCGGTGAGCAGGTCGTCCTCTGCGGTGGCCTGTCGCACCTGATCATGGCCGGCTTCGAGACGCTGATCGAGGCGGGCTATCAGCCCGAGGTCGCGTACTTCGAGTGCCTGCACGAGACCAAGCTGATCGTCGACCTCATGTACGAGGGCGGCATCTCCAAGATGCGCTGGTCGATCTCGGAGACCGCCGAGTGGGGCGACTACGTCTCCGGGCCGCGCATCGTGACCGCCGAGACCAAGGCCGAGATGAAGCGCATCCTCGGTGAGATCCAGGACGGGACGTTCGCGAACCGCTGGATGGAGGAGTACGACAACGGTCTCCCGAACTACAAGAAGTACGTCGAGGAAGGCCACAACCACCCCATCGAGCAGACCGGCGCGAAGCTGCGTCCGCTGATGAGCTGGATTCAAGCCTGACACGGTGATGGCCCGGCCGGGGAGCTCCCCTCCGGCCGGGCCGTCTTCGTTTAACGGCCGGCTCGAGGGTTTCGCGGATGTTCACCGGTCCGGTACCGGAAACCACGTCTCCGCTCGCCCGATCGGGGAAGCAACAGTCGGTGATGACTTATCCGGTCCGGGGCGGTGGCCGCGCGGTGGTGGGTGCGGGGTGGGCGCTCGCGCTCGCCCTGATGGTCGCCGCGTGCGGCAGCGGGTTGGGTGGCTCCGACGAAAGTCCGATCCTGGGGGCCGGTGAGCCTTCGCCGTCGCCGGGGGACACCGTCGTGTTGGCCGCGCCCACCGCGGCGTCGGTGAGCCTGCGACCGCCGCCGTCGCGCGCGGAGCAGGACCTTCCCGCGATGTACGCCAAGGGGTGCAGGCAGACGAACAAGTCCTCCAAGGTGCTCAGCTGCACCTGGGGCAAGAAGGGCGCTGCCACGAAGATCGCGGTGGTCGGTGACTCCAAGCTCGCGCAGTGGACCAGCGCGATCGATCCGCTGATCCCGAAGCAGGACTGGCGGGTCGTCAGCTACATGAAGTCGGCGTGCGACTTCGCCGACGTCGACCAGGATCTTCGCACCGGCGTCCCGCACCCGACCTGTCGGCCGTGGGTCAAGAAGGTGCTCGCCAAGCTGACCGGGCCGGAGCGGCCCGACGTCGTCGTCCTCTCCCAACGCGGCACCCGGGCGGGGGACGATCCCGAGCAGCGGTCGGAGCAACGGGCGCGGATGCGCACGACGATGGTCGCCACGTGGAAGAAGTTGACCGCCGTGGGGATCCGGATCGTGGTGATCGCCGACAACCCCGACCCGGCCATGGAGGTCCACGACTGCGTGGCGAAATACGGGCAGGACGCGAAGCGCTGCAGCTTCGAGCGGGCCGCCGGCGTCACCCGCAGCGCTGCGCCTCTGCAGTTGGAGGTCACCAGGAAGCTGGGTGGGCGGCAGGTGAAGCCGGGGGACCGGATCCCGGACGATTTCAAGGCCCCGGTCTACGTGGACCTGGTCGACGAGATCTGCAAGGGCGCGACCTGCCCACCGGTGGCCGGTGACCTCCTGATCTACCGGCAGGGTTCACACCTGACCGCCACCTTCGTCGCGAGCCTGAGCGCGCGCCTGCTGCGGCTGTTCGAGGCCGCCGGCGTCCCGACCCGCCGGTAGGCCCCTGCGCCGTCCGGGTGATCATCACCGGTTCGGGTCCGTCAAAGGGGAGTCAGCTGGTGCCCTATAAGCAGTCAAGTCAACTTGTGGGGGAAAAGATGCGCAGCTCGATCGTGTCTCGCACGGTGATTGTGGCGGCGACGTTGTCGGCCGCCTTCTCGGTCGCGCCCGGGGCCATGGCCTCGGTTGCCGGCGACCACGACGACCACCGGGGTGAGTCCTACTCCGAGCGTGGCGAGTCCTACTCCGAGCACGAGCACGAGGAGAGCTACTCCGAGCGGGAGTACTCCTACTCCGACGACTACGACCGTCGCGACCGCCGCCACCACAACGACCCGACCCAGTGGCACTTCGCGGATCCGGCGCACGGCGACTTCGACCACGTCGACGGTCAGCGCCGCGACCGTGGCCACCGCCACCACGATCACCGTGGTCCGCGGGCGGGCGACGGCGGCGACGGCGGCCGCTAGGTCCAGAGGTTCGACCCAGGCGTCCGGGGCGGCGCCTGGGTGATCGTCACGCAGTCGGGCTGCGGATTTCGGGCCGGTTACAATCGAGTGATCCGGGCACAGTGTCGTGTTCCTGCATTCGGCCTCCGTCCCAGCCAAAGGAACCCCCTCGTGACCAAGCCCGTGGTGTTGATCGCCGAAGAGCTCTCGCCCGCCACCGTCGATGCTCTCGGACCCGATTTCGAGATCCGCCACTGCGACGGCGCGGACCGTTCAGCCCTGCTCCCCGCGATCGTCGACGTCGACGCCATCCTCATCCGCTCCGCCACGCAGGTGGATGCCGAGGCGCTGGCCGCGGCCCGCAACCTCAAGGTCGTCGCCCGCGCCGGCGTCGGCCTGGACAACGTCGACGTCCCGGCCGCCACCAAGGCCGGCGTCATGGTCGTCAACGCCCCGCAGTCCAACATCACCAGCGCCGCCGAACTGGCCGTCGCGTTGCTGCTGGCCAGCGCCCGCCACGTTTCGCAGGCCCACGCGGCTCTGCGCGCCGGGCAGTGGAAGCGCTCGAAGTACACCGGCGTCGAGGTCGCGGAGAAGACCGTCGGCGTCGTCGGCCTGGGCCGCATCGGTGCCCTCGTCGCGCAGCGCCTCGCGGCATTCGAGGTCGACCTGATCGCGTACGACCCCTATGTCTCCGCCGCCCGCGCCACCCAGCTCGGGGTGCGCCTCGTGCCTCTCGACGAGCTGCTGCGCGAGTCGGACTTCATCACCGTGCACCTGCCCAAGACCCCGGAGACCTCGGGGCTCATCGGCGAGGAGGCGCTGCGCACCGTCAAGCCGACGGTCCACATCATCAACGCCGCCCGCGGCGGGATCGTCGACGAGGCCGCGCTCTACAACGCCCTCAAGGAGGGCCGGGTCGCCGGCGCCGGGCTCGACGTCTACGCCAAGGAACCCTGCACGGACAGCCCGTTGTTCGAGCTGGACAACGTCGTCGCGCTGCCGCACCTGGGCGCCTCGACCGACGAGGCCCAGGAGAAGGCCGGCATCGCCGTCGCCAAGTCCGTCCGCCTCGCGCTCGCCGGAGAGCTCGTGCCGGACGCGGTCAACGTCCAGGGTGGCGTCATCGCCGAGGACGTGCGCCCGGGTCTGCCGCTCGCGGAGAAGCTCGGCCGCATCTTCACCGCCCTCGCCGGCGGCGTCGCGGTCCGCCTGGACGTCGAGGTGCGCGGCGAGATCGCCCGCCACGACGTGAAGGTCATGGAGCTGGCCACCCTCAAGGGTGTCTTCACCGACATCGCCGAGGAGGCCTCGGTCTCCTACGTCAACGCCCCGCTGTTCGCGCAGGAGCGCGGCGTCGAGGTGCACCTGTCCACCAGCCCGGACAGCCCGCGTTACCGCAACCTGCTCACGGTCCGCGGCACCATGGCCGACGGCACGATCGTCTCGGTCTCGGGCACCCTGTCCGGCGCCCGCAAGATGGTTTCCAAGATCGTCGAGATCGACGGCTACGAGGTCGACGTCGAGATCGCAGAGCACCTCGCGTTCTTCCGCTACACCGACCGCCCCGGCGTGATCGGCACCGTCGGCCGGATCTTCGGTGAGGCCAACGTCAACATCGCCGGCATGCAGGTCGCCCGTGACGCCAAGGGCGGCGAGGCGTTGGTGGCCCTCACCGTGGACTCCCCGGTGCCGGCCGAGTCGCTGGAGGAGCTCGCCACCGCGATCGATGCGGCGTGGGCCCGCGCGGTCGACCTCACGTAGTTCATCTGCCGTCGTCGCGGCCCTCGCTCGGATCGAGTGGGGGTCGTCGTCGTCCTCGTCTGGAAGGCAATCCATTGCGCACGAAGTTCCGGACTGCACTCGCGATCGTGCCCGTCGTCCTCGTCGTGGCCGGTTGCGGTGCTGACGACGGCAGTGCGGTAGAGGCCGAGCCGACCGCTCCGGTCGTCGCGAGCCCCACACCCACCCCCACACCCAGCGACTCGGTCACACCCAGCACGTCCGCCACTCCGGGTGGCACCTCGCCCGGCAGTGTCGACTGGGTTGCGGGCGGTGTCTGGCACAAGGCCGACGGCGGGACCGTGAAGCTCCCGAAGGCCGAGTACTTCGGGGCCGTGCTCTGGAACGGCAAGCTCGTCGCGACCCGCTCGGACGGCGAGGTGTACGCGCTCGCCGACGTGGTCGCGGCCGACGGCACCGTCGTGGAGACGCTGAAGACCACGGCGAGTGTCGTCGCCAACGAGGCGGGCACCACCATCGCCTGGGTGGCCACCGACGGCACGGTGCAGACCGCGTGGGACGGCGGGCGGGTGCAGATCGGCAAGGTCGACCTCGCCGCGGCCGGCGAGACCGTCGCATACACCGCCGCGGCCGTGACCGGCGGACCGAGCTGCATGGAGGCCGACGGCGGCTGCGTCGTCTACCTGAACTCCGGCGAGGGCAAGCCGCGCACCTTCGACTCGCACGGCGTCAACGACAACCCCGTGCCCTCGGTCGTCGAGTACAACGACGTCTCCAAGGATCTGTTGGTCACCTACACCGACAAGATCAAGGACGACGGCTCGTGCGGCGGACTGCGTGATCTCGCCGCGGCCGAGGCGACGGTGCGATGGACGAGTTGCGAGTTCGAGGTGGGTGCGATCTCACCCGACGGCAAGCACGTGATCGGCCCGCCCAGCTACTACGACGGCCTCGGCATCTCCGCGATCTCCGTGCTCGACGCCGCCACCGGGAAGCCTTCGGGCCGGTACGCGCCCGAGGGCGGGTTCATGTCCCAGTGGGCGTGGTCGGCGGACGGTCGACTCGTCTTCGACCTGTTCGGCGGCGGGAAGTGGCAGCTGATCGCGATGACCTCCACGGGTGAGATCACCGAGATCGGTACTGCCGTGGCCGGCGACGAGACCGACAGCCCGTTCGCGCTGATCGCGCACTGACCTCTGCTTTCGGTTCCGCAGCCGCGGGGCCGGTGGCAGGATCGACCCCGGCACAGGCTCACGGGGGAGCTGACATGACCGTCTACGGGATCGACCTGGGCACGACGAACTCCGCGATCGGATACGTCGACGCCACGGGGGCGCCCCAAGTCGTGGTCGGTATGGCCGGTGCGGCCAATGTGCCCTCGGTGGTTCTGTTCGCGAGCCCGGGGGAGCACCTCGTGGGGGAGGGTGCGCGCCGACAGGCCCGCGCCGATCCGGAGCACGTCTGCTCGCTGGTGAAGCGGCGCATGGGCGACACCGACTGGCGGTTCGTCGCGCACGGCAAGGGCTGGTCCGCGCCGGCCGTCTCCGCGTTGATCCTGGAGAGCCTCGTCGCCGATGCACGCTTCGCCATCGCCGCCGAGGTGAAGCACGCGGTGATCACCGTGCCCGCCTACTTCGGCGACGAGGAGCGACGAGCGACCATGCTCGCCGGCAGCTACGCCGGGCTGAACGTCGTCGGGGTGCTGTCCGAGCCGATCGCCGCGGCCATGTCCTACGGTTTCGGCCACGTCGACGGCCGCATCGCGCTGAGCAAGACCGCGGATTTCGAGACCGTCCTCGTGTACGACCTGGGCGGTGGCACCTTCGACGCCACCGTCATCGAGCTCGCCGATCGCCGGATCACCGTGCTCGCGGTCGAGGGCGACCACCAGCTCGGCGGCGCGGACTGGGACGAACGGTTGGCCCTGTACCTGTCCCGCCGTTTCTGCGAGGAACATCCCGACGCCGAGGATCCGCTCGACGACTCGACGGGTGCGCAGGAACTCGTGCTCGCCGCCGAGCGCGCCAAGCGCGACCTCAGCGAGCGCGAGCAGGTCGAGGTCCGCGTCGAGCACGACGGCCGGACCAGCGACGTCCCGGTGACCCGTCAGGTCCTGGCCGACCTCACCGCGACCCTGCTGCGCCGCACCGTCGACCTCACCCGCAGCTGTCTGGCGGCGGCCGCCAAGCGGGGCGTCGGACGCGTCGACCGAGCCTTCCTCGTCGGCGGCTCTTCTCGGATGCCCGCGGTCGCGGAAGCGCTGCGGGACGAACTCGGGCTGTTCCCCGAACTCCACGACCCGGATCTGGCGGTCGTCCGTGGCGCCGCGGTCTACGGCGCGAAGCTCGACCTCGAACGGATGGTCCTGGCCGATCTGCGCACCCGAGGCCGATTGCGTGACGGTGACACCGTCGACCGCGCCGCCGCGGAGGACCTCACCGCCGCCTGCGCGCGCGTGGCCGACGCGGTGGGACTACCACCCGAGGCGGTGCGCCGCTCGGCGGAGATCCGCGTGGACACCGTCGTCTCCCGGGGCTTCGGCATCCTGGCCGTCTCCGACATCTCCGGCGGCCTGGAGGCGACCTGGCTGGTGCAGCGCAACGATCCGCTGCCGATCAAGGTGGCGCGCTCGTTCGGCACCATGCGCACGGACCAGGACACGATCAGCATCATGGTCGTGGAGCAGCAGGGGCAGAGCGCCTCCACGGACCCTGACGACGCCAAAATTCTGATGGCTGGTCAGATCGAGGGGATCCCGCCCGGGTACTCCGACGGATCCGAGGTTCGCATCGACTTCCGGATGGGTTTCGACGGCGTCCTGCACGTGACGGCGCATCACGTCGAGGCGAACCTGCCGCTGACGTTGTCCGCCGAGACCGGCGCGACGATCTCGCAGGCGGAGGTCGCGCGGGAACGCGAGCAGATCCTGCGCTCGCGCCGCCGGGACGGGTAGCGGTTGTGTTGAGTCCGTTCGACCCGAACGACTACCGCAAGCGCGTGCTCGCCGCGGTGTTGGCCCGCGGCGGGGGTGCCGCCTCGGATCCGTTCGAGCTCTACGACCTTCCGCTGGAGCAGGCCGAGCGCCTCGACGACGCCGCGGTGGCCGCCCGCCTCGAGGAGGTCTGGGGTTTCTGGCAACGGCACCGCGACCACCCCAAGTTCGGCCCGCTGGCCGCCGACCTCGTGGCCGACCACACCGCACGGTCGCGCCTGCTGCTCCCGGCGGGTCACCGGGCCGCGACCGCCGACGCCGTCCGCCGCGATCGCGCGTCCCGCGACACCGACCGCTTCGCGCTGCTCGACAGTGCGATCTCCGCGCTGGTCGATCGGCACGGCGGGGTACCGAAGGACAAGGTGGACTCGCTCCTCAAGCTCGCCCGGTCGGTGGGGCTCACGGAGGCGGAGGCCTCGGCGCGCCTCGCCGGTCATCACCTGCTCGAGGCGACCCCGGTGCCGGTGCCGGTCGTGGGCGCCGTCGCCACCGACGACCGCCGCCGCCAGATCCGATCGCTGCTCGACGAACTCGGCGCGATCTGGGATTGTGCGCCGCCGGTGACCCTGTTTGCCCTGCTCGATCTCGAGCCCGACGCCGACGACCGCCAGATCGCGATCGCCGCCGACGCCTACCGTTCCCGCGCGCGGGAGATGCCGCCCCACCGGCTGCGCACGGTGCTCGACGAGGTGCTCGCGCACGTCTCCGACCTGCTCGAACGCGGCCCACTCGTGCGCGAGCGCTACCTCGACTCGGTGGCGATCGAGGTGGCCGAACGGCTCCGGCCGCGGGCCCTCGCCGCCGCGCTCGTCGAGGACCGTCTCACCGCGGCCGACGCCGAGGTGCTCGCGGCGGAGGCCCGCGATCTGGGCCTGGACCCGCTTCGTGCGTCGCGAGTGCCGTTCGACCTCGCCCGCGACTTCGGGGTGCCCATCGAGGCACCGACACCGTCCGCCCGCGTCGTCGGGTCGGCTCCGGCGCCGGGCCGGATCGATTACCGCAAGCGCGAAGCGAGCTACGTCGCCCCGCTCAAGAAGGCGCGGGCCGCGCTGCGCGCGGGGCAACTCGACGAGGCGCGCGGGTGGATCGAGCGGGCAATCACCGCCGCGGGCGCCGAGCCGCCGACGGCGGTGACCGCGCTGCGCGACGAGATCGCGGAGGCAGTGGCTGCCGCGACCGCCGCGCTCGCACCCGTCCCGCCGCCGACAGCTGTGATCGCGCGGCGCCTCGGCGACGGCACCGTCGTCGTGGGGTGGGCACCGCCGCCGGGCGGGGAGTGGACCTTCCGTGTGCAGCGTCGTCGGCCCGACGGCAGTTGGCACACCGTCGGCCGGACCGGTGCGGCGCAACTCGAGGACGGCGGAGCGCCTCCGGGCGACGAGTTGCACTACGCGGTGGCCACCATTGCGGGCACGCGCGCCTCCGCGCCGGCCGTCTCGAATGGTGAGACGTAGAGGCCAAGGGATGAGACGGAGGTTTAAGCTTCCGGCATGACAAGCATGCGACTCGCGATCATCGGCGGCGACGGAATCGGGCCCGAGGTCGTGGCCGAGGGCCTGAAGGTCCTCGATGCCGCGGTCGGTTCCGAGCTCAAGGTCGAGACGGTCGACTACGACCTCGGTGCGCGCCGCTGGCACGCGACCGGCGAGACGCTGCCGGACTCGGTGCTCGAGGAGTTGCGCGGGCACGACGCGATCCTGCTCGGCGCCGTCGGCGACCCGGGTGTCCCGTCCGGTGTCCTGGAGCGCGGGCTGCTGCTCAAGCTGCGCTTCGCCTTCGACCACCACGTGAACCTGCGCCCCGCGCGACTGTTCCCCGGTGTGACGTCCCCGCTGGGCGACAAGGCCATCGACTTCGTGGTGGTCCGCGAGGGCACCGAGGGGCCGTACGTCGGCAACGGCGGGTCGATGCGCACCGGCACCCCGCACGAGGTCGCCACCGAGGTCAGCCTCAACACGGCCTACGGCATCGAGCGTGTGGTCCGCGACGCCTTCACCCGCGCGCAGGCTCGTCCCCGCAAGAAGCTCACGCTCGTGCACAAGAACAACGTGCTTGTGCACGCCGGGCACCTGTGGACCCGGATCGTGAAGCAGGTCGGCGCCGACTTCCCGGACGTCAGCCACGACTACCTGCACGTCGACGCCGCGACCATCTTCATGGTCACCGATCCCGAGCGCTTCGACGTCATCGTCACCGACAACCTCTTCGGCGACATCCTCACCGATCTCGCCGCCGCGATCACCGGCGGAATCGGGTTGGCCGCCAGCGGAAACCTCGACGTCAGCCGTACCAACCCCTCGATGTTCGAGCCCGTGCACGGCTCGGCCCCGGACATCGCCGGCCAGTCCAAGGCCGACCCGACCGCCACCGTCATCTCGGTCGCGATGCTGCTCGAGCACCTCGGGCACACCGCCGCCGCGGCGCGCGTCATGACCGCGGTCGAGGCCGACCTGTCCTCCCGCGGCACCTCGGCCCGCAGCACCCAGGCCGTCGGCGACGCCATTGCGAGTCGAGTAGCCGGCTGATCCGAGCCGCCCACTCGACCAGCGAAGGAGTCAGCCAGTGAGCTCTACCCATTCCGCCTCCGGCGGTAGCGTTCCGCCCATGGCCACTGAGTTCGCCCGACTGCCGCACCCCGCACCGGCCTCCGTCGCTCGCCGCGCGGAGATCCTGGCCGACCCCGGGTTCGGCAAGTACTTCACCGACCACATGGTCACCGTGACCTGGACCGCCGACGGCGGCTGGCACGACGCGCAGATCCGGCCGTACGGTCCGATCGCGATGGACCCGGCGACCGCGGCGCTGCACTACGCCCAGTCGATCTTCGAGGGACTGAAGGCCTACCGGCACGGCGACGGCACCATCAACCTGTTCCGCCCCGAGGCCAACGCAGCCCGCTTCCAGCGTTCGGCGCACCGCCTGGCGCTGCCGCAGTTGCCGGCCGAGATCTTCATCGACGCGATCGACCTGCTCGTCACGACCGATGCAGCCTGGGTCCCGAGTAAGGCCGAGCAGAGCCTCTACCTCCGCCCACTCATGTTCGCCTCCGAGGTGTTCCTCGGTGTGAAGCCCGCGGGGCATGTCACCTTCCTGGTCATCGCCTCCCCGGCCGGTGCTTACTTCAAGGGCGGCCTCAAGCCGGTGCGGATCTGGTTGTCCGAGGAGTACACGCGCGCCGCGCTCGGTGGCACCGGTGCCGCGAAGTGCGCCGGCAACTACGCCGCCAGCCTGATCGCGCAGCAGGAAGCCATCGCCAACGGCTGCGACCAGGTCGTCTTCCTCGACGCCGTCGAACGCAGGTGGGTCGAGGAACTCGGCGGCATGAACCTCTACTTCGTGCATTCCGACGGCAGCATCAAGACCCCCGCCCTGACCGGCTCGATCCTCGAGGGCGTCACGCGCGACTCGATCCGCTCCATCGCCGGCGACCTGGGCCACCGTGTCGAGGAGGTCCGTCTCTCGATCGACGACTGGCGCGACGGCGTCGCCTCCGGCGCGATCACCGAGGTTTTCGCCTGCGGCACCGCCGCGGTCATCACGCCCGTCGGGTCGCTGGTCTGGCGCGGGGGAGAGCAGCCGCACTCCGGCGAGGGAGCCGGCCCGGTGACCACTGCGATCCGCACCGCCCTGCTCGACGTCCAGTACGGCAAGGCCCCCGACAAGCACGGCTGGCTGCACAAGGTCTGCTGAAACTGCTGTTCAGCTATAAACGCTATAGCGGACTGCCAAGCTATATTTGCTATACGATCTTCACGTGCTGGACCGAGCGGTCAATCCCTACCGGCCCGGATTCAACCAGCCGCCGGTCGAGCTGGCCGGCCGTACGGAGATCTTGGCGGCGGCCCGCGAGGCCTTGGACGTGGCCGCGTTGGACGGGCGAACTCCGCGGCCTCTGCTGTTGGTCGGCACGCGTGGCGTCGGCAAGACCGTCGTTCTCGGGGAGATCGCCGAACTCGCGGCCCAGGTGCACAGTTGGCCGACCGTCGCCGTCGAGGTTCGTCCGAACGGTCGCTTCGTGGATCGACTGATCGCCCGCCTGGACGCCGTGGTGGCGCTGTTCGACCAGGCGCCCCCCGGCCGGCGGCTACGGCTCGAATCAGCGACCCTGCGTGCCGGCGCCCTCGGCATCGGCGGTGAGGTGAATCTCGTGCCGAACGCGCGGGCCAACCGCGCAGGCGGCCTTGAACCTGCGCTCGCAGCTGCGTGCGCGGCCGCGTCGGCTCGCGGCGGAGGCCTCGTGCTGGCCATCGACGAGCTGCAACTGGCCAATCGCGACGAACTTGCCGAGCTGACTGCCACGCTGCAGGAGCACGTCGCGGACGGATGGCCATTGGCCGTGGTCGCGGCCGGCCTTCCTAAGCTGCGCGAGCCCCGTCGTTCGGTGACCTATCTCGAGCGCGGCGAGTGGCACGAGTTGGGGCTACTTGGTCCACGAGCCACCCGACAGGCCCTGACCGTGCCTGCCGAACAGGCGGGCAGACCATTCGCCGAAGCTGCCGCCGATCGGCTTGGGGCCGCAAGTGGGGGATACCCCTATGCCATCCAGGTTTTCGGACATCACGCGTGGCGTGCGTCGGCCGATGCGGCGCAGATTTCCGATGCGCACGCCGAGCGGGCCGTCGAGGCCGCACACGCCGATCTGGCCGGCGGGCTCTACGCCGCGCGATGGTCGGATGCGTCACCGGTCGAGCACGGCTACCTCAAGGCCTTGGCCGAACTGGCGGTGGCAGGAGCAGCCACCACTGGTGCCCACGTGGCCCGTGCCCTGGATCGGAGTCCGCAGGCGGTGTCGTATCTGCGCGATCGCCTCTTGAAGAAGGGAACGATCTTCGCTCAGGAACGCGACCTCGTTTTCGTCGTTCCCGGCATGGCTCGCTGGATCCTCGACCGGGACGACGCCTGAGCGGCGATGGTCAGACGGTTAGGACGCGCCGCCGAGTCGTGCACGGACTCGCTCGGACAGCTCCACGTCCACCGCCAAACCGCGCAGCGTCGCCGCATCCGTGGCGACGCCGCGGTCGGCAAGCAGGCGCACGAGATAGGCCCAGTAATGGTCCTCGCCCTTCTGGTAGCTCATCCCCTCGCGCGGCTCGTCGGGGCCGACGACGGTCCGCGCGGTGAACTCGAGGTCGGCTGCGGTCTGCCGGGCCCAGATGTCGAGCTCCGCTCGCTGGGCATCGGTCCCCGGCTCCGACGCGGCGATGCCCATGGAACTCGCCCAGCCCCGGTCATCGAGAACCACGACGCGTCGTTCGTCGGCCAGCTCCGCGTACAGGTGCGCGAAGAAGAACTGGTTGCGCCGGTCGTTGCGACCGTCCAGTCCGACCACGACCACAAGGCGCCGAATCTCGCTCATCGACCCATCATCGGTGCGCGAACCGCTCTGCCCAAGCGAGTATTCGCGCAGGTCACAGTGGGGTTTGGGTCCCGGGCGGAGGCTGTGTCACACTGAACCCGTGGCACTCGCCCGCACGATTATTGGATAGGCGCACCGGTCGACACCGACCCGTGCGCAAGCCTCTCGTTCCCGACGAGGGGCTTTTTGCTTGTCAGGAGCAGGTCATGAGCTACGAGGTGAACCCGGCGATGAACGACGCCTTCCACGTCTTCGACACCACCCTGCGCGACGGCGCGCAGGGTGAGGGCATGGCGCTGACCGTCGCCGACAAGCTGGCCATTGCCGGCCACCTCGACGACCTCGGGGTCGGGTTCATCGAGGGCGGATGGCCCGGTGCGCTGCCCAAGGACACCGAGTTCTTCGCCCGCGCCCGCACCGAGCTCGACCTCAAGCACGCGCAGCTCGTCGCCTTCGGCGCCACCCGCAAGGCCGGGGTGAAGGCGGCCGACGACCCGCAGGTCGCCGCGCTGCTTGCCGCGGAGACGCCCGTCATCTGCCTGGTGGCGAAGAGCCACGTCGGCCACGTCGAGCGCGCGCTGCGGACCACGCGCGAGGAGAACCTGGCGATGATCGCGGACACCGTGGAGTACCTGCGGGCCCAGGGCCGCAGGGTGTTCGTCGACTGTGAGCACTTCTTCGACGGCTACCTCACCGCCCGCGACTACTCCCTCGAGGTCGTGCGCACCGCCGCTGCGGCGGGCGCGAGCGTCGTCGTCCTCTGCGACACCAACGGCGGAATGCTCCCCAGCCAGGTCGGTCGCGCGGTCGCGGACATCCTCCAGGAGACCGGCGCGCGCCTCGGCATCCACTGCCAGGACGACACGGGTTGCGCGGTCGCGAACACCATCGCCGCCGTCGAGAACGGCGTCACTCACGTCCAGTGCGTGGCCAACGGCTACGGCGAGCGCACCGGCAACGCGAACCTGGCCACCGTGCTGGGCAACCTGGAGCTCAAGCTGGGCATCAAGTGCCTGCCCTCCGGCAAGCTCGCGGAGCTGTCCCGGGTCTCCCACGCGATTGCCGAGATCTCCAACATGGCCCCGCGCCACCACCTGCCCTACGTCGGTATGAGCGCCTTCGCGCACAAGGCCGGCCTGCATGCCTCGGCGATCAAGGTCGACCCCGACCTGTACCAGCACATCGACCCGACCCTGGTCGGCAATGACATGCGCATGCTGATCTCGGAGATGGCCGGGCGTTCCAGCGTGGAACTCAAGGGCAACGAGCTCGGGCACGACCTGGCCGCCGATCCCGCGGCGCTCGGCCGGGTCGTCGAGCGGGTCAAGAGCATGGAGGCCCGCGGCTACTCCTTCGAAGCCGCGGACGCGAGCTTCGACCTGCTCATCCGCAACGAGCTCACCCCGGGCGGGGTGGCCCAATTCGAGCTCGAGTCCTGGCGGGTCATCGTCGACCGTGACGCGAACGGCGACGTCCGCACCGAGGCCACCGTGAAGCTGCACGCGGGCGGAGAGCGCATCGTCGCCACCGGCGAGGGCAACGGCCCCGTGAACGCCCTGGACATGGCCCTGCGCCAGGCCCTGGGTCAGGCGTACTCGAACCTCGGCGAGCTGGAGCTGGTCGACTACAAGGTGCGCATCATCGAGGGGTCGCACGGCACCGGCGCGGTGGTGCGGGTGCTGGTGGAGACCTCGGACGGCGTGCGCGAGTGGGACACCGTCGGCGTCCACGAGAACATCATCGAGGCGTCGTGGCAGGCGTTGTCCGACGCAGTCACCTTCGGCTTGTTGAGTCGCGCCGGGTCCTGAGCGCGGGCAGGCCGCAGCGGCGGTCCTTCTCGACCACACCCTGAGCTGCCCACGGACGCAGCGGATACTCCTGGGATTCGACGTCGGACTCGGACCACGCCGGCGACGTGTTTACAGCGGTAAACCAGGGCCGGGGCGGCGGCCGTCGCATTGACGGCCCGCGGCCTGCGCCGCCCGTACGGGCGGGTGCGCCCGCGTCCGCGGTCGCCGCTCGCGCTCACGGCCACCCGGGCGGGCCCCGCGCGGGTGCGGCCCATCGACGCCGCGACTGGGCCTCGGTCCCGACAACTCCCGCATTTCCATTCCCCGAGCGCCCGATTGTCGGCAGAATGGGTTTCAATCGATAATGCGGACGCATTCTCGAACGTCAGGCAATGTGTGGGTCGCATTTCAGAGAATTCGATAATGTCTGCCGAATATTCGTATGATTGATGCGAACAGGTCCTCAGCACTCGTTCGAATTGATTCCATCCCGTCGGTGCCCGCCCTATCGCGGTAGCCGTGGGGCAGGAGCCGCAGGTCGAGCGATCGGGCGTCCGTGGCAGGGCGGTCGTCCCCTGTCTGCAGCAGGTTCGCGGTGCCGGCAGGGCCACGGTAGGGTCGGCGATGAGCGCGAACAATTGCAAGCACCGATGTTTACCGGTGAGTAGATCAGGCGTGAAATAGCCGCCTGCACATCCCGGGTGCCGCGCGCTATTGCCTGGTTCACACCGACCGGTGGCCTATCCCACAGAGCAATTCGCTCGGTCGGCCGTGGGGGATGAGCGGGTGTGGCCCAATCAACCTTCGTGGACGAACCCTTCAGAACGGCACTCCGGTAGCGTCACGGCGTTCACTCGCTCGCATACGTTGAGGAGTAATTAAGGTGAAGGCAACCGCAGCGGTCTGTCGCGGTCAGGGTGAGGCATTCCAGATCGAGGAGATCACCCTCGGCGACCCGCGTGACGACGAAGTCCTGGTCCGTAACGTCGGGGCCGGTGTGTGTCACACCGACCTCATCTGCCGCGACCAGTGGTACCCGGTTCCGCTGCCCGCCGTCTTCGGACACGAAGGCTCGGGCGTCGTCGAGGCAGTCGGCAAGAACGTCACCAAGGTGGCGCCCGGCGACCACGTGGTCATGAGCTTCATGTCCTGCGGCGTCTGCAAGAGCTGCACGCTCGGCCGCCCCGCGTACTGCGCTCAGCTCTACGCCGCCAACTTCGCCGGTGGTCGTCTCTCCGACGAGTCCTCCGCGATCACCGACTCCAACGGCGAGCGCCTCAACGGCCACTTCTTCGGCCAGTCCTCCTGGGCCAGCCACTCCATCGCCTACGAGCGCAGCGTCGTCAAGGTAGACAAGTCCGCCCCGCTGGAGCTCCTCGGCCCGATGGGTTGCGGCATCCAGACCGGCGCGTCCTGCGTGCTCAGCACCTTCAACCCGGAGGCCGGTACCTCGATCGCCATCTTCGGCGCGGGCTCCGTCGGCCTCGCGGCCCTCATGGCCGCGAACCTGGCCGGCATGACGACGATCATCGCCGTCGACCTCAAGCCGCAGCGGCTCGAGATCGCCAAGGAGCTCGGCGCCACGCATGGCATCAACGCCGGCGAGACGGAGAACGTCGTCGAGGCCATCAAGGACATCACCGGCGGCGGCGTGGACTACGCCATCGAGCTGACCGCCAGCCCCAAGGTCTTCCGCAACGCGGTCGACTCCCTCGGCCCGCTCGGCACCGTCGCCATCATCGGCGCCGCGGCCCTGGGCACCGAGTACAGCTTCGACATGAACGACGTGATGCTGCCCGGCAAGAAGATCGTCGGTCACATCGAGAGCGGCAACCTCGCGCCGGACATCTTCATCCCGCGTCTGGTCCAGCTCCAGCAGCAGGGCAAGTTCCCGCTGGAGAAGCTCGTCACCACCTACAAGCTCGACGAGGTCAACAAGGCCGCCCACGACACGGAGGCCGGAGTCTCCGTCAAGCCTGTCCTCGTCTTCTAAGACTCCTCACCTCGCACGGCGTTCTCCCGGAACGCCTCGAAAGGACACGTCCCCATGAAGGAGCACACCCCATGACCGCGAAGGCGGCAGTCGCCGCGCTGCTCGAGGCGGTACGCAAGCGGGACCTCGACGCGGTTGCCGCGGCGACCAAGGGCGGCAAGCTCGACGTCGTCCCGCTGGACATCAAGGGCGCGGCGAGCTCGAAGAACAAGGAATTCTTCGGCGCGCTGTTCGCCTCGTTCCCCGACCTCGAGGTCGAAGAGGTCAAGACGATCATCTCGGGCGACAACGCGCTGCTCGACGTCGTGCTCACCGGCACGCCGGCCGAGCCGTACCTCGACGTCGCGATCCGTGACGGCAAGACCCTGAAGTCCCGTCAGGCATGGCGGATCGAGACCGACGGCGACACGGTCAGCGCACTGCGCGTCTACTTCTGCACGAACGAAGTGAAGTGGAGCCTGGGCGCCAACAAGACCTACGCAGAGGCGATTGCGGGGACCCGAGCATGAGCAAGCGTTCCGACACGGCGACGGCGACCGTCGAGGCTTTCTTCGCCGCGCACAAGAAGCGCAACGTCATCGCGATGGCCGAGACCTGCTCGCCGCGCGCGAGCTTCGACGCCGTCCCGTTCGTCAGCCACGACCGGTCCCGCCTGGTCAGTGGCAAGGGCTACGTCAACGGTGTCGGTCGGACCGTGTGGGGCCTGGGCTTCCGCGCCTTCCCCGACCTCACGAGCAAGGTCACCGACACTTTCGCCGACGACGACGGCAACGTCGTCGCCGAGGTGACGATCTCCGGCACCCAGCAGGCTCCGTACCTCACGGCCGCCGCGCAGGGCAAGAAGTTCACGGAGCGTCACTTGTACCGCTTCCACGTGGACAAGGACGGCAAGATCGATGACGTCGTCTCCTTGTGGGACGTCGGCGGCATGATGACCCAGCTCGGCCACTTCGAGCTCGACTGACCCGGCGACTGACGAGGACATGTAGCGATGAGCGAAGAGATTCAGATGGTTCCGGTCAACGCCTGGTTCAAGGGTGACCACATCACGCACCTGGTGGTTTTCGAGAGCACCGACACGATCCCGCAGGCGATCGAAAAGGTCACCGACCTGATGATCGGCAAGCGCATCAAGAAGCCCGAGAACCCCCAGTACAAGATGTCGTACGAGGGCACTCCGATCCCCAACGACATCACCGTCGGCGAGTCGATCATCCAGCCGCTGGGTGAAGTCACCGTCGAGTTCGCCAACTAGGCCCGGAAGGACTGATCAACATGGGAACAGGAGTCGGGCCCATCTTGCGGATGAGCGACGACATCGACGGGATCATCCAGGCGATCCGGGACGACAATCCCGAGCAGGAGATCCGCGTCATCGACCGGCACGCGTACGTCCGCATCGAGGGCGACCCGCCCCTGCTGCTCACCCGCGCATCGATCGAGAGCGAGCTCGGCCGGGACTTCCCGCTGCGCGAGCTCGAACTCTTGATGTCCTCCTTCTCCGGTGTCATGGACAGCTCGCAGTCCGACCGGTTCGTCTGGGGACGTAAGAACAAAAACGTAGACGCCTGACCGAGACCGCCATCAAGGAGCGATAGCAGTGGCTGCTAGCAAGCGGCGGACCTGGTCCGCGTTCGGCGACATCAAGCGCCGTCCCAGTGAGTACGAGATCGTCACGCACAAGCTGCACTACAGCATGCGTCCCGGCCGGGATGCGCCATACGAGGCGAGCCCGGTCGCGCCGATGAACATGTGGTTCTCGACCTACCGCGACGACTCCGCCGTTGCAGGCCGATGACTGGGACGGCTTCCGTGACCCCGACCAGTACACCTACCGCGAGTACTGCGCGCACCAGGACGAGAAGGAGGTCGTGGTCCGCGAGCTCTGCAGCGACTTCGCAGATCGTGGGCACGACTCCCAGCTGAACCCGGAGTGGATCAAGACTCTCCGCGCCGTGTTCACCCCGTCGCGCTATCCGTTGCACGGTATGCAGCTGATGGCGGCCTACGTCGGGCAGATCGCCCCGTCGTCCTACATCACCAACGCCTCCTGTTTCGAGGCAGCGGACTACGTGCGAGCCGTGTGCGTCGTCGCGTACCGCACCCGCGAGCTGCAGATGGCGTACCCGAAGCTCGGCTTCGTCGACGGCGAGCAGGAGACCTGGCAGTCCGAGAAGGCCTGGCAGCCGACCCGCAAGCTCATCGAGGAAGCGCTGGTCGCCTACGACTGGAGCGAATCCTTCGCGGCGCTGAACCTGGTGTTCCGCCCGACTCTCGAGTCGGTCCTGTTCCGGACCTTCGCCGACACCGCGGTGGCGAACCGGGACGAGCTCACCGCTCTGTTGCTCACGAACCTGGACGACGACAACAAGCGGGCAGCTCGGTGGAGTGCGGCGCTTTCGCAGTACGCGATCGGGCAGAACAACAAGAACGCCGACGTGCTGCAGATGTGGGTCGACAAGTGGAGCCCGGCCGCCGATGAGGCTGCCAAGTCCATCGCGGGCATGCTGGAGCAGTTGGCACCGGTCAAGGGCATCGATGCCAAGAAGGCCCTCGCGGCAGCGAAGGGCGCGCGTGCAAAGATGCTCGAGGCGTCCGGTCTGGCCGGCAAGAAGTAGATAGGACGGAGCGAGCCATGGGAACTTGGGTCGACGTCTATGACGACGATGAGCTGTGGGACGGCGACATGGCCGGCGTCAAGGCCGGCAAGGAAAAGGTCATCGTCCTGCGCAGCAACGAGCAGTTGTACGCGTACAAGGATTCGTGTCCGCACAAGGGCACGCCCTTGGCGGATGGCGATCTGGACGACGGCATCCTCGTGTGCAACGTCCACCTCTGGGAGTTCGACGTAGCCAGCGGGGACAGCGTCAATCCGTGCGGGGAGAAGCTCACAGCCTTCCCGTGCCGGGTCACCGACGGGCGTATCGAGGTGGAGGTCGACGCCTGACCAATGCCTCACACGTCCCTATGGTCCGTTTCACCAGCGGTTTCTTCCCGCAAGTGAGACGGGCCATAGGCGTTTTCGGTCTCAGAGGTCACACTGGGCCCGAAGTAATTAGCCCTCTGTTCCACCTGGAGTCTCCATGAGCGGCCGGCCTCTCGAAGGCATTCGGATCATCGCACTCGAGCAGTACGGGGCCGGCCCGTACGGCAGCGTCCACCTCGCCGATCTCGGGGCCGAGGTGATCAAGATCGAGGATGTCGTCACGCGCGGGGACATCGGCCGCTACGTCGTGCCGTTCCAGGAGGGCGAGGACAGCCTCTTCTACGAGACCTTCAACCGGAACAAGAAAAGCCTCGGCCTGGATCTGCGCACGACCGCCGGTCGCCAGGTCTTCGAGGATCTGGTCCGGGTCTCCGACGCCGTCTACTTCAACATGCGCGGTGACGTCCCCGCGAAGTTGAAGATCCAGTACGAGGACCTCAAGCACCTCAACCCGAAGATCGTGTGCTGCTCGCTGTCCGCCTTCGGTACCACCGGAGACCTACGCGCCGAGCCCGGCTACGACTACATCCTGCAGGCGATGGCCGGCTGGATGTCCCTGACCGGCGAGCCCGATGCTCCGCCCGCCAAGTCCGGCCTGTCGGTCGTCGACTTCGCCGCGGGGCTGGCCGCCGGGTACAGCCTGCTCGCGGGTCTGCTCGCGGCCGGGCGTACCGGCATCGGCATGGACTGCGACGTCAGCCTCTACGACGTCGCGATGTCATTCCTGTCCTACCCGGGCACCTGGCACATGACGGGGGGTCACGAACCGCAGCGCATGGCTCGCTCGGCCCACCCGTCGCTCGTCCCGTTCCAGGCCTTCAAGGCTGCCGACGGCTGGGTTGTCATCGGCTGCGCGAAGGAGAAGTTCTTCCAGCGCATGTGCGAGGCGTTCGAGCGCCCCGACCTGCCGGAGGACGAGCGCTACGAGGACTTCACGGGTCGCTTCAACAACCGCGAGGACCTCATCGAGGAACTCGACAAGGTCGTCGGCGAATTCTCCGTCGACGAGGTGGTGACCCGGATGCGCAAGGTCGGCGTCCCGTGCGGTCCGGTGCTCGATGTCGCCCAGGCCCTCGCGCACCCCGTCGCGGAGCAGCGCGGTCTGATCATCACGACCGAGCACCCCACCTTCGGCCAGGTCAAACAGCCCGGCTCGCCGATCCGCGTCGGCAAGCTGCCCACCGAGCACCGTCGGGCCCCGCGCCGCAACGAGGACTACAAGTACGTCCTGCACGACCTCCTGGGCTACAACGAGGCGCAGATCGACGAGATCACCGGCACCGGTGCGGTGGGCCCCATCGTTCCTGTGGTCCCGTAAGTCTGTCTAACGGAATGTGATCGCTCCGTCGCGCTTCGGCGCGTCGTCGGGGTGTCCGGCCTGCGCGCCGGCAGCATCGACCCGGTCGGCCGGGGGGTCGACAGGGGAGGGGAGACCCATGTTCGTTCAGCGTGCGCTGCGTACCGCAGGGCCGATGGCGCTGCTGGTCCTGCTCGCCGGCTCCGTCGCGGTGGCGAGTCCCGCGTCGAGCGCCGAGGAGAGCCAGCTCGACTGCACGGGTAAGAACAACGTGCTGATCAAGCCCGGCATCGGTGCGACCGCCACGGCCGCGGCCAGCTACCAGTCCACCGAGGCCGGCGTGCTGGACTGCGTCGGTTCCATCCAGGGCAAGAAGCTGACCGGGCCGGGCCAGTACGCGACGGTGGGTCAGTTCGCCAAGGACGCCACCTGCTCGTACGGCAGCGGCACCGGTGTCCTGCGGATGGTGCTCGGCACGGACTCCGGCCCGCTGCAGATCGACGCGCCGTTCAAGTTCACCTACCCGGCGCTCCCGACCGGCGCGGGCCCCATGGTCGGCAAGATGCAGTTCGAGAACGATGACTACGCGGGCAAGTTCAGCTTCACCCCGACCAAGGGTGACTGCGTCCAGACCCCGGTCACCGCGCTCCGCATCGCCGACGTCTTCGACTTCGTCAGCTGACTTAGTCGACCGAATCGGTCGACAACCTTTGCGCACGACGTGCGTAGTGGTCGTGAAACTGGGCGCTTTGTCCTGGTTTGTGGAACCACTACGCACGACGTGCGCAGTGGTCGTTAAGCCGCCTTAAGGGGTGGGGCCGGGGCCGGAGAGAGCTTCGAGGGTGAGCCAGATGCGTGTGGCCAGGTGCAGGTCGAAGCGCACGGAGCCGTCGGACAGGTCGTAGCCCGTCAGTTCGCGGATGCGCTGGAGGCGGTACTTCAGCGTGCTGCGGTGGATGTTCATCCGGTCCGCGGTCTCGTCGTACTTGCAGCCGCAGTCGAAGTAGCGGGCCAGGGTGAGGACCAGCGCGGACTTGTGGTCGTTGTCGTACTCGATGAGTGGACCGAGCTTCTCCTTCATGAACCGCTCGACCTCGGTCAGGTTGCCGACGGTGGAGAGGATCCGGTAGATCCCGAGCTCCTCGAAGCACAGCACCCGGTCGGTGAAGTTGTCCGTGATGGTGTTCGAGAGGTCCGCGACGAACTGGGCCTCGCGGTAGGAGTGGTGGATCTCCCAGATGTTCGGGTACCGCGACCCGACGGACAACCGGCAGGTCTCCTTGGGCAGTTCGGTGTCGATCGCCGCGGCGAGTTCGGCCCAGGCGATGTCCTGATGGGCCATCACAATCACGCAGTCCGAACGACCGACGACCAACGTCGCGACGTCGAACGCGCGCACCTGACGGTTCACCGTGCGGAGGAACGTGTCGGAGATACGGGCACGTCGCGCGCCGGTGACGATGATCGCGCGGTGCGGGCGCTGCGCGTCGTACCCGAGCACATGCGCGGTCGCCTTGACCGCGGTCTCGTCCGAGCCGGCCAACAGTTCCTCGGCGAAGTCACGGTTGGTCCGCAGCTCGATCTCGGCGATGCTCCGCAGCCGGGCGAGTTCCATCGACAGCACCGTCGCCGCGTACTCCAACGCCGCCAGGTCCGCCTCGCCCGCCTGCCGGGCGGGATCGATCAACGCGATCACACCGCGGACGTCGATGTGCGGGGTCGCGAGCACCATCCACGCGCCGCGACGGTAGACGGCCTGACGCAGGTTGGCGAGCACCCGGATGAGTTCCTTGCGGTCCTCCGGGGACTCCTTGCCCGACGGTGCCCTCGGGCACCGAACCGGCCGAGGCCCGGACGTTGCCGTGCGCGTCCTGGATGACGACCGGCAGCCCGCACAACCGATGCAGCACCTCGGCGATGCCGACCTCGCCGCGGTCGGAGGCCGCCACCTCGTTGAGCTGACGGTGCGTGTCCATCACCTTGGTCAGCGTCGAGATCGTCGACTCCAGCCGCGTCGCCAGCCCGGCCATCTCCTCGGCCGCCTCACGTTCGGCGATGAACAACTCCGCCTTGGCGATCACCGTGCCGCACAGTTGGGCGAGCACCGTCAGCAGGAAGCGCTGCTCGTCAGTCGGGGTCGTGTCGCCGGCGACGACGAGGAACAGGCGCTGGGCACGATCGGTAGGCCCCGTCAGGGGGTAGGCCCACCCGAAGGAGTGCTCGCCGACCTGGACGGTGCCGCCGGCCGGGGACAGCTCGGCCAGCTGGACGTCCACACCCTCGGGCGCGCGGTCGAAATACGCCCCGGAATCGGTCGGGTGCCACACCTTCACGGAGTGGCACCGCACGATCGAGGGCACCGCGGTGGTGGCCAGGTTGATCACCTGGCGGGGCGAGTTCGACTGGGAGAGGACGAGCGAGAGCACGACCACCGCGTTGACCGAGGAAAGTTCCTTGGTCCGCGAAGGATCAGGGCCGAACAACGCCGCACCCAGGCTCTGACATCGCTGTCCCTTCCGCCCCCTTGCCAGAGGATTTTACGTCCTGCGGCGGGCAGGCGCAGCCAGGTGGGCTCAGCGGCCGGGAGTCTGGCCGATGTACAGGGCCGGCTTGCGGTCGAAGGTCTTCTGGCAACGCTCGCAGCAGAAGAAGTAGTCGTTGCCCTGCGCCGTGGACTTCGGCGCGGTGGCGGGGTCGACCTTCATCCCGCAGACGAGATCGAGGGCCTGCTCGGACATGCGATTACCTCCGGCGTACGCGGGCTCGGGACATCCCGACGGTACCAACGCCGACGCGCTCCCCGTCTGTGACGCATCCTCAGGTGGGAGCGGGCGCGAGCATGGTCCAGTATCGCAACCCGGGGCATCCGGCGACCTCCTTGACGGCCACCGGGACCAGGCCGAGCCGGGCGTAGAGGGTCGCAGCCGCAGGGTTGGGGGTCGTGGTGCTCAGCGCGGCACCGGCGTCCCGGGCCGCGGCGACCAGGTCCGCCAGCAGGAGCCGGCCGTGGCCACTGCCCTGCACTGCGGGGTCGACTCCCAGCCAGTGCAACGACCAGGCCGGAACCTCGATCGGGGCGGCGGCTGCCTGCACGTCGTGCGGTGAGGTCGATCCCGGCCGTCCCGGCGCGGGAACGGACAAGGTCGGTCAGCTCGTCGTCGAGGCGCTCCAGGCAGGGCAGGCAGATCTCGGTGGTCCACACCGCCACGGCCTCGTCGGTTGCACGGACCACGCCGTACTCGCACCCGCCGATCACCTCGAGGACGACGGCGAACCACGCGGACAATGCCGCTCGGCGATCGTCGACGAAGAGCAGCTCGAAGACCGGGTCGGCGTCGAAGGCCGCGGCAAGCAGTTCGGCGGGGCGGGCGGTACTCATGGCAGAAAAGCGACGACCGCCGCCCCGAACGGGGGGCGGCGGTCGTCGAGGTCGAACCGGTTCAGTCGGCGACCGAGACCAGCGCGATGGTGCGCAACGAGGCGACGGTGTGGGTCAGCAGACCCTTGACCACCAGCTTGTGAGTGGCGATCTGACCGAGCACCTTGCCGCCGCGCTTGGTGAAGAACCCGACCGGCAGCAGACCGCCGGCCTTCATCTTCAACTGCGAGACATCAAGGATCTGGTCGACGGTCGCGTGCACGGCGACGCTCGGGTCACCGACGATCCCGTTGTAGATCACGACACCCTCGGGACCGAACTCGAGCGTGGCCTCCTGGTCGGTGTCCGTGGAGATCACGGCCACCGGTCGCTTCATCCTCTGCGCGACCTTGATCAGCTCCGGCTTGTTCACAAAGTTCTGCGACAGGAGCATGTTCAGGATGCCGGCGACACCGTTCGGTTCCTCATCGTGCGTGGTGACTTCGTAGTCCGACACGGCTCAGAGGTCCCAGTCAGTGTCGATCTGGCCGAACGTCAGCAGGAAGTTGTTGAACGCGCCGGCGTTCTGGATCGCTAGCTGGATGTTGCCGTGCAGGATCTTCAGCTTGCCGCCCATGAGCAGCTTGCCGCCCTCGGTCTTGCCCTCAGCGGCCTCACGGAAGTGCTCGATCTTTCCGCCGAGACCGAACCCGATGACGCTGTCCTCGTGGATCTCCTTGGTCGTCCACTCGGTGACGAGACCCTTCTCGAAGGTCAAGTAGGTCTTCGTCTCCGGCCCGTCGAGCAGCTTGAAGTACATGGGATGGGTGAAGGACCCTGCGTCCTTGAAACCCTTGATCACGGCCGGGTTCGCGTTGATCTTCTCGCGAGCTTCCTGGCACCACTCTTCGGAGAAAAATTTGACTGCCATGCTTGTCGATCCTCCAGGATCAGTTCCGGGTCGTTGACACAGAGAAGTCGGGGCTACCGGGACGTCGATCCGACGGCTCTCTGCGACCTCATCATGTCGCAGCGGTGCAGCCTCCGACCCCGCGGGGTGATAGACCCCACTGAGGTCCGGACGATCGACCGCCCAAACAAACCACCTGCCGTACTACCCATGCAACCCTCGTGGTAGCCATCACAGGAAAGAGCAAGTCAGCGGCGCTTTTGCAGGCTGGCAGTGGCCCCGGTCACACACCCGCGGGGGGTTTGGTCCTGGTGGGGCGAACGGCCTTGTGAGGGTGGTCATGGTCGGCCATGGCCCGGGGTGTTGCAGGCGCGAAAGGGTAGGAGAGCCAAGGAGACGGTGAGCACCCGCACGCCCCGGCCATCGCGGGAACGACGCCATCGCCTTCCATGCAGAGGAAGCTGAAAGGAGCCCTCTCTCGTGTCACACAATGCAATTCTCCCCGGTGACAGCGCCGGCGAGTTTCCCGCCCGCGTCACGTCGTCCGACGACATTGTTCCCGGTCACGGGTATCTGACCGACGAAGCCATGGGTTGGTTGGCCTTCCTGGACCGGAAGACCACCTTCGACGACTCGTGGTTCAAGAATGACGCGGTTCACCCGTCGTGGGACAACTACACCGGCGCGCCGATCGGCGTGTACCACCGGTACGACCTGTCGTACGCCACCTACGCCCTCGGCCTCATGTCGGAGAACACGCCGGCGTGGCGCGAGCAGTACGGGAAGATCCTCGGCTACATGGCCGACCGCTTCCTCGAGTACTGGGCGATGTGGGACTGGATCGAGAACTCGGGTCCCGACCCGGCGCGCTCGCAGTACCCCGCCGAGGCCGCTGTCCTGTTCCCCCCGGGCTACATGGGCAAGTACGACATCCCCGGTTGGGCCGGTAACGGCATCGAGCCGTACCAGTACGACCCGGACCCCGTTCGCGGTAACGGCGCCTGCAACCTGATGTACAAGGGCTACCTGAACCTCGTGGTGTCCTTCTTCAACTACATCACCGGCGACTCGCGCTACGACGCGGACTTCAAGGTCCAGTACGACGCGGACACCATCTACACCTACAACCACCGCTCGCTCAACGAGCTCATCGCCAACCAGCTACGCGCCAACATCACCGGCCTGGGCTGCGAGGTCATGAAGATCTACCCGTGGTGCAACAACCTCACGGGTATGGCGCAGCGGTTCTACGACATCATGCACGGCACCAACATGACCTCCTCCTACGAGGGCTGGAAGCGTTGGTACCGCGAGAACGCGGTGTCGCCGAGCTACGGCACCGAGCCGGTCGAGAAGCACGCGCTGTACTGGGACCCGACGATCAACGTCGAGAAGCAGGGCCTCGCGTGGCCGGACGAGACCGGCTACATGATGAACAGCGACGAGCACCAGTTCGCCTACAACTGGTGGGCCAACGCTTACCACCTGTCCGGTCTGGACCGGGAGCTTGGCGAGCGCGTCTTCAAGGGCGCGAAGAAGAAGTTCATCGAGTTCCAGAAGGACGGCTCGGCCTACTCCATCGGTCTCCCGGGTCTTGCGGGCGACTACCAGTACGCCACCATCTGCGCGACTTCGGCCGCTCAGGAGTACGGCGACATGGAGCTGTTCGAGGGTCTCAACCTGCACATCCAGAACAACTACGAGCCCACCTGGGACGCTCCTCGTGGCGAGTTCTTCTTCCACCTCGGTCTCGGTGAGGACTGGCCGCGTGGCCAGCTCAACGACTGGCTGCTGCCGGCCTACACCGCGACCAAGCCGGGTCAGTTCGGGAACATGTTCATGAACCCGAACACCAAGAAGTTCCACCTCCCGACCCTCGAGGGCGTGGACTTCCCGACCCTGCGTGTTCGCCAGGCCGACTCGGACGAGGGTGGCTTCTACGGCGCCTTCACCTCGGTCGACAAGGGCAAGATGGGCGAGCCCACCTCCTACAAGATCACCAAGCTGGCTCCCGGCGCGCGGTACACCGTCGCCGTGACCGGTGCGGCTGCCAAGGAGGAGACCGCCAGCGCGACCGGTGAGATCACCGTGAACGCGAAGATCGGCACGCACACCACGGTCGTTCGCCGCGTCAGCTAATCCTGACCTGAACGACCTGCAGTAATCCGGTCCTGGCGGCGCACCCGTACGCTTACGGTGCGCCGCCAGGATGCTGCTTTTGAGGCACTGCCTGAGCAAGGAGACTCCACGTGTACATGCCCTCGCCCTACAACGCGCTGGTCCGAACGTTCCTGAAGAACCTGGAGAGCGGCAAGCTTTCTGCCGCTGACCTCACACCCCTGCTCGGCGAGGACAGCGTGCTGCACGCGCCGACGGCGGGCGAGGAGAACGTCGACCACGTCGGCATCGAGGCTTTCGCCGCCTACTTCGCCGGCCTGCGCAAGGCCTCCGGTGACACGTTGGAGTTCAAGCCGCAATCTTTCGAACTCCGCGAGCGCGGCGCCGTCTCGTTGGTGCACGCGCTAGGAGCGCGCGACGGCGAAGACTTTCTCGAGCACGTGCGTCTGGTCCTGGGGATGGACGCCGGCCGGGTGAAGGAGCTGTGGCTGGACCCGGGTGATCGCCCCTCGTTCATCAAGCACCTGTCGTGAGCCGAAGCTCTCTGTTCGGCCCGGACCTGCTGACGGCCGTCGCGCAGGACGTGACGGGTCGTCAGGACGAGATCGAGACCGTGGTGGCGACGCTCGACGCCGGGCGGCACCTGGTCCTGGAGGGCCCGCCGGGCACCGGAAAGTCGACGCTGCTGCGCAGCCTGGCCGCCCACTCGGGGATCCCGTTCGTCTTCGTCGAGGGCAACGCCGAGCTGACCCCTGCTCGCATCGTGGGACACCACGACCCGAGCCGGGTGCTCTCCGAGGGCTACTCGGCAGATTCCTTTGTCGCCGGTCCGCTGGTCCGCGCGCTGCAGGACGGCGCGCTGTTCTACGTCGAGGAGATCAACCGAGTCCCGGAGGAGACCCTCAACGTCCTCATCACCGTGATGAGCGAGGGCGAGCTGCACGTCCCTCGATTCGGTCGCGTCGTGGCCGCGGAGTCCTTCCGGCTCATCGCCGCGATGAACCCGTACGACGCGGTCGGCACCTCGCGCATCTCCAGCGCCATCTCCGACCGCATCTGCCGCATCTTCGTCGACTACCAGACCGATTCCGAAGAGGTCGACATCGTCATCCGGCGCACCGAGGTGGACAACACCCCGCTGCTGACCGCGGTGGTCAACCTCGTCCGCGCCACCCGCAAGCACCCGCACGTGCGCATCGGCTCCTCCGTCCGTGGAGCCATCGACCTGGTGCTTGTCGCGCAGAGCCTGGGCCGGTTGAAGGGCGTCGGCATGGGGACCCCGGAGGTCACCAAGCGCGCCACGATGACCGCGCTGTCCGGGCGCATCCGCGTCGACGAAGCCACCGACCGCACCCCGGAGGAGATCCTTCAGGAGCTGTGGATGCTGCATCTGGGCGGTGAGATCGGCGGCGGGGACGAGCTCGGCCTGGCCGGTCCGCCGGACCGCACCCGGTCCAACTCCTCGCAGCGTGACGGCGCTCGGCCCCCGGGAAAAGCGACGGCCCCGTAGGGGCCGAGGACGAGGAGATCGAGGCTTCGGACAACATCCTGACGGGATCTCAGGTCGCCGCCGCGGTGGAGTTCGACCGTCGCGAGGTGTGGACGAGGGAAGAGCTCAAGCAGTTCCCGCTGCTGCAGGACCTCGTGGCCGAGCCGGGCCAGGTCGACCGCGGTGCGTTCGCCGACGCCATCGCGGAGGACGCCGAGAAGATGCTCGACCTGCTGCCCCACATGGCTAAGGCCAAGGACGGCGTGCTGCGTCGCGTCGCCCGTGAGGTCGCCGGGCGGTTGGTCATCCGCTTCGCCGAGGCCGCCGGGGGAGCGAGCAGCGGTGACGGGAAGTGGCGCTCCGCCCGGTGGACCCCGGGCGCCGAGGTCGATCTCGAGTCGATCCTCGAGGAACTGTTGATCGCCCGCAATCTCGGTGAGCCCCTGGACGTCGAGCATCTGCAGGCCCGGTCCTGGCAACGGCGTAAGGCGGCGGTCTGCCTGGTCGTCGACAACAGCGGCTCGATGGGTGCGAGCCGCCTGTCCGCGGCCGCGATCTCCACGGCGGCGCTGGCCATTCGCGCGCCGTCGGACTTCAGTGTCATTGCCGTGGCGGACAAGGCCCTGGTGCTCAAGCAGCAGGGCTCCTCGCGGCCCGTGGACGCCGTCGTCGACGACCTGTTCGGGCTGCGGTCCTACGGCTGGACCAACCTCGCGCTCGGACTGACCGCCGCTCGACTGCAGTTGGCCCGGTCCAGTGCCCCCCGCAAGATGTGCATCGTTCTGACGGATGGTCAGGCCAACCGGGGAATGGACCCGGCGGTCGAGGCCGCCAAGCTGGACCTCGTGCACGTGATCGTGCCCGGCACCCCGAACGACCAGGTCCGCGCGATCGCCGCCGCCGGCCGGGGCCGGGTGGTCAGCTTCAGTGGCCTCGCCGAGGCGCCCCGGGTGATCAGCGGGCTGCTCAGCGCCTGACTTCTTCGTCTTCTGCCGGCGAGTAGGGCCATCGCGACACCGCGATACCCCCACACGCCGCCAGAGGACGGCTGTCTGCGGGTGGATAACGTGGCCTGGTGCGTATCGCGACCTGGAACGTGAACTCGATCAAGCAGCGGATGCCGCGTTTCCTGCCCTGGCTGGACGAGCGGGCACCGGACGTCGTCTGCCTGCAGGAGACCAAGCTCGACGACGCCGCCTTCGGGGCACTTCTCAACGAGGAACTGGCCGCGCGCGGGTACGCCGTCGCCGCGCACGGGCAGAGCCAGTGGAACGGCGTCGCGCTGCTGTCGCGCGTCGGCCTCGACGACGTGGTGCACGGTCTGCCCGGCGGCCCCGGCTTCCCGGACCAGGAGGCCCGCGCCGTTTCCGGTGTCTGCGGCGGCCTGCGGATCTGGTCGGTCTACGTACCCAACGGCCGCGAGCCGGACTCGGACCACTACCAGTACAAGCTCGCCTGGTACGAGGCGTTGCGCGCGCAGGTCGCCGCCGACACCCACGACGTGCTGGTGTGCGGAGACATGAACGTCGCGCCCGCTGACGCCGACGTCTTCGACCCCGCCGCCTACGTCGGACACACCCACGTCACCCCGCCGGAGCGCGCGGCTCTCTCGGCACTCGGCCTCCGCGACGTCGTGCGCGAGCGCTGGCCGAAGGACCAGGTCTTCTCGTACTGGGACTACCGCGCCGGCATGTTCCACAAGAACCTCGGCATGCGCATCGACCTCGTGCTGACCACCGACCCGGTGGCCGATCGGGTCCAGGCGGCCTGGATCGACCGCAAGGCTCGCAAGGGCACGGGTCCCAGTGACCACGCGCCGGTCATCGTGGACCTGGACACCGCCCCCGACGGCGACATCGGCCCGATGGTCCCGCCGCCGTCCGCGGGCGCGCCGAAGCGCGGCGGTAAGCTGCCGCAGGGACCGGGCAAGGGCGCCGGCTGACATCGCGTCGGATTCGCGCTACGCCTGTCAGCCGTAGTGGTTCCACAAGTCGGGACAAACCGGTCACGTTCACGACCATTACGCACGTCGTGCGCAATGGTCGTGCAGGGGTTGTCAAGCGGTCACCGGATCGATCGGGGTCCGGATCGATGACCGCGCCTCAACCGCCTCGGCGGCGTCGAGGCAGAGGTAGTCGTTGAACCGGGCGCCGGTGAGCAGCACGCCGATCGGGAGTCCGGTCGCCGCGTCCTGCGCCGCGGGCACGCACGCCGAGGGGAGGCCCATCAGGTTCGCGGGCGTCACCGGTCGCAGGAGCTCCATGAAGGCGGCCGTGCCCTCCGGGGTGACATCGAAGCCGTGCTCGAACGGCAACTGTGTCCAGGTGGGTGAGAGCACGAGCGGATAGTCGGCGAGGAACAGCGACCAGGAGCGAGCGATGCGGTGCCGGGCCATGAACAGGTTCGACCACCCCGGGCCGTCCAGCGGCGGAACGGCATCGAAGATGCGTCCCATGATGGTGAAGCCATCCGCGCCCATGATCGCGCCGAGTTGCTCGCGGATCGTGACGAAGTCGCCGACGAGCAGTTGCGCCCAGGTGGCCACTGCCTCCTCGTAGTCGGGCGGGACGATCTCCTTGACCTCGTAGCCCGCGTCGGCAAGGAAGTCCGCCGCGGTCCGCACTGCCGCGGCGACCACCGGATCGGTCGATCCGCCCGGCGGTTCCGGGACGACGGCGATCCGCTTCGGCAAGGTCGTCGACAACTCGAGCGGCACGTCGACGGACCACGGGTCGCGCGGGTGATGGCCGTTCAGGGCGGCGAGACCGGCGCGGACGTCGGCGACCGTGCGGGCCATCGGGCCCTGCACCGCCATGAGTTGCCCGGCCATGAGGGAGTCCTCGGTGGGCACCATGCCTGCGTCGGGGACTCGTCCCATCGACGGTCGGATCGACGCGATGCCGCAGGCGTTTGCAGGGTTACGCAGGGAGCCGCCGATGTCGTTGCCCAGGCCCAGGGCAGACATTCCCGAGGCCAACGCGGACGCCTCGCCGCCGCTGGACCCGCCGGCGGTCCGGCCGGGGTGCCAGGGGTTGCGGGTCAGGCCGTGCAGGCTGCTGTCGGTGTGGATGCGCAACGCCATGTCCGGCAGGTTGGTGCGCCCGATCGGGATCGCTCCGGCGGCGCGCATCCGTTCGACGACGGGGGCATCCACCGGCACGACTGCTTCGGCCAGGGCAGGCACGCCCCAGGTGGTCGGGTACCCCGCCTGGTCGATGTTGGCCTTCACGCTCAACGGCACACCCGCGAGTGGGCCGGGCTTTTCGCCCGCCGCCAGCCTGGCATCCAACGCGGCCGCCTCGGCCCGTGCCGAATCGGCCAGCACCAGGACGACGGCGTTGAGCGAGGGGTTGACCGCCTCGATCCGCGCGAGGTGCGCCTCGATCACCTCTGTCGCGGAGACCTCTCGATCGGCCACCGCGCGAGCCAGCTGAAGGGCTGTCAGATTCGTGAGTTCCATGGCGCAACTCCTCGTCGTTGATCGAGTCCGCAGGATCGATTGTCCACCTGTCGGAATCGGGTTGCCCGGCGGCACCCTCCGGTCACAGGATCGAGTCGTGGGCAAACACTATGAACGCATCGACGACCGGTTGCGGGAGTTCATCGCCGCGCAGCCGCTGTTCTTCGTGGCCACGGGGCCGCTGGACCCGGAAGGTCACCTGAACCTCTCGCCCAAGGGCCGGGCCGGGTGTTTCGCCGTGCTCGACGAGCAGACCGTCGGTTACCTGGACTTCGGCGGCAGCCACGCGGAGACCGTCGCGCATCTGCGGGAGAACGGTCGGATCACGTTGATGTGGTGCGCTTTCAGCGGGCCGCCGAACATCCTGCGGATCTACGGCAGGGGCGAACCGGTGTTCCGCGACGACCCTCGGTTCGCGGACCTCGTCGCGCAGTTCGCCGACGCAGACGAACCCGGGATCCGCGCCGTGGTGGTGGTGACTGTCGCCGACATCCGGGACAGCTGCGGGTTCGCGGTGCCGCTGCTGGAGCCCGCGGGGGAGCGCAGCCTGCACGCCGATTTCTTCGCCCGTAAGACCGACGAGCAGTTCGCCGCCTACTGCGCGAGCAAGGAGTTCAACAAGGTCAGCATGGATGGGCTGCCGGCGGTACCGCTGCCGCTGCCCGCTCGGGGGTGATCCGCGCCAGCACGTTCAGGAGTGCTCCCCGTAGTGCCGCGGCACGATCGGCGAACACCCGCTGCGCCGCGGCGTAGGTCTGCCGGCCCTCGTCGGTCTCGATGGGCACAGGGAGGACGCCGAGATCGGCGAGGTCGTACGGGCTGGCGCGCATGTCGAGCTCGCGGATGTCGCGGGCCAGCGCGAAGCAGTCGCCGACGAGCTCCGACGGAATCAGGGGCGTCAGCTTGTACGCGATCTTGTAGAGATCCATGTTCGTGTGCAGGCAGCCGCCCTGCTCGTGCTCTGGCATCGCCTCGCGGGTGAGCTGCAGGACGTTGCGGGGCGCGGCGGCGGGGGTGAAGAAGCGGAACGCGTCGTAGTGGGTGCAGCGCAGCGGTGCAGCCTCGACGACGGCGGCGAGTTCCTCCCGCGGGAGGCGCAACGGGAAGGACTCGTGGCGGATCTCATCGGCCCGGTAGACCATCGCCCACTCGTGCAGACCGAAGCAGCCGAACTGGGGGCGACGCGCGGCAGTCGCGCGCAACAGTCCGATGAGGTGGGTGATCGCGCCGGACCGTCGGTTCAGCACCCGGTCCAGGTCCACACCGACGCCGGTGTGATCCGTGCGGTAGTCCGTCCAGTCCCGGTGCGGTGCGTCGCCGGTGAGCGTCACGCCCACGCCGGGGTGCCAGCGACGCAGCTGCGCGGGCCGGTGGGAGTAGTAGGTGAAGAGGAAGTCGTGCACCGGGTGCTTCTCGGCCAGGCGCGCCCGCTGCAGGTGCGGTCCGATCCACTCGTCGACCCGGGCGTGATGCGCCTCCTGGCGCGCCCGCCACGTCGCTTCTCCCAGGACCGCATCCATCCGCTCAGCCTAAGTCGGGCGTGGCCGGCCGGCCGGCGGGCGCGGCTAGGCTGCCCGGGTGCGTATCGCGAGGTTCAGCAAGGACGGGGAGCCCACCTTCGGCGTCGTCGAGGGGGATCCGGGGTCCGAGGTCATCGCCGTCGTGGCCGGCGACCCCCTGGTCAACCCGCTGCGGGCGACCGGCGAGCACGTGTCGTTGGCCGACGTCCGGCTGCTCTGCCCGGTCATCCCGCGCAGCAAGGTCGTGGGCATCGGACGCAACTACTCCGACCACGCCGCCGAGATGGGCGGGGAGGTCCCCGAGGAACCGCTGATCTTCCTCAAGCCCAACACCTCGGTGATCTCGCCCGGCGACCCCATCCGCTACCCGGCGCAGTCCACCGAGGTGCACTTCGAGGGTGAACTGGCGGTGGTCATCGGCCGGGCGTGCTGGGACCTGCCCCCGGAGCGTGCGGCGGAAGCGATCTTCGGCTACACGATCGGCAACGACGTCACCGCACGCGACCTGCAGCGCAGCGACCCACAGTGGACCCGTGCGAAGGGCTTCGACTCCTTCTGCCCGCTCGGGCCGTGGATCGTCATCGACCTCGACGTCGAGGACCTTGCCATCACCACCGAACTCAACGGCGAACTGAAGCAGGCCGCGCGGACCTCGGCGATGGTGCACAAGATCCCGGAACTGATCTCGTACGTCTCCCGGGTGATGACCCTGTTGCCCGGCGACGTCATCCTCACCGGCACCCCGGCGGGCGTCGGACCGATGAAGCCCGGCGACCAGGTCTCGGTCTCCATCGAGGGCATCGGGACGCTGAGCAATCCCGTCGTCGCCCGCTAGTTCTTCAACAAGGAAGCATCGTGAGCAGTTCTTCGGTACGTGTGCGCTTCGCGCCCTCACCCAGCGGCGACCTGCACGTCGGCAACATCCGCACCGCGCTCTATGACTGGGCCTACGCCCGCCACACCGGCGGCACGTTCGTGTTCCGTATCGAGGACACCGACTCCGCGCGCGTCACCGACGAGTACATCGCCGCCGCCGTCGAGTCGATGCGCTGGCTCGGGCTGGACTGGGACGAAGGCCCGGACAAGGGCGGCCCCTACGGCCCGTACCGGCAGAGCGAACGCCTCGACCTCTACAAGGAGTGGGCGCAGCGCTTCGTCGACTCCGGGCATGCCTACCTCTGTTACGAGAGCACAGAGGAGGCCGAGGCCCGCGTCGAGCGGCAGAAGGCCGCCAAGGAGGCCCCGAGCTACGACGGGCACAGCCGCAATCTGACTCCGGAGCAGCGCGCCGCCTACGAGGCCGAAGGGCGTAAGCCCGTCGTGCGGTTCAAAATGCCCGAGGGCACCACCACCTTCACCGACCTGATCCGCGGCGAGGTCACCTTCGAGAACAACCTCATCCCCGACTTCGTCCTGATGCGCGCCGACGGCTCCCCGCTGTACACGCTCGCGGTGGCCGTCGACGACGTGCTGATGAAGATCACGCACGTGGTCCGCGGCGAGGACCTGCTCTCCTCGACGCCCCGTCAGATCGCTGTGTACCGGGGGATGGGGCTGGCCGAGGAGGACTTCCCGGTCTTCGCGCACCTGCCGTTCGTGATGGGCAGCGACAACTCGAAACTGTCCAAGCGGCACGGCGCGGTGAACATCAGCCAGTACCGCGCGGACGGCTACCTGCCCGAGGCCATGTGCAACTACCTCGCCCTGCTCGGTTGGTCGTTCGGCGACGGTGAGCGCGAGGAGTTCGACAAGGCCGAGATGGCTGAGGCCTTCACCCTCGACCGGGTGAACAAGAGCGCCGCCCGGTTCGACCCGAAGAAGCTCGACTCCATCAACGCCGCGTGGGTGCGCCGCCTCGACGCCGCCGACCTGCAGGGCCGGATCCTGCCGTTCCTGCAGCGCGCCGGCCTGATCGGCGAAGAGCCGTCGCAGGAGGATCTGCGTCTGCTCGCCGGGGGAGCCCCGCTCGTGCAGGAGCGCATGGTCCGTCTGGACGAGGCGGCCGGGATGCTCGGGTTCCTCTTCAAGGCCGACGACGCCGTAGTCATCGAGGACGACGCGCGTCCGCAGCTGGACGCCTCGGTGCTCGAGGCGTCCATCAAGGCGCTCGAGGAACTCGGCGAGTTCACCACCCCGGAGATCGAGGCCGCTCTGCGTGCCGCGCTCATCGAAGGCCTCGGGCTCAAGCCGAAGGTGGCCTTCGGGGCGGTCCGGGTGGCCCTGACCGGCCGTCGGGTCTCGCCGCCGCTGTTCGAGTCCATGGAGCTGCTGGGCCGCGACCGCACCCTCCTGCGACTGCGGACCGGGACGACGGAGCTGTCCTGAACGCACCGCCGCCGCCCGGGCGGGAGCCCCAGCCTTTCTGGACCGATCAGGGCTGGCAGTGCCATCTCTGGACCCACCAGGGTTGGCGCACCGCGGTCTGGACCGACCGCGGCTGGCTCTATCCGGTCTGGACCGATCGCGGCTGGGAACAGATGGTCTGGGGTGCGCCGCTACCCGCGGACCAGTGCCCGCCGGAGGATCGGTGGGGGGAGCCGGATCCGCCGGCGGAGCCTGCGCCGTACAACCTGTTGCTCCGGACGCCCCGGGCCCGCCGGTGGCACGCCTTCGTGGGCCTGCCCGTCCTCCTGGTCACGGGCGTGCTCTTCGCCGTGATCGCGTACGGGATCGCCGCGGGCGTCGCCGCGCTCATCGACAACCCTTCGATCGTTTCCGACACCGACGTCGAGGAACTCACCGGACCGTTCGGGCTCCTGGTCACGAGCGTGATGCTGGCGGTCCTCATCCCGGCGTGCCTGCTGACGGTCCGGGTCGTGCACCGCGAACGGCCGGGCCGGCTGAATTCCGTGACCCGACGGCTGCGCCCGCGGCTGCTGGCGACCTCTGTGGTGCTCGCCCTCGTCGTCCAGGCGTTGTCCTTCACGGTCTATTACCTGGTGGACGCGGCGGGCGTGGAGTTCGACAGCGGGTCGGCCGAGAGTGCTTGGCCGGGCTGGGGGACCTTCCTCGCCTTCGCCGTGATCATTCTGTGCACCACGCCGTTGCAGGCGGCCGGTGAGGAATATTTGTTCCGCGGGTACCTGATCCAGGCGGCCGGGGTCTGGACCCGCTCACGGTGGATTCCTGCGCTGCTCTCGGGCCTGCTCTTCGCGGCCGCCCACGGTCCGCAGAACCCCTGGCTCTTCGCCGACCGATTCCTGTTCGGCATGGCGGCGTGGTGGCTGACCGTCCGCACCGGCGGGTTGGAAGCGGCGATCGCCGCCCATGTCGTCATGAACATGCTGGCGCTGACGCTCGCGGCGGCTGCGGACGAGGTCGACGCGACGGTGATCGCGACCGACATCTCGGCCGCCGCCGGAGTGCTCGACATGGTCACCATCGTGGTCGTCGCCTGGGTGCTCGACCGGAACGCGCGGCGGTTACGGGTCGCCACGCACAGCGCGGTGTCCGCGACCTGACACCCGCGCGTAACCGATTTGGGGGCGGCCTTCGAGTCGGGTAGCATCGACCGGCCGGTGAGCGCCGCACATGACGCTCGCAGACCTTGGGGTATGGGGTAATTGGCAGCCCGGCTGATTCTGGTTCAGCTAGTCTAGGTTCGAGTCCTGGTACCCCAGCGCACCACGTTTGACCAGCACAAATGCAATACCTGGCCCCGTTGTGTAGTGGCCTAGCACGCCGCCCTCTCAAGGCGGTAGCGCGGGTTCGAATCCCGTCGGGGCTACAACCGAAAACCCCCTGGTCACAGGGGGTTTTCGTCGTTTAGCGGGCATTCGGAAGGGCCACGATTTCGGCTTCGGTACACATCGGGTACACACGCGCGAGAGCCGGTGCGGCGGCGGCGTCCAGCGCGTCCGCGACCTCGTCGAGGCGGTCGCCGAAGAGGTGCCCGTATAAGTCGAGCGTCATGGTCGCTGACTTGTGTCCGAGCATCTGTTGGACGACCTTCACGTCGGCGCCGGAGGCGATGGCAAGCGAGGCCGCGGTGTGTCGCAGGGCGTGCGGGTGCAGGCCCGCCAGCCCGACCGACTTCGCAGCAGCCGTGAGCGCCGCGCGCTGGTAGCCCTGAGCGCGGAGAGCGCCACCGCGGGGGCCGGGGAAGACCAGTTCGTCGCGACCCCTGCCGCTGACATGGCCGGCCAGCTCGCTGAGGAGAAACCGGGGGATAGGGACCTCGCGGCGTTCGTGACCCTTGGGCGTGCCCCATGTCTGCGCGCCGCGGACGAGGGTCACGGACTCGGCGATGAGGGCGCGGCGGCGCAGGAAGTCGACGCGTCCGACCCGGAGCGCGGCCATCTCGCCGAAGCGGACGCCGGTGTAGGCGAGGAACAGGGTGGGGAGGCGGTACTCGCCGCAAGGCGTGGGCGAGTTCGTGGGTTTGTTCGTGGGTGAGGTACATCCGCTCGGCGGTGACCACGCGCGGGAGGTTCATGGCCTCGGCGGGGTTGCGGACCAGTCGGCCGTCCTCTACGGCCAGGGCGAGCATCAGCGAGAGGACGGGGTGGACCTTGCGCACCGTCGCAGGCGAGCGGCTCTTGCCCAACTGAGTTACCCACGCCTGGATCTCGGCATGGCTGACATCGGCCAGGCGCACGTTCTCCCACCGGGGCAGGACGTGCTCGCGCAGGATGCCCTCGTACCGCTCGCGGGTCGATGGTTTGAGGTGTGCCTGGGCCTCGAGCCACCGGGTCGCCCAGTCGGCGACGGTGATCCGGGCGCGGGAGGGGTCGACGTAGCTGCCGACGAGCTTGGCGGACTCGACGCCCGTCAGGTACCGCTCGGCGTCGGACTTGCGGTCGAAGGTCTTCGTCCGCTGCTGACCGTCCGGATCGCGGTAGCGCGCATACCAGCGCGTCTGACCGTCGCGGACCCGCTTCTCGATACTCGCCACGTGTGCCCCTCCCGCCCAATCACCGTCGCCGATGCGAATCCTGCGCTACCGGACGCGTCTGCGCGAGGGTCCGAGCGGAGGCAGAGGTTCGACCCGGCCGGCGCCGATGAAGTCCTCGAGTTCGTCCATCGGGATCCGGACGTGGCGCCCGAGCTTGATGAAGGCGATGCGCCGCTCGGCGATCAGTCTGCGAACGAACCGCAGCGTCGTGTTGAGCCGAGCTGCGGCCTCTTCGACGGTGCACAGCTGTACGAACATCCTGGCCTCCCAGAGTTTGCGGGCCCGCCGGTTCCGGCGGTGCCGGTCGGCACCTCTCAGTCCGACTATCTCTATGTGGACACGTTGGGGGTAGGTGACCGATGTTGCAGGGAGGGTGGATAACAACGCACGCTCCGCCCACCCAAGATTTGGGCGGAGCACCGTGGTGCGCCGGCTGGTCGGCTCGACTGCCGATCCTCGGTCGAGACCCACGTGCCGGATGCGGTGCTAGGACAGCGGGAAGTTGTTGACGAGGGCGACGACGTTCTCCGTGAACGTCCATGCCTTCTTACGGTCCTTCTTGTGCTCCGAGCCGGTGAAGGTGAACTCGATGTCGTAGCCGAACGTGGCTGGCGTCCGGGGCCAGACCCCAAGCGCACCGCAATGCCGAACTGTTTCTCCGTTCGCCATCACAGAGTGGTCGCTCATGACGGGGAGCTCTTCGATCCGCTCGCGCTTCACCCGCCCGTCAGAGGCCTCCAACCGATGGACGCACACCCGTGGCGTCCTGTCGCTGCTCTGCCGGATGTGCAGACGGCGGCCAGCCGCGTGTTCGACCGTCGCGGTGAACGTCAAGCAGTCACCGTCGTCGGTAGGGATCAGCTCGGCCTTCAAGGACGGATTGACTCGCGGGAGGTGCGGGTCCTGGCGACGCGTCTGGTGAAGGGTCCATGCACCGGCTACCAAGGCGCCGACTGCGACGCCCCCTGCGGTGATTAAGTCGGCGGTGGTCGAGAGTTGATCTGCGGTGGGCACATAACGAGCGTAGAGGCGCCGGAGCGAGGTCGCCGCAACCGCATGCGCTTCCCGCCTGCTGCTGCCCGCCGGCGTCCGGGCAGCGCCCCCACCAACCCAGAAGAACTAGTTCTCGCGAGCTGGTAGCGATTGGTCGAGCCACCCTCACCCGCGAGTCTGCGGGCTGCCGTTACGGTGGCCGGGTTGGGCTGCGACCCGGCAGGCGCGATTTTCACGGACACAGGAATCTGGGCAAGCGCGATCAGCGGACTTGTTCTTCAATTCTCAAGATCTCATCCGCCGCGCCGAATTCAGCGGATAGATCAGTGAGAAACTCGAAATCTTTTCGATCAATCGCACACTTGTGAGTTCGAATCCAATCGGACAATTCTTGCAACGAATATTCTTCCTCGCCGTTGCGTGCGAGATTGCGAACGAACTCGATGGATCGTTTCTGCGGTGCGGCGTGCTGGGCAGCTGCCGCCTCGATTCGGTCGATGACCGTGATCAATTGCTGAAGCTGCGCGGATGAGAAGTATCGCGGCCCTTGATCGTCATTTGGCTCCATCGCACCGTCCCGGAGGTGAGTTTCGGATCATCGCACTGCACGGCCTTCCATCCAGATCTGCGGCCGAGGAAGCTTCGCGACGATTGTATAGCTGAGCAACAGGCCGACCCACGACAGTCACGTCCCCGCAGAATCTGGAACGGCATGGGCATGGACTTGCCCCACGGCCGCATTTAGTAGCCCGAGTAGTACTTGTTGACCCAGGCAGTCTTGACCCCGAGCGGCCGACCGCCGTGTGGATACGTCCAGTAGACGACCTCAACCGTGTTGATGGTGCACTCACAAGCACTCTTCCTGCGGTACGACCAAGTGATCACGAAGACCGAGTACTGGCGGCCGTTGCGCCACTCATACCGCTGCCATTCCCAGAATCCCTTCTTGAGCGCGTCCTTGACATCTCGCTTCATGGTGCCCTCGTCGTCCCATGCCGACTGCTTGTCCCTGCCGACATGTCGGTACTTGATATGCTCCCATCCGAAGTTGCCGTAGCCGTCGTTGGCTGCCTGCATGCTGTGGCGGCCGTGGCGAATTACGTTCCAGTAGGGTCCCCATCCGCTGGACGCCTTGTTGGACCAGCTGTCGATACGGAACGGGTCGCAGGCTTTCCACGGGTTGCCCCAAGTTCCACACATCCCTGTGACGTCGTACATGTTGACGGGATCCAACGGGTACGTGGTAGCTGTCTCGTTGCCGTCGAGCACCGGGTCCGGACTAGTGAACTGCCCCGTGCCCGGGTTGTAGAGCCGGGCACCCATAAGGATCAGGCCAGTCTCATCGGAGCCGCGCTGGCTCGCCCCGTTCCACCCGTAGCCTGTGGGCCCGCCGACGGCGTCAGCCGCCGCGGCGTCGCGGGGATTGCCGTATTCATCGGCGTCGGACCACGCATCAATGGAGGACGAGGCTCCGACGGCAGGCACGCCTACGGTCGTGATGTTGTCGCCGTGCGGGTTGATCAGGGTTAGTGAAACGGCCGTTCCGGTGATGGTGGCGTTGACGCCGCCGAGAGATCCGGCGTACCGGGTGATCGTGGTGCCCGAGCTGGTGGTCGTCGCGACCCACCCTGGGTTATCGCTGCCGTCCGTGTAGTAGCGCGTGGTCGTGCTGGCGGCCGGGCCGTCGGTCGGCCCGCCGGTCGCAGTAAGACGCCGCCCGGCAACATCCAGCCCGTAGGTAGTTGTCTGCCCGTTCTGCGAAATCGCTCGCGCTGCGTCGGTGTCGTAGTAACCGATGGTGAGATTTCCAGCGCTACTACCTGCCGGGGCACCCTTGGGAGTGTCCTTTGCGGGGATGGTGGTCGCGCGCCCAAGCTTGTCGTACAGATAGTTCCCGGACCCGTTGGCGCTGGACAGGAGCCGGTCGGCGCCCGTGTACGTCCAGTTGGTGGCGGTGCCACCCGTGGTGGCGCAAGGGGCGCCCGCGGAGGCCTTGCGTCGGGTCAGCGCGGTGCGGTTGCCGTTGTTGTCGAAGGTGTAGACGCGGGTCTGACAGGCCGGGCTGGTGGCGAGAGGCTCGCCGGACCCAAGCGTGCCGGTGGTGGAGGCGGTGCGGTCGTCAACCTGAGTCAGGCGTCCGGCGCCGTCGTACGCGTACTTGCGGTCGTAGGCGATCGCGTCTCCGACGTCCCCGGTGAAGGCGGCACCGTCGGGGGTCCACTCGCGCACGAGTCGTCCCACGGTGTCGCGTGCGGTCTCCCAGCCGAGCCAGACGTCCTCTGTGGTGTTGCCTTCGCCGTCCGTAACCTGGCCTCGGTAGCTGAGACTCTGGAGCCCACCTGTCGCGTCGTAGGTGACGTACTGGCTGAGTCCCCCGGGAAGCGTCTGCTTGACCAGCGCACCGCTGGCGTCGTACGCGGCAGTGAACGCCACCGTCGCGCCGCCCGGATTGCTGACGGTCATGCCGGTAGGCAGCCCGCGGTGTTCAACCAGCGTCCTGGCGTCCGCGCCGTCGTATGTCCAGCTGGTGGTGCCTTGAGTGCCGCTGCTCGAGGCGACCTGCCCGGCGGCGTTGTAGGTGGTGGTGGTAGTCGCGCCCCCCGACGGGGTGTACGAGACGACGCGGCCCCAGCTGTCGTAGCCAGTGACCTGTTTCGTCGTGGTTTCACCGGTGCCTGCGGCGTCGAGCTGAATTAGCTCGACAGGCAGCCCGGTGCTGTTGTCGTACTTGGTTCGCGTCCCAGGGGCCGGGATGGAGCCTGTGACGCCCGTGAGGGTGGTGACGACGTCGCGCAATCGTCCCGCGTCGTCGTAGTCGGCGCGAGCGGTTCGAACTGCCCCGTCGGCCTTCTCTGTGACAAGGGTCGGCGCGAGCAGTGCTCCGTATTCCATGCTGGTCGTGGTCAGGACCGAGCCGCCGCCGTCGCCCGGTGCGATCTTGCAGGGCAAGCCAATCCATGCGGTCTGCTCGCAGGCGTTCTTGTCGTTTCCTGCGGTGTAGTACGACGTACGGCGGCTGCCGGCGTCTGGGCCGCTAGACATGGGCTGGCGGCTCTCGATGACTCGGCCGTCGGCGTCATATCGAGTGACGCGAGTGATGTCCGGCGTGCTGCCGGGCATGTCGATCGTGACGCTGGTCGGCGCGCCGAGGTCCCACCCGGAAGTGTCCCCAGTCTGAATCGCCGCGTATCCGGTGCGGGTCAGGCTGATGGGGTCGTCCTGCGTAGTGGCGGGGTTGAATGCGGTCATGCGGGTCGTAGTTGGCAACCATCGGGCGAACAGTCCGACGCCTACTGGCATGCCCTGTCCGTAGTCGGTGTGAACGTGCGGACGGACCCAGATGTCCGGGCCCTCGGACGTGGTGGCGTAGCGGGCGGGGCCATAGACGTCGATCACCAGCATCCCGCGGGGGACGACGACATTGCCGCCCTCCCTCAGCTCGGGGTGATAGTACGTCTGGGTAGACAATTGGTCTGCTCCGGCGCCGTCGCTGATGACGTCGTCGGGGTCGTTGGCCAGCAGGGCCATGGCGCGCGTGTCCAGCTCACGGACCACAAGACCGTCGTTGTCGTAGTCCGCCGCCGTGAGCTGCCATGCGCCAGCGCCGTGGACGGCGGTATTGAGCGTGCGACCCCAGATGGGATCCATGTAGACCAGGCTCGCGTATGCCCAGTCGGTGGCCGTCGGGGTTCCGCTGGGCGCGGGGTGGCCGGGGCCGAACACGGCAGCGCCGTAGCCGGGTGCAGTGTTCTGCTTCCACGCGGCGACGGCGCTGGCAGTCAGGTCGGGCAGGCCGGCGCCGGCCATGGGGATTCCGTAGACGTAGGAGGCGAGGACAGCCACGCCGCCGGTGGGGTCACCAACCGGACGGGGCCGGGTCACCCTGAGCAGCTTGGCGTTCGTGCCGCTGCCGATGTATTCGAAGCTGATGGTGGACTGGCCGGGCAGAGTGACGTTGGCGAGACGGGTCAGGGCGCCGTCGATGACGTACGTGTACTGCGTGGCGAGACCGGTGAGCGCGTCGGTGGCCGATGCGAGGCGCGCTGTGGAGTCGTACGCATAGCTGGCCACGAGACGTTCCGGCCCGTCGCCCAGCACTGCGTAGATGTTCTTGAGGCGCTCGGCTGAGCTGCCACCGCTGGCCGGGCCGTAGACGAGGTGCAGAACGCGGCATCCGACTGCCCAGGGTGTACTCGGGGTGCTCGGCAGGACGCATTCGCTGGTCAGCCCGGGCGATGCCGCGACGATGTGCGTGACACGCCCTAGGGCGTCGCGCAGGTAATCAATCGCGCCGGGAAGGGTTGGATCGGTGTCGCTGGCGTCAATGGCGAAGAGGCCAGGGACGTTCGCGGCGGGCTTTTGGGCGACGAAGGTGGTGGTGGCCCCGTCGGTGCCGGTGAACACGGCGGTCACCTTGTCGGCGACGACGCTGACGGTGAGGGAGCCGATGGACTCTTCGCCGTCGGCGAGGATTGCCGTGTAAGTGTCATCGAATGATTCGGTGCCGGTGCGTCTGCCGCTGTCGGAGCGAAACGAAACTACGCCGCCAGTCGAATCCGTGAGAACTAGCGATCCGTCGTCCAGGGTGGAGTCGATCAACTGCAAGGCACCGAGGTCGGAGTCGGCGTCGATGTCGCTGACCCAACCGGGGCCGAAGGCGCCGGCAGTGGTGCCAGCCTTAGCGTCGATGTCGGTTGTGTGTACGCGACCGACGTCCAGGGTGCCGGTTAGGCCTGGGATGGAGACGTCGGTGACGCCCATGGAGAACTCACCACTGCGCAAATTCACCTCGCCCGGACCTGCTGGCGCCGTCGGCCCGCCTGCGGCAAATCCAACAGGCACGCGCTGGACAGTGACCGGACTGTTGTCCCACGTGCAGAAGGTGGTGATCGAGGTGTAGGTCAGGCAGGCCTGCATCTCCAGCAGGACCGGCTCGTCAGCGGGCAGGTCAACTCCGGCGGCGTTGTCGCGGGTCTCGAGGTCGGACTGCCAGGTGCCGTCGACCGTGACGATCGCCGTCGAACTGTCCGAGGTGACTGGCACGGACGCGTGGGTGGAGGTGTTCCATCCCGCGTCGGACCCGGCGACGCGCCACTTCAGGACAGCGGTCGGCATTGAACCGGTGCCTCGCGGGGGCCCGGAGAACTTGACCGGCACAGGGCCGAGAGTGTCGAACCGCGGACGCTCTGCGGGCTCGGTGACAGCGACCCCGAAGCCGAACTGGTACTTCCCAGGGACGGCGGACAACTGCCCGGCAGGAGCCTCCCCCCATGCCTCGATGCTGTGCTTGCCCATCGTGCCGGGTACATCCACGGTTACGATCCGCGGAGTAGACGCGGTCGGCGGAGTGATCCAGATCGGCGCGAGGCGCGTGCCGTCGACAGTCACCCGGACGTGACCGGGCGCCGAATATCCGGGGCCGGGGGGCACGCTGATGGTGCATGCGATCGTTCCGCCCGGCGCCAGGGCGAACCAGGACTGGTGGTCGTAGGGGTCGGCGCAGTCCACGGTGGGCGTGCCGGGGATCGCGGTGCCGATCCGGAACTCGGTCCACGTAGTCGACCATTCGCCGGTGTCCAACCAGTCGTTGGCCCGCGCCCGCACGTAGTGGGTGGCGTTGTTCGGCAGATTGCCGGTCAGCTCGCAACTGTTCGACAGGCCGGACGCAACAGTCGTCGAAGTCGTGCAGGTCCCCAGCAACGCGGAGCTCGGGTCCGGGTCCTCGCGAACCTCGAAGGCATAACGGACGCTGTTGCCGTCGTCGTCCTTGGCCTTCGTCGTGAACTTCGGGGTGAGGTCGTTCGTGTAGGCGATCGCGGACTCACCAGGGCGGGCGTAGGCGACGATGTTGGCGATGGTGGTCGCGGACGGCTTGTTCGGGGGACGGTTCCACGTCACCGACACGTACGGTGCGTTGGACCCGTTGGCGGAGGAGAACTTCTTCCAGGCGTACTCATCGGACTCGCTGGTCGCGCGCAGACCGAGACTGTAGGCGGTCTCCGCGCCCGGGGCGGCCCAGTCCTTGACCGCGGTCGTGATCGGGACGGACACCCACGCGTTCGCGCACGAGGAGCCGTACCCCTTAGTTGTTGACGTGGTAGCAACCTTGGAGTTCCAGGACGGTTGCGTCGTCCAGGTCGCGTTGGTGGTGTCCGCACGATTGGTGTTCCACACCTCCCACGACCGGGCCGAGCACGACCACGAGTGCGTGGCGTAGAGGTTCAGCGACGCGGACACGATCGTCTTATTCGCGATCGAGGATGTCGGGAACCGCAGGAACGACCGGGCGACCTGGCCTGACCCGTTGTTGCCGAGTTTCAGTTCCGCGTCTGCGGCCTGACTGGTGGTGTAGCCCTGTTGCACGAAGGTGTCGAACGTCGGTGCGATCGTCCCCGGCATGTAGGTGGGATCCACGGTCAGAGGTAGAACCCGGTCCGGGGACGACGCCCATGCTTCGTCGGGCGTCACAGTGAGGACCGCCCGGTTCTTGCTCTTCTGGGTCAGCGTCAGTTTCACCGGGGAGACGCTGGTGTGATCACCGGTGCGCGGGTCGACCGCGGCGTCCCACGCGAACGCGGGCGGGATCACCGACACGACCTTGCCCTTGGTACTCAGGAACGAGATCGACCCGTCGTCCTCCGCGCGCGGGGTCAGGCCCTTGGTGCGGATCGGGAACTGCCAAGACAACGGTCCCGTCGGACGGGTCTTGACCTGGAATGTCTGCTCGAATCCCGTCGGAAGTGAGTGAACCTGCATGTCCACCCCGGGGGAGATCTCCGCCCACGTCGCTGTGCTGCCATCAACGGTCGGCGCCGGCAGTTTCTTGCCCCACCCGAACGCGACCTGCTGGCCGGGTCCTTCCTCGACGGTCACGAACTCCTCGGTCGCGCCGTTCGTCTTTCCGGAAAGGCGAAGCCCGCCAGCGTGGCGACGGGGTTTGACCGTCCCGTCTGAGCTCGGCGCGGCCAGGGTCGTGTCGATGTCGACCAGCTCGCCGCTCTCGTCCCGGAAGCGGACGGGGCCGGAATGCGTGTCGGTGGTGACGGACCCGTCGCTGTTGGCCCAGGACGTGGTGAACTCTGTGCGTTCGGAGAGGATCTCCACCCGGGATCCCTGCGCGCGGGCAGTCACCATTGCCGAGACGACGTCTGGGCGTTCGCTCACCAGTTGGGCAGGAGTTGCGGACTTGGTCGTGGGCGCTGCTGCTTGCGCAGGCTCGAGGACGATGAGGGGCTGCGCCAACAACGCGGCACCGGTCACGAGCGTGAGCCAGCGACCCGCTCGCCGATTGCTCCGGCTGCGGCCACGGCCACGCGAACCTGACGCCGTACCCACGACGACCCCACCAACAAGCTCAACGACAAACACCGCCCGGCGGGAGGCTCGACCATTAGGCGCCTGCCAGGCCCCGTCGGATGCCTGATGGCGTCACGGCGATACGTTCGGCGACAGGGTCGAACCGATCGGTGAGTTTGAGATCGACCGAACGGACGTCCCGCCTAGATCGGTGGGATGGTTGCCTCGTCCCCCGAGCGATCTCCAGCCGTGAGCCCATTCGCTCAAGCGATTGTGGGTTCGTCGAGGAACCCGCGTCTCGAAGATCTGCGACGATTCGGATCGACCTTTGGGCGCCGCTCAAGCCCTCGAATAACCGCGCGTGCCACCCCGTGTTCGGTCGCTCGTTCATCTATATGAAGCGCGCAGACATATGCATTCTTCGAATGTAGGATGCGGCTCGCGGGCGGTCGGCAATTCCGGGGGTGCGGGTGCTGAGTTCGGCGAAGATCGGCACGTCGTCGTGGCGCTACTACACCGATTCGGTGGCGTGCGCGGCGACGGAGTACTACCTCGGCGCGGGGGAGGCCCCGGGACGCTGGTGGGGCCGCGGACTGGAAGCGCTAGGCCTCGACGCGGGTGCAGTGGTCGGGGAGGCTCAGCTGGAGTCGCTATTCGCCCGCGCGCTGCACCCGGTGACCGGGCAGCGCCTTGGTCGGGCGTGGCGGGTCGACGGGGTGACCGGATTCGATCTGACGTTCTCCGCCCCGAAGAGCGTCAGTTCCCTGTGGACGCTGGCAGATCCCGACACCGCAGCCCACCTGCGGGCCGCGCACACGGCCGCCGTCGAGGCGGCACTGTCCTACCTGGATCGGCACGCGTCGTGGTCGCGGCGCGGCGTGGACGGCACCGAGCAGGTCGCCTCCGGTGGATTGGTGGCGGCGTGCTTCGAGCACCGCACGTCGCGGTGCGCTGACCCGCAGCTGCACACCCATGCCCTGGTGGTGAACAAGGTCCTGTGTGCGGACGGGACGTGGCGCACCCTCGACGCGGTTGAGCTGTTCCACCACAAGAAGTCCGCCGGCATGATTTACCAGGCCGCGCTGCGCAGCGAAATCCATGCGCGGACCGGATTTGAATTCGCCGAGGCGGACAGCAACGGTCAGTCGGAGATATCCGCGGTACCGGAAGGACTGCTGAAGATGTGGTCCAAGCGGACCGCTCAGATCGAAATAGAGGCCTCGGCGAAAATCGGCGAGTACGAGGAGTCGCTGGGCCGTTCACTGTTGCCGGACGAACGCACAGCGATCACGAAGACCGCCGTACTCAAGACCCGGCCGCCGAAATCGCTGTACGACACCGGGACGCTTCAGCAACGGTGGTACAGCGAGGCGATGGCGGCCGGCTTCGATCCGGGGTTGCTTGTCCAGGCCGTGCGGGAGGCCGGTCGCGAGGCGGTTCGGCAAGCATCCGGGCGACCGGCCCCGGGCCGCGACGTCGCTGTGGAGGCGGTGCGGGCGGCCGCGGCGACGCGGGCGGTGGTTTCCCGCGCGGACGTCGCGGGTCAGGTCGCCGCCCTGCTGCCCGTCGACGGGCGCGGCGCCGCCGCCGTCTTGGAAACGGTGGAAGCGCTTGCCGATCGGGTTGCCGGCGTGGCCGAGGCGGTGCCGGTGGGGGAGCACCCGCGCGGTCGGACCGCGCGTGCGTCGGATGCCCGGTGGGCTGGGGCGGAGGTGCTGGCCGCGGAAGCGCGGGTGTTGTCGCTGGCGGAGCGGGGACGCGGCCGGGGTTACGGCAGGGTCCCGGCGTCGTCGCTGGCCCTCGCTTTGGAGGGTGCAGGTCTGGACCGGGGGCAGCGCGACGCGGTGCGGGCGCTGACGCAGGACGGGCACTTCTTGAACGTGGTCACTGCTGCGGCGGGGGCGGGTAAGACGCGGATGCTGGGGAGCGCGGTGGACGCGTGGCGTCTGGCCGGGTACCGGGTGATCGGGCTCGCACCGTCCGCGCGTGCGGCCGCGGAACTGTCCGCTGTGACGGGCGCGGCGACGGACACCCTGGCGAAGTGGATCGTGGAGCAGAACCGGCGCGGACTGCTGACGGGGCACGCGCGGGCGAGGTTCGTGCTCGACGCACGCGCGGTCGTCGTGGTGGACGAGGCATCCATGGCCAACACCCACGACCTCGACCTGTTGGTCACGACCGCCGCCCGGGTCGGGGCGAAACCGGTCCTGGTCGGTGACCCCGCACAGATCGGTGTCGTGCGCGGCCCCGGCGGCATGTTGGCGGCATTGGCGAACGCCGGCCACGGGCTCGACCTGGAAATCGTGCACCGTTTCACCAACTCCTGGGAGGCCGACGCCTCCCTCGGGTTGCGCCGCGGCAACCCCGACGTGCTCGAGACCTACCGCGACCACGAGCGGCTGCACCCCTGCACCGACGTGGCGGACGCCGTCGAAGCGCTGCACGGGCGGTGGACGGTCGAGCGCGCGGCCGGACGGGAGGTGCTGATGATGGCGCACGCCCGCGTCGACGTCGAAGCGCTCAACGCCCGCGCCCGGGCGAGCGCACAGAACGCGGGCGAAGTCCACGGCCCGACGGTGCGACTGGGGGAGCGGGACTGGCAGGCAGGGGACCTGCTTCGCGCGCGCCGCAACGACCGCAGCCTCGTGCTCGGCGCCGACGGGCACGTCCGAAACGGCGACCGTTACCGCATCACCGCGGTCGACCCGACCGGGTTGCACGGGGAGCACCTCGACCGAGGAGAGCGGGTGTTCCTGCCCGCCGCCTATGTCGCCGTGCACGGTGAGTACGGGTGGGCCACCACCATCACCGCCGCCCAAGGCGCAAGCGTGGACGTCGGACTGGTCCTCGTGCGTCCGGGGATTGACCGCGAGCACCTCTACGTCGCGATGACCCGCGGGCGCGAGGCCAACCACGCTTGGATCGCCACCGACCAGCTCGGTGAGAGCGACCACCATGGAATGGCGCCCACCGGCGGGCGGGACGGGTCGGCGCAGGACCGTGCCCTCGACGTCCTCGCCGCCGCGTTGGCCCGCAGCGGCGCGCAGGACGCCGCCCACACCGCCCGCGCCGACGCCAGGACCCGCAGCGCCGAGGCCACCCGTCGTGCCGCCGAGCTCGCCGCCCGGCAGGCAGCCGAACCACCGGTCCCGGCCGAGCACACCGCCCGGGCGATCGAACTGACGCGACGTCACGTCGACCGGACGCGACTGACCACCGAACAGGGCGAGCTTTCGCGGGCCGTCTCCGAAAGCCGGGAGGAGTTGGCCAGGACGACGCGGCTGCGTCCCGGGCGCCGACGTGACCTCGTAGAGGCCATCTCGTGCCATGAGGCCGCCTTGCGCGCTGTCTCTTGGCAGGCGGCCCAATTGGACAGCGAGATCACGACCTTGTCCCGCCGGGTCGCCGTCGACACCCAGACGCGGGAGTCCGAACAGCGTGCCCGCGACAACCGGCCCGTCACCCTGCCCGACGATCGCGCCTACCTCGCGCCTGCGCGACACCCCGAGCCAGGGCGGCCTGCCCAGTCGAGGTCGGCGATCGAACGGGACCGTGCGGCCGAACAGCGGCGTTCCGCAGAACGCAGTCGCCGCTACGCCCAGGAGCAGACGCGCGGGCGCGGCCGCGACGACGGGTCCGGCATCGGGTGGTAGCGCGGAGGGCGGTCGGCATGTGCTCGCTGCGACCTCGACTCACGGTCGTGCCGTCCCAGCCCGCGGCAGGGCGTCTCGAGACGGCACAGGCATCGACCTGTTTCTCGTCTTGCGATAAGGTTGCCTTATGACGCTCGTGACCGAGTACAAGCTCGCGGGTCGAACGGCGGAACTCGCGCGGCTTCGACGCGTGCTCGCGCTCCGCGCGATGGCGGCAACCGGCATGAGTCAGCGCGAGATCGCCGAGGCGCTGGGAGTGAGTCAGCCCGCGGTGAGCCAGCAGTTCAAGACCGGACCGGACCTCGCCGCGGTCCAGCCGGAGACGCTGATTGAAGCGGCGTCGCCAGTGCTCAAGCAGGTGGCCGAGAGTCGGGGGTTCCGCGACCTCGCAGTGTTCGGGTCCGTTGCGCGCGGAAGTGCACGGATGGACTCGGACATCGACCTATTGGTCAAGGTGCCGAGGGGCACCTCGATCCGCGGACTCGTCGACCTGCAGGAGACGTTCGAGCACATCCTCGGGCGCTCTGTGGATCTCGTGAGCTACGGCGGGCTCAAGCCCGGGATCGACGACGACATCCGGCGAGAGGCCGTTCTGTTGTGATGGATCGCAGGACGGCGAAAGAACTGATCCACATTCGCGATTGGCTGGACAAGGCCTACACGCTCGTCGAGCCCGGACGCGAAGCCTACGACGCGGACGAGCTCCGGCAGGAAGCCGGCGACTCTCTGATGATGAAGCTCGGCGAGGCGGCGAACCGGCTCACGCGCGCCAACATCCCCAATCCCGAAGGCGTCCGCTGGCGAGATGCCGTCGCCAACCGAAACTGGCTGATCCACCAGTACGACCGGATCGACCGCGACATCACCTGGGCAACGCTGGCATCGGATCTTCCGCTGTGGCGCCAGGCCCTGGCGAAGAGCTTCGAGTTGGCCGAGGCGCTCTTGACCGCGGAACCTTCAGCGGACCTGTCGGACCGTCGCCGCGAGAAGTAGGCGGGACGAAACCAGGCGACGTCGGGGACCGCTCGTCCGCGGTCGACCAAGATCACGGTACACATTGGGTACACATGCGAGCGGAAACAGGCGGAGATCGGCGGTCAGCCTCGGTCATCGTTTCCGCAGGTCAGAGCCCTAAAGAACCGAAAATGGGCAGGCCAAATAGGCCCTCGTTTCGCCCTCTCAAGGCGGTAGCGCGGGTTCGAATCCCGTCGGGGCTACATCCGAGAACCCCCTGGTGACAGGGGGTTCTCGCTGTTTGGCGGGCCCCTGGTGGGGCCGTCGGTGGGAGAGCATCCGAGCGGGCGGACGCCTCGGGCCTCCGATGCGCAGTGGGCGGGGGCCGAGGTTCTCGCGGCGGAGCCCGGGTGCTCTCGGTGGTCGAACGCGGGCGCACCGCCAACTACGGCCGAGTCGCCGTCACCTCGCTGATCCTGGCTCAGCAGGACGCCGGTGCCGGGAACTCCTCGAGACGATCGCCTTCCACGATCAGGCCGTACTCGCCGTCTTCCCGCAATCGGCGGAGTTGTCTCACAAGATCGCGGCCCTGTCCCGCCAGGTCGCCGTAGACGAACGCTCGCTGGAGGCCGACCGCCGCGCCCGATCCGCTCGGCCTGGGCGCGTGGATACCGAGGAGCCATACCTCGCGCCCGCGCGTCCCAGTGGATTCCAGGGCGGGCCCCCCGGGTGACGGGGGCGTCGGGCGGTCGGGTAGAACTCGACCGGCAGCGGGCGGTTGAGCGCCGCCGCATTCTCATGATCACAGCTACGGGCGGGGCCGCGATGATGCTCCAGGGATCGGCTTCTGACGGTGAGTCACCGAAAATCGACATCCCGCGGCGTCGGCGACATGCCGTCCGCGGGCGGGTTCGATCCTCCCGCCGATGCGTTGCCTATCCGGCGGAGCGAGCGGCGAGATAGTCGGCCAAGGCGGAGCGGATGACGTCGCTGGGTCGGCGGTGCTCGGCGGCCGCGACCGCGTCGAGTTGCTCATTGAGGTCCGCCGGCAGTCGGACCTGGCGCACGGGGGAGTGCTGCCCGGGCGCGGCGTTCGGGTCCAGCGGCGGGCGACCACCGGTGGCTCGTTCGAGGAGCGCGCGGCCGTGCTCGGCGGCGGCGGGTCCGCGCAGCGCGGTCCTCGAGTCCGGCTTGAGCGCCATGTCGTCCTCGGCCCAGTCGGCAGCCTGCTGGTAGTCCCGCTCGTCGCGGTCGGTGTCGTCGCCCATTCGGTGTCTCCCATCCGGTCCAGGTGCTTCTGGCGGGCGATCATCACGTGGAAGATGTGCAGCCCGCGTGGCGGGACCACCTCCACCATGATTTCCAACAGCAGTTCGCCCAGCTGCCGCGGCGGACCGATGAACAGAGTCGGACACAACCGGCCGGGTACTCGCGGCTCGTCGAATTCGGTCTCGACGTAGCACGCGTTCGCAATGGCGTGCAGGGCGTCCTCGCGGTCGATCCCGTGCTTGTCCGCGCTGTCCGCCTACGTGACCGCCACCGGTCTAGTGTACTACACAACCTAGCCGTCTCTGATCGGGTTGCCGAGCGCCGGGTCCTCGTCTTCTCGTGGGGTGTCGAGTTCGCTCGCCGCGGGCAGGGCCTCGCCACCCGCACCCACAGAGCTCCGCGGATGCGCTTGGGAAGAACCTCCGGATCAGTTCGGTTGGCGCGGTGGGACACGACGGAAGAGGAATCAGTGAGCGACGCGAAGATCGAGGTTGTGGACGTGCCGGACCGGTCGCGGTTCGAGGTGCTCGTCGACGGCGAGTTGGCGGGCCTTGCCGACTACACGGTGGCCGACGGCGTCATCACGTTCACGCACACCGAGGTGCACGACGGGCACGAGGGGCAGGGCTTGGGCTCGCAGCTCGCCCGGACCGGCCTGGACTCAGCCCGGGACCGCGGCCTGACAGTGATCCCTCGCTGCTCCTACATCGCCGGGTGGATCAAGAAGCACCCCGACTTCGTCGACCTCGTCAGCGAACTGCACCGAGACCTGGTGTCCTGAGCGTTCAGAAGTCGCACTGCCCACAGATGCCGGACATCGGCAATTCGGTGAAGTGCACAGGGCAGATGGGCCGCACCGGTTCCGGCGCCGCGACGGCCTTCGGGGCCTTCACGGCGCGCGGGGCCCGCGGAGTGCGGGGGGCCGCGGGGGCCCGCGTCCTGGTCTTGGTAGGGGCGACCTGCCCGCCTCCCGCGGGAAGATCGTCGGCGTACTTCTGGTAGCAGACCAGTCGGTGCGCGGCCGCCTGCCGTTCGACGTTCCCAGTGACCTCGTCGTCGGTTGCCTTGAGGATCCGGCCGTAGGCCGAGCCGACGGTCCCGTCCTCGCGGACGCACAACGAGATCAACGGCGGGTCGCCCTGCGCCTTGGCCAGTACCGCGATCGCCTCGAGCAGTTTGCCGATCCAGTTCGCCAGCGGGTTGCGCGTGCGGACGCCCGAGGTCTCCTGCACGTGCTCGCTGAGTTCCTCGTAGCTGATCACGGCCTGATAGCGGCCGGCCGTCGCGACGAGCTCGTCGTAGGCGAGGGGAATCCACTCGGCCAGGGCGTCGGCGAACCAGACTGCGGTGCCGTCGGCGACGCGGAATGTCCCCGGTGCGCGATTCTCGTCGGTCATCCGTACGACCCTACGGTGTCCGGCGCGCGCAGGGTGCGGTCAGGACACCGACGGGTCCATCACACGACCCATGAACAGCACCGTGTTGGTGGCCTTGTCGCGGATCAGGGTGTGAAGCCGTAGGTCTCCGGCCTGGTCCACTCCGGGTTGTCGCGCTCCCATGCCTCGAAGGCGGCGATGTCCGGGTCGATGGACTGCCACATCATCCAGCCGAACTGGAACAGCTTGCGGTCCCCGTTGGGCTTCACGATGTCGGCGTTGGCATTGCAGGTCCAGATGCCGGTCTGCAGGCCGCGGCACTCGTCGTGGACGAGGAACTCACCGAAGCCCGGCATCCCCGTGTTCGCGATCGGGTACCCACCGACGTTGGAACCGGTCGTGCGGCGCCAGTCCATGATGATCGTGGGCCGGCCGTCGACGTAGCTGCGCCCGCGGATCACGTGCCCGAGCACGGTCTGCGGCTTCTGGTGCGGGAAGAACTGCTCGGGGGCGTAGGGGAGCATCGGGTTCCACATCGGGTGTTCGCTCATCGACGGGAAGAACCGGTTGGTGATTTCGCCGCCGGCGTTCGTCGGGGTGAACAGACGCTTGCCGCCCCACACGTGCGCGGCGACGAAGTCCTGACCCGGCTCGACGAACGTTCCGTTCGGACAACTGAACTCGTCGGGGATCGGCGCCCGGCCGGCGGGGAAGCCGAAGAAGTACGCGCCCATTGCGAACCACCCGGTGTTCCAGTCCGAGCACACCGGCCCGCCGTGCACCAAGGTGTCCGGGCCGAACATCGGCCCGCCCTCACCGAGGTAGCGGTAGAGCTGATGCTTGATCGTTTCCGGCGCGATCATCTGCGCCTTCTGCGTGCGTCGCCAGTTGCCGTTCCAGCCCGAGCACGCCTCGCCAAGTTCGGCGTCCGTACGGAACGCGGCCTTCGGGTTCGCCGTGCGCCACTCGGCGGCAAGGGGGTCATCGGTCACGCCCGCGGGGCGCACTGCGGGCTGCTGCTTCGCGTTGGGGACCAACAGACAGTTGTCCGTGCGGTTGCGCACGCCGTCGTCGTCGAAGTCGGCGTCGGCGAACGCTCCGGGCGCTGTCGCCGAGGGGATCGGGGTCGACAACCGCGGCTGCTCGTGCGGACCACCCCACGTGTGGTCCGCACTCGCAGCCGCGGTGCCGGCGGGCAGAAGAGCCGCAGCGCACAGCAGCGCGAGGGCGGTACGCAATCCGGTCCGGCGGGTCCCGTTCCGTCGGATCCTGCGTTGGATTGCGTGCCGCCCTCGCATGTCGCCTCCCGAAGATCCCAACAACTTACTCTGAGTAAGTTGCCATGGATCCGGTCAGGCCGGCAAGAGGCGCGCATGCTCGATTTCGATCACCGGATGAAGAGCGTCGAGTCACCGAACTCGTGCCAGAGGTAACCCACGGAGAGCGCCTCGCGATACGCGGCGGCGACCACGTCCGGCCCCGCGACGGACTCGAGCATCAGCAGATGGCTCGCCAGGGGTGCGTGCAATCCGGTCAGCAGTCCGTCGACGACGCGCACCGGACGGTCCGGCCCGATGGTCAGGTCGGTCCACCCCTGCGTCGGGCGCACCACGCCCTCGAGATCGCTCGCGCTCTCCAACGCGCGGACGACGGTCGTGCCCACCGCGATCACCCGTCCGCCTGCCTCGCGTGTCTGGTTGACCAGGCGCGCGGTCGTCCCCTCGACGGCGAACCGCTCGGGGTAGGGGGCCTCGTGCGCCTCGGGACTGGACACCCCGGTGTGCAGGACGAGCGGTACGACGAGGACGCCGCGGGCGAGCAGTCGCACCAGGACCCGTTCGGTGAACGGCCGCCCCGCGCTGGGCATCTCGGCGCTGCCGGGCCAGGTGGCGTAGACGTTCTGATGCTCGGCGAGGCTGAACCGTCCGCGCAGGTAGCCGTATTCGATCGGGCGACCGTGCCGGGTCAGGTAGTCGACGAGATCGACCGCGTGTACCGGCCGCGCCTGCCACAGCCGCGGTGGGTTACCGGGCCGCGACCAGACGCCGATGAGGCGAAGGAAGACCCCGCCGGGCAGCGCCAGGACCTCGTCCTGACTTCTCGTCAGATCCGGACCGGAGTTGTCCGGGAGTCGCAGTTCCACCACCCACGCTCCGCCGTCAAGCTGTGTGGAGACGTGCACGGGTACGGTCCGCCCCGCGGTGTCGATCCCGGTCAGCGCTCCGGGAAGGGTCGCCGAGGTGTTGAGGACGACCAGGTCCCCGGGGCTCAGCAGGTCCGGCAGGTCGTGGAAGTAATGGTGGCTCAACTCCGTCGGTCGGGCGAGAAGCAGCCTGCCGCCGTCGCGGGTCAGGCCTCGGCTCTCCGGAGGCGCGTCGGCATGCGCCTCCGCAGGGAGGTCGAACTCGATCCGCGGCGCGATCAGCTTCATGACGCGCTCGCCGGCGCGAGAAGGTCGGACGCCCGATAACGACCGCTGGGCAGATCCGCCTCGATCAGGTGCAGCAGGGCGGGGATGACTGTCGCGGGTGCCGGTCGGTCGCTGATGTCCTCCCCGGGGAAGGCCGCCTGGTGCAGGTCGGTGGCCATGTCGCCGGGATCGACGGCATATACGCCGAGTTGCGGGTTCTCCGCCGCCACCACCGCGGTCAACTGGTCCAGTGCCGCCTTGCTCGAGCCGTAGCCTCCCCACCCGGTGTACGGCTCCACGGCGGCGTCCGAGGAGATGTTCAGGACCTTCCCGTTGCCGCGGAGAAGTGCCGGACGCACGGCTTGGAACAACGCCAGCGGCGCGAACACGTTGATCCGGTACACCTGCTCCAGGTCCGCGATCGACCACTCGGCCAACGGCGGCTGCGGCGACGCACCGAGGGTGCTCGCGTTGTTCACCAGCAGGTCCAGCCGGTCACCCACCGCCTCCGCCAGAGCCTGACGGTGCGCCGGATCCGCGACGTCGCCGGGGATTCCGGTCGCGCCCGGCGGGACGCTGCGGCGCAGTCTGTCTGCGTCGCGGCCGTCGACCACGACCCGCCATCCTTGTTCGAACAGGGCGTGCGCCAGCGCGGCGCCCAGGCCGCGTGACCCGCCGGTGATCAGTGCCGTTCGTGGTTCCCCGTTCATCTCCGCGTCTCCATTCGCTCGATGAAGCTAGGCTGCAACTTCAAGTTCACTTGAAGTCAAGAGGAATGATGAAGTCGACGGACCTGATGACGATCGGGGACCTCGCCGTGCGCGCCGGCTGCGCCACCTCAGCGGTGCGCTACTACGAATCACTGGGTCTGGTGCACTCCGAGCGCACGTCCGGCGGACAACGCCGCTACCACCGCGAGATCCTGCGGCGCCTGGCGTTCATCCGGGCCGCGCGCAACGTCGGGCTGTCCCTGGAGGAGATCCACGACGCCCTGGGAACGCTGCCGGGCTCGCGCACCCCGACCAAGGCGGACTGGACGCGGCTCTCCGCAACGTGGCGCCCTCGGCTCGAGGAGCAGATCCAGGCCTTGGAAGCGCTGCGCGACGGTTTGACCTCGTGCATCGGCTGCGGCTGTCTCTCACTGCGCCGGTGCGCGCTGTCCAACCCCGGCGACGAAGTCGCGGCCCGCGGTCCGGGCGCGCGCTACCTGCCCCCGGCGGCGCGCTTCCCGGCGTGACGAACTACATTGCCGCGACGAGCGCCGACCAGGTCAACGGGATCGCGCCGCGGCCCTTGCCGGTCCGCGGATTCCAGTGCTCGGCGAAGCGGGCCTGCACCGCGGCGGCCCGCGACGAGGCGCGGACGGCGTCCACGACGTCATACCGTTCCCACCGCAGCGCCGCCAGGCGCACCAGGTAGTTGAGCTGCATCCAGGCGGTCCCGCGCCAGTAGCCGTCGGCGTCGAAGGCGGGGGAGTCCTGCGCGACGTAGGCGAGACCGAACGGGGCGGCGAAGCGCGCCGGGTCGATCACCTGATCCAGCGCCGCCATCGCCTTCTCGCGGTCGGCGGTCACCAACGCCGGCAGCACACCGTCCAACGTCGGCAGCTCGGCACTGGACCCGCCGCCGACGACCGGGACGTCGGACCACAGCCCGGTGCGGTCCGACCACATGCGGGCATCCATCTCCGCGGCCAGCTCCCGAGCGCGGGCGTCCCACTCGACGTCGCCGGTCAACGTCCCGTATTCGAACGCCGCGTGCGCGGTGATGGCGTTGAACGCGGCCGGCGCGCACACGAACTCGTGCGACCAGTACGCCTCGCCGTGCTCGTCGAACTGCGCCTGCGTGACGAGGTGCCGGTCGTACCGGGACCACGGGCGGCGGCGCCATCGCAACGGCATCCGGTCCTTGCCCAGAAAGGTGCCCATCCAGCTGTCCCAGCGCGGGGAGTCGTCGGCCCCGGTCTCCCACGGATGCACGACGACGATCAGCCCGTCGTGGCGCCGCCGGTTCCACAGCCACTCCAACGCCCGGGGGACCCGGGCGAGCAGATCGACGGACGCCGGCTGCCCCGCGGTGACGAGCGTCCGCAGCGCATGGGAGTACACCGGCGGTTGGGTGAACGAGGAGACGTCGGTCCGCGGGCCGCGCAGGGTGTTGGCCTCGGCGTAGCGCATGTGCGGGACGAACCCGTCCTCGAACTGCGCCGACAGGGCCATCGTCAATTCCTGCATCCCGCGCTCGGCGTCCCCGACGGCGGCCCAGGCGATCGAGGCGAAGCACGAGTCCCACAACCATTGGTGCGGATACGTCCGACGATGCGGATACGTGTGACCACGTGCGGGGTCCCAGTGATCGCGGAGCAGCCGGAGCGCGCCGGCTCGAACCGGATCGACCTCGATGTTCACCCGAATCTCCGCCGCCCGCCCGGTTCCCGCCACCTGGCCCGGTGGATACCCGGGGATTGTGCCCTGGGTAACGTCGTCCATTCCTGACCCGAAGCGAACGCAGGGATGGCCGCGACGCGAACGGGTAGAGCCAGTGACCTCGGTTCCGGCGTCGCGCCGGGCCCTTAGCGGACGTGAGGCCGTGACCCAGACCACTCGATCGGGCGCTCCGTTGTGTCCCGTCGCGGTGCGCGAAAGCGGCGTGGACACGCTCTGGCAGACCAGATTCCTCCTGCTCTGCGCGGGGCTGTTCGCCCTGTGGATGATTGATCCACCTCTGGTTCCGGACCTCGCCGCCCAGACGGCGCGTGCCGAGGCCGCCCGCGACGGCGCCTACCTGTGGTGGACCGGTTGGTTCGGCGGGCTGACCCTGCCCAGCTACTCGGTCATCGCACCTTTCGTCATGGCTCACGTCGGCGTCGTGCTGTCCGCGGCCGTCGCGGGACTCGTCGCGTGCGCGGCGGCGCCGACGTTGTTCGCGGGAACACGTCGCCCACGTGCGGCCACGGCGGTGTTCGCTGCGGGTGCGTTCCTCAACGTCGCCACCGGACGCGTGACCTTCGCCCTTGGCTTCGCCGCCGCCGTGGTCGCCGCGGCGATGTTGCGCAACCGCCGCGGCAAGGCCGCCACCGTCGCCGCCCTCGTCTCGTGTCTGATGAGCCCCTTGGCAGGACTGTGGCTCGGGCTCATTGCAGTCACCGTGGCGGTCGTCGACCCGCAGCGACGGCGCGCAGCCGTGACGATCGGCGGGGTGCTCGCGCTCGCGGCCGGCCTGCTCGCCGTGACCTTCCCCTCGGGGACCATGTCGTTCCCGTTCTGGCACTTCCTGCTGGGCGCGCTGGCCGTCGTCACCGTCGCCGTCGTCTGCCCGCTGCGTGCGGTGCGTGTGGGTGCAGGGGTGTTCGGGGTGGCGCTGATCGCCTTCGCGTTGATCCCCAGTGCGGTCGGCACCAACATGATGCGACTCATCTGGCTCACCGCGGCGCCGGTCGTCGTCGCCACCGCCGCCCCGGTCCTGCGCCGGGTCGGGACGGCGTTGCTGGTCGCGTGGGCGATGGCGTGGCCGGTCACCGATCTGACGGTGCAACTCGTCGCCGCCGAAGGTGCGCAGGCCCACCAGGAGTACTACTCCCCACTCGTCGAAGCGCTGCAACTGGCCACAGCTGCCGCCGGACCGGACGCCTTGGGGCAGCGGGTGGAGATCGTGGACCCGGTCACGCACTGGTCGGCCGCGTACGTCGCGCCCACGGTGCCGATCGCGCGCGGGTGGGATCGGCAGGCCGACCGAGCCGCGAACCCGATGTTCTACGACGCCACCCTCACCGTGGCCTCCTACCGAGCTTGGCTCTCCGATCTCGCGGTCCGCTGGGTGGCACTGCCCAAGGCCACTTCGGTGGACTACGCGGCGCGTGCCGAGGCGGATCTGGTGCGTTCGGGACTGACGTACCTGCAGCCGATCTGGCATGACGACAACTGGACGTTGTTCTCCGTCGACGACGCCGGCCCGTTGGTGCGTGGCGCCGACGTGGTGGGCGTGGATCCCGGGTCGATCACCTTCGCGACCGCATCGACCGGATCGGTGCAGATGCAGATCCGGTACTCACCGCAGCTGAGTCTGCGGGGAGCCGACGGCCGGGCGACCGGATGCGTGCGAGAACGAGGCCCCTGGACCACGGTCGAGGTACCCGCGCCCGGCACCTACTCGCTGATCTCGCAGTTGGCATTCCTGCCCAACAACGCCGGCTGCGGCAAGTCTTAGGAGATCGCGGCCAGCGCCAGCCCGCAATCGGCCCACAGGTCCTCGACGTCCTCGATGCCGACGGCCATCCGCACCAGGCCCTCGGCGATCGTGGCCGACTCCCCGGGCCAGCGGCGGCGCCGTTCCATCGTCGACTCGACCCCACCGAGGCTGGTCGCGGTGACCCACAGCCGGGTCGCGGCACAGAACGCGTCGGCCTGCGCGGCGTCGCGGAACTCGACGCTGATCATCGCGCCGAAGTTCGCCATCGCGGCGACCGCCCGCGTATGCCCCGGGTCCTGCGGCAGACCGGGATAACGCACCCGGGCGCACGCGGGGTGCTCGGCCAACCGCGCGGCCAGGGTCGCGGCGTTCGCGGCGGCCCGTTCCACGCGTAGGTGCAGGGTGCGCAGGCCGCGCAGACCCAACCAGCACTCCAACGGCCCGGGGATGACGCCGGTGGTACGGCGCCGCTTCTCGAGCAGTTCCCAGTGCTCGTCGCGGGCACACACCAGGACGCCGAGCATCGCGTCGCTGTGTCCGGCGATGAACTTCGTCGCGGAGTGCAGCACCAGGTCGGCACCGACCTCGAGGGGCCGCTGGCCGAAGGGCGTCGCGAATGTGTTGTCGACGACGACCAGAGCGCCGGCCGCTCGCGCCGCGGCGCACAGCACCGGGAGATCGGCGACCTCCAACGCGGGGTTCGTCGGGGACTCCAGCAGGGCCAGGTCCGCGCCGACCATTGCCGCGCACACCTCGTCGGTGTCCGCGACGTCCACCAGACGGGGGGTGATGCCGTGCCTACCGCTGTCCTGCGCGAGACGGCCCAACGACCCCAGATAGGCGTGCCGCGGAGCGACAACCGTCGCGTCCGGTCGCACGAGTTCCAACACCGCGCCGAAAGCTGCGAGCCCCGACGGAAAGGCCAACCCGCGCCCGCCCTCCAACGCCCCGACGGCCTCCTCGAACGCCTGCCACGTCGGGTTGCCGTACCGGCCGTACTCGAGGTCACCGCCGGCGACGTAGGTGGAGGCCATCGTCAGCGGGTGGTTCAACGGTGCGTCAGGTACCTGCGCCGGTCGCCCCGCGACGACGGCGACGGTCTCCGGGCGCAGCCCCTCCGTACTCATCGGGTGCGCCGCGCGGGCTCGCGACGAGCGGGCTGCGGACGTTCCTCGGTCGCGACGATGCCTCGCCGCAGCGCCTCGGTGAGCCGCTCCGCGGTGGCGAGCACCGCGCCGGCGTGCAGCCGCCCGGGTTGGCGGGAGAGACGATCCAGCGGTCCGGACACCGACACCGCGGCGACCACCCGATTGCCCGGACCACGCACCGGCGCGGACACCGATGCCACGCCGGCCTCTCGTTCGCCGATGCTCTGCGCCCAGCCGCGACGACGTACTGCGGCCAGGGTCGCGGCCTCGAACCGTGCACCCTGCAGGCCGCGGTGCAAGCGCTCCGGTTCCTCCCACGCGAGCAGCACCTGTGCCGCAGAACCGGCGTTCATGGGCATCGCACTGCCGACGGGCACGGTGTCGCGCAGCCCGGACAACCGCTCGGCCGCCGCGACGCACACCCGTGTCTCGCCCTGTCGCCGATACAACTGCGCGCTCTCGCCGGTGACGTCACGCAGATGCACCAACGCCGGACCCGCGGCGGCGAGCAGCCGGTCCTCGCCGGCGGCCGCGGCCAGCTCCGCCAACCGCGGACCGAGCACGAAGCGTCCTTGCAGATCGCGACCGATCAAGCGGTGGTGCTCCAACGCCACAGCAAGGCGATGCGCGGTGGGCCGGGCCAACCCGGTGGCCGTCACCAACGCCGCCAGACCGGCCGGTCCGGCCTCGAGCGCGTTGAGGACGAGGGTCGCCTTGTCCAGTACGCCGACACCGCTCGCTGTGTTCATTTGCGTGCTCCCCGGCTGCGCCGGCCATATTGCAGCAGGCGCAGCCGGGTCGCCCGTCGGGTATTGTTGTCCATGGATTGATACTGGCGTCTCACATACTGAGATGCAAGTGCAGCACATGAACCGGCACATCTGAACCGGCGGAGACGCCGACGAGACCCGAGGAGCAGCGATGGGTCGCACCGTGGCCGAGAAGATCTGGGACCAGCACCTGGTTCGGCGCACCGAGAACGAACCGGATCTGATCTACATCGATCTGCACCTCATTCACGAGGTGACCAGCCCCCAGGCCTTCGACGGCCTGCGCTCCTCCGGTCGCGGCGTGCGCCGCCCGGACCTGACGTTGGCCACCGAGGACCACAACGTCCCCACGTGGGACATCGACAAGCCCATCGCGGACCCGGTCTCGCGCACGCAGGTCGACGCGCTGCGCAACAACTGCAAGGAGTTCGGCATCCGCTGCCACTCCCTCGGTGACGCCGAGCAGGGCATTGTGCACATCGTCGGACCGCAGCTCGGTCTCACCCAGCCCGGCATGACGATCGTCTGCGGGGACAGCCACACCTCCACGCACGGTGCCTTCGGGGCGTTGGCCTTCGGCATCGGTACCAGTGAGGTGGAGCACGTCCTGGCCACCCAGACCCTGCCGCTCAAGCCCTTCAGGACCATGGCCGTGAACGTCGACGGCGAACTGCCCCCGGGCGTCACCGCGAAGGACGTCATTCTCGCCGTGATCGCACAGATCGGCACCGGCGGCGGACAGGGCTACGTCATCGAGTACCGCGGCGAGGCCATCCGCAATCTCTCGATGGCCGGGCGCCTGACGGTCTGCAACATGTCGATCGAGGCCGGGGCACGCGCCGGTCTGATCGCCCCGGACGACGTGACCTTCGACTACGTGAAGGGCCGCCCGCACGCACCGACCGGTGCGGCGTGGGAGGCGGCCGTTGCCGCCTGGCGCGATCTGTACACCGACAACGACGCGACCTTCGACAAGGAGGTCTTCCTCGACGCCGCGCAATTGAGCCCGTTCGTCACATGGGGGACCAACCCCGGTCAGGGTGCGCCGCTTAACACCAACGTGCCCGACCCGGCGCAGATCGCCGACCCGAACGAGCGCAGCGCCGCCGAACGAGCGCTGGAGTACATGGGTCTGACCGCCGGTCAGCCGCTCAAGGAGGTCACCGTCGACACGGTGTTCCTCGGCTCCTGCACCAACGGTCGCATCGAGGACCTGCGCGCCGCGGCCGACGTCATCAAGGGCAACCACGTCGCCGAGGGTGTCCGCATGCTCGTCGTGCCCGGTTCGGCGCGCGTACGGATCGAGGCCGAGGCCGAGGGACTGCACGAGGTCTTCCTCGCCGCCGGTGCCGAGTGGCGCTTCGCGGGATGCTCGATGTGCCTCGGGATGAACCCGGACACCCTCGCGCCAGGGGAGCGCAGCGCCTCCACGTCCAACCGCAACTTCGAAGGACGGCAGGGCAAGGGCGGACGCACGCACCTCGTCTCGCCCCAGGTGGCCGCTGCCACCGCGATCACCGGTCGGCTCTCCAGTCCTGCCGACCTGGCCGACGTCGTCCCCGCCCACGCGTCGAACTGAGAGGACGCCCCATGGAGCCCTTCGTCACCCACGTCGGCCGGATCGTCCCGTTGCGTCGCAGCAACGTCGACACCGACCAGATCATCCCCGCGGTCTATCTGAAGCGGATCACCCGTCACGGATTCGAGGACGGCCTGTTCGCCAGTTGGCGTAACGACCCGAGCTTCGTCCTCAATCAGCCTGAGCGGTCCGGTGCCACCGTTCTGGTGGCCGGTCAGGACTTCGGTACCGGTTCCTCCCGCGAACATGCGGTGTGGGCACTGCAGGACTACGGCTTCAAGGTCGTCATCTCCTCGCGCTTCGCCGACATCTTCCGGGGCAACTCGTTGAAGGGCGGACTGCTGACGATCCAGCTGTCGCAGTCCGTCGTGGATGAGTTGTGGGCCCGCGCAGAAGCCGATCCGAGCACCGAAGTGACGGTCGATCTGGGGGCCCGTGAGGTCCGTTGCGGGGACCTCGTCGAGGCCTTCGAGATCGACGACTACTCGCGCTGGCGGCTAATCGAGGGGCTCGACGACGTCGGATTGACGATGCGACACACCTCAGACATCGACGCATTTGAAGCAACTCGCGCTGCGTGGTTGCCTGCCACGTTGCCGGTGCTCTGACCCCGGCCGTGCTTCGTGCGCCGCGTCGACGGGTGTACGCCGATTTCCCAACTCAGTAAGGGAATTCGGAGTCAACACGAAGCCATGAATTGCCGGTAACCGGTTCGATTCGGCTCTTCGTAACAGCTGCAATCGACAGTTCGAAGGTCGCTCGGCGGGGCCGTTTGCCTTGCGACACAACAATCTTTCGGGCTCAGATGATTGTCATCGTGCTCCCAGGGGCCTAACTTCTGCAGCGAACCGGGCCTCGCAGTGCCCGTAGTCGGCGTCGGAGGGACGCGATGAACAAGACACAGCTGATCGATGAGCTGGCCACCAGATTCGAGGGCAACAAGAAGGCCGCCGCCCAGGCTCTCGACGCCGTGGTCGACACCATCACCCGGACCGTCGCTGCCGGCGAGAAGGTGGGTATCACGGGCTTCGGTGTTTTCGAGAAGGTCGAGCGTCCCGCTCGTCTCGCCCGTAACCCAGCCACCGGAGCCCGAGTGAAGGTTGCCAAGACCTCAGTGCCGCGATTCAAGGCCGGAACTGCCTTCAAGGAGGTTGTGAGCGGGGCCAAGAAGCTGCCGCGCATCACGGCCGCTGCCGCGACCGCGTCTGCCGGCGGCACTGCCCGCAAGGTTGCCGCTGCCGTGAAGGCCGCCACCCCGGCTCGTGCGACGGCCAAGAAGACCGTTGCCAAGAAGGCTGCACCGGCCAAGAAGGCTGCACCGGCCAAGAAGGCCGCACCGGCGAAGAAGGCTGTCGCCAAGAAGGCCGCCCCGGCCAAGAAGGCCGCACCGGCGAAGAAGGCTGTCGCCAAGAAGGCCGCACCGGCGAAGAAGGCTGTCGCCAAGAAGGCCGCCCCGGCGAAGAAGGCCGCTCCGGCCAAGCGCGCCCCGGCTGCCAAGAAGGCTGCTCCGGCCGCCAAGAAGGCTGCACCGGCGAAGAAGGCTGTCGCCAAGAAGGCCGCACCGGCCAAGAAGGCCGCACCCGCTGCGAAGCGGGCTCCGGCCAAGCGCGCTCCGGCCAAGAAGGCCTAAGTACGCAGAACGTTCCGAAGGCCCCGACAGCACTCGCTGTCGGGGCCTTCGGCATTCGCGGCGACGAGTGGAATCGGCCTTCGCCGGATCGAGGAATTACTCGAAAACGATCAGAACGGCGGTAGCTCGGCGAGTACCGCCGTGGTGCGTTCGCCGACCCCGAGCCGAACTGCGGCCGCGAGGTCATCGACGGTGTCGACATCGAGACGGACCGAGTCGATGTTGTTTCCCGGAACCACGCTGGCACCACCACGCACATGCGCACCCAAGGAATCGGTGCCGAATGTCGGGGAGAACTCCACCCCGATCGCCGCGAGGTAGGCAGTGGTGCCCCCGCCGTGGATGTCCGCGACGACTGCCGCGCGCCCCGATCGCCCCGCTTCGTCGGCGAATCGCAGTGCAATTCCCAACTCGTCGGGACGCAACGCCGGCAGATCCGCGGAAAGGGCTCCGATGCCGAGATCGGGCCGTCGCGAACGTGCCATTTCCGCACCCCAGTGCAGAGCGGGATTGAGTCCGGCGTCGTGATGATCGGGGACGACCTCGGCGCCGAGCAGTCGCGTCGTCTCGGCCACCAACGGATCGTCAGTGACGACGATCACCGTGCGGACCGCCGGACAACCCAACGCGGCCCGCACGGTGTCCGCGGCAAATGCCAATGCAAGACGGGAACGATGTGCGGCCGCTGCGCCGCCCAACCGGGACTTCGCACTTTCCAGGCGCTTCACCGGTACGACCAGGCACCAGTCGCCGGCGGCGGAGTTCTCGGTGGAGTCATCGCTGGAGTCATGGGGCTGCCGGCTCATTGGCTGGCATCCTGCCACCGAGGTCGGCGAGCCGGCTGCGTGGCACCTGGCGAGGACCCAGCGGGCGCGTGAAAGGCTGGTCGCTCCGGCGCCGTGCCCCGATGGACCGGACGAGGACAGAGAGGGACGCGCGTGCCGAGCGATCCGAAGCGGCCCTGGTTCCGGGTCGCCGAGGTGATGTTGATCCCGATCCTGCGGACGACGATGCGGCACCGGTGGCGCGGGCAGGAGCACCTGCCTCGGTCCGGGGGAGCGATCGTGGTCGTGAACCACATCTCGAAGATCGACCCACTGACGTTCGGATATTTCGTGCAGGCCAACGGGCGCGTGCCGCGGTACCTGGCCAAGGTCGAGCTCTTCGAGCACCGCTGGCTCGGTCGGGTCTTCGTCGGTGCCGACATGATTCCGGTGCAACGCGGCGGCGACGGTGCCTCTTCCTCGATCCAGGCAGCAGTCGACGCGGTCCGGGCCGGCGCCTGCATCGTCGTGTACCCGGAGGCCACCATCACGCGCGATCCCGCACTGTGGCCGATGGTCGGAAAGACGGGAGCTGCCCGCATCGCGTTGGCCACGGGGGCTCCGGTGATCCCGTGCGCGCAGTGGGGCCCGCACCGCGTCCTCGCGCCCTACGCCAAACGTCCGGTGCTGTCCCGCCGCCAGACGATGTACGCCCGTGCCGGCGTACCGGTGAACCTGGGCGATCTGGTCGGCCGCGATCTCGACGCGGACGCTCTGGCCTCGGCCACCACGCGCATCATGAATGCGATCACTGCCGAACTGGAGATCATCCGCGGCGAGCAGGCGCCGGTCGAACGCTTCGACCCCCGCGCCGCCGGTGTCGCCGAGTACGGAGACCCCACCAAGCGGTCTGACGGCTCCTCAGGCCGCCCCGCACCCGGGACCCCGGCATGAGGGCCGCAGTTCTCGGCGCGGGCTCCTGGGGAACCGCCATGGCGATCGTGCTCGCCGACGCCGGCAACGAGGTCGCGTTGTGGGCGCGGCGGCCGGAGCTTGTCGAGGTGATGCTCGCCAAGCGATGCAACGTCGATCGCCTGCCCGGCGCGGAACTGCCCGCGAACGTCCACCCCACCGCCGACGTCGCGATCGCTCTGGCCGGCGCCGAGGTGGTCTTCCTCGCCGTGCCGGCGCAGAGCATGCGCGAACACCTGACGGGGTGGGCTCCGCTGCTGGCCCCCGGTTGCGTTCTGGTCAGCCTCGCCAAGGGCGTGGAACTGTCGACGACCGCGCGGATGAGTGAGGTCATCGCGTCGGTCGCGGGTCTGCCGCCGCACCGCATCGCGGTACTCACCGGACCGAACCTCGCCGCGGAGGTCGCCGCCCGACAACCGGCGGCAACCGTCATCGCCTGTGCGTCCCTCGAGGTTGCCGAGCGCATCCAGGAGGCGTCGCACACCCCGTACTTCCGCCCGTACACGGTCACCGACGTCGTAGGCGCGGAACTCGGCGGTGCGGTGAAGAACGTGATCGCGTTGGCCGTCGGCATGGCGCACGGCATGGGTCTGGGCGACAACGCGAAGGCGGCCCTCATGACCCGAGGCATTGCCGAGACCACTCGCCTGGGCGTCGCCCTCGGCGCGGACCCGTATACGTTCGCGGGCCTCGCGGGCGTCGGTGACCTCATGGCCACCTGCCAGTCCCCGCTGTCGCGCAACCGCCGATTCGGCGAACGGCTCGGGGCCGGTGAGGCGCTGGCGGACGTGGCGGCGGGATCCTCGCAGGCCGTGGAGGGTGTCGCGACCTGCCGGGCGTTGTGCGACCTGGCCGCGCGGAATGACGTGGACATGCCCATCGTCACCCACGTTGCCGCGGCGGTCTGCGACGGCGTCCCGCCGGTTCAGGTGCTCCGTGCGCTGATGTCGCGCTCGGCCAAACCGGAACGCTATGGAACGGGGAGCCCATGAAGTTCGGGATCACGATCTTCGCCACCGACGAGGCGATTGCCGTCCATGACCTCGCCCGGGCGGTGGAGGACCGCGGCTTCGATTCGCTGTTCCTGCCCGAGCACTCGCACATCCCCGTCGCCCGACGCGACCCGTGGCCCGGCGGCGCCGACCTGCCGCGTGAGTACTACCGGGCGCTGGATCCGCTGGTGGCGCTCGGTGCCGCGGCGGCGGTCACCACCACGCTGCAACTCGGCACCGGCATCACCCTCGTCGTGCAGCGCGACCCGATCCACCTGGCCAAGTCGCTCGCCTCGCTCGATCACCTGTCCGGGGGTCGGGTGCTGTTCGGCATCGGTGCCGGCTGGAACTTCGAGGAGATGGCGAACCACGGCACGGACCCGAAGACCCGGTGGGCGTTGATGCGCGAACGGGTGCTGGCATGCAAGGAGATCTGGACGAAGGACGAGGCCGAGTTCCACGGCACGCACGTCGACTTCGACCCGATCTTCGCCTGGCCCAAGCCGGTGCGGGTTCCGCCCGTGCTCATCGGCGGGGACGGACCGAAGACGTTCGAGCGGGTGCTCGACTACTGCGACGGGTGGATGCCGATCATGCGCCCCAAGGCCGACCCGGCCCGTTTCCCGGCGCGGTTCGCCGAACTTCAGGCGCTCGCGGCCGACCGTGGCCGTGGTCCGATCCCGGTCACCGCGTTCGGCGCGAAGCCGGACGCGGCGGTCGTCGAGGGCCTCGCCGAACTCGGTGTCGAGCGCTGCCTGTTCTTCGTCCCGCCGGCGCCGGCCGACACGGTCCTGCCGATCCTGGACTCGCACGCGGAGCTCGTCGCGAAATTCCGCTGAAGTCCGTCCCGGCGCGTTCGGCGGAACCGCCGCGCCGCACGGGTGCTCCTCGCTAATCTCGTCGCGATGATCTATTCGGAGCGTAAGAAGCGCGTCGCGGTTCTCTTCGGCGGCCGCTCCTCCGAGCATGCGATCTCGTGTGTCTCTGCCGCGAGCGTCCTGCGCGCGATCGACCGCGACCGCTACGACGTGATCCCGGTCGGCATCTCCGAGCAAGGTCGTTGGGTGCTCGCGATCGACGACCCGGACGCGATGCAGATCATCGACGGCAAGCTCCCGCGAGTCGACTCCACCCGTCCGGCCGTGATCCTCGCCGGTGACCCGACGGGCCCGGCGATCGCGGTCGAGGACGACGACGGCCTGCGCCTCGCGTTCGGCGGCGTCGACGTGGTGTTCCCGGTGCTGCACGGCCCGTACGGCGAGGACGGCACCATCCAGGGCCTCCTCGAACTGGCGGACCTGCCCTACGTCGGCTCCGGGGTGCTCTCCAGCGCCGTGTCGATGGACAAGCACTACATGAAGATCGCGCTGGCCGGAGCCGGCCTGCCGGTCGGTCCTTACGTGGTGATCTCCGATCACCAGTGGTGCAGCGACCCGGACTCCGCGCGCGCTTCCGTCGCGACGCTCGGTTGGCCGGTGTTCGTGAAGCCGGCCCGCGGCGGATCGAGCGTCGGGATCAGCAAGGTGAAGGACCCGGCCGAGTTCGACGCCGCGATGGCCCTGGCCCGCGAGTGGGATCCCAAGGTGATCGTCGAGGCGATGATCGAGGGCCGCGAGATCGAGTGCGGAGTGCTCGAGGGTCTGCGCGATGCGGACGGTGCACCGACCACGCCGATCGCCAGCGTCACCGCGGAGATCCGCGTCCTCGGCGACCACGAGTTCTACGACTTCGAGGCGAAGTACCTCGAGGACTCCACCGAACTCACCGTCCCGGCGGACCTCGAGGCGACCGTGGCCGACGAGGTGCGCCGACTGTCGGTGCTGGCCTTCCAGGCGCTGAGCTGCGAGGGCCTGGCCCGCGTGGACTTCTTCGTCCCGGACAACGGCCCGATCGTGCTCAACGAGGTGAACACGATGCCCGGCTTCACGCCGGTGTCGATGTTCCCGACCATGTGGGCCGCGACCGGCGTCGAGTACCCGGAACTCGTCGACCGCCTGCTGCGGATCGCCCTGTCCCGCCCCCGCGGCCTGCGCTGACGACCTGACGACCTGACGCGTCCTCAGCTCTTCGCGAGCTCCGGATTCGTCGCCTTCATCGCTGCGGCGACGTCGACCAACGGCCCCGGCGCCGGCTCGTACTCGAGCGGGATGCTCACTTCCACGTTGGCCACTCGACCGACCGTCGTGAACACCCGCGTCCCGGGGCGCTCCACCAGGAACCAGGCCACATCGTTCACGCCGGTCAGATCCGAGGTACGGGTCAGCTCACGTGGTTCGGCCACGCCGCAACGCAACACCACGACCGGATCCGCACCCCACGCGGCAGCCGCCGCGCCCGCCGGATTCACCGGCCGCCGTTCGGCCTTGTCGACCTTGTCCGGCAGCGCCGGCAGCAGGCGCGCGCAGACGGCGGCGACAGCTGCCTTCGCGGAGGGGGCGGGGCTCACGGTCACCGGACCCGGCGCTCCGCCGCCGCAGCCGACGAGCAGCGCGACGGCCGCTGCCACCCACCAGGGGCGGTGCCTCAGAGGTGCACGACCGGGCAGGTGAGCGTGCGGGTGATGCCGTCCACCGACTGGACGCGGGCGACCACGAGCTTGCCGAGTTCGTCGACCGAACCGGCCTCCGCTCGCACGATCACGTCGTAGGGACCGGTGACGTCCTCGGCCGTCGTGACTCCGGCGAGCTTCTGGATCTCGCGGGCCACCACGGCGGCCTTGCCCACCTCGGTCTGGATCAGGATGTAGGCCTGGACCGTCATGTGCTTCCTCCGGGGGGCTTGTCGGCGAGGGGACGTCATCGCGTTGAGGAGCGGATGCTCACCGAGTCGGTGTCCGTGCGTCGATAGTTTCGCAGGCCACAGGGCAGACCGCGACCGGGGAGACAAGCGTGCAGGAGCAAAGCGTGCCCGACCCGGGCCCGGGCACGGTGCGCGCGCTCGGGGAGTTCGGGTTGATCGCCGCCCTGACGGCCCGTCTGCCGAGCACCGACCGGGTGCTGCTGGGCCCCGGCGACGACGCCGCCGTGGTCGCCGCAGCCGACGGGCGGGTCGTCGCGACGACCGATCTGCTCGTCGCGGACCGGCACTTCCGCATCGGGGCCTGCGCGCCGCGAGACATCGGACACAAGGCGGCGGCGGCCAACCTCGCCGACATCGCCGCCATGGGCGCGATACCCACCGCGCTGCTGCTCGGGTTGGCCCTGCCCGGCGAAACCGACGCGGCGTGGGTGCTCGACCTGGTGGACGGCATGACGGCCGAATGTGCCCGGGCAGGTGCCGCTCTCGTCGGCGGGGACGTCGTGTCCGCGCCGACGGTGACCCTCGCCGTGACGGCGTTGGGGGACCTGCAGGGCCGCGCACCGCTGACCCGCTCCGGAGCACGCCCCGGCGATCTCGTGGCCGTCTGCGGGCGGCTGGGGTGGTCCGCGGCGGGGCTGGCCGCCCAGGAGCAGGGCCTCGGGGCCGCCCACCAGGACGTGCTCGCGGGCCATCACCGCCCCGCCCCGCCGTACGCGGCGGGGCCCCAGGCGGCCGACCTCGGCGCGACGGCGCTCATCGACATCAGCGACGGACTGCTCGCCGACCTCGGTCACGTCGCCGAGGCCTCCGGCGTCGCGATCGACCTGGCCGCGAGCGACCTCATCCCCGATCGACAGCTGAGCCTCGCGGCCGCCGCGTTGGGTGCCGACGCCCGCACGTGGGTGCTGACCGGGGGTGAGGACCACTGCCTCGTCGGCACCTTCCCGGCCGGGACCGCGGTGCCCCCGCCATGGCGGGTGATCGGATCCGTCTGTGTGGGTAGTGCGGCCGTGACCGTCGACGGGGCGCCCTGGTCCGGCGCCGGGGGTTGGGACCACTACGCCGAGGGGACGCATCAGTGAGGCCACGCAAGTCAGGGGTGCCGCCGCGAGTGTTGACCGTCGCCGGCTCCGACTCCGGTGGGGGCGCGGGCATCCAGGCGGATCTGAAGACCGTGCTCGCCCTCGGCGGGTACGGCATGAGCGTGCTGACGGCCGTCACCGCGCAGAACTCCTGTGGCGTGCACGGGTGGTGGCCGGTGCCGGTGGAGATGGTGCGCGATCAGTTCCAGGCGGTCGTGTCCGACCTCGGCGTCGACGCGATCAAGACCGGCATGCTCGGCTCGGCCGAACTGGCGCACACCGTCGCGGATCTGCTCACTCCTCTTGCCGAGCAGGGAATTCCGATCGTCGTCGATCCCGTCCTCGCCTCGACCCACTCCGATGCGCTGCTCACCGACGAGGCCCTCGTGGTGCTGCGGGAACGGGTGGCCCCCCTGGCGACCGTGCTGACGCCCAACCTCGGCGAGGCACGGGCGCTGGTCGACGCGCAGCCAGGGGAGGAGCAGGGCGCGGCCGTCGAGAAACTGCTCGCGCTCGGCCCGCGCTGGGTGCTGGTGAAGGGTGGTCACCTGACGGGCGACGCGACCGACCTGCTCACCGACGGCACGGAGCAGCACCTGCTGCGGGCTCCGCGCATCGACACCGAACACACTCACGGGACCGGCTGCAGCCTCGCCGCCGCGATCGCGACCGGGCTGGCATCAGGCCAGGACGTCCCGGCGGCAGTGGGCGCGGCGAAGCGGTGGTTGCACCAGGCCATCGCCGCAGGGTTCGGGATCGGCGACGGACCCGGTCCCGTCGATCACGCGTGGCAGTGGCGCTGAGGGGCCGGCCGGCTGAGGGCCGGCAGGCGAGGGGCTAGCGGACGACCTTGCCGGCCTTGATGCACGAGGTGCACGCCTGAACCCGCTTGCGCGAGCCGTTCACCATGCGCGCGCACCGTCTGGATGTTCGGGTTCCAGCGGCGGCGGGTGCGGCGGTGCGAGTGGGAAATGCTGTTGCCGAAGCCCGGGCTCTTGCCGCAGACGTCACAGTTGGCAGCCACGGAACACTCCAGCACGATCGATCGAACAGGTGATCCGCACCCATGCGGGGCGGCCGGGCTCGGCAGGACGCCAGGAACCCACCCGGAGGAATCCGGGCCGTCGGAGAGAATAGCCGATTGCCGGGTCCACGATCCAAACGGTCCACGTCCGCGGGTCGCGGGCGGGAGCGGGCCCTCCGCACCGTCGGTGGGCGCGGATACGGTGTCACCCGTGGCCGGCGACCGCGAACTGGGCGTGCAGACCGACCGGCCTGCGCGGGGTCGACGTCCGGCGCTGCGCGCGGGAAGCGCTGGTCGAGCTCGGTCGGGCCCGTGAGGAGATCGACGCCCTCAACGTGTTCCCGGTGGCCGACTCCGACACCGGCACCAACCTGTACCTGACCATGGAAGCGGCGGTGCAGGCCGCGGACGCGCTGCCCGCCGACGCCTCCGCGCGCGACTGCCTGACCGCGCTGGCCCGTGGGTCCCTGATCGGGGCGTGGGGCAACTCCGGGGTGATCCTGGCGCAGATGATCCGCGGAGCCGTCGGGGCGCTGGTGGAAGCCGATCCGGAGACGCCCGGGGCGGACCTGCTCGCCGCGGCCCTGAGCCGAGGCACCGAGCTCGCCTACACAGCCGTCGACCGCCCCACCGAGGGCACCATGCTGACCGTGCTGCGGGCCGCGGCCGACGCCGCTGTCGGCCCGGACCTGGGCGCCGCAGGTATCGCCGCCGCCGCGGCCGCCGCCCAGGCGGTGGAGCTGACCCCGCTGCAGCTGGAGGTGCTGGCCCTGGCCGGGGTCGTCGACGCCGGCGGCCGGGGGTTGAGCGTGCTTCTGGACGTGCTCGCGTCCCAGGTCAGTGGGGTCACGCGGATGACCCCGCCGCCGCGGAGCCGCCTCCCGGTGCCCGACCTGCGTGCCGCGGGGTGTGAGGCCTCCAACGCCGGATTCGAGGTGATGTTCCTCTTCGACGGCGACGACGCCGCCGCCGCTCGGTTGCGCGCCGACCTGTCCGGGCTCGGTGACTCCCTGGTCGTGGTCGGCGGCGACGACCTGTGGAACGTGCACCTGCACACCGACGACTGCGGCGCCGCACTCGAGGCCGCGGTGCGCTCGGGACGCCCTCACGCGATCCGGATGACCACACTCACCCCACCCGCCCCGAGCACCGGCGAGGCCGGGCGCCGCGGCCGGGCGGTGCTCGCGTTGGCAGCCGGTCCCGGCCTGGCGAAGCTCCTGGACGAAGCCGGTGCCGCGGTACTGGAGGTGAGTCCGGGCGTGATCCCGCAGACCTCCGCGCTGCTGGAGGCGCTCCGCCGCCCCGACGCCGACGAGATCGTGCTGCTGCCCGACCACCCGGACAGCCGCTCCGCGTGCGAAGCCGCGGCCGCCCAGGCCCGGGGGACCGGGATGACCGTGTCGGTGCTGCCCACCTCGGCCTCCGTCCAGGCCCTGGCCGCGCTGGCGGTGCACGACCCCGGCCGGCGCTTCGCCGAGGACGTGGTCGCGATGACCGCGGCGGCCGGCGCCACCCGGCACGGCGCGGTGCTGATTGCCGCGACCGACGCGATGACCAGCGCCGGGATCTGCGCCCCGGGCGACGTCCTCGGCATGATCGACGGCGAGGTCGTGATGATCGGCACCGACCCGGAGGAGGTCGGCGCGGAACTCGTCGAGCGCCTGCTCGGTGGCGGTGGGGAACTCCTCACCCTGATCGCCGGCCACGAACTGCCCGAGGGCGCCTCGCACCGCCTGGCCGAGACCCTGCGTCGCTCCCGGCCCGAGATCGAGTGCATCGTCCACGACGGCGGTCAGGCGGACTACCCGCTCCTGCTGGGGGTGGAGTGAGCCCCGGCCACCACCCGCTCGGCGTGCCGCTGCACCTGGTGCTCGACGCTCTGGATGCCAAGAAGCTCGAGAAGCATTTCGGGATGACGACGGCCGGGGACCTGCTCCGGCACTATCCGCGGCGGTACGCCAAGCGCGGGGAACTGACGAAGCTCGACGAACTGAAGATCGACGACGACGTCACCGTCGTCGCACGGGTCGCCAAGGTGAGCCACCGGGAGATGGCCAAGCGCAAGGGCTTTGTCTCCAACATCGTCGTCACCGACGGCACGTCGGAGCTGCGCCTGGTCTTCTTCGGCAAGTGGGCACCTTCGACCAAGCTGAAGGAGGGCGACCACGGCCTCTTCGCGGGCAAGGTCAGCATGTACAACGACGAACGCCAATTGGCCCAGCCCACCTTCACGGCGTTGGAGTCCGAGGGCGACGAGTCCGAGATCGCCGACAAGGCCAACGAGCTGATCCCGATCTACTCGGCCACAGCCAAGGTGCCCAGCTGGGATCTGAAGGACTACGTCGACAAGGCCCTGGTATGGCTGGACACGGTCGGCGACCTGCCCGATCCGCTGCCGGCCGCGCTGCGCGCACGGGAACGACTGCAGCCCCTGATCCCTTCGCTGAAGGCGGTCCACCGGCCGGTCGACTACGAACACGCGGGTGTGGCCCGCAAGCGCCTTCGTTGGGAGGAGGCGTTCGTGCTGCAGTGCGTGCTGGCGCAACGCCGCGCGGTCGCCCGTGCCCGCCCCGGCACCCCGCGCAAGCCCAAGCCCGACGGACTCCTCGCAGCGTTCGACGCGCGTCTACCGTTCGAACTGACGAAGGGTCAGCGCGAGATCGGCGCGGAGATCGAACGCGAACTCGCCGCCTCGCACCCGATGCACCGTCTGCTGCAGGGCGAGGTCGGATCCGGCAAGACACTGATCGCGTTGCGGGCGATGCTCGCGGTGGTCGACGCCGGGGGACAGGCCGCGCTGCTCGCCCCCACCGAGGTCCTGGCGGTGCAGCACCACCGCTCGCTCACCGGACTGCTGGGACCGTTGGCCCAGGGCGGAATGCTCGGCGGGGCGGAGAACGCCACCCGCATCGCGCTGCTCACCGGCTCGTCGGGCACCGCGGCCCGCAGGCAGGCCCTGCTGGACGCGGCGAGTGGGGATGCGGGGATCCTCGTCGGCACGCACGCGCTGCTCGAGGACCGCGTCGAGTTCTTCGACCTCGGCCTCGTGGTCGTGGACGAGCAGCACCGGTTCGGCGTCGAGCAGCGCGACAAGCTCCGCGCGAAGAACGACCGCCCGCCGCATGTGCTGGTCATGACCGCGACGCCGATCCCGCGCACGGTGGCCATCACGGTGTTCGGCGACCTGGACATCTCGACGCTCGACGAACTCCCCGCGGGTCGCTCGCCGATCGCGACGCACGTGGTCCCGGCGTATCTGGAGAACTATCTCGAGCGCGCGTGGAAGAAGGTCCGGGAGGAAGTCGCAGCCGGGCACCAGGCCTTCGTGGTCTGCCCGCGTATCGGCCTCACCGAGGAGGAAGAGCTGGCAGCGACCGAGTCCGGGGCGGATTCGGGTGAGGACAAGCGCCCTGCTGCCGCGGTGCTCGAGGTCGTGGAGTTCCTGGGCGCGGACGTGTTGGACGGCCTGCGGGTCGCGGCGGTGCACGGCAAGCTGCCCGCCGATGAGAAGGACGCGATCATGCGGGCCTTCGGTGCCGGCGAGATCGACGTCCTCGTCGCCACGACAGTGATCGAGGTCGGCGTCGACGTACCCAACGCGACGGTCATGGTGATCCTCGACGCGGACCGCTTCGGCATCTCCCAGCTGCACCAGCTGCGCGGCCGAGTCGGCCGCGGGCGTGCCCCGGGCATGTGCCTGCTCGTGACTCACGCGCCCGAGGCGGCCTTGTCGCACCAACGGCTGGTCGCTGTGGCCTCGACCAACGACGGCTTCGAGCTGTCCCGGGTCGACCTCGAGACGCGCCGCGAGGGCGACGTCCTGGGCTCGGCCCAGTCCGGCACGCGCACCAGCCTGCGCGTGCTGTCCGTGCTCCGCGACGCAGACCTGATCGCCCAGGCCCGCGACGACGCCGAGGCGCTGCTGGCCGCCGACCCCGATCTCTCCGGACACCCGGACCTCGCCGCCGCCATGGCCGACCTGTTCGACCCCGCCCGCGCGGGCTTCATCGAGAAGGCCTGACGTGAGCATCAGGATCGTCGGGGGAGTCGCGGGAGGCCGCCGGCTCGCCGTCCCGCCCGACGGGACCCGCCCCACCGCCGACCGGACCCGCGAGGCGATGTTCTCCACGCTCGTGGCCCTCGACGCCCTCGACGAGGCCCGGGTCCTGGACCTCTACGCGGGTAGCGGCGCCGTCGGGCTGGAGGCGATCTCCCGCGGCGCGGCGCACGCGCTGCTCGTCGAGTCCGAGCGGAAAGCCCTCGCGGTGCTGCGATCCAACGTCGACACGCTGGCGCTGCGCGGCGCGGAGGTGGCGGCCGGGCGAGTCGAGCAGATCCTGGGCCGGCCCGCCGTCAAGCCGTACGACCTGCTGTTCGCCGACCCGCCCTACGCGCTGGCCGCCACGGAGGTCGCCGACGTCCTGCGGCAGGCGCTGGAGGGCGGCTGGCTGGCCCCGGAGGCCGTCGTCGTGCTCGAGCGGGCGACCCGGAATCCGGCGTGGGAATGGCCGCCCGGGCTCATACCCCTGTTCGCGCGCAAGTACGGCGAAGCCACGTTGTGGTACTCCCGACATGACCCGAACGGCACCCAGGCGAATGATCCGCAGCCGGAGGGTCCAGACTGAGACCGTGCGCAGTTGTGTCTGCCCCGGTTCCTTCGATCCGGTCACCAATGGGCATCTGGACGTCATCGCCCGTGCCGCCAAGTTGGCCGACGAGGTGGTTGTTGCCGTCCTCGTGAACCGGAACAAGAAAAGCCTGTTCACGTTGACCGAGCGGATCGAGATGCTGCAGGAGGCTCTCGCCGACTGCCCGAACGTGCGGGTGGACTCCTTCGAGGGCCTGCTCGTCGACTACTGCCTGGCCAACGGCATCCCCGCGATCGTCAAGGGACTGCGAGTGGTCGGCGACTTCGACTACGAGCTGCAGATGGCCCAGATGAACCACGCGCTGACCGGCGTCGAGACCATTTTCGTGCCGACGAACCCCACCTACAGCTTCCTGTCCTCCAGCCTGGTCAAGGAGGTCGCCAAGCACCGCGGCAACATTCCGGGCATGGTTCCGGAGCTGGTGCTCAAGCGGCTGCTGACCCGGCTCGCCGAGATCGACGAGCCCTGATCGGCGGCGGGCCCTCCTCGATGGATGTGCCGGAGATGTTGGCGCAGCTGCGTGCCGAGGTGGTCGCGGCGCGTGGCATGCCCATGTCGGCCTCCTGCGTGCTCAACCGGGCCGGCGTGATCGAACGGCTCGACGCGATCGCGGCGGCCCTGCCCGAGCGGCTCGCCGAGGCCGACCGGCTCCTCGCCGACCGGGCTGCGTTCCTCACCGAGGCGGAGGCCGACGCCGCAGCGGTCCGCGCGGCCGCGAACGAGGCCGCAGCCGCGGAGCTGGCCCGCAGCGGCAGCGGATCCGCCGCCACAGCGTGGGCCGAAGAGTTCCGCGCTCGCACCGAGGCGGAGATAGCGGGGCGGCTGCGCGAGGCAGAGGACGAGCTCGACGCCCGCTTGGCCGAGGTCGAGGTGTCGCTGGAGCGCACGCTGCGCGTCGCCCAGGCCGAGGCGGACGACCCGGGGGAGTCGCTGTCCACGGCCCGAGCCCGGCTGGCCGGACTCGCCGAAGTGGTCGAACAGATGCTCACCGGCGTGCGCCGGGGCCGGGACCGGGTGCACGGTCACGACCGCTCGGCCGAGCTCGGCGAACGCCTGGTCACCGACGTCGACGAGGGCGACCTGCCCACGTGAGACCCACCGGGGACACGCCGTGTTGGGGCAACCCCCGCGCGTCGGATACGCTCCTCCCTGGTCTCAGTGACCGATGATGCGCCATGCCCGAAGAGACTCAGAAGACCCCGCGGCTCAGTGCCACAGCGCCGCTCGTTGTCGACGTACGGCGGCTGGGCCGCCGGCCAGGCTCGATGCTCGAGGTTTCCAAGTCTGTTCCAGCACCGGCGGATCTAGGTCTGGAGGTCATCGGCGTTCCTGAGGGCGACGAGGTCGAGCTGACGTTGCGGCTCGAATCGGTGCTCGAGGGTGTGGTCGTGTCGGGAACGGCACGGGCGAAGCTGATCGGTGAGTGCGTGCGGTGCCTGGACCCTCTCGAGGACGACCTCGAGGTGGACTTCGCGGAACTGTTCGTGCATCCCGGTCGGGACGGCGACGACGAGACACTCTGGCTGCAGGACGACATGCTCGACCTGGAGCCGGTGTTGCGTGACGCGGTGGTGCTCGCACTACCGCTGCAGCCGGTCTGCGAGGAGAACTGCCCCGGTCTGTGCGTCGAATGTGGCGCGCGGCTGGCGGAGGATCCCGAGCACCGGCACGACCGAACGGACTCCCGGTGGGCGGCCCTCAAGGACCTGCTCCCCGAACAGAATTGAGGATCGATGGCCGTCCCGAAGCGGAAGACCTCCCGAAGCAACACGCGCAGTCGCCGCGCGAACTGGAAGGCCACCGCGCCCACCCTGGTCAACTGCGAGCGTTGCCGTGAGCCCAAGCTCCCGCACATCGTGTGCCCGACCTGTGGCACCTACAACCGCCGCCAGGTGCTCGGCGCCTGACGTCGTGAATCCGGCTGAGGCGTGCACCGCTCGGCGGTGCACGCTGCCCGGACGTCGCCGTGAGGTGCGCCGATGAGTGATGTTGCGAGCTCGCCGGCGGTCACCGGACTGACCGAGGCGCTCGGCGTCGGGGTCGAGGCGAAACTGCTCGAGCGTGCCCTGACGCACCGCTCCTACGCGTACGAGAACGGCGGTCTGCCGACCAACGAGCGCCTGGAGTTCCTCGGGGACTCCGTACTGGGCCTGGTCGTCACCGACACCCTCTTCCGTCGCCACCCGGACCTGCCCGAGGGCCAGTTGGCCAAGCTGCGCGCCGCCGTGGTCAACATGCGGGCGCTGGCCGACGTCAGCCGTGGCCTGGACCTGGGCATCTACCTGCGACTGGGCCGCGGCGAGGAGGGCACCGGGGGCCGGGACAAGTCCTCGATCCTCGCCGACACCCTCGAGGCCCTCATCGGCGCCGTCTACCTCGACCAGGGCCTCGGCACAGCCTCGCAACTGGTCCACCGGCTGTTCGACCCCCTAATCGAGTCCTCCGCGAGCCTCGGCGCCGGCCTGGACTGGAAGACCAGCCTCCAGGAGCTGACCGCGACCATCGGCATCGGCGTCCCCGAGTACGTGGTCAGCGAGAGCGGCCCGGACCACGAGAAGACCTTCCGGGCCACCGTCCGGGTCGGCGGCAACGACTACGGCGCCGGGTCGGGACGCAGTAAGAAGGAAGCCGAGCAGCAGGCCGCCGAGACCGCGTGGACCGCGTTGCGCCACGAGCACCCCGCCGACGCCTGATCGCGTCGATCAGGCCTGATCACACCGATCGGGGAGGCCGTGCCTGAACTGCCCGAGGTCGAGGTCGTCCGCGCAGGGCTCGAACGCCTGGTCGTCGGCCGCCGGGTCGACACCGTCACAGTCACCCACCCCCGCGCCGTGCGTCGGCACCTCGCAGGCGCCTCGGACCTGGCCGGTCGCCTCGCCGGGGCCCGGATCGAGGCCGCCCGACGGCGCGGCAAATTCCTCTGGCTGGACCTCAGCACGGGGGAGGCCCTGCTCGCCCACCTGGGCATGAGCGGCCAGTTCCTGGTGCAGCCGGGCGCGGCCCCGGCCGAGAAGCATCTGCACGTGCGCTTCACCTTCGCCGACGGCGACAACGAGCTGCGTTTCGTCGACCAGCGCACTTTCGGTGGGGTGTCGGTCGAGGCCCTCGTCGACGCCGACGGCACGAGCGTCCCGTTGCCGGTCGCGCACATCGCCCGGGATCCGCTGGACCCGGCCTTCGACGTCGAGCAGTTCGTCCGTGACCTGCGCCGCCGCCGCACCCAGGTCAAGCGGGCGCTGCTGGACCAGACGCTCGTCAGCGGCATCGGCAACATCTACGCCGACGAGGCCCTCTGGCTGGCCAAGCTGCACTACGCCCGGGCCACCGACGCACTACGCCCGACCGACGCCCGTCGCCTGCTCAGCGGCGCCGTCGAGGTGATGACCGCCGCCCTGGCCGCGGGCGGCACGTCCTTCGACAGCCTCTACGTCAACGTGAACGGCTCGAGCGGCTACTTCTCCCGCTCCCTGGAGGCCTACGGGCGGGTCCACCTCCCGTGCGGCCGGTGCGGCGGGCCGATCCGCCGCGAGCCGTTCATGAACAGGTCCTCGTTCTTCTGCCCCCGGTGCCAACGTCGCCCCGCAGCGTCATAGGGGGATTCCGACAAGCCCCCCTGTGGATGAGCCGTGATCGGATCGGTATGGTCCACGGGCCCTCGACGGGCGTATTCACCTTGCAGCCGACCCCCACCACCGCCATGCTCGGCTGAGAAGCTCTCAGGTTCCCGCGACCCGCTGACCTGCAGTGGCTTGTGCGTCCTCGCACGTTCGACGCTTGACCGCGTCGTCATCTGGTGCGACCCTTGTTGCATCCCGCGCACCCAGTTCCGGAACATCACCGTGTCCTGGAACCGGACGCAGACATGTCGGCTACCAGCTGGTCTCTCAGCGTGGAGGACCCAACACAATGGCGAAAGCAATCCTCGGACACGTCGGTGGCCCGGATCCCCGCATCCTTGCGGAGATGCGTCGGCTCCAGCGCCGTGTGGTCGAGCTCGAGACCGAACTCATGCGAGTACGGACCGAGAACGACTCACTCAGCGCCGAGCTTCACCGCGTTGAACTCCTTTCGGTCGAGCTGCACGAGCCCGCTCTGACCTGAGCATCCGCTCAAAGCACGACAGGGACGCCCGGTTCGGGCGTCCCTTTTCGTGTGCCCTTTTGAGGCCTCGCGGCGTGGCGTAGGACACATTCGGAAGAATCGTTCTAGCGTTTCCGGCACCTGGGCGTGACCTCATTCGTGGTGACTCGTTGAGGTCCGCAGAGGGAGTCGACTGAACCTCCGGTCGACGTAACGCGGCACGGGGCGCAACCTCGAATCCGTACCGCTTGGCACGCTGGCGGGCGTGCTGAGCACCCACGGAGTCGCGTCGAAACCCTCGTCCGAAGATGTTCTTTCGGGAGCACCTTCGGCAGGGCGATCGGTCGGCGGGCCTGATCGCCCCCAAGACGCGCTGGGGTGCTCGCAGGCGGGCGCGAGCACCCCAGCGCCTCGGCGCTCACTGTGTTCGCGGAGTGCGCGAACCTCGTCGGCGCTGCTGCTTGTTGGCGACGCTCCGCGTCGCGGCGGGGCTCCGCCCCGCACCCCGGCGACGCTCCGCGTCGCGGCGGGCGCTCCGCGCCCGCACTCCCGCCCCGGGCGCTTCGCGCCGGGACCTCCGTGTGCGGGCCTTCGGCTACGGGATGTCATCCCGTAGCCCTGCTTGTCGGCCCGTGTCAGGGCTGACAAGGACGTCTACGGGCCGACAAGGCCAACAACCATTACGCACGTCGTGCGCAATGGTTGTCGCGAACCCGGACAAACCGGACATTCGACGACCACTACGGATGGCAGGCACCGCGGGACGGTGGGTGGCGGAGGGATGACGTCCCTCAGTCGTCCGTGTCATCCCGCAGCGGGGCCGACAAGGACCGCTGCGGGCTGACAGTGAGGAGCCACCTATCGCCTCAGGAGCCTCATTCGTACCGCCCGGGCTGGGCTTTCGGTGAGTCGCGGGGCCGGCCGTTAGGGTCGGGCCAAACCGACCTGGGGGACTCCGCGCGTGTACCTGAAATCCCTGACCCTGCGGGGGTTCAAGTCGTTCGCCTCGGCGACGACGCTACGGCTGGAGCCGGGCATCACCTGCGTCGTCGGGCCCAACGGGTCCGGCAAGTCCAACGTGGTCGATGCCCTGGCCTGGGTCATGGGCGAGCAGGGCGCGAAGTCGCTGCGCGGCGGCAAGATGGAGGACGTCATCTTTGCCGGCACGTCGGGCCGGCCCCCGCTCGGGCGGGCCGAGGTGTCGCTGACGATCGACAACTCCGACGGTGCCCTGCCGATCGACTACGCCGAGGTGACGATCACCCGGACCATGTTCCGCAACGGCGGTTCCGAGTACGCCATCAACGGCGACTCCTGCCGACTGCTGGACGTGCAGGAACTCCTCTCGGACTCCGGCATCGGCCGCGAGATGCACGTGATCGTCGGCCAGGGGCAGCTCGACGCGGTCCTCTCGGCGACCCCCGAGGAGCGGCGCGGGTTCATCGAGGAAGCCGCCGGCGTCCTCAAGCACCGCAAGCGCAAGGAGAAGGCCCTCCGCAAACTCGATGCGATGCAGGCCAACCTGACGCGCGTCGGCGACCTGGTCACCGAACTGCGTCGCCAGCTCAAGCCGCTCGGCAAGCAGGCACTCGTCGCACGCCGCGCCTCGGTGATCCAGGCGGACCTGCGCGACGCCCGGCTGCGCCTGCTCGCCGACGACCTGGTGAGCCTGCGGGCCACCTTCAACAGCGACGTCGCCGACGAGACCGCGCTGCGCGAGCGAGCCGAACAGGTCGAAGCCGCGCTCGCTGCGGCCCGCGAACGGCAGGCGCTTCGTGAGGCGGAACTGGCCGAGTCGGCACCGGCTCTCGCTGCCGCCCAGGAAACGTGGTACCGCCTGTCCCAGCTGCGCGAACGGCTGACCGGCACGGCCGGACTGGCCTCCGAACGTGCCCGGCTGCTCGCGAACGCGGGGGAGGAGTTCCGTCCGGGCCGCGACCCGGACGAGCTGCTGCGCCAGGCGGAAGAAGTGCGCGCGCAGGAAGCAGAACTCGTCGCCGAGGTCGAGATCCACCGCACCAAACTGGCCGAAGCCGTGGCGGTCCGCGAGGCCACCGAGGCCGCGTTGACCGTCGAGGAGAAACGAGTCGCTGTCGCGCTGCGCGCAGCCGCCGACCGCCGCGAGGGCCTGGCTCGCCTGCAGGGCAAGGTCAACGAGGCCCGGGCGCGCGCGCAGGCCGCGCAGTCGGAGATCGGTCGCATCGTCAACGCCCTCACCGAGGCGTCGGCCCGCGCCGAGAAGAGCGAGCAGGAGTTCAAGACGCTCGAGGCGGAGGCCGCCGGACTGGAAGAAGGCGAAGCCGGACTCGACGAGGCGTACGAGGAGGCCGCCGAGGCCCTCGAGACGATCGAGGAGCACCTCGACGGTCTGCGCGAGCGGCAGCGAACCACGGAGAGCGAGCGCACCGGACTGCGCGCCCGCAAGGAAACCCTCGAACTCGCCCTCACCCGCCGCGACGGTGCCGCCACCCTGCTCGAGGCGCCCGGTGTGCTCGGCACCGTCTCGAAGATGCTCACCGTGGCCCACGGCCACGAGACAGCTGTCGCGGCCGCCCTCGCCGGCGCGGCCGACGCGGTCGTCGTCGACTCGGTGCCCGCGGCCGTCGCCGCGCTGCGCCACCTCAAGGACCGCGACGCCGGCCAGGCGCATCTGTTCGTCGACTCGGCTCCCGTCGGGCGCCGCGGCTCGTCCGACCCGGGCAGCGGGACACCGCTGCTGTCACTCGTCACCGCCCCCGACCGGCTGCGGGCCTCCCTGGAGAGCTTGCTTGCGGACTGGGTGCTGGTCCCCGACCTGGACGCCGCCGCGGCCCTTGTCGCGCAACGACCGGACCTGCACGCCGTCACACCCGAGGGCGACGTCGTCTCCGCGCACCGCGCCGTCGGAGGCTCCGCGAGCCCGCCGAGCCTCCTCGAACTGCAGGCCGCCGTCGATGAAGCCACCGCCGCTCTCGTCACCGCCGACGCCACCGCCGAACGCCTGCTGATCGAGATCGCGACCACCGACGAGGCCCGTGCCGCCGCGCAGGTCGTCGCCGACGAGACGCTGGCCGCCCTGCACGAGTCCGACGCCGGCCACGCAGCCCTCGCGGAACAGCTCGCCCGCCTCGGGGGTGCGGCCCGCGCCGCCCGGGGCGAGGCCGAACGACTCGCGGCCGGGGTCGCCACGGCGGAAGCGGCACGGGACGCGGGCCAGGCGGGCCTCGCGGAACTCGAGGAGCGCCTCGCCGCGGCCGAACAGGAACCCTCCGAAGTCCAGGACGCGCCGGACGAACGTGTGACGCTCGCAGCGGCTGCCACCAACGCCCGCGCGAGTGAGATGGAGTCCCGCCTCGCCCTGCGGACCGGGGAAGAACGGGTCAAGGGCTTCACCGGCCGCGCCGACGGATTGGTCCGCGCCGCCCAGTCGGAGCGGGCCGCACGCGAGCAGGCCGCCGTCCGGCGGGTGGAGCGCGACCGGACCGCCCGGGCCGCCGCCGCAGTCGCCACCGCGGCCTCGACGACGCTGGAACTCCTCGAGGTGTCACTGCGCGCAGCCGCCGCGCAGCGCGCAGCCGCCGACGACGCTCGACGGTCCGGTGAGAGCGAGCTCGCCGAACTGCGCGCCGCGGAGCGGGCCCACAGCAGTGAGCTCGAGCGGCTCACCGACTCCGTCCACCGGGAGGAGGTCGCCCGGGCCGAACACCGCCTGCGTATCGAGGGCCTCGAACAACGCGCTGTCGACGAGTTGGGCGTCGCCCCCGACGTGCTGATCGCCGAGTACGGCCCGGACCAGCTGGTGCCGGTGCTCGAGGTCGCCGAACCGGTCGAGGGCGAGGACGTCCCGATCGTGAACTTCGCGGAGCCGACGGCCACCGAGCACGTCCCGTTCGTCCGCTCCGAGCAGGAGAAGCGGCTGAAGGCGGCCGAGAAGGCCCTCACTCAGCTGGGCAAGGTCAATCCGCTCGCTCTCGAGGAGTTCGCGGCGCTGGAGGAGCGCAACGCGTTCCTGACCGGGCAGCTCGAGGACCTCAAGAACTCCCGCCGCGACCTGCTGACCGTCGTCGCCGAGGTCGACGCCCGCGTGCAGGAGGTCTTCACCTCGGCCTGGGAGGACACCGAACGCGAGTTCGTCGGCGTCTTCTCGCGGTTGTTCCCGGGCGGCGAGGGGCGGCTGCTGCTCACCGACCCCAGCGACATGCTCACCACCGGCATCGAGGTCGAGGCCCGCCCGCCCGGCAAGAAGGTGAAGCGGCTCTCACTGCTCTCCGGCGGCGAACGGTCCCTGGTGGCCGTCGCGCTGCTGGTCGCGATCTTCCGCGCCCGGCCCAGCCCGTTCTACGTCCTCGACGAGGTCGAGGCGGCGCTGGACGACACCAACCTGGGCCGCCTGATCACGATCATGGAGGAGCTGCGCGAGTCCTCCCAGCTGATCGTCATCACGCACCAGAAGCGGACGATGGAGGTCGCCGACGCGCTCTACGGCGTTTCGATGCGCGGCGACGGGGTGACCACCGTCATCAGCCAGAAGCTTCGCGAGCACGACGACCGAGGGACGAGTGAGGAGTCCGAGCGAACAACGGCGCTGCGCGAGGAACAGCCCGCATGACCGGACCGGAACCCGAGAAACTGACCGAGGCCGAACTGACCGAGCAGAGCGGGCAGCGTCCGCGCCCGGCAGCGTTCCTCTTCGACGTCGACGGCGTCCTACGGGTGTGGGAGGCCGGGGAGATCGCCGAGATCGAGCGGCGCTACGGCGTCCCGCTGGGCACGCTCAACGAGGTGGCCTACGACATCGACCGGTTCGGCCCGGCGCTGCTCGGCCAGATCACCGACGACGACTGGCGTGCCTCGGTCACCGCGGCGATGGTCCCGATCGTGGGCGACGTCCGGAAGGCGATCAAGTGCGTCATCGACTGGAGTGCGCGCTTCGGCCGGATCGACGCCGACATCGCTGAACTCATCGCGCAGTTGCGTGCCGATGGTGCCCAGGTCGGGCTCATCGCCAACGCCACCGACCGGCTGCGGCAGGACATGGTCCGTCTCGGTGTCGCCGAGCAGGTGGACACGATCGTGGACTCCGCCCACGAGGGCGTGGCAAAGCCGGATGCGGCGATCTTCCTGCGGGTCGCAGAGATCTTCGACGTGCCGCCGGAGCGCTGTCTGTACGTCGGAGTACGGGCCGAGCACGTCGCCGGTGCGGAGCGGATCGGGATGGTGGGGCACCTCTACGGAGACGCCGCAGGCCTCCGGGAGATGATTGCCCGGTTGCCGACCGGCTGACCTGACCGAGAGCCCGGGGTCGAAGTGGAATACCTGATCATCACGATCGTCGTGGTGCTGCTCATCACGGCCGTGGTGGCGGGCCTCGTCGGTGCGGGCCTGCGCCCACGCCAGGAGGCGCCGCCCGAGATCGAGGCGGAACCGACCGAGGCGTCGTCGAACGATGTCGACGTGCTCGACGTACCTGTCGAGGACCTCGAAGTCCCGCCGCTCATCGAAGCCCCACCGCTCGAGACCCCCGAGGCCACCGCCGGCCGGCTGATGCGGCTGCGCTCGCGTCTGTCCCGTTCGCAGTCGTCCCTGGGCAAGGGCCTGCTCACCCTGCTGTCCCGCGACAACCTCGACGACGACACCTGGGACGAGATCGAGGAAACCCTGCTGCTCGCGGACGTCGGCGTCGGCCCGACCGGCGAGATCGTGGAACGCCTACGCACCGCTGTGCGCGTCGAGGGATCCCGCACGCCCGAACAGGTCCACGCGCTGCTGCGTGCCGAACTCATCACGACGATCGGCGCGGACACCGATCGCTCCCTGCACGCGGTCCGCGGCACCGGTGAGCGGCCCTCGGTCACCCTCGTCGTCGGTGTCAACGGCACCGGCAAGACCACCACCACCGGCAAGCTCGCCCGGGTGCTCGTCGCCGACGGCCGCACCGTGCTGCTCGGCGCCGCGGACACCTTCCGCGCCGCTGCCGCCGATCAACTGCAGACCTGGGGGGAGCGCGTCGGGGCGCGCACCGTGCGCGGGCCCGAGGGCGGGGACCCGGCCAGCGTCGCCTTCGAGGCGGTCAAGCAAGGAGCCGGCGAGGACGTGGACGCGGTCATCATCGACACCGCCGGCCGCCTGCACACGAAGGCCGGGCTGATGGACGAGCTCGGCAAGGTCAAGCGCGTCATCGAGAAGCAGAGCCCCGTGCACGAGGTCCTGCTGGTGCTGGACGCGACCACGGGGCAGAACGGACTCGTGCAGGCGAAGGTCTTCGCCGAGGTCGTCGACGTGACCGGAGTGGTGCTCACCAAGCTCGACGGCACCGCCAAGGGAGGCATCGTCATCGCGGTGCAACGCGAGCTCGGCGTTCCCGTGAAGCTCATCGGCCTGGGCGAGGGCGCCGACGACCTCGCGCCGTTCGACGCCGAACAATTCGTCGACGCTCTGCTCGCCGACCAGTAGAGCTCGCCGACCAGTAGATCCACCGCGGACGACCCCGGTCAACGACCGGGACGAACCGGCGGTTCCCGCGCGGCCTTTCTCACCGATTCGCGATCTTGGTCCGGTGTCCGTAGGCGGGAGTAACCCAGATGTAACACCGGTGCGCGATCGGTGATCTTGTCGAAACACGTCCCGCCGCTCCGCGAAACCCACTCTCGGCAAATTCGGTGCCTGTCACCGCGAGCGCCGGGCCGCGGTGGGAATCGAGAGGCGACGGGATGCCCGAGATCAACTCCGGGGATACCGCCTGGATGCTCATCAGCTGCGCTTTGGTGCTGCTCATGACACCAGGCTTGGCGTTCTTCTACGGCGGCATGGTCCGCGTGAAGAGCGTCCTGAACATGATGATGATGTCCGCTGCGGCGCTCGCGATCGTCAGCGTGCTCTGGGTGCTCTACGGCTACAGCCTGGCGCTCACCAAGGACCAGGGGGGCGGCCTCATCGGCGGGCTCGACTCCGCCGGCCTGCACGACGAGATCGCCTCCGACGCCGTCTCCGGAACCATTCCGGCCTCGGTGTTCGTCGCCTTCCAGTTGATGTTCGCGATCATCACCGTCGCCCTCATCTCCGGCGCGATTGCCGATCGCGCCAAGTTCGGCACGTGGTGCATCTTCGTGGTCCTGTGGGCCACGCTCGTGTACTTCCCCGTCGCCCACTGGGTCTTCTACTTCGGTGAGGGCGTCAACGAGGACGGCAGCTACATCAACCCTGGCTGGATCGTCGATCAGGGCGTCCTGGACTTCGCCGGCGGCACAGCCGTCCACATCAACTCGGGTGCTGCCGCGCTCGCGCTGGTGCTGGTCCTCGGCAAGCGCAGGGGCTGGCGCAAGGACCCGATGCGGCCCCACAACGTGCCGTTCGTGATGCTCGGCGCTGCGCTGCTGTGGTTCGGCTGGTTCGGCTTCAACGCCGGTTCCGCGCTTGCGGCGAACAACACCGCCGGTGTCACCTTCCTCAACAGCCAGGTCGCCACGGCAGCCGCGGTCATCGGGTGGTTGACCATCGAACGAGTCCGGGACGGCAGCTTCACGATGCTCGGCGCCGCCTCCGGAATGGTCGCCGGTCTGGTCGCGATCACACCGTCCTGCAACACCGTCGATCCGTTGGGCGCGTTGGCCATCGGCGTCATCGCCGGTGCGGCGTGCAGCCTCGCGATCGGGCTCAAGTTCAAGTTCGGCTACGACGACTCGCTCGACGTCGTCGGCGTCCACCTGGTCGGTGGCCTCGTCGGCACCCTGCTCATCGGCTTCTTCGCCACCGCTGATGCCCCTGCCGGCATCGACGGCATGTTCTACGGCGGCGGCGCCGACCAGCTCGGCAAGCAGGCACTCGGTGCCTTCTCGGTCCTCGGCTACTCGTTCGTGGTGACCCTGATCCTCGGGTTCATCCTGCACAAGACGATCGGCTTCCGGATCTCCGAGGACGAGGAAGCTGCCGGTATCGACATCTCGGTCCACGCCGAGAGCGCCTACGAGATGACCTCCGTCGGCTCCCCGTTGGCCCGGCACGCCGGCGGATCCTCGCACTCGCCCTCTCCCACGGTGACGACCTCGAAGGTGGACGCATGAAGCTGCTGATCGCCGTCATCAAGCCCTTCAAGCTCGATGACGTCCGCGCCGCACTGGAGAAGTTCGGTGTGCACGGCATGACGGTCAGTGAGGCCAGCGGCTACGGCCGCCAGCGCGGCCACACCGAGGTCTACCGCGGCGCCGAGTACACCGTCGATCTGGTCCCCAAGGTCCGTATCGAGGTCCTGGTCGACGACCCCGACATCACCGACGTCCTCGAGGTCGTGGTGAAGGCAGCACAGACAGGAAAGATCGGTGACGGGAAGGTCTGGGTCGTCCCGGTGGACAGCGTGGTGCGGGTACGCACCGGGGAGCGTGACACCGACGCTCTCTGAGTAACCGTCAGGTAAGCCTTCGACCCGGCCGCATCGGCGGCCGGGTCGCAGGCATGTCCGCATCCGGAGTCCTTTATGACGCTGTCTCAGAAATGAGTTGCGTGTCACTAGGAATTAGTGGTGAGGCCTCAGTAATCTCTGCGCAACATCCGGTGCGGGAGGTCTGTTCATGGCGGAGATCAACGGCGCGGACACCGCGTGGGTTCTGGCGTGCACCTCGATGGTGCTGATCATGACCTTCGGGCTGGCCGTGTTCTACGGCGGCATGGTCCGGTCGAAGAACGTCATGAACACCATGATGATGGTGGTCGCGACGATCGCGATCGCGACGGTGGTCTGGTTCGGCTGGGCCTACAGCATCGCGTTCACGCCGGATGAGGTCGGCGGGCTGTTCGGTGGACTCGACGATGCGGGCATGACGGACACGATGACCGAGGTCTACGGGACGATCCCGAAGCCTCTGTTCGCCACCTTCCAGTTGACCTTCGCCTTGATCACCTGCGCCCTGGTGGCCGGATCGATCGTGGACCGGGCCAAGTTCAGCGCCTGGTGTGTGTTCATCGTCATCTGGATCACCGTGGTCTACGCGCCGATGGCGCACTGGGCGTTCTTCTTCGGCACGGCGGACTCCGACGGCAACCTGCAGGACCCGGGCTGGATCGTCGAGCACGGGGCGTTGGACTTCGCCGGCGGCACGGCCGTGGAGATCTGTTCCGGTGCCTCCGGCCTGGCACTGGCGATCGTCATCGGCCGCCGCACGGGCTGGAAGCGCGACCCGATGCGCCCGCACAACCTGACCATGGTCATGCTCGGCGCGGGCCTGCTGTGGTTCGGCTGGTTCGGCTTCAACGCCGGCTCGGCCCTGTCCGCGAACGGGCAAGCGGCCCTGGTCCTGACCAACACGATGTTCGCCGGTGCCACCGGCATCCTCGGCTGGATGCTCGTCGAGCGCTTCCGCGACGGCACGTACACCTCGTTCGGCGCCGCTTCCGGTGCGGTGTCCGGACTCGTCGCGATCACCCCATCCTGCGGATCGGTCACACCGATCGGTGCAGCCTCGGTGGGCGTGATCGCCGGCGCGATCTGCGCGGCGGCCATCGCGCTGAAGTACAAGCTCGGCTACGACGACTCTCTCGACGTCGTCGGCGTGCACCTCGTCGGCGGCATCGTCGGCATGCTGATGGTCGGCCTCGTGGCCAGCTCGCAGGCAACGGGCATCCTCGCCGACGGTGACGGGCCGGACGGACTGCTCTACGGCGGCGGCGCGGACCAACTCGGCAAGCAGATCGTGGCGGTCGCCGGCGCGTTGGCCTACGCCTTCACCGCGACCCTGGTGATCGGCTACCTGATCCACAGGACGATCGGGTTCCGGGTCAGCGAGGAGGACGAGATCACCGGCCTCGACCAAGCCACGCACTCCGAAACCGCGTACGAACTCGGGGTCACCGGCTCGGCTACCGGCAGGATGGTGGGCAGTGGCTCGGGCTGACCGGGCTCCTGGGACTGCACGACCCGACTCTGCGACAGTCACGGTGGAGGATTCATGAAGCTGGTCACTGCGGTCATCAAGCCTTTCAAGCTCGACGATGTGCGCTCGGCCCTCGAGGGCCGAGGGGTGCACGGCATGACTGTGACCGAGGCCAGCGGCTTCGGCCGGCAGCGGGGTCACACCGAGGTGTACCGCGGCGCGGAGTACGTCGTCGATCTGGTGCCGAAGGTCCGCATCGAGGTGGTCGTCGCGTCCGAGGACGTCGAGGGGGTCGTCTCGGCGATCCTCGACGCCGCCCGCACCGGGAAGATCGGCGACGGCAAGGTCTGGGTCGTCCCGGTCGACTCCGTGGTCCGGGTGCGCACCGGCGAACGGGACAGCGACGCGTTGTAGGTCAGGTCGCGTCGTAGGTCAGGTCACAGCGCCGACATATTCGGCTCGTATCGTGCAGCGACGGCTCCGTCACCGGACGGCCGGCAGACAGGGAGCGGGCGTGGAGACCTACGCGCAGGCCCGCGCCGAACTGCTGGAGCGGAACGAGCCCTACGGTCCGGCGAGGCGTTCGGCATTGGCCGGAGCTGCTGATGCCTGGCTGATCGACCTGCTGGAGAAGGCGTGTGGCGGGCGGTCGGACAACGTCGCGCTGGTCGCCGTGGGTGGCTACGGCCGCTCGGAACTCGTCGCGGGCTCGGACCTGGACGTCGTCCTGCTCCATGACAAGCGCAAGGACGTGCAGGAGGTCGCCGACGCGGTCTGGTACCCGATCTGGGACGCCGGCGTGAAGCTCGATCACTCGGTACGCACCCCGGATCAGGCCCGCAAGGTCGCGGCCGAGGACATGAAGGCCATGCTCGGCATGCTCGACCTGCGCCACGTCGCCGGCGACGTCGGGCTGACCGAGTCACTGCGCTCGACGGTGCTGGGGGACTGGCGCAGTGCCGCCCCGAAGCGGCTGCCAGAACTTGCCGAGTCGGCGCAGGGCCGCCTCGACGACGAACTCGCGTTCCTGCTCGAACCGGACCTCAAGGAGAGCAGGGGCGGCCTGCGGGATCTGGTGATCCTGCGCGCCATCGCAGCGTCCTGGGTGACCGACGTCCCGCGCGGTCGGGTCGCCGAGGCCCACGCCCGACTGCTGGACGTCCGCGACGCGCTGCACACGGTCACCGGTCGCAGCACGGACCGGCTCGTGCTGCAGGAACAGGACAACGTCGCCGCCGCGCTCGGTCTGCTCGACGCCGATGCACTGATGCGCTCGTTGGCCGAGATCGGCCGCACCATCGCCTACGCCTCGGACATCACCTGGCGCCGGGTCAACCAGGTACTCGAGTCGCGCACCCGACGGCTGCGCCTGCCCGGTCGCGGGCAGAACACCAACGGTCGCACCCCACTGGCCGACGGTGTGGTCGCGTCCGACGGCGAGGCGGTGCTCGCTCGAGACGCCGACCCCGCCAAGGACCCGGTGCTCGTCCTGCGGGCAGCCGCTGCCGCCGCCCAGGCCGGCATCCCGCTGTCCCCGGGCACCGTCGACCGTTTCGCCGCGACCGCCCAGCGCCTGCCCGAGCCGTGGCCGGCCGCCGCCCGCGAGGAACTGGTCCGCCTGCTCGGCGCCGGTCGCCCTGCCGTCGCGGTCTGGGAGTCCCTGGACCTCGCCGGGGTGATCTCCACGCTGATCCCCGACTGGTCGCGGGTGTCCTGCCGGCCGCAACGCAACGCCGTGCATCGGTTCACCGTCGACCGGCACCTCGTGGAGGCCGCAGCGAACGCGGCCGCGTTCACCCGGCGGGTGGCGCGGCCGGACCTGCTGCTGCTCGGCGCGCTGCTGCATGACATCGGCAAGGGCTGGCCCGGCGACCACAGCGCCGGTGGGGAGACGGTGGTGCGGGACCTCGCGCCGCGGCTCGGTTTCTCCGCCGCGGACGTGGAGGTGCTCGCGTTGCTGGTGCGCCATCACCTGTTGTTGCCGGACGTGGCGACGCGGCGCGATCTCGACGACCCGGCGACCACCGCCGCGGTGGCCGAGGTGGTCGGCTCCGTCGAGGTGCTCGAACTGCTCGCCGCGATGACGGAGGCCGACGCGCTGGCGACCGGACCCGCCGCGTGGACCCCGTGGCGTTCGGCACTGATCAACGACCTGGTGGAACGCACCCGAGCCGTGCTGAAGGGGGAGCCCGTCCCCACCTCCTCCTCGTTGACCGACGAACAGCGCGCGCTCGCCGAGAGCGGCACCGCGGCCGTGCTCATGGGGGCGATCGGCGACCTCGGTACGGAGGTGACCGTCGTCGCCCCCGACCGGGTCGGTCTGCTCGCGACCGTCGCCGGCGTGTTCAGCGTGCACCGCCTGGCCGTGCGGGGCGCGTCCACCGAGTCCATCGGCACCTGGGCGGTGACGATCTGGACGGTGCACCCGGAATTCGGTACCCCGCCGGACCCCGCGGTGCTGCGCAGCGACGTGCTCCGCGCGCTGGACGGCACGCTGGATGTCAGCGAGAAGCTTGCCCGCCGCGAGGCGTCCTTCAAGCCGCCGGTCGGCGTCACGATCCCGCCCGCCGGGGTCGCGGTCCTGCCGAACGCCTCCGACACCGCCACCGTGATCGAGGTCCGTGCCCACGACCGGCCCGGACTGCTGCACAAGGTCGCCTCCGCGCTGGCCCGCACCGGCGTCGATATCCGCTCGGCCAAGGTCAGCACCTGGGGCGCGGAGGCCGTCGACGTCTTCTACCTGCTCGACCCGACCACCGGCGAGCCCTTGGCACAGGATCGGGCCCTGGCGGTCCGCGCCGCACTGCTCGACGCCCTCGACGGCTGAGCAACCCGGGCGCCTCGCGCCTGACGACTAGGCTGGGTCGGTCCACCGCCCCGTTGCCAAGGGATGCCTGTACCCGTGTTCGACACCCTGTCCGATCGCCTGTCCGCGACCCTCAAGAACCTGCGCGGGAAGGGGAAGCTCTCCGAGGCCGACATCGATGCGACCGCGCGGGAGATCCGCCGCGCGCTGCTCGAGGCGGACGTCGCGCTGCCGGTCGTCAAGGATTTCATCGAAGCGGTCAAGGAGCGCTCGCGCGGTGCCGAGGTCTCGCAGGCGCTGAACCCGGCACAGCAGGTCATCAAGATCGTCGACGACGAGCTCAAGCGCATCCTCGGTGGCGAGACCCGCCGGCTGCGCTTCGCCAAGACCTCGCCGACGGTGATCATGCTGGCGGGTCTGCAGGGCGCCGGTAAGACCACGCTGGCAGGCAAGCTCGCCAAGTGGCTGGCCGATCAGGGCCACCAGCCGATGCTGGTCGCGTGTGACCTGCAGCGTCCGAACGCCGTTCAGCAGCTGCAGGTCGTCGGGCAGCGGGCCGGCGTCAACGTGTACGCCCCGCAGCCGGGCAGCGGCATCGGCGATCCGGTGCAGGTCGCCAAGGACTCCATCGACGAGGCCCGCCGTCGTCAGCACGACATCGTCATCGTCGACACCGCCGGCCGGCTCGGCGTCGACGCGGACATGATGACCCAGGCCGCCAACATCCGCGACGCCGTGGCGCCCGACGAGATCCTCTTCGTCGTCGACGCGATGATCGGTCAGGACGCGGTCATCACGGCCCAGGCCTTCCTGGACGGCGTCGGCTTCGACGGGGTCGTCCTCACCAAGCTCGACGGTGACGCGCGCGGTGGCGCGGCCCTGTCCGTCGCTTCGGTGACCGGCCGTCAGATCATGTTCGCCTCCAACGGCGAGAAGCTCGAGGACTTCGACGCCTTCCACCCCGAGCGGATGGCCTCGCGCATCCTCGGCATGGGCGACATGCTCACGCTGATCGAGCAGGCGGAGAAGCACTTCGAGGCCGATGCGGCCGAGAAGATGGCCGAGAAGTTGCTCAAGGGCGGCAAGGGCAACGAGTTCACCCTCGAGGACTTCAAGCAGCAGATGCTGCAGGTCCGCAAGATGGGCTCGCTGTCGAAGCTGTTCGGGATGTTGCCCGGGATGGGCCAGTTCAAGGACCAGATCGAGCAGGTCGACGACAAGGACCTCGACCGCGTCGTCGCGATCATCAACGGCATGACCCCCGCCGAGCGGGCCGACCCGAAGATCATCAACGGGTCGCGCAGGGCGCGCATCGCCAAGGGCTCCGGGGTCGAGATCTCCGAGATCAACGGTCTCGTCGAGCGCTTCTTCGAGGCCCGCAAGATGATGCAGCAGATGGCCGGTGGCATGGCCGGCGGCATGATGCCGGGGATGGGCGGCAACCCGTTCCAGGGCGGCGGCAAGAAGTCCCGCGGCAAGATGGCGCCCGCGCCGAAGCCCAAGGGCAAGGGCAAGCGCAGCAGTGGCAACCCCGCCAAACGTGCGGCCGATGCCGCCGCGGCAGCCGATCAGGCTGCGCACACCGACACGCCCGCCCTGCCGGCGAACTTCGAACTGCCGCCGGACTTCAAGGACTTCATGGGGCCTGGGCGCTGACATGAGCACGGCCTCTCAACCGGCGCTGCACGTCCGCGGGGTCCGCCTGCCCGACGCGGAACACGTCGATCTGTGGATCCGTGACGGCCGGGTCACTTACGAACCGGTGCGGGATGCCCGAACGGTCGGGAGCGGCTGGATCCTGCCGGGTCTGGTCGACATGCACTGCCACATCGGGACCATCCCGGAGGGTCCCGCCGCCCTGGACGTGACGGAGCGTCAGGCGCTGATCGAGCGCGACGCAGGGGTGCTGTTGGCGCGCGACGCCGGGGCGGCGAGCGACACCCGGTGGATCGACGACCGCGAGGACCTGCCCCGCATCGTCCGTGCCGGGCAGCACATCGCCCGACCCAAGCGCTACATCCGCAACTTCGCCGTCGAGGTCGAGCCCCGGGATCTCGCGGCCACCGTCACCGAACAGGCCGCCCGCGGGGACGGCTGGGTGAAGATCGTCGGGGACTGGATCGATCGCGACCGCGGGGACCTCGCGCCGCTGTGGACCGTCGACTCGCTGCGGGTGGCCGTCGACGCCGCCCACCGCGCCGGTGCCCGGGCCACCACCCACGTGTTCGGGCGCCACGCACTGGCGGACGCGATCGAGGCCGGCTTCGACTGCATCGAGCACGGCACCGGCCTCGACGACGGCCTCACCGCCCGGATGGCTGCCGCGGGAATCGCGCTGGTCCCGACCCTGATCAACGTCGAGGAGAACTTCCCGGGGATCGCCGACAGCGCCGAGGCCAAGTTCCCCGGCTACGCCGCCCACATGCGCCGGCTGGGCGAGGAGGCCCCGGCACGTATCGCCGGGGCCTGGGAGGCCGGAGTCCCGATCCTCGTCGGCACGGACGCCGGAGGCGTGATCGCGCACGGCCGGGTGGTGGACGAGATCACCGCGCTCATCGACGCCGGCCTGCCCGCGGAGTACACGGTGGGCGGCGCCTCGTGGCGAGCCCGGGAGTACCTCGGCCGCCCGGGGCTGGCCGAAGGGGACCCCGCCGACCTGATCGTCGTCGCCGATGACCCACGCACGTTCCCACGCACGCTCCACGCCCCCGTCCGGATCATCCTCCGCGGGCGTGTCGTGCGCTGAGCCACGCTCGGCCGGCGACCGCGATGTCGGCCGCCGGCCGCTCGTCTGGCAAGATGTCGGCTGCGTCTGCGCCGGTCGGCCCTCTACCCGACCCCGCGCGGCAATCGGACCGATGTCTACCGGTATCCCACCCGGGCGCCTCGATCCACCCACGTCAGACAGACCAGGAGTGTTCGTACCGGTGGCAGTCAAGATCAAGCTGAAGCGCATGGGCAAGATCCGCGCTCCGTATTACCGCGTCGTCATCGCCGACTCCCGTACCAAGCGTGACGGTCGGGCGATCGAGGAGATCGGCCTGTATCACCCGACCCAGGACCCGTCGGTGATCCAGATCGACACCGAGCGTGCGCAGTACTGGCTGAAGGTCGGCGCACAGCCCACCGAAGCCGTCACGGCGCTGCTCAAGGTCACCGGCGACTGGCAGAAGTTCAAGGGCCTGCCGGGCCAGGAGGGCACGCTGCGCGTCGCCGAGCCCAAGGTCAAGCAGGGTGGGGTTCCGTTCACCGCCACCGGCGTGGATGCGACCGCAGGCGCCAAGACCAACCAGGGTCAGCCGAAGACGGAACCCAAGGTCGAGGCACCCAAGGCCGAGGAGCCGAAGGCCGAGGAGCCGAAGGCCGAGGAGCCCAAGGCCGAGGAGCCGAAGGCCGAGGCCCCGGCTGCTGCCGAGGAGCCTGCCGCGCAGGCACCGGCCGCCGAGGCCGCTGCCGAGCCTGCCGCCGAGGCCTGAGCCGATGCTTGCCGACGCCCTCGAGCACTTGGTACGGGGGATCGTGGAGCACCCGGACGAGGTGCAGGTCCGGGAACGGACCCAGCGCAACGGCAAGGTGCTCGAGGTCCGCGTGCACGCCGACGATCTCGGCAAGGTGATCGGCCGCTCCGGGCGGACCGCCACCGCGCTGCGCACCGTCGTCAGCGCGCTGGGCGGCCGCAACGTGAGAGTCGACCTCGTCGATCAGCACGGCAGGTAGTTCGGTGGAACTTGTCGTCGGGCGCATCGGTCGCCCGCACGGCATCCGCGGTGAGGTGACCGTCGAGGTCCGCACCGATTCCCCGGAGCTGCGTTTTGCTCCTGGTTCCACGGTGCGGACCGACCCTGCCGGGGTCGGTCCGCTGACCGTCGAATCGTTGCACTGGCACAGCGGTCGGCTTCTGCTCGCCTTCAAGGGCGTCGGAGACCGCACCGGCGCCGAGGCGCTGCGCGATGTGCGCCTGGTCATCGAGGTCGCCGAGGACGAGCGGCCCGAGGACGACGAGGAGTTCTACGACCACCAGCTGGTCGGACTTCACGTGCACACCGTCGGCGGAGCCCTCGTCGGCACGGTCGCCGAGGTGCTGCACCTGCCGAGCCAGGACGTGCTTGCGATCCGCACCCCGGCGGGGGAGAGGCCTTGATCCCGTTCGTGACGCAGTTCGTCCCCGAGATCGACCTCGCTGCTCGGATCATCCGCATCGACCCGCCCCCGGGCCTGATCGACGACGGCTCCGCTCCGGACGACGGCTCCGCTCCGGACGACGGCTCCACTCAGGACGACTGAGTCGTGCGGATCGACGTCGTCACGATCTTCCCGGACTACCTGGCTCCGCTGGAGCTCTCGCTGGTCGGGCGCGCCATCCGCGACGGTCTGCTCGACCTCGCGGTGCATGACCTGCGCAGCTGGACGACCGACGTGCACCACAGCGTCGACGACACTCCCTACGGCGGCGGCGCCGGGATGCTCATGCGTCCGCAACCGTGGGGCGAGGCGCTGGACAGTGTGGTGGCCGGACGCAGCGAGCCCGCGCGGCTGATCCTTCCGACCCCGGCCGGACGCCCCTTGACCCAGGCGCTCGCGGCGGAGTTGGCCACGGCGCCGTGGCTCGTCTTCGCCTGCGGACGCTACGAAGGCATCGACTCGCGCGTGGCGACGCAGGCCGCGACGCGCCCGGAGGTCGCGGCCGTCGAGGAGATCTCCATCGGCGACTACGTCCTGGCCGGCGGTGAGGCCGCCGTGCTGGTGATCGTGGAGGCGGTGGCCCGGCTGCTGCCCGGCGTGCTCGGCAACGCCGATTCGATCGTCGACGAATCGCACTCGGCGGGCCTGCTCGAGGCCCCCAGCTACACCAAACCGCCCGAGTGGCGTGGGTTGGCCGTGCCGGACGTGTTGCGCTCGGGCGACCACGGCGCGATCGCGCGGTGGCGCCGCGACGCCGCGCTGCGCCGTACTGCCGCGACCCGCCCGGACCTGCTGGGCGCCTTCCCGGCCGGAGATCTGGACAAGGGCGACCGGGCCACGCTGGCGGATCTGGGCTGGAGCGTGTCGGACGACGGCTCGATTAGCCCACCCAGGGAGCCTATGGCAGACTGACCGACTGCTCCCCGCGTGCCGACGTGTGGGACCTCCTTGCCCGAATGCAGTGCAGACGAAGTGAGAGTGGACGGCCATGCACATCCTGGACGACGTCGATGCCGCATACCTGCGTTCCGACGTCCCGGACTTCCGTCCCGGCGACACGCTGAAGGTTCACGTCCGCGTCGTCGAGGGCAACCGTTCCCGCATCCAGATCTTCCAGGGCGTGGTCATCCGTCGTCAGGGTGACGGCCTGCGCGAGACCTTCACGGTCCGCAAGGTCAGCTTCGGCGTCGGTGTCGAGCGGTCCTTCCCGGTGAACACCCCCTCGATCGACCGGATCGAGCTGGTGACCCGCGGCGACGTGCGCCGCGCGAAGCTGTACTACCTGCGTGATCTGCGCGGCAAGAAGGCGAAGATCAAGGAGAAGCGCGAGCAGGCTCCGGTCCGCTAGAGCACCTGATTCGGTCCGGCGACGCCTCGTCGTCGGACGGGCCTCGCGTCGTTAGGGTGACCGGGATGGACGGCGACCGCGACGACGTCGCCGCGCAGGCGGCTGACACCTCGGGCGTCGCGGCTGACCTCGCCGAACGCCCACTCGACGAACGCCCACCCGCCGAACGCCCACTCGCGGAGCGCCCCGACACACGCGAGGAAACGGATCCCGTCGAGGTTCCGACGCCTCTCGGGCGAGCGCAGCGTCGCCGGGGCCGTGCCCAGCTGCGCAAGCAACGTCGCCGCCGCACCCGACGCCTGCAGATCATCGGCCTCGGGGTGACCCTGGTCCTGATGGTCTCGGTGCGGGCCTGGTTCTTCCAGGCGTACTACATCCCGTCGCCGTCGATGGAGCACACACTCGAGCTGGGTGACCGGGTGCTGGTCAACAAGGCCTCCTACCGGGGCGGGACCCCGCAACGAGGCCAGATCATCGTCTTCAGCGGGGTCGAGGGCTTCACCACGAACGGCACGACCCACGGCGGGTTCTGGGACTCCGCGCTGGGCCTGCTCGGCCTGTCCGGGGACTCCGACGACTTCATCAAACGGGTGATCGGGATCCCCGGGGACAACGTCAAATGCTGTGATTCTCGGGGACGGCTGCAGATCAACGGGATTCCCCTGGACGAGCCCTACCTCTATCCCCTGGACCTGGCGTCCCGAGAGCGCTTCGACATCGAGGTGCCGGCCGGCAGGTTGTGGGTGATGGGAGATCACAGAAGTCGATCGGCGGACTCGCGTGCGCACCTCGGCGCGCCCGGCGGCGGTACTGTGCCCATCGACAAGGTGGTGGGTCGGGCGGTCGCGATCGTGTGGCCGCTGGGTCATGCAGGTTGGCTGCGCATCCCGGACAGTTTCGAAAGGCTCGCGACGAATGGGAGTGCACCCCGGTGAGTGACCCCGCCGAGCCCTACGACCCGTTCGACGAGAACGACCCCGACCGACCCGTGCCCCCGGGTGGAGCGTCCGGGCCGCCGGACGACGAGCTACCTCCTCGGCCCGCGCAGCGGCGTATGCCGCGCCGCGAGGAGGAACTCCCCGCGGAACTGCCGCCCGGCCAGCGCAACGAGGTCGGTAAGTCCTCCAGCCTGCTGCGTGAACTGCCGATCCTGGTGTTCGTCGCGTTGGCGCTCGCGCTGCTGATCAAGACGTTCCTGGTGCAGGCCTTCTTCATCCCGTCGGACTCCATGCAGAACACCCTGCTCGAGGGCGACCGGGTGTTGGTCAACAAGTTCTCCGCCCGCTTCGGTGATCCCAAGCGTGGCGAGATCATCGTGTTCAAGGACCCCGGGTCGTGGCTGGGCAACGACCGCCCGGAGCGGGACGGCAACGCCGTGCTCAAGGGGTTGAAGGACGTCTTCGTCTTCGTCGGCCTGCTGCCCTCCTCGAACGAGAAGGACCTGATCAAGCGGGTCGTCGGTGTGCCGGGGGACCGGGTCGCGTGCTGCACGGACGGGAAGGTCACCGTCAACGGCGTCAAGCTCGAAGAGCCCTACCTGTACTCGGACCCGGTCACGGGTGAGGCGGACAAGCCGTCCGAGCGTCCGTTCTCGGTGACGGTCCCGCCGAACCGGCTGTGGGTCATGGGTGACCACCGTGAGGTTTCGGCCGACTCGCGTCTGCACATGAACGAGCCTGGCAACGGCACCATCTCCCAGGACCAGGTCGTCGGGCGCGCGTTCGTGCTCGTCTGGCCGCTCTCGCGCTGGTCGACGCTGTCCGTACCGGGCACCTTCAAGGACAAGCAGCTCGACGACGCGCCGCTCGCCGGCTCCGCCGCCGCGCTGGTCACCCTCGTCCCGTTGGCGGCGTGGCGCCGCCGACAGGCGCATCAGGCCGCAGCCAGGGCACCGGTCGCCGAGTCCGTCTAAGCGCATGGCAGCGATGCGTCCGCGTCGATTCTCCGTGCGGCCCGATGCGGGGCTGTACGGCTACGAGCGTGCGCTCATCCGCAGCGGCCTCGGTCCGGTGGCGGGCGCCGACGAGGCCGGCCGTGGGGCGTGCGCCGGTCCGCTCGTGGCGGCGGCGGTGATCCTGGCGCCGGGCAAGCGTGGCGAGATCCCGGGCCTGGCCGACTCCAAGCTGCTCACGCCCGCCGCGCGGGAGGCGGTGTTCGCGCAGGTGCACAAGCGGGCCGCCGCGATCAGCACGGTGATCGTCCCGGCGCCCGAGGTGGACCGGGTCGGGTTGCACCGCGCGAATGTTGCCGCGCTGCGCCGGGCGCTGGCCCGGTTGGATGTGCACGGCCGGTTATGTGTTGACCGACGGCTTCGCCGTCGCCGGTCTGGGGGTCCCGGGGCTTGCGGTCTGGAAGGGTGACCGGGTGGCCGGGTGCATCGCGGCCGCGTCGGTGGTCGCCAAGGTGACCCGGGACCGGATGATGTGCGAACTCGCCGCCACGTACCCGCAGTACGGCTTCGACGGACACAAGGGCTACAGCACCGCCGAGCACAGCGCCGCGCTCGTCGAGCACGGTCCGTGCCCCGAGCACCGGTTCTCCTACGTGAATGTCGCGGCCGCAGTCGGGCGATCGACCGGCCAGAATGTCGACGTGGACCACGAGGGAGCGGAGCTCGCACGATGAGCGCGGAGGATCTCGAGAAGTACGAGACCGAGATGGAGCTCTCGCTCTACAAGGAGTACCGGGACGTCGTCGGGCTGTTCGCGTACGTGGTCGAGACCGAGCGCCGCTTCTATCTGACGAACAACGTCGACCTGCAGGTCCGCTCCGACGCCGGGGAGACCTACTTCGAGGTGACGATGACCGACGCCTGGGTCTGGGACATGTACCGGCCCGCGCGCTTCGTGAAGAACGTCAAGGTCGTCACGTTCAAGGACGTCAACGTCGAGGAACTCGCGAAGGCCGAACTCACCCCGCCCGAGGGCTGAATCGAAGAGTTATCCACAGCGGGGGAGACCCCGGGTTATCCACAGTTTTGAAACTGACCCTCGCTCCGGCCTGATCGCGTCCGCACGCTTCCGTGCCGGAGGTGGTCGCGATGCGGGCGAAAGACGCTCTGGGCAAATACGGCGAGGACCATGCCGCGCAGTTCCTGATCGATGCGGGGTTGGAGATCCTCGACCGGAACTGGCGGTGTGCCGAGGGAGAGCTGGACCTCGTCGCCGTCGAGAACGGCGTGCTGGTCGTGTGCGAGGTGAAGACCCGCCGCAACGACAAGTTCGGCGGACCGCTGGTCGCGGTGACTCCGGTGAAGCTCGCGCGGTTGCGCGGGCTGGCCATCGCCTGGTGCCGGGCGCACGGCTGGCGGGGGCCGATCCGGATCGACGTGATCGGGATCTGGGCCGCCGTGCCCGGGCGGACGGACCGCGTCGAGCATGTGCGCGGTGTCGCATGACGGGGGTGGGGCGCGGCTGGGGAATCGCGCTGACAGGAGTGCAGGGCCGCGTCGTCTCCGTGGAGGCAGACATCGGATCGGGCCTGCCCAAGACCGTGTTGATCGGGTTGCCGGACACCGCCCTGTCCGAGGCGCGGGAACGCGTGAAGGCGGCCGTGGTGAACAGCAACGAATCCTGGCCGGAGGTCAAGGTCACGATCTCGCTCTCCCCGGCGGACCTGCACAAGCGAGGCGGCGGATTCGACCTGGCGATCGCCTTGGTGGTGCTCGCCGCGCAGGGCACGGTGCCCGCCTACGACGTCGCCGGGCTGGTGATGCTCGGCGAACTGGGACTGGACGGACGGGTCCGCCCGTTGCGCGGGGTCCTGCCCGCGGTCGCTGCGGCTGTGCGGGCCGGACGCACTCGGGTCCTGGTGCCCGAGGCCAACGTCGAGGAGGCCGAACTGGTCGAAGGCGCGGAGATCATCGGGATCCGCTCGTTGCGCCACGCCTGTGCGTGGCTGCGCGGCGAGCCCATCCCGGATGAACCGGACGAGCCCGATCCGGTCGTCGAGCGGGTCCCCGTGGCCGTCGGTCCGGAGTGGCTGCCCGATCTTGCGGACGTCCGCGGTCAGGAGGAAGCCCGTCGGGCTCTGGAGGTCGCGGCGGTCGGTGGGCATCACGTGTTCCTGCACGGCAGCCCCGGTGTGGGCAAGACGATGTTGGCCGAGCGGATGCCCGGCCTGTTGCCGCCGCTGAGCGGGCAGGACGCGTTGGAGGTCACCGAGATCCATTCGGTGGCCGGACAGTTGCGGCCCGGGGTCCCGTTGGTGACCTCGGCCCCTTACTGCCGTCCGCACCACTCCGCCACGGCGGCCGCCATCATCGGCGGTGGGGGCGCCAAGGAGATCCGACCTGGCGCGGTTTCCTTGGCGCACAAGGGAATTCTCTTCGTGGACGAGGCGACCGAGTACCGGGCCGGTGTGCTCGACGGTCTGCGTCAGCCCATGGAGAGCGGCGAAGTGATCATCGCGCGATCCGGCCTGACGGCCCGGTTCCCGGCGGAGTTCCTGCTGGTTCTCGCGGCCAATCCCTGCCCGTGCAGCAGTGCGACCGCCAAGGGCTGCATCTGTAGGTCGGAGACCCGGCGGCGTTACCTGTCGCGCCTGTCCCGGCCGTTGCTCGACCGGGTCGATCTGCAGGTCATGGTGGATCGGCCGACCCGGTATCAACTGCTGGCCGCGCCGGAGGGTGAGAGCACCGCGACGGTGGCGGCTCGGGTCGCCCAGGCGCGTGCGCGCAGTGCCCGCCGTTTGGAAGGGACCCCTTGGACGAACAACGCCCAGGTCCCGTCCCGGCTGCTACGCGGCGCGTGGGCGCTCGATCCGGAGGCGATGCGCACGGTGGAGACCGCGCTGGAGCGGGGGACATTGACCCCGCGTGGGATGGTGCGGATCCTTCGCGTGGCGTGGTCCATGGCCGATCTGGCGGGGATCGATCGACCGGGTCGGGCCGAGGTAGGGGAGGCGCTGGCGCTGCGTTCCGGTGTCGCCGGGGGGTGGGCCGCATGACGGAGCGAAGCGAGCAATTCCTGGATCTGGAGTTCCCGCAGCCGGTGATCGACCGGGTCGGGGATCGTGCCGCGCGGGCGCTGCTGATGCGCATCGCGGACCCGGCGCAGCCGCGCCTCGGCGCGGCCGTGGCCCGCTTGGGTGCGGTCGAGGTGATCGAGCGCATCCGCACCGGACGGGCGGATCTGCCCGGTGCGACTGCGATGCGCATCCGGCTGCAGGGCGTCGACCCGCTCGACGATCTCGCGGCCGGCGCGGCAGCGGGCGCCCGGCTCATCTGTCCCGGCGAGGAGTCGTGGCCACGTCAACTCGACGACCTCGGCAATGCGCGCCCGTTCGGGTTGTGGTGTCGCGGCGCCGCGGACCTGCGGCCGGCGTTGCTGAACTCGGTCGCCATGGTGGGCGCCCGGGCGGCGAGTCCCTACGGCGTGCACGTCGCCACAGACCTCGCCGCGCAACTGGCTGAACTGGGCTGGGCGATCGTCTCGGGAGGTGCCTTCGGCGTCGACGTCGCTGCGCACCGCGGCGCCATGGCCGCGGGCGGGACGACCTTCGCGGTTCTCGCGGGCGGCGCTGACGTGCCCTATCCCCGGGCGCACGCCGCGCTGTTCGAGCAGATCGCCGTCGACGGCCTGGTGCTCAGCGAGGCAGCGCCTGGCGCGGCCCCGGCCAGCCGGCGCTTCCTCACGCGCAATCGGGTGATCGCGGCGTTGACCCGCGGCACCGTGGTCGTCGAGGCCGCCGCGCGCAGCGGGGCGGCCACCACGGCCCGATGGGCCGAGGAACTGAACCGAGTCCTGATGGCGGTGCCCGGTCCGGTCACCTCGGCGACGTCAGTGGGCAGCAACGAACTACTGCGCTCGGGCCAGGCCATCGTGGTCACCAGGCCGGCCGAGGTGGTCGAGGCGTTGGGCCGCTTCGGCGTCGACCTCGCGCCCGTGCGCGCGCGACCGGCCCGACCGCGGGATCAGCTTCCCGACGGTCTGCGGGCGGTACTCGAGGCACTCCCGGCCCGCGGTGCGGCCGAGATCGGGCGGATCGGCGTCGAGTGCGGTCAGCCCGCGGACGCGGTGCGGGCCGCCTTGGGGGAGTTGGCCTCGCTCGCCCTGGTGGAGCGCGTCGAGGGCGGCTGGACGCTGACGGCACAGGCCCGGCGGAGATGAGTGGGGCCGAGTAGCGATGGTGCTTGTGGGGCTGAAGTGACAATTGTGACGTGGCGGTCGTTGCATCGCGGGCGGGAGGCCGGGACGTTTGGCCCATGAACCGGGGGGTCGCGTTGGAGGAGTCCGCGCAGGCGGACGGCTCCGCACTGCCCCCTGCCCTGGCTGAGGCGCTGCGTGCCTTCGAGGTCCACCTGGCGAGCGAGCGCGGGCTGTCCCCGCACACGGTCCGGGCCTACATCGGCGACATCACGCGTCTGCTGCGCCACGCGGCACGCGGTGGGGTCGTCGACGTGGACGGGCTGACCCTGCCGGTGCTGCGCCGCTGGTTGGCCGCGGAACGCGTCACCCGGCACGCGGATACCACGGTGGCCCGCCGTGCCGCCGCGACCCGCACCTTCACCGAGTACGCCGCGCGCACCGGCAAGGCGCAGCGCGACGTCGGGGCCGGACTCGTGAGCCCACGGATCCGGCGTCGGTTGCCGGCGATCCTGACCCAGGACCAGGCCGGGCGCCTGCTGACCCCCACGGAACCGACCCAGGACCCTGCCGACCTGCGGGATCGGGCCGTCCTGGAGATGCTGTACGCGTCGGGCCTGCGGGTGGGCGAACTCGTCGCCCTGGACCTGGGGGATCTGGACCGGGAGAAGCGACTGCTTCGCGCCATGGGGAAGGGCGCGAAGCAGCGCACGGTCCCGTTCGGGGAACCGGCGGCAGACGCCCTCGCCGACTGGCTGACCCGCGGCCGGGCCGCGCTGCTCACCGAACGCAGCGGCGCCGCGGTGTTCATCGGCGCGCGCGGCGGCCGTCTCGGCCAGCGAGCGGTCCGGGAAACCGTGCACCGCGCTCTGGCCGCCCTGGGCGACGTCCCCCAGATGGGCCCGCACGGACTGCGGCACAGCGCCGCCACACACCTGGTGGAACGTGGAGCGGACCTACGCACCGTGCAGGAACTGCTCGGCCACGCCGCCTTGACCTCCACACAGCTCTACACCCATGTCTCCGTCGAACGACTGCGGGCTACCTATGAACAAGCTCATCCACGTGCCTGAGCAGAAGAGCGCGCTGGCGCTCGCCGATCGCGACGACACAAGCGGCCTGGCCGACCTGTGGCGCCGCTACAAGCAGGACGACGACGACCGGCTGCGCGAGCGGCTGATCCTGCACTACGCGCCCCTGGTGAAGTACGTCGCCGGACGCGTCGGGGTCGGCCTGCCGCGCAACGTCGACATCGCCGACTGCGTCTCGGTCGGCGTCCTCGGCCTCATCGACGCGATCGAGAAGTTCGACCCGGACCGTGGCGTGCCCTTCGAGCCGTACGCGATCTCCCGTATCCGCGGCGCGATCCTCGACGAGCTCCGCGCGCAGGACTGGATCCCGCGCTCGGTTCGCGCCCGGGCGCGCGACGTGCAACGGACCTGGTCGGAGCTGGAGAACAAGCTCGGCCGCAACCCCTCGGAACCTGAACTGGCCGAAGCGCTCGGGCTGAGCACCACCGCCCTGCACAAACTGTTCGGCCAGCTCGCCGCAGTCAACGTGCTCGCGCTCGACGAACTGCTCGGCAGCACCAGCGGCGGGACCGACGCCATCAACCTCGGCGAGACCCTGGCCGACCTCGACGCGCCCGACCCGGCCCACGTGGTCGAGTCGGCCGAGGTCCGCCGGTTGCTCGTCGAGGCCCTCGAGACGCTGGGGGAGCGCGAACAGACCCTGGTCCGCCTCTACTACTTCGAGGGCTTCACCCTCGCGGAGATCGGCTCCGTTCTCGGAGTCACCGAGTCCCGCGTCTGCCAGATGCACACCAAGGCTGTCCTGGCCCTGCGCGCCCGGCTGCGCTGACCACACCGCGGATGTCATGTTCGCTTCGCTCAACAGACTTCAATCGGCTCGGAAGCCACAGGGGCTCGTCCCTCGCCCCCGCGGCTTCGCTCGCCTCAATCGTCTGTAGACTCCACGACGGCGACCCGCCCAGCGGGTCGTACTTCGCACGTCCTCCGGCAAACGCTCGCTGAGCGTGGCCCGGTGCGCGCGTCCTCGGTCGGTTGTTCGCAGCCGCGTGACGCGCCCAGGGCGTCAGGGCATCGGCCACCCCGGTCGGCGCAACAACTGAGACGTTCCGCGCCCGCGCGGGACAACAAGGAGAACACCCATGGCCGTCGTCACGATGCGCCAGCTGCTCGAGAGCGGTGTCCACTTCGGACACCAGACTCGCCGCTGGAACCCGAAGATGAAGCGCTACATCTTCACCGAGCGCAATGGCATCTACATCATCGATCTGCAGCAGTCGCTGGCTTACATCGACCGCGCGTTCGAGTTCGTGAAGGCCACCGTCGCTCACGGCGGCACCGTGATGTTCATCGGCACCAAGAAGCAGGCCCAGGAGGCCATCGCCGAGCAGGCGACCCGCGTCGGGATGCCGTACGTCAACCAGCGCTGGCTCGGCGGCATGCTGACCAACTTCTCCACCGTCTACAAGCGCCTGCAGCGCCTCAAGGAGCTTGAGCTCCTCGACTTCGACGACGTCGCCGGCTCGGGCATGACCAAGAAGGAGCTCCTCTTCCTCCAGCGTGAGAAGGAGAAGCTCGAGAAGACCCTCGGCGGTATCCGGGACCTGTCCCGCATCCCGAGCGCCGTGTGGATCGTGGACACCAAGAAGGAGCACCTCGCCGTCGGCGAGGCCCGCAAGCTGGGCATCCCGGTCGTCGCGATCCTCGACACGAACTGCGACCCCGACGAGGTCGACTACAAGATCCCCGGCAACGACGATGCGATCCGCTCGATCAACCTGCTCACCCGGGTGGTCGCGGACGCCGTCGCGGAGGGTCTGATGGCCCGTTCCGGTTCGCAGCGCGGCGACGAGAAGGCGGCCGCCGGCCAGGTTGCTGCCGACGAGCCGTTGGCCGAGTGGGAGCGCGACCTGCTCGCCACCACCGACGCCACCCCCGCAGCGGCTCCCCCTGCCGCTCCGGCCGCAGAAGCTGCTCCGGCCGCAGAAGCTGCTCCGGCCGCAGAAGCTGCTCCGGCCACGGAGGCCGCGCCCGCCGCCGAAGCTGCTCCCGCCGCGGAAGCGGCGCCTGTCGCCGAGGCTGCTCCGCCCGCCGACGAGGCACCCGCCGGCGCCTGAGCGCCGAAAAGCCACCGCGAACTGCACGAGAGACGACGAGGACGAGGCAACCATGGCCGATTTCACTGCGGCGGACGTCAAGAAGCTCCGGGAGCTGACCGGCGCCGGAATGATGGACTGCAAGAAGGCGCTCGAGGAGATGAGCGGCAACTTCGACGAAGCCGTCGACCTGCTGCGCACCAAGGGAGCGGCGAAAGCCGCCAAGCGGAGCGCCGAGCGCACCGCGAACTCGGGTCTGGTCGCGGCGTCGGGCAATGCCCTCGTCGAGCTGAACTCCGAGACCGACTTCGTCGCGAAGAACGAGCAGTTCCAGGCGCTGGCCGACGAGATCGTGGCCCACGCCGACTCCGCCGGCATCGGCGACCGTGAGGCCCTGCTCGTCGCCACCCTCCCGAGCGGCAAGACCGTTCGGGAGGCCATCGACGCTGCCAGCGCCGTCATCGGCGAGAAGCTCGACCTTGGTCAGGTCGCGCGCTTCGACGGCACGGTCGAGATCTACCTGCACCGCAAGAGCAAGGACCTGCCGCCCGCGGTGGGCGTGCTTGTCTCCTACGAGGGTGGCGACGCCGCCGCCGCTCGTGGCGCCGCGCTGCAGATCGCGTCGATGAAGCCGCTCTACGTCACCCGTGACCAGGTGCCGGCCGAGGTGGTCGACCACGAGCGCAAGATCGCCGAGGCGACCGCGCGTGAGGAGGGCAAGCCCGAAGCGGCGCTGCCCAAGATCACCGAGGGTCGGGTGCAGGGCTTCTTCAAGGACGTCGTCCTGCTCGAACAGTCCTCCGTCCAGGACAGCAAGAAGAGCGTGAAAGCCGTGCTCGACGAGGCCGGCGTGAACGTCAAGGCGTTCGCGCGGTTGTCGGTCGGCGGCGCCTGAGCTGCACCGTCGCACGACCGAGAACCGAGCACCGATCAGGAGGGACGTACCCGCGTGGAGTCGCCATTGAGCCCCGCGGGTCAGTTCCGTCGAGTGATGCTGAAGCTTTCCGGTGAGGTACTGGCCGGGGAGAAGGGCATCGGTCTCGATCCGCTCGTCGCGGCGATGATCGCCCGCCAGGTCGCCGACGTCTCGCGCGAGACCGGCGTCCAGATCGCGATGGTGGTCGGCGGCGGCAACTACTTCCGTGGCCAGGAACTGTCCCGGGCCGGCATGGACCGTGGCCGAGCTGACTACATGGGCATGCTCGGCACGGTCATGAACTGTCTCGCGATGCAGGACTTCATCGAGAAGGCCGGTGTCGAGACCCGCGTACAGACTGCGATCACCATGGGTCAGGTCGCCGAGCCCTACATCCCACGCCGCGCGGTGCGGCATCTGGAGAAGGGCCGGGTCGTCATCTTCGGCGCCGGCCTGGGCGCACCGTTCTTCTCCACGGACACCACCGCCGCGCAGCGCGCGTTGGAGGTCGGTTGCCAGGCTGTGCTCATGGGCAAGCAGGGGGTCGACGGTGTCTATGACGCCGACCCCCGCACCACCCCGGACGCTGTCCGGTTCGACACGCTCAGCTACTCGGAGTTCCTCACTCGCGGGCTGAAGGTCGCCGACGCGACCGCGATCAGCCTGTGCCGGGACAACGGACTGCCGATCGTGGTGTTCGACCTGCTCACTGAAGGAAACATCGGCCGCGCCGTTCGCGGCGAGAAGATCGGCACCACCATCGGTGCCGAGGTCTAGGAGGTCCTGATGATCGACGACATCCTGCTCGAGGCCGAGGACAAGATGGAGAAGGCGCTCGGGGTCGCGAAGGAGGACTTCGGCGCGATCCGCACCGGTCGTGCCAACCCGGCCATGTTCTCCAAGATCATGGTCGAGTACTACGGCACGCTCACTCCGGTGAACCAGTTGGCCGGATTCGCGACGCCCGAACCGCGGATGGTCATCGTCACGCCCTACGACAAGGGCGCGCTGGGTGCCATCGAGCGAGCGATCCGTGATTCCGACCTCGGGGTCAACCCGGGCAACGACGGGACGATCATCCGCGTCGCGCTGCCGGTGCTGACCGAGGAACGCCGCAAGGAGTACATCAAGGTGGCGCGGCACAAGGCCGAGGATGCGCGGGTCTCCATCCGCAACATCCGACGCCACGCCAAGGACACCTTGGAGAAGTTGATCAAGGACAAGGAAGCCGGCGAGGACGAAGTGAAGCGCGCCGAGAAGCACCTCGAGGACGTCACCCACAAGCACGTCAATGAGGTGGACGAGTTGCTCAAGCACAAGGAAGCCGAACTTCTCGAGGTCTGAGCACCTCGCATGAGCAGCCCGACCAAACCGACCGGACGGGCGCGGCCGTAATCTGCCCGCCGCGATCGGCGTCGGCGTGGGTCTGGGCGGCGCCGTCATCGGCGCCCTGCTCGTCGGTCCGGGGGCTTTCGTCGTCCTGGTGTCCGCCGCCGCGTTGATCGCGGCGTGGGAGATCGGCAACGCGCTGCGCACCAAGAACGTCTCCGTGCCGCAGGTGCCCCTGGCCATCGGTGCGGTGGCGATGCCGGTGGCCGCGTGGCAGGGCGGGACCGAGGCACTGCTGGTGGCGTTGGCCCTGACGGCCGCAGGGGTCATCGGGTGGCGACTGGCTGACGGTCCATCAGGTTTCGCGGCGGACGTGACGGCGGGAATCTTCGTCGCGGTCTACGTGCCGTTCCTCACCGGGTTCACGGTCCTCATGGACACCGCCTCCGACGGGGCTCATCGCGTCGCCACTTACGTGGTCCTGGTGGTCTGCAACGACGTCGGCGGCTACGCGGCCGGCGTGCTGTTCGGCAAGCACCCCATGGCGCCCCGGATCAGCCCGAAGAAGTCGTGGGAGGGAATGGCGGGTTCCTTCCTGACCTGCGCGGTGGGGGGCGCACTGTGCGTCTCGCTGTTGCTGGACGCGCACTGGTGGGCCGGCGCGTTGCTGGGCCTGGTGATGGCGATCGCCGCGACCCTGGGCGATCTGGGGGAGTCGGTGCTCAAGCGCGACATCGGGGTCAAGGACATGGGCACGCTGTTGCCCGGACACGGCGGGCTGATGGACCGGATGGACTCGCTGCTCGTCGCGGCGCCCGTCGCCTGGCTACTGCTCGAGTGGATCATCTAACGCCCCGCACCTGAAAACTGAGAAAGCTGCTCGTGCTGTTCTCTGTAAGTCTCAGGCGGCGGCCAGATTCCCCCCGGGGCGCGGGGGTATCCCCAGATGTCTACGTAAACGCTCTGACCTGCGGCTAATCGTCGCTGAACGGAGACGGTTGCCGGGCGGATTGGTCAGATCTGGTGGTGGTTCTACCCCCATTTGGGGTCCTGGCACCCCCACCTTCTTACTGGTTTCTCAGGATCTGAGGGCCTAATTTTTCCGGTGCGGGCGGAGGAATAGGCACGTATGCCCGCAATACCGGCAGGTACGTCGATGAGGCTCGACGTGCCGGTCGATATTTCCCTCCTCGGGTCGTCCCGTCCCGAGCTCATTAAGGAGTTCCCAGGTGAGACGCTGGAACAAGAACGTCGTCAAGGTGGTCCCCGTGGTCGCCTCTGCGGCCCTGGTTCTCGCTGCGTGTGGCAGCAACGACGACAACTCGACGGCTGCGCAGCAGCCGGCGGACGCGGCAGTGGCCGCTCCCACCACCACCGACGAGGCCCCCGCGGCCACCGACACCGCCGACAAGGCTGCTCCGGTCGCCAAGGTCGACAAGGCCGCCCCGGTCGCCAAGTCCGACAAGGCCGCCCCGGTCGCCAAGTCCGACAAGTCCGCCCCGGTCGCCAAGGCCGACAAGGCCGTCAAGCCCGGCAAGTCCGCCCCGGCCGCCAAGGGCTCCGGCGCGGAGATCACCGAGGTCAAGGGCTCCGAGTCCGCCGGCGAGAAGGCCGCGAACGAGAAGATCTACGAGGCTAAGGGTGGCGCCACCGACGTCGGTGTCACCAAGGACTCGATCAAGCTCGGCTCGATCAACATGCACGGCATGGCGCTGGGCAACGTGCTGACCGCTCCGCAGGTCCGTGGCAACCTGGCCACCGCTTCGGCGATCAACGACCGTGGTGGCATCCTCGGCCGTCGCATGAACATCGTCGACTGTGACGACGGCCCCGGCGAGGTCTCCCGCGCCAAGGCCTGCATCAAGAAGCTGGCCGGCCAGGACAGCATCTTCTCCCTGGTGACCGGTGTCGACTGGGCGACCGCGTCGATCCACGATGACCTCAAGCAGTACAAGCTGCCGTACGTCGGCGCCTGGGCCTACTCGCAGACCGAGTGGCAGGACCCGTACATGTTCCCGAGCCACATGTCGATGATCCACGAGGCCATGGCCGGCGCGAACTGGGCGAAGAACGTCATCAAGCCCAAGACCTACGGCCTGGTCTGCCTGACCTCGCCCGAGATGCAGCTGGCCTGCAACGAGGTCGCCAAGATCATGGACGCCTCGGGCGCGAAGATGGTCAAGAAGGCTGACGTCTCCATCTCGGAGACCTCGATGTCCGAGCCAGGTTCTCGCGATGCGCGCGGCGAACCCGGATCACATCATTCACTACGTGATCAACCCGTCGACGATGGCGAAGTTCATGGTCGAGTCGGCGCAGCAGAACTACTACCCGCCCAAGGGCATCTCGGGTAACCACCTCGCGGCTGAGGTGTTGGGCTCGATCTTCGGCAAGCACCCGACCGGTCGTTACTGGACCAACACCACGTACAAGCTGTGGGGTCCGGAGTTCATGGCGACCATGAACAAGTACGCCCGTGGTAACCGTGGCACGAACCACCACATCGTCCAGGCCGGCTACGCGGGCATCAACATCTTCGCCCAGGCCGCCAAGGCGACCGGTCCGAACCTGACCCGTGAGCGCCTCATGGCGACCCTCGGCAACGGCACCGTGTGGGAGTCCGACGCCTCGCTCGACCAGCGCTTCCAGTACGTGCAGACCGAGCGGACCGGCGACAACTGGAACAAGCAGCAGGGCCAGGGTCGCGAGTTCATGTACAAGTACACCTCGACGAACACGGTCTCGAACCCCGACGGTTCGCCGTCCGGCTTCGCGCCCGACAACGACCAGTTCGTCATCTACACCTGGAAGTAAGTCCAACGCTCGCAGTGCCGGGTGATAACTGATCCGAACGCAGAACCTTCGCCCCGGTGGACCTCGGTCCACCGGGGCGAAGTCGTTTTTCATGCACAGGCGTCCGCGTTCCGTCAGGTTTTCTCAGGGACTCTCAGGTACTCACAGCTTTCCCAAAGACATGGGGGGTGCTCGGCCCCCGTCGTCGTGCGCCGCCTCAGCATCGCTCTGACCTGCGCAAACGCTGCGAGACCGAGGCTGTGAAGTTCCCGGATTGGTCTGGGATGGTTGTCATTCCTGACCCCACGTGGGGTGCTGACACCCCCGCGCTCTTACTAGTTTCTCAGGAAATGACGCCATAGCTTTGGACCGCGGGCGAAGCAAGCCTCAAGTCCCGCAGTCTCCAATGAACAAGCCGACCGACGCCTCGGTGAGGGTCGATGCACCGGCCGGAGAGCACTGAATCCACTCACGATTCAGCCGCTCGCACTATGTGGATCTCGGGTCGTCCCAGGCCCGAGCACTCTCTAATTAGGAGTTTCTTCGTGAAGCGCTGGAACAAGAACATCGTGAAGGTGGTCCCTGTGGTCGCCTCCGCGGCCCTGGTGCTGGCCGCCTGTGGTGGCAGCAGCGACAGCTCGCCCGTCGCCCAGGCCCCGGCTGACAACGCCCCCGCCGCCGCCGCTCCCGAGGCTGCTGCTCCCGAGGCCGTCGCCGACGCCGCCGAGACCGCCGCTGACAACGCCCCCGCCGCGGCCAAGGGCCCGGCCGGCGAGGTCGCCAAGGCTGTTGCCCCCAAGGGTGACACCAAGGCTGCCGCGAAGAGCGACACCAAGTCCGCCGCCAAGAGCGACTCCAAGGCCGCTCCGGCTGCCAAGGGCCAGGGCAACAGCAAGGCCGCCGCGGGCTCCGCAGAGGACGTCACCGAGGTCAAGGGCCTCGAGTCCGCAGAAGAGAAGGCCGCGAACCAGAAGATCTACGACGAGAAGAACGGCGCCACCGAGGTCGGTGTCACCAAGGACGCGATCAAGCTCGGCTCGATCAACATGCACGGCATGGCGCTGGGCAACGTGCTGACCGCTCCGCAGGTCCGTGGCAACCTGGCCACCGCTTCGGCGATCAACGACCGTGGTGGCATCCTCGGCCGTCGCATGAACATCGTCGACTGTGACGACGGCCCCGGCGAGGTCTCCCGCGCCAAGGCCTGCATCAAGAAGCTGGCCGGCCAGGACCGCATCTTCTCCCTGGTGACCGGTGTCGACTGGGCGACCGCGTCGATCCACGATGACCTCAAGCAGTACAAGCTTCCGTACGTCGGCGCCTGGGCCTACTCGCAGACCGAGTGGCAGGACCCGTACATGTTCCCGAGCCACATGTCGATGATCCACGAGGCCATGGCCGGCGCGAACTGGGCGAAGAACGTCATCAAGCCCAAGACCTACGGCCTGGTCTGCCTGACCTCGCCCGAGATGCAGCTGGCCTGCAACGAGGTCGCCAAGATCATGGACGCCTCGGGCGCGAAGATGGTCAAGAAGGCTGACGTCTCCATCTCGGAGACCTCGATGTCGAGCCAGGTTCTCGCGATGCGCGCGGCGAACCCGGATCACATCATTCACTACGTGATCAACCCGTCGACGATGGCGAAGTTCATGGTCGAGTCGGCGCAGCAGAACTACTACCCGCCCAAGGGCATCTCGGGTAACCACCTCGCGGCTGAGGTGCTGGGCTCGATCTTCGGCAAGCACCCGACCGATCGCTACTGGACCAACACCACCTACAAGCTGTGGGGTCCGGAGTTCATGGCCACCATGAACAAGTACGCCCGTGGTAACCGTGGCACGAACCACCACATCGTCCAGGCCGGCTACGCGGGCATCAACATCTTCGCCCAGGCCGCCAAGGCGACCGGTCCGAACCTGACCCGTGAGCGCCTCATGGCGACCCTCGGCAACGGCACCGTGTGGGCGTCGGACTCCTCGCTCGACCAGCGCTTCCAGTACGTCAACACCGAGCGCTACGGCAACAACTGGAACAAGCAGTACGGCCAGGGTCGTGAGTTCATCTACAAGTACACCAGCACCAACACCGTCTCGAACCCCGACGGTTCGCCGTCCGGCTTCGCGGCCGACCCCGACCAGTTCATCATCTACACCTGGAAGTAAGTCTGCATTCGTGCAGCCAGGTAGGACTGAATTGATTCGGTAGTAGGGACACACAAACCTCCGCCCGGTGGACCTCACGGTCCGCCGGGCGGAGGCAGTTTTGCTTACAGGTACGCGATCTGATGTGCAGTCACTTGCTTCGGATTGGCGAACGAGTATCCCCGAAAGGGGTGGGTAGGGACCACCATTCCTTAAGGTTTTCTGAGAGATATCGGCATAGACTGAACTCACAGTTGAGTGGGTCACATATTTCGACCCAAAGGGCGTCCCCGCCCGAGTCTCACTAAACGAGGAGTTTCTTCGTGAGACGCTGGAACAAGAATGTCGTCAAGGTGGTCCCCGTGATCGCCTCCGCGGCGCTCGTCCTTGCTGCCTGTGGTGGCAGCAACGACAGCTCCCCGGTAGCCCAGGCCCCGGCAGCCGACGTCCCGACCGCTGCCGCGCCCGAGAATTCCGCTCCCGAGGCCATCGTCGACGAAGCCACTGACGCTGCTCCCGCAGACGTCAAGGCCAAGGTCGGCGAGGTCACCAAGGCCGCGCCCAAGGGCACTGGCGCCAAGAGCACCGACGCCGGCTCGAAGGCCGCGAAGGCCGACAAGTCCGGTACCGCCAAGGACACCAAGTCCAAGGCCACCGCGAAGGTCTCCAGCGAGTCGGAGTCGGAGCAGGCTGCGAACCAGAAGATCTACGACGAGAAGGGTGGCGCCACCGACGTCGGTGTCACCAAGGACTCCATCAAGCTCGGTTCGGTGTCCATGCACGGCATGGCGCTGGGCAACGTGCTTGTGACCCCGATGGTCAACGGCCTGAGGGGTTCGCTGCAGTCGATCAACGACCGCGGTGGCGTGCTCGGTCGGCGCCTGCAGGTCCAGGACTGCGATGACGGCCCGGGCGAGGTCTCCCGCTCGAAGTCCTGCATCAAGAAGCTCGTCGGCCAGGACAAGATCTTCTCCCTGCTCACCTACTCGAGCTGGGCGTCGGCATCCGTCCACGACGACCTCAAGGCGTACAAGCTGCCGGCGATCGGTACCTGGGCCTACTCCCAGACCGAGTGGCAGGACCCGTACATGTTCCCGACGCACATGTCGATGATCCACGAGGCCATGGCCGGCGCGAACTGGGCACGCAACGTCATCAAGCCCAAGACCTACGGCTTGATCTGCCTCACGAGCCCCGAGATGCAGTTGGCCTGCAGCGAGGTTGCCAAGGTCATGGACGCCTCGGGCGCGAAGATGGTCAAGAAGGCTGACGTCTCCATCTCCGAGACCTCGATGTCGAGCCAGGTTCTCTCGATGCGTGCGGCAGCGCCGGAGCACATCATTCACTACGTGATCAACCCGGCCACGATGGCGAAGTTCATGGTCGAGGCCGCGCAGCAGAACTACTACCCGCCGCTGGGTATCTCGGGTAACCACCTCGCGGCTGAGGTGCTCGGCTCGATCTTCGGCAAGCACCCGGTGAACCGCTACTGGACCAACACCACGTACAAGCTGTGGGGTCCGGAGTTCATGGCGACCATGAACAAGTACGCGCGCGGTAACCGTGGTACGAACCACCACATCGTCCAGGCCGGCTACGTCGGTGCGAACGTGTTCGCGCAGGCCGCCAAGGCCGTCGGTCCGAACCTGACCCGTGAGCGCCTCATGGCGCAGCTCGGCAATGGTGACGTCTACGCCTCGGACGCCTCGCTCGACCAGCGCTTCAGCTACACGAACGGCGAGCGCTACGGCAACAACTGGAACAAGACCTGGGGCCAGGGCCGCGAGTTCATGTTCAAGTACACCTCCACCAACACCACGGCGAACCCCGACGGCTCGCCGTCCGGCTTCGCTCCGGACGACAAGCAGTTCGTCATCTACACCTGGAAGTAAGTCAACCTCGCAGTGCCAGGTACGGCGACAACTGATTCGGTAACCGCATGACATACGCCCGGCGAGACCGTGGGATCGGTCTCGTCGGGCGAATGGCGTTCTCGGTGGGACAATGGGTCCCGAGATGCCTATACCCGGAGAATTGACCTTCCTCGCCCCGCGCCGCGCCAAGCCGCCGCGGCACCTCGCCGACCTCACCGTGGCCGACCGCCGCGAGGCCGTCACAGAACTCGGCGAGAAGCCCTTCCGAGCAGGTCAGCTGTCCCGGCACTACTTCGTGCACCACACCGACGGCGCTGACGGTTGGACCGACATCCCGGCCGGGGCCCGCGCCGGCCTCGCCGAGGCGCTGTTCCCGTCGCTGCTCACCCCGGCCAAGGTGCAGACCTGCGATGCGGGAACCACGCGCAAGACGTTGTGGCGCCTCTTCGACGGTGCGCTCGTGGAGAGCGTCGTGATGCGGTACCCGGACCGGATCACCGTCTGCGTCTCCTCGCAGGCCGGGTGCGGCATGAACTGCCCTTTCTGCGCGACCGGCCAGGCGGGCCTGACCCGCAACATGTCCGCGGCCGAGATCGTCGAGCAGGTGGTGGCCGCCGCCCGCGCCGTGGACCGCGGTGAGGTCGCCGGGGGAGCCGGGCGGATCTCCAACATCGTGTTCATGGGGATGGGCGAACCGCTGGCGAACTGGAAAGCGGTCTCGTCGGCCTTGAGCCGGTTGACCGACCCCCAGCCCGACGGCATGGGGATCTCCCGGCGCTCCATCACCGTCTCCACGGTCGGGCTGCTGCCGGGGATCGAGAAGCTCACCGCGTCCGGATTCGGCGTGACCCTCGCGGTGTCGTTGCATGCCCCGGACGACGAACTGCGGGACACGTTGGTCCCGGTCAACACCCGCTGGCCGGTGGCCGAGGTCCTCGGCGCCGCGCACGAGTACTTCCTGCGCACCGGCCGTCGGGTCTCCATCGAGTACGCGCTGATCCGCGACATCAACGACCAGGCCGAGCGGGCGGCCGCTCTGGGCAGGCTGCTGGTGGACGCCGGCGGCAAGCTGGGCGCGGGGTGGGCACACGTGAACCTGATCCCCCTGAATCCCACACCGGGATCGAAGTGGACCGCGTCACGCGACCGGGACGAGAAGGCCTTCGTGCGCGAGCTGGAGGCCGCAGGGGTCCCGGTGACCGTGCGCGACACCCGCGGACGAGAGATCGACGGCGCCTGCGGACAACTGGCCGCGGCGGACACGGCGGACACGGCGGACACGGTGGCGCCATGAAAGCTGTGTCGCTGTGAAGGACATGAACGAGGCGATCGGTCGCCACATCACCGGTTGGTTCGGCAGCAAGAAGGTCTTCGCCGTCGAGCCGCCCGCCGAGCTGGCCGAGCGGGTGCCGGGTCTGCAGATCCTCGAGGTCGCGCCCGGCCCGATGCTCGACCTCTGCACCTACGTCACCCTCGGCTGCTGGCAGGCGGTCGAGACCCTCGGCGTCGGCACCGAGTTCGTCTTCACCGTCCGCCGACCCGACCCCGCGCACGTCACGGCGATCGCGACGGTCGCCGCGGCACACTGCGGGACACCGACCGGGCGGCTGGATCGCGGCTCGGTGGTCCCGCTGGGTCGACCCTGGCTGCCCGGCTCGAATTACGACCGACTGCTCGTGACGCTGCCCTACCCGTACGGACCGAAGTTCGAGTACGTCCGCTGGCGCAGGTTCAGCGCGCGCCTGCTGTGGCTGATGCCGATCAGTGCGCTCGAGGAGGCGTTCATCGCCGCCGACGGGGTCGAGGCGTTCGAGACCCGACTGGAGTCGATGGGCGTGTCGTTCACCGATCCCGCCCGCCCCTCGGTCATCTAGACCCAATTACTGTGGCGCCATGGGTGCATACGCGCAGACCTTCCACCGCAGCCTCGACGACAAGGAAGGGTTCTGGGCGCAGGCGGCGACCGCCATCGACTGGGTCAAGGCCCCGACCGTCGTCCTGGACGATTCCCGGTCGCCGTTCGTGAAGTGGTTCCCCGACGGGGAACTGAACACGTGTCACAACACGCTGGACCGGCATGTGGCCGCGGGTCGTGGCGACCAGGCGGCACTGATCTACGACAGCCCGCTGACGGGCACGCAGGGCCGCTTCACCTACAGCGAGCTTCTGGATTCGGTGATGCACTTCGCCGGAGTGCTCCGTGCGCAGGGCGTACGGCGCGGGGACCGCGTCGTGCTCTACATGCCGATGGTCCCGGAGGCCGTCGTCGCCATGCTCGCCTGTGCCCGCCTCGGCGCCGTGCACTCCGTGGTGTTCGGCGGGTTCGCCCCGCGCGAACTTGCCGACCGCATCAACGACGCGCAACCGGTGGTCATCGTCGCGGCCTCCTGCGGCATCGAGCCGACCCGCATCGTCGAGTACAAGCCGATGCTCGACGCCGCGATCGCCCTCGCCGAGCACAAGCCGCAGCGGTGCGTGATCCTGCAGCGCGAGCAGGTCACAGCCGCGATGAACGACTGCGACATCGACTGGGCCGAGGCGATGGCCGTCGCGGAACCGGTGACCGACTGCGTCCCGGTCGCGGCGACCGACCCCCTGTACATCCTCTATACCTCCGGCACGACCGGGCGGCCGAAGGGGATCGTGCGCGACAACGGCGGACACGCCGTCGCGCTGCTGTGGAGCATCAGCAACATCTTCGACCTCAAGCCCGGTGAGGTGTGGTGGACCGCCTCGGACGTCGGTTGGGTCGTCGGGCACTCCTACATCGTCTACGCCCCGCTGCTGCTCGGCGCGACCACGATCCTGTACGAGGGCAAGCCGGTGGGAACTCCGGACGCCGGCGCGTTCTGGCGGGTCATCGCCGAGCACGGCGCCGTCGGACTGTTCACCGCGCCGACGGTCTTCCGGGCCATCAAGAAGGAGGACCCGGACGCGAAACTCCTTGCCGGGCACGACATCTCGAAGCTGCGCAACCTCTTCCTCGCCGGCGAACGACTCGACCCGGACACCTATCACTGGGCCACGGGGGTGACCGGCGTTCCGGTGATCGACCACTGGTGGCAGACCGAGACGGGCTGGCCGATCGTGGCGAACCTGCGCGGCCTGGAGCCGATGCCGATCAAGGCAGGCTCGCCGTCGGTTCCGGTACCCGGGTGGGACGTCCAGGTGCTCGACGGTTCCGGCAATCGCTGCGGGCCGGGGGAGGAGGGCGCGATCTGCGTGCGCCTGCCCCTCCCACCAGGTGCGCTGCCGACGCTGTGGCAGGACGACGAGCGCTTCGTGTCGTCATACCTGGCCGCGTTCGAGGGCTGGTACTCCTCCGGTGACGGCGGCTTCGTCGACGAGGACGGTTACGTGTACGTGCTCGGGCGCACCGACGACGTCATCAACGTCGCCGGGCACCGCCTGTCCACCGGGACCATGGAGGCCGTGCTCGCGCAGCACCCCGCCGTCGCGGAGTGCGCGGTCATCGGGGTCGCGGACGGCCTCAAGGGGCAGGTTCCCCGCGGCCTCGTGGTCCTCAAGGCCGGCGTCACCACCGACCCGGCGCAGGTGTGCGCGGAACTCGTCGCCGCGATCCGCGCCGAGATCGGCGCGGTGGCCGCCTTCAAGCGCGCTGACGTGGTGCCTGCCCTGCCGAAGACCCGGTCGGGCAAGATTCTGCGCAAGACGATGCGCGGTATCGCGGACGGTCGGAACGAGCCGATTCCCTCCACCATCGAGGATGCCTCCGTCCTGGACAAGTTGCGCCCGATTCTCACTGGCAAGGACTGATTTCGTTGACCGAGAAGCAATCTGATGACTCCTCAGGTTCGACCTTCGCGGCGGAGGCGCGGGTCCTGACGGACGTGCCGAAGCAGCTGTTCATCGGTGGACAGTGGCGCGACGCCGGCGGCGGTCGGACGTTCGCGGTCGAGGACCCGGCCACGGAGAAGGTGCTCTGCGAGGTCGCCGACGGCAACGCCGGTGACGCGCTCTCCGCCCTGCAGGCCGCGGCGAAGGCCGGGCCGGGCTGGATGTACACCCCGCCGCGCGAGCGGGCCGAGTTGCTGCGCCGGGCCTACGAGGCGACGATCGCGGCGCGCGACGATCTCGCGCTGCTGATGACCCTCGAGCAGGGCAAGCCGCTCTCGGAGGCGGCCGCCGAGGTCACCTATGCGGCGGAATTCTTCCGCTGGTTCGCGGAGGAGGCGGTGCGCATCGGTGGCGGGTACACCCGCAGTCCGGACGGCAAGGCGCGCCTGCTCACGATGAAGCAGCCTGTCGGTCCGTGCCTGTTCATCACGCCGTGGAACCTGCCGCTGGCGATGGGCACCCGCAAGCTCGCGCCGGCCATCGCGGCGGGGTGCACGTCGGTGATCAAGCCCGCCGAGCAGACTCCGCTGACGATGCTCGCGCTGGCTCGCATCCTGGCCGAGGTCGGGCTCCCCGCCGGGGTGGTCAACGTGCTCAGCACTTCTGACGCCCCGGCCACCATGAACCCGCTGCTGAGTGACCCGCGGCTCCGGAAGCTTTCCTTCACCGGATCGACCGCGACCGGGCGGGCGCTGCTGGCCCGCGCCTCGGAGCAGGTGCTGCGGGTGTCCATGGAACTCGGCGGCAACGCCCCGTTCCTCGTGTTCAACGACGCAGACCTCGACAAGGCCGTCGACGGGGCGATGATCGCGAAGATGCGCTTCACCGGGCAGGCCTGCACCGCGGCCAACCGGTTCCTCGTTGACAACCGGATCGTGGAGGACTTCGGGCAGCGCTTGGCCGAGCGTATGGGTGCGCTGCTGCTGGGCCGCGGTACCGAACCCGGCGTCACCGCCGGCCCTCTGATCGATGCCGATGCGGTGCGGAAGGTGCAGTTCCTCGTCGACGACGCCGTCGCCAAGGGCGCGAAGGTTCTCACCGGCGGCAAGGTGCGCCCGGGCCTGGGGCACTTCTACGAGCCCACCGTCCTCGCCGAGGTTCCCGACGGTGCGCGGATCTTGTCCGAGGAGGTCTTCGGTCCGGTCGCACCGATCCGCTCCTTCGCTTACGACGCCGAGGCGATCGCGGAGGCCAACGCCACCGAGTTCGGCTTGGTCTCCTACGCCTACACCGCCGACCTCGAGCGCGCGCTGCGCGTGGCGGAGGGCCTGGAGTCCGGCATGGTCGGCATCAACCAGGGCCTGGTCTCCAACCCGGCCGCACCCTTCGGCGGCATGAAGCAGTCCGGCCTCGGTCGCGAGGGGGGCGCTGAAGGCATCGAGGAATTCCTGGAGACCAAGTACGTCGCACTGCCCGGCTGAGCCGAGGCCCCGGACCCTGTCATGGCGGAGGTCTCGCCGCCGGACCGGGTTCTCGCGGTTGGCGAGCCCGATGCCCTGCCGGAAGTTTTTGAGGCAACGGTCCTGGGGATGGGCGTGGACCCGATCGGGTGATTGCGTGCACTCGGGTGGTCGCGAGCGCTCGGGTCCGACGCATCCGTCGTCCCGGACGACCAGGGCGAGCGATGGGCCGAGGGATGGGGCGAACCGTGGGACGGGGTCGGCGCGGCGTCGGGTACGGACGCCTGTCCGGGGTGGAAGGCCGGTCGCGAAAGCGCAGGGCGCGTTCGATGAGGTCGGCCATGGCATCCGCGCGGCGCTGCCCGAGGGCGCGCTCGTCCTTCGCGGTGTCGGCGGCGGCGGTGTCGGCGGTGTCGGCGGCGGTGGCGATGGCGGGCCGCGGTGCGGCGAGCGGGTCGATGGCAGCCTTCAGCGTCGCGATGCGCTCGGCGGTGTCGGTCCAGCGCACGGTCCGGGTGCCGTCGCGGTTGTCGCGGATCGTCAGGTCCGGCTTCTTCTGCGCGGCATTCTTCCGCTCGAGCAGGCCTTCAGGATCGATGAGATCGGCAACGCGTTTCTGCAGTCCCCGGAGCTGCCGGCGAGTGCTGGTCGGTGCGCGGTCCAGGAGGTACTGCTCGACCTCCGCGATCTGTGCAGAACTGGCGCCCTGGGGAAGGTCGCTGATGATCTCCGCGATGGCGGAGGTCTGTTCGTAGCCGATCCGGCCGGTCTCCAGCGCAGCCTTGGTGTCCGGGCAGAAGGTGTCAAGGACGCTGGCAGTGTGGGTCAGATTCCTGGCCGTGTGCGCAGACTGCTTCGTCAGCGCGCCGAGCCACTCCTCGGTGGAGGCAGCGCCGGATCGGGACGCCACATCCGTGGCGGCTGCCTCGCTGATCAGGTCCAGACCCAGCGCGTCGAGTTGCGCGCGCAGCTCGTGGTGGGTGAGCACTGCCTCGGTGAGTTCGCCGTGCGTGAACTCGCCGCGACTCTCGTCGGTCGCCTTCAGTGCAGCGTCCAGCACGCCACCGATGGAGGCGAGCGCGTCGAGAACGGGGTGACCCACGTCGACCATCATAGTCGAACAAACGTTCGACTATCGCTCCATTCAGCAATATCTGGCCTGTGTGATGTCTCAGGACATGGGTGACAGTTCTGCATCAGGACATCGGTGACAGTCGATGTCTCAGGACTTCGGTGACGGTTCGGAGTTGTTCGGGCCTGGGCGCCGGCTCTTGCCGACGTAGGTCACTCCTTGGGCGGGCCGGGTGTGCTCGATCAGGATTTCGCCGTGCAGGTCGGCGACGGTGATCGTGTCGTCTTGGACGACGACGAGGACCTGCTTGAAGCGATGCGTTCCACCGACCATGTAGTGCACGTAGTCCAGACAGAAGCTGCCTCTGCTGCTCAGCTGTCTTGCGTGGGTGTCCGCGGGCAGGTCTGTCGGCGTCGGTGCGGTCCTAGGCCGTCTGTCGGGCAGTGGGGCGAACCGGGGTCGTTGGGGTGTGCGGCGGGGAGGTTCGGCCTTGTCGGTGGCGTTCCAGGCCGTCTGGGGTGTGATGCGGCCGGGCAGTCCCTGGTGGGGGCGTTCGGTGTTGTAGATCCGGTCGAACGCGTCGACCTGGGCCTGAAGTTCCGTCAGAGTCTCGGCCAGGGGTTGCCTGTCGAGGTAGCGGAACAGCGTCTGGTGGAAGCGTTCGTTCTTGCCCTGCGTGGTCGGCTTGTAGGGCTTGCCGGTGATCGCCTCGACCCCCAGACGCGATACGTGGTCGACGAATTGGCCCAGGACTCCGAGTCGCGTCGGGTTGAGCGCGCGGCTGTTGTCCGACAGCAGGCGCTGCGGGACCCCGTGCGCGGCGACGGCCTTGTCGAACACCGTGATCGCGGCCATAGCGGTCTCGCTCGGCGCCACGTGCGAGGCGAGCGCGTAGCGGGAGTGGTCGTCGATGAGCTGGAAGATCACGCACTTGCGCCCACCGACAAGGACGTATTCGGTGGCGTCGAGCTGCCAGCACGCGTTCGGCGCGGGATAGACGAACCTGCGCCACGCAGAGCGCGGCTTCTTCTTCGGTTCGAGTCTGGCAACGCCCGCCTCGCGGAAGATCCGGGCCAGCGACGCGATCGATGGGACCGGGTCCAGTCCCATCGCGTGCATCTTGTCGTGCACGCTGATCGGCCCGTGGTCCAGCCCGGAGGCCTCCAATGCAGCGCGCACGAGCACCGCCTGCACCTTGATCTCGTCCGTCAGCCGCGACGGGCTCGACCGCGGACGCCGAGACCTCGGCTCCAGCACCGCCGCGGGCCCGTCGGCCAGGGCGCGTCTGCGCAGTTCGTAGAAGGACTTGCGCGAGATGCCGTGCTCGTCGCAGAAGGTCGAGACGGCACCGCGCGGGGCGTCTTCGGGCCACTGCGAGATCGCTAGGCGGACACGGGGATCGATGGGTTCGTTGGCAGCCACCGCCCGAGCCTCGGGGCAGAAGTGTCACCACCAAGACCACCGGAAGTGTCACCGATGTCCTGAGGCAGAAACGTCACCGATGTCCTGCGACATGACAGCAATATCTGGCCTGTCAATATCTGGCCGACCGTCTGCGCCCGGCCGTGTTCAGCACTCAGCTGAGCACCGGGGCGCGGCTCCGCGCTTCTCCCGGAGCTTCCGGATCGCCGGCGCCGGCGACAGGTCGCGTCCCGACCGCCAGGCGTCGAGGTACGGCGCCGGGGGCAGTTCGCCGCGCCGGACCCACCAGACGCCCTTCTTGGTCGGCCAGGAAAGGCCGAAATGCAGGTGCGGCGACGTGCCCCGCGCGCTGCCCGTCGTGCCCACCGACCCGATCCGCTGCCCGGCGCGGATGGGCTCACCGGGCGCGATCGCGTCGGAGATGGCAGACAGGTGGGAGTAGTAGTACCGGACCCGATCGGTGCCGACCACGGAGACGGAGAGCCCGCCACGGGTGGCCCCGGCGTTCACCCGCGGCTTCCACCGGTCCGTGCGGCTGACCTCGTCGACGACCCCGTCGGTCACCGAGACGACCGCACATCCCCCGCGAGCAAAGATGTCGCTCGCCGGGTACCCGTGATGCGTGCGGCTGTAGGACGCACGGCAGTCCGCGATCGGGAATCGATGGTCTGCGGCTTGCGCCCAGGCGTCGCTCGCCGAGGGCAAGCCCGCCACGGGGGCGGCCGTGAGCAGCCCGACAATCAGAATCCGCACTCACCGATTGTCGTTCACCTACGTCCGGCAGGATCGGTCCCATGTCGACGACCCACCGCGAGGTAGAGCGCAAGTACGAGGCTACGCACGCGGACGAGCTGCCGCCCTGGCCGGAGCTGGTCCCCGGGGCGGAGGTGCGGGTCGATGAGCAGCTGCTGATCGCGGCCTACTTCGACACCCGGGACCACTCGTTGCTGAAGGCGAAGGTCACCATGCGCCACCGCAGCGGCGACGACGAGGCCGGCTGGCACCTGAAGCTCCCCGCCGGCGGCGACGCGCGCACCGAGATCCAGGTCGCCGAGCCGATCACCGCCGGGCCGCCCGCGGAGTTCCTCGAGGTCACCGCAGCGGCACGGGGCGAGCAGGAGATCGGGCAGATCGCGACGCTGACCACCAACCGCACCCTGCACCGCTGGTACGACGACCAGGGCGCCCACCTGCTCTCGACGACCGACGACCGGGTGCTCGCCGAGATCCCCGGCCGCCCGGACAAGCAATGGCGCGAACTCGAGGTCGAACTGGGTGCCGCAGGCGACGTCGCGCTGCTCGATGTCGTCGAGAAGGCTCTCGCCGCGTTCGGTGTGCTCCGCTCGAGCTCCCCGTCCAAGCTCGCGCGGGCGGTCGCGGCCGAATAGACGCGGCCGAATAGACGCGGCCGAATAGACGCGGCCGAATAGACGCGGCCGAATAGACGCGGCCGAATAGACGCAGCAAGGGCGTCGAACCCGCGGGTTCGACGCCCTCAGCGTTGCTCGTCGGGTACTCAGGCCTTCTTGGGGGCCAGGTCCGCGCAGGCCAGCTTCGGCGGCTTGGCCTCGTCCTTCTTCGCGCCCGCGGGGCGCTTGAGGTGAATGACCATCGACTTCGCGTCGGAGGTCACCGGCTTCTTGACGGTGCCCTTGCCGGTGCCCTTGTTGCCGGTCACCTTGACCGTGCTCACCCAGACCTCGTTCGGCGGCTTCGGCTCACCCGCCGCGTCGAACATGAAGTGGGTGCCGCCACCGTCGGCGGAGCACTTCGCCTTGTGCACGTGCACCACGTAGACAGCCTTCGGGTCCAGCCCGGTGGCCGCGATGCTCGCGGTCGTGCTCTTGTCGTCGACCACCATCGTTCCGGTGCCGCCGATCGTCTTCGTGCCCTTGGGCGCGGTCGCGGAGAGCAACTTGAACGTGCCCGTGTAGGTCCCGTCGAGAGCCTCGGCGGCTTCCGCGGACGGGGTGGAACTGACCTCGGGCTCGGCGGTCGTCGTTTCTTCGTCATCGCCGCAGGCGGTCAGGCCGATGCTCAGCGCCAGCACCGGCAGCAACGCGCCCACACGCGTGAATCGGTTCATCGGTTCCTCCGTGGTTGTCGGCCTGCCCTCGGTGTGGCCGTCCGTCGGGTCTGTTTTATGCGCTGAACCCCCCGTTCGGGGTGATGACGGCCCCCGTCGTGAGAATCGAACCCAAGGCGTGACCTGACGCGACCGGACCGAAACACGCAGGTTCCGCAGCGTTCACCGGTGAACGTTTTCCCGGGCGCCCGCGTCCTTACGGCAGGGGACGAACGCTTCAGGGGGATGCTGTGCGCATGAAGATGATCGGGACACTCGCGGTGGTGGCATTGCTCGCCGGGTGCGGCGGGTCGACGAGCGTGGTCGCGCAGGGCGACGGGGACGGCAGTGGCGACGGGGCCACCACGCCCGCGTCGACGGACCGACCGATGGGGGAGTGGCGGACCACCTCGATCGATGAGGAGTCGCCGAGCAAGTCCCCGCTGGTGACCCCGAAGGAATTCGACCTCCGATTTTTCGACGACGGTCGGGTGCTGGCGCAGGCGCGCTGCAACTCGATCAGCGGTGCGTACCGGATCAGCGACGGCAGGTTCCGCATGGACGAGGCCGCTCAGACCGAGATGGGCTGCCCCGGCGCCGACCGCCACGCCGAGGACCAGTGGCTCGCGAGCTTCCTCACCTCCGGCCCCGTGTACGACTTCACCGGCACGCGCATCTCACTGGACAGTGACACCATCCGCGTCGAACTTGCGCCCCGGCGGGAGGTGGAGCCTGACAAGGCGCTCGGCGGCACCCGCTGGGAACTCACCCACCTCACGGACGGCCCCGCTCCGGGCGCTCCGGCAGACCCGAATTCCGCGGTCAGCGCGTCGATGGCGCCGCCGAAGACCACCCTGCAGTTCGGGGTAGGGCTGTCGCGTTCTGCCACTGCCGGCCCTGACACCCCCACCGGATCGCCGCCCTCGGGCACGCTCAAGGGCAGTTCCGGCTGCACGGACTTCTTTACCCGGGCGGAGCTGGTCCAGTCCGACGAAGGCCCCGGCGGTGTGAGCGAGAAGCTGCGGTTCGGTCCGCTGACCGTCGATGACTCGCGATGCGGCAGCGGGCGCCCCGCCGGCCTGGAGCAGGTCCTCGCCGTCCTGCAGGGCGACGTGATCGCGAAGGTCCACCTCGCGACGCTGACCCTGACGCACTCGTCCGGCAAGGGCATGCAACTCAGCGCGACGCAGGATGCTTCGGCCGGCTAGACCCCACATACCCTCTGGCCTATGTGGCGAGGCTGGTTGGCGGTAGCGGTGCTGGTCGCGGTCACGGCCTGCGGAGGCGAGGAGCCCGCTGGCCCGGAGGCGGGCGGAGGGTTGACGGGTGATTGGCGGTCGGTGTCTGTCGAGCAGCGGACCCCGCCGTCGGCGCCGCTGGTGGCGGCGGCGCGCGTCAATCTGCTGGTCCTGTCCAGCGGGCGGGTGATCGCCTCCGCGCGCTGCAACACCGTGAGCGGGCGACTGCAGGTCGAGGGCGGTCGATTCGTGCTGGGTGAGCCGACGACGACCGCGATGAAGTGTCCCGACCGGGTCCGGCACAACGAAGACCTCTGGCTCGCCGGCTTCCTCACCTCGCGGCCGACGATCGCGAACAAGGCGGACCGCGTTCAGTTGAGCACGGACGCCACCAGCATCGAGCTGGCGCCCCGCGCGGTGGTCGCCCCGGATCAGCCGCTGGAGGGCACCCGTTGGCGGTTGACCAAGGTGACCTCGGGATGGGTTCCGTCCGCGTCGCCGAGCCCCTCGGCCGGTCCTGCGGCCCCGCTCGCGGTCACGGAATTGCGGTTCGTCGACGGCGTCGTCCGGGGGACCAGTGGGTGCGCCCGGTTCACGGGGCCCGCGCGCGTCGATGCCGGAACCGTGAATGTCGGAGCCTTGATCGTGGACCGCAGCGACTGCGGAGCCGGCGCCCGCACCGACGTCGAGTCCCTTCGAGCAGTGTTGTCCGGCGCGGTGTCGGCGCGGATCGTCGAGAATTCGCTGTTGCTGATCCATCCCTCCAGGCGCGGGCTGACTCTCGAATCCGCGTCACCGGCTCCTACCGAGCCGTCGAACTGACCCAGCCTCAGACGTACATGCCGTCGCGCAGGTTGATGCCGTGCTCGACCCAGACTTTGAGGGCGGCAAGCATCTGCGACCAGCCCATGCAGTTGCCGTAGGACGCCTCGAGGCCCTTGTCGGTGGGGTCCCAACCCTGCTCGGCGATGGTCACCAGCGTGCGGTCGTCCTCGGTCGGCGCGAACTCGATCGTCACCGTCGTGCGGGTGCCCGCGCCCTCGGCCGCGTCCCACATCAGCACGATCCGCTCGTGCTCGACGACGTCGAGTACCTCGACCGGGAAGGCACCGGGGAAGTCGTGGCCCTGATGATCGGCGAAGGCCCACGTGACCGTGGCGCCCTTCTCGAGGCGTCCCTTCGCGCCGCCCGTCGTGAAGTACCCGGACAACTTCTCCGGGTCGACGATCGCCTCGAACACCTCGGCCACCGGGCGAGAGATGTGGGCGGAAACCTTGAACTTCAGATCCACGATGCGACCTCCTCCATGTTATATAAATACAACATGTCAGAGGACGACACGGTCGACAAGGTCTTCAAAGCCTTGGCTTCGCCGACCCGCCGGGCTCTGCTCGACCTGCTCCGCGACAACCCCCGCACCACCGGGGATCTCTGTGCCCAGGTGCCCGAGCTGGACCGCTGCACGGTCATGCAGCACCTGCGGGTCCTCGTCGAGGCCGACCTCGTGGCGGTCCGACGGGAGGGGCGCGAGCGCTGGAACCACCTCAACGCGCTGCCCATCAAGCACATTCACGACCGTTGGATCGGGCCCTACGCGACGCATGCGGTCGAGTTGCTCGACCGCGTGGAGAGAATGACCAGGTGAGCACCCCTCGGGACGTCGTCATCCTCGGTTCGACCGGGTCGATCGGTACCCAGGCCCTCGACGTGATCCGTCGCAACCCGGCCCGCTTCCGGGTGGTCGGACTGGGTGCAGGGGGAGGCAACATCGCCCTGCTGGCCGCGCAGGCCGCCGAGTTCGGCGTCAGCACCCTCGCGATCGCCGACGCGGGCAGGTCCGACGACCTGCGCAAGGCGCTGTTCACGGCCTCGCAGCGCACCTGGTTCAGCGTCGGGAACAGCAAACCCACCACGGTGCTCGCAGGCCCGGACGCGCTGACCGAACTGGCTGCGCTGCCGTGCGACGTCGTCCTGAACGGCATCACCGGTTCGGTGGGGCTCCGGCCCACGCTGGCCGCGCTGCAGGCCGGTCGCCTGCTTGCCCTGGCCAACAAGGAGTCGCTGATCGTCGGGGGGCCACTGGTCACCGCGGCCGCCGCGCCGGGCCAGATCATCCCGGTGGACTCCGAGCACTCCGCGCTCGCGCAGTGCCTGCGCTCCGGGGCGCCCGCGGAGGTCGCCCGCCTCGTGCTGACCGCCAGTGGGGGACCGTTCCGGGGCAAGCGCCGCACGGACCTGGCATCGGTCACGCCCGAGCAGGCCTTGGCGCACCCGACCTGGGCCATGGGCCCGGTGGTCACGGTCAACTCCGCCACGCTGATGAACAAGGGCCTGGAACTGATCGAGGCGCACCTGCTCTTCGACATCCCGATGGACGCCATCGACGTCGTCGTGCACCCGCAGTCGATCGTGCACTCGATGGTCACGTTCACCGACGGATCCACGATCGCGCAGGCCAGCCCGCCGGACATGCGCCTGCCGATCGCTCACGCGCTGGCCTGGCCGGACCGCGTCCCGAAGGCCGCGCCGGCGTGCACGTTCGCCGACCCGACGAGCTGGACCTTCGAGCCCCTGGACGCCGCTACCTTCCCAGCGGTGGACCTGGCCCGGGAGTGTGGGATGGCCGGCGGGACCCGACCTGCTGTCTTCAATGCCGCGAATGAGGAGTGCGTCGCTGCATTCCTGGCCGGGAACCTGGATTTCCTCGCGATCGTGGACACGGTGGCGGAGATCGTCGGGCACCATGAGAACTCTGTGTCACCGAGCCTCGACGATGTGTTGGCTGCTGAATCCTGGGCGCGTGACCAGGCGAGACGTAGGGTGTCGAGTTGAATCGATCACGTGGGGGGAGCTCGATGCGGGCAGGTAGTGGGGTGCAGCCGTGCTGACGTTGATCGGCATCCTGCTCTTCGTCTTCCTTCTGATGATGTCGGTGGCGATCCACGAGTTCGGCCACCTGCTCACGGCCAAGTTCTACGGGATGAAGGCCACCGAGTACTTCATCGGATTCGGACCCAAGCTCTGGTCGTTCCGTCGGGGCGAGACCGAGTACGGCTTCAAGGCCATCCCGGCCGGCGGCTACGTCAAGATCATCGGGATGACCGACCTGGAGAAGGTCGACGAGAAGGACCAGGAGCGCGCGTTCTACCGCTACTCCGCGCCCAAGCGTCTCGTCGTGCTCTCGGCCGGCTCGATCTCGCACATGCTCATCGCGATCATCCTGTTCTTCATCGTGCTCGTCGGCTTCGGCCGCTCCGAGCCGGTGCCGATCGTCGGCAAGGTCTCCGAGTGCGTACCCGCAGCCGGCGCCACGGTGCCCGGGTGCACCGCGAGCGACGCGCCCTCGCCGGCCAAGGCCGCGGGGCTGGAGCCCGGCGACAAGGTGCTGGCCGTCGGCGGCGTCGCCATCACCGAGTGGCAGCAGGCGACCCGCGAGATCCGCAAGGCCGGCGCCGCGCCCATCGCCATCGAGATCGAGCGCAACGGTGAGCGCAAGTCGGTCACCGCACAACTGGTCGCCCGCGAACGGGCCGACCTCGACGACACGACGAAGATGGTCAGCGTCGGCGTGCTGGGCGTCGAACCGCAGTTCCGCCCGGACCGCGCCAACCCGATCGACGGGACCAAGGAGTCCTTCTCGCTGATCGGCATCGTGATCAAGGCCAGCGTCGAGGCCATGGTCAACCTCCCCGAGAAGATCCCCAACCTGGTCGACTCGATCAGCGGTGGGGAGCGGGACAAGGAGGGCCTGGTCGGCGTCGTCGGCGCCGCACGGGTGTCCGGGGAGATCCTCGACCTCGAGGACGAGACGATGCGCGACAAGGTCGCCATGGTCCTGCTGCAGGTCGCCGCGCTGAACGTGTTCATCGGCCTGTTCAACGCCCTTCCCCTGCTGCCGCTCGACGGTGGCCACATGGCCGTGGTGACCTACGAGTCGACCCGTCGGCGGCTGTACAAGAAGTTCGGCAAGGCCGATCCGGGTCGGGTCGACATGAACAAGTTGCTGCCCCTGGCCTACGGCTTCCTGATAGTGGTCATCGGGCTGACCGTGCTCCTGGTCGTCGCGGACGTGGTCAACCCCATCACCATCAGCTAGCTGCGAGAATGGGTTCATGACAGTCGCCCTTGGCATGCCCGCCGCGCCCCCGCCCACCGTGGCGGCGCGGCGGAAGTCCCGACAGATCAAGGTCGGGTCCGTGCTCGTCGGCGGCGACGCCCCGGTGTCGGTCCAGTCGATGTGCACCACCCCGACCACCGATGTGAACGCGACGCTCCAGCAGATCGCCGAGCTGACTGCGACCGGCTGCCAGATCGTGCGCGTGGCCGTGCCGAGCCAGGACGACTGCGACGCGTTGCCGCAGATCGCGAAGAAGTCCCCGATCCCGGTGATCGCCGACATCCACTTCCAGCCCAAGTACGTCTTCGCCGCGATCAACGCGGGCTGCGCCGCAGTGCGGGTGAACCCGGGCAACATCAAGAAGTTCGACGACAAGGTCGGCGAGATCGCGCGCGCCGCGAAGGAAGCCGGGGTCTCGATCCGCATCGGCGTCAACGCCGGTTCGTTGGACCCGCGCCTGCTGGCCAAGTACGGCAAGCCCACCTCCGACGCGCTGGTCGAGTCGGCGCTGTGGGAGGCGTCGCTGTTCACCGAGCACGATTTCCACGACTTCAAGATCTCGGTCAAGCACAACGACCCGGTCGTGATGATCGACGCCTACCGCAAGCTGGCCGCGGCCTGCGATCACCCGCTGCACCTCGGCGTGACCGAGGCGGGCCCGGCGTTCCAGGGCACGATCAAGTCCGCAGTGGCCTTCGGGGCCCTGCTGGCCGAGGGCATCGGGGACACGATTCGGGTCTCGCTGTCCGCGCCTCCTGTCGAGGAGGTCAAGGTCGGCAACCAGATCCTGGAGTCGCTGAACCTCAAACAGCGCGGGCTGGAGATCGTGTCCTGCCCGTCGTGCGGACGCGCCCAGGTCGACGTCTACACCCTCGCCGAGCAGGTCACCGCCGGGCTCGAGGGCATGGACGTCCCGTTGCGGGTGGCCGTGATGGGCTGCGTCGTCAACGGACCCGGGGAAGCCCGCGAGGCCGACCTCGGCGTCGCGTCGGGCAACGGTAAGGGCCAGATCTTCGTGCGTGGCGAGGTCATCAAGACTGTCCCCGAGTCCCAGATCGTGGAGACACTCATCGAGGAGGCGATGCGCCTCGCGGAGGAGATGACCGCGGCCGGCGTAGCCTCGGGATCGCCCACCGTCGACGTGAGCTGAGGCCCGCGCGTCAGGTCCGAAGGGAGTCGTCGTGCTCGACACCCTCCCGGTGCGCGTTCTCGGCGCCTCCGACCTGGCCGAGGCCACCCGCATTGCGGCGCGGGACCCGGTGGTGAACGTCTTCGTGCTCTCCCGGCTGCAGGCCGGCGGCGCCCGGGTCGGCGGCGAGCTCTGGGGGCACCAGCGTGACGGCCGGCTGCGCTCGCTGTGCTGGCTCGGTGCCAACATCGTCCCGGTGGAGGCCGACGCCGCCGCGATCGCGGCCTTCGCCGACCGCGCCAAGCGCCTGCCGCGGCGCTGCTCCTCGATCGTGGGCCGCGCCGAGCACGTCCTGCCGCTGTGGCACGCGTTGTCCCCGGTGTGGGGTCCGGCCCGCGACATCCGGGCGCGTCAGCCGTTGCTGGTCATCGACCGGGCAACCCCGGTGCCTGACCCCGACCCGGCGGTGCGGGTGGCGGGGCCCGGGGATCTCGAGGTCCTCCTGCCGGCGTGCGTCACGATGTTCACCGAGGAGGTCGGGGTCAGCCCACTGGCCGGCGACGGGGGAGCTCTGTACCGGGCGCGGGTCCGGGAACTGCTGGAGACCCGACGCGCCTACGCCCGCATCGAGAACGGCCAGGTGATCTTCAAGGCCGAGATCGGGGCGGCCTCCGCCGGGGTCTGCCAGATCCAGGGAGTCTGGGTGAATCCGGCCTATCGCGGCCGGGGGCTGGCGGTGGCCGGGATGGCGGCGGTCGTCGAGTTGGCCCGCCGCGAAGTGGCGCCGATCGTGAGCCTGTACGTCAACGACTACAACCTGCCCGCACTGGCGACCTACCGCCGGGTCGGGTTCCGGGTCGTCGGCACCTTCAGCTCGGTCCTGTTCTGAGCGGGCCCGGAGTGCCACGGATCGAACCGCTGGACCTGCTGGCCACGGCGGCACACAGTGGCGCGGTGCAGGCCGCGGCGCTGGGCCCGTTGCCTCGCGACCGCTTCGCCGTTCTCGCGAGGCACGCCGAGTACCCGGGGTACGCCGCCTATGGCGCCTGGGTCTCCGACCGCCTGGTCGGGTACTGCTACGGCACCGACTGCGTGGACGGCCAGTGGTGGTACGACCAGATCCGGGCGGGACTGTGCGCGGCCGGCCACGAGCGTTGGACGGTCGCCGCGCACGCGGTCACCGAACTGCACGTCCTGCCCGGCTACCAGGGCCGCGGGCTCGGTTTCGCGCTGCTGCTGCGTCTGTTGGCCGGCACCGACCTGCCGACCGCGCTGTTGTCCACCTATGACGCGGCGTCGCCGGCCCGCGCCCTGTACCGCCGTTGCGGGTTCGTCGATCTGGTCACCGATTTCCGTTTCGGGCTCACCGCGCAACCCTTCGCGCTCATGGGGGCCAGGCTGCCGCTGCGTGTCGATGTTGTTGCGGGTAGCTCGGATATCCCGGACTCCGCCACCGAACCGGCCTAGTCTGGTCGGAACGTGCCCGGGGGGTCGGGCCGCTGAGGTAGGTGGAGAAGCGCTGTGATGCGGAGCCGCGACGCGAAAACGATGCTCGGGGTGCTGTGGTTCGCCGCGGCATCGGTGGGTGTCCTGATCGGAGCCATTTTCCTGGTCGTCGATGAACCTGCCAGCCGGCTGCTCATTGTCCTGCTGATCCTCGCCACCACACCGTTCGGGCTCATGCGCCCGGCGGTGCCGTGGCTGTGGGCCGCCGTGGTCGCCTGGCCGACGATCGTGCTGGGCATCCTCAACACCGGCTGGGTGTCCATCCTGCTGCTCATCCCGGCCATGGTCGGTGTCTACAGCGGCGACTGGCTGGCGACCTGGTGGAACGAGGCGCACCCGAAGGCCGCTCCCCGCACCTCGGTGAGCACCTCGACCCGGTCCGGCTACGCCCCGGACGGGACGCCCGCCTTCGGCGATGACGGCCTCCCGCCGGCGATGCCGGACCGCCGGTAACTACTCGGGCGGAACCATTCGCCTGCTCGACCCGTCGGACTTCTGACGGGGAAATACACCGGGGGGTGGGGATCATGCGACGTGCCGTGCTGTCGGCGACCTTGGCGGGGGCGATGTGCACCGCGTGGCCCGCCATGCCCAGTGCCACCGCCGCCACCGCCGCCACGACCGCCTCGGCCGCGGTGCCCGGTGCCATCGGGCACGATGTGTCCCACCCGCAGTGCGAGCGTGACGCCCTGCCGGCGGCGGGGGCGTTCGGCATCGTCGGGATCAACGGTGGGCGGGCGTTCAGCGTCAACCCGTGCCTGGCGCAGCAGTACCGCTGGGCCGAGGCCCGACCGGCGCCGTCCGGGGTGTACGTGAACACCGGCAACCCGGGTACCAAGAGCACCAACTACTGGTCGAAGTCCGGGACGAAGGACCCGGCGCTGTGCGTCAGCGCCAAGTCCACGGTCGATCCGGGCTGCGCCTACAACTACGGCTGGCACGCGGCCGAGCACGCGATGGGCGTGGCGGCCAAGGCCGGGGTGTCGAAGAACCGCACCTGGTGGCTCGACGTCGAGACCTCGAACAGCTGGGATGGCGACACCCTCGCGAACACCGCGGACCTGCAGGGCGCGTTCGACTACCTGCGCGAGCGCGGCGTCCGTGAGGTCGGCATCTACTCCACCGACCACCAGTGGCGCACGATCACCGGCGGCTACCACGCGTCGACCGCCGCGAGCTACAAGCTGGCGTGGTCGGGCTTCTTCAAACCGAAGCACCGGATGGAGAAGGCGCCGCTGTGGCAGGCCGGTGTGCAGGGCATCGAGACTGCCCGTGAGCGGTGCGGGATCAGCTTCACCGGCGCGCCGGTCCGGCTGGCGCAGTTCATCGTCGACAACCTGGACCACAACCTGGTGTGCGGTGCCGCGACCGCGTCGTCCGACCCGTGCCGGGTGGGCGCGCCGATCCCGGCGGGCCGCACCCCGATCTTCGGCACGTTGGGCGACGACCGTCTGACGGGCACGAAGAAGGACGAGGTCATCTACGGCGGCCCGGGCAACGACCGGATCGACGGCGGCGGGGGAGCGGACATCCTCTGCGGCGCGGCGGGCAAGGATGATCTCCGCGGCGGCGACGGCAACGACACCTTGTACGGCGGGGACTCCGCGGACAAGCTCTACGGCCAGGACGGCGTGGACGCCCTCGACGGCGGTTCAGGCTCCGACACCTGCTCCGGTGGAGCCGGCAACGACAAGGCCTCGAAGAGCTGCTGACGGGCTGACGGGCTGACGTGGCCGACGTCGCCGCCGCAGCTGACGTGGCGTCAGTTCGTCGGTACGGGGCTCGCGCTCGGCTCGACCGGAGCGGGCAGGCCGGGTAGTACCGGCGCCGAACCGCGCCAGTAGGACTCACGGACCGCGGTCTCCTGCAGGGCCGACGCGGCGAAGTCGCGGGTCTCCGATGTGCTCGCCTCGACCAGCGCGCCCAACGCCAGACCGAACTCGCGTTCGGTGTCCGCGGCGAGCTTCGTCGCGGCCTGCGGGGTACGGACCGCGTAGGGCAGCTTGTAGGCGGCGGCCGATTCGACCGGGACCCCCCCGTCGGCCACGACCATCGCGCGCAGTTGGTCGCGTCGGGCGCGGTGGGCGTCGAAGGCGCTGAGTGCGGCCCGCTTCTGCGCGCCGCTGGTCTGCGACGCGATCACGCCGTAGCCGTAGACAGCCGCGTGCTCGGTCGCCAGCAGGTGCTGGATCGCCTCCATGACAGGCGCGGGCAGCGCGGTCCTCGTCATGACTCACCACCCGCCAGGTCGCGCAGCACCGAGGCGTGCGCAGCCTCGGACCCGCCGATCGCGGCGACCAGGCGCGCCACCGCACCGGAGCGCAGTTCACGGCACTGCGAGATCCGCTTGGCGGCGGCAGCCTTCTCCGCCGCCGCCAGGCCACGGAGGAGCTCGGCCTTGGTCTGCCCCGATCCCGACACCGACGTGGGGCTCGGGGTGGCGGCCGGCGGTCCCAGCTTCTCCAGATGCGTCACATGGGCCGCACGCAGCGGGGCAAGTTCCTTCGCCAAGGTCGGAACCTGCAGCAGCGCGAGGTCGTACTCGCGGATCAGCGCGAGCTTCTCCGTCCGCACGGTGTCCACGATGGGCCGGTCCGGGTCGTCGCGTCCGACGTCCGGGGCTCCCTTGGCGGGCGGCGGGGAGCTGTCCGAGCATGCGGCGAGCGTCAGCAGGGCAAACGCGCCGCCCAGCACTGCACGTCGGGTCGGGAGCACCTTGGGACGCTATCCCAGGCTCGGGCACGAACCTGCCCGGAATCGCCGGGCGCCGCGACCACTAAGGTGATCCGGAGAAGCGCGCCGCGGGCCGATGTTTCGCGACGGGAGGTGCTCGGAATGGGTGCGAGCGCCGACGCCGACATGGTGCGCGCGTTCCTGGAGCCGTTGTTGGCGGCTACCGGGGTGGACCTGGAGCAGGTCGAACTGACCCCGGCAGGTCGCAGGCGCGTGCTGCGGATCGTCGTCGACAAGGACGGTGGCATCGACCTCGATGCCGTCGCCGAGATCAGTCGGACGGTCAGCGCGGCGTTGGACGAGGCAGAGACCATGGGTGACACGCCCTATGTTCTGGAAGTGACCAGCCCGGGGGTGGACCGTCCACTGACCACCCCTGCGCATTGGCGGCGAGCGAGCGGCCGCCTGGTGCGCGCGGTGCTGCGGGACGGGAAGACAGTCACCGGCAGGGTGCGCGCGGCCGACGACGTCGGGGCCGACCTGCTCGTCGGGCCACCTGATGGCACAGGTCGTGGGGAACCGCGCAGACTGAAGTTCACCGACGTCAACAGGGCCCAGATCCAGATCGAGTTCGCGCCGGCCGGCGCGGACGACGAGTAACCGCAGAGGAGGCGCAGATGGACATCGACATGAGCGCCCTGCGGGCACTGGAACGCGAGAAGAACGTCTCCGCGACCATGCTCGTCGAGGCGATCGAGGCGGCGCTGCTGATCGCGTACCACAAGACCGACGGTGCGGCCCAGCGCGCGCGGGTCAGCCTGGACACGGCCGGCCATGTTCTGGTGATGGCCAGCGAGTTGGATGAGGAGGGCAACGTCGTCGGCGAGTTCGACGACACCCCGACCGACTTCGGGCGCATCGCGGCCACCACCGCGAAGCAGGTGATCCTGCAGCGGTTGCGCGATGCCGAGGACGAGGTCACCTACGGCGAGTACCTGGGCCGCGAGGGCGACATCGTCTCCGGGGTCATCCAGCAGGGCAGGGACCCCAAGGCCGTGCTGGTGGACCTCGGCAAGATCGAGGCGATCCTGCCGCCGCAGGAGCAGGTCCCCGGTGAGGACTACACGCACGGCTCGCGCATCAAGTGCTACGTCGTCGGGGTCAAGAAGGGCCTGCGTGGCCCCTCGGTGACCCTCTCGCGCACGCACCCCAACCTGGTTCGCCGACTGTTCGCCCTCGAGGTGCCCGAGATCGCGGACGGCACCGTGGTGATCGCCGGCATCGCGCGCGAGGCAGGGCACCGCACCAAGATCGCGGTGCGCTCCACCCGTGCGGGCGTCAACGCGAAGGGTGCCTGCATCGGCCCGATGGGGGCCCGGGTACGCAACGTGATGAGTGAGTTGCACGGCGAGAAGATCGACATCGTCGACTGGTCCGACGACCCCGCCGAACTCGTCGCGCACGCGCTCTCCCCGGCGCGGGTGACCAGCGTCGAGGTGGTGGACCTGGCCGCGCGCGCCGCCCGCGTGATCGTGCCGGACTACCAACTGTCCCTGGCCATCGGCAAGGAAGGGCAGAACGCCCGCCTCGCCGCCCGGCTGACCGGATGGCGCATCGACATCCGCCCCGACACCGAGCCGACGGTCGCCGCCGCGCCGCCCGCCGAAGCGGGCGGGGACGCCGCTCCCGCGGAGTGAGTAGACTGACCCAGGTTGGTCCCCCGGGACCGGGTGCTGGCATGCCTGCGGTGCGCAAGTTAAGACAGCGCACTTGTGTGGGATGCCGGGAGCGCTCCGGTGTCGCGGATCTACTGCGGGTGGTCGTGGTCGACGAAGTAGTCGTCCCCGATCCTCGGCGCAGGTTGCCGGGACGCGGAGCGTCCTTGCATCCACGTGCCGAGTGCCTCGCCCTCGCCCTGCGACGTCGGGCGTTCCCACGGGCCTTCCGGGTCCAGGGTCCGCTGGACAGCACGGCACTGGAGGAGTTTCTCCAGGACCAGCACGACAGCACCGATGAGCACTGAACTGTCAGCCGTATTGGAAGCGGGTGGATTGCGATGAGCGCGCGATGAGCACTCAGCGATGAGTACGCAGCGATGAGCACCACAACCAGCTAGCGGTCCGAGGCTGCGCCCGGACCTGAAGGAGAACAGTGGCCAAGGTCCGGGTCTACGAACTCGCCAAAGAGTTCGGTGTGGAGAGCAAGGTCGTCATGGCCAAGCTCCAAGAATTGGGTGAGTTCGTTCGTTCGGCATCCTCGACGATCGAGGCGCCCGTCGTCCGTAAGTTGAAGGACGCCTTCCCCGACGCGGCTCCGGCCGCGCCCAAGCGTTCGGCCCGACCGGCCGCGCCTGCCCCCGCTCCGGCGCCGGCTCCCGCCGCGTCGGCCCCGGTGGCCCCACCGATGCCAGAACCGCAGGCTCCGCCCGCACCGGCCCCGGCCGCTGCTCCGGTGAGCGCCTCGTCGGCCCCGTCGGCTCCCGCCGCGCCCGCACCTGCCCCGATGCCGCCGGCACCTGCCGCGCCGTCGGCTCCGGTCGAGCAGCCGGCTGCTGCAGCCGCCGCGCCCGCAGCGCCCGCTGCTCCTCCGGCGGTTCCTGCTGCTCCGTCGGCTCCGTCCTCGGCACCGGCCGCTCCGTCCGTGGACGGTCCGGGCCCGCGTCCGGGTCCGCGACCCGCAGGCCCGCGGCCCGGTAACAACCCCTTCACCTCCGCGTCCGGCATGGCTCGTCCGCCGGCTCGCAACGCACGTCCCGGTACGCCCTCGGGTCCTGGCGGGCAGGGTGGTCCCGGTGCTCCGTCCGGTCCGGGTGGCCCGCGTCCGTCCTCGGCCGGTGGCCCGCGTCCCGGTGGCACCGGTGGCCCGCGTCCTGGCGCACCCAGCCCTGGTGGCATGGGTTCTCGTCCGAGTGGTCCCGGCGCGCGTCCGGGTGCCCCCGGTGGCGCCCGTCCCGGTGGTCCCGGTGGAGGCGCACCGCGTCCCGGCGGCGGCGGCCCCGGTGGTCGTCCCGGTGGTGGCGGCTTTGCCGGTCGTCCCGGCGGTGCTCCGGGCGGTGGCGGTGGCTTCGGTGGTCGTCCCGGCGGCGCTCCTGGCGGTGCCCCCGGTGGTGGCGGCTTCGCCGGCCGTCCCGGTGGTGGTGGCGGCGGCGCTCGTGGTCGCGGTGGCACGGCGGGAGCCTTCGGGCGTCCCGGTGGCCGTCCGGCCAAGGGCCGCAAGTCCAAGAAGCAGCGTCGTCAAGAGTTCGACAACATGCAGGCCCCGTCGATCGGTGGCGTGTCGCTGCCGCGCGGAATGGGCCAGACGGTCCGGCTCTCGCGCGGCGCGTCGCTGACCGACTTCGCCGAGAAGATCGGCGCGAACCCGGCCTCGCTCGTCGCGGTGATGATGCACCTCGGCGAGATGGTGACGGCCACTCAGTCCGTGGGTGACGAGACCTTCGAGTTGCTGGCGCAGGAGCTCAACGTCGTCCTGGAGATCGTGTCTCCGGAGGACGAGGACCGCGAGCTGCTGGAGACCTTCGGCCTGTCCCACGGCGAGGACGAGGGCGGCGAGGACGACCTGGTCATCCGCCCGCCGGTGGTCACCGTCATGGGTCACGTCGACCACGGAAAGACCAAGCTGCTCGACGCGATCCGCAACACCAACGTCATGGGCGGCGAGGCCGGCGGCATCACTCAGCACATCGGTGCCTACCAGGTCATCGCGCACCCCGGCGAGGACCGCGAGCGTGCGATCACCTTCATCGACACCCCGGGTCACGAGGCCTTCACCTCGATGCGTGCCCGTGGCGCGCAGGTCACCGACATCGCAGTCCTGGTGGTCGCGGCCGACGACGGTGTGAAGCCGCAGACGATCGAGGCGCTCAACCACGCGCAGGCCGCGGGTGTGCCGATCGTGGTGGCCGTCAACAAGATCGACAAGGAGGGCGCGGACCCGGCCAAGGTCCGTGGCCAGCTCACCGAGTACGGCCTGGTCGCCGAGGAGTACGGCGGCGAGACCATGTTCGTTGACGTCTCGGCGAAGCAGGGCGAGAACATCGACGGCCTGCTCGAGGCGATCATCCTGACCGCGGACGCGGCTCTGGATCTGCGTGCCAACCCGGTTCAGGACGCGCAGGGTGTGGCCATCGAGGCCCACCTCGACCGTGGTCGTGGTCCGGTGGCGACGGTGCTGGTGCAGCGCGGAACGCTGCGTCCGGGCGACTCGATCGTCTGTGGCGACGCGTTCGGTCGCGTGCGCGCCATGCTCGACGAGCACGGCGACCCGGTCTCCGAGGCCGGTCCGTCGCGTCCGGTCATGGTGCTCGGTCTGACCTCGGTGCCCGGCGCCGGCGACAACTTCCTGGTTGTCTCCGAGGACCGGGTCGCCCGGCAGATCGCCGAGCGGCGCGAGGCGCGCGAGCGCAACGCTCTGCTGGCCCGGCAGCGCAAGCCGCGGGTGGCCCTGGAGAACTGGGCGGAGTCGGTCGCCAGTGCGGCGCGCGACGAACTGCTGCTCATCATCAAGGGCGACGTGTCCGGTTCTGTCGAGGCCCTCGAGGACGCGCTGTACAAGATCGAGGTCCCGAACGAGGAAGTGCACCTGCGGGTCATCCACCGCGGTGTCGGTGCGATCACCGAGTCCGACGTGACCCTGGCGTCGGCCTCCTCGGCGATCATCATCGGCTTCAACGTCCGGGCCGAGGGCAAGTCGCGTGAGCTGGCCGACCGTGAGGGCGTGGAGGTCCGGTATTACACGGTCATCTACCAGGTCCTCGAGGAGATCGAGGCTGCGCTCACCGGCATGCTCAAGCCGGAGTACGAAGAGATCCAGCTCGGTACCGCCGAGGTACGAGCGACGTTCTCCTCGTCGAAGTTCGGCACGATCGCGGGTTGCATGGTGCGCAGCGGCGTCATCCGCCGCAACACCAAGGCCCGCCTCATCCGCGACGGGGCGGTGGTCGCTCCGAACCTGACCATCGACTCGGTGCGCCGGGAGAAGGACGATGCCACGGAGGTCCGCGAGGGCTTCGAGTGCGGTATCAATCTCGGGAACTTCAACGACATCAAGGTCGATGACGTGATCGAGACCTTCGAGATGCGGGAGAAGCCCCGCTCCTGACGGATAGAACGCATCAGCGATGTTCGTAGGCAGTCTCAGCGTCGATCTGCTGCTCGGCGACGTGCACTCCCTCAAGGAGAAGCGCGCCGTCGTGCGGCCGATCGTCGCTGAGCTGGTGCGCAAGTTCGCGGTCTCGGCCGCGGAGGTGGGAGATCAGGACCTGCACCGGCGGGCGCTGCTCGCGGTGGCGGTCGTGGCCTCGGACGCGGCGCACTGCCGGGACGTACTCGACTCGTGCGAGCGCCTGGTGGCCGGGCGGCCCGAGGTCGAAGTGCTGAGTGCACGTCAGAAGTTGTACGGAGAGGACGACTGAGGCCGTGAGTGAGCGCAGCGAGCGAACCAACAGGCAGAGCGTGGCGTGCCTCGTTCGGGCGCCGAGGAACGAGGCGTCCGAATGAGTTCCCCCGCCGCTCAGGCTCGGCACCGCAAGTTGGCCGACCGGATCAAGGTGATCGTCGCGGAGGCCCTGGAGTTGCGGGTGAAGGACCCTCGTCTCGGGTTCATCACCATCACCGACGTGAAGTTGACGGGCGACTTCCGTGAGGCGACGGTGTTCTACACCGTGTACGGCGAGGACGGCGAACGTGAGGCCACCGCCGCCGCCCTGGAGAGTGTGAAGGGTGTGCTGCGGTCCGAGGTGGGCAAGCGCACCGGGGTCAAGCACACCCCGTCGCTGGAGTTCATCCTCGACGCCCTGCCGGATACCGCGAAGTCCATCGACGATCTGCTCGCGAAGGCCGCCGCGGCGGACGCGGAAGTGCTCCGGCAGGCGGAGACCGCCCAGTACGCGGGCGAGGCCGACCCGTACCGGCAGCCCCACGTCGACGACGACGAGACCGACGACGAGACCATGGACGCGACCAAGGACGCGACCAAGGACGCGACCAAGGACGAGACCAAGGACGACGAGACCACGTGAGTGGGGCGCAGCCGCAGCCCGGGCCCGGCGGCCTGGTGCTCGTCGACAAGTCGGCGGGCATGACCTCGCACGACGTCGTCGGGCGCATGCGCAGGCTCGCCAACACCCGCAAGGTCGGCCACGCCGGGACCCTGGATCCGATGGCGACCGGGCTGCTGCTCGTCGGCACCGAACGGACCACCCGGTTGCTCGGTTACCTGTCCGGCAAGGGCAAGACCTACCTGGCCACCATCCGGCTGGGTGAATCCACCGATACCGACGATGCCGCCGGGGAGGTCACCGCGCGCGCCGACGCCTCCGGGATCACCGAGGCCGCGGTGCGGACCGGGGCGGCAGCGCTGACCGGCGACATCATGCAGGTGCCCACGACCATCAGCGCGATCAAGGTCGACGGGGAACGGGCCTACAAGCGCGCCCGTGCAGGGGAGGACGTCGAACTGGCCGCACGGCCGGTGACGGTTCACCAGTTCGAGATCGGTGAGCTGCGCCGCGGCGCGGAGGTCCTGGATGTCGACGTCGAGGTTTCGTGCTCGAGTGGCACGTACGTGCGGGCGCTGGCCCGCGACCTGGGGGCCGACCTGGGGGTCGGTGGTCACCTCACCGCGCTGCGACGGACAAAGATCGGTCCGTTCGACATCGCCGGTGCCGCCACGCTGGAGGACCTGGCCGAGAAGCTGACCGTGGTTCCGCTGCCGGAGGTGGCCGCCGCGATCTTCCCGCGCCGCGACCTGGATGACGTCGCCGCGCGGATCGTCGCGCACGGCGGATGGATCCCAGCGCTGCCCGACGCGCCGGACGGCCCTACGGCCGCCTTCCATCCCGACGGGCGGCTGCTGGGCCTGCTCGAGGACAAACGGGACCGATCCTGGCCCACGGTCATGTTCGTCGGTCCCGGGGATGTGCCGCCACCGATTCGCCCTGATTCGATATGACGGAGTGTCACCAATGGCTTTGACTCGGCATCGCGTCGCGGCGCTGGACGATCTGGAGCCCGGATCGGTCCACCGGGTCGACCCGGGAGGCGTCCCGGTCTGCCTGGTGCGGGTGGAGGACGGCGGCGTCTACGCGATGAGCGCCATCTGCAGCCACCAGGACATCGACCTCTCCTACGGTGACATCGACGAGTTCGCGCTCACCTGCCCCGCGCATGCCTCCTGCTTCGACGTCCGCACCGGCGAGCCCGACGGCCCGCCGGCAAAGGACCCCGTTCGCATCTACCCGGTGGACGTCGCCGACGGCGAGGTCTTCATCGAGATCGGCGAATGACCATAATTGGGGTGGCGTCCAGCGCAAGCCTCGGCCGCACAACGCCCGCGTAGGAGACCTACAGGTGCAACCACAGGTTCGGGAGTGGTTCGACCGACGGACGAGCGCGCTCGCAGACTGGACGTTGCCGCGGGTCCTGGCCGACAAACGGGCATGCGGAGCCACAGTCAGCGTCGTGCTGCCCGCCCTCAACGAGGAGGCCACGGTCGGTCCGATCGTCGCGGGCCTCGCGTCGACATTCTCCGATCGTGTCGGCCTGATCGACGAACTCGTGGTCGTGGATTCCGGATCCACCGACGGCACGGTCGGTGCAGCCGCCGAGGCCGGTGCGACGGTGCTCTCGCGTGAGCAGATCCTGCCCCGACTGGCGCCGGTCCCGGGTAAGGGGGAGGTGCTGTGGCGTTCGCTGCACGCCACCGGTGGCGACGTGATCGTGTTCATCGATTCGGACCTGGAGCGGTTCAGTCCGCAGATCCTGCTCGGTCTGCTCGGGCCGTTGCTCGCAGACCCCGACGTCGCCCTGGTCAAGGGCCTCTACGACCGGCCGCTGCGATCTCATCAGTCCGTGCTTCCTGCGGGAGGTGGCAGGGTCACCGAGTTGGTCGCCCGGCCGCTGCTCAATCTGCACTGGCCGGAACTGGCCGGTGTCGTGCAGCCGTTGGCGGGGGAGTACGCCGCCCGCCGCTCGTTGCTCGAACAACTTCCGTTCCCCTGCGGGTACGGCGTTGAGGTCGCGTTGCTGATCGACACGTTCGCCCTGGTCGGGCTGGAAGCGATCGCTCAGGTGGATCTCGGCGCTCGCCACCATCGTCACCAGGACGACGCCGCGCTGGGCCGGATGTCCACGGAGATCTGTCAGGCGGTTCTCACCCGGGTCGGACGCGAGTCGTTGCCGCGTGGTCGGACCTTCCCGCCCGCAACGTTGACCCAGTTCGCCCGCGTCGATGGCCAGGTCGAGTCGCGCACCACGGAGGTCACCGTCCGGGAGCGCCCGCCGATGCTCACGGTGCCCGAGTACCTCGCGCACCGGGGTCCGAGCGCCGAGCGCGTGCGGAGTGCCTGAACCGGTGTCTGCAAGCCTGCGGATCAAGGGCACGGTCCGCCGGATCGAAGGCACCTGGGTGATGGGTGTTGTCAACGCCAGCCCGGAGTCCTTCTCCGACGCGGGTCGCAGCAGCACGCCGGCTCGTCAGCTCGACATCGCGGGCCGTGCGATCGCCGCGGGGGCCGACGTCATCGACGTGGGCGGACAGTCCTCGATCACCAACGAGCCGGAGCTGGACGCGGCGCTGGAGATCGAGCGGGTCCTGCCGATCGTCGAATGGCTGCACCGCACCTACCCCGAGGTGCTGATCAGCGTCGACACCTACAAGCCCGCCGTGGTCGCCGCCACGGTGGCCGCGGGCGCCTCGATCATCAACGATGTGAGCGGGCTGCGCTTCCCGGAGGTCGCGGAGATCTGCGCGGACGCGGGAGCGGCTCTGGTCCTCATGCACACGCACGCCCCACCCAAGGTGCGCCTGCAGCGGCCCGACCTCTATGTCGACGTCGCCGCCGAGGTTGTGGCGTTCCTCGAGGCCGCGATCGAGCGGGCCGTGGAGCGGGGCATGCCGCGCGAGGCCCTGATCCTCGACCCGGGCCCGGACTTCACCAAGACGCCGCAGCAGACCGTCGCGGTGCTCCGCGAGCTGCCCCGGGTTCGTGCGTTGGGGCGCCCGGTGCTGCTGGCCCTCTCGCGCAAGGACTTCGTGGGCGCCGTGCTGAAGAAGTCTCCGCGGGCGAGGGACGCGGGATCCCTGGCCGCCCTGTCGTTGCTGGCCGCCACGCCGGGCAACATCGCCCGCGTGCACGACGTCGCGGCGACGGTCGACGCTCTTCGTGTGGTCGAGCACCTGATGGGACGTCAGGAAATCGGTGCGGATTATCTACTGCCGCAGGAGCTGCGTCACGAGCGGGGGCCCGCACCGGCGTGAGCCTGCGGGGCGGTGTCTCCGTACGATGGGCTGTCGAATCAGGGGAGGGAACAGGTTGCAGGTCTGGCGCGGATTGCGCAGCGTGGGCGACATCGGTCCCTGTGTCGTGACCATCGGGGTGTTCGACGGCGTGCACCGAGGCCACCAGATGCTGCTGCACCGCACCGCCGAGGCTGCTGCCAAGCGGGGGCACCTCCCTGTGGCGCTGACCTTCGATCCGCACCCCATGTCCGTGGTCCGGCCCGATCGGGCCCCGCTGCTGTTGACCACCATCGCGGACCGGGTCCGCCTGCTCGGGGAAGCGGGCGCCGAGGCCGTGCTGATCGTCCCGTTCACGCCTGCCGTGGCGGCCGTCCCGGCGGTCGAGTTCGCGCACACCGTGCTCGTGGACGCGTTGCACACCTCGTACGTGGTGGTCGGCGCCGATTACCACTTCGGCGCCAACGCCTACGGCGACGTGCCGATGCTGCGCACCCTGGGGCAGCGATTCGGCTTCGAGGTCGACGCCGTCGAGGTGCAGAAGGATTCTGTGGAGCGGCTGTCCTCCACCCGTGTGCGCGAGTTGCTCGCGACGGGTGATGTCGCGCAGGCCGCGGAGATCCTGGGTCGGCCGCACAGCGTGACCGGCCCGGTCATCACCGGTCAGCAGCGCGGACGGGACCTTGGCTTCCCCACGGCCAACGTCGCCTGTCCGCCGGGGGTCGCACTGCCCGCGGACGGTGTGTACGCGGCGTGGGTGCGGGACCACGGCGGTACTCGAATGCCCGCGGCGGTCTCCGTCGGCACCAACCCCACGTTCGGCGCCTGGGATCGCAGCGTCGAGGCGTACGTCCTGGACCGCACCGACCTGGACCTGTACGGGCACGAACTCACCGTGCAGTTCGTGTCGTGGTTGCGGACGATGGATACGTTCGACTCGATCGAGGCCTTGGTGGCTCAGATTCACCTCGACGTCGACGCGACCAGGACAGCGTTGGAACTGGGTCGTACCTAGTTGATGGCGCGGTCCTGACCCGCCCAGAACGGCGCGCGCAGGTCCTTCTTGAGCACTTTCATCGCACCCGAGAGCGGCAACGGCTCGGTTCGGAAATCGACGGTGCGCGGCACTTTGTAGCCCGCGATCGTGAGTCGCGCGTGGGCGATCACGTCCTCGGCGGTGACAACCGCTCCCTCCTTGGTCACGCAGATCGCGTGGACGGCCTCGCCCCAGGTCTCATGGGGGATGCCGATGACGGCGACCTGGAGCACGTCGGCGTGCGACCCGATCGCGTTCTCCACCTCGACGGAGTAGATGTTCTCGCCGCCGGAGATGATCATGTCCTTGGCCCGGTCGACGAGGAACAGGTAGCCGGCGTCGTCGAGGTAGCCGACGTCCCCGCTGGCGTACCAACCGTCCTGGAAGGCCTTCGCGGTCTCGTCGGGCAGCTTGAGGTAGCCCGTCATGTAGTTGCCACCCCGGGCGTAGACCTCGCCGGGCTCGCCTGCCGGGCGTTCGTTGCCGCCCTCGTCGACGATCTTGAGCGAGACACCGGGAACCGGGCGTCCGCAGGAGCCGAGCCGCGATCCCTCGCGGTGGTCGGCGTCGGAGAACAACGTCAGGACCGTCGCCGCCTCCGTCATGCCGTAGCCCTGCACGATCCGCGTGTCCGGCAGCATCGCGAGCAACTTCTCCAGCAGTACCTTCGGCATCGGTGAGGCGCCGTAGACCACCTGGGTGAGCGAGGAGATCCGCTCAGGGGTGAAGTCGGGATGGTAGACGATCATCCCGATCATCGTGGGCACCAGGACGGTGGTGGTGCAGCGATATGTCTCGCACGCAGTCATGAACCCGGCCGGGTCGAACATCGGCTGGATCACCACGGGCACCCCGAACATCGACGAACCGAGGATCCCCAGCATGGTCGCGCCGTGGAACATCGGCGTGGACAGGATGTAGGAGTCGCCCACCTGCCACGGGATCGACATGGCGACGTGATACTGGTTCAGCACCTCGGCGCGCTGGGAGAGCATGACGCCCTTGGGCTTGCCGGTGGTGCCGCCGGTGTACATCACCACGCAGAGGTCGTCCTCGTCCGGCTCGGGCGGCCACACCTCATTCGTCCCGTCCAGCAGTTCGTCGTAGGTCAGGTCGGCGGCGCCCTCGCCACCGCCGATGAGGATGACCTGCTTCAGACCGCTGCGGTCCCGGATCTTCTCGATCATCGGCGCGAACGTCGCGTCGACGAAGCAGATCTCCGACTCGGCGTCAGCCAGGACGTAGGCGAGCTCGTCCGCGGAGAATCGCAGGTTGAGCGGATTGACGACGAAGGCGCCGAGCAGGCCCGCGTGCCACAGCTCCAGGTAATCGATGCTGTTGATGGACAGCACCGCGACCCGATCGGTGGGGGTCACGCCGAGCTTCGTGGCGACCGCGTCGCACAGGCGTGCCACCTTGCTCGCGTGCTCGCCGAAGGTCACCTCGCGCCCGGTGGACGCGTCGATGGCCGCGACCCTGTCGGCGTTGTTCTGCCAGGACGGCAGCAGGGTGCGGGCGAAGACGAGTTCCTTCACGGCGGACCTTCTTCTACTCGGGTTCGGTCACCTCGATGAGCACGGCGCCGCGTTCGACCTGCGTGCCGACGCCGACCGGGAGGGCGGTTACCACACCGTCGGTGGGGCTGGTGATGGTGTGCTCCATCTTCATGGCTTCCATGGCCAGAAGGGGAGTGCCCGCGGTGACCTCGTCGCCGACGCTGACCATGATGCGCACGATGGCGCCGGGCATCGGGGCCGTCAGACCACCTGCCGGACCGCCTGCGTTCGGCGCGGGCAGTGGATCGACGATGCTGAAGGCCGACGCGCCGTTGACGCCGTCCACGAGGATGCCGTCCACCGCGAGTCCACCGGTCAGGTGCACGCGGTAGCGACGACGCACGCCGGCGATGGTGACGTCCACCAGGTCCGAGCAGGACGAGTGCAGGTTCACTGCCACTTGCTCGCCGTCGAGTTCGACGACGGGGGTCGCCCGCGCCAGGTCGTAGCCGACCGTGATCGGATCGCCCTCGCCCTTCAGCTCCACGGTGGACAGCGTGGAGCGGTTGTTGCGCCAGCCCATGGGGATCGCGGGCTGGACCAGCCGTTGTTCGACCTGCCGGTTCGCCAACGCAATGGCCGCGACCAGGGCGTGCTGACGATGCGTCACCTCGGTGGTCAGCGGCGCGGTGAGTCCGTGGACGCGGTCGAGGAAGTCGGTGGTGGTGTCGCCGGTGAGGTACTCCTCGCTGCGCAGGATCCGGACCAGCAGGTCGCGGTTGGTGGTGACCCCGTGCAGGCGGGCCCGGGACAGGGCGTCGGCGAGCTTGCCTGCCGCCGCCCGGCGGGTCGGGGCGTGCGCGATGACTTTGGCGACCATGGAGTCGTAGTAGGGGGAGACCTCGGAGCCGCTGGTGACTCCGGTGTCGACCCGGATCCCGTCGCCGTCGATCTCGAATATCTCGAAGGTGCCGGAGACCGGCAGGTATCCGGCGGCGGGGTCCTCGGCGCAGAGGCGGACCTCGATGGCGTGTCCTGTGATGGTGGGGTGCATCGCCTCGGCGGGCAGTGCCTCGCCGCGCGCGACGGCGATCTGCAGCTGGACGAGGTCCAGGCCGGTGATGCATTCGGTGACGGGGTGTTCGACCTGTAGGCGGGTGTTCATCTCGAGGAAGGCGAAGGTGCCGTCGTTGCCGGCGATGAACTCCACCGTGCCGGCGCCGCGGTAGTCGACGGCGCGGGCGGCCTTGGCGGCGGCCTCCATGAGTCGTTCCCGCCAGGCGGCGTCGACGGCGGGGGAGGGTGCTTCCTCGACGACCTTCTGGTGGCGGCGCTGGATGGAGCACTCGCGTTCGAACAGTGTGGCGATGTTGCCGTGGTCGTCGGCGACGATCTGGACCTCGATGTGTCGGGAGGGCGCGATGTAGCGCTCGATGAAGACGGTGCCGTTGCCGAAGGCGGCCTTGGCCTCGCGTTGCGCACTGGCCACCGCGTCGAGGAGTTCGGCGGGAGAGTTGACGATGCGCATCCCGCGTCCGCCACCGCCCGCGGAGGCCTTGATGATCGCCGGCAGGCCGATGTCGGACAGCGCTGCCTGCAGGTCCTGGGCGTCGTCGTCGGTGACGGTCACGCCCGCCAGCGTCGGCACCCCGTTGGCGGCCATGATCTCTTTCGAGGTGACCTTGTCGCCCATGCTGCGGATCGCGGCGGGCGGCGGGCCGATGAACGTCAGGCCGGCGCCCACGCAGGCCTCGGCGAAGTCGGCGTTCTCCGACAGGAAGCCGTACCCGGGGTGCACCGCGTCGGCGCCGACCTTGAGCGCAGCCTCGAGGATCAGGCTCGCCACCAGATAGGTGTCGGCGGCTGCCGTTCCGTGCAGGCGGACTGCCTCGTCGGCCTCAGTGACGAACAGCGAGTCGGCGTCGGCGTCGGAGTAGACGACCGCGGTGTGGATGCCGAGTTCGCGGGCGGCGCGGATGACGCGGCGGGCGATCTCGCCGCGATTCGCGATGAGGATCTTGTTGATCGGGGACATCGGGACCTTGTCTCTTGTCTCGGGAGGTCGTGCGATGGCCGGTCGTCACATTCTGAAAACGCCGTAACCCTTGGCGCCCTCGATGACGTTGTTGTGCACCGCGGACAAGGTGATTCCCAGGACCGTGCGGGTGTCGCGAGGGTCGATGATCCCGTCGTCGTAGAGCTTGCCGCTCATGAAGAAGGAGTAGGACTCACGCTCGATCTGGGCCTCGATCTGCGCGGTCCGCGCGCGGTCCTTCTCCTCGTCGAACTCCTTACCGGAGGCCGCAGCTGCTTCGCGCCCGACGATCGACAGCACGCCCGCGAGTTGGGAGGGGCCCATCACGGCGGTGCGGGAGTTCGGCCAGGCGAACAGGAAGCGGGGGTCGTAGGCGCGGCCGCACATGCCGTAGTTACCGGCCCCGTAGGAGGCGCCCATGATCACCGTGAGGTGCGGCACGTCGCTGTTCGCGACGGCGTTGATCATCTTCGCGCCGTCCTTGATGATGCCGCCCTGCTCGAAGCTCCTGCCCACGATGTAGCCGGTCGTGTTCTGCAGGAAGAGCAGCGGGGTGTTGACCTGATTGGACTTGAGGATGAACTCGGTGGCCTTCTGGGCCTCTTCGCTGAACAGCACGCCCTGGGCGTTGGCCAGCACGCCGACGGGGTAGCCGTGCAGGGTGCCCCACCCGGTGATCAGCGAGCGGCCGATGTCGGGCTTGTACTCTTCGAACTGGGAACCGTCGAGCAGACGAGCGACCACCTCATAAGGGCTGAAGGGCACGCGCAGGTCCGCCGAGGCGATGCCGAGCAGTTCTGCCGGGTCGTACAGCGGCTCGACGACGGCCTTCGGGTGGGGCCCGAGCTTGCGCCAGTTCCAGCTCTTCACGATCTGACGACCGATGCGGATCGCGTCGCGCTCGTCGGTAGCGAGGTAGTCGGACAGCCCGGAGACGGTCGAGTGCATGCGTGCGCCGCCGAGCTCCTCGTCGGTGGAGACCTCACCGGTGGCCATCTTGACCAGCGGGGGACCGCCGAGGAACACCTTGGACTGCTTGTCGATCATCACGTTGTAGTCGCACATGCCCGGCACGTAGGCGCCGCCGGCGGTGGAGTTGCCGAACACCAGCGCGACGGTGGGGATGCCCGCGGCGGAGAGCCGAGTGATGTCCCGGAACAACTGACCCGCGGGGACGAACAGGTCGGCCTGCGTGGGCAGGTCCGCGCCGCCGGACTCGACGAGGTTGATGAGCGGCAGGCGGTTGAGCCGTGCGACGTGCAGTGCGCGGAGCATCTTCTTCCACGTGTACGGGTTGGACGTACCGCCCTTGACCGTGCCGTCGTTGCCGATGAACAGGCACTCGACGCCGTGGATGACGCCGATCCCGGTGACGACGCTGGCGCCGACGGTGAAGTCGGTGCCCCACGCGGCCAGCGGCGACAGTTCCAGGAACGCGGAGCCCGGATCGACCAGCAGGTCGATCCGCTCGCGGACGGTCAGCCGGCCACGTTCGCGGTGTCGCGCCATGTACGCCTCACCGCCGCCCGCCCGGGCCAGGCCGAGCTGGTCGTCCAGCAGCTTGAGCATGCCCAGGTTATGGGCGCGGTTCGCGACGAACTCAGCTGAGCGAAGGTCGATCTCCGAGCGGAGCGTGGGCACGGTCGAGCCTCCTGTGGACTGCCGTCAGGTCTGCCAGGCGGGCTTGCGGCGCTCGAGGAACGCGGCCATGCCCTCCTTGGCTTCCGGGGTGGAGAACATCTCCGCGGAGCGCTTGGCGATCGCCGGGCCCTTCTCGTCCAACGCGGCGAGCATCGGAATGCCCAGGAGGCGCTTGGTCTCCGCCAGGCCCTGGGGGGAGGCAAGCAGGAGCTCGTCGGTGACCGCGGTGATTGCGGCGTCCAACTGATCGGCCGGCACAGCCTGACTGATCAGGCCGGCGTCGGCTGCCTGCTGCGCGGTGAAGGTCTCGCCGGACAGGCACCAGCGGTGCGACTGACGGGGCGTCATGCGCGGCAGGATGGTCAGCGTGATGATCGCGGGTGCCACCCCGATCCGCGCCTCGCTGAACGCGAAGGTGATGTCGTCGGAGGCGATGACGACGTCGGCGGCGCCGACGACGCCCAGGCCCCCGGCCCGTACCGGCCCGGCCAGGCGGACGACCACCGGCTTGGACAGCGCCACGATCTGCCGGAGCACACCGAGCACCAGTCCGGCGCTGCGTTCCATCCCGAACTCCAGCGCCTCCTTCAGATTCGCCCCGGCGCAGAACACGGGTCCGTTGTGGGTGAGCACGACCGCGCGGATCGTCGGATCGGCCTCGATCTCGGTGAAGGCTGCGCTGATCGCCTCGAGCATCGCGAAGGACAACGCGTTGCGCCGGGGCGGATCGTTGAGCACGACGGTGGCCAACGCCCCGTCGCGCTCGATCAGGACCAGGGGCTCTTCGCTCACAGCAGGACCGTGCCCTGCTCCGCGGCGGCGACGAGCGACGCGGGCGGGTTGAAGCGCTCGCCGTAGCCGGCCGCAAGCTCCTGGGCCCGTTCCACGAAGCCCTGCGGACCGCCTTCGTACTGCGCGATGTACTGCATGACCCCACCGGTCCACGGCGGGAAGCCGATACCGAGGATCGACCCGATGTTGGCCTCCGGGATCGAGCGCAGTACGCCCTCGTCGAAGCAGCGGACCGTCTCGAGTGCCTCGGCGAACAGCATGCGTTCCTGGAGCTCGATGAGCCCCGCGGTGCCGAGCGCGGCGGTGTGTTCGCCCTTGCCGAAGTGTTCGCGGATCCCGGGCCAGAGCCCGGCCTTCTTGCCGTCGACGTACTCGTAGAACCCGGCACCGGCAACGCGACTCGGGCGCTGAAATTCGTCGATCATCCGGTCCAGCACCGCGTCCGCGGGGTGAGCCTTCGCCCCGGTCGCCTGCTGGGTCTCCACGCGGATCTTGCGCATCAACGTCATATTGAGTTCGTCGCTCAGCGCGAGCGCCCCGACGGGATACCCGGCCTGCGTGCAGGCCTGCTCGATGCTCTGCGGGTCGACCCCTTCGCCCACCATGGACAGTGCCTCGTTGAGGAAGGTGCCGATCACCCGGCTGGTGAAGAAGCCGCGGGAGTCGTTGACCGCGATCGGGGTCTTGCGGATCTGCTTGGCGAGGTCGAAGGCCTTGGCCAGCGTGGCATCGGATGTGTTCTTGCCGGTGATGATCTCCAGCAACGGCATCTTGTCGACAGGGGAGAAGAAGTGCAGGCCGATGAAGTCTGCCTGGCGCTGCACGCCCTCGGCGAGGTCGGTGATCGGCAGGGTCGAGGTGTTGGAGCCGAGCACGGCATCCGGCGCGACGATCGACTCGATCTCGGCGAACACCTGATGCTTGAGGTCGGGGCTCTCGAAGACCGCCTCGATCACCAGGTCCGCGCCGGCGGTGTCCGCCGCCTTGTCGGTCGGGGTGATCCGGGCCAGCAGTTCGTCGGCCTTGGCCTGGGTGAGCTTGCCTCGGCTCACGGCCTTGGCGACAAGCTTCTCCGAGTAGGCCTTGCCCTTCTGCGCGCCGTCGAGGCTGACGTCCTTGAGTACGACCTCGATGCCGGCCTGAGCGCAGACGTAGGCGATTCCGGCGCCCATCATCCCGGCGCCGAGCACGGCGACCTTCGTGGCCTTCCAGGGCTCGAAGCCGGGCGGGCGGCTGCCGCCGCCGTTGACGAACTGGGTGTCGAAGAAGAATGCCTGGATCATGTTCTTCGAGACCTGACCCACCGCCAGATCCACCAGATAGCGGGTCTCGATGCGCGAGGCGCCCTCGAAGTCGACCTGCGCGCCCTCGACCGCGGCGGCCATGATGTTGTGCGGTGCCGGCATCGGGGCGCCCTTGATCTGCTTGCGCAGATTGGCCGGGAACGCCGGCAGGTTCGCGGCGAAGGCCGGGGTCGACGGTGTTCCGCCGGGGATCTTGTAGCCCGTGACGTCCCAGGGTTGGACGGCTTTGGGGTTGGCGTGGATCCAGGCTTTGGCGTGGGCCAGCATCGTGTCGGCATCGGGTGCCAGTTCGTGGACGAGACCCTTGCTCAGCGCGTCGGCGGGGCTGTAGCGCTGGCCCTGCAGCAGCACGTCCATCAGGGCGTCCTGGATGCCGAGCAGTCGCACGGTCCGGGTGATGCCGCCGGCGCCGGGCAGCAGCCCGAGCCCGACCTCGGGCAGGCCGATCTGACTGCCCTTCGCCTCCAGGGCGATGCGGTGGTGACAGGCCAAGGTGATCTCGTAACCACCGCCGAGCGCGGCACCGTTGATCGCCGCGACGACCGGGCGACCGAGGGTCTCGAGGCGGCGCAGGACGGCCTTCATGCCGTCGACCCACTCCGTGATCTGAGCGGCGTCCTCGCGCTTCATCGCGAGGATCTCGCCGAGATTGCCGCCGGCGAAGAAGGTCTTCTTCGCCGAGGTGATGACCACCCCGGTGATCGATTCCTTCTCCGCCTCCAGGCGGTCGACCACAGTGGCGATCGACTCGCGCCACGCGTCGTTCATGGTGTTGGCGGAGCCCGAAGGGTCATCCATCGTCAGCAGGACGATCCCGTCGGCGTCGGACTCCCAGCGGAACGTCCCGATCGTGTCCACAGCGGTCATGCCAACAGCCCTTCTGTCCCGGAGAGTGATTTCAGTAAATCACCACTAACTTCGCACCGGCCATGGGGCCTGGACCGCTGCACGGAAGCACCGCCCGGCCGAGAGCTCGCCGGGCGGTGCAGGGTGTTCCCGTGGCTTCAGACGCGCTCGACGATCGTCGCGATGCCCATGCCTCCGCCTACGCACAAGGTGATCAGTCCGTAGCGTTGGTCGCGGCGGTGCAGCTCGTCGAGGACGGTGCCCACCAACATCGCGCCGGTGGCACCCAGCGGGTGGCCCATGGCGATCGAGCCGCCGTTCACGTTGACCTTGGCCTCGAACTCCTCCGGTGAGAGGCCCATGTCCTTGGCGAAACGCATCGGGACCGAGGCGAAGGCCTCGTTGACCTCGAACAGGTCGATGTCGTCGATGGACAGGCCGGCTCGCAGCAGGGCCTTGCGGCTGGCCGGGGCCGGGCCGGTGAGCATGATCGCGGCGTCGGATCCGCTGACGGCCGTGGACACGATCCGACCGCGGGGGACCAGGCCGAGCTCGTTGCCGATGGCCTCGGTGCCGATGGCCACCAGGGCGGCGCCGTCGACGATCCCGGAGGAGTTGCCCGGGTGGTGGACGTGGTTGACCTTCTCGATCCAGTGGTACTTCTGCAGGATCACGGCGTCGAAGCCGCCGAGCTCGCCGATCATCTCGAAGGACGGGCTCAGTGAGGCGAGGCCCTCCAGGGTGGTGTCGGCGCGGATGAACTCGTCGTGGTCGAGCAGCACGACGCCGTTGCGGTCGAGCACCGGGACGACCGAGCGGGAGAAAGCCCCATCGGCCCAGGCCTTGGCGGCGCGCTCCTGCGAGCGCAGCGCGAAGTTGTCGACGTCGGTGCGGGAGAAGCCCTCGAGGGTCGCGATCAGGTCCGCGCCGATGCCCTGCGGGGTGAAGTAGGTCTCGTAATTGATCTCCGGGTCCATCGCCCAGGCGCCACCGTCGGAGCCCATCTTCACCCGCGACATCGATTCGACGCCGCCGGCGAGCACGAAGTCCTCCAGACCCGAGCGGACCTTCTGTGCGGCCAGGTTCACGGCCTCGAGGCCGGAGGCGCAGAACCGGTTGATCTGCAGACCGGCGACGGTCTCGGGCAGCCCTGCGAACAGCGCGACGGTCTTGGCGATGTCCATGCCCTGGTCGCCGATCGGGGTGACGCAGCCCAGGACGAGGTCATCGATCCGGTCCGTGTCCAGGCCGGGGTGTCGGCGGCGCAGCTCGTCGACCAGTCCGACGACGAGGTTGGCCGGCTTGACCGTGTAGAGCGACCCGGTGTTCTTGCCCCGCCCGCGCGGGGTCCGGATCGCCTCGTAGACGAATGCCTCGGTGGTCACGCGCGCCTCCTGGTGGGGCCGGACTTCCTGACCTGCATCGTCGCAGCAGATCGACGGAACGTCATTGCAAACTAATGCGGTCGAGTTGCACTGACTTCATGATCGTTCGGATTCTGCGTCGCCACGTGGACCTGCCTGTCTAGGAGCCGCGCGGGAGCTTCACGACGCCGACGAAGAAGTCGTCGATCTGGCGGACGACCTTGATGAACTGCTCGAAGTCCACCGGCTTGGTGACGTAGGCGTTCGCGTGGCGGCGGTAGCTGGCGATCACGTCGTCGTGCGCGCCGGAGGTCGTCAGCACCACGACGGGGATGAGGGCCAGGGCTTCGTCGCTCTTGATCTCGGCGAGGACCTCGCGCCCGTCCTTCTTCGGCAGGTTGAGGTCGAGCAGGATCAGGTCCGGCGTCGCGGCCTCGGAGTACTGGCCCTCGCGGCGCAGATAGGCCAGCGCCTCGACACCGTCGTTGACCACCGTCAGGTTGTTCGTCACCTTGTGCTCGGCGAAGGCCTCCTGCGTCATCAGGACGTCACCTGGATCGTCCTCGACCAGCAGCACCTCGATCAGTCGTGCCATCACGAGTGGGTCACTCCTTCGTCGGCGGCCGGCAGCGTCCAGTGCACCACGGCGCCCTGGGAGTCCGGCGGTCGGTCGGTTTCGAGCCAGATGCGGCCGCCGTGATACTCGACGATCTTCTTGCACAACGACAGTCCGATCCCGGTGCCGACGTACTGGTCCTTGGCATGCAGCCGCTGGAAGATCACGAAGACCCGATCGGCGTACTCCGGCTCGATGCCGATCCCGTTGTCCGTGCAGGTGAAATGCCAGCCCTCGTCCTCGCGCACGGCGTCGATGCGCACGTGCGGAACGCGGTCGGGGTCGCGGAACTTGATGGCGTTGCCGACGAGGTTCTGGAACAACTGGGCCAGCAGGGTCTCGTCCGCGGTGACTGTCGGGAGTTCGCCGATCTCGATCTGCGCGCCTGACTCCTCGCGCGCGGCGGCCAGCGCGGACATGGCCCGTTCGGCGACCACAGTGCTGTCGAGCGTGGTCATGCGCTCCGAGGTCCGTCCGACGCGGGAGAAGGCCAACAGGTCGTTGATCAGCTGCTGCATTCGTTTGGCGCCGTCGACGGCGAACTCGATGTACTGATCCGCGCGCTCGTCGAGCTGCCCGGAGTAGCGCCGCTGCAGCATCTGGCAGAAGCTCGCGACCTTGCGCAGTGGCTCCTGCAGGTCGTGCGAGGCGACGTACGCGAACTGCTCCAGCTCGTCGTTGGACCGCTTCAGATCCTCGGCCTGATTCGCCAGCTCCGCGCCGGCCGCGCGGACCTCGGCCTCGGCGGTGCGGGACGCCGCCAGCGCCGTGACCATGCGCACGCGCATGGTCTCGATGTCGCCCGCGAGCGCCTGGATCTCCGCCGGTCCCGCGATGTCCACGGTGTGGTCGAACTCGCCGTCGGCAACCGTGCGGGTCTCGACGGCCAACCGGTCGACCGGGCGCAGCACGAACCGTCGCAGGGCCCACCACAGCGCGAGTCCGGCGGCGATGAGCAGCGCGAAGGTCGTCACGGCCAGGATCGTCATGCGATCCAGCCCCTCGCCGAGGCGGTCGCGAGCGGCCGCCCGTTCGGTGCTGAGCAGATCGGTGAGCCCGCCGAGTTCGAGGCGCACCACGTCGAACAGGGCCTTGCCCTCGTCCTGGTTCTTGATGGCGAGGGCCTTGGTGCTGGGGGTCGCGCGCACCTTCTTGATCGCCGGATCGGCGAATTTCGTTCGCCAGGCCTCGGCGGCGTCGGTGACCGCGGTCAGCCGGGCGTCGACCGCGGCGCTGGGATCCAACCGGCGGATCGCTGCCTCGGCCGCCTTTTCGGCGCGCTGCCCGGACTCGTACGGGGCGAGCAGGGCTTCATCCCGGCCGATCGCGTAGCCGCGGATGCCGGTCTCCTGGTCGAGGTACGCCGAGCGCAGATTCGCGGCCTGCAGCCGCGACGGACTGAACCGGTCGGCCAGTGCCTTGCTGTCGTTCTCGAGGTCGCTCAGTGCGCCGAGCGTGGTCACGGCCCCGGCGGTGAACAGCAGGGCGGCGATGATCAGCACCAGCCGCAGCCGGGTCCGCAGGGTGGAGCCCCCCGGCGTCGACCTCAAGGGAGCTCGCGCCCGGTGTGGCTGAGCACCACGACGGCCAGGTCATCGCTGAGCGGTCCGCCGTTGCACGCCACCACCTGCTCGATGACCGCGTCGATCCACTGCGTCGGGTCCTCGTGCTTGGCGCGCAGCTCGCGCATGAGGTCGGCCACGGCCTCGATCCCCAGGCGACTCTCGGACCCGGGCTCCGTCATGCCCTCGAAGATGCCGTCGGTGAACAGGGCGACCTGCCAGCCCTCGGGGAGCGCGACCTCCTCGGCGGCCCACACGTAGTCGTCGACGATGCCCAACGGGGGGCCGGCGGGGATCGCGAGGGACTCGCGGCCGAGCACCAGCGGGGCGGGGTGCCCGGCCAGGTAGAGGCGGGCGGAGGTCCGATCGGACGCGATGCGCATCATGCACACCGTCGCGAAGATCCACGGCTCGTCCCGCTCGTGACCGTGCACCTGATCGAGCAGGGGCAGGATCGATTTCTCGTCGGTACCCGAGAGCACCAGGGTGCGCCAGGCCACGCGCAGGCACACGCCGAGCGCCGCCTCGTCCGGGCCGTGGCCGCAGACGTCGCCGATCAGCGCGTAGATCGTGCCGTCCTCGCACTGGACGACGTCGTAGAAGTCCCCACCGAGCAGGGCCCGGTTGCGGCCGGGCCGGTAGCGGACGGTCACCGCGAACGAGTCGTCGTGGGTGATCGCGCGGGGGAGCAACCCGCGCTCCAGGCGCGCGTTCTCGGTCGCCCGGGCACGGGACTCGGTCAATTCGCGGGCGGTGTCCTCGGCCGCGCGCCGTTCCATGGCGTAGCGGATGGTGCGGGCGAGCAGCTCGGGTTCCACGGACGACTTGACGAGGTAGTCCTGGGCTCCGCGCGAGACCGCCTCCACGCCACGGGCATGGTCGGTGAATCCGGTGAGCACGACCACCGCGGCTCGCGGGGCGGCCTTCAGCACCGCGTCGAGGCCGGAGAAGCCGACCGCGTCGGGCAGTTGGAGATCGAGCAGGACGCAGCCCTTGGGGCCTTCGAGGTGCGGGAGCGCGTCATGAATGGATTGCACCCAGGTGACCGTCATCCAGGGGGCGGCCAACTCGAGCATGTCCTGGACGAGGGTGGCGTCGCCGAAGTCGTCCTCGATGAGAAGCACCTGGACGGGTCGGTCCGTGCCGTGCGTCTGAGCCGTGTCCACTGATCTCCTGAGCGTCCGGCCCACCGCGGCGTTCTCTTGCACTGCACCCGGAACACCTCCGATGCTGCCATGTGTCGCCGGCAGCGCGACAGCGCGAGGGCCCGCGTTGCGCGCCGGACGTTCGCTCCGACGGTCCCACCAGGCAGGATCTGACTGCGCGGACCGGCCGAACATGGTCGACTGGGACAGCGAGGACAGGCTGAAAGAGGGAGGGAACGGCACGTGAGCAGCGGTGGCATTCCCTGGCCCGATCTGTCCGGGCGCCCGCACAACCTGACCGCCGAGCGGGACATGGTGGCGCCGCCCGAGGCCATCTACCGGATGTGGACCGTCGAGTTCGGCAACTGGCTGGCCGCGCCCGGCAGGATCCTGATGCGGGTCGAGGTCGGCGCTCCGTTCTACTTCGAGACCGATTTCAACTCCCGTCGCTACCACCACTACGGGCGGTTCCTCGTGCTCGAGCCGGACCGCAAGGTCGTGCTGACCTGGGTGACCGGGCCCTCGGGGACCGGCGGCGCGGAGACTGTGCTGAGCATCGAGCTGAAGCCGCTGGGATCGGGCACCCACGTGCGTCTGAGTCAGGCCGGCTTCCTCACCGACAAGGCCGCCCGCGAGCACGAGCACGCGTGGCACGTCGGCCTGCGCAACCTGGACGCGCTACTCACCGACTGACCTGCACAGACGTGGGCTCGCGCCGATGACGGACCTGCGGCGCCACGCTGATAGCCTGAGCGCCGCCGTTTGATCGGCCGCGGAACGATAGTGCCCGGGTGGACCTGCCCCGGTGCGCCGCGCAACGACCCCGAAGGAGCCGTGAGGCACCGCTATGCCGCTCGATTCAGCTACGAAGAAGACGATCCTGGCCGAGTACGCCCTGTCCGAGAACGACACGGGCTCCCCGGAGGCCCAGGTCGCGATGCTCACCAAGCGCATCACCGACCTCACCGAGCACCTGAAGAAGCACAAGCACGACCACCACAGCCGGCGCGGCCTGCTGCTGCTCGTCGGTCGTCGTCGTCGGCTGCTGAAGTACCTGGCCGCCACCGACATCGCGCGTTACCGCGTCCTGATCGAACGGCTCGGCCTGCGCCGATAGCGCACCCGGGAGTCTGTACTTACCGAAGGAGGGGTCGGTCAGCGGGACATTCCCCGCCCCGGTCCTCGGTAGTGGCCCCCGGATCCGTCTCGACGGAATCCTCCGTGAGCCTCGATCGAAGGCCGGTCGTGGACGTCGCGCACCCGGCCCCTCCGCCAACAAAGAGGAGGGGCGCCCGTGGAGGGTCCCGAGATCACTTTCGCCGAAGCCCGGATCGACAACGGTCCGTTCGGCACCCGCACCGTCCGTTTCGAGACCGGCAAGTTGGCCATGCAGGCTGCCGGTTCGTGCGCCGTCTACCTGGACGGCGACACCATGGTTCTGTCCGCCACCACGCACGGCAAGTCGCCTCGTGAGGGCCTGGACTTCTTCCCGCTGACCGTCGACGTCGAAGAGCGCATGTACGCCGCGGGACGCATCCCCGGCTCGTTCTTCCGCCGCGAGGGCCGGCCGTCCGAGGACGCGATCCTCACCTGCCGCCTCATCGACCGGCCGCTGCGCCCGACCTTCGCGAAGGGTCTGCGCAACGAGATCCAGATCGTCGAGACGGTCATGGCGCTCAACCCCGACGACCTCTACGACGTCATCGCCATCAACGGCGCCTCGATGTCCACGCAGCTGTCCGGCATCCCGTTCTCCGGCCCGATCGGCGCCGTGCGCGTCGCGCTCATCGGCGACCGTTGGGTTGCCTTCCCGCGCCACTCCGAGCTCGCGAAGGCCGTCTTCGACATGGTCGTCGCCGGTCGCGTCCTCGAGGACGGCGACGTCGCGATCATGATGGTGGAGGCCGAGGCCACCACCGAGACGATCGACCTGATCGCGGAGGGCGCCACCGCGCCGACCGAGGAGGTCGTGGCCGCCGGTCTCGAGGCCGCCAAGCCGTTCATCGCGCAGATGTGCAAGGCGCAGCTCGAGGTGGCCGCCAAGGCCGCCAAGCCGACCGCCGAGTTCCCGATCTTCCTGGACTACCAGGACGACGTGTACGAGGCAGTCACCGCGCAGTCGAGTGGCCAGCTGGCCACCGCGATGGCGATCGCCGGCAAGGTCGAGCGTGAGACCGAGCTCGACCGCATCAAGGACGACACCAAGGCCAAGCTCGCCGCCCAGTTCGAGGGTCGCGAGAAGGAGATCTCCGCGGCCTTCCGCTCGGTCACCAAGAAGACCGTTCGCGGGCGCATCGTCAAGGACAAGGTCCGCATCGACGGCCGCGGACTGCGGGACATCCGCTCGCTGCAGGCCGAGGTCGAGGTCATCCCGCGCGTGCACGGCTCGGCGCTGTTCGAGCGCGGCGAGACCCAGATCCTGGGTGTGACGACCCTGAACATGCTCCGCATGGAGCAGATGGTCGACACGCTCAACCCGGAGACCCGCAAGCGCTACATGCACAACTACAACTTCCCGCCGTACTCGACCGGCGAGACCGGCCGCGTGGGTTCGCCCAAGCGCCGCGAGATCGGTCACGGCGCGCTGGCCGAGCGGGCGATCCTGCCCGTGCTGCCCAAGCGCGAGGAGTTCCCCTACGCGATCCGTCAGGTGTCCGAGGCCCTCGGCTCCAACGGCTCGACGTCGATGGGCTCGGTCTGCGCCTCGACCCTGTCGCTGCTGAACGCCGGTTGCCCGCTCAAGGCCCCGGTCGCCGGCATCGCGATGGGTCTGGTGTTCGAGGGCGGCGAGTACGTCACCCTCACCGACATCCTCGGCGCCGAGGACGCGTTCGGCGACATGGACTTCAAGGTCGCCGGCACCAAGAACTTCGTGACGGCCCTTCAGCTGGACACGAAGCTCGACGGCATCCCCTCCTCGGTCCTGACCGGTGCGCTCACCCAGGCCCGCGAGGCCCGACTGCACATCCTCGATGTCATGCAGGAAGCCATCGACGGCCCGGACGAGATGAGCGAGTTCGCGCCGCGCATCATCACGATCAAGATCCCGGTGGACAAGATCGGCGAGGTGATCGGCCCGAAGGGGAAGATCATCAACCAGATCCAGGCCGACACCGGTGCCGAGATCTCGATCGAGGACGACGGGACCATCTACGTCGGCGCCACCAACGGACCGGCGGCCGAGGCGGCTCGGAACACGATCAACGCGATCGCGAACCCGACGATGCCCGAGGTCGGCGAGCGGTACCTGGGCACGGTCGTCAAGACCACCACCTTCGGTGCCTTCGTCTCCCTGGTCCCTGGTCGCGACGGCCTCGTGCACATCTCGCAGCTGCGCAAGCTGGCCGGCGGCAAGCGCGTCGACAACGTCGACGACATCGTCGCCGTCGGCGCGAAGATGCTCGTCGAGATCGCCGAGATCGACCAGCGCGGCAAGCTCTCGCTCGTGCCGGTCGTGGAGGGCGAGGCCGCCGGTTCCGACGGCGACGCCGACGAAGCAGCCGAGTGACTGCAGCAAATCTGACGGTTGGTCAGCAGCGTCCGGGGTCCACCCGGACGCTGCTGCCCGCCGGGCCCGATTCCGGCGGCATTCGACGCACGGTGCTGCCGGGGGGTCTGCGGATCCTGACCGAGGAGATGCCCTCGGTCCGCTCGGCGACCTTCGGGATCTGGGTGGGCGTCGGTTCCCGCGACGAGACCCGTACCCAGGCCGGCTGCACGCATTACCTCGAGCACCTGTTGTTCAAGGGCACGAAGCGTCGTGGCGCGTTGGACATCTCCGCCGCCGTGGATGCCGTCGGTGGCGAGATGAACGCGTTCACCGACAAGGAATTCACCTGCTACTACGCGCGGGTCCTGGACCGGGACCTGCCGTTGGCCATCGACGTGATCGTCGACATGGTCACCTCCTCGTTGATCGCGTCCGCCGACGTGGAGAGCGAGCGTGAGGTGATCCTCGAAGAGATCGCGATGCACGCGGACGACCCCACCGATGCGGTGCACGACGAGTTCGCCTCGCAGATGCTCGCGGGCTCGCCGCTGGGACGCCCGATCCTCGGTACCGAGGACTCGATCGAGGGTCTGTCGCGCGCCACGATCGCGAACTACTACAAGCGCCGCTACACCGCGCCGAACATCGTCGTCACCGCCGCGGGGAATCTCACGCACCGCGAGGTCGTCAAGGCCGTCACGAAGGCGTTCCGCGCCGCCGGCGCGTTGGGGACCGACGGGACCGTGCCGACCGCACCGCGGGCGGCGGGCAAGCTGCAGCGACCCGCGCCCGGCGTGCAGGTATTCGGTCGCCCCAGCGAGCAGGCGAACCTGGTGCTCGGCGTCCCGGCCCTGATCCGTACCGACCCGCGCCGCTTCGCGCTCGGGGTCCTGAGTACCGCGCTCGGTGGCGGGATGAGCTCGCGGCTGTTCCAGGAGGTCCGCGAGAAGCGCGGCCTGGCGTACTCCGTCTACAGCTTCGCCACCCAGTACTCCGACGCCGGCATGTTCGGCGTCTACGCCGGCTGCCTGCCGAAGAAGATCGACCAGGTCCTCGACGTCTGCCGCGACGAGCTCGCGAAGGTGGCAGCCGACGGCATCACCGACGACGAATTGCTCCGCGGCGCCGGCCAGCTCAAGGGCTCCATCGTCCTCAACATGGAGGACAGCGGGTCCCGGATGAACCGGCTGGGCAAGGCCGAATTGGCCTACGGCGAGCTGCTCCCGATCGACGAGGTGCTGTCCCGCATCGACGCCGTCACCACGGACGACGTGCGCGCCCTGGCCGCCGAACTTCTCGCGTCGCCGCGCACGCTGACCGTCGTCGGACCGTTCAAGCCGGACCGCACCTTCGCGGCCTAGTTCTTCGCGCTCGTGGCGGTGCGCAAGGATGCGGGCATGACGATCAACGTCGCTGTGCTCGGCTCGGCCGGGAAGATGGGCCAGGAGGCCTGCCGGGCGGTCCAGGGGGCCGCTGACCTGACCCTGGTCGCGCAGGTGGATCAGGACGATCCGATCGGTGCGATCGTCGACGCCGGCGCGCAGGTGATCGTCGACTTCACCCATCCCGGTGTGGTGATGGGGAACCTGGAGTTCGCGATCGCCAACGGCATCTCCGCGGTCGTCGGGACCACCGGCTTCGATGCCGAGCGACTGGCCACCGTGCGCGGTTGGCTGGACGCCGGTCCCGGTGTCGGGGTGCTCATCGCTCCGAACTTCGGCATCGGCGCGGTGCTGATGATGCGCTTCGCGGCTGCTGCGGCCCGGTTCTTCGAGTCGGTCGAGATCGTCGAGCTGCATCACCCGGACAAGGCCGACGCCCCCAGCGGCACCGCGGGTCGCACCGCGGAGCTCATCGCCGCAGCGCGCCGCGAGGCCGGACTGGGCCCTTCACCGGACGCGACCCGCACCGGCCTGGAAGGTGCCCGGGGCGCCGACGCCGAGGGGGTGCGGGTGCACGCGGTACGCCTGCGCGGGCTGGTCGCGCACCAAGAGGTGATGTTCGGGGCCGAGGGGGAGACGCTGACGATCCGCCACGACTCCCTGCACCGGTCCTCGTTCATGCCCGGCGTACTGCTCGGAATCCGCAAGGTGGCCGGCGGCGCCACGGGTCTCACGGTGGGCCTGGAGTACTTCTTGGACCTGGAATGAGCGAAGGGCTTATGGGGTAGGCATCTCAAGCCTGCTTTGCACCAATAATCCCAAATGTCCCACGGGAAACATTGGTAACTGAGGGCGCATCACTTTGATTGTGAGTTCCGCCCGTTTTGCCTTTGCCGACCCTTTTCGCGGCCTATGCCGGTGGGATTCGCCGGTATCGTCCCCCTACCCACCCCGAGGCGTTATTTCGCCATGACCCACGAGGTTGACCTCATGTCGCTGCGTGCCCCCCGCCGTTTCGTTGCGGCCGCTGCCGTTCCGGCACTCCTGGCCGGAGTCGCCGTGGCTGCACCTGCCAACGCGGCCCCCGCTGCTGACGAGCCCAAGTACAAGGGAGCGGCTTTCGCCCTTCAGGCGCGCGTCGCGCTCGGCGGGGAGACGCTCCTCGACCTGATGCTGCCCGACGTCGTGACGTTCCCGACCGGTGGCGACAAGAACCTCCTCGGCCTGCCGGGTGAGCTCAAGGACGTCGCCACGCTGAAGGTGCTCAACGCCTCCGCGGGCATCAAGGACCAGAAGTTCGCCGCCAACGCGAGCACCGCAGGCCTGAACCTGCTGGGCAACCTGGTCGGCGCGGCCGTGCTCAACTCCGACTGCACCGCGGACCGCCTCAAGCTGGCCGGCGACTCGCAGGTCGTGGGCCTGGAGTTGCTCGGCACCAAGATCCCCGTCGACCCGGGCCCCAACTTCCGCATCGACATCCCGAAGGAGCTCGAGGCGCTCCTCAAGGGCTCCATCGTCATCGACGAGCAGAACAAGCTCGACGGCGGCGGCATCCAGGTCCGTGCGCTGCATATCAACCTGGTCATCGCCCCCGACGCGTTGGGTGCGGCCCTGAAGTCGGCTCTCGCCTCCGTCCGTCAGGTCGCGCAGCAGCTCACGGCCACGGTGGAGGCCGCGACCGGCCAGACCCTGGACGAACTGCTCACCAAGACCACCAAGACCGTCGCGCCGCAGGGCGGCGCCCAGGCGGACCGCAGCGTGCGCAGCAAGACCGTCGCGACCAAGACCGCCAAGGTCGCCAAGGCGGACAAGGCCGAAGTCACGGCGAGCTCCCGCAAGGCTGCCGCCCCGAAGGCCGCCACCTCGACCGAGGAGGCCTCTGTCGCCGGCGAGCATGCCCGCACGGAGACCGCCGCGGAGAACACCGGCGTCAGCAAGGCCGACGAGGCCGCGGTGGCTCGTCAGTCCGCCGCCGATCAGGCTGCGGCCGAGCGTCAGCTCTCCGACCGCGCCGAGCGTGGCGCCAAGCCCGCTGAGGCACAGTCCGCGACGTCGGAGCAGCAGGCCGCCGAGGCTGCCGCCGCGGCGCGCGCCGAGGGCTCCACCGCCCAGGGCCGCACCGACACCGTCCAGGCGCCGGCCACGCAGGCCGACGCCACCCAGGCGGAGCGCGCGGACCACGCCGACCAGGCGATCGCCGCAGAGCAGGCCACCCGGACCGAGCAGAAGGCCGTCGCTGCGCAGACCGCGGAGAACGACCGCGCGCAGCGCACCGCCGCGAACAAGGGCGACGGTGCCGTTCTGCGCGCCACCGAGCGCACCGAGGCCCGCGTCGCGGCGCCGGCGGCCGATGACGATGACGACATCGACGGCCTGGTCGGCGTCGACGTCATCGTCAGCGAGACCAACTGCGTGGGCGCGCGCTTCGCCAAGGCGCAGCCGCCGAAGCGCGTGCTGCCGAAGACCGGTGGCGGCGACATGGCGCAGGACATGGCCGTCACGGGCCTCGGCCTGCTGCTTGCCGGTTCTGCTGCGGCCTTCGTGACGCGCCGCCGCCGCAACCACCACTAGTCAGCCCTGACGGGCGGCGCCGACAAACTGTCGGAGCCGCCCGTCATGCTGTGCGATTAGATCGAATCGAGCGGGAGGCACGGGGCGGATGACGACGGTCCAACGCGAGGATGCAAGGGTGAGCACCGTGGAATCCGACGGCATCACCTTCCGCAGCGACATGACCGTCGAACTGGTCAAGGCCAACGCCTCCGACGCGGACGTGCTCTTCGCAGCCCGCGTCTCGACAAAGGGCGAGCAGTCGCTCGAGGACGTCGACGGCGACGCCTCCCGGTCCCAGGGTCTGATCCGCTATTTGATGCGGGACCGGCACGGGTCGCCGTTCGAGCACAACTCGATGACCTTCTTCGTCTCGGCGCCGATCTTCGTGTTCCGCGAGTTCATGCGGCACAGGGTTGCCTCATACAACGAGGAGAGCGGGCGCTACAGGGAACTGCGGCCCGTCTTCTACGTGCCGGGTCCCGAGCGCAAGCTCAAGCAGGAGGGCAAGCCCGGGGCGTACACGTTCGTCGACGGCACGCCCGAGCAGCACGAGGTCGTCGTGCGGGCCACCCAGGAGTCCTGCCGGCAGGCGTACGCGGCCTACCAAGAGATGCTCGAGGCGGGCGTCGCGCGCGAGGTCGCCCGCATCGTGCTCCCCGTGACCACGTACTCCTCGATGTACGTGACCATGAACTCCCGAGCCCTCATGAACTTCCTGTCGCTGCGCACCAAGAACGAGGCGGCGAAGGTCCCCTCGTTCCCGCAGCGCGAGATCGAGATGGTCGCCGAGGAGATGGAGAAGTACTGGGCGGGCCTGATGCCGCTCACGCACGGCGCCTTCTGCGACCAGGGACGCGTCGCTCCTTGATGCCCGTTGGCGCAGTGCGCCATCACTTCGTCGGATAATTTGGACCCCATGTCAGCGACACCGTTCGGCCGCGTCCTCACCGCGATGGTCACCCCGTTCGACTCGAACGGCGACCTCGACCTCGACGGTGCCGCCAAGATGGCCACCGATCTGGTCGACAACGGCCACGACGGGCTGGTGATCAACGGGACGACCGGGGAGTCGCCGACCACCTCGGACGCCGAGAAGGAACGCGTCCTGCGAGCGGTCGTCGAGGCCGTGGGGGACCGGGCCCACGTGGTCGCGGGTGTCGGCACCAACGACACCCGGCACACCTGTGAGCTGGCCCGACAGGCCGAGAAGGCCGGGGTCCACGGGCTGCTGGTCGTGACGCCGTACTACAACAAGCCCCCGCAGGAGGGCCTGTACCAGCACTTCACCACGGTCGCGGACACCACCGGCCTGCCGGTGATGCTTTACGACATCCCCGCCCGAAGTGGGGTGCCCATCGCCACCGAGACACTGATCCGCTTGGCGCAGCACGAGCGAATCGTGGCCGTGAAGGACGCCAAGGACGACCTGGGCGCCTCCAGCATGGTGCTCGCCGCGACCGATCTCGCCTACTACTCGGGCAGCGACCTGTTCAACCTGCCGCTGCTGTCCATCGGCGGCGTCGGCTTCGTCAGCGTGGTCGGACACCTCGTCGGCCCGCAACTGCGCGAAATGGTCGACGCCTACGTCGCCGGCGAGGTGACCCACGCTGCCGCGATCCACCGGGATCTGCTGCCGATCTACACCGGCATCTTCCGAACCCAGGGCGTCATCCTGACCAAGGCCGCGCTCGCCCTGCAGGGGCGCCCCGGGGGCCCCGTGCGGCTCCCGCTCATCGCCGCTTCCGAGGCGCAGGTCGAGCAGCTGAAGCTCGACCTTGCTGCCGGCGGAGTGGCCCTCAACGCATGAGTCACACAATCGCCAGACAGGTCGTTCCCGCATGAGCCATCCCCATCCCGATCTAGGCCCGCCACCCCCGCTTCCCGCCGGCGGACTGCGCATCACCCCGCTGGGCGGGTTGGGCGAGATCGGTCGCAACATGACCGTCTTCGAGCACGAGGGTCGACTGCTCATCGTCGACTGCGGCGTCCTGTTCCCCGAGTCGCACCAGCCCGGCGTCGACCTGGTTCTGCCGGACTTCAGCTCCATCCAGGATCGGCTCGACGACGTCGACGCGATCGTGCTCACCCACGCGCACGAGGACCACATCGGCGCCGTTCCGTACCTGCTGCGCCGTAAGCCCGACATCCCGTTGATCGGCTCGAAGCTGACGCTGGCGTTCATCGAGGCGAAGCTGCACGAGCACCGGATCCGCCCGTACACGCTGCAGGTGACCGAGGGCGACATCGAGCGGCTCGGGCCGTTCGAGTGCGAGTTCATCGCGGTCAACCACTCCATCCCGGACGCGCTCGCGCTCGCGATCCGCACCGAGGCCGGGCTGGTGCTGCACACCGGCGACTTCAAGATGGACCAGCTGCCGATCGACGGCCGCCTCACCGACCTGCCGTCCTTCGCACGCATCGGCGCCGAGGGTGTCGACCTGTTCATGGTCGACTCCACCAACGCCGAGGTGCCGGGATTCATCCCGCACGAGCGCAACATCGCCCCGGTGCTCGACACCGTGTTCCGCAAGTCCAAGCAGCGGATCATCGTCGCGAGCTTCGCCTCCCACGTGCACCGCGTGCAGCAGGTCTACGACGCCGCGCACGCGCACGGCCGCAAGGTCGCTCTGGTGGGCCGCTCGATGGTGCGCAACATGGCCGTGGCCCGCGAACTGGGCTACCTGAAAGTGCCGCCGGGTCTGCTGATCGACGCCAAGGCCATGGACGACATGCCGGCGGAGAAGGTCGTGCTGATGTGCACCGGGTCGCAGGGCGAGCCGATGGCCGCCCTGTCCCGGATGGCCAACAACGACCACGCGATCCGCATCGTCCCCGGCGACACGGTGATCCTGGCGTCCTCACTGATCCCCGGCAACGAGACCGACGTCTTCCGCATCGTGAACGGCCTGACCCGCCTCGGCGCGCACGTGGTGCACAAGTCCAACGCGCTGGTGCACGTCTCCGGTCACGCGTCGGCCGGCGAACTGATCTACCTCTACAACCTCGTGAAGCCGCGGCAGGTCATGCCGATCCACGGGGAGCCGCGGCACCTCCTCGCCAACGCGGACCTTGCCGTGCTCACCGGCGTCCCGCGGGAGCGGGTCGTCATGGCCGAGGACGGCGTCGTCGTCGACCTCGTCGACGGGATCGCGAAGATCTCCGGAGCGGTGTCCTGCGGGTACATCTATGTCGACGGCCTGTCGGTCGGCGACGTCACCGAGGCTTCGCTGAAGGACCGTCGGATCCTCGGCGAGGAGGGCTTCGTCTCGGTGTTCGTCGTGGTCGACGCGAACAACGGCAAGATCACCGGGGGACCGGAGGTCTCCGCCCGCGGTTCCGGCATCAACGACGAGGCTCTCCAGGCGGTCCTGCCCCGGCTCGTGGAAGCGCTGCAGAAGGCTGCCGAGGACGGGGTGTCCGATGAGCACACGCTGCAGCAGATCGTGCGCCGCGTGGTCGGTCGCTGGGTGAACGAGACCTACCGTCGCCGGCCGATGATCGTGCCGGTCGTCGTCATCGTCTGACGTCGCTCGGGTCGGCCGTCCTCAGGTCGTCCTGACGATCAGCACGTCGCACGGCGCGTGGTGGGATACAGAGTTCGGCACGCTGCCGAGCATGCGCTTCGCGCCCTGCATGCCCTTGTTGCCGACGACGATCAGCCCGGCGCCCTGCGTCTTCGCGACCTCGACGAGGGTGGCGGCGGGGTCGCGGCCGACCGCGTGTGTGCTGACCTTCACCCCGGAGGCGACCAACTGCGCCTGAAGGTCGTCGAGCATGATCTCGACGTCCGCCTTGATCTCGATGTCCGCGCCCTGGGCGAGGCCGGCGATGTCGGCCCCCTCGGGACCCATGGCGGCCAGCGTGGACGAGGCGGAGCGGAACGCGCTCACGATGTGCAGGTCGCAGGACAGTGCCTGCGCCAGGGCCGCCGCCTTACGGACGGCGGCGGAGGCGGTGGCGGAGCCGTCGGTGCCGACGACGATGGGTCCGAACACGACGCGTCTCCCTCGGGTGGGACGGCTGGTGCCCGCACTCTTCCACGACCTGTCGCACCGTCACCGGAAGGCGCCCACGAACCGCGGCCGCACACCGGGGAAGACCGTGGACAGTGCGCTCGCGCTCAGTCCGGCGCGTTTGACCAGGAACTCGCCGAGCACGTTGCGGTAGTCGGTGGTGCCGGCCAGGTCGCCGTGGTCAAGGTCGTCGGCCCCCAGGCCCGGCCAGCGTCCGTGCACCTTCGCGCCCGCCAGGCCGCCGCCGGCCAGCAGCACGGCGTTGCCGTGGCCGTGATCGACGCCGCCGCTGCCGTTCTGCGCCACCCGGCGGCCGAATTCGCTCAGCGTCACCACCGTCACCCGGTCGAAGTCCGCGCCGAGATCGGTGGCGAAGGCCGCGATTGCCTGTGCCACCTGACCGATCAGCGACGCGAACTGACCCTGGCCGGCGTTGCCCAGAGCGATGTGCATGTCCCACCCGCCGACCTCGAGTGCGAGCACCGCCAACCCGACGTCGGCGCGGATCAACGCGGCGGCGTCGGCCAACGCGGCAGCCAGACCATTGCCTGCCGGGTAGGTCGCGCCGTTCCATGGGTCCTTGCCGGCCCGCACCGAGGCGATGGTGCGCAGGGCGTCGAGGGTCGTCCTCGCGGCCGCGGCGTGCGGCAGGCGCGGGTCGTCGTGCAGTGCCCGCAGCGCCGCGATCATCGCGGGGCGCATCGGTTCGGGGGCGCTCAGGGTGAACGCGTCCAGGGACGGCATCGTCAGCACGTCGGTCGTCCCGGTGAGCAGTCCCGGTCGCCCACCGGCACCGAGGGCGACCGCTTCGAACGCCGAGCCGGTTCCGTTGACCGCGGCGACACGGTCGAGCCAACCGCTGTGGACACTCCCGCCGGGCGCCGCCCGCTCCAGCGCGGCGGTGGCCGCGAAATGGCTGCGGGTGGCATCGGGGGTGCCGACGGCGTGCACGAAGGCCAACCGGCCCGCCTTCCAGAGCGGGCTCAAGGGGGCGAGGGCCGGGTGCAGACCGAACCTGGGGTCCCCGGTCGGGATGGCAAGGCTCGGCGGCACCGCGATGCTGGGTCGGGCGAGGGCGTAGCCGGGGTCACCCACCGGCGGGACCAGGCTCAGCCCGTCCAACCCGCCCCGCAGTGAGATGACGACGAGGACCGGTCCGCGATGCGGCCCGGCGGCGTAGGCCGCCCGGGCCGGAAGCAGCGACCCGACCGCGAGCGCCGTCCCGGTGACACCGATCGCCTGCAGGAAACGGCGGCGGCTCATCGCCCCCGTCGCGACGCAGTCCGGGCAGGCAGTCATCGCACGCTCCAGTACGGGCTGTCCAGGACCAGTGCGACCAGGACGGGCAGCAGCCGTTTGAGGTCCGCGGCTTCGTTCTTGGGCTCCGGACGCTTCGGCCCGAGGAACGCGATCAAGGCGTCGCGGTGCGCAGCCGCGACGCGGTGGCCAGGCAGCAGCTTCGCCAGCACCAGGTCGACCACCGCGTCGCGGGTGGCCGGTGTCTGAGCACCCAGCAGATGCGCGGCCAGGTCCGGCCAGAGCACCCCGTTGTTCGAGCGATGCATCGCGGCATCGAGGTGGGCGTTCCAGCGGCTCAATGTCAGTCCGGTGCCTGCCCACGCGGCGGCCACGTCCGGGTAGCCGTCAGGGGCCGACCACCCCAGCGGGGCGTTGTTCATCGCGGCGAGCTTCCAGCGGAGCTCCGCGACGGCACCGTTGCGATTGACCCAGCCCGGAACTGGCGTGGCGCCCAGGGCTCGCCACGTACCGATGAGGTCCTCCGCAGGCCGGCTCACCTTCGCACCGGCCGAGGCAGCGAACTCGGGGGAGGAGAACAGTGCGCGCAGCACCGGGACGATCGCGGTTTCGTGGTCGAGATAGACCCGGGCCAGCCGGTCCACCAGAGCTGCCGGCGGGCGGTCGGAGACGAAGCGCACCGCCAGCTTCTCGGCGATCCGTTCCGCGGTCGCGGGGTGGCGGGAGAGATAGGTGAGCAGGGATCGAGCGACGTCCATCCCGCCGGCTGCCGTCGGGTTGGGGTGCGACCAGCCCAGCACCGAGACCGGGCCGACGTAGTGCCGGTCGGGGAAGTAGTGGAAGGTCCCGAAGTCCACCGGAGTCCCGCCGTTGCCTCGGTTGCGGACCGACAGACCGCTCAGCGCCCGGGCCGCGCCCACGATGTCGTCGTGGTCGTAGCCGGCGTCGCGTCCGACGGTGTGCAACTCGAGCAGTTCGCGTCCGTAGTTCTCGTTGACGTCCTTGCCGTAGGACTCGGCGTTGTTCAGGTACAGCAGCATCGCCGGCGAGGTGGCCGAGGCCGCGAGCATGTCCTCGAACCGGCCCAGCGCGTGCGCGCGAACGACGTGCTCGTCGTCCCAGGCCTTTGTCGCCCACACCTCGCCGCTCGGGCAGGTGATGTTGAGGTGATCGGACCAGAAGGCAACCATCACCTCGAACAGCTGCCGCTTGGACCACAACTGGCGGGCGAGCGTCGCCCGGACCACGTCCTCCATGGACAACGAGTTGCCCTGGCCCATCGCGGCGTGGTTGACCGGCGGATCGCTCGACGCCGTCGGCCATGTCGCCAATGCCGCCGTGCAGGCAGTGTCGGAGATCGACTCGGGATCGAGCTGCTGGTCCAGCCAGGCCTGCCGGCCGCCGGCCGCACGCACGTCGGCGAGCAGGTTCGACGTGACGCCGAAGGTGGTTCGGCGCAACAGGTGCAGCGTGGAGGCCGCCATGCCTCAGTGTCACTCGGTGTCGGCGGCGATGTGGTCGTTTTGCGCAGCAAAGTCACGCATTCGGCGGTATCGGGTATTCCTCATGCCCCGGCTCAGGCAGCGTGGTCCCACCACTCGTTCCAGGGAATAGGAGGCTCGACTCATGGAGCGTCCGCTGCTGAAGTTCGCCGGCTACGTCAACGGTCGCGAGGCCGAGGTTGCGGTCCACGAGGACCGCATCGAATGGCAGGCCATCGCCACCGAGAACGGGGCTGAGGAGGAGCTGACCGGCCGCAGGGCCGCACGTCGGGCACGCAACGAGAACGGCTGCATCAAGCTGGCCACGGTGACGAGCGTGACCGTGTGGCGCGCGTCCGCCCAGCGGGCCGTCGTCGGCGTGACCGCAGCCGAGACCGCCGTCGAGTTCCGCGTCGGGCACGAGCACGCCACGGCGCTGGCCGACGAACTCAACCGGGGGATGCTCACCGCGGCCGCCGCCACCGAGGCCCCGGTCATCCCCGGGCCGCGGGCCGCCGCCGAGGACCAGGTCCGCATGCTCGGCGTGCTCTACGCCGCCGGCCTGCTCTCCACCGAGCAGTTCGACCTCGAGCGCAACGAGCTGCTCGCCCAGGCCTGAGAGACGCCTCGATCGCGGGGACGGCGTGGCACCTGAGGCTGGTGTGACAGGTGAGTTAGTTTTCGGCCATGGCGTCCCGTACGAAGAGTTCAGGCGGCACCGCGACCAAGAAGCGGCCGCCCGCGAAGCCCGCGCACGGGGCCGAAGGCAGTGTGCTGAACCCGCCCGGTAACCAGAAGACCCGGGCTCGGCGGATCGCCGTGTCCCAGCTCAAGGTGAACCCGGTTCTGGGGTTGGTCATGGGACTCTGGGTGGTGGTCGAGGGCGTCTACCTCGGTATTGCCCGGGCCCTGGGCGCCTCTGTGCGCAAGGTGAACAAGAGCGCCAAGGAACTCGACCCGGCCCACCGCCGCGACGGCCTCGGCCTGTCACTGCTGGGCCTGGCGTTCGTCGTCGCTGCCGCGCAGTGGTGGGGACTGAGCGGCGACGTCGGCATGGGGATCCGGGCCATCGTCGGGGGCAGCCTCGGCGCACCCGGCCTGGTCGCCCCGATCGCTCTCGTGGCGCTCGGCGTCTACGTCCTGCGCAACGCGGGCGCCATGGAGACCGGGCGCCTGGGCATCGGCTCGGCCGCTCTGGTCGCCGGGACCTGCGGCATCGCGCACCTGGCGAACGGCAGCCCGCGCCCCGAGGAGGGCCGGCAGGCCATCCGCAACGCCGGTGGAACTATCGGCTACCTGACCGCCCACCCGCTCGCCACGGCGACCGCGCCGCTGGTGGCCGGACTCCTGTTGGGTCTGGTGGCGTTCTTCGGCCTCCTGGTCCTCACCTCCACTCCCATCTCCCGCATCCCGGAGCGCGTGCGGGTGCTCGCCGGGCCCCTGCTCGGTCCGCCTGCCGTTGAGGGCGATCATGACGTCGAGGGGGCGTCGTGGCCGGACCACTTCGGTGGGCAGGTCGAGGAGGAGCCCGTCGAGCTCGGTCAGCAGCGGCCTCCGGCCGGAGGGGCCAAACGTCGGCGCCGCAAGGCTGCCGCCGAGGAAGTGGCCGTCGAAGCCGACGTGCCGTTCGATTCGCCGGTCCTCAGCACGCCGGCCAAGCGGGGCCGCAAGGTCCCCGCCCCGGCCGCCCCGGCCGATGACCTCGATGACCTCATCCTCGGCCTCGCGGAACCTGCGCCGGTCGACGAGGCCATCGACGTCTGGGCGGCCGAGCCGACCGTCGAGGAAGCTGTCGAGCAGGTCGACGGTGACCTCGGTGCCTCGGCCTACGTCTCGGACATCGTCTACGACCTGCCCGTCCCGACCGTGCTCGGCGGCGGACCGCCGGCCAAGGCGCGCAGCGCGGCGAACGACTCCGTCGTCGCGGCCCTGACCGGGGTGCTCGACCAGTTCGAGATCGACGCCGAGGTCACCGGCTTCTCCCGCGGCCCGACGGTCACCCGCTACGAGGTCGAGGTCGGCCACGGGGTGAAGGTCGAGCGCATCACCAACCTGAGCAAGAACATCGCCTACGCCGTGGCCAGCGCGGACGTGCGGATCCTGTCCCCGATCCCGGGGAAGTCCGCGATCGGTGTGGAGATCCCGAACACCGACCGCGAGTGGGTGACCCTCGGCGACGTGCTCCGCTCGCCCGCGGCCGTCGAACCAGCCCCACCCGATGGTCGTCGCGCTCGGCAAGGACGTCGAGGGCGGCTTCGTCTGCGCCAACCTCGCGAAGATGCCGCACATCCTGGTCGCCGGTGCCACCGGCGCCGGCAAGTCCAGCTGCATCAACTCGCTGATCGTCTCGATCCTGATGCGGGCCACCCCCGAGCAGGTCCGGATGATCCTGATCGACCCCAAGCGCGTGGAGCTGACCGCGTACGAGGGCGTCCCGCACCTCATCACCCCCGTCATCACCAACCCGAAGAAGGCCGCCGACGCCCTCGGCTGGGTGGCCCGGGAGATGGACCTGCGCTACGACGACCTCGAGCACACCGGGTTCCGGCACATCGACGACTTCAACGCCGCCGTCCGCGAGGGCCGCCTGGTCCCGCCGCTGGGCAGCGAGCGCGTCTACAAGCCCTACCCGTACCTGCTGGTGATCGTCGACGAGCTCGCCGACCTGATGATGGTCGCCCCGCGCGACGTGGAAGGCCACATCCAGCGCATCACCCAGCTGGCCCGCGCCGCCGGGATCCACCTGGTCATCGCGACCCAGCGACCCTCGGTCGACGTCGTCACCGGCCTGATCAAGGCCAACATCCCGTCGCGGCTCTCGTTCGCGACCTCGTCGCTGGCCGACTCCCGCGTCATCCTCGACCAGCCGGGCGCCGAGAAGCTCGTCGGCCAGGGCGACGGACTGTTCCTGCCGATGGGCGCCAGCAAGCCGATCCGCATCCAGGGTGCGTTCGTGCCCGAGAGCGAGATCGATCAGGTCGTCAAGCACTGCAAGAAGCAGATGACCGCGGTCTACCGCGACGACGTGACCGTGGTTGCCGGGCCGGCCAAGGAGATCGAGGGAGAGGTCGGCGACGACCTGGACCTGCTGTGCCAGGCCGCGGAACTGGTGATCACCACTCAGTTCGGCTCGACGTCGATGCTGCAGCGCAAGCTGCGGGTCGGGTTCGCGAAGGCCGGCCGGCTGATGGACCTGATGGAAAGTCGGGGGATCGTCGGACCCAGCGAGGGCTCCAAGGCGCGTGACGTGCTGATCCCGCCGGACGAGGCAGACGACGTGATCGCGGGACTGCGCAGTGAGTGACCTTCCGCGTCCTCGGGCGGCCGGCCAGATCGCGTTGGACGACTTCGGGCCCCCTGTCGTGGTCGAGGAGACCGTCGTCGCGATCGGGGAAGCACCCTCGCCGGGGCGACCCATCGAGATCGGGCCGGACGGCTCGATCGGGCGAGCCTTGCGTGAGGCCCGGCTGGAGGCCGGGCTGACCACGTACGAGGTGGCTCAGACGACGCGCATCCGCGCCGGGCGCCTGCTGGAGCTCGAGGACGACGACTTCGCCAGTTGCGGTTCGTCGGTGCTCGCTCGCGGCCGGCTGGTCGCCATCGCCCGCGCGGTCGGCGTCGACCCGGCGCCGTTGCTGGTCGCCTTCGACGTGGCCCAGGCCGACACGGCTCCGTCGCGGGTGGCCCCGCCGGCGCCACAGTTGCGCCCGAGTCGGTTCAACTGGACCCGCGGCCTGCTCTGGGCGCTGGGCGTCGTCGCGCTGTACCCGTTCGCGCTGCTCTGCGCCCACGTCCTGGGCTGACCTCCGCACCCGTGCGCCGGGGACGGAGGCACACGCTGCGGCAACGTAGGCTGGTGCCTCGTGACCCCTCGACCGCGGCGTGCCCGACCTGCTGACGCCGCAGGCAGACGGACCGGTCCGCGTCGACGCGGACGGGAGACCGTCGGGGCCGCCGGGGCTCGTGCGCCGGAGATCATCGCCGGGGAGCTTGCGACTCGGCCAGACGCCGCGGCCCCTTCCGTGTCCCTGGTCACCATGGGGTGCCAGCGCAACGAGGTCGACTCGGACGAGCTGGCAGGGCGCCTCGCAGCGGCGGGCTGGACCGTGTCCGAGGACACCGACCTCGCCGACGTCATCGTGGTCAACACCTGCGGGTTCGTCGAGGCCGCCAAGAAGGACAGCATCGATGCGCTGCTGGCCGCCAACGACATCACCGACGGTGCCGCGGGGCGGGCCGTCGTCGCCGTCGGGTGTCTGGCCGAGCGCTACGGCGCCGAACTGGCCGACGCGCTGCCCGAGGCCCGGATCCTGTCCTTCGACGACTACAACTCGATCTCCGACCGGCTGCACGACGCCCGCTCCGGTGTCGCCCACACGCCGCACACCCCGCGGGACCGCCGCACGCTGCTGCCATTGACCCCGGTCGACCGGCAGGCCGCGTCGGCCGGCGTGTCCACCCCTGGTCACGGCACCACCGGTGACGCGATCGCAGACCTGGAGTCCTGGACCGGCCCGGGCAACGGTCCGCGGCCGCTGCGTCGTCGCCTCACCGGCGGCCCGGTCGCCCCGCTGAAGCTGGCTTCGGGCTGCGACCGGCGCTGCACGTTCTGCGCGATCCCGACCTTCCGCGGCTCGTTCCTGTCCCGCCCTCCGGTGGAGCTCCTGGAGGAGGCGGCGTGGTTGGCCGCAGAGGGCGTGAAGGAACTGGTGCTGGTCTCGGAGAACTCGACCTCCTACGGCAAGGACCTCGGCGACCTGCGGCTGCTCGAGCGGCTGCTGCCGAAGATGGCCGAGATCGACGGCATCGACCGGGTCCGGGTGAACTACCTGCAGCCCGCGGAGATGCGTCCCTCCCTCATCGACGTGCTCACGAACACTCCCGGTGTCGTCCCGTATTTCGATCTCTCCTTCCAGCACGCCTCCGGCACCGTGCTGCGCCGGATGAAGCGCTTCGGGGACATCACCCAGTTCCTCGACCTCATCGGTGCGATCCGCGCCCGGGCCCCGTTGGCCGGGATCCGCACCAACGTCATCGTGGGCTTCCCCGGGGAGACCGAGGACGAGCTCGCTGAACTTGAGGCGTTCCTGGTTGCCGGGCGCCTGGACACCGTAGGGGTGTTCGGGTACTCCGACGAGGACGGCACCGAGGCCGCGGGTTTCGAGAACAAGATCGATCCGGACGAGGTCGCCGCCCGCGTCGAGCACATCACCCGCGTCGTCGAGGAACTCACCGAGGCCCGCGCCGCCGACCGGATCGGGGAGACCATCTCGGTCCTCGTCGAGGCTCTCGAGCCGGGCGAGTACCCGGGCGAGGAACAGTTCGGGCCGGCCAAGGCCGAAGGTCGCGCAGCGCACCAGGCCCCCGAGGTCGACGGTGGGGTCGTGCTCATCGGCTCCGCCGGCCAGGTCGGGGAGTTGATCGAGGCCACTGTCGTCGGCAACGTGGGCGTGGATCTCGTGGCCACGCCGTCTCCGTTGTCGGGCGAACTGACCTCACGTCAGTCCGTCACGGTGCAGTCGAGCGCTCCGGCTCCTCACTCGTCCCTCGCTCGTCGCGGTCGCGCATCGGCCAGGTGAGCACGCTGACGCAGGATCACCTGGGTGACCCGACCACGTCGGTGCGCACAGTCAACCTGGCGAACGCGCTGACGCTGGTGCGGCTGCTGCTGGTCCCCGTGTTCCTCGTGGTCATGTTCGCCGACGACGGTCATTCCGACGGGTGGCGCTGGACGGCCTGGACCGTGTTCGCCGTCGCTGCTTTCACCGACACCATCGACGGTCGCATCGCCCGATCGCGCGGCCTGGTCACCGACTTCGGCAAGATCGCCGACCCGATCGCGGACAAGGCCCTGTCCGGGGCGGCCCTGATCAGCCTCTCGATCCTCGGAGATCTGAGCTGGGCCGTCACGATCGTGGTCCTGACCCGGGAAATCGGCGTGACCCTGCTGCGGTTCTGGGTCATCCGGCACGGCGTCATCCCGGCCAGCCGCGGCGGGAAGCTCAAGACGATGCTGCTGGGCTTCGGTACTGGCTTCTACATCCTCCCGTTCACCGGCTTCGGCCACGACATCGCGATCGTGCTGATGACTGCCGCCGTGATCGTGGCCCTGGCCACCGGCGTCGACTACGTGATGCGCGCGCTGCGCCTGCGCCAGGCCGCCGCCACGCCATGACCAGGCCCCGGGTGGAACTGATCACCGTCGGCGACGAACTGCTCTCCGGCCTGGTGCTCAACTCCAACGTGGGACGGGTCGCCGACGCCCTCGGTGGGATCGGGCTGAAGTTGTCCGTGGTCACCGACGTCGCGGACGACATCGAGGAGATCGTGGCCGCGCTGAACGCGGCGACCGCGCGTGCGCAGATCGTGGTGTGCAGCGGAGGACTGGGTCCCACCGGCGACGACCTGACCCGCGACGCGATGGCGGCCGCCGCAGGGGTCCCGATGCACCGTGACCCGGAGCTGGAGGACATCATCCGCGAGCGGTACGCGGGCTGGAAGCTGACCGTCCCGGATGTGGCGATGCGTCAGGCCGATGTCCCCGAGGGCGCGACCCCGGTCCCCAATCCGCGGGGCAGCGCGCCCGGGTTGCGCATGCCACTGGGCGGTGCCGTGGTGTGGGCACTGCCGGGGGTGCCGGGGGAACTGGTGCAGATGCTCTCCGAGCAGGTGATCCCGCAGCTGGCCGTCGAGGTGGGCATCACGACGCTGACCACGACGACGATCCGGATCTCGCTGCAGGGGGAGTCCGCGATCGCCCAGGCCATCGCCGAGGTCGAGGAGTCCAGCCCCGGCGTGACCTTCGCCTACCTCGCCTCGCCCGGTGACGTCCTGGTCCGCCTCACCGGTGAGCCGGGTGCCGTGGAGCCCGCCGCGCAGGGGGTGCGCGACCGGATCGGTCCCGCGGCCTACAGCAGCGACGGCGAGACGCTGCCGGTGCTCGTGCACCGCCTGCTGCGAGAGGTCAAGGGAACTCTCGCCGTGGCTGAGTCGCTGACCGGCGGCATGCTCGCCGCCGCCCTCACCGACCCGGCCGGGGCATCGGCGACCTTCCGCGGCGGGTCGATCGTCTACGCGACCGAGGCCAAGGCTGCCCTGGGTGTGGACCCGGACCTCCTCGCCGAGCGGGGACCCGTCGACCCCGACGTGGCGATCGCGCTGGCCCGCTGCGTCCGGGACCGTTTCGGCACGACGCACGGCCTGGCGACCACCGGGGTCGCCGGCCCGGATCCGGTGGGGGACCTCGAGGTCGGCACCGTCTTCGTGGCCGTCGCCGACGCCGACGGTGCGCGCGTGGTGCGCCTCGCCCTGCCGCCCCGACGAGAGTTCGTCCGCACGCTGAGCGTCGTGCACGCGCTCGACCTGCTGCGTCGTCGGTTGCTCGGGCTCGACCCCTCGACGGCCTGGACCGACGCGGAATGACGTAGGGCGTGTGCAGTGTTCTTATCTCCGAGTAGGCGACACCGTCGCTGACCGGGCCCCGCACAGCATCGTTGCGGGGTACGGTTGTACCGAGGGTGCAGACGCACCGCAGTGACACTTCTATTGGCTCGGAGGCGTGCCGTGGTCCTGTTGCGACGCCTGCTGGGTGACGTCCTGCGTGGTCGCCGCCAGTCCCAGGGTCGGACGCTGCGTGAGGTCTCGGCCTCCGCGCGGGTCTCGCTCGGGTACCTCTCCGAGGTGGAGCGCGGCCAGAAGGAAGCCTCCTCCGAGCTGCTCGCCTCGATCTGTGACGCTCTCGACGTCCGCATGTCCGACCTCATGCGTGAGGTCGCCGACCAACTGGCGCACGCCGAGACGGTCGCCGGCAACGTGCGCCCGCTGGAGCCGGTCTCCGCGCAGGTGTCCGCACCGGTCGCCGCCTCCGCCGAGATCGTCGTCGCGGCCTGATCCGGCTCAGCGCCGAACGGTCACGGCAGGAACTGCTCGGTCAGCACGGTGACCGTGTTGCCGCTGACGGTCAGCCAGAACAGCCGGCCGGCCAGGCTCGGATAGCTCGCCAATTTCCGCAGGTCGATGACGACGTCCTTGCGGGTGTTGCCGGTCTCCTCGCCCGCCAGGGTGTTCACCGTGATCCGGGCGTCGGGAGCGATCATCAGGGTGCGCAGCAGGGGATTGGAGTTGCGCACCCAGTAGTCGTTCGGGGGTGGGACCTCCGTCGCGCCGTCCTCGGCGGCGGCGGTGGACGCCGCCGTGCCGGTGAAGAACTGGACGACGTCGATCGTGATGCGCGAGGCCGCCACGTCGATCCCGGTGAGCAACGCGGGATGGCGGCCGTTCGGCAACGAGTTGGTCGTCGGCTCAGGGCTCGGACTCGGGCTGGGAGCCTCGGTCGGGAACAGCGCCGGGGCCGTCGTGGGGCTCGGGGTGACGGCCACGACCGGCAGGGGCTCGATGGGGAGGTCATCGAAGCTCGACTTCTCGCTCGAGTCGCCGCAGGCGGTCAGTAGGAGCGAAAGCGCGAGAACGCCTGCGGGGCCGCTCGCCCGGGATCGTGACACCGGACGATTGTCGTGCGTCAGCACCCCACCGAGCGTCGCGCCATGCCGACGGGGCTCACGACGCAGCGAACACGCAGAACTCGTTGCCCTCCGGATCGGCGAGCACGTCCCAGCGGCGGTCGTCCCCCTTCGGTAGCACCAGGCTCGCGCCGGCGGCCTGCAGCGCGATGCTGTCCCCGATGACGTCCCAGTGCACCCGGTTCTTGGTGACCTTGGGCTCGGGCACCGGACAGAAGCAGATGCAGTCGTAGGGGAAGCCGGGCAGTTTCTCGATCCAGTACCAGCCCTGGTCCTCGTCGCCACCGGACTCGACCCCGAACACCTGCGCCCACCACGTCGCCGTCGCGGCCGCGTCGGTGCAGTCCACCCCGAGCTCGTACAGGCGGGTGTCCGAAACCTCCTCGCGAAGGAACGCGCAGAACTCCTGGCCCTCCGGGTCGGCCATGAGGGTCCACTTGAAGCTGTCCGGGTCCAGCACCCGAGCCCCGGCCGACGACAGCTCCCGCACGTCGGGAGTATGCACGTCGAGGTGGACCCGGTTCTTCACCGTCTTCGGCTCCGGTACCTCGCACAGCCAGACCGTGTGCTGCAGGGTCGGCCCGCGCAGCGCCGTTCCGTCCGGCTTCAGATCCAGGGCTCGCGACCAGAACGCGCTCGCGGTCGCCACGTCGTCGACGTCGATGCAGAGGTCTTTCCAGGTCGCCAGAGCCATGATCGCGGCCTACCCAGCTCCGGCGGAATCACTACCACCGGGTTGGCAGCGGGGGCACCAGAAGCTGCGGCGCTCCTGGCCGGTCGGGCCGAACTCCTCCACGCGGACGCGCGTCCCGCAGCGGCGGCACGGCTGCCGGTCCCGGTTGAACACCCAGTTCTCGCGGCCACGCCGCGCGTCGCCGGTGAAGACCTGCTCCGGTCTCTCCTTGTTCGCCTCCAGCAGGCGCCGGGCGCGGTCGACCACACGCTCGAGATTCTTGACCTCCGCGACGGGGGTGCGCGGATGCACGCCGGAGAGGAACAGCGTCTCGGCGCGGTAGAGCGTGCCGATGCCGGCCAGGTTGCGCTGGTCCAGCAACGCCTCGCCGACGCTGCGGGCCGGGTCGGCGCACAGCCGGCGCAGCGCCTCGTCGGTGTCCCAGTCCGGCCCGAGCAGATCCGGGCCGAGGTGCCCGACGACGTCGGACTCGTCGGCGGTGGGGATCAGGTCGATGACCGGCAGCCGATAGCCGATCGCCTGCGTCGTCTCCGTATGGAGGATGATCCGGATCTGGTGGTCCGGCCCGCCGTGCGCACGGGTACCGGCGGGATAGATGTGCCAGGACCCTTCCATGCGGAAGTGGGTGTGCAACGTCTGGTCGTTGTCGAACCGGAACAGCTGATGCTTCCCGCGCGACACTACCTGACGCACCGTCACACCGGCGAGATCGACCGAGGCGTACTGCGGAACGCGGAAGTCCGAGGCGGTCAGCGTCTGCCCGGCCAGTGCGACGTCGAGGCGGTTGCACGCCAACCACACGGTGTCGCCCTCCGGCATCGGCCCTCCCTCCGGTCCCTTCCGGCGAGCCTAGGCCGGCCGTTCGGACGGGATCGCCTTGACATGGCGTCAGCCGATGCGGCGGATCAGAATGGCGGTGGATCGTCGTACCGAGAGGGTGCTGCCGAGACGGTCACCGGTGGCGGTGGCGGTGGCGGGGGAGTCGGCTTCGGCGGCTTCCACATCTGCGATTCCTGCCAGGGGATCCCGTCGGCGTCGAGGTCGCTCTCGAGGTCGGGTTCGGGGTCCTCCCACCAGAGGTCGGGGCTGGACGGAGCGGGCGCGTGCCAGATGACGCGGGGGATGGTGGTGGTGTATTCGCGGCCGAGGGGTGAGCACCAGCGGTAGCTGTGGCGCTCCCAGCGGTGCAGGGTCCAGCCGCCTTTGGTCTTGACGGTGTGGTGGCGTCCGCAGGCGGGGTCGAGGTTGGGGTCCTTGGTGGGTCCGCCCAGGGCCCAGTCGCGGCGATGGTCCATCTCGCAGGTCCGGGCCGAGCGGTTGCAGCCGACGCCGATGCAGCGGGGTCGGTCGAGTTCAATCGCGCGTCGTAGCGCGGAACCGGGGGTGCGCCGGTCGCTGTCGTCGGGCAGGAGTTTCGGCTTGAGCAGGTGGTGGGCGAGCTCTTGGAGGACCGGGAGCCACCGTTGGAGTCGCTCGGGCTCGACGAGTTCGATGCCGTCGAGGGGGCCGATGACCAGGTCCCGCAGGAGTGAGGCGGGGACGAGGAGGTCGACGACGCCCTTATTGCGGGCGTTGCGGCGTTCGAAGCCTTCCGGGCGGGCGGTGATGAGGCCGGAACTGAGGTGGCCGTCGTCGTCGGTGAGTGCGAAGCGCCATTGGGCGCTGCCCATCAGGGAGATCAGCATCTGCCCGTAGGCGCCGTGGATGGGCGCCCAGCCGACGAGTTCGGCCGGGGCGCGGTCCAGGCCCAGCAGGCCGGTCATGCGGACCTTCAGGTGCAGGCCGTGGTGCGCCGAAGCCGGACGCGAGGGCCACGGCCGCGTCACCGGGGCGGGCGCCGGGGCCGGGTCCGGGGTCGGGTGCGCGGGTGCGGGTGCGGGTGCGGGTGGGGTGTTGTCCTCGGCTGAAGACGTGGGCTCGGGGTCCTCGGGTCCGGTGTCCGGGTTGCCGTAGCGGACCGGTGTGCGGGTCCACGGGCCGGTGTCGGCCACGGTTTCCTCGTCGACCGGGCGGGTGGCCGCGAGAGCTTCGGAGATCTGGGCGTCGGTGAGGCCTTCGTAGGTGCCGTCGAGCATGCCCATGCAGAGGTCCGAGCGCAGGTGGTCGATGGGGCGCGGGTCACCGTCGGCCTTCGCGGCACGGGCGAGGCAGTTGAGCCGGCCCATGGCGGTGGCGACGCGGTGCAGTTCCTGTTGCTGGGCGTAGATGTCGGCGGTGCCGTCCCGGTTGGCCTTGCCGCGCACCTTGCGCTTGCGCAGGGACTCCTTGTACATGCGTTCGGCCCAGGTCGGGTCCAGTGCGATGGCCATCTTCTTGATCTCGCCGATGAGCGGGCCGGTGGGCAGCGGCTCCTCGGCGTCGAGCAGTGCCTCGGGCAGGAGTTCGTCGCACACCGCGTGGGCGTGCTCGTCGGCCAGCAACTCGGTCCACTCCGCGAAGACCCATGCCCGGGGTCTCGTCGAGCTGTCCGGAGTCCATCGCGGCGTGCAGTTGGGGGAGCCGCTTCACCGTGCTCCACGCCAACGACAGCGCCTTGCCTGCGGCGGTGGGGAGAGGCTGTACGCGGCGGCGATCTCGTCCACGGCGTAGTCGTGCGGGATCTGCAGGAACGCCACGGTGTCCCGGTGCCCGGGCCGGCGCAGCGCGATGTTCACCATCGCCGCGTGCGTCGCCGCCCGAGCGGCGTTCTCCTGCCGCCGCACCGCCCGCCCGTACTCGACACTGTAGCGACCCGACACCTTCGACGGGTCTACCGACGCGAAAGCAGCCCCCAACTCCGGACCGGGCGGAAGAGTCGCCAAGCCTTCGGGAAGAGACTGCGGAGCCGACATGGCTCGATTCTAGTATCGAATATTTGTTCGAACAATACTGTAAAAGCGTAAAAGTAAGGATGGATGAAGGGGCTTGCTGCGTCTCTCCTGAGCTCCGCTACGAGCGCAATCGCAGGCCGCGGGGTGTCGCGCGGAACCCGGCCGCCTCGAGGGCGCTGACCAACGGTGACATGTGCACCGACTCGCCGTCGGCGCGTTCCACGGTGAGCTTGCCGAGCGCACCTTCACGGACGGAGAGGGCCAGCGCATCCACGGCGGGCTGCAGGAGGGTCTCATCCTGACTCCAAGTCAGCAGCGTCTTACCGCCGCGCTCGACGTAGAGGACGAGGCGCCCCTCGACGAGCACCACCAAGGCTCCGGCCTTGCGGCCGGGCTTGTGTCCGGAGGCGGTCTCTTCCGGTCGGGCGGGCCAGGAAAGTGCCGCACCGTAGGGATTCGCGGGGTCGGTGGCGGCGAGCACCAACGCTCGCGGACCCTTCGCTGTGTCGGCCGTCTCGGTCGAGCCGCCCCGCAGGCGGTCGACTGCGCCGGTCGCGCCGAACTGCGCGGCGCCGAGGCCCTCGACAAAGTACCCGCGGCGGCAACGCCCGGCCTCCTCGTAGGCGGAGAGCACCTTGTAGACCGCGGCAAAGCCGCCCGGGGTGCGTTCGCCCATCACAGCTCCGCGGGTCAGGACGCCGTGGCGGTCCAGCAGGACCTCGGCGGCGGCCTGGGCGCGACGGGTCGGGTCCGGATCACGGTCGGGCAGCAGCGACCAGCGTCCGGCGACGGTGGGCGGCCCGGAGCGGGACGGCATGCTCGGGCGGCCCAGGCTCGGGCGCCGTCCACTGGTGTATCGCGGCCGCGGTGCGGTGGCCTTGCTGCGGTGCGACCCCCGCCCGCCGAGCAGGGTGCGCAGCGGCGCGAGGGTGTCGTTGGACAGGCGCCCCGCCCAGACCAGGTCCCACACGGCGGTGGCGAGCGTGGTGTCGTCGGTATCGACGCCATTGCCTGACAGGGCGGCGCCGACGCGGTCGGAGAGGTTGCGGAAGAACAGGGCGTTCCCGCCGGCCAACGCCTCCAGCACCGCTGCGTGCAGTGGTCCGTCGGCGACCTCGGGGTCGATCTCGGGTAGCAGCAGGGGAGCGGTGTCGGGCAGGTGCAGCGACACCCAGCCGTCGTCGCCGGGCAGCGACCCGTGCCCGGACCAGATGATCTCACCGGCGACCGTCAGCTGATCGAGCAGATCCGGGCGGTAGCCGACGACTCGTGCGGGCAACACCAACGACTCCAACGCGGAGGCGGGGACAGCCGCGCCGGCGAGTTGTTCGATGACCCGCAGCAGCCCGTCGAGGCCGTGCAGGGAGGCTGGTCCGACGTGCTGCCAGGCGGGCAGGAACCGGGCCAGCGCTGCCGGTTCGACGGGCTCGATCTCCTGGCGCAGCGCGGCGATCGAGCGACGGCGCAGGCGGCGGAGGATCTCGGTGTCGCACCACTCGGTGCCCACACCGCCGGGGCGGAACTCGCCCTCCACGACCCGACCGGCCGCGGCCAAGCGTGCCAGCGCGGCCTTCGCGACCGCGATGCCCAACCCGAAGCGGGCGGCGAGGTCGGCGAGGTGGAACGGCCCGTGGGTGCGTGCGTACCGGGCGACCAGATCGCCGAGCGGATCGGCGACCGGTTCGGTGAACGCCACGGGGACGCCGACCGGCAGCGCGACCCCGAGGGCGTCCTGCAGGCGCCCGGCGTCCTCGATCCCTGCCCAGTGCTCGGTTCCGGCGATGCGCACTTGGATCGCGCGCCGCTCGGCCTCCAGGTCCGCCAGCCAGGGCGCAGTGCCACCGCGGGCGATGACTTCCTCCGTGCGCAGGGGACCCAACTGCCGCAACAGGTCCGCGACGCCCTCGACGTCTCGCGCCTGGCGGTCCTCGGCGAGGCGCTGCAGGCCGGCCTCGATCGACTCCACGGCCGCGGAGTCCAGCAGCTCGCGCAGATCGGCCTGACCCAGCAGTTCGGCGAGCAAGGTCTGATCGAGGGCGAGCGCGGCGGCGCGGCGCTCGGCCAGCGGGGAATCGCCCTCGTAGAGGAACGCGGCGACGTACCCGAACAGCAGCGATCGGGCGAACGGTGAGGGAGTGTTCGTCTCCACCTCGATCACGCGGACCTTGCGGTTCGCGATGTCGGTCATCAACTCGACCAGACCGGGGACGTCGAACACGTCCTGCAAACACTCGCGCATCGTCTCCAGCAGGATCGGGAACGATCCGTACTCACTGGCCACCGACAACAGTTGCGCGGAGCGTTGGCGCTGCTGCCACAACGGTGAGCGGCGCCCCGGATCACGGCGGGGGAGCAGCAGCGCGCGGGCCGCGCACTCGCGGAACCGCGAGGCGAACAACGCCGACCCACCGACCTCCGCGGTGACGACTCCGTCGACCTCGGCGGGGTCGAGGATGACCGGAAGGCTTGCCCCGTCGGGCAATTCGTCGATGTCGGGCAGCCGTAGGACCATGCCGTCGTCGGCGTGGATGGCTTGCACGTCGAGGCCGTACCGCTCGCGAAGGCGACCCGCAATGGCGAGCGCCCACGGTGCGTGCACCTGTGCGCCGAAGGGGGAGTGCACGCAGACCCGCCAGTCGCCGAGTTCGTCCCGGAAGCGTTCGACGACGATCGTCCGATCGTCGGGGACGTGCCCGGTCGCTTCCTTCTGCTCCGACAGATACATCAGCAGGTTGCTGACGGCCCACTCGTCGAGGCCCGCGGCGGCGAGCCGTTCGGTGGCGGCCTCCGGGGTGAGCCGGTTGAGTTCGCGCAGGAACGCCCCGATCGCACGCCCCAGCTCCAGCGGCCGCCCCGCGGCGTCGCCCTTCCAGAACGGAAGGCGTCCGGGCTGGCCGGGCGCGGGGGAGACGAGCACCCGGTCGTGGGTGATGTCCTCGATACGCCAGCTCGACGTGCCCAGGGTGAAGACGTCCCCGACGCGGGACTCGTAGACCATCTCCTCATCGAGCTCCCCGACCCGCGAGGCCTTCTCGCCGATGAGGAACACCCCGAACAGGCCACGGTCCGGGATGGTGCCGCCGCTGGTGACCGCGAGGCGCTGCGCGCCGGGGCGGCCCTTGAGGATCCCGCCGACCCGGTCCCAGACCAGGCGCGGGCGCAACTCGGCGAAGGCGTCGGAGGGATACCGCCCGGCAAGCATGTCCAGCACGGCGTCCAGCGAACTGTCCGCCAGCTCGCTGAACGAGGCGGTGCGCCGCACCAGGGCAGCGAGTTCGTCGAGGGGCCAGTCGTCCATCGCGCACATCGACACGATGTGTTGCGCGAGCACGTCCAGGGGGTTGCGCGGGACCCGCAGCGCTTCGATCTGACCAGCCGTCATTCTTTCCGCGACGACGGCCGCCGGAACGAGATCCCCGCGGTGCTTGGGAAACATGACGCCACGGCTGACCGCACCGACCTGGTGCCCGGCCCGCCCGATGCGCTGCAGCCCACTGGCCACCGACGGCGGCGATTCGACCTGCACGACCAGGTCGACCGCGCCCATGTCGATGCCGAGCTCGAGGCTGGAGGTCGCGACCACCGCGGCCAGACGCCCGGACTTCAGTTCTTCCTCGATGATCGCCCGCTGCTCCTTGGACACCGAGCCGTGGTGCGCCCGGGCGAGCACCTCGGTGACACCGCGGGAGGCCCCGCTCTGCGCCATGAGCTGGGCCGGCGGCGGGACCGCCCCTGGCTCCGGCAGCGCCTCTCCGGTCTCGCGTTCCCAGGCGACCTCGTTGAGCCGCTGCGTGAGTCGTTCGGCCAGCCGCCGGGAGTTCGCGAAGACGATCGTCGAACGGTGCGCGGCGATCAGATCGGCGATGCGTTCCTCGACGTGCGGCCAGATCGAGGCCCGCGGCGCGGACCCGGCGGCGGAGCCCTGGTGCGGGGCGTCCACCGGTGCGCCGAGTTCCCGCATGTCCTCGATCGGGACGACCACGGACACCTCGATGACCTTGCTCGAGGGCGGGCGCACGATCTCGACCGGGGCCGCGCCGCCGAGGAAGCGGGCGACCTCCTCCACCGGGCGCACCGTCGCGGAGAGCCCGATGCGTTGCGCCGGCCGTTCCAGCCGGGCGTCGAGGCGCTCCAGCGTCAACGCCAGGTGCGCGCCTCGCTTCGTGCCGGCGACCGCGTGCACCTCGTCGATGATCACCGTCTCGACCCCGGCAAGCGTCTCCCGGGCGCGGGAGGTCAGCAGCAGGAACAGCGATTCCGGTGTGGTGATCAGGATGTCCGGCGGGCGGGCCACCAACCGACGCCGCTGGTCGGCGGGGGTGTCCCCGGTGCGCATCCCGACCTCGACGGTGGGTTCCGGCAGCCCGAGGCGCCGGGCCGCCTGGCCGATCCCGACAAGCGGGGCGCGCAGGTTGCGCTCGACGTCCACCGCGAGTGCCTTCAGTGGCGACACGTACAGCACCCGGCAGCGCCGATTGACCTCGGCGGGTGCCGGTTCCCGCGTCAGCCGGTCCAGGGCCGCCAGGAAGGCGGCCAGGGTCTTTCCCGAGCCGGTGGGGGCCACGACCAGGGCGTGTCTGCCGGCGGCGATGGCCTCCCAGGCCCCGACCTGCGCCGCGGTGGGTGCTTCGAAGGCACCGGAGAACCAGGCTTGCGTCGCCGGACCGAATCCGGCGAGCGGATCCGGGGTGGTGGCGGCAGACATGTCCCCATCCTGCATGGCCGCACCGACAGTTGCGTGGGCTCAGCTCGCGGCGACCATCGTCGCGAACAGGACGACGTTGTCCCGGTAGTTGCCTGTCCTCGGGTCCAGCGGCCCTCCGCAGGTGATCAGCCGCAGGCCCGGGTGATCCAGATCGCCGTACACGGCCGCGGTGGGGAAGGCCGCCTTGGCGTGACTCCCGATGTCGGTCACCGTGAACTGCACCGGCACGACCTCGACCTGGGTGGTGCCGGGGGTGGTGAAGGTCAGGGTGTCGTTGGAGCTCTCGTCGGTGTTCGGGGCGACCCGCACAGTGCCCGCAGCGCCCAGCCCTCCGCAAGGCCCGGGTGGTCGCGGCTCCGGTGGCGAGGGAGCCGGAACCGGTCTGTGCGGCGTGGTCACCACGCGTCCCCGTGCTGACGAATCGTCAGTTGCGCGCTGGTTGAACGAAGAACGCCGGCCGACCCATGAGGGTCGACCGGCGTCCTTGTTCGTTCGGTACGAGGCTGCTTACGCCTCGTCGTCCTGGCGACGGCGAGCCATCGCCGCACCGAGCGCCATGATCATCAACGCTGCGGCAGCCGTCTCGGGCGCGTTGCTCGCACCGGTCTTCGGCAGCTCAGGCTTCGGTTCGCGAACCGGCTTGACCGCCTTCGGCGGTGCGGAGCGCTTGACGCCATCGGCGTCCGCACCGTCGCCGACGGAGATGCCGCCACCGCGGCCACCGTCGTTCGGACCGGGCAGGAAGCCGTTGCCACCGTTGCCGGCCGAGATCAGGCCGGTCTCGCCACCGCTGCCACCGTCACCGGGGTCGGTGCCGTCGCCGCCGTCTCCACCGTTGACGACGTTGGTCAGACCACCGTCACCGCCGATGCCGCCGTCGCCGTCGGGGCCGTTGCCGTTGCCGCCGTCGCCACCGTTCGCGATGGTGATGATGCTTCCGTCGCCACCGTCGTCGCCCTGCTGCTGGCCACCGGCGCCGCCGTCACCACCATTGCTGGTGCTGATCAGCGCGGTGTCGCCACCGTCGCCGCCCGAGCCGCCGGAGCCCTCGGTCCCGTCGCCACCGTCGCCGGCCTTGACGATGCTGCCGGTGCCGCCGGAACCGTCGTCGCCGCCGCCGTTGCCACCATCGAGTGCCTTGATGATCGGCTGCACCTGGGTGGTGCCCTCGGAGCTGGTGCCGCCGCCGTCGCCACCGTTCGCCACGTCGACCGCGCCCGGAGAGCGGGACGTGCCCGGAGCTCCGTCGCCGCCGCCGTTGCCGTTGCCGTTTCCGTTGTTGCCGCCACCGTTGCCGGGGGCGCCGTCACCGGCGTTGCCGAGCGAGACGATCGGGGTGTTCGACTTGTTGTCGTCCCGCTTGACGCCGGGGGCGTCCTCGCCGTTGAAGCCCTCGATCAGCTCGCCCTCGGCGTAGGTGCCCTTGTCGTCGTCCGGCGTGCGCTGGGTGCCACCGGCGTTGCCGCCGTCGCCACCGTTGCCGAGTGCGACCCCGGGGGCGTCGCTGGCGCCGGGCGACTTTCCGCCGCCGGGACCACCGTTGGCCAGGCCGAGCAGCGGGGCGTTGCCGTTCCCGAGCTCGATCAGGTGCTGCTTGCCGTTGTCCGCGCCGTTGAAGACGGAGATGAGCGCGCCCGAGCCACCGCCGGCCGGGGGAGAGGAGTCGTCCGACCCGCCGGTGCCGTTGTTGCCCTTGCTCGGCGCGGAACCCTGGTTCTTCTCGTTGCGACCGTCGCCGGCGTTGCCGACCGCGACCGGTTGGCCGTCGCCGGCGTCACCGTCGCCGGCAGCGTTGCCACCGTTACCAAGGGCGACCAGGCCGCCGTCGCGCTTCTTCTCCTCGGCAGTACGGCCCTCGCCGTTATTGCCCTTGCTCTCGTCGCCGGCCTTGTCGTCGTTCTCGCCGTGGCCACCGTTGGCAGCCTTCGCCACGGTGCCGTCACCGCCGTCGCCCTTGCCGTTGCCGCGGTTGTCGCCGCCGTTGCCGACGTTGAGCAGCGAGTTGCCGCGGTCCTTGCCGCCGCTGTTGCCGCCGCCGGCGTCCTTGGCCGCGTCGTCGCCACCGTTGCCGGCGTCGAGCAGGCTGCCGGGACCGTCACTGCCGGAACCCGGGCCCGAGTCGCCACCGTTGCCGGCGTCGAGCACGCTGCCTGCGCCACCGTTACCGGTGCCGCCGCCGGCCGACCGGCCGCCGTTGCCCGCGTCGAGCAGGGCACCAGCGCCGACCGGGCTGTCGTTCGAGGAACCCGAGCCGCTGTTGCCGCTCGAGGTACCGCCGGGCTGCGCGCCGCCGGCGTCGCCGGCCGTCACACCGCCGCCGTCGCCGCCGAAGTCGTCGCCACGGTCGCCATTACCGCCGTTGCCGGCGCCGACCGCGTGACCGGTACCGCCGTTGCCGGACTCGTCGCCCTTGTGGTCGCCACCGTTGCCGGCGTCGACCGCGGTGCCGTTTCCGCCGTTGCCGGCCGAGGTGCCGCGCTCGTCGCCACCGTTGCTGACGCCGGCGACCTTGCCGTCGCCGCCGTTGCCGGTGGCCTTGCCGCGGGCGTTACCGCCGTTGCCGGCGTTCGCGACTCCACCGGAACCACCCGAGCCACCCTGCGGACCGGACTCACCCGGGCCTGCGGCGGGCTTCGCGTGCTTGGCGGTCTTGGCAGGTCCGCCGGTCTCGCCGGGCACATGCGGAGTGCTCTTCTTGGGGCCGCCGGAGATGGCGTCGGCGACCGGGTCGTCCAGCGCCACGGCGACGGAGCCGTCACCGTCGCCGCCACCCTTCGGCTCGGTCTGGCTCTTGTCGTACTCGTGCGGGGTGCTTTCCTTCGGACCACCGGAGAGGAAGTCGGCGATCGGGTCGTCGAGTGCGCTCCCGACCGAACTGCGGCCACCCAGGTTGTTCAGCAGGTAGACGAGGCCGCCGTCGCCGCCGGAACCGTCGGACTTCTGCTGCTTGGGCTGCTGGTTGAGGATGTCGGCCGCTCCGCCGTCACCGCCGGAGCCCTTGCCCTTCGGGTCGCCCACGGCGCCCTGCAGGAGTGCGACCAGTCCGCCGTCGCCGCCGGTGGTCTCGTCGGCCGTGGTGATCGATGCGTCGCCACCGGTCAGGATCGTGACCAGGGTGCCTTCGCCACCGGACTGCGACGGGCGCCCGGAGGCGACCTCGTCGAGGACGGACACCACGTTGCCGCGGCCGCCACTGGCGGGACCACTGGCGGGCAGTTCGGCCTTGCGCAGCGGGCCGTTGAGCAGGCTGATGAGCTCGCCGTCGCCGCCGGTTCCACGGCCTTCGGTGCCGCCGTCGCCGCCGTCGCCGAGCTTGACCAGCTGGCCGTCGCCGCCGGGGCCCGACTTCTGGCTGCCCGAGGCCGGACCGCCGGGGGCGCCGTTGCCGAGGGAGAGCAGGCCACCGTCGAGCAGGTCGCCGTCGCTCGCGGTGGTGATCTGGCCGGGAGGCTTGGAAGGCCCGTCCCCGAGGGTGATCAGCTGACCGTCGCGGACCGACGGTCCGACAGCGTTCAGGAGCGAGACGAGCCCGCCCTTGCCACCGTCCGCGTCATCGCCCTCGGCGCCGTCGGCGCCGTTACCGAGCGCCAGCAGGGCGCCGTCGCCACCGGCGTTGCGGTTGCCGCCGGCTGCGGCACCGTTGCCCAGTGAGATCAGCGCGGTGTCACCGGGAGCGGCAGCGCGCAGGTCGGTGGTCGAGCCGCCGCCTCCGCCGTCGCCACCGTTGCCGAGTGCGATCAGGCCGCCCTGGGAGGTCTTGTCGCCACCCTGGGCGATCTGCAGGACATCGCTGTCCGCGCCGTCGCCGATGGTGATCAGGCCGAGGACGTCGAGGCCCTTGGCGGCGAGTTCGGTCTTGCCGCCGCCACCGATGCCGACCGGGTTCGTGTCGCCGCCGGAGCCGGAGCCGCGCTTGTGCTCACCTTCGAACAGGGTGAGGACGGTGCCGTCGCCGCCGGCGCCGTTGCCGTCCTCGCTCTTCGGGCCGAACAGGCCGAGCAGTGCGCCTTCGCCCTTCGGGTCACCCTTGCCGGGTTCCGCGAGCTTGAGCAGGGTCGGGTCGCCCTTGGCGACGATTGCGTCTGCGGTCACCACCGGGGCGGCGTTCGCCGAACCCACGCCGGCCGCTTGCAGCAGCACGGTGCCCGCACCTGCCGCCGCAGCCAGCGTCATCGCACGCACCACAGGGGTCGAGCTCCGTGGTCGGCGGTGCTTCCCGCTGGCAGTCCAGCCGGAACGAACGTTCATGCATCCTCCAGGTCGAAATACTTGCCGCAGCCGATCGGAATCTAGTCGTAACATCCGATATGTCCATATCGACGCACCTGGATCCGCGTTACGTTCGCCGTCGGCAATGGGCAAACTCGACCATTCCTTCTCAAACGCCCCCCGAATACTCGCGGCGTAGATCACAGTGCGGGAGGTACGGTTCGCTGCTATGCGGGCGAACGAGGCGGAAGGTGCGCCGGGGCAGGGAATCCAGCCCTCCGGCTCCGCGGAAATGTCACTCCTTCATGCCCGCTCACTCACTAAGAGTTACGGATCCTTTACTGCGGTAGCAGGAATCGATTTCGACGTCCCCCGTGGCGAGGCATTCGGATTCCTCGGACCTAATGGCGCAGGTAAAAGTTCGACATTGCGGATGATTCAGTGCGTTTCGCCGCCCACTTCCGGCGTGTTGCGAGTGCTGGGCGGAGATCCGGTCACCGACGGGCCGTCGATCCGCGCCCGATTGGGAGTTGTGCCACAGGACGACACTCTCGACTCCGAGTTGACGGTGAGGGAAAACCTGCTGGTCTACGCGCGATATTTCGGGCTGAGTTGGGTCGCCGCTCGCTCCCGGGCCGCAGAACTGTTGGAGTTCGTTCAACTGTCCGATCGCGCCGGGGCGAAGGTGCAGACGCTGTCCGGAGGTATGAAGCGTCGGTTGACGATCGCCCGCGCGTTGGTGAACAACCCGGAGTTGTTGCTGCTCGACGAGCCGACGACCGGTCTGGACCCGCAGGCCCGCCACGCCGTGTGGGAACGGATGTTCCGGCTCAAGCGCGAGGGCGTCACGTTGGTGCTCACGACGCACTACATGGACGAGGCCGAGCAGCTCTGCGACCGGCTGGTGGTCATGGACGCCGGGAAGATCGTGGCCGAGGGCTCGCCGCGCGCCTTGATCCAGCGGTACAGCAGCCGGGAGGTCGTCGAGCTGCGCTACGACGGCGATGTACCCGACGCCTCGATGTTCGCCGACCTGGCCGAGCGGACCGAGGCCGTCGCCGACCGGATACTCCTTTATTCCGACAGCGGCGACGAGGTGGCCGCGGCGGCATCCCATCGCCGGCCGACCCCGGCCAGCGTGCTTGTGCGTCGGTCCGGACTGGAGGACGTGTTCCTGCGGCTCACCGGACGGACGCTGGTGGACTGATGAGCACGACCACGACCCCGCATGCCGCGCGGCGCGCCTTCGAGTACTGGTGGATGCAGCACAAGGCGTGGTGGCGCACCGGTCTGCTGATCAGCTTCCTCACCCCCGCCCTGTACCTGGGCGCGATGGGCTTCGGCGTCGGCGGCCTCGTCGACGACGGCAACGGCCGGGAGATCCTCGACGGGCAGGGCTACCTGGAGTTCCTCGCGCCCGGGCTGCTGGCGGCCGTCGCGATGCAGACCGCGATGGGGGAGAGCAGCTGGCCGATCGGGAATGTCGTGCGCTGGAGCCGGCAGTACCACGCCATGATCAGCACCCCGCTGCGGCCGAAGGACGTCGTCGCCGGGCAGTTGTACTTCGTCGGGTATCGCGTGGCCGTGACCGCGGCGGCGTTCCTGCTGGTCGGCGCCGCCTACGGGGCCTGGTCGTCGTGGTGGGTCGTGCTGAGCCTTCCCGCGGCGGTGCTCTGCGGGCTGGCACACGCGGCGTCGACCACGGCGTTCTCCGTGGGCCGCAAGCACGACCACGCCTACGCCGCGCTGCAGCGGTTCGTGACCATCCCCATGTTCCTGTTCTCCGGCGCGTTCTTCCCGGTCAGCGAACTGCCCGACGCCGTGGCCGGCGTCGCCTACGCCACGCCGCTGTGGCACGGGGTCTCGTTGTGCCGCGACCTGTCCAACGGATCCCCCGAGCTGTTCCCGTCCCTCGGGCACACCGCCTACCTGGTGCTGTGGCTGGTCGTCGGCGTCGTCGTCGGCACCCGCGAGCATGAGAAGGCGCTGAACCGATGACCACCACACCCACGCCGGCCGTGCGGCTGCCTCGGTTCGGGGCGCGGTTGGTGTTCGAGCGGAACCTGATCAGCCACCGGCGGTCGTGGCTGGCGGTGGTCTCCGGGTTCTTCGAGCCGCTGTTCTACCTGGTGTCGCTGACCGTCGGGATCTCCGCGCTGGTCGGGCAGGTCCAGGGCCCCGGCGGGACGCTCATCTCCTACGAGGCCTTTGTCGCGCCGGCGATGCTGGGCGCGGCCGCGATGAACGGCGCGGTGTTCGACTCCACCTACAACCTGCACTTCAAATTGCACAACGCGAAGGTGTTCCAGGCGATCCGCGCCACTCCGCTCACCGCGCGGGACATCGCCATCGGGGAGATCGCCTCGTCGATGGCGCGTGGGGGGATGTACTCGATCGTCTTCGTACTGGTGATGCTCGGGATGGGGCTGCTGTCCTCGCCGTGGGCGATCCTCGCGGTGCCGGTGGCGCTGCTGATCGGCTTCGCGTTCGCGGCGGTCGCCGCGGCCGCGACCACCTGGGTGCGCCACTGGGGGGACCTGGAGTGGGTGGGGATCGTGCTGATCCCGCTGTTCCTGTTCTCGGCGACCTTCTACCCGGTGGAGCGCTACCCGGACGCCGTCGAGCCGTTCGTCGGGCTCAGCCCGCTGTACCACGGGGTCGTCGTGCTGCGCGGGCTCACGACCGGGGAGGTCGGGCTCGGCCTGCTGTGGCACGTCGGGGTGCTGCTGGTGCTCGGGCTGGTGGGGCTGTGGGTCGTCTGCCGTCGGCTGGAAAAATCCTGACCGACTGAGCCGGTCATGGGCACCTGCCCGGTGTCGGTGCCGCGGGCCGGTAGACTCCTCCGGTCCGGCGCTGCAGGCCGGCTCTCGTCGTATGACCTCAGGAGTGCTCCGTGTCCGGCAAGCAGTCAAAGACTTCCCGCGCCTCAGTCCGCGCCGGTGCAGGTGGCGCCGCCGGTGGCATCAGCGCCCTGGGCGAGGTCAAGTACCTGATCCCGCTCAACCGTGGGCGCAACGCCTACATCCGCAACATCACCACGGGGCAGACCCCGAACCTGAAGACCGACTCCGAGGCCTTCATCGAGCAGATTCGCTCGCTCTCCGCGGCCGGTCACGGCGGCAAGATCCGCGTCGAGCTCGAGACCCTCGCCGCCCAGGCTCCCGAGGACGGCTGGGACGCCACCCTCAAGCGTCTGGAGGACGCCGAGGCTCTCGGCGCTCCCGCCTGACCTGCGTTCGTCCGTACCGCCCGCGGCCGTGGTCGCGGGCGGTTCGCGTTTTCCGGGCGCGCCCTAGGCTGCGCGGGTGCGACTGACCGACTTCTGGGGCCGGATGGAGCAGCAGTTCGGTGCTGCCTACGCCGACTCCCTGGCCCGCGACTACGTCATGGCCCAGTTGGACGGCCGCACAGTCGCGCAGGCGTTGGAGGCCGGGGTCGATCCCAAGGACGTCTGGCGGGCTGTGATCGAGGCTCTGGACCTCCCGCCGACTCTTCGCTGACACGCCGGCGTGGCGGTCGTGGCATCGAACGGGTGTTCGATGTACGTTCGGTGCACGCGCTGAACCGCACCGCAGAGATCGATCAGATCCGAAACTGTCGGACCCGATCTCTAACGTCCGGAGGTAATCGGCGCCACGCGACCGGCGATGCGCCGCACCGACACGAACAGGCGGGGAAAAATGGCTCCCACGGCAGACCGCGACAAGGCCCTGGACAACGCGCTCTCACAGATCGAGCGCCAGTTCGGCAAGGGCTCGATCATGCGGCTGGGCGACGACGTGCGCGCACCGATCGAGGTGATCCCGACCGGTTCGGTCGCCCTCGACGTGGCTCTTGGTATCGGTGGCCTGCCGCGCGGCCGCGTCGTGGAGATCTACGGCCCGGAGTCCTCCGGTAAGACGACGGTGGCGCTGCACGCGGTGGCCAACGCGCAGAAGGCCGGTGGGGTCGCGGCGTTCATCGACGCCGAGCACGCGTTGGACCCGGAGTACGCCCAGAAGCTGGGTGTGGACACCGACGCACTGCTGGTCTCCCAGCCTGACACCGGTGAGCAGGCCCTCGAGATCGCCGACATGCTGATCCGCTCCGGCGCGATCGACATCATCGTCATCGACTCCGTCGCCGCCCTCGTGCCGCGCGCCGAGATCGAGGGCGAGATGGGCGACTCGCACGTCGGCCTGCAGGCTCGCCTGATGAGCCAGGCGCTCCGCAAGATCACCGGTGCGCTGAGCAACACCAACACGACCGCGATCTTCATCAACCAGCTGCGCGAAAAAATCGGTGTCATGTTTGGAAGTCCCGAGACCACGACCGGTGGTCGGGCGCTGAAGTTCTACGCGTCGGTGCGGCTGGACGTGCGTCGCATCGAGACGCTCAAGGACGGCACCGAGCCGGTGGGTAACCGCACTCGTGTCAAGGTCGTGAAGAACAAGGTGGCCGCGCCGTTCAAGCAGGCCGAGTTCGACATCATCTACGGCCAGGGCATCTCCCGCGAGGGTGGCCTCATCGACATGGGTGTCGAGCACGGCTTCGTGCGCAAGTCCGGTGCTTGGTACACCTACGAGGGCGACCAGCTCGGTCAGGGCAAGGAGAACGCCCGCACCTTCTTGAAGGACAACCCCGACCTCTCCGACGAGATCGAGAAGAAGATCAAGGAGAAGCTCAACATCGGCCCGCAGGTCGACAAGCCGGCGGTCGACGGTCCGCCGACCGACTTCTGAGCTGACCGATGCCGTTCCTCGAGCGCACGTCGGGTGCGGTATCGCGCACCCGACCGGACGCCCGCCCCTCCGACCCCATCCGGAGCGGAAAGCGTCCTGACGAGGAGTCAGATCGGTTCGGTCCGGCGAGCGCCCGCATCGAGGCCATCGATGCGGGCGAGCCGGACCGGCCGAAGCGACCGGGCCGCCGGGAACGACAGGAACGCGCCCCCGCGGCACCGGTCGACCCTGCGGTCAAGGCGCGGGAGATCTGCCTGCGCCAGCTGACCGCCGGCCCCCGCACTGCCGCTCAACTGGCCGGCGCGATGGCTCGCCGCGAGATCGATGAGGAGATCATCACCTCGGTGCTGGCCCGGTTCACCGAGGTGGGTCTGATCGACGACGCGGCCTTCGCGGCAGCGTGGGTCGAGTCCCGTCATACCGGCCGTGGCTTGGCTCGCCGGGCCTTGGCCCAAGAACTACGTCACCGTGGTGTGGCGGCGGAGCAGGTGGCAGTGGCGGTCGCGGAACTGGATCCCGACCGGGAGCTCGCGACCGCCCGAACCCTGGCCGAACGCCGCCTGGCGAGCAGCCGCGGCCAGGACCCGACGGTCCGCTTCCGTAGGACGGCCGCCCTGCTGGCCCGCAAGGGCTACTCGCCCGCGCTGTCCTACCGAGTCATCCGCGAGGTGCTCGAGGCGGAAGGCACTGCCGCCCCGGAGATCGACGAGTTCTGAATCTGCCGTAGGCGGGGTGTCAGGCGGCGGTGGTGGCCCGTGCTGCCTGGGCGACGACCTCGCGGTTGTAGCGGCGTGACTGGCGGCGGGAGAGCCAGTTCGCGACTGCTTCCAGGGACATGTTCAGGGTCACGTAGATAACGGTGACGACGATCGCGACGGGGATGATGTTGTTGTAGATCGGATAGTCGTAGATCAGGCGGCCGACCCGGACCAGTTCGGGGTAGCTGATGATGAAGCCGAGTGCCGTGTCCTTGAGCGCGACCACGACCTGACTGACGATCGCGGGCAGCATGATCCGCGTGGCCTGCGGCAGCAGGACGGCCCTCATCACCTGGCGTTCCGTCAGCCCGACGGCCCGTGCTGCCTCGCCCTGCCCGCGGGGCACGGCGACGATCCCGGCCCGGAAGATCTCCGCCAGCACCGCGCCGTTGTAGAGCGTCAGCGCCAGCACCAGGGGCGCCAGCGATCCGAGTTCGCCCAGGCCGAGGATGCGCGACAACCGCTCGGGGACGTCGTCCTCGATGCGGTCGGAGAGCCGGTTGAACTCGTCGGAGAACCCGAGGAACAGGAAGAGAATCAACAGCACGACGGGTGTGGCACGGAAGAACTCGATGAACGCCGTGACCGGCCATCGGATCGCGCGTTGCTTCGAGAGTCGGCCGGCGGCCAGCAGCACGCCGAGGATCAGGGCGAACAACACCGCGAGGATCGCCGCCCGCACTGTGGCGCCCAATCCCCGGGCCAGGGCCTCGATGATGCGCGAATCGCGGAACGGGGACCACTTGGAGCCCTCGAACTGGCCGGTGTCGTTGAAGCGCCAGATAACCCACGCGACGATCGCGGCGAAGACCAGAACGCCCAGTGCTCCGCCGATGCGGGCGCGACGCTTGGCGCGGGGACCTGGCGGGTCGAACAGCACGAGGCTCATCGGATGACCGCCAGACGTCGCTCCAGCAGCTTCGCGCCACCGGCCACGATCGCGACGAGGAACATGTAGCCGAACGCCACCCCGAAGAACAGCGGGTACAACGCGCTCGGGTGGTCACGGATGAGGCCGGACAACTCGAAGGATGCCTCCGTGACCCCGAACGCCTCGGCGATGGCGGTGTTGCGGATGAGCGCCACCTCGATGTTCGCCAGCGGCGGGATCACGGTGCGGGCGGCCTGGGGGAGCACGATCAGCGTCAGATTCTGACGGAACGTCATCCCGATCGCCCGGGCAGCCTCGGCCTGCCCATGGCTGACCGCGTTGATCCCGGATCGGAACGCCTCGCAGATGAACGCGGACGTATACGCGGTCAGCGCGATCACCGCGAAGGTGAAGAAGGAGAAGCGGATCCCGGCGGCAGGCATGCCGAACGTGATCCACACGAACACCAGGACCAGCGGCGTGTTGCGGGCGACATTGACGTAGACCGTGCCGGCCAGCCGCAGTACCGGCACGGGGCAGACCCGCATCATCGCCAGCACGGTCCCGAACACCAGCGAGAGGACCCCGGACAGCACGAACAGCTTGACCGTCACCCAGAAGGCACGCAGCAGGTCAGGCAGGTTGTCCAGGAGTACGTCCAAGGCTCAGCAGGTGCTGTCGATGGTCGGGGGCGTCGGGGTGGACACGCCGGCCTTGCCCAGCGTCGCGGCGAAGGCATCGCTCCAGGCGCCGTTCTGGAAGGCCTCGTCGAGCATGTCGCGCAGGAACTTGCACATGTCCGCGTCGCCGAACTTGAACCCGACGCCGTAGCGCTCGGTGCTGAACGGCTCGCCGACGACCTTGATCTTGTCCGGCTGCAGTGCGGCGTAGCCGAGCAGGATCGCGCCGTCGGTGGTGACCGCGTCGACGACCTTGTTCACCAGCTGGTTGACGCACTCGGTGTAGGTGCCGAAGGGTGACGGCACCGCGCCGTACTTCTCCTCCACGGTCTTGATCGACGTCGATCCGGTGACCGAACAGACCTTCTTGCCGCTCAGCGTGTCCGGGCCGGTGATTGAGGTGTCGTCCTTGCGCACCAAGAGTTGCTGCCCGGTCTCGTAGTACGGCCCGGCCTGGCTGACGACCTTGCGGCGGTCGTCCGTGATCGAGTACGAGGCGACGACGAAGTCCACGGTGCCGTTCTGCAGGAACGGTTCGCGGTTGCTGGAGATCGTCTCCTTGAACTCGATCTGGTCCTCCGGGATGCCGAGCTCGGCGGCGACCAGCTTGGCGATCTCGATGTCGAAGCCGGACAGCTCACCGGTGGCGGGGTTCTTCTCGCCGATGCCGGGCTGGTCGAACTTCACGCCGATGGTCACCTTGCCGCGGTCCATGATCGCCGCGACCGAACTGCCGTCGGGGAATGCGTCGGCGTTGCTGGTGGCGGTGACGGTCGGGTCGGCGACGACCTCGTCGTCGGGGTCGAAGTTGTCGCTCTCGGCGCAGGCGGACAGTGTCATCAGCGTCAGCGCTGCGACGGCGATGGACAATCGGCGGCGGGTTCTCATGGGTGTTCCTCTCCAGCGGGGCGGGAATCAGTGAGCCAGGATCTTTCCGAGGAACTCCTGGGCGCGGGCACCGCGTGGGGTGCCGAAGAACTCAGCGGGCGGGGCCTGCTCGACGATCGCCCCGTGGTCCATGAACACCACGCGGTCGGCCGACGCGCGGGCGAATCCCATCTCGTGGGTGACCACGACCATCGTCATGCCACCGGCGGCCAGTTCGCGCATCACGTCGAGGACCTCGGAGATCATCTCCGGGTCCAGCGCGGACGTCGGCTCGTCGAACAACATCAGCTTCGGGCCCATGGCCAGCGCGCGGGCGATCGCCACGCGCTGCTGCTGCCCGCCGGAGAGTTGCGCGGGCAGCTTGCTCGCCTGATCGGCGACGCCGACCCGGGTCAGCAGCTCCAGCGCCTTCTCCTTGGCCTGCTTCTCCGGCAGGCCGCGGACCTTGATCGGGCCCAGGGTGACGTTGTCCAGGACGGATCGGTGCGCGAACAAATTGAACGACTGGAAGACCATTCCGACGTCTGCCCGCAGGTTGGCCAGCGGCTTGCCCTCGGCGGGCAGCAGCTGGCCGTCGACGCGGATCGTGCCGGAGTCGATCGGCTCGAGGCGGTTGATCGCGCGGCACAGCGTGGACTTGCCCGACCCGGACGGGCCGATGACGACCACGACCTCGCCGCGGGCCACCGTCAGGTCGATGTCACGCAGCACGTGCAGCGCCCCGAAGTGCTTGTTGACCTTTTCCATCGCGACCAGAGGCGTGTCAGGCGAGGTCATGGACTCAACCTAACGGGCGGGGCCGTCCAACGGACCGTCGTCGCCGAGCGGGCTGTCCTCGGTGCTCAGGCCGTTGGTGTCGGGCACGCTGCCCTGGCCCTCCTCGACCGGGTTGTCGCCGGGGCCGATCCCCGCGACGCTGCTGCCCCGCTCGCGGCGCTCCTTCTTCTGCTTCTTGCTGTCCCCGGGGTCCTGGCCGATCCCGGCCATGCCCACCGGGCCCTCGTCCCCGCCGATCTCCGGCGATCCCCCGGTTGCGTGGTGCGGGGTCGCCTCGGCCACGACGGCGGCCCCGATCGACAACGGAACGGCCATCAGGGCCGCCGACGCGATTGCAACGATCCTGCGCATGAGTCCTCCCCAGACACGCGACAGTGACGCGACCACTGTGGCTTAAGTTGCACCTGTTGCGTCCAGGGAGTGGATCAAGATCAGGCCAAGCGCGCCGGCAAGCAACCGCGCCCACGCCGCTTAAGCTCTGCGGGTGGTCCGCACTCATCACGAGTCACCGGCCGGCGCTCAGTCGGCCGGGGTCGACGCACGCACCTACCAGGTCCGTACCTACGGCTGCCAGATGAACGTGCATGACTCGGAACGCCTCTCCGGGTCGCTGGAGGCTGCCGGGTACGCCCGGGTCGCCGACGGTGATGTGCCTGACGTCGTCGTGTTCAACACCTGCGCTGTCCGGGAGAACGCGGACAACCGGCTCTACGGAAACCTCGGCCACGTCGCATCGGTGAAGGCCGCGAACCCCGGCATGCAGATCGCCGTCGGCGGGTGCCTGGCACAGAAGGACCGCGGCGAGATCGTCCGGCGCGCGCCCTACGTGGACGTCGTCTTCGGGACGCACAACGTCGGGTCACTGCCGACCCTGCTCGAACGCGCGCGCATCGCCGACGAGGCACAGGTCGAGATCCTCGAGTCGCTCGAGGTATTCCCCTCCACGTTGCCCACCCGCAGGGAGAGTGCCTACGCCGCGTGGGTCGCCATCTCCGTGGGCTGCAACAACACGTGCACGTTCTGCATCGTCCCGTCGTTGCGCGGGACGGAGAAGGACCGCCGTCCCGGCGACATCCTCGCCGAGATCCAGGCCCTGGTCGCCGAGGGCGTCCTCGAGGTGACCTTGCTCGGACAGAACGTGAACTCCTACGGCGTCGAGTTCGGTGACCGGCACGCCTTCGGCAAGTTGCTGCGTGCCTGCGGGGACATCACGGGCCTCGAGCGGGTCCGCTTCACCTCGCCGCACCCGGCCTTCTTCACCGACGACGTCATCGAAGCCATGGCCGAGACTCCGAACGTCATGCCGTCGCTGCACATGCCGCTGCAGTCCGGCTCGGACCGCCTGCTCAAGGAGATGCGCCGCTCCTACCGATCCACGAAGTACCTCGGGATCATCGAGCGGGTCCGGGACGTGATGCCTGACGCCGCGATCACCACCGACCTCATCGTCGGCTTCCCAGGGGAGACGGAGACCGATTTCGTCGCCACCCTCGACGTCGTCGCCGCGGCGAAGTTCGCGTCGGCCTTCACCTTCCAGTACTCCAAGCGCCCCGGCACACCGGCCGCGGACCTGCCCGATCAGATTCCGCCCGACGTCGTCAAGGAGCGCTACGGCCGCCTCGTGACGTTGCTCGAGGAGATCTCCTGGGACGAGGCCAAGAAGCAGGTCGGCCGCGAGGTCGAGGTGCTGGTCGCCGCGGGGGAGGGACGCAAGGACGACGCCACCGCGCGCCTGTCCGGCCGCGCCCGGGACAACCGCCTCGTGCACTTCGCGCCCAACCCCGACGCCCCCGCCCCGCGCCCCGGCGACGTCATCACCGCCACGGTCACCTACGCCGCCCCGCACCACCTCGTCGCCGACGGCCCCACCTCCGCCCCCCGCCGCACCCGCGGGGGAGACGCGTGGGAAGCGGGGCAGGCCCGGCCCGCCCCGTCGAGCCCCGGCGTTCTTCTCGGGATGCCCACGCTCGGCGCCCCGCGCTGAGAATTCTCCGGCTGTCGGCGGACATAACTAGGATCGCGGCGTGGCCGGACGCATCAAGGACGAGGACATCGCGCTCGTCCGTGAGAAGTCCCAGATCGCCGACGTGGTCGGCGCAGTCGTGGGGCTCCGCAACGCCGGTGGCGGGTCGCTGAAGGGGCTGTGCCCGTTCCACGACGAGAAGACTCCCTCCTTCAACGTCAATCCCACCCGCGGGTTCTTCCACTGCTTCGGCTGCAACGAGGGTGGCGACGTCATCGACTTCGTCATGAAGACCGACCACCTCTCCTTCTCCGAGGCCATCGAACGACTGGCCGGCCGCGCGGGCATCACGCTTCGGTACGAGGAGGGCGGGTCCGCACCGCGCCAGTCGCAGGGCACGAGAACCCGCATGGTCGAGGCGCATCACGCGGCGGCAGAGTTCTACGCCGAACGTCTGACGACCTCCCCCGAGGCCGCACCGGGGCGCGCGTTCCTGAATGAGCGAGGCTTCGACGCCGACGCCGCGGCCCACTTCCAGTGCGGGTTCGCCCCCCGGGGCTGGGACGAACTGGTCAAGCATCTGCGCGGGCTGCGGTTCACCGACGAGGAAATGATCAACGCGGGCCTGGCCCGGGCGGGCCAGCGAGGGTTGCTGGACCGCTTCATGGGCCGCCTGCTCTGGCCAATCCACGACGTCACCGGGGACATCGTCGGCTTCGGGGCCCGGCGGTTGTTCGACGACGACCGCATCGAGGCCAAGTACGTCAACACCCCCGAGACCCCCATCTACAAGAAGAGCCACCTGCTCTACGGGCTCGAGCTGGCGAAGAAGGAGATCAAACGCCGGGGCCAGGCAGTGATCGTCGAGGGCTACACCGACGTCATGGCCTGCCATCTCGCTGGGGTCCCCACCGCCATCGCGACCTGCGGCACCGCGTTCGGCATCGACCACGTGAAGGTGTTGCGCCGCCTGTTGATGGACGCGAGTGAGTTCCGCGGCGAGGTCATCTTCACCTTCGACGGGGACGAGGCCGGGCAGAAGGCGGCCCGCAAGGCCTACGACGAGCAGGACCAGCACTTCACCACGAAGACGTTTGTCGCGGTCGAACCCGACGGCCGGGACCCCTGCGAGCTGCGGCAGAGCAAGGGCGACGCCGCGGTGCGGGACCTCATCGCCAATCGCGTCCCGCTGTTCGAGTTCGCCATCCGCGGCGTACTGGACCGCCACGACCTCGAATCCCCGGAGGGCCGCGTCGCCGCCCTGCGCGCCGCGGTGCCTGCGGTCGTCGGCATCCGCGACCGCGCGCTGCGCCACGAGTACGGACGCCGTCTGGCCGGCTGGCTCGGCATGGACACCGAGACGGTCTTCGGCGCCCTGGCCCAGGCCGCCCGCGGCAACTCGAACGGTTCCGCACCGGAGGCGCCCGCCAAGGCGCCGCCCAAGGGGCAGGTGGCCAAGCCCGACCCCCGCGACCCGGGGCTGATGGTCGAGCGTGAGCTGCTCAAGCTCGCCCTGCAGTTCCCGCAGCTGCTCGGCCCGTACTTCGACACCCTCGAGGCAAACGCGTTCACCGCCGCCGCGCACTCCCTGGTGCACACCGCCGTGACGGCGGCCGGGGGGACCGCCTCGGCGAGCGCCGGCGAGGACTGGGTCGGCCGGGTCCGCGAACGTGCCGCCGTCGAGGAGGTGCGCTCCCTCATCGCCGAACTCGCCGTCGACCCGCCGCACGCCCCGGGTGAACCGGACAAGCGCTACGCCAACGAACAGTTGGTGGCAGTGCAGGGGGCCACGGTCGGCCGCGAGCTCGAGGACCTGCGCGGGCGGCTGCAGCGGATCAATCCCGTCGAGCGGGCCGAGGAGTACAACCGCCTCTTCGGCGAGCTCGTGGCACTGGAGCAGTTCCGCCGCGGGCTGCGCGAACGACTCATCGACGGCCTCTGATCCGGTCCGCAGGAGATTGCCGGCTCGATCAAAGCTTGCTCTTGGGAATGTGTTGCAAAAGGGACGCCGGCGACATCCGGTTCTGAGGGTGCATCACCAAGCGGACATATCGGGCGGGCTCAGGTGAAAGCTCCCCACGGGCGTACGTGTGTTTTGTCAACTCACCCGCGCCGCGATGCGTGCGCGGACACACTGAGGACACGTCGGAGCCGCAGGTACCGGAAGCAGTGAAAACGCTTCCGGTCGCGACTAAGGACGCAGTCCTATTGCGATCCGTTCACGGGAACCAGGGGGGTGGTCGTGGCCCGCGCCACGTCTTCCGAAACGGCCGAGGCTGAAGCCGGCGCCGCGCCCGCTCTGGGCCGCGTGCCCGCAGCAGCTGAGCCGGCGGAGTCGACCGATTCCCGCACCGCGGCCGAGGCCGCGGACGCGAGTCGCGGTCGTCTCCGCAACATCCCGGCACCGGCCGGCCGCTCCGCCACGGCGGAGCCCGCAGGCGTCGAGGATGTGGCTGTCGCCGACGACCCTGCCGTCGAACCGTCCGCCGTCGAACTCGCAGCCGAGACCGAGGTCTCCGACGACGAGGCCGACGAGCTGGCGGCGGCCAAGATGGCTGAGGCCTCGGCCCCGGCCACCGACCTGGTCCGCCACTACCTGCGCGAGATCGGCCGGGTGAAGTTGCTGACCGCTGTCGAGGAGGTCCAGCTCGCCCGACGCATCGAGGCGGGAGTGCTGGCCGCTGAGAAGCTGGCGACCGAGCCTGTGCTCGAGCCGCGGTTCCGTACCGAGCTCGCGATCATCGAGCACGACGGTGCGAACGCCAAGCGCGCGCTGATCGAGGCGAACCTGCGCCTGGTCGTGTCGATCGCGAAGCGCTACGCAGGTCGTGGGCTGCCGTTCCTGGACCTGGTCCAGGAGGGCAACCTCGGTCTGATCCGCGCGGTGGAGAAGTTCGACTACGCCAAGGGCTACAAATTCTCGACCTACGCGACGTGGTGGATCCGCCAGGCGGTCACCCGTGCGCTCGCCGACCAGGCCCGCACCATCCGGGTCCCGGTGCACGTCGTGGAGATGATCAACAAGATCATCCGTCTGCAGCGTGTTCTGCACCAGGAGACCGGGCGCGAGCCGAGCCCGGAAGAGATCGGGCAGAAGCTGGACCTCACCACGGAGCGGGTGCTCGAGGCCTTGCGCTTCGCGCAGGACCCGGTCTCGCTGCACACCCCCATCGGGGAGAGCGAGGACTCCGAACTCGGTGACCTGATCGAGGACGGCGAGGCACCCTCACCGGCTGACGCCGCGTCAGTCTCCATGTTGCGCTCGGATCTCGAGTCGATTCTGGAGACTCTCGGCGAACGCGAGAAGCGCGTCGTGCAGATGCGCTACGGCCTGCACGACGGCAACCCGCACACGCTGGAGGAGGTCGGCCAAGTCTTCGGCGTCACCCGCGAGCGGGTGCGTCAGATCGAGGCCAACACCTTGGCCAAGCTGCGCCACCGCCCCGCGGCGGCGGAGCTGCGCGAGTACCTGGCCTGACCTCGGCTCGAGCACACCGAACGCGCCCGCCGAATCCGGCGGGCGCGCTCGTTTGTCTTGATCAACGTCGGGACCAGTCAGGTCCCCCCGTACGCGGCCTCACGCCTCGACCTTCCGGCCACGACGCTGATCGGTTCAGGCCCCCGGCTCAGATGTGGCCGGGCGCAGCGGTAGGCATGTCGGCGACGTCGGCCTCGGTGACTGCCTCGGCCGATCCGCTGACGCGCGCCGAGCCATTGCTCGCACTGGCTTTGCCGGAACTGCCGTTGTCGGAATCGGCGTCGGCCGAACGACTGCCCGGAACCCAGTCCGGAGCCTTCTCGGCCGCCTTCTCGGCGGCGTGCTTGATGACCTCCGGGCCGCGATGAGCCACGGCGCCGGCGGCGCTGGCCACGGTCGGGTTGTCCTTGGTTCGCTTGGCCAAGCCGACGATCTGCTCGTAGCGCTCGCGGCCCGCCCGGGCTCCGAGGACGAAGCCGACGCCGACGCCGAGCACGAACGGGAACTTCAACATGTGGAACTCCTTCAAGTCGGTCGTCCCACGGGATTACCCGTTACCGACAACTCGACTCATCGACGTGACGCGCGAAGGCGGAAACGGCGCAAGGCGACCCCGCGCGTGCGCTAGTCTTTCCGTCGTTCCGCAGGGCCTCGGCTCGGCGGTGATCCCCTGTAGCTCAATTGGCAGAGCAGCCGGCTGTTAACCGGCAGGTTACTGGTTCGAGTCCAGTCGGGGGAGCCCCCTCAGGGCCCCTGACCTGCGGATACATCCGTACGGTGGGGCCGCGGACAGCCCGTCAGGACAGTTTGTCCAAGCCCTCGTGATCGTGGTGCGGAACGCGTCGACGGGGGCGTCGTCGAGGTTGCCCATCTGGGCCCACTGCACGACGGTGACCAACACCCCGTCCCGGCCGATTTCATACAGGTGCGCACCGTCCTCGGAGTTCGGCACCGAGGCGGAGGTGGGGCTGCCGCCCGATCCGTCGCCTCCTCCCGCACGGCGCCGGGGCCGGCTCGTGCTCACCACCGCGGTGGGTGTGCTCGTCCTCGCCGCGGGCGGGATGGCTCTGGCGGGCGCGCTCGGCGACGACGGCGGCACCGACCCCGTCGTCCTGCAGGGGCTCCCGGCGGTCACCTTCCCGTTCCGGGTGTCCAGCACCGAGCCGGTGGTGCTGCGCGTCATCGCGTCGACGAAGTCGTGCGACTGCGACTGGGGGCTGGACCTGGCGTGGACCTCCGGCGGATCGACGGGCACCACCGCCATCGCCGAAGGCGATCGGGACTTCCGCACCAGCGCATCGACCGCCAAGGCTTACGGCTACGTCGACGGCTGGTCCCGCTGATCCTGGGAGTGTTCTGGAATGCTCGTCGGCGGGGCGGTAGCTCAGCCGGTTAGAGCAGCGGGCTCATAACCCGTCAGGTCCTGGGTTCGAGTCCCAGCCGCCCCACCAGGCTCAGAGTTTGGCCGGCTGATTCTGCGAATCGTCGGGTTGGGATGCATCCCAACGGTTGGCCAGGAGTACTTCGAATGGTCGGTGATGCGCCCGGGGTGTCGGTGGTTGTCTCGCCCGCGGCCTGTCGGGTGAGTAGATTGCGCGACATGGGCGAGCCGAGTCCGGCCGACGAACGCCTCACCCGAGCTGTCGAGGCAGCCCGGTCGCTGGGTTGTGACGCCCTGCCGGAAAGTGCCACGTCGGCTGAGCTCATCGACGTGCTGATCGACACGCTTCAGCTCCGCCTGCCCGAGGTGGACAAGGGCCTGGACGCCGCCTTCGCTGCCGTCGTGGACCTGCATGCCCTGCAGGTGGAGCGTGTCGCGGCCGACCAGCGCCGGCGCAGCGAGACTCTCGCGCGTCTGCACGACGTTCTCGTCGGGCTGCGGCCGCTCGAGTCTCCTGAGCAACTGCTCGAACGCTCGACCCAGGAGGCCTGCCGGGCCTGCGGCTTCGACCGTGCCGTGCTGCTCCGCGTCAGCGGCTCGACGCTGCTGGCCGAGAGCGTCTACGTCGAGGGCGATCCGGCATGGGCGGCCGAACTGCTCGCGGCCAGCCGGGCGGCGCCGATCCCGCTGGAGATGGGACTCAACGAGACCGAGGCGCTGCGCCGTCGGCGCCCGATGATCGTGCACGACGTCCAGCAGGAGTCCGGGCTTCCGGAGTTGGTCGCCATCTACAAGGCGATCAGCTACGTCGCGGCACCGATCATCCGGGAGGGTCGGGTGATCGGCTTCCTGCACGCCGATCACTGCCGCAAGGGCACGCGGGTCGACGAGTTCGACCGCGACGCCCTGTTCGCCTTCGCCGAGGGATTCGGTTTCGCCTTCGAACGCGCGACGTTGTTGCACCGGCTCCGGGCCCAGGGCGCCGAGGTGCAGCGCTTGCTGGAGGCGACCGAGGCCGTCGTCCGCTCTCATGCCGAGGCCGAGTTGGAACTGGTCCGCATGGGCGACGCGGGGCTCGCGTCGGCCCACTCCACGGCCGGGCTGATGGCCGCGCCCACCGCGTTGAACGAGGTGCTCACCCGCCGCGAGTGCGAGGTGCTCCGCCTCCTGTCCGCCGGCGACAGCAACAGCGCCATCGCCGAAAAGCTGGTCGTCTCCGAGGCGACGGTGAAGTCCCACGTGCAGCGGATCCTGCGCCGGTTGAACGTGCGCAACCGCATCGAGGCGGCGACGGTGTACCACCGTCTGGGCGGCGAACGGAACGTCACCTTCCCCCAGTAGCGGCCGCGATCCCGGCCTATGTACCCCTGCTGGGGCTGTTTTTCATCACCCCGAGGGATCGACGCCGCCGACCGGGCGGAGGACAGTTGCTCCCAGTGACGGGAGTCACACGCAACGTCCCTCGATCTCCAATGCTGTGGAAGAGGAACGACCCATGACGAGCTCGCTCGAGCGCCTCTCCGCACCGCCTGCCGCGGCCGACCTGGAGGGGCCGGCCCTGGACCTCTGGGAAGCCAACTTCCAGCGTGACAAGCAGGTGTGGGGCGAGCTCCTCCAGGAGAACGTCGAGCGCCTCGAGCGAGGTTCCTACTCGCTGCACTGGACCGACACGTCCAATGCCGCGTGGGGTACCCGGGCGCGGCCGTCGTCGCGTGGTCTGACCTACACGGACATCAACCGGCCGAAGGCCTACGGCACCATCCCGGACAAGGTCGACTCCCGGAACATGTCGCCGCGTGGCTCGGTCCGCGCCGACCACAAGGGCCGCCAGCCGATCATCGAGGAGTACACGATCCTCGAGAAGTACGAGGTCTGGGCCGACAACGTCTGCACCCTCTATGAAGAGGCCAAGGCCCGGCAGTGGAACTCGACCACCGACATCCCCTGGGGCGAACTGGAGCCCGTCTCCGAGGACCTGGAGATGGCGGCGTGCCAGTTCGCCACGTTCCTCACCGAGGTCGAGTTCGTCGCGGGTGACTTCCCGTCACGGTGGATCCACAAGATTCCGCAGGACTACTTCGAGGTGAAGAACTTCCTCGTCACGCAGATGATGGACGAGGCGCGGCACATGGAGGTGTTCCGCAAGCGGGCCCTCTCTGCCGGCGGCGGGCTGCTCCACGCGAGCCCCTCGTTCGAGTGGGCCATCAAGGCCATCCTCGAATCACCGACGCACTCCATGGGTACCTACTACCTCAATGTGCTCGGCGAGGGCTTCGTGCTCTCCATCTTCCGCGCCGGTGAGTTCCTCGCGAAGACCTTCCCGGACCGCGAGATCTTCCGCCTCTGCATGCAGGACGAGGCGCGGCACGTCGCCTACGGGACCATGGAACTCAAGAGCTACCTCGAGAACCACCCCAACCCGGTGCAGGCCATGGAGAACATGCACCGCTTCGCGGATCTCGGTGAGCACCTGATCTTCACCGCCTTCATCGACCCGTGCCTGCTCGAGCCTGTCGCAGTGCTCATGGGCAACGGCCTCGCCAACATCGACGAGGGCATGGAAGGCGTCGGCTTCCTGTGGTCCTCGCTGCGCGAGGAGTACCTGCAGCGTTGCGACCGGGCCGGCTTCTCCCGACGCGACCGCTGCATGATTCCGGAGTTCCTGCCGGGGATGTCATGACGGCCACCACCACGGAGCCGCTGGTCTTCCCGTCCGTCGAGTGGTTCACGCGCCTCGGCGAGTTGATGGACGAGCGCCGGGACCGTCACGTGCGGATCGGGCCGATCGACTGCCTGGCCCAGTTCACGATGTTCGAGTGCCCACCGTCCGGTGACTCCTGGCATGTGCAGATCCGGTTCGAGGATTTCAGCGTCGTCGAGGTGCGCGAGGTCGCCGAGGAGGAGTCGGCCGACGCGGACTTCATCCTGGAGACCGACCTCGAGGTCTGGCAGGAGATGTTCCGGAGCATCGCCGACGGCGGGGGCCGGCCGGACCTGGAGCACTCGCTCAACAAGTTGAGCCTGCCGGGTGTGCCGATGCGTCTGTGGTCGAACGACCCACTGGCTCGGGACTTGTTCTTCCGGTTCAACCAGAGCCTGCAGGAGTTCGTGAACGCCAGTTCGGAGATCAACACCGTCTACTCCGCGACGGGCTGACGACGTGGCGCGTCAAGGCGTCGGGCACTTCTACATCGACAAGGACGCCTGCATCGGGTGCGGTGCGTGCGACCACGCCTGCCCGGGCAAGGTCGATGCCATCGGCCCGATTCCGGGTGACTTCCTGGGGCGCTTCGCGATCGAGCTCGACCCCTGCATCGACTGCGGGTTCTGCGTGCCGCTGTGTCCGGTCGACTGCATCCACGACGGGCGGGTCGAACCGAATCCTGTGGCGGAGATGGCCGAGGTCGCCGAAGGGCTGACCGGATTGGCGGCCTGGAAGGCAAGGCGCGAGTAGAACCATGGAACCGCTCTTCACCAAGGTGCTCATCGCCAACCGGGGCGAGATCGCCGTGCGGGTCATCCGCGCCTGCCGGGAACTCGGTATCGCCACCGTCGCCGTGCATTCCGACGTCGACGCCGATGCGCTGCACGTGCGCTGCGCCGACGAGGCAATCTCCCTGGGCGGGAACACCGCCGCCGAGTCGTACCTGAACACCGATGCGATCCTCGCGGCGGTGGTGCGCTCGGGTGCGTCTGCGGTGCACCCGGGCTACGGCTTCTTCTCGGAGAACGCCGACTTCGCCCGCGCCGTCACCGCTTCCGGGGTCGTGTTCATCGGGCCGTCGGCCGAGGCCATCGCGGTCATGGGCGACAAGCTCTCTGCCCGCCGGGCAGCTGAGGAGGCGGGAGTGTCGGGCGTGCCCGGCACCTCCACGGCGCTCACCGGTGCCGACGAGGTCGTCACGTTCGGCGACGAGCACGGGTGGCCCGTGGCGATCAAGGCCGCGTTCGGTGGCGGCGGGCGGGGCATCCGGGTCGTGCACTTCGCGGCGGATGCGCAGGCCGCGCTGGAGTCGGCGCAATCCGAAGCTCTGGCCGGATTCGGCCGGGCGGAGTGCTACGTCGAGAAATACCTGAGCCGACCCCGGCATATCGAGATGCAGATCATCGCCGACACCCACGGCACCTGCCTATGGCTGGGGGAGCGCGACTGCTCGGTGCAACGTCGGCACCAGAAGTTGGTGGAGGAGGCGCCCGCGCCGGCCTTCCCCGACGAGGTGCGCCGGGCGATGGGTGAAGCGGCCGTGCGAGTGGCCCAGGCGTGCGGTTACGTCAATGCCGGCACCGTCGAGTTCCTTTACCAGGACGGCGAATTCTGGTTCCTGGAGATGAACACCCGCCTGCAGGTGGAGCACCCGGTCACCGAGCTGGTCACCGGGATCGACCTGGTCGCCGAGCAGTTGCGGGTGGCTGCCGGTGAACCATTGAGCTTCGCGTCGGTGGAGCGCCGAGGACATGCGCTGGAGTTCCGGGTCAACGCCGAGGACCCGAGCGGGGGGCTCTTTCTCCCCGCACCCGGTGCCATCACCGCACTCACTCCGTCGCAGGGTCTCGGGGTGCGGTGGGACGGCGGGTACGAGACCGGGGATGACGTCTCCTCCTACTACGACAACCTCATCGGCAAGCTCATCGTGTGGGCCGCCGATCGGCCGACGGCCATCGCCCGGGCACGCCGTGCACTGTCCGAGTTCCGACTCGACGGGATCCCCACCACGATCCCGGCGCACCTGGCCATCGTCGAACACCCCGACTTCACCGCCGCGCGCCACTTCACGCGCTGGGCCGAGACCGATCTGGACCTCTCCGCGCTCACCGGCCCCGCGCAGCCGGACCTACCGGTGGGGCGCTGCGATGAGGTCCAGATCAACGGCCGCTGGTACTCCCTCGGCGACGCCCCGCCCCGGGGTGCCCGGGGCGCGACAGCGCAGCGCGCCTTCGGTTCGGGCGCCATCACCGCCGCGATGCCGGCCACGGTCATCAAGGTGCTGGTGGAGGTCGGCGATCACGTGACCGCCGGGCAGGCCGTGTGCGTGCTGGAGGCCATGAAGATGGAGCTCACCCTCACCGCCGAACAGGCCGGTGCTGTGGGTGCCGTGCACGTGATGCAGGGTCAGTCCGTCCGCCCGGGCGAGGTGCTGGTCGTCGTCACTCCGGAGGACTCCCCATGAGCGAGCGAGACTTCCACGGCGAGCTCGACCGGCGGATCGAGACCGCCCGGCTCGGGGGCTCCGAAGGCGCCAGGGGCAAGCAGAAGGCCGCCGGACGCCTGCTGGTGCGCGAACGTCTCGCCCTGCTGCTCGACGACGAACCCGAGTTCGAGGACGGCCTGTTGGCTCGCTCCGAGGAAGGCCTGGCCGGCGACGCCGTGGTCACAGTCATCGGCAAGGTCGACGGGCGGCCGGTCGCGGTCATCGCCAACGACTTCACCGTGAAGGCCGGCACCTGGGGTCGGCGGACCTTCGAGAAGATCGTCAATCTGCAGACCCGGGCCGACGCGGCGGGCATCCCCATCGTCTACCTGGTGGACGCGGCAGGCGCCCGCATCGATGAGCAGTTCGACAGCTACGCGGGACGGCACGCGTGGGGCCTCATCTTCACCAACCTCGTGCAGTACTCCGGCCGCGTCCCGCAGGTGTGCGCGCTGTTCGGGCCGTCGCCCGCGGGATCGGCGTATGTGCCCGGCCTGTGCGACTTCGTCGTCATGGTCCGCGGTGCCGCCAGCGCCTACATCGGGTCGCCGCGCCTGGCCGAGATGGTGATCGGGGAGCACGTCACCCTGGAGGAGATGGGCGGCGCGGAGATGCACTGCCGCGAGTCCGGTCTCGGCGACATGATGGTCGACTCCGACGAGGAGGCCATCGCGGCCCTGCGGGTGTGGCTGTCCTACCTGCCCTCGTCCTGGCAGGAACACCCACCGCTCACCTCCGGATGGCCCGCCGCGGCACCGGCCCGGCCCATCGAGGAGATCGTGCCCGACCGGGAGGAGGTGCCTTTCGACATCAACGAACTCATCGACGCGATCGTCGACGAGGGCACGTTCTTCCCCTACAAGGAGCTGTTCGCCCAGGAACTCGTGTGCGGCTTCGCTCGCCTGGGTGGGCGGCCCGTCGGCATCCTGGCCAACCAGTCCATCCACAAGGCCGGCGTCCTGTTCTCCGACTCCTCGGACAAGGCCGCCCGGTTCATCTGGATCTGCAACGCGTTCAACGTCCCCCTGCTGTTCCTCGCCGACAATGCCGGCTACATGATCGGTTCCGAGGTGGAGCGCGCGGGCATCATCCGGCACGGCGCGAAGATGTTGTTCGCTGTCTGCGAGGCGCAGGTGCCACGGATCTGCGTGCTGGTCCGAAAGGCTTACGGGGGTGGGTATCTGGCCATGTCGGGTAGCCCGACCAAGCCGGACGCGGTCATCGCACTGCCCACGGCGAAGGTGGCTCTGATGGGACCGGCGGCCGCGGTCAACGCCATCCATTACAACCGGATCGTGGCCATCGAGGACCCGGAGGAACGGGCGGCCTACGTCGAGGCCGAACGCGCGAAGTACGAAGCGGACATCGACGTCTTCAAGCTCGCGTCGGAGAACGCCTTCGAGGAGGTCGTGCCTGTCGCGCGGCTGCGGGGGGACCTGATCGCCCGGTTCGCGACGTACTCCCGTCGTCCTGCCCGAGCAGTCGAGCGCCGCAACGGCGTGTACCCGGTATGAACCCTGTCGTCGTGGCCAACTGCAGCGCCTTCTGGGGAGACGACCCCACGGGCGCACGTCGCCAGGTCGAGGGTGGCCCGATCGACTACCTCGTCGGCGACTACCTCGCCGAACTGACCATGGCCATCCTGCACAAGCAACGCCTGCGCAACCCCGACGCCGGCTACGCCCACGACTTCGTCACCCACCTCCGCGACGTCCTGCCCGCGTGCGTGGAACGGGGCATCACCGTGATCTCCAACGCCGGCGGGGTGAACCCGCTCGCGTGCAAGGCCGCCATCGAACGCCTGGCCGCAGACCTGGGGCTGGCCGATCAGGTACGGGTGGGCGTGGTGCTCGGCGATGCCCTCGACGACCGACTCGACGAGCTCACGAGCTCCCTTGCCCACCTGGAGAACGGCCGCCCGTTCGGCGACATCAAGGATCGGGTGCTCTCGGCCAACGCCTACCTCGGTGCAGCCCCGATCGTGCGGGCGCTGCAACTCGGCGCGAACGTCGTCGTCACCGGTCGGGTCACCGACAGTGCGCTGACCCTGGCTCCGTTGATCCACGAGTTCGGCTGGGCCCACGACGACTGGGACCGTATGGCGGCGGGCATCATCGCCGGGCATGTCATCGAATGCGGCAAGCAGTGCACCGGCGGCAACTTCACCGATTGGCAGACGGTGAAGAACACGACGAAGCTCGGCTTCCCGCTCGCCGAGGTGCGTGCCGACGGATCGTTCGTGGTCACCAAGCACCCCGGCACCGGGGGACTGGTGAGCGTCCACACCGTCACCGAGCAACTGCTGTACGAGATCGGCAGCCCCCGGTACCTGACCCCGGACTGCGTGGCGCGGTTCGACACCCTCGAGGTCACCTTCGACGGGCCTGACCGGGTGCTGGTCCGTGGCGCACGGGGTGAACCCGCCCCGGCGGACTACAAGGTCTCGGTGAACTGGACGAACGGTTACCGCGCGTTCGGTCGGCTCGTCGTCTCCGGCCCGGACGCCCTGGCCAAGGCACGTCACGTCGCCGAGGTGTTCTGGGAGACCGCCGGCGGGGAGGACAGCTTCGAGGAGACCCACACCTCCTTCGCCGGGTGGAACCTCTGCCACCCACCGCTGGCCACGCAGGAGCCGGGCGAGGTGATCGTGCAACTGGCGGTGCGCGATCCGGACAAGGCTGCGATCAACCGACGGTTCGGTGTCGAGGTCGCCCCTCGGGTCATCGACACCGTGCCCGGCATCATGTACCCGGCCGATCAGGGCCGTCCACGTGCCTCCGAGGTCGTGGCGTTCTGGCCAGCCCTCATCCGACGGGAGCTCGTACCCGTCCGCGTGCGCGTCGGCGACGACGAGGTCGACGTCGACATCCCGACCCCGCCGCCCGCCGATCCGGGCCGGGTCAACCCCCCATCCTTCCAACTGGCGCCGATTCCCCGTACCGGAAGCCATCTGACGGTCCCTCTGGTGCGGTTGTGCCTCGCCCGGGCGGGCGACAAGGGCGACCTGTCCAACGTCGGGGTGATCGCCCGTACCCCCGCGATCTACACCTGGATGCGCGACTGGCTCACCGCCGAGTTCATCAAGGAGCGCTTCGGCACTCTGTGCCAGGGCGCGGTCGAACGCTACGACCTGCCGAACCTGCTCAGCCTGAACTTCGTGCTGCGCGACAGCCTGGGCGGCGGGGCGACGTCGCTGCGTGCCGACGCCCAGGGCAAGACCTACGCCCAGTTCCTGCTTGCCACCGAGGTCGAGATCGACTCCGGCCTGCTCGACGGACTCGACTGAAGGGATGCACACCCAGTGAAGCTCGACGTCATGACGGTCAACGCGTTGCTGGAGGACGTGCCCGAGATCGCGCGTCAGGTCGAGGACGCCGGGTTCGACGGACTGTGGTTCACCGAGGTGAACAACAACGCGTTCCTGTCCTGCGCCGCCGCCGTCGCGGCCACCGAGCGCATCGACATCGGCACCGCGATCTCGGTTGCCTTCATCCGATCCCCGATGCTCACCGCGCAGACCGCCTGGGAGTTGCAGCGGGCAAGCCGCGGCCGCTTCATCCTCGGTCTCGGCACACAGGTGAAGGGACACAACGAACGGCGATTCTCGGTGCCTTTCGCCAAGCCTCAGGAGAAGCTACGTGAACAGGTCCTCGCGCTGCAGGCGATCTACGCCGGCTTCTCCGGTGCCCCGCTGGACTTTCACGGCGAGTTCTACGACTTCGATCTCCTGCCCGAGTTCTTCAACCCCGGTCCGATCGACCAACCCGCCCCGCCCACCTACTTGGCCGCGATGAATCCTTCCGCCTACCGTATGTCCGGCGAGGTCGCCGACGGTGTGCACATCCACCCGCTGCACTCGGCCCAGTACCTCGCCGAAGCAGCGATTCCCGCCATCGAGGAGGGGCTCGCGAAGTCGGGGCGCACCCGACCGGACTTCACGGTCAGCGCGCAGGTCCTCGTGGTCGTCGGTCAGGGCGAGGAGCGTCGGCAGATGGAGAACTACGTCCGCGGGCAGATCTCCTTCTACGGCTCCACTCGCACCTACCGTGCGCCGCTCGAGTTGCACGGCTACGGCGAACTCAACACCCGGCTGCACGAACTTCAGAAGGCAGGCGACCAGCGAGGCATGTTCAAGGCGGTGCCGGACGAGTTGCTCCCCGTGTTCGCGATCGTCGGCGACACTTGGGAGGAGGTCGCCGCGAAGGCCCGCGACCGCTACCAGGGCGTGTGCGACCGGATCGGCTTCTACTCGACCCCGCCCCTGACCGACCCGTCGATCCACAAGATGACCGCGGCGTTCACGGCATGAGCCGTCAGGGCTCCGAATCCCTGAAGTTCGAGGTACGCGACGGCATCGCCCGGGTGCGACTCAACCGGCCGCACTGCCTGAACAGCCTCGACGAACCCATGTTCCGCGAGCTGCAGCGCGCGGCAACCAGGTGCGCGACGGATCCCGACGTCCGGGTCGTTCTGCTCACCGGAGCGGGCACCTCGTTCTGCAGCGGGGCGGACCTCAAGGTCTTCCACGCCCAGGGCGACGCCCTCCGTGCGTACGTGACGGACATGGCGACCGAGTTCCACGTCGCGATCTCACGGTTCGCGCGGATGGATGCGGTGGTCGTCGCCGCCGTGCAGGGCGCGGCGGCCGGCGCCGGGATGAGCCTGGCCTGCGCGGCGGACCTGGTCATCGCCGCGGAGGGCGCGCGCTTCTCGATGGCGTACTCGGGGGTCGGGTTGACGCCCGACGGGAGCTCGTCATATTTCCTGCCGCGGCTGGTCGGTTTCCGCCGCGCCCTCGAGCTGATGGTCAGCAACCGCGAGCTCAACGCGGCCGAGGCACTCGCGTGGGGGATCGTCACCGAGGTCGTGCCGGACGCCGAGCTCGTCGCCCGGGCCGAGAGTGTCGCGGCGGGTCTGGCAGCCGGGCCCGCCCGGTCCTACGCCGGGATCAAGAAGCTGCTGCACGAGGGATGGCGGGAATCGCTCGAGTCGCAGATGGAGCGCGAGGTGCGGACCATCGCCGACGTCACGCACACGGCGGACGCCCGCGAGGGCATCGCGGCCTTCGTCGAGAAGCGACCGCCGAAGTTCGGCGCCTGAGGGCAGAACTATGCTCGGGCGCATACCGACGGAGGGAGCGCGCGGTGCGCCTATCGGACTGCCCCACGACCGAGGTCAGCATGCTTGTCGCCGCTCCGGCGGAGCGGGTCTGGGCCCTGGTGAGTGACATCGAGGTCATCGCCGAGTTCAGCCTGGAGACGCAGGCGGTGCGTTGGCTCGACGGCGCCGACGGCCCAGGGGTCGGTCGACGCTTCGAAGGACACAACACCCACCCGGCGGCGGGGGAGTGGACGACCGAGTCGACCGTCGTCGTGTGTGAGCCGGGCAAGGCGTTCCAGTGGGACGTCGGCCCGGTGGAGTCACCGGCCGCGAGCTGGGGCTACGAGCTCACCACCACCGACAGCGGGACGCAGGTGCGCGGCTGGGGTCGGCTCGGGCCCGGCTGGTCGAATCTCGTCGCGGCCATCGAGAAGTGGCCCGACAAGGAGGAGCGCATCATCGCCCGCCGGCTGGACGAGTTCGCATCGGGGATCGAGGCGACCCTGACCGGGATCAAGGCCAAGGCCGAGAGCTGAGCGATCCGCGATGAGGACCTCGACCACCCTGGAGCTGACCGGCGGCTGGGCGGACACGGCGGCGCTGGCGCTGGAGGCCGAGCACCTCGGGCTCGACGTCTGCTGGGTCGCCGAGGCCTGGGGGTCTGACGCCCCGTCATTCCTCGGCTGGCTCGCCGGCCGCACCTCACGCATGCGGCTCGGATCCAGTGCTATCCAGATCGGCACCCGCACCCCGGTCCTGATTGCCCAGACGGCCATGACCCTCGACGAGATGTCCGACGGCCGGTTCCTGCTCGGGCTCGGGACGTCCGGCCCGCAGGTCATGGAGGGACTGCACGGGGTCGGGTTCGCGCACCCCCTGGGCCGTACTCGCGAGACCGTCGAGGTGATCCGTCAGGTCTTCGCGGGCGAGAAGGTCGACTACGCGGGCAAGCACATCGCGATCCCGTTGCCCGGTGGCCACGGCAGGCCGATGCGGACGTCGCTCGCTGCCCGCGACATCCCGATCTATCTGGCCACCCAGTCCCCCCTGCTGCTCGAGTACACCGGCGAGGCTGCGAACGGGTGGTTGGGCACCGCCTTCGTGCCCGAGGGCGCCGACGCCCTCCTCGATCCGATGCGCCGCGGGGCCGAACGTGCCGGCCGGACCCTGGCCGACCTCGACCTCTGCCAGGGTGCCGAGGTGGCGTTCGCGGACGACGAGGCGCACCTGGCGTCGATGGTCGCGACGCGCAAGCCGGGCCTGGCGTTCAGCCTCGGCGGCATGGGCACGGCGAGCAAGAACTTCTATTACGAGGCCTACCGCCGCCAGGGCTGGGGCGAGCGCGCCGACCGGATCCGCGAGCTCTGGCTGGGCGGGGACCGGGACGCCGCGGCCGCCGCGGTCAGCGACGAGATGGTCCTGGCCACGACGCTGATCGGCTCCGAGGAGATGGTGACCGAGCGCCTGCGGGTGTGGCAGGACGTCGGGGTCACGACGGTGCGGCTCTATCCGGCGGGCGAGACCCTCGCGGAGAAGGTCGAGACCCTCGGGCGAGCAATCGACCTGGTCCGGACGATCGCGAGTCCTGGCCGATAGGTGCAGGATCGTCCCGTGGAGATCCTCGGCAGTCGTGTCCTGATCCACCCGACCGACCCTGCGCGCTCGCGCGCGTTCTACCGGGACACGCTCGGACTGGCGGTCTACCGCGAGTTCGGCGACCCGGCCGACCCCGGGCTGGTGTTCTTCCTCGGCCAGGGGCTGCTCGAGATCTCCGGCAGGTCGGACACTCCGCCCGAGGGGGTCGCCCTGTGGCTGCAGGTCCGCGACGTCCACACCGAGTACGCGAGGTTGACGGCCGCCGGAGTGCCGGTGCTGCGGGAACCGAAGCGCGAACCGTGGGGCCTGATCGAGGCGTGGATCGCCGATCCGGACGGGCTGCGGATCGTGCTCGTGGAGGTGCCGGCGGACCACCCGCTCCGACGCGACAACCGTCCTTGAATAACGTTGCCCTGTGACAAGTCTGCGAGAGGTACGGGATCGGATCGCCGCCGGCATCGTCGGCCGCCGCCACGAGCTTGATCTCGTGCTGGCCGCGGTCGCCGCCGGACGGGACATCGTGCTCGAGGGCCCCCCGGGAACCTCGAAGAGCACGCTGGTCCGCGCGATCACCCAGGAGTGGGGGATCCCGATGCTTTTCGTCGAGGGCAACGCCGACCTCACCCCCGCGAAGGTCGTCGGGCACCACAGCCCCTCGAAGGTGCTCCGCGATGACTACAGCTCTGACACCTTCGTCGACGGCCCGCTGGTCCAGGCCATGCGCTCGGGCGGGTTCCTCTATGTCGAGGAGCTGAACCGTGCACCGGAGGACACCCTCAACACCCTGCTGACGGCGATGGCCGAGCGGGAGATCACGGTGCCCCGCGTCGGCAAGGTGACGGCGGCGCCGACGTTCCGGATCATCGCTTCGATGAACCCCTACGACAACGTCGGCACGACCCGGCTCTCGGCCTCGATCCACGACCGGTTCTGCCGCCTCGTCGTCGATTACCAGGACGACGCCGCCGAGCGGGCCATCGTCGCCCTGCGCGCGCCACTGGCCGACCTCGACGCCGAACCCCGTGCCCGGCTCGTCGCCGACTCCGTGGCGCTGACCCGAGCCACCCGGGACCACGACGACCTTCGCATGGGCAGCAGTGTGCGCGGCGCGATCGACCTGGCCCTCGTGACCGCCCGGTTGCTCGAACTCGCCGAGGGCGACAACTACGCCGAGACCGTGTACCTCGGCATGACCGTCGCGCTGTCCGGACGCGTCCACGTCGACGACGTCGCCGGCGCCACCGCGGAGGCGATCCTGCGGGAGATCTGGGAGGACCACTTCATCCTCAACCCCGCGATCGCCAAGCCCGGTTGAAGGTCAATGCCGGCGGACGGCCCCATCCGCCGCAAGGCCCGGCCCGGGCTGAAACCGTTACGGCGTAAGCCGAAAGTCCTCGACACCAAACCGACGCTGCACCGCGCCGAGGGGACGGGGCCGGTGGTGACCGGCGGCAAGAAGGGCAAGGGACCCGCCCAGGCCCGCGGTAAGGCCGCGCCCGGTTTCACCGAGGAGTCCGGGACCCTGCTGACCGCGGCGAGCAACCAGGAGGCCGACCCCCGGGTGCTCGCCCGGGCCCGGGAGATCGCGAACCGCCTCGCGCTGCCTCGCCCGTCCCGTCAGGCCGCGCCCCGTCGTGGGCCGGGCGAGTTGACGAGCGTGAAGTGGCGCGGGTCCGGTGACGAGATCGACCTGGACGCCTCGCTCGAGGCGCTGCTCACCGACCCCCACCCGCAGGACGAGGACATCATCGTCCGCGAGTACGTGCGCCGCCGCCGCGCGATCGTCCTGCTCATCGACGTCTCCGGCTCGATGCGAGGCGAACGCATCCGCACTGCAGCCGCCACCGTGGGTGCGTTGGCCGCGGAATTCGAACGCGACGACCTCGCCGTCGTCGCGTTCGGCTCGGACGCGACGATGCTGTCGTCCCTCGGGGACCGCATCGCACCGCGACGACTCCTCGACGCCCTGCTGGGCATCCCGGCCCGCGGACTCACCAACGTCGCGTTCCCGTTGGAGATCGCCGGCGACGAACTGGCGCGCAGCCCGCTGCAGGAATCGCGGGTCCTGCTGCTCTCCGACTGCGTGCACAACGCCGGCCCGGACCCGCGTACCTTCGCCGCCCGCCTGAAGCGGCTTGACGTCCTGGTCGACACCTCGGGCGAGCACGACCTGGATCTGGCCCGCGATCTCGCGCGCCTCGGGCACGGCCGCCTCGCGGCCGTGCCCGATCACCGCCGAGTCGCCCCGGCGATCACGCGATTCTTCTGCGACTGACGCTGAGTCAGCCCCGTGCCGTCAGGCGGGGTGCGGAATCTTGAACGGAGAGATCGAGCCCGCGTCGACGACGTGCGTGGTTCCGGAGACGTACCGCGCTTCGTCCGACGCGAGGTACAGGACTGCGTTGGCGAGGTCGATGGCCTCGAGCCAGCGGACGGGGAGCGCGTTCATGGCCAGCGTCACCGCGCTGAGGTCCTCCTCGGACGGGCTCTCCAGGTCGGGCCGGAAGATGCTCTTGAAGACGTCGTTGTTCACCATCGGTGTGTTCGCGAACCCGGGGTGCAACGAGTTGACCCGGATGTTGTGCGGCGCGGCTTCGATGGCGAGGGCCCGCATCAGGCCGGTGACGCCGTGCTTGGCGGCGACGTAGTGCGAGAGGCCGTTGAATCCGATCAGGCCGGCGATCGAGCTGGTCAGGATGATCGACCCGCCACGACCGCGCTCGATCATCGCCGGGATCGTCGCCGTGGTCGTCTTCCACACGCCCATCAGGTTGACGTCCAGCATCTCCTGGACCTTCTCCTCGGGCAGCTCCCAGGAAGGCCCCAACGTGGCGATGCCGGCGTTGGCGACGACGATGTCGATGCCACCGAACTCCGCGACCGCCTCCTCCACCACAGCCTGCATGCCGGCGAGGTCGCGGACGTCGACCTGGCGGGCCAGCACCCGGCGATCCTGCTCCTCGACGAGTTTCGCGGTCTCCGCCAGATCGTCCGGCGTCGCCATCGGGTAGTCCACGGATGCCAACTGCGAACAGATGTCGAGGGCGACGATGTCCGCGCCCTCCTCCGCGAGCCGGATCGCGTGCGCGCGGCCTTGACCGCGTGCAGCGCCGGTGATGAAGGCGACCTTGCCCGAGACACGTCCCATGGTCTTACTCCTTTGCGAAGTGTGAACTGACGTATCGTCAGACGCTGTGCGGAATCTTGAACGGGATAGTAGCGCCGAGGTCGATGACCTGCGTGGTGCCGGTGATGCAGCGGGATTCGTCGGAGGCGAGGAACAGCACCAGGTTGGCGATGTCCTCCGGTTCGGCCCAGGACTGCTTCATGGCGTTGAAGTGGATGTACGCGTCCTTGGCTTCCTCGGGGGTGGGGTTGTCCAGGTGCGGGAGGAACAGCTTGTAGACCGCCGGGTTGTTGACCATGTCGGTGTTCACCAGCGTGGGGTGCACCGAGTTCGCGCGGATGTTGTACGGCGCGAGTTCCACGGCGAGCACGCGCATCAGACCGACCACGCCGTGCTTCGCGGCCGTGTAGTGCGCGAGGTTCGCGAACGGGATCAGGCCGGCGATGGAGCTGGTGAGGATGATCGAGCCGCCCTTCTTACGCTCGATCATCGACGGGATGGCGGCCTTGACCGTCTTCCATACGCCGGTGAGGTTGATGTCGAGCATGTTCTGCCACTGCTCTTCGGTCAGCTCCCAGACCGCGCCTGAGTCGGCGATGCCGGCGTTGGCCACGACGATGTCGATCCCGCCGAACTCGGCGATCGCCTGATCGACCGCGGTCTGCAAGCCGCCGGCGTCGCGCACGTCGACCTGGTGGCTCAGGATCCGACGGTCCTGTTCCTCGACCATCTTCACGGTCGTCGCCAGGTCGTCCGGGGTGGCCAGATCGTAGGGCGCCGTGCTGACCTGCGAACAGATGTCGATCGCAACGATGTCAGCGCCCTCTTCGGCGAGCCGGATCGCCTCCGCGCGCCCCTGCCCACGCGCTGCACCGGTGATGAGCGCGACCTTGCCCGACACACGTCCCATGTCGACTCCTTTGTCGAGGGTTCTTTCAGGCACGCTATCGAGGCGACCTGGGCGCCGTAAGGGCCTCCCCTCCGGAAATCGCCACCCACGCCGGCGCTGCGGCCGGAGGGTCGGTCGCTCACGGCGCGGGGCGCACGATGTCGCGGTCGGACGCCCAGGCCGCGGGCGGGCCGAGCACGCCCTCGAGGGCTGCTCCGCACCCCACTCGGCTCCCACGCGGTCCGCGGCGTCGGCAGCTGCGGCGACCGGCAGCTGCAACGCTCGGCAGCTGCAACGCTCGTCGACGCGTCCGCGGTGGCCCACGGAGCGTCCCGACGTCGGTTACCAGCCGTACTCGGCACCCCAGCCGCCCTGGTCGGCCGATCCACCGCCGGCCGAGGATCCACCGCCGGCCGAGGAGCCACCGCCGGACGAGCGGGCGCCCCCGACAGAGTTGACGAGCACACCGTCAGCGCCGCGGGCCCGCCCGGATTTCTCGGAATAGCGCTGACCCTCGACCGTGTAGACCTTCTGACCCTTCTTGTGGGCCTTGCGGACCAGGGCATTGGTCACCGTGACGTTGAAGGGGACCAGCACTGGATAGTTCGAGTTCCATCCCGAAGCGGTGTTGAAGACGTATCCCAGGCGGCCGGCACCGGCGCGCTTCATGGTGGTCAACTGGGCCCTGGAGCTGCCGATCACGGTGACACGGTTGCCGAGTCCGCTGCCGCGGATGGCGGAGACGATCACCTTCGCCTGACGCGGGCTCGGCGACTTCACGTGGACGAAGACCTTCGACGTGCTCGAGCGCCCTCGGACAAAGCTCAGGGCCTGGTTCAGGGTCGGCACCCGCTGGCCACGAAAGGCCGCGTCGAACCAACTGCCCGCGTCGCATCGGCGCAGGCGTTCCCAGGTGAAGCTACGGACCAAGCCGCTGCAGTTGGTGGTCCGGTCCACGTAGAAGTCGTGCATGACCACCGGGACGCCGTCGCGCGTGAAGTGGACGTCGAATTCAATCCCGTCGACGCGCTGCTTCAGCGCCGAGCCGAACGCGGCGAGGGTGGACTCCGGTGTGACACCGCTGCCGCCGCGATGGGCGATGGTCTCGTCGCGCGAACTGGCGCTCGCCCCGGTTGCGCTCAGGCCGGTGGCGGACGTGGCCGCCACGGCCACAATGGCAAGGCGACGGTAGGTGGACCTGCGTCGAGTGGTGGTCACGATCGACTCCCGTTGATGAAACCGTCCCGTGGTTCGAGAAGCGGTGTCGAAGTCGATCTTGAGCTATCCGAGGCCGGTGGAACCCCGACCAGTCGGAAAAATGCCCTTCTATTGGTACATCGGCAGGATCATTTGGTGCCGAACAGGCGGTCGCCGCAGTCGCCGAGGCCTGGGCGGATGTAGCCGTGGTCGTCGAGTTCGCGGTCGATCGCGGCGGTGTAGATCGGCACGTCAGGGTGGTGGCGGCGCAGGTTCGCGATGCCCTCGGGGGCGGCGACGAGGCTGACGAAGCGGATCGAGCGCGGTCCGGTCTCCTTGACCCGATCGATGGCGGCGACCGCGGAGTTGCCCGTCGCCAGCATGGGGTCGAGCACGATCGCGTCGCGCTCGGGCATCTCCGAGGGCACCTTGAAGTAGTACTCGACGGCCACCAGCGTCTTGGGGTCGCGGTAGATGCCGACGTGCCCGATCCGGGCCCCGGGTACGACCTCAAGCATGCCGTCCAGGAAGCCGTTCCCGGCCCGCATCACGGACACGAAGACGGTCTTGCGACCGTCGATCATCGGGCCGGTCGTCTTCTCCAGCGGCGTCTCGATCTCGACCAGCGCGGTGGGCATGTCGCGGGTGACCTCGTAGGCCATCAGCATGCTGACCTCCCGCAGGAGCTCACGGAAGCTCTTGGTGGAGCGGTCCTTCTGCCGCATCAGGGTGAGCTTGTGCTGCACCAACGGGTGCGAGATGACCTGCACGTCGGGATCGGTCACGGATCACTCCTCCTCAGAAGACGGTGCCGTCGCCGACGACGGTGACAGGGGGTGGGCCACCGGGGCGGCGTTCGGCAGCAATGATCCGCCCGGCGGTCCAACTGCCGCCCTCGAGCAGACAGGCCAGGGGGAGTGCGGGTGCGCCGAGTCGGTCGCGGACGGCGGGGGCGAGTTCGTCGAGCAGTGCCACGGTCAGTGCTCGCCACTCGATCACCCACTCGTCGGCCGGGGTGAACGTCGGGAGCGGGTGGCCGGCGCGGGGGACGATCAGGCCCGTGTCGAGCAGCAGCCCACCGTTGCGGTACTCCGGCAGCCCGGTCAGATCGTCCAGGCCGGTCACGGCGACGCCGGCCCACTCGAACGGTTCGACGAGGGAGTAGGTCAGCCACTGACTCAGCTTGTGGAACGGCACCCAGCCGGTCGGGTGCGGCCAGACGTCGCCGAGGGGCCAGGTGGTGCCGTCGACGTCGAGGCTCTGACCGCTGGGCCAGATGGAGCTGAGACCGTCGAGCAGAAAACGGAGGATATCCCTTGCCCCGACGGTGTTCTGATCCGATGTCAGGAGACGGAACATGCCGCCAGGACGGCCGTCGGGCCAGGCGTGCAGCGCGACGGCGAGGCGGTGGAGCAGTTCGGCGCGGCCGTCCAGGCCGACGAGCGGGTTGCCGTCGGTGACCTGAAAGATCGCGGCGAGATCGGACGCTTCGAGGCAGGCCAGCGCCTCGGCGTCGACGCGTTGCCGGTCGTCGGGGTCGTCGGAGAACATGCCCGCGAGGAAGGCGTCGAGGCTCGCGACCGCGAGGCCCTCCGACCGGGTGAGGATCTCGCCGGTCGCGTCGCGGTAGGACCAGGACGGTCCGGCACCGGCGTCGAGCAACACGCTGACGACGGCGAGGTCGATGCGGGACGCCGTCGACATCTCGGGCACGCGGTCCCCGAAGTGCCGCCAGCGCGAGTGGTACGGCACAACGAGGTCGGGGAAGCGGGACGCGGTGATCGTCGCGATGCGGTGGACGACATCGACGGCACAGCGCTCGCCGAGGGTGAAGTGCTCGGACCTGCCCTCGCGGACGAAGGCCAGGACCTCCGCGCACCGGCGCCGGACGCTCGCGACGTCGCGCAGGTCGGCGACGACCGACGGGACGGGGCCGAACAGGCCCCCGTCAGAGTCCGTCATCGGCGCCGCCGGTCAGCGAGCGACCCTGCACCTCGGCGAGGCGGGCGGCGTCGGGTACCTCGCCGTCGGTGAAGTAACCGGCGGCGAGCTTCGCCTCCATCTCGACGCGGGCGTCCGCGGGAACCAGTGCGTCGGGGATCTTGACGCGCTCGCGCACCTCGATGCCGCTGCCGGTGATGGCGTCGTACTTGTCGTTGCTCATGCTGACCAGGCGGTGGATGACCGTGATACCCAGCCAGTGCAGGACGTCGGGCATGAGCTCCTGGAACCGCATGTCCTGCACGCCCGCGACGCACTCGGTGCGCAGGAAGTACTTGTCCGCGCTGTCTCCGCCGAGCTGGCGCTTGCGGGCGTTGTAGACGAGGAACTTGGTGACCTCGCCGAGCGCCCGGCCCTCCTTGCGGCTGTACGCGATGAGTCCGACGCCGCCCTGCTGTGCCCCGGCGATGCATTCCTCGATCGCGTGCGTGAGGTAGGGGCGACAGGTGCAGATGTCCGACCCGAACACGTCGGAGCCGTTGCACTCGTCGTGCACCCGTGCGGTGAGCGTGATCGCGGGGTCCGCGAGGTCGCGCAGCTTGCCGAAGACGTAGAGGGTCTGGCCGCCGATCGGCGGGAGGAACACCTCGAGGTCGCTGCGGGTGACCAGCTCCGGGTGCATGCCGCCGGTCTCCTCGAACAGCGCGCGGCGCAGGGCCGCCTCCGTCACGTTGAACCGCTGCGCGACGCCCGGGAGCCACCACACCGGTTCGAGCGCGACCTTGGTGACCACAGCGGAGCCGTCGTCGAGCAGGAAGCGGCCGTCAGGGGTCAGACGGCCGTCGGCGATCGCGTGGCGCACCTCCGGCAGGTGAATGTGCGCCTGGGTCACGGCGATGGTCGGGCGGATGTCGAACCCGGCCGCGAGTTGCTCGGCGAAGACCTCCGCGACGCGGGCGCCCCACGGGTCGATGGAAACGATCGCTTGCGGGTCGCCCCACGCCGGGTACGGGCCGGTGGCGTCGGTGGGGGCGGTGTCGGTGAGGTCCGCCCGGTGGCCGCGGACGAGCGTCCCCGCGGCGACGGCCAATGCCCGATACACGCCATAACTACCGCTGTGGGTGCCGACGACGTTGCGGTGACTGCGATGGGTGGTGGTCCCGACGACCGGCCCGCGCTGCGCCGGATCGCTCGCCCCCCAGACAAGGGACGGCACGGCGCCGGGTGCCGGGTGCGAGGTCAGCCGGATGTGCGTCGTCCGCGGGCCAGGGTCGAGCGCGTCCGGAGGGTTCGGTTCCTGCCCTGTCATCGCTGCTGCTCCCGGCCATGGCGGCGGCACACTGGACGCTGTCGTGATCAGTGTGCCGTGGGAGGTGCCCTCCGCGTGGGCTACTCGCCGCGGAACTGCGCCGGGCGCTTCTCGACGAAGGCGGCGCGGCCCTCGGCGTAGTCGAACGTCGTGGCGTGATCCTGCTGGCGCTCGGCCTCGATCAGCATCTGCTCGGCGAGTTCGGCCTGGGTGGTTTCGGTCAGGGTGGCCTTGATGTTCGCGATCGCGACGGTCGGCAACGCCGCGAGCCGCTCGCAGAGGGCCTCGCCCGCGGCAAGGAGCTCCGCGTCCGGGTGCACAGCATTCACCAGGCCCCAGTCGAGCGCTTTGGCGGCGGGCAACTTGTCGCCGAGCATCGCCAACTCGGCCGCGCGGGCCAGCCCCACCCGCTCGGCCAGGAAACGCAGGACCCCGGCGTCGGGCAGGAGCGCGATGCGGACGAACGCGAGCATCAGGTTCGCGGACTCGCCCGCCAGCAGCAGATCGCACGCCAACGCGTAGGAGACACCGAGGCCGGCAGTCGTGCCCTGGATCGCGGCCACGAACGGCTTCGGCGCGCGACGGATCTCCAGCACGATCGGGTTGTAGATCTCGCGCAGCCGTTGGGTCAGGTCGATGGTCCCGTCGGGGCGCGACTCGCGGGGGATCTTGATGTCCGCGCCGGAGCAGAAAGACCGCCCGGCGGCCGTGACGAGCACCGCGCGCACCGAGGCGTCCGCGGAGACCTGTCGCACGATCGCGAGCAGTTGCCGGGCCAGGTCGGGAGTCCAGGCGTTGAGGGCCTCGGGGCGGTTGAGTTCGATCCGAGCCATCGCATCGGCGCGTCCCAGCCGCACGAACTCCTTGCTGTCGTCCCAGGCCCACTCGGTCATGTGTCGAAGCCTACACATTGTCTGTACAGTATGTCCGTCGCCGTGTCGAAGACAGATGGAGCACCCATGGCCGGAGTTCAGGACCGCGTGATCGTCATTACCGGCGCCGGCAACGGCCTGGGCCGCGAGTATGCGCTCACCCTCGCCGGCGGCGGCGCGAAGGTGGTGGTCAACGACCTCGGTGGCTCGCGCGACGGCACCGGCGGGGGTTCGGACGCCGCGGACGCCGTCGTCGCCCAGATCAAGGACGCCGGCGGCGAGGCCGTCGCCAACTACGACAGCGTGACGTCCGAGGCCGGTGGCCAGGCGATCGTGCTGACCGCGCTCGACGCCTTCGGACGGATCGACGGCGTCATCGCCAACGCGGGGATCCTGCGTGACCGCGCCTTCCACAAGCTCTCCGCCGAGGACTGGGACGCCGTCGTGGCGGTCCACCTCCACGGGACCTTCCACACGATCCGCGCCGCCTGGCCGCACCTGCGCGAGCAGCAGCACGGTCGCATCGTGGTCGCGACGTCGACGTCCGGCATCTTCGGCAACTTCGGGCAGGCCAACTACGGCGCCGCCAAGGCCGGGATGATCGGCCTCATCAACACTCTGGCCATCGAGGGCCGCAAGGCCAACGTGTTAGCCAACGCGGTCGCGCCGATGGCCGCGACCCGCATGACGGAGGACATCGCGCCCGCCGAGGTCCTGGCTGCGCTGCCCCCGGAGCACGTCGCCCCTGTCGTGGGGCACCTGTGCTCCGACGAGATGACCGACACCGGTCAGGTGTTCGTCGTCGGCGGGGGTCGGGTCTATCGCGTCGCCCAGTTCCAGTCCAAGGGCGTCAACTTCTCCGACGTCCCGAGCATCGCGGACGTCGCGTCGCGCTGGTCGGAGATCACCGATCTCGGCAACGCCGAGGTCGGCGCCAACCCCGTGGGCTGAGTCCGGCAAGGGCTTCTACGACTGGTCGACGCGCTGAGTGAGCCCGCTCGCCCAGCGGTGTGACGGTTCGTCGCCGGTAGACTCGGGAGCGTGACTGACGCACCCGTGCGCCGGCGTCGACCACGCGCGCACACCGGGGACCAAGCGGTGGAGAAGGCCGTCTTCGCGGCCACCGAGAAACTGCTGGAAACCACGCCACTGCACGAGCTGTCCGTGGCCCAGATCATCGCCGAGGCCGAACTCTCCCGGGCGAGCTTTTACCACTACTTCAGCTCCAAGCACGACGTCGTCACCGCGGCCATGACCGCGATCTTCCGCGACATGTACAGCGACACGGCCGGCGAGCTGTCCGCACCGTGGACCGACCCCGGTGCCGCGTTGCGGCACAGTCTGAGCTCGGCCATGGAGATCTGGTTCGCGCATCGCACCGTGATCGCCGCGGTCCTGGAGAACCAGCACGCGGTGCCCGACCTGGCCAAGGTCTGGGCCGCGGTCTCCGAACCGTTCCGGGCCACGCTGGCCGAGCAGATCCAACGAGAGCGCGTCCTCGGGCGGGCACCGGACGGCATCCCCGCCGACGCGATCGCGGCGCTGCTCATCGCCGGTGCCGAGCGGATCTTCTACGTCGGCTCCACCGGCGGCGACGACAAGTTGCGGACCTCGGCCCAACGCCTGGACGGGATCGTCGCGGTGTCGCTTGCCGCCATTTACGGTGACCCGCACGGACCGGTGACCGATGTCGCCTGAGCCTTCCGGCGGGGCCGGCCAGGGCGCGTTCCGGCAGGAGATCCTCGACGCGATCGGCCGCCTGCTGCAGGACACCTCGCTCGACGCGCTTCGCATCCCCGAGATCCTGAAGGCCAGCAAGGTCGCCCGCGGCACGTTCTACTTCTACTACGCGAGCAAGGAAGACGCCTTCGCGGCGCTGCTGGACCAGGCCTACGCCAAGTTGGTCCCGGCGTTCGAGGCGATGTTCACCGACCCGGCCGCCCGTCGTCCGCAGCTGTTGACCAAGGCGCTGGCGGAGTGGCTGACCTTCGCCGCCCCGGACGCGGCCGTGCTGCGGACCGCGATCGAGGAATGGCCGCGCAATCAGGCGATCCGCGAGGTGCACCTGGCCGCGCAGCGCCGGATGGCCGGAGCCATCAAGAAGGCCTTGGACGCTGACCGGAAGGCCGGTACCGCCACGGAGAGCATCGCGAGCGCCACGCTCGCATCGGCGCTGATCTGGACCATGGAACGCGCCTGGTACGAGGCGCTGACCGCGTCCCGCTCGGGTACCGAGGCGGACGTCGCGGCCGTCACCGACGCTCTCGCGGCGACGATCAGCTCGGCGATGTACGGGCGTAACTGACGGAGTCCTTGAGTGTCTGGACAGTGTGACCAGACACATCGTACAGTCGTCGTATGAGCGATGCGAAGCGCACGGTCGACGTCATCGTGGTCGGGTCCGGGCACAACGGCCTGGTGTCGGCCGCCTATCTCGCCAAGGCAGGCCTGAAGGTCCAGGTCCTCGAGGCCTACAGGACCCCCGGTGGCATGACCTCGACCACCGAGGTCGACGAGTGCCCCGGCTACAAGGTCAACGACGCCTCGATCCAGCCGTCGCTGTTCCGCACGACGACGATCATGAAGGACCTCCAGCTCGAGGAGAAGTACGGGCTGAAGATGCGCGTGATCGACCCGGTGCACCTGCAGCTCAACTACGACCACACCTCGCTCGGCCTCTGGCGTGACGCGCAGAAGACCGCGGACGAGTTGGCCTACTTCTCCAAGAAGGATGCCGCCGCACTCAAGGATCTCTACGAGGTGGTCCACGCCGCGGTCGACATCGGCCTGCCCATGATGCAGACCAGCCCGACCCGTCCCGACCCGCGCAAGATCCTGGAACTGGCCCGGCAGTCGCTCAAGCACCGCTCGAACATCCGCGCCGTCGGGCGCTGGATGCGGGCCACCGAGATCGAGGTCCTCGACGAATCCTTCGAGAGCGACCCGATCAAGGCCTGCGTGCTCATCGGCCTCCCGTTCATGTCCTACGACTCGGACTTCTCCGGCTGGTCGCTCATCTACCTCGGCATCATCACCAAGTACGGGGTGGCGATGTTCGAGGGCGGCACCGGCGAACTGCCTCGGGCACTGATGGACCTCATCGTCGATCACGGCGGCAGCATCCGTTGCAATGCTCCGGTCGAGCAGATGGTCACGCGCGGCGGTCGCGTCGTCGGTGTGCGCCTGGAGAACGGCGAGGAGCTCTACGCCCGCCGCGGTGTGCTCACCGCGTTCAGCCCCAAGCGTGTCCTGCGCGACATGCTCCCGCCGGGGACGTTGCCGCCGCACCTGGCGAACCGGGTGGCGAACATCCCGACCAAGTCGCGTGGCTTCGCCGACATGAAGCTCGACGTTCTGACCAAAGGTCAAGTTCGGATGGACAAGATCAAGGCCAAGCGCAAGGACGACGTCGACCCGCGCCTGTCCGCCAACGGGTACCACAACTACGAGCAGGTGAAGGCCGCCCAGCTTGCGTGCAAGCGCGGTGAGATGCCTACGCACATCCCTGGCCTGGCGCAGATCTCCACCGCGTTGCCGTCCAACGCGCACTTCGCGCCGCCCGGTGGCGACGTGTTCTGGTTCTGGTCCGGCCTCACCCCGAACGACCCGCACATGGGGTGGGAGGCCGCGCGCAAGCAGGCGGCCGACACGATCATCAGCCAGAGCGAGCACTACTACGAGGGTATCGAGGACCTGCAGATCTTCAGCCGGGTCCGGCTGCTCCCCGACATCGAGGAGCGGTTCTTCGCGATGGACGGCTCGGTCTACCACACGGATCCGGTCATCACCCGGTTCGGACCGAACAAGCCGGCCGTCGGCTTCGCCGGGTACTCGACCCCGATCCCCGGCCTGTTCCTCACCGGTTCCGGCACGCATCCCGTCGCCGGCATCAGCGGCATGCCGGGCCAGAACGCGGCGATGACGATGCTCAAACTCTTCCGCCGTGAGGACCGCAAGGGCACGAAAACCCAGTCCCTCGAGGAGTCCCGCTTCTGGGACAGCGTCGAGACCTCCGACGCCTACATGACGACGAAGCCGGAATAAGCCTCAGTAGGCCAGCAGCAGCACGATCAGCACCACGGCCGCGATCGCGCAGTAGGCCTCGAAGGCCGCCCGCAACGGCAGAGGCGCATGGCGCAGTTCCATGAAGTGGATCCCGACCAGGCGAACCTTGACGAATGCGATCGCGATGACGAGGGCGGCGGCGGTGTCCTGATGCCCGATCACATCCTCGCCGAGCGCCAACGAGATCGCCGTCGCCATCACGAGGGCGAACCACACCAGAGTCGTCTGGCTCCGCAGGGCGATCATCCGTGCACCAGGTACAGGAGGGCGAACAGCACGATCCACAGCAGGTCCACCAGATGCCAGAAGCTGGCGACACCTTCGACCCAGGGCATCCGGTGCTTGCCGAGGTTCTCCCGGCGGGACAACCGGATCGCGACGGCCAGGCCGCCCATCCCGAGCAGCACGTGGCCGAGGTGGATGCCGGTGAAGACGAAGTAGTAGGTGTAGAAGTCGTTGACCGCGGGCGTGTGGTCGTTGGTCAGCAGGTGCGTGTACTCGAAGGCCTTCACCCCGATGAACATCAGGCCGCACCCGATGGCGATCGCGAACATGCGCGGGGCGCTCGGATCGCGGAGCCGGGCCAGGCGGACCCCGTTGACCACCGCCAACGAACTGGTGAGCAGGATCGCGGTGTTCAGCGCGCCGGTGACCTTGTGCAGATCAGGCTGGGACTCGCGCCAGACCTCGGGCTGCTGACCTTTCAGGACGAGGATCATCCCGAAGAAGATGGCGAAGACCACCATGTCGCCGAGCAGTAGCACCCACAGTCCCGGCTCACCCGGGACGTGCTTGTCCGACGGCCGAACGGTTGCGGCGGACGTCTCGGGGGCCGCCGTCACAGGGCCGCCGGGGTCAGAGTCACGGCCGGGGTCGGGTCGCCGAAGCTGTCGGGTTCAGCAAATTGCATGCGCACGGCACGCAGTGTGCCCCAGGTCATGACGATGAACCAACCCCCGAAGAACGCGGCAGCCAACCAGAACGACAACAGGCCGTCCCATGCGAACGGGCCGTCCTTGAAGTAAGTGAGCAGGCTGGCCGGGGTGAAGGCCACCGCCGTCCACATCAGGTAGTACGCGATCCAACGGGGAAAGATCGGAACGGGGCGCTTGTCGGCCAGGATCACGACCACGAGCGAGATCACCTGGGCGAAGGTGAAGGGCCAGTTCATGATGAACGGGAACCAGCCCATGTCGTTCAACAGCTGGATGTCCGCCGGGTCGCGGTCGGGGCGGAACGCCGCCGCGGACCAGAGCAGGACCGGGATCGCGATGGCAAGCACGAGGATCGAGCCGGTTGCGAGCTGCAGGTAGGCCAGGGGAGTCCAGCGGCCCTCGATGCGTGCCATCTGGGTGCTGATCACAGCTGCGAACGGGACGATGAAGCCCGTCGAGATCAACATGATCAGGCAGCCGGTGCGGATGCGCCCGGCCTGGCTCTGGTACTGATCGGCGACCTCGGCCGCCGTGTGGCTCGGGGGGATCGGCGGGAAGAAGCCGGAGATCAGCAGCCCGCTGAAGAACACCACCACGAACAGCGGCCCGCACCACACCAGCGCGGTCTGGATCGACTTGTTCATGGCTCCACCTTTCTCGCTACGACCTGGTCACGGAAGGAGACTCGCCGGCGCGTCCCGGAGCCGACGAGTCTCCTGATTTCCGTGTCAGCTCACCGGTACCTTGGCGGGCTCGGCTTCGATATGTGCGTGTGCCGTGGGCTTGGTGATGCCGGCGATGTAGGCCTCACGCTGCGCAGGGAGCATGAAGCGCGCCTTGAAGAGGCCGATGAAGGTCCACTCGACGTCGGTGTCCTTCTTGGCGACCAGTTCGGCCAGCACACGGACCCACACCAGCGAGATCACCACGGTGCCGCCGCCGCCGATGACCCACTGCAGCCAGGTCGGCATGCCGGAGTTGATCGAGAGGAAGACGGGGAAGCCGGTGCCGAACTCGGCCATCGTCGTCGCGATGATGCCGCAGGGGATGATCGCGAGCTTGTACTTCAACGGGCCGTCCTTGACGAGCGGCCAGGTGAAGTGGATCAGCACGGCGACGGTCATGATGGCGGCCGCGTTGGTGAAGGACCAGTAGAACGGGAACTTGTAGAACTCCAGCGGCTGGCGGCCGTAGTACTCGTAGACGCCCATCATCACGCCGGGGTGTTCCATGATCGCGTCGGAGGCGCCGCACGCGGCGAAGATCATGAACATGTTCTTCACTGTGACGCCGCGCTGGAACATCGACCACATCCAGTAGGCCTCCAGCCCCATGAACAGGCCGTAGCACGGTGGGATCAGCAGCGGGATCGCGATACCGAAGTTGGTGTAGCCCGATGCGTGGATGTTCTCCGCCCAGCGCAGGTGACCCACCAGGTCGAGCATCGGCTCACCGAGTGCGGTCGCGCACCCGGCCACGAGGCAGAGGATCGGCAGCACGTTCTTGTGGCGGATCGCCTGGTTGAGGCACCAGGGGAGCGCGATGGCCACGACCAGCAGACCGGCCCAGAAGAGGAAGAACCAGGCGTCGAAGTTGGAGGCCACGAAGTTCGGGTCACCGTGCGGGCGGATCTCTCCGTATCCGGGGACTGGGCTGTTCCAGTCCACCGGTGGCGGGTTCTCGAATCTCATGCCTCAACTCCGTCGTAGACGCGATGACTGGACGATGTGTCTAGTTTCGCCTGGGCGCGTACCGCTGGTCAAGCATCAGAGGGTCGGATCGAGCACGATTTTCAGCGCCTCGCGGCGGTGGAACAGCCGGTAGGCCTCGGGGGCCTCCGAGAGCGGCATCCGGTGCGAGATCAGGCGGCCCGGGTTCAGCCTGCCCGCGGCGACCAGGGCGAGGGTCTCGTCCATGTAGCGGGTGATGTTCCCGGCGCCGCCGGAGATCTTGATCCCCTTGAACCAGATCTCGCCGAAGGGCAGTTCGATGCTCTCCTCGCTGTACACGCCGGGGATGGCCAGGGTGCCGCCCATCCGGGGCAGGCGTACGGCGGTCTGCAGCGCGGACGGGTGCCCGACGGCGTCGACGACCAGGTCCGCGCCACGCCATTCGGTGAGATCGAGGACGGCGTCCACCGGATCGGTCTCGTCGGCGTTGATCGGGATCGCGCCGAGGGCCTCGGCCTCCTTGAGGCGCGACTCGACCTTGTCGATGACGATGATCGTGCCCGCGCCGAGCACCTGCGCGGACATCGCGGCGCACAGTCCGACCGGTCCGGCCCCGACGATCGCGACGGTGTCGCCCGGCAGGTAGTGCGCCCGGATCGCTTCGTAGCCGGTGGTCAGGATGTCCCCGACCATCAGGTAGTCCTCGTCAGTTCCCAAGCCCGCCTCAGGAATCCGGCGCATGCACAGATCCGCGGCCGGTACTCGGACGTACTCCGCCTGCCCGCCGTCGAGGTCACCGGTCGTCAGGCCGAGGCCGAAGATGCGCGCACCCGCGCAGGCGCCCGGTTGGTTACGCCGGCACTGATGACAGAACCCGCAGTTGACGACGCAGGACACGACAGCGCGGTCGCCCTCCGTCCACAACTGCACGCCGACGCCGGCAGAGACGACCGTACCGAGGAACTCGTGGCCCAGGCGGAGATTGTCCTCCAGTTCCATGCGGCCCTCGTAGGGATGCATGTCCGTGCCGCAGATCGCGGTGAGCTCGACCTTGAGCAGTACCTCGTCCGGGGCGAGATCCGTGATGAGCTCGATCTCCTCGACCGCGACCTCGAGCGGACCCTTCAGCAGAACTGCCCGCATCGTCGCCATGAGCGGCCTCCCGATTGCATCGACGTAGCGTCTGGACACGCTGTCCGAACACTACTAGGAATGCCTTGTGCCCGTCGACGCCTCGTCAACATCGGCGGTCCGCTCGTACGGGTGGACGGGACGGCCGGCGCGGTGGAACTGTTGGCCAGGAAAGGCACCGCCGCACCATGAGGCATCGTCACCAATGGATGTACACTGTGTCCGGGCAACCTGTCCGGAACTACTGCTGCCTTCCCGGAAGGAACCGCGACATGGCCTTCTTCGCCGACGCCAACGAGGTCGACAAGTACATCGGTGGCGTCTTCCGCGCCGCGGGGGAGCACCCCGAGACCGGTCCCAAGCTCCGCGCGGCCGACCTCGTGCTGCGCACGCAGTACTCCGACCCCGACTGTGAGATGCACGTGATCATGCGCGACCCGGTCCAGGTGATCTTCGGCCCGATCGACGAGAAGCCCGACATCACCCTGGTGATGACCGCGGACATCGCGAACCGCTTCTGGCGCGGCGAGTACAACATGACCGTCGGCATGGCCAAGGGCGAGGTCAAGGCCAAGGGCCCGGTCAACAAGATCCTGAAGCTGATCCCGATCGCCAAGCCTCTGTTCCCGATGTACCGCGAACTGACGGACGCGAAGGGCGCGTAGGGATTCCGCGCGGTGGCACGCCTCGGGCGTTGATCCCATGGTCAGGGCAGCAACGAAAGTAAGATGTTATCTTACTTATGTGAAGACCACGGTTTCGTCGAAGGGGCAGATCGTCCTGCCGGCTGAGGTGCGCCGACTCGACGGGATCGAGACGGGCCAGGAGTTCGACGTCGAACGGCTCGAACCGGGCGTGTACCGGCTCGTGCGCCGCAGCCGACCTAACGAGGGTCTGGTGGATTGGCTCATGACCTGCCCCGAGGTCGATTGGTTTGTCCCCATCAAGTCCGAGTCGACGGACGCCCTGTGACCTTCCTCGTCGACGCCAACGTGCTGAGCGAACCCACGCGGCCATCGCCCAACCCAGGTGTCGTCGAGTGGCTGCGCGAGAACGAGCAGGACCTGGTTGTCGACCCGATCGTCATCGGGGAGGTGCGCTTCGGGATTCTGCTCCTGCCGAAGGGGAAGAGGCGTGCCCGCCTCGAGGCTTGGTTCGACGCCGGCGTCGAACGACTCGAGTGCGTGTCATGGGACTCGCAAGCGGGGCTGCGGTGGGCGCAGCTGATGGCCGACCTACGTCGGACAGGCCGGTCCATGTCGATCAAGGACAGCCTGATCGCGACGACTGCCCTCGTGCACGGGCTGACCGTGGCTACTCGCGACCGCTCGGACTTCGAACCCGCCGGGGTCGCGCTCATCGACCCCTTCGCCGGCTGACCTCGGTAGGGCGTGCACACGTAATCCCGATAGCGCAACCGAACACCGGTTTGAAGATCGACATGGGTGTTCAAGTGCGCTATCGGGAATGAATAAGCACGGCTCTCAGCCGCTGATGCCCATGCCGCCGGAGACTCCGATGACCTCGGCGGTGAGGTAGCTCGCCGCGTCCGAGCAGAGGAACGCGACCAGGGCCGCGACCTCCTCGGGTGTGCCGAGGCGGCCGAGCTGGGTGCCGGCCTTCATCGCGGCGATCATCTTGTCGCCCTGCTCGCCCAACGCGCGGACCTCGTCCAGCAGGGGGGTCTCGGTCGGGCCGGGGAGCACAGCGTTGACGGTGATGCCGAAGCGCGCGTTCTCGCGCGCGATGGACTTGGTGAACCCGTGCACACCGGCCTTGGCCGCGGCGTAGACCGCGTTGCCTTTCGAGCCGATGCGCCCAGCCTCCGAGGTCACATTGATGATCCGGCCGTACTTGTTGCGCTGCATGGCAGGCAGCACCGCGTGGGTGCAGGCGAACGTGCCCATGAGGTTCACCGCGAGCAGTTCCTGCCAGTACTCCGGCGTGGTGTCGGTGAACCAGGCGAAGCGGTCGAAGCCGGCGTTGTTCACCAGGATCGCGACGTCGAGCTCGGACAATGCCGCAGTGACACTGACGAAGTCCGAGACGTCGCACTGCACCGCAGAGCCGCCGATCTCGTCGGCGACCTCCTTGGCCGACCCCAGATCGCGATCGAGGACGACGACGTCTGCGCCGCCCGCGGCCAACGCGCGGCAGATCGCCGCGCCGATGCCCCGACCGCCACCGGTGACCACGGCGGTGCGCCCGTCCATCAGCGTCCCTCGAACATCGGTGCCCGGCGTTCGATGACCGCGGCCAGCCCTTCGCGGGCGTCGTAGGTTCCGGACAACTCCGAGACTGTGCGGGACTCGTCCGGCAGAGCAGTCTCGACGGAGCGGTCGACGCCGTCCCAGAGCAACCGCTTCGATGCGGCGAGGGCCAGGGGAGCGCCGGTGGCCAGTTCGTCGGCCAGGGCGAACGCCGCGATGACGACGTCGTCGTCGGGCACGATGCGGTTCACCAGGCCGAGGTCCTTGGCCTGACTGGCCGTCAGGGTCGGGTTGAGCAGGACCAGTTCCATGGCCCGACGGAGCCCGATGTGCTTGGACAGAGTCACGGACACACCCGCATCCGGTGCCATACCGGCCCGCGTTGCTCCGGGGAGGAACTTGGCGGACTCACCGGCCACCACGAGATCGGCGGCGCACACCAGGCCGAAACCTCCACCACCGGCGGCGTAGCCCTGCACGGCGGCCACCACCGGAGCGCTCAACCGGATGAGGCCGGACGCGACCATCTGCAGCCAGGAGGTCGCCTCGCGCAGGTAGTTCGGCAGCGACTCGCCCTTCGACGCGAAGTCCTTGATGTCCCCGCCGGTGCAGAAGTTCGGGCCCGCGCCGGACAGCACGACGGCGCGTAGGCCGGGCTCGCGGTGACACGCCATGACCGCCTCGTGCAGCTCGCGCAGGAACGCGTTGCTCATCGCGTTGGACGCCTTGGGCCGATTGAGCCGCAGGTGCGCGACGCCGTTCTCGTGCAGATGGAGCAGGACCTGACCGTCGGCGATGAGCGCCTTGGGTTCGCTGGTCATGAGGAGCCTTTCCCGTCGTAGCGGTCACCGCCGGTGCCCAGGATGTGATCCAGGACGGCTTCGAGTTCGGCGTCCAGCCCGGATGACAGGGGCTGCTCGAGGCCGTCCCGGATCAGTCTCTTGGTTGCGACGCGCGCAGCACGGGAGCCACGCGTCAACCGGCGCACCAGGTTGACGATCGCTGCGTCGAGCTCGTCCTCGGGATGGACCTCGTAGACGAGACCCCAGTCCAGTGCCTGACGCGCCGTCAGCGAGTCGCCGGTGAGGATCAGGGCACTCGCGCGGCCGCGACCGACGAGGCGGGGTAGGAATTGCGTCCCGCCGCCACCGGGCACCTGCCCGAACTTGGCGTGGATGTCGGCGAACGTCGCCGTCTCGGCGGCGATCACCACGTCGCAGGCCTGCGCGAGCTCGAAACCGCCCGCCACAGCGTGGCCCTCGACGACGGCGACGACCGGCACCTCGGCGGCCGCGATCGCGGCGGTGGCAGAACGGAACGAGCGGAACAGGCCGGCGAGCGCCTCGCGGCCGGCGTCCCGGAGCTGCTGCACCTCGGCCACGTCGCCGCCGGCGCAGAACGTCCCGCCGGCGCCGCGGACCACGATGACGTCGACCGACGGGGCGAGCTTGGCCACGGCGTCAGCCAAGCCCTGGGCCAGCGAAACCGAGATGGCATTACGCAACTCAGGACGGTTGAGCGTGACGCGACCGACGGAGCCGTCTACTTCTGCGAGGACGTCTGACATTCAGAGGTTGAGCTTGTAGGGCAGGCGCTTGATGGCGGACATGAAGTTGCCGACGAGGTAATCCGGCTCGCCGACCTCGAAGTCCGGTGCGCGGGTGAGAACCTCACGCCAGATACAGCGCAGCTGGGTGCGGGCGAGGAACGCGCCGAGGCAGTAGTGCGGGCCGCCGCCGCCGAAGCCGACGTGCGGGTTCGGGTCGCGCAGCACGTCGAACTGCCAAGGGTCGGAGAAGCAAGCCTCGTCGCGGTTGCCCGACTGGTAGAACATGCCGACCCAGTCGCCCTCGCGGATCAGTTGCCCGCCGAGTTCGAAGTCGCGGGCCGCGGTGCGTCGGAAGGTCATCACGGGGCTGGCCCAGCGGACCATCTCGTCCGCCGCGGTGCCGATGTGGGCGTCGAAGTCCGCCATCAGGATCTTGCGCTGCTCGGGGAACTCGGTGAACGCCTTCGCGGTGTGCGAGATCGTGTTGCGGGTGGTGTCGTTGCCGGCCACGGCGAGCAGGACGAAGTACCCCGCGATCTCGTCGTCGGTCAGTCGATGCCCGTCCACCTCGGCCTGCACGAGGTTGGTCATGAGGTCGTCGCGGGGCTCCTCGCGCCGGGCTGCGGCGACGGTGACTGCTACCCGCAGCAGGGAGAGCAGGGACTCCATCAGAAGTTCCTCCGGCGCGAGGTCGCCGCGGACCTCCTCGTCGGCCCAGGACACCATGCCGTCGATGCCGCCGGTGGTCTCGGCGTGGTACTCCTCGTCCACGCCCATCATCTCGAAGATGGTCAGCATCGGCAGGCGCCGGGAGACCTGCGCGACCCAGTCGCCCTCAGGATGCAGGAGAAGGTCGTCGACGATGCGGCGCGCCTGATCGGCGATCTGCGCCTCGGTGGTGCGGATGCGGCGCGGGGTGAACGCCGAGGCGCACAGCTTGCGCAGTTTGGTCTGTCGAGGGTGATCCATCGCCAGGAACGAGGAGGCGGTCTCCAGGATCTCGACGGGCACGTCCTCGAGCATGACGCCCTCGCCGGACAGGAAGACGTCCTCGTGGGTGCTGACCGCGCGGATGTCGGCGTTGCGCACGACGGCCCAGAAGCCGCGATCGTCCTCGGGTGGCATCATCGAGCCCTCGGCCGGGGGATGCCAACTGACCGGGCGCTCGCGGCGAAGGATCGCCAACGACTCGTCACGCTGCCGCGGGGTCTGCTCCCAGAAGGACAGTGGCGACACCGAGACCGGGTCGAACTCGCGCAGTGACATTCCTGCTCCTAGCGCTGGTCACGGACCGATCCGGGCAGACCGATCGACGCCCGCGCCATCCTACTTCGGACAGTATGTCCGAGCAAGGTGTCTACGTAGACGACGCGTTCGCGAGGATGCTAACATTCTGTCTGGACAGACTGTCCGATCAGGTGGGATCGGTCGCACGAAAGGAGCTCGATGAACGACCAGGGGATCGTCGCCTACGGGGCCTATGTGCCTGCCCGTCGGCTCGCGTCCGCCGACGTCGCCGCCGCCCTCGGCGGCGGGGGGCGCGGGACGCGGGTGGTGGCCTCCTTCGACGAGGACAGCACCACGATGGGCTTCGAGGCCGCACGGGCACTGGCTCACCGCCCGATCGCCTCGGTGTGGCTCGCGACCAGTTCGCCGGCCTACGCGGAGAAGACCAACGCCACCGCCGTGCACGCGGCCCTGGGCCTGGACTCCACGGCCTTCGCCACCGACGTCGCGGGCTCGCCGCGCGGCGGGCTCGGTGCCCTGCGCGCAGCCGCCGCCTCGCCGAACGGTCTGGCCGTTCTCTCCGACGTCCGTGTCGGTCTGCCCGGCTCGGCGGACGAACGCGACGGTGCCGATGGAGCCGCCGCCTTCCTGTTCGGGTCCGCCGAGGATGCCGCCCTGGTGTCGCTGGGCCACGGCAGCGCGACGGGTGAGTTCCTGGACCGCTGGCGCCTCCCGCAGGAACTGACCTCCCGTCAGTGGGAAGAACGCTTCGGCCAGGATTGCTACGAACCCCTGATTGCTCGCGCCGTCGCCGACGCACTCGCCGAGGCCGGACTGGAGAGCACGGACATCGTGGTCGTCTCCTCCGCGCACACCCGCGTCGCCGCCGCGACTGCCGCCCGTCACGGCGTCACCGACGCCCTCCCGATCGGCAACGCCGGTGCCGCGGACCTCGGCCTGCGCCTGGCCGACGCCCTGGACCGCGCGACCCCCGGCCAGACCATCCTGACCATCTCCGCCGCCGACGGCGCGGACGCCACCGTGTGGCGGGTGACCGACCGCATCCCTGACGCCCGCACCTCTGTTCCGGTGCGCACCCAACTCGCCGGTGGACGCCCGGTGCCCTACGGCGTGTACCTGTCCTGGCGTGGCCTGCTGGATCGCGAGATGCCTCGCCGCCCCGAACCGGAACGCCCGGCCGGTCCGCCGTCGGCGCGCACCGCCGCCTGGAAGTTCGCCTTCGTCGGCAGCCGCTGTGACAAATGCGCGTTCGTGCATCTGCCGCCGGCGCAGGTCTGCGCGTCGTGCCGGACGCAGGGTCAGATGTCCCCGGCCCCGCTGGCCGACATCGCCGGCACCGTCGCGACCTTCACCGTCGACCGGCTCGCGTTCTCGCCGTCCCCGCCGGTCATCGATGCGGTCGTCGACTTCGACGGCGGCGGACGCAGCCTGCTCGAGCTCGCCGACGCCGGCCCGGGCGAGGTCGCGATCGGCGTCCGGGTACGCCCGGTGTTCCGTCGGCTCTACACCTCCGGCGGCGTGCACAACTACTTCTGGAAGGCGCGGCTTGTGGGGGAGGCAGCTGATGGCCAGTAGGGGTATCGCCGACCGTGTCGCGGTCATCGGGATGGGTTGCACCTCCTTCGGTGAGCACTGGGATCGCTCCGTCGACGACATGCTGATCGAGGCCGTCGGGGACGCCATGGCCTCCGCGGGGGTGCAGACCCCCGAGGTCGACGCGTACTGGCTCGGCACCATGACCTCCGGCATGTCCGGGATGACGCTGTCCCGCCCGTTGGCGCTGGAGAACAAGCCCGTCACCCGCCTGGAGAACTTCTGCGCCACCGGCTCGGAGGCCTTCCGTAATGCCTGCTACGCCGTGGCCGCCGGGGCGTACGACATCGCGGTGGCCGTCGGGGTGGAGAAGCTCAAGGACAGCGGCTATTCCGGCCTGGTCCGCCCACCGGTCGCCTCGGACGGGACCGCCTCGGAGCTCACCCTCACCGCCCCCGCCGCGTTCTCGCTGCTCGACCCGGCCTACTGCGCGAAGTACTCCGTCGACCCGGCTGCGATGCGCGACGCGATGACTCACGTCGCGTGGAAGAACCACGCGAACGGTGCACTCAACCCGCGCGCCCAGTTCCGCAAGCCGGTGGCCAAGGAGAAGATCGCGGCCTCGCCCTTGGTGGCCGGTCGCCTTGGCGTCATGGACTGCTCCGGGGTGTCCGACGGCGCCGCGGCTGCCGTGATCGTGCGAGCAGAGGATGCCCACAAGTACTGCGCCGCCCCCATGTACGTGAAGGGCCTGTCGTTGATCGCGGGTCCGGGCAGCGGCCCGTTCGACCCGGGCTACGACTACACGAACTTCCCCGAGGTCGTCGCCAGTGCCGCGGACGCCTACGCCCAGGCCGGCATCACCGACCCAGCAACCCAGTTGGACCTGGCCGAGGTGCACGACTGCTTCACCCCGACCGAGATCGTCCTGATGGAAGACCTCGGCTTCGCCCCGCGCGGTGAGGCCTGGAAGCAGGTCCTGGACGGATCGTTCGACCTCGACGGTCGGCTGCCCGTGAACCCCGACGGCGGACTGAAGTCCTTCGGACACCCGGTCGGCGCGAGCGGACTGCGGATGCTGTTCGAGTGCTGGCTGCAGTTCCGTGGCGAGGCCGGCGAACGCCAACTGGCCGCCCCCAAGCTCGGCCTGACCCACAACCTCGGTGGACGCCCAGGGTCGTGCGTCTCGTTCGTTTCCGTTGTAGGCAAGGAGATCGGATGACCACCGTCGCCTCTCGCGCAGCGTCGTCCAGGTATGGCGAGCTGATCCACCCGGACAAGGTGCACGGCTCGATGTACACCGACCCCGAGATCTTCGCCGACGAGATGGCGAAGATCTACTACAACTCCTGGGTCTACGTGGGGCACGAGAGCGAGGTCCCCGAGCCCGACGACTACGTCGTGAAGTTCATCGGCCCGCAGTCGGTCATCATGACCCGCAGCCGTGACGGCGTCGTGCACCTCATGCAGAACCGCTGCGCGCATCGCGGCAACCTGGTGTGCGCCGCGCCCAAGGGCAACGCGTCGGCGTTCCGCTGCAGCTACCACGGGTGGACCTACAACAACGACGGTTCGCTGCTCGGCTTCCCGTACAAGAAGGGCTACGACGGCGTCGTCGAGAAGAAGGACATCTCGCTCGGCAAGCTGCGCACCGAGTCCTACCAGGGCTTCGTGTTCGGCACCTTCGCCACCGACGGCCCGACCCTGCGCGAGCACCTGGGCAACGCCACCGAGTGCTTCGACCGTCTGGTCCGGCTCTCGCCGGCCGGTGAGGTGCAGATCAGCGCGGGTTGGCTCAAGCACCGGGTCAAGGCCAACTGGAAGATGCTGCTGGAGAACGAGACCGACGGCTACCACCCGCAGTTCGTGCACGCCTCGATCTTCAACGTCGCCGACAGCGTCATCGGGTCGCTCTACAGCGACAAGTCCACCGCGGTCTGCCGCGATCTGGGCAACGGCCACACCGAGAACGATCTGCGGCCGGAGTTCCGGCGGATGAACGTCCCGATGGGCTGGTTCGGTGCCAGCGCGGAGAAGGTCCCGAACTACGTCGAGGCCATGCGGAACTCCTACGGCGCGGGCGCGGAGGAGATCCTCATCGACGGGTCGTCCCACGCGATGATCTTCCCCAACCTGTTCATCGCCGAGATCCAGCTGTTCGTCATTCAGCCCCTGGCCGTCGACCAGACCGTGCAGCACGTCACCGCCGTCCAGTTCAAGGACGGCCACGACCTCAACCGCCGCGTCCTGCAGCAGAGCATCGGCTCCGTCGGTCCGGCCGGCTTCCTGCTCGCCGACGACTCCGAGCTCTACGAGCGCACCCAACGCGGCGTCGCGATGCGCACCCCCGAGTGGGCGCTCCTCTCCCGTGGCCTGCAACGCGAGTACGTGGACGAGGACGGCCGGCTGGTCAGCAACAACACCGACGAGACCACCTTGCGCGCGATCTGGCGGCACTACCTGAGTGTGATGGAGCGTTGATGGGAACGGTTTCTTTGGCCGAGGCCGAGCAGTTCCTCTACCGTGAGGCGCGGCTCGCCGACAGTCACGACTACGACGGCTGGGAAGCGCTCTGGACCGACGACGCCATCTACTGGGTCCCGGCCGGCGGCGACTCCGAACGCGACCCCGCCACCCAGGTCTCGGTGCTGTTCGACAACCGGTCCCGCATCGGGACACGCATCCGCCAGCTCAAGTCGGGGGAGCGGCACTCCCAGGACCCGACCTCCAGCGTGGTCCGGATGATCAGCAATGTCGAACTGCTCGGAGAGCACGAGAGCGACGCCGTCATCGGCGCCACCGGGATGGTCGTCGAGTCGCGCGAACGCGGCACCACCTACTGGGTCGCCCGTTTCGAGTACCGGCTGCGCAAGATCGAGGCGGAGGTGCGGATGTCCTACAAGAAGGTCAGCCTCGTCGACCGTGAGCAGCCCCTGAACACCCTGTCCTTCCTGATCTGAGACGCTGCCCGCCATGGACGACCAACCACTCGGCATCGTCGACAACGAGTTCGCCGCCGTCCGCCTGACCATCGACCGCTCCGGCAACGGCCCGCGCCTGCGGATCGAGGACCTGAGCAGCGCCCAGGTCACCTACCTGGACGCCCTCACCCTCGAGGCGCTCACCTGGGCCTCACCCGAGCGCCTGCGCGCCCTGCTCGACCCGTCCGACGAACGCTGGCGCGACCACGACTGAGGTCGGGGTCTCCGCGCTAGGGGAGCAGGCTCAGGCGTCGGGCGGCGTTGACGGCTTCGATCCGATTCCGTACTCCGAGTTTGCGCGTGGCGGACAGCATGTAGGCCTTCACCGTCCCTTCGGTGAGCCCGAGCATTTCGCCGATGACAGCATTGCGATGTCCCGCCGCGACGAGCGTGATCACGTCCTTCTCGCGGACGGTCAACGGGACGATCAGGGGCCGTGCTGCGGCAGGCGGGGTCGGTGCCTCAACGTCAGCCGTGGCATCCGTGATGCGAAGCATGAGGTCGTCGATGAGCTGGCGCGCTTTGCCTGAGGAACAGATGCGGATCAGCGCCAGTTCCGCGTGGACCTCGCGCAGCCGTTCGTCGACGACGCCGGTTCCGCAGTCCTCGGAAGGCGTCCGGCCCAATCGGCGGCGGACCTCGGCCTCCACTGCGATCTCCTGCTGCACACCGCGGGCCACGTCCACGGCGCGATCGAGCACCGTGTCCCCGATCTGGGTCGGTCGGCGCATCCCTGCATAGAGGACACCGTGCACGCCGGTTGCCGACCTGATCGGTACGGCGAGGAGGCCTCGTAGCTGTTCGGCGCGTACCGGCTGGTCGTAGTGGTGGGTGATGCCTCTGGCGGACCGGTAATCGCGCACCCGTAACGGGCGACCGGTCGCCACCACCTTGCCGCCGAGCCCGAAGCCGGGCGTGAGCCGCAGGTTTCGTAGCCGGTCGCTTCGGGCGCCGACGAACGAGTCCAGCACCACCGGTGCCTCGGGGCTCGCGGCCAGACCGCCGAACACCATCTCCGCCCCGGTCACCTGCATCAACTGATGCAGGTGCGGGATGAGCGAAGGCTGGGGCGGTGAAGGCGCCATCGTCGGAGTGTCACGGAGCCCCGGGCCAAAGGACAAGCCCCGGAGCGGGACCCGGCGGCGCGCCGAGCGTGCCGCTATCTACTTTTGGCAGTATCCGCCCTGCTCCCCTCGGCGAGCTGCGGCCATCGTGAGAGCCATCCGATGCGAAGGAGTTGTTCCGTGACCAGCGCCCCGAACCACCAGGCCTACCGCGCCGCCCGGGACCTGTTGCTCGATTTGCGGTCGGACCACGAGGCCGCGGCGGCGAGGTTCGCCTGGCCGGTCCTGGGCGAGACGTTCAGCTGGGCCCATGACTGGTTCGACGTCATCGCGCTGGACAACATCCGACCGGCGTTGCGCATCCTCGAGGAGAACGGCGCGAGCCGCGGGTACTCCTTCGATGATCTGCGTCGGCGTTCCAACCGGGTCGCCCACTTCCTCGCTGCCCAGGGCCTCGGTCGCGGCGACCGCGTGATGATCATGCTCGGGAACCAGGTCGAGTTGTGGGAATCGATGCTCGCGGTGATGAAACTGGGAGCCGTGGTCATGCCCACCACGACGGCGTTGGGGGAAGCTGACCTGACCGACCGCGTGGAGCGCGGCTCGGTGCGCATGGTGATCGCGAACCCGGTGGATGTAGGCAAATTCGCGGGGGTGCCGGGGGACTACCTGCGGGTTTGCGTGGGTGCCGCGCAGGGGTGGGCGGCCTACGGGGACGCGGCAGGCCTCAGCGATGACACCGTCGACCGTCCCGATCTGCTCCAGACCGACGAACTGCTGCTCTACTTCACCTCCGGCACCACCAACCGTCCGAAGATGGTGGAGCACTCCCAGGTCACCTACCCCGTCGGGCACCTTTCGACGATGTACTGGTTGGGGTTGCGCCCCGGTGATGTTCACCTGAACATCAGCTCGCCCGGCTGGGCGAAGCACGCGTGGAGTTGCTTCTTCGCCCCGTGGATCGCGGAGGCGTGCGTGTTCATCTACAACTACACGCGCTTCGACGCCGGGGCACTGCTCGAGCAGCTGCGGACGAACGAGGTGACGACGTTCTGCGCGCCACCCACGGTGTGGCGGATGCTCATCCAGGCGGACCTCTCCGGAGGGCCCGGAGCGCTGCGGGAGGGCATCGCCGCGGGCGAGCCACTCAACCCCGAGGTGATCGAACAGGTCCGCGCAGCCTGGGGCATCACGCTGCGGGACGGATTCGGACAGACCGAGACCACCGCCCAGATCGGCAACACCCCAGGCAGCGCGGTCAAGCCGGGCTCCATGGGCAGGCCGCTGCCCGGAGTGCCGGTCGTTCTCATCGATCCGGCCACCGGCAAGCCGTCGGACTCGGGGGAGATCTGTCTGGACCTCTCCGCGAACCCCGTCAATCTGATGCGCCGTTACTTCGGCGACCCGGAACGGGACGCCGAGGCGAAGGACGGTGGCTACTACCACACCGGCGACCTCGCGGACTGTGACGCGGACGGCTACATCACCTACGTCGGCCGCACCGACGACGTCTTCAAGGCCTCGGACTACAAGATCTCCCCATTCGAACTCGAGAGCGTGCTGATCGAGCACCCCGCTGTCGCCGAGGCCGCCGTGGTACCTGCCCCCGACCCGGTGCGGCTGGCCGTCCCCAAGGCCTACGTCGCACTGGCGGCAGGCTGGGAACCGGACGAGAAGACTGCCTGCGAGATCCTCAAGCACTGCCGGGAGAACCTCGCCCCATTCCTGCGAGTGCGTCGGGTCGAGTTCTACGAGCTGCCGAAGACCATCTCCGGCAAGATCCGCCGCGTCGAGCTGCGCACTCGCGAGTACGACGAGACGGCGATGGCCGGCGCGCAGGAGTACCGCGACGACCAGTTCCCGGAGCTACGAGGCTGACCCGATCGCGCTCTCACGATACTTACGCGGACTCACTTTATAGGCCGCAGTGAATTCCCGACTGAAGAACGCCTGGTTGCTGAAGCCGTAGCGGGCTGCGATCTCACTGATCGGGACTGACCGGGAGCCCGGGGAGCTCAGCGCGTGCCGGCAGGCCTCCAGGCGGCGATGTTTGATCCAGGCGCCCACGGTCAGCCCGGACTGAGCGAACAGCCGGTGCAGACTGCGGGTCGAGATGTAGAACTCACGGGCGATCGCGTCGGGCGTCAGTGTCGGATCCCCGATGTGCACCTCGATGAACCGCTGGATCTCGCGTACCTTCTCCGCGCCGCCCTCGATGCGGTCGCCGGTGGTCGTCTCACCGGCGGCGAGGACGGACATCTCGGCGACCTCGTTGGCCAAGGTCTTGGCGCTCTGTTCCGAAAGCCCGGCATCGGTGCGGATCAACTGACTGAGCATCGGACCGAGGAACACACCCAGCCCGCCGACCCGCGGCACTGCGATCGCGGTGATGCGTTGCGTCTGCGCCTCGGGGATCGTGACGCTCCCGCGCTCCCAGGTGTAGACGCACAACCGCCAGTCGCCGGTCATCGTCCAAGTGAAGGGGCGTGACGACTCGTAGACCGCGAACGCGCCCGCCGACACCTCGGCTCGGCGGCCGTCCTGCTCGAGGAAGCCCGTGCCCCTCTCCACCATGCCGACGGCCAGCACTTCAGCCTCGTCCGTGTGGTCGGACTGATGCTTGGTCCGGGTGAACGTCTGCGGCACCGAGGCGACGGCGGCGGCCTGCAGCGGGCCGACATGACGCACATGGATCTTTCCCTCGACGTCCGAGGAACCGTGCGGGGCGATGTTCAGGGCGACGAAGCGATGGCGAATCGCGTCGCACCAGCCGCGGAGCGAGTCCGCGCTGTCGACTAAGGGGCTTTCCAGCTCCTCGGGCTCCATATGCCGCCCATGCTGCGCCCGGGCGCGGTCCGTGTCAACGCCGGACGCCGCCGTTGGTCGACATGGGTTGGCGTCCACAGACAAGTGCCCGTCCCGGAGCGAAAAGTGCAGGTCGCTGTGCATGCCTAGCGTCATTGCCATACCAAGAACACCCTCAAGGAGGCACTCCAATGACGCAGTCCCTGGTGGACACCGACCGCAAGCTCTGGGTCTCCCGCAACCCCAACGAGTGGGTTCCCTTCGAGTGGGCCGAACCGAAGTACGGCCCCCAGGCATTCGGCGAGATCGCGCTCGCCCGTGCCAGCGGCTCGAGCGGCTCGCACATGGCCGGATTCTGGCGCTGCGGTCCGAACTCGCCCGGCGCCCGTCCCGACGGCTCCGGAACGGTGCACTACTCCGCGCCGCTCGGCGACGAGTGCTTGGTCGTGCAGGAGGGCGAGGCGACCGTGACGGTGGTGGAGACCGGTGAGCAGCACCTGCTGACCCCCGGCACGATCATGATCCACCCCAAGGGTCTCGAGCTGCGTTGGGACGTCAAGGCCCCGTACTTCAAGAAGTACTGGGTGATCTGGGACAGCCCCAAGGAGGCGACACCGTCCAAGGAGCTGATCTTCGGTAACACCAACGACAACCCCGCCGAGTGGGAGCCGTACTCCTGGGTCGAGCCGGTCGAGGGTGAGGTCATCGATGGCGAGGTCTACTTCATCACCAAGACCGGTTCGACCGGAACCATGATGGCGGGCATGTGGCGGGCCGGTGTCGGCATCGCCGGTTGTAACCCGGACGGGTCCAAGACCATCCCGTACACGTCGGTGTACGGCGACGAGACCGAGCTCCTGCTCGAGGGCGCGACGCACGTGCGCAACGACGAGACCGGCGAGGAATGGGACTGCCACGCCGGTGACGTCATCGGCTTCCACAAGGGTCTGCACGTGACGTGGACTCAGGCGCCGCCATTCATCAAGAAGTTCTGGGTCATCACCGACGAAGAACTTCCCGCTTCCTGACGACGAGACCTGGAGAACCGGACGCAATGGAAATTTATCTGAGCATGCAGCGCGTCCGGTTCTCCAGCCCGGATGCCTACGAAAAGTTCAAGGTCGTCTTCGCCGATGTCCGCCACCACCTGATGGGGCTCCCGGGCTTCCTGCAGTTGACGTGGTGGGTGCATCCGGAGGACCCCGGCTGGTTCAACGAGTGCAGCATGTGGGCCGGCAAAGAGTCCGTGCAGGACTGGCACATGAACACGTACCACAAGCACGCCAAGGCCTGGGCCGCCAACGGCGCGATCATGGAAGACATCATCACCAACTTCGTCCTGGCTGGTACGCGCCTCCTGCGGATCTGTCCGACGTGCAATGAGCTGCAGGACAAGGAATACGACTTCGCGTCCGAGCAAGCCGTGCTCCGCGAACAGTGCCCCAGGTGCGGCTTCCACTTCCCATACATGACCGAGACACCGAGCAGCTTCGGGGTCTTCAAAGATTTCCAGCCCGCGCAAGCCCCATCGAACGGCCACGTCGACCGGGACCCGGCCCGGATCTGACGTCGCGCAAACCCCTCCCACGGAATGAAGGGAACGACCATGAGGATCTCGAGTAGACGGGGCGTCGTCGTGACTGCCCCACTGGTCGCCAGCATGGCGCTGGTGCTGGCCGCGTGCGGCGGTAGCGGCGACGGCACGATCGACGTGGCGCAGGACCCGGCAGGTTCCGCCGCGGAGACCAGCTCTGTCTCCGCCGACACCCCCGAAGCCCCGAGTGGCGCAAGCACCGACGAGTCGGCAACGAAGCCCGCGGCACAGGGCACCGACTCGTCGGCCCCGAGCAAGGTGAAGGCCAAGTCCGGCCCGTCGATCGCCGCCCCGGCAGCCGCCGCTCGAGCGAGCCGCGCCAAGACGACGGCCGACTCCGCCGCCGTGCCGGCGGTGAAGGCGGCCAAGGGCGCCAACACCATCAAGGGCAATGCGGGCACGGTCATTCGCCCGATGGACAACGCATCGCAGGTCGTCGAGAACCAGAGGATCGCCGACGCGAAGAACGGCGTAACCGACGTCGGAGTTACCAAGGACTCGATCAAGACCGGCGCGATCAACATGCACGGCATGGCGCTGGGAACCGTTCTGATCGCCCCGATCGCCCGGGGGATCGTCGCGTCGTACGGGGCGATCAACGACCGAGGCGGTGTGCTCGGCCGCCGTCTGACATATATCGACTGTGACGACGGCCCCGGCGAGGTTTCCCGCGCGAAGTCCTGCATCAAGAAGCTGGCCGGTCAGGACAAGGTCTTCGCTCTGGTGGGCGGGGCAACGTGGGCGACCGCCTCGATCCACGACGACCTCAAGCAGTACAAGCTGCCCTACGTCGGTGCCTGGGCCTACTCCCAGACCGAGTGGCAGGACCCGTACATGTTCCCCACCCACATGTCGATGATCCACGAAGCGATGGCCGGGGCGCAGTGGGTGAAGAACGTCGTCAAGCCGAAGACCTACGGCCTGATCTGCCTGACCAGCCCGGAGATGCAGCTTGCCTGCGGCGAGGTGCGCAAGATCCTGGACCAGTCGGGCGCGAAGATGGTCAAGAAGGCCGACGTGTCGATCGGCGAGACCTCAATGTCCTCGCACGTCCTGGCCATGCGCGCGGCCAATCCCGAGCACATCGTCCACTACGTGATCAACCCCGCGACGATGGCGAAGTGGATGGTGGAGTCCGCGCAGCAGAACTACTACCCGTCGAAGGGCGTCTCCGGAAACCACCTCGCCGGTGAGGTGGTCGGCTCGCTGATCGGCAAGTGGCCGGCCGGTCGCTACTGGACCAACACCACGTACAAGCTGTGGGGTTCGGAGTTCATGTCCGTGATGATGAAGTACGCCCGGGCGAACCGTGGCGTCAATCACCACATCGTGCAGGCGGGTTACGTCGGCGCCAATGTGTTCGCCCTCGCCGCTAAGGCCATCGGACCGAACCTGACCCGCGAGCGCTTGATGGCACAGCTCTCCAACGGCGACGTCTACGCCGCCGATGCCTCGCTGGACCAGAGGTTCAGCTGGGCGCAGAGCGAGCGCCACGGGAACAACTGGAGCGGCACGAACGGCCAAGGGCGAGAGTTCATTTACAAGTACGAGAGCTCCAACACCATGTCCAACCCCGATGGCAGCCCGTCCGGGTTCGCCCCCGACCCTGACCAATTCGTCATCTACACGAACAAGTAACACCACTACCTGACCCGGGGGTCAGAAACCGAGGGCCGGAGATTTTTCTTCCGGCCCTCGGCTTCGTCCCTGTGACCCCCGAGGAGCGAACCAGTTCTGCGGGTTCACGGGAGGTTCTGCGGGTTCGTAAAAGGAGCGGCCGTCCGCGACCACGACTCCGCGGAGCCGCGCGGTGCTAGCTCCAGCCGTTCTCGACCGCGGCGCGGAGGGCGAGGGTCACCGGCCGCGTGCCGGCGCGGGGGTTGGTGGAGAGTTCGAAGTCGCAGAACCCGGTGCGGCCGTCGTCGAGTTCGACCTCGCAGAGCGAATCGATCCAGACCACGCCGTGGTTGCCGGTGACCACGCCGTTCACGACGGTGCATTTCGCGTGCAGTGACGTACCGTCAGCCAGCTCCCAGTGGACCTCGCCGCCGCGGTGGGTGAGGGCGTCGACCTCCATGTGGGCGACGACGTCCACGCTCTTCGCGAGGATCAGTTCGCCGTGGCGGACGACGTAGCCGATCTTGACCACGCTGTCGTCCGACGCGTGCCAGGCCATCGACCCGAACGAGAGTTCCGGGCCGATCGAGCCGGAGACCCAACGGTGCGAGAGCAGCATGTCCCAGCGTCGGGGACCCCAGGAGTGGTCGCGGTGGCACAGGGCGTCGACCTCGTAGCGCCGGCCCTCCACGACGGCAGTGCCCTGGAGGCGACCCGACGTCTCGTAGTGGTGCTTGGCGAAGTCATCGACCATCGAGCCGCCGGACGGGAAGAAGTCGGTGAGCGGATAGAAGTCGCTCATCGTCACGTCGAGGGAGAGCCCTTTTCCTCGATGCGCAGCCGGGGCTTGCCGTCCTCGATGTCCCACGCGGAGCCGGCCGCCCGGAAGCCGCGGGGGGTGTGGGGCTCGAGCAACGGGAGGCGACCCACCTGGCGGTAGCGCGACTGCTTGTCGAACACGAAGCAGCACAGCGCCGCCTCGCCGCCGTCGGCATGCGGTTCGTGGCCGATGCGGTGCACGCCCCCGACACCCTGGGCGGCGTCATACCAGTGCACGAAGACGCTTTCCTGCCACCACGGGTCCGGGCCGGGGGAGTGATTGCCTTCGTCGTCCGCGGAGTAGACGTATCCGCCGCCCATGAATTGAGCTCCTAGACCGATGCGACCAGCTGAGGTTCTTCGACGGCTGCCGGCTTCGGCTTCTCGTTGTTGATCGCCTGCAGGGTGACCCACCACATGGCGATGACCCAGACGAAGAAGTCGGTGGCGACGAACCAGAACCCGAGCACGCCGTTCCAGGCGAAGGGCCCGTCCTTGAAGAACGGGATGAGGATGCCGACCATCAGACCGCTGCCGCAGTAGATGTTGAGGTACCCGACCCAGCGCGGGTAGACGCTGCCGTCTGACCCGAGGACCGCCGCCGCGATCGCAATGTTCTGGAAGATGGCTGACGCGACAGCGCCCAGCAACATGAACCAGCAGGTCGCGTTGAGGGTCACGATCACCGAAGGTTCGATGCCGTCGTAGTAGGACATCGCCAGCCACAGGGCCGCGGGGATCATGATGAACAGCACCCCGACCGCGGCGATCAACATCTGCGCCTGAGCGAACACGGACCGTTCGCCTTCGATGCGCCGGATCTGCGCGGCGAACACGGCGGCGGGGAAGATGAAGATGGGCCCGCCGAAGAAGAACATCGCCGCGGCGACCCGCACGTTGTCCTGGTTCTGGAAGTTCGCCGCGAGCTCCTCGAAGCTGCCGTCGGGCGAGAACGGTGGGATCCAGCCGGCCACCGCGAACGCTCCGCCGACGAGGGCGATGAACAGCCACGTGAAGTGAATACCGATCTTCTGCGCGACAACGTTCATGCGCGTGGAACTCCTTTGTTCGGCAGCGCACCAATCGTGGCATCGAACCTTTTTAGAGTCAACTTTCAATATTGAAAGGCGACTCCAACTGAAGTAGCGTGAGCGAGTGCTGTTGCTGAACGACATTCATGCCGGCTACGGCGGTGCCCCCGTGCTGCACGGGGTGACGCTGGCCGTCCCACCGGCGTCCGTCGTCGCGCTGCTGGGGCCCAACGGCGCCGGCAAGACAACGCTGCTGCGCGTTGCCTCCGGGTTGCTGCGCGCGACAACCGGGCGACTGTTGCTGGACGGCAACGACGTCACCCGATGCGCGACGCACGAACTTGCGGCGCTCGGCGTGTGCCACGTGCCCGAGGGTCGCGGGGTTTTCCCGACGATGACCGTCCGGGACAACGTCCTGCTGCAGGCCAAGCCCGGTCACGAGAAAGAGGCCCTGGATCGAGCGGTCACCGCGTTCCCGCGGCTGGGGCAGCGGATGCGTCAGATCGCGGGCACCATGTCCGGCGGCGAACAGCAGATGCTCGCGCTGGCCCGCGCCTACGTTCAGCAACCCAAAGTGGTCCTGCTCGACGAGGTGTCGATGGGCCTCGCGCCCAAGGTCGTCGACGAGATCTTCGAGTTCCTCCGGGGCCTGGCCGCCGACGGGACGAGCTTGCTGCTGGTCGAGCAGTACGTGACCCGCGCCCTCGAGGCCGCCGACTACCTCTACCTGCTCGACCGAGGGACCGTCAGTTTCGCCGGCGAGCCCGGGGAACTGGACTCCGCCGCCATCTTTGCCAGCTATCTCGGCACGGGAGGTCACTGACCTTGTTGAGAGTGCTCACCGCCGGTGCGGTGTTCTTCGCGGGCGCGATGCTGGTGACGGCGGACAACTCGCGTGCCGAGACCACCTTCGACGCCTCCGCGGCCGCGTACGGAGTGCTGGTGACGGTGGCCAATCCGAGCACGCCCTTGGGCTTGGTCCCGGAGGGCTCCGGTCCCACCGCGCAGGCGCGGCTCAACGCGCTCCCGCGGTCCTCGTCGCTGGCCAGTTTCCCTTACCCTGGCGACGGATTGGTCGGCCTGCCCGGGCTCATGGGTGCGCTCGTGCCGGGGTCGCCGCCGCTGCCGGACTACCCCCTCTACGTGTCCAGCGAGCTCGGCGACGACCCGAAGTCCGTGACCGCTCCGGGCATCGAATTGAACGTGGAGAGCTCCGATCGCCTCTCGTCCTCCCGTGCCCAGTCCGTCAGTGCTGCCAGCGGTTACGTCGCGACCGCCCGCGTCGAGAAGCTGACCGACGGCTCCGTCACCGCCATCGCGGAGGCCCGCCAGTCCGCTATCGCCCTCGCGGGCCTCGCTACCCTCGACGGCATCCGCAGCGTCGCCAAGGTGACCGCCGGCAACGACGCGGCCCTGACCCGCAGCACCTCGCTGGAGATCGACGCCCTGCGCCTGCCCGGCGTGCGGTTCGTGTCCCCGGACGGCGCGACGGTGGTCGGCCCGGAGTTCGCGTTGCGCGACGGCCAGTTCCATCTCGATCCGCCGACGGGGGAGGGAAAGGCCGTCCCGATCCCCACCGAGTCCTTCTTCGCGGCGTTGCGGTCGGCAGGCATCGAGGGGAGTTACCAGGCCGCCCGGCAGACCAAGTCCGGCGTCATCGCCCCGGTGCTCTCGCTGACCGCTCTACTGCCGTCGCCGCCGGACAACCCCCTCGGCCTGACCGGCGCCACGAAGGTGACCCTCGACATCGGCCAGGCAATCGTGCAGGTAGCGGCGCAGGTCATCCCGGACGTGGCCCCGCCGGCACTCATCCCGACCCCGGGCGGCGCCGGGACGGTCGCACCGCCAGAGGTCGCGGTCACCATCCCGGACGTCGTCGGCCCGCCGAGCCTGCTGCCCTCGCCGGTCGTGCCCGCAAACCTGGCGGCGGCCCCCGCTGTCGTTGCCGCCTCGGACCTCACGTCGCTGACGGTCGCCCCGACGGGGCTCTCGGCCGACGCGTTCGACGACCTGCGGCGCAGTGGCGTGGGTGGTCTCTATCTCGTGCTGGCAGGCGCCTGCCTGGTCGGTGTCCTGGTCACCGGTCTCGTCCTGCGAGGGGTGCACAGATGAGCAAGAAGTCGGGTGCGGATGTGGCGACGCTGCTCAAGGCGCAGTGGGACCGAGCGATCGCGGTGGTGTGCATCATCGCCGCGGTCTTCATCCTGATCGTCGGGTACGTCGGGATCAGCGGCACCCCCTACGTCGCCGAGCAACTGCCCTACCTGATCTCCGCCGGTGCCGTGGGCGTCGTGCTCTGCGCCGTGGCCGGGATGATGTGGGTGTCGGCGGACCTTCGGGACGAGTGGCGTGAACTGCGTGCCCTGCGCCACCAGCTCGCGGCCGAGCAGGACCCCACCGCCAAGGTCGCCGCGGAGCGATGAGCAGCGCGCAGCTGACCACCCCTCACGCCGTCCGCGTCCGGGCTGGTGCCCGTCGTGCGGAACCGGTGCGGGCCGACGACGACACTCCCTGGGTGTCCGCGGACCGGTTGCTCACCACAGCACTGATCGTCATGGGAACCGGCCTGATCCTCGCCGCTTGGATCGGGGCGAGCGGCACCACGCAGTGGGACACGCAGGTGCGCTGGACGGCGCTCTCGATCGTCGGCGTGATGGTGGTCTGCGTCGGCGTGGGTAGCTGGCTGTTCCAAGGCTTCCTGCGGGTACGGATCGAAGCCCGCGCGGTGCGCCGCGCCCTCGGGGACCGGCTCGCTCGGCCCGCCGCCCGGACCGGGACGCCGGGCGGCGCGGTCGAGCGGGTCACCGCGAAGGGGATGGCGCATCACCACCGGCCCGACTGTCTGCTCGTCGCGGGCAAGGACGTGCACCCGGCCGGCGTCGAGGGCCTGCGTCCCTGCGGGGTGTGCGGATGAACGACTATCTCCCGTTCCTTGTCATCGGCATCACCGTCGGCTCGATCTACGGCATCGCCGCGATGGGTCTGGTGCTGTCCTACAAGACTTCCGGTGTGCTCAACGTCGGCCACGGAGCCGTCGCCGCCATGGCAGCGGTCTGCTTCCACCAGTTGCGCCAGGAACACGGCATGGCCTGGCCGCTCGCCGCCGTGATCTCGGTGCTCGGCTTCGGGGTCGTCGTCGGACTGCTCATGGAGCAACTCGCCCGAGCATTGGCCAGGGTGCCCACCGCGCAGAAGATCGTCGCCACCGTCGGACTGGTCGTCGCGATTCCCGCGCTGGTCGCCCTGCTCTTCGGTATCTCGGCCAAGCGCTTCGATCCGGTGCTGGAGCAGCGAACCGCATTCACCGTCTCCGGCGTGAACGTCACGACCGAGAACGTCATGGTGGTCGTCTTCGGGGCGGCGTCCGCGGTCGCGCTCTACGTGTTCTTCAACCGATCCAGGCTGGGTCGGGCGATGCGCGGTGTCGTCGACGACCCTGACCTGCTCGGCCTCACCGGCGTCGGCCCCGCCCGGGTCCGGCGGATGGCCTGGCTGATCAGCTGCTCGTTCGCCGCGGTCTCCGGCATCCTGCTGGCCAGCGCGCAGCAGCAACTCGACGTCACTTTCCTTTCTCTGCTGGTGGTTCAGGCCTTCGGCGCCGCCGCGATCGGCGCCTTCACGAACCTGCCGATGGCCTACGCCGGTGGCCTCGCGATCGGTGTCGTGCAAGCGGTCCTGTCCAAGGAGGCGGGCACCCATTCGTGGATGCAGGGCCTGGACATCAACACCCCGTTCCTTGTCCTGTTCGTCGTCCTGCTCGTGCTCCCGCGCCGCAGGCTCGTCGAACTCGGCCGCCCGATCCGTGGCCGGGCCCGCACGGCGTCCCGCCCGGCTTGGCAGCAACTCGCCGGTTGGTCTGTCGCCGCCGGTGCCGCGCTGCTCGCTCCGTCCTACTGGGGCGTGCACGGGTCCTCGTACACCGTGGCCGCGACGCAGGTGCTGTTGTTCGCGTCGCTGGTGCTGCTCGTGCGGATCTCCGGCCAGATCTCGCTGTGCCAGGTCGGCTTCGCGGCGATCGGCGGAGCGATGGTCGGGCAGTTGCTCTCGGCCGACGTGCCGTGGGGCCTCGCGGTCCTCGGTGCCGTCCTCATCGCGATCCCCGTCGGCGCCGTGGTCGCGATCCCGGCGATCCGCCTGTCCGGCCTCTACCTCGGCCTGGCCACCCTCGGCTTCGGCATCCTGCTCGCGCAGTACGCCTACGCGAAGGACTGGTTCTTCGGCACCCAGGGCCAGGCCACCCGCCGCCCCGAAGGATTGACCGGCGACACCGCCTACTACTACCTGGTGCTCGCCATCGCGGCCATCGCGTTGCTGGGCATCGCCGTGCTCGAACGATCGCGGCTCGGCCGACTGCTGCGCGGCCTCGCCGACAGCCCCGTCGCACTGTCCACCCTGGGCAGCAGCGTCAACGTCACCCGCACCCTGGTGTTCTGTCTGTCCGCCGCACTGGCCGCGCTGTCCGGTGCGTTGGGCGCGTGCGTGTTCGGTTCGGTCAGCGGGGACTCCTACAACTACCTCAACTCGCTGCTGATCCTCGCCGTGCTGTCCCTGGCCGGCGCCGGAACCCTGTCCGCGGCGTTCATCGCGCCGGTCATCAGCATCCTGCCGCTGGTCTACATCGACGGCGAGAAGGCGGCGCAGTGGCTGCAATTCGGCTTCGGTGCCGCCGCGATCCTGATCGCCGCGGATGTGCCCACCCGTCTCGGGACGCTTCTCGCACGCGGCGCGCGCAGCTCCCACTACCGACTCGGCCACGGTGGCCCGGTCTCCGGTCGCCGCACGGAAACCGCAGCCCCGCAGCCTGCGCTTGTCTCGTCCTGAAGGAGCATCACGTGAATTCCCACCCCCGTCTGCAACTCGTGGCCGTTGCCGCCGCCGCGACCCTCCTGTTGACCGGCTGCGGCGGCTCACGGGTCGACCGGGCGCAGGTCATCGGCGCGGAGAGCGGGGGCCTGGCCGATCGCATCGCCGCGGCACAGGCGCAGGTCGACACGGGCGCGCGCGCCGCCTCCACCGACGCCGTCGGCATCGAGAACGTCGTCGCTGCGCCCGCGACCGACAGCGCCGCCACGGGCACCGCCGACGACCCCACCGCCGCCCCGACGGCCACCGCAACCGTCGGACCGAAGGTGCAGGCAACGAAGGCCCCCACCGCACCGACTGCCGCCGCCCCGGTGGCTGTCGGCTGCGCGAAGCAGGGCCCCCCCGTCGTCATCGGCCAGGTCGGCGCCTTCAGCGGGCTCGTCGGGGCGAACACCCAGGGCGCGGTGCTGACCCTGCCGGTGTGGGTACGCGACGTGAACGCCCGCGGTGGTCTGGGCTGTCACCCGGTGACCTTGTTCCAGAAGGACACGGCCTCCGACCCCGCCAAGGCCGAGGCAGCGGTCAAGGAGATGGTCCAACTGCGCAACGCGATCGCGTTGGTGGCGAGCTACGTGCCGCTGGACATCCAAGGCTTCCGTAAGGGAGTGGAGGGCTCGAAGATCATCTCGGTGGGCGGCGATCAGGTCACCCCGGACTGGCACCTCTCGCCGTATCTCTATCCGGTCGGCGGGATCGAGAAGGCGCAGTTCGCCGGCTCGGTGAAGGCGCTGCAGACGCAGGGTGTGGACAAGCTGGCAATCTTCTACTGCGTCGAGTCGCCGGCGTGCACGGCTTTCAAGGACACCCTCGACCGCGACGGGTACGCCAAGAAGTTCGGGATGGATCTCGTATACCAGACGCAGGTCTCGTTGACGCAGAACGACTTCACGGCCGCCTGCCAGGCAGCGAAGAGCGCGGGTGCGAAGGCGATCGTCTTCGCCGGCGATGCCGGTGGCGTGGCCCGCACTGCGCGCTCGTGCGCCACCGTGGGGCTGGTCGTGCCCATCGCTATCACTGCTAGTCAGGCCACCTTCGACCCTGACGACAAGAACTTGCAGCAGGCCACGGTCTCGATGGCGTCACCGACCTTCCCCTTCACCCAGGGCGCGGACAACGCGGCCGAGAAGGCCTATCGGGCCGCCGTCGCGCGCTACAACCCGACGACCCCGATCAACAACGCCAGTGCCCTGACGTGGTCCAGCGCGAAGATGCTGGAGCGGGCGGTGGATCTGTTGGGTCCTTCCGTACGTGACGTCCCGCTGTCGAGGGACCTGATCCTCAAGGGCCTGGGCATGGTGAAGAACGAGACCCTCGGCGGCCTGATCCCGGCGACCAGCTACAAGTTCGCCCAACCCAAGGCGACCGAGAACGTGTGCTTCAGCGCGGTGGCCTTCGACCGCCGCGGCTTCTACGCCCCGCGCGGTACGAAGTTCGACTGCATCTAGTACTAGGTCTGCAGGGGGAGCCGCACGATGGCGGCGGCTTCCTCGGGCGAGACGCCGAGGGTGCGTAGCGAGCTCTCCGCGTAGGACCGATCGGCGTGCTTGCCCAGGCGGCCGTCGACGATGGCGCGCATGAGGGACAGGGCGCCGCCCACGATCGCGGTGACTGTCACGTCGAGGTCGGGCACGGTGAAGCGTCCCTCGCTCACGCCCCGCTGCACCGCGACCCGGGCGGCGGGATGCACGGCGACGGCGAACAGGTCGTCCGCGTGGTGGAGGTGCACGACGAGGCGAGCGAAGTCGGGGTCGGTGTAGGCGAGACCGACGAAACGGCGGATCGCCGCGGAGACCAGTTCGGCCGGGTCCTCGATCGTGTCGTAAGCCAGCGTCTCGGTGATGTTCTGCAGGCTGTCCGCGACGACGGCTTCGACGACCGCTTCCTTGGAGTCGAAGTGGTTGTAGAACGAGCCGAGCGCGACATCGGCGCGCTCGGTGATCTCCTGGATCCGCAGGGCTGCGACGCCCTTCTCGGCGATGAGTTCGCGTGTCGCATCGGTCAGTCGGCCGCGGGTGCGCGCCCGTCGCTTGTCGGTCCTGGTGGGGGTGGCCACCACTTTCTGTTCCGTCACATCGTCAGCATGACAGCGGACATCGCTAGAATCAACTTTCAATATTGAAACAACTATCAGAATGCTCTACCGTCGGTCTCGCGAGCGCTACCGGTGTCCCGTTGTGCGAGGAGAGTCACGATGCAGCAGCTGTTCCAGCTGGCAACGGACGTGGCGACAATCCCGCAACCGCCGAGCGGCGATCAGATGCCGAAGACCGCGGAGACGGTGTTCAACATCATCGATCAGTTCAAGGCGCTGATCTCTCCCTCGACGCTCACCGATGCCCCCGTCCTCGCCCCGAGTCGGTAGGAGCTCCCCCCATGCCGCACGCCGTTGCACCCCCCGAGTCCGACCTGGTGATGCCGCTGCCGGCGCCGGGTGAGACGTGGGACCCGCACACGATCCACACGCACTATTTCGGTTTCTCGGTGCCCGAAGCGGCCATCGGCGTCTTCGCCTACATCCGGTACCAGCCGGCCTTCCCGCTGTCCCAGGGCGGCGTGGTCGTCTTCCAGGGCATGGACAACATTTCGCCGATCGACGCGGCGCACCTGAACTACGAGATCACGATGCCGTGGCCGGAGGTGGACGGAAACACCATCCGCACCGCCAACGGACTGATCATCGAGTTCGTCGAGCCCGGCCGCATCGCCCGCGTCAGTTACGCAAGCGCCGACGGGCGCAACTCCTTCGACGTCCTGGCGACAGGCGTGACCCCGCTGTTGGTGCGCGGACACATCGTGCCGGGGGAGGAGGACCACCACGGCGACCCCGGACGCGTCCCCGGCGGCAGCGAGCAGTTCATGCACATGACCGGAACGCTCGTCCTCAACGGCGAGCGCCACGCGGTGGACTCGTACTACCCGCGCGACCGTTCCTGGCGCCAGGTCCGTAAGGAACTCCAGAACGGTTTGCCGGTGCCGCCGGTGGGCTGGACGCCGATGTACTTCGGTGAGGATCTGATCTTCAATCAGATTTCCTTCGAGGCTCGCGACACCGACCCCGCGTGGCTCGGCGTCTACGACATCCCGGCGGACAAGCCGACGCATCACTTCGCGTGGTTGCAGCAGGGCGACAAGACCCTGGAGATCGTCCGGATCCGCCGCAACGTCCTGGAATACCAGCCGCGGACGTTCATGTCGCTGCGCCAGGAGATCGAGGCCGAGGACGAGACCGGCGCCATCCATCGCTTCTACGGCGAAGCGATCGCCACCTGCACCATGCCCGCCTGGCCCAACGCGTCCTTCCACGACAGCGTCTACCGCTGGACCGATGAGTCCGGCCGCGTCACGCACTCCACGTTCCAGGAACTCTGGGTCGACAAGTACCAGCTCGCCATGAAGGTACGCGCCGCGGGCGGGTGAACGGATTTTCAGAAACTCGCCCTGATGCATTGACCGAACCAGGGTCCAACCGCATACATTGAAATCGGACACACTGTCCGGACGGGACGTCCCACCCGACCGTTTTGAGGAGCAGAGAACATGGCACTGGCCAACACCCGCGACCCGGAGAAGTCCGCCGTCGCACTGCGCGACTGGCTGGCTGCCCAGCTGCCCGACGCCGCCGACGTCGAGGTCACCGACGTCGTCACCCCGCAGGCCAGCGGGATGTCCAACGAGACGCTGATGTTCACCGCCACCTGGACCGAGAACGGGCAGCCGCAGCACCGCGACTACGTGGCCCGCGTCGCGCCGCAGGGCCCCGGCGTGTTCCCGCGCTACGACCTGGTCACCGAGCAGCGCGTGCTGCACGCCCTGTCGCAGCACACCGACGCGCCCGTGCCCGCGACGCCGTGGGTCGAGACCGACACCGCGGTGCTCGGCGCCGACTTCCTGGTGATGGAACGCCTCTCCGGTCGCATCGCCACCGACGACCCGCCCTTCACCGCCGCCGGCTGGGTGCTCGACCTCGAACCCGCCCAGCGCGCCCTCATGTGCGACAACGCGCTGGTCGCCCTGACCCGGGTGCACGCGGCGGACATCAAGACACTCGGCCTCGACTTCCTCGACCACCCCGAACTCGGCGAGACCCCACTGGACCAGCACATCGCCGACTGGAGGAAGACCTACGCGTGGGCCGCCGAGGGCGAGATCAACCCGACGATCGAGGCCGGCTTCGAATGGATCGAGGCCAATCGCCCCTCCGAGCCCGAGCCCACCGTCCTCAACTGGGGCGACGCTCGCCTCGGCAACCTGCTCATCGGCGACGACTTCGCCGTCAACGGCATCCTGGACTGGGAGATGGTCTGCCTCGGGTCGCCGGAGATGGACCTGGGCTGGTGGCTGCTGCTGCAGCGCCACCACACCGAGGGCATCGGCTTCCCGCTCCCCGAGGGCTTCCCGGACCGCGACGCGATCCTCGCCCGTTACACCGAGCTGACGGGACATCAGGTCAAGTACGCGGACTTCTACGAGACCTTCTCGGCTCTGCGGCTGTCGATCCTGATGCACCGCGCGGGCAACATGATGATCGCCGGCGGCATGCTTCCGCCGGACGCGCCGATGAAATACAACAACCCCGCCAGTCAACTGCTCGCAAAGTTCATCGGCGCCCCCGCACCCACCGGCGCTGCCCAGTCGTTCATCGGGAACCGCGGATGACCGTCGGCCCATTGCGCTGCGCCCCGGGCGTCAGTTCTCATGAATCAGCGTGCCCCCACACGCGACGCGGCGAGGAGTGAGCGCCATGCGATCACAGAACAGACAGGACCGGCTGCGGCGCACGGTCGTCGGTGCGGTCAGCGTCGCGCTGGCCCTGGCCGGCTGCGGCAGCAACCTCAGCGACACCCAGCTCGCTGCCGCTCAGGGCGCGCTGAACGCCGTGGCGGCCCCGGCCGCCCAGGCAGCCGCTGAGGCAGCCCCGGTGGCACCGACCACGACGGGCGAGGCGCCCGTCGCCGCGGCCCCGGTGACGCCCACCGCGACCGGCCCGGACCCGGCGCCGGCCGCCGGCGTCGCCCCGGTCATCAAGAAGGCGAAGAAGGCAGCGGCAGCGGTCGTGCCCAACGCCCCCGCGGCCCCGAAGCCGGTGCAGGTCGCCCCCGCGGCGATCGGCCCGCGCGACCCGATCGTCATGTGCTCGTTCGGCAACTCCTCCGGCGTCCTCGGTGCCGTCACCGGCCCCGCGCCGGTGGCGAACGCGGCCTGGGCGTCCTACATCAACGCCAAGGGCGGGCTCGCCGGCCACCCGGTCCGGATGATCATCGCCGACACCGGCGGCTCCGCATCCAACGCGCAGGCGATCGCGCAGAAATGCGTCGAGCAGGAGAAGGCTGTCGCCTTCTTCAACGAGTACAGCTTCGGTGAGCTCGACGGTGCCCTGCCGTATCTGAAGGCCAAGCAGATCCCCGTCATCGGCAGCATCGGCGGCGCGATCTCCAGCGACCACTCGATCATGGTCTTCAATCCGATGAACGGCGCCGACGTCGGCCAGGCCTGGGGATTCGTCAACACGATCCTCGCGCAGACGGACAAGAAGAAGCTCGGCATCCTGTACTGCCAGGAGGCCTCCACCTGCGCCCAGCAGATCAGCACCTTCTCCAAGCTGTTGCCGTACAAGGGCCTGGAGATCGCCTACAAGGCGCAGGTCTCCCTGGTCCAGCCGGACTACACCGCTCAGTTGCTGCAGGCCAAGAACGCGGGCGCCGAAGTTCTCGTGCTGCTCATGGACAGCGCGAGCGTCGGCCGGATCGCGCGCAACGCGGCACAGCAGAACTACAAGCCGATCCTGTCCGGCACGTACAACCTCGGCATCCAGGCCACCCTGGACCAGGGCCCGATCCTGGACGGACTGCTGCTGGCCAGCCGGACCCCGGCCTACTCGACCTCGCCGCTGCTCGCGGACTACCGCAACTCGATGGCGAAGTACCAGCCGGGCAAGGTCCTCGGCGACGTCGGCGCGGGCGCCTTCGTGAACGGGGCGCTGCTGGAGAAGTACGCACCCAGGTTCCTGGCCAAGAAGAGCGTGACGAGCCAGGACTTCCTCGACCTGCTCTATTCCATCAAGGGCGAGAAGCTCGGCGGTCTGCTTCCGGGCATCGAGTTCAACAAGAGCGACAACCGAACAGTGGTCAACCGGTGCATCTCACCGGTCGAGCTACGAGGTGGTCGCTTCATCCAGAAGGGCGGCTTCGTGTGCGCCCCGGATTGGAAGCCCAGTGTCTAGTCGGTCACGCATCATCTGGACGGGGCTGGCCGCGGCGGCGGTCCTCGGGTCGGCGACGATCGGCTTCACCCCGCCGCCAGTGCAGCTGACCCCAGGTCAGGTGGCGCGGCCGTCGGTACCGCATCGGCCAGTGGCGTGCGCACCAGCTACGACTTCCCGGGCTACATCGTCGTCGACACCCTCTACGACGCGGGTGGCCCGATCGCCCAGTCGGTCGTGAACAGCTCCGACGGCGGCAACGCGTTCGCGTCGTTCCCGTACCCGGGCGACACGGTCGTCAACTCCCCGGCGCTCGCGAACGTAGGCACCGGACAGGCGTTCCCCTTCACCTACCCGCTCTACGTCGTGACCGACGGCAACCTGACCCCGAAGGCCGGCGCCCAGGACGCCACCGGATCGCTGCTCCTGAAGGCCGAATCGGCCGCACGGACCGCGCAGTCGACGGCCAAGGCGTCCGGCCCGACCGCCGGGGTCATCAGCACCTCCGGCTCGGTGCAGAACACCAGCGTGGTCATCGGTGCCGACGGAGTCATGACCTCGACGGCGGACAGCATCATCCGTGGGATCGACGTCGCCGGGGTGCTCAAGCTCGGCGAGGTGCACGTACGCACCGTCAGTCTGCTGAAGCCGGGGGAGAAGAAGCCGACGACCACCTCGACGACCGACGTCACCGGGGTGTCCGTGCTGGGCAAGGCGGTGGGCCTGACGAAGGACGGCATCGCGTTGCTCGGCGACGGTGGCGAGTCCCCGCACCACGCCGTGCTGGACGCGCTCAATCAAGGTCTCAAGGACGCCGGCATCGCCGTGGCACTGGCTGACGACCGCGACGTCACCGGCGGTACGTCCTCGGCCGGCGTGGAGATCCTGCAACGCGGCAAGCTGCCCTTCGAAGGATCCCCGGTGGGGGTGGCCCGCACGCTGATCGGCAACGCGGCCAGCTTCATCGTCGGCAGTTCGGACACCCTCGCTGCCCTCCCGGTGGCGGTCACACCTCCAAGCACGGACACCGCCCCCTCCGCGGCCACTCCCGAGGCCCCGCCCGCGACCCCCGTGATCCCCGAGGCCCCACCGGCGGCCGCATTCCCGGCTCCCATTCCTGCCCCCGAGCTGAGCGCGACCGTGCCGGCCGCGGCCGGCACGCCGGCGGTCGAGCTCCCGACCGTCCAGTTCGTCCCGCAGGCCGCACCGGCCGCGTCGGTGGTCCCACTGGACCTCGGGAACGAAGTCACCTTCTGGTATCTGGCGATGGCGCTGGGCACTGCCCTCGCCGCGTTGTCCGCACTGCTCTGGCACGCGAAGGGAGGGCGTTCGGCGTGAACGTCCTGACAGTGCTCAAGTCCCAGTGGGACCGGATCGCGGCAGTCGCCTGCGTGCTGCTCGGTCTCGGGCTGCTGATCCACGGGTACCACGGCATCGCGAACTCTCCCTATGTGGCCGAGCAGTTGGCGTACCTGATCTCCGGTGGCCTGGGCGGCATGTTCGCGCTCGGGGTCGGGGCGACGCTCTACGTGTCCGCGGACCTGCACGACGAATGGCGCAAGCTCGAACGCATCGAGGAAGCCATCCTGCGCCTCGACCCGAGTGCCGGCCGCGGGGACGACGACCTGGACGCGCAATTCGCGGAGGTCGTCGCACCGGTGGCCCGCGAGCGTGCCCGCCGTCGCTCCGCTCCCGCCGCGGCGAACTCCTCCGCACACGTCGCGCTGCGCAGCGCCGACACCCGCGCGGCCGTCATGCCCCGAGAGATGCTCGAGAGCCTGCGCGTCGGGGCCGTCGCGCTGACCCTCGCCCTGCTCGCGCTCGTGCTCGCCTGGTGGCGCTCGGCCGAGGTGGCCGAGGTCGGCCCCGCGTTCACCGCCACCGCGTTCGCGACGCTGGTGCTGTCCGTCGGCGGGATCGTCACCATCCTGGGCGTGGTCGGCAATCGCCGTCGACTGATGCGCCGTCGGATGGTTCTGCTGCACGCCTTCGTCATCCGCGACCGGCGCGAGACCGCGCCGCAGGTCACGAGCGAGACCCGGATGCCCGAGCGCCTGCTCGTCATCCCCGAGGGCCGGTTCGCCCACGTCGCCGGCTGCGCGATGCTCGGTACGGAGTCGACGTCCGCGGTGTCCTCCGCCGCGCTGCCCGAAGGCATCCTGCCCTGCGCCCTGTGCACCCCGGCCGGTCTGTAGATCCATGTCGGACTACCTGCCGTTCATCATCCTGGGGATCACCTCAGGATCGATCTACGCGCTCGCCGCGATGGGATTGGTGGTCACCTACACGACCTCCGGCGTCTTCAACTTCGCGCACGGAACCGTCGCCATGGTCAGCGCGTACATGTACTACTCGCTGACCGTGTCGTGGAACCTGCCGCCGACCTTGGCCGTGTTCATCATCGTGCTGGGCGCCGGGCCGCTGATCGGCATCCTGGTCGACAGGTTGCTGTTCCGCCGATTGCAAGGTGCCGGCTCGGCCGCCTACGTGGTCGTCTCGATCGGCCTGCTGGTAGCCCTGCAGGGCCTGGTGATCATCGCCTACGGCCCGACGTCCAAGCCGGTGCCGCAGATCTTCCCCAGCGGGGTCGTCGACCTCGGCAGCGTGAACGTCGGCTACGACCAGATCGCGATCACCGCGATCGCCGCGGCCGCCGGTCTGGGCCTGGCCCTGTTCTTCAAGCGCAGCCAGCTCGGCCTCGACATGCGGGCGGTCGTCGACGACCCGCAGCTGTCCGAACTCACCGGCGCGAACGCGTCGCGGACCACGACATTGGCGTGGATGCTCGGCTCCGCCTTCGCCTCCCTCGCCGGGGTGCTCCTGGCCCCGACCCTCGGTGCCGACGCACTGTTGCTCACTCTGCTCGTGGTGCAGGCCTTCGGTGCCGCGGCGCTCGGTCGACTCGTCAGCCTGCCGATCGCCTACGCCGGCGCCCTCGGGCTCGGCGTCCTCGGTCAGCTGTCCATCAAGTGGGTCAGCGAGTACGCCCCCGACCAGACCTGGCTCGCGGGCGTCCCGCAGAGCCTCCCGTTCATTGCCCTGTTCCTCGTCCTGATCCTGTCCAAGAAGGGCAGCTTCAAGGAGCTCACCAAGTCCGTCGCACCGCGCAGCGTCAGCGCCACCCTCGCGCCCGGCTCCCGGCGGTTCCCGTTCGTGGTGCTCGCCGTCCTGATCGCGGTCGCCGCGATCATCCCGTCGATCGCCACGGACAGCCGCACGACCACCGCGACCACCGCGGCGGCGATGCTCGTCGTGTTCGCCAGCCTGAGTCTGCTGCTCGGCCTCTCGCGCCAGATCTCGCTGTGTCACGCGGTGTTCGTCGCGCTCGGCGCCACCTCGCTCGGACACCTGCAGGCCGACGGAGTGCCATTCCTGCCGGCGCTGCTCATCTCCGGGCTGATCGTGGTGCCGATCGCAGGCCTGCTCGCGATCCCCGCGATCCGGCTCTCGGGCTTGTTCCTCGCCCTGGCCACCTTCGGGTTCGGGGTGCTGTTCCAGAACCTGCTGTTCAACACCTCCTGGGTGTTCGGCACCTCCGGCCAGGTCGCGATCTCGCGGCCCACCGTCGGCGGCAACACCCTGGACGGCACCAACGAGTACTACTGGTTCGTCGTGGCTATCGCCATCGTGTCGGTCATCGCGATCGAGACCCTGCGCGCCACCCGACTCGGGCGGCTGCTGCGGGCGACCGCGGACAGCAACGTCGCGGTGGAGACCCTCGGCATCAACACCACCGCCGCCCGCACCGTCGTGTTCTGCACCAGCGGCTTCTTCGCGGCGATCGCCGGTGCCCTGCTCTCCGCGCAGACCAGCACCGTCAACACGGGTAGCTTCACCTTCTTCAGTTCCCTGGTTTGGGTCGCCGTGCTCGTCGCGGCCGGTGCGGCCACGCTGAGCGGCGCCGCACTCGCCACCGTGGCACTGGTCGTCGTCAGCGCCTTCTACACCGACGCCGATGTCATCAACTACCAGACGATGTGCTTCGGCATCGGCGCGATCCTGCTGGCCCAGGCACCCAACGGCATGGTCGGCCTCGTGAGCAACCTGCCCAACAGCAGACTCTGGGGCCGCCTGGCCGCGGACTCCTCCGCTCGGGCCGGTGCGCACCGCACGCGCGCCCGTCAGCGTCTGGCCGGAGGCACTCGATGAGCCTCATCCTCGACAACATCCGTGCCGGCTACGGCCGCGCCGAGGTGCTGCACGACGTGACCCTGCAGGTGCCGGCCGGTGCTGCGGTCGCCCTGCTCGGGTCCAACGGTGCCGGGAAGACCACGCTGCTGAAGACCATCGCCGGCCTGGTGCACCCGAACTCCGGTGAGATCCGGTGGAACGGCCAGGTCCAGGGTCGCCGCGCGCCGCACCACCGGGTCGCCGACGGGATCTGCCTGATCCCCGAGGGTCGCGGCGTCTTCCGCAACCTGACCGTCGCGGAGAACCTCGCCATGCACACCCGCGGCAAGGACAAGCGCGCCGGAATCGAGACCGCCACCCGGTACTTCCCGGTGCTGGGGCAGCGGCTCACCCAGACCGCGGGCACGATGTCCGGCGGCCAGCAGCAGATGCTCGCCGTCGCCCGCGCGTTGGTGACGCAGCCTCAGTTGCTCATGATCGACGAACTGTCCGTCGGCCTGGCGCCCGTCGTCATCGACGAGATCTTCGGCGCCATCGAACTTCTGCGCGCCGAGGGCCGTTCGCTGCTGGTCGTCGAGCAGTACGTGGACCGGGCACTGGCGATCGCCGACTACGTCTACATCATGCAGAAGGGCCGGGTCGTGTTCGTCGGGGAACCCGCGCAATGCCGCGGCGGCGCGGTCTTCGAGCGCTACCTCGGGGAGGGAGTCGCATGATGAGCCCCAAGGAAACCGGCGACGGTCTGCGTGCCGACGACGTCATCGTCCGTTTCGGCGGCCTCACCGCCCTCGACGGTGTGAGTGTCCACGCCCCGCCCGGGCGAATCACCGGCCTGATCGGTCCCAACGGCGCCGGCAAGACGACCCTGTTCAACGTGTGCAGCGGCCTGCAGCAGGCCGCGTCGGGCCGCGTCACCCTCGACGGCGACGACCTCGGCCGCTACGGCCCGTCACGCCGCGCGCGGCTCGGTCTGGGCCGCACCTTCCAGCGACTCGAACTATTCTCCACGATGACCGTGCGGGAGAACGTCGAGTTCGGCGCCGAGGCCCGCGCCCTGAGCTGGGACCCGCTGACGCAACTGGGATTGCGCGCGTCCGGCCGCGCCCGACGTCGTCAGATCCGGTCCGACGCCGACGAGGTCCTTGAGGCCACCGGGCTCACCCCCATGGCCGACCGTGTCGTCGGTTCGCTGTCCACCGGGCAAGGCCGTCTGGTCGAACTCGCCCGCGCGATGGCGCGCCAACCGCGGATCCTGCTGCTGGACGAACCGTCCAGCGGCTTGGACCCGGCGGAGAGCAAGGCGTTCGGTGCGCAACTGCGCCAACTGGTCGACAGCCGCGGGATCGGGATCCTCATGGTCGAGCACGACATGAGCCTGGTGCTGGAGATCTGCGACTGGATCTTCGTCCTGGACTTCGGCAAACCGCTGATGGCAGGGACGCCGCAAGAGGTACGCACCAGCGATCAGGTGCGGGCCGCCTACCTCGGGAAGGAAGCTGCGTGAACCGAATTCCCACTGTGGCCGCGCTCGCTTTGACGAGCTTCGCGGCGGCCCTCGCGCTCGCCCCCGCAGCGTCGGCCGCGGACACCGCTCCGCCGCCCCGCGTGACCGGCTTCTCGAACTTCTTCGACTACTGCGACACCGGCAACACGGTGGCCGTGCCGCTGATCTACCAGATCGGCAGTTCGTCGGCGAACCTCGCGCTCTCCCAGATCCCTGCGCCGGCCGCTCCGGTCAAGGACCAGATCCTGGCGGCCGAAGCCCTGCCCCCGCAGCTCTTCGACGCCGGCAAGCCCTATGCGAGCCAGTTCATCAACGCCGGCCGCACCGGCGTCGCGCCGCTGGCCGCCTACAACGAGCAGTTCGACGGGGGCCTGACCGCGATGGCCGACGGCACCCGGGCTGCCGCCAAGGCGCTCGGACCTGTCGTCCAGCCGGCCGACGTCTCCATGAATCAGTTCGCCGAGTACCTGGATGGTCTCAAGCAGAAGTGAGCCGGCATGCTGCCCTGGTCATCGGTGCTGAGCTTGCGAGGAGACTTCGTTGTCTGTCTACGTGACCCTGCGGGTGAGCCTTGACCCTGCTGCTTTCGAGAAGGTTGTCGCCGAGCATCCCGACCAGATCGGCCGGATCATGGCCATCGCGAGGAGCAAAGGACTCATCGCGCACCGCTGGTTCCGTGGCGACGGCATGATCATGGCCGTCGACGAGTGGCCGGACGCGCAGAGCTTCCAGGACTTCTTCAGCCTGGCCGCGCATGAGATCGCCCCGCTCATGAGCGTCGCCGGCGCGACCACGGCACCGGAGATCACGGTGTGGGATCACCTCGCCATCGACGACACCTTCGGCTGGGGAGCCTGAACACCTCAGCCGACCTGGCTGTGCGTCACCTCCACGTGATCGCTGCGCTCAACGTGGTGCAATCGCCTCGGGATCGGCAGCCGGCCCGATCCCTGCGATCGCGGCTGGCCGCTCCGCTCGGCTCACTTCCACGTGTAGATCTCGAACTGATCCGGGTCGGGCTCGAAGCCGTTCGGGGAACCGTCGGGGTTGGACCGGGTGTTCTGCGCGGAGAACTTGTACATGAACTCACGTCCCTGGCCGTACTGCTTGTTCCAGTCGCTGCCGGTGCGCTCGGTCTGGGCGTAGCTGAAGCGCTGGTCCAGGGAGGCGTCGGACCTCCAGACCCGGCCGTTGTTCAGCACGGCCATCATGCGCCGGCGGGTCAGGTTCGGCCCGACCGCCTTGGCGGACTGGGCGAGCAGGTTGATGCCCACATAGCCGGCCTGCACGATGTGATGGTTCCCGCCGATGTTCGCCTTGGCGTACTTGGTCATCGTGGAGATGAACTCGTTGCCCCACAGTCGGTAGGTCGTGTTGGTCCAGTACCGGCCGAGTGGCCACTTGCCGAAGTAGGCGCCGATGGCCTCGCCGGCCAGGTGGTTCCCGCTGATGCCCTTGGGCGGGTAGTAGCCCTGCTGCTGCGACTCGACGATGAACTTGATCATCGTGGCCGGGTTGATGACGTAATGGATGACGTGGTCCGGGTTGGCCGCGCGCATCGCCAGCACGTGCGAGGACATGGACGTCTCCGAGACGGACACGTCGGCCTTCTTCACCATCTTCGCGCCGGACGCGTCGAGAATCTGCGCGACCTCCTTGCACGCCAACTGCATCTCCGGTGATGTCAGACAGATCATCCCGTAGGTCTTGGGCTGGACCACGTTCTTGACCCAGTGCGCCCCGGCCATCGCCTCGTGAACCATCGACATGTGGGTGGGGAACATGAACGGGTCCTGCCACTCGGTCTGCGAGTACGCCCACGCACCCACGTACGGCAACTGGAACTGCTTGAGGTCGTCGTGAATGGAGGCAGTTGCCCAGTCGACACCGGAGACCAACGAGAAGATCTTGTCCTGGATGACGAGCTTCTTCAGACATGCCTTCGCGCGGGACACCTCGCCGGGACCGTCATCGCAGTCCGTGATGGACAACCGACGTCCGAGCACACCGCCGCGGTCGTTGATCGCCGAGGCGGCGGCCAGGTTGCCACGGACCATCGGCTGCGTGATCAGGTTGCCGAGTGCCATGCCGTGCATGTTGATCGAGCCGAGCTTGATGCTCTCCTTGGTGACTCCGATGTCCGTGGCGCCGTTCTTCGCCTCGTAGATCTCCCGATCCGCGACCTCGGCGGTAGCGTTCGCCCCGCCAGTGGCTTTCGCCTTGGCCGGCCCGCCCGTCGTCTGCTTGCCCGTCGCCTTCGTCGAGACCGCGGGAGCAGCCGGCGCCGCCTTGGCCTTGCCCTGCTTCGGTGCGGCGACCTTGGTCTCCGCGGCGGGTTCGGCAGCAACCGCCTCCGCCGCCGGCACCGAAGCGGGCGCCTCGGGGGCCGCCGCGGCCGGAACTGCGAGGTCCTGCGCGGCGGTGGCGTTGTCGTCGTTGTTGCTCCCGCACGACGCGAGGACAAGCACGGCGCTCGTGGCGACGGGAATGACGGTGCGAACGCGACGTCGAACAGAGGTCATCGAAAGCTCCTCGGGTACCTGCAGGGGAGGGAGTCAGGCGTGCGGAAATTGCGCGATGATCGCCTGCGCCACCAGCTGAGCGGTTTCGGCGCAGGCGGTCGTGCCGCCGTTGGCGTACTCCTTCACTCCGTCGCCCACATTCCAGAGGTTGGCGAGGGGAGTTTCCGGACTGAGATCGAAACCGGCCACCGCGCGCTGCGGCGGCCAATCGTCACGGGTGACGACGATCGACAGCACTCGGGCCCGCGTGGCGAAGTCGGGGATCGTGTCGTGGATGTCGGCGAACAGCAGCTCGGTCTCGAGCGCCTCGTCGAAATCACCGATCGAGGGGTGCGGGACGGACGTCGCCACATAGAGGTGCCAACCCTCGGGCGCCATCTCGGGGCAGACGTCGGTGAAGTTCGCCATGTAGGCCATGCGGCGGGACTTCGCGAAGCCGAGCATGCCAGGGACGTCGATGAGCCGTTCCTGGGACGCGAAGTTGACGGTGATCATCGCGGCAGGCCGGTCGGCACGCTTGACCTCAGCGAGGTAGTCCTCATCGAGCACACCGTCAGAAACCAACCGGGTCGTTGCCGACGGGCCGATGTCGCTGACCACGACGCGTGCCCGTACCCGCTCACCATCGGCGAGCACGGCCTCGGTCACGGCGCCGTCGACCACGTCGAGGGACTCGACCACGGTGGACAACCGGATCTGCCCGCCGTCGCGTTCGATAGCGGCAGCCAGCGCCCGCCAGATGCCGATGGTGCCCTCGGGGTGGAACCCGAAGCGTTTGAACGCGCTCTTGCGCGTCATGTACGTCAGGAACACCCGAGCCGGGAGTTCTTCCGAGCTGACGGCGAAGATCGAGGCGCACATGTTGCGGAACATCCCGTGCACGGACTCGTTCTTCGTGTACTTGCGCAACCAGTCCGCGGTGGAGATCTCGTGCTCAGGCAGGCCCTCGTCCTTGCGGGCGGCGCCCATGCCTTGGAGAACCTTCGCGGCCGAACGGGTCATCTTGCCGAGCAACAGACCCCAGCCGCCGCCGGTGATGTCGACGTCCTTGCCGCCGACCCGGTAAAGGATCGGGGGACTGGGCTCCCGGATGTCGAATTCGACGTCGAGCTCGCGGCAGGTCGCCTCGGTGATGCCGCCGACCTCGATGACGATCGCGCCGGTGTTCACCTTGAAGCCGTCGATGTCGTCGGTGGACGCCCGCCCGCCGACCTTGTCCAGACGCTCGACGACCAGCACCTTGTACCCGGCGTGCTGCAGGCGTGCGGCGATGAACAGGCCGCCGGCCCCCGCCCCGATGACGAGGACGTCGACGTCGGTGGTCACTGACGCCACCTCAGTACGACTCGGGGAGACCGAGGCTGTGGTGCGCGACGAAGTTCAGCACCATCTCTCGGCTGGTCGGGGCGGTGCGCAGCATGCGGGCGACGAACCACAGCGGGGCCAGGCCGTACTCGGTGGAGATGCCGTTGCCGCCGTGCACCTGGATGGCCTGGTCCAGCGCGCGGAGCAGGGCCTCGGACGACGCGTGCTTGGCGATGTTGACGGCCTCGGCGGCGTTCGCGCCCTCGTCGGCGAGTTGGGCCGCGCGGTGGGTCATCAGCCGGGCCTGGGCGACGTCGATGTAGCACTGGGCCAACGGGTGGGAGAGGCCTTGGTGCGCGCCGATCGGTACGTTGAAGACCTGGCGCTCGGTCGCGTAGCGGACGGCCTTGTCCAGCGCGTAGCGGGAGATGCCGTTCGCGAGCGCCGCGGCGGTGACTCGCTCGGGGTTGAGCCCCGAGAAGACCGCACGGAAGCCCTTGCCCGCCTCACCGACGATGTTGCCGGCCGGCACGCGGACGTCGTCGAAGAAGACGGTGAACTGCGTCTCGGGTTGCACGAGTTCGGCTTCGATCGGGGTCATCGACAGCCCGGGGGAGTCCGTCGGCACGACGAACATCGACATGGGGGTGTGCTTGCCCGCCGGCGCGTCCGCGTCGCGGCAGACGACGAGGATCGCGTCGGCCTGGTCCGCGCCCGAGGTCCAGTACTTGGTACCGCTGATCAGGTAGTCGTCACCGTCGCGGCGAGCAGTGACCGCCAGCCGGTGGGTGTTCGAGCCGGCGTCGGGCTCGGTGATCGCGAACGCCATGGTCCGGGTGCCGTCGGCGAGGCCCGGCAGCCAGGTCTGCTTCAGCTCGTGCGACCCGTGCTCGGCGATGATCGAGCCGCAGATCGCGGGCGCGATGACCAGCATGAGCAGCGGACACCCGCCGGCGGCGATCTCCTCGAGCGCGACAACCGTCTCGGACAGGCCCGCACCACCGCCGCCGTACTCCTCGGGCAGATGCATGCCGAGGAACCCGGCGGCACCGAGCTCCTCATACAGCTCGGTGGGCTCCTTGTGGGCCCGCGCGCACTCGAGGAAGTACGGGAACCCGTACTTGTCGACGATCTGACGGACCGCCAGACGAAGCGCGGTGAGTTCCGGGGTGGTGGGGATCAGGTCAGTCATTATCGAACCTCGCGGGTCGGCGTTCCAGGAAGGCGCGCATCGCCTCGACGACGTCGGGCGAGGTGGACAGGGTGACCATGCCGTTGCGTTCGGCGTCCAGTGACTCGGACAGGTTGCGCCCGGGGCGGAGCAACTCGCGCAGCTTGGCGTTGGACCGCCGCGATCCGGCGGCCAGCTTCTCGGCGATCGCCGCTGCTCGCGGGGCGACCTCGTCGGTGGGTACGACCTCGGTGACCAATCCGTGCTCGAGTGCCTCCGCGGCGGTGAGCACCCGGTTCAGGTAACACATCTGCGCCGCCACTCGGCGCCCGACCAGCCGGGGCAGGAACCAGGTGTTGCCACCGTCGGACCCCAATGCCAGGGCGCCCGAGCCGACCGCGAACTTGGCACTCTCGCCCGCGACCACGAAGTCCGCGACGTGGAGCAACCCGAGCGATCCACCGCCGGCCGATCCGTGCACCGCGGCGACGATCGGCACGGGAAGCTCGGTGAAGATCCGCAGGGCCTGGTGATAGTCCGTCAGCATCTCGTCGAGCAGGGCGGGCAGTTCCGCGGTCGGTGTCTGCGACAGCGCGGCCAGGTCGCCGCCGGTGGAGAAGGAGGGCCCGTCGGCCGAGAACACGAGCACCCGAAGCTGTCCTGCCGCCGCGATGGCCAGCGCCGCGGTCATCACGTCCTGCGCCTGCACGAGATCGAAGGCGTTGGAGTTCTCCGGCCGGCCCAACCGCAGCTGCCCCACCGGCCCGGTCAGATCGAGCTGGATCACCCGCAGCGGTGGACGTGAGCCGCCGGTAGCCACCGCCTCGGGGACCAGAGCGTCGGCCCAGGCGAAGGTGTCGGTCAGTTGTTCCAGTGCGACGATCCGTCCGTCGGTCACCGACACCAGGTGTGCGAACTCCGCCTCGAACTTCCGCCCGGTGGACCGAGCCAGCCCTCGGTACGTGCCCCGCACCAACACCCGTCCCGGGCCGAGGAGTGCCGTCTCGGCGGGTTCGGCGCGCAGGTCGTAGTGCTTGGCGATGACGCCCCAGAACTCTCGGCGCATCGCCTTGGCGCCGCGGTGCTCGCCGCCGAGTCCGAGCGGCATGCCCGCGGCGGTGCGGCCGACGAACTCCGGGTCCAGCAGTGCATCGAGCGCGGCGCGATCTCCGCCCGCAAGGGCTGGGTACAGCGCGAGGGCGGTCGTCACCTCGGACGGCGTGTCCGACATAGGTGAAGTATGGCCGAGCTAGACAGTAACTGCAACAGCTTGTTCGGACACAGTGTCCGAAGTTCGTTGCAACTCCAGCAGGGCCGCACACCGCACACCCCAGGCCAGCAACAGGATCCAGGCGCCGAAGATGACGAACGGGATCCAGAAGACGAGGAACCCGTCGTACGCAAGGGGACCGGTCTTGAAGAAGATCAGGAACACCCCGGGCGCGAACAGCAGCGCCGCCCAAAGGTTGGCGTAGGCGAACCAGCGCGGATAGACCGGTTCCGCACTGCGGTCCTGAAAGGTCGCGACGGCAATGGCGATCGCCATGACAGCAAAGGGAACCAGCGGCATGAAGGCCGTGATCCACCCGAGGTCGTGCAGGGTCTGCGTCGTCTCCGCCGAGCGCTCCGGCCGGTAGCTGGCGATGGCCAGAAACATGGTGGGGAACAGCAGGCAGGCCCAACCCATGCAGCCGGCGATGGTCTGCAACTGCGACAGCACCGCAGTGCGCCCCTCGATGCGCGCCATCTGCGACGACAGTGCCGCGACGAGAATGCCCCAGCCGGTCCAGGACAGGAACGTCAGCACGAGGCCGACCTGGATGCGGCTCTGATTGTCGGCGTAGAACTGCGCGATCTGCGCGGGCGTCTCGTTCGCGCCCGGCGGTGGGACGTAGCCCGAGATCGCGAAGAATCCGATCGCGGTGAATCCCAGACAGATCGCGGCGATCCAGGCGCACGCCAGCTCGTTGCGTGCGGTCATTCGTGAGGAGGTGCTCGTGTCCGCCATGCGCCGAGTATCGGTGGCGCACCCACCGCGTGGCAACAGAAAGTTCGGACACTATGTCCGAAGGCTGGTCCAGATGATGTCCGCCAGCGCGTCCGCGGTGGTCCGGATCCGGTGGACCGACGGGGACGGGCCCACCTGGCTCACGGTGCGCTCGACCATCCACACCAGTGAGGTGGCCGTCGGTCCTGGCGCCACGTCGCGTACCCATCCGCCCTGCTGCCCGGCCCGGATGTAGCGCTCCACGGCACGGGCGTAGTCCGCCACCGCGTCGCCGTAGTGCGCGCGCAGGCTCGGTTCGTACAACGCGGCCTCCGCTACCGCGCGCATCGACGCCTCGTCGCCCCGGAACACCGCGAACAGTGCCCGCATCGAACCACGGACATCCGCCAGGGTCGCCGCCTCGCCCTTGTCCAACCAGGCGCGCTGGGTGTCGTAGAGCCGCCGCATCGCGTGGGCGTTGAGCGCCTGCAGCATCGCCCATTTGTCGGCGAAGTAGAGGTAGTACGTGGACCGGGCGATCCCCGCCGCGGTGCACAGGCGCTCGATGGTGACGTCCCGGAACGCACCCCCGTCCCGCATCGCCTCACCGAGGGCGGCCCGCAGCAGGTCCTCGATCTCGTCCTGGCGGTAGGCACGGCCCTGGCGGGAAGGCATCGCGGGCGCGGTCACGCCTTACGGCACGGAGCGTTGGCGTACAGGGTGTTCCAGATGATGGCCGTGTAGCCCTCGACCAGGCTCACCACCGTCGCGTCGTCTGCGCCGCGGACCAGCTGGTGGAAGCCACGTTCTGCCATCCAGGTCAGCCACAGCGCCACCTCGGCCGGCGGCAACGCGGTGTCGACGAAGCCGTCGCGCTGCCCGTTCCGGATGTGCTTGCGCAGCCCGGCCGCGTTGTGCGTCATCAGGGCCTGCACGGCCTCGCGAACGGCGGGGTCGTAGGCGGCGGCGTCGAAGGCCGCAGCCATCAGGCTGGTGTGCGGGCGGTACGTCGACACCACCGTGGTGAGTGCATCGCGCAGGTCGTCGTAGGTGGCCTGCTCGTCGAGCTTCCACCACAGCTTGGCGCTCGCGTCCAGCTCGCCGGTGATGTCCTCGAGCCAGGCGCGCAGGAGCTCGCCCTTGTCCTCGAAGTAGACGTAGAAGGTGGACCGGGCCACGCCGGCCTGTGCAACGAGACGCTCGACGGAGAGCTCGGTGAAGCTCTCGCCCTCGGACAGCATCTGCTCGATCGCGCCCAGTAGCTTGGCGCGAATGTCGTCGCGACGTTGGGCTCTGGTGCTGCCCGCCTTGCGCGTGATCGATGGCATGGGGCGATTGTGCCAGGCGTGACGACGAATGTCTGGACAGATTGTCCGAGAAACGCGTCACGGGTAGTGTGGTTGCCGGACAGCATGTCCAGACGAGCCATCCCGCCTTCGAGGAGACCCTGTGGCCGAGGCCTACATCGTCAACGCCGTCCGCACCCCGGTCGGCAAGCGGAACGGCGGCCTCGCCTCGGCGCATCCCGCCGACATGGGAGCGCACGTCATCTCTGCCGTCCTGGACGGACTGGGGATCGACCCGGCCGCGATCGACGACGTGATCATCGGCTGTCTGGACAACATCGGCGCGCAGGCCGGCGACATCGCCCGCACCGCAGCGCTGGCCGCGGGTCTGCCCGAGACGGTGCCCGGCGTGACCATCGACCGCCAGTGCGGGTCCTCGCAGCAGGCAGTGCACTTCGCCGCTCAGGCAGTCATGAGCGGCACCCAGGACCTGGTCCTGGCCGGCGGCATCCAGAGCATGAGCCAGTACCCGATCCTCTGCGCCTTCGCCGCCGGAGAGCCTTACGGCGCCACCGATCCATGGACCGGATCGCAGGGTTGGGAAGCGCGCTACGGACCGGGCCTGCTCAATCAGTTCCTCGGCGCCGAGCAGATCGCGCAGCGGTGGGACATCACCCGCGAGCAGATGGAAGCCTTCGCGCTGAGCAGCCATGAACGCGCGGTGCTCGCTGCCAAGAACGGCCACTTCGACCGCGAGATCCGTCCGTTCAACGGGATCAGCGCAGACGAAGGCCCGCGTGCCGATTCGGATGCCGCCAAGCTCGCCGGACTCAAGGCCCTGACCCCCGGCGGCCTCATCACCGCCGGCGTCTCCAGCCAGATCTCCGACGGTTCCGCCGCCCTGCTCATCGCCAACGAGGCGGCGGTGAAGGCGCACGGCCTCACCCCGCGCGCCCGTATCCACCACATCAGCGTGCTCGGCGACGACCCGAGGATCATCCTGACCGCGCCGATTCCCGCGACCAAGCGGGCGCTGGAACGCACCGGGCTGAGCATCGACGACATCGACGTGCTCGAGTGCAACGAGGCCTTCGCCAGCGTCACCTTGGCCTGGATCAAGGAACTGGGCGCTGACTCCGATCGGGTCAACCGCAACGGCGGCGCGATCGCCCTGGGGCACCCGATCGGCGCCAGTGGCGCCCGCATCATGACCACGATGCTCCACGAACTCGAACGGACCGGCGGCCGCTACGCGCTGCAGACCATGTGCGAGGGCGGCGGCCAGGCCAACGTCACGATCATCGAACGGCTGGGCTAGTCATGGGCTGGCCCAGCACTGAAGAAGCGGACCTCGCGACCGAGGTCCGACGCCTGACGGAGCGTCACTGCCCGCTCGACGAACTGCGCGCCGAGCCCACAACGCCCGTGCACACGCAGGCGTGGAAGCACCTCGCCGGCCAGCTCGGCGTGGCCGGTCTCGCGATCCCGGAGTACCTCGGCGGTGCGGGTGCCGACGTCGGTGCCCTGGCGGTGGTCGCCCAGGAACTGGGTCGCGCTCTGGCGGCGGTGCCGTTCCTGTCCACCGTGACTGCCGTCGACCTGCTGCTCCGCCTGGGCGAGCACGACCTGCTGCCGGAACTGGCCGCCGGCGAACTGCCCATCGCCTGCGCGATCCCGTGGGACGGGACGACCCCCGCCGTCGAGTCACGTGGCGACACCCTGCAGGGGACGGTCGCGGCCCTGGACGGGGCGACTGCAGACCGGTTCCTGGTCGCCGCGACAACGGGTGACGGACCGGCGGTTTTTCTCGTGGACGCCACCGCCGTGACGCGACGTCAGCTCCGCACGCTCGACCTCGGCCGCGCGCAGGCAGCCGTCACGCTCGACGGCGCCCCTGCACGGCGCCTCGGCAGCGGAGACGCCACCGCAGCCCTGGCCGGCACCCGTCGGTTGGCCTTGGTCCTGCTGGCCGCCGAGCAAACGGGCCTCGCAGCCAAGATGCTGGCGACCGCCGTCGAGTACGCCCGGACCCGCACGCAGTTCGGCCAACCGATCGGCTCGTTCCAGGCCATCAAGCACCTCTGCGCCGAGCTGTTCGTGCAGGTCGAACTTGCTCAGGCATTGCTGCGTGCCGCTGTCACGGCGATGCAGGCCGGCGGCGGCGATCACGACACCGCCACCGCTGTCTCCTCGGCCGTCGTCGGCTGCAGCCAGGCTGCGCTGACCGTCACCACCGGCGCGGTCCAGGTGCTCGGTGGCATCGGTTTCACCTGGGAGCACGACGCCCACCTGTATTTCCGGCGCGCTCGTGGCAACGCAGTGCTGGCCGGTTCCGTCGCCGCACACACCGACATGCTCGCGGGTCTACTGCTCGAGGCCGAGGTCGAGGACCACAACAGCACCCCCGACCCGTCGCTGGCCGCGTTCGCCGAGACCACGAACCGTTGGTTCGCCGAGCACACCGGCCCGCCCGTCCTCGGGCGCGGTGGCGACGCCGCGGCCGAGGCGGTGCACCTCGGCCACGCCAAGGCCTACCGCCGCGCGCTCAAGGAGGCCGGGCTCGCGGGCATCACTGTGCCGACCGAGTTCGGAGGCGCCGGTCTCGACGTCGCGCACGAGGGGATCGTCGCCGAGGCCGCGCAGGGTCGGGAGACCTTCGAGGACGTGTTCGGCGTCGGCGTCGGAATGTGCGTGGCGGTGCTGCTCACGCTCGGCACGCAGGAGCAGAAGGCCCGGCACATCGCCCCGTTGCTGCGGGGCGAGGAGATCTGGTGCCAACTGTTCAGTGAGCCCGAAGCCGGCTCCGACCTTGCCGGGCTCCGTGCTCGCGCCGTGCCGACCGACGACGGCGGTTGGGTGGTCAGCGGCCAGAAGGTGTGGACCACCTACGCCCAGCACGCCGACTTCGGGCTGATGCTGGCCCGCACCGACCCGGACGTGCCCAAGCACAAGGGCATCACGATGTTCATCGTCGACATGAAGGCCCCCGGGATCACCGTCCGTCCGCTGCGTCAGATCACCGGCGACTCGGAGTTCAACGAGGTCTTCCTCGACGAGGTCCGGCTCCCCGCCGATGCTCTCGTCGGCACGGTCAACGGTGGCTGGAATGCCGCGATGGTCATGCTGATGAACGAGCGAGTCACCATCGGCCGTGACCCGCTGACCATGAGCCCGCCCGCGGACTTCGCGCGCCTGCGTCAGCTCGTCCTGGACCGTGGGCTCGACACCGACACCGCGACTCGCTCCCGCCTCGTCGACGTACACCTGCTGCAGCGCGGGCTCGTCCTGATCGGCCATCAGATCACCGAGACGCTGCGGCCGGGGGAGGACCCCGGCCCGTATGCGTCGATCAGCAAGCTCGGTGCTGCCCAGTTGGCTCGGCTGACCACCGGCATCGCCTTCGACGTCGCCGGTCCTGCCGCAGGCGCATGGGATCCGGACCGACCCGACGACGGCGTCTGGGCCTACTCGGTGCTGTTCGCTCCGGCGTTGGGCATCGCCGGCGGCACCGACCAGATCCAGAAGACCATCATCGGCGAACGCCTCCTGAACCTGCCGAAGGGCTGACAAGCGTGTACCCCGACGACCGGGAGCGGTCGCCGGGGCACAGCCAGTTGCGGCCTACTTCCAGGTGTAAATAACGAACTGATCCGGGTCAGGAGTCCAACCGTTCGGGGTTCCGTCCGGGTTGGAGCGGGTGTTGGTGCTCTGCATCTTGTAGATGAACTCGCGGCCCTGGCCGTAGTTCTTGTTCCAGTTGTTGCCGGTCCGCTCGGACTGGGTGTAGGTCCACCGCTGATCCAGGGAGGCGTCCGCGGCCCACACGGTGCCGTTGGCCAAGGTGGCCATGAGGCGCTCACGGGTCAGGTTCGGGCCGACCTGCTTGGCGGCCGCGGCGAAGACGTTCATGCCCACATACCCGGACTGGGTGATGTGGTGGTTCATGCCGGCGTTGGCGCGGGCGTACTTGTTCATGGTGGCCATGTACTCGGCGCCCCAGAGCCGGTACGTGGTGTTGGTCCAGTACCCGTGATCCGCGGCCCACTTGCCGAGCAGCGGGCCGACGACCTCACCGGCCAGGTGATTACCGGAGACGCCCTTGGGCGGGTAGTAGGACTGCTGAGCGGCCTCGACCATCCATTTCGCCATGGTCGCGGGATTGATCACGTAGTGGATGACGTGGTCGGGGTTGGCCGCGCGCATGGCGAGCACCTGCGACGACATCGAGGTCTCGGAGATGGACACGTCGGACTTCTTGACCAGCTTGGCGCCGGAGGCGTCGAGGATGTTCGAGACCTCGCGGCAGGCCAGCTGCATCTCCGGTGACGTCAGGCAGATCATCCCGTAGGTCTTGGGCTTGATGACGTTCTTCACCCACTGCGCGCCGGCCATGGCCTCGTGGATCATCGACATGTGAGTGGGGAACATGTACGGGTCCTGCCACTCCGTCTGGGAGTAGGCCCACGCGCCGACGTAGGGCAGTTTGTACTGCGCCAGGTCGTCGTGGATCGACGCGGTCGCCCAGTCGATACCGGTGACCAGGGAGAAGATCTTGTCCTGCGCGACCAGCTTCTTGATGCAGGCCTTGGCGCGCGAGACTTCGCCGGGACCGTCATCGCAGTCGGTGATGGTGAGGCGTCGACCCAGCACCCCGCCGCGGTCGTTGATGGCCGCCGCCGCACCGAGGTTCGCGCGGACCTGAGGCAGCGTGATCAGGTTGCCCAGGGCCATGCCGTGCATGTTGACCGACCCGAGCTTGATGCCGTCCTTCGTCACTCCCACATCGGTGACGCCGTTCTTGGCGTCGTAGATCTTCTGGTCGGCGTCCGCGACCGGCGCGGGGGCCTTGGCGGTCACCTTGGCGGTCGCCTTCTTCGCAGTCGTCGACGCAATCGCCTTGGGGGCGGCGACAGACTTGGCGGGGGCAGCAGGCTTGGCCTCATCGGCGGTCGTGCTCTCGGTGGCGGCGGCCTTCTCGGCCGGCGCTTCGGCAACAGCCTCGGGTTCGGCTACCTCGGCCGCGGCCGGCGCCGCGGCGGCCGGGGCTGCCTCCTGCGCGGCGGTCGCCTGGTCGTCGTCGCCACTGCCGCACGCCGCCAGGACAAGGGCTGCTGAGGTAAGGATCGGAAGGGCTTTGAGAAGTCGGGACCGTGATCTCACAAGATTCTCCTTCGGCACTGAAGGGGCGAGGAAATTAATCGATGTATTCCGGGCTCAGCAGAAGGCAGAGATGCCAGTCTCGGCCCGGCCGATGAGGAGCTTCTGGATCTGACTGGTGCCTTCGTACAGCGTCATCACTCGCGCATCACGGAGATACTTCTGCACGGGGTACTCGTCGATGTAGCCGTATCCACCGAAGATCTGCAGCGCAGCATTGGCCGCACGCACAGCGGCCTCCGAAGCGAAGTACTTCGCCTTCGAGGCCTCGGTGGCATAGGGGAGACCCCGGTTGATCAGGTCCGCCGCGCGCCAGACCAGCAACCGAGCGGCGTCGACGTCGACCGACATGTCGGCGATCATGTCCTGGATCATTTGGAAGGACGCGAGTGGTCGATTGAACTGGGACCGTTGCTGCGCGTACGCAACGGATTCCTCCAGGCAGCCGCGGATGATGCCGAGGCACCCGGCTCCCACCGAAACCCGTCCCTTGTCCAGGGACCGCATCGCGCCTTCGAAGCCCCTACCCTCCGCGCCGAGCATCGCGGAGGCCGGGACGCGTACCTCGGACAGGAAAATCTCGGTGGTGGCCTGGCCACGCAGGCCGAGCTTCCCCTTGATCTCCTTCGCGATGAAGCCGGGGGAGTCGGTGGGCACGAGGAAAGCGGTGATGCCCTTGGGTCCGGGTCCGCCGGTGCGGGCGAACACCACGCAGACATCGGCGTAGGTGCCGTTGGTGATGAAGATCTTCTGACCGGAGATCAGATAGTCACCGCCGTCGCGCACCGCTCGGGTGCGCAGGCTCGCGGCGTCGGAGCCGGTGTCAGGCTCGGTGAGGGCGAAGCAACCCAGCTTCGTGCCGGTGGCGATGCCGGGGAGCCATTCCTGCTTCTGGTCCTCGGTGCCGTCGGCCAGGATCGTCTTCCCGACCAGGCCCATCGAGGCGGAGATGATGCCGCGCAGGGAGGAGTCGGCGACCCCCAACTCCTCCATACCGATGCAGTAGGTGATGTAGTCCCCGCCGACCCCTCCGTAGCACTCCGGGATCGTCAGGCCGAAGAATCCGAGCTCCCCGAGTCGGCGGAGGATCGACAGGTCCACCGCTTCGCGTCGATCCCACTCCGCGCGGTAGGGAATCACCTCCTTGGCCAGGAACTCCCTCGCCAGCGTGCGGAACGCGTCCTGTTCGGCGGTCAGCTGAAGGTCCATCAGCTCAATGTGGCGGTGCGACCGGGGCGCGGGTAGCTCCATGTGGAGCTACCGGCACATCCGAACCGCGGCGACGATGCATCGCGTGTATGAAGTGACCGTCCAGCCGTTCGACCACACGTTCATTTGCGAGGACGGCGAGACCATCCTCGAGGCGGCCTTGCGCAACAAGGTCTATCTGCGCTACGGCTGCCGCAACGGTGGCTGCGGGACCTGCAAGGTGGAGCTCGTCGACGGGGACGTCGACCTGAACGTGTCCTTCTACTCGTTGCCGCCCGGTGAGCGCGACAAGGGAATCGTTCTGGTGTGCCGGAGCTTTCCGGTCGACGACTGCGTCATCGATGTGACACGCATGGACCTCGACTCCGACAGGTTCCACCGCGGCGACTCCCTGCGTGAGTACCGCACGACGGTGGAGGAAGTCCGCGTGCTCACGGCGGACATCCGCGCGGTCCGCCTGCGGCACGAGGCTGATAACCCGATGCCGTTCGTGGCCGGGCAGTTCGTCAATGTGCGGGTGCCCGGCACCGAGCTGACCCGGTCCTACTCCATGGCCAACCCGGCGGCCGACGACGATCGGATCGACCTGATCTGCAAGCTGCTGCCCGGAGGTCGATTCTCGGACTGGTTGACCGACGACGCCGCCAGCGGATCAGAGGTCGTCGTGTCCGGCCCCTTCGGTGCGATGGCGGTTCGGGTGTCCCACCGCGAGATCGTCATGGCCGCCGGCGGGTCCGGACTGGCGCCGCTGCTTTCGATGCTCGCCGGTCTGGCCCGCAAGGAGTCCAAGCGTGTGATCACGCTCTTCTTCGGGGCACGGACGGCAGCGGACCTCTACGCGACCGACGAGATCGAGGCCATCGCCGCGGCTCTCCCGAACTTTCGTTACATCCCCGTGCTGCAGGACCCGCCGCCGGACTGGTCCGGGGCGATCGGGTTGGTGACCGATGCCATCAGCGCGGACCGCGTTTCCTACGAGGGCTGCGATACCTATCTCTGCGGTCCGCCGCTCATGATCGATGCCGCCGTCGCCATGCTCACCGAGCGCGGCGTGCGACCGCAGAACGTGCACTTCGACGCGTTCGTGTCGACCGGGGACGCTCTCAGAGAAGACCGAGTTCTCCGGCCTTGATGAGGGCGTCGATCCGGTTGCGGGCGCCCAGCTTCATGAGAGCCGACTGCAGGTAGGTCTTCACGGTGAAGCGCGACAGATTGATGGCGGCGGCGATCTCCGGATTGGTCTCGCCCATCGCCACGTGGCGCAGGATCTCGTACTCACGCGGGGTGAGACCGATGTCGCGGCCCGCGGTGAAGTCCCGCGGCCGGGAATCGGGACGCAGGCGCGGTTCCATGACGTGCTCACCGGCTGCCGCCCGGACGATGGCGTCGATGAGGTCGGCGTCGGAGGCGTCCTTGAGCAGTCCGCCGTCGGCGCCGGCGTCGAGGGCCACTTTCAACGCGGGATGGGTGGCGTGGGCGGTGAAGATCAGAATCTTCACTCCCGGAACGAGGGCGCGCAGGCGTCGGATGGACTCCGGGGCCGGCATGTCCGGGAGGCGCAGGTCGTGCAGGATCAGGTCCGGCCGGAGATCCGGTGCCATCGCGGCGGCTTCGTCCGCCGTTCTGGCGTCGCCGATGACGCTGACGCGCGGGTCGGCCATGGCGAGCAGCGCCACGCCTCGCGCGACGACCGGGTGGTCGTCCACGACCAGCACCCGCACCGGGCCGGTCACGCCGGGATCCAACCGTGCACGGCGCAGCCGCCACCTTCCGCGGCGCGGACCTCGAGTCTGCCGCCGAGTCGCGCCAGCCGTTCGTGGGCGGTGACGAGGCCAAGGCCCGCATGCACCGCTTCGGGCTTGCGCGGCGGTGGCCCGACGCCGTCGTCCGTGACGATGACGTTGACCCCGCCGTCGGAGGCGTAGGTGCTGACGATCACCGACCGCGCCTGGGCGTGCTTCTCGATATTCACCAGGGCCTCACGGACCATCAGCACCAGTTCGCGGTTCTGCGTCGGGCCGAGGACGGGGACGGCGCCGAGCAACAACGCACGGGCTTCGATTCCTGCCCGCTCGGTGAACGCTCGACAATCCGCCTGCATCGCCACGCTCAGCGCCATCTCGACGGGTGCTTCGTCGAGGGCGAACAGCGTCCGGCGGACCGTCGCCGCGACCCGGGAGGTCTCCTCCTCGATCTCGGCGAGCCGACCGGCAATCGAGACGGCGGCGGGCGACGGTTCGTCGCCGAGACCGGAGCGGAGGGAACGCAGCGCCGCCCCGATCGAGAACAGGCTCGCGCCCAACGAGTCGTGCAGGGAGTGCGCCATGCGACGTCGGTCCTCGTGGACGGCGCTGTCGGCCATCTCCCGCGCGCGGTCGGCGACGACCAGGGCCATGCCGACCTGACGCGCCAGGCGGGCCAGCGCCTGGACCTGGCGCGGCCCGATCGTGCCCGGATCCCGTCCGGCGGCGTAGAGGACGCCCAGGAACTGGCTTCCGTGGCTGATCGGTGCCCCGGCCAGGGCTCGGATGCCTTCGCCCAGGATCGGACCGTCGAAATCGTGGGTGATCTCGGCCGAGGTCCCGTAATCGTCGACGACGACGGGGCGCCGCAGGGCAGCCACCCGGCCCCCCACCCCCTGGCCTGCGGGGATTGCGATGTCGCCCATGTTCCACGCCCCGGAGGTCGCGTAGATCTGCAGCGTGTCGCGGTCGTCGATCACCAGCGCCGCGAAGCCGAAAGTCACGTTGAGTTTCTCCGGCACCGCGTCCACCGCCTGCCGGATGGCAGCGCCGCGGTCGAGCAGGGCGAGGCTGATCGCGGATTCACTGTTCAGCTCGTCGACCCGCGTTGCCCTCATGAGGGAATCGGCCTGCCGGAGTCGCGCCATTCGACCGCGTGGTGAAACCCCTTCTCCTCGGCCAGGTCCTTGAACCATCGGCCTTCGGACGAATGCCGAGTGATCCCGTCGAACAGCGTGGCGATCATCTGCGTGGAGTTCAGACCCATGTTGTCGTACGCCTGATTGATCATCAGTTTCTGCATCGCGAGCTGGTTGATCGGTACCCCGGCCATTCGATCGGCGAGTTCCTCGACCCGTGCGTCGAGGTCCGCCTCGGGGACCGCCTCGAGTACGAGACCCCACTCGGCTGCCTTCTTCCCGTCGATGGTGTCGCCGGTCAGCAGCATCCGCTTGGCGCGCTCCGAGCCGAGCTTGTAGACCCACATCGCCGTGGTCGGACAACCCCAGACCCGCGCCGGCATGTACCCGATGCGGGCATCCTCGGCCATGACCACGAGGTCGCACGACAACGCGATGTCGCTGCCGCCCGCGACGGCGTGCCCTTGGACCTTGCAGATCGTCGGCTTGAGGGAACGCCACAGCGTGAAGAAGTCGTCGGTGATGCTCTTCATCCGCTGGTAGTCGACGATCGGGTCCCACACCAGGTCCTGCGCGAGGGGGTTCGGACCTTCAGCCTCGGCGAGCGCCTTGAGGTCGTAGCCGGCGCAGAAGGACCGGCCCGCGCCCGCCAGCACGATCACATGTACATCGGGATCGGCATTCGCGCACTCGACGGCCCGCCGGATCTCGCCGGGCATGTCGAGACTGATCGCGTTGAGGCGTTCGGGCCGGCTCAGCGTGAGGTAAGCCTTCCGGTCCTTCGTCTCGTACGTGAGCGTGCTGAACTCCGGTGGGTGCATAATCCGAAGCATGAATCCGGATTCAAGATTCGTCAACACGGAACAGGGGTCTGCGGTGCAGCTGTCGATTCCCCAGCTGTCCGCGGCGGCGGCCCGTCGGGTCGCGGCCCGGGAATCGGTGCTCGGCGCCGCCCGGGATCTGATCCGGGAGAGCGGTTTCCGGGGCGCGCAGATGTCGCTGATCGCCGCGCGGGCCGGAGTGGGCGTCGGCTCGATCTATCAGCACTACCCGTCGCGCGCGGACCTGTTCGCCGCGGTTTTCGAGCGGGTGGTCGCTCGCGAGCTGTCCGTCGTCGAATCGGCGGTCGCCGCGGCCGAGGGCGGACCGGTCGAGCGACTCGAGGTGGCGGTGCAGACGTTCTGCACCCGCGCGATCCGGGCCGGGTCCTTCGCCTATTCGCTCCTGGTGGAGCCGGTCGAGCCAGAGGTCGACGAGCATCGGCTGGCATTCCGTGAAGGGTTCCGCCTGGTCTTCGCGCGGTTGATCGATGAGGCGATCGCGCAGGGCGATCTCCCCGCGCAACACACGGACACCTCGGCCGCCGCTGTGCTGGGGATCATGTCCGAGTCGCTGGTGCGCCCGCTGGGCCGACGTTCCGCTCCGCCGTCGGACGCACTTGTTCAGCAGATCGTCGCGATGTGCATCTCGGCGGTCAGTCGGTCTCCACGGCCCACGGGGACCTGACGGTGAACCAGTCCTCGCCGGTCTGAATCTTTCCGACGAACGACGACATCGTCACCAGCCACTTGGACAGGGTGATCGATTCGCCGAGTTCCTCCTCGACGTCCGCCATCGACACGTGGATGTCGCCGGGGGCGTTGATCTTCCAGAACGGTCCCTCGTCGCGGAAGGTGAGGTTGTCGCCGCCGGGCCCGGCCCGGAGCGCGGCGATCGTGGCCGTCGTCTCCGAGCTCTTCATCAGCACCAGCGCGGTGGGGGAATCCGGAAGGTAGCCGCTCATCGGGCACCTCCGACGCCGAGTCCGCTGAGCACGGCCTCCTGGCGCGCCAATGCGCCCTCGAGCACCTCGGCGAACGGCTGCTTCGCCGACGCGAGGCAGTCGTAGAGCGGTGCCAACGGTTCCACTGCCGCGACGGCACGGGCCGTCCAGGTGTCGATCCACCCATTGATCGCTTCCCGGTTGGCCGCGGCCGCCGGGACGCCCTCGGCCGTGACCATCGAAATGAAGTGCTCGGTCCACGCAAGCTCGCGGCGGCGATCGTTCTCGACCGCGGTGATGATGAGTTTGGTGACGGTGTCCCCGTGCGCCGGCGCGAGGTCGCCGAGCAGCTTGTGCAGTCCGACCTCGCTGCAGATCAGGTCGAAGCAGAGGTTGGTCGCCACGATCGACTCGGCCCAGTCGTGCGTACCGAAGCCCAATTGCTCGACCATCTGACGCATCGGCTGGTAGCGCGGCGAGGTCAGCCAGGCGTCCTTGGCCCCGGTGGAGTCGAAGTCGGGGAGGGTCTCCTCCAGGACCATCAGGTACTGCACGACGTCCTGGGCGTGCCGCTGCCGGTCGAAGGTCTCGAACAGCATCGCGGCGACGATCGTGTCCGAGAGGGCTTCCCGGGAGGCGGAGAACATCCCGCGGAACAGGCCCCACTCGACGAAGGACCAGACGCTGTAGTGCCCCGCGAGGATCTCGGTGCACCAGGTGGGGTCGAGGTCGCGCTCGAACTGCGGGGTGAGCGCGTCGGTGACCCGGGCGATCGACCGTTCCACCTCGGCCTGCTGGCGCATGTACGGGCGCTGCCACAGGGCTGCCGGGTCCCGGAAGTCGTACCAGTCCGGGTGCCGCAGCGCCGTCGAGGACTCCAGGAAACCGGGGCGACCGTCGGGAGTGCGGACGTAGCTGTTGCCCCGGTCCCACCGGTTGTCGATGGCCGGCTGGATGTGCAGGTTGAGAGCCTCGTACTCGCTGGGTCGACGCTTGCGCGAATTGATGTAGTTGAAGTCCGCCACAGCCTGCTTGGTCATACCGTGCTCGCGTCGGCCAGGGCGGCGTCCTTCAGAATCAGGGTGCCGTCGAGCTGCATGACGAACTCGGGCGCGTCCTTGATGTCACGCAGCGGGTTCTGGATCTCGAAGTTGCAGGCGCGGATGTCGTCGATGGTCCACATCCGGTCCTCGTCGATGTGCGGCTGCGCAACGAGGGTGCGTCCGTCCTCCCGGAGCAGGCCACCTTCGATGATGAACTCGTCGAGGCCGACGCCGTCCCAGAGCTCGTCCCACATCATCGTATGGATGTAGCGCTCCGGCTGCTGGCAGAAGATCTCCTCGCACGGGTCCGAGCAGAAGGCGTGGGCACGCCCGCCGAACATCCGCACGCGTTCGGTGGACTCGTCGATGGTCGGGAACACGCACGGCATCGCGCAGGTCCGGCACAGGTACGGGCGCTCGCTGAGCCCCTGCAGCGGGAACATCCCCGATGACGGGTCCTTCAGGGCCTCATGGGTCTCCCAGAAGAAGCCGAACTTGTCGTGCCACCCCGGGTACTGGTTCTCCATCCACTCCATGTGCTTGGGCGTCATGGTCGGGAAGCGCCAGTAGTGCAGCGGCCACGAGGCGGCGGTGACCATCGCGGCGGTGTGGCCGGCCCACTTCAGACGCTCTGCGGCAACGGCGAAGTACGAGGGCAACTCGAGACCGAACGGCTCGAGGGTGCCGATGTAGTTCCCGGCCCAGTCGTCGGCGATCCACTCGTCCCAGAAGCTGCGGTAGCAACGCTCCATCTTGCCGCCGCCGAAGTAGTCGAAGAGGAGATTGACCAGCGGGTCGAGGAACACGTGCGTGCGCCAGAACGACCGGTTGAGGTCGACCTGGGCCATCGGGACGTTGTCCGGCTCCTGAAGGATCGCCGCCAACGTGGAATACCCGTTGGCCATGTGGCGGGCCTCGTCGGACTGGATGGACAGGAAGACACCCGGCGTCGCGTGGTCCCCGTTGAGCGCGGCGACGGCGGTCAGCGCGACGAACACCGGGTTCGTGTAGGCCGTCTCGCCGCACACCATGAGGCTGAGCGCGGACTCGATCGGGTCGTTGATGTAGAAGTTGTCGAAACACACCCGCCCGGCCCGGCCGAAGATGTTGTTGTCCCGCACGCGCATCCCGCGGTCGAAGCCGGCGGGGTCCGGGGCGTTCTTGGCCATGTGCCGCAGCAGGTACATCTGCTGGTTGAGGTGGCGTCGTTCGTCCATGCCCTGGGCGAGGTAGCCCTGGCGCAGTTCGGCGTTGTCGACGACGTCGGTGAGGCAGGACATCAGCTTCTCCGCGCCGTACTCGGCGTGGATGACGACCGGCATCGCGAGCTTGAGGGCCTCGAGCCACCCGTGCTCGGCCGTGCTCGGCATCGCCGCGCGGGACAGGACGTCCTCGAACCCGCCGTACTGCCGGTCGTCCTTCTCCTGCTCCATCGTCAGGTACTCACGCACCAGCGTGCGGAACGGGTCCTTCGTGGTCTTCGGCATCTTGTACCGCGTGGGGAAATGCGGCTCCGGCGTCACATAGGACGGCGTCCATTCGACCTGCTTGACGCGGTCGTGAATGGCTGTGTTCGTCGGCATCCGTGCTACCTCCGCCAGAGTGTGTGACTTCTGGTCGGAGTCTCATGTGCGCCGGGTCCTCCCGTTAGCGCCACATGGAGGTGTTGCTGATCAGCTCGCCGCCGAGGCCTGAGCCGAGGCCGAGGCCAACGTGAACCGCGTCCGCGTGGCGTAGGCGGCGGTCGCGGGGCTGACTCCTTGATCGCGCAGTTCGCGGTAGTGCGACCAACGGGTCGCTGCAGCGCGGTGCGCCGTCGGGTAGGCGGTCCGCAGGCGGGCGCGGTGCCAGGCGGTGTTGCGTGGGTGGTGCACGAACCAGCTGACGAAGCCGAGGCCGACGTAGACCACGCCGCGGTCGGTCTGGTCGCAGTGGTGGTGGCCGCTCAGTGCCCAGTTGACCAGGTGCTCGCAGTTGTTCTCGCCCCGGTTGTACAGCGCTTCACCGCGGCGCAGGCGGGCGCGCTCCAGCGCCTCGGGGCCGGTGAACAACGCCGGGTGCCGGCGGTCGTGGTCGGACAGGACCCAGTACCGGCAGCCCTGGCGGACCTCGGCGAGCGGGATCTCGCGGACGCCGCCGGTGTCGGGGTACTCCAGCACCGTGCCGTTGCCCGCGTACAGGACGTGGTGTTCGTAGGTCCGGCGCACGAACACCAGATGCGCGCCCAGGGCGACCGTGTCGAGCTCGGGATCCCAAGTGCGGGCAAGACGCAGATCGGAACGGCTTTGGTTCATGCGGCACCCCTGTCCAACGCAGCGTCGGGTTGTCGCTCTTGGACGTTGTGCGCGGGTTCGGGTGCCTCGTACGTTCGGTCCGTCCCTGCCGGCCGAACGGCCGATTTGTGAACGGGGGTGGAATAAGGTCGCGAGGGTGATCGACCTCTCCCCGCGGGCCCGCGGCTGGCTGCGGTTCATGCACCGCAAGGCCACGACGGCCGACGACTGGAGTTCGGGCGGGCACCCCCATGAGTGGTGGGACGACCGCAGCACCCCGCCGGTCCTGGACTTCCCTCGTTTCGACCTGTCCGAGTCCGGCTACGCCTTGGGCCTGCTCGCCGACACCACCCCGGCCTGGCGTGAGGTCTACGCGCAGGTGCTCGACGGTCTGATCACCCGTCACGTCACCTGGTGGGCGGCCGTCGACTGGCTGACCCAGATCGGCCCGGACCCGCGGCGCGGCTCCTACCCACAGGAGTGGGTTCAGCTCTGGCTGCCGCCCGACCACGCCCACAACTACGACATGCCCGGCTGGACCGGCAACGGGTTACCGCCGTGGGGCTTGGCCCCGGACCCGGTCGGTGCGCCCGGCAACCTCTTCTTCAAGGGCTGGCTCAACCTGCTGCTCGGCCTGCACCGCTACGTCTCCGGCGACGACAAGTGGAATGGGCAGTTCCTCGTCACCGGACTCGGCGACGCGCAGTTCGGTTGGCGGCACGAGACCGTGAACGACCTGCTGGTCGAGCAGTGGATCGCGCGCCCGGAGGGGCCGCACTGCGAGAACACGAAGATCTGGCCTTACTGCCTGTCCGCCGCCGGTCTCGGGCTGCTGCTGCACGACCGGTTGCGTGGCACCACCGGGCACGCGGTCTTCGGCACATGGTTGGACATCGCGCGGCAGCGCTTCATGTCGGTGACGCCCGGTGGTCAGGTCGAGTGGATGGCGCTCTACTACGACCCGCTCATCGATTACGTCCATCGCGCCGGCCCCACGGCGGGGCTGTCCGTGGCGCTCTACGTCCTGCCGCAGGACGAGGCACTCGCGCAGACCCTCTATCGGACGGCCGTCGACCGGATCGGTTGGAGCAACCCCGCCAAGGCGGTGCGGACCCTGCCCGACCCGCGGTTCCTCTGCCTCGGTCTGGTGCTCGCCCGTGAGCTGGGCGACGAGGTCACCTTTGCCCGGCTCTCCGAGTTCGCCGAGGCCACCTTCGAACCCGCGTTCTTCGGCGAGGACGCCGGTGACTTCGGTTGGTGGTTCGGGTACGGCGAACGTTGGCCGCGCGGTCAGCTCACCGCGCTGCTGGCGATGCTCGACGCGGGCGCGCCCGGAGGATGGCGGCGACTCTTCACCGAGCCGAACCTCACCAAGTTCGCCGAGCCCACGGTCGTCGGCGTCGACTTCCCGTCGATGGGCTTGTCCCGCGCGGTGTACTCGGGGACGAGGGGGGAGCTCCAGCTCCGCACCTACGCCGCGACGCCCAGCCACGCCGGCCGGGCGACAACCTTCCGCGTGGAGAACCTGACGGACACCGCCGCGGTCCGGATCCGCTGCGACGGCGTCGAGTTCGATGCCTGGTCGGCCATCGGCCCGGGCGCGGTGGAGCTCCGCGTGGACATCGGCGAGCACGACCTGATGGTCCTTGCCGGACCACCAGGCTGAGCTGCCGTCAGATCACTCGGTCTCGAGGCCCTCACGCAGGGTGGTCAGTGCGCGGGCGAGCAGGCGTGAGATGTGCATCTGCGACAACCCGAGCCGCTCGCCGATCTGAGCTTGCGTCAGGTCCTCGAAGAAGCGCAGGTGAATGATCTGGCGGTCGCGCTCGGACAGCGCCTCCAGCAACGGCCGAACGGCCTGCCGGTCCACCAGAAGGCTGAGGCGGTCGTCCAGCTCGCCGAGGGTGTCCGTCAGCGTCCAGGAGTCCTCGCCGTCCCCGCCCATCGGAGTGTCCAGCGAGGACGGGCTGAAGCAGTCGTCCGCCGTCGTCGCCTCGAGGATCAGTTCCTCGCTGACCGCGAGCTTGGCCGCGAGCTCGGGAATCGTGGGGGAGCGCTGCAGCTCATGGGTCAGGGTCTCGGTGGCGATGCGCAGCACGGCCTTGGTCTCCTGCAGGCGGCGCGGCATCCGGATCCAGCGGCGCTTGTCGCGGAAGTAGCGGCGGACCTCGCCCTGCACGGTCGGCTTGGCGTAGGCGGCGAAGTCGCTGCCGTGTCCGGCGTCGAAACGGCTGACGGCCAGCACCAGGCCGACGTAGCCGACCTGCAGGAGGTCCTCGATGTCGACGGCCGGGTTGGCGTAGCGAGCGGCGGTGCTGCGAACGATCCAGGTGTACCGCTCGACGAGGAGTTCCTGGATGCGTGCACGGTCCGCCTCATCCGCGGTGGCCAGCATGGTGAACAGCTCGGTATCGGTGCATTCCGTTGTTGGACGGACGTAGTTCAGCACAGTCATCGTGGCTCCTGCCCAAAATTTACCCGGCAGTAGGCCGATGTAGGGGTTATCCCCGTTCGATGGGTCCGCAAACAGAATCTGCTCAAGCGATTCCCAGACACCCCCCAGGTGGGGAGTGATCGAACTCGAACAATAGTTCGAATCTACTCTTGAAACTTCTGATTCGAAGGGGAATAATCTATTCATGCTCACCTCCGCAGTCGTTGGTCGCGACGTCGACCCGTTCGAGGGTGAGTACTGGGATCCGTCCGATCCGGACGCCCTTGAACCCGTCGAGGATCCCCGCCCGTGGCACTTGTCGCTGGACGAGATGGAACGGCTGGATCGGGCCCGATCGCGGCTTTTCGGTGCGGAGTTGCTCCGTGCCGCGACCTGGTCTGCCGCGCACGTGGAGATGGCGCTGTCGCTCATCGAGGGCGAGCGGGGTCTGACCCAGGAGCAGGCGCGGGACCGTCGGGCCGAGGCGATCAGCTTCGCCCGCCGTTCAGCGTGGTCTCAGATCGCGATGCGCACGGACCGCACCCCCGCGGAGGGGGAGGCTCTGGTCGTGCTGGCCGAGAAGTTCTTGGCACGCTGCCCGGACACGCTCTACGCGCTGGATGCCGGCCGGATCTCCAAGAACAAGGCTCTGATCATCCTGAACCAGACGGAGCACCTCAGCCCCGAACTGAGCAAGCAACTCGAGGCCCGTGCTCTCCTGGCCGCCGCCGGTCGCACCGACGGACAGTTCCAGGCGTTGGTACGCCGCTACGTGCGCAAGGCGGACAAGGACGCCGGGCGCCGACGTGAGGCCAAGGCCCGGGCCGGCCGGCGCGTGGAGCTACGCAGCGTGGGTGACGGGATGTTCGCGCTGCATGCCGTCCTCCCCGCCGAGGAGGCCTACGCCGCGTTCGGAATCCTCGACGCCTGCGCACAGTCGGCAAAGAAGGCCCACGCATCCGGTGACGAGCGTGGGATCGACGCGTTGCGTGCTGATGCGTTGATGGACCTGCTGCGCAATCCCGGAGATCAGGACCGCATCACCTACGACGTGCGCGTTGTCGTGCCGCTGGGCACGGTCCTCGGTGTCGGGGACGAGGACGGCCACATCCCCGGCCACGGGCCGATTCCGGCCGACGTCTGCCGTCGCATCACGAAGGACGGGGCCTGGAAGCGGCTGCTCGAGGACCCGGACACCGGGCACCTGCTCGACGTCTCCGCCGACACCTACAAGCCGTCGATCCGAATGGTCGACTTCATCCGGACCCGCGATCAGACCTGCCGCTGGCCCGGATGCCGCCGCAAGGCGCATCGCACCGACCTGGACCACACCATCGAGTTCCGCATCGGTGGACGCACGATCCGGATCAACCTGGCCTGCTTGTGTCCGTTCCACCACCAGCTCAAGCACCAGCCCGGCTGGTCCCTGGTGCAGGACCCCGACGGCACCCTGTCCTTCACCACACCCACCGGCGACGTCTACCGCACCCGCCCCCCGACCGTGCTCGGCGAGGACTACGCCACCGAGCACGTCAGCGAATACTGAGCAAAGCCGCTCCACCCAGGTGACTCGCCAGTAACCTGGGCGTGTGAGGCTTACGCCGTGACGCGCCAGCTCGATGAGGTTCGCTTCGTTGTCGTCGATGGGCTCCGCATGCGGATCTCCATCCGTGAGGGCACCACCGCAGGTCCGCCGCTGCTGCTGTGTAACGGGATCGGCGCGCCGCTGGAGCTGCTCGACCCGTTCCGCGATGCCATCACCGACCGGACCACCATCGCCTTCGACGTTCCGGGTGCGGGGAAGTCGGACGTTCCGCGCCGTCCGCCCACGCTGAGCGCGGTCGCCCGCACCACCGGCCGGATGCTCGATGAGCTCGGCCTGGAGCAGGTCGACGTCCTCGGGATCTCCTGGGGCGGGATGCTCGCGCAGGAGCTCGCCCGCCGCGAGAGCACGCGGGTGCGACGCCTCGTCCTGGTGGCCACCGCCGCCGGTGGGGCTCTGGTGCCCGGCACCCCCCGTGCGTTGCTGGCGCTCGCCGACACCCGCCGCTACGACGACCCCGATCACCTGACGAAGGTCGCCTCGATCCTGTACGGCCCTGAGATCGCGCAGGACCCCGGATTCCTCGACGCCCAGGCCGAGATCCGCAAGAAGGGCGCCCCCACCAAGCGCGGCTACCTCTACCAACAGCTCGCGTTGCGTGGGTTCACCAGCGCGCTCTGGCTGCGCCGGCTCACCCAGCCGACGCTGATCGTGCACGGCGGTCGCGACCCGATCGTGCCGGCGGTCAACGCGCACATCCTCGGCCGGCTGATCCCCGACGCACGGGTCCGGATCGTCCACCACGGCGGCCACCTGTGCCTGCTCACCCGCCCGAAGCTCGTCGGCGGGTGGGTCGAGACCTTCCTCGCCGCTTAGGCGAGTTGTGCAGTGGGTCCGTCGAACCGGATCTGCGTGCCTAGCAGTTCCTCGCGCTCCAACGCGTCGAGGACGTCACTGTCCTTCGAGGATCCCCACACCCGTGCGCCGGCGTCGGTGAGTCCGACCAGGATCCCGTTGACTGCTCGGCCGTCGGTGCCGTGGCGGACCGTGTACGTCTCCAGCGCCGCCGTACCGACGAAGTCGATCGGTGCGGAACGACCGACGTCGGCGATCGTGCCCAGTTCGGCGTGCGCGAAGTCGCCGCGCGGTTCGGTGGAGTAGAGGCCGATCGTGTGCGAGGTGAAGAACATGCCGAGACCGGTGAGCAGACCCAGGGATCCCGGGTCGGCGCGCAGCTTCTCCACCAGTGAGCCGAGCCCGTGGGTCGAGTAGTTGCTGCCGGGTCCACCGAAGAAAGTCAGTCCGCCGGTGGCGGACAGCGGCCGGTCCCCGCCGATCAGCGGCAGGCCGAGTGCCTCCGCGGCCATCCGGACGGCGGAGGGGAAGCAGGAGTAGAGATCGAGATACGGAGACATCGTCGATGCCGACGCCGGCAGCGCTCGAGCGCAGCACTCGCGGCGGTGCGCAGTGCGGGGGAGCGATCCAGCCGATCCCGTTCGGTGGCGAACCACGGATCCTCCGCGCTTGCCGCCGCAACAGGGAAAACCCAACAGTCGTAAGGAATTCCCAGCTCGCGCGCGACCCCCGCGGAGCAGAGGATCACCGAGGCGGACATGTCCACGAAGATGTTCGAGGTCAGCAGCTTCGTGTAGGGGAACGCGACCATCCGGTTGGCGGCCGTGACCGCAGTGATTTCCGCGGCGGTAGGTGCGGAGCGCAAGGTGGCATGGGGATTGTCGACGGCGATCTGCGCGAGCCCTGCCCACAGCCGGCCAAGCTGGGCTCGGTGTTCGTCGAGACTGCGGCCGGCCGCGCCCCGCTGCGCGGTGTCGAACAGGGGGTAATAGTCCAGCGGCAGCAGCGCACCCGCGCCCGACTCGGCCGGGTGTGACGGGTCGCGGTCGAGCCCGAAGGTGTCCATCAGTTCGGTGCGGCCGGCGTTGTGCGAGGCGAGGCTCGGCAGGGCCTGCCCGCTCAGGCGTCGGGTGCGGAACGCCTCGGCGCCGCTCACGAGGACGACGTCGTGCTCTCCACGCGCGATCGATGCGGCGGCCTGGCCGAACAGCGCCTGCGGTTGCGAGCCACCCATCTGCGAGGTCAGCCGGTGCACGGGCGAGATGCCAAGGCGCTCCGCCAGCAGGTCCGGCGCGGAGTCGTACGGCCACCCGGCGATGTCGATCGTCCACAGCCCGGTCGCCCGCGCGAGCAACCGATCGCTGCCTGCATCGGCCGCCGCGGCACGCAGCGTCTCGACCATCATGTCCACCGGCTCGGGCGCCAACACGTCGACCCTGGCGTTCCACGTCCGCTGCGCAACGCCGACGATGACGGGTGTCCGGTCCTGCACCACGTGGCTCATGAGGTCATCCTGCCCGTGGGCCGGTCACGGACCTCCGGCAGGACGGCCCACCGGATCTCCTACCAGTCCTCGTCGTCCTGCAGCGCTGCGTCGACGGCGAGGACCTCGGTTTGTCCACCGGCGTTCTCCAGTCCGGCAATCGTCGTGCCGAACGAGATCTCGTGCAGGCCGATCTCCTCCACGAGTGCAGAGAGATAAATGGTCGCCGGGTCGTCCGGGCCGACCTGCGGGGGCCACGGGCCTTGCTGCTCGAAGATGCGCATCGCGCTGGCGCGAAACGCCTCCTCATCGACAAGGACGAAGTCCTCGCGCACACGAACACTCAGTCGTGCGCCGTCGGGCAGTCCGTCGCGGTGAGCCAGGTCATCGTCCTGGTCGTCGTTGATCGTGATGCGAAAGGAGCCGCCGCCGTCCTCGCCCTCCCAATCGTCCTCGTCGTCGTCGGCAAACACCGAGCTTTACGAGATACATCGGGTGGCGAGGGGCGCCGGACGACGTCGGGTGACGTCGACCCGACCACGGGTGGGGTTCGGCGTCGCTGGATGAGCACAGAGGCAACTGCTGAGGCGATTTCTGGGTCGGTCGATGCATCACCCGTTACTTCTGTGCTCAACGAACGACGGAGGTCAGGGCTACAGGCCCTGACGGCTACAGTGCCGCGGTGCTGATCCTGTTGCCGCCGTCGGAGGGGAAGGCTGCGCCGTCGCGTGGCAAGCCGCTCGATCTGGGGTCCCTCGCGTTCGGTGCGGAACTTCGCCCGGCGCGGCAAGCCGTGCTCGATGCGTTGGTCGCGTTGTGCAGGGGTCCGGTGGAGCAGGCGGCGCGGGTGCTGGACCTGCCCCCGGGGCTGGTCGGGGAGATTGACCGCAACCGTGGCCTGCTGACCGCGCCGACGACGACCGCGGCCCGGGTCTACACCGGGGTGCTGTTCGAGCACCTCGGGCTGGAGACGCTCGACGCCGCGGCCAAGCGACGGGCCAACCGCAGCGTGCTGATCGCCAGTGGGCTGTGGGGGCTGGTGGCACCGGGGGACCGGATCCCGGCGTACCGGTTGTCCGGCGGTGTGAGCCTGCCGCCGCTCGGCGCGTTGGCCGGGCACTGGCGGCCGATGTTGTCGGCGGTGCTGCCGCCGCGAGCGGGTCGCGGGTTGGTGCTGGACCTTCGCTCGGGCACGTACGCGAACGCGTGGCGGCCGAGCGGTGCGGTGGCGGAGCGGACGGTGACCGTCCGGATCACGCAGAACGGCAAGGTGGTCTCGCACCACAACAAGGCCACCAAGGGGCTGTTGGCGCGGGCGGTGCTGACCGCGGGCGTTGATCCGCGAACGCCGCAGGCGCTCGTCGACGCCTGCAAGGAACTCGGGTTCGCAGCGGTGTTGGCGCCCGCAGTGGCGGGCCGTTCGCGTGAGCTCACCGTCGACGAAGGTTGAGCCGGTACATATTCGGATGCGCTGACCGGATTGCCGGGAGAGGATCGACGTTTCGGCCGCGAGGGGAGGCGTCGTGCAGCGGACGCTGTCGATCGGCACGATTCTGGGGTTCTACTGGCGTGCCGCGATCCGGTACCCGAGGCTCGTGGTCGGCGCGCTGCTCGCGATCCCGTTCGCGGCTCTGGCGAACCCCGTCGTCGCGCCGCTGATCGTGTCGCACGTGCTCACCCGCCTGTCCGAGGGTGACTTCGAGACGGGGCAGACCTGGGGTTCGTTCAACGGCGAGATCCTTGCCTACGCGGCGATCACGTGCCTGGGCCTGATGGTCGCGTGGCGGGTGGTCGACGCGTTCGCGTGGCGGCTGGAGGCGAAGGTCGCGCGTGACCTCGCGCAGCGCAGCTTCGATCACCTCCTGCGTGCCTCGGCGGACTTCCACGCCAACACGTTCGGCGGCTCGCTGGTCTCGCAGACCACCAAGCTGCTCTCGGCGTACGTCCGCATCGCCGACACCACGATCTTCCTGATGCTGCCGCTGGTGTGGATCCTCGGCGGGATGGTCGCGGTCCTGGCGTTCAAGGCGCCGCTGTTCGCGCTCCTGCTCGCGATCTTCTCCCTGGTGTACATCGTCACGGCGGTGTTCGTGTCCCGTCCGGTGCGCCGCGTCGGTTCGGAGCACGCGGCCGCGGAGAGCCGGCAGACCGGGGCGCTCGCCGACGCGATCACCAACGTCATGGCGACCAAGAGCTTCGCGCGCGAACGACACGAACGGGAGCGCTTCGGCGTCGCGATCGATCACACGCGCCGGTCGCTGCTGCGCCTGTGCGGCGCGCACCAGCGCCAGATGGCGTACTTCGGCGGCATCAGCAGCACGATCTCGATCGCGGCCCTGGTCGTCGCGATCTACGGTGTCGTCGGGCGGAACGCGGACGTCGGGGTCGTGTACCTGATCGTCGCCTACACCTCCTCCGCGACGCAGCAGCTGTTCCAGTTCTCCAACAACAGCCTGCGCACCTACAACCGCGCCTTCGGTGACGCCACCGAGATGATCGGGATCCTGAGCGACGAGCCCACCGTGCGCGACCCCGATGAACCGGCGACGGCGATGATCCGCGACGGTGAGGTGCGCTTCGAGAATGTGACGTTCCATCACACAGGGGCGGACGACGCGCTGTTCGAGCGCCTCCACATGACCGTGGCGGCGGGGGAGAAGGTCGGCCTGGTCGGACACTCCGGCGCGGGCAAGACCAGCGTCACGCGGCTGCTGCTGCGCTTCTCCGACCTCGACGGCGGGCGCATCCTCATCGACGGGCAGGACATCGCCTCGATCAGCCAGGCCGACCTGCACGACGCGATCGCCTACGTTCCACAGGAACCGTTGCTGTTCCACCGTTCCGTCCGGGAGAACATCGCCTACGGCCGCCTCGACGCGGACGACGCGGCGATCGAACGCGCCGCCGATCTGGCGAACGCGCGAGAGTTCATCGACACGCTGCCCGACGGGCTGGACACCCTGGTCGGCGAGCGCGGCGTGAAGCTCTCCGGCGGGCAGCGGCAACGGATCGCGATCGCGCGCGCCATGCTCAAGGACGCCCCGATCCTCGTTCTCGACGAGGCGACCTCGGCGCTGGACAGCCACAGCGAACTGCTCATCCAGGACGCCCTGCGGACACTGATGGCCGGGCGGACCACGATCGTGATCGCACACCGGCTGAGCACGATCGCCCGGATGGACCGCATCGTCGTGCTCGAGGACGGGGCGGTTGCCGAGGTCGGGTCGCACCAGGAACTCCTGGCCGATCCGGACGGGATCTATTCGTCGCTGTGGTCGCACCAGTCCGGTGCGTTCATCGACGACTGTGAAACCGTCGGCCGGTGAACCCACGGCAACTGCTCCTGGATGACGACGGCGCCGCGGTGCTGTCCTACGAACGGGGCGAGCACAACCACGCCCCCTGGGCGGACCGGGTGGAGCCGTTGGCCTCCCACGCGGCGGCGGTCGTCGTGGCGAAGCTGGGCGGGTGGAGGGTGACCGGGGAACCGGACTTCGCCGCGGAACTGCTCGGCGCCGGCGCGATCCCGGATCGGCATGCGCATGCGATGTACCGCGATCTGCGTGCCGATCCGCCACCGCCGCCGGGGTGGGCGCATGCAGGCCTGGCCGGGGTGCGGTTCGAGCCCGGTCTGGACTGTCCGTCGGACGCGCTGTGGGCCCTCCACGAGGAAGCGTTCGGGCCGGAGCATCCGGACCGACGCAACGACCAGCGGCCACTGAGCCAACGTCGTGCACTGCTCGAGGATCTGCTCGCCGGGAAGTTCTTCGGCCCGCCCACCGTCGGCAGCGCATGCGCTCTGACACCCGACGGATCCCTTGTCGGGGTCATCGCAATGTTCGAGCGCGTCGACGCAGGGCGCCGGCTGACATGGATCGGCACGGTGTTCCGGGCGTCCGACCCGCAGTGGCGTGGGTTGGGCGCGACGTTGGTGCAGCGCGCCCTCGTGGCCGTTGCGGGGGCGGGCCATGACCAGATGGGTCTGGCGGTCACCGAGGGGAATCCGGCGCGTTCGCTCTACGAGCGCCTGGGGTTCGTCGTCACCGAGAGCAAGGTGTCGGTACGGATCCCGGGCGAGGCGCGCGTCTGACGCTCAGGCGGCGGGGCAGAGACGAACGCCCTCAGGCAGGCACCGCATCTCGCAGCTACCGCGGTGCGGCAGGAGGTTCTCCAGCCGTGCGACGCGGGCGGCCAGCAGGATCGTCAACGACGCCCCGACGATGGCCGTAGTGGGCGAGAGCACGCTCTTGACCGCGACGAAGGTCGTGACGGACGCGCTCTGCAGGAGCCACAGCGTGACAATGGCCTTGGCGCCGCAGAGCAGTCCCCACAGCAACGTGAGCTGGCGGAACAGCGACTGGATGCGCGGCCGGGCGGCCAGCTCTTCATCCATCGGATAGAAGTCGGCGGCCAAGCGAGCGACGAGGGGCCGCGCAGTCACCAACGAACCGAGGAAGGCGAGCGCGGCTGCGGTTTCCATCAGCGCCGGCTGAAGGAAGTAGATGAAGGTGCTGCCGCTGGCGAAGGCCAGTGCGGTCTTGGCGGTGAGGCTGATGATCGTCAGCCAGAGCAGACCCGAGGTGCGACGACGGGTGCAGATCCGCACCACCAGCGCGCCGTAGCACCACGTCAAGGCCGCGGTCAGGGCCCACCAGATGTTGCCGGCGACCATGCAGGCGTAGAACAACATCGACGGGATCACGGTGGAGATAGCGATGTTGGTCGCGATGTGCCGGACGACTGAGCGCAACGGAGGCCTGACGACGCCGTCGTGCGAGTGGTCCGCAGCACGGCTCGGAGGAACGATCGCAAGAGAAGGATGGGCGATCGTCTCGGACACCTGAGCAACTCCTAGCCGTCAGCGTTCGCTGGAGGGCTGCAGCGGAAGAGGTTCGTGGCGCTCCCGCAACGAACAACAACGCGGGTGATCTACCCGGCAGGACACCCGCGTAACAAAGGCGTCCTGTGACCTATTCGGAGGGTACGGGCTTGCGGACAGGTCGGCAGGCGAATCGATGAGTCACGTGGTCACGTTCGGTCAGTGTTCCCGCGGCGTTCGCCCACCCAGTTGGCGATCTGCGCGCGTGAGCTGAAACCGAGCTTCGTGAGGATGTGTTGCACGTGGGTCTCGGCGGTCCGCTGGGACACCCGAAGCTCGCCGGCGATTGTCCGATTCGCCAGCCCCTTCGCGATGAGCAGCGCCACCTCCCACTCGCGGCGGGTGAGTCCGGTCGCCGGAGTCGTCGCCCCGGCATGCCGGTCGGTGTCCATCCCCAGGACGTACGCGACGGCGTCGTCGATGCTCAGGCCCGCGCCGAGTTCGAACGCGGTCTCGTAGGCGGATCCGAGCGCCGCGCGGGTCCGCGTCTCACAGCGGTGGCGATAGGCCAGCCAGTGCGACGAGCCGAACAACTCGGCTCCGAAGGTCTGCCACAGATGCGCCGCCGCGCCGAGCAACGTCGCGGCGGGCGCGTTGGCGCCCTGCTCGGCGCGGATCCAGGCCGCCAGATCCAACGCCATGGCCAGTCCGAGCGAGTCGCCGAAGACCCGTTTGATCTGCAAGCTCTGGTGGACATACTCCGCGGCCGCGGACAGATCGGACTCGGCGAATCGGGCCAGGCCCAGGCCGTAGAGGGCGTAGGACAGCAGCCACTCCTCACCGGCGGCCTCACACCGCGCGCGGCACTCCTCGAACAACGCGGACGCCTCGGCGACCTCGCCGAGGAAGATCCGGGACAGCCCCAACTGAATACGGGCCACCATCCGTAGGTCCTCCGGCGCGGGTACCTGGCTGTACTCGTCCAACGCCTCGGTCAGCGCGCGCCCGCACTGCTCGGCGTCGCCGAAGAACAACGCATACACACCGCGGACGTGGTGGGTGTAGCACGCGGTCTCCGGGTCCGGGCTCATCGCCTGACCGGCGTCGCTGGCGGTGAGCAGTTCGTCGGCGGCGGCGCGGTCGCCCTGCAATGAGGCGATGTACCCGGCAGTGGCCAGGGCCCGGAGCCGGGCGACCGAAGAGCCGGTTGTGGAGTCCACGGCGCGGTCCAACCAGTGCCGACCCTCGGCCAGGTACAGGCACACCCAGAGGAACCACGGTCGTCCGACGAGGAGTAGCCCGGCCTCGGCCTCGTCCTTGGCGGCGAGGCTGAAGTCGAAGGCCGCCCGCAGGTTCGGCTGTTCCATCCGCAGCCGGTCGCACCAGGTGCGTTGCTCGGGGCCGAACCATTCCGCGCAGGCCGCCCCGATGAGCTGCAGATAGCAGTCGCGGTGGCGTTCGCGCAGCAACTGCTCGGCGCCCAGCTCCGTCAGGCGAGCAAGGCCGTACTCGCGGACGGTCTCCAGAAGCCGGAAGCGAGCGCGGGTGGCGCCCTGCTCGGCGTTGACGATGGACTTGTCGATGAGCCCGGCGAGGGTGTCGAGGATGGCTTCGCGCGGCAGTTCGGCGTCGGAGCACACCACCTCGGCCGCGGCCAGGTCGAAGGAACCGGTGAAGATCGCGAGGCGCGCCCACAGCAGCTGCTCCGCGGGTGTGCACAGGTCGTGGCTCCAGTCGACCGTCGCGCGCAGCGTGCGGTGGCGAGCCGGTGCAGTCCGCCCACCTTCGACGAGCAACGCGAAACGGTCCTCCAACCGGGCGGCGAGGTCCGTGACGGTCAGCACCCGCAGTCGCACCGCGGCCAGTTCCAGGGCCAGCGGAATGCCCTCCAGTCGCTGACAGACCCGGGTGACCGCGTCGACGTTGGACGCGTCGACGACGAACCCGGGCACGACGGTGGCCGCACGCTCGGCGAACAGGCGCGCGGCCACCGGAATCTCCAGCGGGTCGATCCGCAGGAGGATCTCCCCGGTCACGCCGAGGCGCTGTCGGCTGGTGGTGACGACGTGCAGCCGGTCGGCCGCGCGCAACAACTCATCGACGACGCCGGCCGTCCGGTCGAGCAGATGCTCGCAGTTGTCCAGGATCAGCAGCACCCGCCGGCGTCGCAGGAACTCGATCAGCGTCGTCATCGGGTTGCGCGCCGAGCGCTGGGAGATGCCCAGGCTGTCCACGATCGTGTGCGGCAGCAGAGCGGGGTCGGCCAGCGCGGCGAGCTCGACCAGCCACACACCGTCCGGGAAGCCGGCCGCGAGTTCGGCCGCTGCCTGCTGCGCCAGGCGGGTCTTGCCGACCCCGCCGACGCCGGACAGCGTGATCAGGCGTCCCTCGCCGAGCAACAGGCAGATCTCGTCCAGCTCGTCCCGGCGCCCGACGAAGCTTGTGATCGGCGCGGGTACGTTGCCGCGCCAGGCCATGCGTCGGGAAGCTAGCACCCCGGCGTGTCACCGGGCGGCCCTGGGAGTTTGCCGAATACTCGATGGATGCTCCCCATCGCCCGTTCCGGGGTGGTCCTGGCCGCCGCCGCGCTGGTCGTCGTCGCCGTCCCGACCGTCACCCGGGCCGAATCGGTGCCACGGGGCCGGTTGGTGGTCTGCAACCACGCGAGCTACATCCACAAGGTCTACGCCGACGGGCCCTCCAGCCGGCAGGAGGATCTGGCCGGGGAGTCGGACGAGTGCACGCATTGGCGGCCGGTGCTGCCCGGCAGGTACAGCGTCGGCTACGTCGCCCGGATCCCGTCGAACAAGAACCTCGTGTTCTCGGCACGGGTGAAGCACGGCGACAAGCTCTTCTACAAAAAGGTCAAGCCGTTCGGGTACGGCGTTGCCGTCCACGTCACCCCCGGTGAGGTCACTCGGATCGACTGGTTCGTCCGCCGAGCGTGAGGCGCAGAGTCGCCGGATATCAACAAACCCTCAACATGATGGTGTCGGCACCGGCCCGTCTGCTTGGCTCCTCGTCATGAGGCCCGGTCAGGTTCTGGTCGTCGACGATGACGACGGCATCCGCACGGTCGTGACCTGGCAGCTGGAGCGCGACGGCTTCGCGGTCGAGGTGGCCCCCGACGGGGAGAGCGCGCTGGCCCAAATCGCGGCCTCGGCGCCCGACCTGGTGGTGCTCGACCTCTCCCTGCCCGGACTGAGCGGGCTCGACGTCCTGGCGCTGCTGCGCCGGGCCGGCGATCTCCCGGTCATCGTGCTGACGGCGCGCAGTGGCGAGAACGATCGCGTCCTGGGCCTGGACCTCGGGGCCGACGACTACCTGGTCAAGCCGTTCTCCACCTTGGAGCTCGCCGCGCGCATCCGTTCCGTCCTGCGCCGCAGCCAGTCCGCGGAGCCGTCCCTGTTCCTGGACTTCGGGCGGCTGATGATCGACCTGCGCTCCCACGAGGTCCGACGTGACTCCCAACGGGTGCAGCTCACCGCCAAGGAGTACGAGCTGCTCGTCTGCCTGGCCGGTTCGCCGCGCACTGCCTTCACCCGCGCCGAACTGCTCAGTACCGTGTGGCGGTCCTCGCCCGAGTGGCAGCGCGACAGCACGGTGACCGAACACATCCACCGCCTCCGGCACAAACTGGAGGACGACCCGGCCCGCCCCCGCTGGATCTGCACGGTCCGCGGCTCGGGCTACCTCTTCGAACCGTGAGCGTCGACCTCTACAGCAGCGTGCTCGACCTGCTGGTCTCCGGCGCACCCCAGCAGCGAGTGCTTGAAACGATCACCGGCGCCCTCGAGCACCTGATCCCCGGATCCCTGGCTGCGGTGCTACTCCTGGACCGGAAGGCCGGTGTCCTTCGCGTCGGGGCCGGACAATCTCTGCCGGCGCAGTGGATCGAGTTCATCGATCCCTGGCCCGTCGGCCCCGGAGTCGGGTCCTGCGGCGACGCCGCCCACACCATGCGCCGGGTCGTCACCGCCGACGTGACGACCGACCCGCGCTGGGACGGCTTCCGGGAACTCGGCATCGCCTGCGGGCTGCGCGCCTGCTGGTCGACGCCCATCGTGGACGGGCAGGGCGAACTGCTCGGGACCTTCGCGATTTATCACGACCGACCGCACAGCCCCACCGAGCAGGAACTGGAGCTGGTGGATCGGTGCACCCACCTGGCCGCGGTTGCCGTCGAGCACGCAGCCGTGCAGGCACAGCGCAGCCGCGCCATCGAGGCGGAAGTGGCGCAGCGGACGGCGGAGACGGCGAGCCGGGCCAAGTCGCAATTCCTGTCCGCCATGAGCCATGAATTGCGGACCCCGTTGACGGCTCTGCTCGGCTTCGCGGCGCTGTTGGACACCCTGGAGCCGGATCGGCGGGTCACCGCGATCAACCGGATCCAGGAGGCTGCGAGTCACGTCGTGGCGATCCTCGACGACGTGCTGGACATTGCCGCGATCGAGGCGAGCGCCGTCACGTTCGAACCGGAGCCGATCGCGCTGGATCTCTTGGTGCGTGAGGTGCTGGAACTCGTCGGTCCGCTGGCTGCCGAACGCGATGTCACGCTCTCCTTGCACACCGAGGGCCCGTCGGTCACGGTCAGCGCCGACGCACGACGGGCGCGGCAGGTCCTGCTGAACTTGACCACCAATGCGATCAAGTACAACCGGGTCGGCGGTGCGGTGCGCGTCGAGGTGACTCGGCGTCAGGACCACGGCCTGGCAAGGGTCATCGACACCGGAGCCGGGATCGCGCGGGACCAGCTCTGGCGTGCCTTCGTGCCCTTCGACCGGCTCGGCGCCGAACGCACGGGCACGCAGGGGTCGGGACTCGGCCTGTCGCTGTCCCGCGCACTCACCCAGGCCATGCACGGGGAGCTGATCCTCGACAGCGCGGTGGGGGAGGGCACCACCGCGGAGCTGCGCCTTCCGCTGGCGAGCCGGGGAGCTCCGGGGTCGCGAACCGAACGCGAGAGCCCCGAGCGGGGCGGCCTGGCCGTGCGCAAGGACGTCCGCGGCATCGTCGTGCACGTCGAGGACGACCCGATCTGCGCAGACCTGGTGATGGAGCTGTTCCGCTGTCGGCCCGCGGTGCACCTGGTCAGTTGCCCGACCGGGGCCGCAGGCCTCACCGCGGCGGGCAAGCTGGCGCCGGACCTGATCCTGCTGGACCTGGATCTGCCCGACATGACGGGCGAGGAGTTCATCGCCGCCCTGTCGCACCCTGAATTCGACGGACCCCCGCCGCCGATCGCGATCCTCAGCGGGCGCCCCGCGCTGGCGCCGGGGAACCTGCCGACGTTCCGCAAGCCGGTCGTGGTCACGGATCTGCTCGCGCACGTGGACGAACGGCTGCGTTCGGTACAGCCCCGATGAATTCTCAACAACCGTTGAGAATGGTCAGTCGATCAATTGTTGTTGTTTCCTGCAGGAAGCCGGCGACGAAGTAATTACCTGTCTGCGCCACAGGTGATCTTGTGGCTGGCGGACCGGTTCTTCTAGTTTGGCCACAGCCGCCAGAAGGCGGCTTCAAATTAAGCCGAGAGGCACATCATGGTCGGCGTCGCCCTGATGTTCACCGGAGCGGTGCTCCTGGTGAACGGGCTGGCTCTGTGCGGAAAAGTGGACGGCCCGAGCGTCGCGGTGTTCAACCTGATCGCGGGCTCCCTGAACGTCGGAGTGGGGATCCACTCCGGCCTCAACGGCAATCCCTTCGGCATGGGCCAACTCTTCCTGTTCGCGTTCACCTATCTGTGGATGGCGTGGAACGTCCTGGCCGGGGTCAGTGACTGGCGCGCCTTCGGCTGGTACTGCGGGTTCGTGGCCGTGATGGCGGTGCCCACCTCGTTGACCACCTACGCGGCGGACGCCCCGTGGTTCGGTGGGTTCTGGATGTCCTGGGCGGTGCTCTGGTACCTGTTCTTCCTCATGTTCGGCCTCGGCCTGAAGATCCGCGACATGTTCGCGGGCGTGACCACGGCGACGATCGGGATCGCGACGGCGATGGTTCCGGGCTATCTGATCGCCTCCGGCACCTGGGGAGGTGGCTGATCCCATGCGCGTGACGACTTGTCAGTTGCGTAGGACCGGCGCGGTGCTCGCCGCGACCGGAGCGCTCGGTCTGCTGTGCGGCCCGGCCGCCGCCGACGTCAGTGTCGCCTCCGGCGACGTGACCGCCGGCAGCACGGGATTCGTGGGTCTTGCCGTGTCCACCGAACGCCTCGACGCCGCGACCAACCGCGTCGAGTTGCGGCTCCCGATCGATCGGACCTTCGCCACGGTGGCCGCCGGCGCGAAGCCCGGCTGGGACGTCTCGCTGGCGCGCGTCGGCACGGAGGCGATCAGCGCGATCACCTGGACCGCGCAGACCGACGCCTACGCGATCCGCCCGGGCAACTTCGAGATGTTCTCCGTCAAGCTCGGCCCGATGCCGGCCGACGTCGACCAGTTCGCACTCTCCGCCGTGCAGTCCTACACCGACGGCCAGACCGCACCCTCGACCGTCATGGTGGCCGTCCTCCAGGACCCGGCGATGGTGCCAGCGGCTGCAGTAGCGGAGGCCGCTGCGGCCCCTGCCGTCGAGGAGCCGGACAACGCCGCCCGGGTGGCGGCAGGGCTCGCCGTCGGCGTGGTCTTCCTGCTGCTGGGCGTCCTCGTTGCCGCAGCGGTGAATCGCCGCGGACGACAGCCCGATCCGGTCTGACCCAGGCCCGTCAATCCCAGGGTTCGGGTTCCGGGAAGGTGATCGGAACCAGCAGGCCCTGTTGGAGTTTCCAGTAGTCGAGGCGCACGGTCCACCCGCGATGATGCACGTCGAAGTGGTGCCGATCGCAGAGCAGGACGCCGTTCTCCGCTGACGTTTCGCCGTGGTCCCTTGTCCAGTGCTTCCGGTGGTGCGCGACGCAGTCATGGGCCGGGACATCGCATCCGGGGAAGGTGCAGCCGGTGTGTCGCGGGCGACGATTGCGGCCCAGATCGCCGGGGGCCAGATGCGGGTCGTACGGCCCACCGAGAGCGGCTTGCCGTGCGGGTCGAGCACGATCGGGGTGATCTCCGCGTCGCAGAGGTGGCGCTGCAGGGCGGCGAGGGTCAGTGCCCCGCCGGTGGCGAGCGCGGCCTTGGTGATGTGAACCTGGGGGCGACGTCCGCGGCTGGTGGGGAGCTTCCCGTGCCTGAGTTCGCTGCCGAAGATGTGCACCATCGCGTCCGCGCGACGCTGGCCGGGGGTGCGCGGGTCCGTACCGCCGTTGGGTTGCGGGTTCGGTGCGTCGAGGGCCGATGGCGGTCTTGGCGGCGGCGATGTTGTCCACGCGGTCGCGCCAGGTGATCGACGCGGTGCCGTCGTGGTGGTCGCGGTAGTTCACCCCACGGACGCGTTCGGCGTCCTCGTCGTCCTTGAGTTTCCCGTCCGGGTCGGCTGCGTCCTGCAGCGCTTGCCCGACCTTGCGCAGGTCGTCGGCGTTGAGTTCGGCGGCCTTCTGCAGCAGGAGGTCGCGGGCGAACTCGCGGTGCTCGGTGGAGGTCTTGGGCGGGAGCATGTCCAGGGCCTTCACGGTGACCCGGAACTGGTCCCAGTTCACGTCACCGGAGCCCAACGCGGCGCCGACGGCGGCGTGGGGGCCTTTGCGGGTGCAGGCGACGGCCAGTTTCGCGGTGGCACCCGCGGCGGCGGGGGTCTCGCGCAGGCGGTGGCGCAGCCAGGCTTTGGTGCTCTTCGCGCCGGAGACCTCGGCGGCCCCGCGTTCGGTCATCTCGGCGACGCTGACGAGGTGGGCGTACTGGAACCGGCCGCGCAGGCGGTGGGTGCGTTCGACCAGGTCGACGGACTCGGCGTCGGTCCCGCGCCACGCCTCGTTCGCCGCGGCCTGGAGGAAGTCCTCCAGAGCTGCTTCGAGCACGCCGAGGGCAGCGTTGGCCGGGCTGGCCATGTGCTCTCCGACGTTGTTGTCCATACCCGGAACTCTAGAGAGACCCACCGACAAGTTTTCGCCCGGAATGGGGCCCCCAGATAAGAGATTCCCTATATTGCCTGAGGGATCCTGACGCTCTGTCATCTATTTCCACGGCAACCACAAGGGGCACCTCAGGCACACCTTGCGCCCACCCGCGCAGAGCACCTGAACAGCACCCCAGACCCCACCGACCATGCTTCCGACGGCTTACCGTCCGCGCGACACCAGCGCAGTCAGCCGCGAGGCGCGGCGACGCAGGTGTTCGACGGCTGTTCGTTCGTCCACTTCACCGCTGACGAACACCAGACACAGAGCAGCCAGAGATCCGTCAGCGAACCGCAACGGCGTGGCCAACGCGCTCAGCCCGGGGATCACCTCGCCGGTGGTGCGCACGTAGCCGCTCTCGCGGGCCCAAGGGATCTCAGGGCGCTCGTCCGGTTGCGGGGGACCGGCGGCGAGGATCGCCAGGCCGGGTGCTCCGCGGTCGAGGCGATGGCGCTGGCCCGGGTTGTGGGAGACGTGGGCTCGGGACCGGCGTGGTTCGACCGACAACAGCGTCACGGCCTCGGTGCCACTGGGCACCACGAGGAACGCGGTGGCGCCTAGCTCGTCGGCCAACTCGGCCAGTTCCGGGGTCGCGGCCGCCGCGAGTTCGGTCCGCACCGCGCGGGCGAGCCCGGCGACGGCGAGGCCGAGGCGGTAGCGGCCGTCGGGTTCGCGCTCGAGGAACGCGCGGTCCTCCAGCGTGCGGACTATGCGGTACGCGATCGAGCGGTGCACGCCGGCGGTGGTGGCGATCTCCGCGACCGTGCGCGGCAGACCGTCCGCCAATAGCTCGAGGACGTCGAGGCCGCGTTCGAGCGTCTGCAGGCGGACGCCGGCGGGTGCAGGGGGCTCCGGTACGCTCGGCATCGTTCGCTCATAGAACAGCATGCTCGATATCAGAGCAAGTCCTGCTGCAGATCGGAGTGGCGCCATGACCAACATCGGCATCATCGGAGCGGGTGTCTCCGCCCTGCACCTGGGCTTGCGACTACGGCAGCACGACATCCCGGTCACCATCTACGCCGAGAAGACAGCCGAGGACCTGACCGGCTCGAAGCTGATGAACACCGTCGCGCACCACGCCCCGACCCTGGAGCGGGAACGCCAACTCGGGGTGCACCACTGGGACTCCGCCGAGTACGGCTACTTCTGTCATCACCACTACGTCGGTGGGCCGCACCCCATGGCGTTCCGCGGAGACTTCCTCCGCGAGTCCAGCGCGATCGACTACCGGCTCTACCTGCCGCGGCTGATGGCGGACTTCGAGGAGCGGGGCGGGCGGATCGAGATGCGCGGCGGGATCCAGGCCGACGATCTGGACGGGCTCAGCGCACCGCACGACCTACTGGTGGTCGCGGCGGGCAAGGGCTCGCTCGGGGCGATGTTCCCCAGGCGCGCGGACAAGTCGCCGTACGACCGGCCGCAGCGGCGGCTGTGCGTCGGGCTCTATCGCGGGATCGCGGAGTCCGAGCCCAAGGGCGTCACGCTGAGCATCTCGCCGGGAAACGGCGAACTGGTCGAGATCCCCATCCTGACCTTCGAGGGCAAGGTCGCCGCCCTGCTCTTCGAGAACATCCCGGGCGGCGAACTGGAGATGCTCGCGGACCTCGACCAGGACGCCGACCCGCAGACGTTCGAGGCCACGATCCTCGGTGTGCTGGAGAAGCACTACCCGTTGACCTTCGAACGGGTGAACCGGGCCGAGTTCGGGCTGACGCGGCCTCAGGACCTCCTGCAGGGCGGGCTGATCCCGCACCTGCGCGCCGATTACGCCCCACTGGGCAACGGGAAGTTCGCCCTCGCCATGGGCGACGTGCACGCGCTCCACGACCCATTGGTGGGCCAGGGCGCGAACTCCGCGTCACACAGCGCCTGGGCGGTCGGCGACGTCATCCTGGAGGACATCGGCTTCGACGAACTGTTCTGCCGACGAGTCGTCCGCCGTCGCTCCGAGGTCGTCGAGGCGACCATGGACTGGACCAACCTCATGGTCGGCCCCCCGACGCCTCACCTGTTGGCGATGCTGATCGCGATGGCGCAGAACAAGCAGGTCGCCGACGAGTTCACCGCCAACTTCGGGGCCACGGATCAGCAGTGGACGAACCTCGCGACTCCCGAGCGCACCGCCGCCTATCTGCGCGGCCACGGCATCGACATGGGCGAGCTTCTCGCCGCGGCGGGGATGTGAGTGCGATGAGTGCCAAGCCGTTCGCCTCCTCTGCCGACCTCACCGCGAAGACCGAGACCCTGGAGACCCTCGCCGACGGCGTCTGGGCGTTGACCGCCGAGGGTGACCCGAACGTCGGCGCCATCGAGGGCAAGGACTTCGTCGTCGCCTTCGAGGCCCGGGCCACCCCGGCGGCGGCCCGAGACTGGTTGCGGCAGCTGCGTGAGCTGACCGACAAGCCCGTCAAGTATCTGATTCTCAGTCACTATCATGCTGTGCGGGTACTCGGGGCCAGCGCGTTCGACGCCGAGGTGATCGTCGCGCACGAGAACACTCGCAAGCTCATCGCGGAGCGGGGCAAGGAGGACTGGGACTCCGAATACGGCCGGATGCCGCGACTGTTCAAGGAGCCGGAAGGGATCCCGGGACTCACGTGGCCCGATGTCACGTTCTCCGACAAGGTGACGATCGACCTCGGTGGGGACCGCGGCGAACTGGTGCTGCAGTACTGCGGCCGTGGGCACACGGCAGGTGACATCGTCGCGTGGTTGCCGCGGCAGCGGATCCTGTTCGCGGGGGACCTCGTCGAGGCACAGGCCGCGCTGTACACCGGGGACGCCTTCCACACCGACTGGTCCACCGGGACGTTGGACCGGGTCGGCGCCTTCGAGGCCGAGGTCGTCGTCGGGGGCCGCGGCATCGTGCCGCGCGGCCGCGAGGCGGTGGATGCCGCGATCGCGCAGACCCGGGACTTCCTGCTGGTGATGCGCCGTGAGGTCGGTGCTGCGCACACGGCCGGCGGGACGTTGCGCGACGCGTTCGAGGCGACCCACGCGGCCCTGGCGCCGCAGTACAGCCAGTGGCCGATCTTCGAGCACTGCCTGCCCTTCAACGTGCAGCGACTGTGGGACGAGTTCGACGGCGTCGACTGGCCCCGGATCTGGACCGCGCAGCGGGATCGCGAGGTCTGGGACCAGTTGCAGAGCGACCCGACGTGACACGAGCCGTTGCCGTCGTCGGCAACGGGCCGGTCGGGCAGACCACGGCTTTGCTGTTTGCGCGGTGGGGGCTGCGCGTGGTGCTGCTCGATGCGCGGCCGACACGGGATCGGGTCGGGTCGAAGGCGATCTGCCAGCAGCGGGATGTGCTTGATCTGTGGGATTCCCTCGGCGCGGGCTGTTTGGCGACCGAGGGACTGACGTGGACGACGGCTCGGACCTTCCATGGCGAGCGGGAGCTGCACCACTGGTCGTTCGTGGACCGTGGATCCTCACCGTTGCCACCGTTCGTGAACATCGGGCAGCACCGGACCGAACAAGTGCTGGACGAGCTCATTGCCCGTCAGCCCCTGATCGACGTGCGGTGGGGGTGCGAGGTCCTCGGGCTCGAGCAGGACCAGCACGGCGTCCGGTTGAGCTGCGCGGACGGTTCCGCGGTGGAGGTCGGTCACGCGGTGGTGGCAGCGGGGGCGCACGCCACTTCCTTGCGCGAGGCGTTGGGGGTGAGCTTCCTCGGCGAGACCTTCGCTGATCGGTTCCTCATCTGCGACATCCGCGTCGACCTTCCGGGGTGGGAGAGCGAGCGGCGGTTCTGGTTCTCCCCGCCGTGGAATCCGGACCGGCAGGTGCTGATTCATCCGACCCCGGACTCGGTGTTCCGCATCGACTGGCAGGTCCCGCCGGACTACGACCTCGCCGCGGACGAGGCGAGCGGGGGACTGGACCGTCGGATCCGCATGATCGTGGGGGAGCGGCCCTACGAGGTCGTGTGGCGCAGCGTGTATCGGTTCTCGTCGTTGGTGGTTGATCGCATGCGGGTCGGGAGGGTGCTGCTGGCCGGCGACGCCGCGCATCTGATGGCACCGTTCGGGGCGCGCGGGCTGAACTCCGGGGTCGCGGACGCGGAGAACGCGGCCTGGAAGATCGCCGCGGTCGAGCACGGCTGGGCGCCGAAAGAGTTGCTCGCGACCTACGACTTGGAACGTCGCGCCGCTGCCGTCGAGAACCTCGAGATCACCGGGGCGACGATGCGCTTCCTCGCGCCGGCGGACGCCGCGCAGTGGGAGGCGCGGCGGTTGGCGCTCGCGGATGCCGATGCGGATCCTGAGGCCGCAGCGCGCATCGACTCCGGGCGGTTCGCCGAGCCCTACTGGTACGTCGACTCGCCGCTGACCACATCCAGTGTCGACAGGCCGTTCGTGGGGCGACCGCCCAAGGGGCATGCACCGGCGCCGGGGCCGGGGGTACTGATCCCGGACCTGCCGATCTCCGACCCGCACCGGCCCGAGGTCACCCGGCTGCGGCAGCTCGTCCGTGACGGGGTGCTGGTGTTGGTGAGCGGGGGCTTCGATGTGCCTGCGCTGGGGGTCGCTGTGAAGGATGCGGTCGCGGCACCGACCCGGACGCTCGCATTCACCGATCTCGTCGGTGGCAGCGATCTGGTCGCCATGGTGGCCGCAGGGCCGGACGAGGCGTGGGTGGTCCGGCCGGACGGGCACATCGCCGCCGTCGTGCGCGTGGGTGATGGCAGCGAGGCCGTGGTTGCGGCGGTCCGGCGGGCATGGGGGTTCTGACACGCGCCGAAGGCCGGCCCGGGAGGTGTCCCGGACCGGCCTGAGGCGTGCTGGTTGCTACTACGAGGAAGCGATGACGCCACGAGCCTCGAAGTCGTAGGTGGTGCCACCGATCTGCAGGGCGTCGACCGCACCGTGGAACTGGGAGTCACGGCCCTTGCTGATCGCGACGCTGTAGATCGTGGCGTCCGGCACCGCGGCGAGAGCCTGGACCAGGGTGCAGCTGTTGGCCGCGCCGCAGTTGGTGTCGGTGCCGGTGCCGCCGGTGAAGTACCAGTACCCGTCGGTGGACGCGAACTGGGTCCACGCGTTGCTCGTCGCGGCCTTGGTCGGGACGAAGTTCAGGGTGCTGTAGGTGCGGCCGGGCAGGTTCGGGTCGACCTCGATGGCGATGTTCGGCAGGTTGCCGGCGCTGATCGCGTTGTTCTCGCCGGTCTGGTAGACCGAGAAGCTCGGCGAGCCGATGGAGGACAGGGCGTCACCGGCGAAGTCGACCTCGTTACCGAAGGCGGCCTTGTCCGCGGAGGTGCCCACGTTGATCTCGAGGCTTCCCTTGCCGGACGGCACGTCGGCCAGCGGGCCGGGGCCCTGACGCAGCTGCGAGGTGGCCGAGCCGATGACGTTGCGCAGGACGCTGCCCCAGTTGGAGTCCACGGCGGCGGAGGCCTCGAGGGCGTCGACACGGGAGTCCAGCGCGGCCAGGTCGGCGTTCACCGCGGCGAGGCCTGCAACCAGATCCTCGATCGTGCCCTCGGCGGCCTTGATGCGCAGGCGCAGGTTCTCGAGCGCGGTGTCGATCTGGGTGTCCTTGAGCTCGAGCGCGGCGATGTCGGCGGCCGTCGCGGTGTCAGCGGCCTGCAGGTCCTCGATGTTGCCGAACGCCTCGTCGAACGCCATGCCGACCAGCTCGGCGAAGCCCTCGAGGCCCTCGTTGAGCTCGTCACGGGCGTCGTCGGACAGGTCCTTGAGCTCGAGCGAGCCGTTGCGGACCTCGGTGCCGCGGACGGTGCCGTTCTCGATGTCGCGCCAGGTGACCGAGTTGGTCTTGATGTCGGCGCCGGAGACGGTGCCGTTCTTGATGTCCGCGCCGGAGAGCGAGTTGTTCTTGACGTCCTTGCCGGTGATGAAACCGTCGGCGGCGGCGGTGCCACCGAGACCCAGGGCCACGACGCCGACGGCGACGGCGGCGATGACGGTCGGACGGCGCAGGTTGTTGAGCTTCATTTCGTGTATCCCCCGTGTGAGTGTCTCTGTGCGCCGTTCCCAACCGGTCGGCGTTGAAGACAACTCTGCGGTGGATCACGAAGATCTACATCGGACGTGCGGCCCGTCCTGAATCATGTGAATGATGAGTCGCCATCCACCTTTCGGGTGAGATCGGATGAACGCCACCAGAAAGGAACCTGAGCGCCAGACCGGCTCAACGCTCCCAAACGAGCGGGAAGAGGTCACTGTCGATGCGCTCGCCAGGCGTGAGGTCGGGCAGGTCGACGTGGCCCATGAGCTCGATGTTGCTCCAGGCGTCACCGGGGTGCGGCGCCCAGCGCACGTCGTCGCCGGTGTAGACGAGCGTCGTCGCCCGGCGGGCCGTGCGCGCCACGTTGGCGGGGCTGCCGTGCACGGCACGGGGGTGGTGCAGGATCACGTCGCCCGGCTCGCACTCGCCGATCAGCCACTCGTGGCGGTGGTACTCGGCGCCGAAGTCGGGGATGGCTTCGAAGCCCGCGTTGTCGTACACGGAGGCGACCGGGTTGGACTCCTTGAAGCTGCGCGCCCGGTAGATCGGCCCACGGTGCGAGCCCTTGAGGTAGTGCACGGCGCCGTTGCCGGTGTTCACCACGTCGAGCGGGATCCACAACCGGAGAACCTGATCACCCGTCACGGAGGTGTAGGGCTGATCCTGGTGAAACGGCGTCACCTTCTTCGAACCGACCTCGCGGGCGAAGATCTGGTCGAAATACAGGTTGAGCCGCTTGGTCGGGGCGAGCACCTGGCGGGCGATCTCCACGCCGGGGCCGGACAGGGCCCACGCCCGGTGCACCGGGTCGAGGCGCCAGGCATAGGTCAAGGTGAAGAAGCGAGGGCCGTCGCCGCCCGCGAAGTCCATCGAGGGCACGCTCTCGGCCTGCATCAGGCGATCGGTCGCGGCGCGCAGCGCCTCGATCCAGGACATGGGCAGGATTCGGCGCAGGACGGTCGCGCCGTCCCGCCGGTAGTCGGCGATCTCGCCCGGCCCGACATTGCGAAGCGGCCCCTCGGTCGGGGCTACCTGTATCGCTCCGGTCATCACACCCATAGGTCCTTTCAATCACCTGCGACGTCCGACGAACACCGTCCTACGGGTCAGTTCGTCGGACGTCGCTTGCGCAGTGAGGCTATTTCGTCAGCTCGGCACGGACGATCGCAGCGCCGTCGGCCAGGGCACGGAGCTTGTTCTGCGCGATCATGCGCGGCAGGTTGATCAGCCCACAGTCGGTGCCCAACCCGAGCCGTTCGGCCGGAACGAACTCCATGACCGAGCGGATGCGGTCCGCGACCTCGTCGGCGGTCTCCGTGATCGTGCTCTTCACGTCGATGACGCCGGCCACGAACGGCTTGTCCCAGTTGGCGTCGGCCAGCGGCTTGAGGTCGTCGGGTCCGGTGCGGCCGACCTCGTAGTTCAACGCGGTCACGTTCAGTTGGGTCACCTGCGGGAAGACGGCCTGGGCGCGGTGGGTGCCTGCGTTGCGGTCGCGGCTGCCGAGCACCGAGGCGTTCCAGACGTCCTTCTCCGTGTCATCGGGCGCGTAGCCGGGCGTGCCCGAGTAGTTGCCCCAGCAGGTGTGCACCCAGACGTCGCAGCTGACGCCCTCGACCGCGGTGTTGAAGGCGTCGACCTCCCAGTCGCCCATCCCGTAGGGCCAGACGAACTCGTCCATCTGGATGATGTCGCAGCCGTTGTCGGCCAACTGCTTGAAGTCCTCGTTGAGGGCCCTGCCGATGGCCTGGGAGAGCTTCTTGATGTCGCCGTAGTGCGTATCGGTCGCGGCGGCTGCCAACACGCCCACGCCGCAGTAGGAGACCTTCACCGGCTTCTTGGTCGCCTTGCGCACGGCGCGCAGCGTGGCGAGGTGGAACGGGTGCTCCCGTTTGACGTCGCCGACGCAGGTGGGGGAGTAGAGCGTCGAATAGATCGGCAGCGGGATGGGCGGGCCGGACATCTTGAAGCCGGTCATCCGCTCGTAGTAGTGGTACACGAAGCCGGCGTAGGCGCTGTCGCCGCCGAAGACCTTGCCGTCGGAGATGATGTCGATCCCCGACATCTCCTGGTCGTGCACGATCGCCAGCACCGCGTCCTCGAGCGCCTCACGGCTGATCGTGTCGTAGATGAACTCGCCCTTGGGGAAGGTCGCGAACGCCTGCCCGTCGTACCACCGCGGATTCGGGTAGTTGCCGACCATCGAGGTGGGCAGAAGGATGTCTTGATTTCCGACTCGCATGGGGCCAGCTCCTCTGGATCGATCAGATCGATGTCCATCCACCGTCGAGCACGACGGCGGATCCGTTCATGTACGAAAGCCTGCCGGTGGCCAGCAGGGTGATTGCCTCGGCGATGTCGTCGGGAGCGGCGACTCGACCGAGCGGAACCTTCGTCTCGATTGCCTCCCGTAGTTCCGGAACGTCCAACCGCCAGGCGGTCATCGGGGTGTGCACCATCCCGGGGCAGATGGCATTGGACCGGATGCCGGACGGTCCGTAGTCAACCGCCAGCGACTTCGCGAACATCAGGGCGGCACCCTTCGAGGTCGTGTACGCGCAGCGTCCAGGGAAGGCCACCATCCCTGCCACGGACGCGACAGTGATGACGTGACCGGACCTGCGCTCGAGCATGCCGGGAAGCACGGCGCGTGCACAGAGGTACGGGCCGCGAACATTGACCGCGTGCACCCTGTCCCACTCCTCGATCGGGGTGGTGTGACAGGGCCCGGCCGCCGGGGAGCCGGTGATCCCCGCGTTCGCGACGAGCACGTCGACCCGGCCGAACTCGCGGAGGACGGCCTCGAAGGCGCCGCCGACGCTCGCTGCGTCGGCGACATCGACCTGAGCGGAGAATGCGGCGGAGCCGGCGACCTGCTTCGCCGCGTCGGCGTCCAGGTCGAGCACAGCGACCTGGAGACCGTCGGCGATCAGGCGCGCGCATGCGGCTGCCCCGATGCCGGAGCCGCCACCTGTGACCACCGCGACCGCGGCACTCACAGGTCGGTGAGATCCGTGTTGCCGGCGCGCAACCGGGAGAGTTGGATGAAGTGCTCCGGGTTGAGGAACAGCTCGTTCATCCACCCGATCTCGTCGATCGTGATGCCCTTCTTGATGAGGTAGTCCAGATACTGGAACGCGTCCTTGGCGCCCATGCCGACGTGGTGCGCGCCGAGCATGCGGCGCGACTTGTTGTCGTAGATGCACTTCTGGAATCCGGTCAGTTCCGGCCGGGTGTGCGCGTAGAGCATGGTGCCCTCCGACAACGGCAGGCAGATCTCGTCGTTGCGGATGCCCTTGGGCGGCATCTGAATCACCGTGATGTCGCCGTACTGCTCCCGGGCCTCCTCCTCGGACAGACCTACCCAGGTGACCTCGTACGTGGTGTGCAGGAAGTCGGGGTACTCCGAGAAGTCGAACTCGATGTCCTCCCCGGCGATGTTGCGGGCCGCGGTGACGCCGCACTTGCGGGCCTTGAACATCTCCATCGGGGAGCCGATGAGGTCGCCGATCGCATACACGCCCGGGACGTTGGTCTGCATGCGGCCGTTGACCTTCACGAAGCCCTTCTCGTCCACCTCCACACCGAGGGTGTCGACGTAGATCTGCGAGGCCGGACGTTCGCCGGTGCCGATGAAGACGAACGAGGTCTCGAAGATTTTCTCGGACCCGTCGGCAAGGCGCACCCGGACACCGGTGACCGCGCCGTTGATGTCAGCTGTGTCGCCGAGGACCTCGAGCGGTTCGCAGCCCTCGACGATGTCGATGCCGCGCAGCTTCATGTTATCCACGACGTAGGTCCGCAGGTCTTCGTCGACGTGGTGCATGCTCTGCGTCCGCATCAGCGGGCTGCGGGACAGGATCGTGGTCCGGCAGCCGGCCGCCTGGTAGAAGGAGCCGTACTCCATCGCCACCTTGGACCCGCCGATGATCACGCAGCTGTCCGGCTCGAAGTCCAGGCCCGGGTCGATCAGCGAGGCGAAGTCGTAAACCCCCGGCCTGTCGAGGCTCAGGCCCTTGATCTCCGGCGGGACGTAGGTGTGCGCGCCGGTGGCGAGGACGAGGTTGTCCGAGGTGAAGATCCGTCCGGCGGCCTCGACGCGGAACTTGCCGTCCTCCGGGGGGAGCACCGTGGCCCACGCGTTGAGAATGTACTCCATGTCCAGTTGTTCCTTGGACTGCCAGTTCATGAAGGCGTGCGCGTTGTTCCGGCCGTTCTTGAACAGGTTGATCATGTCGACGATCGAGGCCCTGGACTCATCGAACTTGGGGAACCAGAAAGTGTCGGAGTTCCAGCGCATGTAATCCATCTCGCGCGCAGCCTCGGAGAAGAGATGGTGCGGGACGCAGGCCTGGTGGGGGCATGAGCCACCGAGGAACGGCCACTTCTCGACGATGAGCTGGCGCAGCTCGCGGGCTTGGGCGAATGCCGAGCCGAAGCGCCCACCGGCCCCACCGCCGACGTAGATGACGTCGTAGTGGGTGCCCTTCTCCGTGTGCACATTCTCCAGCGGCTCGGTGACCTCACCAACCTCCGCCTGGTGGATGAGGGTCTCCCACTCGGCCATCGTCAGGTGCGTCTCGCGCAGGTCCATGGTTGTCCTTCCTAGGGCGTGGCAGGCGTCTCGACGACCACCGCTGGGGTGAAGGCGTCGAAATAGATGTTCCGAGGCCGCACGCCGGCGCCGGTCAACAGCGGCACAGCGGCGGAGATCATGGGGGGCGGACCGCACAGGTACACGTCGTGGCTCAGGGTCGGGGACCAAGCGGCGATCGCGTCGGTCACGAAACCGCCGACAACCGGGTGGAACTCGAAGCCGGGAAGTCGATCGCCGATGGCTGCGATCTCCTCGACGAGGTACAGGTCGGCCTCGGTGCGCGCTCCGAAGAAGAAGGTGATCGGGCGGTCGAACGCTTTGTCGGCGCAGTCACGGAGCAGCGACAGGATCGGCGCGAGACCGGAGCCACCGGCGATCATCAGCACGGGGCGGTGCGACAGGCGGATCCGTAGCTGACCGTACGGGCCGTGAACTCGGACGGGGTCGCCGGCGGTGGCCGCGCCGAGGAAGCGGGAGAACGCCCCGTCCGGGTACAGCTTGACGATCAGGTCGACCCGATCGTCCTGAGCCGGCGCGTTCGCCAACGAGAACGTTCGGACCAGGCCCGACGCGGGGACCTCCACGTTGACGAACTGCCCGGCGACGAAGGGCATCCGTTCGCCGACGATGCTCAGCCGGATGGCGGCGATGTCCGCGGTCAAGTGCTCGATCGAGTCCACCACGGTGTCGTAGGGCCGTGAGGTGTCGCCGGAGAGAAACTCGCCCTCGGTCAGCCCGGTGGGGTCGACGTCGACGACACAGTCCTCCAGTGGCACGCTCGCGCAGGCGAGCATCAGATCCTCGGCCCGGTCCTCGCTCGTCAATGCGAACGAGGACCCGTGCTCTTCGACGTCGCCGTCGACCAGTCGCACCTTGCAGGTCCCGCAGCCGCCGTACTTGCAGCCGTACTTGAGTAGCAGGTTGTTGCGCAGAGCGCCCTCGAGCACGGTTTCGGTGTCCGCGCACTCATACGAGTGCCCGAACGGCTCGATGGTGATCTGCGGCATCGGACTCAGCCGGCCAACGGGTTGCGGATCTCGTACCCGATCGCGCGGATGTCGTCGATCGTCCACATGCGCGGCAGGTCGAGCATCGGCTGACCGATCAGGGTGTGCCCGTCGGGGCGGACCCCGCCCATGTCGAGGATGACGTCGGCCAGGTCCCAACCGTGGTAGCGCTCCCAGAACTGCTTCCGGTGGCGGTAAGCCTCGGGCCAGTTGCTGAAGACCCACTCGCAGCCCTCGCTGCACAACGCGTAGTTCTTCCCGCCCAGGTCGACGATGCGGGCTTCGTTGCAGTCCAGGCGCGGCATCACGCACGGCATCTGGCAGACCTGGCAGATCGGCGGCAGCCCAGGGAGCTCCTGCAACATCAGCCGGCCTACGGCAGGATCGGCGAGGGCGCGGTAGCCCTCCCAGTAGCCCTGGTAGTAACCGGACCACCCGGGATAGTTGTTCTCGAACCACTCGAAGTCCGCCGGACCGGGGGCGTCCATCCGCCAGAAGTTCAACGGCCAGATCGCCCCGAGCACCTGGGCGATGGTGTGGTGACCCCACGTCACATCGTTGGCCGCGGCGGCCAGGCGGGAGGGTGGACGGACCCCGAACTCGGAGAGCCGTTCGACGAAGCCGCCGACGAAGTCGTCGACGACCCATTCCTCCCACTGGTTCTTGTAGCTCCACGGCCGGACCTTCGAGCCGTACTCGGAGGCGAACCCGACGAGCAGGTCAAACAGGCGGTGGCTGTGCCAGAAGTGCCGGTCCAGCGACTTGTTGAGGATCGGGACGTTCTCCTCCTCTGCCAGCAGCATCATGATCGCGCCGTAGCCATTGGCCATGTGCCGGGCCTCGTCGGACTGGATCGACATCATGACGCTGGCCAGCGCGTTGTCGCCGTTGGCCACGGCGACCTGCGGTGTCGCCACGAGCAGGATGTTGGTGTACGCGGTTTCCACGACGATGTTGAGCGCGACGATGCAGTCCAGGGGGTCACCGGTGTTGAAGTGCTGGAACTCCCCGATGGTGGCCTGGGTCGCGGGGTGCAGGTACATGGAGCGCTGCCCGACGTCCCACCCGGCTGGGTCGGGGGAGTTGCGCACGTAGTAGTTGCGCAGCGACATCTCCAACTGCGCGTGGCGTACCTCGTCGAGCATCTGGGCGTTATAGCCCTGGCGCATCTCCTGGTTGTCGATCGCCGAGATGATCATCCCGCAGCCGGCGACGGCCTGGTACTCCGCGTTGGTGAGGATCGGCAGGACCGGCTTCATGATCTCGTTGAAGCGCGGCTCGGCGCGGGTTGCCTCACGCATCCGCACGGCGCCGTCGAGAAACGCATGGGTGCGGTCGTCCTTCTCAGCCTCCATCTTCATGTAGTCCCGGATCAGGACGCGGAACGGATCCTTGCCCTTCTTCGGCAGTTTGAACTTCGTCTCGAACTTCGGGCGTGACGTGACCGAGGTGAAGTCCCAGTCGTAGGACTTCGTCTTCTCGTGCAGCGCGCTGAGACTCGATGGCATCTGTGGGTTCCTCAGTCCTTGAACCGGTCGGGTTGGATGTCTGCGTAGATGTCGACCCGGCCGTCGCCCACGACGATGCGCCCGTAGTAGCTGGCCATGTTCACCAGGAAGATGCTGGTGTCGATGTCCCGCCCGGCGATGTCGGACAGCTCGGTCATGTCGAAGCTCAGGACGTCGTCGCACTCGATCTTGTAGAAGCAGTCGCGGAAGTCGATGACCGCGTTGGGCTGACTTTCCGTCACATGCTCGACGGCTGCCTGGGTGTCGGAGGAATTCATCAAGGAGATCCCGACGCGGCGCTTGGTGGTGGTGCTCATGCCGACATCCCTGCCTCGTCGAGCGCCTGGCGCTGACGCTCGAGAGAACGGGTCAACGCTTCTTTCGCGCCCGCCTCGTTGACGCCGGCCGCGGCGAAGGCGGCGAGGAATGCGGTGGCTGCCGCCTCGCAGCGCGGGCCCCAGTCGTCGAGCCAGCCTCCGATGACCTTGGCGTTGTCGCCGCCGGTGTCCGGGTCCGCACACACCAGGCGAACCAGGGCGGCCACCCCGGTGATGTGCCGGTCGGTGTCCCGGATGGCTCCGGCGAGCACCGCGGGGGTCGCGCCGTCGCCGGCGTGCGCGGCGCGGTGGCTGAACAACTCGCTCTTGGCCAGACTGCCCAGCAGGGGTTCGAACACCAGCGTGGTGATCACCAGGGCCTCGACCCAGTCCTCGCAGGCCACCAGGTGCTCGACGAGTTCTCGGATCGGCACCAGCGCAGGGTCGGACATCCAGGCCTCGCGCGCACCGGCGTCGGTGAAGGACTCGTCGGACTCGCCGAGATGATCGAGATGGAAGACGATGTCCTGGAGCAGGCGCATCCGGTCCGCGGCCTGGAACACCACGGTGAACTGCACGGTGTCCGACATGGCTTGCCGGACGCCGTAGGCCAGGGACAGGAAGAGCCCGTACTCGACGAACGGCCAGGCGGCGTAGAGCCGACCCAGCACCTCGTCACGCCACGGGCCGGCCGCACTCGTGCCGCCGGGGCGGGTGAGCACGGGCAGGGTCCGTGCGAGCGCCTGTTGGTCCTGATTCGTGGCGCTCACGAAGGGGCGTTGCCACATGCCCGCCGGGTCGCGGTAGTCCCGCCACATGCTTGTGCGCACCGCGCTGCTGTCGTCGCTCCACGGCGGGGTGCCGTCGTCGAAGCGCACCGGCCAGTCGATGTGCAGCCACTGCCCGGGATCCGACTGCTGGCCGATCGTGTACGACTCGTACTCACTGGGCTTCCGCCGCGCCGGGGTGAACCAGGTGAAATTTCGATCGCCGGAGAATTCCTCAGCCGTGTGGCCGGGCACCGTCGCCGTCATGGACCGCCTCCTCGTTGAGGACCTCCGAGGTCAGTGACGCTAGACACGTGCAGAAGGGCGTTCCTCTACCGATCCGGATGAAGTTTGTAGGGGAGTGTCGATCGGTTCTTACTCCCATCCGGGGTAGACAGTGCCGGGGTAGGCGTGGCTGGATGACGGGGTGACGCTGCTGGCTGCGCGGGTCGGAACGACCTGGCCCACGCTCATCGAGACCCTGCTCGGGTCGAGAGCTGCTGCCGTCTCGGCGCCGAGGGTCGTCACCGAGACCGTGGCCGAACTGGCCGAGGCGCAAACCGTGGGCATTGTCGAGTGGGTGCGTGACGTGCCGAGCGTCGTGCACGAGGTCGGGCCGCCGTTGACCTTGACCGTCCGCCCGCCGGCGGGCCGGGCGGATGTCGCCGGCGTTCCCGCGGTGGTCGTCCAGGTCGATGACCACCGGGACCTGGTGGTGTTGCGCCCGGCAGGCGCCCCGGCGTTCACCGCCGAGGAGGCTGCCGCCATCGAGGCGGTCAGCACACTGCTCGGGCACTCCGCGGCGTTCGGTCGCAGGGAAGCCGCGGAGACGTTGAACCGGCTTGCGCGGGAGATCGTCGGCACCCTCGACCTCGACCGGGTGCTGCTCTCGATCGCCAACTCCGCCGCCCGGTTGCTGGCCTCCGAGGTCACCGGCGTGCTGCTCGTGCACGGTCCGCCCGATCGCCCGGAACTGCGCATGCGCTGCACCGTCGGGCACCACTCGCCGGAGACTGCCCGGCTACGCATCCCCGCCGGTCGAGGTATGGCCGGCAAGGTGCTGGAGACCGGACGGCCGGCCCGGGTGGACAACTACGCGACGGCGGAGTCGATCACCAAGGACTACCTGCCGATCGCGATCGAGGAGGGCACGCACTCCGGCCTCGCCGTGCCCGTGCTCGACGCCGGCGGGGCGATCATCGGGGTCCTGGCCGCCTGGCGGATGCGCCCCTCGGTCTACACCGACGAGGACGAGCAGGTTCTCGTCTCCTTGGCCGGTCTCGCGTCCATCGGTCTGGTCAACGCGCGGGCCTACAGCGACCAGCAACGGGTGACCGCCGAACTGGAGGCCGCGCGCACGGAACTGGCCGACCGGCTGGCCATCTCCGACGAGGCGGTCTCGATCCACCGTCGGCTGACCGCGATCGCGGCCGAGGGGCAGGACCTGTCGCGGTTGGCCGTCGCCGTGCAGGAGATCGTCGACGGCCCCGTGGTGATTGTGCCCAGCAGCGACCGCTCGGGCGCGCGCTGGCCGCCCGGGGCCGACGTCCCGCGCGAGCAGGACAGCCGACCCCTGCGCGTCGTGGCAGCCGAGAGCGGAAGGCTCCGGGCCCGTCTGGGTCCGGGTACCCATCGAGGCCGCGGGAGTGCAGCACGGCGTCCTGCACGCGCGGCTGCCCGCCCGGCCGCGGCCGCGGGACGTCGTCACCCTCGAACAGTCCGCCGTGATCTGCGCCCTGTTGCTCGGCCACGAGGACGCCGTTGCCGCAGCCTCGGCCCGGTTGCGTTCGGAGTTCGTCTGGGACCTGCTGGAGGGCCGCGGCGACGCGGATCAGGACAACGCGCTGCGGGCGGTCGCACTCGGCCTGCGCCTGGCGTTCCCGGCTCGGCTGCTCCTGCTGCGTGGCCGAGGGTTGCGGGAACTGGGCCGGAGCGAGGGATGGACTGCCGAGCAGGCCGAACGCAACCGCATCTGGTGGGGTGGGCGGGTCGCCTCCGCCGTCGAGGAGTTGACCGGGCACCTGGTCCCCGTGGCGCACCGTGACGAGCACGTGATCGCCATCCTGCCCGCGGCGGATGCCACGGCGGCCCACGCGGCGGCGGCGGCTGCCCGATGTCCGTTCGGCGACGTCGTGGTGCAGGGCGGGCTGAGCCGCGAGGTGCCGGGACCTGCCGGACTGCCGCAGGCGCTGCACGAGGCGCGCGTCGCACTGGCCGCGGTGCCCGCCGGTGCCGCGGTCATGCGTTTCGACGACCTGGGGGTGCTCCAGTTCCTGGTCGCGCCCTCGGGCGGGGAGGGCCTGCACGCCTTCGCGGCCGGCGTGCTGGGGGACCTGATCGCCTACGACCGCAAGCACGGCACGGAGCTGATCGCGACGCTGGACAGCTGGTTCGAGAACAGCTGCAGTGTCGCGGGCACGGCGCGGGCGATGCGGGTGCACACGAAGACGTTGGCGTATCGGCTCCGCCGGATTCAGGAGGTCTCGGGCCTGGATCTGACCGATCGTCAGCGCCGCCTGGACGTCGAACTGGCGTTGCGGGTTCTCGGCCCCACGTGAACTGTCGGCGCATGGCGCCCCGACGACACGCGAACGGCAGTTTTCTTTCGCGATCGTGGGGGTAGGAGCGGCCGCGTGCTGCTGCTGAGACTGCCCGGCGTGTCCTGCCCGGACGACGACACCGCGATGTTGCTGGACTGCGTGCTCGAGCAGGACCTTGCCCCGGGGGCGAAGGTTCTGGATCTCGGGACGGATCCCGGCCTGATGGCCGGCCTGCTGGAGCAGGCCGGGGCGGAGGACGTGTCCACCATCGACCTGGGGCGTCGGCTCGGGCGGGCCCGGCTGCGCAGCCGGCGGATGCGCGACCGCTTCGACCTCGTCGTGGCCAACGTCCCCTTCCTCGCCTGCGGCGTCGAGGGCCGCGGTCGCCTGGACCGCATCTGCCGCGCCGCGCCCCGTCTTCTGGCCGAGGGTGGCGCCCTGTGGCTCGTGCAATCCGAACTGTGCGACCCGCAGCTCACGCTCGGCCACCTGGCCGGCTCCGGGCTGCAGGCGCGGATCGTCGAGCGGGGCGAGGTCGCCTTCGGGCCCGCCATGTGGTCCCGTGCGGCCGCGTTGCGCGCGCAGGGACGCATCGGCTCCGACCAGTGCACCGAGGACATCGTGGTGATCCGTGCCACTCGGTCCTGACTGGCTGACGTAGCGTCAGTTCACATCTCGGCAAACTACTTGCCGGTAAAGCGAGCTGGGTCACACCGTGGGGTGGGTTACCCGTCGGTTGTGACGCGAGGCATCCCGCTCGGCTCTTGGGGGGGCGCTGCGCCGATGCCAGCATGGGCGCATGACTTGGACCCTCGAACCCATTGCCGACGACCGGATGCGCCTGATGACCCGCGCGCTCGCGGTTCAGAAGTCTCGCCCCGACGTGTTGATCGACGGACGTACCTCTCTGCACCCGGCCTTCGACGACTGGACCTCGCACCAGGACCCGGCAGGTCCGGGCCTGCTCTGGGACAGCTCCGCGCTGGTCACCGCGGACTGAGCGCCACGGGTGGCCCCTGGTTTATCCACAGGGTGAATGGGGAGTCACCGGCCAGACGACGAACTCGAATCACCGGGGACCGTCGCTCGACCCGCATCAAAGGCCGGGCACATGACCCTCGCACCTGAAGTATTTGACGCGACGCTCTCCGATGAGGACCTCTTCAAGGCCCTCCGTCAGGCGGACACGGCGGAACGGGAACGCATCCAGACCCTGCTGGTGGATCGATACAGCGGCCTGGTCCGGGCCATCGCGGCGCGTTACGCGAACCCGGGCGTCGAGGTGGAGGAGCTCCGCCAGGTCGGCTATGTCGGGCTGGTGCTCGCCATCCAACGCTTCGACGTCGAACGCGGCATCGACTTCACCGCCTTCGCACGGCCGACCATCACCGGTGAGATCCGGCGCTGGTTCCGGGACAAGCGCCGGTGGGTGCGGCTCCCTCGGCGTGTGCAGGAGACCAAGGCAGGCCTGACCGTGGCCAACGAGGTGCTCACCCACCAACTCGGCCGGTCCCCAACAGTCTCGGAGCTCGCGGCTCACCTGCACGTCGGCGAGGAACTCGTGCTCGAGGCAATCACGATCGACGACGCCTTCGTGGCGCTCTCGCTCGATGCGCCGGGGGGCGGGGACGACTCTGACGACTGGACGCTGGGGGACACCCTCGGAGCCCGCGACGAACGACTGGACCTGATGCTCGACGTCGCTGTCCTCGCGCCGCTGATCGCGGACCTTCCCGAGCGGGAGCGGTCCATCCTGCAGATGCGTTTCGGGGACGAACTCACCCAGGCAGAGATCGGCCGCCGGTTGGGGTACTCGCAGATGCACATCTCGCGAATCCTCAACCAGATCTTCGAGACCCTGCGGGCAGGTCTGGCTGAAGCGGAGTCCTGAGGGAGGAGTGGCCGGCTTCCCAGGAGGTCAGCAGATGAGCGTCGAGCCGGTCGTCCAAGGCTGTGGCGGCCGCCATGCCGAACAACACGTCCCCCGCCACGTCTGGCTCGGCGCCCATCAGTTCCTCGATCGCCTCGCGCATCACCCGTTCATGCACCGCGTCCGCGACCGCGTGTTCGGCGTAGAACCGTTCGGCCTCCGGACCGCCTTCGAGCCGGCGGACAACCTCGACCATTCGCTGCGAGCCCAGCGGCGAGGTCAATTCGACCACCGCCAACTGGCCCAGCAGCGCACCGCGCAGGGCGCGGTGCAGACCGCACAGGGACATGAAGTTGACGACGGCCAGCATGGGCGCGGGTACGACATCGACGTACGCCCCGTACTCGGGAGACAAATCGAATGCCCGCATCAGATCGGCGAACAACCTGCTGTGCATGCGATCCGGGCGCCCACCGCCGTACTCGTCGAACTCGACGGCAGCCACCAACGCCTTCGCGGCGCCCTCCAATCGCGGCAGCACCCAGGCCTGCGGATCCGCCTCCTTCAGGTGATACAGGGAGCGGTGGACCAACACCTCGCGCAGTTGGTCCCGGTCGGGCCGGCGCAGCAGATGCGCTCCCACGCCGGTGGCGGAAGGGGGCCGACGCAGGTCGTCGAACTTGTCCCGCACGGCAGTGGCGGCGTCGCCACCGTCGGTGTGAACCTCGCCCCGGAGGGCTTGAAGGAAGCGATGCTCCAATTGCTTCCGCAAGGCTAGGACGCCGAGGTCCCATTCGCGTTCGGCATCGACCGTGACGAAACCTCGGTAGTGCAGCTCGTAGCAGACGTACAACGCGAGCTGAAGGTCCTCGGAGAACGGTGCGGCGTCACCCAGCCCAGCCGGCACCATGGCGACGTCGTGCCGCAGCGCGCCGATCAGTGTGCTCGATACAGGTCCGCGTGGTTGCGGCAGGGTGGGCGCCGCCACCGCGATCACAGGTGCCATGGTCATGAGCGACCCCTACCCGGGAGAACCGAATACATCACGGTGGCCGGTCGGGGTAAGCGTTCCTAGTGCTACTACTACGACTTCCCGGCGTCTACGAACCAGAGGCCGACACCCATCTGCTCATCGACTCCGTCCTTGCCGAGGGCATCCCGCCGCACGCCCATGCGCTCGACATCGGAACCGGCACCGGCCGGATCGCTCTTGCACTGAAGGCGTCGGGCGCCGCCCGCGTGCAAGCCGTCGACATCTCGCGTCGGGCCGTGCTCTCAGCACGCGTCAACGCATTCCTGCACGGGCTTCCGTTGCGCGTTCGCCGCGGCGATGTGCTGGAGCGTGTAACCGATCGCTTCGACCTGATCGTGGCCAATCCGCCCTACGTTCCGAGCGACGACAAACTCCGTGTCCGCGACCGGACGAGGACGTGGCACGGGGGAGCGGACGGGCGGGCGATCCTGGACCGGGTCTGCCGTGACGCGCCGGCGTTGCTTGCGCCGGGCGGTGTGCTGTGGATCGTGCACTCCGCGTTGTGCGGACCACAGACCACGCTCGACCAGTTGGAATCTGCCGGTCTGCGCGCGCGGATCGAGCGTAAGGAACGCATCCCGTTCGGACCGGTGCTGCGCTCGCACCTGGAGTGGCTGCGCAAGGAGGGATTGCTCGGACCGGAGGACGCGTCCGAGGAACTCGTGGTGATCCGGGCGGCTCGGGATGGCTGAGCCCGGGGGGCGTGTGCGCGTGCGGGTCGACCCGGAGGGGCCGACATACGTCGACGGACCGGTCGAGGTGACGACGGACGGTGGGGAGCCGTTGCTCGTCGATCGGTTCCGCGTCGCGATCTGCGCCTGCCGCCGATCCGCGCAATACCCGTTGTGCGACGGCAGTCACCAGGCCCTCGCTGTGGAACGAACGGAGGACTCTCGTTGACGTGCCTCGCTGATGAACTTGAGGGCACGACCCGCTGGAGCGATAAGTACCGGGGCGCCGGGTAGTGGACTCTGTTGTGAGCGATGAAACAGTGGCGCAGGCGCTGGCCAGGCAGTTCTACGACCTGAACGATCATCTGCTGGCCGGCGGCAGCCGCGAGAGGGCGATGCAGCGCTTGGTCGAACTGGCAGTGGCGGCGGTGCCCGGGTGCGCCTGGGCAGGGGTGACGACCTATACGCCGTCCAAGGGGGCCAAGGGTCTGGCCAGCAGCGACCCGATCAGTGTCACGGTCGACGAGATTCAGCACGAACTGGATGAGGGCCCGTGCGTGACCGCCGCGGTGATCGACAGCTTTGCCTCGGTGCAGGTGGAGGACATCGACAAGGAATCCCGCTGGCCGCGGTTCTGCGCCCTGGTCGCCGAACGGACGCCCGTGCGCAGCATCATGTCGTTCCACCTGACCGGAGACCAGGCTCCGGCCCGGTCTGCGCTGAATCTCTACGGACCGGAACCGCAAGTTTTCACCGGCGAGTCCTTCGACGTGGGCGCACTGTTCGCCACACACGCCGGGGCGCTGATGCTGCACTCGTACAGCGCGCATCAGGTGACCAACCTGAACGCGGCCCTGACCAGCAGTCGAGAGATCGGGATGGCCATCGGCATTCTGATGGCGATGCACAGAATCACCTCCGAAGAGGCCTTCGAGATGCTCAGCGTCGCCAGTCAGCATCTGAACCGAAAATTGCGCGACGTGGCCGACGACGTCGCCCGGACGGGGACGCTTCCCGGAAGATGTTGAGCCAACGATAATGTGACTAGCCGTCAGAAGAGCCTGTTGATGTCCGCGAAGGGCTCCTTCAGCACCATGCCGGTACTGGTCAACTGGAACTCGCGTACGTGCTTGTCGTGGTCGGAGCCGCGCATCTTCAGCATCTGGATGCCGCGCTTCATCTCCCCGCCCACCGGCACGTAATGCAGCAGCGTGATCGCGTCGCTGATCGTCGAGACGTGCAGTTCCCCGGCGCCGTCGGCGCTGAGGAAGTCCGTGACGCTCGAGGTCACCATGCCGGCCATGGACTGCAACTTGATGTAGTACGTCAGCCCCAGCACATACTCCCGAAAGCTTTTCACCGTCGAGATCCGCTGCAGGGCGGTGAGGCTGTCGATGGCAACCCGATCCGGCGCGAACGTGTCGATGGTCGACTTCATCCGCTGCAGGTGATCCTCGAGTGAGGCTGCCTCAGGCGTCTCGGCAACGATGCACAGGCGCCCCGAGTCCTCCATCGCTTCCAGATCCAAGCCCCAGGCGGCGGCATTGCGAAGCAGTTGCGGGCGGCTCTCCTCGAAGGAATGCAGCAGGGCGCGCTGTCCGGCGCGCACCCCACCGGCGGCGAAGTGCGTGGCGAGGAAGGACTTGCCGGTGCCCGTGGGACCGGCGACCAGCCACAACGACTTCTCGTACAGCCCGCCGTGCAGCATGTCGTCGAGCGCGGGCACCCCGCAGCTGATGCGCGTGGTGGAGGTCGTGTAACCCATGGAACTCACGGCCAACGGCACGATCGCGAGTCCGTCGTTGAGCAGAGTGAACAGGTGCTCGCCCCGCATGTGCGAGCAGCCGCGCATCTTCAGGATCTCGATGCTGCGGCGTCGCTTCTCGTGCTCCAAGGAGTTGCGCAGGATCGCGACGTTGTCCGCGACGAACTCCTCGAAGCCCAGCCGTCCGATGGGGCCGTAGTCATCCGACCGTTCGGTGGTGATCACCGACGTGACGCCCGCTTCTTCCAGCGTCTCGGCCAGGCGGAACAAGGTGCGCCGCGCAGGGGTGACGTCGTCGAACTGGGAGACCAGGGAGCCGATTGAGTCGATCGCGACGCGACGCGCGCCGACGCTCTCGATGGCGTGGGTGATCCGGCTCAGCAGCGGGGTCAGGTCGTAGTCGTTCCCGGAGAACACTGTGTCGACCTGGCGGGGCGCGCCGTCGACGAAGAGCCACTGGTTGCGCTCCTCCCAACCGGGGATGTCCCAGCCGAAGGAGCGCATGTTGCGGCGGATGCCTTCGGGACGTTCCTCGAAGGTGACGAAGACGCCGGGCTCGTCGTCGGCGATCCCACCGGCCAGGAACTGGCACAACAGAACGGTCTTGCCGCTGCCTGCGGTGCCGGCGACCAGCGTCAGCCGGTTGCGCGGCAGGCCACCGTAGGTGATCAGATCCAGCCCGGGGATGCCGGCGTCGATGCGATCCAGCTCAGTGGTACCAGCTGACCTCACGTCAGATCCCTTCCTCGGTCGCCGGAGTCACCGGAAGTTGCAGAGCCCGGGCCAGAACCAGCGGGGAATCGAACCACCCGATCACGCGGACCGGGGGTTCCGGCACGGCACGCAGGACCGTGGGTGCGGCGAGTACCCCGGCCTCCTCGGTCATCGCGAACTTGGATGTCACGTCGATGACCTCGACCGACAGCTCGATGTCCCGCACGACGGTCTCCAGTTGGGAGAGCGTCTCCAGCAGCGATCGGGTCCGCATATCGCGCGGATCCACGTAGGCCCGCAACAGGACGCGGCCGGTAGGCGGAGGGGGCAGGTCGATCGAGGTGCGGTTGGCCTCGACAGCCATCTGTACCGACACCACGGTGGCGTCGTCCCTCGGTTGGCCGAGGGCGTCGGTCGCGCGGCGGGCGAACTCCGAGGCCCACGCGGCCGCGCCGCCGATCCCGTTGCAGGCCTCGACCAGCGAGGCGATCGCCTCGGCGGTGTCCACGCCGGGTCGGTCCACGAGTCCGTCGGTGTAGAGAAACATCGCGGTGTCCGGAGCCAGGTCGTGGGCGAACTCCTTGCGCGAGTCGCCGGGTGCCCCGAGCGGTGGCCCGGCGACGCCGTCGAACAGTTCGACCCGAATGTTGTTGACGAAGATGAGGGGCGGATGGCCTGCGTTCGCGACCCGGACCACGCGGGCGGCCGGGTCGAGCACCGCGCAGATCAATGTGGCGACGTGGTCCCCGCCGCGAGCCTCCATGGCCGCGTCGAGCTCGGCGAGGACGGCAGAAGGTTCCTGGGTCTTGCGCAAGGTTCGGCGGACGCGGAAGCGCAGATCCTCCGCGGCGGACGCGGCGTCGGGGCCGATTCCGGTCGCGTCCCCGATGACGACGGCGACCCGACCATCGTGCAGATCCACGACCTCGTGCAGGTCGCCGCCGGAGTCGGTAGGCGTCGGGCGCCAACACACCTCGATGACCACGCTCTGCATGTCCATCGTGGTGGTGCGCCAGCGTCTGGGCATCTCAGGTCTCCATGCGGGCGTCAGCCGCGCACGGTGGACGCGTAGTCCGGACCTGCCGCACCACGTCACTCCTCCCGGGTCATCACCGATCCGCGGCATTGTGGCTCACTCGGCGCGCTGCCCGCTGCGGCGTACGGCACACGGAAGAGCTGTGTTGCGTATGTCTCCCCAGGTCAGGGAGAGGATCAGAAGACCGGGCCGACGTCCGCGGCGACGATGTCGTCCAAGGCGGGTTCGGCCACCGCGGCGGCGGCCGGGCGAGGCAGGGCCAGCGTCAGGCCCGAGGCGGCCAGTCCGGCTAGCAGGGTGCGACGGCTCGGCGCGATCACACCGCTAGCTTACACCGTAAGTCTGTGTGGTGAGGATCGTTCCGGATCGCTCAGAACGGCAGGCGGCGACCGCTCGGCGAACGACGATCCACCTCGAATTGCGGGCGCGGGCGTGCGGGTCGGCGGATCTGGATCTGGTTGGACATCGAAGCTCCCCGTCCTCGGCATCCTGACCTCCTCCGGTGCGGCCCGACCCTGGTGCCGGGAGTCAAATACTTCCCAGTAGGCCTGGGGATCAATCCGCTTGTGAGTAGGTCGTTTCTTGCATGAAGTACACGGGGTGCTTGTTTCGGCTGAAGTCACCGACTGTGAACTCTTATGACCACGCAATCAGCCGCTGTCACGATTGGCCAGATACAGCCAGATTCCGACGCCGACGATGATCGCGCCGAGTATCGACGCAAGGGTGATCTTGACCCAGCTGTAGGGCCGCTGGCCGTGCACCTCGCCGGTGACGCCGTTGACGAATACCTGGAACGGCTTCTGCTGGAACATCACCACCAGCAGGAACAGCGGGAGCAGCAGGTGTCGGTAGGTCTGGCCCAGCCACGCCGTCGACATCGAGTGGATGCGTTGCTGGTCGCCGCCGATGTCGTGCTTGACCGCCGAGGTGATCTCCTCGGTCATCCGCCCCTGTGCGCTGCTGTGGCACTCGGCCAGCGAGCGCTCATAGGTCCGGGACACGGCACCGGCCAGATACTCGCGCCGGAAGCCGCGCGCGTCGCCCGTGGGCCACGGTTCGAGGTCACGTAGCCGATCGGTGTCCAGCGAGGTGTCGGCCCCGATCGCGACGTCGTCGAAGCCGAGATCGACGGTGCCCGAGGCGTGCCGCCAGACGGTGTAGGTCTCGGTGCGCTGGTTCTGCCCGGACCCGACGACGCGGGTGTGAGTGTCGCCGCGCTCGCCGCTGTACTCGGTGGAGGTCTGCGTGTCGAAGGTGAAGAACGGCAGGTACACCGCGGAGAACGAGCCGGTGGTGGAGTACTTCTTGAAGGCGTTCGGCGCGAACCACCGCTTCTTGATCCACGCCTCGACCTGCGTCTTGGCCTCGGGTTGATCCATCCCGAACGGCACCACCCCGTCGACGGGCAGACGCGCCGGCGAGGCGTGGATGTCGCTGCGTTGCACCGGGCTCGCGCAGTACGGGCAGCGGGTGGCCGTGAGGGTGCCGCTGAAGCCGATGGTGCCTGCGCAGTTCGGGCAGGTCAGTTCCTGCTCCGGACCCGCCTCGCCCGGCGCCGCGACGGCGGCGTCCGGATCGGCGAGAGTCGCCTCGAGGTCGCGCTCGGCGGGGCGTTCGCCGTCGTCGACGACCGGCTCCTGTCGACCGCAGTTCGGGCACACCAGGGCCTGGGCGCGGCCCGCGAACACGAACCCGCCGCCGCAGGACGGACACCCGAAGGTGACCGAGGACAGGGGTGGTGGGGTGGGACCGTCGGTCACTGCGAGGGCACCGGCGGGGGCGGGATCGGCGGGGGAGTCGTGAACAACCCGGCGAGCTGGGCGACCGACGACGCGGCCGCCCATCCGGCCATGCCCGTCGTCCACACGAGAGTGCTCGGCGTCAGCTGACCCGACGCAACGGCGCCGCGCAGTTGATCGAGGTTGAACGGGCCGGTCGGTTGGCCGCCCGACTCCACGTGGAACAGGACACCGATCGGCGGCGGTGTGGCAGCCGACGCCAGGCTGCTCGCCATCTGCTGGCCCGAGCGCCAGGCCGACACCCGCCCCGACCATCGAGCCGGCACCGCCACCCTGATTTTCCGCGGCGGCCAGCGTCGCGTCCGCGGCGCGGACCTGGGCCAACCGTCCGACGTCGCCGACGTTCTGGACGTAGCCCCGGGTCTCGATGCCCTTGGCGACGCCGGCGGTCATGGCCGCGGTGATCTCGTCTGGCAGCGACACGTTCATCGCGATCGAGTCGATGGCCAGCCCGAACTCGTCGTCGACGCGCTCCGCGACCATCGCGCGCAGCTTGTCGGCCAGCTCGGCGTTCTTGTGCTGCAGATCGATCGCACTCACGCCGGCACCGCCCATGAGGTCGGCGAACGCGGTCGCGATCAGGCGACGCAGCAGTTCGGTGAGTTCCTCGAGCTCGACGGCACTGTCCGTGCCGATGACCTGGCGCAGGAAGATCTCCGGGTCGGCGATCCGCAGCACGCACAGGCCGTTGGCGCGGAGCGGAATCGTGCCGAACTCGGCGTCGCGGATGACGATCGGTTGTGGCGTTCCCCAGCGCAGGTCGGTGACCGGGCGGGTGTTGATGAAGTAGACCTCGGAGCGGAACGGGGATTTGAACCCGTGCTTCCACCCCTGCAGCGTCGACAGGACCGGGAGCGCCTCGGTGGCCAGCTCGTAGTTGCCTGGGCCGAACCGGTCCGCCAGCGAACCGCGGTAGACGAACACGGCCTGCTGGCCCTCGCGCACGATCAGCTGCGCGCCGTTCTTGATCTCGTTGTTGTAGCGAGGGAAGCGCCAGGCGAGCGTGCTGCGTGAGTCATCGATCCACTCGATGATGTCGACCAGTTCGCCCTTGATCTTGTCGATCAGCCCCATGCCGGCCTCCCCATGCGCGTGGTCACGTCTTCCGCGCCACCCTAACGAGAGGCAGGGGCGGGCCTACGGGAACAGCACATGACCCCGATACGTGCAGACGGTTCCGCTGGGATTGCTGTCACTGCAGGCCCGGTACCAGGCACTCTCACGGGACAGCTGTCCGGTGGTTCCCTCCGACTGCGCGATGCGTCCCTCGTCCGGGTTCCCCAGGTTGTCCGTCGTCTCCAGCCAGACCGTGGCCGTCGGGTCGACCACCCAGGCAGGCACCTTCTCGACCTTCTGCACCGTCTTACCGTTCTTGTCCTTCGCCTCCACGGTCCGCTCCGCGAAGCCTTGCTTCACCACTGACGCACCCACCAACACGGTGGAACCGTCGGCGGCCAGCTGCATACGCAGCTCGCGGCCGTCGTCGAAGTAACCGACACAATCCTTGCCCTCCGTCGCCGGACGGCTGACGCAGGCCGGCGCGGGCTCGACGGTCGGCTCGGCCGCGGCGGCCGTTCCGGCGGCCAGAGCGGCCACGGCGAGCGCGGCCGCGAGGGACAGATGAGCCATGGTCATGAGCGATCCTTCCCGTTCCGGGAACGCCACCACGCGCGAACCGTGGTCGGCGGACCAGTTCGCGTTGGGCCAGGAGCTTATGGGTCAGCGCGGCGCTCCGGTAGCCGTCACCTGCGCGGCTTCCAGCAGGCGGGCGCCCGCGCTCGCCGCCCACGCCTGCGCGGGTCATGCGCCAGCGCCAGTGCTCACCGGTGTGGCAGGGATGATCGCCTCCCCGGGCGCCGCCGACGTGCAGGTAGCCCAGCTTCGCCGGGATCGCGCCGCTCGCCGTGTTGGCCGGGTCGTGATGGATCTCGACGAGGTTCACCTCGGGCACGTCCAGGGCGACCGCGGTCAGGGCGGCAGCGGCCAGGCCGGCGATGCCCTTGCCGACGTGCGCCGCGGCGATCCAGTACCCGATCTCCAGGGCGTCGGGGCCGAGTCGGGCGTGCAGACCACAGGTGCCGAGCACGGTGCCCGCGCGCGTTGCGCACGACGTAGGGGGCATCGATGACCGGTCCTTCGTCGCCTCACGCCGGCGCGGACGATGAAGTCGACGACAGTTGCACGCGAGAAGTCGTGCGTCCACTCCATCCAGGGCCGCAGGTGCTCCAGCGAGGCGCTGATTGCCTCGAACAGCTCGTCCTCGTCGGCGGCGCACAGCCGACGCAGCGTCAGATCACCGGCGGTGACGCGCATCGGCAGGAGGAACCGTGGCGCGTCCGGCGGTGTCGAGGGCATGAAGCCCATGCTCCCCGCGGGATCCCGCGGGGAGCAACGCATTTCCCCTCCGTGGCGCAGCGGGAGCGATCAGGCGGGGCGGCGCTCCACGCTGTCGATGCCGCTCTCCATGATCGAGGCGAACTCGAAGCAGATCCGTCGGTCGGCGGCCAGGACCTGCTCCATGAGGTCGAAGGTGTACTCGACGGCCTCGGTCGGACGCAGCACCGCTGCGGGCAGGAACGCGCGGAATGTCTCGGTGCTCGCGGACTCGGAGCATCCGATCGCCGGCCACGCTCAGCCGAGCACGATCTCCCGCAGCGCCGAGCGCAACAACGTGGCGGTCTCGTCCCAGGAGCGAGCCTGCGCCGCGCCGTCCTCGCGCTCGAGGTCGCCGTCGGTCTCGTCCGCGGACTTGCGCCACTGGGTGGACATCGCCTCGCAGTCGGCGATCAGGTTCAGCACCAGACGACGGTCGTGGCCGCAGATCCGGGCGACCTCGGCAGGGGTCAGCGTGCCGTCGTCGGCGGTCAGTTCGACGATCGTCAGCAACGCAGGGTGGCCGGCCTCGTCCGCGGACTCCGTGACCGGCGGTGCGGACTCGGCCTCCTCGAAGAATCGCCGCCCGCCGACCTCGGCGCGGAGCCGATCGTCCAGTTCGTCGGCCATCCCCATCATCAGGGTGACCGCCCACACGAGCAGCTCCGGGACGAACGGCTCGCACCACAACTCGTGCGTGGCCAGGACGCGCCCGCCGCTCCAGGTCAACTTGGCGAAGCGGATTCTGTTGTTGGCCCGGTTGATCCGCTCCAGCGCGAGCACATCGCCGGAGGCGCCGACCAGCAGGGGCGAGAACAGCTCGACGACCGGAACCTCGCCGACCACGCGGATGAAGACCATCGCGCTGCCGGACCGGATCGGAATGTCCCCGTCCTCGTCACGCACTATCGGCTGGTTGAAGTGCGCCGCGAGGGTGGCTGCCACCTTGGTCCGCAGGTCGTCGCCGTTGTTTCCTGAGGGTGCATCAGGTCCGGGCAGGCCGGGCAGGTCCAGGAATGAAGGGTGCGGGACGTCGAAAATCTCCCGGGCGGTACGCACGATCAGGTCCACGAGGGCGTCGTTGGTCTCACCGGCGAGGGCGGCCACGAAGTTCGAGGACCCCTCCGCCCATTCGTCACCCGCAACGGCCGTCGGGGCCGTCCAGCCCAGGGCGACCAGCGCTGCCTGACGGGCTTCGGACAGTTGTAGGCGAATGTCCAGATACTGGTTGCCGGACACCTCGGCGTGCAGGCGGTCACCGTCGGAACCGAGCACCTGGATGCTGGGCGCGGCGCCCTGCAGATCGGCCGGTTCCAGCGCGGTCGGCAGGCCGATGATCAGCGAGTCGGGCGCTCCCAGCTCGCCGAGGGAGACGCTCAGGCGTTCCGCGAAGGCGGACCAGGCCGACTCCACGGAGGCGTCGAGGTCGAAGGCGCCCGGCCGGCGCAGGCCCGTCGGCTCGGGGGAGTCCGCGGCCGGCAGCGTCTCCTCGCCCAGGTCGTGGAAGGCGATCAGGACGGTGCGCCGCAGCCGTTCCGCGTTGCGGCAGCTGGCCAGGTAACGCGCGTCGTCGTCGATCGCGAGGTCCCCGAGGCCGGCGCCGCGCAACTCACCGACCACCCAGGTCCGTGCGACGTCGTCGCGGCGCAGCCACCCGTCGCGCAGCGTGACCCACAGGTCCCGGACGAACTGGGTCGTGGGGATCACCCCGTAGCGGCGCCGTAACGCCACCAGGGTGTCCCCGCTCAGTTCGAGGGACCTGGACACCTCGTCAAGGATCTCACCGGGCACGGACTCCCAGCGGAAGCGACTTTGCACGTCGCACATCCTGGCAGGCGGGTCCGAGGGGACAGGTTTAGGGGTTTTCCCCGTCGTCCGGGGCGGGTTTGAGTTCCTACGGTGAGGTAAGAGCTGGAGCAAACCGGCCACGCCCGACTGGTTCTGCCGATCGGAGTCATGGTGCCTGCACGCGCCGAAGTGTCCGCGGTTCCTACGCCCGTACGCCCGGTGAGCACGATCGCGTCTGTCTTCCTTCGCCGCGTCGCTCGCCTTCGGCTTGCCCACCTCGCGGCAGGGTTGCTCGGGGCCGTCACAGCCGTCGGCATGACCGTCCTGCTGATCGTCGGGGCGTTCGCCGCTGCTCTGCTGGTCAGTCGGGTGCAGGACACCAGCCCTGGCGCCTTGGCCTCAGGCTTGGCCTCGGACGCCGCACCGGTCAGCGTCATCGGTGCTCTGCTGCTGTCCGCGATCGTGGTGACGGCCTTCGCCTGCGGCGGCTACGTCGCTGCCCGGCTGGCCGGTGGCGGCGCGCGGGCCCAGGCGGTGGCGGTGTGGACGTGGGCCGTCCTGCTCCCGGTGTTCTTCGCGCTCGCCGCGCTGCTGTCGTCCGCCCGCGACGTGGTCACCGCACTACGACCTGACGGTGCCGCGGCGCTGCTGATGGCGACCTTGGCCACGATGGCCCTGCTCGGTGCGCTGCTGGGCGGGGAGAGCGCCCGCCTGTCCTCACGGATCCAGGCCTGCGAATGAGGCCCGACCGGTTCCGCCGGCGGGTCGCGGTGCTCGCGGCGGCGTTGCTGCTCCCGGCGACCCTCTCGCTCTACTCGTTGACCAGTTCCGGCGCGGTCGCGCTGGCGGACTGGATGCCGGAGGACGCGCTCGGGGTCGAGTTGCCGGCCCGCTCGACGGTGTTGGCTGCCGACGGCTCGGTGCTGGCCACCTTCTTCGAACAGGACCGCATCCTGGTCGGGTTGGACGCGATCTCGCAGCCGATGAAGGACGCGGTCATCGCCATCGAGGACGCGCGGTTCTACGAGCACGGGGCCCTCGACCCGGTCGCCCTGCTGCGCGCCGCGGCGGCGAACCTCGCCGCCGGCGAGGTCCGCGAGGGAGCGTCGACGCTCACTCAGCAGTACGCGAAGCAGGCCCTGGTCCACGAGGCCGACGACGACCAGGGGCGCAAGGCGGCCACCGAGATCAGCTTCTCGCGCAAGATGCGCGAACTCGGTCACGCGTTGGCCCTGGAGCAGGACCTCAGCAAGGACGAGATCCTCTCCCGGTACCTGAACATCGTGTACTTCGGGAACAGTGCCTGGGGGATCGAGGTCGCGGCACAGCGTTACTTCGGAATCCGGGCGATCGATCTCAGCGTGCCTCAGGCCGCTCTGTTGGCAGGCGTGATCAAGGGCCCCGTCAACTACGACCCGGTGGTGCACCCGCAGGCCGCGCTGGAGCGCCGCAACCTGGTGCTGGATCGGATGGTCGGGACGGGCGCCCTGGACCCGGCCACAGCGAGCGCGTACAAGAACTCCGACCTCGGTCTGGAGGTGACCCGCCCGGAGCTCGGGTGCGCGGCGTCCGCGCATCCGTTCTTCTGTGACTACGTCCTGGCCGAGGTGCGGGCGATGCCGGCGCTCGGCAACACGTCGGCCGAACGCGTGCATCGCCTGCTGACTGGTGGGCTGACGGTGTACACCACCCTCGACCCGAAGATCCAGGACGGTGCGGACCGTGCCGTCCGCGCCCGGGTGCGTCCGGACCAGGAGCACGGCGCCGCGATCGTGATGACCGAACCCGGCACCGGGGCGGTGCGTGCCCTCGCGCTGAGCCGGGACTACGGCAAAGGCCCCGGGCGGACCGAGGTGAACTGGGCGTTGGACGCGACCCAGAGCGGCAGCCACGGATTCCAGGCCGGCTCGACCTTCAAACCGTTCCTGCTCGCCGCCGCCGCAGCCCGCGGCATCGGGCCGAAGACACGATTCGACGCCCCTGGCGCTGCCACGTTCACCGACTTCCGCCAGTGCGACGGCACGGCGAAGTTTCCCGCCTACCGCGTCGCGAACTATGACGGGCGGTCACACGGTCGCATCGACATGGCGACCGCGACGGTCCGGTCGGTCAACACCTGGTTCATGCGCCTGGAAGAACGGATCGGCCTCTGCGACGGTCCCGCGCTGGCCGAGAAGATGGGCCTGCGCCGAGCGGACGGGCAACCGCTGAGCCGGGTGCCGTCGTTCGTGCTCGGCGTCGACGAGGTGTCCCCGTTGCGGATGGCCGAGGCGTACGCGACCCTCGCCGCTCGGGGAAACCACTGCACTTCCCACGCGATCTCCGCCATTCGAGATGCCTCCGGGAACGACCTGCCGGGAATCTCGCCGCACTGCGTGCAGGCGATGCCCCCCGATGAGGCGGACGCGGTCAGCGATCTGCTGCGCAAGGTCGTCGACGGCCCCGACACGCGACGAACCGGACGGGCGATGACCCTGGGCTCGGTGCGTGCTGCCGGCAAGACCGGCACCACCAACGACGCGACCGCCGTCTGGTTCGTCGGTTTCACCGACCGCCTCGCCACTGCGGTCTGGGCTGGGCACCCGGACGTGACGCGCCCGCTGCGCAACATCCGGGTCGGGGACCGGGTCTACGAGAAGCTCACCGGCGGCGCCCTGCCGGGGCCGATCTGGGCCGACGCCATGGCTGTCGCGCTCGACCTTCCCGCCGACGTCGCAGAACGCGAGGCCCTGGTTCCGCCGGAGCTTCTGGTGGCGCCCCCGAAGCCCGACAAGGACAAGGCGCGCCGACACGAGGACGAGTTCGAGGACTACGGCAACGGCCGTCAGCGAGATGGGGAAGACGAGCGGGACGAGGACTCCGAGGACGCCGACGACTACGAGCGCGCGGACTATCCCTGGGACTACTCCTGGCTGGACAACTTCGACTGAGTGGTGCGATGTGCCCGCGCCGTCATGGTGCCGACGCCGCCGCGCTCGGTCCGTCAGCAGCGCCGTCCAGCACCGGGTTGCGCGAGCCACCGGGCAGCAGAGGCAGTTGGCCGGTGCGTTCCACATCGACGGCGATGTCGCGGAGCTTGCGGTTGAGCTGCTGGCTGGCTGCGCTCAACTGCGCGAAGGCCTGCTCCGACGTGATGAGCTGACGAGCCATCAGAATTCCCATGGCGGTGCCGATCTGGCGCGAGGACTGCAGGGCGGTCTCCAGGTTCGCCACGTCACGGGCATGCAGGGTGTTCTGCAGGGCCAGCGTGGCGAACGGGGCGAAAATTGCCCCCATCGCGCCGTCCAGCTCGGTGAAGGTGTCCAGTTCCTCGGAGTAGAAGTTCAGCGCTCCGCGGTCGTCGCCCGCGAGGATCAGCTTCACGCCGAGCATGCTGCGCACGGGGGTCTGCTCCACGCACGCGCGCGTGAACGTCGGCCATCGGTCGTCGGTGATCAGATCGGGGGAACGCACGACCTCGCCGGACTGCGGGTCGTCCTCGCTCGCCTGCAGACAGGGACCCTCGCCGGTGGCGTACTGCAGGGCATCCACCTGCAGGGGGACCGGTCCGGTGGCGGCGACCGTCTCCGGGCGGCGATTCGGCCGGATCAGGGTCAGACCGCAGTGCTGCGCGCTGGGCACAGCCCGCGCGGCGAACTGCACGACTCGATCGGGCGTCAAGGGCCCGCTTCGTGCGGCGACCGACAGGGCGGCCGCAAGCTCATCGAAGTGCTCGCTGAGCTGCCCCGACAGGGCGGCGTCGTCCTTCGGGCTGGACATGTCTCGACCTTCTGCGCTTCTGAGGAACCGGGTGCCGCGGTTGGTTCCACGGTGGGCACTGCGCGCGACAGCGTAGCCGGCCGCCGGTTTTCCTGCGGGGGCACCTACGCAGGTTCGAAGGCTCCGGCGGCGCAGCGGTCGGGGCCACCGCTGCCGGGGCGGGCGACTCCGCGTTGGTCGGTGCCGAAGGCTCCGGTGCACAGGCCGCTGAGCACGGTCACGGCGGTGGCCGCCGGGCTGTCCGGGGCGACCGCGCGGGTGCGGGTGAGTCCACCGTTGTTCGCGAGCCCGCCCAGGCCGGCTCCGACCTCGGGGATGACGCGGCTTCCGGCGCCTGCGCGGACGCACGTCGTGTCGGAGGCGACGTTCCACCCGGCATCGATCAGTGGCGCGTTGAGCAGCAGGCAGTCGCTCGAGGTCCCGTTGTCGAACAGCGAGGCCGCCAGCGTCGTCGGGGCGTTGCTCACCAGACCCGCGGCGGTCTCGCTGGGCATTCCCGAGGTCCCCGAGGTGCTGCCCTTGCCTCCTGCGCCTGCCGCGCCGCCGAGGGCGCCGACGTTGGCCACGGCCGTCACGTGCATCGCGCTGTTGGTCATCGTCGCTGTGGGCCCGGCCAACATGATCAGGCCCGCAGCGACACTGCCGCCATCCCCACCGTCGCCGCCGGCCCTGGACCGCCCGACCCGCGCCAGGCCCGCCCGCCCGCCGGCGCCACCGGCTCCGGCGCGGTTGCCGCTGAACGTGCTGTCGGAGAACCCGGTCACGGCCACGGTGCTCGAGGTGGTGGCCACGGTGCCCATGGCGGCGCCGCCGTTGCCACCGCGTCCGCCGTTGCCCGCGGGCAGGTAGGGGGAGGAGGTCCCACCCGGTCCGCCCACTCCGCCGACCGCGCCGCGGTGTCCGGACAGCGTGCTGCCGTCGACGGACAACTGCGGGCCCAGGTAGCTGATCCCGACGGCATCCCCGCCCTGACCGCCCTCGCCGCCGCTCGCGCCAGGCTTGCCCGCCACACCCTTGCCGCCGCGGCCGCCCCGGTTCCCGCTCAGTTCGGAATCGACGAACTCAGCTTTCGCGTCCGGTGCCGCCGTGTGGATGGTGGTCGAGTACGCGTCGCCGCCCCCGGCTCCGGTCCCGCCTCGCCCGCCGCGCAGGCCGCCGATCTCGCTCGCGACGACCCGCAGGCGACCGTCGGTGTTGACCCCGATCGCGGAGCCCCCCGCGCCGCCCAGCAGCGCGCTACGTGGACCGCGCGACCCGGAGCCGCCCGCGCCGCCACGCAGGTCGGTGATCCGCACGCCGTGGAGTTCCGTCGGACCGCCGATGCGGTCGATTCCGTACACCGATCCGCCCTCGCCTCCGGTGGTGTCCGTGGCGGCAGCGCCCTGTCCCCCGGTCAGTCGGTCGATGCGGACGTCGCTCACCTGCAGCAGGGCGGTTCCCGCCGCCTTGATGCCGGTCACGTAGGACCCGTGCCCGCCGCTGCCCGGCACCGCGTCGAAGCCGTGACCGGTGATCCGCAGCCCCTCCACGCGGACCGGGCGCTCGAAACCGGCGGCGATGGTCAGGGCCACCACTTCGGTGCTCTCGGGCAGCGGGGCCAGCAGGGTCGTGGCCGCGGAGCCGGCGCCGGCGATCGCCAACGAGGCGAGCGACCCACGGCTGATGTGCACGCCGCCGTCGCGGGCGAAGAACGTGCCCGGTCCGATGCGGATGACGACGTCCCGCCCGGTCGCGGCGGGACCCGCCGCGAGGTCGACGGCCTGCTGCAGATTGCGGCACGCGTGCGTCGAATCAAGGCAGTCGTTGTCCTGGGATCCCTCGCTCGCGACGAAAAGTTCGTACGGGATCACAGCGGCCGACGCCGACGTCACGGGCAGCCCGGCGATGAGCATCGCGGCCAGCGCGATCACCGTTCGACGAATCCTGAGGGGGGCAGGGATCACCCAGTAGGGACGCGGCGCGCGGGCGCTCGGTGCCGTCGCTCGCCCAAGTGGGGCCGTGTAGGTGACGGGACATGTCCGGAACGTGCGGGCGTGACGGATCGGTCCCTCACCGCCCTTGTTCGCCGAACCTCCGGCCCCCACTGATGATCTTGGCAGCGCGGGATGTCCTCTGTCGGCCTCAAGATCACCTGCAGTGTCCAAAATCCGCACGTGGCTCAGCAGGCCGGGCGGGTGGTCATCGCTCCGCACAGATCGCCGTCCGATCGACCGTCCGGGGCCTCGTCGTCCCCGCCGTCGCCGGATGGTCCGGAACCCCCGCCGCCCGACATGCTCGGGGTGGGTTCGAACGCGCCGGCAGCGCAGGGGGAGCCCAGCCGTGGCACTCCGCGTTGGTCGGCTCCCTCGCACAGCGGCCCGTCGGTCACCGCGGTGGCGGCGATGCTGTCGCGCCGGATGGAAATGGTGCGGGTCGTTCCGGGCGGGTTCGGTGCCAACGCCCCCAGGACGTTGTCTCCGGAGAACACGACCCCGAACTCGGTCGTGTCGGGCACGGAGACGGTGGTGAAGGGGCACGGTCCCACGCCGATCACGTTGAACCCACCGTCGCTGAGGATGTCCAGGTTCGGATCGGCAACCTGGCAGTTGACCTGATTGCTCAGCAGCGACGCCGACATGATGACGGTGGACGGCTGGATCACGTTGCCGCCGATCACAAGACCGGCGTCGTAGACGGCATCGGCACCGGGGGCGCCCAGAGAACCGCCCGCGCCGCCCGAGCCGACGGGCCCGGCGGCGTTGTTCACGATCGTCACATGGCGGAGGTCGCCGTTGCCGGCGTCCTCGACCCATACCCCAGCACCTGATCCGGCTTGACCGCCCGCACCGCCGGGAGCGGTCGTGGCCGCTCCGCCCGTTCCGCCCGCTCCGCCGGCGTTGAACGCGAACGTGCTGTCGGTGACGTCGACGGCCGCCCCGTCGACGTAGAGGCCGGCACCGTCCCCGCCCCCGCCGCCCGCCCCGCCGAGAACTGCGTTGGTGGACTGGGCCCCGCCGTCCCCGCCCGCGCCGCCGACGATCGAGGCGAAGGTCGAGTTGTCGATGGTGAGGGCGCCGGTGCCGAAGTGATCGACCCCGTAGGCGTCCCCGCCGAGCCCGCCCGGGTCGCCCTCCGTGCCGCCCTCGCCCGCCCCCGCTGCACCGCCGACCACATCTCTGATCTCGGTGTTGGTGATCTCGACAGGACTCGTGCCGCCGATGGAGATCCCGATGGTGTCGCCGCCCCCCTCGCCCGCACCGTTCAGCCCCTCTTCGTCCCTACCGTCCCCGCCGGCGAGGTCCTCGATGAGCACACCGCGGACGGTTGCCAGGCTGCCGCCGTAACCGGCGCGAATGCCGGTCACGTCAGCGCGGAAGCCGGGGGTCCCGCCGGCGGCGATGCGCAGGTCGGCGATGGTGACCGGAAAGTTGGCGCTGTCCTCGACCGCCGTGTAGGCGAAGCTGCCGTACACCGCGGTCCGTAACGTCGTGCCCACCAGGGGGTTGTCGTCGGTACCCGCACCGATGATGGTCAGCGACTGGACGCTGCCCTCGTCGGTGGGGATGCGGACCGTAAATTCTGGGACGTAGTCGCCGGCCGCGATCCGGATGGTGATGTCGCCCGTCAGGTCGAGGGCCTCGTTCACGGCATGCTGGACGGTGGCGCAGGGATCCGCCGCGACCTGGCAGTTGTTGGTCGTGTCGCTGCCGGTGTCGTCGACCCAGAGCGTCTCGTTCGCCGCGTACGCCGAGGGGGCGAACAGGGCGCCCAGGCCCGCAATGGAAAGAGTGACGACGAGACCGGTGGCGGGACGGCGACGCGCGTGAGACTGAGGCATTGCCGGATGGTGGGACCTGAGGGAGCCTCAGGAAAGGGCCGAGCGGGTGGTACCGATGTCAGGTGCCGGATTCGAGGTCGCCCTCGGTCTCCAGGAAAACCCGGCGCAGCTCGGCGAGGCTCTGCGGGTCAGGGTTCTCCCACAGGCCGCGCTCGGCGGCCTCGAGCAGGCGTTCGGTGATGCCGTGCAGCGCCCACGGGTTGGACTCGTCGAAGAACTTGCGCTGCTCCGGGTCGGACACGTAGGTCTCGGTGAGCTTCTCGTACATCCAGTCCGCGACGACGCCGGCGGTGGCGTCGAAGCCGAACAGGTAGTCCACGGTGGCCGCGAGTTCGAACGCGCCCTTGTAGCCGTGGCGGCGCATGGCCGCCAGCCAGCGCGGGTTGACCACACGTGCCCGGAAGATCCGGTTCGTCTCCTCGGTCAGCGTGCGCGTGCGGACGGCGAAGGGGTCGGTGGAGTCGCCGACGTAGGAGGCCGGGGCGCGGCCGGTGAGCGCGCGGACGGTGGCGATCATGCCGCCGTGGTACTGGAAGTAGTCGTCGGAGTCGGCGATGTCGTGCTCGCGGGTGTCGATGTTCTTCGCGGCGACGGCGATGCGACGGTAGGAGTTCTCCATGTCGGCGCGGGCCGGGACGCCGTCGAGATCACGGCCGTAGGCGTAGCCACCCCAGACCGCGTACACCTCGGCCAGATCGGCGTCGGTGCGCCAGGTGCGCGAGTCGATCAGCGGCAGCAGACCGGCGCCGTAGGCCCCGGGCTTGGAACCGAAGACCCGGACGGTGGCCCGGCGTTCGTCGCCGTGTTCGGCGAGGTCGGCCTGCACGTGGGCGCGGACGTAGTTCTGCTCGGGGTCCTCGTCGAGGTTCGCGACGAGCGAGACGGCGTCGTCGAGCATCGCCACGACGTGCGGGAAGGCGTCGCGGAAGAAGCCGGAGATGCGCACGGTGACGTCGATCCGTGGGCGGCGCTCGCCGTTGAGACACAGTTCGGTGAGGTCGAGGGCCTCGAGGTCGACGACCCGGCGCGAGGCCTCGTCCCAGACGGGGCGGACGCCGAGCAGGGCGAGTACCTCGCCGATGTCGTCGCCGGAGGTGCGCATCGCCGAGGTGCCCCACACGGACAGGCCGACGGAGCGGGGCCACTCGCCGGTGTCCTTGCGGTAGCGCTGGAGCAGCGAGTCCGCCATCGCGACGCCGGTCGCGTAGGCGAGCCGGGACGGCACGGCCTTGGGGTCCACGGAGTAGAAGTTGCGTCCGGTCGGCAGCACGTTGATCAGGCCGCGCAGAGGCGAACCCGACGGACCGGCGGGGATGTAGCCGCCCGCGAGCGCGTGCAGCACGTGGCCGATCTCGTCTCCGGTCCTCGCCAGCCGGGGCACGATCTCGGTCGCGGCGAACCGCAGTACGGCGGCCACGGCGGGGTCGTCGGTGGCCGTGGCCGCCGCGGCGGGGTCCCACGCGGCAGCTTCCATCGAGGCGACGAGTGCGCGGGCCGCAGCCTCGACGCGGTCGGTCTCCTCGCGTCCGGCGTCCTCGCTCAGCCCGAGGGCCTCGCGCAGACCGGGCAGGGCGGCGATCTTGCCGCCCCACATCTGACGGGCCCTCAGCATGGCGAGGACCAGGTCGATCCGGGGTTCACCGACCGGCACCTGGCCGAGGATGTGCAGGCCGTCGCGAATCTGTACGTCCTTGATCTCGCAGAGCCAGCCGTCGACGTGCAGCACGAGTTCGTCGAACTCCGCCTCATGGGGGCGGTCGGTCAGCCCGAGGTCGTGGTCGAGCTTGGCGGCTTGGATCAGCGTCCAGATCTGCGCCTGCACGGCGGGCACCTTGGCGGGGTCCATCGCGGAGACCTGGGAGTACTCGTCGAGAAGTTGCTCGAGGCGGGTGATGTCGCCGTAGCTCTCCGCGCGTGCCATCGGGGGCACGAGGTGGTCGACGAGGGTCGCGTGGGCGCGGCGCTTGGCCTGGGTGCCCTCGCCCGGGTCGTTGACGAGGAACGGGTAGATGAACGGCAGATCGCCCAGCGCGGCGTCGGTGCCGCAGGAGGCCGACATCGCCGCGGTCTTGCCGGGCAGCCATTCCAGGTTCCCGTGCTTGCCGACATGCACCATCGCGTGTGCCGCGAAGCACTCCGGGCCCTGCCCGCCGAGCCAGCGGTACGCGGCGAGGTAGTGATGAGAGGGAGGCAGGTCGGGGTCGTGGTAGATCGCGACAGGGTTCTCGCCGAAGCCACGCGGGGGCTGCACCATCAGCGCGAGGTTCCCGGCCAGCACCGCCGCGAGCACGATCTCACCCTGCGGGTCGCGGGAGTGGTCGACGAAGAGCGTGCCAGGTGCCGGACCCCAGTGCTGCTCCATGGAGGTGCGCAGGTCCTCCGGCAGGGTGGCGAACCAGGCTGTGTAGTCCGCGGCGGACAGACGCACCGGGTTGGACGCCAACTGAGTGTCCGTCAGCCAGTCCGGGTCCTGTCCGCCGGCGGCGATCAGTCCGTGGATGAGGGCGTCGCCGTCGCGTGCGGCCAGGCCGGGCAGGGCACCCGGGCCGTCCAGCGGGCCGACGTCGTACCCGGCGTCGCGCAGCGCGTGCAGCAGGTGGATGACGCTGGCCGGGGTGTCCAGGCCGACGGCGTTGCCGATCCGGGAGTGCTTCGTCGGGTAGGCCGACAGCATCAGCGCGATGCGCTTGTCCGCCGGGGCGACGTGCCGCAGGCGGGCGTGCCGCACCGCGATCCCGGCCACCCGGGCGGCGCGCTCCGGGTCGGGCACGTAGATCGGGAGACCGTCGTCGTCGATCTCCTTGAAGGAGAAGGGGACGGTGATGATGCGCCCGTCGAACTCGGGAACGGCCACCTGCGTCGCGGTGTCCAAGGGGGACAAGCCCTCATCGCCCTCTGCCCACGTGGCACGCGAGGAGGTGAGGCACAGGCCCTGCAGGATCGGGATGTCGAGGGCCGCGAGGGCCTGCACGTCCCAGGCTTCGTCGTCGCCGCCGGCGCCCGCGTCGGCCGGGCGCCGACCGCCCGCGGCGAGGACCGAGACGACCAACGCGTCCGCGCGGCCGAGTTCGGCGAGCAGGGCGGCGTCGGGGACCCGCAGCGAGGACACGAACATCGGCATCGCGACGCCGCCCGCGTTCTGCACCGCGTCGGCGAGACCGTGCACGAACGCGGTGTTCCCGGCGACGTGGTGGGCCCGGTAGTAGAGGATCCCGATCCGCGGAGCGTCGGCCGGCGCGTCGACCTCGGGGCGCCGCAGGTGGCCCCAGTCCGGCAGCTCGGCCGGGGGCTCGAAGCCCTCGCCGGACAGCAGCACGGTGTCGGAGAGGAAGTTGTGCAGCTGGGCGAGGTTCGCCGGGCCGCCGTGCGCGAGGTAGGCGTGCGCCTGCGCGGCCAGGCCCGCCGGCACTGTGGACAAGGCCATCAGGTCGGCGTCCGGGGCCTGCTCGCCACCCAGCACGACCAGCGGCTTCCCGGAGGCACGCAATGCGTCGAAGCCGTCGGGCCAGTCGTGATACCCGCCGAGGATGCGCGCGACGACGACGTCCGCACCGGCGACCAGCTCGAGCATCTCCGCCGTCTGCAGGCGGGTCGGGTTTGCCAACACCCACCGTGCCCCTGACGAACGGGCGGAAAGCAGGTCGGTGTCCGAGGTGGACAACAACAACAGCGGGCTGGGCATGTGGCGTCCTGTCTCGGGGTCCGCGCCCCGGATCGGCGGATCGGCGACCGGGAGTTCCTGGCTTCCGGGCTGGGCCCGGTCACAGTCGCGGGACGGCACCGGCCTCGAACCGGTTTCCTCCGCTGGTCGTCGATGAACTGCGGCAACTCTGACACACCGGCCAGTCGGGCCCCGCGTCTACGCTGGGGCTGCGGCGCCTTGCGACCGCGGCGAGCAGGAGAACGGGTCAGGAGCGCGACGGATGTCGTTGTCGGTGGTGAGTGACACGCTCACGCGGGAGCAGCTCGCGCGGGGGGCGTCGGTTCGCATACCGATGACGTGGGAAGAGTGGCAGGCCCTCGGCGAGACCAAGCACTTCGAATGGTCCGAGGGAGTCCTGTACGTGAACCCGCCGAATCGTTGGCATGTACTCGTGGCCAAGCGCCTCACTCGCCTGCTGGACGACGTCGCCCCACCGGGGACGGTCGCCTACCCGGAGTGGGGACTGCGCACGACCGGTGGCGACTTCGAACCGGACATCATGCTTGCGGCCGAGGACCAAGCCGACGTCGAGCATTACACGACGGTGATACCTCTGCTCGTGGTGGAGGTCGGGTCGCCCACCACTCGCGATCTGGACAAACAATTGAAGTTCTCGGCCTACGCGCAAGCAGGCGTCTCCTGGTACTGGATTGTCGATCGCGACCTGCTCACCGTGTACGAGAACGTCGACGGCACGTTCGTGGAGCGCCAGCGGGTCGAGGCCGGTTCGCCGCAGAACACGGTGGGGCCCGTCGGTCTGCTGCTCGACCCGAGCACCCTCACCGACCGCTGACTTCTGCGGCGGGCGATGGCGTGGCTACTCCTCCGTAGGATTCGGGGGTGACCGCCCCCTCCACCCGCCGCTCCGGGCCCGACCTCTGTCCTGGGGTCCGGTCCGTGTGGTCGGCGGCCGACGGGGGACTGGCGCGGGTCCGGATCCCCGGCGGGCGACTCTCCGCCGATCAGCTGCGCCTGCTTGCCGACGCTGCTGACGACCTCGGCAACGGGCTCCTGGAGCTCACCGTCCGCGCGAACGTGCAGGTCCGCGGGTTGAGTGCCGGGCGTGAGCAGGATCTCGCTGCCAGGTTGCGGGTCGGCGGACTGCTGCCCAGCGACACCCACGACCGCGTCCGCAACATTCTCGGCTCGCCGCTGGCCGGCGGCGGACGGTCGCGGACCTGATCTCTACCCTCGACGAGGAACTCTGCGACCGGCCCGCGCTCGAGGCGCTGCCCGGCCGATTCCTCTTCGCCCTCGATGACGGCTCAGCCGACGTCGCCGCGCTCGGGGCGGACGTCGGGGCCGATCGTCGTCGGGGGGTCTGTTCGCGCTGCTGCTCGGTGGCGCGCCGTGCGGCCGGTGGGTCGCTGCACGAGGACGTCGTCGCGACGCTGCTGGCGGCCGCCGAGGCGTTCCTCGACGAACGCGGTGCGCAGTGCTCGCCGGCCTGGCGTCTCGCCGGAATTGACTGACGGACCGTCACGGGTGCTCGCAGGCGTCGCCCAGCGTGTGTCGCTGGCTGACGCAGGAACGGCGGTTCCCGACCTGTCGGAGCCGAACGCGCCGAGCGGTCCCGAGGTCGTCGAGGTGCCGGACGGCAGGCTGACCAGTGCGCGGGCCCGGGAGATCGCGGCCATGGGCGACGACCTTCGGGTGACGCCGTGGCGCAGCATCGTCGTGCCGGCGCCTGTTGACCGCAGGGAACACGCATCGCAAGGTGGGGGAGTGAAGTGAGTACCGAGTTGGACTACGTGCGCGACGGGACGGAGATCTACCGCCGCTCGTTCGCGACCATCCGGGCCGAGGCGAACCTCGACCGGCTGCCGCCGGACGTCGCGCAGGTCGCCGTGCGCATGATTCATGCGTGCGGCATGGTCGACCTCGTCGATGATCTGAGGTGGAGTCAGAACGTGGTGGGTGCCGCGCGGGCGGCCCTCCGCAACGGTGCTCCGATCCTGTGTGACGCGACCATGGTGGCGTCCGGTATCACCCGCAAGCGGTTGCCCGCCGACAACGAGATCCTCTGTCTGCTCAGCGACCCGCAGGTTCCCGAGCTGGCCGCGGCGATGGGCAACACGCGTTCGGCTGCCGCCGTCGATCTGTGGGGCGACCGCCTGGGCGGTGCGGTGGTGGCCTTCGGCAATGCGCCCACTGCCCTGTTCCGACTGCTGGAGCTGCTCGCCGACGGCGCCCCGCGTCCGGCCGCGGTGCTCGGGCTGCCCGTCGGCTTCATCGGGGCCGCGGAGTCCAAGGACGCGTTGGCGGCAAGTCGACCAGGAGTACCTGCTGGTTCGTGGTCGCCGCGGGGGATCGGCCATGGCCGTCGCCGCCATCAATGCCATCGCCCACGAGCAGGAGCTGCCGGTATGACAGGCACCTTGTACGGCGTAGGGCTGGGGCCGGGCGACCCCGAGCTGGTGACGGTCAAGGCGGCCCGGTTGCTCGCGAGCGCGGAGGTCATCGCGTTCCACTCCGCCCGACACGGCAACAGCGTGGCGCGCGGGATCGCGGAGGAGTACCTCAACGGCAACCAGGTCGAGGAACCCCTTCGGTATCCGGTGACAGTCGAGACCACCGACCACCCCGGCGGGTACCGCGGCGCGCTCGAGGAGTTCTACGACGACGCGGCCGCACGCCTCGCCGTCCATCTGGACGACGGCCGCGACGTGGTCGTGCTCTGCGAGGGCGACCCGCTCTTCTACGGCTCCTATATGCATCTGCACAAGCGCCTGGCCGACCGGTACCCAGCGGTCGTCGTCCCCGGTGTGACCTCGGTGGCCGGCGCCGCGGCGGAACTGGGCCGCCCGCTGGTCGAGGGCGAGGAGGTGCTGACGATCCTGCCCGGAACCCTGCCGCCGACCGTGCTCGCCGAACGCCTGGCCGCAGCCGACTCGGTGGCCATCATGAAGCTGGGTCGCACCTTCACCGGGGTGCGCGACGCCCTCGCGGCATCCGGGCGCCTCGACGAGGCCTGGTACATCGAGCGAGCGACCACCGATCGGCAGCGCATCGCACCGTTGAGCGAGGTCGAGCCGGCGAGCGTGCCCTACTTCTCCCTTGCGCTGCTCCCGAGCAAGCTCTCGCCGGGACTGCGTGCGGCCGCCGCCCCCGATGCGGTCGAGCAGATCGCGACCGGGCGGGGCGAGGTCGTCGTGGTCGGCCTCGGGCCGGCCGGGCGGGACTGGCTGACCCCGCAGGCACAAGCCGCGCTGTCCGCGGCGGAGGATCTCGTCGGCTACGGCCCGTACCTGGACCGCGTTCCGCCCAACCCGCGCCAACGCCGCCACGCCTCGGACAACCAGGTGGAGGACGTCCGCGCCGAGTTCGCCCTCGATCTGGCCCGGCGTGGGCGCCGCGTCGCCGTTGTCTCCTCCGGGGACCCCGGCATTTTCGCGATGGCCGCCGCGGTGCTCGAGGCCGCCGAGGGCCAGGAGTACAAGGACGTCCCGATCCGGGTGCTGCCCGGACTGACCGCCGCGGCCGCCGTGGCCAGCCGGGTCGGCGCCCCGCTCGGCGGTGACTTCTGCGTGCTCTCGCTGTCCGACCGACTCAAGCCGTGGGAGCTCATCGAGAAGCGCTTGTCCGGTGTGGCCGCCGCCGATCTGGTCATCGCCATCTACAACCCCGCCTCGAAGTCCCGGACCTGGCAGTTGGCCCGGGCCCAGGAACTGCTGCTGGAGCACCGGGGACCGGACACCCCGGTCGTCATCGGGCGCGACGTCGGTGGCCCGGCCGAGCGGATCGTGGTGCGTACCCTCGCCGACCTCGACCCCACCGAGGTCGACATGCGGTGCCTGCTGATCGTCGGCTCCTCGACCACCCGGCTGCTCACCCGCGGCGACGGATCGGTCGCCGTTCTGACGCCCCGTCGCTGCACCCCCGCCTGAGGGATATTTGCGCCACCGCAAGCACCGAGGAGTCACACCAGGTGACCGGTATCGTGCACATCGTGACCCCTGCGACGAGGCGGCTGAATGACGTGCAGTCACGCACGTCCAAATGGTGCGAATGGGCCGTTGACGTGCGGAAACGTACCTGTGGCAATTGGCAGACAGGTTCGTTCGGCAGCGCGCGGGACGATCTTCGGTCACCCTGTTCGGTGGGGACGCACCTGGTAAGAGGGGAGCTAGCAGTCGCATGAGCGCGCCGATTTTGGTCACCGGCGGTACGGGGATGCTCGGGCGTCTGCTGGTCCGCGAACTTCTGGAGCGAGGCCGCGAGGTTCGCGTGCTGAGCCGCAAGCCGCAGCCCGGTGTGCCCGCCGGAACGCCCGCCGCTCCCGGTGAGGCGCACTGGTTCGTCGGCGACCTGCACTCCGGTCTCGGCCTGCCCGCAGCGCTCGACGGCGTCACCTCGGTGGCGCATTGCGCGGTCGGCAGTCGCGGCGACGCCCAGATGGGCGCGCAACTGATGATCGCCGCGTCCCGCGCCGGCAACCCGCACATCGTGTTCCACTCCGCCACCGGCGCCGAGGCGATCCGCAGCAACTACTACCGGGACAAGCGCGCGATGGAGCGCCTGCTCGAGGACGGCTCGCTGCCGTGGACCGTCCTGCGCACCACCCACATGCACGAGGTGATCGAGGCAGGCCTGGCCCACGCCGCCCGGCTCCCGCTCATGCGCGTGGCCTCCGACGAGAAGTTCCAGCCGGTCGCCGGCGACGAGGTTGCCGTGCGCCTGGCCGACTGGTGCACCGGCATCATCCCCGGCCACCACGTGCCGTCGCTGGCCGGCCCGCAGGCGCTCACCGCGCTCGAGCTGGCCGAGATCTGGCTCAAGGAGAACCGCAAGACCCGCAAGCTCGTGGCGATGAAGCTGCCCGGCACCGAGCACGAGGGCTGGCGCATCGGCGCGCACCTGCTCGGCCCGGAGCGCATGGTCGGCGACCAGACCTTCGTCGAGTTCCTGGTCGCGAACCGTGAAGGTCAGCTGGCCGACGAGGAGTCGCGCAAGGTCTCCAAGGCCGCCGCGAAAGAGGCCGAGAAGGCCGCCGAGCGCGAGGCCAAGGAGGCAGTGAAGGCCGAGAAGGCCGCCCGCGAGGAGCAGAAGGCCGCCGAGAAGGCAGCCCGCGCGGCCGAGAAGGACAAGCGGTCGAGCACCGAGCGGTCCGGCAACGACCCGGCGCCGCACGCGGGTTGAGCTCAGCTCTCCAGCCACTGCAGCGCGGTGGGCACGTCGGCGACGACAGTGACGTCCGCGTCGGGCAGCGGCGGTCTGTCGACCATGACCACCGGAATGCCGCGCTCGCGGGCGACGGTCAGCTTGGCCGCGGTCAGGTCGCCACCGCTGTCCTTGGTCACCAGCACCCCGATGCCGTGTCGCTCGAGCAGCTCGCGTTCGGAGTCGAGGTCGTAGGGGCCGCGGGCGAGCAGGACCTCATGGTCGGCGGGCAGGGGCGGCTCGGGCGGGTCGACGGCGCGGATCACGAAGCGGTGCGGCAGGTCGGCGAAGGTTGCCAGGCCCCCGCGGCCGGTGGTCAGCAGCACCGGGCCGGGGTGCTCCCGCAGCGCGGCGGCGGCGGCGGGCATGTCCGGGACACGGTGCCACCGGTCCTCGGGGCCCTCGCGCCAGCCGGGCCGGCGCAGTACCAGCAGGGGGATGCCGGTGAGTTCGCAGGCCGTGACCGCCGACGCGCTGATTCGGGCGGCGAAGGGATGGGTTGCGTCGACGACGGCGCGCACGCACTCCGTGCGAAGCCAGGCCGCCAGGCCCTCCGGTCCACCGAACCCGCCGATGCGGACCTCGCCGAGGGGGAGTAACGGGTCGGAAACCCTACCGGCGAGGGAACTGACGACCCGTCCGGTGTTGCGATCGGCCAGCACCCGGGCCAGCGCGCGAGCCTCGCCCGTACCGCCGAGGATCAGCACCGTCACAGGGTGCGGTCCCGCTCCGCGCTGTACAGATGGCTGTCGCAGAACTGACCGGCGCCCAGCACGGCACCCACGAGGATGACGGCGGTGCGTCGGACGTCGGCGGCGCGTACCCGCTCGGCGATGTCGGCCAGTGTCCCGCGCAGCACCAGTTCGTCCGGGCGGCTGGCCCGCGCGACCACAGCGACCGGTGTCGCGGGGGCGTAGTGGGGGAGCAGGTCCGCGACGACGGTCTCGATGTCCTGCACCGCCAGATGCAGCGCCAGGGTGACTCCGCTGCGGGCGAGGGTCGCGAGGTCCTCGCCCGGAGGCATCGGCGTGGAGCGCTTCGAGATGCGCGTGAGCAGCACCGACTGGCCGATGCCGGGCACGGTCAACTCACGGGCCAGGGTCGCGGCCGCGGCGGCGTAGGCCGGCACGCCCGGTGTCACGTCGTAGGGGACACCGGCGGCGTCGAGGCGGCGCATCTGCTCGGCCATCGCGGAGTACAGCGACGGATCTCCGGAGTGCAGCCGGGCGACGTCGTGGCCGGCGACGTGGGCCGCGACCAACTCGGCGACGATCGCGTCCAGGTCCAGATGCGCCGTGTCGACGAGCCGGGCCCCCGGCGGGCACCAGGTGAGCATCTCCGCCGGGACCAAGGCCCCCGCGTAGAGGCACACCGGCGACGTCGCGATCAGGTCGCGGCCGCGCAGGGTGATCAGATCCGCGGCTCCAGGGCCGGCGCCGATGAAGTGGACCGTCACTTGGTCACGGTCCACTGCGTGACCGGGTGCGCGGCCTGCCATCCGGAGAACCGGCCCAGGGCCACCGCGCGGGAGATCTCGAGGCGCACCAGATCGCCGCCGAGCCGTCCCGCGTGCTCCACGACCACGGCCTCGGTCTGCAACGTGACGGCGTTGACGACCATCCGCCCACCGGGGGCCAGCGCCGCCCAACACCGGTCGAGCAGGAGCGGGTCGCTCCCACCCCCACCGACGAACACCGCGTCCGGGGCGGGCAGGCCGGCCAGTGCCACAGGGGCCTCCCCGAGCACGACCTGCAGGTCGGGCACACCGAGGCGGGACGCGTTCCCGGTGATACGGGCCGCTCGCTCCGCGTGCCGCTCCACGGCGATCGCCTTCGCCCCGACCGCGGCGCGCATCCATTCGATGCCGACGCTGCCCGCCCCGCCGCCGATGTCCCAGAGCAGCGCTCCGGGCAGCGGCACCAGGCGGGCCAGGGTCAACGTCCGGATCTCGCGCTTGGTGAGCTGACCGTCGTGCTCGAAGGCCTCGTCCGGAAGACCGGTCCGGCCCAGGACGGCGCTCGGGTCGTCGGCCAGGACCTCGACGGCCACCACGTTGAGCGGGTCGAAGCCGGCCTCGGGCGCCTTCAGATCACCCGCGGTGCCCGCGGTGATCCGCTCGCCCGGTCCGTCCAGTTGCTCCAGCACCCACAACCGGCTCGCACCGTAGCCGGCGTCGGCGAGTACGGCGCGCACCGCGTCCGGGGTGGTTGCCCCAGAGCTCAGCACCAGCACCCGCGCGCCCGGCGACAGATCGGCTCGCAGCTTGTCCAGCGGACGCCCGACCGCCGAACGGACCGTCAGATCCTCTGTGGACCAGCGCAGGCGCGCGCAGGCCAGTGACACGGATCCGGGGTGCGGCACCACCTCGACGGCGTCCGCACCGAGGAGCCGGACCAGTGTCGAGCCGATGCCGTAGAACATCGGGTCCCCGCTGGCCAGGACGCACACGCGTAGACCCGCCAGCGTCTCCAGGACCGCCGGCAGGTTCTCCGCGGGGCGCGACGGCAGCGGTACCCGCAGCCCCGGCAGTGGCGCAGGCAGGTACGCCAGTTGCCGCTCGCTGCCGATCACCGCGTCGGCCGAGGCCACGGCGGTGCGGGCCGGGCCGGTCAGCCCGTCCCACCCGTCGGCCCCGATACCGACGACGACGATCGCCGCGACCTCGGTCATGCGCGTCCGAGCATCCGCTCGAGCTTGAGAAGGATGACGATGCGCTCCGGGTTCGGCCCCGGGACGCGGTATCGGAGGCCGTAGCGGCGCTCGGCCTCCGCGACATCCCCGGGATCGGCGGAGATCGTCGCCCGACCCTCCGCCGTGGTCCACCGGCCGCCGTCGATCTGACACACCGCGACCGGCGCCCCGGCAGGGCCGGCCGCCATGATCTGACGGACCTTCAGCGACCCTCGACCGGCGATGATCCGCACCAGCCCCGCCTCCGGGTCGAGCGTCGCCCCGACGGCCACGACGTGCGGGCGCCCGTCGGCGTGCAGGGTCGTCAACGAGCACAGGTGCCGTTCGGACCAGAACGCGATCAAGGCCGGATCGTCGAACGCGATGCCGGGGGAGCGCCGCCGTACCGGGCTGATCACGGGATCGCTCACGTGGTGGTCCGTCGTCGCAGGAGGTAGCTGTCCATGATCCATCCCTTGCGGTCGCGGGCCGCGGCCCGGAGTTCGCCAATCTCCGTCTTGCATTCCTGCAGGTCCCCGGCGACGAGCAGCTCGTCCGGCATGCCGAGGTAGGCCCCCCAGTAGATGTCCAGGTCGGTGTCGAGCAGTTTCTCGAACGCCCCGGACCCGTCGAGCATCACGAGGATGTCGTCCAGTTCGGCGGGCATGCCGCCGAGCAGTCGCCGACCTGTGGTCACGTGCACAGGCTCGCCGAGGCCGGTGAAGGTCACCTGATGGGCCGCGGCGAGCACCTGCAGGCTGGTGATGCCCGGGACGACGTGCGTTGCGAATTCCGTGACCCCACGCGCCCGCACCCGGTCCAGCACCCGCAGGGTGCTGTCGTAAAGCGCGGGGTCGCCCCAGACGAGGATGCCGCCGGACTCCTCAGGACCGAGCGACGCCGCGATCGCCTCCTCGAAGGCGATGGCCCGCAGGTCGTACCAGTCGTTGACCGCGCCGGGGTAGTCGGCGGCAGCGCGGTCGCGCGACTGCTCGGGGATCGTTACCAACCGGTAGGGCCGGGTGATGTGCCGGCGACAGATCTCCTCGCGCACCGCGACGAGTTCCGCGGTAGGCGCTCCCTTGTCGACGACGAACACCACGTCGAGGTCGCCCAGCACCCGGACCGCCTGCAGGGTCAGTTGCTCGGGGTCGCCGGAGCCGATGCCGATCACATGAACGTTACGCACCGGTACACCTTGCCGGCCACGCTCCGAGCAGGTACTCGGCGCATCTGTCGTGTCGCCGCCGTCACGCTCCAAAGAGCCATGTGTTGTCGCCGCCGTCACTGCGCCGACCCGGGCACGCCAATAGGGTCGAGGGAGGCATCGATCGCGCTTGGCACGCCCCGCCCGTGCTCAGCGGTCGCCGGTTTCGTCCCCGGCCGGAAGAAAGAGGCACAGGTGTTCGAGCGCATTGCCATCGTCAACCGCGGCGAGGCGGCCGTCCGTCTGATCCGCGCCGTGCGGGAGCTGAACGAGGAACGCGGGCTGAACATCCGCACCGTTGCGATGCACACCGAGGGTGAGCGTTCGGCAATGTTCGTGCGCCAGGCCGACGAGGCCGTCCTGCTGCAGCCCAGCAAGACGGCCTCGGTCCCTTATCTGGACTACGCCGAACTGGAGCGGGCGTTGGTCGCCTGCGGTGCCGACGCGGTCTGGGTCGGCTGGGGCTTCGTGTCCGAGCACCCCGCCTTCGTCGAGGTCTGCGACCGGCTGGGCATCAACTTCATCGGTCCCAAGGCCGACGCCATGCGTCTGCTCGGGGACAAGATCGAGGCCAAGCTCGTCGCCGAGCGCGTCGGGGTCCCGGTCGCCGCGTGGAGCGGCGCGGGCAGCGTCGAGTCATACGCCGACGCGCAACGGCACGCCTCGGCCATCGGCTACCCCCTGATCATCAAGGCCAAGGCCGGCGGCGGCGGGCGCGGCATCCGCAAGGTGATGGAGCCCTCCGAACTGCAGGCCGCCTTCGAGGGCGTCAAGACCGACGCCGCCCGCTACTTCGGCGACGACGGCGTGTTCCTCGAGGCCCTGGTGACCGGCGGGCGCCACGTCGAGGTGCAGATCATCGCCGACAAGCACGGCAACGTCTGGGCACCCGGCGTGCGTGACTGCTCCATCCAACGACGCAACCAGAAGATCATCGAGGAGTCCGCCTCCCCGGTGCTCACCCCCGAGCAGTCACTCGAGTTGCGCCGGGTCTCGATCGAACTCATCAAGGAGGTCGGCTACCACGGTGCGGGCACCGTCGAGTACCTCTACGACCCGGTCCGTAAGACCTTCGCGTTCCTCGAGGTCAACACCCGGCTGCAGGTCGAACACCCGATCACCGAGGCGGCCACCGGCATCGACCTGGTGAAGCTGCAGATCCTTCTCGCCGCGGACGAGGCGCTGGCGGGGGAGTGCCCGCCGGAACTGCGCCACGCCATCGAGATCCGGCTCAACGCGGAGGACCCCGACAACGGCTTCTCGCCGGCGCCCGGCAAGGTCGTCTTCCTGGACTTCCCGCAGGGTCCCGGTATCCGCGTCGACTCCGGCATCGCGCAGGGCGACGTGATTCCGCAGGAGTTCGACTCGATGGTCGCCAAGATCATCGCCATCGGGGTCGACCGGAACGAGGCGCTGGCCCGACTGCGCCGCGCGCTGCGCGACACCACAGTGGTCATCGAGGGCGGCACCACCAACAAGTCCTTCGTGCTCGACCTGCTCAGCCGCGCCGAGGTGCTCTCCGGCTCGGCGGACACCGCGTGGTTGGACCGCACGGGCCTGGACAGCAAGACCCTGCCCGCCCACGCCGATGTCGCGCTCTACGCCGTGGCGATCGACGTCTACGCCCACGAGGAAGCGGTGGAACGCGAGGCGTTCCTCGCCTCGGCACGTGGCGGTCGCCCGCAGGCCAATCACGCCATCGGTCGCGACGTCGAGGTTCGGTACCGCGGTCAGAACTACAAACTGACGGTCAATCAGCTCGCGCCGAACCGGTACCGGATCACTGTGGCGGGCACGAGCGTGGAGGCCCGGGTGGACCGGCAGGGCCGGTTCCTGTTCCGGCTCTCCGTCGCCGGCAAGGTCCACCGGATCGTGCTCGCACGTGGGGCGGCCGATCACCTCGTCGAGGTCGACGGCATCAGCCACCGCGTCGCCCGCGACGAGGGCGGCGTCATCCGTGCCTCGGCACCCGCGGTCATCGTCTCGCTGCCGGTCAAGGTCGGGGACACCGTCGAGGCCGGGGCCACCGTCGCCGTGCTCGAGGCGATGAAGATGGAGACCCCGATCCTCGCGCCGGTCTCCGGGCGGGTGCGCGACGTGTTCGCCGTCGCCAACTCGCAGGTCCCCGCGGGCACCCCGCTGCATGCGCATCGACCCGGACTCCACCGACACCGGCCCGTCGGACGCCCCCGTGGTGGCCTTCGAGACGGACGGCGCCACCGAGGTCGACCCGCGTACCCATGCCACCGAACTGCTGGGTTCGCTGCGCGCCCTGGTCACCGGCTACGACATCACCGCCAAGGACGGCCGGGCGCTGGTCTCCGACTACTCCGCGGTGCGCAAGTCGCTACCTGCCGACGACGCGGAACTGCTCGCCGCCGAGCTGAGTCTGCTCACCGTGTTCGCCGACGTCGCCGAGATGTCGCGTAACAAGCCGGTGGCCGAGGAGGAGCACTCCGACACGCGTGTGCACAGCCCGCGCGAGCATCTGCACTCCTACCTGCAGTCCCTCGACCTGGAGCGCGAAGGCCTGCCGGACTCCTTCCGCACGCGCCTGACCCGGGTGTTGGCCCACTACGGGGTGTCCGACCTGGAGCCCACGGGGCGCCTCAAGGACGCTGTCTTCCGCGTGTTCCTGGCTCTGGAGCGCACCGAGTCGCAGGTACCGGTCGTCAACGCGATGCTCGAGCGCTGGATGGACGTCGCAGATGTCACCGCGGCGCACGACGCCCTCGCCGAGGTTCTCGAGCGGCTCGTGGTGGCCACTCAGATTCGCTACCCGGTGATCGCCGACGTGGCCCGGGCCGTGCGCTACCGCTACTTCGACAAGCCGCTGCACATGGCGGCCCGCCAGTCCGAGATCTCCCGCGTCCGGGAGCAGCTCGGGTACCTCGTGCAGAACCCGGCCGCGCCCGACCGGGCCGACCGCGTCGAAGCGATGGTCGTCTCCCCGGAGCCGGTCATCGGGCTGATGAGCGAGTGGATCGGCACCGGTACGGCCGACCTCGGTCCGCTGCTGGAGGTCCTGACCCGCCGGTACTACCGCTCCCGCGAGCTGGAGAACGTGCGGTTGTTCGAGCACGGTCTGCGCCAGATGGTCACCGCCGACTTCGAGCTCAACGCGAATCGGCTCTATCTGATCAACACCGTCGGCGACTTCAGCGAACTTGCGGCGTTGGCCGCATCGGTCGCCGAGGTGGCGGAGGGCACCGCGGCCTTCGAGCCGCGCACGCTGGTCGTGGACATCTACCTGTCCTGGGCCGACGCCCCCGCCGACCAGGGCCAGGTCGCCGCGGCGTTGCGGGACGCTCTCGCGGAGCTACCGCTGCCGGACACGCTGCGTCGCGTCACCATCGGTGTCGCGGGCGAACTTGCCGCACGGGCGCACTATCTGACGTTCCGTCCGATCGAGGGCAGCCTCCAGGAGGACCGCCTCATCCGCGGCCTGCACCCGCTGGTGGCACAGCGCCTGGACCTGGCTCGGTTGAAGAATTTCGAACTGACCCGCCTGCCTGCCGACGAGGGTGTCTACCTGTTCAGGGCCGTCGGCCGGGAGAACCCGGAGGACGAACGACTCATCGCCCTCGGCGAGATCCGCGACGTCCACCCGTTGCGCGACGCGGCCGGCCGAGTGCTGGCCGTGCCCACGGTGGAGCGCGTCCTCGGTGGTTGCGTGGAGGCGATCCGGGCGGAGCATTCGCAGCTGCCGGCAAAGCGACGTGCGGAGTCCAACCGCATCGTGCTCTCGGTCGCCCCGACCGCGAAGGTGCCGCTGGCGGAGATGCACCACGTGGTGCGCAACCTGGTTCCCATGACCGCCGGTGCGGGCCTCGAGGAGGTCATGGTCGTCGGTCGGCTGCAGGAGGCGGACAACGTCGAGGCCCACGAGGTCGCGGTGCTGATCTCCTACCGCCACGGTGCAGGCGTGCAGATCTCGGTCACCGAACGGCCGAAGGAGCCGCTCCCGCCGCTGGACGAGTACGCGATGAAGGTGCGCTCCTCGGCCGCCCGCGGCACCATCTATCCCTACGAACTCGTCAAGATGCTGGTCGGCGAGAACGGCAACTTCGTCGAGCACGATCTCGACGACGACGGGACGCTCGTCCCGGTGCGTCGTGCCCCCGGCAAGAACAAGGCGGGCATCGTCGCGGGCCTGGTCACGACCCCGACCGAGCGCTACCCGGAGGGCATGACCCGGGTGATCCTGCTCGGCGACCCGACGAAGTCTCTGGGCTCGGTGGCCGAGGCCGAGTGCCACCGCGTCTGCGCCGCGTTGGACCTGGCCGAGTCCAAGGGCTACCCCGTCGAGTGGTTCGCCCTGTCCTCCGGTGCCCGCATCTCCATGGAATCCGGCACGGAGAACATGGACTGGGTCTCCCGTGCATTGCGCCGGATCATCGAGTTCACCCAGGCCGGCGGCGAGGTCAACGTCGTCGTCGCGGGCATCAACGTCGGTGCCCAGCCGTACTGGAACGCCGAAGCCACGATGCTCATGCACACCAAGGGCATCCTGGTGATGACGCCGGACTCGGCGATGGTGCTGACCGGCAAGCACTCACTGGACTACGCGGGCGGTGTTTCCGCCGAGGACAACTTCGGCATCGGTGGCTACGACCGCGTCATGGGCCCGAACGGTCAGGCGCAGTACTGGGCGCCGAACATGACCGCCGCCATCCACATCCTCTTCACCCACTACGAGCACGCCTACCGGGCGCCGGGGGAGCGCTTCCCCCGTCAGGCCTCGACGACCGACCCGCGCGAGCGGGATGTGCGCGACTACCCGCATGTGCACCCAGGCAGCGACTTCACCCGGGTCGGGGACATTTTCTCGGAGGAGAAGAACGGCGAACGCAAGAAGCCCTTCGACATCCGCACCGTGATGCGTGCGGTCTCCGACGCCGATCACGCGGTGATGGAGCGGTGGGCCGGCATGGCCGACGCGGACACCTCGGTGGTGTTCGACGCGCACCTCGGCGGTATCCCGGTGCAGCTGATCGGCATCGAGTCCAAGCCGATCCCGCGTCGGGGCTACCTACCCAAGGACGGACCGGACATCTGGACCGGCGGCACGTTGTTCCCGATGTCGTCGAAGAAGACCGCGCGCGCCATCAACGCCGCCAGCGGTGTGCGTCCGCTGGTGGTGCTGGCGAACCTCTCCGGCTTCGACGGCTCACCGGAGTCGCTGCGCAACACCCAGCTCGAACTCGGCGCCGAGATCGGCCGGGCCATCGTGAACTTCGACGGCCCGATCGTCTTCACCGTCATCTCCCGCTACCACGGTGGTGCCTTCGTGGTGTTCTCCGGCGCGTTGAACGAGAACATGGAGGTCATCGCCGTCGAAGGCTCCTACGCCTCGGTGCTCGGTGGTGCGCCGGCGGCGGCCATCGTGTTCGTCGGTGAGGTGCGCAAGCGCACCAACTCGGACCCCCGGATCAAGGAGCTCGAGGCGGCGCTGGCCGCTGCCGAGGGTTCGGCGGCGGCGGCCTTGCGGGTGGAGCTCGCCGACCTGCGCAACACCGTGCGGATCGAGAAGCTCGGGGAGGTCGCGGACGAGTTCGAGAGCATCCATGACATCCGTCGGGCGCAGAAGGTCGGCTCGGTACACACGATCATCGCGGCGTCGGACCTGCGTCCGTACCTGATCAGCGCAGTCGAGCGGGGCATGGCCCGCACGCTCGGAACCGCTCCTGACCAAGGCATCTGACCCTCCGACAGGAATGGTGAATGGCCGGGCGGCCACCACCGCCCGGCCATTCACTGTCGAGCTGTCGGTCAGACCGCCGGCGCCGACGACGGGGAGACGTCGCCGTGCTTCGCGCCGTTCTTGTGCGGCTGCTCGACCTTCGCGTGGCCCTTGCCGATCTTGGCATCGGTGTCGTCGGCGTCGGTGTCGTCGCCTGCTGCCTTCTTGACCTGGCCGGGGGCGGTGGCCTTGCCCTTGCCGGCGGCAGGCTGGCCGTCCTCCTTCAGCTGGCCGGGAGCGGTCGCCTTGCCCTTGCCGGCGGCAGGCCGGCCGTCCTCCTTCAGCTGGCCGGGAGCGGTCGCCTTGCCGTTCTCGCCGTCCTCCTCCGCCGCGGTGACCGGGCTCTCGACCGGCGCGACAGGAGTGGTGCCGAGAATGCCGAGGCAGAAGGCGGACACCTGCTCCGGTCCGCCGGCGGCCGTGATGAGGCGCGCGAACGCGGTGCTGTCGGCAGCCTTGCCGGGGTTCTTCAGCGCGTTGCCCTCGGTGGCCGCGGTGCACAGTCCGCTCCAGTCCCGGACCTTGGTCTCCTTGGCGGCCTTCTCCGCCTTGGCCTTCTTCGCGGCCTTCGCTTCCGAGCCGACGATCGGGGTGTCCGACGGGACGGGAAGGGCGCCGGTGCCGGCTGCCAGTGCGACGCCACCCATTCCGGTGACGGCGATGGTCAGCGCGGCGGCCTTGACGGTGAGTACGCGGGCGACACGGTTCATGAAGGGAACGCTCCTCGGGTCGTGGACTTCTCGCCGAGCCGCCCGGAACGCTGCCAGCGCGGCAGCCTCACCCCGCATGTCCGCGGGGGACGCCGGCGCGGCCGCGGCCTGCAGCAGCTCGGCGAGGCGCTCCGACGGGGCGTCGGAGCGGAACGGGGGAATCGGCTCGGTGTTCATCTCACTTCCTTCAGCGCATCGGCCTGGATTTCTGTCACACCTGGCTCCTCGGCGAGCACCTGAGCCAGCCGCGCCAGGCCCCGTGAGGCGCAGGTACGCACCGCTCCGGCCTTCTTGCCGAGCACGTCAGCCGCGCTCTGAGCGTCCAGTCCCACGACGACGCGCAGCAGCACGGCCTCCGCCTGGTCCTGGGGCAGCGTCGCGATCAGTGCCAGCGCACGATCGGTGCTGATCCGTTCGGCCACCGCTTCCAGTACGTCATCGGACGCCATCGGTTCCGGTACCGCGTCGAGTTCGAGGTCGGACAGTTGTGGGCGACTACGGGCACGGCGTAGGTGGTCCAGCGCCCGGTTGCGCGCGATGGTCGCACTCCAGGCGCGAAAGGCCCGCCCGTCCCCGGAGAACTTCGGCAGGTCCCGCACGATCTGCAGCCACGCCTCGGCCGCGACGTCCTCCGCCTCGGAGCCGACGAGCGCGCCGAGGTAGCGCACCAGGCCGGCGGCAACCGTCCGGTAGACGACGATGAAGGCGACCTCGTCTCCGCCGGCCGCGGCGAGGACGGCGGCCGTCAGAGCGGCGCCGCGATCCTCGGTCGAGGTCTCGGATTGCTCGGGCGAGCGACGTTGGCGCAGCACGCCGTGGCACCTCCTCGGACGGACAGGGCGTATCGGTCGGACGCCGTCCGGGGGTGGCGCGTTGCATCGCAGCCGGGAAACAGGTCGTCCGGAGGATGCGTGGATGGTCCGTTCGGCTGACGGTCAGGCAATTGCCGGCGAGATTCTGACCGTCACTCAGGCACGCGGGTTGGTCCCCGTACGGGGGCATCTTCACCCCCTTCTTACTCGGTTCTTCCGATTTTCTCAGGGAAAGCTAGAAAGTTCGCCGCCGGATGGGGCTCTCCCAGACCAGGCGGTACGGATCCTCGTTCAGCAGCGGATCCCGCGCTCGGAAGGGCCGCTGAGGCGCGGCCCGGACGGGCTGCCTTGTACAACAAGTCCCGAAGTCGACGGGCGTTTCCTGTCGACGATTAAGGAGTGTGCAGCTTGAGACGCTGGACCCACACCATGAAGCTCGTGCCCGCCGTGGCAGCGACGGGCCTGGTACTGGCCGCTTGCGGTAGCGGCGGCGGTAGCGAGAACACTGCCCAGCAGGAGCCGGGTGCGGCTGCTGACGCGGGAGCTTCCGCTTCCGAGGCAGCCCCCGACAGTGGCGCAGCCGCGTCCTCTGCGGAGAAGGGCGCCACGGAGGCCGCCCCGAGCAGCTCGAAGACCACCGCGAGGGGTGCCCCCAAGGCGTCCTCCGCAGGTTCGGACAGCACTGCACCGAGCACCGGTAAGAGCGCCGGCTCCGCGGCGAAGTCCTCGGGCTCCGGTTCGGTGACCAGGAAGGACACCTCCAAGAAGGCTGCCAAAGGCACCGCGGAGGACATCACCAAGGTCAAGGGCTCTGAATCGGCGTCCGAGAAGGCGCAGAACGAGAAGATCGCCGAGCAGAAGGGTGGTGCCACCGACACCGGCGTCACCAAGGACGAGATCCGTCTCGGCTCGATCAACATGCACGGCATGGCGCTCGGTAACGTTCTTACGGCCCCTCAGGTCCGCGGTAACCTCGCCTCCGCCTCCGCCTCCGCCTCCGCCTCCGCCACCGCCACCGCCACCGCCATCAACGACCGCGGCGGCATCCTCGGCCGTCGGATGAACATCATTGACTGCGACGACGGTCCCGGCGAGGTCTCGCGTGCCAAGGCCTGCATCAAGAAGCTGGCCGGTCAGGACAAGATCTTCTCCCTGGTGACCGGTGTGGACTGGGCGACTGCCTCGATCCACGATGACCTGAAGCAGTACAAGCTTCCGTACGTCGGGGCGTGGGCCTACAGCCAGACTGAGTGGCAGGACCCTTACATGTTCCCGAGCCACATGTCGATGATCCACGAGGCGATGGCCGGCGCGAACTGGGCGAAGAACGTCATCAAGCCCAAGACCTACGGTCTGGTCTGCCTGACCAGCCCGGAGATGCAGCTGGCGTGCAACGAGGTCCAGAAGGTCATGGATGCCTCGGGCGCCAAGATGGTGAAGAAGGCCGATGTCTCGATCTCGGAGACCTCGATGTCGAGCCAGGTTCTCGCGATGCGCGCGGCGAACCCGGATCACATCATTCACTACGTGATCAACCCGTCGAGGATGGCGAAGTTCATGGTCGAGTCGGCGCAGCAGAACTACTACCCGCCGAAGGGCATCTCGGGTAACCACCTCGCGGCTGAGGTGCTTGGGCTCGCTGTTCGGCAAGCACCCGACCGATCGTTACTGGACCAACACCACGTACAAGCTGTGGGGTCCGGAGTTCATGGCGACCATGAACAAGTACGCCCGTGGTAACCGTGGCACGAACCACCACATCGTGCAGGCCGGCTACGCGGGCATCAACATCTTCGCCCAGGCCGCCAAGCAGGTCGGGCCGAACCTGACCCGTGAGCGTCTGATGGACGTTCTTGGCAACGGCACCGTGTGGGAGTCCGACGCCTCGCTCGACCAGCGCTTCCAGTACGTCCAGTCCGAGCGGACCGGTAACAACTGGAACAAGAACAACGGTCAGGGTCGCGAGTTCATCTACAAGTACACCTCGACAAACACGGTCTCGAACCCCGACGGTTCGCCGCAGGGCTTCGAGCCGGACCCGGATCAGTTCGAGATCTACACGTCCAAGTAAGTGATCCGGAGCACAGCTCCTGAGCGCGACCTTTCATGAAGAAGACCTCCGCCCGGTGGATCACCTCCACCGGGCGGAGGCATGTCTGACATCACGTCACTATGGCGCTGGGTATGACTTGTGGGCCAGATCAAGACCGGCTGAGAGGAACCTGGGCGCCTACCGTCGCGGATGTTTCCAACGCCGTTCTTGGGGGTTTCTTCTGTTTTCTCAGGGAAGGAAGCCAGTGCGCCGCCGAATGGGTGCTCCCAATACCCCCGGCGGTGATCCCGGCAAAGAACAGTCCCGAGCACCGACAGGCGCATCCTGTCGGCGATTAAGGAGCGTGCAGGTGAGACGCTGGACAAGCACGATGAAGCTGGTGCCAGTCGTGGCAGCGACAGGCCTTGTGCTGGCCGCTTGCGGCAGTGGCGGCGGCAGCGAAACCGCTGCCCAGCAGGCCCCCGAAGCAGCAGCGGACGCAGGAGCTGCGGCTTCTGATTCCGCCGGCGGAGCCGCTGACGCGGGGTCCTCCACCGCGGACAAGGCCGCCGAGAAGGCGCCGAAGGCAGCGAAGAAGGCAGCAGGCGCAACCGCCGCGGCTCCCGAAGCGGCAAGCAAGCCCGCCGCAGACGCAGCGTCGTCGTCCTCGGCCGGCGCGGCGGACAAGGGCGCCAGCACCACGTCCTCGAAGAGCGGTGTGAAGTCCACCACGAAGGTCAAGTCGACCGAGTCCGGCTCCGAGAAGGCCTCGAACGACAAGATCGCCGCGCAGAAGGGTGGCGCCACGGACGTCGGTGTCACCAAGGACGAGATCAAGCTCGGCTCGATCAACATGCACGGCATGGCGCTCGGTAACGTGCTGACGGCCCCTCAGGTCCGCGGTAACCTCGCCTCCGCCACTGCCATCAACGACCGCGGCGGTGTCCTCGGTCGTCGCATCGCCATCGTCGACTGTGACGACGGCCCGGGTGAAGTCTCCCGCGCCAAGGCGTGCATCAAGAAGCTCGTCGGTCAGGACAAGATCTTCTCCCTGATCACCGGCGTCGACTGGGCGACCGCCTCGATCCACGACGACCTCAAGCAGTACAAGCTCCCGTACGTCGGGGCGTGGGCCTACAGCCAGACTGAGTGGCAGGACCCGTACATGTTCCCGACGCACATGTCGATGATCCACGAGGCGATGGCCGGGGCGAACTGGGCGAAGAACGTCATCAAGCCCAAGACCTACGGTCTGATCTGTCTGACCAGCCCGGAGATGCAGCTGGCGTGCAACGAGGTCCAGAAGATCATGGACGCCTCGGGCTCGAAGATGGTCAAGAAGGCCGACGTCTCCATCTCGGAGACCTCGATGTCCTCCCAGATCCTGGCGATGCGTTCGGCCAACCCTGAGCACATCATTCACTACGTGATCAACCCGGCCACGATGGCGAAGTTCATGGTCGAGGCCGCGCAGCAGAACTACTACCCGCCCAAGGGCATCTCGGGTAACCACCTCGCGGCTGAGGTGTTGGGTTCGATCTTCGGCAAGCACCCGACCAACCGCTACTGGACCAACACGACCTACAAGCTGTGGGGTCCGGAGTTCATGTCCACGATGTCGAAGTACGCGCGTGGTAACCGCGGTACGAACCACCACATCGTGCAGGCCGGTTACGTCGCGGTGAACGTGTTCGCGCAGGCCGCCAAGGAGACCGGGGCGAACCTGACCCGTGAGCGGATGATGGACGTGCTGGGTAACGGCACGACCTGGAAGGCCGACGCCTCGCTCGACCAGAAGTTCCAGTACATCGCCAGCGAGCGCAGCGGCGATAACTGGAGCAACGAGAACGGTCAGGGTCGCGAGTTCATGTACAAGTACACGTCCACGAACACGGTCTCGAACCCCGACGGCTCGCCGTCCGGCTTCGAGCCTGACGAGGACCAGTACGTCATCTACACGTCCAAGTGAGCCGAGCGGAGAGCAAGCGCGAGGAACGAGCGTTTGCTCTCCCGAGGCGATCGCAGGACGTTGAACGAAGTGAACACCTCTAAGTAGGCCTGAGGTGCGTGAGCGCTGATACGTCCTGACGCAAGGCCTCCGCCCGGTGGATCACCCACCGGGCGGAGGCATGTCCGGGCCCGAATAGCCGAATCAGATTCTCGTGAGGCATTCCCTGAACACCCCGACTAATGCGTTCAGGAGGCCTTGCTACTCCTCGTGATCATGCAATTACGGAGAGGTAATGGGCATCTAAAATTCGATGACAAACAGCACTATCTGCCACATATGCGACCGGGCAATGATCTTCCTGCGAGGCCGACCGAAGAGTTCCTGATAAGCAGTGATCCTGCGGTTCAGGGAGTTCAGGAAAGCCACCAAAAAACCAGTCGTTGGATACCGTCACCACGGGAGTTTGTCATGGGTGTTCTTCTTGGAATCGGCGAGCTCGGCCTGAACCTGCTCGGCCTGCTGCAGATCGGTGTTAGCAACCTGTACGCGTCGATCCAGCTGTAATCAGCTGGTCGAACGTCAGTCAGTAGGGGCGCTCCCTCCGGGGGGCGCCCCCACTGCGTTTTTGCACGTCAGGCGGCAGTTCAGCGTGGCCGAAGCTCGTGACGGCGCATCAGCGGGGCCGTCACCGGTGGCCGGCGCGGCGCGGGGCGTAGGTCGCGGCAGCGCGGGGAGCGCGCGCGGGGGCGATCGTAGGGCACGTGAACCTCTTTACCGACCACCCGGGGCGCACCCAAGATGATCTTGGTAATTCGATGACCTACATTCTGCATTCTGGCGCCATTCCAAAGATGATCTTGGTGTCTTACTGGTAATTCGACCGAACAATTCAAATTGCGGTTTCGCGGAGCTGGAATGACGCTGGGCGCAGCCGTCGATGGCCTGCCGGTCCGGGAGCATTTCGCAGAGGCTCTATAACACGCTCGGCAGGCCCTTATGGCCGTGTTGCGGCCACATGGCGGCAAAAGAGACATGTCGGGCGGTCAGTTCGCGGCAAAGCATGGTCACGGGAAGATCCTTGATCTTGAGCGCGTAGCGCCCTTCACCGCGCGCGTCGTAGCGTCGTCCCGGGAGGAGCGTCTGTGATCGAGGTCAGCGGTGTGACGAAGAGGTACGGGGAGCGGGTCGCCGTGGCGAACCTGTCCTTCACCGTCCCGCCAGGCACGGTCACCGGGTTTCTTGGGCCCAACGGTGCCGGCAAGTCCACGACCATGCGGATGATCGCCGGTCTGGACAGCCCGAGCACGGGGACGGTGCGGGTGAACGGGCGCCGCTACCGGCAGTCCCCGGCGCCGATGGCCGAGCTGGGCATCCTGCTCGAGGCGAAGGCCGTGCATCAGGGCCGGTCCGCCTATCACCACCTGCTGGCGATCGCCCAGACCAACGGGGTGTCCAAGCGTCGGGTCAACGAGGTCATCGACCTCGTCGGCCTCAGTGACGTCGCACGGAAACGGGCGGGCGGATTCTCGCTCGGCATGGGCCAGCGCCTCGGTATCGCCTCGGCGCTGCTGGGTGACCCCGCGACGGTCGTGCTCGACGAGCCGGTCAACGGACTGGATCCCGAAGGCATCCGCTGGGTTCGCGAACTGCTGCGCTTCCTCGCCGACGAGGGCCGCACCGTATTCATCTCCTCGCACCTCATGAGCGAGATGGCGCTGACCGCCACTCGCCTGATCGTGATCGGCAAGGGCAGATTGATCGCCGACACCACCGTCGCCGAGTTCATCGCGAGCGCGTCGAGCGACGTGGTGCGCGTCCGTTCACCGAAGGCCGATGCACTCGCGGTGCTGTTGCGCGAGGCGGCAGTCGAGGTCGAGACCGACCCACTGGAGCCAGAGGTGCTCGTGGTCCGCGGGATGAGCGTCGCGGCCGTCGGCGACCTGGCGTTCCGCCACCAGATCCCGTTGCACGAATTGGGTGCCCAGCAGGCCTCCCTCGAGGACGCCTTCATGGCCATGACTGCGGACGCCGTGGAGTATCACGCCGGCCAGGTCGCGGTGCCCCGCCCGGCGGATCCGAGGACCGACCCGGCCCGATGATGTCGTCAGTACTGAGCTTTGGGGGATGGTCGTGTCCAGTTCTGCCTCACTCGACATCGTGAGCCGGCCACCGGTGCGCCGCAGCGAGGAAGAGAACCTGCGACTGTCGCGTCGTCGCGGGTGGGCGCTGGCCGGATACAGCGCCGCGCTGCTCTTCGTGGCCGGCATGCTCACCGCCGTCTCCGACTCCGGCGAGGCCTGGCGTGCCTACGGGCTGGCCTGCCTCGCGTTCGGCCTGGCCGTCGGTGTCGGCGCCGCCATTCTTCTGCTGCGCGAACGTCCGGGTCTCGTGCAGTTCCCGGCCCGCGTGGTCGGCGAGGCCCGCCGGACCAAGGCGAAGGTCGGGGACACCTTCGTCACGCGCCGGATCGACGCGGCCGAGCGCCGGCACGCCGGCGACCGCACCGTGGGCGGCCTGCCGGGGATGGCGGTCACGCAGGTCCGGGTCATCCGGGCCGAGTGGACCAAGCTGTACTCGCTGCGATCCACCGCCTGGACCCTCGGCACGGCCGTCGTGCTGATCGTCGGCTTGGCCGTCATCGTCGGTGCGGTCGTGTCTTCCCAGTGGGACACGATGAATCCGCTCGAGCAGGCCACGTTCCGGCCGGGGACCGACCCGCTGTCGGGCATCGGGCTCGCGCAATTGGCGGTCGGGGTGCTCGGGGTGCTCACGACGAGCAACGAGTACTCGACCGGAATGATCCGTTCCACGCTCGCCGCCGTGCCTCGGCGCACCCCCGTGCTGTGGGCCAAGCTCGTCGTGCTGACCGTGGTCGTCGGCGTCGTCAGCCTGGTGACGATCGTCGCCTCCTTCTTCCTCGCCCAGACGCTGCTGTCCGGCGAGGGGCTGAACGTCGGCCTCGATGAGCCCTACGTGATGCACGTGATCCTCAGCGGCCCCATCTACCTGGTCATCGTGGCAATCATGGGGATGTCGTTCGGCGCTCTGCTGCGCCACACCGCGGGCGCGATCTCCGCCCTCGTCGGCATTCTCTTCCTCCTGCCACTGCTGTTCGCGCTCCTGCCCGGCGCCTGGTTCGACCAGGCCACCCCGTACCTCTTCGGGGCCGCCGGTCAGGCGTTCTGGTCGCCTCCGAGCCTCGGCCAGAACCAGATCACCTCCGCCTTCGCGGCGTTCCTGGTCGCTGCGGCCTGGGTGGGCGCCCTGTTCGCCGGCGCCGTCTACCGGCTGCTCCGCGACGACGCCTGAGCGGCCCGTTTATCACGCCCGGTTGCACGTTCAGTAAATCGAATCGTCAATTGTGAGTTGTGCTGCGAGAAATATCTTCCGGCATGATCACGATGCGCAACTTCTCGAATGCATATAGCCAATGTGTACTGATGGTGGTAATTGGTGACAGATAGCACTCACCAAGGGGCCTGCGGTCGCGCAATTGTTATGCCTGTCAGGTAAACCGTTGCAGGTTCGAGCCGAGCAAGACCGACTCGAACACATGTTCGTCACCACAGAGCCACTATCGTTCGGGAGTCGTCATGGGTCTCACCACTCTTCTTCAGGCCGTTCTCAACTTCGTTCAGCAGGTCGCTGGACCGATTGTCGTCGCCGTTGACGGCTTGCTCGGCAGCCTTCTGGGCAGCCTCGGTCTGTAATTCGCTGCGTCGACTGAGTCGGCGTCAGAACTCGAACGGACCCTCACCGATGACGGTGGGGGTCCGTCTGTGTGTGCTCGCGGTGATCACGATGAGTAGCTGTGGGAGCACCTGAAGTGGTCTTGGCAACTAGTTGATCTTGATGACATATGTCATCTCGCAAAGATCGTTGCGGCTGCGCAAAGGTGATGCCGTCAGGTAAGGCGCTCGCAGGTTCGACGGGTCGATGTTCGAGCCGGGAACCTGTTCGGCGATCCCATTGGGTCACGCACAATCACGGGAGTTAGACATGGATCTCGGTGGACTTCTCGGCGGTCTGCTCGGCACCGTCACCGGCCTTCTCGGCCCGATTCTGAACCTCGTCACCGGTCTGCTCGGCAGCCTGCTCGGCGGACTCAGCATCTAGGCAAGGGCTCAGCAGCCAGACATGTGACGGGCCCTCACCGACCACAACACGGTGAGGGCCCGGCACGTCCGCAGGGGAGTTGCCCGATGGTCTACCAGACCAGCGGAACGACCCGGTGGCGCACTCGCTGGGTGTACTCGCGGTACCCGGCCAGGCTCGTGGCCAAGAACTTTTCCTCGTCGGCCATCCGTCCGGCCAGCAACACGATGAAGCCGGCCGCGCAGGCCAGCCCCCACCACGAGCCGAGGGCCAGGGGAGCGCCGAGCATCAGCGTGATCAGCCCGCTGTACATCGGGTGACGCACCCGGCCGTAGGGGCCCGTGGAGATGACCTGGTGGCCCTCGTGCAGGGCGACATTGGTGCTCGCGAAGGTGTTCGCCCGCTGCGCGAGGAACACGATGTACAGCCCGACCGCGACGAGGGCCAGACCGACCCCGGAAACGGCATCGGGCACCGACGACCAGTCATTGCGATGGTCGAGCGCACTCACGGCCAGGGTGCCGAGGAACAGCAACTGGATGGAGGCCTGCGCGAACTTCTGGTACCCGCGTGCCTCGTCGGCGAGTTTCACGTTGCGGCGCCGTTGAATCATGTCGGGGTCGTTGCGCACCAGATAGAGCTTGGTGGTCAGATCGCCGACGAACGTCACGGCGAGAAACGCCCAGGCGTGCGGAAAGTTGAGCGTCCACGCGGGCAGGAAGAGAAAGACAGACCGGACGATCGTGGTCTGGATGAGGTCTTTGAATGCGTGTTGGCGCACAAGGGTGTCGGTCACCGCGAAAGGTTATCGAGTGAATGGCAATGAGGGCCCCTAGCTCGGCTTCGAGGGAGAGAAAGACTCCCGAAAGAAGATGATCACGCTGCGTGACTTGACCGTTGCGTATTGCAATGTGGGGCAGGTCTAGATCATTGATGACAAATGGCACTGGTCCGCCCATCTGCGGCCGCGCAATTGTTAGCCCCGTCAGGTAAAGCGCGAACGGCATCGACACCACTCGAGTCGGTCGTGCATCCATGGATCACATTGTTCGGGAGCTATCATGAACCTCGGTACCCTCTTCGCCGGCCTGTTCGGCACCGCCCTCGGCGCGCTCGGCGTTGTCCTCGGCACCGCCCTCACCGCGGTCGTCGGCCTCGGCGGCGTGCTTGGCACCCTGCTGAGCGGCATCTCCATCTAAGTTCGGACTTCAGTCCGTTATTGGCCAGCGACGACTGGTCGACGGGCCCTCGCCGTAACCCGGCGGGGGCCCGTCTTTTGCGTGTGCGCAATGCTCCACAGAAATCTTGACAGGTGGAGACGAAACAAATTCAGGACAGTACGAATCCGTTCTACAACCAGCCGGAGTCGCGGCCGATCCGGATCGCTTCGATGCGATTGCGGGCACCGAGCTTGGCGTTGATCCGGGACAGGTAGTTGCGCACTGTTCCGTCCGACAGGGAAAGTCGCGCGGCCAACTCTTTGACCGAATGTCCGTGCGCCGCGTGACGAAGAAGATCCAGCTCACGCAGCGTCAAGGTTGCATTGTCGGAGGAGGCAGTCGCCGCCGCGAAACGGGGGTCGATGACGACCTCTCCGGTCATCACCCGGCGGATGCTTTCCACCAGGACGGCGGACACCGAGTGTTTGCTGACCAGACCCTCGGCCTGAGTCGCCCACACCCGCACCTGCGGACCCGGTAGGTAGTGCTCGGTCAGCGCGATGATCCGACACAGGGGAGCCCCGCGCCGAAGCGGGCAACACAGGGCCGCGGGGTCGAGCAGGCTGTTGTCCACGTCCACCAGGGCCACGTCGGCCCGGGTCCGGTTCGCGGCCGCGGCGATGTCGACGTCGCTCATCAAGGTGGCGACGACCTGCATGTCGCGTTCCAGCGAGAGCAGCGTGTGCAACGCCGCGGCGTACAGGGCGCGGCGCTCGGAGATGAGCACCCGCACGATTCGTTGCGTCACGGTGCGCCCCCGGGGTTGGGCGCCGCCGGGGCACCGCCGGGCTTGGCCGGGTCGACCGGCTTGGGCGGGTCGTCCTGCACCACGGCGAGGGCGGTGAACGAACCGTCGGCGGCGGGCTGGCCCAGGACATACACGTAGGTGCCGGGGGCGTAGGACTCCAGCGGCGCGGGTTTGGCGATGTAGCTCAGCGCGGACGTCTTGGCCTTGCGCTCGACACCGTTGGCGTCCTTGATGGTCACCTCGGTGCCGTTGATCGAGACGATGGTGCCCTTGAGTTGCGCGGCGGCCAGGACCGGCTTCTCGCCGGCGGCGATCGCCGCGGCGACCGCGGCGGCTGCCGGATCGCCGGCGCCGCCGGGGGCGCCACCTGCGGAGCCGAGCGCTCCGGACATGGCGGCCAGCGGACCCTTGGGCGGGCGGATCATGCCCGCGTCGTTCTTCTTCTGCGCCCAGGCCCCGGAGAGGAACGCGAAGGCGATCAGGACCAGGACGACCAGGACCTTGGTGGACGCCGGACCTCTGCCCTTGGGCAGGGGCATGTCGTCCTCGTCGCCTGCCGGGTCGGGCGGGGCGATGGTGGCCGTCGTGCCGCCCGGCGCGGGATGCGTGGGCGGCGCCGAGGGAACACCCGGCATCTGCGGGTCGTGGCCCGGATCGGACTGCGAGGTCATGGCGTCGTCCTTACTCGTACCGGAGGGCGTCGATCGGGCGCAGGTCGGCGGCGCGGCTGGCGGGGTAGAGCCCGAAGACCAGACCGGTGACCAGTGAGACGCCCAGCGACAGGTAGATCGAATAGGGGGCGATCACCGGCTCGGTGCCGGCGATCTTCCATTGCGTGGCGATGAAACCGGCGCCCACGCCGAGCACACCGCCGGCCAGTGAGAGGAAGATCGCCTCGCCGAGGAACTGGCCGATGATGTCCTTGCGATCGGCGCCGATGGCTTTTCGGATACCGATCTCGCGTGTTCGTTCGGTGACCGAGACCAACATGATGTTCATGACGCCGATGCCACCGACGAGCAGTGAGATGCCGGCGACCGCCGCGAGCAGGATCGTCAGGGTGCGGTTGGAGTCCGCGGACACGTCGAGGATCGAGCTGGCGTTGAAGACGATGAAGTCGGCGTTGAGCAGGGTGACGCCGTGGCGCTGCGCGAGCAGCTGCGTGACCTGACCCTGAACGGTGGTGACCAGATCGGGGGTCTTGGCCTTGACGGCGATGCCACTGATCGGCCCCAACCCCAAGGGCGAGTAGCCGTAGAGGGCGTCGTTGACCGCGGTGCCGACGGCGAGGATCCGGTCGTCGAGGTCCTGCTGGCCGCTGTAGCCCTTGCCTCCGAGGATGCCCGCGACGATGAAGCCGGTGCCGTTGAGCCGCACCTCCTCGCCCACGAGCTGCGTGGGGTCCTGACCGCCGAGGTTGCTGGCGACCGTCGGGCCGATGAGGATCTTGCGGGCGTGGTCGGTGTAGTCGGCGTCGGTGAACGCCGCCCCGGTGGCGATGACCGTCTCGTCGATGTCCAGGAACGCAGGCGTGGTGCCGATCAGCAGTGCGGCGGTGTGCGAGGCGCTCTGGTACTGCATGGTGACCCGCTGCATCAGCGTGCCGGGCGCGACCTTGTCGACGCTGGGCAGAGCCGAGATCGCTTCGGCGTCCTCGTAGGTCAACACCGCCTTACGGGTCTGCGTTCCGGTGACCGAGGGTCCCGGGATGCCCAGTGATCGGCGCAACTGCGCCGCCAGACCGGTACCGCGGCCGCCGGTCGGCGCGTCGGGCAACACGAACAGGGTGTTCGAGCCCAGCCTGCTGATCGACTTCTGCACGTCTCTCGACGAGCCGGTACCGACCGCGACCAGGGTGATGACCGAGGCGACACCGATCAGGATCATCAGGCACGTCAGCATCGAACGCATCTTGTTCGCGACGATGCCGCGCAGCGCGAACCGGAGGCTTTCCGCGGTTCTCACAGCTTCCACCTCTCCGGTGCCGGCGGCGGGGGAGGCGGAGGAGTCATCGGCGGCGGATCGTCGGGCAACGGCGACGAGGGGTCGTGGAGGTGCTGGATCTCGACCGCCTTGGACAGATCCCGGTACGGATTCTGCTTGTCGGAGATGATCCGACCGTCCCGCATCCGGACGACGCGTTGCGCGCGGCTGCCGACCTCGTCCTCGTGGGTGATCACCATGATCGTGCGGCCCGAACGCGACAGGTCGTCGAACAGGTTCAGGACGTCCTCGGTGCTCTTGGAGTCCAACGCACCGGTCGGTTCGTCGGCGAGCAGCAGCACCGGGTCGGTGACGATGGCACGAGCCACCGCGACACGTTGCTGCTGACCACCGGACAGCTGCGAGGGCAGGTGCTCCCGGCGATCGGCGAGGCCGACCCGGTCCAGCGCCTCCATCGCCCGCCTGCGCCGTTCACGTCGACCGACGTGGGCGTACACCAATGGCAGTTCGACGTTGTCCATCGCGGTCGTACGAGGGATCAGGTTGAAGCTCTGGAAGATGAACCCGATCTTGCGGTTGCGGATGATCGAGAGCTGACCTTCGTCGAGGCGACGCACGTCCACCCCGTCGATCAGGTAGCGACCCGCGCTGGGGCCGTCCAGGCAGCCGACGATGTTCATCAACGTCGACTTGCCTGAACCCGAGGCCCCCATGATCGCCACGAACTCCCCAACCTGAACGGTCAGGTCGACGTGGGCGATCGCGTGGACCACGGATTCCCCGGCGCCATAGGTCTTTCTGATGCTCTGCAGGGAGACCGCGGGCCGCATGCCCGGGTTCGTCACCTCAACCCGCCTCCGCCCCGGCCCCGGCTCGGAACGCCGGAGCTACGACTGCCACTGCCCGTACCCGGGAGGATCACGACGTCGCCCGGCTTGAGCAGCGGGCTGGTGACCTCGGTGGTCGAGTCGCCGACGAGACCCGGGGTGACCGGGATCTTCATCTCCTGCGCGTCCTTCCCGGTTCCGCGTCGGACCTGCAGGATGCTCTGGTCGCCCACCCGGATGATGGAGGCGTTGGGCACCGACAGGACGTTGTCGCGGCTCGCGGTGACGATCTGGACCGAGGCGGACTGACCGAGTTTCTCGTTGGACTTCTCGAGCTCGATCTTGACGTTGTACTGGACGACGTTGTTGACCACCGTCTCCTGCAGCTCGATCTCCTGCACCGTGCCCTTCACCGTGGAACCGGTGGCGGGGAAGGTGACAGAGGCCGGCTGACCGACGGCAACCTTGCCGACGTCGGCCTCGTTGACCGCGGCTGTGACGAACTTCGTAGTCATGTCGGCCAGGATCACGAATCCGGATTGGGTAGCGGGCTTTCGATTCTCCGCCGAACCCGGGCCGGCCGGAACCACCGAGGAGCTGGTCGTTCCGCGGACCGCACCGACCGGGGTCTCGCCGACACCACCGGCGACGTCCACGACCTGCGCCTCGAAGGGCGCGGTGAGGTACGTATTGGCCAGCGCGATCCGGGCGTCGGCCATCTGCGCCTGCGCCTCGGCGACGGCACCCTGGGCCTGAGCGATCTGCGCTCTCGCGGCCGCTACCTGACTGGCCCGACCGCCCTGCGCATTGACCCGCGACTGCGCACGTGCAATCGAGAGGTTACGGGCAGCCAGCGTCGCCTCGTGTTTGCGGGCTTTCAGCGCCTGCGTGACGTCGACCAACGCGGAGTTGCGCTGTACCTCGGTCTGCACCAACTGACCGCGGGCGGAGTCGATGGCGGCACTGGAGCTCTGCGCGGTGACCGAGCGCTGGCGCTGCCGGGAGTTCGTCTGCACGTCCTGATCGGGCGACGGTGCAGTCATCAGGTCGTCGGTGGTCTGACGAGCACTGGAGATCGCCACCTGGGACTGGCGTGTGATCTGACGGCGGGAACGCGACAGCGACTCCGAGGCGGAGTTCACCAAGGCGTTCTGCTCGCGCAGGACCTCGGCACGCTTCTGTCGGGCGTTGGCCACGGCGAGCTGGGCGTTGCCCAACTGCTGGATGGCGTAGGCAACCGACGCGCGGTCGAGCTCGGCCTCCTGCGAGGTCTGACCCTCCCGGGCGGCGAGCAGCTGTGCCTCGCCGGCCTGCACCTGAGCCTCGGCCGATCGCAGGGAGGCCCTGGCGTGCTGCAACTGCGCACGGGCATTGCGATCGTCGACGCTGGCGAGCTTCCCGCCCTTCTTGACGGTGTCACCGACCTTGACGTCGACGGTCTTCACCAGACCGGGCTGGCCCGCGAAGGGCACACCCACGGTTCGTGGCGCGTTCAAGTTGCCGGTGGTACTCACGGTCGATGCCACTGGTCCCTGCAAGACAACCGCAGTCTGCTCCGGGGTTTCCGGAGCATCCGGGTCGTCGATCTGCAACACCGCACCGACTGCTGCAGCAAGCAGCACCAGTGCGAGACCGGTGTTGACGACAACGGTCTTCGGCCTCATTTCCCCCACCCCTGAAGGTCTTGAATCTACGGTTGTTCTGGCGGACACATCGGAGCAACGCGGACACCCGTTGCAACATCAGGAACACTAAGAGTGATCACCTCAGCGTGAGGTACGGCCTCGTACACCTTTGGGTCAAATCGGACTGACCACCCTCTTGGGACAAACAGTGACGCTCCGTCGACGGTGCGGCGCGCTGCACCGGACACTGAGTCCAGTCAACGCGTACGGGGTCAGCCGGAAGGACCGAGCCACTGTGCTGAGCCGCTGGGGATCCTTCGTCGCTCGACGGCCTCGGCTGGTGCTGCGCAGCACCCTCGCCGGGCTCTTCGTCTTCGCTTTGCTCTCGCCCGTGTTCCTGGCCCGGTTGCTCGGTATCGCCTACGACACCGCAGGATCCGAGTCCTACCGAGCCACGCAGGCGATCGAGGAGCGGCTCGGCGCGCAGGAGGCCGTGCTGGTCGTGGTCTCCGCGGGTTCGCGCGGTCCTGGCGATCCCGCCCTCGGCCGGGTTCTGGACGAGGCGGTCCGCATTGCGGGAGCCACGGACGGCGTCGCGGCTATCCCACCGGTCGAGGTCGGAGGTGCCACCTCCGGGGACGGCCTGGTCGCGTACCGGACCGTCCTGCTGTCCGGTAACGCCGGCGACCGGCAGGACACCGCGGCCGCGCTCATGCATGACCTCGAGGGCCTGGATGTCGAGGCGCTGGACGCGGCCGGGGTCGAGGTCGGGGTCACGGGGAGAGCCCGTTCTTCGTCGACCTGCTGCACTCCGAGGAGAAGGGTCTGCTGCTCGCCGAGGCGGTCGGGTTGCCGCTGGCACTGCTGGTGCTGTTCCTGACGTTGGGCTCGATCCTGGCCGCCGGACTGCCGATCCTCGTCGGCTTGGCCGGGGCCGTCATCGCGCTGGGCATCCTGGGCGGCGCGAGCTTCTTCACCACCTTCGACGTGTTCGCCGAGAACGGCGTCGTCATGCTCGGCGTCGCCGTCGGCATCGGCTACGCGCTGCTGATCGTGCGGCGCTTCCGGGAGGAACGCGCGCGGCTGGGCCCGTCACCGGCGGGCGTCGAGGCCGCCATGGCGACGACCATGGCCACCGCCGGCCGAACCGCGTTGTTCTCCGGCGTGACCGTGATGGTCGCGCTGCTGCCGATGTGCCTGATCAATGCGCCGACACTGAGCAAGTACGCCTTCGCCGGTCTGCTCGGGGTGGCCGGCAGCGTCGTGATGGCCCTGACCCTGCTGCCCGCGCTGCTCGTGCGCAGCGGCGACCGTGTCCTCACGGTGCGCCTGCGCCGCCTGGCCGAACGTGGGTTCGCCGATGGACTACGAGGTCTTCCTCGTCTCGCGGATGCGCGAGGAGTGGGAACGCACCGGCGACAACAACCTGGCCGTGGTCAACGGACTGGCCAAGACCGGCGGCGTCATCACCTCGGCGGCGCTGATCATGATCGCGATCTTCGGCGCCTTCATGATCTGCCCCGCCCCGGAGATCAAGCAGCTCGGCTTCGGGCTGGCCGTCGCCGTCCTGATCGACGCGACGATCATCCGCGCCATGCTCGTCCCGGCGTTCATGCGCATCGCCGGCACCTGGAACTGGTGGTGCCCCGCCTGGCTGGATCGGGTGCTGCCGAACCTCGGCGAGGTCGAGCCCCCTGCGCCGCCGCCTCCACCGCTCCCGCCGCTCCCGCCGCCGCCGGTGGGGACCCCGATGGCGAGCTCCTTCCGGCTCTGAGCAGACTTCTCGGGTGCACGAGGCCGTAGATCTTCTTGTCCGGGACGCCGAACTCCTCGTCACTTGCGACGACGATCGTCGAGAGCTCGCCGGCGGGTGGGTCGCGATCCGGGCGGGCGTGGTCGTCGCCGTCGGTGGTCCCGCCGACCTCCCGCCGCCGGCGACCGAGGTGCGCGACGCGAGCGGCTGTCTGGTCACCCCGGGGCTGATCAACACCCACCACCACATGTTCCAGAACCTGACCCGGGCCTACCGCCCGACGACGGACCTCAACCTGTTCGGGTGGCTGCAGGCGCTGTACCCACTGTGGGAGCGCATCGACGCCGAGGCCTCCTACCTGGCGACCTGGGTCGGGCTGATCGAACTCGCCCTGGGTGGCGCCACCACCACCACGGATCACCTCTACATCGCACCGCGGAGCGGGGGAGACCTCTGGTCGGCGCAGATCACGGCCGCCCGGGAGGTGGGGCTACGGCTGCATGCCACCCGCGGCTCGATGACCCTGTCCACCGCCGACGGTGGGTTGCCCCCGCCGTCGCTCGTGCAGGATGCCGACGAGGTGCTGGCCGACTGCGAGCGGTTGGTGGCGACCCATCACGAACGCTCGCGCGACGCGATGGTGCAGGTGGCGATCGCCCCCTGTGCGCTGTTCAACGTCGGCCCGGAGCTCATGGTCGCCAGTGCGGAACTGGCGGCGCGGTTGGACGTCCGGTTGCACACTCACCTGGCCGAGGACCCGGACGAGGAGGCCTGGTGCGTCGCGCGTTACGGCCGGCGTCCGGTCGATCAGTTCGCCGAGTGGGGGTGGCTCACCGACCGTACCTGGATCGCCCACAGCATCCACCCGAATCCGGAGGAAGTGCGTCGCCTCGGCGCAGCCCGGGTGGGGGTGGCGCACTGCCCGAGCTCGAACATGATCCTCGGCGGGGGCGGCATCTGCCCGGTGCGTGACCTCAAGCTCGCCGGATCGCCGGTGGGTTTGGGTTGTGACGGATCGTCATCGAATGACGCGGCGTCGCTGTGGTTGGAGGCGCGCACGGCCCTGCTGCTCGGCCGGCAGCGGTCCGGCCCCGGCGGCATGACGGCCCACGAGGTGCTCGACATCGCCACCCGCAACGGCGCCGCGTGTCTGGGTCGTGAGGGCTTCCTGGGGGAGTTGTCCCCGGGTTCGGCGGGGGACCTCGTGGTCTGGCCGCAGCAGGGCCCGGCGTTCTCCGGCGCCGGCAGTGACCCGGTGGAGTCGTGGTTGCGGTGCGGGCCGACCTCGGCGCGCGACACGGTGGTGGCGGGACGGTTCATCGTCCGCGACGGGGTCCCGACGCACGACGCGGTGTCGGAGATGCTGCGCCGCCACGCCGCGGTCGCGAGGGACCTGCGTCGGGTCTGACCGTACGTCAGATGTCTTTGTAGTGCCCGGGCCACTGGTTGAACGGGATGCGGGTGATCTCCCGCGCGCTCGGCGGATCGCCCCACTGGTCGGCGCCGAGTCGGGACAGTGGACGCATCAGTTCCACCGCCGGTCGGCCGTCGACGAGGATCGCCTCGTCGACCACCGCATGCACGACCCGACCGAGGACGACGGTGGAGTCGCCCAACGTCAGCGTGGAGTGCAGGACGCATTCCAGTGCCACCGGCGAATGCGCCACCCGTGGCGGGGCGACCGTCGTCGAGGGCTCTCGCGCCACACCCACGGCATCGAACTCGGAGGTGTCAGCGGGGAAGTCCGTGGCCGTGGCGTTGATCTGCTCGTAGAGCCACTCCGGACACAGGTTCACCACGAATTCACCGGTCGCCTCGACGTTGCGCAGCGAGTCCTTCCGGCCCACCGAGGTGAACTGGACGATCGGTGGTCGCACGCAACTGACGGTGAAGAAGGAGTGCGGGGCGAGGTTGTCGACCCCGGCGGCCGAGCGCGTGGACACCCAGGCGATCGGGCGGGGGAGGACTACCGAGGTCAGGAAGCGGTAGAAGGCTGGGTGAGGCTGATCCGGGTCCACTGCGGTGCGCACGGCGACATCGTAGGACGCGTCCGGAACGGGCGAGATGTCTGAAAAGTCCCGATCTGCGAACAACATTCGGATATGTGGCGGATTCCAGGTCCCGCTCAGGCCGCACTCAGGTCAAGTTCTCGCAGCAGGCGGTCCGCAGCGGGCCAACCTGGTGTCAGATTTGATCCGAACGGGTGTGAGCTGTGCGATCGGGGTAACCCCGCAACGAATTCGTGAGGCACACTCGTTGATCCACGCGAGATCTCTGGAAGGTCGGATTGGGCGAGCACGGTAAGCGTCCCGCGCCGAAGGCGGCTGTACCCGCCCCGAAGGCAGCGGCACCGGTCGCGGCTACGGCCGCGCCGACGCAGAGCGGGCACAACCGCGCGGCCAAGGTCCAGAAGGACCGGTCGCGGCGGTGGGGTCCGCTGACCGCCGAAACTGGCATCGTGCTCGGTGTCGCCGCGGCCATCGTCGCCGGCGCTTTCATGATGGAACACCTGCAGCCGTCCGGTGAGCGCACCAACACGGTCAACGGCAACGACACCGTCAAGATCCACAACCTTGGCAAGGGCGGGGTCGTGCCGGGCACGATCCAGCCGCGCACGATCGTGCAGAAGCCGATCACCCCGACCACGCCCACCGGCGTGCCGACCACCACCGCCAAGCCCGGCAAGACGCCGAAGCCGCAGGTCACGGCCGCCCCGACCACCGCCGCGCCCGGCACCGGGGGTGTCATCCCGGATCCGGGCGGCGGGACGAGCGGCGGCAACTGCTCCGTGGCTCAGCAGCTGCTGGGTCAGTGCCCGAAGCCTTCCGCGCCGCCGACCACCGACCCGGACCCGTCGCCCGTCGCCTCCCCTGAGCCGACCGAGGCCGACACGGAGAACTCGACGAACACGGTGTCCAAGACCGAAAGCAAGGCCCCGGCGCCCAAGAAGGCCAAGGCGCCTACCCCGGCTCCGTAGCTGGTCTAGTTCACGTCGCCCCGCCAGGCCCCGGTCGCGGTGTCGCGGTTCTCGATGAACTCCTTGAAGCGCTTGAGGTCAGCCTTGACCTGATGGTCGTCGACGCCGACGGCCGCACCAGCCTTCTCGACCATGCCCTCAGGCTCCCAGTCCAGCTGCACGGTCACACGTGAGGTGTCCTTCGACAGCTTGTGGAATGTGACGACTCCCGCGTGCGTGACTCCGTCGGTGCTCTTCCAGGCGACTCGCTCGTCCGGGTGCTGCTCGGTGATGGTCGCGTCGAACTCGCGCGTGGTGCCGCCGACCTTGGTGACCCAGTGCAGGTCGGTGGCGTTCGCCTGCTGCACGGATTCCACCCCGGACATGAACTCCGGGAAGGTCTCGAACTGGGTCCACTGGTTGTACGCCGTACTCACCGGGACGGCGACGTCGATGGTCTCGATGACCGAAGCCATGGGTTCTCCTCTCGTGCTGCCAACAGATGCGTTCCTTAACCGCTTGCCCGGGGATCGCGGGCGGAAACGGAGGACGGATTGCGTCGGTGTAACTTCGGGTAATGCCATCCGGACCACATCACCGCGAGCACTGGAGCCGATTCGCCGATGCGTGACCTGCTCGACTGGGGCCGGGGGGACGGGCTCGAGATCGTCCTGGTCGTGCTGGGCCTGCTGCTGGTCTCCCGCGCCGTGGCCTCCGTCGGTCGCGTCATCACCGGGCGCCTGAACGTCGGGGGAGACGACGCGGACGCCGGCACTGCCCTGGGTCGCGAGGAGCGCGCCAAGCACCGTCAATCGGTGGCTCAGGTGCTGGTGTGGACGGCGAACGTCCTGCTGACCAGCATCGCGCTGGTTCGCATCATCAACCTGCTCGGGTTCTCGATCACCGGTCTGGTCGCTCCGGCAGCCGTGCTCGGCGTGGCGTTGGGCTTCGGCGCGCAGCGGGTCGTGCAGGACCTCCTCGCCGGGTTCTTCATCATCACCGAGCGCCAGTACGGCCTCGGTGATGTCATCCGGATCTCCGATTTGGGCGCGCTCACCGGGGTGTCCGGGACCGTGGAGGAGATCTCGCTGCGGATCACCCGGATCCGGACGACCGAGGGCGAACTCGTCATGATCCCGAACGGGCAGATCGTGCAGGTCACGAACCTGTCCCGGGACTGGGCCCGGGCGATCGTGGACATCGCCGTTCCGCCGACGGCCGACATCGCCGAAGCGCTGCGCGTCATCCGGGAGGCCTGCGCGGCCGCCTACGCCGATGACAAGATGCGCGGTCTGCTCACCGAGGCGCCGGTCGTCCTCGGCGTCGATAAAGTGACGGTCAGTCAGGTGACCATTCGGATCTGGGCCCCGACCCGGCCGGGGTCGCAATGGGAGACCGGTCGCGCCCTGCGCGGGCGGATCATGGTGGCGATGCACCGTGAGGGCATCAACCTGCGCACCGAGTACCTGCCTACTCAGGACCCCATGGCGGCCCAGTGACCCGCGCCCGTTACCGGTTGCCGCGCACGCTGTTCGGCGGGCGCATGCGCACCTCGACAGCAATCCTCAGCCTGATTTTCGTCGGGGTTCTGCTGCTCTGGTACGGCGTGCGGCCCGATCCGGAGTTCACCGAGGAGGTCGTGCGGGTCCGCACCACCAAGGTCACCGAGAAAGAGCTCGCGGAGAAAGAGGCGGCCGCGCGCCGGCAGATCCTCGAGGAGGAGCGTCGGCGGGCGGCTGCCACGCCCACGCCGACTCCCACCCCCACGCCACGCGCCACCAAGACCCCGACGGCGACTAAGTCGCCCCGGGCCACGCCCGGCGTGATTCCCCCGCTGGTGTCGCCGGCCCCGTCCGAGGAGGTCACCCCGACGCCCACGTCGTCGCGTGAGCCCGGCGGCCTGTTCGGCATCCGGCGCGGCGGGGACACCACGCCGCCCGACGATCGTCCGCCGCCCCCACCGGGTGAGGCGGGCGACACCGCCCCCTCGACCGCAGAAGAACCGGAGTAAGCCGATGGTGAGCCTCGATGATGTCGTGGCGATCATCACCGAGCTCCCGGAGGTCACCGAGGGGGAGCGCTACGGCCACACCACCTGGTCGGTCGGCAAGAAGCACTTCGCTTGGGATCGTCCGTTCAGCAAGGCCGACCTGAAGCGCTTCGGCGACGCCACCCCGCCGACCGAGCCGATCCTCGCCGTGAAGGTCGCCGACCTGCACGACAAGGAGGCACTGCTCGCCGCGGCGCCCAAGGGGTTCTTCACCATCCCGCACTTCGACGGCTATCCCGGCGTCCTCATCGAACTGCGCCTCGCGAACCGCAAGGCCGTCAAGGAGGCCATCGTCAACGCCTGGCTCGGCGTCGCACCGACAAAACTCGCCGAGCAGTACCGGTCCGGCGGGTAGACCCGTTCCCAACCGTCGCTTGGGTCATTCGAGCCCCGCGCCGATGCTAAGGTTGCCGTCGCCTCCGAGAGCCACGCGGAGGCTTCGCGCGAGTGGCGGAATGGCAGACGCGCTAGCTTGAGGTGCTAGTGCCCTTCGGGGCATGGGGGTTCAAGTCCCCCCTCGCGCACAGCAGTAAAACGGCCCCTGACCTGCATAAACAGGTCAGGGGCCTTGTCGTGCAAGATCATTGGGGAACAAGTTGGGGAACATTCCCGCGTCGCGGCCGTCGATCTGAGGGTCGTTCGCGCGCACATCTGAGCAGGAAGTTCTGCGCAGTGGGGGTGCGGTGATGGCGGCGATCGTGGAGCGCCCGCGCCGCGGCGGGCCGGCGTTCCAGGTGCGGTGGCGCCAGGACGGCCGGTGGCAGTCGGACACCTTCGACACCAACCGCAAGGCCGTCCGCTTCAGGTGCGATGTCGAGGACTCGGACAACCGTTGGCCGCAGGGTTGGATCCCCGGCCACGGCTACGCCGAACTCGCGGTCGAGCCGGAGGAGGTCCCGGATACCGCTTTCGCCGATATCGCGGAGCGGTACCTGCTGACGCGCGTCTCGGTGTCGAGTTATCAGCTCGCTCGCTACCGCGGGATGGTCGAAAAACTGGCGGACAGGTTCCCGCTGATCGACGACGTGGACGACGAGTCGATCGCCCGCTGGGTACGAGACAGCCAACTCGCCGGGGTCGCGGCGAAAACCATCTCGAACTACCACGGCCTGTTGCACGGCATCTGTGGTCATGCCGTCCGCAAGGGTTTGCTGGCGGCCAACCCGTGCGTGCTGAGCCGGCTGCCGAAATCGACGGGGTACAACGCGGAGGGCGACGCGATCACCTGCTTCCTGGAGCCCGAGGAGTTCGCGCTGATCGCCGACGCGATGTGCTCACTCGAGGCCTACGAATTCCGCCCGCCCCGCGGCCCGGGGGAGCGGCGGACCCCGTCCGAGATCGAGACCTGTGGGGTCGCCTACCGGGAGGACCGCGACCTGATCTCCCTCGCCGTGCACACCGGGCTGCGATGGGGCGAGATCTCAGCGCTGCGGGTGGGGGACATCGACCTGCGCCGTCGGATGATCTCGGTGAAGCGGGCGTGGAAGCGCGACGGAGAACTCAAGTGGGTGATCGGCTCACCCAAGACCGTTCGGTCGCGCAGGACGATCTCGCTGTCGCTGGGGTTGGTGGAGCTCATCCGCCCCTACGTCGTGAACCGACCGCCTGATCGGTACCTGTTCGTGAATGCTTTCGGTGACCCGATTCGCCAGCCGGTGTTCTACGAGTACCGCTGGCAGCGTGCGGTCGCGTTGGCGCAGACCCGAGGTCTGACCAAGAAGCCCCGCTTCCACGACCTACGCCACACCCACGTCGCCTGGCTCATCGCGGCGGGCACGCCGCTGCCGAAGATCCATCAGCGCCTGGGACACGAATCGATCCGCACCACCATCGACGTCTACGGCGGCCTGCTCGCCAACACCGACGACCAGGTGGACACGGCGATTGACGCGTTGCTTGCCGGCCACACCGGAGTCGGTACTTCCGCAGGCCAGGCGCCCATGGCAAGCATCGTGGCAATCGGGTCCGCCCGCAGCGGCCGCCCTCGGCAAGGGAATGGACCGTGGCGGCGTAACCGAGCTCGAGGTGGAGACGGACGTAGTCGGCGGGCAGGCGGACACTTTGGTCGCTCGCGATTGCCGTGACGTCGAGTGCGCCGTCGGGGTGGACGTCTGCGACGCGCCACAGGGCACCGTTGCGGACGTGGCCCCCGTCGGACAGCCGTAGGGCATGGTTGTTGCGGCGGGTGACGACGATGTCCCCGCGTCCAGTTGTGGTGTCGTCGGCGAGAGGGATGCCGTCGTCCTGAACGGCCCCGGCCGCGACGCGTTCGTCGTGAGCGCGGATGTTGAGCGCGGTGACGGCGGCACGGTCGGCCGCGAGCAGCAGGGCGGTGTGCCCCTCGGCGGTGTCAGCGGTCCAGGCCGTGTAGGCGGCATCGAGCATCAGCTCACTCGGACCCTCGTGCAAGCGCCCGTGCTCGGCGAACGTATCGAGGGCCTCGGGGCGTCCGGCGCGCAGTGACCTGGTGGCTTCCGCCTCCCAGCGCTCTGCGAATCTCCACAGACCGGTGAGCTCTCGAGCCTGCGGGCGTTCGGCGAGAAGACCGAACGCGCCACCCGCGCCGACCGCGCCCAGTTGCTGGTGGTCCCCGACGAGCACCACCTTGGCGCCGGCCGCGTGGGCAAGGGCGAGAATGCGGTCGAGATCGGTGGTGGCGACCATCGACGCCTCGTCGACAACCAGCAGAGCGCCGGAGCGCAGCCGCCAGCGAGGGTCGACGGCTTCGCGCGCATTCTCGTGCAGCCACTTCGCGGTGTTCTCGCACGCCACCCGCAACGAGGCGCCCAGCTCGGTTGCGGCTGTCGCTGAGGGCGCCAACCCGACGACACTGCCTGGCCCGTGGGTGTGCTCCCACGCGGCCCGCAGTGCCCGTAGTGCCCTGGTCTTCCCGGAACCCGCCGGCCCGACGAGCACGTCGAGTCGTCGACCGGACGTCGCGATCGCCCGCACGGCCTGAATCTGATCTGGCGTCAGACCCCGGGCGCCGGGCATCCCCTGGCCGGCTGCGGTCAGAACGGCCGTGAGCTGCTGCTCGTCAGCGGTGGGGGCGGTGAGGTCGTCGGTCGCGTCGAGGAGACGTTGTTCGGCGTCGAGCACGGCGGTAGTGGTGAAGACGTCCTCAGCAGGTCGGAGGAACACGCTCGTCCCGTCGCCGCGCCGGAACCGCTGCGGAGTCGAGAACGTTTCCGGTGGGTCCAGTGCGACGCAGCGCGCGAGGGCGGTCTCGACGTCTCGGTCGAGCAGGGCGATCCGGTCGCCCGGGGTGGGCAGGCGCAGGTGTCGAGTGGCGCGGGCGGCCTCGGCGTGCAGGTTCACTCGCGTCCACGTCGAGCGCCGTTCCTGTACGCCGGCGACGGCGGCGTCCGCGAGCACCGCGACGTCCGGTGCCGCTGTCGACGTGGCGGTGACCATCGCGTTGGCGAGAATCTCCTCCGCGCTGCGTCCGGTCGCGGCGGTGGCTGCGCGGCGCCACCGCTCCAGGAGTTCGGGGAGTGGACGGACGTTCTTGTCCGGGCGGGTGGCCAGCGTCGCCTGCTGGCGCAGACGCAGAACCTCCCGCCGGCTGGGTTCCCGGTCGTGCCGGATGCGGAACCCCTCGAGGAGTCCTCGCACCGCGGCGGCGATCTGCACCGAACGGGAGGAGAACGTTGCGAGGAGGCCGTCGCTGAGGCCGTCGATCTCGAAAGCGGGGGAGCGCCGCTCTCCACGGCCTCGCCAGGACCACGCGACGGGCAGTCGGGAGGCGATGGCGTCGGCGAGCAGGGTGTCGTAGAGCTCGGAGCAGGCCACGGCGGCGTGGTGCAGTGCGCGGGAGTCCAACGAACGCCACTTCCCGTCCGGTCCCTGGACCTTGTTCGCGATCACGACGTGGGTGTGCAGGTTCGGGTCGCCGGCGAATTCAAGCGGTCGTCGCAACACCTTCGACTGTGGAGGTGTCAGATGGGACGACCAGCGGGCTGGACGACGACACATGAACCGCCCCGGCGTGTCCGGGGGCTCCATCTCGTGAGAGACGATGGAGTTCAACGTCATGAGCAGAGGACCCCAGTACCCCGCTGAGCTGCGCGAGCGTGCGATTCGCATGGTCGCGGAGACGACGCCTGAACACGCGACCGAGTTCGCCGCGATCCGGTCGGTGGCCGAGAAGTTGGGCATCGGCAGCCCGGAGACGGTTCGTAAATGGGTGCGCCGCGCCCAGGTCGATGCCGGGACCCGCCCGGGCACGACCACCGAGGAGAGCGCGGAGCTCAAACGCCTGCGGCGGGAGAACGCCGAACTGCGGCGGGCGAACGAGATCCTCAAGGCGGCCTCGAGTTTTTTCGCGGCGGAGCTCGACCGCCCACATCGATCCTGGTGAGGTTCATCGCCGAGAACGCCGGGCGCCGTGTCGGTGACGGTCTGGTGTGGGGGGTCGAGCCGATCTGCGCCGTGCTGTCCGAGCACGGCTGCCCGATCGCCCCCAGCACCTACTACGCCGCCCGCGCTGCGACCCCGACCCGCCGCGAGGTGCGCGATGAGTACCTCATGGTGAGGATCACCGAGTGCTATGAGCACAACCGCCGCGTCTACGGGCCGCGCAAGGTGTGGCCCGCGCTCAACCGCGAAGGCATCCCGGTGGCGCGGTGCACCGTGGAGCGGTTGATGCGTGAACTCGGCCTGGCCGGGGCGCGCCGCGGGAAACCCGTGCGCACGACGGTCCCGGACCCGGAAGCTGCCCGGGCACCGGATCTGACGCAACGCCAGTTCTTCGTCCTGGCACCGGATGTGTTGTGGGTCGCGGACTTCACCTACGTGGCGACCTGGTCGGGGACGGTCTACGTCGCGTTCGTGATCGATGCCTACGCGCGACGGATTCTGGGCTGGCGGGTGGCCACCTCGATGCGCACCGCACTGGTCCTCGACGCGTTGGAGCAGGCCATCTGGACCCGCGCCCGCGAGGGCCACCGGGACCTGACCGGGCTGATCAGCCATAGCGACGCCGGTTCCCAGTACACCTCGATCGCGTTCACCGAACGCCTCGCGCAGGCCGGCGTGGACGCCTCCGTCGGATCGGTCGGGGATGCCTACGACAACGCCCTGGCCGAGAACGTGATCGGCCTGTTCAAGACCGAACTGATCCATCCCGGCGGGCCGTGGCGCAACGCCGAGCACGTCGAGACCGAGACCCTGGACTACGTGCACTGGTTCAACACCGAACGACTCATGGAGATCAACGGCGACCTGCCACCGATCGAACTCGAACAGGCGCACTACCGTCACAACACCGACCTCGCCGAGGCCGGGTGACCCAACGATGCGAGTCTCCGGACTTCCCGGGGCGGTTCAATGAGTTCAGTGCAGACCCGAAAGATCTCTCGCTCATCCTCGACCGAGCGGTCCAGCATCTCGCGCAAGTCGTGACCGGCGGAGAACGCCGGCCCGGTGGCCGTCAGCACGAGCGCACGGAGGTCCGACCCCGCCAACGTGCGGAGGGTTTGCGTGAGGGCCAGCATGGTCTCGACCGACAACGGGTTGCGGCGCTGAGGGGCATTGAGGGTGACGACCCCCACGTGACCGACCGTTCGCCACGAAACCGGGGTCGCGTTCGCCGTCTGGGTCATCGACTTCTCCTAGCGAGACGGGTGGTCCGTGTACCCACAGGGAACGCGGTGTGAATCGATCAGTGGCACGTCTGATGGGTGAACTCAGGCACGACCGAGCCCGGGCTCCTTCGCACCGACGAGGATGGTGACGTTGCCGAATACGTCCTCGCCGCGTCCCATGGCCGCGTGAGCCTGCGGGATGTCGTCGAAGGGCAGAATCCGGCCCACGCAAGGGTCGATCGCACCATTGCGGACCAGATCGTTGTAGGCGTTGGCCTGCTCGTCGTTGGTGCCATGCGAGCCCTGCAGTCGCTTCTGGCGCGTCCAGTGGTAGCGCAGGTCGACCATCGCGTCGAAGCCGGTCGTCCCCGCACACACGACGACCATGCCGCCGGGCCGGCACACGAAGATGCTGGTCGGGATGGTCGCTCCGCCGGGGTGCTCGAACACGATGGCAGGGTCCTCGCGGCTCCCGGCGATCTCCCAGAGCTTCTTGCCGAACGCCTGCGCGCTCCCGACCCACTCCTTCTGCCCGGCCTTGTCATCGACGAGCGGTGGAATGCCCCAGTGGCTGAACTCGCGGCGGTTGATGTACCCGATGGCACCGTGCTTGATCGAGTAGGCGCCTCGCTCGTCGTCGGACACCACGGCGACCGCACGTCCACCGGCTGCCTGGACCAACTGCGACGCCTGCGTGCCGAGACCGCCCGACCCGCCCCAGACGAGCACCAGATCACCGTCCTGCACGGTGTTCCCGGCCCAGCCATGGAGCATCCGGTAAGCGGTCGTCCCGACGAGTGTGGGCGCGGCGGCCTCCTCCCAGGACAGGTGCTCGGCCTTCGCCATGACCTGGTGTGCCTGGACCCGCGCGAACTGGCCGAACGCCCCGTAGTTGGTGTCGTACCCCCAGATCTTCGCGCTCGGCGCGATCATCGCGTCCCTGCCCTGAGCGATCCAGGGGTCGGCGGCATCCCAGACACCGGGGTGGACAACGACGTGCTGACCGATCTCGATGTCACGCACGTCGTCACCCACGGCGTAGACGATGCCCGAGGCGTCCGAGCCGCCCACGTGGAAGTCCTCGGGCTCGCCGCGCCTCTGTCGGAGTGCGACCTGGTCGACGGGGTAGCCGCGGGCGGCCCACACGTTGTTGTAGTTGACTCCGGCGGCCATCACCGCGACGAGAATTTCGTCCGGACCGATGCGTGGTGTGTGGACCACCTCGGGCGCGAACGCGGTCGCCGGGTCGCCGTACCGGCTCTGGCGCACCACCTGGGCGTGCATCTTCGGCGGCACGACCCCGAGCGGGGGTAGCTCGCCGATCGGGGTGGGCGCCGCACCTTGGGTGGCGACGCTGCGCCGGTCGTCATCGGCCATGGGTGTCTCCTCGTTCATTTCCTGACGTTGCGTCAGGCCGTCGTACGGTTCTGCGATGTGGTGTCGCTTCGATCCGTCGGACCGAAACGCTCAAGTGACTCAGCAGGTGGCGCGTTGGACCAGATCCCGCCCGATCAGGAGCCGCTGCACGCCACTCGCCCCGTCGACCATCGTCAGCAGTTGCGCGATCGCGAGCAGACGAGGCATGGGGTGATCGGTCAAGCTGCCGCGCGCTCCCATGACTCGAGTGCAGGTGACAGCGGCGTCGACGGCGGCATCCGGGCAGAAGCGCTTGGCGTGGGCGACCGCGAGGGTGCCTCCGGGCTGGTGCATCAGCTCAGCGGCACGCTGGTACAGCAGCCGACCCGCTTGGATCGAGGTCTCGACGTCGACGAGAGCGAACTGGATGGCCTGCAGACTCAGGACGGTGTCGCCGAAGAGAGTGCGTGAAGCGGTGTGCTCGAGGGCGATGTCGAGCGAGGCGGCCGCCAGGCCGACCGCGCCTGCGGCGATGTTGAGTCGGGCCACGTCGATTGCTGCCATCGCAAGCTGGAAGCCCTGGCCGGCGGGTGCGATGACCCTGCCCGCGTCGAGACGGACGCCGGTGAACTCGATGTCGCCGACAGGCAGGAAGCTTGCTGTGGACTTGTCGTAGATCCTGGTCACCTTGACGCCTGGATCGTCCGCCTGCACCAGGACCATCATCATGTCCTTGATCCCACGCTCGGCTTCGCCGCTGCGGCAGACGACGGCGTAGACGTCGGCGTCGCCCGCCAACGACGCCCAGGCCTTACCGCCGTTGAGCACCCACCCGTCGCCGTCCGGGACCGCCCGGGTCGCCATGCTGCCGATCGGGTCCGAGCCGCCGGTGTCCTCGGTGAGCAGGAAGCTGCCGAGCGCCTGACCCGAGGTCAGCTGCTCGGTCCAGCGGCCGGCACTTGACTCGGGATCGACGCTCGATACGGCCATCGTGACGAGGTTGTGCATCGACAGCGTGAACCCGTACATCCCGTCGCCGCGACCAAACTCTTCGAAGATCGGGGCCGACTGAGGGAACGTCAGCGCCTGACCGCCGCGCTGCACGGGGGCCCACAGGCCGGTGAGTCCCCGACGGGCGGCGTCGGCTACCGCGTCCCGCGGGAACCGATCGCGCTCTTGCCAGGCATCGACCGCGGGGGCGACGACCTCGCGGACGTGAGCGCGCGCTGCCTCGACGATGGGCTGCAGATCGGACATGCGATTCCCTTTCGCTGATGAGGTCGATGCGCCCACTTCTTGCGCAGCGAACTGCGTCAAGGCGTGGCTCCTCGTCCTGCGCGTCGAGAACTCTTCGAGACCGATGGCGGCCTCGAGCTCCACGCGGGTTGGCAAGGTGAGTGGACCTAATTCGGCAGTCGCGGCCGGATCGGCATCTTCACGGAGTACCCGGCACCGGTTGCGGCCGGCGCCGTTGGTCTCGCGGCGGACTTGCTACTCGGAAGTACATCCGGAAATCGGCCGGTCGGGATAGTCCTGGTTCAGTACTGCCATGTGCCGGCTGATGCCTCCGCGCGGGGCGTTACGTCCACGAGCGTTCTGATGAAGCGTCAGACCCTCTCCGGCCGGTCGACACGGTAGCGATCTCGGACTAGTCGAAACCGGGTTCGAGGTGTTCCCTCGAGCCACGGGCCGGAGGCCGCAGGCTGGGAGACACCCAGCGTCTGTGCAACGTGGCAGTGAGGACGGGAGAAGCATGGGCACCTACAACTTGGCGATGCAAAAGGCGAACTTCTTCGACGACAAGGTCGAGGTCGAGAAGATCGGGCGCATCGTGAAACGCAAGGCGAAGCTCGACGGCCTGAGCGCCACGTTGGTCACCTTCGGTAGGGGAGCGAGCGTCGCGGAAGACGCGGTCGCCAGTGGCTACTTCCCTGCAGGCCTGGACGCGTGCCCGCTATCGCACGTCGCGTACGTCCTCGAAGGGGCCATCCGGATCCGGCAGAAGGACGGGTCGGAGGAGATCTTCAAGAGTGGTGACGTCATGCTCCTGCCGCCGGACCACGACGCGTGGGCCGAAGGCGATCAGGACTGCGTCTTCATCGAGTTCTCGCGCGGGGCTGAGGACTACTACGCCTGACCAACACCGCCGCAGGGCCGGGGCCCCGAGGGCCCCGTGCGGTGCGGCCCGTAGGGATGGGATGTCAGGTGAGACGCGGATTCCGAACTCCCGTCGCGAATCTCTGGCGGCGGGAGTTCTTCCGCACCTTCAAGCGCGAGGTTCGTTTCCTTCTGCCGAGCGACACCGCAGAGGTGGTGAATGCGGTCCGGCAGAACTCTCAGGTCATCTTCGACCGGCACCTCCACAGGGCACCCGACCCGCAGGGCATGCTGACGGTGGGCCTGCCGGCGCTCCTCATCGCCGCGCACCGCGAGCTGATCGCGCGAGGAGTCAGCGAGGACGTGGCGTACGAGGCGCTGCGTCGGGCCTTCCGCCAGACCTTCGAGTCGAAGATCAGGTTCGTGACGCGCCTCGAGACCTATCTCCTGCGCGACCCCGTGAAGGCCTACGAGAAGCACTTCATTCCATTCTTGGTGACCGTCTTCGGGGCCTCATTCACCTTTCATCAGAAGAAGACCGATGCGGGCTGGGTTCTCGTGGCCACGAAATGTGGCTTCTACGAGATGTTCGATGCCGAGGGGACGCCGCGGTTGACGACCTTGATCTGTGAGTGGGATCGAAACTATCTGAACGTGCTGGATCGCTCCCACCGTCCGATCGCCACTCGGCCGACGATGACCATGGCGACCGGGCACTCGCACTGTGAGTTCCATTTCGATCGCGCAGCCGCGGCGCCGGCGAGAACGGTCGACGTTGTCATCGAGAGTCGACGTTGAGCTCTCGCCGGCACGTTGCCGACTTGGAGGTCTGCCGCAGGTGGGCCGGCATCACGCCGGCGCAACCACGAGCGCCGCGATCCTCCGACCGGCCGTGCCGTCCACGATCAGGTAGGTGAAGGCGAACCTGCTGATCTCCGAACCGTCGGCCCCGATGCGCGCCAGGCCGACGTCGTAGAGGGCGGTCGTGTCGTTGAGCACGGTGACCTTCGCCAAGCGCCACTCGTCGGTACGCAGATACCCGGCGGCTTGCATTCCTGCCGCTTGGTCGCTCGCCCAGCCGACCGCTTCCTCGACCGTCGTGTACGTCGCGGCGGAGTCGTTCGTCGTCAACGTCATCGGCACGCCGTAGTACTCGATGAGGTCGCTCGTGGGTCGCTCGCCGCGGCCGCACTGGGCGAACGCCTCCAGGTACTCGGCGTACCAACGCCGTACGTCTGCCTCGTTCACGCCTAAACCGCGAAGAGGGAACCGCCAACGGGGAAGCGGTTGCCGAACGTGCCGGGCCCCTTGGTGTTGAACGGTGCCTCGTCAGGGATGGTCTCGGGGTTCGGGTCGGGCTCGGGGTTGTGTCCGTTGGAGGCCTCGAACATGCGCGGGTACAGGGCGCCCAGGTCGACCGTCCTGCCCTGGAAAGTGAAGGGCGCGCTGCTCATGATCGAGTAGTTGACGCGAGTGTCGAAGGTCCCCGAGCGCGGGTTGATCTGGAAGAACTCCTCGGCCTCGTAGGTCGCGACGAGTTCGCCCTTCATGAACGCGGCGCGGTCGTCGAAGTGGCGGGAGCCGTCGGGGTTCGCGTCGAAGAAGATGCGCAGGCGGGTGTCGGTGGAGGTCCGGCCGTAGACGTGGCCGAGGAAGTCGCCCTCGTCGGTGCCGAAGCCCTCCATGGTGATCCCGCTGCGGACGGCGACCAGATGAGCGCTCTGCGGCCCGCGCCCCAGCTTCTCGACGAGGGCGGCGTCGAAGAGGGATACATCGGGGCCGAATACCGGTCCGTTCGCGTCGGACAGCGCCCAGATGACGAAACGACCCTCGAAGCGCGCTCCGTCGACGACTCCGGGCGGGTGCTCCTCGAGCCTGCCGCGCCCACCGAACTGCATGACCAGACGTCCCATGGATTCCATGGCATCCATCCGAGCGCCACCCAGGCGGGTGCGCTAGTTCGAGATCAGGACCGGTCCGACGCTTTGTCCCGGGCAGCGGCGACCGATGCGGCGAACACGCTCGGGTCGAACCAACGGTGCAGTTCGGAGGTCAACGCAGGAGTACCGGTCAGCACGAGGGACCGCGTCTCGACGGCGTCCGCGAAGCTCCGGTGCCCGAACCAGACGGCGAGCCATGTCTCGACCGATCCGTCCACCACCATCTCCGCGTCGTTGCCGGGCGGCTCCATGCACAGGGAGGACTCGGCTCCGTCGAGGATCATCCAGCCCCGGTCGGGCTTGGCGTCGCTGAAGGTGAACTCGACGGTCACCCGACGCGGCGGTAGGTGGTCGAGGCGCAGCGCCTGGAACATCCGCCACAACAGCAGGGGAGAGTCGGCCACCGCCGCGTTCGGGGCGGGGAAGCGCCACTGCACCGTCCACGCGCCGACGGCGACGATGACCTCCCGCAGGTCCTCGCCGGCGGGTGTCAGGTGATAGCTGCCGGTGGCCCGGTCGTTGCGGTGCTCGACCAGGCCCTGCTTGACGAGACCCCGCAGACGGCTGGACAGCAGGGACTTCGACAGCGTCGGAAGCCCGCGGTGGATCTCGTTGAACCGGGTCGCGCCCTGGAGAAGTTCGCGCACGATCAACAGGGACCAGCGGTCGCCGATCAACTTGGCGCCGATGGAGACCGGGCAGTATTCGACGCCCTCGAGGCCGGGGTAGTGGCTCATCGCTGAATCCGTCACGAATCGCCCACCTCCTCCGCGCGGTACAGGTCTTGGACTATCAGGGCTCTCTCGCGGCCGATGTACTCGAGGGTGACGCTACTCGCGCCGCGGCGAACCACGCCGTCGGCCGGGTCAAACGAACTGAAAGGCGGGTCCGCATCATGACCGATCTCCCGACCGGTGTGGTCGACGAGTGGGGCGTGTTGTTCCCGGGCTACGCGCCGTGGCCCTTCCCCGCGATCGGCGAAACCATCGACGCCGCCTCGACGGTGTCCTTCTTCCGGGTCGGCGACCGCAAGATCATTCACGACCCCGGTTTCGTCCCGAACCGCAACGTGATCCTGGACCCTCTGAAGGACCGCGGCTTCGCGGCTCCCGAGGTCACCGACGTGATCATCAGCCACCACCACCCGGACCACACGCTCAATATCGCGCTGTTCGAGAACGCGACCACGCACGACGTGTGGGGCGTCTACCGCAACGACAAGTGGACCGTCCGCTTCGCGGAGGGCGTCGAGGTCGTTCCCGGTGTCAAGCTCATCCAGACCCCTGGTCACACCGACCAGGACATCACCGTCCTGGTGAACACTCCCGACGGTCTCGTCGCGTTCACGCACCTGTGGTGGCGTCCGGACACGCCCACCGACGACGACCCGGTGGGCACGAACAACGAGGCTTTCCACCAGAGCCGTGAGCGGGTCCTGGCGCTCAACCCGGCGTTCATCGTTCCTGGTCACGGGCCGGCGTTCGAGCCCACCAGCAAGACCCCGCGCTAGTTTTCTCCGCGCCGAAGCGGTCGTTCCCGTGATCCGGGAACGGCCGCTTCCTGCATTGCCGACCTTTCTTGTTGCAATTGAAGCGCAATAACGAAGAGGTGGTTGATATGGCGACATCTGGCTCACGACTGCCGCGCCGAATGAACGATGTCCGCGAATGCTGCGGACAGGGATTCGGCCAGGTTCGCCAGCGCGGTCTCGTTCTCCCGCAGCTGCGTCAGGCCGTCCAGCACGCGTTCGGTGATTTCGCCGCGGCCCTCGAACCCCGGCATCCAGGACTCGTAGCCGGCCAGGGACACCTCAGGGTGGAACTGCACGCCCCAGGCGGCGGCGCCCACGCGGAAGGCCTGGTGCGGGCAGAGTGCGGACTGCCCGAGCCACGCCGCGTCCGGCGGAAGTTCGACGACCGCGTCCAGGTGCAGTTCGGCGGCGGGGAAGGACGCGTCCAGACCGTCCGAGCAGCGGGTCGGCCGCGGCGCACGGGGCGCAGGTGGATCTGCGCCACGCCGATCTCGGTGTTCGGAGCGCTGCGCTCGACCCGGCCGCCGCACGCGTGTGCGAGCAACTGGGCGCCGAGACAGATCCCGAGGGTGGGGACGGACGCCGCCACGGCATCGGCCAGTGCCGCCCGCACGTCGACGAGCCAGGGGTGCTCGTCGTCGTCGCCGGAGCTCATGGGGCCGCCGAGCACGATCAGGCCGTCGTAGCGCCCGCGGGGGAGTGGCTCTCCGGCGTAGGGACGGACGACGTGCAGGTCGAGCCCGGCCTTGGCCAGCGGGCCGTCCATGCGGTCCAGAGGCGCGACGCGCTCGGGCTGGACGACCAGCACTCGAGGCGGCCCGAGTTCGTCGGTCGGGGTCATGGCGCTCCTCTCGGCGTTCGGTTCGAGAACAGTACCGATCCTAGATCGGACACGGAACTCCGTATACGGTACTCGAAACACCGAAGCACACCACACTCCATCGCCCGGAGGTCGTATGTGTGGCCTAGCTGGCCTCGTCGCCAAATCGCCTGAGCTGCCCGTTGCGCAGCGCCTGTCGGCGATGCTCAATGCACTGCGTCAGCGCGGTCCGGACTCGAGTGGGATGGCGCTGTACACGACGCCTCGCACCGACGGATTCGCGACGCTCACCCTGTTCGCGAGCGGCACGTCGCCCGCCGCCGACGCCGGCCTCGCGTCCGTCCGTGGAGGCCATGGTCGCCGACGCCGGCATCGAGGTCGCCTCGAGCACCTGGCGTCGGAATTACCTGGAGGTCGTCGCCAAGCTTCCGCTGGACAGCCCCGACGACCTCGGCAAGCTCGCCTCGGCCATCGAGGACGCGCATCCGAACCTGAAGGTGTTCTCCATCGGCCGCAGCCTCGACTTGGTCAAGGGAGTGGAGAGCGCCCCGGATCTGTACGAGATCTACGGACTGGGGGAGAACGCCTACACCCACGCCATCGGCCACGTCCGGCTCGCCACCGAGTCGCGCATCGACGTCGCGCATTCCCACCCGTTCTGGGCGCGCCCGTTCCCGGACGTCGCCCTCGTGCACAACGGGCACATCACGAACTACCACAAGTGGCGGCGCATCTTCGAGCAGCGCGGCTACCGCTTCCAGACGGGCAACGACTCAGAGTTCGTCAGCGTCTACCTCGCCGGCGCCCTGCACGACGGGCTCACGCTGGACGAGGCGGTGGAGCGCAGCGTCGGCGACCTGGACGGGTCCTTCACCTACCTCGTCTCCTCGCCGGCGGGCCTGGCCGTCGCCCGCGACAAATTCGGCGCCAAGCCCTGCCTGATCGCCGAGACCGACGAGTACGTCGCCATCGCCAGCGAGGAGGGCGCGCTCTACGCGGCCTTCGGCGGCGACGACAGGCTGCGCATCAACGAGCTGGGAGCAGGTGAGACCCGCACATGGCACATCTGACCACGACCCAGAGCATCGACGCGGCGGAACTGACGACGCGTGAGATCAACCAGACTGCTGCGGCGTCTCGCCGACGAGGGCCACGACACCGTCACCGTCCACAACCCCGCCGCCCGGCACAACCTCGGCGTCGCGCTCAGCGGCGCGATGGAGGTGACCTTCGCCGGCTCCGTCGGGTACTACTGCGGATCGCTCGGCACCCGCGAACCCCGCGTGCTCGTGCAGGGCAACGCCGGCTGGTCGACCGGGGCGGACCTGATGAGCGGCTTCGTCCGCGTCGAGGGCAACAGCGGGGGCTCGACCGCCGCCTCGGCCCGCGGCGGCCAGATCGTCGTCACCGGCAACTCGGGCTCGCGAACCGGCATTGCCATGAAGGGCGCCACCGTCCTCATCGGCGGCAGCGTCGGCTACATGACGGGCTTTCAGATGCAGCACGGAACGATCGTGGTCTGCGGCGACGCCGGCGACGGCTTCGGGGACTCCATGTACCAGGGAACGCTCTACTGCGGCGGCAAGATCGCCGGCCTCGGCGCGGACACCCAGGTCTCCGAGCCCACCGACGAGGAGCTGAGCTGGCTCAAGACCTCGCTCGGCGAACAGGGCCTGGACTACGACCGGCCCTGGCAGAAGATCACCTCCGCGGGAAAGCTCTGGCGGTTCGACAAGAACGACTTCGAGACCTGGAGGCAGGCGCTGTGACCATCGTCGACGTCAGCATCGGACGCAACGTCCCCACCTCCGAACCCTCGCACGTGTGGTCCCCGGAGGCCATGCACGAGATCCGCGCACGCGCCGAACTCGGCCGCTACGTCATGGGCGCGTTCTCCACCAAGCGCGAACTGCCCAACCTGGACCACCTCACGTTCCTGCCCTGCGGCCTGTCCCGGCTTCCGCTCGAGGGCTACCGCGAGCGCTGCGTCACCACCACCAAGCTCGGTGGACGATTCGGGGCCAAGCCCGTCGAACTGTCCACGCCCATCGCGATCAGCGGCATGAGCTTCGGTGCGCTCTCCGCCAACGCCAAGGAGGCCCTCGGCCGCGCGGCCAGCCGGGTCGGCATCTCGACCACGACCGGCGACGGCGGCATGCTCCCCGAGGAGCGGCGCCACTCCAACAAGCTGATCTACCAGATCACCCCGAGCCACTACGGCAACAACCCGGACGACATGCGCAGCGCCGAGGCCGTCGAGATCATGGCCGGCCAGGGTGCCAAGCCCGGCACCGGCGGCGTCCTGCTCGGGCAGAAGGTGTCCGAGCGCGTGGCCAAGATGCGCGACCTGCCGGTCGGCGTCGACCAGCGCACCCCGGGCCGGCACCCGGACTGGATCGGTGCCGACGACCTCGTGCACAAGATCGAGCAGATCCGCGAAGCCACCGACTGGCAGGTGCCCGTCTTCGTCAAGCTCGGCGCCTCCCGCGTCTTCGACGACGTGCGCCTCGCCGCCAAGGCCGGCGCGGACGTCGTGGTCGTGGACGGCATGGAGGGCGGCACCGGTGCGGCGCCGAACATCCTGCTCGACCACACCGGCATCCCCACCCTGGCCGCGATCGTCGAGGCCCGCGAGGCCCTGCTCGACATCGGCCTGTACGGCGAGGTGCAACTCGTCGTCGCCGGCGGCATCCGCTCCGGTGTCGACGCCGCCAAGGCACTCGCCCTCGGCGCCGACGCCGTCTACCTCGGCACCGCCACCCTCATCGCGCTGAACTGCAACGCGCCGCTCTACGAAGAGGACTACGCGGCGCTGGGCGTGCGGCCCGGGACGTGCCGGCACTGCCACACCGGCAGGTGCCCCGTGGGTGTCACCACCCAGGATCCCGAACTCGCCGCCCGGCTGGAGGTCGAGGCCGCGACCGACCGCGTCGTCAACTTCCTCAACGCGATGACGATGGAGATCCAGATGCTGGCCCGCGCCTGCGGCAAGTCCAACGTGCACAACCTGGAGCCGGAGGACCTGCGCTCGCTCTCCCTGGAGTGCGAGGCGATGACCGGCGTCCCGCTCGTCGGTCGCATCGACCGCGGCCGCACTCGCAACCACGACCGTTCGGGACACTGAGGAGACCGTCATGACCACATTGACTACGGCGACCACGGCGGCGAGCCCGAACGCCGCGGCTCAGGCGGAGGCGCGCAACCGCATCGCCGCCGACATCGAGAGCGGACGACTCCGCGAGGTGGAGATCATCTGGCCCGACCACCAGGGCCACCCGCGCGGCAAGCGCATCCCGGCGCACCACTTCCTCGACAAGTACGACGGCACCGGCATCGCGTTCTGCGACGTCGGCCTGGTCTGGGACGTCAAGGCCCAGGTCGTCGAGGGCCTGCGCGGATCGAGCTGGGACACCGGCATGCCGGACTTCCTGGCCCGACCCGACCTGACCACCTTCAAGTGGCTGCCCTGGCGCTCCGACACCGGCCTGGTGCTGTGCGACCTCGTGGACCACCACGGGCATCCGCAGCAGAACTCCCCGCGCGCCATCCTCGGCCGCACGGTCAACCGGCTCGCCGAACTCGGCTACACCGCCTCGGTCGGCATCGAGATCGAGTTCTACCTGCTGGGCGAGGACAACAAGGGCATCGTCGACGGCGTCCACGCCTACTCCCTCGAGCGGGCCAACGCGATGGAGCCGACCTTCGGTGCCCTCGTCGAAGGCCTGAACGGGTTCGTCGACGTCGAGGCCGGCAACGTCGAGTACGGCCCCGGGCAGTGCGAGTTCAACATCCGCCACTGCGAGGCCATGCGCGCCGCCGGCGAGGCCACCGCCTTCCGGTACGCGGTGCGGGAGATCGCCCGCCGCAACGGCACCAAGGTCACCTTCATGGCCAAGCCGTTCAACGGCGAGTCCGGCTCCTCCATGCACCTGCACGTCTCGCTGTGGAAGGACGGCGAACCCGCCTTCGGTCTCGAGAACGGCACCGAGAACGAGCTCATGCGCCACGCCGCCGCCGGCATCCTCGGCCACCTGCCGGGCATGTCGCTCTACCAGGCGCCCACCGTCAACGGGTACCGGCGCTTCGAGGCCGGCTCCTTCGCCCCGACGACCTCCGGCTGGAGCGTCGACAACCGGACCACCGCGCTGCGCTCGCTGCGCGAAGGGCCCTCCAGCACCCGGCTGGAACTGCGCACTCCCGGTGCCGACGCCGAACCCCACTGGGCGGTGGCCACCCTGCTCGCGGCGGTCATCTGCGGCCTGGAGGACAAGCAGGAACCCCCGGCGATGGGCACCGGAAACCTCTACGGCGTAGGCGAACCGCTGGCCACGACGCTGGAGAAGGCCATCGAGCTGGCCCGCGCGGACACCCGCATCGTCGAGATCCTCGGCGAGGACGCGGTCTACGACTTCACCGAGATCGCCGCGGCCGAGTGGCGCTCCTTCATCACCCACGTCAGCGACTGGGACCACCAGCGCTACCTGGAGATCTGACCGACCGATCACCGGCGGGAGGGGGCGCCGCCAGGCGCCCGCCCTTCTCTCGATCATGCATCGAATACGGAATACGGAGAGGTCATGCTCATCGCAGAAGTGCTGGGATCGGTCACCGCGCCGCAGCAGGTCTCCAGCCTGAAGTCGCACCGCCTGCTGGTCATCCGTCGACTCGACATCTCCGAGGAGGCCGGCGCGAACGCCGCCGCCCCCGAGGTGGCGGTCGACCTCGTCGGCGCGGGCCCGGGCAGCCGGGTCCTCGTCGCCACCGGCTCGTCGGCCCGCCTCACGGCGGAGACCCGCGCGGTCGTCACCGATCTGACCATCGTCGCAATCGTCGACTCCATCGACCTCACCGAGGGCGTCGACGCCCCGTTCACCATCACCAGAAGGGCCGGATAAATGGCACAGGTATCGCAGGTTGCGCTCGGCATGATCGAGACCCGTGGCATCGTCGCGGCCCTGGAGGCCGCAGACGCGATGGTCAAGGCCGCCAACGTCGAGATCATCGCGACCAAGCAGCCCGGCGGCGGCCTCGTCTCGATCATCGTCCGCGGCGACGTCGGCGCCGTGAAGGCCGCCACCGACGCCGGCGGCGTGGCCGCCAACAAGGTCGGCGAGGTTCTCTCCGTCCACGTCATCGCGCGTCCGCACATGGACCTGGCCAAGGCCCTGCCCGAGATCACTTCCTGACCACGGCCGCCCCGACCACAACGGAAGGGAGGCGCGATGTTCGAGCAGATGCTCGCCGGTCTCGAGTCCTCGCCCACCGCGGTCACGCCGGCGAGGACCCTGCGGTCCGTCGCCGTCGTCGGCGCGGGCCCGATCGGCCAGGCCGTCGCCTGCGCGGCACTGGCCGGCGGGTGCGAGGTGTCGCTGCTCTCGCCGTTCCGCGACGAGGCGACTCGCCTGGGCGACTCCGAGCAGCTCACGGTCACCGGCGCGGCCCTGACCGGGACCTACCGCCTCGGGGACGCGGACGCGAAGGAACCGTCGATCCGCATCGCCTCGGGGTTCGACGCCGCGGTGGCCGCCGCGGACGCCGTGGTGCTCGCCGTCCCCGCCTCGACCCACACGACCTACGCGGGCATGCTCGCACCGGTCCTGAGACAGGGACAGATCGTCGTGCTGGTACCCGGCGGCTGCTTCGGCGCGCTGGAGGTCTCCCGCGCGCTGCGCCGCAACCGCTGCCGGGCGAGGTCACCGTGGTCGAGCTCGGCAGCGCGCCGTACCTCGTCTCGGTGCCCAAGCCCGGGCAGCTCGACGTCCTCGCGCAGCTGCAGTCGGTGCCCGCCGCCGCGCTGCCCAACTCGGCCACCGGTCCTGCCGTCGCGGCACTGTCGGCGATCCTGCCGATGCTCCGCCCCGCCCTCGGCGTCCTGGAGACGAGCTTCTCCGACATGTCCGGACTGCTCGTGGCCGCGCCCGCTCTGCTGGCGGCCTCGGCGTCGGGCACGGCCTCCGTGCGGGATCGGCTGCCCGAGCGGATCGTCGAGTCGATGCTCGAGGCGCTGGACGTCGAACGTCGCCGCACCGCGGCCGCCTACGGGGTGCGCGAGTTGCCCGACCTGCGTCGGGTGGCTCGAGGCCGGGTTCGGCACCGAGGCGCGCGATCGGGTGCACGCCCTCGACGAGGTGCCCGCGCTGCAGTCGATGCGCTGCCCCGACGTCGGCGACATCGCCGTGCACGACGCGGTCGAGACCTGCCTGGTGCCCCTGGCCAGTGCCGCCGCGGCCGTCGGGATCGCCACCCCGGCGACGGCGTCCCTGGTGGGCATCGCCTCCGTTCTCAGCGGGCTCGACCACGCCCGGCACGGTCGCAGCCTGGGCGCACTGGGCCTGGACGGCCTGAGCGCCGACGACATCCGCCGGTCGCTTCACGACAGGGAGAGCGACCCCATGAGCGTGACCTACTCCGACCTGGACAGCATGCGCGACGCCCGTCGCGCCGCCGAGGACGCCTACGCGGCCTGGCAGAAGTTCCGGCAGTGGAGCCCCGCCGACATCGACGCCCTCGTCGACTCCCTCGCTCGCGCCGTCGCGCCGGAAGCCCGCCGGCTGGCGACCATCGCGGTCGAGGAGACCGGCTACGGCAACGTCGACGACAAGGAGTTGAAGAACCTCTTCAACACCATCGCCGTCTCCGACTGGCTCCGCACGGTGCGCACCCTCGGCGTGCTGTGGCGCGACGAGGTCACCCGGGTCGTCGGCATCGGCGAACCGATGGGCGTGGTCGCCGCGATCATCCCCGTCACCAACCCGACCGCGACCGTCATCTTCAAGACCCTGTCGGCCATCAAGGCCGGCAACGCCGTCGTGCACGCACCCCACCCGCGGTCGCGGCGCTGCTGCGCCGAGACGACGCGCATCCTGGCCGAGGCCGCCGAGGCACAGGGCGCTCCGCGCGGCCTGATCCAGTGCCTGGCTCGGGGGAGACCTCGAGGGCACCGGCGAACTGATGCGCCATCGGCGCACCGCGGTGGTCATGGCCACCGGTGGCGCGGCGATGGTCCGCGCGGCCTACTCCTCCGGCAAGCCCACCCTCGCCGTCGGTCCGGGCAACGTCCCGGTCTACGTCGACCGCACCCGCGGCGGACGACCTCGACGAGGTCGCCGAGATGATCCTCACCTCCAAGGCCTTCGACTACGGCACCGCCTGCGTCGCCGAACAGGCCGTCGTGGTGGACAAGCCCATCGCCGACCGGCTGCGTCAGGCCCTGCGCACCCACGGTGGCTACTTCTGCAGCCGGCGCGAGGCCGAGTCGCTCGCGCGGGTCCTGTTCGCCCCGAACGGCGCGCTGATCGCCGACACCGTCGGGCAGTCCGCGCCCCGACTCGCCGAACTCGCCGGCTTTCCCGGTGCCGCCGGGCACCAGGGTCCTGCTGGCCGAACTCGACGGCGTCGGCCGCGCGGTTCCGCTGTCGGCCGAGAAGTTGGCCCCGGTGTCTGGCGTTCTACGTCGCCGACGGGGCCGAGGAGGGCATCCGCCGCTCGACCGAGATCCTCGAGTTCGGCGGCCTCGGCCACACCGCCGCGGTGCACGCCGCCGACCCCGACGTGGTGGCCCGTTTCTCCCGTGTTCCAGCAGCCCGCGTGCTCGTCGACGTCCCGTGCCTGCACGGGGGAGTCGGCTGGTCCTGCGACGTCGACCCGAGCTTCATGCTCGGCACCGGATCGGCATCCGGCTCGATCGTCTCGGACAACGTCACCGCTCTGCACCTGATCAACATCAAGCGCGTGGCCTACCAGTCCCGGCCGTGGCGCTCCATCACGGACCTGCTGGACGAGAGGACCTCACGATGAGCGAGAGCTCGTTCGACCTGCGAGCCATGCTCCAGATCGACCGCATGCAGCCCCAGTTCGCCGCCTACACCGGCGCCGTGGTGCAGGGCTCCCCGCCGCTGGAGGGCGACACCCTCCTGATCGGCGAGGTCGGCCCCGGCAACGAGGTCTTCCGCGCCGTCGACGTCGCCCTCAAGGCCGCCGACGTCCAGGCCTGTTCGCAGGTCGTCGAACGCGAGTTCGGATTCTTCGTGCTCCGCTCGCCCATCAACGCGGAGATCACCACCGCCCGCGAGGCCCTGCTGGCCTATCTGGGCCTGACGATCGAACAGCGCCGCGCCCCCAAGGTCGAGAGCCAGCAGGTGATCACCTCGGTGGAGCCCTACCAGGCGCAGTTGCTCAACAAGAGCCGCGCCGGCTCGCTGCTCGTGCCCGGCGAGACGCTCGGCATCGTCGAGTGCGGCCCCGCGGCCTACGTCATGGCGGCGGCGAACGAGGCCGAGAAGGCCGGGACGATCAAGATCCTCGACGTGCGCTCGGTCGGGCGCTTCGGTCGCCTGTTCATCTCGGGCTCCGAGGCCGACGTCCGCAACGCCGTCGAGTACGCCATCAAGTGCCTCGAGGACTTCGAGGGACGCGCATGAGCGTCGTCGGGGAGGACGAGGTTCTCGAGGCGCACCGTCGAGGGCGCCGCAAGATCACCGTGGAGCCCCGCGCGATCCTGACCCCGCAGGCCACCGACGTCGCGGACCGACTCGGCGTCAGAGTGCTGCGGGGCAGGGAGATCGCCGCTCCGCTGAGCACCGACCCGGGGCGTGCCCTCACCCGCACGCTCTACCGCCGCCACCCCGGCTACGTCTCGCCCACCCGACGGCCGCCGGTCCGAGCGACCACCATCGGCAGGGTGGCGATCGTCGGAGCCGGAGGAGCGGGAGCAACGCTGACCCACCTCGTAGCCTCCGCCGGTGCGGCCGAGGAGGTCATGCTCGTCGACATGCTCCCCGGGCTGGCCGAGTTCGTCGCGGTGGACCTCGCCCACGCGGCCTCGCTGCTGGGCACGCGCACCCGGGTGACCCACGGACAGGACCTCTCGGCGCTCGCCGGCGCCGACGTCGTCGTCCTGGTACCGGAGTGCAGTCGCCTCGACGTGGCGGTCGGGGAGGTACGCCTCGCCGCCGACGCGATCGCGACCCACGCGCCCGGCGGCCGTGACGATCCTCCTGGCCCGCCCCGCCGAGGTGCTGGCCACCGAACTGCAGCGGACCGGCAACCTCCTACCCCGAACGGGTCCTGGGCATCGGCGCAACCCTGGCCTCCACCCGCCTGATCGACGCGGTCGCCGCGGGCACCGACCTGCCGCGGGGCGACGTCGAGGCCGTCGCCCTGGGCGCCGACGGTGCGGTGGTGCCGGTGCTGTCCGCCGCGCGGGTCCGCGGCCGGTATCTGCGCGACGTGCTGCGCCCGGCCGAGATCGCCGACGTCGTGGCCGAGGCGGCACGTGCGGCGTCGTTCGTGACGAGCCTGCGCACCTCCAAGCCGCCGACGATCGCACCGGCGCACGCGGCGCTGGAGATCCTCGACGCGCTCCGCGGCGCCCGCCCGGGCCCGATCCCGGTCTCCGCCTTCACCGACGGGGCCTACGGAATCTCCGGCGTCGCCCTGGGCGTGACCGCGCACCTGCACCTGGGGGGCGTTCGCGAGATCGTCGAACTTCCCCTCGAGCCGGCCGAGCTCGCCGCACTTCGGGCCGCCGCCGAGCGGGTCCGGCACGAGGTCGACGATCTGATCGGACGATGATGGAAGCCGTCGCAGAGTCATCGACGTCGGGAGAGACGCAGTGGAGCGCAGCGCAGCACAGGCCCAGGGCATGAAGCCGGTGGACCGTGCGACCAACGTCCTGGCCACCGAGGTCTACGAACGACTGCTCGACGCGCTCATGGACGGCCGGCTCGGCCCGGGGGACCGGCTGGTCATGGACCGCCTCGCGGAGGAACTGGACGTCAGCCGCACTCCGGTGCGCGACGCCCTGCAGCGACTCAACCGCGAGGGCATCGTCGAGCTCGCGGACCGCCGCGGATACATCGTGCGCGCGCTCGCCGACTCCGACGTCCACCACTTCTACGAGGCGCGGATGGCCGTCGAGGGCTTCGCCGCCGAGATGGTCGCCGAGACCGCCGACCCGGCGCTCTGGAAGGGCCTGACCGGATTTCTCGACGAACTCGGCACCGAACTGCCCGGCTCCACCCGAACGTCGTTCGACGTCAATCGCCGCTTCCACCGACGGCTCGTCGAACTGGCCGGCAACGGCTACCTGCTCGACATGTTCGACGGCATCTGGAACCGCTCCAGCACCGGCCTGACCTTCCGCGACTTCTCGGCCACGAACCCCGACAGCGACTTCGTGCCCGAACACCGCCGACTGCTCAAGGCACTCAAGGGAGCCGGGCGCCCAGAAGCGCGCGCGGCCATGATCGACCACATCTGCTCCGGCCTCGACCGGACGCTGCCAGGAGGGCGAGGGACGTGACCGGCGAAGGACGCGCAGTCGAAACGCTGCAGGCGCCGCTGCCCTCGACCGTCGATGTCGTCGTCGTCGGCGCAGGCCTCTACGGCGCGGCAACCGCGTACCACCTCATGTGCATGGGCGCGGGCCGGGTCCTGCTCCTCGACGCGGCCATGCCGGCCTCGGGCGACTCCGGGCGCACCGTCGGCATGGTGCGTCACCACTACTCCAACGACGTCACCGCGAAGCTCGCGATGCGCGGCGCCACGGCCATCCGCGAATGGCGCGACCAGGTCGGCGTCGGCGAATCGGGCTTCGTGCCCGCGGGCTACCTGCTGGCCGTCGACGAGGAGCGGGTCGAGGCCTGCGTGGGCAACGTCCGTCGGCTCCAGCGCCTCGGACTCAACACCTCGTTCGTCACTCCCGACGAGATGGCGGACATCGAGCCGCTGCTGAACCTCGACGGCATCGTCGGCGGCGCCTACGAGCCGGACAGCGGTTTCGCCAACGCCTACCTCGATGATCCTCGGTTGGATCACCGCCGCCGCCTCGATGGGACTGGCAGACCCGGTTCAACACCCCGGTGGAATCGCTGATCGTCCGTGGGGACCGGGTGTGCGGCGTGCGAACCGCCGCCGGCGTGGTCGAAGCCGGTGCCGTGGTCCTCGCGGCCGGGGGCTGGTCGCGCCCGCTGCTCGCCCCGCTCGGGTGGGACCCGCCGGTCAGGTACCACCCGATCGAGGTCTCGGTCTGGCAGGTGCCCGCCGGCTCGCTCATCCCACAGACGGTGTGTTCCGACGGTCCGTCAGGACTGGTGGTGCGGCCCGACCGCGCCAACGAGTTCTGGGCGGTCGCCTACATGCAGCAGCGCGACCTCGACACCATCGAAGGCTTCGACTACGGCCCGTCCAAGCGCCACGACATGGTCCTGCGCGAACGCCTCCGCGGCCGCTTCCCCGCGCTCGCCGACGCCCGACCGCTGCGCGGGTGGGCCGGCCCCTACGACTTCACCCCCGACTGGCACCCGCTCGTCGGACCTGCGCCCGGCGTGGACGGACTGTTCATCGAGTTCGGCACGAGCGGCCACGGCTTCAAGCTCGCCCCGTCGATCGGGGAGTGCGTCGCCTCGATGGTCGTCGGCAAGGAGACGCCGATCGACGTGCGGCAGCTGTCCCCGCAGCGCTTCGTCGACGGCACCAGCGATCTCAAGCTCGCCTACGGACCGAGCGCCCGCGCCTGATCCGGATCGGAGACCAGTGGACACCCCCGAGTTGCGGCGGTCGATGCCGACCACCGTCGCCTACGCGATCACGGCTCGCCTGCACTGCGAACCGTCGACCTCCGTGATCGGCCGCGTCGCCACGGCCGTCGGCGCCGCCGGAGGCCTGGTCACGGCCATCGACATCGCGGAGTCGCGCCCGGACCGCCTGACCGTCGACGTCTCCTGCTCGGCCGGCGACTCCGCCCACGCAGAGGAATTGGTCGCGGCCCTGCGCAACGTGCCCGGCGCGGCGGTCCACCGGGTCAGCGACCGGACCTTCCTGCTGCACCTCGGCGGGAAGATCTCCGTGGAGTCCAAGATCCCGCTACGCACCCGCGACGACCTGTCCATGGCGTACACGCCGGGGGTTGCTCGCGTGTGTCTGGCCATCGCCGAGCGGCCCGCGGACGTCGCGAAGCTGACCACCAAGGGCAACACCGTCGCCGTCGTGACCGACGGTTCCGCGGTGCTCGGACTGGGCAACCTCGGGCCCCACGCTGCCCTGCCCGTCATGGAGGGAAAGGCCGCGCTGTTCAAGCGTTTCGCCGACGTCGACGCGTGGCCGATCTGCCTCGACACCCAGGACGTCGACGAGATCGTCCGTACCGTCTGCGCCATCGCCCCAGGCTTCGGCGGGATCAACCTCGAGGACATCTCGGCGCCGCGGTGCTTCGAGGTCGAGGCGCGCCTACGCGAACTCCTCGACATCCCCGTCTTCCACGACGACCAGCACGGCACCGCCATCGTCGTGGTCGCGGCTCTGCTCAATGCACTGCGCTGCGTGGGCAAAGCCATCGAGACGGCACGGATCGTGCTGGTGGGTGCCGGCGCCGCGGGCACCGCCGTGGCCGCGCTGCTTCGCGCTGCCGGTGCCGCTCACATCCTCGTCTGGGACCGCGGACGGCATTCTGCGGCCCTCGGACGAGCGGCTCAACCCGGCGCAGCGCCGACTGGCGCAGGAGACCAACCCCGAGGATCTCGACGACAGCCTGGCGGACGGACTGCGCGGCGCCGACGTGTTCATCGGCGTGAGCGGTCCTCGGTTGCTCGACCCGCTCTGGATCCTCGACATGGCCGAGGATCCGATCGTGTTCGCGCTGGCCAACCCCGAACCCGAGGTCGACGTCGAGGCCGCTTCTCGGATCGCGACGGTCGTCGCCACCGGGCGCAGCGACTACCCCAACCAGATCAACAACGTCCTGGCCTTCCCGGGCTTCTTCCGCGGCCTGCTGGACTGCGGCGCTCGGGACATCACCCCGGCGATGCTGCTCGCCGCCGCCACCGCGCTGGCGGCCTGCGTCGGCGACGACGAGCTGAACCCCGCCTACGTGGTGCCCTCGGTGTTCAACCCGGCGGTCGCGCCCGCTGTGGCGGCGGCCGTGGTCGAATCGGTGGGACGCCAGTGAGCAGCACGGACCGCCGACGTCGTGGTGGTGGGCGGCGGGATCGAAGGGCCTGGCGATCGCGTGGGCGCTGTCGGCGCGCGGTGTCACCGACGTCATCGTGCTCGAACGGGACGTGCTGGCCTCCGCCGGCACCGGCAAGTCCAGCGGGATCGTGCGATGCCACTACGGCGTCGCGTCCCTGGCGGCCATGGCCTGGCGCGGCGTGCAGGTCTTCGAGCAGGCCAGGGACCTGTTCGACGCTGAGATCGGTTTCGAACAGGTCGGATACGTCGTCGGCGTCGGGCCCGAGAACGTCGAGCCGTTCCGCGGCGAACGTCGCCGCGCAGCAGTCGCTGGGCGTCGACACGCGACTCGTCGGACCACGACGAGGTGGCGGCGATGTGGCCGGCACGCCGATCTGGACGACTTCGCCGCCGTTCGCCTACGAGCCGCGCGGCGGGCTACGGGGACGGCTATTCGACCGCGATGGCCTTCGCGGGCACGGCGCGACGCGCCGGGGTGACGATTCGTCAGAAGACGGCGGTGACCGTCGTGGCGATCTCGCGGTGGACGCGTCGTCGGGCGTGGATCTGGCGACGGCTCGAGGATCGACGCCGGCGCAGGTCGTCGTGGCCGCCGGACCGTGGTCGGTCGGATCTGGTGGCGCCGGTCGGCGTGGACCTTCCGATGATCGGCGCACCTGGAGTCCATGCTGGTGGTGAACCCCGGGCCAACGCGTTCGAACCGGCGCCGGTCTTCTCGGACCTGGTGTCGCTGCAGTACGTCCGCATCGAGCGCTCCGGCGAGCTTCTCGTCGGCAACAGCGATCTGCGTACGCTTCGCCCGGTCGATCCGGATCGTAATTCCCCACCGTGCGGACGACGGCACCTCCGAGGACGCGGCGCGAGAAGTTTCTGGCGCGTTTCCCGGGTCTGCCCTCGGCCTCGCTCGTGTCGTCCTACTGCGGTTGCTTCGACGTGACTCCGGACTTCAACCCGGTCGTCTCCGCCACCGACATCGACGGACTGTTCGTCGCCGCAGGTTTCAGTGGACACGGTTTCAAGATCGCGCCCGCGGTGGGCGAGCTGATGGCGGACCTTCTGATCGACGGTCGCAGCACTCGCCCCGACGTGCCGGAGTCGGACTTCCGGTTGAGCAGATTCGCCGAGGGCGATTTCCTGACGACGCGCTTTCCCTACGCGGGTGCCGGTCAGCTCAGGTAACACCTCGGGCGTTCGTGCCCGGTCCTGAAACTGGACCGTATCGGTTGACGCAATCGCCTATACCGTAAGGGTTTCCGAGCTGCCTATGCTCCCTTCCAGGAGGTTCCACAATGTCCGTCACCGACGAGTTGCTGCGCAACGCCGAGACCTACGCCGCCAACTTCGACAAGGGCCACCTCCCGCTCCCGCCGGCGCGCGGTGTCGCGATCGTGGCGTGCATGGACGCCCGGCTGAACGTCTACGGCGTGCTCGGCCTGGCCGAGGGTGACGCGCACGTCATCCGCAACGCCGGTGGCGTGGTCACCCAGGACGAGCTGCGCTCGCTGGCCATCAGCCAGCGCCTGCTCGGTACCAGCGAGATCGTGCTGATCCACCACACCGACTGCGGCATGCTCACCTTCACCGACGACGAGTTCCGCAGCGCCATCGAGAAGGACACCGGCATCCGCCCCACCTGGGCCGCCGAGGCATTCTCCGACCTCGACGCCGACGTGCGCCAGAACGTTGCGCGCATCAAGGCCGATTCGTCGATCCCGAACAAGACCTCCGTACGCGGCTTCGTCTACGACGTGAAGAACGGCAGCCTGCGGGAGGTCACCGGCTGAATACGAGAAAGGTCGCCGGCTGAGAAGGACTCAGCCGGCGACCGGGTGCTCAATCAGACAGGTGTGCTACTCGCCGCCGACGTTCAGCGCCGGGTGTACAGCACGAACTGGTCCTCATCGGGGGCGAAGCCCGACGGCGAACCGTCGGGGTTCGAGGTCGTGTTGGTGGAGGTGTACTTGTACATGAACTCACGGCCCTGGCCGTAGTCGTCACTCCAGGCGGTGCCGTATCGCTCGCTCTTGACGTAGGAGAACTTCTGGTCCAGCGAGGCATCTGAGTGCCACACGGTGCCGTTGCCGAGAGTCGCCATCAGACGCTCGCGAGTCAGGTTGGGGCCCACCTCCTTGGCGGCGATCGAGAACAGGTTGACCGCGTTGTAGCCAGCCTGGACGATGTGGTGGTTCGTACCGCGGTTGCCGCGGGCGTACTTGTTCATGGTGGCCATGAACTCCGGGCCCCACAGCTTGTAGGTGGTGTTGGTCCAGTAGCGGTTCACGGGGTGCTTACCGAAGATCGAGCCGAGCACCTCAGCAGCGAGGTGGTTACCCGAGATCCCCTTGGGCGGGTAATAGCTCTGCTGCGCGGCCTCGACCATGAACTTGGCCATCGTGGCCGGGTTGATGACGTAGTGAATGATGTGCTCCGGGTTCGCCGCGCGCATCGAGAGAACCTGGCTGGACATCGAGGTCTCCGAGATGGAGACGTCCGCCTTCTTGACCATCTTGGAGCCGGAGGCATCCATGATCTTCTTGACCTCATTGCAGGCCAGCTGCATCTCCGGGCTGGTCAGGCAGACGAGAGCATAGGTCTTGGGCTTGATCACGTTCTTCGCCCACTGCGCGCCGGCCATGGCCTCATGGATCATCGACATGTGGGTGGGGAACATGTACGGGTCCTGCCACTCGGTCTGGGAGTAGGCCCAGGCACCGATGTAGGGCAGCTTGTACTGCTTCAGGTCATCGTGGATGGACGCAGTGGCCCAGTCGACGCCGGTAATGAGAGAAAAGATCTTGTCCTGACCCACGAGCTTCTTGATGCAGGCCTTGGCGCGGGAGACCTCGCCGGGGCCGTCGTCGCAGTCGGTGATGCTCATCCGACGGCCCAGGACGCCCCCACGGTCGTTGATCGCAGTCGCGCTGGCGAGATTTCCGCGGATCGCGGGCTGGACGAGCACATTGCCCAGCGCCATGCCGTGCATCATGATCGAGCCGAGCTTGATCGTGTCCTTGGTGATGCCGACATCGGTGGCGCCATTCTTTTGTGCCGCGATCTCGGCGTTCTTCTGGGCTTCCGCTGCGGACTCGGATTGCTTGATCGTGGTCAGCGACTCGCCTGAGCCCTTGGCGCCGGCCTGCGTCGGAGCGGCCTTGCTCTGCGGTGCGGCCTTGTGCGCGGCCTTCGTGGCGGGCTTCGCAGCTTTCCCCTGTGTGGTCTTCGGGGCGGCGACGGCAGGAAGCGCGACCTCGGACGCGGCGTCAGTCTTCGCGGTCGACGGAGCTTGGGCAGCGTCGTCAGCGTCGGGAGCCTCGGCTGCAGGAGCCTCCGCCGTATCGGCGGGAGCGGCGGCGGGCGCTGCGGCCTCACCGGGTTGCTGAGCGACTGGGGAACTGTCGCTATCACTGCCGCAACCGGCCAGAAGCAAGGCGGCTGCAACAGCAGCGGGGATCACGGGGGTCCGTAAGACGAGCCTTCTCATGGATTGCCTCTCTACCTGAAGGAAGCCAATTCCGTCACGAAATCGGCTCGGCGGATGCGCCGCGACGATCGGTCTCGGGTCACGAGGAATTTACCGTTCGCATCGCCGAACTATGACATTTCAAACCTTGCCGCAACGTTGCGATTGACCGGTCGAGTTCAGGAATTTCTTATCGCGATCAGGCGCGGGGATCAATCAGATAACCGACGGATCGAATCGTCTTGATCGTGTCGCGCCCGAAGGGTCGGTCGACCGCTCTGCGGAGGTGGGAAATCGTTGAATCAATGTTCGAAAGACCGAGATCGCAGCCGTCATCGAACACTTTGTCGAATAGGGTTCGGCGCGTGACTATCTCTCCAGGGAATTGCATCAGGGCGTGCAGCACCGCAAATTTGCGAGGTTGCAAAGAGATCAATGACCCGGCGCGCCGGACTGTTCGTTGTGCTGGGTCGAGCATCAGGTCATTCACGCAAAGAACGGTCGGACGTTCTCGTGGTGCGCGTCTCACCAAAGCACGCAGGCGTGCTTCTATCTCGTCGGACGCACAATCCCGATCTACGCAATCGTCGGCGCCCGCATCCAAGATTTCCCGACATGGATATCGGCTGTCGGAAGCGCGGAGCACGAGGACCGGTATCCAACAACCGTCGGCCCGGAGACTTCGAACGAGCTCCACCGGCTCCTGCGCACAGGACACAAGAGCGTCGTAGCAGGGGTCACGTGCGGCCCAGGTCGGGTCCTGGTCCTCGCCGATCCGATCCAGATGGTGTTCCCGAGTACTGAACCTCGCCGTCGGACGCCCGTGGCGACCGTCCACCAGAAGAATCCGCATGTCACCGCGCCGCACTCATTCGCGACCGGTCCGGCACGTCCAGTGCACCTCGACCGCCACCGCGGTGTAGGGCCGCCCGACTCGAGCCCGCTCTCGGGATTCAGGGTCATCTCCGGGGCCGATCGCTACAAGGGCGGTGTAGTCACCCGGTCGGAAGGCGATGGTGCACGCTGGACAACGTTCGCCGACCGTCGGATGGTCGCCGGATTTCGGCCCCACCCGACGATGATCGACGGTGTCGCGATGACACACGAAGGCCTGGCCGGGGTGGTCCAGAGCGTGCTTCACCGCGTGCCTCCAGAATCTTCGTTCCCGACCAGGGGTCGCCCAGCCAATCGACCGACTCCTCCCCTCGAAGGGGAGTGCTACGAGGATCTCGCGGTGTCCGCCGTTGCACATGATGAGCGCCGCACAACGTTCTCGGCGTCGGTTGGTGAGCGGGTCACAAAGGGCCTCGAACGCACCTGGTCAGGGCGTCAGAACTCGGATCGCTATCAAGAGGTCGAGCACGTCCGAGAAGGAGCGCACATCGCATCCGGTCCGGTCAGCGATCCGCTGCAGACGGTAGTAGGCGGTATTCGCGTGGACGTGGAGCGCCTCCGCTGCGGCCTTCGCGTTCAGGTCGTTGGCGGCATAGGCGATCAGCGTGTCCGCCAATGGACGCCCGCGGGCCAGGTCGTCCTCGACGAATCCCCGCAACTCCGGTCGGATCAATCGAGTGGTCGTCGCGTCGGCGCGCAGGATCAGTTGGTCGAAAGCTGACAGGGACGCGAGCGCCAGTACGCCAGATCGCGTACCCATGCGGTCTCGCGCGAGAATTGCTTCGGCGTAGGCCTCCGGGATGTCCTCGAGCCTTTGATGCACGGTGCTCACGCCGATGGCCGAGCGGACGACCTTGGCCAGATCGGCGTTCACGCCGGCCAGGGCGTCCAGGGCCCAGCCGGGGCCTCGCGAATCCACCGGGACCAGTGCGACGATCTCGTCCTGGCGGGGTACCACCAGCCCGGGCATACCGCGGGCGAACGCGCGTCGTATCCCTGCGACGGCGTCGAGCATCGCCGATCTCTCGGAGGTGTCGACCGGCACCGCGGTCACCAGCATGACGCCTTTGCCCGGTTCCAGGCCGGCGGCGCGCAACATCGTCGACTTCGGCCCAGGTGCGACCGCACGCCCGGCCAGCAGATCCTCCAGCAGGTCGCGGCGCAGTCGTGCAAGGTCGGCAAGCTCATGCTGCTGTGCTTCCAGGTACCGCTCGGCGGCGACGGTGCTTCCGACCTCGATCACGTGCATGACCTGATCGGCCATGGACAGAGCTGCTTCGCGTGCATCCGCGTCGTTGCCTGCTGCGTCCAGCACTGCATGCCACAACACGACCTGGGCAATGCGGAACGCTTGCAGGAAGTCCGCGAGAGAAACGCCCTGGCGTACTCGGTCGAAGGCCTCGTCATGGGTGACCGAGAAGTCTGCCCGCAGCGGGACACGGTGCTCGTGCAGGCTGGTGACCAGGACACCGAAGATTCCCTCGATGTGGGTGGTCACCGCGGACCGCAGCCGCGAGTGGCTGTTCTCGGAGTAGCCCGGCACCTGTTCCCAGATCGCGGTCACGGCAGTTGCAACGGTGTGGGGCAACGCTGCCTCGACGGCGATCATGATCCGCTGGGTCGCGCGTACGTGGGGGGTGATCCTCCGTGCCATGACACGTCAGCCCTTCGCGCCCGCCGCGCGAGGTGGCCGGCGCTGTCGCGAGCAGGGTCAGAGGACGTTGGTGGGAACGCGCATCGCTTCGGGAGCCGACGCGGAGCGCCGCCCGTTGATCACCCGGTCCGCGAGCGGCGCGAAGACCAGGGCGATGGCCGACCACAGCACCAGCTGAGTACCTATCGACACGATCCGGAACTCCGCGAGCACGTCCGCCGGGAATCCCGGGAAGACGATGTTCCCCGCGTCGTCCCGCAGCGCCAGCGGAGTTTCCGCCGACCGCTCGAACCCGGTCTCGGCGACGTTCGTTGCCAGGTGTCCCAGCGGCGGCAGCACCAGGAACAGCACCCCGAGCCCGGCGGCGTACGCGAGGCCTACGGCCACCGAGGCGTTCCACGTGCCGAGTTTCGGCTTGAGGGCCTGACCAAGGACCGTGGCGACCACCAGGCCGAGCACCGCTATGCCGAGGACGCACAGGAACAGCGTCCCGCGGTCGTGGATGGTGTCGTCGGTACTCGCCGCCGGGGGAGAGGTCGGGTACTTCGCGAACGGGATCAGGAAGACCGTCAGGAAGCCCGCTCCGGCCACCAGCAGGGCCAATGGCTTCGCGCGCACGGCGCCGGTCCGGCCGAGGCACAGCGAGTACGCGACGGCCACCAATGCGCCCATCGCCAGCCCGAACAGGAGCATCCCGACGCCGATCCCGACGCCGCCTTGGATCGTGCGACTGACGAGTGCCTCGCCCTCTTCGAGCGGGACGCCGTCGAGCCTGGCCATCACCTCATCGCGGGCGCCTTCGTACTCGATCGCCGCATCGACGATCGGCTCGGCCAGCCACAGCGAGAACAGCCACGCCAGGGCGCCGCCGACCGTTCCTGCGAACAGGCCCCGCAGGATCAGCTTCTTCTCCATGTCGGCGCCGGCCTAGTGGCAGGGGAAGCCGAGCAGATGACGGGCGTCGTGCACGAGCTCGTGCACGTGGGCATCCGCGCCGAACATGGAGACCATGCCCTGATCGATGCCGATGAAGTAGTACATGAGAACCGCAAGCACGCTGGTGCCTAACAACCAGGCGAACCCGACGGGAGCGGCGACGACGACCGGGGTCGGAACCGCAGTCACCTGGACCGTCGGACTCGATACCTGACTGGTCATCAGAAGTGTCCTCTCGTGAGCACGTGCGGGATCGGTCCTGGCAAACGTCCTGGACTCTGGCCGGAACAGTAGGGCGGCGTCAGACTCATGTCAATCAATGTAGACATGAAAGAGCGTCGATGCACCGTGCTGCCGGTCGCGCTATAGTGTCAACACCTGCTGACGTGTTTTGAGTGCCGGAGGGGCGGCCGTGCGAGCAGACCTGGCGTTCGACGCGTTGGCGGATCCGGTACGCCGTCAGATCCTCGGCATCCTGGCCGAGCTCGATGAATGCAGCGTCGGCGAACTGGCCGACCGGGTCGATAGCGTCGGGCGTACAAGCGTGTCGAACCACCTGCGCGTCCTGCGGGCTGCTGGGTTGGTGTGCGAACGTAAGGACTGGCGGTTCCGCTACTACTCGGTTGATCCCACTGGAGCGGCCCAGGATGTGTTGACCCTCCTGAATGGGTTGTTCCAGGACTCCCTGAAGCAGACGAAGAACGCAGGCGCGAAGTCGGGTAGGCGATCGCCCGGCGCCCGAAACGGCTGAGCGGTCCTATTTTTGGACTCGTCGGCGCAGCTAGGCTCAGCTAGCTTTCTATCGGTCTCGGCTCGTCGTCGATGGCCCCCCGGGAGATGCCGATGATCGCTGCGCTGATTCATCAGGCGGGCCACTGTCGGCCGCGGCGGACCTGATGGGCCAGCTCGTTCTCACCGCGGTGGAGGAGGTTGCGGCACCTCCTTCGGTGGTCTTCGGCCTCTTCGGCGCCGGAGCCGGCGCGGGCTGGGTGTTCGACGCCCTCTGCGATCGAATCGCCGTCGGTGCCGCACTCACGATGCGGGCGCCGTTGGACGGTCCGGATGCCCCGCCCATCGATATCCACGGGCGGATCTGCCTGGTCAAGTTCGGTCGGCGTATCGACATCGCGCATGAGCAGCCGTGGCGCGGACGCGTCATGATCAGGTTCGAGCCGGTGGGCGCCGGTACGCGGGTGCGGCTCACGGCAGACCTCGACGAGCGCGGGCTGGAATGGCTGATGCGTCGGCGCGGACTCGGTCTACCCAGCATCGCCACGGATGCGCCGCGTCTCGGCCTGCTCACGAGCAAGTCGGGTTCTTCGAGTCTGTTCGCCGCCGCTACCGACAACTTGGCGATGCTCGCGGTCGAGGAGATCAATGCCGAGGGCGGCATCGGCAGACGTCCCGTGGAGTTGCTGGTGGGTGACGACGCGACGGACCCGGAGATCGGTGTCTCGGAGGCGCGCCGACTTGTCCGCTCCGGGTGCCGGACGATCCTGGTCTCCACCACCTCCGCGACTTTCATGCCGGTGGCTCGAGCCCTGGAGGGTTCGGAGGTGCTGCTCGTCCAGGCTTTGATGAATGAGGGGGGACTCGACGGGCCCTTGCGGATCCAACTCGGAGAGCGGCCGGGATATCAATTGTCGGCGGCCGCCGAGACGATGATGCGGGAAGCAGGGGGGCATCGCTGGTTCCTCGTCGGCAACGACTACTGCTGGCCGCGCTCTGTCAATGAGGTGGCGCGACACGCGTTGCCGCAGCTCGGCGGTGACGTGGTGGGCGAGCGGTATGCCGCGGTGGGCGCCCGAGACTTCGCGCCGCTCATCGATGCGATCGCCGCATCGGGCGCGGACGTCATTCTCTCCACGATCGTGGGTTCGGACGGTGCGGCGTTCGAGCGCCAATGCCACGCCATGGGGTTGCGGGAGCGTTGCCGAACTCTGGCGCCCGCGATGGACGAGTCCACCCTCCAGCGGGTCGGATCCCCTGCGGCGGAGGGAATCTACGGCGTGTCCGGGTATTACGCGGACATGGCGAGCGAGGGCAACCTCGAGCTGATGGACCGGTACCGAGCGGCGTTCGGGCCGTGGGCACCGCCGCTGTCGAGCCTGAGTGAGACGGTTTACGAGGCCGCCCGTATGTGGTGGATCGCGGCCCGTCGCGTCGGCGCGGACGCCCCTCGCCGGATCGCCGAGGAGATGCGACGCGGACGGTTCCACCTGCCCCGCGGCACGGTCACCCTCGATGACAGCAAGGGTGTCGAACAGCCGCTGTATCTGGCAGAGGCGGTGGGTGCGACCTTCTGCAGCCGGGAAACCCTAGGGTCATCAAGTCATCACACCAGCATGCATTGACATGAGTTTGGTGCGGCGCATAGGTTTCCGGACACCGACCGATCAGGGAGTGTGCCGATGTCCATTCCTCCGCCCGACGCGGCTCGCCTGGCGGAGCTGAGCGAGCACTTCAACTTCGGTCTGTCGCAGGCCGATCTGGTCGAGTTCGCGCCTCGGTCGAGGCCGCGCTGAGTTCGGCCGCAGGCGGTCGCGGAGCTCTACGGCCGGACGGCCCCGTCCGCGCCGGATCGCGAAGTGGTGGACCCCCGAGGCCGGCGGAGAACCCGCTCGGGGCCTGGTACGTCCGCACCTCGATCACGGGCAATGCGGATGGGCCTCTGGCCGGTCGAACGGTCGCGATCAAGGACAACACCTGCGTCGCGGGTGTGCCGATGATGAACGGTTCGGAGACGGTGCGCGGCTTCGTCCCGATCCGGGACGCCACCGTGGTCACGCGCCTGCTCGCGGCCGGTGCCACGATCACCGGCAAGTCGGTGTGCGAGGACCTCTGCTTCTCCGGCGGCGAGCTTCACCTCGCGTCCGGGCCCGGTGCGGAACCCCTGGGACCCGACCCGCATCTCCGGCGGCTCCTCGAGCGGCAGCGCCGCGCTGGTCGCCACCGGCGAGGTCGACCTGGCCTTCGGCGGTGACCAGGGCGGCTCCGTCCGGATGCCCGAGCGCCTTCTGCGGAATCGTGTCGGCCACAAGCCGACGTACGGTCTGGTGCCCTACACCGGGGCGTTCCCGATCGAGCGGACCATCGACCACCTGGGCCCGATGACCCGGACCGTCGCCGACGCGGCGCTGATGCTGTCCGTGCTGGCCGGGCCGGACGGGTTGGACAGCCGCCAGACCGGGCGGACTCGCGCCGTCGACTACGTCGACGGCCATGCCGAACCCGCGACGACGGGGCTGCGGGTGGGCGTGGTCACCGAGGGCTTCGGCACCGCGGTGTCCGACCCGGCGGTCGACGCGGCCGTCCGTGCCGCGATCGAGCAGCTGCGGTCGGCGGGCATGACGGTCGAGGAGGTGTCGATCCCGTGGCACACCGACGCGATGGCGTGTGGAACGTCATCGCGATCGAGGGCGCGACCGACGCAGATGATCGAGGGCAACGCCTACGGCATGAACGCCTGGGAGCTGTTCGACCCGGAGCTCATCGAGTTCTACGGCCGGCAGCGGATCGAGGCCGGACCGGCGCTGTCCAAGACCGTCAAGGTCGTGGGGATGACGGGCCGTCACATGATCGATCACGACGGCGGTAAGCACTACGCCATGGCGCGGTGTCTCGCCTACGAACTGCGGGCGGCCTACGACGAGGCGCTGTCGCGCTTCGACGTCCTCGTTGATGCCGACGCTGCCGTATGCGGCGTGGGAGATCCCCGCCCCGGACGTGTCGCTGGCCGACTACCTCGCGGCCGGCGCTGTCCATGCTCGGCAACACCGCACCGTTCGACGTCACCGGCCACCCGGCCTGCAGCGTGCCCGCAGGGCTCGTCGACGGGCCTGCCCGACCGGACTGATGATCGTCGGCAAGCGTTTCGACGACGCCACCGTGCTGCGCGTCGCCCACCACTACGAACAGGCCGTCGGCGGGCTTCCCCATGCCGACCGCCATGACCGCAGGGAGTATCTGATGGTCAACGGAGTACACGATCTCGGTGGCATCGACAGCGTCGGCCCGGTGATCCGCGATCCCGGAGAACGAACCGGTGTTCCGCGCGGAGTGGGAGAAGGCGGCGTTCGCGACGTTCGCCTCCTGCTTCCGCGCCGGGTTCTTCGGGGTCGACGAGTTCCGCCTCGGCATCGAGCAGATGAACCCTGCCGAGTACCTGCTCTCCAACTACTACGAGCACTGGGTCCACACCGTCGAGCACTACGGGATCAAGGCGGGCGTGCTCGACCCGCGCGGAACTCGAGGCGCGCACCCGGCACTACCGCGAGAACCCCGACCGCCCCGCTCCCGGAGCGCTCCGACCCCGACCTGCTCGCCTTCGTGGACGCGGCGGTGCGAGGCGGCGCGCCGCCCCGGCGGGAGAGCGACAAGGTCGCCGGCCTTCAAGGTCGGCGACATCGTCACCGTGATCGCGTCCAGCCCGCTCGGGCACACCCGGCGGGCCCGCTACGTCCGCGGCAAGACCGGCGACGATCACCGCCGCGCACGGCACGTTCGTCTACCCGGACAGTGCCGGCAACGGCAACGGCGACGCCCCGGAACACCTCTACACGATGCGTTTCACCGGCTACGGAGCTCTGGGGAGACGGAGACCGCCGAACCCAACCAGCTCGTCTACTACGACGTCTGGGAGCCCTACATCGTCCACGCCGACTGACCCGTAACGTGCGCCGCACCGAGCCGTACGAACGAAGGAGGTACGATCGTGGCCGGACCCACGGACACCCCACTCAGCACTCAGGACGAGATCACCGCGCGCGTCAAGGCGCTCGAGGCGATCCTCATCGAGAAGGGCATCATGACCACCGAGGCGGTCGACCGTCTCGCCGAGATCTACGAGAACGAGGTCGGGCCCGCACCTCGGCGCCAAGGTCGTCGCCCGCGCCTGGACCGACCCCGAGTTCAAGGCGCGTCTGCTCGCCGACGCCACCGAGGCCTGCAACGAGATGGACATCGGCGGCCTGCAGGGCGAGGACATGGTCGTCGTGGAGAACACCGACACGGTGCACAACGCGATCGTCTGCACGCTGTGCTCGTGCTACCCGTGGCCGGTCATGGGTCTGCCGCCGAACTGGTACAAGCTCCCCGCCTACCGGTCGCGGATGGTCGGGACGCCGCGGCAGATGCTCGCCGAGGACTTCGGTTACGCGATCCCGGACAACGTCGAGATCCGGGTCTGGGACTCCAGCTCCGAGCTGCGCTACTGGGTCCTGCCCCAGCGGCCCGGCCGGCACCGAGGGCATGAGCGCAGGCCGAACTCGAGGCCCTCGTCACGCGCGACTCGATGATCGGTGTCGCGCCCGGCGGGCGCGTCCGCCCGGCGGCGCGGAAGTGAGCGTGCGGATGCGCGAGGACGCCACGGAGGCGGGTGACGTCCGCCGGATGGTCCAGGCGCTGGTCTGCGACCTGCCGAGCGGCGGACGGCGACGAGCGCGATGTTCGCCGCACCGTGGGAGCTGCGCGCGTTCGCGCTGGCGGTCGCCGCGTTCCACAGCGGCCAGTTCCAGTGGACCGAGTTCCAGCAGCGAGCTGATCGCCTCGATCCAGGAATGGGAGGCCGGCGGACTCGCGCCGAAGCCGTGGAGCTACTACGAGCGGTGGCTGGACGCGCTGGAGACCGTCCTCGCGGAGAAGGGGTCGTTGACCGGCGACGTGCTGAGCGAAGCGGACCCGAGACCGTGCTCGCCGTACCGCGCGACGCAAACCATCACCACGCCCACCGGGAGCCCGTCGCGGTCTCGCCCGCGCACACCTGACCGCCTCGCAGCCCTTCGTCCGGAACAGCTGGACGGAGGGCTGCGCCGCGTCTGCGAATTGACGCATCATCAGAATCTATGGTGGAAGGAACCACATGCGCGTCCCGCTGACCGTGTCCGACTTTCTCTCCCGCGGCCGCACGTGCTTTCCGGACGTCGTCGCCGTGGTGGACGAGCCGGACCAGCCGGCGCAGGTCGTCCCGCCGACGACCTACCGCGAGTTCGGGCGCCGAGTGGATGCGTGGCAGGCGGGTCTGGACGCGCTCGACGTACCGGTGGGCGCCCGGGTAGCGGTCGTCAGCCACAACAGGGCCCGGCTGCTGGAGCTGCTGCACGCCGTCCCCGGCACGGGTCGGGTCTGCGTGCCGGTCAACTTCCGGCTGCGACCGCACGAGGTCACCTTCATCGTCGATCACAGCCAGGCCGACGTCGTGCTGGTCGATGCGGAGTTGGACGAGGATCTCTCGTCCGTGACGGCGCGGCATCGTTTCGTGCTCGGCAAGGAGAGCGACGAACTGGCGATGCGGTTCGACGTCGAGCCCCGGCCCTGGCGTGAGCCGGACGAGGACGCGACGGCGACCATCAACTACACCTCCGGGACGACGTCGAATCCCAAGGGCGTGCAGATGACTCACCGCAACCTGTGGGTCAACGCGGTGACCTTCGCGATGCACCTGCGGATGTGGGAACGCGACGTCTACCTGCACACCCTGCCGTTGTTCCACTGCAACGGCTGGGGCCTGGCGTACTCCACCGTCGGCCTCGGGGTGCCGAACATCATTCTGCGCAAGGTCGACGGCGCCGAGATCCTGCGCCGCGTCGAGATGCACGGGGTCACGTCGATGTGCGGCGCCCCGGCGGTCTTGTCCTCCGTCTTGGACGCCGCCGAGGGACTGGACGCAGTCCCGGGCCGCGACTCGGTGCGAGTGGTCGTCGCGGGCGCACCGCCGCCCTCTCGCATGATCCGGCGCATCGAGGAGGACCTCGGCTGGGAGTTCCTCCAGATCTACGGGCTCACCGAGACCGCGCCGCTGCTGACGTTCAACCGCGCGGAGCCGGCCGACGATGCGGTCTCCGCCGACGAACGCGCCCGGCGACTGTCGAGAGCGGGCAAGCCCGCCCTCGGGGTGAGGATCAAGGCCTCGGAATCCGACGAGGTCCTGGCGCGGGCGAACGTCGTCATGGACGGCTACTGGCGTAACCCCGACGCCACCGCCGAGGCGCTGGAGGGGGACTGGTTCCACACCGGGGACGGCGGATCGATCGACGCCGAGAGCTACCTCACGATCACTGACCGCAAGAAGGACGTCATCATCACCGGCGGCGAGAACGTGTCCTCGATCGAGGTCGAGGACACGCTCTTCTCCCATCCCGCGGTGGCCGAGGTGGCGGTGATCGGCGTGCCGTCGGAGAAGTGGGGCGAGACGATCAAGGCCCTGGTGGTGCTCGCGCCGGGAGCGCATGCCGACGAGCGGGAGCTCATCGCGCACTGCAAGGAGCGCCTGGCCGGTTACAAGGCGCCCACTTCGGTGGACTTCCTGGACGCCATTCCCCGCACCGCCACCGGCAAGGTCCAGAAATTCAAGCTGCGCGAGCAGTACGTCACGAACTCGGAAGGCCAGCGATGAGCGACACCATGGCAGCGTCACCTCGGCTCGACAAGGATGGTTCCGTCGCCGTGCTGTCCCTCGGAGCGGGGGAGAACCGGCTCAACGCCCTGTCCGTCGCGGAGATCAGCGAACTCCTTGACGAGGTCGAGTCCGGGGACTTCACCGCGTTGGTCACCACGGCCGACGGCAAGATCTGGTCGAACGGCTTCGACACCGAGTGGATAGCGGCCCACCCCGAACGTTGCGCAGAGTCCATCGAGGCGGGCGAGCGCCTGTTCGCGCGGGTGTTGAGTTTCCCGATCCCCACCGTCGCCGCGGTCCAGGGCCACGCCTTCGCGGCTGGACTGATGCTCGCGCTTTCCCACGACGTCCGTGTCATGCGAGAAGACCGAGGCTTCCTTTGCCTTCCGGAGGTCGCCTTCAGCGCAGTGTTCAGCGCCGGCATGACCGAGCTCGTCACCGGGCGCATGACACCGCAGACCGCCCACCGCGCGATGGTGCTGGGACACCGCTTCCCGGCAGCCGAGGCGCTCGCCGTCGGCCTGGTCGATCAGATCGCCCCTCTCGACGAACTCCTGGGCCGAGCCGTCGGCCTTGCCGGCGAGCTCGGTGGACGAGACCGGACCGCGGTCGCAGCGCTCAAGCGCCGGGTGTACGGGACGGCTCTGAACCAGCTGGGCGGACCTGCACCGCAGGACTTGACGGACGCGTTGTTGGCGCTCGGAAACCGTTAGCTCGCACGGCAACCACCACGTCTCGGAAGGACGGAAGCACCATGGGCACGTACAACCCCGCAATGCAGAAGGCGAACTTCGTTGGACCTCGTGTTGAGCACGAAACGATCGGACGCATCCTCAAACGGACGGCCAAGCTCGACGGATTGAGCGCAACGCTCGTGACCTTCGGGCCAGGTGCGAGCGTGGAGGAGGACGCCGTCCACAGCGGCTATTTCCCGCCGGCGTGGACAAATGCCCACTCTCGCACGTCGCCTACGTCCTCGAGGGCGCCATCAAGATCCAGCAGGCCGACGGGTCCGAGGAGATCTTCCGAGCCGGCGACGTGATGTTGCTGCCCCCCGACCATCTGGCGTGGACGGTGGGGGAGGAGAAGTGCGTGTTCGTCGAGTTCTCCCGCGGTGCCGAGGACTACTACGGCGAAACCCATCATGCATAAGGTCGGCGTCGTCGGGTGCGGGCTCATGGGCGCCGGCATTGCCGAGGTAACGGCGCGAGCAGGCCTGGACGTCCTGGTCGTCGAGGCGAGCCACGCCGCAGCGCAGGCCGGCTTCGGCCGAATCGAGCGATCCGTACGCCGGGCGGAGTCCAAGGGAAAGCTCGCGGGCGTCTCGGCGGACGAGGTGATCGCGCGGGTCCGTGTGGTGGACGATCTGGAAGAGCTGTCGGATCGCGACATCGTCATCGAGGCGGTGGCAGAGGACGAGAGAATCAAGGTTGAGCTCTTCGGCCAACTCGACAAGGTGGTCACCTCGGAGCAGGCGATTCTCGCGTCGAACACCTCGTCGATCCCGATCATGAAGCTGGGCGTTGCCACCAGCCGACCCGAGCAGGTGATCGGGGTCCATTTCTTCAACCCGGTCCCCGTGCTGCCTCTGGTCGAAATCGTACCTTCGCTGCTCACCTCGGAGCTCACGCGCAGCCGCGCGCGAGCCCTCGTCGAGGGACGGCTCGGCAAGCAGGCCATCGACTGCCAAGACCGCGCGGGGTTCGTCGTCAACGCGCTGCTCATCCCGTTCGTGCTGTCGGCCATCCGGATGCTCGAATCGGGGTTCGCGACCGCCGAGGACATCGACCGCGGTCTGGTGGCGGGTGCCGCGCATCCGCAGGGTCCCTTGGCACTCGCAGATCTCATCGGGTTGGACACGACGAAGGCGGTCGCGGATTCCCTCTACGAGGAGTTCAAGGAGCAGTTGTACGCGCCGCCGCCACTGTTGGCACGAATGGTCGACGCAGGTCTGCTGGGCAGGAAGAGCGGTCGAGGTTTCTACACCTACTGACGACGTCGCTGGTGTCCTACGTCGACGCCGGCTTTTCGGGGCCGACGTCGGGTTCGGATCGTGCCGTCCGGCGAGCGGCGACCTGGTGCGCCAGGCGGCCGAGGTGGAACCACTGGGGGAACTGTCGGATGCCTTCCGGGTCCCCGCTCAGTGCCACCTCACGGCTGGCGATCGCGTCAGACAAGGAACGGTGTCCGTGCCATACCGTGGAGTAGACGTCCACATCGAACATCGGGTGGGTGGTTGCAGATCGAGGACTCCTCGCCCCGCGCCACCAACCAGCCGCGCTCCGGTTGCTTGCCCTCGAAACTGAACTCCATCACCACACGCCGATTTGGCATGCGTTCGTGGGCCAGGCCCGCTCATCCGCCACAGCAGCAGATGCGCGTCGCGGTGACCATCGCGCAGGCGAGGATCTCCTCCGGGCTGCGTCCCGGTCGCGGCGGCAGCTGCTCGGCGCCACCGCCGCAGGAGTTCGGGGAGTGGACGGACGGTCTTGTCCGGGCGGGTGGCCAGCGTCGCCTGCTGGCGCAGACGCAGAACCTCCCGCCGGGTGGGCTCCCGGTCGTGCCGGATGCGGAACTCCTCGAGCAGTTCGTGCACCGCGGCGGCGATCTGCACCGAACGGGAGGAGAACGCTGCGAGGAGGTCGTCGTCGAGCCCGTCGAGCCCGTCGAGCCCGTCGATCTCGAAAGCGGGGGAGCGCCGCTCCCCACGGCCTCGCCAGGACCACGCGACGGGCAAGCGTGCGCCGATGGCGTCGGCGAGCAGGGTGTCGTAGAGCTCGGAACAGGCCACGGCGGCGTGGTGCAGTGCGCGGGAGTCCAGGGAACGCCACCTCCCGTCCGGTCCCTGGACCTTGTTCGCGATCACCACGTGGGTGTGAAGGTTCGGGTCGCCCCCAGGTTCAAGGGGTCCTCGCAACACCTGCTTGTCCTGGTGATCTTAGGAGGCCGTCGAGCGCTTCGCCGGGGGTCTTCCAGCCCAGGGTCTTGCGGGGCCGGGTGTTCAGGGCGTGGGCGACGGCGGCCAGGTCGCCGACGCTGTGCCGGGAAAGATCTGTGCCCTTGGGGAAGTACTGGCGCAACAGGCCGTTGGTGTTCTCGTTGGTGCCGCGCTGCCAGGGACTGTGCGGGTCGCAGAAGTAGATCGCGACGCCGGTGTCGATGCGTAGTGGGGCATGCTGGGCAAGTTCGGTTCCGCGGTCCCAGGTCAGCGACCGGCGCAGTTGCTCGGGCATCGTGGTGATCGCGATGGCGATCGCATCGCGGACCGCCGCGGCCCCGTGCCCGGCTAGCGATGGGCCGTCTTTGGTCCGCGGGATCGTGTCGAAGCCCTCCAGCCGGGGCAGGTGAAGCAGCATGGTGAAGCGCGTCTGCCGCTCTACCAGCGTCCCGATCGCAGAGGCGTCCGAGCCGATGATCAGGTCCCCTTCCCAGTGCCCGGGGACGGCCCTGTCCTCGACCTCGGCCGGTCGCTGACTGATCATCACATCCGCGGTGACGAAACCTGACGGTCGGGCCTCGCAGCGGGCCCGGGGCACCCGCAGCGCCCGCCCGGTGCGCAGGCATGTGACCAGTTCTCGGCGCAACGCGCCGCGGCCCTGAACGTAGAGCGCCTGGTAGATCGCCTCGTGCGAGATCCGCATCGACTCATCATCGGGGAAGTCCACCCGAAGCCGGCACACGATCTGTTCCGGACTCCACGACTTTGTCCAGCGCCGGTCGGCCCGACGCGGCTTGCCCCGGCCCGTCCACGCCGGGACCGACGGGCCCGGCGCCGGGGTGCCATCCGGACGCGTGATCTCACCGGCCAGTCGTTCCTGGACGTACTCGCGCAACCGGTCGTTGCCGGCGAACTTGGAAGCCTTGGGTCGCCGCGCCATCAGCTCGGCCTTCCACTGCGCGATCGAGGCCCGGTACACCACCCGGTCCCGCGGGTGGCCGCGTTGCGCCGCAGCTCCCGCGAGACCGTCGAGGCATCGCGCTGCAGGCGCCGGGCGATCTCGCGCACGCCGTGGCCCTCGGCGCGCAGCAGGGCAATCTCTTCGCGCTCGGCAAAGGACAGATACCGGCCCGAGGGCGAGCTCAAGGTGATCGAAGGCATGCCGCCACGCTCGCGGAACCACCGCGATCCGACCGGGTTCGACACCCCGCACGCGATCGCCGCTTCCTCGGTGCTCAGCCCCTCGGCGATCTTGCCCCAGAACGCACGCTCGACGTCCCGCCGGATCGGTGGCCGCCCCGGCGACCGCATCGCCGGACGCCCAGTGATCGTGGTAGTCCACCCAGACGGTCGACCCATCAGACAACTCCACAGTCAGAGGTGTTGCGAGGACCGATTGAATCCGCCGCCGGTGCGGGTGTCCCAATGGTCGAACGCCGCCGCCACCATCCCGCGGGTGGCGACCTGCGCGCAGTCCTGCGGCCCGACCCTGGTGTTCAGGTAGCGCTCCTCGATCACCGCCAGGACCGCAGCGACCGAGTCGCGGTGTGCCTCGTGCACAGCCCGCTGCACGGCTGGGTCGCCCAGGGCCCACAGGACGCTTGCGGACTTCGGGGCTGTGAAGGTCAGATCAAAACCGGCGACCGCGACGCGTCTCGGGCGGGCCCGTTCGACCTGTTCGATCTCGGCCCGACGCGCTTTGCGTTCGGCGTCGGGTAGGTCGGTAGGCAGGTCGGTGAGCGCGCCGGCAATCCGGTCCTCGACGGAGCGGTAGGCCGGGCAAGCCTGGCCGAGCGGGCCACTGGACACCGAATCGTGCCCGGTGCCGTAGAGAGCGGCCATCGCCTCCTCGCTCACCACCGTCCCAGTGGCGAGACCCTTACCGCTGTCGAGGCCAGCGAGGCCGGTCCCGAGCCAACGGCCTGCCGGGTATCCGGATGCGGCGTAGTACGCCGTCAACGCGGTGCCGGGTTCGCGGCAAGTGTCCCCGCACGCCGTGTGGCGCAGCAAGTACTTGTAACCGGACCCCGCCGACAGGCGCGACAGTGACATCACCGCGCACCGCGCCAGCGCCGCCCGTCACCACGATCCATGCCTTACTTGTGCGCGCAACGGGCACCGAGATCGACCGGAAAGCCGAAGGTGCCAGATGAGTGCGGGTTGGAGAGGGGGCGGAGGGGCGGAGGGGCGGAGGGGCGAAGGCGGAGGGAGAGGGCAAGGGCGGGGCTGTAGAGCGGGAAATGGAAGGGCATCTGCGCGGATTGGTGGCGCGAAGGACCTGCGGTCGCCGGGCCTCTTGCCACAGGGCGCGGGGCCCTGATCGCCACGACTAAGAATGACTGAGCGATCACATTCGTAGGAAGATCCGAACGCGGCTTGTTGGGCCGAAGGCCCGCAGATGCACTAACCGAGCCGTGTCCTGCAGAAGAACGTCCTCAACCGCCGGCGCTGGACCAGCCGCGAGGAACTACGCCTCGCGTTCGTCATCTGGATCGAGAAGAGCTACCACCGACGTCAGGACAGCCTCGGAAGACTGACGCCCGTCGAGTTCGAGACAATGCGCCCACCCGCTCACGCGGCCTGACCCGAACCAGCCCGACGAGTCAACGAAAGTCTGGGCAGTCCCGGTTTGTCTTGCAGATCCTTGGGGGCCATTTCCGCGTGGCCGACGATCTGCGCCGACTGCCCAGGGTCTCGGCCTAGGACGCAAAGGGGGAGTCGACTAGCTGCTTTCCGGAACCCGCGGAATTCGTGCTGATCGCCGATGCCATGTGCTCCTTGGATGTATGAGGCCGGATTACGCGACGACCACGAAAGCAGAGGTGCTGAGCGTGTCGACCGGTTGGCCATGCGAGCAGCTGCGGCTTCGGCAGGCACCGCATACCCGGATCGGCACGCACGTCGGCATCACAGAGGAGCACCTCGTGGTGATTATCGCTGCCGGCCAGAGGCGCCCAGGATCAGCCGAGGTCTGAGCTGACGCGGCGTCATGAACGGCGGCTGGACGAGATCCCGGCCGATCCGACACGGCCCCGACCCCTCGGTCTAGGCTTTCGGAGGCTGCGGCAGTGTCCCGGTGCCCGGCGACGCCGGGCGGCGATGCGGATGGCCGGCGGAACTCGGCCGCTTGGCCGGCCGGACAGGAGCGTGACGATGTCGAGCCGAACAGGTGTAGCGCGGGACGCACTACGAACCCAACTCTGGCCAGTCCCGGTCATCGGGGTGCTGGTGGCGGCGATCGCCGGGGTCGGGATGCCCAGGCTCGACGCTCGCGTCGACGACGAGCTGCCTGCGTGGCTGACGGACTATTTGTTCGACGGCGGGTCCGACGCCGCCCGGGGGGTGCTTCAGTCCATCGCCGCGTCCCTGATCACGGTGACGTCGCTGACCTTCTCCCTGACGGTGATCACACTCCAGTTGGCCAGCAGTCAGTACTCGCCGCGCCTGCTGCGGACGTTCAGCCGCGACGGTTTCGTGCACATGACGCTCGCGTTGTTCCTGTGCACCTTCACCTTCGCCCTCGTCGTTCTGCGGACCGTCAGGACGGGGGATGACGCACGGGACCCCTTCGTTCCGCAGCTGTCGGTGGTACTTGCGCTGCTGCTCGCCTTGAGCAGCGTCGTGGCGCTGGTGCTGTTCCTGGCCCACCTGGCCCGGCAGATCCGGGTGGAGACGATGCTGCGCGATGTCAACGTCGAGGCCGGCGCCACGCTGCGCCGGGTCCTGCCCGAGCGGGGTGACACTGCCCCGGTCGTGGAGCCCCCATCGGGATCGGGGACGTGCGCGCTGCTGGCCGTCAGTTCAGGTTTTCTGGTCGGGATTGACGAGGGCGCGCTCTGTGCTGCCGCCGTGGAGGCTCGAGCAGTCGTCGTGGTGCAGTGCTTGCCGGGCGCATCGTTGATCGCCGGTACGCCGATCGGCCGGGCGTGGCCGCGCGAGGGTGGTGAGTTCACCGCCGAGACCCGTGACCGGCTGCTTGCGCGGGCCGGGAAGGCCGTCGTCACCGGCTTCGAGCGCACCGCGGCCCAGGACGTCGGGTTCGGGTTGCGCCAGCTCACCGACGTGGCGGTCAAGGCGTTGTCGCCGGGAGTGAACGACCCCACGACCGCCGTGCACGCGCTGGGACATGCTTCCGCCCTGCTGTGCCAGCTGGCCGGCCGGGACCTCGGGGCACACCTGCTGCACGACCGGGACGGCACGATGGTGGGGGTACTGCGTCGTCCCGAACTGCACGATCTGGTGGATCTCGTGGTCAGCGGCCCGCGCCGCTACGGGGCGGGCGACCCGGAGGTCCTGGGCCGGCTGCTGGATCTGCTGGCGGAGCTTGCCTGGCACGTGGACATCGATGACCAGTTCGTCGTCACCGGACAGCTCGATCGGCTGCGCGCCACCATCGACGAGCAGAGATTCGACCGAATTGAGCGGACGGACCTGGCCGAGCGCGCGGACCGGGTGGAGCGTGCCTTGGCAGGCCGGAATCTGGCCTGACGCGCACCGGTGGGCGGCCCGCGGCCCCGGCGCGGCCCGGGTCCGTGATGGAAAGTCAGATCAGGCGTCGAGCCGGGCACCCGTAGAGCGGGGTACGCGGCAGACCTCGGCGGCGAGCCGGTGCAGGCAGGCGCGCGCTCGATGCCACCGGCACGGCGCATCGGCGGATGTGGCCCAATGCCGGGTCCACACCGGGTACTCCCAGAGCGGGGCGCCGAGCGCGCCGGTCGTCTCTGCCGCGGCGCGGCCGACGGCCTCGCGAGCGGGATGCCCGTCGTGACGCCAAAGGCCAGCCTCGTCGTCCCGGTCGTGGTCGTGATCGCCCATGAGGTCCCGGTTGACCACCCGCGGGTGACCGGCGTGTGCCGGCTGCGCCGCGGGAGGCCCGCCCGAGCCACGCTCATGCACCGGCACCGGGATCTGCACCTCGCCGCTTACGCGGCGGAGCGATCTCGTGTGCGAGCTAAGGTTCCTGCCGGCGGCAAACCAGCCAAATCGTCCGCCCCCAAACGGCGGGCTGCAGGGTCCTAACGGGTACTGTGCTGTGATGGACGTGACCGCGCGCCACAACATCAATGTCTCGGGGGTTCCCGACAGCCCAGCGATCCTGTTCGCGCATGGGTTCGGCTGCGATCAGAACATGTGGCGGCTCGTGGCACCGCGTTTCGCCGAGGACTACCGCGTGGTGCTTTTCGACCATGTCGGCGCCGGTGGCTCGGACCTGAAGGCCTACGACGCGCAGCGGTATTCCTCGCTGGCTGGATACGCCGACGATGTGCTGGCGATCTGCCATGCGCTGGATCTCCGCGAGGTGATCTTCGTCGGCCACTCCGTGTCGGCGATGATCGGCGTGCTGGCTGCGGCCCGCCAGCCGGAGCTGTTCGCCGCGCTCGTCCTGGTGGGTCCTTCGCCGCGTTACATCGATGACGGGGACTACGTCGGGGGGTTCTCGGCCGACGACGTCGAGGATCTGTTGACCTCGTTGGAGAGCAATTATCTCGGGTGGTCGGAGGCGATGGCCCCGGCGATCATGGGCACACCGGACCGCCCGGAACTGGGCGAGGAACTGGCCGCAAGCTTCTGCCGTACCGATCCGGACATCGCGAGGCGATTCGCGGGGGTCACCTTCCGGTCGGACAACCGCGCCGATCTGGCCCAGGTGACCACCCCGACCCTGGTGCTGCAGTGCACCAACGACGTGATCGCGCCGACCTGCGTCGGGGAGTTCGTGCGGGACGCGATGCCGAATGCCTCGATGGTGATGTTGAACGCGGCCGGACACTGCCCCAACCTGTCCGCCCCGCACGAGACGATCGCGGCGATCCGGGAGTTCGTGAGCGAGCTACCAGCCTTTGTTCGCTAGCCGGTGAATGACACGGAGGCACTGGATCAGTTCATCGGTGCGCTCTTCGACGACGACCCTAGCCAGCTCTACGAGCGGGCGCCGTGCGGGTACCTGTCGACCACGCCGGACGGCACGATCGTCAAGGTCAATGAGACGTTCCTGGCGCTGACCGGATTTGCGCGCGAGGAGCTGGTCGGTCGGCGTCGCTTTGCTGAGCTGTTGACCCGCGGTGGCCAGATCTACCACGAGACCCATTACGCCCCCATGCTTCGCATGCAGGGGACGGCCCGCGAGATTGCCTTGGACTTGCTGTGCTGCGACGGGCGTCGGCTGCCCGTTCTGGTCAATTCGGTGTTGGAGAGTAACGGCGAGGGGGTTCCCGTCGTCGTGCGTACGGCCGTCTTCGATGCCACGCAGCGTAGGCGGTACGAGCGCGAACTGCTGCACGCCAAGGAACGGTCCGAGTCCTCGGAGGCACATGCGCTCGCACTGGCGCGCACCCTGCAGCAGACGCTGATGCCCCCCGAGATGCCGCAGATCCCGGAGCTCGACGTTGCCGCCGGGTACCGGCCCGCGGGCGATGGCGCCGAGGTTGGCGGCGACTTCTACGACATCTTCCAGGTGGCCGACGGCGACTGGGTGGTGGTGCTCGGTGACGTCGCCGGCAAGGGTGCGTCAGCGGCAGTGGTCACGGCCCTGGTCCGATGGGGCGTGCGCGCCGCCGTGGTTCAGCACGAGAGCCCACGGGCCGCGCTCGCGATCGTCAATGAAAGCCTGCTCCACCACGAGACCGAGCGCTTCGCCACCGTGGCGTTGGTGCGGCTTGTCCGCATCGACGGCGCCTGGATCGCGGTCATCTGTGCGGGCGGCCACGACCTTCCGCTTTTGCGCAAGGCTGACGGATCGCTACGCGCGGTCGGCACAACCGGGTGCGTGCTGGGGGTCCTGCAGAAGCCACCGCTGCATGATTCCCCGATCCTCCTCGAGCCGGGTGACACCCTGCTGATGTTCACCGACGGTGTGTCGGAGGGCCGTCGCGACGGCGAGTTCTACGGCGATGAGCGCGTGCAGGCCGTGGCCGCCGGGCCGCACGGCAGCGCCGGCGATCTGGTGCAGGCGCTGCTGACCGACGTCGTGGAGTTCCAGAGTGGAAACACCCGCGACGACATCGCCATCGTCGCGGTCAGAGTGCCCTGACTCCTGGCGCGCAGTGCCGGGTGCCGGGGCGGAGCAGCATTGATGGCTCTGAGTCCGTATCAGCCCGGTCGGCGCCGCGCGACCTGCACATGACGAGGTCAGTCGTGGCAAGCGCGAGCATCGCCTGCCGCGGCCGGTGGGACCTGCTCGATACGGTGCGGCGCGAGCAGCCAGGATCGGGCGCCCGTGGACCGCGGGCCGGACACCGATTGGCGGACCTTCGCGGCACGGGTACGGTTGCCCGATGACCGTCTCCTCCGGCCTCACTGTGGCGGTGGCCGGCGCCTCGGGTTTCGTGGGAAGCAGACTCTGCCCGGCGCTGGTGGAGGCTGGACACCAGGTGAAGGCACTCACCCGATCCCCAGAGCGGTACCGCGGCGTGGGGGAGCCCGTGGGAGCCCAGGTGGCTGACGCCGAGTCACTGACGATGGCGCTGCAGGGCTGCGACGCCGCTTACTACCTGGTGCACTCCCTGGCGGAGCCGGACTTCGAGCGGCGTGACGCCGAGGCGGCGCGGAACTTCGCTGCGGCCGCCGAGAAATGCGGACTTGAGCGGATCGTGTACCTGGGCGGGCTCGGCGATGACGCGGACGACTTGTCCGCGCATCTGCGCAGCCGCCGCGAGGTCGAGAAACTGCTCGCCGCCGGGCCCGTGGCGGTGACCACCCTGCGGGCAGGCATCGTCGTGGGGCACGGGGGGATCTCCTGGGAGATCACCCGGCAGTTGGTGGAACACCTCCCCGTGATGATCACCCCGCGGTGGGTGCGGACTCGCACGCAGCCCATCGCGCTGGCCGACGTGGTCCGCTACCTGGTGGGAGTTCTCCGCCTGCCGGAGGCAGCAGGGCGCGAGTTCGACGTCGGGGGACCGGACGTGCTTGCCTATGTGGAGATGCTGCGCCGCGTCGCGGAGATCGAGGGCCGGGTGCTGAAGGTGGCGCCGGTCCCGTTGCTTTCGCCGGGACTGTCCGCCCGTTGGCTGGCGCTGGTCACGGACGTCGACACCCAGACAGGTCGGTCTTTGATCGACTCGATGGCCAACGAGGTGATCGTGCGCGATGACAGCATCCGGGCGCTTGTCCCCTTTGAGCCGATGGACTACGACGCAGCGGTGCTGGCTGCCCTGGGGGAACGGGCCAAGGCAAGGCGGGCACGTTGAGGGCTGCCGCCGCGCGGGCGGTACGGCGCCGTCGCGCCCTCGTTCTGAGCTCGGCGGGAGCCGGACTGCTCGGCGCCTCGTTTGCCGCGCGCCCCGGTTCGCGGACCTTCTACGGGCTCACCTTCGCCCTGGCAGGCACTTGGATCGGCGGCGCCCTTGCCGCCCGGACAGCGAGCCCGGTGCGCCTCCAGGCCGGCGTCACCCCGGTGGCGGTACCGGTCGCGCTGGGCGCGGGCGCAGCCGGCGCCTTCGTCGGAGCGGCGATGATCGCCCGCGAGATTCCCGTTCTGAATCAGGCCCTGATCTCGGTGCTGTCCTACGAACACAAAGGGTCGAGCTCCCTGGTGTTCGCCACCACGCTGCTGAATGGGGCGGCGGAGGAGTTGTTCTTCCGGGGTGCGGTCTACGACGCGATGAGCGCCGCGGCGCCGGTGCTGACCTCGACCGCGATGTACGCCGCGGTGACGGCGGCGTCGAAGAACCCCGCTCTGGTGCTCGCCTCGGTGGTGATGGGCACCGTGTTCGGGTTGGAGCGCAAGTTCAGCGGCGGGGTGCAGGCTCCCCTGCTCACCCACCTGACCTGGTCGGCGCTGGTGCTGCGTTACCTGCCGCCCATGTTCCCGCCGCCGCTGCGCGCAGGTCCTGCCCGCGGCTGACCCAGGCGGGCGCGGTCAGCTCGACGAGCGCCGGAGCTTCCTGACCGGCCAGCCGAGGAAGCGTCCCGAGGCCACCGTGCGCACCGCGCACGTCGCGGCCGTCCATCGGGAGCGGGGTCGCCCTTCGGCGAGCGCGGCTCGCGCGGCATCGTCGAAACCGAGCACCGTGCGCGGGAGCAGGTCATGGACTTTCGGGTCGGTCACCACAGCTTCGGTGCTCATCGAGCCGAGCAGGTCCTGGGCGGTGGACCCGTCCACGTCGGTAAGGAGCTCGACGCCGGCAGCGGCGATCGCATTCGGCAGCCAGGGAACGCGAACGCGCAACCGGGTCCGTCGCGTGAGGCTGGCGAAACGTTCGGGCATGTCCCGGTAGGCGATGACGTCGGCCCCTCCGATCTCCAGGGTCAGGCCTCGGCAGGAGTTGTGATCGATCACATCGGCCAGGTAGGCGATGGCGTCCGAGACTGCGATGGGCTGGGTCAGGGTGCTCGAGCGCGGGTCGGAGATGGTGACAGGCAGGACTTCGACGAGTTGGCGCAGCATCTCCCACGCGGCACTTCCCGCGCCGAGGATGATTCCGGAGCGCACCACCGTGACCTGCACGCTGCCGGTCCGCAGGATCTCCTCCACTTGGCGTCGGCTCTGCAGGTGCGGGGACAGGTCGTCCCCGTCCTTGCCCAATCCGCCGAGGAAGACGATCAGCTTGAGCCCTGCCTCCGCGGCGGCATCCCGCAACGCTTCGGCCTGCTTGGCCTCGCGCTCGGCGAAGGAACTCGTGCCGAGAGAGTGGGCCAACAGGTACACGGCGGCCGCCCCGGAGAGTGCTTGCACCAGGCTGTCGCGATCATCGAGGTCGGCGTAGCGAGGATTTGCGGGCCCGTGATACTCGCCGGGTCGGCGCGTGAGAGCCAGCACCTCGTGCCGGCGCTTGACCAGCTCGGGCACCAGCCGACCACCGACGAAACCGCTCGCTCCGATGACTGCGACCCTCATTGGTTCCTCCTCTGACGGTTAGCGGTTGCGCGGCGCAGCGTACGTTGCCGGAGCGCGACGCGGGCGGCCAACTCGTGCGCGGCCGTCTCATGTCCGGGACGACCCGGTGCCGGAGCGAGTGAATGGCGGCGACTCGGCGCCGGAGCGAGACGCGCTGATGGGTGGGGCTGACCCGCCACGACGGACATCCAACATCGTTTTGGCCGAGGCGAGCGCCGGCTAAGGTGTGGCGATCGGTGCGGGATCGCCCCTCAGAGCAGGCCGAGCTCTCTCGCCTTCCCGACGGCCTCGACCCGGTTGCGGGCACCCAGCTTTTGGAGGACGTTCTGGACGTAGCCCTTCACCGTGGCGCGAGCGAGGAACAGCTCCGCACCGATTTCGGGATTGGTGTAGCCCATCGCGACCCGGCGCAGCACGTCGTACTCGCGGGCCGTCAGGACGCCCGCCGCGGCAAGCGCCTCACCGACAGGCTGTTCGCCATCCAGCACGCTGCGAATGGCGGCCACGAGATCGGCGCGTTGCGCGTCTTTTACGACCAGACCATGCGCGCCCGCGGCGAGCGCGTCGTGTACCGCGCTGTGCTGCGGGAACGCCGTGAACAGCAGGATGCGAACCCCCGGGCAGGCCGCAGCTATGTCGCGGACGAGTTCGGAGGCCAACGCATCCGGCAGGCGGAGGTCGAGCAGGACCAGATCGGGGCGCGCTGGGGGAATGCCAGCCAGCGCCTCGGCGCCCGTGGACGCGTACCCGGCGAATTCCAGGTCGTCGCAGGGCGCAAGCGCCGTGACGAGGCCGTCCCGAATCATCGGGTGGTCGTCGACGACGAAGACCCTCCTGGCTTCCATCGAATCACCCTCCCTCTGCCGGCGACACGTCCTGGCGTGCAGACAGGCTACGACCGGTGAGCGGCGACCGCAGCGGGCACGACCTCGAGGCGCTCGCGCGACAGCTGGCCGACCTCGACGCCGGCTACCGCAGCGCCGTCCAGGCCGGCGGGGGATCGCAGGCCGCGAGCCAGGCACTGCAGGCCCTGCTCGGAGCCGATGGCATCGACCTGGGGTGGATGGCCGTCCCGGACGCGCGGGGACTGCTTTCCATAAACGCCGTCCTCGGCGCGCAGACGGGCCGGCTGAAGGAACTGGCGATTCGAGAGGGCGCAGGCCTTACCGGCAAGGTCTTTCTTTCCGGTCGGCCGGAGTGGATCGACCGCTACCTCGACTCGGATCGCATCACCCACGAGTTCGACCACATCATCGCCGGGGAGGGTCTGGTTCGACTGCTGGCCGTACCCGTCGTTCGGGACGGCCGCGTGACCGGTGTGCTCGCGGCCGGCGGCAGGGGCGACGGCGACTTCGGGGACCGCGCCGTGGCTCTCGCCCTCAGCGCCGCCCGAAGCCTCTCGTTGGCCGAGGACGTGGCCGATCGGGAAAGACGTGCCACGGAGGCGGCAGCCGGCGAGGCACGTCATCGCATCGCCTTGAACTTGCACGACTCGCTGGGCGCGATGCTCTATTCGATCGGTGCCGACGCACGCGGACTGCGCGAAAACGTCGACGCCGACCCCGCGCTCCTCGCCCGTCTGGAGCGCCTGAGCGAACGCACCTCCGAGGCTTCGACCCTGCTGCGGGAGGCTCTGCGAGCGCTCCACGCCTCGCCCACCGAACTGTCCCTCGGCGCGACCCTTCAGGACGCCTGTCGCGATTTCGAAGCGCGGACCGGGATCCGCACGCAGGTCCTCGTGCTCTCCGCGCTTCCTCATGTGCCCGACGGAGTTCTCGGCGAAGTCCTCCGTGCGTTTCGCGAAGCGCTGCACAACGTCGAAAAGCACGCAGACGCGGCCGCGGTCTTCGTCACCGTGTGGGACGAAGCCGGCCGGCTCGCTCTGGTCGTCGCCGACGACGGCGGGGGAGTCCGCACCGACGGACGTCCGACCGGATTCGGGCTCGACGCGTCACGGGCGAGCATCGAGCGGCTCGGCGGAACGCTGTTCCTGCGCGACGGCGCGGACGGCGGCGCCGTCTGGCGTCTGACGGTTCCGTTGCAGCACTCCTGAGCGTTCTGACGGGAAGTCAGAAAAGGGCCGTCGACCGAGGACGACGTTCGGCGTTGCGTCGCGATGGGACGACCAGCCCGGAGACCGGGAAACGTTAGTGGCAGGGGCTCGCGGCGTTAACCGGCCACTTGGCGGTGCCGCCGCCTGCGCCGTGCGCCACAGACTGCTCTCGTCCCCGAGTCAGGAGCGAGAACGATGCCGATGAACGGTCCCGGTCAGATCCTGCCCGCCGCCGCTCGCGCGTTCGGTTCCGCGACGGCGCTGGTCACCTCGACGAAGACGCTGTCCTTCGAGGATCTCGACCGGCACTCCGACGCGGTCGCCTGCGGCATGCGCGACCGCGGGGTAGCCCTGGGCGACCGGGTGTCGATCTACGCCCAGAACCGCTGGGAGTGGATCGTCGCCTACCACGGTGCGCTGAAGGCCGGAGCCGTCGTCAATCCCATCAACGTGATGCTCACGCCCGCGGAACTGAGGTTCGTCCTACGCGACTGCGGCGCCAGGATGCTTCTGGCGACGGCTGCGTCGGTGGAGGCCCTCGGCCCGCTCGAGGACCTCCCCGACCTGGCGTGTGTGGTCTCCTTCGACCCCAGTCCGCACGCGCACGTCGAATTCACCGACCTCGTCGAGACCCCGGTCACCGAAAACTTCGTCGTGCACGTTCCCGACCCGAAGGCCCCGTCGACCATCGGGTACACCTCCGGAACCACCGGGCACCCGAAGGGCGCGGTCCAGTCGCACGAGGCCGTTCTGCTCAACTGCGAGGGCACCGCGCGCATGCACGGCCGCGACGAGCACGACGTCGTACTCTCCGCGCTGCCCGCCCCGCACGTCTACGGGAACGTCGTGATCAACGGGACCTTCATGGTCGGCGGCACGGTCGTCCTGATGGAGCGTTGGGACGCCGCCCGGGCCCTTGAGTTGATCGCCGCACACCGCGTCACCCTCTTCGAGGGCGTGCCGGCCATGTACAGCATGCTGCTCGCCAGCCCCGAGCTCGACGGCGCCGACCTCACATCGCTGACCCGATGCACCGTCGGCGGGCAGACGATCGGCGCGTCGACCGTGGCCGCGTGGGAGAAGCGCTGCGGGGCACCGCTGATCGAACTGTGGGGGATGACCGAGCTCGCCGGTCCCGGCAGTACGCACTGGCACGACCGGCGCGGCCCTGCCGGATCCATCGGGCTTCCGCTGCCCGGCGTGGAGCTGCGAATCGCCGACTTCGACGACGTCCATCGCACGCCCCCGCCCGGCGAACCCGGCGAACTGATGGCCCGCGGCCCGCTGGTGATGCTCGGCTACTGGAACAACCCGCTGGCGACCGAGGAGGCGATCGAACCCGACGGGTGGATGCACACCGGCGACGTCGCCTACGTCGACGACGACGGTTACTTCTTCATCGTTGACCGGCGCAAGGACATGCTCATCACGGCCGGCTACAACATCTACCCGGCCGAGATCGAACGCGTCGTCGCCGCGCATCCGTCGGTGGCGCTGGTCGCCGTCGGCTCGGTGCCCGACGAGGTGAAGGGCGAACTGGCCCGCGCCTACGTCGTCCTGCGACCCGGAGCACCGGCGGACGCCGAATCGATCGTCGAGTTCTGCCGTGAACGGCTCGCCGCCTACAAGGTGCCGCGATCGGTCGTCTTCGTGCAGGCCCTGCCGCAGACCTCCACCGGCAAGCTCATGCGCCGCGCCCTGCGCGACCTCGACGTCAACGCAGCCATCTGAACGTCCCGAAAGAAAGGCATGCTTCATGCGAGAGAGCATCGACGCGCTTCTGCGCAACGCGGTCGAGTCCGGCGCGGCCCCGAACCTGTCCGCGATCGTCGCCGACCGCGACGGCCTCCGGTACGAAGGCGGCGCCGGCGCGGTGACGCCCGGGTCGAGCGAGATTGTCGACACCGCCACCTGCTATCGGCTGGCTTCGATGACCAAACTGGTCACCACCGTCGCGGCGCTGCAACTCGTCGAAGCTGGACGCCTCGGCGCCGAAGACGCGGTGGGCACCTACCTACCGGCGATCGACGAGCTGCCGGTCCTGGAGCGAATGGGCCCCGAGGGGCCCGTCCTCCGTCCGGCCGAGGGGCGAGTGACGGTTCGCCAGTTGATGACCCACACCTCGGGCCTGACGTACTGGTTCTTCAGCCCCGAAGTCCATGCGTGGGAACAGGCCACCGGCGTCCCCAACGTGCTCGCAGGGGACGCACGCGCGTTCACCGCTCCCCTCGTGGCCGATCCGGGTTCGCGTTTCGAGTACGGCATGAGCACCGACTACCTCGGCCGGATCGTCGAAGAGGTGTCCGGGGTGAAACTTCCGGACTACCTCGAGGAGCACGTCACCGGTCCGCTGAAGATGGCGTCCACGACCTTCCAACCGGGCGACGAACAGCGCGCCAGGCTGGTCCCGGTTCACGTGCCGAACGAGGGTGCGTGGGTCGCCACCGAAATCGACTGGCCGCGCGAACCTGATTGGTGGGCCGGCGGTCACGCCCTCTACTCCACCCCGCGCGACTACATTCGCTTCCAACGCGCCGTCCTGCGCGGCGGGGAACTGGACGGTGTCCGGATCCTGTCCGAGCAGACCGTCCGCGACATGTTCACCCCGCAGATCGGCGACCTCGACATGCCCGAGGTCGTTCCCGCAGCCGATCCGATGTCGACCTGCGACTATCCCTCCGGTCCAGGTCAGACGTGGGGGTGGGGCCTGCAGCTGAATCGTCGTCAGATTCCGGGAATGCGCGCTCCGCTGTCAGGCTCGTGGGCGGGCCTGGCGAACACCCACTTCTGGATCGATCCGACGACCGGAGTCGCGGCGTCCCTCTACAGCCAGTTCCTGCCCTTCGTCACACCCGATCTGATGACGGTCTACGCCGAGTTCGAGCGCGCCGTCTACGCGGGACTGAACGCCTGACGGTCATCGGCCCCAGGACACCACTGTGGAGGGCACCAGATGACCCGCGGCACGACCGAATCGATCGTCATGGCCAATGGCGGTGGGTTCGGGGGAGACCACCCCACCGCCGCGCGCCGTCAGGTAGCGGGAGGCATGATCGACTGGCTGGTCATCGACTACCTCGCCGAGGCGACCATGGCGATCCTGCTGAAGCGACGGCGCTGCACCCGGAGACCGGGTACGCGGTGGACTTCCTCGCGCAGATGGGCGACGTGCTCGTTCCTTGCACGGAGCAGGGCGTCACGATCATCACCTACGCCGGCCGCAGTCGTGTCCGGCGACGACCTCTACGAGGCCCTCGATGCGATCGGCGCGTCGGACGAGACGCTGCCCAACATGGAGGACAGGCGCGGCCTGTCCGAGGTCCGCGCCGAGGTGTACTCGGCCAACGTCTACCTCGGTACCGGCCCGATCGTGCGGGCCCTGGAGGCGGCGCAGACATCGTCGTCGCAGGCCGCGGCACCGACACCTCGGTGACGCTTGGCCCTATGGTGCCGCTGACCTGCAGAGACGCAGCGGGGCATGGGGGATTTGGTCCCCAGCGCCCCGCTGAGGGGTAGACCAGCTGCGCTCACCGCGACAGACCGGGGGTGCCTGCTCAGCGGGTCAGGCTCAGGACGGCTCGGGCGCCGGCTGATCGGAAGGCGGGTCGACGGGCGCTGTCCAGTAGGTGTGTCGATCGGCGTGGCTGACGGTGCCGAACAGCGGGAGGTACTGCTCGTATCGTGCTCGGTCCGCGAAGACCGCCGCCGGGTCGGCGCTCGCGCCGACGAATGCGTCGACCGCAGTGGGGGAGTCGAGCGGGACGCCTTTGGCGACGACGATCCGGGGGACGTCCTTTCCCTCGATCCAGTCGGCGCCGAACTGGCCGAGGCCGTAGCCCATGAGCTTCCAGGCGAAGGCGATGCTGAGCTTGTAGGCGCCGCTCTGGTTGACCAGTTCCAGGGCCGCCTTGTCTCCGTCGACGCCGGCGAGGAACATCTCGTCTGCCAGCTTTCCGTTCTCCCGCAGGGCCTTGTAGGCGCCCACGACGACGGTGTCGCCGCCGAGGACCACCTTGATGTCCGGATGCGCCTGCAGGGCGCCCAGCATCGTCGTGTAGCCCGAATCGGTGGTGATCTCGGCGACCGTCAGATCGCCGACCAGGTCGATGCCCGGCTCCGTCTTCAGCCCGTCCAGGACGCCCTGGTGACGGAGCCTCAGCTGCGGCGAGGCGGTGTCCAGGTTGAAGTAGAGAGCCTGGGCCTCGCCCCCGAGATTGGCCGCGACGTAGTCGGCGGCCGCCTTCCCCTGGTCGAAACCGATTCGGTACTGGCTCGCCGCAACCTGCATGGTGCTCGGCGCGGTGATGATCCCCTGGGTGCACACGCCCTTGTCGATCGCCCGCTGCAGCACGAGGCTGTCCGCGTCCGGACTCAGCGGCTGCATGGCCAGGGAACCGACCCCTTGTCGGAGGAATTCGTTCATTTGGTCGACGTGCTTGCCCGGATCGTTGCCGGAGGTCGCCGTGACGTAGTCGGCGCCCCGCTGTGCGGCCGCCTGCTGCATCCCGCGCCCGAAGGCGAGGAAGAACTCCGAGTCGGCCGTCGACGCCCAGGCGATTCGAGCGGCGAGGCCGGTGGACCCTCCGGCGCGTCTGGGCTCGAAGGTACGAAGCGGTTGGGCGTCGGTGACGCTCGGTGTCTTGCCGCCGCCGCCCCCGCAGGCCGCGAGCAGTTCCGAGGACGCGACGACGGCGCCGAGTGCGAGCGCACTCCGCCGGGTCAGCGAAGGTCCGTGCCGGCCGTGCTCAGACATGGGCGGGGGCCGTCTCCAGGGGAAGGGTGAAGCACAGGCAGGCGCCGCCCAACGGGGAGGGCTCGAGTCCGATCGTTCCACCGTGGTGCTCGACCACCTTCTTGGCCAGGGCGAGACCGATGCCGGTGCCGTCATAGTCCTCGCGTCGGTGCAGCCGTTGAAAAATGACGAACACCTTCTCGGCGTACTGCTCGGGGATGCCGATCCCGTTATCGGCTACGAAAACTCGCAGCCGGTCGCCCTCCACGGAGGTGGTCACCCGAATCTGCGGCGCTTGAAGGGGCCGACGGTACTTGAGGGCGTTGCCGAGGATGTTGGTCAGCAGAAGGAGAAGCAGGGAGGGATCGCCGACGACGCGAGGGACGGGCTCGACCAGTTCCAGCGACCCTCCGCTCTCCTCCACCCGAGACTCCAGGCTGCGCCACGCGAGACCGATGGTCGAGGTCAGATCTATGCCGACGAATCCGTCGCTGTTTCGACCGACACGGCTGAACAGCAGTAGATCGCTGATCAGTTGCTGCATGCGTATCGCGCCGTCCACGACGAACGCGAGATACTGCTCGCCGCGCTCGTCGAAGTGCCCGGAATAACGCGTCTCGAGAAGCTGACAGAAGCTGGCGATCTTGCGCAGCGGCTCCTGCAGGTCGTGCGAGGCGACGTAGGCGAACTGCTCGAGGTCGGCGTTGGAGCGGACCAGCTCCGCGGCCCTCAGTTCAAGGCCTCGCTGCTGCACTTCGACCTCCTCCAGCGCCCGTACCAGTTCCCGACGCATCGCTTCGACTCCGGATCCCATCTCGGCGATGTCGAGGGGCCCGCCGGGCTGGATCGCGCTGGTGTGCTCTCCACCGGAGACGACCGCGACCTGTCGGGCGAGGCTCTCCAGCGGGCGAACCACCGCGACCCTGAGCGCCCGTTGCGCGGCGACGACGGCGCCGGCTACCGCGGCGGCCATCAACGCCAAAACGATCATCACGAGTCGCCGGTCGTCGTCGGCGTTGGCCTGGGCGTCGCGAAGTTCTCGGGTGAGTTCGTCGTCCAGCTCGGCGCTGGTGGTACGCACACGCTGAAACAGCTCGCGCCCGACCTGAATGGTGGCGTCGGTTCCCGGGCTTTGCTCGGCCCCCGTCCGCAGCGTTGCGTATCGGTCGCGCCAGGCCGTGACGGCCGCGTCGAGGGTGAGCAGGCTGAGCCGCGCAGAACCCTGCCGCAGCACGAGCTTCTCGAGTCGCTCTCGGCTCGCCTGTTCCGCAACCACACCCCGCCGATACGGCTCGAGAAATGTCCGGTCGCCCGTAAGGGCGTACCCTCGAAGGCCCGTCTCCTGATCCACCAGCGAGGTCAGAAGCTGACTCGCCGCCAGGCGGGCGGGGAACGTGCGCTGCGTCTGGGTCGCCAACGCCGAGTCGGCCTGATGCAGTGCCAGCAGCAGCGCGGTGCCGGCCACGGCCAGAAGTAGGGAGAACACGGCAACGGCGGCACGCAACCTGGTCGCCAGAGACCAACGGCCGGGAGCCGTCACAACCACCACCCGGGTGCTCCTCGGCGACGCATCGCGCATGCGGTCGGTGGCCTTCAGGCGAGCCGGCACCTTCTGTTAGGTGCACGCGTGCATGCTCGCTCGCGCCGTGTGTCAGCCGAAGTGTAGGGGCGCGGCTCGGCGGGCATCCGGTTGCCTCAGTCGTCGCCCGGCTTCGGCCGAGGCAGAGCGGCGATGCGCCCGTAGAAGGTGTCGATCTTCTCGATGACCTCGGCGAACGCGGCCAGCTCGACGGGCTTGGTCACGTAGGCGTTGGCGTGGAGGCGGTAGCTGCCCAGTACGTCCTCCTGCGCCGCCGAGGTGGTCAAGACAACGACGGGAATGTGCCGCATCTGCTCGTCGGCCTTGAGCTCGGCGAGTACCTCGTGTCCATTCATCCGAGGCATGTTCAGATCGAGGAGGATCAGATCTGGATGGTTCGCGGGGCCGGCGCCCCGCAACAGCTCCAAGGCTTCGACCCCGTCCTGAGCAGTGCGCAGCGAGGCGTCGGGTGCGCAGCGGTTCAGGGCGTCTTCGATGATCATCGTGTCGCCGAGGTCGTCGTCGACCAGCAGGATGTCCATCGCTTCCTCCGCTCACCGGCGCTCACCGCACCAATGCGGTTCGCCCTTCTGTATTCTGACGCGGAGAGGCTCAAGCATCGCATGCACTGGCCTTTGATCGTTTCGAAGAGCCGGCCAGTCGATCGACCGGCCGGACGCGACAGCAGATTCCTGCTCCGGACCGTTGCCTGAAACCGATCGCGGCGGCCTGACCCCAGGCGAGTCCGGCCGCGTCCACCTGCGTTCGGTAATCTGGTGCTGATCAGCAGAAAGCGTCGAACCCGAGGTCAGCGGCCTGGCGCCAGGCGGTTCAAGTCCCCCCTCGCGCACACGTAGAGAACGGCCGCTGACCTGTGGAAACGCAGGCGGGGGTCGTTTGCGTTCTTTGAGTGGGCGCTCGCCTGGCCCGATTGCGGATGCGCCCTCGGTGGATCTCACGATCCACCGCAATAGCCCGAACGGCTGCGTGGCAGAGGCGTTCAGGCTGGGAGCAGGGCGACCGGGTAGCGCTTGATGTTCTTGTCGCGGGTCACCAGGGTCAGTTCGTCGCACTGAGCCTGGGCAACCAGCATCCGGTCGAACGGATCCGCGTGGAGCGCGGGTAGCGATCGGACCGCCAGGGCATGGTCCAGGGCGACGGGGAGGACGTCGAACTGGTGGCGAGCGAGCTGGTCGCCGAGATCGTCGGGCAAGGTCAGCTTGCCTAGCGCAGACTTGATGCTCAACTCCCAGACGGTGGCCGTCGAAACCCAGACGTTCGACTCTGCCGAGGAGATCGCGGCCTTGGCTCGTGCACTCATGCGCTCCGACGTCAACCACCACAGCAGGACGTGCGTGTCGAGCAGCAGCCTCACGGCTCGGTGCCGGAGAACAGGGCGGCGATCGAGTCGTCGACGGAGTCGAAGTCGTCCTCAATTCGCACGCGACCCTCCCACCCCCCGGGTACCCGTGCACGACGAGGCTCGTGGATCGCGACCAGACGGACGCGCGGGGTCCCTGCCTTGGCGATCACGATGTCCTCACCGTTGGCGGCTCGTTCCACCAAGTCGGACAGGTGGGTCTTCGCCTCGTAGATGTTGACCTGGATGCTCACCGAGTCAGAGTACGAGTTGGTCAGAAAGTTGGTCAACCGAGAATCGTGCGCGGCCGATGCCCTCGGTGAAGGCCGGCCGCCGCGCCTGCGAGGAGATGCGGACACCGGTTCGGCCGACATCCTCAGCCCGATGCCGGGCGCGGTCACCGCGGTGCTGGTCGCCGACGGCTCCGAGGTCGTTCGCGGTCAACCGGTCCTCGTCGTCGAGGCGATGAAGATGGAACACGCCCTTACCGCCGGCGCTGACGGCGTCGTGTCGCTGGTCACCGCGGGCACACAGGTGACGAAAGATCAGATCCTCGCGCGAGTCGTTGTGGACGGCGACGCGAACACCAAAGCCACGTGACTCGGCATCTCGGATGTTCCCCAAGGGCTGGCCAGCGCTTGACATCTCCTCCGGCTTCGGTCTGTCGGTTGCTTGGGCGGCAGACGCGGCTGGAACGCAGCCGTCCACGGACGTAGCCGTCCCGCTACGCGTTAGGCCACGCCCGCGAGTCCGCCGCCTCGCTGTGGATCCAGGGCCGTGCCATCGGGGGTAGCGCTCCCGGCGAGCAGGGCGGATTTGGCTCTGGAGCGCGCCCACCGCATGCGGCGTGAGGCGCTGTCCGGATCGTCGCCGTAGCGGGCGGCCATCTCCGCCACGCACCAATCCACCGCGACCTCGTCGCGGGCCAGGATCTCCGCGACGGCAGCGAGCACTGCCGTTCTACCCGGAAGCTGAGATGGCTGAAGCGCGCTGCAGAAGACGATCGCGGCCAGATCGCTCAGGTGCGCAGGGCACCTTCCGGGCCGTTCGTCGGGCGGCTGGGCCTGATCGAAGTACATCCGATCCACCTTCTCTCCTCCGTTGTGTACAGAGTCCGTCCCGATCGCGACGCCGGCGAGCCGCGTTCCGAGGAGGGGAACCCGACGGTCGAGGAACAACGCACTGCTTCTCGGGCGCCGGCGGTTTGCCAGCGGCTCGATCTCACCGACTGCGGGCAAGTCCAGAGGGGATCCGCTGGGCGACGACGTCGTCGCCGGGTCCGGGTACGGCGCCGAGAGTGGACGTGTTCCGCTGGCGGGAACGCCCGGCGCGGCTGCAGGTCGACCGCTCTACGTTCCGGGTCTACTCAGGGAGCGGATGTGGACGATCAGGTGCAGGCGGACGTAGCGGCGGCTCTGCTGGAGGCGTATCGGACCCGTATGCCCATCGAGCCGCCGACAGACAAGTACCCGGAACTCGGATTGGCCGACGCGTACGCGATCCAGGCACTCCAGATCAAGAGCTGGGTGGACGGCGGCGCAGTCCTGCGAGGCCACAAGGTCGGGTTGACCTCGGGCGTGATGCAACGTCAGATGAAGGTCGAGCGCCCCGACTTCGGTGTGCTTCGCGACGACATGTTCTACGCCGAAGACGTCGCGGTTCCCGTGGACGCCTTTATCGCGCCGAAGGTCGAGCCGGAGATCGCCTTCGTGTTGAAGCGCGACCTGTCGGGACCTGGAGTCACGATCGCCGAGGCCGCCGCCGCGGTCGACTTCTGCCTGCCCGCCCTGGAGATCATCGACAGCCGCATCGCCGATTGGCGCATCAGCATCGTGGACACCATCGCGGACAACGCCTCTTCCGGCGGTGTCGTCCTGGGCAGCAATCCCACGAAGCTGGGGGACCGCGACCTACGTCTGGTGGGCTGCAACCTGTATGGCAACGGAGCGCTCGTCGCGACCGGAGCCGGAGGCGCCGCCCTCGGCTCTCCCCTGCTGTCGCTGGCCTGGCTCGCCAACACCCTCGGCGAACACGGCACCGGACTGAGCGCCGGCCACGTCGTGCTCCCGGGCTCGGTGACCGCCGCCAAGTCCGTGAAGCCGGGAGACACCTGGACCGCCCAGTTCGCCGGAGTCGGCAGCGTGACGGTTCGCTTCGCGCAGTGATCGACGAACGTCCGGCGACGCATCGACACGCAGGAGGAGGCGACCATGCGCAAGGCGACCGCAGCGATCGTCGGCCCGGGCAACATCGGGTCCGACCTCTTGGTCAAGCTGCAGCGCTCGGAGCACGTCGAGGTCGTCGCCATGGTGGGCGTCGACCCCTCCTCGGACGGCCTGGCCAAGGCCCGCGCCAGGGGCGTCGAGACGTCGGCCGGCGGCGTGGACTGGCTGCTCGTCGCAGAGCGAGTTGCCCGACATGGTGTTCGAGGCGACGACCGCGTACGCGCACGCAGCCAACGCTTTTCGCTACGCGGAGGCGGGCGTGCGTGCCATCGACCTGACGCCGGCCATGCTGGGCCCGATGGTGTGCCCGCCGGTCAACCTGCACGAACACCTCGACCAGCCGAACGTCAACATGATCACCTGCGGCGGTCAGGCGACGATTCCCATCGTGCACGCCGTCGCGCGCATCGCGCCCGTCTCCTACGCGGAGATCGTCGCCTCGATCTCCTCGCGGTCGGCGGGTCCGGGTACGCGAGCGAACATCGACGAGTTCACCGAGACCACGTCCCGGGCCATTCGCGAGGTCGGCGGCGCGCAGGCGGGCAAGGCGATCATCATCCTGAATCCCGTCGAGCCGCCCATGCTGATGCGCGACACGGTGTTCTGCGCGATTCCGCCGGACGCGGACCGCGACGCTCATCGCCGCCTCGGTCCACGACATGGTCGCCGAGGTGCGCACCTACGTGCCGGGATACACGCTGCGGGCAGAGCCGCAGTTCGACGACCCGAGCGAGCTGTGGAACGGCCTGGCGCGCGTCGCGATCTTCCTCGAGGTGGCGGGCAACGGCGACTACCTCCCGACCTACGCGGGCAATCTCGACATCATGACCGCGGCCGCGGTGCGCGTCGGAGAGACGATCGCACTGGCCAGGCAAGGAGTTCCGGCGTGACCCGGCCGCCGCTCGTGCACGACGTTCGCATCGTCGACACGACCCTGCGCGACGGCTCGCACGCCATGGCCCACCAGTTCACCGAAACCCAGGTGCGCGACACGGTGCGTGCACTCGACCGCGCCGGTGTGGAGATCATCGAGGTCGCCCACGGCGACGGCCTGGGCGGATCCTCGTTCAACTACGGATTCTCCCGCACCGACGAGCTGACGCTGATCGCCGCCGCGCGCGAAGAGGCCCGGACGGCCACGATCGCGGTGCTGCTGGTCCCGGGCATCGGAACGGCGGAGGACATTCGCCGCGCCCACGACGCCGGCGCCCAGATGGTGCGCGTCGCCACCCACTGCACCGAGGCCGACATCTCGCCGCAGCACTTCGGAGTCGCTCGCGGGCTGGGCATGGAGACGGCGGGCTTCCTGATGATGGCCCACCGCACGTCGCCGGAAAACCTCGCCAGGCAGGCCAGGATCATGGTCGACGCCGGATGTCAGACGCCCTACGTCACCGACTCCGCGGGCGCACTGATGATGCACGAGGCGAAGGCACGATTCGACGCGCTCGTCGCCGAGGTGGGCGACGAGGCGTGGGTCGGTTACCACGGCCACCAGAACATGTCGCTCGGCGTCGCGAACTCCGTCCTGGCCTACGAGGCCGGCGTGCGCTACATCGACGGATCGCTGTGCGCCCTCGGCGCCGGAGCGGGGAACTCGCCTACCGAGGTGCTCGCCGCGGTCTTCGACCGACTGGACGTCTCCACCGGCCTGGACGTCTCCGCGATCCTCGAGGCTGCCGAGGAGGTCGTGCGGCCCTACCTGCACCGCTGGCCCAAGATGGATCGCAACGCGATCGTGCAGGGCTGGTCCGGGGTGTACTCCAGCTTCCTGCTGCACGCCGAACGGGCGGCCGACAGGTACGGCGTTCCGGCGCACGAGATCCTCCGCCGCTGTGGCGAACTGGGCCTGGTCGGAGGCCAAGAAGACATGATCATCGACGTCGCGCTGCAGTGCGCAGGGGAACGTGGCGGCGCCCAATTGGTTGGAGTTTCGCGATGACCACCTGGACCGTGCAACGCGCCGCACGCACGCTGCTGGCGGCGGAGGACACCCGCACAGATCGGGAACCGCTCAGCGACGAATGGCCCGACCTCGACCTCGAGATCGCCTACGCCATCCAGGACGAGACTCTCAAGCTTCGTCTGGCGCGGGGCGAGACGTTGATCGGCCTCAAGCTGGGACTGACCTCGCGGGCGAAGCAGCAGCGCATGAACGTCGCCTCCCCGGTCATGGCGTGGCTGACCGACGCGATGGTCGTTCCAGCGGGCGCTCCGGTCCCGCGCGACGCCCTCATCCACCCACGCGCGGAGCCGGAAATCGTCTTCCTCATGGGAAGTCGCCTCGCCGGACCGGGAGTGACCGCCGCGACCGCCCTGCGGGCGGTCGACTCCGTCATGGCCGGCATGGAACTCATCGATTCGCGCTACCGCGACTTCCGCTTCACGCTGCCCGACGTCGTCGCCGACAACGCCTCCTCCGGCGGGTTCGTCACCGGCCCGCGTCAGCTGCCGCCCGCCGCGCTCGACCTTGGCCTCGAGGCCGTCCTGGTGGAGGTGGACGGTCGGATCGTCGACTCGGCAACCGGAGCGGCCGTACAGGGTCACCCCGCCGAGGCGCTGGCCCTCGCAGCCAACGAACTGGCACGCCGCGGTCTGGCGATCGAGGCGGGCTGGTTGGTGCTGACCGGGGGGATGACGGACGCGGTGATGGTCGAGCCGGGCTCGACGGTCGCCGCGCACTTCACCACTTTGGGCTCCATCGTTCTGAACGGTGGCTGACATGCCGCTCATCGAGGTGACCGTCGGCTGCGGCCGCACGCCCGAGCAGCTGCGAGGCCTGATCAGCGCCCTCACGGCCGCGGCCATCGACGTTCTCGCGGCCCCGCTGGAGACGGTCCGCGTGGTCATCCGAGAGGTGCCCGCCACACATTGGGCAGCTGGGGACGTCACCCTGGCCGAGCGACGACAGAGAGTCGACTAATGCTGACCATTCCGCACGTGATCGACGGCCAAGAGGTCGAGTCCGAATCCGGAGCCACCTTCCAGGACATCGACCCCTTCACCCAGCAGGCGCACGCCGACGTCGCACTGGGCGGGGCCGCCGAGATCGGCCGGGCGGTCGGCGCGGCGCGTGCCGCGTTCGACTCCGGTCCCTGGCCCCGTATGGGCTTCGTCGAGCGTGGCCGCATCCTGCACCGACTCGCGGATCTGCTGACCGCGAACGCCGAGGAGATCGGTCTCGCCGACACGGTCGACATGGGCAAGCCGGTGGCGGAGACCGTCGGTCACGACGTACCGCGCTCCGCGTTGAACTTCCGCTTCTTCGCCGACCACGCGAAGATCTCCACGGCGGAGACGCTGCCGATGGACAGCGGGCACCACGCGTACACGAGGTTCGAACCCGCCGGCGTCGTCGGGGCGATCGCGCCGTGGAACTTCCCCCTGATGATGGAAACCTGGAAGGTCGCTCCCGCGTTGGCGTGGGGCAACACGGTGGTGCTCAAACCCGCGGAGGACACCCCGTACAGCGCCACCCTGCTCGCCCGGTACGCGCTCGAGGCCGGCATGCCGCCCGGCGTGCTGAACGTGGTCCACGGCTTCGGGCCGGACGCGGTAGGGGAGCTGCTGACCGAGGACCCGCGCGTCGATCGGCTGACGTTCACCGGAGAGTCGGGGACGGGCCGAATCATCATGCGGGCGGGCGCGGCCAACCTGACGCCGGTCAGCCTCGAACTCGGCGGCAAGGGCGCGAACATCGTCTTCGCCGACGCCGACATGGACACCGCGGTCGCATGGTCCATCAAGGCCATCTTCACCAACGCCGGCCAGGTGTGCCTGGCGGGCAGCCGCATCTACGTTCAGCGTCCGGTGTACTCCGAGTTCGTCCGGCGGTTCGTCGAGGCGGCCGAGGCCCTGGTCATCGGCGACCCGAAGCAGCGCGGGACGCAGATCGGGCCCCTGGCATCGGAACAGCACTACAAGAAGGTCTGCTCCTACGTCGAGGGCGTCGACGAGGACGGCGGGCGCATCGTCACGGGCGGTCTGGGCGACGGCTGGTTCGTCAAGCCGACCGTCGTCGTCGACGCTCCGCTCGACGCGCGAGTGTGCCGGGAGGAGATCTTCGGCCCCGTCGTCGTCGTCCATCCGTTCGACGACGAGACCGAGGCGGTGGCGGCGGCGAACTCCACGCCGTACGGACTCAACGCCATCGTCTTCACCGAGAACCTCAACCGTGCCCACCGAGTCTCCGCCGCGCTGAAGGCGGGCACGGTCTGGGTCAACTGCTTCTTCATCCGGGACCTGCGAGCACCCTTCGGGGGCGTCGGGGACTCCGGCGTCGGTCGAGAGGGAGGGTCCTTCAGCCGAGAGTTCTTCACCGAACCCAAGGCCGTCGTGATGGCGATCGACACCACCCGCTGATCCAGACGCAACAACAGCGACCGACGCACTTGGAGGACGAATGGCAACCAACGATTCCTGGCTTCGCATCACCACGTTCGCGCTTCCCAGCGACCAGTCCAGTGCCGTGGAGTACGTCAGGTCCTCGGTCAGCGACGTCACTCGACTGTTCCGCGGCCAACGCGGCTACACCGGCGGCTACTGGGGGGACTGCCCCGAGGACCGCACGTACTCGGCGGTGCTGCACTGGACCAGCCTCGAGGCGATCCAGGACGCCGGCAAGGTGCTGGAGGAGCAGTTGGCGCGCCGGGCCGCGGCCGGATTCAAGGTGCTGGACGTCAAGAACATCCGGATCACCGCGGTGTGGCGCGAAGCACGGCAGGCAGCGGCCGGCGACGGCAGGCCGGCTCGAGTCGTGGAACGTCCACTCCAGCTTCCGGCGAGCGCGCTGGTGTCCGGACACCCGGCCCAGGCGCGCGCGGGGCAGGACTCCGCCGAGGTCCACGTGGACACGCGACTGCACATTCTCACCTCTCGCCTCGACCCGCGCGACGAGGCGCGAAGCCTCGCCTACCTCCAGTCGACCGCGGACGCCACGCGCGAGGTTCTCCAGTCCCAGCGCGGTTTCCGGCTCGCCTATCGAGGGCGGATCGAGGGTGGAGGTTCCGTGGTCACCCTCACCTACTGGAGCGACGGCCGGGCGCTGCGGGACGCCGAGCCTGCGATGGACAGGCTGATGGCCGAGCGAGCCGCCAACGGAGTCGAGATCGAATCGGTGCGCGCGCTGCACCTGTTCGCGCTTCCTTCCTATGTGAAGCCCGAGATGGCCGGCGTCTGAGTAGGCGGAACGTCCCAGCGAACCGATTCTCCAGGAGTGCTACATGACAGCCCCATCGAAGACGCCCGTCGGGCCGAGGCGGGCCGCCTCGGCGCGCAACGGCGCCTCCGGCGCGGAGGTCGCCGCCGACGAGCAGATCGACCACGAACTGGCGCGGCGCATGTTCCGCACGATGGCGCTGCACCGGGCCGTCGAAGATCGCATGGTCAGCATGTACCGACAGGGGGAACTGCTCGGTTCGCTCTACACCGGCCACTGGCACGAGGCCATCGCCGTGGGTACCGCAGCCGCGCTGCGCCAGGACGACTTTCTGTGCCCGCTGCACCGCGACATGGGCGCCCACCTGTGGCGTGGAATGGAGCCGTGGCAGATCATGGCGAGCTTTCTCGGCAAGGCAACCGCACCGACCGGCGGCCGCGACGGGACCCTGCACTACGGCCGCCTCGACTTGAACGTCTACAACCCGCCCAGTCACATTCCGGACAACTACCCGGTGGCCACCGGGGGAGCGTTCGCGTTCAAGTACCGCGGCGAAGATCGAGTGGCCCTGGCGTACTGCGGCGACGGGTCGACTGGTGGCGGCGACTTCCACGAGGCGCTCAACATCGCCGCTGTGATGAATCTGCCGTGCATCTTCATCGTCGAGAACAACCAGTACTCCTACTCCACCCCGCTCGCGCTCACCTCCCGCACCGACTTCGCCACGAAGGCGGCCGCCTACGGGATGCCCGGCGAGAAGGTGGACGGCACGGACGTGCTCGCCGTGTATCGCGCGACGGCCCGCGCTGTCGTGCGCGCACGAAATGGTGACGGACCGTCACTCATCGAGTGCGTCACGATGCGCATGCACGGGCACGCCGAGCACGACCCGGCCGACTACGTGCCGCGCGAACTGTTCGAGACCTGGGCCGCGCGCGACCCGGTCGAACTGTTCGCCGAACGGCTTCAGGAGATGGGGGCGGCGGACGCCGCGGACGTCGCCGCGATCAAGGCGGAGGTTCGCCAGGTGGCGATCGACGCGCGCACCAAGTCCCTGGCCGATCCGATGCCGGACGGCGCCGACGTCGAAGAGGGTGTCTATGCCGACTAGCACCGCGCTCCCCACCGCCACGGCGACCGAGACGGACGCGACGAGCTACCTCGACGCGATCTCCTCGCGCTCGGGGCGGAGATGGAGGCAGACGAGAACGTCTTCCTGATCGGCGAGGACGTCGGGCAGTTCGGTGGCGCCTTCAAGGTGACCAAGGGCTTCCTGGAGCGATTCGGTGCCCGGCGCGTCGTCGACACGCCCGATCGCGGAGTCGGGTTTCACGGGTCTGGCGGCCGGGGCGGCGCTGAACGGTCTGCGCCCGGTCGTGGAGTACCAGTTCGCCGACTTCATCTCGTGTGCGTTCGACCAGATCGTCAACGTGATCGCTCGTCACCACTACCGCACCGGCGACCCCATGCCGATCACGTTCCGCTGTCCGTTCGGTGCTCGGCTGCGCGCGGGTCCCACGCACTCGCAGAGCATCGAGTCCTACTTCGCGCACGTGCCCGGCCTGAAGATCGTCGCCCCGGCGACGGCCGAGGACGCCGTCGGTCTGCTGCTCAGCGCGATCCGGGACAACAACCCGGTGCTGTACCTGGAGAGCAAGTACCTCTATCGCCGAGTCAAGGCGACCGGGCCGCTCACGCTGGAGCCGGTCCCGCTCGGCCAGGCACGGGTGGCGCGCGAGGGAACCGACGTCACCCTGATCACCTATTCGGTCGGCGTCCACCAGGGTCTGGAGGCGGCGGCCGAACTGGAGACGGAGGGCATCTCGGTCGAGGTGATCGACATCCGCAGCCTGGTGCCGCTGGACGTCGAGACCATCGTGTCGTCGGTGCAGCAAGACCTCGCGAGCCGTGGTGCTGCACGAGGCGGCGATGCGGCTGGGCTACGGGGCGGAGATCGCCTCGATCGTCGGCGACGAGTGCTTCTGGTCGCTCGATCACCCGGTGGTCCGGATCGCCGCCAAGAACACCCCGACGCCCACCAGCCCGGCCCTCGAGGACGCCGTCGTGCCGCAGACCGCGGAGGTGGTCGAGCCACGCTGCGCCGGGTGGCGCAGGCATGACCGAGTACGACGTCGTCGTGGTCGGCGGTGGACCCGGTGGATACGCGCGCGGCGCTGTACGGCGCCTCGGCGGGACTGCGCGTGGCCCTGGTGGAGGACGACGCGCTCGGCGGCACCTGCCTGAACCGCGGCTGCATCCCCGCCAAGGCGTTGCTGCACACGGCGGAGGTGTACCGAACCGCGAACCACGCCGCCGAGTTCGGGATCGTGCCGGCGGGCGGGTCGGCCACCTTCACGGCGGACTGGGACCGCGTCGCCCAGCGCACGACCGGAATCGTCGATCAGTCTGGTCGGCGGCCTGTCCGGACTTCTCAAGCGACGCAAGGTCGACGTGATCCGCGGTCGCGGCACCATGCTCCCCTCGGGCGTCGATCGCGGTGGACGGCCGAGGAGATCTCGGCCCGATCGGTGATCATCGCGACCGGGCTCCGCTCCCACGCGGCTGCCCCGGCTTCGACGTCGACGGCGAACGACGATCGTCACCTCCGACCACGCGACGCGCAGCTCCACCCTGCCCGACCGGATCGCGGTGATCGGCGGCGGTGTCATCGGGACGGAGTTCGCCTCGGTCTACACCGACCTCGGTGCGCAGACGACGCTGTTCGAGGCCCTCCCCGGCGGCGTCCTGCCGATCGGACCCGACCCCGACCTGCCGAAAGTCCTTGCGCAGGCGCTGACCCGCCGCGGGACCCAGATCGAGGCCGAAGCGCGCGTCAAGCCGCCCGAGAAGACCTCCGGCGGTGTGCTCCTCGCCTTCGAAACCCCGGCCGGCGTCGGACAAGATCGAAGTCGACCAGGTGCTCGTGGCCGTCGGCCGCCGGCCCGCGAGCGCGGGTCTGGGTCTAGCCGAGGCCGGCATCGACGTCGACGACGCGCGGCTTCGTCGTGGTCGACACGGCCACCATGGCCACCACCCGGCCCGGCGTCTACGCGATCGGCGACGTCGTCGCGACCCCCGGCCTCGCCCACGTCGGGTACGCCGAGGCGATCGTGGCGATCACGGCCATCCTGGGCGAGCACCCGATACCGGTCGACTACACCCGGGTCCCCTGGGTGGTCTACACCCACCCGGAGGTCGCCTGGGTCGGGCTGACCGAGGCCGCGGCCCGCGCCGCGGGTCACGACGTGGTCGGTCCACCGGCACACGTTCGCGGGCAACGGCCGGGCCATGATCCTCGGCGAGACCGAGGGCCTGGTGAAGGTCGTCGCGCAACGGGACGGACCGATCCTCGGCGTCCACCTGGTCGGCCCGTGGGCGAGCGAACTGCTGGCCGAGAGCTACCTGGCCGTCAACTGGGAGGCGCTGCCCGACGAGGTCGGCGCCTTCGTCCACCCGCATCCGAGCCTGTCCGAGGCCGTCGGCGAGGCGATGCTCGCCTTCACCGGGCGCTCGCTCCACGGCTGAGCAGCCCGTCAGCGATCCGAGGAAGGTCCGATCGATGACAGACGACATGCACGTGATCACGATGCCGAAGCTGGGCGAGACGGTCACCGAGGGCACGGTCAACGCGTGGCTCGAGCGGTCGGCGACGTGGTCGCCTTCGACGACCCGCTGTTCGAGGTGTCGACCGACAAGGTCGACTCGGAGGTCTCGAGTGCCTACGACGGCGTCCTGACGGAAATCCTGCGTGGCCGCGGGCACCACCGTCCCGGTGGGCACCGTCCTGGCTCGCATCGGAGAGCCCGGACCGGTCTCGGCGGCAGTGTCCAACGGATCGAGCACGCCAACCGCCGCCACGCCAACCGCCGCCTCGGCCCCGGCTGTCAACGGGCACGGCCCGCTGTCTCCCGTCGTACGGCGGCTCGCCGCCGAGCATGGGATCGATCTGGCGCCATCTCGGGTTCCGGCGCCGGCGGGCGGGTGACCCGAGCGGACGTGCTGGCCGTGGCCGCGGCCCTTCCGGCCGGCGGGGCGAGGGCAGTCGCGTCGATGCCCGCCGCTCCGATCGCTCCGATCGCTCCGACGCCGCCGGTCGACCGAGTCGCGCCCGCCGCTCGGACCGGCCTCGCTCTGGACGACGAAGTGGTGACCTTGTCGCGCATTCGGCTGGTGACCGCCGCGCGGATGGTCGAGTCCAAGCGGATCGCGCCGCACGTGTGGACCTCGGTGGAGGTCGACCTCGAGGCCGTCGAAACGGTCAGGGCTCGGCACAAGGAGCGCTTCCGCAAGGAGGTCGGCGCCTCCCTGACCTATCTGCCGTTCATCGCCCGAGCGGTCTGCGACGCCCTGCACGCCTTCCCGACGGTGAACGCGTCGATCGACCTCGACGCGAAGACCATGACCCTGCACCGGCACGTGCACCTGGCCATCGCGGTCGATCTCGACGAACAGGGACTCATGGCGCCGGTCATCAGGAATGCCGACGAGCTCAATCTGCGCGGCATGGCCCGTGCGATCCGCGCCGTCGGCGACGGCGCCAAGAACAGGACGCTCACGTCCGACGACCTGACCGGCTCGACGTTCACCCTTACCAACCCGGGCCCCCTCGGCAGCTACGCGTCGGCGGCGATCATCAATCAGCCCAACGTGGCCATCATGTCGACCGAGGGGGTCGCCCGGCGTCCCGTGGCCGTCGGCGACGCGATCGCCGTCCACCACACCTGCATCCTGGGTTTCTCCTACGACCACCGTGCTTTCGACGGCGTCACCGCGGCCCGCTTCCTCAAGCACGTCCGCGACGCACTGCAGGACCGCGACTGGTCGGCGGAACTCGGCTGAGGCGAAGGCAAGGCGCCCTTACACACCGTCAGATTGGATCAAACACAGTGGCCTGTTGCGGCGAGACGTTCGCCCTCCCGACGGGCGAACCGGTCGACGCCACCCTGCTCGGAACCACGTACGCGGGTGCCGTGGAGCTTCTCCCGGAGCACTCCCTCGCGCCGCTGACCGCGGCGGACCTCGATCTCGGGTGGTGCCTGGACTTCCACTTCCCCCGCGGGCTGCGTCCACTCAGCTGCGAGTTGGTGAGCGTGCTGGCCGCCTGCAGCCGTGCGGCAGCCGAGCAGTTGCCCGCCGCGAACGGACGGGGCCTGGAGTGCCGGATGGTCGGCACGCACGTGTACACCGCGGGCGTTCCCGTCCTCGATCCCGGCGAGCGTGCCGCACGCGCTGCCGAAGCGGCGGACGCGGTGACGGCCTATCCCGACGGCTTCCAGGCGCGTTGGCGAGCACACGTGGACCGACTGGACACCGAGTACGCGGCGCTCGCCGCGATCGACCTACACCGCGCCTCGCGGGCCGAACTGCACCGGAAGTTCGACGCCGCAGTGGCGCACTACGGGCGCGCGTGGGAAGTGCACTTCGAGGTCATGTATCCGATGTTGGCGGTCGCCGAGCGGTTCCGAACCGTGTGTCGTTCGCTCGGAATCGGCGATACGGAGTCCGCCGATCTGCTCTCGAGCGGCGATTCGGCGATTCGCCGCACGGACGTCGCCCTGCGCGCGCTGGCCGAGCGGGTCTCGGACCTCGGTCTGCAGGGCCTGTTCGCGGATGCGAGCGGGCTGGGGGAGCGGCTGCACGACACGCCCGCGGCGGCGGAGTGGCTGGCGGAGTTCGCGCAGTTCCTGGGCGTGCACGGGCAGCGTTCGGACGCGATCGTCGACGTCGGCGCGGTGGCGTGGGCCGACGATCCGAGCCAGCCGTTGGCTCTCGTGCGAGACCTGGTGCTCCAGGGCCTCGCCGCGGCCACCGACGGCCGGCTCGACCGTGTCGAGGCCTCGCGCGAACTCCGGTGCAAGGAGATCGTCGCCCGGCTCGGAACACGGGACCGGGCGGTCTTTCTGGACGGCCTGCGGAGCGTACGCAACGCGAACTTCGCGTGGTGGAACGAGGACCACAACGCCGTCATCGACCTTCGCGCGCACCTGCCCGTCGGCCGCATTGCGGGGGAGCTCGCCGTGCGCTACGCGTATCCGCGCGAGGCGGCCGGCTACATGTTCGCCGAGGAGGTGCGCGAACTCGGCCACATGCGGCTGCTCGGCGAGGCGATCGCGGAACGACGGAACTTCGACGAGCACTGGCGCGGGCGGCGCGTGAACCTGCCGCGCTTCGTCGGCACGCCCAGTGCGGTCAACGACCCGGTCCTCGCGGAGATCGTGGGCATACCGGTCGAAGGCGCGGGAGACCGGGGCAGTCTGGTGCTGCACGGTCTCGGGGCGTCGCACGGCGTCGCCCGCGGCCCGGCCAGGGTGGTGCTCACCCCCGACGAACTGCACCGGATCCGTGCCGGGGACGTACTGGTCTGCGATGCCACCTCGCCGAGCTGGACCGTCGCGTTTCCGGGGCTCGCCGCGTGCGTGTGCGCCACCGGCGGCCCGCTCACGCATGCGGCGATCATCTGCCGGGAGTACGGCCTGCCGTGCGTGTCCGGGGTAGGGAACGCCATGCAGGCGATCAAAGACGGCGAACTCGTGGAAGTGGACGGCCGAAACGGCACGGTGACCCTACTCGGAGGTGGCGCATGACCCGCGTACTGAAGCTGACCGATCCCCGGGCGCAGGACTACGCGCTGAGCGGAGTGGCGATGGCCACGATGGCTCGCCTCGCCGTGGCCGGAATCCCTGTGCCGCAGGGGTTCGTGGTCACGACGGACTGCGGCGAGTGGGAGGACCCGGAGGCCGAGGCGGCCATCTTCCGCGGCTACCACGCGCTCGGCGACGGGCACGGCGGCCTACCGGTGGTCTACGCCGTCGCGTCTCCGGCGGCGACCGACCTCGAACCGACCGAGGGCGGCACCTTCGAACCGCAACGCGGCCTGTCGAATCTGAGTGAAGTGTTCGCCGCGATCGACGCGTGCCGGGGCCGTCCCCGTGTCGGTGCTGCCCGCCCGTACAACGCAGGGCCCTTCCCGACGTTCATGGCGGTCGGGGTCCTCGAAGTTCCGCACGTCGTACAGTCGCCGATCGACAATGTGCTGCAGGGTCAGATTCGCGACGTCGTCGCCCGAGTCGCGGAGGTGCTGGGCGCCCGGGTCGAGGTGGAGTGGGCCCTGGTCGACGGGAAAGTCACCGTGCTGAAGGCCACCGAATCTCCCGTTCCCTTCTGAGGAACGGTTCCGCCCGAAGCGCTCGTGGCCCGCAAGAGTGACGTCCAGAACCCGACCGGACGACTCGAAGGAAGACCATGGCGCTTCGACGTGATGACTGGCTCGACCTGGCCCGCAAGGTGGACTGGGAGTACACCTACGTCACCGAACGCGAAGTGTTCCCCGAGGTCGTCTCCGGGGAACCCTGGCTGCCGCACAAGGCGTGGGAGAACTGGGAAGAGGCCTACCGCAGCACCTACCGCGAGTACGTCGAGACGCAGCTGGAGAAGGACAACTCCGTCTTCGCCGTCCGCGACGTGCTCTCCAAGGCCAAGATCACCGAACGCCTCGACCCGGGCTGGATGCAGCTCGCGAAGTTCCACAACGGAGCCATCGCCCTGGGCGAGTACGCGGCCTGCATCGGCGAGCTGCGGATGGCGCGCTTCGGCCGCGACAGCGCCTGGCGCGCGATGGCCAACCTCGGCGCCCTGGACGAGATCCGGCACTGCCAGATCCCGCTGATCCTCAGCCACGACCTGCTCAAGTTCGACCCGAACTTCGACTGGGCGCACAAGGCGTACCACACCAACCAGTGGGCCATGGTCGCCGCGAAGCACCTCTTCGACGACATGTTCACGGCCGCCAGTGCCACCGACACCGCGCTGCAGCTGACCTTCGTCTTCGAGACCGGCTTCACCAACCTGCAGTTCATCGCCATGGCCGCGATGGCCGACGGCGCGAACGACCACGTCTTCGAGAAGGCCCTGGCCAGCATCCAGACCGACGAGTCGCGGCACGCCCAGCAGGGGCACCCGGTGCTGCGCGCGGTGCTGGAGAACGGCGGCAAGGAGCAGGCTCAGTTCCTGCTGGACAAGATGTGGTGGCGTTCCTACCGGCTGTTCCTGGCGCTGACCGGGACGTCGATGGACTACCTGACCCCCGTCGGGGCACGCAAGGCCTCCTTCAAGGAGTTCATGGTCGAGTGGATCATGGACCAGTTCGTGAAGAACCTGGAGGAGTTCGGCCTGGAGCTGCCCTGGTTCTGGGACCTGTTCGTGGAGGAGCTCGACTACTCCCACCACAGCTTCCAGCTCGGCCTCTACCAGTACCGCCAGACGCTCTGGATCGACGAGCCGATGCCGAGCCCCGAGGACCGGGCGTGGCTGGAGCAGAAGTACCCGACCTGGGGCGAGACCTTCGGCCCGATCTGGGACCAGATCGAGCAGACCTGGGACAAGCGCGGGGTCAACGGCACGCTGCCCTACACGCTGCCGTCGCTGTGCAACCTGTGCCAGCTGCCCACCGCGTTCCTCGGCCCGAAGAAGCTGACCGCCTGCACCGGCGAGTACGAGGGCCGCAACTACCTGTTCTGCTCCGAGCCGTGCAAGTGGATCTTCTTCAAGCAGCCGGAGCGCTTCGCCGGCCACAAGACGGTCGTCGACCGCGTCCTGGGCGGCGAGGAGTGCCCGAGCGACTACAACTCCGTCCTCGAGTGGATGGGCATGGAGTCGATCGAGGAGCAGGGCCGAGACCTGCACAACGGCGAGCACCCCTGGCGCGTCGACCGCAAGCTCGCCACCGTCGCCGACTGAGTCCCCGCGAAGCCACCGGAGAATCTGATGATCATTCACCTGCACGGGTACTTCGAGGGCGACTTCCTCGGCCTGCTGTGTATCGGGGTCGGCGACACCAAGGTCGGCGACGTCGCCACCCAGCTCAGCGAGTGGGTCCTCGAGCTACGGGTCGCGCCGATCCCCGGCAGCCAGCGGACTCGAGGCGCGCAACGAGGTCGGGGACCTGCTCGACCTCGAGGCGACGCTCGACGAGGCCGGGCTCCGGCCTGGGGACATCCTCCGCGTCAAGCAGCTCGCATGACGATCAGCACGGGCACGTGGCAGGTCGCCGGAACGCTCGACGACCTGTGGGAGGGCGAGATGCTGTCCGTCGACATCGACGGCACCGACGTCCTTCTGGTGCACGCCGCCGGCGCGCTGGTCGCGTTCGAGGACAAGTGCCCGCACGTGGCCAACCCGCTCTCCACCGGGACCCTGGACGGCGACGAGCTGTCCTGCGCCGCGCACAACTGGACCTTCGACGTCCGGGACGGCGCGGGCCGCAATCCCTCCACCTCCTGCCTGAAGCGGTTCGCGCTGCGGGTCGAGGCCGACACGATCCTCGTGAACGTCGGCGAGGTCCTGCAGGAACCACAGAAGGGCATGTGATGGACAGGCAACGTGAAGGCCACGCTCGAGCCGGCGGACGTGGCGACGAACGTGCTCGCGCCTGCGCACGTCATCGACAACGGCGTCGGCCCCGTCCTGCAGGCGACGCCGCTCGCCCGCTGCATGATCGAGGCGCTGGAGGAGGAGCACGAGGGCCTCTTCGTCGAGGACGCGGGAGCGTACTACCGCATCTTCGCCTCCGGCGTCTGCCGGCTGCGCAAGGAGATCGTCGACGAGATCGCCGGCCGCGACGTGTCCTTCCCGCGCGAGCTCGAAGTGATCCTGTCGTCCTTCACCGGGAAAGATGAAGATGAACGACAGCGGGGCCGTCTGGTGGTCCGCTCGCGAGCAGACGCCGGATGCTCCCGGACGTGCCGAACAACGGTAGGAGTGAGTAGCTGTGGACCAGCCACGCCGTAAGCAGAAGAGCTACTCGATGCTCGGCGCCAAGCGCCGCATGCCCACCGAGTACGAGCTCACCAGCAGCAAGCTGCACTACCACTACCCGCGCAACTTCGAGTTGAGCAACTCCAACCCCGTCAGCCAGTGGTACTTCGAGCACCGCGAGGAGAGCCCGCTGCAGGCGCAGGACTGGGAGACGTTCGCCGACCCGCGCAAGACGGACCTACACCAAGTACAACGGCGGCCAGAACGCCAGGGAGACCGTCGTCGACGGTCTGCTGCGCGCAGATCGACGAGTCCGACTACGACCAGACGCTCGACCCGGAGTGGGTCCAGTTCCTGCACCGCTGGTACGGCCCGCTGCGCTACCCCGCCCACGGCCTGCAGATGATGTCGGCCTACGTCGCCCAGATGGCGCCGGCCTCGCGCATCACCAACTGTGGCGCCTTCCAGGCCGCCGACGAGATGCGTCGCCTGCAGCGGTTCGCGTACCGCTCCGCCCAGCTGCACGCCCACCTCGACTCGGCGCCGCCGCAGGAGCACCAGGGATTCTGGCAGGAGGCCGAGGCCTTCCAGCCGCTACGCGAGCTGATCGAGCGGGCCCTGATCGTGTACGACTTCGGCGAGGCCCTCACCGTCCTGAACTTCGTGGTGAAGCCGCATGTCGACTCGTTGCTGAACGAGGAGCTGGCCGGCCGTCTGGCGGCGGCCAACGGCGACACGATCCTGCGCGAGATCCATTTCTCGCTACACGAGGACGCGCAGTGGCACCGCGCCTGGTCCTCCGAGCTGGCGCGCACGCTGATCGCGGACACGCCGGCCAACGAGGCGATCATGAACGAGTGGATCGCCACGTGGACCCCGCTCGCCGTGCGGGCCGTCGAGGGACTCGCGTCCGTCTTCGAGACCGCGCCGGTGCCGATGGCGGCCTCCGAGGTCGTGGACCGGGTCGTTATGGCCGCCTCCAAGGCCACCGACCTCGCCCCCGTCGGCGCCTGACTTCCCCGCACTACACAAATCCAACGAAGGGTGCGTGCCCCATGTCCGAGCCTCTGAAGTTCTTCTCCGCCGAGTGGTGCGCCGCGGCGATCGAGGCCTGCAACGCGGAGCCGAAGGTGGTCGCGGGATTCCGCGAGCCGGCCAAGTTCAGCCACCGGATGGAGTTCGGCTGCCTGGACACCGGGCTGGCCAGCCACGTCGAGTGGAAGGAAGGGATTGTCGTGGCCTGGGGGCCGCCGTCCTTCCCGGAGGAGGACCTCTGGCTGAAGATCAACGCCGACGAGTCCACCTGGAAGGAAGCGGCCGAGGGCGGCAAGGACGCCGGTCAGCTGTTGATGGCCGGGAAGATCAAGTTCGGCAAGGGCCCGATGTCGGCGGCGATCGAGAACGGCGGCGCCTTCAACAACTTCATCAAGGCCTGGGGCAAGGTCCCCACGGCGTGGCCCGAGGGCGTCTGAGCTCTTCGCGAGGCGCGCCGCAGAGAGAGGTTCCGATGTCGCGTCACAACGCCGTCCAAGAGCAGTACACCGTCACCACGGCCGACGAGGACGACGCCAACGGCGTCGCCTCGATCCTGTGCAGCCTGCTCGAGCAGAACTTCGAGAAGTTCCCGGAACGGGCGGCGCATCGCGCGTCGGATGCGGCGCCCGGTCGGGGTTTACAGCAAGGACACCGACACCTCGGCCACGATCATCTTCGGTCGCGAGGGTGCCGTCATCCACAACGGGCTGATCGACAAGCCCTCGGTGATCGTCAATGCGACGGTCAATCAGATCCTGGACGTGGCGCAGTTGAAGGTCGTCGGCAAGGGTCTGGTGCCGGTCGGCTTCTTCACCAAGCGCGGCCTGCACGTGCTCGGCGAAATCCTCAAGCGCCGGCTGGTCGTCAAGGGCCTGCTCACGCACACCGCTGCCTCGTTGCGCACCATCGCGCTGGTCTCGATCGCCGAGTAGTGAGGACGGCAGCTCCTCGGACGCCCGCCTCGGAACTCAGAGGCAGAGTTCTTTGGACAGTTTCTTGGTGGCCAGTTGGACGAGGCGGGCGGCGTTTTGGGTGTCGCCGAGGAGTTTGGCGGTGGGTCCGACCAGCGAGAGCGAGGCGCGGGCGGTTCGGTCGTGGTCCAGGACGGGCGCGGCCACGGAGGTCAGTCCGAGGACCTGTTCGTCGACGCTCAGGGCGTAGCCCTGGGCCACGGACTGTTGCAGGCTCGTGCGGTAGCGGCGAGCGGCGAGGACGTTCTCGATGGGCAGGCCGGGGACGGCGACGTTCATGCGGCCGTGGGAGAAGCGGGGGCTGTAGGCGTAGAGGAGTTTCCCCGAGCCGGTGGAGACCGAGGGGAGTCGGCGCTTGATGCTCGACCAGGTGTCCAGGTGTTCGAGGCCGACGATGCGCTCGAGGTAGAGGACGTCGTGGCCGTCGGGTACGCCGATGTGGGCGGTGTAGCCGGTGCGTTGGTGCAGGTCCTGCAGGATCGGCAGCGCCGCGTGGTGGATGTCGCTGCGGGTGACGGCGAGGTGGCCGAGTTCGTAGAGGTGCAGGCCGAGTCGGTAGCGGCCGGATTCTTCGTCTCGTACGGCGAATCCGCGGGCGCAGAGCGTGGTCAGGAGTCGGTGCGCGGTGCTCTTGGCGACGCCGATCTTGCGGGCGAGTTCGCTGACTCCGAACTCTTCGTTCTGGACGAAGCATTCGAGCAGGTCGAGGGCGGCGAGGACGGACTGCAGGCCGCCGGGACAGTCCGGTTGGCGTTCTGCGTCGGCGAGGACGGTAGTCATGGGCGATGACCCCAGGCTCTGTGGGAGGAAGTTACTGCGGGACGTAACAGGCGAGCCGCTCGAGGCGGGGCGTAAGCGGTTCCCTGCAGCCGGTCCGGCGGGGTCTGGGTCGAACGCGCGCTTTGAGAGTGCCACGATTGTGACGACCAGGTGAACTATGCGTTCGACTGAATGGGACGATCCACTCGATTCGTCCGAATCCATCTCCGTCCCGTCTGAATCGGTCCTGGGCCGGGCGTTCGCGATCCTGTTCGCGTTCACCGCCGACGACGAGGGTGTCGCGTTGGCCGAGCTGGCTCGCCGGACGAAGCTGCCCAAGGCGACCGTGCACCGCTTTCTTCGGCAGCTCTGCGAGCTCGGCCTCGTCGAACGCGGGGCGCAGGGCTACGCGCTGGGGCTTCGCATGTTCGAGATCGGCATGCGCGAGCAGGTCTCTCGCGACCTGCGGGCGGCCCTGCCGATTCTCGGGGACCTACGTGACGCCACGCACCAAACCGTTCACATGGCCGTGCTGGACGACCTCCAGGTCGTCTACATCGAAAAGTTGGCCGGGCACAGCGGCCCCCCGCTGGCCTCTCGGGTCGGCGGCCGACTGCCTGCCCACTGCACGGGGGTCGGCAAGGCCCTGCTCGCCTTCGGTCCGAAGGAGGTCGCGTCGGCCGTGCTCCGGGCGCCGCTGGCCCGCCTGACTCCGCGCACGATCGTCCTGCCCGGCCCATTGGGTCGAGAACTCGAGCAAATTCGCCGCGACGGAGTGGCCTACGAGCGCGAAGAGTCCACCCGGGGCACCGTGTGCGTCGCGTGCCCGGTCATGGGAACCGAGGGGTCTGCCGTCGCCGCTATCTCGGTCGCGGGCTGGGCCCACCAGTTCGACCCGACGCGCTACGTGGCCGCCGTGCGGACGGCCGCCCTGGCGGTGTCCCGGCAGCTCGCCGAAGCCAATGGCCGACGCGTCGAGCAGCCGCGGCCCGGAAGCCCGTCGCGCCTGCGCGGTCACACCCCCGCGCCGCGGTACCGCAGCGGGGCTACCGAGTAGCACCGCGCAGCTGCCTCTGACGGACTGTCAGAGGCAGAGCTCTTTGGTCAGTTTGCCGGTGGCCAGTTGGACGAGGCGTGCGGCGTTCTGGACGTCGGCACGGAGTTTGGCGGTAGGTCCGACCAGCGAGAGCGAGGCGCGGGCGGTTCCGTTGTGGTCCAGGACGGGGGCGGCCACGGAGGTCAGTCCGAGGACCTGTTCGTCGACGCTCAGGGCGTAGCCCTGGGCCACGGACTGCTGCAGGCTCGTGCGGTAGCGACGAGCGGCGAGGACGTCTTCGACGGGCAGACCGGGGACCGCGACGTTCATGCGGCCTTGGGTGAAGCGCGGGCTGTAGGCGTAGAGGAGTTTGCCCGAGCCGGTGGAGACCGAGGGGAGTCGGCGCTTGATGCTCGACCAGGTGTCCAGGTGCTCGCGGCCGACGATGCGTTCGAGGTAGAGGACGTCCTGGCCGTCGGGTACGCCGATGTGGGCGGTGTAGCCGGTGCGCTGGTGCAGGTCCTGCAGGATCGGCAGCGCCGCCTGGTGGACGTCGTTGCGGGTGACGGCGAGGTGGCCGAGTTCGTAGAGGTGCAGGCCGAGTCGGTAGCGGCCCGATTCTTCGTCTCGTACGGCGAATCCGCGGGCGCAGAGCGTGGTCAGGAGTCGGTGCGCGGTGCTCTTGGCGACGCCGATCTTGCGCGCGAGCTCGCTGACTCCGAACTCTTCGTTCTGGACGAAGCATTCGAGCAGGTCGAGGGCGGCGAGGACGGACTGCAGGCCGCCGGGACAGTCCGACTGGCGTTCTGCTTCGGCGAGGGCGGTAGTCATGGGCGATGACCCCAGGCTCTGTGGGAAGGGAGATGTGACGGGGACGTGCCGAGAATGTGTCCGAATACCACGACCCCGTAAAGCGATTCGTTCCACTGTGTGGAACGGCCCACCGAAGTCGGCCCCCACGTTCTCGTAGCTGGAACGTTCCGCCTCCCGCTCGAGGTGTCCCCGAAGCTGGCCGCGTGGCAACGTTCAAGGTGCGGATCGAGCCGATCGGCCGAACGGTCGAGTGTGCCGACGACCAGACGATCCTGGACGCCTGCCTGCGCCACGGCATCTGGACGCCGCACGCGTGCTCGCGCGGTACCTGTGGAACGTGCAAGGCCGACCTGCTGCAGCGGAACCACCCACATGGGCGACGAGTCGCAGACCTGTTTGACGAAGGCCGAAGCTGCGCGACGGCAAGCTCCTGCTGTGTTCGACCGTTCCCACCTCCGACCTCGTGATCGAAGCCCGCATGCCCGAGGTCGGAGGCCGGCGGCTCTTTCCGGTCCGGGACCGCGTCGGATGGGTGACGTCGATCGAAGACTGCGCCCGCGAGACGCGTCGGATCCACCTCGAACTCGACCAACCGCTGGACTTCGTCGCCGGGCAGTACGTGACGCTGCGGGTGCCGCACTGCAACGTGCGGCGTTCCTACTCGCTGGCCAACTCGCCGACCGATCGCCGACGAATCGAGTTGCACGTGCGGCGCGAACCGGACGGCGAGGCCACCGATCGCTGGCTGTTTCGCGACGTCGCCCTGGGGCAGCAAGTAGACGTCTCCGGCCCCTACGGCGGCTTCCTGCTGCGCCTCGATCGACCCGAACCCGTGATCATGATCGCGGGCGGGACCGGGCTCGCACCGATCAAGTCGATGATCCGGTACGTCCTGGAGCAAGGCCATCTCCAGGATCTCTGCCTCTACCAGGGGGCCGATACGGCAGCCGACCTCTACGACGTCGAGTTCTTTCGTGAACTCGCCGACGCCTACCCTCAACAGTTCAGCTACGTCCCGTGTCTGTCCGGCGAGAGCTGGTCCGGTGCCCGTGGGCTGGCCACCGATGTGGTGACGGCCGACTTCAGCCGCGCTCGTGGGCACGTCGCTTACGTGTGCGGACCTCGCGCGATGGTAGAGGCAAGCGTCAAGGCCCTGATCGCCCTGCGGGTTCCGTCGCGGGACATCTTCCGCGAGACCTTCTACGACTACGCCGACAGGCTTGCCCTCAGCGAGACCGGCGCCAGTCAGGTGTTCGACCGGCAATGACTTGTTGGGCGCTCCTTCCCGGGACGGGGGAGCGCCCACGTGAAGGACGCACCGGCGTGGGACGCGGCGGGACGTTCTGGGAGCGGGCGTGCATCGAGCGCGTCCGCTCCCCATCTTTTCGAGCTGATTGAGCGTCACAGTTCATCTCTGTAGGTAAAAGGTCAGGTTGATCTTGTTGCCCGTTTGGGGGGCGGCAGAGGCTTCCGTGGCTCGTTCCGCATCTAGGAACGTGGCGGCCGGTTGAGAGATGCGCCACCTAACCTCCCGGAAATACGGCCACATCGGCCCTGCCCAATCGACAGCACGCGGAGGTGGTGAGTTCAATGAACTCGGCTCTGACACGCCGGCTCGCCGCACTCGGCTGCGTCGCCGCGATCTCGGCCACCGCCCTGGGCGTCGTCGCGGCGAGCGGCGACGACGACGGCGGCCGGGCCCAGGCGGCCACGGTGGCCCTGCCCTCCGCCGAGGTCCTGAAGTACTGGACGGACGCCAAGACGACGCTGTCTCCGCTGTTGGTCTACGTGCGTCAGCTACCCCTGACGATCAAGGCCGTACAGAAGGCCGGCGGAACAGCCTCGGACGGCCAGCTCAGCCAGGCCGGCGCAATGGCCGAGAGCTTCGCGACCGCCCGCGATCTCGTGGGCCGCATCGCGGTACCCGCGACGGCGCCGAGCGGGGTGGGCGAACTCCTGCAGGTCGCCTGCCAGCTCTACCGGCAGTCGGCACTTGCCCTGCCCGAGCTCCAGACCGCGACCGAGGGGCCCGCCCGGCTGGCGGTCGCCGCAGCGGGCGGCCGCGCTGCAGGCCCTCGGCGACCGCGTATTCGACCAGGCACGACGCGTTCTCGCGATCGACGCCGTGGGCCCGGACCAGGCGCCGGTCGAGTACCGCTACGTCCCGCCGGTTCCCGCGGTCGCCGATCTGCCCGGCGCGCCGGTGGCGGAGGGCTCCGCTCCGGCAGAATCTCGAGCGAGAACTCCGCGACGCCGCCGCGATCATCGACGACGCCGGCGCGGGGAGAACCGCGACACCCGCGGCAGGTGTGCGATCCCTGCGGACGATCGCCCGCGCCCTGGAGACTCGCACCCGCGGGTCAGGGCGAGGACGTCACGGCGGCACGGCTCGCGATCTCGGTGGCGATCGTCGCCGAGGCGGCAGACGCGACGGGCAGACCAAGTCCACCGCAGCCCTGTTCCTGATCAGCAACGACGTGTGGAACCTCGCCACCACCCTGAGCTCGAAGCCGCATCTCGGCAATCAAGCAACTGGCCGCCCCCAAGCTCGAGCGCTCCGCCGTGTGGTTCGGCGGGGCGTTCGACGGGCGGCCGCCGGCGCTCAAGCCCGGCGAAGACGTGGGTTCCGGGCTGCCTGGCGGACTCCCTCCGATCGATCCCACCCAGATTCTGAAGGGCTGACATGGACGTCGTTCTAACCCTGGCCGTTAGCGGCGTGATGATCGGCTCGCTGTACGGGCTCGTCGGCGCAACGGTCACGACAATGTTCCGCACGACCGGCACGTTGTCCTTCGCGCACGGCGGTTTCGCCCTGGTCGCGGCCTACAGCTACAACGGCATGGCCTGCGGGAAGACGGTCAGCGGTGGCCGCTGTACCGGCGATGCAGACGTTCCCGCCATGGGTGTCCGCGGTCCTCGCGGTGCTGCTCGCGGTAGTGGTCGCGCTGCTCGTGGAGCGCCTGGTGATGCGACCGCTCGCGGGCTCCTCGCCGGTCAACCGGATGATCGCCTCGGTCGCCGTGCTCAGTCTCTGCGCCGGCGTCTGCCTGCAGCTGAACGGCCCGCTCGCCAAGTCCATTCCGCAGCGGGGGCAGTTCCTGCCCGACGGCCGCTTCCGCCTCGCGGGCGTGAACATCGACTACCAGCGCGCGACGATCTTCGTCTTCGCGATCGTTCTCGTGGCGGTCATGATCGCCGTGTTCGCCTACACCTGGCTCGGGCTCGCGCTGCGTGCCTGCGGTCAGGCGCCTGACTCCGCACGCCTCATGGGCGTCCAGCCGAACCAGATCGCACGGGTCAACTGGGCCACCGCGGGCGTCGTGTCCGGCATCGCGGGAGTGCTGGTCGCGCCCATCACGGTGGTCAACTCCGGAACCTTCGTCTTCCTCATGGTCAAGGTCGTTGGAGCCTGCGTGATCGGTGGCCTGGTTTCGTTGCCCATCACCCTGGCCGGCGGCCTTCTCATCGGAGTCCTCGAGGCCGTCACACCGCACTACACCTCGCGGCCCGGCGCGGGAAGCGTCGTGGTGGCGGTAGTGGTCCTCGCAGCGGTCGTCATCAACCGCAAGCGACTCGCCTCGGAGACCAGCAGAACCCCGATCAGCACCCTCAAGCGGGTCAGCCGTGTCGACGCCTCCGTGTCGCTCTGGCTCGACGGGCTCCGCCGACTGATCGAGGGAGTGCCTCGGCCGTTGCGGTTCCTCCCGCCGGCCGCCCTCGTCTACTTCGTCGCGACCGACAGCTACTACTCCTCCATCGGCATGAACGTGCTCTTCTACACCCTCGTCGTGCTGAGCCTGGTGGTCATGACCGGACTGTCGAATCAGCCCTCGCTCCTGCAGGCCGGCCTCGTCGGCATCGGCGCGTACACACTGGCGACGGGCGTGTCCAAGGGGATGTCCTTCGGTGCGGCGATGGCCCTCGCCATCGGCTTCGGAGCCCTCGGCGGAATCGTGGCCGGCGTCGTATCGATCTGGTTCCGCCGCCTGGAGTTCGCGATCATCACGCTCGTCCTCGGCGCGATCATTTCCGACTTCCTCCTTGCCGATCCGCGGCTCAAGGCCAGCATCCTCTCGCCGAACGTCTTCGGCCTCGACCTGCTGGACAGTCGCAAGTCGATCCGGTGATGGGAGCCGTCACCGTCGTGCTCTTCGTCCTGGTCGGGCGACTGCGGTCCTCCACCATCGGAACCGCGCTGCGCGCCTCGGCCGACATGGACGAGCGGGTCGGCCACTTCGCGATCAGCCCAGTCCGCTGGGAGATCGCCGCCTTCGCCCTCTCCGGTGGAATCGCCGCCTTCGCCGGCTGCATCTTCCTGCTGGTGTCCAACTCGGTGACGCCGTTCCAGTTCGGGCCGATCGTCTCGCTCACGCTGCTGGTCACCGCCGTCGTCGGCGGACTCGGCAGTCTCTACGGCGCGGTTCTGGCGGGGGTGCTGTTCGGCTACGGACCGACGCTCCTGGCCAAGGCGTCGTCGGACACGGCCAACGCCTACCCGGCGATTCTCGCCGCCAGCCTCGCGCTGATCCTGCTGGTCAAGGCGCCCGACGGACTGTCCGGTCTGTTCCGACAGGCCAGTCGGAACCTGGGCAAGCTGCCCGCCGACGGCTCCGACGTCGTGTTCCGCGGGTACCCGCTGCAGCCGGCCGCCGCGAGTGCGCCCACGACGCCGGACGAGGCAATCCACCTCCGCCCCGGAACCCGACCTGCAACGTCCCGACATTCAGAAGGTTGGAGCGCGATGACCGCCACCACCGCATTCGCCCCGCATCGACGAGCCAAGGAGAAGAACATGAAGGCGTCCTACGGCGTCGCGGCAGCCCTGGCGATCATCGCCGCCGCAACCGTTCCCGGTGGCGTGGCCAGAGCCTCGACCCCCATCCAGAGTCTGGCCGACATCTTCGACGCACGCGCGGACGGCGCAGCCTCCACGCTACTGCATCGACGCTCCGGCCGTGCTCGTCGGCCAGCAGATCTGCGGCGGGTTCCTCCGCTCGACCGTCACCGCCACCACGGACCCGCGCGGTTTGGCGCTCGGCCGGGCTGGCGCCGGTGCCCAAGGTCAGCAGCATCCCGCTGATCATCCCGAACAACTTCCAGGGCATCCCGGTCCCCGAGCAGGTGCAGGCCGGTCTCAAGCAGATCAAGTTCAACAACATCCCCTCGCAGTGCCAGGCGGTCTTCCCCGAGCTCAACTCGGGCGACAGCGACCAGTCGTGCGGCGGGCCCACGTTCGGCGACACCGCCCTCGGGTTCATCGGCTCCGGTGCGAACGCGCGGGCATTCACCACCGGGGACGCCCAGAATCCCGACGCAGACCAGGACCGTCGGCGACGCTCGCGTCGCCTTCGCCAATCTGACGGGGCTTCAGTCGACCTACGACACCGTTCGATCGACTGCCGAAAGCGGTCTCAACGAGAACGGCATGCCGACCGGAAACGCGCGGATGAACGCCGGTCGAATCGCCATCGCGGGCGGGTTGCTGACCATCGAAAACATCGTCTCCGCCACCACCGTCGCGTTCGCGGGATCGAAGGCGACCTCGGCGGCGCGCACGTCCTTCTCCTACGGGTCGGCCGCGTTCGCCGGGGTTCCCGTGGAGATCACGCCGGCGGGGCTGGTCGTGGCACAGGAGAAGGTACCCGGCCGAGCAGGCGGCGGCGATGACCAAGCAGCTCAACGAGGCGCTGGCCAACATGAACGGCTTCTCCGTGAAGCTGCTGCCCGCACCGCCGATCGAGGTGACCGACGGTCTTGCGCGAGCGACCAGCGGAGGCATCCAGGTCTCCTACCGGGGCTCACCAGGGCACCGACGTCGTCTACACGCAGACCATCGGCGTCACGTCGGCCCAGGTCAGCGCGGTCACCGGTTCCGGCGGAACGTCCACCGACACTCCTGCCGCTGCCGCGAGCACCCCCGTTGCCGCCGCGCCGGTGGGAACCACCGACATCGTGGCGACCGATCCCTCCACCTCCGTGTTCCCGGCCGTCGACGACGGGGCGTTCGAGCCGACGTTCGACGACTCCGCACCTGCGGCCGACTTCGGGACGGACGTAGCCGCGATCGACGACGCCGCCGGGACGGACGTCGGTGCAGTCGAGCAGGCCGGGTCGGGCGTCCAGACGCAGACCCTCCGCTCGGTCGGGGACCAGGTGCTGCTCGCCGGCTTCCCGTCGAACGTCCAGCCGCTTTCGGCCTCGCGACTCGAAGGACTCTACCCGGCTTCTGTCTGCTCCTGCTCCTGCCCTCGTGGCCGCGCGCTTCCGGCGGATCCCGTTCCGCAGCCGGTGAGGGCCATGGCCCAGCCGCACGTCGGTGGCCCCTAGCCAGATAGCGACCAGGAGGAATTCGAAATGAACGCCAAGAAGCGCAACGACCAGACCGTGACAGTGGACCACCCGTTCTTCAGCACCGGCGCGGATCCCCTCCTGCACTCGGGCGGGCGGCCGCCGGCCCGGAGCAACGCCCGCCTCGACTGGCGCCAGGCGCTGGGCGTCGCCCTGATCGTCGGTCGGGCTGATCTCGCTCGTCGTCGGATACGTCGGGAGTCAGCGGCACCAAGGACACCTACGACCAGCTGAGCTACTTCCTCGGCCAACGGCATCGGCGGCGTGGCCGCCGATCGTCGTCGGCTCCACCCTGCTGATCATCCGCGAGCACGTGGCGGACCGGCAGGCGATGGCGCAGCTCGACCGACGCCTCAGCTCGCATCGACCGTCGACTTCCCGCCGAGGCTCGCGCAGGAGCCCTCGCGTTCCGACACCGGGGCACACGCCAAGAACGCAAGCCAGAACGGCGCTCTGACCGGTGCCGCATCGGTGAGCCCCGCATGAGCTCAGACGCGATCCTGGAGACCCACGGCGTCACCGTCCGCTTCGGTGGCGTGATCGCCAACGACCAGGTCTCCGATGCGCTGCGCCGAGGGCGGGATCACGGCGCTCATCGGTCCGAACGGCGCGGGAAAGTCGACGTTCTTCGACGTGGCCACGGGAGGGCGCACCCCGAACGCGGGAAAGGTGCTGTTCGGCGGGCGCGACGTCACCCGGTCCTCGCGCGCCCACCGTGCGGAGCTCGGCATGGCCCGCACCTTCCAGAACCTGCAGGTCGTTCGCAGCATGACGGTGCTCGAGAACGTCATGGTGGGCACCTTTCGCTACCACCGCTACGGACTGTTCGCCGCAGTGCTCGGCACGCCGAAGGTGCGGCGTTCGGCCCGCGACCTCAAGGTCGTCGCGATGCGCGCGCTCCGGACGGTGGGGCTGGAGCAGATCGCCCACCTGCCGCTCGACGGTCTCCCGTACGGAGACCTGCGCCGAATCGAGATCGCCCGCGCGCTCGCGATGGGGCCGCGGCTGCTCATGTTGGACGAGCCGGCGGCCGGCATGGACCGCCAGGAGACCGACGAGCTCGCGGAGGCTATCGGCGAGATGCGCAACCGGTGGGAAGTGAGCGTTCTCGTCGTCGAGCACGACATCAGCTTCATCCGTACCGTCGCCGACGAGGTGTTCGTCCTCGACTTCGGCCAGATCCTCGCCGGCGGACTAGCCGCCGACGTGCTGAGCGACCCCACCGTGATCGAGGCCTACCTGGGGACAGTGGATGCTTGAGCTACGCGGAGTCGAAGGATCAGTACGGCGGCATCCGGGCGCTGCGCGACTTCAACGTCACGATCACGCCCGGGTCGACGACGGCCCTGCTCGGGCGCAACGGCGCCGGCAAGTCGACGGCGCTGAAGCTCATGGCCGGCAGCCTGCTTCCGAGTGCCGGACAGGTCACGTGGAACGGGCGATCGATCGCGGGCAAGCCTCCGGAAGAGCGGGTCAAGCTCGGGATCGCCCTCGTCCCCGAGGGCCGCGGCATGTTTCCCGGCCTGACGGTCGAAGAGAACCTGCGCGTCGGCGCCTACGTAGACAAGCCGCCCGCGCGAGAACTCGCCGAGCGACTCGAACTCGCGTTCACCCGGCTACCCACGCTCAAGCGACTGCGCAAGAGCTACGCGGGCCGCCTGTCGGGCGGAGAGCAGCAGATGCTGACCGTCGCGCGGGCCCTGATGGGCAACCCGAAGGTGCTGCTGCTCGACGAGCCTTCGCTGGGCCTCGCGCCCAAGATCGTCGAAGAGCTCTACGTGCTCTTCGGCTCGCTCCGCGACGGCGTGCTCGCGATGGTCCTGGTCGAGCAGTACGTGTCGTACGCGCTGGGCCTGTGCGACTACGCCGTCGTCCTGGAGAACGGCGAGGTCGACCGCGCACGGCACCGCGCAGGAACTGCAGCAGGCAGAACGCTCTGTCCGAGGCCTACCTCGGCTGAGCCCACGAACGCGCGACCCGAGGGTGGCGCTGGCACGGCATTTGGACAATCCGCCCCTCCGACGCACTAGAAGAGGAGTGCTGCCATGGGCAGCTCACAGCACATTCGAAACAGAAGGTGGCTGCTCGGCAGCACGGTGTTCCTCGCCGTGGCGCTGAGCGCCACCGGCTGCGGATCCCGCGAAAGCGGCTCGGCCGTCGCGCAGGAGCCGGCAGCCGCGGCTGCGGCTCCCGACGCCGCGGCTGCGCCAGACGCCGCCGCAGCGCCCGACGCCACCGCGCCCGACGCCACCACGCCCGACGGTGCTGTGCCCGACGTCGCCGCGCCGGCCCCCGGCACCGTCGCCAAGCCCAAGGTCGGCGCCAAGGCGTCCGGCTCCGGTGGAAGTGCAGTCGCCGGATCCGGATCCGTAGCAGCACCCGCGAAGCAGGCCCCCGCGGCTGGGGGCAAGAAGGCGGCCGTTCCCCTGAAGCCCGCCGCCGCCGGGTCCGTGCAGAACGCGGCGATGACGAAGGCCGGCGTCGCTCCGATCGGCAACACCGGCGGCCCGATCAGCGTCCCCGGCGCGAACTCGCAGGGCGTTGCCGACAAGGTGATCAAGCTGGGCGTCATCGCCCCCGTCTCCGGCGCCGCCGGCTTCCTCGGCGAATCCGAGGTGGCCGCGATTCGCGCGTTCACCTCGCTGGTCAACGCCAACGGCGGAGTCAAGGGCCGGACGTACCAGACGATCCTCGTCGACAGCCAGTTCGAGCCGTCGCTCGAGGCCCAGGCGGCCCGCAAGCTCGTCGACCAGGACAAGGTGTTCGCGCTCTTCAGCGTTCTCGGCGACTCGACGGGTCCCTACGTCAGCGCCAAGGGCATCCCGACGATGGTGTTCGGTCTCAACCCGCCGGCCTTCTCGTCGAAGTACCCGACCACCTACGTCACGGGCTTCAGCACCATGGACTCCGTCACGCGCATGGCCTACGCCCAGAAGTTCATTCTCAAGAAGCCGATCAAGACCACCTCGGTGCTGTACGACACCACCAACATTCCGATCGCTCCCTGGGCCAAGTACCTCGCGGGTGCGTGGAAGGCGGCGGGAGTCGAGGTCAAGAGCGTCGACTCGTTCAACATCTCCGACGGCGACTGCACGCCGATCGTCCTCAAGGTGCAGAGCCTCAAGATCGACTTCTGGCAGTCGGGTCAGTCGCTGGGTTGGCCGGCGTGCGCCGCGGCGATGGGTCGGCAGGGCTACAGGCCGCCGATGGGCTTCGGCGGTCCGTACACCTCGGACAACAAGTTCATCTCGCAGGGCGGCGCCACGGGCATGGACGGCGCCTACGGCCTGCAGGTGGGCATCCAGGTCGTGCAGAGCTTCGGCCAGCCGTACAACTACGAGAACAACAAGGGCAATGTGGCCCCCGCTGCGCAGCAGTACGTCGACAGCATCAAGAAGTACGCACCGAACAGCGCGGACACCGACACGCTCGAGAGCATCTGGACCCAGACGTTCTGGATCGCCGTCCAGGCGCTGACCCAGGCGATCGAATCGCAGAGCGAGGCGATCACCTGGAAGGGCGTCAACCAGTGGTTCTGCCAGCCAGAAGGAATACCACTCCGGTCTCGTCGCGCCGATCAACTTCGACCCGAAGTGCAAGACGGGTTCGCCCGTGTGGATGTACCAGTGGAAGTTCAACAAGGCCAAGAACGTGTTTGAGCAGACGCCGTGGAAGGAATACGGCGGCCCGTTCAAGGTGCCGGACGCGTTCCTGAACAAGATCGTGCCCGGTGGCGGCCAGTGCTACCTCACCAAGGCGGCCGACGCCGAGCTGTAGGGAGTCGCGATCCGTGGCACGTTGCGACCGGGGCGCCTCGCACCAGAGGCGCCCCGGTTCGCGTTTCGCAGGTAGAACTCATAGCCGTCAACGCCGATTAGAGCCCGGAGCCCGCCATGGAACACAAGGTGACGATCAGTCAGAACGGTTGGGTGTTCGAGGTTCAGGAGGGGGAGCGACTCCTGGGGGCCGCTCGCCGGGCGGGGGTCTGGGTTCCCTTCGAATGCGGCTGGGGAAGCTGCGGCACCTGCAAGGCCACCCTGGTCGAGGGAACCACGGAGCTGGTGTTCCCCGAGGCGCCGAGCTTCCACGAGCGAGACCTGCGTCGCAAACACGTGCTGCTGTGCCAGTCGGTGGCCACCTCGGACGTGACCATCAAGCCGTTTCGCGTCGGCCACGATCCCGTGGGGGAGTTGGCCACCCGCGACGACGTCGGCGAACTGGTCGGCATCGAAGACCTCGGGCCCGACATCAGGCGGTTCGTCTTCCGGCTCGCCTCGCCCGTGTCCTACCTCGAAGGGCAGTACGCCGCGCTGGAGGTGGCGCCGGACCTGTGGCGCTGCTACTCCATGGAGGGCCTGTCCGGTTCCGACCACGTCTCGTTCATCGCCAAGCGATACGAAGGCGGGATCGGCAGCAACGCGCTGTTCTCGCTGGAGCCCGGGGCGCGGGTCGCCATGGAACTGCCCTACGGCGGCATGTCGCTCAACCCGCCGCCGACCCCTGCGGTCCTCGTGGCGGGCGGCACCGGAATCTCGCCGATACTCGCCATGGTCAGGCGCCTGGTCGCCGAAGGCGACTGTCGGCCGATCCGCGTCTACTACGGCGCCGGGTCGCCGGCCGAACTCGTCGCCTGGCAGGAGCTGAGCGATCTCGTCGCCGAACTGAGCGACGGCACACTGACCGGCGTCGTCGTCGACGCCGCGAGCGGGTGGGAAGGTCCGACGGGCTTTGTCACCGAGGCGCTGACGGACTGTGCCGAGCTCGCCGACAACGCGGAGGTCTACCTGGCAGGCCCCCCGCCGATGGTCGACGCAGTGCTCGCGGTGCTCAAGGAACGCGACGTGCAGCTGCACCGCATTCGCTTCGACAGATTCGGTTAGGCGAAGGTCGAAGCACCGAGCCGGGCGATGGCCGTGTCCTGCTCGGCGCTTCCGCCGGAGACTCCGACCGCGCCGCACAACTCGCCGTCGACGAGGCACGGAGCGCCACCGCCGAACACGATCAGGCGGTCGGTCTTCACCAGCCCGTGCTCCAGCGCGCCGTCGCCTTCGATCAGGCCCCACCAGGCGTCCGTGGGCAGACCGTTGAACGCGGCCACCGAATAGGCCTTGTCCTGCGCGATCGAGATCGACAGCAGCGGCGCGTCGTCCATGCGGACGAAGTGCAGCAGGGCGCCGGGCCGGTCGCTGACCGCCACGCACACGGCGATCCCGATCCTCCGAGCCTCCGCGACGCAGGCGGCGGCGATCGTGGCGGCGTCCGACTGTTCCAGCGAAGAAAACCGACGCACCATCAGACGGCGGCGCGGCGGTCGGAGAGTTCAGTGGCGATCAGACCGAGCAGGAGGTCGGCGAGCGCTTCGGGTCCGGCGATCTGGCGCTCTCCCGCGCCGAGCAGCGGGGCGCCCAGACGCGCTCGGGCGGTCCGCCCCACGACGTCGGTGATCACCCAGACGCGGTTGTGCCCGCACGACAGCGTGAACGCGAGCCGGTCCGAATCGGCGCTGTCGACGAGGTCCATCGACATCCCGACGTCCCGCAGAATCGCGTTCGCCTCGCACACCAACTGCTCGGCCAGGGCGCGCAACTCCACCTGGTTGTGCAGCGCTTCGCCGACCTTGCGGGAGACGCAGGGAAGCGTCGCGACCGATGTTCCGCTGGCGCCTTGGCTCAGCAGTTCGTCTACCTGCTGCATGAACGGGGTCATGGCCCACCTCTCGACATCCTCGACAGTGCCCGGTGCGCGAGAGCCGCGGAGCCGCCGTTCTCGCATGCGGAACCGATCGGCGCGAGGTCGCGCGGCAAGGGCACGCTGCGGGCTATTCCGAAGGAGGCAGTCGTGGAGTACGAGCTCAGACAGCAAGTGGTCGAGCCCAGGCGCAAGACTTTTCAGAACATCATCGATCGGTACGGCGACAAGCCGGCATCGCGCTACCTCGAGGCCTCGATCGACATCCAGCCGACGGAGAACTTCCACTATCGGCCCCTGTGGGGACCCGACAAGGAGCTCTACGACGAGGGGTACTCGGCCCTGCGCCTGGCGGACCCGTACACGTTCCTGGATCCGCGGCAGTTCTACTACGCCCCCTACGTGACGAACCGGGCCGCGCTGCACGACGGTTTCGGCAAGACGCTGGACTACCTCAGCCAGCGCGACCTGCTCGAGCGGTTGCCCGCCGAGTGGCGGGACCTGTTGGCCTCGGTCGTGCTGCCGCTGCGGCACTACGAGTCCGGTGCGCAGCTGATCAGCGTCAACGGAGCCCGGTTCGCCTACGGCAACACGATTTCGCAGTGCCTGACCTACGCGGCGTTCGATCGGATCGGCAACGCGCAGATGCTCACCCGGGCCGGCATCTCGCTCGGCGGCGGCGGTGCGGATCTGCTCGCCGGTGCGAAGCAGGACTGGATGGACGCGGACAGCCTGCAGGGGCTGCGCCGCCTCGTCGAAGAGCTTCTGGTCGAGGACGACTGGGCCACGCAGGTGATCGCCGTCGATCTCGCCGACCGCATGCTGTACCCGTTGCTGTACCGCCACCTCGACGAGGCGGCGCTCATGACGGGAGCGGGAAGCTACTCGCTCATCGCCCAGCACTTCGCGACGTGGTTCGCCGACCACCGCCGCTGGATCGACGCCCTCCTCGAAACGTGGGCGAACGATCCGACTCACGGTGCGGCCAATTCGGCGCACCTGGCCGCCGTGGTGAACCGCTACCTCCCGCAGGCGCACGCCGCGGTGCAGCTCGTCGCGGACAGCGTCGAGGCCCACGTCGGCGGCGGCGCAGCCGATGCGCTGGCCGTTTCCGTCGCGGACGTGCGGGCCTCGTTCGACAAGCTCGGCATCGTCGTGGAGGAGGGCTCGTGACCACCGAGGCTCTGGAACGCCCCGTGGGCGTCGACCTGCAGGACTCCACCGATGACGCGCGCGCGCTGGTGCAGGCGATCGAGAACGACAACCCGGGCGCGAAGGTCACGCAGATGCCGGGCCTGGTCAAGATCACCACCACCGGCGCGCTGCAGATCAACCGCCAGACCGTCCAGGACCTGATCGGCCGCGACTGGGAAACACACGAATTCCAGCTGCACATCGTCTCCTACTTCGGACACATTGCCGAATGGGACGAAGACCGGATCGTCATCAAGTGGGACCACTAGGAGCCATGGTGAGCAAGAAGCTGAACATGCAGGAGCGCTACAGCGCGCTTACCCGTGATCTCGACTGGACTCCCAGCTACGTCGATCCGAAGCAGGTCTATCCGTACACGGAGTTCGAGGGCATCAAGGTCCACGACTGGGCGGCTTGGGAGGACCCCTTCCGGCTCACCGTCGACCTGTACCACAAGTACCAGGCTGAGAAGGACAAGCGGCTCTACGCCGTCCTCGACGGCTTCGCACAGAGCCAGGGCCACCTGTCCCTGTCGGACGCGAAGTACGTCAACGCCCTCAAGCTCTTCATGCAGGGCGTCACGCCGCTGGAGTACGCGGCACACCGTCACTTCGCGTTCCTGGCGCGGCACTACGACGGTCCGGGTCCCCGGTTCGCGGCCATGTGCCAGTCGATCGACGAGCTGCGCCACCAGCAGACGGAGATGCACACCCTCGCGCAGTACAACAAGTACTACGGCGGGATGCACAGCATGGCCCAGATGCACGACCGCGTCTGGTACCTCTCCGTTCCGAAGTCCTACTTCGAAGACGCGATGTCGGCGGGTCCGTTCGAGTTCCTCATCGCGATCTCGTTCTCCTTCGAGTACATGCTCACCAACCTGCTCTTCGTTCCGTTCATGTCGGGCGCCAGCTTCAACGGCGACATTCCGACGATGACCTTCGGATTCTCGGCGCAGAGCGACGAGAGCCGGCACATGACCCTTGGCCTGGAGGCCATCAAGTTCCTGCTGGAGCAGGACGAGGCGAACGTGCCGATCATCCAGGGCTGGATCGACAAGTGGTTCTGGCGGGGCTACCGACTCGTCTCGCTGGTCGCGCAGATGATCGACTACATGCTGCCGCGCAAGGTGATGAGCTGGCAGGAGTCCTTCGAGCTGTACTTCGAGCAGCAGATGCTCAACGGGTTGTTCAAGGACCTCGAGTTCTACGGGATCACCCCGCCCAAGCACGTGGCGCACGCGATGGAAGAGAAGTCGATCCTCAGCCACCAGGTGGCCTGGACCCTCTACTCGTTCTCCTTCGCCGCCGGCTTCACCACCACGGTGCCGGACGCCGAGCACCGCGCCTGGCTCTCGGCGCAGTACCCGGACACCTTCGACAAGCTCTACGCGCCGCTCTGGGACAAGGCCGAACAGATCCAGAAGGACGGCGGGCGCTTCTTCTTCCAGGGCCTGCCCCAGCTGTGTCAGGTGTGCCAGATCCCCATGGTGTTCACCGAACCCGGTGATCCGACGACGATCTGCGAACGCCAGAGCGTGTACAAGGAAGAGCGGTACGACTTCTGTTCGGACGGCTGCCAGTGGATCTTCGAACGCGAACCGGAGAAGTACGTCCAGGCGTGGCTGCCGGTCCATCAGATCTACCAGGGCGTCTGCGGCGGTCCCTCGGTTCCCGAGGTGCTCGCGTGGTACGGGATGCAGCCGGGCGACGGCGGCGAGTACGAGGGCAGCCCGGATCAGCAGAACTGGGACCTGTGGCACGCCACCGCGAAGGTGGGCGACTGACATGCCGGTCATCGCGCTCGAGAAGGGCTACGAGTTTCCGTCCCGTTCCCGCCAAGAGCTCTACGGGGACGACCAACTCCTCCACGTGATGTGGCGCAACAATCGGCTCTTCGTGGCGGCGGCGACCTTCCGCGCGCCGCAGGCCATGCCGTTCGGGGACTTCCTCGCGGCGCTCGTCGGCCCCTGGGCCTCCTCGGACCCGGACTTCGTGCCCGGCAGTCCGACGGCCTGGACGTTGGACGGGAAGCCGTGGGACCCGGATCCGGCACTGGGTCTACGTGCGCAGGGAGTCGGACACAAGAGCCTGCTGACCTTCGAGGCCTAAGCCGATGGGCGGCGAGCGAGCGGGGACCGTGCGAGTCAGCCCCGACCACGTCGTGGTCACCGCGAAAAAGAACGAGTACATCCTCGCCGCCCTCAACCGTTCCGGCTACGGCTATCGCACCGGCTGCCGGCGCGGTGGGTGTGGCGTCTGCAAGGCGGACCTGCTCGAGGGCTCCGTCGACTACCCGGTCGTGGTGTCCGACGACGTGCTCACGCCCGCCGAGATCGAGGCGGGCATCTGCCTGCCGTGCCGCGCCGTCCCGCACGGCGACGTGGTGCTCCGGCTCCGGGACGACCGGCTCCGGTGCACCTCCACCTTCTTGGCAGCACTTGCTGCGCGACAGACATCCGAAGGGAACTGACATGTCCGTCACCCGACTGGGCTACATGCACGCCCGTGTCACCGACCTGGCCGAGGCCAGGAAGCACTACAGCGACACCCTGGGCCTGCGGGTCACGCTGGAGGAGCCCGGCAAGCTCTACCTGAAGGCCTGGGACGAGTACGACCACCACTCGGTCGTGCTCGAAGAGGGCGGCGTCGGCATGGTCAAGATGGGCTACAAGGTCGAGACCGACGAGGACCTGGTGCAGTACGAGAAGGCCGCGCAGGCCTTCGGCTGCGTCACCGAGCGGATGAGCAAGGGCGACAACCCCGAGGTCGGCGACGGCGTTCGCATCGTGCTGCCCAGCGGCCACGTCCTCGAGCTCTACAACGAGATGACCTGCCTGGGCACGGACGTGGGCACCCACAACCCCGAGGTCTTCCCGCGTCATCTGGTCGGCGTGGGCGTTCCGCGAGTCGACCACTGCCTGCTCACCACCAGCGACGTCAAGACGACCGAACGCTTCTTCACGGAGGCACTCGGCTTCTACGCCACGGAGCGGGTCGCGACCAGCCTGGACGACGACGCGCACCTGATCGGCAGCTGGATGAGCACCAGCAACACCGTCCACGACATCGCGTTCATCGAGGGTCCGGACAACAAGCTGCACCACTGGGCGTTCGAGCTCGGCGACTGGTCGGAGATCGGGCGCGCAGGGTCGCTGTTCGCCATGGACGACGTCTCGGTCGACGTCGGTCCGACGCAGCACGGGATCACCCGCGGGGGAACGATCTACTTCTTCGACCCGGCCGGCAACCGCAACGAGGTCTTCTCCGGTGGCTACGTGTCCTTCCGGGACCGGCCGCCGGTGACCTGGACCGTGGACGAGCTGGCCAAGGGCATCTTCTACGTGCAGCGCGAGCTGAACGACCGCTTCACCTCCGTGCTCACCTGATCCACCGTCACCTCGGTCTCGAAGGGAGAGCGATCCAGATGGCACGCGAGTACACCGTCACCGTCGAACCACTGGGGCGCGAGGTGACCTGCCGAGACGACCAGACGATCCTCGACGCCTGCCTGCGCGCAGGCGTGTGGCTGCCGCACTCCTGCACGCACGGCACCTGCGGCACCTGCAAGGCGGACCTGCTCTCCGGCGACGTCGACCACGGAGCGGCGTCGGGATTCGCGCTGATGGACTTCGAGCGGGACGAAGGCAAGGTCCTGCTGTGCCAGGCCTGCCCGCGGGGAGACATCGTCATCGAGGGCGACGTTGAGATCGACGAAGACCTCGGCCTGTCGGCGGTTCAGGACGGGTCGGGAACCGTCGTCGAGCTCGTCGAGATCGCCCGAGACATCCGTCTGGTGCGGATCGAACTGGACGCCCCGCTGCAGTTCGCGCCCGGCCAGTACGTGTCCCTGCGCGTGCCGGGGAGCACCGCGACGCGGACCTACTCGATGGCCAACGCGCCCGCCGAGGATCGCATGGTGGAGCTGAACATCAGGCGCACCGAGAACGGCCTGGCCACCGACGGCTGGGTGTTCCGCACCATGGAGAAGGGCGAGCGGGTCGACTTCTCCGGGCCGTACGGACGGTTCGTGTTTCGCAAGTCCCGGCCCGAGCCGGCGATCATGATTGCCGGCGGGACGGGACTCGCTCCGATGCTGTCGATGATCAGGACCGTCTTCTCCGATCCGAGCTCCGAGCACGTCGTGCACCTCTACCAGGGTGCGCGCACCAGGGCAGACCTCTACGGCTTCGAGGAACTGTCGGAGTTGGCCGCGGCGAACCCGGAGCGGTTCCACTACAACGCGTGCCTGGCCGAAGAAGACGGGGTCGCCGGCGCCCGACTCGGAATGGTGACCGACGTGCTCGCCGCGGACATCCCGCGATGCCAGGGGTACGTGGGCTACGTCTGTGGACCGCCGCCCATGGTCGAGGCCGCGATGCGGCTGTTGATGAGCCGCCGGCTCTTCCCGCGCAACATCTACCGCGAAGACTTCTTCGACGAGTCGCACAAGGCCGCCGGTGGGCTGTCCAGCCCACTGATCAAGAGATGAGATACGCCCCATGACGATGTCCGACGTTCGCCAGGCGGAGCTCGGAAGCGCGCTCTCGGTGCGCGGAATCGCCACCAATGTGATCGACACCGGCGAAGGTCCACCGGTCCTGCTGCTGCACGGATCGGGGCCGGGCGTCTCGGCGTACGCGAACTGGCGGTTGACCATCCCCGCCCTGGCCGATCGGCGCCGCGTCATCGCCTTCGACCAGCCCGGCTTCGGGGCCACCGAGCGTCCCGACGGCGCCGCGTACACCATCGAAGACTGGACGGACCACGTCGGCGGCGTCCTGGACGCACTGGACCTGGATCGGGTCGACCTCGTCGGCAACAGCTTCGGAGGAGCGGTGGCACTCCGCTTCGCCGCCGCCCATCCCGAGCGGGTACGTCGGCTGGTCCTGATGGGCAGCGTCGGCGTGGAGTTCCCGATCACCGAGGGGCTCGACGCGGTCTGGGGCTACGAGCCAAGACCGGGCGCCATGCGCGAGATCATGAAGTTTTTCGCCTACGACGAGAACCGGCTCACCGACGAGTTGATCGCGGTGCGCGAAGAGGCCGCCACGCGTCCCGGCGTTCAGGAGGCCTACGCGAGCATGTTCCCCGCGCCACGGCAGCGCTGGGTCGACTCCATGGCCGTCGCCGAGGACGCGATCGGCGACCTGCCCCACGAGACGTTGTTGATCCACGGCCGCGACGACCAGGTCATTCCCCTCGTCACCTCCATGCGCCTGCTCCACTTGATCGAACACAGCAGGCTGCACGTCTTTGGCTGCTGCGGCCACTGGGTCCAGATCGAGAAGGCGGAGGAGTTCAACGGCCTGCTCCGCGCGTTCCTGAGCCCGTAGTCCATGTCCGCCGAGGACCGGGCTCCGTGGCGCCTCCTCAGCCTGTTGCCGCTCGGCACCGACAAGGCGTTGCGGCTCTTCGGCGACCTGGCGGACCGCACCGAGTTGACGCTGCTGCCGCGGCCCTCCCACGAAGCGCTGTACGAAGGTCTGTCGCGCGCGGAACTGGTACTGGGCAGCTGGCAGGGCACGCATCAACTTCCACTCGACGCCGCCGCGGTGGCGGCCGCCGGGCCCTCGCTCGTCTTCGTCCAGCAGCCGAGCGTCGGCACGGACAGCATCGACGTCGAGGCGTTCGCTGCGAAGTCCGTGCCCGTGGCCAACACTCGCGGAGCGAACGCGCGGTCGGTGGCCGAGTGGGTCCTGGGCGCCACCTTGGCGGTCACCCGCTCCCTGGTGTGGGCGGACAGTCGCGTGCGGCTGGGGGAGTGGCCCCAGCTGGAGCCGGCCCGACGCGGGCACGGTGAGATCCGGGGCTTGCGCATCGGCGTCCTCGGCTACGGCGCGGCGGGGAGCACCGTTGCCGAGCTCTTCGCCGCCCTCGGATGCGACGTGGCGTACTGGTCGCGAAGGTGCCACGGCGAGGCATCCATCGGCCGGCTGGAGCTCTCGGCCCTCTACGCCCGCAGCGACGTGCTGGTCCTGTGCCTGCCGCTGACACGCGAGACCACGCGGCTCGTCGACTCGGCGGCGCTGGCCGCGCTGCCCGCCGGCGCCGTCGTGGTCAACGTCGGACGCGGTGGAGTGCTCGACGAAGTGGCCCTTCTGGAACAGCTGAACACCGGCCACCTCGGCGGGGCGGCGCTGGACGTCCACTCGCAGGAGCCGCTGCCGGTCGGACATCCGATCCTCGCGCACGAGCGGGTGCTGCTCTCGCCCCACTCCGCCGGGAACACGCGGCAATCCGTGGATCGAGTCATGGTGGCGGCCCTGGCCAACCTTCGGCGAGTGGTCGCGGGTCAACCCGCAGTGGACGTCGTCAACGGCGTATCGCCCATCGTGGCGCGCCGTGGGTCGAGATGACGAGTCCCAGGAGGCGTCCGGCGGGCGCGGTCGCCATCGTGACCGGCGCCGCGGGCGCAACGGGTCGATCGGTGCTCCGCACGCTCGCCGAGCAGGGTGTCGTCGTGGTGGCCCTGGACGCCTCGGTGCAGGGCCTGGCCGACGAGGAGGACCTGTACCCGGGGCAGGTCCTGCCTTTCACCGCCGACGTCACGGCACCCGGCGCAGCCGCCTGCGCGGTCGCGCTGGTGGCCGAGAGACTCGGGGCGCCGCAGATCCTGGTGCACCTCGCGGGCCAGTTGACCCGCCCCGCGATGGGGAAGTTGACCGAATCGATGTGGGGCCTGGAACGCGCCCTCCACGTCGACGCCGGCGTCGAATTCACTCGGGCCGTACTGCCGCTGATGGACGGGGCCGGCTGGGGGCGGGTCGTGCACGTGGTCGACGCTCACGCCGACGCAGTAGGGGACGGTCGGGACAGCTACCGGTCCAGTCGATCCGCACTTGTCGAGTGCCTCGAACACAGCGCGGCTTCGGCTCCCCGCGGCGTCACCGTGAACGTCCTGCTGTGCGGCCGCTCGGCTGCGGAGGCGCCCGGAGTCGACGAGACCACCGTGGCGAATGCGGTCGCCTTCCTGGTGAGCGAGGATGCGCGAGGCGTCTCGGGCCGGCACTTCTCCGTGGTGGGCTAGACCCGCCGCTGCCGGCGACGACCTACGGATGCTCGGAGACTAGAACTCTCCGTTTGGCGCGCGCCGAGTGCGTGCACGGACCACGCGCAGCGCGCGAGCCAGCACCGGGCTCGCGTCGTCCGCGCGCCAGGCCAGGGCGATCTCGATTCGCGGCGGCGTTCCCCGCAGCGGACGGTAGACGGCGCCGTTGATTCGGATGCCGGACACGCTTTCCGGGAGCAGCGCCACTCCGATGCCTGCGGCCACGAAGCTCACCAGCGTGGCCGTCTCCGTTACTTCGAGGGCGAGTCGCGGTACGAAGCCCGCACGCTCGCACGTGTCGCGAACGAGCTCGTCGACGACGGACCGTTGGTGAGCGGCGTACCTGACGAACGCCTCCTCCGCGAGGTCGGCGACGCGTACCTTCTGCCGCCCCGCGAGCGGATGATCCGCGGGAAGAACGGCGATCATCGGTTCGGACCGGACGACCTGCACTTCGAGGCGGGCCGAGCGCACCGGGGGGCGCAGGATCCCGAGATCGAGGGAGCCGTCGAGTAGACCGGCGACCTGAGCCGGCGTCATCATCTCGCCGTGCAGCTCCAGTTTCACCCCCGGCAGTACCTCGCGCAGCCCTGCCGCCACCGGTGGCAGCAGGGCGTAGGTCGTCGTCCCGGTGAAGCCGATCGAGAGCCGGCCCACCTCGCCGCGCATGGCCCGCGCGGTTTCCTCCGCCGCGGAATCGGCCGAGGCGAGCAGCGCCCGGGCGCGCCCCAAAAGCACTGTGCCGGCGGGCGTGAGTTCCACCCGCCGTGTCGTTCGGCGCAGGAGCGGTCCGCCGAGTTCGGACTCCAACGCGCGGATCTGCTGGGACAACGGGGACTGGGCCATCTGCAGACGTTCCGCGGCTCGACCGAAATGCTGTTCCTCGGCCACCGCGACGAAATAGCGAAGATGGCGAAGTTCCATGCGAGAGACTATTCAGCCGCCGTGCCACCCAAACAAGACCGTTTGCGATCCCGATAGCCTGGAAGGGCGAGCCTCGGTTAGCCGGGCCGTTGAGTGCGTCTGTGCACGGAGGGCTCTGATCGTGGACCGGGACCTGCGCATCGATCGAGTCTCGACGACCCTGCTCGACGTGCCGTTGCGCCGGCCGCACCGCTTCGCGCGCATCGAGATGTCCGCCCAACCGGTGCTGCTCGTCGCCGTCGGCACCGCGGGCGGCGTGGTCGGCCACGGCGAGGGCGTCGTCCCGGGTGGACCGTGGTGGGGCGGCGAGAGCGTCGAGACGATGCAGACGATCGTCGAGCGGTACATCGCGCCCGTTCTGATCGGTCGATCCGTCGACGACGTCGAGGCCCTGCAACGCGACATCGCGGACCATGTCGCGGGCAATCTGTTCGCGAAGGCAGCGGTGGAGATCGCCCTGCACGACGCCTGGGCGCGGGCTCTGGGCGTCCCCCTGTACACGCTGCTGGGCGCGGCGGTGCGCCGCTCCATCCCCGTCACCTGGGCCCTCGGGGCGGATCCGGCTCCGATCGTCCTCGAGGAGGCGTTCGGGAAGCTCGAGGCCGGTCTGCACCGTACGTTCAAGCTCAAGATGGGTGCGCAGGACCCGGCGGAGGACGTGGCACGCGTCGCGTCGATCACGGAGGGGCTCGCCGGCCTTGCGGGCGTTCGGGTCGACCTGAATGCGCGGTGGGATCTGGATACCGCGCTGCGGTGCCTGCCGCGGCTGGCCGCCGCCGGGGTGGAGCTCGTCGAGCAACCGGTACCGGCGGAGGAGTTCGAGGCGCTCGCCGAGATCAACCGTGCGCTGCCCATCCCCGTCATGGCGGACGAGAGCCTGCGCACCCCGGTCGACGCGCGACGGCTCGCTCGGCTGGGGGCGGCGGACGTGTTCTCGATCAAGACGACCAAGTCCGGAGGACTTCGGTGCAGTGCGGCGATCGCCGCGATCGCCGCGGCAGCCGGGATTCCCTGTCACGCCGGGACGTCGATCGAGACCAGCCTCGGTACGGCGGCCTCGCTGCACCTGGCCTGCGTCGCTCCCGCCATGACGTGGGGGAGCGAGCTCTTCGGTCCGTTGCTGATGTCCGACGACCTCGTGACGAAGCCGCTGGACTACTCCGACGGCGAACTCCACCTACCCGACGGCCCCGGACTCGGGGTGGACATCGACCCCGCCGCGATCGCGCGTCTGCGAAGGCGGTGACCGGTTACGGCCGGATCGCGAGCTTGAACACGCCTTCGTCCCGGTGGCCGAAGCCGACGGCGGCCGCGGGGAAGTCCTCGAGGCTCACCGAGTGCGAGAGCAGCCGGGTCGGGTCGATCTTCCCGGCCTGCAGCAGCTTGGTCGCGCGCCACTGGCCCATCTTGGCGTTGGCGAATCCGTTGAGCTTGATCTGCAGGTTCTTCAGGTACATCTCGTAGAGCGAGACCGGGTAGTCCTGCTCCAGGAAGACGCCGCCACCGGAGACGATCGCGCCCGGCCGGGCGATCGAGATTGCCATCGCGAAGGCGTCGCCGCGGCCGACGAACTCGATCACCTTGTCCACGCCTCGGCCCGCGGTGGCTTCCGCCACCACCGCGGCCACGTCGTCGGTGACGACGTTTACGGGCGTCGCGCCGCGTGCCTGCGCCGCCGCGAGCCGATAGGGCAACTTGTCGAAGGCCAGGATCTGGCGTGGGTTGTGCAGCGCGGCGAGCTCGATCGCGAGCAGCCCGCTCGGGCCGCAGCCCAGGACGGCGACCGTATCGGTCGGTCCGATCTCCGCCGCGTCCGTGGCGATCACGGCGGCGGGCAGGTTGCAGGACAGGAAGATGCCGGCGTCGTCGGGAATGCCTTCGGGGATCACGTCGAGATTCAGATCCGCCATGGGGATCCGGACGTACTCGGCGTGACTGCCGACGAGGTCGCCGAAGGCGGGGCCGAAGCCGTAGACGGCCTTGCCCGTCGTCTCGCAGTGCGCGGTCTGGCCCTCGCGGCAGGAGAAGCACACGCCACAGGTCACCGAGTACGGGAAGGTGACCCGGTCCCCGACCTTGATGCGACCGACACTCGAACCGACCTCGACCACCTCGGCCGTGATCTCGTGACCCAGCACGGTCGAACCGGGCACCACCAGCGGCGCGGCCTCCCCGCCGTAGAGGTAGAGGTCGGATCCGCACATCGAGGACACCAGGGTCTTGACCACGGCGTCGTCGAGCTCCTGCAGAGAGGCGTCCTTGACGTCCTCGACTCGCAGGTCGTACGGGCCGTGATAGACGGCTGCGCGCATGGCGGTTCTCCTTGTTCCCCTGGCGGACTGGCCGAACGTGGTGGGTTTCCGGAAGCTAGGACGGCACCGGTCGCCCCGCGTCGAACGTTCCCCCCTGCGGAACCGAAGCTCGGTTCCCGTAGCCGGAACGAGTAGGACGAGGGCATGGACCTGCACCTGACCGGCAAGCTGGCGTTCGTGTCCGGAAGCACGGCCGGTATCGGATACGCGATCGCGAAGACCCTCGCCGAGGAAGGCGCGCGCGTCGTCGTGAACGGGCGCACCGAGGAGGCGGTCCGCGACGCGGTCGCGCAGATCGCCGCGGACACCGGCGCAGAAGTGTCCGGCTTCGCCGGGGACATGAGTTCGGCCGCGGTCGCGGAAGCGCTGGTGAACGCTCACCCCGGCATCGAGGTCCTGGTCAACAACCTCGGAATCTTCGAGCCGAAGCCCTTCGCCGAGATCCCCGACGCGGACTGGATCCGCTTCTTCGAGGTCAACGTCCTGAGCGGGGTGCGCCTGGCGCGCCTCGTGCTGCCCGGCCATGCAGAAGGCGGACTGGGGTCGCATCGTCTTCATTTCGAGTGAGAGCGCGGTGCAGATCCCGGCCGAGATGATCCACTACGGGACGACGAAGACAGCTCAGCTGGCCGTCTCGCGCGGTCTGGCCGAATCGCTCGCCGGTACCGGCATCACCGTCAACTGCGTCTTGCCCGGCCCGACCATGTCCCGCGGGGTCGGCGACTTCCTGGGGCAGCTCGCCGCGGACCTCGACGTGTCCTTCGAGGCGTTCCAGAAGCAGTTCTTCGAGACCGTGCGGCCGACCTCGCTGATCAGACGATTCGCCGACCCCGACGAGGTGGCCGCCATGGTCGCCTACCTGGCGAGTCCGCGTTCGTCCGCGACGACCGGCGCGGTCCTGCGCGTGGACGGCGGCGTCACGAAGAGCGCGTTCTGAGGCTGTCCGGATCGACTCGCCGGGAATGGCCTCATCGCCGGCCGAGCGACGGGCACGACGCGTGGACCGCAGAGCGGAACGTCCGTCTCGCCGGCCGCTGCGACCTGTTGGGGTGTGGCTCCGCACACCCGGCCGCGAGGAGTTCGCATGACACCGCCATCGAACGCGAACGCCAGGGCACGCGGCGGCCAAGCTCCACCGCGAGCTCGGAGCCCGGAGGCCCTGCGGGCCAGGACGCGGACACCTGCGTCACCGCCGCGCGCTTCCCGGCGCACTTCCGCGTCGCCCTGAACGACCGAGCCCGGGAGGGCGAGATTGTCTAGCGTGCAGTTCCTGACCAGGCCGGAACCCACTTGGGTGTGAGCAGAGTGGCATGAGATCGAGCAGGCTCGGGTCGATCTGTTCGCCGACGCCACCGACGATCACCAGTGGATCCACGTGGATCCGCAGCGGGCCGCGACAGGCCCGTTTGGCGCCACCATCGCGCACGGATACCTGACCCTGGCATTGGGTTCCATGCTGCTGTCGGAGATCTTGGACGTGCAGGACGCGGACCAGGTGGTCAACTACGGGCTGGGCAGGGTGCGTTTCCCGGCACCGGTCTGCGTCGGAACGCGCCTGCGTCTGAGCGCCGAATGCACGAGCGTCACCGAGGTGACCGGTGGGTACCAGGTGGTGCTGCTCGGGAGATTCGAGCTCGAGGGCCAGAGCAAGCCGGCATGTGTCGCCGAGGTCCTGTTCCGGTACTACGGCTCGACCGCGTCGCTCTCCTAACGGTCGGACTCGACCGGTACCGCGGCCTCAACTCAGCGAGAGGCGGCCTGGGCCAGGAGCATCGCGAAGGACGTGGCCGGTTCGCCGACCGGTGTCCTTCACATGGACGCGGTGGCCGTCGTCCGCGAGGTAGATCTCGAACACGCTTCTGTTCCCCATGGGGAACAGAACGGGCGTCCAGGTGAGTCCGGGCCCGCCCGCCTGAGGTCGATAGGATTGCTCCCACCAGCGGAAACGTCGAAACCGCAGGTCAGTGGCCTGGCGCGAGGGGGTTCAAGTCCCCCCTCGCGCACGTGACAAAACGGCCCCTGACCTGGCACAACGGGTTGGGGGTCTTGTCGTTGAAGATCGTTGGGGAACGTTCTGGGGAACAGTAGGGCCGGCCGGGGACGAGAGCTAAGGAGGGTCCTTACTTCTCGTTCCTGAAACTAACCCTGACTCTTCATGACCGCGGGGAGCCTGCTCGGGTGTAGATGAACGAAAGTGCCCTCTGTGCAGGGAAGACTTGGACTTGCGACGGACCAAGGACTTCCAGCGGGAGGGCACTTTCAAGGTGCAGGTTACAACGACGCGTCCGAAGATCACGGTCACCACCGACGGGACCGGTGTCGTCTCCCACGCCGGGTCGAGGTTGGTCGCCGACGTGGCGGATCGGACCACCCTGACCGCCGAGCTGTCCGGGGCCCTGGGCGGGTTGCGCAGGCCGCGGGCGGTCCACGATCCGGGCCGGGTCCTTCTCGACATGGCCCTCGCGGTCGCGGACGGTGCGTCGACGATCTCCGAGATCGCCGTGCTCAGCGACCAGCGCGAGTTGTTCGGTCCGGTGGCCTCGGACTCGACCTGCTGGCGGCTGCTCGACCAACTCGGCGAGACCGAGCTCGACGCGGTCGCAGCCGCTCGGGCGGCCGCCCGCGAGGTCGTCTGGGCGCAACGGGCCGAGGCCACCGGCACGGCGTTCCCGACCGCTCGCGAAGGCCGCGGGCCGGGTCCTGCCCGGCCTCGTGCGTCGACCTCGACGCCGCGATCGTGATCTGCCACAGCGAGAAGGAACAAGCGGCGGCGACGTTCAAGGGGTCGTTCGGCTACCACCCGTTGATGGCGTTCTGCGACAACACCGCCGAGTTCCTGTCCGGGATGCTCCGCCGCGGCAACGCCGGGTCCAACACCACCGCGGATCACATCGCCGTCCTGGACGCCGCCCTCGCTCAGATCCCCGACGAACACCGCCACGGCACCGCGATCCTGATCCGGGTCGACGGCGCCGGATCCACCAAGGACTTCCTCACCCACATCCGGTCACTGCGTCAGAACGGCGTCCACACAGGCTTCTCCGTCGGCTGGTCGATCACCGCCCGCGAACGGGCCGCGATCACCGCGATCCCGGCGAAGGTGTGGGCAGATGCGATCGACGCCGACGGGGAGCACCGCGACGGCGCCGGCCTCGCCGAGATCACCGGCCTGCTCCCGGCCAAGGCCCTCGCCGAGTATCCCGAGGGGATGCGGGTGATCGTGCGCCGCGAACGCCCGCACCCCGGCGCCCAGCTCGACCTGTTGGAGGAAGCGGACGGGTTCCGCTACACCGCCTTCGCCACCGACACCGGAACCGGGCAACTCGCCCACCTCGACGCGCGACACCGCGCCCACGCCCGCGTCGAAGACCGCATCCGCTGCGCCAAGGACACCGGCCTGGATCACTTCCCCAGCCGCACCTTCGCGATCAACGCCGGCCTGGCTCACCGCCGTGATGATCGCCGTCGACCTGCTCGCCTGGACCCAACTCCTGCTGCTGAACGGGCATCTCGCCAAGGCCGAACCGAAGACCCTGCGCTACCGGCTCCTGCACGTCGCCGCCCGCCTGACCCGCGGACAACGCCGAACCTGGCTACGGATCCAACGCTCCTGGCCCTGGGCCACCGAGCTGGCCGCCGCGTTCGCTCGACTCGCCGAGCTGCCCGTCCCCGCCGGCTGAACCACGATCCTGAATCAGAAACAGGACGGAGCCACCGGCCTAAGGGGTTAGGCCGCGAAGCTTTAGTTTGTGGATCTCGAGGCGTTCCGCGGAAGCCCCGTCGGGCAGTTGGTGCCGATCAGCGGCAACGATGCCGTTCGTGGCCAGTACTCCTACTTCGCGTTCGTTCCCAACCGGCTTCCCGAGTCCCACGAACTCGAGCTGACAACGGAGACGTGGTCCACCGTCTTTCGGGCGGGAACCGCTCTCGGCCAGCTCCGCCAGGCATGCGTGCAGCTGCCCAACCCGAAGCTGTTGATCGCTCCTGCGTTGGCCCGCGAGGCTCTCGACACCTCCGCGCTCGAGGGCACCTTCGTGGCCCTTCCGGATGTGCTCGAGGCGCGTCTGCCCAGGGCCCTCGACGGCGTGCCCTCCGGCTACCGCGCCATGGCGGAGCGGCGCAGCTTCAAAGTGCTCGTCAAGCCTTGAGTCGAGCGGTCGTTTCGGCTGGTGGCGACCGCCGCAGTAGCCCGGACGGCCACGGTGCGGCGCCGTTCAGGCCGGGAGCAGGGCGACCGGGTAGCGCTTGATGTTCTTGTCGCGGGTTACCAGGGTGAGTTCGTCGCACTGAGCCTGGGCGACCAGCATCCGGTCAAACGGATCCGCGTGTAGTGCAGGAAGCGACCGAACCGCCAGGGCATGGTTCAGGCCGATGGGGAGGACCTCGAACTGATGGTGGGAGAGCTGCTCGCCGAGATCGTCGGGGAGGGTCAACTTGCCGAGCGCGGACTTGATGCTCAGCTCCCAGACGGTGGCCGTGGAGACCCAGACGTTCGAGTCCGCCGAGGAAATCGCCGCCTTGGCTCGCGCGCTGATGCGTTCCGAGGTCAACCACCACAGCAGGACGTGCGTGTCGAGGAGCAGCCTCACGGCTCGATGCCGGAGAACAGGGCGGCGATCGACTCGTCGACGGAGTCGAAGTCGTCCTCGATGTGCACGCGGCCCTCCCACCCTCCGGGTACCCGCGCACGACGAGGTTCGTGGACCGCGACGAGACGGACGCGTGGGGTCCCCGCCTTGGCGATCACGATGTCCTCGCCGTTGGCCGCTCGCTCGACCAAGTCGGAGAGGTGGGTCTTCGCCTCGTAGATGTTCACCTGGGTACTCACATCGCCAGGGTAGGAGTTGGTCAGAAAGTTGGTCAACCGGGAAGCACGGCCAGTGGGTACGGTCGCGCGAGACGGCGGAGCCAGTGGTCGACCCGAACCTATTCGTCGGGGCAGATGGGCCGCTGGACGCCGTAGTCGCGACCCGTGCCCTGGCCGGGCTCGTCGGCGACGGCGGCGCGTACCCGGTCGCGCAGGGCGTCGAAGTTCGGGTTCACGCTGGAGCCGATCACGTCGAGGACGGTCACCCGGTCGATCTGGGCCGTGGTGCCGTATGTACGGGCGAGCTCGATGAACTGGGGCAGCACGTCGGCGGGGATGTTGGTCAGCAGCACCTGGCGCGCGGCGTCGGTGAAGGTGCGGACGCTGGTCAGCACGTCCGCGGGATCGAGTTGGCGGGCCATCGCGGTGAGCAGGCAACGCTGGCGGGCCTGCCGTTCGGCGTCGGTGCTGCCGAAGCGGGAACGGGCATACCAGAGCGCGTCGGGGCCGAACAGGTGCCGTTCGCCGAGATCGATCGAGTCGTGCGGGCGGCTGCGGATCGAGCCGTCGGCGTCGGTCGAGCCGCCGATGGGGATCGGCAGGCCGTTGCCCGACCGCACCTCGAGGTCGACCCCGCCGAGGGAGTCCACGATCTTGCGGAAGCCGTTCATGTTGACCAGCGCGTAGTAGTCGACCTCGACGCCGGTTGCGTAGGCGACGGTGTCGGCGATCGCCGCGGCGCCGGCGTTCTCCGGTCGGACGTCGGGCATCAGGCGTGGGTTGTCTGCGGCGTAGGTGTAGATCGAGAACCAGAATTCCGAGAACTTTCCCCCGAAGGCGCGGGCCAGCGGAGTGCCCGGGCGCAGCGGAACGTTCTGCAGGTTGCGCGGCAGGCCGATCAGCGCGGTCCGCCCGGACTTCGGGTCGATCGACACCAGCACGAGAACGTCCGTGCGCACTCCCTTGCGGTTCGAACCGCCGTCCCCGCCGAGCAGGAGCAGGTTCACCCGCTTCCGGTCGGCGAAGGGTGGCGGAGCCGGTGTGGGCGGTGGCTCGGTGGGGGCAGCGGGGATGGAGGCCGCGCTGGGTGCCGGGACGTTCGGTTCCGCGGAGGGTGCTCCGTCCTGCGGGTGCTCGGCGGCGTCGTCGCGGAAGACGTCGTCGAGCACCTCCCGGGCGGCGTGGACGCCCTGCGCGGTCCACAGCGTCGGCGCCAACACCGTTGCGCAGAGCGCTGCGACCACGAGCCGGGAACCATAGCGCTGCGACCGACTCATGCCGGCGGGCCGGGCGACGCGGTAGGCCGAAAGGATCGCGGCGCACCAGAACACCCCGAGCACGCCGAGTCCGACGACGAGGGCAAGCAGGAAGTCCGAGCGCACGGCCAGTCGCTCCATGCCCGGTGGGCCGAGCGCGGCGGCCGCGAACCCGATCCCGGAGAGCAGCGCGACGGTGAGCCCGAGCAGGACCGCCCCAGCCCGACGGCGGCCCGCGAGCAGGTGCCCGAGCCCGGGCACGAGCGAGGCAACCGCCGCATCCGCGCGCGGCGTTTCGCGCGGCGCGCCGATGCCGTACCCCCAACGCGCTCCCGCGATCCCCACAGATGTGAGACCTCCTGCCTACCCAGGACAGAGGCGGTTGTACGGAGAAACGGTAAACCGATTCACTTCCGCCGTTCGCGGACGTCATCTGCCCTAGTGCCGCATCCGAAGAAGTCTCGCCCGGGCCGCTCCGCCAGTACGTCAACTAGCGCCGACGGTTCGGGTCGCACGACCAAGTTGTTGTGTTCGAGTTGTTTGAGCCCGAGTTCAACAAATCAGGTACAGTTCCTGAAGTTGTTGTGTGTCGGTTATCGCGCCCTGAACGCAACAACTAAGACTTCGGCTCTGACTAGGAAGGGACGCACCGTGGCACCCGGACGCCCCTCCCGGCAGGCGATCTACGCCCGCCTTGAGGAGGCGATCAACGATCTGAACACGCGCCTGGGCGGGTTGCCGAGCCCGGCCGAGGCTGAGGAGATCTGGGACGAGCTGTGGCACCAGGAGGCGCACCACTCCACCGCTCTCGAGGGGAACACGCTGGTCTTGAACGAGGTCCGCCGGCTCCTCGACGAAGGTCGCGCGGTCGGATCGAAGGAACTGAAGGAGTACATGGAGGTCGTCGGCTACGGTGCGGCCGCCAAATGGGTCTACGGCCATGCTCTGGAACCTGGCGACTGGAGCACCGGTGATCTGCTCACCATGCAGGAGGTGCGGACGGTCCACTTCGAGGCGCTCACGCCGGCTTGGAACGTAGCGCCCCACCCGCACGCGACCCCGGCGGAGACGCCTGGGAACTGGCGCAGGCACGACATCGCAGCGTTCCCGGAAGGGATGACCCCGCCACCGTTCCCCGAGATCGACCACTGGATGACCGACTGGGTCCAGGAGGTGAACGAGCTCCGCGCCGATAGCGCTGTTGCCTTCCCCGAGCGCCTGGCGAAGGTGCACAACGACTTCGAGCAGATCCACCCCTACCTCGACGGCAACGGCCGTGCCGGGCGACTCCTGCTGAATCTGGTCCTGGTCAGGCTCGGCTACCCCCCGGCGATCGTGTTCAAGAACGAACGCACGAAGTACCTCGACGCGATGCGCAAGGCGGACAAGGGCGACTACGGGCCGCTGGGCGAGCTCATCGCGCGGGCGGTCACCAACAACCTCTACCGATTCGTCGTACCGGCCGTGGCGGGCCCGGCCCGCCTCGTGCCGTTGGCGAGCCTGGTCGACGAGAAGGCCGGCGTCACAGCCACCGCCCTCCGTGCCGCCGCGGAGCGCGGACGGCTGCGAGCACAGAAGTCGGACAACGGAACCTGGTTGAGTTCGAAGAAGTGGGTCGCGGACTATCAGGAGAACAAGCACAAGCGCACGACCAAAGCCGCGACACCGAGCTGATCCCTTTCTGGCGGGCCGCTGAAATGTGATGCCCAGTCACGTGAACCTAACCCGCAGCCGCGCGCAGGGCTGATCCAGGACGGGCACGTGTCCCGCGTGTCCGGCCTGCGGTCGGGTTCGGATCAGCCGGTGGTCACGGTGGGGTTGCCGCGGGCCCAAGGCGCGTCGTGGATGAACTCGCCGCTGTTAGTGAGCCGCATCGCGTAGGCCGAATGCCAGGACCTAGCTGGCGGTCAGAGGGCCAGGTCCTTCACCAGTTCCACGGTCGTCCCCGACGGGTGGATGCGCACGTGCACCTGATCGACCATTGCGTTCATGAGTGTGCGGCCGCGGCCCCGGTGACCGCGGTGCACTCCGGCCGGACGTTCACGCCACTGACCTTGATCGCTGACTGTGACGCGCACCTGGTTGTGTTCCAGGACGGCGCGCATACAGACGGCGGGACGTCCTTCTCGTGCCTGGGCTCCGGAGTGTTCCACCGCGTTGGTGGTGGCCTCACCCACGGCGACGAGGATCGCCTGGGTGTCGCTTTCGCTCACCCCGGCTTCTGCCAGCCAGGCCCGCAGGCGGGCGCGGGCCTCGCCCACGCTGGTGCTCGTGGCCAAGGCGAACCGTAGATCGGACGTGCCTCGCACCCTTGACATCCCCCTCGGACGGACCCGACCGAACGTGACCGGTCTTTCGATACTTCCCCGAAATGCGGCGCCCTCACATTGCGCAGGCGAAGGAGGCCGCGCAGTCGCGCCGAGCCTCTATCTGAACCTGACTTCAGCTCAGGGGGCTGCGTGCCGCGGTCACGGGCGACAGGCGACCCCGACGCGGGAGCGGTGGTCGGCCGGCCGAATGGACGAGGTCCCCTGTGCGGCCACGCCGAGGGGCGTGCACAGAGGCCATCGCCCGGCCGGGGTGAACAATCCAACTGGCGCGAGGCTCGGCACGGACGGCAACACCACCTAAGCTGAGCGCGGGCGATTTCAACGTCGACCGTTGTCGCAGGACAGGTGGTAAAGGTCCAGAGCGGGGCCTTGCGGGGCGTGCAACAACGGATTGGCAAGGGCATTGGTGTCTCCTCGCGGTGCCGATGGTCGATCGACCGGTCGCTCGTCCGTCCCACCGGCAGGCCCGCCCACCGAGCCGGCTCCACCGGAACCGATCGCGGAGATGAGTCCACCGCGCTTGCGGGCCCTCTACGAGTTGAGCGTGGCGTTGGTGACCACGACCTCCGCCGAGCAGGTTGTCGGGCGCAGCATCGAGGCGATCGCTGCCGAGTTCAGCTGCGCGGGAGCCTGGGCCGTCGAGGTGGACGCCGTCGCCGACCGGTTGGTTCCTCTCGACGCACTGGGCGCCGGGGTCACCGTGGCGGATGCCCTGCAGGATCACATCTCGCCGCTGAGCCGGGAGCTGCTGCGCGCCGTGCAGGTGGGCCACCTGCTCTGGGCAGCCCACCCGGAGGAGCTGCGGTCAGTTCTGCCGGCCGCGGCCGACGTCCTGACCGAGGTCGGGGCACTCGCCCTCGTGCCACTACGCGCTGCCGGGAACCCCGTTGTCATCGGGGCGCTCGGCCTGCACTTCGATCGTCCGCGAGCTCCCCGAGCCGGCGAGTTGGCCTTCTTGGTCGCCGCCGGTGAGCTGGCCGGGCAGTCCCTCGCGCGCTCTCGCCTCCGCGACAGCGAGGCGGCAGCCTGGCGCGCAGCCGCTGCTGCCGCCGACCGTGCTGAACGTGTGGGTGCGTTGGCTGCTGCGCTGGTCGCCGCGCAGAGCCCTGCTGAGGTCACGAGGGTGCTTGCCGCTCAAGTGCAACAAGCCCTGGACTGCCAGACGTTCTCGCTGCGCGAGGTCGATCCGACCCGGAACGTCGGTCGGGCGCTGTCCATGGGCGGGGACCCGATCGGGTACCGCGACCGATTCAGCGAAGTGGCGCTGGGCGTGCCCAGCGCGCTCGGTGAGGTGGCGCAGAGCAAGCGCCCCGTGTTCCTGGGCTCGGCCGAGGAGAACCGACGGCGGTACGGCATCGACAGTGCCGAGCACTACGAGAGCGCGCGCATCGAGGCGCTGGCCCGCCTACCGTTGCTCGTCGAGGATGAACTGGTCGCGATCCTGTCGATCGGGTACTGGTCCGCTCGCGAATTCGACGAGTCCGACCGCCTGTTCCTGACGACAGTTGCCGACCTGGCAGCGCAGGCGCTGGGACGTGCTCTCGGTACCGAGCGGTTGCGCCGCGAGGGGGACCGGGCACAACGGCTCAACGGTCTGGCGGCGGCGCTGGTCGACGCGCACACCTCGGCGGAGGTTTGCGTAGTGCTGGGGGAGCACGTACGTCATGCGACCTCGTGCGATCTGTCGTCCCTGCGGGAGGTGGACGTCGCCGCCGGCCTCGCCCGGCTGCTTCACCAGACAGGGTCCGCGATCGATCACCTGGCACGTCAGGCCGAGGTGGGCTTGGACTTCCCCAGCGCCCTCGCCGAGGTGGTGACCACCCAGGCTCCGGTCTTCCTTTCCTGCGCAGCAGATATCCGGTCACGCTACGGGGTGGCGGCCGCAGAGCACTACGAGGCCAACCGCGTCGAGAGCATGGCCCGTCTCCCGCTGATCGTCGACGATGAGCTGATCGCGATCCTTACCGTCGCGTACTGGGCGCCGCGTGATTTCGACGACGCGGAGCGACTCTTCCTGACCACGGTGGCCGACCTGGCGGCGCAGGCCCTCGGTCGGGCCCTGCGTACCGAAAGCCTGCGCGCCGAGGCGCGCCGCCATCGCTTGCTCTCGGCGGCTCAGGCGGCCATCAACCGTCGGCTCGACCCGACCGACCAGCTGCGAGCGCTCGCCCAATCGGTGGTGCCCGAGCTCGCCGACTTCTCCAGCGTGCACGTGCTCGTCAAGCCCGCCGAACCGGGCGTCCTGCCGCCTCTACCGGTACTGACCGAGCGAGTGGCCTCGGAGGTCATCGCGGATATCGAGGGTGCCCCCATCCAGAAGGGGATCGCCTGGTACGAGGGCGACCCGGTCACCGAGACAATCCTTCACGGCAGCGGTCTCACCGATCACATCGCAACACCGCAGATTCCGGAATGGTCCACCCGCACCGGCACCGCCGGAACGTTCCGCACGGGACTCAATCACCTCGTCCTGGCCCCCGTCATGGTCGAAGGCAGGATCGTGGCGGTCGCCTCCTTCGGCATGTGCAACGACCGGCCGCCCTGGTCTGCTGCGGATCGAGCGATCATCGAGGAGATCGCACGCTACGCAGCAGTGGCGCTCGAACACGGCTTGTCCTACCAGGCCACCCGGGAGACCGCGCTGGTGCTGCAGCAAGCCCTGCTGTCCGCGCCGCCGGCGGTGTCCGGCCTCGAGCTGGCGGGGCGCTACCGGCCGGCGGGTCGGGACAAGATCGGCGGGGACTGGTTCGACGCGTTCGAGACCGGCCCCGGTCGGGTGGCCCTGGCGGTCGGCGACGTGGTGGGGCACGACATCAACGCCGCAGCCGCGATGGGCCAACTGCGTGCTGCGTTGCGGGTGCTGGCCCTGGATGAAGGGCTCGACCCGGGCACCGTCCTGCGGCGTCTGGCCGAGGCCAACGGAACATTACGCATGACCGAGTTCGCCACCGCCGCCTTCGCTCGACTGACACGCGCTGGTGCGGGGTGGGATCTGACGTGGGCCCTGGCCGGCCATCTCCCGCCGGTCCTCCTTGAGCCCGGTGGATCGTGCCGACCCCTCGAGCACGCCGGCGGAATCGCACTGGTGCCCGGGCTGGTCGGACCTTTCCAGACTGCACGGTTGCGGCTGAACCCAGGTTCGACGCTGCTGCTGTACACCGACGGCCTCGTCGAACGGCGGGACGTGCCGATCGACGCCAGCGTTCAGACTCTGTGCCGCCAGGCAGCCGATCTCGGCGACGCGTCGCTCGACGACCTCTGCGATCACCTCCTCAAGAGCGCCCCCACCAGTGATGACGTCGCCCTGCTCGCCGTCCGGATCGAGGAGTAGGGACTGCCCAGGCTCCCGTTGACCCGGGCCGCGCGGCCATCACCTCGATCTGATTACCCGTCAGCTGGTCGTGCAGTCTGCAGTCCGAGGGCCTCGTGCACAATGCGACCGGCCTGACCTCGAGCTCGGCGACCGTGAAGGCGGCCCTGGCCCGGAACGCCGGGTGGACCGTGCGAGCCCGGACGAATGCGGACAGACCGTGCGCGCATGTGCCCGGAGTGTGCAAATTCCATACGCGGCTCGGACGAAGCGCACGACACTCGGGGGAGCCGGTTGGTTCCGGGTGGCTTCGTCGCGGGGAGGCAGCAGTGTCGCGTGGATTGCACGCCTCGGTGAGTTCGCTCGCGGTGGCAGGCCTGGTGGCCGGCGGCTTCTGGGCGTCCCGACCCATCGACTCGACGGCTACGCCGACGGCCGCGCAGCCCGCGTCCGCACCGCAGGCCTCGGCCCCTCCCACGGCGGCACCCGAGCCGGAGGCGCCGTCGGCTCCGCCCTCCGCCACGCCGAGCGCACCGCCCGCGACCGCGCAGCAGTTGCTGGCGACGGCCCTGGAACTGATCCGCAGCGCGAACACCGGCAGCGTCACCTGGACGACCGAGCGGAAGTCCTCGGGCGCGGTGCAGAAGGTCCGCTTCGTCAGCGAGTACGACCTGGCCGCGGCTCGGTGGTCGGGGAGCGCGACGGTAGATGCGCGCGCCAAGGGCGAGGAGAAGAACGACCTGACCTTCCGGTACGTCGGCTCCGACAACGCCGTGTACGCCTCGATGGACGGGCTGAGCAAGGGCGAGCGTCGCTGGATGCCGATCGAGGCCGGCGCCGGTCCGGTGGACGGCACCGGGGGCGCGGCGCTGCTCGACGCACTGGCCGCAGCCGAGATCACGGACGTGCACGAGGGCGAACGCCGCATGCTGATCGGTGAGCTGCCGATCAGGCTCGTCACGAAGCTCCTCGGGCTCGACGTCGAACTCGCCAAGGACGGCATCCGCCCGGAGCAGCTCGGCGGCTTCGCCCGGATCGAGATCGGACTTTCCCGCGACGGCGCTCCGCGCACGATGTCGGTACTCGGATCGACGATCGAGAGCCCGGATCTGCCGGAGACGTGGCGTGAGCGCGCGGCGAAGGTCGAGTTCAGCGCGCGCTTCAACGATCTGGGCAAGACGAACGCCATCCCCGCCCTGCCGCGCGAATCCGAGATGCTGCCGCTCGCCGACTCCGACGGAGGCGGTCAGGGAGCGTGAAGCTTCCGCTTCTGAAAGGAAGGCGTCAGCCGCGCATTGCCCGGGCGAAGGCTCCGAAGACCTCCAAGGCGCCGGGGTCTGCTTCGGCTTCCGCAGCCAGTTCGCGTCGGCCGGACAACGCCTCGACCACTGCGATGCCGGGCCCGCTCAGCGCGGGCGCCGGTTCCGGTGAGTCGTGAGGTGGCATCGCGCCGACGTAAGCGGTCTCGCCGGCACGGACGTCGTAGACCCGATCGTCGAGATGAACCACGAAGCGCAGTTCGGTTCCCTCGGGGAGGCGGCGGCTCACCGAGGCCATCGCGAGGAAGAGGGCATAGGCCTCGACGGCCACCATGGTGGCCGGATCTGACGGGCCGTCGTCGAGTTGCAGATCGCGCTCGTGCAGCCAGGAGTCCCAGAGCAGGTGCAGGACTGCGAGGCCAGGGGCGTAGCGCATCCCGCCGACCCAGCCCATCGCGGGGGAGCCCTGCTGCTCAGCGGTCCGCAGGCGCGCCGCGAGGGTCTCGCTGCTCGCGAGCAGCGCCTCGGCGGGTGCGGCGGGCGGGTTCTGTCGTGCGAGCAGCACATGCTCGTGGGGCGTGACGCGCGGGTCGAATCGTTCGAGCACGCTAGGAGTCCGGTCCGTGCCGTCGAGTGCCGCAGTGGTCCAGCGGTCGGTGTCCAGCAGGTGCAGGACGACGTCACGGACATCCCAGCGCTCGCATCGGGTGGGGCGTTGCCAATCGGACGCGTCGAGGGCTGAGAGGTGTTCGGCGAGCCGGCTGCGTTGACGCACCATCAGATCCGTGACGAGCTCGGTCGTCTCGAGGTCGAGGTTCCCGTGCTTACGCTGGTCGAGCGTCGCGTGGAGACGCGTCACGGAGGGTCGAGGGCCTTCGCTGCGTTGCGGGGTCGGCACACGGACACAATATCGGTCCGTTGCGTGAAGCTACCATGAGTGGGTAGCGTGACGCTATGCACTCCAGCCGGCAAGCCGCCATCGCCGAGACCCGTCGCCCGTGGGTGGTGCTGGCCGTGGTGTGTCTGTCGGTCTACGTCATCAACCTCGACATCACGATCGTGAACGCGGCGCTGCCCACGTTGTCCGGCGAACTGGGAGCCACCAACCGCGACCTGCAGTGGATCGTCGACGCCTACAACCTGACGTTCGCAGGCTTCGTGCTCGCGGCCGGCAGCCTGGCCGACCGGTACGGCCGGCGCGGGGCGCTGGTCGTCGGGCTCTCGATCTTCGGCGTCGCCGCCGCGGTGGGGGCGATGGTCTCGGACGTGGGTTCGCTGGTGGCGGCGCGTGCGGTGATGGGTGTCGGTGCGGCAGTCATCTTCCCGACGACGCTCTCGATCATCGCGCACACCTTCCCCGATCGGCGCCTGCGCGCCCGGGCCATCGGGATCTGGGGGGCCATCACGGGCGTCGGGGTCGCGACCGGCCCGTTGACCGGCGGGTTCCTGCTGGAGCACTTCTGGTGGGGCAGCGTGTTCGCGGTGATGGTGCCGGTCGCCATCGGCGCGGTCGCGTTGACCGTGTGGCTCGTGCCTACCTCTCGCGACCCTGCAACGCCACGGCTGGACGTCGCCGGGCAACATGCTGTCGATCGCGATGATCGGCGTCCTCGTCTACGCGGTCATCGAAGCCCCGGTGCACGGCTGGCGCTCGACCTCGACGCTCTCGCTCGGCGCCGCCGCCACCCTTTTCGCCCTGGCCTTCGTGCTGTGGGAGCGAACGCGTCGCACGCCGATGCTGGACGTTCGGCTCTTCCTCAACATCCGCTTCTCCACGGCCTGCCTGTCGGTGACCGTGGCCTGGTTCAGCCTCTTCGGGTTCATCATTCTCATCACCCAGTACTTCCAGTACTTCAAGCGGTTCGACCCATTGACCTACGGCATGGCGCTCGCACCCATCGCCACGAGCATTGCCGTCGGATCGGTCCTCGGCATCCTGCTGGCGATGCGGTTCGGTGGACGGTGGGTGGTCGCGTCAGGTCTGGGCCTGATGGCGGTGTTCTTCCTCTGGGTGTCGACCGTGTCCTCGAGCACCGACTACTGGCCCACCATCGTCGGGCAGATGATCGTGGGTGGGCTCGGTCTGGGACTGACCACGGCCCCGGCCACGGAGACGATCATGGACGTCGTCCCGGTGGAGAAGTCCGCGGTCGGCTCCGCGATGAACGACGCGACCCGCGAGCTCGGTGGGACGCTCGGTGTCGCGGTGGCAGGCAGCATCTTCGCCTCGGCCTACGCCGCCAACCTCACCGACGCGCAGGCCGCCGCCTCATTGCCGGCGGAGGCGCTCGCGACGGCCAAGGAATCGGTCGGTGCCGCGCTGGCGATGGGGCTGAGCGATCCCACCGGAGCGCTGAGCGCCGCCGTCGACAACGCCTTCTACGCCGGGCTGCAACCGGCCTGCCTCATCACCGGCTTCGTGGCGCTGGCGGGCGCCCTTCTCGCGGCCGTGTTCCTGCCGTCAAAGCGGCGAACTGCCGAAGCGCAAGCCCTTGCTTTCGCGGGTGAAGCCGCCACTGAACACACCAGTGAAGCCTCCTCGGCGGCACATCCGTCGGTACCGGTGGCCCGTCTGGTTCCCGTGCCGCACGTCCTCGAACACCCGAACGCATTCTGACGAGCCCGGCCCGAAGGCTGTCCACATCATCCGACCACCACGAAGAGAGCCGATGAACCGCGTCGCATCGATTTCCCTGACGGCTGCCGCGGAGGCCGCGCCGCAGCAGACCACGCGCGTCACGTTCACCATCGTCTGCCCACCGGGCCCGCCCGCCGGCCGGTGACCCGACTCCGATCGGCGGGCGGCGCTGGTCCCTCCCGGAACGATCTGACGAATAGTCATTACTGCTATTGGAGAACGGATTCGATATGGCCTACTTCACCGACGCCAGCGAGATCGACATTTACATCGGCGGGATGATGCGCGCCGCAGCCGAGGACCCGGTGACCGGTCCCAAGATCCGAGCCGCCGACCTCGTCCTGCGGATGCGCTACACCGAGCCGGAGGCGGAGATGACGATCTTCATGAAGGAGACGCCGGAGGTCGTCATGGGAGCGGTAGGCGAGGCGGACGTGACCATGACGCTGTCGGGCGACATCGCCGACCGGTTCTGGCGCGGCGACTACAACCTGCCCATGGGTCTGGCCAAGGGCCAGGTCAGGGCGAAGGGGCCGGTGAAGAAGGTGCTGAAGCTGCTTCCGCTCACCAAGGAGATGTTCCCGATGTACCGCGCCGCCGTTGCGGGCAAGGACGCTCCTTAACGCAATCCACCGCCGTGCAGTGGCAGCGCCGCGGGGTTCAGTTCGCTGTCCACCTCGCCGGCGGCCACGTCGTTCCCGCAGTCCACGCACCGGCATACGATCTCGATCTCACCGCCACAGTTCCGGTGGAGGAGACGTCGCGGCGGACCCGCCGGGTGCGGGTAGTACTGGTCGCCCCAGCGCATCAGTTGCGCCACCGCGGGCGCCAGGTCCAGAGTCATCACGGTCGGGTAGTACTCGTAGCGCTCCGGCCGCTCCTGGTAGAGCCGTCGTTCGAGCAGACCGTGCTCGACGAGCTTTCGTAGCCTGCTGGCCAGAACCGTACGCGTCACGCCTGCGACGCTCACGCTCAGTTCGTCGAAGCGACGTGTGCCGAAGAAGACGTCGCGAAGGATGAGCAGTGTCCATCGTTCGCCGACCACCTCGAGGGCGCGCGCGACCGAGCACGCCTGGTCGGGGTATTCGCTGTCCAGCACCTCCTCAGCCTACGCGAGACGGTCGTGTGAAGCGACCCACCTCCGCCACTCCATTCCCATGGCCGGCCGCCCTGACGCCGCGACCGGCACTGACCCGAAGCAGCTTCGATCCCCTCTCAGGAGCATCGGATTCGGGTCGGGAGCTCACCGTTCGCGGCGGCGTCGACCCTGACCGACCGCGGCATCCTCTCGGTGCGTGGCGCACGCCACGCCCAGCCCAGCTCGTTCCGTTGTTCGCAGAGTGGCTGTTCCGGTTCGGTACGTGGCCTTCAAGGCCCGGAGGGTGCAGTATCTGACGTGAAATCAGTTTCGTGGCTCGGCGGCTGTGGACGGGCGACTGTGTTCACCGACCCCGCCGGATTCGACCTGGGTCTGCACATCGTCCGGGCCGACCACGGAGCAGAGGCAGCAGCCGAATCGCGCGCTGGGGAGTCATCGCCCCCTTTCGGCGACCACCGCGATGCCGAGCGGTACGTCCGACGGCGCGCTACAGCGATAGGCACGCCCCACCGAAAGACTGCTGCTCGCAGCAGCGCTGCCGTGAGCAGCGCGGCCTGTCCCCGGCGGCAAATGACGTTCACGCTGACCTCATGGACGAAGAGACGCGAACCCCCGGCCACCGGCTGGACGAAGAGATCTACCAACGGCTGTTCGAACGCCGCACCCTGTTGCTCGGTGAACCGCTGGAGCACTGGAACAGCAACCGCCTCTGCACCGGGCTGATCCTCCTGTCGGCGGAGGATCCCGGCGCCGACATCCGCCTGCTGATCAACTCCCCGGGCGGTTCGGTGCCCGGGATGCTCGCCATCCGCGACTGCATGCGGGCGATCCCCAACGACGTCGTGACAGTGAACCTCGGCATGGCCTACAGCGCCGGGCAGTTCCTGCTCAGCGCCGGAACGCGTGGCAAGCGCTACACGGCCGCGCACTCGAAAGTGCTGCTGCACCAGGGATCGGCCGGCATCGGCGGCACCGCCATGGACATCGCGATCCAGGCCGACGACCTGCGTCGCACGCGGGACACCGTCCTGGGGCTGATCGCGCAGGACACAGGTCAGGACGTCGCCGACGTCGAACGGGACTCACTGCGCGACCGGTGGTTCAGCGCCGAGGAAGCCTTGGAGTACGGGTTCGTCGATCACATCGTGGAGGTGGGCGACCAGATCCTGCCGGGCGCACGCCGTCCCGTCGGACTGGGGGCACACCGATGAGCAGTTACACGATCCCGTACGTCACCACGCGGACGAACCAGGGCGAGCGGACGGTGGACGTCTACAGCAGGCTGCTGGCCGAGCGCGTGATCTACCTGGGCACCGCCATCGACGACGGGGTGGCCAACGCCGTGATCGCGCAACTGATCCACCTCGAGTCGGAAAACCCCGACGCGCCCATCAACCTCTACATCAACTCGGCGGGCGGGGACATCGCGGCGACGCTCGCGATCTACGACGCGATGCAGTTCATCCGCCCCGCCGTGGAGACCACCTGCGTCGGGCAGGCCGCCGCGACCGCCGCGGTGCTCCTGGCCGGGGGAGCGGCCGGGCGACGGCAGATCCTGCGCCACGGGCGGGTGGTGATCCACGCTCCGGCCGCGCAGGGTCGCGGCACGATTCCCGACCTGATCCTGGAGTCGGACGAGATCGAACGGGTCCGCACCGTCCTGGAGACGATCCTCGCCGCGCACACCGGAAGGACGCCGGAGCAGGTGCGCCACGACACCGAACGGGACCTGATTCTCACCGCGTCCGGCGCGCTGGACTACGGCGTCGTCGACACGGTGCTGACCACCCGCGACGCACCGACACCGCTAAGCGGCTAGGCACACCGGTCCGTGAAGCCCTCGGGCCGGAGCGGCGGCCAACCGCTGCCCGGCCCGACGGGTCAGTTCGAGCACCGACAGGCCCAGCGCCCCGGAGACCGCCGACAGCACCTCCGAGGAGGGGTCCTTGCGGCCCCGCTCGAGCTCGGACAGGTACTGCGGTGCCACGCCCGCGCGGTTCGCGACATCGAGGATCCGCTCCTCCCGGCGCACGCGTTCGGAGCGCAACTGCTCGCCCAGCGCCTCGCGCCACAGCGGTTCGGGAGCTGAACGCTCGGGGCGGGGTCGCAGCGGTGTCACGTTGTTCATGCCTGACGTTAACCGCAGGTCGGGCTGCACCGCATCGGCTGTTCGCTGTACGCGCAACGAATGCGGCAGCTCGGAGCTGACATGACGTCAGATACCTGTTGCGGCGCCTGCTGCGGACGTCATTGCGGCGATGATCTCGCGGTGGTGCTGATCGGTGACCTCGGCTTCCCCGATCAGATGCGGCCACAGTCAAGAGTTCGCCCGAGGGAGCAAAACAGCCGGCGTAAAGCGGGGTCACAGCTCGAGGGGCACGACGGGCATGTCCGGATCACAATCCACCCCATCCGGACGAATTGCCGGTCCCCGCAGGCAATATCGATCTCTCTGTCGTGCCAGTCGGCCTCTTCGACGGGTTTAGCGTCCTCAATGCGTGTCCGTCCGCCCGTCGCCCACTCTGGGGCGCCGCCGGGCACGCGCCGCCAAACCCGCTGCGGGGTGTCGCGCGCGGGGTCGGGGTCCCATCACCACGCCCACCCGGCCGGCGGCTCCCCGAAGGAGCCCACCTTGGGAACGCATCGCAAGCCGAACCCCCACGTCCACGGCAAGACCCTTCTTCTCACTGCCACCGCCGGCGGACTGCTGGTCACCGGGATCACGCAGGGCAATGCCACCGTCAGCGCGGCGCCGGCCGGGATCGCCAACGGTTACGAGTCCGCCGTCGCGCACCAGCAGTCCATCGTCGAGGTTGCGGACGAGGACGGACGCCGCTCCGCCCGTCACCGCAGCGTCGACAGCGAGGAACTCGACCGAGACGTCCGGGTGCGAGCGCAGCGCGGACGGCACGCCCGCCCGCAGTTGGCCCCGGCCGCAGTTCTGGCGAAGGCCAAGGCCAAGACCACAGCGCAGGCCAGGGCCAAGGCCAAGACCACGGCCCACGACCGGGCGCCCGCCGCGACGAAGCAGGTTCGCGCGTCCAGGCTCCCGATCAACGGGAAGTTCCGGATCACCAGCAGCTTCGCCGGCCATGCCGGACGGATGAAGGGCCGCTCCGGCGGGGGCATCGACTACGCCATCCCCACCGGCACGCCGGTGTACGCGACCCACGCCGGCAAGGTCCTCGCGGCCGGACGCTCCGGCAGCGGTTACGGCACCTGGGTCAGCATCGACTACGGACGCGGGTATCGGGTCATCTACGCGCACCTGTCCCGCGCCGGGGTGAAGCGCGGCGACGTCGTGCGGGCCGGCGAGCTCCTGGGCCGTTCCGGGTCGACCGGCAACGCCACCGGGCCGCACCTGCACTACGAACTGCGCCGCAACGGTGCCTCCGTCGACCCCCGGAAGGTCGACCTGAGCAAGCTCGGCACGTCGCCGGTGTGAACGTCGACCCGCGCAGTCATTGCTCGGGGTGCTCCTCGTGCGCGGGATCCTCGGTCTCCGTCACGGCGCGGACGAAGCGCTCGAAGCCGGGCACGGTGAAGGCCAACCGACCGTGGCCGACGGCCTCCAGCAGGCCCTTGTCGATCAGGTCGGCGCGGGCCTGGCTGAACTGCGACGCCGACTTCCCCAACCGGGCGCCGATTTCGGCGGTGCGGGCGAATCCCTGCTTGCCGAGGCTGAGGGCCACCGCGAGCAGCAGATCCCTCTCGGCCGGTGTGGCGCGATTCCACCGGCCCCGGTACTGACCGTCCCAAAGCGCCCGGTCGGCGTGCCCGGTGCCGATCTCCACCTGCTCGCGGCTGATCCTCGTGCCCGGCCTGGGGTCCGCGGCGCGCCAGGCGGCGTCGGCGTAGAGCTGCAGGAGATAGGGCGAGCCGCCGCAGAGGTCCACGACGGCCTCGGCGCTGTCCTCCGACCACCGCACCCGCACGATGTCCGCGGGAGTCACCACGGCTGTCATCGCGGCGTTCGGGGTGAGGTTGTCGATGCGTCGGTAGGCGAAGCGCTCGGCGAAGGACCCCGCGTCCATCAACCGCTCGGGCAGCGCGGGCAGACCGGCGGCGACGGTGGTGACCGGGTGCCCGGACACCGTGAGTTCCTGCAGCACGTTGACCAGCACCTGCAGGTCGTCGACCGGCGCCTCCTGCAGTTCGTCGAAGGTCAGCAGGAGTCCGCTTCGACCGGCGTCGGTGAGTTGCTCGGTGGCGTCGGTGATCAGGGAGCGGAGCATGTCCCGGCTGACGGCCGTCGGTCGGGCGACCGATTTCCGGGCTGCGTTCACCGTGACGATGCCCGCGACGGAGACCTCGATGCTGAACGCCGCCAGTCGCTCAAGGAATCGGTCCCAGCGACGACCGCGCCGATCGACGTCCGCGTCGGCCAGCACGCCGCCGACGGCCTCGGCGATCATCTGCGGCAGACCGCCGCTGCGGTCGGCGGTGACGTGCGCACAGAGAAAGCCGAGACGTTGCGCCCGAGCCCGCGCCTCGATCAGGGTCACGGTCTTGCCGACACCCCGCACGCCCGTCCACACCAGCGGGCTGCTCCCGCGGCGGAAGTGCGTGGCCCGGGTGAGCAGGTCGTCGACGTCACGCAGGACCTCGTCGCGCCCGGCGAGCAGCGGGGGCACCGCTCCGGCGCCGGGGTTGTAGGGGCTGGGGAGCACGAGCCTTAGACCTCTTTATAGATGGAGCGATATATAAGAAGGTATCCGAACGACCGCTGCGTTCGCCCTCCGCCCATCAGTTGTACGGCGCAGGTCCGACAGTTCGGTGACTGCGGAATGCTCTGGGCGTGCGAGTGGCGATCCGGGTGCGGCCGGGAACGCGGACGGAGGCCGTCGGTGGGCGATGGGAAGGCCCGCGGGGGCCCGCGTTGCTCGTGTCCGTGCGGGCGCGGGCGGTCGAGGGGCAAGCGAACGCGGCGGTGATCGCGGCCGTGGCCCAGGCCTTCGACGTGCCCGGCTCCCGAGTGACGTTGGTGGCGGGGGAGCGCGGCCGGGACAAGCTCGTCGACGTGGACGTCCCGGACGACGTCCTCGCGCCGCGGCTGGCCGAACTCCTCGGGCCCTGATGCGTCAGGCCGGTACGCGAGCTCGACGTGATTGAGGAAGCTCTCCATCGGCTCGGTGCGGCGCGGGACCCCGTCACCGTCCGGGGGGCAAGGGCGGGCACTGGCCGAAGTTCGACACCGACGAGGTCTTCTCCTCCGGACGTCAGTTCCAGGCGCGCAGCCCTGACCCGAGCTCTGCGGCAGGATGGGTCCTGACGGCCTGCCCGGCCGTCGGGCACCGAGGAGTTCGACGTGAGCGACACCGACACCGCGTCCGCGACGGCGCGCGCCGCCGAGGCCGAGGTCGTCGGCCTGTGCCAGGACCTGATCCGCATCGAGTCGATCAATTACGGCGACGGCTCCGGGCCGGGCGAGCGCGCGATCGCGGAGTACGTCGCGGCGTCGCTGTCCGATGCCGGTGTGGAACCGCGGATCATCGAATCCGACCCGGGCCGGGCCAGCGTCGTCGCCCGGATCAAGGGCGCCGATTCCAGTCGGGGCGCGTTGCTGATCCACGGTCACCTCGACGTCGTCCCGGTGCTCGCGCACCAGTGGAGCCGGCCCCCGTTCGCCGCGGAGATCTCCGACGACTGCGTGTGGGGCCGCGGCGCGGTCGACATGAAGGACATGGACGCGATGGTCCTGTCGCTGGTGCGGTCCTGGGCCCGCGCCGGAAAGGTCCCGCCGCGCGACATCGTCCTGGCGTTCGTCGCCGACGAGGAGGCAGGTGGCACCAAGGGCGCGCGGTTCCTCGTCGACAATCACGCCGACGTGTTCGAGGGCTGCACCGAGGCCATCAGCGAGGTCGGCGGCTTCTCCATCACCGTCGCCGGGCAGCGCCTGTACGCGATCGAGACCGCGCAGAAGGGCATGGCCTGGATGCGGCTGACGGCGCACGGTCGCGCCGGGCACGGGTCGATGCTCGCCGAGGACAACGCCGTCACCGCGTTGTGCGAGGCCGTCGCGCGGGTCGGGGCGCACCGCTTCCCGATCCGGGTGACGAAGACCGTGCAGGCGTTCCTCGACGAGGTCTCCGCCGTCCTGGGCGTCCGTCTCGACGCCGACGACCCCGACGCCCTGGTCGCCCAGCTCGGGTCGATGGCGCGCCTGATCGGGGCCACGCTGCGCAACACCGCGAACCCCACGATGCTGGCGGCCGGGTACAAGACCAACGTCATCCCGGACGCCGCCAGTGCCATCGTCGACGGGCGCTTTCTGCCCGGCTTCGAGGAGGAGTTCTTCGCGACCATCGACGAACTCATCGGCCCGGACATCACCCGCGAGATGGAGCACCACGACATCGCGTTGGAAACCACTTTCGACGGCGCCCTGGTCGACGCGATGGTCGCCTCCCTGCAGGCCGAGGACCCGGGCTCGCGCGCGATCCCGTACTGCCTCTCCGGCGGCACCGACGCGAAGTCCTTCTCCCGCCTCGGGATGCGGTGCTTCGGCTTCTCTCCGCTGCAACTGCCCGCGGAGTTGGACTTCGCCGGCATGTTCCACGGCGTCGACGAACGCGTCCCCGTCGAGGGCCTGAAGTTCGGCGTCCGGGTGCTGGACCGGTTCCTCGCGACCTGCTGACACTCGTCTTCTGCCCGCGAGTGGGGCTATCCGGCGAGCGCGATACCCCCACATGCCGGCAGAGGACGGGCTTCGGGCGGCGCGGCCCGCGAGCTCACGACCCGTCATCTTCCGCCGGCGAGTGGGGCTATTGACCCGCCGCGATACCCCCACATGCCGGCAGAAGACGAGTCATGGACAGTGTGGATAGCCCCACATGCTGGCAGAGGACGGCCCTCAGGCCGTGCGCACCGCGCGGATGATCTTGCGGCGCAGGCGGATCTGGCGGCGGCCGTCGGGGTAGAGGCGCAGGCGGTCGAGTTCCCAGTGCTCGTACTCCGCGATGTCGGTCAGCATGCGGTGGGCAGCGGAGCGGCTGGTGCCGCGCGGCAGAAGCACGTCCCGGAATTCGTACGTGACCATGGTCGGCCTATTGTTCCAAGCCGGTCGGCGTCCTGCACGGGGGATGCCCCGACGAGCGAGCGCGACGAGTGAGGAGCCCGAGCGACCATGGCACTGAGTGAAGCTCGCACCGCCCTGTCCCGGCTGCACGCCGCCTTGGACGCCCACCTTGACGCCGTCGAGGCGCGCACCGGGGAGAACGACCCCGCGGTGCAGGCGGCGTTCCTCGACCTGCGCGAGGCCGCCGGCGACTTCGACGCGATCATGTTCACCGAGCACGACGAGGTCACCCCGTTCGACCTCCCGGAGCTGACCGACGACGACGAGGACGACGACGAGGACAGCGTCTACGGACCTCGGGTCTCGGTGATCAGCCGGTGGGACTTCACGATCATGGATCCGGAGCAGCTGATCGCGCACGCCGAGGACATGGTCGGCGAGGAGATCGGCGATGCGGCGACCGCGGTCACCCTGCTGGCGCACCTGGGCGCGCGGCTCGGTCTGGCGGCCGGCGGCAACGCCAAGCAGGTCGGCCTGTTCTGGCACGGCACGGTGACCATGGGCATGAAGTGCGGTCCCACCGAACTCGGCGACGCCTGGGTCGACGGCGACACGTTCGACAACGTCGACCCGGACGAGTCGTTGTGCTACATCACCGACGCACTGAACGAGACCGTGATCCCCGGAGCCGAGCCCCTGCCGGATCCGCGAGAGCAGCAGTAGGGGTCACACGGCGGAGACGTCGTCGAGGGCGGCGCGGATCTCCGTCGGCAGGACGAGGGTCTCCGACATCAGGCACGTCCGCAGTTGCTCGGCGGTGCGTGCCCCGAGGATCGCCGAGCTGACGCCCGGACGGTCGCGCAACCAGGCCAGGGCGACCGCGGCCGGCGCGACGCCGAGCCCCTCGGCCGCGGTGCTCAACGCGTCGACGATCAGACGGCCGGCGCCGGACAGGTAGGCGTCGACGGTGTCCGAGCGCGCGGCCCGGGAATCCAGCGGGACGCTCGCGCGGTACTTGCCGGTGAGGACCCCGCCGCCGAGCGGCGACCCGGCCAGGATCCCGGCGCCCAGGGCGGCAGCGGCCGGGATGATCTCGACCTCGGCGCGACGGTTCACCAGGGAGTACTCGGTCTGGTTCGCGACGATCCGCGCCCCGGCGGCCGAGTTCTGCTGGCGGGTGGCCGAGGCGGCGAACTGCCACCCGCTGTGATTGGCGACGCCGGCGTAGCGGGCGCGGCCGGTGGAGACGGCGTAGTCGACCGCGGACAGGGTCTCCTCGAGTGCGGTCTCCGGGTCGAAAACGTGCACCTGCCACAGGTCCACGTGGTCGGTGTCCAGGCGCGCCAAGGACCAGTCCAGCTCGTCGAGCAGCGCGCGGCGGGACCCGTCCGGGACGCCGTCACGCAAGCGCAGTCCGGCCTTGGTGGCCAGCACGAAGTCCGAGCGACGCACGGTCTTGCCGAGCAGGGCACCGAGCAACTCCTCGGCCTGCCCGGCGACGTGCGTCGGGGCGGTGTCCAGCAGGGTCCCGCCGGCGTCGGCGAAGGTGGTCAGCATCTCCGCCGCTTCGCCCGCATCGGTGAGACCACCCCAGGAGGCGGTCCCCAGCGCAAGCCGGGAGACGGTGAGACCACTGCGGCCAAGACGTCGCTGTTCCATCGCAGTTCGCCCATCACGTTGAGGCGGCCACGCCGCAGCTCCGAGTTCCTTCGAAAGGCTAAGCCGGGTTTCGGTCCACGCCGGTGCGCCGCGCCGCCCCCATCGTGACCGTTCTGTGTCCGGCGTAGGGTTCCCGATATCTACTGAGGAGTAGCTCATGCGGCTGGGCTTGAACCTGGGGTACTGGGGCCAGGGCAACGACAAGCGTTCGCTCGTCCTCGCCGAGGAGGCCGACCGCATCGGGTTCTCCGTCGTATGGATCGCGGAGGCCTACGGCTCGGACGCGGTCAGCGTCCTGGGCAACCTGACCGCCCGCACCAGCCGGGTGGACCTGGGCTCCGCGATCCTGCAGATCCCCGCCCGCGCGGCGACGATGACCGCGATGACGGCGGCCACCCTGGACACCCTCTCCGACGGCCGGTTCCGCCTCGGGCTCGGCGTCTCCGGCCCGCAGGTCTCCGAGGGTTGGTACGGCGTGAAGTTCGCCGAACCGCTCGGGCGCACCCGGGAGTACGTCGAGGTCGTGCGCGCGGCACTGTCCCGCGAGCAGGTCGAGTACGACGGGCGGCACTACACGTTGCCGCTGCCCGACGGCCTCGGTAAGGCCCTGCACCTGACGATCCACCCGCCGCGCGAGCACATCCCCATCTACTTCGGCGCCGTCGGCCCCAAGAACCTCGAACTGACCGGGGAGATCGGCGACGGCTGGCTCGCGCTGTTTCCCGCTCTGGAGGGGCTGCCCGCCCCGATCGCCATGATCGCCAAGGGCCGGGCCACCGCGGGCAAGGACATGAGCGGCTTCGACGTCGCACCCTCGATGCCGCTGGTGCCCGGCGACGACCTCGCCGCCTGCGCTGACGTGACCCGCCCGTTCACCGCGCTGTACATCGGCGGCATGGGCGCGAAGGAGAAGAACTTCTACCACGGTCTGGCCACCGAGATGGGCTACGGCGATCAGGCCAACGCCTGCCAGGAGGCCTACCTCGACCGTCGTTACGAGGACGCCGCCGCGGCCCTGCCGTTCGAGCTGCTCGACTCCATCGCCTTGCTGGGCAGCAAGGAACGCATCGCCGAGCGGCTGACCGCGTACTCCGAGGCCGGCGTGAACACCATCAATGTGATGGTCCGTCACCCCGACCTGGAACTGTGCAAGCAGGCGATGCGCCTGCTGGTGGCGGCCGCGGAACTGGCCGGAGTGTCAGCGTGACAACAGTTCTGCTGCTGCGCCACGGCCGGTCGACCGCGAACACGGGCGGGATTCTCGCCGGGTGGAGCCCCGACGTGAACCTCGACGAGAAGGGCCAGGCGCAGGCGCAAGCCCTCGGCGAGCGCCTCGCCGAGGTGAAGCTGTCCGCGCTGGTCTGCAGTCCGCTGCCGCGCTGCCGGCAGACCATCGCGCCGCTGGCCAAGAAGCTCGGGCTGAAGGTCTCCATCGACAAACGCCTGGGGGAGTGCCACTACGGGGACTGGACGGGGAAGCACTTCAAGGAACTGGTGAAGCAGCCGCTGTGGAAGGCCATCCAGGCCCACCCGAGTTCGGTGACCTTCCCCGGCCCCGAGGGTGAGTCCATGGCGGCCATGCAGGCCCGGATCGTCGCTGCGATGCGCGACTGGGACGCCCGGATCACCGCGGAACACGGCGCCGGCGCCGTCTGGCTGGCCTGCTCGCACGGCGACCCGATCAAGGCCGTCGTCGCCGACGCCCTGGGCATGCATCTGGACCTGTTCCAGCGCATCGTCGTGGACCCCGGCTCGGTGACCGCGATCCGCTACACCGAGACCCGCCCGTTCGTGCTGCGGGTCAATGACGCCTCCGGTGACCTGGGGGCGTATCAGCCGCCGCCCAAGCGCGGGCGGCGGGAGAAGGTGGCCGCCACGGACGCCGTCGTCGGCGGCGGGGCGGGACCGGAGTCACAGGCCGAGGGCACCCGACCGCAACGTCGCGCGCGGCGTACGACATAGGCTCGGGTTCATGGCGCGGCAGGTTCATCTCTACGACCCGCCCGAGCGATTCGTGGCCGGGACGGTGGGCGAACCCGGGCAGCGGACCTTCTTCCTGCAGGCCCGCAGCCAGGGCCGGATCACGAGCGTCTCGCTGGAGAAGCAGCAGGTGGCGTTGCTCGCCGAGCAGGTCGACCGGTTGCTCGACGAGGTCCGCCGGGTCGAGGGCGACGCGACCGACATTCCGCCTCCGCCCGCGGCGACCGCCGACCTGGCGCCCCTGGATCAGCCGATCGAGGAGGACTTCAAGGTCGCCACCCTCGCATTGGGCTGGGACCCGGGGACCGACCGGCTGGTCATCGTCGCCCAGGCTCCCGGTGAAGGGCCGCCCGGTGAGGACATGACGCCGATCATCGAGGACGAGGACGAGGACCCCGACGGTCCCGACGTGCTGCGGGTGCGGCTGACCGCCGAGATGGCGCGCGAGTTCGCCCGTCGCGCGGCCTCGGTCGTGTCTGCCGGGCGCCCGCCGTGCCCGTTCTGCGGTCTGCCGCTGGATCCCGCCGGCCACGTCTGCCCCCGCCAGAACGGCTACCGACGTTGAGCGATCCGGTGACCCCGGTTGCCCAGTCCGACCCCGAGGACGCGTTCGACCCCGTCGCAGCCGTACCCGTCGTCCCGCTGGCGGACCTCGGGCTCGACGCGGCCCTGGAGCTGCTGACCCACGGGACCCTCGAGGTCGTCGGGCAGCTGATGAACGCCTCGAATGCCACCTTGTTCTGCGCGGTCACCCTCGACGGCGTCACCGCCGCGTGCGCGCACAAGCCCGTCGCCGGCGAACGCCCGCTGTGGGACTTTCCCGACGGCACCCTTGCCGGCCGCGAGGTCGCCGCGTACCGGCTGTCCGCGGCCACCGGGTGGGACCTCGTCCCGCCCACGGTCATGCGCGACGGTCAGTGGGGCCCGGGCATGTGCCAGCTCTGGGTCGAGGTCGACGAGCGGGTCCAACTGTTCAACCTGCCGCGCAACGAGAACGCCCGGGTCGACGTGATGAAGCTGGTGTCGCCGGGCGACGAGCGACTGCGGCGGATGTCCGTCTTCGACGTCATCGCCAACAACGCCGACCGCAAGGGTGGACACCTGCTGCCCACCCCCGACGGGCGGGTGCAGGGCATCGACCACGGTGTGTGCTTCGCCGTGGAGCACAAGCTGCGCACGGTGCTGTGGGCCTGGGCAGGCAAGCCGCTGTCGGAGGAGGCCGGCGAGGTGCTCGTCGAACTCGCCGACGGGTTCGACACGGTGCTCGGTCCGGCGTTGACCGGATTGCTGACTCCCGGCGAGATCGCCGCCACCAAGCGACGCATCGCGATGCTGTTGCGGACCGGACAGCACCCGAAGCCGCGGGACACGGGGTACCCCGTCGTCCCCTGGCCGCCGTTCTGACCTGCCGTTCAGCTGCGACGTCCCGCGGAATATCGCCGCACAGCTGCCACTTAGGGTGAAGGACATGCGCGCCTGGCCCTCACCCGAAACCCCCTACCTGCCGGGGGTGGGTTCCCCTGTTCTGGTGCGCGACACCAGCACCGGGACGCTGCAGCCCGCCGCCCAGGGCGACCGGATGAGCCTGTACGTCTGCGGGATCACCCCGTACGACGCCACGCACCTCGGCCACGCGAACACCTATCTCACCTTCGACCTGCTCAACCGCGCGGTCCGCGACTCCGGCGTGACCGTGGACTACGCGCAGAACGTGACCGACGTCGACGATCCGCTCCTCGAGCGCGCGACCGCGACCGGCGTGGACTGGCGGGACCTGGCCGCCTCGCAGACCGAACTGTTCCGTGAGGACATGACGGCGCTGCGGGTGCTCGCCCCGGCGCACTACATCGGCGCGGTCGAGGCGATCCCGCTGATCGCGGACTTCATCGCCGCGCTGCGCGACCGCGGCGCCGCCTACGACGTCGACGGCGACCTGTACTTCCCGGTCCACTCCGACGCGCACTTCGGCGAGGTGTCCCGGCTGGACCGGACGGCCATGCTCGAGCTGTTCGGGCAGCGCGGCGGCGACCCGGACCGCTCCGGTAAGAAGGACCCGCTCGACGCCCTGCTCTGGCGGGCGCAGCGCCCGGGCGAACCGCACTGGGACTCCGCGGCCGGTCCCGGCCGTCCGGGCTGGCACGTGGAATGCACCGCGATCGCGCTGGACCGCCTCGGCGAGGAACTGGACGTGATGGGCGGCGGCAGCGACCTCGCGTTTCCGCACCACGAGATGGGCGCCGCCCACGCACACGCTCGCACCGGGCACGCCCCCTTCGTGCGGGTCTTCATGCACGCCGGGATGGTCGGCTACGACGGGCAGAAGATGTCCAAGTCGCTGGGCAACCTGGTCTTCGTCTCCGCCCTGCGCCGCGAGGGCACCGACCCCGGCGCCATCCGCCTGGCCCTGCTCGCGCATCACTACGCCACCGACTGGGAGTGGACCGGCCAGGACCTGTCCGCCGCGGTGGATCGACTCGCGCGGTGGCGTGCCGCGGTGTCCCGGCCCGACGGACCGACCGCGGAGCCCGCGCTGCTCGCCGTGCGGGCCGCGCTCGCGAATGACCTGGACGCGCCCGCGGCGCTGGTCGCGATCGACGAGTGGGCCGCAAGCGCCCAGCGTGGCGACGGGTCGGATCCGGGCGCCCCGGGAGTCATCTCGCGCCTCGTTGACGGCCTGCTCGGAGTGGCGCTGTAGCGCGTGGACGCACCATCGGACGCAGGGTCCATTCCCGCTTTCCGAACGGATGATGGGGGGCATCATCCTTTCGGCCAGTGTTTCGGTCCGGGGGACTCGGGACTTTAGGCCCTCGTGGGGATTCCGCTTTCGTCCGATGATGCGCGTGCCGGGCGTTCGGTAGAAATCCGACGTCCACGCACACAGCTCCGTCCAAGCTTCGCGCTGAAGCCGTGCGTCGCAGGAAACCTGCAGGTCAGCGCAATCTGACGGAGGATCACTGTCCGGATAGTCTTGCTTGCGGCACTCCGCGGGAATGCGCCCGGGCCGACCGGGAATTGTCCCCATGTCGAGGGTCGCGGCAGGCCTTCGATGATCACGGACTTTACTCTTCGGTGGTTCTTCGTCATCGGCGGGAGTTCACTTGAGAGGCTGTTCTTGCCGATTCCAGCCGGCATTCTTCTCGGTGTCCTGCTGAACCGCTCCGCACCGCTGGAGAGTGCCCCTCATGACTGGTCACCGCGCTCGGATCCGTCGGATCGCAACGGTGGGTGCCGTGCTCGCTGTCTGCACCGGCGCCGGCGCCGCCTCGGCCTCCGCGTCGAGCAGCCAGGCTCAGCAGAACGATCTGCTCGGGTTGGGTGCCTTGTTGGGTGGGGTCACCGAGACGTTGATCGGGCCGCCCGCGGCCTCGGCCGAGAAGCCCGCGAAGGCGACCAAGCCCGCCGTGGAGGTACGTACCGAGAGCACCAGCCTGGCGGGCACGATCAGCAAGCTGCCGCTGCTGGGTTCGATCCTCGCTCCCGTCGTCGCGGAACTTCCGCTGCTCGGGGACACCGACAAGCCGGCGCCCGCGGTGGTCGCTCCCGCGAAGCCGAGCAAGCCCGCTCCCGCGGCCCCGGTGAAGAACGCCGGCAAGGCCGAGAGCGTGCAGAAGCCGGTTATCAGCAAGCCGGAGATGTCGCCGGTCGGTTCGACCTGGACCGCACCGCGCAACGCAGGAACCGTCAACGAACCGACTGGGGGGTCGGGCGGCGGCGGTGTGACGGGGGCTGCTGCGGATGTGGTCCGCAGCGTCTCCGCCCTGTTGCCGGAGACGGCAGCAGGCAAGGCCGGCATGGGCGCGGCAGCTCTCGCGCTGATCGTGCTGGGTGGGGTAGCCGTCGCGGGGGCAGCCGGAGCAGCCGGAGCAGCAGGGCGGCGCAGTCTGATCGGGGGAGCCTGGTGAAGGGTTGGGATTCAATCGACACCATCGGTGGGGGCCGAACGGTGACGGTGCAGGAGGAGAGCGCGGAGGAGCCCGAGGGGTCGGGCATCAACTGGCGCGCAGTGCAATTCGGTCTGGCAGTGGCGGCAGCAGTGCCGTTGCTGTTCATCGGTGGCCTCAACGGCTGGCCTTGGGATGGGGACCCGAAGCCCGCCGCCGTCGCGCCGACGGTGATCACCCAGGCCGACCCGGTGCGCCTCGAGATGTCACGCCTCGGCGTCGACGCTCTGGTGGACCCGCTCGCGTCGGACGGGGCAGCTGGGGGGCTGTCCAAGCCGGCGCACGGCCGCGTGGGGTGGCTCCAGGAGGGCCCCGAGCCCGGTGAGATTGGCCGCGCGGTCATCCTCGGCCACGTCGCCGACGCCGAGGGTGGCAAGGACGTCTTCGCGAACCTGGCCAGGGCCAAGGTCGGTGACGAGGTCACCATCACCACCGTCGAGGACAAGACGCTTCTGTTCAGCGTCTCCGACGTCACCACCTACGCGGCGGACGAGGTTCCCGTCGAGCAGGTCTACGCCGGCTCCGGCGACGCCGCCCAGATGAGCCTGATCGCCCCGGCCGGCAAGCCGGACAAGAACGGCAACTACCCCGACAAGGTCGTGGTCTCCGCCGCTCAGGTGAACTGACGCACCAGAAACTCCGAGGGCCCGCGAGGTGTCGAGCGGGCCTTCGGTCTGTTTTGGGTTCTACGGTCAGGCGCGGTGGCGCGGTGGCGCCGGTGGCGCCGGTGGGGCGGCCGGGGCGGCCCGAAATCGTTGGGGACGTCGTCCCCAGCAGCACCTTGTCAGCCGGTACAGCCACATGTCAGCCGGTACTCGGGCTGACATGTGGCTGTACGGGACGACGTCCCTCACCAAGAATCCAGGCGGCGCGGGCATGTCAGCCGGTACAGCAGCATGTCAGCCGGTACTCGGGCTGACAGGTGGCTGTACGGGACGACGTCCCTCGGAAATAGGGGGCCGCAGCCGGACGGTCAGGCGCCGGTGGGGCCGGGAGAGCTGCTGGGGCCCTCGTCGCGGCGACGCAGGTACCGCTCGAACTCCTTGGCGATGGCTTCGCCGCTGGCCTCGGGGAGGTCCGCGGTGTCCTTGGCCTCCTCGAGCGTGCGGACGTACTCGGCCACCTCGGTGTCCTCGTTCGCGAGCTCGTCGACGCCCTCCTGCCACGCGCGGGCATCCTCGGCGAGGTCGGCGAGGGGCACTGCGACGTCGAGAACGTCCTCGACCCGCTGGAGCAACGCGAGCGTCGCCTTCGGGCACGGCGGCTGGGCGACGTAGTACGGGACCGCGGCCCAGAACGACGCCGCGGGGATCCCCGCCTGCGTGCAGGCGTCCTGGAACACCCCGACGATGCCCGTGGGGCCGGTGTAACTGGAGGGTTCCATGGTGTAGCGATCGCGCATGTTCGCGTCGCTCGAGGTGCCGCGAACCGGCACCGGCCGGGTGTGCGGGGCGTCGCCCAGCAGGGCGGCCAGCGTGACGACCGTGACGACCTTGAGGTCGCGACAGGCTCCCAGCAGCTCCTCGCAGAAGCCCCGCCAGCGCATGTTGGGCTCCACGCCGCGCATGAGGACGACGTCGCGTCCGGGGAGCCGTGCCAGGTAGAAGCGGGTCGTCGGCCAGGTGATCCTCGAGCCGGGCCGGTTCTCCGCGTCGGCGGAGATGGTGGGCCGGTTGACCTGGAAGTCGTAGTAGTCGTCGGGGTCCAGCTCGCCGATCTGCTTGGCATCCCAGACGTCCGCGAGATGGGCCAACGCGCCGGAGGCGGATTCGGCGGCGTCGTTCCAGCCTTCGAAGGAGGCCAGCAGAATCGGTTCGTTCAACGCTTCGACGCCCTCGAACTCGATCACTGTGAGATCCACCTCCTCAGACCCGCCAGAGTGACGTGCCGGTGCTTATTCGCCGAACCTACCCAAGTGTGCCGGATAGGCTAGGACCTCGATGAACGCGTCTTCTGATGCGCTGCGGCGCGCCCTTTCCGAACGAGTCGTCGTTGCCGACGGTGCCATGGGCACCATGCTCCAGGCCCACGACCTCAGCCTCGAGGACTTCGAGGGCTATGAGGGCTGCAACGAGATCCTCAACGTGACCCGCCCCGACGTCGTCCGTGCCGTCCACGACGAGTACTTCGCCGTGGGCTGCGACGCCGTCGAGACCAACACCTTCGGCGCGAACTGGGCCAACCTGGGCGAGTACGACATCCCGGAGCGGATCCACGAGCTCGCCGAATCCGGTGCGCGGATTGCCAAGGAGTCCGCGGACCACTGGACCGCCGAATCCGGCCGGCAGCGCTGGGTCCTCGGGTCCATGGGCCCCGGCACCAAGCTGCCGACCCTGGGTCACGCCCCCTACGCCCTGCTCCGCGACGCGTACCAGACGCAGACCGAGGGCATGATCGCCGGCGGCATCGACGCCGTGCTCGTCGAGACCAGCCAGGACCTGTTGCAGACCAAGGCCTCGATCCTCGGCGCGAAGCGGGCCATGAAGGCGCTCGGCGTCGACATTCCGGTCATCGCGCAGGTCACCGTCGAGACGACCGGCACGATGCTGGTCGGCTCGGAGATCGGCGCCGCGCTGACCGCGCTGGAGACGCTCGGCATCGAACTGATCGGCTTGAACTGCGCGACCGGCCCGGCCGAGATGAGCGAGCACCTCCGCTATCTCGCCAAGCACGCGCAGATCGGTGTGAGCTGCATGCCGAACGCCGGCCTGCCGGTGCTCGGCCCGAACGGCGCGCACTATCCGCTCGGCCCGGTGGAGTTCGGCGAGGCGCAGGGGACGTTCATCCGCGAGTACGGGCTCTCGCTCGTCGGCGGTTGCTGCGGAACGACGCCCGAGCACCTGGCCGCCCTGGTCGCGAAGGTGCGCGAGACCGAGAAGGGCAAGCGCAAGGTGCGCCCGGAGGCCGGTGTCTCCTCGATCTACACGCACGTGCCGTTCAAGCAGGACTCCGCCTACCTCGCCATCGGCGAGCGCACCAACGCCAACGGGTCCAAGGCGTTCCGTGAGGCGATGCTCGAGGCCCGCTGGGACGACTGCACCGACATCGCCCGCGGGCAGACCCGCGACGGAGCGCACCTGCTCGACCTGTGCGTGGACTACGTCGGCCGTGACGGCGTCGCGGACATGAAGGAACTTGCCGGCCGGTTCGCGACCGCGTCGACGTTGCCGATCATGCTCGACTCCACCGAACCGGCAGTGCTCGAAGCGGGCCTCGAGATGCTCGGCGGCCGCGTCATCATCAACTCGGTCAACTTCGAGGACGGCGACGGCCCCGAGTCGCGCTTCGCCAAGATCATGCCGCTGGTGCAGGAGCACGGGACCGGCGTCGTCGTCATGTGCATCGACGAGCAGGGCCAGGCCCGCACCGCCGAACGCAAGGTCGAGATCGCCGCGCGGACCATCGACGACCTCGTCGCCAAGTGGGGTATGCGCGTCGAGGACATCTTCGTCGACTGCCTGGCCTTCACGATCGGCGCCGGACTCGAGGAGTCCCGCAAGGACGGCCTGGAGACCCTCGAAGGCATCAAGCTGCTCAAGCAGCGCTACCCGACGGTCCAGACCACGCTCGGTCTGTCCAACATCTCCTTCGGCCTGAACCCGGCCGCGCGCATCGTGCTGAACTCGGTCTATCTGAACGAGGCTCAGAAAGCGGGCCTCGACTCGGCGATCGTGCACGCGTCGAAGATCCTGCCGATGGCGCGCATCCCCGAGGAGCGCCGCAACGTGGCGCTGGACCTCATCTACGACCGGCGTCGTCCGGCCACCGACGACACCCCCGCGTACGACCCGCTGCAGAAGTTCCTCGAGCTCTTCGAGGGCGTCGACGCCGGGTCGATGGCCGCGGCCAAGGCCGAGGAACTGCTGTCCCTGCCGCTGTTCGAACGGTTGGAGAAGCGCGTCGTCGACGGCGCCCGCAAGGGCCTCGAGGGCGACCTCGATCTGGCACTGGCCGAACGCCCCGCGCTCGAGATCATCAACGAGACCCTGCTGTCCGGCATGAAGACCGTCGGTGAGCTCTTCGGCTCCGGGCAGATGCAGCTGCCGTTCGTGCTGCAGTCCGCCGAGGTGATGAAGACTGCCGTCGCGTACCTCGAGCCGCACATGGAGAAGGTCGAGGGTGACGAGTCCGGCAAGGGCACGATCGTGCTCGCGACCGTCAAGGGCGACGTCCACGACATCGGTAAGAACCTCGTCGACATCATCCTGTCCAACAACGGCTACAAGGTCGTCAACATCGGCATCAAGCAGCCGATCGCCGCGATCGTCGAGGCCGCCGAGGAGAACAAGGTCGACGTGATCGGCATGTCCGGTCTGCTGGTCAAGTCGACGGTCATCATGAAGGAGAACCTCGAGGAACTCGGCATGCGCAAGCTCGCCGAGAAGTGGCCGATCCTCCTCGGTGGCGCCGCCCTCACCCGTGCCTTCGTCGAGGAGGACCTCGCCGAGAAGTTCGACGGCCAGGTCCGCTACGCCCGCGATGCCTTCGAGGGCCTGCGCCTCATGGACGCCTTCATGGCCGTCAAGCGCAAGGTCCCCGGCGCGGAACTTCCGCCGCTGCGCAAGCGCCGCGTCTCCAGCGGTGGGGGCGCGAAGCTCGAGCTCACGCCGCTGGACCAGATGCCCGCGCGCTCCGACGTCGCCGTGGACAACAAGATCCCGAAGGCGCCGTTCTGGGGCACGCGCATCGTCAAGGGAATCCCGCTGGCTGACTACTCGTCATATCTCGACGAGCGCGCGCTTTTCCTCGGCCAGTGGGGCCTGAAGACCACCCGTGGTGGCGACGGTCCGGACTACACGGAACTCATCGAGACCGAGGGCCGCCCGCGCCTGCGCATGTGGCTGGACCGGATCCTCGCGGACAAGATGCTCGAGGCCGCCGTCGTCTACGGCTACTTCCCGTGCTACTCCGAGGGCGACGACCTGGTGGTGCTGCACCACGAGGGTCCGCAGGAGGGCCAGGAGCGCATGCGCTTCACCTTCCCGCGCCAGCGCCGCGACCGGCACCTGTGCCTGTCCGACTTCTTCCGCCCCAAGGAGTCCGGCGAGATCGACGTCCTCGCCTTCCACCTGGTGACGATGGGCAACCGGATCTCCGAGGCCGCGGCGGCACTGTTCGCCGCCAACTCCTACCGGGACTACGTCGAACTGCACGGACTGTCCGTCCAGCTGACCGAGGCCCTCGCGGAGATGTGGCACGCCCGCATCCGCGAGGAGATGAGCTTCGGCGACGAGGACGGCGACCTCGACGCCATGCTGCGTCAGGGCTACCGAGGCTCGCGCTACTCCTTCGGCTACCCCGCCTGCCCGGACCTCGAGGACCGCATCAAGATGGTCGAACTCCTCGAGCCGAGCCGCATCGGCGTCGAACTGTCCGAGGAGTTGCAGTTGCACCCGGAGCAGTCGACGGATGCCCTCGTCGTCCACCACCCGGAAGCCAAATACTTCAACGCGTAGGTGCGCGACGGGATGACGCGCTGCTGTACGGAGCTGTGGTTGAACGGTCGAGGCCCGGTCACGTCGGGTCGCCCGTGCGCGTTGACGCACGAGTTACCGGTGTGACCGGGCCTCGAGCCGGCCCTGCGTCAATCCCTGCGCTTCTCGTTGCGAGCGCCTGCTGTACGGGCGGACGTCATCACGCGTGACGCGCGGTTTCATTCGCCGGGTGCAGTGCGTTCCACATGCAGGGATTACAGGTGCAGCCCCTTTGCGGGGCGCGAGACGTTGACCATAGGCGCGTCGCCTCCTCGGGGTCCCGTTGGGACCATGTTGGAACCGTACGCCGACCCTCGTGGCAGGACAAGGGTAGGTGTGCATCGGTTCAAACTGACGGTGCATCACTTAGCAGTATGGACTGGTTTTCCTCGGTTACCAGGCGGGAGACACGTCAACCACATTGGGTGCTGAGGTCCTGTCGGGGCGTCAGTCCGCGACGAGGGTTTCGCGGAGCTTGAACTTCTGGATCTTTCCGGAGCCGGTGAGTGGGAACGAGTCGACGAACACCCAGCGCTCCGGGCACTTGTACGCGGCGAGGTGTTCGCGGCAGTAGGCGCGCAGGTCGTCCTCGGTCGGGGTGACGTCGCCCGGGCGGATGCAGGCGACGACGATCTCGCCCCACTTGGCGTCCGGGATCCCGACGACCGCGATCTCGGCGACGGCCGGGTGGCGGAAGAGCAGTTCCTCGATCTCGCGGGGATAGATGTTCTCCCCGCCGCGGATGATCATGTCCTTGAGGCGGCCCTCGATACGGCAGTAGCCGCGTTCGTCCATCGAGGCGAGGTCGCCGGTGTGGTACCAGCCCTCGTCGTCGATCGCCTCGGCCGTGGCTTCCGGGGCGCCGTTGTAGCCGTCCATGACGAGGTATCCGCGGGCGCGTAGTTCGCCGACCTCGCCGGGCGCGAGGGCCTCGCCGGTGACCGGGTCGGCGACCATGACCTCGGTCTGCGGCAGCGGTTGCCCGAGGGTGTTGGCGCGGTCGTCGAGGGAGTCGTCGAGCCGCGTCTGGGTGATGATCGGGCAGCACTCGGTGGAGCCGTAGACGATGCTGAAGACGACGCCGAGGCGGTCCTCGATCCGGCGCACCAGGTCCGCGGGCACCGTCGAGCCGCCGCTCACCGTGCACCGCAGCGACGAGAGGTCGCGGCGGGCCAGGTCCGGGTGCTCCATGAGCGCGATGAGCATCGTCGGCACGCCCAGCATGGCGGTCGCCCGTTCGCTCTCGATGAGCTCCAGGACCAGCGCGGGGTCGAAGGACAGCACGGGGACGTGGGCCGCCCTGGACTGGACCGCGCCCAGCGCGCCGACGGCGCACCCGGCCGTGTGGAACATCGGCATCGGGTTGAGGTAGACCTCGCCCGGTTGGATCTTCGTCCGCACGGCGTAGAGCCGGGAGTTATTGGTGAGGCCGCGGTGGGTGAGCATCGCGCCCTTGGGGAAGCCGGTCGTGCCGGAGGTGTACTGGACCTGGGCGACGTCACCGGGCAGCACCTCGGGAAGGTCACCGACGCGGCCGGTCGAGAGGAACTCCTCCCACTCGGGGAACAGCACGACCTCGCGCAGCGCGGGCAGCTCCGCGCGCACCTCGTCGAGGTAGTCGGCCATGGGACTGCGGAACTCGGGGACGAGGAAGATCCCGGTTGCGCCGGACTGGTCGAGCACGTAGCGCAGCTCCGACGGGCGGTACGCCGGGTTCACCGTCACCAGCGTCAGTCCGGCGAGCGCGGCGCCGAACTCGAGGATGGCCCACTCAGGGATGTTCGGCGCCCACACGGCCACCCGCTCGCCGGGCTTGAAGCGCGCCGCGAGCGCGTGTGCGGCCCGTTCGGAGTCGGCCAGCAGTTCGGCGAAGGTCCAGCGACGTCGAGCGGCGGGGTCGGGCAGCCCGGCGATCATGGCGATCCGGTCCGGGTCGGAGGCCGCAGCGTCACGCAGCACGCCACCGACCGTCGTCTCCAGGACCGGATCGGACGTGTCCGCGGGCCAGTGAGCGCGCGTGAGTGCCATGCCGACCTCCGGAGGCGGGGGTGGGTGCCCGTCACCCAGAGGCTAGGTCTCTCCATGCCGGAGCGGAAGGTGCCACCGACCGCCCGGTGTCCTCGGCCTGTGTGCTGGGGCGCGGCACCTCGATGTGGGTGTGGCCGTGCTCGTCGGTGACCAGGGCCAGGTCCCATTCGCCCTCGGCCAACCGCAGGAGCGGCACGTAGCCGTGCTCGGGCAGGACCACGAAGTCACCGCCCAACTGCTGGGCGCCCCGCGTGTGCGGGCCGAACTCGTGGATCAGATGGTGGCGGCCGGTTTGTCGGTCGGTCGCGTAGATGTGTACGGACACGATGGATTCCTTCGCCTGCAGGGATCCCTTCTTCGGTGTGACCCCTTGTCATGAGTGTGCTGCGCGTCGGGGCTTATCCGAACGATCTGCCACGTTTCGGCGTGTCATGCTCCCCGCGCCGCTCGGCGCCATCGGCTGTTCGGCCGATCCGCCCACGGCTGGTCGGACCATCGCCGCGAACGTGAGCCGAGCTGACAATTCGAGACGTGAAGGCATTTGTGTCGCGCCGCCGGGCGCCCGTCCGGGGCGCCTCCGTGCTGCTCGCGGCCGTGGCCCTGGCCGGGTGCGCGGGGTCGGCGGACAACGAGTCGATGTTCGGGCCGGGCCCGTCGGTGTCGGCTGCGCCTTCGACGGCCGCGAAGTCCGCTCCGCCCGCGCTCCCGTCCGCCGCTCCGTCGCCGACCGAGGCTCCCGGTCTGATCCCGCTGGCTCCGGACCGCCCCGCGGCGGAGTTCAAGGGCGACGAGAACGAGTTCGTCCGCCGGGTCCGGGACACCCTCACGGAGGACAAGGTCAAGACCGACCTGTCCGACTCCCGGTTGCTCCGGTTCGGTCGCGAGTTCTGCTCCGTGCTCAGCGGCGGGGGACTGCTCAGCGACAAGGTCGATCACTGGGCCGTGTTCCGCGGACTGGCGAACGGCCCCGAAGGCGCGATCTTCCTGGCCTCGGATGTGCTCTGCAAGGACCAGGCCGACGCCTACGAACGTCTGCTGCTCACCGAGATCGCGCCGGTCCCCACCGCGGCCGAACGTGCCGACCTGGCGCGCTTCATCACCGCCCTGGACGAACCCGATCTCGTTGCCAAGGTCAAGGCGATCGAGGACTCCGACCTGGCCGGCGACGCGGAGAAGGCCTGCGACCTCGACTTCGACTCCGAGTGGTGGGACTCCGCCAAGGTGGCCCGCCTGGAGAGCTCGCTGCCCAAGGCGGCGCGGATGGCCTACGTCGTCGGCCTGGTGACGGCGTACTGTCCGGACGAGGCCGGCCCCATGGTCGACTCCCTCGAGGACTACGCGGACTGACGTGACCCGTTCGGACGGGGCAGGTCGGGCCGAACGGACGATCACTGCCATCGCGTCGTGTGACGTGAAGTCTCGTCGGTCCCCGCGTATGACGGTCCGTCACCAATGGGTCGACAACACCGAGTACCGGGTGACGAACCGACGCCTCGGCGAGGACGTCGCGCTACCCGACGACCGGTGGGCGGCCTTCCGCGACTCCTTCGACATCGTGGGGCCGACTCCACCGAACGGATGATCTTGAACCGTCCGAACGTGCCAGGCCAAGTTCGTCCGCATCGCGTCCAACTCACAGGAAATGTGCAGATGTCGCAGAGGCGACGCGAGGCGGAGGCAGTCATGGTCAATTTCTTGGGACGGCGCGGGTCCGGTACTCCTTCGGACGTCGAGACCGGCGAGGTCATGCGGGAACTGGCCGAGGCCTTCCGTGAGGTGAGCGCCGAGCAGGGACACCCCGTGGGTTGGGAGACCCGCGACGCGAGCCGCCTGGACGCCATCTGCGACGAGTTCCTCGCGACCGAGCCGTCGGCCGGGCTGCGGCACTCGATGGTCATGGCCATGGGCGCGTACCTCGGTGAGCTGATGATCCGTCACGGCAACGGGCGTTGGGTCTACGGCGCGGGCGAGGCCAAGGCCGTCGTCAGCCTGGGCAGCGGGGCGGCGTACTTCCCGCACGGCCAGGTCGCCCAGCGTCTGGACAACGGGCAGGAGCACGACCTCGGCGTGTACTTCCACTACGCGCTGGCCGGGCCCTCCGGCCTGGACGCGCTCGCCGGGTAACGGCCGGGGCCATAGGGTCGGCCCGTGGCCTGGGTCTACCTCGCGATCGCGATCGTCACAGAGGTGAGCGCGACCCTCAGCCTGCGGGCTGCGGAGGGGTTCTCCCGGCTGTCCTGGACCCTGGTGGTTGTCACCGGCTACGTGATCGCGTTTTGGAGCCTGGGGCAGTGCCTGCAACGCGGGATGTCGCTGGGCGTCGCCTACGGGATCTGGTGCGGCATCGGCATCGCGCTCGTCGCGCTGCTCAGCAAGGTGTTCTTCGACGAGGCACTGAGTCCGGTCACCGTGCTGGGCATCGCGCTGATCATCGTCGGCGTGGTCGTGGTGCAACTCGGCGGCGCCGAGCGAGCGAGCGCGTGATCGCCGACTGCGCCGACTGACGCGACGTCAGAGCCGCAGCAGGAACCGCAGCGCGCGGTCGACGTGCGCGATCGCGGTGGAGTCGACCGACCCGAGGCGGTGCACGAGGCGGCGGGTGCTCAGCGTGCGGATCTGTTCGGTCTGCACATAGCTGACGCTGTCCATTCCGCTGCTGCTCTCGTCGATCTCGATGTGGGTGGGGTAGCCGCGACGAGACCCGGTGATCGGGCACACGACGACGAGTCCATGGGTGTTGGCCCGGTCGTCGGAGACGACCAGCGCCGGTCGGACGAGGCCCGCCTCGTGGCCCACCGGATCACCGAGGTCGATCAGCCACACCTCGCCGCGACGGGGGTCACTCACCGGTCATGGACTGCAGAGCGGCTCGGTTCCAAAGGCGCTGCTCTGCTTGCTCATCGGCCGAGGGTTCACCCTCGGACTCCACGGCGGTCCGATAGTCCTGGAAGAACAATGCTCGCTCGTACTCATCGAGTGCGTGGGCGACCACCTGCTCGGCCGTCTCTCCGGTGCGACTGCCGATGTCCTTCACGCGATCGCGGGTCGTCGCGGTGAGCTTGATGGTCGTGGAGGTCGCAGTCATAGCTATAGTATACGATACGGGCGGCCACTGGTATACCACCTGAACGGCCATCCGACAGCCCTCCCGGCTCCGAACGCCCCATGACGCGTCGTCGAACCCTGCGGAGATCTCTGTGAACCGAATTGCTCTTGCCCTCACCGGTGCGTTGAGTGCCGCGGTCCTCGCCGGGTGCGGCGGAGCCGACGCCGATTCGGCCGCCACGCCGTTTCAGGCGCCCGCTGAGCTGGCTGCCGCGAGCTCGCAGGCGCTCGTGCAGGCGAACAAGGGCCTGGATTCGGCGACCGCCGACGTGCAGCGCGTCGCGCCCCGCCTGGAGCAGTACTACTTCGTGAAGGGCTACCCCAGCGACCTCGAGGGCGCGAAGGAGTCGATGAAGGAGTCGCGGCAGACCTTGGCCAAGGGCAACAAGCTCGGCGGGTACAGCTTCGACCAGGAGGACCGGGAGTTCATCCTCTGCGTGCAGAACAAGTCCGGCGCGTGGGCCACCTACGACACCGCGCCGATGGCCACCGGAGCGAACGGCGAGAGCGGCGGCTGCCCGAAGGACCTGCGCGCCGGCCACACCGGCCACTGACTCCTCACACCGCAGCGGCCGGCGACGGTTCCCTCGGCTCGACTCCCGTGCCGTCGGCCTCAGGCTGAGCCTCCGGACGGATCTTCGGGGTGTGCAGGCCCACGGCAGCCAATGCCACCAACGCGGCGGCGACGACCACCCCGATGCCGGTGCTGACTCGCATCCCGGTGACGAAGGCCTCGTTGGCGAGGTTCAGCAGCGCCATGCCGGTGTCCGCGGGCAGGTCGGCCGCGGCTGCGACCGCGCCGCCGAGGGTGTCCCGGGCGGCCGAGGCCGCCTCCGGGGTGACCCCGGCCGGCAGGACGTCGAGCTTGTCCCGGTAGATCGCCACCCCGATGCTCCCGAACACCGCGATGCCCAGGGCGCCGCCGAGTTCGGCCGCGGTCTCGGAGATGCCCGACGCGGCACCGGCCTTCTCCGGCGGTGCCGACCCCACGATCAGCTCCGTGGTCAGACCGAACACCGGGCCCAGGCCCAGCGAAATGATCATCGAACCGACGACCACCACACCCAGTCCGCCATCCGCGCTCACCCCGAGCAGGACCAGCAGCCCCAGCACCGCCACCGCGAGGCCACCGGTGATCAGCGGCTTGATGCCGATCCGGCCGACGATTCGAGGCGTGGCCTGCGAGGTCGCGACGAACGCGATCGCACCGGGCAGACCCCACGCGCCGGCCTCCAGCGGGGACAGCCCGAGCACGAGCTGCAGGTACTGGAAGACAAAGATGAAGTACCCGATCATCACGAAGATCGAGAAGAAGTTCACCGACAGGGCCGCGTTGAACGCGCGCACCTTGAACAGCGACACATCGATCATCGGGTCGGCGAGACGTTGCTGGCGGTACACCCAGGCGACGCCCACCAGCAGGCCGAGAGTCATCGCGACGGTGGCGGTGTGGTTCACCCCGTGGGTGGCCATGTCCTTCAGCCCGTAGACCACGCCGAGGGCGGCGATCACCGACATGGCAGCGCTGGCCAGGTCCAGGCGCCCGGCGTTCGGGTCCTTGTACTCCGGAAGCACCTTCGGGCCGAGGATCAGCAGCGCGGCCATGACCGGCAGCGCGATCAGGAACACCGAGCCCCACCAGAAGTACTGCAGCATCGCGCCGCCCACGATCGGGCCGATCGCGCTGCCGGCGGAGAAGGCGCCGATCCAGGCCGCGATCGCCAGCGACCGCTGCTTCGGGTCCTCGAACATGTGGAAGATCAATGACAGCGTCGACGGCGCCAGGGTCGCGCCGGAGATGCCGAGCAGGGCCCGGCTGACGATGAGCATCTCGGCGCTGGTGGAGAACGCCGCCAACAGCGAGGTGACGCCGAAGGTGGCGGCGCCGATCATCAGCAAACGCCGGCGCCCGAGGCGGTCGCCGAGGGTCCCCATCAGGATCAGGGCGCCCGCGACCATGAAGCCGTAGACGTCGATGATCCAGAGCAACTGGGTGCTCGAGGGCTCCAGATCCCGCGAGATCTCCGGCACCGCGAGGTGCAGCACCGTCAGGTCCATCACGTAGACCAGGGCGGCCAGCAGGAGGACCGAAAGACCGACCCACTCCTTACGGCCGGCGAGCCTGGGCTCGGCGGTCGGTGGGTTGGTATGCATCTCGGTTCCCCCTACGTGGTGCGGTCGCTACCGGAACATCGTCCTGACTCAGACGAATTCCCGCACCTGAATTCATCGGTGCCTCGGTAGTCATACCGGAGGGGTCCGACAAGAAGGGGGCCGCCTAAAGTCCATGGCATGACCAAACGCTCCGAGGAGCCGTCGCTCCCGACCGACATGAAGGCTCTCAACGACGACGTGGTGCAGCAGGCTCGCGCCAACGCGGGCAAGATCATCACCGGGCCGCTCGCGGGCTACCCGACGATCGTGCTGACCATCACCGGCGCCCGCACCGGCCGTTCGTTGGTGACGCCGCTGGTCTATTCCCGCGACGGCGAGCGGCTGGTGATTGTCGCGTCCATGGGCGGGGCGCCGAACAACCCCGCCTGGTACCACAATCTGCGCGCCAACCCCGAGGTCGTCGCGGAGCTGGACGGAGAGACGTTCACGGTGCGCGCGAGCGAGGTGCAGGACGAGGAACGCGATCGGCTCTACGCCGCCCATGCCGCCGAGATGCCGGTCTTCCTGAAGTATCAGGCCCGCACCCGGCGCCGTATTCCCGTTCTGGTGCTCAACCGGATCTGAGACCTCGTCAGCAGGCCGCCGACCGGACCGCCCCGGGACCCCGGTCGGCGGCATAGTCCCCGATCAACCGGACCTGGTGGATGACGTTGGATGCCGGGGGCGCCGACGTGTGCGACTCCGAGAAGGGCGACACCGTCGACCTGACGGTGACAGCGGACACCCGCGGGCTCATCGCATGGTGGATGGGCGATCAGTCCGGGGCCTGGACACTGCGCGGGTGTCGGCCGAACGGATGAGGGAGGTGTGTCCGTTTGTACGTGCGTGTCGGGCAGGGCTCCTGCGTCGAACTCGCATCAGGTCACGTACGGCGAATCACGTCGGATGTTGCGCCTGGGTCGTGAAGGCAGGAGCCCGCCATGTCGAACCGTCGCGAGTCCGCACCGATGATCATGGCCCGGTTGTTCGGTCGCTGGCTGCGCAAGCGCGACGACCGTCGGCACCGCAAGATGCTCGCGAGCATGCTGACGCCCGGTCAATTCTCCTCGCAGGACATGTACCAGCCCGGCCTGCGCCCGGCTCGCCGTCGCGGCGCGGTAGGTCAGCGAGGGAGTTCCCAGGTGTGCACCGGCTCGCCGGTCTGCATCTGCTCCCGGTAGCACTCGGTCAGTTCGCGCAGCGCGGCCCTGCGATCCAGGCCCCGGGCCTCGAAACGATCGAGAGCGGCCAGTTGCCAGGACGCGCCGTTGACGCGCTTCGCGCAGCGGGCCTCGATGATCCCGAGCAACTCGTCGCGATCGGCGGGGGCGACGCCCCAGGCGTCCAGGCCGTCGGCGGCGATCGCCAGAAGTTCGCGACCGATGAGTTGCGTCGCCGCCAGCTCGCCGCGCCCGGGCCACCGCAACTTCGCGTCGACGCCATCGCGTGCGCCGATCCGGAAGTTCGCCGCGGCCACCTCGTAGGGCAGGTCCGCCCAGACCCGGAACGGTGCCTCGGCCAGGCCACGGATGAGCCCGACGCAGAAGGCGGCGTTGGCCATCGTGTCCAGGACCGTCGGCCCGGAGGGCAGTACCCGGTTCTCCACCCGCAGGCCGGCCACCCCGTCGGCGACGGCGTACACCGGGCGGTTCCAGCGGTAGATCGTGCCGTTGTGCAGGCACAGCTCGCTCAACGACGGGGCCTGCCCGGAGGCCATCGCGACCAGCGGGTCCTCGTCGGTGCAGATGGGCAGCAGCGCGGGGAAGTAGCGGAGGTTCTCCTCGAACAGGTCGAGCGGGGAGTCGATCCACCGCTCGGAGAACCACACCCGCGGACGGACGCCCTGCACCGCGAGTTCGATCGACCGGGTGTCGGTGGCCTGCTCGAACAGCGGAACCCGGGTCTCGGCCCACAACCGGCGCCCGAACAGCAGGGGTGAGTTTGCACCGATGGCCAGTTGCACCCCGGCGATGGCCTGCGCGGCGTTCCAGTACGAAGCGAACAACTCCGCGGGACAGTCGACGTGGATCTGCGCCGAGGTGCACGCGGCTTCCGGAGCAACCGTGTCCGACAGCATCTCGAGCGGCTCGTCGCCGTCGATCTGCAGATGGATCGGTTCGCCGCGGGCGGTCAGGATCTGGTCGTTGAGCGCGGCGTAGCGCGCGCCGTCCGAGATCACATCGGCGTTCGCGTCCTCCCGGCGCAGCGTCGGGAGGATGCCGATCGCCAGCAGCCGGGTGTCCAGCGACCCGGCGGCGGCGTCGGCCTTGGTCAATGCTTCGTGTAGTTCGTCGCTCATGGCGCGCAGACCACCGGCAGCAAGGTCTCTCGGCGCGGCGTTGATCTCGATGTTGAATCGGCCGAGTTCGCTCTGCCAGCGAGGGTCGTCGATCGCCTCGAGCACGGCTGCGTTGTTCATCGACGGGTTCAGGTCGGGACCGACGAGGTTCAGCTCGAGTTCCAACCCCACCAGGGGGCTGGGCGCGACAGCCGCGGTGCTTTCCCCCAACACCTGCTCGAGCGCGTCCAGGCAACGGCGCAGCTTCTCCCGGTACCGACGGCGGTCGGACGGAGAGAATTCAACGGTGTCGACCTGTTGCCCCACCCCGCTGCACTACCCGCATCAGACGACCTGATCCGTCCCAAAAGCCGCAGACGCGTCGTGGGTCCCGGATAGCCTCAGGGCGTGGGATTGCGCCGCATCATCGCCGGGGTCGGTATCGGAGCTCTCGGCCTGGCCGGGCTGCTGGTTCCGGGCTCGTCCGCGTCCGCGGCGGCACCCGCGCGGACCTACGTCTCCCTCGGTGACTCCTACACCTCCGCCCCACTGGTCCCGCCCGCGGCGAAGGGTGCGCCGGCGCGCTGCGCCCGCTCCGGCGGGAACTACCCGAACCTGGTCGCGCAGGCGTTGGATCTGGCGCTGACCGACGTGTCCTGCGGCGGCGCGACCGTCGACAACCTCGCGGGGAACCAGGGCGAGGAGGTGCCGCCCCAGTTCGCGGCCCTGCGCAAGGACACCGACCTGGTCTCGGTGGGCATCGGAGGCAACGACAACGGCCTCTTCGCGAAGGTCATCGCCGGCTGCGGTGCCCTCGCGGTGGGGGTGCTCACAGGCTCGCTGACCCCCTGCAAGGACACCTTCGGGGACGAGTTCAGCAAGGGCATCGCGGCCGACGCCCCGAACATCCGCCGCGCGCTGCGGGGGATCATGAAGCGGTCCCCGCAGGCCCGGGTGTTGGTCGTCGGGTACCCGTCGTTGCTGCCCACCGATGCCGTCGGGCAGGCCCAGTGCCCCCTGGCGCTGGTCCCCTTCACCCCGGGGGACATCGAGTACCTGGACGGGGTCGGGCGCGAACTCAACGCGATGCTCGCCGCCGCGGCCAAGGCGACCGGAGCGGTGTACGTCGACACCTACACCGGCAGCGTCGGGCACGACATGTGCCGCCTGCCCGGCGTCCGCTGGATCGAGCCACTGATCCCGTTGGCCGAGGCGGCCCCGTTCCACCCCAACGCCGACGGTCAGGCCGCGGTGGCCAAGGCGGTGCGCGCAGCCGCTCAGTAGGCCACGGCGCTTCGCGCTCGCGCGGCGTGCAACAGGACGGTGATACCATCAGTGATATCACCGGAGGTGGGACATGGCTTTCCCCGTCAGAGGACTGCCGGAAGACGTCGCCGAGCAGCTGGACAGGATCGCCGCGCAACGCGGTGTCAGTCGCAACGCCTACGTCGTCGAGCTGCTGACTGCCCATGTGCGCGGTGAACGTCCGCAGGTCACGGCCGAACGATTCTCCGCCGCCGCCGGGCTCGCGGCCGACCTCGGCGATGAGGAGCTGATGCGGGCCGCCTGGTCATGACGGACTGGGTGATCGACAAGTCGGCCTTGTGGAAGCTTCCACAATCGCCGGACTACGCGACTTGGATCGACCGGATCAACCAGGGCCGAGTCTGGGTCGGCCTGCCCACGGTGCTCGAGGTTGCCGTGTCCAGTCGCGACATCGCGGACTGGCCACGCCTGCGGGACGACCTCCTGGCGCCGCTGATGACCCTGAACGCAACCCCTCGGTCAGAAGCGGCGGCAGTGGAAATCATGGCGGCGCTGATCGCAGCGCGACTGCATCGCAGTGTTCCCCTTCCCGACGTCATCATCGCGGCCTTGGCCGTCGAGAATCGGCTCACCGTTCTGCACGATGATCGCGACTTCGACCGGATCCGTGACAACTACGGTGATCGACCGGACGTCGAGCGACTGCGGCTGGGACAGATCCGACAATCCTGAGCTCCGCTCCCCGGCGATTACGCTGATCCCGTGCAATCAGCAGCGCGGCTGGAGCAGTACCGGGTGCTTGTCGTCGACGACGACGAGCAGGTCCGGACGCTCGTCGCGTGGCAGTTGGAGGCCGAGGGCTTCGACGTCAGCGGTGCTGCTGACGGGGCCGCTGCGCTGCGGGCCATCGAGGCGGACCCGCCGGATCTGATCGTGCTGGACCTCTCGCTGCCGCACGTCGACGGTCTCGACGTGCTCACCCGTCTGCGCCGGACCAGCCGGATCCCGGTCATCGTGCTCACCGGACGGGGCGGGGAGACCGACCGCATCGTGGGCCTGGACCTCGGTGCCGACGACTACCTGGTCAAGCCGTTCTCCCCGGGCGAGCTGGCGGCCCGGGTCCGTTCGGTGCTGCGTCGGGCCACGCCCGAGGCGCCGGCCGACCGCCTGGAGTTCGGAACGCTGGGCATCGACGTGACCACCCGTGAGGTGCACCTGGCCGGTGCGGCGGTGGAGCTGACGGCGAAGGAATTCGATCTGCTGGTGTTCCTGGCCCGAGCCCCGCGGCAGGTGTTCACCCGCGCGCAGTTGCTCGAGCGGGTGTGGGGCGCCGTCGGGGAGTGGCAGGACTCGGCCACGGTCACCCAGCACGTGCATCGCCTGCGGCACAAGCTGGAGGCCGACCCGGCCCGGCCGGTGAGGCTCCGCACGGTTCGGGGCGTCGGCTATCGGTTCGAGCCGTGAGCACCGTCCCCGAGTTCGATCCCACGAGCCTGGGCGCGACGGTCACGCCGTTGTGGCCCGGCGGCACCCTCGACGAGTTCGACCCCGTGCGCACCGGGGTCGACCACGCTCAGTCGCTGGCGTTGCTCACCCAGCAGACGACGATCCTGGAACTCCTGGCCGGCGGCGCGGCTCTGGCTGAGGTGCTCACCGCGGTGACTCTCGCGCTGGAAAGCCACATGCCGGACACCAAGTGCTCGGTCCTGCTCTTCGACGAGGCCGCGCAGATGCTGCGCCACGGTGCCGCCCCGAGCCTGCCTGCGGGCTACAACGAAGCCATCGACGGCTTCCCGATCGGCCCGCGGCAGGGATCCTGCGGGACGGCCGCGCATACGCGCGGGCAGATCATCGCCGCGGACCTGCGGGTCGATATTCACTGGGCTGACTACCGGGACCTCGCCGAGCGGCACGGGCTGCGCGCCTGTTGGTCCAACCCGATCTTCGACCGCGACGGCGCGGTCCTGGGCACGTTCGCGGTGTACCACGCCGAACCGCACGTGCCGACCCGACGCGAGGCCCGTCTCGTCGACCGGTACCGGGATCTCGCGGCCGTCGCCATCTCGCACGCGCGCCTGTGGGGCGCTCTCGCCGAGAGTGAGGAGCAGTTCCGCAGCGCCTTCGCCGACAACGCCGTCGGCATGGCCCTGCTGGATCTCCAGGGTCGCTTCGTCCAGGTGAATCAGGCCGTGTGCGCGCTGCTCGGGTGGGCCGAGGGCGATCTGTTGGGCCGTCACTTCGCGGAGGTCACCCACCCTGACGACGTCGGGGCCAGTTCCGCGGCCTTCGCGCCGCTGGCCGCCGGGGAGTTCTCCAGCGGTCACCTCGAGAAGCGGTACCTTCGCGCCGACGGCACTCCGGTCTGGGTCGACATGACGGCCTCGGTGGTCCGGGGTCGCGACGGCGCACCCCTGCGGATCAGCACCAACATTCAGGATCTGACGGCCCGTAAGGCAGCCGAGACCGAACGCCGGGCCCGCCGCGAGGCAGAGTTCGCCCGCACCGCCGCGGAGAGCGCAAGCCGTGCCAAGTCCGAGTTCCTGTCCACGATGAGCCACGAGCTGCGCACCCCGCTCTCCTCGATCGTCGGGTTCGCGGAACTGCTGGAGACCCTGGAACTGACAGGCGAACGACGGACCACCGCCCTCGGGCACATCGGACGCGCGGCGCGGCACATCATGTCGATCGTCGACGATGTGCTCGACCTCGCCAAGATCGAAGCCGGCGCGGTCACCGTCGATCGGGTCCCGGTGCCGGCGGGGCTGCTCATCGGCGAGGCCGTCGAACTGCTCGAGCCGATGGCGATCGAGCGCGCCATCACGATCCGCGTGGGACCCGTCGACGAGCACTTCAACGTGCTCGCCGATCCGCGGCGGCTCTCGCAGGTGCTGCTCAACGTGCTGTCCAACGCGATCAAGTACAACCGCAAGCACGGGTACCTGCACGTCAACGTGGCCCGCGCCCCGAGGGAACCGGAGCGAGTGCTCATCACGGTCCGGGACACCGGCGAGGGCATCCCCGCCGAACTGCGCGAGCGACTGTTCACCCCCTTCGATCGCCTCGGCGCCGAGACCCGCGAGGGGTCCGGCGTCGGGCTGGGGCTGATCGTCACCGACCGTCTCGTCGCGGCCATGGGCGGCACGCTCGAACTCGACTCCACCCCCGGGACCGGCACGACGGTCCGCATCACCCTCGAGGCCGCCGGCTCGGACATCGAATCAATCACGGTGCCCGTCGCGCCTCGGGCAACCGGCGGCAGCGAACGTGGTCGTGTCCTCTACATCGAGGACGACCCCGCGCACCATGACCTCGTCGCCGAGGTCCTCGCTGCGCGACCCGGCGTCCACCTGACCACCGTCGGTCGTGGCGACGAAGGACTGGCGGCACTGCGATCCGCGGCCTACGACTTGGTGCTGCTCGACCTGGACCTGCCGGACCTGCGCGGCGAGGACGTCCTCGCCGCGCTCGCCGCAGACCCGAATCTGGCCGCGGTGCCGGTGTGCGTGATCTCCGGGCGGGACCTGAGCACGGCGGTGCCCGCCGAGGTGCGCCGCCTGCCCAAGCCGCTGGAGGTGCGGGAGTTGCTGGCCGTCGTCGACGACCTGTTGGACGTCAGCCGGCGTTGACCTTCGGCATGATCTCCTCGACGAGGCGCTTCATGTCGTCCATGGTCTTCGAGGTCGGGACGTCCCGGAACGGCGGCCAGATCAGCGGCATGTCGAGGCCCGCCTCTGCCAACCGCTTGAGATTGTCCTCGATCTGCGCGGCGGTTCCGATCAGGATGTTGGACGCCTTGCCGTTGTCCGACTGGTCGGTCTCGGTGTCGGTGATCATGAACCACATCATGCTGGCGACGTCGAGGTCGTCGATCGAGCGCCCGACCTTCTCCAGTTCCGCCGCGATCGGGACCCGCCACTCCTGCAGACCGGCGGGGGTGTCCTGAATGCCGATCCAGCCCGCGAGGTTGTACTTGGCGATCCGCTTGGCGGAGATCTCCGGGTTCTTCAGGCCGCTGAAGTAGATCGGCGGACCGCCCTGCTGTACCGGCTTGACGCCGAAGCCCGACGGGCCGAAGTCGGCGAACTCGCCGTGGTACTCGAACAGCTCGTTGTCCCAGGCGCCGCGCATGATGTCGAGCGTCTCGCGCACGTGCGCGTGCCGCCGCTCGAAGTTCGCCCCGGTGGCCTGGAACTCCTCGATCATCCAGCCCGAGCCGATGCCGACGTTGAGCCGGCCGCCCGACATCTGGTCGACGGTGGCGTACTCGGTGGCCAGGACCGAGGCCGATCGGTACGGGGTGTTGATGACGCTCATGCCCATGCGGATCTTCGTGGTCTTGGCCAGCAGCCACGGGATGAGCGGCCAGCCCTGGTAGAACTCGCCACGCGACGCGACGGGGATGCCGTGCGGGAGGCCCGCCATCATCCCGAAGCTGTACGTCAGCTCCTCGCGGTCGTTGGACTCGGGCACGATGACGCGGTCGACTGCCCAGACCGAGTCGAAATCGAGCTCCTCCGCCAGGAGCGTGAGATCTTCCAGCTCCTTGGGGGTCACGACATCGCGCAGGTTCGGCAGGAGCAGGGCCAGTCTCATGCGGAGCTTCCTCTCTGAGTGCCGACGCCACTTCGCGTCAGCAGAGGTCCATCGTCATGCAGCCGATGCAACGGCGACAATGGAGGAAGTTCCACAACTATTCCTGCCAGGACGGAGTTCTCTCTACTGCGTGGGCACGTGCCGCAGGGACCAGTACTGGATCGCCCACCACACCTCGAACGTCGACTCCAGATCGCCTAGATCGGCGCCGGTGAGGCGGCGGTACTTGTCGAGGCGCTGGCGCAGCGTGTTCTGGTGGACCGACAGGGCCGCAGCGCCGCGCGCGATGTTCGCGTCGGCGCCCAGGAAGGTGCGGATCGAGTCCAGGAGCTGGTCCCCGCCGGGGACGGCGAGCACCGGCACCACGTAGCGGGCGTACAACGCCTCGCCGAGTTCGCCCTCCTCGACCACGGCCACGCGGATCCCAAGGTTCGACTGGTCGACGATGCCGGAGCGGCGAAAGCGGATGGCGACGGTGAGCAGGCGCGAGGCCTCGCTCCAGGCATGGGACAGGCCGCCGAGGTGCACGGGTTCGCTCAGCGCGGCCACGCCGTCGAAATCGGGCAGGGACGGGCGGACCGCCAGGATGGCGGCGACGTCGCCGTCGACCGGCCCCGCCAGCGCGTCCGCCTGCCGGCGGGAGGGTGCGGCCGACTCGAGCATCCGCAGGGCCGCGGTGGCCGAGGGCACGGCGGCGCGCAGGACCCAGTAGTCGCGGTCCGGAACGAGCCCGTACGCGGCGGCGGCCTTGGTGAGTGCCGGGCCGGCGAGTGGCGCCGGACAGGACCCGGGCAAGGAACGTGATGCGCTGTTGCTCCTCGCGGCGCGCCACCTCGACGTCGATCTGCCGCCGGGCGGCCACCAGTTCCGTGGACAGTTCGTCGGTGAGTTCCCACAGTTGCTGCACCGTGCGCAGCGTGACCTCCAACGGCACGTCCGCCTCGCCGCTGCACGCGACGACCGCGTCGCGCAGCACGCCCATCACGAGCCGATACGCGGCGATTCACGTCCTCCGCGGGCACGCCCTGCAGTGCGCGTTGGCGCCCGGACTCGCGTTCGTCCTCGACCACCTCTGTGGGCAACCCAGACTCGCCGCGCAGCATGGCGATGACCCGCACGACGTTGCGCCGCGACGAGCGGGACACGGCCTCACGCGGCAGGCGTCGGTAGGAACGGATGGTCTTGAGTGCGTCGACCTGACGTTGGGTCAGTTCGTCCGCGAGGTCCTCGAGGGCATCGGCCACCGGTGCCATCAGGGCGTGGTCGCCTGGGTGGAGAACCTGCTTCACGTCCACCGCCCCTCATGGAGGAATCTACATCTCTGCGCTCCGGATTGTAGAGACGTCTCCGTTGCTGTGGGTACCTGGCCGGACGAATGATGAGGTGCATGAACATCGCGGCGCTGCTGGAGCAGGCGGGCGTCGTCCACGCGGCCCGCACCGCCTTCGTGTTCGGCGACCTCGAGCGGACGTACGCGCAATCAGCGGCCCGGGCCCGGGCGATCGCTGCGGCGCTGCTCGCCGCCGGGGTGAAACAGGGCGACCGGGTCGCGCTGTACCTGCGCAACTGCCCCGAGGTCGTCGAGGCGATGTTCGCGACCTGGCGCATCGGCGCGGTCACGGTGCCGCTGAACGCGACCTACACCGCCGACGAACTCGACTACCACCTGCGCGATTCCGGTGCCGCGCTCGTCATCACCGACGTCGACGGCGAACCGGTAACGCAGAAGGTGGCGTCGGTGGCGGTCGTGGTCGCGGGCGACGGTCGGCCGGACGGGCTCGAGGGTCTGATCCGCACGCACGCCGACGTCGTGGTGCCGATCGCCGACGTGACCGCCGAGGACGTCGCGTGGATCGGGTACACGTCCGGGACCACGGGCCGCCCCAAGGGCGCGATGAACTCCCACCGGGCCCTGCTCGCGCAGGCCATGAGCACCCTGGCCGACGTGCAGTTGCTGACGAGTGATCACGTGACCATGCACGCCGCCCCGCTGAGCCATGGCAGCGGCTACAACGCGATCGCCTACACCGCGAAGGGCTGCACCCAGGTCATCCACCAGGCGTGGGGATTCGACCCGGCGCTGTTCTGCGAACAGGTCGAGCGGTTCCGCGTCGCCGCGATGTTCCTCGTGCCCACGCAGATCAAGCTCGTCGTCGACCACCCGGACGCGCGGTCCCGCGATCTGTCCAGCCTCGGTTGGATCATGTACGGCGGAGCCCCGATGTACCGCGAGCACCAGAAGCGGGCCCTGGAGGTTCTCGGACCGGTGCTGGTGCAGATCTTCGGACAGACCGAGTCGCCCATGTCCGGGACGGTGCTGCCGCGCGAGGAACACGACTTCGCCGACGACGACCCGCGGGCGCACTCGGTCGGACGGCCCCGCCTCGGCAATGAGATCGCGATCCTCGACGACGCCGACAACCCGGTTCCGGCGGGGGAGGCCGGTGAGATCTGCATCCGCGGCGCGACACTGATGAACGGGTACTGGGACCGACCCGAGGCCACCGCGGCCACCCTGCGCGGTGGCTGGCTGCACACCGGCGACGTGGGGCGCCTCGACGAGCACGGCTACCTGCACATCCTGGACCGGCTCAAGGACATGATCATTTCCGGCGGGCTCAACGTGTACCCCCACGAGGTGGAGGACGTGCTGACCCGCCACCCCGGCATCTCCGAGGCGGCAGTCATCGGGATCCCCGACGAGAAGTGGGGCGAAGCCGTGCACGCGGTGCTCGTCGCGTCGGATCCCGCGCTCGACAGCGGCGCCGTCACGGCCTACGTCCGCGAACATCTGGCCGGTTACAAGCGCCCCAAGTCGGTGGAGTTCGTCGACGCGCTGCCCAAGACGTCCTACGGGAAGATCGCCAAGCGCGAACTGCGCGCCCGTTACTGGGCCCACCTCGACCGTGCCGTCTGAAGCCGACTGCCCTGTTGGGTAGTTTGCCGGGGTGATAGTCGGGCTCGGTGGCGGCATCGGTGCGGCCCGGCTGTGGCGCGCCCTGCTCACGCGCGTCGACGCGGCCGAGTTGACGATCGTCGCGAACACCGGCGACGACACCTGGATGCATGGCCTACGCATCTGCCCTGACCTGGACACCATCAGCTACGCGCTGACGGACCGTCAGGACACCGCGCGGGGCTGGGGTCTGAAGGACGAGACCTGGCGCTGCATGGACGCCCTACGATCCCTGGGTGCTGCCCCCTGGTTCAACCTCGGCGACACCGACCTGGCCACCCACCTCTACCGGACCGGCGCACTGCGGGCGGGTCGGACGCTCTCGGCCATCACCGCGGACCTGGCCGCCGCCACGGGCCTGGGCCCCCGGCTGCTGCCGATGAGCGACGACGAGGTCGAGACCTGGGTGCGCACCGACGCCGGGGCGATGCACTACCAGGAGTTCTACGTGCGCCGCGAGGCCGCCGACGTCGTGCGCGAAATCGATTACCGGGGCGCCGCGGGCGCCCACCCCGCGCCCGGGGTTCTGGAGGCCATCGCCGGGGCCGACCTGATCCTGCTCGGCCCCAGCAATCCCGTCGCGAGCCTCGGCACGATCCTGGCCGTCCCCGGGATCCGGGAGGCGGTCCAGGCGACTGCCGCCCCGGTGCTGGCCGTCACCCCGATCGTCACCGGCGTCCCGATCACCCACCCGGGCGAGGCCCGCCGGGCGGCGAGCCGGGCTGCGCTGCTGGCCGCCCTCGGCCTCGAGCACACCGCGGCCTCCGCGGCGCACCTGCTGGCCGATCTGATCAACGTTTTTGTGCTGGACCACAATGACGAGTACGTCGTCGAGGCCTTCCCGCCAAAGACGGATGTCCTACGCGCGCCTACGCTGGTCGATGAGCACGGTTCTTTCCCGGCTTCAGTGTCCATCGAGCGGCTCGCAAGCTCGCCGGACGGGAGCGGGGGAGGAAATCTGGTCGATCTGTTGTTGTCGTACCGGACCGACCGGCAAGCGAGGGAGACGCAATGACCTTGACCGCTCCCGAGGCCCCGCCGAACTCAGGCGAGGTCCGGCGCGCGCTGCGGCGTGCGCGGGACGGCAAGACGATCTCCGTCGACGAGGCGAGAGCACTGCTCGCGGCCCGTGGCGAGGACTTGACCGACCTGATGGCCACCGCCGCGCGGGTCCGTGACGCAGGGCTGGTCGCCGCCGGGCGCCCAGGCGTCATCACGTACTCGCCCAAGGTCTTTGTGCCGCTCACCAAGCTCTGCCGGGACCGCTGCCACTACTGCACGTTCGTGGTGACCCCGGGGCAGCTGCGCAACGAGGGCAAGGCTCCATTTCTGTCCATCGACGAGGTCCTCGAGATCTGCCGGGCCGGCGCCGCCGCCGGGTGCAAGGAAGCCCTGTTCACCTTGGGTGACCGCCCCGAGGATCGCTGGCCGATCGCTGCACAGTGGCTGGACGAGGCCGGATACGACTCCACGCTGGATTACGTCCGCGCCGTCGCGATCCGGGTGCTCGAGGAGACCGGCCTGCTGCCGCACCTCAACCCCGGCGTCATGACCTGGCAGGAGATCGCGCGGCTCAAGCCCGTCGCCCCGTCGATGGGGATGATGCTGGAGAGCACCTCCACCCGGCTGTTCACCGAGAAGGGCGCCGCGCACTTCGGCTCCCCGGACAAGGACCCCGCGGTCCGCCTGCGGGTCCTCGAGGACGCCGGGCGTCACAACGTCCCGTTCACCACGGGCCTGCTGATCGGCATCGGCGAGACGCTGACCGAGCGCGCTGAATCGATGTTCGCGATCCGCAAGGTCGCGCGTGCCTACGGGCACATCCAGGAGACGATCATCCAGAACTTCCGCGCGAAGCCGGACACCGCGATGCGGTCCTGGCCCGACGCCGAGGTCGAGGAATACCTCGCCGCGATCGCCACCACCCGCGTCATCCTCGGGCCGAAGGCGCGCGTGCAGGCTCCGCCGAACCTTTCTGCTCCGGAGGACCTCGCCCCGTTGCTGGCTGCCGGCGTCGACGACTGGGGCGGCGTCTCGCCGCTGACCCCGGATCACGTGAACCCCGAGCGGCCCTGGCCGGCGATCGACGTGCTGCGCAAGGCGACCGAGGACGCCGGGTTCACCCTGGCCGAGCGCCTCACCATCCACCCGGAGTACGTCCGCGCCGGCGAGCCCTGGCTGGACCCGCGGATCATGCCGCACGTGCGCGCGCTGACCGACCCGGCGACGGGCTTGTCCCTGCCCGGCCCGGTGGCCGTCGGCCTGCCGTGGCAGGAGCCGGACCCCGAGTGGGGTGCCGACGGCAGCGGCCGCACCGACCTGCACACCGCGATCGACTCCGAGGGTCGCCTGACCGAGACCCGGTCGGACTTCGACGCCGCCTACGGCGACTGGGACGCGGTCCGCGAGGAGGCGGTGCGGCATCGCGTCGGCGCCGGAGCGGCTTCCGGGTGACGTCGCCGCCGCGTTGCGGGCGGCGGAGAAGTCGCCTGCGGATCTGACGGATGATCAGGCGCTCACGCTGATGACCTGCGACGGGCCCGGCGCTCGCCGCACTGCTCGACCTGGCCGACCGCATCCGCCACGACGTCTCCGGCGACGAGGTCACCTACGTCGTCAACCGGAACATCAACTTCACCAACGTCTGCTACACCGGCTGCCGCTTCTGCGCCTTCGCGCAGCGGCGCACCGACGCCGACGCGTACTCGCTTTCCCTTGCCCAGGTGGGGGATCGGGCCGCGCAGGCGTGGGAGTACGGCGCCACCGAGGTCTGCATGCAGGGCGGCATCGACCCCGACCTGCCCGGCACCGCGTACTTCGACATCGCCGCCGAGGTGAAGCGCCGCGTGCCGGAGATGCACGTGCACGCCTTCAGCCCGATGGAGATCGTCAACGGCGCCACCCGCACCGGCCTGTCCATCCGGAGTGGCTGACCGCGGCGAAGGAGGCCGGGCTCGACACGATCCCCGGCACCGCCGCGGAGATCCTCGACGACGAGGTCCGCTGGGTCCTGACCAAGGGCAAGCTGCCGACGTCGGCCTGGATCGAGGTCGTCACCACCGCACACTCACTCGGCATTCGCTCGTCCTCCACGATGATGTACGGCCACGTCGACGCCCCGCACCACTGGGTCGCGCACCTGAAGTTGCTCGCCAAGCTGCAGGACCAGACCGGCGGCTTCACCGAGTTCGTGCCGCTCCCGTTCGTGCACCACTCGGCGCCGATCTACCTCGCCGGCGTCGCCCGCACAGGCCCGACCCAGCGCGACAACCTCGCTGTGCACGCCATGGCGCGTCTGCTGCTGCACGGGCGCATCCACAACATCCAGACCTCGTGGGTGAAGCTCGGCACCGAGGGCACCCGCACCATGCTGCGCGCCGGCGTCAACGACCTCGGCGGCACGCTGATGGAGGAGACCATCTCCCGCATGGCCGGCTCCGAGCACGGCTCGGTGAAGACCCCCGCCGAGATCGAGGAGATCGCCACCGGCATCGGCCGCCCGGTCCGCCAGCGCACCACCAAGTACGGCCCGGTGGACCCCGATCGCACCGCCCTCTCGCACAAGGCGTTCACCTCCGCGCCCAAGCTCCTCCCGCTCACGACGGCCTGATTTACGCCGAAGGCCCTTCTAGGTTCGGCACTCCAGGAGATCGCGCACCCAGGTCTGCAGGGTGTCGGCCTGGTCGGTGTCCGCCCGGTGCACGGAGCGGGGTGCGCGGCCGAGCATCGCGAGCGGGATGGGAGTCGTGCGCAGCGCGACGGTGGCGGTCCGTTCCCAGGCCAGCACCACCTCGTACCCCGTGCCGCTGACGTTCTCGCGTACCTCGCAGACGCGACCCAGGGCGCCGACCGTCTTCTCGGGCCGGGCGAAGTAGACCCACAGCAGGTCGTCCGCCCGCATGGCGCGGTAGCCGGATGAGAGGTCCCAGAACGCCTGCCGTTCGAAGTCGAGGCGCCGGAACGCGTCAGGAGTCACGGGTTCCGGGCCGTCGAGGGTGTCGACCCAGGAGTCGGTGGTGGTGTTGACGGGGTAGAGCCAGTGGGCGGGTAGGTCGGACATGACTGCCTCCTCGAGAGTGATGCAGACATGGTGCGGATGACCACCGACAGGTTCTGACCCACACTCATCTTCTGCAGCGTTGCGCGCCTGCCCGTAGGGTGGATGGGCGCGCAACGCTGCAGAGGATGGAGGTTCCGGTGGACGCAGGGGAACTGCTGGACGTCGTCGAGGCCGAGACGCGGAGCCGTGTCGACGGGCTGCAGGGTGACCTGAAGCAGTACGACGCGGCCATCGGGGCCACCACCGACGACGAGCACGACCCGGAAGGCACCACTGCCTACGACCGGGCCCGGACCAAGTCGCTGCTCGACGACTCGCTCGCGCAACTGACGGAGATCGAGGCTGCACGCGGACGGCTGGCCGCCGGGACCTACGGCGCCTGCGAGCGGTGCGGCAAGCCCATCGCCGAGGCCCGGCTCGAAGCCCGACCCGTGGCACGGACCTGCATCGCCTGCGCCTGAGCCACCCGGGATCCATCTTCCGCCGGCGTGTGGGGCTATCGGCGGGCTCCGATAGCCCCACACGCCGTCAGAAGTTGCGAGGATGGGGGCGTGGAGGAGCCACCGCGTCCCATGTTGGCGACCGCCGGGCCGTTGCCCGGACCGGCCGACGAGGACCGCTACGCCTTCGAGATGAAGTGGGACGGGTTCCGCACCCTGATCGCGCGTGCAGGGCGGGAAGGTCCGGCTCTGGTCGCGCACGGCGAAGGACACCACCGCCGCGTTCCCGGAACTGGCGGGCCTCGCAGCGGTCGTGCCGTCGGACTCGATCCTCGACGGCGAGGTCGTCGCGTTCGATCCGGACGGTCGGGTCAGCTTCGGGGCCCTGCAGCGACGAGGACAGGGGCAGCGGGCGAAGATCGCGTGGTTCGGCTTCGACGTCCTGCGGCTGGGCGGGCGCGATCTCACCGGGATGTCCTGGACCGCCAGACGCGTGGCGCTGGAGGAACTGGCGCCTGGCGGGTCCGTCGTGGCAGGTGCCGCCCTACTCTGCCGGGTGCGGGTGCCGAGGCCCTGGAGATGAGCAGCTCGCAACGGCTGGAAGGCGTCGTGGCGAAGCTTCTGACGGCCCGTTACGAACCGGGACGACGGTCGACGGCGTGGATCAAGATCAAGCACGTGGCCACGCAGGCGGTGGTGGTCGGTGGGTGGCGGCCGGGTCGCGGGGGACTGGCCGGCGGGATGGGATCGCTGCTGGTCGGGATCCCCGACCCTGCCGGTGGACTGCGGTACTGCGGACGCGTCGGGACGGGCTGGACCCATGCGGACCGCCGGACGATGCTCGCCACGCTCCAGCAGATCGGCACGGCCGAGAGCCCCTTCGGGGCAAGCGTTCCCCGGGTCGACGCCGCCGAGGCGGTCTGGGTCCAGCCGATCCTGGTGGGGGAGGTCGCCTTCACCGAGTGGACGCACGACGGGAGGCTGCGTGCTCCGGTGTGGCGGGGGCTGCGGACCGACGTCGAGCCCCATCAGGTGGTGCTGGAGTCCAACGGCTGATCACCAGGCGGCGCGCACCTGGTGGTAGAGCCGCAGGTGCGCTGTGGCGGCGGCGGACCAGGTGTGCCGAGCCGCCAGCGCCTCGCCGGTCGCCCGACGCTCCGGGTCCGGCTCGCGCAGCGCGGCGGAGAGGTGGTTCGCGAAGTCCGCGGGGGTGGCGCCGAACCTGGCCGCCGACCCGTAGACCTCCCGCATCACCGGCAAGTCGGACACCACGAGCGGTACCCCGGCCGCCAGTGCCTCCATGCCGGCCAGCCCGAAGCCCTCGTTGATGGACGGGAACGCGAACACGTCCGCCGCGGCCACCAGGGCGGGCAACTCGCGATGCGAGACCGGACCCAGCACCACCGGGGCCAGGCCGAGTTCTTCGGCAGCGGCCTCCCACTCGGCGCGGTATTCGTGGTGGTCGGAGACTTTCTCCCCGCCGGCGATCACCAGCTGCACGTCGGGTATGGACCGACGCAGCGCCGCCATCGCGTGCAGCAGATCGATGGAACCTTTGCGTGGCTCGATCCCGCCGACGGTGAGGACGTAGCGGCCCAGCTTCCGGCGCCAGGCGTCCCGGGTCGCGATGGCGACCGGGCCCCGGGCGGCGGCCCGGGTGAACCGGTGCGTGTCCACGCCGTTCGGGATCACGATCGGTGTGCGCCCGAATCCGCTGCTCACCTGCCCCGCGACGGCGTGCGAGCCGCAGACCAGCGTGCGGGGCCGGGTGATGGCGCGGTCGTGGAATGCGAGCATCTGCTTGGTCCCGAAGGTGTCCAGGTGATGCACCGTGCGGATGCAGTCGTCGACGGCGTTCGCGGTGGTGAGGTCCTGCGCGTGCACGATGTCGGCGCCGCGCCCGTCGAAGGCCTCGGCCATGGCGGCGATGAACCGGATCAGGCGGGTGCGCAGTGGCTCGTCGGCGACGTCGTCGACCGGGATCACCCGCACCTCGACCCGGGAGTCCACGGGCCGGAAGAACCCGGCGTCCCCGCCGCGGCCCAGCGCCCACACGGTGACGTCCTGCCCGGCGGCCGCGAGCGCCTCGCCCAAGGCCAGGGTGTGCACCACAGGGCCGCGCGGTCGGGTCGAGTCGGTGAGCAGCGCGACGGAGAGCGGGTCCTCCGACTCGAACTGCTCGGGCATGCCCGCAGTACATCGAGGGTTCGTTTCTGAACTGTTGCGCCGCGATTGCCGCCCACGCACCCGTTGCCAGGGTTCACCAAGGGACCCGGACGCGTAAACGATCCACGTTGAAACGCGTGTGACTCGGCCGGGCCGAAAGTCGTCACTCCAGTTGCAACCTGGATCGTTTGCGCTCGCGGCGTCGGTCAGGCCTCGGGCTCGAGCTTGATGCTCAACGAGTTGATGCAGTAGCGCAGGCCGGTGGGCTGGTCGTGGCCGTCGGGGAAGACATGGCCGAGGTGCCCGCCGCAGTTCTTGCAGCGGACCTCGACGCGGCGCATGCCGTGGGAGACGTCCTCGATCTCCTCGACGGCGTCGGAGTCCTTCGGGTCGTAGAACGAAGGCCACCCGCAGTGCGAGTCGAACTTCGTGGTCGAGCGGAACAGCTCGGAGCCGCAGGCGCGGCAGTTGTAGACCCCGACGGTCTTCGTGTCGTTGTACTCGCCGGACCACGGGCGCTCGGTGCCTGCCTCACGGAGTACGTGGTACTCCTCCGGGCTGAGCTCCTTGCGCCACTCGTCGTCGGTCTTGGTCACCGGATACGTCGTCATGTCTGCATTCAACCCTCTGGGATGGCGGCGTGTGCGGAAGGGGCGCTTACGGAGCCATGACATAGCGTCGGAGTATGGCGTCACCCTTCGTGGAGCTGCAGGTCGGCGAGCGGCTGGTCAAGCTCAGCAACCCGGACAAGATCTATTTCGCCGGGCCGGGGATCACCAAGCGGGAGATGGTCGAGTACTACCTCTCCGTCGGCGAGGGCATCCTGCGCGCGTTGGGGGATCGGCCGACGACCCTCGAGCGGTGGCCGGGCGGGGTCTTCGAGGGCGCCAAGCAGGCCACCCGAGCGGACCCGCACGGTGACGCGTTCTACCAGAAACGGGTGCCCAAGGGCGCCCCCGAGTGGGTCGTGACCGCGGAGATCAAGTTCCCCTCCGGGCGCACCGCCGACGAGATCTGCCCGACCGAGCTGGCGACCGTCGCGTACTGCGCAAATCTGGGAACGATCACCTTTCACCCGTGGCCCGTGCGCCGGTTCGACGTCGAGGCGCCGGACGAGTTGCGCATCGACCTGGACCCGCAGCCGGGGACCGACTTCGCCGACGCCGTCGAGGTCGCCGGCTGCGCGCGTGAGGTGCTGGCCGACCTGGGCTGGATCGGCTTCCCGAAGACCTCCGGCGGACGTGGAATCCACATCTACGTCCGCATCCAGCCGCGCTGGACCTTCACCGACGTCCGGCACGCCGCGATCGCCTTCGGTCGCGAACTGGAACGCCGCATGCCCGGCCGGGTGACCACCAAGTGGTGGAAGGAGGAGCGGGGGGAGGCGGTGTTCGTCGACTACAACCAGAACGCACGGGATCGCACGATCGCGAGTGCCTACTCGATCCGTCCGAAGCCGAACGCGACGGTGTCCACCCCCGTCGAGTGGGACGAGCTTCCCGAGGTGACGCCGGATCAGTTCACCGTGCGCACCGTGCCCGCGCGCTTCGCCGAGCGTGGCGACCTGCACGCCGCGATCAACGACGTCGAGCACGATCTGTCGCCGTTGCTGGAGTGGTACGCCCGTGACGCCGACGAGGGCCTCACCGACATGCCCTACCCGCCGGAGTACCCGAAGATGAAGGGCGAACCCAAGCGGGTGCAGCCGAGTCGGGCTCGCAAGCCCAACCCGGACGAGGTGGCCGCGGACTAAGGAGCGGGCGGTGCGGCCGGGTCCGGGGGCTCGTCGGCGGGCGGCGGGTCCGCCGGGGCGTCGACGGGCGGGTTGGTGACGCCGGTCGGCTCGGACGGTTCCGGGGTCGGAACGGGGGTCGGTTCGCTGCCGTCGGGCGGTGCCGCTCCGTCGTCGGGAGTGGGCGGTGCCGGGGCGGTCGGCGGGTCCGGCGGACCGGCCGCGGGCGGCGGCTCGCTCGGAGCCGGCTCCTGGGGCAGTTCCGGTCCGGTGCCGGGCGTCGGCGGCTGCGGGGCGGGCGCGGGCGCGCTCGGGTCCGCGCTGGGCGCGGGAGCACCGGGCTCCGCCGGAGGCGCCGGAGGCGCGGGCGTGGTCGGGGCGGTGGGCGCCGGAGCCGGAGCCTGGGGCTCGTTGTTCGGGCTGATCTTCGGCACCACGAGCAGGGTGCCCGCGGTGACGACGCCGCGGCCGTAGAAGCCGGAGTTGCTCAGGTCGGAGTCGCACGTCGCCTGGACCGTGCGGGTGCCGTCGGCGCTGTTGATCGTGTAGGTCTGCTCCTTGGGCCGCGGGCAGGAGCGCCGGTCCGCGCCCAGCGCGATGCTGGACTCGGTGACCTTCGGCTCGAGCACCAGACGGTCGCCCTCGACGGACCCGAAGCGGCTGACCGCCAGAGCCGCGACGCCGGCGGCGTGCGGCGCGGCCATCGAGGTGCCCTGCAGGTACTGGTAGTACGCGCAGACGGTGTCCTTGCAGTCCTTCACCACGAACGGGGTGGTCGGCTCGCCCTGGGCGTCGATGTCACCGAGGGCCCGGCCGACCTTCTCCGGGTACGCCGCGAGGATCTGCGCGGTCGGGTTCACCTTGCCGTCGGGGGTGTCGAACGCGTCGCCACCGGGTGCGGCGAAGTCGGTCTGCTCGAGGCCGTAGTTCGAGTAGTACGCCTTACGGCCCGACGGGCCGAGCGAGGAGATCGAGATGACGCCCTCGGTCTCGGTCGGGACGTTGAGGCAGTTGTTGTCGACGCTGCGCTGATACGCCTTGCCGACGGGGTAGCCGGGGCTCTTGTCGTCGGAGGTGGGCTTGCCGAGGTCGGTGCCCTCGTTGCCCATCGACGCGATCGGGGTGACGCCCTTGCCGATGGCGTAGTCGATCGCCCGCTGCATGGCCTCGACGATGGTCTTCTGCTCGGTCTGCGCCTCGGCGGAGTCCTTCGGGTTGTTCGTGCAGTTGAACAACCACGGGTCGACGAAGAAGCTCATGTTGATGACGTTGATGCCGGCGTCCGCGGAGTACGTGATCGCGTCGACGACGGGCTGGAGGAAGAAGAAGCCGGAGTCCTGACCCGCCCGTACGTCGACGAGGGTGACGCCCGGCGCGACCCCGGCGATGCCGAGGCCATTGAGGGGGGAGGCGACGGTGGAGGCGGCGTGGGTGCCGTGGCCGTTGTCGTCGGTGCCGGGGGCGTCCTTGCAGCCGACGACCTCGCACGGCCCGTCGGCCTCGGGGATGTCGGTGGTGAAGTTGCGCGACGCGGCGACGTCGAGGTTCGGGGCGATGTCGGGGTGGGTGGCGTCGATGCCGGTGTCGATGATGCCGACGCGGACCCGCTTGTCACCGGGCTCACGGGCGTAGGAGCCGGTGGAGGTGGCGCCGATCATCGCCATGTCCCACTGGCGGCCGCTCAACGGCTCGGGCGCGACGGGCGTGGCCTCGGCGCCGGGCACCAGATCCTGCGGGGCGACCTGGGCGGTGACGACCTTGTAGTCACCGTTGCGGGCGCGCTCGGCGGCCAGTGCACGGTCGGCGGGGGAGAGACGCTCGACGAGGTCACGGCGCGGGTTCTCGGACTTGCCGATCGGCCGGTTGTGCGCGGCACCGAACACGGCGCCGCCGCGGCGGACCAGCGAGGCGAAGTCCGGATCGGTGGTGCGTACCAGGGCGGTGCCCACGGCCTTGTTCTCGGACAGGATGCGCCCGCCCGCGGCCTTGATCGCCGCGTGTGCGGCGCGGGCCTTGGCGGCGTCGCGGAAGAGCACCACGTACTCGGTCGGGTCACCCTTGGCGCGTGCCTCCGCGCGGGCGTCGAGAGCCCCCAGCGGGAACACCGACGCCGCCGTGACGGCAGCCAGACCTGCTGCGCCGACCTTCAACCTGAACCCTCGCACCCGCGACCCTCCCCAGAATCGGACGTGACGTGGGCGTGTGACCCAGGAGTCCCGTCGGTCACAGTATGTGGCTTTTGAGCTGTGTAAAGGGTGAAGGGCGCACCTAGTCACGTCACTTTGTGATCACCAGCCCCAGCTGTGACAGCGCTGCGCGGGGTCTCCGCTCAGGCGTGACCCATCGCTCACGGGCGAGCGGCCGCCCGGGGCAGGATGGCGCGCGTGGACCTTCCCGTGATGCCGCCCGTCCTGCCCATGCTCGCCAAGTCCGTACCCGAGATCCCGACCGGGGACTTCGGCTTCGAACCCAAGTGGGACGGGTTCCGCGCGATCGTTTTCCGCGACGGGGACGACGTCGAGATCGGCAGCCGCAACACCAAGTCGCTGGTCCGGTACTTCCCGGAGCTCGTCGCGGCGTTCAAGGAGCTGCTGCCGGAGCGGTGCGTGCTGGACGGGGAGATCATCGTCCCGGACGCGGACGGGGTGCGGCTGGAGTTCGAGGTGCTGCAGCAGCGCGTCCACCCGGCAGCGAGTCGGGTCAAGATGCTTTCCGAGACGACGCCCGCGCACTTCGTCGCCTTCGACGCATTGGCGATCGGTGACGACAACCTGATGGACCTGCCGTTCGCGAAGCGTCGCGCGCGGCTCGAGCAGGCGCTGGCCGGCGTGCCGTCGCCGGTGCACCTGACTCCGATGACCTCCGACCCGGCCATGGCCGCGGAGTGGTTCAACCAGTTCGAGGGCGCAGGGCTGGACGGCGTCATCGCGAAACCGACCGCGGGCGTCTACACCCCGGACAAGCGCACGATGTTCAAGATCAAGCACGAGCGGACCGCGGACTGCGTCGTCGCCGGGTACCGGACGCACAAGTCCGGGCCGGAAACGATCGGGTCCCTGCTGCTGGGGCTCTACGACGCCGAGGGGACGCTCGCCAGCGTCGGAGTCATCGGGGCATTCCCGATGGCGCGGCGCAAAGAGCTGTTCGAGGAGCTGCAGGAGCTCGTCTGCGACTGGGACGGGCACCCGTGGGCCTGGGCCGAGCAGGAGGCCGGCACCCGCACCCCGCGGGAGGCCGAGGGCAGCCGGTGGGCCGCGGGCAAGGACCTCTCCTTCACACCGCTGCGCCCGGAACTCGTCGTCGAGGTCAAGTACGACCACATGGAAGGCATCCGCTTCCGGCACACCGCCCAGTTCGTCCGTTGGCGCCCGGACCGGGAGCCGTCATCGTGCACGTACGAACAGCTCGAGGAGCCCGTCAGCTTCGACCTCGGCGACGTCCTCGCGGGGCGCATCGGTCCGTGAGGTGAACGTCTTCGACGTCCCACGCGTCGAAGCAGTGCACCATCGGATGATCCACGGGGGCGGGTATGCGTCGGTTCAGGCACCTGAGCGCGGCTTGTGCGGTGCTGGTGGTCGTGCTCGCCGGATGCGCGGAGACCACCGACCGGGTCGAGGTCGAGGCCGGTCCCACCGACGCGCCGGACGCGTCTGCCGTCCCGTCGGCGCTCGTCGGGCAGTGGACCGTCGACGACTCGGCGGACGATCGCCAGGCCGTGGTGAACCTGTCGGCCGGTGGTGGCATGGACATCTTCCTCGCCTGCGGCGTGCTCAGCGGCGGGTGGGACGGCGCGACCGGCGGCCTGTTCGTCGCGGATTCCAGCGGCGGGAGCGGCCAGTGCTTCCCCGACGGCGTCGAGTGGAAGTCGGTGGCGCCGGGCTGGGTCGCTGCGGCTCGCGGGTTCGCCCTCGACGGGGAGCGGCGCAGTCTGCTGGACGCCGGGGGCAGCGTGCTGGTGCGCCTCGAGCGGACCTCGGAGCGCCCCGAGGTCGCGGACACGGTGTCGGAGACGGTCGCCGAGGTCCCCACCCTCGACGAGCAGGCGCGGGTGCGGCTGGACGCGCCGCCGAACCTGCCCGACGACGTGGACCCGGCCGGGGCGTCGGACCTGATCGGGCGATGGGAACTCCCGAAGCGCGAGAAGGTCTACGTCGAGTTCGACGACGACGGCACGTACAAGGGCTCCGACGGATGCAACGGATCGGGCGGCCGCTGGGCCGCGCGCGAGGGCGCACTGATCGCGACCAGCGGCCCCCAGACGCAGATCGGCTGCGACAACGTCGATGCGCTGCCCTACGAGGCGCGCGCGGCCGGGATCGACGAGGGCGCGCTCGTCCTTCACGACGCCACCGGTGACGAGGTCCGCCGACTGGTCAGAGCGGGTGCGGCGACTGCGAAGCCGACTGCCACGCAGGGGCCGACGGCCACGTCGGAACCGGCGGCTCCCGCGCGTGCGAGCGAGGCCGCGCCGCCGTCGGCGCTCGTCGGCCGGTGGAGGGTCCAGGACTCCGCCGACGAACGGGTCTCCGTCGCGAACGTGTACGCCGACGGGCGCCTGGAACTGGTCCTGGAGTGCGGCGTCATCGACGGCACGTGGGACGGTGCGGTCGGTGGGCTGTTCGTCGGCGATCTGTTGCCTGGCAGGAGCTCGTGCTACCCGAACGACGCCTCGTACGCGGATGTGACGCCGTATTGGGTCGCAAGCGCCAACCGCTTCGACGTCGACGGTGACCGGCGCATCGTCCGCGACGCGGCCGGCAAGATCGTTGTCCGGCTGACGCCGGCCGCCAAGCTTCCCGCGGCGATCGTCAAGCACCTCGGCGAAGCGCCGACGGTCGACGCCGTGCAGCGAGCCGCTCTGGACGCGGGGCCTGTGCTCCCGGCGGGCGTGCGCCCGGCCGAGACGGCCGGCGTGATCGGTGATTGGGAGTACGTCGGGGAGACCCCGGCCAGTTCGGGCTGGATCAGCGGTCCGTCCCTGGGTGCCGAGACGACCGGTCGCTACCGGGCCTACGACGGCTGCAACAAGTACACGGGGAGTTGGGCGCTCGGCGGCGGTGCCTTGGCTCAGGTGATCAACCGCGGGCAGGACGAGTCGTGCGCCCGGCTGCACCCCCTCGGCGGCGCGGCCATCGGGATGGATGGCGACGTTCTCGTGGTCTACGGCGCGGACGGCGGCGAAATCCTGAGGCTCATCCGCTCGTCGTAGGAGCCGTCGGACGGGGGCATGTCATTCGTTGTGGTTCCACAAACCCGGACAAATCGGACACATTTACAACCCTTGCGCACGTCGTGCGTAAGGGTTGTTAGGTCCGCGTCGGGGTGCGGAGGTAGCGGAGGAAGAGGTCCGCGCCGTCGGAGAGGACGTGGCCTACGCGTAACTGCGGCGGGTCGGGGATTGCGGCGCCGTTGAGGATGCGGAAGGCGTCGCCGCCCAGCATGGTCGCGGAGACGGTCAGGCACAGCTCGTCCAGGACGCCCGCGGCGACGATGCTCGCGAGCAGGTGCGGCCCGCCCTCACTGAGGATGCGACGGTGCCCCCGCTCGACGAGGGCGGCAACGGCGGCGGCGGGGTCGACGTAGCGCGAGCCGACGATCGCGACGTCGGCGACCTCGCGGGCGGCACGCACCCGATCGGGGGGAGCGGCTTCGGTGGTCAGCAGGATCGTGCGCGCGTCGGGGTGCGCGTCCCGGAACACCTTCGCATCGAGATCCAGGTCGAGCTTGCTGGAGGTCAGCGCCATCGTCGGGATGGGCGCCTGGCCGGCGGCTTCCCGCAGCGCGGCGTACTCGGGGCGCGCCCGCTCCGGACCGTAGTTCTCCTTGACGGCCGTGGCGGCGCCCACGAGGACGACGTCGGCCAGGCCGCGCAACAGGGCGAGGACCGCGCGGTCGTTGTCCGAGGAGATCCCCTTCGTGACCCCCTCAGGTGCGACAGCGGCACCGTCGACCGTGCTGACCATGTTGGCGCGCAGCCACCATCCGCCCGGCGGGTCGACGGGGTACGCGTACGCCGCGGCGAGCGCCGCGAGATCCAGTGCCTCGCCGCCGCCCGAGAGCAGACGAACGTCGGACAACTCAGGCCACCTCGACGATCGCGACGGACTCCGGGCCCGCACGCAGGGTGGTCGCACCCACGGCCACGGGGACGTCGGAGGGATGACGGCGGCTGATCGGGGAGCGGTGGACCGCGGCGGGAGGCACGGCGGAAGTCAACAGCACCGCCTGCAACGCCCCGTCCAGCGGTACCTCCTGCGCGCGGCCGGAGAAGTTCACGACGACCCGCACAGAGCCGCGGTGCAGCACGAACCACTCCGCGGACGGCTCGTACCGGGCCGAGGTGCGGTCCAGCCGAGGGTCCGTCAGATCCGGGTGCTCCCGCCGCAGGTGCAGTAGTGCCTGGTACCAGGCGAGCAGCTGCGTGTGCGGTTCCTGATCGAGTTCGGACCAGTTCAGACGAGAGCGCCCGACGGTCTCGGGGTCCTGCGGGTCGGGGACGTCGGTCGGGTCCCAGCCGTGATCGGCGAACTCCGCGCGCCGGCCGTCGCGTACCGCGGTGGCGAGTTCCGGTTCGGGATGGTCGGTGAAGTATTGCCACGGCGTCGAGGCGCCCCACTCCTCGCCCATGAACAACATCGGCGAGAACGGCGAGCAGAGCAGCAGCGCCGCCCCGATCTGCGTCCTGCCCTGCGTGGTCAGCATCGAGATGCGATCCCCGCGGGCGCGGTTGCCCACCTGATCGTGCGTCTGCAACGAGACCACGAAGCGATGTCCCGGCACGGTCCGCGGATCCACCGGCGCCCCGTGACGACGGCCGCGGAACGTCGAGTACCGCCCGTCGTGCCAGAACGCCCGCGTCAACGCGGAGGCGAGGCATTCCAAGGACCCGAAGTCGTCGTAGTAGCCCTGGCGTTCCCCGGTCAGCAACGCGTGCAGGGCGTGGTGCACGTCGTCGTCCCACATACCGTGCAGACCCTGGCCGCCGGCCTCCCGCGGAGTGATGGTCCGAGGGTCGTTGCGGTCGGTCTCCGCGACGAGGAACAGCGGACGGCCCTCCGCCGCGGACAAGGCGTCGACCGCCGCGGTCAGTTCGGCGAGCAGGTGCACCGCGCGGTCGTCGTGCAGGGTCTGCACGGCGTCCAGGCGCAGACCGTCGACGTGGTAGTCGCGCAGCCAGCCGCAGGCGTTGTCGATGATGTAGCGGCGGACCTCATCGGACCCGGCGTCGTCGAGGTTCACCGCCGCGCCCCACGGGGTGTGGTGCTTGTCGGTGAAGTACGGACCGAAGGAACCGAGGTAGTTCCCGGCCGGTCCGAGGTGGTTGTAGACGACGTCGAGCACGACGCCCAGCCGGCGCTGGTGGCAGGCGTCGACGAAGCGCTTGAGTCCGTCGGGACCGCCGTAGGGCTCGTGCACCCCGAACGGGGCGACCCCGTCGTAGCCCCAGCCGTGCACCCCGGGGAAGGGGGCGACCGGCATGACCTCGACGAGGTCGATGCCGAGGTCGACGAGGTGGTCGAGGCGTTCGATCGCGGCGTCGAAGGTGCCCTCGGGGGTGAACGTGCCGATGTGCAGCTCGTAGGTGACCGCGCCCGGCAGCGCACGGCCGCGCCAGGCGGCGTCGTTCCAGATGTAGCGGTCCTGGTGGTAGACCTCGCTCAGCCCGTGCACCCCGTCGGGTTGCCGGTAGGTGCGGGGGTCGGGCAGGGGACCGTTCCCGTCGACGACCCAGCCGTAGCGATCGCCGTGTTCGGGCGGCGGTCCCGGGGCGGTCCACCACCCGTCGTCGCCGCGGTCGCACGAGATTTTCTCGCCGTTGCGGATCAGGTCGACGGCTTGCGCAGTGGGGGTCCAGACGCGGAATGAGTGCACATCAGGACACTGTCAGCTTTGCGGCCTGCGCAAACCCGTCGGGCGCGTCACAAGCCTGTGAGCCCTCCCTCCCAGGGTCGATCGAGATACTGTCCGGGCCCGGTCGGATGCGGAGGCAGACATGCGTGGGGGGTCGGCACGAGGTCGACGAAGCCTGGGGAGGGCTTCGACGGCTGTGGTGCTGCTGGCATCGGCGGCGCTGGCACCGGCGGTGAGCGCGCGGGCGACCGAGTCGCTGCCGGAGGTGGATCTGCGCACCCTGGCGACCGGTGCGGTCATCCCGGGTGCCTGGATCGTCTCGGTGCGCGACGGTGATCCCGCGGCGATCGCGCGGGACCACGGCGCCTGGGGTGTCGAGGTGCGGCACGTCCTCAGTTCGGCGCTGAGCGGCTACACCGCGTGGATGGACACCGCAACCGCGACGCGCGTCGCAGCCGACCCGCGGGTGCGTACGGTGCGCCCGGACCGGGTCGTGCGGGCCGCCGCGCAGGAGACCCCGACCGGCGTGGCCCGCGTCGGTGGGCCGCCGACCCTCGCCAACGCCGTGAGCAACCGCCTCGGTGCGGTCGACGCCGACGTCGCGATCCTGGACACGGGCATCGACAAGGACCATCCCGATCTCAACGTCGCCGGTGGCTACGACTGCGTGTCCGGAGACGCCTCCTGGGAGGACCAGCGCGGGCACGGCACCCAGATCGCCGGCATCGTCGCCGCGAAGGACAACGACTTCGGTGTCGTCGGGGTTGCGCCGGGCGCACGGGTCTGGGGAGTACGGGTCCTCGACGCGTTCGGTGACGGCAGCGCCGGGACCCTGGCCTGCGGTGTGGACTGGGTGACGCGCAACGCCTCGACCATCGACGTCGCGAACATGAGCCTGATCGGTATCGACTACGACGGTGGTTGTCTCGACGGCGCCCTGCACCAGGCGGTGTGCACGTCGGTCGCGGCCGGGGTCACCTACGTCGCGGCGGCCGGCAACGACGGCGCCGACGCCGCCGAGTACACCCCGGCCTCCTACGACGAGGTCATCACCGTGTCAGCGTTGGCCGACTACGACGGCCGCCCCGGTGGGATGGCCGACGCCCCGGAGGACTGCACCGGCGGGGACGACGACGAATTCGCGACGTTCTCCAACTACGGCTCGGTGATCGACCTCATCGCCCCGGGCGTCTGCATCAAGTCGACCTGGCTCGACGGCCAATACGCGACGTTGTCCGGCACTTCGCAAGCCGCCGCACACGTCGCCGGCGCCGCCGCGCTGTTCATCGCCCGCAAGGGCCAGGCCACCCCCGGCCAGGTCGCCGCGGGCCTGAAGCAGGCCGCCGGGAGCGATTGGGAGGACGACACCGACCCCGACCAGCAACCCGACAAACTCGTCGACGTCTCCCGGTTCTGACGGGGCCTACAACCATTGCGCACGTCGTGCGTAAAGGTTGTAAACCTGCCCGATTTGTCCGGGTTTGTGGAACCACAACGACTGACATGCGCACTCGCGGCCGTCGTCGTGCGGTCAGCAATGACCGCACGACCAAGGGACGGCCGGGTCAGGCGGAGGTCAGCAGAGCCACGGGGAAGGCGTCCAGGAGCTCGGAAACCCTTACCGTGCCGGTGACCTGACGGTGGGTCAGGACGTCGGTCCAGGTGCCGTCAGACAGGTCGACGGTGGTCTCGCCCCAGCCGCCGGCCTCGGTCAGGGCGACAGGTAGCCGGGTGCTGAGCACCGCGACGCGGTTCGGTCCGCCGGCGGCGGCGCGCACGAATCCGACGAGATGCTCCGAGCCGGTTTCCAGCGCCCGGTACGCCGACTCCGCGTCGAAGCACTCCGGCCGATCGCGGCGGACCCGCAGGGCGCGGCTGGTGACCCAGAGCTTCTCGGCGTCCAGGTCCTTGGGGGCCTCGCCGGCGTTCAGGGCGGCGAAGGTGCTCACGCGGGCCGAGAAGTCGACCGGGCGACGGTTGTCCGGGTCGACGAGGCTGAGCGTGGTGAACTCCGCGCCCTGGTAGACGTCGGGGACCCCGGGGATGGTGAGCTGCAGGAGTTTCTGACTCAGACTCACCACCCGGGCGTGCGGGGCCAGGCGAGCGGCGAACTCCTCGACGGCCGCGATGATTCGGGGATCGGCGAGGACGGAACGGGCGAAGCCGGTGACCGCCTGCTCGTACTCGGCGTTCTGCTCGGTCCAGGTGGTGTGCACCTTGGCCTCGCGCATCGCCTTCTCCAGGTAGGCGACCAGGCGATCCGCGTCGATAGGCCAGGCGCCGAGCATGGTCTGCCAGAACAGATACTCGGTGACCAGGTCGGGACCGGCGGGGCTGCGGTGCGGGACGGCCAAGGAGTCCCAAGTGCCCACGACGTCCGACCATTCGGCGGGCAGCTCGGCCAGTACGGCCAACCGGGCTCGGACGTCCTCGCCGCGTTTGGTGTCGTGCGTGGACAACGTCGTCATGGTCTGCGGCCAGGACCGCTGCAGTTCGCCCGCCCAGGCGTGGAACTGACCGGGCGTCACCGCAGGTGCGCCCGGATGCCCGCCGACCTCGTTGACCGAGACCAGAGGGAACCACCGGTATCCCGCGGTGTCCTCGACTCCCTTGGCCATCGCGGGACCGGTGGTCTGCTGGAACCGGACGCAGAACTCGTCGCGGCGTCGGTCCCGACCGGCCCGGCCCAGCGCCAGGTCGACCAGCAGGTCGACGGTGCCGTGCCGTTCCTCCGGGAGCGTCCGCTTGGCCTCGTCCGCGGCCCGGGTCACCGTGCGCACGGCGTCCTCGGGTGCCTCGGTGCCCGGCACGACGTAGGCCCGGTAGACGTCGAAGGCGACCAGGATCTCGATCAGCGCTTCCTCAATGCCGCGGCGCGTGTGGTCACGCAGACGGACGCTGTCCCCGCAGATGTCCGCGGCCAGCGACGTGAGCCGCACGACCTCCGCGTACAGGCTGGTGCGGATGACGTGCCGCTTGGCCTCGGTCACCGTCTCCTCGAAGCTCTGCTGCCCGTTGCGCCCGACGAACCGGTGGTAGACCTCGAGCAACTCGCTGAATCCGTCCTTGGGGACGAACAGGCCACCGACCCGACGCAAGGCGTCGTAGCCGGTGGTCCCGTGACAGGCCCAGTCCCGGGGGAGAGGTTCGGCGCCCTCGAGAATCTTCTCGACGACAACCCAGCAGCCGTCGGTCAGTTCCTGAAGGCGGGTCAGGTACTCGGCCGGGTCGGCGAGTCCGTCGGGATGGTCGATCCGCAGCCCGTCGATCGCGCCCTCGCGCACGAGCGCGCCGAGCAGGTAGTGCGACTCGGTGAACACCTCGGGCACCTCGACGCGTACCGCGGCGAGGGTCCCGACGTCGAAGAAGCGGCGATAGTTGAGTTCTTCGTCGCCCACCCGCCAGTACGCCAGGCGGTACCACTGCTGGTCGAGCAGTTCCTCCAACGGCAGATCCTCGGTGCCCGGGCGGATCGGCAGCACGTGGTCGAAGTAACGCAACACCGGACCGTCGTCGGGTGCGTCCGCGCAGCCGTCGCGGTCGACGGTGATCTCGCCGTCGTCCAGGCATTCGGAGATGCGTCGCCCCAACAACGGCATGAGCATGGCCCGCTGCGGGGTGGTCCAGTCGACATCGAACCAGCGCGCGTAGGGGGAGTGCGGACCGTCACGCAGGACCGACCACAGTTGGGCGTTGCGCCATGCCGGCGTGGGCAGCGCCATGTGATTGGGCACGACGTCGACCACGATGCCCAGTCCCGCCGCGCGTGCCGCGGCGGCCAGCGCGTGGAATCCGTCGGCGCCGCCGAGGTCGGGGGCCAACTCATCGTGATCGACGACGTCGTAACCGTGGGTGGAGCCGGGGACGGCGGCCAGCACCGGCGACAGGTAGAGATGGCTGATCCCCAGCGCCGCCAGATAGTCCACGATCGCTGCCGCATCGCTGAAGCCGAACTCCTTGTGCAACTGCAGGCGGTAGGTGGAGTTCGGGATGGTCAGCATCGCTGCAGCACCAGCAGCGAACGCCCGAGCATGGTCAGCTTTTCTCCGGCGCGCTGCAACGTGCGCCCGCGGACGTCGGGCACCGCCGTGTCCAGCACCACGCTCCAGGCGTCGCCGAACTTTTCCTCGGGCAGCGCGAAGTCCACGTCCTCGTGGCCGGCGTTGAAGATGAGGTAGAAGGAGTCGTCGCTGAGCTTCTCGCCGTGCGAGCCGGCCTCGGAGATCGCGCTGCCGTTGAGGAACACGGCGACGGACTTGGCGTAGCCGGTGGCCCAGTCGTCGTCGGTCATCGGCGTTGCTCCGGGCGTGAACCAGGCGATGTCCGGCAGGTTCCCGTCGACGCTCGTGCCCGAGAAGAACCGGCGACGGCGCAGCACGGGGTGGTCGGTCCGCAGGGCCGCGGCGGCACGGGTGAAGGCGAGCATCTCGGTGTCGACCTTGCTCCAGTCCACCCACGCGATCTCGTTGTCCTGGCAGTAGACGTTGTTGTTGCCGCCCTGGCTCCGGCTGAGTTCGTCACCGTGCAACAACATCGGCACGCCCTGGGACAGGAACAGGGTCGCGACGAAGTTACGTTGCTGACGCTGCCTCAGTTCCAACACCTGGGGATCGTCGGTCTCGCCCTCCGCCCCGCAGTTCCACGACCGGTTGTGGCTCTCGCCGTCCCGGTTTCCCTCGCCGTTGGCCTCGTTGTGCTTGTCGTTGTAGGAGACCAGGTCGCGCAATGTGAAGCCGTCGTGGGCGGTGACGAAGTTGATCGACGCGTACGGCCGCCGGCCGTCGCCCTGGTAGAGGTCGGAGGACCCGGTCAGCCGGGAGGCGAACTCGCCCAGGCTGTGTGGTTCACCGCGCCAGAAGTCGCGGACCTCATCGCGGTACTTGCCGTTCCACTCGGTCCACAACGGCGGGAAGTTGCCGACCTGGTACCCGCCCTCGCCGAGATCCCACGGCTCCGCGATGAGCTTCACCTGGGAGATGACCGGATCCTGCTGCACGAGGTCGAAGAACGCGGAGAGCCGGTCCACCTCGTGGAACTGGCGGGCCAGGGAGGCCGCGAGGTCGAAGCGGAAACCGTCGACGTGCATCTCGAGCACCCAGTACCGCAGCGAGTCCATGATCATCTGCAGCACGTGCGGGTGCCGCATCAGCAGGGTGTTCCCGGTGCCGGTGGTGTCGTAGTAGTAGCGGGGGTCCTCGCCGAGGCGGTAGTACGCGGCGTTGTCGATGCCGCGGAAGCTCAGCGTCGGGCCCATGTGGTTGCCCTCGGCGGTGTGGTTGTAGACCACGTCGAGGATCACTTCCATCCCCGCGCGGTGCAGGGCTTTCACCATCGCGCGGAACTCCTGCACCTGGCGCCCACCGCCGGGCCGCGAGGCATACCCGTTGTGCGGGGCGAAGAACGCGAGGGAGTTGTAGCCCCAGTAGTTGCGCTTGCCCTGGTCGGCCAGGTGCTGGTCGTGCACGAATTGGTGCACCGGCATGAGTTCGACAGCCGTCACGCCCAGGCTCTTGAGGTGATCGATCATCACCGGGTGCGCCAGGCCCGCGTAGGTGCCACGGATGAATCGCGGAATGTCCGGGTGAGTGATCGTCAGGCCCTTCACGTGGGCCTCGTAGATCACCGTGCGGTGATACGGGATGCGCGGGTGACGGTCGTCGCCCCAGTCGAAGAACGGGTTCGAGACCACCGAGTGCACCGTGTACTTGGCGCTGTTCTGGTTGTTGCGGGCCTCAGGCTTGTTGAACCGGTAGCTGTAGAGCGCCTCGTTCCAGAGAACCTCGCCGTCGACGGCCTTCGCGTACGGGTCGACGAGCAACTTGTTCTTGTTGCAGCGATTGCCGTGGGCGGCGTCCGAAGGGCCGTGCACGCGGTAGCCGTACCGTTGGCCGGGTTCGATGCCGGGCAGGTACCCGTGATACACGCAGCCGTCGACCTCCGGCAGGACGACGCGCGACTCGCGTCCCCGCTCGTCGATCAGGCACAGCTCGACCTTGTCGGCGACCTCGGAAAAGATGGCGAAGTTCGTGCCTGCACCGTCGTAGGTGGCGCCGAGCGGATAGGCAGTTCCTGGCCAGACGGTGGTGGGGTCCGTCATGGGTGGGGCGGCTCCTCGTTCAGGGGTGCAACTGGCTGTTGCATTCTTGCGCACCATCGTCGCTACCCGCGCGTCGCGAGTTCATCCCAGCCGATGCTCAGGGTCGGCCGGTGCGGCGTCAGACAGGTACCCCGAGAGTGGCGACATAACCCGCCTGGACCGACCCGGTCACCTTCGCCAGCTGCAGTGTCCAGCCGTCGGAGAAGACGTTGTCGGTCGCCAGGGCCCTCCTGGCCAGGTTGGTGACGCTCTGCTCATAGCCGGCGGTCGCGTACGCCTGCTTGCCGATGTCCTCGGGCAGGGCGAGCTGTGTGGTGCGCAGCTTGGTTCCCGCCTTCGTTGCCGTGGGCAGGTCCGGGTACACCTCGAAGTGGATGTGGGGCCAACGCCCGTCGTATGCGCCAGGAAAGATCGTGGTGAACTCCAGCACGCCGTCGGCGTCGGCCACCTGCACCCCACGCAGGTAGTTGGCCTCGGTGAGGCCCTGGCTGTACAGGGAGTACTTGCCGTCACGGTCGCAGTGCCAGAGATACACCGCGGCGCCCTCGAGCGGCCCGTTCGCGTTGCTGTGGTCGGTGATCGTGAGGCGTACGGTGAGGGGGACGCCCTCGGCGGTGCCGGTGGCGCCGCCGAAGCCGGCGCGGATGTCCTTGCGCACGACTCCGCTCTGCGTCAGCACGTTCGGGCCGTTGCTGCCGTCGCCGGGGTAGGGCCAGGCCGTCTCGGCGGGGATCTCGCCCACGGGCCACGGTCTCCTCGCCTATCGGTCCTGCCCCGGCCCCGCCTCCGGGGCTAGACGGGCACGGCGAGCGCCGCCCGGTAGCCCCTGCTGGGCGAACCGGCGGTCGTGGCCACCTGCTGGTCGTGCCCGTCGCGGAAGACGCTGTCCCGGTCGAGCGAGATCCGTCGCAGATTGCGCGCGCTGCTCTCGTACCCGCTGGTCGCGTAGACGGCGCGGCACGCCGCCTCGGGTAACGCCAACTGCGACGTCTTCAGCGGCTCACCGGAACGGCGCGCGGTGGCCAGGTCCGGGTACACGTCGAAGTGCAGGTGTGGCCAGCGGCCGGGATAGATCCCGGGAAAGACACTGACGAACTCCACGACGCCGTCGGCGTCGGCGATCTGCACGCCACGTAGGTAGTTCTCGCGCTGCACGCCGTTGTCGTAGAGGGAATACCGGGCCTCCCGGTCGCAGTGCCAGAGGTACAGCGCGCACCCGGGCAGCGGCGCACCGTCCTGGGTGACGGTCATCCGCACCGTCAGTTTCACGCCTTCGGCCCGACCTCGCGCGCCGCCGAAGCTCGAGCGGATGTCTCGTCGCACGATGCCGCGCCGATCGAGCACGTTCGGGCCGCCGTTGCTTCCGTCGCCCGGGAACGGCCCTGCGGTCTCGTCGGGAATCTCGTCGACGGCGGCCGACGCACGACCGGGGAGCAGGACCCACAGGAAGGTGCCGCTCGCCGCGGCGAGGACGTGTCTGCGGGTCAGATCCATACCCAGGGTTCGGTCCGGCGCCCGTGGTGGACGGGTCAGGCGCGCCGCAGGTACTGACCTGAGCCCCCGAGGTGTGGTCCGTCCTCGAACACCGCGTGGCTGCTGCCCCGAGTTCCTCGCTCAGGCCGCCCGACGGCCGTGACCGGCCACGGCGCGGTACAGGATGGCTGAGACGACCTCCGGCGCCGCGCCGAGCGGTTCGGCGACGACAGCGACGCCGGCCGCGAGCGCGTCGCGCTGCACCCGTTCCCACAGTCGGCCCGGGGCGAGGACCCAGCTCGCGACCTCGACCCGATCGACACCGCCCGCCCGGAGCGACGCGATCGCCACGGCGAGGCCGGGACCGGTCGCGCCCGCGTGGGCGACCCGGGTCGGCGTGCCCCACCGGGCCTCCCACCGCCGTGCGAGGCGCTGCATCGCCGCCGCCGCGGCGGCGTCGGTCGTGCCCGCGTAGGCCAGCACCATGCCGCCCTCGGCGCTACCGCCGGCCTCGCGCAGCCGACGGTGCGCGGCGGACAGCAGGCCAGGGTCCGGTCCGATCGCGGCGGCGAGCTCGACGTCGACGCCGAGTGCGTCCCGCGCCGCTGCCACCGCTGCGGGCACGTCGACCTTGCGGTGGAAAGCCTCACTCAGCAGCAGCGGCACCGTCACGACCGACGGCGCGCCGGCGGCGACGAGCTCCGCGGCAGCCGTCGTCACGTCCGGGCCGTGGTGATCGAGGTACCCGACGCGCACCGGGCGACCCGCCGTGACCTCGACCGCCTGGGTAATGCGTTCCATGGTCACGGCGTGCCGGGGATCCCGGCTGCCGTGCGCGACCAGCAGCAGCCCCGGGACGACCGTCTTCTCCCGGCGAGTGGGGCCATCAGGCGCGGCGGATAGCCCCACTCGCGGGCAGAGGTTGGCCACCGGGGTCAGGCCAGGCCGCGTTCGACGAGCACCGCGAGGACCGCGTCGACGGTCTCGTCCAGGCTGCGGCCCGCGGTGTCCAGGCGCAGGTCGGGCTTCTCCGGCTCCTCGTACGGGTCGTCGACGCCCGTCAGCCCAGTCAGTTCACCGGCGCGCTGCTTGGCGTAGAGGCCCTTCACATCACGCGTCGAGCATTCCTCGACCGAGGTCGCGACGTGCACCTCGACGTACGCCGTCCCCGCCGCCTCGTGCCGTTCGCGGACGTGATCGCGTACCTCGGCGTACGGGGCGATCACCGGCACCAGAGTCTTGATCCCGTTGCGGGACAGCGTGGCCGCCACGAAGCCGATGCGGCGCACGTTGGCAATGCGGTCCTCGCGGGAGAACCCGAGATCGGCGGTGAGTTCCTTGCGGATCTCGTCGCCGTCGAGCACGTCGACCTGGTGACCGTCCGCGCGCAGGCGGACGGCGAGCGCCTCGGCGATCGTCGACTTGCCCGCGCTGGGCAGCCCGGTCAGCCACACCGTCGCGCCGATCTGGCAAGCAGTCAGGTGAGTGGCAGTCATGAGTGCAACCCGCATTCCGTCTTGCCCGTCCCGGCCCATCGGCCGGCGCGGGCGTCCTCACCCTCCAGGGTCCGCCGCGTGCACGGGCGGCAGCCGATCGAGTCGTAGCCGTCGAGCAGCAGCGGGTTCAGCAGGATGCCATGCCCTGCCACGTAGGCGTCGACGTCGTCGTCCGTCCAGCGCGCGATCGGGCAGACCTTCACCTTGCCGCGTCCCGCGTCCCAGGACACCACCGGGGTGGTGGCCCGCGAGGGAGCCTCGTCGCGACGCAGCCCCGTGATCCACGCGTCGTAGTCGCGCATCGCCTTGTTCAATGGGGCGACCTTGCGCAGCGCGCAGCACTTGTCCGGGTCCGTCGCGAACAGATCCTTGCCGAACGCCGCGTCCTGCCCGGCGACCGACAGCGCCGGGCTGACGTTGATGACGTTGACGTCGTACACCGCGGCAACGGCGTCCCGCGTCCCGATGGTCTCGGGGAAGTGGTAGCCGGTGTCGAGGAACAGCACGTCGATGCCAGGCTTGGCAACCGACGCGAGGTGCGACACGACCGCGTCGGCCATCGACGCCGTGACGGCGATGCGAGCGCCGAAGGTGTCGGCGGCCCAGCGCAGGATCTCCTGTGCGGTGGCGTCCTCGAGTTCGATCCCCGCGCGGGTCGCCAATGCCTCGGCGTCCTCGGGGCCGCGATCGGCGGCCTTGCGCACGATGCGCGCGGGCTCGGTCGGCTGCAGGCCCCAGATCCGCGGGTCCTCGATATGGATGCTCATCCGGTGCTCACCTCCATCCCGATGAATCGCAACGCGAACGCACGCCGACAACGTCCGCACAGCCACTGCCCGTGCGTCTCGAGCGGACGCAGATCCTCTTCGGCGCAGTACGGGCAGTGGAAAGGGACCATCCGCTCGCTCACGACAGGTCGGTTTCGTCGGCGCGACCTACCCAGGCGGCGAAGGCTTCGCCTTCGGTGCGCTGGGCCAGGTAGCGGCGCAGAACGCGCTCGACGTAGTCCTCGAGGTCGTAGGTGGTGACCTTGAGTCCACGGACCTTGCGTCCGAAGCCGAGCTGCAGGCCGAGCCCGCCGCCGAGGTGCACCTGGTAACCCTCGACCGGTTCGCCGTCGGGTCCGGGCACGAGCATGCCCTTGAGGCCGATGTCGGCGGTCTGGAAGCGGGCGCAGGCGTTCGGGCAGCCGTTCAGGTTGATCGCCAGCGGCGCGTCGAACTCGGGCAGACGACGTTCCAGCTCACGCACGAGGGCTGCCGCCCGGCCCTTGGTCTCGACGATCGCCAGCTTGCAGAACTCGATGCCGGTGCAGGCCATGGTGCGCCGACGGAACTGACTCGGGCGGGCCTGCAGGTCGAGGAACTCCAGCGCGTCCATCAGATCCTCGACGCGCCCGGCGGGGACGTCGAGGATGAGTAGCTTCTGCTCGGCGGTGGTGCGCACCCGTCCCGAGCCGAACTCCTCCGCGAGGTCACCGATCTTGTTCAGCAACGTGCCGGAGATCCGCCCGACCATCGGGGCGAAGCCGACGTAGAAGGTGCCGTCGAGCTGCGGGTGCGCGCCGATGTGGTCGTAGGTCCCGCCGGTCACCGGGGCCGGCGCGGGACCGTCGATGAGTGTGCGACCCAGGTAGTCGTCCTCGAGTACCTGGCGGAACTTCTCGATGCCCCAGTCGGCGACCAGGAACTTGAGCCGGGCCCGGTTGCGCAGGCGGCGGTAGCCCCAGTCCCGGAAGATGCCGACGACGCCGGCCCAGACGTCCGCGACCTCGTCCAGCGGCACCCACACGCCGAGGCGCTGGGCGATCATCGGGTTCGTGGACAGTCCTCCACCGACCCATACGTCGAAGCCGGGGCCGTGCTCAGGGTGCACGACACCGACGAAGGACAGGTCGTTGACCTCGTGCGCGACGTCCTGCAGGCCGGAGACGGCCGACTTGAACTTCCGCGGAAGATTCGAGAACTCCGGCGAGCCGACGTAGCGACGCACGATCTCCTCGATCGCCGGGGTCCCGTCGATGATCTCCTCGGCGGAGATCCCGGCCACGGGGGAGCCCAGGACGACGCGCGGGCAGTCACCGCAGGCCTCGAGGGTCGTGAGGCCGACCCGCTCCAGGCGCTCCCAGATCGCGGGCACGTCCTGGATGCGGACCCAGTGCAGCTGGATGTTCTGCCGGTCGGTCACGTCGGCGGTGTCGCGGGCGTACTGGGTGGAGACGTCGGCGATCGCGCGCAGTTGCTCCGCGGAGATCTGCCCGCCGTCGGAGCGCACGCGCATCATGAAGAACTCGTCGTCGAGCTCGTGCGGCTCGAGGATCGCCGTCTTCCCGCCGTCGATGCCCGGCTTGCGTTGGGTATAGATGCCCATCCAACGGAAGCGGCCGCGCAGGTCGGACGGCTCGATGCCCGCGAAGCCCGTGTATCGGTAGCGGTTGACGATCCGGTCCCGCACATGCAGCGGGTCGTCGTCCTGCTTCATCTGTTCGTTCGGGTTCAGCGGTTCGCGCTGACCCAGCGCCCATTGTCCGTTGCTCTTGTCCCGCGGGCCGCGGGCAGGCAGATCGACGGCAGGTTCGGGGGCGGTATCGACCGTGGTCATGAGGGTGTTCCTTCGCAGCGGAGTCGACGGCACGGGCCAGCACGTCCGCATGCGAGAGACGGCCCGGGAAACCGGGCGTACGAGGGACGTGCGCTGGGGCTCTAGAGGCCGCGACAGCGCATCGTCGAGACACGGCCGAGGTCGATGTGACGACGCTCGACCAACGCGATCCCGACGACGGTCATGTGAGCAGGGTAACCGGGCGGGGCCACGACGTGCGAGTCGAACGCGGCACACGGGGCACGGCGGGGGCGGGTCGTACCGGTGTGGGCGATTTCTCTGGCACCCCGCCGGTCGCGCCAGGCCTGTTTGTGCAGATGAGCCGATTACCGTAGAGGCATGGCAGCCCGCGGCCGCGCAGTGAGGGGCCGTCGGGCACGCCAGGTGCTCGGCGCGCCTCGGCACATCCGCTGGCTGGCGGGGACGACCTTCCGGCTGTGCATGAAGCACCGGGTGACCGGCCTGGCTGCCGAGATCGGTTTCTTCGCACTGCTCTCGTTGCCGCCCCTGGTCCTCGGCCTGGCCGGCACGTTGGGGTACTTCGCGGACGTCATCGGGCCGGAGACCGTCGAGCGGTTCCGCGCCGAGATCATCGAGGTCTCCCAGCACGCCCTGTCCGACGAGACCATCGCCGACACCATCGTCCCGACGCTCAACGACGTCCTGGACGGTGGACGGTTCGACATCATCTCCGTCGGTTTTGTGCTGGCACTGTGGTCGGGCTCGCGGGCGCTGAACGTCACCATCGACACGATCGCGATCATGTACGGCCTCGGCGGGCACCGCGGCATCATCGCCACCCGCGCGCTGTCGTTCTCCCTCTACATCGTGGGCCTGGTGGTGGCGATCGTGCTGCTGCCGCTGGTCCTCGGTGGGCCGGAGCTGCTCGCCGCGGCCCTGCCTGATCAAGTCGACTGGCTGATCTGGCTCTATTGGCCGACGGTCAGCATCCTCACGGCTGGTGCGCTCACCACACTCTTCTGGATCGCGGTTCCCGTGCCGAACTCGTGGTGGCGGGGCATGCCCGGCTCACTGCTGGTCATCGTCGGCTGGCTGGGCGGTAGCTATTTCGTGCGCATGGTCATCGATTGGGCCATCGGCGGGTCCTCGCTCTACGGTCCGCTGTCGGCCCCGATCATCGTGATGATCTGGCTCTACGCGTTGGCGATCATGATGCTGATCGGGGCGGCCTTCAACGCCGCCGTCGACCGGCGGTGGCCGCAGCGCACCGACGACGTCACCCTGGACGGGTTCCTGGTGGGCCCGGTGGACCTGGACAAGCACGCCGCGATCACCACGGAGACCCGCCTGCCCGACGTCTCCCCCGAGGAGCGTGTCGAGCCCCCGACGGAGACCCACGCACCCTTCCCGCCGACGACCCGGCTCGATGGCGATCCGGTCGTCCCGCCGTCGCGGGTGGAACCGGACCGTCCCGGACGCCGTTAGGACTTCGTCACCCCGCCCAACCGGGACAACGTGGGCAACGAATGTCAGGGTGAGAGGTGCGGCGCTGTCCCGCGCCCACCTTCCGTGCAGAGAGGACCCGGCTCGATGCACCGTCGGTTGCTCGGCGTCGTGGTGGGCCTGCTGGCCGCCGCGGCGGGCCTGGGCGCGGCCGAGGGCCTGGCCGCACTCGTCGACGGCCCCTCCCCGGTATACGCCGTCGGGACCTGGGCCATCGACACCTCCCCGAGCTGGCTCCGGGAGTGGGCCATCGACAACTTCGGAGTCAACGACAAGAAGGTCCTGATCGGCGGGATGCTCGCCACGATGGGGCTGATCGCCTTGATCGCCGGGTTCCTCGGCACCTGGTCGCGCCGCGCGGCGCTCGGCGTCACCGCCGCGACCTGGGCCGTCGCGGTGCTGGCCGTCGCGACCGTGCGTGGCTCGCACGACGCCCTCCCGGTGCAGGTGGGCCCGACCGTGGTGGGGCTGGTGGTCAGCCTCGCCGGTCTCGCCTGGTTGCTGCACGCCATGCCCGGTTCGGGCGCGGCGACAGATCCGGTGGTCCCGGCTACTGGTGACGCTGACGCGCCCCCGAAGGCTTCGATCACGCTCACCGAACGCACCCCGCCGGCCCCGCCGGTCGAGGTGTCACCGGAACGCCCGGCTGTCATGATCCCGACCCGGCGGCCCGGAGAACCGGCGTTCGACCGTCGGGGCTTCATGCAGGCCGCGGGGACCGTGGGCGCCGTCGCGATCGTCGGTGGCGTCGCCCGGCAGGTCGGTGGCGGCTCGATCACCTCGGGCCTGGGCGAGGTGCCGCCCCTGCCTGTCCCGGCCAGCCCGGCCCGTCAGGTCGTCAAGGCCGACTTCCAGATTCCCAAGCTCAGCCCGTACTTCACCCCGACCAAGGACTTCTACCGGATCGACACCTCGCTGTTCGTCCCGCAGGTGAGCGCGAACTCCTGGAAGTTGCGCATCCACGGCATGGTCGAGAACCCGATGACCATCACCTACGAGGACCTGATCCGCGCCAAGATGATCGAGCGCGACGTCACGCTGTGCTGTGTCTCCAACGAGATCGGCGGCGACCTGATCGGTAATGCACGCTGGCTCGGCGTCCCGATCCGCGATCTGCTCGCCGTGGCCCGGCCGAAGAAGGGCGCGGACGCCGTGCACTCGCGGTCCGTCGACGGTTGGACCGCCGGGACGCCGCTGTCCGCGCTGACCGATCCCAAGCGGGACGCGATGCTCGCCGTCGGGATGAACGGTGTTCCGCTGCCCCCCGACCACGGCTACCCGGTGCGCATGGTGGTGCCGGGGCTCTACGGCTTCGTCTCGGCGACCAAGTGGGTCGTCGACATCGAGGTGACCCGGTTCGACCAGTTCCAGGCCTACTGGACCAAGCGGGACTGGGCGGTGCAGGCACCGGTCAAGACCCAGTCGCGCATCGAGTTGCCTGTGCCGTATGCGGAGATCCCCAAGGGGAAGACCACGATCGCCGGCATGGCCTGGGCGCAGCATCGTGGCATCTCCAAGGTCGAGGTCCAGGTCGGGGACGCGGACGCCCCGTGGCGCACCGCCCGCCTTGCGCCGTGGAACAACAAGGACACCTGGCGCCAGTGGGAGATCGACTGGGATCTGTCGCTGGGCACGCAGAGCGTCTCGGTGCGAGCCACCGACGGTGACGGCGTGCTGCAGACCGACCAGAACACCGCCCCCATCCCCGACGGTGCCTCCGGTTGGCACCAGGTCCTCACCCAGGTCCGCGAGAAGCCCCTCTCCTAGGCTCGTTCACGGTCTCCCGCGGCGCGGAATCCATCTTCTGCAGCGTGGCGCGCCTTTCCCGGGCGGTTGACGGGCGCGCAACTCCGCAGAGGTTGCGCGTCGTGCGCGAGTTGTCGGTGCCTCCGCTTAGAACCGGCACAGTGCGCGATCGGCGCACGGCGCCCGGGAGGTTCGGCATGGACAGACGAGATAAAGCGATGGCTGCGACTACGGAACTCAGGGATTTCCCTCCGCACCCGTCGTGGTGCGTCAACGCGGGGGAGGACCTCAGCGCGTGCGCCGAGACCACCACTCTGCAAGGCGTCCGACTGCACTCGGTGGATCACGTGTCGGTCGACCTCTACCAGCTCGGCCGTACACCCTGGCCGACGGTCTTCCTGGCGCGCACCGACGAGTACCCGAAGGACGTCGGTGAGGTCGTCGTGTGCATCCACGGGTGGTACGAGGACCGCGATTTCGAGGGCTGGGAGGCGAGACAACTCGGTTATGACCTGCTCGCCGCTGCGGACCTGGCGGACAGCTCGGCAGGCGGCCGAGGGTGAGCGCGATCAGTGGCCTCAGGAGGAGGGACTCGTGCGATGCTGAGCATGGGTGCAGCCAGTGACGCCCTCGATCTGGAGCCGACGCGCCCGCAGCTCCGGCGGAAGCACGCCCAGCTTGTGGAGGCCGGGGCCGTCGAGGACGAGAAGCGGACGTGACGCTGTCGGTCGACCAGTTCCTGCGCGACTAGCCCGCGCCCACAGCTCGGGCGCCGTGGTAGATCGAGACCGCCTGGGCGCGGTTGGCGGCGCCGAGCTTGCGCAGGATGTGCTTGACGTGGGACTTGACAGTGCCCTCGGTGATCACCAGGCGGCGGGCGATGTCGGCGTTGGTGGCACCGGCCGCCATCAGCTGCATGATCTGTGCTTCACGGGTCGTCAGTTCGGCCTCGGGTAAGGAATCCGAGCGCGCCGGGGCCAGTGAGCGGCGGGTCGCGGGGGCGGGATCGCCGTCGGCGGATGGGCGGCGACCGAGGCTGAACTCTGCCGAGCAGAGCTCGTCGACGCTGCGTTCGGCCGCGCGCAGCAGGCGGCTCACGACCTCCCGCTGGGCGTGCATCCGTTCAACGAGGTCGGCGCGCTCCAGGGCGTGGCCCAGGCCCCGGGCGAACGCGGCGAGGCAGTCCCGGTCGAGGGTGTCCAGCGGTCGGCGGCTGAAGTAGGTGTCCGCCGCGAGCGTGGCCACCACTTCTCCGTCGGCGACGACGGGGACGGACAGGAAGCCGCTGACGTCGCCCTTCTCGAGGACGGGCCCCCAGATCCGTGGGTCCTCGCGTGGGTCGGTCACCAGGACCGCGTGCCGGCGGCGGATCATCTCGATCTCGTAGCGTTGCCCGCGCAGTTCCACCGGGTTGCGTCGCGCCATCTCGAGCATCTCCGCGGCCCAGTCGTTGTGGTCGCCGGAGAACCAGGAGACCTCCGGGATCAGGCGGGACTCGTCGACCCGGTAGATCAGCACCCGGTCCAGTCCGCAGATCCGCCCGGCCTCCTCGGCGGCGCGTTGCAGCAGGCGGTGCACGTCGACGGGGCCCTCGCCGGTGAACGCATCCTGCGCCCAGTCCAGCGCCCGCAGCCGATCGTTGAGGACCCGGTCCGCGTGCTCCTGGCGCAGCTGTTGCAGAGCGACGATCACCTCGCACAGCCGCACGTGCTCGGCGGGGCTGAGCTCGGCGGCGCGGGACCGGACCCGCGCCAGGATCGCGTCGGTGAGGTCGACCAGGTGGTTCTCCAGGGCGGCCAGGTGTTCCCCGGCCTCGCCGGCACTCCACTGGGGGAGCTCGTCAGGATCGCTGAAGTCGGCCAGCAGGTCCGCCAGGCGTCGTTCCGCCGAGCGGGCATGGCGGCGCCGGTTGGCTGCGCCGTCGGGGACCATCGTGCGGACCCGCGGCGCCGGTTCGACCGGCATGACGTCCTCCCGATACTCACCCCGTGGTGTACATCTAACTCTCGATTTCCCCCCGCAGGGGTAGGGGTGAGGCGAAATTTCCCCCCAGGGGGGTAGGAGGATTGCCCCTGGGTGGGGCGAGTCGCACCCTCAGGGCCCATACGCTCGGGCCACTGTCAACGTTCCCCAAGTCCCAGGAGGACCCGTGCAGGCCGAGCAGACCGACAGGACCGCCCCGGAGCGCGTCGACGTCGTGATCGTGGGCGCGCGCATCGCCGGAAGTGCCGCTGCGATCTCCTTCGCGCGGGCCGGACGCCAGGTGGTGGTGCTCGACGCTGCATCGTTCCCGTCGGACACTGTCTCCACGCATGTCATGTTCCCCGGCGGCATGGCCGAACTGAAGCGACTGGGTGCCCTGGACCGGGTGCTCGCGGCGGGCGCCCCACTGTGCCCGAATGTCGGCCTGATCTCCGGCGGCGTCGAGGTGCACGGGACCTATACCCCTGTCGACGGCATCGACTTCGGTGCCAATACGCGTCGCCCCGCGCTGGACATGGCGCTGATCGAGACGGCACGAGCGGCCGGCGCCGAGGTACGCGAGCGGTGCAAGGTGACCGGTGTCCTGTGGCGCGGCAACCGCGTGAGCGGCGTGCACTACATCGACCCCGAGGGCACGCCCCGCAGCATCGAGGCCTCCCTGACGGTCGGCGCGGACGGCCGCGACTCGGTCTTCGCAGAGTGGGTCGGCTCCTACCGCTACAAGGCCCTGCCCAACGGCCGTGGACTCGCGTTCCATTACCTCACCGACTCCGAGGAGGGGGCGGCTGCCTACCCGCGCCGCGACGCTGTCTGCCAGTGGCGCAACGGTGTGGTCAACGGCTTCGTGTTCCCGAACAACGACGGCAGCATCACCGCGTTGCTGATGCCGCCGGTCGAGTACGTCGAGCGGATGCGCAAGGACCCCGCGGAGTGGGACCGGGTCGTCGCCGAGCAGCCGGAGATGAGCCGGCGCCTCCAGGGCGCTACCAAGCAGATCAAGCTGCGAACCGCGACCGACACGGAGGGGTTCTTCCGGATCTCCTCGGGTCCGGGTTGGGCCCTGGCCGGGGACGCGGGCAGCTTCAAGGACCCGGTCATTGCGCAGGGCATCCGCGACGCTTTGTGGTCCGGGCGGACCTTGGGGAACACCGTCGCGCACGCCCTCGACGACCCGACGGCGCTGGATGTGGCCACCCGCCGCTACGAGAAGCTGCGTGACTCCGAGGTCGTCGCGACCTACTACTGGGGGCACAAGCACTCCCGCGTCGGCACCGTGGGCGGGGTCGAGAAGGAGCTCTACCTCCAAGGTGCGAAGGACCCGCAGATCGGCCGTGACCTCGCCGACACGTTCTCGCGTCAGATCAGCCCGTACAAGTTGGTCAGCGTGCGGCGCGAGATCACGTGGACGATCCGGGCGCTGCGGCGCCCCGACGCGGACAAGGCTGACATCGTCAAGTTCGTCGCAGGCGAACTGAAGCTCGACCTGGCCTACGTGCTCGACAAGTCCCTGATCAAGATGGGCCGCAGGCCGAAGGGCACCGCCAAGAAGCGTTGGGTGCGCGACAGCTGGACCGGCCACATGGCCCTCGGGCATCACCGGCCGACGAGCGAGCCGTTCCTTCCCGAGGTGGACGCCGCCCCGGTGGTCCGCGCCAAGCGTGGCCCCCGTCCGCGTCCGGCGGCCGAGCCCGACGCTGCCACGGTCGAGGCCGAGTCCGCCACGTCCGACGCCGCCGCTTCCGCCTGACCTGAGCTTCGAGGAGATTTGCTGATGTCTGAACCCACCAAGCTGAAGGTCGCCGTCGTCCAGCCCCGTCTGCAGGTCGGGCAGGTCGAGTCGAACATGGCGCGTTGCGAGGGGCTGGTGCGTTCCGCGCACCGCGAGCACAACCCCCAGGTGATCCTGCTGCCCGAGGGTTACACCTCGCCGAACATGTACGGCAAGGCGATGCACGGCGTGGCCCGCCCCGTCGACGGCGCGCCCTTTCTGCTGCTGCAGAAGTTGGCCCGCGAGCTCGACGTCACCATCGGCGGCGGCTTCATCGCCCGTCGCGGCGCCGACACCTACGGCACCTACATGCTCGTCGAGCCCGACGGGTCGGCCCACCTGCACGACAAGGACATCCCGTCGCTGTGGGAGAACGCGTACTACAAGGGCGGGGACGACAACGGCGTCTCCACGTCTGAAGTTCGGCACCGTCGGGATGGCCAACGGCTTCGAGTGGGACCGCGCCCGCACCGCCCGTCGTGCCCGCGGCAAGGTCGTCGCGATGCTCGGCGGCTCGTGCTGGTGGTCCTTCCCGGACTGGATGCCGGTGCGCCGCTGGTTCGCCCGCGATCACCAGTACAACATCGCTGTGGCAAGGGAAATGCCGATGCGCATGGCCCGCGCCGTCGGGGCTCCCGTCGCGATCTCGCAGCACGTCGGCGACTACCGCTCGGCCTCGCCGCTGATGCCGAAGGTCCCCTACGACACACTCGCGGTGGGGGAGAGCCAGATCGTCGAGCGCGACGGTTCGGTGCTCGCCCGCATGACCTACGCCGACGGCGAGGGTCACGTTTCCGCCGAGATCACCCTCGCCCCGCCGCAGCCGCTGGACCCGATCCCCGCGGGTATGTGGATGGCGCCGCAGACCTTCGCGGTGCACGCGGTCTGGCACCTGTACAACAACGCCGGCCGCGCCGAGTACGCGCTCAACAAGAAGCTGGGCCGCCACCGCTGGCAGGGCGGCCCCGGTACCGATCTGCCCGACTACGTCCCGCCCACCGACGCCAAGGCCCTGATCGACGCCTGAGTTTCGGGCCGCAGTTTCGCGCATCTTCGGGTGGCGAGTTGCCGCTACGTCCATCGACGTAGCGGCGACACGCCACCCGAAGTCGTTGTGGCCACAACCACTGCGCACGACGTGCGCAAAGGTTGTAAATGTGGGCGGATTGTCCGGGTTTGTGGAACCACTGCGAATGACAGGCGCCCCTGTTCCGTGCGATGTGGGCGGTCGGGGTGGCGGCTGGTACAACAACCGCACCCCACCCGAGCGCAGGAGGCCCCCATGCCGGAGCAATTCGTCGAAGCCAATGGCCTGCGTTTCCGCGTCGGCGTAAAGGGCGAAGGCCCGGCGGTGTTGTTGCTGCACGGGTTCCCGGACTCCGCGAATCTGTGGCGCCATCAGATCCCCCCGCTCGCGGCCGCCGGGTACCGGGTGATCGCCCCGGACCTGCGCGGGTACGGCGGGTCCTCGCGCCCGACGGAGATCGAGGCGTATGCGATGCCGAACCTCGTCGGAGACGTGCTCGGCATCCTCGCGGCTCTCGGCGAGGAGCAGGCGCACGTGGTCGGCCACGACTGGGGCTGCCTGCTGGCGTGGGTGACGGCAGCCATGGCGCCGCAGTTCGTCACCAGCCTGACCGCCATGACCGTCGGACACCCGATGGCGCGCGCCGACATCCCGGGCACCCGCCAGCACGAACTGTCTTGGTACCTGTGGATGTTTTGCAGCCCGACGCGGAGCAATGGTTGGCCGCGGACGACTGGTCGCTGATGCGATCCTGGATCGGCGACGATCCCGACCTCGACGCGCGGATCGCGTACCTGTCCGAGCCGGGTGCACTGACCGCGGGGCTGAACTGGTACCGCGCGAACATCGACCCGCAGATCATCGCGATGGGCTTCCCGGCCGGCGCCGTCCCACCGGTCTCCTGCCCGACGATGGGGATCTGGTCGAGCGGGGATCGCTTCCTCACCGAGGAATGGGTGACCGCGTCGAAGAACCATGTCACGGGACCGTGGCGGTACGAGCGGATCGAGGACGCCGACCACTGGATCCCCACCAGCGCCCCGCAGAAGTGCACCGACCTGCTGCTGGACTTCCTCGCCTCGACCCGCTGACACTCCGTCAGGTCAGAGGCGTCCGAAGGAGAGTGGTACGGGCGTCAGTGGTACGGGCGTCACGGTTATTCGGACGCCCCGAGGTCGGGCCACTCCGCGACGCTCAGCCGGACCCTTCCACACCGACCATCCACGAGACCCCGAACCGGTCGACGCACGCGCCGAACGCGGGGGACCAGAACGTCTCGGCCACGGGCATCGTCACGGTGCCGCCCTCGGCGAGCGCGTCGAACACGCGGTGACACTCGGCGGCGTTGGCTGCGCTGTAGCTGACCGAGACGCCTTTGTGCGGCTTGCCGTCGCCGGTGGGGTCGTCGGAGGCCATGATCACCCCGCCGCCGACGTTCAGCGCCGCGTGCATGATCAAGTCCTTCCCGCCCGCAGCGGTGGCGCACTCGGCCGAGGCCTCGGCGGGTGCCTCGGACCATCAGGTGCAGTTCGCCGTCGAAGATCTCCTGGTAGCGGGTGAACGCGTCGCGGCAGGTGCCGGTGAAGAACAGGTACGCATGGAAGCTCATCGGGATCTCCGTCTCTGATCGTCGGTCGGTCTGCGCCGTCAGCGTTCCTCGGCGAAGCGTTCGAGCTGTTCGGTGCGGCCGAAGACGAAGACCACGTCGCCCTTCTGCAAGACGGTGTCCGGGGTGGCGTAGGTGAAGTCGCCATGGGCGTGCTTGATGGCGACGACAGAGATGCCGTACTTGGCGCGCAGTCCGGTCCGGTTCAGCGGCATGTCGACGAGGCCGGCCGGGGCGACGGTCTTGATCATCGCGAAGTCGCTGTCCATCTCGATGTAGTCGAGCATCTTCCCCCGCACGGTGTGCGCAATGCGCTCGCCCATCTCGTGCTCGGGGAACACGACGTGATGCGCGCCCACCCGCTTGAGGATCCGCCCGTGCTGCTCGGTCATCGCCTTGGCCCAGATGTCGGGGACGCCGAGCTCGACGAGCAGCGACGTGGTCAGGATCGAGGCCTGCATGTCCGATCCGATGGCGACGACGGCGCGTTTGAACTCCTTGACCCCGACCTCGAGCAGGGCCTCCATGTCGGTCGAGTCCGCGGCCACGACGTGCGTCAGCTTGCCCGCCAGCCGTTGCACGATCTCCGGACGGGCGTCGATCGCGAGCACGTCGACACCCTCGCGGACCAACTCCAGTGCCAAGGCGCTGCCGAACCGGCCCAGGCCGATCACCACCACGGCCTCGTCGCTCCTAGCCAACGATGGTCCTCTCCTCGGGCAGTTCGTATCGTCGGACGCGTTCGCGCAGCGCGAGGGCGGAAGCGAAGGTCAGCGGTCCGATCCGTCCGATGAACATCATCGCGATGATCACCAGGTGACCTCCGGTGCCCAGGTCCGCGGTGATGCCGGTGGACAGCCCGACGGTACCGAAGGCGGAGGTCGCCTCGAACAACACCTTGTCCAGGTCGTGGTGGGTCGTGGTGAGCAGGACAAGCGTCCCGGCCATCACGATGCCGATTCCCATCAGGGCGATCGCCAGGGCCTGGCGCTGGTTGGCCTCGGGAATCCGACGGCGACCCACGTGAACGGTGCTCTCCCCGCGCATCTCGGCCCAGATCACGAACGCCAGCAGTCCGAAGGTCGTGACCTTGATACCGCCGGCGGTGCCGGCCGAGCCGCCGCCGATGAACATGAGGATGTCCGTGGTCAGCAGGCTCTCCGGCGTCAGGCTGGCGTAGTCGATGCTGTTCAGCCCACCGGATCGCGGCATCACCGAGGCGAAGAAGCCGCCGATCAGCTTGTCCGGCGTCGACAGCGGACCCAGGGTCGACGGATTGCGCCACTCCGCCGTAGTCAGCAGGACGGTGCCGATGACAAGGAGGACACCGGTGGTGGCCAGCGTGATCCGGGTCAGCACCGACCACTGGTCCGGTCGGCGCCACTCGCGGGCGAGTTCGAAGACGACGGGGAACCCGATGCCGCCGAGGATGACGGCCGCGCACAGGGTCAGGCTGACGATCGGGTCGCCGACGAAGCGGACCATGCTGTCCGGGTAGAGGGACAGGCCACCGGAGTTGAACGCCGAGATCGCATGGAAGACACCGTCGTAGAGGGCGTCGCCCCACGACTGGTCGTACGCCGTCGCCAGACGCACCGTCAGAATCGCGGCGACGACGAACTCAGAGACGGCGCTGAAGATCACGATCCCGATCAGCACGCGCCGTAGGTCGCGCAGTTGGAGTGTCTTGGTCTCCGCCTGCAGGACCAGTCGGGTCCGCAACCCGAGCCGACGGGAGAGCAGCAGGGCGAGCAGCGTGGCCATGGTCATGATTCCCAGGCCACCGACCTGCATCATCACCATGATCACGACCTCGCCGAAGGTCGACCAGTGCGTGCCGGTGTCCACGATGGCCAGGCCGGTGACGCAGCCGGCCGTCGTCGCGGTGAACAAGGCGTCGATGAAGTTGGCAGGTTCGCGGTCGGTGCTCGAGACCGGCAACCACAGCAGCAACGTGCCCACCGTGATCAGCGAGCCGAAGGCGCCCGCGATGACCCGGGCGGGGTGCTGCAGCATCTGCCCGGGGGAGCGTTTGGGGCCGCGCGGAACAGGCAGATCGCCCAGGATCATGCTCGCCTCCGCCCCGCGTCGCACCGAAGGGGCGAGTATCGCGCAAGCGCCTCCGGACGCGCGAAATCCACCGGCCCGGCAGCCGGACACATCATTGCGGGCGCGTCGATGTGTCGGACTGCGTTACCGGTGGAGTCTGACGGGGAGTCCGCCGCCGAGCGGGACTCCCGTCAGTCGCGCGTACGTCAGCCGCGGCGGAGGAACAACTTCCCACCGACCATGACGGCCTTGTCCCAGGGGCTGTGCGACATCAGACCCTCCGCCTGGTGGATCTCGTCGCGTACCTGCCAGGACAACTGGTTCTGCGGTTCCTCGCGCTTCATGGGTGACCTCCCCGTATCGCTGCTGAACCGAGCCGAAGACCGGGTCCGCGCCGGGAGAAGGCGCGGGCTCGGCCTGTGGCTGCGCGTCCCCGCGGAAGGGCTTGCAGGTCGCGCCACTGTGGGTATCGGCCACCCCCGGTAAGGACTTGACCCCTCGCTCCCACAAGTTTTCTTGCGGGCCTCAATCCACCCGATAGCGCAGTTGAACCCCGAAAACGATCTCCGCGGAGGTGTTCAACTGCGCTATCGGGATTGTTCGGGCACGATGACGGCGTGTCAGCGGGAGTGGTCGTGCTGGTCGCCGAGGACGAACCGGCGATTGCGGACCTGCTTGAGCTGTACCTGGGGCGCGAGGGCTACGCGGTGCACGTCGTGCGCGACGGCGCCGACGTGGCCCCCGCCGTGGCGCGGTTGCGGCCCGCGGCGTTGGTGATGGACATCGGGCTGCCCAGCGTCGACGGGATCTCGGTGTGTCGCGCGCTGCGCGAGGCAGGGGACTGGACCCCGGTGTTGTTCGTGACGGCCCGCGACGACGAGGTCGATCGCATCGTGGGCCTGGAGATGGGGGCCGACGACTACATCACCAAGCCGTTCAGCCCTCGCGAGGTCGTGAGCCGGGTCAAGGCGGTGCTGCGTCGTGCGGCCGGGGCGGAGCTGCCCGGCAAGGTCCTCACCTCGGGCACGGTCCGGCTGGACGCCGACCGGCGGACCGTGCACGCCGACGGAACCGAGATCGCGCTGACCGCGACGGAGTTCGACCTGCTGGCCCACCTGCTGCGGCACCGTCGTCAGGTGCTGCGCCGGGAGCAGTTGCTCGCCGAGGTCTGGGGCTACGCCTCCGAGGTCACCACCCGCACCGTCGATGTCCACGTCGCGCAGGTACGCGCGAAGCTGGGCGACGCGAGTCCGATCCGAACCGTCCGCGGGATCGGCTATGTCGTCGACTGAGGCAGACACAGGGCACCCGGACCCGCTCGCGGCGGCCCGCCGAGCGAGCCTGGCGGCACGGTTCGCCGCCGCGACCGCCCTCGTCGCGCTGGTCTCGGTGTTGCTCGCCGGTGCCGTGGCGCTGCCGCTGGTCGGGCGGGCGGCCGAGGACCAGGCCCGCAGGCAACTCGCCGCCTCCGCGGATCTCGTGGCCGGGACCGTCGACGCCCAGGCGTTGGGCCGCGCCGCAGGGCTGGCGAAGCTACGGCAACTCCTGGCCCGCCAGCAGATCGAACTGATGGTCCTGCGACCACGTGTCGCGACGGAGCTCGACCCGGCCGACGTGGCGACCGTCAGTGCCGGGGGCAGTGTGTCCGGGACCCGCACTGTCGCCGGCCGGCGCAGCCTCGTCGAGGCCCGACCCACCGACAACGGACTCGGCATCGCCCTCGTGCAGCCGCGCTCGGTGGTGATCTCTCCGCGCAAGGAGGCCGCCCGACGGTTGTTCCTGGCCTTGGCGATCGGCCTGGTCGGCGGGGCCGCAGCCGGTCTCGGCCTGGCCTGGCGCCTGGCCCGGCCCCTGCGCCGGGCCGCGGCGGCGGCGCAGCAGTTGGCCGCCGGAGACCGGGACGTGCGCCTCGAGCCCGCCGGGCCGGCCGAGATCGCCGCGGTCGCCGAGGCCATCAACGACCTCGCGGCGGCGTTGACCACCAGCGAGGCCCGCCAACGCGAGTTCCTGCTCTCGATCTCGCACGAACTACGGACCCCTTTGACAGCCGTCCGCGGGTATGCCGAGGCCCTGGCCGACGGCGTCGTCCCGCCCGAACGCACGGCCGCGACCGGCGCGACGATCCAGGCCGAGGCTCAACGACTGAGCCGTCTCGTCGACGACCTGATTGACCTCGCCCGGCTGCGGGCACAGACCTTCCCCATCGATCGGGCAGACGTCGACCTGATCGAGCTCGTGGAGGCAGCGGCGCAGGTGTGGCGCGACCGCGCGGTGCCCACCGGTGCGAGTGTCCAGGTGGAATTGCCGCCCGGCATCGGGAGGCTGATGACGGTCACCGATCCCATGAGGGTGCGTCAGATCATCGACGGGTTGGCTGAGAATGCCCTTCGCGTGCTCGAGCCGGGCGGCGTCCTCGTGCTCGCGTTGCGGACGAACCACCAGGTCGACGTCATCGAGGTCCGCGACTCCGGACCGGGCCTGACCGACACCGACATCGACGTCGCGTTCGAGGCCTCCGCCCTGCACGACCGCTACCGCGGGAAGCGACGCGTCGGCGCCGGCGTCGGGCTGGCCCTCATCGACGGACTGGCTCGGCTGCTCGGGGGGACGACCAGCGCCGGACATGCACCGGAGGGCGGCGCGTGCTTCACGGTCAGCCTGCCCCGAACCTGACCCTAGGCTCTTACAGAACCCGAACATTCCCCTGACACGCTCGCGATGTCCTCGCCCCACTGTTGATCCCGTCGAACACCGCACCCGGTTCCGGGGGCGGCCGGTGGAGGGGAAGGAAACAGACATGGGGATCGGGAACATCCGACTGCGTCGCGCCGGCAGCACCCGGCGCATCGGGGCGGCTGCGGCCGGGTGGGGTGTGGCCGGCGTTCTGGCGGTCGCGCTCGCCGGCGGCGTCGCCGCCGCGGGAACCGGGTCGGCCGCCACGGGGGACACCGAGGTGGCGGAGAAGGTCGTCGGCAAGGACGGCGCCAAGATGGCCGGCGCGCTGCGCAAGTGGGGCGGCAGGGTCGAGCACGGCGAGGCGGTTGTGCGCACGAAGGACGGCTCGAAGTCGGTGCTGATCCAGCGCGGCGACATCACCGCCATCGACGGTGACTCGATGACTGTCCGCAGCGCCGACGGCTGGCAGGGCACCTGGACCCTGGACGACAAGACCCGCATCCGTTCCGACCGGGAGAAGGGCACCCGCTCCGATCTCTCGGTCGGTGACACGGTGGCCGTCGCGGGTCAGGGTTCCGAGCATGCCGGGACCGCCCGCGTCGTCCGGGAGCGTCCGGAGAAGCCCGTCGCGAAGGGTGCCAAGGCGTCCTGACCAACTCGCAAGTCACCCGATAGCGCAGTTGAACACCACTTCAGTGATCGTTTTCGGTGGTCAACTGCGCTATCGGGAGTGATTGGGTACGGATCAGAGCGAGGCGCCGGCTGTGGTCCGGGGCCGATTCCTCACCAGGGCGGGATCAGGTCGTGCCAGGCGACGTCGCTCAGGTAGGAGAACCAGCGCTGGTAGATCGCCTCGTCCTCGGGGGTGTGCCCCCTCGCCTCCCCGGCGCGGGCCTCGGGCTCCGAGCGGTAGGAGTCGACGACGGTGAGGTGATCCCCGCGCCAGATCCGCAGCGCGCCCAGGAAGTCCGGACGCGCCACGGCGAAACGGGGGATCGCCTCGGCATCGGCCGCCGCCCACGCGGCACGGTCGCTCACCCGGGCGGTCATGACCTGGACGAATCCGACGCCCGGCACCGGCCCGCCTGCCAGTACCGACCCGACGTCGTCGGAGGAGAACCACGACAGGTCCTCGAAACCCTGCGCCGAGGGCGGGCCGGCGACCGGCTCGACCAGCACGGCGTGCCAGAGCCCGTCGGCGTCCAACCCGGCGACGGCGTCCCGCGCCCCGGACCGCAGGTCCGGCCACGTCGCGCGGAGCGCCGAGACGTCGTGCGGCCGCCCGCGCAGGAGCCGGACGTTCACCACGCCGAGACGCCGTAGTCCTTGAGGAACACCCCAAAGATGTCCTCCCCGCCCTCGCCGCGGACGATCGGGTCGTAGACCCGGGCCGCGCCGTCGACGAGGTCGAGCGGGGCGTGGAAACCCTCCTCGTGCAGGCGGGCCTTGGTCGGGTGCGGGCGCTCGTCGGTGATCCAGCCGGTGTCCACGGCGGTCATGAGGATGCCGTCGGACTCGAACATCTCCTGCGCGCTGGTGCGGGTCAGCATGTTGAGCGCGGCCTTGGCCATGTTGGTGTGCGGGTGCCCGGGGCCCTTGTAGTTGCGGGCGAACTGCCCCTCCATCGCCGACACGTTCACGACGTACTTCCGCCGCGCCTTCGCCGCCGCCATCGCCGGTCGGAGCCGGGAGACGAGGATGAACGGCGCCGTCATGTTGCACAGCTGGACCTCGAGCAGCTCCAGCGGATCGACGTCCTGTACCGCCTGCGTCCAGCTGTTCACCGACGCCAGGTCCGGCACCAGCCCGCCCGCGTCGATCGCGGTGCCGCTCTCGACGCGCTCCAGCGACGCCGAGTGCGCCTTCAGCGACAGGGCGGTGAGCACGTCGGGGGAGAGCGGGTGGCTGGTCAGTGCGGAGAGTTCCTGGGGGTGCGCCCCGACGCCCTTGGACAGCGCGATGACGTCCGGCAGCGGACCGTCGGGCAGCGGGGCGGACTCCGCGGCCACGAGGTGCGCGTACGAGCCCGGGCTGCGCTTCACGGTCTGCGCGGCGTTGTTGATGAGGATGTCCAACGGTCCGGCGGCGGCGACCTCGTCGGCCAGGGCGACGACCTGGGCCGGGTCGCGCAGGTCGATGCCGACGATCCGCAGCCGATGCAGCCAGTCCGCGCTGTCCGGCAGGCCCGCGTACCGGCGGACGGCGTCGCTGGGGAAGCGGGTGGTGATCGTCAGGTGGGCGCCGTCGCGGAGCAGGCGCAACGCAATGTGCATCCCGATCTTCGCCCGCCCGCCGGTGAGCAGCGCGGTCCGGCCGGTCAGGTCGGTGCGGGCGTCACGACGGGCGTGGCTGAAGGCCGCGCAGGACGGGCACAGCTGGTGGTAGAACGCGTCGACCTCGACGTAGCGCTGCTTGCACAGGTAGCAGGACCGGGCCTTGCGCAGGACTCCTGCCAGCGGTGCCTCGGTGGCCGTGGACAGGTGCAGCCCCTCGGTCTCGTCGTCGATGCGGCCCGGGGCACCAGTGGCGGTCGCCGCGGTGACGGCGTCGTCGTGGGCGCGTTCCTCGGCCCGGCGGGCCTTGCGGCGGTCCACCTTCAGCCATTTGAAGAAGCCGCCGACGGCGTGCTTGACCGTCTCGACGTCCGGGTGGTCCGGGGGCAGCTGCTGGACCTCGCCGAGCACCGCCAGGGCGTCTGCGAGGCGCTGCGGATCGATCCGTTCCATGGGCGAAGTTTGCTGGTCGTCGGCGCGCGACGGCCAATCGAGGGCCCGGTCACGTCAAGATGGGCAGCAACGGACCGCCGGTGGCGGTGCTCCGGTCGGGAAGGGTGGACGCGATGCGGCCCCTGGTGTCGGTGCTTCTGATCGGTACAGCCGCGTTCGTGCTGCTCTCCCGGGTCACCACCCGGGGCGGCAGCAAGCGTGAGCCGGTCCAGGTCGACAAGAAGGCACTGCGGGGCGGTCGGATCAAGTTCAGCATCGGCATCGGACTGCTCGGCGTCGCCCTGGTCCTGTTCCTGATGGACGTCCGGGAGATCTACATCACCGCCTGTTACATCCTCGGCGCGGGCCTCCTCGCCCAGGGTTACCTGCAGGAGTTCCAAGCCCGCCGCGGGCGCCGTTGAGGCCCTCGGTCACGGTCGTGTCGAGGCCGCTGCGAGCGCCCCGTCGGATGGGATATGGTTCCACCTGCACCGCGGGGGCGATGAGTCCCAGCGGATCGCGCGGACGTGGCTCAGTTGGTAGAGCATCACCTTGCCAAGGTGAGGGTCGCGGGTTCGAATCCCGTCGTCCGCTCGAAGATTCTTCGAGGCAGTGCAGCGGGGGCTGTCGGTAACGGCAGGCCCCGATTGCGTCGCAGGGCCGGTTGGCCGAGTGGCTTAGGCAAGGGCCTGCAAAGCCCTGTACGCGGGTTCGATTCCCGCACCGGCCTCGTAGAAATCCCGGGCGTTTAGCTCAGCGGGAGAGCGCTTCCCTGACACGGAAGAGGTCACTGGTTCAATCCCAGTAACGCCCACCAGACTCTGGCGATCTGTGTTCGCGGAAAGCGCGAACCGGATCGTCTGGTCATTTAATGGCGACGCTCCGCCCCCGCGGCGGGGGCTCCGCCCCACGCCCCCTGGCTCCGCCTGTCAGGCGCGTCGGTAGATGTCTCGACGGTGGGCGATGTCTACGACCAGCACCACACCGGTGCCAACGGTCTCGCCGTTCGCGTCCGGGTCGTCGTAGTGGATCTCGTAAAGGATCCGGTAAGTGCCGCGGCGCGCTGACCAGGTGCCCACGAGTTCGCGCTGCAGTTCGTGACCGACCCGTTGAGGCGTCCGCAAGAGGTCGCCGTGGAGGAACTTGAGAGCTGCCTACGGCTTCTGGAAGCCGTTCGGCCAAGGCCCGAGCCGCAGTCGCGGTGACGGAGAGCCGATAAGGCGTCGGCGACGAATCGCCGGTCAGCGGTCTCGGGCCATCAGTGCGCGCAGTTGGTCGGGGTCGAGCACCTCGCCACGGGCGACGGCGTCCTTCGACCGGCGCAGGCGGTTCATCGTGTCCGGGTCGGAGAGGACATCGAGTGTCTCCTCCAGCGAGGCAAGGTCGGCCGGGCTGATGAGCACAGCGGCCGGAACTCCGTTGCGGGTGATCACCACCCGCTCGTGGGTGCCCTCTGACCTGGTCCACTACTGCCGACAGTGTGTTCTTCACCGTGGCAAGCGGAAGAATCATCATGGCTAGAATGCTGGCCTTTTCATCGTTTCGTGCCAAGAGCGAGCGACTCTCTGACACGGAAGGCGTCACTGGTTCGCAGCTGCTGCCGGTCGAAGGACGTGTGGGTGACGCTGGCCAAGAAGGCGCTGGGGCAGTTCTGAGTACTGTGCACCGCTAGTCGGCACGCAGAATTTCTTCGATCGCCTCGATGTCCCGAGCAGCCGCGAGCCGGCTCAGCAGCCCGACGACCGATGCCTCGGACTCGAGGGTCGGACGCATCGCAGGGGTCTGGCAGAGGGCGTCGAGAAGGCGCTGGGTGCCGAGCAATGCGAGCTCGGGAAGGTCGCCTTCCCAATTGGTGCTCGCCACGGCGATGTATCGATCGAACCGCGTCCGGGTTGCCCACTCCAGACCTATCGCTTCGAAGCTCCCGCCGAGTGCGCCGTTCCATGAGCCCCAAGGCTCCGTCGAGTTTGCAGTGAGCCCCACCCTGATCGATGAAATCTCGTCCCAGGCCGTCCGACGACGGCTGATGGGAGCTCGTCCGTCGCCGCCGTAACAGTTGAGTCCGGTGGCCTCGAGTTGGATGGCATAGGGCATCGAAGCCAGCCGACGATGCGGACGACCGAGCCACAACCGCCCTCGATCGACCTGGAGCGCACCCCACTGCTCCACCCGTTCGGCCATGCCGTCAATGTACGAGTCGTCCGTCGCGGAACAACGGACAAGCGCGGTCCCGTCTGCTCGCGGTGTAACCGCGGGCAGACCGGCGCCACTTAGTCGTCGTACGACCGCCGGAGCAGGAAGCGGTCTGCCCGCCTCTGACTCCGGCGAGACGCGAACACCGACGAAGGGCATCGCCAGGCTTACCGGGGCCCCGATCGCATAGGCCTCGGTCGCGGAATCGATCAGGAGGTTGAGCCCGCCGATCCACAGCACGACGAGCGCGGCGAACGTCAGCCACTTGGCATGACGAGCTGCCCAGTCCTGCCTGGGATCAGTGTCGCGCCTCAGGTGGTGACTCAATACGCGGGCCGGCCCAAGACCCGTCGGCTGAGAGGTACGAAAGCAACAGAAGTGGCACCCGCCGGCGGGTGGAGTGCACCACCAGTTGCCTTTGTACCTCTGGGCCTACAGTGCCGGCGTCCCGGCAGTCGATTGTGGCTCGTCCCAAGAAATCAGCCGAACGGTTGGCAACCGCCACGTGCGCTGCGGAGTCGAATGACCACAGGTCGCGACGAAGCCCGGAGTTCACCGCATTGCGCGAGCCGAAGCACGCCACCGTCATCGCCTACGTGGCGGCTCGCCATCGCCTCGACGGGCACCGCCTCGGCCGCGACGGGGGGGGCGACTTCATCCTGGGCAAGTCCAACAAGGCCACGACGACGAGCCTCGAGAACACCGGGGGCGTCGCGCTGTCGCTGAAGAGCAAGTCAGGCTCCGCGCCGCTGGCCGTCTCGTCCTCGACGAAGGTGAGCAGGCTGAACGCCGACCAACTCGACGGACTTAATTCCACCGCCCTGCAGAACCAGGCGCAGCACTCCTGGGTGCCGGCAGCTTCGAGTGTGCAGAACGGCACCCCGATGTCCTGGGACGTGCCGACGCTGCCGAGCGGCCCTTACCTGGCGTGGCTTTCCGCCACCGTCAACTTCTCCCTGAAGCCGTCCACAGTCACCAGCACGGCGACGTGTGACCTCAAGAACGGCGACGATGTCGTCGTGGGCACCATCTCCGGTGAAACGACCCGTACCGGGACAGCGCGCATGTCCGGGAACTGGGCGGTCACCAACCCCGGCGACCTGACGTTGAGCTGCACCGGCAGCGACGATGGTGCGCCCGACCCGATGCACTTCTGGACGCCGCAGCACGTCAGCCTCACTCTGCTGAAGGTCGACAAGACCCTCAGCACCGCCCTGACGCCGCTGTCCTGACCCGCGAGCGGGCACTGATTCAATCGCCCGATGCGAGTGACCGTGTTCGGCGCCGGCGGGGTCGGTGGGTACCTGGCTGCCAAGCTCGGTGCTGCCGGGAACTGCGAGTTGAGCGTGGTGGCTCGCGGGGCGCACCTCGACGCCATCCGTGCGGACGGGTTGTACCTCAACAGCATCGACGGCGACGCGCATGCGCGGGTTCGGGCCGAGGAAGACCCCGCGGCCATCGGTCCGGTGGACGTCGTGCTGTTCACGGTGAAGACGCAGCAGGGCGGGGCGGCGGTCGAGTCGCTTCGTCCGCTGCTCGGACCGGAGACCGTCGTGGTCACCCTGCAGAACGGTGTCGACGCACCGGGGATCGTCTCCCAGGTGGTCCCGACCGAGCGGGTGTTGCCCGGCACGGTCTACGGCTTCCTCGCCATCGACTCCCCGGGCCGGATCCGGCACTCCGGAGTACCCGCGCGGTTCATCTTCGGTGAGGCCGGCGGGCGCGACACCGGCCGTGCCAAGCCGATCGGCGACGTGCTCACCGGTGCCGGGATCGACTGCACGGTCTCGCCCACGATCGAGGTCGACGTGTGGCGCAAGTTCGTGCTGATCGCGGCGGTGGCCGGTGCCACCGCGGCGTCCCGAGCCGAGATCGTCGACCTGTGGGCCGACCCTGCCACCACCGAGGTCGTTGAGGCGCTCCTGGCCGAGGCAGCCGCAGTTGGGCGCGCGAGCGGCGTGGACCTGCCCGACGACCTGGTCACCGTGATTCTGGGGATGCTGCACACCATCGGCCCGGGGAACACGTCCTCGCTGCATCGCGACCTCGAGGCCGGTCGCCCGAGCGAGTTGGAGTCACTGTCGGGGGCGATCGTGCGGCTGGCCGCGCAGCACAACGTGGATGTCCCTGTCACCCGCACCGTCTACGGCCTGCTAGTGCCCTGGGAGCGGCGTAACGCCACCGCGGCCGGCTGATGCGACGACGATCTCTGACGGCGAGCGGCGTGCCTGAGCGGTCTGCGAACCTCTGCGGCCTAGCGTCCGAGGCATGCGCGACGAGGCGAAGCGGGCGCGGTGGGAAGCTCGGACGGAGCTTCCCCTCATCGTTCTCGCCGTCCTGTTCCTCGGCGCCTACGCATGGCCGATCCTCGACCGCGACCTCCCGGACTCGGCGGGTGATCTGTGTCGAGCGGTCAACGTCGTCGTGTGGGTCCTGTTCGCACTCGATCTGGCTGTGCGGTTGACCCTGGCGACCCATCGGGTGCGGTTCCTGTGGGGTGCATGGCTCGACGTGATCACGCTCGCCCTGCCGATGCTCCGACCCTTGCGTGCATTGCGCGCCGTGGTTGCTCTCAACATGCTCGCTCGGCGGGGACACAACTTCGCGCGCGGACGGGTAGTGGTAGCCGTCGCCTCAGCGGTCTCCGTCGTCGGTTTCGTCGCTGCCCTCGCGATGCTGGACGCGGAGCGGACCAACCCGGACGCCAACATCGAGTCCTTCGGCGACGCGGCGTGGTGGGCGGCGACAACGGTCACGACGGTCGGATACGGCGATCGCTACCCGACCACGACACAGGGACGGTTTGTCGCGGTGGGGCTCATGGTCACCGGTATCGCGCTCCTCGGTGTCGTGACCGCCGCACTGGCCTCATGGTTCGTGGAGAAGATGAGCGCCGTCCAGGAAGCCGAACACCGAACCGAGCAGGAGATCGCCGACCTGACCGCGGAGATTCGCGCACTTCGAGAGGCGGTAGCGGGTGGACGATCGGATGTCCGGAGTGAGACGCCGGGCTGACCACCAGGCCACGGCCTGACGGCGGGCCGGTGAGGCACCGTCAGAACCAGTGGGTCAGCAGCACCCGCTGCCTGACGCGCCCGACATGGCGGGGTCGCGACCCAGCAGGTCGCCGCTGATGAAATCTCTGGTCTTGCGGGCGGCGCCTTCGTTGACGCCGAGCCCGATCTCGATGGCCGCGGCGATGTCGTCCTCGAGCACCGATGCCACGCGGGCACGGCCCAGGTGATGCTCCAGGCACGGGCGGCAGTTGGCGGCGGCTGACGCCCCCAGTGCAACGAGAATGCCGGTCTGATCGTCCATGGCAGGCGACCATACTCCCGCGCGCGCACCACGCGACGCCCGATGCTGCCTGACGGCAGGTCATGTTCTTACCGGGCCGCGCCACTTCGTTCGTACGGGATCTTCTCGCCCGCCTTGATCGCCAGCGGCAACCGGTTCTCCGCGGGCGGCAGGGGGCAGGTGGCCAGGTCGGTGTACGCGCAGGGCAGGTTCGTCGCGCGGTTGAAGTCCACCGTCACCGTGCCGTCCGCCGCGGGTTCGCCCAGGTCCAGGATGCGGTTCGCGGCGTAGGTCGTCACCCCGGACGTGGCATCGGTGAACAGCGCCATCACGTGGCCGGGCACGTAGGCGGGGAACACCGTGAGGGCCAACGACTGCCCGTCGAGTTCGAACTCGACCCGGCCCGGGGCGTCGTAGACATGCTGCAGGTTGTCAACCGCCGCGCCGACGGTCGTGGGCCGCGGCTCGTCGAATGTGACGTAGCGGCCGGTCGTGACCCAGCGCGGGTCCGGCGCGTACGCCGGGGTCCCGGCGAACGCCGTGCGGATCGGCGCATCCGGGTGCCGTGGGCGGACGATGTCGTACCCGCCACGCTTGGCGACCTCGATCATCGCGTCGCCCCAGACCGCGTTGACGCTCCCGCGTTCCGGGATCACGCCGAAGAGGTGCTCCCCGGTCAGGGTGACACCGTCGAGGGTCAGCGCCTCGCCGTCGTCGAGGACGACGCGGATTCCCCCCGGCCCGGTCGACCAGGTGCCGGGTGCGTCGGGGAAGCGGGTCGGGTTCTCGTCGAGCCAATGCAGGCTCGTGACGGCGAGGAAGCCGTGGCGGTCGGCCAACCGCGCCTCGTGCTGCCGGTGCCAGTCGTCCCACTCGGCAGCGAAGGTCTGGAGGTCGGTGGTCGCGTCCTGCACGGTCACAGCTGCTCCTTCGTCGGCGTGGTCTATCGGCCGAACAGCATCGATGCGGTCGACATTCCCTGAGGGCGGCGAAGCATGATGTTCACGGCGAGCAGCGACAGGACCGTCGTGCCGTCCTGGTTCACGCCCTCCATGAGGGTCTTCACGACGCCCCGGTCCGGCTTGGAGCGCGACGGTGCGGCGTAGGTGACGGTCGCGCTGTAGGTGATGCGATCGCCGACGCGTACCGGAGCCAGCCACTTGAGGTCCTCCAGGCCGGGGGAGGGCAGGCTGGACTCGACGAAGAAGTAGTTCCCGACCGCCGCGCGCATCGCGGCGGAACCCACGTGCCACCCGCTCGCGATCAGCCCACCGAGGGGTCCGGCCTCCGCTGCGGCCTTGTCGACGTGGAACGGCTGCGGGTCGAACTTCTCGCCGAACGCGACGATCTCGTCCTCGGTGAACTCGGTCGTTCCCAGTGGGAACGTCCTGCCGAGTTCGTAGTCCTCGAAATAGAGAGTCACGAGCGAACCTCCGGGGCGAGCAGTGGGCGGGTCCCGTCCTCACCGTGCGACGGGCCCCGCTCATCCCGGCTCAGGTGTAGAGCGCCTCGATCTCATCGGCGTACTTGGCCGCGACGCCTCGGCGCTTGAGCTTCATCGTCGGCGTGAGCTCGTCGCCGTCGGGGAGCCAGTCGACGCTGAGCACCGTGAACTTCTTGATCTGCTCGACGCGGCTCATCCGAGCATTCGCTGCTTCGACGGCTTCCTCGATCAGCTTGAGGGTGCCGGGATCCGTGCACAGGACCGCCGGGTCCGCGTCGAGGCCCTGGGCCTTGGCGTGCGCGCCGGAACCGTCGGGGCAGAGCACGAGCAGCGCGACGTTGTACGCCCGACCGTCGCCGATGACACAGGCCTGCCCGATCAGCGGGCTGGAGGACTTGAGCTTCTGCTCGATGTTCGCCGGTGACATGTTCTTGCCGCCGGCGTTGATGATCAGTTCCTTCTTGCGGTCGACGATCTTGACGTAGCCGTCGGCGTCGATCTCGGCGATGTCGCCGGTGAGCAACCAGCCGTCGGGGTCGATCGCCTCGGCGGTCCGCTCCGGGTCGTTGCGGTAGCCGACCATGATGTTCGCCCCGCGGACCAGCAGTTCGCCGTCCTCGGCGAGCTTTACCTCGACGCCGCCCATCACCTTGCCGACCGTGCCGACGCGCACTGCGCCCACCGGGTTGATGGTGCCCGCGCATGCGGTCTCCGACATCGCCCAGCCCTCGACGACGGGCAGGCCCAGGGCGATGAAGTACTCGAGCGTCTCCGGGGCGATCGGCGCGGCCCCGGAGAGGACCCAGTCCGCCTGATCGAGGCCGAGTTGGACGCGCGTGGCCGCCCTCGCCTCCTCCGGAAGGGCAGCAGGGTCCGTCAGGCCCTTGGCCTCCAGCCCGGCCTTGAGCTTCTCCCAGATCCGTGGCACCGCGAGCCAACTGGTGGGCCGCGCGTCGGCCAGGGCGGCGAACACCGTCTTCGCGTCGGCGACATCCGTGATCGACGAGCCCGACACGATCCCGAGGTAGTGAGCGACGGTGCGGTCGGCGACGTGGGCACACGGCAGGTAGGACACGAGGCGGCCGCCCTCGCGCACCGGCACGACCTGTTCGATCCCGCTCAGGGTCGCCATCAGGTTGCGATGCGACAGCTGGACGCCCTTGGGTGGGCCGGTCGTGCCGGAGGTGTAGATCAGCGTGGCGATGTCATCGGCCTGGACCGCCCGCCAGGAGGCCTCGAAGTCGGGGTGGTCCCCGTCGGGCAGGCCGTCCTCGATCACGATGATCTCGACGTCGCCACCGGCCGCGCGCAGGGTTTCGACGAACCGGCGCTCGGTCACGACGATCCGGTTCTCGGCGTTGGCGAACAGGTATGCGATCTGCTCGGGCGAGGAGGTGTTGTAGATCGAGAACGGCGTCGCGCCGAGGTGGAGTGCTGCGACGTCGAGGAGGTGGAACTCCGGCCGGTTGACGAGCATCAGGCCGACGTTGTCGCCGCGTCCGATCCCGCGAGCGGCGAGTCCGCCGGCGATCCGTTCGACGCGGTGGGCGTACTGCGCCCACGTGATCGGATCGGGGTCACCGACCGCGCGCAGTGCGGGGGATTCCGCGTGCAGCTTCGCGGTCAGCTGGAAGGCCTCGCACAAGGTCGCTGCGGCGAACGCCGGTGAACGCTTGACGGATGCCGTCGACTCGGTGACTGACATGGCGGGTGCCCTCTCGCCGGAGACCTGCGCCGCGGAGACTCGGTCGCATGGAGCGGAACTTACCCCGTCCGCACAGTGACGCCCAGTCATGGCCTCCGGCGACGACTCGAACCGACCGTCGGCGCCAAGGCCGCAGTCGCGGCGCCGAGGGTTGCGAGGCAGTGGCCGACGATCGCCGGCACGACCAGATCCGGGTCGGTGCGCCGCTTGGCGCTGAGCGGGCGGACGAGGGTCTCGGTCATGACGCCCAGGACGGCGGCGGCGGCGATGTCGGGGTCCTGCGGGGGGAGTTCGCCACTCCGGCTCCCGGACTCGATCAGACCGGCGAACAGAGCTCGGTAGTTTTCGCGGAACGCCAGACGGTGCTCGTCGACGGCGGGATCCGTCGGTTCGGTCAGCAACGCGTGGCCGAAACGGCCGGCCGCGATGGCCCGGCGGCAGAACCTGTCCACGGCGATCGCGATCTGTCCGCGGGCTCCCTCGGTGACCGCGATCGCCTCCCGCACGAGGTCCAGCTCGTGGGTCACGGCGCGCACGTAGACCTCTGCCAGCAGGTCGGCTCGGGAGGGGAAGTGGTTGTAGATCGCCCCGACGCTGACTCCTGCCCGGTGCGCGACCTGCGCCATCTGGATGTCGCGAAATCCGTCGACGGCCACGAAGGCGTGCGTGGCCGCGAGGATCGCCTCCCGGGCGGCAGCCCGACGCTGCGCCGCCGGGGTGAGCTGACTGGTCGGCATCGGCAGAGTCTAGCGTTGCAGTGAACTGTGAATCATGATTCATTGTTCACGAATCTTCCCCCGAGCTGAGGACGAATCGATGCCGACGGTGCTCTACGACAAGCGCGGCGAGGTCGCCTACGTGACCATCAACCGTCCCGAGGCCATGAACGCCATCGACCTCGAGACGCACAAGCTGCTCTGGGAGGTGTGGCAGGACTTCCGCGACGACCCGGCCCTGCGGGTCGCGATCCTGACCGGCGCCGGCGACGAGGCGTTCTGCGCCGGCGCCGACCTCAAGACCCACGTGCCGCAGTGGCTCGGCGTCCACGGCATGCACCCGATGGGTGCCCGCGGCAAGATCAACGACGGCCTCGGCGGACTCACCCGCGGCCTGCACCGGATCTACAAGCCGGTGGTCGCGGCGGTCAACGGGTGGGCACTCGCCGGTGGCTTCGAGCAGGCTCTGGCCTGCGACATCCGCATCGCGTCGGAGAACGCGAAGTTCGGGTCCTTCGAGACCCGCCGCGGTTTCCACCACGCCGACGGCGGCATCGTCCGCCTGGTCAACACCTGCGGCTCCGGCTTCGCCCTCGAGATGCTGCTGACCGGCGAACCCGTCGACGCCCAGCGCGCGCTGAGCGCCAACCTCGTCTCGAAGGTCGTCCCGCACGACGAACTCCTCGACGCCGCCGAGGCCACCGTCGCGTGCATCCTGCGCAACGACCAGATGGCGATGGAATCGGCCAAGCAGACGATCCTGGAGGTCATCGGGCGTCCGCTGGACGACCAGTTGGGCATCGAGGCGGTCTACGGCTACGCCCTGATGGGCAACCCCGACATCCCCGAGCGGCTGGGCAACTTCTACGACAAGAACGACGCCGGGCGCGCGGGCAAGCACGCGACCCCTCTGTCCTGATCAGCAGGCAGGCTCGGCCGCGACGCGGTCCGGCGCCTCGGGTTTGAGGTAGGTCGTCGCAAGGACCTCGGCGGGCTCAGGGCCGTCGTTGCGGGCGAAGTGCGGGATGCCCGCGGGGATCGTCACGACGTCGCCTGCCTTGTGGACCGTCGGCGTGCACGCACCCTTGCGCTGGAGGGTGAGCTCGCCTTTGGACACGACGGCGACCTCCGTGCCGTCGTGGGTGTGCCAGCCGGTGTCTGCTCCCATCGCGATGGGGACGGAGCGGACCAGGACCGAGGTCGCGCCCTTGGCGTCGACGTTGATCCCGTCCGGCGCCCGACCGCGGACCAGTTCCACCGGGCCCGGGGGAGCGAGGGGCGGTGGTGGCGTCGTCGCCGCAGGCGGCCAGGAGCAGTGCGGCCGCGAGACCGGCCCCGATCGTGTGCAGGGGTCGCATGCCGCGGAACCTATCGCTCGTGCGGAGCGTCGACGTCGACCGGCTCGAAGCGCTGCCAGGCGCCGATCAGCACGCCCCATCGCGGGGCCACCACGGCACAGCGCGACGCGATGAAGGCGGACGACCTGCCCTCCCGCTCGAGGTCCTCCCGCAACCGGGCGAGGACCCGAGCGCGTGCCAACAGAGCTTGCGGCCAATCGGCGCATGGCCCGGCCAGCACGACTCCCTGGTCGGTGGCCACGAACCACGCGGCCGGACGGTCGGGGGAACGATCCGGGCCGGCGGTCACGATGCAGAGTATCGAACAACAGTTCGAGTTCGAACTGGATGCTGTTTCAGAAGAGTGAAAACCAGTGCTACGGGATGACATCCCGTACAGACTGACCTCAGCCGGCGGGCCGGCGAGTTCGGGTGCGTCGCGGGGCGGGCAGGCGCAGGACGAGTTGTTCGGTGGCCGTGTGCAGGGGAGCGGTGCTGCGCATGGCTCGGCTGATCAGGAGCGCGCCCTCGATCATCGTCATGATCATCACGGCGGCGTCCTTGGCCTGCTCGTCGCGCATGCCCCAGCCGCGGAGGTGATCGGCCATCACCTCGCACCACCGGGCGAAACACTCCTCGAAGCACTCCCGCATCGCCTCGGAGTGCGGGGCGAGTTCGAGCACCATCGTGGCGATCGCGCACCCGCGTTCGTACCCGGAGTTCTCCAGGCGATCGGCGACGACCTTGGTCAGCGCGCGGACATAGGAGGCGGGGCCGTCGGCCTGCGCGGCAGCTTCCTCGCAGATCTCGAGCAGCTCAACCGCCGCGGCCTGGGCAGCGGCATGCGCCAGTTCTTCTTTGCCGCCAGGGAAATGAAAGTAGATCGAGCCCCGGGGCGCCCCGCTGGCCTCGACCACGTCGGAGAAGGCGGTGGCGTGGTAGCCGCGGCTCGCGAACAGCTCACGAGCGGCGGTGACCATGCGCTCACGGGTGTCGGATCTGCGGACCATGCGCCGATAGTAACCGTTGACTCGGTATGTCGTACGACATAGTTTGTATGACGCGCGACATACCCAGCGCCCGACCCGGTTCCCCGCCCGGAGGTCCACGATGCCGTTCGACGTCGCAGAAGCAGACCGACTGCTCTCCACCACGCGCACCGTGCGCAAGCACCTTGATCTGGAGCGCGAGGTCGACGTCGCCACGCTGCTCGACCTGATCGACGTCGCCGAGCAGGCACCGTCCGGGTCGAACCAGGCCAGCAGGCGCTGGCTGATCGTGCGCGATCCCGCGATGAAGAAGGAACTGGCCGAGCTCTACCGGGCCGTCGGCGGGGACCTGCTGCGCACCATGGCGGAGACTCCGGCCGGCGGCGATCGGACGACGCAGCGGGTGTTCTCCTCCGCCGATCACCTGGCGCAGAACATGGAACGCGTCCCCGCGCTGGTGCTGCTCACCATCTACGGCATCCACGACAACAGCGGGAAGCCGCGGCTGTTCGACTCGGTGATCCAGTCCGGGTGGAGCTTCTGCCTGGCGGCGCGGGCCCGTGGTCTGGGGACGGCCTGGACGACGATGCACCTGGAGCGCGTCGAGGACGCCGCCGCGATCCTCGGGATCCCGCCGGGCGTCACGCAGATCGCGTTGATCGCCGTCGCGCACAGCGACAAGGACGAGTTCGCCCCGATCAAGCGCCGCCCGGCGGGGGAGATCACCTACTTCGACCACTGGGGCTTCACCGACGCCCAGGTCCCCGAGGCGGAGAAGGCCCACGTCGGCCACGGCCGCGGGGTGAACGTCGAACTGGACATCAAGGCGTCCCCGGAGCGGGTGTGGGAGCTCATCACCGACATCGAGGTGCCCGGTAGACACAGCCCGGAGGGCCGCGGGGCCACGTGGACGTCGACGGACGGACCGGTCGTCGGGGCCACGTTCACCGGCTGCAACGGCACCACCGACGCCGGGCACCCGGCCATCAACGACGTACTGCTGCGACTGGTCGGCAAGATGGAATGGGAGACCCCCTGCACGGTGGTCACCAGCGAGCCGGGGCAGGAATTCGCCTACGTGGTAGGCGATCCGGCCACTGCGTGGGCCCGCTGGGGCTTCACCATCCAGCCGCTTCTCGACGGCCAGTGCCGCGTCGGGCACTACCTGCGCATGCTCCCGGGCATGTCCGGAACCTCGCTCGCTGCGCAGGAGAACCCGGAGTCCGCCGAAGCGATCCTCGAGGGCCGCTTCCGCATGGTCCGGGACAACCTGACGGCCACCCTGCGCGGGATCAAGAGCGAGGCCGAGGCGGGCTGAGCCCCGGCGAAATGGCCGACATGGGCGATCTGCCCCTGACGGGCGCACGTGATTGTGAGTGACCCTGAGGGCCGCTTTGCTCGGCGCATGGTGAATACCCGGTCCCTGCGCGGCGCCGCGCGTCGTTCTGCTGTCGTGGTGTCGGTTGCCGCGGTCCTCGTCCTCGGGACGACGGTCGCCGACACGTGGACAGCGCAGGCAGCACCCGCCTCGCCTGCCGGGATGACGACGACCGTCGACGTGCTCGCCCACGACACAGGCGCTGGCGACCGGCAGTAAACCGTCCCTACGGCGGCGTCCGGCCTGCGTTGTTCCGCCGGTCGCCGCGCGGCCGGCGCGACCTTCCACAAAGATCTTGCGACCCGTAGCACGGAAGTAACGCAAGTCGTTTAACGTTGTTGCCGACGGACCCAGGATCGCCCCGCCGGAGGTACGAGTGAGCCCGACCCTCGCTGCTGTTGCGGAGAATCCCGTGATCGATCAGGACTGGTACGCCAAGGAACTCTCCATGCTGGAGACGCGGCTCGCCGCGAAGTTCCCGCACGTCCCTGCCGACGTCATCGCCGTTGCCATCGAGCTCGCGACCCGTCGCATCGCGACCCCCGCGAAGGTTTCGAACTACCTGCCGGTGCTTGTCGAGCGCGACGTCCGCGCTCAGCTGGACACCTACGGGGTGCCCGGCCCGGTGCCGGTCCACCTCCCGCCCGCCCCGGTGTCGATCGCCCCGCCCGCTCCGGCCGCCTCGCAGTTCACGATGGCGATGCAGGACTCCGTGCTGCCCGCGGTCCTGCCGCCGGCCTTCTGAGTCCGTCCGCCTTTCCTGGACCCCGGTAGGTTCGGGGACGTGCTCGTCGACGAACCGCTCCTCGCCGCCGGGGGACGGGTTGCCCGCGGGCTGCTGGAGGTCTCCGACGACCTCGCGGCCCTGGAGCGCCCGGGTTTCTGGGCGGTGCACATCACCTTCGAGGGCCAGGTCACCTGCGCCCGCTTCGCCGATGTCCGCCCGGCGAGCCTCCCGGTCGTGGCGCCGTGGATCGGACCCGACCCGCAGGACTGGGCCAGCTCCCTGGACCGCGACGCCTACATCCGGGCGGTGCACACCATCCGGGCCCACATCGCCGACGGCACCGTCTACCAGGCCAACCTCTGCCGGGTCCTGCGCACGCCGCTGCCCGACCCCGACACCGCCGATGTGCTGGCCCTGGCCGCCGCCCTGGACCGCGGCAACCCCGCCCCGCACGCCGCGGTGCTGCGGCTGCCCGAGGCCGGGATCCACGTCGCCGGGGCCTCCCCGGAGCTGTACCTGCGCCGCACCCTCGACATCGTCGAGTCCGGGCCCATCAAGGGCACCGCGGCGCCAGGCTGCGCGCCGACGGAGAAGGACCGCGCCGAGAACGTGATGATCGTCGACCTCGTGCGCAACGACCTCGGTCGGGTCTGCGAGATCGGCACCGTCGAGGTCCCCGAGCTCTGTGCGCTGCAGGAGCACCCCGGGCTGGTGCACCTGGTCTCCACCGTCCGCGGGCGGTTGGCGCGCGGGGTGCAGTGGGCGGACCTGATCGCGGCAACCTTCCCGCCCGGTTCGGTCACAGGAGCACCGAAGCTGGCGGCGCTGGACGTCATCGGGGCGCTGGAACCGGTCCCGCGCGGCCCGTACTGCGGGGCGTTGGGCTGGGTCGACTCCACCCACGGCACCGCGGAACTGGCCGTCGGCATCCGCACGTTCTGGTTCGAGGGCGACGAGTTGTGCTTCGGCACCGGCGCCGGCATCACCTGGGGCTCGGACCCGGCGAAGGAATGGGCCGAGACGGAGCTCAAAGCGGATCGGCTGCTGCGTGTGGCGGCAGGACGTCGGGTCGAGGCGGTGCGATGAACGTCTGGTTGGACGGCGGCCTGGTGCCCGCCGAGCGGGCCGTGCTCTCCGCGAGCGATCACGGGCTGACGGTCGGCGACGGCGTCTTCGAGACCATCAAGGTGGAGAACGGCATCCCGTTCGCGATCAGCCGCCACCTCGAGCGCCTGGCCGCGTCCGCGCAGGCATTGGATCTCGAGGTTCCCGTCGACGTGCGCGAGGCGGTGGTCGCGGTGTGTGCGGAGGTTGCCGATGCCCCGGCGGCCCGAATGCGGATCACCGTCACCGGCGGTCCTGGGCCTGCCGGATACCGCCGGGGACCCCGGACCACCCTGCTGGTCTCCGCGACGCCCTACGCCGCCCCCACGGGCCCGGAAGTGCTCGCGAGGGTTCCGTGGCGGCGCAACGAGCACGGCGCCCTGACCGGGGTGAAGAGCACGTCCTACGCCGAGAACGTGCGCGCCCTGATCGCCGCCCAGAAGGCCGGCGCCGGTGAGGCGCTGCTGCTCAACACCACCGGCGAGGTCTGCGAGGGGACCGGCACCAACGTGTTCGCCGTCATCGACGGGGTCGCGTGCACCCCGCCGCTGCACTCCGGCTGCCTCGCGGGGGTGACCCGAGCGCTGGTGTTGGCATGGTGCCCGGAGGTCATCGAGCGCGATCTGATCCTGGAAGAGCTCCAAGAGGCCGACGAGATCTTCCTGACCTCGACGACCCGCGACGTCCAGGCCGTGTCCGCCTTCGACGGACTACGCCCCGGCGGCCGCAAGGCCCCCGTGCCCGGCCCCGTCACCGAACGGATCGCCGCCACGTTCGCCGCGACCGCCGCCCTGGACCCCGACCCCGTCTGAGTTCCCGCGCGTCCGTTGGAAAGCGGCGTACGGGAATTGCGCTCTCGGGGAATTTGATGCCCCGGAATGTCCCGGTTTGTCACGGTGTCCCGCGTACGCAGATTGCACACTCGGGGAGCTTTTGGCACCCAGGGACGACGAGGGCGACGTGGTCCACCGTGGTGGACCGACGTCGCCCGTCGGCTTGAACTGGGTCTATTCGGCGATCAGCTGAGTGAGTGCCGTGTCGATGTCGAGGTGCAGCGATTCGTCGCCCGCCGGGACGGTGGCGTACGTGCGCTCCAGGAACGTGGAGAGCTCGGGAGCCGGGGCCTCCAAGAGAGCCTCTCCCTCAGGAGAACTCAGGGAGATATAGACCACCTGCTCGCCAGCTTCGCTGGACGGCCAGACCCGAACATCACCAAGGCCCGCGTCGTCCTTGAGGCCTGCTGCGAGCAGATCACGGGCGAACACCCACTCGACCGTGTCGCCGGCCGCGTGGAAGGTGGCATGGATGGCATAGGGATCCGAAACGTCGTAGCGCAGCGCGGCCGGAACCGGCAGAGCAGCGTCTCCAGCGACAAGAAGTCGCAAGCGCAGCTCGCAGGTGACCGAGGGCTCTGCCTTCATCGGCGTGCCGTACCTCTCTCGATATTGCTCGGCGGTTTGCCCGGCCTCCGCGAGACGAGTTGCACTCGGCAGTGCGTCTCGGAAGTCAAACCTTGCCGTGCTGGGCTCTTCAGGCTGAATAACGTCCGTCCGAAGCTCAGGTCACTGTGTATCGCCATGATTCTTGGGACCGCAAGGAGCGCGGGGCTTCGCAATGCGCAGGTCACGGCGCTCGATCAAGGCGTCAGAACTGATCTTGCGCGGCACCCCCGGGGGGTACCGAATGCCCTGTATGTCGGGCTTGTCCAGCCGAAATCAGGACGTCACAAGCCCGTATCGATTCCGAAGAGCCTCTGCGGGCCTCGATTCGCGAACCGCTCGGGTCCGGCGTATTCGGGCACTGCGCCCACGAGAAGTGGATCTTGGCCCAGCCAATTTTGAACTGGGCTTGGCCAGCGGCAGTCGGTTGCATTGTCATGTCGGTCCGACGCGAAACCGAGCGGTCAGGGCTTCAAACCTGCCTGGACGGCCCCTGCGCGTCGGCCGGCGAACAACCCGGCGGGTGGTCACTACCCGATCCGGTAAGGTTCCGAACCGCGTCCCGGGCGATTAGCTCAGCGGGAGAGCGCCCCGCTCACACCGGGGAGGTCACTGGTTCGAACCCAGTATCGCCCACCTAGGAAGACTGGTCCGGCTCGCCGGATCAGGTCGGCTCAGCGGGAGAGCGCCCCACGGCGCAGCCCGGGGAGGTCACTGGTTCGAACCCAGTATCGCCCACCTAGGAAGACTGGTCCGGCTCGCCGGATCAGGTCGGCTCAGCGGGAGAGCGCCCCACGGCGCAGCCCGGGGAGGTCACTGGTTCGAACCCAGTATCGCCCACCTAGGAAGACTGGTCCGGCTCGCCGGATCAGGTCGGCTCAGCGGGAGAGCGCCCCACGGCGCAGCCCGGGGAGGTCACTGGTTCGAACCCAGTATCGCCTCCACTTTCGGCCCCGGCCTCGTGCCGGCGCGTCGATGGAGACGGAACATCGCCACCATCCCGACCATCGGACCCAGGCCGAGCAGAGCGATGGGCAGGCGCCAGCCGCCCATCGCCACCAACGTCGGGACCGACTGGATGGTCAGCACGGTCAGTCCGAAACCGAGGGCGAGCTGGGTGGTCAGCGCGGTCCCGATGTAGCGCCGGTCGACGCTCTCGCTGATGCACGCGGAGAACAGGCCACTGTCCGCGATCACCGCAGCGCCCCAGATCACGACCAACGGCAGGAGCAGCGCCGGGTGGGCGCCGTACAACAGCGCGGCGATGAAGCAGCAAGTGCCGCTGACCGCCAACGCCCAGGCTGCCAACCGGGCCCGCCCGAGCCGGTCGCCCCAGAAGCCGGCGACGACGCAGCCGGCGGCGCCGGCCACCCCGATCGCGACGAATGCCGCGGTGTGCGGGTCGGGCACCCACCCCGGGTTGTCCCGGGTCGCGTAGCTGGCGATCAGGAAAGCGGGCAACCAGGTCCACATGGCATACAGCTCCCACATGTGACCGAGGTACCCGATGGTGGCCAGCCGCGAATCGCGTTCGCGGAACAGCACCGTCACCTGGCGGGGGTCGAAGGGCGGCGAGCTGATCGCCAACGGCCCCGGTCGCACCACCACCAGGGCCAACGCCGCAGCGGCCAGGCCCAGGCCCGCCGCCACGTAGAGCGCTCGGCGCCACGGCAGGTCCGCGCCGGCGACCAGCTGCGGCACCGCGCCACCGAGGGTCAACGCACCGACGATCACCCCCAGCGCCAGGCCGCGGCCGGTGTCGAACCAGGTGGTCATCAACTTCAGCGCCGGCGGGTACACCCCGGCCAGCGCCACGCCCGTGAGGAAGCGCAACGGCAGCGCTGCGGCCATGCCGTCGGCGAACGCCGCGATCGCTGCCGTGGCCAGGGCCGCGACTGCGGCCGAGGCGGCCATCAGGCGATCCAGCCGGAGCCGGTCGGACAGGTTCAGCGTCGATGACAGCAACGCCCCCGCTACGAAACCCAGCTGGACCGCGCCGGTCAGCCAGGTCGCGTCGCGAGCGGAGGTACCCCAGTCGGCCCGGATGGAGGGCACCACGGCCGAGGCGGAGAACCAGGTGCTCAGCGCCAGGATCTGCACCAGCGCGACCAGCACCAGCTGACGCGTGCGTGCCGAGCCGCCCATGGCTCACCTCTTGTCCGGGCGGAAACTCTCCGGGCCGCCGACCGAAGCCTGGATAGCATCGGGGCCGCCCGTGACCCACGGGGCCATCTCGCCGCGAGTCAGGAGTATTCCGTGTCGGACGTGCACATCACCGTTGCCGGGGAGCAACGATCGGTGCCCGCCGGGACGGCTGCCGCTGAGCTCTTCGCCGAGGACCGTGCGGTGATCGCAGCTCGGGTCGACGGCGAGCTGCGTGACCTGACCCACATTCTGCCCGAGGGCGCAGTGGTGGAGGGCGTGCGCAACGACTCCCCGGACGGGTTGGCGATCCTCCGCCACTCGTGCGCGCACGTCATGGCGCAGGCGGTGCAGGAACTCTTCGCCGACGCGAAGCTCGGCATCGGGCCCCCGATCGACAACGGCTTCTACTACGACTTCGACGTCGAGAAGCCCTTCACCCCGGAGGACCTGTCCCGCATCGAGAAGCGGATGCAGGAGATCGTCAAGGAGCGCCAGACCTTCTCCCGTCGCGAGACCTCCGACGACGATGCCCGCATCGAACTCGCGAACGAGCCCTACAAGCTCGAGCTCATCGGCCTCAAGGGCCAGGACGCCGCCGAGGGCGCGAATGTCGAGGTCGGCGCCGGGCAGCTGACCATCTACGACAACCACCGCAAGGACGGGTCGCTGGCGTGGAAGGACCTGTGCCGCGGCCCGCACGTCCCGACCACCGGGCACATCCCTGCGTTCAAGCTCCAGCGCTCGGCTGCCGCGTACTGGCGGGGGAGTGAGAAGAACCCCCAGCTGCAGCGCCTCTACGGCACCGCATGGGACACCCGCGACGCGCTCAAGGCCTACCAGCAGCGCCTCGAGGAGGCCGCGAAGCGGGACCACCGCAAGCTCGGCGTCGAGCTCGACCTCTTCTCCTTCCCGGACGAGATCGGGTCCGGCCTCGCGGTATTCCACCCCAAGGGCGGCACCATGCGCCGGGTGCTGGAGGACTACTCGCGCAAGCGGCACGAGGAGTCCGGGTACGAGTTCGTGAACACCCCGCACATCACCAAGGGCGGCCTGTTCGAGCTGTCCGGGCACCTCGACTGGTACCGCGACGGCATGTTCCCGCCGATGGAACTCGAGGGCGCGGACTACTACCTCAAGCCGATGAACTGCCCGTTCCACAACCTGATCTTCCGCAGCCGCGGGCGCTCCTACCGTGAGCTGCCGCTGCGGCTGTTCGAGTTCGGCACCGTCTACCGGTACGAGAAGTCCGGCGTGGTGCACGGCCTGACCCGCGTCCGCGGCCTGACCCAGGACGACGCGCACATCTACTGCACCCGCGAGCAGATGCGCGAGGAGCTCACCACCACCCTGCGCTTCGTCCTGGATCTGCTGCGCGACTACGGCCTGGACGATTTCTACCTCGAGCTCTCCACCAAGGACCCGGTGAAGTTCGTCGGCTCCGACGAGGACTGGGCCGAGGCCACCGAGACCCTGAAGGCAGTCGCCGAGGCGGAGGGGCTCGACCTGGTCATGGACCCGGGCGGCGCCGCGTTCTACGGGCCGAAAATCTCCGTGCAGGCCCGCGACGCGATCGGTCGCACCTGGCAGATGTCGACCATTCAGCTGGACTTCAACCTGCCCGAGCGCTTCGAGCTGGAGTTCCAGGCCGCCGACGGCACCCGCCAGCGCCCGGTGATGATCCACCGCGCGCTGTTCGGCTCCATCGAGCGCTTCTTCGGGGTGCTCGTCGAGCACTACGCGGGCGCGTTCCCGCCCTGGCTCGCGCCGGTGCAGGTCGTCGGCATCCCGATCGGTGACGCGCACATCCCGCACCTGCGGGAGATCGCAGCGCAGCTGCGGTCGCACGCGATCCGGGTCGAGATCGACGAGGCCGACGACCGGATGCAGAAGAAGATCCGCAACGCCCAGAAGCAGAAGATCCCGTTCATGCTGCTCGCCGGCGACGAGGACGTCGAGGCGGGCGCGGTGTCGTTCCGCTACCGCAACGGCGAGCAGAAGAACACCGTGCCGGTCGCCGAGGCGATCGCCGAGATCGTGGCTGCCGTGCGGGACCGGGTCCAGGTATGACGACAGACGTCCCCGAGGGCGTCGACGTTCGGGAGGGTGTGGGCAGCCCGGACGGGTTCGCCCGGCTCTGGACCCCGCACCGCATGGCCTACATCAAGGGCGAGAACCGGTCCGTCGGCACCGAGCCGGACGGATGCCCGTTCTGCCGGATCCCGTCGATGTCGGACGAGGACGGACTGATCGTGCGCCGCGGGGCGACGGCCTACGCCGTGCTGAACCTGTACCCGTACAACCCGGGCCATCTGCTGCTCGTCCCGTACCGGCACGTCGCCGACTACGCCGAGCTGACCGAGGCCGAGACCCGGGAGATCGCCGAACTCACCCAGGCCTCGTTGGGCGCGGTCCGGGCCGCGTCGGGAGCCCACGGATTCAACGTCGGCATGAACCTCGGGACCGTCGCCGGGGCCGGTATTGCCGCGCACCTGCACCAGCACGTCGTCCCCCGGTGGGGTGGGGACACGAACTTCATGCCGGTCGTCGGGCACACCCGGGTTCTCCCGCAGCTATTGGCACAGACCGCCGAGGCCATCCGCGCCGCGTGGCCCTCCTGAAACTCTCGTTGCGTCCGAACAAGTGAGCGCTCTATGACGCCCGGTTTTTCGGACGCAAGGGGAGTGGTGACATAGCTCTCGGGGCGGGCGGGGGAGTGCGCGCTATAGCGTCGCAGGGTGCCGACGTCGAGGGGGGCGAGCCTGTGCAGGACTGGGCGCTGAGCCCGCTCGACATCTCCTTCCTCGCAATCGAGACGTCGAAGACTCCGATGACCATGGGTGCCGTCATGGTCATGGAGGGCCCGGAGGACGGGTCCGACATCGACGCGGCTGCACTGGTGGAGTTGCTGCGCTCGCGAGCCGTCGGACTTCCGAGGCTGGGCCGCAAGCTGTCCACCGCCCTGCTGCCCTTCGGTGGTGCGAGTTGGGTCTCGGACCCGGAATTCGACCCGGCCCGCCACATCTTTGCCCACCGCTCGCGCGGGTCCGGCGGACGCGAGGAGCTGAACTCGTGGATCGCGCGGATGCTCGTCGAACCGTTGGACCGGGACAAGCCGCTGTGGGAACTGCACCTGCTCACCGATCTGGCCGACGGGAACGCCGCGGTGCTGGCGAAGGTCCACCACGCGTTCCTCGACGGCCTCAGCACCGTCACCCTCGCGTTCGCGTTGGCTGACGGTGGGTCAGCTTTCAAGTTGCCGGGACCGGAGGGGATGCGCCTCGGTCGGCTCGGGACGGCGCGCACCCTGGCACGGAAGGTGCACGGCCCGTTGTCCTGGAGCGACCCGCGGACCCTGGTCCGGTCCCTCGCGCAGGGCGCGAACACCGCCGCCGGGATCGCGTCGGGTGTTGTCCGGCACGGCCAGGGCCTGCCCTTCGACCGCGAGGTCAGCGGCAACCGTGAGTTCGCCTCGTCCTCGGTCCCGTTGGCCGATCTGCGGTTGATGCGTCGCCGGTTCGGCGGGGCCACCGGGACCGCGAACGACGTGCTCGTCGCGCTGGTCGCAGGTGCCATGCGGCACTGGCTGATCGACAACCATCTCGACGCCGACCGCACCCTGCGCGCGATGATTCCCGTCGGCTCGGACAAGCCGCAGTTCAGCGGCGGCGCCGGCAACAACTTCTCCGCGTTCCTGCTCGACCTGCCGCTGAACGAACCCGACCCGGTCAAGCGCGTCGAGGCCGTCTGCGCCTCGATGACGCACAACCGCGCTCTGGGACCGGAAGGTGGGCCGGGTGCGGTGCAGCACCTGACCAACCTCATGCACCCGGCCGTCGTGCGGGTCGGCGGCCCACTGATCGCCACCCAGGCCCACCGCCTGTTCGACGTGCTCATCAGCACGGTGCCGATCCCGCGCCCGCTGTTCCTCGACGGCCTGAAGATGACCGAGGCCTACCCGGTCGCGCCCCTGGCGCAGGGCCAACCGCTGCAGATCGCCCTGTCCACCTACGCGGGCCGCGGCTTCGTCGGCATCACTGCCGATCCCGTCGCCGTCCCCGACCCCGCCGGCCTCGCCGCCGCCGTCCCCGCCGAACTCGAACGCCTCAAGGCCGCCGCCGAGGCGACCCTCGAACCCATCTGACCCACCATCAGTACGGGCCTCCGTGCCTCCCGGGATCCGTCTTGTGCCGGCGAGTGGGGCTATCGGTGCGCGCCGATACCCCGAAACGCCGGCAGAAGACGCCGAGAAGCAGCGCGCCCCGGCCCACGCGAGGTGGACCGGGGCGCAATGGGGTGGGGGTCAGTGCGCGTCGGCCTCGCTCTGGAGCTTGGCCGCGATGTGACTGGGCATCGGTTCGTGGCGCACGTACTCACGGCTGAAGACGCCCGTACCGTGCGAGAGGGACCGCAGGTCGATGGCGTAGCGGATCATCTCCAGCGCGGGCACCTCGGCCTTGATGAGCGTCCGGCCGCTCTCGCCGACCGGTTCGCTGCCGAGTACCCGGCCGCGGCGGGTGGACAGGTCGCCCATGATCGCGCCGACCCAGTCGTCGGAGACGATCACGCCGATCTCGTCGACCGGCTCGAGCAGCGAGCAGGCGCCCTTCTCCGCCGCGTCCTTCAACGCCAGGGCGCCTGCGGTCTGGAAGGCCATGTCGGAGGAGTCGACGCTGTGCGCCTTGCCGTCGTAGAGGGTCACGCGGATGTCCTGCACCGCGTACCCGGCGACGACCCCGCGTTCCATCTGGGCCCGCACGCCCTTCTCGACCGACGGGATGAACTGGCGAGGCACCGAGCCGCCGACGACCTTGTCGACGAACTCGAACCCGGCGCCCGAGGGCAGCGGCTCCACCTCGATCTCGCACACCGCGAACTGCCCGTGCCCGCCGGACTGCTTGACGTGCCGCCCGCGGCCCTTGGCCTGGCCGGAGAACGTCTCCCGCAACGCCACCTTCACCGGCACTGAATCCACGGCCACGCCGTAGCGGTTGGTGAGTCGGTCCAGCAGGACGTCCAGGTGCGCCTCGCCCATGCACCACAGCACCAGCTGGTGGGTGTCGACGTTGTGCTCCAGGCGCAGCGTCGGGTCCTCGGCGAGCAGCCGGTTGAGACCTTGGGACAACTTGTCCTCGTCGGCCTTGGAGTGCGCCACGACGGCGACAGGCAGCAGCGGCTCGGGCATGGACCACGGGCGCATCAGCAGGGGTGCGCCGCAGTCCGAGAGGGTGTCCCCGGTCTCGGCCTTGGTCAGCTTCGCCACCGCGACGACGTCGCCGGCGATCGCTCGGTCCAAGGTGCGCTGCACCTTGCCCAGCGGGCTGGTCAGGGCGCCGACCTTCTCGTCGGCGTCGTGGTCCGCGTGCCCGCGGTCGGCGAGGAAGTGCCCGGACACGTGCACGGTGGCATCGGAGGTGAGCGTGCCGGAGAAGATGCGGACCAGTGAGATCTTGCCGACGTAGGAGTCCGACGTCGTCTTGACCACCTCGGCGACCAGGGGCCCGTTGGGGTCGCAGGACAGCTCGGGGCCGGCTTCGCCGTTCAGGCCGGAGACCGATGGGATGCGGTGCTCGAGCGGGGACGGGAAACCCTCGGTGATGACCTCGAGCAGCTCGGTCATGCCGACGGCGGTCACCGGGTTCACCGGCAGAACCGGGTAGAAGGAACCGCGCGCGACGGCGGTCTCCAGGTCGTCGATGAACACCTTGAGGTCGATGTCCTCGCCGCCGAGGTAACGCTCCATCAGCGACTCGTCCTCGGACTCCGCGATGATCCCCTCGATGAAGGTGTTGCGCGCGTCCTCGATCTCCAGGACGAGGTCGGCGCCTGCGTCGGAGGTCGTGCGGGTGTTGCCGGAGTAGGCGTAGATCTTCTGGGAGAGCAGGCCGACGAGTCCGGTCTGGACGCCGTCGTCGCTCATCACCGGGATGTACGCGGGCAGCACGCCGTTGCCGAACTCGGCCTGGCAGGTCTCCAGGATCTGATCGAAGTTGGCCCGCTCCTGGTTGTCCAGCTTGGTGACGACGACGGCCCGCGGCATGTTGACCGCCGCGCACTCCTCCCACAGCAGCCGGGTGGTCCCGTCGATGCCATCGGCGGCGGAGATCACGAACAGCGCGGCGTCCGCGGCGCGCAGACCGGCGCGGAGGTCACCGACGTAGTCGGCGTAGCCGGGGGTGTCGAGCAGGTTGACCTTCACATCGCCGACCATCACGGGGGCCAGCGAGAGGTTCACCGAGCGTTGCTGACGGGCTTCTGCCTCGTCGAAGTCACTGACCGTGCTGCCGTCCTGGACGCGGCCCGCGCGGGTGATGGTGCCGGTGGCCAGCAGGATCGCTTCCACCAGGGTGGTCTTTCCGGACCCGGTATGGCCGACCAATGCCACGTTGCGGATCTTCGCGGATAGGTCGGCCTCCGGTGCTCTGCCGGCGACTCCGGACTGGGACTTGTCGGCCATGTGCGCCACCTCCTTGTGGGCAGGGACCGTCGCATCGAGGTGCTCTGTCGGTGCGGATCGGCTCCCTCTGGTTGTCGACTGCCTTCAGCCGTGGCGTGACTCACACCACGTCCTGGCAGCAGACACCCGCGGGAGGGGTGCCGGCAAGGGTGCGTGAGCCGATTCCTGGAACACGCCGCGGGGGTACGACACCGTTTCGTCGGCGGAGCCCGCGGGGATGTCGTCCCCAGCGGCACCATGTCGGCCGGGTACTCAGGCCGACATGCTGCTGTACGGGACGACGTCCCCAGGCAGGCCGCCGGGCTGCGTACCATTCGATCGACGCGGAATCTGGGAGAAGTCGTGCTCAACAAGTACGCGCGCGCGTTCTTCAACCGCGTGTTCACGCCGGTGGCCCGGGCGCTCGTGCGCGCCGGGGTGAGTCCGGACGTGGTGACGATCGTCGGCACGCTCGGCGTGATGGCGGGCGCGCTGATCCTGTTCCCCCGGGGAGAGTTCTTCTGGGGGACGCTGGTCATCACCGCTTTCGTGTTCTCCGACATCGTCGACGGCACGATGGCGCGGATGACCGGACGCTCCTCCGTGTGGGGCGCTTACCTGGACTCCACGCTCGACCGCTTCGGGGACGCCGCGGTGTTCGTCGGCCTGGCGATGTGGTTCGCCGGCGACGGCAGCAACGACCTGCTGTGCGCGCTGTGCCTCTACAACCTCTCGGCCGGGTCGATCGTGTCCTACGCCAAGGCCCGCGCCGAGGGGCTGGGCATGCGGGCCGACGTCGGCATCGCAGAGCGCTCGGACCGCCTCGTGCTGATCCTCGTGGCCACCGGGCTGCAGGGCATCGGCGTCCCTGGAATCCAGCGTGCCGCGTTGATCATCCTGGCCGTGGCCAGCACCATCACCCTGGTGCAGCGGATGTTGCTGGTGCGTCAGCAGGCGCTGGCCAAGGAAGCCGAAGCAGCTGCGGCGGTGAATCAGTGAGCACGGTCGCTGGAGTCCGCGCCAAGCCCACACGGCCTCGGGTCTCCCTGGGTGAGCGGCTCGTCGCGCCCGCGTACCTCGCGGGGTGGCGAGTGGTGCGTCGACTGCCCGAGCCCGCCGCGGATCGCCTGTTCGCCTTCATCGCGGACCGCATCTGGGCGCGGCGCGGCCGCGGCGTCATCCAGTTGGAGCGCAACCTCGCCAGGGTGATCGGTGCGGACGCCGCCGATCCGGAGGTGCGGGAGCTGTCCAAGGCAGGGATGCGCTCCTATTTCCGCTACTGGTCCGAAAGTTTTCGGCTGCCGTCCTGGACCCCCGAGCAGGTCACCGCGCGGATGCTGCCCGAGGGCGAGCACCTCGTCCGTGCTGAACTCGACGTCGGCGTGGGCGTCATCCTGGCGTTGCCGCACTGCGCGAACTGGGACCTGGCCGGGGCCTGGCTGTCGGGCCAGGGCCTGCCCTTCACCACCGTCGCCGAGAAGCTGAAGCCTGCCACTCTCTACCAGGCCTTCGTGGACTACCGCGAGGGACTGGGCATGGAGGTGCTCGCGCTGGAACCGGGCAGCGGATCGGCGGTCCTGGCAGCCCTGGCCGCCCGGCTGCGCGACGGCAAGCTGATCTGCCTGGTCGCCGAACGCGATCTGACGGCCGCGGGTATCGAGGTGGACTTCTTCGGCGCCACCGCGCGGTTCCCGGCGGGCCCCGCGGCGCTGTCGGTGAGCACCGGGGCTGCGCTGATGCCGGTGACGCTGGCCTACGAGGGCAAGCAGATGCGCCTCCGCATCCACCCGCGCATCGTTCAACCCACCTCCGGGACCCGGGCCGAGCGCATCGCCGCGATGACCCAGCAACTGGCCGGGACCTTCGCCGCCTCGATCGCCGAGCACCCCGCGGACTGGCACATGCTGCAGCGGATCTGGCCCGACGACACACGCCTGCGGCACGCCGGCGACCTCGGCCGCGCTCCCGCCGGCAAGTGACCGTCCCGGCGACGGACTACAGCGGGACCGGCGCGGACACCGGCCGGGCCCTGCGCGTCGGGCTGGTGTGCCCGTACTCGTGGGACGTGCCCGGGGGAGTGCAGGCGCACATCCGGGACCTGGCCGAGGCGCTGATGGACCGGGGCCACTTCGTGTCGGTGCTAGCTCCCGTCGACTCCGACTCCCAGGCGGACGTGCCGGACTGGGTCGTGCCCGCCGGGCGGGCTGTCCCGGTGCCGTTCAACGGCTCGGTGGCGCGATTGGCCTTCGGCCCGGTGACCAAGGCGCGGGTGAAGCGCTGGGTCGCCGAGGGTGGGTTCGACGTCCTGCACGTGCACGAGCCGACGGTCCCCAGCCTGTCGCTGCTCGCGTGCTGGGGGGCGAGCGGACCGATCGTCGGTACGTTCCACATGTCGCACGACGAGCGGTCCCGGGCGATGGCCGTCGCGCACACCGCGCTGCAGCCGTTCCTGGAGAAGATCACCGCCCGGATTGCGGTGTCCGAACCGGCTCGGCGCACGCTCGTGGAGCACCTCGGCGGCGACGCCATCCTGATTCCCAACGGTGTCGCTGTCGCCCGGTTCGCCTCCGCGGAGCCGTTGCCCGGGTGGCCCGGTGAGGGTGGGGCGATCGGGTTCCTGGGGCGTTTCGACGAGTCCCGCAAGGGCTTCCCGGTGCTGGCCGCGGCGATGGAGCAGCTCGTCGCGCGTCGACCCGGGCTGCGTCTGCTGGTCGGTGGGCCGGGGGACGCGGAGGAGGCGCTGGCGGGCCTGTCGCCGGCCGCCCGCGCGCAGGTGACGATGCTCGGGATGGTCGACGAGGCCGACAAGGCGCGACTGCTGCGCTCGGTGGACCTATACGTCGCGCCGAACATCGGCGGGGAGAGCTTCGGGATCATCCTCACCGAGGCGATGGCGGCCGGGACCCCCGTGGTGGCCGCGGATCTGGACGCCTTCCGCCGGGTCCTCGACGACGGTGCGTGCGGGACCCTCGTGCCGGTCGGTGACGCCGACGCGCTCGCCCGTGGCATCGCCGAGCTGCTGGACGACCCGGCCCGGCGGACCGCGCAGGCCGCGGCCGCGACGGCGTCGGTGGCCCGCTACGACTGGGCGAGCGTGGTCCGCGACGTGCTGGCCGTCTACGAGACCGTCGTCGCAGGCTCGGCCGTGCCGGTGGAGCCCGCGGGCCGCTTCGCCCGCTTCGTCGCCCTCGCCGATCGACAGGGCTCGGGCAACTAGGTCATGCACGAGGTCGTCTGGTTCGTGCTGCTGTTCGTGCTGATCGGGTTCTACCTGAGCTGGACGGCCGGCCGCCTGGACCAGTTGCACCACCGCATCGATGCCGCCCGCTCAGCGCTGGACGCTCAACTGGTGCGCCGGTCCTCCGTCGCGATCGAACTGGCCGGGTGCGGGTTGCTCGACCCGGCGGCAGCGTTGCTCATCGCCGGGGCCGCGCACGAAGCGCGGGAGTGCCCCGACAGCGAGCGTGAACTGGCCGAGTCCAACCTGTCCCGGGCCCTGCGCGCGGCGCTCGACCAGCCGAGGCAGGCCGAGGAGTTGCGCGCGGACCGCTCGGGGGAGTTGCTGCTCGGCGAACTCGACGCCGCCGCGCGCCGCGTCGTCATGGCCCGGCGCTTCCACAACGACGCCGTCCGCGCCAGCCGTGCCGTCCGCCGCAAGCGCCACGTCCGCTACCTGCGCCTTGCCGGCCACGCCTCTCAGCCGACCAACTTCGAGTGCGACGACGTCCCGCCCGACTGCCTCGCCCGCGCGCTCTGAGGCGGCCCGGGTAGCTCAGTACTGACATGGCGGCCTCGCAATCCGGACATTTCGGGCACGAATGTGCCTTTGCGTCAGTACTGAGCGGCCGGGCGGGCGGAAATACCGGGTGGCTCGGGCTCCTTAGAATGGGTGGGCACACCCCACCAAGCTTTCCGAAGGACTTCTGTTGACCGGCAGCGAACAGACCCCTGTCCACGGCACCGCGCGCGTGAAGCGCGGGATGGCCGAGCAGCTCAAGGGCGGCGTGATCATGGACGTCGTCAACGCTGAGCAGGCGAAGATCGCGGAGGACGCGGGCGCTGTCGCCGTCATGGCGCTCGAGCGAGTTCCCGCCGACATCCGGGCGCAGGGTGGCGTCTCGCGCATGTCGGACCCGGACATGATCGACGGCATCATCGCCGCGGTCTCGATCCCGGTCATGGCCAAGGCCCGCATCGGGCACTTCGTCGAGGCGCAGGTGCTGCAGTCCCTCGGTGTCGACTACATCGACGAGTCCGAGGTCCTCACCCCGGCCGACTACGCCCACCACATCGACAAGCTCCGTTTCACCGTCCCCTTCGTGTGCGGGGCGACGAACCTCGGTGAGGCCCTGCGCCGCATCAACGAGGGCGCCGCGATGATCCGCTCCAAGGGTGAGGCCGGCACCGGAGACGTCTCCAACGCGGTCACGCACATGCGCACCATCCGCGGCGAGATGCGCCGGCTCACGTCGATGTCCGAGGACGAGCTCTACGTCGCCGCGAAGGAACTGCAGGCCCCCTACGACCTCGTCGTCGACGTCGCGCGCACCGGCAAGCTGCCCGTCGTGCTGTTCACCGCCGGCGGCATCGCGACCCCGTCCGACGCGGCGATGATGATGCAGCTCGGCGCGGACGGTGTGTTCGTCGGCTCGGGCATCTTCAAGTCCGGAAACCCGGCCGAGCGCGCCGAGGCGATCGTGAAGGCCACCACCTTCTACGACGACCCGGACGTCATCGCGAAGGTCTCGCGCGGCCTCGGCGAGGCGATGGTCGGGATCAACGTCGCCGACATCCCGGAACCGCACCGCCTGTCCGAGCGCGGCTGGTGAAGCTCGATCGGTACGGGATGTCATCCCGTACGGGCGCTTGTCAGTCCGTGCACGGGCCGACAAGGGCGGTGACGGGATGACATCCCGTAACCCTCGGATCGGCGTGCTGGCGCTGCAGGGCGACGTCGCGGAGCACCTACGGCTGCTCGAGGCCGCCGCCGCGACGGCGGTCAAGGTCCGCACCCGGTCCGAGCTCGCGCGGGTGGACGGCCTCGTGCTGCCCGGCGGGGAGTCGACGACGATCATCAAGCTCGCCGCGGCCTTCGACCTGCTCGAACCGCTGCGCAAGGCCGTCAAGCTGGGCCTCCCGACCTACGGCTCCTGCGCGGGGATGATCCTGCTCGCGGACCGCATCGTCGACGGCATCGACGGCCAGGAGACGATCGGCGGGCTCGACGTCGTCGTCCGTCGGAACGCCTTCGGGCGTCAGGTCGACTCCTTCGAGACCGATCTGCAGTTCGCCGGCGACGAGACCCCGCTGCAGGCGGTGTTCATCCGCGCGCCGGAGGTGCAGTCCGTCGGTCCGGACGTCGAGGTGCTCGCCCGGGTGGGCGCGGAGCGGATTGTGGCGGTCCGTCAGGGACCCTTGCTGGCAACCAGTTTCCACCCCGAACTCACCGGCGACGACCGGGTGCACCGCTACTTCGTGGGCCTCGTCCGCAGTTCCTGACGTCGGGGCTCTCCCGTCGCCGCAGTGGAACACCGGGCTGACGATCGTTTTCAGTGCCTGCGCGATGGGGATTGCTCCGGCACGCCGAGGGGTCGGCGAGTTGGGCCCGCTCGTTAGAATTTGCCCGCGGAGGCACTCGGTTCCTCCGCAACCAGTCGAGACCGCAGGAGCGCAGCGCTATGTCTGGCCACTCAAAATGGGCGACGACCAAGCACAAGAAGGCCGTCGTCGACGCCAAGCGCGGAAAGCTCTTCGCGAAGATGATCAAGAACATCGAGGTCGCGGCCCGCACTGGTGGCGGTGACCCGGCGGGTAACCCGACGCTCTACGACGCCATCCAGAAGGCGAAGAAGTCCTCCGTTCCCAACGACAACATCAGCAACGCGGTCAAGCGCGGTTCCGGTGCCGAAACCGGTGGCGCGGACTGGCAGACGATCATGTATGAGGGTTACGGCCCCAACGGGGTCGCGGTCCTGATCGAGTGCCTGACGGACAATCGCAACCGCGCGGCCTCCGAGGTGCGCGTCGCGGTCACCCGCAATCACGGCTCGATGGCCGACCCCGGCTCGGTGTCGTTCATGTTCAACCGCAAGGGCGTGGTCATCGTGCCGGCCGCGGGATTGAACGAGGACGACGTGTTGATGGCCGTGCTCGAGGCGGGCGCCGAGGAGGTCAACAACCTCGGTGAGGCCTTTGAAATCATCAGCGAGCCGCGGGACATGGTCGCGGTCCGCACCGCGCTGCAGGAGGCGGGCATCGACTACGAGTCCGCCGACGCCTCGTTCGTGCCCAGCGTGAACGTCGAGGTCGACGAGGAGACCGCACGCAAGGTCTTCAAGCTCATCGACGCACTCGAAGACCTGGACGACGTCCAGAACATCTACTCGAACTTCGACGTCAGCGACGAGATCATGGCGCTCATCGACGCCTGACCCGCCGCGCCTGACCTGGCTGCCGCTTGACCTGGCTGCTCGGACGGGCATGGATGCCCTGGTGACCATGCGAACCCCTGATTTCGCCCTCCGGAGTGGTCGCACGGGCATCGATGCCCCGGCGACCTACGCCTGGCGCAGCGCGGACTTTCGCAGGGTTTGACCCGGTCTGGGCCTGTTGCGCCTGGTGTATGTGTGACTCGTGGGCCTAGCGTGAGCACGCTTACGTGCACACGTCCTGGGGGGACCACACATGCGGACTCGACTTCTCCGCGCGGCAGTACTGATGACGCTGGCCGGCTCGCTCGCCGGGTGCGGTCTGTTCACCCAGCCCGTGGCGGCCCCACCGGCCCCTGACCAGCAGGAACTCGCCGCCAGCGCGGTCCGAGAGGCGTTGGACTCCCCGGCGAAGGCCCCCCCGCTGACAGACACCATGCGGGTGCGGGTCGACGTCTACGCCGACGACGTCTGCAGCGGCCTCGAGCGCTTCGGCGCGGCCTATCAGCGGGCCCGCGCTGAACGGCGCGAAGGCCTCTACAGCACACCGCACAAGGCCAAGAAGGCGATGCTCGCCTACATCGACGCCGTCGACCTGGCGTTGGACAACGCAGTCGCGGCCACGGCCGCCTGGGGCGTGCCAGACGTCGCGAACGGCGAGGAACTCGCCACCAAGGTGCGCTCCGCGCTGCAGACCGTCCAGCGGACCAACTACAAGTACCGACCCCAGATTGCCGTGCTGCACAGCACCGACAAGAACTTCACCCATGTCGCCCGCACGCTGCTGATGGAGTCCGAGGCTGAGGTCTCGACCGCGCTGCTCAAGCTGGACTGGTTCGACGCGGGCGGCGCCTTCAAGAGCGCCTTCAACAAGTCGCGGACCTGCCAGGCGCTCTGACGGCCTCAATCGGCCCAATTCGGTCCCTCCGGGGTCGACCCGCCGGCAAGATCGCGAGATGCGCACTGGATCCCTGACCCTTGCCCTGGTCATCACCGGCACGCTGCTCGCCGGCTGCGGCGGCGGGGACGACAAGGACTCCGCGAAGGCCGACGCGTCCCCGAGCCCGAGCGCGAGTGCCAGGGCCCCCCTGGCGGGGCCGACGCCCAACGGGAGCGCGAGCGCGAAGCCGTCGCCGACGTCGTCGCCGACCGCGAAGCCCAAGGCCGACGTCGCCATCGGTCCCGAGACCGCCCCCGTGAAGTACGCCAAGGCGTACTGCCGGGCGATCGGGGACAACGCGCAGGCAGCCCGCAAGCTCGCCGCCGCACGGGCCACGCTCGCCAAGCCCGGCAACAAGACCGCGACCGAGCTGCAGACCTCCGTCGTCGACGACCTCGACGGGTTCCGCGCCGACGTGCTCAAGAACGTCAATAACCTGCGCAAGGCCGGCTCGCCGAAGCTCAAGGACGGCAAGAAGATGGCCGCCGGGATCCGCAAGGCCTACGACTACATCGACCTCGTCGACAAGGCCCTCGTGGAGCTGGCGGCGGTCGACGAGACCGAGGCCGCCGACTGGGCCAAGGCCGCCAAGCTGATCGTCGACGACCTGCAGGACGACATCAACGAGCGAGGCGCCGAGGGCCTGCGCGAAGCACCCGAGTCAGACGAGTTCGCCGACGCCGTCATCGCATCCAAGGCCTGTCCCTCCGTCTGATCCAGGCAGCAGGTTCGCGCGCACCCATGCGTCCGACATCTGGCGTCCGGTGGGCTCCGCAACGTCGGACGCAACGGCCTCTTGCTCGGCGGTAACCCCGTGCGTCCGACACGGAGCGTCCGGTGGGCTCCGCATCGTCGGACGCATCGGCTTGTCGCAACGGGGTTGGCCCTGTAGCGGCGCGTCGCTGAGGCAATCTGTCGGCGCGGCCGCATAGCGTGAGGTCCGAACATCTGTTCGGACCAGGAGGCAGTGTGCGGGTGCTCGGGGTGGACCCCGGCCTGACCCGATGTGGGATCGGCGTGGTGGACGGCATGCCCGGGCGCCCGGTGACCCTCGTCGATGTCATGGTCGTCCGCACCGACCCGGCCATGGACCTCGCGCTGCGCCTGTTGGCCATCGAGCGGGACGTCGAGGTCCTGATCGCACGGCACCGTCCGGACGCCGTCGCGGTGGAACGCGTGTTCAGCCAGCACAACGTCCGCACGGTCATGGGAACGGCCCAGGCGGGGGCGATCGCCATCGTCTGCGCCGCCCGCGCGGGGATCCCGGTCATGCTGCACACCCCCAGCGAGGTCAAGGCCGCCGTGACCGGCAACGGCCGGGCGGACAAGGCCCAGGTCGGCGCGATGGTCACCCGGATCCTTCGGCTCAGCGAGATGCCCAAACCGGCCGACGCCGCCGACGCCCTCGCGCTCGCCATCTGCCACGTCTGGCGGGGCGCCCAGACCAACCGTCTCGCCGCGGCAGTCGCGGCCCAACGCGCTCCTTTGGAGGGCAAGCGATGATCTCGTTCGTGTCCGGCCGGGTCGCGGAATTGCGCGTGGACTCCGCGGTGATCGAGGTCGGCGGCATCGGGCTGAGTGTCAACTGCACCCCGGGCACTCTCGCGGGCCTGCGGCTGGGGGAGAAGGCCACGCTGCCGAGCGCGCTGATCGTCCGTGAGGACTCCCTCACCCTGTTCGGCTTCGCCGACGCCGACGAACGTGCGATCTTCGACATCCTGATCGGCATCACCGGCATCGGCCCGAAGATCGCCCAGGCCGCGCTCGCCGTGCTGACACCCGACCAGTTGCGGGGGGCCGTCGCGACCAAGGACCTCGCCACGCTCTGCAAGATCCCCGGGGTGGGCAAGAAGGGCGCCGAGCGCATGGTCCTGGAACTCAAGGACCGCATCGGGGCACCTCGCGGCGGCCTCGCCCTCGTGCCTGCGCCTGCAGTGCCGGTCGAGGACGAACGCCGCACTCAGGTCCACGGCGCCCTGCTGGGCCTCGGCTGGTCGGTCCGCGAGGCCGACGCCGCGTGGGACTCGGTGCTCGAGCAGTCCGCCGCGGACGGTCAGGACCCGAGTACCGCCCCGGTGCCTGAACTGCTGCGCCTGGCGCTGCGCACCCTGAGTCGGTCCGGATGACGATCCCTTCCCAGCACAGCGACGAGAGCGAGAGCCTCGTCGCCGCCACGGCGGCGTTGGCCGAGCACGAGATCGAGGCGGCGCTGCGCCCCAAGCACCTCGGGGAGTTCATCGGCCAGCACCGCGTCCGCGAGCAACTGGCCCTGGTGCTCGAGGCGGCCCGCCTGCGTGCCCGGCCGCCGGACCACATCCTGCTCTCGGGTCCGCCCGGGCTCGGCAAGACGACCCTGGCGATGATCGTGGCCGCCGAGATGAACGCGCCGCTGCGCATCACCAGCGGCCCGGCCATCCAGCACGCGGGCGACCTGGCCGCCCTGCTGTCCTCGCTCGGCGAGGGTGAGGTGCTCTTCCTCGACGAGATCCACCGCATGGCGCGCCCGGCCGAAGAAATGCTCTACATGGCGATGGAGGACTTCCGGGTCGACGTCGTCGTCGGCAAGGGGGCCGGCGCGACCGCCATCCCGCTGGAGCTCCCGCCGTTCACCCTGGTGGGCGCCACCACCCGCGCCGGCCTGCTGCCCGGCCCGTTGCGCGATCGGTTCGGCTTCACCGCCCACATGGACTTCTACGCCGCCACCGAGCTCGAGCAGGTGCTGGCGCGCTCCGCGGGCCTGTTGGGCGTGCGCATGAGCGACGGCGCCGGGGCGGAGATCGCCGGCCGCTCCCGCGGCACGCCCCGCATCGCGAACCGCCTGCTGCGCCGCGTCCGCGACTTCGCTGAGGTCCGGTCCGACGGGGTCGTCACCACGGACCTGGCCAACGCGGCCCTCACGCTCTACGAGGTCGACCCGATCGGCCTGGATCGTCTGGACCGCGGCGTGCTCGACGCCCTGGTCCGCCGCTTCGGCGGTGGTCCGGTGGGGCTGTCCACGCTCGCGGTGGCCGTCGGCGAGGAGACCGAGACGGTCGAGGAGGTGGCCGAACCGTTCCTGGTCAGGGCCGGGCTGCTGGCCCGAACTCCCCGGGGACGAGTGGCCACGGCGGCCGCCTGGACCCACCTCGGGCTGAAGCCCCCGGCGGGGGTCGGCGGATTTCCATCCGGGGGATTGTTCGACACGGCCGACTACCCGGGATCTTGAGGCCCCCCGGCCGCGTAGACTCCGCAATTTGTGAGCGCGGACATCTTGCTATTCGGCGTGATTATCGCCGCCATCTATCTGCTGATCCTTGCCCCGGCCCGTAATCGGTCGAAGCGAGCGGCAGATATCAAGGCACATCTGAAACCGGGCGCGGAGGTCATGACGACCGCCGGGATGTACGGAACGGTGACCGAGGCCGACGGGGAGTTCTTCCACCTGGAGGTGTCCCCGGGCGTGGTCGTCCGGTACGCGATCGGCGCAGTCGGCAAGATCACAGTCCCCACGGACGCCGACGAGTCGTCGGACGCTAAGAAGGTTGACGGCCCGCCGGACGTCGACGGACCGCCGGGTAAGACGCTCTGAGCGCGCTGGGCACGAGGAGAGGCGAGTAGTGGCAACGAAGAAGAAGAGCCGCAACCCCGGGGGCGGGGCGGATCCGGGCCGGCTGTTGCTGCTCCTGTTGGCGCTGCTGATCGCCGGGGGCGCGACGATGATCGGCACCGGCTCCAACAAGCCGAAGCTCGCGATCGACCTCGACGGCGGCACCCAGGTCACGTTGACCGCCAAGACGATCAATACCGACGACCCCAACGAGCCTGGCGGCAAGCTCACCGCGGCCGCGATGAAGGAAGCCGTCAAGATCATCCGCAAGCGGGTCAACGGCTTCGGTGTGTCCGAGGCCCAGGTGACCACGCTCGGCAAGGACAACATCGTCGTCGCCGTACCGGGCTCCAACAGCGGCGACGAGGCCACCAAGGTCGGCCAGACGGCGCTGCTGCGCTTTCGCCCCGTGCTCCGTGTGGGTCCGCCGAACCCGACGACCGCCGGCGACATCACCGCCCCCGGCGGCATCCCCGGTCTGGACGACATCGTCCCCGGTGCCGGGGATGCCGGCGATCAGGAGCGCCCAATCAGTGCGGCCCTGACCGCCGACCCCACCGACAGCCCGTCGCCCGCGCCGTCGGCGACAACCAAGGCCTCGGCCTCGCCCTCCAGCTCCGCCAAGCCGTCCGCGGAGCCCACCAAGAAGTCGGACGAGAAGCCGGCGGACGCGTCCGAGGTGCCGGCGGAGGTCACCGCGGCATTCTTCAAGCTCGACTGCACCAAGCCTGACGCCAACCGCATCGGCGACACCAAGGCCGCCTCGGACTACGTCGTGGCCTGCGACCGGGACAACACCGGCAAGTTCCTGCTCGGACCGAGCGAGGTCCAGGGCACCCAGGTCAGCAGCGCGGACGCCGGCCTGCCCGGTGGCGTCGCGAGCGTCGGTGCCTGGCAGGTCAATCTCAGCTTCAACGGCCAGGGCACCAAGGACTTCGCCGCGGTCACCAAGAAGCTCGCCGGTCAGCAGCAGCCCTTCAACCAGCTCGCGATCACCCTCGACGGCGTCGTGCAGTCCGCCCCGACGGTCAACGAGGAGATCCCGACCGGTCAGGCCCAGATCAGCGGTTCCTTCACGCAGGAGGACGCCCAGGACCTCGCGAACGTGCTGAAGTACGGCGCACTGCCGCTGGCCTTCACCCAGAGCAAGGTCGAGTCGGTCTCCGCCACTCTCGGGGATGACCAGCTGAACGCCGGTCTGCTCGCGGGAGCGCTCGGCATGGCGTTGGTGATCGCTTACGGGCTGTTCTACTACCGCGGGCTGGGCGTTGCCGCCCTGCTCGGCCTCGGGCTGGCCGCGATCATGGCTTACATGGCGGTGTCGCTCCTGGGGGAGGCGATGGGCTACCGCCTCTCGATCGCAGGCATCGCCGGTTTGATCGTGGCGATCGGCATCACCGCAGACTCCTTCGTCGTGTACTTCGAACGCCTACGTGATGAGATCCGAGAGGGGCGGACCCCGCGGGTCGCGGTCGAACAGGGCTGGCGCCGCGCGAAGCGGACCATCCTTACCGCCAACTTCGTCTCCCTGCTGGCCTCGGCGGTCCTGTACTACTTCTCGGTCGCCGACGTGAAGGGCTTCGCCTTCACCCTCGGCGTGGTCACGATCATCGACGTCGTCGTGATCTTCTTGTTCACCAAGCCGCTGGTGACGCTGATGATGCGCCGGCCGTACTTCGCCCGAGGCGGACGATGGTCCGGCGTCAGCGCGGAGAGCCTCGGGATCCGCCGCCCTGTCGCTCAGCGCACCGTGATCAAGGAGGCCTGAGCGATGTCTCGACTGTCAGATCTCGGTGGACGCCTGCAGAGCGGTGAGACGTCGTTCAACGTCGTCGGAAACCTGAAGCGATTCATTCTGGCAAGTGCGGCACTGTTGGTGATCGCCATGGTTGGCCTCGGCCTGCGTGGGCTGGACCTCGGAGTCGAGTTCGAGGGCGGGGCCGTGTTCGAGGTCCGAGGTGAGGGAATCTCGGTCTCCGACGTGCGGGAGGTCGTCGCCGCGCAGGGCGTTCCGGAACCGAAGACGCAGAAGATCGGCGGCAGTGGTGTACGTGCCGAGACCGCGGAGCTCACCCCGGAGAAGGCCAACGAGATCCGCGCGGCGCTGGCGAAGGAACTCGGCGTCCCCGCCGAGGAGATCACGACCTCCGTGGTCGGCCCGAGCTGGGGCGGTGACGTCACCAACAAGGCAGTGCAGAGCCTGATCATCTTCCTGGCACTGCTGTCCATCTACCTGGCGATCGTCTTCGAGTGGAAGCTTGCCCTCGGCGCAGTTTTCGCCCTGATCCACGACGTCATCGCCACCGTGGGCGTCTATGCGCTGGTCGGTTTCCAGGTGACACCGGCGACGGTCATCGGCTTGCTCACCATCCTCGGATACTCGCTCTACGACACGGTCGTCGTCTACGACAAACTCAAGGAGAACACCGCCACGTTGGCGACGAGCAACCGCGCGACATACACGGCCACCGCGAATCTGGCGGTTAACCAGACTCTGGTCCGCTCGGTGAACACCACGGTGATCGCGGTGCTTCCGGTCGGTGGGCTGTTGTTCGTCGGAGCAGGGTTGCTGGGCGCGGGCGTCCTCAAGGACCTGGCGCTGGTGCTGTTCATCGGCATGATCGTCGGTGCCTACTCCTCGATCTGTCTGGCCGTCCCGGTGGTGGCCTGGCTCAAGGAGAAGGAACCGGCCATGCAGGCGCTGGCCAAGCGGGTCGCGCAGCACGAGGCCGCGGCGCAGAAGAAGGGAACCGCGAAGGACGACGGCGACGACGAGTCGCCGTCGCTGGAGAAGACCGCGGTCACCACGCCGGCATCGGGCCTGCGGGAGAAGGCTGCCCCCGGGGAGCGCGTGCAGCCCAAGAAGAACGTGCCCCGCTCGGCCCGGCGCCCACCGAAAGGTCCGCAGATCTGAGGCGAGGACGACGTGACTGATCCGAACGCGGGGGACTGGCGGGGTCTGCTCCGCGACGTCCCCGACTTCCCCAGCCCCGGCATCCTGTTCCGCGACATCGCCCCCGTTCTGGGGAACGCCGCGGCCTTCGCCGCGGTCACCGACGAGCTGGTCGCCCTCGTGCGCCCGCTCGAGGTCGACGTCGTCGTGGCCGTGGAGGCCCGCGGCTTCATCCTCGGGGCCCCGGTCGCGCTGGCGCTGGGCGTCGGGTTCGTGCCGGTACGCAAGCCGGGCAAGCTGCCCTCCGCGACCCGCTCCGTCGCCTACGCGCTGGAGTACGGCGAGGCGGTGCTGCACATGCACCTGGATGCGCTGCGTCCCGGTGCGCGGGTCCTTCTGCTCGACGACGTTCTCGCTACCGGCGGGACCCTCGTCGCCGCCGCCCAGCTTGTCCGCGAGGCCGAGGCCGAGCCGGTCGCAGCGGCCGTGCTCCTGGAGATCGAGGGGTTGCCGGGGCGTAAGAATCTGGACCCCATCCCGGTCCATGCGCTGCTCACCGGCTGAGCGGAGCGGGCGATCGAGACCGGTGAGCCGGCTACCATGACTTTCATGCCGCAGCGGAACGTCCTGTGACCGATCTGGTCTCCGAGGGCGCCCCCACCGAACCGACCGGTGTCGGGGCGGCACGACGGGTCCGGGCCCGCCTGGCTCGCATGGCCGGTCAGCGGCCCAACGCCGTCAACCCCGTGCTGGAACCGATCAACCGGGCGGTGCGCCAGTCCCACCCGAAGGCGGACCTGCGGATCATCGAGCGGGCGTACGAGACCGCGGAGGAATGCCACCGCGGTCAGTTGCGCCGCAGCGGCGACCCGTACATCACGCACCCGCTGGCCGTGGCCACGATCCTCGCGGACCTCGGCATGGAGCCCCCGACGCTGTGCGCGGCGCTGTTGCACGACACCGTCGAGGACACCGACTACACGTTGGAGAACGTCGCCGCCGACTTCGGCGACGAGATCGCCGGCCTCGTCGACGGCGTCACCAAGCTGGACAAGGTCCACTACGGCGACGCCGCGCAGGCCGAGACCGTCCGCAAGATGGTCATCGCGATGGCCCGCGACATCCGCGTGCTCGTCATCAAGCTCGCCGACCGTCTCCACAACATGCGGACGCTGCGCTACATGCCGCCCGCCAAGCAGGACCGCATCTCCCACGAGACATTGGAGATCTACGCCCCGCTGGCGCACCGCCTCGGTATGAACACGATCAAGTGGGAACTCGAGGACCTCTCGTTCGCGACGCTCTACCCCAAGATGTACGACGAGATCGTGCGCCTGGTCGCAGACCGCGCACCCAGCCGCGACGAGTACCTGTCCGGGGTCATCGAGGACGTCACGGCGGATCTGCGTGTGGCGCGGATCAAGGCCTCGGTCACCGGGCGACCCAAGCACTACTACTCGATCTACCAGAAGATGATCGTGCGCGGCCGCGAGTTCGCCGACATCTACGACCTGGTCGGGATCCGGATCCTCGTCGAGTCCACCCGGGACTGCTACGCCACCCTCGGCGTCGTCCACCAGCACTGGAACCCCGTGCCGGGACGGTTCAAGGACTACATCGCCAAGCCCAAGTTCAACCTGTACCAGTCGCTGCACACCACCGTGATCGGCCCCGAGGGCAAACCGGTGGAGATGCAGATCCGCACCAACTCGATGCACCGTCGCGCCGAGTACGGCGTCGCCGCGCACTGGAAGTACAAGGCCGAGGCCAACGGCTCGGTGCCGGTTCCCGGCCCGATGCTGTCCGCCGGCGGCGACAAGGCCGGCACCGACGACATGCCGTGGCTGCGTCAGTTGCTCGACTGGCAGCAGGAAACGACCGACCCGGCCGAGTTCCTCGATTCGCTGCGCTTCGACCTGGCGGGCGCCGAGGTCTATGTCTTCACCCCGGGCGGGGACGTCATCGGGCTGCCCGAGAACTCGACCCCCGTCGACCTCGCGTACGCGGTGCACACCGAGGTCGGGCACCGCTGCATCGGTGCCCGGGTGAACGGGCGACTGGTGCCGCTGGAGTCGCTGCTCGTCAACGGCGACGTGGTGGAGATCCTTACCGCCAAGGGTCACGGTCCCGGTTCCGGTCCGAGCCGCGACTGGTTGGAGTTCGTCTCCAGTCCCCGCGCGCGGAACAAGATCAAGCAGTGGTTCTCCAAGGAGCGCCGCGAGGAGGCCGTCGAGCGAGGCAAGGACGAGATCGCCCGCACGATGCGCAAGCAGGGCCTGCCCATCCAGCGGTTGCTGTCCTCGGAGACCCTCACGACGATCGCGCACGAGATGCGCCTGCCGGACATCTCCGCCCTGTACGCGGCCGTGGGGGAGCGTCACGCCTCGGCGCAGAACGTCGTCTCCCGGCTCATCGCGTCCCTCGGTGGCACGGACTCGACCACCGAGGATCTCGCCGAGACCGTCACCCCGACCCGCACCGGCCGCTTCCAGCCGCACGGCGACCCGGGTGTCGCGGTCAAGGGCGTCGACGACGTGTGGGTGAAGCTGGCCCGCTGCTGCACCCCGGTGCCGGGCGACCCGATCCTCGGTTTCGTCACCCGCGGCAGCGGGGTCTCGGTGCACCGCGGGGACTGCACCAACGCCGCCGCCCTGGGCGCGCAGAAGGAGCGGATGGTCGACGTCGAATGGGCGCCGACGAAGTCCTCGATGTTCCTCGTCGCCATCCAGGTCGAGGCGCTGGACCGCTCGGGTCTGCTGGCCGACGTCACCCGCGTGCTGTCCGACCAGCACGTGAACATCCTGTCCGCGACGGTGGCCACGTCCCGCGACCGCACAGCGATCAGCCGGTTCACCTTCGAGATGGCCGACCCCAAGCACCTGGTGCACGTGCTCAAGCACGTCCGCAACGTCGCCGGTGTCTTCGACGCCTACCGCACCACCGGCGTCGTGACCGAAGCCCCGCGCCCGAAGTCCCGCTGAGCCACCACGCGCCGGTGGGCGCCCACCGCGTAACCCGTCCGCTCAGTACTGACCGCAGCGCCCCGCCGACGGGTGATTTGTCCTGGTTTACGGGGTGCCAGGGTCAGTACTGAGCGGGCAAGGCCGCCTTCTCAGCGCAGCTCGGCGAGGGTCCGTTCGGCTTCGGCGAGCCAGGAACGACGTGCCTCCGCGGCTTCCTTGGCCTCCGCGGCGGCCTTGGCGTTCCCGGCGGCGTCGGCCTTGGCGGCCTTGGCCTCGAAGGACTCGATCAGGTTCCGCAGGGTGTCGACGGTCTCCTGCGCGCGGGTCACGGCCCCGGGGTTGGTGCGCGGTTGCTGCGGTGCGGGGGCTGCCGCCGGCCGGCGGTCGCGGTCGCGGTCCGGGCGCGGGCCGCGCGGGCCACGACCACCTCCGCCTCCGCCGCCCCCGGCCTCCCGGGCCGGGGCAGCAGGCGTGGACTCCTTGCGGGCGGTGAAGAACTTGTCCTGGGCCGCGCGGAAGCGCTCCCACAACTCGTCGTCGATCTCCTTGCCGGCCCGGCCGGCGCTCTTCCAGTCGTTCATCAGGTCGCGGAACTTGGCCGCGGTCGCCGCCCACTGCGTGGAGTCGGACAGAGCCTCGGCCTGCTCGACGAGAGAGACCTTGGCGGACTTCACGGTGTCGCGCTCGGCCGTGAGGCTCGCGTAGTGCGCCTTGCGGCGCTTGGTGAACGTCGATCGCGCGGAGGAGAACCGCTTCCAGAGCGCGTCGTCGGACTTACGGTCCAGCCGAGCGCACGCCTTCCACTCCTCGAGCAGCTCGGACAGGCGCTGCCCGCCGGCGCGCCACTGCTCGCCGCCGGCCAACTCCTCTGCCTCGGCCACGATCCGGTCCTTGATCACGCGGGCGGCCGCGGTGGCCTCGGCCCGAGCCGCACGCGCCTCGGCGGCCTTCTGCGCCAGCAGTTGCTCGACGGTCTCCAGATGCGGGCGCAGGGTGTCCGGCAGCGCCGCACCCGCCGCAGCGGTGGTGCGGATCCGCTCGAGTTCGGCGTTGGCCGCCTTCGGCGTGAGTTCGTCGGCCCGGATCTTCCCGGCGAGCGTGCCGAGTTCGCCGGCTGCTGCGTCGAACCGGGCCCGCAGTACCTCCGCGGCCTCCGCGGGCGTCGGGATCTCCGCCGCGGATGGGGTCTCGGCACCGTCGGCGGCGAAATCCGGAACGCCGGCCGGAGCGTCAACCGGCGCGTCGGTGGCAGCATCCGCTGCCGGCGTCGTCAGCTGAGCCGGCGGGACCTCTGTCGGCGGGACGTCCGGCGGAGTGGGGTCCTCCGCCGGTGCCGCAGTCGCCTCGCCTGGCTGCTCGGCCACCGGAACCGGCTCGTGGGACTGCTCCGCGTGCAGCGGGTCGACGGCGTCGGCGATCGCCTCGGCCGCTTCTGCCACCTCCGGCGCGGCAACCACCTCCGGCGCTGCATCCACGTCCGGCGTGGGAGCCGCGTCCGGCGTCGGAGCCGGCTCCGGCACGGACGACGACGCGTCAGTTCCCGACGTCGGCACCGCCTCGGGTGCGGGGGTCGACTGCTCTGCGGTTGCCGACTCGGTCTCGGTCTGGTCGTTCGTCACGTACGCCTCCGGCGGCCCTCGAATTTCAGGCCTACGGCTTGGTGGTGCTCGTCGGCTCTTCGGTCGGCTTAGCGGTACTGCTCGGGGTTTCGCTCGGCTTGTCCGTCGCCTTGGCGGTCGGCCGGGCCGTCGACTTCACGCCCTCGACCGTGACCTTCTCGATCGTGGTCTTGGTCTTGGGCACGTCCTCGGCGCCCGTCGTCGAGTTGGTGGTCTTGCCACCCTTGGCGATGTCGGTCAGGACGTCCAGCCCCGAGAGGACTTTGCCGAACGGGATGTAGTCCGGTGAGAAGTCCGAGTCCTTGAACATCATGAAGAACTGGCTGCCGTTGGTGTTCGGGCCGGAGTTCGCCATCGCGATGACGCCCTTGGAGTACTTCGCTCCGGACAGGTTCTCGTCGGCGAACTTGTACCCCGGGCCGCCGCTGCCGGTGCCCGTCGGGTCACCGCACTGCAGCACCGCGTACGTGAGGCCGGCCTGGGCGTCGTCGAGCAGACGGTGACAGGGCGTCTTGTCGTAGTACTCGTTGGTGGCCAGGTGCACGAAGGAGTTCACGGTGCACGGCGCGGCCGCGCGGTCGAGCTCCAGCACGACGGGCTTCTTGTTCATGGTCATCGTGACCTTGACGGTGCCCTTGGCGTCGGCGAGCTCCTCGGGACGACCCACGTCCTTGGCGGTCGTGCCGCCCGCGTTCTCGAGGTAAAGGCAGCGCTTCTTGCCCGCAGCGACACCGGTCTGGTCGACGGTCGGTTCGGCGGTGGGCGTGGCAGCGGGCTCCTGCTCGGCGGTGTCGCTGTCGTCGTCGCCCGTGAGAAGAACCACGCCGCCGAAGACGGCGCCACCGAGCAGCGCGAGGATCCCGACCCAGCCGGCGGCCTTCAGCCGGCGCTTGCGGCTCGCCACAGCGGCAGCGGCCCGGGCCTCGGCGGCCTTCTGCTTACGCCGCTCGGCGCTCGTCTGCTTGCCCTGACCTGCCACACGAACTCCCTCGAGCCTGATTCCCGGGCGGCATCCCGGAAGCGGCCCGCCGGGCCGCAGGAGCCAGTTTATGTAGGCTCCGTGGCTGAGCCGCGCAGGGCGGGGACCGGCCAAGTGACAGGAAGGCAACGATGTTCGTCGTCGGGTTCCCGGCTGCTGCCTTCGGCACCAACTGCTACGTGCTCGCCACGGCGCCCGGGGAACAGTGCGTGGTGGTCGACCCGGGCATCGAGGTCGTCGAGACCCTCGACGAGCTGCTGCGGGAGAACAAGCTGCAGCCCGCGGCCGTCCTGCTCACCCACGGGCACCTCGACCACACCTTCTCGGTCACGCCCGTCTGCGGGGCCCGCGGGATCTCCGCGTGGATCCACCCCGGCGACCGTGAGCTGCTCGCGGACCCGATGAAGGGCCTCGGCCCGGGGACCGCGCAGATGTTCGGCGGTCGCTTGGAGTGGACCGAACCCGACGACGTGAAGCTGCTCGAGGACAACGCCGTGATGGAGTTGGCCGGGCTGAAGTTCACCGTCGACCATGCGCCGGGCCACACGCCCGGCTCGGTCATGTTCCGCCTGGACCTGCCCTCGGAGGAACGTCAGCAGCTGCTGATCTCCGGCGACGTGCTGTTCCAGGGCTCGATCGGGCGCACCGACCTGCCCGGTGGCAGCTACGACGCCATGTTGCAGAGCCTGGCCACCAAGGTCCTCCCGCTACCGGACAACACCTATGTGTTGCCCGGTCACGGCGATGAGACGACGATCGGTGCCGAGCGCGCCACCAACCCGTACCTGGCTGAGGCCGCCCCGCTTGCCGGTCCGCACCGCGGACTGTGATGAGGAGACGTACCTAGTGATCCGCACGCACACCGCCGGACAGTTGCGCGCCGCCGACGCCGGTACCGACGTGATCCTGGCCGGCTGGATCGCGCACCGCCGCGACCACGGCGGAGTGGCCTTCCTCGACCTGCGCGACGCCTCCGGCGTGGTGCAGGTGGTGGTCCGCGACGAGGCCGTCGCCCACGGCCTGCGCAACGAGTTCTGCCTGAAGGTCACCGGGCACGTCGAGGCGCGCCCCGCCGGCAACGCGAACCCGAACCTGACCACCGGTGACGTCGAGGTCGTCGCGACCGAGGTCGTCGTGCTGTCCGAGGCCGCGCCGCTGCCGTTCCCGATCGACGACCACGGCGCCGGGACGGTCAGCGAGGAAGCACGCCTGCGCTACCGCTACCTCGACCTGCGCCGGGCGAAGATGGCCGACAACCTGCGCCTGCGCTCGAAGGTCACGCACCTGATCCGCGAGGAGATGGCAGCGGCCGACTTCCTCGACGTCGAGACCCCGTACCTGACCCGCTCCACCCCTGAGGGTGCGCGCGACTTCCTCGTGCCGGTGCGGCTGCAGCCGGGCTCCTGGTACGCGCTGCCGCAGTCCCCGCAGCTGTTCAAGCAGCTGTTGATGGTCGCGGGCCTCGAGCGGTACTACCAGATCGCGCGCTGTTTCCGGGACGAGGACTTCCGCGCGGACCGTCAGCCTGAGTTCACCCAGCTCGACGTCGAGATGTCCTTCTGCACGCAGGACGACGTCATCGAGATGATGGAGAAGGTCATCCGTCGCGTGTGGTCCGAGGTCGTGGGACACCAGATCCCGCACCCGATCCCGCGGATGACCTGGCACGAGGCCGAGCGTCGCTTCGGCTCGGACAAGCCGGACCTGCGCTTCGGGCAGGAACTCGTCGACCTCACCTCGTACTTCGCGGCGACGGAGTTCCGCGTGTTCCAGGCGCAGCACGTCGGCGCTGTGGTCATGCCCGGCGGTGCCGCGCAGACCCGTCGCGAGCTCGACGGCTGGCAGGACTGGGCCAAGGCCCGCGGTGCCAAGGGCTTGGCGTATGTGACGGTGGCTCAGGACGGGACGCTGGCCGGTGTCGCGAAGAACCTGTCCGACGCCGAACGTGACGGACTGGTCGCTGCCGTCGGGGCCGCGCCGGGGGACTGCATCTTCATCGGCGCCGGTGAACGCGGCCCGACGCTCGCTCTGCTCGGTGCCGCGCGGCTGGAGATCGGGCGCCGCTGCAAGCTGATCCCCGAGGGCCGTTGGGAGTTCCTCTGGGTCGTCGACGCCCCGATGTTCGAGAAGAACTCGCACGGCGGCTGGACCGCGGTGCACCACCCGTTCACCTCGCCCACGCCGGAGTTCGTCGACTCCTTCGACAAGGAGCCCGAGAACGCGCTGTCCGACGCCTACGACATCGTCCTCAACGGCACCGAGATCGGCGGTGGGTCGATCCGTATCCACCGCAGCGACCTGCAGGCCCGGGTGTTCGACGCGATCGGACTGACGAGGGAGCAGGCGCAGGACCAGTTCGGCTTCCTGCTCGAGGCCTTCGCCTACGGCCCGCCCCCGCACGGCGGCATCGCCCTGGGCCTGGACCGGGTCTGCGCGCTGCTGACGAGTTCGGAATCGATCCGCGACGTCATTGCGTTCCCGAAGACGGCTTCCGGCGGTGACCCGCTGACCGGCGCCCCGAGCCCGATCACGGCCGCGCAGCGCAAGGAAGCCGGCATCGACGCCCCTCCGTCTGCCTGAGGGTGACCGCAGGCGCAGCGGTGGAGAAGTAACACCTGAGGCATCGAAAAGCAAGATTCGGTGCCTCACCAGTTCGTTCTCTACCGCTGGACCTACGCGCCCGCGCCGATGACTGTGAAGCCGAGCGAGCGGGCGACCTGGGCCTGTCGTACGTCGAAGGTCAGGAATGTCAACGCCGTACCCAGCCGTCGGGCCGCCGCGAGATGCAACGCGTCGAGGGATCTCGCGCCGCTCGACTCGGCGATGGTCGCCGCCAGTTCGCAGGTTTCGGCATCGAGTTCGACCAGAGCGAAGGCGCGAACGTCCTCGGCGAACGCGGTCCTGGCCGCCACGGCGTCGGTGGAGTTCATCAGGCGCGCGAGGTTGCGGCGGACCTCAACGACCGTGTGGCGGGCGGTGACCAGTTGAGGGTCGGACGCGATCAGGTTCGTGGCGAGCTCGGAGTCCGGCTCATCCACGTATCGCTTGACCAGTGCACTCGAATCGACATACAGCGTCACTCGTCGCGGTCCTCTGCCAGCGCGTCGAGCACCCGCATGGAGCCGGCCCTGCGTCGGAACGGAGCCAGTCCGGATCCACTCGCCGGGGTGACCCAGCCCTGCTCGACTGCAGCGTCCAGGTCCACGCGACCCGGAGGAGGGCCGAGGACTGCGATAGGACGGCCGCGATCGGTGATCGTGAGGAACTCGCCACCCGCTGCCCGCTGGAGGTAGGCGGACAACTTCGCCTTCAACTCACGAACCCCGACGTCCATGTAGTCACCTTACCAAACGGTGTGACTACATCGCTCAATCTCTGCGGCCCGGTCATCGCGGTCGGTTGGTGTGACTGCCCTCGTCAGGTGGTCGTGCGCTCGACCCAGGAGCTGGCGGCGCTCCAGCCGGCCTTGGTGTGGAACCAGACCCGCACGCGCCAGCGCTTCTTGTGGGTCAGATCCTTGTAGGTGTAGCTGGTCGTGGTCGCCGACAGGTCGGCCCACTTCTCCCTCTTCTCCTTGTCCCAGCCCGGGGTGCTCGGGTGGTACTCGCCGAGTTCCAGGCGGACCTTGTCGACGCCGCTCGGCGCCTTCGTCCAGGAGGCCTTCAACGCCCCGGAGCCGGCGGTCACGAGCTTGACGCCGGAGGGTTTGGACGCCGTGGAGGGAACGTCGCCTGCCCCGCAGCCGCGGCTCCTGCCAGGGATGACGGTGCCCTTCGGCAGGGTCTCGATGCGGCTCGGTGATCCGTCGAGCTTCAGGTCGGTCGGCCACACCTTCCGCTTGTCGCCGACGCAGGACAGCACCTTCCCGTCGGGCCGCCCGACGCTGCTCGTCGAGAATTCGACGCCCTCCGCGGGCCCGTAGATCCCGGGGCGCTTGAGCCCGAAGGTGACGTAGGAGATCTTGCAGCTCGCGTAGCTGGCCACGCCGGTGTTGCCGACGGTGCCCAGCCGGGTGGACGGGCTGACCCGCTGGCCCTCGTCGACCTCGATCTTCGAGAAATGGGCGTAGCGGGAGATCAGCCCCGCGCCATGGTCGACCCAGACCCATTTGCCGAACGTCGCGCCGTCGTACTCGGTGCGCTCGCTCGTGGGGCAGGGACGGCCGACGGCATCCCCGATGTGCACGACACCGTGCCCCATGGAGTACACGCCGGCGTCGGTGATCCACTTCTTGTCCGCGCCGCGGGAGAGCACGTCGACGCCGTAGAAGTGGTGGGGACTGCGGCAATCGTTGCTCTTGGTGCAGTCCACCTCGGACGGCGTCCGCAGCGGCCACCAGATCGGGTCGGAGAACGGGTGCGAGGAACTCGTCGCGGCGTCGGCCGGGCCGGTGCCGGACACGGATGCGACCAGAGCGAGTGCACCCAGTGCGGAGGCGACGCGGAACTTCGAGGACGACACACACACTCCATCGGACTTCGCTGACCTTGGGTTGAGACGTGCCGGCGCCCCCTGCCCGGAATGGCAGGGGGCGCCGAGAGTTGCGCAGCGATCTAGGCGATGACCTGGCTGATCTGGATGACCGGGGCGATTGCCGTGTAGTTCGGGATATCGCCCATGATCTGCTCGGCGTGCGGGCCGAACGCGCCCTGGAAGTCCTCGACCGAGTCGAACAGCAGCGATCCGACGGCGATGAAGGTCGCCGGTGCGCCCGGAGCCCCGCCCGCCAGGCCGGACTCGACCGAAGCGCCCTTGCAGGCCGCACCGGTGAGCTCCTGGACCATGGGGATGTGCTTCGTGGCGTAGTAGTCCATGTCGAACGTCGCGCCTTCGGAGTTCGGGTAGTAGACGTTCACCTTGATCATGTGCGACTCCCTCGTCAGCAATACGAACCGGTTCGGTCTATCACCCGACTCGGCGGGCGCGCTACGGCCCGGACGTACAACCGATGCGCCGGCTAGGGTCGGGTCGTGGAGCCGGAGTCGCTGTTCGACGCCTCGGCGGGGCGGGTGGCCCCGTTGGCGGTGCGGATGCGCCCGCGCACGCTGGACGAGGTCGTCGGACAGGAACACCTGCTCGAGCCCGGGTCGCCGCTGCGCCGGTTGGTCGAAGCAGATCCCAGGAGCAGCGCCGCCGCCCCGGTCTCGGTGCTGCTGTGGGGGCCGCCGGGGACGGGCAAGACCACCCTCGCGCGGATCATCGCCTCCGCGACGGGGCGCCGGTTCGTCGAGCTCTCCGCGGTCAGCGCCGGGGTCAAGGAGGTCCGTGAGGTCCTCGCGGGAGCCAAGGCGGACCTGAGCGGCAAGCAGACCGTGCTGTTCCTCGACGAGGTGCACCGCTTCTCCAAGGCCCAGCAGGACTCGCTGCTGCACGCAGTGGAGGACCGTATCGTCACCCTGGTCGCGGCGACCACGGAGAACCCGTCGTTCTCGGTGATCTCCCCGTTGCTGTCGCGCTCGCTGCTGCTCACGCTGCAGTCACTGACGGAGCATCACATCGGCGACCTGCTCGAACGCGCGCTCGTCGACGACCGAGGCCTGGCCAAGGCCGCGACTCTCGACGAGGACGCCAAAGAACATCTGGTCCGGGTCGCCGGCGGGGACGCCCGGCGTGCGCTGACCGCCCTGGAAGCGTCGGCCGGAGCCGCATTGGATCTGGGCCGGACCGAGATCGATCTGGCCCTGGTGGAGCGGGCGGTGTCCAAGGCAGCGGCCCGCTACGACCGCGACGGCGACCAGCACTACGACGTCATCTCCGCGTTCATCAAGTCCGTCCGCGGCTCCGACGTCGATGCTTCGCTGCACTACCTGGCCCGGATGATGGACGCGGGGGAGGACCCGCGGTTCATCGCGCGGCGCCTGATCATCCTGGCCAGTGAGGACATCGGCCTCGCCGACCCGACCGCGTTGCCGATCGCGGCGGCGGCCGCCCAGGCAGTCGCGTTGATCGGGATGCCCGAGGGGCGGCTCACCCTGGCCCACGCCACGATCGCGCTCGCGCTGGCGCCGAAGTCCAATGCCGTCATCAACGCGATCGGCGCCGCGAGTGCCGATCTGGCGGCCGGGCGCATCGGGCAGGTCCCGTCGCACCTGCGCGACGCGCACTACCCAGGCGCCAAGCAGCACGGGCACGGCGAGGGCTACAAGTACGCGCACAGTTACCCGCATGGCGTCGTCGAGCAGCAGTACGCGCCCGACGAGGTCGTCGGCCGCGACTACTACGTCCCCACGTCCAACGGCGCCGAACGGGATCTCGGCGAGCGGTTGGCCCGCCTGCGGCGGGTGGTGCGGGGCGATGGCTGACTTCGACGCACTCACCGAGATCGAGACGCACAGCGCCGGCCTCGCGCAGGCCGCCGCGGGCCGACTGGACCGCCCGGTGCGGCACTGCCCGGGGTGGACGGTCGCCGATCTGGTGCACCACGTCGGCGAGGTGCAGTGGTTCTGGGAGCGCATCGTCCGCGAACGTCCGTCGGAGGCGCCGCAGTTCGACGACCGCCCGGACCGCCCACCGGACGCCGAGCTCGTGACGGTGCTGCGCGAACGCACCGCCCGCCTCGTCGCGACCCTGCGGGTCACCGACCCCTCGACCCCGTGCTGGACCTGGGCGCCGCTGCAGCAGGACGTCGCCTTCGTTCTGCGCCACCAGGCGCAGGAGGCGGCCGTCCATCGGTGGGACGCGGCTGATGCCGGGGGCGAGACGTTCGCGATCCCGGCGGTGGCGGCGGCGGACGCCGTCGAGGAGTTCCTGACCTTCTCGGTCGCGAGCGACGCGGATCCGGCGCCGGACGAACGGCCGGGGATGGACGGCTCCTTCGTCCTGGCGGCGAGCGACCTCGACCTGGCCTGGCGGCTGTCCGACGGGGCGGCGCCCGCGACGGTCCGCTTCGAGCGGGTGACCGACGGCGGGTCGGCGATCCACGCGAGCGCGTCGGACCTGCTGCTGTGGCTCTACGGCCGGGTCGAGGTGCCGGTGCCGGCGGACGTCGCCGGGATCGTCGAACGCTTCCGCGGGCTGCGCTTCACCGACTGAGCTCGGCGTGCAGGAGCACGGTGACGTACGGGTAAGTCACCCGGCCGTCGCCGTACTGGCGGATCGCGGCGTGGACGGCGTCGAGGATCAGTTCGCGTCGGCCCCGGGGCAAGGTCGAGTGGTCGGAGTGGGTGCTGAGCAGGTCGATGTAGTCGTCGGCGGTGTACTCCTGCGTCCACGACCAGCGTTCCTGGGTCCACGGGGCGAAGCCGGGAGCCTGGATCACGTCCACGGTCTCGGCGCTGCGCGCCAGGTGCACCGGCTTCAGATCCGGCGCCAGCGCCGCGTACACGCCCCCGATCGCGTCCCAGACGCGTCCAGTGAGGTTGCCGGCCCGGTTCCACCACACGCACAGCCGACCCCCGGGGCGCAGGGCCGACGCGGCGGCGGCCGACCCGCGCTTGTGATCCACCCAGTGCCAGGACTGAGCAGCGACGACGAGATCGAACTCACCCGGCGACACGGCGGCCTCCTCGAAGGTGGCGACCTGGACCTCGACGGGGCGGCCGGCGATGCGGTTGCGGAGCACGTCGGCCATGCCCGGATCGGGCTCGACGGCCAGCACACAGGCGCCACGGTCGGCGAGCGCAAGACTCGCCCGGCCGGTGCCCGCCCCGACGTCCAGAACCCGTCGTCCGGTGGTCAGCCCGAGGACGGTGTCGAACAGCGCATCGGGGTAGATGGGACGGCGCAGGTCGTACAGCTCGGCCACTGCTCCGAAGCTGCGCGACCGCTGGGTCCACTGCTCGTCCACGCCCCAGTTGTACCCGGCGACGGGTCGCGATGGGCGCCGACGTGGGCTCGATAGGCTTCCGTGGTCCGCGTCAGGGTTGTGAGGGGTGTGAACCGTGTCCCCAGGTGAGGTCGCAGGTCTGGTCGTGGCCGTGGCCTGGGCGGTGCTCGTCCTCTTCCTCGGCTACGTGCTGGTTGCCCTGGGCAAGGCGCTCAAGGAGCTGACCCGTGTTGTCGGCGAGGTCGGGGACTCCACGATCCCGGTCCTGCACGAGGTCACGACCTCGGTGGCCACCACGAACCTGGCCCTGGACAAGGTCGAGGACATCACGGGGAACGTCTCCACGATCACCCGCAACGTCAGCGTGCTCAGCCAGATCGCCGCGGTGTCCCTCGGCGGTCCGATGGTCAAGGTCGCCTCGTTCTCCTACGGCGTGCGCCGGGCCATGGGCGGCAAGAAGCAGAAGGAAATCCAGAAGCGGGTCAAGGACCAGATGCGCGCCGACAGCCGCAAGGGGCGTGCCGCGCGTCGCAAGGCCAGCGTCGCGGCCCGTAAGGCGTCGCAGAAGGCGTCGAAGGCTCGTCGATGAGCGAGCGCAGCGAGCTCATCACAGATAAGCGTTCTGTTTGCTTCGCGCCCGCACCGAGCGCCGGCGAGGTACGGGCGTGAAACGTCTGTTCTGGACCGGCCTGGGTGTCGCGGTCGGCGTCATGGCCACGCGCAAGGTCACCGAGGCCGCGTCGGTGCTGACCCCCGCGGGAATGACCGACCGGCTATCGACGTCCATCACCATGCTCGGCGAGGCGGTGCGCGAATTCGGACAGGACCTGCGCGACGCCATGTGGGACCGTGAGGACGAGTTGTACGAAGCGTTGGGCCTCAACGACGTGCCAGAAACCGAGCCGGCCCCCGGCCGCTCCGCTCGTTGAGTTCGCTCGACCGATCTGAAGGCTAGGACGTTCCATGGATTCCGCTGATATCCGTAACCGGTTCCTGCAGTTCTTCGCTCGCTACGAGCACACCGTGGTCCCGTCGGCCTCGTTGATCGCCGACGACCCGACGCTGCTGCTGGTGCCGGCCGGAATGGTGCCCTTCAAGCCGTATTTCCTCGGTGAGCAGACCCCGCCGTGGGCGCGGGCGACCAGCGTGCAGAAATGCGTGCGGACCCCGGACATCGAAGAGGTCGGTAAGACCACGCGGCACGCCACCTTCTTCCAGATGGCGGGCAATTTCTCCTTCGGCGACTACTTCAAGTCCCGCGCGATCCCTCTCGCCTGGGAGTTGCTGACCGGGTCGGTGGACGACGGCGGGTACGGCTTCGACGGCGAGCGTCTGTGGTGCACCGTCTACGAGGACGACGACGAGGCCATCTCGATCTGGCATGAGAACGCCGGCGTTCCGTTGGACCGCATCCAGCGGCGCGGCAAGGCCGACAACTACTGGCACATGGGTGTCCCCGGCCCCGGCGGCCCGTGCTCGGAGATCTACTTCGACCGTGGCCCGGAGTTCGGCAAGGAGGGCGGGCCCGTCGCGGACGAGGACCGCTACCTCGAGGTCTGGAATCTCGTCTTCATGCAGTTCGAACTCTCCGAGGTCCGCTCGAAGGTCGACTTCGACATCCGCGGTGAACTTCCGGCCAAGAACATCGACACCGGCATGGGCCTGGAGCGGATGGCCGCGATCCTGCAGGGCGTCGACAACATCTACGAGATCGACACGACCCGTCAGATCCTCGACCGCGCCAGCGAACTGTGCGGCGTGAAGTACGGGCAGGACGCGACGAAGGACGTCTCGCTGCGGGTGGTCGCGGACCACTCGCGCACCGCGGCGATGCTCATCAACGACGGCGTCACCCCGGGCAACGAGGGTCGCGGGTACGTGCTGCGCCGCATCATGCGCCGCGTCGTCCGGAACATGCGTCTGCTCGGTGCGCCCGGCGCCACCATGCACGCGCTCATCGACGTCTCCATCGAGGCGATGGCCCCGCAGTACCCCGAACTGCGCACCGAGGCGAACCGCATCCACACCGTGGCCGACGGCGAGGAGGCCGCGTTCGGGCGGACCCTGCGTGCGGGCACGACGATCCTGGACAACGCGGTCGCCTCGACCAAGAAGGCCGGGTCGAGCGTGCTGTCGGGCGAGGAGGCCTTCGCGCTGCACGACACCTACGGCTTCCCGATCGACCTGACCCTGGAGATGGCTGCGGAGCAGGGCATCGAGGTCGACCGCGACGGCTTCAAGCGGTTGATGGGTGAGCAGATCCAGCGCGCCAAAGCGGATTCGAAGGCCAAGAAGACCGGACATGTCGACGTGTCGGTCTACCGCGACGCGCTGTCGGCCGCGGGCGTTGCGGTGGACTTCCTCGGCTACACCGACGTGTCCGCGGAGGCGAAGGTCGTCGGCCTGATCGCCGGCGGCGCCGCGGTCCCGGCCGCCACGCAGGGCGAGCAGGTCGAGTTCGTGCTGAACCGCACCCCGTTCTACGCCGAGGGCGGTGGCCAACTCGCCGACACCGGCACCATCTACGGCCGCACCAGCGGCGGGGTGGCGACGGTCCACGACGTACAGACGCCGCTGCCCGGGCTCACCGTGCATCGCGCCACTGTGACGGAGGGTCAGTTCCTGGCGGGCGAGGAGGTCCGGGCCGAGATCGACGTCGCCCGCCGTGCCGCGATCGCCCGCTCGCACAGCGCCACGCACCTGGTGCACCGCGGCCTGCGCGACGCGCTGGGGGAGTCGGCGGCCCAGGCCGGGTCGGAGAACTCCGCGGGTCGGTTCCGCTTCGACTTCTCCTCCCCGAACGCGGTCCCGTCCTCGGTGCTGCACGACGTCGAGGCGCGGGTCAACGAGGTGCTGATCGAGGACCACCCGGTGATCGCCGAGGTGATGAGCCAGGAGGACGCGAAGCGTTCCGGGGCGATTGCGATGTTCGGCGAGAAGTACGGCGACACCGTGCGCGTGGTGACGATCGGGGACTACTCGCGGGAGTTGTGCGGCGGTACGCACGTCGGCCGATCCGGGCAGATCGGCCTGATCAAGCTGCTCGGTGAGGCCTCGATCGGTGCCGGGGTGCGCCGCGTCGAGGCCCTCGTCGGCACCGACGCGTACAACTTCCTCGCCCGCGAGCACGCCCTCGTCGCCCAGTTGTCGGACACCCTCAAGGCGCGCCCCGAGGAACTGCCCGACCGCATCGCCGGTGTGCTGGCGAAGCTGAAGGACGTCGAGAAGGAACTGGCCGACCTGCGTGCCGGTCAGGTGCTGGCCGCTGCGGGGGAACTGGCCGCCGGCGCGACCGACCTGAACGGCGTCGCCTGGGTCGGCACGAAGCTGCCCGACGAGACCAAGGCCGACGACCTGCGCAAGCTCGTCCTGGACATCCGCGGCCGCATCCCCGCCGACCGCCCCGCGGTCGTCGCCGCGATCGCCGCGGCGGGCGGCCGTCCCGCTCTGGTCATCGCCACCAACGACCCGGCGCGCGCCCGCGGCCTGAAGGCCGGCGCGCTGGTGAAACTGGCGGCGGGGATCCTCGGTGGCGGTGGCGGCGGCAAGGACGACGTCGCCCAGGGTGGCGGCACTGATCCGACAAAGATCGAGGCCGCCCTGACCGCCCTCGCCGACGCCGTCCGCACCGGCTCCTGACCGCCCGGGGGATGGGACAACAACCTTTGCGCACGACGTGATCGCTCCTTCGTCGCTCAACAGGCTCAATCGGCTCGGGAAAGCGAAAGCTCGTTCCTCGCCTTCGCTTTCCGCTCGCCTCAATCGCCTGTGCGTAAAGGTCGTGAATGTGTCTGGATTGTCCGGGTTTGTGGAACCACAACGAATGACAGGCGGCCGTCGATGATGCGCGGGGTGCGGCTGGGACTCGATCTGGGATCGGTCCGGATCGGCGTCGCGGTCAGTGATCCGTCGGGAATGCTTGCCACCCCGGTGGAGACGGTGCAGCGCGGCAAGGGCGACCTGGACCGCATCGCCGCGATCGTGGCCGAGTACGAGGCACTGGTCGTCCTCGTCGGGCTTCCGCGGTCGATGTCCGGCGGCGAGGGCCCGGCGGCGACCGGCGCCCGCGAGTGGGCTGCCACCCTGGCCGGGCACCTGGCCCCGACCCCCGTCTGCCTCGTCGACGAACGTCTGTCCACCGTCTCCGCCGCCCGTGACCTGCGTTCCTCCGGCAAGTCCGCCAAGAAGGGCCGCGGCGTGATCGACCAAGCGGCCGCCGTCGTGTTCCTGCAGACCGCCCTGGACACCGAACGCGCCACCGGCACCCCGCCCGGGGAACCGGTCCCGGCCGCGTCGGCCGGTTAGGGTCGCCTCGTGACTGCAACTCCCCCCGCCACCCGTCGACGTCGTCGCAGTGCCGTGGCCCTCGTGGTCGCGGTGATGGCGCTGATCGTCTTCGCGGTCGGTTCGACGCTCGGCTTCGGCCGGGTCATCGACAAGTTGACCGAGGACAAGGGCGACTACTCCGGGGCGGCGGGCGCCGAGCGCATCGTCAAGATCGAACCGGGCACCAGTCTGCGCGGCATGGGGACGCTGCTGAAGGACGCCGGCGTGGTGAAGAGCCAGGGCGCCTTCGTCTCCGCGGCCGGTGCCAACCCGAAGGCCAACAACATCGGGCCGGGGAGCTATCGAATGGCCGAACGCCTCTCGGCCAAGGACGCCGTGGCCCGGCTGCTCGACCGCAACTTCCGAGTCCTGGCTCGGGTGGTCGTCCCCGAGGGCTACACGGTGGCGGAGACCCTCGCCGCGGCTGCCCAGGCGACCTCTATCCCGCTCGCCCAGTTCCAGGAGGTCCTCGCCAAGCCCAGCGAGTACGGTCTGCCCGACCTGGACAAGAACCCGCCCGACCATCGCGCCGAGGGCTTCCTGTTCCCGGCCACCTACGACGTCGAGCCCCAGGCCACCGCCGCCTCGGTGCTCGCCCAGATGACGAAACGCTTCAAGCAGGCCGCGACGACGACCGGCCTGGGCACCAAGGAAGCCCCACGCAATCTGACGCCCTTTCAGGTGCTGACGGTGGCGAGCATGATCGAGGCCGAGGCCAAGCTCGCCGTGGACATGCCCAAGGTCTCCCGGGTCATCTACAACCGGCTCGAGAAGGGCATGAGGCTCCAGTTCGACTCGACCGTGCACTTTGCGGTCGGCGGCGCGCAGTCGATCACCACGACGGCCGCCCAACGCGACACGGATTCCCCGTACAACACCTACCGGATCACCGGTTTGCCTGCCGGGCCGATCTGCTCACCCGGTGAGGCCGCGATCGCGGCCGCGCTGAACCCGGCCGTGGGAGACTGGATCTACTTCGTCTCGGTGAACCCCGACACCGGCGAGACCCGCTACGGCGTCACGGCAGCGGAGCACGACGCCAACGTCAAGGTGTTCCAGCAGTGGCTGCGCGAGCACCCCGGCCGGTGACCGGACGACGGGCGGCGGTCCTCGGATCGCCGGTGGCGCACTCGCTGTCCCCGGTGCTGCACGCCGCCGCGTACCGCGAGCTCGGACTGGACTGGACCTACATCGCCCACCAGGTCGAGGAGGACGAACTCGCGGACTTCGTCGCGGGACTGGGCCCGGACTGGGCCGGGCTCTCGCTCACCATGCCGCTCAAGCGCGCGGCCATCCCGGTGTGCGACCACCTGTCGGAGACCGCACGCGTCGTCGGCGGTGCGAACACGATCGTCTTCGCCGCCGACGGCACGAGGCAGGGCGACAACACCGACGTCCCCGGCCTGATCAACGCGCTCGCCGAGGCCGGGGTCGATTCGGTCGCAACCGCCTCGGTGATCGGCGGGGGAGCAACGGCGGCCTCCGCGATCGCCGCGCTCGCGGAGATCTGCACCGGCCCCGTCGAGGCCTTCGTCCGGTCCCCGGAGCGGGCCGCGGCCCTGCCGCCCGTGGCCGAGGTGCTCGGCGTCGACCTCCGGCTGCGGCCCTGGGGCGAGATCCCCGACGGTTTAGGCGCCCCGCTGGTTCTCGCCACCACACCGGGCGGCAGCACCGATGCTCTCGTCGCCGACGTGCCGGCCGGCCCTGGCGTGCTCTTCGACGTCGCGTACCACCCGTGGCCGACGGCTCTGGCTGCCGCGTGGGACGAGGCCGGCGGCCAGGTCGTGTCCGGCCTGGAACTGCTGATCCACCAGGCGGTGCTGCAGGTGGAGCTCATGACGGGTTCGCCCGTCCCGCGGCACGACGTCGTCGCGGCGATGCGTCACGCGGGGCTGGCCGCGTTGGCTGCGCGCGCCGAGTGAGTCGAGGCCGTCTGCGGCCTGATCAGCAGAACACGTTGCCCATCATGCCGTCGCAGATCTTGGGGGACGGGCCGGTCGGTCCGGTGGCCCCCGCCGCGCCCGTGGCGCCTGTCGCACCTGGCGCGCCCGCCGCTCCGGTCGCTCCCTGGGCTCCGGTCGCTCCGGTCGCGCCTCCGACCCCGGACGCACCGGTGGCTCCGGTGGCGCCCTTGGGGCCGGCAGCTCCGGTCGCGCCGTTGGCTCCCGCCACTCCGGTGGCGCCCGTGGCACCGGGTGCTCCGGTGGCGCCCTTGGCGCCCGAGGACCCGACCGGCCCGGTGGCGCCCGCGGCGCCGGTGGGGCCGACGGTCCCGGGAGCACTACGACCCGCCGTACCGTCGGAGTCCGTCGGACCGGAGGTGGAACCACTCGGCGCGCCGCTGCGGATCCGCCCGATCTGGTCGGAGCCTGCTTCGGTGAACCACAGATCCGAGTCCGGGCCCACGGTGATGCCCGACGGCTTGCTACCGGCGCCCGGCACGGTGAACTCGGTGAAGAACCCCCAGGAGCTCAGCCGGCCGATCTGATTGCCCGTCTCCTCGGTGAACCACAGGCTCCCGTCCGGCCCGAAGGCGATACCGACGGGGGCGCTCCCGGCGCCGGGCACGCTGAGCTCGGTGAGGTTGCCCAGCGGCGTGACGCGGCCGATCTGGTTGCTGTCGCGCTGCGTGAACCACAGGTTGTCGTCGGGCCCGGTGACGATGTCGGCCGGACCACTGCCGGCGCCGACGGCGACCTCGGTGATGGGGCTGCCGGTGATCGGAATGCGCCCGATCCGATTGCCTGCCTTCTCGGTGAACCAGATGGCGCCGTCGGGTCCGGTGGTGATGGCCGTCGGCATGCTGCCCTCGGTCAACGGTCCGAACTCGAAGACGGTGCCCGTCAGCGAGATACGAGCGATCTTGTCGCCGCTGCTCTCGGTGAACCAGAGGGCGTTGTCGGGTCCGGCGGTGATGCCCGATGGTCCGCTGTTCGGCGTGGGGACGTCGAACTCCTCGATCGTGCCCGTGGGCGTGATGCGACCGATCTTGTTGCCGGCGGTCTCGGTGAACCAGACGTTGCCGTCCGGGCCCGCGGTGATGCCGCCGGGGGAGCTGTCGGGGGTGGGGATCGGGAACTCGTCCACGCTGCCGTCCGGCATGATGCGGCCGATCGAGTTGCCGCTCTGCTGCGTGAACCACAGATTGCCGTCGGGACCGACGGTGATGTCCAGCGGCCCGCCGCCGGCGGGAGTGGCGAACTCAGTGATCGCCCCCGCAGGTACCGACGCCCGCGCCTGCCACCCGGCCGTGAGCACCATGGCCGCGGCCAGAGGCACGACCACGGTGGACCTGGCGACCCGGTGGCGCATGGATCGACCGTTGGCCCGCATGTGTCCCCCAGATCGCGTGGCGCCGTCCGCATGACGACGACCCGAAGATCCGAGGGTGCTGCGACGAGGGGCCGTCGGTTAGGGCCGATCGAATGATTCGATGACGGAGCGCGCTGAATCAGTCACATAAAGTCCTCAGGCCTGACCGATGCCCGAGGGACGGATGTGGTCGGGCATGCTGAGCCGGTGAGCAACCCACTGGCCGCCATGGCAAACCCCACGACCCTCGGCACCGCCATCGCGCTGGGGCGGGTGGCGCTCGGCGTGGCCGCGGTGGTGAAGCCTGAGATACCCGCGAAGCCCTGGATCGGTGCCGGTCCCGCCGGCACTCCTGGCGTCCAGGTGTTCGCCCGCGCCCTCGGCGGTCGCGACGTCGCCCTCGGGCTCGCCGCGGTGGCCGGGCGACGACGGCCGTCCGCCCGCCGGCTCACCGTCGGGCTCGGCGCGCTGGCCGACGGCGTCGACATGGCCGCGACGCTGCTCGCGTGGAAGGACCTGCCCCGTGGGGGTCGGCTGATGATCCTCGCGGTGACCGTCGGCGCCACTGGTCTCGGCGTCTGGTCCGCGGCCGCCGGCTGAGCCTCAGCGCCGGACGCGAACCGGCGTGGCCCCGGGCAGCACGCGCGACCACAGCACCGCGAGCAGCAGGACACCGAGCATGACCTCGACGTGCCAGACCGTGTTCGGTCCCGGCAGGTGACCGCGGTGCCACACCCACACTGCGGGCTCCAGGCAGAACGGGCCGGCGACGGCGAAGGCGGCCCACCGCGACCAGGTCCGCCGCCAGTACTGCCCGAGCAGACCGAACACCGGGCCGCTGACCAGCCCCAGCGCGAACCAGATCGCCTTGCCCTCGTGGAATTTCAGACCGCCCGCGTCCAGGTGCTCGGCGCTCAGATAGAACGCCGCCAGCGACACCTGGGTGGCGATCAGCCCGAGCGCCACCGCCCCTGACCACCGAACCGTCGTCGCGCCGGCGACGAACGCAAGCAACAGCCACGCCGCGGAGGAGTTGCCGAACCAGAACTCCGCAGGGCTGTGTCGGGCCAACCGGAGTTCCACGGCACCGAACATCGCCGCTCCACAGATCACCAGCATGCTGCGTCGCACCATTCCTGAAGTCTGCGATCGGCAGACCCGCCGCTCCAGTCCTCGGCCGTGAAGGTTCTGTGGAGGTTGCCCGGCTCGGACCGCGCCGGGTGGCGGTGATGTGGCGTCGGAAATACTGAGTTCTTCCATGTCGGGAAGAGGGATACCGGGGACGTAGAGACGGAGCGACGGAATGAGCGAGGCGGCGCAGCGCGACGTCCACGCTGTCCTGCGGCGGATCCCCGTCCTCGCGACCTACTCGGCGAACCTGTTCCGCATCACCGGCCTGCCCACCGACGCCGGTGCCACGGCGGTGCGCCGTCGTCGCGAAGAACTCGGCATGGCCGCCCGTCTGGGCAGTGCTCTGCCGAGCCCGTGGGGGGAGCTGGCACCGCACCCGCCACCGGATGCCGAAGCCGTCAAGGCTGCCTTCGAGGCGTTGACCGGGCCGCTGGTCCGCCTCGTCCACGAGGCCTTCTGGTGCGGCGGCGCCGGCGGATCCCACGACGACGCAGTCAGTGCGCACTGCCGCGCGCTGGAGGCCAAGGTCGACTCCGACGACCTCTGGACGGCCGCCCTGTCCGCCTGGACCCGGACCCTGGACACCGACGAGTTCTGGACGCACCTCGAAGGGCGCGTCCGCGCCATCGACGATCCCCGCGTCACCGACGCCCACGTCGAGGCCCTACGGGTGGCCGTGCCGCGCCGGATCCTCGCGTGCAACGCGCAGCTCGCGGTGGCTGCGGCGACCGCCGGGGACGACGTCGAGGTTCGTCGTCAACTCGATCTGTTGGCGGCCTCGCCGTTCCCGCATCAGTCGGTCCGGGTCGCGTTGCGGGAGGCCTGCGCGGGATCGGTCGACCGACTGCACGACCAGTGCGCGGCCGTCCTGCGGGCCGCCGCCGACGAACCGAGCAAGGTCCTGGCCGCCGCCGCCCGCCTGCTCGAGGTCGCTCCGGGTGCCCTGGCCGTGCCCAGCGCCGTGCTGCCCGACGACGACCCGCTGCCCGCGGCGCTGCACGACGAGGTGGCCTCCGCGGTTGTGCGTGCGGCGGTGGCTCACGTCAACGACGGCGGCGAGGCGGCGGAGGTCGCGCCGCTGCTCGCCCAAGCCCGTGACCTGGCCCGAGACCACACCTCGGTGGCGGCCGTCGACCGCACCATGGACGACCTCGCCGAGGCCGAGGTCCGCTCGGTGATCGCGCCGTGGCTGTCCGCGGGGGACCCCAACGGCGCCGTCGAGGTGCTCAAGCAGTGGGCCCAGCGCACCGAGGACCCCGCGCTGCGGGCCCGCCTGCAGTCGATGGTCGACGATCCCCGTGCGGTGCGGGCGGAGTTGCTCGACGTGCCGACCCGCTCCCAGTTCCTCGGCTGCGGGGTGCGGCCGTTCGGCCACCGGGCCGAGGCGGACGACACCTGGGTGGAGACCCGTTACGTCACCGTCTTCTGGGTACCTGTCCATTCATTGGCGTCGTACCTGTCCGACGAGGAGTACGTGTACGCGAAGGTGCCGTTCTCCCCGTGGGCACGACGCCTGAGGTTCGCGTTGCCCTTCGCGGCGGTGCTGGCGTTGGTGTTCGCGGTGCTCGGCATCTGGGTCGATCTGGCGGCAGCTGCCGCGGTGACGGTGGTACTGGCTGCCGCCGGCTTCTCCCGCCGTCAGCAGCAGCGGCAGTACCTCGACGAGGAGATCGGCAAGCGCAGCAGAACTGACGCGGTATCAGGTGGGGTCGGGCATGGGTGAGCAGAACGGGTCCGACGCCGCGCTGGCCGATGCCCTGACGAATCTGTGGCGGACCTCGCGCAAGCTCAGCGCCGCGGAGCAGGAGAGTTCGGCGTCCGCCCGGCAGGCTGCGCGGCACCTGCGTGCGGCCTGCGACGCCTTCGCGCAGGCGGGCCTGTCCTTCCAGGACCACGACGGGGTGCCCTTCGACCCGGGCATGGCCCTGGAGGTCATCGCCTACGAACCGCGCCCCGACGTTCGCTCCGACGTCGTGGTGGAGACCGTGCGACCCTGCGTGTACTCCGGTGAGCAACGCATTCAGGTCGGCCAGGTCATCGTGGCTCGACCGGAGACGAAGAAGGACAGAAAGGCACGGTCGTGACCAGGGAGACCATCGACGTCGGCATCGACCTCGGGACCACCAACAGTGCGTTGGCGCTGGCCTCCGGCGCCGACGCGACCGTCATCCGCAACACGTGGCAGCGCGAGTTCACCCCGTCCGCGGTCTACGTCTCCGAGAACGGCAACGTCTACGTCGGCGAGGAGGCCCGCGGTCGCCTCGAACGCGACCCGGCCAACGCATGCGGTGAGTTCAAGCTGCAGATGGGTTCACCCGGCGAGCACAAACTTTTCGAGGCCTCCGGGCGTCGGATGACCCCGGAGGATCTGTCCGCCGAGGTGCTCAAGTCGCTGCGCGCGGACCTGCAACGCACCACCGACGAGCAGGCCGCCTGCGCCGTCATCACCGTGCCGGCGGCGTTCTCCCTCGACCAGTGCGACGCCACCCGTCGGGCCGCCGCGTTGGCCGGCTTCGAGTACGCCCCGCTCGTGCAGGAGCCGACCGCGGCCGCCTGGGCCTACGCAGGCTCCGCGGAGGACCGCAAGGCGTTCTGGTTGGTCTATGACTTCGGCGGGGGCACGTTCGACGCCGCGGTGATCAACGTCCGCGAAGGTGAGTTCGGTGTGGTCAACCACGCCGGCGACAACTTCCTCGGCGGCAAGCTCATCGACTGGGCGCTGGTCGACGAACTGCTCGCGCCGGCTGTCGCCAAGGAGCACGGCCTGGAGGATCTCAGCCGCGGCAACCGTCGCTGGGCCGGGAACATCGCCAAGCTCAAGCACGCCGCGGAATCGGCGAAGATCGCGCTCTCGGCCGGTGAGGTGACCGAGGTCCGCGTCGAGTTGCTCGACGGTGAGGGCCGTCCGTTCGAGTTCGTCCGCGAGGTCAGCCGTCGAGAGCTCGAGAAGTTCACCGAGCCGCTCTACACCCGGTCGGTGAACCTGTGCCGTCGTGCGTTGGCGGAGAAGGGCCTCGGCGCCGGCGACATCGAACGCGTGGTGCTTGTCGGGGGAGCGACGCTGTCCCCGGGTCTACGCGAACGGCTGGCCGATCCGGGCGAGGGCCTCGGCATTCCGCTGGACCACACGATGGACGCGATCACCGTCGTGGCCCGCGGGGCCGCGGTGTTCGCCGGCACCCAACGGGTGCCGAAGAAAGCGGGCGCTGCCAAGGCGGTGGACGCGGTCAGCCTCGACCTCGAGCACAAGACCGTCGGGTCCGACGACGAACCGTTGGTCGGTGGGCGCGCGAGCGGCCAGGCGCCCGGCACGGACTGGGCCGGTTGCACGATCGAGTTCACCAACGATGCGTCCCGGCCGCCGTGGCGCTCCGGCCGCATCGAGCTGGCCGCGGACGGAGCTTTCTTCACCCGGCTGCGGGCGCAGACCCGCACCAGCAACACCTACCGGATCGAACTGCGCGACCCCCGCGGCAGCACCATGCCCTCCGAACCCGAACAACTGACGTATCGTCATGCCCCGCTGGTCGGTGGCGCGGCGGTGCTCACGCACTCCGTCGGGGTGGGCCTGGCCGACAAGTCGGTGCGCTGGCTGCTGGAGAAGGGCACCGAACTGCCTGCGCGGCATCGGATCGTGCTGTCCACGACGGTGAAGGTCAGCGCGCAGTCCGGTGACGGATTGATCCGGGTCCCGCTCGTCGAGGGCGAACGGCCGCGCGCGGACCGCAACACCCTCATCGGGCGTCTGGAGGTCCACCCCCGCCAGATGGTCCGCGATGTCCCCGCCGGCAGCGACGTGGAGATCTCGGTGGAGATCGACGCCAGCCGCACAGTGCGGGCCGAGGCCTACGTGCCGGTGCTCGACGCCGACTTCGAGATCACCGTCGAACTGGGTCGCACGCAGACCCCGTCAGCTGGCGCGTTGCGTGAGCACCTTTCCGCGGTGTCCGACCGTGCGCACGAGGTCCGCCGCGCCGTTGCGGACCTCCCCGTGCCCGAGGCCACCCGCACCCTCGACCGCCTGCACGCCGAAGCGGTGCTCGAGGAGGCCGGCCGGCTGCTGCGCGCCGCCGAGGTCGACCCGGTCGCGGGCGCCAACTGCCACGCCCGCCTGCTCGACGCCGAGACAATGCTCGACGACGTCGAGGACGCCCTACAACTGCCCGCGTTGATGGAGCGAGTCCGCAAGTTGCGCGAGGTCGTTGCCCGCAAGGTCGAGGTCGGTGGCACCGACGACGACAAGGACGACCTCGCCGCCGCCGACGCCGTCGCCGCCACGGCGTTGGCCAACCGCGACCGCGCGGTCCTGCGTCGACAGGCCGACGTGCTCATGGAGATCGGCGCCCGTCTGCTGCGCCGCACCGGGAAGATGGAGGCCCTCGTCTTCGAGGACCTCCGCCGCGTCCTGGCCAAGTCGAAGAACGACGAGGTCAAGCGCCTCATCGCGCGCGGCCGCACCGCCGTCAGCCACCGCGACCCCGCCGAACTCGCCGTCGTCAACGCCGAACTCCGCAAGCGCCTGCCCAAGGGCCGCCCCGGCACCCAAGCGCCCGCGGCCTTCAGTACCGTCGACGAGGGCTGACGCTACATCAGAAGAAAGCGTGCTCGGCCGCCGGAGCGGGCTTCGCGTCCGGGACCGGCGGCACAGGTAGGTCGGGTGCGGGCAACAACTCGGGCGCGGGCGGTGTCGCGTCGGCCTCGGCCTCGGTGTGGTCTTGCACGCCGAACAGGATGCTGGTCGGCAGGGCTCGAGCGGGCAGGAACTTGAGGGCGGCCGCGGCACCGAGCAGGCAGACGAAGGCCGAGACGAGGGCGCCGGCCTTGAAGCCGTCCATGAAGGCCAGCCGGATCGCGGAGGCGACGGCCGAAGTCTGCTCGCCGGAGGCGGCCGCGACGTGCAGGGCGGCGAGGACCGACTCGGAAGCCTGCTCGCGCAGGGGTTCGGCGACGCCGAGGTCGGCGAGGCGGTCCTCGACGTTCGGGGCATAGACCGACGCCATCACCGAACCGACGACCGCGACCCCCAAGGTGCCGCCCACCTCGCGGGTCGTGTCGTTGACCGCCGAGCCGGCACCGACCTTCGCCGGGGGCAGGGCACCCATGATCGCCTCGGTGGCCGGGCCGCTGACGAACGCGAGACCCGCGGCCATCAGGCTCATCGAGGTGACGATGATGCCCCAGTAGGGGCTGTCGACCCCGGCGGTGGCGGCGAGACCGAAGCCCGACGCCATCAGCCACAGCCCGACGACAACCACCTTCGTGGTGCCCACCCACCGCATCAGCAGGATCGCGACCGGCGAGAAAACCATGGTGACGATCGCGAACGGCAACGTGCACAGCCCGGCCCGCAGCGGTCCCCACCCCTGCACCGCCTGGAAGTACTGGGTGACCATGAAGATGAACCCGAACAGGCCGAAGAAGGCGATCGAGATCGCACCGGCGGCGGCAGAGAACCGGGGGTTCGTGAACAGCCGCACGTCGAGCAGCGGATCCGGGCGGGTCGACTCCCACAGCACGAAGCCGCCGATGAGGACAGCGGCCGCGGTCAGGTCGGCGATCGACGTGGCGGAGAGCCACCCGCGTGCCGGCGCCTCGATCAGCGCCCACACCAGCATGCCGACCGCGGCGATCGAGCCGATCGCGCCGGGGACGTCGAGCTTGCCGGGCCGGGGGTCGCTGGACTCGGGGACGAACACGGCGTTGAGCCCCAGGGCGAGCAGCGCCAACGGGATGTTGATGAGGAAGACCGAGCCCCACGCGAAGTGCTCGAGCAGCAGCCCCCCGATGGGCGGCCCGAGCGCGACGGCGACGCCCGTCGTCCCGGCCCAGATGCCGACGGCCATCGCCCGCTCACGCGGGTCGGTGAACGTCCAGGTGATGATGGCCAAGGTGGCCGGGTAGATCATCGCGGCGGCGATGCCCATGGCTGCGCGGGCGCCGATGAGGGCGTCGATGTTCGGTGCGAAGGCCGCGAGCAACCCCGTGACCGCGAACAACGCGAGGCCGAGTTGCAGAATGCGGCGGCGCCCCACGCGGTCGGCGAGGTAGCCGAACATCAGCAACAGGCCGGCGAAGACCAGCGTGTAGGCGTCGACGATCCACTGCAGCTGACTGGTCGAGGCGCTGAGCTCGGTGCTGATCGTAGGAAGGGCGACGTTCACGATCGTGACGTCCATCAGCGCCATCAGCACGCTCAGGCAGATGACGGCCAGGATCAACCAGCGCCGATCGTGGATCCGCGGATCGTCCGGACGCACCGCGCCACCTCCTGTAGACCAGTGGTCCATAATTGTGGCACGCTGGTCCAGGACAGGCAAACGGGGAAGGAATCCCATGCGCTCAGGGCAGGATGGGCCGGTGGTCACCGAGGCGAGTAGTCAGCCGCGCGGCACCCGCACGCCCAGCCTCGACGTGGAGGCCGCTCTGCTGCGCGCCGCCGACGCGATGCTGCGCCGTGAAGGCTGGTCCGGACTGTCGGCGCGCGCGATCGCAGCCGACGCCGGCGTCGCCCGGATGGGCATCTACAACCGCTTCGGAGGCATGGACGGTCTGATCGACGCCCTGCTCATCCGCGGCTGGGACGACCTGGCCGCCGCCATCGCGGCGCCGGGGGAGCACGAGGCGGTGCAACGCCTGATCGCGAGCGGGCGGGCTTACCGACAGTGGGGTCTGGCCAATCCCCAGTACTACGAAGCCATGTTCCTGACCGCGCGTTCCTTCGCCTCACCCAAGGTGCTGCAGCACGCGATGGCGACCTTCAACGTGCTCGTCGACCACGTCGAGTACGGCATGGCGACCGGAGCTTTCGTCCCGGGCGACGCTTTCGAGACCGCGCAGTTGTTGTTGAACGCGACTCACGGAGCGATCGCGTTCGAACTCAGCGAGGTCGTGCTGGTCTCCGATCCTGCGGCCACCTACGACCGCATGCTCCACATGCTGGTCCGCGGCCTCCGCACCGACTGACGCAACGTCAGCCTCGCTCTCGGCGGTGACACCTTAGGGACGTCGTCCCTTACAGCAGCATGTCAGCCCGAGTACCGGCTGACATGCTGCTGCACGGGCTGACATGCCCGCGCCGGGTTGACCGCTCAGAGGTCCTCGAGGTCGTAGTTGCCCGTGAGCCACTGGCTCCAGGGGACGTTCCAGTCCTGGTAACGGTTCCACAGGGTGGTGAAGGGCTTCGGCGAGCCGGTGGTGACGACGGCGTCGCCGAGGATCGTGTTGTTGTAGAGCCACTTCATGTCGTCGAGGTTCATGCCCACGCAGCCGTGGCTGGTGTTGCCGGCGCCGACGGTCGTGTTCCACGGGGCATCGTGGATGAACTCACCCGAGTTCGTCAGGCGCATCGCGTAGTCCGACCTGAGGGTGTACTCCTCCGGGGCGTCGATCTCCTCGTTGGTCCAGGTCTTGCCGCGGACCTTGTCCATGATCACCTTGGTGCCGTTGCGGGTCTCCCAGCCTTCCTTCCCGGTCGACACCGGGAAGCTTCGGACCTTCTCGCCGTCGCGCAGCACAGTCATCCGGTGCTTGTTCACGTCGACCTTGATGATCTGCTCGCGCCCGACCTGAAAGCCCGAGGTGGTGTTCGCGATGCCCCACAGGCCATTGCCCGCGTAGACGCCGGCCAGGTTCGAGTTCAGCGTCACCTTGGTGTTGGCGGGCCAGAATTCCCGGGGTCGGAAGTCGACGGTATAGGCGTCGATCCAGTACCAGGCGCCCTCGACGTGCGGTTCGGTGCGCACCGACAGCGCCGCGGTGACGGTGCGTCGGTTCAGCACCGGCCGGTTGAAGGTGACGACCATCGGGTACGCGACACCGACGGTGGATCCGGCGGCGGGGGCGGACAGCGTGGCGCGTAGTTGCTGGGTGGTCGGCAGCAACTTCGTGGTGAACGCCGACGTCGCCGAGGCCACTCCCTCCGCACCGAGGGCGGCCGCAGCCACCGAGTAGGACTGACCCGGGATCAGGCTGGAGGCCGACGTCCAGGCGGTGCGGTCGGAGTTGTAGGAACCCTCAAGGTAGCGGCCGGTGGAGTCGCTCAGGTCCACGTGTCGCAGCGTGCTGTGCTCCGCGGTCACCGTGACCTTCCCGTCCAGCGCGACGTCCGACATGCCGTCCGTCGGGCTGATCCGGACCGCGGCCGGCGCCGCCGGGACAGGGTTGGTCTCCGGCGGTGCGTCGGCCTTGGCCCCGGCACATCCGGCGAGCAGAAACGCCACTGCGCATGCAGCGGTCACACGGGAAAGTCGCATCACTCGTCCGAGAGGTCGTAGTTCCCGGCGAGCCAGCGCTCCCACGGAACGTTCCAGTCCTGGATCCGGTTCCACAGGTCGTTGTGCTTGACCGGGGAACCGGTCACCACCACCGCGTCACCGATGATCGTGTTGTCGAAGAGCCAGGCCATGTCGCCCGTGCCCATGCCCACGCAACCGTGCGATGCGTTGACCTCGCCGATGAGGCCGACGTTCCACGGCGCGTCGTGGACGAACTCACCGGAGTTCGTCATCCGCATCGCGTACTCGGAGTACTTCGTGTACTCCTCCGGCGCGTTGATCTCCTCGTTGGTCCATGTCTTGCCGCGGACCTTCTCCATGATCATCTTGGTGCCGTTGCGGGTCTCCCACTCCGGCTTACCGGAGGAGACCGCGATGGTGTTGATGACCTTTCCGTCGCGCACGACCTGCATCTGATGCTTCGTCACATCGACCTTCAGCACCTGGCTGCGGCCGATGGTGAAGGACGACGTGAAGACGCCCGAGCCGTAGCGGCCGCCGCCGGCGTCGATGCCGCGCATATCGGCACGTAGGTTCACCACGGTGCCCGCGGGCCACAGGTCCTTCGGGCGCCAGTCGACCATTCCCTGGTTGATCCAGTACCAGGCGCCCTCGACCTTCGGGAAGGTCTCGACGGTCAGGGCCTTGGTGACGGCCTCGCGGTTCTTCACCGCCTGGGTGAACTCGAGGATCATCGGGTGCGCGACGCCGACGACCGCCCCGTTCTCCGGCGTCACCCGCCAGACGCCGACCCGGTCCGCGTCGGGCACCGTGCGGGTCTTGAACTGCGCGGCCGAGGTGACCAGGCCGCGGTCGGCAAGGGCGGCCGCCTGCACCGTGTAGTCGGTGGCCATGCGCATCGGGATGACGGAGATCCAGGTGGTGCGGTCGGCGGAGAAGTCGCCGGCCAGGTACTCCCCGCCGGAGTCGACGACGTCCACGCTGCGCAGCGGGCCCTCGGCGCTCGTCACCGTGACCCGGGCGTCCGGGGCGACATCGGAGGTGCCCGCGGCGGGGCTGATCGCGATGTTGACTGCGCGGTCCGGAGGGCCGTCATCGGGCTGGGCGGTGCCCGTTTCTCCGCACGCGGAGAGGGTCGCGACGACGAGAAGCAGGGCCGCGGCGCCGATGGCGCGCCTGCCCGTCCGCTCCCCGAAGCGACCGTTCATTACGTCCTCTGTCCCATCACCCTTGAAACGTTCCCCTGAAAGCAGTATGAAGACGCACCTGTCGGGATGGGGTATCGATCGGATCATCAGGTTCTTTTCCTCAGCCGGCTCCCAGTTGTCCCGCCCGAGAGGTCCCATTGGTGCACCTTGTGGCCCCCGGTCGGGGACTGGCCCGAGTCCCGTTCGTGACCTGACACTGCGCCACTCCCGGGGCTCACGTGACACCGGATGTGACCGACGGCGCCCCGTGAGCGTCCTCAGGCGGCTCCCGGCGCGCTCGCCGGTGGGTCCCGACGTGGGAGAATGTGCCCATGTTGCGTTGGTTGACGGCAGGGGAGTCCCACGGCCCCGCGCTGGTCGCGATCCTCGAGGGTTTGCCGGCCGGGGTCCGCACCTCCACCAAGGAGGTCGCGGGGGAACTGGCCCGTCGTCGGCTCGGGTACGGGCGCGGTGCCCGGATGAAGTTCGAGCAGGACGAGATCATGTTCCTGGGTGGTCTGCGGCACGGGGAGACCCAGGGCGGCCCGGTCGCCATCCAGGTCGGCAACAGTGAGTGGCCGAAGTGGGAGCGGGTCATGTCCGCCGACCCGGTCGACGAGGCCGAGCTGGCCGGCATCGCCCGCAACGCCCCGCTGACCCGCCCGCGGCCCGGTCACGCGGACCTTGTGGGCATGCAGAAGTACGGATTCGCCGACGCCCGTCCGGTCCTGGAGCGCGCCAGCGCCCGGGAGACCGCGGCTCGCGTCGCGCTCGGTGCCGTCGCCAAGGCTTTCCTCGCGCAGAGCGTGGACGCCGTCGTGCTCAGCCACGTGGTGCGCATCGGGACGATCACTGCGCCGTACGGCGTCGTCCCCGGCCGCGAGGACGGCGAACGCATCGACTCCGACCCGGTCCGCTGCTACGACCCTGACGCCGCCGCCGCGATGATCGCCGAGGTCGACGCGGCCAAGGACGCCGGCGACACCCTGGGTGGTGTCGTCGAAGTGGTGGTGCATGGCCTGCCGCCTGGTCTGGGCAGCCACGTGCACTGGGACCGGCGCCTCGACGCGCGTCTGGCCGGTGCGCTGATGGGGATTCAGGCGATCAAGGGCGTAGAGGTCGGCGACGGCTTCGGCCTGGCCGAGGTCCGCGGCTCGTCCGCGCACGACGAGATCGAGGCCACCGCGGACGGACCCCGGCGGCGATCGGGCCGCTCCGGCGGCACCGAGGGTGGCATGAGCACCGGCGAGACGCTGCGGGTCCGCGCCGCGATGAAGCCCATCTCCACCGTGCCCCGCGCGTTGGACACCGTCGACGTCGCCACGTTGGAGCCGGCCAAGGCGATCGCGCAGCGCTCCGACGCCTGTGCGGTCCCGGCCGCGGCCGTGGTCGCCGAGGCGATGGTCGCCCTCGTCCTGGCCGACGCCGTGCTGGAGAAGTTCGGCGGCGACTCGATCACCGAGACCGCCCGCAACGTCGCGGCCTACCGCGCCGAACTGCAGGCCCGGGGGCTCGGGGACTGATGTCTGAAGACGCTGCCGATCACCCGCGTGAGGTCCGTCCTCGCGCGGTGCTCGTCGGCGCCCCCGGGGCGGGCAAGAGCACGATCGGTCGGGTCATCGCCGGCCGGCTGCACCTGAGCTTCCGCGACACCGACGCGGACATCACGGAGTTGGCCGGCAAGCCCGTTTCGCAGATCTTCATCGACGACGGCGAGGCGGCCTTCCGTGCGCTGGAGGCCGAGGCAGTCGCGACGGCGCTGCACGAGTGCGACGGGATCCTGTCCCTGGGTGGGGGAGCAATCCTCAACGAGACCACCCGCACGCTGCTGCGCGAGCACCACGTGATCTACCTCGACGTCACCTTGTCGACGGCGGCTCGCCGCGTGGGGCTGAACCGCGACCGTCCGCTGCTGATCAACAATCCGCGCGCGACGCTCAAGGGCTTGCTCGACGAGCGGCGCCCGCTGTACCTGGAGGTGGCCAGCGTGGTCATCGCCGCGGACGCGCAGGTCCCCGAGGTGGTCGGGAAGGTGCTCGCCGCCATCAAGGAACGCCAACGTCACCGCCCGTCTCCTGCCGACATTGCGGGGCATGCATGAACGTTGCCAATGAGCCGACCCGGTTGCGGGTCGGTGGAGCGAGTCCGTACGACGTGCTCGTCGGGCACGGACTGGCCGGGGAACTCCCGGAAATGCTGGGACCTGACGTCGAGTCAGTCGCGATCATCTGTCCGCAGCAGCTGCGCTCCCTCGGGGCCGCGATCGGCGAACACCTGACCAAGGCCGGGTACAAGACACTGCCGATCGAGATCCCGGACGGCGAGGCCGCGAAGACCGCGGCTGTCGCCGCTTCCTGCTGGTCCGCGCTGGGCGGTGCCAACTTCACCCGCAGCGACGCCGTCGTCGGTGTCGGTGGTGGCGCGACCACCGACCTCGCGGGATTCGTCGCCGCGACCTGGTTGCGTGGGGTCAAGCTGGTGCAGGTGCCGACGACCCTGCTGGCGATGGTCGACGCGGCGGTCGGCGGCAAGACCGGCATCAACACCGACGACGGCAAGAACCTGGTCGGTTCGTTCCACCCGCCGGCCGGTGTGATCTGCGACCTCGCGGTGCTGCGCACCCTGCCCGCGGTCGAGTGGATCAGCGGTCTGGCCGAAGTCATCAAGGCCGGCTTCATCGCCGACCCGGAGATCCTCGAGCGGGTGGCCGTGGACCCGGCCGACGCCGCGAGCCCGGACGGGCGCTACGCCTACGAACTGATCACCCGGTCCATCCGGGTCAAGGCCGACGTCGTGGCCGGGGACCTGAAGGAGACTGGGGCGAGCGGTGGCATCGGCCGGGAGATGCTCAACTACGGGCACACCCTGGGTCACGCGATCGAGCGCCTCGAGAACTACACGTGGCGCCACGGCCCGGCCGTCGCCGTCGGGATGACGTTCGTCGCCGAACTCGCCGAACTGCAGGGCCGCATCGACGCCAAGCTCGTCGCGCGACACCGGGAACTGCTCGAGGCCGTCGGCCTGCCGACGCGCTACCAGCCGGACCGGTGGCCCGCGCTGCGCTCGGCGATGAGCATCGACAAGAAGTCCCGCGGATCCACGCTGCGCCTGGTGGTCCTCGACGGCCTCGGTACCCCCGTCATCACCGCCGACCCGGACCCCGCGCATCTCGAAGAGGCGTACAAGCGGGTGAGCGTATGAGCGGCCGAGCGAGCGCGACGAGCGAGGGACGAGTGAGGAGCCCGAGCGATATGAACACCGTGTGGGTGCTGAACGGCCCCAACCTCGGGCGGCTGGGCTCGCGCGAACCCGACGTGTACGGGAGCACCAACTGGGCCGGCCTGGTCGCGGCGTGCGAGGAGACCGGCAAGGAACTCGGCTTCGACGTCGAGGTGCGCCAGACCGACGACGAGGCCGAACTGGTGTCGTGGCTGCACGCCGCGGCCGACGCCCAGATCCCGGTGATCCTGAACCCGGCAGCCTTCACGCATTACTCCTACGCGCTGCGCGACGCGTGTGCCCAGCTGCGCGCCCCGCTGATCGAGGTGCACATCACCAACCCCGCCACGCGCGAAGCCTTCCGGCACAACTCCGTGGTGGCGGGTGTCTCCACCGGCACTGTCGCGGGCTTCGGCATCGACTCCTACCGGCTCGCCCTCCGAGCCCTGGTAAGCATCTGACGTCGAGTCACCCGATCAGGTGTTGGTGCCACCGATCTCGATGACGCGGCTGGTGGAACCGGCCGAGCCTTCCGGCGCCGGGTACACCACGATCGTGTACCGACCGGGGGTCAGGGTGAGCTGGAACGCGTACGGGTTGAGACTGCAGCAGGCCGCGGTCGTGGTTTCGCCGTTGCGGACGACCTGACCTCGGTCGAGGACCTCCCAGCGGATCCGGCCGGTCGCGGAGATGGCGGCGCCGGAGACGGTGAAGGCCTGGGGCTCGAGGGTGGCGCCCTCGGCGGGCCCGTCGATCTGGACCGGCGCGAGAACTGATGCAGCGTCACCGACGGGGACCGGCTTGCTGAACTTGATCCCGCTGCCCCACAGCCCGCGCTCCCGCAGGGCCGCCCGGTCGCCGCGCGCCGCCGCACTGATCACGATCGAGGAGATCGTCGGGTCGTTGGCCCGCAGGGTCCACACGATCTGCTGGACCGCCGCGCGGGCCTCGCCGACCGACGCCCGGCCCTTCAGGGCGGCCGAGTTCAGGTAGACCACCGCGGTGCCGGCGGGCCAGACCGCCCCGACGCCACCGGCCACCGAGGACAGGTCCACGTCGCCGGTGCTGCCGGCCGACCAGGGACTGCGCGAGTCCGGGTCCGTCGGGCGGCGGTTGAGCAGCGCCCGCAGCGCCCCGGTGGCGCGGCCGTTCTTGTCGTAGATCTGCGCGACCTCGCGGGACAGCCGCGCGGAGCCGTCCGGGCCGGTGGACAGCCAGTACAGGAGGCCGGGGAAGCGGCCCAGGCTCGGCCCGGCGCCGACCGACCCGGCCGGGTCGTCGAGTTCGCGCAGAACCTCCTGGGTGAACTGCTCCTTCTCGCTGGCGCTGACGGCGACGCTGGGCAGCCCGGCGGGTGGCACTGCCGCCGGTTGCGCCTGACCCTGCAGGGCGAACGGGGCGGAGGTCGCCGGCCTGTTGTCGTTGTCAAGGTTCACGCCGACGACGGTGCCCAGGACGACCGAGGCCGCGACGGCGGCAGCGGTCAGTCCGACGGGCGCGACACGACGGCGCCACCGCGAGGTGGCGGGCGTCACGACGGCGGGGGAGAGTTCGGGGGTCGCGGAGGGAACCGGGCGGGGCGCGGTGGAGGCGGCCACGGCGACAGCAGCGACGATCTTGTCGCCCATCGCCGGCGGCGGCTGCTCCCAGGTCATCGGGTCGGCGAGCAGCGCGCGCAGGTCGTCCAGGGCGGCGTCGGGGGCAAGCCCGTCCTGATCGCCGGCCAGGTACGCGAGCACCTGCTCGTCGTCGAAGCGGTTCACTGCGTACTCCGTGTCGTGTCCACGGTCATTGGACCTCTCGTAAGTAGCCCAACGCTCCGGCCAGGCGTTTGTGCGCGCGGCTGGAACGGGACTTTACGGTGCCGAGCGGGATCTCCAGGGTCTTCGCGATCTCCGTGTGGGTGAAGCCCTCGAGGTGTTGCAGCCGGACGACGTCACGTTCCTCGGGAGGCAGAGCGTCGACGGCCTCCCGGACGGTCCAGGCCTCGTAGGCGTTGTCCAGCCCGCCGAGGTTCGACCGCCAGGTGTCCGCCCGGCCCATCTCGAGGTTGTTGTTCGGGTCGTCCAGCGACGCGCCCGGTACCGGTTCCCGGCGGTGCACGTCGATCGCCGCACGTCGCGCGATCGTCGCCAACCAGGGAGCCAGATCCCGATCCGCGTCGAAGGAGTGCGCCGCCCGCCAGGCCTGCACGAAGGTCTGTTGGGTGGCCTCCTCGGCGAGCGCCCGGTCCCCGAGGACCCGCAGCGTCACCGCGAACACCAATCCGCCATATCGGTCGTAGACCGCGCGTACAGCTCCCGGGTCACCTGCCCGGAAAGCCTCGAGAGTCGCACGCTCCACGCGATGACGGTATGCGTGAAATGCCTTGCTGTCCAAGGAACTGACGGCGCGGTGACGGTCCGTCGATTCTTTGCGATTCCGTGGAGAACCGATCGATTCGTCCGGCCCGTATTGCCCCATGTCGACCGAAAAGTCTCGGACGACAGGACACACCCCGGGGCACGACCCGGGCGCACGAGTAGACCTCTCGGGGGACACCGGGGGGCCCACCACATGCACAAGGAGCACCCAGCCGATGAAGCTCATCAACCGCGTTGTCGCCACCTCCACCGCTGTCCTGTCGATCACGGCTCTCGCGCTGCCCATGGCAGGCGCCGAGGCCGCGAGCTCACGCAACGACAACGGCAAGATCCGCGTCTGCGTCCAGGGCCTGCGCGGCGGCGAGGCCGACGTCTACGTCGCCGGCCGGCACCGCAGCGTCGACAGCGGCGACTGCACCACCTTCCGCGGCCTGCGGGCCGGTCGCACCTACCGCGTGGTCGCCGACGCCGACCGTGGCTGCCGGATCTACGACGACCGCAAGTCGGTCACCGCCAAGCGCGACGGACGCACCGTCGTGTTCTACGGCCGCTGCTTCGACCGCAACGGCAACGGCAACAACAACGGCGGCTGGAACGGCAACAACAACGGCAACAACCCGGGCAACAACAACGGTCCCGGCCGCGGTCCGCGCTAGTCGGAACCGGTAGGGACCGCCCGGCGAGGCGGTGATCGCGACGACACGTAGGAGTCGCGATCACCGCCACCCGCCGGGACGGTGAGTGGAACGGGATGATCGTGCGGGCAGGAGGGGAGCCCCGTACGCACCAGCGGACAGAAGGGACGCCCATGAGGACGACGGCCGTAGGGCTCGGAGCAGGATTGCTCGCTGTCGCGAGCGTGCTGGTCGCCATGCCGGCTTCGGCAGTTCCCTCGGCGCCGTCGGTCCGCAGCGGTTTCGACCAGGACCCGTTCGAGATCTCCGGTTCACGCGGCAGTGCCTCGGGCTCCGTCGAATGGTCCCGGTCCGGCGATTCGCGGACGATCCGTGGCTCGCTGTCCGGAGACGTGAACAGCTCCTCCGGTTGCGCCACGTTGCAGATCTCCTGGCTGAACTCGGCCTACACCACCATCGGTAGCACCTCGCGCGGGTGCTCCGGTGACATCTCCGCCTCCTTCAGCTCCCCAGCGCTGCAGTGCGTGCGGATCCGGCTCCTCGTCCGCGGCGACCAGACGGGTCCGACCAAGCTGCTCTGCGCCGGCGGCACCTGACCGATGTGAGAACGGCGCCTCCGGCGCTGGGCCGGTCGGGGCTGCGTGGACAGATGCAGCACCGACCCTGCGGGTACGCTCTGGCGCGGTGCCCGCAGGGTCGGAATACTTCGCTCCGACAGCACGCGCACACCCAGAACCAGGAGTCGACATGACTGAGCCCGAAAAGCACGCCGAGGGATGCACCTGCAACCCGTGCGGATGTGGCGACAACTGCAAGTGCGGCGGCTGAACACCCGCACACGCCTACGCCGAGGCCCCGTCCGAGAACTACGGACGGGGCCTCGCGGCGTTATGGGTGATTCGTCGGATCAGCGATTGATTGCCCGGACTTGGTTGTTACGGTCCGCATTCAAATGATTACCTACAGGCAGTGATCACCTAGGTGATGACGACTCCGTGGTGGGAGGGTTCCGAGGTTCAACCTGCGCTGCTTTACCTGACAGTTTGCGGTGCCTGATGGCCCCAGCCGTACCCGAACACGGCCGGGGCCTTCGGCGTTTTCGGGTGCGCGCACGCTCAGGTCAAGCCTTCGTGCGAGCCGTGCCGGGAATCCCGCGTCGAGGCCCGGGCGGACGTACGCTGAGGTTGTGCCTGACGTCCATGCCGCGCGACGGGATCGGGTACGGGCGCTGTGCGCCGCAGCCGATCTCGAAGCGGCCCTCATCACCGATCTGATCAACGTCCGCTACCTGACCGGGTTCACCGGATCGAATGCGGCGCTGCTGCTGACCGCCGAGCGCAGCGTGCTCGCGACCGACGGTAGGTACGAGGTCCAGGCGGCCAAGCAGTCGCCCGACGTCGAGCTGCTCCGCGAACGTGGGTGCGCGGCCGCGCTGGCCGAGCACGCGGAGAAGATCGGGATCCGTCGGCTGGGGTTCGAGTCCCATCATGTGACAGTGGATCTGCGTGACCTGCTCGTCGAGCAGTGCCCGGGCGCGAACCTGCTCTCCGTCGGGGAGGCCGTCGAGACCCTGCGGATGAGCAAGGACGCCGACGAGATCGACATCATGCGCCACGCGGCCGAGATCGCCGATGCGGCGCTGGGCGAGGTGCTGGAAGGCCTCGTGCTGGGGCGCACCGAGCGCCACGTCGCTCGCGAACTGGAACGTCGGATGCTCGACAAGGGAGCCGAAGCGCCCGCCTTCGAGACCATCGTGGCCACCGGGGACAACTCCGCGATCCCGCACCACCGCCCCACGGACCGCCGCATCGCGCAGGGTGACCTGCTCAAGATCGACTTCGGGGCGCGGGTCGACGGTTACCACTCGGACATGACGCGCACCTTCGTCGTCGCCGCCAATCCCCAGGACTGGCAGCTGGAGATCTACGACCTCGTCTTCGCCGCGCAGCGCAGCGGTCGCGAGGCTCTGCGCCCGGGCGCCGACGTGCTGGCCGTGGACGCCGCCGCCCGCAACGTGATCACCGACGCGGGGTTCGGCGACCAGTTCGGCCACGGCCTCGGGCACGGCGTGGGCCTGCGCATCCACGAGGCACCCCTGCTGGGCCCGACCGGCACCGGCCGGTTGGTCGCCAACGGGGTGGTCACCGTGGAGCCCGGCGTCTACCTGCCTGGCCTCGGTGGGGTCCGGATCGAGGACACCCTGGTCGTCGGCGCAGACGGTCCGGAGCTGCTCACCGTCAGCACCAAGGAACTGCTCGTCCTCGACTGACCGTCGCACGGCTTGGATTGCCCTCGCGCTGCACCGCCTCGGCCGGACACACTTGGGTTGTGGTCAGCGTGCGAATGGATGCCGAACTGGAGAGGCGCCTGCGGCAAGCGGCTGCAGTTTCCGGGGTGTCCGTCACCGAGTTCATCCGGCGGGCGGCTGCCGCCCGAGCTGATGAGGTGTTGAACGCTGAAAGCCCGGGGGTATTTGCAGATGTAGCGGGCGTCGTGCACGGCGGCGGCGGCCGAGCTCGGCGGACGGGAGACGCATCTGTGGGGGACGGGTGCGGGCCGTGAATCAGTAGGAGCTTGGCGCGCCGGCCCAGACCCCACGTCCGCTCGAGGGCGGTTCCAGATCGCGCCGTGACCCAACGGCGCCCGCGGCAATGTGCGGTATCCGTGCGTCTGGTGCGGGTCGACCAACTGGCGCAACGTTCACCAGCGGCGCCGCCGATGGCGCGCTCCGCGCGCGAACGCTCGCTGCGCTCGCCGGCTCCGCTCACAGGGCTCGTGTGACGCATGCGCAGGGGTCGGCCGCGAGGTCGGGCCGCTGATCTGCGTTATCGTCGTCCGCTGGCTACGTACATCTGACGCAGGAGAGACGCGCTCGTGGCGACGACCAATGATCTGAAGAACGGCCTCGTGCTCAACATCGAGGGCCAGCTGTGGTCCGTCGTGGAGTTCCAGCACGTCAAGCCCGGCAAGGGCCCCGCGTTCGTGCGGACCAAGCTGAAGAACATCCTGTCCGGCAAGGTCGTCGACAAGACCTTCAACGCGGGTATCAAGGTCGAGACCGCCAGCGTCGACCGTCGCGACATGCAGTACCTGTACAAGGACGGCGACGACTACGTGTTCATGGACACGGACAACTTCGAGCAGACCTACGTCTCCGAGGCGACCGTCGGCGACTCCGCCAAGTACATGCTCGAGAATCAGATGGCGACGGTCGCGATCCACGAGGGCAATGCGCTCTACGTCGAATTGCCGCCGTCGGTCGAGCTGATCATCAGCTACACCGAGCCCGGCCTGGTCGGTGACCGCTCCACCTCCGGCACCAAGCCGGCGACGCTGGAGACCGGCGCCTCGATCCAGGTGCCGCTGTTCATCACCACGGGCGAGAAGGTCAAGGTCGACACTCGCACCGGCGATTACACCGGTCGAATCAACAACTGACTTGAGCGCCCGAAGTAAGGCTCGCCGCCGCGCCGTCGACATCGTCTTCGAGGCCGACCAACGTTCGCTCTCGGCCCTGGAGATCCTGGCCGTGCGCGTCGATTCCGCGGACCCGCCGGTGCGGGAGTGGACCGAGTCGCTCGTGCAGGGTGTGTCGAGGCACTTCGTGCGGATCAACGAGCTGCTGGAGACCTACTCGGTCGACTGGCCGATCGACCGCATGCCCGCCGTCGATCGCGCTGTGCTGCGTGTCGCCTTGTTCGAGTTGCTCTGGTGCGACGACATCCCCGACGCCGTCGCCATCAGCGAGGCCGTCGAAATCGTCACCGAACTCTCGACGGACCAGTCACCGAACTTCGTCAACGGCCTGCTCGGCCGCATCGAGGACCTGAAGCCGATCTTGACTGTTTGACTCGCGCCGACCGGCGTCCACGATCAATCCCGATAGCGCAGTTGAACACCGGTTTAAAGATCGAACTCGGTGCTCGACTGCGCTATCGGACAGTTTTGGCGCGAGTCAGTAGGCGGAGTCGCTGTCGCGGTTGGCGGGGACGGCGCGCAGGACGCCCCAGGCGGAGAGATCCTCGGTGAGGATGCTCGGCGGCTTGTCGTAGATGACGGCCAAGGCGCGTAGATCCTCCTGACGGATCGTCAGGACCTTGCCGTTGTAGTCGCCGCGCTGGGACTGGATGGTCGCGGCGTAGCGCAGCAGGGGACCGGCCTCGGCGGCCGGGGCGTCGGCGAGCTTCTCCAGGTCGAGCACCAGACGCGGCGGCTGCTCGGACGCGGCGCTCGGGCTGCCGCCGGGCAGCAGTTCGCCGACCGGGACGCCGTAGAACGAGGCGAGCTCGGCAAGCTTCTGCACGGTGACGGCGCGGTCGCCGCGCTCGTAGGAGCCGACGACGACTGCCTTCCAGCGGCCGCGGGACTTTTCCTCGACCCCGTGCAGGGACAGGCCCTGCTGAGTCCGGATGGCCCGCAGGCGGGATCCCAACGACTTCGCGTACTCGGACGGCACGATGGGCTCCTGGCTACTGATCGGCTACGCAGGGTAACGCTACGCAGAGTGAGCACCATCGTCAACCGATCCGGGTCAAAGATCGTCCGTGCGATGACGTCCGGGCGATGAAAGCGGAGGTGCCGCCGGCGCCTCTCGCGATCGCTCATCGGGTACGGGGAAGGCTTCGGCACCAGATCTGGCCCTCGCCGAGGCGCGCGCGATCCGATCGTGTTCGCGGGACGTGCAGGACCCGCTCAGGTCGGCTCGACGCGGACATGTGGGGCCGATACGACCCGGCTACCTGCGCAAACGTCGGCCAAGGCTGCCGGCGGACGGCGGCAAGCCAGTGTTGGTAGCGAATGAATTTTGGTCCTGAGGGGACAGGTACGGGATCGATCTGTGCCCCCGATGGACGAGCCCGGGCCGATCGGCGCCGGGTTTCTCGCGGTGTAGTGGCCCGAAATCGAAGGAGACTCAGTGACGATCCTCAAGCGCGAGGAATGGCACGACATCACACGGATGACCGACTGGGAGTTCACCTACGTCGATCACCAGACCGCGTTCCCGGACTGGATGGCCGGGGGCGAGGGCACCGATCCCGGCGCTTGGCACGTATGGCGAGAGGACTACCGCAACACCTACGGGGAGTACGTCGCCACGCAGCGGGAGAAGGACAACGCCGCGTATTCGGTCAAGGCTGCGCTGCAGCGTTCCGAGATCTACGACAACTTGACCGAGGGGTGGAAGACCAACTCCAAGATCCATTTCGGGATCTACACCCACGCCGAGTACGTCGCCGTCGTCGCCGAACTGCGGATGGCCCGCTTCGGGTTGACCGGCGGTTGGCGCAACATGGCCACCTTCGGCGCGATGGACGAAATGCGCCACGCCCAGATCAACCTGTGGTTCTCCCACGAGTTCGTCTCCAAGGACGTGCACTACGACTGGACGACCAAGAGCTACTTCACCAACAACTGGGTGATCCTGGCCGGACGTGCACTCCTGGACGGATTCATTGCGACCCCCAGCGCCGTGGACATCGCCATTGGGCTGCCCTTCACCTTCGAGACCGGATTCTCCAACCTGCAGTTCGTCGCATTGGCCGCCAATGCGTTGGACTCCGGGGACGTCAACTTCGCGAACATGATCTCTTCGATCCAGACCGACGAGGCCCGCCACGCGCAGCAGGGCGGACCGACGCTCGAGGTGCTGCTCGAACAGAACAGCAAGGAACGAGCCCAGTGGCTCATCGACAAGACTTTCTGGCTCACCAGTCGGATCTTCGCGATCGGTACCGGTCCGTCGATGGACTACTACACGCCTTTGGAGGGTCGCGAGCAGTCCTACAAAGAGTTCATGGAGGAGTGGATCGGCGACCAGTTCATCACCTCGCTGGAGGACTTCGGCCTCTCCAAGCCCTGGTACTGGGACGAGTTCGTCGATGGACTGGACCACGCACACCACTCGTTGCACCTGGGAACCTGGTTCTATCGCTGGACCCTGTTCTGGAACCCGCCCGGTGGCGTCGGCAAGGCCGAGCGTGAGTGGCTGTGCGAGAAGTACCCGAACTGGGAGCGGGACTTCGCGCCCTACTGGGACATGATCATCGCGAACATCAATGACGGACGCCCAGACCTGACCCTTCCCGGGGCGCTGCCCTGGGAATGCAACATGTGTCAGCTGCCGCTGATGACGTCAACCTCACCCGGTTCGGCGAAGTTCCCGGGGCGCCCCGGCTACAAGCTCGTCCACAACAACTACACGTACTGGTTCTGCTCTGATCCGTGTCGTCGGATCTGGTGGGAGGATCGCGCCAACATCAAGCATCAGCGCACGATCGTGCAGCGGCTGCTTGACGGTTCGGTTCAGCCGCCGGACTTGACCGGACTGTTCGACTACATGGGCCTGGGCTCCGACGAGATGGGCGACGATGCCTACGGCTTGGCCTGGGCGCACGAATACGCCGAGTGACCTTGCAGGCCCTGTCGTGGTGCGCGGATTCGACCCATCGGATGCGCGCACCACGAGCCCATCGTGTATCCCAGCCAAGTGAGGGACGTCCGGGAGTGAGAACAGCGGCCGCCGAGGCGAAAGGAACCCGATGCCCGATCGTGGCGTGAGGTTCGCCGATCAGGTGGTTCCCCACATCGAACTGCTCGTACGGGTAGCTCGATCCATGGTGGCCCAGCCGGCCGATGCCGAAGATCTGGTGCAGGAAACCATGTTGGCGGCGTGGCGGAGCCTAGGCACCTTCGACGGGAGCAGCCCACGCGCCTGGCTGCTCACGATCATGCGCCATCAGCACATCAACCTCGGCCGTCGGGACCGCCCACGACCCGTCGCCGACGAGGACCTGCTCACGCAGTCCGGCCCTGGTCGGGGGGTTACGTTCACGGCGGAGGACATTCTCGCCGGAGATATCGCCGACTCGGTTCTGAGTGAGATTCTCGACGGACTTCCACGCGCTCTGATGGAGGTGCTCGTGCTGATGGACGTCGAGGGATTGAGCCGGGCCGAAACGGCGCAGGTTCTAGGCATGAAGGAAAGCACCGTGCGCACTCGTCTGGCCCGAGCGCGTTCCCTCGTCCGGCAGTCGTTTGCCACGCATCGCCGGCCGCCTTCGGCCCCGGCAGTCCGGCGGCCCGGCGCGGAGCATTGGCGATGAGCTCGAACGCGGGTGTCTACAGCTGCCGGGAAGTCGAACGACTCATGCACCGGTTCCTCGACGACGAGATCGACGACTTGACGCACCGCCGTATTTCGCAACACCTCCAGGCATGCCTGGAGTGCGGGCTGGAGTTCGAGGTGTACTCCTCGATCCTGCGTGCGCTGAACGCTCGCCGTGCCCCAGTGAACACTCCGACTCTGGCGCGGCTCTGTGAATTCTTGCGCAGGCTCGATCACGCCGAGAACGAGGTCGTGGAGGGTCCCCCTGGGCAGAGCCGCGGCCAGCAGGCCCCCAGCTGATTGCCTCGCTTCTGCGAGCGGCCCGCCTACGCACGCGGCGGCTTGCCGGAGACGACCGTCGGCGCTGATAGTCTCGGCGCACGCAGTCACCTTTAAGCCCGTCCAGAGAGGCGGGGAAGGGGTATGCCTTAGATGACCACGCCTGCATCTGGGTCCGTTCCGCAACTCGGCCGTCCCGTTCTCGACGCCGCCGACATTCGCCGGGCGTTGACCCGCATCGCGCACGAGATCCTCGAGCGCAACAAGGGCTCCGAGCAGATCGTCCTTCTGGGCATCCCGACCCGCGGGGTCGCGCTGGCCCGCCGCCTCGCCGAGCGGATCGCCGAGGTCGAGCCCGGTGAGGTTCCCGTCGGCTCCCTCGACGTGACGATGTACCGCGACGACATCGCACTGCGTCCCGCGAGGTCGCCCTCGCCCACGGAGGTTCCTTCCAGCGGCGTCGACGGCGCAATCGTGGTCCTCGTCGACGACGTTCTGATGTCCGGACGCACCATCCGCGCCGCGCTTGACGCCCTGCACGACCTCGGCCGCCCCAAGGCCGTCCAGCTCGCGGTGCTCGTCGACCGCGGCCACCGCGAACTGCCCATTCGCGCGGACTACGTCGGCAAGAACCTGCCGACCTCGCTCCAGGAAGCGGTGGGAGTGCGGATCGAGGAGGTCGACGGCATGGACGCGGTCCTGCTGGGGACTCGTAAGGAGGCGGCGAGATGAAGCATCTGCTCTCCGCCGGGGACCTGACGCGCGACGAGGCCACCCAGATCCTCGACACCGCGGTCGAACTGGCGCGGCTCGCCGATCGGCCGATCAAGAAGCTCCCGACCCTGCGCGGACGTACCGTCGTCAACCTCTTCTACGAGGACTCCACCCGCACCCGTACCTCGTTCGAGCTCGCTGCCAAGCGACTCTCGGCCGACGTCATCAACTTCGCCGCCAAGGGTTCCTCGGTCTCCAAGGGCGAGAGCCTCAAGGACACCGCGCTGACGCTGGAGGCCATGGGCGCCGACGCGGTCGTCGTACGGCACCACGCCTCGGGCGCCCCGCACCGGCTCGCGACGTCGGGCTGGATCAAGGGCTCGGTCGTCAACGCCGGCGACGGCACCCACGAGCACCCCACGCAGGCGCTGCTCGACGCGTTCACGATGCGTTCGCGCCTCGGCTCGCTCGACGGCCGCCGGGTCTGCATCGTCGGCGACATCCTGCACAGCCGCGTCGCCCGCTCCAATGTGCTGCTGTTGAGCACCCTCGGCGCGGAGGTCACCCTCGTCGCGCCGCCCACATTGTTCCCGGTGGGTGTGCAGACGTGGCCGTGCTCGGTGTCCTACGACCTCGACGCCGAGCTGCCCAAGTCCGACGTCGTGATGATGCTGCGGGTCCAGAACGAGCGCATGAACGCGGCGTTCTTCCCGAGCGCGCGGGAGTACTCGCGCCGCTACGGCCTGGACTCGACGCGCATGGCGCAGATGCCGGACCACGCGATCGTGATGCACCCGGGCCCGATGAACCGCGGCATGGAAATCACTGCCGCCGTCGCGGATTCGCCGCGCTCGACGATCGTCGAACAGGTGACCAACGGCGTGAGCGTGCGCATGGCCGTGCTGTACATGCTGCTCTCCGGGAGCAGCCTCGAGGGCGACACCGCAGGAGAGAGTGCATGAGTTCGTATCTGATTCGGGGAGCTCGTCCGCTCGGCGGAGACCCCACCGATCTGCTGCTCGCGGACGGTCGCATCATCGAGATCGGCGCGAAGCTTTCCGCGTCCGACGCCACGGTGATCGAGGCCGACGGCCTGATTGCGCTGCCGGGTCTGGTGGACCTGCACACCCACCTGCGCGAGCCGGGCCGCGAGGACGCCGAGACCGTGCAGTCCGGCACGCAGGCCGCGGCGCTCGGCGGCTTCACCGCGGTGCATGCGATGGCGAACACTTCGCCGACCGCGGACACGGCCGGTGTCGTCGAGCAGGTCTGGCGCCTCGGTCAGGAGTACGGGTACGCCGACGTCCGTCCGGTCGGCGCGGTCACCGTCGGGCTCAAGGGCGAGATGCTCGCCGAACTCGGCGCGATGGCCACGTCCCACGCGGGCGTACGGGTGTTCTCCGACGACGGGCACTGCGTCCACGACGCGGTCCTCATGCGCCGGGCGCTGGAGTACGTGAAGGCGTTCGACGGCGTCGTCGCCCAGCACTCGCAGGAACCGCGCCTGACCGCCGGCGCGCAGATGAACGAGGGCGAGCTGTCCGGGATCCTCGGCCTCGGCGGCTGGCCCGCCGTCGCGGAGGAGGCGATCATCGCTCGCGACTGTCTGCTCGCCGCGCACGTCGGCTCGCGCCTGCACGTCTGCCACGTCTCGACGGCCGGCTCGGTGGACCTGATCCGCTGGGCGAAGTCGAAGGGTTGGGACGTCACCGCGGAGGTGACGCCGCATCACCTCGTGCTCACCGAGGACCTGGTCCGCAGCTACGACCCCATCTACAAGGTCAACCCGCCGCTGCGCACCGCCGCCGACATCGAGGCGCTGCGCGAGGGTCTGGCCGACGGCACGATCGACTGCGTCGCCACCGACCACGCGCCGCACCCGGACGAGGACAAGGACTGCGAGTGGGCCGCCGCGGCCATGGGCATGCTCGGCCTGGAGACAGCGCTGCCGATCGTCCAACAGGTCATGGTCGACACCGGCCTCATGGACTGGGCCGCCGTCGCCGACCGGATGTCCACCCGCCCCGCCAGCATCGGCCGCGTCGACGGGCACGGTCGCGGGCTGGTGGTCGACGCCCCCGCCAACGTCACGCTCTACGACCCGACGGCCTCCTGGACCGTCGACCGCGACGCACTCGCGTCGCGCAGCCGCAACACCCCCTACCGGGAGCGCACAGTGCCGGGTTCTGTGATCGCCACCTTCCTGCGTGGCAAGGCGACTGTTCTCGACGGGAAGCTCGCATGAGCCGGCTCCGACGTGGACCCGCGCTGCTGGTCCTCGAGGACGGGCGCAGTTTCCGTGGCGAGGCCTACGGGCACGTGGGGGAGACCTTCGGCGAGGCCGTCTTCTCCACCGGCATGACGGGGTATCAGGAGACGCTCACCGACCCGTCGTATCACCGGCAGGTCGTGGTGATGACGGCCCCGCACATCGGCAACACCGGCGTGAACGACGAGGACCCGGAGTCACGCAAGATCTGGGTCGCCGGGTACGTGGTGCGCGATCCGGCCCGTGTGCCGAGCAACTGGCGCTCGCAGCGCCCGCTCGAGGACGACCTGGACGCCCAGGGCGTCGTCGGGATCTCCGGCATCGACACCCGGGCGCTGACCTTGCACCTGCGCAACGCCGGCGCGATGCGAGTCGGTGTCTCCAGCACGGAGACCGACGTCGCGGCGCTGCACGCTCGGGTGCTCGCCGCCCCCAGCATGCTCGGGGCGGATCTGGCCAAAGAGGTCTCCACCCCGGAGCCCTACGTGGTCGAGGCGATCGGGCCGAAGAAGTTCACCGTGGTCGCCGTCGACCTCGGCATCAAGGCGATGACCCCGCACCGCATGGCCCAGCGCGGCATCGAGGTGCACGTCGTGCCCGCGACCGTATCGGCGGACTACGTGCTGGCTCGCGACCCGGACGGGGTGTTCCTGTCGAACGGACCGGGCGACCCCGGTGTCGCGGACTACGCCGTCGACCTCGCTCGCGGGGTCCTCGACGCGCGGGTCCCGCTGTTCGGGATCTGCTTCGGCAACCAGATCCTGGGGCGCGCGCTCGGCTTCGGCACCTACAAGCTGCGGTTCGGGCACCGGGGCATCAACCAGCCGGTGATGGACCGCACCACCGGCAAGGTCGAGGTCACCGCGCACAACCACGGCTTCGCGGTCGACGCCCCGCGGGACCGCATCAGCGACACCCCGTACGGCCGCGCCGAGGTGTCGCACGTCTGCCTCAACGACGACGTCGTCGAGGGCGTGCGCTGCCTCGACGTCCCGGCCTTCTCGGTGCAGTACCACCCCGAGGCCGCCGCCGGTCCGCACGATGCCGGCTACCTGTTCGACCGTTTCGCGGATCTGATGTCGGGTCAGAAGTTGGAGAGCACGCATGCCTAAGCGGGACGACATCAGGTCGGTCCTGGTCATCGGCTCCGGCCCGATCGTGATCGGTCAGGCCTGCGAGTTCGACTACTCGGGCACCCAGGCCTGTCGCGTGCTGCGCGCCGAGGGTCTGCGGGTCAGCCTCATCAACTCCAACCCGGCCACGATCATGACCGACCCGGAGTTCGCCGACGCCACCTACGTCGAGCCGATCACCCCGGCCATGGTGCGTGCCGTCATCGAGAAGGAGCGCCCGGATGCCGTCCTGGCGACCCTCGGTGGGCAGACAGCGCTGAACGCCGCCATGTCGCTGCACGCCGACGGCACGCTGGAGGAGTTCGGCGTCGAACTCATCGGCGCCAAGGTCGAGGCGATCGAGGCCGGCGAGAACCGCGAGAAGTTCAAGCAGATCGTCGCCGACATCGGCGCGGAGAGCGCGCGTTCGGCCGTCTGCCACTCGATGGACGACTGTCTCAAGGCCGTCGAGGATCTCGGCTACCCGGTGGTGGTGCGGCCTTCGTTCACGATGGGCGGCGCCGGTTCCGGCATGGCCTACGACGAAGAGGATCTGCACCGCATCGCCGGGTCCGGGCTGACCGCCTCGGCCGACGAGAAGGCCGGCCGGCGCCCGGAGGTGCTCCTGGAGGAGTCGATCCTCGGCTGGAAGGAATACGAACTCGAGCTCATGCGCGACCGGAACGACAACGTGGTCGTGATCTGCTCGATCGAGAACCTCGACCCGATGGGCGTGCACACCGGTGACTCGATCACCGTCGCCCCGGCGCTGACCCTGACCGACCGTGAGTACCAGCGGATGCGGGACGTCGCCATCGACGTGATCCGCGCCGTCGGCGTCGACACCGGCGGCTGCAACATCCAGTTCGCGGTCGAACCGTCGACCGGGCGCCTCATCGTCATCGAGATGAACCCGCGCGTCTCGCGGTCCTCGGCACTGGCGTCGAAGGCCACCGGTTTCCCGATCGCGAAGATCGCGGCGCGCCTGGCCATCGGGTACACGCTCGACGAGATCCGTAACGACATCACTCAGGTCACCCCGGCCAGCTTCGAGCCGACGCTGGACTACGTCGTCGTGAAGGTACCGCGGTTCGCGTTCGAGAAGTTCCCGCAGGCCGATGCTCGCCTCACCACGCACATGAAGAGCGTCGGCGAGGCCATGGCCATCGGCCGCAACTTCACCGAGGCGCTGCAGAAGGCGCTGCGGTCGCTGGAGAAGAAGGGCGCGGCGCTCAGTTGGGCCGGCGATCCGGGTGACGCGGCATCACTTCTGGAGAAGATCGCGACGCCCTACGACGGACGGCTGAGTGACGTCGTGAAGGCGATGCGAGCCGGCGCGACCCCGGAGCAGATCCACGACGCCACGAAGATCGACCCCTGGTTCGTCGATCAGCTCCTGCTGCTGCACGAAGTCGCCGGCGAACTGATCGAGGCCGAGCAGCTCAGCCCCGATCTGCTGTTGCTGGCCAAGCGGCACGGGTTCTCCGACGCCCAGATCGCCGAGATGCGCGCGATGCCGGAGGACGTCGTCCGCGGCGTGCGGCATGCCCTCGGGATCCGACCGGTCTACAAGACGGTCGACACCTGCGCGGGTGAGTTCGAGGCCCACACCCCGTATCACTACTCGTCCTACGACTCCGAGACCGAGGTGAAGCCGGGTCAGAAGCCGAAGGTCATCATCCTCGGCTCCGGCCCCAACCGCATCGGGCAGGGCGTCGAGTTCGACTACTCCTGCGTGCACGCCAGCTTCGCGCTGCGTGATGCCGGGTTCGAGACCGTCATGGTCAACTGCAACCCGGAGACCGTCTCGACCGACTACGACACCTCCGACCGCCTGTACTTCGAGCCGCTGACCCTGGAGGACGTGCTCGAGGTCGTGCACGCCGAACAGAAGGCCGGCGAGGTCGTCGGTGTCGTCGTGCAGCTCGGCGGGCAGACCCCGCTCGGTCTGGCCGCGGCGCTCAAGGCGAACGGTGTGCCGATCGTCGGTACCTCGCCCGAGGCCATCCACCTCGCCGAGGACCGCGGCGCGTTCGGCCGGGTGCTTGCCCAGGAGAAGCTCATCGCCCCGAAGTGGGGGACCGCGTTCTCCTTCGACGAGGCCAAGGCGATCGCCGACGAGGTCGGCTACCCGGTCCTCGTCCGCCCGTCGTACGTGCTCGGCGGCCGAGGCATGGAGATCGTGTACAGCGAGGAGATGCTCGCCGACTACATCTCCCGTGCCACCGAGATCTCCGCGGATCGTCCGGTGCTCGTCGACCGGTTCCTCGACGACGCCGTCGAGATCGACGTCGACGCGCTCTATGACGGCACCGAGCTGTTCCTCGGCGGCGTGATGGAGCACATCGAGGAGGCCGGCATCCACTCCGGCGACTCCGCGTGCGTGCTCCCGCCGATCACCTTGGGCAACTCCGACATCGAGCGGATCCGCGTCACCACCGAGGCCATCGCCCGCGGCGTCGGTGTGCGCGGTCTGCTCAACGTTCAGTACGCCATCGCCGCCGACGTGCTCTACGTCCTCGAGGCCAACCCGCGCGCCTCGCGCACCATCCCGTTCGTCTCCAAGGCCACCGCGACGCCGCTGGCCAAGGCGGCGGCCCGGGTGATGCTCGGGGCGACGATCGCGGAGTTGCGTGTCGAGGGCCTGCTGCCGAAGAACGGCGACTGCGCACACCTGCCCTTAGACGCCCCCGTGGCGGTGAAGGAGGCGGTCATGCCGTTCAACCGGTTCCGCACTGCCGACGGCCTGCATGTCGACACGATCCTCGGCCCGGAGATGCGTTCGACCGGTGAGGTCATGGGCATCGACTCCACGTTCGGCGTCGCGTTCGCGAAGTCCCAGTCCGGTGCGTACGGCTCGCTACCGACCTCGGGTGCGGCGTTCGTGTCGGTCGCGAACCGGGACAAGCGCTCGATGATCTTCCCCATCAAGCGCCTGCACGACCTCGGCTTCGAGATCCTCGCCACCGGGGGGACCGCGGACGTTCTGCGGCGCAACGGCGTGACGGCACGCGTGGTCCGTAAGGGTCATCACGGTCCCGGCCCCAACGGCGAGCCGACGATTGTGACGATGATTCAGAACGGGGAGATCGCGCTCATCGTGAACACCCCGTTCGGGGTCGGCTCCCGCGTCGACGGCTGGGACATCCGCACCGCCGCCGTCGGCTCCAACACTCCGTGCCTGACCACCATCCCCGGCCTGGCCGCGGCGGTGCAGGGCATCGAGGCGCTCATGGGCGGCAACATCGGCGTCAAGTCTCTCCAGGAGTACGCCGCCGACCTGAACGCCTCCCGCGCCTGACACCCCCATGGCGTCCGCTGAAGAGTGCGTTATAGCGCTCGGTTGAGCGGACGCCACGCACCAAAGGAGAGATCGGCAAGCATGAGCGGGTTGTACGAGCGGGTGCTGCGCAAGGCGATGTTCTCGATCGGCGACGGGGATGCCGAGACCGCGCACCACAAGGCGGTGCATTCGTTGGCCAAGCTCGGCTCGTCGGGGGTTGCCCGGAAGGCGTTGGCGAAGCTGCCGACGCCGGGGACGCCCGTCGACGCGTTCGGGCTCCGCTTCCCCAATGCCGTCGGTCTGGCCGCGGGGATGGACAAGGACGCGATCGCGATCCCGGCCTGGGGGGCGCTCGGGTTCGGGTTCGTCGAGGTCGGCACGGTGACCTGGCACGCGCAGCCGGGCAACCCGAAGCCGCGGCTGTTCCGACTGGTCGAGTCCGAGGCGATCATCAACCGGATGGGCTTCAACAACCACGGCGCGCAGGCCATGGTGGAGCGGCTCAAGAGCCTGGGCCAGGCACCGATCCCCGTCGGCATCAGTCTGGGCAAGTCCAAGGTCACCCCGGTCGAGGAAGCCACCCAGGACTACCTGAACTCCTTGAAGGTGCTGCTGCCCTACGCCGACTACATCGCAGTCAACGTCAGTTCCCCGAACACCCCGGGGCTGCGGTCGCTTCAGGACAAGTCAGCGCTCGACGAACTTCTCGCCGCGTTGCGTGGGCACACCGTCGCCGCCGCCGGACAGAGCGGTCCCAAGCCGCTGCTGGTGAAGATCGCCCCGGACCTGACTCGCGAGGCCGCCACCGAGGTGCTCGAGGTGTGCGCGGCCCGCGGGGTCGCCGGGATCATCGCCACCAACACCACGATCGGGCGCAACGGCCTTTCGCCCCTCGACCACGTGCGGGCCGAGGAGGCCGGGGGACTGTCCGGGCGGCCGCTACGGGAGACCGCGCTGGACATGGTCTCCTTCGTGGCCAAGGAGGCCGGCGACACGATGCCGGTGATCGGTGTCGGCGGCATCTTCTCGGGCGACGACGCCCGCCAGATGCTCGACGCCGGCGCGCGTCTCGTGCAGCTCTACACGGGGTTCGTCTACCGCGGCCCGGGCCTGGTGCGGGAGATCGCCCGTGTAGGACGTAGCTGACGGAACCTCACTTCTTGGGTAGCCCGTTCGCTCCGTACTCGACGATCTCGCCCAGGTTCAACTTCTCGATCGATGCTCGGATCCGCTTCACGTCCCCGACGGCGACGATCTTCATCGTTGCCGGGTCGAGTCGGCGGGTGAACACGGCCTGCACGCGCGCGGGGTCCACCGGCGCCAGCCGTGGTTCCCTGGTCGTGAAGTAGTCCGGCGCCAGACCGAACAGGAACAGCGACCGGGTGGTCTGGGCGGCGAGTTCCGTGGTCGCGAACAATCCGGGGGTCGCTCCGATCAGCGACTGTCGGCCGCGATCCAACTCCTCCGCCGAGACCGGCTCGCTGCGCATCCGTTCGAGCTCGCGCAGGATCTCGGTGATGGCCTTGGCGGTGGCTGCTCGGTCGACCGACCCACTCGCCTCGTAGGGGCCGGCACCTCGACTGCGGCGCAGCGCGGAGTACACACCGTAGGACCAGCCGCGCCGTTCGCGCAGGTTCTGGTTCAACCGGCTGGAGAACAGGCCGCCGAGGATCTGATTGCCCACCTGCATGGCCTCGTAGTCCGGGTCGCCCGCGGTCGGACCGGGCTGCGTCACCTGGACCGCGGTCTGGCCGGAGTCGGGAAGGTCGACGAGCACCACGCGCGGCGTGGGGCCTGCCTCGGGTGAGGGGGTGACCGGGGGTGCAGACCGGCCGGACCAGGAGCCGAAGCTCTCTTCGGCGAGCGCGCGGGCCTGAGCCTCGGTCAGATCACCGGCCAGCACCAGCGCGGTCTGGTTGGGGGTCCACCCGCGGGAGTGGAAGTCCCGCAGATCGTCGACGGTGACCCGGTCCAGTCCGGCCACGGTGCCCGCCGCGATGTGCCCGTAGGGCGTGCTCGCGCCGTAGACGGCGGCATTGCTCGCGATCGTCGCTGTCTGTTCGGCGTCGGCACCAAGCTGCCGCACCGCGCCGGTGAGGTCGCCCACGACCCGGTCGCGGTCGGACTGGCGGAAGGCGGGGTTGCGCACCAACTCGGACAACACCCCGACCGCCTGTCCCGCCCGGCTCGCCAGCGCGTGCACGGTGAGGTTGGTGCCGTCCGTGTCTGTCAGCGAGGCGAGCAGCCCGCCGAACCCGGCGACCTGCTCGGCGACCTGGTCGGCGGAGAGCTCGGGTGTGCCCTGGCGCAGCATTGCCGCGGTGAACGTGGCGAGCCCTGGCAGGTTGGCGGGGTCGGCGGTGCTGCCGTAACGGGAGACCACGGACGCGGTCACCAGCGGCAACCCGTGCTGGGGCACCAGATAGACCGCCATCCCATTGGACAGGGCGAACTGACGGACTGTCGGGGACTGGGTGGGGACCGCGGGGCCTGGACCGGGGACGGCTGCCCGCCACGAGTCGTCCTTCGTCGACGGCGGGGTGACGATCGCCGGGGCCTTCGGTGCCTTGGGGTCCGGCGGCAGCATGCGTTTGCCGGGTTCGGTTTCGATGACCACACGGCCGTCGCCGCGGAGCTGCTCGCGGGCGAAGGCGCGCATCGAGTCGGCGTTCACGGCGGCGTATCGGGCGAGATCTGCCGACAGCGAGTCCGGGTTACCCAGCTGCTCGTTGTACTGGTTGAGGGTCTGCGCACGCGTGCCCAGATCCTCCAGCCCACGGAGTAGTTCGGTGACTCGGCTGTTGCGGGCGGCCTCCAGATCCTGAGGCGAAGGACCGTCGGTGCGTAGTCGCTCGAGTTCCGCATCGACAGCGATGCGCAGCCGCTCGGCGCTCACGCCCGGCTTGGCGGTCACCTGGATGGAGAACACCGAGGGAAAGCGGCTCGAGGACTGCTGCGCGAGGACCTCCTGCGCGATGCGTTGCTCGCGGACCAGTGTCCGGTACAGCACGCTGCCCTCGTTGCCGGCCAGCAGGGCGGCGGTCAGGTCACCCTCGGCGTCGCCCGGCTGGTAGGACGCGGGAGTCAGCCAGGCCAGGGTGAGCCGCGGTGCGGGGACGGCGTCGGTGAGCTTCACCCGCTTCTCAGCGGTGATCCGCGGCACGGTGACGGCGGGTTCGGGTGGCTGGGGACCGCGGGGGATCGTCCCGAAATACTTCTCGACCGACGCGCGAGCCTGGGCCGGGTCGAAGTTGCCGACGATGGCCAAGGTCGCGTTGTTCGGCACGTAGTAGGTGCGGAAGAAGGCGCGCACCGCGTCGAGATTCGCGGCCTGGATCTCCTCGTGCGAGCCGATGACGTTGCCGGAGTACGGGTGCTCCCGTGGGAAGAGTTGGCGGTAGATCTCCTCCTCGGACAGGCCGTAGGGGATCTGCTCGGTGGTCTGCCGGCGCTCGTTACGGACGACGGCCTGCTGGTTCGCGAGCTGCCCGGCGTCGAGGGTGTCGAGGAGGTAGGCCATGCGGTCGCTCTCGTACCACAGCGCGAGATCGAGGCGGTCCGGCGGCAGATCGGGCACGTAGTAGTGGGTGTAGTCGAAGCTCGTGCCCGCGTTCGTGTAGCTGCCCAAGGCATCCGCGAGCCGATCCATCTCCCCGGCCGGGATGTGGCCGGAACCGGTGAACATCACGTGTTCGAAGAGGTGTGCGAAGCCGTACGAGCCGGGCCGTTCGTCGGCGGCGCCGACGTCGTACCAGAGGTCGGTCGCCACGGTCGGGGCGCTGCGGTCGAGGCTGAGGATCACCTGCAGGCCGTTGTCCAAGGTGTACTTCTCGACGGGCAGGGACACCGTCGGCACGGCCGTGTTGCCCTCACCTGCCGGGTCCGCTGCGCCGATCGGAACCAGCAACGCCACGAGAAGTCCTCCGAGTACGGCCCATACCCACGGCCCGAGGAGAGTGCGGCGCTGCCGTTGAACCACCGACACGTCGCCTCCCAGCGTGGATGCTTGGAGGTTAGTCGGGACCGGGGCTACGGCCGATGAACACGTCCGAGAGCGCCGGCAACTGGTCGTACTTCGAGGCCGAGGCCTCACCGGCGCGCGGTGCGCCGAAGTCGCCACCGGTCAGCGACGGGGTGCCGGCGCTCGCCGGGGCGATGCCGGTGACCAGGCTGGTGCCGACCGGGGCGGTCTCCTTGGCGAACGCGCCGGAGGTGCCGAGGACGGCGACGACGAACACGGCCGCGAGCAAGGACAGGACGATGACCACGGCCATGGACTTCGTGGCCTCGGTCGGGTCCTCGGCCTGGGCCACCGGCCGGCGACGGTCGGCCTGGACGTTCCGGTGCTGCTTCGGTGTCGGTTTCCCGCACATGCGACTGTCCGCTCCTCGACGTGGTGCGCTGTCGAGAGTTGGACGCGCGGAGTGCCCGGTTCGGCCTCGGCCGAACGGATGGTTTCCGGACTACTCCGCGAACCGCTCGGCTGCCGCCTGCAGCGCTGCCCGTGCCTCCGCGTCGAGGCGCGCCACCAGCTCGGCCGCGGGCAACTCGCCACTCAGCGGGTAAGCCTGTCCGGCCCACAGGTGCAGGGACTCCGCGTTCCCCGCGACCCGAGCGGCGGCGCGCATCGGGGCCGTCAGGTGGTGGATCTGCGGGTAGGCGCTCGGGGCGTCGGTGTGCCCGTCGAGGAACGCGTTGCGGATCCCGCGGGCGGAGCGGCCGGTGAAGGCGCGGGTCACCGCCGTCGGCGCCGAGCCGCGCAGGGCGTCGCGGTGCACCGGTGCCGTCCCCGCCTCCGGGCAGCGCAGGAATGCCGTGCCCAGCTGGGCGGCGGCCGCGCCGGAGGCCAGCACCGCCGCGATCGCGGCGCCGGTGGCGATCCCTCCCGTGGCGACCAACGGGAGCGTCGTCACGGCGCCGACCAACTGCAACAGCGCGAGCAGGCCGACGTCGCCGGGTGCGGCGTCGTCGAAGCTTCCGCGATGCCCACCGGCTTCCATGCCCTGCACCACGAGCGCGTCCGCGCCGACCGCCGCGGCGGACCGTGCCTCGCCGGGGGTGGTCACCGTGACCCAGACCGCGGAGCCCGCCGCATGCAGTCGGTCGACCTCGGTCGGGCTGGGACGGGCGAAGGTGAAGGTGACGATCGGCACGGGATCGGTGATGAGCAGGTCGAGTTTCTCGCGGTAGCTGTCGTCGTCCCAGCGCGGTTCGCCGAGCGCGGCGCCTTCCTCACGCAGACGCGTGGCATAGGTCTCGACCTGCGCCTCGCCGCTGCCGTGCCCCGGATTGCCGAACAGGTTCACGCCGAAGGGCAGGTCCGGACCGAGCTTCGCCCGCAGATCGGTGAGGTCGACGGTCAGCGCCTCGGCGGTGCGATAGCCGGCGGCCAGAAAACCCAGGCCGCCCGCCTCGGAGACGGCGGCGGCCAGGGCGGGGGTCGAGGCCCCGCCGGCCAGGGGCGCCTGCACGATCGGCCGCGGCAACGTCGCTAGATCGAACACGTCGGCAGCCTACGGCGCCCCGCGTCCCGGGCTGCCGGCCGGCGTGGTTACCGTGCACGGGTGACCGACTCGCGTTCCGCGTGGACCATCCCGGGCGCGCAGAAGGTGGCGCCGGGGGTGCACCGCATCCCGCTGCCCATGCCCGGTGACGCCCTCAAGGCGATCAACGTCTACGCGCTCAGCGATCCGGACGGCACCGGTGGGTGCACGCTGATCGACTCCGGGTGGGCGTTGGAGGAGGCGCGCCTCGAACTGGAGAAGGCCCTCGCCGGGATCGGGCACGACCTGGGCACCGTCGACCGGTTCCTGATCACCCACGCGCACCGTGACCACTACACGCTGGGCATCACGGTCCGCCGTCTGCTGGGCACCCGCGTCGCGATCGGCGCCGGCGAGCAGGGCAACATCGAGCTGTCGGCGGCGGAGGGGTCGCGGAGCGCGCTCGAGGTGCTGCTGCCGGTCTGGGGCGCGGCCGCGCTCGCCGCGGAATGGGACCGCCTGCACCCGGCGGCGGACCGCAACGCGACGGCAGCTCTCTACGAGGCGCCCGACGAGTGGATCGAACCCGGGTCGCGGCTCACGGTCGGCGCGCGCACGATCGAGGCGATCCCGACGCCCGGCCACACCGGCGGGCACCTGGTGTTCCACGACGCCGCCGCAGGCGTGCTGTTCACCGGGGACCACGTGCTCCCACACATCACGCCGTCGATCGGGTTCGAGGCGGACCGCCACCCTGACCCGCTCGGTGACTTCCTGAACTCCCTGCGGCTGCTGCTCACCCACCCCGACGCGCTCATGATGCCCGGCCACGGTCCGGCGACGGAGTCGGTGCACGCCCGCGTGCACGAGTTGCTCGCCCACCACGAGACCCGGTTGGAGCACACCTACGCCGCCGTGGTCGGTGGGGCGAGCACGGCATTCGAGGCCGCCCGCGGGATTGGGTGGACCCGGCGCAACACCTCGTTCGACGACCTCGACGCGTTCAATCAGCTGCTGGCCACGGGGGAGACCGCCGCGCACCTGTACGTGCTCGTGCACCGTGGTCGCCTGACCCGCTCGGCCGACGGCGCGGGCGTGGAGCACCACCAGGTCGTCTGACCGGCGCGCCCAGGCGCGTTTCGGCGTCGGCGTCAATGAGTAAAACGTCCGACTCATCCGTTCGGCCAGTGCTCACCGACGTTCGGACCATCCTGTCCGTTCGGGGGATCCTCGATCACGTCATTCGACGTCCTAGACCCACGCCGCAACGTCGCGGATTTTTTTGGGAAAGGCCGTCATGACCGCTTATTGCTCGTTGTTCGTCGATGCGGGTTACCTAATGGCCGCAGCCTCCACCCGGGTGACCGGGACGTCGCTGCGTGGTGCTACCGACATGGACGTCGCCGGCCTGCTCGCCGACCTCACCGACCAGGCGCAGGCCGACAGCAACCTGCCGCTGCTGCGTATCCACTGGTACGACGCCGGCACTCGCCAGGGCAGCGCGCTGCCCGGCCAGAAGGAGATCGGCATGCTGCCGCGGGTCAAGCTGCGGCTGGGTCGCTCCGGGTTCAACGGTGAGCAGAAGGGCGTCGATCTCAAGCTCGCGCTCGACCTGATCGCCCACTCCCGCAACCGCGTCGTCGAGGTCGCCTACCTGCTCTCCGGTGACGACGACCTGTCCGAGGCCGTGGAAGCCGCGCAACAGCTCGGCGTTCAGGTCGTCGCTCTGGTCGTGCCTGACGAGGGCGGCAACGCAATCGCGGTCTCCACCAACCTGCAGATCACCGTCGACCGGATGGTCGCCATCGACGGCTCCGCCATCGACGCCCGCGTCCGCCGCAGCGTGGTCCACGCGCCGGTGTTCGCTCCGGTCGTCACGCCGGCTCCGCCGGTGGAGGAGACGCCGACCGAGCCGGCCTGCAACGGCACCGTGCCCGGTCCGCGTGCCGAGGCGAGTCCGACGGCCATCTCCGCCCGCCCGACCCCGTTGTCCGCCATCCCGGCGCGTGCTCCGCTCGCGCCCCTGACGCCACGACCGAGCCTCGCGTACGCCACGAGCACCGGCGGCGGAAGCTACTTCCCCGGCGACGACCCCAAGATCACCGAGGCCATCCAGTTCGTCGTGGACAGCGTCGTGCTCAACTGGTGGCGCAGTGCGACTCCGATCATCCGGGAGGAGCTCCTGGACTCGCGGCCGAGCATCCCGACCGAGGTGGACCGCACTCTGCTCACCGACCTGTCGAACAAGCTCGGCGTCTACGACCTCCCGCAGTACACCCGCCACGCGCTGCGTGACGCGTTCTGGGAGACGGTCGAACGACTCTGACGCTCGGTCAGTTCTCTTTAGCCAGGTAGCTCTGCGCCGCTGTCAGCTCCGGGCGACGGCCGTCACCGGCCTTGGCGAGGTCGACAAGCTGCTGGTGGTAGGTGCGAGCCTTCGCCGTGTCTCCGGCCAGTTCGGCTGCCTTCGCGGCGCCGGCCAGCGCCCGGAAGCGGTTGGGCTCGACCTTCTGCGAGGCCTCGAACTCGGCCAGCGCCTCCGTCGGCTGGTCGAGCTCGAGGAGCATCTCGCCGAGTAGTTCCCGGGCGGGCACGAGCGGTCCCGGCATCACGGGGTGCTTCTCCGTGGCTGCCTCCAGGCCCGCTGCTTCGCGCATCAACCGGAGGGCGTCGGTGTTCTGCCCCTCGGCCAGCGCGACCCAGGCTTCGACGGTCGTCCTCTGGATGTCGGTCTGTCCTGCCCAGTAGTCCTGCTTGGCCGTGACCAACGCGGCCTTGAGGGCGTCGAGCCGTTGCAGTTCGACGCCGGCCGCGGCCGCGTCGCCGCTGCGGGCGGCGCCGAGCCCGCGAGCGAAGGCGTTGACGGCCTCCGCCTGGGGGAAGCGCTTCCAGCCCAGACCGGCCGGATGCAGGGTCAGCCCTGCGGCCTGCTTCCACTCGCCCCGTTCGAACGCGAGCCGGGCGGGAATCGCGGTGAAGGCGTAGGCACCGGCGAAGACCTCGACGTCGAGCTGCTGGATCGCGTTGATCTCGTCGAGCACACCCTGCGCGGCGGTGTCCTGACCTGTCTGCAGGTAGGCGTACATCAGATAGTCCAGCGCGTGCAGGGCGTTGTAGGAACCTGCGCCCTGCTGGTGCCCGGAGGTGAGTTCCTCCTTCGCCGACCTGGCCGAGGCGTCGTTGGACTTGATGGACGCGTCCCAGTCGCCGAGGCGGGTGAAGATGTGTGACGGCATGTGCAGGGCGTGCGGCGCGTCCGGCGCGATTTCCGAGTAGCGCCTGGCTGCGTTAACGCCCTGACCGGCGGTGGCCGGGTAGTCGTAGGTGTGGATGAGGTAGTGCGTCACACCTGGGTGATCGGGCTGAGCCGCGACGATGGCCTCGAGAATCCCCGCCGCCTTCTTCTGGTTGGCGTAGGTCTTGTCGGTGGGCTTCGCAGTGGCGTCCAGTGCCAACGCGTAGAAGATCTTCGCCTCGGTGTCGTCAGGGTACGTCTCGACGAGTTTCTCCATGGCTCCGGCGTAGGCGACCGCTCGAGTGGCATGGTCGACGGTGTCGGAGTCCTTGTAGAAGACGCCGACGGCGTCGATGTAGGCCGCCTCACGGGGTGTGGCCGCCTGGACGGTCCTGGCCTGTTCCATCGTGGCTCGACCGTCGATGAGTGGTTGGCCGGCGAGCGGCCAGGCGAAGGGGTTGCCCAGCTGGCTCATGGCCACACCCCAGTGGCCCATGGCGCAGGAGCTGTCCAGTTCGAGGACTTTCTTGAAGCCGGCGGTGGCGGGCGCGAACCAGAACGAGTGCAACAGCGCCGCGGCGCGGTTGAACTCTGACTGTGCCTCAGGCTTGCACGAGACGGTGAACGCGACCGTGCCGAGCTTGTCCATCGCGTGACCGGCATGGTCGTCGTGCTCGGCGGGCGTCGTGGGGTCCGGCGTTGTGATCGCGGCGGACGGCGCGTCCTCGGAGCCGCCGCACCCCGCGGCCAGCAGGAAGAGAGAGAGGAGCGGCAGGCCCCAACGGGCGTGGGAGAGCTGCGGCATCTGGCCACCTCCGGCAAGTAGGAGACCTCTGGCTTTGCGTGCCGGAATTTAGCACCGGTCAGTGGTGCCGAACCGAAAGGAGCGAACCGAAGACCTGTGTAACTGTGATACTGTGTTACACGTGCCCAATATTACGCTCGCGGTCCCTGACGACGTGCTGCGTCGCGCGAAGATCCACGCCGCAGAACAGGGCACGTCGGTCAGCGAGCTCGTGCGGCAGTACCTGATCTCGCTGGCCGGGCGCGACGAGGAGTTCGCTCGCTTGCGCGGGCTGCAGGACGCCGTGCTGGCGCGCCTGCAGGACGATCCGGAGTTCGTCTTCTCCGCCTCGCAGCGACGAAGGCGCGACGAGATCCACGACCGCGCCGCGTCGCGAGAGTCCTGACATGCGGTTCGTCGACTCCAACGTCCTGCTCTATCTCGTGTCGACGGATCCCGACGAGTCCAGGAAGCGCGGCGTGGCCCTCGATCTGTTGGGCGAGTCGGACCTGTGCGTGTCCACCCAGGTACTGGGCGAGTTCTACGTCCAGGCCACTCGATCGAGTCGCCCGAAGGCGTTGAGTCACGTCGATGCGGTGGACCTCATCGAGTCCTTCGGGCGTTATCCCGTGCAGGCCGTCACGCACGCCGTCGTCAGGGCCGCGTTGGCAACGCGGACGCGCTTCGGAATCTCCTACTGGGATGCCGCGATCATCGAGGCGGCCCGCGTCGCCGGAGCGGACGTCGTGCTGAGCGAGGACCTGCAGGACGGACAGGATTTCGCCGGAGTGCGCATCGCCAACCCGTTTCGAGCGTGAGTCGCACAGCCGGCCGCCCCAGCGACTGACCTACAGTCAGGTCAGTTCGGGTCGTTGCCCGGCTTCCATTTGATCCCGCAGCCCATGCCCGGCGTGTGCGGCTCCGGCACGGCCTTGCCGGCGAGCACCAGGGTGACCGCCTCGCGCAACGTCTCGCCGGTGACCGGCTTGCCGTTGCTGGGTCGGGAGTCGTCGAACTGGCCGCGCCAGGCGAGCTTCCCGTCGGAGTTGTAGAGGAAGAAGTCCGGGGTGCACGCGGCTTTGTAGGCCAGGGCGACCTGCTGCGACGTGTCCATCAGATAGGGGAACGCGAAGCCTGCCCGGGCAGCCTGGTCGGCCGCGCCCTCGGGGCCGTCGTCCGGGTACTTGTCCGTGTCGTTGCTGCAGATGCCGAGCACCACCGCGCCCGCGGTCATGAGCTCCGCGGCCAAGGGGCCGAGCGTCGACTCGATGTGCTTGACGTACGGGCAGTGGTTGCAGATGAACGCGACCAGCAGCGCGGGGGCGCCGACGTGGTCGGTCAACGACACCGTGGCGCCGTCGATCGAGGGCAGAACGAACTCGGGCGCCGGTGTACCCAGCGGGACCATGTGCGAAGTGACAGCCATGTCTCGATGATGCCGCAGCCGCCTTGGCATCACACGGACGCAGTCGGCGCGGGCACATCGAGGCTCAGTAGTGGTAGTGGGTCTGGGCGATGATCACCATCTCGTCGGTGACCTTGTACACGAGTCGATGCTCCTGGGTGATACGCCGCGACCAGTAACCCTGCAACTGGTACTTCAACGGTTCGGGCTGACCGGTGCCCTCGATCGGCGTGCGCCTGATCTCCTCGATCAGGCGGTTGATCTTCTTCTGCGTCTTTGCATCCCAGCTGAGGTAGTCATCCCAGGCGTGATCGTGGAAGGCGATGATCACCGGCCGACGACGGCCTTCTTCACCGCCGCGCGCTTCGGGGGCGCGGCCTTCTTCGCGGTCGCCTTCTTCGTCGTGGAAGCAGCCTTCTTGGCGGGTGCTTTCTTCGCTACAGCTTTGCGGGGGACCGGCTCGGCGCCGATGAGCTCGCGCTCGGTGAAGCGGCCGGCCTCGATGTCCTCGATGGCTTCTCGTAAACGCTTCGCGTTGGCAGGGGACCGGAGCAGGTGCGCAGTTTCTTGAATCGAGCGCCATTCGTCCGCCGCGATCAGAAAGGCGGATCCGTTGCGTGACGTGATCTCGACACCCTCGACGTCATCATTGACCTGCTTGATCAGGCCATACAGGTTCTTGCGGGCTTCGCTCGCGGAGACAGGCACCCTGGTCCTTCCATCAGTCGTACCGTCCCATGGTACGACTCGCTGCGGTCGATTGCCAGATCGGGCCACCCTCGCTAGGTCCACACCGCCGCGGGTGCCGCGTGGGACGGCGTCATCACCGTCGAATAACAAGGTCCGTTCCGAAACGCCCGAGCCGGTCATCGACTCGGGCGTTTCGGCTTGTGCGTGCGCTCCACCATTCGGCCAGATGTGGCCCCCGGGGGCTGGGCGTCGTGAGGCCAGGAGATGTCGTCCCTCGAGTCCGGCACGGCCACCGAATGGTTAGCGTGACCCATCGCGGGCAGTCGGCTCGGGCTGAGGGGAGCACGAGTTGTTCAGAAACGCACGACGGTCGGCGCAGGCGCTGGACCGATCGCTGTTCGACCGGGTCGCCGCAAAACCGACGCCGATGCTCGACGTGATCCTGCCCAAACTCTCCCGCGCGGCCGATCACGGCGTGCTGTGGGCCGGGGTGGCGCTGGCTTTGGCCGCGAAGGGTGGCAAGGAGAATCGCCGCGCGGCGCTGCGAGGGATGGGCGGCCTGGCGTTGGCCAGCACGGCCGTCAACGGCCCGGCCAAGTTGGCGTTCCGTCGTGAACGGCCGAACGACGAGCTGGTGCTGGCGATCCGTCAGCTGGCCCGTCGCCCGACGAGCTCGTCCTTCCCGTCCGGGCATTCCGCCTCGGCCGCGGCGTTCGCGACCGGCGTCGCGTTGGAACGGCCCCTGCTCGGCGTCGGCGTGGGAATGCTGGCGAGCGGCGTGGCCTGGTCGCGGGTGCATACGGGCGTGCACTACCCCGGCGACGTGCTCGTCGGAGTGGCCCTCGGGGCGGCGGCAACCGCGCTGCTGACCCGCATCTGGCCGCTGCGTCCACCGCCTGCCGGCCAGCTCGGTCGGGGCGAGGAGATCTCACTGCCCAAGCTCACCGACGGCGCCGGACTGCACATCGTCGTCAATCCCTCCTCCGGGCCGCGCGGACCCGAGGAACTGATCAAGCAACTCAGCGAGGCCTGGCCCGCGGCGATTGTGGCGGAACTGGAGGAGGGCGCGGACCTCGCCAAGGTCCTCACGGAGGCCGCCGCCGAATGTTCGGTACTCGGCATCTCCGGGGGGGACGGCTCGGTCAACGCTGCCGCCCAGGTTGCGACCGAGGCGGGTCTGCCGTTGCTGGTCGTCCCAGGCGGCACGCTGAACCACTTCGCCGCCGAACTCGGCCTGAACACCCCCGAGGACACCATCGCCGGGGGGCAGGCGGGCACCGGCGAACTCGTCGACGTCGCCGCCATCATCCCGACGGGCGGGGAACCACAGCTGTTCCTCAACGCCGCCAGCGTCGGGGTCTACCCGGAACTGGTCGCGGCCCGGGAGAAGCTCGAGGACCGCATCGGCAAGTGGCCGGCGCTGCTCGTCGCCCTGGTCCGGGTACTGCGCGAGTATGAGCCTCTGGAGATCGAGGTCGACGGGGAGCGCCGCCTCACCTGGATGCTCTTCCTCGGCAACTGCGTGTTCTCCCCGCAGGGTTTCGCCCCGACCTACCGGACGCGCCTGGACGACGGGCTCCTCGACGTGCGACTGGTCGACGCCAGCCACCCGTACTCCCGTTCCCGGCTGATCGCCGCGGTCATGTTCGGCCGACTGTCCCGCAGCCCGGTGCTGGACACCCGCCACGTCGACGAGGTTCGGGTGCGCGCCATCGGCGATGAGGTCCCGCCCGCGCGCGACGGCGAGGTCGGCGACCCCGTGCGGGAGTTCACCGTGCGGAAGATCGGGGCGCTGCCCGTCTACCGGCCGTGAGCGGACGTGCTTTCGGCGCGTGGGTGGGTAGCTTTCGCGCATGCCCCGCATCGAGGTCGTCGTCGGCACCATCGTCACCGAGCAGGTTGACGCCATCGTGAATGCCGCCAACTCCACGCTGCAGGGCGGCGGCGGAGTGGACGGTGCGATTCATCTGGCCGCCGGGCCGAAGCTCGCCGAGGCAGGGAGCAAGCTGGCGCCCTGCCCGACCGGCGACGCGAAAGCGACGCCCGCCTTCGACCTGCCCGCCCCGATCAAGCACGTGATCCACACCGTCGGACCGGTCTGGAACGGCGGCACCTCGGGCGAGGCCGAGATGCTGGCGTCCTGCTATCGACGGTGCCTCGAGGTCGCCGACGAGCTGCGCGCCAAATCGGTCGCATTCCCGGCGATCTCCACCGGCGTCTACGGGTACCCGCTGGAGCTGGCTGCGGAGGTCGTGGCCGACACGTTCCGGAACACCCGGACCGAGGTCGAGCTGATCCGCATGGTCGCTTTCGACGACGATGCCGGCGAGGTGCTCCGGCACGCGTTGGCGAGCTACATCGAGTAGCGGGTCAGTGCTCCATGCGTGCGACGCCGAGGGCCCGCAGGCGTGCGAGCTCCGTGGTGTCCTGAGCGTCGAGCCAGTCGACGAGCTGCTCGAAGTTGACACACCGCACGTCGGGCTTGGAGCAGGTCTCGTGCATGAACTGGCCGAGCGCTGCGTGGTAGACGCCCATGTTCCACTCGGCGAAGTGGTGACCGATGATCAGCGGCGCACGGTTGCCGTTGTAGACGGCGTCCAGGGCGTTGCGGTACGTGCGGACCATCTGGTCCTGCATGCGGTCGCGGCTGCCGGCGGTGGTGAGCTTGCCCTGCTGCTCGTAGAAGTTGTAGTCCATCGACAGAACGTCGCGACCGGTGTCGGCCATGTCAAGAACCTGCAGCGGGATGTCCCACAGGCTGGTGGTCTCGGTCTTCTTGGGCCACTGCAGGTAGCCCCACCCGCTGGTGTCGTAGCGGAAGCCCTCGTCCGCCAGGAGGGGCAGGAAGACCGACCGCTTGCCCTCCAGACACGGCGTACGTGCCCCGATGATGTCCTCACGGGTCCACGGGTTCGCGGCGGCATCGGGGGCATCGGCGTTGGCCCGCCAGTTCTCGATGATCTGGTACCACTGCTCGAGCTCGCTGCTCCAGGCGGCGCGGTCGAACGCCGCGACGCCCTTGGCGCCGCACATGTGGCCGAGGAAGTGCGTGCCGATCTCGTGGCCCTCGTTGAAGGCGGCCTGTGCTTGGTCCATCCGCTCGCGGACCTCGGCGTCGGTGCCGCCGAAGCCGACCTCGGAGTAGCCGACCGGGAAGTTCGGCGGGCGGTAGACGTTCTTCTTGTCGTCGGGCAGCCAGTACGTTCCGCTGAGATACGCGGTGAACTTGGCGTCGGTGTCCTTCGCGATGTCCCGGTAGTACTTCCACCGGTCGATGCTGCCGGCGCCGTCGAAGGAGAACACGACGAACTGCGGCGGCTTCTCGCCCGGCGCCAACTTCGAGGGGACCGCCGCTGCGGTGGCGGTGGGCTCGGGAGCCGGGTTCATGGACGGATCGGTGCTCGGCGAGGCGCTGGGAACCGGCAGCCCGCCCACGTCGGAGGCGGCCGTGGCCTGCGGGTCCGCGGACCCGGGCAGGTAGACGGCAAGCAGGGCGAGGCCCACGGCAGTGGCGACCAGGGCGGTGTCGAGCACCCGTCGGCGTCTCGGAAACATTCGGTCACGGTAGGTGTGGCACCTCCTCCCGAGGGACCGGTTTGAGCCGATCGGGAGGAGGTGCTGACCTTGATCTGCGATCCGTGTCCGGTTTGCGGCAGTTCGTCCCCGGCTCAGCGCCCCCGAGTTACCGTTGCGCCCCCGCCGGCGAATCCGCCGGCGCCCGCACCGCCGAACCCGCCGCCACCGAAGCCGGTCGCGCCGGACCGGGTCGCGGACGTCGAGGAGGTCGGCACCTCGGCGCTCGGGTCTGCCAGGACGATGACCTGACCCTCAGTCAGACCATCGATGATCTCCGTCGTTGTATTGCCGACGGCCCCGGTGGTGACGTTCTTGCGGACTGGCTTGCCGTCCTGCAGCAATGTGACGCCGGCTGTCGCGCCGATACCGGTGGCGCTGAGCGTGGAGTTCGGCACCGTGGTCACGCCTTGCGCGGAGCGAAGAGTGATCGTGACCGCGGCGGCCGCACCTTCGGCCAGCCCCTTGGACGGCTGCGGCACCGTGATCATGACCGGGTAGGTGGTCGTGCCGGTCGTGCTGCTCGGCAGGATCCCGATGGCGCTGACCGTCGCGTCGGACGGACCGTCGGCACCGTCGGAGGTGACGGCCGCAGTCATGCCCTTCGTGAGCTTGCTCGCGGTTGCGGACGGCACCGCCAGCTCCACCTGCATCGCTCCGTCGCCGAGGATCGAGATGGCGTCGTCGGCCGAGGCGGTCTTGCCCTCGGTGAACGGAACCTCGCCGACGGTGCCGCTGATCGGGGCGCGCAGCACCGCGGCGTCGCGGTCCTCCTGTGCCCCCTCGAGCTCGGCCTGAGCGACGCGCACCGCGGCAGTCTCGACGGTCACCTTCGCATTCAGATCGAGCGTTGAGGTGCCTCCGCCACCGGTACTGCGGCTCGGGGTCTGACTGCTGCTCTGCTGAGATAGCGCGAGGGCCGACAGTTGCTTCCTGGCGGCCGCAGCGGCCGCCTGCGCGAGCTCGGTGGCTTCCTCGGAAGCGGTGGCGCGCGCCTTGGCGGCGGCCAGCGCCTGGTCCATCGCCGCGCGGTAGGCGGTCTCGGCGGTGGTGACGGCAGCCTGCGCGGTCGCCACCCGGTCCTGTGCGGCTGCGACCGCGGCCAGCGCATCGACGCAGGCACGCAGCGCCTCGGTCCGATCCGCCGGCTCGGTCTCCTCGGTCGCCTCGATCTCCTCGGTGTTTGCCGGCTGCTCCGGCGCGGGGGCCACCACATCGGCACACGCCACCTGCTGCGCGGTCAGTGCGGTCGTGGCGGCACCGAGGGCAACAGTTGCAGCCGTCCTGGCCTCGTTCAGCGCACGGGTCGGGGCCGTCAGGTCCACCTCGCCGCCCGGGGTCGGCGTGGAACCGCCGCCCTGCCGGCCGCCCACCTGCGGGGATCCGGAGTCCTCATCGGACGCCTCAGTGTCGGCCTGCTCGGACGTGTCATCGGCCGCGGCCAGTGCATTCTCGGCGTCCTCGAGGTCTGCCTTGGCCTTCGCGAGCGTCGCCTCGGCGGAGGTCAACGCCGCGTCCAAAGCGGCGGTGTCCATCCGGACCAGCACCTCGCCGGCCTTGACGGTGTCGCCGGCCTCGACCTCGACCTCGTCGACGAGCCCCACGACCCCGAAGGCAGCGGCTGCGGTGTCCAGCCCCGTCACGGTGCCGGTCGCGGTCACCACCTGGGTGACGTCGCCGACCGCGACCGTCGCGGTCCGATAGCCGGGGCCGGCGTCGCCGCTGTGGGCCCAGGCGAGCCCGGTCCCGGTGAGAACCGTCGCACCCAGCGCCAGCGGGATCACACGTCGCACGTACCTGGGGGCTCGCATCAGGCACCGGCCTGCGTGCTTGCCGGGGCGCCGGCCAGGCCGCCGTTCTGCCCTCGGCCCATGCCCTGTCGGTCGAAGATGGCTCCGGTGCACTCGCCGTCGGTGGCCGAGCGGATGACGATCGAGGTCGCGGTGACGACGCCGGTGGAGGCGGCGGTCCCCAGCGCCGTCACGCAGCGCCCGACCTTGATGGCGTCGGATTCGGCGGACTTTATTTGCGTCCACGTCGTGGACGAAGTAAAAGTGACGGTCCGTGAGGTCGTGGTCGCCGTGCCGGTGCTCGGTGCTGCCGTCGCGGTGCCGTTCGCCATGGCCGGGCGGGTCATCTCGACGTTGATGGTGTCCCCGGAGAGCGAGACCACCTTGCCGCTCGCGCCGCGGAGTCCGCCACGGGCGCCCTGCCCGGCGCCGTCCGGTCGCTGCGCGTCGGTGGGTGCCTGGCCGGCCGTCGGCGGCTGGCCCCCGCGGAGGCCACCTCCGCCCCCTCCGCCCCCTCCGCCGCCTAAGCCGCACGCGCCGTTGACCGCGTCGCTGATGCTGATCGAGGCCGCGGCGACCGGAGCGGTCTCGTCGGTGGTCGTGGTGGTAGTGGTCGTGGCCGGGGTGACCGAGATGCAGTCACCCACGGCGAGGTCGGAACTCTTCGCCGAGACCGTGTCGGTGAACTTCGTGTCCTTCGTCCACGACACCGCGGTCTGCGTCGAGATGTTCTGCACCTGCATGGTCGAACCGCTGACCTCGGCGATCTTGCCGGAGGCGCCGGGTGCGGTCCGTGCGCCGGTGGCGCGGTCGGTGCCGGCGCCGCCCGGGGTGGTCGCGGCTTCCTGAGTGCCCGTGTTGACAGCGGTGTCGGCGGTCGCCGCACCGCCTCCGCCGCAGGCGCCGAGCATGGTGATGGCCAGGCCCGTCGCGGGCAGGGCGGCGAGGATTCTGCGGGTCGGGCGGGCGATTCGAGGCATGGCTGTCTCCAGGAAGTGAGCGGAAGTCAGATGAGGGGTGGCGCAGCGACTACGGGGTGCGCAGGGCGTCGATCGGGGTGAGGCGGGCGGCCCGGGCGGCGGGGTAGACCCCCGCGACGGTGCCGATCAGCAGCGAGACCGCCAGGCTGCCGACAGCGACCTCCGGGCTGACCGCTACGGGTTGATCGAGGAACCGTGGCAGGAGGGCAGCGACGCCGAGGCCGAGGCCGAGTCCCAAGGCTCCACCGGCGAGGCCGAGCGTGCTGGCCTCGGTGAGGAACTGGGTGCGTACTGCCCGCGGTGTGGCCCCGATGGCCTTGCGCAGGCCGATCTCCTTGGTCCGTTCGGTGACCGAGACCAGCATGATGTTCATGACGCCGATCGCCCCGACCAGCAGGGAGATCCCGGCGATGCCGCCGAGCATGACGGTCAGCGTCTTGTTGGTGGCGTTCGCCGCGGTCACCAGCGACTGCTGAGTGGTGACGGTGAAGTCCGCGTTGGCGGTCGTGACGCCGTGGTTGGTGGCCAGTGCTGCCTGGATCTCCTGGTAGGCGGCCGACAGCGACTCCCGCGAGGCGGCCTGGACGTAGATCGTCGAGACTGCCGCCCGGTTGGTGCCGGCGGCGATCCGAGTCGCGTACGTCGAGGACGGGAGCACGATGAGGTCGTCCTCGCTGGTGGCCGAGGTCGAGCCCATCGGCTCGAGCAGTCCCACGATGGTGAAGGTCGATCCGGCGATGCTGACCGTCTGTCCGACCGGGTCCCGACCGCCGAAAAGTTCACTCGCGGTGTCCGAACCGATGACGGCGACCGAACGGTTCTCGGAGACGTCACCGGCGTCGATGAACCGCCCGGAGGACAGCTCGCGGTCGCGGACCGAGAGCCACTCCGGAGTGGTGCCGACGACCGACGAGGTCCAGGTGGTGGAGCCGGCGGTCAGCGTCTGGTTGCCGGTGGAAACAGCGGCGACAGCACCGACGTCGGGTGCCACGTTCTTGTCGGCGAGGGTCGTCGCGTCGCGAGCGGTGAGGGTCGTCGCCGACCCACGTCCGCCACGCACACCGGTCGTGGTGGTCGTCGAGCCGGGGGAGACGATCAGCAGGTTGGAGCCGAGCGAGTCGATCTGGTCGCGGACCTGAGCCTGGGCGCCCTGGCCGAGGCCGACGGTCACGGTCACGGCGGCGATGCCGATCAGGATGCCGACCATCGTCAACGCGGAACGCATGCGGTGACCCTTGATGGCCTCACCGGCGGTGCGCAGGGTGTCGGAGCGTCTGATGGTCATGCCACGCCGCCCAGCGCCATCGAGTGAGAGTCAGCGGTGATCAGACCGTCGGCGAGCTGCACGGTGCGGTCGGCGGCCGCGGCCACCTCGGCCTCGTGGGTGATCAGCACGATCGTCGCGCCGGACGCGTGCAGCTCGGCCAGCAGACCGAGGACGTCCTTGGTCGAGGTCGAGTCGAGGTTTCCGGTCGGCTCGTCGGCCAGGATCATCGACGGCTGCGACACCAGTGCCCGGGCGACAGCGACGCGCTGCTGCTGACCGCCGGAGAGCTGACCGGGGCGGTTGTCGACGCGGTCGCCGAGTCCGACGCGCCCCAGTGCCTCGATGGCACGCTTCTTACGTACCTTCGGGGCGATTCCCGCGTACAGCAGGGGCAGTTCGACGTTGCGCCAGGCGGTCAGCGTGGGCAGCAGGTGGAACTGCTGGAACACGAAACCGATCTGTTCGTTACGCACGAGGGCCAGCTCGGTCTCCGACATCGCCGAGACGTCGGTGCCGGCGAGGCGATAGGTGCCGGCGGTCGGGGTGTCGAGGCAGCCGATGATGTTCATCAGCGTCGACTTGCCGGAACCGGAGGGGCCGGTGATCGCGACGTACTCGCCCTCGTGGACCGCCAGAGTGATCCCGCGGACGGCCTCGAAGGAGACCGGGCCACTGGAGTAGCGCTTGCGAATGCCTTCCAGGGAAAGGATCGGGGCGTTCATCGGGTGCCGCCCGTCGGAGCGCCGCCGCCGATGTTGCCGCCGCCGCCGGTGAACGTGCCGCCCGCCGGGAAGCCCTGCGGGATCGCCCCGCCGGCCGGGAGTTCGAAGCCGCCGCCCTGGCCACGGGTGCCACCGGTGCCGCGGGTGCCGGTGCCCTGGCGCACCTGAGTGCTCGTCACCTTGACCTGGTCGCCCTCGACGATGCCCGACCTGATCTCGGTCGTGGGTCCGTAGGCGGTGCCCACGGTGACCTCGGTGGTCTCCTCCATGCCGCCGGTGACCTTGGTGACGACGGTCGTGCCGTTCTCCTGGCGGATCGCGTTGGTCGGGATGCTCAGCACGTCGGGCACGGCCGCGGTGACGATTGTGGCCGTGGCGCTCGCGCCCGGGTGCAGACCGTCGGGATCCCCGGTCACCTTGATCACGACAGGGAAGCTCGAGGAGGAACCCGAGGTGCTCGTAGCCACCACGCCGACCGAGCTGACGGTGCCGAAGATCTGCTGGGTCGCCCCGCTCAGGCTGATGCGTGCCTGCTGCTCCTTGGCGATCCTGTCGAGGTCCGAACCGCTGACCGAGGCCTTGACCAGCCAGGACTTCGTGCCCACCAAGGTGATCGCATTGCTCGCGGTGCCGCTCGAGCCGCCCCCGGAGCCGCCGGAGATCCGATCGCCCTTGGCGATCCCGACCGCGGCGACAGTGCCCGCGAAGGGCGCGGTGAGCTGGGCGGCGTCCAGGTCGTCCTGAGCTGTGGCCAGCTTGTCCTCGGCGGTCTCCAGCTGCGCCTTCGCCGAGGTCAGCTGCGTGTCGGAGGCGTCGGCGTCCTCGGCGGCCTCGACCTGCGCGGCCGCGGCGTCGCGGTTCGCGTCGGCGATCTCCACCGCCCGTTCGAGGTGGGTGTCGTCGATCTCAGCGAGCAGCTGACCCTTCTTCACCACGTCGCCGACGGCCACCTTGACCGCTGTCACCGTGCCTGTGACGGGGAAGCTGACCTCGTCCTGCTGTGCCGGCTCGACGGTCCCGGTCGCGCTGACGGTCTGCTCGACGGTGCTGACGCTCGCGGTGGCGACGCTGGTCCGCGTCGTCGCCGCCGCGGCAGCCGTCTCGCCTCCGCTGCCCAGCGCCCAGGCACCCGTGCCGCCGCCGGCCGCGACGACGGCCAGCGCCACCACCGCCAGGCGCCGCTTCTTCGAGAACAGCTTCACTGTCCAACCCCCCGGAAGGATCTGCATCCGATGTGCACCGTGGCGATCAAGCGCCGCCTACTGACCAGAGAGTGGGGTCGTGCTCTGTGTCGCTCCGTTGCGGCCGCTTGGCGCTTTCTGTGAGTGCTCGGGCCTGCGGGGCGGTATGGCCTGATGTGCTAGACCTCAACCAGATCTGTACATCTCCACGTCGACCCCCTTGGAGTTCCCGTGTCCGACGAGCCGGCCCTCGACGCCCTGCTGCACGAGAACCGCCGCTTCGACCCGCCCGCCGAGCTCGCCGCGGCGGCGAACGCGCAGCCCGGGATCTACGCGCAGGCCGATGCCGACCGGGTCGCGTTCTGGGAGCAGGCTGCAGGCGCCCTGGACTGGGAGACCCCCTGGCAGACCCCGTTGCAATGGGATCCGCCCTTCGCCAAGTGGTTCGTCGGCGGCAAGCTCAACGCCGCGGTCAACGCGCTCGACCGGCACGTCGCGGCCGGCCGTGGGGACAAAGTGGCCTTCCACTGGATCGCCGACGGAGACACCGAACGTCGCTCCATTACTTACGCCGAGCTGACGAAGATGGTCTGCCAGGCGGCCAACGGCCTGACCTCCCTCGGCGTGCAGGCAGGCGACCGCGTCGCGATCTACATGCCGATGATCCCGGAGACCCTCGCAGCGATGCTGGCCTGCGCCCGCCTGGGTGCGGCGCACACGGTGGTGTTCTGCGGCTTCTCCGCCGAGTCGCTGAAGAGCCGCATCCTCGACTGTGACTGCAAGGCGGTCATCACGGTCGATGGCCAGATGCGCCGTGGCGCGCCCGCCCCGGTCAAGCCCACGGTCGACGAGGCGCTCGCGGACTGCCCCGGGGTGGAGAAGGTGCTCGTCGTGCGCCGCACCGGTGGCGAGGTCGAGTGGACCGAGGGCCGCGACGTGTGGTGGCACGAGACTGTTGAGCTGCAATCTGATGAGCACTCACCTGAGTTCTTCGACGCCGAGCAGCCGCTGTACATCATGTACACCTCAGGCACCACCGCTAAGCCCAAGGGCATCCTGCACACCACGGGTGGCTACCTGACCCAGGTCGCGTGGACGCACCGCAACGTCTTCGACCTGAAGGACGACAGCATCTACTGGTGCGCAGCCGACGTCGGCTGGGTGACCGGGCACAGCTACATCGTCTACGGACCGCTGTGCAACGGTGCGACGTCGATCATGTACGAGGGCACGCCGCACCCGGCGGATCAGGACCGCTGGTGGAAGATCATCGAGGAATTCAAGGTTTCGATTCTCTACACCGCCCCGACCACGATCCGCACCCTGATGAAGTGGGGCCACGAACTTCTCGAGCCCTACGACCTGTCGTCGCTGAAGGTGCTCGGCTCGGTCGGTGAGCCGATCAACCCCGAGGCGTGGATGTGGTACCGCACCTACGTCGGCGGCGGTAACGCTCCGATCGTGGACACCTGGTGGCAGACCGAGACCGGCGCCATCATGATCAGCCCGTTGCCGGGCGTCACCTCCACCAAGCCCGGCGCGGCCATGCGTCCGTTGCCCGGGATCGCCGCGGAGGTCGTCGACAACGACGGCAAGCCTGTCGGCATCGGTGGCGGTGGACTGCTCGTCCTGTCCGAGCCGTGGCCCTCGATGCTGCGCGGGATCTGGGGCGACCCGGAGCGCTACAAGGAGACCTACTGGTCGCGGTTCGCCGGGACCTACTTCGCCGGCGACGGCGCGAAGCTCGACGACGACGGCGACCTGTGGCTGCTCGGGCGCGTGGACGACGTCATGAACATCTCCGGGCACCGCATCTCCACCACCGAGGTCGAGCACGCGTTGGTCGGGCACCCCTGGGTCGCCGAAGCGGCCGTCGTCGGAGCCCTCGACGCGACCACCGGGCAGGCGATCGTCGCGTTCGTGACCCCGAAGGGCAGCGTCACCGCGGAACAGTCGGGCGAGGCGTTCATCCAGGAGCTGCGCAACCACGTGGCCAAGGAGATCGGGCCGATCGCGAAGCCGCGGCAGATCGTCGTCGCGCCGGAGCTGCCCAAGACCCGCTCGGGCAAGATCATGCGCCGCCTGCTGCAGGACATCGCGGAGGGCCGGGACCTGGGTGACCAGACCACGCTGCTGGACCCGGCGGTGACCGAGGCGATCCGGAGCCAGATGACCGACTCGAAGGCCGGTGGCTGAGGTCTCTCGCCGGTGGTGAATCGTGCCCCCTGAGGTGGGAGGGGGCACGAAACAGTGCGTCGGCCACGGTGACAGCGCGGGCCTGTTCGTCATAAGGTCGGGCTTTGGTTACTCGCGAGTCACTTTCTCGAAGGCGGCCCCATGACCTCTGTTGTCGAGCACGCAAGCGGACCGATCGCCGACCTGTCGGCGGAGGAAGCGGCCGCCGTCGTCGGCCGGCTGCGCGAGACGTTCGCCTCCGGGCGGACCCGGACCCTGGAGTGGCGCAAGCGCCAGCTCGAGGGCATCGTCGCGCTGGTCTCCGAGCGGGAGGACGAGGTCGCCGCGGCCCTGGCCTCCGACCTCGGGCGCACCCCGCACGAGTCGTGGTTCGGCGACATCGCCTCGACCGTAGGCGAGGCCGAGTACGCCCTCAAGCACCTGAAGAAGTGGATGAAGCCGACGCGCACCGGGGTGCCGCTGGCGCTGATGCCCGGCAAGGGCGCCTACCACTACGAGCCGCTGGGCACCGTGCTCATCATCGGCCCGTGGAACTACCCCTTCTACCTGACCCTCGGCCCGCTGATCGGCGCACTGGCCGCGGGCAACACGGTGGTCATCAAGCCGTCCGAGCACGCGCCGGCCACCTCCGCCGCGCTGGCTCGGCTCATCCCCGAGTACCTCGACGCCGACGCAGTCACGGTCGTCGAGGGCGAGGCCCAGGCCACGGTTGCGCTCATCGACACCAAGCTCGACCACGTCTTCTTCACCGGCGGGACCGAGATCGGCCGCAAGATCGCCATGGCCTGCGCGCCGCACCTCACCCCGTGCACGCTGGAGCTCGGCGGCAAGAGCCCGGTCATCGTGACCAAGAACGCCGACCTCAAGGTCGCTGCCCGGCGCATCGCGTTCGGCAAGCTGCTGAACTCCGGCCAGACCTGCGTCGCACCGGACTATCTGCTGGTCGAGCGTTCGGTGCGTGAGGAGTTCGCGGAGCTGCTCACCGCGACGATCGCCGAGTTCCGCGCGGGCGAACCGCAGACCCAGCGGATTGTGAACGGGCGTCAGTTCTCTCGCCTGAAGGGCCTGTTGGACGGGCAGACCGTGCTGACCGGTGGCACCGAGAGCCCGGACAACACCGCGCTGGAGCCGACAGTCGTCCTCAACCCGGACAGCGACTCGGACCTGATGCGCTACGAGATCTTCGGCCCGATCCTGCCGATCATCGACGTCGACTCCCTCGACGAGGCGATCAAGAAGGTCAACGCGGGCGAGAAGCCCTTGGCCGCCTACATCTTCAGCAACAACAAGACGGAGATCCAGCGGGTCTTCACCGAGATCCCGGCCGGCGGAGCAGTGGCCAACCACATCGCGATGCACGTGCTCGCGCCGCAGCTGCCCTTCGGCGGCGTCGGTGCGTCGGGTCAGGGCGCGTACCACGGCAAGTGGGGATACGAAGCATTCAGTCACCGCAAGGCCACGCTGATCATGCGGACCAAGCCGGACCTCAAGATGGTCTACCCGCCGTACTCGGAGCTCGACAAGAAACTCCTGCGCAAGCTCGCCTGAGCCGGACGCCCGAGGCGCCCGCGACGACGTTTGTTGTCGCGGGCGCCTCGGCGTATCCGACGGTTCAACCCGCGCAACAGTCGCGGTGCGCCCATCGCCGCTCCGCGCCGGTCTCGCCCGAGAAGTCAGCGTCCCCGCCGGCGCGGCCGGCGAAGCCGGATCTGCCGACGAACTGCTTGTCGACCGCGCCACCGCTGCTGGCGGTACGGCGCATCAGGTTGAGCATTCGGTTGAGGCTCATGTGTTCCTCCCCAGATAGAAGCGGGGCGCCGCAGGAACTGGCGTCGCCCTCCGGTTACTCGTCTCCGGGTTGGCCCGACCTCAACCCGTGACCTGTGACGCACGTTGCGTACCGACGCGTCAGTAACCCCGTCGTAGCAGGTCACTCGGCCGCTACCGCCGCGAGGTGGCCCGATTATTCTGCCGCCGGGGGCCGCGACCAGGCCCGGTGCAGCACGCGCAGGCTCACGTTGCCCCGGCGGGACGGACGCAGAGTGACAAGGGGTCAGACCGGCTTGCGCTCGAGCAGACCGTCCGAGAGTTCGATGCGACGTTCGCCGATGCGGGCATCCCAGATTCGGGTTCCGATGAGAGCAAGGGTCTCGGCGATCCGGGTCGCCGCGGCGCGTTCGTCCTTGGCGGCCAACGCTGCGATCTGCCCGGTCCGCATCGCCTCCGCCTGCACGAGCAGGCCCAGCTGGATCCGCGTCGACAGGTACCGGTTGCCCCGCGGGTCGGGAATGCCGTAGAGGGCGTCCGCAGCCTCGGTGAACGCCACCGCGAGACTGCCGAGCTTCTTCTCGTCGTTCTTGCGGATGGCGTCGACCATCGCCGCGCCGGTCGGGACCGTCAGCTTGCGCACCGTCGACACCCAGCTCTCGAAGTCCTGCTCCGGGCGGGTCTCCTGATACTCACGCTTGACGCTCGGCGTCGGGCCGGGGCTGCTCAACGGGGGACCTGCCGCGGACCCCGACCCCGCGAAGGACGGGACCTCCGCGGTGGGGACGTACTCGAAGCCGTCGCCGCCCTTCAACTCCGGGCCGGTGACCTCGGTCTTGCCGAGGTCGTAGAAGCGGTCCGCGAGCTGGCGGAGCCGCAGAATCTGATTCTGGACCTGCTTGCGCAGCTTCTCGTCGGTGATCCCGGCGCCGAGTTTCGCCAGCCGAGTCGTCTCGGTGTACAGCTCGAAGGTGTCGCGATAGTCCAGCAGGGCCCGTGGCGCCGGCTCGAAAGCGGTTTGCTGGGCCAGTAGGCCGCGCGCTTCCATGTAGCGCCCGAACGCCTGGTCGGCGGCCTCGCTGACGCGCTTGGAGTCGGCCTTTCCCTCGTTCCAGTCGTAGATGACCTTGAGGTAGTCCAAAGTCCCCTGACTGGCGGCGGCAATGTCTTTGACGATCCCGTCCTGCCACAACTGGGCGGCCGTCTTCGGAGCTGCGTCGACGACCTTGTCCGACCCCGAGTCGTCGAAGGCGACATACGCGATACCGCCGCCCGCGGCGAGCACCACGACCAGTGCCGCGACACCCCAGAGCTTCGGCTTGCGCCACGGCGAGTTGCGCTTGGCGGCCTTGCCGGTGACCCGGCCGGGTCGCTTGCTCATAGGTGTCCGTCCTCGCGGGGGAAGGAAAACGCGTCGGGGATCGATCAGTTGCTGAGGGTTCGTCAGGCCGAAGAGTGCGAATTGTTGCGCGCCGATCCAGCGTCGCCGGTCGGCAGCGCCTCGGCCGGCGTACCGATAAGAGCATGCCGCGCCATGGCGGCAAGAGTGGGGCCGACGAGCTCGCGGGGAAGTCTGTTCTGGAACTCCGTCGCGGATTGGATGAGGCCAATGGCGCCCTGGCACATGGTCCGGATCTGATCGATCGTGAGTTCGGGGCGGAGTTGACTGACCGCTCGCACCCATTCCTCGGTGTAGAGCCGTTGGAGGTAGCGCAAGCGATGGCGCTCGTTCTCCGGCAAACTGCGGTATTCCATGCGCCAGGTGATGATGTGCTCGGTCTTGCCGAAGACGAAGTCGATGTGGTTGTCGATGATCGCGGTCAGTGCATGGAGCGGGTCCTTGATGGACCGCACCAGATCGACGACATCCTCGAGGTGCGTCGTGATCGCCTCGTCGAAGATGGCGATCAGGACCGCTTCTTTGCTCGGGTAGTGCCGATAGAGGGCAGGCCCGGACAGGCCTACCGCGGCGCTGATGTCGTTGATCGCAACGGCGTGGTATCCGTCTCGGGCGAACAATGTGGCTGCGGCCGCCAGCAACTCCTGCTGGCGCGGCGTGAGCGCCGGGCCATCGCGCAGCGCACCTGGCATCGTGCCCTCCTTCGCCGACCCACCGACCGGGACGTCGCGTGATCGACCAGTAACAGGTTAACAGCCAAGTGCCCTTTTCGAGGTATTGCCCGCCCGCACCGGAGTGCCGCTGATGGCGCGGGAGCGGTAAATGAACGCTCACGAGAGGGGATCGCCGGCACCGGAAGTTGGGATCGTCCGGTTCCGACGGTGCCGGCCGCCGCACTACGCTCGGACGCTGAATCAATGTGCATTGATCTGAGGGGCCGACCATGCTCACTCTGCACGAGGATGCGGCACCCGGGCACCCCGACGCTTCAGTGGTCGTGCTGGCTCACTCCCGCACGCGCACCGAACGCCGCCTGATCGCCGAATGGGCGCGGACGCACCGCAACGGTGCCTCGGTCATCGACGTCGGCCGAGACACCCGCGTCGAGGACTGGGCAGCGACGACGACGCTCGTACCAGTCCGGGTCTCCTGGTCGACGATGCCGGCCACGTCCCGGCGGCCCGTCGAGATGTTGGCCCATCTGACGCCCCGTCTGCCCTTCGGGCCGCTGCAGGCCGGTTTGCTCAAGCAGTCGCCGGGCCGCGCCGACGTCGTGCACGGCGAACCCGCGACCGTCGCCGAGTTGCGTGCCCGCTGGGACGCCGAGACCGGCGGCCTGACTCCGTTCACCGCCTACGTCGCGCGTGCCGCTGCGCTGGCCTGCGACCGTGCGGAACGCAAGCTGGTCGGCGACCGGTACAAGGTCCCCCGCGAGGTGGTCGAGCAGATCTCCGCCTCCACGGCGTTCCGTGAGCAGGTCGAGGTCCTGGCAGCGACGCTCGGCCGCTCCGCGGCCGAGGTGGCCACGGACGCCGCCGGCTGTCTCGACGAACTGGTGGCGGTGCAGAGCCCCGCCGCGATCGATGCCTTCCGCATGGCGTTGTCCCCGATGCACGCCCGCACCTGGAAGGTGCACGTCGACACCGAGAGCCTGGAGCGGGTCCGCGTCGCCGGCCGCAAGACCGGGGTGGTGTTCCTGCCCGCCCATCGCTCCTACGTCGACCCTCTCGTTCTGGCTGAGGTGCTGCATTCGCACGACTTCCCGCGCAACCACGTGCTCGGCGGGAACAACATGCGCTTCTGGCCGATCGGTCCGTTGGGCAAGCGTGCGGGCCTGATCTTCATCCGGCGCACGAACGCCGACGACGCGGTCTACAAGTTCGCGCTGCGCGAGTACCTGGCATATCTGACCAGCAAGCGGTTCAACCTCGAGTGGTACATCGAGGGCGGCCGGACCCGCACCGGCAAGCTGCGTCCACCCAAGCTTGGGTTGCTGGCCTACCTGGTGCGCGCGCTGGACGACGGGCGCACCGATGACGTGGCACTGGTCCCCGTCTCGATCGCCTACGACCAACTCCACGAGGTGAGTGCGCTCGAGGCAGAGCAGACCGGTGGCGTGAAGGCCGCGGAGGGCACCCGCTGGCTCGCCCGCTACATCCGCGGGCAACTGCGGCATGGGGGTGACGCGTGGGTGCGCTTCGGCGAGCCGTTCTCCTTGCGCGAGGCGCTGGACGCCGCGGGAACCGGCCCGGCCCGCTTGGAGAAGGTTGCGTTCCAGATCTGCGACGGCATCAACCGCGCCACCCCGGTGACCCCGACGGCTCTGGTCACCTTCGCCCTGCTCGGCAGCCCCGGTCGCGCTCTGACGCTGAGCGAGGTAGCCCGGGTGTCCGCGCCACTTCTCGATTACCTGGACCGCCGTGGCGTCCCCTGCGCCGACACCGGGACGTCCCTGCGGACCGACGCGGGTCTGCGTGCCGCCCTCGACAAGCTCGTCGAGGTCGGCGTCGCGACCGGGTTCGTAGACGGGCCCGAGCCCGTCTGGTCGATCGCGCCAGGGCAGGACCGCATCGCCGCGTTCTACCGCAACGGCGGGATCCATCATCTGGTCACGCGGGCCATCACCGAACTCGCGATCCTTCACGTCGCGGGGCGCGGCTTGAACTACGACGAGGCGATGCACGCGGCGTGGGATGAGACGCGTCGCCTGCGTGACCTGCTGAAGTTCGAGTTCTTCTTCCCTCCGACCGAACAGTTCCGCCAGGACCTGATCGCCGAGATGGAACTCATCGACAAGGACTGGGCCACCCGTGCCGGCTCCGGCGACGCGGCGGCGGAACTGCTGATGGCGTCGAACCTGCTCGTGGCCCACCGGGCATTGCGGTCCTTCTTCGACGCCCAGTTCGTGGTCGCCTCGGCTCTGGTCGATCTGGATCCGATGACGTCGCCGAACGAGGAGTTTCTGCTGCACTGCCTGGGCCTGGGCCAGCAGATGTATCTGCGTGGTCGCCTCAAGCAGGGGGACTCGGTGTCCCGGGAGTTGTACTCCACCGCACTGCGCTTGGCCTCGCACCGGAAGTTGACCGAGCCGACCGATGAGACGTTGGTGGCGGCCCGAGCCCAGTGGCTTGTCGAGGTCAACGAGGTGCTCCAACGCCTCGACCGCATCGCAGTGCTGGAGGAGAACCTGTTGGAGGCCGTGCTGGATCGCTGGGACGTACCGAAGGGAGTGAAGGCATGAGCTTCGACAATCTCGAGTACCTGCTGGAGGAGGTCTACGCCGCACCGCGTGGCCCGCAGATCGGGGCGTTCTTCGACTACGACGGAACGGTCATCACCGGGTTCTCGGCGAAGACGTTCTACAACCACCGCATCAAGAACTTCGGGATCGGCCCGATCGAGTTGGGAAAGACGCTGCTGCTGACGATGCGCGGCATCGAGACCGAGGAAGAGTTCGCGGCGCTGCTCGAGTTGTCCTTGGCGACGTGGAACGGCAAGACCGAGGAGGAACTGGAGAAGCTCGGGGCCTCGCTGTTCAAATCCGAGATCGCGGGCAAGCTCCAGCACGAGACGTGGGAGCTGACCCAGGCCCACAAGGCCATGGGACACACCGTCGTCCTGGCGTCGTCGGCCACGCGATTCCAGGTGGAGCCGATGGCGAAGGCGATCGGTGCCGACACGGTGCTGTGCACCAAGCTCGAGGTCCGCGACGGTCTGCTGACCGGTCGCACCGAGGGAACCGCGCTGTGGGCGGAGAACAAGGCCCGGGCCGCGGTCGGTTTCGCCCGTGAGCGCGGCATCGACATGACCCGCAGCTTCGCCTACAGCAACGGCGGCGAGGATGTCGCTTTCCTCGCCGCCGTCGGCAATCCGATCGCCGTCGCACCCGATGACAAACTGCGGGCCGAGGCCGAACGTCGGGGCTGGGACACCCTCGAATGCGTGCCGCGGGGCAAGCGTCCGGGCGTGGTCGACATCGCGCGCACCGGTGCTTTCTACGGCGCCTGGGCCGGTGCCTTCGGCGTCGGGCTCGGCGTCGGGCTGCTCAACCGCTCCCGCCAGCAGGGAGTGGACACCGTCCTCGGGCTCGGCTCCGACGTCAGCCTCGCGCTCGCCGGAGTCGACGTCGACATCATCTCCGGGAAGGAGCACCTCTGGTCGCACCGCCCGGCGGTGTTCATCTTCAATCACCAGAGCAACGTCGACGCCGTCGTCATGATGAAGCTCGTTCGCGAGCAGATGAGCGGGATGGCGAAGAAGGAAGCGAAGAATATCCCCGGCTTCGGCCAGTTCTTCCAGATCGCCGGTGTCGCCTTCCTCGACCGCGCCGACTCCGGCAAGGCCATCGAGGCGATGCGGCCGGCCGTGGACAAGATCCGCGACGAGGGCCTGTCCATGGTGATCTCGCCGGAGGGCACCCGCACCCCCACACCCCAGCTCGGTCCGTTCAAGAAGGGCGCGTTCCACCTGGCGATGCAGGCCGGCGTGCCCATCGTGCCGGTCGTTCTCAAGGACGTGGCCAAGGTGCAGTGGCGCGGTTCGAAGTCGGTGCGCTCGGGCACGGTGGAGGTCGTCGTGCACGAACCGATCTCGACCGACGGCTGGCAGGCCGAGAACATCGCCAAGCACGTCGACGAGGTCCGCCAACTGTTCGTGCAGACCATCGAGCGCTGGCCCGGGCGACCTGCCCCGCCGCCGCTCGACCCGATGAGCACGGAGGGGTCGCGATGACGGCCGATGCGGTCTGGGGCGACGGCAGCAACTCCATGAATGCCTTCGAGGTCCTGATGTGGAAGGGGGAGACGGCCTCCACGCTGCGCTCCACCTGCGTCGCGGTGGAGGTGCTCGACGGTCAGGCGGACTGGGACGCGTTCATGGCCACCCATCAACGGGTGATCCGATCGGTTCCCCGACTGCGCCAGCGCGTCGTCGAGGCACCCCTGGGGCTGGCCGCACCTCGCTGGACCGAGGACCCGAACTTCGACCTGCACTTCCACGTGCGCCGGATGCGGCTGCCCGAGGGCGCGGAGTTCGCCGACCTCATGGTCACGGCGGAACAGATCGCGATGAGTGCGTTCGACCGGGCCCGCCCCCTGTGGGAGTCGACGCTGGTCGAGGGCCTGCCCGAGGGGAAATCCGCCTTCATCTTCAAGGTGCACCACGCGATCTCCGACGGGCTGGGCTTCATGCTGATGCTCACCCACCTGCATGCACCGGCACGCGGGAACGTGGCCTACCTCGCGCCCTACGACCCGGAACCGACGATCGGGGCCCTCGGGGCGATCGCCGCCGACGCGCGCGATCGCGTAGGGGCGGCTCCGCGCCAGATGCGCAAGGTCGGGTCGGTGGCCGGTAAGGCGATGCGGGCACCGATCCCGGCGCTGCGCAACGGCGTCGCGTACGGCACCTCGCTGCGTCGCGTGTTCGCACCACCGCAGGCGACGCCATCACCGCTGCTCGCGGGCCGCAGTGCCAATTGGCGCTTCGGCGCGCTCGACGTCGACTTCGACTCGCTCCGTCGCGCCTCCAAGGCGGCGGGTGGCTCACTCAACGACGCCTATCTCGCCGCCCTGATGGGCGGGTACCGGCGCTACCACGAGGCGATGGGGGAGCCGGTCGGCCCGATCCCGGTCGCGATCCCGATCTCCCTGCGCGCCGCGGAGGACGCGAGCGGTGGCGGCAACGCGATCGCATCGGCACGGCTGGCAGGACCGATCGACGTCACGGATCCGGTGGCGCGGATGGGGATCATCGGCGAGCAGGTGCGCGCGGCTCGCGAGGAACCCGCGATGAACAACCTCAACGTCCTCGGGCCCGTACTGGCCCGCCTCCCGGCCGCGGCGCTGGCCACGGCGATCGGCAACATGACCAAGGCGAACGACCTGCAGGCGAGCAACGTGCCCGGGGCCAGGGAGGACGTCTACCTGGCAGGGGCGCGCGTCGAGCGCATGTACGGCTATGGGCCGCTGCCCGGCTGTCCGGCAATGATCACTTTGGTGACGCATGGTCAGATTGCTTGTGTGGGTGTGAACTACGACGCCGCAGCCTTTACGGAGGGCGCGCTTTTCATGGACGCACTGTGCGCGGGCTTCGACGAGGTCCTCGCTCTGGGCGGACCCGACTTCCCACCCACCACCCATCGGTGACCGCAGTTCTGGAGGATTTGTGACTGAGCCCCTGACCGACGCGTATCTGGGTGGGACCGGGACGCCCCTGGTGCTGCTGCACGGACTCAACGGCTCGTGGCGTGTCTGGCGCCCGGTGCTGCCGGGGTTGGAGGCGAAGCATGCCGTCTACGCGCCGACGTTGGTCGGCCACCGGGGTGCCCCGGCGCTGGCCGCGGGACCGAGCGGCATCAAGCCCATTGCCGATGAGATGGAAGCCCGCCTCGACGCCGCGGGCATCGCGCGTGCGCATCTGGTCGGCAACTCCCTCGGAGGCTGGCTGGCCTGCGAGCTCGCGGCGCGCGGCCGCGCGCTGTCGGTCGTGGCCATCGCCCCGGCCGGAAGCTGGACCCGGCCCCGCGACCTGAAGCGGGTCGGCCGGATGCTCCGGATGGCCAAGCGCTCCGCGGGCCGACCGTCCGTCGAGCGAATGATGGCCAGGCCGAAGGTGCGCAAGGCGATGCTGCGGCCCGCGATGAACCGTGGCGACCTCATTCCCGCCGAGGAGCTCGCCGGGATGACCGCGGACCTCGCGGCGTGCACGGTGCTGGACGGTCTGCTCGAGAGCCTGCATGTCACCGGACCGCTGGGCAAGCAGGCGATCGAGGCCGACTGTCCGGTGCGCGTCGCGTGGCCGGTGAAGGACCGCACCATCCCCTACAAGCGTTACGGCGTGCCGTTCGTGGCCGGGATCGGGCACGCGGAGTTGGTCCATCTGCAGGGCGTCGGCCACGTCCCGATGTACGACGACCCCGCACTCGTCGTGCGGACCGTTCTGGAGTTCACACAGAAGGTCGACGCGATGGCGCCGTCGACGGAGGAGCACTCGTGATCGCCATGGAGCTGAACCTGGCCGGCTCGGCGGGCAACCTGTTCGTTCGCCGGTGGGCACCCGAGGGCTCGGCCTCCCGCGTCGTGCTGCTGGCGCACGGGTACGGGGAGCACTCCGGCCGCTATGAGCACGTCGCCGCGAGACTCGTCGGCGACGGTGCGGTCGTGTACGCCCCGGACCATCTCGGGCACGGTCGCTCGGACGGGGAACGTGCACTGGTCGCCGACCTGGACGCGGCCGTCGGAGACCTCGAACTGGTGGCGCAGACTGCGCGGGCAGAACACCCGGGCGTTCCGACGGCGGTGCTCGGCCACTCGATGGGCGGGATCATCGCGACCCGCTACGCGCAGCTGCATCCTGGCTTCGCGGCCCTGGCCCTGTCCGGACCGGCGATCGGCGGTAACCCCGGCATCGCCGCCCTGCTGGAGATGGATCCGCTGCCGGAGGTGCCGATCGATCCGGCCATCCTGTCCCGCGATCCGGCGGTGGGGGAGGCCTACCTGGCCGACGAGCTTGTCTGGCACGGGCCGTTCAAGCGAGAGACCTTGCTCGCTCTGTTCGCCGGCGTTGACGCCATCGCGGCCGGACCGGTGCTGGAGCTCCCCGTGCTCTGGATGCACGGCGAGGCGGACGTCCTCGCGCCGCTGGCTGCCACGAAGGTTGCCGCCGACCGCACACTCGGCAACAACGCGTTGAGCCGGGTCTACCGTGGCGCGCAGCACGAGATCTTCAACGAGACCAACAAGGACGAGGTGCTCGACGACCTGGCCGCGTTCCTCAAGACGCACGTCTGAGTCCGACAGCTCAATCCTCGACAAGGCTCAGCGCCTCCGTGGGGCAGGCGGCCACTGCCGCCCGCACCACGGCGAGCTGATCCTCCGTCGGGTGTTCGACCTTGATCTCGAGCCGGCCGTACTCGTGGATCACGAACAGCTCCGGGGCCTCCGCCTCGCAGAACCCCATCGCGCGGCACTTCCTGCGGTCGTATTCAAGACGCATCGTCGGGCTTCCCTTCTTCGACCGGCCAACTGGCGGCCAGGGCTCGCTTGTCTGTCTTGCCGCTGGCGATCATCGGCAACGGTTCGCTGCGGATCCACCAGTGCGTGGGGACGGCGAACTTCGCCAGGCGGGGACGCAGGTGCTCCACGAGGTCCTCGACCCGCACACCGGCATCGTCCTCCATCTGGACCACGGCCGCCACGGTCTCACCGAAGACATCGTCGGGACGGCCGAACACGGCGGCGTTCTGTACCTGCTCGTGGCAGAGCAGCGCGGCCTCCACGTGGGCGGGCGCGATGTTCTCGCCGCCACGGATGATCAGGTCCTTGAGACGGCCGGTGACGAACAGGAGCCCGTCGACCAAGCGGCCCTGGTCGCCGGTGTGCACGAAGCCGTCGTGGTCGAGCAGGTCGGCCTCCGCGTCGCCCCAGTAGCCCAGCATCTGCCCTGGGGTACGGACCACGATCTCGCCGTCCCCGTGCGCGTCGGGGCTGTCGATGCGTAGCTCCACGACCGCCAACGGCTTTCCTGCCGTGGTCGGGTGCTCGGCCATCAATGCTCCGCCGGCCGCGGCGACGGTGCCACCGGTCTCGGTCATGCCGTAGACGGTCGACATGCCCTTGTGTGCCGAGGGGAAGTGGCGGCGTAACCGTTCCATCAGCAACGGTTGGACCGGTGCGCCTCCCATCGAGATGGACCGCACCGAGCTGAGGTCGTGAGTGTTGACCTCGGGGTGCTCCACCACGCGCGCGGCCATGGTGGGCACGGCGCCCCAGACGTTCACCTGTTCGCGCTCGATCAACTGCAACACCTCACCGGCATCGAACCGGCCGGACAGGAACACCACGGTGGCCCCGCCGATGAGGTTGAGGATCAGGGACTGCACGCCGCCCATGTGGAAAAGCGGCCCACTCTGCAGGCTGACGATCTGGGCGCGGCCCGAGTCGATCTGATGCGGCAGGCGCTTGGCGGACACGAGCAGGTTGTGGATGTTCGCGATCACCGAGCGGTGCGCGAGGGTCACGCCCTTGGCCGCACCGGTGGTGCCCGCGGTGAACACGATCAGTGCGGGGGAGTCCTCGTCGATGTCCGGTCGAGGCGGCACCTCACCGGCGGTGGCGTGCAGCACGTCCTCCATCGCCCAACAGGCGACGTGACCAGGGATCAGGGCCGCCCGGTCCCGGTCGGCGATCACCAGCGCGGGTTCGACCAGGGCCACCGCGTGGTCGACCTCCGCAGCGCTCCACCACGAGTTGCCCAGTGCGACGACGGCACCGAGCTTGACGGCTGCCCACAGCGCAACGACCCATTCCGGTGAGTTGGCGGCCTGCAACAGCACTCGGTCGCCGTCTCGCACCCCCCGGCGAGCGAGTTCGGCGGATGCCGCGTCGATCGCTGCGAAAGCGTCGGCGAACGTGAGCCGCCGGTCGCCCTGGACCAGATGGGTCCGGTCCGCCCAATGATCGGCGTCGAGCAGCAGATCTGCGACGTGCGTACGGCGGGGGGAGTACATGAGGAAGGGGACGCCCGCCGCTCTGCGGGTGATCTCCGAGCCCCACTCGAACTCCATGCGCCCATCCTGCTGCACCGGGACGGAAATAGTCCAGACTCCGATACTCGACTTCTAGAGTATTTTTCTCTAGGCTGGTTTCCGTGAGCGAATCGAGCACCCATGCGCTGGGCCTGGATGAGTTCCGCCGGGCCGCGGAGGAGTGGCTCGCGGCCCGCTACTCCCGCCGCGACCTGAGCGGCAACGGTCGGTTCGAGTGGGGCGTGGGGTCCGACGAGGTCCGCGTCTTCCAGGAGCCCGACCCCGACGCCGAGGTCGACGCTCTGCCCGCAATCCGGCGATGGCGTCGTGACCTGTGGGACGCCGGATACGGCTGGATCGACGGGCCGACGGAGTACGGCGGCGGCGGCCTACCGGCCGCGTACCGGCGTGCGTTCGAGGGATTGACTCGCGGGTTCGAGGTGGTCGGCGACAGCTCGCTCACCATCGGGCTGGGCATGATCGCCCCGACCATCCGACAGTTCGGGACCGAGGAGCAGCGCCGGGAGCTGCTACCCGCTCTCTACAGTGGCGATCTGATTGCCTGTCAGCTGTTCAGTGAGCCCGGAGCCGGGTCCGACCTCGCGTCGATCTCCTGCAAGGCCGTGCGCGACGGGGACAACTGGCGGATCACCGGGCAGAAGGTCTGGACCTCCGGGGCTCACCTGGCCGACATCGGCGAGATCATCTGCCGTACCGCGCCCGAGCCCCGGCACAAGAACCTCACCGCCTTCATCGTCGACATGCACGCGCGGGGTGTGCAGGTCCGACCGCTGCGTCAGATGACCGGCGGGGCGGCGTTCAACGAGGTCTTCCTGGACGACGTCGTGGTGCCCGACTCGGCTCGGCTCGGTGCCGAGGGCGACGGGTGGAAGGTCGCGTTGACCACGCTCGCCCACGAACGCAACGCGATGGGCAACAGTTCTTTCGGTGGCGTCGGCATCCTGTCCACCGAACGGTTCCTGGGTCTGATCCGCGCGATGGAGCGCGAGAACGATCCGCTGGTCCGCCAGGAGTTCGGCGAGCTTCTCTCCCACCTACGCGTGGCCAGGTACACCAACGAGGTGATGGCCGCGCAGGCCCGCTCGGGCTCGGCGCCCGGGCCGGAGATCGCGCTGAACAAGCTCGCGCTCTCGGACAACATGCGCCGCGTGGGCGACTTCGTCGGAGATCTGCTCGGTCCGGTGGGCGTGGTCGACACCGGGGCGTGGGGGACTTACGCGTGGAACGCGGTCACGCTCGGTGCCCCGGGCTACCGGTTCGGCGGTGGCACCGACGAGATCATCCGCAACATCGTCGCCCAACGCGTCCTCGGCCTTCCGAAGCCGAACTGAGAACGGGGCAGGTGAACCGGAGATGACAGTCTCGAGTGAGGCGCTGGTACCCCGCGAGCACGAACGCGACCTCGCCTCGGCCCTGCGTGCCATGGCCGCGGACCTCCTTGCGCCTGCCGAGCTGCGCTCGTCGTTGGAGACCGACAACGGCTTCGCCGCCGCCACCTGGAAGGTGGTCGGTGAGGACCTGGGGCTGTGCGGCCTGACGGTGCCGGAAGAGTTCGGCGGTCTGGGCCTGGGTATGGCCGAGGTGAACACCGTGCACACCGAGCTCGGTCGCAGTCTGTTCCCGGGTCCGTTCCTGTCGACGTCGCTGGCCAGCACCGGCCTGATCACCGCGGGCGATGTCGCGGCCAATGAGCGGTGGTTGCCGTCGATCGCCCAGGGCGCGACCGTCGCCACTTTCGCTCTGCCGAGTGGGCAGCCCGCGATCCAGGCCGGCCGTGACGAGCATGGCTGGACGCTGACCGGTCGCCACGACTTCGTGCTGAGTGCCCACGTCGCCCATGTCCTGTTCTGCTGCGCCACCACTCAGGCGGGGTTGTCGTTGTTCGCGGTGGAGCGCGACGCCTCGGGCCTGACGGTGGATCAGCTGCAGGGGCTGGACCTGACCCGGCGTTTCGGCCGAATGACGCTGGATGGCGTCCGCGCCGTCCCGGTCGGGGAAGCCGGTGAAGCGACCACTGCCGCCGCCGCGGTCGAGGCCCACCTGCGCCTGGCGGTCTCGGCCGAGGCGGTCGGCGGACTCGAGTGGTGCGCCGAGACCTGCGTCGAGTACGCGAAGACGCGCAAGCAGTTCGACAGGCTGATCGGCGAGTTTCAGGCGGTCGCGCATGCATGCGTGGACATCTACGCGGCGGCGCAGAGCAGTAGGGCCGCAGCGCGCTGGGCCGCGTGCGCCGCGGACGAGGGTTCGTCAGAGGCTTTGCTCGCCGGCCGCGTGGCCGCGCTGCGCACCGGCGAGGCGTACCGCACGCAGACTGAGGCCGCGATCCACGTCCTTGGCGGGATCGGCTTCACCTGGGAACACGAGGCGCACCTGTACTACCGCCGGGCGCGCTCAGCGCTGGCGATGATCGGCGGCGCGGCGACGAACCGCACAGCAATCGCATCGCTCGCCGGCCTGAGCGGGTCGCCGTGAGGCTGGATCAGAAGGGCGGTTCTTCGTCGTAGCCGGATGGGGTCGTGTAAACGATGTCCACGTCCGGTGGTGGTTGGGGGCCGGTGGGGCGCCAGATGCGGGAGGCCTGCCAGGGGATGCCTTCGTGGTCGACGTGAGCCTTGGGGTCGGGGCGGTTGTTGTGGTCCTCGATCCAGAAGTCGGGCCTGGCGGCGGGCATTCTCGCGATGACCGGGGGGACCGAGACGATGTAGTGGCGCCCGAGTGGGGTGCACCAGCGGTAGCCCTTGTTGGTCCAGGTGTGCAGGCTCCAACCGCCCTTGGTCTTCAGACCGTGGTCACGTCCGCAGGCGGGCTCGAGGTTGGCGTCGACGGTGCGCCCGCCTCGGGCGTGGTCGTGGCGGTGGTCGATCTCGCAGCGGCGGGAGGGGCGTCCGCAGCCGACGCCGATGCAGCGGGGCTTGTCCAGTTCGATGGCGCGACGTAGGCCGTGTCCGGGCATGCGCTTGTTGCTGTCGTCGGGCAGCGCCTTGGGGTTACGCATCCGGTCGGCCAGGGCCAGCAGGACGGGGTGCCAGGTGCGGAACTGGTCCGGGTCGACGAGGTCGATGCCGTCGAGGGGGCCGGTGATCAGGTCACGGAGCAGGGAGGCGGGGACGAGGATGTCCACGACGCCCCGGTGACGGATCCTGCGGCGGCCCCAGCCTTGGGGGCGGGTGAAGATCAGCCCGGACCCGATGAGGTGCCCGTCGTCGTCGGTCAGGGCGTAGCGCCACTGTGCTGCGCTCATCAGGCCCATGAGGTCCAGCGCGTAGTCGGCGTGGATCGGTGCCCAGCCGGCGATCTCCGCGGGGGCGCGATCCAGGCCGAGCAGGGTGGTCATCCGGATCCGCATCTGCACACCGGCCATCGGCGACTCAGCCGTACGCCCGACGGGATACGACGAGGCAGCCGACGGTGTCGTCGTCTCGGCGCCGATCCACCGCACGAGTTCCTTCCCGGCGGCCGGATTCGGTGCGGGGGCGGGTGCGTCCGGGGTGGGCATGCCGGGTCGGGTGGCTGCGAGGGCGGCGAAGATCTCGGTGTCGGTGAGGCCTTCGTAGGTGCCGTCGAGCATGCCGAGCAGCAGGTCGGCGCGGAGGTGGTCGATCGGGCGTGGGTCGCCGTCGCGTTTGGCGGCGCGGGCGAGTTCGTTGAGTCGTCCGCACGCGGCGGCGACCCGGTGCGGCTCGAGTTGCTGCCCGGACAGGTCCGCGGTGCCGTCGGGGTTCATCCGCCCGATCACCTTGCGCCGGCGCAGGGCCTCTTTGTAGCGACGTTCGGCCCAGGTCGGGTCCAGGGCCATCGCGATCGTCGCGATCTCCTTGATCAGCAGATGCGTGGGCAACTGTTCCTCGGCGTCGAGGACGGCGCGGGGGAGCAGTTCGGCGCACACCGCGTGAGCGTGCTCCCCGGAGAGCTCACCGGTCCAGTCCGCCAGCGCCGCGGCCCGCTCGTGGTCCAGGCCACCTGAAGCCATCGCCGCGTGGATCTCGGGCAGCCGCTTGATCGCGTCCCAGGCCGCTGCGAGCAGCTTGCCCGCGCCCGTGACCGACAGGCCCAGCCCGGCGCGGACCTCATCGACGGCGTGCTCGTGCGGGATCTGCAACCGCGACACGGTCGACACCCCGCCCCGCCGGCGGGTCGCGACCTCCACGACCCACGCGAACTCCGCCGCCGATGCCGCGTTCTTCAGCCGCCGGGCGGCCCGCATCCCGCTCACCGTGTCGTAACCGCACACCGACCGCGGGTCGACAGCAGCCAACGCAGCAGCCAGGTCCGGCAACGGCGGCACGGTGTCCAGCCCGGATGGCAGGGGCTGAGGTGCGAGCATGAGTCGAGTATATGTTCGAATATGGTCGTCAATGGTCAAGCAACAGCGATGAAATAGTCTCGCTGGCTTGTGCCCGGCGAACGACCGGCGCTTTAGATGCGCGGGCAATTGCTCATCGGGCGCCGCGCGGCAAGCATGGTCGCCCAGTCGGGGGGCCTGCGCTACTTCAGCGACAACCCGATCGCTCCGGCCCACAGCCGGGTGAGCGTCTCGACCGCCACTTCCTCGTCGTACGCGACGCCGTGCACGAACCACAGCATGCTGAAGTGCTCGATCATCCCGCCGAGCATGCTGGCGGCCATGTGCGCGTCCAGGGCGGGATCGGTCAGCCCGCGCTCCTGGAGCCGCCGGATCCCGGCCTCGTTGCGTCGCACGAAGGACTCACGGATGCGCAGCTTGAGGTCGCGGAATCGCGGTTCACGGAAGGCCAACTCGTCCAGCATGGCGATCAGTCGCGCGTTGCGTGCCGCCACGGTGAGGTACTGACGGTTCGCGGCGCGAATCTTCTCGACGGGATTTTCGTCGGTGTCGCTGGGGTGCTGAGAAGCGACGTACATCTCGCCGGTGACGCTGGTGAAGAGCTCGTCGAGGATCTCTTCCTTGGACTCGAAGTAGTGGTAGAAGACGCCGTAGGACGTACCGGCGCGCTCGGCGATGTCGGAGATCCGAGCGTCCCGGAAACCGAGCTCCTCGAAGGCATCTCGAGCCGCGGCCACCAACGCCGCGCGGGTCCGGCGCCCGCGGGAAGTCATCGGAGTAGGGGCCGCACCGAAGGTTCCGTTACCGGCCGGAGCGGGAGCCTTCGCAATCGCCGGCGCCTTGGCCACCCGGCTCCTGGGCTTGTCCTCGGCCGCCGCGGCGGTTCGACGTGCCATCCACACTCCTTGCAAGTTGACCAAACAGTCAGAATAGCAGCGCTCCACGGCCCGGCCGACGTCATTGCTGCAGCGTGTCGCGAGCCCCAACCATCGCCGGAGAAGTTGACTGATGAGTCAATTCATGGTCCGATGCTTCCACGCGACCTCGGAAGGTGGGCAGGCGCCATGAACGACCGAATCGTGATCGCCAACTGCGGCGGCTTCTGGGGTGACGACCCGACCGCCGCCCGCCGTCAGGTCGAGGGTGGCCCGATCGACTACCTGGTCATGGATTACCTGGCCGAGGTCACGATGGCGATCCTCCAGAAGCAGAAGGCGAAACGACCTGAGCTCGGCTACGCCGGCGACTTCCTCACCCAACTGCGGGACGTCCTCGTGCCGTGCGTGGAGAAGGGCATCCGGATCATCGCCAACGCGGGCGGGGTGAACCCCCACGCCTGCGCGGCGGCGGTGGAGCGGCTCGCGGAGGAACTGGGCGTCGCGGACCGGGTGAAGCTCGGCGTCGTCTCCGGTGACGATCTCTACGAGGACCTGGACGGGCTGCTGGACTCCGGCCAGACGCTGACCAACATGGAGACCGGTCATCCCCTCGGCGACATCCGGGACTGTGTGCAGTCAGCGAATGTGTATTTGGGGGCCGCGCCGATCGTGCGGGCGCTCGAACTGGGCGCGAATGTGATCGTGGCCGGCCGCGTCACCGACACGTCATTGGCGTTGGCTCCGATGATCCACCACTTCGGCTGGGCCTGGGACGACTGGGACTCCCTCGCGGCGGGCGTGGTCGCCGGACACATCATCGAGTGCGGCTGCCAGTGCACCGGCGGCAACTTCACCGATTGGCACCTGGTCCCGGACCACCGGCGGATGGGTTATCCGCTGGTCGAGGCGCACCCGGACGGCAGCTTCGTCGTGACCAAGCATCCCGGCACGGGCGGCCTGGTCAGCGTCCACACCGTCTCGGAGCAATTGCTCTACGAGATGGGCGGGCCCGCCTATCTGTCGCCGGACTGCATCGCGCGGTTCGACTCGATCGCGCTGACCCAGGAAGGACCCGACCGGGTCCGGGTCTCGGGAGTGCAGGGCCAGGCGCCGCCGGAACTGCTCAAGGTCGCGGTCTCCTTCTCCGACGGCTACCGATGCGTCGGCCGTTGGCTCGTCGCCGGTCCCGACACGCTCCGCAAGGCGCACAAGGCCGCCGAGATCTTCTGGTCGAGCGCCGGGGAACGGGAACAGTACGCGGAGACCTCGACGCACTATCTCGGCTGGGACGGCGCCCACCCGCCGCTCGCAGCGGAGGAGCCGGGCGAGGTCCTGGTCCAGGTAGGAGCTCGAAGCGCGGACCGAGCGCTGTTGGAGCGTGACTTCGCCCCGCAGGTCGTGGGATGCCTGCTGCAGTCGATGCCCGGCATCGCGGTGCCTGCCGATCAGGGCCGTCCCCGCACCGCGGAGGTCGTCGCCCACTGGCCGGCGCTCATCCCGCGCGATCTGGTCAAGGCAACCGTGACGGTGGACGGCAGCACCGAGGAGGTCTCCGCGGCCGCGTCGGCCTACACCGACGTGCGCGCGGCCACGGCTCCGTTGCACAAGGCAACTCCGGCCGACGACGCGGTCAAGCTTCCGGCGTCGGACGTGGTCACGGTGCCATTGCTGCAGTTGTGCATCGGCCGCTCCGGGGACAAGGGCGACACGGCCAACATCGGCATCCGCGCCCGCAGTCCCGAGATCTATTCCTGGATCCGGGCGAGCATCACTGCCGATGTGGTCGCCCAACAGTTCAAGGACGTGTGCGCCGGCGCCGTCGACCGCTTCGAGTTGCCGAACCTGCTGGCGCTGAACTTCCTGCTGCACGAGAGTCTGGGCGGCGGGGGCGCCGCGTCCCTGCGGTTCGACGCGCAGGGCAAGACGTTCTCGCAATTCCTGCTGAGCATGCCGGTCACCGTCCCGGCGGCGCTGCTCGGCACCGTGCACCGCTGAATCGGTCGATCGAGAAGGCGAGAGTGACAATGAGTTCTCGATACGGCGTACAGCTGCCGGAGTTCCCGGAGGCCGGGTGCGCCATCGTCTTCGGTGCCTCGGGCGGCCTGGGCGCCGCCACCGCGGGCCTGCTCGCCCAGCGGGGCTGTGACGTTGTCCTGACCTACCGCTCCCGAGCCGCCGAGACCGAAGAGTTGGCCGCGTCGATCCGCGAACTCGGACGCAAGGCGACACCGTTGGCGTGCGATGCGACGGCGAGCGCTGATGTCGCAGCGGTGGTGGAGGCCGGGCTGGGCGAGCACGGACGCATCCACACGGTGGTCGTGGCTACCGGTCAGCTCTTCCGGACTCGACCGTTGGTGGACTTCACCGCCGAGGAATTCGCCGGTGTGATGAAGACCGACGTGACCGGGTTCTTCACGATCGCCAAGGGCGTCGTACCCGCTCTGCGCGCAGGTGGCGGCGGCTCCATCACCGCGCTGATCACGGCGGCGGTCGATCGCACGGTCCCCACCGACGCGCTGTCGGCGACACCGAAGGCCGCGGTGGCCATGATGATCCGGATGCTGGCCACCGAGGAGGCCGCCTACGGGATCCGAGCGAACGCGGTCGGCCCAGGGGTGATCGAGGGCGGCATGGTGCCGCCCATGCGGGAGGACCCCGCCACCCGCGACCTGCTCGCGCTCGCCACCGACTTCACCCCCCTGGGCCGCCTGGGCCGGGTGGAGGAGGTCGCGGAAGCTGTCGCGTTCCTCGCGTCCACTCGAGCGTCGTTCATCACCGGTCAGCAACTCATGGTCGACGGCGGACTCGCTACCTGAAACCCGGACGGAACTGGACTCGATGGCAACGCTGCGCACCGCGCTCGACACCACCTCGCCGCAGTATGCGCTGGACGCGGCGGCGATGCTCGCCGCGATGTCCCCGCTGCAGGAGCTCGCAGCCGAGGTGCTGGCGGCGGGCGGCTCCGATTCGGTGGCCCGGCATCACGGACGTGGTCGGCTGCTCGCCCGCGAGCGCATCGACCTCCTGCTGGACGAGGACGCGCCCTTCCTCGAACTCTCCTGCTACGCCGGAGCGCACGAACCCGACGGACAGCCCGGGGGGCGGTTGATCACCGGCATCGGGCCGGTGTCCGGCGTCGAGTGCATGCTGATCGCCCACCAGCCGACGGTGAAGGGCGGATCGCTCAACCCGGCCGCGGTGGCCAAGAAGCTGCGAGCGCTGGAGATCGCGGAACGGAACCGACTTCCCGTCCTGACCCTCGTCGAGTCCGGCGGGGCTGATCTACCCCGCCAGGCCGACATTTTCGTCCCGGGCGGACAGATCTTCCGGGAACTGACCCGCCTGTCCGCCGCCGGCATCCCGACGATCTCGCTGGTCTTCGGCAGCTCCACGGCAGGCGGTGCGTACGTACCCGGCCTGAGCGAGTACACGGTGCTCGTCGCGGACGCGGCCACCGTCTACCTCGGTGGCCCGCCGCTGGTGAAGATGGCGATCAACGAGGACGTCGACGACGAGAGCCTCGGCGGGGCCGACATGCACGCGCGGGTCTCGGGTCTCGCCGACTATCTCGCGGCCGACGAGCGGGAAGCGATCCTGATCGGTCGTCAGATCGTGGCGGACCTGGGATGGCGCAAGGCCGGGCCGGGTCCCTCGCTGCCGGCAGACCCGCCGATCCATGACGCGGCGGAACTCCTGGGGTGCATCTCCGCGGACCCGAAGCGGGCGGTGGAGGTCCGGGAGATCCTGGCCCGGCTGCTCGACGGATCGCGCTTCTCGGAGTTCAAGCCGCTGTACGGGACCCAGTTGGTCTGCGGTTGGGGCTCCGTCAACGGCTTCCCCGTCGGGGTGCTGGCCAACAACGGCATCCTGTTCTCCGCCGAGTCGAACAAGGGCGCCCACTTCATCCAGCTCGCCAACGCCCGCGACATCCCGCTGCTGTTCGTGCAGAACATCACCGGCTTCATGGTGGGTTCCGCGGCCGAGCAGGGCGGCATCATCAAGGACGGATCCAAGCTCATCAACGCCGTCTCCAACTCGGCGGTGCCCCACCTCACGCTGATGGTCGGGGCGTCCTACGGCGCAGGGAACTACGGCATGTCAGGCCGTGCCTACGACCCGCGGTTCGTCTTCACCTGGCCCAGCCACCGCATCGCGGTGATGGGCGGCACCCAACTGGCCGGCGTGATGTCGATCGTCTCGCGGCGCGCCGCGGAACGAGCCGGGCGGCCCTATGACGAGCAGACCGACGAACGCGTGCGCGCCGAGACCGAGCAGATGATCGAGGCCCAGTCCGGCGCCCTCTACGCCACCGGCCGGCTCTGGGACGACGGCGTCATCGATCCCCGTGACACCCGGTCGGTGTTGTCCCTCGCGCTCTCGGCCGTCCACTCCGCTCCGGTGGCCGGCTCGACGCGCTTCGCGCCCTTCCGGATGTGAGGCCAGATGCACACCCTGCTGATCGCCAATCGCGGTGAGATTGCCCGGCGCGTCATCCGTACCGCACGCGCCCTCGGGATCCGCACCGTCGCGGTGTACTCAGACCCGGACGCGGACGCCCCGCACGTGCGGGACGCGGACTTCGCCGTGGCGCTCGGTGGCACGACCAGCGCCGAGTCCTACCTCGACGCCGGAAAGGTCCTGGCCGCGGCCCGCGCGACCGGCGCCGACGCCGTGCATCCCGGGTACGGGTTCCTGTCGGAAAACGCCGAGTTCGCGGAGGCCTGCGCGCACGCGGGCATCACCTTCGTCGGGCCCTCGCCGGACTCGATCCGGGACATGGGATTGAAGGATCGGGCGAAGGACCTCGCCCGCAAGGCCGACGTGCCGGTCCTGCCCGACGCCCGGATCACCGGCGAGGACCCCGCCGAGTGGACCGCCGAGGCGGCGCGCGTCGGCTATCCACTGCTCGTCAAGGCCACCGCCGGCGGTGGTGGTAAGGGCATGCGACTGGTGCGGGACCCCGCCGACCTCGTGGAGGCCGTCGAGGGTGCGCGTCGGGAAGCGGGCAATTCGTTCGGCAACTCCGACGTCTTCCTCGAGCGATACCTCGACGCCGCTCGGCACATCGAGATCCAGGTCTTCGGCGACGTGCACGGCAATGCCGTGCACCTCGGCGAACGGGAATGCTCGGTGCAGCGCCGCCACCAGAAGGTCCTCGAGGAAGCTCCGTCCTCTGCCGTCAGCCCGGAGCTGCGCGAGGCCATGGGTGCCACGGCGGTCTCCCTGGTCCGGCAGCTCGGCTACGTCGGGGCGGGCACCGTGGAGTACCTGTTCGACGATGTGACCGGAGAGTTCTTCTTCCTCGAGATGAACACCCGCCTGCAGGTCGAGCATCCGGTCACCGAGGAGGTCTACGGCCTCGACCTGGTGGCACTGCAACTGCGGGTGGCCCGGGGCGAGGCTCTCGGGCTCGACCAGAGTGCGCTGCTCCCGCAGGGTCACGCGATCGAGGTCCGCCTCTACGCCGAGGACCCCGCGCAGAACTACCTGCCGACTCCCGGACCGCTCTACCGCTACTCGCATTCGGATCGACCGGGGCTGCGTTTCGAGGACGGCGTCAGCGCTCCCGGCGAGGTCTCGCCCTTCTACGATCCGATGCTCGCGAAGGTGATCGCGCACGGCCGGACCCGCATCGAGGCCGCCGCACTCCTGGCCGCGGGTCTGGACGCCACCGCGGTGCACGGCGTGGTCACCAATCGCGACTTCCTGGCCGCCCTGCTGCGTGATCCGGATTTCCTCGCCGGGCGGACGCGGACCGACTTCCTGGATCACCATCCCGGGCTGCTCGACCCGGCGCCCGCCACCCCGCCCGAGGTGCATCTGGCGGCCGCGATCGCCGTGTCCGTGGCCCGGCGCCGCGCCGGTCTCGCGGCGGGTCGGTACGCGGCGCCGGGTTTCCGCACCCTGCTGGGTGAGTTGCTGACCCGAGCCGAGTGGCGCGATGCGCGAGGCGAGACCGTCGAGGCGGGTTACCGGCTGGGCGCGGCCGCCGGCGACACGACGCTCGTCCTGGAGTGCGGCGGGAACCGCCATGAGCTCGTCCTACGTGATCTGGACGTCGACGGCGTCCGGGTGCGGTTCGACGGCGTGGACCACCCCTGCGCGGTGGCCGTGCATCCCGACGGCTCGGTGTGGGTCAACGACCCGCGCGCGCAGTCTCGCTGGGAACCCCTTCCGCGTCTGCCGGAGGTCTCGGCGACCTCGGGCGCGGCGGGACCGGTGAGCGAACTGCCGGGCACGGTGGTCGCCGTCCTTGTCGAGCCCGGGCAGAAGGTGACCGCGGGTCAGAAACTTGTCGTGGTCGAAGCGATGAAGATGGAGCATCCCGCACTGGCGAACGCGGACGGTGTGGTCACCGAGGTCCATGTGACGGTGGGGCAGTACGTCGCGGCCAAGGCCGCGTTGGTGACGCTGGAACCTCACACCTGACGACAGGAGCAGCCGTGCCCTCGGCCCATCAGCTGTGGAACACACCGGAGCGATTGGCGCTGCGCTCTGCCGTGGCGGACTTCACGACCCGGGAGATCGTTCCGGGTCTTGCCGCCTGGGAGGAGACCGGTGAGGTCCCGCGGTCGCTGCACCGAGCAGCCGCCGGGTTGGGCCTGCTGGAACTGGGTTTCCCGGAGAAAGCCGGGGGAGCCGGCGACTTCGTGGATTTCGCCATCGCCAACGAGCAGATCATCCTGTCCGGCGGGAGCAGTGGGATCACCTCGGCGCTGTTCACCCACAGCATCGGCGTTCCGCACATCGCCGCCGCGGGTGATCCCTGGCAGATCGACGAATTCGTCCGGCCGGTGCTGGCGGGACAGCAAATCGCCGCCCTCGGGGTCACCGAACCCGGTGCCGGATCCGATGTCGGCGCCCTCACCACGCGAGCCGTTCGCGACGGCGAGGAGTACGTGGTCTCCGGTGCCAAGACTTTCATCACCTCCGGGGCACGCGCGGATTTCGTGACCACTGCCGTGCGGACCGGCGGGCCCGGACACCACGGCATCTCGCTGCTGGTGATCGAGACCGATCGGCCCGGCTTCACGGTCTCATCCCGTTTGAAGAAGATGGGCTGGCTGTGCTCGGACACTGCCGAACTCGCCTTCGACCAGGTCAGAGTGCCGGTGCGCAACCTGGTGGGCGCAGAAGGCGGCGGGTTCGTCCAGATCATGCAGCGGTTCGAGGCGGAGCGCCTGACCATGGCCCTCTGCGCAGTGGCCACCGCCGAACGCTCCCTACAACTGGCGCAGACGTGGGCGACGCAACGGCACACCTTCGGTGCGCCCCTGATCACCCGTCAGGTCATCCGGCACAAGCTGGCCGAGATGGCGCGGCAGACGGCGGTCGCGAAGACCTACCTCCGGGACGTCACCGCTCGCTGGCTCGCCGGGGAGGACGTCGTCGCCGAGATCGCCATGGCCAAGAACACGGCCGTGTTCTGCTGCGATCACGTGGTCGACGAGGCCGTGCAGCTGCACGGCGGCATGGGCTACATGCGCGAGACGGAGATCGAGCGCCACTACCGGGACGCCCGGATCCTGGGCATCGGCGGCGGCACCACCGAGATCATGAACGAAATCGTCGCCAAGCATCTGCTGCGCCGGGCGCAAAGTTGATGGATCAGTCAGGTTTTTGAGCTCGCACGCGCGACAACATGCTCGAAAGAGTTGACTCACTAATCAACTTCGTGTTGGCTTGACCTACTGCGATAGCTCCGATCTGTATGAGGAGATGAAGGTCGATGCAGACAGACCCCGCCCACAGGACCTCCGGCGCCACGGACTTCGACGCGGTCGTGATCGGAGCCGGGTTCTCCGGCCTGCGGATGCTCATCGAGCTGCGCAGGCTCGGTCTCACCGGCGTCGGGATCGAGGCGGGAACCGACGTGGGCGGCACCTGGTACTGGAACCGGTACCCGGGCGCGCGGACCGACAGCGAGAGCTGGTCGTACTGCTTCTCCTCGTTCCCCGAGCTCCTCGAGGAGTGGACCTGGAAGGAGCGCTACCCCCAGCAGCAGGAGGTGCTCAACTACCAGCGCTACGTCGCAGAGAAGTTCGACCTCCGTAAGGACATTCGGTTCAGCACTCGCGTCGAGTCCGCGTCCTACGACGCGGACGCCAACACCTGGACCGTCCGCACCGACACCGGTGACATCTTGACGTGCACCTACCTGATCACCGGGTTGGGTCACCTCTCCGTGCCGCACAAGCCGCAGTTCCCCGGCATCGACGACTTCCGCGGCGAGGTCTACCTGACCGGGAACTGGCCCAAGGATCCGGTGGACTTCGCCGGCAAGCGAGTCGGGATCATCGGTGCCGGCGCCAGCGCGGTCCAGGCCATTCCCGTGATCGCCGAGCAAGCGGCTCACCTGACCGTGTTCCAGCGGACACCGAACTTCGTCGTCCCCGCGCAGAACCACCCGTTGAGCGAGGACCAGGTCGCGCAGATCAAGGGGAACTACCCGGCGATCTGGAAGCAGGCCCAGGCGCACGTCTTCGGTTTCCCGATGAGCCCCGCCGGCCGCCTGTACGACGACGTGACCGACGCCGAGCGTGAGGAGATCTTCGAGGAGGGCTGGCGCAACGGCGGCTTCCACTACGTCTTCGAGACCTTCGACGACATCATCGTCGATCAGCGGTCCAACGACGCGGCGGCCGACTTCATCCGGCGCAAGATCCGGGAGACTGTGAAGGACCCGGTAACGGCCGAGTTGCTCTGCCCGAAGGGATATCCGTACGTCGCGAAGCGCCCGCCGGCCGGGCACGGCTACTACGAGACCTACAACCGGGACAACGTCTCGCTCGTCGATGTCGCCTCGCACCCCATCACCGCGATCACGCCGGACGGGGTGCGCACCGAAGAGGGTGACCACGCGGTCGACGTGCTGGTGTTCGCCACCGGATTCGACGCCGTCACCGGCGCGCTCGGGAAGATCGACATCACCGGCACGGACGGGCGCAAGCTGGCCGACGACTGGCGCGAGGGCCCGCAGACCTTCCTCGGCGTGGCCAATCCCGGCTTCCCGAACCTCCTGTTCATCTGCGGACCGCAGAGCGCCTACGCGAACATTCCCGTCGTCGTGGAGAAGGTCGTGTGGACGATCGGTCAGGCCCTCGAGCGGATGGCCGCCCTCGGAGCCGATCGGATCGAGGCGACGCCGCAGGCGGCACAGGAGTGGAAGGAACACCTGCACGAGGTGCTCCACATGACCCTCATCCCGGCGGGCGAGAAGGTGGGCAGCTGGTACCTGGGGGCGAACATCCCCGGTAAACCGCGCTCCCCGCTGTTCTACTTCGGCGGTGCGGGTGCCTACGCCCAGAAGCTCGACAGCGTGACGGCCAACGACTTCGACGGCTTCGTGCTCTCGAAGGCGTCAGCGCCCGCCCGGGTGGGCTGACGCATGCTGTCCGCGGCCACGCTTCCCGCCGCGTTGGCGCAAGTCTGCCGCGCCCGCGCATCCGTGCCGTTCCTCCTCGTCGAGGAGGGCACGGACTGGACCTACCGCGATGTGGATCACCGCAGCGATCAATTGGCCGCGGGTCTGCTGGCCGTAGGCGTCCGCCCCGGTGACCGGATCGCCATTGCCGCGCCGAACTCGCCCGAATGGATCGTGACGTGGTTCGCGGCCGCCAAGCTCGGCGTCGTGCTCGTCACCCTCAATGTGGCGTATCGAGAGCGCGAGTTCGAGTACATGCTCAACCAGTCGGGGTCCTCGATGCTCATCTGCATCGACGAGTTCCGCGGCTTCGACTTCGTCGAGTTCCTCGAGGGTCTGCGCCGGCAGATTCCGACGGTACGTCACTTCGTGACCCTCGGCCGGCGCACGGTGCCCGGCGGGGTTCGCTGGAACGAGCTGCTCGTCCCCGAGCCTGACGTCGATCGGGTCCGGGCAGCCTCCGCCGACGTACAACCCGACGATCCCGCCGTGGTGCTGTACACGTCGGGGACAACCGGGGACCCGAAAGGCGCGGTGCTGACCCACCGGAGCATCCTGGCCTCAGCCTCCGCGCAGATCGACCGGCTCGGCCAACGTCCGGACGACGTTTCGATCGGGCAGATGCCGCTCAATCACGTCGGGGGCATGACCTGCACTCTCGCGGCGTCGATGGTGGCCGGGGGAAGTGTCGCGCTCCTCACCGGCTACCACCCGCGCACGGCGCTGGACACGACCGTCGAACGCCGCGTCACTCTGTGGTTCGGGGTCCCGACCATGTACGCGATGATGCTGGCGTTGCCGGAGTTCGCGAACGCGGACACGTCGTGCGTGCGGATCTGCGTCATCGGCGGCTCGAACGTCGAGCCGGAACTTGGCAAGCGGATCATCGACGTCTTCGGCGGTGCGCGTCTGGCGAACCTGTACGGGCTGTCGGAGACCTCCGGCGGCAGCGTCATCTCGGCCCCCGACGACGACCTCGACACGCTCTTCTCGACCATCGGCACCCCGACCGGCGACTTCGCGGTACGCGTCGTGGACGACGAGGGGACGGTGCTCCCGCCGGAGACGGAGGGCGAACTGCAGATCACCGGCGCCTGTGTGGCTGCGGGTTACTGGGAGCGTCCGGACGAGACGGCGGCGACCTTCCGGCCGGGCGGTTGGCTCGCCACCGGTGACATGGCCGTCCTGCGCCCCGACGGGCGGATCGCGCTGCGCGGTCGGAAGAAGGAGATGTACGTACGCGGCGGGTACAACGTCTATCCCGCCGAGATCGAGAACGTGCTGGCCGAGGACGCCGGCGTCGTCATGTGTGCCGTGATCGGGGTGCCGCACGACCTGTTCGGCGAGACCGGGCGGGCCTACGTCGTGCCTGCGCCCGGCTCGGTCGTCGATATCGACGGCCTGCTCGACCGGTGTCGCCGTCGGCTGGCGAGCTACAAGGTGCCCGACGAGATTGTCGTCGTGGAATCGCTGCCGCTGACCCCGTCCGGGAAGGTCAAAAAGGTGGCCCTGCGCGAATCCGAGAAGGAGAGTCTCGTGACTGCGGAACAGAACAAGGAACTGGTGCGCCGCGCCTGCTCCTACATCGACACCCGCGACTTCGACGCGTTGATGGACGTGCTGAGCGACGACGCTACGTGGGAGCTCCCCAACCGCAAGGACCGCTTCGAGTACGGCGGACCCAACGACAAGGAGGGGACCTACAAGTTGCTGTCCGGTTTCCTCACGCCGTTCGAGACGTTCTCCTTCGAGGTGCGGAGCCTGACCGCAGAGGGTGACCGCGTGGCTGTCGAAGCGGTCTCGCACGGCATCGGCCCGGGGACGGCGGAGTACCGCAACAACTACGTGATGATGTGGACGATCGCCGACGGCAAGGTGTGCAGCGTCAAGGAAGCGCTGGATCCCTTCCAGGTGCTCGCCTACGTCGAGCAGCTCCAGTCCCAGTAGCAGCCGGCACCCGTCCCGATCGACCATCCGAAGGAGCGAGCATGAGCACGTCCCTGGACAACGCGCTGAGAGAGCACTACACCCGGATGGCGGGGCGCATGGCGGCTAATCCCGGCATGGATCTGGACACGCTGCGCGACATGATGGACGGGCTGCATGTGCTGGCGGCCGAACCGACCGGCGTCGCGTACGAGGACGTGGATGCCGGGGGAGTCCCGGCGCTCCTGGCCAAGCCGGTGGATGCGGAGCCCGGACGTCTGATCGTCTACTGCCACGGCGGCGGTTGCGTCGCAGGCTCGGCCGCCCTGGCCCGCAAGATGGCGGCGCACCTGGCGAAGGCCGCCGGCGCGCACGCGTTGATCGTCGACTACCGCAGGGCCCCCGAGCACGCGTTCCCGGCGCAGATCGACGACGTCGTCACGGCCCTTCGTTGGGCCCGCGCGAACGGCTACACCCCCGCGAACACGGCCACCGCAGGGGATTCGGCCGGGGGAAACCTGGCGATCACCAGCGTGCTCAAGTTGCGGGAACTCGGTGAGCCGCTACCGGGCGGGATCATCGCCTTCTCGCCGTGGCTGGACATGGAACATCTCGGCAAGACCTTCGAGAGCAACGCGGAGACCGACGCTTTCCTCACTCGCGAGGTCAGCGAGATGTGTGCGTCGTTGTATCTGGGTGAGACGCCGCGAAATGAGCCGCTCGCGAACCCGCTGCACGCGGACCTGGGCGGGATGCCACCGATGTTCCTCTGTGCGGGTGATGCGGAGACGGTGCTCGACCAGGCGGAGCGCGTCGCCGATCGTGCCCAGGCGGCCGGCGTCGACGTCACGCTCGAGATCGGGCCGGGACAGCAGCATGTCTACCCGTTCATGGCGGGGCGGTCGAAGGAAGCGGACGCAACGATCGGTGCGGCGGCGCGCTGGGTGCGTTCGCGACTGGCCTAGAAGAAGACAGGGCCCACGCTGACCGGCACCAGGAGTTCGTCCGGGCGCGTTTCGGCGATGACCACGTCGGCAGGGAAGTCCTGATCTGTCTCCGCCTCCGGGTGGAGGGCCTCCGGGTGGGCCGGGAGGAAGACGGCCGCGAGGACAGCCCCGAGCACGCAGACGCCCGAGGCCACCCAGCAACCCACGGCGAGGCCGTCGAGGAACGCTGTCTGGGCCAGGAACGCGAAGTTGGTGTCTCCGGTCTGCGCTGCGACGGCGAGGGCCGGGCCGAGTCCCTCGCGGGCGACCTCCTGCATCCCCGGCGCGGCCTCGACGTTCTCGAGGTTTCCGCGGTAGATCGACAGGCAGACGGTTCCGATCACCGCGACGCCCACCGTCCCACCGAGTTCGCGGGTGGCGTCGTTGACGGCCGAACCGATGCCGGCCTTGGCCGCCGGCACGACGCCCATGATGGCTTCGGTGGCGGGAGTCGTGACCAAGCCCATGCCGATCCCGAACAGCAGCATCTGACCCACGATCACGGCGTAGCCGGTGTTGAACCCGTCGGTGGCGATCCAGAGGAAGTCGACAGCGAGCACGGCCATGCCGAAGCTCACGACGGCTTTCGTTCCGAAGCGCACCGCCACCGGCATGCCGAGCAGCGAGAAGACCGCTACCGCGAGGGCGACCGGAATTTGGCGGACGCCCGCCTCGAGCACTCCCCAGCCGAGGATGAACTGGGAGTACTGGGTGATGAGGAAGATGAATCCGAACAGCGCGAAGTAGCAGAGGGTCACCGAACCCGAGGCCGCGGTGAAACGCATGTTGGCGAACAGCCGCACATCCAGCATGGGCGCCGCGATGTGGTTCTCCCAGATCCCGAAGGCCAGGCCGAAGAGGATGGCGGCACAGAAGTTCAGGAGCGTCGCCGCCGACGCCCACCCGCGGTCCGGGGCCTCGATGATCGTGTATACGAGCATGCCGAGCATCGCGATGCTGAGGGTCAAACCGACGACGTCCACGCGTGGTACCGATGGATCCCGGCTGGTCGGCACCGTCGGGAGGGCCAGGAGCAACGTGAGTGTGCCGACGCCGGCGCAGAACACGAAGGCCCCGCCCCAGTTGGTGGCTTCCACCAGCGCCCCGCCGATGACGGGCCCGATCGCCACCGAGGCACCGGCGGCGGCACCCCAGATCGCGATGGCCTTTGCTCGTTCGCGGCGGTCCGGGAAGACGTTGGAGATGATGGAGAGAGTGGTCGGGAAGACCACCGCGGCCCCGAGGCCGGCGATGGCGCGCCAGAAGATGAGCTGGCTGGGCGTCGTCGCGAAGGCAGACAGCAGCGAGGCCGCCGAGTAGATGGCCAGGCCCCAGACCAGCGCGCCCTTGCGCCCGAACCTGTCGGACAGCGAGCCCGCGGCCAGCACGAGGGCGGCGAAGACGAGGTTGAAGCCGTCGACGATCCAGAGCAGATCCCGCGTCGTGGCGTCAAGGTCCCGCACCAGGGTCGGTAGCAGGATGTTGACGATCATCGTCCCGACCATGATGGAGAACACGGCCAGACAGAGGACGGTGAGGGTCAGCCATCGATTTACCCGGTCGACGTAGCGCGGCGGCCGAGCCTGACTGTCTTTCATTTTATGCAGGCTAACTTACGAACCAGAACGTCAAGATCATCACTGTTACCGCTGCGATCCAAATCTGGAACACCACACGCGCGGCCGTGGGCGCCCGGCGCAGCTCCATGAAGTCGAGCAGCACGTAGCGGACCTTCAATGCGGCGATGCCGAAGGTCCCGACCACCGCGACCTCGGGGCTGAAGGCGTCCTTGGACAGGACCCAGGTCGTCACGCAGGTTGCGACCATCAGGCCGAGCCAGACGAAGGTGACGCGCTCGCGCAGCACGTTCATGTCCTCACCTCTGCAGGTAGAGCAGCGGGAAGATGACGATCCACAGTAGGTCGACCAGATGCCAGAACGACGCGACGCACTCCAGCACGACCTGTGACGGATCGGGACGCCGGGACCGGGTCCAGAGGAAGATCAACAGCCCCGTCCCCACGACGACGTGCGCGAGGTGGATCCCGGTGATGACGAAGTACCAGCTGTAGAAGGTGTCCGAGGCGGGGGTGACCCCGTCGGTGAGCTTCGCGGTGTACTCGACGGCCTTCGAGATGACGAAGGCGCCCCCGGTGAGTGCCCCACCGAGCAGGAGGCCGGGGACCCGGTGTTGCTCGCCGCGTTTGAAGGCCTGGACCGCCAGCGCGACCAGCCAGGAGCTGGTCAGCAGGATGAGGGTGTCGAGTCCGCCGAGGTGAAAGTTGAGGGTCTGCCGGGACGCCTCGAACAGCTCCGGTTCGGAGCGGCGGTCGTTGAGGAAGGTGCCGAAGAGCAGGGCGAAGATGACCGCGTCGAAGCCGATGAACACCCAGAACCCGTCGACGCCGGGGAGTCGACGGCCACCTTCTTCCGGGATCGCCACCACGTAAGTACTTCACCAATCCAATAGTTTGACCTTAGAGTGTTTCCACGATCGCAGATTCCCCCGACCTGGCCTAGTGGGTGCCCATGCAGCAGTCAGAGAACCTCGCATCGCAAAAGATCGCGCTCTGGTGCAACCTCGTCTTCGTCGGTCTGACGGCGGTCGGGTGGTTAGGGATCGGGCAGTTCATCAACATGGCCGAGGCCAACCTCGGGCTGGACGGCACCAAGGAGTACTACACCGACACCCATCACTGGCAGATCATCATCGGCTGCACGATCTTCTACATCGCGGCCGGTCTGCTCACCCCGGGGTCGATCGCCTTCGGCGTCATGCTCTCGAAGATCGAGGGACGCCACCCGATCTGGTCGTTCACGACCGCGGTGTGCGGTGTCTTCATCTCGCTGATCATCTTCTTCAACTGCTGCGCGTGGATCGTGGCCGCGTATCGGCCCGAGACCGGCGCCGACGTCATCCAGGCCTGGAACGACTGGGCCTGGTTCGCGTTCCTGCTCGGCTGGATCTACCTGGCCATCGAGATGGTCGCGACCGGCCTGGTCGAGCTGATGGACAAGCGCGACAGGCCGATGATCCCGCGCTGGATGACCTGGTACACCCTGGCCGGCGCCGCTTCCATCATCGGCGCAGCCGGACCCGCGTTCACCAAGAGCGGTCCGTTCGCCTACCACGGGTTGCTGGCCTTCTACGTCCCCGTCGCGATCTGGGGCTCCTACCTCGCTCTGACAAGTTGGTTCATGCTCAAGGAACTCGACCGTGAGCAGGCCGCGCAGACAACGGTCGGATCGACGGCCGACGAGGGCACCAAAGCTCTGGTCTAGGTTCGATCCATGCCCCCATGGCGCACGGAGGATAGTGCCCAGGTCGTCGCGCTCCTGGCCTCCGAGGAGTTCCGCGACGGGGTGCGCGAAGTAGCCCTGGAACAGGGCATCGACAAGGCGACGGCGCTGACTGACGCGGCGGCCGCGCTGCGCGAGATGTCGGCCACGCACCAGGAACGAGCGGGCCTGGTGTGGGACCGCTTCGGCGACTGGATGAGCCGCGGGTACGACGTTCTGGTCGACGACGACGGCCTCGCCCAACTCCGTCGTCTGGACCGCGAGCACTCGCTCGTGTTCCTCATCTCGCACCGTTCCTACCTCGACGAGTTCGTCCTGCCGCCCTCGCTGAAACGGGGCGACCTCTCCCCGCTGTTCGGCATCGCGGGCGGGAATCTCGACTTCTTCCCGTTCGGCGACATCGCCCGGCGCAACGGGATCGTCCACGTCCGTCGGGACACGACCGGCGCCCCGATGTACCGGCTCGCGCTCCGCGCGTTCATCGCGCAGTTGGTGAACGAGAAGTCCAACATGTGTTGGTCCATCGAGGGCGGCCGCACCCGCACCGGCAAACTCCGGCCGCCGCGATACGGCCTGCTGCGTTACGTCGCGGATGCCGTCGAGGCCGCGGACGCCGCCCCGCTGCTGGTGCCTGTCTCGATCATGTACGACCAGATCCCCGCCGACGAGATCGCGCGTATGGCTGCCGAGGCCCGGGGGGCGGCCAAGCAGGCGGAGAACGTCAGGTGGCTCGTGCGGTACGCCTCCGGGCTGAAGGAGCGTCGGGGTCGCATCTACGTCGACTTCGGCGTACCGGTCGACCTGCGGGAGCGGATGCGCGAACTGCACGAGGAGTCCGTCACCGAGAATGTCGTCGAGCGTGTCGCTCTCGACGTCTGCCATCGGCTCAACGAGGCCACCCCGATCACCCCGACCGCGGCGATCTGCGTCGCCATGCTGGCGCAGGACCGGGCACTGACCCTCGACGAGGTGCTCGCGACCGTGCGGCCGCTGGCCGAGTACGTGCACGGCCGCGGCCGGCCGGTAGCCGGCGCGGCGAATCTGACGGACCGTTCGACGCTGCGCTGGGCGCTGCGTGAACTGTGCCGATCCGGAGTGCTCACCGAGTACCGGGCGGGCACCGAGACCGTGTGGAACGTGGGCCGGGACAAGCACCTGATCGCCGCGTTCTACCGCAACAGCGTGCTGCACGTGCTGCTGGTGCGCGCGGTGGCCGAGCTTGCGTTGCGACGGCTCATCGACGAACCTGACGGAACCCACACGCTCCGCGACACGGCGCTGCGGTTGCGCGAGGGCTTGAAGTTCGACTTCTTCTTCGCGCCGCGCGAGGCGTTCCTCTCCGAGCTGCGCCTGGAGATCGAGATCATCGCCGGCGCACCCGGCACGACGTTGGACGACGTGACCCCGGAACAGGCCGAACTGTGGCTGCAAAAGGCCGATCTGCTCGTCGCGCCGCTCGTCCTGCGCCCGTTCGTCGATTCCTACCGGGTGCTCGCGCACCAGCTCGCCGAAGCCGGCGACGAGCCGATCACCGACACGGAGGCCGTCGTTCGCCAGGCACTTGCAACCGGACAGCTGTGGGCAATGCGCAGGCTGATCGCCAGCGAGGAATCGGTGACGGGGGAGATGTTCCGCACCGCGCTGAAGCTCGCCGCTCATCGCGGGCTGTTGAAGGGCGCGGACCTTGCGGTTCGTCGCCGGCAGTTCGCCGCCGAGGCCGACGAGGTCGCGGCAACGATCGGACGACTCGCGGGGATGGGCGGATGACCAAGGACTCAGCGGTGACCGACCAGATCGAGGCGATCCGGGTCGGTCCGGTGGGGGACAAGATCCTCGCGATCTTCGACCTCGACGGGACCTTGATCGACGGCTACACCGCGAAGGCGATCTACGCGCACCGGTTGCGGCACGGCGAACTCGGTCCCTTCGAGATGGTGCGCACGGTCCGTCGGATGATGGGACCCACCCTGACCGAGGAGCAGTTCGAGGAGCTCCTCAAGGACGGCATCAAGGGGTGGGCGGGCCGCAGCACCGAGGAGGTCGCCGCACTCGGCGAGGAGCTCTTCGCGGGCGGACCGAGCGGCACTGTCGGCAATCTGTTCCACGACGCGTGGCGCATCGTGCGAGCGCATCAGAACGCCGGCCACACCGTCGTCATCGCCACCTCTGCCACTCAGATGCAGGCCGAACCACTGGCCCGGGTGTTGGGCGTCGAGCACCTGCTGTGCACCAGGCTCGAGGAGCGCGACGGTGTCCTGACCGGCGGCATCGCGGGACGCACCCTGTGGGGCCCGGGCAAGCGCGCGGCCGTCGAACAATTCGCCGCCGACGCCGGACTCGACCTCGGCATCGCTCACCTGTACGCGAACGGCGACGAGGACGTCGACGTGCTCTCCGTGGTGGGGCATCCCCATCCGGTCAACCCGCAGCCCGAACTGGCCGAGGTCGCGGAGCGATTGTCCTGGCCGGTGCTGCGCTTCGACTCGGGCAAGGCAGGTCGGTTGGATCCACGTCCGGCAGCGCGGACCGCGGTGCTGTTCGGGACGTTGCTCTCCACCGCGAGCGTGGGCACGGCCATCGGTCTGCTCAACCGCAACCGGCGCACCGGCGTGGACGTCACCACGTCACTGTTCGACAGTGTCGCCGGCCCGCTCACCGGGATCGACGTCGTCGTGCGGGGCGAGGAGAACGCCTGGGCGGCACGCCCCGCCGTCTTCTTCATCAACCACCAGAGCACTCTCATCGACTTCCTCGTCGCGACCAAGGTGATCCGCACCGGGTGGACTGCCGTGGCGAAGGCCGAGGTCAAGAAGATGCCGGTCTTCGGCCCCCTCTTCGACCTGGCCGGCGTCACCTTCCTCGAACGGGAGAACAGGGAGAAGGCCATCGACGGACTACGGCCGGCCGTGGAGACGCTGCGAGCCGGCACCTCGGTGATCATGGCGCCCGAAGGAACGCGTTCGCTGACCCCACAGGTCGGCCGGTTCAAGAAGGGCGGCTTCCACCTCGCCGCCCAGGCCGGCGTCCCGATCGTGCCGATCGTCATCCGCAACGCCGGCGAGATCATGTGGAAGAACGCCCGCACCGCGCGCTCCGGCACCGTCGAAGTGATCGTCCTGCCACCGATCCCCACCGTGGGCTGGACCAAGCAGGACATCGACGAGCACGCCATCTCGCTGCAGCGGCGCTACGAGGAATTGCTCGATAACTGGCCCGTGGGCTGAGTCGGTAGCTCAGTACTGACCGGGCATCCTGGCAGACCGGACAGTTCGGGCACGAAAAGGGCCGTGCGGTCAGTACTGAGCAGGGACCTGGGCCTGGCGGCGTGACGGCGGGCCGGGTGCCTCACCGACGGTCCATCCGGTGCGTTCGGTCGAGGTCTTCCGAGTCGAACGGAAGCCGTCGAGCAGGCGGTGGCGCCGGGCGGAGATCTCGTGGGGGAGTTCCTCGAGGACGTTGCGGAGGATCGCCTTGCGGTCGGCGCCTGGTGCGCGTAGCGCTCGGGTCAGCCCCTTGACCAGGTGCGTCGGGCTGATGATCTGCTCGATGGTGCGGGCCCTATTGAAGGTGTCCGAGAGGTCGGGGCTGCCGTCGCCGGTGAAGGTCCGCAGGACCTCGAGGACGAGCGGTGAGGTGGGGATCGGCCGCGACTCGCGGTTGGCCCAGTGGTACGTGCTCAACGTGTCCTTGTCGCGGTTGCGTTCCCACGTGCTCAGCGCCAGATCGAGTGCGTGGGGATCGTCGAGGGCCTTCGCTGCTCCCTCGCCGAGTAACCGGCCGTGCCGCAACGCGTCACGCATCCCTTGCCCGGCAACGGGATCCTTGAAATGACCGGAGTCACCGGCCAACGCCCAGCCGGGACCGGAGGATCGTCGGTAGTAGGCGGACAGGTCATCGGTGCGGCGGATCGCGGAGGCGTTCGTGGCACCGGCCAAACGCTTGCCGACTCCCTCGGGATCGCCGTCGAGCTTGCGCTGCCAGGCGGCCTCGGCGTCGCCGCGGAACTCCGCGACGTCCTCCGCCGGGCACATCCACACGACGACCATTCGACCCTCGGGGCAGGACGGCAGCGTGAGGCAGACGGTCCGCTCCGCCCGGTACACACCGAACTCCCGATGGGCATCGGTGCCGGCCTGCGGGTCGTCGCAGTAGCGGAAGGCGAAGCCACGTCCGTTGCGCGAACCCCGGTACGGCACCCACGCGTCGACCTCGGCAGCCACCCGCGAACGGCGGCCGTCGGCACCGATCACCAGCTGCGCATGGACCTCATGCTCCACACCGCCGACGCTGTACCGCACACCTACGGCGCGGCCGTCACGCCAGACGACCTCGGTGACCTTGCATCGTTCCCGCACCTCGGCACCCGCCGCCCGGGCCGCGGCGATGAGCACGAGGTCCTGCTGATCGCGCGGGATGCACACGCCGTAGTCGATGCCGTCGACGGACCGGAACTTCTCGCGGAGCTGCAGGTCGCCGTCCTGGACCCGGAGGTAGGGGACGCGTGCCGGCCCGAGAGCGAGGATGCCAGCCAGAGCGCCCATCCGGGCAAGCTCCGACACCCCGTTCGGCGTGAAGACGTGCGTCGAGAGCGTGTCGGACGGGAACGCCACCTTGTCCAGCACCAGCACGCGCCTCCCGGCCCGGGCGAGCGGCACAGCGGCAGCCGTGCCGGCGCACCGCGCACCCACGATGACGACGTCGACGTTCTCCACGCTTATGCGGACCCGACGATGCCCTCGACGTACGTGGCGGGCCATCCCATCTCGACGTGCGCGGTCGCGGCCTGCCCGTCGAGGACGGCGGTCATGCCCACCTCGTGCAGCCGGTAGGCCCCGATCGGCATGGCCCAGGCGGCAGCATGGTGCGCGTCCAGGCGCATCGTCGCGCCGGCCTCGTCGACGAACTCGCCGCCGACCTGACGGTGCATCATGGATGCGTCCAACTCGAAGCGTGGCGAGGCGCTGACGAGTCGGCTCAGCACCCCGTCGCGCATCGTGTAGCCGTTGAGCAGCGTGGTGCCCTGCGAGTCGATCAAGCAGCAGTGCAGGGAGAGCGACCCGTCCGCGGTGCCCGCGTTGATCCACTTCCAGTGCTGGAAGTAGTTCCAGTCGCGGGTGCCCCAGGAATGGTCCCGGTGTCCGAACCCCGTGAACTCGATCTCGCGTCCTCGCAGCACGAGCCGCCCGGACGTCAGGCCGGACTGCTCGTACCGGTCGTGGGCCATCCAGTCCCGCAGGCCGTCGGCGTTGTCCCGCCAGGTGAACGGTGCGTGGGTGCCGTCGAAATGCAGCGCGAGGTCCACTTCGCCGTCGCTGAAGGAGAAGTCGGCCGTCCTGAGCGGTTCGGATTGCGTGCAGTGCAGTCCGTCGACGGTGAAGTCGCGCAGGTCGTCGCCCGAGTGCGTGGCGTCGGCGGAGAAGGAGATGTACTCCGGCTTGGCCGGGTCCGCCCCGCCGACCGCGACGAAGCGACCCCACTTGGTGCCGCCCTCCCGCCACACGTAGACGAACAGCAGCAGTCCGTGCTCCGGGAGCGGCGCGGTCAGGGCGAGGCTCTCGCGTGCCAGCGGGCTGCCCGCGGAGAACTCGTCGTGCAGCAGGTCGTCCTCGGGGCCGAACTCCGTCAGCGGTGCGGCGGTCGCCATCAGTAGCTGCCTTCCGTTTCGCGGTCCCGGCCGAGCGTCTGCAGGTAGTCCTCGTGCAGCTCCATCCACACCGTGTGCACGGAGTCGACGAGTGGCGAGGTGAGGTACTGCCAGTCGCCGCCGTCGGCTCGGCTCATCGCGTCAGTGAGGCGGTTCTCGTAGGGCGCGAAGCGGGGGAGCGCCTCGCTGGTGCGGCGGACGACGGCGCACGCCCGGTTCACCAACTTGTCGAACTCGTCGGCGAACTCGTTCGAGTCCCCGCTACCGGCCGCCTTGGTGGACAGCACCTTCATCGGGCCGTTCAATGCCAGGAAGCGGTCGTAGATCGGCGCGAGGGCATCGAGGTCGAGCCCCGTCCGTTCGGCGTCCATCAATTCCGTGTGCCGGGCGTGCCCGGCCTTCGTTAGCAGGTAACCGCCGGGAGTGGCCTGCACGAGTTCGGCGTCGACGAGTTCGGCCGCACCGGTGACCTCGGTAAGGCTGCCGCGCAACGCAAGGGCATGCAGGGCGGGCATGACGTCGAAGCTGGGTTGCGGAGGGGTGCCCAGGCCGGAGTCGGGGACCAGTCCCATGCCCATGAGGAAGACGCCACCGAGCGCTTGTTGCGCCTCGCCGCCACCACCGGTCAACGCCGGGTACACGGCCTCGGTGAGCGGGTCGAACGCGTCGAAGTCCGACGCCATCATCACGTCCCACATGCCGATCGCCCGAGCCCAGGGCATGAGCATCTCGCGGGCGTAGACCTTCACCCCGTTACGGATCCGGGTGTCCCACGGCGTGGCCGCGATCGCCTTGTAGAGGTCGAGCATCGCCGTGTTGCACTTCGTGACGATGGACGCCATCTCGGGGAAGTCGAGCTTGCGGACCGCAGCGACCGGGGTGTCCCAGGTGTCCCGGGCGTAGACCGCAACTCCGGAGAGGTACTTCAGGTAGTTCTTCGGGTTCGCGAACGTGGTCGCGATGTCGTTGATGGTGATCGTGACCGGGCGGTGTTCATCGAATTGGGCGGGTCGGAAGAACATCGCCTGGGTGACGCAGTACGGAAGCCCGGCGTAGTCACCCGCCCACTCGTACGCGGTCTCGTGGAGGAAGTGATCGCGCACGATCATGAAGCCGCCGTCGGGCAGCGGGTACGGCCCGTTGTCGTTCAGGGCGGCACGGCAGTCGTAGTGGAGCAGGAAGCCGGACAGTTCGGTGGCGGCGTTGAACGACCGGAAGGCGGCCATCTCGTCGGCGTCGTCGAGGCGGTGTTCCTCGTCGGTGAACCGGGTCAGCCACTCCTGATCGAGAACCCGTACCGCGTAGTCGCGGCCGGAGACCCACCCGGGGCCCTCGCCCCAGAGTCCGTACTGCAGGCGGCGCTGGAACTGAATGAGAGCGTTGGCATTGGCCTGCGCTTCGGGTCCGAGGTCCTGGCCGAGGGCCGAGGCGATGCCCTTGCCGATCAGTGGGCAGGAACCAACGGCCCAGATGCGGATGTGGTTGGCCTTGCTGCCGATCTCATGACGTGGGGTGCGACCGAGCTCGATGATGCCGTCGATCCCGATGCGCTCGGTGATCTTCTCGATCCAGCGCCGGTAGGTGGCCCACTGCTGGACGAACGCTACGGTCTCGTATTCCTGACGGGGGATCAGGCCGGACTCGCCCTCGGTCTGGCGGGTCTTGATCAGGTCCCAGAGGTTCCAGCCGGTGTAGGCGAGGTACTCGTCGATCTCGTCGGCATTCAGGTCCCGCCGGAGGTTCGCCTCGGTGTTGTCCAGCACGCCGGAACGCAACCGGTTGCGAAGCTGCTGATTCCCGCGGGGGCCGTCGGAGATCTCGCCGCGGTAGGAAGCCATGAGGGCCGCGAGCTGTTCTGCCATGGCGGCCGCAGCCGGGTCGGGCTCGGCGGCACCGGCCACGTTCTCGCCGTACTCACGATCGCCCTCGGCGATGAACGCCCGGCCTTCCGGCAGGCTCGACACGTCGAGCCGGACGAGTGCGCCGTCGGGCGGGATGGTCTCGCCACGGGAGCTGCGCACGCCCTCGGTGAAGGCGACCGACATCAGACACGGAATGCCGTACTCCCGGGACAGGATGCCGAGGTGGCTCTCCGGGGCGCCCTGCAGCGTCATCACGCCCCTGACCCCTGCGGCCAGCGCCGGGGTCAGGAAGGTGGTGGTGCCACCGCGCGCCAGCACGATCGTGTCGGCGACGTTCGGGCCGGAGACGAAGTCCAGCACCGCCTGGGGAGAGTCCAGCCACACCACCGGCCCCTCGACGATCTCGTCGTGCTCGAAGACCGTGAAGCCGGTCCCGATCTGCGCGAAGCCGTCCGTGGCCATGCCCGGACTCCAATCAGTCGTGGCTATCGGACCTCGGGCGTCCAGGTGGCGGGCAGACGCATGACGCCGTTCATGAAGTTGGACAGCAGGATGTGGCGGTCGCCGACCTGCAGGTCCTTCATCCGCGTGTAAACCTGCTCGATCTGGGTGCGCAGCAGACGCCGCCCGAGCAGGTGCCCGATGCAGTAGTGCGGACCACCGCCGCCGAAGGCCATCTGATCCGTGGCGACGTTGCGCACGTTGAAGTGTTCCGGGTCCGCGAACACCTCGGGGTCCCGGTTTCCCGCGATGTACCAGAGCGCGATCTTGTCGTCCTTCTTGATCTGCGTCCCGTTGATCTCGCAGTCTGCCGTGGCGGTGCGCCGGAAGTGCATGATCGGCGTCTCGTACCGGAGCAGCTCATTGACGGTCTGACCGATGCGGCCCTCGAAGTCCTCGAACAACCACTCCAGCTGGTCCGGGTGCTCCTGGAACAGCCACAGCACATGGCCCATGGCATGCCGGGTGGTGTCGTTGGAGGCGCCGGCGAGCAGCGCGAAGAAGACGCCGACCTCCTCGACGGTCATCTTCTGGCCCTCGTAGCTGGCCTGCGACACCCAGGACATCAGGTCGTCCCCGGGGTTGGCCTGGCGTTCCTTGGCCATCGCGATCGCGATCTCGCCGAGTCGGTAGGAGGCGTCCGCGAACACGAGCAACGGAGAGCCGATGTGCGCGTACTCGGGGTCGTTCCACGCCCCCAGCTGCTCAGCCAGGTCCATGATCTGCTTGCGCGTGTCCGGATCGGTGACACCGAAGTTCGCGGCGAACGCCCGGCCCGGCACCTCCTTGGTGAGCAACTGGGCCAGGTCACCCTCGCCCAACGGTGCCACCTCGTCGACCACCTCGATGATCAGGCGGTCGATCTCCTCCTCCATCTTCTTCATGTTCCGCGGGGTGAAGGCGACGGAGACGATGTTGCGCAGCTCCTGGTGCCGCGGGGCATCGGTGACGATGAACGACAGCATCGACTCCAGCTGCGGGAAGTCGTCGACGAAGACGCCCTCCTTGGAGCAGAAGAGGTCAGGGTTACGCGAGACGTACTTGATGTCCGCGTGCCGCACCAGCGACCAGTACCCCTGCGAGTTGTCCAGCTCGGGGTCCAGCGCCTCGGGCGGTCCGTGCCAGCTGACCGGATCGTTCTCGCGGAGCCACTTCCAGTGGTCCCAGTGCACCTGTCGAGGCTGTGCCCACCACTTCAGCGTGGACATCGTGTCGTACTTGGATTCCATCTCCGTAGGCATGACAACTCCACGGCGGCTCATCGGGGAACGTCGGGCAAACGAAACGCTATGGCCCTCTACCGAGAAAGTCCAGAGCCCGATACTTTGAGACTAGAGGAATTTCGAAAGGGGGTCCCATGGACTTCACCGAGCACGAGGATCACCGTCTGATCCGGCAGGCGGTCCGCGAGGTCTGCGCCCAGTTCGACGACGACTACTGGATGCGCCACGACCTCGACCATGAGTTCCCCTGGGAGTTCTACTCCGCGATGGCCAAGGGCGGCTGGATCGGGATCGCCATCCCGGAGGCCTACGGCGGCGGGGGACAGGGCATCACCGAGGCCTCGATCGTCCTCGAGGAGGTGGCGGCCTCAGGCGCTTGCATGAACGGCGCCAGCTCCATCCACCTGTCGATCTTCGGCATGCATCCCGTCGTGCTGCACGGCAGCGAGGAACTGAAGCAGCGCCACCTCCCCGCGGTCGCGGCCGGCGACCTGCACATTGCCTTCGGCGTGACCGAACCCGACGCAGGCCTGGACACCACCTCGATCACCACCCGCGCGGTGCGCGAGGCCGACGGCGGGTACCGCGTGACCGGCCGCAAGGTGTGGACCTCCAAGGCGTTGGAGTCCGACCGGGTCCTGCTGCTCACCCGAACGACGCCCAAGGACCGGTGCGCCAAGCCCACCGAGGGCATGACCCTGTTCGTCGCGGACCTGAAGGCCGAGGGCGTCCACATCTCGGCGATCCCGAAGCTCGGCCGCAACGCCGTCGCCTCCTGCGAGGTCGTCTACGACGGCCTGCGCGTCGAGGAAGCCGACCGGGTCGGCGAGGAGGGCCGCGGTTTCTACTACCTGCTCGACGGGCTGAACGCCGAGCGTGTGCTGATCGCCTCCGAGGCGTTGGGCACCGGACGGGCGGCGTTGCGTCGAGCCGTCGCCTATGCCAACGAACGCATCGTCTTCGGCCGTCCGATCGGCAAGAACCAAGGGCTGGCCTTCCCGATGGCGGACGCGCATGCTCGCCTGCGGGCCGCCGAGCTGGCGATCCGGGAAGCATCCTGGCGCCTGGACAACCGGATGCCTGCCGGTGAGCAGGCCAACATCGCCAAGTACCTGGCTGCCGATGCGGGGTTCCATGCCGCCGACACCGCTGTGCAGGTGCACGGCGGGTTCGGTTACGCCTCGGAGTACCACGTCGAGCGGTACTTCCGGGAGGCGCGCCTGCTCAAGCTGGCGCCGGTGCCGCAGGAGATGGTCCTCAATTACCTGGCCGAACACGTGCTCGGCCTGCCGAGGTCCTACTGATGAGCGACGCACGCGAGTTCCCGCTCGCCGACATCCGCGTCCTGGACCTCTCCCGGGCGATCTCCGGGCCCTACGTCGGGCGCATGCTCTCCGACCTCGGCGCCGAGGTGGTCAAGGTCGAGATCGCGGGTACCGACATCACGCAGGTCTTCGGCCCGCGAAGCAACGGGCACAGCGGCCTCTACGTCCAGCAGAACGCGGGCAAGCGCAACATCGCGGTCGACCTCGGCAACGAGGCGGGCGCCACGCTGATCCGCGACCTCGTCGAGCACGCCGACATCGTCATCGAGAATTTCCGGCCCGGCACCGTGAACCGCCTCGGCGTCGGCTGGGGCGAACTCTCGGCGATCAACCCGCGCCTCGTGATGCTCTCGATTTCCGGCTTCGGCCAGTGGGGGCCCGAGGCCGGCCGCCAGGCGTACGCCCCGGTCGTGCACGCCGAGAGCGGATTGCTCGGCAGGCAGGCGCAGGTCGACGAGTCCCAGCCGAATGACGTGGTGATGGCGCTGGCCGATTCGGTGACCTCGTTGCACGGCACGATCGCGGTGCTCTCCGCGCTGCGGCTGCGGGACACCACCGGGCACGGCCAGTACCTGGACCTGTCGATGCTCGAGTCCATGCTCGCCACCGACGACTACGTGCACTACAGCCTGGAGAAGTCCTATCCGGTCTGGCCGGCGACCGGAATGGTCTTCCAGGCGGCGGGCGGCCCACTGCTCATCTCGGCCGACCCCAAGTACCTGTGGTTCCGCCTGTCCGAACGGCACGGGCTGACCGACCCGGACCCGGACGCTGCGGGCCCCGCCCGTTTCGCGGCCCGGGCGGAACTGGTCAAGGCCTGGGTGGCGAGGTTCGACGTCCGCGCCGATCTCATCGAGGCCTTGGAGGTCGCCGGGGTCGCATGGGCGGAGATCCGCACCCCGGAAACCGTCGTCGAGTCCCCGACCGTGATTGCGCGCGAGGTCGTCGCCCAGGTGGACGACCGCACAGGTGGCACACGCCCGGTGATCCGAATGCCGTACCGGTTCTCGGCGGGCGCGTGCGAGCCGCGCGGCGGGGCCGCGTTCGTCGGCGAGCACAACGCCGAAGTCCTCCGGGAGTGGCTCGGCCTGGATGCCGAGGCGATCGGTGCGCTGGAACGATCCGGCGCCCTCATGCCGATGGCCGAGGTGTCCGCCCCCTCCGGCGGTGCTCAGTGACCGGGGGTGCTCTGTGACCGGGGGTGCTCAGTGACCGGAGAAGGTGGGCTTGCGTCGGGCCGCCACCTCGGTCATGCCGTGCCACGCATCCTCGCTCCTGGCGCACCGAGCCATCGCCTGGGCCTCGAGTTCCAGTTGCGTCTCGATCGGCGTCGCCAGCGTGGTCAGCAGGAGCTTCTTGATCTCGCCGTAGGCGACGGTCGGACCTTGGGCGAGCTCTCGCGCCAGATCCATCGCCGCGGTGCCGAGATCCGCGTCCGGCACCACCTCGGTGACCAGGCCGCGGCGCTGTGCCTCCTCGGCACTCCACATCTGGTTGCGGATCAGGAAAGCGGCGGCATCGCGCACGCCCACCCGCAGCGGCAGGTACACCGACACGCCGAGATCGCAGGCCAGACCTACGCCCGTGTAGGCCGCGTAGAACCGCGACGACTCGGCGGCGAGACAGAAGTCCGCCGCCGCGGCGAGCGCCACCCCTCCGCCGCAGCACAGCCCGTGGACCGCCGTGACCACCGGAGCGTTCCCGCGCGCGAAGCGTGCCATCGCCGAATTGATAGGAGTGGTGGCGTTGCGCATCCACTCCGCGACGCCGTCCCGCTCCTTGGTGAGCGAGGCCAGGTCACCGCCGACGGAGAAGTACGGACCCGCGGCGTCGATCAGGATCGCCCGCACCTCCGGGTTGTCCTGGCAGGCATCGGCCACCCGGCTCATCTCGGTGCAGTAGCCGAGGTCGACCGGGTTCCCGCGCTCGGGCTGATTGAGCGTCACGTGCGCGACGCCATCGACCAGATCGAACGCCAACGACTCCAGCTTCACCGTGACCTCCCGAGAGCCCTCGCATCTCAAATAGTTTGGGACACGAGTACTACGCTAGCGCCAAGAGGCCGTTCGAGGGGAGTCGTCATGGCGCACAAGGATTCGATCGAGTGGTCGCGGGAACGGTGGGCGAAGGCGGGGGAGCCCGCACCCGATCACTTCGCGGCGATGGCGGGTGTGCTGCGGTTGAGCAATCTCATCGGGGCGGGAGTCGACCGGGTACTCAAGGGTCATGACCTTTCCCGGTCGGGGTACCTGGTCCTCGCGACGCTCTACATCTCGCGTGACAAGACGCTGACCATGACCGCGCTCGCGCGCAGTCTGATGCTTCACCCGACGACGATCAGCCTGGTCGTGGACCAACTGCAGGGTCGGGGCTTCGTGAACCGCGATCAGCACCCCACGGACCGCCGAACGGTGTTGGCGAGCTTGACCAAGGTGGGCACCAAGGCGCTGCGGGAAGCGAACGTCAGCCTTGCGGAGGCGGGATACGGCCTGGGTGAGACGAGTGACCGTCTGGCGATCACGCTCACCGAGATCGTGCGCCAGGTGCGGTCCGGTCTCGGTGACAACGGCGACGAGGAGAAGGGAGCCGACGGATGACCGTCGCAGCTGTGCCCCCCATGGTGTGGGCACCCGACCTGCTGGCCGGCAAGAGCATCGTCATCACCGGCGGCGGTACCGGCCTCGGCCGCGGCGTCGCCGCGCACTTCGTGCGCCATGGCGCCACGGTGCATCTCTGGGGTCGACGCGCGCACGTCCTGGAGGAGGCCGCCGCGGAGGCGTCCGCGAGCAGACCGGGCTCGGTGCATTTTCAGACCGTGGACGTGCGCAAGGCCGACCTCGTCGAGGAAGCAGTCGAGCACATCTGGAAGGAACACGGGCCGCTGACCAGCGTCGTGAACAACGCGGCCGCCAACTTCATCGCTCCGACGAAGGACATCAGCGCCCGCGCCTTCGAGGCTGTCTCCTCGACGGTCATGAACGGATCGTTCAACACGACGCACGCCGTCGGGCGGCGCTGGATCGCGGACGGACTCGGCGGGTCGGTGGTGTCCACATTGACCACCTGGGTGTGGTCGGGCAGCGCGTACGTCGTGCCGTCGGCGATGGCCAAGGCCGCCGTGCACTCCATGACCATGTCGCTGGCTGTGGAGTGGGCGCCCTACGGCATCCGGCTGAACGCGGTGGCTCCCGGACCGATCCCGACCGACTACGCCTGGCAGATGCTCAGTCCCACCTCGACCAGCGCCGTCGGTGCGACACAGGCCGACCAGGTGCCGATGGGCCGCATGGGCACCGTGGAGGAACTGGCGAACCTCGAGATGTTCCTGCTGTCGGACGCCTGCCCCTATCTGACCGGCGCCACGATCGCCATGGACGGCGGGCAGCGGCTCGCCGGTCCGAACACCTTCGCCGGCTTGAACAGTCTCTCCGACGCGGACTGGGCCGAGATCCGCGAGACCAGCATGGCCGCCTCGGCCGCGAGCAAGTCCGAGCGAAGTGTCTGAGGGTGAGGGTTCATGGACGAACCGCCGGCCGGCACTCATTGGTCCGCAGCCGGTCCGTTGCTCGCCGAGGAGTTCCTCGGTGAGGTGCAGACGTTGCTCGGTGACGTCGCCCGGCTGGTCCCGGACACGCAGCTACCGACGGCGGCCGATCACCCGAGCGCCTGCGTCGCCGTAGGGGCTGCTCTGAAGGCCCTGGGTCCCGAGGCGATCGATGTGGCGGCCGACGTCGGCGACCGCGCGCTGACGTTGCTGCGCATGATGCGGGCACTGGATCGGATGGACCGGCGGCTGGCGGAGTTGCAGGCCGATCGGGAGACCCGCGGTGTGCACCTGCTGTCGAAGGCCACGGCCCGCCTTGCCGAGGTCGAGGACTCCGTAGCGGAACTGCTCGAGGTGGCACCGGAACTGGTCTGCGAACTCGGCTTCGACCGAGCGTTGCTCAGCCGCGTCGAGGACGACGTGTGGCACGCCGAGTTGATGTACATCCTGGGCGATCCCAAGTGGGCGGCCGAGATCGTCGAGGCCGGCCGAACGATGCCGCAGCCCCTGACCGAGATCGGGCACGAGGCCACCATGGTGAAGGACCGTCAACCGGTCCTGGTCACCGGTGTGCGGTTCTCGGACGACGGCCGGTGGGGCAATCAGGCGATGATCGAAGCCTCGCGCACCCGCTCGTACGTCGCAGCACCGATCGTCAGCGGCCGACAGGTGATCGGCATCCTCCACGCGGACTGCTACGGACAACGCCGCGACGTCGACGAATTCGACCGCGAACTGCTCGGCGCATTCGCGCAGATCTTCAGTCTCGCGTTGGAACGAACGGCTCTGCAGGAGCGGACGCCGCCGGCCGAGTTGCATCTCGAACGACGCGACGGAACTGCCGGCAGGGAGCTGGTGATCCGCACCGGCCAACGTCCCGTGGATCCGTTGATCGCAAGTCTGACGCCACGTGAGTTCGAGGTCTTGCGACTACTTGCGGCCGGGCACACGAACAGCGGTATCGCCCACGAGCTGAGCATCGCGGACGATACGGCCAAGCAGCACGTGAAGCACATTCTGCGGAAACTGCAGGCAGGGAACCGATCGACGGCAGTCGCGCGCTATTTCCGCGCCGACGAGCACCACCGCTGACGTGGAGTCGGTGGCGTAACCACTTCGAGGTACGCCGGGCGAAAGTACTTTGGGATTCGAGGAAATGTGCCCATTTCTGGTGATGTGACGCACGTCGCAACGCTGTGAGGATGGGTCCACATTGGCGGCGCCATGGTCGCGCCGTACTTCCGGTTACGTCCCCAACCTGGAGGCACCTCACATGAGAACACCCGGACGACGCTCCGCGCTCGCGCTGACACCCTTGGTCGTGAGCGCGGCGCTGGTGCTCGCGGCCTGTGGCAGCGGCGACGACGGAACCGTCAGCCAGGCGGCTGCGCCCGCACCGGCCGACGCCGCCGCATCGCAGCCGGAGGCAGAGGCACCGGCCACCGACGCGGCTCCCTCCGCCACCGATGCCGGCCAGAAGGCGACTGGCGAGGACTCGGTGGGCGTGAGGGCGGCGAAGAAGGCGCCGGCCGCGAAGGCAGCCGCGGCAAAGAGTGGAGCGACGGCATCCACCACGGAGGCCAAGGCCACGAAGTCCACCGCCGGGGCGAGCAAGGCCGCCGCCGGCGACCGCACGCAGACGTTCGGGAACACCGAGGTCCGCGCGATCGACACAGCCGCGGAGGCTCAGGAGAACGCGAAGATCGCGGACGCGAAGAACGGTGCCACCGACATCGGGGTCACCAAGGACTCGATCAAGATGGGCACGATCTCCATGCACGGCATGGCGCTGGGCAACGTGCTGGTGCAGCCGATCGTCCGTGGCATCACCGCCACCTTCAACCAGGTGAACGACCAGGGCGGCATCCTCGGCCGCCGTCTCTCGCTGCTCGACTGCGACGACGGCCCCGGCGAGGTCTCGCGCACCAAGGCCTGCATCAAGAAGCTGGCCACCACGGACAAGGTGTTCGCACTGTTGAACATCACCAGTTGGGGTGCGGCCTCCGCGCACGACGACCTGCGGCAGTACAAGCTCCCGTCGGTGGGTCAATGGGCCTACTCCCAGACGGAGTGGCAGGACCCGTACATGTTCCCGACCCACATGTCGATGATTCATGAGGCGATGGCCGGGGCGAACTGGGCGCGGAACGTCATCAAGCCCAAGACCTACGGTCTGATCTGCCTGACCTCGCCGGAGATGCAGCTGGCGTGCAACGAGGTCCAGAAGGTCATGGACGCCTCGGGCAGCAAGCTCGTGAAGAAGGCCGACGTCTCCATCTCGGAGACTTCGATGTCCTCCTATGTGCTCTCGATGCGGGCGGCCGCGCCCGAGCACATCATTCACTACGTGATCAACCCGGCGACGATGGCGAAGTTCATCGTCGAGGCGGCGCAGCAGAACTACTACCCACCCAAGGGCATCTCGGGGAACCACCTCGCCGCCGAGGTCCTCGGCTCGATCTTCGGCAAGTCGCCGGTGAACCGCTACTGGACCAACACCACGTACAAGCTGTGGGGTCCGGAGTTCACGGCCACCATGACGAAGTACGCGCGCGCCAACAAGGGCATCAACCACCACATCGTCCAGTCGACCTACGTGGGTGCGAAGTTCTTCAGCTACGCGGCCAAGGCCGTCGGGCCGAACCTGACGCGTGAGCGGCTGATGGCCCAGTTGAACAACGGTGACGTCTACCGCTCCGATGCCTCCCTGGACCAGAAGTTCTCCTACACCGCCACGGAACGCGGGAACAGCGGCTGGGACAAGCAAGGCGGCCAGGGCCGGGAGTTCATCTACAAGTACACGTCCTCCAACACCACGGCCAACCCCGACGGTTCGCCGTCCGGCTTTGAGCCCGACCCGGATCAGTTCGTTATTTACACCTGGAAGTAGATCGTCAGATCTCAGCGGGACCGGGCGGGCGCTTGATGCGCCCGCCCTTTCCGTGTCCGGTGGGCTTGGCTCCGGAGACTAGATACTCTAGAGTCCAACTATCGGACGCGCTTGGTAGTTGGCTCCTGCAGGGAGGGCTTAGTGCCGTACAACTCGATCTTCCGCCCCGGTCTGTTCGACGGTCAGGTCGTCATCGTCACCGGTGGCGGGAGCGGCATCGGGCGGGCGACCGCGCACGAGCTCGCCTCGCTCGGGGCGACGGTCGTCATCGCCGGCAAGGACCTCGCGAAGCTGGACAAGGTCCGCGAGGAGATCGAGGCCGACGGCGGGCGCGTGAGTACGCAGACCTGCGACATCCGAGACGAGGCTCAGGTCATCGCGTTGATCGACGAGAGCCTCGCCCGGCACGGTCGCATCGACGGCCTGGTCAACAACGCGGGCGGGCAGTACCGCCAGCCGCTGGAGCAGATCTCCAGCAAGGGGTTCGAGGCCGTTGTTCGGCTGAACCTCTTCGGTGGCTTCATGATGATGCGTGAGGCCTACAACCGCTGGATGTCGGCCAACGGCGGCGCGATCGTCAACATCATCGCCGACATCTGGGGCGGCTGGCCGGCGTACGGCCACTCGGCCGCGGCCCGCGGCGGGATGTGGACGCTGACCGAGACCGCGGCCTCGGAATGGGCCCACTCCGGCGTACGGATCAACTGTGTAGCACCGGGCGGGATCGTCAGCAGCGGGTTCGACACCTACGAACCCGCGGCGCAGGAGGTCATCCTCGAATTCCCGCAGCACATCCCCCTGCAGCGGTACGGCAACGTCGCCGAGATGTCCGGCGCGATTGTCTACCTGCTCTCCCCGGCCGCCGCCTACATCACCGGGAGCTGCATCCGGGTCGACGGCGGTGGGCCCAACAACCGGCCCTGCTTCAATCCTCTGACGCCACATCAGAACTCGGTCGGCTTCGACGGGTTCCCGCTGGATGTCATGCCGAAGTTGCTCACCGAAGGTGTCAAGCAGAGCGGGAGCCGCCCGTCATGAACTCCGTGGTGATCGTCAGCGCGGTCCGCACCCCGTTGGGGAAGCGGGGCGGTGGCCTATCTGCCGTGCATCCCACGCGGTTGCTCGGCGCCGTGCAACGAGCGGCCCTAGAACGCGCCGGGCTCGACCCCGCGGAGGTCGATCAGGTCATCGGGGGCACGGTGTCGCAGGTGGGGGAGCAGGCGTTCAACCTGACCCGCACCGCGTGGCTGGCAGCGGGTCTGCCGGCGACGGTGGCGGCGAGCACCGTCGACGCCCAGTGCGGATCGTCCCAGCAAGCGTTCACGCTGGCTACCGCCCTGGTCGGCTCGGGCATGGCTGAGGTCGCACTGGCCTGCGGCGTCGAGTCGATGTCGCGGCTGCCCATCGGGTCGAACTTCCGCAAGGACTTCGGCCTGGGCCGTCCGGTCCCCAAGGCCTACAAGGACCACTACGAGTTCCTGAACCAGTACCAGGCCGCCGAACGCATCGCGGAGATGTACGGCATCGACCGCGCGGCCGCGGACGAGTTCGGCATCACCTCGCAGCGCCGGGCCATCGCGGCCTGGGCGGAAGGCCGCTTCGCGGGCCAACTGGTCGACCCCCCGGCAGACGAGGACGGGAACCCGACCGCCCTGCGCACGGACGAGGGGCTGCGCGAGCCGAATCCGGAGAAGGTCGCGTCCCTGGAGCCCGTGGTCCCCGGTGGCGTGCACACGGCCGCGTCGGCCTCGCAGGTCTCCGACGGCGCGAGTGCGGTGCTGCTGATGTCGCAGGAGCGGGCTCTCCACCTGGATCTGGTGCCGTTGGCCCGTGTGGTGGACTCTGCGCTCATGGGCGTCGACCCGGTGACCATGTTGCTCGGACCGCACACCGCGGCGCCGGCTCTCCTCGCCAGGAACGGCCTTGCGGCGGACGACGTCGATCTGATCGAGATCAACGAGGCGTTCGCCTCGATCGTCCTTTCGTTCAACGACGCGTTGAAGGTCGACCCGGACCGGGTGAACCCCAACGGCGGCGCGATCGCTCTGGGCCATCCGCTCGGGGCGACCGGCTGCCTGCTCGTCACCAAGGCGGTCCACGAACTCGCTCGCACCGGCGGACGCCGGGCGCTCGTCACGATGTGTTGCGGCGGCGGGCTCGGCACCGCCTCCCTGCTCGAACGACTCTGACTCAGGAAGGCCGGCATGGACTACGAAGACATCTCCTACACCGTCGAGGGCCACGCGGCGATCATCATGATCGACCGCGAGAAGCGGATGAATGCGTTCCGCGCCCAGACGATCGAGGAACTGATTCACGCGTTCAAGCGGGCGTGGGCCGACAACGGCGTCGCAGGCGTGATCTTCACCGGCGCGGGGCAGCGGGCCTTCTGCGTCGGCGGTGACGTCAAGATTCGCGCCGAGCTCGGGAACTACGGGCCGACGGAGAGCGGACTGTTCGAGATCGGCTATTTCCACCGCCTGATCCGCGACATCCCCAAGCCCGTCATCGCCGCCGTCAACGGTGCGGCCATCGGCGGCGGCCACGTGCTGCACGTGCTGTGCGACCTGTCGATCGCGGCCGAGCACGCCACGTTCGGCCAGGCCGGCCCGCGCGTCGGGTCCTTCGACGCAGGCTTCGGCTCGGCCTACCTCGCGCGCGTCGTGGGGGAGAAGCGGGCCCGGGAGATCTGGTTCCTGCTCAAGCAGTACGACGCCGCCACCGCGGAGCGTTGGGGCCTGGTCAACCGGGTCGTCCCTGCCGACGAGCTGATGGACGCGTGCAAGGAATGGGTGGAGACCCTCGCCGCCTACAGCCCGACGGCCATCCGGTTCCTCAAGCACTCCTTCAACGCCGACACCGACCACCAGGGCGGGCTGTCGCAGATGGCCATGGCCGCGGTGGAGATCTTCGGCGAGACCGACGAGGCCAAGGAAGGCGCGATCGCCTTCGCCGAGAAGCGCAAGCCCGATTTCGCCAAGTACCAGCCCAAGCACTGAACCAAGCACTGAGAGGTCCTCACATGGCAGTAGCAATCGATCTTTCCGGCCAGGTGGCGGTCGTCACCGGGGGCGGGAGCGGGATCGGCGAGGCCATCGCGCGGACCCTGGCGCAGGCCGGGGCCGCGGTGGCGATCGCCGACATCTCGGCGGAGTCCGGGGACCGGGTCGCCAAGGAGATCGAGGCCGACGGCGGCCGCGCGTTCGCGGTCGCCCTGGACCTGGCCGACCGGGCCTCGATCGAGGCCGGCATCGGCGCCGTCCGCGCCGAGCTCGGTCCGATCACGCACCTGGTCAACAACGCGGCCGTCTGGACCATCAAGAAGTTCGATGACCACACCCGCGAGGACATCGACCGGATTATCGGGATCACGCTGGTCGGGACCATCGACATCACGCAGGTGGTCCTGCCGGACATCGTCGCGAACGCCGGCTCGATCGTCATGATCTCCTCCGACAGTGCCCGCACCGGTGAGGCGTGGATGAGCGTCTACGCCGGCGCCAAGGCGGGCATCCTCGGTTTCGCGAAGAGCGTCGCCAAGGAGGTCGGCAAGTCCGGGGCCCGGGTCAACGTGGTTGCTCCTGGGACCACCAACACCCCCGGAAGCTCCGGGTTCATCGACCAGGTCGGCGGGCCGGAGAAGCTCGCGAAGGCGTACCCGTTGGGCCGCATCGGCGAGCCGCAGGACATCGCCAACGCGGTGCTGTTCCTGGCCTCGCCGTTGTCGTCGTGGATGACCGGCCAAGTTCTGTCGGTCAGTGGCGGCTTCACGATGCTCTAGGGAGCGATAATCGAGACGGAGAGTTCCTGCCGAGCAAGGAGAACGCCGTGACCCTGCCCCGCCACGCCGATTCCGTCGAGTGGATGCGCGCCCGCTGGGAGGAGAACGGCATTGCCGCGCCGGCCCAGTTCGCGGCGATGGCCTCGATCTGGCGCACCGCGTTGGACGTGACCGAGCAGGTCGATCGGACCTTGAAGGGTCTGGGGCTCAGCCGCACCAGTTACCTGGTGCTGATCACCCTCCAGATGTCGCCGGACCGCGCGCGGCCCCTGGGCAAGCTCAGCAAGATGCTGCTCGTCCACCCCACCACTGTCACCACCGTCATCGATGGCCTGGAGAAGTCGAAGGTGGTCGTGCGCAAGCCGCACCCGACCGATCGACGCACAGTCCTGGCCAACTTGACCCCGAAGGGGCTCGCACTGGTCGAGAAGGCCAATGCGGCGCTGGGGGAGATCGGCTACGGGACCGGCGGGATCAGTGACGAGATGGCAGACCGGATCACCGATGATCTGCGCGCCTTACGGCGCGGACTGGGAGACGAACACTGATGAGCGCGATTCGTGGGCAATGGCGCACCCTGGACGACACGTCGCTGTGCGCGGCGTTTCAGCGCACAGCGGCGGAGATCCCGGATCGGGTGGCCCTGCGCACGGTGGGCGACGGGGTCACGGTCACCTGGCGCGAGTACGCGCAGCGGGTGGAGTCGATCGCCGGTGGTCTGGCGTCCGCCGGGATCGGCGACGGGGACGTCGTCGCGCTGATGCTCACGAACCGGCCGGAGCACTGCCTGGTCGACACCGCGGCCATGCACCTGGGCTGCTCCCCGTTCTCCATCTACGCGACCTGTCCGGTGGAGGACGTCGCGTGGCTGCTCGAGAAGTCCGGCGCCCGAATCGTGGCGACGGAACCGGCATTCATCGATCGGGTGTCCGAGGCGGCTGTCCCGACTCGACTCGCCCCCGCTGGTCGTGCTGGTGGAGGGAGAGGCGCCGGGCGTGCGGACCCTGGCCGATCTGGAGGCTGCCACCCCGCCCGCCGGGTTCGATTTCGCCGCACGCTGGCAGGCCGTCGGTCCCGCCCACCCGATCACGCTGATCTACACCTCGGGCACCACTGGTCAGCCCAAGGGCGTCACCCACTCGCACGCCTCGATCCTGGCGGGCTGCCGGAACCTCAATCAGGTCAACCCGGTGAGCCCCGGTGGTCGGGTGATGTCGTTCCTGCCGATGGCGCACATCGCCGAGCGCTTCATCTCGCACTACTCGTCCATGGTGTTCGGCTACACGATCACCACCGTCGCCGATCCCAAGGCCGCGGGCGCCGCGCTGGCCGACGTGCACCCGACTCGGATCTTCACCGTCCCGCGCCTGTACGAGAAGCTCTACGGCGCCCTCACCGGAGCGATCGCGGGCGAGACCGACCCGGCCAAGCGCAAGGGGATGGAGTGGGCCGTCGACACGGGTCTGCGCAAGGTGCGCGCCGAACAGGCCGGCGAGGCCATCTCCCCGGAGTTGGCCGAGGAGTACGCCAAGGCCGATGACCTCGTGCTGTCCAAGCTGCGGGCCAAGATCGGCTTCGACGACCTCGAGTGGCCCTCGGTCGGCGCGGCGCCGACTCCTTATGCCGTGCTGGAGTTCTTCCACGCGATCGGCGTCCCGCTCCAGGAACTGTGGGGCATGTCCGAGATCCTGCTCGTTACCCTCAACCCGCCGGAGAAGGTCAAGCTCGGCTCCGTCGGCCCGGCCATGCCGGGTGTGGGGATGAAGCTCGCCGAGGACGGCGAGGTCCTCATCTCCGGTCCCGACGCTGATGCTCGGCTACAAGGACCGCCCGGACCTGACCGCGGAGTCGGTCGTCGACGGATGGATGCACACGGGCGACATCGGCGAGATCGACGCCGACGGATACCTGCGCATCGTGGATCGCAAGAAGGAACTGATCATCAACTCGGCGGGCAAGAACATGGCGCCGAGCAAGATCGAGACCGAACTGAAGCAGGGCACGACCCTCATCGGTCAGGCCATCTGCATCGGTGACGCCCGGCTGTACAACGTCGCCCTGCTGACGCTCGACCCTGACGTGGCCGCGGCCTGGGCAGCACGCAACGGGATGGCCGGCGCCTCCACGGCCGAGATCGCCGCGGACGAACGCGTACTGGCGGAGATTGCCGCCGGAGTCGCTCAGGCGAACGAACGCCTGGCACGCGTCGAGCAGATCAAGGCCTATCGCCTGCTCGACACCGAGTGGCTCCCCGGCGGCGACGAGATCACGCCCGACCAACAAGCTCAAGCGCAAGCCGATCGAGAAGAAGTACGCCGAAGCGATCGAGGCGCTTTATTTGGGTGGGTGAGCACTCACTGGCTGCTGTACTCCCGCAGTAGTTCGGCGTAGGAGACGCTGAACGCCGCGTACCGGACCCGCAACTCCTGACCCGGCCAGTCCTTCGGCAGCAGCTCCGGCGGGAGTACGGGATCGGCGAGCAGGTGATGCAGCACCTCTGCCGTGATCAGGAAGCCCTCGACGAGTTCGGTGCTGCGTTCGATCGTTTCGTGCAGCCGCCGGGCCTCGACTGCCCACGCGTCCAGGTCCCAGAGCTGACGTGCCAGGTCCGCCGGGTCGACCTGCGGTCGGGACAGGAAGAACGTGCACTGTTCCAGCGCCGTCGCGTGACGGTCCCGGACCAGATTCGCAGGACGCATCCAGACCCCCTCGCGTAGTTCGGCGAGGCGTAGCGCGGCCATGCTCTTGCGTAGCGCGACCCGCTCCGCGAGGGGACGCGGCGGGGCGGTGACGATCTCGGTCTCCCAGGCCCCGCGCCAGGCCTTCGTGCGCGGCGAGCCGGCCTCGTCCTGGCGTCGTTGTCGCCCGACGAGGCGCTCGGACAACCGGTAGGTCCGATCGGACACCAGCAGATCGCCGTCGGCGACCATCCGCCCCAGAGCGACTCGGATGGCACCTTCAGCGAGCCCGAAGAGACCGCCCACGCGGACGATCGCGCTCGCCGGCAGCTGTGGGGGGTGGTAGCCGAGCAGGGTCGAGAGCACAACCGAGCGAGCGGTCATCGGCCGGGCGCCGATGGGCACGTTGCTGGAGGTCATTCACGCATTCTGCCTGGTGCACACTATTTCATCGAGTGATGTTCCAATGTTATGTTTGCTTCGAGTGGTTCGGCTGTCCCAACAACCTCGAACCCCATCCCGGAGCGTCATGTGACCGTCCTCGTCGCGAGCTCAGCCATCGATCAGACCCTCTCCGCAACGTCCCTGCCCGCCGCGTTCCTGGCGCGGGCACAGGCCGAACCGCAGCGGGTGGCGCTGCGTGCCTTCGGCTCCGCCGAGGCCCTCACCTTCGGTGAGTGGGCTGCCCGTGCGGGCGCGCTGGCCGGTGGGCTGCACGGGCTCGGCGTTGCGCCGGGGGACCGGGTCGCGCTTCTGCTCGGCACCCGGATGGAGTTCCACCTCGCCGATATGGGTGCGCTGCTCGTTGGCGCGATCCCGTTCTCGCTCTACGTCACGTCGCCGGTGACGCAGCTCGTAGAGATCGCCGACAACGCCGCGCCGCGGGTGCTGATCACCGAAGCCGCACTGGCGGAGAAGGCCCGGGCGCTCGCCGCGGCCTGCCCCGCGATCGAACGCGTGGTCGTCGTCGAGGCGGAGGCCGTTCTCCCCGGCGAGATCAGCCTGCCGGAACTGGCGAGCCGATGCCCCGCGGACTTCGACGTCCGTTCGCACGCCGCCGCGGCCCGGAGAGACGACATCTGCACCCTGGTCTACACCTCCGGCACCACCGGGCCTCCCAAGGGCGTCCAGTTCAGGCACGGCGCGATGCTCGACTGTCTGAGTTCCATCCGCACCCGGTTCCCCACGTCCGAAGCAGACCGCGCGATCTCCTACCTTCCGATGGCGCATATCGCGGAGCGGATCTTCGGACACTATGCCGCCTTCGTGTACGGCTACGAGGTCACGTCGTTGGCGAATCCGCTCGAGATGTCCGCCGCGCTGCGAGAGGTGCGCCCGACGCGCTACTTCGGAGTGCCGCGGTTCTACGAGAAGTTGCTGGCCGGCTTGCGTCGTCATGTCGAGACCGCACCGGACGGCGAACTGCTGCGCAAGGCGTGGGATGCGCGAATCGCCGCGGTCCGTGCCGAGCAGGCGGGACAAGCGCCGCCGCCCGGCGACGCCGGCGCCGATCTCGCGACGCTGCGCCCTCTCACCGAGCTGACCGGCCTGGATCAGGCGAAGTTCCTCGTCGTGGCCGGTGCTCCCAGCACGCTGGAGGTGCTCGAGGAAGTGACCGCGCTGGGCCTTCCGGTGAACGAGTTCTACGGATCCTCCGAGGTCATCATTGTCACCGGCAGCCCGCCTGGGCGGATCAAGCTCGGCACGGCCGGCGTCCCCTTCGCCGGCGTCGGGCTGCGGCTGGCCGAGGACGGCGAGGTGCTGATCGCCGGGCCGACGGTGACGCCCGGGTACTACCGCGATCCGGAACGGACGGCCGAGGTGCTCGACGCCGAGGGCTGGTTCCACACCGGTGACATCGGCGAGGTGGACGCCGAAGGTTACCTGCGCATCGTCGACCGCAAGAAGGCGCTGATCGTCAACGCGTCGGGGAAGAACATGTCGCCGGCGAACATCGAGCAGGCGATCAAGACCGGCGAACCCCTGATGGCGCAGGTCTACGCGCACGGCGATCGTCGCCCGTACAACGTGGCCCTGATCGTGCTGGATCGCGACGGGGTGGAGACGGCCGCTGCCGCGCTCGGTCTTGCCGACCTCGACTTCACCGCGCTGACCCGTCACGAAGGCATTCGGGCGAAGATCGCCGCCGCGGTCGAGCGCGGCAACGAGCGGCTGTCCCGCGTCGAGCAGATCAAGCGCTTCCACATCCTCGACCACGACTGGGCGCCCGGTGGGAACGAGTTGACGCCCACGGCCAAGCTCAAGCGCCACGAGATCGCAGCCACGTACAGGCCCGTGCTCGACGCCCTCTACGACGCCCCAAACCAGGAGTCACGATGACCGAGACCACGACCCGTCCCCGGACCGACATCGAGACGTTCGCGTTCTGGGCCCTGCCGCGGGCCGAGCGGATGGCGGGCTTCAAGTGGCTCCGCGAGAACGACCCTGTGTCCTGGCACCCGCCCGCGGAGTCATTGTTGCTGCCGCCGGATGAGAACACTCGTGGGTTCTGGGCACTGACCAAGCATGCGCACATCCTGGAGGCGGCCCGCAGCGAGGATTTCTGCTCCGGACAAGGCATCTTCATGGAGGACATGCCAGAGGTGGTGCTGGCCGGGGCGATGTCGTTCCTCGCGATGGACGACCCCGAGCACGACGAACTGCGCGCGTTGGTGGTGAAGGCCTTCACCCCGGCGCGGATGCGAGCGATGGAGGGCTGGATCCGCGGCCATGCCCACGACGTGGTCGCCACGATGGCGCCCGCCGGAGAAGGTGACCTCGTCAAGCAACTCGGCAAACTGCTGCCCGGTCTGATCTACGCCCACTACATCGGGGTGGATGACCCGGCGCTGCGCGACACGGTGGTGCACGCCGCCGACCAGCTCGGCTCCTGGAATGACCCGGAGTACACGGCCACGATGGAACCGATCGAGGTGTTCGGCAGCGCTGCGGCGATCCTCGCCGACATCGCGTTGGATCTGGCCGCGGAACGGCGTAAGAACCCGGGCGAGGACATGGTCAGCTGGCTGGTGCAGGCCGAGGTGGACGGTCGGCAGCTGGAGGACTGGGAGATCTCCTCGTTCTTCGTGATGCTCTCCGGTGCCGCTAACGACACCACCGGGCACGCGATCGCCCACTCCCTGCTCGAGCTGCAACGCCACCCCGCTCAGCTGGCCTGGTTGTTGGAGGATTTCGAGGGACGCATCGACACCGCCGTCGATGAACTCCTGCGGTGGCGCTCCCCGCTGGTGCACTTCCGCCGCACGGCCACGGCGGACTACGACATGGGCGGGACCCCGGTCAAGGCCGGCGACAAGGTGGTGCTCTGGTACGACTCGGGCAACTTCGATGCCGACGCCTTCGCCGACCCCGAGACGTTGGATCTGTCGCGCAAGCCCAACCGTCACCTGTCCTTCGGTGGCGGGGGAGTGCACTACTGCCTGGGGCAGGCACTCGGCAAAGCCCTGTTGCGGGCGGCACTGCGCGAGGTCTACACCCAGCTCCCGGACATCCACATCGGCGAGCCAGTTGAGGGCCTGTCCAACCTGTTCAACCACATCAACAAGCTCCCGGCCACCTGGACGCCGGTCACGTCGTAGCAGTCATGCCCGGCCCAGGATCCGTCCGTTCGTCTGCACGCTCGCCCGCAGCGTGCCGTCCTGCGCGTGGATCGCGCCGATGCATGCGACGAATCCGTCCTCGGCCGGGCCGGCCTCCCCGTAGAGGCGCAGCCACTCGGTGAGGGGCGCGGGCCGCTCCCAGGACACGGTGAGGTCCAGGCTCACCCCGAAGGTCTCGGCCAGGCCGGTGGGCCGCAGCGCCGAGTCGAGCGTGTGCGCGTCGGCCAGCATGAGGTCGAGTGCCTGGGCGAGGAACGGGTCCGGGCCGAGCGGCTTGGCCGGGCGGGACCACACCTCGATCCGGCGCGGTCCACCGACCTCGTCACCGCCGGTCGGGTAGTCGATCGCCCGCTCGTCCAGGAAGCCCACGCAGGGCCACATCTCCGGCAGCCACGTGAGTTCCGGGCACGATTCCGGCGCGGGCCCGAGCGGGGTACCGGGTCCGGAGTCCCCTGTTCCGCGGTCGCCGAACCAGGCCGTGCAGGTCAGGATCTCGCGTCCGCCCTGGGTCGCGACGACGTGCCCTGCCCAGGTCCGTCGGCCGGCGCGCAGTGCCTTCACCTCGAGACCGATCGGACCGCAGCGAGCGGCGGCGAGGAACACGACGTGGGCGCTGACCGCGTCGGGATGGGGCGACTCACGGCGTGCGGCCGCGAGCGCCAGCCCCGCCGTATAGCCGCCGAAGATCCGGTCCGCGTAGGTCCATCCGGAGTCCAGCTCCCGCCGGTAGAGACCTGACGCGCCGTCAAGAGCGAGATCGTCCAGGGACAGCATCGTGCGCGCCTCGATCGGTCGGGAACGGGAACTCGGCGTTGATCTGGATGAAGTGGTTCATACCCGTAGGGACGTCTTCCTCGTGGAAGATTGCCTCCACGGGGCAGGCGTACTCGCAGGCGCCGCAGGTGACGCATTCGTCGGGGTGGATGTAGAACATCCGTTCGCCCGGGTAGATGCAGTCGGCCGGACACACCTCCACGCACGACCCGTCGGTGCAGTCGATGCAGGGTTGCGTGATCACGTAGGTCATCGGCGGCCTAGCGCATGAACTCGGGCAGCAGAGTCAGGAAGTCCCGCCCGCTGACCGCGTTGGCGCACAGGATGCCACCGTGCGCGGCGGCACTGGTGCCGACGTCGGTCTGGGTGACGGTGTCCCCGGTGAAGAACAGGTTGGGGATCGTGGGGTGGAAGACAGTCGGGCGGCGGTCGCCGATGAATCCCGGTGTCGCGGACACGCCGTACTCCCGGTCGGTGAGGCACCACATGTACCACTCGACGGCGTCGTCGAAGTTCGGGTATTGGGCACGCAGGAACGCCATCTGGGAGTCGATCAACGCGTCGACCAGTTCGCGGTCGTGGGACTCGTCGGGGTCGCGGCGCCACAACGCCAGCCACGTCTGCATCAGCACTTTGTCGCTGCCGTCGAGCACGCGGTCCGGGTCGATCATCGAGGTCTGCTCGTAGGAGAACAATGGCGTGCCGCCGCGCACCTGCGGCCCGTCGAGTTCGGCAAGGAACAGGCCCTTGGGCCAGCGCTTCTCCAGCGGCTCCTTGAGGCAAATGTGCGCGAGGATCCCGCCGGTGGGCTGCAGGTGGTCCACCCGCTGGTTCATCTCCTGCGGGAAGTGCTTCGGGTCGATGATCTGGTGCACCGTATCCATGGGCAGATTGGAGATCACCGTCTTGGCCCCGATGGTCTCCGAGGTCCGGTCGTGGCGGCCGTACTCCACCTCCACCCCGCTCGCACGGTTGCCGTCGAACAGCACCTGACGTACGCGGGCATTGGTGCGGATCTCCCCGCCGTTCTCGGTGATGACCTCGGCGAAGGCGATCGCGACGTTCTTGAAGCCGCCCGCCACGTCGCCCATGCCGCCGCCGCCGGTCAGGTGCGAACCAGTGGCACTGGTCATGTTGTTGCAGCGGATCCACTCACCGGCCGAGGCGTCGCGCTCCCCGTTGACGCACATCTGGAACCGGGCGAGCGTCACGTAGTAGTCCTGGACCAGCTTGTCCGAGGTCATCGACTCCATGTAGGTCCGGATGTCGACGTGGTCGTAGATCGCGGATTCCTTCTGGGAGAGCCGGAAGCGCTCGGCGGCCACCCGGTTCTTCTCCCGCCGGGACTCCGCAGGCCAGCTCTTGACGATCTCGGACAGCTCGACGAACTCGCCCTCGTGGCGGACCAACAGGCCGACCTGATTGACCGTCGGGATCGACTTGCCGAACGCCTTGGCCAGCACCGAGTACCGGTTGCGGCTGCCGGCGGACACGCCGTGCCAGGCGGAGTCCAGGATGAAGTTCTCGAACAGCTTGTGCTCGGTGATGATCTCGCCGACGGAGGGTTCGCTACGCACGATGTGTACGCCCGCGGCGCCCTGCATGAGGCGGCGGTACTCCTTCTCGGTGTAGCTGCCGTGCGGGCCGCCGAAGGAGATGATCCGCCCGCCGATCTCGGATTCCTTCTCCAGGACCAGCACCCTGCGGTTGTCCAGCGCGGCCAGCAGCGCCCCGGTGATGAGGCCCCCCATACCGGCGCCGATGATCACGACATCGTGCTCAGCCATCTGGTTCTCCGTCCGGGGCCTGGTCGGGCAGGCGTAACATTACATCTCAACATCGCGAGATGCAAAGATGTTATATCTGGCGAGGCTCTGGGAACCAGCTGCGTAAAGAGGGGCGCTGCGTAGCGGAACACGTCGACTCCGCCCGGTAGCGACAAACATGAAACAGGCCACAGCGACGCCCCCGCCGACACGGTTTGTGCAGGTCTGCCAGGAGGCAGACCTTCTTCATGGCGACGCGGCAGATGACCATCGCGCCGCCGCGGAAGGGGCTGCGGACCGATATTCAGGGGCTGCGCGCACTCGCGGTGGCCCTTGTCGTGTGGTTCCACCTCTGGCCGGACACGCTGCCCGGTGGATTCGTCGGCGTCGACATCTTCTTCGTGGTGTCCGGCTTCCTGATCACCACACACCTGCTGCTGAGCAAACCCTCGCGCCCCAAGGATCTGGCCACCTTCTGGGGCAGACGAATCCGCCGCCTGCTCCCCGCCTCGCTGGTGGTCGTGATCACCGCGCTGGTCTTTGCGAAGGCGCTCGCGCCGCCGCAGGAGGCGCGATTCGGCGGGATCGAGGGGATCGTCAAGATCCTCTACGTCCAGAATTGGCAGCTCGCGGACAAGGACACCGACCCGCTCGCCGTCCCGCCGGTTGTGCAGCACTTCTGGTCGTTGTCGCTGGAGGAGCAGTTCTACTTCGTCTGGCCGGTGCTGCTGTGTGGCGCCGTGCTGTTGGCCCGACGCAAGAATTGGCGCATGTTGCCCGTCGCGATGTGGACGATGGGCTCGGTCGTCGTCGCCTCGCTGGCGTTCTCGATCTTCTACACACCGACCAATCCCACGAACGCCTATTTTGCGACCCCCACGCGCATGTGGGAGCTCGCGATCGGTGGTCTGCTGGCCGCCGTCGTGCTGGACCGGTCAGAGCGAGGCGTGCCCCCGATGTCCCGCTGGTCGCGCGACCTCCTGACCTGGGCCGGCTTCGCCGCGATCGCGGCGACGATGGTGACCTTCGACAAGCACCGTGCGTTCCCCGGCGGGATCGCGTTGCTGCCGGTTCTGGGCGCCGTCGCGGTCATCGCCGCGCATCGCGACCGCGGGATCAACCCCAACTTCCTGCTGCGCTGGCGACCGATCCAGTACATCGGCGATCTGTCGTACTCGATCTACCTGTGGCACGTGCCGTTGATCCAGCTGATGCCGTACATCACCGGTCACCCTCTGCGCACGCGTGACGACATCATCATTGTGGTGCTGAGCGTGGCGCTGGCCTCCTTGACGAAGCACCAGGTCGAGGACCGCTTCCGGTACCACGCCCCTCGCCCCACTGAGACGCGTCCGGGCCCCGCTCCCGCCCGCCCCCTGGCCCTGGCCAGGTGAGCTCCAAGGTGCTGCGGGCCGCGATGTGCGCCGCGTTGCTGGCTGTGACGGCTGCGTGCATGGATTCCCCGATTGCCGGCGCGTCCGGACCCGGCTCGACGTCGTCGTCGATCAGCGCCGAGTGCCGTGGTGCCAAGGCGCTGCTGAACGACTGCGCGATCCCCGAGGAGGGTGACTTCAAGCCCACACCGGACGTGGCCCCGCAGGACTACCGCGGCAACGGCAACAAAGAAGGCTGCTGGACAGACATCGACTTCAAGAGGTTCAAGAGCTGCAATTACGGGTCGAAGAAGGCCAAGCGGACCGTCGCACTGGTCGGCAACTCGCACATGGCGCAGTACCTCAAGTCCTTCGCCGGTTGGACCGAGAACCATGACCTACGGGTCGTCACCTTCCTTGTCCCACAATGCTTTGCCATCGACACGAAGATCGACTTCACCAACCGGCCGGGCAGCAAGGGGCTGACCGAGCGCTGCTACGAATGGGGCCAGTGGGCGCACAAGCAAGCTGCGGCCCTCGACCCGGACCTCATCGTCACCTCGGAACGCACCTACCGCAAGCCGATCAAACCCCTGCCGGAAGGCAAGGACGCCACGTGGCGCAAGGGGTACCGGGACTACATCGAGGGCTGGGTCGACGACGGTCACCGCGTGCTGGTGGTCAGGGACAATCCGGTGCCGGAGTTCAAGGTGCCCGGTTGTCTGAAGAAGAACCCCAAGCGCTTCTCGGCATGTGCAGGCAACCCCCAGGAATGGCTCCCGCCCGACCCGTTGGTGCAGGCCGCGGAGTCATTGGACAGCACGTTGATCAGCGTTTTGGACTTGTCGAAGTACATGTGCACGGAAAAGGTCTGCCCACCGGTACTCGGCGGGCTCTCGGTCTACCGCGACCACTCGCACCTCTCCGGCACCTGGGTGGACTCCTTGGAACCCTTCATGGAGACGGCTTTCATGAAAATTCTGAAATCCCGCTCCTGACTGCCGCCTGAGGGTGTTCAAACGAGACCCTCCCCACACCCCTTGTCGTTTCGGACGTCATGTCGCACGGGCAGAACCAATGCATGCCGATGACGGACACGATCGACCAGCCGGGACAGCGAAGACCGAACAAGGGTGACAAGCCCAAGTCCGCTCTTCGTACCGACATTCAGGGCATGCGCGCGCTGGCCGCGGGCCTCATCGTCTTCTATCACCTCTGGCCAGGAAAGATCCACGGCGGGTTCACCGCCGTGGACATCTTTTTCGTGGTGTCCGGTTTCCTCATCACGTCCCACCTGATGAACCACCCGCCGGCGTCCGGCCGGGACCTGGCCAACTTCTGGATGCGCCGCATCAGGCGCCTCATGCCCGCCGCCATGACGGTCATCGTGGGGACGATGATCGCCGTACGGATCTTCATGCCGGACACGCAGTGGCGTACGCACGCGCAGGAGGCCATTGCCTCCGCCCTCTACTTCCAGAACTGGGAACTCGCCGGCCAGTCCGTCGACTACATGGAATCGGAGGGCTCGGCCAGCGCGCTGCAGCACTATTGGTCGCTGTCGGTCGAGGAGCAGTTCTACGCCGTCTGGCCCGTTCTGCTGGTCGCGTGTGTGCTCATCGCCCGCCGCATGCGTCTGCGCACCGAGATCGTCGCGTTGATCGCCATCTCGATCCTGTGGGTCGCGTCGGTCGCCTACTCGATCAGCTTCACCAAGTCGAACCCCGAGCAGGCCTACTTCGTGACGCCGACCCGGGTCTTCGCCTTCGCCACCGGTGCGCTGCTCGCCATCTCGATCCGGTTGATCGGTGAGCGAGTGGCCCAAGCCCGTGGCATCCGGGTCGCCGGCGAATTCGCCGTATGGGGCGGCTATGCGGCCGTTGCCTACTCCGTCGTCATGTTCGACGGCACCAACTTCCCCGGCCTCAAGGGACTCCTGCCGGTGCTCGGGACCGCGGCGATCATCGCGGGCTACTCGGAGCGTGGCCTGAACCCGAACGCCCTGCTGCGCAACAGGCCCGCCCAGTACCTCGGGGACATCTCCTACTCGGTCTACCTGTGGCACTGGCCGGTCATCGTGATCATGCCCTACGCCATCGGCCGCGAGCTCGGTCTCGTCGACACCCTGGCTGCCGGTGCGCTCGGCCTGGCGCTCGGTGCACTCACCAAGCACTTCGTCGAGGACCGCTTCCGCACCCCGCGGCCCCGCCAGGCCCTGGTGTCCCAGTACCGGTGGGCCATCGCCGGCATGGCGGCCGTGGTGGGCCTCGGCCTGCTGCAGAGCGCCGAGGTGGATCAGCGCACGAAGCGTGACCTGCGCAGTCTGCAGCTCGCCGCGCAGAACACTGACCCGTGCTTCGCCGCCAACGCCCTGCGTCGCGACGACGCCTGCCCCCTCGGCGAGGTCGAGGTCAAGAAGGTCGTACCCAGCCCGGCGCTCGCGCCGCGGGACCGCTCCTTCTCCTACAACTACGACTGCCAGACCCAGACGCCGTTCAGCGATTTCAAGTCCTGCGTTTTCGGTGACCGCACCGCCAAGCGCAACGTCGCGCTCGTCGGCAACTCCCACGCGATCCACTGGCTGCCCGCGCTGCACCAGGTGGCGCTGAAGGAGCACTTCAAGATCACCACCTTCTTCACCGAACAGTGCTTCGCGACCAACGTGCGCATCGACTTCTCGACGCCGCAGCAGACCGAGAACTGCCACAAGTGGGGCCAGGAGGTGTTGCGGCAGACCGGCTCGAAGAAGTTCGATCTGATCGTCACGTCCAACCGCACCTACAAGCAGCCCGTCGAGAAGGGCCCACGCAACGAGGTCTTCGAGAAGGGCTATGCGGAGTACGTCAAGGACTGGATCAAGGCCGGCACCAAGGTGATGGTGCTGCGCGACACCCCGCTGCCCGACGCCACCATCGAGTCGGTCCCGGAGTGCGTCGCCGAGAACAAGAACAACCCGGCGGCCTGCTCCGGTGAGCGGAACAAGTGGATCCGTACCGACCCGCTGGCCGATGCCGTCCGCGAGCTCGACGACAAGCGAGCGATCGTGGCCAACCTGAGCGACTCGTTCTGCACCGAAACACGGTGCCCGAGCGTCATCGGTCGGACGATGGTCTACTTCGACGCCTCACACATGACGGCCACCTACGCGCGCAGCCTCGCGCCGGAACTCGGCCCGATCATCACCAAGGCGTTGGGGCCGGACACCAAGGAGCCCAAGGACTCGAAGGACTCGGCCAAGGCCAAGAAGTCCGGGGAGGCGAAGAAGGTGGACTCGGAGGAGCACGTGGAGGCAAGCGCAGGAGCCGAGCAGTGACCCGGATCCCCAAGCTCGGCGTGTGGGCCGCCGCGGCGGCATTGTTCGCGGGCGGACTGGCCGCAACGGTGCCCGGAGCGCTCGCCGAGGACGCGGCTCCGGAGGCTCCCAAGGTTGCCACCGAGTGCGTCGGCGCGGGTGCGCTCGTTGCCGGCTGCAAGCCGAACGAAACCGGCATGACCTTGCCGTCGGTGGAGGACGCCAAGGACGACATGCGCGGGAACGCGTACCACGAGGGCTGCTGGTCCGACGTCGACTTCAAGACGTTCCGTTCGTGCAGCTTCGGATCCAAGACCGCCCGCCACACCGTGGCGGTGGTCGGCAACTCCCACGTCGCCCAGTTCCTGGGGCCGTTTCGCGAGTGGACCGTCAAGCACGACCTGCGGGTGGTCTCGTACACGATCCCGAAATGTCATGCCAGCACGAGGAAACTCGACTTCAACGACGCCGGTCTCACCCAGCGCTGCCACGAGTGGGGCAAGTGGGTGCACCGTAAGACCCTTGCTCTGAAGCCGGATCTGATCGTGACCGCCGAGCGCACCAACTGGAAGCCCGTGAACACCACGAAGAAGGACATCGCGAAGGTCTGGCAGAAGGGTCACGCCGAGTATCTGAAGAAGTGGACCGACAAGGGCATCCACGTCCTGGTCATCCGCGACACCCCGACCCCCGGAAAGTCCGTGCCGGCGTGCATCAAGAAGAATCCGAAGAAGTACTCGGCCTGCGCGGGCAAGCGTGAGGTGTGGCTGCAACCGGACGCTCTCGTGGCCGCCGCCCGCGAGGACGCGGACGCCCGTCGAGTCTCGGTCGTGGACCTGACCCGCTACATGTGTACCGCGAAGAAGTGCCCGGCCGTGATCGGTGGACTGCTGGTCTACCGAGACCACTCGCATCTCAGCGCAACCTGGGTGCGTTCCCTGCAGATCTACCTCGAGCAACCGTTCCTGGACGCGCTGCGGAGGAGTCAGAAGCCATGACCGGGCCGAACGGGTTCCAAACGTCCGGAAGGTAAGAAGTCCGGGGAAGAATGTGTTCTTGCGGACCTGACCTGTGATCTAAACCCCTGAGGTGCGCGTCCCCGGGTGTTCTTCCTGTGGTTTGAGGGGGCGTCTCAGCGGGGCAGAAAGTGTCCATGGCGATGACCGACACAATCGAGGCGCCGGGCCGGCCAAGACCGGACAAGGTTGCTGGGATCCGCACCGACATTCAGGGCCTGCGTGCGTTGGCCGTCGGCCTGATCATCATCTACCACCTGTGGCCGGAGAACTTCCATGGCGGATTCGTCGCTGTGGAAGTTTTCTTTGTTGTGTCGGGCTTTTTGATCACCTCGCACCTGTTGAGCAAGCCTCCGGGCTCCGGGCGTGATCTCGTCAATTTCTGGATGCGCCGCGTCCGCCGCCTGCTGCCGGCCGCACTGTTCGTGATCGTGTCGACGATGCTGCTCGCGCGCCTGTTCGCGCCGGAGACCGTCTGGCGTGGCCACGCCGCCGAAGGTATCGCCTCCGCGCTCTACTACCAGAACTGGGAACTGGCCGGTCAGTCCGTCGACTATATGGCCTCCGACCGCGCCGCCAGTGCGTTCCAGCACTACTGGACACTCTCCGTCGAGGAGCAGTTCTACGCGTTCTGGCCGCTGCTCGTCGTGGCGGCCGTACTCATCGCACGTCGCCTCCGCATGCGCCACGAAGTCACCGTCCTGATCGGTGTCTCGGTGCTGTTCGTCGCCTCGCTGGCCTGGTCGATCCACTACACCGCGGCCGCGCCGGAGAAGGCGTACTTCGTGACTCCCACCCGCGTCTGGGAGTTCGCGACCGGATCGATGCTCGCCGCGGTCGTCGTGCTCTTCGGCAGCCGCGCTGCTCACGCCCGTGGCAAGCGACTCTGGAGCGAACTGCTGGTGTGGTCCGGCTTCGCCGCGCTGACCTTCGCCCTGGCCACCTACGACGGCTCGGACTATCCGGGTTGGCGGGCGCTGTTCCCGGTGCTCGGCACGGCCGCAATCATCGCGGGCTACTCCGAACGTGGACCCAATCCGAACCAGTTGCTGCGCAACCGCCCGATGCAGTACCTCGGCGACATCTCCTACTCGGTGTACCTGTGGCACTGGCCGCTGATCGTTCTGGTGCCGTACGCCATCGGGCATCCGCTGAGCTTCGTCGAGGCGATCGTGGTGGGCGCTTCAGGCATTGCCCTCGGTGCGCTGACGAAGCATCAGGTGGAAGACCGCTTCCGCCACCCGCGCAAGGGTCAGCCCATGGTCGTCCCGTTCCGCTGGGCTGCCGTCGGCATGGCAGGCATTGTCGCCCTGGGCATGCTGCAGATGGCCGAGGTCGACAAGCGCACCTCGCGTGACGTTCGCGCACTTCAGCTCGCGTCGGCGTCGACCGACCCATGCTTCGGGGCGTCCGCGCTCCGATCGGACAACGACTGTCCCATCGGCGAGGTCCCCAAGCCGGTCCCGAGCCCCGCCCTCGCCCCGCGCGACCGCTCGTTCTCCTACGCCCATGACTGTCAGACGAAGGTCCCGTTCGACAGCGTGAAGCGCTGCGTTTTCGGTGACCGGACGGCCAAGAAGAACGTCGCGTTGGTCGGCAACTCGCATGCCATCCACTGGCTGCCCGCGCTGCACCAGGTGGCGCTGAAGGAGCACTTCAAGATCACGACCTTCTTCACCGAGCAGTGCTTCGCCACCGACGTGCGCATCGAGTTCTCCACCCCGACCCAGACGGAGAACTGCCACAAGTGGGGCCGGGAGGTGCTGCGCGAGACCAACTCCGCCGCCTACGATCTCGTTATCACGTCGAACCGGACCTACAAGCAGCCCGTGGAGAAGGGCCCGCGCAACCAGGTGTTCCAGAAGGGTTACACCGCCTTCGTCAAGCAGTGGTTGAACGCCGACCGCAAGGTCCTCGTCATCCGAGACACCCCGCTGCCGGACGCCACCTTGGACTCGGTGCCGGACTGCCTCGCGCAGAACCGCACGAACCCGGCGCGATGCTCGGGCGAGCGGGACAAGTGGATCCGTGAGGACCCGTTGGCCGAGGCCGTGAAGGGCCTGGACGACAAGCGAGCCGCCGTGGCGAACCTCAGCGACTGGTTCTGCACCGAGCACCGCTGTCCGTCGGTGATCGGTCGCACGATGGTCTACTTCGACGCCTCGCACATGACGGCGACCTACTCCCGCACACTGGCGCCGGTCCTGGAGCCGATCGTCCGCAACGCTCTCGAGGGGAAGAACCTCGCCAAGGTGAAGGCCGCGGATTCCGGTTCCGGCGAGAAGAAGTCGAAGGCGAACCAGGGCCCGAAGCCCGACCCGGCCAAGGATCCGGTGGCGGTGACTGCGAAGGCTATGGGTGACACTCGAGGTAGAGCCGAGTGATCAGAGGCACCGCTTCGGTCGCGGCCGTGATCGGCCTGCTGCTCGCGTGGACGCAGCCGACCGCGGCCGACGCCGTCGACGCGGTGGCGGCAACCCCGCCCCTCTGTGCCGGAGCCGCGGCTCTGGTATCGGGCTGTCCGGTCGATGAGCACGGCCCGGTGCTGCCGATGCCGGCGTTCGCCGAGCGGGACAGCGACGGCAACGGCAAGGACGAGGACTGCTGGTCCACCGACGACTTCACCGAGTTCCGCACCTGCACCTTCGGCAAGCCCACCGCCCGGTACACCGTGGCACTGGTCGGCAATTCGCACGCGGCCCACTTCCTGGGGCCGCTGCGGGAGTGGGCGGATCGCGTCGACGCCCGCGTCATCACCTACCTCATCCCCAAATGCTTCGCGACGACCGAACGCATCGCCTTTCGCAGTGACCCGGCGCTGACCGACCGGTGCGAGAACTGGGGGAAGTGGGTGCAGGCCGAGACCAACGACTTGGCCCCCGACCTCATCGTGACCGCGGAACGCACCTACCTGCGCCCCGAGCGCAAGGCACCCGAATCGAACGCGGAGATCTGGAAGCAGGGCTACGCGCAGTACCTGAAGGGCTGGACCGACCAGGGTCGGCGGATCCTGGTCATCCGCGACAGCCCGGTTCCGCACGACCCTGTCCCGGAGTGTCTGGCACGTAACCCCCTGCGCTACTCCGCCTGCGCGGGGGAGCGCGACGCCTGGCTGCCCCCGGACCCGCTCGTCGAGGCCGCGCTCGAGGCCGATCCCGCGATCGTCTCCGTCGCCGACCTCTCGCAGTACATGTGCACCGCGACCCAGTGCCCGGCCACCATCGGCAAGATCCTGGTCTACCGCGACGGCTCGCACATGTCCGCGACGTGGATCCGCGCACTCGCTCCGTACCTGGAGGAGACCTTCCGCGAGGCTCTTACTTCTCCGTGAGCGCGCCCGGATCGGTCACGGCCAGGACGCGTAACGCCAGCTCGAGGTTGAACACGTTGTCCCAGTCCTCGACGGAGCGGCCGAGGATCTCCTCGATGCGTCCGATGCGGTACTTCAATGTCGAGATGTGGATGTGCAGGGCGGCGGCTGCATCGGTGAGGCTGCGTTGGCGGAACAGTTCGCGCAGCGTGGCGACCAGTTCGCTGCGGTGCTTGGTGTCGTAGTCCAGCAACGGGCCGAGCCAGCGCACCGCGAACGAGTGCAGTTCCCCGGTCCGTTGGTGGTCGAAGAGCAGACCGTAGATGCCCAGGTCATCGATGTGGGCGACGCAGCGGTCGCGGGCCACCTCCGGGTCGCGCAGGATCTCCGCGGCCCACCGGGCGCGCGCGGCGGCGTGGGACATGCCGGTACCGGTGGAGCAACTCGGGCCCAGACCCACCACGACTTCCAGGCCGGCACTGTGCGCGTCGGCGGCGATGGCCTTGCCCAGCGCGTCCGGCCCGGCGAGCAAGGGTTCGGTGAGGAAACCCATCACGACGTCGTCGACGACGCCGAGCAGGCCGGTCGATCCGGTGGCCGAGGCGAGAGCGGCCGCGTGTTCCACGATGCGCTGCAGGCGCTCCTTCTCGAGGTCGCTCGGCGATCCGGACTTCAGTCCGACGGCCAGCGGGATGTGATCGATCGTCAGGTCGTGACCCAACTTCGCGGCCCGGGTCGCCAGTTGCTCGGCCGGGCGGTCCTCCAGGACGTCGGTCAGCAGCCGTTGCCGCAACGTGGCCACCGACGCCTCGATGTCCTGACGCACCGACAGCTGATAGGCAATCAGACCGCGGGAGACGGTCAGGGCGCGCCGGGTGACCTGGGGACCCCACCTGCCCACGCCCGCGATCAGGTATCCCGCGGACCCGCCGTCGGAGTCGGCGATGGGTGCGACCACCCGAGGTGGCAACTTGCCGGTCGCCGGGAGCGTCCCGCACCATGTCGAGGCGTGCTGACGGTTCGCCAGTTCGTGCTCGGGGGCGGACCGCTCGGGGGCCAGTCCGAGCTCGCGGGCGCCGGCTCCGGCGGAATCGGTGACGATCAGGTTCGGCAGCTGCATGACGACCGGCGCATCGAGCCAGGTCGCCAGGGCGATGACCACCTCGGCGGTGGTGCGAGCGCCGACGAGTCGTTCCTGCAGGTCCAGGAACAGCCGGGTCTCGGCGAGTTCTCGGTCCGTCTGTGCCACCGCCGCCGTGGACTCGGCCAGCTTGGTGCTCTCCGCCTCGGCAGCGGCCACCCAACCGAGCCCCCGCCAGGCGAGGTCCATCACCCGGTTCAGCCCGCTACGGGCCAGCGGCGGTCGCGCGGCCGCAGTCACCAGGACGCCTGCGGTCCGGCCGCCGGCCACCACGGGCAGCAACACCGCATGCTGGTGATCGGCGAGGTCAGCAAAGAGCATCCGGGCGGCCTCCCGTTGCTCGCTCACCTGCAGGCCTTGGTCGGAGAGCGCGTCGGTCAGTGCCGTGCGCAGGTCCGGGGTCAGCGCGGGGCACATCGTGGCTTCCGCGTCGGTCAGGTCGTGGTCCTCGGCGGGCAGAAAGACGCACGCCGTACCGGTCGAGCCGTGCGGGTGCACGAGCTCGTGCAGTACGTCGAGGAACCACTCATCTCGCGATGGCGCGCCGGGCATGCGCTGCCTTTCCACGGTTTCACTGGTAACTCTACAAAACCAGGGGGCACAGTCTGTCGGATTCACAGGAACCGCCAGGCTGCGGGCGTCCCTATCGTCGTTGTACATGTTGCTGACAGAGCCCGCTGTCGACCTCGTCGCGTACCGCGCCCGAGGTGGCTACCGCGCGCTGACGGGGGAGATCTCGACCGAGGCGATCCTGGCGCGGGTCGCCGAGGCGGGACTGCGCGGCCGAGGCGGTGCCTGGTTCCCGGTGGAGCGCAAGTGGACGACTGCCCTCGCCGTTCCTGGGCGCCGTGTGCTGGTCGCCAACGGCGCTGAGGACGAGCCGGGCAGTCGCAAGGACCGCCACCTGATGACTGTGGCCCCGCACCTGGTGATCGACGGCGCACTCACCGCCGCCGTCGCCCTCGGCGCAGACACCGTCAAGCTTTACGTGAACTCGCACGCGGCACCGTCGCTGGCCGCCATGCGCGCCGCGCTCGCCGAGGTGCTCGCCACCGACCTGGCCGCCGCGATCGACGTCGTGGTTGTCGAGGCCCCGGCGTCCTACGTCGCCGGCGAGGACTCGGCCGCCGTCGAATACCTGCAGACCGGCACCGCGCAGCCCCGGAACAAGCCGCCGTTCCCGGCCGAGGCCGGCCTGGACGGACGCCCGACGGTCGTCAGCAACGTGGAGACCCTGGCGCACCTCGCCCTCATCGCCCGCGACGGCGTCGACGCGTTCCGGGCCAACGGCACCGAGGACTGCCCCGGGACCATGCTCGTCACCCTGCCCGCCGAGTGCCGCAATCCCGGGGTCTATGAGGTTCCGGTCGGCGCAGTTCTCGACGAGGTCCTCCAGAAGTTCGGCGGGGGATTCGTCGACGGACCGGCGCGCGGGATCCAGGTGGGTGGCCCCGCGTCGGGGTGGCTCGCCGGCGACAACCTGCACGTGCCCCTGGACCCGACCTCGGTCGCGGCCGCCGGATCGAGCCTGGGCTGCGGTGCCGTCAGGGTGCTCCCGTCCGGGCACTGCGCCGTCGACGCGGTGACCTCGACCAGCGAGTTCTTCGCCCGCGAGCAGTGCGGCAAGTGTCCGCCGTGTCGCATGGGCACGCAGTTCGTGCACGGGGTGGCCAAGGCGCTGCTGGCAGGCAAGGCCCAGGTCGCCCAACTCGACACCGCCCCGACGTTGATCGCTCAGATCAAGCCGGCCACCGCCTGCGCCCTGCCCTCGTTCACCCTGCCGCCGTTCGTGAGTGCCCGCGAGGTCTTCGCCGACGACTTCGCCACGCACCTGGCCGGCGGCGAGTGCACGTTGACTCACCGCGGGCAGTCCTTACGCATCGAGGACACGTAAACCCTGAAGCGAGTCCCACCGGTCCCGCCCACGTCGAACAGGAGCAGTAGTGAGCACAGAAGCGCCGAAGATCTTGCTCGAAGGCGAGCCCAAGGGCTCGGGGCGGATTGTGCACACGGTCCTGGTCGAGAAGCTGGAGGAGGCCGACTGGAAGGGCCCGACGCTCCTGGGTATCGGCAAGGTCGTCATCTGCGTGCACTTCATCGACCGCGAGGACGACAAGACGGCGATCTGGCGCAAGCCCGACGGCAGCGTCTCGGTGAGCAACCAGGGCCCGAAGGGGCAGGTCACGGTCGAGCTGAAGCAGAAGATGTTCTACCAACTACTCAAGATCCCGCAGGGCGTGTTGAAGCTGCCGGGTCTGTACACCGGCGGCGGCCTGGACGTCACCAAGCGTCTGCTCAAGCGCGAGATCAAGGTCAAGGGCCTGCTGCGCCACCCGCTGGCGTCGATCCGGATCCTGCAAGTCCTGTCAGTACCGCCGGACCAGAAGTAGCCGTGGAGTTCCTCGGTTTCCGATGAACCTCTCGTGAAACCGCGTTCTACAATTGACAAGCAGAGCGACAGATTTCTGTCAAATGCCCTGAATGGAGACAATCGCGATGGCGCGTGCATGGACCGAAGAATGGATGCTCAAGCACCAGGAAGTTTGCCAGTCGAGCGCTGAGTTCCAGGACGAAGCCGAAGGCTATGACCGCGTGACGGTGCTGCACATCCTGGCCGACCCGGACAAGGGTGTGCCGAAGGACCACTTCGTGGGTTTCAATCCGCCGACGATGACCACGGTCTGGGCCTCGGACAAGAACGAGGACCCGAACGCCGACTACATCATCGAGGGCACCTACCAGGACTGGTGGGCGGTCAACGAGGGCAAGAAGGGTCTGGTCGCCAGCCTCCTCGATCAGTCGATCCTGCTGCGCGCAGGCAAGACCTCCTACATCGCGATGTTCGTGCCCGCGGTCGACATGTTCTTCACGCTCTCCCGTGGGATCACCGACTCCTATGACGGCGACTACAAGCCCGAGCGCTAGATCCCGCCGGCTGACTGCCCGTCACCCACGACCAAGGAGTAGGTGCTTCACGTGCTCATCGACGGCAAGGACATCCTGATCCCGACCATGATGGTCGGGAATTACCCCAAGCCCCGTTGGTACAACGGTGCGGGCTACGCCACCGTCCCGCAGGGCAGCTTCGTGTCGGACTCGATCTCCTACGAGGCGTTCGAGGACTGCATCGCGGCGATCGTCAGCGATCAGGAGCGCGCCGGGATCGACGTCATTTCCGATGGTCGTGTGTATGGCGGGGACACCCCGTACGCCGGGATCCTCTACTACTTCACCGACAGGCTGAAGGGCTTCTCGCCCTACGGTCCGCCGCTGCAGTTGCCCCAGTACTCCTCGATGTACTCCCCGACGTGTGACGGGCCGGTGTCGCGCGGGGTGCCGTGGTTGTCCGCGCAGTTGAGGTCCGTCAAGAAGTTCACCGATAAACCCATCAAGATGCAGTACCTGGGCCTGGCCAGCGTGACGATGGGTACCAACAACAAGCACTACGCCGACATCAAGGACCTCTCGTTCGCCTTGGCTCGCGCCTACAACGAGGAGTTCAAGCAGATCGCCGAAGAGGGCGCGGCGATGATCCAGCTCGACGAGTTCGCGTGGCACTACGGCCTGCGCCTCGGTGAGTGGGAGAACGACGTGTTCAACACCGCGGTCGAGGGTGTGAACGCGAAGATCCTCACCCATGTCTGCTGGGGCAACTTCATGGGCACGAAGGGCTATCTGCCCTCCGGTCCGATGCACGGGGACAACCCCGAGCGTGAGGGCACCGACTACGTCCCGGCGTTGCGCGATGCCGAGGACGTCACCGCTCGATCGAAGGCGTGCTTCCCACGGGCCCACGCCATGAACATGGACGCCCTGAACTTCGAGATCGGCAACACCGGCTCCGGGGACCTCAAGCCCCTCGCCAAGGCCAACTGGGAACGGGATTTCGTGGCCGGCGTCATCGACGTCCGATCGCTGGAGGTCGAGCCCGCGACCGTGGTCGCCGACCGCATCCGGGACTGCCTCGAGGTGATCCCTGCCGAGCGACTCGGTGTCACCACCGACTGCGGTCTGATCAACCTGCCGCGCATGATCGCCTTCGCCAAGCTCCGCTCCCTGGTCGAGGGCACCAAGATCGTGCGCGAGGAGATCAAGGCCAAGGCGGCTGCGGATGCAGGGGTGCCGGCATGACTGACACGCTCCCCCTTGTCGGCGTCGAATTGATCCATGGGCCGGAAGCCGAAGCCGTTGCCGCTGCGGCCCAGGAGGAACAGGACACGGTGGTCATCGACCGCAACGCGGCCGTGCTCATCGTGTCGGCTCCCGGCCGACTGGAGATCGACCCGGCCATCGTGCGCGCGCACCTCGCGAACGAGGAATGGGCCGGCTCCGACCTCCAGGTGATCATGGCCAGCTACTTCGGCTTCATCACCCAACTCGACGACGATCGCATCATCCTGGAATGGCTTCGTAAGGAAGGGGCCTGAGGTCATGGGCAAGACCGTTCTGGTCTGTACGAATGTGGACTGCCACGACCGGGGTTCCGAGGCCATCCTCAATCGGATCATGGACCGCGTCGAGGAGTCCGACCTGGAGGTCGAGGTTCGCGACTACCTGTGTTTCTCCGCATGCGAGAAGGGCCCGAACGTGGTCGTCGTGGAGGACCGCATCTGGTACTCCGGCGTCGAGAACGAAGCGGCCGCCGACAAGATCGTCGACCAGCACCTCGAGGGCGGCGAACCGGTCAAGGAGTTCACCACGGACTCGGACAGCATCACCCGGAACTTGATCTTCACGGTGCTCGATGCCGGCATCCTGCCCGGCAGCTTCTGACGCACTGTCCTGCCTCGTCCCTATGGCGCTAAGGACCTCTAGGAGAGTCATCAATGGCACGTAAAACGTTCGTCTGGCTCGCCGGTCGCAAGCGCCCACCGAGTGAGTACGAGGAGCTGTCCACCGGCATCCAGTGGAACGGTCTGCCGGTATCTCGCACCGAGATCGGCCAGTGGAGCGATGACAGCACGCTGTTGTCCACCGACTGGAACGCGTTCCGCGACCCGGCGGGGATGTACTACCGCAACTATGTCGCGGGCCAGGACGTCGTGGAGAAGCAGTTGGACTCGGTGTTCGCACTCGCGACCGAGTCCGGTGCGGACTTTCTCTCGACCATGGATCCCGAGTGGCGTGAGGGACTGACCGTCCTGGTCGGCACGATGGGCTTCGCGCACTGGGGCATGTCGATGTCCATGCAGCACGTCATGCGATTCACGTTGTCCCCGACGGTGGCCTGCGCGGTGCAGTTGCAGGTCATGGACAAGCTGCGCGCGGCGGAGCGTTGTGTGCAGTGGTTCGAGCTGTTGAACCCGGATGCGCCGGCCGATCTGCTGGCGCAACGCTGGGACGATGTGGCCGCGATTCAGCCGCTGCACAGGTACGTCGAGGAAGTCCTGGTCGAGAAGGACTGGGGCCAGGTGATCATCGCGACAAACCTGTCGCTGGCCAGTCTCCTCGAACCGTTCCTACGTGAGCTCTACATCCAGGGTGGCCGAGCGCAGGGTGACTTCGGGACCGCGGCGTTGGGTACCCATCTGGGTAAGGACTTCGTTCGTCAGGTCGCGTGGACGGACGCGTTCCTCACCCAGTGCGCGGCCGACGAGGCAAACGCCACCGTGATTGCGGATTGGCTCGACATGTGGATGCCACGCGCCGCGGCCGCCATGGACGCGCTGGTCGCGGCCTACCCGGTCGGCGGGACGGCGGCCCGCGCGGCGGCGACCGCTCGCGGTGAAGCGAAGGCCAGACTGGAGAAAATCGGCGTGAAACTGACCGACAACGTTGCCGCGGCTCTCGCCGGCGACGTCGACCAGGCTTAAGAGGGGAACTGAAGGTATGAAGACCAAGAGCCGCGCCAAGCAGCTGTACTGGAAGCCGTCCTACGTCGATCTCGACGTGATGTACCCCCCGCTCGCCTCGGCCGGGATCCAGTTCGACGACTGGGATGCCTGGGACGACCCCTTCAACGTGTCCTACCGGCAGTACATCGACGTGCAGGCCAAGAAGGAGGTCGGGTTCCACCCGGTCCGCGACGCCTTCGAACGCTATAACGGCGATCAGCACGTACCCGCTCGCTGGTATGACGGCATGAAGCTGGCGTTCCCGTTCCTGCAGACCGCCGAGGTCGCGGCAGGACGGGCGCACGCCCGCACCGCGCGCTACGCCCCGGCACCCGCGTTGCGAGCTGCGGCGTTCTACCAGTCGATCGACGAGATGCGGCACTTCCAGAACCACATCTACGAGATGCGCTCCTACAACCAGTTCGACACCGGCTTCGACAACTGGGCGAGCTGGCGGGACAACCACTTCGCGATGGGCCCGGCGCGGTACATCTTCGAAGACCTGATGAACGCCGACAACGTCTTCGAGACGATCATGGCGTTGAACATCTGCGTCGAGGTCGTCTTCACCAACCTGATCTTCGTCGGCATCCCGTCGGTGGGCGCGCTCAACGGCGACACCGCGATGGCTCAGGAAATGCTCACCACGCAGTCCGATGAGACCCGGCACATGGCGATCGGGCAGTCCACGCTACGCACGCTGTTGCGCGACGAGCGCAACGTCGAGCAGTTGCAGTACTGGTTGGACAAGTGGTTCTGGTTGCAGCACCGCGCGGTGGCCGGCCCCATCGGACTGATCCCGGACTACTTCGCCAAGCGGAAGTACATCCCGTACCAGCAGATGTACCAGCGCTACGTGATCGACAACTTCATCTCCGGCATGGTCGATGACCTGGCCGAGTTCGGCCTCAAGCAGCCGCGCTTCCTCGAGGACGCCAAGGCGGAGCTGCCGGACTACTCGCACACGCTTTACCGGACGTTGTTCCAGTACAAAAACGTGCTGTTCAACAAGATGTTCGTGCCGACCGATGAAGACATGGAGTTCTTCACCAACGGCTACCCGGACTTCGAGGCGAACCACGGGCAGTTCTGGGACGAGGTCCGCGCCGGCGATCCCAAGGATCTGCCGCAGCTTCCGATGCTGTGTCAGATGTGCGGGCTGCCGTGCGTGTTCCCGGTGCCGGAGCGGGCGAACGTGCAGTGCTCCATGTACGACGGCAAGACCTTCTGGTTCTGTTCCAACGGCTGCAAGTACATCTTCGACCACGAGCCGTACCGGTACGCGCACCGCGTCACCATGGAGAAGACCCTCAACGGGCTCGACGTCCCGGAGATCCGCACGCGCATGGGTTTGACCTCGGAACTGGGTGGGCTGCTCACGGCGGAGCAAGATGTCTGAGGTCGCAGAGGACGCCACGCTGCTCATCTACGGCCGAGCGGTGGGCGGGTCGACCCCGCCGCTGCTGATGAACCCCCCACCGGACTGGACGGTGAAGTTCTTCACCAAGCTGGGTCAGCGTTCGCTGTATGTGAAGCTGCCCGGAACAGTGCGGGCCTACCGGGCCACGGACGGCTCGATTCTCGAGCCTGAACTCACCCTGGGTGAGTTGGGGATGCTGCCCTACGAAATGATCGAGTTCCGCTCCGAGGGCTGAGCCCTCCCGCAAGCTCGCGCCGCCGCGGTTGTTCGATCTGCCGCGGCGGCGCGAATCCATTTCCTCACCGCTGAGCCCATTCGCTCGCCCGGAGGTTCTGTCGTGACCCTCTTCGCCATGCCCGACATCGAACGGACCGAGCGCCCCGACGGATCGATCCTGCTGGTCTCCCGGGAGCCGCTGGCGCCCTACGCGGACTCGCTGGCTTCGCTGCTCCGTGCCGGTGCAATCGAGCACCCCGACCGGCTGTTGCTGACCGGACCCGACGGCACCACAGTCACCTGGGGCGCCGCGCGCGCCACGGCGGACGCATTGGCCCAAGGCCTGCTCGACGCCGGGTGCGGGCCGGACCGCCCGGTCATGGTGCTGTCCGGCAACTCCGTCGCGCACGGGCTGCTGACGCTCGCCGCCTATACCGCCGGCATTCCGATCGTCCCCATCTCCACCGCCTACTCGCTGATGTCCAGCGACCACGCCCGGGTCCGTGCGATCGCCGAACTGGTGACACCGGGACTCGTGTTCGCGGACGACGAGAAGAAGTTCGATGCCGCGCTGTCCATCGTCGAGGCAACCGGAGCCAAGCGCATCGCTTTCAACGAGCTGGCCACGACCACGCCCGGCCCCGAGGTCGAGACCTCTGCCGCCGGGGTCGGACCGGAGTCCGTCGCGAAGATCCTGTTCACCTCCGGCTCCACCGGGGTGCCCAAGGGCGTGCCGAACACCCACCGGATGCTGTGCGCCAACCAGCAGCAGATGCGCCAGGTCTGGCCCTTCCTGCTCGAGACCCCGCCGGTGCTCGTGGACTGGCTGCCGTGGAGCCACACCTTCGGCGGCAACCACAACTTCAACATGGTCCTGGCAAACGGCGGGACCCTGCACATCGACGCGGGCAAGCCGGTACCCGGCCTGTTCGATGCCACCCTCGCGGCCCTCGCCAAGCACAGCCCGACGGCGTACTTCAACGTGCCGATGGGCTACCAGATGTTGCTGCCGCGGCTGCAGTCCGACCGGGAGTTCGCGAAGAAGTTCTTCTCCGGGATCTCGATCCTCTTCTACGCCGCGGCATCCCTGCCGGCACAGCTACGTGACGATCTGTCTGCCCTGGCCGTGGAAGTGACGGGTCATGAGATCCCGCTGACCTCGTCCTGGGGGACCACCGAGACGGGCCCCGCGGTCACCTCCGCGCACTTCCACCCATCGCCTTCGGGCTGCATCGGTGTCCCCATTCCTGGCGACACCCTCAAGCTCGTCCCGTCCGGCGGCAAGCTCGAGATCCGTGTGGCCGGACCCAACATCGCCTCGGGCTACGTCGGGCAGGCACAGGCCAGTGCCGATGCGTTCGACGACGAGGGCTACTACGTGACCGGCGACGCTGTACGCTTCGTCGACCCCGACGACCCCGACGCCGGCCTCATCTTCGACGGCCGCATCGCCGAGGACTTCAAGCTGACCTCCGGCACCTGGGTGAGCGTCGGCAACCTGCGCACCGGATTGGTCTCGGCAGCGGGCGGCCTGTTCACCGACGCCGTCATCGCCGGGCACGACCGGGACCAGGTCACCGCTCTGGCCTGGCCCGCCCCCGCAGCGCTGAGCGACCTGACCGGCACCGAGGACCTGAACGAGGCCGTGGGCCATCCCGCGCTGCGTGAGCGTGTCGCGGCCGTGCTGCGCGAGGTCAACGCCGGCCAGGGTTCAGCCGGTCGTATCGAGCGCTTGATCGTCATGACCGAGCCCCCGGTGCTGGACGCCGGCGAGATCACCGACAAGGGCTACGTCAACCAGCGGGTCGTACTGGACCGCCGCGCACACCTGGTCGAGATTCTCTATGCCGGCTCGCCGGCGGAGCAGGTGTTGCACGCAGGCTGACGTGCCGTCAGTTCACTGCCGGGACTGGTCAATCAAGGTGTCGAGCCGGTTCAGTTGCTCGGTGACCGTTCCCTGGTTCGCAGGGAGTTCCAACGGGGCAGCGTCCCCGGAGCCCTGCGCCGCGAGCGGGACGATGATCAGCGCGGCGATGACTGCCAGGCCGGCCAGCGCGCGCCGTGGCGTCAGCCACGTCGGCCGCCGTGACGGCACCGGCTCGGGTCGGGTCGCCAGGAGCGGCTCGGTCTTGTCCTGCCCCGCCACGGGGACAGCCATCGGCACTGTGGGCGCGGCGGCACTGTCGGGCGGGCCGGCCAGCAGAGCCAACGCATCGTCGGCCGTGTCCGGACGGTTCAACGGGTCGGCCTGCGTGAGGGCCTCGATGACCGGGGCCAGCCGGGTCGAGCCGAGAGCGCACTCCCGCAGCACGACGCCGAGGGAGTACAGATCGCCGGCGGCGGTGGGCGGTTCGCCGCGGAGGATCTCGGGCGCCGCGTACTGAGCGGTGCCCAGCAGCAGCCCGGCGCCGGTCATCCGTGTGCCGTCGGCGAACTGGGCGATCCCGAAGTCGGTGAGGCGGGCGCGCCCGTCGGTCCCGATCAGCACGTTCGCGGGCTTGAGATCACGGTGCAGGACGTAAGCGGAATGGATGTAGGCCAACGCGTCGAGCAGCTCGTAGGCGAGGACCACCGGATCCCATTCACCGCCGCCGGCCGCGATCCGGTCGGCGAGCGTCCCGCCACCGATGTAGTCCATCACCAGGTACGGCCGGTTGCCGTGCGTTCCGTAGTCGAAGACCTGGACGACGTGCGGGTGGGCCAGGCTCGCGACGAGACGCGCCTCGCGTTCGAAACGTGCGACGAAGGTCGGGTCGAGCGCCAGGGTGTCGGAGATGAGCTTGACGGCGACGGTTCGGTCCAGTCGGGAGTCGCGGGCGGACCACACGGACGCCATCCCGCCCGTGCCGAGCAGCGAGATCAGCGTGTAGCGCCCGTCCTCACCCACACGGGCGTCGGTGCTCGGGAGCGACTCGATCGGCGAGGTGTCGGTCATGACGTGGTCCCGCCGTCATCGGTCGGGGTGCCGTCGTCCGGGGCCGGGTCGTCGGGCGCCGGATCGTCGGGCGCCGGATCATCCGGCGCGGGGTCGTCAGGCACGGGCTCGTCAGGGGTGGGCTCTTCGGGCGCCGGGTCCACGGGTGCGGGTTCTTCAGGAGCGGGGTCCACGGGATTCGGAATGGAGGGCGCGGGGGCGGCGGGGTCGGTCTGAATGTCCCGCAACTCCCGGTCGATCCGCCCCTTGTCCTTGTCCTTGCCCTTGTCCTTCCTCGGCGCGTTCTTCTCGGGCTTGTCCTTGCCCGCCTTCTCGCCCTTGCCGGCGTCGATGCCGATCTGGAGCGGCGGCACGAAGACCGGTTCGACGGGGTCCGGGCTCACGTCGAGGGCGGGCTGCGGGATCGCGCTGTCGATCCGGTCGGCGTAGGCGACCAGAATCTTCGCGTCGTCAGCGTTGAGGTCGGCTGCGTCGGACAGCTCCCGGACCTCGTTCCGGAACGCGGTCAGCGCTGCGCGCGCCGCGCCCGCATCGCCCTGGTCCATCGCGGCTCGCGCTGCCTGTACGTGCTCGTGCAGCGGCTCGGCCGCCGCAGTGTCCAGCATCTGCGGCGAGGTGCCGCAGGCCGACAGCAATCCGAGGCTCGCGGCAGCAGCCGCGATGCAGGCACGATGAAATGCGGACACTGGCAGTCTCCCGGGGGCGTCGGACGAAATCCGCCCCCCGTGCGCTACCCCCGGATGCCCGGGCGCAATCCGCCGTCAGGCGAAGCGAACCGCTTCGGCGCCGGTGCCGGACAGAGCCAGCACCTCGTTGAAGCCGACGAGCAGGCAGTTGATGAACAACTCCGGCTCGTAGAAGGCGGCCGGGTCGAAGTTCACGCCGATGCACGCTGTCTCGCCGTGCGTGGCGAGGGTGATCATCGCGGGGCAGCCGGGAAGAGGAGCCAACCCGTACATGCGCGCGACCTTGACCCCGCCGAGGAACTGCTCGTGCGGCGGGCCGGGGACGTTGCTGGCCTGCAGGTCGGTGCCGCGAGTGAGCGTCGGGCCGACGTGCCCGATCACAGTGCCCGGCAGGCGTGCCGCCAGAGGGGCGAGGGTGTTCACGTGGTTCAGCGCCGGCTCCGCGCGGGCGGACTGCACCTGCTCGCGGATCATCAGCATCCGCTTGCCCGGATCGGTGACCCCGATGGGTCCGACGAGACGGGCCGCGGCGAACGCGTTACCACCGAGGTTCGCGTCCCCGGTGCGAACGGCGACGGGGATGGTGACAGGGATCGACTCGAGAGGGCAGTCCAGCACCTCGTGGTACCGGCGGTAGCCGCCCATCAATGCCGCGAGGTAGGCGTCGTTGACCGAGGCACCGACACTCTTGCCGGCCGCCTTCAGCGAGGGAAAGTCGACGTCGATCGCGGCGAACCGCCACGTCGAACTGCGCGCGGCCAACAGCGGTGAGGGCTGCACGGGCGGTGGAGTCAGGACACGGCGCAGCGACTGCACGTACTCGGTGCCGGTGTTCAGACTACGCGCGGGGTCGCGGAGCGCGCGGACCGTGCCGGTGGCGAATCGGCCGATCCGGCCGGGGGCCTGCTTGACGTTGTCGACGAGATCCGCGGCCAGTGCGCCGATGGTGCCGAGTTCGCCCTCGTCGTAGTTCCACTGCGGGACGAACGGCATGGCCGCCGCCGTGCTCGGGTCGCCGCCGTGCAACAGGGCGAACAACGCGAGCAGGCCGAGGCCGTCGGACATCGAGTGATGGATCTTCAGGACGTAGGCCGAGCGACCGTCCGGGAGCCCTTCGAAGATCAGGCCGAGCCACGGCGGACGGGCGCGGTCGAAGCCGCTCATCGCGGTGTGTTCGACGGCCGCCAGCAGCTCGCGCGGCTCGCCGGTCACCAGACGCGTGCGGCGCAGGTGGTAGTTGAGGTCGAAGTCGGCCTGCGGGGTCCAGCGCGGCGGGGCCACCCCACCCGGCGGGACGACGACCCGGTGGCGCAGCCGTGGGGCTCGCGAGACCAGGAGCTGGTGGGCGAGGATGACCTCGCCCCAGTCCGGGGTGCCGTCGAGGATCTCCAGGCCGATGCAGGTGGAGCGGATCGTCGAGCGTTCCTCGACCCGCCACATCAAGGTTTCCCAGGCGGACATGGCCTCGTACGGCCCGCCACCCCACAGGGGACCGGCCGCCTCGCCCCACACGCCCTCGTTCACGATCACCACACTAGGCGCGCGCACAAGGCGCGCGCCGCGACGCGGATCTCAGTCCTCCACACGCAGCACGAGGGCTGCGGCGGTGTCGCCGGCGGCGCAGCCGGTGAAAAGGCCCACACCGCCGCCACGCAGGCGCAGCTCCTCGATGAGCTCGGCGATCGACCGCAGGCCGGTCGGGGCCTGGGGGTGGCCGAAGATCAGGCTGGAGCCGTAGGCGTTCATCTTGTCCAGCGGCACCCCGGTCTCGCGGGCGAAGATCAGGTCGTTCACCGCGAACGGGTTGTGCGTGGTGAACGCGTCGAGGTCGGAGAAGTCCAGACCGGCCGAGGCGAGTGCGTTGCGGGCGGCCGGAACGGGTGCCTCGGGCATGTGGCAGGCGCCGACGCGGGCGTAACCGACGGACAGGATGCGCACGACGCCGTTGCCGCCGGACAGTTCACGCGCGCGGTCCACGCTGGTGACGACGGCGCCGGCGGATCCGTCGGCCGGGTGCGTCTGGCTGGCGAAAGTGAGCACACCGTTCGGGTCCACGGGCGGAAGCTTGGAAATCTCCTCGTGCACGGCCGGACGGATTCCCTCGTCGGCAAGGAGTTCGAGGCCCTTGCCTCGCTTGCCGGGGATCCGCACCGGGACCATGTAGCGACGTTGGAAGGCGCGGTCGTCGGCGAGTGATCGCTCGTACTGCTCGCTGCGCAGGACGGTGAGGTCGTCGCACTCGTCGCGGGTGATGCCGTGCTTGGCGGCGACCGTCTCCCCGGCGACGAGCATGCCCTTGCCGGTGGAGGGGTCCCGTCCGAAGCTGTCCAGCACCCAGGTCTCGGTGCGCGGTGCGCCACCCATGCCGCCGGGCTCCGGGTAGAGCAGCACGGGGCCGTTGCTGGTCCGGTCGGTGGTGACGACGAGCTGCGTGCCCGCGCCCGCCTGGACCTGGCCGGCAGCGGAGGCCAGCGCCGCCACACCCGTGGCGCAGGCCTGCGCGATCATCGGGCCGGTGAGGTTGCCCACACCGAGCTTCACGGCCAGGCTCGGGGCGCCGTAGAAAGCCTCACGCTGGGGGATGGTCCAACCGAGCACGAGGCCGTCGAAGGAGTCGAGGGGGATGTTGCGGTCGGTGAGCGCGGCACCTGTCACCGCGGCGGCCACGTCCAGGCTCGACACTGTGGAAAGGGCGCCTTGCCACTTGGCGAAGGGTGAGCTCCACGCTGCACCGGCGGGGATGGCGACGTCGACGAAACGCACGATCGGCTCCTCGGGCTGGGGATCTTCTAAGCTATACATTTGAATTACGTAACGCAAATCTTCTGTCGCATGATTGAGAGCTCGCATGGGCAAGCCGCCGGTCGAGGATGTGGGTGACCGTGACCTTCGGGTGACGCATCCCGAGGATCACGCCGCAGGCGTGCGTGCAGTCGCCATCTCGTTGCGGCACGCCCGCGCGCAGATGGGCCTCACGCGGTCCCTGAACACCTTGCGGCGGGTCAACCAGAAGAAGGGCTTCGACTGCCCCGGCTGCGCCTGGCCCGAGGGCGACCACAGGCACGCCGCGGAGTTCTGCGAGAACGGCGTGAAGGCGGTTGCCGAGGAGGCGACCCGGCGCCGGGTCACGGCTGCGTTCTTCGCCGAGCACTCGATCAGTTCGCTGATGGATCGCTCGGCCTACTGGCTCGGCCAACAAGGTCGGCTCACCGAACCGATGATCAAGCGCCCGGGCTCGGATCACTACGAACCGATCGCCTGGCACCACGCCTTCGATCTGATCGGCCGTCACCTGCGTGAGCTGGGCTCCCCGGACGAGGCGTTGTTCTACACCTCGGGGCGGACCAGCAACGAGGCCGCGTTCATGTACCAGTTGTTCGCGCGGACCTACGGCACGAACAACCTGCCGGACTGCTCGAACATGTGTCACGAGTCCTCGGGCTTCGCGCTCGGCGAGACCTTGGGCATCGGCAAGGGCACGGTGAGCCTGGAGGACATACACCAGGCGGACCTGATCATCGTGGCCGGCCAGAACCCGGGCACCAATCACCCGCGGATGCTCTCGGCGCTGGAGAACGCCAAACAGGCCGGGGCGAAGATCATCGCCATCAATCCGCTGCCCGAGGCGGGCCTGCTGCGGTTCAAGAACCCCCAACGACCCAAGGGCGTGCTCGGAAAGGGCACGACACTGTGCGATCGATTCCTGCAGGTCCGGCTCAACGGTGACCTCGCGCTGTTCCAGGCGCTGAACCTGGTGCTGTTGGAGGCCGAGGACGCCGCCCCGGGCACCGTGCTGGACCGCGGGTTCATCGACCAGCACACCTCCGGGTTCGAAGAGTGGGCCACCGATCTGCGGGCGCTTGCCTGGGATGACGTAGCTGCGGCGACCGGCCTGACGCGCGATCAGATCGAGGGACTGCGCGACGACGTGCTCGCCTCGCACAACGTCATCGTCTGCTGGGCGATGGGACTGACCCAGCACCGCAACTCGGTACCGACGATCCGCGAGGTCGTGAACTTCCTCCTACTGCGGGGCAACATCGGCCGTCCCGGGGCGGGGGCCTGTCCGGTGCGCGGGCACTCCAATGTGCAGGGCGACCGCACCATGGGCATCCATGAGCGGCCCGACGAGGCGTTCCTGACCTCGTTGGAGGCCCGGTTCCCGATCGACGCACCGCGCAAGTACGGGCACGACGTCGTGGACTCCATCCGGGCCATGCGCGACGGCAAGGCCAAGGTCTTCATCGGCCTGGGCGGCAACTTCGTCGGCGCGGCACCGGACTCCGACGTCACCGAGGCGGCCATGCACAGCTGTCGGCTCACCGTGCACATCTCCACCAAGCTGCACCGTGGGCACGTGGTCACCGGCGACACCGCGTTGATCCTGCCGACGCTGGGCCGCACCGACAAGACACTGCAGGCCGGTGGCCCGCAGTTCGTCTCGGTGGAGGACTCAATGGGGATGGTGCACTCCTCGACCGGTCGCCTGACGCCGGCCTCGGACCGTCTACTGGCCGAACCGGCGATCGTCGCGCGGCTGGCCCGTGCCACCTTCGCCGAGCCACTCTTCGGACGTACCGTTCCCGAACTCGGGTGGGCGGACATGGAGGAGAACTACGACGTCATCCGGGACCACATCGAGGCAGTGGTCGAAGGATTCAAGGACTACAACCAGCGTGTGCGGCAGAAGGCCGGGTTCGAGTTGCCGAACGACCCGCGTGACGCCCGCAGGTTCCGCACCGCCACCGGGAAGGCGATGTTCACGATCAATCCGCTCGAGGTGATCCACGTCCCCGAGGGCCGGCTGCTGCTGCAGACCTTCCGCTCGCACGATCAGTACAACACCACCATCTACGGCCTCAACGACCGTTACCGCGGGATCAAGGACGGCCGCCGGGTGGTATTCGTCAATCCGGACGATCTCGCCGCGCTGGGGCTTTCTGACGGTGCGTCGGTCGACCTCGTCGGGGAGTGGGCCGACGGTGTCGAGCGGGTGGCCAGGGAGTTCCGGGTGGTCAGTTACCCGACCGCGCGCGGCTGCGCCGCCGCGTACTACCCGGAGACCAATGTGCTCGTGCCGTTGGACAGCACTGCCGAGATCTCGAACACTCCGACCTCCAAGTCGGTGGTCGTGCGTCTGGTTCCGGCCCTCTAGCGGATTCGCTTACCGGTCTCGGCGCAGGAATAACCGCCGAGCGCCTCGACGTCGGCGTGGAAACGCTTGTCGTCGAGTAGATCCCACAGCGGGGCGAGCAGCGGTTCCTCGAGAGTGCGCGCCTGCAGCACGAGGTCGTACGGCTCGCGGGCGACCGGGACGAAGTCGAGCTTGAAAGCCCGGGCCGCGGCGAGGATGCCGAGGCCCGCGTCGGCACGGCCGGCCGCGACGGCGGCGGCAACCGCGAAGTGCGTATGTTCCTCGCGGGGATATCCGGCGACCTCGGCCGGGTCGATGTTGCGGCGGCTCAGTTCGTGGTCGAGCAGCACCCGGGTGCCGGCGCCGCGTTGACGGTTGACGTAGCGCACGCCGGGCCGCGTCAGATCGCTGATGCCGGTCAGCCCGAGGGGGTTGCCGGGCGCAACGATCAGACCTTGGTCGCGGTGCACCAGGCGGATCACCGCGACGTCCGCGTCGGGACCGAGCACGCGAGCGACGTCGGGCAACGTGTATTCCCCCGTCGCCGGGTCGAGCAGATGCGAGCCCGCGAAGTGGCTCAGCCCGTCGCGAAGCGCCACGAGGCCGCCGAGCGATCCCACGTTGGACGAGGCAAGGGTGAGGGTCGGATCGGCCGCCCGCAACGCCGATGCGGCGAGGTCGAGCACCAGATCGTGGGAGCCGATCGTCACGATCGTGCGGTCGATCGCGGTCGCGTCACGCAGGAGGTCGACCTCGACCTGCTCACCGGCGTGGTGTCCCTCCAACCCCGCGGGCACGACCAGCAGGCCGTCGGCGCGCACGAGTGAGGTGAGCACACCGGCGCCGCGTGGCAGGGGCGTCGCGACCACCTCTCCGCCGACTCGGCCCAGGCGCACGCGGACCCAGTCGTCGCTGCCCAGGACGGAGGCGAGCTTGCGGGCCAGCCGCGCACGAAGCAGGGGTCGTGGCGTGGGCACAGTGCCCTCCAACCGCGCCAGCAGAGGTGCAGCGAAGATGTCGAAGGTCAACGCGGCCGATACCGGGTAGCCGGGAATGCCGATCACCGGGGTACCTGACGGACCGTCAACCGTGCCCAGGATGACCGGGTGTCCGGGCCGCACCGCTACCCCATGCACCGCCACCGTGCCGCAGGCGGCGACCACCCGTGCGGTCCAGTCGTCGCGCCCGGCGCTGGACCCGGCCACCAGCAGGACAAGGTCGGCGCGGGTCGCCGCCTCCCGCAGCACCTCCGCGATGCGCTGCGGATCGTCCGGGACGATCGGCACGACCTCGGCGGTTGCCCCGATCGCCTGTGCCTGAGCGGCGAGCATCGGGGAGTTCGTGTCCGCGATCTCGCCGGGCACAAGCGGGTGTCCCAGCGGGCGGATCTCGTCGCCGGTGGGGACGACGATCACGTGCGGCGCCCGGTGTACCTGTACCTCGAGGTTGCCGGACGCCGCAACCGCGCCGATATCGATCGGGCGCAGCCGGTGCCCTCGAGCCAGCAATAGCTCGCCGGCGCTGATGTCCTCACCGATCGAGCGCACGTGCTGGTAGGGCGGGACAGCGGCTCGCAGTTCGACCGTCCCTTCCACACGGTGCAGGTGCTCGCGCATCACCACGGCGTCGTAGCCCTCGGGCAGTGGATCACCGGTGTCTACGTCGGCGAACGCGTCGTCGTCCAGCAGCACGGGGTGCGACTCGGTCGCGGCAAGGGTGTCGGCCGAACGGACTGCGATGCCGTCCATGGCCGCGGCGTCGTAGGCAGGGGAGGACCGCTTCGCCCACACCTCGGTGGCGGTCACACGGCCCAGCGCGGCCGTGATCGGCTGGGTGATCAGCGCGGTGCGGTCCGGGCAACCCGCCGCGACACAGGCCTGCGCCCAAGCCTGGCGGGCCTGCTCGGCAGGGACGTCGGAGATGAACGGACTCTCGGCCGGCACGTGCATGACGCTATCGGGCGCTCATCCGTAGAGGATGACCTCCACCGGGGCCCCTGCATCCAGCCCGGTCGCCGGCCCGGGCACCACCAGGTACCCGTCGGCGCGGGTGAGCACGGACAGCAGGGCGGAGGGACCGAATACCGGCTCCGCCGTCGCTTCCGGATCCTCGGTGATCCGCACCTGCACCACGTCCAGCCGACCGGCCACCGACGGGAGGTCACGGGAGAGCCTGGCGCGCATCCGAGGCGGGGACGGGGGTCGCTCACACCCGGCCAGACGCCAGACGAGCGGGGCGCCGATCAGACGGAAGACCACCAGGGCGGAGAGCGGATTGCCGGGCAGTCCGAGGATCGGGACGTTCCCGGCGGTGGCCAGCAGCGTCGGCTTGCCTGGCTTGAGGGCGAGACCGTGGCACCAGATCTCCCCGAGTTTCGCGACGGCGGTGGCGGTCTCGTCCCGGGTGCCGACGGAGGACCCGGCGGAGACCACGACGAGGTCGGCGCCTTCCACCGCGGCGCGCAGCGCGTCTTCCAGCGCTGCCGCATCGTCGGGCACGATGCCCGCGGAGACGGCCGTCCCGCCGGCCTCGTGCACCAGCGCGGCGAGGGCCGAGCTGGTCGCGTCGCGGACCTGACCAGGGGTCAGGTCGACGGTGTCCGGGGGTACGACCTCATCGCCGGTCGCGAGGATCGCGACCCGCGGCCTGCGATGGACCTCGATGCGGGTCACCCCGGCGGCGGACAACATGCCCAAGTCCGGCGCCCGCAACGGCCGACCACCCGGCACGAGAACCTCGCCTGCGGCGACGTCCTCGTCGGCCCGCACCACCCCTGACCCGACCGCGACCGGCCGCGTGACCTCCACCGTTCCCGGAAGCGACTCGGCGGTGTATTCGACCATCACCACACAGTCCGCACCCTCGGGCAGGACCGCGCCGGTCGGCACCGCCACACACCCCGTGGGCGCGACCGCGACCTCAGCCGGCGAGCCCATCCGGACCGCACCGAGCAGGTTCAAGTAAGCGGGTAGCGATTCTGACGCCCCGTAGGTGTCCGCTGCGCGCGCCGCGTACCCGTCCACGGTGGAACGAGCAAAGCCCGGCAGTGCCCCCGGGGAGAGGACGTCCTCCGCCGGGACGCGCCGGAGCGCGTCGGCAAGCGCCACGACCTCGGTGCCCGTGCGATGCGAGGGCACGAAGCCGGCGAGTGCATCGGCGACGGTGCGGACGGCAAAGAATTCCCGGCCGGTCATCGGTCGGGTTGGTCCGAGTTGCCCTCGGGCCGCGGCTGTGGCCGTGCGGCAGCGCCGCCCTTGTCCAGACCGAGCACGCTGATCACCGGGCCGAGCGCCACCTGGCCGAGACCGCAGATGGAGGTCTTGCGCATGACCTCCTCCAGTTCGATGATCCGCGCACGGCGGGGGCCGTCGAGAGGTACGCCCTCGTCGAGTACGCCGCGCAGGATGTCGTGTGCCTTGGTCGAGCCGACCCGACACGGCACGCACTTCCCGCAGGATTCGTTGCGGAAGAACCGCAGCACGTTGGTGGCCGCCGCGAGCTCGTTGGTGCCCTCGGCGAGGACGACCATCGCGCCGGAGCCGAGCATCGTGCCCGCCGCGGCCGCGGTGCCGAAGTCGAGTGCCAGATCCAGCGTGTCCGGGCCGATGAAGTTCGAGGACGCTCCACCGGGTTGAACCGCACCGACCGCACGGCCACCGGTCACCCCACCGGCGAGGTCGATGAGGTCCCGCACGGTCGTCCCCATCGGCACGCAGTACACATCGGGGCGCTCGACGTGACCGGAGATCGCGAAGAACTTCCAACCGATCGAGTCGCCGATGCCCTGCTCCCGCCACCACGGTGCGCCGCGCTGCGCGATCACCGGCACATCGGCGAAGGTCTCGACCGAGTTCATCAGAGTGGGTCGGCCGTGCAGGCCGTAGACGCCGGGGAACGGTGGCTTGTTGCGTGGCTCCCCGCGGTGGCCCTCCATGCACTCGATGAGCGCGGTCTCCTCCCCGAGGATGTATCCACCGGGGGAGACGAAGATCTCGACATTCAAGCGCCGCCCGCTGCCGCAGGAGTCCGGCCCGATCACCCCGGACGCGCGTAGCGCCTCGAGCTCCGCGCGCAGCACGTGCTCCTCGGGCCCGTACTCGTGCCGGATGAAGACCCAGCCTTCCTCGGCTCCGATCACGGCCATCCCACACAGCAGGCCCTCGAGGACCAGATGTGGCTGAGTGGCAAGGATCTGACGGTCCTTGAAGGTGCCCGGCTCGGACTCGTCAGCGTTGCAGATGACGTACTTGGTCGTGCCCGCCGCGGCACGCACCAGTTCCCACTTCTGCCCGGTCGGGAAACCGGCGCCGCCCATGCCACGCAGCCCGGAGTCCTTGAGGCCGGTGACGAGGTCACCCGGATCCAATGCGCCGGACAGCACAGCCCGCAGGGTCCGGTAGCGCTCGGCGATACCGGAGCCGCCCGGGTAGGGGTCGTTGGGCCAGGGTTCGGTGCGGGTCCGTGCGGTGGCGTGATCGAGCCCGCCGTCGCGTGCGGCCTCGATCAGCGCGGCCGCGTCGGCCATCGAGGCGGGGCGTTCGTTGACTGCGCAGGCCGGCGCCGAGTCGCACCGACCGAGGCAGGACACCTCGACCAGTTCGACGTCCGGGTCGCCACCGTGACGCTCCCTCAGCTCCGCGATCCGCTCCTCGCCACCCTGCAGGAAGCAGGACAGGTCATGGCAGACGTGCAGGGCCACCTTCGGCGGTGGGGACGTACGGAAGTGCGGGTAGAACGAGATCAGGCCCTCGATCTCGTACCGGGGTCGCTTCGCGTCGAGGGCGAGCTTCTCCAGCTCCTCCCGAGGTAGCCAGCCCAACCGAGCCTGAATCGCGTTCAGGGCCGGGATCAACGACGGCCCGGGGAACTTCCCGGCTCGTGCCTCGACGCCGGGTACCCGCTCGGGCGCCTTCACTGCGCCGTCCCAACGGCCTCGACCTGGACCGCGCAGAACTTGAACTCGGGGATCTTCCCGACCGGGTCGACCTCGTCGATGGTCAGCAGGTTGGCCGCCGCCTCCCGGAAGTGGAACGGGATGAACACGTTGCCCTGCTGCTCGCGGTGACTGATCCGCACCGCCAATTCGATGCTGCCGCGGCGGGAGCGGGCGCGAGCCATGGCGCCGTGCACCAGCCCACGGTCAGCGGCGTCCTTCGGGTGCATGTAGACCTCGGCGATCGGCGCGATCGCGTCGAGGGCGAACGAGCGGCGGGTCATCGAGCCGGTGTGCCAGTGCTCCAACAGCCGGCCGGTGTTGAGTACCAGCGGGTACTCACCGTCCGGCAGTTCCCTGGCCGGCAGCCACTGCGCGGGCACCAGGTGAGCGAGCCCGTCGTCGGTGTTGAAGTGCTCGTTGAACAACACGACGGTGCCGTCGGAGTGCTCCGGGTCGTCGTTGGGATAAAGCTTCCCGGAGGCCCCGAGGTTGGCGTGGCTGAGGTTGGCGTAGGACTTCATCAGCGGGACCATCTCGTCGAACACCTCGGACGGGGAGGCGTAGTTCCAGTCCAGTCCGATCCGCCGCGCGATTTCCTGTTCGATCCACCAGTCCGGCTTTGCTTCGCCGGGTGGGTCCAGGACCTTTCGGCCGAGTTGCACCCGACGGTCGGTGTTGGTGTAGGTCCCGTCCTTCTCCAGGTAGGAGGTCGCGGGCAGGATCACGTCGGCGAACTCGGCGGTCTCGGTGAGGAAGATGTCCTGCACGACGAGGAACTCCAGCGCCGAGAGAGCCTTGCGAACCTTGTTGGTGTTCGGGTCGGACAGGAACGGGTTCTCGCCGAGCATGTACATGCCGCGAACGCCGCCGGCGAGGATCGACGAGATGATCTCGGTGACGGTGAGCCCGCGGTGGGGGTCGAGTCCGACGCCCCAGGCCTGCTCGAACTTCAGCCGCGTCGCGTCGCCGGTGACGCCCTGATAGTCCGGGTAGAACATCGGGATCAGGCCGGCGTCCGAGGCGCCCTGCACGTTGTTCTGTCCGCGCAATGGGTGCAGCCCGGTGCCGGGGCGGCCGACCTGGCCGGTGATCGAGCACAACGCAATCAGGCAGCGTGCGTTGTCGGTGCCGGTGGTGTGCTGGGAGATTCCCATGCCCCAGTACACGACCGCGGCGCCGGCCTCGCCCCAGGCGCGGGCGACTGCACGGATGGTGTCGGCGGGGACGCCAGTGATCTGCTCCGCCCGCTCCGGCGGGTAGTCCGCGACGGTGGCGGCCAACGCCTCGTAGTTCGAGGTCCGGTCAGCGATGAACTGAGGGTCCGTCAGGCCGAGGGTGATGATCTCGCACATCACCGAGTTGTAGAACGCCACATCGGTGCCCGGCTTGAGCTGGACGAAGATGTCGGCGTGCTCGGAGACGGTCGAGGCGCGCGGGTCGACGTAGATGATCGTGGTGCCACGGCGACGGGCCTGCTTGAAGAACGAGCTCGCCACCGGGTGGTTTGCGGTCGGGTTCGAGCCGGTGATGATCGTGACGTCGGCGTTGACCACGTCGCCGTAGGTCGTCGACACCGCACCGGATCCGACTCCCTCGAACAGCGCGGCGACCGAGGATGCGTGGCACAGCCGGGTGCAGTGGTCCACGTTGTTGGTGCCGAAGCCGGTCCGGATCAGCTTCTGGAAGAGGTACGCCTCCTCGTTGGAGCACTTCGCGGAACCGAAACCGGCGATCGCGCCCGGTCCGCCGATGCCGTGGATCTCCCTGAGGCGGCTCGCGACCAGGTCGAGTGCCTCGTCCCAGGATGCCTCGCGGAAGTGCGGGAGCACCTCGTCGTAGTCGACCAGCCCACCCGGCTTACGGCCGCGGTCCTTGCCGGGGCGGTTGTCCTTCTTCTGCCCCCGGTCGGTCGCCTGCTTCCCGTTGCTGTCGCCGCGCACGTCGGCGGACAACGGACCCTTCGGGTAGGAGGAGTCGACCCGGATGAGCGGAACTGTGAGTCGCTGCGGGGAGGCGGAGTAGTCCCAGCCGTAACGGCCCTTCACACACAACCGGCTTTGGGAGCCCGGCTGCGGGCGGCCCTCGGCGAAGGAGATCGCACCGGCCTCGCGGTCCACAAAGTAGGTCAGTGCGCAACCGACGCCGCAGTAAGGACACACCGACTCAACGGCATCGAGTTGCTCGCGCGGGCGGATCGGGATCGAGCGGATCGCCTTGTTGGTCAGCGCCCCGGTCGGACAGGCCTGCACGCACTCCCCGCAGGTGACGCAGGAGCTCGCCCCCATCGGGTCGTTGAGGTCGAACGAGATCCGGGTTTCGTAGCCCTTGCCGGACCGGCCGATGACGTCGTTGCCCTGCAGGTCGTCACAGGCCCGCACGCAGCGGTCGCAGAGGATGCAGGAGTCGTGGTCCATCGCGATGACCGGGTTGGACAGGTCCTGCCCGCGCCCGGTACCCAGCGGCAGGTCGGTGGTCTCGCGGGAGACGCCATACCGGTCGGCGAGCTCGAGGAGCTTGTTGTCCGCGGTGGTCGTCTGCTTGGGGTCCTGCTCGCGCGGCAACTGGTCGGACAGCAGCAGCTCGGTCAGCACGCTGCGGCTGCGCTCGAGCTCCGGGGTGTCGGTCTTGACCGTCATCCCGTCCTCGCACGGGCGCACACAGGAGGCGGCGAAGACGCGCCCACCCGTGTCGACCACGCACATGCGGCAGACGCCGACCGGGTCGTAGCGCTCGTTGTGGCACAGCACGGGGATGTCGATGCGGGCCTGCTTGGCGGCGTCGTAGATCGTCGTCCCCGACTCGACCGCCACCTCGCGGCCGTCGATGGTCAGGCTGACGGTCGAGACGGCGGTGCCGGTCTCCGGGTCCTGCAGGGCGGTGATAGTGGACCTCCCGGTACGCAGGGGCGGGAACTAGTTCGAAGCCTAACCGCGGGTCCTACACCCGCGACGCAACGGCGGCCCCCAGATCGTCGACTCGCCCGGACTCCGCGGTGTCGTAGCCGTTCAGACCGGCCACCGCGGCGCGCAAGCCAGGGGAGTGCAAGGCGGCAATCAGCGGAGCGGCGCAGGCCAGAGCGGCGCCGGGTAGTCCGAGGTCGTACGACTCCCAGGTGAGGGGCACGAAATCGAGCTCGAGATCGGCGGCGGCCGAGCGAACACCCAAACCGGCGTCGACGGTGCCGGTCGCCACCGCGAGAGCGACCTCCAGGTGGGTCGCCACCTCGGGCCCGACGAAGTCGTCGGGAGCCAGCCTGGCCGCGATCGCCAGCCGGTCGAAAAGCACTCGCGTCCCGGTGCCGAAGCGCCGTAGCGCGACGCGACGGCCCGTCAGATCAGCGACGCCCCGAATGCCGTCCGGATTGCCCGGCGCTACGACCAACCCCTGCTCACGGCGCCACAGATGCACCAGGTGGGGCGCCTGTCCCTGGAGCAGTCGGCGCACGAAGGGGGCGTTGTAGGACCCGGTGTGGTGTAGGAGGTGGAGCGCCGCACCGTCGGCATGGCCACGCCGCACCTCGCTCAGCCCGCCGAAGCTTCCGTCGCCGGTACGGACCTCCAGGCCGGGCACCATCCGGGCAATCAGGTCCAGGGCAGGGTCGTCGCTCCCGACCAGGCGGAACACCGATCCGCCGGCGAGGAACTCGCGGGCGGCCAGGGCTGCGCCCGGCGCCACGCGTGCCCGCCGGCGCTCGGCGAGGACGAGCACGCCCGCGTCGGCCAGTTCGCGTTGGGCCCGGCTCACCGTGGACGCGGTGGTCTCCCACTGCTGTGCGAGCTCCCGAATGCCGGGCAGCTCCGCTCCCGGCTCCAGCTCGCCGTTGTCGATCCGGCGGGCGAGATCGGTGCAGATCTCGCGGTATCGGCTCACCGGGCGAGTCTAAGGTTGCACCGTTCTGGTCTAGTGCAGAAAGGCACACCGATGCGCCGAACCGCCCACCTCCTGCTGGCGATGGCTCTGGCGGTCCTCGCGGGCGGCTGCGGCAACGACGAGGAACCCGCGCCGAAGCTGATCCTCGCCACCACGACGAGCACTCAGGATTCGGGGCTTCTCGACGAGTTGGTCCCGGCGTTCGCCCGCGACACCGGCTGGGAGGTGACCACATTGGCGGTGGGCAGCGGCCAGGCGATCGAGCTCGGTCGGCGTGGGGAGGCCGACGTCCTGCTCGTCCACTCGCCGTCCGCGGAACAGGCGTTCGTGGCGGAGGGCACGGCCGGGCGTCGGCTGCTGGTGATGCACAACGACTTCCTGTTCGTCGGGCCTGAGGCGGACCCGGCCGGGATCAAGGACCTCGATCCGGCGTCGGCGTTACGCGCGATCGCGGACCAGCAGGCGCCGTTCGTGTCCCGCGGTGACCAGTCCGGCACCCACACCAAGGAGCTGGCTCTGTGGGGCAAGGCCGAAGTCCCACCCGAGGGGTCCTGGTACTCCGCCACAGGACAGGGCATGGGAGCCACGTTGCAGGTCGCCGCGGAGAAGGATGCGTACACGCTCACGGACCGCGCGACCTACCTGAGCCAACGCGACACGCTCGACCTCATCGAGCTCGGCGCCGGCGGCAGCGACCTGTTCAACGTCTACCACGTCATCGAGCTGACGGAACGGGCCGGCGACCGAGTCCGAGCCGACGGCGCGGTCGCGTTCGCCGACTGGATCGTCGGCGCTCCGGCGCAGGAACTCATCGGCCATTTCGGGGAGCAGCGATACGGACAGGCCCTGTTCACCCCGGACGCCGGCCGCGCCGAAGCCACGCTCGGCAACTGACCGGCGGATCACCGATGGATGTGTTGGGCGACGGGTTCTCCGACGCGCTGCGTCTGCTCGTCACCGGGGACGAACAGGCGTGGTCGATCACGGCCCTGACGCTGCGGATCTCGCTCACCGCCACCGCGATCGCCCTGTGCATCGGATTGCCCCTCGGCGCCGCGATCGCACTCGGTCGGTTTCCCGGGCGGCGCATCGTCCTCGCCATGGCCAACACTGGACTCGGCCTACCGCCGGTAGTCGTCGGACTCTTCGTCACCGTGGTGCTGTGGCGCAACGGGCCGCTGGGCAGTCTCGGGCTGCTCTACACCCCCACCGCGATGATCCTCGCGCAGGCCCTCATCGCGACGCCGATCATCACCGCCCTCGTGGTCGCCGCGCTGGTCCAGGTCGACCCCGACTTCCTGCCCCAGATGCGTGGACTGGGGGCCGGACGGGTGCGCGCCTTCCTCGCCATGCTCGACGAGGTCCGGCTCCCGCTGCTTGCCGCGACGATGGCCGGCTTTGGTGCTGTCATCAGTGAGGTGGGCGCCGCCCAGATGGTCGGCGGGAACGTCGCGGGCGAGACTCGTGTCCTCACCACGGCGGCGGTGCTGGCTACCAGTCGCGGGCAGTTCGCGCTGGCGATCGCCTTCGGCCTGATCCTGCTGGCCATCGCATTCGCGGTGAACCTCGTTCTCGTGCTGGCGCAGCAACCGTCGCATGGCCGAGCGGAGCATGGAGGTGCGCCGTGAACCCCGGCATCGGCTGTCGCTCGCTCCGGGTGCACGCAGGGGAGCGCGAACTGCTGAACGTCGGCGACCTGGATGTGCCGGCCGGGACCTGTCTGGCGGTGCTCGGGCCGAACGGGGCAGGCAAGTCGACGTTGCTGCGGACGCTCGGCCTCCTCACCCGGCACCGGGTCAGCGGTCAGGTGGTGCTCGACGGCATACCGGCCACACCCGAACGCATGCGGACCGCGGCGGCCGCGGTGCTGCAGCGTCCGATCCTGCGCCGCGGCACGGTCGCGGACAACGTCGCGAGCGGCTTGCGATTCCGCGGGCTCGCTCGAGCCGAGGCTCAGGAGTGTGCCCGACCGTGGATGCATGCGCTGGGGATCGAGCACCTCGCGCAGCGAAATGTGCGCACCCTGTCGGGCGGCGAGGCCCAGCGCACCTGCATCGCACGGGCGTTGGCGACGGTCCCGCGGGTTCTCTTGCTGGACGAACCCTTCGGCGGACTCGACGCCGCCTCGCGCGCCGACCTGATCGCCGATCTCCGGTCCGCGCTGGCCGGCCGAGCAGTGGCCGTGGTCCTGGTGACGCACGACGTGGAGGAGGCCAAAGCCCTGGCGGGGGCGACAGCATTGCTGATCCGGGGTCAGCTCCGTCAAGTCGGCCCGACCGCGGAAGTCCTCGACGCACCCGTCGACCTGGAGACAGCGCGGGTGCTCGGGTTCGCGAATGCCCTGACGCCTGATCTCGCCGGCTGTCCCGTCACTCGGGTAGCCAGGCCTGAACACTGCCGTGCTTCGAGCGCCACGGAAGGCGGGTCGGAGTCGATCACCGTTGCCGGCACCGTGCGGCGCCGCATCCCGTTGGGTCCGGTGACCCGGATCGACGTGCTGGTGCCGTCGGGGATGCTCACCTGCCTGCACCCGAGGCAGGACCTGATAGGCCCGGACCTCGATGTGGGCCGCTCGGTCGTGGTGCACGTCGAGCAGAGCCGGCCGTTGTCAGGGTTGGACTGACTTTCCGTCAGGTACGGCCGGACGGCCCGGGGTTTCCCATGGTCGCCCTCAGCTCATCGGCGTCGACGTCCCACCCGGTGACCGGGCGCACCGGCCTAACTCCGAGGTGCCGCAGCGCCCACGACCGCGAGCTCGCGGTCGAGCCGTTGGGGTTCGCTCGAGGGGGCCAACTCGTAGCCAGGTAGTGCGGAAATCGCCGCGCTGACCGTCCGGGAGCGTAATGCGAGGAGAAGTGGCTCCACCGAACCGAGGGCGTCGCAGGGCAGGACGAGGTCGTAGGACTCCCACAGGAGCGGCACGAACTCCAGGTTCAACTGGGCCGCCGAGCCTCGGACGGCGAAGCCGACGTCGGCGATGCCCGCGGCGACGGCGAGCGCGATCTCGAGGTGCGAGGGGAAACACGGGCCGCGGAGGTCGTCCGGATCCACGCCCGCCGCGAGCATCAGCTGGTCCACCAGGACGCGCGTGCCGGAGCCTGCCTCGCGGCGAGCGATCCGCAGACCGGCGCAGTCCGCCGGGTCGGTGACACGGCGGGGATTGCCGCGTGGAACGACGATCCCCTGTTCTCGGCGCCAGAGCGGGATGAGGTGCGGGTCGCGTCCCCGCAGGAGCGCTTCGGCGAACGACGCGTTGTACTGCCCGTCGTGGTCGCGCAGGTGGATCGCGGCGCCGTCGGCCTCGCCCGCGACCAGCGCGCGAAGCGCCGGGAAGCTCCCGCGAGCCGCGGTGAGCGTGACGCCGCGCGGAACGCCGGCGAGAAGGATGTGCAGAGCCGGGTCGTCGCTACCGGCCAGTCGGAAGACTCGTTCGCCGTGCAGGAGTCGCAGCGCCGCGGCATAGCCCCCGGCGGCGACCCGGGTGCGCCGCCGCGGCTCGACGGCGAGGACCCCCGCCCGTTCCAGATGCGCGTACGCGCGGGACACCGTGGAGGGAGTCACCTTCATCTGCGCGGCCAGAATTCGAACGCCCGGAACCTCTGCGCCGGGCGAGAGCTGACGAGAGCGGACCTGCGCCGCCAGGGTGCTACTGATCTCCAGGTACCGGGCCACGAGTGCTGAGCGTAGGGCCTGGACCAGGCCTTTGACCGCATCCCGACTCGTTCTGACCACTGTTTCGATCAGAACCGATACAGAGCGGATCAAGATCGACGCGGTTTCCTGACCGCGTGACGACTTCGCAGGGGGCCGCGCGCCGGCGCACCCGTGGCCCCGCCTACGTCGCGGGAGCGGCCGTCGGGATCCTCGGCGGCATGATCGGCCTCGGCGGCGCCGAGTTCCGGCTACCGATCCTGCTGCTGGTCTTCGGTTTCGTCGCCCTGCATGCCGTCATCCTGAACAAGGCAATGAGCCTCATCGTCGTCACTGCGGCCATCCCGGCCAGGCTCGCCACTGTGCCGCCGGGGGCGCTCGCCGCCGAATGGGACACGGCGCTGAACCTCCTGGCCGGGAGCCTTGTCGGCGCGTGGATCGGGGCCACCTGGGCATTGCGGATGCGCACCGCCACGCTCTACCGGGTGATCGCCGTGCTCCTGGCGGGCATCGCCCTGGTCCTCGCAGCCGAACACGCCGGCACCGTCAACCATGTCGAGCTCGAAACCGCACCCCGCGTGATCGCGGGTATCGCGGCCGGGGTGGGCATCGGTGTCGTCGCGGCCGTGATGGGAGTTGCCGGAGGCGAGTTGCTCATCCCGACGTTGGTGCTTCTCCACGGCCTGGACATCAAGGTGGCCGGGAGCGTCTCCCTCGTCGTCTCGCTTCCGACGATGCTCGTCGCGTTCGCCCGCTACAGCCGGGACCAGAGCTTTGTGGTGCTCGCCCAGAACTCGGAGTTCGCGCTGTTCATGGCGCTCGGGTCGATCACCGGCACGCTGCTCGGGGGCATGTTGCTCGGCGTCGTCCCGGCGACCGCACTCGTGCCGCTGCTGTGCCTCCTGCTCGTGCTCTCGGCACGAAAGGTGTGGCAGCACGCGTGATTGACCGTCAGGTCGACGCCGGTCGACCTTCCACGTCCCAGCCGCGGGCTGCGTAATAGCCGGCCACCATCGACCGCAAGGTCGCCTCGGTGAGAGTCGCGGTGCGGCCGGACGCCAGGTCGAGGGGAGTTTCGAGCAGGCGGGCCGGCAGCGTGTCGTCCTGGGCGGTGGCCCCCTCCCGCAGGTTGAAGGCGCGCTTGGCGTCGACGATCCGTCGTGCCGTGGTTCGCAACTCCTCGGCGTCGACGTCCCAACCGGTGACCGGGCGCAGCAAAGTGGCCCACTCGGTGAACGGATCGGTGAAAACCCCGCGCAAGAACTTGCACAGGATCATCGAGTCCATCACCGCAGCCCGGTCCTCCGTACCGATCGCGGCGGCGACATGCGCCGGGCCGCCCGCGAGGCGGTCCAAGTCGCCGGAGAGGTCCGCCTCGTAGGCCCCGGAGCGGTTGTGGTCGGCGCCTCGCGAGTTGACCGCCAGCCCGAGTGCCATGGACTGCATCGTCCGGGGCTCGTAGCCAGGCAACTCCATGCCCTTCACCTGCGGCGCGAAATCGATCGAACCCTGGCCGACGATCTCGGCCGCGCGGCGCGAACCCTGTGCGAGCAGTTCCCCGAGGCCCGGTTCGCGGGTACCGATTGCATCCAGGGCCCGCAGCAGCGCGGCACCATCGCCGAAGCGCAGCCACGGCTCGTCGAGCAGTCCGCGTTCGGCGCACTCCATCGCCCACGCGACTGTGCCGCCGGCGGAGATGGTGTCGATGCCGAGTTCATCGCACCGGGCGCTCGCGGCGAAGACGTCGTCGGCGTCCCCGACCCCGCACATCGGCCCGAGCGCGAAGACGTTCTCGTACTCCATCCGCTGCTGGCCGCCACCCTTGCGGGAGTAGATGTGTTCGCAGCCGATCGAGCAGGACGCGCAGGAGTTGCGGGCAACTGCGCGCAGCTCGTGCAGTTCCTCGGCGGCCAGCCGTGGGGCCGCCTCAAAGGTGGCGGCGGTGAAGTTGCGGGTGGGCAGGGTGGAGACCGCGTTGAACGCCAGCAGATTCGCGAGCGTTCCGAGCTCCCGGTACTTCGCGGTGGCCGGGCCGAAGCTGCGCTCGCGCAGGTCCTTCGCGGCGGCCAGGACCGCGTCGCCGTCGTGGACCGCGGCCTTGCCGGAGGCGCGGACGAGCAGCGCCTTGAGGTTCTTCGCGCCGAGGACCGCGCCGAGGCCGCCCCGACCGGCGTGGCGGCCGTCGTGGCTGATCGTCGCGTACCGGACGCCGTTCTCACCCGCCGGCCCGATCACCGCCGCCCGCCAGCCTCGGCCGAAGCGGTCCCGCAGCGCGGTCTCGGCGGCAGCGGCGGACAGCCCCGCGAGTTCCGGCGCCGCCTCCAGCCGCACGCCCTCGGCATCGACGAGCACAACCGAGAGCTCCGCGGCCTTTCCGCGCACCACGATCGCGTCGTGTCCGGTCAGCTTCCCGGCGATCGCGAACTGGCTGGAGGCCAGCGCGTCGGTCAGCAGCCCGGTCAGCGGTGACTTCGCGACCACCGCGAACTTCGCGCTCGTGGTCAGGGGCGTGCCTACCAAGGGGGAGAAGACGAAAGCCAGCGGCGCCTCGGGCGCCACGGGGTCCACGCCGACCGGCGCGAGACGATGCATCAGCCAGGTGCCGAGCCCCACCCCGCCCAGATAGGCGCGCAGCACCTCGTCGGACAGCGGTAGTCGGGTCGCTGACGCGGTGTCACCGGCCACGTCGATCACGAGGGCCGCACCGAAGTACCCGCCGGGAGCCATACCGCTGACCTTACGTCCAGCGGGTCGTTCAGCCGCCGGCGTCCGCGGACAAGAAGGCCACCACGTCACCGGACACCAGCGGTTGGCGCACGTCGGTGCTGATCCGGTCGCCGTTGAGCGCAGCGACGATGTGCGGACCGAGGGTCAGTTCAACCGCGGCAGCCGCCGCGCCGAGGGTGGCGGCCCGGACTGTCCCGGCGCGGGCCATACCGCCGCGGGCAAGGGCCCCGTAACGCTCCACGGTGATCTCAGGGCCAGGCCGGGCGCGCGCCGAGGCGTAGGCGTCCGGTTCGTTGATGTTGAGGACGGAGTCCAGGTCCGGGTCGTGCCGCGCCACTGCCGGATCGGCGAGCAGGTCGGCGTCGCTCAGCACCTGGACCCGGCAGTGCTCGAACAACTGGCCGGGGCGACGGGCGCCCTCGGCGATCAGGTCGGAGGCGGTCTTCCCCAAGGCCGTGCGGTAGGCGGCCGTGAGCGGCTGACGGTGCCCGAGAACGTGCGGCAGGGCGACGTCGAACCCGTCCATGCCTCGCAGCACCCGACGGACGAACGCGGGATGCAGGAACGGCAGGTCGGTGGAACAGACGAACGCCACTGCCGCTGTGTCCGCGACGGCGGTCAGGCCCGCCGCGATGCCCTGCAACGGGCCCAGCCCGGGAACCGGGTCACGCACCACCACGACCTCACGGGGCAGGTCGGGCAGGTCCTGACCGGGAGCGGCGACCACGACCACGGGCCCCCCGAGGGTGCGCCCGAGCAGCGCGGTGGCCCGGTACAGCAGCGTCGACCCGTGCCACTCCAGCGCTGCCTTCGCGGTGCCCATCCGCGACGAGTGCCCGCCCGCCAGGACGACGGCGGCGACAGGCTGAGGGTTCACCACCTGATCCTGGCACGCGAAAGGGGCGGCCGGTTTCCCGACCGCCCCTTCGTGGTGCGGAGACGTTCACCTCACGCCGGGCAGGCGCGCATCACCTGCCCGAAGAACGCGCGGGCTTTCTTCCAGGTAGTTGCTTCGCTCGACCTGGTGCGTTCGCCTCGGGAGAGCGAGAGCTCGCTCTCGCTCTCCGCTCGGCTTACTTCCAGGTGTAGATCACGAACTGCTTGTCGTCCGGGGTGAAGCCGACCGGCGAGCCGTCCGGGTTCGAGACGGTGTTCGTCGAGGTGTACTTGTAGATGAACTCGCGGCCCTGGCCGTACTCCTTGTTCCAGTTGTCGCCCTGACGCTCGCTGGAGACGTAGGAGAACCGCTGGTCGAGCGAGGCGTCGGCCTGCCAGACGGTGCCGTTGCCGAGGGTCGCCATCAGGCGCTCACGGGTCAGGTTCGGGCCGACCTCCTTGGCCGCCTGGGCGAACATGTTCACGGCGTTGTAGCCGGCCTGCACGATGTGGTGGTTCGTACCGCGGTTACCACGCGCGTACTTCTGCATGGTGGACATGAACTCCGGACCCCACAGCTTGTAGGTGGTGTTGGTCCAGTAGCGGTTGATCGGGTGCTTGCCGAACAGCGAACCGAGGACCTCAGCGGCGAGGTGGTTACCCGAGATGCCCTTGGGCGGGTAGTAGTTCTGCTGCGCGGCCTCGACCATGAACTTCGCCATCGTGGCCGGGTTGATCACGTAGTGAATGATGTGCTCCGGGTTCGCCGCGCGCATCGCGAGAACCTGCGAGGACATCGACGACTCGGAGATCGAGACGTCGGCCTTCTTGACGAGCTTGGCGCCCGAGGCGTCCATGATCTTCATGACCTCGCTGCAGGCCAGCTGCATCTCGGGGCTGGTCAGGCAGACCAGGCCGTAGGTCTTGGGCGCGATGACGTTCTTCGCCCACTGGGCGTTGGCCATGGCCTCGTGGATCATCGACATGTGGGTCGGGAACATGTACGGGTCCTGCCACTCGGTCTGCGAGTAGGCCCAGGCACCGACGTAGGGGAGCTTGTACTGCTTCAGGTCGTCGTGGATGGACGCGGTGGCCCAGTCGACGCCGGTGATCAGGGAGAACACCTTGTCCTGACCGACGAGCTTCTTGATGCAGGCCTTGGCGCGGGAGACCTCGCCGGGGCCGTCGTCGCAGTCGGTGATGCTCATGCGACGACCGAGGATGCCACCGCGGTCGTTGATCGCGGAGGCGGCGGCGAGGTTGCCACGGACCTGCGGGCCGACGAGGACGTTGCCCAGCGCCATGCCGTGCATGTTGATCGAGCCGAGCTTGATCGACTCCTTGGTGATGCCGACGTCGGTGACGCCGTTCTTCTGGTCGTAGATCTTCTGGTTCGCGGCCTTCGCAGAGTCCGACTCGTTGCTCTTGATCTTGGTGAGCGACTCGGACGTACCCTTGGCCGGCTTGGCGCTGTCCGTCTTCGCGGGCTTGGTGGCGGAGTCGGACTTCGCAGCCTTGACCGGGGCCTTGGCGGTCGTCTCCGACTTGGCCGGAGTCTTGGTGGCGTCCTTCGCGGACTCCTCGGCGGAGTCGGACTTCGCAGCCGGTGCCGCGTCGGCCGCGGGGGCCTCGGCCTCGACGGGAGCGGCGGCCTCTGCCGCGCCGTCGGTCGGCTGCTGCGCAACCGGCGAGCTGCTGTCGTCACTGCCACCGCAAGCGGCGAGCACGAGGGCGGCGGCGGCCACCAGCGGGACGGCCTTCATCGCCTTGTTGTTCCAGCGTGTCATCAGGGGGACTCCTGCTTAATCTGGGCACGGTCAGAGACCGGCTCCGGTTTTGGGGCGAGGCATCGCACGTGATCGACAGCGCCGCGTCTCGCGGACACCGGCGAGCACGTTCGAAGGAGATCGAAAACGGCCCCAACGGCTGAAAAGTAATTTTTCGCCGCGAATTGATGCTGAGGGAGACGGACGGTCCTGCGCACCCCCCGAGTGGGGGTATGGCTAAACGGAACGTACAGAATGGTACGGAGGACATTGAGCAGGGTCCGTTGCACGTTCTGTCAGGTACTCGAACCATCTCCTGTGGCGTTCTCGTCGTCGTCGGCGCATGTTCTCCGGACGCGGTCGGCTGTATCCACAAGGCCGAATACGGTGCGCAACCGCGCGGCCGGGCGACGTACCCGGTGGAATCGCACACCCGTTCGGTGGTGGCTGTTCGATGTGCTGGGTCAGCCGGATTGCTCGAATTGCCGGCGGGCGGCCTCGTAGGCAGCCGGGTCATTGACGTTGAGGACCGAGTCCAGATTCGGATCGGCCGCAGCCAACTCGGGATCGGCCAACAGGTCGGCCTCACTCAGCGCTCGAACGTTGCAGTGATCGAACAATGCGTGCGGCCAGCGCTGTCCGGACTCCAGGAGTCCGGCGAGCAGTGAGGCGAGCCCGGTGCGATACCCCGCGGCGAGCGACTGGCGATAGCCGTGCACGAACGGCAGCGCGACGTCGACGGCCGGGTCGGTGAACTCGGCCAGTACCCGGCGCACGAAGGCTGGATGGAGCAACGGCATGTCGGTGGCGGCGAGGAAGGCGATCGGGGCGCGATCGCCGATGATCTTCAGGGCCGCAGCCAGGCCTTCGAGAGGGCCGCGACCAGGCACCGCGTCGATGCCCACCTCGACCCCGTCGGGCAGTTCGGGCAGCTGCTGACCCGCCGCGCCGATGACCACGACGGGACCGGTCAGGGTCCTCCGCAGCAGGGCGGCTGTGCGGCTCACCAGCGTTGAACCAGCCCACGGGAGTTCGGCCTTGGGGCCTACCGAACGAGTCGAGGCATCCCCCGCCAGCACGATGCCCGCAGCGTCCACGGGCGTGATCCTAGGGGCGGTGAGGCTCCTCTCCGCTGGTCCCGTTCCTGCATTACGGGCAAGGTTGACCCCCTCGGTTCATCCACTCTGGCTGAGCCGCCCCGCTGGGCGCCTGCGTACCGTGGCGGTGTGGCCAACACCTATGACTTGACCGACCGGACCGTCCTGATCACCGGGGGGGCCCAAGGGCTCGGCCGGGAGGTCGCCGAGCTCGCGCTCGCCTCCGGAGCCAAGGTCGCGATCGCCGACCTGCGCGATTCGGCGATCGCGGGCAAGGAGATCGGTGCCTGGGGCGTCGACATGGACGTCTCGAACCCGGACTCCGTCACCGCCGGCGTCGCCGCCACGGTGGCCGAACTCGGTCGCATCGACGTGCTGGTCAACAACGCCGGCATCTCCGGGCTCGGCGACCCCAAGCCGCTGTTCGACACCTCGCTCGAGGAGTGGCAGGCGATCATGGGGGTCAACCTCACCGGTCCCTGGCTCGTGTCCAAGGCCGTCGCGCCGGGAATGCTCGAGCGCGGCGACGGGGTCATCGTGAACATCTCCTCCGTCGGCAGCCAGGTGGCGTTGCGCGGTCGTGGACCGTACTGCGCGAGCAAGGCGGGCCTGACGCACCTCACCAAGGCCATGGCCGCCGAGTACGCCGGCCGTGGCCTGCGGGTCAACGCCGTCGGCCCCGGCTGGATGGACACCCCGTTCATCCGTTGGCGCCTGGAGGACCCCGAGTTGGGTCCTCAGCTGCTGGCGAAGATCCCGGCCGGCCGGGTTGTCACGGCCGCGGAGATCGCGGAGATGGTCGTGTTCCTCGCCTCGCCGGGGGCGGCCTACGTCAACGGCGCCCAGCTCCTCGCCGACGGCGCCATGTCCACGACGCTGTAGGCACTGTGATGACGTCCCATCAGATTCTGGCTCGGGATCGCCGATGTTGATCGCCGGTCAGCAACGCCTGTTGCCGACCACGATGGTCGGGAATTACCCCAACCCATCGTGGTACGTCGACCAGCCCTGGGCGGTCTTCCCCGACGAGGCCGGTGCGGCCGCGGTACGCGCGCGTCCGGGCCACCCCGCCGCGGCCGATCCGGACGCCCGGCCGCGTGAGGCCTTCTACGACGCGATCTCCTCGATCGTGCAGGACCAGATGGACGCCGGCCTGGACGTCATCGCCGACGGCCGCGTCTACGGCGGCGCCAGCACCTATGGGCAGATCTTCTTCCACTACTACGAGCGCCTGCGCGGCTTCGAGGTGCCGCACGGCGGCGAGTTCCGGGCCCCCAAGTGCGTCGGGCCGGTGTCGTTGCGCTCCCCGTTGCACCTGGAGACCCTCACCGCGGTCCGCCGTGCCACGACCTTGCCGGTGAAGGTCTCCTACACCGGCCTGCAGGTGTTGACGCTGTTCGCCGAGGACACCCACTACGGGGCTCAACGCGATCTGGCCACCGCGCTGGCCGACGCGCTCCGCGAGGACTTCCTGCGACTGGCCGACGCGGGTGTGGACATCATCCAGATCGACGAGTTCCTCTGGTCGCACGGCGTCAGTGACTGGGAGATCGAGTTGCTCAACCGCGCGGTGCGGGGCGTCGACACCCAGTTCTGGGTTCATGTCTGCCGCACCGGCAGCGCTCGCCCGCGTCCGTTGCTGGTCAGCGGCGGCCGGCACGGCTTCAAGCGCTACACCCTCGGCGACGAACCGTCGGAATCCGGCGAGAACGTCGGCACGCTTGCTGCGTTGTGGCCGACGGTGCTGGACGCCGACGTGCAGGTGCTCAACACCGAGGCCCTCGATGCCGAGGACATGACCGCCTTCCGCGAATCGCCCTGGCCGGGTGACGTCGTCGCCGGGGTCATCGACGTGCGCACCGAGAAGGTCGAGGACGCCGAGACCGTCGCCGTACGGATCCGCGAGGTTCTCACCGCGGTGCCCGCCGAGCGTCTCGGCCTCACCACCAGCTGCGGTCTGGTGAAGCTGCCGCGCGACGTCGCCCGCGCGAAGTTGTACGCGCTGACCGCGGGCGCGGCCATCGTTCGCTCGGAGCTGCGCGACACTGAAGCATGAGCACGGATTTTCCAGACTTCCTGGCGTTGCCGGCGCGGTCGGGCAAGCCCCGCACCGCGGGGTGGACGCACATGCTCGACAAAGGCCTGCCGGAGGCGATGCTCGCCTCGGTGCTGGACATCGCCGGCGCCTACATCGACATCATCAAGTTCGGCTGGGGCACCGCGTACGTGACTCCGCAGCACGTCGCCGCGGCCAAGGTGGCACGGTGCCTGGCCGCCGGGGTGCACGTGTCGCCCGGCGGGACGCTGTTCGAGCTGGCGGTCAGCCAGGACCGCGTCGACCGGTTCGCCGCGTGGGCGAAACAGATCGGCTTCGACACCATCGAGATCTCCGACGGCACCGTCGATCTGGGCCCGGCCCGTCGGCGCAAGCTCATCAAGGAGTTGTCCGTCGACTTCCATGTGGTCGCCGAGGTCGGCTGCAAGGACGGTGCGGTCGACGTCGATCCGGCGATCTGGGCGGAGCTCATGCTCGAGGATCTCGACGCCGGGTGCACCTACGTGATCGCCGAGGGCCGTGAGTCCGGCACCGTCGGGGTCTACGACTCCAGTGGGACCCCGCGGGGAGAACTGATCGACGTGGTGCTGGCCAGCGTGCCCGCCGATCGGATCATCTTCGAGGCCCCCACCAAGGCCCAGCAGGCGTGGTTCGTGGAGCGTCTCGGCGCGGAGGCCAACATCGGCAACGTCGCGCCGGAGGACGTCATCGGGCTGGAGACGTTGCGCCGGGGCCTGCGGGCCGACACCGTCACGTTGGCCGTCGACACCTGGACGAACGCCTGGGCGGCGAAGGCTCTCTTCGACACCTCCGGTTAGCGGGGAAAGGCGGACCGTAGCTCGGGGACGGTGGGCACCGGGATGTCCGGCCGCGGGACGTCGGTGCGCAGCACGAGCCAGACCGCCGCGAGCCCGATCAGGAGCATCTCCGCGGCGGCCGCGGCGAGGTCGACAGCGCCGACGGCCTCCGGAATGCGGTGCGGCCCCACGGGCAGCCCCACGGTACGGCTGACCACCCAGGTCGCGACAATGGCGGCGTTGGCGAACACCCCGGCGACGAGCAGGGGGGCACCGAGTACCCGGTGCCGCAGAAGCGCACCGGCGAAGAGGAACTGACCCAGAGTCACGATGATGAAGAAGGACCCGTACAGGGCGGTCTCGGTGACGTGATGCGGGGTGGCCCAGGCGTGCGCCGCCCCGGCGACGACGGAGGCAGCGGCCAGGGTCCGTACCGGGGGTCCGTCCGCGTCGCGGACGACGGGACCCGGCCCGCGTGCCGCCACGGCGATCCAGGCGGCGAAGGCCAGGACCGCGAGCGCGACCAGCAGATGCCCGCTGTGCGGCTCCATCGCCGCTCAGCTCCCCGCGGCGGGCGCGGTGGCGCCGAGCCTCGCGCGGATGTCCGCGGCGACGCGGTGGTACTCCACGAGCACCGCTCCCCCGAGCATCCCGAGGTCGACCCGCACGTCGTGCGAACCGGCGGCGCGCTCCAGTTCCAGCAACAGCCTGGCCAGGCGGCGAGCGCCGAGTGTGGCGGAGGCCGCGCGCAGGCCATGGGCGACCTGCAGCGCGGTGGCGGCGTCGCCGGACCCGACGGCGATGCGCAGTTCGGCGATCCGCTCGTCGGCGTCGCTGACGTAGGAGGTGAGGAAGGTGGTGGTCAGGTCGTCCTCGCTGATGCCCAGTTGCGCGGCCAGTGCCTGTAGAACGGTGCCGTCCAGGGGCGGACCACCCGGACCCGCGGGGGAGTCCATAGGGTCGCGGTGGGCGAACGCCGACCCGCCGAGCACGGCCCGCAATTCCTTCTCCCGCACCGGCTTGGCCAGGTAGGCATCCATCCCGGCAGCCAGACAGGCTTCGCGGTCGGACAGCATCGCGCTCGCGGTCATGGCCACGATCCGGGGCTGGCGGTCGGCGGGCAGTTCGGCCCGGATCCGCCGGGTGGCCTCCAGCCCGTCCATCACCGGCATCTGAACATCCATCAGGACGATGTCGTACGGCCGCGCCGTGACAGCCGCGACAGCCTCCAGCCCGTTGCCGACGGTGTCGACCGTGGTGAAGCCCAGGGTCCGCAGCATGAGGCGCCCGACCTTCTGGTTCGTCAGGTTGTCCTCGGCGTAGAGGATCCGCACGGCTCCGGCACCCACCATGGTCGTCTCGCCGGAGCGCGGCTCGGGCAGCACCGGACGGACCGCACCGAGTGCACGCTCCAAGGTGTCCCGCAGCGCGAGGACCTTGACCGGCTTGAACATGGACTCACGGAACAGGGCACGTTCGGTAGGCGCGAGCTTGTTGCCGAAGCTGGTGAGCAGAACCAGCGGGACATTCGCCGTGGCCGGAAGGAGCTTGAGTTCGCGGGCGAGCATCGCCCCGTCGAGGTCGGGCATGTTGAAGTCGAGCAGCGCCGCGTCCCAGGGTCCGTCGGCCGCGAGCTCCAGCGCGGCGCGCGCCCCGCCGGCCTCGGCGCAGATGACGCCCCAGTTCTCCAACTGCAGGCGCAGCACGCGGCGGTTGGTGGCGTTGTCGTCGACGATGAGCATCCGGGTGCCGGCGAGGGTGTCGGGCAGGACCGCCGGCGCTTCGACCGAGGTCGGTGCAGGCACGTACCCGGGCAGAGAAGCGGAACTCAGATCCCCGACCGGGCTGGGAAGTGACGGTCAGGTAACCGCCCATCGCCTCGACGAGGCGGCTGCAGATCGCCAGGCCCAGTCCGGTGCCCCCGTACACACGGGTGGTGCTGGCGTCGACCTGGGTGAACGGGTTGAACAGGCGATCGACCGCCTCGGGCGGGATGCCGATGCCGGTGTCGGCGACCTGGACGTCGAGGGTGAGGTCGTCCTCGGTCCCCGCACAGCGCACGGTGACCAGGACCTCGCCGGCCTCGGTGAACTTCACGGCGTTGGACAGCAGGTTCACCAGGACCTGGCGGAAGCGGGTCACGTCGCCGACCACGCGCGCCGGGGCCTCGGGGTCGACGTGACTGACCAGGTCGAGGTTCTTGGCCGCCGCAGCGGGGGTGACGAGGTCGACCGCGGCCTCGACCGCCTCGACGAGGTCGAACGGGGTCTCCTCGATCTGCAGTTCGCCGGCCTCGATCTTCGAGTAGTCGAGGATGTCGTTGATGATGTCGAGCAGCGCGTCGCCGCTGCTGCGGACGGTCTCGGCGAACTCGCGTTGGGCGGGGTCGAGGTCGGTGTCGAGCAGGAGCCCTGTCATGCCGACGACGGCGTTCATGGGCGTGCGGATCTCGTGGCTCATCGTCGCCAGGAACGAGGACTTCGCGGCGGCGGCCGCCAGTGCCGCGTCGCGGGCGTCGGCCATGGCCTGCGCGGCCCGTCGTTCCTCGGTGACGTCGAGAGAGATGCCGCAGGTGGCGTAGAGCTCGCCGGTCGCGTCGTAGAGCGGGAACTTGGTGGAGTCGTAGGTCCGTTGCCCGTCGGCACCGTTGCCGAACTCCTCGATGCGGTGCGCGCCGGTGCGGGCCTTGCGGTCGGCCGCCTGCCAGGACGGAGCGGCCTCGGGGTCGAGGTCGGCGTCGGTGTGGCCCAGGATCTGCGGTTCGTCGACGCCCATGGCGCGTTCGAAGGCCTCGTTGGCCAGGAGGTACCGGCCGTCGAGGTCCTTGACGTAGATCAGCGACTGGCTGTTCGCGATGACCTCACGCAGCATCGTCGCGTGCGCGTCGCGTTCGGCCTCGGCCGCGCGCCGTGCGTCGGCGACTGCCTTCTCCGCCTCCAATGCGGCCACCCGCTGCGCCTCGCGCATGTCCTCGAACAGCGTCGCGCCACGCATCAGCGATCCGTAGGTTCGGCGCAGCGTCCAGTAGTAGGCGGCGACGGCGGCGGTGAAGACGTCCCAGCCGGCGGTGTGCCAGCCGATGCCGGTGGGGACGTCCCCGTCGCCGCGCAATGCGGAGATGGTGTGAGTGGCGTGCATGCCGTGCCCGACGGCGCAGGTGAAGAAGATCAGGGCTGTGGCTGCGCCCAGTCGGTTCGAGCCGAGCTGGCGGCTCTGCAGCAATGGGACGAGGATCGCGCCGGTGATGCCGAAATAGGCAAGGGCGACCAGAAGGTTGGCGACGAGCGACACCACAGGCCAGTCCACGCTGTGGGTTTCGGCTGTCCCCGGGCAGCACTTGAGCGTGCTGCCGTAAAGACTCCTAATGGTCTACACTTTCATCACGATACACACAATGAATGTAGAACTAATTAGCAACATCGACGCCGCGCTTCGACGACGCCGTCGTGGTGGTGGGCGCGGTGCTGCCACCATGTGCGTCGGCGTCTGCGTCGGACAGGGCATCGCCTCTTTGTGGGAGTCAGCGTGAGCAACTACTCGGCCGTCATCGGCGCGGGGACCATGGGCCTGGGCATTGCCTACGTGTTGGCCGCCGCGGGTGACGAAGCCGTCCTCGTCGAGCCCGACGCGGACCGCGCGTCCGCGGCGCTGACCACACTGCAGGGCGTTGCGGACGGTGCGGTGTCCAAGGGGAAGCTCGAGGACACCGCCGCCAAGGCGCTCATCGCGCGGATCTCCGTCGTCGGTTCGATCGGCGACCTGGCGACCGAAGGTGCCAACCTCGTCATCGAGGCCGTCCCGGAGCGGATGGACCTGAAGAAGTCGATCCTGCGGGAGATCGAGGACCACTGCGCTCCGCAGATCCTTGCCACCAACACCAGTGGACTCTCGATCGATGACATCGCCACGGCCCTGGCACACCCGGAGCGCTTTCTCGGCCTGCACTTCTTCAACCCGGTCTGGGTGATGTCCCTGCTGGAGATCGTCAACGGCGAACGAACGGACCCGGCGGTGCTGCAGTCCGCCCGCGACCTGGCCGTCCGGATCGGCAAGGACCCGATCGTCGTCCGGAACATGCCCGGCTTCGCCACCAGCCGCCTCGGCGTCTGCATCGGCCTGGAAGGCATGCGCATGCTCGAAGAGGGCGTGGCTTCCGCCGCCGACATCGACAAGGCCATGGAGCTCGGCTACCGCCACCCCATGGGCCCGCTCAAACTGACCGACCTCGTCGGCCTCGACGTCCGCCTGGACATCGCCCGCCACCTGACCGAAACCCTCGGCCCCAGATTCGCCCCGCCGCAGATCCTTATCGACAAGGTCGAAGCCGGCGAACTCGGCAAGAAGTCCGGCAAGGGCTTCTACGACTGGTCGTGACAACGACCCTTGCGCACGACGTGCGCAAGGGTCGTTCGAAACCCGGACAACCCCGACATTCGACGACCACAACGACTGACATGCACCGCCGATCGCGCCGTGCGGTTGCTCAGTGCTGACCGCAGCGACGGATTCGCGCCCGGAATGTTCCGTGTGTCGACTCGTGCGGTCAGTACTGAGCATTCGAGTCGTCGGCGGGGAACGCATTGTCCGAACGGCCCAGACGCACTCTCGGTCGAGTGGACAGTGTTCGAACGATTCGGCTCGATGGCGACGGTGATGTCGCACGCTGTCTCCGAGCGTTCGAGCAGAGGAGGCGTTGTGTCGGTCCGTGTGGCCGCTTCGCTTTCCCTGATGCTCTCTGGACTCGCGCTGCTGATCGCGGGCTCACGCGCGCTCGCGAACCTGGTCCTGTGGGTGAACCCGGAGATCCTGCTGCCGGCTTCTGGCGTGGAGCAGTTCGATCACCCCAGCGCCGCGTGGGGGTTCACCCGCGCGACGATCTCTGCCGTGGCCTGGCTCGCGGTCGGCTGCCTGACGGCAACGCTGCTGGCGACCTCGCACGAAACGCACACGGTGGTCGGTCGTCTACTGGTCGGTGTGGCCGGGCTGTTGTTCCTCCTGCCGGAACTGCAGGTGCTGCCGGGCGGGCTGACGGAGGCAGCGGCTGCGGCTGTCGCGATGGTGCTGGGTGCCTGGTGCGCGCAATCGCGGGTGGACTCGACCGGGGAACACCTGAGCAAGGGCTGAGGTGCTCGGCGTCTCTAGGCACATCACCCGTTGCCTTTGTGTTCTGCAGTCAGCGCACCCCACTCGCGCCGCCCTCACCCACCATGCTCCGGACGTACGGGGTAAGTTTCCGCCAGTCGTCGCCGGTGAACAGCGAGGTTGGCCGTGAGCACGAGAACCATCGAGGTCGAAGGACTGCCGACACGTATCCGTGTCGAGGGTGATCCCACCGCGCCGCCGGTCGTGCTGCTGCACGGCATCACGCGGTCGTTGGACGACTGGGCGCTGCAGTTCCCGTTGCTGAGTACGGATCACCGCGTGATCTCCTTGGACATGCACGGCTTCGGTCACTCGGCCCGACGGCCCGAACCGGCGTCGCTGACCGCCCTCGCGCGCGGCGTCGTCGCGACCCTCGACGCCCTCGACGAGAAGCGCCCGGTGCACGTGATGGGCAACTCCCTCGGCGGCGCGACGTCGCTGCACCTGCAGAGCCTCGCGCCGGAGCGCGTCGCGAGCGTGACGCTGGTCAACAGCGCCGGGTTCGGCAGCGAGGTCACCTACCTGCTGCGCATGTTGGCGATCCCGCGCCTCGGTGAGGCGATCCTCAAGAAGCCGAACCGCGTCGGGCTCAAGCACATCGAACGCAACCTCTACCGGGACCCGAAGCTGGCGACCAAGGAGCGCGTCGCGAACGCGTTGACGATGGCGCGCCTGCCTGGGGCCGCGGAGTTCATGGCCGAATTGCTCCCGACTCTCGGGACCTTCCGCGGGGTACAGGCCCCATGGCGCGAGCAGATGGTTGCGGCCGTGGCGGCCCACCAGCGGCCGACGCTGATCGTCTGGGGAGAGAACGACCGGATCCTGCCCGCGCACCATGCCGAGGCTGCTCGCAAGGCGTTCCCGCACGCGCGTCTGCACATGTTCGCCAACACCGGGCACTGCCCGATGATCGAGCGCCCGGAGGCCTTCGCGACCCTGGCGCGCGAGTTCGTGGCGTCGACGAAAGCCGGGTCAGTCGGCGGTTAGCTCGGCCCAGCGACGTTCCGCACCGGGACGCCACGCGTTGTGCAGGACCTCAAATCGTGCGCGCGCCTGGTGCCCGATCCAGTCGGAGGGGAGCAGGTCGGCCGGCAGCTGCGGGTCGAGGAACGGGAAGCGGCGCCAGGCGTGCACCAGCGCCACCTGGGCGAGCAGGACCGGATCCCCGGGCGCCGGATCGACGTCGGCGACCTGGTCGAGGAAGTCGCGGTACGAACCCGCGATGACCTCCAGATCCCAGGCACGTTGGACCAACGAGTCCTCGGACCCGATCTCGCCGAACGGGCCGACGAAGGACATCGCCGAGGAGTCGAGCTCCAGCTCGGTGATGATCCGACGGACCTCGGCCGACCGCTCGCGGTGCGTGCTCACCCACAGACCCGGTGCGGGATTGCCCAGTCCGGCCCAGGCCAGGCGGGTCTGCAGGCGGTGGCGCAGCTTTCGCTGCGACTCCGGCACCGACGCGAGCACGACGAGCCAGGACTTGTCCCACTCCGGCTGCGCGCCGGCCGCGGTGTAGATGCGCGCCGCGCCCTCCGACAGCAGCGACCGGCCCGACGGGGTCAGGGCCCAACGCACCCGACGACCCACGGGGGAGGAGACGATCCACCCGTCGGTCGCGGTGCGGGCGATCGCCTGCCGGGCCGATTTCTCCTCGACGTCCAGGCCGGAGAGCACCTGCAACAGGGCAGAGGTCCACACCGGGGTCTCGCTGGGCAGCACCAATTCACCCAGCACGGTCAGCAACAACGCGCGGGCACTGGGCGGGCTGACGCTGTGCCGGCGTGACATCACCGGCACAGCGTTCTCAGCAGCGGTCAACGTTCTCCGATCACCGTTGGATGGACTTGGTCTCGAGGAACTCCTCGAGGCCGGTCTCGCCCAATTCGCGGCCCAGACCGGACTTCTTGTACCCACCGAAGGGCGCCATCGGGTTCCACGCCCCACCGTTGATGTCGACCTGTCCGGTGCGCAGCCGGCGGGCCACGGCCATGGCGCGGTCCGCGTCGCCGGAGAACACGGCACCGTGCAGGCCGTACTCGGTGGCGTTGGCGATACGAACGGCGTCGTTCTCGTCCGTGTACGGCATGATCGAGAGCACCGGGCCGAAGATCTCCTCGTTGGCGATGCGCATCGACGGCGTGACGTCGGCGAAGACGGTCGGCTTCACGTAGTAGCCGTTCGGGTCCACTCCGTCCGGGAGGCCGGGACCACCCACGACCAGGCGTGCGCCGTCGTCGATGCCGGCCTGGATGTAGGACGCCACCCGGTCGCGCTGCTCGGCCGAGGCCAACGGGCCCAGACGGCTTCCCTCGTCGAGGGGGTGACCCACCGTCAGACGGGCCACCGCCTTCTCGGCGAGCGCGCAGGCTTCGTCCTGCAACGCGGCGGGAACCAGCATCCGGGTCCACGCCGAGCAGGTCTGCCCGGAGTTCAGGAAGGCATTGTTCACGCCGGCAGCGACCGCCTTCTCGAGATCGGCATCGTCGAGAATGATGTTCGCGGACTTTCCGCCGAGCTCGAGGGCGACACGCGCGATGTTGGCCCCGGCGGCCTGCGCGACCAGAGCGCCGACCGGCGTGGATCCGGTGAAGGAGACGACGTCGATGCCGGGGTGCTTGGCGATCGCCGCCCCGACCTCGTCCCCGCCGGACACCAGGTTGAACACACCCGCCGGCAGACCCGCCGCGGCGGCGCACTCCGCGAAGACGAACGACGCACCGGGTGCGTCGTCGGCCGGCTTGAGCACCACCGTGCAACCGGCCGCCAGCGCGGGGGCGACCTTGGCCACCAGCAGGTACAGCGGGTAGTTCCACGGCAGGATCGCGCCGACGACGCCCGCGGGCTCGCGCACGACGAGGGAGTTGCCGACCTCGCTGGTGAACTCGTAGGAGGCCGCGAGCTTTGCGTAGCTGCCGAGGATCGCGAGTGGCCCACCGACCTGCACCTTGCCGGCCAACTTGCGAGGCATCCCGACCTCGAGGGCCAGCAGCTCGGCGAGTTCCTCGGCCCGTTCCTTCACCTGTTCGGTGATCCTGGTGAGTACCGCGGCACGTTCGGCGGGGGAGGTGAGCGACCACGTCTCGAAGGCCTGTCGTGCGGCGTCGACGGCACGGTCGACGTCGGCCGCGCTGCCGGCGGGGACGCGGGTGACCACCGCGCCGTCGGCCGCGCCGAGGACGTCGGTGAGCGGGGCGGCCACGGCCGGGGCCTGCCAGGTGCCGTCGATGTACAGGTTCGAGAACTCGCGCACGGACATGTCGCTCCTTGCAGTCTTATTCGTCGCCGAGGGCAGAACCCTTGTCAGGTGCGCCGCCACCGCGGCGGTGGACGATGATCCGAAGTCTGCCAGGCAACGAAGTTCTACAGAGAGTTGACGCAACGACAGTTCTATGTCGATAATGATTCTGCGCCCGACACCATCCGCCCGGAGGAGTCTCCCGTGTCGACCAACTGCCCAGATTCGCCCGAGAAGGCGACCGTGCCCGTGGTGTCGTTCGACACCTCGCCGGACTCCTACCGTCACATCGCGTTGAAGTTCGACGGCCCCGTGGCCACCCTCGAACTCCGCATCGCCGAGGACGGCGGCCTCGTGCCGGGGTACGAGCTCAAGCTCAACTCCTACGACCTCGGCGTCGACATCGAACTGCACGACGCGGTCCAGCGACTGCGCTTCGAGCACCCCGAGATCCGCTCGGTCGTCATCACGGGCGGCCTCGAGAAGGTCTTCTGCGCCGGCGCCAACATCCGCATGCTGGCCGCCTCGGGTCACCCGTGGAAGGTGAACTTCTGCAAGTTCACCAACGAGACCCGCAACGGCATCGAGGACGCGACCGAGCACTCCGGTCAGGTCTACATCGCCGCGGTCAACGGCACCGCGGCCGGTGGCGGCTACGAACTCGCCCTGGCCTGCGACGAGATCCTGCTCATCGACGACAACTCCTCGACCGTCTCGTTGCCCGAGGTCCCGCTGCTCGCGGTGCTTCCCGGTACGGGCGGGCTGACCCGCGTCGTCGACAAGCGCAAGGTGCGCAAGGACCGCGCCGACGTCTTCGCCACCAAGAGCGAGGGCCTGCGCGGCAAGACCGCCGTCGACTGGAAGTTGGTCGACGCGACGATCCCGCGGAGCAAGTGGGCCGACGCGGTGCGCGAGCGCGCCACAGCTCGCGCCGAGAATTCGCACCGCCCCACCGACGCCACCGGCATCGCGCTGAGCCCACTGCAGCGCGAGATCAGCGACGACGGACTGGAGTACCGGTACGTCTCCGCCACGATCGACCGGGCTGCCGGGCTGGTCGAACTGACCCTGCGAGGTCCGCAGGACAGCCCTCCTGCGGACCTCGCGGGAATCCACGCCCAGGGCGCGGACTTCTACCCGCTGGCCCTGACCCGCGAGCTGGACGACGCGATCCTGCGCCTGCGCACCAACGAGCTCGAGGCCGGCACCTGGGTGATCCGGACCACCGGTGACGCCGATGCGCTGCTCGCCTACGAGAAGGCCGTCGCGGACAACGTCGACGACTGGTTCGTCAACGAGGTGCTGCACTTCTGGAAGCGCACGCTCAAGCGCGTCGACGTCACCAGCCGCAGCCTCATCACCCTGGTCGAGCCGGGCTCCTGCTTCGCCGGCCCGTTCCTCGAACTTCTGCTGGCCAGCGACCGCCAGTACATGCTCGACGGCGTGTTCAGCGAGACCGAGCCCGACGCCGACCCGGCGACGATCGTTGTCAGCGACATCAACTTCGGTCCGCTGCCGATGAGCAACGGCCTGACCCGCCTGCAGTCACGGTTCTGGGGCGACGAGGAATCCCTTGAAGCCGTGCGCAACGTGATCGGTAAGCCGCTGGATGCAAGCACCGCTGCGGACCTGGGTCTGATCACCTACGCGCTCGATGACATCGATTGGGACGACGACGTCCGCATCGTCCTCGAGGAACGTGCCTCGATGAGCCCGGATGCACTGACCGGCATGGAGGCCAACCACCGCTTTGTCGGTCCCGAGACCACGGAGAGCAAGATCTTCGCCCGGCTCACCGCCTGGCAGAACTGGATCTTCATCCGCCCGAACGCTGTTGGGCCCGAGGGCGCGCTGCGCCAGTTCGGTACCGGCCAGAAGGCGGTCTTCGACCGCAAGAGAGTCTGAGGGGACGTCACATGACGACGATCGACTACACCGAACGCATTCCGAACAACGTCGACCTGGCCTCGGACCGCAAGCTGCAGCGTGCGCTGGAGTCCTGGCAGCCGAAGTTCCTCGAATGGTGGGGCGAGATGGGTCCCGCGCTGCCCACCGAGGACGTCTACCTGCGCACCGCGGTCGACGTCGGCAAGGAGGGCTGGGCCCACTTCGGTCACGTCGCGCTGCCGGAGTACCGCTGGGGAATCTTCCTGTCCGAGCGGGACAACGACCGCAAGATCGCCTTCGGCGAGCACAAGGGCCAGGACGCCTGGCAGCAGGTGCCCGGCGAGTACCGCGCCGACCTGCAGCGCCTGATCGTGATCCAGGGCGACACCGAGCCCGCGTCCGTCGAGCAGCAGCGTCGCCTGGGACTGACCGCCCCGTCGCTCTACGACCTGCGCAACCTGTTCCAGGTCAACGTCGAGGAGGGCCGTCACCTCTGGGCGATGGTGTACCTGCTGCACGCCTACTTCGGCCGTGAGGGCCGCGACGAGGCCGAGTCGCTGCTGCTGCGCAACTCCGGCTCGGAGGACGCCCCGCGCATTCTGGGTGCCTTCAACGAGGAGACCCCGGACTGGCTCTCGTTCTACATGTTCACCTACTTCACCGACCGGGACGGCAAGTACCAGCTCGGGACGTTGAAGGAGAGCGCCTTCGACCCGCTCTCGCGCACCTGCGAGTTCATGCTGAAGGAGGAGGCGCATCACATGATGGTGGGCACCACCGGCGTGGATCGCGTGGTCACCCGCACCGTGGAGCTCATGAAGGAGCACGACACCGAGGACATCGCGCAAGCACGGCGGCGTTGCGCTCGACGTCCTCCAGAAGTACATCAACTTCCACTACAGCGTCTCGCTCGACCTGTTCGGCGGGGACACCTCCACCAACGTGGCGAACTACTACACCGCGGGCCTCAAGGGGCGGTGGATGGAGGAGCGCCGCAAGGACGACCACCAGCTCCGGGACCAGTCCGTGATGATCCCGTTCATCGAGGGCGACACCCTGGTGGAGAAGGAGATCGCCGCGCTGACCGGGCTGAACGTCGACCTGCGCAACGAATACATCGCCGACTGCGGCAACGGCGTCAAGCGATGGAACTCGATCCTTTCCGACGCCGGCATCGACACGACGTTCGCCCTGCCCAACGTCGGCTTCAACCGCGCCGTCGGTACGTTCTCGGGGAACCGCATCACCCCGGAGGGCAAGGTCGTCTCGCAGGACGTGTGGGACGCGTCGGTCGAGAAGTACCTGCCGACCGAGGACGACAAGGCGCACGTCATGTCGCTGATGCAGCCCGTCTACGAGCCCGGCAAGATTGCGAGCTGGGTGGCCCCGCCGAAGGCCGGCATCAACGGCCAGCCGTTCGATTACGAGTACGTCCACCTGGCCTAGTTCGACCTAGCCGAAGGGACGCCGCGTGGCCCGACGCGAGCTCTTCAACGCCAGTAAGTACCTGATTGACCGTCAGGTCGAAGCCGGCAACGGCGATCGGCCTGCCGTCATAGGTCCAGCCGGGACGCGGACCTACGCGCAGCTCGCCGCCGCGGTGCACACCGCGGCGGCGGGCCTGCGGTCGTTCGGGCTACGGCCCGAGGAACGCATCGTCCTGTTCAGCGCCGACCGCGAGGAACTGCTCGTCGCCTTCCTCGCCGCCATGCGCATCGGTGCCGTCCCGGTCCCGGTGTCCACCATGTACAAGGACACCGAGATCGCGGAGCTGCTCGCGGACTCCCGCGCCCGGGCCGTGTTCACTTCGCCGGAGTTCGTCGACACCGCACGTTCGGCGCTCGCGTTGGCCGGACAGGTCCCTCTGATCCGCACCGACGACTGCCCGGGCGTCGAACTCTCATGGTCGCAACTTCTCGCCGCGGGGGAGGGCGGGGACGCGTCGGTCTTCCCGACCTGGGCCGAGTCGCCCGCGCTGTGGCTCTACACCTCCGGCACGACGGGCGTGCCCAAGGCCGCGATGCACCGGCACGGCAGCGTGCAGTTCGTCGCCGAGACCTACGGCGAGCAGGTCCTCGGGATCACCCCGGACGACCGTTGCCTGTCGGTCGCGAAGCTGTTCTTCGCCTACGGGCTCGGCAACTCCGCGCTGTTCCCGCTCTCCGTAGGCGCGTGCACGATCCTCGAGCCCGCCCGGCCGACGCCGGACGTCATCCACGAAGCGTTGCGCAAGCACCGCCCGACGCTGTTCTTCGGCGTACCCACCTTCTACGCCGCGGTGCTCACGGCCGACCTGCCGGTGGAAGCGTTCGAGTCGGTGCGGTTGTGCGCCTCGGCCGGTGAACCGCTACCGGCAGAGTTGTACAAGCGTTTCACCGAGCGCTTCGGCGTCGACATCATCGATGGCATCGGCTCCACCGAGGCGCTGCACATCTTCCTGTCCAACCGGCCCGGTGAGGTCCGTCCCGGGACGACCGGTGTCCCCGTCCCCGGCTACGACATGCGCCTGGTCGACGACGAGGGCGCCGAGGTTCCGCAAGGAACGCCCGGGCACCTGCAGATCCGCGGCGGTTCACTGACCACCGGGTACTGGTGCCGCACCGACACGACCCGGGTCGCGTTCGTCGGCGAGTGGATGCGCACGGGGGACACCTACGTGCAGGACGCCGACGGCTACTACGCCTGCCTGGGTCGCTCCAACGACATGATCAAGGCGGGCGGGATCTGGGTCTCGCCCGGCGAGGTCGAGGCGTGCCTCCTGCAGCAGCCGGGCGTCGCGATGGCCGCCGTCGTCGCGGTGCCGGACGCCGACGGTCTCGACAAGCCGGTCGCCTGCGTCATCGCCGCCCCCGGCGTCACCCTGGATCCCGAGGTGCTCATTGCCGCCTGCCGGGATTCGCTCGCCGCGTTCAAGCGGCCCCGGCACGTGCTGATCCTGGAGACCCTTCCGCAGACGGCCACGGGCAAGGTGAAACGCTTCGAGGTGAGGACGATCGCCCGCGAACTCCTGGAGCAGAAGGCCTGATGCTTGACGGACGGTTGCTGGTAGACGCGCATGTCCACGCGCCGCGGCTGAGCACGCTGACCTCGGCCTGGCTGGACTGGGCGCAGGAGTTCGGCAAGGCGAACCCGTGGCCGGACCTCTTCAGCGCTGACGGCGCCCCGATCCCGGAGCGGATGGACGCGCACTTCGCGGAGCAGGGCGTCGACGCGGTGCTGCTGTTCGCGGAGTACAGCCCGAAGGCCACCGGCATCCAACCCGTCGAGGACTATCTGCCGCTGATCGAGCACAACCCGCGCCGGTTCCGCCTCGTGGGCAACGTCAACCCGCACCTGCACCACCCCATCGACGAGGAGGTCGCCCGGCAGGCCGACCTCGGTGCGGTCGCCCTGAAGCTGCACCCGGTGCACGCCGGCTTCCCGATCAACGATCCGATGCTCTACCCGGCGTACCAGGCCTGCCGTGAACTCGGCCTACCCGTTGTCATCCACTGCGGCACGAGCACTTTCCCCGGCAGCCAGAGCAAGTACGCCGACCCGGTCCTGCTCGACGACGTCCTGCGGCACTTCCCCGACGTCAATTTCGTGCTTGCCCACGGTGGCCGTGGCTGGTGGTACGACGCCGCCGCGTTCCTGGCGATGTCCCGGGACAACGTCTGGATCGAACTGTCCGGACTTCCCCCGTCCCGGCTCGCGGACTACTACGCCAAGTACGACCTACGACGCCTCGCGAAGAAGTTCATCTTCGGCACCGACTGGCCCGGGATGCCGGGCGTCGCCCGCAACGCCCGGGCGGTCGCATCGTTGGGCTGGGACGAAGAGACACTGGCCGATGTGTGGGCGGGCAACGCGATGCGCGTCTACCGCGGCCTGGATGACTTGAAGGGATCCTGACTGCATGGCGATCTATGCCCTCGGCGACCTCGTGCCGACGATCGACCCGACCGCCTACGTGCACCCCGACGCCGTCGTCATCGGCAACGTGACGCTCGGGCCCGGTGCCTCGGTGTGGCCGAGCGCCGTGCTGCGTGGGGACCACGGGGCGATCAGGATCGGGGCCCGCACCTCGATCCAGGACGGCTCGATCCTGCATACGACGGAGCACTGGCCGACGATCGTCGGCGCCGAGTGCGTCGTCGGACACCTCGTGCACCTGGAGGGCTGCGTCGTCGGCGACCGGGTGCTCGTCGGCTCTGGCTCGATCATGCTGAACCGCTCCAGCGCCGGGGACCGTTCGATCATCGGTGCCGCGGCCCTGGTGCCCGAGGACTTCGAGGTCCCCACCGGCCACCTGGCGCTCGGGGTGCCGTGCAAACTGCGGCAGATCCCCGATCCCGCCCTGGCCGACACATGGATCGACTACGGCGTGGACTGGTACTGCAGCAACGCGGCGCACTTCGCGAAGGAACTGCGACGCCTGGATTGAGTGCCGATGTCGGCCGGGCCGGAAGATCTTCCGCTGCGTCGGCGAGACACGAAAAGGATCACTGGAAGCCAACGCGCGGACGGCCTCACGCGACGGTGACCGGTGGTACAGCCGATTCCTGTGGTGCTGATAACCGGCTAAGAAAACCGTGGGAAGCGCGTCGCCTTAGGGATTTTCTCAAGGTTTCGAGTAACCATGGACTCACGTCGCAGTCATCGGATCCGTTCCAGCGTCCGGATCTGATGCAGCGGCGGTGCCGCCCCGGAAGCCTCCTTCCTTCTCGCGGCGCACGCGATCGCTGAGCGCGTGCGCTACGCCTGGGAAGCCGGGGCGGCTTTCGTTTTCCCGGGCGCCCTGCCGCGCCCCGCGGCCACCACATTTCTAGGGACGTCGTCCCCTACAGCAACATGTCAGCCCGAGTACCGGCTGACATGTTGCTGTAGCGGCTGACATGCGCGCCCGGGCCGACCGTCGGTCTTAGGGATGTCGTGCCTCACGATGTGCCCTGCGCGGAGGTGCTCAGGAACCCGCGGCGGTGCGATGGATGCGGGACTCCACGCCCTCGGGGTCGCGGGCGACGATCTCCTGTCCCAGGAACTGGGCGATGATGCCGTCGAAGAGTTGCGTGGCGTCGTCGGCCTGCGGGTCGACGAGATGCAGCAGGCCGAACCCGACGGCCAGCGCGACGAAGGCTCGCGCGGAACGGTCGTCCGCCTGGCCGCCGACGGCCCGCAGGCCGGTCTGGGTCGCGCGGCGGTAGGTGGCCAGCGCCTCCCGGGCGGGCTCCGCGAGCTCGGGGGCGCGCTTGGCGTTGACCAGGACCTCGTAGAAGGCCAGACGACGTGCCTCGTCGAGTTGCATGACGCGCTCCGCGAAGGACGTGGCGATGTCGGCGGGGGACAGGAACGCGGCGATCTCCGGACTGATCTCCGGGATCTCCATCTCCTCGGCCCGGTTGCGCACGAAGCGGGTGAGCGCCTCGGCAACCAATTCGCCGATCGAGGAGAAGTAGTAGCTGGCGGTGGCCAGGGGAACACCCGCGGCCTCGGTAACCGTGCGGTGCGTGGTGCCGGCGAGGCCCTCGCGTCCGACGACCTCGACGGCGGCCTCGAGCAGCGCGTCGCGGCGGGGCTGTGCCTTCGGGGCGCGGGTCAGCGAGCGCGGCATCCGATCACCTTTCGTCGGGCCCCAACAGCGGCCGAACAACATTCTGGCACAACTTTCTTGGAAACTCTTCTAGCCTTTTGTCCGATTTGCTGGTTCGCTGAGCGGGCGCTGATCAAACGGCGCACTCTGGTCCCGAAGAGGAGGAACACCCCATGCGCTCTGTTCGTGGTCTCGCCGCCGCAGCCGCTTCCCTCGCCGTGCTCGTCGGCACGCTCGCCGTCCCGGGTTCGTCCGCCCAGGCGTCCGACAACCTGAAGACCACGGACACGATCGCCGGGATCATCCCCGAGCCCGACCTGCCCGAACTGAACGACCCGAACTGCAAGCTGACCCCGTCGCACCCGCGGCCCGTCGTGCTCGTGCACGGTCTGGGCGCGACCGCGCGGGAGAACTGGAACTTCTTCGCCCCGTTCCTGGCCGCCGAGGGCTACTGCGTCTTCGCCCGTACCTACGGTCAGCACGAGTTCTGGCCCGGCCGCGGCGGCATCAAGCCGATGGAGACCTCCGCGAACCAGCTCAGCCAGTTCGTCGACCTGGTGATGAAGGCGACCGGGGCCGAGCAGGTCGACATGGTCGGGCACTCCGAGGGCGGCATCATGCCGCGCTACTACCTGAAGTTCCTCGAGGGCTCGAAGAAGGTCCGTAGCTACGTCGCGTGGGCCCCGCCGAGCCACGGCACGGACCTGTCCGGCTTCGCCGCCATCCGGCACATGTTCCCGGGCTGGCAGTCGCAGATGTCGCCGTTCTGCGGCTCCTGCCCGCAGTTCATGCCCGACTCGGACTTCATCCGCACGCTCAACGCGGGCGACGAGACCCCGGGCACAACGAAGTACACCGTCATCGCGACCAAGTACGACCAGGCCGTCACCCCGGTCTCGACCAGCTTCCTCAAGGGCGCGAAGAACATCCTGCTGCAGGACATCGACCCGGCGAACTACGTCGAGCACGTGGGCATGGCCTGGGACGCACTGACCTTCCAGCTCACCCTGAGCGCGCTCAACAAGAGCTGATCCTCCGCACCTGACGCGAGCGTCGGGCGGCCCCACGGGGGTCGGCCGGCGCTTCGTTGCGTGCGGGCAGCGGAATTCTGTACGGGATGTCATCCCGTAGCCCTGCTTGTCAGCCCGTCCGGGGGCTGACAAGGGCGTGTGCGGGATGACATCCCGTACAGAGAGCGGTACGCTGTCAACCGAACGTTCGTTCGGGGACAGGAGACGTCGGTGTCGAAGTCGTTCGAGGAACTGGTCGCGGCTGATGAGCGCATCGAGCCGCGGGATGAGATGCCCGAGGCGTACCGGGCGACGTTGATCCGCCAGATCGCGCAGCACGCGCACTCGGAGATCATCGGCATGCAGCCGGAGGGCTACTGGGTCGCCAAGGCCCCGTCGCTGCGGCGCAAGGCGATCCTGCTGGCCAAGGTGCAGGACGAGGCCGGCCACGGGCTCTACCTCTACGGCGCCGCGGAGACCCTCGGGGTCGACCGCGCGGACCTGCTCGACAGGCTGCACACCGGCAAGCAGAAGTACTCGACGATCTTCAACTACCCCGCGCCGACCTGGGCCGACGTCGGGGTCATCGGGTGGCTCGTCGACGGGGCCGCGATCGTCAACCAGGTCCCGCTGTGCCGCTGCTCCTACGGTCCGTACGCCCGGGCGATGATCCGCGTCTGCAAGGAGGAGTCCTTCCACCAGCGCCAGGGCGTGGAACTGCTGCTCGCGCTGGCCAACGGGACCGACCGCGCAGAAGCAGATGGCGCAGGAGGCCGTGAACCGTTGGTGGTGGCCGTCGCTGATGATGTTCGGCCCGCCGGACGCCGCGTCGAAGAACTCCGCGCAGTCCATGGCGTGGGGCATCAAGCGCAACTCCAACGACGAACTGCGCCAACGCTTCGTGGACATGACGGTCCCTCAGGCCAAGGCGATCGGCGTGACGCTGCCCGACCCGGACCTGAAGTGGAACGAGGAGCGCGGGCCGGCACGACTTCGGCGAGATCGACTGGGAGGAGTTCTCCCGCGTCGTCGCCGGTGACGGGTACTGCAACGCCGAACGGATGGAACGTCGCCGCGGTGCCCACGAGGAAGGCGCCTGGGTGCGCGAGGCCGCCACGGCCTACGCCGCCAAGCAGGCAGCCAAGGCCCGGGCAGGTGCGGCATGAACGGCTGGCCCCTGTGGGAGGTGTTCGTCCGGGCGCGGCGCGGGCTGCAGCACTCGCACGTCGGCAGCCTGCACGCCCCCGACGCGCCGATGGCGCTGCGCAACGCGCGGGACCTGTTCACCCGCCGCGCGGAGGGTGTCTCGATCTGGGTCGTCCCGGCCGCGGAGATCACCGCCTCGAGCCCGGAGGAGAAGGACTCGTTCTTCGAGCCGGCCGGCGACAAGGTCTACCGCCACCCGACCTTCTACGACCTGCCCGCGGACCTGGAGCACCTGTGATCGCGGTCGCGGAGTACGCGCTCTGGTTGGGGGACGACGCCCTCATCCGGTCGCAGCGGCTGAGCCACTGGTTGACCCGAGCGCCGGAACTCGAGGAGGAGGTGGCGCTGGCCAACATCGCCCTCGACCTGCTCGGGCAGGCCCGGTTGTTGTTGACCTACGCCGGGTCTTTCGACGGCAGCGACGAGGACGCGATGGCCTACCGGCGCTCGCCGAGGAGTACCGCTGCGTGCACCTCGCCGAGCGCATCGACACCGACTTCGCCGTGGGCATCGCGCGCCAGTTGGCCTTCTCCGCCTACCAGTACGCGCTGTGGGAGTCCCTGATCGACTCCCGCGACGAGACCATCTCCGGGGTCGCCGGCAAGGCGATCAAGGAGGTCGACTACCACCTCGACCACGCCGTCCAGTGGACGTTGCGCCTCGGCGACGGGACTGAGTTCTCGCACCGACGCATGCAGGCCGGGCTGACCGAGGTATGGCCGGACGTGCCGGAGCTGTTCGTCCCGGCGCCGGAACTCGATGACGTCGTCGCCGCCGGGATCGCCGTCGACCCAGCGAGCTTGGCCGGGGCCTTCGAGGCGCGCGTCCACCCGGTGCTGCACGAGGCCGGGCTGGCGCTGCCTGCCGTCCCGGCCGCGCCAGGCGGTGGTCGGCACGGGGTCCGTACGCCCGAGTTCGCCGAGATGCACGCGGAACTGACGGAGCTTCACCTCGCGCACCCGGGAGCGTCCTGGTGAGCGCCACCTTGGAGCAGGTCCGCGCCGCGGTCGCCGCCGTACCGGACCCGGAACTGCCCGCGCTGAGCATCGCCGACCTCGGCATCCTGCGCGAGGTCAGCCTCGACGGTGACCGGTTCGTGGTCACCGTCACCCCGACCTACTCCGGCTGCCCCGCGCTGGACGCCATCCGGGCCGACGTCACCGCCGCCGCGGCCGCCGTCGGTGCCGACGACGTCGAGGTCCGCACTGTCCTCGCCCCGGCCTGGACCACCGACTGGATGAGCGAGGCGGGCAAGCAGGCTCTGGCCGAGTACGGCATCGCACCGCCCGGCCGGCGCAAGGCCGGCGGGACGATCGCGCTGACCTTGTCCGTGCGCTGCCCGCAATGCGGCAGTCCCGACACCCACGAGACATCCCGTTTCTCCGCGACAGCCTGCCAATCCCTGTGGACCTGCCATTCCTGCCGGGAACCCTTCACCCACTTCAAGGCGCACTGATGGACGGCAGCAGCGCGGTCGTCGAGGCGCCCGCAACGACTCGTTCCACGTTCCACACGCTGACCGTCGCGTCCGTGGAGCGGCTGACCGACGACTCCGTCGCGGTGACCTTCGACGTCCCGCCGGATTTGACTGACGCCTACCGGTTCACCCCCGGTCAGCACCTCACGATCCGTTCCGACCACGGCGGTCCCGGCTCGCGCCGCAGCTACTCGATCGCGGCACCCGTCGGCGGGTCGCTCCGCATCGGCGTGAAGCACCTGCCGGGTGGCGCGTTCTCGACGCACGCGACCCAGGACCTGCGAGCCGGCGACGTACTCGACGTGATGACTCCCGCCGGGAAGTTCGGCGATCCCTGCGAGACGACGGGCGCCCGGCACGTCGTCGCGTTGGCCGCGGGCAGCGGGATCACCCCGGTCCTGTCGATCGTCGCGAGCGTGCTGGCCGATGAGCCGGACAGCACGGTCACCGTCCTCTACGGGAGCCGCAGCAGCGACACGGTGATGTTCGCCGAGGATCTCGAGGATCTGAAGAACCGTCACCCCGCCCGGCTGGCGCTGTTCCACTTCCTGTCCCGCGAGCCGCAGGTCATCCCGCTGCGCTCCGGGCGCCTCGACGCCGAGAAGCTGCGCACCCTGCTCGGCGCCGTCGCGCCGTTGGACGCCGAGGACTGGTACCTGTGCGGGCCCGGCGAGGCCGTCGAGGAATGGCGTGCAGTGTTGGCCGAGGCGGGTGTCCCGGAGCGCCGGGTGCATCGCGAGCTCTTCCACGCAGGTCCGGTCATCCGTGCTCCGCAGGCCGCGGCGAAGCCCACCGCCGGCGAGTTGCAGTTCACCCTCGACGGCCGTACGACGTCGACCGAGTTCCGCGACGGCGACACGGTGCTCGATGCCGTGCTGCGGATGCGACCTGACGCCCCGTTCGCCTGCCGCGGCGGAGTGTGCGGCACCTGCCGGGCCGGCCTCCTCGCCGGGCAGGTGGAGATGGACGCCAACTACGCCCTGGAGGGCGACGAGCTGGACCGCGGTTTTGTCCTCACCTGTCAGGCCAGACCGACCACCGAGACCGTCACCGTCGACTTCGACCGCTAGGGAGAGCTTCACGCATGTCCGACCCGCACAAGGTGGCCGACGCCGTCGTCAACGCGATGTTCCTTGCCGACCATGCGTCGCAGGACCTGGGCATCGTGCTGCTCGACCTCGGCCCGGGGGAGGTCAGCGTCGAACTGACCATGGAGCAGCGGCACATGAACGCTCAGGGGAACTGCCACGGCGGAATCCTGTTCACCCTCGCCGACATCGCCTTCGGGCTGGCGTGCAACTCCTACGGCCCGCCCAACGTCGGTGCCGCCGCAGACATCGTCTACGCCCGGCCGGCGCGGATCGGGGACCGTCTGGTGGCGAGCGCCGTGACGCGCACCAGGTTCGGTCGGACCGGGGTGTACGACGTCACGGTCACGTGCGGGGACACCGTGATCGCCGAGTTCCGCGGCCGGTCGCGGGTCGTCGGGACCGAGCAGCCCGGCTCGGACGGCGTCCGGGTCGTGGCGGCGCCGTGACGCTCCCCGCCCCGGCCGGCCCACGCCGCGCCCCCTACGACGCCGACTCCCTGCTCGCCGTCGCCGCGGGGGTGTTCAGCGAACGCGGGTACGACGGCACGAGCATGGCCGACCTCGCCAAGGCCGCGGGCATCACGAAGTCGTCGTTCTACCACCACGTGCCCGGCAAGGAGGACCTGCTGCGGCGCTCACTGGACCGCGCGCTGGACGGACTGTTCGAGGTGCTCGCCGGCATCGACACCGATCGCCCGGCCATCGAAGGCCTTGAGCATCTGCTGCGCGGCTCGGTGCGGGTACTCGTCGACGAACTCCCGCACGTCACGCTGCTGTTGCGGGTCCGCGGCAACACCGACGTCGAACGCGACGCCCTGCTGCGCCGCAAGGAGTTCGACCGTCGGGTCGCTGCCCTGGTCGGCGGCGCGGCCGCGGCCGGGGATCTGCGCGTCGACCTCGATCCCGAGATCGCGGCCCGCCTTGTCTTCGGGACCATCAACTCCATCACCGAGTGGTACCGCCCCGGCGGCCCGCTCGACAGCGATGCGCTCGGCAACCTCGTCGTGGCCCTCGTCCTCGACGGTCTCCGCTCACGCCCCTGATCGCAGTGCGGCGTGGCAGGGGTCGGTCGGTGTGATGTGAAACTTCACGGTCCCTGCCGAGTTCCCGCCCCCGCGACACGGGGATACTGGCCCCGGGCAGACCGATCACAGGAGGAATCACCGTGAGCACGCAGCGTTTCGTCATCGTCGGCGGCGGCCAGGCAGCCGCAGCCGCAGCGGCCGAACTGCGCGACCGGGAGTTCGACGGCGAGATCGTGCTGCTGTCCGAGGAGCACGAGTACCCCTACGAACGCCCGCCGCTGTCCAAGGAGTACCTCCTCACCGGCGACGCCGCGGACCTCTACTTCAAGCCCGCAGACTGGTACGGCGAGGCGAAGGTCGAGGTCGTGTTCGGCGCCAAGGTCACCGGAGTGGACCCCAAGGCCAAGATGCTCACGCTCGCCGACGGCTCCGAGCAGCGCTACGACAAGCTGCTGATCGCCACCGGCGGTCGGCCGCGCGTCATTCCGTCGATCGACGGCCAACGGGTGCGCTACCTGCGCGACAAGGTCGACGCGGACACGATGCACGGCGAGCTCACCGAGGGCGCCACGCTGGTCGTCATCGGCGCGGGCTTCGTCGGATGCGAGGTGGCCGCGTCGGCCCGTAAGCGAGGCGTGAACGTGGTCGTGCTCGAGGCCCTCGAGGCCCCGATGTTGCGGGCGTGCGGCAGCGAGGTCGGCCACGCGATGGCGCAGGTGCACCGCACCAACGGGGTCGACCTGCAGTGCGGCACCACGATCGAGTCCGTCACCGAGTCCGGCGACAAGGTGCGCATCACGACCGACAGCGGCGAGATCGTCGCCGACTACGTCCTCGTCGCGATCGGCATGACCCCGAACACAGAACTCCTCGACGGCTCGGGCATCGAGGTCGACAATGGCGTCGTGGTCGACGAGTTCTGCCGCAGCAGCGACCCGGATGTGTTCGCCGCCGGCGACGTCGCCAACGCCTGGGACCCCGAGGCCGGGCACCGGGTCCGCGTCGAGCACTACGACAACGCCGCCAAGCAGGGCGCGGCCGCTGCTGCGAACATGCTCGGCGCCGAGGAGCCCTACACCGACGCACACTGGTTCTGGTCGGACCAGTACGAGCACAACCTGCAGGCCGTCGGTCTGGCGAAGGACTACGACCAGGTGGTCATCCGCAAGGAGGACCCGGACAGCCACCCGTTCGCGGCGTTCTACGTCAAGGACAACAAGGTCCAGGCCGCCTTCGCGCTGGACAACTCCAAGGAGATCATGCGTGTCCGCAAGCTGATCGCGGCCGGCACCGAGGTCACCGCGGAACAGTTGGCCGATCCGACGGTGGACTTGCGGAAAATCGGCCGCCCCGAACGCGGACCTCGTCCCAAGTAATCCACTCCGCTAACGTCCGACCAGGTGGCCCACGCGCCACCTGGTCGGACGTCGCGGTTTTCAGGTGGGAGTTCAGGTGTTCGTGGTGATCGCGCGGTACCGGACGGCTCCGGAGAACGCCGCGAAGGTGGCCGAGCTCCTGGTGCCCCTGGCGCAGGGCTCACGCAGCGAACCCGGCAACCGCGGTTACGAGGTGCTCGTCGGCGCCGAGGACCCGTGCGAGTTCCGCATCATCGAGCACTACGTCGACCGCGCCGCCTTCGACGCGCACCTCGCCTCGCCGCACTACAACGAGATCGCGGCAGCTCAGATCCGACCGATGCTGACTGATCGTCAGTTCGACCTGTGGACCGAGGTTCCCGGATCTGTCTGAGACTCCTCAGGCCGTCTTCGTCGGCTGCGGGCGCCGTGTGAACGCCCCCTGCAGGAACAGCGCACCGACCGGCACGGCGTAGGCCAGGTAGACGAGCAACTGCTCGATCGACGGACGCGGGTCCCACCCGAAGATGCCGGCGAGGAAGCGGCCCGCCTGGGTGTCGGTGGTCAGCCAGCTGAACTGCGTCAGGTCGTAGGCAGACATGTTCGCCGAGCCGAAGTCACCGCTGGCCTGCAGGAACATCACGCCACGCTCGGCGAGGCCGGCAGCGAACAGCACGAGCAGGAAGCCGGTGAGGACGAAGAAGACCCGCATGTTGATGACGCGGGAGCCGCTGTAGACGACGACGCCCATCGCGGTGGCGGCGAGCAGGCCGAGGACGGTGCCGGTGGCGACCGACGCTCCGTCGGCGCCCGTGGTGGTGGAGATGAGGAACAGCGAGGTCTCCAGGCCTTCCCGCAGCACCGCGGTGAAGGCGACCAGGCCGAGCGCGAACCCGCTGCCGGCCGCGACGGCGGCACCGGTCCTGCCCTCGAGTTCGCCCTTGAGGGTGCGCGACTGCTTGCGCATCCAGAAGATCATCCAGGTCAGTGTGACCGCGGCGGCGAAGCAGATGACCGCGAAGGTGCGCAGGCGCTTCTCGCCCGTCAAGCCGCCGAGGGTCTGGTCGAGGATGATCCCGACGCCGGCCGCGATGGCCAGGGCACTGAGGGTGCCGATCCACACCGCGCGGGCCATGTGTGGCGCGCGCCGGTGGACGTACCCCATGACGATGGCGACGATCAATGCCGCCTCGAAGCCCTCGCGCAGGGCGATCAGAAAGCTCTCAGCCATTCATCGAGCGTAGGTCAGCCTTACCTGACGTGCACAGCAGGCCGGACCGGACTCTCAGGGGGTACACAGGCTCCGGGTCAGGGGCTGAGCAGGTAGAAGCGGAAGAAGTCGTTCTCGATCGGGAGCACCTCGCACGCGCTGAACCCGGCGCGCACGGCCAGGTCCTGGACCGTCGACGCCCGCAGCGCCGTGCCCAACGCCTCGGACGGGGACTCGGCGCGGCTGGCCGGAAGGCAGTGGCTGACGCTCCAGCCGTACATCATGCGCTCGACCTGGTCGCCAGGCGCGGTGAAGACGTCCGCGACCCGTTCGTCGACGATCAGCGCCCGCCCGTCGGAGCGAAGGCCCGCACGCACCGAGGAGAGCACACCGACCGGGTCGGCCATGTCGTGCAGCGCCTCGAAGATGCTCACCACGTGGTACGGGCCGGTCTCGCGCAGGGCTGCGGCGTCGCGCACCGCGTAGTTGACCCGGCCCATGAGGTCCGGGGACATTTTCCGCTCGAGCGCGGAGGCGATCGAGGCCTCGTCGAGATCGATGCCGTCCACGATCGCCATCGGGTAGACGCGGGCGATCGCCTCGGTGGACCAGCCCAGGCCGCAGCCGAGGTCGGCCGCACGTGCTCCGGGGCTGTTCAACAGGGAGTGCACCGCCGGCACTGACGAGAGCCACCCGGCCATCTCGGTGGTGAACCCCGGCCGGTTGATCGCCGCCTGCCCCTCGCGCATGTCGGGGCCGTAGTCGGCGTAGGGCACACCGGCGCCGGTGCGGAAGGCGTCGACGACCGCGGGCAGCGCGCCGGCGATGCCGACGACCAGGGGTGCGAACGGTGCGACGTGCGACGGGTCGGTCGGGTCGGCCAGGACGGCCGCGTGGCCGGCGGGGAGGGCGAAACGGCGTTCCTGCGCGGGCGCGCCCGCGTCCTCGACGGTCAGAATCCCGGCGACCGCCTGCTGCTCGAGCCACTCCCGCAGGTAGCGCTCGTCCAGGCCGGTGCGCTCGGCGAGGTCGGGGGAGTTGATCGGCCCGGTCTCGACGAGCGCCGCGTACAGCCCGAGGCGGACGCCCAGATGCACGCCGAACAGTTCCAAGGTGCCGATCGTCGCCTCGAACAGGCGCTCCACCAGGGCGTCGGTCGTGTGCTGCTCGGTCATTCGCGTCTCCATTCGGCCGGCTGAGGGTCTCAGCCTGGTGCCGCGCCCTTGCACCATGCCGGCACAGCGCTGTCAGGGGAACTGTCCACCAACGTGCACTGCGTCGCGGGTCGGGGCCTCCCTAACGTTCGAGCAGGTGAACCGCACGGACGCTCGGAGAGGTGACCATGTCCGATCCCACCCCGGCCGACCCGACCATCTCGTCCCCGAAGTGGGGGACCGTCGAGATGTTGCCGCTGCCCGCCCGGTTCAACACCGGCGTGCGCGCGATCGCCGCGGAACGGTTCGCCGCCACCGGTGCCGCGTGGAAGGACGTCGTCTTCGCGCGCCAGTACGAGTTGTTCACCCGCGACGACGCGGTCGCGGTGGAGACGGAGGCGCTCGAAGCCGGCTACCGGTTCGACTTCTCCGCGACGGTCTCCCTGCAGGGCGAGCCGGACAAGTACAAGCAGCCCCAACGCGCGGCCGCCGGATTCGCCGAGGGCGAGATCAGCGGAGGACGGCGCCAGGTCGGCGTGGGTGACAACGTCATCCGCAAGTCCGCGACGGTCACGGGCCGGGTCGCGTTGATCTCCCAGATCGAGCAGGTGATGGATCTCCTCGCCGACGGTGTTCCGGACGGAACCATCGCGGTCATCGACGACTCCGGCGGCACCCTGACCGCACCCATCCTCGAGGGATTCGCCGGGGTGATCTGCCTCGGCGGCACGATCCGCTCGCACCTGGGCATCCTCGCCCGCGAGTACGACGTACCCACGTTGATGAACTGCAAGATCGACACCCTCGTCGACGGGGACGTCGTCGAACTCGAGGTGACGGTGGCACCGCCGGGGGCCGACGCCTACGAGACCGGCGACACCGGGCACGCGCGTATCTGGAAGATCGAGAAGGGGGGCTGAGACCGATATGGCCGAACTGAATTATCGGACGCTGCTGGAGAGCAACAACCACCTGCGCAACCTGTCCGACACGACGTACTGGCTGGCAATCACCCGCACGGTCCAGGAGTCGAAGCTCTTCCCGATGAACCCGTACATGCTGCTCAGCTATCTGAACAGCTTCTACACGCTGCCACCGTTGCTCCGCGAGATCGACGAGGCGACGTCGGCCGAAGAACTCGGCGACCGGGCCCGCGAGGTCAGCCTCAAGGTGAACACCGTCAACGCCGCGTGGGCGATGCCCACCTTCTACATGCTCGGCCGCGAGATGTTGATGAACTGGGGCCTGCTGCGCCCGACCGACGCGGTCGAGGACGTCATCGACGTGCTCGACTTCTCCCGCCGGTTCAACCTCGCCTATCACCGCAACGACGGCCACGTGTCGAACAAGGAATTCGGCGACCGCAGCCAGTTCCTGCCGGAACGCACCCTGCAGGTTCTCGAGGCCGATCTGCATGGCGTGGCGCCCGGGGACCGGCTGCACACCGCGGCGGTCAAGCTGATGGCGCAGCTGTCGCAGTACGCCTTCCTCGCGCACTGCGAGTGCCGGATCGGGCTGCACAACAGCGGTCCGTACAACTTCGGTGACAACCGCCAGATGGTCGTGCGGGACTTCTTCGAACTGACCGAGGGCGACTACCCGTGGCTCGACGGCATCGCCACGCAGTTGCCGTTCACGAACCTGACGATCCCCATCGTCTTCCGCAACACGAACTTCCACCTGATGGACGACTGGGCCTCGTTCGAGGCCGAGCCGAGCTACGACGCGACCAACATCGTCGCCGTCGGCATGTATACGTCCGACGCACTGTCGGACGGGTATCTGCCGGTAGGGATGGACAACGCGGACACCCTCGCCGAGACGATGGAGCACTACCGCGAGATCCTCAACGAGGCGACAGCGGACCTGTGGAAGCGGATCGCCACCTGGACCCGCGAGCAGATGATCGACGCCGGCGCTCTGGTGTACTCCTCGGTGGGCAAGGACTTCGCGCACCTGGCGGGGACCTACCGGCAGGACGACTGGTTCCTGATGGACGACCGTGCGCAGCGCTTCAAGCCCCTGATGAACGACGAGTACGGCCGCGACAGCCTGGCCGAGATGGTCGGCCTGATCGGGTTCCCGCAGCAGAAGACCAACGAGTACACGATGGCGCGCTACTCGGGGCTGAACCAGAACATGATCAGCGGGATCCCGTACTCCGTCCTCCTCGACGACGACTACGCGCCGACGTGCGGGGACGTCCTGTCGGGCAGCACCAGCCTTCCGGTGAAGAACGGCCTGTGGACGACGACGGCCGGCCGGATCGATCTGGAGGAGTACAACCGGCGCGCGCGGGAGTTCCGGCCGGGAGTGGCGCAGGAGCCGTACCGCTTCCTGGACGAGGAGTTCGTGAAGTGGCATCGCACGGATCCGCGCGCCGAGGAGTTGTACCGCCTCGGGCAGCGCCACTCGCGAACTCTGGGAGGCAAGGGCGCGGGGCTGCTGCGTGCGGACCTGCCGGCGGCGGACTGACGTGCAACAGATCGGTGACCTGATCCGGCGGGCGGGCACGCAGTACGGCGCGACGTGCGCGCTGATCGAGGGCGAGCGGCGGGTCAGCTTCGCCGAGTTCGACGCGCTCACCGATCGGCTCGGCAACGCGTTGCTGTCCCGCGGGCTGAATACAGGTGATCGGGTCGCGGTGCTGATGCCCAACGGGATCGACGGCGTCGTCGTCTACTACGCCCTGGCAAAGGCCGGGCTGGTCCGGGTGCCGCTCAACGTGCGGGAGACCGCACACGAGCACGCGTACAAGATCGACGACTCGCAGGCCCGACTGCTCGTGCACCCAGGAGACGCGCCGGCCGACACCGAGTTCGCGATCGCGGCGGGGGAGTTGGCGGGGATCATCGCCGACGCGTCGAGCGCACCGTGTGCGGTGGTCCGGGACCCGGAGGCGCCGTTGCGCCTGGCCTACACGGGCGGTACGACCGGCAAGCCCAAGGCCGTCGTGCTCACCACGCGGAGCGAACTCGCCGAGGTTGCCAACTTCCTCGTCGATCTGTTGCCCAATCTGACGCCTCGTTCGGTGATGCTGCATGCGGCGCCGATCACCCACGGCAGCGGCGCGTTCTTCCTGCCGCACCTGGTCAAGGGCGCGCCGAGTGTGGTGCTGGAGAGGTTCACGCCGGCCTCGTTCCTGGCTGCCGCGCAGCGGTACCGGGCCACCTCGACGTTCATGGTGCCGACCATGATCGCGATGCTGCTCGAGGAACCGGCGACGGCCGATTGCGCGCTCGCACTGGAGCGGCTCTGCTACGGCGGCGCCCCCATCGCGAGCACCCTGCTGCAGCGTGGCCTGGACACTCTCGGACCGGTGTTCGCGCAGCTCTACGGACAGGCCGAGGCTCCGCTGGCCATCACATGCCTGCAGCCCCACGAGCACACGCCGGCGCGGCTCGCCTCGGCCGGCAAGGCCTACTCGTTCGTCGAGGTCGACGTGCGCGACGAGACCGGTGCGTCGCTACCTCCCGGAGCGGAGGGCGAGGTCCTCACCCGTGGCCCGCACACGATGAGCGGCTACTGGCGTCGCCCCGAGGCCACCGCGGAGACGATCGAACCCGACGGTTGGCTGCACACCGGCGACCTCGGACGGTGGGACGACGAGGGATACCTGTACCTCCTCGACCGTCGGCACGACGTGATCATCAGCGGCGGCTACAACGTCTACCCACGTGAGGTGGAGGACGTGTTGCTCGCCCACCCTGCGGTGAGCCAGGCCGCCGTCGTGGGTCTGCGCGACGAACGGTGGGGCGAGCGCGTCGCCGCGGCAGTCGTGGTCCGTGATCCCGTCGAACCCGAGACGTTGATCGCGCACTGCGCGGAGCGACTGGCCGGGTTCAAGCGGCCGCGCTCGATCGAGATCTGGCCGGACCTGCCGACCAGCCCGGTGGGCAAGTCGTTGCGCCGCGAAGTACGGGACCGGATGCACCGGGCCGACGCTCCGGTCGGTTGAAAGCCGGTCTGATGAGAGGGGGCCGCGGATGAGCGGTCAGGACGCGACACCGGACGCGGTCACCCAACGGGAGATCGCGGAGACGCTGCGGTCGTTCGCCGCCTCGACCTGGCGCAGCATGACGCTGGAGGTCGCGGGCATCCGGATCACCGTCGACAAGGACGGGGCCCCGGCCCCCACGGCCGCGCCGGAGGTCCCGGTCTTCGCGCCGGCACCGACCGCCGCGCCCGCCAGGGCCACCTTGCCCGCACAGGCCACCGCACCGCCACCGGCCACCTCCGCGCCGCTGGACACCACGGGTCTGATCGAGATCCGCTCGCCCGCGGTCGGGGCGTTCTGGCTGGCCCCGAGCCCGGGGTCGGCGCCGTTCGTCGCCGTCGGGCAGATCGTCGAGGTCGACGAACAACTCGCCATCGTCGAGGTCATGAAGCTGATGAACCCGGTGGTCGCGCCGCAGGCGGGGGAGATCGTGGCGGTCTGCGCGGCGAACGCGGAGATGGTCGAGTACGAGCAGGTCGTGTTCCTGTTACGGCCCAGCCATGGCTGACCGAACGATCCGGCGGGTGTTCGTTGCGAACCGCGGTGAGATCGCGGTGCGCGTGGTGCGCACCTGTCGCGAACTGGGGATCGAGACCGTGGTCGCGGTCTCGACGGTGGACCGCGGGGGAATGGCCGCACGGCTGGCCGACCGGGCGGTATGCATCGGGCCGGCGCCCGCGGCGGAGAGCTACCTGAACATCCCCGCGGTGCTGTCCGCCGCGCGTGGAAGCGGCTGCGACGCCGTGCACCCCGGCTACGGGTTCCTCTCGGAGAACGCGGCCTTCGCGCGGGCCTGTGTCGACGCCGGGCTGACCTTCATCGGCCCTCGCCCGGAGGCCGTCGAGCAGGCCGGTGACAAGGCACGCGCTCGCGAACTCGCGGTGTCCGCGGGAATCCCGGTCCTGTCCGGGTCGCCGATCCTCGCCGACGTCGACGAGGCCGTGGCCGCGGCCGCCGAGCTCGGGTACCCGGTCCTGATCAAAGCCGCCGCCGGCGGCGGCGGGCGCGGCATGTCGGTCATCGAGGACGAGAGCGAACTGCGGGCGCGGTTCTCCACCGCCGCCGGGGAGGCCCGGTCGGCCTTCGGCGACGGACGCGTCTACCTCGAACGGTTCGTCCGCAACGCCCGGCACATCGAGGTGCAGGTGCTCGGCGACCAGCACGGCAACGTCATGCACCTCGGCGAACGGGATTGCACCCTGCAACGTCGACACCAGAAGGTCGTCGAGGAATCGCCGGCACCCAACCTGGACGACGTCCTCCGCGCCGACATCCGGGAAAGTGGCGTGGCGTTCGCCCGAGCGTTGGGCCTGGACAGCGCCGGCACCGTCGAGTTCATCTACGACGCCGACCGGGCGACGTACGCGTTCCTGGAGTTCAACGCCCGCATCCAGGTCGAGCACCCGGTTACGGAGATGGTCACCAGGATCGACCTCGTCGAACAGCAACTGCGCAGCGCCGCGGGGGTGCCGCTCGCCTTCACGCAGGACGAGATTTCCTTGACCGGGCACGCCATTCAGGCCCGCATCACCTGCGAGGCCCCGGAACGAAACTTCGCCCCGCAGCCGGGGACGGTCTCGCACTGGCAGGCACCGCATGCCGCGGGTCTGCGGGTGGACAGCCATTGCGAGACCGGATACGTCGTGACGCCCTACTACGACTCACTGCTGGCGAAGATCGTCGCTCACGGACCAGACCGGGACACGGCCGTGGACCGACTCGCCACGGGCCTTGCCTACCTCGAGGTGGTGGGGGTCCCGACCACGGCGGACTTCGCCGCCTTCGCACTGGACCATGCCGACTTTCGCGCCGGCATCGTCACCACCGACTGGATCGCCTCGACCGGACTGCCCGACTACCTGGAGAAGTGCGGCTCATGACCAGCTATCTGGACAGCGCGCCCCGGACTGCCGATGGCGGCAAGCGACACATCGAGGTCATCGATCAGACGCTGCGTGACGGACCGCAGAGCTGGTGGGGGATGCGGCTGCGTAAGGACATGGGGCTCCCGATCGCCGGCCAACTGGACCGCACGGGGTTCCACACCATCGACCTTGTCGGCAGCTCGATCTTCGAAGTGCTGGCGCGGCACTGCAAGGAAGATCCGTGGGAGCAACTCAGCTCGCTGTCCGCTGCCATGCCGCGGACGACGGTACGGGCCGGGACCCGCAGCAACGGCATCGTGACGTTCGGGCTCACCGCGGACAGCGTCATGGACCTGTGGGTGCAACGCCTGGTCGCGCACGGCATCGGCAGCTTCTGGATCTACGACGGCCTGTTCAACACCGACAAGATCGGCCGGCTGGTCAAGACCGCGCAGGCCGAGGGGGCCCGCGCGATCCCGTGCATCCTCTACGCAGACAGCCCGTTCCACACCGACGAGTACTACGCCGCGCGCACCCGGGAGCTCGTCGCGCTCGGAGCGGACGGCATCGAGCTGGAGGACGCGGCCGGGTTGCTCACCCCGGAGCGCACGCGCACCCTCGTCACGGCCATCAAGGCGGCGGCCGGTGACCTGCCCGTCGAGATCCACTTCCACAGCAACAACGCGATGGCACCGATCAATTACCTCGAGGGGGTGCTGGCCGGCGCCGACATCGTGCACACCGCGAGCCGCCCCCTTGCTGCCGGGGTGTCGCTGCCGTCGACGGAGAACACTGTCGCGAATTTGCACTACGCCGGATACGCCGTCGACCTGGACGAGAGCTGCTTCGCCGGGGTGGAGGAGCACCTGCTACGGGTCGCGGAGTACGAGGCCCTGCCGGTCGGGCAACCGGCGGAGTACTCGCTGTTCCTCTACCGCCACCAGTTGCCCGGAGGGATGACCGGGACCTTCAAGGACCAGTTGCGGGCCCGTGGGATGGAGGACCGATTCGAGGAGGTTCTCGACGAGATGGCCCAGGTACGTACCGAACTCGGCTATCCGGTCATGGCGACCCCGTTCTCCCAACTCGTGGGCACCCAGGCGGTGTTGAACGTCGTCACCGGCAAGCGGTACGAGGTCGTGCCGAACGAGGTGCTCATCTACGCGCACGGCTTCTACGGCACCCCGGTCACCCCGCTGGACGAGAACGTGCTCGACCGGATCATGACGACCCCTCAGGCGAAGAACTTCAAGGAGTGGGAACCGCCCCAGCCGAGCCTCGACGAGCTGCGCCAACGCTTCGGCGCCGGGATCTCCGACGACGAGCTGATCCTTCGACTGCTGGTGCCCGAACCCGACATCGACGCCATGCGAGCGACCCCGCCGCGTAACCGGGACTTCACCGCCACCAGCAAGGAGATGCGTTTCGTCCGGGAGCTGGTGGAGACCTCGATCGGGGCGTACCTGAAGCTGGACACACCCAACTTCTCGTTGACCCTGCAGGGGGACCACTGATGACCAGTGAACTCGGCGTCGGCCGACCGACCAAGCGTCGCCCCGGTGCGGTCGGAGGCCTGCCGGTCGCGGACCCACGCCCGGTGTGGAAGGACGGGGCGGTTCTCGGCTCCCGCTGCCGAGCCTGCAGCTATCCGGCTGCGCAGCGCGAGCTGCCGTGGTGCCCGGTCTGCCACGGCGCCGTCGAGCCCGAACGCTTCGAACCCACCGGCACGATCTGGTCGGCGACCGTCGTGCAGATCCCGGTGGGCGAGCGACGTCCACCGTTCGCCCTGGCCTATCTCGACCTCGACGACGGACCTCGGCTGCTCGTGCATCTGACGAAACCGGCGGCGCCACCGATCGGTGCCCGGGCCCGGATCACCGGCACCGACTCCGGCGACCTCGTCGCCCTCGTGGAAGGGATCGGGTGATGAGCGTCCAACCGACTGTCTGGGGCGTGGGCACGTCCTCCTACGGCATGTTCCCCGAGCGGCGGGTCGAGTCGCTGGCCTGGGAGGCCGTGGCGGAGGCCGTCCGCGACGCCGACGTCTCGCCGTCGGACATCGAGGCGATCGTCGTCGGCACCGTGTTCGGGCCACCGGGGGTCGCGACCCGCGTGCAGCGCGGCCTGGGCATTCCGGGGGTCCCGATGTGGACCATCGAGAACGCCTGCGCCAGTGGGACCAGCGCGTACCACGAGGCTGTGGAAGCGGTGCGGCTCGGCCGGTTCGGCTGTGTGCTGGTGCTCGGTGTGGAGCAGATGTCGACCCTGTTCTCCGGCGCGATCATGCCCGAGGCCACCGATCCTGAGGGTGCGTCATCCCTTCCGCTGCCTGGGCTCTATGCCCTGGCCGCCCAGCGCTACATCGGCGAGTTCGGAGTCACGCCCGAGCAACTCGCCGCCGTCGCGGTGAAGAACAAGCGCAACGGGGCGGACAACCCGCGCGCCCAACTGCGCGGCGAGCCGCCCACGATCGCGGACATCCTGGGCTCGCGGATGATCGCCGAACCGCTGACGCTGCTGCAATGCTGCCCGACCAGTGATGGCGCCGCCGCCGCGATCGTCGGGGCCGAACGCGGTCACGCCGACGACCTGCGCATCGAAGCCTCGGCCATGGTGTCCGGCGCGTTGTGGGATCACCGCAGCGAGGAGGTCTGGGGTTACGCCAGCGTCGCCCGCGCGGCGGAGCAGGCCTTCGCGCAGGCCGGGCGCACCGCTGCGGAGATCGACGTCCTCGAGGTGCATGACGCGTTCACCATCGGGGAGATCCTCACCCTCGAAGCTCTCGGCTTCGCTCCGCGCGGAAAGGGAGCAGAGCTGGCCCCGTCCGGGCACACGCAACGCGACGGAGCTCAGCCGGTCAACACCAGCGGTGGACTGCTGGCGCGCGGGCACCCGCTCGGTGCGACCGGACTCGCGCAACTGCACGAGATCGCCTGCCAATTGCGTGGGCGAGCCGGCCCGCGTCAGATCGCCCGGCACCGGGTCGGTCTCGTCGAAACGATGGGCGGCGGAGCCTCCGGCATGGACGGCAACGCCTGTGTCGTCACGATCCTGTCGACCCCCGGAGATAGCTGATGACCGCCACTGACTCGAAGCGCGTCGCGATCGATCTGACGCTGTGTGAGGGCCACGGCCGGTGTTACCTGCTGGTCCCCGAGGTCTTCGAGTCCGGTGACGACTACGGCCACGCCCGGGTGCACACCGCCGTCGACCCGGCGGATGCGGCGCTACGGAAGAAAGTCGGCAACGCCATCAAGAGCTGTCCCGAGGACGCCCTGAGTTGGACCACATCCGTCGAACGCCCCGAAGGAGCCTGACGTGTCCGACAGCATGTTCACCGATTTCGACCACCGCACCCCGCCGATCGGACCGGACGGCACACCGTTCCAGTACTACGAGGCGCTGCGCGATGCGGCGTTGGAAGGCCCCGCGATCCAATGGAGCGAGCACCACAACGGCTTCTGGGTCGTCGCCGGGTACCCGGAGTGCCACGAGATCATGCAGAACCACGACGCGTTCTCCAGCGCCGCGGTCACGTTTCCCGCGTACCAGACCGGTGAGAGGAACACCCTCATGCTCGCCGGCATGGACGAACCGGTGCACAAGAAGTACCGCTCGCTGGTGATCCAGCCGTTCTCGCCGCGCCAGGCCAGTGACACCGAGGACGAACTGCGGCGCACGACCAATGAGCTCATCGACGGCTTCATCGCCAACGGATCCACCGACGTCGCCAAGTCCATCTGCTACGAGATCCCGGGTCGGATCACGGCGCTGAGCCTGGGCCTGCCCCAAGGCGATGGCGATCGTTATCGTCAGTGGACCGACGCGATGGCGCACCTGTTCACCACCGACCCTGAGGGCGCGGCCGCCATCGTCGGCGAGATGCACGAGTACTTCAGCAACGCCATCGACGAGAAGCGACGCAACCCGGGCAACGACATCATCTCGATGGTCATCGCCTCCGAACTCGACGGCGAGAAGCTCAACCACGAAGAACTGATGGGCTTCTGCATCGTCCTGCTGCTCGGCGGCATCGAGAACAGCGTGAAGATGCTGTCCACCGCGCTGTGGCGCCTCGCGTGGGACGTCGAACTGCGCCGTCGGATGATCGACAAGCCGGACATGATGAACGTCGCCGTCGACGAGTTCCTCCGGTACTACACCCCGGCCGGGGTCGGCCGTGTCGTGCTCGAGGACGCGGAGGTCGCCGGGGTCAAGATGAAGAAGGACGACATCGCCTTCCTCATGCTGCCCTGCGCCAACCGCGACCCGCGCCAGTTCCCCTATCCGGACGTGCTGATCCCGGACCGCTCGCCGAACCGGCACCTCTCGCTGGGCACCGGCATTCACCGTTGCATCGGCACGCACCTGCTGCGTGTCGAGGGTCGTGTCGTGCTGAGCGAGTTCATGCGCCGGATCCCCGAGTTCGAACTGGACCGCACGCAGAATTCCGTGTGGGCGACCGGTCAGGTGACGGGCATGATCGAGGTTCCGATCGTGTTCCCCGCGGGCGAGCCGAGCCGGAGCTGACCGCTTATCCGCTGGGCCGCCTCGGGCTGCGGCTGCGTCCCCTTGAGGCGCAGCCGTTCCCCGAGGTGGCGGACCGTGTCGTCGAGATCGAAGAGCTGGGCTGGGCCACGCTCTGGATCACCGAGACGGTGGGTCGCGAGGCGTTCACCTTCGCGACCCTGCTGCTGGGCGCCACCAACCGGTTGGTGGTGGCTACCGGCATCGCCTCGATCTGGGGACGGGACGCGCTCAGCGCCTCGGCCGGTCAGAAGACCATCTCGGAGGCCTACGGCGACCGGTTCGTCCTAGGGCTGGGGGTCAGTCATCGGGTCGTTGTGGAGGGTGCGCGCGGCCAGGAGTACCGGGCGCCGTACACCGCGATGCGGGACTACCTCGACTCGATGGATGCTGCACCGTTCCGGTCGGCTGTGCCGAGCACGCCGGCGAGGCGCCTGCTCGCTGCGTTGGGACCGCGCATGCTCGAGCTCAGCGCCACCCGGGCCGACGGTGCCCACCCCTATCTGACGGTCCCTCAGCACACATTCGAGGCTCGGAAGATCCTGGGTGTCGGCCCGATCCTCGCGCCCGAGCAGATGGTGGTGCTCGATACCCGGGCGGAATCGGCCCGGGCTCGGGCACGGTCCACCCTCGAGCGCTACCTCACGCTGCCCAATTATCGGGCGAGCCTTGTGCGCCAGGGATTCGACGAGGTCGACCTGGTCGGCGGTGGCTCGGACCACCTCGTCGACTCCCTCGTCGCGTGGGGCGACGAGGAGAGCATCCGCACGCGGATCCAGGAACAGCTCGATGCCGGAGCCGACCACGTGTGTGTCCAGCCGCTCCCGGACAGTGACGGCGGGTTCGACCCGGCCGAGGTCCGGCGCCTCAGCACTGCCCTCATCGCCGCTACGTAGGTACGGTGGGCAGGTGACCCGCGTCACTCCACTCACAGATTCGATCCCAGCGCCCGCGGCCCGGTCTCGCCCCCCGCTGCGCCAGGCCGATTACGAGCGCGCGTTCGCTGTGCTGGAGGCCTGCGATTCGGCCGCTTCGCTGCCGGACTTCAGCGAGCAGTTGCTCGAGGCGTTGGCCCGGGAGTTCGACCTGCGCCATGTCTCGTTCTTCGCCGGCGCGACCTTCCATCACGTCTTCGGCGATCTGGCCCCGGTGACGGAGGGCCACACCGCCAAGATGCTGCCGGAGTACCAGGAACGGTGGAGCCGGTACGACGTGTTCTCGACGCCGATCGCGATGCGTCAGCTCGTCGGCAGCGGCGTCTGCTCGTTGAGTGAGCTGCAGGCAATGGGTGCGCTGCCCGCCTCCGCGGAGGCCTACGTGCGGCACTTCCTGGGTGCCACCTGGGGCATGGAGTCCGCAGCCGCCCTGCGTCTGGAACTGCCGGGCGGACACACCGCGCTGGTCGGCATGTTCGACCCGTCGCCGAACAAACTCGGGCGCTCCGAACTCGCCACTCTGCGGCTGCTGTCCCGCCAGCTCTCCGCGATCTGCCGGGGGCTCCCGGTGTCCCGCTCGAAGGCGGTGCTGGCCGGACTGTCCGAGCGGCAGTACCAGGTGGTGGCCCTCGTGGCCGACGGGCTGTCGAACGCGCAGATCGCCGAGACTCTGTGCCTGGCCGACGACAGCGTGAAGAAGTACGTCAGCCGCATCCTCGCCGTGACCGGATGCCACTCCCGCATGGAGCTGGCCCTGTTGGCCCGGTCTCGGTCCTAGCCGACCTCACCAGGCGTCGCCTGGCACGTCGTAGCTGGAGGAGGTCGTGTAGACGATGTCTACGGCTGGTGGTGGTTGGGGGCCGCCGGGGCGCCAGATCTGGGAGGCCTGCCAGGGGATGCCTTCGTGGTCGACGTCGGCTTTGGGGTCGGGCCGGTCGTTGTGGTCCTCGATCCAGAAGTCGGGTCTTGCGGCGGGCATTCTCGCGATGACCGGGGGGACGGAGACGATGTAGTGGCGCCCGAGTGGAGTGCACCAGCGGTAGCCCTTGTTCTCCCAGGTGTGCAGGGTCCAGCCGCCTTTGGTCTTGAGGCGGTGGTCGCGTCCGCAGGCGGGGGCGAGGTTGGGATCGACGGTGCGCCCGCCTCGGGCGTGGTCGTGGCGGTGGTCGATCTCGCAGCGGCGGGAGGGGCGTCCGCAGCCGACGCCGATGCAGCGGGGCTTGTCCAGTTCGATGGCGCGACGTAGGCCGTGTCCGGGCATGCGCTTGTTGCTGTCGTCGGGCAGCGGCTTGGGGTTGCGCATCCGATCGGCCAGTGCCATCAGCACCGGGTGCCAGGTGCGGAACTGGTCCGGATCGACGAGTTCGATGCCTTCGAGCGGGCCGACGATCAGGTCACGCAGCAGCGAGGCAGGGACGAGGATGTCCACGATCCCGCGATTGCGGATTCGGCGGCGGCCCCAGCCCTTGGGGCGGGTGAAGATCAGCCCTGAGCCGATGAGGCTTCCGTCGTCGTCGGTCAGTGCGTAGGGCCATTGGGCGGCGCTCATGAGGTCCATGAGGTTCAGGGCGTAGTCGGCGTGGATCGGGGTCCACCCGGCGATCTCGGCCGGGGCGCGGTCCAGGCCGAGCAGGGTGGTCATGCGGATGCGCAACTGCACCCCGGCGGGCGGTGACTCCGGCGTGCGGTGGGTGGCCGGTCGGGTCGGGGCGGCCGGAGGTGTGCTCGCCTCGGCGCCGACCCACCGTACGAGTTCCTTCCCGGCGGCGAGGTTCTCTGCCGCTGCCTGGTTCGGGGCCGGGGCGGGCTCGTCCTGGCGGTGGGAGCCGGGGCGGGTGGCGGCGAGGGCGGCGAAGATCTCGGTGTCGGTGAGGCCTTCGTAGGTGCCATCGAGCATGCCGAGCAGCAGGTCGGCGCGCAGGTGGTCGATCGGGCGTGGGTCGCCGTCCCGTTTGCTGCGCGGGCGAGTTCGTTGAGTCGTCCGCAGGCAGCGGCTACCCGGTGCGGTTCGAGTTGCTGCCCGGACAGGTCCGCGGTGCCGTCGGGGTTCATCCGCCCGATCACCTTGCGCCGGCGCAGGGCTTCTTTGTAGCGACGTTCGGCCCAGATCGGGTCCGGGGCCATCGCGATCCTCGCGATCTCCTTGATCAGCAGATGTGCGGGCAACTGCTCCTCGGCATCGAGCACAGCTTGCGGCAGAAGTTCGGCGATGACGGCGTGAGCGTGTTCGTCGGACAACTCACCGGTCCAGTCCGCGAAGACCTCAGCCCGCTTCTCGTCCATACCGCCGGATGCCATGGCCGCGTGCAGCTCGGGGAGCCGCTTGACCGAGTCCCACGATGCCGACAGCAAATTTCCGGCGGACGTCACCGACAGGCCCAATCCGGCGCGGACCTCGTCCAACGCGTGCTCGTGCGGGATCTGCAACCGTTCCACGGTCGACACGCTGCCCGGCCTGCGGGTCGCGACCTCCACCACCCACGTGGACTCCAGCGCCGACACCGCGTTCTTCAGCCGCCGCACCGCCCGCATGACCGAGACCGTGTCGTAACCGCCCACGGAATTGGGCGCAAGGTCCGCCAACACCGCCGTCAGATCGGTCAACGGCGACATCGTCGCCAGACCGAGGGGCAAGGGTTGCGGACCTATCATGCGACCCATTTCAGATCGAACGCCTGTTCTGCATATCTGCTTGCGTGCAGTACGATTCATTCGTGGACCTTCAGCTTCCGCGCGGCGGGATCGATTACCCACGGACGCTTCAGGAGGTCCGTGGGTGGTTCCCGGACGACGAGTCGTGCATCGACTATCTCGAGCGGCTGCGCTGGCCGGACGGCTTCGTCTGCCCCGTCTGCGCCGGCGACGGGTGGCGGATCAGTCAGCGGCAGATGTGGATGTGCACGCAGTGCGGGCGCAAGACCTCGGTCACCGCGGGCACGATCTTCCACCGTTCACGCACCCCGCTCTCGACCTGGTTCGCGGCCGCCTGGCTGGTCACCTCGAGCAAGAACGGGGTCTCCGCGCTGAACCTGCAGCAGCAGCTCGGGTTCGGCTCGTATGAGACCGCCTGGGCGTGGCTGCACAAGCTGCGCCGGGCCATGGTGCGCCCCGATCGGGACCGGCTCGCGGGGATCGTGGAGGTCGACGAGACCTTCGTCGGCGGTGTGAGCGTGGGAAAGCAGGGCGCGAGCAGCGACAAGGCCTGCGTCCAGGTCGCGGTCGAACGCGTCGGTCCCCGCAAGCTCGGTCGAGTCCGGTTCGCCGTCGCCGACGCACCCGGCACGCTGAGCCTGGTCGACTTCGCGACCGAAGTCGTCGAGCCGGGCGCGACCGTCCGCACCGACGGCGCACGCATGATGCGCCGCCTCACGGGGCTGGGCTACGTCCACGAGTACGTCACCGGCTACGACGCCGAGGACCCCGCCGAGGTCCTGCCCGGGGTGCACCTGGTGGCCTCGCTGCTCAAGCGGTGGCTGACCGGCACGCTGCACTACCGAGCCAGCGACAAGCACCTGCCGTACTACCTCGACGAGTACGCCTTCCGCTTCAACCGACGCAACTCCAGCGCCCGCGGCCTGCTCTTCTACCGGCTCCTCCAGCAGGCCGTCGCGACAGACCCGCACCCGCTCTACGAGCTGACCGCCGATTTCCCTACTGCGTAAGGGTTACTGCACTTGAGCAGATATGCAGAACGCCTGTACGAATCAAGGCGTTATTTGCCCTGTTAAAGGGGCTGATCTAAGAATCGACCAGATCCTTGCTCAGTTCAGGGCCGCGAAGAAGCGCACCGGATACAGGGGGCGGGCGTAGGCGACCGGTCTGTCGCCGGCGAGCTTCAGGTCGGTGTCGACCGCGGTGGCGATTCTCTCGACCGACCGCATGATCTCGGCCACGAGGGCAGCGCGCCGCTCGCTCTCCGAGTTGTCCGTGGACTCGCTCATTGTGGGCTCCCATGCAGGTCGTCGGTACGTGCGGGCCAACGACGCCGGCTCAGGATCCATTCCTGCGCACGCTCCCGAAGCGCCACACTCTCGCCTCCGCTGCGCCTCGTGAGTACCGTGGGGGAGGGAGGCCCACCGATGGACCTGCGGATGCTCGAGTACTTCGTCTCGGTCGTCGAGGAAGGCAGCATCAGCGCCGGCGCGCGGCGTGTGATGGTGGCCCAGCCGTCGGTGACGGTGGCGGTGCAGCGCCTCGAACGCGAGCTCGGCGGACCGCTGCTGGAACGTTCCCCGGCAGGCGTCGTACCGACCGCGATCGGTCGCACAGTCCTCGCGCGTGCCCGGCGCGTGCTGCGTTGCGTCGAAGAACTCCGAGTCGGCGCGGCGGCTTCCCAGGGCCGGTCCGCCTTCACCATCGGGTTGGTCTGCGGCCGTGCCTCGGCGGGGGAGCTGACCGGCCCGATCCTCGACGCGTTCCGCATGACCTATCCCGATCTCACCCTGCGGGTGCGCGAGCTCGACTTCGCCGAGCAGTTCGAGGATGTCCTCGACGGCACGGTCGATGTGGCTTTGGTGCGGTCTCCGTACGACCACGACGAGCTGCGCATGGACCCGCTGTTCACCGAGCCGTCCGTGCTGATCGCCGGCCCGGATCACCCGCTCGCGGGAGAGAAGGAGATCTGCGTCGAGGCCGTCGCCAACGAGCGCTTCCTCGAGGTGACCCACGCGCCGCGCGAATGGCGGGAGTGGTGGAGCCTCGCCGAGATGCGCGACGACCCCGCGGGTATCCCGACCGAGGCGGTCGGTCTCATCGACTACTCCCTCGACGTGCTCCGCAACGGCGCGATCAGCCCCATGGCCGCGAGCGGCTGGCGATTCGGTGGCCTCGGTGAGCCGACGATGAGCGTGGTGACGCTGACCGATTCGCCGCGCAGCGTGATCGGCGTCGGGTACCGGGCAGGTGCCGTCGACCCGCAGGTGTTGGCGTTCACCGCGATCGCCCGCACGATCACCGACGAGATGCTCGACCTTGTCCCGGATGCGCTTCCCGTCGAACGGCCATAGGCAATCGGTATTACCCGCGGGGGAGTCCGCGACAGCAGACTCGCGGCATGGGACATGACACCGATGTAGACGTGGTTGTGATCGGCGCGGGGTTTGTCGGCATCTATGCCGTGCACCGACTGCGGGACCAGATGGGCCTGAGCGTGCGGGGTTTCGACAACGCCGCCGACGTGGGCGGCACCTGGTACTGGAACCAGTACCCCGGCGCGCGCTGCGATATCGAGAGCATCCACTACTCGTACTCGTTCAATGATGAGCTGCAACGCGAGTGGCACTGGAGCGAGCGCTACGCCGCGCAGCCGGAGATCCTCGCGTACCTCAACCACGCGGCCGACCGCTTCGACGTCCGGCGCAGCTTCACCTTCGGCGTCCGGATCACCGCGGTGGTCTGGGACGACGACCTGTCGCACTGGAGCGTCACCACCGACGACGGCGTGGTCACCACGGCACGCTTCGTGGTTTCCGGTGCCGGCAACGTCTCCATCCCCAAGGCTCCGGAATTTCCTGGCCTGGAAGGGTTCCGCGGCGAGGTCTACGCCACGCACCGCTGGCCGCACGAGGGCGTGGACTTCCGGGGCAAGCGGGTCGGCGTCATCGGGACCGGCGCCTCGGGGATCCAGATCATCCCCTCCATCGCCCCCGAGGTCGAGCACCTCACCGTCTTCCAGCGCACCCCGAACTTCGCGGTCCCGCTCCAGAACCGCCCGGTGCCGCTCGAGGAGCACGAGGTGATCGCCGCGGACTACCAGCGGATCCGGACCGAGGCCCGCCAGAACTTCATGGGCATCACCGCCGCTCCGGCGCAGCCGTCGGCGAAGGCCGCCAGCGAGACCGAGCGCCGCGAGACCTACGACCGCCTGTGGGAGCGCGGCGGGTTCCACCTGCTGATCTCCAGCTACCTGGACCTGCTCTTCGACCCGGAGTCCAACGAGACCCTCGCGCAGTACATCCGCGACCGCATCGCCGAGCGCGTGGACGATCCCGCGGTCGCGAAGCTGCTCTCGCCGACGGACCACCCGTACGGCACCAAGCGCCCGCCGATGGAGACGAGCTACTACGAGGCCTACAACCGGCCGAACGTCTCCCTGGTCGACGTCAAGAGCACCCCGATCGAGCGGGTCACCGAGACCGGGATCCAGGTCGGGGAGGACCACTACGAGCTCGACGTCATCGTCACCGCGATGGGTTTCGACGCCTTCACCGGTGCGCTGCTACATCTGGGCGTCGTCGGCCGAGACGGTCTGACGCTCAATCAGAAGTGGGCCGAGGGGCCCCAGACCTACCTCGGCATCGCGTCGGCGGGCTTCCCGAACTTGTTCATGATCACCGGGCCGCAGAGCGCGGTGGCGCTTTACAACAACCCCTCGGCCATCGAGGACCACGTGGAGTTCGCCACCGACGCCATCAAGCACACTCTTGACGCCGGTCTGGACGTCTTCGAGGCGACCCAAGAGGCTGAAGCTGCTTGGGTGCAGTCCATCATCGAGGTCGCGAACCAGTCGCTGTTCCCGAGGACCAAGTCCTGGTACATGGGCGCGAACATCCCGGGTAAGCCGGTGTCACCGATGCTGTTCCTCGGCGGCGCGCCCGCCTACCGGCAGATCTGCGCGGATATCGTCGCCGACGGCTACCGCGGCTTCGAACTGAGCAACGCCCCGGCCCTGGCCGAGACGCGGTGATGAGCATGACGAACACGGTGCCGAGAATCGACGACCTGACCCCGGAATGGTTCACCTACCTGCTGAAGACCCCCGTCACTGCGGTGGATGTCGAGTCCGTCGGCACCGGGCAACTGGCCGAGACCCGTCGGTTCACGTTCACCTACGCCGGCGATCCTGGTCCTGCGTCCCTCGTCGGCAAGTTCACCTCGGACAACGAGACCTCCGCGCAGACCGGCCACGCCCTGGGCATCTACCGGTCCGAGGTGATGTTCTACCGCGAGCTGGCGGAGAAGGCCCGTATCCGCACCCCAGAACTGTGGGCCGCCGAGATCGACGACGACGGCCACTTCCTCCTGCTGCTGGAGGACATGGCCCCGGCCCGCGCGGGCAACCAGCTCGACGGCTGCACGCCGGACGAGGTGCGCCGCGGGCTCGAGGAAGCAGCGCTGCTCCACAGCGCGTACTGGAACGACGAGAGCCTTGTCGACCGTGCTTGGACCTACGTCCCGGAAGGCGCGCAGGGCTTTTACACGACCGCGCTCATCGAGCAGTCGTGGGCGCATGTGCAGGCGAACTACGACGGTTGGCTGGCCGATGACGTCAGCGCGGTGTGCGCGCGGTACGTCGCCTCCCACGCGCAGTGGAACCAGCGTCGCGCTCGGCCACGCTGCCTGACCCACAACGATTTCCGCCCGGACAACATGCTGTTCCGCGACGACGCGCGCATCGCGCTGGTCGACTGGCAGACGGTCAGCTACCTCGAGGCCGGCATGGACGTCGCGTACTTCCTCAGCGGCGCGCTGGACCGGGAGACCCGGTTGAAGCTGGAGCCGGAACTGCTGCACGGCTACCACGACGATCTGCAGGCCGGCGGCGTGCTCGACTACTCCTACGAGGACCTGCTCGTCGACTACCGGCACTACACCTTCGCTGCCCTGGCCGTAGCGATGGGAGCGACCCTCCTGGTGAAACGGACCGAGCGTGGCGACCGGATGCTGATGCGCATGATCACCGACGCTGCGCATCACGTACTGGACACCGACGCCCTCGAGTTGCTCGGATAGGAGCACCATGCGACTCGCGAAGCCCCGTATCGACATCGGGCTGTTCACCGACGACATCGAGGCGCAGCGCAAGTTCTGGGGCGAGACCGTCGGGCTGCGCCTGGACTTCGAACTCGAGCTCGCGCCCGGGTGGGTGCAGCACCGGTACGACGCCTACGGCTCGGTCATCAAGGTCAATCACATCGCTGCCGGCGTCCCTTCGCGGGCGCCGTCGGGCATCACCGGGCTGACTGTTGCCGTCGCGGACATCGACAAGTCCTGGATGGGCGAGCACCCCGGTGGCGATCGCGTCCTGCTCGTGCCACCCGGGGGTGCCGTCGAGGAGATCGGCGTGACACTGACCAGCGCGGACCCCGAGCGGCTGATCGCGTTCTACCGGGACGCGTTGGACTTCGAGGAACGCGCGCCCGGTGTCCTTGCACTCGGCCACTCGCTGCTCACCGTGGTCGAAGGCCCGGGAGGGGAGCCGTACGACGACGACATCGTCGGACCCGGCTTCCGCTACCTCACGATCCAAGTGTTCGACGCCGACGCCGAAGCAGCCGAGGTCGTCCGCCGCGGTGGGCGCATCGTCCGGGAGTTCGTGAACTTCGCCGGCGTGGCCCGCTTCGGGTTCGTCGCCGACCCCGACGGGAATTGGATCGAACTGTCGGCGCGGACGTCGCTGACCGGGATCGAGGTACACGAATGACGGGTGCGGTCGAGGTTGTTCGGCGCTACTGCGACGAGATCTACCACGAGGGCAAGGTCGAGGTGATCCGCGAGATCTGCGCCGATCCGCTCGTCCGCCACGACCCCGGCACCCGTCGGATCCTCAGCCACCAGCAGCAGATCGACCGCATCTCCGCCGACCTGCCCACGTGGCAACCCTGGTTCACCGCGCACGTCCTCGCCGGCGACGACGAGTACGTGTCCCTGGTGTGGAGCGCCCACGGACGCACCCGGGAACGTGTGCTCAGCGGCATCGAGATCTTCCGCGTCGTCGACGGCCGCATCACCGAGGTGTGGAACACGCCGTACAGCAAGGACGCCTGGCTCCCGTCACTGCTGGACCTGACGAACGAGATCGACCCGACGTGGCTCGAGACCGCCCTGACGCCCAGTTGGCCCGGGGCGAAGGTGCGGTCGTTCAGCAGCCGCGGCATCGGGGCGGGCAATGTCAGCGACACCGTCCTGCTCGAGCTCCAGTACGACCACCGGCCCGACGGAGCACCGGATCGCGTTGTGGCGAAGTTCCGCCCGCAGTCGCCCGAGGTGCATCAGCACGGCCTCGGCAGCGGCGCGTACCACCGGGAGATCGGCGCGTACCGAGCCATCACCGAACGGCAGGCCTGCCGCATCCCTCGCCCGTACCTCGTGGCCGGCGACGAGACGAACATCAACCTCGTCATGGAGGACCTCACCGGCGCCACCGCCGGCGACCAGGTCGCCGGCTGCGACATCGAGCAGGCGACAGCGGTCCTGACCGAGCTCGCCCGGCTGCACGCGACGTTCTTCCCGATGGACGACGCGACCGCCCCGGACTGGCCGATTCGCATGCCCGCGGTCGCCGAGTACTGGAGCGACCTCACCCGCACCGGTTCAGCCGCGGCGCTGGATCGCTACCGCGATGCACTGAGCGCCGAGGACCTCGAGCAGGTCGCCGGCGTCGCCGAGGTCGTCCACGACTGGTTCACGCTCCCGCAGAGGCGCCTCACGCTCTCGCACGGCGACCCACGCGTGGACAACGTCCTGTTCGAGCAGGTCGACGGTGCCACCCGCGCGGTGCTGATCGACTGGCAGGTCACCGGACTGCGTAACCCGATGTACGACGTCGGGTACTTCCTCGCCGGCAGCATCACCGTCGAGGACCGCCGCGCCCACGAGCAGCAACTGCTCGCCCATTACGTGAAAGCGTTCGGCGAGATCCGCGACGGTTACCCGCAGGAGGTGGCCCTCGAGGACTACCGGACCCAGGTGCTCAGCGGGCTGGTCATCACCACCGCCGCGATCGCGGTGCTCCCCGACGTCGACGTGGTGAACAGGCTGATCCTGGCCCTGCTGGAACGCAACTGCGCGGCGACGCGGGACTGGGACGCCCTGGCAGCCACCCGAGCCCGGGGACGGTAATGACCCACTCGCCGGAACTCGGCTTCTACGCCCTCGGCGGCCACGTCGACAACCCTCGCGTCCTGCTCGACGAACTGCGTCTCGCTGAGCAACTGGGCTTCGGCACCGCGTTCCTGTCCGAACGGTTCAACGTCAAGGAGGCGGCGACGCTGACCGGCGCTGCCGGTGCTGTCACCGAGCGCATGACGATCGCGACCGGCGCAACCAACCACAACACCCGCCACCCGATCGTGACCGCGGCGTGGGCCACGACCATGCACCGGCTCACCGGCGGCCGCTTCGTCCTGGGGCTGGGGCGGGGCATCGAGCCGCAGTTCAAGGCCCTCGGCCTGCCGAAGGTGACGACGGCTCAGCTGGAGAATTTCATCGGTCTCATGCGCCGGCTGTGGCGCGGCGAGACCGTGAAGGACCACGACGGCCCCGCCGGTCGCTACCCGGCCCTCAAGCTGGACCCCACCTTCGACGAGGCCATCCCGATCGGGCTGATGGCCTTCGGGAACAACACCCTTGACCTCGCCGGTCGCGCTGCCGACATGGTCGTGCTGCACACCTACTTCGCCGACGACACCGTCCGCCGCTGCGTGGACCGCGTCCGCACCTCGGCCGAGAAGGCGGGCCGCGACCCGGCGTCGGTGAAGATCTGGTCCTGCTACGCCACGGTCCCGGACACGCTGTCCGAGGACGTGCGGCTGAAGAAGACCGTCGCCCGCCTCGCCACCTACCTGCAGGTCTACGGCGATCTGCTCGTGCGCACCAACCAGTGGGACCCCGCGGCGCTGGAACGTTTCCGCGCGTCGGCCGTTATTCAGGGCCTGGGCGGCTGGGCAGACGCCGTCGCCACCACGGACCAGATGGAGCAAATCGCTGCCGTCCTCCCGGACGAGTGGCTCGAGCCGGCGGCCACCGGGTCACCGGAGAACTGCGCCAAGCGAGTCCGCCGGCAACTCGATCTCGGCTGCGACGGCGTCATCATGCACTGCGCCACCCCGGCCGAACTTGAATCAGTGATCAGGTCCTATCAAGTGTTCTGACGCAGCATCATCTCGTTACGTCCGCTCAGAGGAACGAGGCCTCGCGGGTGAGGCCGTAGCGCGGGTGCTCGCCGATGATGATGGACTCGAAGACGCCGTAGCCCTCGGCGTCTCCTTCGCGGACGCGGATGACGCAGTCGCGTAGTTGGTGCACCTCCTGCACCGTGTCCCGGCTCGAGGTGTCTTTGTAGCGCTCGCCGTCGAGGTGGTTCCGGCCGCGCCACTGGCCGTGCCGCTGGCCCTTGAAGCCGAAGTAGAGCGCGGTGCCGAGATGGAAGCCGGTGTCGCTGACCGGCTGGATCTCCAGGGTGCGGGTCTCGCCCCAGCCGGCGTCGAAGGTGACCGTGCCCCCCAGCAGGCGACGGTTGACCGGGTCGTAATTCAGGTCGTCCTTGATGCCGTTGAGCGGGGTCTGCGTGCCGTCGGGGTTGTTGACGAACCCGGAGAAGTAATGGACCTCCCCGTCCACCCACTGCAGGTAGTGGTGCACCTCGTACGTGGAGCCGTCGGGGCGCTTCAGCCACATCGGGGACCACGTCAGGATGAAGTCGTGGAGATCCATCCGCTGCGGGCGGTGGACGTCCGGCGGGGTGTCGCCGACGTCCATCCGGATGCCCCAGGAGTGGTCGCGGAATCCGAACCACTCGTCGTCGCGGACCTCGACCCGTTCGCCGTCGACCGAGACCCAGCCGCGGATCGTCGAGGCCTGGTGGTAGCGCAGCAGGTCGGACTGGACGCGGAACCCGATGGGCTCGCGCTGGACGTCCTTGCGCTCCAGGAACGGCGGGAGCACACCGGTCACGGTGAGGTCGAAGCTGATCGGCTGGGCGTCGTTCTCGGCGAGGGTGAACCGCACCTGCTTGAGCGGCTCGATCACCTCGTAGTCCAACGGACCGACGCCCACCCGCTCCGGGTCGTCGTCCAACGCCCGGCTGGCCCGGACGGTGATCTGCTCGCTGCCGCGGGAGATTCCGGCGAAGCACTCGACCACATTACGGTTCTGGTACTTGCCCAGCCCGACGTCGACCTGCAGCGAGCCGTCCTTGGCGAACAGCGACGCCCACAGCCGCTCGGTCCAGCTGACGTCGGCCTCGGCGATCGTCGCGAAGGTCTCGGCGGTCTGGTGGCAGAGCAGTTCGTCGGCGGGGACGATCTTCTGCTGCGACTGACGCACGGTCAGCTCCCTTCACGAATACGCGAGAACGAGCCGGGCAGGCCGTTGGCCACGACCGCGGTGCCGAACATCGTCCCCGCGTAGGTGTCGTCGTCGAGCGGGTCGGGATAGAAGGCGAGCGTGTCGGGGGAGAGCGACCAGTCGATCTTGTCGAGCACCCCCGCCACGTCGGCGAAGGGCCGTAGGCCCGTGCAGTACATCTGCGCCGCGGCGAAGATGCGTCCGCGCCGGTCCATGTCGACGAAGCGTTGGTACAGCTCGAGGTGGCTGCGGCTGATCGCAGTGGTGACCTCGGCCCACTGCTCGGGGCTGAGGACCTCTGACCTACCGTCGCGTGTGTGTCCGACGACCGACGCCTCGGTGACCGCCGCCAGCAGTTGGTCCGGCTCGGTGAACGTCGTGCCCCAGTCGTTGATCTCGAAACTGGTGAACACCGCCGGGTCGAAGGTCAGCGACATCGTCAGGCCGGCGTAGGGCGGGTCGAGCTTCTCGGCCCACGGGTAAGCCCACGCACTCGGGCCGAGCGAGAGGTAGTCACGCACGATCGTGTGCCGACCGTCCGGACGCGGATAGGGGCCGGAGTCGCAGATGCCAACGCGGGAATCGCAGAAGTACAGGAAGGCGTAACCCGACACCGTCGCGTTGAGCCGCTTCAGAGCCTTCGACGATGCCGGATCGAGTGACTGCGCGCACGCGGCGAGCGCGTCCACCACGTCGGCCGGCAGGTAGCGGTTGGTGAAGCCCGCGTCCTTGTAGTCGAGGGTCCCGTCGCCGCGGTGCGCGAGGGTGAGGCGGCGCCAGAAGTCGACGACCGTCCGGACGTCGTCCAGGCGCTCGTCGGGACGCAGTTTGTCCATCTGGATCAGGGCCTGACGACCGCACAGATAGTGGTAGCCGATCATCCAGATCCATAGCGGGCTGGTGAGGTTGGGGGCGACGCGCAACCGGCGGCCGATCTCCTCCGCGCGCATCGACGCCTCGATGGTCCGCACCCGGTCGGGGTAGGAGTGGAAGTCTTCGAGCATGGCGAGGGAGATGTAGGGAAGCATCGGGAACAGCTCGGAGGTGAACGTCGAGCGCCGCGTCATCTCCGGCTTGAACGACCGCCCCATGTGCCCGATGAGTTCATCGAGCTTCTCGTCGGTGAGTTCTTCGCCGATCAGGGCATCGAGCGACTCGGGGGGAACGACGACGTCGAAGTCCTTGACCGCGATGTCGTCGCCGATTCGCCGGACGTAGGCCCACCAGGCGGACGAGACATCCGGTGGGGACGCCGGCGCCGGCGTCGGTGCGGTCGCGGCAGGAAGTCGGACAACTCCTGCGCCGTCGGCCACCGCGAGCTCGACCACGGTGCCGTCGGCGATGTCCCCGGTCAGTGCGGCGCCGACGATGCAGGGCACCTCGAACTCGCGGGACACGATCGCGAGGTGTGAGCGCAGTGTGCCGTCCCGGCTGACGATGCCGCCCAGGCGGCCGAGGATCGGGCCCAGGAACGTGGTGCCGCCGGAGTCGACCAGCGCGATCGTCGATTCCAGGTCGCTGTCGATCGCGTCGATCACGTCATCGGGGGCACGGAAATAGCGGATCGTCCCGGTGACCGGGGCGAAGGCGTAGGCCGCGGTGCCGGTGCCGAGTGGGGTGATCGCGCTCATGCCTGACTCCCGTTCGCTCGGGAACGTCTGCTTCCTGGACGCTAGGAGCGGGAGCGCGGTTCACCCAGTCCACGTTGGGGGACAGTGCGGGCGGCGGATCTGTCGCGCAGGTGTTTCGACTGCGAGGTGATCGGTACGAGTTCGAGTCCTCAGGTTCGACCCTGCGCCTGCAGGAGCCGTTCGAGGTCGCCGTCGACCTGATCGCGCTTGTAGCCACCGACGGCTGAACGACGTCCGCCCCCCGGCCGCGGGGCGGCAAGGGGGCGGACGGGGTCGTTCAGAAACCGAGCGGGAGCAGCGTGCTGGCGAACGGGGTGGTGCCCTCGACGAGACGGAGTCCGGGGATCGCGGTGCGGGCGTAGGCGAGTTCGCGCGAGAGGTCGCTGACCTGGTTGCTCAGCACCTCCGGGGCGAAGACCAGCGTGGAAAGGGTGCCCAGAGCCTGGCCCTTGGAGTCCAGGAAGGCCGAGCCGGAGTCACCGGGGATGCCGGGGGTGAGCGTGTAGACCTGGTGCGCCCAGCCGTCCCCGACGTCGCCGATGCTGGTACCGCTCTTCGGGGAGAGCTGCGTGAGGCCCTGACGCAGCGGCGAGTTGCCGTAGGACAGCACCTGCTCACCCGCGGGGGCGCCCGTGGTGTTCAGGCCGGTCGGGCCGCCGTAGACGGGGATCGAGGGGTTCACCTTGTCCAGCGCGGAGGCCGGGATCTTGATCAGGCCGAAGTCGTTGTGCGCGCAGGCGTTCTTGTCGGTCTCCTTGCGCTCCTGCATGGTGCGCCACGAGGAGTAGGCGAGCTTGCCCTTCACACCGGAGGCGCCGAGCAGGACGTCTGTCCCGAGGGGCAGCGACGGGGTCTCGCAGCCGTCGGTGTCCTGGGCCTCACCCTTGCCGGAGCAGTGGGCGGCCTGGCCGATGTAGACGTTCTTCTTGGCGTCGGTGAACAGGAAGTTGCTGGTGCAACCGGCGCCGTCGGTGAGCATGACGATGCCGGGGTGGATCGTGGCGGTGGCCGCCGGCGCCCAGGTGCGGCTCGAGTCGAGCAGGTTCGTCTCCGCGGCGGACGCGGGGGCGGCGGCGGTGGCGAGGGCAAGCGCCGCGGTGGCGGCTGCGGCTCCCATGGCGAGGAAGGGGCGGGTACGGCGGGCACGGCGGTGGCTGGAAATGGTCATGTCTCTGCGGTCCTCTCAGGACAGTGCAGGTGCGTCCGACCGCCTGGCGGGGCGAATCGTCGCATGAGGCTCAAACACATGGGGAAATGGCGGGGCGCCCACATTTTCGAGACGCTGCGCTCAATAATTGAAATCTGAGGGAATGTCAGCCGGCAGTACGTGCAGATGGGTACTACCCGGACTCACACTAATCGAACGTTTCAGGTCTACAACAAGTCGAACGTCGCAAATGCCCGATTGTTCCTGTTGTGTCCCTGCTGTTATTCGATTCCAAGCTTCCTCAGGATTGGCGAGAACTCACGCCGGGTCAGGACCGCCCACATTGGTCGTCGGCGGGCCCTGACCCGCGCGGGCGATCACCGCGGTGCTCTGTCCGTCGGTGGGGTTCGATTCGCGGTGCACAGTGTGCGCGGGGACGTGGATGAATTCACCCGTGGTGGCACGCACGGCCGTGGCCCCGCCCGGTCCGAATTCGAGCTGCATGACGCCCTCGAGGACGTAGAGGCTCGTCTCGTGCGTCCCGTGGTGATGCCAGCCGGAGACGGAGCCCGGCTCGGTGTGCACGACACCGGCCCAGAGGCCCGGCACGTCGATCGCGCGACGCCGCCGCATGCCCGGCGTCGGGTCGGCGTCCACGAACGCATTCGGTCCGACGATGCGCACCGGCTCGCCACTCGATCCGTGCATGGGGCGCCTCCTGACCTCTATCGCCTGACGTACGGACCGATTCTGTCGGTGGTGCCGTCCAGGATTCGATCACCGGTGCCGAAATGGCCCGCAAACAGATCTTCGTACGGAGGTGTACAACGATGTACAATCGCGAAGTGACTGAGATGACCGTCAGCGACGCTCGTGCGCGACTGCCGTACGTCCTGGACCTTGTGGAACAGGGCGAAGAGGTCACGCTGACCCGGCACGGTCGGCCGGTGGCTGTGGTGGTGCGGCCCGATACCTTGCGACGGCGCCGTAGCAGCGAGGCGATGGACCAAGCCCGAAAGCTCCGCGAGCTGTTGGACCGGGCCGGCGAGTTGCCGATCGACTTCGCGAAAGGTCTGGCTCCCGGGCGCGCCGACGAACTGGTGGCAGCGATTCGCGCTGATCGCGACTCGGATTGATCAGCGCCTTCGATTCCGACGTGCTGATCTATGCAGCTGATCCGGATAACCCGTTGGGGCGTCGGGTCGCAGCCCTCTTCTCGGGCGCGACGTCGACACTCACGGCGGGCGTGGGTTCGGTACTGCTACTTCCCGAGGTACTCAGCCGGCCCCAACGTCAGGGGAGCACGGAAGAGCTCCTTCGCCTGGGCGCCCTGTTGACGCGGCTCGACCTCTACCCAGTGGATCAGGCAACCGCGGATCTCGCCACCACGGTCGCCGCCACCTACCGCTTGCATTGCGCGGACGCGGTTCATCTGGCGACCGCCATCGCCGCAGGCGCGGACTGTTTCATCACCAACAACCGCAGAGACTTCGGCCGCCCGATCTCCGAGGTGGACGTCGTGTTCCCCGAAGACCTGCCGGATCCCGAGAACTGACGATCAATCAGCCGGTGAGATTCTGCCCGCTGTCATGGATCAGGTGCGCTCGACGCAGGTCGAGGCCGCCTGTAGCCAGTACCGGGCGGTGGAGAGGTCGCATGTCGGGCGCACGACCAGGCGCTGGTGGAGCACCTCGAGGACGGTGCGGGCGACGTAGGCGGGGACCGCCGGCAGAGCCTCGAGTGCGCCGCCCTCCGAGAGATAGCCCTTGGTCAGTTCGCGCTGCCAACAGGCGATGGGACCGTCGAAGTCCTGCCCGAGAGCAGCGGCAGAGGTCAGCGAGCGGCCGATGAAGTGGCCGAGGTCGCGGGCGGCCGGGGCCAGGGCTGCGCGGTCGAAGTCGACGACCACCACCCGGTCGGCGTCGCAGTGCACGTTCTTCGGTTGCAGGTCCCCGTGGGTCAGGACCAGCGCGCCGGCGGCCGCGTTGGCGAGCGCAGGAAGTATGCCCTCTCGCAGTCGGTCGAGGTCGGCCGAGAGTTCGGGGTGGACGGCACTGATTCCGTCGACGAAGTCCGAGGTTCGGATCGCCTCGAAATCCGCGGGAAGGGGAGCGAGGTCGCTGTCGGCGACGGCGTGCAGCCGAGCCAGCCACCCGCCGGTGCGCCGGACCGCGGATCGCCCGGTGGCGGGGTCGGCGAGCAGGGAGTGCAGGGTGTCCGGCGGGGCTCCCGTTTGCAACAGCAGCGAACGGTCCGGGAGGTATCCCAGAGATCGAGCCAGGTCGTAGGGCCCGCCGAAGTTCTCCTCGGCCAGGCGGGTCAGCAGGGCATGTGCCGCCGCGCCACCGCCTGTGTCGTAGACCTTGCCGACGATGCTGAACTGCTCGACGTCGTCCTCGCCCCGGTCGGTGATGATCCACCGCACCACGGGTCCGGACCGCGAAGTATTCAGGACCTCGCCCGCCACGATGCGCCACAACCCCAGGGCAGGCGGTGGCAGCGGGGGAAGCTCGGCGACAACAGCCGCGGCGAGGGCATGGTTGGACCGCATGCGGTCCTCGGTGGCGATCTCCGTCGGACTCACTCGCAACCTCCCGAGACCGAACCGCGCCGGCGAGGGCAGGGTTCGTGCCGGCTCAACGAAGCGTTGAGCCGGCCCATTGAAGGTCCCCGTGGTGCGCCGTGTCAGGAGGGCAGGGATGAGCCAGAACTTGATCTTGACCGAGAGGTGGTGCGCGCCGCAGTTTCGCGGCCCATTGCTGAACCGTGATTGTGCGTCACCTTGCGGTTGACTAGCCGCGCAATTTGTAATCCTCGAG